>NZ_CP057630.1:0-4885668 GCF_013890155.1 Citrobacter sp. RHB20-C16 | reverse complement strand
GGCGGACTCCACTCGAACAAAAGTCGATAAATGACAAAGGCTGAAACATTCATGATTGTTGACGCACGTCGGCTAGACCCTATGCAAAGGGTGACGTGCGAATTGCTATCTGCAATTTTAACCCGATCAGGATCCTTTGAAACGATCGGGACCGCGGATCATAGCGTAAACTGCGCAAGAGATCTTCTGTTTCTCACAGATTCTTCCCGATTTATCCACAGGCCTTCACAGGACCGGATAAGTGTAAACGATCCTGGAGAAGTGCTGCACGATTTCGCCCGCATATTGGAAAAATTAATGAGTAAAGACGCTATACTGCTAAAACGATCTCATAAAGATCCCGAGCGATCCTTGCGCTTTGTTCATCAGCCCGTATAATCTTTCCCCCGTCGCGCGATGCCCGTAACACGGTGTCAACGCTGCCTGTTTTTCACGCGAAAACGTGCGGAAATACGCGGGAAATAAGGAAAGAGAATTGACTCCGGAGTGTACAATTATTACAATCCGGCCTCTTTAATCACCCACGCTGAGGCGTTAGTCGTTCGAAACTCGTTCGGGTATACGCAAAAGTCAGTGAATTTATTCAAGTTTAGGTAGAAATCGCCATGAAACGCACTTTTCAACCGTCTGTACTGAAGCGCAACCGTTCTCACGGCTTCCGTGCTCGTATGGCTACTAAAAATGGTCGTCAGGTTCTGGCACGTCGTCGTGCTAAAGGCCGCGCTCGTCTGACCGTTTCCAAGTAATAAAGCTAACCCCTGAGTGGTTAAGCTCGCATTTCCCAGGGAGTTACGTTTGTTAACTCCCGCTCATTTCACTTTCGTCTTCCAGCAGCCACAACGGGCTGGCACGCCGCAAATCACCATCCTCGGCCGCCTGAATTCGCTGGGGCATCCCCGTATCGGTCTTACTGTCGCCAAGAAAAACGTTCGACGCGCGCATGAACGCAATCGGATTAAACGTCTGACGCGTGAAAGCTTTCGTCTGCGTCAACACGAATTGCCAGCAATGGACTTCGTAGTGGTGGCGAAAAAAGGGGTTGCCGACCTCGATAACCGTGCTCTCTCGGAAGCGTTGGAAAAATTATGGCGCCGCCATTGTCGCCTGGCTCGCGGGTCCTGATAGCCCTTATTCGGGTCTATCAACGCCTGATCAGTCCGCTGCTTGGGCCGCATTGCCGTTTCACTCCAACGTGTTCAAGCTACGGAATTGAGGCATTGCGCAGGTTTGGAGTGATAAAAGGCAGTTGGTTGACGGTGAAACGCGTATTAAAATGCCACCCTTTACACCCTGGTGGTGACGATCCCGTCCCGCCCGGACCATTTGATACCAGAGAACACTAACGATGGATTCGCAACGCAATCTTTTAGTCATCGCTTTGCTGTTCGTGTCTTTCATGATCTGGCAAGCCTGGGAGCAGGATAAAAATCCGCAACCTCAGACCCAACAGACCACGCAGACAACGACCACCGCAGCGGGTAGCGCCGCCGACCAGGGCGTACCGGCCAGTGGCCAGGGGAAACTGATTACGGTTAAGACTGACGTGCTTGATCTGACCATTAACACCCGTGGTGGTGATGTGGAACAGGCCCTGCTGCCAGCTTACCCGAAAGAACTCGGTTCCAGCGAACCGTTCCAACTGCTGGAAACCACGCCGCAGTTTATCTATCAGGCTCAGAGCGGTCTGACAGGTCGTGACGGCCCGGACAACCCGGCTAACGGCCCACGTCCGCTGTACAACGTCGAAAAAGACGCCTTTGTACTGGCTGATGGTCAGAACGAACTGCAGATCCCGATGACCTATACGGATGCCTCGGGTAACACCTTTACCAAAACGTTTGTCCTCAAACGTGGCGACTATGCGGTTAACGTTAACTATAGCGTGCAGAACGCCAGCGAGAAACCGCTGGAGATCTCCACCTTTGGTCAGCTGAAGCAATCCATCAATCTGCCGTCTCATCGCGACACCGGAAGCAGCAACTTCGCGCTGCATACTTTCCGTGGCGCTGCGTATTCCACGCCAGATGAGAAGTATGAAAAATACAAATTCGACACCATCGCGGATAACGAAAACCTGAACGTCAATGCGAAAGACGGTTGGGTGGCGATGCTGCAACAGTATTTTGCAACGGCATGGGTGCCACGTAACGACGGTACCAATAACTTCTATACCGCGAACCTGGGTAACGGCATTGCCGCTATCGGCTATAAATCTCAGCCGGTACTGGTTCAGCCGGGTCAGTCTGGCGCGATGACCAGCACCCTGTGGGTTGGCCCGGAAATTCAGGACAAAATGGCGGCCGTTGCACCGCACCTGGATCTGACCGTGGATTACGGTTGGTTGTGGTTCATCTCTCAGCCGCTGTTCAAACTGCTGAAATGGATCCATAGCTTTGTCGGTAACTGGGGCTTCTCCATTATCATCATCACCTTTATCGTTCGTGGCATCATGTACCCGCTGACTAAAGCGCAGTACACCTCCATGGCGAAGATGCGTATGCTGCAGCCGAAGATTCAGGCAATGCGTGAGCGTCTGGGCGATGACAAACAGCGTCAGAGCCAGGAAATGATGGCCCTGTACAAAGCTGAGAAGGTTAACCCGCTGGGCGGCTGCTTCCCGCTGATCATCCAGATGCCTATCTTCCTGGCGTTGTACTACATGCTGATGGGCTCCGTGGAACTGCGTCATGCGCCGTTCGCCCTGTGGATCCATGACTTGTCTGCACAGGACCCGTACTACATCCTGCCGATCCTGATGGGCGTAACGATGTTCTTCATCCAGAAGATGTCGCCGACCACCGTGACCGACCCGATGCAGCAGAAGATCATGACCTTTATGCCGGTCATCTTTACCGTGTTCTTCTTGTGGTTCCCGTCAGGTCTGGTGCTGTACTATATCGTCAGCAACCTGGTGACGATCATCCAGCAGCAGCTGATTTACCGTGGTCTGGAAAAACGTGGCCTGCATAGCCGCGAGAAGAAAAAGTCCTGATACTCTTCATTCTTCAAGCCGCAGGTGCGTTGGCTGCATTTGCTTGCCCCAGTCACTTACTTCAGTAAGCTCCTGGGGCTCACAAACTTGCCGCCTTCCTGCAACTTGAATTATTTCGAGTATTCACGTTAAAGTTAATGCCAGAGAAGGCGGTCATTAGACCGCCTTTTTTACATTTACGAAGAGACATATCATGAGCCATAACGACACTATCGTCGCCCAGGCAACCCCACCGGGACGCGGTGGTGTGGGTATTCTGCGCATTTCCGGCCTGAAGGCGCGTGAGGTGGCCGAAGCTGTTCTGGGCAAGCTGCCCAAACCCCGTTACGCCGACTATCTGCCGTTTAAAGATGCCGACGGTACCGCGCTGGACCAGGGGATCGCCCTGTGGTTTCCCGGCCCGAACTCGTTTACAGGTGAGGATGTGCTGGAACTTCAGGGACACGGCGGCCCGGTCATTCTCGACCTGCTGTTAAAACGCATCCTGACGCTGCCCGGCCTACGCATTGCCCGCCCCGGCGAGTTCTCTGAGCGCGCGTTTCTCAACGATAAACTCGACTTAGCCCAGGCCGAAGCGATTGCCGACCTGATTGATGCCAGTTCTGAGCAGGCGGCTCGTTCAGCGTTGAACTCATTGCAGGGAGCGTTTTCCACCCGCGTAAACCATCTGGTGGAAGCACTCACTCACCTGCGCATCTACGTAGAAGCGGCCATCGACTTTCCGGATGAAGAGATCGACTTCCTGTCCGATGGCAAAATTGAAGCGCAATTGAATGGCGTGATTGCCGATCTCGATGCCGTTCGCGCTGAAGCGCGTCAGGGCAGCCTGCTGCGTGAAGGGATGAAGGTGGTCATTGCCGGACGCCCTAACGCCGGTAAATCAAGCCTCCTGAATGCGCTGGCGGGCCGTGAGGCGGCCATTGTCACCGACATCGCCGGTACCACGCGCGATGTGCTGCGTGAGCACATCCATATCGATGGTATGCCGCTGCACATTATCGATACCGCCGGTCTGCGTGAGGCCAGCGACGAAGTGGAGCGTATCGGTATCGAACGGGCCTGGCAGGAAATTGAGCAAGCGGATCGCGTGTTGTTTATGGTCGATGGCACTACCACGGATGCCGTTGACCCGGCTGACATCTGGCCGGACTTTATCGCCCGTTTACCGTCAAAACTGCCCATTACCGTGGTACGGAACAAAGCGGATATCACCGGCGAACCGCTGGGCATCAGCGAGGTGAATGGTCACTCACTGGTTCGTCTTTCGGCGCGCACCGGTGAAGGCGTGGATGTACTGCGCAACCATCTCAAACAGAGCATGGGTTTTGATACCAACATGGAAGGAGGCTTCCTGGCCCGTCGTCGTCACTTACAGGCGCTGGCCGACGCCGCTGAGCATCTCCAGCAGGGCAAGGCCCAACTGTTAGGTGCATGGGCCGGTGAGCTACTGGCTGAAGAGCTCCGTCTGGCGCAGCAAAGCTTAAGTGAGATCACCGGTGAGTTTACCTCCGACGATCTGCTGGGAAGAATTTTCTCCAGCTTCTGTATCGGTAAGTAATCCCGTAGCCCTGAATTAACTGACGGTTAATTCAGGGCATTATCGTTTTATAAGAGGGTCTCTTTTTATGGAACATAAACGTTTACTTGACTGTAGTGCTTCTGATTTCGTGTGCATGGATAAAACGGCGCTGCTGTACGCAATCCGCGCCAGTGAAGGCCGCGTCCTGGTCAGTGAAACCATCGCCATTACCCAACCATTGCTCAATAACGTCACTAATGCCGAACTTGCCGCGTCGCAGGGGGCGGACATTCTGCTGATCAACATGTTCGATAGCGAAGCACCGCTAATCCAGGGAATGCCTGCCGGTACTGCACCTGATCAGACGTTGCATGAACTGCAGCGCCTGACCGGACGCATCATAGGCGTCAACCTTGAGGCCGTCGATCCTGAATTTGCCAGTGCGCATGATGACATCTGGAAGATGAAACCAGGCCGTGCCGCAACCGCAGAGAATGCTCGCAAACTGGTAGAAATGGGAGCGAAGATCCTGGTACTGACGGGAAATCCCAACAACGGCGTTAGCAATCTCGCTCTGGGAAAAGCGGTGAAAACGATTCGTGAGGCCGTTGGCGACAAGGCCATTATCATCACCGGTAAAATGCACGGCGCAGGGATTGTGCGGGAAAGCGGCAGCGCAATTATCAGTGAAAGTGACGTCGCCGCCTTTGCCGGACAGGGCGCAGATATCGTGCTTATTCCAGCACCAGGAACAGTACCGGGTATGAGCCAGCAAAAAGTAGAGTCGCTGATCGCGTGTGCACACGCGCACGGTGCGCTGGCAATGACGGCAATCGGCACCTCTCAGGAGGGCGCAGACGTCAGTACAATTCGCCAGATAGCCCTGATGAGTAAAATGGCAGGGGCGGATCTCCATCATATTGGCGATACTGGCTATATGGGAATGGCGTTGCCGGAAAATATACTGGCCTACAGCGTGGCGATTCGTGGCGTCAGACATACTTATACACGTATTGCCCGTTCGGTAAATCGCTAGCGGAATATTGTATTTTCTTGAATGATCCTTAATTAATTAAATGTTAATTTAACTGTGATTTTTATCACAGTTAAATTATTCTCTCATAGACAAATATTTTCATTGCCATAATGTAGCATTGTGTCTACAGAGGATAACTCAATCATGATTATCTTACATGCATACATCATTTCAAAATGGTTTAATGTTGACAATAAAATTGTCAATCATCACCCTTAAATTTCCCTGCCTTTATTTTGCCAGAACATAGGCTATTCGTAGTCTGTTCATTTGGCACATCTCAAACATAGCTCAATTTCTCATTGTGGTTGCATATCGCAACGCCACGTATGCCTGTTCGTTTTTTAAAACGAAAATACAGTCATGACTGGAATAAATGAGAGATGAATTATGCCGGGTATATTTATACCCGCGTGCAGACGTATTGAGTCAATACAGTGAAATAAATTAAAGGATTATGTCATGGATAACTTTAAACATTTACCAGAACCCTTCCGTATTCGTGTTATTGAACCGGTAAAACGTACAACGAGAGAACATCGGAATAACGCAATTATTAAATCCGGGATGAACCCTTTCCTGCTGGATAGTGAAGATGTCTTTATTGATCTGCTAACCGACAGCGGTACTGGCGCAGTGACACAGAATATGCAAGCAGCCATGCTACGTGGGGATGAAGCCTACAGCGGCAGCCGTAGCTATTATGCGTTATCTGAAGCAGTGAAAAACATTTTTGGTTATCAATATACAATTCCAACGCACCAGGGCCGCGGTGCAGAACAAATTTATATTCCGGTTCTCATCAAAAAACGTGAGCAGGAAAAAGGGTTAGACAGAAGTAAGATGGCGGTTTTCTCCAACTACTTCTTCGATACCACTCAGGGACACAGCCAAATCAACGGCTGCGCCGTGCGTAACGTGTACATCAAAGAGGCATTTGATACTGGTGTTCGTTATGACTTTAAGGGAAATTTCGATCTCGATGGATTAGAGCGCGGCATTCAGGAAGTCGGCCCCAACAACGTTCCGTATATTGTGGCGACCATTACCAGTAACTCTGCAGGCGGGCAACCGGTTTCATTAGCCAACCTGAAGGCCATGTATAATATCGCTAAAAAATATGACATTCCGGTAGTCATGGACTCCGCGCGCTTTGCCGAGAATGCGTATTTTATCCAGAAACGCGAAGCAGAATACCGGGACTGGAGCATCGAAGAAATTACCCGCGAGACTTACAAATATGCCGATATGTTGGCAATGTCCGCGAAAAAAGATGCGATGGTGCCAATGGGCGGCTTACTGTGCATTAAAGACGACACCTATTTTGACGTCTATACCGAGTGCAGAACCCTGTGCGTCGTACAGGAAGGCTTCCCGACATACGGTGGTCTGGAAGGCGGGGCAATGGAGCGTCTTGCGGTGGGTCTGGTGGATGGTATGAACCAGGACTGGCTGGCCTATCGTATCGCGCAAGTGCAATATTTAGTCGATGGCCTCGAGGCGATTGGCGTCACTTGCCAACAAGCTGGCGGCCACGCGGCCTTTGTCGATGCGGGTAAATTATTGCCGCACATTCCGGCAGAACAGTTCCCGGCTCAGGCTCTCGCTTGCGAACTCTATAAAGTGGCCGGTATCCGCGCCGTTGAGATTGGTTCATTCTTATTAGGCAGAGATCCTAAAACCGGTAAGCAATTACCTTGCCCGGCCGAGCTTCTGCGTCTAACCATCCCAAGAGCAACGTATACGCAATCTCATATGGACTTCATTATTGAAGCCTTTGAACACGTCAAAGAAAACGCGATGAATATTAAAGGGTTGACCTTCACCTACGAACCGAAAGTATTACGTCACTTCACCGCTAAACTGAAAGAAGTTTAATTATAAGCATCAGGGGGGTTATACGATGTAACCCCCCAGCGATAAATCCACTTCCTTTATATTGTTGCATAATTAAAACCTTATAGGTTCACTATAATTAATGAGGCATCATGGAAGAAAATTCGAATGCTAAACACTCCTCCTTTTGGGGGATTATGGTCATAGCCGGTACGGTGATTGGTGGGGGGATGTTTGCTCTCCCCGTTGATTTGTCCGGCGCGTGGTTTTTTTGGGGGGCGTTTATTTTAATAATCGCCTGGTTTTCAATGATGCATTCCGGACTCCTGTTATTAGAGGCAAATTTAAATTACCCCGTTGGATCCAGTTTTAATACCATTACTAAAGATCTTATTGGCAACAAATGGAACATTGTGAGTGGATTTACCGTTGCCTTTGTTCTCTACATTCTCACGTATGCCTATATTTCTGCTAATGGCGCCATCATTAGCGAAACGATCTCCATGAATATGGGATATCGCGTTAACCCCCGAATTGTCGGAATCTGTACTGCCATTTTTGTCGCCAGCGTGTTGTGGATCAGTTCACTGGCAGCCAGTCGAATTACCTCCTTGTTCCTCGGGATTAAAATCATCTCTTTTATTATCGTTTTTGGGTCATTCTTCTTCCAGGTCGATTTTTCTATACTGCGGGATACGGCAGGCCAGGCTCAAAACAACGTCTCTTACTTCCCCTATATTTTTATGGCATTACCGGTATGCCTGGCTTCATTTGGCTTTCACGGAAACATTCCCAGTCTGATCATCTGCTATGGCAAAAGAAAAGATAAATTAATTAAAAGCATTGTCTTTGGTTCTTTGCTGGCACTGGTGATTTATCTGTTCTGGTTGTATTGCACCATGGGTAACATTACACGGGAAAGCTTCAGTGAGATCATTGCGTCGGGCGGTAATGTTGATTCATTAGTAAAATCATTTCTCGGCACCAGGCAAACCGGAATCATCGAATTTTGTCTGCTGGTTTTTTCAAACCTGGCCGTCGCCAGTTCCTTTTTTGGCGTGACTCTGGGGCTATTTGATTATCTTGCGGATCTGTTCAAATTCGACAATTCGGCAATGGGACGTTTTAAAACCGTCTTGTTAACCTTCCTGCCTCCGGCGCTTTTATACTTAATCTTCCCGAACGGTTTTATCTATGGCATCGGCGGTGCAGGGCTGTGCGCAACGATATGGGCCGTGATCATCCCTGCGGTACTGGCCCTGAAAGCCCGCCAGAAGTTCCCCAATAAAATGTTTACCGTCTGGGGCGGTGTCTTTATCCCGACTATCGTGATCCTGTTCGGCGTAGCGGTTATTGTTTGCTGGTTCGGCAACGTCTTCAACCTGTTACCCCGATTCAGTTAAATTGCTGTTCCTCCATGCTGACATGCCGCCTCATTCAGGGCGGCATGTCAGTCAGGAATTCACTGTTGTCCAAATGGCAATTCGCCTTCTTCCCTGGGAGACCATCAAACAACCTCTCCTGACGCAAAAACAGCCAATCCGTACCAGGAAATGTAAATGCGCGTAAGGGAGGCTGATTCATTCGTACTTTTTGGCTATTTACTCTGTCTATAAACCGAGTAAATGTTACTCTCGTCATTATCACCGACCATTAATCATGGAGAGAAAAATGGCGACCCATTTTGCCAGAGGGATCCTGACGGAAGGACACTTGATTTCGATGCGCCTACCGTCATCCTGCCATCATGAAGCACGAAGACTCCCCACACATCGCCAGACCCGTTTTCTGGCATCCCGAGGACTTCTCGCCGAGCTGATGTTTATGCTGTATGGCACACTCGATTTACCGGAAATCGTATACAAAGCCAAAGGCAAACCGGTATTTCGCGATAAAAATTTACCCAGCTTTTCCATCGCCTATGCCGGTAATATGGTCGGTGTTGCGCTGACAACCGAAGGGGAATGCGGACTGGATATGGAACTCCAGCGCGCCCCCCGTGGATTTATTAGCCCCCATACCGCCGACGTCCCGACCTTCTCCAGCAACGAAAGCCTGTGGATCAGCAAGCAAAACGATCCGGACGAAGCGCGCGCACAGATGATCACCTTACGCCAGAGCGTCCTGAAACTGACGGGTGACGTCCGCAACAACGATCCGCATGAGCTGCAATTGCTGCCAGTCTCCGGGCGTCTGAAATGTGCCCGTGTTGCTCAGATTGAGGCTATTTGCGATGCCGAAGACCTGCTGGTGTGGTCGGTTGCGGTTACGCCAGCCATTGATAAACTTCAACTTTGGGAGTTTGATGTTAAGCAGGGCTGGAAAAGCCTGCCTGATATCCAGACCCGCGCGAATGCGCCGATGGGTCGTCTGATGCGATTCGCGCAATTATCTGCCGCGACGTCTTATACGCACAACTGATGGAGTTACCATGTCTGAAACGTTGAATGTTGTTACGTTACTGGGAAGCCTGCGCAAAGGTTCGTTTAACGGTATGGTTGCCCGTACGCTGCCGAAAATCGCCCCGGCGGGTATGAAAGTCAGTGCGTTACCGTCTATCGGTGATATCCCGCTTTACGATGCTGACGTGCAGCAGGAAGAGGGGTTTCCGGCAAGCGTCGACGCGCTGGCTGAACAAATTCGCCAGGCTGATGGCGTGGTTATCGTTACGCCGGAATATAACTATTCGGTACCGGGTGGTCTGAAGAACGCCATCGACTGGCTGTCACGCCTGCCCGATCAGCCGCTTTCAGGCAAACCGGTGCTCATCCAGACCAGCTCGATGGGGGCGATTGGCGGCGCGCGCTGCCAGTATCATCTGCGTCAGATCCTGGTTTTCCTGGATGCCATGGTCATGAACAAGCCGGAATTTATGGGTGGCGTGATACAGAACAAAGTAGACCCGCAGACGGGTGAAGTGATTGACCAGAGTACGCTGGACCATCTAACCGGCCAGCTCACCGCGTTTGGTGACTACATCGAGCGCGTGAAGGCGTAAGCCAGAAACAAAAAACCCGGTAGCGTGATGCTTACCGGGTTTTTTTATGTCCTGACGGACTTAGTGCGCGTCGATAAACACAATCTTCAGCACAAACAGCAGCGCCACAACGACCACGCACGGGCTCAGCTCACGCAGACGACCGGTACCGATTTTCATCACACAGTAAGAGATAAAGCCCAGCGCGATCCCTTCGGTAATGGAGAAGCTGAACGGCATCATCACGGCAGTGATAAACGCCGGTACCGATTCAGTGAGATCGTCCCACTTCACGCGCGCCAGACTGGACGTCATTAACACGCCGACGTAAATCAACGCGCCTGCGGCTGCATAGCCCGGCACCATCCCCGCCAGCGGTGACAGGAAGATCACCAGCAGGAACAGCAGACCAACCACCACCGCGGTCAGGCCAGTACGCCCCCCAACAGAAACGCCGGAAGAGGACTCGATATAAGCAGTGACGGAAGACGTACCGATAAATGCCCCGGTCACAGAGGAGACGCTATCGACAAACAGCGCCTGCTTCATGCGCGGAAATTTCCCTTTTTCATCCGCCAGACCGGCTTTATCAGTTACGCCGATCAATGTGCCGGAGGAGTCAAACAGGTTAACCAGCATGAAGGAGAAAATCACCCCAGCCAGACCAATGTTAAACGACCCCGCCAGATCGACATGCCCAATCACCGACGAGACGCTCGGCGGCGCAGAGACAATGCCGTTATAGTGCACATCACCCAGCATCCAGCCCAACAGCGTAGTGACGATGATGGATACCAGCACGGCGGCGTGAATATTACGTGACGCCAGGATAGCGATGATAAAGAAACCGAGCACGCCCAGCAGGACGCTATGGGAGGTCAGATTACCAATGCTGACCAGCGTTTCCGGATTCGCAACGATGACACCCGCGTTTTTAAGCCCCATCATGCCGATGAATAGACCGATACCGCTGGTGATCCCCACGCGCAGACTGACCGGGATATTGGCAATCATCCAGTAACGCACGCGGAAAATAGTCAGCAGCAGCAGACCGACGGCGCCCCAGAAAATCGCCCCCATACCGACCTGCCACGACAGGCCCATCGCGCCAACCACAACGAAGGCAAAGAACGCATTCAGCCCCATCGCGGGCGCCAGTGCCACCGGCAGGTTAGCGAACAGCCCCATCAGAATGCTGCCGAACGCGGCAATCAGACAGGTGGTCACGAAGACGGCGCTGGTGTCCATGCCAGCAACGCCCAGAATTTGCGGGTTAACAAAAACGATGTAAACCATCGTCAGGAAGGTGGTAAAACCGGCGATCACTTCGGTTCGTGCCGTTGTGCCATGTTCGCGCAGTTTGAACACGCGTTCCAGCATCCCCTGACCAGACGTCTGGGTTGTGTGTTGTTGACTCATTATCAATTTCCAAACAAGGAGGGAAAATTCGTCGCTATCCTATACCAAAATGCGACAATAGGGGGTGATTGCGTGAGGTTTTTTTCATTGAATTTGCTTATACGGCAACGATTGCGTTGCACAATCAGGCAGTACGTAAACGTTAAACTAGTGAAAAGGGAAAGGCATGTCCGGAATTGAAGCGGTATTTTTTGACTGTGACGGTACGCTGGTCGACAGTGAAGTGATCTGTTCCCGCGCGTACGTCGCAATGTTCCAGGAATTCGGTATCACCCTCGATCTCGAAGAAACTTTTAAACGCTTTAAGGGCGTAAAACTCTACGAAATCATTGATATCATTAACGAGGAGCATGGGGTGACGTTGGCCAAAGCCGACTTAGAACCCGTCTACCGCGCCGAGGTCGCACGCCTGTTCGACTCGGAACTGGAAGTGATCCCTGGTGCGAATACCCTGCTGGACAGCATGACGGTGCCGATGTGCGTGGTCTCTAACGGTCCGGTCAGCAAAATGCAACACTCGCTGGGTAAACTGGGCATGCTGCATCATTTCCCGGACAAACTGTACAGCGGCTACGATATTCAACGCTGGAAGCCCGATCCGGCGCTGATGTTCCACGCAGCAAAAGCGATGAACGTCAACGCACAGAACTGCATTCTGGTCGATGACTCTTCCGCTGGCGCGCAGTCAGGGATTGATGCGGGAATGGAAGTGTTCTACTTCTGTGCCGATCCGCACAACAAGCCTATCGAACATCCCAAAGTGACGACTTTTACCGATTTGGCACAGTTGCCGGCGTTGTGGAAAGCACGCGGCTGGAATATTACCCGGTAATTTTTGTAGGCCCGGTAAGCTTGCGCCACCGGGCAATTGCCGGATGGCGCTAACGCTTATCCGGCTTATTTTCTACGTTTTATCACTCTTTTGGATCTTTACCCGCCAGCAACTTATCCAGCTCATCGCCGCCCACGTGACGGAAATCCTGGCCCTTCACGAAGTAGAAGATGTATTCGCAGATATTCTGGCAGCGGTCGCCGATACGCTCGATAGAGCGCGCGCAGAACAACGCGGTTAACACGCTGGGAATGGTGCGGGAATCTTCCATCATGTAGGTCATCAGCTGACGCACGATCCCTTCGTATTCCTGGTCTACTTTCTTGTCTTCACGGTAGATACGCACTGCTTCATCCAGATCCATCCGCGCAAACGCATCCAGCACGTCGTGCAGCATCTGTATGGTGTGACGCCCCAGTGACTCCAGGCTCACCAGCAGCGGCTGATGTTGCTGGGAGAACTTCTCCAGCGCGGTACGACAGATTTTATCCGCCACGTCGCCAATACGTTCCAGTTCGGCGATGGTTTTGATGATCGCCATCACCAGACGCAGATCGCTCGCCGTCGGCTGGCGCTTGGCGATGATGCGAACACAGGCTTCATCAATCGCCACTTCCATCATATTGACGTGCTTATCGCCATCAACAACGCGTTTCGCCAGCTCGCTGTCCTGATTGTGCATCGCGGTGATGGCATCAGAAAGCTGCTGCTCGACCATGCCGCCCATCGTCATTACCTGAGTGCGGATGCTTTCCAGTTCGGCGTTGAACTGACCGGAAATGTGTTTATTAAGGTTTAAATTGTCCATCATTTCTCCAGATGCCCGGGCATATCAACCGTAGCGGCCAGTAATGTAATCTTCGGTTTGTTTCTTCGCGGGCTTGGTGAACAGGTCGTCCGTGTTGCTGAACTCAATCAACTCGCCCAGGTACATAAACGCCGTATGATCGGAACAACGCGCAGCCTGCTGCATGTTGTGGGTCACTATCACCACGGTGTAATCCTGTTTCAGCTCGGTAATCAGCTCTTCGATACGACCGGTTGAGATCGGATCCAGTGCTGAGCACGGCTCATCCAACAGCAAGACTTCCGGGCGAATGGCGATACCTCGCGCAATGCACAGACGCTGCTGCTGACCACCGGAGAGAGAATATCCGCTCTGGTGCAATTTATCTTTGGTTTCATTCCATAGTGCGGCCTTGGTCAACGCCCACTGCACACGCTCGTCCATATCCGCCCGGGACAGCTTCTCAAACAGACGCACGCCAAAGGCGATGTTGTCGTAGATAGACATCGGGAACGGCGTCGGCTTCTGGAACACCATCCCGACTTTGGCACGCAGCAGGGCGATATCCTGGGTATTGGTGAGAATATTGTCACCATCGAGCAGAATTTCACCTTCCGCACGCTGTTCCGGGTAGAGTTCAAACATTTTGTTGAACGTACGCAACAGCGTCGATTTACCGCAGCCAGAAGGCCCGATGAATGCCGTTACCTGGTTCTTTGCAATATCCAGGTTGATGTTCTTCAGGGCATGGAATTTGCCGTAGTAGAAGTTCAAATCACGAACCTGAATCTTACCCGGAGCAGTATCAACCATACTCATTTTACTCTTTTCCTTATCATGCCTGATGGCGCTTCGCTTATCAGGCCTACAACAAATAGGTTCAACCGTAGGCCGCACGCCGCCATCCGGCAACGTGTTAACCGTGTTTGCTCTTGGCGAAAATTACGCGCGCCAGAATGTTCAGCAGCAATACGCACAGCGTGATAATCAGCACCCCGGCCCACGCCAGTTGCTGCCATTCCGCAAACGGGCTCATCGCAAATTTAAAGATGGTGACCGGCAGGTTGGCGATCGGCTGCATCATGTCGGTACTCCAGAACTGATTGGAGAGCGCGGTAAACAGCAGCGGAGCGGTTTCACCTGCGATACGCGCAATCGCCAGCAGGATACCGGTCATGATCCCGGAGACAGACGCTTTCAGCGTAATCGCGGAGATCATTTTCCACTTCGGCGTCCCCAGCGCATAAGCCGCTTCACGCAGACTATCCGGCACCAGCTTCAACATGTTTTCGGTGGTTCGAATCACGATAGGCACCTGCAGCAGCGCCAGCGCAATCACGCCCGCCCAACCGGAGAAGTGCTCCATCTGCGCCACCACAATGGTGTACACGAACAGACCAACCACAATAGACGGGGCGGAAAGCAGAATGTCATTGATGAAGCGAATCACTTCCGCCAGCCAGGATTTGCGACCATATTCCGCCAGATAAATCCCGGCCATGATGCCCAGCGGCGTACCAAACACGGTTGCCCAGAGGATCAACAGACCACTGCCCGCCAGGGCGTTCGCCAGACCGCCACCCGCCGTGTTCGGCGGCGGCGTCATTTCGGTGAACAGCGCCAGCGACATCCCGTCGATACCACGGAAAATGGTGGACATCAGGATCCAGACGAGCCAGAACAGACCAAACGCCATCGTCGCCATAGAAAGCGTCAGGGCGATGCGGTTTTTCATCCGGCGCTTAGCCTGCATTTTGCGGCGGGATTCCGCCAGTTCCGCGCTGGTTTGCATTTCAAGCGTAGCCATTAGCGTGCCCCCTCGTTCTTCGCAAGGCGCAAAATCATAAACTTAGACGCTGCCAGCACGATGAAGGTAATCACGAACAGAATCAGACCCAGTTCCATCAACGCTGCAACGTGCAGGCCAGACTCCGCTTCCGCAAATTCATTCGCCAGCGCCGAGGTGATGCTGTTACCCGGCATATACAGCGATGCGCTGTCGAGCTGGTAGGTGTTGCCGATGATGAAGGTCACCGCCATCGTTTCACCCAGTGCTCGTCCCAGACCCAGCATGATGCCGCCAATTACCCCATTTTTGGTGAACGGCAACACGATGCGCCAGATAACCTCCCAGGTGGTACAGCCGATACCGTAGGCAGACTCTTTCATCATCACCGGCGTCTGTTCAAATACATCACGCATTACAGCTGCAATGTAAGGGATGATCATGATGGCGAGGATCACGCCAGCCGCCAGAATACCGATACCAAACGCCGGGCCGGAGAACAGCGCGCCAACAAACGGAATGTTGGAAAGGATATTACCGACCGGTTCCTGAAAATAAGTGGCAAACAGTGGAGCAAAGATAAACAGGCCCCACATGCCGTAGACGATACTCGGGATCGCCGCCAGCAGTTCAATCGCAATCCCCAGCGGACGACGCAGCCAGCCCGGCGCGAGTTCGGTCAGAAACAGGGCAATGCCGAAGCTCACCGGAACGGCGATCAGCAGTGCGATAAAAGAGGTGACCAGCGTACCGTAGATCGGTACCAGCGCCCCGTAGATATCGTTTGGCGCGTCCCAGTCTTTGGTCCACAGGAAAGAGAAACCAAATTTCTCAATGCTGGGCCAGGAGGAGATGATCAGAGAGACAATAATGCCACCCAACATCAATAGCACAATCAGCGCAGCCAGTTTTACCAGCGCGCTGAAGATTTTGTCACCCTTTTTACCCGGTGGGTTAAAAGCAGGCTTGGTTGCAGCCATAAATCACTCTTTAAGTTTGGGCCAGGAAGCGCGCATTTTATCGCGCTTCCTGGCTAACGTAATGCCATACCCTAAATAATTCGAGTTGCAGCAAGGCGGCAAGCTTGTGAATCCCCAGGAGCATAGATTCACTATGTGACTGGGGTGAACAAACGCAGCCAACACAGCTGCGGCTCGAAGTATGACGGGTATTTAGTACAGCGCTTTACCGCTGCTGTCTTTCACGTTGGTTTTCCATGCAGCACGAACCTGCTCAACCACGCTGTCTGGCAGTGACGCATAATCCAGTGCGTTTGCTTCTTTGGCGCCGTTTTTGTATGCCCAGTCGAAGAATTTCAGCACTTCAGCACCCTGCTCAGGTTTCTTCTGCTCTTTATGAATCAGAATAAAGGTGGTGGAGGTAATCGGCCACGCATCATCACCTTTCTGGTTCGTCAGATCCTGTGCGAAGGATTTACTCCAGTCAGCGCCTTTCGCGGCGTTAGCGAAGTTCTCTTCAGTCGGACTAACCGGTTTACCGTCAGCAGAAACCAGTTTGGTGTATGCCAGGTTGTTCTGCTTAGCGTAAGCGTATTCAACGTAGCCGATGGAACCTGGCAGACGCTGTACGAACGCGGCGATACCGTCGTTACCCTTACCGCCCAGACCGGTTGGCCAGTTAACGGTAGAGCCAGCGCCCACTTTGGTTTTCCACTCTTCGTTCACTTTCGCCAGATAGCTGGTGAAGACGAAGGAGGTACCAGAACCATCGGCACGACGCACAACGGCGATGTTCTGAGAAGGCAGTTTCACGCCTGGGTTCAGTTTGGTGATGGCTTCATCATCCCACTTCTTGATTTTACCCAGGTAGATGTCACCCAGCGTTTTACCATCCAGCACCAGTTCGCCAGACTTCAGACCTGGGATGTTCACCGCCAGTACCACGCCGCCAATCACGGTCGGGAACTGGAACAGGCCTTCCTGATTCAGTTTTTCGTCAGACAGCGGCGCATCAGAGGCACCGAAATCAACAGTATTCGCTGTAATTTGTTTAACACCACCGGAGGAGCCGATACCCTGGTAGTTAACTTTACTACCGGTCTCTTTCTGATAAGTATCAGCCCATTTGGCATACACCGGCGCAGGAAAAGTTGCACCTGCGCCTGTCAGACTTGCTGCTGCTAATGCAGAGAAAGCGCTCATAGATAAGGTCGCGGCGACAACAGTTGCGACAGTGGTACGCATAACTTTCATAATGTCTCCTGCAAGATTTTCGTAAATCATTGTTAAGTGGCTACGATGAGCAAAATAGGACAAACAGGTGACAGTTAAATGTACGAAATATGACAGTTTTATGACAATGAAAATTTCCGTTAAATCAGAATGATTTTTTTCCTGTTTATCATTAAGTTAACTGAAAATATGACAATAGCTTTTCAGGAAAATTTTCTTTTTGTGACACTGAAAAAAGTAGCTGAAGATGACGATTTGTCACAGTAAAACGGCGGGAAAATTGATTAAAAACAGCACAGGAATGAAAAAAAATGCCCCGCTTTCGCAGGGCATGAGCGTTTTACTCGACGGTAACTGATTTTGCCAGGTTACGCGGCTGATCCACGTCGGTACCTTTAATCAGCGCCACGTGATAAGCCAGCAGTTGCAGCGGCACGGTATAGAAGATCGGTGCAATCACCTCTTCCACATGCGGCATCTCAATGATGTGCATATTGTCGCTGCTGGCAAAACCGGCGTCCTGATCGGCGAAGACATACAGCTGACCGCCACGGGCGCGCACTTCTTCAATGTTGGACTTCAGTTTTTCCAGCAGTTCGTTGTTTGGTGCAACAACGATAACCGGCATATCGGCATCAATCAGCGCCAGCGGGCCGTGTTTCAGCTCACCTGCCGCATAGGCTTCTGCGTGGATATAGGAGATCTCTTTCAGCTTCAACGCGCCTTCGAGAGCGATCGGATACTGATCGCCACGGCCCAGGAACAGGGCATGGTGTTTGTCAGAGAAATCTTCAGCCAACGCTTCAATGCGTTTGTCCTGAGAGAGCATTTGCTCGATACGGCTCGGCAGCGCCTGCAGGCCATGAACAATGTCATGCTCAATGGACGCATCCAGACCTTTCAGACGCGCCAGTTTCGCCACCAGCATCAGCAGAACGGTTAACTGAGTGGTAAAGGCTTTCGTCGACGCCACGCCGATTTCCGTGCCGGCATTGGTCATCATCGCCAAATCCGATTCACGTACCAGAGAAGACCCCGGAACGTTACAGATGGCGAGTGAACCCAGATAGCCCAGTTCTTTCGACAAACGCAGGCCTGCCAGCGTATCCGCCGTTTCACCCGACTGAGACAGCGTGATCATCAGGCTATTACGGCGTACTGCTGATTTGCGGTAGCGGAATTCAGAAGCGATTTCGACGTCGCACGGAATACCGGCCAAAGATTCAAACCAGTAGCGAGAAACCATCCCGGAGTTGTAAGACGTGCCACACGCGATGATCTGGATATGCTCAACCTGAGACAACAGCTCGTTAGCTTTTGGCCCAAGTTCGCTTAAATCCACTTCGCCGTGGCTGATGCGCCCGGTCAGAGTGTTTTTAATCGCATTCGGTTGTTCGTAAATCTCTTTCTGCATGTAGTGGCGATAGATACCTTTATCACCCGCGTCATATTGCAGATTAGATTCGATATCCTGACGCTTCACGTCCGCGCCCGTTTTATCAAAAATCGCGACGGAACGGCGAGTCACTTCCGCAATATCGCCTTCTTCCAGGAAGATAAAGCGACGGGTCACCGGCAGCAGCGCCAACTGATCGGAGGCGATAAAGTTTTCGCCCATTCCCAGACCGATAACCAGCGGGCTACCTGAACGTGCAGCCAGCAGCGTATCTGGATGACGGGTATCCATGATTACCGTACCGTACGCGCCGCGAAGTTGCGGGATGGTACGCAGCACAGCATCACGCAGCGTACCGCCCTGTTTCAGCTCCCAGTGCACTAAGTGAGCAATTACTTCGGTGTCGGTTTCTGAAACGAAGGTATAGCCACGCGCTTTAAGTTCTTCACGCAGTGGTTCATGGTTTTCGATGATGCCGTTATGCACCACCACAATGTGTTCAGAAACATGCGGATGCGCGTTTGCTTCTGAAGGTTCGCCATGCGTAGCCCAACGGGTGTGAGCAATACCAGTACCGCCATGCAGCGGATGTTCTTCCGCAGCCTGAGACAGCATCTGTACTTTACCCAGACGACGCAGACGGGTCATATGACCTTCTGCATCTACCACGGCCAGACCCGCAGAGTCGTAACCACGGTATTCCAGACGACGTAAACCTTCGAGAAGGATTTCAGCTACATCACGTTGCGCGATAGCGCCAACAATTCCACACATAGTTTTTTATTCCGAATCAAGGCATTATGCCTGTCGTTGTCTTTCGACCTGTATGCCCGTATTTTCGGGCGCCCCGAGCCTTGTAGAGAGTGGGGTTATTTTTATAGGTACTGCTGGGGGGAAATACATTTTTATTTCCTCACCCGGGTTGGCCTGATGCAGGCAACGCCTTATCCGGCCAACAAAACATCACTGAACGTAGACCGGATAAGCGAAAGCGCCATCCGGCAAAAATATCTACTTTTTCTTCACCGGGCGTTTCCAGCCCTGCTTATTCACCTGCGGAACACGGCTGATGACCAACTCATTATCAGCCACGTTACGGGTGACGGTGGTCCCGGCAGCGATGGTTGCCCCATGGCCTACGGTCACCGGCGCCACCAACTGAGTATCGGATCCGACAAACACATCGTCGCCAATAATGGTTTTAAACTTGTTCGCGCCGTCGTAGTTGCAGGTAATGGTGCCTGCGCCAATGTTCACGTTGTCGCCAATTTCCGCATCGCCCAGATAGGTCAGGTGACCGGCTTTTGAACCTTTGCCGAGACGCGCTTTCTTCATCTCGACGAAGTTACCGACGTGAGCACCTTCCATCAGTTGCGCACCAGGGCGCAGACGAGCAAAGGGTCCAATGGTGCAGGCCGCGTCCAGATGGGCATCTTCCACTACGCTGTACGGGCTGATTTCACAGTCATCACCAATAACGCTGTTTTTAATGACGCAGCCCGCGCCAATCTTCACGCGATGGCCCAACGTGACCTGACCTTCGATGATAACGTTAGTATCAATTTCAACATCTCGCCCGTGAACGAGCGTTCCGCGCAGGTCAAAACGCGCCGGATCGCGCAGCATCACGCCCGCCAGCAGCAGTTTTTCTGCCTGCTCGGACTGGTAAACACGCTCCAGGCGGGAGAGCTGAAGACGGTTATTTACCCCTTCAGTTTCGCTAATACGCGCCGGATGTACCGCCGCAATCTCACGCCCTTCCTGGTAGGCCATCGCAATGATGTCGGTGATGTAGTATTCACCCTGCGCGTTGTTATTGGTCAGTTTAGACAGCCAGCGTTTCATGTCCGCGCCATTGGCAATCAGGATCCCGGTGTTGATCTCCTGAATCCTGCGCTGTTCCTCGCTGGCATCTTTATGCTCAACGATGCCGGTCACTTTGCCGTTTTCACGGGTGATGCGACCATAGCCGCTCGGATCGTCCAGCACGACGGTCAACAAACCGATGCCGCCCTGGGGTTTAGCTTCACGCAGGCGAGTCAGGGTTTCAACGGAGATCAGCGGGACATCACCGTAGAGCATTAAAATGTCTTCATCATCGCCAAAGAACGGCGCTGCCTGCTGCATCGCATGGCCGGTGCCCAACTGCTCCGCCTGTAACACCCAGTTAAGGTTGTCTTCTTTCAGGCTTTCTTTAAGCAGATCGCCGCCGTGCCCGTAGACCAGATGAACCTGAGAAGAGCCCAATTCATTTGCTACATCAATGACATGCTGAACCATCGATTTCCCGGCAAGGGTGTGCAGCACTTTTGGAAGATCGGAATACATACGTGTGCCTTTGCCTGCGGCAAGGATCACTACGCTCATCGCTTTATTCAACATACGCGCCCTGACTGTAATTTGAGAACGAATTTATACCGTTTCACGTTGAAAATACTACATTTTTTTCGTCGTGAAATGGGCAGAGGATAAAACACACAATCGCGAATTTTCCCCAACGAAGATAGAGACATTTTCGTCCATTGCTGCGACTTTTGTCTTCTGAAATGTCACCTGATATCGCGATTAACGCGCCAGGCTAATGTTTTTGCTCTTTTTTTGATCCCTAAAGAAAGATGACGCAAACAGCACATTAATGACAGACAAAAAAAAACCAGCCTGAAATCAGACTGGTTTTCATTTTTTCAACCCGGTGTTACATCGCTTTTTTGGTCAACTCGATAACGCGCAGTTTCGCGATCGCTTTGGCCAGTTCCGCAGATGCCTGAGCGTAATCCACGTCACCATGAGAGCTCTTAATGTGCTCTTCAGCCTTACGTTTCGCTTCCAGGGCTCTCGCTTCATCGAGATCCTGCCCGCGAATCGCGGTATCAGCCAGTACGGTCACGCTGCCTGGTTGCACTTCAAGAATGCCGCCAGACAGATAGATAAACTCTTCATGACCGAACTGTTTAACGATGCGGATCATACCAGGCTTAATGGCGGTGAGCAGTGGGGCGTGCCCTGGGAAAATACCCAGTTCACCTTCACTACCCGTTACCTGGATTTTCTCGACCAGACCAGAGAACATTTGTTGCTCTGCGCTGACGACGTCCAGGTGGTAAGTCATTGCCATATCACCCTCCGATTAAGGCGTTAAAGTTTTTTGGCTTTTTCTACGGCTTCGTCGATAGAACCAACCATGTAGAACGCCTGCTCTGGCAGGTGGTCATACTCGCCTTCCATGATGCCTTTAAAGCCACGGATGGTGTCTTTCAGGGAAACGTATTTACCCGGAGAACCGGTGAATACTTCCGCAACGAAGAACGGCTGGGACAGGAAGCGCTGGATCTTACGCGCACGTGCTACCACCAGTTTGTCTTCTTCAGACAGTTCATCCATACCCAGGATGGCGATGATGTCTTTCAGTTCCTGGTAACGCTGCAGCAGGGACTGTACGCCACGCGCGGTGTCGTAGTGTTCCTGACCAACCACCAGAGGATCCAACTGACGGCTGGTAGAATCCAGCGGGTCAACGGCCGGGTAGATACCCAGAGACGCGATCTGACGGCTCAGTACCACGGTTGCATCTAAGTGAGCAAAGGTGGTGGCTGGCGACGGGTCAGTCAAGTCATCCGCAGGTACGTATACCGCCTGAACGGAAGTGATAGAACCGGTTTTGGTAGAAGTGATACGTTCCTGCAGAACACCCATCTCTTCCGCCAGGGTCGGCTGGTAACCTACCGCTGATGGCATACGACCCAGCAGTGCGGAAACTTCCGTACCGGCCAGGGTGTAACGATAGATGTTATCGACGAACAGCAGTACGTCACGACCTTCGTCACGGAATTTCTCTGCCATGGTCAGACCGGTCAGTGCAACGCGCAGACGGTTTCCCGGCGGCTCGTTCATCTGGCCATATACCAGGGATACTTTATCCAGAACGTTGGAGTCGGTCATTTCGTGGTAGAAGTCGTTACCCTCACGAGTACGTTCACCTACGCCCGCAAACACGGAGTAACCGGAGTGCTCGATCGCGATGTTACGGATAAGCTCCATCATGTTTACGGTTTTACCTACACCCGCACCACCGAACAGACCAACTTTACCGCCCTTCGCGAACGGACACATCAGGTCGATAACTTTGATACCGGTTTCCAGCAGTTCCTGAGAGCTGGACAGCTCTTCATAGGACGGTGCTGCGCGGTGGATAGCCCAACGCTCTTCTTCACCGATATCGCCTTTCATGTCGATCGGGTGACCCAGGACGTTCATGATACGACCCAGGGTTGCTTTACCTACCGGGACTTCGATCGGGTGCTCGAGGTCTTTGACTTCCAGACCACGACGCAGACCGTCGGAAGAACCCATTGCGATGGTACGTACGATACCGCCGCCGAGCTGCTGCTGAACTTCCAGCACCAGACTCTCTTTACCATTCATAACCTCAAGAGCATCGTACACGCGCGGTACGGCATCCTGAGGGAATTCGACGTCAACCACGGCGCCGATTACCTGGACAATTTTTCCAGTAGCCATCTTGAATCCTCTACGAATTAACCTGGTTATACCGCGGATGCACCACCGACGATCTCGGTGAGTTCCTGAGTAATGCTGGCCTGACGAGCTTTGTTGTATACCAACTGCAGCTCTTTAATCAGGCTGCCGCCATTGTCGGTCGCGGCTTTCATCGCCACCATACGTGCGGCCTGCTCGCTGGCCAGGTTTTCTACCACGCCCTGATAAACCTGAGATTCAACGTAACGACGCAGCAGGGTATCCAGCAGCGGTTTCGGATCAGGTTCATACAGGTAATCCCAGGCTTTTTGTTTTAACTCTTCATCTTCTGATGCCGGTAATGGCAGCAGTTGAGTCAGCGTCGGAACCTGAGACATGGTGTTGATAAATTTGTTACTGACAACGTACAGTCTGTCCAGACGACCTTCATCGTAAGCCTGCAGCATCACTTTAACCGGACCGATCAGTTCGGACAGGGAAGGGTTATCCCCCATACCGGTTACCTGCGCAACCACATTACCGCCAACGGAATTAAAGAAAGACACGCCCTTAGAGCCGATCATTGCGATGTCGCACTGAACGCCTTTATCGGACCATGTTTTCATATCCGCCAGCAGCTTTTTGAACAGGTTAATGTTCAAGCCACCGCACAGACCACGGTCAGTCGACACCACCAGGTAGCCCACGCGTTTAACGTCGCGTTCTTCCAGGTACGGGTGCTTATATTCCAGATTACCATTCGCAAGGTGACCAATCACTTTGCGCATGGTCTCTGCATAAGGACGGCTGGCCGCCATGCGATCCTGCGATTTACGCATTTTGGAAGCGGCGACCATCTCCATCGCTTTAGTGATCTTCTGCGTGTTCTGGACGCTTGCGATCTTACTACGTATCTCTTTTGCGCCGGCCATGAGCTTCTCCTCAATGCCTTGCGGCCTGTCCTAAGACAAGCCGCCAGACGTTACCAGGACTGGGTTGCTTTGAAGGAATCGAGGATAGCTTTAAGCTTGCCTTCGATTTCGTCGTTATAGTTACCAGTCTGGTTGATTTCTTGCATCAGCGGAGCATGGTCACGGTCGACATAAGCCAGCAGAGCGGCTTCGAAGCTACCGATTTTCGCCAGTTCCACATCTTCGAGGTAACCGCGTTCAGCCGCGAACAGAACCACACCCTGTTGTGCTACAGACATAGGGGCATACTGTTTCTGCTTCAGCAGCTCGGTCACTTTCTGACCGTGGCTCAGCTGTTTACGGGTTGCTTCGTCCAGATCGGATGCGAACTGAGAGAACGCTGCCAGTTCACGGTACTGTGCCAGCGCGGTACGGATACCACCGGACAGTTTCTTGATAATCTTGGTCTGAGCAGCACCACCTACACGAGATACAGAGATACCCGGGTTAACCGCCGGACGAATACCGGAGTTGAACAGGTTAGTTTCCAGGAAGATCTGACCATCGGTAATAGAAATTACGTTGGTCGGAACGAACGCAGAAACGTCACCCGCCTGGGTTTCGATAATCGGCAGAGCGGTCAGGGAGCCGGTTTTACCTTTCACTTCACCCTTGGTGAAGTTCTCAACGTATTCCGCGTTAACGCGGGATGCGCGCTCCAGCAGACGGGAGTGGAGGTAGAACACGTCGCCCGGGAATGCTTCACGTCCTGGCGGACGACGGAGCAGCAGGGAAACCTGACGGTAAGCAACAGCCTGTTTAGACAGGTCATCATAAACGATCAGCGCATCTTCACCGCGATCACGGAAGTATTCGCCCATTGCGCAACCGGCATACGGCGCCAGGTATTGCAGTGCGGCAGATTCAGACGCGGTCGCTACCACAACGATGGTGTTAGACAGGGCGCCGTGTTCTTCCAGTTTACGAACCACGTTAGAAATGGTGGACGCTTTCTGGCCGATAGCCACGTACACACATTTAATGCCGGAATCACGCTGGTTGATGATGGCATCGATTGCCATCGCGGTTTTACCGGTCTGACGGTCACCGATGATCAATTCACGCTGACCACGACCGATTGGGATCATGGCATCAACGGATTTATAACCAGTCTGCACCGGCTGATCGACGGACTGACGTTCGATTACGCCTGGTGCGATAACTTCGATTGGCGAGAAGCCATCGTTATCAACCGGACCTTTACCGTCAATCGGAGAACCCAGTGTGTTAACCACACGGCCCAGCAGACCACGGCCAACCGGAACTTCCAGAATACGACCCGTACACTTAACCTTCATACCTTCGGCGAGGTCAGCGTATGGACCCATCACCACTGCACCTACGGAGTCGCGCTCCAGGTTCAGTGCGATAGCGTAACGGTTACCCGGCAGGGAAATCATCTCACCCTGCATACAATCGGCCAGGCCGTGAATGCGGATAACACCGTCACTTACAGAAACAATAGTACCTTCGTTGTGAGCTTCACTCACAACATTGAACTGAGCAATGCGCTGCTTGATCAGTTCGCTGATTTCGGTGGAATTCAGTTGCATGCTCCAGTCCCCTTAAGACTGCAAGACGTCTGCAAGACGTTCAAGACGGCCGCGTACGCTGCCATCAATGACCATATCACCCGCACGGATGATTACGCCCGCCATTACAGACTTATCGATTTTGCAATTCAGCTTAACTTTGCGTGACAGACGTTTTTCCATCGCAGCGCTAATCTTCGCAAGCTGTTCTTCACTCAGTTCGTTCGCGGAAGTGACTTCTACCTCAGAGATAGACTCACTCGCGGCACGCAGGTGAATAAACTGCTCAAGAACATCCGGGAGCGCGTTCAGACGGTTATTCTCAGCCATCACCTTAATCAGGTTCTGACCGTTTTCGTCCAGTTGCTCACCGCAAACTGCGATAAACGACCCGGCGAGCGTTTCCGGCGCCAGTGCGCCAGAGAGAAGCTCTGCCATTTGTTCGTTCTTAGTCACCTCGGCGGCAAACGCCAGCATGTCCTGCCAGCGCTCTACACTTTGGTGTTCGACGGCAAAGTCAAAAGCTGCTTTGGCGTAGGGGCGAGCTACCGTAACAAATTCAGACATCAGCCCCTCCCTCCTTACAGTTCAGCGACAAGTTTATCCACGATGTCGCTGTTAGCAGCTTCATCCACGGAACGTTCGATGATCTTCTCGGCGCCAGCAACAGCCAGGATAGCAACTTGCTTACGCAGCTCTTCACGGGCACGTTTACGCTCGGCATTAATTTCCGCCTGCGCCTGGGCCACGATTTTAGTACGTTCCTGTTCTGCTTCCGTTTTGGCTTCGTCCAGGATCTGAGCGCGACGTTTGTTCGCCTGCTCGATGATTACCTGAGCTTCCGCCTTCGCTTTTTTCAGCTGGTCGGTCGCGCTGGCCTTTGCAAGGTCAAGATCCTTGTGTGCGCGTTCAGCAGAAGCAAGACCGTCAGCAATTTCTTTTTGACGCTTCTCGATGGCAGCCATTAACGGCGGCCATACATACTTCATGCAGAACAGAACAAACAGGACAAACGCGATGGCCTGGCCGAGGATTGTTGCGTTAAGATTCACAGCACAATGCCTCTATCTAGTTAACGTTCTGATATTGCTCTTAATTCAAGCAACGCTTACTACGCGACAGCGAACATCACGTACAGACCCAGACCTACAGCGATCATCGGGATAGCATCCACCAGACCCATAACGATAAAGAACTGAGTACGCAGCAGAGGAATCAGATCAGGTTGACGCGCTGCGCCTTCCAGGAATTTACCCCCGAGGATGCCGATACCGATCGCAGCACCGATTGCCGCCAGACCCATCATCACAGCGGCAGCCATGTACAGCAGATCCATATTCAGGTTTTCCATGACAGTCTCCAGTTTGTTTCAGTTAAAACGTAGTAGTGTTGGTAAATTAATGCTCTTCAGACGCCATCGACAGATAGACGATCGTCAGAACCATGAAGATGAAGGCTTGCAGCGTAATAATCAGGATGTGGAAAATGGCCCACGGCACATTCAGGATCCACTGTGACCACCACGGCAACAGACCAGCAATCAGAATGAAAATCAGCTCACCGGCATACATGTTGCCGAACAGTCGCAGACCGAGAGAAACCGGTTTAGACAGCAGACTTACCCCTTCAAGGATTAAGTTGACAGGGATGAACGCCCAGTGATTGAACGGCTGCAGCGTCAACTCTTTCGCGAAGCCACCGATGCCTTTCATTTTGATGCTGTAGAACAGAATGAGGATAAATACGCCGAGCGCCATGGACAGGGTAACGTTCACGTCAGCAGACGGAACCACGCGCAGTGCAGGCAGACCGAAGATATGCTCGCCGATGTACGGCAGCAAGTCGATTGGCAGTAAGTCCATCAGGTTCATCAGGAATACCCAGACGAAGATCGTCAGGGCCAGTGGTGCAATCAGCTTGCTTTTGCCATGGTACATGTCTTTCACGCTACCATGCACAAAGCCGATTATCAGCTCAATCGCGGTCTGAAACTTGCCTGGTACGCCGCTGGTCGCCTTTTTGGCCACGCTGCGGAACAAAGCCAGGAACAACAGACCCAGCACCACCGAGAAAAACATGGAGTCAATATTGAGCGTCCAGAAGGTGGCTGGGGGGTTATGCGGATCCACCAGCGAGAATGTACGCAGGTCCAACTGAAGGTTGTTCAGATGGTGTCCTATGTAATCCTGCGGCGTCATATTTTCTGAAGCCATGATGCCTTTTACCCTTTGTTGTTAATTACAGCCGGCGCCAGTATCTGAACCACCAGCACCAAAACCCACGTAACGATCAGCGGCAAAAATACCGCCTTGAAAACCGCCAGCGCCACCACCAGCAAAATCAGCATCGCTAACACCTTGAAGGCTTCGCCGAAGGCGAACGTCCAGGCCACTCGGCCTTTAGCAGGTGTATGCGCCTGGTGACGCCAGGCAAATATCATAAACAACACGTTAGGCAGAAAGACTGCCATACCTCCGCATATTGCGGAAGTGCCCCAGAAGAGGTCTTTGAGGCTGAACAGCAATCCACTTGCTACTACCGCCAGAAACTGAATGAACAGAAGCTTACGAGCAACGTTTCGACTCAAGAGCGACACAGACATCACGTTTTTAACTCCTGCTCCCTTCGAGGTATGCCGCGTGTCGTATAAAACGTTCTTTGAGGCTTAGAGTCAAGCATCAAAAAGCGGTCAAATTATACGGTGCGCCCTCGTGATTTCAAACAATAAGTAGCTAAAAGGTGAATAAATGTTTAAATATTTTTCCCTGGCCCACATTTATGACTTTTAGCCAAACTGTGAACGATCATGCAAAACTGCAAATAGCGCGTAAACACTGGTGTTAAAGCGTGCTTCAGATCACATATTGAGCATATTCGCCCCGACGGTATTTATTTACTTGGCAAATGATGCCTTTTCAACTTTCTGATATTTAAGCCTAAAATCACTCACTCTTTTAAAAACGACCGATTACATCTCAAAAACCAACCATTGACATTTTTAATAAAAATTCAACACTCGAGAGTGATTCTACGCCTGGATTTTTAGCAGCCTGATATTTTCAGTGTTGACTAATTTTGTCTTTAGCCAAAAAAGCCACGTTGCCCTGTTGATAATAGACAGTAAATGTGGCGTTAAGTGTAACGACTTATATCGGCAAAAATGTCTCAGTGTTTTAACAATAAAAAGACCGATTTTTCTCTATTTTTTTTGATAAATATTAAATTTTGTTTGGCTTAATCACCACCAGATGGCGCTCACCTTCCAGATGCGGAACCTGCAGTTTAACTACCGATTCAACACAAAACGCAGGAGGAAGCGACGCTATTTCGTCTTCCGGTAGCTGGCCTTTCAGCGCATAAAAACAGCCCTTCTCGCCCGGAAGGTGGTGACACCAGCTCACCATGTCATTGAGTGAAGCGAACGCCCGGCTGATCACACCATCAAACGGTGGCTCTGCGGGAAATTCTTCCACGCGACTTTGCACTGGCGTGATGTTAGCCAGCTTCAGCTCATGCTGGACCTGACGCAGGAAACGCACGCGTTTACCCAGACTATCGAGCAGGGTGAAATGCGCTTGCGGACGCACAATGGACAACGGAATGCCCGGCAACCCCGGTCCAGTTCCGACATCAATAAAACGCTCACCCTGCAAATACGGCGCCACGATAATACTGTCGAGAATGTGACGAACCAGCATCTCGTTGGGATCCCGCACAGAGGTCAGGTTGTACGCTTTGTTCCATTTGTGCAGCATTTCAACATACGCAATCAGCTGATTTTTCTGATGATCGGTAAGCGAAATGCCGGCATCTGCCAGCAGGCGTGAGAGTTTGTTGAGCACGGTGATTACCTGTTTTAACTAATTTGCCCGGTAAGCAATGCGCCACCGGGCAACGTTCAACACATTAAGCGCTGCGGCGCAGCATACCCTGTTTTTTCAGCCACACCAGCAGAATGGAGATAGCGGCAGGCGTGACGCCAGAAATGCGCGATGCCTGGCCGATCGAAACCGGCTTGTGATCGTTTAGCTTGGCAATCACTTCATTCGACAGGCCAGATACCTGGCGGTAATCCAGCGTGGCAGGCAGCAGCGTGTTTTCATTGCGCAGCTGTTTTTCAATCTCATCCTGCTGACGAGCGATATAACCTTCGTACTTCACCTGGATTTCAACCTGCTCAGCAGCCTGCGCGTCTTCCAGTGCGGGGGCAAACGGCGTCAGGGTCGTGAGCTGTGCATAGGTCATTTCCGGACGACGCAGCAGATCTTCACCACTGGCTTCACGAGACAGCGGCGCAGTAAGGTGAGCATTCACTTCGTTGGCCGATTCCGCCGCAGGCGTCACCCAGGTAGATTTCAGGCGCTGGCGTTCGCGTTCGATGTTCTCCAGCTTCTCGTTGAAGCGAGCCCAACGCACGTCATCCACCAGCCCCAGTTCACGCCCCATTTCGGTCAGACGCAGATCGGCGTTGTCTTCGCGCAGCATCAGACGGTATTCGGCACGCGAGGTGAACATGCGGTACGGTTCTTTGGTACCCAGCGTGCACAGGTCGTCGACCAGTACGCCGAGATAGGCCTGAGAACGCGCCGGTGCCCACCCTTGTTTGTCTGCGGACAGACGCGCGGCATTGAGCCCAGCAAGCAGGCCCTGGGCAGCAGCCTCTTCGTAGCCGGTGGTACCGTTAATTTGTCCGGCGAAGAACAGGCCCTGGATAAATTTGCTTTCCAGCGTCGGTTTCAGGTCGCGCGGGTCGAAAAAGTCATACTCAATGGCATAACCCGGACGGACGATTTTCGCGTTCTCCATCCCTTCCATTGAGCGGACAATCTGCATCTGCACGTCGAAAGGCAGGCTGGTGGAGATCCCGTTCGGGTAAATTTCATTTGAGGTAAGCCCTTCCGGCTCCAGGAAGATCTGGTGCTGGTTACGATCGGCAAAGCGCATCACTTTATCTTCGATCGACGGGCAGTAACGTGGCCCGATCCCTTCGATCACGCCTGCATACATCGGGCTACGATCGAGGTTATTACGGATCACGTCATGGGTTTTCTCGTTGGTATGCGTGATATAGCACGGCACCTGTTGTGGGTGCTGGGCAGCATTGCCCATGAACGAGAAGACCGGCATTGGGTTGTCGCCATGCTGCTGCGCCAGCACGCTGAAATTAATCGTGCGTGCATCGATACGCGGCGGAGTGCCGGTTTTAAGACGGCTTACGCGCAGCGGCAGTTCGCGCAGACGGCGAGAGAGCGGAATGGACGGCGGATCGCCAGCACGGCCACCGCTGTAATTATCCAGACCAATATGAATTTTGCCGTCAAGGAAAGTTCCAACGGTCAACACTACCGCTTTAGCGCGGAATTTCAGCCCCATCTGGGTCACTGCGCCAACGACACGATCGTTTTCAACAATCAGATCTTCAACCGCCTGCTGGAAGATCATCAGGTTGGGTTGGTTCTCCAGCGCGGTACGCACCACCTGACGGTACAGCACACGATCCGCCTGAGCACGGGTAGCGCGAACCGCCGGTCCTTTGCTCGCGTTTAGTATCCTAAACTGGATACCTGCCTGGTCGATTGCTTGTGCCATCAGCCCGCCGAGCGCATCCACTTCTTTTACCAGGTGTCCCTTCCCAATACCGCCAATCGCCGGGTTGCAGCTCATCTGCCCCAGCGTGTCGATATTGTGTGTCAAAAGCAGGGTTTGTTGACCCATACGCGCTGCGGCCATCGCGGCCTCAGTGCCTGCATGACCCCCGCCAATGATGATGACGTCAAAAGGATCCGGATAAAACATGGTAATTGCCTCGCATAACGCGGTGTGAAAATGGATTGAAGCCCGGGCGGTGGATTCTACTCAACTTTGTCGGCTTGAGAAAGACCCCGGGATCCTGGCTATTAAAAAGAAGATCTTTTTATTTAGAGATCTGTTCTATTGTGATCTCTTATTAGGATCGCCATTGGCTGTGGATAAGCCGGATCCCGGTATTAAGATCAATACCTTGGTAAGGATCATTAGCTGTGAATGATCGGTGATCCTGGTCCGTATAAGCTGGGATCAGAATGAAGGGTTATACACAACTCAAAAACTGAACAATGGTTATTCTTTGGATAACTACTGGTTGATCCAAGGTTCCTGACAGAGTTATCCACACACGATCGCACGATCTTTACACTTATTTGAGTAAATTAATCCAGGATCCCAGCCAGGCTTCTGCCGGATCTTCCGGAATATCGTGTTCAAGGATATTGATCTTCAGCGTTTCGCCGATCTGTCTGGCTCCGGAATGCTTCAGTTCAGCTTCGATCTTCTCGATAGCGCCACAGAAGGTGTCATACTCGCGACTGCCGATACCGATCGCACCGAAACGAACCTGCGACAGATCTGGTTTTTGCGATTGAAGATCTTCATATAAAGGAACAAGGTTATCCGGAATGTCTCCCGCACCGTGCGTGGAGCTAATGACCAACCAGATCCCGGAGGCAGAAAGATCCTCTAACAGCGGGCCGTGCAGGGTTTCAGTAGAAAAACCGGCATCTTCCAGCTTTTCAGCCAGGTGTTCTGCAACATATTCAGCGCCGCCGAGGGTGCTGCCGCTAATAAGAGTTATGTCAGCCATACGAGCCCATCCTGTTAAAGAAGGGCTATTGTACGCTGTGAGTGAGCTGGGATCTACCTGTGGAAAAATGTGGGATTAAAAAAGGCGATCACGGCTTGATGGTACGCATAATCGGGTTTTGCAGGACGATCAGCGTCTCGGTGGACTGAATTTCATCAATTGTTTGGATCTTGTTGATAAGTACATGCTGGAGGGCATCGATCGACCGGCACATGACCTTAATAAAGATGCTGTAGTGGCCGGTGGTGTAGTACGCCTCAGTGACTTCATCCAGGCTTTCCAGTCTGGCCAACGCCGAAGGATAGTCTTTGGCGCTTTTGAGAATGATGCCGATAAAGCAGCCGACGTCATAACCGAGTTGCTTCGGGCTGACGTCAATGCGCGCACCGGTGATGATCCCCGCCTGTTTCATTTTCTCCACACGCACGTGAATGGTCCCCGGACTGACGCCAAACTGTTTTGCCAGTTCGGCGTAGGCGGTACGGGCATTTTCCATTAAGGCATCAAGAATGCCGCGGTCCAGATTGTCGATCTGATAATTTTCCATAGTTTTTTCTTATGTGTATTAATGATTCACTCTATTTTAGCGGTTAATTTTAATGAATCAAAATTGAATGCGGCTTTTTATTTGTTGATTATTGAATATCACCCCCATTTTGTTGCTTAATCATAGGCAACAGGACGCAGGAGTAAAAAAATGAAAACCGCTTACATTGCCAAACAACGCCAAATTAGCTTCGTGAAATCTCACTTCTCTCGTCAACTGGAGGAGCGTCTGGGTCTGATTGAAGTCCAGGCACCGATCCTCAGCCGTGTAGGGGATGGCACGCAGGATAACTTGTCGGGCTGTGAAAAAGCGGTGCAGGTGAAAGTGAAAGCGCTGCCAGATGCCCAGTTCGAAGTGGTTCATTCGCTGGCGAAGTGGAAGCGTCAAACACTGGGACAACACGACTTCAGCGCTGGCGAAGGGCTCTACACGCACATGAAAGCCCTGCGCCCGGATGAAGATCGTCTCTCCCCGCTCCACTCAGTGTATGTCGATCAGTGGGACTGGGAACGCGTGATGGGCGACGGTGAGCGTCAGTTCTCCACTCTGAAAAGCACGGTAGAGGCTATCTGGGCGGGAATTAAAGCGACCGAAGCAGCGGTAAGCAAAGAATTTGGTCTGGCACCGTTCCTGCCAGAGCAGATCCACTTTGTTCACAGCCAGGAATTACTGAGCCGTTATCCGGGTCTTGATGCAAAAGGTCGTGAACGTGCGATCGCCAAAGAGTTAGGCGCGGTCTTCCTGGTGGGGATCGGCGGTAAGCTCAGCGATGGCCACCGCCATGACGTTCGTGCGCCGGACTATGATGACTGGAGTTCCGCATCCGAGTTGGGGTATGCCGGTCTGAACGGCGATATTCTGGTCTGGAACCCGGTGCTGGAAGATGCGTTTGAACTCTCTTCCATGGGCATCCGTGTCGATGCCGACGCGCTGAAACATCAGCTTAAGCTTACCGGTGATGAAGATCGTCTGAGTCTGGAATGGCACCAGGCGCTGCTGCGCGGTGAAATGCCGCAGACTATCGGCGGCGGCATTGGTCAGTCGCGCTTAACCATGCTGCTGCTGCAACTGCCGCACATTGGTCAGGTTCAGTGCGGCGTATGGCCTGCACAGGTCCGTGAAAGCGTAGCTTCGCTGCTGTAATCTTATCGCCGCCAGCGTCTGAGCAGGCGGCTTCGCATCCCGGTATCAAAGCGCCAGATATGATCGAAAATGCGCATGATGCCGGGTTTGCCATGTGCTGACATCGCCACCGCGTGAAAGCGATGTTGATGAACCCGCTGCAGCTCTCCGACTTTACTCACCACTTCGTCAGGCAACCGCTGGGCGATAAAATCTGAAATCACCACCGCATCGGCATCAAACCACTCTCGTCCCTGCATGCGTTCAATAATGGCGCGAAAACAGCTGGCGATATCCGTACCGCCGCGAAAGCGTTGGCTCAGAAAGCGGATAGCCTGCTCAATGCCTTGTTGGCCGGAAAGCTCATAGCGCACCACTTCGGTGGAAAACAGCATGATGAAGCAACGACGGTTATCGGCAAGGGCAATGCGCATCAGGGCCAGGCAAAAGGCCTTTGCGCACTGTTCATTAAAGCCCCCCATTGAGCCGGAGGTGTCAACGCACACAATGAACGGCCCGCGCGGCTGTTCATCGAAATCCTGATGAATCACCGGTCGTTCAGTGACCTTCTCGCGCCAGGCTTCACCGTGCAGACGATAAGTGAGCAGTTGTTTTTCCACCAGCCGCCGGTAGAACTCATATTCCAGTTCTGTTATGCCGAGCGTGGCCAGTTCCGGTGGCAACAGACGCAGAATATCGTCACTTTGCTGAATACCATCAACCTGCTCAGGCACCGTGGCGGGCTCGCGCACCAGCGTGCGAAAGGTCTCCATCGGCGCATCTTTTCGCGGAACGGATTTGGCTTCCCTGGAACGCCCCAGTTGCTCTGCCAGTCGCATCAACTCCGGCTGTTCGCGCAGAAAATCACCATACTTCACGATCAACTGATAATCACCGCGTCTGAGCTGACCGGCGCTCATATCCCACAGGCGGCCTGCGGCGGTTTCGTTTTCTGCCAGAACCGGATCCAGTTGCCCGCTCAGGGTCATTCGTTCCTGAACTTCACTCAGTAACTGCTCACGCTCTTCTTCAAGCAATTGCTGATTCAGTGTCGTGGTCTGCACCACCAGACTTAAGCGCCAACGCTGTAAAAAGAGCGTATGCAGAGCGGGGGTGAATATCGTGTTGCTGTCCACCAGTTGCTGCGCCTGTTCGGCATACGGCGAGTGCAGCCGGTGTAATAGCGTCAATATTTGCGGAAGCTGGACGATGAACTGCGCGGTAGAGAGAAGCTGGCTCTGCTGGTAGCACATCACCTCTTCCGTCAGCTCTGGCGGTACGCGTGCATCTTTAAGCCGCCGACGAAGCGCTTCGCGCCAGCGCGGTAGATCGTCCGTGATTGCCGCTTTCAGACGGGGAAATTTTTCAAAAAAGACCGCCAGCTGTGGCGAGGCCAGCAGCGCGAGGATCATCTCTTCGATCATCCCCTCTTCACTGACGGCTAACATGACATTGAGTGTATCCAGTGTCAGCATTGTTGCGCCTGACGGATCTGCTCACCGACATCCTGAAGGCTGGCCTCAATACGACCTAACCAGTCGCTATGAATAAACAGGCACTTTTGCTGTTCGCTAAAGCGGGTATGCTGCTGGCGCCAGTCGTTTTCCAGCGCCTCCAGCTGCTGCTTGATTTCGCCGGGCATGGCTTCTTCCGAAGAACCAGGAAGCGCCAGGCGCGTGCCCTGTAGACTCACATCGCGCACAACCAGATGCTGGGCGCTATCGACTTCCATATTCAGCGTCTGAGCAAACCCGATCCCGTTGAGTTTACCGCGGATCTCGCCCCCTTTCGCCAGCCATTGCTCCAGCGCGCTGCGATCAAAAGCGATGTGGATCACTTCCATATCATGCAATTTCAAGGGTTTTTGCAGAAGTAGTGTCAGAGTTGTCGCAGTGACCTCTGCGGGCAAATCGTAATGCGGACGACGGCTGAACATGCCCCCCTGACGCAGCACGGTAAACGCGGTTTTATCGCTTTGTTGTTGCTGCAACTGAATGCGTTGCTGGACGATACCGCCGAGGCGTGTCAGCATGGTTTGCTGTTGCCAGGCGTGTCCGGTCATCAATATTTCGAGCTGTTGCTGCATCAGGTTCAGGCTCTGGGCGTCGTACCACAGGCAGTCCTTTAGCAGAATGAGATCGATAGGGGCAACGGCGTCACGCCCGCTAAAGAAGGCGCTGGCCTGTAACAGACGAATCGCTTTTTTCCAGCGACGGTCTGAGACGTAAGGCGCATTCGGCAGATTATCCAACTGCTGGCGCAGCGTAAAAATCAGCTCAAAAACATGATCGGGCAGCGTAATTGCGCCAATGTCTTTCTGCCAGCGGTAATACTCTTCATCGCTCACCTGTAGTGAGGCGGGAACCGGGTTTTCGCTTTCGTCCTGTTGGCTTACCAGCAAGGAGCGAAAGTTAGCTTTGTCCTGCACTTTGTCCAGCCACAGACGGATCAGCATACGGTCGTACAGCGCTTCCAGACTGCTGTCTGCTTCCGGTAGTTCGTTGGAGGCGGCCACCAGCAGACGCATAGGGATTTTTTCTTCGTGCGCGCCGTTGCGAAAGTGACGTTCGTTAATCGCAGTCAGCAGGGTATTGAGGATTGCCGGACCCGCTTTCCAGATTTCATCGAGAAAGACGATTTCCGCTTCGGGAAGATAACCGGCGGTTAAGCGTTCGTAACGACCTTCATCTTTAAGTGCCTGAATAGAGAGTGGGCCAAAAACCTCTTCCGGCGTGGAAAAACGCGTCATCAGATATTCAAACGCCCGCGCATTCTGGAAGGCAAATTTCAGCCGACGGGCAATCAGGCTTTTGGCGATCCCTGGAGGGCCAAGTAAGAAAACGCTTTCGCCGCTCAGGGCGGCCAGCAGGCAAAGCCGAATGGCGTGACTGCGCTCATAGAGACCTTTTTCCAGCGCGCTGCTCAGGCGGGAAATTCTTTCCGCTAATAAATGTGGGTGAGCCATAATAGAGTGGCGTCCTTTCATAAATGTACTGCGTTAACAGCGAGTATAGACGTTTCGGTTCACAGGCTGAACTTGTTCGGGAGGCTGTTTATTTTTCTTTGAGCCAGGTTAATCTGGTCTCATTTAGGGGTACGATTTTGCTTGGAATCGTGCATACTGTGCGCTTTTTGTGGGCCAAGGGACTACGCACACATTTCTTTATATATGAAAGACTAGTCTATGAGCACTGATAATAAGCAATCATTGTCTGCGATTACCCTCGCAGCCATTGGGGTTGTCTACGGTGATATTGGTACCAGCCCACTTTATACACTTCGTGAATGTTTGTCCGGTCAGTTTGGTTTTGGCGTTGAACGTGATGCCGTTTTTGGTTTTTTGTCGCTGATTTTCTGGCTACTCATCTTTGTTGTTTCGATTAAGTATCTGACTTTCGTCATGCGTGCTGATAACGCTGGTGAAGGGGGGATCCTGACGCTGATGTCGCTGGCGGGGCGTAATACCTCCGCGCGAACGACCTCTATGCTGGTCATCATGGGCTTAATCGGCGGCAGCTTCTTTTATGGTGAGGTGGTGATCACCCCGGCCATCTCGGTGATGTCGGCCATTGAGGGTCTGGAGATTGTTGCGCCGCAGCTGGATACCTGGATTGTCCCGCTGTCGATAATCGTCCTGACGCTGCTGTTTATGATTCAGAAGCACGGTACCGGGATGGTGGGGAAATTATTTGCGCCTATCATGCTGGCCTGGTTTTTGATTCTGGCCGTGCTTGGCCTGCGCAGCATTATTGCCAACCCCGAAGTGCTGCAGGCGTTGAACCCGATGTGGGCGGTGCATTTCTTTCTGGAATATAAAACCGTCTCCTTTGTTGCGCTTGGCGCGGTGGTTCTGTCGATTACCGGTGTCGAAGCGCTGTATGCCGATATGGGGCACTTTGGTAAGTTCCCCATCCGCCTGGCGTGGTTCACCGTGGTACTGCCTTCGCTGGTGCTCAACTACTTTGGTCAGGGCGCGCTGCTGTTAAAGCATCCGGAAGCGATTAAAAACCCGTTCTTCTTGTTGGCACCGGACTGGGCGTTGATTCCGCTGCTGATCATTGCGGCGCTGGCGACGGTGATCGCCTCTCAGGCGGTGATTTCAGGCGTCTTCTCGCTGACGCGTCAGGCGGTTCGCCTGGGATATCTGTCGCCCATGCGTATCATTCATACGTCAGAAATGGAGTCCGGGCAGATCTACATTCCGTTCGTCAACTGGATGCTTTATATCGCAGTGGTCATTGTGATTGTCAGCTTCGAACACTCCAGTAACCTGGCGGCGGCGTATGGGATTGCTGTGACCGGCACGATGGTGCTGACCTCGATTCTCTCAACCACCGTGGCGCGTAAAAACTGGCACTGGAATAAGTATTTCGTGGCGCTGATTCTCGTCGCGTTCCTGTGTATTGATATTCCGTTGTTCTCGGCAAACCTCGACAAACTGCTGTCTGGTGGTTGGTTACCGTTATCGCTGGGTCTGGTGATGTTCACCATCATGACCACCTGGAAGAGCGAACGTTTCCGCCTGCTGCGTCGTATGCACGAGCACGGTAATTCTCTGGAAGCGATGATTGCCTCGCTGGAGAAATCCCCGCCGGTACGCGTACCGGGAACTGCGGTATATATGTCTCGCGCGCTGAATGTGATCCCCTTTGCTCTGATGCACAATCTCAAGCACAACAAGGTATTGCATGAGCGAGTGATCCTGCTGACGCTGCGGACTGAAGATGCGCCGTACGTGCATAACGTCCGTCGTGTGCAGATTGAACAGCTGTCGCCAACCTTCTGGCGCGTCGTTGCCAGCTACGGCTGGCGTGAAACGCCGAATGTTGAAGAAGTCTTCCATCGCTGCGGTCTGGAAGGGTTGAGCTGCCGGATGATGGAAACGTCGTTCTTTATGTCGCACGAGTCGTTAATCGTCGGCAAACGCCCCTGGTATTTGCGTCTGCGTGGCAAGCTGTATCTGCTTCTCCAGCGTAACGCGCTGCGCGCGCCTGACCAGTTTGAGATCCCGCCTAACCGCGTGATTGAACTGGGGACACAGGTCGAGATTTAACGTGCTCATCCAGCCGGGCAGCGCAACGCTTGCCCGGCATTTTTCTTCCCGTCCAGCTCTGCTTTGTCTCTCTTTCCATTTCACTTAGCGAAACGTTTCGACGGTGATCACAAATCTGTTACGTAATGATGGTTATTTGCTCACTTCTCAGACTACACTCAATACCAGCGAAACGTTTCGCTAGTGGAGTAAGAAAATGAAGAAAGGCACTGTACTCAATTCAGAGATTTCATCGGTGATCTCCCGTCTGGGGCATACCGATACGCTGGTGGTGTGTGATGCAGGTTTACCCATCCCGAACAGAACTACGCGTATTGATATGGCATTAACCCAGGGCGTACCTTCTTTTATGCAGGTACTGGATGTGGTGACCCGTGAAATGCAGGTTGAGTCGGCCATTCTCGCGACGGAAATTAAACAACATAATCCGCAGCTCCACGAAACGTTGCTCAGCCATATCGAGCAACTGCAACAACACCAGGGAAATACCATAGAAATTCGTTACACCACGCATGAACAATTTAAAAAACAAACCGCAGACAGTCAGGCGGTAATTCGCAGCGGGGAGTGTTCCCCGTATGCGAATATCATTCTCTGTGCTGGCGTCACTTTCTGAGGCTGTCATGGACGCATTACTGCAACTCAAAGGGATCGATAAAGCGTTCCCGGGCGTGAAAGCGCTATCCGGCGCCGCACTCAATGTTTATCCCGGCCGCGTGATGGCGCTGGTGGGGGAAAATGGTGCCGGCAAATCCACCATGATGAAAGTGCTGACCGGTATCTATACCCGTGATGCGGGTTCGCTGTTGTGGCTGGGTAAAGAAACCACCTTTAATGGCCCTAAATCGTCCCAGGAAGCCGGTATCGGCATCATCCATCAGGAACTTAACCTGATCCCGCAACTCACCATTGCGGAAAATATTTTCCTCGGCCGCGAATTCGTTAACCGCGTTGGCAAGATTGACTGGAAGAAAATGTATGCCGAAGCGGATCTCCTGTTAGCTAAACTCAATCTGCGCTTTAAGAGCGACCGCCAGGTTGGTGAATTGTCGATTGGCGACCAGCAGATGGTCGAGATCGCCAAAGTGCTGAGCTTTGAGTCGAAAGTCATCATTATGGATGAGCCAACGGATGCGCTCACCGATACCGAAACTGAATCCCTGTTCCGCGTGATCCGCGAACTGAAGTCGCAGGGGCGCGGTATTGTCTATATTTCTCACCGCATGAAAGAGATCTTCGAGATTTGCGATGACGTGACCGTTTTCCGCGACGGGCAGTTTATTGCCGAACGTGAAGTGGCCTCGCTGACCGAAGACTCCCTGATAGAGATGATGGTGGGACGTAAGCTCGAAGAGCAGTATCCGCGCCTGGATAAAGCGCCTGGTGACATCCGTCTGAAGGTCGATAACCTGTGCGGACCTGGCGTGAACGATGTCTCTTTTACGCTGTGTAAAGGTGAAATATTAGGGATCTCGGGCCTGATGGGAGCCGGGCGTACCGAACTGATGAAGGTTCTGTATGGCGCGCTGCCACGCACCAGTGGTTATGTCACGCTCGACGGGCATGAAGTGATCACTCGTTCTCCGCAGGACGGACTGGCGAACGGTATCGTCTATATTTCTGAAGACCGCAAGCGCGACGGTTTAGTGCTCGGTATGTCGGTAAAAGAGAATATGTCGCTGACCGCGCTGCGCTATTTCAGTCGCAGCGGCGGCAGTCTGAAGCATAAGGATGAGCAACAGGCGGTAAGCGATTTTATCCGCCTGTTCAACGTGAAGACGCCGTCGATGGAACAGGCTATCGGTCTGCTGTCCGGTGGCAACCAGCAGAAAGTGGCGATTGCCCGTGGGTTGATGACCCGTCCGAAGGTGCTGATCCTCGATGAGCCTACCCGCGGCGTGGACGTGGGGGCCAAGAAAGAAATTTATCAGTTAATTAACCAGTTTAAGGCCGACGGCCTGAGCATCATTCTGGTCTCCTCTGAGATGCCAGAAGTATTAGGCATGAGCGATCGCATTATCGTCATGCATGAAGGGCATCTCGGCGGTGAATTCACTCGCGAGCAGGCCACCCAGGAAGTTCTGATGGCTGCCGCTGTAGGCAAGCTTAATCGCGTGAATCAGGAGTAAAAAAGATGACTACCCAGGCTGTTTCTGGTCGCCGTTATTTCACCAAAGCGTGGTTGATGGAGCAGAAGTCGCTCATCGCCCTGCTGGTGCTGATCGCGATTGTCTCGACGTTGAGCCCTAACTTTTTTACCGTCAATAACCTGTTCAACATTCTTCAACAGACATCCGTGAACGCCATTATGGCGGTGGGGATGACGCTGGTGATCCTGACATCGGGTATCGATCTGTCTGTCGGTTCCTTGCTGGCGCTCACCGGCGCGGTGGCGGCTTCAATTGTAGGGATTGAAGTTAACGCGCTGGTGGCCGTTGCTGCTGCCCTGGCATTAGGTGCCGCTGTTGGCGCAGTCACAGGTGTGATTGTGGCGAAAGGCCGCGTGCAGGCGTTTATCGCCACGCTGGTCATGATGCTACTGCTGCGCGGCGTGACAATGGTGTACACCAACGGGAGTCCGGTTAATACGGGCTTTACCGATAATGCCGATCTGTTTGGCTGGTTCGGTATCGGTCGTCCGCTGGGGGTTCCAACGCCGGTCTGGATCATGGGTATTGTTTTCCTGGCGGCATGGTACATGTTGCACCACACTCGTCTGGGTCGCTATATCTATGCGCTGGGTGGTAACGAAGCGGCAACGCGTCTGTCTGGCATTAGCGTCAGTAAAATCAAGATCATCGTCTATTCACTGTGTGGGCTGCTGGCATCGCTGGCGGGCATCATTGAAGTGGCGCGCCTCTCCTCTGCCCAGCCGACTGCCGGTACGGGCTATGAGCTGGATGCCATCGCAGCCGTTGTGCTGGGTGGGACCAGTCTGGCGGGCGGCAAAGGTCGTATTGTTGGGACCTTGATCGGCGCATTAATTCTGGGTTTCCTCAATAATGGTTTGAATTTGTTAGGTGTTTCCTCCTATTACCAGATGATCGTCAAAGCGGTGGTGATTTTGCTGGCGGTACTGGTAGACAACAAAAAGCAGTAACAACGACTACAGGACATCTTAAATATGAACATGAAAAAACTGGCTACCCTGGTTTCTGCTGTTGCGCTAAGCGCCACCGTGAGCGCGAACGCAATGGCGAAAGATACCATTGCGCTGGTGGTCTCCACGCTTAATAACCCGTTCTTTGTCTCGCTGAAAGACGGGGCGCAGAAAGAGGCTGACAAGCTGGGTTACAACCTGGTGGTACTGGATTCTCAGAACAACCCGGCGAAAGAGTTGGCGAACGTTCAGGATTTAACCGTACGTGGTACTAAAATTCTGCTGATCAACCCGACGGATTCCGACGCGGTGGGTAACGCAGTGAAGATGGCGAACCAGGCGAATATCCCGGTGATTACCCTTGACCGACAGGCAACTAAAGGTGACGTCGTCAGCCATATCGCATCTGATAACGTGCTGGGCGGGAAAATCGCCGGTGATTACATCGCCAAAAAAGCCGGTGAAGGCGCAAAAGTCATTGAACTGCAAGGTATTGCCGGGACTTCCGCGGCGCGTGAGCGTGGTGAAGGTTTCCAGCAGGCCGTTGCGGCACACAAATTTAACGTTCTGGCCAGTCAGCCGGCAGATTTCGACCGCACTAAGGGTCTGAACGTTATGCAGAACCTACTGACTGCGCATCCGGACGTGCAGGCTGTTTTTGCACAGAACGATGAAATGGCGCTGGGTGCGCTGCGTGCTCTGCAAACCGCAGGTAAATCTGATGTGATGGTGGTCGGATTTGACGGTACGCCTGATGGCGAAAAAGCGGTAAATGATGGCAAACTGGCTGCGACTATCGCACAGTTACCGGACCAGATCGGCGCGAAAGGCGTTGAGACAGCGGATAAGGTGCTGAAAGGCGAGAAAGTTCAGGCCAAATATCCAGTTGACCTGAAGCTGGTCATCAAGCAGTAACTGGCGATTCAGGCGACCGCGTGTCGCCTGAGGGACTAAATATAAAGAAAAGTGTGGCATACGCCACCGGGTAATACCGGTGGCGATCTCAGATGGACACCCCGAACATGAAAACCGCAGGCAGTCTTGTCGTTCTAGGCAGCATTAATGCCGACCATATCCTGAACCTTGAAACATTCCCTACGCCAGGCGAAACCGTCACCGGAAATCACTATCAGGTGGCTTTTGGCGGTAAAGGGGCGAATCAGGCGGTGGCTGCGGGTCGCAGTGGGGCTAATATTGCGTTCATTGCCTGTACGGGCGATGACGATATCGGAAGTAACATCCGTAAACAGCTTGTCAGTGACAACATTGACGTCGATTCGATCAGTGTCATTAGCGGTGAGTCCACCGGCGTGGCGCTGATTTTTGTGAACGGCGACGGTGAAAACGTTATTGGTATTCATGCTGGCGCTAATGCGGCGCTTTCCCCTGCATTCGTTGAGGCGCAGCGTGAGCGCATTGCTCAGGCATCTGCATTGTTGATGCAACTGGAGTCGCCGATAGAAAGCGTGTTGACGGCCGCGAAGATCGCAAAGCAAAACAATACGATTGTGGCGCTGAACCCGGCTCCGGCGCGTGAGTTATCCGACGAACTGCTGGCGCTGGTGGATATCATCACCCCCAACGAAACTGAAGCGGAAAAGCTGACGGGGATCCGTGTCGAAACTGATGCTGACGCAGCGAAAGCATCCCAGGCACTGCATGCAAAAGGCATTCGTACCGTATTGATTACATTAGGAAGCCGGGGTGTCTGGGCCAGTGTGAATGGCGAAGGCAGTCGGATACCTGGATTTAAAGTTGACGCTGTCGATACTATCGCTGCGGGCGATACCTTCAACGGCGCGCTGATCACCGCTCTGCTGGAAGAAAAACCGTTGTCTGACGCAATCCGCTTTGCGCATGCCGCTGCGGCAATTGCGGTGACCCGTAAAGGAGCACAGCCTTCCGTGCCGTGGCGTGAAGAAATTGAGGCGTTTTTAGGTCAGCAGAGGTAACGCTTGGCTACCATGAAGGATGTTGCCCGCCTGGCGGGCGTTTCCACTTCAACCGTTTCGCATGTCATTAATAAGGATCGCTTTGTCAGTGAAGCGATAACTCAAAAAGTCGATGCGGCGATCAAGTCATTAAATTACGCCCCTTCTGCGCTGGCGCGCAGCCTGAAGCTGAATCAGACGCGCACCATCGGCATGCTGATTACAGCGAGTACCAACCCCTTTTATTCCGAACTGGTGCGTGGCGTTGAGCGCAGCTGTTTTGAACGCGGCTATAGCCTGGTATTATGCAATACTGAAGGCGATGAGCAGCGCATGAACCGTAATCTGGAAACCCTGATGCAAAAGCGGGTGGATGGTTTATTGTTGCTCTGTACCGAAACACACCAGCCATCGCGTGAGATCATGCAGCGCTATCCTTCTATCCCTACTGTTATGATGGACTGGTCGCCTTTTGATGGCGATGGGGATAGCGATCTTATTCAGGATAACTCGTTGCTTGGCGGCGACCTGGCTACACAGCATTTGATTGATAAAGGTTTTACCCGTATCGCCTGCATTACCGGGCCATTGGATAAAACCCCGGCGCGATTGCGTCTGGAAGGGTATCGCGCAGCGATGAAGCGTGCCGGGCTGGATATCCCGGACGGTTACGAAATTACCGGTGATTTTGAATTTGGCGGTGGGTTTGAGGCCATGCAGAAACTGCTTTCGCATCAACATCGGCCCCACGCTGTGTTTACCGGCAATGATGCCATGGCCGTCGGCGCCTATCAGGCGTTGTACCAGGCCGGATTGCGAATTCCGCAGGACATGGCGGTGATTGGCTACGATGACATCGAACTGGCGCGTTACATGACGCCGCCGCTTACCACGATTCATCAGCCGAAAGATGAACTGGGTGAGCTGGCCATCGATGTTCTGATTCATCGGATGGCGCAACCCGCCCTACAACAGCAGCGTTTGCAACTTACTCCTGTTTTGATGGCGCGGGGTTCCGTGTAGGTTTGTGTCGCTCTTTGATCAGGTTGCGGCCATCTTTGGCTCTCAGCAACAGGAACATCAGGGCTGACACGATCGTAATCGCACCCATCGTTATAAAGGTGTAGTGGAACTGTTCGACCGTATTGGTTCCTTCCATCCCTTCATAAATGCGTAACACCGCCGCGCTTATCGCTACCCCTAAACTGATGGACAGTTGTTGCGTAACGGCCAGTACGCTGTTGCCACTGCTGGCGTTATCATCGGTCAGATCGGCCAGCGTAATGGTGTTCATTGCGGTGAATTGCGTCGACATCGCCATCCCGAGAATGAATAACGGCAGAATCAACATCCAGACGGGCATGGCGGGAGATTGCAGAGAAAACTGCGCAATCATCAATCCGATAAAGACCGTAATGCCCACCAGGGTGGTTCGATAACCCAGACGGCGCAGTACCTGCGTCACCATCGACTTCGCCAGTATTGAACCCAGCGCGGTTGGCGCCATCATGCAACCGGCAATCAGCGCCGGAAAGCCAAATCCTACCTGTAGCATCAATGGCATCAGGAACGGCACACATCCTGTTCCCAGACGGTTTGCCAGGTTACCGGAAATGCCGACGGAGAAAGTGCGCGTCTTAAATAGTGACAACGAAATAAGCGGGGTGGGATGGCGTCGCGCATGACGAATATAAGCCAGCAGTAACACAATACTCAGCAGAATAATGGTCAGTGCTATCCAGGTGGCGACAATTTTCTCGCCAAATAACTCCATCCCGCTGGAAAAGAGCACCAGACTCAGGCCGAAAAGAAAGAAGCCAGTCATATCAAATTTGCGCCGAGGGGTGGTGAAGTTCGGCATATATTTGCGCGCATATAAAATACCGGCGATTCCTATCGGAATATTGATCAGGAAAATCCAGTGCCAACTGGCCCAGGTGACCAGAACGCCTCCCAGTACGGGACCCAGAATGGGGCCGACCAGTCCAGGCATCGTCACAAAATTCAGCACCGGCAGCAGTTCACTGCGTGGGTAAGCTCTTAATAATGCCAGGCGAGCAACGGGCATCATCATTGCGCCACCAATCCCCTGAATCACGCGAAAGATAACCAACTCCGGTAACGTACTTGAAAGCGCACAGGCTAGTGAGCCGAGCGTGAACAAGCTCACAGCGATCATGAATACGCGTCGGGTACCAAAGCGATCGGCCAGCCATCCGCTCACCGGAATTAGCATGGCTACCGTCAGGGTATAACTGATAATTGCGGACTGCATTGCCAGTGGGGAGCGATTGAGACTCTGGGCAATGGCGGGTAAAGCGGTATTTAGAATAGTGGCGTCCAGTGCCTGCATGAAGAAAGCCATTGCCGCTATCCACGGCAATCCGGCCATACTGCGTGCTTTTTTGTTGGTCATGCACAATCCTGGTTATTTTCTGGACGTTCATTTGGGGCGAACAGTAGCGCCTGACAGGCCTTAAACGCACCGTCACCGTCGCTTTGTGCAATGGCATCGACAATCGCCTGATGCAAATCCAGCTTCACAACGGTGTTGTAAGTAATTGAATTAAAATAGGTATGGTAGACAGAATGAAACAACGAGGCAAAAGAGGTTAAGAACGGGTTCGCGCTCATTTCATAAATGTGTTCATGCCAGGCCATGTCCACTTCAATCCAGCGCTCGCGCTTAAAGTTCTTTTTCAACGCCACCATCTCTTCCATTAATGTATTTAGATGCGCTTTTTGTTCTGCGGTACCGATTGTTGCCGCCAGCGAGCACGCCTGAGGCTCCAGGCTAATACGCATCACCAGAAAGTGTTCAATAACTTGCTGAAAATTCTCTTCAGTCATCCACCAGGTGAGTAATTCCTGATCGAGGAAATTCCAGTTTGCCTGTGGCATCACTCGGGTGCCAATGCGAGGGCGCGGGAGCACCATCCCTTTGGCCGTTAATGTTTTAACTGCTTCCCGAACGGCGGTCCGACTCACACCAAACTGTTCGCCAAGCTCAATTTCGCCAGGAAGAATGGCACCAGGGGCATATGCACCTTTGAGGATCTGCTGCGCCAGCTTCTCAGCCAGGACATAGGAAAGGTTTTTCTGTGCAGCCAACTGTTGTGCGCTTAAAGGCATGACTCTTTGTCCTTTATCTTTTTCTTACTCATTAGTATGCCACCAGGAAGTGTGATTGCGGCTGCAAAAACAGCAAAACGCTTATTTTATGGCACGTTAATACCGGTTTTGGTGAAAAAAAGAACACTCGGAAAATTATTTTAAATTTCCTCTTGTCAGCCCGAAATAACTCCCTATAATGCGCCTCCACTGACACGGAACAACGGCACACAAGCCGCCGGGTCAGCAGGGTTCTCCGGTGAAAACCAGTGATGAACACCGACAGAGAAAAGCGAAATAAATGCTTGACTCTGAAGCGGGAAAGCGTATTATGCACACCCCGCGCCGCTGAGAAAAAGCGAAGCGGCACTGCTCTTTAACAATTTATCAGACAATCTGTGTGGGCACTCAGAGTGACATGGATTCTTAACGTCGCAAGACGAAAAATGAATACCAAGTCTCAAAGAGTGAACACGTAATTCATTACGACGTTTAATTCTAGGAGCATCAAACTTAAATTGAAGAGTTTGATCATGGCTCAGATTGAACGCTGGCGGCAGGCCTAACACATGCAAGTCGAACGGTAACAGGAAGCAGCTTGCTGCTTTGCTGACGAGTGGCGGACGGGTGAGTAATGTCTGGGAAACTGCCCGATGGAGGGGGATAACTACTGGAAACGGTAGCTAATACCGCATAATGTCGCAAGACCAAAGAGGGGGACCTTCGGGCCTCTTGCCATCGGATGTGCCCAGATGGGATTAGCTAGTTGGTGAGGTAACGGCTCACCAAGGCGACGATCCCTAGCTGGTCTGAGAGGATGACCAGCCACACTGGAACTGAGACACGGTCCAGACTCCTACGGGAGGCAGCAGTGGGGAATATTGCACAATGGGCGCAAGCCTGATGCAGCCATGCCGCGTGTATGAAGAAGGCCTTCGGGTTGTAAAGTACTTTCAGCGGGGAGGAAGGTGTTGTGGTTAATAACCGCAGCAATTGACGTTACCCGCAGAAGAAGCACCGGCTAACTCCGTGCCAGCAGCCGCGGTAATACGGAGGGTGCAAGCGTTAATCGGAATTACTGGGCGTAAAGCGCACGCAGGCGGTCTGTCAAGTCGGATGTGAAATCCCCGGGCTCAACCTGGGAACTGCATTCGAAACTGGCAGGCTTGAGTCTCGTAGAGGGGGGTAGAATTCCAGGTGTAGCGGTGAAATGCGTAGAGATCTGGAGGAATACCGGTGGCGAAGGCGGCCCCCTGGACGAAGACTGACGCTCAGGTGCGAAAGCGTGGGGAGCAAACAGGATTAGATACCCTGGTAGTCCACGCCGTAAACGATGTCTATTTGGAGGTTGTGCCCTTGAGGTGTGGCTTCCGGAGCTAACGCGTTAAATAGACCGCCTGGGGAGTACGGCCGCAAGGTTAAAACTCAAATGAATTGACGGGGGCCCGCACAAGCGGTGGAGCATGTGGTTTAATTCGATGCAACGCGAAGAACCTTACCTGGTCTTGACATCCACAGAACTTGGCAGAGATGCCTTGGTGCCTTCGGGAACTGTGAGACAGGTGCTGCATGGCTGTCGTCAGCTCGTGTTGTGAAATGTTGGGTTAAGTCCCGCAACGAGCGCAACCCTTATCCTTTGTTGCCAGCGGTTAGGCCGGGAACTCAAAGGAGACTGCCAGTGATAAACTGGAGGAAGGTGGGGATGACGTCAAGTCATCATGGCCCTTACGACCAGGGCTACACACGTGCTACAATGGCATATACAAAGAGAAGCGACCTCGCGAGAGCAAGCGGACCTCATAAAGTATGTCGTAGTCCGGATTGGAGTCTGCAACTCGACTCCATGAAGTCGGAATCGCTAGTAATCGTGGATCAGAATGCCACGGTGAATACGTTCCCGGGCCTTGTACACACCGCCCGTCACACCATGGGAGTGGGTTGCAAAAGAAGTAGGTAGCTTAACCTTCGGGAGGGCGCTTACCACTTTGTGATTCATGACTGGGGTGAAGTCGTAACAAGGTAACCGTAGGGGAACCTGCGGTTGGATCACCTCCTTACCTTAAAGAACCTGCCTTTGTAGTGCCCACACAGATTGTCTGATGAAAAGTAAAAAGCAAGGCGTCTTGCCGAAGCAGACTTCAGTGTCCCCTTCGTCTAGAGGCCCAGGACACCGCCCTTTCACGGCGGTAACAGGGGTTCGAATCCCCTAGGGGACGCCACTTGCTGGTTTGTGTGAGTGAAAGTCGCCGGCCTTTGTATCTCAAAACTGACTCAGCGAGTCATGTTTGAGATATTTGCTCTTTAAAAATCTGGATCAAGCTGAAAATTGAAACGACACACTGTTAATGGTGTGTTCGAGTCTCTCAAATTTTCGCAACACGATGATGAATCGAAAGAAACATCTTCGGGTTGTGAGGTTAAGCGACTAAGCGTACACGGTGGATGCCCTGGCAGTCAGAGGCGATGAAGGACGTGCTAATCTGCGAAAAGCGTCGGTAAGGTGATATGAACCGTTATAGCCGGCGATGTCCGAATGGGGAAACCCAGTGCAATTCGTTGCACTATCGTTAACTGAATCCATAGGTTAACGAGGCGAACCGGGGGAACTGAAACATCTAAGTACCCCGAGGAAAAGAAATCAACCGAGATTCCCCCAGTAGCGGCGAGCGAACGGGGAGCAGCCCAGAGCCTGAATCAGCATGTGTGGTAGTGGAACGGTCTGGAAAGGCCGGCGATACAGGGTGACAGCCCCGTACACAAAATTGCATGTGTTGTGAGCTCGATGAGTAGGGCGGGACACGTGGTATCCTGTCTGAATATGGGGGGACCATCCTCCAAGGCTAAATACTCCTGACTGACCGATAGTGAACCAGTACCGTGAGGGAAAGGCGAAAAGAACCCCGGCGAGGGGAGTGAAAAAGAACCTGAAACCGTGTACGTACAAGCAGTGGGAGCCTCTTTATGGGGTGACTGCGTACCTTTTGTATAATGGGTCAGCGACTTATATTCTGTAGCAAGGTTAACCGAATAGGGGAGCCGAAGGGAAACCGAGTCTTAACTGGGCGTTAAGTTGCAGGGTATAGACCCGAAACCCGGTGATCTAGCCATGGGCAGGTTGAAGGTTGGGTAACACTAACTGGAGGACCGAACCGACTAATGTTGAAAAATTAGCGGATGACTTGTGGCTGGGGGTGAAAGGCCAATCAAACCGGGAGATAGCTGGTTCTCCCCGAAAGCTATTTAGGTAGCGCCTCGTGAATTCATCTCCGGGGGTAGAGCACTGTTTCGGCTAGGGGGCCATCCCGGCTTACCAACCCGATGCAAACTGCGAATACCGGAGAATGTTATCACGGGAGACACACGGCGGGTGCTAACGTCCGTCGTGAAGAGGGAAACAACCCAGACCGCCAGCTAAGGTCCCAAAGTCATGGTTAAGTGGGAAACGATGTGGGAAGGCTCAGACAGCCAGGATGTTGGCTTAGAAGCAGCCATCATTTAAAGAAAGCGTAATAGCTCACTGGTCGAGTCGGCCTGCGCGGAAGATGTAACGGGGCTAAACCATGCACCGAAGCTGCGGCAGCGACACTAAGTGTTGTTGGGTAGGGGAGCGTTCTGTAAGCCTGTGAAGGTGTGCTGTGAGGCATGCTGGAGGTATCAGAAGTGCGAATGCTGACATAAGTAACGATAAAGCGGGTGAAAAGCCCGCTCGCCGGAAGACCAAGGGTTCCTGTCCAACGTTAATCGGGGCAGGGTGAGTCGACCCCTAAGGCGAGGCCGAAAGGCGTAGTCGATGGGAAACAGGTTAATATTCCTGTACCAGGTGTTACTGCGAAGGGGGGACGGAGAAGGCTATGTTGGCCGGGCGACGGTTGTCCCGGTTTAAGCGTGTAGGTGTGTGTTCCAGGTAAATCCGGTTCACTTTAACACTGAGGCGTGATGACGAGGCACTACGGTGCTGAAGCAACAAATGCCCTGCTTCCAGGAAAAGCCTCTAAGCATCAGGTAACATCAGATCGTACCCCAAACCGACACAGGTGGTCAGGTAGAGAATACCAAGGCGCTTGAGAGAACTCGGGTGAAGGAACTAGGCAAAATGGTGCCGTAACTTCGGGAGAAGGCACGCTGATATGTAGGTGAAGCGATTTACTCGTGGAGCTGAAATCAGTCGAAGATACCAGCTGGCTGCAACTGTTTATTAAAAACACAGCACTGTGCAAACACGAAAGTGGACGTATACGGTGTGACGCCTGCCCGGTGCCGGAAGGTTAATTGATGGGGTTATCCGTAAGGAGAAGCTCTTGATCGAAGCCCCGGTAAACGGCGGCCGTAACTATAACGGTCCTAAGGTAGCGAAATTCCTTGTCGGGTAAGTTCCGACCTGCACGAATGGCGTAATGATGGCCAGGCTGTCTCCACCCGAGACTCAGTGAAATTGAACTCGCTGTGAAGATGCAGTGTACCCGCGGCAAGACGGAAAGACCCCGTGAACCTTTACTATAGCTTGACACTGAACACTGGTCCTTGATGTGTAGGATAGGTGGGAGGCTTTGAAGCGCGGACGCCAGTTCGTGTGGAGCCGTCCTTGAAATACCACCCTTTAATGGCTGGTGTTCTAACGTGGGCCCGTAATCCGGGTTGCGGACAGTGTCTGGTGGGTAGTTTGACTGGGGCGGTCTCCTCCTAAAGAGTAACGGAGGAGCACGAAGGTTAGCTAATCCTGGTCGGACATCAGGAGGTTAGTGCAAAGGCATAAGCTAGCTTGACTGCGAGCGTGACGGCGCGAGCAGGTGCGAAAGCAGGTCTTAGTGATCCGGTGGTTCTGAATGGAAGGGCCATCGCTCAACGGATAAAAGGTACTCCGGGGATAACAGGCTGATACCGCCCAAGAGTTCATATCGACGGCGGTGTTTGGCACCTCGATGTCGGCTCATCACATCCTGGGGCTGAAGTAGGTCCCAAGGGTATGGCTGTTCGCCATTTAAAGTGGTACGCGAGCTGGGTTTAGAACGTCGTGAGACAGTTCGGTCCCTATCTGCCGTGGGCGCTGGAGAATTGAGGGGGGCTGCTCCTAGTACGAGAGGACCGGAGTGGACGCATCACTGGTGTTCGGGTTGTCATGCCAATGGCACTGCCCGGTAGCTAAATGCGGAAGAGATAAGTGCTGAAAGCATCTAAGCACGAAACTTGCCCCGAGATGAGTTCTCCCTGACCCTTTAAGGGTCCTGAAGGAACGTTGAAGACGACGACGTTGATAGGCCGGGTGTGTAAGCGCAGCGATGCGTTGAGCTAACCGGTACTAATGAACCGTGAGGCTTAACCTTACAACGCCGAAGCTGTTTCGGCGAAGAGATGACGCATTCAACTCAGCTTGATACAGATTAACAGAATTTGCCTGGCGGCTGTAGCGCGGTGGTCCCACCTGACCCCATGCCGAACTCAGAAGTGAAACGCCGTAGCGCCGATGGTAGTGTGGGGTCTCCCCATGCGAGAGTAGGGAACTGCCAGGCATCAAATTAAGCAGTAAACTGATGTAAAAATCAGTGGTTGTAGAAAAATTCGGTGGAGCGGTAGTTCAGTTGGTTAGAATACCTGCCTGTCACGCAGGGGGTCGCGGGTTCGAGTCCCGTCCGTTCCGCCACCCTAATTAGGGGCGTAGTTCAATTGGTAGAGCACCGGTCTCCAAAACCGGGTGTTGGGAGTTCGAGTCTCTCCGCCCCTGCCAGAAAATAATCCTTAGCATCTGCTAAGGATTTTTTTTGTCTGTAAAACGCGCCTCCAGATACCGATCTCTTCCTTTTCTGGCATCCTTGCCAATCTCATTTCTGCTTATTCTCCCAGTACATCTATCTTTAGAAGATCTTTGATCAGTACATGTTTATCACTATTTTGCAGCCAAATAGCGTATAACGGACGCGAAAGCGTTGCGCTGTCTGCAACAGTATGCAAACCTCCTTTCTCTTTTGCCCAACGTGTGGGTAACCATGTGCAGCCGTTCAGAGCATGAAGTTGCTGTCTGGCCAGTTCAGCAGAACTGGTGGTGAGTACCGGGACTTCATCGGCAGCAATCAATCCCACTTCGTTTTGTTGAAAGTCTGGCCCCCACTCCAGGCGCAGATAATTCAGAGCCTCTTTCATCGTTGAGGGGCTGGCGCAATATAACGCCAGGGTGAAATACCCCAGTAATTGACTGCTAAATTCATCCATTTTTGGGGCTTCTGTGGTGATAAGCAGATCAAGCTGACGTTCATGCAACTGTTTTACCAGGGACTGGCGCTGCGCAATACGGGCTTCGAATTGCAGGCCGTTCTGGGGCTCTTGTGACTGATACAAGCGTCCCAACCAGCCGTTGAGCATGCACTCCCACAGAGAGGCGCTAGCACCGATTGAAAATTCATTATGTCTGGATGTATGGGCGACCTCTTTACGTGCTGCCTGCCAAGTATTCATTAGCGTTTCCGCATAGGGCAGAAGCTTCTCGCCGGCCGCCGTTAAACGGATATTATTTCTGTGGCGGGTAAAAAGATTCACACCCAGTTGATTTTCCAACTGTCTGATGCGAAAGCTTACCGCCGACTGAGTCAGGTAGAGCGCTTCCGCAGCCCGGCCAAAGTGGCGCGTTCGGCTAACTTCCAGGAAAGTTTTTAACAATTCCGTATCCACAGTGCTCTCCGCAAAATTATTTGTCGTTATGATTTAAATGTTTTGTTTTACACTCTGTCAAGCGTAACTAATACTCCGCGCCATAAATAGATCGGCCAAAGAATTAGGAGCGTGCAGGATGGCGGAAAGCTTTACGACGACTAATCGATATTTCGACAACAAATATTATCCACGCGGATTCTCTCGTCATGGTGATTTCACCATCAAAGAGGCGCAACTGCTTGAACGTCACGGTTATGCCTTCAACGAGCTGGATCTCGGAAAACGCGAGCCGGTTACCGAAGAAGAGAAGCTCTTTGTTGCGGTATGTCGTGGTGAACGTGAGCCAGTGACCGAAGCGGAACGCGTCTGGTCCAAATATATGACGCGTATCAAGCGTCCAAAACGTTTCCATACCCTGTCCGGCGGTAAACCGCAGATGGAAGGTGCTGAGGACTACACAGAGTCTGATGACTAATAAAAAAAAGGGCGAAGGCCCTTTTTTTATGTCAGTTGTTTCTGCAGGTGAGCAAGCAGACGATCTATCGCCCGGTAACTGACCGCTTCCTGCAAGTGTCTTCGTGAAATGTGTTCGGCTTGCGCGAGATCGGCAATAGTCCTCGATACCTTTAATAACCGCTGCCAGGCGCGTATAGACAATCCAAGATGGAGGAGGGTCTCTTCAAGCCACTGCGCGTCTTCATCTGCTAATGGGCAGTGTTCACGTATCTCCCTGTTTTGCAGGTGTGCATTCAATTTGCCCTGGCGTTTATGCTGACGTTCCCGCGCACCAATGACCCGCTGTTTAACCGTAAAGCTGTTTTCTCCCTTTACACCGGGCTGGCTGAGTATGCCTGGCGGTGGGAGAGGGATCTCAAGAGAAAGATCAAAGCGGTCCAGAAAGGGGCCCGATAGCCGACTGAGATAGCGTAATGTCTGTTCAGGTGTATTGCGGTTATGGTTGCCCTGATAATGACCGGTGGGACTGGGATTCATTGCCGCTACCAATTGAAAGCGCGCAGGATAGGTGATCTTAGCGCGCGTACGCGAAAGGTGGATCTGACCAGACTCTATCGGTTCACGTAGAGCATCTAATGTGCGTCGTTCAAACTCAGGCAGCTCATCAAGAAACAGTATGCCGTTGTGTGCCAAAGAAATTTCGCCTGGTGCGGGGATAGTTCCGCCACCAACCATGGCGGTCAGGGATGCGCTGTGGTGTGGTGAGCGAAAAGGTCGTTGTTTCCATAATTTTTGCACGCTGGTCGAGTTAACCAGACTGAGGATAGCGGCGCTTTCCAGGGCTTCTTCGTTACTTAATGCCGGCAACAGGCCATTAAGACGGCTGGCAAGCATCGTTTTCCCCGTACCCGGTGGGCCAACTAATAGCAGATTGTGGCCACCTGCGGCGGTGATCTCAAGGCTGCGCTTCCCTTGCTCCTGACCAATAATATCGCTGAGATCATCAGATGACACACTGATAGTGTCGTTGTTAACAACAGGATGGCTAAGGTCATGTTTTCCTTCCAGGAAGGCACAGACAGCTTGTAGATGATCGGCAACCAGACATCCTTCACCCTCAATCAGCCCGACTTCGTCTTCGTTCTCTTTTGCCACGATAATGCCCCTTCCCACCCGTATCGCCTCGGTTGCGCTGGATATGGCGCCGGGAACGCCGCGTAATGCACCTGTAAGCGCTAATTCACCCACTAACTCATATTGGTCGAGTTTATGGGTTGTAAGCTGCTCAGAGGCAACCAGAAGCGCCACAGCAATAGGTAAATCATATCTCCCGCCCTCTTTGGGAAGATCGGCAGGGGCGAGATTGATGGTGATTTTCTTTGCGGGAAAGTCATATCCGCTATTAATGATCGCGCTGCGTACCCGGTCGCGCGCCTCTTTGACGGTCGTTTCTGGTAACCCCACCAGTGTTAAACCGGGTAAACCGTTGCTGATATGCACTTCGATAGTAATCGCCGGTGCATTGACACCCAGCGCAGCGCGTGTATGAACAATTGACAGTGACATAGTCCCTCCAGAGCCACTATTATGTCTAATTTCCTCTGTGCAAGATCACTGCTAAATAATGTTTATTCGCAGAAGATTCCGCACTTTTAATGCAATTAGTTTACGTCTTTTCTTTTTCTGGAAGGGCGCTCGCAATCCGTTTTCCTCTCCTGCGACGTTATGAAAAAGGGGTTTACTTCCGTCCAGATAGTGAATTTTTTTCAATTCCTGGTTTTTGTATATAAAACAAGGACTTTTCGTTAATCCGTTAGCTGAGTCAGAAAAATGAAAAGAAAAAAATCTTGTGCTATTGGCGAAATCTATGGTAACTCTTTAGGCATTCCTTCGAACAAGATGCCAGAAAAGACAAAAATGACAGCCCTTCTACGAGTGATTAGCCTGGTCGTGATTAGCGTGGTGGTGATTATTATCCCACCGTGCGGGGCTGCACTTGGACGAGGAAAGGCTTAAAAATCAAGCCTTAACGAACTAAGACCCCCGCACCGAAAGGTCCGGGGGTTTTTTTTGACCTTAAAAACACAACAGAGGAGCAGAAAATGAATAACAGCATAAAATTCTGTTTCTTCAGATTTATGACGGGGAACTAACTATGAATGGAGCACAGTGGGTGGTACATGCGTTGCGTGCACAGGGGGTCGACACCGTATTCGGCTATCCCGGTGGCGCAATTATGCCGGTCTACGATGCGTTGTACGACGGTGGCGTGGAACACCTGCTGTGCCGACACGAACAGGGGGCCGCGATCGCAGCCATTGGCTATGCCCGTTCCACCGGTAAAACGGGGGTCTGCATCGCTACTTCTGGTCCGGGGGCAACCAACCTGATCACCGGACTTGCAGATGCGCTGTTAGATTCGGTCCCTGTTGTCGCGATCACCGGGCAGGTTGCTGCGCCGTTCATCGGCACTGATGCGTTTCAGGAAGTGGATGTACTGGGGTTGTCGTTGGCCTGCACCAAGCACAGTTTCCTGGTGCAGTCTCTGGAAGAGCTGCCACGCATCATGGCGGAGGCGTTTGAGGTCGCTAACACGGGTCGTCCGGGTCCGGTTCTGGTTGATATCCCGAAAGATATCCAGTTAGCCACCGGGGCGCTGGAACCGTATTTCACGACCGTCGATAACGCGGCAGTTTTCCCTCAGGCTGACGTAGAGCAGGCGCGTAACATGCTGGCTCAGGCGCAAAAACCGATGCTGTATGTGGGAGGAGGCGTAGGGATGGCGCAGGCGGTTCCGGCGCTGCGTGAGTTTATTGCGGTAACGCAAATGCCGGTGACCTGCACGCTGAAAGGCCTGGGGGCTGTTGAGGCGGATTATCCCTACTATCTGGGGATGCTGGGTATGCATGGCACCAAAGCCGCGAATTTTGCCGTGCAGGAATGTGATTTGTTGATTGCCGTAGGTGCACGTTTTGATGACCGGGTGACCGGCAAACTGGATACTTTCGCGCCCCATGCCAGTGTTATCCACATGGATATCGATCCGGCTGAACTGAACAAACTGCGCCGGGCGCATGTCACCTTGCAGGGCGATTTGAATGCACTGCTGCCTGCGCTGCAACAACCGGTCGACATCGATGAATGGCGTCAGCGTAATGCGGAACTGCGTACTGACCACACCTGGCGCTACGATCATCCAGGGGAGGCCATCTACGCGCCGCTGCTGCTGAAACAGCTGTCGGAGCGTAAGCCTGCCAACTGTGTTGTAACGACGGATGTCGGTCAGCATCAGATGTGGTCTGCACAACATATGACCTACAGTCGCCCGGAGAATTTCATCACCTCCAGCGGCTTAGGCACAATGGGCTTTGGTTTACCGGCTGCCGTTGGGGCGCAGGTTGCGCGACCGGACGACACCGTTATCTGTATCTCCGGTGATGGCTCCTTCATGATGAATGTTCAGGAGCTGGGCACCGTAAAACGTAAGCAGTTACCGTTGAAGATCGTTTTACTGGATAACCAACGGTTAGGTATGGTTCGACAATGGCAGCAGCTGTTTTTCCAGGAACGATATAGCGAAACCACCTTAACCGATAACCCCGATTTCCTCACGTTAGCCAGCGCCTTCGGCATCCCTGGCCAACACATCACCCGAAAAGACCAGGTTGAAGCGGCGCTCGATACCCTGCTGAACAGCGACGGGCCATACCTGCTTCATGTCTCAATCGACGAACTTGAGAATGTCTGGCCACTGGTGCCGCCTGGCGCCAGCAACGCTGAAATGCTGGAGAAATTATCATGATGCAACATCAGGTCGCCGTAGAGGCTCGCTTTAACCCGGAAACGCTGGAACGTGTTTTACGTGTGGTACGCCACCGTGGTTTTCAGGTATGTGCCATGAATATGGAAGCCGCCCGTGACGCGCAGAATATAAATATCGAATTGACCGTTGCCAGTCCACGGTCGGTCGACTTACTGTTTAGTCAGTTAAGTAAGCTGGTGGATGTGGCACATGTTGCCATCTGCCAGAGCACAACAACATCACAACAAATCCGCGCGTAAGCGTGACAGGAAGAAGAAATGACGACGAAAAAAGCTGATTACATTTGGTTCAATGGCGAGATGGTTCGTTGGGAAGACGCGAAAGTTCACGTGATGTCCCACGCGCTGCACTACGGTACGTCTGTCTTTGAAGGCATCCGTTGCTATGACTCGCACAAAGGCCCGGTGGTGTTCCGTCATCGTGAACATATGCAACGCCTGCATGACTCAGCCAAAATTTATCGTTTCCCGGTCTCTCAGAGCGTGGATGAGTTGATGGAAGCCTGCCGTGAGGTGATCCGTAAAAACAACCTGACCAGCGCTTATATTCGCCCGCTGGTGTTTGTTGGCGATGTAGGCATGGGCGTGAACCCGCCTCCGGGATACACCACCGACGTCATTATCGCTGCGTTCCCGTGGGGCGCGTACCTGGGCGCTGAAGCGCTGGAACAAGGGATCGATGCAATGGTTTCCTCGTGGAACCGTGCCGCACCTAACACTATCCCGACCGCCGCAAAAGCGGGCGGTAACTACCTTTCGTCACTTCTGGTGGGTAGCGAAGCACGTCGTCATGGCTATCAGGAAGGTATTGCGCTGGATGTGAATGGTTACATCTCCGAAGGCGCTGGTGAAAACCTGTTTGAAGTGAAAGACGGTGTGCTGTTTACCCCGCCGTTTACCTCTTCCGCGTTGCCGGGGATCACCCGTGACGCCATCATTAAACTGGCGAAAGAACTGGGTATTGAAGTGCGCGAGCAGGTTCTGTCCCGCGAATCCCTGTATCTGGCGGATGAAGTCTTCATGTCTGGTACCGCGGCGGAAATCACCCCGGTTCGCAGTGTTGACGGCATTCAGGTGGGAGAAGGCCGCTGTGGTCCAGTCACCAAACGCATCCAGCAAGCGTTCTTCGGCCTGTTTACCGGTGAAACCGAGGACAAATGGGGCTGGTTGGATCAGGTAAATTCATAATTAAAGATAAATGGGACGGCACGCACCGTCCCGTTTTACAGACACCAGGAGTAAATAACGCATGCCTAAGTACCGTTCCGCTACCACCACTCATGGCCGCAATATGGCAGGAGCCCGCGCGCTGTGGCGCGCAACCGGAATGACGGATGCCGATTTTGGCAAACCGATCATTGCCGTCGTGAACTCATTCACCCAGTTTGTGCCAGGACACGTGCACCTGCGCGATCTCGGTAAACTGGTCGCTGAACAGATTGAAGCGTCCGGCGGCGTGGCGAAAGAGTTCAATACCATTGCCGTGGATGATGGTATCGCTATGGGTCACGGGGGCATGCTTTATTCACTGCCGTCGCGCGAGCTGATCGCAGATTCGGTGGAGTACATGGTGAATGCCCATTGTGCCGATGCAATGGTCTGTATCTCCAACTGCGACAAAATCACCCCAGGGATGCTGATGGCTTCCCTGCGTCTGAACATTCCGGTGATCTTCGTTTCCGGCGGTCCGATGGAAGCCGGGAAAACCAAGCTGTCTGATAAAATCATCAAGCTCGATCTGGTCGATGCCATGATCCAGGGCGCGGACCCGAAAGTCTCTGACGATCAGAGTAATCAGGTTGAACGTTCCGCCTGTCCGACCTGTGGCTCCTGTTCCGGGATGTTTACCGCGAACTCGATGAACTGTCTGACCGAAGCGTTGGGCCTGTCACAGCCGGGTAACGGTTCGCTGTTGGCGACTCACGCCGACCGTAAACAGTTGTTCCTCAATGCCGGTAAACGCATTGTTGAGCTGACTAAACGTTACTACGAGCAGGATGACGCCTCCGCGCTGCCGCGCAGCATAGCCAGCAAGGCAGCGTTTGAGAACGCCATGACGCTGGATATCGCGATGGGCGGTTCCACCAATACCGTTCTGCACTTACTGGCGGCGGCGCAGGAAGCGGAGATCGATTTCACAATGAGTGATATCGACAAACTTTCCCGTAAAGTGCCGCAGCTGTGCAAAGTGGCGCCGAGTACGCAGAAATACCATATGGAAGATGTTCACCGTGCGGGCGGGGTGTTGGGGATTCTGGGCGAGCTGGATCGTGCGGGCCTGTTGAACCGGGACGTGAAGAACGTGCTGGGGTTGACGTTGCCGCAAACCCTTGAGCAGTATGACATCACGGTGACGCAAGATGACGCCGTGAAGCAGATGTTCCGCGCAGGCCCTGCGGGTATTCGTACTACAGAAGCGTTCTCGCAGGATTGCCGCTGGGACTCGCTGGATGACGATCGCGCTGAAGGTTGTATCCGTTCGCTGGAACATGCCTACAGCAAAGATGGTGGTCTGGCGGTACTTTACGGTAACTTCGCGGAAAATGGCTGCATCGTCAAAACCGCCGGCGTGGATGACAGTATTCTGAAGTTCACTGGCCCGGCCAAAGTGTATGAAAGTCAGGATGAGGCGGTTGACGCGATCCTCGGCGGCAAAGTGGTGGCAGGCGATGTGGTCGTGATCCGCTACGAAGGGCCGAAAGGCGGACCGGGGATGCAGGAAATGCTTTACCCGACCACCTTCCTCAAGTCGATGGGCCTCGGCAAAGCGTGCGCACTGGTTACCGACGGTCGTTTTTCTGGCGGCACCTCTGGCCTCTCCATTGGTCACGTTTCACCGGAAGCGGCCAGCGGCGGCAATATCGCGATCATTGAAGACGGTGACATGATTGCTATCGATATTCCAAACCGTGGCATTCAACTGCAACTGAGCGATGCGGAAATTGCTGCGCGTCGTGAAGCTCAGGAAGCACGCGGCGACAAAGCGTGGACTCCGAAAAATCGTCAGCGTCAGGTGTCGTTTGCGCTGCGCGCCTATGCCAGCCTGGCGACCAGCGCCGATAAAGGCGCGGTCCGCGATAAATCGAAACTGGGAGGCTGATGATGGCCGAATCACAACCTCTGTCAGCAGCCCCGGAAGGGGCAGAATATCTGCGTGCGGTGCTCCGCGCGCCGGTATACGAAGCGGCGCAGGTGACGCCGCTACAAAAAATGGAAAAGCTCTCATCGCGCCTTGATAACGTGATCCTCGTGAAGCGCGAAGACCGGCAGCCCGTTCACAGCTTCAAGCTTCGAGGCGCTTACGCGATGATGGCAGGGCTGACCGAGGCGCAAAAAGCTCACGGGGTGATCACCGCTTCTGCAGGCAACCATGCCCAGGGCGTGGCGTTTTCCTCCGCTCGTCTGGGCGTGAAGGCGCTGATCGTGATGCCTGTTGCGACGGCCGATATCAAAGTCGATGCCGTTCGCGGGTTTGGCGGCGAAGTGCTGCTGCATGGCGCAAACTTTGATGAAGCGAAAGCGAAAGCGATTGAACTGTCGCAGCAACAGGGTTTTACCTGGGTTCCGCCATTCGATCATCCGATGGTGATTGCCGGTCAGGGGACGCTGGCGCTGGAACTGCTGCAGCAGGATGCGCATCTTGATCGTGTATTTGTACCGGTCGGCGGCGGCGGTCTGGCGGCGGGCGTGGCGGTACTGATTAAGCAATTGATGCCGCAAATCAAAGTGATTGCGGTGGAGGCGGAAGACTCCGCCTGTCTGAAAGCGGCGCTGGATGCGGGCCATCCGGTCGATCTCCCACGCGTTGGCCTGTTCGCCGAAGGTGTCGCGGTAAAACGCATTGGCGATGAAACCTTCCGTCTGTGTCAGGAATATCTCGACGACATCATCACCGTGGATAGCGACGCGATATGTGCGGCGATGAAAGACCTGTTCGAAGATGTTCGCGCAGTCGCAGAGCCTTCCGGCGCGCTGGCGCTGGCGGGAATGAAAAAGTACGTCGCTCAGCACAATATCCGCGGCGAACGTCTGGCGCATATCCTTTCCGGCGCTAACGTCAATTTCCACGGTCTGCGCTACGTTTCCGAGCGTTGCGAGCTGGGCGAACAGCGTGAGGCGCTGCTGGCAGTGACCATTCCGGAAGAAAAAGGCAGCTTCCTGAAGTTTTGCCAACTGCTGGGCGGTCGCTCAGTCACTGAATTTAACTATCGCTTTGCCGATGATAAGAACGCCTGCATTTTCGTCGGTGTCCGGTTGAGCAGGGGGATGGAAGAACGCACGGAGATCCTGAATCTGTTGCGCGACGGTGGCTACAGCGTGGTTGACCTCTCTGACGACGAAATGGCCAAGCTGCACGTACGCTACATGGTTGGCGGTCGTCCGTCGAAACCGCTACAGGAACGTTTATTCAGCTTCGAATTTCCGGAATCACCCGGCGCGCTGCTCAAGTTCTTGCATACGCTGGGGACCCACTGGAATATCTCGTTGTTCCATTACCGCAGCCACGGCACGGACTATGGCCGCGTACTGGCCGCGTTTGAACTGGGCGATCACGAACCGGATTTCGAAACGCGTTTGCAAGAACTGGGCTATGAGTGTCACGACGAAACGCATAACCCGGCATTCCGCTTTTTTCTTGCAGGCTAACCGCGGCTTAACAGGAGATGACCTGACCGGGTTATCTCCTGTTTTTTTGTAAGCTCAACGATAATACGTATGGGCAAACAGTTTTTTGTTATCATCTCCGTCTTTGAACAACCCATCATAATTCCCTTCCGGCAACAATAGCGCCTTCTCCGGACCATTAAGTAAGGTGATAGTTTTAGCGCCTGCCGACAAAGTAACCGGCGGGGCGAGTGTGATCCCTTCCACGTTTATTTGTGCTGATACGGGGGTGCCGGTTTCACTGTACAACTGATATCTTCCGGACAGCGGTACGTTAAATTCCTCCTGACGGCCAATGTGTAGTTGTCGCCCCGCCAATCTTATATTTGGCGCGACCTTGACGTAGCTGTTGTCGATGGCTTCTGCGATAGCAGAATAGATATTACTCAACCGGTAGGACCATATAATGACTTTCGGGGGGGACTGAGTCAGCACTTGCCAGGCTTCGGAATGTTTACCTTCTCGCCGTGTCTTTAAAACATACCAGGCATCGAGCCATAGCGTCGTCGGCTCCAGCCTGTTGGGCAGCATCCCTATACCATCAAAATACTTTTCGTCAGGTTTGAGCAGTGCTTCTGCTCTGGTAACCAGTTCAAGTTGTTGCACATTGTTAATTTTCAGGTAGCTGAGATTGAGACAGTAGCTTGAAACCAGGGTTACTGTTGTCACCGCCAGGATAAATAATCTCGTGGCTGGCCTGCGGTTTTGGGCGAGAAGGCTATCTAGCGGGATGAGGGACCAGAGCGATATAAACGGTAGCGCCATAATAAACACATAGGGCCAGGGCTGGTTATGAGTGAAAACTAACGTGGTAATGACGAATGAAAAAATCAGGGCGATGCGCGTTTTTTCATTCAAGGTTTTCCAGCGCTTTAATGCCATTATCATGCCGCTAAAACAGAGCAGATAGAGAAGCGTATTGTCTAAAAGGGTTTGCAAGACATATACACGAATCCCGTTATAGGCTTCGCTGCTGTATATCGCCACTTCTACCGGACCGAAGATCAAACCTTCAGCGATACGTAACGGGTCGCTGCCGCCAAATATAAAGCAATAGGCAATTGCAGGAAGTAACCAACCGGCGGTTAAGTAAAAGCCGCGAACGATAGCATCGATGAAATGTTTGCGCAGCGTAGCGTCAATCACTAATCCAAGCCCAAGCGCCAGATTGAAGAACGCTGATTTTTGGGTAACTAAAAACGCCAGTCCGCTCAGGATACCGGCGATAAAAATCTTTCTTGCGTTGAGCGTATGGCCGCGCAGAATTACCAGAATGGCGGCCAGGGCGAAAAACAGCGCCAGGGGCTCTGAACGGGTGCGGAAGATACGCTCCATAAAATTCGTAAAACAGAGTAAAACGAGAATAATAAAAAGCGCCCGTAAGCGCTGCTCGCCCAGCGCACGCGCGCAGGCATAGACCAGCAGCAGGGATCCACAAGCGAGAAGTGCCGTCTGCATCCGCGCGACGAGAATGATCGAAACCGCATCCCAGCCAATCAGGTGAGCCAGTTTATAAAACACCGCAAACCCTACGGCCTTAGGGGGGTGAATTGTGTCGAATAGTCCATTAGCAAAATACTTGGCGTAGCCAAGTTGGGCAAACTCATCCATGATCAAGAGAATATGCCAGGCAAAAACGAAAATAAGCGTAACTTTAATGGCAATACTCACACTAAGGAGGAGCGTTAACCTGCGCGGGCAGGCGCCAATAAAAAGCGTGCCGGAGGTATCCATTTTATTATCTTCTGGCTTTGCCATTGGCTTTATCTCCATCTCCATTTAGCACCAACTCCATGATTTCCTGCGCCATTTTTCGCCAGCTATAATGTTCTCTGGCATAACAAATCATGGCCTCACGTTCGTGGAGGGAGAGCACGCAGTTATCTATTGCGACAGAGCAGAACTGTGCCGAACGTTGTGGCTCGTTGAGGTCTATGTTCACACCATGTATCCAGCTTGCCGCTACGGGATCGGCTCTGTGAGCCGGGCTACCGCAGATGACGGGTAATCCACAAGCTATTGCCTCCTGGATAACAAGGGGATAGCCTTCTCCGACGGCCGGTAACAGAAGAACATCCGCACAGCGATAAAGCTCTGCCAGTGCGCGGGGGGCCTGAACGCCAAGATCGTAAACGTTGCTCAATCCCCATTCTGCGGGGCGAAGTGGGCCGTTTCCGGCCAGTAAAAACTGGCATTCCGGTCTGGTTATTGCCAGAGCGCGCAGTATCGACAACCCTTTCTTTTCAACATAACGACCCACGAATAGTATGCGCCGGGCACAAGGCGGGAGGTTGTATCTTGCCAGCGGAGTTTGACTGGATACTGAAGTCACGGGGGGATAGAAAATGGTGCTATCAACCCCGTTAAACAGCAATTTATACGGATAACGCGCAGGGGTCCCAAGCAGGTCATGGCGGACTGTATCGCTAATAAATACCCTGGCATCGGCGGCCCATAACATCGGGCGTGTTACGACCAAATTAGCCAGCCGCATAAGCAGACGCAGTACGGGTGATCTGAAAGGAATGGCGGCAATATGTTGAATCAGAATGACGGGCTTCGCGTGGAGTTTGGCCATCATCATACCAAGGATTGATGTGGCATAGAGCGCATCGTGAATCACCACCACGTCGCTACGCCGTACGGCGTCGCTAAGTGCGCAAATGGCTGTAGGGCCAGGTAACGGCATTGGCAGACCGGTGAGTTTCTCCAACGGATCGACGCAGCGTAACGCGATAATGTTGAGATTACCGGTAGGTAACGTATCGCTGGCGCTGGCTGCCCAATACGGTGTCGCTCCCAGGTGTGCGAACTGGCGGCACAAATGCCCGGCAACGCGTTCAATACCCCCGCCGTGTGCCTCGTAGAAATGGCTGATCGTCAAGATATTCACTGGCTAGACCCTCACCAGACGCATCGAATGGGGATAAACCACGAGATGGTGTGATACCGTCTTCTGTTGATAGTGCGGATTAAGGGGAACGTTAATCATATTTGTATGGCTTTACTGCGACCTGACGTGCTGATAGCCCAACGGCTAAGGAGAAAATTCAGCACGAGCATGCAGAGCGAAGCAAGCGGCGCAGCGATGGTCATCGGAAATTCCAGCCAGTGATACCAAATCCAGGTGCTGACAAAGGCAAGAGGGATATTCAACAACATGCTGATGGTATAACGGCCAAAGCCAGCAAATGAAAGCGGTTGTTTAAACGTGAATAAGCTGTGCAGGATATAACCGACGGTAGCGATGATGGCGAAAGACAACAGGATCGCTAACCAGAGCGCAACGCATAAACTATCCGCCACGATCATGATGGCATTATGTCCCAGGAAACAGCAGCCAGAAATGCAGAGATAAGTAAAAGAGGTGCGAATTTTCATCGGGGTGCTTTCCGGGCACGAAGTAAAAATACGCAGGCGTTGTCATGCCGTACTTGCGCCGGCGTGACATAATCTTCGAACATGGCGCGCAGATTCATCATGACGGCCAGACCTGAGGCTAGAACGCCGCCGATGAGGGGGAGCCGACGGATGAAAAACGCAAAACCTGTCAGGCGAATAATGGTGGTTGTAGCCAATGGGCCAACCAGAGCGTCGACTTCTTCAACCACAAACCCGCGATCGGTAAGATCGGATATGAGACCGGTGCGGGTCCAGCGGCGGTGATTTTCCGGATGAGGATGATAGAGCCAGGTTCCGTGCGTGGAGAGTAACAAGAGACCATCATCATTTAACAAACGCCGAATTTCAGAGCAATACGCATCAAGATCTCTGACGTGTTCCAGTACCTGGACTGAAAGTATGGCTCCTGCGGCACCATCAGCTAAAGGGATACGTCCCTGTGGGTCAATTTTGAGTGTACCGCTGTCATCAAGATCGGCACCACAATAGTTAATATTCAACTGACGCATCATTTCAGCATAGGGGGAATCGCCGCAGCCAAAGTCGATCATGAAGGTATTTGGCTGAATGTGACGTTCTGCTTGCTCGCGTAATCGTCTCGCCAGTGCACGTAACAACAACCAGTCAGTGTGCCAAATTCGAGGGGTGGCCCTGTTTCTTTTCATACTCCGGGTCCTTGCGGTGAGGTATCTGAATCATGCCGGTTCAGGCTGTCCAGCAGGAGCTGTAGTACGAATCCGGCCAGGACCATCAGCACTCCAGCGATGCAGGCTGTGCTGATGGCAAAAACAATGTGTACCGACTGTTCCATTGAGCCACGGGTAAATATCCAGTGAAAAGCAAGGAGGAGGTCGGCAAAAAAACCGGCTATGGCAAGCGCAGATCCGCTGAATACCAGCCACTCGAGAGGATGCGAGCGCATGAGCCAGGGGATAACCCGACTTTCCGCAATCGGGTGGTTAATGGCGATGGCGACCTTCGCTAACACGCCTAACAGGACAGCGATAAGACCAATAAGCGTCGACATTGTCGCCAGGGCAACGAAATGGATACCAAAATAGTAACCGTTGATTTCTATGGGGCCTGCGGCAAGCAGCGCAAGGCCGATAGCTCCGAGCAGTAGTAGCGTAAAGCCAGGGATCAAATAGAGCCTGTCCGGGGCATGAGCGATGAGAAGACGCAGATGTCTCCAGCCGTCACGAAATGAACGTAAATGAGGAGGACGGTTGCGTTTGTCCGGATAGAGCTTGATAGGCACTTCATGAATGATGAGTCCTGCGCGGTGCGCGTTAATGATCATTTCAGAGGCAAATTCCATACCGGTAGAACGAGTGGCCATTTTTTGAAATGCTTCGCGGGTAAAGGCCCGCATCCCACAGTGGAAATCGCGAATGGGTGAGTGGTAAAGCAGCCTGGCTATGCCGGAAAGCAGTGGATTTCCCAGATAGCGATGCAGAGGAGGCATTGCCCCTGGTTCAATTCCTCCAGCAAATCGATTACCCATAACAAAGTCTGCACCGCTTTCCAGTGCATCGACGAAAATATCTAGCTGGCTCCAGTCATAGGAGTCATCGGCATCAGCCATAATGAGATATTTACCTTTTGCCGCACTGGCAGCCGCGCTTATTGCTGCGCCATAACCTTTGACGGACTGATGAATAACTCGGGCACCCAGTGATTTTGCAATTTCAACGGATTGGTCTGTTGAGCCATTATCACCGATGATAATTTCACCTTGAATACCCAGGCGAGTAAACGCTTCTGTTACTTTCTTAATACAGATAGCAAGCGTAAGTTCTTCATTCAGGCATGGAATGATTGCTGAAACCAGGGGCGCGGGCTCTGCCGCCGGTATCTCAACAGGGGAGAAGGCAACCTGTCGAGAAATATAGTTGGCGGGAGTTAATAAATTATCTGAATAACCAAATCGATGAAAATGCGTTGAATGCATAATAGTAAGCTCCGATCCATGAGCAGGATTAAGAGTCTATCCCAATGGGCTATTACATTTGGCATTCTGAACCTGGGCAGGCGTTTGAACGACCATCAGAGCAGCCTGAAAGGCGTGTGAAGCGAGTCCTCCTCACGTATTCCGGCTATGAACCTTTTGTGCCGTGCCACCCGTGTTGCAACATGACTGTAAAAGTACACCTATTGGGATAGGCTCTATATATCTAATGGCAACTTTAATTTAATTCATATTCTGAATGATTTGGAATATGAATGGGTGCTAGTTAATATACCCTGTGTGGATAATATGCGTTAAGTTAATTCACAACTTAATTTGCGTTATATATATCTAACATCAGATTGCATCGTACAGGAGTTGTCGTTATTAAGTCTACTGGTTTATGGCATGAAAAATAGTAACAGTTTATTCGTTATTTATTAATATCTATAATGTGATGATTTATTCTGCGCGTCAGGCATTACCCATAAATATATTTTCGTGTAGCAAGTGCCGACGTCTTTCACCCAATGTTATCGCCACAACGCCGTCTCTCAAGCATCACAGACTACTTGTTCTGTTTTTGGGAACGGCTTAACAAGGGGAAGGTTTCATAGATTGCGGTAGGGAATATTCTTTACGCAGGGCGGCACTGCTCTGATTAGTTAAAGTCCTGACTTTTCAGCCAGGACTTTATCAGACGTCTGTTTTTGCTCTTACATCAGCAAATTACAGAGTCACCACATCAAATTCGACTTCGGGGTTCACATCAGCCTCGTAATCGACTTCGTCGAGGCCAAAACCGAACAGGTTGAGAAATTCCAGCTTGTAGCCTGCATAATCGGTTTCTTGCGCCAGGTTTTCGGTGGTGATCAGCGGCCACAGATCGCGGCATGCCTGCTGAATATCTTCACGCAGTTCCCAGTCATCCATGCGGATACGCTGGTGGTCATCAAGCGCAGCCTTGTCACCGTACAGGCTGGTGGTCATCAGACGGTTAATCTGCTCAATGCATCCTTCATGAATCCCTTGTTCTTTCATCAGTTTGAAGACCATAGAGATATACAGCGGCATTACTGGAATGGCTGAAGAAGCCTGTGTGACTACCGATTTCAGGACCGCAACGTTGGCTGTGCCATTGATTGAAGACAGTTGATTACGCAGCGCGCCTGCCGCACGGTCAAGGTCTTCTTTCGCTTTGCCCAGCGCGCCATGCCAATAGATTGGCCACGTCAGGTCGGTACCGATGTAAGAGTAAGCAACGGTTTTCACGCCGTCGGCCAGCACATTGGCCTGGCGCAGGGCATCTATCCACAGCTCCCAGTCTTCTCCGCCCATTACGGTCACGGTGTTCTGAACTTCTTCTTCCGTTGCGGGCTCAATGCTGGCCGTCGTGATCTGATCCTTATTGGTATCAATTGCTTTAGAGGTGTAAACCTCACCAATAGGTTTCAGCGCCGAACGGACAACTTCACCCGTTTTCGGCATTTTACGAACCGGGGAAGCGAGTGAATAAACGACTAAATCAATTTGGCCCAGGTCTTCTTTGATGAGCTTGATGACTTCATCACGACATTCGTCGGAGAACGCATCACCGTTAATGCTTTTGGAATACAGACCTTCCCGCTTTGCAGCTTCATCGAAAGCCGCGGCGTTATACCAGCCTGCTGAACCTGGTTTAGATTCGGTACCCGGTTTTTCGAAAAATACGCCGATAGTGGCGGCTCCGCTGCCAAACGCTGCGGAGATTCTTGATGCCAGTCCATAGCCGGTTGAAGCACCGATGACCAGCACGCGGGAAGGACCGTTTTCGATTTTCCCGTTTTGTTTAACGTACTCGATCTGCTTTTCCACATTGACTTTACAGCCAGTCGGATGGGTCGTTGTACAGATGAATCCACGGATTTTTGGCTTGATTATCATAATGATGGCTAATTTAGTTTGTGTTTCGCTGTCATAGGGGCAATGACACCGTCTGTGTATTATGGCGGGTCATTATACAGAAAAGATTCCGCAAAACTGAATCTACCTCTGATTTTAGACCTGACGCTGATACTACTCGGCAATTTTGCGCTCCAGCACAATTTTCCAGAACGCATCAATAAGCGGCTCATGCAGCCGTTTTTTCGGCGCGCAGACGCCCAGTTCGAACGGAGTTTTCTCGTCGCTACGCTCTAAAATCATGACGCGATTGCGCACCGGTTCGGGGCTGTTTTCCAGCACCACTTCGGGCAGTAGCGCCACGCCACAGCCGAGTGCGACCATCGACACCATCGCTTCGTGCCCCCCCACGGTGGCGTAAATCTGCGGGTTGCTGATTTTATGGCGACGAAACCACAGTTCAATGCGGCGGCGCACAGGCCCCTGATCGGCCATGATGAATGGCACCGTAGACCAGTCGGGTTTCTCCACCGAAACCTGATTGCGTACCGGGCAGGGCAGGGCCGGGGCAATGAGTACCACCGCCAGATTTTCCAGCATCGAAAACGCCACCGCGCCCGGCAGCGTTTCAGGCTTACCGGCAATCGCCAGATCCGCTTCGCCGGTCACCACCTTTTCCATGGCATCGGCGGCGTCGCCGGTGGTGAGTTTAATTTCTACTGAGGGATGCTCAGCGCGAAAGCGATCGAGGATTGGCGGCAGATGGCTGTAGGCGGCGGTCACCGAGCAGAAAATATGCAGTTCGCCCGATAGCGACGGACCTTGCTGATCGAGGGTGTGGCGCAGTTGCTGATACTGCAACAGCGTCTGCTGGGCAAACGTTCGCAGCTCTTCACCCGCTTCGGTCAGCGTGACTGTGCGATTATCGCGGACAAACAACGGCTGCCCGAGGTCTTCCTCAAGGCGCTGGATCTGCCGTGACAGCGTAGAAGGACTGACGTGCATCGCCCGCGCGCTGCGGCCAAAGTGGCGGCTTTCCGCCAGATGCAGGAACATTTTCAGATCGCGTAAATCCACCGGCGAACCTCTTAATTTTTACGTTGCAGTTATTGCAATGTGACGTTGTGAATATATCAATTTCCGCAATAAATTTCCTGTTGTACTGTGGAGTCATTCTCGCTGAACAGCGAACCGAATAATAAGCACCACAACACAACATCACGGAGTACACCACCATGGCTAACTACTTTAATACACTGAACCTGCGCCAGCAGCTGGCACAGCTGGGTAAATGTCGCTTTATGGGCCGCGATGAGTTCGCCGATGGCGCGAGCTACCTTCAGGGTAAAAAAGTGGTCATTGTCGGCTGTGGCGCGCAGGGTCTGAACCAGGGCCTGAACATGCGTGATTCCGGTCTGGATATCTCCTACGCCCTGCGTAAAGAGGCGATTGCTGAGAAGCGCGCATCCTGGCGTAAAGCGACTGAAAACGGCTTCAAAGTCGGCACGTATGAAGAGCTGATCCCGCAGGCGGATTTGGTGGTTAACCTGACGCCAGACAAACAACACTCTGACGTAGTGCGTTCCGTACAACCGCTGATGAAAGACGGCGCGGCGCTGGGTTACTCTCACGGCTTCAACATCGTTGAAGTGGGCGAGCAAATCCGTAAAGACATCACCGTAGTGATGGTGGCACCGAAGTGTCCGGGTACTGAAGTGCGTGAAGAATACAAACGTGGTTTCGGTGTGCCGACGCTGATCGCGGTTCACCCGGAAAACGATCCGAAAGGCGAAGGCATGGCGATTGCTAAAGCCTGGGCTGCAGCGACCGGCGGCCACCGTGCGGGCGTGCTGGAATCTTCCTTCGTGGCGGAAGTGAAATCCGACCTGATGGGCGAGCAGACCATTCTGTGCGGTATGCTGCAGGCTGGTTCTCTGCTGTGCTTCGATAAGCTGGTGGAAGAAGGGACTGACCAGGCATATGCCGAGAAACTGATTCAGTTCGGCTGGGAAACGATCACTGAAGCGCTGAAGCAGGGCGGTATCACGCTGATGATGGACCGTCTGTCCAATCCGGCGAAACTGCGCGCTTACGCGCTGTCCGAACAGCTGAAAGAAATTATGGCGCCGCTGTTCCAGAAACACATGGACGACATCATCTCCGGTGAGTTCTCTTCCGGCATGATGGCTGACTGGGCTAACGACGATAAGAAACTGCTGACATGGCGTGAAGAGACTGGTAAAACCGCGTTCGAAACCGCGCCGCAGTATGAAGGCAAAATCGGCGAGCAGGAGTACTTCGATAAAGGCGTACTGATGATCGCGATGGTAAAAGCGGGCGTTGAGCTGGCGTTTGAAACCATGGTGGATTCCGGCATCATCGAAGAGTCCGCGTACTACGAATCCCTGCACGAGCTGCCGCTGATCGCCAACACCATTGCGCGTAAGCGTCTGTACGAAATGAACGTGGTGATCTCTGATACTGCAGAATACGGTAACTACCTGTTCTCTTATGCCTGCGTACCGCTGCTGAAAGAGTTCATGACCACGCTGCAGACCGGCGACCTGGGTAAAGCGATTGCTGAAGGCGCAGTGGATAACGCTCAGTTACGCGATGTAAATGACGCGATTCGCAGCCATGCTATCGAGAAAGTCGGCCAGAAACTGCGTGGTTATATGACCGATATGAAGCGCATTGCCGTTGCGGGTTAAACCGACATTGTCGGGTGGCGGCTACGCCTGACCCGACCTACAAAAGTGCAAAGCCGAAGGCCGGATAAGCATCGTGCCATCCGGCAAAAAAAGCCCAGAGTCTGAACGCTCTGGGCTTTTGCTTAGTTACGGTACAGCACTTTGATGATGTGGTAGCCGAACTGGGTGTGCAGCGGGCCGGTCGGTTCCAGCACCGGGCAGGAAAAGACCACTTTATCGAACGCCGGAACCATCTGGCCCTGGCGGAATTCGCCTAAGTCACCGCCTCGTTTGCCTGACGGGCAGATGGAATGTTTCTTCGCCAGTTTGCCGAAGTCGGCGCCGTTTTTAATCTGCTCCAGAAGATCCAGTGCCAGTTTCTCTTCTTTAACAAGGATATGCAGTGCTGCTGCGGTTTTTGCCATGATCGTGCCTTGAGTCGGGGAAATGAAGGGGGCGATTTTAGCATGTGGGGAGAGGGAAAGAATATCCAGGCCAGCGGTTGGTGACTGGCCTGGATATAGGATTAGTGAATTTGCTGCTGCGACAGCTTCCAGACGCTGGCAATATTACGTGCCGAAATGCGCAGATTGTATTCCGCGTCCTCTAAGGCTTCCGGTAGCGTGGCGATGCGCGTCAACACAGAGAAAACGGCATCCAGCCCATGCTCATGAACAATCTGATGATCCTGGGTCAAACCGCCGGCAAGCGCAATAACCGGTTTTTGATAGCGTTTGGCGCAGCGGGCAACGCCAATCGGCGTTTTGCCGCAGATGCTCTGGCTGTCGAGGCGACCTTCTCCGGTGATCACCAGACTGGCATCGGCTACCAGGCGCTCCAGTTGCAGCGCGTTAATCACAATCTCCACACCGGGTTTTAAATCAGCGCCCAGTAGACCGAGTAATGCGGCTCCCATTCCGCCTGCTGCGCCAGCGCCCGGCGCATTCATTACATCCCGACCAGTAAACTCCTGTAGTCGCTTGCCATAAACCGCCAGCGCACCGTCTAACGCTGCAACCATCGCTTCCGTCGCCCCCTTTTGTGGGCCGAAAATGGCAGAGGCCCCCGTCGGACCGCACAGCGGATTGTTGACGTCGCAGGCCACGGTGATGGAGACCGTCTTTAGACGCGGGTCGGCGTGGGAAGTGTCGATTGTTGCCAGTTTACTGAGTGCACCGCCGCCTTCGGGAAGCGCGTCTCCGTTTTCATCAAGGAGGTCGATGCCCAGCGCCTGTAGCATGCCCGCGCCTCCGTCATTCGTCGCACTACCACCAATGCCAAGAATAATGTGCTCAACGCCCCGATCAAGTGCGGCAAGGATGAGCTCGCCCGTTCCATAGCTGGTGGTCAGCAGTGGGTTACGATGCTCTGGCGGTACATGGTGGAGACCTGACGCCGCAGCCATTTCGATCACCGCCGTCTTCCCGTCACCCAGCATTCCCCAGCGTGCCTGGACCGGTGTTCCCAGAGGGCCCGTGACATCGATAAAGTGGTAATGGCCCTCAGTGGCCTCCACCATCGACTCAACGGTGCCTTCGCCGCCGTCCGCCATAGGGAGTTTGACATACTGGGCATCGGGATATATTTCGCGAAACCCCTGTTCGATAGCCGTCGCCACCTGCATGGCAGACAAACTTTCTTTAAATGAATCTGGTGCAATAACAATTTTCATCGTGTGCTTACCCGGCGAGTCCGAAGACACCAAACAGCAGTGTCGAAATCAATGCGATGACGAAACCAACAAGGGTTTCATAAGGCAGAAGTTTTAAGCGTTCATGGATTTGCATACTGACGCTACCGCCAGTGGCGTGGAAAAAACTGCCGTGAGGGAGATGATCCAGAACCGTCGCCCCGGCATGAATCATGACTGCACCGGCAAGCGCAGAGACGCCAAGTCCCAGCAGCGTTTGACTGAACACGCCTGCTGCAACGGCGGTTCCGGCCGTTGTCGACGCGGTGGCCATCGACATAATTGCGCCAGAGATGGGGGCCAGGAGATAAGAAGGGAGACCGGAAGAGGTTAATCCGTCGATCAGGACCTCTTTTAACGCTGAGTTGGCAATGATGCCAGCCAGCGTGCCGGTACCGAGCAGCATAATGGCGACAGGTGCCATGCGCGTCAGCCCGGACATCATAAAGGCGTTACTTTGTTTAAATCGGCCCATCAGGATTGCGCCGACTAATCCTCCCACTGGCAGAGCAATGAGCGGATCGATAGCAATGCCCGCCACAGGACGCAGCGCTAACAGAATAATGGCAACAAGGGGGGCGCTGATGGCCGCCAGGAATCCGGGTTGTGTGCCGTGCGTGTCCTGAGAAATGATCTCTTCCGTTGTGACCATCGAGCCTTTTTGGCTCAGACGCTTCGCCAGAAAATAGGCGATTGCCAGGCCGAACAATCCGGGAATAATCCCCCCCATCATGACGGATGTGAGCGGGACATGGAATGAATCCGAAGCGGCAATGGCATTGGGATTCGGTGACATGACGTTACCCGCTTTGCCACCGCCAATCATCGCCAGCAAAATGGCGAGTTTTGATAGCCCGGCGCGTCTGGCTATCGAAAGCGCAATCGGCGCGACGGTAATCACCGCGACATCAATAAAAACGCCAACGGCCGTCAGAATCATAGTGGCAATGGCTAAGGCAAGCAGGGCACGACTTTCGCCCACTTTTTTCACTACCGTTTCCGCGATTGTGTTCGCGGCGCCGGATTCGATCAGCACACCAGCCAGTACGCCTGCAGCGAGAATGCGCAGTACGGCATTGGTGATGCCCTGCGCACCCGTGACCATCAGCGTGACGGTCTGGACCAGGTCTGCCCCGCCGACGAGACCACCGACCAGCGCACCCACCATCATGCCGTACGCGGGAGAGACTTTGCGTAATATTAAGACGATCGCCACCACGAGTGCGATGATGGCGCCTGTTGCGGATATTGAAACCATCTTCTGCTTTCTCCATAAAATTGACTGAGGCAGTATGGAGAAGCCGCCGGGAATAGCCTTGTGAGGATCCGCTAAAAAATACGCGTCTGACAGGATGTAAATTTGGAGGAAAATACAGACTACCGTTGCAGCTCCATGCCAATGTACAACCAAAGGAGTTGTTTCAAGTTGTTGATTTTTATTCCCGTTATCTCTTCAACGCGTTGCAGTCGATAGCGCAGGGTGTTTACGTGAATATGCAGACTGGTGGCAGTTTGCGAAAGATCACAATTATGTTCGAAATAGTGCTCCAATGTTTTTTGCATGACGCCTTTGCTGTCCTGAGTAACCAACTCGCACCATATTTTTGATAACTCTTCCGCTTGCCAGGTGCCGGAAAGTCCCCCCAGCAATGAGGCCAGCGCGTAGTCATCGTGAAAGATAAACTGATGCTTAAGTTTCAGCCTTTTCACCATCGCCTGGGTTGATTTCGCTGTCTGATAGGAGCGTCGCAGGCCATTTTCTCCCGCAAAATAGCCGCCGACGATGAGCCGTGAAAAGCCGCAGGACTGTGCGTAATGCTTAAATTTTTGTAACTCGTGCTGCTCCAGCGATTTATTGAGAGTCCCATTTTTCAGGGTGACAGGTTTGAGGATAATCAGCTCGTTAAAGTCGGAAAATGTCACCAGATGGTCGCGGGCGCTGTATTCAAAATAATCCATCAGCGTACGTAGCGCATCGCGATCCGGCTGCTGCAATTCCATGATAAGCACCACGCGCGGCAGCTGGAGATTAACGCCTAACCATGAGACCACGGCGCTTAACGATGACGGAGGCTGGTCGCGTAAAATAAGCTGGTTGATTAGCTCTTCGCGGTAGCGTTTATCCCACTGTTTTTGTTCAAGTAACGCCATTTGTTCAATGATGAGTTCCGACGCCATCTTGACGAGTTGCGCATAAGCCTTCACCTCACCCGGCTCTCCGGTGATACCCAGTACGCCGATAAGCTGATCGCGAAAATTTATTGGCAAATTAATACCGGGCTTCACACCTTTGAGTTTGTCAGCCGTCGCCGAATCGATTTCAACAATCCGGTTTTCAGTTAACGCCAGCACCGCACCTTCATGGCGCTGATGTAAACGGGACGCCTCACCTGAGGCAATGATCATGCCGTGCTCGTTCATGACGTTAACCGAATAGGGGATAATCCCCATCGTGCGTTGGACTATCTGGCGAGCGGTTGAGTCTTGTAGGTAGTAAGTGGCCTGGATCTTATTCATTGTATGCTCAGCATAAGAGGAGGTGCAGTACGTGGCAGCACCTGATTTATTAGCGTATTTGGTTCAGAAATGTTTCGGTTGAATAAACAAAGAAAGTGGGATGAACGGTCTTCTTTTTTGTCGGTTTATACAAGCCAAAGCAGCTTAGTCCGACTATTGTTACTGTTTTTCTTTTATACTCAATATGTTAATTAAACCTCTTGTGCAGGCGTTGTGTAATTTTTTCCGTGTGATCGGCGTTCAGGATTGTTCAGAATCTGGACAGCAGCACACGCTTACTTACCCTCACAGGCAGCGTTACGCGCGGTTACGGAAAGCTCAATCTCGACCTCGCTTTCTGCTACAATTCGTCCCCCGTTCGAAGATTGAGCACTTTTACCTATGCGTTTAAACCCCGGCCAACAACAAGCTGTCGAATTCGTCACCGGACCGTGCCTGGTGCTGGCGGGGGCGGGTTCCGGTAAGACACGCGTGATCACCAACAAGATCGCCCATCTGATCCGTGGCTGCGGCTACCAGGCGCGACACATTGCGGCGGTGACTTTTACTAATAAAGCGGCGCGCGAAATGAAAGAGCGTGTCGGACAGACGCTGGGACGCAAAGAAGCGCGCGGGTTGATGATCTCCACTTTCCATACGTTAGGGCTGGAGGTGATTAAACGCGAATACGCCGCGCTGGGGATGAAGTCGAATTTTTCGCTGTTTGATGACACGGACCAGGTTGCGCTGCTCAAAGATCTGACGGAAGGGCTGATTGAAGACGACAAAGTGATACTGCAACAGCTGATCTCGACGATCTCGAACTGGAAGAACGATCTCAAAACGCCCGCACAGGCGGCCGCCGGTGCGAAAGGCGAGCGCGATCGTATCTTTGCGCACTGCTACGGGCTGTACGACGCGCATATGAAAGCCTGCAATGTCCTCGACTTTGATGATTTGATTCTGCTACCGACGCTGCTGTTGCAACGTAATGAAGAGGTGCGTGAGCGCTGGCAGAACAAGATTCGCTATCTGCTGGTGGATGAATATCAGGACACCAACACCAGTCAGTACGAACTGGTGAAATTGCTGGTGGGAAACCGGGCGCGATTCACCGTCGTAGGGGACGACGATCAGTCGATTTACTCCTGGCGCGGGGCGCGTCCGCAAAACCTGGTGTTGTTAAGTCAGGATTTTCCGGCGTTACAGGTGATCAAACTGGAGCAGAACTACCGCTCCTCCGGGCGGATCCTGAAGGCGGCGAACATCCTCATTGCCAATAACCCGCACGTCTTTGAAAAACGGCTTTTTTCCGAGCTGGGATATGGCGCGGAACTCAAAGTTCTGAGTGCGAATAATGAGGAGCACGAAGCCGAGCGGGTGACCGGGGAACTCATCGCCCATCACTTTGTAAATAAAACGGAATACAAAGATTACGCCATTCTGTATCGCGGCAACCACCAGGCGCGAGTATTCGAAAAATTCCTCATGCAGAACCGGATCCCCTACAAAATCTCCGGTGGAACGTCGTTCTTCTCGCGTCCGGAAATTAAAGACTTGCTGGCCTATCTGCGGGTGTTGACCAATCCGGATGATGACAGCGCGTTCCTGCGTATTGTGAATACGCCAAAGCGTGAAATCGGCCCCGCCACGCTGCAAAAGCTGGGTGAATGGGCGATGACGCGGAACAAAAGCCTGTTTACCGCCAGTTTTGATCTGGGGCTTAGCCAGACGCTCACCGGGCGCGGCTATGACTCGCTCACCCGTTTTACCCACTGGCTGGGCGAGGTTCAGCGGTTGGCAGAACGTGAGCCGATTGCCGCTGTTCGCGATCTCATCCACGGAATTGATTACGAATCATGGCTTTACGAAACGTCGCCCAGCCCAAAAGCCGCTGAAATGCGCATGAAAAACGTCAACCAGCTGTTTAGCTGGATGACCGAAATGCTGGAAGGCAGCGAACTGGATGAGCCGATGACGCTCACTCAGGTTGTCACCCGCTTCACGCTACGTGACATGATGGAGCGCGGCGAGAGTGAGGAAGAGCTGGATCAGGTGCAACTGATGACGCTGCATGCCTCGAAAGGGCTGGAGTTCCCGTATGTGTTTATGGTGGGTATGGAAGAAGGCTTCCTGCCACACCAGAGCAGCATCGATGAAGACAACATTGATGAAGAGCGCCGCCTGGCTTATGTCGGCATCACCCGCGCGCAGAAAGAGCTGATTTTTACGTTGTGTAAAGAGCGACGTCAGTACGGTGAACTGGTGCGTCCGGAGCCGAGCCGCTTCCTGCTGGAGTTACCGCAGGACGATCTGATCTGGGAGCAGGAGCGTAAAGTGGTGAGCGCTGAAGAGCGAATGCAGAAAGGGCAAAGCCATCTGGCGAATCTGAAAGCGATGATGGCGGCGAAAAGAGAGAAATCGTAGGCTGGAGGCCGGATTAGGCATTTACGCCGCCCTCCGGCAGTGAATCATTCACGCACTGCTAAAGGCCAGTGGACATAGCTCTGCCACTGGCTTTCTTGTTCAATCAACTCTTTCCCTAGCGGATGCTGTTCCAGCCAGTCCGGCGGTAGCGCCAGGGTGAGAATTTCATTCGATGCCTGTAGCGTAATGGCTGGCACCAGATCGTCACGACGGCGGCTGGCGAAGATAATCGCCAGTCTGAGCAGACGACAAAGATGCTCCGCCACACGCGGCGGTACGGCATTTTGCTGATGCAACGACGAGAGATCGACCGGGTTGGTCTGATTTAACAATAGCGTGGCGAGCAGTTTTTTCTGTGCGGGCGTGAAACCCGGCAGATCCAGATTACGGACCAGATAGGCGGCATGCTGAGGCGCTTGCTTAAAATCAACGCTCAGGCCTATCTCGTGCAGCTGGCAGGCGCTGATCAGCAGTTCGCGGCTGATCGGCTCAAGATGCCACTCATTTTCTACCTGATCGAGAAAACTCACCGCCAGATTCGCAACGCGATGCGCCTGTTCGGTATCCACCATAAACCGGCGCTGAATATTACGCAGCGTGCGGCTGCGAATATCCTGATCCACCGCAAGATGCAGCATCCCGTAGACCAGCCCTTCACGTAATGCCCCACCGGCCAGGGTCATACACTGAATATTGAGTTCGGTGAAGATGGCGATAAGAATAGCCAACCCGCTGGGGAACACCAGCGCGCGTTCCAGGGTTAAGCCTTCAATTTCAAGCTCTTCCAGGCGACCACAGTGAATCGCCCGCTGTTTCAACTGCTGCAGTTTCGCCAGCGTGATGCGCTCATCCATCCCCTGCGCCATCATGATTTCCTGCAACGCCTGAACGGTGCCGGAGGCACCGACGCAGACTTTCCAGCCGTGATAGCGAAGTTCATCGGCGACCGGGCGCAGCACATCGCGCGCCGCTTTTTCCGCTTCGTCGAAATTCTCTTGTGCCAGATTGCGATCGGTAAAGTAGCGTTCGAGCCAGGTGACGCAGCCCATTGACAGGCTGAACAGGGAGGTGGTTTGCGCACCTGTTCCGGTGACCAGTTCGGTGCTGGCGCCGCCGATATCGACGACCAGACGCTGATCCGCTCCGCCAGTGGTGTGCGCCACGCCCTGATAAATCAGGCGCGCTTCTTCTTCACCACTGATGACCTGAACCGGACAACCGAGGATTTCCTGCGCTTTATCGATAAACTCGCTGGCGTTTACCGCGATACGTAACGTAGCCGTAGCGACCACGCGAATTTGCGGCTGCGGAATATCCTGAAGGCGCTCGGCAAACAGACGCAGGCATTGCCAGCCGCGTTCCATTGCTTCAGCAGAAAGGACATTGTTGCTGTTCAGACCGGCGGCCAGACGCACTTTGCGTTTAATGCGCGTGAGCGTCTGGATGCTGCCCGCTACCTCGCGTACGACCAGCATATGAAAACTATTGGAACCGAGATCGATAGCGGCGTACAACGAGGTAGAATTCATACACTTCATCCTTCAACCGGTATCTGTGCTGGCTGCGTTTTTTCACCCGAATCACTGGCTAAAGTAAGTTCATCAGGATTCGTTTTCTTGCCGCCCTGATACAGGCTGAATGATGTTGTGTATGGCATAACTTTCTTAACCTGAACGACGACGATTACGCGGAGCACCGCCAGAGCGGCGCGGGCCATTGCCAGGGCGCGTACGCGTCAGGCGCAGCGGCTTCGGCAGATTGTTCATCAACGCTTCCGGGTTGTATTTACTCACCGGAATCGAGTGACCAATGTAGGTTTCAATCGCTGGTAGGTTCAGGGCGTACTCTTCACAGGCCAGGCTGATCGAGTGACCGCTTGCACCAGCACGGCCCGTACGACCGATGCGGTGTACGTAGTCTTCGCAATCGTCCGGCAGATCGTAGTTAAATACGTGCGTCACGGCAGGAATGTGCAGGCCGCGCGCGGCAACGTCGGTTGCGACCAGAATATCCAGATCGCCACGGGTAAATTCGTCGAGAATACGCAGACGTTTTTTCTGCGCCACATCGCCAGTCAGCAAACCAACGCGATGACCATCGGCGGCCAGATGACCCCAGATATCTTCGCAGCGGTGTTTGGTGTTCGCGAAGATGATGGCGCGATCCGGCCACTCTTCTTCGATCAGCGTTTGCAGTAAGCGCATTTTCTCTTCGTTAGACGGATAGAAAAGCTCTTCTTTAATACGGTGACCCGTTTTTTGTTCCGGCTCGACTTCAACGTATTCGGCGTTGTTCATCTGTTCGAACGCCAGTTCACGCACGCGGTAAGAGAGGGTAGCAGAGAACAACATGTTCAGGCGTTGGTTGGCCGGCGGCATGCGGCGGAACAGCCAGCGAATATCTTTAATAAAGCCCAGATCGTACATGCGATCGGCTTCATCGAGGACCACCACCTGGATGGCGCCCAGGTTGATGTGATTCTGTTTCGCGTAATCGATCAGACGACCCGTGGTGCCGATGAGAATATCGACGCCGCTTTCCAGCACTTTTAGCTGTTTGTCGTAACCGTCACCGCCGTAAGCGAGACCCAGCTTCAGACCGGTCGTCTGTGCCAGCGGCTCGGCATCAGCGTGGATCTGCACGGCTAACTCACGCGTCGGCGCCATAATTAAGGCGCGTGGCTGGTTCACCTTGCGATCGTCAATCGCGGGATGAGAGAGAAGATAATGAAACGTTGACGTCAGGAACGCCATCGTTTTTCCGGTACCGGTTTGCGCCTGCCCTGCAACATCGCGACCAGCCAGCGTAAGCGGCAGTGCGAGGGCCTGAATGGGCGTGCAGTTATGAAAGCCTTTATTTTCAAGGGCTTCGATAACCTTTGGGTGCAGGGCGAAGTCGGAAAACTTCTGTTCTGTTAAATGTGTTTTGCTCATAGTGTGGTAGAATATCAGCTTACTATTGCTTTACGAAAGCGTATCCGGTGAAATAAAGTCAACCTTTAGTTGGTTAATGCTGTACACAAATCATTCATGATGCGTCGAGGCGGCAAGCGAACGCGTCCACAAGAACGTACAGAGTACGTGACCTGGACGATGAGTGAAGCCAACAAAGAGGCAGCTTAAAGGATGATGTGTATACACCAACACACCAGGCTTATTCCTGTGGAGTTTATATGAGCGATAAAATTATTCACCTGACTGACGACAGTTTTGACACGGATGTACTCAAAGCGGACGGGGCGATCCTCGTTGATTTCTGGGCAGAGTGGTGCGGACCGTGCAAAATGATCGCCCCGATTCTGGATGAAATCGCTGACGAATATCAGGGCAAATTGACGGTTGCTAAACTGAACATTGACCAAAACCCAGGCACTGCGCCGAAGTATGGTATCCGTGGCATCCCGACCCTGCTGCTGTTCAAGAACGGTGAGGTTGCAGCGACCAAAGTGGGCGCACTGTCCAAAGGTCAGCTGAAAGAGTTCCTCGACGCGAACCTGGCGTAAGCCGGACGTCTCATGTTCGGGCGACCTGAATCCTAATTGATTCGGATGACTGGACGCCCGACTTGAGTCGTGCTAAGTTAGTGTTGACTTCGTATTAAACATACCTTATTAAGTTTGAATCTTGATAACTCCAATACTTCCCGTTTTTTCTCGCACGCGAAGTGGACAGATTCCTGGCTTATCATTCAATCCGTCTTGTCGTTTCAGTTCTGCGTACTTTCCTGTGACCAGACAGCGAACAGACATGAGTTGATGGCCGTAAACAGGCATGGATGACCCTGCCATACCATTCACAACATTAAGTTCGAGATTTACCCCAAGTTTAAGAACTCACACCACTATGAATCTTACCGAATTAAAGAATACGCCGGTTTCTGAGCTGATCACTCTCGGCGAAAATATGGGGCTGGAAAACCTGGCTCGTATGCGTAAGCAGGACATTATTTTTGCCATCCTGAAGCAGCACGCAAAGAGTGGCGAAGATATCTTTGGTGACGGTGTGCTGGAGATATTGCAGGATGGATTTGGTTTCCTCCGTTCTGCAGACAGCTCCTACCTCGCCGGTCCTGATGACATCTACGTTTCCCCCAGCCAAATCCGCCGTTTCAACCTCCGCACTGGTGATACCATCTCTGGTAAGATTCGCCCGCCAAAAGAAGGCGAACGCTACTTTGCGCTGCTGAAAGTTAACGAAGTTAACTACGACAAACCGGAAAACGCCCGTAATAAAATTCTCTTCGAAAACTTAACCCCGCTGCACGCAAACTCTCGTCTGCGTATGGAACGTGGTAACGGCTCTACCGAAGACTTAACGGCGCGCGTTTTGGATCTGGCTTCACCAATCGGTCGTGGTCAGCGTGGTCTGATCGTCGCACCGCCGAAAGCCGGTAAAACCATGCTGCTGCAAAACATTGCGCAGAGCATCGCTTACAACCACCCTGACTGTGTGTTGATGGTGCTGCTGATTGACGAACGTCCGGAAGAAGTGACCGAGATGCAACGTCTGGTGAAAGGTGAAGTTGTTGCTTCTACCTTTGACGAACCGGCATCCCGTCACGTTCAGGTAGCGGAAATGGTGATCGAGAAAGCGAAACGTCTGGTTGAACACAAAAAAGACGTTATCATTCTGCTCGACTCCATCACCCGTCTGGCACGTGCATACAACACCGTGGTTCCGGCTTCCGGTAAAGTGCTGACCGGTGGTGTGGACGCTAACGCTCTGCATCGTCCGAAGCGTTTCTTCGGTGCGGCGCGTAACGTGGAAGAGGGCGGCAGCCTGACCATCATCGCAACGGCGTTGATCGATACCGGCTCTAAGATGGATGAAGTCATCTACGAAGAGTTTAAAGGCACCGGTAACATGGAACTGCACCTCTCTCGTAAGATTGCTGAAAAACGCGTCTTCCCGGCTATCGACTACAACCGTTCCGGTACCCGTAAAGAAGAGCTGCTCACCACTCAGGAAGAGCTGCAGAAAATGTGGATCCTGCGCAAGATTATTCACCCGATGGGCGAAATCGACGCAATGGAATTCCTCATTAATAAACTGGCGATGACCAAGACTAACGACGACTTCTTCGACATGATGAAGCGCTCGTAAACGAGCTCTCAGCCGAAAACGCCACGTTTTTACGTGGCGTTTTGCTTTTATGTCTGTAATCTTAACGACAAGTTAACAAATCAAGGGTTATTGTCCTCCGCTGCACGCGCGTCAGCCATCAAGTGCGACACGTGGTTAATAATTATACAAAACAGACGGTTCGGAGTGGAGTTTCCCTTCTGAATACAGGCCTTCGTGGTTATACTTCTGCTTATAATTTTCTCTGAGAGCACGCATTGTGAATTTACTGACAGTCAGTACTGATCTCATCAGTATTTTTTTATTCACGACACTGTTCCTGTTTTTTGCACGGAAGGTCGCAAAAAAGGTCGGTTTAGTGGATAAACCCAACTTCCGTAAACGCCACCAGGGATTGATACCGTTGGTTGGGGGCATCTCAGTTTATGCGGGGATTTGTTTCACATTTAGCATTGTGAATGTCTATATCCCCCACGCTGCTCTCTATCTGGCTTGTGCCGGTGTCCTGGTCTTTATCGGTGCACTGGACGATCGCTTTGATATTAGCGTAAAAATACGTGCCACCATTCAGGCTGCTATCGGCGTAATTATGATGGCGGTAGGCAAGCTTTATCTCAGCAGCCTCGGTTATATCTTTGGCCCGTGGGAGATGGTGCTCGGCCCGTTTGGTTATTTCCTCACGCTCTTCGCCGTATGGGCCGCGATCAATGCCTTCAACATGGTGGATGGTATCGATGGCTTATTAGGCGGGCTCTCCAGCGTCTCATTTGCCGCAATGGGGCTTATTCTGTGGTTTGATGGACAGACCAGTCTGGCTATCTGGTGCTTTGCCATGATCGCCGCCATCCTGCCCTATATCCTGTTGAACCTCGGTGCGCTTGGCCGTCGCTATAAAGTGTTTATGGGTGACGCCGGCAGTACGCTGATTGGTTTTACCGTTATCTGGATCCTGCTTGAAACCACCCAGGGTAAAACGCACCCGATAAGCCCGGTTACCGCGCTGTGGATCATCGCCATTCCGCTGATGGACATGGTGGCCATCATGTATCGTCGTCTGCGTAAAGGGATGAGCCCGTTCTCGCCAGACCGTCAGCATATTCATCATTTGATCATGCGTGCAGGGTTTACTTCACGTCAGGCGTTTGTCCTGATCACGCTAGCCGCCGCAATACTGGCCTCGATTGGCGTGCTGGCGGAATATTCTCATTTTGTCCCGGAATGGGTCATGCTGGTGCTCTTTTTGCTAGCATTCTTCCTCTACGGTTACTGCATTAAGCGTGCCTGGAAGGTGGCGAGGTTCATTAAGCGCATGAAGCGCAGATTACGAAGAAACCGTGATAACAATCCAAAATTAACCAAGTAAATGAGGGTGCGATGACTCAACCATTACCGGGGGCACACGTTGTGAGCGCTGAAAATGAACTGGATATTCGTGGGTTGTTTCGTACCTTATGGGCCGGGAAGGTGTGGATTGTCGGTATCGCGCTGTTATTCGCGCTGATCGCGCTGGCGTATACTTTTTTTGCTCGTCAGGAGTGGAGCGCGACCGCGATCTCCGATCGCCCCACGGTGAATATGCTGGGGGGTTACTATTCCCAACAGCAGTTTTTGCGGAATCTGGATGCGAAAGCGGACAACGCGTCAGGTGATCAACCTTCGGTCATGGACGAAGCCTATAAAGAGTTTGTGATGCAACTGGCCTCCTGGGATACGCGTCGCGACTTCTGGCTGCAAACTGACTATTACAAGCAGCGGATGGTTGGCAACAGCAAGGCCGATGCCGCCATGCTGGATGAGATGATCAACAACATTCAGTTCACTCCCGGTGATTTTGCCCGTGCCATTAACGACAGCGTCAAGCTGATTGCCGAAACCGCACCTGATGCGAACAATCTGCTGCGTCAGTATGTGGCGTTCTCCAGCCAGCGTGCGGCAAGCCATCTCAATGAAGAACTGAAAGGCGCGTGGGCCGCGCGGACCGTGCAAATGAAGGCGCAGGTCAAACGTCAGGAAGAGGTGGCGAAAGCAATTTTCTCCCGCCGCGTGAGCAGTATTGAACAGGCGCTTAAAATCGCTGAACAGCACAATATCTCCCGCAGTGCGACCGATGTGCCAGCGGATGAATTACCGGATTCGGAGCTGTTTCTGCTCGGACGTCCCATGCTCCAGGCACGCCTTGAAAATTTACAGGCGGTCGGCCCCTCTTTCGATCTGGACTACTTCCAGAATCGAGCCATGCTAAATACATTGAATGTGGGCCCCACGCTGGACCCGCGTTTTCAGACCTATCGCTATTTGCGTACACCGGAAGAACCGGTAAAACGCGATAGCCCGCGCCGTGCCTTCCTGATGGTGATGTGGGGCATCGTGGGGGGGCTTATCGGCGCAGGTGTTGCGTTAACCCGCCGCCGCACGATTTAGCACGACTGCCGCAGTGAGGGGCTGGGCCCTCACTGACTATTCGAAGAGAATCGATGTGAAAGTACTGACTGTATTTGGCACGCGACCGGAAGCCATAAAAATGGCACCTCTGGTGCATGCGCTGGCAAAGGATCCTGATTTCGACGCAAAAGTCTGCGTCACCGCGCAGCACCGGGAGATGCTCGATCAGGTATTGAATCTCTTTTCTATTGTTCCTGATTACGATCTCAATATTATGCAACCGGGTCAGGGATTGACAGAGATAACCTGTCGGATACTGGAAGGGCTGAAGCCTATCCTCGCTGACTTCAAGCCAGATGTGGTACTGGTACACGGAGATACCACCACCACGATTGCGACCAGTCTGGCCGCGTTTTATCAACGTATACCGGTCGGCCATGTCGAGGCCGGGTTACGCACTGGCGATCTCTATTCCCCGTGGCCGGAAGAGGCAAACCGTACGCTGACCGGGCATCTGGCGATGTATCACTTTGCGCCGACGGAGAACTCGCGGCAAAACCTGTTGCGCGAGAATATTGCCGACAGCCGCATCTTTGTAACCGGCAATACGGTGATCGATGCGCTGATCTGGGTGCGCGACCGCGTTCTGGCTAGTGATACGTTGCGTTCAGAACTTGCCGAGCAGTATCCGTTCCTCAGTTCGGATAAAAAACTGATCCTCGTGACCGGTCATCGTCGCGAAAGTTTTGGCCGTGGATTTGAGCAGATTTGCCATGCGCTGGCGGAGATTGCGGCCGCCAATCAGGATGTGCAGATTGTCTATCCAGTGCACCTGAACCCGAACGTCAGCGAGCCGGTCAACCGCATTCTCGGTCATGTTGAAAACGTGACGCTGATTGAACCGCAGGACTATCTGCCCTTTGTCTGGCTGATGAATCACGCCTGGCTGATTCTGACGGACTCCGGCGGGATTCAGGAAGAGGCGCCGTCACTGGGCAAACCGGTGCTGGTGATGCGTGAAACAACCGAACGACCCGAGGCCATTACCGCCGGGACCGTGCGTCTGGTGGGGACAGACCCACAGCGCATTGTTGAAGAAGTCACGCGTTTGCTGCATGACGAAAACGAATATCAGGCTATGAGCCGCGCCCATAACCCTTACGGTGACGGGCAGGCCTGCGGCCGCATTTTACACGCATTAAAAAACAATCGGGTATCGCTATGAGTTTTTCTACCATTTCTGTTATTGGGCTGGGATATATCGGTTTGCCGACGGCGGCTGCCTTTGCTTCGCGCCAAAAGCAGGTGATTGGGGTGGACGTTAACCCGCATGCGGTGGAGACCATCAACCGCGGTGAAATCCATATTGTTGAGCCGGACCTCGATAACGTCGTGAAAACGGCGGTGGAAGGCGGTTTTCTGCGCGCCACCACGACCCCTGTCGATGCCGATGCGTATCTGATTGCAGTACCGACGCCGTTTAAAGGTGAGCATGAGCCGGATATGACCTATGTCGAAGCGGCGGCGAAATCCGTTGCGCCAGTGCTGAAAAAGGGCGCGCTGGTAATCCTCGAGTCGACCTCTCCGGTTGGCGCGACCGAACAGATGGCGGCGTGGCTGGCCGAAATGCGTCCGGATCTCACTTTCCCGCAGCAGGCGGGCGAGCAGGCGGATGTGAATATCGCCTATTGTCCTGAGCGCGTTCTGCCGGGTCAGGTGATGGTTGAACTGATCAAGAATGACCGGGTCATCGGCGGTATGACGCCGGTGTGCTCGGCGCGTGCCAGCGAGCTGTACAAAATATTTCTTGAAGGCGAGTGCGTGGTGACCAATTCCCGTACGGCCGAAATGTGCAAGCTGACGGAAAACAGCTTCCGCGACGTCAATATCGCCTTTGCGAACGAACTGTCGCTGATTTGCGCCGAGCAGAGGATTAACGTCTGGGAACTGATTCGCCTGGCAAACCGTCATCCACGTGTCAACATTCTCCAGCCTGGACCGGGTGTGGGCGGGCACTGTATTGCTGTCGACCCGTGGTTCATTGTGGCGCAGAATCCGTTGCAGTCGCGTCTGATCCGTACCGCGCGTGAAGTAAACGACGGTAAACCACACTGGGTCGTCGATCAGGTCAAAGCCGCCGTTGCGGACTGCCTGGCGGCGACGAACAAGCGCGCCAGCGAAGTGAAAATCGCCTGCTTTGGCCTCGCATTCAAACCCAATATCGACGATTTGCGTGAAAGCCCGGCAATGGGGATCGCAAAAAGTATCGCCCAGTGGCACAGCGGTGAAACGCTGGTGGTGGAACCGAATATTCACCAGTTGCCGAAAAAGCTGGACGGTCTTTGTACTCTTGCCGCCCTGAACGACGCGCTGGCGACGGCCGACGTGCTGGTGATGCTGGTCGATCATAGCCAGTTTAAAGCCATTCAGGGCGATGCTGTGCAGCAGCAGTACGTCGTGGATACCAAAGGAGTGTGGCGTTAATGAAACGGATTCTGGTGACGGGTGGCGCAGGTTTCATCGGCTCAGCGGTGGTACGGCATATCATTAATGAGACGGCAGATGCGGTGGTGGTGGTGGATAAACTCACCTACGCCGGCAATCTGATGTCGCTGGCTCCGGTTGCGCAGAACGATCGCTTTGCTTTCGAGAAAGTGGATATTTGCGATCGTGCCTCGCTGGATCGGGTGTTTCAACAGTATCAGCCAGACTGCGTGATGCACCTGGCCGCCGAAAGCCATGTCGATCGTTCCATCGATGGACCGGCGGCGTTTATCGAAACCAACATTGTTGGCACCTACACGCTGCTGGAAGCGGCGCGGGCGTACTGGAGTGAACGGGCTGACGAGAAGAAATCGGCGTTTCGCTTCCACCACATCTCGACGGACGAGGTGTATGGCGATCTGCACTCGACGGATGATTTCTTTACTGAGACGACGCCCTACGCCCCTAGCAGCCCCTATTCCGCGTCGAAAGCCAGCAGCGATCACCTGGTGCGCGCCTGGTTGCGCACTTACGGTCTTCCAACCCTTATCACCAACTGCTCTAACAACTATGGCCCTTACCACTTCCCGGAAAAACTGATCCCGCTGATGATTCTTAATGCGCTGGCGGGCAAACCGCTGCCGGTGTATGGCAACGGACAGCAGGTCCGCGACTGGCTGTATGTGGACGATCACGCGAGAGCGCTGTACTGCGTGGCGACCACCGGAGAAGTCGGTGAAACGTATAACATCGGCGGTCATAACGAGCGTAAGAATCTGGACGTGGTTGAGACGATTTGCGAGCTGCTGGAAACGCTGGCGCCGAACAAACCGCAGGGTATCGCACATTACCGCGACCTGATTACCTTTGTGGACGATCGTCCTGGTCACGACTTACGTTACGCCATTGATGCGTCAAAAATCGCCCGTGAGCTTGGCTGGACGCCGCAGGAAACCTTTGAAAGCGGCATGCGTAAAACCGTGCAGTGGTATCTGGCGAATGAGGCCTGGTGGAAGCCCGTACAAGACGGCAGTTATCAGGGGCAACGTTTAGGTCTGAAGGGCTAATTTCCCGGAGGAGGAAGGCATGAAAGGTATCATTCTGGCGGGCGGCTCTGGCACCCGTTTGCATCCTATCACGCGTGGCGTGTCGAAACAGCTGCTCCCCATTTACGATAAGCCGATGATTTATTATCCGTTATCGGTGCTCATGCTGGCCGGCATTCGTGAGATCCTGATTATCACCACGCCGGAAGACAAAGGATATTTTCAGCGTCTGTTAGGCGACGGTTCTGAATTTGGCATTCATTTGCAGTATGCCGAACAACCGAGTCCGGATGGCCTGGCGCAAGCGTTTATCATCGGTGAGACGTTCCTGAACGGCGAACCTTCCTGCCTGGTGTTAGGCGACAATATTTTCTTCGGTCAGGGGTTCAGTCCTAAATTGCGCCATGTCGCCGCGCGTACCGAAGGGGCGACCGTGTTTGGCTATCAGGTGATGGATCCAGAACGGTTTGGCGTGGTGGAGTTTGATGACAATTTCCGCGCCATCTCGTTAGAAGAGAAACCGAAGCAGCCAAAATCTAACTGGGCGGTGACCGGGCTCTATTTCTACGACAGCAAGGTGGTGGAGTACGCAAAGCGCGTGAAACCATCTGAACGCGGCGAACTGGAGATCACCTCTATCAATCAGATGTACCTTGACGCAGGCAATCTGACCGTTGAGCTGCTGGGCCGCGGTTTTGCCTGGCTCGATACGGGAACGCATGACAGCCTGATTGAGGCGAGCACCTTTGTGCAGACGGTTGAAAAGCGTCAGGGATTCAAAATTGCCTGTCTGGAAGAGATTGCCTGGCGCAATGGCTGGCTGGATGATGACGGCGTGAAACGTGCCGCCAGCGCTCTGGCGAAAACAGGTTATGGCCAATATTTACTGGAGCTGCTTCGTGCACGTCCACGCCAGTATTGAGCCGCTGGGCTGGGAAAACCGCTTCTTTGGCATCAACAGCGCCATTGTCCGGCTGGATCCGGCGGCGCCGTTATTGACCGCAGAAGCCTTACAGCCCTGGTCGCGGGTGCAGGCCAAAATCCCGGCGGCCAATACCCGCGAGCTGGATGCTCTGCAACAACTGGGTTTCGCGCTGGTGGAAGGGGAAGTCGATTTTGTTCTTCCTGTCGGGAAAAACAACGGTCAAACTGGCGCAGAAATTGCACAACTGACGGACATTCCGGCCTTGCGCCAGCTCGCTGCGGCGGCCTTTGCGCAAAGCCGCTTTCGCACGCCGTGGTATGCGCCTGACGCCAGCGCTCGCTTTTATGCGCAGTGGATTGAAAACGCGGTGCACGGCACGTTTGATCATCAGTGTCTGGTTCTTCGCACCTCAAATGGGGATATTCGCGGCTATGTCTCGCTGCGTGAACTGGATGACCGCGAGGCGCGAATCGGCTTGCTCGCCGGGCGTGGCGTTGGGGCAGAGCTGATGCAGGCGGCGCTGGGATGGGCGCAGGCGCGCGGCAAAACAACATTGCTGGTGGCGACCCAGATGGGCAACACCGCCGCGCTTAAACGTTATATACAAAGCGGTGCGAATGTAGAAAGCACCGCGTACTGGTTATACAGGTGACAACATGATTCCGTTTAACGCACCGCCGGTGGTGGGTACCGAACTTGAGTATATGCAGTCTGCAATGGGCAGCGGCAAACTGTGTGGCGATGGGGGCTTTACTCGTCGTTGTCAGCAGTGGCTTGAGCAGCGTTTTGGCAGTGCGAAGGTACTGCTGACGCCTTCCTGTACCGCCTCACTGGAGATGGCGGCACTGCTGCTGGATATCCAGCCGGGTGATGAAGTGATCATGCCGAGTTACACCTTCGTGTCGACCGCGAATGCCTTTGTGCTGCGCGGCGCTAAAATCATCTTTGTGGATATCCGTCCGGATACCATGAACATTGACGAAACGCGCATTGAAGCGGCGATCACCGAAAAAACGCGGGCGATTGTGCCGGTGCATTATGCGGGTGTGGCCTGTGAGATGGACACCATCATGGCGCTGGCGGATAAGTACAACCTGTTTGTGGTAGAAGACGCCGCGCAGGGGGTGATGTCGACTTACAAAGGCCGGGCGCTGGGAACGATCGGCCACATCGGCTGCTTTAGTTTCCATGAAACCAAAAACTACACCGCCGGTGGCGAAGGCGGCGCAACGCTGATTAACGATCGCAGCCTTATTGAGCGAGCCGAAATCATTCGTGAAAAAGGGACTAACCGCAGCCAGTTCTTCCGTGGTCAGGTCGACAAATATACCTGGCGTGATATTGGTTCCAGCTATTTGATGTCCGATCTACAGGCCGCTTATCTCTGGGCACAGTTGGAAGCGGCGGACCGCATTAATCAGCAGCGTCTGGCGCTGTGGCAGACCTACTATGATGCCCTCGCACCGCTGGCGCGTGCGGGCAGAATTGAATTGCCATCCATTCCGGATGACTGCAAACAGAACGCCCATATGTTTTATATCAAGCTGCGCGACATTGACGATCGTAGCGCGCTGATTAACTTCCTGAAAGAAGCCGAGATTATGGCGGTGTTCCACTACATTCCGCTGCATGACTGCCCGGCTGGCGACAAGTTTGGTGAATTCTCCGGCGAGGACCGCTACACCACCAAAGAGAGCGAACGTCTGCTGCGCCTTCCGTTGTTCTATAACCTGTCGGCAGTGAATCAGCGAACGGTGATTACGACATTGCTGAACTATTTCGCCTGATATGTCGCTTGCGAAAGCGTCCTTGTGGACGGCGGCCAGCACGCTGGTCAAAATTGGCGCGGGGTTACTGGTCGTTAAGCTGCTGGCGGTGTCATTCGGCCCGGCGGGTGTCGGGCAAGCGGGAAATTTCCGTCAGATGGTCACCGTGCTTGGCGTCCTGGCGGGGGCCGGCATTTTCAACGGCGTCACCAAATACGTTGCGCAGTCTCACGATAACCCCGAACAATTGCGGCAGGTGGTCGGGACATCCTCGGCGATGGTGCTGGGTTTTTCGACGCTGCTGGCGCTGGTGTTTCTGCTTGCGGCGGCACCGATTAGCCAGGGACTGTTTGGTCATACGCAGTATCAGGGGTTAGTACGCTTAGTGGCGCTGGTGCAGATGGGGATTGCCTGGGCCAACCTGCTGCTGGCGTTAATGAAAGGATTTCGTGATGCGGCCGGGAATGCGCTGTCACTGATTGTCGGCAGCCTGGTGGGCGTTGTCGCCTATTATGGCTGTTACCGGCTGGGTGGCTATGAAGGCGCGCTCCTCGGCCTGGCGCTGGTGCCCGCACTGGTGGTGATCCCGGCGGCAGCCATGCTGCTGAAACGCGGAATGATCCCTCTGTGCTATCTCAAGCCATCCTGGGATAACGGGCTGGCGGGCCAGCTCAGCAAGTTTACCCTGATGGCGCTGATCACCTCCGTCACGCTGCCAGTGGCGTATGTGATGATGCGAAACCTGCTGGCGGCGCACTACAGTTGGGATGACGTCGGAATCTGGCAAGGGGTGAGCAGTATCTCGGATGCTTACCTACAATTTATTACCGCGTCGTTTAGCGTTTACCTGTTGCCGACGCTGTCGCGCCTTACCGAAAAGCGGGACATCACACGGGAAGTGGTGAAGTCGCTGAAGTTTGTTCTGCCTGCGGTGGCCGCTGCGAGCTTCTCCGTCTGGCTGCTGCGTGACTTTGCTATCTGGCTGCTGTTCTCTGAGAAATTCACCGCCATGCGCGATCTGTTTGCCTGGCAGTTGGTTGGAGATGTGCTGAAAGTTGGGGCATATGTCTTCGGTTACCTGGTGATCGCCAAAGCGTCACTGCGGTTTTATATTCTGGCGGAAATCAGCCAGTTCTTTTTATTGACGGCATTTGCGCACTGGCTGATCCCGGCACATGGCGCGCTGGGTGCGGCACAGGCCTATATGGCAACGTATGTCGTCTATTTTTCTTTATGTTGTTGTGTATTTTTACTCTGGCGTAGGCGGGCATGACTGTACTGATTCACGTACTGGGATCGGATATCCCTCACCATAATCAAACCGTGCTGCGGTTTTTCAACGATACGCTGGCATCGACCAGTGAGCATGCCCGTGTCTTTATGGTCGCCGGTCAGGATGCCGGGTTGACGGAAAGTTGCCCGGCGCTCTCCATCCGTTTCTACAGCGGTAAAAAATCGCTGGCGCAAGCGGTGATAGCGCAAGCTAAAGCGAACAGACAGCAGCGTTTCTTCTTCCACGGTCAGTTTAATATGGCGCTGTGGCTGGCGTTACTGAGCGGTGGAATTAAGCCCAGTCAGTTTTACTGGCACATCTGGGGCGCGGATCTGTATGAAGTCTCCAGCGGACTGAAATTCAAACTGTTTTATCCGCTTCGCCGTCTGGCGCAAAGCCGTATTGGGGGCGTTTTTGCCACCCGTGGCGATCTGAACTATTTCGCCCAACAGCATCCGCGCGTGCCGGGAGAACTGCTCTATTTCCCGACGCGAATGGATCCCGCGCTCAACAATATGGTGAACGATCGCCAACGCAGCGGAAAAATGACCATTCTGGTGGGCAACTCAGGCGATCGCAGCAACGAACATATCGCCGCGCTGCGGGCGGTGCATCAGCAGTTTGGCGACAACGTAAATGTGGTTGTCCCGATGGGCTATCCGGCGAATAACGAGGCGTATATCGCGGACGTTCGTCAGGCGGGGCTAAGACTGTTCAGTGCAGATAACCTGCAGATCCTCAGCGACAAGCTGGCGTTCGACGACTATCTGGCGCTGCTTCGTCAGTGCGATCTCGGGTACTTTATTTTTGCCCGTCAGCAGGGAATTGGCACCTTGTGTTTGCTGATTCAGGCAGGCGTGCCCTGCGTGCTGAACCGCGAAAATCCCTTCTGGCAGGACATGGTGGAACAGCATCTTCCGGTGCTGTTTACGACCGATGAACTTAACGAACAGGTGGTGCGCGAGGCGCAGCGCCAGCTGGCGTCAGTGGATAAAAATACCATTACCTTCTTTAGCCCGAACTATTTGCAGCCCTGGCATCACGCGTTGCAGGTTGCCGCAGCGGAGGCGCTATGAGTCTGATGCAGTTCAGCGGCCTGTTTGTCGTCTGGCTCCTCTCCACGTTGTTTATCGCCACGCTAACCTGGTTTGAGTTTCGCCGCGTGCGCTTCAACTTCAACGTGTTCTTCTCGCTGCTGTTTTTGCTGACCTTCTTTTTTGGCTTTCCGCTGACCAGCGTGCTGGCGTTCCGCTTTGACGTTGCCGTCGCACCGCCGGAAATCCTGCTACAGGCGCTGCTTTCCGCCGCCTGTTTCTACGCGATCTACTATGTGACCTATAAGACCCGCTTGCGCAAACGGATTGCGGACGCGCCGTACAAACCGCTGTTCACGATGAATCGGGTGGAAACCCATCTCACCTGGATGATTCTGATGGGGATTGCGCTGATCAGCGTGGGCATCTTCTTCATGCATAATGGTTTCTTACTGTTCCGCCTGCAGTCGTATAGCCAGATTTTTTCCAGTGAAGTTTCCGGCGTGGCGTTAAAACGCTTCTTTTACTTTTTCATCCCGGCCATGCTGGTGGTCTATTTCCTGCGTCAGGACAGTAAAGCGTGGCTGTTCTTCCTGGTCAGCACCGTCGCATTTGGCCTGCTGACGTATGTGATTGTCGGCGGCACTCGCGCCAATATCATCATTGCCTTCGCCATCTTCCTGTTCATCGGTATTATTCGCGGCTGGATCTCTCTGTGGATGCTGGCGGCAGCAGGCGTGCTGGGGATTGTCGGGATGTTCTGGCTGGCATTGAAGCGCTACGGGCTGAACGTCAGCGGTGACGAGGCGTTCTATACGTTTCTCTATCTCACCCGTGACACGTTTTCTCCGTGGGAGAACCTGGCGCTGCTGCTGCAAAATTACGACAAAATCGACTTTCAGGGGCTGGCGCCAATTGCCCGTGATTTCTACGTCTTTATTCCTTCCTGGCTTTGGCCAGGGCGGCCGAGTGTGGTGCTGAATACGGCGAACTACTTTACGTGGGAAGTGCTGAACAACCATTCCGGTCTGGCGATTTCGCCAACGCTGATTGGTTCGCTGGTGGTGATGGGCGGCGCGCTGTTTATCCCGCTGGGCGCGGTTGTGGTAGGGCTTATCATCAAATGGTTCGACTGGCTGTACGAGCTGGGTAATCGTGAGGCCAACCGCTACAAGGCCGCGATTTTGCATAGTTTTTGCTTTGGCGCGATTTTCAATATGATCGTGCTGGCGCGAGAGGGACTGGACTCGTTTGTCTCGCGTGTTGTTTTTTTCCTGGTGGTTTTTGGTGCCTGTTTGCTGGTGGCAAAACTTCTGTTCTGGCTGTTTGACCAGGCCGGACTGATCCATAAACGTTGGCGAGCCCTGCCAGACAAACAGGTTGAAGGATAGCAATGACTGATAATACAACAGCACCAATTTACGATCTGCGCGGACTCCAGCTGATTGGCTGGCGTGATATGCACCATGCGCTGGATTATCTCTATGCTGGCGGCCAGCTTAAACAAGGTACGCTGGTGGCGATTAACGCAGAAAAGGTCCTGACGGCGGAAGATAACCCAGAAGTCCGTACCCTGATTGAGGCGGCAGAGTATAAATATGCCGACGGGATCAGCGTCGTGCGCTCGGTACGCAAAAAATTTCCGCATGCCCAGGTTTCTCGCGTGGCGGGTGCCGATCTCTGGGAAGCGTTGATGGCCCGCGCGGGTGAGGAAGGCACGCCGGTATTCCTTGTGGGCGGAAAGCCGGAAGTGCTGGTGCAAACGCAAGCGAAACTGCGCGCCCAGTGGAATGTGAACATTGTCGGCAGCCAGGACGGTTATTTTACGCCGGAGCAGCGTCCTGCGCTATTTGAGCAAATCCACGCCAGTGGGGCGAAAATCGTCACCGTGGCGATGGGATCGCCGAAACAGGAAATCTTTATGCGCGATTGCCGGCAGGTGCATCCGCATGCGCTCTATATGGGCGTCGGCGGTACCTATGATGTTTTCACCGGTCATGTAAAACGTGCGCCGAAGGTGTGGCAAAATCTGGGGCTGGAGTGGCTGTATCGCTTGCTGTCGCAGCCGAGCCGCATTACCCGTCAACTCCGTTTACTGCGTTACCTGCGCTGGCACTACAGCGGTAATATCTAAAAACCCCTTCTTCATGCAGGTAGCGCATTCTGCTCCATGCGCTACCATGTTGCCTCATTTTTGCACTGTTTTTACAAAAAAATGCAATTTTTTAATGCTTCGTTTGCCATTTCGCCAAATTTGCGAAAACATGCGCCCCCAGCGATGTACCCATAACAATAACCGGCAATGCCGGAAAGCATGTAAACACGACAAGAGGATTTATGGCAGAGAATAAACCGGAGCTGCAGCGTGGGCTGGAGGCTCGTCATATCGAATTGATTGCCCTCGGGGGCACCATTGGCGTCGGCCTGTTTATGGGGGCGGCAAGCACCCTGAAATGGGCAGGACCATCGGTACTGCTGGCATATATTGTCGCCGGCCTGTTCGTCTTTTTCATTATGCGTTCAATGGGCGAGATGCTGTTCCTGGAGCCGGTTGCCGGTTCTTTCGCCGTTTACGCTCACCGCTACATGAGCCCGTTCTTCGGTTATCTCACCGCATGGTCATACTGGTTTATGTGGATGGCGGTCGGTATTTCGGAGATCACCGCGATCGGCGTCTATGTCCAGTTCTGGTTTCCGGAAATGGCGCAATGGATACCGGCGCTAATTGCCGTTGGACTGGTGGCGCTGGCAAACCTGGCGGCCGTTCGTCTGTATGGCGAAATTGAGTTCTGGTTTGCGATGATCAAAGTCACCACCATCATCGTGATGATTGTGGTGGGTCTGGGCGTGATTTTCTTCGGCCTTGGCAACGGCGGGCAGCCGATTGGCTTTGGTAACCTGACCGGGCACGGCGGTTTCTTTGCCGGTGGCTGGAAAGGCTTCCTCACCGCGTTGTGTATTGTGGTCGCCTCTTATCAGGGCGTGGAGCTGATCGGGATTACGGCGGGCGAAGCCAAAAACCCGCAGGTCACGCTGCGTAGCGCGGTAGGTAAAGTGCTGTGGCGTATTCTGATCTTCTACGTGGGAGCGATTTTCGTGATCGTCACTATCTTCCCGTGGAACGAAATTGGCAGCAACGGCAGTCCGTTCGTCCTGACCTTTGCCAAAATTGGTATCACTACTGCGGCGGCGATTATCAACTTTGTCGTGCTGACCGCCGCGCTGTCTGGCTGTAACAGCGGAATGTACAGTTGTGGGCGTATGCTTTACGCGCTGGCGAAGAATCGTCAACTGCCGGCGGCGATGGGGAAAGTTTCCCGTCACGGCGTTCCGGTGGCGGGCGTGGCGTTGTCGATTGCGATTCTGCTGGTCGGTTCGTGCCTGAACTACATCATTCCTAATCCGCAGCGCGTCTTCGTCTATGTTTATAGTGCAAGCGTGCTGCCGGGGATGGTGCCGTGGTTTGTGATCCTGATTAGCCAGTTGCGTTTTCGTCGGGCGCATAAAGCGGCGATGGCCAGCCATCCGTTCCGTTCAATTCTGTTCCCGTGGGCAAACTATTTGACGATGGCTTTCCTGGTTTGCGTACTGATCGGCATGTACTTTAATGAAGATACCCGTATGTCGCTGTTTGTCGGCATCATCTTCCTGCTCTCCGTGACGGCTGTTTACAAGGTTTTTGGCCTCAACCGTCAGGGTATCGCCCAGAAAACGGGGGAATAAGCGACAAAACGCGCAAAGCGTAACCAAACGCGCATTTTATTTAAAAAGGCACTAGACAGCGGGGTGTGAAGTCCGTATTATCCACCCCCGCAACGGCGCTAAGCGCCCGTAGCTCAGCTGGATAGAGCGCTGCCCTCCGGAGGCAGAGGTCTCAGGTTCGAATCCTGTCGGGCGCACCATTTACCCGGTGCTGGAGCTGCGGTGGTTTTGATACCGCGTAACAAAGATTTGCAGTGGTGGCTATAGCTCAGTTGGTAGAGCCCTGGATTGTGATTCCAGTTGTCGTGGGTTCGAATCCCATTAGCCACCCCATTATTAAAAGTTGTGAAATGCGAAGGTGGCGGAATTGGTAGACGCGCTAGCTTCAGGTGTTAGTGTCCTTACGGACGTGGGGGTTCAAGTCCCCCCCCTCGCACCACGACTTAACGAATTGAACTAAAAATTCAAAAAGCAGTACATCGGCGAGTAGCGCAGCTTGGTAGCGCAACTGGTTTGGGACCAGTGGGTCGGAGGTTCGAATCCTCTCTCGCCGACCAATTTTGAACCCCGCTTCGGCGGGGTTTTTCTTTTTCTACGCCACACTTTCTTCTTTTCCCCTGTTGCTTCCCTGAGACAACCCTGTTTGCCATTGTCGCCATTTGGTGACGATTAACATTCTGATATTTCTCCACTTTTGTATATCGGGCGAGATCTGTCTCTGCTGAGCGACAATGAGGTGTATTTCCGGCTGGCAGAAAAAGGCAAAATCGCCGACAACCCGCGTCAGTACAGGGATAGCGAATTATCTTAATCCCTATTTTTAGCGGTTCAATCCTGGCATGCAATGTGCAATAATAGTCGGGTAGATGCTCATTCCATCTCTTATGCTCGCCATAGTGCCTCATAAACTCAGGAATGATGCAGAGCCGTTTACGGTGCTTATCGTCCACAGACAGATGTCGCTTCGGCCTCATCAAACACCATGGACATAACGTTGAGTGAAGCACCCATTTATGTTGTCATACAGACCTGTTTAACGCCTGCTCCAAAAGAGCGGGCGTTTTTTTATGCATATACGTCATCCTCCAGGCTGCCCCTTTGTTGGCTGCGCCTGCTCACCCCGGTCACTGACTCATGTAAGCTCCCGGGGATCCTCAGACTTGCCGCCTCGATGCATCCCGAATGATTTTGTGTATGCGATTAATGCCCGGAGCGCGAAGCGTCACCGGGCGTCAGGGCGTTATTGCGGGGGATTATTCTGCAACGTCAGCATCAGGCCGTCACGGCGCATGGTGGCCGCTTCTTCCGGTTGATGCAGGCGGTCGAGCGCGTCGGCAAGCCAGGCATAATCGTACGCGTCCGGGCGCTGCTTCAGCGCGGCGCGGAAGGCAACGGTCGCTTCCTGCCATTCGCCGTGCTTCATCAGCGACTGACCCAGCGTACTCCACAGCAGCGGGCGATCGCCGACGGTCTTGATTTGCTGACGCAGGACTTTCTCCAGCTGTTCTGGATTATTGGTTTTCAGACGCGGAATTGGCAGCACGAGGCGATCGTCATACTGACGCTTCAGACCGTCGATAATGATTTGCTGCGCCATGTCGTGATCGTCGCATTCAATCAGATGCTCGGCCATGGCCACCTGCAGGGCGACCTGATGACGGGTTTTACGGCTCTGGTTTTTCCACCATTCGCGTAGACCATCGCTGCCCTGATCGGCGCGCGCCTGATCCATCAGACCAATCCACGCCTGCTGTTCCAGCATCGCACGATGCTCTTCATCACCGACGTTCGCTTTCGCCATTGACGGGATGATATCCAGCAGCGAGCTCCAGGCACCGGTGCGAATGTAGGCCTGTTCCGCCAGACGCAATACTTCCGGATGGCGCGGCGTCACCTCCAGCAGTTTATCCACGCCGTGGCGCGCGGCATGGTTCTCATTGCGCGCCAGTTGCAGACGGACACGCGCAATCTCAACCGGAATCGTGTCGTTGCCCGCGAGTTCTGCCGCACGTTCCAGATGTTGGTTTGCGCGCGCTTCGTCACCACGCTGTTGCGCTGCTTCAGCGGCGAGCAGGTAATTCACTACCGGCTGTTCAGCATGATCGGCATTTTTCGCCATCAGCTTCTCAACCTGCTGATAGTCTCCTTCCGCCAGTTTCAACAGTGCCTGTTCGGTCTGCTTGCGGGCGCGACGACGTTTGCGACCCACAAACCAGCCGCGTGTATGTGCGCCGGTTCGGAAGAGGCGGCGCAGCAGCCATTCGATGGCAAACAGTACCACCATCGCAAGGATCAGGATAATGACCAGCCCGGTCACGCTGGTTTCAATATTGTAGGTGTCGGTCTGGATCAGGACATAACCCTGGTGACCGGCAATCATCGGGCCGATCACGATACCCGCGATCAACAGCACAAAGAGCAATAATACTTTTAGCATCATTATTCTCCTTGCGGCGCGGCTGCCGGGATTTCGGCCTGCGGTGCTTCAGACGCAGGGGCGGGGACCGCTTCAGATGGCGCGGCGCCCGGTTGTGCCAGCAGGTTACGCACGCGGGTTTGCATCAATTTTTCGAGGATCGCCTGGCTTTGCAGCGTTTCCGGTACGTCCATCGTGATGCTCTGCTGACTCAACTTGTCCACTTCTTCAAGGAAGGCTTTTGTCGTGGCGTCGTCGGTATCGTAGTAGGCACGCACCCAGGTGGAGACGTTATCCAGCGCCTGACGGTAAGTCTCTTCCTGATGGCGCGGCACAGCCTGGGCGGCAACCAGCAGACGAGAGCGGATGTTTTCCCGCAGATAGACATCCTGATTCGGCGCTAACAGCGGGACCGCAGTATCATCGCGGCGGCGGATGGTGATAAAGCTGTCCATAAAGTTCTGCCAGCTTTTTTGCAGATTGACGCGCCATTCGCTGATTGAACTGGAAAGCTCAGGGCTGTCGGCGTCCATCGGTGAACCGTCGCTGTCGTTATCCGCCAGACGCAGGTTATCGATCTGATTAGAAAGCTGATTAATTTTCAGGATGATACCGTCGTAATCCACCTGAGCGACGGAGGAAATACTGGCGATATCATCGGTGATAGCCCGGCGTGCGGTAATCAGGCTGGGATCGTTCATGTCCGCGAGGCTGGCATCTGCGCTCTTCAGTAGCGCGGCCGCCGTCGTCACATCCTGATCGCTCCACAGCTTACGTCCGGCCAGCTTGACCAGGAAATCGGCCTGCGCAAGCAGCCAGGTTTTGGCATCACTACCGGAAATCGTGGCGACTTTCTGTTGGACTTCATCCAGCTGTTTCGCCAGTTCAGTTTGCTGACGGTTGGCCTGCTCAAGCTGCGCCGCCTGCTGTTTAATGACGCCTTCCAGCTCCGCCTTCTGGCTTTCCTGCGCTTTTTGCAGCGCGGTCAGTTGATTAGCCAGTGCATCGCTGGTGGCGGTCTGTGTGGTCGCCTGTTGTTTTCCCCAGCCATAGAGTCCAACACCGGCTGCCAGCGCGATGGCGATTGCCACCGCACTCAGGATGAGCGCAGTGCCGTTTTTACTCTTTTTTTCAGCAGTAGCTGGCTGTGGCTGAGTTTCCACGGCCTCCCTGGTCTCTTCAACCACGGCGGAGGATTTTTCTTGTTCCGTCATTATGGCTTCCCATTATGAGAGTTATTGTAATGCGCGCAGTAGCGCATCGTTGTCGGCGTTATCAGCGACCTTAATATCTTGCCAGCCCAGTTCCCGGGCGAGGTGCGCCAGACGCTCGCTGACGACAATAAGCCGACAGCGTAGTAACCAGTTTTCGCGATACCACTGCGGGATTAGTGCGTTAAGCTGTTGCAGCATTTCCCCGCTGGTGACCACTATCGTTGTCACGCCGCGCGACTGCCAGCGCATCGCTTCTTGTGCCCCATCGTAAGGTTTAGCACTACGTTGATAACATTCATAAAACGTGACATCTGCACCGCGTGCCGCCAGGGTTTCGCCTAATAGCTCCCGACCGCCGTTGCCGCGTAATATCAGCGCACGTTTGCCCGCAATATTTTGTAATTCAGGTAATTGTAGCAAGACTTCGCTGATTTCCCGATCCAGTGGATAGCGAATGTCATATCCGCTGACGGTATGCAGCGCCAGGGCGGTCGTGCGACCAATAGCAAAATAGTGCGCGGCGGCCGGCCACTTCAGCCCTTCACGTTCCAGTTGCGCATGGGCAAAAGAGACCGCGTGCTGTGACAGCACAAAGAGCAGATCGTTATCAGTGATCGTCGAAAACACCCCGGCCAGTCGCGATAAATCCTGACCCGGGGTAAATTCGATGAGCGGAAAACTCCAGGCCTCCTGCCCCAGTGTGCGCAGACGGCTCACTAACGCTTCCCCTGCGGGAGACGGGCGGGTGACCAGGATACTCATGCGGGGGATTCTCCGTTATAAACCTCGGTCAGAATCGCGCGCGCGCCGTTATCCAGCAGCTCTTCGGCCAGCGAAATGCCCATCTGCTCCGCCTGATCGGGCGAGCCACGGCGCTCTCCGCGTACCATTTGTGAACCGTCTGGCGCACCGACCAGCGCGCGTAGCCAAATCTCACCATCAATGATTTCAGCATAGCTGCCAATTGGCACCTGACAGCCCCCTTCCAGGCGGGTGTTCATGGCGCGCTCGGCTTTGACGCGAAGGGCGGTCATTTCATCATTCAGCGGGGCCAGCAGCGCCTGAGTCCGGCTATCGTCGAGGCGGCATTCGATGCCAACTGCGCCTTGCCCCACGGCAGGCAGCGACACTTCTGGTGGTAGCGCCGTGCGGATACGCGATTCCAGCCCTAAGCGTTTTAAACCGGCAACGGCCAGGATAATGGCATCATAGTCGCCGTTATCCAGCTTGCTCAGGCGGGTTCCAACGTTGCCGCGCAGTGAACGAATGACGAGATCCGGACGGCGTTCTGCCAGCTGACACTGGCGACGCAAACTGGAGGTGCCCACGATGCTGCCGGCAGGCAGTTCATCAAGGGTGTTATATGTGTTCGAGACAAAGGCGTCGCGCGGATCGTCGCGCTCACAGATAGTAACCAGTCCCAGACCTTCCGGAAATTCAACCGGAACATCTTTCATTGAGTGCACCGCGATGTCGGCACGTTTTTCGAGCAGCGCAACTTCCAGCTCTTTTACGAACAGACCTTTGCCGCCTACTTTCGCCAGTGGGGTATCAAGAATGACATCACCACGCGTCACCATAGGCACCAGCTCCACGACCAGGCCGGGATGGCTCGCCATCAGAGCGTCTTTGACATAATGTGCCTGCCAGAGCGCGAGGGGGCTTTGGCGTGTGGCAATTCTTAAAACATTGTCTAACATGCTTGTTACCGTCATTATCGTCCGTGGTTCATCCTAACATCCTTACAAGTGGGATGTCAGTGTTACGGTCAAAGGTAAGTCAAGGATAAGACGCTGTGTTGCGGCTGGCAGTATTTAATGACGAGAAACCGTCCGGGCGTACTTCAGAATTTACGCGAAGCGATTGGTGCTACACTTGTATGTAGCGCATCTTTCTTTACGGTCAATGAGCAAGGTGTTAAATTGATCACGTTTTAGGCCATTTTTTCGACTGAACGCACAAAAAAAAGGTCGTAAAAGGTAACGGTTATTTTTGTCATTTGGTTTATCCCGAATGGTGAAGGTTGTTGGTAAGCGGATCGCGCTGCGACAATCGACGGCATGACGGGTAGCAACATCAGGCGATACGTCTTGTACCTCTATATTGAGACTCTGAAACAGAGACTGGATGCCATTAATCAACTGCGTGTGGATCGCGCGCTTGCTGCCATGGGACCTGCTTTCCAGCAGGTGTACAGTCTTCTGCCGACATTATTGCACTATCACCATCCGCTGATGCCGGGATACCTCGATGGTAACGTTCCCAGAGGCATTTGCTTTTACACGCCTGATGAAACCCAACGCCACTATCTGAACGAACTGGAACTGTATCGCGGTCTGGCGCCGCAGGATCCACCAAAAGGTGAATTGCCGATTACCGGCGTTTACTCCATGGGCAGCACCTCCTCTGTCGGACAAAGCTGTTCGTCGGATCTTGATATCTGGGTGTGTCACCAGTCCTGGCTGGACAGCGAAGAACGACAACTGCTGCAGCGTAAATGTAGCCTGCTGGAAAGCTGGGCCGCTTCGCTGGGTGTGGAAGTCAGCTTCTTCCTGATTGATGAAAACCGTTTCCGCCATAACGAAAGCGGCAGTCTGGGTGGTGAAGACTGTGGTTCGACGCAGCATATCCTGCTGCTTGATGAATTCTATCGCACCGCGGTGCGTCTCGCCGGTAAGCGTATTCTGTGGAATATGGTGCCGGGCGATGAAGAAGAGCATTACGACGACTACGTTATGACGCTCTACGCTCAGGGTGTGCTCACGCCAAATGAATGGCTGGACCTGGGCGGATTAAGCTCGCTCTCCGCTGAAGAGTACTTCGGCGCCAGCCTCTGGCAACTGTATAAAAGTATCGATTCACCGTACAAGGCGGTGCTGAAAACGCTGTTGCTGGAAGCCTACTCCTGGGAATACCCCAATCCACGCCTGTTGGCGAAAGACATTAAACAGCGCCTGCATGACGGCGAGATCGTCTCGTTTGGTCTTGACCCGTACTGCATGATGCTGGAACGCGTGACGGAATACCTCACGGCGATTGAAGATCCGACGCGCCTGGATTTAGTGCGCCGATGTTTTTACTTAAAAGTTTGCGAAAAACTGAGCCGCGAACGCGCCTGCGTCGGCTGGCGTCGTGAAGTGCTCAGTCAGTTAGTAAGCGAGTGGGGATGGGACGAAAATCGTCTGGCCATGCTCGACAACCGGGCGAACTGGAAGATTGATCAGGTACGTGAAGCGCACAACGAACTGCTCGATGCCATGATGCAGAGCTACCGTAATCTGATCCGCTTTGCGCGTCGTAATAATCTCAGTGTCAGCGCCAGCCCGCAGGATATTGGCGTTCTGACCCGTAAGCTGTACGCCGCGTTTGAAGCGTTACCCGGTAAAGTTACGCTGGTGAACCCACAGATTTCGCCGGACCTCTCTGAACCGAACTTAACCTTTATCCACGTTCCGCCAGGTCGCGCCAACCGTTCAGGTTGGTATCTCTACAACCGTGCGCCAAACATGGATTCCATCATCAGCCATCAGCCGCTGGAATATAACCGCTATCTGAATAAGCTGGTGGCCTGGGCGTGGTTTAACGGTCTGCTGACGTCGCGCACGCATCTGTTTATTAAGGGCAACGGCATTGTCGATCTGCCGAAATTGCAGGAGATGGTGGCCGATGTGTCGCACCATTTCCCGCTGCGTTTGCCTGCGCCGACGCCGAAAGCGCTCTACAGCCCGTGTGAAATTCGCCATCTGGCGATCATCGTTAACCTCGAATATGACCCGACGGCGGCATTCCGCAATCAGGTGGTCCATTTTGACTTCCGTAAGCTGGATGTTTTCAGCTTTGGCGAAGAGCAAAATTGCCTGGTGGGCAGCGTAGATCTGCTGTACCGCAACTCGTGGAATGAAGTGCGTACGCTGCATTTCAACGGCGAACAGGCGATGATAGAAGCACTGAAAACGATTCTGGGCAAAATGCACCAGGACGCCGCGCCGCCGGACAGCGTGGAAGTGTTCTGCTACAGCCAGCATCTGCGTGGTTTGATTCGTACCCGCGTGCAGCAACTGGTTTCAGAGTGCATCGAGCTGCGTCTCTCCAGTACCCGTCAGGAGACAGGGCGCTTTAAGGCACTGCGCGTTTCCGGTCAGACATGGGGCCTGTTCTTTGAACGCCTGAATGTGTCGGTACAGAAGCTGGAAAACGCCATTGAGTTCTACGGCGCAATTTCGCATAACAAATTGCACGGCCTGTCAGTTCAGGTGGAAACCAATCAGGTGAAACTGCCGTCGGTCGTGGATGGCTTCGCCAGCGAAGGGATCATTCAGTTCTTCTTTGAAGAGACTGGTGATGAGAAGGGCTTTAACATCTACATTCTGGACGAGAGTAACCGGGCGGAAGTGTATCATCACTGCGAAGGCAGCAAAGAAGAGCTGGTGCGCGACGTCAGCCGTTTCTACTCCTCGTCGCACGACCGCTTTACCTACGGCTCCAGTTTCATCAACTTCAACCTGCCGCAGTTCTATCAGATTGTGAATACGGACGGGCGCGCACAGGTGATCCCGTTCCGCGCACAATCACTCGGCAACGTTCCGCCAGCCAATCAGGATAACGACACGCCGCAGTTGCAGCAGTATTTCTCGTGATAGTTTTGCCGGATGTTATCCGGCAAATAAGACTTAACGGAAGCTGACTTCTTCGCCCGCCTGATGCGTTGCCGCCTGTTCCAGCAGATCCCAGAAGGTTTCTCCGCTCCGGTCGCAAACCCATTCGTCCCCTTTCAGGTCAAAATGGTAGCCGCCCTGTTTGGTCGCCAGCCACACCTGGTGCAGCGGTTCCTGACGGTTAATAATGATTTTGCTGCCGTTTTCAAAGCTAATGGTCAGTACGCCGCCATTGATTTCGCAGTCGATATCGCTGTCGCCGTCCCAGTCGTCCAGACGTTCTTCGATGGTCATCCACAAGGTATCGGCCAGGCGATGAAATTCACTGTCGTTCATTGTCGTTTCCCGTTTTTTCGTGATGGCGGCAGTATAACCTGAAACAAATCGCGTTGCAGATTACAGGCAAACTCTTGCTTTTACGCCTTCTCCTGCGATGATAGAAAACAGAAAGTATGAACTTACAGGCAATCCATAATGAAAAACGTGTTTCAGGCACTCGCTGTTCTTCTCACTCTGTTCAGCCTGACGGGTTGTGGCCTTAAAGGGCCGCTCTATTTCCCTCCGGCTGATAAAAATGCACCGCCGCCGACTAAACCGGTTGATACACAAACGCAATCCACCACGCCCGATCAAAACGATCGTGCCACGGGAGATGGGCCTTCCCAGGTGAACTACTGACGGTGTGTTTCTGTACCCGCGTGAACGGAGTGAATAATGCAATTCTCTAAAATGCATGGCCTTGGCAACGATTTTATGGTCGTCGACGCGGTAACGCAGAATGTCTTTTTTTCGCCAGAATTGATCCGTCGTTTATCTGACAGGCATCTGGGGGTGGGGTTTGATCAACTGCTGGTGGTTGAACCTCCGTACGATCCTGAGCTGGATTTTCATTACCGCATTTTTAATGCCGACGGCAGTGAAGTGTCGCAGTGTGGTAACGGCGCGCGCTGTTTTGCCCGTTTTGTGCGCCTCAAGGGGTTAACCAACAAACGTGATATTCGCGTCAGTACGGCGAATGGGCGGATGGTGTTGAGCGTGACGGACGATGAGTTGGTGCGCGTCAACATGGGTGAACCCAATTTTGAGCCATCGCAGGTGCCTTTTCGCGCTAACAAAGCGGAAAAGACCTATATTATGCGAGCGGCGGAACAGACAATATTGTGCGGTGTCGTTTCAATGGGTAATCCGCACTGTGTGATTCAGGTCGACGATGTTGATACGGCGGCGGTGGAAACGCTGGGACCGATTCTGGAAAGTCACGAACGTTTTCCTGAACGGGCCAATATCGGTTTTATGCAGATCATGAAACGCGAGCATATTCGCCTACGCGTTTATGAGCGCGGCGCGGGAGAGACACAGGCCTGTGGGAGCGGCGCGTGCGCGGCCGTCGCCGTCGGCATTCAGCAAGGTTTGCTGGCGGAAGAGGTCCGCGTGGAATTACCGGGCGGTCGCCTTGATATCGCCTGGAAAGGTCCGGGTCATCCGTTATACATGACTGGCCCGGCGGCACATGTCTATGACGGGTTTATCCATCTATGAAGCAGCCAGGGGAAGAACTACAGGAAACGCTTACGGAACTCGATGACCGGGCGGTCGTCGACTATCTGCAGAAAAACCCTGAGTTTTTTATCCGCAATGCGCATGCCGTGGAAGCGATGCGGGTGCCGCACCCGGTGCGGGGCACCGTCTCGCTCGTTGAGTGGCACATGGCCCGCGCGCGTAATCACATTAACGTCCTTGAAGAAAATATGTCGCTGTTGATGGCGCAGGCGAATGCCAACGAAAGCCTGTTTTATCGCCTGTTGCATTTGCAGGGACGTCTGGTTGCCGCGACCAGCCTGGACGATATGCTGATGCGCTTTCATCGCTGGGCGCGTGAACTGGGCCTTGCCGGTGCCACGGTGCGCCTGTTTCCCGATCGCTGGCGTCTCGGCGCGCCGTCAAGCTATACCCATCTGGCGTTAAGCCGCCAGGCCTTCGAACCGCTGCGTATTCAGCGGCTAGGGCAGGAGCAGCACTATCTGGGCACCTTAAACGGTCCGGAATTGCTGGTGGTGTTGCCGGAGGCGAAGGCGATTGGTTCGGTGGCGATGTCGATGCTGGGACGTGACGGCGATTTGGGCGTCATTTTGTTCAGCAGCCGCGACACGCATCACTATCAGGCAGGCCAGGGAACGCAACTCCTGCATGAAATCGCGCTAATGATGCCGGATCTGCTGGAGCGCTGGATTGAGCGCGTATGACGGACTTTGCCACCGATGTCACCCGATTTCTGCGCTATCTGGGCGTAGAACGCCAGCTTAGCCCCATCACCCTGAAAAACTATCAGCGTCAGCTTGATGCCATCATCGCTTTAGCCGGCGAAACCGGACTACAAAGCTGGCAACAATGTGACGCTGCAATGGTGCGCAGTTTCGCGGTGCGCAGCCGCCGTAAAGGACTTGGCCCTGCGAGCCTCGCGCTACGCCTCTCTGCTCTGCGCAGCTTCTTCGACTGGATGATCCGCGAAGGCAAGCTGAATGCCAATCCGGCTAAGGGCGTACCGGCGCCCAAAACGCCGCGCCATCTGCCGAAAAATATCGATGTTGATGATGTGAACCGTCTGTTGGATATCGACCTTAACGATCCGCTCGCCGTGCGCGACCGTGCGATGCTGGAGGTGATGTACGGTGCGGGTCTGCGTTTGTCGGAGCTGGTGGGGCTGGACATCAAACATCTGGATCTCGACAGCGGTGAAGTGTGGGTGATGGGGAAAGGCAGCAAAGAGCGTCGCCTGCCCATTGGTCGCAATGCGGTGGCGTGGATTGAGCACTGGCTGGATCTGCGCGGGTTGTTTGGCAGCGAGGAAGACGCGCTGTTCCTGTCGAAGCTGGGCAACCGTATTTCCGCGCGCAACGTGCAAAAGCGTTTTGCCGAGTGGGGCATTAAGCAGGGGTTAAACAGCCACGTGCATCCGCATAAGCTGCGCCACTCGTTTGCCACGCATATGCTGGAATCGAGCGGTGACCTGCGAGGCGTACAGGAACTGCTGGGACACGCCAACCTCTCGACCACGCAAATCTATACTCATCTTGATTTTCAACACCTGGCCTCGGTGTACGATGCGGCGCATCCACGCGCCAAACGGGGGAAATAATGCGTTTTTACCGGTCTCCAGGACCCATCTCGGCGATCACGTTCGATCTCGATGACACTCTTTACGATAACCGTCCGGTTATCCAGCGCACCGAACAGGAAGCGCTCGCCTTTGTGCAAAACTACCATCCGGCGCTACGCACGCTGCAAAATACTGATCTGCAACGCTTGCGTCAGGCGGTACGGGAAGCGGAGCCGGAAATTTACCACGATGTCACCCGCTGGCGTCATCGCGCCGTCGAGCGTGCCATGCTAAACGCCGGACTCTCCGCGCAGGAGGCGGTTGCGGGGGCGAATGCCGCGATGATGAACTTTGCGAAGTGGCGCAGTCAGGTCGATGTCCCGCAAGAGACGCACGACACGCTGAAAGCGTTAGCGAGAAAGTGGCCGCTGGTGGCGATCACCAACGGCAACGCGCAGCCGGAGCTGTTCGGCCTCGGCGACTATTTCGAATTTGTGCTGCGCGCCGGTCCGGACGGACGCTCAAAGCCGTTCAGTGATATGTACTTTCTGGCGGCGGAAAAGTTAACTGTGCCGATCGGCGAGATCCTGCACGTGGGCGACGATCTGACGACCGACGTTGCCGGGGCGATCCGCAGTGGGTTGCAGGCCTGCTGGATTAAACCGGAAAATGCCGACCTGATGCACACTTTTGACAGCCGCTTACTGCCACATATTGAGATTTCACAGTTGGCATCTCTGACCTCGCTGATATAATCACCAGCAGTTCTGTATAAATACACAGCTTTTTGGCGGATGGCGCGACGCTTATCCGCCCTACTTCTTTTAATGCGGCGGTGCCAATGGACGTTTCTTATCTGCTCGACAGCCTCAATGATAAACAGCGCGAAGCGGTGGCCGCGCCACGTAGCAACATGCTGGTTCTCGCGGGGGCAGGGAGCGGTAAGACACGCGTACTGGTACACCGTATCGCCTGGCTGCTGACGGTAGAAAATAACTCGCCGTATTCGATTATGGCGGTAACCTTTACCAATAAAGCGGCGGCGGAGATGCGTCATCGTATCGGCCAGATTATGGGCACCAGCCAGGGCGGCATGTGGGTCGGCACTTTCCACGGTCTGGCGCACCGACTGTTGCGCGCGCATCACATGGATGCGAATTTGCCGCAGGATTTTCAGATCCTCGACAGCGAAGACCAGTTGCGTCTGCTCAAGCGTCTGATTAAGGCGATGAACCTCGACGAGAAGCAGTGGCCGGCGCGTCAGGCGATGTGGTACATCAACGGACAGAAAGACGAAGGTCTGCGCCCACATCATATTCAGAGTTTCGGTAACCCGATTGAGCAGACCTGGCAGAAGGTGTATCAGGCCTATCAGGAAGCGTGCGATCGTGCGGGGCTGGTGGATTTTGCCGAACTACTGCTGCGCGCGCATGAGCTGTGGCTCAACAAACCGCATATTCTTCAGCACTACCGCGAACGTTTCACGAATATCCTGGTGGACGAATTCCAGGATACCAACAACATCCAGTATGCCTGGATCCGTCTGCTGGCTGGCGATACCGGCAAAGTGATGATCGTGGGCGATGACGACCAGTCGATCTACGGCTGGCGCGGCGCGCAGGTAGAAAACATCCAGCGCTTCCTGAACGACTTCCCCGGTGCGCAAACCATCCGTCTTGAGCAGAACTACCGCTCAACCAGTAATATTCTCAGCGCGGCGAACGCTCTGATCGAGAACAACAATGGGCGTCTGGGTAAAAAGCTGTGGACCGATGGCGTCGAAGGCGAGCCCATTTCACTCTACTGCGCGTTTAACGAGCTGGATGAAGCGCGCTTTGTCGTCAACCGGATCAAAACCTGGCAGGACAACGGTGGCGCGCTGGAACAGTGCGCTATTCTCTACCGCAGTAACGCCCAGTCGCGTGTGCTGGAAGAGACGCTGCTACAGGCCAGTATGCCGTACCGCATATACGGCGGCATGCGCTTCTTCGAGCGTCAGGAAATCAAAGATGCGCTCTCTTATCTGCGCCTGATTGCGAACCGCAATGATGACGCCGCCTTTGAACGCGTGGTGAATACCCCGACGCGCGGGATTGGCGATCGGACGCTGGACGTGGTGCGCCAGACGTCACGCGATCGCCAGCTCACGCTGTGGCAGGCGTGCCGCGAGCTGTTGCAGGAAAAAGCGCTGGCCGGTCGTGCCGCCAGTGCGCTGCAACGCTTTATGGAACTCATTGACGCACTGGCGCAGGAAACGGCAGATATGCCGCTGCACGTGCAGACTGACCGGGTGATTAAAGATTCCGGCCTGCGCATGATGTACGAGCAGGAGAAAGGCGAGAAAGGTCAGACCCGCATCGAGAACTTAGAGGAACTGGTGACGGCGACGCGCCAGTTCAGCTACAACGACGAAGACGAAGATCTGATGCCGTTGCAGGCCTTTCTCTCCCATGCGGCGCTGGAAGCGGGCGAAGGGCAGGCGGATACCTGGCAGGATGCGGTACAGCTCATGACGCTGCACTCGGCGAAAGGGCTGGAGTTCCCGCAGGTGTTTATCGTCGGGATGGAAGAGGGGATGTTCCCCAGCCAGATGTCACTGGATGAGGGCGGACGCCTTGAAGAAGAGCGTCGTCTGGCCTATGTCGGCGTGACCCGTGCGATGCAGAAACTGACCCTAACCTATGCCGAAACGCGTCGCTTGTATGGCAAAGAGGTGTATCACCGTCCGTCGCGCTTCATCGGTGAGTTGCCGGAAGCGTGCGTTGAAGAGGTCCGTCTGCGTGCAACGATCAGCCGTCCGGTGAGCCATCAGCGGATGGGGACGCCGATGGCGGAAAACGACACCGGTTACAAGCTGGGCCAGCGTGTGCGCCATGCTAAGTTCGGCGAGGGCACCATTGTGAATCTGGAGGGCAGCGGCGAACACAGCCGGTTGCAGGTGGCTTTCCAGGGACAGGGAATTAAATGGCTCGTTGCTGCGTATGCGAAGTTAGAAACGGTCTAACTTATAGATAATTATCACTTTAATTTCCCCCTCTGCTAACCTTTCTGCATAAGGGGAAATTATTACTTTTTCGCGTTTCGTTGCGTGTTGACGGCAAATTTTTGCTGGCGTAACATGCGCGCACGATTACGCTAAGAGGACATTCGCCTTGGACACACCCAGTAGATACTGGCTCATTATCCTGTCATCCAGGATCAACTCCTAAGGCTATCCCTTTTTGCTGATAGCCTTAGCGGTTGTCAGCGACCTTCTCTTTTTTCCCGTCGCGCTGAGTCAGGCTGTTTAATGGTCTGAAACCCAATTTGTTTCTGTGTGCCCACCGAACTGTCCGATATTTTTAAGCATTGGGAGTCCCGGTCATGCTGAGCGCATTTCAACTGGAAAATAACCGACTCACCCGGCTGGAAGTCGAAGAGTCACAAACCCTGATTGATGCCGTCTGGGTCGACCTGGTCGAGCCCGACGACGACGAGCGACTGCGCGTACAATCTGAGCTGGGCCAGAGCCTGGCGACCCGTCCTGAACTGGAAGACATCGAAGCATCCGCCCGTTTCTTCGAAGACGAAGACGGTCTGCACATCCACTCCTTTTTCTTCTTCGAAGATGCGGAAGACCACGCGGGTAACTCCACTGTGGCATTCACCATCCGCGATGGTCGCCTGTTTACCCTGCGTGAACGTGAACTGCCCGCGTTTCGTTTGTATCGTATGCGCGCCCGCAGCCAGGCCATGGTTGACGGTAACGCCTATGAACTGCTGCTGGATCTGTTCGAAACCAAAATCGAACAGCTGGCGGATGAAATCGAAAACATCTACAGCGATCTGGAAGAGCTGAGTCGGGTGATTATGGAAGGGCACCAGGGCGATGAGTACGATGAAGCCCTCTCGACGCTGGCAGAACTGGAAGATATCGGCTGGAAAGTCCGCCTGTGTCTGATGGATACCCAGCGTGCGCTGAACTTCCTGGTCCGCAAGGCGCGTTTACCGGGCGGACAACTGGAACAGGCGCGCGAGATCCTGCGAGATATCGAATCCCTGCTGCCGCACAATGAATCCCTGTTTCAGAAAGTGAACTTCCTGATGCAGGCGGCGATGGGCTTTATCAACATCGAGCAGAACCGCATCATCAAGATCTTCTCGGTGGTTTCCGTGGTTTTCCTGCCGCCGACGCTGGTGGCATCCAGCTATGGGATGAACTTTGAGTTTATGCCTGAACTGAAGTGGAGCTTTGGCTACCCGGGCGCGATTATCTTTATGCTGCTCGCCGGTCTGGCACCGTATCTGTACTTTAAACGGAAGAACTGGCTGTAATGGTTATGCCGGATGGCGCTTCGCTTATCCGGCTTACAGAAAGTACATCATCATAGGCCGGATAAGGCACAGCAGCCATCCGGCAACCCCCTAACTCCGACGTCCCCGTCTCTGCGTATAAATCGCATCCGTCACGAAGATCGCCAGCGCGACCCAGATAAAGGCAAATGTCACCATTTTATCCGCGCCCGGCACTTCACCGTAGAACGTGACGGCCAGCAGGAACATCAGCGTCGGGCCGATGTACTGGAAGAAGCCCAGCGTAGAAAGGCGCAGGCGCGTCGCCGCACCGGTAAAGCACAGCAGCGGAACCGTGGTCACCACCCCGGCGGCAATCAGCAGCAGGTTGAGCGACATCGGGTTCTGCCCCATATGGCTGGTTGCGCTGTCGGCGATACCGAACAGGTAGATGGCGGCAACAGGCAACAGCCACAAAGTTTCCACCAGCATCCCGGTTTGCGCTTCAACGGCGATTTTTTTGCGTACCAGACCGTAAAAGGCAAAGCTGAACGCCAGTCCCAGCGCGATGACGGGCAGTGAACCGAAGGTCCAGAGCTGCACCAGAACGCCACAGGTCGCCAGAATTACCGCCAGCCACTGCATCCGACGGAAGCGTTCACCGAGGAAAAGCATTCCCAGCACAATGTTCACCAGCGGGTTGATAAAATAACCCAGGCTGGCTTCCAGCATATGGTGGTTGTTTACCGCCCAGATAAACAACAGCCAGTTGCCTCCCACGAGTACCGCCGAGAGCGCCAACAGGAAGATCTTTTTCGGTGTTTTCAGCAGCGCTTTTACGCTCGACCACTGTCGGCTAATGCTGATCAGCGCCACCATAAAGAAAAACGACCAGATCACGCGATGGGTCAGGATTTCATCTGCGGGAACATAATAAATTAGCTTGAAGTACGCCGGAGCGATCCCCCAAATAAAATAGGCGGCAAGCGCGAGTAACACGCCCAGCCGCGTTTGTTTTGCATCCATCGGGAAAACTCATGTCTGAAATGTAACAACAGTTTACCTGTTTTTACCCCACCATATAAGTGGCGGTGGCGCTGGCAATATAAAGCTGCTCTTCGTTGTGTAATTCCACACGTGCGACGGCGACTTTATTCCCGGCGCGCAGCAGACTGCTGGTGGCGGTAAAGCGATTGCCCCGACCCGGACGCAGGTAGTCTACGCGCAGATCGATGGTCCCCATGCGAGACAGCCGCTGGCGCAGTTCGTCTTCACTGATGGTTTCATGGCGCGTCAGAGTACTGCCGACACACACCAGCCCGGCAGCCACGTCCAGCGCAGAGGCGATCACCCCGCCATGCAGTATGCTTTGCGCCCAGTTTCCCACCATCATCGGCTGATTATTAAACGCCAGTTGGGCAAACTCTTTCTCATAGCGTTCCAGTTCCAGGCCCAGCGCCCGGTTGAACGGCATGTGGTAGACAAACATTTCGCCCACAAGCTTCAGGACTTGTTCAGCAGTCAGTACGGCAGACATACGATTCCAACACTCCATTGGTTAATGAAATGTTGATGTTATGCTTCTTAAATGTTGTTTTCCACTTTAAGACGGGATAACTAACGAGGATGTGTGTAAATATGTAAAATGGTTGGCAGAATAATAGACAAATCAAAAATCTTTCGTTCAGGAGAACAACAAGAATGCGGGCGATTCTGGCTTGGTTGCTACCAGCAGCACTGCTGCCGCTGGCGGCGTATGCGCAAGAGGCGACGGTGAAAGAGGTTCATGATGCACCGGCGGTGCGGGGCAGTATTATCGCCAATATGTTGCAGGAGCATGATAATCCTTTTACGCTCTATCCCTACGATACGAACTATCTGATCTACACCAATACCAGCGACATGAACAAAGAAGCGATCAGTTCCTACAACTGGTCAGAAAATGCCCGCAAAGATGAAGTGAAGTTCCAGCTGAGCCTGGCGTTTCCGATCTGGCGTGGGATTATGGGGCCGAATTCGGTTCTGGGCGCCTCTTATACGCAGAAGTCCTGGTGGCAGTTATCCAATACAAAAGAGTCGTCACCATTTCGTGAAACCAACTATGAACCGCAGCTGTTCCTGGGTTTTGCTACCGATTACCGCGTTGCCGGATGGACGCTGCGCGACGTGGAAATGGGGTACAACCATGATTCGAACGGGCGTTCCGATCCGACATCACGTAGCTGGAACCGTCTTTACACGCGCCTGATGGCGGAAAATGGCAACTGGCTGGTAGAGGTTAAACCGTGGTACGTCATCGGCAGTACCGACGATAACCCGGATATCACCAAATACATGGGCTATTACCAGCTTAAGGTCGGCTATCACCTGGGCGATGCGGTCCTGAGCGCGAAGGGCCAGTACAACTGGAATACCGGTTACGGCGGCGCGGAGCTGGGGCTGAGTTATCCGATGACGAAGCATATTCGTCTCTATACCCAGGTATATAGCGGGTATGGCGAATCGCTGATCGACTATAACTTTAATCAGACGCGCGTCGGTGTGGGTGTGATGCTCAACGATATCTTCTGATCGATGATTGTGTTTTAAACATTGCAGTTTCTCCCTCAGGCGCTGAAAATAGCGCCTGTTTTGATTTAAGCGAACGGGGTTAATGTGGCGCAGGCGGAAGTGTTGAATCTGGAATCTGGAGCTAAGCAGGTTTTGCAAGAAACCTTTGGCTACCAGCAGTTTCGCCCGGGTCAGGAAGCGATCATCGACACCGTCGTTTCTGGGCGCGACTGCCTGGTCGTGATGCCGACCGGGGGCGGAAAATCCCTCTGCTATCAAATCCCTGCCTTACTGCTCAACGGCCTGACCGTGGTGGTTTCGCCGCTGATTTCCCTGATGAAAGATCAGGTCGACCAACTGCTGGCGAACGGCGTGGCGGCCGCTTGTCTGAATTCGACGCAAACCCGCGAGCAGCAGCTTGAAGTGATGACGGGGTGTCGTACCGGACAAATCCGTCTGCTGTATATCGCTCCTGAACGCCTGATGCTGGATAACTTCCTTGAGCACCTGGCGCACTGGAATCCGGTGTTACTGGCCGTGGACGAAGCGCACTGTATCTCGCAGTGGGGACATGATTTCCGCCCGGAATATGCCGCACTCGGCCAGCTCAGACAGCGTTTTCCCACACTGCCATTTGTCGCGCTGACCGCGACCGCTGATGAAACCACACGGCTGGATATTGTTCGTCTGCTGGGACTGAACGATCCCTTAATCCAGATCAGCAGTTTTGACCGTCCGAACATTCGCTACATGCTGATGGAGAAGTTTAAACCGCTCGATCAACTGATGCGTTACGTGCAGGAACAGCGTGGTAAATCCGGGATTATTTACTGTAACAGTCGTGCGAAAGTGGAGGACACCGCCGCGCGTCTGCAAAGCCGGGGCATTAGCGCCGCGGCATACCATGCAGGGCTGGAAAATCACATCCGCGCCGACGTGCAGGAGAAATTCCAGCGCGACGACCTGCAAATCGTGGTGGCGACCGTCGCTTTTGGCATGGGCATCAACAAACCTAACGTGCGTTTTGTGGTGCATTTCGATATTCCCCGCAACATTGAGTCCTACTACCAGGAGACCGGTCGTGCCGGGCGAGACGGCCTGCCCGCGGAGGCGATGCTGTTTTACGATCCGGCGGATATGGCGTGGCTGCGCCGCTGCCTGGAAGAAAAACCGCAGGGACAGCTACAGGATATCGAACGGCACAAGTTGAACGCGATGGGCGCGTTTGCCGAGGCGCAAACCTGTCGTCGTCTGGTGCTGCTTAACTACTTCGGTGAAGGGCGTCAGGAACCGTGCGGCAACTGCGATATCTGTCTTGATCCGCCAAAACAGTATGATGGCGTGAAGGACGCACAGATTGCGCTCTCGACCATTGGTCGGGTAAACCAGCGTTTTGGGATGGGTTACGTGGTGGAAGTGATACGCGGGGCTAACAGCCAGCGTATTCGCGAACTCGGCCACGACAAGCTCAAGGTGTACGGTATGGGGCGCGAACAGAGTCACGAGCACTGGGTGAGCGTGATCCGCCAGTTGATTCACCTGGGCTTCGTTACGCAAAATATCGCCCAGCATTCCGCGCTACAGCTCACCGATGCTTCACGTCCGCTGCTGCGCGGCGAGGTCGCCCTGCAACTCGCAGTGCCGCGTATTGTCGCCCTGAAACCGCGCGTCATGCAGAAATCTTTCGGCGGCAATTACGATCGCAAACTGTTCGCCAAACTGCGCAAGCTGCGTAAAGCTATTGCTGATGAAGAGAATATCCCGCCGTACGTCGTCTTCAACGACGCCACGCTGATTGAGATGGCGGAACAGATGCCGGTTTCCGCGAGCGAAATGCTCAGCGTCAACGGGGTGGGAATGCGCAAACTGGAACGCTTCGGTAAAGCGTTTATGGCGTTGATCCGCGCGCACGTTGATGGTGACGACGAAGAGTAGTCAGCCGGGCAAAAAAGTGCCAGGATGGTGACTCACTGAACTGTTTCCCCCGCGAGTATTTTCATCATGTTAATGTTATTTCTCACCGTGGCGATGGTGCACATTGTGGCACTGATGAGCCCAGGGCCGGATTTCTTTTTTGTCTCGCAGACGGCGGTCAGCCGCTCGCGCAAAGAAGCGATGATGGGCGTGCTGGGCATTACCTGTGGCGTCATGGTCTGGGCGGGCATCGCGCTGCTCGGCCTGCATCTGATCATTGAAAAAATGGCCTGGTTACACACTATTATCATGGTCGGCGGCGGCCTGTACCTGTGCTGGATGGGCTACCAGATGCTGCGTGGCGCGTTGAAAAAGCAGGATGTCGCGGCACCCACGCCGCAGGTTGAGCTGGCGCAAAGCGGTCGCAGTTTCCTGAAAGGGTTACTGACGAACCTGGCTAACCCGAAAGCCATCATCTACTTCGGTTCGGTCTTTTCTCTGTTTGTCGGCGACAGCGTCGGTACTGCCGCGCGTTGGGGGATTTTCGTGCTGATTATCGTTGAGACTTTCGCGTGGTTTACCGTGGTTGCCAGCCTGTTTGCGCTGCCGAAAATGCGTCGTGGCTACCAGCGTATGGCGAAATGGATCGACGGTTTTGCCGGGGCGTTGTTCGCGGGGTTCGGTATCCATCTGATCATTTCGCGCTAAGTCTTTGTGCCGGATACGTGCCAGTTGCTATCCGGCAACCGGTCAGGCGTGGCGCGCCGACGCCAGCAGTGCACCCACCAGCATAAACAGCGAACCGAAGATTTTATTCAACGCTTTCATCTGTTTCGGTCCTTTGATCCACAACGCGATACGCTGCGCCAGCGTGGCGTAGCCGATCATCACCACGATGTCGACTGCAATAGTGGTTACACCGAGCACGATGTACTGCATCAGTTGGGGTTCTTTTGGCATCACGAACTGTGGGAAAAGGGCCGCCAGGAAGACGATGCTTTTAGGGTTTGTCAGGTTCACGAATACGGCGCGTTTAAACAGGCGACCGCGCGACTGGGTCTGGGCCATAGCATTCAGATCAATCGCACCGGCGGCGCGCCATTGCTGGATGCCTAACCAAATCAGATAGGCCGCGCCCGCCCATTTCAGCACCTCAAAGGCGATGACGGAGCGTGAAAACAGCGTGCCCAGACCGACGCCGACCAGCACGATATGAATGCCCAGTCCGGCCTGTAACCCGGCAATCGACGCCACTGCGCCGCGATAGCCGTGATTAAGGGAAGTCGTCATGGTATTGATGGCGCCGGAACCGGGCGAAAGGCTCAAAATTATGGATGTCAGCAGGTAGGCGAACCACCATTCAAAAGTCATGAGAAACTCCCTGATTGCACTTTAAATACACTAAATAATTCGAGTTGCACAAAGGCGGCGACGCAGCGAAATCCCAGGCGCGTACAGGGAGTACATGACGGGGATGAGCGAGGAAAGCCAGCGCATCTGCAGCTTGAAGTATGACGGGTATATGCCACAATACGCTACTGTTGCGGTGTTGTGTCAGACATGATTAAAAAAACGATTTTTACCTGGTAAACGAGGCTGGATACCCGATGTTTCAGCAGCAAAAAGACTGGGAAACGAGAGAAAACGCGTTTGCGGCTTTTTCCATGGGGCCGCTGACAGACTTCTGGCGTCAGCGTGAGGAAGCGGAATTGACCGGCGTCGGTCGTGTGCCGGTGCGGTTTGTCCGGTTTCGCGCAGCGCATAACGATCGTGTCATTGTCATCTGTCCGGGGCGAATTGAAAGCTATGTAAAGTACGCTGAGCTGGCGTATGACCTGTTTCATCTGGGCTTTGATGTCCTCATTATTGACCATCGCGGTCAGGGGCGTTCCGGGCGTATGCTATCGGATCCTAATCGCGGACATGTCGACAATTTCAACGACTATGTTGATGATTTATCGGCGTTCTGGGGACAAGAAGTGCAGCCGGGACCGTGGCGTAAACGTTATATTCTGGCACACTCGATGGGCGGGGCGATTGCGACGCTGTTTTTGCAGCGCCATCCGCATCAGTGCGATGCGATCGCGCTCTGCGCGCCAATGTTTGGTATTGTGATGCGTTTGCCGGACTGGATGGTACGCCATATCCTCGACTGGGCCGAAGGTCATCAGCGTATCCGGGAAGGGTATGCGATCGGCACCGGACGCTGGCGGGCATTGCCCTTTGGCATGAATTTATTAACGCACAGTCGACAACGCTATCGGCGTAATTTACGTTTTTATGCCGATGAGCCGCAGCTGCGCGTCGGCGGCCCAACCTTTCACTGGGTACGGGAAGGCATCCTGGCGGCTGAACAGGTGCTGGCAGGCGCGGGCGATGACGCCACGCCAACTCTGCTGATTCAGGCTGAAGAAGAGCGTGTGGTGGATAACCGCATGCACGAACGTTTTTGTGAACTCCGCGCCGCAGCGGGCCATCCTGTCGAAGGGGGGCATCCGCTGGTCATTAAAGGCGCTTATCATGAGATCCTTTTTGAAAAGGACGCTATGCGCTCAGTTGCGCTTCAGGCTATCGTTGATTTTTTCAACAAGCATAACTCATCAGCGGAAACCGCTTTGCTCAGAGGTTGAATTTTTATATGTATCAGATTGTTGCGTCTGATTTAGATGGCACACTGCTTTCTCCCGACCATACCCTATCCCCCTACGCGAAAGAGACATTGAAGCTGCTGACCGCACGCGGCGTTAACTTTGTCTTTGCGACCGGTCGACATCATGTCGATGTGGGGCAGATTCGCGATAATCTGGAGATTAAGTGCTATATGATTACCTCCAACGGCGCGCGTGTGCATGATATGGATGGCAATCTGGTGTTTACCCATAATCTGGACCGCGATATTGCCAGCGATCTGTTTGGGGTGGTGAACGCGAACCCGGATATCATCACTAACGTCTATCGCGATGACGAATGGTTTATGAACCGCCATCGTCCGGATGAAATGCGATTTTTCAAAGAGGCGGTGTTCCATTACTCGCTGTTTGAACCGGGTTTACTGGAGCCGGAAGGCGTCAGCAAAGTGTTCTTCACCAGTCATTCTCATGACGTCCTGCTGCCGCTGGAACAGGCTATTAATGCGCGCTGGGGCGATCGGGTGAACGTGAGCTTCTCCACGCTCACCTGTCTGGAAGTGATGGCGGGCGGCGTGTCGAAAGGCCATGCGCTGGAGGCGGTCGCCAACGCGATGGGTTACAGCCTCAAAGACTGCATCGCCTTTGGCGACGGGATGAACGACGCTGAAATGCTGTCAATGGCAGGCAAAGGCTGCATTATGGCCGGGGCGCATCAACGCCTGAAGGATCTGCATCCGGAACTGGAAGTGATCGGCTCTAATATCGACGATGCGGTGCCGCATTATTTGCGCGATCTCTTCTTACGCTAAGATGAATGCTGATTAATTAATCAGTTGTCAACTTAACTCTCCGCTACAATGGATACTCCATATTCTACGAGATATCCATTGTGGCGTTACTGATCATTACCACGATCCTGTGGGCTTTCTCCTTCAGCCTGTTCGGGGAATACCTTGCCGGGCACGTCGATAGCTACTTTGCCGTGTTGGTTCGGGTCGGTCTGGCGGCGCTGGTATTCCTGCCTTTCCTGCGTACGCGCGGGCACAGCCTGAAAACTATCGGGCTTTATATGCTGGTGGGAGCCATGCAGCTTGGCATCATGTATATGCTGAGTTTCCACGCTTATCTCTATCTGACTGTCTCTGAACTGCTGTTGTTTACCGTGTTGACGCCGCTCTATATCACGCTGATTTACGATCTGATGAGTAAACGGCGGCTGCGCTGGGGGTATGCGTTTAGCGCGCTGCTGGCGGTGATTGGCGCAGGGATTATTCGTTATGACCAGGTGACCGATCACTTCTGGACTGGTCTGCTGCTGGTACAGCTTTCCAACATCAGTTTTGCCATCGGGATGGTGGGCTATAAACGCCTGATGGAGACGCGCCCGATGCCCCAGCATAACGCCTTTGCATGGTTTTACATCGGCGCGTTTCTGGTGGCGGTAGTTGCCTGGTTCATGTTGGGCAATGCGCAGAAAATGCCGGAAACCACGCTCCAGTGGGGAATTCTGGTGTTCCTGGGCGTGGCCGCTTCAGGCATCGGCTACTTTATGTGGAACTACGGCGCGACACAGGTTGATGCGGGGACGCTGGGTATTATGAACAATATGCATGTGCCCGCAGGGCTGCTGGTCAACCTGGCTATCTGGCACCAACAGCCTCACTGGCCAAGTTTTATTACAGGTGCGATGGTGATATTGGCTTCACTGTGGGTGCATCGAAAGTGGGTCGCTCCGCGCTCCGAACAAACGGCAGATGATCGCAGGCGTGATTGCGCGCCGATCGAATAAACGCCTCAGTCACCGGCTGGCGCTGCTCGCCATCACGCACGGCGGCGTACAGGCGGCTCCATAAGCCCTCTCCCAGGGTTCTGGTCACCACCAGACCCTGGCGTTCAAAACTCTCCACGACCCAGTGCGGCAGGGCAGCAATGCCCATGTTTGCCGCCACCATCTGAATCAACAGCAGCGTATTATCCACGCTTTTCAGTGACGGGCTGACCCCTGCGGGCTGAAGAAAATGACGCCAGACGTCCAGTCGACTGCGTTGTACCGGATAGATCAGCAGCGTTTCGCTGGCTAAATCTTCCGGGGTGATCTGCGTTTTGCTGGTCAGCGGATGCTCGGGTGCCAGCACCAGGCGAACTTCAAAATCAAACATCGGAGAATAATGCAGCCCGCTGCGCGGCAGAATGTCAGAGGTCATCACCAGATCCAGCTCGTCCTGCTGGAGCGCCGGTTGGGGGTCAAACGTCACGCCGGATTTAAAATCCATCTCCACCTGCGGCCATTTGGCGCGGAAGTTTTCCAGCGCCGGGGTCAACCACTGAATACAGCTATGGCACTCAATGGCGATACGCAGACGGGTTTGTTGTGGTTCGTTGCAGGCCTGCAACGCGCGGTTAATTTGTGGCAGAACCTGACTGGCCAGTTGCAACAGGATCTCACCCTGTGGGGTGAAACGCAGCGGCTGACTTTTACGTATGAATAGCCGAAAGCCAAGGCGCTGTTCCAGATCGCTGAACTGGTGAGACAGGGCGGATTGGGTCTGATGCAGCGTCGCCGCGGCGGCGGCCAGTGACCCGGTATTCCGCAACGCCTGGAGCGTTTTCAGGTGTTTAATCTCGATCATGAAAGTCCTTCACTTCGGCATGAACAAATTGCGCTTGAGGAATATACAGTAACTGTCAAATATGGATGTGTAAACATCCAGACGTCCAAAATCCTTCGTATTTTAAATTTATGGTGCGTTGGCTGCGTTTCCCCATCCTGGTCACTTACTGATGTAAGCTCCCGGGGATGAGCAAACTTGCCGCCTTCCCTGAATTAAAAATCCATTGGATTTACATATAATTAGAGGAAGTAAAATGGCAATACTGAATCACACTCTCGGTTTCCCTCGTGTTGGCCTGCGTCGCGAGCTGAAAAAAGCGCAAGAGGGCTACTGGGCGGGTAATGTGACCCGTGAAGAACTGCTGGCGGTGGGCCGTGAACTGCGGGCGCGTCACTGGGATCAGCAAAAGCAGGCCGGTATCGATCTACTGCCGGTCGGCGATTTTGCCTGGTACGACCATGTTCTGACCACCAGCCTGCTGCTCGGTAACGTCCCGGCGCGTCATCAGAACAAAGATGGTTCCGTCGATATCGACACCCTGTTCCGCATTGGTCGCGGTCGTGCGCCGACCGGCGAACCGGCTGCGGCGGCAGAAATGACCAAATGGTTTAACACCAACTATCACTATATGGTGCCGGAGTTCGTTAAGGGTCAGCAGTTCAAACTGACCTGGACACAACTGCTGGATGAAGTAGACGAAGCGCTGGCGCTGGGTCACAAGGTGAAACCTGTGCTGCTCGGCCCGGTCACTTATCTGTGGCTGGGCAAAGTAAAGGGCGAGTCGTTCGATCGCCTGAGCCTGCTGAAAGACATTCTGCCGGTTTACCAGCAGGTGCTGGCGGAACTGGCAAAACGCGGCATCGAGTGGGTGCAGATCGACGAACCCGCGCTGGTGCTGGAACTGCCGCAGACCTGGCTGAACGCCTTCAAACCGGCCTACGATGCGCTTTCCGGGCAGGTGAAACTGCTGCTGACCACCTACTTTGAAGGTGTGACGCCTAACCTTGATACCATTGCCGCGCTGCCGGTACAGGGACTCCACGTTGACCTGGTCCACGGTAAAGATGACGTGACAGCGCTGCACAAACGCCTGCCGACTGACTGGCTGCTGTCTGCCGGTCTGGTCAATGGACGCAACGTCTGGCGTGCCGATCTGACAGAAAAATATGCCCAGATTAAAGATATCGTAGGCCTTCGCGATCTGTGGGTGGCCTCGTCCTGCTCATTGCTGCACAGCCCGATCGACCTGAGCGTTGAAACGCGTCTGGATGCGGAAGTGAAGAGCTGGTTTGCCTTCGCCCTGCAAAAGTGTGGTGAACTGACGCTGCTGCGCGATGCGCTGAACAGCGGCGATACCGCCGCCATCGCCGAATGGAGCGCACCGATTCAGGCGCGTCGCCACTCGACCCGTGTGCACAATGCAGCAGTGGAAAAACGTCTGGCGGCCATCACCGCGCAGGACAGCCAGCGGGCGAACCCGTACGAAGTGCGCGCTGAAGCTCAGCGTGCGCGCTTCAACCTGCCTGCATGGCCGACGACCACTATCGGTTCTTTCCCGCAGACTACTGAAATCCGCGGCCTGCGTCTGGACTTCAAAAAAGGTCAGCTTGATGCTAACAACTATCGCACTGGCATCGCGGAGCATATTAAGCAAGCGATTGTTGAGCAGGAACGCTTAGGCCTGGACGTGCTGGTCCACGGTGAAGCCGAGCGTAACGACATGGTGGAATATTTCGGTGAGCACCTCGATGGTTTTGTTTTCACCCAGAATGGCTGGGTGCAGAGTTACGGCTCTCGCTGCGTGAAACCGCCGGTGGTGATCGGCGACGTCAGCCGTCCGGAAGCGATCACCGTAGAATGGGCGAAGTATGCTCAGTCGCTGACTGACAAACCGGTAAAAGGCATGCTGACCGGCCCGGTGACCATTCTCTGCTGGTCCTTCCCGCGTGAAGACGTCACCCGCGAAACCATCGCCAAACAGATCGCGCTGGCACTGCGTGATGAGGTGGCGGATCTGGAAGCGGCAGGCATTGGCATCATTCAGATTGATGAACCCGCACTACGCGAAGGGCTGCCGTTGCGTCGTAGCGACTGGGCGGCTTATCTGGCGTGGGGCGTGGAAGCGTTCCGTATCAACGCGGCGGTGGCGAAAGATGATACCCAGATCCACACCCACATGTGTTACTGCGAGTTTAACGACATCATGGATTCTATTGCCGCGCTGGATGCTGACGTGATCACCATTGAAACCTCACGTTCCGACATGGAGCTGCTGGAGTCGTTCGAAGAGTTCGACTATCCGAACGAAATCGGACCGGGCGTGTATGACATTCACTCGCCGAATGTCCCGAGCGTAGAGTGGATTGAGGCGCTGTTGCAAAAAGCGGCACAACGTATCCCGGCTGAACGCCTGTGGGTGAACCCGGACTGTGGCCTGAAAACCCGCGGTTGGCCGGAAACCCGCGCCGCGCTGGCGAACATGGTGAAAGCCGCGCAGAATCTGCGTCAGGCGTGATCTTCCTGGGCCCGGTAAGGCGAAGTCGCCACCGGGCCTGTTGTCGGGGGGCGGTTCAGACCTGCGTTATTTCTTACTTCCGTACTGTGCAAACCACGCCAGCATTCTTTGCCAGCCGTCTTTGGCAGATTCTTCGTGATAGCTCGAGCGGTAGTCGGCATTGAAGGCATGACCGGCATCAGGATAGACGACAATCTCCGTATTGGCGTTAGCGGCGCGTAAGGCCTGGCGCATGGTCTCCACGCTCTCCTGTGAAATACTGTTATCCTGACCGCCGTACAGACCCAGCACCGGGGCGTTCAGATCGGTCGCCACATCGACAGGATGTTTCGGCGAATTCAACGACTTATCGCCAACCAACTTCCCATACCAGGCTACAGCGGCTTTCAGTTGCGGGTTATGCGCCGCGTACAGCCACGTAATACGTCCGCCCCAACAAAAGCCAGTGATCATCAGACGATGAACATCGCCACCGTTGCGGGACGCCCAACTGGCGACGTGATCCAGATCGGCCAGAACCTGAGAATCCGGCACTTTCGCCACCAGACCGCTCAATAGCGTGGGAATATCGGCGAAATCATTGGGATCGCCCTCGCGGAAGTAGAGTTCTGGCGCGATAGCCAAATAGCCGTCCAGCGCCAGACGACGGCAGATGTCGCGGATATGTTCATGCACGCCAAAGATTTCCTGCACTACAATGACCACAGGCAGTGGGCCATTGCTCTTTTTCGGCCGGGCGTGAAACGCCGGCATCTCGTCCCCCTGAGAAGGGATTGACGTAAAACCCGCGACGATGGCGTCGTCCGGGGTATGCACTGAGGTAGAGGCAATAGGGGATGCTGCAGGTGCAAAACCGGTTTGTGGTGTTGATGTCATGGTATTCTCCGTACCCTTAGAAAAATAGCGCACTATTAACTATAGACAGCCTTTAACCATTCACACTGCCTCAAACGGCTCGCTTTTTGTGCAAAGAAAGAGAAAGTTGGGCTATTGATGTGATGTTGATCACTTTTTGTAGGTAAATTCATGCAAATGAATTGCATCATGGTGATAGCGGTCACGAAAATATCTTAAGTCCTTCGGTAAAGTGTCTTTTTGCTTCTTCTGACAAAAACCGAATCACAGAGGAGTTTTATATGTCCAGGTCTGACGTTTTTCATCTCGGCCTCACCAAGAACGATTTACAAGGGGCTACGCTGGCTATCGTCCCTGGCGATCCGGAACGTGTAGAAAAGATCGCCGCGCTGATGGAGAAGCCGGTTAAACTGGCATCTCACCGTGAATTCACTACCTGGCGCGCAGAGCTGGACGGTAAAGCCGTCATCGTCTGCTCGACCGGTATCGGCGGCCCATCAACTTCTATAGCGGTGGAAGAATTGGCTCAGTTGGGCATTCGTACTTTCCTGCGTATTGGCACCACGGGGGCCATTCAGCCGCATATCAATGTCGGCGATGTTCTGGTCACCACGGCGTCCGTTCGTCTGGATGGTGCGAGCCTGCACTTTGCGCCGATGGAGTATCCGGCAGTCGCTGACTTTGAATGCACCACCGCGCTGGTTGAAGCGGCAAAATCCATCGGTGCTACAACTCACGTGGGCGTAACTGCATCTTCTGACACCTTCTACCCAGGCCAGGAACGTTACGACACTTTCTCCGGTCGCGTAGTACGTCGTTTCAAAGGCTCCATGGAAGAGTGGCAGTCAATGGGCGTGATGAACTACGAAATGGAGTCCGCCACGCTGCTGACCATGTGTGCAAGCCAGGGCCTGCGCGCCGGGATGGTTGCGGGGGTAATCGTCAACCGCACCCAGCAAGAGATCCCGAATGCGGAGACGATGAAACAAACCGAAAGCCATGCGGTGAAAATCGTGGTGGAAGCGGCACGTCGTCTCATCTAATTCTCTTCTCTTCCGTAAAAAAGGCCGACGCGTTCGGCCTTTTGCTTTTACGCGATTATTTGCGTACCGCCTCGCAGGAAAGTTCTTTAAAACTGGACGTTTATACAGCACAATTCTATTTTGTGCGGGTGATGTATGGCGTCGGGAGGCATTTTGGATATCTCAATCATCATTTATGCGGTTATTGCGCTGGTGGGCATTGCGCTTGGCTGGCTGATAGCCAGCTATCAGCATGCGCAACAGAAAGCCGAACAATTCGCTGAACGTGAAGAGATGGTTGCGGCATTAAGTGCTGCCAAACAACAGCTTGCCCAAAGTGAACACTGGCGTGATGAGTGCGAGTTGCTCAATAACGAATTACGTAGCCTGCGCAGCATTAACACCTCGCTGGAAGCGGATCTGCGTGAAGTGACCACGCGAATGGAAGCCACACAGCAGCATGCGGAAGATAAAATTCGCCAGATGATCAACAGCGAGCAGCGTCTGAGCGAACAGTTTGAAAACCTGGCAAACCGAATCTTTGAGCAAAGCAATCGCCGGGTTGATGAGCAAAACCGACAGAGCCTGAATGGTCTGCTGACGCCGCTGCGTGAACAACTGGACGGTTTCCGTCGCCAGGTTCAGGACAGCTTTGGTCAGGAAGCGCGAGAACGTCACACCCTGGCGCATGAAATTCGCAATCTCCAACAGCTTAATGCACAAATGGCCCAGGAAGCGGTCAACCTGACGCGTGCACTAAAAGGCGATAATAAAACGCAGGGGAACTGGGGCGAAGTCGTACTCACTCGTGTGCTGGAAGCATCCGGACTGCGTGAAGGTTATGAGTACGAAACGCAGGTCAGTATCGAGAATGACGTTCGTTCCCGCATGCAGCCCGACGTAATTGTACGTTTACCGCAGGGAAAAGATGTGGTGATCGACGCCAAAATGACGCTGGTGGCCTATGAGCGCTATTTTAATGCGGAAGACGATTACACCTGCGAAAGTGCGCTTCAGGAACACATTGCTTCGGTGCGTAACCATATTCGCCTGTTGGGACGTAAGGACTACCAGCAGCTTCCGGGGCTGCGCACGCTGGATTACGTGCTGATGTTTATTCCGGTGGAGCCCGCGTTTCTGTTAGCGCTCGACCGACAGCCCGAACTGATTACTGAAGCGCTTAAAAATAATATTATGCTGGTCAGTCCCACGACATTACTGGTGGCGTTGCGAACCATTGCGAATCTATGGCGTTACGAACATCAAAGCCGTAATGCGCAACAGATTGCGGACCGTGCGAGTAAGCTCTATGACAAGATGCGGCTGTTTGTCGACGATATGTCCTCCATCGGACAGAGTCTGGACAAAGCGCAGGATAACTATCGTCAGGCAATGAAAAAGCTATCGTCGGGGCGCGGCAACGTGCTGGCACAGGCCGAAGCGTTTCGCGGCTTAGGGGTAGAAATTAAGCGCGAGATTAACCCTGAACTGGCGGAACAGGCCACAACGCAGGATGAAGAGTATCGGTTGCGATCGGTACCTGAAGAGCAGGAAGATGCATCTTATTCCGACGATGACGGGATAAAGCAGCAATCGAATTAGTCCGTTCGGAGTAACCCGGACGGGCAGAAGGGTAGGGCAATGCGCCCCAATCTGTTACACTTCTCGAACAATTTTTTGATGAGCAGGCACTGAGATGGTGGATAATTCACAAGAAACGACGCACTTTGGTTTTCAGACTGTCGCTAAAGAGCATAAAGCGGACATGGTGGCCCACGTTTTTCATTCTGTGGCATCAAAATATGATGTTATGAATGATTTGATGTCTTTTGGCATCCATCGTTTGTGGAAGCGCTTCACCATCGACTGTAGCGGCGTCCGCCGTGGTCAGACAGTACTGGATTTAGCCGGGGGAACCGGCGATCTGACGGCTAAATTCTCCCGTCTGGTCGGGGAGACCGGCAAGGTGATTCTGGCTGACATCAATGACTCAATGCTCAAAATGGGTCGTGAAAAGCTGCGCAATATCGGCGTGATTGGCAACGTAGAATATGTTCAGGCCAATGCGGAAGCGCTGCCGTTCCCGGACAATACGTTTGACTGCATCACTATTTCCTTCGGTTTGCGTAACGTCACGGACAAAGACAAAGCCCTGCGCTCGATGTTCCGTGTCCTGAAGCCAGGTGGTCGTCTGCTGGTGCTGGAATTCTCTAAACCGATTATCGAGCCACTGAGCAAAGCGTACGACGCCTACTCGTTCCATATCCTGCCGCGTATCGGTTCAATGGTCGCCAATGATGCCGATAGCTATCGTTATCTGGCGGAATCCATCCGTATGCATCCCGATCAGGACACCTTGAAAGCGATGATGCAGGACGCCGGGTTCGAAAGTGTCGACTATTACAACCTGACAGCGGGTGTGGTTGCGCTACATCGCGGCTATAAGTTCTGACAGGAGAACGGGGATGCCTTTTAAACCCTTAGTGACTGCTGGAATGGAAAGTTTGCTTAATTCATTCCTGTATCGTTCGCCGGCGTTGAAAACGGCGCGAGCGCGTCTGCTGGGAAAAGTGCTGCGTGTAGAGCTAAAAGGCTTTTCGACATCATTAATTCTGCTGTTCAGCGAACGCCAGGTTGACGTGCTGGGCGAGTGGGCTGGCGAGGCCGATTGTACGGTGATCACTCATGCCAGCGTATTGCCAAAATTACGTGACCGCCAGCAACTGGCTGCGCTGATTCGCAGTGGCGAACTGGAAGTGCAGGGTGATATTCAGGTTGTGCAAAATTTCGTTGCCCTTGCCGACCTGGCGGAATTCGATCCTGCTGAACTGCTGGCGCCTTATACCGGCGACATCGCGGCGGAAGGGATCAGCAAAGCCCTGCGCGGCGGGGCAAAATTTCTCCGTCACGGGATCCAACGTCAGCAACGTTATGTTGCCGAAGCTATTACGGAAGAGTGGCGAATGGCACCCGGACCGTTAGAGGTTGCCTGGTTCGCGGAAGAAACGGCAGCGGTGGAACGCGCTGTCGATGCGCTGACCCGGCGGCTGGAAAAACTGGAGGCTAAATGACGCCAGGTGAAGTACGGCGCCTGTATTTCATCATTCGCACTTTTTTAAGTTACGGACTTGATGAACTCATCCCCAAAATGCGGATCACGCTGCCGCTGCGGTTATGGCGTTACTGCCTGTTCTGGATGCCAAACCGGCATAAAGACAAATTATTGGGAGAGCGACTGAGACTGTCTCTGCAGGAGTTAGGGCCGGTGTGGATCAAGTTTGGTCAAATGCTCTCAACTCGCCGCGATCTCTTCCCTCCGCATATCGCCGATCAACTGGCGTTGTTACAGGACAAAGTCGCCCCCTTCGATGGCAAGCTGGCGAAAGCGCAAATCGAAGAAGCGATGGGCGGACTGCCCGTTGAAGCCTGGTTTGATGAATTCGAGATTCAGCCGCTGGCGTCGGCGTCAATTGCTCAGGTGCATACGGCGAGACTGAAATCGAACGGCAAAGAGGTCGTCATCAAAGTCATACGTCCTGACATCCTGCCGGTTATCAAAGCGGATCTACGACTGATTTATCGTCTTGCCCGCTGGGTGCCGCGCTTGCTACCGGACGGTCGCCGTCTGCGCCCGACGGAAGTGGTGCGGGAATATGAAAAAACACTGATTGATGAGCTGAACCTGCTGCGCGAATCGGCCAACGCCATTCAGCTACGGCGAAACTTTGAAGACAGCCCCATGCTCTACATCCCGGAAGTTTATTCTGACTACTGCAGTGAGAATATGATGGTGATGGAACGCATCTATGGCATCCCGGTTTCCGATGTGGTGACTCTGGAGAAAAACGGCACCAACATGAAGTTGCTGGCGGAGCGCGGCGTGCAGGTTTTCTTCACTCAGGTGTTTCGCGACAGCTTTTTCCACGCGGATATGCATCCCGGAAACATCTTTGTCAGTTATGAACACCCCGAAAACCCGAAATATATTGGCATTGATTGCGGCATTGTCGGCTCCTTAAACAAGGAAGATAAGCGTTACCTGGCGGAGAACTTTATCGCGTTCTTTAATCGTGATTACCGCAAGGTTGCGGAACTGCATGTTGATTCAGGCTGGGTTCCGCCGGATACCAACGTTGAAGAGTTTGAGTTTGCGATTCGTACCGTATGCGAGCCTATCTTCGAGAAACCGCTAGCAGAAATCTCGTTTGGTCACGTTTTGTTAAACCTTTTCAATACGGCGCGTCGATTTAACATGGAAGTGCAGCCTCAACTGGTATTGTTGCAGAAGACATTACTGTATGTTGAGGGCGTAGGACGTCAGCTGTATCCGCAGTTGGATCTCTGGAAAACGGCGAAGCCTTTTCTGGAATCATGGATTAAAGATCAGGTCGGTATTCCGGCGCTGGTCAGGGCATTTAAGGAAAAAGCGCCGTTCTGGGTCGAAAAAATGCCAGAACTCCCTGAACTGGTGTACGACAGTTTGCGCCAGGGCAAATATTTACAGCACAGTGTTGATAAGATTGCGCGCGAGCTTCAGGAGAATCATGTGCGTCAGGGCCAATCCCGTTACTTATTGGGAATTGGAGCCACGTTACTATTGAGTGGGACATTCCTGTTGATTAATCGTCCTGAATGGGGCTATATGCCCGGCTGGTTGATGGCAGGCGGTCTGGTCGCCTGGATTGTCGGCTGGCGCAAAACTCGCTGATTTTTTCATCGCTCAAGGCAGGCCGGGTAACGTATACTACGGCCTTATTAATTCATCATCTATCACAGAGGAACATGTATGGGTGGTATCAGTATTTGGCAGTTGGTGATCATTGCCGTCATCGTTGTACTGTTGTTTGGCACCAAGAAGCTCGGCTCCATCGGTTCCGATCTTGGCGCATCCATCAAAGGCTTCAAAAAAGCCATGAGTGATGATGATGCTAAACAGGATAAAGCCAGTCAGGACGCTGACTTTACCGCGAAGTCTATTACTGACAAACCGGCAGACGCTGCTAAAGAAACGGCGAAAAAAGAAGACGCGAAAAGCCACGATAAAGAGCAGGTGTAATTCGTGTTTGATATCGGCTTTAGCGAACTGTTACTGGTGTTTATTATCGGCCTCGTCGTACTGGGGCCGCAGCGATTGCCGGTAGCCGTCAAAACGATAGCTGGCTGGGTACGCGCATTGCGATCCCTTGCGACCACCGTTCAGAATGAACTGACCCAGGAGCTTAAGCTCCAGGAGTTTCAGGACAGCCTGAAAAAGGTTGAGAAAGCGAGCCTGGAAAATCTGACTCCCGAGCTGAAAGCCTCAATGGATGAACTGCGCCAGGCGGCGGAGTCAATGAAACGTTCCTATAGCGCGAACGAGCCCGAAAAAGCGAGCGACGAAGCGCACACCATCTATAACCCGGTGGTGAAAGGGAACGAAGAACAGCATGAAGGGGTCACGCCCGCTACTGCTGAAGTCCAGGCCAGCGCACCGGAACAGGCTCCTGAGATTGTCGGGGAGACGTCTCCTGCCGTCAACGTGAAGGACGCTGAACCGAAAACCGCTGCCCCTGTTGCTGGCTCCTCCCCTACGTCGAGTGATAAACCGTAAACATGGCTGTAGAAGATACTCAACCGCTTATCACGCACCTGATTGAGCTGCGTAAACGTCTGCTTAACTGCATTATTGCGGTTATCGTGATTTTTCTGGCATTGGTCTATTTTGCCAATGACATCTATCACCTGGTTTCCTCGCCGCTTATCAAACAGTTGCCGCAGGGCGCAACCATGATCGCGACGGATGTCGCATCACCGTTCTTCACCCCGATCAAATTAACCTTCATGGTGTCGCTGATCCTGTCAGCACCGGTGATCCTTTATCAGGTCTGGGCGTTTATCGCGCCAGCGCTGTATAAGCATGAACGCCGCATGGTGGTACCGTTACTGATCTCCAGCTCGTTACTGTTCTATATCGGCATGGCGTTTGCCTACTTTGTCGTGTTCCCGCTGGCGTTTGGCTTCCTTGCCAATACCGCGCCGGAAGGTGTGCAGGTCTCGACGGATATTGCCAGCTATCTGAGCTTTGTCATGGCGCTGTTTATGGCGTTCGGGGTCTCGTTTGAGGTGCCCGTTGCCATCGTGCTGCTTTGCTGGATGGGGGTGACGACACCGGAAGATTTGCGTAAAAAACGGCCTTATGTGTTAGTTGGCGCGTTTGTGGTAGGGATGTTGCTGACGCCGCCGGATGTTTTTTCGCAGACGTTACTGGCGATTCCGATGTACTTCCTGTTTGAGGTCGGCGTTTTCTTCTCACGTTTCTATGTCGGTAAGCGACAGACACGGGATGAAGATAACGAGGCGGAATCAGAAGCCGAAGCTGAGAAAGCCGAGAAAACAGAAGAGTAAATTCAACCGCCCGCCAGGGCGGTTGTCATATGGAGCGAAGCATGTTTGATATCGGCGTTAATTTAACCAGCTCGCAGTTTTTAAAAGACCGTGATGAGGTTGTGGCTCGCGCGAGGGCCGCTGGCGTGAAGGGCATGCTTCTCACCGGTACAAACCTGCATGAAAGCCAACAGGCGCAACGACTGGCGCACATTTATCCTCTCTGTTGGTCGACGGCCGGTGTTCACCCGCACGACAGTAGCCAGTGGCAGCCTGCCACAGAGGAGGCGATTGTGGCGCTGGCGTCAATGCCTGAGGTCGTGGCGATTGGCGAATGTGGCCTTGATTTCAATCGTAATTTTTCCACTCCGCAGGAACAAGAGCGGGCGTTTGATGCGCAGTTGCGTATCGCTGCAGAGTTACAGATGCCGGTTTTTATGCATTGTCGTGATGCGCATGCACGATTTCTGACGCTGCTGGATCCGTGGCTGGACAAACTCCCGGGTGCGGTGCTGCACTGCTTTACCGGCACGCGTGAAGAAATGCAGGACTGTATCGACAGAGGATTACATATCGGCATTACAGGCTGGGTCTGTGATGAGCGTCGTGGGCTGGAACTGCGCGAATTGCTACCGTTTATTCCGGCCGAACAGTTGCTGATTGAAACTGATGCGCCGTATCTGTTGCCGCGCGATCTCTCGCCGAAACCCGCATCGCGACGTAACGAACCGGCATATCTGCCACATATTCTTGAGCGTATCGCCCACTGGCGCGGAGACGATCCGCAGTGGCTTTCCGCCACAACGGATGCGAACGTCAGGACACTGTTTGGAATGTCGTTTTAAGTCGCCGTTAAAGCTTACGGAAACCGGTGTTTTTCACGCTCTGCTTCACCTCTTTATTCAACAGGTTGAGCAGCAGCATGGAACGCGCTTCACCGTCCGGTTCAGTGAAGATCGCCTGCAGGCCTTCAAAAGCCCCTTCCGTGATGACCACTCGGTCGCCGGGGTAAGGCGTTTCAGGGTCGACAATGCCTTCTGGCTTATAGACGGAGAGCTGGTGAATCACCGTAGCAGGGACAATTGCCGGTGATGCGCCAAAGCGGACAAAATGGCTGACGCCGCGCGTGGCATTGATCGTCGTGGTATGAATCACTTCCGGGTCAAATTCCACGAACAGATAGTTAGGGAACAGGGGTTCGCTGACTGCAGTACGTTTTCCACGCACCATTTTTTCCAGGGTGATCATCGGTGTCAGGCAGCTCACTGCCTGTCTTTCGAGGTGTTCCTGAGCACGCTGAAGTTGCCCGCGTTTGCAGTACAGTAAATACCAGGATTGCATAATGGCTCTTATCCGCTTATTCGGGGCGCAAGCATAGCAAATGTAAGGCGTGAAGTTAATTATAATCCCGGTGATGGCGGTGGGCTGCCAGAGTTCACGCTAATTTAACAAAAATACAGCATCACGATGATGAACGCCGTATAATGAGGCGCTTACGAAGAGGCCACAATGGACGCCATGAAATATCACGATTTACGCGACTTCCTGACGCTGCTTGAACAACAGGGTGAACTCAAACGCATTACGCTTGAAGTGGATCCATATCTGGAAATCACAGAAATTGCCGATCGCACGCTACGTGCCGGTGGCCCTGCGCTGCTGTTTGAAAACCCCAAAGGCTATTCAATGCCGGTGTTGTGTAACCTGTTTGGTACGCCAAAGCGTGTCGCGATGGGCATGGGGCAGGATGATGTCTCTGCGCTGCGGGAAGTAGGTAAATTACTGGCCTTTTTGAAAGAACCGGAGCCGCCGAAGGGCTTTCGCGATCTGTTTGATAAACTGCCGCAGTTTAAACAGGTGCTGAATATGCCGACGAAGCGACTGCGCGGTGCGCCTTGTCAGCAAAAAATCATCTCTGGCGATGACGTCGATTTAAACCGCATCCCCATTATGACCTGCTGGCCAGAAGATGCCGCGCCGCTCATCACCTGGGGGCTGACTGTCACGCGTGGCCCGCATAAAGAGCGGCAGAATCTGGGGATTTATCGCCAGCAGCTGATTGGCAAAAATAAATTGATCATGCGCTGGCTGTCCCATCGTGGCGGCGCGCTTGATTATCAGGAGTGGTGTGCGGCGCATCCGGGGGAACGGTTCCCGGTCTCCGTTGCGCTGGGTGCCGATCCGGCCACTATTCTTGGCGCGGTGACGCCGGTACCGGACACACTCTCAGAGTACGCCTTTGCCGGTCTGCTGCGCGGTACGAAAACCGAAGTGGTTAAATGCCTGTCTAACGATCTTGAAGTGCCTGCCAGTGCGGAAATTGTGTTGGAAGGGTATATCGATCCGGGTGAAATGGCACCGGAAGGCCCGTATGGCGACCATACGGGGTATTACAATGAAGTGGATAGCTTCCCGGTTTTTACCGTCACGCATATTACCCAGCGTGAAGATGCGATTTACCATTCGACCTACACCGGTCGTCCGCCGGATGAGCCTGCCGTACTTGGCGTTGCGCTAAATGAAGTGTTTGTGCCGATTCTGCAAAAACAGTTCCCGGAAATCGTCGATTTTTACCTGCCGCCGGAAGGGTGCTCTTATCGCCTTGCCGTCGTCACGATTAAAAAACAGTACGCGGGGCATGCGAAACGCGTCATGATGGGTGTCTGGTCATTTTTACGCCAGTTTATGTACACCAAATTTGTTATCGTCTGTGATGATGACGTCAATGCACGCGACTGGAACGATGTGATTTGGGCGATTACTACCCGTATGGACCCGGCCAGGGACACGGTGCTGGTAGAAAATACGCCAATTGATTATCTGGATTTTGCCTCGCCGGTCTCCGGTCTGGGTTCAAAAATGGGGCTGGATGCCACGAACAAATGGCCAGGTGAAACCCAACGCGAGTGGGGACGTCCAATTAAAAAAGACCCCGACGTGACCGCCCGCATTGATGCGATTTGGGATGAACTGGCCATCTTTAATGACGGTAAAGGCGCCTGAGGCGCTCGTTTTGCCCTACAGACCCATAGAGGGAGCGCATGACAACCTTAAGCTGTAAAGTGACCTCGGTAGAAGCTATCACTGATACCGTATACCGTGTTCGTTTAGTACCCGACGCGGCATTTTCCTTTCGTGCCGGTCAATATTTGATGGTCGTGATGGATGAGCGGGATAAACGCCCGTTCTCGATGGCCTCTACACCGGATGAGCAGGGTTTTATTGAGCTCCACATTGGCGCGTCAGAAATTAATCTCTATGCCAAAGCAGTGATGGATCGCATCCTGAAAGACCATGAGATAACGATAGATATCCCGCACGGCGACGCATGGCTGCGTGACGATGAAGAGCGTCCGCTGATCCTGATTGCTGGTGGTACGGGTTTTTCCTACGCCCGTTCCATTCTGCTGACGGCGCTGGCGCATAATCCCAATCGTGAGGTCACGATTTACTGGGGGGGACGTGAAGAGAAGCATCTCTACGATCTCTCTGAACTTGAAGCGCTCTCTGTCAACCATCCCAATCTGCGCGTTGAAGCCGTGGTGGAACAACCGGAAGCCGGCTGGCGTGGGCGTACAGGGACGGTCTTAACGGCGGTGATGCAGGATCACGGAACGCTGGCCGATCATGACATCTACATTGCCGGGCGTTTTGAGATGGCGAAAATCGCGCGTGACCTGTTCTGTAATGAGCGCAGCGCACGTGAAGATCGCCTGTTTGGCGATGCGTTCTCATTTATCTAAGAAGAGAAACGAAGAAGAAAAAACCCGCCCCTGACAGGCGGGAAGAACGGCAACTAAATGGTTATACCGTGACGTTTTCGTTGTAGGCCGGATGAGATGCTTTAGCGTCGCCATCCGGCAATCGAGCCGGGGGTACTTCGCTTACCTGGCCGACAATGAGTGAATATCTTTACACCCGCTCAAACACGGTCGCGATACCCTGACCCAACCCAATACACATCGTCGCCAGGCCGAACTGGACATCTTTGCGTTCCATCAGGTTCAACAACGTGGTGCTGATACGCGCGCCAGAACAACCCAACGGGTGACCGAGCGCGATCGCGCCGCCGTTAAGGTTGATCTTCTCGTCAATCTGCTCCATTAACCCCAGATCTTTAATACACGGCAGGATCTGCGCAGCAAACGCTTCGTTCATCTCAAACAAACCGATATCACTGGCCGAAAGCCCCGCTTTTTTCAGCGCCAGTTTCGACGCCGGAACCGGACCGTATCCCATGATGGAAGGATCACAACCGACCACCGCCATTGAGCGCACGCGGGCGCGTGGTTTCAGACCTAACTCGCGTGCACGACTCGCGCTCATCACCAGCATGGCGGCGGCACCATCGGAGAGTGCAGAAGAGGTTCCTGCGGTGACCGTGCCGCTGACCGGGTCAAACGCCGGACGCAGGGTAGATAACGCTTCAACCGTGGTTTCCGGACGGATCACTTCGTCGTAGTTAAACTGCTTCAGCACGCCATCGGAGTCATGCCCACCGGTTGGGATAATTTCGTTCTTAAACGCGCCGGACTGCGTGGCGGCCCAGGCGCGGGCGTGTGAACGTGCGGCAAAGGCATCCTGCATTTCACGGCTGATGCCGTGCATGCGTGAGAGCATCTCCGCCGTTAGTCCCATCATGCCCGCCGCTTTGGCGACGTTACGGCTCAGACCTGGGTGAAAATCGACGCCGTGGCTCATCGGCACATGGCCCATATGCTCCACGCCACCCACCAGACAGGCCTGTGCATCACCGGTCATAATCATTCGTGCGGCGTCATGCAATGCCTGCATGGAAGAGCCGCACAGACGGTTGACGGTCACCGCCGGAACGGAGTGTGGAACTTCCGCCAGCAGCGCCGCGTTACGGGCGATGTTAAAGCCCTGCTCCAGCGTCTGCTGCACGCAACCCCAGTAGATGTCATCAAGCGCCGCCGCTTCAAGCGCCGGATTACGCGCCAGAAGACTACGCATCAAATGTGCGGAGAGATCTTCCGCACGCACGTTGCGAAACGCGCCCCCTTTCGAACGGCCCATCGGGGTACGGATCGCATCAACAATTACAACCTGTTCCATTGTGACTCCTTAAGCCGTTTTCAGGTCGCCGACCGGACGGGCAGGCTCAACCGGGGGATAATACGGTTCGTTATGACGCGCTTTATTACGCAGACCTTCCGGAACGTCGTATAACGGACCGAGGTGCTGATACTGTTGCGCCATATCGAGATACTTCGCGCTGCCGAGCGTATCCAGCCAGCGGAACGCGCCGCCGTGGAACGGAGGGAAGCCCAGACCGTAAACCAGTGCCATATCGGCCTCTGCCGGACTGGCGATAATGCCTTCTTCGAGACAGCGCACCACTTCGTTGACCATCGGGATCATCATACGGGCGATAATTTCGTCTTCGCTGAAATCACGCTTCGCGTTACTGACGTCAGCCAGCAGGTCATCAACGGTGGCATCCTCTTCTTTCTTCGGCTTACCTTTATTGTCTTCTTTATAGCGCCAGAAGCCCAGACCGTTTTTCTGACCAAAACGACTGGCGTCAAACAGCGCATCGATCGCGTCGCGATAATCTTTTTGCATCCGCTGCGGGAAGCCTGCGGACATCACGGCCTGCGCGTGATGCGCTGTATCAATGCCGACAACATCAAGCAGGTATGCCGGGCCCATCGGCCAGCCGAACTGTTTTTCCATGACCTTGTCGACTTTGCGGAAGTCCGCTCCGTCGCGCAGCAACTGGCTGAATCCCGCGAAGTAAGGGAACAGTACGCGGTTTACAAAGAAGCCGGGGCAGTCGTTCACCACAATCGGTGTTTTGCCCATTTTGCTTGCCCAGGCGACTACTTTCGCGATGGTTTCATCGGCGCTTTTCTCGCCACGAATGATCTCAACCAGCGGCATCCGGTGAACCGGGTTAAAGAAATGCATCCCGCAGAAATTTTCCGGGCGTTTCAGCACGCTTGCCAGTTCACTGATGGGAATGGTGGAGGTGTTAGAGGCCAGCACGGTATCCGGGCGAACCTTGTCTTCCGTTTCGGACAGCACCGCTTTTTTGACTTTCGGGTTTTCAACCACGGCTTCGACCACGATGTCCACGCGATCAAAACCGGCATAGTCCAGCGTAGGGTGAATGGTCGAAATCACGCCCGCCATCTTCAGACCGTCAATTTTGCCGCGCTCAAGCTGTTTGTTCAGCAGCTTAGCCGCTTCGGTCATTCCGAGGGTCAGGGATTTGTCATTGATATCTTTCATGATAACCGGCACGCCTTTCCACGCCGACTGATACGCGATACCGCCGCCCATAATGCCTGCGCCCAGCACAGCAGCCTGTTTTGGCGTCTCAACGTCTTTGGTCAGCTTCTTCGCTTTGCCTTTCACATATTGGTCGTTAAGGAAGATACCGACCAACGCGCGGGCTTCATTGGTGTGCGCCAGCGGAACAAAACTTTTGTTTTCCAGATTAAGCGCTTCTTCACGGCCAAAACGCGCGGCGGCTTCAATGGTTTTCACTGCAGTCATCGGGGCCGGGTAATGTTTGCCTGCCGTTTGCGCGACCATGCCTTTGGCAATGGTGAAGCTCATGGCAGCTTCAATTTTGCTGAGCTTCAGCGGTTCCAGCTTCGGCTGACGCTTCGCTTTCCAGTCCAGATCGCCGCTGATGGCCTGACGTAAAACTGCTTTTGCGCCTTCAATCAGTTTTTCCGCTTTCACGACGCCATCGACCAGACCGATTTTCAGCGCCTGTTCAGCACCAACGTCTTTACCGGCAGCAATGATCTCCAGTGCGCTGTCCGCGCCTAACATGCGCGGCATACGTACGGAACCGCCAAAGCCTGGCATGATGCCCAGCTTTGTTTCTGGTAGACCGATACGCAGATCCGGCGTCGCCAGGCGGTAATCGGTCGCCAGTACGCATTCGCAGCCGCCACCTAACGCATAGCCGTTAACTGCAGAGAGCGTGGGGACCGGCAGATCTTCCAGACGGTTAAAGACGCTGTTGGCGAAATGCAACCACTGGCTGAGCTGTTCTTCGGGAACGAGAAACAGCGAAAGGAATTCGGTGATATCGGCACCGACGATAAAGGCTGCTTTATTCGAACGCAGCAGCAGCCCTTTTAAATCTGTTTGTTTTTCCAGTACGTCCAGCGCCTGGCCGAGGCTGGCGACGGTTGCCGTGTCGAGTTTGTTCACTGAGCCTGGGGCATCGAACACCAGTTCGGCGATGCCATCTTCCAGCCAGTCGAGGTACAGGTTGTCGCCTTTGTAAAGCATGTCAGTCTCCTGAATCCGCAAGGTGATCTGGTCATACCAGATGAAGCGAAGTGTGTATTTTATGTTAATAAAATGCAAATGACTGATTAAAAAAATGCCGATCCGATCACACCTGGTAGAAATCACGCTCTCGTGAATCGATGTGCTAAGATGCGGAGACTTGAGGTCGAAAAAAACAGAAGGATAGAAAATGGAATCACTGGCCGCACTCTATAAAAATCATATCGTTACCTTACAAGAACGGACGCGTGATGCGTTGGAACGCTTTAAGCTTGATGCGCTGCTTATTCACTCCGGCGAGCTGGTTAACGTTTTTCTCGACGATCATCCTTACCCGTTTAAGGTTAATCCGCAGTTTAAAGCCTGGGTGCCGGTGACTCAGGTTCCCAACTGCTGGTTGCTGGTTGATGGGGTGAACAAACCCAAACTGTGGTTTTACTTGCCGGTCGATTACTGGCACAACGTTGAACCGCTGCCGACCTCCTTCTGGACTGAAGAAGTTGAGGTGATTGCCCTGCCGAAGGCGGATGGCATTGGCAGTCAACTGCCTGCCGCGCGCGGCAATATTGGTTATATCGGCCCGGTTCCAGAGCGTGCGTTGCAACTGGAGATCGCCGCCAGCAATATCAACCCGAAAGGGGTGATCGACTATCTGCACTATTACCGCGCCTACAAAACGGACTACGAACTGGCCTGCATGCGCGAAGCGCAGAAAATGGCGGTGAATGGACACCGTGCGGCGGAAGAAGCCTTCCGTTCGGGGATGAGCGAGTTTGATATCAACCTGGCCTATCTGACTGCGACCGGTCACCGCGACACCGATGTGCCGTACAGCAATATCGTGGCGCTGAACGAGCATGCGTCGGTTTTGCATTATACGAAGCTGGATCATCAGGCACCGTCTGAAATCCGCAGCTTCTTGCTGGATGCCGGTGCGGAGTACAACGGTTATGCCGCAGACCTGACCCGTACCTGGTCGGCGAAAAGCGACAATGAGTATGCGCAGTTAGTGAAAGATGTGAATGACGAACAGTTGGCGCTGATTGCCACCATGAAAGCGGGTGTCAGCTATGTGGATTATCATGTTCAGTTCCATCAGCGTATTGCAAAACTGCTGCGTAAGCATCAGCTCGTCACCGACATGAGCGAAGAGGCGATGGTCGAAAACGATCTCACCGGACCGTTTATGCCGCACGGGATCGGCCATCCGCTGGGCCTGCAGGTGCATGATGTCGCGGGCTTTATGCAGGATGACACCGGTACGCATCTCGCCGCGCCGTCCAAATATCCGTATCTGCGCTGCACCCGTGTGCTCCAGCCGGGCATGGTGTTGACCATTGAACCGGGCTTTTACTTCATCGAATCGCTGCTCGCGCCGTGGCGTGAAGGGCAGTTCAGCAAACACTTCAACTGGCAGAAAATTGAAGCGCTGAAACCGTTTGGTGGTATTCGTATTGAAGATAACGTGGTGATCCACGAGAACAACGTTGAAAACATGACGCGGGATCTGAAACTGGCGTAATGGACAGTTGGTTAATCCCTGCGGCGCCGGTCACCGTTGTCGAAGAGATCAAAAAAAGCCGCTTCATTACGTTGTTGGCGCATACCGATGGCGTAGAGGCGGCAAAAGCGTTTGTGGAATCAGTCAGAGCGGAGCACCCGGACGCCCGTCACCATTGCGTGGCGTGGGTGGCGGGAGCGCCGGATGATTCGCAGCAATTGGGCTTTTCAGATGATGGTGAACCGGCGGGAACGGCAGGCAAGCCGATGCTCGCGCAGTTGATGGGCAGCGGCGTTGGGGAAATTACCGCCGTTGTGGTGCGCTATTACGGCGGGATCTTACTCGGCACCGGCGGACTGGTTAAAGCCTACGGCGGTGGCGTAAACCAGGCATTGCGTCAGTTAACGACACAGCGCAAGACGCCATTAACCGAATATACTTTGCAGTGTGAGTACGCGCAGTTGGTTGGCGTTGAAGCACTTCTGGGTCAATATGGCGGCAAAATCGTCACCAGTGATTACCAGGCATTCGTTCGGTTACGGGTGGCGCTTCCTTATGCGAAAGTGGATGAATTTTCAGCAAAGCTGGCGGATTTTAGTCGTGGTTCATTGCAATTATTAGCGATTGAAGAATAATCCCCACCTCATTTTGAAGAACTAAGGAAGCGGCAGAGATGCATTTTCGCGCCATTACCCGAATTGTAGGACTACTGGTTATCTTATTTTCGGGCACGATGATCCTCCCGGGGCTGGTAGCGCTTATCTATCGTGATGGGGCGGGACGCGCATTTACGCAAACCTTTTTTGTCGCACTGGTGATTGGCTCCATGTTGTGGTGGCCGAACCGTCGTGAGAAAGGCGAACTGAAATCCCGTGAAGGGTTTCTGATCGTGGTACTGTTCTGGACCGTGCTGGGTAGCGTGGGTGCGTTACCCTTCATTTTTTCTGAAAGCCCGAACCTCACGATTACCGATGCGTTTTTCGAATCATTCTCCGGACTGACCACGACCGGCGCTACCACGCTGGTGGGGCTGGATTCGCTGCCGCATGCGATCCTCTTTTATCGCCAGATGCTGCAATGGTTCGGTGGGATGGGAATCATTGTGCTGGCCGTCGCGATCTTGCCGATACTCGGCGTCGGTGGGATGCAGCTCTATCGCGCTGAAATGCCAGGGCCGCTGAAAGATAACAAGATGCGCCCGCGTATTGCCGAAACGGCAAAAACGCTGTGGCTGATCTACGTCCTGCTGACGGTCGCCTGCGCGCTGGCGCTGTGGTTTGCCGGCATGCCAGCGTTTGACGCCATCGGACACAGTTTCGCTACTATCGCGATCGGCGGGTTTTCTACCCATGATGCCAGCGTGGGTTATTTTGACAGCCCAACGATTAACACTATCATCGCTATCTTCTTATTAATCTCCGGCTGTAACTATGGTCTGCACTTCTCGTTACTGAGTGGCCGCAGCCTGAAGGTTTACTGGCGTGACCCCGAATTTCGCATGTTCATTGGCGTCCAACTGACGCTGGTGGTCATCTGCACATTAGTGCTCTGGTTTCATAACATCTATAACTCCGCACTGACGACGCTCAATCAGGCCTTTTTCCAGGTGGTGTCGATGGCGACTACGGCCGGATTTACCACCGACAGTATTGCGCGCTGGCCGCTTTTCCTGCCGGTATTGCTGCTATGTTCTGCGTTTATCGGCGGCTGTGCAGGGTCAACGGGCGGGGGACTGAAGGTTATCCGTATCCTCTTGCTGTTCAAACAGGGGAACCGCGAGCTGAAGCGCCTGGTGCATCCCAATGCGGTCTATAGCATCAAACTGGGGAATCGCGCGCTGCCGGAGCGTATTCTTGAAGCGGTCTGGGGATTTTTCTCGGCGTATGCGCTGGTTTTTATTGTCAGTATGCTGGCGATTATCGCGACTGGTGTGGACGATTTCTCGGCCTTTGCTTCCGTGGTGGCGACGTTGAACAACCTTGGGCCCGGACTGGGCGTCGTGGCGGACAACTTTGCCAGTATGAATCCAGTGGCAAAATGGATCCTGATTGCCAATATGCTGTTCGGTCGTCTGGAAGTCTTCACTTTGCTGGTACTTTTTACCCCGACCTTCTGGCGTGAATAATGGAGTAACACGTGAAAACACTGATTCTTTTCTCATCTCGCGATGGACAGACCCGGGAAATCGCCGCTTATCTGGCGTCAGAACTCAAAGAGCTTGGCGTTTGTACGGATGTCGTCAACCTGCATCGTACCGAAGAGCCTGACTGGGAACGCTATGACCGTGTGGTCATTGGCGCATCCATTCGTTATGGACACTATCATTCTGCATTTCTCGAGTTTGTGAAGAAACATGCGACGCGACTGAATCACATGCCAAGCGCGTTTTACTCCGTCAACCTGGTGGCGCGTAAACCGGAAAAGCGGACGCCGCAGACCAACAGCTACGCGCGCAAGTTTTTAATGAACTCACAGTGGCGGCCAGACCGTTCTGCGGTTATCGCCGGGGCGCTGCTGTACCCACGCTATCGCTGGTATGATCGCATGATGATTCAACTCATTATGAAAATGTCGGGCGGCGAAACGGATACGCGCAAAGAAGTTATCTATACCGACTGGGAGCAAGTGGCGAGTTTTGCCCGCGAAATCGCTCAGTTAACCCCCGATTCGGTGGTTAAATAAACGCAAAGAATAAAAAATGCGCACTCGGAAAATTATTTTAAATTTCCCCTTGTCAGCCCGAAATAACTCCCTATAATGCGCCTCCACTGACACGGAACAACGGCACGCAAGCCGCCGGGTCAGCGGGGTTCTCCGGTGAAAACCAGTGATGAACACCGACAGAGAAAAGCGAAATAAATGCTTGACTCTGAAGCGGGAAAGCGTATTATGCACACCCCGCGCCGCTGAGAAAAAGCGAAGCGGCACTGCTCTTTAACAATTTATCAGACAATCTGTGTGGGCACTCAGAGTGACATGGATTCTTAACGTCGCAAGACGAAAAATGAATACCAAGTCTCAAAGAGTGAACACGTAATTCATTACGACGTTTAATTCTAGGAGCATCAAACTTAAATTGAAGAGTTTGATCATGGCTCAGATTGAACGCTGGCGGCAGGCCTAACACATGCAAGTCGAACGGTAACAGGAAGCAGCTTGCTGCTTTGCTGACGAGTGGCGGACGGGTGAGTAATGTCTGGGAAACTGCCCGATGGAGGGGGATAACTACTGGAAACGGTAGCTAATACCGCATAATGTCGCAAGACCAAAGAGGGGGACCTTCGGGCCTCTTGCCATCGGATGTGCCCAGATGGGATTAGCTAGTTGGTGAGGTAACGGCTCACCAAGGCGACGATCCCTAGCTGGTCTGAGAGGATGACCAGCCACACTGGAACTGAGACACGGTCCAGACTCCTACGGGAGGCAGCAGTGGGGAATATTGCACAATGGGCGCAAGCCTGATGCAGCCATGCCGCGTGTATGAAGAAGGCCTTCGGGTTGTAAAGTACTTTCAGCGGGGAGGAAGGTGTTGTGGTTAATAACCGCAGCAATTGACGTTACCCGCAGAAGAAGCACCGGCTAACTCCGTGCCAGCAGCCGCGGTAATACGGAGGGTGCAAGCGTTAATCGGAATTACTGGGCGTAAAGCGCACGCAGGCGGTCTGTCAAGTCGGATGTGAAATCCCCGGGCTCAACCTGGGAACTGCATTCGAAACTGGCAGGCTTGAGTCTCGTAGAGGGGGGTAGAATTCCAGGTGTAGCGGTGAAATGCGTAGAGATCTGGAGGAATACCGGTGGCGAAGGCGGCCCCCTGGACGAAGACTGACGCTCAGGTGCGAAAGCGTGGGGAGCAAACAGGATTAGATACCCTGGTAGTCCACGCCGTAAACGATGTCTATTTGGAGGTTGTGCCCTTGAGGTGTGGCTTCCGGAGCTAACGCGTTAAATAGACCGCCTGGGGAGTACGGCCGCAAGGTTAAAACTCAAATGAATTGACGGGGGCCCGCACAAGCGGTGGAGCATGTGGTTTAATTCGATGCAACGCGAAGAACCTTACCTGGTCTTGACATCCACAGAACTTGGCAGAGATGCCTTGGTGCCTTCGGGAACTGTGAGACAGGTGCTGCATGGCTGTCGTCAGCTCGTGTTGTGAAATGTTGGGTTAAGTCCCGCAACGAGCGCAACCCTTATCCTTTGTTGCCAGCGGTTAGGCCGGGAACTCAAAGGAGACTGCCAGTGATAAACTGGAGGAAGGTGGGGATGACGTCAAGTCATCATGGCCCTTACGACCAGGGCTACACACGTGCTACAATGGCATATACAAAGAGAAGCGACCTCGCGAGAGCAAGCGGACCTCATAAAGTATGTCGTAGTCCGGATTGGAGTCTGCAACTCGACTCCATGAAGTCGGAATCGCTAGTAATCGTGGATCAGAATGCCACGGTGAATACGTTCCCGGGCCTTGTACACACCGCCCGTCACACCATGGGAGTGGGTTGCAAAAGAAGTAGGTAGCTTAACCTTCGGGAGGGCGCTTACCACTTTGTGATTCATGACTGGGGTGAAGTCGTAACAAGGTAACCGTAGGGGAACCTGCGGTTGGATCACCTCCTTACCTTAAAGAACCTGCCTTTGTAGTGCCCACACAGATTGTCTGATGAAAAACGAGCAGTAAAACCTCTACAGGCTTGTAGCTCAGGTGGTTAGAGCGCACCCCTGATAAGGGTGAGGTCGGTGGTTCAAGTCCACTCAGGCCTACCAAATTTTCCCTGAATACTGCGTTGTGAAACGACTCGCATACTTTAAGTATGCTTCGCCATTCCACGCCTTGTCTCAGGAAAAATTATCGGTACAGAGGTTCTGACTACACTGTATGGGGCTATAGCTCAGCTGGGAGAGCGCCTGCTTTGCACGCAGGAGGTCTGCGGTTCGATCCCGCATAGCTCCACCATACTGTAGAACGTAATCAAGAAAACTTCAGAGTGTACCTGAAAGGGTGCGCTGCGAAGTTTTGCTCTTTAAAAATCTGGATCAAGCTGAAAATTGAAACGACACACTGTTAATGGTGTGTTCGAGTCTCTCAAATTTTCGCAACACGATGATGAATCGAAAGAAACATCTTCGGGTTGTGAGGTTAAGCGACTAAGCGTACACGGTGGATGCCCTGGCAGTCAGAGGCGATGAAGGACGTGCTAATCTGCGAAAAGCGTCGGTAAGGTGATATGAACCGTTATAGCCGGCGATGTCCGAATGGGGAAACCCAGTGCAATTCGTTGCACTATCGTTAACTGAATCCATAGGTTAACGAGGCGAACCGGGGGAACTGAAACATCTAAGTACCCCGAGGAAAAGAAATCAACCGAGATTCCCCCAGTAGCGGCGAGCGAACGGGGAGCAGCCCAGAGCCTGAATCAGCATGTGTGGTAGTGGAACGGTCTGGAAAGGCCGGCGATACAGGGTGACAGCCCCGTACACAAAATTGCATGTGTTGTGAGCTCGATGAGTAGGGCGGGACACGTGGTATCCTGTCTGAATATGGGGGGACCATCCTCCAAGGCTAAATACTCCTGACTGACCGATAGTGAACCAGTACCGTGAGGGAAAGGCGAAAAGAACCCCGGCGAGGGGAGTGAAAAAGAACCTGAAACCGTGTACGTACAAGCAGTGGGAGCCTCTTTATGGGGTGACTGCGTACCTTTTGTATAATGGGTCAGCGACTTATATTCTGTAGCAAGGTTAACCGAATAGGGGAGCCGAAGGGAAACCGAGTCTTAACTGGGCGTTAAGTTGCAGGGTATAGACCCGAAACCCGGTGATCTAGCCATGGGCAGGTTGAAGGTTGGGTAACACTAACTGGAGGACCGAACCGACTAATGTTGAAAAATTAGCGGATGACTTGTGGCTGGGGGTGAAAGGCCAATCAAACCGGGAGATAGCTGGTTCTCCCCGAAAGCTATTTAGGTAGCGCCTCGTGAATTCATCTCCGGGGGTAGAGCACTGTTTCGGCTAGGGGGCCATCCCGGCTTACCAACCCGATGCAAACTGCGAATACCGGAGAATGTTATCACGGGAGACACACGGCGGGTGCTAACGTCCGTCGTGAAGAGGGAAACAACCCAGACCGCCAGCTAAGGTCCCAAAGTCATGGTTAAGTGGGAAACGATGTGGGAAGGCTCAGACAGCCAGGATGTTGGCTTAGAAGCAGCCATCATTTAAAGAAAGCGTAATAGCTCACTGGTCGAGTCGGCCTGCGCGGAAGATGTAACGGGGCTAAACCATGCACCGAAGCTGCGGCAGCGACACTAAGTGTTGTTGGGTAGGGGAGCGTTCTGTAAGCCTGTGAAGGTGTGCTGTGAGGCATGCTGGAGGTATCAGAAGTGCGAATGCTGACATAAGTAACGATAAAGCGGGTGAAAAGCCCGCTCGCCGGAAGACCAAGGGTTCCTGTCCAACGTTAATCGGGGCAGGGTGAGTCGACCCCTAAGGCGAGGCCGAAAGGCGTAGTCGATGGGAAACAGGTTAATATTCCTGTACCAGGTGTTACTGCGAAGGGGGGACGGAGAAGGCTATGTTGGCCGGGCGACGGTTGTCCCGGTTTAAGCGTGTAGGTGTGTGTTCCAGGTAAATCCGGTTCACTTTAACACTGAGGCGTGATGACGAGGCACTACGGTGCTGAAGCAACAAATGCCCTGCTTCCAGGAAAAGCCTCTAAGCATCAGGTAACATCAGATCGTACCCCAAACCGACACAGGTGGTCAGGTAGAGAATACCAAGGCGCTTGAGAGAACTCGGGTGAAGGAACTAGGCAAAATGGTGCCGTAACTTCGGGAGAAGGCACGCTGATATGTAGGTGAAGCGATTTACTCGTGGAGCTGAAATCAGTCGAAGATACCAGCTGGCTGCAACTGTTTATTAAAAACACAGCACTGTGCAAACACGAAAGTGGACGTATACGGTGTGACGCCTGCCCGGTGCCGGAAGGTTAATTGATGGGGTTATCCGTAAGGAGAAGCTCTTGATCGAAGCCCCGGTAAACGGCGGCCGTAACTATAACGGTCCTAAGGTAGCGAAATTCCTTGTCGGGTAAGTTCCGACCTGCACGAATGGCGTAATGATGGCCAGGCTGTCTCCACCCGAGACTCAGTGAAATTGAACTCGCTGTGAAGATGCAGTGTACCCGCGGCAAGACGGAAAGACCCCGTGAACCTTTACTATAGCTTGACACTGAACACTGGTCCTTGATGTGTAGGATAGGTGGGAGGCTTTGAAGCGCGGACGCCAGTTCGTGTGGAGCCGTCCTTGAAATACCACCCTTTAATGGCTGGTGTTCTAACGTGGGCCCGTAATCCGGGTTGCGGACAGTGTCTGGTGGGTAGTTTGACTGGGGCGGTCTCCTCCTAAAGAGTAACGGAGGAGCACGAAGGTTAGCTAATCCTGGTCGGACATCAGGAGGTTAGTGCAAAGGCATAAGCTAGCTTGACTGCGAGCGTGACGGCGCGAGCAGGTGCGAAAGCAGGTCTTAGTGATCCGGTGGTTCTGAATGGAAGGGCCATCGCTCAACGGATAAAAGGTACTCCGGGGATAACAGGCTGATACCGCCCAAGAGTTCATATCGACGGCGGTGTTTGGCACCTCGATGTCGGCTCATCACATCCTGGGGCTGAAGTAGGTCCCAAGGGTATGGCTGTTCGCCATTTAAAGTGGTACGCGAGCTGGGTTTAGAACGTCGTGAGACAGTTCGGTCCCTATCTGCCGTGGGCGCTGGAGAATTGAGGGGGGCTGCTCCTAGTACGAGAGGACCGGAGTGGACGCATCACTGGTGTTCGGGTTGTCATGCCAATGGCACTGCCCGGTAGCTAAATGCGGAAGAGATAAGTGCTGAAAGCATCTAAGCACGAAACTTGCCCCGAGATGAGTTCTCCCTGACCCTTTAAGGGTCCTGAAGGAACGTTGAAGACGACGACGTTGATAGGCCGGGTGTGTAAGCGCAGCGATGCGTTGAGCTAACCGGTACTAATGAACCGTGAGGCTTAACCTTACAACGCCGAAGCTGTTTCGGCGAAGAGATGACGCATTCAACTCAGCTTGATACAGATTAACAGAATTTGCCTGGCGGCTGTAGCGCGGTGGTCCCACCTGACCCCATGCCGAACTCAGAAGTGAAACGCCGTAGCGCCGATGGTAGTGTGGGGTCTCCCCATGCGAGAGTAGGGAACTGCCAGGCATCAATTAAGTGAAGAGCCCATCCTGACGGATGGGCTTTTTGCGTTTCTGGATCACCGAATTTTGTAGGCCGGGTAAGGCGAAACCGCCACCCGGCAAGTCGTCAGATCGCACTCCACTCCACAATAAACTTCGCAATCACATCCACATCATTTAAATCCAGCACCGGAACTTCAAGCGGCAATACAACATCACTGGCTACCGCAATCACATGCTCATCCAGCGTTAATTCGCTGAAATCATGCCCGGCATCGCTTCTGAACAGCAGGATCTTAGGCACGGCCTCATGCTTAAATCCCTCAATCAGCACCAGATCCAGCGTGGCATGATCCATCCTGCTGACCAGGTACGCCAGATTCAGTTCGGGTTCTTCAGGTGTCTCAGTCATTAATGCCCAACGTTGCTGACTGGCGACCAGCGTTTGCGCCGCTCCTGCTTTGCGTAGCTCGTAGCTGTCTTTGCCTGGCTTATCCACATCCATATCATGATGCGTATGTTTGATAAGTCCGGGGCGGATCCCGGCGGCGCACAGCGCCGGGATTAGCTTCCTGAGCAGCGTCGTTTTTCCCGTTCCGCTCCACGCGGCGATAGCCAGTAGAGGGATCATGGTTTTTCCTGCCATTTATCAAGCTCCTCAAGGGTATTCACATTCACAAACGCTTCCTTGCGGTCGCTGAAGTCAACGGCATGCCCACCTGCCTGACGCATAAAAACCATGACCCGTCGCTCGCCAGACTGTAAATAGCGCTGCAAAAATGGCTGGACTGAACGGTGAACCAGCGCAATGGTGGGATGATCGCGCTCTCCATCATGCACCCATACCACCGGTGCCTGATTGCACCGGGCACGTAAGCGGGCTGCCAGCGTCTGCGGGATAAAAGGGGTATCACAGGGGCAGAACAGAAACCAGTCGCCCGCCTCCTGTTGGAAAACAGAAAGCATGCCCGCCAACGGGCCGGGAAAATCCGCCATCACATCTGAAATGACTTTCAGGCCACCCGAGCGATAAATTTCCTGATGCCGATTGGCATTCACAACCACCGTTTCCAGTTGGGATAACAGCGTATCGGCGACATGTTTCCACAGCGGTTTCCCTTTAAGCTCAAGCAAGCCTTTATCAATGCCCCCCATTCGCCTGGCCTTTCCGCCAGCCAGTACAACCCCTGTTATTGCACTATCCTGATTCACTGATATCGCCTCTTTTATTGTGGGATTGACCCTGCTAACGTGTCTGTCTCAAGAGTAAGGAGCACGACCATGAAATGTAAACGCCTGAATGAAGTTATTGAACTCCTCCAGCCAGCCTGGCAAAAAGAGCCCGACCTTAACCTGATGCAATTTTTGCAGAAACTGGCGAAAGAGTCAGGTTTTGACGGTGAACTGGCGGATTTAACCGACGACATTCTGATCTATCACCTGAAAATGCGCGACTCTGCAAAAGACGCGGTTATTCCCGGTATTCAGAAAGATTACGAGGAAGATTTCAAGACGGCGCTGTTGCGCGCTCGTGGCGTAATTAAAGAGTAAAAGCTTGTAAGCGGGGCCACCGAAGCTGTTATGAAATGATATCCTGAATCATTCGACGTATTTTCCGGATGATGGGATGAATAACAACACTTTCAATTTCCAGACATTACACCCGGATACCATCATGGATGCGCTGTTTGAGCAGGGGATCCGGGTGGATTCTGGTCTTACCCCGCTTAACAGCTATGAAAACCGTGTCTATCAGTTCCAGGATGAAGACCGTCGGCGTTTTGTCGTTAAATTTTATCGCCCTGAGCGCTGGTCAGTTGATCAGATCCTGGAAGAGCATCAGTTTGCGATTGAGCTGCTTGAGGATGAAGTCCCGGTTGCTGCGCCGTTGGCTTTTAATGGTCAGACGCTATTATCGCATCAGGGGTTCCACTACGCGATTTTTCCAAGTGTAGGCGGTCGACAGTTCGAAGCGGACAATATCGATCAAATGGAAGCGGTGGGCCGTTATCTGGGGCGTCTTCATCAGACCGGCCGTAAGCAGCCATTTACCTGGCGACCGACCATCGGGCTGGACGAATACCTCGTCGAGCCGCGTAAACTCTTCGAGCATGCCCAACTCATTCCGTCCGCACAAAAGGCCGCATTTCTGAAAGCGACGGATACGCTGATTGCGGCCGTCATTGAGCGGTGGCATACAAATTTTGACAGCCTTCGTCTACATGGCGACTGCCACGCTGGAAATATCCTCTGGCGCGAGGGGCCGCTGTTTGTCGATTTAGATGATTCCCGCAACGGTCCTGCCATTCAGGATCTGTGGATGCTTCTTAATGGTGATAAAGCTGAGCAACGTATGCAGCTTGAAACGATTATTGAAGCTTATGAAGAAGTTAGTGAGTTCGAAACATCTGAAATTGAACTGATTGAACCTTTACGTGCTATGCGTTTGGTTTATTATCTTGCCTGGCTGATGCGTCGTTGGGACGATCCTGCGTTTCCTAAAAACTTCCCGTGGTTAACTGGGGAAGATTACTGGCAACGACAGACCGCGACATTTATCGAGCAGGCAAAAGTCCTGCAAGAACCCCCATTACAATTAACACCCATGTATTAATCGGAGACGTAATCATGAAAAAGATTTGGCTGGCGCTGGCTGGTATGGTTTTAGCTTTTAGCGCATCGGCAGCGCAATTCGAGGATGGTAAGCAGTATACCACCCTGGAAAAGCCCGTTGCCGGTGAACCGCAGGTGCTGGAGTTCTTCTCCTTCTATTGCCCACACTGCTACCAGTTTGAAGAAGTCCTTCATGTTTCTGAGAATGTGAAGAAAAAACTTCCTGAAGGCGTCAAAATGACCAAATACCACGTTGAGTTCCTGGGCCCGTTGGGCAAGGATCTGACGCAAGCGTGGGCCGTTGCGATGGCACTGGGCGTAGAAGATAAAGTGACTGTGCCGATGTTTGAAGGGGTACAGAAAACCCAGACCGTGCAGAGCGTTGCAGATATCCGTAAAGTGTTCGTGGATGCCGGTATTAAAGGCGAAGATTACGATGCCGCGTGGAACAGCTTTGTCGTGAAATCACTGGTTGCGCAGCAGGAAAAAGCTGCTGCCGATCTGCAACTGCAGGGCGTGCCGGCGATGTTTGTTAACGGTAAATATCAGGTGAATCCGCAGGGCATGGATACCAGCAGCATGGATATCTTTGTTCAGCAATATGCTGACACGGTGAAATACCTGGTCGGTAAGAAATAAAAGCAGCGCCGGTCAGTGACCGGCGTTTTTAGTTGTCGCTTTAATCTCTTCTATTAACACGTCTTTTTCGCTCCATAGCGTATTCAGCCATAGCTGGAAACGACGCTTAAATCCTTTATCGTTAACGTAGTCGCCGTGCAGTTCTTCCTGAATGGGTTGCATGTCCACGCGAACCACTATGCGCGTTAGTTTCCCGCTCAGCATATCGAAGAAGGGCGTACGGTCGTTTTCCGGATAGCACAGCGTAACATTAAGTAATTTATCGAACTGCGAACCTAACACATTCAGCGCCATCGCAATGCCCGCCGCCTTTGGTGGCAACAGGTGTTGATACGGCGAGCGGGTCTGCTGACGTTTTTCTTCGGTAAAGCGGGAGCCCTCGACGAAATTAACGATCGTGGTGGGATGCGCGCGGAATTTCTCGCAGGACCGACGGGTAGTCTCGACATCTTTACCGCGGCGTTCCGGGTGGCGCAGGAGATAAGCGCGCGAATAGCGCTTCATAAATGGCATATCCAGTGCCCAGCAGGCGAGGCCGATAAAAGGTACCCAGGCCAACTGTTGCTTAAGGAAGTACTTGTTCATAGGAATGTGCTTGCGAAAGAGTACGCACAGTACCACGATGTCCGCCCAGCTGTGATGATTACACACCAGCAGATACCAGTTTTTCTTGCTCAGTCCTTCCAGGCCCTGCACATCCCATTTCAGCCATGGATTGAGATGCAACAGCAGGGCGAGGCCTTCACACCAGCAATACATCATGAAATTACAAAACAGAGATACCTTGCGCCAGACGAACGGAACGGGCAGCAGGAGCTTTACCAGTCCGGCCAGAATGATCGGTACGGAGCACAAAATTGTGACCACAATGGTCAATGCAATGCTCAGCAACAGGGTGACTGTAGCGAGTAATCTCGCCATGATTAAATTATTCAAAGGATTAGCCATAAACAGTACGCTAAAGTCGCGCAAGGGGGCTGATTTTATCAGAAAATGACTCAAATGACGGTTCTTCGCGACAGAGAAAAACACGCCATATCTATCCACATTCAGTAATTCAATGAAAACATAAAGGGTTTATTCTGTCGTTTTTATAATTAATTGAATTTAAAGAATATTATAAATGATGGTTAACGCATCGTTTTGAAATTAATGCGATGAAAATTAATTATTCACAAAGTTATCCACAGGCGGCTTTGCGAGCGATCCAGAAGATCTGCAAAAGAATTACGACAAATGTGGTGAAAAACTCATGTTTTCATCCTGTCTGTGGCATCCTTTATCCATAATCTGATAAACAGGCACGGACATTATGGTTCAGATCCCAGAAAACCCACTTATCCTTGTAGATGGCTCCTCTTATCTCTATCGCGCATACCATGCGTTTCCGCCGCTGACCAACAGCGCAGGCGAACCGACAGGCGCGATGTACGGTGTCCTCAATATGCTGCGCAGCCTGATCATGCAATATCAGCCAACGCATGCCGCAGTGGTATTTGATGCCAAGGGTAAAACCTTCCGTGACGAATTATTCGAGCATTACAAATCGCATCGCCCGCCGATGCCGGACGATCTGCGGGCGCAGATCGAACCGCTGCATGCCATGGTGAAGGCGATGGGGCTACCGCTGCTGGCTGTATCTGGCGTGGAGGCGGACGATGTTATTGGTACCCTGGCGCGTGAGGCAGAAAAAATGGGGCGCCCGGTGCTGATCAGTACCGGCGATAAAGACATGGCCCAACTGGTCACGCCAAATATCACACTCATCAATACCATGACCAACACCATTCTTGGTCCAGATGAGGTGGTGACAAAATACGGCGTGCCGCCGGAACTGATCATCGATTTCCTGGCGCTAATGGGCGATTCCTCCGATAACATTCCGGGCGTACCGGGGGTCGGGGAAAAGACCGCGCAGGCATTGCTACAGGGGCTGGGCGGCCTGGATACTCTTTATGCTGAGTCCGATAAAATTGCCGGGTTGACGTTCCGTGGTGCGAAAACTATGGCGGGTAAACTTGAGCAAAACAAAGAGGTGGCATACCTCTCCTATAAACTGGCGACGATCAAAACAGACGTTGAGCTGGAACTGACCTGCGAACAACTGGAAGTGCAACAACCCCAGGCTGACGAACTGGTTGGGCTGTTTAAAAAGTATGAATTCAAGCGCTGGACCGCTGATGTCGAAGCGGGCAAGTGGTTACAAGCAAAAGGGGCAAAACCGGCGGTAAAACCGCAGGAAACGATTGTCATTGATGAAGCCCCGGAAGAAGCCGCTGTCGTACTTTCTTATGAGAATTACGTGACCATTCTCGATGAAGCGACGCTGGAAACGTGGATTGCGAAGCTGAAAAAAGCGCCAGTGTTTGCCTTCGATACCGAAACCGACAGTCTGGATAACATCTCCGCCAACCTGGTAGGGCTCTCATTCGCTATTGAGCCGGGAGTGGCGGCTTATGTGCCAGTGGCGCATGACTATCTGGATGCGCCGGATCAAATCTCCCGCGACCGTGCGCTGGCGATGCTCAAGCCGCTCCTGGAAGATGAAAACGCGCGTAAGGTCGGACAAAATCTCAAGTACGATCGCGGCATTCTGGCGAATTATGGTATCGAACTGCGCGGCATCGCTTTTGATACCATGCTCGAGTCGTACATTCTGAACAGCGTTGCCGGACGTCACGATATGGACAGTTTGTCCGATCGCTGGCTGAAACATAAAACCATCACTTTTGAAGAGATTGCGGGTAAAGGGAAGAACCAACTAACCTTTAATCAGATTGCGCTGGAAGAGGCGGGACGTTACGCGGCAGAAGATGCCGATGTCACCTTACAGCTGCATCTGAAAATGTGGCCAGAGCTGCAGCAGCACAAAGGGCCGCTGAACGTCTTTGAAAACATCGAAATGCCACTGGTACCGGTGTTATCTCGTGTAGAGCGTAACGGTGTGAAGATCGACCCCGCGGTGCTGCACAAGCACTCCGAGGAGATCACGCTCCGTCTGGCGGAGCTGGAACAGAAAGCCCATGAGATTGCAGGAGAAGTATTTAACCTTTCTTCAACCAAGCAGTTGCAGACGATCCTGTTCGAAAAACAGGGCATTAAGCCGCTGAAGAAAACCCCAGGCGGCGCGCCGTCAACCTCTGAAGAAGTGCTGGAAGAACTGGCGCTGGATTACCCGCTACCTAAAGTGATTCTTGAGTATCGCGGTCTGGCGAAGCTGAAATCGACCTACACCGACAAACTCCCGCTGATGATTAACCCGAAAACCGGGCGTGTGCACACCTCTTATCATCAGGCCGTGACCGCGACGGGCCGTTTGTCATCGACCGATCCGAACCTGCAAAACATTCCGGTACGTAATGAAGAAGGGCGTCGTATCCGCCAGGCATTTATCCCGCCGAAGGATTACCTGATTGTTTCTGCGGACTATTCGCAGATTGAATTGCGTATTATGGCGCACCTTTCACGCGACAAAGGGCTGCTGACGGCGTTTGCCGAAGGGAAGGACATTCACCGCGCCACCGCCGCCGAAGTGTTTGGTCTGCCGCTGGAGACCGTGACCAGCGAACAGCGTCGCAGCGCGAAAGCGATCAACTTTGGTCTGATCTACGGTATGAGTGCGTTCGGTCTGGCGCGCCAGTTGAACATACCGCGTAAAGAAGCGCAGAAATACATGGACCTCTATTTTGAACGTTATCCCGGCGTGCTGGAGTATATGGAACGCACTCGCGCTCAGGCGAAAGAGCAGGGCTACGTTGAAACGCTGGAAGGCCGTCGTCTCTATCTGCCGGATATTAAATCCAGCAACGGCGCGCGTCGAGCGGGTGCGGAGCGTGCGGCGATTAACGCCCCGATGCAAGGAACCGCTGCCGATATTATCAAACGGGCGATGATTGCGGTCGATGGCTGGCTGGAAATGGAAAAACCGCGCGTGCGTATGATCATGCAGGTACACGATGAACTGGTGTTTGAAGTACACAAAGACGACCTGGACACGGTAGCGAAAAAGATCCATCAGTTGATGGAGAACTGCACACGCATTGATGTACCGCTGCTGGTGGAAGTTGGAAGTGGTGAAAACTGGGATCAGGCGCACTAAGTGCTCGCGAGATAACGCGCTTTTTTCGTAATTAAGCAACATAAGTGCGCGATTTTTGTGATGGGTATTGGAATTCCCTATGTAAAGAATGAAAAAAAATTACAAAAAGTGCTTTCTGAGCTGCTCAAAAAAGAGTAAAGTTATTCGCGTAGGGTACAGAGGTAAGATGTTCTATCTTTCAGACCTTTTACTTCACGTAATCGGATTTGGCTGAATATTTTAGCCGCCCCAGTCAGTTTCTGACTGGGGCGTTTTTTATGGGCGAAAGAAAGATAGGGTCGGCGTGCCAGACCGGATAAGACGCACCGCGTCGCTATCCGGCGTCGCGATGAATTACTCCCCGCCCTGATCCTCTTCCACCGGCGCCAGTTCGTTAAACCAACTGTCCAGCTTCTGCCGTAATTTATCCACGCCCTGCTTTTTCAGCGATGAGAAGGTCTCAACCTGCACATCGCCGTTAAAGGCTAATACCGCTTCACGGACCATATTCAGTTGGGCCTTACGCGCCCCGCTCGCCAGTTTGTCCGCTTTCGTCAGCAGCACCAGAACCTGGATGTTGCTCTCGACGGCCCACTGGACCATCTGCTGGTCGAGATCTTTTAGCGGGTGGCGAATATCCATCAGCACCACCAGTCCCTGCAGGCTCTGGCGTTTTTCCAGATATTCACCCAGCGCGCGTTGCCACTTGCGCTTCATCTCTTCCGGCACTTCGGCGTAACCATAGCCGGGCAGGTCAACAAGGCGTTTGCCGTCGACCACTTCAAACAGGTTAATCAATTGAGTGCGGCCAGGCGTTTTCGAAGTCCGCGCCAGGCTCTTCTGATTGGTCAGCGTATTCAGCGCGCTGGACTTACCTGCGTTGGAACGGCCAGCAAATGCCACTTCAATCCCCGTATCGGAAGGTAAATGGCGAATATCAGGCGCGCTCATCACAAAGTGCGTCTGTTGATAATTCAGGTTAATCAAAGCGGTCGTCTCCGTCAGTCAAAGCTTTGCCGCGATTATACCTGAACAGGAGCAAAAGACTGATTTTTCGACATGGGTCTGTTGTGAGTAAAAACCCTGCATATTGTGAGACATTGCCGATTGTTCTTATACGAAATTTCAGAGTAATTGCAGAGAAAATAATTAAATAAATCAACTAAATCATACTATTAAAAGGTATGTAATATTCTGAAAATGGCTGAACTGTGCGGCCAACGACTTGTTACTTTACTCCAAAAGAGTAGAGTAACCCCCATAGCGAGGATAGCTGTACAGGAAGACGACTCAGGATGAGGGTCAGGAGCGCCAGGAGGCGAAGACACAGGATTGTCAGGATGACAGACGTTCGGAGACGTTGGTATACGGAAACGGAAAAGACACGGAATGTTCCAGGCTGACGGAAAAACAGGGTGCGTTGATAGCCGACAGGGAATGTAGGACCCGTTCAGGGTTGTGAGTAAGGTGAAAAGGCGACAGAGCAATCTGTCGCCTTTTTTCTTTATTTCTGCTAGATTCCGGCGCAATTATATACTGAATAAAACAGCCAAAGACGAATCACTATGAAATCCACTTCTACACCACGCGGCAAAGGCCCTGCAAAGGCACGCCGTAAAACCCGCGAAGAGCTGAATCAGGAAGCTCGTGACCGCAAGCGTCAGAAAAAACACCGTGGACACGCGGCGGGTAGCCGTGCGACCGGTGGTGACGCGGCGTCAGGCGGTAAAAACAAGAACCAACAGAAAGATCCACGCATCGGCAGTAAAACCCCTATTCCATTGGGCGTGACCGAAAAAGTCACCAAACAGCACAAACCGAAGAGCGAGAAACCTATGCTTTCACCGCAGGCTGAGTTGGATTTACTGGAAACAGATGAGCGCCTGGATGCGCTGTTAGAACGTCTTGAAGCAGGCGAAACCTTGAGCGCGGAAGATCAGTCCTGGGTGGATGCCAAACTGGATCGCATCGATGAACTGATGCAGAAGCTGGGCCTCTCCTACGATGATGACGAAGAAGAGGAAGATGATGAGAAGCAGGAAGATATGATGCGCCTGCTGCGTGGCGGTAACTAACGGTTTACACCGTGGGCCTGCCCGTCCTGCTTATAACCCTTCCGGTTATATGTTATCTGGTGTGGTTATTCGTTAAACTACAGCGGTTGTCGCGGCGACAGAAGTGGCTGCGCAGCCGGCTTAGTACTCGAAATGGAGTGCGGCCGGTACGCCGTACCCGCCAGAGACGCCATCGGAAGGAGTGAGCATGTCAGAACAACAAATAGACTGGGATCAGGCCCTGATCCAGAAATATAACTATTCCGGGCCGCGCTATACCTCGTACCCGACCGCGCTGGAATTTTCTGATGCGTTTGGCGAACCGGCATTTTTACAGGCTGTCGCGCGCTATCCTGAGCGTCCGCTCTCGCTTTACGTCCATATCCCGTTTTGCCACAAGCTCTGCTACTTCTGCGGCTGCAATAAGATTGTGACCCGTCAGCAGCATAAGGCCGATCAGTATCTGGATGCACTCGAACAGGAAATTCTGCACCGTGCGCCGCTGTTTGCCGGACGCAAGGTCAGCCAACTGCACTGGGGCGGCGGCACGCCGACTTACCTGAATAAAGCGCAAATCAGTCGCCTGATGGCGCTGCTGCGAAATCATTTCCACTTCAATGCGGATGCGGAGATTTCGATCGAAGTCGATCCCCGTGAGATTGAGCTGGATGTGCTCGATCATTTACGCGCGGAAGGCTTTAATCGTCTCAGCATGGGCGTGCAGGACTTCAACAAAGAGGTCCAGCGACTGGTTAACCGTGAGCAGGATGAGGAGTTTATTTTTGCGCTGCTCAATCACGCACGTGACATTGGCTTTACGTCGACCAATATCGATCTGATCTACGGTTTACCTAAACAGACGCCGGAAAGTTTCGCCTTTACCCTGAAGCGGGTTGCGGAATTAAGCCCCGATCGTCTGAGCGTCTTTAACTATGCGCATTTGCCGACGCTGTTTGCCGCGCAGCGCAAAATAAAAGATGCCGATCTGCCCAGCGCGCAGCAGAAGCTGGATATTTTGCAGGAAACCATCTCCTCGCTGACAGAGACCGGCTATCAGTTTATTGGTATGGACCATTTTGCCCGCCCGGATGACGAACTGGCGATTGCCCAGCGCGAAGGCGTTCTCCACCGTAATTTTCAGGGATATACCACCCAGGGTGACACCGATCTGCTGGGGATGGGCGTTTCTGCCATCAGTATGATTGGCGATTGCTATGCCCAGAACCAGAAAGAGCTGAAACTCTACTATCAGCAGGTGGATGAGCAGGGAAATGCCTTATGGCGCGGTATCGCGCTGACTCGCGATGACTGTATCCGTCGTGACGTCATCAAGTCGCTTATCTGCAATTTCCGTCTCGACACTGCCGCAGTTGAGCAGCAGTGGGATCTGAACTTCGCGGATTATTTTGCCGAAGACCTGAAGCTGTTGGCGCCGCTGGCGAAAGATGGGCTGGTGGATGTGACAACGAAGGGGATTCAGGTCACGCCGAAAGGGCGTCTGCTGATTCGCAACATTTGCATGTGCTTTGATGCGTATCTGCGCCAAAAAGCGCGGATGCAGCAGTTCTCACGCGTGATATAAAAACGTTGCCCGGTGGCGCTAACGCTTACCGGGCCTACGATTGATGTTACCTGTAAGCCAGATAAGCATAGCGCCATCCGGCACAGTGTTAGCTGAACAGCCCAACCAGCGCGGCGCACAGTACTGCGGCAACCGCAGTTTGTGGCGTATGGCTGTCGACCGCTCCGCTTGATAGCAGATTTATAATCGATTCCAGCATGTTTTGTCCCCCGTTTGCCGGGCACGATCATACTGAACTCATCGGAACAGTAAAGTGCAAAATAACGGCAATTTGCGCTCAATTATTAATCTTTACACAACCGTGTGACGTTACTCCATTCCCAGCTCTTTCAACTTACGCGTCAGGGTATTACGCCCCCATCCGAGCAAGCGTGCCGCTTCCTGTTTATGGCCCTGTGTATGGCGTAGTGCTGTGGTCAGCAACGTGCGCTCCATTTCAGGTTGTGCTTCCGACAGCAGGTTTTGATGACCGGATCGCAGCGCCCGATCCGCCCACTGCGCCAGAAGCGTGGCCCAACTGTCCGGCTGGAGATGCGAAGGGCTTTCGGGCGCGGTGGCTTCGAACAGTTCAGCGGGGAGATCCTGAATTAATACCTCTTGTCCGGCCGCCATTACGGTTAACCAGCGACAGGTGTTTTCCAGTTGGCGAACGTTGCCCGGCCATGCCAGCCGCGTCAGCGCCGCTTCGGTTTCCGGGTGCAATAACTTAGCTTCTACGCCCAGTTCACGCGCTGCAACCTGCAGGAAGTGGCGCGCCAGGCGCGGAATATCCTCCCGGCGCTCGCGCAACGGCGGCAGGTGTACGCGGATGACGTTCAGACGATGGAATAAATCCTCACGAAACTTGCCTTCCTGCACACGCAGTTCCAGGTTCTGGTGAGTCGCGGCGATGATTCGCACGTCCACCTTCACCGGCGCATAGCCGCCAACGCGATAAAACTGTCCGTCGGCTAATACGCGCAAAAGACGGGTCTGCACATCCAGCGGCATATCGCCAATCTCATCAAGAAACAGCGTGCCGCCATCGGCCTGTTCGAAGCGTCCCTGACGAATGGTATTCGCTCCGGTAAATGCCCCTTTTTCATGACCAAACAGCTCGGATTCGATCAAATCTTTCGGAATCGCCGCCATGTTGAGCGCGATAAACGGCGCTTTGGCGCGTGGGCTGTGGCGGTGCAGGGCATGGGCGACCAGTTCTTTACCCGTCCCGGACTCCCCGTTAATCAACACGCTGATGGAGGAACGCGAGAGCCGCCCGATAATACGAAATACATCCTGCATGGCCGGCGCTTCACCGATGATGTCGGTTGTCGGGCCGTTGATCTGAATATTACGCGGCTGCTGCTGTTCCTGATAATGGCTGATGGCGCGTTCAACCAGCGCTACTGCTTCATCGATATCAAAGGGTTTCGGCAGATAATCAAACGCCCCTTGCTGATAGGCGCTGACGGCAGCATCCAGATCGGAATGCGCAGTCATTATGATGACCGGCAGCATTGGATGACGCTGTTTAATCTGTTTTAACAGCGCCAGCCCGTCCATTCCAGGCATGCGAATGTCGGACAACAGCACGTCCGGCGTTTTGCTCGCCAGCGCGCCCAGCACGTCGTTGCCGTTTTCAAAGGTCGTACAACTCAGACCCGCCCCGGCGAGAGCACGTTCAAGCACCCAACGGATGGAACTATCGTCATCGACTACCCAGACTATCCCTCGTTGCATAAGCACCTCTATTTCCGAATCGGCAGATAAACCGAGAACTCGGTATGACCTGGCCAACTGGTAAATTCAATTTTGCCGGAATGCTGATCGATCAAATTACGGGCGATGGATAATCCTAACCCGGTGCCGCCTTCGCGGCCGCTGACCATGGGGTAAAACAGCGTATCCTGTAAGTGGGAAGGAATCCCCGGCCCGTTATCTTCGACGTCGATACGCGCCGCCAGGCGATAGCGCTCGCCGTGCAGCGTGAGCTGGAACGCGGTACGGGTACGTAGCACGATCTCCCCACCGTCTGATCCCAGAGCCTGCAATGCATTACGGACAATATTCAACAACACCTGCTCGATCTGTTCCGGGTCGTGCGGCAATTCCGGCAGGCTGGGATCGTAATCGCGGACCAGCGTGACGTTGGCCGGTAATTCCATAGAAACCAGCGCCACCACGCGCTCTGCCACCTTATGAATACTTTCCGTGACATGCGTTCCCGGCATCTGCGGGCCCAACAGCCTGTCGACCAGATTACGCAGTCGATCAGCCTGTTCAATAATGACTTTTGTGTATTCCAGCAGCGCCGGGTCGGGCAGGGCTTTACTTAATAGCTGTGCAGCGCCGCGTAAGCCACCGAGCGGGTTTTTAATCTCGTGTGCCAGTCCTCGCACCAGATCGCGCGCAGCGACCTGCTGAGCGTGCTGTAGCTGCTCCTGGCTCAGGCGGCGCTGATTATCCATCGGCGCCATTTCGAGCAGGATCTGGCCGTCTGGCAAACGCTGCGCGGTGAGCGAAAGAATGTGTGAACGCCCATCAATCACCAACGTGACCTCATTGTCGGTAAACCCTTGTCCCGCCTCTAAGCTTTCACGCATCAGTTCGATATTCAAAGAAAAATAGCTCAGGAGTTCAGGAAGCGGCGTACCAAACAGTTTGCGGGAGCTTTGGGCGAGTAACTGCTGCGCGGCCGGGTTGGCGTAATGCACCGCCAGCTCATCGTCGACCAGTAAGATGCTGTTGATTAAAGAATTGAGGATCTGCCCAGCATCGGGCAGCGTGCCTGTTGCCATACAGCAGTCTCCTGAAAAATTTGCACCAATTTAGTGCATTATAGCTTTTTATGTAGAAAAAGCGCGAAGGATCAGATTGTTGACGGTGAAAAAAGCCCATCGTGAGATGGGCTAAAAGTTTCCACGGCAACTAAAAAACACCTGACGCCTTTCACGCCGCTGCTGCGTTGGCTACCTTCGCTCCCCCAGTCACATCGTTATCTCTGCTCCTGGGGATTCGCTCCGTTGCCGCCTTGCCGCAACGCGAAATTCGTCGGGCTTTTAAGATACAGTTAAACGCTGTAGTACAGCTCAAACTCTACCGGGTGCGGCGTCATGCGTACGCGGTCGTTTTCTTCAATACGCAGCGCGATGTAAGCATCGATAGCTTCATCAGTGAACACGCCGCCCGCTTTCAGGAACTCGCGATCCAGGTTCAGCTCGTTCAGTGCTTCTTCCAGAGAACCTGCAACCTGTGGGATCTCTTTCGCTTCTTCCGGCGGCAGGTCGTACAGGTTTTTGTCCATGGCTTCGCCAGGGTGGATCTTGTTCTTAATGCCGTCAAGACCGGCCATCAGCAGTGCTGCAAAGCACAGGTACGGGTTCGCTGCCGGATCCGGGAAACGGACTTCGATACGACGTGCTTTTGGAGACGCGACCACTGGAATACGGATAGAGGCAGAACGGTTACGGGCAGAGTAAGCCAGCATAACCGGTGCTTCGTAGCCCGGGACCAGACGCTTGTATGAGTTGGTGGTCGGGTTCGCAAGGGCGTTAATCGCTTTAGCGTGTTTGATTACGCCGCCGATGTAGTACAGCGCTTGCTCAGACAGGCCCGCATATTTGTCGCCAGAGAACAGGTTGGTACCGTTCTTGGACAGGGACATGTGGCAGTGCATACCGGAACCGTTATCGCCGAACATCGGTTTTGGCATAAAGGTCGCGGTTTTGCCGAAACGGTGAGCGACGTTGTGTACCACATATTTGTAGATCTGAATTTCGTCCGCTTTTTTGGTCATGGTGTTGAAACGGGTTGCCACTTCGTTCTGACCCGCAGTGGCCACTTCATGGTGGTGAGCTTCAACGACCAGGCCCATTTGCTCCATCACCAGACACATTTCAGAACGGATGTCCTGAGCAGAGTCTACTGGTGGAACCGGGAAGTAGCCGCCTTTTACTGCCGGACGGTGACCTTTGTTACCACCTTCGTACTGGGTGGAGGAGTTCCAGGCACCTTCGATGTCATCGATAGCCACGTGAGAACCGGAAATTGACGCGCCGAAACGGATGTCGTCAAACAGGAAGAATTCTGGTTCTGGCCCAAACAGAACGGTATCCGCGATGCCGGTGGAGCGCAGGTATTCTTCAGCACGCTTGGCGATAGAGCGCGGGTCGCGGTCATAGCCTTGCAGGGTGCCAGGTTCCAGGATGTCACAACGGATGATCAGCGTAGAATCCGCGAAGAACGGGTCGATGACTGCGGTAGAAGCATCCGGCATCAGCACCATGTCGGATTCGTTGATGCCTTTCCAGCCACCAATCGAAGAGCCGTCAAACATTTTGCCTTCTTCGAAGAATTCGGCATTTACCTGATGAGCAGGAATCGTGACGTGCTGTTCTTTACCTTTGGTATCAGTGAAGCGCAAATCAACAAACTTCACTTCGTGCTCATTCAGCATCGTCAAAACGTGTTCAGCGGACATACTTAACTCTCCAGATTGGTCATAGTCGTCGTGGTAACGAGGTGTTCAATTCTTTAATCATTGGCCGTGTCGCCGTAAAAAAGATAAAGCGAAATCTGTGCCAACTTTTAAATTGCCCCTAAAAGGCGTTATCATGCGCACCATCGTGCAAAAGGGTTGCACCATGCCGTGTATGTTGCACCAGTATAGTGCTTTAATGTGAACATTAAGCACCATATTGGTGCAATGGACCGTGCATAACCCTTTTAACGCTCCGTGAAAGCGATCACAAAGAAACTCTGCAATACTTGTTTGCGGAGGATGTTTGTGATCCTGTTTTGTAGTGCGATTAATCCGTGTACAATAACGCGCTATTTCTAATGCCTGAGGCAAAGTTGTGATCGAAAATTTGCGTAACATCGCCATCATCGCGCACGTCGACCATGGTAAAACTACCCTGGTTGATAAGCTGCTGCAGCAATCCGGTACGTTCGACTCTCGTGCCGAAACTCAAGAGCGTGTGATGGACTCCAACGATTTGGAGAAAGAGCGTGGGATTACCATCCTCGCGAAAAACACCGCTATCAAATGGAATGATTATCGTATCAACATCGTTGATACCCCTGGGCACGCAGACTTCGGTGGTGAAGTTGAGCGTGTCATGTCCATGGTTGACTCTGTGCTGCTGGTGGTTGACGCATTTGACGGCCCAATGCCGCAGACGCGCTTCGTGACCAAAAAAGCCTTTGCGCATGGCCTGAAGCCGATCGTGGTCATCAACAAAGTTGACCGTCCTGGCGCGCGTCCGGACTGGGTTGTCGATCAGGTATTTGACCTGTTTGTGAACCTCGACGCGACCGACGAACAGCTGGATTTCCCGATCATCTACGCTTCTGCGCTGAACGGTATTGCTGGTCTGGATCACGAAGATATGGCGGAAGACATGACCCCGCTGTATCAGGCGATTGTCGACCACGTACCTGCGCCGGACGTTGACCTTGATGGTCCGTTCCAGATGCAGATCTCTCAGCTGGACTACAACAACTACGTTGGCGTTATCGGTATCGGCCGCATCAAACGCGGTAAAGTGAAGCCGAACCAGCAGATTACTATCGTGGATAGCGAAGGCAAAACTCGCAACGGTAAAGTCGGTAAAGTCCTGACTCACCTGGGTCTGGAGCGTATCGATAGCGATCTGGCAGAAGCAGGCGACATCATCGCGATCACCGGTCTGGGCGAGCTGAACATCTCTGACACCATCTGCGATCCGCAGAATGTGGAAGCGCTGCCGGCACTGTCTGTTGATGAACCGACCGTCACCATGTTCTTCAACGTCAACACCTCTCCGTTCTGTGGCAAAGAAGGTAAATACGTTACCTCTCGTCAGATCCTTGACCGCCTGAACAAAGAGCTGGTGCACAACGTTGCACTGCGTGTTGAAGAAACTGAAGATGCGGACGCGTTCCGTGTATCCGGTCGTGGTGAGCTGCACCTGTCTGTTCTGATCGAAAACATGCGTCGTGAAGGTTTCGAAATGGCGGTTTCCCGTCCGAAAGTTATCTTCCGCGAAATCGATGGTCGTAAACAAGAGCCGTTCGAGAACGTGACGCTGGACGTTGAAGAGCAGCACCAGGGTTCTGTCATGCAGGCACTGGGCGAGCGTAAAGGCGACCTGAAAAATATGAATCCAGATGGCAAAGGCCGCGTACGTCTCGACTACGTGATTCCAAGCCGTGGTCTGATCGGCTTCCGTTCAGAATTCATGACCATGACCTCCGGTACCGGTCTGCTGTACTCCACCTTCAGCCACTACGACGACGTACGTCCGGGTGAAGTGGGTCAGCGTCAGAACGGCGTACTGATCTCCAACGGTCAGGGTAAAGCGGTTGCGTTTGCACTGTTCAGCCTGCAGGACCGCGGTAAGCTGTTCCTGGGTCACGGTGCTGAAGTATACGAAGGCCAGATCATCGGTATTCACAGCCGTTCTAACGACCTGACGGTAAACTGCCTGACCGGTAAGAAACTGACCAACATGCGTGCTTCCGGTACTGACGAAGCCACGGTTCTGGTTCCGCCGGTTAAGATGACTCTGGAACAAGCTCTGGAGTTCATCGATGACGACGAACTGGTAGAAGTGACGCCGCAGTCTATCCGTATTCGTAAACGTCACCTGACGGAAAACGATCGCCGCCGCGCGAACCGTGGTCCGAAAGAAGATTAATTGATAATCTTGTGACGAAAAAAGCCGCTGATATCAGCGGCTTTTCTTTACCTCAATCTATTCAGAAGAAATATTTAACCCCAACGCGAATCTGATTTTGTTCGCGGTGATAGGGTTCTACGTTCCGGTCCAGCCAGCGCAGTTCGAAGTAGGGCAGCCAGTTCTGGTTGATCCGATAACGGAAGGTATTCGTAATTTCCCAGTGATGATCCTTGCCATTGCTGCTATTAAAATCATTCACCCGCATAAAATAGTGGGGTTCAAAGGTATACGAGAATTTATCGGTAATAATAAAGTTCCAGTAGTTGCCGATCTCATAGGTATCGTTATTATCTCGATCGCCATTTAAATCGACCGAGCTGTAATTATTATGGTTGTAGCGGTTACGCACCGTCAGATTAAACCACGGTGTAAATTTGTAATTCACGTCCAGATACACCGCGCCGCTGGAGCCAATACTCTTGTCGGTAATCAACCCGCCAGGTTGGATCGTTAATTTATCCGTGGGTTTGAAGAGCGGATACCAGCCCTCGATCTCGTTATAGCCGTGTTTTAACTCGTCTTCACGCTGGAGCGTATAGGTATTAGTGAGCATAATGCCCGCACCCATGTCAAAGTTATAGCCAACGCGCAGCATGATCTCTTGTTGATCGGATGCCAGATTATACGCCTCCCGGTTTTCGACATAAGCGCCAGCAACTACAGAGGTGGATATCACTGAAGATAACAGAATGAGAGTATGTAATGTTTTCATCATAAATCCATTTTTTAAGCGTAGGGAAGCCGCCATCCATCTGGATGGAAATAGCGGCAAGATTTGTTTAAAGATTTACAGTAGCGATGTTTTTATTGTTATTGGTTACGTCAGAACGAGTGTTGTTCTTTTTTCGTTGATTTATTTCCTCAATAATAAAAGCGAAACGCGCTTCGTTAAGCTTATAAAAGAAACCCATGGTCAGTGCAGCAATAATCGCCAGACCACAGGGCCAGAGAAAAATTAACTGGCGTAATCCCAGTAAGGTCGCGTCGCTTTGCGCGATGTTGGGGATATAACCAATCTGGGTCAACATCATTCCGGGCAGGAACCCCGCCAACGCAGCGGAAATCTTGCGCGAAAAGGTATATCCGGTATAGACGGAACCTTCTGCGCGAATCCCCGTTTTCCATTCGCCGTAATCCACGGTATCCGGCACCAGCGCCCAGTTCAGGCTGTTCACGAAGGCGGTACCGAAGAAGGCTACACAGGAAAAGGTGACGAATAAAAAGGAGGTTCCGCCCCAAAAGAAATTCAGGATATCCCCAACTGCCCAGAGTGTTAGCCCTCCGAGATAAACCTGTTTTTTACCGAAACGCCTTACGGTCATGGGTACTAACAGTACACCTGCCAGAATGCACCCCATGCTGAAGAAGCCCATCCATGAGAGCAAATGGATATCGTTCAGAACGTACTGTGTGTAATAGACCTGGATCGCCAGTTTGATGTTGAACGCTGCCAGCGTACACAGATTGGCAATACACAGCACTAACAGAGGTGGGTTGCGGAAAATGGCGCAGAACGACTTGAGAATGCCAGGCTTATGGTGATCTGGCACGATTTCGATGTAACGTTCCTTAACGCCACGGAAACACCACCACATACTGAACAGTCCGCACACGGAGAAAATCAGCGCGGCAATTAAATAGCCCAACGATGGCGAACGGGTAAACAACGCCTGAATCGGCATAAAGCCGACGGTACACAGCAGCAGACCAATGGTTGCGCCGCCCTGGCGCCAGGCGGCAAGCTGGGCGCGTTCGTGCGGGTTTTTGGTGATAGCTGGCACCATTGCACCATAAGAGCAGTTCATAAGGCTATAAAACAAACCAAACAGCATAAACAGGAGGGTGGCCAGCGTCGTCTTCACCGTTAAGGTAAAGTCCGTGGCAAAGAACTGCGCGCTGGCAACCAGCGCCACGGGAAAAGAGGCATAAAGTATGAAGGGGCGGAATTTACCCATTACACCAATATTACGGCGTGAATCCAGCAATACACCGGTTAATATATCGGTAAAGGCAGTAAAGAACTTCGCCACCAGGAAGATTATGCCGCCGTAATACGCAGGCATCCCCAGCACATCGGTATAAAACTTAAGCAGATACAGCGTCCCGATACACAGCATCAGGTTTGAGCCAAAATCACCTATGCCGTAGGCGCACTTCTCACGCAGGCTCAGTTTCAGCGTTAGCGGATCATGGTCAGACATAATCGCCTCTCATAACGCCCCGTAGGGCGTTGGATATTATTGTTTTAAATCGTTTGTTTACGGGCTTCGATTTCGCCAACGATACGGATATACATTTTTTCGTTGAGATTGTAGAAACAGCCCATTGCAATGATGGTGACGACCGCCAGCGCACAGGGATAAATAAAGATCAGCTGCCGTAACCCCTCGACCGTTCCCGCCGATTGCACCACGTTAGGCACATAGCCAATTTGGGTCAGCATCCATCCCGGGAAGAAGCCGGCCAGCGCCTGTGAAACCTTACGGAAGAACGTAAAACCGGTGTAAACCGTCCCTTCAGAACGCACGCCAGTTCGCCATTCGCCGTATTCCACCGTGTCGGAAACCAGCGCCCAGTTCAGGCTGTTCACAAACGCAGAGCCGAAGAATGCCAGGCAGGAGAACGCGACAAAACTGACTGAGCCTCCGCCGAAGAGGTAGTTGAGGAGATCGCCTGCAACCCAGATCAGCAGGCCACCGATATAGACCTTTTTCTTGCCAAAGCGACGCACCATCCCCGGCATTAAAAAGACGCCGATGAAGATACAGCCCATGCTGAAAAAGCCCATCCACGACAGCAAAATCGGATCGTTCAGCACGTACTGGGTGTAATAAACCTGGATCGCCAGCTTGACGTTAAATGCGCCGAGCGTGCAGAGATTGGCAATACACAGGATGAAAAGCGGACGGTTACCGGCGATGGCACGAAAGGACTGCAATAATCCCGGTTTTTGCGCCGCGTCGACAGGTTTCACTTCGACATAGCGCTCTTTTACCCCGGCATAGCAGCACCACATAAAGAACAACCCGAACAGCGAGAACAGCGTCGCGGCGAAGATATACCCCAGTTGCGAATTGCCTTCGATCAGGTTCATGACCGGCACAAAACCGACGGTGCACAGCAGCAGGCCAAGCGTCGCGCCACCCTGCCGCCAGGCGGCGAGCGAGGCGCGTTCGTCCGGGTTTTTGGTGATGGCGGGCACCATTGCGCCATAGGAACAGTTCATCATGCTGAAGAACAGCCCGTAGAGCATAAACAGGACGGTCGCCATGACCGTTTTTCCGGTGATTTCAAACGGTGTACCGACAAAGTTAGCGATAGCCAGCAGGGTCACCGGAAACGCAGCGTACATAACAAAAGGACGGAATTTACCTTTTGGACCGATTTTACGTCGTGAATCGAGCATAATACCGGTTCCCATATCGGTAAACGCGGTAAAAAACTTGGCAATAAGAAAAATGATACCGCCATAGGTGCCCGGTAAACCGAGAACATCGGTATAAAACTTCAGTAAATAGAGCGTACCGATATCCAGAAGAATATTGGAACCTAAATCACCCATTCCGTAGGCGAGTTTTTCCTTAAAGGGCAAGCGTAGGGTTGCCGGGTTGGTTATGTTTTGACTCATGATTATCCCTCATTTGCCCATGAGTTTTCCCATGGGCGAGCCTTATTAGAAGTGGCGTAAAGATGCAAACAGCGACGCCCACTCACTTTTCGCGCGATAAAAGACTGGCGGTTTACCTAATGGCGCATCCACGGTTACCTCGCCGCCACTTTGCGTTTCACCTGTCCAGAGATTCACCCAATGATCCTCCGGCAGATACAGCGTCCAGTCGCTGCGGCCCTGCTCATGCACCGGAGCGACCAGCAGGTCTTGCCCCAGCAGGTACTGGTATTTCAGGGTGTAGGTGCGCGCATCGTTTTCGTAATGCAGGAACAACGGACGCATAACTGGCAAGCCAGTTGCGGCGTTTTGCGCGACGGCTTGCTTAAGGTACGGCTTCAACGTCGTAAACACGGTCGTCATTCTGGCGAAATGGGCAATGGTTTCGCCATCGCCGTCAAACTGCCAGTTATCGCCGGGACGGTTACCTTCGTGGGTACGCATCATCGGCGTGAAGGCGCTGAAATCACACCAGCGCAGCAGCAGCTCTTTGCTGCGTTTCATCTCAAACAGCGTGGTGTAACCACCGATGTCGCTGTGGTGCAGGCCGTGACCGGTCATGGCTAGCGAGAGCGCGGCGGGGACAACGGAAGCAAGGCCATCATCCAGACTCCAGTCCACGTTCTGATCGCCAGCCCACATCATGGTGGAATACTTTTGACTGCCGGTATAACCCGCACGCATGAAGAACAGGATTTCGCCAAGCTTGCCGGTTTCCTGAAGCGCCTCGTAGTTACATTTTGCCCACAGTGCAGGCCAGGCGTTATGCATGATCTCAGCACTGACGCCGTTATGCAGAACCGTGTCGGTCGGCAGATATTCGCCAAAGTCCGCCATCCAACCGCCGCAGCCGAGTTCGATCATGTTTTTCTTGATGACGCCTTTGAACCAGTCATAAGCCGCCGGGTTGGTCAAATCAACAACGCCACCGTAAAACTCACCAAATTCAACAAGGTAATCATTACCTGACATATCTTTTGCCAGATAGCCGTGCTTTGCCGCTTCGGCGCACAGGTCTTTATCGCTGGCGACATACGGGTTGATATATGAAAGGAATTTCACGCCTTCGGCATTCCACTGTTTGATACGGCTGTCCAGTTGTGGATAGTTGTCGCTGTTCCATTTCCAGTTCCACATCACGCGCTTACCGAATGAAGTCATGCGGATCCCGGACCAGTCCTGCGCCCAGATGCCGTTTACCTTCACGCCAGCACGGCGCATCGTATCCAGTTTTTTCTGGCAAACGTCGGTGCCGCCCTGAATGCCCAGTGTGACGCCATCATAAATCCAGTCTGGTAACTCGGGTTGACGACCTAACAGCGCGGTCAGTTTTTCCAGCAGCGCGATATAGGTGTCGGCGCATTCAATTCGCAGGGTGGTTTTATCCTCCCACAATGCCAGTTCGTGATAATCCGGCGCGCTGAAGTCAAAATTCATGTAGCAGCTATTATCAACGTGGCAGTAATACTTCTGCGTACTGACAAACGTAGGTTGCGGGAAGAAGGTCCAGTAGTAGTCGCCGCCTGCGTTCTCTTTGCAGTCGGCCTGCCAGGTGACGTAGCTGGTTTTGTTACGGCCCACCCCCTGTTCGCTGGTCCACAGTGGAAACGGCTTGCCACGCAGATCGAAGTAAGAGAACTGCTCGCCGCAGCCGTAGATATGGTCATCCGGGTTAGCCGCCAGTCTCAGCCAGATACGGTTATGGTCGGGATCGTCATTGTGCAGATCCAGTTGCAAACGACCCGCTTCATCGGTGGAGATGCGTAGCGTCGCCGTGACGGCATCACCACGACTAAAGCGTACTCGCCAGCCGTCGGCTGATTCACTGACAGTGGCATCGGTCAGGGCAATTTTCTCGTTAAGTTTGTCTTTAATGCTGAAGTTGCCACGAAACATGTCGATATCGGCGACGCCAGCACCAACCCACAGACAGGGGGCTGCTTCGCTGTGACGTAAAATTAATCGCTGGTGGTACGTTAGCGTAAATCCATTCTGTAACGTCGTCAGCTCTAAAGGGGTTGACCGTTGTTGTAACGAATTCATCATCGTCTCCGTAATAAATAGGGTAATTCGGTAATTTGTCGGAAATCTTTTATTCGCTGCCGATGAGAAAATGCATCTGATGTGTTTCTCCTGGCGCGAGATAAATCAGGCCTGTTCCGGAGTTAAAGGCATCGGGTGGGCAGGTCATCGGTTCCACTGCAAGACCACGCCTTGCTAATTTCTCGCCGGTATATACCTGCAGCCAGGGTTGATGGCTGCGTAAAAAAGTCGTTATGTTTTGTGAGGCACAGGTCATCCTGACTTCCCACTCAACCTCAGGTGTCAAGACCCTGAATGTATGATCGATAGAGGTTCCTGCAATGCGTCGCGGCGTTGTGAAATCCCGTTCACTACCTGTTTCTTCACTCGCAGGAAGCGTCAACTCACAACCATCAATGGGGTGCAGATTGCAGGTCAAATAGGGATGGGCTCCGGCACCATACGGTGCGATTTCGTCACTCAGATTCTGCGTACGAATAAAGACATGCAGCCCGTGTGTTTCCTCCAGTCGATAAATCACCTCTGAAACCAGCGCAAAGGGATAACCATAAGAAGGCGGCAGAAAAATCGTCAGTGACGCTTCCGTTTTAGACTGCTGATTAATCTGCCAGTCCCGCCAGGCCAGTAATCCATGAATAGCGCTATGCGTAACCGGATCGTTAATGGCAAGCTGGAAGCGCTTGCCGTTATGTTGATAGCAGCCTTTTGCCACGCGATTTGGCCAGGGTATTAGCACTTTTCCCAAATGTGCCAACGGTATCTCTTCCGGCTTATGGGGAATAACGACGTGACGCCCACGGTGCGTCAATTCTGCTAATCCGGCGCCAACGGTGACTATTTTCGCGCAGTAGTGCCCGGCCTGAAGATGAAGTGTTTTTCCACCGCTATGCATGGCTGCTATCCTCGTTGCTTACCTGGCGTTGATATCCAGAAGACCGGCAGCAACCGCAGGAGCAAGGCCCGGTGCCAGCGGTAAACGTGGGATAACCAGACAGTGCAACAGGTGATAAATATCCTGTTTACCGTCCCATACCCGGGTTGTGACCTTGTTGTCCGCATCCAGCTCCTGCCACCAGGAACCATTTTCGTAATCCATCAGGTACTTAATGCAGTATTCCCACCAGGTCTGATACCAGGTTTCGTACTGGCGATCGCCCGTGACCGTATATAGCGCATAGGCGGTACCCATTGCTTCTACAATCGGCCAGCGCACCCGTTCACGAACAATGGGTTTGCCATCCCAGTCAACGGTGTACACGATGCCGTCAGCGCCGTCGGGCGCCCAGGCATCACGAATGGTGGCGTGGAAAAGACCTTTTGCGTCTTCCAGTAACCAGGCGGGCGGTTGTTCGCTTCTCGCTTCTAACGCGGCGTGGATATGCAGCATCAGACGGCCCCACTCAATCCAGTGGCCTGGCGTGCCGCCATAGGCGCGGAAACGGTGGGCGGGATTGTCTTTGTTGTAGTCGCGGACCGGGTTCCAGTTCACGTCGAAATGCTCATTGACCCGGTATTCCCCTTTGCGGGCGACATCGTGAATGATGACCGAGGCGATGTGGATCGCACGATCCAGCCATTTTTTGTCATGGGTGACGTCGTAAACAATCAGGAAGGCTTCAACGGCGTGCATATTGGCATTGCCGCCGCGATAGTCTTCGGTTTTGCTAAACGCTTCATCCCAGGATTCCAGGCACATTTGCTCTTCTTCACTCCAGAAGTATTTCTCAATGACTTCAATGGTGTAATCGAGCAGTTTCCTGGCCTCAGGGTGTCCGGTGGTGACCGCGCTGGCAGCGCCCAGCAGTGCAAAAAAGTGTTGGTATCCCTGTTTGGAGGCATCTACCACGCCTTCATCATTCACGCAGGCGTACCAGCCACCGTATTTTTTATCCCGCAGCGCGCCGTTCATGGCCTTAATACCGTGATCGACCAGGCTGTAAGCGCCCGGTCTGCCCATCGCTGCGGCGACGGAATAGACGTGCAGCATGCGGGCGGTGATCCACAGGTGCGTGCCCATCTCTTCTTTGACCTGTCCTTTATTACCCAGCCAGCCGAATCCGGTTGGCACCGCCGCGTTCTTACCAAAATTGAAGATGCGATCGGTTTCTTGCTCCAGCCAGCGGTTGTGGCTCATGGTGTTAAACCATTTCATGCTTTGATCCTCGTATTAACGGCGGCGGGCCATCATTTCATCGACAATTTCACCTAAGCGTTGCAATTTAGGTGCAGACACATCACGCAGCATCATCTCGCTGTCCGGCAGGCCAATCACCGATGACCAGACCGCACGACCGGCCAGGAAGCCAGAAGCGCCAGCACTCATCGCGACGCTGACCGCGCGTGGAAACAGCTTTTCGTCAACGCCGGAAGAGAGAATGACCCACGGCATATTGATGTGTTCGTTCAGGTGCTGAGAGGCGCTGAGCAGGGCTTGTTGTGTGCCTTTACCATGCAGCGGCATTTCGACCTTGTAGAGATCGGCGCCGCTGTCGCCCAGCTCTTTAGCGGCATCGATAATTGCCTGTTCGCGATCGAATTTATCTCCGCGACGCGGCGGACGGACCACCGGTTCGATGATGCTCAATAGACCTTGGCTATGGCACAACGTATTAAATTCTTTCACCATTTCAAGACGTTGCTGCGCATCTTCATCACTGCGCCAGAGCACCAGCAGTTTTAAGGCTTTCGCGCCATCCTGCTTGACGGCCTGAGGATTGATGGTTTTATCAATCACTACGCTGTCGACGGGGATGCCATTACCCGGGATGAAGGCGTCGGCGGCGACAATCATGGCGCAGCTTTTGGCAACGGCATTCTGCTCTACCGCCTGGCGGTAGCAAAACTGTTGGTCAAGCAGGATCGCGGAGGCATACGGCGAGAGAATTTTTGCAGCATTGACTTTAAAATCCGTGAGATGCTGATCGTTGACCGGCGTTGGCGTGCCTGCGGCGGCAAACATCAGGCGCATTGCTTCACGCTGGTCAACGGCCAGCATGGCGAAACCGCCGGAAGGTCTGGTGATATCTTTCAGGGTGTACGTGGTCATTCTTCAGTCCTTTTTACCTGTCAATGGTGGTTTTTCAGTCCGGCAGAAGTGCGAACCTGTTCAAGAATGGCGGTCCAGTCTTCCCGCCCACGGCCAGCGGCTCGCGCCTGGTTATAAACTTCCCTGGACGCCGCGCCGAGCGGCATAGGAACGTGCAGCTGGTTGGCGACATCCAGCGCGATGCCGAGATCTTTGTGGGCCAGGTCGATCATGAAGGCCGGGGAAAGATCGCCTTTCAGCACTTTATTCGGCCACGAGGTGGTGAAGTGACCTTTACCGGCGGGTGTCCCGCTCATGACCTTTAGCGCGACATCGAAGGAGAGACCCAGCGCTTCACACAGCACGGCGGCTTCGGCTGACAGGGCATTCAGCGCAATGCTCATGTAGTTGTTAATCAACTTCACGCGGATCCCCATTCCTGGGCCGCCGGCGTTAATCAACTCATTCCCCATTGCCATCAGTACCGGTGTGGCGCGCTCGACCTGGTCCGGTGTGCCGCCCGCCAGCAACAGCAATGTACCGGCAACGGCGTGATCCGAGGTTCTCCCGACCGGGACATCCATCATGGCGAAGCCTTTAACGCGAAGGTCGGCGATCAGCTTGTCAGTCTGCAAGGGATGGATGGTTGACATATCGATCACCAGCGCTTGTGGGGAGAGGCGTTCGCAAACGCCTTTTTCGCCCAATAATACGCTGCGCACCAGATCGCCGTTGGGCAGCATCGTGATGACAAACTCAGCGCCTTCTGCGGCCTGTGCTGGAGAGCGGGCTGGTTGTGCCCCTTTTTCGACCAGACGCTGTACGGCATCGGGGTTAACGTCAAAAACGCTAAGTTGGTGACCCTGTTTGAGTAAGTTGCTCGCCATTGGGGCGCCCATCTGTCCTAATCCGATAAATGCGATGACTGCCATATCGTTCTCCTGAGACGGTGGTGTCATTTTTTGTCAATTATGACCGGTTGTTTCTGTCTGTTTTTGATCGTATTTGTAATTTATGGTCAAAAAATTGACAGCCGTCACTTTTTAAACATTTTGTGGAATTAAAATAATCTCATCCCGAAATGCTTAAGGAACGACCATGATTCGTATTGCTTGTGTAGGTATTACCGTGCTGGATCGCATCTATTACGTAGAAACGTTACCGGCTGTAGGCGGTAAATATGTGGCGCGTCGTTATACCGAGGTGGGCGGTGGACCAGCCGCCACTGCCGCAGTGGCAGCGGCGAAGTTAGGGGCACAGGTAAACTTTATTGGCCGTGTGGGCGATGACGACACCGGAAAACACCTGTTGGCGGAGCTGGAATCTCTGGGGGTCAATACCCGTTACACCCGGCGCTATGCGGGGGCAAAGTCGTCGCAATCGGCTATCATGGTTGATGCTCAAGGGGAGCGGATTATCGTCAATTTCCCGAGCCCCGATTTGCCGGCGGAGGCCGACTGGCTCAATGACATCGACTTTTCCCAGTGGGATATCGTACTGGCGGACGTTCGCTGGCATGAAGGGGCAAAGCAGGCCTTTACGCTGGCGCATCAGGCGGGCGTGGAGACGCTGCTGGATGGTGATGTGACGCCTCAGGACATCAGCGAGCTGGTGGCCTTAAGCGATCATGCTGTGTTTTCGGCCCCGGGTCTGGCGCGCCTGACGGGCATCAATGAGACCGCCAAGGCGTTGAAACAATCACAAACGCTCACAAATGGACATGTCTACGTCACGCAAGGTAGTGAAGGGTGTGACTGGATAGAAAATGGCACGCTGCAACACCAGGCCGGTTTTGCAGTGGATGTGGTGGATACAACCGGGGCAGGCGACGTTTTCCACGGTGCGCTGGCATTCAGCCTCGCATCAGGAAGCGAACTGAAAGACGCGGTCAGGTTCGCCAGTGGGGTGGCGGCACTGAAGTGTACCCGACCGGGTGGACGTGCAGGAATTCCTGACTGTGATCAAACCCGATCTTTTCTGTCACTTTTTGTATAAAATGCAGGGCAATGGTTTTTCGAGGAATTTTCATGAGTTTTACCGAACTGACCGGTAACCCACGGCATGATCAATTGCTATCGCTCGTTGGTGAGCGTGGGTATATGAACATTGACGAACTGGCGGGTTTACTGGATGTCTCTACGCAGACGGTGCGCCGTGATATCCGTAAATTAAGCGAACAGGGGCTGATTACCCGTCATCACGGTGGCGCTGGCCGCGCGTCCAGCGTGGTTAACACTGCCTTTGAGCAACGTGAAGTCTCGTGGACGCAAGAGAAAAAAGCCATCGCGGAAGCGGTGGCGGACTACATTCCAGATGGTTCAACGGTGTTCATCACCATTGGCACTACCGTAGAGCAGGTGGCGCGGGCGTTGTTGAACCACAATCATCTGCGTATCATCACCAACAGCCTTCGGGTTGCGCATATTCTCTATAACAATCCCCGTTTCGAAGTGATGGTCCCCGGTGGAACGCTGCGTCCACATAACAGCGGGATTATTGGCCCTTCTGCGACTGCGTTTGTCGCTGATTTCCGGGCGGACTACCTCGTCACCAGCGTCGGGGCGATTGAAAGCGATGGCGCGATGCTGGAATTTGACGTCAATGAGGCCAGTGTGGTGAAGACGATGATGGCTCACTCCCGCCATATTCTGCTTGCTGCCGATCATACGAAATACCACGCCTCGGCGGCGGTAGAAATTGGCAATGTTTCTGCGGTAACCGCGTTGTTTACTGATGAACTCCCTGGCCCGGCTCTGCATACGCTTCTTCAGTCTCATCAGGTTGAAATCGTTCAGGTGAGCCCAGACCAGGATGATGGCGTTTCTTCGTAACAGACTCCTTTCAAAATAAACCGCCGTTCAGGCGGTTCTTATCACAAAAAATATAAATAGTTAAACGTCCTGGTATTATGTATAAAAATCCTAAAGCTCGCATGAATTATCAAATTGTGCTTTTAATGTGCATTGATTCGTAAGCTTTTTTTACCCTCGTTACGCACTCTTTTTATTCATTAAAAAAACACCCAGGAATAATATAAATAAATGGATGTCATTTTATTATTTTCCCTTTTTCGTCAGTTCAACCCCCGTTGACATAACCTTTGAATAACTGTATTAATCGCGCAAAAGGAAAGATTTATAATTTTAAGGTAAGTGAATCTTTAAGGTTTTAAAGATGAACGGACCCGCTTTGCCTTTTAATTAATTTTTACTGCGTCTTTTATGCTCTTATCCGAAAAAAGAGTAGTACGGAAAAGGTATTCCTATGAAAACACAAAAAATGAAATGCAAACCACCCTCACCGGGGAAATTGGCACTCTGTATCGCCAGTGCGCTGGCGCTCGGAGGATTTAGCGGGCAAGTCGCTGCGGCATGCGGTTACACCACCACTGCTCAACTCTTTTGCGATAACACCACAATCTATCACTACGGCAATCCACTTGGCGGGTCGGCAAGGGATTACAGTGGTTTTGATGAAGTGCGTATTGATACAACTTCAGAAGGTACTACTGCTGGCCTAACAGGTTGGGGTGTCTATATTGATAATATTGGTTATAAATTCAAAAATCTGGTTATCAATACCACAGGCACTGCAGCAGATGGAATCCATTCTAAAAATGCTGGGGGCAAGCTGATTGCCGATAATATTTACATCACCGCAACAGGAAGTAGCGCTGATGGTATAAATATCGGTCGTGAACTCCAGGCGGATTATTCAATCGTTGAAGTCAATGGCGACGTGACCGTTGATGCTGAAAATGGAATGGGGTTACGTGCTAACGCATCGGCGAATAAAGACAATGCCCAGTCATCCATAATTATTCATGGGAATACGGATATTGTTACTCGTGGTCCCGGAAGCATGAATACAGGTTATGGTATTTATGCAGGTAGAGATCCTGCACAACTGACAGGAACGGCAAGAGGAAATGCGGATATTACGCTCAATGGCGCGACGTCAGTCACGACGTCAGGTCGAAATGCACATGCAGTGTATGTGGGGCGTAAAGGAACCATAAACCTAAATAACGTTGATTTAAAAACCTCTGGTGTCACTGCGCACGGCGTTTATGCGTCTTCATCTACTGAGTCCGCAACGGTGAACCTGGGTGGCGATACGAAAATTCAGGTGACTGACAGTGGCGCTTATGCCATTTACGCATATGGTTCGCAGGGCGTCATTCGTTCATGGGATTACGCTACCGATACGGCTGACTCAGGTGTGTACGACATTGAAGGCAATTTACGTGCTTATTATGGCGGCACCATGGATCTGCGTATGGAAGATGGAAGCCGCTTTGTAGGCAAAGCCGATTCTTCACAAGAGAATAGTAATGCAACCTACCACGGCTCGCTGGATTTGAGTATGAAGGGCGCCAGCAGCGAATGGACGATGACTGGAAATTCCGTGGTCTCTAATCTGACGCTGGATCAGGCGACGCTGCGCTACAGTCCTGACGGCGTGTCTCGCGATGATGCGGGAACCTTCAAAACATTGACTGTGATAGGGAACTACATCGGGACCAACGCGCTGTTAGTGCTGAATACCGTACTGGAAGGTGACGGTTCATTAACTGACATGCTGAAAGTGAATGGCGATACCTCCGGTAATACCAAAGTGGGGATCAACAACATTGGTGGTGTGGGTGAACTGACCGTCGATGGGATTAAAATTGTTGAGGTTGCCGGAAACTCTGACGGTACCTTTACCAAATCAGGGCGTATCGTCGCCGGTGCGTACGACTATGACGTGGTGAAAAAAGCCAGTGACTGGTATCTGACCAGCGAGCTGTCACCGGTGGATCCGCCGCCAGTGGAGCCGCCTCCGCCACCACCGACTGAGCCGGATCCCGATCCCGCGCAGCCAGACCCAACTGATCCTCCAGGACCGCCAGTATATCCGGGTCCCGTCGAGCACCAGTATCGCCCTGAATTCGGGAGTTATCTGGCGAACAACTATGCGGCCAATACGATGTTTATCACCCGTCTGCATGACCGTCTGGGTGAAACTCAGTATACCGATATGCTGACTGGCGAAGAAAAAGTCACCAGTATGTGGATGCGTAACGTAGGGGGCCATAATCGCTTTACTGACGGCAGCGGGCAGTTGAAAACCAACGCTAACCGTTATGTTCTGCAGTTAGGCGGCGACCTGGCGCAGTGGAGCAGCGACGGCCTCGATCGCTGGCATCTGGGTGCCATGGCGGGTTATGCCAACCAGAAAAGTAAAACCCGTAACAGTTACACTGGCTATTCGTCTCGTGGGCAGGTAGATGGTTACAGCGTCGGTCTGTATGCCACCTGGTATGCCAATGAAGCGGATAAGACCGGGACCTATCTGGATAGCTGGGTACTGTATAACTGGTTTGATAACACCGTTAGTGGCGAACATCTGGCCAGCGAAAACTACAAATCCGACGGTATCACGGCGTCTGTTGAAGGCGGTTATAGCTTCCTGGTCGGGGAAAGTGAAAATAAAACCTACTGGATCCAACCGAAAGCGCAGGTTATCTGGATGGACGTGCAGGCCGATTCACACCGTGAGCACAACGGGACGGTGGTTAAAGACAAAACTGACGGCAACCTGATGACTCGCCTCGGCGTCCGTGCTTACCTGAAAGGTCATGCGGAGAAAGATACCGATAAAGGCCGTGATTTCCAGCCGTTCATTGAAGCGAACTGGATCCACAACACCAATAACCAGACCGTACAGATGGGCTCCATCAAGGATGACATCAGCGGGACACGTAACATTGGTGAGCTGAAAGTGGGTATTGAAGGGCAAATCAACCCGCGTCTGCAGGTGTGGGGTAACGTGGCGCAGCAAATGGGCGACAACAGCTACAGCGATACCTCTGCGATGCTCGGGGTGAAATACAGCTTCTAAGAAACCGAGAAATATCACACCAGAACAAGGCGATGCTCTCAGGGCATCGCCTTTTTTTCCTTCATCTTTCCCTGACGGGTACATAGTCAAAACGCCCCTTTCCCGTTACAGTTATTCATCCACGGCAAGTAAGGAGAAGGGACATGCTCTATATCTTTGATTTAGGTAATGTGATTGTCGATATCGACTTCAACCGCGTATTAGGTACCTGGAGCGATCTGAGCCGTGTGCCGCTGGCGTCGTTAAAGCAGAGCTTTACGATGGGTGAGGCCTTCCATCAGCACGAACGGGGAGAAATCACCGATGAAGCATTTGCCGAGGCCCTTTGTCATGAGATGGATCTGTCGCTGAGCTACGAACAGTTTTCCCATGGCTGGCAGGCCGTTTTTGTCGCGCTACGGCCTGAGGTTATCGATATCATGCAGAAACTGCGTGAGCAGGGGCATCGCGTGGTCGTCCTGTCGAACACCAACCGGCTGCATACGACGTTCTGGCCAGAGGAATATCCAGAAATTCGCCAGGCGGCGGACCATATTTATTTGTCGCAGGATCTGGGGATGCGCAAGCCGGAGACACGGATTTATCAGCATGTGTTACAGCAAGAGGGTTTTTCAGTGAGCGACACGGTCTTTTTTGACGACAACATCGATAATATAGAAGGGGCCAACCAGTTGGGGATAACCAGCATTCTGGTGACCGATAAAACCGTCATTCCTGACTATTTCGCGAAGTTGTTATGCTAAAAACCGTGCATCAAAAAGCCAGGCATCATACCCGACCGATCTGGGCCTGGCTGAAGCTCCTCTGGAAGCGCATTGATGAGGACAATATGACGACCCTGGCAGGGAATCTTGCCTACGTCTCGTTGCTCTCATTGGTGCCGCTGATCGCCGTTGTATTTGCGCTTTTCGCCGCTTTTCCGATGTTTTCCGATGTCAGCGTCCAGTTGCGACACTTTATTTTTGCCAACTTTATCCCGGCAACGGGCGATGTGATTCAACGTTACATTGAGCAGTTTGTCGCCAACTCCAACAAAATGACGGCGGTGGGGGCCTGCGGGTTAATCGTCACCGCGCTGCTGTTGATGTATGCCATTGATAGCGCGCTGAATACTATCTGGCGCAGCACGCGCACGCGGCCAAAAGTGTACTCCTTTGCCGTGTACTGGATGATTTTGACGCTGGGACCATTACTGGCAGGGGCCAGTCTGGCGATCAGTTCCTATCTTCTCTCATTACGCTGGGCCAGCGATCTCAATACCGTGATTGATGATGTGCTGCGTCTCTTCCCGCTGATCCTCTCCTGGCTCTCATTCTGGCTCCTCTACAGCGTGGTGCCGACCACGCGCGTACCGAATCGGGATGCGATTGTCGGCGCCTTTGTCGCTGCGGTCCTGTTCGAGGCCGGAAAGAAAGGTTTCGCGCTTTATATCACCATGTTCCCGTCATATCAGCTTATTTACGGCGTGTTAGCGGTGGTACCCATTTTGTTTGTCTGGGTGTACTGGACGTGGTGTATCGTCTTGCTTGGTGCGGAAATAACTGTCACTCTCGGGGAATACCGCAAACTCAAACAAGCCGCAGAACAAGAAGAAGCAGACCAACCATGATTGCATTAATTCAGCGCGTAACCCGTGCCAGCGTCACCGTGGAGGACGAAGTGACGGGTGAAATTGGCTCAGGACTTTTAGTGTTGTTGGGTGTCGAAAAGGATGACGACGAGCAGAAAGCGAATCGCCTGTGTGAACGTGTGCTCGGCTACCGTATTTTTAGCGATGCCGAAGGCAAAATGAACCTGAACGTGCAACAGGCGGGCGGGAGTGTGCTGGTGGTTTCACAATTTACGCTGGCGGCGGATACCGAACGCGGCATGCGTCCGGGGTTCTCGAAAGGGGCGGCGCCGGAGTGGGCAGAAGCCCTGTACGATTATTTCGTCGAACGCTGCCGACAGCAGGACATGAATACGCAGACCGGACGCTTCGCTGCGGATATGCAGGTTGCGCTGGTGAATGACGGCCCCGTGACGTTCTGGTTACAGGTATGAATCAGCTTCCGGCGTGGCCGCGGGTTACAAGAGAGAGTACCGCTATGTATCACCTTCGAGTACCGCAAACAGAAGAAGAATTAGAGCGTTACTATCAGTTTCGCTGGGAAATGCTGCGCAAGCCGCTGCATCAACCGAAGGGTTCCGAGCGTGATGCCTGGGACGCAATGGCGCACCACCAGATGGTGGTCGATGAAGAGGGCAATCTGGTTGCCGTCGGGCGGTTGTACATCAATGCCGATAATGAGGCTTCCATCCGTTTCATGGCTGTCGATCCCACCGTGCAGGAAAAGGGGCTGGGAACGCTGATGGCAATGACGCTGGAGTCCGTCGCACGTCAGGAAGGGGTCAAACGAGTGACCTGTAGCGCACGGGAAGACGCTGTCGAATTCTTCGCCAAACTGGGTTTTGTCAATCAGGGCGAAATCACCACGCCGCAAACTACGCCGGTTCGCCACTTTTTGATGATCAAACCGATTGCCTCGCTCGATGACATTTTGCATCGCGGCGACTGGTGCGGACAGCTACAGCAGGCGTGGTATGAGCACATCCCGCTGAGCGAGAAGATGGGTGTACGTATTCAGCAGTACACCGGGCAAAAATTTATTACCACCATGCCGGAGACGGGCAATCAAAATCCGCATCACACGCTGTTTGCCGGGAGCCTGTTTTCGCTGGCTACGCTGACCGGCTGGGGGCTTATCTGGCTGATGCTGCGTGAGCGCCATCTTGGGGGCACGATCATTCTCGCTGACGCCCATATCCGCTATAGCAAACCTATCAGCGGCAGACCCGCCGCGGTTGCCGATCTCGGCTCGTTGAGCGGCGATCTTGACCGTCTGGCGCGTGGGAAAAAGGCGCGGGTTCAACTGCAGGTAGAGCTGCTGGGCAATGACACACCGGGCGCTATTTTTGAAGGTATTTACATCGTCCTGCCCGCCAAACCGTTTGGTCCCTATGAAGAAGGCGGAAACGAGGAAGAGTAGGGGAACTCCCTTCTCTATTCTTCGCTAACGGACGGGATAGTCACGCGCCAGGCGATATCCTGCATTGCGCTGCGCGCCGCATGGCTGACGCCAGCTAGCTGGAAAAAACCATGAATCACGCCGAGGTAGCGCTGGCAGGTGCAGTCGACGTGTTGGGTCGTCAGTCGCTCATACAAAAGTTCGCCTTCGTCGCACAGCGGATCAAATTCAGCGGTGATGATGTGCGTAGGCGGTAAGCCGCTGAGATCATCTCGCCAGAGCGGGCTGGCTTCGGGATGCTGGCGATCGGTATGGGGCATATACATCTCATACCCGGTTAGCAACGTGTCGCGGGTAATGATGTAGTCCAGACCGTTGCGGGTATAGCTCTCACATTTTGCGGTCGCGTCGAGCATCGGGTAGATCAGCATCAATTGTGCGGGCAGCCATTGCTTTGCTGCCTTCAGGCGCAATGCTGTCACCAGCGCCAGGTGTCCGCCCGCACTGTCCCCGGCAAGCGTGATGTGCTGGCGTTCAACGCCAAGCTGTTTCGCATATTGCCAGATCAGGTTGGCCCCTTTTTCAGCATCGTCATGCGCCGCAGGAAACGTGTGTTCTGGCGCGAGGCGGTACTGTACGGCAATCACCCGGCAACCGCTGGTATGCGCCAGTTGCCGCAACTGATTATCGTGGGTGGCAAATCCGCCGCTCACGAAACAGCCGCCGTGGTAGTAAATAACGCAGGGCAGAGCGCCCGAAACGTGGCGCGGCGATACGACGCGCAGCGTCATCCCCTCCAGCTCAACATCGCTGACTTCTACGCGCGTTTCGGTCTCTCCGGCCAGCACGGTACTGGCGATATAGCCCGCTCTCCGGTCATCAATATGTTGCCGTCGAGCAGAAGGGCGACCCGCTGCAATAAATTCCTCGACCCGTTGTGCAATCCCGTTTTCAAGCGCCATTTTCTTAATCCCTTAAATCTGTATGAATATACAGTGTTATAACCTGGTTTTTCATGAAAGAGAATGGTGGATTTGGATCAGGGTGAAATTCTGGAAAGCGCCTCGCAAAAGGAAAAGTCACTACGGGGATCGCTTTTTTCCTGCTTGCCGACGGTGTATGTTGTTTGAAAATTATTCGCCAATGATATACTGGAGGTATATGTGAGCATAATGGCTGGAATGGACATGGGCAGAATATTACTCGACTTATCCGATGAGGTGATCAAACGCCTTGACGATCTCAAGCAGCAGCGGAATCTGCCCCGTGCGGAGTTGCTGCGCGAAGCGGTTGAACAGTACCTTGAAAGGCAAGGCCAGGCTGAAACCACAATTTCCAATGCGCTGGGGCTCTGGCAGGGTTGTGAGGAAGACGGCGTTGAGTATCAGAGGACGCTGCGCGAGGAATGGTAATGCAAAAGGGACCCGTGTTGTTCGATACCAATATCCTGATTGATTTATTTAGCGGGCGCCAGGAAGCACAGCAAGTACTGGAAGCGTATCCGCCGCAGAATGCCATCAGCTTGATTACCTGGATGGAAGTCATGGTGGGGGCAAAAAAATACCATCAGGAATATCGTACGCGTGTGGCATTGAGTGCGTTCAATATCATCGGTGTATCACTGGAAATTGCTGAGCGAAGCGTGAATCTCAGGCAGGAATATGGGATGAAACTTCCGGACGCGATCATTCTGGCTACCGCGCAGATTCATCGGTTTGCGCTTGTGACGCGCAACACCAGAGATTTCGCGGGGATACCTGGCGTCATTACGCCTTATCAGTTGCAGGCCGGACGATAAGCACCGTCCGGCATCACCTGTTGAAGGCGTTTACTCCCCTTCTCCCGGGAACAGGAACGGGTTGATGGAACTGCGGGCGAAGCCTTCTTGCTCCATGCGCGCGTCCAGTACCAGCGACGCGAGGTCGTCGGCGACGGCTTCCACTTTCGGGTCTTTTTCCTGATAGAGGATCTTAAGGTAGGTTCCACAGTCACCGCAGCTTTCGGCTTTGATTGCCGCCTGCTCATTGTCCAGTGACCAGTAGTGCAGATCGCGGCTTTGCTCGCAGTTGCTGCATTTAACACGAACCACATGCCACTCGGTTTCACAAAGGTTGCAGTGCAGATAGCGCAGTCCCTGGGTGGTGCCAATTTGCACCATGCTGGAGACCGGCATCGAGCCGCACACCGGGCAGTACTGACGTTGTTCGCCGTATTCCGCGCGGGCTTTACCCGGGATAAGGCTGGCCATTTGCGCCCAGTACAGCGACAGCGCGGCCCAGATGAACGGGGCCTTATCGCTGCTGACCGCGGCGAAATCGGAGGCAAACAGAGCGCTGGCCATCTGTTCCAGTTCCTGTTCGGAGGCTTTTTCCAGATTTTCGATCACCGCCAGCGCCGGGCCGCTCATCTCCGGTTTCAGTTCGGCGATCAGCGAGTGCAGCAGTTTCTGCCAGTGCTTATCGCGTGGCAGAACGTGGATATCCAGCGGCGGCTTACCCTGATCGTTGGCTTCTTTGATGCGTGCAGTGAGATCCATCTGCAATGGATGGTCATACAGCACCACTTCCTGGGCATGGGCGATCAGCGCAGCAAAGCGCAGGTAATCTCCCAGCGGGTTATTCTCAGCCAGTTCGCGCAGACGCTCGGCGCGACGGTTATACAGATTTTTGAGCCGGGGGAATAATAACGGTGGAATCATATCCGTCGCGCGTTTCTCGCTCTTTTCCAGCTCATCTTGCGGGATGATACGAATGCTCATTCAGTCACTTCCTGGTTAGGCAGATTTAGCTAGGTGTAATCCGCTCTGTGAATTGGCGGGCATTTCGCGCCCGCGCTGGTGAATGTCATTAATGATAACCGCAATCGGCCTGCGGGTTATAGCGGTGACATCGCAATGTGTGCGTTACGATACCTGATATCGATACCCCAGACCATGCACCGTTCGGATTAGCTGCGGCTGATTGGCATCCTGTTCGATGACTTTGCGGAGCCGGGAAATGTGCTGATCCAGCGTACGGCTATTGGGCAAATAGTCGTACCCCCACGCCGCATCGAACAACATATCGCGCGTAACCACCTGATTTTTATGACGCTCAAGACAGCTTAAAATGCGAACTTCCCGCAGCGTCAGCTCCAGCTTTTGTTCGCCGCGCCAGGCGCACAGTTCATTCGGTAACACCGTCAGGTCGCCAAAAGCAAAACTGAGGTTAGGCTGCGTGGCGCTATGGTTTAAACAACGACGGGCGATGGTTTTTATCCGCGCCCGCAGTTCATGAATACCAAACGGTTTGCTGATGTAGTCATCTGCACCCAGTTCCAGCCCCACGACACGGTCGATCTCCTCATCTTTGGCGGAGAGAAACACGATGGGAATGTGTTCGTTCTGGCGGCGAATTTCCCGGCAGACGGTATAGCCATCCATTTCGGGCATCATGATGTCTAACAGCACAAAGTCCGGTTTGTCGCGATGATAACTCTCCAGCGCCGCGCGCCCGTTCGGTGCTGCTATGATCGAATAACCCTCGCGCGACAGTGCATCCACCAGACCCTGGCGGATGTTTGCATCATCTTCGGCAATCAGTATCTTCATATTCTCATCCCTGCGGCAGCGTAAGGGTAAAGCGGACGCCTGGCTCTTGCGCCGTTACCTGAATCTTTCCGTGCAGGCGTTGCGCCAGTTGGCAAGCGATGGTGAGCCCAATACCGGTACCTGAAACACCCTCGGTAATGGAGGATTTGACCCGATAAAACGGGCGGAAGATCAAGGACATCTCATTTTCCGCAATACCGGGACCATAGTCGCGAACGGCGATCTCCACGTTTTCCGCAACGTGTTCAACGGTCAGATCCACGCGCTGGCCCTGCGAAGCGTATTTTTCGGCATTACTGAGAAAGTTGCTGACAATTTGCGTGATCACGTCGCGATCGCTGTGCAATATCAGATTCTCAGGGCAGGACATGTGAATCGTCATGCCTTTAGCCTGCAACGCAGGCGTAAAGATCTGCGTAATTTCTGTCATCAGACGGCGGAGATTGACTGGCTGAAGATGCAGTTTCGGTGCGCGCGTAAAGGTCAGGATATTCTGGATAAGCCGTGATAACCGCTGGCCTTCCTGAGTGATCACATCCACATAGCGTCGCTCATGCGTTTGTTCATCATCCAGCCCTTCGCGCAGCAGTTCGGCATAGAGCGTGATGTTGGTCAGCGGTGTTTTCAGTTCGTGTGACACCTGGCTGACAAAATCGACCTGCTGGCGCGCCTGACGCGCCGCGCGGGTATATTCCCGCCACAGCGAGACGCCCAACAGTGCGACGGCGAGAAGCAGCAGGACGATTAATGCGCCGCCCCACAGCCAGATATGCCAGAGCGGTGCGTTGACGCCGTAAGCGCTGACCTGCCACGTTGTGAGTGGATACGCCAGCGTGCGGGAGTCCATTAAAGTGAGCCGCCGCAGATCCGCCTGCGCGTTCTGATAAAGCTGACGGCCGTTTTCCGTCACCCTGACAATCTGCTGCGGATCCCCCGGGTTCACCTGTATGCTGTTCGCCATATCCATCATCAGCTGTACCCAGGAGAGGCGAAAGCCGATGATCGCCCCGTCTTTCTGCCGCCAGTAGATCAACAGCGGTTCCGGAGTCTCAAAACTAATAAACCAGCCGGCCTGCGGCGTGTCCTGCTCGCTTTGCGTCATATGACTGGCAAGTTGGCTGGGATCGTTGACCAGCGGGCTGAGCAGGCGTACCCACTCTTTATCCTTGTTGCTCAACGGCTGACGCTCATCGGGGTAAAGGAGATGATTTTTCCGCAGCATAAAGACGTCGGCAATGTCGCTGTCGTTCTCTTTAAGCGCGCTGAGGGTGGCGACCTCTGCGGGGTCGATAAAATCGCCAATCGCATGCAGGCGGGAGGCTTTTTGCTGCAGAATATTTTCGATCCCCCTGGCGACGCTGGCGGTTTGCGATTTCGCCAGGGTTTGGGTCTGGTACTGACGCAACAAGACTTCATGTTCCAGAGTGCGAACGCCCAGGTAAGCAAGCAGAATAAAAAACATCAATGTAATGACGAGATAAATCGGCTTGCGTCTGAACATCCAGCACTCCTTGTGGATCAGTTCGATTTCGAACTCTGGTTTTTGGTTTTATAACTCTGTTCTTTCAGCGACTTGCGCGACGCTTCTTTGCTTTCGCTTTCCATCCTGTCCAGCAACTTAAGATTTTCCTCTGCGCTCGCCTGTGCCTTCATTCTGGCGGCCGGTGCGCTAAGCGGTAACGCGCTGAGTGTACTGGAGTTATCGCGCAGGATCGCTTTCGCCTCGTCCATTTTGCCTTCATCGATGAGCTGTAACGCCTGCTCATTCTGAATGGCGGATTTCTGAATGGCGGAATCGACGATCACATCCTCCACCTGCGCTTTCTGAACCTCGTTGGCTGAGGCGGTATAGCTGACGGCCATCTTGTCATCCCAACGCTCTTTCTGCCCGGTGGCGAGGTTGTTATAGCTGACGTTGACCTCAGCGAGCGGCTTGCTTTGTGCGGCCTGGCCTTTCGCCGGCAGCACTTCCAGCATGACATATTTCTCCTGATTGGCGTAAAGCTGGTTCAGTTTAACGGTCACCGTGTTGTCGCGGATTTCACCTTCACGCCCCAGCAGGCGAAGTGGCTTAACGTTGTCGGCGACGTTAATTTGCACCACCACATCCTGAGCGACGACGGACATGACATCGCCAAATTCATGGGCAAATGCCTTCTCCAGGGCATCGGTGTTTTGTACAAACACGTGGTTGCCATCGCTGTACTGGGCAATCGCCGCCATCAGATCTTCATTGTAGCCTTCGCCAATACCCATCGTCGTGATGGCAATCCCTTTGCGGGCGGCAATCTTACCCAGTTCTGCCAGCTCGCTGGTGGAGGAAGGGCCGATGTTCGCCTGACCATCAGACAGCAGGATGATGCGGTTAACATGGGCCTTATCGAGGAATTTACTGTTTTCTTTGATACCGCGGCTGACACCGGCAAACAGGGCAGTACCGCCGCGTGCGGTCAGTCGTTCACGGATTTGGCTGATAAGTTTCGCTTTATTGTCGACTTTGGCCGCCGGCACAATGACATCCACGACGTCGTCGTAAATCACCACCGAGAGCGTGTCCTGGGCGCTTAAAGTGTTCACTGCCATTACGGCAGCTTCTGTGGCTTGTTCGATACGCTCGCCGCCCATAGAGCCGGAGCGGTCAATCACCAGCGCGAGGTTGATCGGGCTGCGTTTGGTTGCATGCAGCGGGAAACCCGTCAGTGATACTTTGAGGTAGTTTTTGTCCTGGCTGTTTTCCAGCACCAGAGGGGAAGCCAGTTCGGATTTAATCGTCACTTTCGGCGCGGGCGGTTGTGCCGCTGTTGTTGTCGCAAGCAGTCCCATTGCCAGGGCTGCGAAGAGGTGTTTGAGATTCACGGTACGTCTCCTTGTCTTAAGAATCGACTCCATTCTTATGCGACCGTAACGTCGGTTGGTCTGTAATCTGTATAAAGTTGTCAAAAAGTTGTCAAAACGGCCTGTCAGGCCAAAAATATCCCTTAAAAAAACGCCGGAAACTCAGTCTCCGGCGTTATCTTATCGGTTCACGAACAGCCCTTGCTTACGACTGGGTCTTATCCTGTTTTTCGCGAACTTCACGGTACCAGCGCGGGTGATGCTTCTTCGCCCAGGAGCGGGTTACCCAGCCCTCTACCATCGCGGTAATAGTACCTTTTACCCACAGCGCGGCGTAAATATGCACCATGATAACCACAATCAGCGCGACGGCGGCAAATGAATGCAGCATTAACGCGAAGCGGATCACCGGAATGGAGAACGCTGGCGCAAAGTACGGACGCCAGATGATCACACCGCTCACCAGCAGCAGCACCAGGAAGATAATCGCCGCCCAGAACACGCATTTCTGGCCGAAGTTATACCGCCCGGTGTCACCCACCTCTTCGTTGACGACAATCTTGCGAATGTTCTTCGCCCAAAAAATGTCATCCCGGTTAATCAGGTTGTGGTGCCAGTAACGGAAGAACATGATGATGAACGAGGCAAACATGATGACGCCCACAAACGGGTGCAGAATACGCGCCAGTTGCGGTGTGCCCATGATTTGCATCAGCCAGTTGAAGGACGGGAAGAAAAAGCCCAGCCCGCTCACCGCCGCCAGCACGAAGCAGAAGGCGGTGACCCAGTGGTTGATGCGTTCCGGCGCGGTGTAGCGCACGATGGTGTCACGTCTTTTCATTTGCGCACCTCATCGTCTTTCTCTTCATGCAGGTTGTTCTCTTCCTCATCCGCACGGTTTGGACCGACACCGACGTAGTGGAAGATGCTGGCCGCAAAGGTCGCGGCAAAGCCGACCGCTGCAAGAGGCTTCCAGATCCCTTTCCAGAATTTCACGGTGGCGCTGATTTCCGGGTTCTCCGGCAGACCGTGGTACAGATTCGGTTTGTCGGCATGGTGCAACACATACATCACGTGCGTCCCACCTACGCCCGCCGGATCGTACAGGCCAGCATTGTCGTAACCACGGGTTTTCAGTTCTGCCACACGCTCGCCAGCCAACGTTTTCATGTCCTCTTTGGAACCAAAGTGGATAGCACCCGTTGGGCAGGTTTTCACGCAGGCCGGTTCCTGGCCAACGGTCACGCGGTCAACGCACAGCGTACATTTATAGACGCGGTTGTCTTCCGGGTTGAGTCGCGGCACGTCGAACGGGCAACCGGCGATGCAGTAACCACAGCCGATGCACTGCTCGGACTGGAAGTCGACAATCCCGTTGGCATACTGAATGATAGCGCCTTCTGCCGGACACGCCTTCAGGCAGCCCGGATCGGCGCAGTGCATACAGCCATCCTTACGGATCAGCCATTCCAGTTTGTCGTTCTGCTCCACTTCCGAGAAACGCATCACGGTCCAGGATTTAGCGGTTAAATCCGCCGGGTTATCATAGACCCCGACGTTGCTGCCGATCTCATCACGGATGTCGTTCCACTCTGAACAGGCCACCTGACAGGCTTTACAGCCGATGCAGGTGGTGACGTCAATGAGCTTCGCCACTTCTTCCTGGAAGTCCCGCGCCTGAGGCGCGGGGGTGAGACCGTTAGTCGCGGAACGACGGATAATGTCTTGCGATTGATAAGCCATAAGTCGTCTCCGTTACACCTTTTCCACGTTCACCAGGAAGGACTTAAATTCCGGCGTTTGTGAGTTGGCATCGCCCACCGATGGCGTCAGGGTGTTCGCAATAAACCCTTTCTTCGCCACACCTTCATAGCCCCAGTGAATCGGAATACCGATAGTATCGATATCCTTACCGTCTGCCTTCAGCGTGCGAATACGCTTAGTCACCACTGCTTTGGCTTTGATATAGCCGCGGTTAGAGGAGACTTTAACAGTGTCGCCATGGGCGATACCGAGCTTGTTCGCCAGCGTCTCGCCGATCTCCACAAATTGTTCCGGCTGCGCGATAGCGTTAAGCAGCGCATGCTTGGTCCAGTAGTGGAAGTGCTCGGTCAGACGGTAAGTGGTTCCGACGTACGGGAACTTATCGGCTTTACCTAGCGCTTCGGCGTCGCCCTTAAAGATACGGGCGGCAGGGTTGGAGATCACGTTCGGGTGCAGCGGGTTGGTACCCAGCGGCGTTTCAAACGGTTCGTAGTGTTCCGGGAATGGACCTTCCGCCATCTTGTCGAGAGCGAACAGACGTCCCATCCCTTCCGGTTGCATGATGAACGGCCCGACGTCGCTGCCTGGCGCGGCGGCGCTGTAGTCCGGAATGTCCATCCCGCTCCATTTTGCGCCGTCCCATTTCAGGATCTGGCGCTTTGGATCCCACGGATTACCCTGCGGGTCAGCGGAAGCACGGTTGTACAGGATGCGGCGGTTCAACGGCCATGCCCATGCCCAGCCCAGCGTATTGCCCAGACCGGACGGATCGGCGTTATCGCGACGCGCCATCTGGTTGCCTTCCGGCGTCCAGCTACCGGCGAAAATCCAGCAGCCACTGGAGGTGGTGCCGTCGTCACGCAACTGAGCAAACGAGCTGAGCTGTTGGCCTTTCTTGACGATCACTGCGCCCGTTGCCGGGTCGATGAGATCGGCCAGCGCTTTCCCGTTACTCTCCATCGCCACTTCTTCCGATGCCGGTTCATGTGGGGTGGAGTAGTTCCAGGTCATGCTCAGCACCTGTTCCGGGTTGGCACCGCTCTGCTCAGCATACATTTTGCGCAGGCGCAGGAAGATACCGGCCAGGATTTCGCCGTCGGTGACCGCGATCCCCGGAGCGTCTGCGCCTTTCCAGTGCCACTGCAGCCAGCGACCGGAGTTCACGATCGAGCCGTTCTCTTCGGCGAAGCAGGTGGACGGCAGGCGGAACACTTCGGTCTGGATTTTCGACGGATCCACATCGTTCGACTCACCGTGGTTTTGCCAGAAGGTGGAGGTCTCGGTGTTGAGCGGATCGATCGTCACCAGGAACTTCAGTTTGGACAGTGATGCGATCGTCTTGTTTTTGTTCGGGAATGAGGCAACCGGGTTGAAGCCCTGGCAGATATAGCCATTGACCTTACCCTCTTTCATCATCTCGAAGTACTGCAGCACGTCGTACCCTTTGTCCCACTTCGGCAAGAAGTCAAAGCCCCAGCTATTTTCCGCTGTCGCTTTATCGCCGTAGAAGGCCTTCATCAACGAGACGAAGAATTTCGGGTAGTTGCCCCAGTAGTTGACCTGGTCTTTCAACAGCGGTTTTGGCGTGTTCGCGGCCAGATACGTTTGCAGGTCCGGCTGTTTTTCATTCGGTAGCGTCAGGTAACCCGGCAGGCTTTGTGACAGCAGGCCTAAGTCTGTCAGCCCCTGAATGTTGGAGTGGCCGCGCAGGGCATTAACGCCGCCGCCTGCCATCCCCATGTTGCCAAGCAGCAACTGGATCATCGCCATGGTACGAATGTTCTGCGAACCGATGGAGTGTTGTGTCCAGCCGAGGGCATACAGGAACGATGCGGTTTTGTCTTTCGCGCTGGTTTCCGCAATGTACTCGCAGACTTTCAGGAAGTCGGCTTTTGGCGTACCGCAGATATTTTCCACCACGTCCGGCGTGTAGCGGGAGACGTGCTGTTTCAGCAGGTTCCAGACGCAGCGCGGGTGTTGCAGGGTGGTATCGCGTTTGGCAAAGCCCTCTTCGTCCAGCTCATAGTTCCAACTGGTCTTGTCGTACTTGCGTTGATCCGCGTTATAGCCAGTGAACAGGCCATCTTCGAAGCCGAAATCTTCACGCACGATCAGGCTGGCGTTGGTGTAGGCCTCGGTGTATTCGCGGTTATATTTTTCGTTCGTCAGCAGGTACAGCATCACGCCTGACAGGAAGGCAATGTCAGTACCAGAACGGATTGGGGCATAGAAATCGGCCACCGACGCCGTACGCGTGAAACGCGGATCGATCACAATCAGCTTCGCGCCGTTGTGAATCTTCGCTTCCATCGCCCAGCGGAACCCGACCGGGTGTGCTTCAGCGGCGTTACCGCCCATCACCACGACGAGGTTGGCGTTCTTAATGTCGACCCAGTGGTTGGTCATCGCACCGCGACCAAATGTTGGAGCAAGACTTGCTACCGTTGGTCCGTGTCAGACACGCGCCTGGTTGTCGACCGCGAGCATACCGAGCGCGCGGGTGAATTTTTGCGTTAAAAAGCCGGTTTCGTTACTGGACGCGGAAGCACACAGCATCCCGGTAGACAGCCAGCGGTTAACGGTAACGCCTTCAGCGTTTTGCGCAATGTAGTTGGCATCGCGGTCTTCTTTCATCAGTTTCGCGATGCGGTCAAATGCCTCATCCCAACTGATTTGTTGCCATTTATCCGAGCCTGGTGCGCGGTATTCCGGGAATTTGAGGCGACTTTCGGAGTGGATGAAGTCCACCAGACCGGCCCCTTTCGGGCAGAGCGCACCACGGTTGACCGGATGGTCCGGGTCACCTTCGATATGGAAGATTGACGCTTTGGCGTTTTTTGCACCGTCGCCGAGGCTGTACATCAACAGCCCACAACCAACGGAACAGTAAGTGCAGGTATTACGGGTTTCGCGGGTGCGCAGCAGTTTATATTGCCGGGTTTCCGCGAGCGCTACGCCGGGCGCGAAGCCCAGTGCTGCCGCCGTGGTGCCTGCCATACCGCCAGCGCAGATCTTAAAGAACTGCCTTCTGCTGACCTGCATGGTTTGCTCCTTTTTCGACATTGTCACATCCCTTTCACATTCATGTTGGTGAGCGCTCAGGGTGTGGTTGTTATTTTTCTTTGCGGACGGGACCGCAAAGGTCCAGAATTGGGTTAATTCCCCCCATCCAGGAGGGGCTTGCGACAGAATACCACAATGTTGGTACGTGTGTTCTTATACGGTTAAAAGAAAGTGAATAAGATACATCCAAAAGAAGTCGGAAATGTGATTAATGTCACAAGCTCTCGCCAGGTTAACCTTTGGAAGCGTGAGGATTTGCATCACCCTCAGCCGGATGAGGTCGCTGAAGAGGTGCCCGTGGCGCTGGTTTATAACGGCATTTCTCATGTTGTCATGATGGCCTCGCCGAAGGATCTGGAACATTTTGCAGTCGGTTTTTCCTTGTCTGAGGGGATCATTGACAGCCCGCGCGAGATCTATGGCATGGATGTGGTTCCCTCCTGTAATGGACTTGAAGTCCAGATCGAGCTTTCCAGTCGCCGTTTTATGGGGCTGAAAGAACGCCGTCGCGCGTTGGCCGGACGCACCGGCTGTGGCGTGTGCGGGGTTGAGCAGCTCAATGACATCGGTAAACCGGTGCAGCCTCTGCCGTTTACCCAGACTTTTAACCTCGCCAGACTTGATCACGCATTAAGACATCTGAAAGATTTTCAGCCTGTGGGGCAGCTCACCGGGTGTACGCACGCTGCGGCGTGGGTGATGCCATCGGGTGAACTGGCGGGCGGACATGAAGATGTCGGTCGACATGTTGCGCTGGATAAACTGCTGGGGCGCCGTGCCGCCGAAGGCGAAAGCTGGGTGCCGGGAGCGGCGCTGGTTTCCAGTCGCGCAAGCTATGAGATGGTGCAGAAGTCTGCGATGTGCGGCGTTGAGATTCTGTTTGCGGTCTCTGCTGCCACCACGCTGGCGGTGGAAGTCGCTGAGCGCTGCAATCTGACGCTGGTGGGGTTCTGTAAGCCAGGCAGGGCGACCATTTATACTCATCCGCAGCGTTTAATCGCTGAGTGATTTTGATTCAATTAATTTGAATGAAACGGGCAAATCCTTCCGCTTTTAGTTGTCTGAGTAACGGCCTATTATTTATCACATCAAGGCACGGTGCCTTACTTAAACAACTAAGTTAAAGGGTTTATATCATGAAAAGCATCAAAACTTTTGTCGCAGTTATCGCTCTCGCTACCTCTTTCGGTTCTTTTGCTGCCCAGTCTGTGACCGCGACCGGTTCTACTCTGGAAAGTGCTGAAGCAAAAATCGCCGCTCAGGCTGAACAGGCTGGTGCAAGCTCCTATAAAATCACTCAGGCTTACACCGGTAACCGCGTGCACATGACGGCGGAACTGCTGAAATAAGTTCATCTCCATTGTCGAAAGAGCGCCCTTGAGGCGCTTTTTTTGTGTCTGTCATTATTGTTTTAACAACGACATAAACGCGTCATATCCCGTTAACTCACAAATGGTTTCGGCGGGATGCTGACACAGCACGCTGGCCAGATAGCTGAAGATTTTTAATTCGTGACGTGCGTCAGCGGCAGCGCAAGCAATCAGTACATGGCTGACAAGTTCATTATTGACCTGTACGGGATGCGCCAGAGTAATGAAGAACCCGCGAAAGTGACGCTTCTGTTCGCTCCAGCAGTGGGGGATCGCCAGATGATTGATAATCAGGTTTTCGCCTTCATCTTCGCGGGCGCATATCCGCAGTGCTTCATCACGGGTGATATGTTCCTGCGCCACGAGTTTGTCGCAAATCTGATGGGTAATGTGATGCCAGGTTTCGTCGGCGAGATTCATATAGTGAAAGCTGCCCGCCTCAGAGAAGAAGCGCTCCGGTTGCTGACGAATAAACGCCGTGGCAAGAAAATTTTTGATTTGTTCGGACCCGACTGCGGAAATAATATTTTTAATAGTCAGGACATTTTTTAATGAGTCATCCAATAAATAGTGGCTGTTATTGACGATCAACAGGGGATCAACTTCTTGTCTTATCGCGTACACATCACTGGGAGTGCGTGCAATGATCACCCGACAATTCAATACATCACGTTCAATAGCCTGCTGATTTATGGTGGCAATCGCATTTTGATCGGATAATAAAATGATGGGTTGACGCTCATTTTGGTGCCGCTCCAGCGCACAGGCGAAATAGAGCCCGATCAGATCACTGTCAAACAGCGGAATTTCTAACTGTTCACGCAGTAGCGCAATGAAGCGCAGGCTCATGTCAAATGCAGCGGGCCAGGCCGCTTTCAGGTTATTCATGCTGCTCTGGCGATGTTCCGGTACCCAAACGGGGGCCGAAACGCATCTCAGCAGGTGACCCGTGATATTTTCAACCAGTTGCGTATCGATAAGGTTCAAAGTGGCGACGCCAGGTACGCGTTGTAGTAAAGCAATCACGGTATCGGCAGACAGGGTCATGGCCTGTTGTTGCTGTTTATCCAGCAGTCCGTGCAGCGTTTTGAACGCGTTCTCGCCAAGATAGATCCCGCCCTGTTCTACGGCATTTTTTAACACTGTATGCCGACATTCAGGCCATGTGCCCGAGAGTTGATTACGCAGTGCATAGACCGCCAGCACCAGACTGGCGAGGTATTCACCCGACGTCAGTGGGAACTCAGCAAGAAGATGTTCACATGCGCTGGTAAGTCGTTCGACAGTGTCTCGCGTCACGCCGGGGAGAGGAATTAACAGCGGGTCTTTTTTGAGCAGGTTCGCCAGCAGGACAATCCGTTTTTCTTCTGGTTCATCAACGAAATGGCCCACACCGGGGCGGCTGGAAAGACAAAATGCACGCTCATAGCGTTGCTTCAGTCGCGACAGACGGTCTGCGACCCAGGTTTCCGGCAAATTAAGCGAAGAAGCCAGTTGTACGCGGGGGGTAAAGGTATTGAGCAGCAGAAGTGCCAGCAAACGATCGTCGTTATCATGGCGTTGTAAAAGCTGAAAAAAGCTGCGCCGGTCGATAATGTCCAGTTGGTAACCCGCACTGCCACCAGGCTGAATGCGCGCTTTCCCGCTGAGGGTAAAATTGATGTAATCAATATCGCGCAGGATTGTTCTACCCGAAACGCCAGTTTGCCGCGCCAGCTCGCTGAGTGAGTTAGGCCGTTGTTCAAGAAGGTCGACAAGCGTTAACTGGCGTTCACTGAGCATCAGATCACCCGGCGAAAGTCGGTGAAAGTTTTGATCTGCTCTGCCGTCAATGAAGTCAGCAGGTCACGGACTAACGTAAACAATGCATCATAATCTTTTGCAGAAATCATGCCGCTATTGGCATGCAGATAGCGGGTGGGCAAACAGAGTGCTGCAACGGGGCGCCCGCCACCCATCACATTGTAACGTCCACCGTCTGTTGCTCCGGTTTTCATGGTACAGAACTGTAAAGGGGCGCCACTGTTTTCTGCACTCGTCCTTAATGCCGCGACCAGCTGTTGATTTGGGAAATAACGTTTATCAAACAGCATGAGCCCTGGACCTTCACCCAGTTTCAATGGGTATTTGGTGTTGTCGATTCCAGGGACATCACCAGCAACAGCAGTATCCAGGACGATAACCACGTCGGGCCTGATGTGTTCTGCTGAGGTTTGCGCGCCGCGCAGCCCCACCTCTTCCTCCACGCTGCCCACGCCATAGAGGGTGATATTCGGATTATCGACGGACTGCAAAAGTTCTGCCATCAGGGCGCAGCCGACACGATTATCCAGTGCTTTGCCGACGATTTTGTCGTCGCCCCAGCAGGCAAAGTTCGCCTCTGGGCTAATGAAGTCACCGATCGCAATACCGCGCTTTTCTACCTCTTCGCGGCTGCTCGCGCCAATATCAATGAACATTTCGTCAAATGTCAGTGGTTGCTGTTTCTGTTTTTCGGTGAGGGCATGCGGTGCAACGGAGCCGATAACACCAGGGATTTTAAATCGCTTGCGGGTACAAATAGTGACCCGGTGGTTCAGCATCGACTGACTCCACCAACTCCCAATTGTCGTAAAACGCAGAAAACCGCTATCGTCGATATGTGTGACCATAAAGCCGACTTCATCCATATGACCGACGACTGCCACCTTTGGCCCACAATGACCTTTACGAGCAACAAAACTGCCGAGGCCGTCAAACGTCATTTCATCCACGCAGGATTCCAGCTCATTGATGAGAATTGCGCGCACTTCTTGTTCATCGCCACTGACCGCGCTGGCTTCGCATAATTGCTGAAGTAACTTAATGTTCATGTGCATGTTCCTGTTGCGCGGTCTTGCGTCTCAGCCACAGCCCTTTCAGGATGATAATCAACGCAATGTTCAGTGCGAGGCCAATAGCCAGCACCAGGTAAAAGGAGCCTACCGGCGACATCAGGCCAATCAGCGGATCAAAAATACCTAATCCCGGCGCGAGGCGTTTGATTCCGAAAGCGATCACCAGCATTCCGGTAATACCACCGGAGAGTGTATTGGCGGTAATCATTGGCAGCGGTGCGGCCAGGGCATAAGGAATTGCGGGTTCGGTGGCGACAGTGGCGCCGACCACAATCGCGCTGCTCGCGGCGGCCTTCTCCTGTGAGGTAAACAGTTTGGGTGTCAGATACGTGGCAATGCCTGCCGCGACGGGAGGCATTAGCGCCACTACGCCGACGATGGCGTACCAGTCATAGATATGTTTTTCCAGCAGTGAGAAGCAGAAAAACCATGCGGTTTTGTTGATGGGCCCACCCATATCAAATGCCAGCATCGCGCCAACGAGGAAGGCGGCGCCCATTTTCATGGACGGGGGGATCGTGTTCAGGAAGTGCAGCAGGCCGCTCATCAGATCAGACATCACCGGACCAATAACGTAATACGTCAGCACGCCAAACACCAGCAAAGTGGCGAATGGGATTAGCATCGAGCCAAGCAACGGCTGGAGCGCTTTGCCGAGACGGACTTTGCGAAACCACAGCACGAAATAGCCGATTGCCAAACCCAGTACCACCGCGCCGAGAAAACCAGCACCAGACTGGGTGCCGAGCAATCCTTTGTCGTTAGCCAGATAGCAGACCAGAAACGCCGGGGCAAATGCGGGTTTGTCGGCAATCGACCACGCGATATACGCCCCCATAATGGGGATCATAAAGGTGAAGCCCAGATAGCCGATGGATTCGATAATCCAGGTAAATGACGGCGCACCCTTCGACATATCGGTATACGGCAAGCCGAACTGCACCAGCATATTCGCGATGGCGACCAGGATACCGCCACCGATCACAAACGGGAGCGCAGCGGAAACCCCCGCCATCAGGTGGCTCATTACACTGCCTTGCTGGACATCCTGTTTACCGAGTTTAACGCTACTATCTGCGGTAAACATCTGCGAATGAGAAGGCAACTGTGTGAAAATCTGGTCGATATTTTTTAGCGCCTGGGAAATGGCGATCTCATAGACTTTTTTCCCGGCAAATCGCGCCCGATCGTCACCACTTAAGCCACGCCCGGTGGCTAAAATCACGTAATCGGCGGCGGCAATGTCATCCTGCGTCAGGCGGTTTTCTACACCACTTGCCCCCTGGGTTTCGATTTTAATCGTATGACCGAGCGAGCGTGCTTTTTGCTCAAGCGCTTCGGCCACCATATAAGTGTGGGCGATGCCGGCAGGACAGTTGGTGATTGCTACTAAACGTAAGGATGACTCCATAGCCGCTTCCTTATGAAGTTAAGGTCTGATTGAGCAAAGTCAGTACCTGAGTGGCGTCACCTTGCTTCAGTTGATTGATGAAATCCTGATGGATAAGTTTGCGACACAGGGTGCCGATGATTTTGACCTGATCGTCTTCGCCGGTTTGCGGTATGCCGAGGCAGATCCAACAGTTAACGGCTTCGCCATCGCTGGACTGCCAGTCCACTCCGTGAGTTTTACGGGCAAACAGTACAAAGGGGTGTTCTACGCAGGTGCTTTTGCCATGGGGCACAGCGATACCTGATCCGAATCCGGTAGAATGCAGTTTTTCCCGCATCAGCAGCGTTTGTAAAAACAACTGGCGATCGGTGATCGCGCCATTCCGAAACGCCATTTCCGCGAGTTGTTTCAGAATGGAATAAGTGCTGTTGCCCTGAATATTCAGGTCAATACAACGTACCGTAAGCTCTGACATAGAGAGACTCCGTTAAAACCTCTTTTCTACGATTTTAACGATGCTTTCGTATTGAGATGAGCGGCAATATGTCTGAGCGGAGTGACATAATGTGGGCTAAGCATCAACAGGCTTTGTGCACGAGGCCACATTTTGCAACGCGACGCAGAAAGAAATAATGCGCTGATAAACCTCCCGGACGCAAAAAAATGCGATATTTCTCACATTTCTCTCTTTTTATAAACTCGATATGACGTACAGAATAGGGGCGCGTAAAAAGGATGAGGGGGGCTTCAATTAACTAAATGATAATTAACGGAATTAAAAAATCACGCTTTGATAAATTTCATTTTTATATGTGATTGGCATCACAAAAATTGACCATGCAATCAGTCTGTCAATATTACTCGCCTCTGAATTTATCAGCATAATGTGATCTTCATTGCAAATAGCGGACTTGAAGTCAGGGAAAAATGTTTCCACGGGTGCTTCGGAGGAAACGCAATGAAAATTGGTATTGTCATTAGTGGGGGCGATGTGTCTGGAATAAATAATTTCATATTCCAGATTGCCCGACTCGCGGATGCAAAAATTACCTTATTCAATGGTGGTATTCCCGGCTTGCTGGAGAAAAATCATCATGACGTGGCATGGCGCGATTTGGTCGATTTTTCTATCGCGGCAATACCTCTCATTACCTCGGGAAGAACGACCCGTAAGTTGCAGCGTAGCGAATATGAAACGATCGCCAGAAAACTCAAGTCGCTGCACATTGATGTGTTAATTATGGCGGGCGGTGACGGCAGTTTACAGTTTCTCAATACCCTGAGCGAATTTGATATTAATTGTTTTGGCGTGGGGATGACTATCGATAATGATGTTTATGGCAGTCATTATACGATTGGTTTTTCGACCGCCTGTGAACAGATTATTAAGGAGGTTTCTCGTTTACGAAATACGGGCAGAGCGCTACCTGGTCGCGTGTTTATGGTGGAATTATTGGGGGGATATTGTGGTGAATTAACGCTGCAATCCGCAATTAAATGCAATGCGGATATCGCCCTGATTCCGGAATGCCAGATGTCGCTTGATGCCTTAGCGGAACGGGTAAGGCAAAAACTGACCGTCCAGAATAGCGTGATTATTCTGTGCTCAGAAGGCTACACCAGAGAATATTCTCCCGGTTTTCAGGGGGCGATTGACACCATGATAAAACAGCTCGAACCACGTATTGGCGAGCGCATTCGTAAAACGATTGTTGGTTACGGTTTACGTAATGGCGATCCGACCTGTGAAGAAATTTATCAGGGCACCATCATGGCGAGCGAAGTGGTTCGATGCATCCAGTCAGGGATGAAAAATAAAGCGATTATTATAAATCAAAGCAATAAACCTATTCCGATTGATCTCGTAAGTATGAAAAAACGTCTGGTCGATACAGAAGGACATCATTACAAACTTGCCAAACAACTCAATATTATTTGAGGAGACCTTACATGCTGAAAATTCTTTGCGTATGTGGCTGCGGCCTCGGTTCAAGTTTTGCTATTGAAATGACGGCGAAAGCGGTTTTAAAGAAACTGGAAATTCCTGCGCATATCGAACATACCACGGTATCTGAAGCAGGGGCGTTTAAATCTGACATGATCCTGACGCAAAAAACCTTTGCTGACATCTTAACGGCGGATGCCAGTGAAGAAGAAATTAAACGGGTCGTGGTTCTGAATAAGCTCACGGACAAAGACGAAATTGAAGCCAAAATCGTCGCGTTTTTAAAAGAGCGGAATCTGAAGGTAGCTCATTATGAATAGCTTCGTTGAATTCATCGTTAAAGATTTGCTCGGTCAGGCGTCGATATTAATCGCCTTTATCGCGATGCTCGGACTGATCCTGCAAAAGAAATCACCGGGAAAAACCGCAGAGGGGACGTTTAAAACGCTGCTCGGTTTTTTAATCATGATGGCCGGGATCAATATTATTGTCGCCACACTGACCTTCCTGAACGATATTTTTACTCAGGGATTTGGTATGAAGGGCTACATTACCGATGTGGCTGCCATCGCCGGGTTAGCTAACCGTGAGTTGGGCTCAGAAGTGGCGTTAACCCTGATGGTGATTTTTGCCGTCAATATCATCATCGCGCGTCTGACACCGCTGAAATACATCTTCCTGACCGGACAAGCGTTATTGTGGATGGCGACCATTGGCGCGGTCATTGGCTATAAATCGGGGCTCACCGGACTGCCGTTGATTCTGACCGGCGGGGTTTTTGGCGGCGTGATGGCGGTGCTGATGCCTGCGCTGGCGCAACCGGTGGTCAGGCGCATCACCGGCTCGGATGATGTGGCGCTGGGGCACTTTTGTACTATTGGCTATCTCGTGCAGGCGGCGGTGGCTAAAGTGGTGGGCAAAGGATCTCGCTCCACGGAAGACCTTGAATTACCCGATAATTTCAAGTTCTTACAGGATACCTATCTCGCCATGGCGGTAGTGATGGTGCCGATGTACCTCATTCCGGCGCTGGCGGCGGGTCCGGAATATATCGCCCAGTTCTCCGGCGGCGTGAACTATCTGATGTATGCCTTCATGCAGTCCATTCAGTTTGTGGCCGGTGTCTTCGTGCTCTACAGCGGCGTGCGCTTACTGCTCAACGAACTGGTTCCGGCATTTCGCGGTATCGCTATGCGTATCGTTCCGGATGCAAAGCCCGCGCTGGATTGCCCGGTTCTGTTCCCTTATGCCCCCAACGCGGTGATTGTTGGGTTCCTGGCGACCACTGTCGGTTCCATCATCGGTATGCTGGTGTTCCCGATGTTTGGTCTGGCGATGATCCTGCCGGGTCTGCTAACTAACTTTTTCGCCGGGGGGACCGCGGGCGTCTTTGGCAACGCGCTGGGCGGCCGTCGTGGCGCGATGATCGGCGGCGTAGTTCACGGGCTGTTCATCACCTTCCTGCCTGCGATTCTGGTGCCGATGCTGGAAACCTACGGTTTCACCGGCGTCACGTTCAGCGATTCTGACGTCATCAGTTCCGGCCTCGTTTTAGGCCACGCCTTCCAGAATAACTGGCTGTTTGTCGCGTTGTTCATTGTTTTTGTTGCCGCACTGGCATGGTTCGTAAACGGTAAATCCGCTAAGCCAAAAGGGGAAAATGTTCATGAGTCTGTATAATTTCAACGAGATCCTAAAAATCGGCCAGGAAAGAAATTTCAAAGCGATTGGATCCTTTAACCTGCACTGTATTGAAATGCTGCCTGCGTTTTTTAAAGCGGCGCAAAAAACGAATAGCCCGTTAATGATTCAGATTTCAACCGGGACGGCAGAATATCTGGGTTATCGCCTGCTGGTTGATGCGGTGCGTTCGCTGGCGGAGAGCGAGAATGTCCCGACCTGTCTGCATCTGGATCACTGCTCTGATATCAGCGCCATTGAGACGGCGATGAATGCCGGATTTTCCTCGGTCATGTATGACGGCTCGCACCTGGAACTGGAAGAGAATATCGGTAATACCCGCATCGTGGTGGAGATGGCCAGACCGCGCAATATTACGGTGGAAGGCGAGCTTGGGGCTATTGGTGGCTCAGAGGATGGTAAAGCAGTGGCGGCAGAGGATATCTGCTTTACGACGGTAGAAGATGCCAAACGCTTCGTTGAGGAAACGCGAGTCGACATGCTGGCGGTGTCGGTGGGGACGGTACACGGCTTGTATACCGGCAAGGCACAGATTCAACATCAGCGGCTGCAAGAGATCAGCGCCGCGACCGGTGTTCCACTGGTATTACACGGGGGAACGGGGGTGAGTGATGACGATATGCGCCTGGCCGTCACTGAAGGCATTAATAAAGTGAATGTCGGCACGGAAATGAACGTACAGTGGGTCGACCAGTGTAAAAATACCTTTGAGAAAGGCAAAGTGAATGACAGCGTACGTAAGTTTTTAATTCCGGCAAATAATGCCGTCACCCAGGTATTAATGGAAAAGATCGCGTTATTTAAATAACTCCGTTATTAATAAATGATGTTTTGTTGCCCTGTTGTCCATCAGGGCGGGGGATCGCTATGTTTGAATCTTTGAAATCGTTATGGAAAAAAGAAACACGCCCGCCGGAAGATTATGATGAACAGTCCCGTGTTCTGGCAGGAGAAATCGCCAGGCTGGAAGGTGAACTGCAGGGCAACCCGGGTAATGGTGAAATACAGAAAGCATTAATGCTGATCTATAACCGGGCGCTGTCGGTCTATGCCAAAAGCCAGACGCACCGGCAGGATATTGATTCGCTTTTTGTGCGTATAGATGAGTTGCGTAATGTTATTCGCCGGAATATTTAGCGTCGGGTTTATTAAGCGCTTAGGGAGTCGTCATGACGATAAAAGAATTACTGATCGAGGCCGATGCCATTCAGGTTGGCGTCGCGGAAAACGACTGGCAGAAGGTGATTCAACTGGCGGCCAGACCGTTGGTCGCAAAAGGGTATATTTCAGCGGAATACGGTCAGGCAGTTATCGACAACACCCTCAGTCATGGGGCGTATTATGTATTTGATGAAGGGGTTGCGATCCCCCATGCCCGTCCAGAATGTGGGGTGAAGCGCAACTGTTTTAGCATGGTGCTGTTGGATAAGCCCATTCAGTTTGCCGACAGTGAAGCCGCCGACATTGTCATTATGTTTGGTGCACAGGACAGTAATGCGCATATTGAAGAGGGCATCCGCGCCATTGTCGCCTTACTCGATAACGATGAACGCATGGCGAAGTTGCGGGCGGCACGTTCCCAGGAAGAGGTGGTCGCGTTGCTATGAAACGACACCTCTCGCCGGACTGTAAAACAGTGATTCTGATTAACGGGATCCCCGCTTCAGGTAAAAGTACCATTACTCATCAGCTCTCCGGGACCTTCAGTCTGCCATTGCTGACGATTGATGGGATCAAAGAGCCGTTTATGGCGCGCTTTACGGATATCGACCGACCTTTCAACCGGCAGTTGGGCTGTGCGGCCTATGAGGTGATCTGGTCTATTATCGGCCACGCTCCGGCGAACGTTGTCTGGCTGGTTGATGCCTGGTTTGGCTTTCAGCCTCGCGAGAGGTTGCAACAACTCTTGCAGCAGGCGGGCGTTGAGAAGGTGTTGGAAGTGTGGAATCAGATCACGCCTGAGCTGGCCGTGACGCGCTATGCCACCCGCTTACAGGATCGCAAACCGGGTCATCCCGGTGAGGAGTATCTACCCGAACTGGCGCAACTGGCAGAACGCGCCGAACCGATGCGGCTCGGGCCGGTGTTTACGGTAGATCAACAGCAAACGCTGGATATTGAATCCGTTATCGCCTGGATAGACGAACAGATAGACAAAACCTGAACGGTAGAGTGTCGTTACCCCTTCAAGGGCGCCCGCGGGCGCTTTTTTAGTGTATCCCTACCATTCGCAGCAGCGCGGTCACCACGGCGGCGGCGACGATCACCACAATCAATGGCATCTTACGCCAGGCGAGAAAGACCGCGAACGCCACGCCGAGAACGCGTGCCATGCCAGCAAAATGCTCGCCTTCATAAAAGGTGGTGGCCAGGGCGACGGAAAACAGCAGTACCGTGGCGGCATCGGATAACAGTGCCTGAGCGCGTTCAGAGAGCGCCAGGCGACTGCCCAGTCTGGCGCCGCCGAGGCGCATTAAATAGGTGCCTGCCGATAAAATGGCGATACCGACGATAAACAGCGTCATGTTACCCATTACTTTTTCCTCGTCAGTAAGCCCAGCAGGGAGAGCAGAACTGGCAGCCCGACCGGCGCGAAAGGCACGACGGCGAGCGACACGGCGGCTCCGCTCAGGCCCCGAATCAGAGTGGTACGGTTTTTAAACGCCGGGACGACGAGAGCCAGCAGGATAGCCGGGAACACGGCGTCCAGCCCGATGGTTTCCGGGGCTGGCAGCAATTGACCCACCACGGTGCCCAGCAGGGTCCCCAGCGGCCACAGAATGGCAACGCCGAGGCCACATAGCCAGTAGGCGGCTTTGCGCTGCTCTGGGGTTTTCTGCGACAGGCCGAACACGACGCTTTCATCGTTCATAATATGGCAGCCGAAAAAACTCGCCGCGCGGGTGCCGACCAGATCCCGTACCGTCACGCCAAACGGAACATGGCGGGCGTTAACCAGTAAACCGGCTGCGGCAGCGGCTAACGGATTACCGCCGCTGGCGACAATGCCGATAAACATAAATTCGGATGCCCCTGCCAGCACACAAATAGAGAGTACAAACGGCACCCACACCGGGAAGCCATAAGCCATCGCCAGTGAACCGTAGGACATCCCAACCACGCCTACCGCCAGGCAGACCAGAAAGATTGCTTTTATCGTGTCTGCCTTCAGACAGGAGAAGAAGTGCGCCATGATTTAGCCATATCGAACGAATTTCCATTATAATGAACGCAACATCAGTGTTTGACAAGATGAACGATTCGTTCGATATAAAAAACATGGAGTCGGGTATGACACAACCCATCAGCGTGATCGCCAAAAGTCTGGTTCGCGAGCGTCAGCGGACGGGTCTGTCGCTGGCAGAAATCGCCCGACGGGCGGGGATCGCCAAGTCGACGCTTTCCCAACTGGAGGCGGGGAACGGTAATCCTAGCCTGGAAACTCTCTGGTCGCTTTGTGTGGCGCTGGATATTCCCTTTGCGCGACTGCTGGAGCCGCAGGTGCAAAAAACGCAGGTGATCCGGTGCGGTGAGGGTACGAAAGTAGTGGCTGAACAGGCGCACTATCAGGCGATTTTACTGGCTGCCTGCCCGCCTGGCGCACGGCGTGATATCTATCTGTTGTTGACCCAGCCTGGAGCCGACCGCATTTCTCAGCCGCATCCACCGGGCTCGATCGAGCATATTATTGTCACGAAGGGAAAAGCGCTGGTCGGGCTGACAGAAGCGCCAGAAGTGTTAGGTGAGGGCGACTATATTTGTTATCCCGCCGATCAGGAGCATATCTTCCAGGCGCTGGAAGCGGATACCCAGGCGATTCTGGTGGCCGAGCAGAGTTTAGCGAACCTGGAATTTCACCGTTATGGTATGCAAAAGGCTCCCCCGAATGATTACTTCTAATTATTTTTTCTCTTAATGCATATTTAATTGTTTTTATGATATTTCGTTTATTTTAGCCCTTTTGTTATATTCCTCACGAACTGAAAGCTTTCTGCGTTTACACAAAGAAAGCTGCATGTTAGTAATTGCTGGCCTGCGGCGCGGTAACAGTTGATTATTATCATCAATTGTAGCCGTTATTAAATATAAAAATAACACATACTATTTTGTTATTCATTTTGCGTATTTCTCAAAGAAATACGCTGTCCATTATTTATTTTCAAGGAGCGCAAATAAATGAGGAAATCGACGCTGGCTTTAGCAATAGGTCTGTTATTAATCGCTAATAATGGTTTTGCTAAAACGCAAAAAATGACGCTGGAACAACGGCTCGAACAATTGGAAGCGCGACTGGAGGCCGCAGAATATCGGGCGGCAAAGGCGGAAAATCAGGTTCAGCAATTACAGACCCAACAGGCAACCGAAATCCGTGAAATTAAGGCGGCACAGGGCAACACGCCAGTTAACGGCCAAACCCCTCCTGAGGAGACGAAAAAGAATGCCGCGACACCGAATCTGCTGCTTTCCGGTTATGGCGATCTGAAAATCTATGGTGATGTTGAATTCAACATGGATGCGGAAAGTAATCATGGCTTGCTGGCAATGACCAATGCCAGTGTTGACCATGATCCGACTAACGAACAGTGGAATATTAATGGCCGGATTTTACTGGGCTTTGATGGTACACGTAAGCTGGGTGAGGGTTATTATGCCGGATTCTCCGCCCAACCGCTGGGGGATATGACCGGTACGGTGAATATCGATGATGCCGTCTTCTTCTTTGGTAAAGAGAATGACTGGAAAGTGAAGGTGGGGCGCTTCGAAGCCTACGATATGTTCCCACTGAATCAGGATACCTTTGTTGAACATTCGGGGAATACCGCCAACAATCTGTATGACGACGGCAGCGGTTACATCTATATGATGAAAGAAGGCCGCGGTCGTTCTGATGCTGGCGGTAACTTCCTCGTCAGCAAGCAGGTGGATAACTGGTACTTCGAGTTAAACACTCTGCTGGAAGAAGGCACTTCACTCTATAACGATGACGAATTCCACGGTCGGAGAATGGATCAACAGAAAAACGTTGCCTATTTGCGTCCGGTTATTTCATGGTCGCAGGATGCGTTCTCGGTAGCTGCCGCGATGGAGTCGAACGTCGTCAATAACGCCTATGGCTACACCAACTCAAACGGTAAATTTGTCGATCAGTCGGACCGTACCGGTTACGGTATGACGATGACATGGAATGGTTTAAAGAGCGATCCGGAGAATGGCATGGTGGTTAACCTGAATACCGCTTATCTTGATGCCAATAATGAAAACGATTTTACCGCCGGGCTGAACGCGCTGTGGAAACGTTTTGAATTAGGTTATATCTACGCGCATAACAAAATTGATGACTTTGAAGGGGTGGTGTGTGATGACGGCTGCTGGATTAATAATAAAGGCACCTATGACATTCATACCATTCACGCGTCGTATCAGTTTGCTAATGTGATGAATATGCAAAACTTCAATATTTACCTTGGCGCATATTACTCAATTCTGGATAGCGAAGGCGATAACGTGAACGGCGACGATTCTGATAATCGTTATGGTGGTCGCGTTCGCTTTAAATATTATTTCTAAACGAAAAGGCCCGGTAGCGCCGATGGACTGCACCCCAAAAGTTGGACACTCAACTGAGTAAGGTGCAGTTTTTTATGGCAAAGCCAAAATATTCCCCTGAAACAAAACTGGCTGTGGTTAATCATTATTTGTCCGGAAAAGACGGAGAAGAGCGTACAGCCGACCGTTTTGGTGTTGAAAGAACTTCCGTCCGTCGCTGGGTCAGGGCGTGGCAACTCCACGGTATGGAAGGGCTGTCAGGGAAAAATAAACATCATTCAGCTGAATTTAAACTCGTCGTCGTCCGGGCGGTTATCCGTGACCACCTGACGATGCGTGAAGCAGCTGCCCGGTTTAATCTCTCTGCAGAAACGCTTGTCCGACACTGGGTCTGCGTGTACAACGATGCCGGAGCGGAAGGACTGCTAAACATTCAACGCGGGCGGCCTGGAAAAATGACAAAACAAAAAATCCCCCCATCCCCTACAGATAAAGAACTGGAAAAACTCTCCCCGAAGAACTCCGGGCTGAACTCCGTTACCTGCGGGCAGAGAATGCCTATCTAAAAAGTTGAAGGCCTTGGTTCAGAGCGAAAAAACGGCAGCAAGCCCTGATAATCAGTGAACTGAGGCATAAGCACGCTCTGCGAGTACCTCCTGCGCGCGGCAGGCATGTCCCGCAGTACATGGTATTACAATATGAATGCCCTGAAGCAGGTGGACAGGCATGCCGGGCTGAAAGATAAAATCCGTGAGATATACGCACGGCACAAAGGCCGTTATGGCTACCGCAGGATCACGCTTTCGCTGAGAAAGCAGGGTCTGCTGGTGAACCATAAAACCGTGCAGCGGCTGATGACAGAGCTGTCGCTCCGGTCTCTGATAAGGGCGAAGAAATACCGCTCATGGAAGGGGAAACAGGCAAGGCAGCCCCAATATCCTGAGCAGGAACTTCAGTGCATCAAAAGCCAATGAAAAATGGGTTACGGATGTTACAGAGTTCTCGCTGCAGGGTAAAAGCTGTACCTGTCGCCGGTACTCGATCTTTTAACCGGGAAATAATCTCCTACAGCCTGTCGGAAAGGCCGGTGATGGAGATGGTTAATACCATGCTGCGGGATGCGTTCTTAAAGCTCGGACCAGACGACGCCCCCTTGCTGCACACAGATCAGGGCTGGCAATATCGGATGGCAGGCTATCAGGCAAAGTTAAAGGCGCAGGGCATGACGCAAAGTATGTCCCGAAAAGGAAACTGTCTGGATAATGCCGTGATGGAAAACTTCTTCGGGACGCTGAAATCGGAGTGTTTTTACCTGAGTCAGTTCAGCAATATCAGCGAACTGAGGAAGGCGATAGAGGATTATATCCGTTACTACAACAACGAGCGGATAAGCCTGAAACTAAAAGGCCTGAGTCCGGTAGAGTACCGGGCCCAGGCTCTGAAGGCCGCTTAATATAAACTGTCCAGATTTATGGGGTCAGTCCACGAGGTCTACCGGGCTCATCGATTACTCCAGATAAAACACGTTTTTCAGCTCTGCGCTCACCGGGCTGTTATCCGGATTTGCGGGCATGACGTCGCGCATATGCTTCCACCAGCGCTGACAAACGTCAGTGTTGGCAACGGCGTTCCAGCGTTCTTCGGACTCAATCTCTACGGTCGCAAACAGCAAATTACGCGGCGCATCGAGATAGATCGCGTAATGATGCGCCCCGTGCGCTTTCAGCACAGCTTCCAGCTCCGGCCAGATGGGATTATGCCGACGCTGGTACTCCTCATGTGCGTCGGCATTCACCTGCATCACGAACGCTTTGCGGATCATAATGCCTCCAGATACAGCTCGCGTACTTCGTCACGGCTGGCAGTCCGCGGGTTACACGGCGCACAAGGATCCGCCAGCGCTTTGTCCAGCCAGCCTTCGATATCCTCTTTAGTGACGCCAAGCTGGCTGAAACCAGCCGGAATACCGACACGTTTGCTTAATGCGCGGATGGCGTTGATCGCTTCCATACTTGCTGCTTCATCGCTCATACCACGGGTATCGACACCCATCGCCTGCGCGATGCGGGCAAAACGCGCCACTGCGTTCGGGCGGTTAAAGTTTTCGATAATCGGCAGCAGGATGGCGTTACAAACGCCGTGCGGCAGGTTATGCGTGGCGCCCGGCTGGTGCGCCAGGGCGTGAACCAGCCCCAGGCCGGCGCTGTTGAACGCCATCCCCGCCAGATACTGACCAAACGCCATTTGCTCGCGCGCTTCCAGGTTGTGGCCATCATCGACCGCTTTTGGCAGCCACAGGTTGATTAGGCGAATCGCTTCCAGCGCATTGGCGTCAGTCAGCGGGTGTGCACCAACAGAAACATATGCTTCCACCGCGTGGGTCAGCGCGTCCATACCGGTTGCTGCCGTCACGGAGGCCGGGATTTCCAGCATCACGCTGGCATCGTCCACGGCGATATCCGGGATAATGTTCGGATCGATGATAACCTCTTTCACCTGGCGTCCGGAGTCGATGATCACGGCGTTGCTGGTCATCTCGGCAGCGGTTCCGGCAGTGGTGTTAATGGCAACCAGCGGTACGCCTGGGTTTTTCACTTTCCCCACGCCGGAGTAAGCGGTGGAAGGCCCCGGGTTCGCGGTGAGGATTTTCACGGCTTTAGCGGTATCGATCGGGCTGCCGCCGCCAAAGGCGATGAGGTAATCACAGTTCGCGTCCTGATAAGCCGCGTAGCCTTTTTGCACCAGCGCTTCGGTCGGGTTCGGGAACACCTCATCGAACAGGTGGTACGACATTTTGTGCTCATCCAGCGCCGCAAACAGACTGTCGAGCAGGCCCAGCTTAACCAGTTGACCGTCGGTGACGATCAGCGCTTTTCCCCATTGCTTATTCGCTACGAGGTTCACCATATCGCCAATCGCGCCCGCGCCGTGCAGACTGATTTTCGGAAGTGCCAGCATAAAGCTCATGTTGTTTCTCCTTAAAGTGATGATATTTCCGGCGGCAAAACTCCATGTCGCCGGAGGGATTCAGATTCGTCGTCGTTGCATCATTCGGCGGGTAAGAATCGGCAGCGAGATCACCACGATCAGCATCGCGCCGATAATGATCGACATCACGATGCCCGGCACGTTGAGCAGGCTCAGGCCGAAGGTCACCAGCCCCATCAGGAACGCTGCGATGATGACGCCAGTCATGCTGCCGGAGCCGCCGAGAATATTGACGCCACCCAGCACCGCCATTGTTACCACGGCCAGCTCCCAGCCCATCGCGATGGTGGGACGCGTACTGCCGAGTCTGGAGGTGAGCAACACGGCGGCCAGTCCCGCCATGAGTCCGACCAGAGCGAATAAAATCAGGTTGTGACGTTTCACGTTAATGCCGGAGTACCACGCGCCCACCGGGTTATTACCGATGGCGTAGGTGCGGCGACCAAAGTTCGTTTTGTGCAGCAGGAAGGTGAACACGATCGCCAGTACGATAAACAGCGCAAACTCGAACGACAGCGCGCCCCAGACGTAGCCCTGACCAAACCACGTAAAGCTTTCCGGGTAAGCATTCAGCGCCTGATCGCCGAGTAAAATGTAGGTTATGCCTCGATACAAACTCATGGTGCCGATGGTGATCACGATGGATGAGAGATTAAACCGCGTCACCAGGATGCCGTTCAGCAGCCCGCACAAGAGTCCGGTTCCCAGCCCGACGCAGACCAGCAGGGGCGTATCCATTCCCGCTGCCGCGCAGAACCCCATGGCCGTCGAACTCAGCGCCAGAGTTGACGCCACCGAGAGATCAATTTCCCGGGCGATAATCAGCATCGCCATGGGCAGCACGATGATCGCTTTTTCGGTGAAGTTGAACGTTGCGTCGGAGAGATTCCAGATATTAAGGAAGTACGGCGAGGCCAGCGCGTTGACGATAAATACCGCCAGGGTGACGGCGAACAGAAAACCCTCCCAGCACAACAGGCGTTGCCAGACCGCGCGCGTATCGGGGGCGCGTTCGATCGCTTCAGACGTCATCACTTTATTCATGAGTTCACCGCCTGTTTTTGCCGTGCCAGCGCTGCGTTGCGCAGAATTAACCGGCCTTTGTGTTTATTGCTGCGTTCGTTGAGCAGAACGGCAATCACGATCACCGCGCCGGAAATAGCCATCTGCCAGAAGGGTGAGATGCCAATGACGGGCAATGCGTTATTGATCACGCCAAGGAACAATGCGCCACACAGGCAACCGAGAACGCGACCGATTCCTCCCATTGTACTGATACCCCCAATCACACAGGCTGCCACAACCTGTAACTCAAAACCGTTAGCTACATCGACATAGGCAACAGCGAATCGGGAAATCCACAGGTAGCCGCAGAAACCGGCGAGGGCACCCGACAGGCAGAAGCTGATGAACTGCATTTTCCCGGCATTGATCCCGGTGTAATACGCCGCAGTGGCATTCCCGCCTGCGGTGTACAGCGCTCGTCCTGTGCGGCTGTAGCGCAGGAAGTAGCTGACTACGATAACGGCGGCGATGGCGCACCAGCTCAGTACCGGCAGGCCAAGCAGAGCAAAACGAGGAAGGGCGAGGAAGCTGTCGCTCATCTGATGCGAGTTAATCCAGCCGCCGTTCGACAGCAAAAAGATAATGCCGCGATAAATGCTCATGGTACCGAGCGTGACCACTATCGCCGGGATACCTAATTTCCAGACCAGCAGACCGTTGATCATTCCCATCACCAGACCGCAGGCGGTTGCCAGTAATATCAACGCCCAGACGGGGATCTCAGGATGCTGGAAGTTGAGCAGGGCGACGATCATCCCGGTGAGCGCCAGATTGGCGGCCATCGACAGATCGATACCTTTGGTCAGTAGTACCATCATTTGCCCGAGCGCGAGGATGATCAGAATCGAGGTGTCATTGAAGATTTCGGCCAGGTTGCCAGGAGAGACAAACGACGGGACGCGACTGCCGATGGCGGCGATCATCAGGAGAATAACCGCTGCCAGCAGGGCTTCGCGGTGTTTGAGCAGGCGCTGAATCATTATGCTGCCTCCTTATTGATGCCGCTGGCGGCGCTGACAATGGCCTCCGCTGTGGCTTCACCGGCGCGGTATTGCGCGACCATCAGCCCTTCGTGCATGACGATAATTCTGTCTGCCATGCCCATCACTTCCGGGAGTTCAGAGGAGACCATGATCACCGCCAGCCCTTGCGCCACCAGTTCGGACATAAACTGGTGCACCGCCGCTTTTGAGCCGATATCGATGCCTTTGGTCGGTTCGTCGAGAATAATCACTTCAGGATGGGTGGCGAGCCATTTACCGATCACCACCTTTTGCTGATTGCCGCCGGAAAGCGTTTCGACCGCCTGACGCCAGCTAAACGCTTTGACCTGCAGGCGTTTAGCATAGCTGTCCGCCAGTTGCCACTCTCGCGCCGCATTGAGTACGCCACGCGGATTCAGCTTACTCAACTGCGGCAGGCTGATATTCTCGGCGATACTCATTTCAATGATTGCCCCCTGTTTTTGTCGTTCTTCCGGCACGCAGACAATACCAGCGCGAATCGCATCGGCAGGCTGATGAAAATGAATGGCCCGTCCGTTGAGACGGATTTCACCGTGAGAAGGCCGGGATACGCCGGACAGCGCCTGCATCAATTCGGTCCGTCCTGCCCCCACCAGCCCGTAGAAACCGAGGATCTCCCCTTTTCTCAGAGTGAAATCAATGTGGGCAAATTCAGTGGGATGGCAGAGATCTTTCACCTCCAGTACCGTCTCGCCTTTCTCGCAGGCCACTTTCGGGAAAGTCTGGGTAATCGCGCGTCCTACCATCATGGCGACCATCCGCTCTTCGCTAATCTCATGGATGTCGCCGGAACTGACGAATACGCCGTCGCGTAGAATGGTGTAGTGATCCGCCAGCTCAAAGATTTCATCGAACTTGTGGGAGATAAACAGAATCGCTTTGCCTTCCTGCTTCAGGCGCTCAACGATTTGATAGAACTCCAGAATTTCGTGTTGCGACAGTGCGGCGGTCGGTTCATCGAGAATCACTACCTGGGCCTCAAAGGAAAGCGCACGGGCAATGGCCACCATATGGCGCTGGGCGATGCTCAGGGTTTTCAGCGTGGTGCGCGGATCGATCTGCACCTCAAGGCGGGTGAGGATCGCCTGCGCCCGACGGTGCATTTCTGGCCAGTCGAGCTTTTTGAAAAAGCCTTTATACAGGTATTGGCCGACAAAAATATTCTCAGTCACCGACAGCTCATCGAACAGCACCGTTTCCTGATGAATCGCGGTGATGCCGACTTTATGCGCCGCTTCCGGCGTCGGGAGCTGAACAGGAATAGCCTTGTAGAGGATTTCCCCCTCATCAGGCTGATAGATGCCGGTCATGACTTTGACCAGCGTGGACTTCCCCGCGCCGTTTTCGCCCACCAGCGCGGTCACTTTGCCTGGCCAGAGATCGAGCTGCACGTTCTCAAGGGCGCGCACGCCGGGGAATATCTTGGTGATCCCATGAAGTTGCAATAAAGGGGTGGACATGTCGGTTCTCCTCTTCATGTAGTGTTGCCGGATGGCGCTAACGCTTATCCGGCCTACAAAACGTATCGGTACCCGCAGGCCGGATAAGCACAACGTCACCCGGCGGCGTGACCCAGGGATCAGAAGATTTTTGAGAACTTATCAATGTTGCTGGCATCGTAGACGAATGGCTTAGCCATCGCCCCATTGCCGTCGGCATCCAGTTGCACTTTACCCAGTTTCCCCATATTGGCTTCGGTTTTGCTGGCGGTGCCTTTAACCAGATCGTCCGCCAGATACGTCGCCGCATAGCCCAGATCGATAGGATTCCAGATCGCAAAACTTTTCGACGCGCCTGACTTCACCGCGCCCGCCATTTCGGATGGCAAACCGAGACCCGTCACATACACTTTGCCAATTTTGCCCTGATCCTTCACTGCCTGCGCCGCGGCGACAATGCCGACGGAAGACGGGGAGACGATCACTTTCAGATCCGGGTAAGATTTGAGCAGCCCTACTGCTTCGCGGTAGCTCTTGTCTGAGAGATCGTCGCCATAAGCCACGGTCACCAGGTTGATAGACGGATACTGCGGAAGCACCTTTTTCATCTCCGCAATCCAGATATTCTGGTTGGTCGACGTTGGCGTGGCGCTCAGGATCGCCACATCGCCTTTCTCCACGTTCAACGCCTTCAGCGCATCGGCGGCGAGTTTGACGTTGGTTTCGCCGATCAGGGCATTATTTGACGGGTTAAGGTGGATCTGCCGCCCCGCAGGCGCGACGCCGGAATCCCATGACACGACTTTGATACCACGCTGCATCGCTTTCTTCAGGACGGGTACAACGGCATCGGGATCGTTGGCAGAGATGGCGATCGCATCAACACCCTGGGCGATCAGCCCATTCAATACTTCGATCTGCGCTTCAGCGGTAGTCGTGGTGGGACCGGTGTAGATTACTTTGACATCACCGATCTCTTTGGCGGCTTCCTGAGCGCCGACGTTTGCCGCTTCGAAAAATCCATTACCTAACGATTTCGCCACCAGGGCGATTTTTACTTCAGCTAAAGCGGAACCGGACAACGCCAGAGCGGCAACGGTGAGGATCAAGCTTGTCTTTATATTCATTGCTTTTACTCCACATCATGTTGATTCCCATGGGGAATGGTTTGGATTTGCAGGTGACAGAGTTCGCCCCGTCTCAGTGAGCGGGGCGCGATGTTGTTATCAATACAGTTCTAATGCACTGGCGAGCGGGGTGACGCCAAAGCGTTTACCCAGCGCGATCAGTTCTTCGCGGCTGATGGTTTGCTTCATACCGCCCATCGACAGCACTTTGACTAACACTTCGGCGGACTTCTCGGCGGTATCGATCAGTCCAAACGTTTCATCCAGCGTCGGGCCGCTGCCGAATACGCCGTGGAACGGCCACAACACCAGCGAATGTTTCTGCATTTCCTGCGCGGTGGCCTGGCCGATTTCATCGGTGCCCGGCACCATCCATGGCAGAATGCCCACGCCATCCGGGAAGACCACCAGACACTCGGTACTGCCTTCCCACAGTTTGCGGGTAAAAAGCGCGGTGCTGTTTTCCAGCACGTAGGTCAGAGCGATCAGGTTGGTGGCGTGGCAGTGCATGATCACGCGATCTTTACCTTGCGTGGTCTGGATACGTTCGCAGTGCGACAGGAAGTGTGCCGGCAACTCAGAGGTGGGCACCGCCTCGTTCGTCAGCCCCCATAGAATGTGGTAGCCCGCTCCGTCGCTGTCCACTTTCACGATGCCCAAATTGGCGGCGGGATCGAGTTGTACGTTGCGGAAGAATTTACCAGAGCCGGTCACGATAAACGGCGTGTTCGCCAACAGCGGCATTGGCTGGCTCAGGGCAATGTAGCGTGGCGCAGGATGGAAATCGGCGCTGAAAGGGGCAATATCCGCGTCATCGAGACGCAGCGTCAGGTTGCCGCCATTGCGCTCGTCCCAGCCTTTCAGCCAGGCGTCGGAGGTGGCTTTAATCATCCCCTGGACAAACCAGGCGTCGAGAATATTTTGCATAAAAGGTCTACCTGTTTTAGTCAATGCCCGATGGCAATGCGCCTATCGGGCCTGCGATGTTGAATGTGTCAGTAGGCCGGATAAGCGCAGCGCCATCCGGCAATAATGTGTTAACCGCGTTTGCTCAAAATCTCTTTCTCATAGGCGCGAACGCTCTCGAGCCACTGGCTGCCAGCGGGTGTGTCATGACGCTGGCAATACATTTCCCATACCGCCTGCCACGGCAGCGATTTTTGCTCTTCCAGCAATGCCAGGCGTGCGGTGTAATCGCCACTGGCTTCCAGTTGGCGCAGATGTTCGGTGGGTTCCAGCAGGGCGCGCAGCAGCGCTTTTTTCATATTGCGGGTACCGATGACCCATGCCGCGATGCGGTTGATGGAGGCGTCGAAGAAGTCGAGACCGATGTGGACGCGGTCGAACAGGTTGTGGCGTACGATCTCGCTGGCAATCGCCTGGGTTTCATCATCCAGCAGTACCACGTGGTCACTGTCCCAACGCACCGGGCGGCTCACGTGCAGCAGCAGATGCGGCACATACAGCATGGCGGCGGAGATTTTGTCGGAGATCACTTCTGTCGGATGGAAGTGGCCCGCATCAAGACACAGCGCGGTCTGGCGGCTGGTGGCATATCCCATGTAGAACTCGTTGGAGCCGACGGTGTAGCTTTCTGCGCCGATGCCAAAGAGTTTGCTTTCAACGGCGTCGATATGGTGCGCCGGGTTCAGTTTTTCACTGATGACTTCGTCCAGCGCGTCCATCAGACGCTGACGCGGGGCCAGGCGGTCTACGGTGACATCTTTCATGCCGTCCGGGATCCAGATATTCATCACCGACGGCGTGCCCAGTTGCTCGCCAAAGTAGGCGGATACGCGGCGGCTGGCCTTGCAGTGGTCGATCCAGAACTGGCGGATTGTGTCGTCGGCATGCGCCAGCGTGAAGCCGTCAGCGCTCAGCGGATGCGAGAAGCAGGACGGGTTGAAATCCAGACCAAGTTGATGCGCTTTTGCCCACTCTACCCAGTTTTTAAAGTGTTCCGGTTTGATTTTGTCACGGGCGACCGGGGTATCGGATTCCAGATAGATGGCATGCAGGTTCAGGCGTTTAGGCCCAGGGATCAGGCTAAGCGCCTGCTCCAGATCGGCGCGTAGCTCATGGGCATTACGCGCTTTACCCGGGTAGTTACCGGTGGCCTGAATACCGCCGGTGAGCGATCCTTCCGGGTTTTCGAAACCGGCTACATCATCGCCCTGCCAGCAGTGCATTGAGACCGGCAGACGATCGAGCTGGCGCAGCGCCTCCTCGACATCAATACCTACTGCGGCGAAGCGTTGTTTCGCCAGTTCCCAGGCTTGTTCCAGTTGAGTGGTCATGCGCAAAGCTCCTTTGTCTGTCGTTTTGAATGAAATTGCGTCACATAGCGGGCAATCTCACTGTCAGGATTGGGGGTAAACGTCGTCAGGTTGTAATTAGCGGTGACCACCTGGCGGAAGTCATCGACGTTGTTGAGTTCATCCAGCGTCATCAACTGGATACCGATGTTGCCGAGCGTAGAGGCTTCAACAGGCCCAGCCATGACGCGAATACCGCAGGCATCGGCGCACAGTTGGTTCAGCATGGCGTTCTGGCAGCCACCGCCGACAATGTGCAACTGGCTGAAGGTCTCGCCGCGCAGCGTCGCCAGTTCTTGCAACACATCGGCGTACAGCAGCGCCAGACTGTCGAAAATACAGCGCGCCAGTTCTGCATCGCTATCAGGCACCGGCAGTCCGGACTCGCGACAGGCGGCCTGAATTTCAGCGCTCATGTTGCCGGGGTTGATAAAGCGATCGTCATTCGGGTTGATCAGAAAACGGCAGGCGGGCAATGCGTGCGTGGCGGCAATCAGCGCGGACAGGTCGTCCACCTGGCGCTCTTTCAGCACGCGCTGCAGCAGCCACAGACCCATGATATTTTTCAGTACCCGATAACGCCCTTCCGCGCCGCCTTCATTGGTGATGTTCGCCGCCAGCGCGGCGTCGTTGGTGTAAGGCGTTCGGCTTTCAAAGCCCATTAACGACCAGGTGCCGGAGGAGAGATACGCACTGTGTTTATCAGCCAGCGGCGAGGCGATCACCGCGCTGGCGGTGTCGTGACTGGCGACGGCCACCACGGGGATCTGATTCTTCTGCGGGCAAATCCAGTAACCAATCACGTTGCCCGGATGCGTCGGGTGACCAAACCAGGCGTTGTCTGCCCCCGTCCATGCCAGCAGCGTCTCATCCCAGTCATCGCTGTTGATGTTTACCAGTTGCGTGGTGGTAGCGTTGGTGTATTCCCAGTTCAACTCCCCGGTCAGACGGAAGCTGAAGTAGTCGGGGATCAGCAAGGCATGTGCGACCTGCGAAACCCACTCCGGCTGCTGTTCAACCAGCGCACGCAGCTGGTAGAGCGTGTTGAACGGCAGAAACTGGATCCCGCTGCGTTGATAAATAGCGGTTTTACCGAGCTGTTCCTGTGCGCGTTGCATTACGCCTGTGGTGCGGCTGTCACGATAAGAAACCGGTAGCCCGACGCGTTGGCCTTGTTTATCGATCAGGACATAGTCCACGCCCCAGGTATCAATACCGATACTGTCAATGCGGATGCCTTCATCGCAGACTTTTTCCAGCCCCAGGCGAATGGCGTCTTCGAGACTGTCGAGATCCCAGGTGTCGAAACCGTCCTGCTTTTGCAGGCAGTTCGCGAAGCGATGGATTTCACGCAGCGTCAGGGTGCGATGTTCACTGTCATAGCGCGCCAGCATTACGCGTCCGCTGGAGGCACCAAGATCGACAGCGACACAATGGCGAAAAGTCATAGTGAGGTCCTTCTGAGTTTCATTAAGCCCAGTCTAAAAAACCTCGTCATGGCTCACCTTCTTGTTACTGACAGGCAAAATTGGCCGTTGGCAAGAAAGCAAAGGTGAACGTGATAACGTTCACAGTTTCCGGTAATAGGCGCGATTTCCCCTGATGTGACGCCGTCCGCATTTCCGGATCTTTCCCGTCTTTTCTTGAAAAATTGACCTTGTTTGCTCGGTTTTATGTCAAAAATTTAAGGTGAGGTGGCTAACCCTTAATTACTATTTCTGACATGTTCATTTGACCTGGATGCCATCATGACCGTACTGCACTGCGTGGATTTTTTTCCATCAGGTAAAGCGCCTGTGGCCATTGAGCCCCGCTTACCTCAGTCCGCTTTTCCAGAGCATCATCATGATTTTCATGAGATTGTGATTGTGGAACATGGCACCGGTATTCATGTATTCAATGGACAGCCCTATACCATCAGCGGCGGTACGGTTTGCTTTGTCCGCGACCATGACCGGCACTTGTATGAGCATACGGACAATCTTTGCCTGACCAATGTGCTCTACCGTTCGCCCGATGCGTTCCGCTTTCTGGCAGGGTTAGATCAGTTACTGCCGCAGGAACAGGATGGCGTGTATCCCTCTCACTGGCGGGTGAATCAGAGCGCGCTACAACAGGTGCGCCAACTGGTGGCAAAAATGGAACAGGACGGCGATGAGAGCGATCTCCCCGGCGTCGCCAATCGTGAAATTCTGTTTATGCAACTGCTGGTGCTGTTGCGCAAAAGTAGCCTGATGGAAGGGGCGGACAATAACGATGCGCGCCTGAACCAGTTGATGGCCTGGCTGGAAGATCATTTTGCGGAGGAGGTCTGCTGGGAGGCGTTGGCCGATCGCTTCTCGCTTTCCCTGCGCACGCTGCACCGCCAGTTGAAACAACAGACCGGGCTGACGCCGCAGCGCTATCTTAACCGTCTGCGCTTAATCAAAGCCCGCCATCTGTTGCGTCATAGCGATGAAAGCGTCACAGAAATCGCCTATCGCTGTGGTTTTGGCGACAGTAACCACTTTTCGACCCTGTTTCGCCGTGAATTTGACTGGTCGCCGCGCGACATTCGCCAGGGACGGGATGCGTTACTTCAGTAACGCGAATGCTATCAACGTTTTTCGCCGCCAGAATGTTAATAATCATCGATCTGTGATGCCGGAAATCTTATCCGGCCTGGGTGTTGACGTAATTTGCGGGTCGGATAAGGCGAAGCCATCATCCGGCAAGGAATATTCAGGTGGCGAATCAACTGATTCTTCTAAAAGATGACTTCTTTGCGAATGCCGGACAGGCCGTCGCTGTCGCCGATCGCTATCCGCAGGATGTGTTTGCCGAACATACGCATGATTTTTGTGAGCTGGTGATCGTCTGGCGCGGCAATGGTCTGCATGTGCTCAATGACCGTCCCTATCGCATCACCCGTGGCGATCTGTTTTATATTCGCGCCGAAGACAAGCACTCTTACACCTCCGTTAACGATCTCGTGTTACAAAACATCATCTATTGCCCGGAGCGGTTAAAGCTGAATCTGGGCTGGGAGTGCGCGATCCCGGGTTTTAACGGCACACCGCGACAGCCGCACTGGCGACTGGGCAGTGTGGGTATGACGCAGGCGCGCCAGGTGATAAGCCAGCTTGAGCATGAAAGTAACCAGCACGATCCGATCGCCAACGACATGGCGGAGCTGCTCTTTGGCCAACTGGTGATGACGTTGAAGCGTCATCGCTATGCGACCGACACGCTGCCAGCGACCTCCAGCGAAACGCTGCTGGATAAACTGATTACCGCGCTGGCCGCCAGTCTGGAGCGTCCGTTTGCGCTGGATGTCTTCTGCGATCGGGAAGCGTGCAGTGAACGCGTGCTGCGCCAGCAGTTTCGTAGCCAGACCGGAATGACGATTAACCAGTATCAGCGCCAGGTTCGCGTCTGTCATGCGCAATATTTACTTCAGCACAGCCGTCTGATGATCGGTGAGATTTCGATGAAGTGTGGCTTTGAAGACAGTAATTACTTTTCTGTGGTGTTTACGCGGGAAACCGGGATGACGCCCAGTCAGTGGCGTCATCTCAGTAATTCAACGGATTAGCTTGCCATACCCAGACCGACAATGTTGGCGGCGATGATGATCACCACACATCCCAGACTCAGGACACTGACAGGACGACGCCCGGCGTTGTTCCACTCTTTCAGTACCAGACCGACAATACCACCGCACAGCACGTAGAAACTCATGTGCAGCATCCAACTGATGTAGTCATATTGCGCCGGAATGCGCGCGTGGCCCCAGGCGTAGAAAAAGAACTGCAAATACCACATCAGGCCACCCAGCGCGGACAGCAGCACGTTGGTGATGATAAGCGATTTTGCCAGCGAGAAGTCGGCTTTTACCGACAGGTTTTTCACTTTTGCCAGACGAATAAAACAGAAACCCAGGTTGACCAACGCGCCGCCGCCCATGATCACTACATAGCTCGGCAGGGCGACATACAGCGGGTCTACACCCAGCGCCGCGGCGGCTTCATGCATCGGCTTCGCCGCGTTCATCGCAAACGACATGCCCGCGGAGAAAATGCCGCACATTACCGCCAGCAACAGCCCTTTTTTCAGGTTGAAATCTTCGGCTTTGATGCCCATTTTACGCTCTTTGAGCTGGCCCGCGCGAGTGACGATCCCGACGCCAATCAGCGCAACCAGCACCCCGAGCAGCGTCATACGCCCGCCTTCGGTGTTAATCAACACATCAAAATTGCCGTTGATGATAGGGGTCATCAGCGTACCGACAATCAGCGTAATGCCGATGGCAATGCCAATCCCCATCGACATGCCGAGGTAGCGCATGGTCAGACCGTAGTTGATATTGCCGATGCCCCACATGGCGCCGAACAGAAACACCGGCAGTAGAGTGGAAAGGCTGAATGAACTGTAATAGGCCCAGAAGTCAGGCAGCAGCATGGCGCTGATGGTCCACGGGAGGATCAGCCACGAGACAATCCCACCGACCGACCACATGGTTTCCCATGACCACTGTTTCACTTGTTTGAACGGGGCATAGAAACAGGCTGCACTGGCCGCACCTATCAAATGCCAAAAAATACCCATCGTAATCGCGTTACTCATCACATCATCCTCATTGTTTTTATCGTCGTTTCTAGCCTTCCGACGTCATGAGTTTAAAAATTGCGCAGATGTATAACCTTTTGCCGATTGCCGCGATTTTCCCTTTCTGGCAAAGACCCGGTTAAGTGGGTGATATGGCTCACATAATCAGCAATAGACGTTAATGTAATAACCTTAGTAAAAGTACGGCATTGATAATCATTTTCAATATCATTTAATTAACTATAATGAACCAACTGCTTACGCGGCGTTAACACCCGGCCGCTCGACAATAATGGAGATGATTATGAGTTATACACTGCCATCCCTGCCGTACGCTTATGATGCGCTGGAACCGCACTTCGATAAGCAGACGATGGAAATCCACCATACCAAACACCACCAGACCTATGTAAACAACGCCAACGCGGCGCTGGAAAGTCTGCCTGAATTCGCTAACCTGTCTGCTGAAGAGCTGATCGCTAAACTGGATCAGGTACCGGCCGACAAGAAAACCGTTCTGCGTAATAATGCGGGCGGTCACGCTAACCACAGCCTGTTCTGGAAAGGCCTGAAAAAGGGCACTACCCTGCAGGGCGATCTGAAAGCGGCTATCGAACGTGATTTCGGCTCTGTTGATAACTTCAAAGCAGAATTCGAAAAAGCTGCCGCCACCCGTTTCGGTTCCGGCTGGGCCTGGCTGGTGCTGAAAGGCGACAAGCTGGCGGTCGTTTCAACCGCAAACCAGGATTCCCCGCTGATGGGTGAAGCGATTTCTGGTGCGTCTGGCTTCCCGATTGTGGGCCTGGACGTGTGGGAACACGCTTACTACCTGAAATTCCAGAACCGTCGTCCGGACTACATCAAAGAGTTCTGGAACGTGGTGAACTGGGACGAAGCGGCTGCGCGTTTCGCTGCAAAAAAATAAGTCTTATTTAACAAGACATCGCGTTTATATGACCCCGTCGGCGTGGCCGGTGGGGTTTTTTTGTGATCAAAATCGAGTGAAAAACAGTGATCCACAAAAATTGAAACATTGTTTTATTGTGTGGTTGGGATCACTTTTATTATTGTGCTGAATGTCTATCGTTGACACATCTTTACATCGGAAGGTGATGGAAATGCAGATTAAACGCACGATAGAAAAAATCCCTGGTGGCATGATGCTCGTCCCTCTGTTCCTGGGCGCGTTGTGTCACACGTTCTCTCCTGACGCGGGGAAATATTTTGGCTCATTCACCAACGGGATGATCACTGGCACGGTGCCTATTCTGGCCGTGTGGTTCTTCTGCATGGGGGCCTCCATCAAGCTAAGCGCGACGGGTACCGTCCTGCGTAAGTCCGGGACGCTGGTGGTGACAAAAATTGCCGTGGCGTGGGTAGTGGCAGCGATTGCCTCGCGGATTATTCCTGAACATGGCGTGGAGGCAGGATTCTTTGCCGGGCTGTCGACACTGGCGCTGGTTGCGGCAATGGACATGACCAACGGCGGGCTGTATGCGTCCATTATGCAACAGTACGGCACCAAAGAAGAGGCCGGGGCATTTGTTCTGATGTCGCTGGAGTCAGGACCGCTGATGACGATGATCATCCTCGGTACGGCCGGGATTGCGTCGTTTGAACCGCATGTGTTTGTCGGCGCAGTGCTGCCTTTCCTGGTGGGCTTTACGCTGGGTAACCTTGACCCGGAACTGCGTGAATTCTTCAGTAAAGCCGTCCAGACGCTGATCCCTTTCTTCGCCTTTGCGCTGGGTAACACCATCGATCTGAGCGTGATAGCACAGACCGGTCTGTTGGGTATTCTGTTGGGTGTGGCGGTGATTATCGTCACCGGTATTCCGCTGATAATTGCCGATAAACTGATTGGCGGCGGCGACGGTACAGCAGGGATTGCGGCGTCCAGCTCAGCAGGAGCTGCAGTGGCGACGCCGGTACTGATTGCAGAAATGGTGCCCGCGTTTAAACCGATGGCACCGGCTGCAACTTCGCTGGTCGCCACCTCGGTGATTGTGACATCAATCCTGGTGCCGATTATCACCTCCATCTGGTCGAAGAAGGTCAAAGCAAAAGTGGCGGCAGTCGACATCCAGAATGCAGTGAAATAATACAATAATGCCGGATGGCGCTACGCTTATCCGGCTTGTTTTTGCGTCATAAAAAGGCCTGGTGAATCTCACCGGGCCTTGTCTATTAACGACCAAACACCTCATCAATCGTCCGGCAATCGTGTTCGTTCAACTCGCCGCCCGCATTGCGTGAAACCCCTGTGCAATAGCCAAACTTGCGCGATACCACCGTCTTGATGGTGGTGACGAAATCTTCGCCGATGGCATAAATCGACATGTATACGCCAATTTTCTGCTGAATGTCGCGAAGGGCCGCCAGGTCACCGGCCTTGAACGCCTCACGCGCGCTGACAAACAGCTCCGGCATCACATTGTTCAGCCCAGAGATAATCCCCGCGCCGCCAGCCAGCAGATTGGGAATGAAGTACTCGTCATAGCCTGAAAGGACGGCAAAGTCGTTACGCACGGCCTGCGTTGCCTCGATCATTCTGCGGGTATGCGACTGACAGTCAACAGTATCTTTGATCCCGGCAAAGTTCGGGAACTCGCTGGCAAGCTGGGCAACCAGATCCGGCGTTAAGTCGCTGCCGGTGCGCGGCGGGAAGTTGTAGGCAAACCATTTCCCGCTGAGCTTTTGCCCCAACTGGCGGAAGTAGCTCAGCAGTTGCTTCGGCGTTTGACCGTAGTAATAGGGTGGCAGAACCATCACTGCATCGTAGCCTGTGCGATACGCTTCCTGCGCCATCCGCAAGACATCGTGGATGCAGGTGGAGGAGACGTTAGCCACCATCTTCAATGGGCTCATGCCGCGCGCCTCGCGAATCAACAGCAGGCGTTCGTCAAGGGTGAAGGAAGCGAACTCTCCGATACTGCCCATCAGCAAAATCACGTCGATTTTTGCGTCAGTGAGGCGTTGAAGGTGTTGGCTCAGACCGTTGAGATCGATATTACCATCCTGATCCATTGGCGTAATGGAGGGGCACCAGACGCCAGCAAACTGCGTTTGACCTGTCACGTTGTTGACTCCTTATTATGAAATGCCGTTTCAAAATCACTTCCATTGATAGCATGGATATTTGCGCGTCGTGTGAACCTTGCTCTCATTTTGCGCGGTTGAGGTAAAATAATTGTGGTTAAATAAGGCAAATTGATCAGGGAGAGGGCCAGATGCGATATCCAGTAGACGTGTTCAGCGGCAAGATTCAGGACTACGCGGGAAGCCGCCCCAGTGCAATTGGCAAAATTCAGGTCGATGGCGAACTGATGCTGACGGAACTGGGTCTGGAAGGTGATGAACAGGCAGAAACGAAAATCCACGGCGGGCCCGATCGTGCGCTGTGCCATTATCCGCGCGAACATTATCTGTACTGGGCGCGGGAGTTCCCCGATCAGGCGGATCAATTCGTGGCCCCGGCGTTTGGTGAGAACCTCTCTACCGATGGCCTGACGGAACACAATGTCTATATTGGCGATATTTTCCGTTGGGGCGAAGCGCTGATTCAGGTCACACAGCCGCGCTCACCGTGCTTTAAGCTTAATTTCCACTTTGGTATTAGCGATATGGCGAGCCTGATGCAGAACTGCGGCAAAACGGGCTGGCTGTGTAGTGTGATTGCGCCAGGCATGGTGTCAGCCGATGCGCCACTGGAGCTGGTTTCCCGCGTAAGCGACGTCAGCGTACAGGAGGCGATCGCCATAGCCTGGCATATGCCTTTTGATGATGAACAGTACCATCGTTTACTGTCAGCGGCGGGGCTGTCGAAGAGCTGGACGCGAACGATGCAAAAGCGCCGTTTAAGCGGCAAAATCGAAGATCAATCCCGGCGTTTGTGGGGCAAATAAGCGCTGCTATCCGGCAACGGAAAAAATGCCTGATGGCGCAACGCTTATCCGACCTACCGTTCGTGGAGATTTGTCGGCCGGATAAGGCGTTTACGCCACTATCCGGCACAATACCGTTACGAACGTTTATACAACGGCAACCAAATCACCAGCCGTAAACCGCCCAGCGGGCTGTCTTCGGCTTTCACCCAGCCGCGATGCTGCTGAATGGCGGTTTCTACAATTGCCAGACCCAGACCGGTGCCGCCGGATTCGCGATCGCGTGCTTCATCGGTGCGATAGAACGGGCGGAAAATCTGCTCACGGTCTTCCGGGCTGACGCCAGGACCATCATCATCCACCGTGATCGTAATTCCGTCTTTATCCACTGCGAAGCCGACTTCAATCTTCGAGTGTGAATAGCGCAGGGCATTACGGACGATGTTTTCCAGCGCACTTTCCAGCGCGTTCGGGTTTCCGTACAGCGGCCACGGTCCCGGCGGGAAATTCACCGTAAGCGATTTGCCCATCTGTTCGGCTTCAAAGGCGGCATTATCCAGCACCTCACCCCACAGATGATTGGCTTTCATCGTTTCGCTGACCAGCGCATTTTTCTGCTGATTGCGCGACATGACCAGCAGATCGTTGATCATGCTGTCCAGACGCTGCGCTTCCGTCTCAATACGCTCCAGCTCCTTACTTTCGCCGCTGCGACGACGCAACAGCGCGGTCCCCAGTTGCAAACGGGTGAGCGGGGTTCTCAGTTCGTGTGAGATATCAGACAACAGACGCTGTTGCGTGGTCATCATCCGCTCCAGCGCGGTCACCATCTGGTTAAAACTGGCGCCTGCGGCAAGAAATTCCTGCGGACCAGCTTCCAGTTCCGGATGCTGACGCAGGTTACCCTGAGCCACCTCATCCGCCGCGTTTTTCAACTTACGCGCCGGTTTTGCCAGGCTCCACGCCAGCCATAACAACAGCGGGGAACTGACTAACATCGTGACAATCAGCAACAACAGCGGGCGGTCAAACAGCAGGTTGATAAAATCGGATTGGGAACTGCTGGCTGGTCGAATCAGGTAAAGCTGGTAGTTATCTTCCCCGTCTCTGACGGAGAAGGGCCCCACCATTTCAACGCGACCGTACTTTTTCTTCTGCGGATGATCGGCGTTATCCGCCTGACCAATAAAGTTACGAATGATCTGCATTTCGCTGCGTTCAGCGCCGATCACGCGTCCTTCTGTAGTCACTAGCAATAACCGCTGTCCTGGCGGCGCCCACTTGTCAATCGCACGGAACAGGCGACGCCACCACATCAAATCATTGGGTGGATCGTTCGCGAGTTCAGCTTCTACGTGTTGCTCAATCATTAACCCCTGGCGCTGTTCGCTGTCCAGTAGCTCGGTCATCTGGCGTGAGTCGAGCTTGGGTAACATCAGTACCAACATCAACACCAGTGCCAGCGTCAACCAGAAGATGGCAAAGATGCGCGCGGTTAAGCTCCCTATCATGAAGCGGAAACCATCAGATAGCCGCGACCACGCAGAGTTTTAAACCACGGATGCCCGTCTTTCCGCTCCGGCAGTTTGCGCCGCAGGTTGGAGATATGCATGTCGATGGCACGGTCGAAAGGCGTCAGGCGTTTACCCAGCACTTCCTGGCTCAAATGTTCACGCGATACCACCTGGCCGAGATGCTGCGCCAGCAGATAGAGCAGGGTGAATTCGGTACCAGTTAACTCCAGCGTCTGACCATCAAAGCTGGCTTCCTGGCGGCCCGGGTTAAGGCTAAGGGCATCCACTTCCAGCGTCGGCGAGCCGTTATCGCTGCTCTGCTGCTGCTCGCTCCAGTGCGAACGACGCAGGATCGCGCGGATACGGGCGACCAGTTCACGATCGTTAAACGGTTTCGGCAAATAGTCATCTGCACCCAGCTCAAGGCCGAGTACACGATCCAGTTCGCTGCCGCGGGCGGTCAGCATAATTACGGGCGTCTGGTGTGTCTGGCGAAGCGCTTTCAACGTATCGATACCGTTTTTCTTCGGCATCATCACATCAAGCAAAAGTAAATCAATGCTGTCGTCCAGAAGCTCAAGCGCCTGCTCCCCGTCATGGGCAACCAGCACATTGAAGCCTTCCATTTCGAGCAGCTCCTTTAACAGGGAAGTCAGCTCTCGGTCATCATCAACTAACAGGATTTTATTCATTGTTTAAGTACCTCCGAGGCAGAAATTACGTCATCAGGCGTCGCTAATCCATGACTTTACGTTGTTTTACACCCCCTGACGCATGTTTGCAGCCCGAATCGTAAACTGTCTCTCGTTGAATCGCGACAGAAAAGATTTTGGGAGCAAATGATGCGCAAAGTTACCGCTGCCGTCATGGCCTCAACGCTGGCACTCAGTACGGTTAGCCATGCAGCTGAAGTCGTTACAGGCGATAACTGGCACCCGGGAGAATCCTCTGCGCCGCGCACTGTACAGAGCCATATGTTTGACGGCATAAGTTTAACCGAACATCAACGTCAACAGATGAGAGATCTGATGCAACAGGCCCGCCATGAGCAGCCGCCTGTTAATGTTAGCGAAATGGAGACGATGCATCGTCTTATTACTGCAGAAAATTTTGATGAAACCGCTGTACGCGCTCAGGCAGAAAAAATGGCGCAGGCACAGGTTGCCAGACAGGTCGAAATGGCCCGCGTTCGCAACCAGATGTATCGCCTGCTTACCCCCGAGCAGCAAGCGGTTTTAAACGAGAAGCACCAACAAAGAATGGAGCAGTTGCGCGACGTGACGCACTGGCAAAAAAGTTCTTCGTTGAAGTTATTGAGTAGTAGCAACTCACGTTCCCAGTAGTAAACCCTGTTTTCCTTGCCATAGACACCATCCCTGTCTTCCCCTCCATGATGGAGGGGTTTTTTTTATCAATAACTTACGCACTACCTCAAGTAAAAACAGCCACTTACAGAAGGCTGGAGCCAGCCTGAGCCGTTTTGAATTTCCCAGAGTGTGGACGCAATGTGGACACTCCGGGTCACTCTTATCTTAAAGCGATACGCCACCGGCGAGCGGATTTAGTGAGACGGCATTTTGCAGATAGTCTGGCGACAGATGCGCGTAAACCATCGTTTGCTGAATGCTGGCATGCCCTAAAATCTGCTGTAACGCGATAATGTTTCCTCCGTTCATCATGAAATGACTTGCGAAGGTATGACGCAGAATATGCGTTGCCTGGTTCGGCGGTATGTCTGGTTTTACCGCCTTCAACGTCAGACAAAATTTTTCATAATCCACTTTAAACAGTTTCGCGCTCGCCTCCTTCTTGATCAGCTTTTCCAGTTCGGCGGAAATTGGCACAGTGCGCTTTTTCCCGTTTTTGGTCTTCAGGAACGTCACGCGGCAATTGACGATCTGCGAGGGCTTTAATGTTGCCAGTTCAGACCATCGCGCGCCGGTACTGACTCCCAGCAGGGCAATCAATTTTGCATCACCGGTTAATGCCTTTAGCAAGCTACTGATCTCTTCCTTTTCCAGAAATGTCATTTCTGGGTTTTCTTCCGCCAGCGGTGGTAGCCCATGCACTGGATGGGTGCCGGAAAACTCTTCCAACTGAATCAACTTTGTGAACATGCCTGAAAAGCGGTACATATCACGGTTGATTGTTGATGCCTTTATTCCATCGCGAAGCCGGGTTGATCGATAGTCCATCAAAAGCCGTTTGCTCAAACGGCTAACAGGTATGTCACCGATACCGCCGATCGTCTTCGTAAGGTGGTTAAATTCCTTCTCACCGTGTTCATGGTTTTGACCGTGATACTTCCACCAGGCATCCAGTAGTTCAGATAGCGTGCGACGATCTGTTCTCTGGCCCGCCCATTCCTTCTGATTGGCGTTTGCTAATGTGTATCGCTCAAAAGCAACTGCTTCAGCCTTTCTGTCAAACTTCCGGCGGATGCGACGTCCTTCACGCCCGCGCGGTCTGATATCCACTTCATAACGCCCATCATCGAGTCTTTTGATACTCATAAGACCCTCCGAATAGAGCTTTCAAGCTTGCCCCGATCGATAGTGATAGTCCGGGGTTTCTTGCTTACTTCTTTGTGACACCGGAAGTTATATTTCCTTACAAGTAAACAACTTTTGTAGTAAATATACGCCCGGTTAATAGTTAGCCAATTTTGCGGTCTGAGGGTGACGAGGTTGTTTCGTCTGGCCCAGAGTGTGCGACGACCGGGGAGATTTGCCCGGCTTCTGGTGCTGTCTTATCGGTCATGAGCCATAGGGTGTATTTCTGAAATTGTGGATTGGTTGTTATCTTCAGCAGGGCCGTGCCGCTGGGTTCAAAGTTTCCTGTTTCGTATTTCTTTAAGGTGCTTAGTGACAAGTCAATGATCTGGCTGAATTTCGCCTGACTTAGCCCCTCCGCTTCCCTCAATGCTTTTACCTTCTCACTTAATTTCATTTGACATGGAACCTATATGTGTCCTAAATTTCCCATCAATGGAACCTATATAGGTGCCATTACGGGCGAGAGTCCAGCCGCTCAGGAACCATCCTGAGCCGTTTTGAACCGGCTGGATCTTACAAGGTTAGCATGTAACCAAATGAGAATGGAGATAGTTATGGAAGCGACTGATTACGTTATTCAGTACCCGCTAGATGCGGTGCATCCTGATAAGTTCGCGGAATTGCTGGGTAAACCGCGCACAGCCGTACAAACCATGATTGAAAAAAATAAACTGCCGGTCGTTGAGTTTCGTGATCCATCGAAACCAAACGCCCGCGCCGGTGACAAGTTGGTTTTTGTGCCGGAGTTTAATCGCGGTGTACGTGAGGCGTTTTACAACCGCCCTGTTGAACAGCGTGATGCCTGGTTGCTCTGGATGGGCCTTTAATAGCTCAAGCGAAGGGATTGATGATGCTTATCCAAATCAACAGCAAGACAGCAATCTATCGCGGCTTCACCATCGTGAAGTTACCGCGCAAAAAGCCGTATTCACGGCAGCGCTACCAAATCACCAAAGGCGGAAATTATCTGGGGCTGGACTTCGGTCTGTCTCAGGCCCGTCAGACGATTGATCAGCTTCATCGGGGGAAATAATGACTACTTCAACCGCAGCAATTCTGAACGCTCGCCAGAGCATCAACGCTTCTAGGCAGGACGGAACCCGCGCGCCGTCCCGTAGTGGCTATGGTCCAAATCATCAATACAGCAAATCGAGTAATGTTGTTCAGGGTATGGCGCTATCTGATATTGCGAGAAATGGTTTTGAGGTGCGATGCAAAGAAACAGGCATTCGTTTTTCTATTCTTCCGGGCGGTTCTATTTGCGAGGCCTTCAGCGTTGAATTAGAAAAGCACTGGAATAGCGGTGCGCGCTAATTAAATAACTGCAATCTGAATCTGTTTATTTACGGCATTTTTGCCGGGGCTTCGCTTTATCTTTTTTCAGAGGGTTGATTATGACAATTCAAACAAATGAACGTGCGCACCTGCTTGGGTTGTTACGTATCAAATTAACCTTGCTGAAAAAAGAAAAGCTGTCCATCAATGAAATTTATCGCAGCCTGGAAAACTGGATCGACAACAGAGAACAGGCCGCAGAAATCAAGGAGCAAAAAAAATGATTAACTCCCCTCTGATCTGGGCTGGCGGCAAGTCTCGCGCGATGCCTCATGTACTGGATGCTCTGCCGCAGGGTGAATGCCTCGTTGAGCCTTTTGTGGGTAGTGGTAGCGTCTTTCTGAATACTGACTATAAAACCTATATTCTGTGTGATAGCAATGCAGCTCTAATTAATTTCTTCTCTATGGTTAAGCGCAACACAGAAGCGCTTTTAACTTATGCATCCGCCTTGTTTTTGGCTGGTAATAATGAAGATGCATATTACATAAATCGTGATGACTTCAATATCTTTAACCGTGAGTACACAGGGCATAGAGAACAGTATACAAATGATGAATTAGCCAAATATGCAGCGCTGTTTCTTTATTTAAATCGTCACTGCTACAACGGTGTTTACCGCGTTAATTTAAAGAATGAATTCAATGTTCCTTTTGGTTTTCGTAAAAAACCAATTTTCCCTGTGGCTGAGATTCAGCATTTTGCAAAAAGAGCGTGGGACAAAGGGGCTATGTTCCTGCATGGTGATTTCAGAGAAACAATCCCTCTATCTATCGGGCATTCAGGCTGCGTGGTTTATTGCGATCCTCCGTACCTGCCAGCCAGCGAGACTGCCAATTTTACTGCATACGGTAAGCCTTTTACCGATGAAGACCATCGCGCCCTAGTTGCGATTCTTTCACGCCTCTACAACCAGGCAAAAATCCCTTCTGTTATTTCCGGCAGTGACACCCCGGAGACACGCCAGATTTACTACCCGTTCACCCTTAATTCATTCGAGGTCCGCCGCTCTGTAGGGGCTAAATCCCGCAACCTGGCTGGTGAGGTGATTGGTTCTCTGCGCATCTGTGACGAGTGCGGGCAAGTGGGGCGTGGTTACTGCGCCACCTGTTGCCCTGCTGTGGCATGTGATGGATATGAGTCGGGAAGCGATTCCTTCTGCTGCCGTAACTGTGAGATCTGCGATTCATACACAGCCCCGGAGGACTTCTGATGAATACCGTAGAGGCAGTAGTGACAAAGGTTTTGGACGTCCTCGCATATCGCCACTTTTGGATCACTCGCGTTGAAATTTTCAGTGAGGGGGGCTATCGCAACATCAACCTGACCACTTACTCAGAGCGTGACGCCAGAGCGATACAGCAAGGTGACACAGTTTTTGTTTGGGCTGGTTAATGTCTTCAGTTCGCCGATCTCATAGCATGACCATCATGCCGGGAGGCTCTTTAGAGCCAGCCCGGTATGCTTACGCCTGGAATGAGCCAAAAGCAGCCATCTTCGTTGATAAGGCTCCTGCTGTTGACCTATATGAACTGGGCCAAGAGCAGGAGTTTTTCGCGTGGGTAGAAGATACCCTCAAACCATTACCTACTTTCATTCGCCGCCGCATTGCTTCTTACATTAATACCGTTCACGAGGATAAAGGGCGTCATATCGCAAAACTGAAGTTGCGCGACATCGTTAAGCGCGAGCTTCCACACGTCAGAAACGTCACGAAACAATACGCTGTGCCAGAAGACAATGAGTGGATCATTTTCTCTGAACTAAACCCACTGTTTCACACGTTTGAAAATCTGCGTGAACTTGTCCGCCGCTTTAATAATCTGGCGGATTGCACGGATGAAGATATTGATTTGCTGGCTCAGGACATAGCCATTTATGCCAATACTGTTTTGGCTGAAGTGAGCGAGGGCGCGAGTGTGTTCAACGATACTGAATACACCAAACGCATGCTGCGTGAAGGCTCCAGGCTGATTGCGTATTTCAGGTTGGTGCCGCCCTGGGCGAAGAAGCGCCAGATGGCGCTTGATGAAGCGACGGCAGCAATACAAAAAACCCTTCATGATCGCTTTTGGTCACGCCTTCTGCGCAAGTACGCCCGCCGCTGGCGCGAACATTTGCACATTGCCTATGGTGATGTGCGCCGCGACGTCTCACCGTATTGCAGCAAACATCACGTTACGCAGTGGGATTCACGCCGTAAGCGTAGCCGCGCAATTATGAGCCGCCTTGAACTTGAGGATCAGGTAACTGGTGAGCGCATTTCGCTGATAGAGCAGATTGATAAGAGCATTTCTAACCCTGAAAAGCGCCGTGTTGAGTTGATGACGCGCATTGGTGGATTTGAGAAGGTGGCAACGGAAAGCGGTTTTGCCGGTAGTTTCTTCACCCTGACCGCGCCGTCTAAATATCATGCCTTTACAGCGTTCGGGCATCGCAACAGCAAATGGAACGGAGCCAGCCCCCGCAAGACACAAAACTACCTTAATCGCGTCTGGCAGTTGATTCGCGCGGAGCTTGCGCGCCGTGAGATTCCCGTTTTTGGCCTTCGTGTTGCCGAGTCTCACCATGATGGTACTCCGCATTGGCATGGCCTTCTGTTCACAGCCCCGGAACATACCGGAGAGTTACTGGAAGTGATGGAAGACTACGCCACGCGTGAAGATGCTGACGAACTCACCGGCAAGAATGGCAAACAGCCCCGCTTTGAACTTAAGCCGATAGATCCGGCTTTGGGGAGCGCTACTGGCTATGTCGTTAAGTACATATCTAAAAACATCGACGGCTATGCACTGGATGGTGAAAGCGACGATGAAAGCGGACGCCCACTTAAGGAGACAGCAAAACACGCTACTGCCTGGGCCTCATGCTGGGGCATTCGTCAGTTTCAGTTTTTGGGTGGCGCTCCGGTGTCTGTCTGGCGTGAGTTACGCCGCCTGAAGAATCAGGAAATGGCAGATCGTATCAGTCCGGTTTTCGGTGAGTTACACCGCGCCGCCCATGCGGGGAACTGGCAGGACTACATCACCTTGCAGGGTGGCCCGTTCGTAACACGGAATAGGCTTGTTTTGCGCGCCTGGTATCAATACCGGGATGAGCCGAGCAGCTACGGCGAGTTTCAGAGGGTTATCAAAGGGGTGGTCATGCCAGCATCGACCGTTCCTCCGGTTGAAACCCGCCTCCATTCTTATCGCATTGTCAAAAAGAAGCCGAAAGCAGACGACGCCGCCGGTCGAGGTTTTGACCTTAAGGGCGCGCCCGCGCCCTCTTGGACTCGTGTCAATAACTGTACCGAGTATAAAAAACATACAAATTCACCCCCTTTAAATCCGCCAGATCTGACTGTGTCAGCTGACGAAGTGCAGCCAGAGCAATTTGAAATCGGTCAATTAAGCCGAGATCAGAGAAAACAGATTGCGGAAGACATCAGAAACCACAAATCGAATCAGCGTGTTTCACCTGCTGATCAGTTTGAGGCACTCGCTTTAAGCATTACTGCCGGTGATTGCACCGACTATGACCGGGCCAGGGCCGAAAGCTATATGAAGGCCGCACATGCTATTCGCCAGGAAGAAAGCGCGGTGAGCGAGGAAGTTGAATCCCTGGCCCAGGAAATTATGGGGTGGGCGAAGCTAAGAAAAATTTCAATCAACCCGGTTCAGGCCCTGAAGCTGGCTCAAGGGGGAGAGGTGACGGCACTTGATACTAAATATCGCGCCAACCCATTAACGGGTGAATTGATTGTGACCGGTACAGATATGCACTGGCGCAAGACGCTGGCACGGCACAAGGCAGAGGCATTGATTAGCCGCTGGCGCCAGGCTGCGAGGGAAGTGTGATTCATAGGGCATACTGTAATTTCATATAGTATTCCGCTTTCCTGTTCGGTGAAAAAGTGCAATACTATAAGTAGTCCAATTGTTTGTTTTTATAATTTGTTTAAAATTAAGAGGTTACGATTAAGATGGGCGACTTAAGTGGTATTCAGTCAGATTTAGCCCAGCTAGTTAGACTGGTAATAGCTGAACAGTATGATGATGTTCGGTTGTATGTCGCTCGCTTGGTGCGCAAATATCGGGAAACTATGCCTGCTCTATCTGAGCAGCTTGATCTTTATTTACGGAACAAACCGCAGAAGCCTGCCCAAGGTCTGCGAAAGGCTACGATGCCAAAACCGACTCAGTCTCAGGTTATGCCTGTGGACGAGGATTCAAGGTTAACTTTACTGAAAGCACCAAATGAAAAGATTACCAGTAAGCCATTGCTTTCTAGTCAGATAGAAGACTCACTGGATCAGATTATTCTTGAACGTAAGCATATAGACCGTCTTAAGACCCTTGGCTTACAACCAACACGTTCCGCAATTTTTGTTGGCCCACCAGGTGTGGGTAAAACGCTTACGGCAAGTTGGTTAGCACAGAAATTAGGTGTTCCTTTCTATGTTCTGGATTTAACTGCTGTAATGAGTAGTTATCTTGGGAAAAGCGGAAATAACCTTCGTGCGGCTCTTGATTTCGCAAAGAGAGGGCCGTGTGTTCTTCTGTTAGATGAAATTGACTCAATAGCCAAAAAAAGAAGCGATGATTCTGATGTAGGAGAATTAAAGAGGCTTGTTACTGTGATACTTCAAGAGGTTGATGAATGGCCTTCTTCAAGTCTGTTGCTTGCTGCAACTAACTTTGCTGAGTTGATTGATCCGGCATTATGGAGACGTTTTGATTTGGTTCTAAATTTTGAGAAACCAAATAGTGAAAGCATTAAAGAGGCTATTAAGCGTTTTTTAGGCCCCGACTATGCCATTTTTGCTCGTTGGATAGATTTGCTTGTCATCATGTTCAAAGATGAATCATTCAGTAATATTGAGCGTTCTATTAATAAATTCCGCCGCTCAGTTGCTTTAGGCATATCTTCAGATGAGGAGTTGATTGAATCTTTCATTAAAGATGGTCTATCAGATTTAGAAAGGAATGAACGTATTGAAATAGCTGTTAACCTTAACAGACATTCTAAACTATCCCAACATGCCATATCAGACTTAACTGGGGTCAGCAGGGATACAATTAGAAAATATAGTTCTAAAAAGACTAACGCAGCATAGATAAGGAGTATGTATGGCGAAAACTAATTTTCTGATTGGACGCGGCGAGTTATTAACCAATGATATTCCCGGTCCAAAAAGAGCCCCAGGAAAAGCTGAGGTGTACTCTCTTTATGAATCGAAACAGCGCCTGTTACCGCAAATTGCATCTACGATAGAAAGTTTTGCTAAGTTACCTGGTCGGGCATGTCCTGACGATTATGCAGTAGCAAAGGTAACTATCAATCCAAGCTATATTGCGCGATCCTTTTTCCCTGCGAAGATGCTGAAATCGACCGGATTAACGTCAATTGGGAGCAGGACGGTTAGAGTTACGCCGCAAAGCTGGAAACGCAAAGTTGCTGTTTCTGAGGTTACAACAACACAGATGTTTATTGCGGGTAAAAGAGAATCATTCGAAGAGTTACCTCATTGGGTGTCTGGGCTTAAAGAGTTAACTGATGAAGCGATTGATTTTGCGCGTATAGAAAAGTTTGAAGCTTATTTGCCTGAAGAGCGTATTGTTACCGCAGGTGATATGGATACGTCGTATTTTGAGGTTGGCGTACATCTATTGGCTGAGGATGGACAAGATTTGATCCAGCAACAATTTGTTCGATTCGCGTCAACTCTGAACATCAAAGTACATACCTCTTTAGCTTTTACCGCAGGTACGTTGTGGTTCGTGCCAATTCAGGCAGATCGAATTGCTATTGATAAGCTCGCGAAATTTACATTTGTACGCGTAATTAGACCTGTACCAAAGTTACGTGGTATTAGGCCTATACAAAGGGCTTCTGGGCCATTGGCCCAGTGTAAATTGCCTACTGAAGGGCCAGTATCTTCAGAAATAAAAGTCGCTATTCTTGATGGTGGTTTACCATCAGAGCATGCTATATCTCCGTGGTTAAAATCCTATAGGGTTTTGGACGATCATGCAGAAGATGATCCTGATGGTTTAGAGCATGGTTTAGCCGTATCTTCGGCTTTTTTATTCGGGCCAATTAGTAACAAGTCAGAGGTGCAAAGGCCATACTCTTATATTGATAACTTAAGGGTACTGGATAATAAGACCTGCCAAGAAGATCCTCTGGAGTTATATCGAACGTTGGGCTTCATTGAAGAAGTATTGTTGTCTCGTCAGTATCAATTTATCAACTTAAGTTTAGGGCCGGATCTACCAATTGAAGATACGGAAGTTCACGCTTGGACCTCTGTAATAGATGATTTATTAAGTGATGGCGAAACACTAATGACTGTTGCTGTTGGGAACAATGGCGAAATGGATCGTGAGTCAGGTAATGCAAGGATTCAAGTACCATCTGATTGCGTGAATGCCTTGGCTGTTGGGGCTTGCGATAGTGTTAATGAAACTGAATGGAAACGAGCACCATATAGTGCTATTGGGCCGGGTAGAAGTCCTGGCGTGATGAAGCCTGATTTAGTTGCGTTTGGTGGCGATATCGACGAGTACTTTCATGTATTGGGAAAAGGTAAAAAACCTGTCATCACACCGCAACGGGGAACAAGTTTTGCTTCTCCTTACGCTTTGCGTGCGGCCGTTGGTGTTAGGGCGATTTTAGGAAGTGATTTGAGTCAACTGGCGATAAAAGCTTTATTGATTCATGCTTCAAAACCGCTTGATCACGCTTGCGCTGAAGTGGGTTGGGGGAAACTACCTGAGGACTTAAACGACATCATTGTCAGCCCTGATGGTGTTGCTCGTATTGTCTATCAAGGTGAATTGAAGCCAGGAAAATACTTACGCGCTTCTCTTCCCATTCCTGAAGGTGGCTTGAAAGGTAAAATAAACTTAACGGCAACTTTCTGTTATGCCACAACAACAGATCCGCAAGATTCGGCTTCCTACACAAAGGCTGGTCTTGAGATTACATTCCGCCCAAATGATTCAAGAGTTAAAGATGGTAAACAGAATGCTGAAACTAAAGGTTTTTTTGAGCTAGCCAAATACTCAACTGAAAGTGAGCGGCGCTCTGATATGGGCAAATGGGAAACTGTGCTGCACAGTTCAAAGAACATGCTGGGTTCAACTTTAAAAAATCCTGTGTTTGATATTCACTATAACGCTCGTGAAGCAGGGGCTAGCATAGCGAGTCACAAGGCGGAAAAGATAAAGTACGCTCTTATCATCACCGTGAAGGCAGCGAAGCACCAAGACCTGTATAACGAAATTTTACGTGCTTACAATCAGGTACTGGTTCCAATTCAACCTCAAACCTCCATTCCAATTCGTTCATAAATATTCATTACAACGAACCCCTCATGCGAGGGGTTTTTTATATGCACAATAGTGCGCAAAATTGCACAAAAAAATCAGCCCTTTTATTTGTGGATCTCCCAAGGATCTATGCTGGCTGACGGTGGATCTGCAAGTGCACAAAAAGACGCGTGTTTGTCGCGCGCAGGTGACGGGGGGAAAGCCCGCGCGGCGGGGTAGGTAGGGGTATCCCTCAAATATAGGGAAATTGGCGCAATTCTGGCGCGCTGCTGCGTTCTGTGTGTTGTGTGCGTGTAATGGCGTGTTTAGATGATGGGGCGCTTAGAATGGCGCTGACGCGCCGTGTGTTGAGGTGATGCGGAGAGCGCCGCCGGGATGGCGGCGGGTTGGTTATTTCATGGTTTCCAGCAGGGCGTAAGGTTTAAAGCGGATCACTTCTTCCCCCAGCCAGTCGTTGACATGCTTCAGTGCTTCCATCGCTGGCATCAGTTCGTTAATGGCAAACACGCGCGCGGCCTTCTCCACATCACCGAATGAGCCGTTGCCGTCCGGCATGGCTCCCATCAGTTGCGGTGGTACGCGGTGAGCCGCCAGGATGTCATCGCGCGTGGCTGATTTAATATTTAAAAACTCATCCTTCGCGGATATCTGGCTAAAGGGCATCAGTTGTACCCCGTCTTTTCCGCCGCCTGGCGCGTGGATCACTACGTTCTTAAATGCGCCTTTGTTCCTGGCTCCCGCCAATGTTTGCTGTATGACTTTTACGCCAGCGTCGTCCACCTGTGATGTACCTATATACAGAATGCATCCGGCATGAGATCCGTTTTCGTAATACATCTTGCGGAACATATCCGCCGAGTGTGACAGGCTGGCTGACAATAGCGCGCCCATGTACTCCGGCATTCCGTAGATCTCCTGGTGAATATCAGGGTTCATCACATGGCAGACCGTACCGGTTGGAAAAGCGCATTCGTCTTTCCATTGCCTGATAAACCAGTATGTATCCAGATCGGTGCCGCGCCGGGTGTACTTCGCCGGGGAATGGCGAAGCGGCAAGCGCCCGCCGAGCCGGTTCTTTCGTTCTTCCAGGTAGAAGTTACCAAACACAAACCAGTCAAGGGCCAGGGCGGAGAACGTCTGGCGAGACAGTAGCGGGTGTGGGATAAAGCAGCCAGCCAGCGCGTTACGCTTAAAGTACAGCGCTGACTGGTGCCAGGACGCCTTGCCGAATGAGCGCGCAAGCCCGTACCAGTCCACCGGCGTTTCGTAGTATCTGCCGTTGTCGGCGCAATACATGTTGTCGAGCAGGTCATAAGCATCAGTGACCTGATATGGTCCATCAAAGGTGAAAGCGCTAAGGGCTGGATCGCGCTTAAGTGCTTCACCAATATCATGTTGCTGTGTGCCGTCAGTAAGCATAGTCAGGCCGCTTTCGTGTGTTGTTGTGTTCATTAAAACTCTCTTACGGAACCGCCGCCGCTGCCGTTCTCACGTCCAAGCGGCTCGTTGATGACTGCCAGCATATTTGCCCAGGCTAAATCACCATGACTGACACCGCGCGCGCGATCAGTGTCATAAGTAACCATGCCGCCTGGTGTGGTGATTTTTCTGACGGCGTTGAATGCTGACACTAACGCCTGTTCACTACGGTCATACTCCCAGCGGCCCGCACGGATCACCTGCTGCATTTTGAGTACCAGGGTACGCTTTGATGACAGCGACATGATGAAACAGACCGCCGCCGGGAAGAATTTTTTGACCAGTTGCCAGACCGCTTCACCAATGCCGGTGCCGTCAATTGCGATGTGCCGGACGTTATATTTAATGGTCAGTTCTTCGATCACTTTGGCCTGTTCTTCAAACTCCATTCCGCGTAGCTGGCGCGTTTCTATCGTGCGGAACTTGCCGCCACTGACGAGGGGAGGGGCAACAACAGAAACAGCGCCGCTGTCACCGTTGCCGCTGCCGCCGTTGGCGTCGTAGCCTATCCAGACTTCACGATCACCCAGCGGGCGGGGTGCGTAGGGTTTCCAGTCCTGCCAGTCGTCGTAGCCGTCCGCGCCGCACGTCAGTAGCTGATTAAGTGAGAAAACGGATTCACCTTCTTTGACGAACTCACACATGTACAGGTTGGTGTATTCGTCCGGGGTGTTTTCGTCCTGAATTTCTTCCAGATCGGTGAACTCCCAGCCGTGGTCGATCACGTCCTTCAGGGTGACAATCTGCCGCCAGGTTTTATCCGGGCACAACAGGCCGCTGTTGAGCGTCTTCCAGCTTGTGTCGAACTCTACCCGGCTGGATTTTGCCCGCTTCTCATTCCAGCGCTTACCCGTCCAGAAGGGGTATGCTTCATGGCTTTCGCTTGATGGCGTTGAAAAATAAGTGCGCGTTAGTCCTTTCAGAGTTGCCATTGCGCCAGCCACCTTGCGGAGGTTGGTGAAGTTGCCTACCCAGAAAAATTCGTCGAAAAACAGGTTGCCGGTGTAGCTCTGTGCGGTAGCAGCAGACGTGCCGAGAAAATGCAATTCGGCCCCGTTAGACAACAAAATCTTGTCACCGCCTTTTAGCTCTACGTCGACTTCTTCGGCAACCTTCTGGATGAAGCCCCGGAACTGGTGCGCCTGGCGACGTGATGCTGACAGAAAAATCTGGTTGCGCTGATACCCGTGCTTAACGTCATCCCGCAGCGCCTGTAAAAGCGCTTCACGGGCAAAGTACCAGGTTGCGCCAATCTGGCGACTTTTCAGGATCATGCGGTTTCGTTGCTGGCGCTGTTCAAACCATCCCTGCTGATGCCAGGCCAGAGAGTCCTGAATTTTTTCCCGCAGCGCGGCGATCTGCGCTTCGGTGAAATGGTTTTTCTTTTTGCTCGCTCGCGCCTTCTTGAATGGCTGCGCCGGTTGTCCTTCTGCCAGCTTCTTCACCTGGCGCGTGAGCGCGTCAATTTCCTTCAGATCGCCGCCCGTCTTTGTCGGCTTCATGGTGAGTTGGCATAACCGGGCATCAATAGATTGCGTGACGCGCTGAATAGCTGGCGTTTCGTCCCAGTCGTCGCGCTTCTTCCACGAATAAACCGTGTTCTGACTGATACCCATCAGGCGTGAAATCTCTGCTGGCGGGTAGCCCTGCCAGTAAAGCTGCTTTGCCCTCTGCCTTACAAATGCGTCCTGGATCATGAGGTGTCCTCTCGTTTCGATGGAGAGATTAACCCGCGCGCGTGGGCCGTTCCTGCTGTTTGGGTTGTGGGTTGTCTCTGACAACTAAAACGCGTTGAGACAATGACTTAGCAACTGACATCATGGAAAAACAGAAACCAACTGGCAGGAAAGAACATGAGTGAAACCAGCAAATCTACCCGGAAGAAATTCCGCGTTGCCGTCTCCGGTGCCACCGTTGACGGTCGCGAAATTCGACCAGATCACCTCCGTGATGCTGCCGCGAGCTATAGCCCGGACGTTTACGGCGCTCGCGTGAATGTTGAGCATTATCTCTCGCCTTATCCAGGCAGTGATTTTGGCGCGATGGGTGATGTTACGGCGCTTAGCGCTGAGGACATTACTGAAGGCCCGCTAGCGGGGCGCACTGCGTTATATGCGGAAATTGAACCATCAGCGCAAATGAAGGCGCTGACAGATGCCGGTAAGAAAGTCTATTCCAGTATCGAATTGCACCCGCAATTTGCACTGAACGGTAAGGCCTACATTGTCGGCCTGGCGATGACTGATACCCCGGCAAGCCTGGGTACTGAGCGTCTGAAGTTTGCGGCCCAGCAGCGTCAGCAGGTGCAGGCGTTCAATCAGCAGCAGGGCGAAAGCGCGATGTTCTCTGATGCCATTGAAGCTGAAGTGATCGAACTGGCAGTGCAGCGAAGCGATGAAGGCAGCAAGTGGTTTAGCCGCATGAAGGAACTTTTGACCAAAAACCATAAAACCGACAGCGAGCAATTCAGCCAGGTGCGCGAAGTGGTTGAAGGTGTTGCCACGTCTCAGGCGGGCCTTATCGATCAGGTTGCGGAACTGACAAGCCAGCGCGCGGATGACGCTAAGGAAATCCAGAAGCTGACCAGTGAGCTGACCAGTCTGAAAGCTACGCTGGCAACACAGGACGCCAGCACCTTCAGCCGCCAGCCCGCACAGGGCGGTAACTCCGGCGTCGAACAGGCCGACTACTAACCACGCATACGAGATTAAAAAACATGGAAAACAGTACCCGCGTACTCTTTAACGGCTATATCGATCGCCAGGCCAATTTAAACGGCGTGCGCTCTGATGATGTTGCCAAGTCCTTCAGCGTTGAACCGTCTGTGCAGCAGCGCATGGAAAAGGCGTCGATGGAAAGTGATGATTTTCTGAAGAAAATTAACGTATTCCCGGTAAAAGCCCAGGAAGGCCAGAAAATCCAGATTGGCAGCAAAGGCCCGATCGCTAACACCAACAACAGCAGCGACGGCACCAACCGCCGCAACCCGGTGGACAATCACTCAAAAGAGCCGAGTGTTTACCGCTGCCGTAAAACCAACTACGACTCAGCCGTCAGTTATTCGCAACTGGATGCCTGGTCCATGCAACCGAATTTCCAGGCATTGATCAGCGAAGCAAACGCCCGACAGATTGCGCTGGACCGCATCATGATTGGTTTTAACGGTACGTCATACGCTGAAAAGTCTGACCGCGCAGCTAATCCGCTGTTGCAGGATTGCGGTGTTGGCTGGCTTCAGAAAATCCGCAATGAAGCCCCGCACCGCATTATCAGCAAGGTCACGCTGACCGCGCGCGATGAAGATAACAAGATTGTAGCCAAAGGCACTTACGGCAACCTGGACGCGGCTGTATTTGACGCCAAAAACACGCTGCTGGATTCGTGGCACCGCAAAGCGCCTGATCTGGTTGTGATTCTGTCGGCAGACCTGCTGACCAGCAGTTACTTCCCGAAACTGAACGCACTGAGCCAGACCAATCCGAACAGCGAACTGATCGCGGCACAGTTGATTGTGTCCAGTGAAAAAGTTGGCGGTCTGCCGGTGGTATTCGCGCCGTACATGCCTGATGACTGCGTGCTGATCACGTCGCTGAAAAACCTGTCTGTGTATTACCAGTTGGGTGCGCTGCGCCGAACCATCAAAGAAGAGCCGGAATATAACCGCGTAGCTAACTATCAGTCCTCAAACGATGACTTCGTTGTAGAAGACTACGGCAAATGCGCCTTCATTGACGGGATCACCTTCGCAGAGGCCGCCCCGGAAACCCAATCCGAAGAGCCTGACGAAAACGCGGGCGCGTAACTGAAATTGCGGGCGCTTTTGCGCCCGCCACCAGGAGACAAAAATGCTAACCCCAGCGCAAAAACACTTTCAAAAAGTGATGGCTGATCGACGCGGAGACAGCGTCGCACAACATGGCGTTGTGCGCACTGCGCATGAGCAAATTTTGCACCGTCTACGCCTCGATCAGGCTTCTCTTAAAGCGGTGCAGTCTACTGAAACAAAGGCCGTGATGAAGCGCGACATGCTGACTAATTATCAGGGCTGGATTGATGGAACGCTGGAGGGCGACAGCGGGCGACAGGATGAAGTGATCACCACGATGATGCTGTGGGCGATTGACTGCCAGGACTACCCGCAAGCGCTGAAGATCGGGCGCTACGTGGTGAAGCACGGCCTGTCTATGCGTGACGACTTCAAACGTACCGCGCCGGTGATGCTGGCTGAAGAAATCAGCAATCAGGCGCTGAACGTCGCGACGACTGACGCTGAGGCGGATATGTCGGCTTATATCACCGTACTGGATGAACTGGCGGAGATTGTCGCCGGGGCCGATATGCCGGATGAAGTGCAATCCAAGCTCTGCAAGGCCCGCGCCTTCGCACGCCGTGGAACGGCTGACAATGAGACAAAAGGTGAAGCATTAAAACTGTTTCGTCGTGCGACGGAACTGAACCCCGCCGCAGGCGTGAAACGTGAAATGCAGTCTATTTCACGCGAACTGAAGAAGCTGGCGACTCTGCAACCGGAAGTGACAGCACAACCGGAGCCTGTGCCGGTTGTCGCAGAGAAGAAAACCAAACGTAAGCCGAGCGCGGATAAAGCTGCAAAACCGGCAGCAAAAAAACGCGTACCGCGTAAAACGGCGAAAGATAAAAAAGAATCTTAACGACTTCGGCCCCGACCGACAGGAGGCACGCGCGGAGATCTGCCCGTAACTGGTCTTTTCACCGCGCGTCCACCTCCTGATTTTTCAAGGAGTGCTCATGAGTAGCCTGGTAGCCGCGAAAACGCCATTTCCGGCCAGCAGTGACGTAACTGACGTTGATGACGGTGACGCCACCGTTACTGCCGGTAGTTTCTGGCCTGTCATCAGTCTGAAAGATCTACGCATGGCGGCGCGTATCACTGGCGGCGTCACCACTACGCGACTGATGCACGTCACTACGGAGGCCGTGGGCCATGTTATTGAACAGCTTGAAGAGTGGCAGCTAAATCAGCAGACGTTGGGGTATGAGACGTTGCAGAGCGTGCCCGCCGTGGAGGTAAACGGTAAGAGCGTCAAAGTATCACGCTATCACCGTGCGGTTTATTCCATTGCCCGCGCCCTGGTGATTGAAGGGTACAGGGACGTTGATACCACGCCAAAAGGTGATAAAGACGCCGCCGCGCTGGATTTACAACGGGAAGATCTCTGGCGTGATGCTCGATGGGCTATCGCCGATATTCAGCGCAAGCTCCGCGTTTATGCGGAGTTGTGCTGATGAAAGTTACGGCGCTACAGGGTGACACGCTGGATCAGCTATGCCACCGGCACTACGGAAAAACCAAAGGCGTTACCGAAGCGGTATTAAGCGCCAATCCGGGGCTGAGTGGGCGGATTTTTTTAGATGCAGGGCAGGTGGTAGAGATGCCGGATATCGATACTCAGCCCGCACAGGAGATGGTGCAGCTATGGAGTTGAATTCGTTTCACCGGCTGTGGGACTGGCTTACCTGGGTTTCTTCAACCATCAGCGTTGGCGTTGGTGTGATGACGTGGAATGAAAAGCTGGGGGTTGCCGGTCTTGTGCTGGGCATTCTGTCCGGCTGGCGCGCCTGGGTACATCGTGCGCGAGTGGAGAAGGCACAGGACCGCCGAAACTCACTGATTGAGCAAATTCTTGATCAAGCCGAGCGCCGGGGGCTTACCGATTCTGAGCGCGTGAAGCTGGCGCAATTTCAGGCGGGCGATGATGAAGACGGTTATTAAGCGTTGCTCTATCGCCGTGATCGTTGCTCTGGGTTTCTCAATGTCACCCGATGCGCTGAGAACGTCGCCGGAAGCACAGCAAAAAATAGCGGCCTGGGAAGATTGCCGCAACACGCCTTACTACTGTACCGCCGGAGTGTTGACCGTGGGGATTGGCTCTACCGGCAATGTGCAAAAACGTGAATACAGCAATGCAGAAGTAGCGCGCCGGTGGGTTAGCGATATGCAGCATTCTGAGCGCTGTATAAACCAGAACTTTAACGGCGAAGCGATGCCGCAAAAGGTGTTCGAAAGCATGGTTGATGGTGGGCTGAATGTGGGTTGTACGGGCCTGATGTGGTTCACCGATAAGCAGGGCCGCAAACAGCGCACAACCATCTGGAAAAACGCACAGGCGCATGACTGGCGCGGCGTCTGTGATCGCTTAACAGACTTTGTGAACAGTGCCGGTAAGCGCTCGCAAGGGCTGGTCAATCGGCGCACTGACTTTCAGGCATGGTGCAGGATGGATGCGAGGGCGCAATGAAAACAGCTTTATGGTTTTTGGTACTGACTGCCGCGACTTACGTCAGCGGGTATTACCGGGGATATACGAGCGCTGTAGCTGATGACAACGAACAGAAGTTACAGAGCATGTTTGATGAAAGCGAAGCCGTGATAGGTGAAATGCGCGATCTGTCTGCTGATGCGCGCGCGGTGCTGGCTGAGGCCAGGAAGACCGAACAGGCCCGCAATACTGAAGGCGAACAACGCCGCGAAAAGATAACAGAGGGGATGCGTGATGATTCGTGTGCCGGTGCTCTTGCTCCTGCTGCTGTCGCTGATGGGTTGCTCCGAAAAAATCAGAGTGCAAACGCGGCTGATTCACGAACCGATACCGGAAAGCCTCACAAATGAAACGCCCGCGCCGGTACTGAAACCGCCGGTGACATGGGGCGGTATTGCAATCTGGGCCGATCAGCTACGTGACGCGCTTGATACCTGCAATGCGGATAAAAATGATATCAGGGCGTTAAATCTTTTGCGCATGGCGCGCCAGAAGGGAGGGGAACAATATGCTGAAAATTAACTCATTACGCCAGGCGCTCACCAGTGCTAACCCGTGGTGTCGTGCCAACCCTGAAGCCTTCAGCGTGTTTATTGAATCAGGGCACGTTGAGACGACCGGCGAAACGGCTGATTTTGTCTACGCCTACACGCTGTGCCTCTTCGTGATGAATTTTGCCGGTGATCTGGACGATTTCACGTTGCCGCTGATGGCCTGGCTATGGCAGGAACAGCCGCAACTGTTGTTGAACCCGGAGAAGAACAAAGAAATTAAGTTCACAACGGCAATCAATAACGACGACACCGCCGATCTCTTCTTCGAATTGCCCATTAACGAGCGCGTGATCGTGTCGCGCAATGAGGCTGGAAAGTTAACTGCTGAACATAAGCCAGAGCCACGCCCCCGCATGGTGCCTGAGTGGGGCGCGATGTTTAGCGCGCCGGGGAGTGACAGCCAATGAATGCCGGTGATGTTCACGCGCTGGATCAATATTTTGCCGACATCCTGGCGGGCGTGTCATCCAGCGGGCGGGCCAGAACAGCGCGCGCCGTGGGTAAGGTTTTGCGGATTAGCCAGCAGCAGCGCATCCGCGCACAGCGCAACCCAGATGGTAGCCAGTACCCGGCCCGTCGACGTAAAACGCTGCGAACCCAGCAGGGGATCGCCTTTGTCTGGGAAGGGCAGTTAAGACGGCTGAAAAACTGGCATAGCGGGCGCGGTAAATATGGGCGAACCATTACCGGCTTTGATGAAGACCGTAACGAGATCCGCACGTTCTACCGCGCCGATATTGAGCGGTTTACCGAAATTAATACTCGCGCGGGCCAGCGTCCAAAAATGGTCAAGGCTCCGATGTTCGTGAAGCTGAGAACTGCCAGATTTATGAAAGTTAAGGCATCCAGTGAGGGGGCCGAAGTGGGTTACAGCGGCATGGCGGCCCGCATTGCGCGTATTCATCAGTACGGGTTGCGTGAACAGGTTGGCCCGGGGGCGTTTGCGAAGTATACGCCGCGTGTCCTGCTGGGGATCTCTAAGGCCGATGAAGCGCTGATCCGCAGCGCGGTGATTAACAGCCTGGGGAGTGCCGGGGCATGAGTGCCGAACTGTTGCGCCTCCTGTCTAACGTGCTCCGCGTAGGTGTGGTTTTTGCCATATCAGAAGACGGTAAGAGCGTGCGGGTGCAGAGCGATGATTTGCAGACAACCTGGCTTCGCTGGACGACAACGCGCGCCGGTGCTTTCAAATTCTGGTGCCCGCCGTCGCTGGGTGAACAGGTTTTGCTGGGATGTATGGGCGGCAATCCTGAAACCGCCGTTGTGCTGGGCAGTCTGTACAGCAGTGAAAACGACGCCCCCGCCAGCAGTCTGATGCAGATGATGATCACCGCGCCTGATGGGGCTGAATTCAGCTATGACGCGGGGGCGGGTGCACTGAGTGCCGGCGGCATGAAAACCGCCACTATCCAGGCCGCGACGAAAATCACGCTTGATGCGCCAGAGGTGGAATGCACCAACCATCTGAAGGCGAAAACCTTTGATTTCACTGAAGGCGGCAAGATGACCGGCGATGTAAATCACAGTGGTGGTGCACTGACGTCAAACGGTGTCCAGGCTGACGACCATGATCATGGTGGTGTTCAGAGTGGTAACAACAGGACTAAGGGGACGGCATGACAGCGAAATATACGGGCATGAACCAGAACGGCACAGGGACGGTTTCAGATAGCGATCACCTTTGGCAATCCATGAAAGATATCTTGCTGACGCCGCTGGGGTCGCGTGTGATGCGCCGGACGTATGGCAGCTTGTTACCTGATTTGCTGGACGCCCCGAAAAACGAAACAACACGGCTTCAGCTAATGAGCGCCACCGTGATTGCGCTGACGCAATGGGAGCCGCGGATAGCATTGAACCAGGTTGATATTACGTATTCAGACGCCGGGGCTGTGACGGTTGAGTTAGGCGGATTGGTTACTGCAACAATGCAGCCTGTAAGCGGTGTTGTGAAGGTGAAGGAGTAAGGCAATGGCGACAGTTGATTTATCAGAACTCCCGCCGCCGGAGATTATCGCAACGCTGGACTATGAAGCCATTCTGAGTGACGTAATGGCGATGATCATTGCTGCGTACCCACAGGAAAAACAACCGGCAATAGCAGCGGCTATGACACTGGAGTCAGAACCTTTGACCGTGATCGCCCAGGTGTTTTCATACCGGGAATTGATGTTGCGTCAGAACATAAATGACGGTGCTGCAGCTTGTATGTTGAGCCATGCCAATGCCGGGGATCTGGATAACCTGGCAGCTAACAACAATACAGCACGCCTGACAGTGGCAGAGGCGACGGATACAACGGATGCGGTAATGGAAAGCGACTCCGCGCTGCGCTTGCGTGCGCAATCTGCTTTTGAAGGGTTGAGTGTTGCTGGTCCTACGGGTGCTTATGAATACTTCGCTAAAAGTGCGTCGGGGAAAGTTGCAGACGCCAAAGCGTCAAGTCCGGCCCCTGCCGAGGTCGTGGTGTCTGTGCTGTCTGCCGAGGGAGACGGGGCGGCTTCTGACGAACTGATCGCTACGGTTTACGCGATGTTATCCAGTGAAAGTATTCGCCCTGTTGGTGACCGGCTGACAGTCCAGAGCGCGGAGATTATCAGTTATGACATTCAGGCCACGCTCTATCTTTACCCCGGCCCTGAATCTGAGCCTGTTGTGAGCGCGGCTGAGGCTTCATTGCAAAAGTGGCTCAAAAGCCAGGGGCGGATCGGTCTTGATGTTGCGAAATCGGCAATTCTGGCGGCGCTACACGTTCAGGGGGTGCAGCGCGTAGAACTGGATCTGCCAGAGCGGATAATTATCAGTGATACCCAGGCGGCGCGGTGCGCTTCCGTCACCATCACGAGGGGTGGAACTGATGAATAACAGTCTGTTGCCACCGTCAGCCAGTGATTTTATGCGCGGCGCTGAAGCTGCAACCTGGCGCGTGAGTGATTTACCCGTAGACCTGAAAACGCTGTGGAATCCTGATGAATGCCCGGTTGCCCTGTTGCCCTATCTCGCGTGGGCGCTATCCGTTGATCGCTGGGATAAAAACTGGTCGGAGCAAACAAAGCGCCAGGTCATTAAATCCGCGTGGTTGGTACACCGGCAAAAGGGAACTATTGCGGCCCTGCGCCGGGTTGTTGAGCCGTTTGGCTTCCTGATTAAGGTTGTGGAATGGTGGCAGAACGGCGGCGAGCGGGGAACTTTCCAGCTTGAAATCGGCGTCTCAGATTCTGGGATCACAGAGGAAACCTATCTGGAGCTTGAGCGCCTGATCGCCGATGCAAAACCATGCTCACGCCACCTGACCGGTCTTGCGATCAGTATGCAAGCTAAGGGAGAGGTATACGCCCACGCCGGGTGTTATGGCGGAGACGTGATGACAATTTATCCCTATATGCCAGAAGCCGTAGAAGTTGGTGGCGGGTATTTTTCCGGGGGTGCGATTCATATTATTGATACGTTAGAGGTAACAAATGGCGGCTAAATTCTTTGCCCTGCTGACAAATCAGGGGGCGGCAAAATTATCAAATATGGCTGCGCTGGGTGAGAAGTTAGAGATCACTTCGCTTGCAGTCGGTGACGGTGGTGGCGTTTCGCCAACACCTAACCAGGCACAGACGGAACTGGTTAACGAGCGGCGACGTGCCCAGCTTAACTCGCTGTCAGTAGATGAAAAGAATACCAGCCAGATTATTGCGGAACAGATTATTCCTGAATCTGTTGGCGGGTGGTGGATTCGTGAGATCGGACTCTTTGACGCTGATGGCGTTTTGATTGCGGTGGCTAACTGCCCGGAAACGTACAAGGCCACTACGGAGGAAGGGTCGGGGAGAACGCAGGTTATCAGGATGATGCTCACGGTATCGAGCACAGACGCAGTTACCCTGAAAGTTGATCCGTCCGTTGTGCTGGCAACCCGGCAGTATGTTGATAGTGCGGTTATTGAGGTGAAAACATATGCAGATAACGTGATGAAAAAGCACGTTGCCGAAGATAATCCGCATAGCCAATACCCGCTGATTGAAAATGCCCTTAAAGAATTGGCTGATGCCGGGTTGGTTGGTGAGGTTCTCAAAAACCTTGGTTTGGGAGATGCGGCAAAAATGGACGCAGCCACGCTGGATATAACGTCAAACTCTCTTGTCGCGAAAATTCCGGTGTTGTTTTTGGGTGAGCAGAGAGCGCTTATTATCCAGGCGTCGTCACTCTCGAGTTCATCGACATCCGGGACGATTATTTTCCCGGCTGCATTTCCAAATGCCTGCATTGTCGCTTTGACACACGATTATTCCAGCGCTGGAACGGATTTATCGAACGTAAAATTTAATGTTCCGTCGCAGACATCTGTAAACTGGTATGTCCAGAACATGGGCACCGGCTCGACAAGTGTTCCGCCATCATCGTGGGGCTGGCTGGCAATTGGCTGGTAAAAAAGGAAATTAAAATGAAATTTTTCACATCTGATCCGGTGGCGCTTTACAACACTGAAATTACATCAACCGTTCCAGATTCTGCTGTTGAAATTAGTGATGACCAATATGCAACACTAATTGCTGGTCAGGAAAATGGGAAAATCATTTCAACTGATGAAAATGGCTTTCCCTGTCTTGTTGAACCGCCACAGCCGACGCAAGCGGAATTAATAGCGAGTGCTGAAGCAAAAAAAGTTGTATTACGCGCTAATGCTGATTCTGAAATCGAGTGGCGGCAAGATGCTGTTGATGCAGAGATCGCGACGGAAGAGGAAACCGCCGTCCTGGCTGACTGGAAGAAATATCGGGTCTTGCTGATGCGTGTCGATACAGCAAAACCCGTATGGCCTACACCACCGGGGGGGCAGGCCAGTTAATATCTGGTGCGGTTCCTGTATCGGTTACAGTAACCGCATCAATATAATCAAGCGTCGCATTGAGTTTATTATTTTCTGCATCACTCAACACCCGCCCTGCCTGCAATTTCAACTGAATGATACTGATAGACTGCATCGCAGCATTTATTAATTGCTGGCGCTGTAGTTCCGCTTCGGCTATGGCGTCAGCCTGTTGCTCCTCAGTATCTGTTACCCATTTTTCCCCGTCCCACGCATCGTATGGGGTAGACGGTGCAACGCTGGTGTAACCATCGTGAACGGAGCCAATATAATCAACGGTGACGGCGCTGCCGTCAGCAGTTGACCAGACCGTTTCACCGCGATGATCTTCCTCAAGTTGCCAGCCAGTACCAGTGAACAAAGAGACCTTTCCTGCAACCGCTTCACCCGGATCAATATCGGTTGAGTTGCCCGGCATACTGACACCAACATTAATATATTCATCCGACCAACCGGTATATTCACCAGTCACTGAGTCAAAATAAAAACAGCGAATATTCCCCGGTTCTTTCGCCAGACCATTTTCATCAAATACAGGTTTCATTATTTAGCCCTTATCAGGAAATTAAGTGCAATGTTTCGAGATCGTGTTTCTGTTGAAGTTCTTGCGACTCGACCAGCATCGAAATACATAGTGTTAACCCGATCATTACCGGTGGTAGCCTGAGCGTTAGGAGGAGATGTTGTCTGAGAGCCTGGATAGAATGCACCGCCCTCACCGTTAACAAGCACACTTAATTGTGCTGCCCCGGCAGTTGCTGCGCTAAAAGAACCAGTAATATTTTGTAGTGCATCGAGTTGAGCTGACAGTAATCCGCGCCCTGCATCCACCCCGCGCCCGTCGTCCCAGATGCGCAAAAATTCGCCGCGCATGTCAGGGATAACAAGCCCTGTCCAGACCTTCGCCAGTTTTGGGTATTCAGCGGCGGAGAATGATGCGCCATTGGGTTTCAGAAACACCATATTTGCCCATTCATCCATGACGGTATTTGGCATCGCCGCCAGCGGCCAGAAGAACGGAATTCCTATCGCTGGAGAGCCTGCTCCCAAACCAACGTTTGAGAAAATGCAGTTTTCCCGCCTGGCTGGCATCATTCCGGCTTTTGCGTAGGGGAAAGCAGATGCAGGTTGGCTATGTGCGCGTATCAACAAATGACCAAAACACCGCATTGCAGCGTGATGCGCTGGAGCGCTCAGGATGTAAGCTGATATTTGAGGATAAAATAAGCGGTAAAACATCAGAGAGGCCTGGTCTTAAGAGGTTATTAAAAACCTTGTCTCCGGGCGACACGCTTGTTGTATGGAAATTGGATCGTCTGGGGCGCAGTATGAGACATCTGGTTGTGCTGGTTGAGGAATTGCGCCAGCGGTCAGTAAATTTCAGAAGCCTGACGGATAGCATTGATACATCAACCCCAATGGGACGTTTCTTTTTTCATGTTATGGGTGCGCTTGCTGAAATGGAGCGTGAATTGATTGTTGAGAGGACGCGGGCGGGCCTGAAGACCGCCAGGGAACAGGGGAGAATTGACGGGCGTCGCCCAAAGCTATCTGATGAGCAGTGGGCGCAAGCGGGGCGGTTGATTTCTGCCGGTGAGACTCGCCAGCGGGTTGCCTTGCTTTTTGATGTCGGAATATCGACGTTATACAAAAAATTCCCCGCCACGGTGAAGACTGAGGCGGGGAATTGACAGCTATTAAAGCGACGATTTAGAACAGGCTGGATGCTGCGGCACTAATGCTGCTCATTGCTGAGTTGGCTGTGTTTTGTAGGTTGCCGAGTAGGTCACTCACTGATGAAGACTGGAGGCTTTCGCGAAGGTCTTCATCCTGCCTTTGAAACGTGATCGTAAACTCTATTTTCTTCGGCTCCCCATACTGGTCAAATTCAGAATCGGTGGTCTGAAGCTGTGTTATCGAATACATGCCATAGATCCGTCCGGTACCGCTGATAAGAGGCCAGGGGCGTCCGGTGTATGCCTGTGTATCGAGCACAGCTAGACTCACCTTACCGCCGGTCACTGATGGGTACAAAACGCCGGATAGTGTGATTTGATCGTCACCCGCGCCAATGTATTGCCACTTTGCCGATCGGTTTATGCGCTCGTTCTTCACATGCCGCCAGGTCTTTGACTGCTGCAACTGTTGGTGGGGAACGGTTTTTAACTCAAAGACGAACATTCCGTAAACCATCATCATTGTTTTGCTCTCCTAATCTTTGTCTCTGAAGCTGCTGCCAGTGCGGGAACGCTTGTTAAATTCTGCCCCTACTGCATCAGCCACCATCCGCGCAATGTCGCGGGCGTCGTTGCTGAAATTGCCGTGCATATGAATGTGAATATGCATTTCATCAGGCGCGGTGTTTTGAGCCAGTCTGCTGGCTTGCTTACTGGATTGCCCGCCAATAGCCTGCATTTCAGCCGCCGGTTTAATCGGTGCTGATGCCGCTGCGATAACCGGGCGCCCGCTCAGTTGGGCCAGGTTAGCGCCTAGGGTTGATTGTGCTTCTTGCCATGCACCGTGGACGGCTAATGCGCGGGGCAGATTCTTAAACACGATATCGCCTGGGCCGATCCGCTTTTTGGTTTCATCCAGCATCCCGCCGGTGTTGTCGGCAATTTTCTGTAGGCGTCGTTGTGTTCCCGTATCAGCGGCAATCACCGGTGATGGTGGCGCGATTGCTGGAGCCGTTGCCGCTTTAATGTCTCCAGTTAGAGCCCCGACTTTATCCTGCAGCATAGCCAGGCCCGCCGGTGTTAATTCCTTCTGTACTTTGTCCGCTTTTGCCTTTGCCGCTTCGATACCGGAAGGAATCAGCCCCAGCTTTTCAAGTATCCAGCCAACCATTTTGGCCAACCCGGTCAGAGGTAGCATTAGCCCCTGAATCGCCAGGCCAAACACTCTGCCAAATGTCTCCCCGGCGCTTGCGCATTTATCCAATGTCTCTTTGCTGGTCGTCATCGGTGAAAGCAGGTTACTGAACCACTGCCACAACTGAGAAACGGCGTTTGAGATCACACCAAAGATGGGGGCTAGTCCGGCAAAGGCATCCCGGAACGGTGTAAACGCCTGCATTACACCGGCAAAGAAGCCCGCAAAGAAGGCTTTGATCGGCTCCCAGAATCGCCAGATAAGCAGCCCTGTGGCAATGAAGGCCGCGCCAATCAGCCCGATCGGGCTTAACAGCAACGACAGCGCGCCGCCGAGCATTGAAACAGCAGAGGATATGCCGCCCCATAGTGCTGTAAGGCCCGTTAGTTTGCTGATGCCTTTCAGTAGGCTACCAAGTGCCGTGCCTGGTGAAATGAAAGCGGAAAGCAGCATTGCACGTAAAGGAGCCAGCACCCCTGAAATGCCACCTACATTCCCCTTAAGGGTTTTCAGTCCAGTACCTAAACCTGTAAATACTTTTCCCCAACCACCAATACCGCCAAGTGGCCCGGATATAACGCCAGACAGACGACTGAACAGTGTGACCGCGCCACCCAGCCCGCTCCCGCTGGTTAGCAGGGTGAAACCGAGTTGAAGTTTTGCCAGCGGCCCCAGAAGTAAGCCAATAGCCAGGGACGTTGCGCCAATCCCGGCGGTGAGGGCCAGCGCACTGCCGCCAACAGCCAGAAGAGTTTTTGATAGCTGCGGATTCTTATTCGCCCATTCAGTCATCACGCCGATCGTGCCGGTCAGTGCCTGGGTGAGCTTTCGCAGTGCGCCGTCTGCCAATTCTTCAATCTGGATGCGGAATGCCTCCCAGGCGCTATCGAGTTCTTTTAGATCCCCGCCCAGGTTGTCCGCCATCTTTTTTGCGACGGTGGCGGATTCACCGGCAGCGCCCTGAAGTTCTTTTGTGAGCTTTTGTAGCTCTCCCGAGCCCGCCGCCTGTACCAGTGTCTGAAGGCCCACAAAAGCCTCTTCACCGGCGATATTTTTGAAGAAAGATACCTGATCAACCTGTCCGTATTTCTGCGTAGCTTTGAAAAGGTCTAGCAGTACCGTTTCCATCGGGCGCATTTTCCCGTTTGCATCAGCGACGGCAACGCCTAATTCCTGCAATGCAGAAGCGGCGGCTTTTGGCGGTGATGCCAGTCGGGAAAGGCTGGAACGCATAGCCGTACCCGCGTCACTGCCGCGCAGGCCGTTGTTGGCAAGCATACCCGCCATTGCGGATGCTTCTTCCAGGCTAATGCCCAGATTAGCCGCCACCGGCCCCGCGTATTTCATTGTGTCGCCCAGGGCGCGCAAATCAGTATTTGTACGGGTAAATGCGGCGGTTAGCGTATCGCCAACCCTGTCCATCTGATCGGATGACAGCTTGAATTGGGTAAGAATATTTGAGCCGATATCGGCGGACTCTCCCAGATCCATGCCACCGGCTAACGCCATATTCAGAACGCCAGGCAACGCGGTCTGAATTGACTGTGGTGTAAAGCCCGCCATCGCCAGGAAGGCTTGCCCGCTGGCGGCGTCTCGCGTGGTAAATGCAGTTTCAGCGCCAAGTTTTTTGGCTTGGGCGCGCAGGGCGGCAAACTGTTCATCGCCTTTATCCAGGCGGGTCAGTGCGCCTACGCGCGACATCTCCTCATCAAAACCCACAGCAGGGGCCAGGAAGCGTCCGGCAGCGTAGCCCGCTCCCGCGCTTGCACCAATCGCCAATGCACCACCGGTGCGCAATTTGCCCGCCGTGGCGCTCAGACGGTCATAGCGAGCGCGCGCATTGGTGACTGCGGAAAGTTGTCGCCGTTCTCTTTCAAGCGTCTGGTTGTATTGCTCAGTACGCCTGATAGCGCTTTGAATTGTGCGATCGCCCCCCGCCAGTGAAACACCGTGCGCGCGTAGCGCCTGGGACGCTTGCTGGAGTTTCGCTGTCTCCTGTGACCGGATGGCATTCAGGCGATCAAGTTTCGCCGCCAGTGCCGTCATGCGCTCGCGCTGTGCGTCGGTCAGAACGGTGCCGTTCTTCTGTGCCTTATTCAGGCCGTCAAAGGCGCGCTGTGTGGTGGCGAGTTGCTGGGATGTTTTTTTAACACGCTCATTCAGGCGGTTGAATGCCTGGGATTGTGTGTCCAGATCCTTGATTGAAGATTGTGTCTTTTTGAGGGATTCAGATAAGCCGCCCACTGAGTTGCGGGCGGCATTTACCGGGCGGGTTAACTTATCAATCGCACTGAAGGCGACACGAATACTAAGGTCTTTCATCTTCACTGTTTCCGCTTCGGATAGCCGCCCGCTCACGCCAGGCTATCACCTCACTCAGGGACATAGTGAAAACCTCTGAGGGCGGCCAGTTGAAAATAACTGCGATATCAGCGACCAGATCATCGATCAGGTCGAAGTGGGGCGCGTTTACTCGCTCGCCGTCTCCGTCTCGCTCTTCTCGCCAGGCTCCTTCGGCGCTAAAAAAGGCGTTAACGCCTCGCAAAGTTCAACAAAGTCAGACGTTTCCATTTCGCTAATTTCTTTGAGCTTCAGGCGTGGGGAAGTGCAGCGGGTTAGCAGGGTGCTAATGCTGTCCACGTCCATATTCATAACGTTCACCAGGCGAAGGCCACGCAGGGTGCCAGCCTGTTTCACTTCATCAGTGATGGTGATGGTTTTGATTTCGTTGCCGTCACGGGTGAGCGGGCGGGTCAGTGTTACGGTGTTTTCTTTGGTCATCGTTTTAATCTCCGGGCGGCATCACCACGATGCCGCGCCTGTAGTGGTTGTTTGTTAGCCCATGCCCAGCGCAGACATCACGCGGGAAGGGTAAATATTTTCGCCGTTGCGTTTGTACACAAAGTTCAGCAGGTCGATTTCCCAGATGGGTTTATCGTCAATTGACAGCTTGTAGTAGGTGTTTTTGATGGCGTAGGTGACGGATGTATCTTCGCCCTGTTTGCTTTCGCCGCCGTCGATTTCGGTGAACTTGCCGCGCATTTCCACGTCAACGATCAAGCTCTCGCCGGATGTGTAATACTCCCCGGTGAAACGGATAAGCGTGCCATCCAGATCGCCGCCGTACTCCAGAAGTAGATCCTGAACTAACCCGCCTACAACCATCGTTGCATCAAGCGCGCCGCTATCCAGTCCGAGATCGACGCCAACGGAGCCAATCATCCCGCCGCCCTGATAGTCATCGGTTTTGCGGGTCAGTTTTGGCAACGTTACAGATGTCACTTTGCCGATGTTGTTCACGCTGTTCACAAAGCAGGTGAACAGCCGGAGTTTTGCTGGAATCGCCATTTAGTTGCTCCCCAGAGACGAAAACGCGCCTTCAAAATATTCATCGGTGAAGGTCTGGATCAGGGTTAAATCTTCCATCGGCGGCACTGGCGTGTACTTGTAACGGATAATCACTTTGCCCTGAATCAGGCCAGAGGTTGGGTTGTCCACGATGTCAAACCACGCCATCGCGCCAAGCAGCTTGCCAGCCGTGACCAGCGCGCTCAGCTTCTTATTAATCGCGCTCACCACGTCTTTCACATTGGTCGGGGTTAGTGGTCCGTCAATGGTTTCAAACTGTGCTTCTGCGATGGTGTCCGCCAGGATTTGCGCTGTACGGGTGTACACCTCAAAAATAAATTCATTGGTGTCCGTGGTGCGGTTGCCCCAAAAGCGGAAGCCGTTCCGTTTGATGATGGTGGTGATTTCAGCGTTGTTCAGCGTTTGTGCGTCGCTGTCTTCCGCCTGGAGCGCCCAGAAAACATCCTTCGACATGCCAAGCACGTTGCTGACGGCAACGTTAGACAGCGAGCGGTGCCAGCCGTACTGGTTATCAATAAACGCGCGCAGCCCCACCGCATAGGCCGTGGCGGGGAATACTTCATTTTTCCCAGACACCGGGTTATAGGCGATGTAGTTGGGCCAGATCGGCATGAGTTCGCGAGATGCGAAGGTTTTGCGATATTCCAGCGCCTCCGCCAGCGTGTTGCAGCCGTAACAGCTTGCGTAAACAAAAGCGCGAAGCTGTTTTGCGATGACGCAAAGCTGGGCTGTAACCTCTTCGGTGTCGAATTCCGGCACCGCCAGGATGCGCGGGCGGTACTCCGTTTTCTGTTCAGCGGTCAGCAGTGCATACATGCCAGTGTAATTACCGTCAGCATCCGATCCGCCAATAATCAGTTGCGATTGCGTTTCCGCTGTGGCGTCGCCTTCCGGCGGCTTCGCTGCGGCTACGCGTACAACAATGACTTTCGCGCTTGCCTGGTCTGAAATGGCTTTCAGCGTTTTGTACAGCGTTCCTGTTGTCCCTGCCTTGCCGAGCATCGACTGAGGCCGCGTGATAAGCGTTGGGGTGTTGAGTGGAAAAGCGTCTTCGTCTGCGTCATCAGCCACGACAATTACGCCAATGACGCTGGAGTCAATGTCGTTAATTACCTTCGTGATGTCGGTTTCTTCTTTGGTGCGGGCACCGTGAAAACGTGTCTCAGACATGTTTGTCACCATTACATTTTGTTGAGTTCGCCACCATGATTGCTGATTGACGTAATGGCTTCACGCCTTTCTGGTTGTGCTATCTCTCTGACAACTAAAACGAATTCTCCCTCGCGCGCCCGCGTGGAATTATTCAAAAAACAGGAGGGCGTATGAGTGTTTCAGTGATAAGCAGCATGATTTCTGGCGCTGCCGGCAGTGTCGATAACATCCTGACAGAGGCGTTAAAAATACCGGCATTCAGCATCCGGCAGGGCGGGAAGGTGTTAACAGAGTTATCAGATCGCGTGCTATCCATAAGCCTGACAGACAACCGGGGTTTTGACGCCGATCAGCTGTCATTAGAACTGGATGATACTGATGGAAGCGTTGCTCTTCCGCCGCGTGGTGCTGAGTTGTCTTTCTGGTTGGGGTGGATGGGTGAAGCGCTGGTTTATAAGGGCGTATACACGATTGATGAAGTAGCGCATGACGGGCCACCAGACCGTATTACCGTGACCGCCCGAAGTGCAGATTTCAGAGAAGAGTTTAACGTAAAGCGTGAAGTCTCCTGGCATGATGTGACCGTGGAACGGGTTGTGTCTGCTATCGCAAAACGGTATGACCTGACGCCGCAAATCAGCGATCTGTTGATGGATGTGGAAATTGACCACGCCGATCAGACTCAGGAAAGTGATATGTCATTTCTAACCAGGATGGCGGAAATGTTAGGGGCCATCGCCACGGTAAAAAATGGCAATCTGTTGTTTATCGTGCCGGGTGGTGGTTTCACTGCATCAGGGAAGGCTATTCCGTCGATTGCTATCACCCGCAGCAGCGGCGACCGGCACCGCTTCCGGGTTGCTGACCGTGACGCTTATACCGGCGTTCGCGCGTACTGGCTTGATCTGAATTACGGAAAAAAGAAAAAGGTCAGTGTCCGCCGCCGTGCCACAACGAAAAAAAAGGATAAGAGCAGCAGCAGGGAAGGTGACTATATTGAAGGCGCTGAAGGTAACGTTTTTATTATGCGTAAAACCTTCCAGAACGAAGAAGCAGCCAGGCGCGCAGCGGCGGCAAAGTGGCAGCAGTTACAGCGCGGTGCGGCGGAGTTTTCGATCACCCTGGCGCGCGGGCGCGCGGAGTTGTACCCGGAAATGCACGCAACGGTAATCGGCTTTAAAGCTGATATTGACGCCCAGGACTGGATAATCAGCAAGGTACAGCATGACGTTGATAGCAATGGATTTACTACACAGCTTAACTTTGAAGCAAAAATATCTGACTGGATTGCAGAAACTGAATAGAATGGCGATGAGTTCAACTCCCCAGGGGAGTCACCATTATGTTCAAATGCCCACATTGCGGCGCTACGGCCCGCACTCGCACCAGTAAGCCTCTCAGTGAAGTAACGATCCGTCAGTACCATCAATGCCAAAATATGGAATGCGGTCTGTCATTCACTACCCTTAACAGCGTAGAAAAGATTGTTACCAGACGTGAACGGCGCGAAAAATTAGCGCCTGATTTTATTCCTGCTGGCGTTTTTCCTGCCTCGCATTACGGGCGTGATCAGCTAAATTTAGCAATTTAATGAAGGCCCCGCAGATGCGGGGCTTTTTTTCGATGTGGACGATGTGTGGACATCAAATGAAACAAATCCTTTTGTTTCATGCAGTTATGGTGAAAAATAAATCACCATCCCTGTCTTCCCCCACATGACGTGGGGGTTTTTTTTGCCTGTAAATTGTCATCGTCATAATCACTGATTGTCTTACACCATCCGTTATACTACCGGCATGAAATGGCAGGAGTGTTTATGAATCAATCCTATGGGCGGTTAGTCAGTCGGGCGGCCATTGCCGCGACAGTGATGGCATCGCTGTTACTTTTGATCAAAATTTTTGCGTGGTGGTACACCGGGTCGGTGAGTATTCTGGCGGCCCTGGTCGACTCGCTGGTGGATATTGCCGCGTCGCTCACTAACCTGTTAGTGGTGCGCTATTCGCTGCAGCCCGCGGATGATGAACATACCTTTGGTCATGGCAAAGCGGAATCACTGGCTGCGCTGGCGCAAAGCATGTTTATTTCCGGTTCGGCGTTGTTTTTATTTTTAACGGGTATCCAGCATCTGATTACACCGACGCCGATGAACGAACCCGGCGTGGGGGTTGTGGTTACCATTATCGCCCTGATATGTACTGTGGTGCTGGTCTCGTTTCAGCGCTGGGTGGTGAAGCGGACGCAAAGCCAGGCAGTACGGGCGGATATGCTTCATTATCAGTCTGATGTTATGATGAACGGTGCGATTCTCGTGGCGCTCGGTCTGGCCTGGTACGGCTGGCATCGTGCAGACGCGTTGTTTGCTTTGGGGATTGGCATCTATATTTTATATAGCGCGTTACGCATGGGTTATGATGCCGTGCAGTCGTTACTGGATCGCGCATTACCCGATGAAGAACGTCAGGAAATTTTTGACATCGTGACATCATGGCCGGGCGTCAGTGGTGCTCACGATCTCCGTACGCGGCAGTCAGGGCCGACCCGCTTTATTCAGATTCATTTGGAAATGGAAGATAATCTGCCGCTCGTTCAGGCGCATGTTGTGGCTGAACAGGTAGAGCAGGCGATTTTACGGCGTTTTCCGGGCTCCGATGTCATTATCCATCAGGACCCGTGTTCCGTCGTTCCCAGGGAAGGCAAAAGGTTTGAGCTTTCGTAAGTGAGCGTAAAAAAGAGAGCCAGGCCCGCATTTTGTGTATAAATTACCGCCATTTGGCCTGACCTGAATCAATTCAGCAGGACGTGATTGTTATACTATTTGCATATTCGTTGGATCGTCTCGCTATGCAGGATCGACTTCCGGCAACAGACTTCATTTTGCATTCCAAAGTTCAGAGGTAGTCATGATTAAGAAAATCGGTGTGTTGACAAGCGGCGGTGATGCGCCGGGCATGAACGCAGCAATCCGTGGTGTGGTGCGCGCAGCACTGACGGAAGGACTGGAAGTCATGGGGATTTATGATGGCTACCTGGGTCTGTACGAAGACCGCATGGTGCAGCTTGACCGTTATAGCGTGTCCGACATGATTAACCGCGGTGGTACCTTCCTGGGTTCCGCTCGTTTCCCGGAGTTCCGTGACGAAAATGTCCGCGCCGTGGCTATCGAAAACCTGAAAAAACGTGGAATCGACGCGCTGGTGGTGATCGGCGGTGACGGTTCTTACATGGGTGCGAAACGCCTGACTGAAATGGGCTTCCCGTGCATCGGCTTGCCTGGCACTATCGATAACGATATCAAAGGCACTGACTACACCATCGGTTACTTTACGGCGCTGGGCACCGTGGTTGAAGCGATTGACCGTCTGCGCGACACCTCGTCTTCTCACCAGCGTATCTCTATCGTTGAAGTGATGGGGCGTTACTGTGGCGACCTGACGCTGGCGGCAGCGATTGCCGGTGGCTGTGAGTTCGTTGTGGTACCGGAAGTGGAATTCAGCCGTGACGATCTGGTTGCTGAAATCAAAGCGGGTATTGCGAAGGGTAAGAAACACGCTATCGTGGCAATCACTGAGCACATGTGCGATGTCGACGAACTGGCGCATTACATTGAGAAAGAGACGGGCCGTGAAACCCGCTCGACCGTACTGGGTCACATCCAGCGCGGCGGTTCTCCAGTGCCTTATGACCGCATCCTGGCTTCCCGTATGGGTTCTTACGCCATTGAACTGCTGCTGGAAGGTCACGGTGGTCGTTGCGTCGGTATTCAGAACGAAAAACTGGTTCACCATGACATCATTGATGCTATCGAAAACATGAAGCGTCCGTTCAAAGGTGACTGGCTGGATTGCGCGAAGAAACTGTACTGATTCTTTTCTGCGCCTGATGGCGCTACGCTTACCCGGCCTACAGATCGCAAGACTTGTAGGCCGGATAAGGCGTCAGCCGCCATCCGGTATACACCCTCCATATATTCCCTCACGTTATAGCCAATCTTTTTTTATTCTTTAATGTTTGGATACCTTTCTGGCACGCTTTGCTCATCACAACACAACATAAGAGAGTTGGGCGATGAACAAATGGGGCGTGGGGTTAACTTTGCTGCTGGCATCCAGCGGCGTTCTGGCAAAGGATATTCAATTACTGAACGTGTCTTACGATCCAACGCGTGAGCTGTACGAGCAGTACAACAAAGCGTTTAGCGCACACTGGAAGCAAGAAACGGGCGATAACGTGGTGATTCGTCAGTCACACGGCGGGTCAGGCAAACAGGCGACCTCGGTGATTAACGGCATTGAGGCGGATGTGGTGACGCTGGCACTGGCCTATGATGTGGATGCGATTGCCGAGCGTGGTCGTATTGATAAAAACTGGATCAAACGCCTGCCGGACAACTCTGCGCCTTACACCTCCACCATTGTGTTCCTGGTGCGTAAAGGCAACCCGAAGCAAATTCATGACTGGAACGATCTGGTTAAGCCTGGCGTTTCGGTGATCACGCCTAACCCGAAAAGCTCCGGCGGTGCACGCTGGAACTATCTGGCTGCCTGGGGTTATGCGCTGCATCACAACAACAACGATCAGGCAAAAGCGCAGGACTTTGTGAAGGCGCTGTTTAAGAATGTCGAAGTGCTGGACTCTGGCGCACGCGGCTCGACCAATACCTTTGTCGAACGCGGCATCGGCGACGTGCTGATCGCCTGGGAGAACGAAGCGCTGCTGGCGACCAATGAGCTGGGCAAAGATAAATTTGAAATCGTGACGCCGAGCGAATCCATTCTGGCTGAACCGACGGTCTCCGTTGTGGATAAAGTGACCGAGAAGAAAGGCACTCAGGCCGTGGCGGAAGCCTATCTGAAGTATCTCTACTCACCGGAAGGTCAGGAGATTGCGGCGAAAAACTACTACCGTCCGCGTGATGCAGAGGTGGCGAAGAAATACGAAAATGCGTTTCCGAAGCTGAAACTCTTTACCATTGATGAAACGTTCGGCGGCTGGACGAAAGCGCAGAAAGAACACTTCTCGAATGGCGGAACGTTCGATCAAATCAGCAAGCGTTAAGAGCTGGCAGGAGAAGAAGCCCGGGGTATTTACCGCCGGGCTTTTTTATTTGTCATCATTTTGCGTTACTCTTGCAGGCCGTTGAGATACAGGGAACGCGTTATGAAAAAAACAGGCTATGGACTACTGGCCGTTGTCGTTATTGCCGCTGCGGCAGGTTTTGGCTACTGGAAGCTGGCCGGAAACCCGGATGCGTTGCGTAAGATTGTGCTTGAGCAATGCCTGCCCAACCAGTTGCAGCATCAAAACCCTGCGCCATGTGTCGAAGTGAAGCCCGATGCCGGATATGTGGTCTTTAAAGATCGCAATGGTCCGCTGCAATATCTGCTGATGCCGACTTATCGCATTAATGGCACCGAGAGTCCGTTGCTGGTAGAACAATACACGCCGAATTTCTTCTGGCTGGCCTGGCAGGCGCGCGATTTCATGAGCCAAAAGTATGGCAAGGATATTCCGGACAGCGTCGTGTCGCTGGCAATCAATTCGCGCAGCGGACGGACGCAAAACCATTTCCACATCCATATTTCCTGCCTTCGTCCTGATGTCAGAGCGCAACTGGACGCTAACCAGACCAAAATCAGCACCCGCTGGTTACCGCTGCCGGGCGGACTGCGCGGGCATGAGTATCTCGCCCGTCGCGTGACAGAAAGCGAACTGGCGCAGCGCAGTCCGTTTATGATGCTGGCCGAAGAGGTGCCGGAAGCGCGTGAGCGAATGGGCAGCTACGCGCTGGCGCTGGCGCGTCAAAGTGATGACGCTTTTGTTCTGTTGGCCACGCAGCGCAACATGCTGGCGTTTAACCGGGCGTCGGCAGAAGAAATTCAGGATCACGACTGTAAGCTCCTGACTCAGCCCTGATCGCCACGCCGACGGTTGTCGGCGTTTTTTTGCTCAATCTCCCACTTCAGGCCAGCGAAGATGTATCGTTGGTTAAAATAATGTGAATTCGGTCAAAAGATATAAAGGTATACCTTTATATCTTTTGTGGTTCCATTACACTCCCTCATAACGCCTGATCCTGGTTTTCTGGGTCATGCGTTAATCATAAAAGCTTTTATTTCACGTAGTTACGTCATCCTTTTTTCGACATTCTTGCGCTGAACGGCGCAAAAGGAATACCGATATGAAATTGTCTATCGTGGAAAAAATAGGTTTCGGCGCCGGGGATATGGCGATCAACGTAGTGATTATTGCCATGCAGCTTCTGCTGGCATATTTCTACACGGATATTTACGGTTTACGGGCAGCGGATGTGGGTGTGCTGCTGGTGGTGGTGCGGATGATCGATGCCATTATCGATCCGGCAATGGGAATGCTGACCGACAAAGTGTCGACCCGCTGGGGACGCTATCGTCCATGGTTGTTATGGTTTGCCATTCCATTTGGCTTCGCCGTCTATCTGATGTTTATCACGCCGGATATGGCGTATATGGCGAAGCTGGCATGGGCCTATTTCACTTACATTCTGATGACGCTGGTTTATACGGCGATCACCATCCCTTACATCTCTCTGATTGGCGTTATCACGGACGATCCGGGCGAGCGTCTGAGCGCCAACGGGTATCGTTTTGTGATGACCAAAATCGCCGCGTTTCTGGTGACGATTGTGGTTCCCATGCTGGCGGTCTGGCTGGGACAGGGCAATAAAGCGCTGGGTTATCAGCTCTCTATGGGCCTGATGGGGGCGATGGGCGCCGTGCTGTTTATCTTCTGCTTTATGACCACCCGCGAACGCAGCGAGCCTGAATTGCCGTCACTGTCCGTCAAACAGCAGTTCGCGAATTTACTGCGTAACGACCAGTGGCTGATTCTGGGCGTGGTGATTATGTTGCTGATGTGCGGCTACGTGATCCGCGGTTCGGTCGCTGCCTATTACGCCAAATATTATCTGAATGGCGGTGACAGCCTGATTTCACCGTTCCTGACCGTCGGCGTGGTGGCGTCTATTCTGGCGATGATTGCGACCACGTGGGTGACTAAGTTCTGGGACAAAATAAAAATGTTCCGCTACACCCAACTGATGACCTTCGCGCTGAGTATCGGTATGTATCTTTGCGTCGGGCAGCAGAACCTGATCCTCGCCTTTGTCTTTTACTTTCTCATCAACTTCTTCTGCGACATGCAAATGCCGGTGTTCTGGTCTTCCATCGCGGAGGCCGTCGATTACGGCGAGAAGAAAACCGGGCTACGCGTTTCCGGACTGGCTTTCGGCGGCATTCTGTTCTTTCAGAAATTCGGGATGGGGATTGCCGGCGGCGTCCTTGGCTTCCTGCTGAGCCACTTCGGCTACCAGGCGGATGTCCAGCAGAGTGCAAGCTCGCTGACCGGGATTGCGCTGATGATGACGCTCATCCCTGCCGTCTTCCATCTGGTGGTTGGCGTGGTGATGAAAAAGTATCTGATCAACAACGATTATTACCGCGATATCCAGAGTGAACTGGCGCAGCGTCAGGCGTGAGGAGGAGCAGATGAGTCATCTCAAAAAAGTCTGGGTGATTGGCGACGCGTCCGTGGATCTGGTGCCGGAAGGCGCGGACACCTACCTGAAATGTCCGGGGGGTGCATCGGCTAACGTCGCCGTTTGCATCGCGCGACTGGGTGGCGACTGTGAATTTATCGGCTGTCTTGGGGAGGATGACGCCGGACGTTTTCTCCGCCAGACGCTGGCAGAAAACGGGGTAGGTGTGGGGTCATTGCGCCTCGACCCACAGCAAACCAGCGCGGTACTGATCGTCAATCTGACGCCAGAAGGCGAGCGCTGTTTTACCTATCTGGTACATCCCGGCGCGGACACTTTTGTCTCGGTGCAGGATTTACCGACTTTCAGCGCCAACGAGTGGTTTTACTTCAGCTCGATTGGCCTGACAGACAGTCCGGCGCGTGAGGCGTGTCTGGAAGGCGCCAGACGCATGAAGACGGCGGGAGGGCACGTCATGTTCGACGTTAACCTGCGCGTCAGCATGTGGCGGGATATCCAGGAAATCGTCCCCTTACTCGCACAATCTATTGCGCTGGCCTCCATCTGCAAGGTCTCTGCGGATGAGCTGTGTTGGCTGGGTAAGGTCGAACGCTGGCAGGACGCACGCTATCTGATGCGTGAACTTGGCTGTGAAACCACCGTTATCTCATTGGGCGATGCAGGGGCGTACCTGGTGACGCCAGAGGGCGAATGCGCGTTCCCTGCCGCGAAAATTTCCGTGGTGGACACCACCGGAGCGGGCGATGCCTTTGTCGGCGGGCTGCTTTATACCCTTTCACAGGCCGCTTCCTGGGACAGTCACTTGCTTGCGCAGGCGATCGGTACAGCCAATGCCTGCGGCGCAATGGTGGTCACGGCAAAAGGGGCGATGACCGCGCTGCCTTATCCTGAACAGCTCGCGGCTTTTCGCGCCAGTCATCCACTGGAAAAAATATGCTAAACCGTTAAGGAGTCATTCATGCACGTTGAAATTAACAAAATACTGGGCTGCCTGATTGGTGCCGCTGCGGCGGACGCGATGGGCGCAGCGACCGAAGTGCGTACTCAGCAACAAATTCGAGAATACTTTGGTGGCTGGGTGACCGGTTTTGAGAAACCGCCCGCCGATACGTTTGGTCGCTGTAACGAAGCCGGAATGTGTACCGATGACTTTATTCAGGCGAAGTACATCATGGACGCCCTGCTACAGCACCATCGTCAGGTGAGCGATGAAGCAATGCGTGAAGCCTTCCAGCGCTGGCTGGCCTATCCGTACTACGCCAATTTTACCGGGCCAACCACCCGAGCCGCGATGAAAGCCATCTTTAACGATAATCGCGTGTCCCTGCAGGGGGAACTGGAAGGTGAGAAACAGTCGGTACAGATTATCAATAAGGGTAATGCGGAAGCCACCAACGGCGCGGCAATGAAGATTTGGCCTGCCGCCGTACTGCATCCTGGCGACATAGAAAAAGCGATTCAGACTGCGCTGGAAATCTGCCGCTTTACCCATAATAACGTACTGGCGATGTCTGGCGCAGCGGCGATGGCGGCAGCAACCAGCGAGGCGTTACAGTCCGTGGCGAGTGCGGAAAGCATCATTGCGGCCGGGATTTACGGCGCTGACAGGGGTTATGCGCTGGCGGCAGAACAGGGCGCGATGATGGTTGCCGGGCCGTCGGTGGTGCGTCGTATTGAACTGGCGGTAGCGATCGGTAAGCGGCACGCCCATTGGGAGACGGCGATTGTTGAGATTGCCGATATCATCGGGTCCGGGTTGCACGTCAGCGAGGCGGTTCCGGCCGCGTTTGGTCTGTTCGCGTGTTGTCCGGATTCGGCCGTTGATGCTATTATTTCCGCCGTTAATATCGGCAATGACACCGATACCGTCGCCACCATGGTTGGGGCACTCTCCGGCGCCTGGCACGGTGCTGATGCTTTTCCTGCCGACTATTTAACTACCGTTAATCGTATGAATCATTTCGATTTGGCTGAACTCGCCAGACAGATTAAAGGGTAGTGCGCTGCCCTGCGGGGGCGGCGACAACCGTCCCCGACTGGCAGACTTTCGAGGTAAATGGCTTGCAGGTTGATAAAACGAGTTTCACTCCGCTGTATAAGCAGTTGTTTTATATCATCTGCCAGCAGATCCAGAACGGCACCCTGCCGCTGGGGAGTCAGTTGCCAACGCAAAAAGCGATCGCCCAAACCTATAATGTGTCGCTGATCGTCGTGAAGCAGGCGTGGAGTGAGTTGATCAACGCCGGTGTGATCACCTCTCAACGCGGAAGTGGTTCCGTGGTGAGCGCGGTGCCGGAAGGCGTCAGCTATGGTCATACCTTTCGCGGGATCACCAGCGACCTGCGTGATGCCAGCGTGGCGGTTGAGAACCGCATTCTGGAAATCGCCACACGCCGGGCGCGCGACGCGCAGGAAGATGGTTTAAGCCTGCCGGCCCATCATCACTATCTCTATATTTCTCGGGTGCGATACCTGAACGATCGCCCGTTTAACCACGAGAAAATTTATCTCGATCTCTCCTTCTTTCCGGGATTAACCCTGACAGCGGATGAACTGGCCCATACCTCGCTTTATCACCTGTTGAATGTGAAAAGCGACTCAGCGATCGAAAAGGTCGATGCCATTCTGCCCAGTCCTGATTTATGCGAGAAGCTGCAGATTGCTGAGAACAAACCACTCCTTTCCGTGGCGCGCCAGACGTTTATGGCGGGGGAAGCGCATCCCTTTGAGTATTGCCGCTACTATGTGCTGTCTGACTACTTCGGCGAAATCCATTATCACTGACCCTCTGCTTTTTTAGGGGGAGACGCGCGTTTACAGAAGGGGGATGCCCCCGTATTCTTGTTGAAAAAAACAACAGGAGACAGGCATGTCGCTCTGGTTTTCACACCCTCTGTTTCTGCCCTCGTTGGTGGTGATTGTCACCATCCTGCTCTGGGCAACCTCGCTATTACCGGAATTTATCACTGCGCTGCTGTTCTTCACGGTGGCGATGGTGGCAAAAATCGCCCCACCGGACGTCATCTTTGGCGGCTTTGCCTCCTCGGCGTTCTGGCTGGTATTCAGCGGCTTTGTGCTAGGCGTGGCGATCCGCAAAACCGGACTGGCGGACAGGGCGGCAAGAGCGTTGTCATCACGGCTGACGGAATCCTGGCCGCTGATGGTCTCAAGCGTGGTGCTGCTGAGCTATGCACTGGCGTTTGTCATGCCCTCCAATATGGGACGTATCGCGCTGCTGATGCCCGTTGTTGCAGCGATGGCGAAGCGTGCCGGGATCCTCGATGGCACCCGTGCGTGGTATGGCCTGGCGCTTGCTGTGGGTTTCGGCACTTTTCAGCTTTCCGCCACCATTTTGCCTGCTAACGTGCCGAATCTCGTGATGAGCGGGGCGGCGGAAGGATCGTACGGTATCCACCTGAACTATCTGCCTTATCTGCTGCTGCATACGCCGGTATTAGGCTGGCTGAAAGGTGGACTGTTGATTGCGCTCATCTGCTGGTTGTTTCCCGGAAAACCCCATGCGCCACGTGAATTCTCACCACCGGAGCCAATGAGCCGCGACGAAAAACGACTGGCCTGGATGCTGGCAGTCGTGCTGGTGATGTGGGTCAGCGAAAGCTGGCATGGCATTGGCCCGGCGTGGACCGGGCTGGCGGCAGCGGTCATCACCCTGTTACCGCGTGTCGGGTTCATCAATGGAGAGGAGTTTTCCACGGGGGTTAACATCCGTACCTGCATTTATGTTGCCGGTATTCTTGGACTGGCGAGTGTAGTGACGCAAACCGGTATTGGCGATGCGGTCGGTGAAGCGCTGCTGCACGTGATGCCGCTGGATCCGGAGAAACCGTTCACCAGTTTTCTCGCCCTGACCGGCATCACCACTGCGCTTAACTTCATTATGACCGCTAACGGCGTTCCGGCGCTGTATACCACCCTGGCGCAGAGCTTTTCTGAGGCAACGCAATTCCCGCTGCTGTCGGTGATTATGATTCAGGTGCTCGGGTATTCAACGCCGCTTCTGCCGTATCAGGCATCACCTATTGTGGTGGCGATGGCGTTAGGCAGGGTGCCAGCGAGAGCCGGGCTGCTCCTGTGTCTGGTGCTGGCGCTGACGACTTATCTGATCCTGCTGCCACTGGACTATGCATGGTTTAATCTATTAGGAAAATTGTAGTGTTAATTGCCTGATTATTTTAGTTTTGTGAGAGGGTGGTGAGTTTTACCTGCACGAATGACGGTTAATACTGAAACGCATACTTATGCGCAGGATACTCAAGGATTGAACCATGGATAGATTGACCCCCATTCGCGGTTGGCCCGCCATCATCTCGATGGTTATCACACTGACCATCTGGTTTATCATCCCTTGTCCTGCGGACGTGACGCCACAGGCATGGCATCTGCTGGCGCTGTTTATCGGTACGATTGCGGCCATTATCGGCAAAGCGATGCCTATCGGAGCGATTGCTGTTGTGGCGATCATGCTGGTGGCGATGACCGGTGTGACGAATCCCGGTAAGCCTGCGGCAGCGCTTAACGATGCGCTGAGTGGCTTTTCCAACCAACTGATTTGGCTGATCGGTTTATCGATCATGCTGTCGCAAAGCTTGCTGAAAACAGGACTTGGGGCGCGTATCGGCTACGGATTTATTGCGTTGTTTGGTAAGCGAACCTTAGGTATCGCGTGGGCATTAACCCTCGCGGAAACGCTGATTGCCCCCGTCACCCCAAGTAACACGGCACGCGGCGGCGGCATTATTCACCCGGTGATGCGCGCCATTGCCGACAGCCTTGGATCGCAGCCCGGCAATAGCGAAAATGGCTCAACGGGGCGCTATCTGGCGCTGGTGAATTACAACATTAACCCGATCAGTTCAGCGATGTTCATCACCGCAACCGCCCCTAACCCCCTCATTGTCACCTTTTTGTCCCAGGGAACGGATGGGGTACTGAATATGACCTGGGGGATGTGGGCCATTGCGGCGCTTCTTCCGGCGGTCGTTTCGCTGATTGTGATGCCCATCGTCATCTGGTGGCTCTATCCACCCGCCATTACCCGCACACCCAATGCGCCGCAGTTCGCCCGGCAAAAGCTGGATCTTCTCGGCCCACTGTCGCTGGCGGAAAAAATCACGCTGGCGGTGTTCATTTTGCTGCTCTGCCTGTGGGCTGGCGCTCCCGCGATGATCATGGGCAGCGGCTGGACCGTTAACCCCACCAGTGCGGCGCTGATCGGTTTATCGATTCTGTTGCTGACGGGGGTATTACACTGGGAGGACATCCTTAAGTGCCGCGGTGCCTGGGATACCATTGTCTGGTTTGCCGCGCTGGTGATGATGGCGGATTTCCTCAGCAAACTGGGACTGGTCGGCTGGCTTGCGACCAGTGTGGGGACGGCAATCAATCACCTTGGCGTCCACTGGAGTATTGCGACACTGCTGTTGATCCTGCTTTACGTCTACTCTCATTACTTTTTCGCCAGCACCACGGCGCATATCACGGCCATGTTCTCCGCCTTCTTCATCGCGGGGTTAGGTCTGGGCGCGCCACCGGCCCTGCTGGGGCTGATGCTCGGTTTCTCTTCTTCGCTGATGATGTCGCTCACCCACTACGGTACGGGCACTGCGCCGATTATTTTTGGCTCTGGCTATGCCACTCTGGCGGAATGGTGGAAGACGGGGCTGGTGATGAGTGTGGTAAACCTGACTATCTGGGCGGTGACAGGGGCTTTCTGGTGGCACTGGCTGGGATACTGGTAATACGGGGATAAGTCGGGGGAGAGGTCCCCCCGACTACACAACTTAAGCTTGTTTTGCTGCTTCAGCTGCTTTTACGATCACGGCGAAAGCGTCAGCTTTCAGAGAAGCACCGCCAACCAGCGCGCCGTCGATATCCGGCTGAGTGAACAGTTCTGCCGCGTTAGCTGCGTTTACGGAACCGCCGTACTGGATGATGACCTGCTCAGCAATTTTCGCGTCCGCTTTGGCAATATGATCACGGATAAATTTGTGAACAGCCTGTGCCTGCGCTGGCGTTGCGGATTTGCCGGTGCCGATTGCCCAAACCGGTTCGTAAGCGATAACTACGCCTTCGAATGCCGCAGCACCCTGTGTTTTCAGAACGGCGTCGATCTGACGTGCGCACACTTCTTCTGTTTTGCCCGCTTCGTTTTCAGCTTCGGTTTCACCGATGCACAGAACGGGAGTCAGACCCTGCTCTTTCAGCACAGCGAATTTTTTCGCGATCAGTTCGTCAGACTCTTTGTGGTAAGTACGACGCTCAGAGTGGCCGATGATGATGTACTGTGCGCCGATGTCTTTCAGCATTTCAGCACTTGTTTCACCGGTAAATGCGCCGGACAGGTTCAGGTCAACGTTCTGTGCGCCCAGGAGGATGTGGCTACCGGCCGCAGCATGTTTTGCCAGATCGATATACATTTCTGGCGGTGCGATCGCTACCGCACAGCCAGCGACGCCAGCCAGCTCTTTACGCAGGTTAGCAATCAGTTCGTTTACCATGTGGCGGCTGCCGTTCAGTTTCCAGTTACCCATCACTAAAGGATGTCGCATTTCTATTCTCCACGCTTTGTCAGCGAATTAAGGAAGATGGCCGCCCCGCAGGGCAGCATGGTCTGTGAAACAGTATAGAGATCACTCCCCGGAAAGGCTTTGCTTTTTATCATCAATTGGGCCCGTCCAGATTTTCAGATAACGCCAGCTTAATCGGTTCAACCGCGAAGGTCAGCCCCTTTTCGCCGTTATCTGCGACAACATAGCGAATTGCGCCTTCGGTCTCCGCGTAATAGCGCTTATTTTTCCCCGACGTAAGCAGCTTTTGCAGCTTTTTCTGGCTCTGCTCTTTGGTCAATAAGGGGGCGACCGTGCGGATCACTGCCGCCATATATTCCTGCGCTTTGGCTTTCGCCGCTTTCTGTTCCGGCCCCTGAATCGGCAGCCAGGTTATCTGCATGCTCTTAATCTTCAGCGTTCCGCGCTCAAGAGCGGTCGAGGCGTACAGGTTTTCATTTATTTTGCTGGCCGCACGGGTGAGGTTGGCTTTGTCGCGACTACTGTCGATGGCGCGGAATTCATTTAAGGTAAGCTTCGGATTTTGCGTATTAAAGTTTTCGCGAAACTGGCTGATCGAAAGGTCAAACGTGGGGGCACCGGCGAGTAAATACGGTGCGGTGGTGGCCGCCAATGGCTCAGCCGCCAGCGCCGGAGGGCTGGAGAGCATCGCAGAAAACAATAATAAAAACAGTGAACATCCTGGCTTCATCAATCTTACCTTTCGTTATGACTGTCCACGATTAAAACGATAACCGTCTGGCTTGTCAAAAGGGTAAACTGTCGAAGATAGTCATTTTAAAGGAACAGACATGACCCTACAGCAGTGGTTATTCTCATTTAAAGGGCGTATTGGACGCCGTGATTTCTGGATCTGGATTGCGCTGTGGATTGTCAGCATGGTGGTTCTGTTTTCGCTCGAGAGTCAAAAATTACTTCCCGATCAGATTGCTCCCTTTGCCCTGGTGTGTCTGCTCTGGCCGACGGCAGCGGTTACGGTGAAACGTCTGCACGATCGTGGGCGTTCGGGGCTGTGGGCGTTATTGATTATTCTTGCCTGGATGCTGTTAGCCGGTAACTGGGCTATTCTGCCGGGGATGTGGCAATGGGTGGTCGGACGGTTTGCGCCGACGCTTATCCTCATCATGACTCTTATCGACCTGGGGGCGTTTGTTGGCACCCAGGGCGAAAATAAATACGGTAAAGACACGCAGGATGTCGCGTTTAAATCAGCGCCCTGAACCGTATTACCAGTAATGCTCGGCGGTCATATGGCCTGGCCGGCGACGAAGGTGTTTCGTCATCTGCCGGGTCTCTTTCAGCAACTGCTGTGTGTCGCGAACCATTTGCGGATTTCCACACAGCATCACATGGCTGGTCTCTTTATCCATCGGTAAGCCTACCGCTTTTTCCAGTTCGCCACTTTCAATCAATGCCGGAATGCGGCCGGTCAGTGAACCCGCGACGGTCTCCCGGCTCACCACCGTCTGGATCCGCAGTTTGCCTTCGTAGCGCTTTTGCAGCGCCTGCATCAGCGGCAGGTAGCTTAAATCGGCGGCGTATCGTGCGGCGTGGACCAGTACCAGATTTTTGAAACGTTCGAGATCGTTACCCAGTTGCAGAATCGATAAATAGGGACCAATGGCGGTGCCCGTTGCCAGCATCCATAACGTGTCACAGTCCGGTACTTCGTCAAGCACAAAGAAACCGGCGGCTTCGCTCACTACCTGTACTTCGTCGCCGGGCTTGAGTGCCGCCAGACGTGGGCTTAGCTTACCGTCAGGCACGGTGACCAGGTAAAACTCCAGATCGGGATTGTCAGGGGCATTCACATACGAGTAGGCACGCTGGACGCGCTCGCCGTCAATCTCAAGACCGAGTTTGGTAAATTGACCTGCGGTGAAGGGATGAACGGGGGCGTGAACGGTCAGACTAAACAGAGCATCAGTCCAGTTCTGTACCTTTGTGACTTTGCCTGTTACCCAATCTGCCATGGTTTTCTCCTGTACGGGTCTCGTTCCCTTATCTTCGTTCGTTGGCGGAAAGATTTCCAGCCCGGAGGGGCTGGAAGGCTCGAACGAACAAATCAGTTACAGGATGTGCGCCTGCACGTCCGGGTCTTTACGGTCGAGATAGTGGATCGACTGAATACGGCGGATGGTGCGTGACTTACCGCGGATCAGCAGCGTTTCGGTGGTCGCGATATTACCTTTACGGCTGATCCCTTCCAGCAGATCGCCTTTGGTGATGCCGGTTGCGGAGAAAATAACATTATCGCTGCGCGCCATTTCATCCAGACGCAGCGCTTTACCCGCCTCGATGCCCATTGCCTGGCAGCGTGCCAGCTCTTGTTCGCCAATGCGACGGTTCTCTTCGCTGTCGCCTTTGACATCATGACGTGCCAGCAGACGACCCTGCATGTCACCATCCAGTGCGCGGATCACCGCGGCGGACACCACGCCTTCCGGTGCACCGCCAATCCCGTACAGCACATCCACTTCGCTGTCCGGCATGCAGGTCAGAATGGACGCGGCAACATCGCCATCAGGAATCGCGAATACGCGCACGCCAAGCTTCGCCATCTCTGCGATCACGTCATCATGACGCGGTTTCGCCAGAATCGTCACCGTCAGTTCGCTCAGCGGTTTGCCCAGCGCGTTGGCGACATTGCGCAGGTTCTCTTCCAGCGGCAGATTGAGATCGATGCTGCCTTTTGCGCCCGGTCCGACAATCAGCTTTTCCATATACATGTCAGGTGCGTTCAGGAAGCAACCCTTGTCACCCACGGCCAGAACGGCCAACGCGTTGGCCTGGCCCATCGCCGTCATTCGTGTGCCTTCAATGGGGTCGACGGCAATATCCACCGCGTCGCCGCGACCGGTACCGACTTTCTCACCGATGTAGAGCATCGGCGCTTCGTCGATCTCGCCTTCCCCGATCACGATGGTCCCGTCAATGTTGACCTGGTTTAGCATTATGCGCATGGCGTTAACGGCCGCGCCGTCGGCGGTGTTTTTGTCACCGCGTCCTAACCATTTGTAGCCAGCCAGCGCCGCCGCTTCGGTTACGCGGGAAAATTCGATGGCAAGTTCTCGTCTCATAGCAAACTCGTAGCAGAAAGGAATGGCGCGAAGTGTAGCACAGGGGAGAGGGGGAAATTATTGATATCAGAGGGTGAGTGTGCGGGGTTGTCCCCGCACCGTAATCTCATCCGTAGGCCGGATAAGACGCTTTCGCATCGTTATCCGGCAATTTGCGATTACTCTTCGTGGTCTTCCCACGCCAGCGCGCGTTTGACCGCTTTCTTCCAGCCGCTGTAACGGTAGTTACGCTCGGTGGTTTCGATGCCAGGGCGGAATTCACGTTCGATGACCGCTTTTTCCTGCAGTTCATCAAGGTTCTGCCAGAAACCGACTGCCAGACCGGCCAGGTAGGCCGCACCCAACGCCGTGACTTCACGCACTTCCGGACGCTCAACGCGCGTGCCAAGAATGTCAGACTGGAACTGCATCAGGAAGTTGTTGGCGACCGCGCCACCGTCCACGCGCAGGGCGTGCAGGCGAATGCCGGAGTCTGCCTGCATCGCTTCCAGTACGTCGCGGGTCTGGTAGGCAATAGATTCCAGCGTTGCACGGATGATGTGGTTGGCGTTCACACCACGGGTCAAGCCGAAGATCGCGCCACGCGCATACGGGTCCCAGTACGGCGCGCCCAGGCCGGTGAAGGCGGGGACGACGTACACGCCGTTAGTGTCCTTCACTTTGGTCGCGAAATACTCGGAATCGAAGGCGTCGCTGATGAGCTTCATTTCATCACGCAGCCACTGAATAGAAGCGCCCGCCATAAACACAGCGCCTTCCAGCGCATAGTTCACTTCCCCGGTCGGGCCGCAGGCGATGGTGGTCAACAGGCCGTTTTCGGATTTCACCGCTTTTTCGCCGGTGTTCATCAGCATAAAGCAGCCGGTACCGTAGGTGTTTTTCGCCATCCCTTCCTTCACGCACAGCTGGCCGAACAGTGCAGCCTGCTGGTCACCGGCGATACCGGAGATCGGAATACGCGTGCCGCCTTTACCGCCGATGTTGGTCTGACCGTAGACCTCGGAAGAACGGCGCACTTCCGGCAGCATGGCGCGTGGAATATCCAGCGCATCCAGCATCTTGTCGTCCCAGTCCAGCGTGTGGATGTTGAAGAGCATGGTACGCGAGGCGTTGGTGTAATCCGTTACGTGTACGCGTCCCTGGGTCATTTTCCAGATAAGCCAGGTATCAACGGTACCGAACAGCAGTTCGCCGCGACGTGCGCGCTCACGAGAGCCTTCGACGTGGTCGAGGATCCACTTCACTTTGGTGCCGGAAAAATACGGGTCAATGACCAGACCCGTGTTATTGCGGATGTACTCTTCCATGCCATCGCGCTTCAGATGTTCGCAGATATCCGCGGTACGACGGCACTGCCAGACAATCGCATTATAGATAGGTTTACCGGTCTCACGTTCCCAGACGATGGTCGTTTCACGCTGGTTAGTAATCCCGATAGCTGCAATCTGATCGGAACTGATGTCCGCTTTCGCCAGGACTTCCACCAGGGTAGAGCTCTGCGTTGCCCAGATTTCCATCGGGTCGTGTTCTACCCAGCCTGCTTTCGGGTAGATCTGCTCAAATTCGCGCTGTGAGACGCTTACGATATTGGCATCATGATCCATCACGACGGCGCGGGAGCTGGTGGTTCCCTGGTCGAGCGCAACGATATATTTTTTCTCAGTCATAATTATTTGTCCCGTAGTCACATTACAGCGAAGCTTTTTGTTGTGAAGTGGTCGTGGTTTCCTTCTCTTCCACGGCACAGATATCGCACGGCAAATGGCGACCGATCAGCTTGCGATAGGCGAAAGCGCCCAAAATAGCACCAACGATGGGGCCAAACAGCGGCACCAGGAAGTAAGGAATATCTTTGCCACCGGTGAAGGCGACATTACCCCAGCCTGCAAGCCAGGCGAACGCTTTCGGACCGATGTCACGTGCCGGGTTCATCGCAAACCCGGTCAGTGGGCCCATGGATGCGCCGATAACCGCAATCAGTAAACCAATCAACAAAGGAGCCAGCGGGCCACGCGGTACACCGTTACCGTCATCAGTCAGTGCCAGAATAAGCCCCATCAGGATAGCGGTAATCACCATTTCAACCGCGAAGGCCTGCACAAAATTGATATGTGGGTTGGGATACGTTGAGAAAGTGCCGGCCAGATCAACACTCTCAATGCTGCCACGTACAATGTGGTGCGTTTGTTCGAAGTCGGCGAAAAGATTGTAGTAAAGCCCGTAAACTAACGCCGCTGCGCAAAAGGCACCGGCAAATTGAGAAAGGATAAAAGGAACAACTTTGCGCTTGTCGAAACACGCAAACAGCCACAACGCGATAGTGACTGCCGGGTTGAGATGTGCGCCAGACACCCCTGCGGTCAGGTAGATAGCCATGGCTACCCCCAATCCCCAGATGACGCTGATTTCCCACTGTCCAAAAGACGCACCCGCGACTTTAAGCGCAGCGACACACCCCACACCGAAGAAAATCAACAACCCGGTACCGAGGAATTCAGCAATGCACTGGCCTTTTAAGGTTGATGTTTGACTCATAATCGGATCCTGAAGAGTTTAATGTTTATTGTATGCGAGGAGGTCACTGACGTCCGCGATGCCCTGTAGGCACACTGTTAATTTATCGTTAACGAGCACAAACGAGAAATATCGAACTTAAAATGTGTGTACTCCGTCAATAAAATGAGCGTTTTCGCGCCATGAGGCGCGTTTTGTTATACAAAAATAGTGTGAGCTGAATCATTTCATTAACCAAAGCGTTAACACTTAAGGGGTAGGCCGTCGATGTCTGTAAGAGTCGACTGAAAAGTGTTGCAAACCGCAATCAGCGCGGGATGCCGCTGGACAGGGAGAGCGGGGCTTCATACAATCGGCACTATATATTGTGCGCGTTCACGTGAAGCGTCGCCTTGCAATTCAGGAGAGTATGACCATGTCTTTAGAAGTGTTTGAGAAACTGGAAGCAAAAGTACAGCAGGCGATTGATACCATCACCTTGTTGCAGATGGAAATTGAAGAGCTGAAAGAGAAGAACAGCTCGCTGGCGCAGGAAGTGCAATCTGCACAGCACAGCCGTGAAGAGCTCGAGCGCGAAAATCAGTCTCTGAAAGAACAGCAGAATGGCTGGCAGGATCGTTTGCAGGCATTGCTGGGCCGCATGGAAGAAGTCTAATCCTCGTCATCTTTCACGTTATGGCGGCGTTGGCTGCGCGTATTCACCCCGGTCACGTAGTTTACTACGCTCCTGGGGATTCATTCGCTTGCCGCCTTGCCCTAAAATCTTTAGAGGATTCCTGAGCAAGTAGCTTGTAGGCCGGATAAGGCGCAAGCCGCCATCCAGTAGCCCGCGATAACCAATAAAAAAGGCACCTTACGGTGCCTTTTTCGATCACTCGATATCGAGCGGGTCTTCGGAGAGGATGATTCCGGTGTTATCGGCGTACAGATGGTCGCCGGAGAAGAAGGTCACGCCGCCGAAATTGACGCGGACATCGCTTTCCCCAATCCCTTCGCCTGCTGCACCTACCGGAATCGCGGCAATCGCCTGAATGCCGATGTCCAGCTCTTCCAGATCGTCTACCTGACGCACTGCGCCATAGATGACCAGGCCTTCCCATTCATTTTGTACAGCCAGACGCGCCAGTTCGGCATCGACCAGCGCACGACGGACAGAACCGCCGCCATCGACCAGCAGAATGCGACCACGGCCATTTTGTTCGAGCAGATCGTACAGCAACCCGTTGTCCTCGAAACATTTCACCGTGACGATTTGTCCGCCAAACGACGACCGTCCTCCAAAGTTAGAGAACAGTGGTTCCACGACGTTGACATCTTCTTGATAGATGTCACAAAGCTCGGAAGTATCGTATTTCATAGGCTTAACGTTCAGTTGCTGCGAGAATTTTTAGTATATCGCGCTATGCGTACTGTTGGCAAAATCATCAATTGTTAATTGATATTTGTCAGTTATCTTGCCCACTGACTTAAGAAAATCCCGACAACAAACAGCAGGTTAGTCAGCAACGCGGCTTTTACCGTACGTTCAAGCATTGGGCGCATCGCTGCTGGTTCCATCTGGCGCATCACGTAACGCGCCTGTTTTACCAGTACCGGTGCGGCCAGCAGGAACAACCAACCCCACGGACTTTGCAGCGAAAGCAGGTTAAACAGCGCCAGGCAGATCAGCGTGCCTATCAGCAAGCAAGCGTGGTAACGACGGGCATTTACGGCGCCGAGGCGGACAACCAGCGTGTTCTTGCCGTTTTCCCGGTCACTGTTGATATCGCGCAGGTTATTGATGTTAAGCACGGCGGTGGCCAGCAGACCGCAGGCGGTAGCCGGAAGGATTAACGCCGGGATCAGTGTATGCGCCTGCAGATACCAACTCCCCATCACGCTCAGCCAGCCAAAGAAGACCAGCACGGAAATATCGCCCAGACCGATGTAGCCATAAGGACGATTGCCCACGGTATAGGTGATGGCGGCAATGATCGACAGTACGCCAAGCACCAGGAAGCCGACAAAATCCGCCGGCGTGCGGCACGCCACCGCAACCAGCGACAGACCGGACACGCAAATGAGTACCACGGTGATGATCAGCGCGCGCTTCATCTCCTGTTGGGTGATCACCCCTTTTTGCATCCCACGCAGCGGCCCAATGCGATCCGGCTTATCACTGCCTTTAACGGCATCACCATAGTCGTTGGCGAGATTTGACAGGATTTGCAGAAGCCCTGCCGTAATGAGCGCCAGCAAGGCGACAAGCGGATCAAAATATCCCTGCCACCATGCCAGGGCAGTACCGACGATGATCGCCGCGAAGGCGAGCGGTAGAGTCTTGGGTCGTAAACTTTCCAGCCAGGCCTGGGAGCGGCTAATTTGTTGTTGTTCAGTCATATTTAGCGCCAATAAAAATGGGGCCTTTCAGCCCCATCAACAATGATGAAAATGCAGTGAACGCGATTATAGGATAAAACGGCTCAGATCTTCATCTGCGACCAGCGCATCCAGATGTTTGCTCACATAATCCGCATCAATTGTTATGCTTTGACCGTTCAAATCGCTCGCATCATAGGAAATATCTTCCATCAGACGCTCCAGAACGGTGTGCAGACGACGGGCACCGATGTTTTCGGTGGTCTCGTTAACCTGCCATGCTGCTTCAGCTATACGCTTGATACCGGATTCCGTAAACTCAATGTTGACGCCTTCGGTCGCCATTAGCGCTTTGTACTGCACGGTAACAGAAGCGTTAGGTTCCGTCAGAATACGTTCGAAGTCGCTGGTAGTCAGCGCCTGCAGCTCTACGCGAATCGGCAGACGACCCTGCAGTTCCGGGATCAGATCGGACGGTTTTGCCACCTGGAATGCGCCAGAGGCGATAAACAAAATGTGGTCGGTTTTGACCATACCGTGTTTGGTCGAGACGGTGCAGCCTTCAACCAGCGGCAGCAGGTCGCGCTGTACGCCTTCACGGGACACGTCCGGACCCGAGGATTCGCCGCGCTTACAGATTTTGTCGATTTCGTCGATAAATACGATCCCATGCTGCTCAACGGCGTCGATAGCTTCCTGTTTCAGCTCTTCCGGGTTCACCAGTTTGGCCGCTTCTTCTTCAATCAGCAGCTTCATCGCGTCTTTGATTTTCAGCTTACGCGCTTTCTGCTTCTGTCCACCCAGGTTCTGGAACATGGACTGCAGTTGGCTGGTCATCTCTTCCATTCCCGGAGGCGCCATGATTTCCACGCCCATCGGTGCGGCGGCAAGATCGATCTCGATTTCTTTATCGTCGAGCTGGCCTTCACGCAGTTTTTTACGGAACGCCTGACGCGCAGCGGACGGTTCAGACTGTTGCTCCGCCTGGCCCCAGTTATTTTTCGCCGGTGGGATCAGCACATCAAGAATGCGCTCTTCTGCCATCTCTTCCGCACGATAGCGGTTCTTTTCGATCGCCTGGACGCGAACCATTTTAATGGCGGCATCGGTCAGATCGCGGATGATAGAGTCGACTTCTTTACCGACATAACCCACTTCGGTGAATTTTGTTGCTTCCACTTTAATGAACGGCGCGTTGGCAAGCTTTGCCAGACGACGGGCGATTTCGGTTTTACCGACACCGGTTGGGCCGATCATCAGAATGTTTTTCGGTGTAACTTCATGGCGCAGCTCTTCGTCGAGCTGCATGCGGCGCCAGCGGTTACGCAGTGCAATCGCCACGGAACGCTTGGCGTTATCCTGGCCGATGATGTGCTTGTTCAGTTCGCTGACGATTTCGCGTGGGGTCATTTCAGACATGGGAGATCCTTACGCTTTAGACGGTAATTCTTCAATGGTATGGAAATGGTTGGTGTAAATGCAGATATCACCTGCAATATCCAACGCTTTTTCAGCAATGTCGCGAGCGCCGAGCTCGGTGTTTTCCAGCAGAGCACGTGCCGCAGCCTGGGCGTAAGGACCGCCGGAGCCGATGGCAATCAGATCGTTTTCCGGCTGCACGACGTCACCGTTACCGGTGATGATGAGGGAGGCGGTTTCATCCGCGACCGCCAACAGCGCTTCAAGTTTGCGCAGCATGCGATCGGTACGCCAGTCTTTCGCCAGCTCAACGGCGGCTTTAACCAGATGTCCCTGATGCATTTCCAGCTTGCGCTCAAACAGTTCGAACAGCGTGAACGCATCCGCCGTACCGCCCGCAAAGCCAGCAATGACTTTGTCGTTGTACAGACGACGCACTTTCTTCACGTTGCCTTTCATGACGGTGTTACCCAGTGTGGCCTGACCATCACCGGCGATAACCACCTGGCCGTTACGGCGTACGCTTACTATTGTTGTCACGAGCAGACCCCTTGGTTACAAATGCAGAATACAAGCCCCGCACGGTGTGCGGGGCGTAATGCAAGTATAGATGGGGGAGATTTTGGGGGTTTCAACCCCCGGAGGCGAGTCGAATACAGTTTGTGTGACCTGCCATCTTCAGACGGCTAATGGTGCTGTCGGCATTCTCTTTGCCTTTCACCGGCCCGATGACCACGCGGTTCCAGCCATTATTGGTGGTGATTTTGGAGTCAAAGCCTTCGAAAGCTAACTGTGCACGCACGGTTTCTGCCTGTTCTGCGCCTTTAAACGAACCACATTGTACCATCCAGCGACGTTCGTCTTTCTTCTCTGTCGTCGGCTTCGGTGCCTCTGGCACGCGCTCAACCGGTGCGGCTGGCTGTGTTTTTGGCTGCGATGCCGTGGTGTGCGCCGGGGTCTGCAGCAGATCCTGGTACGGTTGCGACGTCGCAGCGGGTTTCTGCGTCTGCGTGGCAGGCTTCGACGGCTGCTGCACTGGCGCCGTTTGCGCAGTACGCGTTTGCGTCTGTGGCTGCGTACGCGGCTGTTGAACCGGCGGCGTGCTGTTCCACTGCTGCTGTTGCTCAACCTGACGTTGCTGAGCCTGGCGCTGCAACGTTTGCTGACGTTGTGCCGGTGTCTGCTCGTTCCACGGCACTTCGTTGAGCTGCGTCGGTTGCTGGCGCATGTCGGCCTGCATTTGCGCAAGTAACTGGCGCTGTTCTTCAGTCAGTTGATCCGGCTTCATGACTTCACCACCGGCTGACGGTTCTGTGGGCGCACGTACGCCCGGCTGACGGCTTTCCAGCTCTTTAATATAGCGCCAGCGCTCTTCCGGCTTTGGCGGCAGCCCGTTGCCGGTCACTTTCTGACCCTGCAACGTTTCGGATTCTTCTTTTTTATGATGCGTAATGAAGTACAGACCACCGATAAAGGCCACAAGCACGGCGGCGGCAATGGCGACCATTGCGGGCGATACCGCAGACGTGTTGCGTTGCTTTTTCCGTGAGGTGCTCTTTTTGCGCCGCGAAGGTGCCGGTTGGCCGCGACGTACATAATCTCGTTGTGCCACTATCGTTTCGCTGTATTGATTCGTTCGTCAGCCCGCCATGTTACTTAAGCGGCGGGCCTTTGACCAGACACGGTGTCTGAAAGGTTTACGTTAAGGCACGCGTCGTACCCCGAAGGATTAACTCACAATCCATTAAACGCGAGCCGCTGTTGACATTTTGCCCCTGAATTTGGTCAAGCAGCAACAGCATCGCTTCGCGACCAATTTCGAAACGCGGTTGCGCAACGGTGGTCAGCGGCGGATCGCAAAACTCCGCCAGGGCGATGTTGTCGAAACCAATAATCGACAGGTCATCCGGGACGTTGATGCCCTGACGTTTGGCCCATGAGAGGGCACCAAGCGCCATAACATCGCTATGACAGAATACCGCTGTCGGTGGTTGCGGCAAGTCGAACAGTTGTTTAAGTGCATTGCCGCCAGCTTCGTAGGTAAAATCCCCACGGGCGATATAGTGCGGATCAACGGTAATACCGCAACGACGCAGCGCCTGCACGTAGCCCTGCAAGCGGTAATGACACAGCGGCATTTCTTCCGGCCCGGCAATACAGCCAATGCGCTGATGTCCCAGCTCATGCAGGTAGTTCACGGCATTGAAGGCGGCGGTCAGGTTATCGATATGGACGGTAGGCAGTTCCAGTTCCGGCGCAAACTCGTTCGCCATCACCATCGGCGGCAGATTGCGCTGCTCTTCAATACTGGCGTCAAACGGCAGACGAGAGCCCAGCAGCAGCATGCCATCAATTTGCTTGGTGATGATCAAATTGACGAAGGTTTTTTCCTGCTGGTTCTGATGCGCACAATCGCCGATCAGCACCAGATAGCCATGACTGGCGGCGGTGACCTCGATCCCACGGATCAGTTCGCTAAAGAAGGGATCGCAAATATCCGGAACAATCACCAGGATGGTTCGCGATTCATTACGTTTAACGTTGCGTCCCGCCGCCTGCGGTAAATACCCGACCTCTACAGCTGCCTGTTCAACCCGGTTTCGGGTGGACTGAGAGACTTTATCCGGGTTCATTAGCGCGCGAGACACGGTTGCCGTTGAGACTTTCGCCTTCATGGCAACATCTTTCATTGTAGCGGCAGCAACCTGCTTATTCGGTTTCACTCTTTCTCCTCGCCTGGGAAATCCGGCGCAGCACAATCCCTGTTTAAATTCACATCGGAAACATTTTTATCAGATAGCGAATGGAAACGGTTACAGAATTTTCATAAAAAGTGTGATGGGTGTTAAATTTTACGATCCGCCTCGCATCGTGAGGGGATTATCCCTCAATAGGATCGACATCCAGTACCCATTTCACCTTGCGTGAATCCGGTAAGGTATTGATGAGCGCGAGCGTTCCGCTGACGATATGTTGCAAACGAATTCGTGATGGATGTTGCAATAAAATCTGCCAGCGATAGCGTCCGCCGCGCTTCGGCGCCAGCGCCGGAACGGGGCCTAACACCCAGAGCTTGTCATCTGCCAGCGGGCTGGCCTGGATCAGATTACGCAGCTGCTGCAAAAACAGTGAAGCCTGCTGATTATTATGATCTTCAGCACGCACGATGACGTGGCTGGTCCACGGCGGCAGTTGCATCGTTTGGCGTTCGGCCAGCGCCTGTTCGGCAAATGCATCATAGCCTTTATGCAACAGAGTTTGCAGCAGCGGATGTTCCGGATGGTGAGTCTGCAAAACCACTTCCCCCTGTTTGCCTGCGCGTCCTGCGCGTCCGGACACCTGAGTATAAAGTTGGGCAAAGCGCTCCGCCGAGCGGAAGTCTGCGGAGAACAACGCGCCATCCACATCCAGCAGCGCAACCAGCGTCACATCAGGGAAGTGGTGACCTTTTGCCAGCATCTGGGTGCCGATCAGGATCCTTGCGCCGCCGCGATGGACTTCCGCCAGATGTTGCTCAAGCGATCCTTTTCGGCTGGTGGTGTCGCGGTCAATGCGGGAAATCGGCACGCCGGGAAAGAAGGGGGCTAAGGCTTGTTCAAGCTGCTCGGTGCCTAACCCGACCGGCACCATATGCGTGGAGCCGCAGGAGGGGCACTGACGCGGCACCGGGCGCTGACTGTCGCAGTGGTGGCAGCGCAAGTGGTGCTGCGCCTGGTGCAGGGTGTAGTAGTGATCGCAACGCGGACACTCTGCAATCCAGCCGCAGTCGTGGCAAAGCAACGCAGGCGCAAAACCCCGGCGGTTGAGGAATAAAATTACCTGGTTATCGGCCTGTAAATGCTGGCGCATACGGGCGATTAACGCCGGTGCCAGGCCTGCCTGCACCTGTTGACCTTTTAAATCGAGTACATGCTGAGTGGCGGGGCGTGCGTTTCCGGCACGACGCGTCAGGCGCAGCATGCGGTATTTTTTCTGCCTGACATTGCAAAGCGTCTCAAGCGCCGGCGTTGCCGAACCGAGGATAATCGGGATGCGTTCACTATGGGCGCGCCAGACCGCCAGATCGCGGGCATGGTAGCGCCAGCCTTCCTGCTGTTTATAGGAACTGTCGTGTTCTTCATCGATCACGATCACGCCAAGATTTTTAAACGGTGTAAATAAGGAGGAACGGGTGCCAATAACGATCGCGGCTTCGCCGTTTTTCGCCTTCAGCCAGGCAGAGAGGCGTTCGCTGTCGTTGAGAGCGGAGTGCAGCACTTCCACCGGCGCGTTGAAACGTTCGCGAAAGCGGGCGATGGTTTGCGGCGTCAGGCCAATTTCCGGCACCATTACCAGCGCCTGTTTACCCTGCGCGAGGACGTTTTCCAGTACGCTCAGGTAAACTTCGGTTTTACCTGAGCCTGTCACCCCGGCCAGCAGCCAGGCGGAGAAACTGTCTGACGCACTGTGAATGGCGCCAACGGCGGTGGCCTGTTCGGTGTTCAGGCGCAGACGTTCGCCGCAGACCGCGTAATTTGTGCGCCAGTCGCTAAAACCAGGCGTTTCGCTCGCCAGTTCGCACAAGCCTTTTTTACGCAGCGCCTGAAGCGCGGCATCGTTGAATTCGAGAGCAGCCACCTGATCGCGCCAGATTTTCCCCTGCCGTAACGCAGCCAGCGCCTGCTGCTGTTTGGGGGAACGCTTCAGGCTATTGAGATCAATGGCCTGACCCTCTTCGGTGGCAAACCAGTACCACATTGGCGCGTTGGTAGCAGGTTTCCCCTGACGCAACAGGATGGGCAGAGCGTGGAACAGCACATCGCCGATGGGATGATAATAATAATCCGCCGCCCAGATCAGCAGACGCCAGACAGAGGTCGAAAAGAGCGGTTCATCATCCAGCACGTCAACGATCGCTTTCAGTTCATTCAGCGGCAGCTCGCTTTTGTCGCTGACCGAAACCACGATCCCGACGCGCTCTTGCTGTTTGCCAAACGGCACGCGCACGCGACATCCTGCCTTGACGCTGCTCATGCCTTCCGGCAGAAGATAGTCAAAGGTGCGGGGAAGCGGAACGGGTAAGGCAACGCGCGCTACGGGCATAAATCGTCCTGACTTGAAATCTGGCGGGTTAGTATACACATTAGTCGTGGGTGACGAGCGAATCAGTTTGCATGAGTGGGCTAATTTCTGTATGATTCGCCGCCTTTGATGCAAATTGATTGTGTCAAACTATACTATCAACATCGCGTGGTGTCTGGCGTTAGGGCTGGAAGAGCGACGCGGCCTTAAACTGAGGTTTCCCATGAAAAAAGATATTCACCCGAAATACGAAGAAATTACTGCTACCTGTTCTTGCGGTAACGTCATGAAAATCCGCTCTACCGTTGGTCACGATCTGAACCTGGACGTGTGCGGTAAATGCCACCCGTTCTACACTGGCAAACAGCGTGACGTTGCAACCGGTGGCCGTGTTGACCGCTTCAACAAGCGTTTCAACATCCCGGGCAGCAAATAAGTTTCAGCTGTCAAAAAAAAGCGCCGACTGGCGCTTTTTTTGTCTCTGAAATTTATCTGTTCCATATATATCATTAATGTCTTGAATAAATAACGCCATGGCAAATTGAAATGGTGTTTTTAATTTATCGATAAATTGTTTCTGTTGGTGATGTCTGTCTCTCTTATCTTCCTTTTTTTGCCATGATTTTTATTTGCTGGCAAAATTTAAAAGGTTTTAACTTTCCCACTTAAATAAACTTCACTTCGTAATATAAAATTATCCTTGTTTTCATCATTGCATTTTTATCGTTGTGATGTTGATAAGGTCAGATTGTTTTTGATGTATTCTATTGAGAGGGATTGCTATGAAGCGTGGATATGCGTTATTACTTATTCCAATATTATCTGGAGCCGCTCATGCTGGCTACGTAGATTATCGTCATGAATATTATGACGACGGACGTAACTATGACCGTGTTTATATGTCCCATCGTTTTGCCAGTGGATTTGGCGTTGCGGTAGAAGCGATTTCGCGCTCTGATGATTCGGATCCAAAACATCCGGTTAATAACATGGAGACGAACGGTAACGAGTACACGGCCAGTTACCAGTTCACCTGGCAAGACCTTGTCTGGCAACCGGGACTGGCGATAGAAACAGATGAAGGTCAGGCAATCTATAAGCCGTACTTGCGTGTGCAATATAATATCAATGATAGCTGGTGGACGGCATTCCGCTATCGTTTTGAGTATACTCGTCGCAATTCAGAAGTCAGAGATGATCGAATGGTTTATCGCCCGGAGGCCTGGTTGGGCTATAACCTTCATGACTGGATGTTTGAACTGAACGGTATTTATAAAATCGCAGACAGTGAAGATTTATATAATAATAAAAAAGAAGACTATGAACTTAACTTTCGCGTTGCCTATAAAATAGGTTCCTGGATTCCTTTTGCTGAAGTGGGTAACGTCTCTTCCGGCTATAATACAGCGACAACCGACGATCGTCAGACACGTTATCGTATTGGTATTGGTTATACTTTCTGATTAATAAATTCTTCTCTATGACATATTCCTGTGCGGTAAGCGTATTTTTTTGCCGCGCGTACTTCATGCTTAATAATCAGGGAATCCAGATGAATAAGCGAAAAATAGGTCTTGTGAATTACCTCGCCTATGGCTCAGGTGATTGTCTTGGCGCAGGGACAACCGCGCTGACTGCGGCATGGTTATTATATTTTTTCACCACCTTTTGCGGATTAACACCAATAGAGGCGACGTTTATTTTTGCGATGGCGAGAATTTTGGATGCGGTGGTCAGTCCGCTGATGGGATATCTGACGGATAGCTTTGGCAATACGTGGTTGGGAAAACGATTTGGTCGACGGAAGTTCTTTATTTTACTGGGTATTCCCTGCGTTTTCTCCTATAGCCTGATGTGGATGGAGGGAATGAGCTACTGGTATTATCTGGCCGCCTATCTGTTGTTCGACGTGGTCTACACCATGATTTTGGTGCCTTATGAAACGCTGGTTCCGGAAATGACCGACGACTTCAGGCAGAAAACGAAGTTTTCCGGGGCGCGTATCGCGATGGCGCAACTGTCAGCGATCCTGGCGGCTTTTTTACCCGGTATTTTGCTGAACCATTTTGGTAAGGACAATGCCATCTCCTTCTTTTACGCCAGCCTGGTGTTCGCCATTATGTGTGCCGTGGTGCTGACTTTCGTCTGGATCTTTACCTGGGAACGTGAACGTAGTGCGGAAGAGCTGGCGGTGCAGGCGCAAAAGCTGACTCTGGGGCAGAGTCTGCATCGCCTGGTGATTGAGCTGAGCTCAACGTTTCGCATTCGAATTTTTCGTCTGCATCTCGGGATGTATCTCGGCGGCTATATTGCGCAGGACGTTTTTAACGCCGTGTTTACCTATTACGTGGTGTTCGTGCTGATGCAAAGCCCAACGCTGGCGTCCAATCTCATGGGGACGATGGCGATCCTGCAGTTTATCGCCGTGATGGCGATGATCCCGCTGTGTATCCGTTTTGGCCCGGCGCCGTCGTATCGTGTGGTGGTGCTGCTGTTTGGTCTGGGCGCGCTGTCATACTCCGCACTGTACTATAGCGGGATGAGCGACAATTCGGCGCTGTTGCTGCTGATTTCCGCGGTGGCCGGTCTGGGGCGCGGCGGCATCAATTATATCCCGTGGAACATTTATACCTATATTGCGGATGTGGATGAGGTCATCACCGGACAGCGTCGCGAGGGGATATTTGCGGGCATCATGACCCTGACTCGCAAAGCGTCTCAGGCCGGTGCCGTAATGTTGGTCGGCATTGTGATGCAGTATTCCGGTTTTGTCTCAGGACAGGCCACTCAGGTGCCGGGTGTCAGCCATACCATCATGCTGATTCTGAGTTTCGGTACGGTGGCGGTGCTCTGCATGGGATTCCTGGTTTCACTGCGTTTTCGATTAAACCTGAAAACGCACAAAGTACTGCGCGAAGAGACACTGAAAATGCGTCAGGCCGGAGGGGTTACCCCGGACGCGATCACACCTCAGGCGCGCCAGACCGTGGAGATGCTGGCTGGTATGCCGTACGAACAGCTGTGGGGAAACAATACGATTGGTTATGTAAACCGGCAGAAGGCGCAGTACCATCAGCCAGCCTGATCCGAGAGAGCCAAACCGATAATCACCATGAAAAAAAGCAGAAGCGTGGCTTCTGCTCTTTTCTGCATCAATATTCCCACGTCTCCGGGTCGATGCCCAGTTCGCGCATAATTTCTTTCGCCGCTTCCGGGATTTCATCGCTACGCTCTTTGCGCAGGTCTGCATCGTTTGGCAGGGGTTGTCCGGTAAAAGCATGCAGAAACGCTTCACACAGCAGCTCGCTGTTGGTGGCGTGACGCAGGTTGTTCACCTGACGACGCGTGCGTTCATCGGTGAGGATTTTTAACACCTTCAGAGGAATGGAAACCGTAATTTTCTTTACTTGCTCACTCTTCTTACCGTGCTCAGCGTATGGGCTGATATATTCGCCGCTCCATTCAGCCATGAGATACCTTAATCCTCTTCGTCATTAATATGGGGCAAGACCATACTATTAGTATGCCTACTCGCCGTAATTCCGCATAGTTTACCGTACAGGCGATACCGTGACACGGATTAAGCACCTGTAGTTGTGCGCTAATGCAGATAATTTTAACGGCTATTTCCGGTTTGCTCAATCTATACGCAAAGAAGTTTAGATGTCCAGATGTATTGACGTCTATTGTTAACCTGTTTACTCTGGGACCTGACTTTTCATCGACTCAGCTCAGGAACACCCTAACATGACGCGTAAACAGGCCACCATCGCAGTGCGTAGCGGGTTAAATGACGACGAACAGTACGGTTGCGTCGTTCCGCCGATTCACCTTTCCAGTACCTATAATTTTACCGGTTTTAATGAGCCGCGCGCCCATGACTACTCCCGTCGCGGTAACCCGACGCGCGATGTGGTCCAGCGTGCGCTGGCCGAACTGGAAGGCGGTGCGGGTGCAGTACTGACCAATACCGGTATGTCGGCGATTCATCTGGTGACGACCGTGTTCCTGAAGCCCGGAGATCTGCTGGTTGCGCCACATGACTGCTACGGCGGCAGCTACCGCCTGTTTGACAGCCTGGCGAAGCGCGGATGCTATCGCGTGCACTTTGTCGATCAGGGAGATGAGCAGGCGTTGCAGGCCGCGCTGGCAGAAAAACCTAAACTGGTGCTGGTAGAAAGTCCGAGTAATCCGCTGTTACGCGTGGTGGATATTGCGAAAATCTGTCAACTGGCACGTGAAGCCGGGGCCGTCAGCGTTGTCGATAACACTTTTTTAAGCCCGGCGCTGCAAAATCCGCTGGCATTGGGCGCCGATCTGGTGTTGCATTCATGCACGAAATATCTGAATGGTCACTCTGACGTCGTGGCGGGCGTGGTGATAGCCAAAGATCCGGAAATCGTCACCGAACTGGCCTGGTGGGCGAATAATATCGGCGTGACCGGCAGCGCGTTTGACAGCTACCTGCTGCTGCGCGGGCTGCGTACGCTGTCGCCGCGCATGGAAGTGGCGCAGCGTAATGCACAGGCGATCGTCGATTACCTGCAAACCCAGCCGCTGGTGAAAAAGCTGTATCACCCGTCGCTGCCAGAAAATCAGGGGCATGACATTGCCGCGCGTCAGCAGAAAGGCTTTGGCGCAATGTTGAGTTTTGAACTGGATGGCGATGAGCAGACGCTGCGTCGTTTCCTGAGTGGGCTGTCGTTGTTTACGCTGGCGGAATCTTTAGGGGGAGTGGAAAGCTTAATCTCTCACGCCGCAACGATGACGCATGCTGGCATGGCGCCAGAAGCGCGTGCGGCCGCCGGGATCTCCGAGACGCTGCTGCGTATCTCCACGGGTATTGAAGATGGCGAAGATTTAATTGCCGACCTGGAAAATGGCTTCCGGGCTGCAAACAAGGGGTAAACATGAGTGTGATTGCGCAGGCAGGGGCGAAGGGTCGTCAACTGCACAAATTTGGTGGTAGTAGTCTGGCTGACGTGAAGTGTTATCTGCGCGTCGCGGGCATCATGGCGGAATACTCACAGCCTGACGACATGATGGTGGTTTCCGCTGCGGGCAGTACGACCAACCAACTGATCAGTTGGCTGAAATTAAGTCAGACCGATCGCCTCTCTGCGCATCAGGTACAACAGACCCTGCGACGCTATCAGTGTGAACTGATTAGCGGCTTGCTTCCCGCCGACGTGGCGGAGGCATTAACCAGCCTGTTTATCAGCGATCTGGAACGTCTGGCCAATCTGCTGGACAGCGGCGTGAATGACGCCGTTTATGCGGAAGTCGTGGGCCACGGTGAAGTATGGTCAGCGCGTCTGATGTCGGCTGTGCTCAATCAGCAGGGCATGGAGTCGGCCTGGCTGGATGCGCGTGAATTCTTACGCGCTGAGCGCGCTGCGCAACCGCAGGTGGATGAAGGGCTTTCTTACCCGTTATTACAGCAACTGCTGATCCAGCATCCGCAGAAACGTCTGGTCGTGACCGGTTTTATCAGTCGTAGTAATGCGGGTGAAACGGTGCTGCTGGGCCGTAACGGTTCTGACTACTCCGCCACGCAGATTGGCGCGCTGGCGGGCGTTTCCCGCGTTACCATCTGGAGTGATGTGGCCGGCGTTTACAGCGCTGACCCGCGTAAAGTCAAAGATGCCTGCCTGCTGCCGCTGCTGCGTCTGGATGAAGCCAGCGAGCTGGCGCGTCTGGCGGCGCCGGTTCTGCACGCCCGCACGCTGCAGCCGGTTTCTGGCAGCGATATCGATCTCCAGTTGCGCTGTAGTTATACGCCAGATCAAGGTTCCACGCGCATTGAGCGTGTATTAGCTTCCGGGACCGGTGCGCGTATCGTGACCAGCCATGATGACGTCTGCCTGATTGAATTTCAGGTGCCCGCCAGCCATGACTTTAAGCAGGCGCATAAAGATATCGATCAGGTCCTCAAGCGGGCGCAGGTGCGTCCGCTGGCCGTTGGCGTCCATACCGATCGTCATCTGCTGCAGTTCTGCTATACCTCGGAAGTGGCCGACAGCGCCTTGCGAATCCTCGATGAAGCCGGTCTGCCGGGTGAACTGCGATTGCGTCAGGGGCTGGCGCTGGTGGCGATGGTGGGCGCAGGCGTCACCCGTAACCCGCTGCACTGCCATCGTTTCTGGCAACAGTTGAAAGGACAGCCGGTAGAATTTACCTGGCAGTCGGAAGAGGGCATCAGCCTGGTGGCCGTACTGCGTACCGGCCCAACGGAGAGCCTGATTCAGGGTCTGCATCAGTCCATTTTCCGCGCTGAAAAACGCATCGGCCTGGTGCTTTTCGGCAAGGGCAACATCGGCTCCCGCTGGCTTGAGCTGTTTGCCCGCGAGCAGAGCACGCTCTCGGCGCGTACCGGATTTGAATTTGTGCTGGCCGGGGTGGTGGATAGCCGTCGCAGCCTGCTGAACTACGAAGGGCTGGACGCCAGCCGGGCGCTGGCGTTCTTCAATGATGAAGCCATTGAACAGGATGAAGAGTCGCTGTTCCTGTGGATGCGCGCACACCCGTATGACGATTTGGTGGTGCTGGATGTGACCGCGAGCGAACAGCTGGCGGATCAGTATCTCGACTTTGCCAGCCACGGTTTTCACGTCATCAGCGCCAACAAGCTGGCTGGGGCGAGCACCAGCAATAAGTATCGCCAGATCCACGACGCGTTTGATAAGACCGGGCGCCACTGGCTGTATAACGCGACCGTGGGTGCGGGGTTGCCGATCAACCACACCGTGCGCGATCTGATCGACAGCGGCGACACCATCCTGTCGATCAGCGGGATCTTCTCCGGCACGCTGTCCTGGCTGTTCCTGCAGTTTGATGGCTCTGTGCCGTTTACCGATCTGGTGGATCAGGCCTGGCAACAGGGACTGACGGAGCCGGATCCGCGCGTTGACCTGTCGGGTAAAGATGTGATGCGCAAGCTGGTGATTCTGGCACGCGAAGCAGGCTACGACATCGAGCCGGATCAGGTCCGCGTTGAGTCGCTGGTTCCCGCGCATTGTGAAGAAGGCTCAATCGACCACTTCTTTGAGAATGGCGATGAGCTGAACGATCAGATGGTGCAGCGTCTGGAAGCGGCCCGTGAAATGGGGCTGGTACTGCGCTATGTGGCGCGTTTCGACGCCAATGGCAAAGCGCGTGTTGGCGTGGAAGCGGTTCGCCCGGAGCATCCGCTGGCAGCGCTGCTGCCGTGCGATAACGTCTTTGCTATCGAAAGCCGCTGGTATCGCGATAACCCGTTAGTGATCCGCGGGCCCGGTGCCGGGCGTGACGTCACTGCCGGGGCGATTCAGTCGGATATTAACCGTCTGGCGCAGCTGCTGTAGTTTTTTGCCGGATGGCGCAGTGCGCTTATCCGGCCGATGGTTCGGGCGTAATTCAGGCCGGATAAGATGCTTCAGCATCCTGTCCGGCGTGTTACCGACCAGCAAACACCTCTTTTGCGGCGAACAGACCGTTCAGCGCCGCCGGGAAACCGGCATACACTGCCATCTGCATCATGACCTCAATAATCTCCTCCTGCGTTAACCCGACATGCAGCGCGGCAGCAATGTGAACCTTCAACTGCGGTGCGGCGTTGCCCAGTGCGGTTAAGGCGGCGACGGTGGCGATTTCCCGACTGCGTAAATCCAGTCCGGGGCGGGAATAAATGTCGCCAAAAGGAAACTCAATCAGATAGCGAGCGAAGTCGGGAGCGATGTCCTTCAGGCTCTCGACGACGGCATCGCCGCCTTTGCCATCAACCTGCTGTAGCATGTTCTGACCGGTGATAAAGCGTTCTGAATGCATAGTGTCTTCCTCATCTGTTAGTGATGACGTGAGGATAGGGTGGGTGGAATGATTTGGATAATACCGTTTCCGTGATACCTTTTCGGTATGACAACACCGCTTCTGCACTCTCTGGATATTCGCCTGCTGCGTTACTTTGCCGTGGTGGCGGAAGAGAACAACATGAGCCGGGCAGCCCTGCGACTGTTTATGTCGCAACCGCCGCTTAGCCGCCATATACGCCAGCTTGAAGAACGTCTGGGGGTGACGCTGTTTGTCCGTCATACCAAAGGGTTGACGCTGACGAATGAGGGGCTGCGCGTGCTGGAGATCGTGCGTCCGCTGCTGGAACAGCAGGATAAAACCTATGCGGCCCTGAATCAGCTTGCGCCAGACGGCGTGCAGTCGTTGCGTCTGGGGCTGACGACGGCATTTGAGCAGGGCGTTTTCGCCGCGCTGGAAACGCAACTGAATACCCGTGTTGATACCCTGCGTCTTGTGCGCCAGGGCTCGCCCGATCTCATACGTCAGGTGCGACGCGGAAAACTGGATGCTGCCGTGGTGGCGTTGCCGCTGGAGACCGCAGGACTTGCCGTCACGCCGCTCGACTGGCGTGAGCCGCTCATCGCAGCGCTACCTGCCATTTGGTCAGAGGCTGGCAGTGACACCCTCTCCCTGAAAGCACTTAATCACCGGCCGCTGTTCTGGTTTAGCCGGGAACGAAATCCGGCCTTCTTTGACGCTACGCGGGCACGCTTTAGGCGTGTGGGTTACGCTCCTGCCTGTCTTGAAGAGCCGCTGGAGCATGACGTTCTGCTGGCGCGAATAGCCCATGGCGATGGTCTGAGCTTATTCCCTGCTTCCTTTGCCGCTATTCAGCGTCAGGGCGTGGTTTTTCGACCACTGAGCGAGGGTGAACTCAGCATTCAGGCGGGGCTGGCGATGTTGCCGGAGAACGCTGCCCGCTTACAATGGCTGAAAAGCATGATGCTGTCCGCTGGTATAGCCCACTAACGTGAATTTTTTTCATCTTCCCTGACTTTTCCTCACCATCAACGATGATTTTTCAGTTGACGTCATCGTGCTTTTCCGTCATTTTTACATCTGGACGTCTAAACGGATAGATGTTCACAACACAACATATAATGACAAGCGATTGATGAGGTAAGGTATGAGCTTTTTTCACGCCAACCAGCGGGAAGCCCTGAATCAGAGCCTGGCGGAAGTCCAGGGTCAGATTAACGTTTCGTTCGAGTTTTTCCCGCCGCGCACCAGTGAAATGGAGCAAACCCTGTGGAATTCCATCGATCGCCTGAGCAGCCTGAAGCCGAAGTTTGTTTCGGTAACCTACGGCGCCAACTCTGGCGAACGCGATCGCACGCACAGCATCATCAAAGGGATTAAAGATCGCACCGGTCTGGAAGCCGCACCGCACCTGACCTGTATTGATGCGACCCGCGATGAACTGCGTACTATTGCACAGGACTACTGGAACAACGGAATCCGCCACATCGTTGCGCTGCGCGGCGATTTGCCGGCAGGCAGCGGTAAGCCCGATATGTATGCTGCCGACCTGGTGAGCCTGCTGAAAGAGGTGGCCGACTTTGATATCTCCGTCGCCGCTTACCCGGAAGTGCATCCGGAAGCGAAAAGCGCGCAGGCGGATCTGCTCAACCTGAAACGTAAAGTGGATGCCGGGGCGAACCGCGCCATTACCCAATTTTTCTTTGATGTCGAAAGCTACCTGCGTTTTCGTGACCGCTGCGTCTCTGCGGGTATCGACGTGGAAATCATTCCTGGCATTCTGCCGGTCTCGAACTTTAAGCAGGCGAAGAAGTTTGCCGATATGACCAATGTGCGCATTCCGGCGTGGATGTCACAGATGTTTAATGGCCTCGATGACGATGCGGAAACCCGTAAGCTGGTGGGAGCAAATATCGCCATGGACATGGTGAAAATTTTAAGCCGGGAAGGTGTAAAAGACTTTCATTTCTATACACTTAACCGCGCTGAAATGAGTTATGCCATTTGCCACACCCTGGGTGTCAGACCCGGTATCTAAATGCCTCGGCCCTCCCCGGAGGGCTTTATTACACCTCATTTTGATCTACATCTCTGTAACTAAAAATATAAAAGGTATCGGCTATCGAATCTGTGGATTTTTTCGACTATATCTTATCTCTGTAGGTGTATATCGTAATGTAAACACTGTAAAGGGAGCATATAGATGAGCACGCCAGACGATATCCATAACCCGACGTCCGCCGGAAAATGTCCTTTTCATCAGGGCGGCCATGACCAGAGCGCTGGAGCAGGAACAACCAGCCGTGACTGGTGGCCTAACCAGCTCCGCGTCGACTTGTTAAACCAACATTCCAATCGCTCAAACCCGCTGGGTGAAGATTTCGATTACCGCAAAGAATTCAGCAAATTAGATTATTCCACGCTGAAAGGCGATCTCAGAGCGCTTCTCACCGAATCTCAACCGTGGTGGCCTGCTGACTGGGGAACGTATGCCGGTCTGTTTATCCGCATGGCCTGGCACGGGGCTGGTACCTATCGTTCCGTTGACGGACGCGGCGGCGCAGGTCGCGGACAGCAGCGTTTTGCTCCCCTGAACTCCTGGCCGGATAACGTGAGTCTGGACAAGGCGCGTCGTCTGCTGTGGCCAATCAAGCAAAAATACGGACAAAAAATTTCCTGGGCCGACCTGTTTATTCTGGCGGGTAACGTTGCGCTGGAAAACTCCGGCTTCCGTACCTTTGGTTTCGGTGCGGGTCGTGAGGACGTCTGGGAACCGGATCTGGATGTAAACTGGGGCGATGAGAAAACGTGGCTTGCCCACCGTGATCCGGAAGAGCTGGCTAAACGTCCTTTAGCCGCCACCGAGATGGGGCTGATCTATGTTAACCCGGAAGGTCCTAACGCCAGCGGTGAACCGCTTTCGGCGGCTTCAGCGATTCGTGCAACCTTTGGCAACATGGGGATGAACGACGAAGAGACCGTTGCGTTGATTGCCGGCGGTCACACATTAGGGAAAACCCACGGCGCAGGCCCGGCGACGCACGTCGGCCCGGACCCGGAAGTGGCACCGATCGAAAACCAGGGTTTAGGCTGGAAAAGTGATTTTGGTAGCGGTGTGGGCGCGGATGCGATTACATCCGGACTGGAAGTGGTCTGGACGCAAACCCCAACCCAGTGGAGCAACTACTTCTTCGAGAACCTGTTCAAATATGAGTGGGTACAGACGCGCAGTCCGGCTGGCGCCATCCAGTTTGAAGCAGTCGATGCGCCAGAAATCATTCCTGATCCATTCGACCCGTCGAAAAAACGTAAGCCGACGATGCTGGTCACCGACCTGACGCTGCGTTTTGATCCGGAATTCGAAAAAATTTCCCGCCGTTTCCTGAACGATCCGCAGGCGTTTAACGAAGCCTTCGCCCGTGCGTGGTTCAAACTGACCCACCGTGATATGGGGCCGAAAGCGCGTTACATCGGTCCGGAAGTGCCAAAAGAAGATCTGATTTGGCAGGACCCGCTGCCGCAACCCACCTTCAATCCAACGGAAGAAGATATCCTGAGCCTGAAGTCTGCCATTGCGGATTCCGGTCTCTCTGTCGGCGAACTGGTGTCCGTTGCGTGGGCGTCTGCGTCGACCTTCCGCGGGGGGGATAAACGTGGCGGGGCGAACGGTGCGCGTCTGGCATTAGCGCCGCAGCGCGGCTGGGATGTCAATGCGATTGCTACGCGTGCGCTGCCGGTTCTGGAGAAAATCCAGCGTGATTCCGCTAAAGCGTCGCTGGCCGATATCATTGTTCTTGCCGGTGTCGTGGGGGTTGAAAAAGCCGCCAGCGCTGCAGGTGTCAGCATTCATGTGCCGTTTACGCCTGGTCGTGTGGATGCGCGTCAGGATCAGACAGATATTGAGATGTTTGAGCTCCTCAAACCGATCGCCGATGGGTTCCGTAACTATCGCGGTGAACCTGGCGTGGCAACAACAGAGTCTCTGCTGATCGATAAAGCGCAGCAGTTGACTCTGACCGCACCAGAAATGACCGTGCTGGTGGGTGGTCTGCGCGTGCTTGGCGCGAACTACGACGGCAGTAAACATGGTGTCTTTACCGATCGTCCGGGTGTACTCAGCAATGACTTCTTCGTCAACCTGCTGGATATGCGTCACGAATGGAAACCGGTTGATGAGTCAAACGAACAGTTTGAAGGTCGCGATCGTCAGACAGGTGAAGTGAAATACACCGCTTCTCGTGCGGACCTGGTTTTTGGCTCTCATGCGGTGCTGCGTGCTCTGGCGGAAGTGTATGCCGGTAGCGATGCGCACGTGAAGTTCGTGAAGGACTTTGTTGCGGCATGGGTGAAAGTGATGAACCTGGACCGTTTCGACCTGCAGTAAGCCCACCCCTGATGTAATCTGACCCCACTTCAGCGACGGCTTGCAGTCGCTGAAGTGTATTTGTAGGGGTATAGTGTCCGCAGGAAACGTCAATCTATTGGATCTATCATGTCTGTCTCAGGAAAGGGCAATCCACTGGCAATCGGTGGTCTTATCTTGCTTACCCTTATCTGGAGCTATAGCTGGATTTTTATGAAGCAGGTCACGAGCTATATCGGCGCGTTCGACTTCACTGCATTACGCTGTATCTTCGGAGCCTTAATATTATTCCTCGTCCTCCTTTTGCGCGGCCGTGGCCTGCACCCGACGCCGTTTCGGTTTACGCTGGCGATTGCGCTGTTGCAGACCTGCGGGATGATTGGCTTCGGTCAGTGGGCGCTGGTCAGCGGCGGGGCGGGGAAAGTCGCTATCCTGACCTATACCATGCCGTTTTGGGTCGTTATTCTGGCGGCGCTGTTTCTGGGGGAGCGACTGCGACGCCTGCAATACGCCGCAATTGCCATTTCCGCAATAGGGTTACTGCTTGTGCTGCAACCGTGGCAACTGAATTTATCAACGTTGAAGAGCGCTCTGCTGGCGATTCTCTCCGGAGTCAGCTGGGGAGCGAGCGCCATTGTCGCTAAACGTCTTTATACCCGCCATCCACGCGTCGATTTGCTGTCGTTAACGGCCTGGCAGATGTTGTATGCCGCGCTGGTGATGAGTGCGGTGGCCTGGCTGGTGCCGCAGCGGGAAGTTGACTGGCAGCCGGTGGTCCTCTGGGCGCTGGGATATAGCGCGATTCTGGCGACGGCGCTGGCCTGGAGTTTGTGGCTGTTTGTCCTGAAGAATTTGCCTGCCAGTATCGCCAGCTTAAGCACCCTGGCGGTGCCGGTCTGTAGCGTGCTGTTTTCCTGGTGGCTGCTTGGTGAAAACCCCGGTCCCGTTGAGGGTGGGGGAATTGTGCTGATCGTTATGGCGCTGGCAATTGTCAGCCGGAAAAAGCGTGAGGTGCAGGTGGTCGAACAGGCCTGATGAGATAAGAAACACTCCCGGCGAGGCCGGGAGTGTAGAGCGTGTTATTCCCACTCTTGCAGATAGCGCTGACCGTACTGGTCGGCAACCAACAGTGCGGCATAAACCTGATCCGGCGTTGCGCCGCCAGGCATGTTGTGAATGGTTTCGCCTTCCGCGCAGGAGGCTTCTGCCACAATACGCATCTTCGCCGGGATATCCTGTTTGATATCCAGTTGCGCCAGCGTAATCGGCAGACCGACGGAATGGCACAGTGCGGCAACGGTCTCAATCTCTTCAACCGGCGCGTTTTCCAGAATCAGCTGCGTCAGCGTACCGAAGGCCACTTTTTCACCGTGATAATAGTGATGCGCATCCGGGATCGCCGTCAGACCGTTGTGAACCGCGTGCGCGGCAGCCAGACCGCCGCTTTCAAAGCCGACGCCGCTCAGATAGGTGTTGGCCTCAATCACGCGCTCAAGCGCCGGGGTCACGACATGCTGCTCGGCGGCGAGCATTGCTTTTTCACCTTCTTCGAGCAGCGTGTTGTAGCACAGTTCAGCCAGCGCCAGCGCCGCCTGAGTGCATTTGCCGCCCGCCATGGTGATCGCGCCGCTGCGTGAACACGCGCGTGCTTCAAACCACGTGGCCAGCGCATCACCAATCCCTGCGGCTAACAGACGCGCCGGGGCGCCGGCAACGATTTTGGTGTCGACGATAACCATATGCGGGTTGTGCGGTAGCAGCAGATAACGGTCAAATTCACCAGCATCGGTGTAGATAACGGAAAGTGCGCTGCAGGGCGCATCGGTTGAGGCGATGGTCGGGGCGATCGCCACAGGCAGGTTCATAAAGTGGGCAAGGGCTTTGGCGGTATCCAGCGTTTTACCGCCGCCGATGCCGAGCACCGCGCTACACTGCGCATTTTCCGCCACGCTGCGCAAACGGTCGATCTCGTTTTGCGAGCATTCACCGCCAAACGGCGCGACTTCCAGCGCCAGTCCTGCGTTTTTAAAGCTTTTTTCCAGTTCGCCCTGAGCGAAACCGAGAACAAATTTGTCGCCAACAACCAGCCAACGTTCAGCCAACGGCTTGAGGTATTCGCCAAGACGAGTGATGACATCTGCACCCTGGATGTACTTACCAGGGGATTGAATAATGCGATCCATACCTTATTTCCCTCACAGGTTGATGTTACCGAATGCGTTTTTCCAGTCTTGCTCAAACTTCTCAACAGCTGACTCTACCGCAGGGGTATCGAGCATTTGTTGCGCTACATCTAAAGGAAGGGTGATTGCTTCACAGCCCACCAGCAGACAGTCCAGCGCCTGGCGCGGGGTCTTGAAACTGGCGGCCAGCACTTTGCTTTTCGGGGCATGACGTTCCAGTAGCGTCTGTAATTCCTGAACGGTGCGAATACCGTCTCCGCCCTGGGCATCTACGCGGTTGACGTAAGGCGCGACATATTTTGCCCCCGCCAGCGCGGCAAGTAGTCCCTGAGAGGCGCTGTACACGGCGGTTCCCAGGGTGACTATGCCCTCTTTTTTCAACTGCTTGATGGCGACCAGTCCTTCAGAGGTTACTGGTATTTTCACCACAATTCCCGGAACGGCATTGTTCAGACGTTTAGCTTCGTTCACCATTCCCTGCGCATCGCGACTCATGGTCTGGGCAAACAGAACGCCGTTTTCGCCAATCACCTTTTGCAGACGCGGCAGAACATCCCAGATGGATTCTTTGCTTGCCGCGATAATACTCGGGTTGGTCGTCACCCCGGCGATAGGGAAGATGCGGGCCAGACGTTCGACTTCCGCCACATTGGCGCTATCCAGATACAGTTCCATTTTGCTTCCTCTTAAAGTTCAAGCTCATGTTGCAGCAGGCTGGCAATCGCGTCGGCAGACGCGGCATTCACCAGCGCATTGCGAAATTCTTCGTGCATAATGCGACGGGCCAGGCGTGAGAAAATACGCATGTGCTGGTCCCCCGCCGCGTGTTTGTTGAGCGTTAGCATGATGATGAACTGCGCCTCGTCATCTCCCCAGCGGACAGGCGCTTTCAGGCGTGCCACGCTGATAGTGGACTGCTCAATGTGTTCAGATTTGCTGTGCGGAATGGCGAAGCTGAAGCCCAGCCCGGTAGAGAATACTGCCTCACGAGCCCACAGATCGGCTTCCAGTTTGCGGGGGTAGCGGCAGCGGCTGGCGAGCAGCAGGTTGTCGGTCATCCCTTTGATCACCTCTTCTTTGCTGCGCCAGTCACTGTCGAGGGTGATGCACTGGGCGGTGACCAGTGGGGCATCCTGCTGTGACATGCGGAACTGCGCCAGCAGATGCTCCACTTCCAGCGACGTGCGACAGGCCATCGCCTGATTCAGCAATTGGCGGCAGGCACGACTGTCGAGTTGCGCCATTCGCGCTTTAGCGGCAGGAATGGCGGGGGCGCTCATGCTGATTTCATCCAGCCCCAACCCGACCAGCAATGGCAGAACGGAACCTTTTGCCCCGAGCTCGCCACACAGGCCGATCCATTTCCCCTGACGGTGCACCGCCTGCACCGCGAAATCCAGCGCGCGCAGAAAGGCCGGGTTCAGGCTGTTGTAGTGGCGGGTCACTTTGGCGTTATCGCGGTCAACGGCCAACAGGTATTGCGTCAGGTCATTGCTGCCAATACTAAAAAAATCAATCTCTTCACAGCACTGGTCGATGATGAACATCACTGACGGGACTTCCAGCATAATGCCGAGCGGGATCTTCTCATCAAATGGGATCTGTTCATTGCGAAGCTGCTGTTTGGCTTCCGCCAGTTTCTCTTTCACCCACAGGATCTCTTCCATTGAGGAGATCATCGGGATCATAATTTTCAGGCTTCCGTGCGCCGATGCGCGCAGGATCGACCGGAGCTGAGTGGTAAACAGCGCGGCGTACTCTTCATAGATACGCACGGCGCGATAGCCGAGGAACGGGTTGGCTTCAGCAGGAATATTCAGATAATCAACGGGCTTATCGCCGCCGATATCCATCGTACGCACAATAATGCTGCGCCCCTGTGCGGATTCCAGCGCCTGGCAAAAAATGTTGTACAGCTCGTTCTCGTCCGGAGCGCTGAGCCGATCCATATACAGCATTTCGGTGCGGAACAGGCCAACCGCCTCCGCGCCGTTGCCAAATGCCGCCTGCGCTTCCACGGAGTGAGCAATGTTGGCGGCAACTTCCATACGAATGCCGTCGGCCGTGCGCGCTTCCTGGGTCAGCCAGACGCGCTGTTGCTCGCGCAGCGCCTCGTGTACACGGGCTTCCTGCTGATAGTAGCGGCTGACCGGTTCATCAGGCGCGACCACCACCGCTCCCGCATTGCCATCGATATAAACTTCTTGCTGCAGCCACGGGGTTAAAGCGTCAATCGCGACACCGACCAGAGTGGGGATGTTGAATGAACGAGCAAGAATCACCGTGTGCGAAGTGGTGCCGCCGCTTTTCAACAGCAGTCCTTTGAGGAACGTTTTGTCCAGTTCCAGGAACTGGCTGGGCGTCAACTCATCCGCCATACAGATGGTGGGTTGGGTCAGCTTTCCCGGTGCCGGAAAGCGCTTTTCGCCGTAGATGTGTTGCAGCAACTGGAAACAGACGTCGCGAACGTCCAGCGCGCGTTCCTGCAAATAGCGACTGCTGGAACGGGCAAACTCATCGCAGAAATGGTTGGCGCTGTCGACAATCGCCTGCGCGCAGCTTAAGCCGCGAGAAACGCCTGCCAGCAAATGCTGACGTAAGGAGGTATCGCCCGCCAGCGAACGGTGGGCTTCCAGAATCGCACTGGTGGTGCCGTCGCTGTCGAGCAAACGAAACGCAATGTTTTTTACCAGCAGCGTTAAGCCGCGATCCAGCGCCGACTGCTCGCTTTCCACATCGCCTGCCACAGGGAGTTCGCCGAGCGCGTTGAGATCCAGCGAAGAGAGAAGCGTCAGGATACCGCCCGCGCTACCACTGCAAACGCTACGGGCGCGGAAAAGCTGCGGGTTCAGGTGAGTCAGTGAAGCCGGTAGTGGTTCTAATTCGCTGTTACTGGCTTCTGCCAGCGGGGCATCGCAGTGGGGGAACTCGTCGCGCAGCCACAGGCTCAGGCGCTGATGGGCATCGGCTTCATCTGCTCCTGTAATGAGCAACTGGCAGGGGTCGCCAGCCAGCGTATCCGTGCCAATCAACGCCAGTGCGCTCTTGGCGTTGCCCTTACGATCGGTTCGCAGGTTGTGCCACTCAATGTGTGAAGTAAAGGTGTTACACAGGGTCTCAACATGGCTTGCCGGGCGCGCATGGACGCCATTGGGCAGCTCACAGGTAAATTCCACAATCAGGGCCATTGCCTTTCTCCCATAACGGTTTTCTGTCTACAGCATAAAAGGCCTTGCTTGTTCGCTGCCATGTGACAATTCTGCCAAAAACTGGACAAATGTAATGTAAGGCGAAAAGTGGGAGACAGTTCACAAGTCCTCCCGGTATCCGTGAATTCTCTTATCCTTCAACTTATGAAGCGGATCGCATTTTTGTACTGACATTACAAAAATCCAGTAAATGGCCTTTTTATCCACTGTCTGCGACCTTGCGGATTGCCTATTGTTTGCCACAACAACGTTATGGATATGGGCAAACACCTGCCCGGGAGCGACTTATGAATGAGTTGGTACACATCCTGAAAAATACCCGTCAGCATCTGATGACGGGGGTGTCGCATATGATCCCCTTTGTGGTTGCGGGCGGCATCTTACTGGCAGTCTCCGTCATGCTGTATGGGAAAGGGGCGGTGCCTGATGCCGCGACCGATCCGAATCTCAAAAAGCTGTTTGATATCGGCGTGGCCGGGCTGACCCTGATGGTGCCTTTCCTTGCGGCGTACATTGGTTATTCCATTGCGGAACGCTCCGCGCTGGCACCATGCGCGATTGGTGCCTGGGTAGGCAACAGCTTCGGCGCCGGGTTCTTCGGGGCGCTGATTGCCGGGATTATCGGCGGCATTGTGGTGTATTACCTGAAAAAAATTCCGGTCCATAAGGTATTGCGTTCTGTCATGCCCATCTTCGTGATTCCTGTCATCGGGACCTTTATTACGGCGGGCATCATGATGTGGGGACTGGGCGAACCCGTTGGCGCGCTGACCGCCAGTCTGACCCAGTGGCTGCAAGGCATGCAGCAGGGCAGCATCGTGATGTTAGCCGTGATTATGGGGCTGATGCTGGCCTTTGACATGGGCGGCCCGATCAACAAAGTGGCCTACGCCTTCATGCTGATTTGTGTAGCGCAGGGGGTTTACACCGTCGTGGCCATTGCGGCGGTCGGGATCTGCGTGCCGCCGCTGGGCTTAGGACTGGCGACGCTGGTGGGGCGTAAAAATTTCTCTTCTGAAGAGCGCGAAGCCGGTAAAGCGGCGCTGGTGATGGGATGTGTGGGCGTTACCGAAGGGGCGATTCCTTTCGCTGCCGCTGACCCGCTGCGCGTCATTCCTTCCATCATGCTGGGTTCGGCCTGTGGTGCGGCCACGGCGGCATTGTTCGGCGCTCAGTGTTACGCAGGCTGGGGTGGACTGATTGTTCTGCCGGTGGTTGAAGGTAAGTTGGGTTATGTCGCCGCGGTGGCGGTAGGTGCGGTGGTGACGGCTATCTGTGTGAACGTGCTGAAAAGCCTGGCGCGCAAGAATGTCTCTCAGACCGACGAGAAAGAAGACGATCTGGATTTAGATTTTGAAATTAATTAAGTGAGGAGTGGCGTCATGACGAAAATTATTGCAGTAACCGCATGTCCTTCAGGTGTTGCACATACCTATATGGCCGCTGAAGCGCTGGAAAGTGCAGCCAAAGCGAAAGGCTGGGAAGTGAAAGTGGAGACGCAGGGCTCCATTGGTCTGGAAAATGAACTGACACCCGCTGATGTGGCACAGGCTGATATCGTCATTCTGACCAAGGATATCGGGATTAAATTTGAGGAGCGTTTTGCTGGTAAGACTATCGTCCGTGTCAACATCAGCGATGCGGTAAAACGCGCCGACGCGATTATGAACAAGATTGGCGCGCATCTGGCGCAAACCGCATAAGTTTTTTGTGTTCCGGATGGCGGCGCTGCCTTATCCGGCCTACGAATTTGTAGGCCTGATAAGCGTAGCGCCATCAGGCATTCATGCCCACAGGAGTTCCTCATGACCCACCGCATCCACCGCTTAAAAGCGGCACTCTTTCAGAACAGCAGGGAAATTTCGCTTGAGCGTGCAATGCTGTATACCGCCAGTCATCAACAGACGGAAGGGGAGCCGGTCATTTTACGTCGGGCTAAAGCGACCGCGTATATCCTCGAGCATGTCGAGATTTCGATTCGTGATGAGGAACTGATTGCCGGCAACCGTACCGTTAAACCGCGTGCGGGCATCATGTCGCCGGAGATGGACCCGTACTGGCTGCTCAACGAGTTGGATCAGTTCCCGACTCGTCCCCAGGACCGTTTCGACATCAGCGAAGACGATAAACGCCTCTATCGTGATGTGCTGTTCCCTTACTGGGAAAAACGGTCGATGAAGGATTTCATCAACGGTCAGATGACGGATGAGGTTAAGGCCGCCGTCAGTACCCAGATTTTTAGCATCAACCAGACGGATAAGGGACAGGGGCATATCATCATTGATTATCCGCGCCTGCTGAATCACGGGCTGGGTGAACTGGTGATGGAGATGCGTGCTCACTGCGAGCAGGCGCCGGATAACGCCTTTTATCAGGCGGCACTGCTGCTGCTGGAAGCGTCGCAGCGCCACATTCTGCGTTATGCCGTACTGGCGGAAGAGATGGCTGAACGCTGCCCTGACGTCACTCGTCGCCAGGAGTTGCTGACTATCGCTGCCAACTCGCGGCATAACGTGCAGCATAAGCCGCACACCTTATGGCAGGCGTGCCAGTTGTTCTGGTACATGAACATCATTTTGCAGTACGAGTCCAACGCCAGTTCGCTGTCGCTGGGGCGTTTCGATCAGTACATGCTGCCGTTTTATCAGGCGTCGCTGGCGCAGGGAGATGATCCTGCATTCCTGAAAGAACTGCTGGAATCGCTGTGGGTGAAATGCAACGACATTGTGCTCCTGCGTTCGACCAGCAGCGCACGTTATTTCGCTGGCTTCCCGACCGGCTATACCGCGCTACTTGGTGGCCTGACGGAGAATGGCCGCAGTGCGGTAAACGTGCTTTCATTCCTCTGTCTCGATGCCTATCAGAGTGTGCAGTTACCCCAGCCGAATCTGGGCGTTCGCACCAACACGCTGATTGATACGCCGTTTCTGATGAAGACTGCCGAGACTATCCGCCTGGGTACCGGTATTCCACAGATCTTTAATGATGAAGTGGTGATCCCGGCATTCCTCAACCGGGGCGTCTCGCTGGAAGATGCGCGTGATTACGCCGTGGTAGGGTGCGTGGAGTTGTCGATTCCGGGCAGAACCTATGGTCTGCATGATATCGCTATGTTCAATCTGTTGAAGGTCATGGAAATTAGCCTGTACGAGAATGAAGGTAATGGTGAGCTGACCTGGGACGGTCTGCTGGCACATATTCGCGCCAAAATCAGCCACTACATCACGCTGATGGTTGAAGGCAGTAATATTTGCGACATCGGTCATCGCGACTGGGCGCCAGTGCCGTTGCTCTCCTCGTTTATCAGTGATTGTCTGGAGAAGGGATGTGACATCACCGACGGCGGCGCGCGCTATAATTTCTCGGGTGTGCAGGGTATTGGCATCGCCAACCTCAGCGATTCTCTGCATGCGCTGAATGGACTGGTGTTTGAGCAGCAGCGCCTCCGTTTTGACGAACTTCTTGCGGTGTTAAAGGCTAACTTTGCCACGCCGGAAGGGGAAAAGATCCGCGCCAGGTTGATCAACCGCTTCCAGAAATACGGTAATGACATTGATGAGGTGGACAACATCAGCGCCGAACTGCTGCGTTATTACTGCAAAGAGGTGGAGAAGTATCAGAATCCGCGTGGCGGCCAGTTTACGCCGGGTTCTTATACCGTGTCCGCACACGTGCCGTTGGGGGCGGTGGTAGGGGCGACGCCGGACGGGCGGTTTTCCGGAGAGCAACTGGCGGATGGCGGCCTTTCGCCGATGCTTGGACAGGATATGCAGGGACCGACGGCGGTATTGAAATCGGTCAGTAAGCTGGATAACACGCTGTTGTCCAACGGGACGTTGCTGAACGTGAAGTTCACGCCCGCCACGCTGGAAGGAGAGGCAGGATTACGCAAACTGTGCGATTTCTTGCGCGCCTTTACCCAGCTCAAATTGCAGCATATTCAGTTTAACGTGGTGAATGCCGAAACGCTGCGGGAAGCGCAGCTGCGACCCCAGGATTTCGCCGGGCTGGTGGTACGCGTGGCAGGGTATAGCGCCTTCTTTGTCGAGCTGTCGAAGGAGATTCAGGATGACATCATTCGCCGCACCGCGCATCAGTTGTGAGGTTGTGGAGTCGTGCGACGAGGAGGTCGCACGCATCTTCAATATTCAACGGTATTCGCTGAATGACGGTCAGGGGATCCGCACGGTGGTCTTTTTTAAAGGCTGCCCGCACACCTGCCCGTGGTGCGCCAATCCGGAATCGATCTCGCCACGAATTGAAACGGTGCGACGGGAAAGCAAATGCCTGCACTGTACGCCGTGTCTGCGTGATGCCGACGAGTGTCCTTCCGGGGCGTTTGAGCGGATTGGCCGTGATGTCACCCTGGATGAGCTGGAACGCGAGGTGATGAAAGATGACGTTTTCTTTCGCACTTCTGGCGGCGGGGTGACGCTGTCGGGCGGAGAGGTGTTGATGCAGGCGGCTTTCGCTACGCGATTCTTACAGCGTCTGCGGCGCTGGGGTGTGCATTGTGCAATTGAAACGGCAGGCGATGCCCCCGCCCGTCGGCTGCTTCCGCTGGCGAAAGCGTGTGATGAAGTGCTGTTCGATTTAAAGATCATGGAGCCTGAACGGGCCCGTGAGATTGTGGCGATGAATATGCCACGCGTCGTGGCTAATTTGCGGATGCTGGTGGCGGAGGGCGTTAACGTGATCCCCCGTTTGCCGCTGATCCCCGGTTACACGCTCACACATGAGAATATGCAGCGCGCGCTGACGTTGCTGTTATCGCTTGGTATAAAGCAATTGCACCTGCTACCGTTTCATCTCTATGGAGAACCGAAATATCGGTTGCTCGGGCAGCAGTGGGGGATGAAGGACGTCCCTGCGCCAACGGAACAGATTATTGCCCAAATGCGTGAGATGGCGGAGAACGCGGGCTTTCAGGTCACAACAGGAGGGTAATATGTCCGTGTCAACAGGACGATTTCTGGTCGCGGTGACGGCCTGCGTAAGCGGTGTGGCCCATACCTACATGGCGGCTGAACGGCTGGAGAAGTTATGCCAGCAGGAAAAATGGACCATTAAGATTGAAACGCAGGGGGCGCTTGGTACGGAAAATCGCTTAACCGAAGAGGATATCCGTCGGGCGGATGCCGTGCTGCTGATTACCGATATCGAACTGGCGGGAGCGGAACGTTTCACTCAATGCCGTTATGTCCAGTCCGGCATTAACGCCTTTCTGCGCGAACCGCAGCGTGTCATGAGCGCGGTGCGTAAGTTGCTTTCCGCTCCGCAATATACCCATCTTATTCTGGACTGACCTGCTTTTCCGTTAGCTGGCTGTGATACTGACGACGATATTCTGACGGCGAGCGTTCGGTGTTTTTACGAAACAGGCGGCAAAAGTAGTTACTGTCCACAAATCCGCAGGTGTGCGCGACTTCTTTCACTTTTAAGTCGTAGCCTTTCAACAAGGTCTTTGCGTGTTCCAGTCGCGTATGGTTCAGGTATTCGTTAAAGCCAACCGCCCCCGTTTTTTGAAACAGATGCGAGAGATAGTTCGGCGAAATATAGAACGCCTGCGCCACCGATTCCCGGGTGAGCGGTGAGGCGTAGCGCTCGTCAATGTAGTCGCGGATAGCCTCAAACAGCGCCTGGCTGCGCGAGGCAGTCTGGATCTGGCTGCCAAGCAGGTCGCGACAGTGGCTGAGCAGACTGGCGACAATCAACCGCGCCGTTTGCTGCTCCTGCGGCTGCATTTGCATTTCATTGAGCGTCTGCAACAGAAAGGAACCGATACGCGGGCCACGGCGCGCCACGTGCTGTTTGACCAGATTCTGGTATGTTTCCCCGTCCCATTGCACCACGCTGAATCCGAGCTGTTGTTTGCCGAACAGGATACTGAGCGTAATGACCGGCACCTGCCACTGCGGAAGATTCCAGCCACCTGCTGGCACATAGAGCACATCGTATGGGGTGAGCGTGTCGGTGAGGCTGGCGTCGGTCAGTTCACCTTCCAGCACGATTTCCAGACGGGGAAAATCGACCTGATACGCCAGCGCCGGGATGGGGGTAAGCGTACTGGCAAAGAAAATCTGGCGCAGCGGCGCGGGGCCATGAATCAGGCGGGATAGAAGATGGCTGACGTCTTGATACATGATGATCCCTTGCGTTGCTCAGACAAGGAAACAGTAACTGCCAGGGTGAAAAAAGGCCACCCTAAAAAGCGTGGCCTGCTGAATGACTTACTGATTTCCGACCTGATCGCCATACGGCAGAGTGTCGTAATCAATCAGCGCATTTTTCTTGTACGGGTTACCAATCCAGCGTGTGGTTTCTTTGAACTGCGGGCTGGTGATGGAGCGCGTCGGATCGAAACCGTCGTAGGTCAGCCCGGCTAAGTCGGACCAGGTGTGGATCAGTTCCGAACTGCTGTACTTACGATTCACATCTTGTGATAAATCACGCGGATGCGCGGCCTGCCATTTGTCGGACGTCCACAACAGGAACGGCACGGTATACATGTGACGCGTCGGGTTGTCCTCGTTACGACCCTGCGTTTTATGCGGCGGGGTGTCATACACCTCTTCGCCATGGTCGGAGAAATAGAGCAGGAAGCCGTTCGGATCGGTCGCTTTATAATCCTTAATCAGGCTCGCGACGACTTTGTCGTTATACAGGTTGGCGTTGTCGTAATCGTTATACGATTCCAGCTCTTCTGCGCTCAGACCTGGCGGGACATGATCGGTACTACCGTCGAACTTGCCCTGGTCTTCCGGGTAACGGAATTTGTACTTAATGTGCGTGCCCAGCAAATGCACGATGATGAACTTTTTCGGTGCCGGATCAGCCATGATTTTCTTAAATGGCGTCAGCACGTTAGTGTCATATTCGCGCGCGCTTTGCGTACGCTGCTGGTTCATATAGAACTGCTCATCGGTCTGCTTAGAGAAAACCGTCAGCATGGTGTTACGGGCGGTCATCGTCTGCTGGTTTGTGATCCAGTAGGTCTTATACCCCGCCTGTTTCATCATGTTCATCAGCGACGGTTTCGTCAGATACAGGTCCGGGTTCTTCTCGTTCGCGAAGGTCAGCGCCTGTTGCAAGATTTCGATCGTGTAAGGACGTGAGGTCACGACGTTGTTAAACACGGTCAGATTCGGATCCGACTGATGCAATGCGTCCAGTTCCGGCGTGGTTTCACGCGGATAACCGTACAGACTCATGCGGCCACGTTGGGTGGATTCGCCAATCACCAGCACCAGCGTGCGCGGCGCGTCGCCGGAATTGTCTTTAAAATTGCTCAGCGGAGGCAAAGCGTGGTTCTGACTTAACAGGTTGTTAAGTGAGGTCAACTGGCGCTGATACTGGTAGTAACCAATGACAAACTGCCATGGTGCCGCCGGTTCCATACGTGAGGAGAGGCCGCTTAGCGTTTTTTCATACGGCGAGTTGCCAAACGCAGAACGAACCACAAACGGGTTCAGGATCAGCCCATACAGCAGCGCAAAAGAGACGAGCCAACGCCAGCGTCCGGGAATATAGACGGGGCGCAGTCGTGTCCAGAGAAACACGGCGACGACGGTATAGGCCAGCGCAATGGCGATAATCTTCAGGCTGAAGTATTGGCTCAGGTATTCACTGGCTTCGTTGGCGTTGGTCTCAAACATCACGAACAGGACGCTTTGCGAAAACTCTTGCCCGTAGATGACGTAATAGCAGAGCGTGGCCAGCGACGTCGCCCACAACACGATTCCCACCACCGCAGCAATAATGCGGGTCCGACTCGGGAACAGGAAAATTGGGATCAGCCAAAGGGAGCTGTAAAGCAACGAGTCACGCAGTCCGTTGGTACCGCTGAAACCCGTAATTAAAATAATGGCCTGTAATAAAGAGGAGAAAAACCAAAAATAGAGAAGCGCCCAGCCAAGGGCTTTCCAGCTAAATGATGGCGTAGACTGGAGGGTTGTGGATTGCATATTGTCAGCCTGTCTTTAAATGTGGTGCCAAACGTAGCGACTAAACCTTAAGAGAATCTGAAGCACCGGTGCAAAGGCACACGTTGCTCTGAAAAATCTCACGGTGGAAAAAACAGACAGAAATATAGTGAATGTGCGGAGGTTATGACAGAACTATTTCAACCCCCTCGCGCGCAATAGCACGAGAGGAGGTTAGGGGGAAAATTAGCCGGTATTACGCATACCTGCCGCCACGCCGGCAATGGTGACCATCAGCGCTTGTTCAACGCGAGGATCGGGCTCTTTGCCCTGTTGTTCCGTCAGTCGCGAGCGGTGTAAAAGCTCAGCCTGCAGGACGTTCAGCGGGTCGGTGTAGATATTCCGTAACTGGATAGACTCGGCAATCCACGGGAGATCGGCCATCAGATGTGAATCGTTGGCAATTGCCAGCACCACTTTGATGTCTTCTTCCAGCAGTTCGCGCAGCTCCTTGCCCAGCGGCCACAGCGCTTTCGCGACCAGGCGCTGATCGTAATATTCCGCCAGCCACAGATCCGCTTTCGAGAACACCATTTCCAGCATGCCGAGACGGGTGGAGAAGAACGGCCAGTCGCGGCACATCGCTTCCAGTTCGCTCTGCTTACCATCTTCCACCACCTTTTGCAGCGCGGTACCGGCACCCAGCCAGGCTGGCAGCATCAGGCGGTTCTGCGTCCAGGCGAAAATCCACGGAATAGCGCGCAGAGATTCCACACCGCCGGTCGGGCGACGTTTCGCCGGGCGCGAGCCGAGCGGCAGTTTGCCCAGTTCCTGTTCCGGCGTTGCGGAGCGGAAGTACGGGACAAAGTCTTTGTTTTCACGCACGTAGCCACGGTACACGTCACAGGAGATGACTGAAAGTTCGTCCATGATATGACGCCAGGCGTCTTTCGGCTCTGGCGGCGGCAGCAGGTTCGCTTCCAGAATGGCGCTGGTGTATAGCGACAGGCTGCTGACGGTGACTTCCGGCAGACCGTATTTGAAACGGATCATCTCGCCCTGTTCGGTCACGCGCAGACCGCCTTTCAGGCTGCCCGGTGGTTGTGAAAGCAGGGCGGCATGGGCCGGCGCGCCCCCGCGACCGATAGAACCACCGCGACCATGGAACAGCGTCAGTTCGATACCGGCTTTCTCGCAAGTTTTGATCAACGCATCCTGCGCCTGATATTGCGCCCAGGAGGCGGCCATTACGCCGGCATCTTTTGCCGAGTCGGAATAACCAATCATCACCATCTGCTTACCCTGAATCAGACCGCGATACCAGTCGATGTTCAGCAGTTGGGTCATGACGTCGTCGGCATTGTTCAGGTCGTCAAGGGTCTCGAACAGCGGGGCCACCGGCATGGCAAAGCCAATTCCGGCTTCTTTCAATAGTAGATGCACAGCCAGCACGTCAGATGGCGTTTTTGCCATTGAGATGACGTAGGCAGCAATTGACCCTTTCGGCGCTTCGGCGATGACTTTACAGGTGTCGAGCACTTCACGAGTGTCATTACTCGGCTCCCAGTTGCGCGGTAGCAGCGGGCGTTTGGAGTTCAGCTCACGGATCAGGAAGGCCTGTTTGTCCGCTTCTGACCAGCTTTCGTAATCACCAATGCCGAGGTAGCGGGTCAGTTCACCCAGCGCTTCGGTGTGGCGGGTGCTTTCCTGGCGGATATCAATACGCACCAGCGGGACGCCAAAACATTTCACACGACGCAGGGTGTCGAGCAGTTCACCGTTGGCGATAATGCCCATGCCACAAGCTTGTAACGACCGGTAGCAGGCGTACAGCGGTTCCCATAGCTGTTCGTTTTGCGTCAGCAGACCTGCCGGTTTCGGCAGCTTCTCGCCTTTCAGACGCGCTTCCAGCCAGGCCTGGGTTGCCATCAGGCGCGAGCGCAAGTTTTTCATCAGATAGCGGTAAGGCTCCGAAGCGCCTTCTTCACCGACCATCGCTAACAGTTCCGGCGTGGCATCGACCATCGACAGCTCGGAAACCAGAACCTGAATATCTTTCAGGAACAGGTCGGTTGCTTTCCAGCGGCTCAGCAGCAGAACGTGGCGGGTGATATCTGCGGTTACATTCGGGTTGCCGTCACGGTCGCCGCCCATCCATGAGGTGAAACGGACTGGAACGAAATCAACGGGTAACTGGTAGCCCAGATTATCTTCCAACTGTTCGTTCAGCTCGCGTAAATAGTTCGGTACGCCCTGCCACAGGCTGTTCTCGACCACCGCGAAGCCCCATTTGGCTTCATCAACCGGGCTTGGGCGCAGCTTACGAATTTCATCGGTGTGCCAGGACTGTGCAATCAACTGACGCAGACGGCGCATCAGCTGGTGGCGTTCGTATTCAACGATATCTTTGTTATCGAGCTGCTTCAGACAGGCGTTGATTTCGCCCATTTTGTGGATCAGTGTGCGACGGGTAATTTCCGTCGGATGTGCGGTCAGCACCAGCTCAAGAGACAACGACTCTACCGCTTTTTTGATGATGGCGTCGTTCAGCTCTGGCTGGTTTTTCAGTTTACGCAGGGTGCGGGCAATCACTTCCGGGTTGCTGGCGCCTTCGCCTTTTGGCGAACTGCTGTGATATTGCTCGGCGGTGTTGGCCAGGTTCAGGAACTGGCTAAACGCGCGTGCGACCGGCAGCAACTCGTCATTCGACAAATTCTGTAACGTGGTGAGCAACTCCTGGCGATTTGCTTCATTGCCAGCGCGTGAGGATTTAGACAGCTTACGGATTGTTTCTACGCGATCAAGAATGTTCTCTCCCAGCGCATCCTTGATGGTTTCTCCCAGCACTTTGCCGAGCATACTGACATTACTACGCAACGCGGAATATTGTTCGTTCATATTAACCCAGACACCCCATCTTTAATCTATGAGTCCTGTATCTTTCACGCCACAGCGGCGTTGGCTGCGCTCGTCCACCCAGGTCACTTACTTATGTAAGCGCCCTGGAATGGGCTTGTTTGCCGCCTTGCTGTGACACGAAATCTTTCGGACTTTGTTTAGTAGTCGTCTTTTATAAAGCCACGTAAAACCCGTGGCGTCAATTGCGGCGAAATCGGTTCAGCAAACGAATAAATGCGGGTAATTTACGAAATTTAATTCACATCCAGCCAGATAAGAAATGCTTATCGGAATGTGAAAATGCATTGCCGGATGGCGCTGCGCATATCCGGCCTACCATCGGAGGTAGGCCGGGAAAGCGGGTAGTTCGATCAGTGCCAGCAGAAGTGGTGCACGACCTGGGTGATTAACTCACGGGTGGGCTTAATAAAACGCGTCTCGAGATATTCGTCAGGCTGGTGCGCCTGATTGATTGAACCCGGTCCCAACACCAGCGTTGGGCACAGGGTCTGAATAAACGGCGCTTCGGTGCAGTAGTTCACGACATCGGTTTTTTCGCCCAGCAGTTTCTCCACTACCTCGACAAGCTGATGGTCCGGCGGACACTCGTAACCAGGGATCGGCGGATGGAGTTCGGCAACGGTCAGACGACCCGGCCAGCGTTCGCTCACTGGCGCCAGGGCTTCCGTCAGCAAACCATCCAGATCGCCCAGCGTCATGCCCGGCAGCGGACGGATATCCATATGCAGTTCACAGCAGGCACAAATTCGGTTCGACGCATCGCCACCGTGCAGACTACCCAGATTCAGGGTGGGATATGGTACGGTGAACGCGTCGTAGTGATAACGCGCTTTCAGAGTATCGCGCAGTTGCATAATGCGACCAATCGCGTCGTGCATCAGTTCGATGGCGTTCACGCCGCGTGCCGGATCGCTGGAGTGACCGGACTGGCCCATCACCCGTACCGCCGTCGAGATATGACCTTTGTGAGCGCGAATCGGCTGTAGCGACGTGGGCTCACCGATGATCGCGCAATCAGGACGAATCGACGCGTTTTCCGAGAAGTAACGCGCCCCCGCCATACTGGTCTCTTCATCTGCCGTCGCCAGGATGTAGAGCGGTTTTTTCAGTTGTGTCACATCAACGTCGCGAAGCGCGTCGAGAATAAATGCGAAGAAGCCCTTCATATCTGCGGTACCCAGACCGTAGAGCTTATTGTCATGCTCGGTAAGGGTGAAGGGATCGCGCGTCCAGCGCCCATCGTCAAACGGTACGGTGTCGGTATGACCCGTGAGCAGTAAGCCGCCTGCTCCTTGTCCGGTGCTGGCCAGCAGATTGAATTTATTGCGGGTTCCCGGGACCGGTTGAATCTCAACGTTGAAACCGAGATCGCTGAACCAACCCGCCAGCAGATTGATTAAAGACTCATTGCTCTGATCCAGTGCTTCTTCGGTAGCGCTGATGGACGGCGTGGCAATCAGCGCGCGGTAGATCTCGATAAATGGCGGTAAGTTCATTTTCATTGTTGACACACCTTAGGTCGTGATAGTATCAATATTCATGCAATAAATGTGCATAAAAATACATTAACGTTGAGCATAAAGGAACCTGATGTTGAATACGCTGATTGTAGGCGCTAGCGGTTATGCGGGCGCAGAGCTTGTAAGCTACGTGAATCGCCACCCTCATATGACCATAACCGCTTTGACCGTCTCAGCGCAAAGCAATGATGCGGGAAAGTTAATTTCTGATTTGCATCCACAGCTTAAAGGCATCGTCGATCTGCCGTTGCAGCCGATGTCCGATATCAGCGAGTTTACCGATGGCGTGGATGTGGTGTTTTTAGCCACCGCCCACGAAGTCAGCCATGACCTGGCGCCGCAATTTCTGGCTGCCGGTTGCGTGGTCTTCGACCTTTCCGGTGCCTTCCGCGTGAACGATGCCGGCTTCTATGAAAAATACTATGGCTTCACCCATCAGTATCCCAACCTGCTTGAGCAGGCGGTCTACGGTCTGGCGGAGTGGAGCGCCGACAAACTGAAAGAGGCGAATCTGATTGCGGTGCCGGGGTGTTATCCCACGGCGGCGCAACTTTCTTTGAAACCCCTGATTGATGCCGGACTGCTGGATTTGACGCAATGGCCGGTGATCAACGCGACCAGCGGGGTGAGCGGAGCGGGACGTAAAGCGGCATTGTCTAACAGCTTCTGCGAAGTGAGCCTGCAACCGTATGGCGTGTTTACCCATCGTCATCAGCCGGAGATCGCCACCCATCTGGGAACGGACGTGATTTTCACCCCGCATCTGGGCAATTTCCCGCGCGGGATCCTGGAAACGATCACTTGTCGACTGCAGCCGGGCGTGACCGCTGCGCAGGTCGCGCAGGTATTACAGCAGGCGTATGCGGATAAACCGCTGGTGCGTCTGTATGACAAAGGCGTTCCGGCGCTGAAGAATGTCGTTGGGCTGCCGTTCTGCGATATCGGTTTTGCCGTGCAGGGTGAACATGTGATCGTGGTGGCAACCGAAGATAATTTGTTGAAAGGCGCCGCCGCACAGGCAGTGCAGTGTGCCAATATCCGTTTCGGCTTTGCTGAAACGCAGTCTCTTATTTAAGGGTGCAATGATGAGTCCATTAATTATCAAGCTGGGTGGCGTATTACTGGATAGCGAAGAGGCGCTGGAGCGTCTTTTTACTGCGCTGGTGAACTATCGCGAGTCGCATCAGCGTCCGCTGGTCATTGTCCATGGCGGCGGTTGTGTCGTTGATGAGTTGATGAAAGGGCTCAACCTGCCGGTGAAAAAGAAAAACGGCCTGCGTGTGACGCCTGCTGACCAGATCGACATCATCACCGGTGCGCTGGCGGGAACGGCGAACAAAACGCTGCTGGCCTGGGCGAAGAAACACCACATCGCCTCCGTAGGCCTGTATCTTGGCGATGGCGATAGCGTAAAAGTGACCCAGCTCGACGAAGAGCTTGGCCATGTTGGACTGGCGCAGCCGGGTTCACCTACGCTGATTAACACGCTGCTGGAAAATGGTTTTCTGCCAGTCGTCAGCTCGATTGGGGTGACGGAAGAAGGGCAGTTGATGAACGTGAACGCGGACCAGGCGGCGACAGCGCTGGCGGCGACGCTGGGCGCGGATCTGATCCTGCTTTCCGACGTGAGTGGTATTCTCGACGGTAAAGGTCAGCGCATTGCTGAAATGACCGCCGCGAAAGCGGAACAGCTGATCGACCAGGGTATTATTACCGATGGCATGATTGTGAAGGTCAATGCCGCGCTGGATGCTGCACGCACGCTGGGTCGTCCGGTGGATATCGCCTCCTGGCGTCATGCCGAGCAACTCCCGGCGCTGTTCAACGGTACGCCGATCGGTACACGTATTCTGGCTTAACTATTAATGTGCCGGATGGCGGCTTCGCCTTATCCGGCCTGCATGAGTTTTGTAGGCCCGGTAAGCGCAGCGCCACCGGGCAAAAATATCAAATTAAGGAAATTCGTTATGGCACTTTGGGGTGGGCGTTTTACTCAGGCAGCAGATCAGCGGTTCAAACAGTTCAACGATTCGTTGCGCTTTGATTACCGCCTGGCGGAGCAGGATATTGTTGGCTCTGTGGCCTGGTCCAAAGCGTTGGTTACCGTTGGCGTGTTGACCGCTGACGAACAACTTCAGCTCGAAGAGGCGTTGAACGTACTGCTGGAAGAGGTTCGCGCTAATCCGCAACAGATCCTCGAAAGTGATGCCGAAGATATTCACAGCTGGGTGGAAGGCAAACTGATCGACAAAGTCGGTCAGTTAGGTAAAAAGCTGCATACCGGGCGTAGCCGTAATGACCAGGTCGCTACCGATTTGAAACTGTGGTGCAAAGAGACGGTGACCGAACTGCTTACTGCTAATCGTCAGTTGCAGAGCGCACTGGTCGAGACGGCGGAAAATAACCAGGATGCGGTGATGCCGGGGTATACCCACCTGCAACGTGCGCAGCCGGTGACGTTTGCGCACTGGTGCCTGGCGTATGTCGAAATGCTGGCGCGTGATGAAAGCCGTCTGCAGGATGCGTTAAAGCGTCTGGACGTTAGCCCATTAGGCTGTGGCGCGCTGGCCGGGACCGCCTATGAAATCGATCGTGAACAGCTGGCGGGCTGGCTGGGATTTGCATCGGCCACGCGTAACAGCCTGGACAGCGTATCGGATCGTGACCACGTGCTGGAACTGCTGTCCGACGCCTCTATCGGTATGGTGCACCTGTCGCGTTTTGCCGAAGATCTGATTTTCTTTAACACCGGTGAAGCGGGCTTTGTTGAGCTTTCCGATCGCGTGACCTCCGGTTCTTCATTGATGCCGCAGAAGAAAAACCCGGACGCGCTGGAGTTGATTCGCGGTAAATGTGGCCGTGTGCAGGGCGCATTGACGGGCATGATGATGACGCTGAAAGGACTTCCACTGGCCTACAACAAAGATATGCAGGAAGACAAAGAAGGCTTGTTCGACGCGCTCGACACCTGGCTGGACTGCCTGCATATGGCTGCGCTGGTGCTGGACGGCATTCAGGTGAAACGTCCGCGTTGCCAGGAAGCGGCGCAGCAAGGATACGCTAACGCCACTGAACTGGCGGATTATCTGGTCGCGAAAGGCGTGCCGTTCCGTGAAGCGCACCACATCGTCGGTGAAACGGTTGTTGAGGCGATTCGTCAGGGGAAACCGCTGGAAGACCTGCCGCTCGCCGATCTGCAGAAATTCAGTAGCGTCATTGGCGATGACGTATACCCGATCCTCTCTCTGCAGTCGTGTCTGGACAAACGTGCCGCGAAGGGCGGGGTGTCTCCGCAGCAGATCGCACAAGCGATCAGCTACGCGAAGGCGCGTCTGGCATAACGGGTATTCTGGCTTATCTGGCCTGGCGAGATGCCAGGCTTTTTTATGCCATCACGCGAAGATTACTGTCCGTAATAAGCATTCGCGCCGTGTTTTCTCAGGAAATGTTTATCCAGCAGTGTGGGTTGCATGGCGGGAATTTGAGGTTGTAACTGCTGAGTAAACAAATTCATATAAGCGATTTCTTCTAGTACCACGGCGTTATGCACGGCGTTAGCAGGATCAGAACCCCAGGCGAAAGGCCCATGGCTGTTGACCAGTACCGCCGGGATCTGTTCCGGTGAGAGCCCGCGCTGCGCAAAGGTTTCGATAATCACGCTGCCAGTTTCATATTCATAGCGGCCATTAATTTCCTCGTCATGCATCGGGCGCGTGCAAGGAATGGTTCCGTAAAAATAATCCGCATGCGTGGTGCCTAAAGCCATTAAGTCTTTTCCGGCCTGCGACCAGATAGTGGCGTGTCGGGAATGCGTATGTACGATGCCGCCAATCGTCGGGAAAGCGCGATAGAGCGCTAAATGCGTGTCGGTATCTGATGATGGCTTTTTATTTCCCTCAATAACGTTGCCGCTTTGTACATCCACCACCACCATATCTTCCAGACCCATATGGTTATATTCCACTCCGGAAGGTTTGATGACCATAATACCTTTTTCACGATCGATTCCGCTGACGTTACCCCAGGTAAACGTTACCAGTTTATGCGCAGGCAGGGATAAATTCGCCTCGAGAACGTGTTGTTTTAACGTATTCATTGTTGACTCCAGAATATAGGAAGCATGTTATTTAACAGCATTAATGACTTAACGATGGATAACATAAAATATGTGCCGCGTTTTTATTTAAATTACGCCGAATAAATAGGATGTAAAATGTAGTCAGGCGCGTCATGGCAAGAAAAAGTCATACTCGGTCACATTCGGGCATATTTGGTCAATCATAAGATGACCATTTATGTTTGTTTGCGTGTTTTCAGGTTACGGCAGGCGTGCAAAACAAGCGTATTTTGTGAGTTTTATCACCTTACATGTTGACTGGTTGCTGTTATTTCATTGTTTATTGTGATGAGTATCGTTCAATTGTTCGCGGGCTTTTTCAATGGAATATTTCTTGAAATTAATCACTTTAATTCCGGGTGGAAACGTTAATTATAAGACCATGTAAAATGATACTTAGCGGATCCCTATTATGCTGCAGGCAGAACGTTACAAAATGATTTGTGCCCATGTGCAAAAACAAGGGGCGGTGCGGGTAACGGAGCTGTCGCAATTATGTCAGGTATCACCGGAAACCATTCGCCGGGATCTGAGAGTATTAGAACGTAACAAACGATTGACCCGCAGCTTTGGCGGCGCGGTTTCTCTGGATGCGCCAGAGGCGACGGCAGCGGCGATAGAGGGGACGGCATGGCAGGCGAGCAGCGTGGACCGCGCCGAATCATTTCGCAAGCGTACCGAGGAACATCCTGATATCAAAACTAAAATCGCCAAGGCAGCGTTACAGTTTATCCATTCTGGCGATTGCATTCTGATGGACAACAGCAGTACCTGCTGGTTTCTGGCCCGGCAAATTCCGGACATTGATATTACCGTGGTGACCAATTCGCTACGCATTATCCAGGCGCTGGCCTGTCGGGATAAAGTGCGCATTATCGGTATTGGGGGTGAGTATTCTGAACGCCACGATGATTTCCATGGACCCGTTGCCGAGAGTGCTATTCGAAATTTTCAAATTAATAGTTTTTTCTTTTCCTGTCAGGGAGTAAATCTGGAAAATGGCATACGTGATGGCAGTGAAATAAATGCCAGATTAAAGCAGGTTATGTTACAGGTTTCCGGGCAAAAGATCCTTCTGGTGGATTCCAGTAAATTTGAACAATACGCCTTCAGTAAAATATGTATGCTGGATGAAATCGATATTATGGTAACTAATAGCTGTATTGATCAACGTTATCGTGCGCAATACCCACAGCTAAATGTGGTGGAAGTCGATAAGTAGTATGTGTTAGCCGTTATCTGAATAATCATGACACCTGTCTGGTTATTCTGCCAATGCCAGAGGAAAGTCGAAATAAATAAAAAGTCAGGCCAATTTTTATTGGGTATTCCTGGCGTCTGAAGCTATTTCTTAAGGAAATTACGATGAAAAAATTACTCTTACCCTGCCTGATTACTGTTGCATTGTCATCAACCGCCGCGTGGGCTGAACAATCCACGGCGCCGCAAAAAGCCAACAAGCCTTTTACCATGGGCGTGGTTGTGAAAGTCGGCGGGATTCCCTGGTTCAACGTGATGGAACAAGGGATTAAAGAAGAGGGCAAGGCGCTCGGCGTTAATGCCTGGCAGGTTGGCCCAACGACGGCAGACCCGGCCGAGCAGGTGCGGGCCATTGAAGATTTAATCGCTAAGAAAGTCGATGTGATTGGCGTGGTGCCGAACGATGCGAAAGTGCTGGAGCCGGTACTTAAACGTGCCCAGGAAGCCGGTATCAAAGTGATTACCCATGAATCACCTGATCAGGCTAATGCTGACTGGGATTTTGAGCTGCTGAACACCCAAACCATGGGCGCCAATCATATGAAAGATATGGCGAAGTGCATGGGGGAAGAGGGCAAATACGCCATGTTTGTCGGCAGCCTGACGGTACCGCTGGTGAATGACTGGGCCAATGCCGCGATTGCTTATCAAAAAGAACACTACCCGAAAATGACCCTGGTGGAAGATCGCTTTGGCGTGGCGGAATCGGTGGACGATTCCATGCGCACTGCGAATGACCTGATGTCCAAATACAAAGATCTCAAAGGCATTATGTCGTTCGGTTCTCAGGGCCCGATTGGCGCAGGCCGCGCGATTGATAAGCGTAAGAAAAACGATGCGATTTGCGTGTTCGGCACCTTCACTCCGGGTCAGGGCATTAAATTGCTGGAGAAAGGCGCGATTGACGGCGGCTACATTTCTAACCCGATGATCGCCGGTAAAGTTTTCGTTCAGGTCGCCACGGCGATGATGAACGGCGAACCGATTAAAGACGGCGTCAAAATCGGCGATATGGGCGAAATCAAAGTCCAGAACAACACCATCCTGAGCGATAACCCTGAAAAGCTCGATGTTGAAAATACCCGGCGTTTAGTGAAGTTAGGTTTGTAGTTTCAGGTCGCATCACCGGGCCGCCAGCCGGCCCGGAAATCCTTTGGTCGTTTTCAGGAACAGCATGATGCCGCATATTGCAGAACGAAATGCCGGTGAACCGTTGGTGACGTTTAAGTCGCTAAGCAAAAGTTTTGGCGGTCATCGGGCATTAAAGAATATTGATCTCACGTTAAATAAAGGCGAAGTCCACTGTCTGGCCGGAGCGAACGGCTGTGGTAAAAGCACGCTGATAAAAACCCTGTGCGGTGTGTATATCCCGGATGCCGGTAGCGAAATTATTATTGATGATAAATCCTGGTCAAGACTCTCGCCGGATAAAGCCCGTGAGTTAGGCATTCAGGTTATTTATCAGGATCTGTCGTTATTCCCGAACCTCACGGTCGCGGAAAATATCGCCTTTGAAGAAAATCTCAAGGGCTATTTTGGCTGGCACCGCAAAGCCCGTCTTAAAGCGCTGGCGCTAAAAATTATCCACGAATTACATTTCTCCCTCGATCCGGACGCGCAGGTTCAGCATTTACCGATTGCCCAGCGCCAGCAGGTGGCGATTTGCCGCGCGCTGGTGGCCGATGCCCGGCTGGTGATTATGGATGAGCCTACGGCGTCGCTGACGCGCACTGAAGTTAACCAGCTGCTGCGCACGGTCAATTATCTGCGCGATAAAAATATCACCGTGGTGTTTGTCAGCCATCGTCTGGATGAAGTGAAAGAGATTTCCGACCGTATTACTGTGATCCGCGATGGCGAAATCATTGGCACCTGGGCGGCGAATTTACTAACCCCGTCGCGTATTACCGAACTGATGACCGGCAGAACGATTGTCCATCAGAAAAAGCTGCCGAACAGCGTGGAAGGAAAAGTGGTGCTGGAACTGAATAAGCTCAGTCGGAAAGGGCAGTTCGAGGATATTTCACTGAAGCTTCACCAGGGTGAAGTGCTGGGACTGTGCGGATTGTTAGGCTCAGGGCGAACAGAGCTGGCGTTAAGTCTTTTTGGCATTACCCATCCGGATAGCGGAGAGATTTATCTGGAAGGGAAAAAAGTCACCATCAAAGACAATACGCAGGCCGCGAAACTGGGCATTGCCTATGTCTCTGAAGACCGCCTGACGCTGGGCGCGGTGCTCCCGCAGTCGGTCAGCGACAATATGGTGCTATCGATCCTTAACCGGTTAAAAACGCCGTGGCATGTTATTGACGAAAAACGGCAAGCTACCCTCGTTCAGGAGTGGATCCAGGATCTGGATATTAAAGTCGCCAATCCCGATAACCCGCTCTCGACGCTGTCCGGCGGCAACCAACAAAAAGTGGTGTTGGCAAAATGGATTTTAACCCGCCCCAAAGTCTTGATCCTCGATGCGCCGACCGTCGGCGTCGATATTGGCGCGAAAGACAGTATTTATCAGCTTATCCACCGCCTTTCCGGCGTCGGTATTTCCGTGCTGCTGATTACCGATGAAGCGCCAGAGGCGTATTACAACTGCGATCGTATTTTCCATATGCAGCGCGGGAAAATTATTAACGAGCTGTTGCCTGCGGACTATACCGAGCAGCAGCTGGCGGAGGTGATTAATGGCTAATGTATTGTCGCTCCGGTTTCCACGGTCGGTGGAAGGCTGGCTGGGCTGGGTCATCGTCCTGATGCTGGCGTTTTTTTCGCTGATGAGTAATGAGTTCCTGTCAATCCAGAACCTGCTCGATCTCACCGAAAGCTACGCGGTGACGGGGATATTCGCCCTCGGCTTGTTTGTGGTGCTGGTTACCGGGGGGATTGATATTTCCTTCGCCGCCGTGGCGTCGGTGGTTCAGTACGTGGTGGCGTCCCTGTTGCTCAGCGGCACCATGACCAGCCCGCTGCTGTGCCTGGGGTTTGCTATCGCGCTGGGTGTGATATTTGGCCTGATCAACGCGATCCTGATTTATTACCTCAATGTGGTTTCCATCATCATCACCATCAGTATGCAGTCGCTATTGTTCGGCATGCTGATGTGGCTGACCAACGGCCACAGCATCTATGACCTGCCGGACTGGTGGATCACCCAGCGATCGCTGTTTAGCTTTGGTTTTGAAGGAGAAACCTACCAGGTCGGGCTGCCGCTGGTGGTGATGTTGGCGATGGCCTGTTTCACCTGGATGCTGATGAACAAAACCCATATTGGCCGCCAGCTGTATGCGGTGGGCGGCAGTACCGAGTCGGCACGACGTATCGGTATCCGGGTATCGCTGATTTATCTGTTTGCCTACGGGTATCTTGGCGCCGCCGCCGCCATTGGCGGAATGCTACAGGCCTACCGCATGAGTGAAGTGGTGCCTAACGCGCTGGTGGGCGGCGAACTCGATGTGTTGGCTGCCGCCGTGCTGGGCGGAGCCAGTTTGTCCGGCGGGCGCGGTTCGGTGATCGGCACGCTAATGGGGGTCTTTCTGATCGGCATCCTCAAAAACGGTCTTAACCTGATCGGCGTCTCCAGCTACTTCGTGAATATCGTCATCGGCGTGGTGATTGTCTCGGCTATCTGCGTCACCCACTACAAAAAACGTAAAGAAACGGACGTTGGATTCGTCTGACAGGGGGCTTGAAATGAAAAAGCAGGCATTTTTACCGCTTGATGGCACCAGCTCAGGGTTGCTGGCGATCTGTTTCTTCGCCGTGGCGGCGTTCAGTCTGGCGATGCCAGGGCGTTTTTTTACCGACAACACTTTTCTGAGCATCGCTTTTCAGCTACCGGAACTGGGGCTACTGACCTTCGCGATGTTTGTCCCGATGCTGAGCGGCGGTCTGAATCTGGCGATTATCGGTACCGCGAATTTGACCAGCCTGTTTATGGCCTGGCTGCTGATCCAGTATGTGCCGGCTGACGCGTCTACCGGTATGCAACTGTGGTGGCTGTTTCTGGCGCTGCTGGGTGCGATGGCGATCGCCATGGCGATCGGCGCGCTCACCGGGACCATTATTTCCCGCGTTGGCGCGCACCCGATTCTGGTGACGCTGGGCAGCATGACCATTATCAGCGGCATCGGCGTTTACCTGACTAAAGGCGCGGCGCTAAGCGGTATGCCACCGGTGGTGCGCAGTATCGGGTCGGAAGTGATCTTTGGCATTCCGGTGCCGATGGTGATTTTTATCGTCGCTACCCTGGGTCTGGCGCTGTTCCTCGGCAAAACCCGTACCGGGAAAATCATCTATATGTGCGGCAGCAACATCAATGCGACCTGGTTTAGCGGCATTCGCACCCACCGTGTGTTAATGGCGATTTATGCGATTTCCAGCCTGCTGTGTGTGCTGGCCGGGTTGATTATGCTGGCCCGTTTTAACTCCGCCCGTATGGGCTATGGCGATTCTTATCTGCTGCTGACGGTACTGGCGATTGTGCTGGGCGGCACCGATCCCTTCGGCGGCTCAGGCAAAGTCAGCCACGTCTTTTGCGCCTTGCTGGTGCTGCAGGTGATCGCCACCGGCCTGAGCCTGTTAGGCCTCAGCCTGCATTTCAATCTGGCGGTCTGGGGTATCACGCTGATAGCAGCGCTGGCGTTTAAATTCTTTAAGCAAAAATGGCAGGCACAGCGCGCCATGAATCACAGCCGAAAAGCGTTACAACAACTGGCCACTCGTGAGGGAAGATAATGCGTAGCCACCCGTTAGGTATTTATGAAAAGGCGCTACCCGGAAACACCAGTTGGGTAGAAAAACTGGCACTGGCAAAATCCTGCGGTTTCGATTTTGTCGAAATGTCGGTGGATGAGAGCGAAGAGCGGCTGGCACGCCTCGACTGGTCTCTCGCGGAGCGCATGGAAATCATCAGCGCGATCCAGAAAACCGGGGTGCGCATTCCAACGATGTGCTTATCCGCCCATCGCCGCTTCCCGTTCGGCAGCCACGATAGCCAGACTCGCCAGCAGGCGCGCGCCATCATGCAAAAAGCGCTGCGGCTAGCGCAGGATTTAGGGATACGGACCATCCAGCTTGCCGGTTATGACGTTTATTATGAGCCACAGAATGAAGAGACTATCGCCTGGTTCGAAGATGCGATGGCCTGGGCCGCGGAGCAGGCTGCAGCTGCGCAGGTGATGTGTGCCGTGGAAATCATGGATACGCCTTTCATCAATTCCATCAGTAAATGGAAAGTGCTGGATGAAAAAATTAACTCGCCGTGGTTCACCGTTTACCCGGACGTCGGCAACTTAACTGCCTGGGGTAACGAACTGGAGAGCGAACTGGCGAAAGGCATCGACCGTATTGCCGCGATCCATCTCAAAGACACATTCCCGGTGACGCCGGATTCGCCCGGGCAATTCCGCGATGTGCCCTTTGGCGAAGGGTGTGTGGACTTTATCAAGCTGTTCAAAACGCTACGCCGCCTTAACTATCGGGGAACCTTCCTGATTGAGATGTGGACGGAAAAGTCCGCCGAGCCGTTGTTAGAAATTATCCATGCGCGCCAGTGGATAGAGAGCAAGATGCAGGCAGCTGGGTGGTATGACGAACGGCCGCTCATGGCAGGTTAAGGAGATAACGATGAGCCATTACTTTATCGGCATTGATTTGGGCGGCACAGTCACCAAAGCGGGGATTTATACCGCCGAAGGTAGAGAAGTCACCGTTGCGGCCCAAACCTTGCCGCTGCTGAGCCCACAGGTGGGGTGTTGTGAGCGCGATATGAACGCGCTCTGGGCCACCACATGTCTCGTGATTCAGCGCGCGCTGGCCGAGAGCCATATTGCGGCGGAACAGATCCGCGGGATTGGCTTTTCTGCACACGGTAAAGGACTTTACCTGGTCGATAAGTCGGGCAAACCCGTCCGTAATGGCATCGTCTCTTCAGATTCACGGGCGCAACCGCTGGTGGCAAGCTGGAAGGCGCAGGGTGTCGATCGCCAGGCGTACCCGCTCAGTTTGCAACAGCTATGGCCTTCTCATCCGGCAGCGCTGCTGGCCTGGCTGAAACAGCATGAGCCGGAGAACTACGCGCGGACGGGCCACATCCTGATGGCGCACGATTATATTCGTTACTGCCTGACGGATAACCTTGCCTGTGAAGAGACCAATATCTCCGGGAGCCAGTTGTTTAATCAGCAGCGTAATGAGTTCGATCCCGCGCTGTTCGCCCTGTTTGGCATTGAGGAGATGGTGCACTGCACGCCGGGGGTGATAGGTTCTGCCGATCTCGCTGGCTATGTGACCGCCGATGCCGCTACGTTATGCGGGTTGAAGGCAGGTACACCCGTGTTCGGCGGGGTTTTTGATGTGGTTGGCGCAGCCATCACCTCCGGTGTGCATGACAGCTCGCACCTCAGTGCGGTAGCGGGCACCTGGTCTATCGCTACCCGGGTCTTCGATCGCATTGTTCCGGCGGATTACCCCTATGTGTGGGGGAAATTCAGTGTTCCTGGGCAGTATTTTGCGCATGAAGGCAGCCCCACTTCCGCCAGTAATCTGACCTGGTTTATCAACCATTTTTTCCCGGCGTTGGCGAACGATCACGATACGCTTAACCGGTGGGTGGAGCAGGGGTATCAGAAGCCAGACAGCATTCTGTTTTTCCCGTGGCTGTACGGCTCAAACTATTGCGACTCATTAAGCGGCGGCTTTTTCGGGCTGGCAGGGCATCACGAGGCGTCAGACATGGTTTACGCCATCTATCAGGGCATTGTGTTCTCGCATTTACTGCATCAGGACCGGATGCTGCAACTCAACGGCGCAACCCAGGCGATTCGTTTTACCGGCGGGCCAACGCACTCGCGCATCTGGATGCAGATGTTTTGCGATGCCAGCAATCTGCCGCTTGAAATTGTCGATGTCGAGCAGTCCGGGTGCCGGGCGGCGGCGATGTGTGCGGCCGTTGGCGTGGGGGATTATGCAGGATTCGCACAGGCGATTAACGCCACTCTGCCGTCGGTGATCAGACTTGAGCCGAATGCCGTAAAGCACAACATACTGCGTAGCCGGTTTGCGCAATTCAAACGCGTTGCGGATGCATTGAGTGCAATATAACGCTGATTAACTTCATTCCGGCCAGGCACGATGCCTGGCTTTTTTACGCAAAAAAAATGCGGACCACGGGGTCCGCAAAAGTTCACGTTGGCTTTCGTTATTTGGGTAGAGAGAGACTCTCTGAACGGGCAGTGGCTTCAAGGGTTAAACGAGACTGCTCCGTTTCTGTGATGGATTATCAGACAGAAAGCTTGATAGGGATAATCGTTCGTTGCTATGCTACCTATCGCCATGAACTATCGTGGCGATGGAGGATGAATAATGAATATTCGTGATCTTGAATACCTGGTGGCATTAGCCGAACATCGCCACTTCCGGCGCGCGGCGGACTCCTGTCACGTTAGTCAGCCAACGCTGAGCGGACAAATCCGCAAGCTGGAAGATGAGCTGGGCGTGATGCTGCTGGAGCGTACGAGTCGTAAAGTGCTGTTCACCCAGGCGGGTTTACTGCTGGTGGATCAGGCGCGTACCGTGCTGCGTGAGGTCAAAGTGCTCAAGGAGATGGCAAGCCAACAGGGCGAAACCATGTCAGGTCCGCTGCACATTGGTTTGATTCCCACTGTCGGTCCTTACCTGCTGCCGCATATTATCCCGATGTTGCACCAGACTTTCCCGAAGCTGGAAATGTATCTGCATGAAGCGCAGACCCATCAGCTGCTGGCGCAACTGGATAGCGGCAAGCTTGACTGCGTGATCCTGGCGCTGGTGAAAGAAAGTGAGGCCTTTATTGAAGTGCCGTTGTTCGACGAGCCGATGCTGCTGGCGATCTACGAAGATCACCCGTGGGCGAATCGCGAATGCGTGCCGATGTCCGATCTGGCAGGCGAAAAACTGCTGATGCTGGAGGACGGTCACTGTCTACGCGATCAGGCGATGGGATTCTGCTTTGAAGCCGGTGCTGACGAAGACACCCACTTCCGTGCGACCAGTCTGGAAACGCTGCGTAACATGGTAGCGGCAGGAAGCGGTATTACCCTGCTGCCTGCGCTGGCGGTTCCGCAAGAACGCAAACGTGATGGCGTGGTATATCTGCCCTGCATTAAGCCTGAGCCGCGTCGTACGGTGGGGCTGGTGTATCGTCCAGGATCACCGCTGCGTAGTCGCTATGAGCAACTGGCAGAGGCCATCCGCGGTGCGATGGATGGCCATTTCGACAAGGCGTTAAAAAAGGCGGTTTAAGCCATTTAGCGCCGCTACCCGATAGGCTTCCGCCATCGTCGGGTAGTTAAAGGTGGTGTTAACGAAGTACTCAATCGTGTTACCACCACCTTTCTGCTCCATAATCGCCTGACCGATGTGAATAATCTCGGCTGCGCGTTCACCAAAGCAGTGAATCCCCAGAATCTCTTTCGTTTCCCGATGGAACAAAATCTTCAGCGTACCTACGTTCATGCCAACGATTTGCGCGCGCGCCAGGTGTTTAAACTGAGCGCGGCCCACTTCGTAAGGCACTTTCATCGCCGTCAGTTGCTGTTCGGTTTTGCCCACGGAACTGATCTCCGGGATGGTGTAAATGCCGGTCGGGATATCTTCGATCAGGTGCGCGTTCGCTTCCCCTTTCACCAGCGCCTGGGCGGCAATGCGTCCCTGGTCGTATGCTGCGGACGCCAGGCTCGGGTAACCGATCACATCACCCACCGCGTAAACGTGCGGCAGCGCGGTTTGGTACATGCTGTTGACCTTGAGCTGACCACGGCTGTCGGTTTCCAGACCGATATTCTGTAACGCCAGAGAATCGGTGTTGCCGGTACGACCATTGGCATACAACAGGCAGTCGGCCTTCAGTTTCTTACCGGACTTCAGGTGCATGATCACGCCATCGTCGCAGCCTTCGATTTTCTCATACTCTTCATTGTGGCGAATGACGACGCCGCTGTTCCAGAAGTGGTAAGAGAGGGAGTCGGACATCTCTTGATCGAGGAACGCCAGCAGACGGTCGCGGGTGTTGATGAGATCAACTTTGACCTCCATTCCGCGGAAGATCGACGCATATTCGCAGCCAATCACCCCGGCGCCATAAATAATCACATGGCGCGGTTCGTGGTGCAGACTGAGGATCGAATCGCTGTCATAAATGCGCGGGTGCGAGAAATCCACGTCTGCCGGATGATAAGGGCGCGATCCGCAGGCAATGACAAATTTCTCTGCTGTCAGGGTTTCAACCGTACCGTCATGACATTCCAGCGCCAGCGTGTGTTCGTCAACAAAATGGGCGTTACCCTGCAAGATCTCGCAGTGGTTACGCTCATAAAAACCCTGCCGCATCCGTGTTTGCTGATTAATCACGTTGTCGGCATGGTTGAGAATATCGGCGAATGAGGAACGAAGCAGGCGGGAATGATCGCTATAAAGGGGGTTCTGATTGAATTCGATAATACGACTGACTGCGTGGCGGAGCGCTTTTGACGGGATGGTGCCCCAGTGGGTGCAACCGCCGCCAACGTTGTGATAACGCTCGATAACGGCAACACGAGCTCCTTGCTTAACCAGACCCATTGCAGCGCCTTCGCCGCCGGGGCCGGAACCTATAACTATGGCATCGTAATCGTAGGAATGTGGCATGGTAAGGCTTACCTGTTCTTATACATAAAAGCAACAGAATAGTAACATCATTGCCGGGATAACCCAATTATCGTTGTGCTTTTTTGCGAAGCCGAAGCACAAACTGCGCGTAAACAATCATTCACAAAGCTGAACAAACAGATTAACTTTGAACTCTGGTATAGTGCCGGACAAGGCATACGGAAGGATTCAGACATCGTGATGGGCGTTAGAGCGCAGCAAAAAGAAAAAACCCGGCGTTCGCTGGTAGAAGCCGCATTTAGTCAACTGAGCGCGGAGCGTAGCTTCGCCAGTCTCAGTTTGCGTGAAGTCGCACGTGAAGCGGGCATTGCGCCAACCTCCTTTTATCGTCATTTCCGTGATGTTGATGAGCTCGGCCTGACCATGGTTGATGAAAGCGGTCTGATGTTGCGTCAGTTGATGCGTCAGGCTCGTCAGCGTATCGCCAAGGGCGGGAGTGTGATCCGCACCTCGGTCTCCACATTTATGGAGTTCATCGGTAACAACCCCAACGCCTTCCGTTTATTATTGCGTGAACGTTCTGGCACCTCAGCGGCGTTCCGTGCTGCCGTTGCGCGAGAAATTCAGCACTTCATCGCGGAACTTGCGGACTATCTGGAAATCGAAAACCATATGCCGCGTGCGTTTACTGAAGCGCAAGCCGAAGCGATGGTGACGATTGTCTTCAGTGCAGGTGCCGAAGCGCTGGACGTGGGCGCGGAACAGCGTCGGCAGTTAGAAGAGCGACTGGTACTGCAACTGCGCATGATTTCGAAAGGTGCGTATTACTGGTATCGCCGTGAACAAGAGAAGATGCCCCTCATTCCGGGTAACGTGAAGGAAGAGTAATGAAACAGTCAGTTCAGGATAAAGGTACGCTGCTGCTGGCGCTGGTCGCTGGCTTGTCAATCAATGGCACATTCGCGGCGCTGTTTAGCTCCATCGTGCCGTTTTCTGTATTTCCGATTATCTCGTTGGTGCTGACGGTGTACTGTCTGCATCAACGTTATTTGAATCGCACCATGCCTGTGGGTTTACCGGGTCTGGCTGCCGCCTGCTTTATTCTCGGCGTTCTGCTTTACAGCACCGTGGTGCGCGCGGAATATCCGGATATCGGTTCCAACTTCTTCCCGGCGGTGCTGTCGGTCATTCTGGTCTTCTGGATCGGCGTGAAAATGCGTAATCGCAAGCAGGAAGTGTCGGAATAAAGAGGAGAGGCCGGATGAGACGCTTTGCGTCATCATCCGGTTATGACACTCACTTCGCCGTCAACAACACCCCACACTCCATATGGTGCGTATACGGGAACTGATCAAACAGCGCCAGACGTGATACGTCATGCGTCTGGCTTAACGTTTCCAGGTTCTTGCACAGCGTCTCCGGATTACAGGAGATGTACAGAATGCGCGGATATGCCTGCACCATTTTCTCCGTTTCGCTGTCCAGACCGCTGCGGGGCGGATCGACAAAAATCGTTTCGCACTGATAGCTTTTCAGATCGATACCCTGCAAGCGGTTAAATTCGCGCACGCCGTTCATTGCCTGCGTAAACTCTTCCGCCGCCATGCGGATAATCTGCACGTTATCAATCTGATTCGCCGCAATGTTGTATTGCGCGGCGGCAACAGACGGTTTGGCGATTTCGGTGGCCAGCACACGGTCAAAATTGCGTGCCAGCGCTAAAGAAAAGTTGCCGTTACCGCAGTACAGTTCAAGCAGGTCGCCTTTCGAGCCTTTAGTGACATCCAGCGCCCACTCCAGCATCTGAATGTTCATGGCCGCATTTGGCTGCGTAAAGCTGTTCTCAACCTGGCGATAGATCATTTCTTTGCCCGCAACTGGCAAACGTTCATCAAGGTAGTCCTGATCCAGCGCGATTTTGGTTTTTGTCGCGCGGCCAATCAGATGCACGTTCAGGTTCTGCGCACGCAGGGCGTCGCGGAGCGCTTCGGCGGCTTCACGCCATTCGTCGTCCAGCTTTTTATGATACAGCAGCGAAACCACTGCCTGATTACTCATGGTGGTGAGGTAATCAATCTGGAACAGTTTATGGCGCAACACGCGGTTGTCGCGCACGCCTGCGATCATCGCGGTCATCAACTGGTTAATCAGTTCACTCGCCGCAGGGAAGCTGTCGACGCGGATTCGGCTTTTGCTCTGTTGGTCAAAAATGATGTGATAGAGGTCATCGCCATCGTGCCAGATGCGGAATTCAGCACGCATACGGTAATGACTGACCGGCGAACGAAACACTTCCGGGACAAGGCCAGAAAAGGGCGCCATCATACTCTGCAAGCGCACCACTTTTTCGGCGAGCTGCGCGTCATACTGTTCTGTCGGAAGGTGTTCGGGGGTCATGATGTATCCTGAAAAATAAAAGTACGCGGGGATTGTAGGGATTGCTCAACAGATGTCCAGTCATTGATGATCTCTCATATTTAACAAACACGCTGGACAGTAAGATGTTACAAACTGTAGCATCCGTGTGCCGGTCCTGTGAGTTAATAGGGAATCCAGTGTAAATCTGGAGCTGACGCGCAGCGGTAAGGAAAGGTGAGATGAGAGCGTAAGCAGACACTGCCTGTTGGGTGGGAAGTCTTCATCTCTTATATCCGTGGATAACCTTCCAAGCCCGAAGACCTGCCGGCTAACGTCGCAACTGGTTTTCATCATCGCGTACTATCGGTGGGACCTGCGGCATCCTTCTTATATTGTGGATGCTTTACAATGATTAAAAAAACATCGCTGCTGACGGCGCTCTCCGTCACGGCTTTTTCGGGTTGGGCACAGGATGCCACCCCTGACACGCTTGTCGTGACAGCAAACCGTTTTCAACAACCTGTTAATACCGTTCTGGCCCCGACCGATATTGTCACCCGCGAGGATATCGAACGCTGGCAGTCCCGAACCGTTCTGGATGTCATGCGCCGCCTGCCAGGCGTGGATGTCGCCCAGAATGGCGGCATGGGGCAAAGCTCTTCTCTGTTTGTGCGGGGTACCGAAGCGAAACACGTTCTGGTGTTAGTCGATGGTATTCCGGTCGCCCGTCCGGGCATTACGAATAATTCCGATATTGACCAGATCCCGGTGTCGCTGGTGCAGCGCATTGAGTATATCCGTGGCCCGCGCTCAGCCATTTATGGCTCTGGCGCGATTGGCGGCGTAGTGAACATCATCACTATGACGGGTGAGGAACGTTCGCAGATTAATGCTGGCGTGGGGTCAAAAGGTTATCAGCAATATGACGGTACGTACCGTCAGCGTTTTGGCGATACCGTGGTAACCGCGGCCGGGGCTTATCAGACCACCAAAGGCTTCGACGTTCAGCCGCGTTCCAGCTATAGCGGCGACAGCGATCGCGATGGTTATCGCAATAAACTCTTCTGGGGTGGCGTTGAGCACAAATTTAACGATCAATTCGATGGTTACTTTCGTGGCTACGGCTATGCCAGTAATGCCGATTACGACCAGGGGAACTGGGGATATGACGGCGGAAACGACGAGCACCAGAATTACACTCAGTCGTGGGATACGGGGCTGCGCTTCAATTCTGGAATCTACTCGTCACAACTGGTCGCTAACTACCAGCGAATTAAGGACTATAACTACAGCAGCCTGAATGGGCGCTATGCCACAGGTTATAGCCTTGATGATATGGAACAGCGCTACGTCCAATGGGGCAACAACGTTATTGTCGGGCACGGCGCTGTCAGTGCTGGTGTCGACTGGAAACAAGAAAAGCTGATGTCCTTCGGCGAGTATGGGACAGACAACTATAAGCGTGATAACACGGGCCTCTATCTCACCGGGCAACAGCAGATTGATAGCGTGACGCTGGAAGCGTCGGGCCGTGAAGACCATGACGACCAGTTCGGCTGGCATGGTACCTGGCAAACAGCGGCGGGATGGCAGTTTGTTGATGACTATAAAGTGACGCTTTCCTATGGCACGGGCTTCCTTGCGCCTTCACTGGGGCAACAGTTTGGTGCGGAGCGTTTTGGGATCGCCTCTAACCCAAACCTGAAGCCGGAAGAGTCGAAGCAGTGGGAAGCCGGATTAGAAGGGCTGACCGGCCCGCTTGACTGGCGTCTGTCGACCTATCGCTACAAAATTCAGAACCTGATCGACTACAACAACAATACCTACTTCAACGTCAAATCCGCGACCATCAAAGGCCTGGAATGGACCGGGAACCTGACGACCGGGCCGGTCGATCATCGCTTAACGTTGCAGTATGTTGATCCGCGTGATGATGAAACCGATCAGCCGCTTTATCGTCGCGCTAAACAGCAGGTGAAGTACGAGCTCAGCGGACAGGTCTACGATCTGGGCTGGGATGTGACCTATCAGTATATTGGCGAGCGTTACGATTACGACTACGACAATTCCCGGAAGGTGAAAATGGGCGGGCTGAGCGTGTGGGACCTCGGACTTTCATATCCAGTCACCTCACATCTCACAGTTCGTGGTAAAATAGCCAACCTGTTCGATAAAGATTACGAGACAGTTTATGGCTACCAAACTGCAGGACGGGAATACACCTTGTCTGGCAGCTACACCTTCTGATCCACGCCCCACCGTGCTGGTATTTGATTCCGGTGTCGGTGGGTTGTCGGTCTATGATGAGATTCGGCATCTCCTGCCGGATCTCCACTATATCTATGCTTTCGATAACGTGGCTTTTCCTTATGGGGAGAAGAGCGAGGCATTTATCGTTGAGCGCGTTGTTGAGATCGTGACGGCGGTACAGCAGCGTTATCCTCTTTCTCTGGCCGTTATCGCCTGTAACACGGCCAGCACGGTCTCTCTTCCTGCCTTACGTGAGAAGTTCGCTTTCCCGGTTGTGGGCGTGGTACCGGCGATCAAACCGGCGGCGCGTCTGACGGCGAACGGGGTTGTCGGGCTTCTGGCCACGCGCGGTACGGTGAAGCGCCCTTATACGCATGAACTGATCGCGCGCTTTGCCAATGAGTGCCAGATAGCCATGCTGGGGTCCGCAGAGCTGGTGGAACTGGCGGAAGCGAAGTTGCACGGCGAGCCCGTGCCGCTGGAAGAACTGCAACGGATCCTGCGCCCGTGGCTGCGGATGCCGGAGCCACCTGATACCGTGGTACTTGGCTGCACCCACTTTCCCCTGTTGCAGGAAGAACTCTTACAGGTTCTGCCTGAAGGAACGCGACTGGTCGATTCCGGGGCGGCCATTGCACGACGTACTGCCTGGCTACTGGAACATGAAGCGCCGGATGCGAAATCAGCAGATGCCAACATTGCCTATTGCATGGCGATGACGCCAGAAACTGAGCAATTATTGCCCGTTTTGCAGCGCTATGGCTTTGAATCGCTCGAAAAACTGACGGTTTAACGCTGTTTTGGGTAAATATTACGCACTCGGAAAATTATTTTAAATTTCCCCTTGTCAGCCCGAAATAACTCCCTATAATGCGCCTCCACTGACACGGAACAACGGCACGCAAGCCGCCGGGTCAGCGGGGTTCTCCGGTGAAAACCAGTGATGAACACCGACAGAGAAAAGCGAAATAAATGCTTGACTCTGAAGCGGGAAAGCGTATTATGCACACCCCGCGCCGCTGAGAAAAAGCGAAGCGGCACTGCTCTTTAACAATTTATCAGACAATCTGTGTGGGCACTCAGAGTGACATGGATTCTTAACGTCGCAAGACGAAAAATGAATACCAAGTCTCAAAGAGTGAACACGTAATTCATTACGACGTTTAATTCTAGGAGCATCAAACTTAAATTGAAGAGTTTGATCATGGCTCAGATTGAACGCTGGCGGCAGGCCTAACACATGCAAGTCGAACGGTAACAGGAAGCAGCTTGCTGCTTTGCTGACGAGTGGCGGACGGGTGAGTAATGTCTGGGAAACTGCCCGATGGAGGGGGATAACTACTGGAAACGGTAGCTAATACCGCATAATGTCGCAAGACCAAAGAGGGGGACCTTCGGGCCTCTTGCCATCGGATGTGCCCAGATGGGATTAGCTAGTTGGTGAGGTAACGGCTCACCAAGGCGACGATCCCTAGCTGGTCTGAGAGGATGACCAGCCACACTGGAACTGAGACACGGTCCAGACTCCTACGGGAGGCAGCAGTGGGGAATATTGCACAATGGGCGCAAGCCTGATGCAGCCATGCCGCGTGTATGAAGAAGGCCTTCGGGTTGTAAAGTACTTTCAGCGGGGAGGAAGGTGTTGTGGTTAATAACCGCAGCAATTGACGTTACCCGCAGAAGAAGCACCGGCTAACTCCGTGCCAGCAGCCGCGGTAATACGGAGGGTGCAAGCGTTAATCGGAATTACTGGGCGTAAAGCGCACGCAGGCGGTCTGTCAAGTCGGATGTGAAATCCCCGGGCTCAACCTGGGAACTGCATTCGAAACTGGCAGGCTTGAGTCTCGTAGAGGGGGGTAGAATTCCAGGTGTAGCGGTGAAATGCGTAGAGATCTGGAGGAATACCGGTGGCGAAGGCGGCCCCCTGGACGAAGACTGACGCTCAGGTGCGAAAGCGTGGGGAGCAAACAGGATTAGATACCCTGGTAGTCCACGCCGTAAACGATGTCTATTTGGAGGTTGTGCCCTTGAGGTGTGGCTTCCGGAGCTAACGCGTTAAATAGACCGCCTGGGGAGTACGGCCGCAAGGTTAAAACTCAAATGAATTGACGGGGGCCCGCACAAGCGGTGGAGCATGTGGTTTAATTCGATGCAACGCGAAGAACCTTACCTGGTCTTGACATCCACAGAACTTGGCAGAGATGCCTTGGTGCCTTCGGGAACTGTGAGACAGGTGCTGCATGGCTGTCGTCAGCTCGTGTTGTGAAATGTTGGGTTAAGTCCCGCAACGAGCGCAACCCTTATCCTTTGTTGCCAGCGGTTAGGCCGGGAACTCAAAGGAGACTGCCAGTGATAAACTGGAGGAAGGTGGGGATGACGTCAAGTCATCATGGCCCTTACGACCAGGGCTACACACGTGCTACAATGGCATATACAAAGAGAAGCGACCTCGCGAGAGCAAGCGGACCTCATAAAGTATGTCGTAGTCCGGATTGGAGTCTGCAACTCGACTCCATGAAGTCGGAATCGCTAGTAATCGTGGATCAGAATGCCACGGTGAATACGTTCCCGGGCCTTGTACACACCGCCCGTCACACCATGGGAGTGGGTTGCAAAAGAAGTAGGTAGCTTAACCTTCGGGAGGGCGCTTACCACTTTGTGATTCATGACTGGGGTGAAGTCGTAACAAGGTAACCGTAGGGGAACCTGCGGTTGGATCACCTCCTTACCTTAAAGAACCTGCCTTTGTAGTGCCCACACAGATTGTCTGATGAAAAACGAGCAGTAAAACCTCTACAGGCTTGTAGCTCAGGTGGTTAGAGCGCACCCCTGATAAGGGTGAGGTCGGTGGTTCAAGTCCACTCAGGCCTACCAAATTTTCCCTGAATACTGCGTTGTGAAACGACTCGCATACTTTAAGTATGCTTCGCCATTCCACGCCTTGTCTCAGGAAAAATTATCGGTACAGAGGTTCTGACTACACTGTATGGGGCTATAGCTCAGCTGGGAGAGCGCCTGCTTTGCACGCAGGAGGTCTGCGGTTCGATCCCGCATAGCTCCACCATACTGTAGAACGTAATCAAGAAAACTTCAGAGTGTACCTGAAAGGGTGCGCTGCGAAGTTTTGCTCTTTAAAAATCTGGATCAAGCTGAAAATTGAAACGACACACTGTTAATGGTGTGTTCGAGTCTCTCAAATTTTCGCAACACGATGATGAATCGAAAGAAACATCTTCGGGTTGTGAGGTTAAGCGACTAAGCGTACACGGTGGATGCCCTGGCAGTCAGAGGCGATGAAGGACGTGCTAATCTGCGAAAAGCGTCGGTAAGGTGATATGAACCGTTATAGCCGGCGATGTCCGAATGGGGAAACCCAGTGCAATTCGTTGCACTATCGTTAACTGAATCCATAGGTTAACGAGGCGAACCGGGGGAACTGAAACATCTAAGTACCCCGAGGAAAAGAAATCAACCGAGATTCCCCCAGTAGCGGCGAGCGAACGGGGAGCAGCCCAGAGCCTGAATCAGCATGTGTGGTAGTGGAACGGTCTGGAAAGGCCGGCGATACAGGGTGACAGCCCCGTACACAAAATTGCATGTGTTGTGAGCTCGATGAGTAGGGCGGGACACGTGGTATCCTGTCTGAATATGGGGGGACCATCCTCCAAGGCTAAATACTCCTGACTGACCGATAGTGAACCAGTACCGTGAGGGAAAGGCGAAAAGAACCCCGGCGAGGGGAGTGAAAAAGAACCTGAAACCGTGTACGTACAAGCAGTGGGAGCCTCTTTATGGGGTGACTGCGTACCTTTTGTATAATGGGTCAGCGACTTATATTCTGTAGCAAGGTTAACCGAATAGGGGAGCCGAAGGGAAACCGAGTCTTAACTGGGCGTTAAGTTGCAGGGTATAGACCCGAAACCCGGTGATCTAGCCATGGGCAGGTTGAAGGTTGGGTAACACTAACTGGAGGACCGAACCGACTAATGTTGAAAAATTAGCGGATGACTTGTGGCTGGGGGTGAAAGGCCAATCAAACCGGGAGATAGCTGGTTCTCCCCGAAAGCTATTTAGGTAGCGCCTCGTGAATTCATCTCCGGGGGTAGAGCACTGTTTCGGCTAGGGGGCCATCCCGGCTTACCAACCCGATGCAAACTGCGAATACCGGAGAATGTTATCACGGGAGACACACGGCGGGTGCTAACGTCCGTCGTGAAGAGGGAAACAACCCAGACCGCCAGCTAAGGTCCCAAAGTCATGGTTAAGTGGGAAACGATGTGGGAAGGCTCAGACAGCCAGGATGTTGGCTTAGAAGCAGCCATCATTTAAAGAAAGCGTAATAGCTCACTGGTCGAGTCGGCCTGCGCGGAAGATGTAACGGGGCTAAACCATGCACCGAAGCTGCGGCAGCGACACTAAGTGTTGTTGGGTAGGGGAGCGTTCTGTAAGCCTGTGAAGGTGTGCTGTGAGGCATGCTGGAGGTATCAGAAGTGCGAATGCTGACATAAGTAACGATAAAGCGGGTGAAAAGCCCGCTCGCCGGAAGACCAAGGGTTCCTGTCCAACGTTAATCGGGGCAGGGTGAGTCGACCCCTAAGGCGAGGCCGAAAGGCGTAGTCGATGGGAAACAGGTTAATATTCCTGTACCAGGTGTTACTGCGAAGGGGGGACGGAGAAGGCTATGTTGGCCGGGCGACGGTTGTCCCGGTTTAAGCGTGTAGGTGTGTGTTCCAGGTAAATCCGGTTCACTTTAACACTGAGGCGTGATGACGAGGCACTACGGTGCTGAAGCAACAAATGCCCTGCTTCCAGGAAAAGCCTCTAAGCATCAGGTAACATCAGATCGTACCCCAAACCGACACAGGTGGTCAGGTAGAGAATACCAAGGCGCTTGAGAGAACTCGGGTGAAGGAACTAGGCAAAATGGTGCCGTAACTTCGGGAGAAGGCACGCTGATATGTAGGTGAAGCGATTTACTCGTGGAGCTGAAATCAGTCGAAGATACCAGCTGGCTGCAACTGTTTATTAAAAACACAGCACTGTGCAAACACGAAAGTGGACGTATACGGTGTGACGCCTGCCCGGTGCCGGAAGGTTAATTGATGGGGTTATCCGTAAGGAGAAGCTCTTGATCGAAGCCCCGGTAAACGGCGGCCGTAACTATAACGGTCCTAAGGTAGCGAAATTCCTTGTCGGGTAAGTTCCGACCTGCACGAATGGCGTAATGATGGCCAGGCTGTCTCCACCCGAGACTCAGTGAAATTGAACTCGCTGTGAAGATGCAGTGTACCCGCGGCAAGACGGAAAGACCCCGTGAACCTTTACTATAGCTTGACACTGAACACTGGTCCTTGATGTGTAGGATAGGTGGGAGGCTTTGAAGCGCGGACGCCAGTTCGTGTGGAGCCGTCCTTGAAATACCACCCTTTAATGGCTGGTGTTCTAACGTGGGCCCGTAATCCGGGTTGCGGACAGTGTCTGGTGGGTAGTTTGACTGGGGCGGTCTCCTCCTAAAGAGTAACGGAGGAGCACGAAGGTTAGCTAATCCTGGTCGGACATCAGGAGGTTAGTGCAAAGGCATAAGCTAGCTTGACTGCGAGCGTGACGGCGCGAGCAGGTGCGAAAGCAGGTCTTAGTGATCCGGTGGTTCTGAATGGAAGGGCCATCGCTCAACGGATAAAAGGTACTCCGGGGATAACAGGCTGATACCGCCCAAGAGTTCATATCGACGGCGGTGTTTGGCACCTCGATGTCGGCTCATCACATCCTGGGGCTGAAGTAGGTCCCAAGGGTATGGCTGTTCGCCATTTAAAGTGGTACGCGAGCTGGGTTTAGAACGTCGTGAGACAGTTCGGTCCCTATCTGCCGTGGGCGCTGGAGAATTGAGGGGGGCTGCTCCTAGTACGAGAGGACCGGAGTGGACGCATCACTGGTGTTCGGGTTGTCATGCCAATGGCACTGCCCGGTAGCTAAATGCGGAAGAGATAAGTGCTGAAAGCATCTAAGCACGAAACTTGCCCCGAGATGAGTTCTCCCTGACCCTTTAAGGGTCCTGAAGGAACGTTGAAGACGACGACGTTGATAGGCCGGGTGTGTAAGCGCAGCGATGCGTTGAGCTAACCGGTACTAATGAACCGTGAGGCTTAACCTTACAACGCCGAAGCTGTTTCGGCGAAGAGATGACGCATTCAACTCAGCTTGATACAGATTAACAGAATTTGCCTGGCGGCTGTAGCGCGGTGGTCCCACCTGACCCCATGCCGAACTCAGAAGTGAAACGCCGTAGCGCCGATGGTAGTGTGGGGTCTCCCCATGCGAGAGTAGGGAACTGCCAGGCATCAATTAAGTGAAGAGCCCATCCTGACGGATGGGCTTTTTTGCGTCCGTCACCTGTCGGATCATTTTATCGAATAACGTCATCCCGCCATAATACAAGCCATACTGCGGCATATGCGGTAAACTAACCGCGATTTTGCATCAGGAAAGCCTCTATGAATCACTCCCTTAAATCCTGGAATACCTTTGGCATCGATCAAAATGCCAATGAGATTGTTTGCGCCGAAAATGAACAACAACTACTTAGCGCCTGGCAATCTGCCAATGCGTTGCATCAGCCGGTACTGATACTGGGTGAAGGGAGTAACGTCCTGTTCCTTGACGCCTTCCGCGGGACAGTGATCGTCAATCGTATCAAAGGCATTGAAGTAACAGAGCAACCAGACGCGTGGTTGTTGCATGTCGGTGCGGGTGAAAACTGGCATCATCTGGTTCAGCATACACTACAGCTTGGCATGCCGGGGCTGGAAAACCTGGCGCTGATCCCCGGCTGCGTAGGGTCTTCACCGATCCAGAATATTGGTGCTTACGGCGTGGAGCTCCAGCGAGTGTGTGATTATGTTGACTGTGTTGAGCTGGCGACAGGAAAATCGCGGCGCGTGAGTGCGGCGGAATGTCGCTTTGGCTATCGTGACAGTATCTTTAAACATGAATACCAGGATCGCTACGCGATCGTTGCGGTGGGGTTACGTCTGACTAAGCAATGGCAACCAGTGTTGACCTATGGCGACCTGACGCGTCTGGATCCGGCCACGGTAACGCCCCAGCAGGTGTTTGATTCGGTTTGCCGTATGCGTATAACAAAACTGCCCGATCCAAAAGTGATCGGTAATGCGGGCAGCTTTTTTAAAAACCCCGTCGTAGCAAAGGATGTGGTTGAGGCACTGCTGTCTCAGTTTCCGAATGCCCCTCATTACCCTCAACCTGATGGTTCAGTAAAACTGGCGGCTGGCTGGCTCATTGACCAATGTGAGTTGAAAGGCGTGGGTATCGGAGGGGCAGCCGTACATCGTCAACAGGCGCTTGTACTTATTAACGCGGCTAACGCGACAAGCGAAGATGTGGTCAATCTCGCGCACCTGGTGCGTGCGAAAGTCGGTGAGAAATTTAACGTCTGGCTGGAGCCTGAAGTACGCTTCATCGGGCAGAGTGGCGAAGTCAATGCTGTGGAGATCATTGCATGAAGGATAATACCGTTCCTCTGATGCTTATCTCCTTACTGGCCGATGGCGAGTTTCATTCCGGTGAGCAACTGGGTGAACAGTTGGGGATGAGCCGGGCGGCCATCAATAAACATATCCAGACTCTACGTGACTGGGGAGTTGATGTCTTTACCGTGCCAGGCAAAGGATACAGTTTACCGGAGCCGATTCAGTTGCTGGATTCTGACCGCATCTACAGTCAGTTGGATCGCGGCACGGTGGCTGTGCTGCCGGTTATTGATTCCACCAATCAGTACCTGCTGGACCGCATCGATCTATTGCAGTCTGGCGATGCCTGCGTGGCGGAATACCAACAGGCAGGTCGTGGACGTCGTGGACGTAAGTGGTTTTCCCCCTTTGGCGCAAACCTTTATCTTTCAATGTTCTGGCGTCTGGAGCAGGGGCCGGCCGCCGCGATCGGCTTAAGCCTGGTGATCGGTATCGTAATGGCTGAGGTTCTGCGTGATCTGGGTGCGGACAAGGTACGGGTGAAGTGGCCTAACGATCTCTACCTGTTGGATCGCAAACTGGCGGGGATCCTGGTTGAGTTAACGGGTAAGACGGGCGATGCTGCGCAGATCGTCATCGGCGCTGGCATTAACATGGCAATGCGCCGTGTGGAAGAAGGCGTGGTGAATCAGGGATGGATTACGTTGCAGGAAGCTGGGATTACGCTCGATCGCAATACGCTGGCGGCAAGGCTCATTCGTGAATTACGTACCGCGCTGGAGTTATTTGAGCAAGAAGGACTAGCTCCTTATCTTTCCCGTTGGGAAAAGCTGGATAACTTTATCAATCGCCAGGTTAAACTGATAATTGGTGACAAAGAAATATACGGTATTTCACGAGGTATCGATGCGCAGGGCGCATTACTTCTGGAACAGGATGGTATTATAAAACCGTGGGTTGGGGGAGAAATCTCCCTGAGAAGCGCTGAATAATTAAAAAGGGAGCGAAAGCTCCCTTTTTAATTATTTTCGCAGGCGAACCTGCTCGACGGCATGATTGGCGCTCTTGGTCATAATCAGACTCGCGCGCTCACGCGTGGGTAGAATATTTTGTTTTAAATTCAGCCAGTTAATTTCTTTCCATAATGAGGTGGCCGTATTGATCGCCTCCTCTTTCGTCAGTTTCGCGTAGTTATGGAAATAAGAGTCAGGGTCGGTAAACGCCCCCTCGCGGAATTTAAGAAAACGATTGATATACCATGTCTGCAGTAACTCTTCCGGTGCATCAACATAAATAGAGAAGTCGACGAAGTCCGAAACAAATACATGATGAGGGTCGTGTGGATAGTCCATCCCGCTCTGCAGAACATTGAGTCCTTCGAGAATTAATATATCGGGTTGGGCCACGGTTTTATCCCCGTCAGGGATCACATCATAAATCAGATGCGAATAAACCGGAGCGGTTACGTTTGGCACGCCGGATTTGAGATCGGAGACAAACTTGACCAGACGATGCATGTCATACGATTCCGGAAAACCTTTCTTCTTCATTAACCCACGGTCTTTTAATACCTGGTTTGGATGAAGAAAACCATCCGTGGTGATCAGTTCAACGCGACGATGTTCTGGCCAACGGCTCAGTAACGCCTGTAATACACGCGCAGTGGTACTTTTCCCCACCGCTACGCTGCCAGCAATACTGATGATATAAGGGATACGCTCACCGTTCGTGCCCAGAAACTGTTCGAGAACAGCCTGACGACGCAGGTTCGAGCTGATATAGAAGTTAAGCAAACGCGACAAGGGCAAATAGATCTCTGCAACTTCTTCCAGCGATAAATCTTCATTAATCCCTTTTAACCGTGCGATCTCTTCTTCAGTGAGGGTCATCGGCACGGAATCACGAAGCGCAGCCCACTGGTTGCGGTCAAACTGTAGGTAAGGCGTCATTAACGTTTGCTCTTTTATACTCATAAGCATGTTTCTGGCTGTCATTACACCATCAGGGCAGTGATAAAAAGCGCGTCATCCCCGGCATGCAATGGCACGTCGCATTTCAGTTAATTTGGACAATGGGCAGGAGGGTAACACCAGATGGGGGGGAATAATAAGAAAAAATCTCTTCTGAACGTCATTCCCTGAAACGCAATGTGACGGATATTCCAGATGTACAGGCGATGATTTGATGCGTTGAAGTACCACCCGATGCAGGTGGGAGGAAATGGACTGCCAGATAATGTCGAAATTTTATGCTAAGCTGACTGAAAATACGCCATTTTTTGGTCGTATAGTGCAAAATGTGAGCGATAGAACATTTTATGCAATTTTTTAGTTGCATGAGCACGCAGGTCTCCATAGAATGCGCGCTACTTGATGCCGACTTAGCTCAGTAGGTAGAGCAACTGACTTGTAATCAGTAGGTCACCAGTTCGATTCCGGTAGTCGGCACCATCAAGTCCGGTGGGGTTCCCGAGCGGCCAAAGGGAGCAGACTGTAAATCTGCCGTCACAGACTTCGAAGGTTCGAATCCTTCCCCCACCACCACTTTCTGGCAGCAATTGCTGTCTGAGCTGGTTACGAAAATAATCGGCTCGAATAAGAAAAGAGACTTGTCTCTTTTTTTGTTACAGAAAGAACTGGGTAGCCGAGTTTCAGGATGCGGGCATCGTATAATGGCTATTACCTCAGCCTTCCAAGCTGATGATGCGGGTTCGATTCCCGCTGCCCGCTCCAGACGTGCTGATATGGCTCAGTTGGTAGAGCGCACCCTTGGTAAGGGTGAGGTCCCCAGTTCGACTCTGGGTATCAGCACCACTTCACTTCTCCTCCCCGTGTTTTCTCTGTAACGACTCAATGATTCAACAGTTCAGGCATATCGCCTGGTTGATGTGGTGATATCACCGATTTATCCGTGTCTTAGAGGGACAATCGATGTCTAAAGAAAAGTTTGAACGTACAAAACCGCACGTTAACGTCGGTACTATCGGCCACGTTGACCATGGTAAAACAACGCTGACCGCTGCCATCACTACCGTACTGGCTAAAACCTACGGCGGTGCTGCTCGCGCATTCGATCAGATCGATAACGCGCCGGAAGAAAAAGCTCGTGGTATCACCATCAACACTTCTCACGTTGAATATGACACCCCGACTCGCCACTACGCACACGTAGACTGCCCGGGCCACGCCGACTATGTTAAAAACATGATCACCGGTGCTGCGCAGATGGACGGCGCGATCCTGGTTGTTGCTGCGACTGACGGCCCGATGCCGCAGACTCGTGAGCACATCCTGCTGGGTCGTCAGGTAGGCGTTCCGTACATCATCGTGTTCCTGAACAAATGCGACATGGTTGATGACGAAGAGCTGCTGGAACTGGTAGAAATGGAAGTTCGTGAACTTCTGTCTCAGTACGATTTCCCGGGCGACGACACCCCGATCGTTCGTGGTTCTGCTCTGAAAGCGCTGGAAGGCGACGCAGAGTGGGAAGCGAAAATCATCGAACTGGCTGGCTTCCTGGATTCTTACATCCCGGAACCAGAGCGTGCGATTGACAAGCCGTTCCTGCTGCCGATCGAAGACGTATTCTCCATCTCCGGTCGTGGTACCGTTGTTACCGGTCGTGTAGAACGCGGTATCATCAAAGTGGGCGAAGAAGTTGAAATCGTTGGTATCAAAGAGACTGCCAAGTCTACCTGTACTGGCGTTGAAATGTTCCGCAAACTGCTGGACGAAGGCCGTGCGGGTGAGAACGTTGGTGTTCTGCTGCGTGGTATCAAACGTGAAGAAATCGAACGTGGTCAGGTACTGGCTAAGCCGGGCACCATCAAGCCGCACACGATGTTCGAATCCGAAGTGTACATCCTGTCCAAAGACGAAGGCGGCCGTCATACTCCGTTCTTCAAAGGCTACCGTCCGCAGTTCTACTTCCGTACAACTGACGTGACTGGCACCATCGAACTGCCGGAAGGCGTTGAGATGGTAATGCCGGGCGACAACATCAAAATGGTTGTTACCCTGATCCACCCGATCGCGATGGACGACGGTCTGCGTTTCGCAATCCGTGAAGGCGGCCGTACGGTAGGCGCAGGCGTTGTTGCTAAAGTTCTCAGCTAATCGCTGATAACATTTGACGCAATGCGCATTAAAAGGGCATCATTTGATGCCCTTTTTGCACGCTTTCGAACCAGAACCTGGCTCATCAGTGATTTTATTTGTCATAATCATTGCTGAGACAGGCTCTGAAGAGGGCGTTGAGCCCGGAATGCCCCAATGCATTTCGGCACAAGGTTGACTGGTTAGCCTCGCATTCGCGGGGTGAAATTATTTGTAGAATACTTCTGACAGGTTGGTTTATGAGTGCGAATACCGAAGCTCAAGGGAGCGGGCGTGGCCTGGAAGCGATAAAGTGGATCGTGGTTGTGGCATTGCTGCTCGTGGCAATTGTTGGCAACTATCTTTATCGTGACATGATGCTGCCGCTGCGTGCGCTGGCCGTAGTAATTCTGATTGCTGCAGCGGGTGGTGTCGCGCTGTTGACGACAAAAGGTAAAGCTACCGTTGCTTTTGCCCGCGAAGCGCGTACTGAAGTACGTAAGGTCATTTGGCCGACTCGCCAGGAAACATTGCACACCACGTTGATTGTGGCTGCGGTTACCGCAGTAATGTCACTGATCCTGTGGGGACTGGATGGTATTCTGGTTCGCCTGGTTTCCTTTATCACTGGCCTGAGGTTCTGAGATGTCTGAAGCTCCTAAAAAGCGCTGGTACGTCGTTCAGGCGTTTTCCGGTTTTGAAGGCCGCGTAGCAACATCGCTGCGTGAGCATATCAAATTACACAATATGGAAGAGTTGTTTGGCGAAGTCATGGTGCCGACCGAAGAAGTGGTTGAAATCCGTGGTGGTCAGCGCCGTAAGAGCGAGCGTAAATTCTTCCCGGGTTACGTGCTGGTTCAGATGGTCATGAATGACGCGAGCTGGCACCTGGTGCGTAGCGTACCGCGTGTGATGGGCTTTATCGGCGGTACATCTGACCGTCCGGCGCCGATCAGCGACAAAGAAGTTGATGCGATTATGAATCGCCTGCAGCAGGTGGGTGATAAGCCGCGGCCGAAAACGCTGTTTGAACCGGGTGAGATGGTGCGTGTCAACGATGGTCCGTTTGCTGACTTTAATGGCGTCGTTGAAGAAGTGGACTATGAGAAGTCCCGCCTGAAAGTATCCGTTTCTATCTTCGGTCGTGCGACCCCGGTAGAACTGGACTTTGCACAGGTTGAAAAAGCCTAAGTAGCGATCAAAAAAGCGGCGATTTAATCGTTGCACAAGGCGTGAGATTGGAATACAATTTCGCGCCTTTTGTTTTTATGGGCCTGGCCCGTAGAACGAATTTTTATATCACGGGGAGCCTCTCTGAGGCGCTATCACCCAACAGAGGAAATTGAGAATGGCTAAGAAAGTCCAAGCCTACGTCAAGCTGCAGGTTGCAGCTGGTATGGCAAACCCGAGTCCGCCGGTTGGTCCTGCTCTGGGTCAACAGGGTGTTAACATCATGGAATTCTGCAAAGCGTTCAACGCTAAGACTGATTCCATCGAAAAAGGTCTGCCAATTCCGGTTGTTATCACCGTTTACGCTGACCGTTCTTTCACCTTCATTACCAAAACGCCTCCGGCAGCCGTTCTGCTGAAGAAAGCGGCTGGTATTAAGTCTGGTTCCGGTAAGCCGAACAAAGACAAAGTAGGTAAAATTTCCCGCGCTCAGCTGCAGGAAATCGCGCAGACCAAAGCTGCCGACATGACTGGTGCCGACATTGAAGCGATGACTCGCTCCATTGAAGGTACTGCACGTTCCATGGGCCTGGTAGTGGAGGACTAAGAAATGGCTAAACTGACCAAGCGCATGCGTGTGATCCGTGAGAAAGTTGATGCGACCAAACAGTACGACATCAACGAAGCTATCTCTCTGCTGAAAGAACTGGCTACCGCTAAGTTCGTTGAAAGCGTAGACGTTGCCGTTAACCTCGGCATCGATGCGCGTAAATCTGACCAGAACGTACGTGGTGCAACTGTACTGCCGCACGGTACTGGCCGTTCCGTTCGCGTAGCTGTATTTACCCAGGGTGCAAACGCTGAAGCTGCTAAAGCTGCTGGCGCTGAACTGGTAGGTATGGAAGATCTGGCTGAGCAGATCAAGAAAGGCGAAATGAACTTTGACGTGGTTATTGCTTCTCCGGATGCAATGCGCGTTGTTGGCCAACTGGGCCAGGTTCTGGGTCCGCGTGGCCTGATGCCAAACCCGAAAGTGGGTACCGTAACGCCGAACGTTGCTGAAGCAGTTAAGAACGCTAAAGCGGGTCAGGTTCGTTACCGTAACGACAAAAACGGCATCATCCACACTACCATCGGTAAAGTGGATTTTGACGCTGACAAACTGAAAGAAAACCTGGAAGCTCTGCTGGTTGCGCTGAAGAAAGCAAAACCGACTCAGGCGAAAGGCGTGTACATCAAGAAAATCAGCATCTCCACCACCATGGGTGCTGGTGTTGCCGTTGATCAGGCTGGTCTGAGCGCTTCTGCGAACTAAGATTAGCTTTACGTGGGCGGTGGATTTGTCTACAATTCTACCCCCACGTTTCTGTTGAAAGAGACAGACACTCTGCAAGTCATTTGAATTGCGGTTCGAAAGACGAAGCATAGAACAGATTTGTTCGTTGGAGCCTGGCCTAATCCAGGCCTCCGTCGAAGACCGCAGGTGTTTCGTAAGAAACTTAATCCCCTGCGTAGACGGTGACAGAACGCTAAGATTATTTTTGGATACTCTGGCTTGTTTCTGCTCACCGTATTAAGACGCTCTTTTCGTTGGAAAGAGTGAAGTGAGTTCCGGAACATGAGTTCCGGCAAACATCCAGGAGCAAAGCTAATGGCTTTAAATCTTCAAGACAAACAAGCGATTGTTGCTGAAGTCAGCGAAGTAGCCAAAGGCGCGCTGTCTGCAGTAGTTGCGGATTCCCGTGGCGTGACTGTAGATAAAATGACTGAACTGCGTAAAGCAGGTCGTGAAGCTGGCGTTTACATGCGTGTTGTTCGTAACACCCTGCTGCGTCGTGCTGTTGAAGGTTCTCCGTTCGAGTGCCTGAAAGACACGTTTGTTGGTCCGACCCTGATTGCATACTCTATGGAACACCCGGGCGCTGCTGCTCGTCTGTTCAAAGAGTTCGCGAAAGCGAATGCAAAATTTGAGGTCAAAGCCGCTGCCTTTGAAGGTGAGCTGATCCCGGCGTCTCAGATCGACCGCCTGGCAACTCTGCCGACCTACGAAGAAGCAATTGCACGCCTGATGGCAACCATGAAAGAAGCTTCGGCTGGCAAACTGGTTCGTACTCTGGCTGCTGTACGCGATGCGAAAGAAGCTGCTTAATCGCAGTTATCTTTTTAAAGCATCTGCTTACGTATAAACTTATTCTGATATTCAGGAACAATTTAAATGTCTATCACTAAAGATCAAATCATTGAAGCAGTATCCGCTATGTCCGTAATGGACGTTGTAGAACTGATCTCTGCAATGGAAGAAAAATTCGGTGTTTCCGCTGCTGCTGCTGTTGCTGTAGCTGCTGGCCCGGTTGAAGCTGCTGAAGAAAAAACTGAATTCGACGTAATTCTGAAAGCTGCTGGCGCTAACAAAGTTGCTGTAATCAAAGCAGTACGTGGCGCAACTGGCCTGGGTCTGAAAGAAGCTAAAGACCTGGTAGAATCTGCTCCGGCCGCTCTGAAAGAAGGCGTGAGCAAAGATGACGCAGAAGCACTGAAAAAATCTCTGGAAGAAGCTGGCGCTGAAGTTGAAGTTAAATAAGCCAACCCTTCCGGTTGCAGCCTGAGAAATTAGGCTGATGGCTGGTGACTTTTTGGTCACCAGCCTTTTTGCGCTGTAAGGCGCCAGTAGCGTTTCACACTGTTTGACTACTGCTGTGCCTTTCAATGCTTGTTTCTATCGACGACTTAATATACTGCGACAGAGCGTCCGTTCTGTGTAAATCGCAATGAAATGGTTTAAGCGTGATAGCAACAGGCATTGCGGAAAGTATTCGATTTTCCGGTCAACAAAATAGTGTTGCACAAACTGTCCGCTCAATGGACAGATGGGTCGACTTGTCAGCGAGCTGAGGAACCCTATGGTTTACTCCTATACCGAGAAAAAACGTATTCGTAAGGATTTTGGTAAACGTCCACAAGTTCTGGATGTGCCTTATCTCCTTTCTATCCAGCTTGACTCGTTTCAGAAGTTTATCGAGCAAGATCCTGAGGGGCAGTATGGTCTGGAAGCCGCCTTCCGTTCCGTATTCCCGATTCAGAGCTATAGCGGTAATTCCGAGCTGCAATACGTCAGCTACCGTCTTGGCGAACCGGTGTTTGACGTTCAGGAATGTCAGATCCGTGGCGTGACCTATTCCGCACCGCTGCGCGTAAAACTGCGTCTGGTGATCTACGAGCGCGAAGCGCCGGAAGGCACCGTTAAAGACATTAAAGAACAAGAAGTCTACATGGGCGAAATTCCGCTCATGACCGACAACGGTACCTTTGTTATCAACGGTACTGAGCGTGTTATCGTTTCTCAGCTGCACCGTAGTCCGGGCGTCTTCTTTGACTCCGACAAAGGTAAAACCCACTCTTCGGGTAAAGTGCTGTATAACGCGCGCATCATTCCTTACCGTGGTTCCTGGCTGGACTTCGAATTCGATCCGAAGGACAACCTGTTCGTACGTATCGACCGTCGCCGTAAACTGCCTGCGACCATTATTCTGCGTGCGCTGAACTACACCACTGAGCAGATCCTGGATCTGTTCTTCGAAAAAGTGATTTTCGAGATTCGCGACAACAAGCTGCAGATGGAGCTGGTGCCTGAACGTCTGCGTGGTGAAACCGCCTCCTTCGATATCGAAGCGAACGGTAAAATCTACGTTGAAAAAGGCCGCCGCATCACTGCGCGTCACATCCGCCAACTGGAAAAAGACGATATCAAACATATCGAAGTTCCGGTTGAGTACATTGCGGGCAAAGTGGCTGCGAAAGATTACGTTGACGAATCCACTGGCGAGCTGATCTGCCCGGCGAACATGGAGCTGAGCCTGGATCTGCTGGCTAAGCTGAGCCAGTCTGGCCACAAACGTATCGAAACCCTGTTCACCAACGATCTGGATCACGGCCCGTACATTTCTGAAACCGTACGCGTCGACCCAACTAACGATCGTCTGAGCGCGCTGGTAGAAATCTACCGCATGATGCGCCCGGGTGAGCCGCCGACACGTGAAGCGGCTGAAAGCCTGTTTGAGAACCTGTTCTTCTCTGAAGACCGTTATGACCTGTCTGCGGTCGGTCGTATGAAGTTCAACCGTTCTCTGCTGCGCGACGAAATCGAAGGTTCCGGTATCCTGAGCAAAGACGACATCATCGAAGTGATGAAGAAGCTCATCGATATCCGTAACGGTAAAGGCGAAGTCGATGATATCGACCACCTCGGCAACCGTCGTATCCGTTCCGTAGGCGAAATGGCGGAAAACCAATTCCGCGTTGGCCTGGTACGTGTTGAGCGTGCGGTGAAAGAGCGTCTGTCTCTGGGCGATCTGGATACCCTGATGCCTCAGGACATGATCAACGCCAAACCGATTTCTGCAGCAGTGAAAGAGTTCTTCGGTTCCAGCCAGCTGTCTCAGTTTATGGACCAGAACAACCCGCTGTCTGAGATTACGCACAAACGTCGTATCTCTGCCCTCGGCCCAGGCGGTCTGACGCGTGAGCGTGCTGGCTTTGAAGTTCGAGACGTACACCCGACGCACTATGGTCGCGTATGTCCAATCGAAACGCCTGAAGGTCCGAACATCGGTCTGATCAACTCCCTGTCCGTGTACGCACAGACTAACGAATATGGCTTCCTCGAGACGCCGTATCGTCGCGTGGTTGATGGCATTGTGACAGATGAGATTCATTACCTGTCTGCTATTGAAGAAGGTAACTTCGTTATCGCTCAGGCGAACTCCAACCTGGATGACGATGGCCACTTCGTAGAAGATCTGGTGACCTGCCGTAGCAAAGGTGAATCCAGCCTGTTCAGCCGTGACCAGGTTGACTACATGGACGTTTCCACTCAGCAGGTGGTTTCCGTCGGTGCGTCCCTGATCCCATTCCTGGAACACGATGACGCCAACCGTGCATTGATGGGTGCGAACATGCAACGTCAGGCGGTTCCGACTCTGCGCGCTGATAAGCCGCTGGTAGGTACCGGTATGGAACGTGCTGTTGCCGTTGACTCCGGTGTTACTGCGGTGGCTAAACGTGGCGGTACCGTTCAGTACGTGGATGCTTCCCGTATCGTTATCAAAGTTAACGAAGACGAGATGTACCCGGGCGAAGCGGGTATCGACATCTACAACCTGACCAAATACACCCGTTCTAACCAGAACACCTGTATCAACCAGATGCCGTGTGTCTCTCTGGGCGAGCCGGTTGAACGTGGTGATGTACTGGCAGACGGTCCGTCCACCGACCTCGGTGAACTGGCGCTCGGTCAGAACATGCGCGTCGCGTTCATGCCGTGGAACGGTTACAACTTCGAAGACTCCATCCTCGTTTCCGAGCGTGTTGTCCAGGAAGACCGTTTCACCACCATCCACATTCAGGAACTGGCGTGCGTGTCCCGTGACACCAAGCTGGGGCCGGAAGAGATCACTGCTGACATCCCGAACGTGGGTGAAGCTGCGCTCTCTAAACTGGATGAATCCGGTATCGTTTACATCGGTGCGGAAGTGACCGGTGGCGACATTCTGGTGGGTAAGGTAACGCCGAAAGGTGAAACCCAGCTGACGCCAGAAGAAAAACTGCTGCGTGCGATCTTCGGTGAGAAAGCGTCTGACGTTAAAGACTCTTCTCTGCGCGTACCAAACGGTGTTTCCGGTACGGTTATCGACGTTCAGGTCTTTACTCGCGATGGCGTAGAAAAAGACAAACGTGCGCTGGAAATCGAAGAGATGCAGCTGAAGCAGGCGAAGAAAGACCTGTCTGAAGAACTGCAGATCCTCGAAGCTGGCCTGTTCAGCCGTATCTATGCTGTGCTGGTTGCCGGTGGTGTTGAAGCTGAGAAGCTCGACAAACTGCCTCGCGATCGCTGGCTGGAACTCGGCCTGACCGATGAAGAGAAACAAAATCAGCTGGAACAACTGGCTGAGCAGTACGACGAACTGAAACACGAGTTCGAGAAAAAACTCGAAGCGAAACGCCGCAAAATCACCCAAGGCGACGATCTGGCACCGGGCGTGCTGAAGATTGTTAAGGTCTATCTGGCCGTTAAACGCCGTATCCAGCCTGGTGACAAGATGGCAGGTCGTCACGGTAACAAGGGTGTCATTTCTAAGATCAACCCGATCGAAGATATGCCGCACGATGCTAACGGTACGCCGGTAGATATCGTACTGAACCCGCTGGGCGTACCGTCTCGTATGAACATCGGTCAGATTCTGGAAACCCACCTGGGTATGGCTGCGAAAGGTATCGGCGATAAGATCAACGCCATGCTGAAACAGCAGCAGGAAGTCGCGAAACTGCGCGAGTTCATCCAGCGTGCGTACGATCTGGGCGCTGATGTTCGTCAGAAAGTTGACCTGAATACCTTCAGCGATGAAGAAGTTCTGCGTCTGGCTGAAAACCTGCGCAAAGGTATGCCAATCGCAACGCCGGTGTTCGACGGTGCGAAAGAAGCGGAAATTAAAGAGCTGCTGAAACTGGGTGACCTGCCGACTTCCGGTCAGATCACGCTGTTCGACGGCCGTACGGGTGAGCAGTTCGAGCGTCCGGTAACCGTAGGTTACATGTACATGCTGAAACTGAACCACCTGGTCGACGATAAGATGCACGCTCGTTCCACCGGTTCCTACAGCCTGGTTACTCAGCAGCCGCTGGGTGGTAAGGCGCAGTTCGGTGGTCAGCGCTTCGGGGAGATGGAGGTGTGGGCGCTGGAAGCATACGGCGCGGCATACACCCTGCAGGAAATGCTCACCGTTAAGTCTGATGACGTGAACGGCCGTACTAAGATGTATAAGAACATCGTAGATGGCAACCATCAGATGGAACCGGGCATGCCGGAATCCTTCAACGTACTGTTGAAAGAGATTCGTTCGCTGGGTATCAACATCGAACTGGAAGACGAGTAATTCTCGCTCAAACAGGTCACTGCTGCCGGGATAACACCCGGCAGCGGAATGTGCTAACTCCGACGGGAGCAAATCCGTGAAAGACTTATTAAAGTTTCTGAAAGCGCAAACTAAAACCGAAGAGTTTGATGCGATCAAAATTGCTCTGGCTTCGCCAGACATGATCCGTTCATGGTCTTTCGGTGAAGTTAAGAAGCCGGAAACCATTAACTACCGTACGTTCAAACCTGAGCGTGACGGCCTTTTCTGCGCCCGTATCTTTGGGCCGGTAAAAGACTATGAGTGCCTGTGCGGTAAGTACAAGCGCCTGAAACACCGCGGTGTGATCTGTGAGAAGTGCGGCGTTGAAGTGACCCAGACTAAAGTACGCCGTGAGCGTATGGGCCACATCGAGCTGGCGTCCCCGACTGCTCACATCTGGTTCCTGAAATCTCTGCCGTCCCGTATCGGCCTGTTGCTCGATATGCCGCTGCGCGATATCGAACGCGTACTGTACTTCGAATCCTATGTGGTTATCGAAGGCGGTATGACCAATCTGGAACGCCAGCAGATCCTGACTGAAGAACAGTATCTGGATGCGCTGGAAGAGTTCGGTGACGAATTTGACGCGAAGATGGGTGCGGAAGCGATCCAGGCCTTGCTGAAGAGCATGGATCTGGAGCAAGAGTGTGAAACTCTGCGTGAAGAGCTGAACGAAACCAACTCCGAAACCAAGCGTAAGAAGCTGACCAAGCGTATTAAGCTGCTGGAAGCGTTCGTTCAGTCTGGCAATAAGCCGGAGTGGATGATCCTGACCGTTCTGCCGGTTCTGCCGCCAGATCTGCGTCCGCTGGTTCCGCTGGATGGTGGTCGTTTCGCCACGTCGGATCTGAACGATCTGTATCGTCGCGTGATCAACCGTAACAACCGTCTGAAACGTCTGCTGGATCTGGCTGCGCCGGACATCATCGTACGCAACGAAAAACGTATGCTGCAGGAAGCGGTTGACGCCCTGCTGGATAACGGTCGTCGCGGTCGTGCGATCACCGGTTCTAACAAACGTCCTCTGAAATCTTTGGCCGATATGATCAAAGGTAAACAGGGTCGTTTCCGTCAGAACCTGCTCGGTAAGCGTGTTGACTACTCCGGTCGTTCTGTTATCACCGTAGGTCCATACCTGCGTCTGCACCAGTGCGGTCTGCCGAAGAAAATGGCACTGGAGCTGTTCAAACCGTTCATCTACGGCAAGCTGGAACTGCGTGGCCTCGCCACCACCATCAAAGCCGCGAAGAAAATGGTTGAGCGTGAAGAAGCTGTCGTTTGGGATATCCTGGACGAAGTGATCCGCGAACACCCGGTACTGCTGAACCGTGCACCAACACTGCACCGTCTGGGTATCCAGGCGTTTGAACCTGTTCTTATCGAAGGTAAAGCTATCCAGCTGCACCCGCTGGTTTGTGCGGCATATAACGCCGACTTCGATGGTGACCAGATGGCTGTTCACGTACCGCTGACGCTGGAAGCCCAGCTCGAAGCGCGTGCGCTGATGATGTCTACCAACAACATCCTGTCCCCGGCGAACGGCGAACCTATCATCGTTCCGTCTCAGGACGTTGTACTGGGTCTGTACTACATGACCCGTGACTGTGTTAACGCCAAAGGCGAAGGCATGGTGCTGACTGGCCCGAAAGAAGCTGAGCGTATTTATCGCGCTGGCCTGGCCTCTCTGCATGCGCGCGTTAAAGTGCGTATCACCGAATACGAAAAAGATGCTAACGGCGAGTTCGTTGCGAAAACCAGCCTGATTGATACGACGGTAGGTCGTGCAATCCTGTGGATGATCGTACCGAAAGGTCTGCCTTTCTCCATCGTCAACCAGGCGCTGGGTAAGAAAGCGATCTCCAAAATGCTGAACACCTGTTACCGCATTCTGGGTCTGAAGCCGACCGTTATCTTCGCTGACCAGACAATGTATACCGGCTTTGCTTATGCAGCGCGTTCAGGTGCATCCGTTGGTATCGATGACATGGTCATCCCGGAGAAAAAACACGAGATCATCTCTGAAGCGGAAGCTGAAGTGGCTGAGATCCAGGAACAGTTCCAGTCTGGTCTGGTTACCGCCGGCGAACGCTATAACAAAGTTATCGATATCTGGGCTGCGGCGAACGATCGTGTATCCAAAGCGATGATGGATAACCTGCAAACCGAAACCGTGATTAACCGTGACGGTCAGGAAGAGCAGCAGGTTTCCTTCAACAGCATCTACATGATGGCCGATTCCGGTGCGCGTGGTTCTGCTGCACAGATTCGTCAGCTGGCGGGTATGCGTGGTCTGATGGCGAAGCCGGATGGCTCCATCATCGAAACGCCGATCACCGCGAACTTCCGTGAAGGTCTGAACGTACTCCAGTACTTCATTTCCACGCACGGTGCGCGTAAAGGTCTGGCGGATACCGCACTGAAAACAGCGAACTCCGGTTACCTGACGCGTCGTCTGGTTGACGTTGCACAGGATCTGGTTGTTACCGAAGACGACTGTGGCACGCTGGAAGGTATCACCATGACCCCGGTTATCGAGGGTGGTGATGTTAAAGAGCCATTGCGCGATCGCGTTCTGGGTCGTGTAACCGCAGAAGACATTCTGAAGCCGGGTACGGCGGATATTCTGGTTCCGCGCAACACGCTGCTGCATGAACAGTGGTGTGATCTGCTGGAAGCGAACTCCGTTGACTCTGTGAAAGTTCGCTCTGTTGTATCCTGTGACACCGACTTTGGTGTATGTGCGCACTGCTATGGTCGTGACCTGGCGCGTGGCCACATCATCAACAAAGGTGAAGCTATCGGCGTTATCGCGGCACAGTCCATCGGTGAGCCGGGTACACAGCTGACGATGCGTACGTTCCACATCGGTGGTGCGGCATCTCGTGCGGCTGCTGAATCCAGCATCCAGGTGAAAAACAAAGGTAGCATCCGTCTGAGCAATGCGAAGTCGGTTGTGAACTCCAGCGGTAAACTGGTGATCACCTCCCGTAACACTGAGCTGAAACTGATCGACGAATTCGGTCGTACCAAAGAAAGCTATAAAGTGCCTTACGGCTCTGTGATGGCGAAAGGTGATGGTGAGCAGGTTGCCGGCGGTGAAACCGTAGCAAACTGGGATCCGCACACCATGCCGGTTATCACGGAAGTGAGTGGTTTTGTCCGCTTCACTGACATGATCGACGGCCAGACCATTACGCGTCAGACCGACGAGTTAACCGGTCTGTCTTCTCTGGTGGTTCTGGATTCCGCAGAACGTACTACCGGTGGTAAAGATCTGCGTCCTGCACTGAAAATCGTTGATGCTCAGGGTAACGACGTACTGATCCCGGGTACCGACATGCCTGCGCAGTACTTCCTGCCGGGTAAAGCGATTGTTCAGTTGGAAGATGGCGTACAGATCAGTTCTGGTGACACCCTGGCGCGTGTTCCGCAGGAATCCGGCGGTACCAAGGACATCACCGGTGGTCTGCCGCGCGTTGCGGACCTGTTCGAAGCACGTCGTCCGAAAGAGCCGGCAATCCTGGCTGAAATCAGCGGTATTATTTCCTTCGGTAAAGAAACCAAAGGGAAACGTCGTCTGGTTATCACCCCGGTAGACGGTAGCGATCCGTACGAAGAGATGATTCCGAAATGGCGTCAGCTCAACGTGTTCGAAGGTGAACGTGTAGAACGTGGTGACGTGGTTTCCGACGGTCCGGAAGCGCCGCACGACATTCTGCGTCTGCGTGGTGTTCATGCTGTAACTCGTTACATCGTTAACGAAGTTCAGGACGTATACCGTCTGCAGGGCGTTAAGATTAACGATAAACACATCGAAGTTATCGTTCGTCAGATGCTGCGTAAAGCCACCATCGAAAGCGCTGGTAGCTCCGACTTCCTGGAAGGCGAACAGGTTGAATACTCCCGCGTCAAGATCGCTAACCGCGAACTGGAAGCGAACGGCAAAGTGGGCGCCACGTTCTCCCGCGATCTGCTGGGTATCACCAAAGCGTCTCTGGCAACCGAGTCGTTCATCTCTGCCGCATCGTTCCAGGAGACCACGCGTGTCCTGACCGAAGCAGCCGTTGCGGGTAAACGCGACGAACTGCGTGGCCTGAAAGAGAACGTTATCGTAGGTCGTCTGATCCCGGCGGGTACCGGTTATGCGTACCACCAGGATCGTATGCGTCGCCGTGCTGCGGGTGAACTTCCGGCTGCACCGCAGGTGACTGCAGAAGATGCCTCTGCCAGCCTGGCAGAACTGCTGAACGCAGGTCTGGGTGGTTCTGACAACGAGTAATCGTTGACTGCCTGACAGTAAAAAACCCGCTTCGGCGGGTTTTTTTATGGCGTTTTTGTAGGCCCGGTAAGCGTAGCGCCACCAGGCTTTTTTATCAGTTTGCCAGCGGGATTCGGCGATACAGTTCAATCATGTCACCTGCCAGATCCTGAATCACCATCGCGTTCATCAGATGGTCCTGCGAGTGGACGGTGATCAGATTCACCGGCAGCTTACCGGTTCCTTCATCGATCCCGATCAGTTGCGTCTGGATTTTATGCGCCAGTTTGACGTAATCGCGTGACTCTTCCATCGCCTGTTCGGCACCGGCAAAGTCGCCTTTGCGAGCCAGTTGCAGGGCGGTCAATGCCTGGCTTCGTGCGGCTCCGGCATTAACCAGCAGTTCCATAATGATGGTTTCTAACTCTTCCATGTTAGGGCTCCATCAGCTTCAGGGCTTTTTCCAGCACGGCATCGCCTTTCATCATGCCGTAATCCATCATGTCGATCACGGCGACTTTCTTACCGAGCGGATCGGCCAGCGCCTGCAATTTTGCCTGCTCATACTTGACCTGTGGGCCGAGCAGAACGATGTCCGCCGTGGCAATATTCTCTTTAAACTCTGCGACAGGCACAGCCTTGATCGTCACTTCGATCCCTTTCTTCTGAGCGGCATCTTTCATTCGTTGTACCAGCATGCTGGTGGACATACCGGCGGCACAGCATAAAACGATATTCTTCATAGTTCGCTCTCACGGTTCCATTGATACTTCATCTTTAGTCCGACCGAGTGATGAGAACAACCGCCTTACCGCGAATGTGTGTAAAGCATCACAAAGAAATCGCACAAATAATGAAACCGGTTGCGGTTTTTCTCAAAATGAAAAAAAGCCCGTCATAACGGGCGTTGCAGAGAGGGGATGATCAGCGATTCGCGACAATAATCCGGTTTTTTCCTTCCTGTTTGGCTTTGTATAGCGCTTCATCTACACGCATGATCAGCTGTTCCTGCGCTTCCAGATTCCATTCCCCGAGTCCGGCGCTAAAGGTGACGTGCAGACCCTCTTCACGCCATGAGCGCTGCGCGACCTCAATGCGCCAGCGTTCCAGTAGGGTATGCGCGTTGTTCAATTGCTCACCCGAGAACAGCACGGCAAACTCCTCACCGCCATAGCGATAGACAGAAACGGCGGCGGGTTGCATGATCTGAATCCCTTCGCGCGCGACGTTACGCAGGACGATGTCGCCATTCAAATGTCCCCAGGTATCATTGATAAATTTAAAATTATCAATATCCACCAGTGCCAGAACGAACGGTTGGTGATCGTTCATCAGCGCGGCGATATCGCTGTCAAAAGCGCGGCGGTTTTTACAACCGGTCAGGGCATCAATGGTCGCCTGTCGAACGTAAGCCAGTTCGCGCTCCTTATTGGACTCGATAGCTTTGCTCAGCATTGCTTCAAGGCGCGGTGCGCGTTTCACATCGCCGGTCTTGATTGCGTTGATGATATTCATCAGCACCGTGCGTGAAGCGTGGCGAAGATAGAGACCAAACAGCGCAATGATGATCGCCGCAAGGGCAAATCCCCAGACCACAATGTTGGTCTCATGACGTGTCAGATCGACGAGGGTTGTATCTGAAACCCGATAAATCACAAACCAGTCCGGGTTGGTGAACGAATAGTAGTAGTACCAGTCCTGAGTGTCCGGGTCGTACAGATGTCCTTCACCGCTGGTCATCCGGCTCATGGTTTTTTTACTGACATACTGTTTAAACAGCGCGCCTGTATCCGGATGCAGTACCACTTTTCCATCACGGTCGACCACATAGAACTCGCCCTGGACGGGAGCCACCATCTGGCGCAATGCGTAACCCATTGACGTCAGATCAAGATGAAACGCAATCGTACCTTTCATTTTCCCTTCGGGAGAGATGACCGGTTTGTAGATCGTCACCGTAGGGTGGTGCGTAAAATAGTCAATGTAGGGGGCGGTATAGTTGCTAAAGGTACTGGCTTCAGCCTGATCCATAAACCAGGGACGCGATTTCACGTCGAATGTTGTGCTGCGTTCGGTATTTAGCACCTGGGGCGCGCGCAGGTAATGGCCTTCTATATCTACCAATGAGATCGAGGAGACTGAGGGCATCAGCGTCTGCAATTGCATGATGGTTTTCAGACCCTGTTCCGGGTCAAGGTTAACCGTGTCGTTCAGGTGGTCATTACGAGAAAAGTAGGTCGCCGCCCGGCCAAGGATATAATCATTTTCGCGTAGCAAAGACTCGGTATAGTTCACCGCCAGGTTATGGGTGAAGTTCCGATTTATGCCATGATAATCTTCAAGAAAATCATTCTTCTGCGTAAAAGTTATGAATATGGCGATCAATAAAAAGCTGAGTATGATCCCCGTAAAGCTCACCAATATTGGCGTCGTGAATGAAAGTTTTCTGTTATGACGTGCCATTACTGTACTTATCCAGAAAGTGTAAATCCCGAAGAGAAGTGCGAAGTGAAGCCAACAATGTGGCTCTGCATATCAGGAAGAATGTAGGCAATTATAATCTCGCTGATATAAGTCGAGGTGATTTATCTTAAGAAGTGTACACCCCAGTGGCCATTTTTGGCTGAAATTGGTGTTTTATCTCGCTGATTTCGGTGAAGGCAGGGCGAAACGAGGAAGAAGCTCTTCGCCCTGGACAGCGTTAAGGCTGACGGTGATACGTTAAAAAAGTGAGAGGCTAACAACAACCTCTCATTTTCTCTCTTTCGTCGCGGCTCGTAAAATGGTTACCCGTTTGCAAGGCGGTTCATCGCCTTTGCGAAGCGCGCCCCAGATACGCATCCCAGTCTTTCCATACCGGCTGAAGCCCCTGCGCGGAAAGCGCATCGGCGACAGTTTCGGGACGGCGGTTGTCATGTGGCGCGAACTGTTCCAGTTCAGGATGATTGTCCGCATACCCGCCAGGCTGGGTTTTCGAGAACGCGCTGACGTTGTTAATCGCCAGCGGGATCACGTGGTCTCGAAACCAGGGCGACTCCCGCGTCGACAACGACAGCTCAATTTCCGGTGCCAGCAGACGGAACGCGCAAATGGTTTGTACCAGTTGGCGCTCATCCATGATTGAGGCGGGCTCAATACCGCCAGCGCACGGACGCAGGCGCGGGAACGAAATCGAGTAGCGGCTTTGCCAGTAGTGCTGCTGAAGCCACAGCAAATGCTCTGCAACCATATAGCAGTCCACCCGCCAGTTGTCGGAAAGACCAATCAGCGCCCCGAGGCCGATTTTGTCGATACCGGCGCGCCCCAGTCGGTCCGGGGTTTCCAGCCGCCAGAAGAAATCCTGTTTTTTCCCCTTCAGATGGTGCTGCGCGTACATCGCGTCGTGATACGTTTCCTGATAGACCATCACGCCGTCGAGTCCCAGCGTTTTCAGTTCGGCATATTCCGCCTCGGCTAACGGTTGAACTTCCATCTGTAATGACGAAAACTGCTGGCGAATGGTGGGCAAGTGGCGACGGAAATAGTCCATTCCGACCTTTGCCTGATGCTCGCCGGTGACCAGCAGGAGATGTTCGAAACCCAGCTCGCGGATCGCCGCACACTCCCGGATAATGTCCGTTTCATTCAGCGTCTTGCGCTTGATGCGGTTACTCATCGAAAAACCGCAGTAGGTACAGTCGTTAGCGCACAGATTGGAGAGATACAGCGGGACGTAAAAACTCACCGTATTGCCGAAGCGCTGGCGGGTCAGCGTCTGCGCCCGCTGTGCCAGCGGTTCAAGGTATGCGCTCGCGGCAGGTGACAGCAGTGCCATCATATCGTCGCGGCTGGGGTGGGGGGCATTTAGCGCCCGCTCAACGTCAGCGGACGTTTTGCTGTTGATGCGCAGGCGGATGTCGTCCCAGTCGAGTTGCTGCCAGCGGTCGGTGAACGTTTTCATACCGGGATCTCCAGAAAACCGGTCAGTGGGCTGGTGGCCTGCGCCTGACGGCTGCGACTACCCGGTCCTGCCTGACGCGCCAGAAGGCCGGCTTCTACCGCCAGACGGAAAGCGCGGGCCATCATCACCGGATCGTCCGCCACGGCAATCGCCGTATTCACCAGCACGGCGTCCGCGCCCATTTCCAGCGCCTGCGTGGCGTGGCTGGGTACGCCGATTCCGGCATCCACCACGACCGGAACGGTGGACTGCTGGATAATAATCTCCAGCATGGCCCGGGTTTCCAGCCCCTGATTAGAGCCAATCGGCGCGCCGAGCGGCATTACTGCCGCACAGCCCACCTCTTCCAGCCGTTTACACAGCACCGGATCCGCACCGCAGTAAGGCAGCACCACAAATCCTTGTTTTACCAGTGCCTCGGCGGCTTTCAGCGTTTCAATGGGGTCCGGCAGCAACCAGCGCGCATCGGGATGAATTTCCAGCTTCAGCCAATGGGTACCGAGCGCCTCGCGCGCAAGCTGTGCGGCAAAGATTGCCTCTTCTGCCGTTTTCGCCCCGGAGGTGTTGGGCAACAGCGTGACGCCCGCGTCGATAAGAGGAGCCAGGATGGCGTCATTATGCTGGCGCAAATCCACTCGCTTCATGGCCAGCGTCACCAGTTGGCTACCGGAGGCGCGGATCGCGTCAATCATTAATGCTGGTGATGCAAACTTACCCGTGCCCGTGAACAGATGCGAATCAAACGTTTTATCTGCAATTCGTAACATTTCAACCCCCCGCGATAACCTGAAAAAGCAGGATCTGGTCGCCTTCCTGCACGATGTGCTGCTCCCACTGCTCGCGGGGCAGGATCTGTTGATTCAGCGCCAGTGCGGCGCCGGGTTTTAACTGATTCAATTGCGTCAGCAGTGTATGCACGGAGAGTCCTTCTGCACACTGCATTGGCTCATCATTGAACTGTATTCGCATGTCGCCCTCCACACACTGGGCACCCGCTGGCGCGGCGTAATGCCAGGCTGCGCCACTGGCTGGTTTTGCCGTCAAACAGGCGCAATTCGCCGCCGGGTATCTCCATACCGCTTAGGAGCTTGATTGCCTCGAGTGCCTGCAGGGTCCCCATCATCCCGACGACGGGGCCGACAACGCCTGCGGTACGGCAATTGCGTTCGGGTTCCGCGTCATCCGGCCATAAGCAGCGATAGCAGCCTTGTGACCAGGGCGGCGTCAACACCATCAACTGGCCGCCAAAACCGACCGCGCTGGCGGTGATCAGCGGGGTATCGAGCGCCACGCAGGCGGCGTTAATTTCCTGACGCGTCGCCATGTTGTCGGTGCAGTCGAGCACGACATCCGCTTGCGCCACTGCATGCCTGAGCGCCTCTCCACTCAGACGCTGCGTCAGCGAGAGCAGTTCGATATCCGGATTGAGTCGTGCCAGCCGCTGCTGTGCAACCTGCGATTTAGCGCGGGCAATGTCATCCGTGGTGAACAGGATCTGCCGCTGCAGGTTGCTGAGATGAACCTCATCGTCGTCAGCCAGCACCAGCGTGCCGACACCGGCTCCTGCCAGATACAGCGCGGCCGGTGAGCCTAATCCGCCCAGCCCGACGATCAGCACACGGCTGGCAAGCAGCTTTTGCTGACCGTCAATGGCGATATCGCCCAGCAGGATCTGACGGCTATAGCGCATAAAGTCACGGTCATTCATCGCCTGCTCCTGCTATCGCCAGCAATTGCGCGGTGGCCGCCCGCCAGTCTTCGGCCTGGGTAATGGCGCTGACCACCGCAATACTCCCTACACCAGTCGCCAGCACGGCGGGGGCGCGCTCCAGGCTGATACCGCCAATGGCGACGGTAGGATAATCATTCAGACGATTGATATGCCGTGCGAGTTGTTCCAGTCCTTGCGGCGCGGACGGCATCTGCTTAGTCTGCGTCGGGAAAACGTGGCCCAGCGCGATGTAGGAGGGACGTGCCGCCAGCGCTACGTCGATCTCCATATCGTCGTGTGTCGAGACGCCCAGGCGTAATCCCGCCGCCTGAATCGCCTTCAGTTCGGTGGTTTCCAGATCTTCCTGACCCAGATGCACGCCATAGGCGCGGTGTTTGATCGCCAGCCGCCAGTAATCGTTAATAAACAGACGGGCGTTGTATTTCCGCCCCAGTTTGATGGCGGCCACCACATCGGCTTCCACCTCTTCATCACGCTTATCTTTGATGCGCAACTGGAGCGTACGCACGCCCGCATCCAGTAGGCGTTCAATCCACGTTACGCTGTCGACAACCGGATAGAGGCCCAGGCGAAAAGGAACCGTTGGGAAATCGGGTTGAATCATCAGACTTCCTCCCGCTTGAGGTAGATTTCTCCGCCTTTGGCGCGGAAGTTTTCTGACATATCCGCCATCCCCACTTCGATGGTCTGCGCGGCGGCGTAGTCACGGACTTCCTGACTGATTTTCATTGAGCAGAATTTCGGGCCGCACATGGAGCAGAAGTGCGCGACTTTGCCGGATTCCTGCGGCAGGGTTTCATCGTGGTAAGCGCGGGCGGTAAACGGATCGAGCGCCAGATTAAACTGGTCTTCCCAGCGGAATTCAAAGCGCGCTTTGGACATCGCGTTATCACGGATTTGCGCCCCCGGATGCCCTTTCGCCAGATCGGCGGCATGGGCGGCAATCTTGTAGGTAATCAGCCCCTGTTTCACATCTTCTTTGTTTGGCAGGCCAAGGTGTTCTTTCGGGGTGACATAGCAGAGCATCGCGCAGCCAAACCAGCCGATCATCGCTGCGCCAATTCCCGAGGTGAAATGGTCGTAACCCGGTGCGATATCAGTGGTCAGCGGGCCTAAGGTGTAGAATGGCGCTTCATGACAGTGCTCCAGCTCTTCGGTCATGTTGCGACGGATCATCTGCATCGGCACATGGCCCGGACCTTCAATCATCACCTGCACGTCATACTCCCAGGCGATTTTGGTCAGTTCGCCCAGTGTGTGCAGTTCTGAGAACTGTGCCTCGTCGTTGGCGTCCTGAAGGGAACCCGGACGCAGGCCATCGCCGAGCGACAGCGACACGTCATAGGCAGCGCAGATTTCACAAATCTCGCGGAAGTGCTGGAAGAGGAAGTTCTCTTTGTGATGAGAGAGACACCATTTCGCCATAATGGACCCTCCGCGCGAGACAATCCCTGTCAGGCGTTTCGCGGTCATCGGCACATAGCGCAGCAGCACTCCGGCATGAATGGTGAAGTAGTCCACCCCCTGTTCGGCCTGCTCCAGCAGCGTATCGCGGAAGGCTTCCCACGTCAGATCTTCGGCGATCCCGTTGACCTTCTCCAGCGCCTGGTAGATCGGAACGGTACCGATCGGCACCGGGCTGTTGCGCAGGATCCATTCGCGGGTTTCATGGATATAGCGACCGGTGGAGAGGTCCATTACGGTGTCCGCTCCCCAGCGCGTTGACCACACCAGTTTCTCCACTTCTTCTTCGATGGAGGAGGTGACGGCAGAGTTGCCGATATTGGCGTTCACCTTCACCAGGAAATTACGCCCGATAATCATCGGTTCCGATTCCGGGTGATTGATGTTGGCGGGGATGATAGCTCGTCCAGCGGCCACTTCATCACGCACAAATTCCGGCGTGATGTTCTCCGGCAGGCGTGCGCCAAATCCTTCACCCGGATGCTGCTGGCGTAACACTTCACTGCGGATGCGTTCACGGCCCATGTTTTCACGAATGGCGATAAACTCCATTTCCGGGGTTACGATACCCTGGCGCGCGTAGTGCAGTTGCGTCACGCATTTGCCTGCTTTCGCGCGTTTTGGCGTCAGCAAACCGGTGAAACGCAGTTCATCCAGACCGTCGTCGGCCAGACGTTCTTTGGTATAGACAGAGCTGCGGTCAGTTAAGGCTTCGCTGTCGTTACGCGCATCAATCCACGGCTGGCGCAGCTTTGTCAGCCCCTGCTGGACGTTAATTGCCACATCCGGATCACCATACGGACCGGAGGTGTCGTACACCGGAATCGCTTCGTTCTCTTCAAACTGCGGTTCCGCTTTGCTGCCGCCGATGAGCGTTGGGCTAAGCTGAATTTCCCGCATCGGGACGCGAAGATCGTGTTGTGAACCGGTGATGTAGATCCGTTTTGAGTTCGGGAAGGCTGTGCCTTCCAGCGTATCGATAAAGTGTTGTGCTTGCGCGCGCTGTTCGCGGCGGGACAATTTAGGGGTAGTTGCAGACATAGCTCATTCCAAAAAAGTAAGGAGATGGCTTGTCAGACGACGGATGAGTAATAGGTGTGCGACGCCCGTTAAGGCTTACGCATAAAGCAGAATTACTCTTGTTCCCTTCGCAGGTTTTAACCTGATCAGGTTCCGCGGATCCCGAATTAACGGTCTCAGCCGGTGTTTTCACACCAGGCACTCCGACAAGATGTAACCTCTGATAAGAGGCAATAGGGGTAAACTACGCGTTCTGTGCGCCGAACTCAAGCAGGACGTTTGATAACCGCATTGTCATGCATGGCGTCAAAGACCAGCATGATCAGCTTATCTTCTAGCGCAAATCGGGCTTCCAGCGCTTCGCCGAGATCGGATAAAACTTGTTGAAACTCCAGGCAGTTATCGTGATCAATCGCCGTTTCCAGACTGGAGTCATAGTAGTCCATGATGCGTTGTGTGTTAGCTTCCAGTAGCGGCCAAATTTTTGTCGCTTTTAAAAGCTGCCCGTTACCTTCCAATTTATGCAGAATACGTTCATAAATACTGAAGTGTCCGGTGGAGAGGTAGTCGACCAGGCTCTGACAAAAATCATCCAGCGCTTTTTCATTCAGTTGCATGTACGATTCTTTGCCAGGCTTAATGCCAACCAGATTGTAGTAAGCCACGAGCAGATGCTTACGTACATGTAGCCAGCGATCAACCAGTTTGTTACTTCCTCTGACGCGCTCTGTCAGGTCTTCCAGCTGGTTTAGCATGATTGACTCCGCAAGTGTAGATTTAAAAACTGCTCACGCAGGAATTGTAAAAATAATGTTATCAACATGCCAGTGAAGCAAAGGTAGTGCAAGAGCTATGGATCGTATAATTGAAAAATTAGATCACGGCTGGTGGATCGTCAGCCATGAGCAAAAATTATGGTTGCCTCATGGCGAATTGCCACACGGCGATGCGGCAACTTTCGATCTTGTCGGGCAGCCAGCGCTGCAAATCGGAGAGTGGGAAGGCGAACCCGTCTGGCTGGTGCAACAGCATCGGCGTCACGAGATGGGATCGGTTCGTCAGGTGATCAATCAGGATGTGGGGCTGTTTCAACTGGCGGGGCGCGGGGTACAGCTGGCTGAGTTTTATCGATCGCATAAATTCTGTGGCTACTGCGGGCACCTGATGCATCCGAGTAAAACCGAGTGGGCGATGCTCTGTACCCACTGCCGTGAACGTTACTATCCGCAAATCGCCCCCTGCATTATCGTCGCCATTCGCCGTGAGGATTCGATCCTGCTTGCCCAACACGTTCGCCATCGTAACGGCGTACATACCGTACTTGCCGGATTTGTTGAGGTGGGCGAAACCCTGGAACAGGCGGTGGCGCGTGAGGTGATGGAAGAGAGCGGCATTAAAATTAAAAACCTGCGCTATATCACCTCGCAGCCGTGGCCTTTCCCGATGTCGCTGATGACTGCGTTTATGGCGGAGTATGACAGTGGCGAGATTGTCATCGACCCGAAAGAGCTGCTGGAGGCTAACTGGTATCGCTACGATGATTTACCGCTCCTGCCGCCGCCTGGCACCGTCGCACGGCGTCTGATCGAAGATACCGTGGCAATGTGTCGGGCTGAGTATGAATGACATGATACACTGACGGCCTGACGCAATAAGGAACTGCAAAAATGACCGAACTGAAGAACGATCGTTATCTGCGTGCGCTGCTGCGCCAGCCCGTTGATGTCACCCCGGTATGGATGATGCGCCAGGCGGGCCGCTATTTACCGGAATATAAAGCCACCCGCGCAGAGGCGGGCGATTTTATGTCGCTGTGCAAAAATGCCGAGCTGGCCTGCGAAGTGACGCTCCAGCCGCTGCGCCGTTATCCGCTTGATGCGGCGATCCTCTTCTCGGATATCCTGACCATTCCGGATGCGATGGGGCTGGGGCTCTGGTTTGAAGCCGGCGAAGGTCCGCGTTTTACTGCACCGGTCGCCTGCAAAGCCGATGTCGACAAGCTGCCGGTTCCCGATCCGGAAGATGAACTGGGCTACGTGATGAACGCGGTACGCACGATTCGTCGCGAGCTAAAAGGCGATGTGCCGCTGATTGGCTTCTCCGGCAGTCCGTGGACGCTGGCGACCTACATGGTGGAAGGCGGAAGCAGCAAAGCCTTTACCGTGATTAAAAAGATGATGTATGCCGACCCGAAAACGCTGCATGCGCTACTTGATAAGCTGGCGAAGAGCGTCACGCTGTATCTGAATGCTCAAATCAAGGCGGGCGCGCAGTCGGTGATGATTTTCGACACCTGGGGTGGCGTGCTGACCGGACGCGATTATCAGCAGTTCTCGCTGTATTACATGCACAAAATTGTTGATGGCCTGCTGCGTGAAAACGACGGTCGCCGCGTGCCGGTGACGCTGTTTACTAAAGGTGGCGGACAGTGGCTGGAAGCGATGGCGGAAACCGGCTGCGATGCGCTCGGACTCGACTGGACCACCGATATTGCCGATGCACGTCGTCGCGTGGGACACAAGGTTGCTTTACAGGGCAACATGGATCCTTCCATGCTCTATGCGCCTACGGCGCGGATCGAAGAAGAAGTGGCGTCTATACTTTCTGGTTTCGGCCAGGGGGAAGGCCACGTCTTTAACCTCGGTCACGGCATCCACCAGGACGTGCCGCCAGAACATGCTGGCGCCTTTGTGGAGGCGGTGCACCGGCTGTCCGCGCAATACCACCGCTAAGGAGACCATATGGACCTCGCGTCGCTACGCGCTCAACAACTTGAACTGGCCTCATCTGTAATCCGCGTGGATCAACTTGATAACGATCCGCCGGATCTGATCGGCGGGGCAGACGTGGGGTTTGAACAGGGCGGAGAGGTGACGCGGGCGGCGATGGTTTTGCTGAAATATCCCTCGCTGGAACTGGTTGAATACAAAGTGGCGCGCATCGCCACCACCATGCCTTATATCCCCGGCTTTCTCTCCTTCCGTGAATATCCCGCGTTGCTGGCAGCGTGGGAGCAACTCTCGCAAAAACCCGATTTGCTCTTTGTGGATGGTCACGGTATTTCCCATCCGCGCCGTCTCGGCGTGGCCAGCCATTTCGGACTGTTGGTGGATGTGCCGACCATTGGTGTGGCGAAAAAACGATTGTGCGGCAAGTTCGAACCACTCTCTGCTGAACCTGGCGCACTGGCGCCGCTGATGGACAAAGATGAGCAACTGGCATGGGTCTGGCGCAGCAAAGCACGCTGTAATCCGCTGTTTATCGCTACGGGCCATCGTGTCGGGTTGGACAGCGCCCTGGCGTGGGTGCAGTGCTGTATGAAAGGCTACCGCCTGCCGGAGCCAACCCGCTGGGCGGATGCGGTGGCATCGGAACGTCCAGCATTTATGCGATGGCAGGAAATTCAGCCCTGATTGCGGTACACTGCCGCTAATTTCTGATTCGAGAATTCATCATGTTACAAAACCCGATTCATCTGCGTCTGGAACGTCTGGAAAGCTGGCAGCACGTCACGTTTATGGCCTGCCTGTGTGAGCGCATGTACCCGAACTATGCCATGTTCTGCCAACAGACCGGGTTTGGCGACGGACAGGTGTACCGCCGTATTCTGGACCTGATCTGGGAAACGCTGACGGTCAAAGACGCGAAAGTGAATTTCGACAGCCAACTGGAGAAGTTTGAAGAAGCGATCCCGGCGGCAGACGATTATGACTTGTATGGGGTTTATCCGGCCATTGATGCCTGCGTGGCGTTAAGCGAGCTGGTTCATTCCCGTTTGAGCGGTGAGACGCTGGAACACGCCATTGAAGTCAGCAAGACGTCCATCACTACGGTTGCGATGCTGGAAATGACCCAGGCAGGTCGAGAAATGAGCGATGAAGAGCTCAAAGATAACCCGGCGGTGGAGCAAGAGTGGGATATTCAGTGGGAAATATTCCGACTTTTAGCTGACTGTGAAGAACGCGACATTGAGCTGATAAAAGGGCTTAGAGCAGACCTGCGTGAGGCTGGCGAGAGCAATATCGGTATAAATTTGCAGCAGTAAGACACGAAAACGTGATTTAACTTCTGAATTGTCGTACCTGAAGGCTTCCCTTCCGCCCCCCGTCTGGTCTACATTTGGAGGGCGAAAAAAAGTGGCTATCGGTGCGTGTATGCAGGAGAGTGCTTTTCTGGCATTTCCGTCGCACTCGATGCTTAGCAAGCGATAAACACATTGTAAGGATAACTTATGAACAAGACTCAACTGATTGATGTAATTGCAGACAAAGCAGAACTGTCCAAAACCCAGGCTAAAGCTGCTCTGGAATCCACTCTGGCTGCTATTACTGAGTCTCTGAAAGAAGGCGATGCTGTACAACTGGTTGGTTTCGGTACCTTCAAAGTGAACCACCGTGCTGAGCGCACTGGCCGCAACCCGCAGACCGGTAAAGAAATCAAAATCGCCGCAGCTAACGTACCGGCGTTTGTTTCTGGTAAAGCACTGAAAGACGCAGTTAAGTAAGACCGCGTGGCTGTGAACAGTTTTAATGAAGGGGCGGCTTCGCCCCTTTCGTCTGTCTGGCGTCGCACGTTGACGTTAGCAGGCGTGCTGTTGCTAACGGCCTGTAGCCATAACGCCTCTCTTCCGCCGTTTACCGCCAGTGGGTTTGCTGACAACCAGGGTGCGGTGCGTATCTGGCGTAAAGACGCATCAGACGGCGTCCATATGCTTTCGGTGTTCAGTCCGTGGCGTAATGGCAGTACCACAACCAGCGAGTACCGCTGGCAGGGTGATTCCCTTTCACTGATAGAACTCAATATTTATGGCGAACCGCCGGAGCATATCCGCGTGCGTTTTGACGATCGCGGCGAACTGAGCTTTATGCAGCGCGAAGTCGATGGTCATAAACAGCAGTTGTCGAACGACCAAATCGAATTGTACCGTTACCGTGCCGAGCAGATCCGCCAGACCAGCGATGCATTGCGACAGGGGCGGGTGGTCTTGCGTCAGGGACGCTGGCATGCCGCTGAACGTACGGTTACCACCTGCGAAGGCGAGACGATTAAACCGGATTTAGATGCCTGGGCGATGAGTCACATTGAGCGCCGCCAGAGCCATTCATCTGTTGACGTCAGCGTGGCATGGCTGGAGGCGCCCGAAGGGTCACAGCTTCTGCTGGTGGCGAATTCCGACTTCTGCCACTGGCAGCCAAAAGAAAAAACGTTTTGATGGGTGCCGGATGGCGGCTTACATCAGACATTCTGTAGGCCTGATAAGCGTCGCGCCATCAGGCAAAACATTACCAGTGTCCCATTCCCATGTGGCCGCCACGACCACCGCATCCGCCGTAACCCATCCCCATACCGCCAGGGACACCGGCCTGAGCCATGGCAACATCCCGTTTCACCCGTTGTTCATCCAGTGACTGTCTTAAGGATTCCATCTCTTTCGCCACCGCATTGATTTTGGCGGTATCCGGCGGATTCGTCGCTAACAGCGCGTTGTATTCATAGCGTTTGGACATCAGTTGTTGGCGTAGGGCGTTAGTCTGGTTGTAAAAGTCATTATGGATTTTTTGCGCGGCAGCCTGCTGCTCTGCGTTCAGTCCACTGCCATTTTGTTGCCACATGCCGCCGCCGTTCCCCCAGTGATGCCGCGCCAGGGCGGGGCTGGAGCCCAGCACCATCAAAGAGAGGGCGATCAGCGCCAGGCCTGCTTTCGTGTTCCGTTTCATCATTTATCCTCCAGTGGGTGGTCTTATCTTCTGTATTGCATCTTCCGTGCCAGACTGATTCTTCCCGCCTGGCGCGGGTTCTGGCGATGCACAGGCCAGCAAAGCGAGTAAAAATGACTCGCCGGAAGGACGCAGTGGGTCATTTTTACCCGGCGGTGTCGGCAGTTTGTGTGGCAAGACCGGGATACGAGCCGCGAAAAGTGGCATGATTTCTGCTGAAAAGAAGGGATTGAGTCACTCAGAGCTGATGAGAATGATGCGAGAACATAAGGATACGGTAGCCCGATGGTTGAGCGGGGTGCTACCCGCCATCATCCTGATTCTGGTTGGGCTATTTGCCGTGATGGTGATCCGTGATTACGGGCGTGAAAGTGACGCAGCGCGGCAGACGCTGCTGGAAAAAGGTAGTGTGCTAATCCGTGCACTGGAGTCGGGGACGCGCGTCGGGATGGGCATGCGGATGCATCATGCTCAGCAGCAAACGCTGCTCGAAGAGATGGCGGGGCAGCCAGGCGTGCTGTGGTTTGCCGTGACCGATGCGCAGGGCAACGTTGTCATGCACAGCGATCCTGCCCTGGTCGGGAAAACGCTCTACTCGCCAGCAGAGATGCACACATTACACCCAGGAGAAGAGGCGCGCTGGCGTGCGCTTGACGCGACGGATGCGCAGGGGGAGACCGTTCCGGCGCTGGAGATCTATCGTCAGTTCCAGCCGCTGTTTTTCCCTGGACGACACGGGATGCGTGGGATGTCGCGTGGTAATGGCGCAATGCCGGGTTCTGCTCATCAGTTCATTTTTATCGCCTTTGATGCCAGTGAGTTGGCCATGACGCAGGCGCGTGAGTGGCGTAATACGCTGATTATGCTTTTCGCGCTGACCACCGTGCTGTTGGCAACTCTCCTGACGTTTTTCTGGTACCGGCGATACCTGCGTTCTCGCCAGCTGTTGCAGGATGAGATGAACCGTAAAGAGAAGCTGGTGGCGATCGGGCATCTGGCCGCAGGCGTCGCGCATGAGATTCGAAATCCGCTCTCTTCCATCAAAGGACTGGCAAAGTACTTTGCTGAACGCGCGCCAGCGGGCGGTGAAGCGCATGAACTGGCGCAGGTGATGGCGAAAGAGGCCGATCGTTTAAACCGGGTGGTCAGTGAACTGCTGGAACTGGTGAAGCCCGCGCACTTGTCCTTGCAGTCGGTGGATCTCAATGCGGTAATTGACCACTCTCTGCAACTGGTCAGCCAGGACGCGCAGAGTCGGGCGATTGAGCTGCAATTTGTGTCTGACCCTGCGCTGCCGCCCGTTCAGGCTGACCCGGACCGGCTGACGCAGGTGTTGCTGAATCTTTATCTGAACGCGATTCATGCCATCGATCGGCAGGGGACCATCCGCGTTGAGGCAAGCACAAGCGGAGCCGATCGCGTTAAAATCACCGTTGCAGACAGCGGGAAAGGGATTGCGGCGGAACAGCTGGCCGCCATTTTCACCCCTTATTTCACGACGAAAGCGGACGGTACGGGACTGGGGCTGGCGGTGGTACAGAACATCATTGAACAGCATGGCGGGACGATCCAGGCGGATAGCCTGCCAGGTAAAGGCGCAACGTTCACCCTCTGGCTCCCGGTGACGTTAACACGTAAGGATTCACAAGGATGATTCGCGCAAAGATCGATATTCTGGTGGTGGATGACGACGTCAGCCACTGCACTATTTTACAGGCATTACTGCGAGGATGGGGCTATGACGTCGCGCTGGCCTACAGCGGGCGAGCCGCACTCGAGCAGGTGCGTGAACACGTCTTTGACCTCGTGTTGTGCGATGTACGCATGGCGGAGCTGGACGGCATCGAAACGCTGAAAGAGATCAAGACGCTGAACCCGGCAATTCCGGTGCTGATCATGACGGCGTTTTCCAGCGTGGAGACGGCGGTAGAGGCGCTAAAAACCGGCGCGCAGGATTACTTAATCAAACCGTTGGATTTTGATAATCTGCAAACGACGCTGGAAAACGCGCTGGCGCATACGCGAGCATCCGCCAGCGAGCTGCCGTCAGTTTCCGCCTCGCAGTTTGGGATGGTCGGCGAAAGCCCGGCGATGCGACAACTGCTGAGTGAAATTGCGATGGTTGCGCCTTCCGATGCAACGGTATTGATTCATGGAGATTCTGGCACCGGGAAAGAGCTGGTGGCGCGCGCGCTGCATGCCTGCAGTGAGCGGAGCGACAAACCGCTGGTAACGTTGAACTGCGCGGCGCTCAACGAGTCGCTACTGGAATCTGAGCTGTTCGGTCATGAAAAAGGCGCATTTACCGGTGCCGACAAGCGCCGGGAAGGGCGTTTTGTCGAAGCCGATGGCGGCACGCTGTTTCTTGATGAGATTGGTGATATCTCGCCGATGATGCAGGTGCGGTTACTGCGGGCGATTCAGGAACGCGAAGTTCAGCGTGTGGGCAGCAACCAGACGATCTCGGTCGATGTCCGCCTGATTGCCGCGACTCATCGCGATCTGGCACAAGAGGTGCAAGCCGGACGTTTTCGTCAGGATCTCTACTATCGCCTGAACGTAGTGACCATTGAAACGCCGTCGCTGCGTCAGCGGCGGGAAGATATCCCCCTGTTGGCTGACCACTTTCGCCAGCGGTTTGCTGAACGTAACCGTAAGGCGGTGAAAGGGTTTACCCCACGGGCGATGGATCTGCTGATTCACTACGACTGGCCGGGGAATATCCGTGAGCTGGAAAATGCGATTGAGCGTTCAGTGGTCCTGCTGACCGGAGAGTATATTTCTGAGCGCGAGCTGCCGCTGGCGATCGCGAGTCAGCCCCTGCCGCTCATGACGGAGCAGGCCATTCAGCCGCTGGTGGAAGTCGAAAAAGAGGTGATTCTGGCGGCGCTGGAAAAAACGGGCGGCAACAAAACGGAAGCCGCCCGTCAGCTAGGGATTACGCGAAAGACGCTGCTGGCGAAACTGTCGCGTTAGTTCTGTTCACGCTCAATGGCGCGCCAGCCGATGTCTTTACGGCAGAAACAGTCGTCCCAGTGGATATCGGTCATTAAGGCATAGGCGCGTTTTTGCGCCTCTGCCACCGTATCCCCCAGCGCAGTGACGCACAGCACGCGACCACCGCTGGTGATAACCTGCTCGTTATCGTCCAGTCGGGTGCCGGCGTGGAACACTTTGCCATCTGCCACTTCTTCCAATGGCAAACCGTGGATCACGTCGCCGGTGCGATAATCGCCAGGATAACCGCCCGCTGCCATCACCACGCCAAGCGAGGCGCGATCATCCCACTCTGATTTTTGCTCGTCCAGTTTGCCTTCGCAGGCAGCAAGGCAAAGCTCAACCAGATCGGATTTCATACGCAGCATGATGGGCTGGGTTTCCGGATCGCCAAAGCGGCAGTTAAATTCGATCACCTTCGGATTGCCCTGTTTGTCGATCATCAGACCGGCATACAGGAAACCGGTATAGGTGTTACCTTCTGCCGCCATGCCTTTGACGGTTGGCCAGATGATGCGTTCCATCGTGCGCTGATGGACGTCATCCGTCACCACCGGCGCCGGAGAATAGGCACCCATCCCGCCGGTGTTCAGGCCGGTATCACCATCGCCTACGCGCTTATGATCCTGACTGGTCGCCATCGGCAAGACGTGCTCGCCGTCGACCATCACGATAAAGCTGGCTTCTTCGCCGTCGAGGAACTCTTCAATCACGATGCGATGACCCGCGTCGCCAAACGCGTTGCCAGCCAGCATATCATGTACGGCGGCTTCGGCTTCTTCCAGCGTCATTGCGACAATCACACCCTTACCGGCAGCCAGACCGTCAGCCTTAATGACGATCGGCGCGCCTTTCTCACGCAGATAAGCGAGAGCTGGTTCGATCTCCGTAAAGTTCTGATATTCGGCCGTCGGGATCTGGTGACGTGCAAGGAAATCTTTGGTGAACGCTTTTGAACCTTCCAGTTGTGCCGCGCCTGCGGTTGGACCGAAGATTTTCAGGCCCGCCGCACGGAAGGTATCGACCACGCCTTTCACCAGCGGCGCTTCCGGGCCGACGATCGTCAGGTCAATCTTTTCACTCTGGGCAAAGTTCAGCAGTGCCGGAATATCGGTTGCGCCGATCGCGACGTTTTGCAGCGTCGGTTCCAGCGCGGTGCCGGCGTTACCCGGTGCAACAAATACGGTTGCCACTGTTGGTGACTGAGCGGCTTTCCACGCCAGAGCGTGCTCGCGCCCGCCGTTTCCGATAACTAATACTTTCATGTCTCGCTCCATTAATGGCGGAAGTGGCGCATGTCGGTGAAGATCATCGCAATGCCGTGTTCGTCAGCAGCGGCAATGACTTCATCATCACGGATGGAACCGCCTGGCTGGATCACGCAGCTCACGCCAACAGCGGCAGCAGCATCAATACCATCGCGGAACGGGAAGAAGGCGTCGGACGCCATCGCGGAACCTTTCACTTCCAGACCTTCATCCGCGGCTTTGATCCCGGCAATTTTAGCGGAGTAGACGCGGCTCATCTGGCCTGCGCCAATACCGATAGTCATGTTCTCTTTGGCGTAAACAATGGCGTTGGATTTAACGAACTTCGCGACTTTCCAGCAGAACAGCGCGTCGCGCAGTTCCTGTTCGGTCGGCTGGCGCTTCGTCACCACGCGCAGCTCACCAGCAGTGACCATACCCAGATCGCGATCCTGTACCAGCAGACCGCCGTTAACACGTTTGAAGTCCAGGCCCGGCACGCGCTCAGCCCACTGACCGCAGGTCAGAACGCGCACGTTTTGCTTGGCAGCGGTGATTTTCAGCGCCTCATCGGTCGCTGATGGAGCGATGATCACTTCGACAAACTGACGGGAGATGATGGCCTGCGCCGTTTCAGCATCCAGTTCGCGGTTAAAGGCGATGATGCCGCCGAAGGCAGATGTTGGGTCGGTTTTGTAGGCGCGATCGTAGGCATCCAGAATAGAGGTGCTTACGGCAACGCCGCATGGGTTCGCGTGCTTGACGATAACGCAGGCTGGCTCGCTGAACTCTTTCACACATTCCAGCGCGGCGTCGGTATCGGCGATGTTGTTATAGGAGAGCGCTTTGCCCTGAACCTGCTGAGCGGTTGCAACGGAGGCTTCTTGTACGTTCTCTTCTATATAGAATGCAGCCTGCTGGTGGCTGTTTTCACCGTAGCGCATATCCTGCTTCTTAATGAAGTTCAGGTTCAGCGTCCGCGGGAAGCGACCCGCGGCGTCTTTGCTTTCACCGTGATAGGCCGGAACCATGCTGCCAAAATAGTTGGCAATCATACTGTCGTAAGCGGCGGTGTGTTCGAAGGCTTTAATCGCGAGGTCGAAACGGGTATCGAGGGTCAAAGAGCCGTCGTTGGCATCCATCTCTTTAATAATGGCGTCGTAGTCGCTGCTCTTTACAACGATTGCGACATCTTTATGGTTCTTTGCGGCAGAGCGCACCATTGTCGGCCCGCCGATGTCGATGTTCTCTACAGCATCTTCCAGTGAGCAGCCTTCGCGGGCAACGGTCTGGGCGAACGGATAAAGGTTAACAACCACCATGTCGATGGGGGCGATGCCGTGCTGTTCCATAATCCCGTCATCCTGACCGCGACGACCGAGAATGCCGCCGTGTACTTTAGGATGCAGGGTTTTGACGCGTCCATCCATCATTTCCGGGAAACCGGTGTAATCGGAAACTTCGGTCACCGGCAGACCTTTCTCTGCTAACAGACGGGCAGTGCCCCCTGTCGACAGCAGATCCACACCACGTGCGGAAAGTGCCTGGGCGAATTCGACGATACCGGCTTTGTCAGAAACACTGAGCAGAGCGCGGCGGACTGGACGACGTTGTTGCATGGTAAATCCCCTGGATTTGACGATAACAGAGAGCGTTAGCTGAATTTTTCGTGAAAAACTTAGCTAACGCCCCTTACGGGGCATCCTTGTTTTGCGGGGGCATTGTAACGAAAACGTTTGCGCAACGCTCGCGAATTTTTCTTTTTCGATTCTGGTTCTGATTTTCTCTCTATATAGATCGTTAACGGCAGGGAAGATCCGCTCAAAGATCCCGACGATTGTGGATAAGTCTGTGTATAAAAGGGTATAAGGCGGGATTTTGCTGGGGAATGCAGCAGTCAGTCATTTTTCTGCAACTTTTCTATTGCGGATGCCCGGGAACTCCCTATAATGCGCCTCCATCGACACGGCGGATGTGAATCACTTCACACAAACAGCCGGTTCGGTTGAAGAGAAAAATCCTGAAAATCAGGGTTGACTCTGAAAGAGGAAAGCGTAATATACGCCACCTCGCGACAGAGCGCTAAAGCGCGTCGCAACTGCTCTTTAACAATTTATCAGACAATCTGTGTGGGCACTCAGAGTGACATGGATTCTTAACGTCGCAAGACGAAAAATGAATACCAAGTCTCAAAGAGTGAACACGTAATTCATTACGACGTTTAATTCTAAGAGCATCAAACTTAAATTGAAGAGTTTGATCATGGCTCAGATTGAACGCTGGCGGCAGGCCTAACACATGCAAGTCGAACGGTAACAGGAAGCAGCTTGCTGCTTTGCTGACGAGTGGCGGACGGGTGAGTAATGTCTGGGAAACTGCCCGATGGAGGGGGATAACTACTGGAAACGGTAGCTAATACCGCATAATGTCGCAAGACCAAAGAGGGGGACCTTCGGGCCTCTTGCCATCGGATGTGCCCAGATGGGATTAGCTAGTTGGTGAGGTAACGGCTCACCAAGGCGACGATCCCTAGCTGGTCTGAGAGGATGACCAGCCACACTGGAACTGAGACACGGTCCAGACTCCTACGGGAGGCAGCAGTGGGGAATATTGCACAATGGGCGCAAGCCTGATGCAGCCATGCCGCGTGTATGAAGAAGGCCTTCGGGTTGTAAAGTACTTTCAGCGGGGAGGAAGGTGTTGTGGTTAATAACCGCAGCAATTGACGTTACCCGCAGAAGAAGCACCGGCTAACTCCGTGCCAGCAGCCGCGGTAATACGGAGGGTGCAAGCGTTAATCGGAATTACTGGGCGTAAAGCGCACGCAGGCGGTCTGTCAAGTCGGATGTGAAATCCCCGGGCTCAACCTGGGAACTGCATTCGAAACTGGCAGGCTTGAGTCTCGTAGAGGGGGGTAGAATTCCAGGTGTAGCGGTGAAATGCGTAGAGATCTGGAGGAATACCGGTGGCGAAGGCGGCCCCCTGGACGAAGACTGACGCTCAGGTGCGAAAGCGTGGGGAGCAAACAGGATTAGATACCCTGGTAGTCCACGCCGTAAACGATGTCTATTTGGAGGTTGTGCCCTTGAGGTGTGGCTTCCGGAGCTAACGCGTTAAATAGACCGCCTGGGGAGTACGGCCGCAAGGTTAAAACTCAAATGAATTGACGGGGGCCCGCACAAGCGGTGGAGCATGTGGTTTAATTCGATGCAACGCGAAGAACCTTACCTGGTCTTGACATCCACAGAACTTGGCAGAGATGCCTTGGTGCCTTCGGGAACTGTGAGACAGGTGCTGCATGGCTGTCGTCAGCTCGTGTTGTGAAATGTTGGGTTAAGTCCCGCAACGAGCGCAACCCTTATCCTTTGTTGCCAGCGGTTAGGCCGGGAACTCAAAGGAGACTGCCAGTGATAAACTGGAGGAAGGTGGGGATGACGTCAAGTCATCATGGCCCTTACGACCAGGGCTACACACGTGCTACAATGGCATATACAAAGAGAAGCGACCTCGCGAGAGCAAGCGGACCTCATAAAGTATGTCGTAGTCCGGATTGGAGTCTGCAACTCGACTCCATGAAGTCGGAATCGCTAGTAATCGTGGATCAGAATGCCACGGTGAATACGTTCCCGGGCCTTGTACACACCGCCCGTCACACCATGGGAGTGGGTTGCAAAAGAAGTAGGTAGCTTAACCTTCGGGAGGGCGCTTACCACTTTGTGATTCATGACTGGGGTGAAGTCGTAACAAGGTAACCGTAGGGGAACCTGCGGTTGGATCACCTCCTTACCTTAAAGAACCTGCCTTTGTAGTGCCCACACAGATTGTCTGATGAAAAGTAAAAAGCAAGGCGTTTACGCGTTGGGAGTGAGGCTGAACAGAATAAGGCCGCTCGCTTTCTATTGATGAAAGCTCACCCTACACGAAAATATCACGCAGCGCGTGATAAGCAATTTTCGTGTCCCCTTCGTCTAGAGGCCCAGGACACCGCCCTTTCACGGCGGTAACAGGGGTTCGAATCCCCTAGGGGACGCCACTTGCTGGTTTGTGTGAGTGAAAGTCGCCGGCCTTTGTATCTCAAAACTGACTCAGCGAGTCATGTTTGAGATATTTGCTCTTTAAAAATCTGGATCAAGCTGAAAATTGAAACGACACACTGTTAATGGTGTGTTCGAGTCTCTCAAATTTTCGCAACACGATGATGAATCGAAAGAAACATCTTCGGGTTGTGAGGTTAAGCGACTAAGCGTACACGGTGGATGCCCTGGCAGTCAGAGGCGATGAAGGACGTGCTAATCTGCGAAAAGCGTCGGTAAGGTGATATGAACCGTTATAGCCGGCGATGTCCGAATGGGGAAACCCAGTGCAATTCGTTGCACTATCGTTAACTGAATCCATAGGTTAACGAGGCGAACCGGGGGAACTGAAACATCTAAGTACCCCGAGGAAAAGAAATCAACCGAGATTCCCCCAGTAGCGGCGAGCGAACGGGGAGCAGCCCAGAGCCTGAATCAGCATGTGTGGTAGTGGAACGGTCTGGAAAGGCCGGCGATACAGGGTGACAGCCCCGTACACAAAATTGCATGTGTTGTGAGCTCGATGAGTAGGGCGGGACACGTGGTATCCTGTCTGAATATGGGGGGACCATCCTCCAAGGCTAAATACTCCTGACTGACCGATAGTGAACCAGTACCGTGAGGGAAAGGCGAAAAGAACCCCGGCGAGGGGAGTGAAAAAGAACCTGAAACCGTGTACGTACAAGCAGTGGGAGCCTCTTTATGGGGTGACTGCGTACCTTTTGTATAATGGGTCAGCGACTTATATTCTGTAGCAAGGTTAACCGAATAGGGGAGCCGAAGGGAAACCGAGTCTTAACTGGGCGTTAAGTTGCAGGGTATAGACCCGAAACCCGGTGATCTAGCCATGGGCAGGTTGAAGGTTGGGTAACACTAACTGGAGGACCGAACCGACTAATGTTGAAAAATTAGCGGATGACTTGTGGCTGGGGGTGAAAGGCCAATCAAACCGGGAGATAGCTGGTTCTCCCCGAAAGCTATTTAGGTAGCGCCTCGTGAATTCATCTCCGGGGGTAGAGCACTGTTTCGGCTAGGGGGCCATCCCGGCTTACCAACCCGATGCAAACTGCGAATACCGGAGAATGTTATCACGGGAGACACACGGCGGGTGCTAACGTCCGTCGTGAAGAGGGAAACAACCCAGACCGCCAGCTAAGGTCCCAAAGTCATGGTTAAGTGGGAAACGATGTGGGAAGGCTCAGACAGCCAGGATGTTGGCTTAGAAGCAGCCATCATTTAAAGAAAGCGTAATAGCTCACTGGTCGAGTCGGCCTGCGCGGAAGATGTAACGGGGCTAAACCATGCACCGAAGCTGCGGCAGCGACACTAAGTGTTGTTGGGTAGGGGAGCGTTCTGTAAGCCTGTGAAGGTGTGCTGTGAGGCATGCTGGAGGTATCAGAAGTGCGAATGCTGACATAAGTAACGATAAAGCGGGTGAAAAGCCCGCTCGCCGGAAGACCAAGGGTTCCTGTCCAACGTTAATCGGGGCAGGGTGAGTCGACCCCTAAGGCGAGGCCGAAAGGCGTAGTCGATGGGAAACAGGTTAATATTCCTGTACCAGGTGTTACTGCGAAGGGGGGACGGAGAAGGCTATGTTGGCCGGGCGACGGTTGTCCCGGTTTAAGCGTGTAGGTGTGTGTTCCAGGTAAATCCGGTTCACTTTAACACTGAGGCGTGATGACGAGGCACTACGGTGCTGAAGCAACAAATGCCCTGCTTCCAGGAAAAGCCTCTAAGCATCAGGTAACATCAGATCGTACCCCAAACCGACACAGGTGGTCAGGTAGAGAATACCAAGGCGCTTGAGAGAACTCGGGTGAAGGAACTAGGCAAAATGGTGCCGTAACTTCGGGAGAAGGCACGCTGATATGTAGGTGAAGCGATTTACTCGTGGAGCTGAAATCAGTCGAAGATACCAGCTGGCTGCAACTGTTTATTAAAAACACAGCACTGTGCAAACACGAAAGTGGACGTATACGGTGTGACGCCTGCCCGGTGCCGGAAGGTTAATTGATGGGGTTATCCGTAAGGAGAAGCTCTTGATCGAAGCCCCGGTAAACGGCGGCCGTAACTATAACGGTCCTAAGGTAGCGAAATTCCTTGTCGGGTAAGTTCCGACCTGCACGAATGGCGTAATGATGGCCAGGCTGTCTCCACCCGAGACTCAGTGAAATTGAACTCGCTGTGAAGATGCAGTGTACCCGCGGCAAGACGGAAAGACCCCGTGAACCTTTACTATAGCTTGACACTGAACACTGGTCCTTGATGTGTAGGATAGGTGGGAGGCTTTGAAGCGCGGACGCCAGTTCGTGTGGAGCCGTCCTTGAAATACCACCCTTTAATGGCTGGTGTTCTAACGTGGGCCCGTAATCCGGGTTGCGGACAGTGTCTGGTGGGTAGTTTGACTGGGGCGGTCTCCTCCTAAAGAGTAACGGAGGAGCACGAAGGTTAGCTAATCCTGGTCGGACATCAGGAGGTTAGTGCAAAGGCATAAGCTAGCTTGACTGCGAGCGTGACGGCGCGAGCAGGTGCGAAAGCAGGTCTTAGTGATCCGGTGGTTCTGAATGGAAGGGCCATCGCTCAACGGATAAAAGGTACTCCGGGGATAACAGGCTGATACCGCCCAAGAGTTCATATCGACGGCGGTGTTTGGCACCTCGATGTCGGCTCATCACATCCTGGGGCTGAAGTAGGTCCCAAGGGTATGGCTGTTCGCCATTTAAAGTGGTACGCGAGCTGGGTTTAGAACGTCGTGAGACAGTTCGGTCCCTATCTGCCGTGGGCGCTGGAGAATTGAGGGGGGCTGCTCCTAGTACGAGAGGACCGGAGTGGACGCATCACTGGTGTTCGGGTTGTCATGCCAATGGCACTGCCCGGTAGCTAAATGCGGAAGAGATAAGTGCTGAAAGCATCTAAGCACGAAACTTGCCCCGAGATGAGTTCTCCCTGACCCTTTAAGGGTCCTGAAGGAACGTTGAAGACGACGACGTTGATAGGCCGGGTGTGTAAGCGCAGCGATGCGTTGAGCTAACCGGTACTAATGAACCGTGAGGCTTAACCTTACAACGCCGAAGCTGTTTTGGCGGATTGAGAGAAAATTTTCAGCGTTGATACCGGATTGTAGTGCGCAATAGTTTGCGCAGCGGCAAGGCGGCAAATGAAGCGACGGAAGGAGCATACACAGGTATGTGACTGACGTTCACGAATGCAGCCAACGCAGCTGATGCGATAAAATATTGCGTACAGAGCACCAAGAATTTGCCTGGCGGCTGTAGCGCGGTGGTCCCACCTGACCCCATGCCGAACTCAGAAGTGAAACGCCGTAGCGCCGATGGTAGTGTGGGGTCTCCCCATGCGAGAGTAGGGAACTGCCAGGCATCAATTAAGTGAAGAGCCCATCCTGACGGATGGGCTTTTTGCGTTTCTGCGCTGCAAATTTGGAGTGTGGCTTTGCCTTATCTGGCCTGTAGGCCTGACAGGCGCAGCGCCTCAGGCAGACCGCACCACTGCCGGATGGCGGCTTTGCCTTATCCGGCCTGCTGTCAGGACGAGGCTTTGTGGTAACGCAAATGCAATAACGGATATGGCTGCCCAAGATCGTCGACCTCTGCGCGCCCCGTCACCCTGAATCCCATCTTCTTATAGAATCCCACAGCTTGTTCATTCTGCTCGTTCACGTTAGTCGTCAACGCGGGCGCTAGCGAAAGCGCATGCTCTATCAACAGTTTACCCACGCCACAGCCCCGAATATCGGGATCAACAAACAGCGCATCCATATGCTCTCCAGTGAGCAACATAAACGCGACGGGCTCATCCTGCTCATTCGCGGCAACCCAAAAAGGGGCTTCGGGTAAAAACGAGCGGACCAGCTCCTCCAGCTTGATGCGGTACTCTTTAGACAGAAAATCATGCGTGGCGTCGACCGAACGGCACCAGATTGCAATCAGTTTGTTCCCTTCATCATGCCGCGATCGGCGTATGTTAATAACCATATTCTCTCCTTTTCGTTATGCTTATATTCTAACGTATCCGTCGTCGTGAAACTTTCTCACCTTTAACATGCAGGCTCGACATTGGCGTGATTTCTGAGTATCTTCAGCTATCTGGATGTCTAAACGTTTAAACGTATGTAGTGAGGTTATCAGGTTATGCCGATTCGTGTGCAGGACGAGCTACCCGCCGTCAATTTCTTACGTGAGGAAAACGTCTTTGTTATGACGACTTCCCGTGCTTCAGGTCAGGAAATTCGTCCGCTAAAGGTACTCATCCTCAACCTGATGCCGAAGAAAATCGAAACGGAAAATCAGTTTTTGCGGCTGCTGTCGAACTCTCCGTTGCAGGTGGATGTACAGTTACTGCGCATTGATGCACGTGAGTCGCGTAATACGCCAGCAGAGCATCTGAACAACTTCTACTGTAACTTTGAGGATATCTGCGATCAGAACTTCGATGGCTTGATCGTCACCGGCGCGCCGCTGGGTCTGGTGGAGTTCAATGATGTTGCCTACTGGCCACAGATCAAACAAGTGCTGGAGTGGGCGAAAGATCATGTCACCTCAACGCTGTTTGTCTGTTGGGCGGTCCAGGCAGCGCTTAATATCCTCTACGGTATTCCGAAACAGACCCGCACTGATAAGCTTTCTGGCGTTTATGAGCATCATATTCTTCACCCTCATGCACTGCTGACGCGGGGTTTTGATGATTCGTTCCTGGCCCCGCATTCACGCTATGCTGATTTCCCGTCAGTGTTGATCCGTGACTACACCGATCTTGAGATCCTCGCCGAGACTGAGAATGGTGATGCCTATCTTTTTGCCAGCAAAGATAAACGCATTGCGTTTGTCACGGGCCATCCGGAATATGATGCCAACACATTAGGTAGCGAATATTTCCGCGATGTAGAAGCCGGATTAAACCCCGACGTTCCCTACAATTATTTCCCGCAAAACGATCCCCAAAACAAACCTCGCGCTACCTGGCGAAGCCACGGTAATTTGCTGTTCATCAACTGGCTCAACTATTACGTCTACCAGATCACACCATATGATCTGCGTCACATGAATCCAACGCTGGATTAATCGTCTGTCGCTGACGATCCTAAAGCGTTTCAGCATAGTGAATCAGGCACCTTCGGGTGCCTTTTTTATTTCCGAAATGCACTTCAACTTGTGATTAAACTTTATTTTTATTGTTATCAACAGGTTAATTGATAATTAAATTAAAAATGGAAATTGTTTTTGATTTTGAAATTTAAATGAGTAGTCTTAGTTGTGCTGAACGAAAAGCGCACAACGATCCTTCGTTCGCATTGGGAATGCTTTGTTATCAATGACGAGGAGTTACAGAATGAATCAACAGGCAACGACTACCGATGAATTGATCTTTACCAGGCCCCATGGTGAGCCAGAGAAGCAGATCCTGACCGATGAAGCGGTCGAATTTCTCACTGAACTGGTGGCGCGCTTTACGACGAAGCGCAATAAGCTGCTCGCGGCTCGTATTCAGCAGCAGCGGGATATCGACAACGGTATATTGCCTGATTTTATTTCGGAAACTGTTTCCATTAGAAACGGAGACTGGAAGATTCGCGGCATTCCGGAGGATTTACAGGATCGTCGGGTCGAAATCACCGGACCGGTTGAACGCAAGATGGTCATCAATGCGTTGAACGCGAATGTGAAGGTTTTTATGGCCGATTTCGAAGATTCGCTGGCACCGGAATGGAGCAAAGTGATCGACGGGCATATCAACCTGCGTGACGCGGTAAACGGCACCATCAGCTACACCAATGAAGCTGGCAAAATCTATCAGTTGAAGCCCAATCCGGCATTACTGATTTGCCGTGTGCGTGGTCTGCACCTGCCGGAAAAACATGTGACCTGGCGCGGTGAAGCGATCCCCGGCAGCCTGTTCGATTTTGCCCTCTATTTCTTCCATAACTACAAAGCGTTGCTGGCCAAAGGCAGCGGTCCCTATTTCTACCTGCCGAAAACGCAGGCCTGGCAGGAAGCGGCCTGGTGGAGTGAAGTCTTCAGCTATACCGAAGATCGTTTCAATCTGTCGCGCGGTACGATTAAAGCTACGCTGCTGATTGAAACCCTGCCGGCCGTGTTCCAGATGGACGAGATCCTGCACGCGCTGCGTGACCATATTGTCGGGCTGAACTGTGGTCGCTGGGATTACATCTTCAGCTATATCAAAACGCTGAAGAATCATCCGGATCGCGTTCTGCCGGACCGCCAGGTGGTGACGATGGATAAGCCTTTCCTTAGCGCCTATTCGCGTCTGCTGATTAAAACCTGTCACAAACGTGGTGCCTTCGCGATGGGCGGTATGGCGGCATTCATCCCGAGCAAAGACGCTGAACGCAATAATCAGGTACTCAGCAAGGTGAAAGCGGATAAAGCGCTGGAAGCCAATAACGGCCACGACGGCACGTGGATTGCGCATCCGGGACTGGCGGATACCGCGATGGCAGTCTTCAACGAGGTGCTCGGCGAGAACAAAAACCAGCTGTTTGTGACCCGTGATGAAGACGCGCCGATTACCGCAGAACAATTGCTGGCGCCATGTGAAGGCGAGCGTACGGAAGAGGGGATGCGCGCCAATATTCGCGTTGCGGTGCAGTACATCGAAGCGTGGATCTCCGGCAACGGCTGCGTGCCGATTTATGGCCTGATGGAAGATGCGGCGACAGCGGAGATCTCCCGTACGTCAATCTGGCAGTGGATCCATCACGAGAAAACCCTGAGCAACGGCAAACCGGTCACTAAGGCGCTGTTCCGCCAGATGTTGGCTGAAGAGATGCGGGTCATCCAGGACGAACTGGGTGAACACCGTTACAGCAGCGGCCGATTTGATGATGCCGCGCGCCTGATGGAGCAAATCACCACTTCTGACGAATTAATCGATTTCCTGACATTGCCAGGCTACCGCCTGCTGGCGTAAATGCCCAGGCTATTTTGTTCGCCATTTTGGCCCCGGGCCGTGCTCAAAATCCTCACGTACGATAAGTACGCTCCGGTTTTTGCGCGGCTTCCCGTGACCAAACTGCCTTCACCAATAACGCCTGGGAAGCCAGGAGAATAATATGGAGCATCTGCACATGAAAACCCGTACCCAACAGATCGAAGCGTTACAGAAAGAATGGACACAACCACGCTGGGAAGGCATCCGTCGCCCGTACAGCGCGGAGGAAGTGGTGAAATTACGCGGCTCGGTTAACCCGGAATGCACGCTGGCGCAGCTGGGCGCAGCCAAAATGTGGCGTCTGCTGCACGGCGAATCGAAAAAAGGTTACATCAACAGCCTTGGTGCGCTGACCGGTGGTCAGGCGTTACAGCAGGCGAAAGCGGGTATCGAAGCGGTGTATCTGTCGGGGTGGCAGGTTGCGGCGGATGCCAACCTGGCGTCCAGTATGTACCCGGATCAATCGCTCTACCCGGCGAATTCTGTTCCGGCAGTGGTGGATCGGATCAACAACACCTTTCGCCGTGCGGATCAGATCCAGTGGTCCAGCGGTATTGAGCCCAACGATCCGCGCTATGTGGATTACTTCCTGCCAATCGTCGCCGATGCGGAAGCCGGGTTTGGCGGCGTACTGAATGCGTTTGAGCTGATGAAGTCGATGATTGAGGCCGGTGCAGCGGCTGTTCACTTCGAAGATCAACTGGCCTCGGTGAAGAAATGTGGTCATATGGGCGGCAAAGTGCTGGTGCCAACTCAGGAAGCGATTCAGAAACTGGTGGCTGCGCGTCTGGCGGCAGACGTTATGGGCGTCCCGACGCTGGTGATTGCGCGTACCGATGCGGATGCGGCGGATCTGATCACCTCCGACTGTGACCCGTACGACAGCGAATTTATTACCGGCGAGCGCACCAGTGAAGGATTCTTCCGTACGCATGCCGGCATTGAGCAGGCGATCAGCCGTGGCCTGGCCTACGCCCCGTATGCCGATCTGGTGTGGTGTGAAACCTCGACGCCGGATCTGGAACTGGCGAAGCGTTTTGCCGATGCGATTCATGCGAAATTCCCAGGCAAACTGCTGGCCTATAACTGTTCGCCGTCGTTCAACTGGCAGAAGAATCTGGACGATAAGACCATCGCCAGCTTCCAGCAGCAGTTGTCCGATATGGGTTACAAATACCAGTTCATTACCCTGGCAGGTATTCACAGTATGTGGTTCAACATGTTCGACCTTGCGCACTCCTACGCGCAGGGTGAAGGCATGCGCCACTATGTTGAGAAGGTTCAGCAGCCGGAATTTGCGGCGGCTAAAGACGGTTACACCTTCGTGTCCCATCAGCAGGAAGTAGGGACAGGCTACTTTGATAAAGTCACCACCATCATTCAGGGCGGCACTTCCTCGGTGACCGCGCTGACCGGCTCGACCGAAGAATCACAGTTTTGATTAATGCCCGGTGGCGCTGCGCTTACCGGGCCTACGAAGGGATGTAGGCCGGATAAGCAGACGCGCTATCCGGCATGACGTTGTGCCGGATGAGGAGAAGCGATGACGCGTGGCCTGGAGTTACTGATTGCTCAGACGATTTTGCAAGGTTTCGACGCCCAGTATGGTCGATTTCTGGAAGTGACCTCCGGCGCGCAACAGCGCTTTGAACAGGCTGACTGGCATGCCGTGCAGCAGGCGATGAAAAGCCGTATTCACCTCTACGATCACCACGTGGGTCTGGTGGTGGAACAACTGCGCTGCATCACTGGCGGCAAAAGTACCGACGCCGCATTTTTGCTGCGTGTAAAAGAGCATTACACCGGGCTCCTGCCGGATTACCCGCGCTTCGAGATTGCGGAGAGCTTTTTTAACTCCGTATATTGTCGGTTATTTGACCACCGCTCGCTCACTCCCGAGCGGCTCTTTATTTTTAGCTCCCAGCCGGAACGTCGTTTCCGGACGATCCCGCGTCCGCTGGCAAAAGATTTCTTCCCGGATAGCGGTTGGGAACCGCTGCTCACCCGCATTCTCAGCGATCTGCCGTTGCGCCTGCCCTGGCAGAACAAAGGGCGCGATATTCGCTATATCATTGCACATCTGCGTGAAACCTTTGGTGAGGAGACGTTGCAGCAGTGCCATCTACAGGTGGCTAACGAGCTGTTTTATCGCAATAAAGCCGCATGGCTGGTCGGCAAACTCATCACGCCATCCGCCACGTTGCCCTTTTTGCTGCCGATTCATCGCACCGATGAAGGTGAACTGTTTGTGGATACCTGCCTGACCACCACGGCAGAAGCCAGTATCGTGTTCGGTTTCGCTCGTTCCTATTTTATGGTGTACGCGCCGCTGCCCGCCGCGCTGGTGGAATGGTTGCGCGAGATCCTGCCAGGAAAAACCACCGCTGAGTTATACATGGCGATTGGCTGTCAGAAACATGCGAAGACCGAGAGCTATCGCGAGTATTTGTTGTATCTGCGCAGCTGCGATGAGCAGTTCATTGAAGCGCCGGGCATACGTGGCATGGTGATGCTGGTCTTTACGCTGCCGGGGTTCGACCGGGTTTTTAAAATTATTAAAGATAAGTTCGCGCCGCAAAAAGAGATGTCTGCCGCCCACGTTCGCGCCTGCTATCAACTGGTGAAAGAGCACGATCGCGTGGGACGCATGGCAGATACCCAGGAGTTCGAAAATTTCGTGCTGGATAAACGTCAGATCGATCCGGCATTGATGGCGCTGTTACTTGAGGAAGTGCCGGAAAAGATAACCGATCTTGGTGAGCAGATTGTCATCCGTCATCTCTATATTGAGCGGCGGATGGTGCCGCTCAATATCTGGCTTGAGCAGGTCGAAGGTCAGCAACTGCGGGATGCGATTGAGGAGTACGGCAACGCGATTCGCCAGCTTGCCGCCGCCAATATTTTCCCCGGCGACATGCTGTTCAAAAACTTTGGCGTCACCCGTCATGGTCGCGTGGTGTTCTACGATTACGATGAAATCTGCTACATGACGGAAGTGAATTTCCGGGACATCCCGCCGCCGCGCTACCCGGAAGATGAGATGAGTGCCGAGCCCTGGTATAGCGTATCCCCTGGCGATGTGTTTCCTGAGGAGTTTCGCCACTGGTTATGCGCCGACCCACGCATCGGACCGCTGTTTGAGGAGATGCACGCCGATCTGTTTCGTGCCGATTACTGGCGCGCATTACAGACGCGCATTCGGGAAGGGCATGTTGAAGATGTTTACGCATATCGCCGTCGCCAGCGATTCAGCGTGCGTTATGAAACCGACCGGGCGCTTGCGCCGCCATCCGGCAATGTGCGCCGACCTGCCTGATGGCACGACGCTTATCAGGCCTGCCGAAAATGTTCCTGAGGGGGATTTTGTTTAACGAATCCCGCCGTATGCCAGCGTCACCTCTTTCGCCGCCTTGATCACCATCGCGCCAAACTCGGTCACGCGGTCGTCCGTGATGCGCGAAATCGGGCCAGAGATAGAGATTGCCGCGAACGGCTCGCGGTGTTCGTCATAAATGCACGACGCGACACAACGCAGACCGAGCGCATGTTCCTCATCATCAAAGGAATAACCGCGCTTGCGGGTCTGGGCGAGGTCGTCCTTCAGATGAACCGGGGAGACCAGCGTCGCGTGGGTGTATGCATGCAGCCCTTTGCGGTGCAGCAGCTGGGTCACCTGTTCTTCGCTCAGTTGTGCTAAAAACGCTTTGCCTGCGCCAGAGGCGTGCATCGGCAGCTTACCGCCAATCGGCGCGGACATACGCATCAGTTGGGTACACTGTACCTGGTCAATGATAATTGCCTGATGATCACTTTGATCCAGTACCGCCAGATTCACCGTTTCGCCGGAATCTTCCATCAGTTTGCGCAGAATAGGGTGGACGATCGCCAGCAAATTGCGGCTCTGTAAAAAGCTGCTGCCGACGATGAACGCATGTGCGCCTATCGCCCAGTGTCCAAGGTCACCCACCTGACGCACAAAGCCCTGTTGCTGCATAGTGGTCAGTAAGCGATGAGTCGTGGAGTTCGGCAGGCCAGCCTGCTGTGCCAGTTCGGTCAATGCCACGCTGCCGTTGGATTCCGCGATCCATTCCAGCAGTTTCAGGCCACGGGTCAGCGACTGAACCTGTCCGGCAGCGGGGGTGGTCGTCGCGGCGGGTTTTCTGCCGCGTTTGGCGGGAACGGGTGCAACCATAGCGCATTCCTTTTCTGTATCGTGGAAATCATTTTCGTTTTATTCAATTATAATGCAAGAAGTCTTGTACTGATCGGATGAGTGAAGCTGAACATGTCTCATGTTGCCCGTTGTTGGCTTTTCCGTCAGCCCTGTTTATGCCACTATGTTTTGTTGACTTTTTCGGTCTGGTTAAGCGTTGTCGGGAGCAAGTGTGAGCAGCAAAGTTGAACAACTGCGTGCGCAGTTAAATGAACGTATTCTGGTGCTGGACGGCGGTATGGGCACGATGATCCAGAGCTATCGTCTGAGTGAAGAGGATTTCCGTGGTGAACGCTTTGCCGACTGGCCGTGCGACCTGAAAGGCAACAATGACCTGCTGGTGCTGAGTAAGCCAGAGGTGATCGCCGCGATTCATAACGCGTACTTTGACGCGGGCGCGGACATCATTGAAACCAACACGTTTAACTCCACCCCCATCGCGATGGCGGATTACCAGATGGAATCCCTGTCGGCGGAGATCAACTTTGCCGCCGCGAAACTGGCGCGTGCCTGTGCCGATGAGTGGACTGCCCGTACCCCGGAAAAACCGCGCTATGTTGCGGGCGTTCTCGGCCCAACCAACCGGACCGCATCGATCTCGCCGGATGTGAATGACCCGGCATTTCGTAATATCACCTTTGATCAGCTGGTGGCTGCTTACCGCGAATCCACCAAAGCGCTGGTGGAAGGTGGCAGTGACTTGATTTTGATCGAAACCGTCTTCGATACGCTGAACGCGAAAGCGGCGATTTTTGCGGTGAAAGAAGAGCTGGAAGCGCTGGGCATCGACCTGCCGATCATGATTTCCGGCACCATCACCGATGCTTCTGGACGTACCCTTTCCGGGCAAACGACAGAGGCGTTTTACAACTCCCTGCGCCATGCTGAACCTCTCACTTTCGGCCTCAACTGCGCGCTGGGGCCGGATGAACTGCGTCAGTATGTGCAGGAACTGTCTCGCATTGCTGAATGTTACGTGACTGCACACCCGAACGCCGGGCTGCCCAACGCTTTCGGTGAATACGATCTCGATGCCGATACGATGGCAAAACAGATCCGCGAATGGGCCGAAGCGGGCTTCCTGAATATCGTTGGCGGCTGCTGCGGCACCACACCGGAACACATCGCGGCAATGAGCAGGGCGGTCGAGGGACTGGCACCGCGCCCGTTGCCGGAGATCCCGGTGGCCTGCCGCTTATCCGGTCTCGAACCGCTGAATATTGGCGACGACAGCCTGTTTGTAAACGTCGGTGAGCGTACCAACGTTACCGGCTCCGCCAAATTTAAGCGCCTGATCAAAGAAGAAAAATACAGCGAAGCGCTGGACGTTGCCCGTCAGCAGGTAGAAAGCGGCGCACAGATTATTGATATCAACATGGATGAGGGGATGCTCGACGCCGAAGCGGCGATGGTGCGCTTTCTCAACCTGATCGCCGGTGAGCCTGACATTGCTCGTGTGCCGATCATGATTGACTCCTCAAAATGGGACGTCATTGAGAAAGGGCTGAAGTGCATCCAGGGGAAAGGCATCGTTAACTCCATCTCGATGAAAGAGGGGATTGAAACCTTTATCCATCATGCGAAGCTGCTGCGCCGCTACGGTGCGGCGGTGGTGGTGATGGCCTTTGATGAGCAGGGCCAGGCGGATACGCGTGCGCGTAAAATCGAGATTTGCCGCCGGGCGTACAGGATCCTCACCGAGGAGGTGGGCTTCCCGCCGGAAGACATCATTTTCGACCCGAATATTTTCGCAGTAGCAACCGGGATCGATGAGCACAACAACTACGCGCAGGACTTTATCGGTGCCTGTGAAGACATCAAACGCGAGCTGCCGCATGCGTTGATCTCCGGCGGCGTGTCCAACGTGTCATTCTCGTTCCGTGGCAACGATCCGGTGCGCGAAGCCATTCACGCGGTGTTCCTCTACTATGCCATTCGTAACGGTATGGACATGGGGATTGTCAATGCCGGGCAACTGGCGATTTACGACGATCTCCCTGCCGAGCTGCGCGATGCGGTGGAGGATGTGATCCTCAATCGGCGTGATGACGGCACCGAACGATTGCTGGAGCTGGCGGAGAGATATCGCGGTAGCAAGAGTGATGAGGCGGCCAACGCGCAACTGGCGGAGTGGCGCACCTGGGAAGTGAAAAAGCGCCTCGAATACTCGCTGGTTAAAGGCATCACCGAGTTTATCGAGCAGGACACCGAAGAGGCGCGTCAGCAGGCGGCCCGCCCGATTGAGGTGATTGAAGGGCCGCTGATGGACGGGATGAACGTCGTCGGCGACCTGTTCGGCGAAGGAAAAATGTTCCTGCCGCAGGTGGTGAAATCCGCCCGCGTAATGAAACAGGCGGTGGCGTATCTCGAACCGTTTATCGAAGCCAGTAAAGAGAAAGGCTCCAGCAATGGCAAAATGGTCATCGCCACCGTGAAGGGCGATGTCCACGATATCGGCAAAAATATCGTTGGCGTGGTCCTGCAATGTAACAACTACGAAATTGTCGATCTTGGCGTGATGGTGCCGGCGGAGAAAATTCTCCGAACCGCCAAAGAGGTGAATGCGGATCTGATAGGCCTTTCCGGGCTGATTACCCCGTCGCTGGACGAAATGGTCAACGTGGCGAAAGAGATGGAGCGTCAGGGCTTCACCATACCGCTGCTGATTGGCGGCGCGACGACCTCGAAAGCGCACACGGCGGTGAAAATCGAGCAGAACTACAGCGGCCCTACGGTGTATGTGCAGAACGCTTCGCGCACCGTCGGCGTGGTCGCCGCGTTGCTTTCTGATACCCAGCGCGATGACTTTGTCGCCCGTACCCGTAAAGAGTATGAAACCGTGCGCATCCAGCATGGGCGTAAGAAACCGCGCACGCCGCCGGTGACGCTCGCCGCCGCGCGGGATAACGATCTGGCGTTTGACTGGGAAAGCTATACCCCGCCAGTGGCGCACCGTCTGGGTGTGCAGGAGGTCGAAGCCAGCATCGAAACGCTGCGTAACTACATCGACTGGACGCCGTTCTTTATGACCTGGTCGCTGGCCGGGAAGTATCCGCGCATTCTGGAAGATGAAGTGGTAGGTGAAGAGGCGAAGCGCCTGTTTAAAGATGCCAACGACATGCTGGATAAACTGAGCGCAGAGAAGGCGCTGAATCCGCGCGGTGTGGTGGGGCTGTTCCCGGCAAACCGCGTGGGTGATGACATCGAAATCTATCGTGACGAAACGCGAACGCACGTGCTGACGGTCAGCCATCATCTGCGTCAACAGACTGAAAAAGTGGGCTTTGCTAACTACTGTCTGTCTGACTTCGTGGCGCCGAAGCTGACCGGCAAAGCGGACTACATCGGTGCTTTTGCGGTGACCGGTGGTCTGGAGGAGGACGCGCTGGCGGATGCGTTTGAAGCGCAGCACGATGATTACAACAAGATCATGGTGAAAGCGCTTGCCGACCGTCTGGCGGAAGCCTTCGCGGAATACCTGCATGAGCGCGTGCGTAAGGTCTACTGGGGCTATGCGCCGAACGAAAATCTCAGCAATGAAGAGCTGATTCGCGAAAACTACCAGGGAATTCGTCCGGCGCCGGGGTACCCGGCCTGTCCGGAGCATACCGAGAAAGGCACCATCTGGCAGTTGCTGGAAGTGGAAAAGCACACCGGCATGAAGCTTACCGAATCCTTCGCCATGTGGCCTGGCGCATCGGTTTCCGGCTGGTACTTCAGCCATCCGGACAGCAAGTATTACGCGGTTGCACAGATTCAGCGCGATCAGGTGGAAGACTACGCGTTCCGTAAAGGGATGAGTGTTTCTGACGTTGAGCGCTGGCTGGCCCCTAACCTGGGCTATGACGCCGACTGATTCACGAAACTGTCATCTTTCCTTACAACTAACAGGGTGCTTGTCGGGCACCCTGTCTCTTTCTTGCGTTTAAACCCTTATACTGGAAGAAGGCTATGACCTCTCTGGTTATATTTTTACACGCAATCATTCAAGTTGCGTCGAGGCGGCAAGCCTGGGAATCTCCAGGAGCTTACTGAAGTAAGTGACTGGAGTGAGCAGGCGCAGCCAACAAAGAGGCAGCTTGAAGGATAAAGTGTAAATGATAAGGAGTACCTGATTCCGTGCTAACCCTGCTCCACCTGCTTTCTGCTGTCGCCCTGCTGGTCTGGGGTACCCATATTGTGCGTACTGGCGTGATGCGTGTGTTCGGCGCCCGCCTGCGAACCGTGCTTAGCCGTAGCGTCGAAAAGAAACCGCTCGCCTTCTGCGCGGGAATTGGCGTCACTGCGCTGGTGCAGAGCAGTAATGCCACCACCATGCTGGTAACCTCGTTTGTTGCTCAGGATCTGGTCGCACTGACGCCTGCGCTGGTGATTGTGCTTGGTGCAGACGTAGGGACCGCGCTGATGGCGCGTATCCTCACCTTCGATTTATCGTGGCTCTCGCCGCTGCTGATTTTTATCGGCGTGATCTTCTTCCTCGGCCGTAAACAGTCACGCGCCGGACAACTGGGGCGCGTGGGGATCGGCCTTGGCCTGATCCTGCTGGCGCTGGAACTGATTGTCCAGGCCGTCACCCCTATAACCCAGGCCAACGGCGTACAGGTCATTTTTGCCTCGCTGACCGGCGATATCATGCTGGATGCGCTCATTGGCGCGATGTTCGCGATCATCAGTTATTCCAGCCTGGCGGCGGTACTGCTCACGGCCACCCTGACCGCGGCGGGGATCATCTCCTTCCCGGTGGCGCTGTGTCTGGTGATTGGCGCCAACCTCGGTTCCGGCCTGCTGGCGATGCTCAACAACAGCGCGGCTAATGCCGCGGCTCGTCGCGTGGCGCTTGGCAGTCTGTTGTTTAAGCTGGTGGGCAGCCTGATTATTCTGCCATTTGTCCATCCGCTGGCGAATCTGATGGATGAATTGCCGCTGGCGAAATCCGAGCTGGTGATCTATTTCCATGTTTTCTACAACCTGGTCCGCTGCCTGGCAATGATTCCTTTTGCCGAGCCGATGGCGCGCTTCTGTAAGCGCATCATCCGCGACGAGCCTGAGCTGGATGCGCATCTCAAGCCAAAGCATCTGGACGTTAGCGCGCTGGATACGCCGACCCTTGCGCTCGCCAATGCCGCCCGTGAGGCGCTGCGCATCGGCGATGCGATGGAACAGATGATGGAAGGGCTGAAGAAGGTGATGCATGGCGAGCCGCGCGAAGAGAAGGAGCTGCGCAAAATCGCGGATGACATCAACGTGCTCTACACTGCCATCAAACTCTATTTGGCGCGGATGCCGAAAGAGGAACTGGCGGAAGAGGAGTCGCGGCGCTGGGCGGAGATCATCGAGATGTCGCTTAACCTTGAACAGGCGTCGGATATTGTGGAGCGCATGGGGAGCGAGATTGCTGATAAATCGCTGGCGGCGCGGCGGGCGTTTTCTATTGAGGGGTTAAAAGAGCTGGATGCGCTGTACGACCAGTTGCTCAGCAACCTGCAACTGGCGATGTCGGTCTTCTTCTCCGGCGACGTGACCAGTGCCCGGCGGTTGCGCCGTAGCAAGCATCGTTTCCGCATACTGAATCGCCGTTACTCGCATGCGCACGTTGATCGTCTGCATCAGCAGAACGTACAAAGTATCGAGACCAGCTCCCTGCACCTGGGATTATTGGGGGATATGCAACGTCTGAACTCGTTGTTCTGTTCCGTGGCTTACAGCGTGCTGGAACAGCCGGACGAAGATGACGAGCGGGATGATTACTAACAGGCGGTAAGGCCGGATAGCGCTTATCCGGCCTACCAATTGCGCTCATTGCAGGCCGGATAAAGCATTTACGCTGCCATCCGACAACGTCGGTTAAAAGCAGTGACCTGCCTCAACGGCAACGGCGTCTTTACCGGCTTCGAACACGTAGGTGGTGTTCGGACCGCCAAGCACCGCCTGACCCTTACTCACTTTAATCCAGTTGCCTTCCGGCAGACCGATCACCGTCAGTTCAGGCGCGACAACCAGCAGCTCGCGAATACGCTGTTCACGCGTTTCGCCTTTGTGTCCTTCCGGCAGCGCGTTAGTGAAATGCGGGTTAATCTGCAACGGGAACAGGCCCAGCGCATCAAAACCTTGCGGATCAACAATCGGCATGTCGTTGGTGGTGCGGATGGTCTTGCAGGCGAGGTTGGCACCCGCACTCCAGCCAATGTACAGCGCACCGCGTTTAACCACGTCAACAATCGGTGCCAGCAACCCGCGCTCGCGGCTCTCTTTCAGTAACTGAAAAGTATTACCGCCGCCGACAATCACCACTTCCGCATTTTCAATGGCCGCCACCGGATCAGTCACGGTGTGAATACCCACCACCTTGACGCCCATCGGGGCGAAGATTGCAGCCGTTTTTTCTGTGTATTCATCCCAGGTTTGCGTGACGCCTGCAAAGGGTATAAATACTGCCGAACGGCGCCCCTCAAGTTGCTCCGCAATCAGCGGCAGCGCATGCTCCATCCAGCCTTTACCCGGCAGTGTCGAGTTACTCAATAAAAGCAGTTCCATTCTTTCTCCCTGTAATCAGTAAATGACAAAACGCGGTCATGCTATCACTGACAGTGTAGCGCCTTACTGACATGGCTCACGATGTTGGAAGGGGGTGTAGAAAGGACCACTGACTCAATGATGAAAAATGCACGATGTGCGTATTAAAGCGAGTGAAGATATTTCTCACTCTGCCAGTATGAACATGTAACGCCTTGATAATACAATAAACCAGGCGTGATTGAATTTATCGTAGTTGAGATGTTTATTCACTCTTTATGAAAAGTGAGAAGGGGATTTTTAAATTTTGACGGTTACTAATTTAAAACAGCAACATTGCGGCATTGCCCTGGATTTATCCCGAACAGGCTTAAGCGTATTGCGATAAGCACTATGAGGTTTCTGGCCCATGCTGAAGCATTGGCGTCTGTCCTCTGATCAACAACAGTGTCGCTATTTTCATTATTATGTAACTAAACATTTCAATTCGAATGGAAAAATTATTGTAACTCACTGAAATATAGGATTTTTACCAAAAATTAAAATTTATGTATCTTTTTGTTTTACTTACAAACAGTAAGGTAAATTCCGAAAAAAAGATCGATTACAACGATCGATACCTTTCAAGTGATAGCCTTTAACTATTGATTTTGTTTTATCGATCAGGTTTGACAATCAATATTGCTCATGTACTATTCTGTTTGAATCAATATTATACCGACAGCAGCAGAGTGGGTGTGCCGGACATCGTCAGAATAAATAACCTCGCCGGATAATAAATACCCCCTGAAAATAAAAATCAGGCTGTCCAGGATATAGGGAGCATCATCTGTATGACAAAGGAATATGTAAAGAAGAGCCATATTGCCAGTTGGCCTGAAAATGATGTTTATTTTTCCACGGGTATCTCTGCGCTGGCCAGAAAAGTGACTAATTCTCATTCCGGCCCAGACTATCTGTTTATTAATCTTAATAGTTATACCTTAAAGCTTTTTTTTCGATCGTTCTCTCAATTGAGCAAGAGTGGTTATCAGTTGATTATTATTTCAACCCAACGACTCATGCCGCTGGCTTTTTTCTGGCACCTGAAATGTCACGCCGTCAGCGCAATCTTCGAATCGCGTTGCTCTGTTCATGATGTTATTCGCGGTCTGGATACTGTCGCGACCGGGCGGCAGATCGTCTGGTCCTTCCCGGGGCCTGCCTGTTTACTCTCTTCAAGAGACGTTTTACTTCTGCGGCATTATCTTGAAGGGGGAAGTATGGGCTATTTACAAGAGAAACACTGCCGCGCGTATTCCACCTTACAGGGATGGAAGACTACAGTCGCGCGGAAATTTAAAGTACGAAAACTCGAACATCTCCTTATTTCGAATTAATAATCATTGTCCAGTATGAATATTTCTGATGCCTGAGCGTCCAGTGGAATATTTATAAGCAAGATAGAACTGCCCGTTTAATAGGGATCTTATTAACTATGGATGTAGATATGAAACGCGTTTTTTACCATGCTTTTTTCCCCGCGTTATGTTTAACCGCGTACCCACTGACTGCGGCGGAAATGCTTCCCACACCTTATCCACCCGTGCAAACTACCACGATGCCGGACGACTTATTATTGAATTCGAATTATACGAATCACTGGGATTGGGTGAAAGAAACCTGGGAGAAAGGCTATTCCACTTTTTCCATCAAAGATAAAAAATATATTGCTAACCAGGAAATTACGCTGATCAATCCTGCTTTTTCTAAACAGGTCGTGACGTTATTAAATGAGTCGTATAGTTATAACAATACGTTGAATTCTGTGCAGCTTAATATCGGTGACGGTATATACGATGCCGCCGGTTCTGAAGCCGTGAATACCACGGTGAAAGGGGAATACACCAATAGTAAAGGGAATATTGAAACAGGTGTATTGCAACTTAATGGCGACGGGAAAGCCTTCCATACGCTGGTTGAGAATAACGGTGCCCTGACGATGAATGGTGATTCACAGGCGTATGACACCGTGGTGAAAGCCGGTGGTCGACAGACTGTTGGAGGCCGTGCTTATGCTCAGGCGAATCTCATCGATGGCGGTATTCAGGTGCTCTCAGTCACCAGTACGGCGTTGGCTGAAGATACCATTGTGCAAAATGGCGGCCAGCAAATCATTTATAACGGGACCGCGAAAAACTCGCACATTGGCGCCAACAGCTATCAGCTTGCCAGTGGTCTGGCTTTGGATACATACCTGTATAACGGCGCATTCCAGCAGGTGTTTAGCGGTAAAGGCGAAGAGTTCGTTGCGGACCGCAATACCACCGTTTATGCCGGTGCGCGACAAACGATAACCTCGGGTATTTCAGAAAATGCGCAGGTCTATGGCACGCAGGTGATTACCGGCGTAGACGGTCAATGGAGTGATGGAGACTGGGTTTCCGACAGTAATTCCAACGTTCGTGTCAACGGGCAGCAGGCGAAGGACGCCACCATCCATGCCGGTGGTTTGCAACGTATTCAAACCGGCAATGCCGATGGCACACAGGTCTATGGCACTCAACTTGTCAATGGTCAGAAAGGTGGCTGGGTTGGGGGAAGCTGGGTGGAGCAATCTGGATGGACCGGTGGCATTCGCGCTAACGCGACAAATACGACCGTTCATGCGGGCGGCCTTCAGCAACTTGCCTGGTACGGTGAAGCCAGTAATACGGTTATCGATGGCGGCCGTCAGGAAGTGCTTGCGCTGGGGCATATCTCGAACACAACGCTTCGCAATGGCGGGAGCAGCCTGATTGCCTATGGAGGCTATTCAACGGGGACACTGACGGTAGAAGACGGTTCACTGACTATGGAAGGGGGAAGTGTACACGACTGGACGGGAAATCTGGGTAAGGGTGCCTGGGCCGCGTCGGTGGACTTACAAGGCCCTTCTTCCGTTCTGTACTTAAAACACAACGCGGATACTGCGGAATCCGTCACGACGATTAAAGCCTTAACGCATAATGGTGTGGTCAATTTTAGTGCGCCAGAGGGACGCAACGCGGGGCAATTTAACCGTCTTGAACTCACCACGCTGGAGGGGACCGGGACTTTCGTTATGAACACCAATCTGTCCGGCGGGATTGGGGATTTTCTGAACGTTTCCGATGCCGTGACGGGGCAATTTAAGGTCACGGTGCATGATTCCGGAAGTGAGTTACGCAGTCGAGCGGCTACTCCTTATCACTTAATTTATGCGAATGGGAGCGGGGCAGACACCTTTGCGATGACCAACGGCAGCGTCGATCTTGGTGCGTACAAATACTATCTGGTGCATGGCGCCGATAGCGATAAGGATAACTGGTATTTGTCACCGCAGGCGAATACGCCAGAACCTGAGCCAGGCCCGGATCCTGAGCCGGGTCCGGGACCTTCGCCTGAACCGAATCCTGAACCGGGAGTTAAGCCGGATTTATCAGAAAGCGCGAAAGCGGTTATTGCCATGGCGAATGTGACACCCACTTTGTGGGACGCTGAGTTGTCAACGCTGCGAACCCGTCTCGGTGAAATTCGTCAGATGCGTGACTACGAAGAGGGTGCATGGGGCAAATACATCAGTAGCCGCTACCGCGTTTCCACAGAGCACGTGGCTTACCGTCAGGATGTGAACGGTGTGATGCTCGGTGGTGATAAGCGTTTTGATTTAGAAAATAGCGCACTGATTATGGGCAGTATGGCTTCCTATACGCGTGCGGATCTCGACTCATCCAGTACCAACGGCAAAGCGGACAGTTACGGCATTGGACTGTACACGACCTGGTTACACAACAGCGGTTATTACATCGATGGTGTGTTGAAAGCCAACTATTTCCGTACGGAGAACAACCCCTACTTCAACGGCGGACGCACCCATACGAAAGATAATACCGTTGGCGGCGGGGCTTCAGTCGAGATCGGTAAGCATATTGCGCTTGAGACGTGGTTTGTTGAACCCTATCTCCAGGCATCATGGTTTATTGGCGACCAGACTCACTACAAACTCGACAGTGGCATGTCGGTTAAAGCGGATGCTGCGCGATCGTTAAAAGGGGAAACCGGGTTAACCTTCGGTAAGAATGTGACACTGGTAGATGGGACACTGTTACAGCCGTATGCGAGAGTGGCCGTTCGTCATGAGTTTATGAAGAACAACGACGTCGTCATTAACCACACTGAGAAGTTCAAAAATGACCTGTCGGGGACAAGCGGCAAATATGGCCTGGGGATGACCGCGAAGCTAAACGATCGGTGGTCCGCATGGGGAGAAGTCAGCTACGAAAAAGGCCAACATATCGAGACGCCTTATAGTGGTCAACTGGGTATCCGCTACAGTTTCTGAACGTTGTGATTACGCGTTTAATAACCCTCCTCAGCGTCATCAGAGGAGGGTTATTTGCACATGTTACCCCGCCCGGGCAAATTCAGCGGCTTCACTAATCAGCGCGTCATCCGGGCGTACGCCGGTGTACATTGCGAACTGCTCAACGGCCTGCAACGCAATTACTTCTGCGCCGCTGATGGTCTTTTTACCCAGCTTCTGCGCCAGTTTGATCACCGGGGTATCCGGCGGCAGGGCAACGACATCGAACACTACGCTGGCGCTGGCGACCATGGCTTCGCTGTACGCCAGCTCATCGCTCTCTTTACCTCCGGCCATGCCGACGGGCGTGACATTGACCAGAATGTCGCAGGCAATGCCTTCCGGCAGCGGCTGCCACTGAAAGCCATACTGTTTCGCCAACGCCGGACCGCTGTCCCGGTTACGAGCGGCGACGATCACATCGCGAAAACCGGCGTCGCGAAAGGCGGCAATCACCGCTTTGCCCATCCCGCCGCTGCCGCGAATCATCACCCGCGCAGTGGTGTCGAGCTGGTGGCTGGCAATCAGGCTTTTTACAGCAATATAATCGGTGTTGTAGCCCGTCAGTCTGCCGCCGTCATTGACGATGGTATTGACGGAATCAATGACTTTTGCCGATGGATCGACCGCGTCGAGAAACGGCATACAGCTCTCTTTAAACGGCATCGATACCGCGCAGCCACGAATGCCTAACGCGCGAACCCCTTTCACCGCCGCTTCAATATCCTGGGTGGTAAACGCCTTGTAGATGAAATTTAAACCCAGCTTTTCATACAGATAGTTGTGAAAGCGGGTACCAAAGTTGCCGGGCCGACCGGCAAGCGACATGCACAACTGGGTGTCGCGGTTAATCATGTTAAATCTCCTCGGCGTGCGACAGTAAATACTGTTCGGCTTCCTTAGACCAAATCCCGTGATGGCGTTCCAGAATAGCGCACAGCGCGGGATCGTCAATCTGGCTGAGAGCGGTTAGCGGTAACGCTTTCCCGGTATAGACCAGCTTTTTACCGCCGCCCACTTTCGGCAGCTCCAGCGTGGTTTCTCCTGCGGCATTCAGCCCAAGAATGTGCGTGACCACTTTGGCGGCCTGCACTTTCTTCTCTTCAATCAGTTTAACCGCCGTGCGCATATCGTCAGTGTTCCCACCCGAGGTGCCCACGTAGTGAGTGAAGGCGTAATGCACATCGTAGAAGTTGATTGGGGCGCTGAACTGCTTGTCCTGCGGGCCGGCAAAGAAGTTCATACAACCGTCGGGGGCGAGCAGGGAAGAGGCCAGGGTGACCAGTTGTTCGTTCGGCACGAAGACAAAAATATCATCAAAACCGTGGCCGCCGGTCAGCGCCATCAGCGTGTCGTAAGCGGCATCCTGTGCGTGCAGGTAGTGGATCAACGTTTGCGGTTCAGAAGGATAGTGTTTACGGGCATAGCTCAGCTTGTCGTGGTTAGTATCGGTCACCACCAGTAACGCCGGGTTGATCGGGCCATGCAGCGCATAGTCGATCGCCAGCAGCCCCATTGGCCCCGTCCCGCCGAGGATCAGCGTGCGACCCTGTGGACGAATCCCCATGTTGTGGTTATAGGTGCCTTCCTGCAGGTGATAGTTGGCGTTGAATGCGCCGATCACGCAGGAGAGCGGCTCGACCAGCGATCCTTCAAAGTACGTTTCGCCTTCGTAAGCCAGCAGGCAGTCCTGTTCCATCACCACATTGGGGATCACGACGTGTGTGGCTTCGCCGCCTACCCACGGGAAGGAGTAACCGGGGCAATCCGGGCGATCCGCCAGTTGCAGGTTCGCCTGAATCACATAGCGCTGGCCGGGCTGGAACTTGTGCTGCCACTTTTTCCCCACGGCGATAATATCGCCGCAGAACTCGTGGCCGATGATGATCGGGTGGGTCGCTACATCGTCCGGCACCTTTTTATGATCCTCACCCTGATTAGCCTCTTTCCAGGAGGAGAGGCACAGGCTGTCGGTGACCACGGTAGCCAGAATTTCATCGTCCTGCATCTCTGGAAGTTCGAACGTTTCCAGGCGCAGGTCGCGTTTGCCATAAAGGCGTAGAGCTGTTGTTAACATATATTCCACCTCATGTTGAGCGATAGCCCCGGCTGACCACCGGGGCGAAAAAATCAGGACAGGAAGCCCAGTGCGTTACCCATAATCCCCAGACCAAACAGGGCGAAGATCAGCCATACCGGGTTAATTTTCTTGTTGAGCAAACGGACCATCAGCATCGTCAGGCCCAGCGCCAGCAGGCCGGGGCAGAGCTGATCGAGGATGTTCTGCACGGTCATCGTGACGGTGCCGCCGTCCGCGCCGGGGGTTTGCGATACCACCAGTGGCACGTTGATGCTGGTCCACTTGGTGACCAGCACCCCCATCACAAACAGGCCGAGAATCGATGCGCCTTCAGTTAGTTTTTGCAGCAAGTTGCCGCCCATGTCACTGACGATGTTGACCCCTTTATTGAAGCCAATTTGCAAGCCGTACCATTTCATCGCCAGACGGACTGCGTTGAAAATAAAGAAGAACAGCAGCGGGCCGAGCACGTTGCCGGACAACGCCAGCGACGCGCCGAGCGCGGCGGTGATCGGTCGCAACGTGCCCCAGACTAACGGGTCGCCAACGCCCGCCAACGGCCCCATCAAACCGACTTTGATGCCGTTGATCGCGCCATCATCGATTTCCGCCCCGTTCGCTCGCGCCTCTTCCATCGCGGCGGTCACGCCAATCACCGGGCCGCACACCGCGGGCGTGGTGTTGAAGAACACCAGATGACGCTTGAGTGCCGCCACCTGATCTTCTTTCAGCGGGTACAGGCGCTTGATGGCGGGGATCATGTCGTAGCAAAAACCCAGCCCATGAATACGTTCAAAGTTGAAAGACGCCTGCTGCAGGTTGGAGCGAACAAACATGCTAAACAGGTCAGATTTGGTCAGTTTTTTCTGTTCCATGATGGGCTCCGTTAGTCATCAAGCTGGTCAAGAGCGGTGGAGGAGGAGGTCTGCGTCTGCGGTTCGGCCTTACGCCACTGTGGGTTCAACTGGATATAGACCAGCGCAATAATCGCGCCGACGCCGCCAAAGGCCAGCAGACTCAGGTCGAGGTAACCACCGGCGATAAAACCGAGGAAGAAGAAGGGCATCAGGTACTTCACGCCCATCATGCGCAGCACCATGGCGTAACCGACCACCACGATAAAGCCACCGGCAATCTGCAGGCCGCGAGTGACGAATTCCGGGATGGCGTTGAGCATATTGCTGACCATATCTGCACTGACAAACAACGAGACAATTAACGCCGGGATGGCGACGCGTAACGCCTGGACGCCCAGCGCAGAGACATGGAGGATGTCGATGGTGCGAAAACGCGCATCTTCTGCGGCCTTATCCGCCGCATGCTGGAACACCACGGTGATAGTCCGGGCGAAGACGGTCAGGACCTGGCCTGCCGCCGCGACCGGCAGTGCGATGGCGATACCGGTCGCGATGCTCTGTTGGCCGACGATAACCAGAATGGCGGAGATAATACTGGCGAGCGCGGAGTCCGGAGATTGCGCGGCACCAACGTTCATCCAGCCAAGCGCGATCAGCTCCAGCGTTCCGCCGAGCATCACCCCGGTTTTTAAATCACCGAGGATCAGGCCGATAACCGTACAGGCAATGAGCGGGCGGTGGGTCTGAAATTCATCCAGCACGCTGCCCATTCCGGCAATACAGGAAAATATAAATATGGCGATAATTTGTAGGGTACTGATTTCCATAATGGGTCACCTTAAAATGTGAACATCCCTGCCTGTTAAAGCATTTACACGTCGTCCTTCAGGCTGCCTCGTTGTTGGCTGAATTACTCGTCTCATCCATGAGACTCGCCCTGACGGGCCGTCGCTTCGCAACGTTCAAATCTGTTCCCGACAGATTTGTGACTCACCCCCAGTCACATCGTTATTTATGTTCCTGTGGATTCACTCATTTGCCGCCGTGATGCTTCCAGAATGACTGTGTAATAAATACAGGCGCTTTTATTTATTCCGCGAACGACTGTTCTTTTATTTTTTCGAGAATATTAATGGAGGGATCGGAGGCGACCACTCGTAAATCCAGCGTGACGCCAAATTTATCCAGTTCGCGAAACGCATTAATATCATCGTCATCTAAGGATACGGCTTTGGTTAATTGTTTTTTACCCGGTCGCCAGGCCATGCCGCCAATATTTAAGGTGGCAATTTTTACGCCCTGTTTGACCATCGCCAGCGCATCCTGTGGGCGGGTAAATAAATAAAATACAGTCTCGTCCTGATACTGTGGATTATGATAAACCGCGACGGCTTTTTCGATATTCACCACGTTGACCTTCATTCCCGGTGGGGCGGCCTGGCGTAATAATGTCCGGCGCACTTCATCGTTATAAACGTCGTCATTACAGATTATAATCCGCTGGGCATTCGCCACCTTCGACCAGACGGTGGTGACCTGACCGTGGATCAAGCGGTCATCAATACGGGCAAGGGTAATATTCATCAGAAATCCTCTTCGGTCGTTTCCAGATGCTGCCAGACCACGCAGGTTTGTTGTGCAATGGTCGTCAGGTGTTCGCACAATTCATCCACATTCATACTGCTCTGGTTATCTACCAGTTCCAGCGCCAGCGGCAGGGAAAGCCCGCTGATCACCCGGATGGCCGGATTGCGCATCGCCAGCGTTGCCGCGGCGTTCCACGGACTGCCGCACTGCAGGTCTACGGCAATCAGCCATTCGCCATTAATGTGAGCACTCACTAACTTTTCCAGCTTTGTGACGATGTCGCTGGCGTTTTCGCCGGGGACAAAGGCGACCGCCTCAACGTTGGCGTCACCGTAGACCATGTGCACCGATTCCAGCATGGCGCAGGCCAGTTTGCCGTGAGCACAGAAGATTGCATTGACCATAACGTCTCCTTAGCCGCGCGTTTTTCCGCCCGCAATGTTAGTGGTTACTCCGGTAATGTAGCTGGCACGTTCAGACAGAAGATAACAAACGAAATCAGCAACTTCGCTCAGGCGTCCCGAACGGCCAATCGGAATCGCGTTCTTGCTATAGCCTTCACGCAGCTGATCAACGGTGATATTGCGGGTCCAGGCCAGCGCTTCTTCATATTCCGGCGTGCGCAGTCCCGTTTTTTCCAGAATCCCGGGTGCAATGCCGACCACGCGAATGCCGTGTTTACCCAGCTCTTTTGACCAGGAACGGGTGAAGCTATTCAGCGCCGCCTTCGTTGCGGCATAGCAGCTCTGGCCTTCTGACCCTTCCAGCCCGCTTTCCGAAGAGACATTGACGATAACGCCGTTACGCTGTTTCACCATTTGGCGCGCCACTGCCTGTGACATTAAAAACACGCCTTTCTGGTTGATATTGACCATTTTTTCAAACGCGGCTTCGTTTAATTCATACTTTCCTGCAGGCGCTTTTTCATCGACCAACAGGCGAGGAAAGTTAACGCCAGCGTTATTGACCAGACCGTCAATACGACCAAAGCGCTGGATGATTTCATCCACGGTGTGATTAACCTCTTTGGCGCTGGAAATATCTGTCGGCCAGAAGTGATAGTCGTTATTACCTTCATGCTTTGCTTCGCCGCCATGAATATCCGCCATCTGGACATTCGCGCCTTGTGCTAATAATTCTTCGACAATGGCTAAGCCAATTCCGGATGCGCCGCCGGTTACAATAATGACTTTATCCTGTAGATTTAACCACGTTTGCATAATTAACTCCCAAATTCAGAGAAGGGGATCCTACATAAAATAAATTACGTCAGGATCAAGATGAGTATATTTACTTCAACAATAATTCAGCGGTATGGCTATTAGTGACCAGAGCATTAATATAGTTTCCACGTAATGCGCCGAGAATGCCGCTAAGCTTTTCTTCACCCATTGCGATGCCGATGGAATAACGCGCTTGCTTTAATTTGTTGGTTTCGATGGAGAGCGTTTTTTCGCTCATCGTGGTCTCTACCGTCACGCCGTTAATATCGTAAAAGCGCGAGCAAATGTCTCCGGCAACCTGCCGGGCATGCAGGTCGTCACTCTCTTCGCTGCCGTAAAAGGCATGCCAGTTTGCACCGTCGCGAATTGCCGGAGAACCGATCCCTACCAGCGCAACATCCAGATTGTCCCAGTAGGCAGAAATCGAATTAAAGTGCTGGGACTGCATAATACCGTTGCGAATCGATGGATTTTCCAGCAGTGCCGGAAAATCAGCCAGATGTGATTCGCCTTTCAGCTTTGCCGCCGCGCCGTAGGTCAGCGTATTGACGTGATAGCGGCTCTCGAGCTTCCCGGATGGCCCGCCGATAATCGGCACGCAGATCAGCTGGCGTGACTGGCTGGCGACAACCCTTCGACCAGTGCGCGTACTGCGCGTCCCCAGGAAAAACCAATGATGTCGCCGGGTTCCAGTAAACGTTCCAGCAACTGCGCGCCGTGCACGCCCATCATGGCAAGTTGTTCCTCTTCCTGCTCGTTGTCGCAGGTGATCACCACCGCTTCTTTGAGGCCGAATCGTTGTTTAAGCTGCTGTTCCAGCCACAGGTTTTCGTTGTAATCGTAGTTGATGGCGATAGTGACGATGCCTTGTTCACGACCGCGTTTCAGCAGGCGGCTAATGGTGGTGCGATAAATCCCCAGTTCACGGGCGATCTGCGCTTGTGTCATATCCTGTTCGTAATAGAGCTGCGCTATTTTTACGATCAGGCGGATATCATCACTGTTTTCCATCGCCATTTGTAGACTCCTGCACATTTGTGCAAATCACCAATCTGCCCTCTTGATCTGATATAACCTCATAAAAGGGGGAGTTCAAAGAGATTTTCTCTTCTTTGTGCGTCATGGGCTGGCGATTAATGTTGCACATATGATGTGCGGAGCGCTCGTTGTTGGCACAGATGTGCACATAATCCTAATGTCTTGATTCTGTTAATTTTCATTCAACAAAATTGCACGTAAAGATCGGAGACACTTTTGTGTCGAAAGGTGTGGCGGATCACAAATAGCGCTGAGGCCAATTTGCACGATTATTTTTTATCGCCAGCAAGGTAAGGTATATTCCGCATTCAAAGGAGAAATTATGCTGCCCGACTCATCATCAACACGACTCAACAAATACATCAGTGAAAGCGGAATCTGCTCGCGCCGCGAAGCGGATCGCTTCATTGAGCAAGGGAATGTCTTCATTAATGGCAAACGCGCCACCATTGGCGACCAGGTGATGCCTGGCGACGTCGTGAAAGTGAATGGTCGGTTGATTGAGCCGCGTGAAGCGGAAGATCTGGTCTTTATCGCGCTGAACAAGCCGGTGGGGATCGTGAGCACCACCGAAGACAGCGAGCGTGACAATATTGTTGATTTCGTTAACCACAGCAAGCGCATATTCCCGATTGGCCGTCTGGATAAAGATTCCCAGGGACTGATCTTCCTGACCAACCACGGCGATCTGGTGAATAAGATCCTGCGTGCCGGTAACGATCATGAAAAAGAGTATCTGGTCACGGTCGACAAACCGGTTACGGATGAGTTTATTCGTGGGATGAGTGCCGGCGTGCCGATTCTGGGTACTGTCACAAAAAAATGTAAGGTGAAGAAAGAGGCGCCGTTTGTATTCCGGATTACCCTGATTCAGGGGCTGAACCGTCAGATCCGCCGCATGTGCGAACATTTCGGTTATGAAGTGGTGAAGCTTGAACGCACGCGCATCATGAACGTTGGCCTGTCCGGTCTGCCACTGGGAGAATGGCGTGACCTGACGGATGATGAGCTAATTACGCTGTTTAAGCTTATCGAAAACTCTTCTTCAGAAGCGAAACCGAAGGCGAAAGCGAAGCCGAAAACCGCGGGAATCAAGCGTCCGGTGGTGAAAATCGAAAAGACGGCGAACAAAGAGAAAGCGCGCCCGGCGGCAAACGGCAAACGCTTTACCTCGCCGGGGCGTAAGAAGAAAGGACGTTAACGTCTGCCGCGCGTTGGCGTATTCGCAGACCAGGAAAAAGAGGCTTCAGCATCCGGTTTATAAGCCTGCTTTTTCTTCAACTGGCGGGCTTTTTTTGCCTCGGCTTCGCGCAAGGCCATCAGCTTATCAATGTACTCTTTTTTCACGCTGTTGGTCTCTGCGTTGGTCAATTGACGACCATGCGCGATACGGGCGCGATCCAGCAGCGTTTTCAGTTCGCGCTGTTCGCGCTCGGTCATCTCTTTTTGGGTAATGCGGGGGAGTGCCATACGGGTGCCCTCTGTCTGCCTGGTGATTTCAGTGTACGGCAATACGCCTCGGGCGGATAGCGCTCAGTCAGCAATACGCAGTTTTCCTGCGAAATCCTGTTGTGTATAACCCGTTGTTTTAAATCCCTTATCCGTAATGATGTAATCGATCTCTTTGAGAGTCGCGATACACATCACGCCGTCCTGACCAAATTTAGTATGGTCAGCGAGAATCACGGATTTTTTACTCATCGCAATCATCGCTTTGGCAACGTATGCCTCGTCAAAGCTCTTCACGAGTACACCATGCTGCGGCGAAATGCCACCCGCACCGATAAAGCAAATATCAGCGTGAATCGCATTAATCTGCTGGCACACAGAGACGCCCAGATTGGCGCGGAAATGGTAATCGTATTCACCGCCTAAGACATAGACTCGCGCCTGGAGATTATGCTCTTTTATTTTATCGGCAATTAAGGCGGAATTGGTAATAACGGAAAACGCGAGAGGGGGTAAGTGTTCGGCAAGAATAAGATTCGTGGTACAGGAATCAATAAATAGCGTATCGCGCTCGCTGACCATTCCCGCCGCCACTTTGCCAATCGCCATTTTTTCTTCGCGATGGGCATCAATTCTCGCGCCAAATGCATCTTCCTGAACAACCTGTTTTTTGACCGCGCCACCGTGAATTTTGGTGATTTGACCTTCAGACTCCAGCAAAGAGAGATCGCGGCGAATGGTTTCCGAGGTCACGTTCAGCGTTTCTGATAATTTAATAACGGTCACTTCACCGAACTTGTTTAATTCATCAAGAATATGCTTTCTTCTTTTAATCGGGTTCATTATTTTCCGCCAGGGTCGAACTTTGCCGCATGGTAACTGGATGCGCAGAGCAACGCAACCACTCCAGCGCGCAGACGATACCCTCATCATCATTGGTGGTGGTTACATACCGCGCCTGATCTTTCACGCTATCTGGCGCGTTGCCCATTGCGATGCCGAACCCGGCAACGGCGAACATGCTGATGTCATTCTGTTGATCGCCAATGGCGGCAATCCCGGTGGGTGACAGGTTTAATTGTCGGGCGATTTCATTTAGCGCATAGCCTTTATTTATTTCGCTACGTTGAATATCAATATAATTCCCACCGGTGATTGTCGCCTTATAGTCATTGGGTAACTGACGACTTATTTCCCGACAGAGATCGTCGATCCTGGCGTGTTCTGCGACCAGCGTAATTTTAAATATATCGCGACGATTAAAGATATTCCCTGGTGCGGCGCTAATAAGCGGTAACGCAAATAAACTGGCCTCATAGGATGTCCACGGGGCGATAAGGCGATCGTCGCGGTGATAAATCGCCTGGGCAGTAAAAAAATGGTGAGGATAACGGGACAGCGAAATATGGCGGTCAATCTCTCTGAGATCCATCCGGGTAAGGGCCGCAGAATGCAGAATGCGGTGTGACGCCAGTTCAAGGATCTGTCCGCCGTTGAAGCCGGCGCACCAGCCAAACAGTGTTGCCACTTGCTGCTGTTGTAACAGGCGCGCCATTGAGGAGACCGGTCTGGCGGAACAGGCGGCCAGCAGACCGCCGCGCTGACGAAAGTCAACCAGCGCCTGACGTGTGCGTGGCGTGATAGTCTTCTGCGACGTCAGCAATGTTCCATCCAGATCGGTAACCAGTAGCATTATTGTTCTCTGTCGTTAGGCATGAGCGATAAACGGGGTCACGGCCTCTTTGGCGGCATTGCAGACCATATTGTCGATTGCCGTACCGACGACCAGGATATTAACCCCGGTGTCCTTAAACGCTTTGGCATTGGCGAGGTTAATGCCTCCTTCCGCCAGCGTCGGGACGTCCACCGCGCCAACCAGCGCCCGAAGACGGTCTTTAATCATCTGCGGGATATCGCCTGCCGCCACGCCTTCATAGCTCATGCCGGTCATCAGGCCGATCATATCGACGCCAATTTCCTGCATACGCTTCGCTACGCTGGCGACCTCTTCCGGGGTGCGTGCCGGAATACCGAAGGTATGCAAATCATCCGGATGACCAATGTAGGCATCCACGGTCAGGCCATACTGATGGGCGAGGTTGACGATGTCCTGCAGGTCGTCCCAGTCTGATTTATGGGTATGTAAACCGTCAGCTCCGGCGCGGGCAATCTCCAGAATCTCTGTTTCGCTGAGCGGGACGGGCAGCGTTTCGGTAAAACCGCCCGCAATGCCCACGGTGATGAAGATGTCGTCCGGGACCACATTACGCACGCCGTGCACGGCTTCTGCCATCTGACCGTTGGTGATTTCGTGGCGGATTTGCTCCGCCGCGTGCATGTTACTCACCCCTTTGTGTCCGCGCGCCAGCGCCAGCGCAGGATGGTTCGGTTCGAGCAGTTTCACGCCTGCCTCACAGACCGCTTTTGCCAGGCGCGCATCGTCGCCGGTGATCCCCGTGCTGAGGATGGTTTGCCCACCGTGCAGCGCGATGGCATCTTTCACTTTCTGTAACGCTTTGGCGCGTTTTTTATTCATATCGCCTTTAAACATGGTGTACCTCTGGTGTTGGTGCATTTATTAACGGGCAGACGCCACAGATTCACTCTGTACGACAGCCTTAAAACGGTTCGCAATGATGGTGGTGATACAGGTCATTGCCATGACAGTGAACATCACAATCGCCATCTGTAATGCGTTGCTGGATAAGAACGGTGAGGCGAACGCCGGGACGTAGGCCACCCCTTTGACGTTAAAGAAGCCGAGCATCATGCCGCCCATTCCGGCCCAAAAGATGGCGGAACCAAAGACGATTTTGTTGGCGAACATGAAGGGGTAGGCGGATTCCACAAACGTTCCGAAGCCCAGGTTGATAAGCAGGCCCGGTGTGGCGACGGCCGCTTCGCTTTTTTCGCGTGGTGCGATGACGTTAGCCAGGTTGATGCCGGCAGCAACCATCACCAGACCCACCATATCCACAGCGCCGAGGAAGCTGACGCCGGATTTCTCCATCTCCAGCAGCACCAGCGGTAGAATGACCGCGTGATAGACACCGCCCAGAATGGCTGGCCAGATCACCAGACCGGCCAGCAGCCCGGCAAGAATCGGACTGAATGCCAGCGTGCTTTCGATAGCCAGCTTGATGTAGTTACCGGCGGAGAGCGCCAGGGGACTCAGCAGATAATGCATGATCAGGCCAGCAGTCAGACCCGAAATCCCGCCGGCAACGATGTTGACGGTGGTCATCGGGAAACGCCAGTTCAGGCACAGCTCAAACAACCAGCGCACAAAAATCCCGGCCATCAGACCGCCGATAATCCCCCCGATCAGGCCGCCTTCAACGGAAAGCACCCCGGCGACGACCCCGGCTACAATGGAGACTTCATCAAGTTCGGAGATCTGTTTTGCCGCCAGCACGGCAACCAGCACCGGCAGACCCTTCAGCAGGATTTCAAAGATATCGTTGAGTTTTTCCAGCCCGGGGATGTGGCTCAGGGCGAGTACGATCGCCATCGCGATAAAGCCTGGCAGCGCCGGGATCATGATGCTGCGGATGTTAAAGCGCTTAAGCAGACTCTTTCCGGAACCGCCTTGTGCAGGCGACGCGCTGCCCAACTGGGGTTTGTATTTGATACCCCAGTATTTACACAGCGAGGCGACGAAAGAGACCGCGCGAGTGCGGCTGGTGGTCCCCGTGGTGCCTGAGGTGGCGACCACATTGGCGCCCTTTGCGGCGACCAGCGCCATCGAGGTGCCGCCGGTGCCGACAATCGGGGTTTTCATTTCTACGGCGGCATCAAAAACGGCCTGGTTAGCTTTTACCGGATCGGCGCTCATCACTACGATCCCGTCGATCTCACCGCGGCGGATCATCCCGGCTATCTGGCGATCGCTCTCGACGACGGAGGCATTCACCTCGGAGAGTTTACCCTGGAAGATACGTTGTGGTTTTGTGTTGTTTTCTGTGGTTAAGGCATAGACGGCTGCTGGGGTGTCAGGTTTGGCGACATCCATCGACGCCTCTGCTGCAATGAACTGCACGGCAGCGACGGTGACACCCGCGGCTTCACACTGCTGATAAATCTCCTGGAGTAACTTCTCTGGCTCAGCGCCACCCAGGTTGTAGAGGTTGCCTCCACTGCTTCCAATAATCGCAATTTTTTTCATAGCGGCCTCAAAGAAAAGATAGGGTAGGGGGTTATCTGTGTTGTAGTGGGATCATATTCCCAAGCAAAACAAAATAAAGCAACATTAAAAGAACGAATACAGCTCTCGATAAAATAATAAATTTATAATAATTAACTGAAAATAAAGGTATTAATTATATTTTTGTTTTGTGTTGATATTTGTTGTTTTGTGATGAGGTTCAAACAAGGAAGGCAAGGAATGGGGGAAATCCCCCATTCGCAGGGGATCAATTTTCTTTGACATCACTCTGCTGTTCATCAATCGGTTTACCGGACCAGTACCCTGCCAGCAGAGAGCCGGAAAGGTTGTGCCAGACCGAGAACAGTGCGCCGGGGAGGGCCGCGAGCGGGCCGAAGTAGATTTTACCCAGCGCGGCGGCGAGACCGGAGTTTTGCATTCCCACCTCGATCGCCAGCGTGCGGCAGGTTGACTCGTCAAAGCCAAACAAGCGCCCGCCCCAGTAACCGCCGAGCAGGCCGATGGTGTTGTGTAGGATCACCGCGATAATCACCACGAAGCCGACGGACGCGATATGCGCGGCGGAACCGGCAACCACTGCGCTGATGATCGCCAGAATGCAGACCATCGAAAACGCGGGCAGGTAAGGCTCAACTGCCTTCACGACGCGCGGGAACAGATGATGGATCACCAGACCCAGCGCAATTGGGATCACCACAATTTGCAGGATGCTGAGCAGCATCCCCATCACATCCACCTGAATGTGCGCATCGACATACAGACGCGTCAGCAGTGGTGTGGCGACGACGCCCACCAGAGTGGAGACGGAAGAGATCGTTACCGAGAGTGCGACATCGCCTTTCGCCAGATAGATCATGACGTTAGATGCCGTGCCGCTGGCGACGCTTCCGACCAGCACCATCCCGGCGGAGAGTTCCGGCGGCATGTTAAATGCCATCGCCAGTACCCAGGCCGCCAGCGGCATCACCAGATAGTGCAGGAAAATTCCCGCCGCAACCGGTGCCGGGCGTGAGAGCACACGTTTAAAATCATCCACTTTCAGGTGGACGCCCATGCCGAACATAATCAGCATCAACAATGTGGCCACCCACGGACCGACAGGCGTAAAAGTGGATGGCGTGTAATACGCAATAGCAGAGAGCAGCAGCGCCCATAACGGGAACAGCCTGGTGAGAGTGGCGAGCATGTTGTTTTCCTTGCACGTATGTTGTGTTTGCTTGTTATTCACGGGTTGGGATCGAGCCCAACCATCATTATTGTGTATCGTGTGAAGAGGTATTATTCAAACAAATTATGCTTATGTTCTGACTTTGAGATTTTCCCAGCTCAGACCAAACCGAGCCAGGTACTTACGCAGACGGTCGGCATCGTTGGGATTGGCTTTCTTTTGTCGTGAGACGGCGAAGAGTTCACGTCCGGCTTCGGACAACGATGCGCTGCGGCGACAGACCTCAAGCACGGTTTCCAGTTGGCGGCGGTCAAAGAGGTCGAGTTCCATCTCCAGTTCCGGTTGCGACGGCGCCCCTCCCCAGCTCTCCTGCAAAAGCGCAATCTCTTCGTCGACAAGGGCCTGCGTGATACGTCCTTGCTCGGCCAGCGTCGCCATTCGCGCGACGGAGGAACTCAGTTCGCGGAAATTGCCGCGCCACTGCGCCTGAGGTGAACAGGCAAACGCCAGATAGCGTTCACGCGCCTCCTTATCAAAACGAATCTGATTCTGTCGGCTGCGGGAGAAGCGTTGCAGCTCATACTCCACGTTAGGGGCGATGTCTTCACGCCGCTGTGCAAGGCCGGGCAGGGCAAAGCGCCACATGTTTATCCGTGCGTAGAGATCTTCGCGAAAACGCCCTTCGGCGACCCACTGCGGCATATCGCGATGGGTTCCGGCTATCAACTGGAAATCGCTGTACACCTCTTTATCTGAGCCAAACGGGAAGAAGGTTTTCTCCTCGATCGCTTTCAGTAGCATGGCCTGTTCATCCAGCCCCAGTTCCGCGATCTCATCCAGAAACAGCACCCCGCCGTCGGCTTCACGTAACAGTCCCGTTCGTGACGACAGTGCGCCCGTAAACGCACCTTTCACATGACCAAACAGCGTCGACATGGCGTTATCGCCGCGCAACGTCGCGCAGTTCACTGCCACCAGTTTTCCACCCACCAGATGCCGTGACTGACGAAGCTGAAAAATCCGTTTTGCGAGGAAGGATTTCCCCGCACCGGTGGGGCCAGTGAGCAGGATAGGATCGCCAGAGCGCAAGGCAACGCGCTCAATACGGTCAATCAGTTTATTGAACGTGGCATTGCGCGTCTCGATACCGCCTTTGAGGAAGGAGATCGATTGTTGCTGCTCACGCTGAAAGCGACTGGTGAGTGTGGCATAGCGGCTTAAATCAAGATCGATCACCGAGCAGGTGCCAGCGGCAATATCCTCCTGCGGAGCGCCCTTCGGTGCGGGTCCGGTTTGCAGAAGGCTGGCGGGCAGATAGCGGGCTTCCGTCAGCAGGAACCAGCAAATTTGCGCCACATGAGTGCCGGTCGTGATGTGCACCAGATACTCTTCATTCTCGGTATCGAAAGTGTAATGAGTAGCAAAGTCGAGGAACGCGGCGTAGACCTCTTCGAAATCCCAGGGATCGGTAATGGGGATGGCATGTGGACGAACCTCAGTATGTGGCGAGAGCAGGCTAATATCTTCCGCTAACTGCTGACACATCCCGGCATCGCGTGGCTGGTGGATAAGCTCCAGCCGATCGATCGGGAAATCCGGCTGTTGGCACAGTCCGACCGTGGGCCGCCATTTCTTTAACCGGTTTGCCCGTTTGCCGCGTTTATCCAGCACCGTGCCCAGTACACCAATCACCACCCGTCGTTTTTTCATGTTTATCCAAAAAGATAAAGTTCGATAGGTAAGGATAAAAAACAGGCGAGACGTCTGCAATCATCATTTTTGATGGTGAAAATTAATTCCTTACTAATCAATTAACTAAAAAATAATTTCGTCATTTTCTCGTTTTGGCACGCTTCTGGCAATAACCCTCTCGTCAACACGTTGAAAACGCAGGGGGTTAAACCCCGCCGGCACATCAGGAACGGCTGAGGCTGTATTCCGGAGGTGTTCCGTCAACCGATGACACCTGAACAATGGGTTCGATTCCCGATTCATTCTCCCAATGAAACTGGTTGTTAATCAAAGAAATAAAAACGGGCACTGCGCAGTTAACAGGCCCCAAAACAGGTCGCCGGTCACGATGCCGCGCCGCAGGCAAAAGGGAATTCCCCTGTGGCCTCGCCTCCGCACCCGCACCTGACTTGATAAGGAAAAAAGAAAAATGACGAAGAAAATCACGATCCGTAAAGGGCAATTAGGTCTGTTAGCCAAAAACGGCGACTACTATCAGGTTCTGGAGGCGGGTGAACACCGTCTGCCGTGGTTCAACACGCCAGAGGTGCTGGTGGTTAATCTGGACGGCAGCGAAGTGCCGGAAGCGCTGGCGAATTATTTACGCCGCTTTCAGCCAGACTGGGTAACACGTTATGCCCTGGCCGTTGATCTTAACGACAGCGAAGCGGGCGCGTTATACATGAATGAGGTGTTGCAGGAGATCCTGCCGCCGTCAACGCGCCGTTTGTACTGGCGGGCCGACGAGGCGTTGAAACTGGTACGGATGGATACGCGTCAGGTTCAGGTGCCTGCTGAGGTGATGAATGCGGTTCTGCAACCGCGACGTAGCGGCGCGGTAAAAGGTCGTGAAGCGATGCTTACCGTACAGGTGCCTGCCTGGCACGCCGGAGTGTTGAAAATTGATGGCGAGACGCAGGCACTGCTGCCGCCGGGTCTGACGGCGTACTGGAAAGTGAATCATCTGGTTGACGCTGAAGTGGTGGATACCCGTTTGCAGGTGCTGGAAGTGGGCGGTCAGGAAATTTTGACCAAAGATAAGGTCAATCTGCGCCTGAACCTCGCGGCGAACTGGCGTTACCGCGATGTGTTGCTGGCGTTTGCACAGCTCACTAAACCGCTCGATCATCTGTACCGCGAACTGCAGTTTGCGCTGCGGGAGGCCGTCGGGACGCGCACGCTCGATGAGCTGCTGGAAGACAAACAGGTAATTGATGAGGTGGTCAGCGCACAGGTGAAAGACCGGATGGCACCGTATGGCATCGACGTGGCGTCGCTGGGTGTGAAGGACATTGTGTTGCCGGGGGATATGAAAACGATTCTGTCCCGTCTGGTTGAAGCGGAAAAATCGGCGCAGGCCAACGTGATCCGCCGTCGTGAAGAAACGGCAGCGACGCGCTCGTTGTTGAATACGGCGAAAGTGATGGAAAACAACCCGGTGGCTTTGCGTTTAAAAGAGCTGGAAACCCTCGAAAGAGTGGCAGAGCGTATCGATAAAATCTCGGTATTCGGTGGTCTGGACCAGGTTCTGCACGGCTTAGTGAACATTAAAGGATAAGAAACATGGCACATCACGACTATGCGCTGTTGACGTCGCAGAACGCGGCGCCGGTGAAAATGTGGACGCACGGCGTCCCGGTGGAACCCGAGGCACGCCAGCAATTGCTGAACACGGCGAAGATGCCATTTATTTTTAAACACCTGGCGGTCATGCCGGATGTGCATCTGGGGAAAGGGTCAACGATTGGCAGCGTGATTCCGACCAAAGGAGCGATTATTCCGGCAGCAGTGGGGGTGGACATCGGCTGTGGGATGATTGCGGTACGTACCTCGCTGCTGGCTGGCGATCTGCCGGATAACCTCAGCGGGTTGCGGAGCGCGATTGAGCAGGCCGTTCCCCACGGGCGAACCAATACGCGATCCCGTTGCGATAAAGGGGCGTGGGACACGCCGCCAGAGGAGGTGAGTACTCACTGGGGGACATTGGCACCGCGCTTTACGCGCCTGACTGACAAGTATCCCTCGCTGCTGAAAACCAATAACTATAAGCATCTCGGAACGTTGGGAACCGGTAATCACTTCATTGAAGTGTGTCTGGATGAGCAGCAGCGCGTCTGGGTGATGTTGCACAGTGGTTCGCGTGGTGTGGGGAATGCCATCGGCAACGTCTTTATCACGCTGGCGCAGCAGGATATGCAACAACATATCGCGAATTTGCCTGACCGAAACCTGGCGTATTTCCAGGAAGGGAGTCGGCACTACAACGACTACATTGAAGCGGTGGAATGGGCGCAGGATTTTGCCCGACAAAACCGGGAGGTCATGATGTCCCGCGTGCTGGCCGCGCTGTCGCGTAGCGTGAGTAAACCGTTTATCACGCAACAAGAAGCAGTGAATTGCCACCATAACTACGTGCAAAAAGAGCGTCATTTTGGTGAAGAGGTGCTGGTAACGCGTAAAGGTGCCGTTTCCGCACAAAAAGGTCAGATGGGGATCATCCCCGGATCGATGGGGGCGAAAAGCTTCATTGTGCGTGGGTTGGGAAATGAAGAGAGCTTCTGTTCCTGCAGTCATGGTGCGGGAAGAACCATGAGCCGAACGGCGGCTAAAAAACGCTTTACCGTAGCGGATCAGATCCGCGCGACGGCCCACGTTGAATGCCGTAAAGACAGCGAGGTGATTGATGAAATTCCGCTGGCATACAAAGACATTGATGCCGTGATGGCGGCGCAGTCTTCGCTGGTAGAAATTGTGCATACGCTACGACAGGTGGTGTGTGTAAAAGGATAAATAAGATGACCAAAAATGCAGTGAGTGCCGCAATGTGCGAACGGGTCATGCGGCAGCTCAAAGAGATAGAAACCCGCTACGGCGTCAGGGTGCTGTATGCCTGCGAATCGGGGAGTCGTGGCTGGGGATTTGCCTCGTCGGATAGCGATTACGATGTGCGGTTTTTGTATGTTCATCCGCCGGAGTGGTATCTGCGGGTTGATGCGCCGCGTGACGTGATCGAGCTGCCAATCGACGATGAGCTGGATGTGTGCGGCTGGGAGTGGCGTAAAGCGCTGGGTCTGCTGAAGGGCGCTAACCCAACGCTGATCGAGTGGCTGGATTCACCGGTGGTTTATCAGCAGGATGATGCTACGGTCAGTGCGCTTAAAGCGATGATACCGCAGTGGTTCTCTCCGCTTCGTGCGCGCTGGCACTACTACTCGATGGCGCGAAAAAACTTTCGTGGCTACTTGCAGGGGGAAACGGTGCGTCTGAAAAAGTACTTCTACGTCCTGCGTCCGCTGTTGGCGGTGCGTTGGGTTGAAGCAGGAAAAGGCGTTCCGCCCATGCGGTTTGCCGAACTGCTGGCGGGAAGCGATCTGGATGCGCCGTTACGTCAGGAAATAGATGAACTGCTGGTGCGCAAACAGCGGGCTGGGGAGGCGGAGTATGGTCCGCGTCGTCCGCTGCTACATACGTTTATCCACGCCGAACTGGCGCGAGGCGAAATCCCGCCAACGTTACCGGATAGCCGCGAAGGCGACGTGAAGGCACTGGATCGACTGCTTTACGAGACGGTGATGTCATGACTGTGTTGCCCGATGATGCTCACGCTTATCGGGCCGACACCGGCTGGCCTCCAGGCCGGATAAGGCGTTTCATCGCCATCCGGCATTCAGGCCTGTCTCACTCAAACAAATTATGGTGCAGTTTCTGTACCACCTGTTCTGCTTCGGTGCCAGGCACCAGGAAACAGAGGTTATGGCTGGAAGCGCCATAGCAAATCATGCGGATATTGAACGGTTCCAGTACGCCGAACACCTCTTTGCCGACACCGCAGGCTTTCGACAGATCGTTACCAATCAACGCGACCAGCGCGAGACCTTCTTCCACTTCCACCCGACACAAGGCCGACAGTTCCATTAGCAGCGACTGCGTCAGCAGCGTATCGCCGGTGGAGGTGGAACCGGTGGTGTCCAGCGTCAGCGCCACGCTCACTTCAGAGGTGGTGATCAAATCTACGGAGATATTATGGCGCGCCAGAATGCCGAACACTTCAGCCAGGAAACCGCGCGAGTGCAGCATATTCAGGCTGTGCAGGGTCAGCAGCGTCTGCTTACGACGCAGCGCCAGCGCGCGGAACAGCGGTGGATTCTGCGTTTTGTTACAAACCAGCGTGCCGCCTGCTTTCGGATCTTTACTGGATCCAACGAAGACCGGGATATCGCTGCGCACCGCCGGCAGCAGGGTGGCCGGATGCAGCACTTTCGCGCCGAAGGTGGCCATTTCCGCCGCCTCTTCAAAGGCGATTTCATCGATACGCTGGGCGGCAGGCACCACGCGAGGATCGGTGGTATAGATGCCCGGAACATCCGTCCAGATATCGACACGCGCCGCATGCAGCGCTTCGGCCAACAGGGCGGCTGTGTAGTCGCTGCCGCCGCGTCCGAGTGTGGTGGTACGCCCTTTGCCTTCGCTGCCGATGAACCCTTGCGTGATCACCAGCCCTTCGCTCAGACGCGGGGTCAGTTGCAATGTCGCCAGCTCCGCCAGCGCCGCTACGTCAGGTTCGGCACGGCCAAAGCGATCGTTGGTTCGCATCACTTTACGCACATCAAACCACTGCGCCTGAACGTTACGCTCACGCAGGATCTCAACAAACAGCAGGGTGGACATCAGTTCGCCGTGGCTGACCAGTTCATCCGTCAGTGCCGGGGAGGTGGCTAATGAGGCCGCTTCTGCCAGCGTGGTGATATTTTCCAGCAGGCGTTCAATCTCTTCACGAATGACGTTGGGATAACGCAGACGCTCCAGGATATCGAACTGAATTTTTCGGATGGCGTCGAGCTTCTCAAAGCGAGCCTGTGGTTCCAGTCCTTCTGCCAGCGCCACCAGCAGATTGGTGATGCCAGCAGAAGCTGAGAGCACCACTACGCGCACGTTTGCATCGGAAAGCACCACGTCGGCGCTGCGGTTCATGGCATCAAAATCAGCGACGCTGGTACCGCCAAATTTGGAAACAACGATTTCTGTCATAACAACCTCGTGTCAGGGAGTGAGAAAGCGACCTGGGCACAAAGGCAGAACAGAAACCGGTGCAGGCGCAAATACCGTATTTATAAATAAAATGTGCAGACGACACTGTCAACGCCGGGATTATGCGGATTTTTCATGCTGGCAAGTGGCTGAGTAACCGTACTTATAACAACGCTGTTTTTTCACTGTATTTGACCGAAGCCAGGGCAACGGCACTAAAACAATCACACTTTTCTGTGACTGGCGTTACAATCGATCACAGTCACAATTCTCAAATCAGAAGAGTATTGCTAATGAAAAACATCAATCCAACGCAGACCTCTGCCTGGCAGGCACTACAAAAACACTTTGACGAGATGAAGGACGTTACCCTCGCGGATTTGTTCGCGAAGGATAACGATCGCTTCAGCAAATTCTCCGCAACGTTTGACGATCTGATGCTGGTGGATTACTCCAAAAACCGCATCACCGAAGAGACGCTGGCGAAACTGCAGGATCTGGCGAAAGAGACCGATCTGGCGGGCGCCATCAAGTCCATGTTCTCCGGCGAGAAAATCAACCGTACGGAAGATCGTGCCGTGTTGCATGTGGCGTTGCGTAACCGTAGCAATACCCCGATTATGGTTGACGGCAAAGATGTGATGCCGGAAGTCAACGCGGTGCTGGAGAAGATGAAATCTTTCTCCGAAGCCATTATTTCGGGTCAGTGGAAAGGTTATACCGGTAAAGCGATCACCGACGTGGTCAACATCGGTATTGGCGGCTCTGACCTCGGCCCGTTCATGGTGACCGAAGCGCTGCGCCCATACAAAAATCACCTGAATATGCACTTTGTTTCTAACGTCGACGGTACCCATATCGCCGAAGTGCTGAAGAAAGTGAATCCGGAAACTACCCTGTTCCTCGTGGCGTCCAAGACCTTCACCACGCAGGAAACCATGACCAACGCCCACAGCGCGCGTGACTGGTTCCTGAAAACCGCCGGTGATGAAAAACACGTTGCGAAACACTTCGCTGCACTGTCTACCAATGCGAAAGCGGTTGGTGAGTTCGGTATTGATACCGCCAACATGTTCGAGTTCTGGGACTGGGTGGGCGGTCGTTATTCTCTGTGGTCAGCGATTGGTCTGTCGATCATCCTGTCTGTCGGCTACGACAACTTTGTGCAACTGCTGTCCGGCGCGCATGCGATGGATAAGCACTTCTCGACCACGCCTCTGGAGAGCAACCTGCCGGTGCTGCTGGCGCTGATCGGCATCTGGTACAACAATTTCTTCGGTGCTGAAACCGAAGCCATCCTGCCGTACGACCAGTATATGCACCGTTTCGCGGCCTACTTCCAGCAGGGCAATATGGAGTCCAACGGGAAATATGTTGACCGTAACGGCAACCCGGTGGATTACCAGACGGGTCCGATCATCTGGGGTGAGCCGGGAACCAACGGTCAGCACGCGTTCTACCAGTTGATTCATCAGGGAACCAAAATGGTGCCTTGTGACTTTATCGCCCCGGCGATTACCCATAACCCGCTGTCCGATCACCATCCGAAGCTGCTGTCTAACTTCTTCGCCCAGACTGAAGCGCTGGCGTTCGGGAAATCCCGCGAAGTGGTGGAGCAGGAATACCGTGACCAGGGTAAAGATCCGGCCACGCTGGAACACGTGGTACCGTTCAAAGTGTTTGAGGGCAACCGCCCGACTAACTCCATCCTGCTGCGTGAAATCACCCCGTTCAGCCTGGGGGCGCTGATCGCCCTGTATGAGCACAAAATCTTTACACAGGGCATCATCCTGAACATCTTTACCTTCGACCAGTGGGGCGTTGAGCTGGGTAAACAGCTGGCAAACCGTATTCTGCCGGAGCTGAAAGATGATAAGGCGATCGAAAGCCACGACAGCTCGACTAACGGATTGATTAACCGTTATAAAGCCTGGCGTTAATCTGCCAGCGTGCCGGATGGCGGCGAATGCCTTATCCGGCAAATTAATAATGAAATCAGCCGATATTATTATCGGCTTTTTTTATAAGATAATTCCGGTTGTTCGTGTTGTTCTCCACCGTTCTATATTGAGCATAATCCTAAAATAATAAATAACCGGAAAATAACGCCGTGTTATTTTAGGATAATACGGATCGTCCAGATGTCATGTTTTAATGATAACTAATTGTTTTTAATGTTTATTGTTATTTTAATTAAAGTAAATAATTCAACAAAAGTCCAATTATCCTAAAACCATTCCGCTATTTCCCCCTACCGTAATTCGCATGCTTTAGTTGTGTATACTCGATCCCGCCCGAAACGCTTTTGGGCAAATCTCCATTCATTCAATGAAGGGAAATTGTTATGAAAAAAGTTCTGTATGGCATTTTTGCCATATCTGCGCTTGCGGCGAGTTCTGTCTATGCAGCCCCCGTTCAGGTGGGTGAAGCAGCAGGTTCGGCAGCAACGTCGGTGTCGGCGGGTAGCTCCTCGGCATCCAGCGTGAGCACCGTAAGTTCGGCGGTGGGTGTCGCTCTGGCGGCAACCGGCGGCGGTGACGGTTCCAATACCGGGACCACCACCACAACCACCACCAGTACCCAGTAACACCGGTACGTTTAACTCTAACCACACTTCGGTGTGGTTATTTTGCCCTTCTGGAGAAGAGTCGTGAAGCGACCTGCGCTCATATTACTTTGCCTGCTGTTACAGGCCTGCTCAGCCACCACAAAGCAGCTGGGCAACTCACTGTGGGACAGTCTGTTTGGCACGCCCGGCGTCCAGCTAACGGACGATGATATCCAAAACATGCCCTACGCCAGCCAGTACATGCAGCTCAACGGCGGGCCGCAGCTGTTTGTGGTGCTCGCTTTCGCAGAGAACGGGCAGCAGAAATGGGTGACGCAGGATCAGGCCACTCTCGTGACCCAGCATGGTCGTCTGGTGAAAACGTTGCTTGGCGGCGACAACCTTATCGATGTGAATAACCTCGCAGATGACCCGCTGAGTAAACCGAATCAGATCGTCGACGGTGCCACCTGGACCCGCACGATGGGCTGGACGGAATACAAGCAGGTGCGCTATGCCACCGCGCGCTCCGTCTTTACATGGGATGGCAACGACACGGTAAAAGTCGGTAGCGAAGAGACGCCGGTTCGCGTGCTGGACGAAACTGTCACGACCGATCAAGCGCGCTGGCATAACCGTTACTGGATCGATAACGAAGGGCAAATTCGCCAGTCGGAGCAGTATCTGGGCGCGAACTTCTTCCCGGTGAAAACCACGCTGATTAAGGCGGCAAAATCATGATGAAACGGACTCTTGCAGCGCTGATCTTCAGTCTGAGCGCGTCATCTGTTTTTGCTGCGGGGACCGTTAAGGTCTTTAGCGCCGGTAGCACAGAGCCGAAAACGCTTACCGGCGCTGATCATCTTATCGATCTGGTGGGACAGCCCAGACTGGCGAACAGCTGGTGGCCTGGCGCGGTGATCGCTGAAGAGAAAGCGACCGTGAAAGCGCAGGGCCAACAGCAGGCGCTGCTGGCGCGCCTGGCGGCGTTAAGCGCCAACGCAAGCGGGGACGATGCCGCCGCCATTAACGCGTTGCGCCAGCAAGTTCAGGCGCTGAAGGTGACGGGTCGACAGCTGGTGAATCTCGATCCGGACATCGTGCGGGTCAGCGAACGCGGCAATCCGCCGTTGCAGGGCAACTACACGCTGTGGGTCGGCGGGCAGCCGACGGACGTCACGCTCTTTGGCCTGATAAGCCGTCCCGGAAAACAGCCGTTTATGCCCGGACGCGACGTCGTCAGCTATCTCGATGGACAAGACCGGCTCAGCGGCGCGGATCGCAGCTATGCGTGGCTTGTTTATCCCGATGGCCGAACGCAGAAGGTGCCGGTGGCGTACTGGAATAAGCGTCACGTTGAACCGATGCCTGGCAGCATCATTGTTGTCGGGCTGGATGATTCTCTCTGGAGCAGCGAACCGGAAGCGCTGAACGCCGACATTCTTCATACCCTGACGCAGCGGATACCTGAATAATGAAAAAAACATATCTGCTCAGCTTACTGGCGCTGGGCATCAGCGCAGCCTGCCATGCCGAAACGTATCCGGCGCCGATTGGACCCTCTCAGTCGGATTTTGGCGGCGTGGGATTATTACAGACCCCAACCGCGCGCATGGCGCGTGAAGGGGAGTTGAGCCTCAACTATCGTGATAACGATCAGTACCGTTACTACTCCGCCTCCGTGCAGCTTTTCCCCTGGCTGGAAACCACGCTGCGCTACACCGACGTGCGGACCAAAAAGTACAGCAGCGTCGAATCGTTTTCCGGCGATCAAACCTACAAAGATAAAGCGTTCGATCTGAAGTTACGCCTGTGGGAAGAGAGCTACTGGATGCCGCAGGTGTCGGTCGGTGCGCGAGATATCGGCGGGACTGGCCTGTTTGATGCGGAATACCTCGTGGCGAACAAAGCCTGGGGACCGTTTGATTTCTCACTCGGCCTCGGCTGGGGATATCTGGGAACCAGCGGCAACGTCAGTAACCCGCTCTGTTCGTACAGCGATAAATATTGCTACCGCGATAACCGCTATAAACAAGCTGGCTCCATTGATGGCAGCCAGATGTTCCACGGCCCGGCATCGTTGTTTGGCGGCGTTGAGTACCAGACGCCGTGGCAGCCCCTGCGGCTGAAGCTGGAATATGAGGGCAATAACTACCAGCAGGATTTTGCGGGCAAGCTGGAACAGAAAAGCAAGTTTAACGTCGGCGCCATTTACCGCGTCACCGATTGGGCCGACGTTAACCTCAGCTATGAACGTGGTAACACCTTTATGTTTGGGGTAACGCTGCGGACTAATTTCAACGACTTACGCCCATCGTATAACGATAACGCGCGGCCGAAATACCAGCCGCAACCGCAGGACGCGATCCTGCAACACTCAGTGGTGGCGAATCAGTTGACGCTGCTGAAATACAACGCCGGACTGGCAGATCCGCAGATTCAGGTGAAAGGCGACACGCTGTACGTGACCGGCGAGCAGGTGAAATACCGCGACTCGCGTGAAGGTATTGAACGGGCGAATCGGATCGTGATGAACGATTTGCCAGAGGGGATCCGCACGATCCGCGTGACGGAAAACCGTCTCAACCTGCCGCAGGTCACCACCGAAACGGACGTCAGCAGCCTGAAACGCCATCTGGAAGGCGAACCGCTGGGACAGGAAACGCCGCTGGCGCAACAACGCCTTGAGCCGATAGTGCCGGAACGCACTGAGCAGGGCTGGTATATCGACAAGTCGCGCTTCGACTTCCACCTCGATCCGGTGCTGAACCAGTCCGTGGGCGGACCGGAAAACTTCTACATGTACCAGTTGGGTGTGATGGCGACGGCGGATCTGTGGGTGACCGATCACCTGCTGACCACCGGAAGCTTGTTTGGAAATCTCGCCAATAACTACGATAAATTCAACTACACCAATCCGCCGAACGATTCGAAGCTGCCGCGTGTGCGTACCCGCGTGCGTGAATATGTGCAGAACGACGTTTATGTGAACAACCTGCAAGCTAACTATTTCCAGTACTTGGGTAATGGTTTCTATGGTCAGGTCTACGGGGGTTATCTTGAAACCATGTATGGCGGGGCGGGGGCAGAAGTGCTGTACCGTCCGGTCGACAGCAACTGGGCGTTTGGTCTGGATGCAAACTACGTGAAACAGCGTGACTGGCGCAGCGCGCAGGACATGATGAAATTCACCGACTACAGCGTGAAGACCGGACACTTGACGGCCTACTGGACGCCGTCATTCGCCCAGGACGTGCTGGTGAAAGCAAGCATCGGTCAGTATCTGGCGGGGGATAAAGGCGGCACGCTGGATATCTCTAAACGCTTTGACAGCGGCGTGGTGGTGGGTGGTTACGCCACGCTTACCAACGTCTCGCCGGATGAGTATGGCGAAGGGGATTTCACCAAAGGCGTCTACGTGTCGATTCCGCTGGATCTCTTCTCTTCCGGCCCGACCCGCAGTCGTGCGGCCATCGGCTGGACGCCGCTGACGCGTGATGGGGGTCAGCAGCTCGGACGTAAATTCCAGCTCTATGACATGACCAGCGATAAAAGTGTGAATTTCCGCTGAGTTAACGTGGTTTTATCCAGCCGGAAGACGGCGTAATAATCTGGCTGGATTACCCGCATATACGCCTTTTTCGGTGATTGATTTGGTCACCACGCTACCCGCACCGATAACTACACCATCGCAGATACTGACCGCCAGTATTGTCGCGCCGCTACCAATGGAGACATCGTCACCAAGAGTAATTCGTCCCCAACTGCTGCGGTCGGCATTGGGTTTTCCTTCCCGAAACATATCGTTAGCGAACATGACGCCGTGGCCGATAAAGCAGCGGGAACCGATGGTGACATATTCGCAAATGAAGGTATGCGACTGGATTTTTGTCTCTGCGCCAATCTGCGTATTTCCCTGAATTTCGACAAAGGGGCCGACAAAAACGTTGTCGCCAAGCCGGCAGTCGTAGAGATTGGCGGGTTCATAAATCACCACATTTTCACCACAGGTGACATTGCGGAGGGTGGACTGACGAATCGTTGCCATTTTGGGTCTCTCAGAGCGGTTTTTCCATGACGTGAAGCGTAGTGGTCTGCGACGTGGTGGAAAAAAAAGTGTTTTTCACAAAGGTCATTCCCTGTTGTTCATAGAACTGACGTGCCCGGGGGTTATCCGCCAGTACCTCCAGCCAGATCCGTGTTTCCCCTTGCGCTTTGGCCTGACGGACCACTTCGGCAAAAAGCTGTTCACCGTACTGTTTGCCAGTTTCGCCCGGCAGAAGGTAGATCTTATGCAGCAATGTCCCCGGCGGGTCTTGTGGCTCAAGGGCCTGATGTAACGAATACTTCGCAAAACCAATCGGGACGTCAGTAAAAGCGATCAACCAGAAGGTGCCCGCTTCTGCGAGACTTCTGGCGATGGCGGGCAGAGAATATTCCTGCTCAAGATACGCCGCCAGTTCGTCATCGTTTTTCCACAGATGGGCAAAATGATGACGATAGCTGGTATATCCCATTGTGCTCAACAGGCTGGCATCGTCTTGTATTGCCATTTGAAACCGAAGCATTTCGCCTTCCTTTCAGAATGTTAGGGTTGAAAGGATTGTCACACCCTTTTCTGATTGCACAAAACATAAACAAAAAATATAGATCTCCGTCACATTTTTGCGTTATACAGGAACCTCACCACTGAGAAAGAGGTGCTGTTATGACGTCACTATCTCGTCCGCGCGTGGAGTTTATCTCTACGATCCTACAGACCGTGTTGAACCTTGGGCTGTTGAGTCTGGGCCTGATCCTGGTCGTATTCCTCGGCAAAGAGACACTGCATCTGGCTGATGTGCTTTTCGCGCCTGAACAAGCCAGCAAGTATGAGCTGGTGGAAGGGCTGGTTGTCTACTTTCTCTATTTCGAATTTATCGCGCTGATTGTGAAGTACTTTCAGTCAGGCTTTCACTTTCCGCTGCGCTATTTCATCTATATCGGGATCACCGCGATTGTCCGGCTGATCATCGTCGATCACAAATCGCCAATGGACGTGTTGATCTATTCGGCGGCGATCCTGCTGCTGGTGATCACCCTCTGGATGTGTAATTCGAAACGCCTGAAGCGTGAGTAAAAAAAGGGCGCTCCGTGGAGCGCCGAATTACAGTCACAAGTTGGATAAAACAAGTTGAGGGTGCAGTGGCATTACAGGTACTTCGATGAAACTTAACCTTTGACTCCGCCCGCCGTCAGGCCGTTGACCAGCCAGCGCTGCGCCAGCAGGAAGACCAGAGTGATTGGAATCGCGGACAGCACGGCGGCAGCGGCAAAATCGCCCCACAGATAGTTTTGTGGGTTGAGGTACTGCTGCATCCCGACCGCCAGGGTGTAGCTGTTCACATCACGTAGCAACAGTGAGGCAACCGGTACTTCGGTGATGGCGGCAATGAACGACAGAATAAAGACCACCGCCAGAATGGGCACCGACAGCGGCAGCAACACCAGACGGAACGCCTGCCATGGGGTTGCTCCATCCAGTGCGGCCGCTTCTTCCAGCGAGCCGTCGATGGTTTCGAAATAGCCTTTGATGGTCCACACATGCAGTGCGATACCGCCGAGATAGGCGAAGATCACCCCGCCGTGGGTGTTCAGACCGATAAACGGAATGTACTGACCGAGGCGATCGAACAACGCGTACAACGCGACCAGCGACAGCACCGCCGGGAACATCTGGAAAATCAGCATTCCTTTGAGCAGCGTGGCTTTGCCAGGGAAGCGCATACGGGCAAAAGCGTAGGCACAGGTAGTGGACAGCGCCACGATACCCATTGCGGTGATCCCGGCGATTTTCACCGAGTTCCACAGCCATAACAGTACCGGGAAGGGGGGCGGCGTGACGCGGCCATCAGCGTGTTCAACGCTAAAGCCCAGCGCCAGCCGCCAGTGCTCCCAGGAGATTTTTTCCGGGATCAGGCTCCCGGTCGCAAAGTTACCTTCACGCAGCGAGATGGCGATAACCATCAGCAGCGGGAACATGATCGCCGCGATAAATATCAGCAGCAGCAGGTGCGTGATAAAGAGGCGCAACTTTTGAGATTTCGGTTGGACCATAGCCATAATTTTTCTTCACTCCTTAATACCGCTCCAGGCTATTTCACTTGCCATTCTGAATGCTGGCAGCATCCAGACTGGCGGCGCCAATGACGCCTGGTGATGCTGATTAATCAAATTTCATGCGTGTGGCTTTCAGGTTCACAATCGCCAGGGCGCCGACCAGCAGGAAGATCAGCGTGGCGATTGCCGCCGCCAGACCAAAGTCCTGACCGCCGCCGCCTTCAAAGGCGATGCGATAGGTGTAGCTCACTAACAGGTCGGTATACCCGGCTGGCGTGGTCGTTCCGAGGCGATCCGGACCGCCGTTGGTTAACAGTTGAATCAGCACGAAGTTGTTAAAGTTAAAGGCGAAGCTGGCGATCATCAGCGGCGTCAGCGGCTTGATCAGCAGCGGGAGCGTAATCTTAAAGAAGTTCTGGAACGGGCCTGCGCCATCCATTGCCGAGGCTTCGTACAGGTCGTCCGGAATCGCTTTCAGCAAGCCCATGCACAGGATCATCATGTACGGATAACCGAGCCAGGTGTTGACGATAATAATCATCGAACGGGCAGTGGTCGGATCGCTGAACCACGCTGGTTTGATGCCAAACAGCGCGCTCAGCATCATGTTGATTTCACCAAAGCTCTGGTTGAACAGCCCTTTGAAAATCAGAATTGAGATAAACGACGGCACAGCGTACGGCAGGATCAGCAGGACGCGGTAAATGGCCTTACCTTTCAGCGATTCCCACTGCACCAGACACGCCAGCACCATCCCCACGGCGACGGTCAGAATCACGGTCAGCACTGAGAAAACCACCGTCCACACGAAGATGGCGAAGAATGGCTTCTGGATCCCTTCGTCCGTAAAGACGCGGGTAAAGTTATCCCAGCCGATGGTCACGGTGTAGCCTGGACTCAGCTTCTCATCACCCCAGTTGCCGTCCGCATTGATGGACTGGTAATAGCCGATGTCGTTATTGGGACGGTATTTCACGCCGCTCTGGTTGTTGGTCAACATGCCGTCATCAGCGAGGGTGTACAGCGGCTGCGTACCGGAGAACTGGCGCAGCGAGCTCATGATCACTTTACTGCCATCGGGCATCACGGCGGTAATCTGATTCAGCGCCTGGCGATTCTGGGTGATGATGCGCAGCGTTGCGCGTTCACCGGTCGGCAGGGCGTCTGTCTCTTTCAGCGCCAGCTTTTGCTCGCCACCAAATTTAAAAGCGTCGGAGAGGTAATTCTTTCCGGTTTCGCCGTCGGTGAGAGCCAGTTGCCACTCTTCACCGGCAGGATATAGCCCGAAGTTAAAGGATTTACCCGCCTGATAAGAGCGGTCCATCAGCACCTCTTGGGCGCGTTCGAAAGTGAGCTGGTTGGTGCTGCTGTAGTTGGTAAAGGCAATGGCGATGGTGCAAATCAGCGGAAACAGGACAAACAGCCCCATACCAGCCATGCCTGGGTAAACGTAGCGCCAGGCGTAGGTCTTACGGTTGGCAAAAATGTACAGGCCAGCAGAGCTTAAAATCAGCGTCATGATGGCGAACAGGTACTCCCCCTGTGCATACATTAAAACAACAAGGTAACCCACCAGCAGGCCCAGCAGACCTATCACTGACCATTTCAGCGTGTCGCTTTGCCACCAATGTTTCTTTTTAATGACATCCATGGGGATCTTCCTCTACAACAGTGAAATCTTGTCGTGAATGTGCCGGATGGCGACATAAATGCCTTATCCGGCCTACAGACGTTTGTAGGCCTGATAAGCGCAGCGCCATCAGGCACATCGACAGCATTACTTGGTGATACGGCCCTGCGCGTCTTTCAGTGCTGCGTCAACGGTCTGACGACCGCTGGCGGCGTTGATGACCGCCGTACGAACCGCGTACCAGAACGCAGACATCTGCGGGATGTTCGGCATGATTTCGCCTTTCTGGGCGTTATCCATGGTGGCGGCGATACGTGGATCTTTCGCTAACTGATCCTGATAGGATTTCAGCGCCACGGCGCCCAGCGGTTTGTCCTTGTTCACTTCTTCCAGACCTTGATCGGTCAGCAGGTAGTTTTCCAGGAACTCTTTTGCCAGTTCTTTATTCGGGCTGGCGGCGTTAATACCGGCACTCAGCACGCCGACGAACGGTTTAGACGGTTTGCCTTTGAAGGTTGGCAGCAGGGTGACGCCGTAGTTCACTTTGCTCTTATCGATGTTCGTCCATGCCCACGGACCGTTGATGGTCATCGCCGTATCGCCTTTGTTAAAGGCCGCTTCGGCGATGGAGTAGTCGGTGTCGGCGTTCATGTGTTTGTTCTTGATGAGGTCAACCAGGAAGCCCAGACCCGCTTTCGCGCCTGCGCTGTCGACGCCCACGTCTTTCACGTCGTACGTGCCGTTTTCAAACTTGAACGCGTAACCGCCGTCGGCAGCAATCAGCGGCCAGGTGAAGTACGGCTCTTGCAGGTTGAACATCAGCGCGCTCTTACCTTTCGCCTTCAGCTCTTTATCCAGTGCCGGAATTTCTTCCCAGGTCTTCGGCGGGTTTGCCACCAGGTCTTTGTTGTAAATCAGCGACAGCGCTTCAACCGCGATCGGATAGGCGATCAGTTTGCCGTTGTAACGCACGGCATCCCAGGTGAACGGATAGAGTTTGTCCTGGAACGCTTTATCCGGCGTGATTTCAGCCAGCAGGCCAGACTGTGCGTAACCGCCAAAACGATCGTGCGCCCAGAAAATGATGTCCGGACCGTCACCGGTTGCCGCGACCTGCGGGAATTTCTCTTCCAGCTTGTCCGGGTGCTCGATGGTCACTTTGATACCGGTGTCTTTCTCGAATTTTTTACCCACTTCGGCCAGGCCGTTATAGCCTTTGTCGCCGTTAATCCAGATAACCAGTTTACCTTCTTCAATTTTGGCCAGAGCCGGTGCGGAAATCATCATTGCTGCGAGGGCGGACAATGCGAAAACGCGTGCGCCAGTCTTGATCTTCATATCTGCCATCCTTTTGGTGATGTGCTCGTGGTAAGACTTCAGTGGTTCAACGTGACTCAGTCTCCTTATTTGACATCCTCTTTCCATCCTCCTTACCCCTACGCCCCACCCGCTCTTTATGTGATCTGTGTTGCAGAAATATGAGTAATGCGTACTGGCGCACATAAAAACAGACTCATTTTTGCGGGGAACATCACGAAATTACGCGATGTCCCCCGGCCAGGGTCTCAGACTTCCTTCCCTCATCCTCCCGACTCCTCCCCCATAAAAAAGCTGGGGGGTGGAGGATTCATGCTCGCAGTGAATCCCGCATAGTCGGGCCATCATGAATGTTGCTGTCAATGACAGGTTGTAACGAAGGGAGAAGGCATGGCGAGCGTACAGCTGCGAAATGTAACGAAAGCCTGGGGTGATGTGGTGGTATCGAAAGATATCAATCTCGACATTCACGAAGGGGAATTCGTGGTGTTTGTTGGACCGTCAGGCTGCGGCAAATCGACCCTGCTCCGTATGATTGCCGGACTTGAAACGATTACCAGCGGAGACCTCTATATTGGGGAAACCCGCATGAACGATATCCCCCCTGCGGAACGTGGCGTCGGGATGGTCTTCCAGTCCTACGCGCTCTACCCCCATTTATCCGTTGCCGAAAATATGTCGTTTGGCCTGAAACTGGCGGGCGCGAAAAAAGAGGTAATGAATCAGCGTGTTAACCAGGTTGCCGAAGTGCTGCAACTGGCGCATCTGCTGGAGCGTAAACCGAAAGCCCTTTCTGGGGGACAGCGCCAGCGCGTGGCGATTGGCCGTACGTTGGTGGCGGAACCGCGTGTGTTCCTGCTCGATGAACCCCTCTCCAACCTTGATGCCGCGCTGCGCGTGCAGATGCGTATCGAAATCTCCCGTCTGCATAAACGCCTGGGTCGCACGATGATCTACGTCACCCACGATCAGGTCGAAGCGATGACGCTGGCCGACAAAATCGTGGTGCTGGATGCCGGTCGCGTCGCGCAGATTGGCAAGCCGCTGGAACTGTATCACTACCCGGCAGACCGCTTCGTCGCGGGTTTTATTGGTTCACCGAAGATGAACTTCCTGCCGGTGAAAGTCACCGCAACCGCCATCGACCAGGTGCAAGTGGAACTGCCGAACCGTCAGCACGTCTGGCTACCGGTCGACAGCCGTGATGTGCAGGTCGGCGTAAATATGTCGTTAGGTATTCGTCCGGAGCATTTGCTGCCCAGTGATATCGCCGATGTCACGCTGGAAGGCGAGGTTCAGGTCGTCGAACAGCTTGGTCACGAAACACAGATTCATATTCAGATCCCCGCCATTCGTCAAAACCTGGTGTACCGCCAGAACGACGTGGTGTTGGTAGAAGAGGGCGCCACATTCGCTATTGGCCTGCCGCCAGAGCGTTGTCATCTGTTCCGTGAAGATGGCACCGCATGTCGTCGGTTGCATAAAGAGCCCGGTGTTTAAGGTGTCCCATTAAAAAAAAGCGCAAAACCCTACGGTGAAGCGTGCAAAGAAAAGCAATGATCTCAGGAGATAGAATGATGATTACTCTGCGCAAACTCCCCCTGGCGGTTGCCGTCGCAGCAGGCATTATGTCTGTTCAGGCAATGGCAGTGGATTTCCATGGTTATGCTCGTTCCGGTATCGGCTGGACGGGTAGTGGCGGCGAACAACAATGTTTCCAGGCAACCGGTGCTCAAAGTAAATACCGTCTTGGCAACGAATGTGAAACGTACGCGGAACTTAAACTGGGCCAGGAAGTCTGGAAAGAGGGCGATAAGAGCTTCTATTTTGACACCAACGTTGCCTACTCCGTGGCACAGCAGAATGACTGGGAAGCCACCGACCCGGCATTCCGTGAAGCGAACGTACAGGGTAAAAACCTGATCGACTGGCTGCCTGGCTCCACCATCTGGGCAGGTAAGCGCTTCTATCAGCGTCATGACGTTCACATGATCGACTTCTACTACTGGGATATTTCAGGTCCTGGCGCCGGTATCGAAAATATCGATCTGGGCTTCGGTAAACTGTCTCTGGCCGCCACCCGTTCTCAGGAAGCCGGCGGCTCTTACATCTTCAGCAGCAATGATATCTATGACCGTTACAAAGACACGGCGAACGACGTTTTCGACGTGCGTTTAGCCGGTCTGGAAACGAACCCGGACGGCGTGCTGGAACTGGGTGTTGACTACGGTCGTGCGAACAAAACTGACGGTTACAGCTATGCCGACGGTGCCACTAAAGACGGCTGGATGTTCACCGCTGAACACACGCAAAGCATGCTGAAAGGCTACAACAAGTTTGTCGTTCAGTACGCTACCGACGCAATGACGACTCAGGGTAAAGGGATCCCGCAGGGCTCCTTCACGGGTAACAACTACAACCCAGATACGGAAATTGGCGTCGTTAACAACGAAATCAACAACAACGGTAGTCTGGTGCGTATCCTCGACCACGGTGCTATCTCTCTGGGCGACCGTTGGGACCTGATGTACGTCGGTATGTATCAGGATATCGACCGTGACGATAACAACGGTTCAACCTGGTACACCGTCGGTGTGCGTCCGATGTTCAAATGGACACCGATCATGAGCACCCTGATGGAAATCGGCTACGACAACGTGAAGTCTCAGCGTACCGACGACACCAACAACCAGTACAAAATTACCCTGGCGCAACAGTGGCAGGCTGGCGACAGCATCTGGTCCCGCCCGGCTATTCGTGTCTTCGCGACCTACGCGAAGTGGGATGAGAAATGGGGTTACGACAACGGCATCGCCTACAGCGATACCAGCGCGCGCACCTACAGCCGTGGCGACAACGATGAGTGGTCCTTCGGTGCTCAGATGGAAATCTGGTGGTAATCCGGCACTAACCTGACGTAGCGAGGGGCGTAAGCCCCTCTGTTTCTCGCGGTTTAGCGCGCTATTGCCTGGCCACCGCTGAACCCACGCTTTCTGAGGTGATAACAATGAAAATGAAGAAAAGTCTCGTCGCCCTTTGTTTATCCGCAGGGTTAGTTGCCAGTGCGCCGGGCATCAGCCTGGCTGACGTGAATTACGTTCCACAGAATACCAGCGCTGCACCGACGATTCCGACGGCGGCACTCCAGCAGTTAACCTGGACGCCGGTTGACCAGTCCAACACGCAAACCACACAGCTTTCGACCGGCGGTCAGCGTCTTGATGTCGCGGGCATCTCCGGTCCGGTTGCCGCTTACAGCGTACCGGCGAACATAGGGGAGCTAAACATAACGCTCACCAGCGAAGTGAACAAACAAACCAGCGTCTTCGCGCCCAACGTCCTGATTCTCGATCAGAACATGACGCCTTCTGCGTTCTTCCCCAGCAGCTATTTCACCTACCAGGAACCGGGCGTGATGAGCGCGGATCGTCTGGAAGGGGTGATGCGCCTGACGCCAGCGCTGGGCCAGCAGAAGCTTTATGTTCTGGTCTTTACGACCGAGAAAGATCTTCAGCAGACCACCAAACTGCTCGATCCAGCGAAAGCCTACGCCAAAGGCGTGGGTAACTCGGTGCCGGATATTCCGGATCCGATCGCCCGCCATACCACCGACGGTCTGCTGAAGCTGAAAGTGAAAACCAGCAGCAGTTCCAGCGTGCTGGTGGGGCCATTGTTTGGTTCTTCCGGCCCGGGTCCGGTGACGGTGGGCAATACCGCCGCTCCTGCGCCGACCTATGCTGCACCTGCTGCCGCGCCGGTGGTTGCACCTGCGCCCGCGAAGAAAAGCGAGCCGATGTTGAACGACACCGAAAGCTACTTTAACAAAGCGATTAAAGACGCCGTCGCGAAAGGTGACGTTGATAAAGCGCTGAAACTGCTTGATGAAGCTGAACGTCTGGGATCAACTTCTGCCCGTTCCACCTTTATCAGCAGTGTAAAAGGCAAGGGGTAATTTCTCCCCACATTGCTGATTTGCAACAACTGGTGCGTCAACTGGCGCACCTTTTTTTTAGCATTTCCTGCGACTTGTTACGTTTCTGTTGCGTAACAGATCACTTAATTATGTTTCCATCTTCCGTAAGCGCTTTTCTGCGATACAATGCCTTTCAGTTATGAAACGGAGAGTCAGGCATGTCACACCCCGCGTTAACGCAACTGCGTGCGCTGCGCTATTTTGAAGAGATTCCCGCCCTGGATCCAGAACAGCTCGACTGGCTGCTACTGGAAGATTCCATGACAAAACGTTTTGAACAACAGGGAAAACGGGTCACTGTGACCCTGATCAGGGAGGGATTTGTCGGTCAAAATGAGGTGGTGGAAGAGCTGACGCGACTGCCAAAAGAATCCCGCTACTGGCTGCGTGAAATCCTGCTCTGTGCCGATGATGAACCCTGGCTGGCTGGACGCACCGTGGTGCCTGAATCCACGCTGTCCGGCCCCGAACTGGCCTTACAACACTTAGGCAAAACCCCGCTGGGGCGTTATCTGTTTACATCATCGACGTTGACCCGAGATTTTATTGAGATTGGTTGTGATGCCGGGCTGTGGGGACGTCGTTCCCGCCTGCGACTGAGCGGTAAGCCGCTAATGCTGACCGAACTGTTTTTACCTGCATCGCCGTTGTACTAAGAGGAAAATAAAATGGAGTGGAGTCTGACGCAAAATAAGCTGCTGGCGTTTCACCGCTTGATGCGTACGGATAAGCCCATCGGCGCCTTACTGCTGCTCTGGCCGACGCTGTGGGCTCTGTGGGTAGCGACCCCTGGCGTCCCTCAAGGGTGGATCCTTGCGGTGTTTGTCGCCGGGGTCTGGCTGATGCGTGCCGCCGGATGCGTGGTTAATGACTATGCCGATCGAAAATTTGACGGACACGTAAAACGCACGGCGAACCGCCCATTACCTAGCGGCGCAGTGACGGAGAAAGAAGCCCGGACGCTGTTTGTGGTGCTGGTACTGCTCGCTTTTCTGTTGGTATTAACGCTCAACACCATGACCATATTGCTGTCGGTTGCAGCACTGGCGCTGGCGTGGGTCTATCCGTTTATGAAGCGCTACACCCACCTGCCGCAGGTAGTGCTGGGGGCGGCGTTTGGCTGGTCGATCCCGATGGCCTTCGCGGCGGTGAGTGAGTCGGTACCCTTGAGCTGCTGGCTGATGTTCCTGGCCAATATCTTGTGGGCGGTGGCCTACGACACGCAGTACGCGATGGTTGATCGCGATGACGATCTGAAAATCGGCATTAAATCGACGGCCATTCTGTTTGGCGAACATGACAAGCTGATTATCGGTATCTTGCAGGTGGCGGTGCTGGCGCTGATGGCGCTGATTGGCTGGCTGAACGGTCTGGGGCTGGGTTATTACTGGTCTGTGCTGGTCGCGGGCGCGCTGTTTGTTTATCAACAGAAACTGATTGCCAACCGCGAACGCGAGGCCTGCTTTAAAGCATTCATGAACAATAACTACGTCGGGCTGGTGTTGTTTATCGGTCTGGCAATGAGCTACTGGCACTTATAAAGCATCTTGCCCGGTGGCGCTGCGCTTATCGGGCCTACCAAACCGTAAGCCGATGTAGGCCGGATCAGGCGGAACGCCGCCATCCGGCAATCTAACATAAAAAAGCCGGTCATCTTGACCGGCTTTTTCTTTACTCGCTCTGCGTCGCGCTTTCGATGGTGAGGCGTACATCCGACGTGATGAGTTCCGCCAACATCTGATACACCTTCATCGTTTCGTCCGGCTCCGCATCGCCGGTATCGCTGATGTAACCCTCGTCACGCAGAGTCAGCACCAGTGAGCTGAACACCGCCTTGTCGAAGAATTCCGGCGCGTTAATACCGTGCAGCACAGACAGACGCTGCGCCACGGTGCGGCTTTCTTTCTCCAGCGTCCCGCGGTTGATCGACGGGTTAGCGCTCAGCAGCCAGAAGGTGATGGCATAACGCTGCAGCGTTTCGCGCGCACCCGCGGCCAGCAGTTGCAGCGTACGGGAATGAGCCGGATTGATATGCAGTTCATCATCCTGAACGGTAATCAGCCCCTGACGCTGCATTTCAGCCGTCAGCGCATCAATCACGTCTGCCAACTCATCGCGCTCCCAGCGCAGGAACAGCTCGGCTTTCAGCATCGGGTAGAGCACGTCAACGTGTTGCAGCAACGCTTCGCGGGAAATATGACGATGCTGGGTGACGATCGCCGCCATCAGTGACGGTAGCACCAGCATATGCGCGATGTTATTGCGATAGTAGGTCATCAGGACCGCCTGCTCGCGCGGCAGAATGATGATATCGCCAATGGTATCCTTCTCGACTTCGAATTTGTTCATCTGCAACGCGTGATCGATAAGATCGCTGGCGTTGACAGACGGCACGGTCGAATCAGAGGAATACGGCACGTTGCGCATCAGATCCAGGTAACAGTTGAGCTGCTCGGTCAATTGTTCGCGGGTCAGCGAACGCTGGCGAGACGCTAACAGCGCGGTGCAGCACAGGTTCATGGCGTTCGCCGCACCCGCATTGTTAATACGCACCATCAGCTCCGCCGCAATCCCGTTTACCGTCGGCGTCAGCCAGGCTGGACGCACGGCTTCGATCGGATCGATAGACTCGCGCCACTCCGGCACGTGGTGATTCAGGTAGGTCATCAATGGCATTGGCTCGCCAAAGTTGACGTAGCCCTGACCGAGATTACGCAGCTTGCTCAGGCCACGCAGCATCTGCGGCAGGCTCTCTTTCTCTTTGGTCGCGCCGCGCAGCTCTTTGGCATAGGTTCCCACTTCCATCACGTGCTCGTAACCGATGTAAATCGGCACCAGGGTGATCGGACGGGTGCCGCCGCGCAGCATCGCCTGGATGGTCATCGACAGCGTGCCAGTTTTTGGGTCCAGCAAACGGCCGGTACGGGAACGACCACCTTCGACAAAGTATTCAACCGAGTAGCCGCGGCTGAACAGTTCGCCCAGATACTCACGGAAAACCGTGGAATAGAGCTTATTGCCCTTAAAGGTACGACGAATAAAGAACGCGCCCAGGCGGCGGAAGATCGGGCCTGCCGGCCAGAAGTTCAGGTTGATACCTGCAGCGATGTGCGGCGGCACCAGCCCCTGGTGATAGAGCACGTAGGAGAGCAGCAGGTAGTCCATGTGGCTGCGGTGGCAGGGAACATAAACAATTTCGTGCCCGTCGTGCGCCAGTTGGCGAACGCGTTCTGCGTTGTGAACGTTAATCCCCTGATACAGCCGGTTCCAGGTGAAGCCCAGAATACGGTCGGTCAGGCGAATCATCTCGTAAGAGAAGTTGGCGGCGATCTCTTCCATCAGCGCAATGGCGTTTTGCTGCGCCTTTTCATGGGAGATTTTCTTGCTGCGCGCTTCGTCTTCCACCGCGCGGGCAATCGCTTTGGAGGCCAGAAGCTTGTTGAAGAGATCCTGACGCGCAGGTAGACGCGGCCCCACCGCGGCCAGGCGCTGACGGGCGAAGTGCATACGCGCCACGCGAGCCAGTTTCTGCGCAATGGTTTTATCCGTGCCGTGCTCATCGGCCATTCGGCGCAGAGAGACGGAAGGCGAGAAGCGGACAAAGCTGTCGCGGCCAAGCCAGGAGACGGCAAAGAATTTCTGAATGCCATTAAGCATGCGCAGCGGCGGGTTAACCTCGCCCTTTTCACGACCCGGAGAACGTCCAAACATCACCGACACCGGCACCATTTGCACATCCAGATCCGGATTGCTGCGATGCAGGTCGAGATAGTTATGGAACAGCTTGATGGACTCTTCTTTCGGCGTGTAATAGGTGAAGACACGCGGTCCGCCGTGAATGAACACATAGCGTGGCAACTGTGTGCCATCGATCTCCAGCGGTTCTAACGGGTCGGGGAGATCGTGCGCCAGACATTGCGCGCGCAGCGTCAGCAAGTCCGCTTTGGAGTTGTACGGCAAAACGTACATAATTGGGCGAGAGGTGTCGAGTCCCAATTCCGGGGCAGGATCTGCCGGAATAGACTTGCTTTTTACCAGTACACTTAATGGTAAATTCAGGATTTTGTAGTAAATTCGTGGCCAGCCGGACATAAACGATGTAAAGCCTCTGGTTAATAATGCAATTGCGTTGCAAGGATATCAGAAAGTCATGTGAATTTCTGGTCTATCCCGTCATACTTCGCGCCGCGTTGCCCTAACTCGAATTACATGAGTTAACAAGACAATGTCATTGACGCCAATAATGCAAAAAGGTTCTTTTAATGGCTAATAATACCACTGGATTCACCCGAATTATCAAAGCTGCAGGCTATTCCTGGAAAGGTTTTCGCGCCGCGTGGATTAACGAGGCCGCGTTCCGTCAGGAAAGCGTGGCGGCGCTGCTGGCCGTGGCTATCGCCTGCTGGCTGGACGTGGATGCCATTACGCGCGTTCTGCTGATAGGCTCTGTCATGCTGGTCATGATTGTTGAAATCCTGAACAGCGCCATCGAGGCGGTAGTGGACCGTATCGGCTCTGATTATCACGAACTTTCTGGTCGCGCAAAAGATATGGGGTCGGCGGCGGTACTGCTTTCTATCATTGTGGCGCTGATCACCTGGGGACTCCTGTTGTGGCCACATTTTCGCTAACGTTTTTCGACCCTGATTCCATAACCGGCTAAATCTGCTGTCGAATGTGTAGTTTGTGGTTCCAAAATCACCTTTAGCTGTATATACTCACAGCATAACTGTATATACACCCAGGGGGCGGAATGAAAGCGTTAACGGCCAGGCAACAAGAGGTGTTTGATCTCATTCGGGATCACATCAGCCAGACAGGTATGCCACCGACGCGTGCGGAGATCGCACAGCGTTTGGGGTTCCGTTCCCCAAACGCGGCTGAAGAACACCTGAAGGCGCTGGCACGTAAAGGGGCGATTGAAATCGTCTCCGGTGCTTCTCGCGGCATTCGACTGCTGCAGGAAGAAGAGGAAGGGTTACCGCTCATCGGTCGCGTTGCGGCGGGCGAGCCGCTGCTGGCGCAGCAGCACATTGAAGGCCATTATCAGGTGGATCCATCTTTGTTTAAGCCGAACGCCGATTTCCTGCTGCGCGTCAGCGGAATGTCGATGAAAGACATCGGCATTATGGATGGCGATCTGCTGGCGGTACACAAAACCCAGGACGTGCGTAACGGTCAGGTGGTTGTAGCGCGTATCGACGATGAAGTGACGGTCAAGCGCCTGAAAAAACAGGGCAATAAAGTTGAACTGCTGCCCGAAAACAGCGAATTTAAACCAATCCTGGTTGACCTTCGCGAACAGAATTTTACCATCGAAGGACTGGCCGTTGGCGTCATCCGTAATGGTGAATGGCTGTAGTACTTCTTTAGGCCGGATAAGGCGTTTACGTCGTTATCCGGCACTCTCACCATTCTCGTTATGACCTCTTCTCAGGCTCGTCTCCATGCCTTTTTTTGTTTCTGCTGACAAAGCACTCTGGCGCCTCGCCTTACCGATGATTTTCTCCAATATCACCGTTCCGCTGCTGGGACTGGTGGATACGGCGGTCATTGGTCACCTGGACAGCCCCGTCTATCTCGGCGGTGTGGCGGTGGGCGCAACCGCAACCAGCTTTCTGTTCATGCTACTGCTCTTCTTACGGATGAGCACCACCGGGCTGACGGCGCAGGCATTCGGCGCGAAGAATCCTCAGGCGCTGGCGAGGGCTCTGGTGCAACCGCTGATCCTGGCTTTGGGCGCAGGGACATTGATTGCTATCTTCCGCACGCCGATTATCGACCTGGCGCTACACATTGTCGGCGGCAGCGAAGCGGTGCTGGAACAGGCGAGGCGATTCCTGGCCATTCGCTGGCTGAGCGCGCCGGCGTCACTGGCGAATCTGGTTCTGCTCGGTTGGTTACTGGGCGTGCAATACGCGCGTGCGCCAGTGATCCTGCTGATTGTCGGCAATATCCTGAACATTGTGCTCGACCTCTGGCTGGTAATGGGGCTGCATATGAACGTGCAGGGGGCCGCACTGGCGACGGTGATTGCGGAATATGCGACGTTGCTGATCGGTTTGTTGATGGTGCGTAAGGTCTTGCACTTGCGGGGCGTCTCTCTCGTCATGCTCAGGCAGGCCTGGCGCGGCAACTTTCGTCGCCTTCTGGCGCTTAATCGCGACATCATGCTGCGTTCGCTGCTGCTGCAACTCTGTTTTGGTGCCATTACCGTGCTGGGGGCCAGACTGGGTAGCGATATCATCGCCGTTAACGCCGTGTTGATGACGTTGCTGACGTTTACGGCCTATGCGCTGGATGGCTTTGCCTACGCCGTGGAGGCGCATTCCGGTCAGGCCTATGGCGCCCGCGATGGCAGTCAGTTGCTGGAGGTCTGGCGCGCGGCGTGCCGTCAGTCAGGTATTGTCGCACTGCTGTTCTCAGTGGTTTATCTGCTCGCGGGCGAACAGATCGTCGCGCTGCTGACATCACTTCCGCAAATCCAGCAACTGGCCGATCGCTATCTGCTCTGGCAAGTGATTTTGCCGTTGGTCGGCGTCTGGTGCTATCTGCTGGATGGTATGTTTATCGGTGCAACGCGGGCGGCTGAAATGCGTAACAGTATGGCGGTCGCGGCTGCCGGGTTTGCGCTGACCTTGCTGACCCTCCCCGTGTTGGGGAATCACGGTTTGTGGCTGGCGCTGGCGGTTTTCCTGGCGCTGCGCGGACTGTCATTAGCCTGGATCTGGCGGCGCCACTGGCGGAATGGGACCTGGTTTTCGGCTTCGTGATGGTTAAAGATTCTGAATAGTGAATTGAACCTAGAATCTCTGACTACACTTAATCTCACGTCCAGCAGAAAACGAACGCAGTTGGGCGGTTTACTCTCACTATTCACAGCCTAATAAAGAGGACTTTATGATGAATAAAGACGAAGCCGGCGGTAACTGGAAACAATTTAAAGGTAAAGTGAAAGAGCAGTGGGGCAAACTGACCGATGACGATATGACAGTCATTGAAGGTAAGCGTGATCAACTGGTCGGTAAGATTCAGGAACGTTATGGTTACGAGAAAGACCAGGCGGAGAAAGAGGTCGATAGCTGGGAAAAACGCAACGACTATCGGTGGTAAGCTACCCTCATACCCGTGAGTACAAGGATGTAAGCCCCTCTGTTTGCTTCGGGCGGCATAGCATGCCGCCCACTTCATTAACGGGGTTTCTTTTTAACCTGAATCGAATGATCGTGCTGACACTCGCCAGGGTGACGGCAGGCTTCCACTTCCACGCAGGCTGAGCATAATCCGTGTGCTTCAATTACATTGTGGCGCAGGGCAAACCCCATCTTCGCCGCCAGCGTATGCATAATATCTTCCACGCCCTCCGCACACTCTTCTTTCACCGCACCACAGCGGTCGCAGATAAACATCGCGGAAGTATGAGTTGGCTGATCGAACAGGTAACACAGCACGTAGCTGTTGGTGGATTCAACCTTATGCACAAACCCTTGTTCAAGCAGAAAATCAAGTGCGCGATAGACCGTTGGCGGCTTGGCCTGCGGTTCTGATTCACGCAGCAGGTCGAGCAGATCGTAAGCGCTAATTGCGCCTTCCTGAAGGCTCATCAGACGCAACACCTCAAGGCGCTGTGGGGTCAGGCGCACATTGCGTTGCGCGCACAGTTTTTCAGCTTGCGCCAGCAACTCTTGCGTTGTGGTCTTTTCCATTGGGCACCTCGGATCGCGTGAAGTAAGAAAACCCTCACTTTATCATGTTATGGGAGAAACGCCGAGATCCAGGCCGGCACGATAAATCGCCTGCTAATCTTTCCCTGTTTCGCATTCTCTTCTATACATATTGATGGCTGTCACATAATAAAAACGTTCCAGCAAGTTCTGCATGGAGCGAATAGCGTGATCTTCACCCATTTTATCACAGCAATAGTCCTACTCAGCCGCGTTGATACTGGCTGAGGCATTATTTCACCTGCAAATAAAATAGGTTTACTGTGAATAAAAATTTTAATTTTTCGGTGGTGGCAATTGCGGTCTCGTTCCTGGTTTCCCAACAGGCGAACGCGGCGAATACCTGGGCGGAAGCGCGTAACGACGCGATGGGCGGAACGGGCGTGGCGTCGGCAAATTATGGTAGCGGGGTTCTCATTAACCCGGCGTTGCTGGCGAAAGCGAAGCCTGAAGACAGCGTTACCGTGATTCTTCCGGCGGTCGGTGCACAAATCACCGACAAAGATAATCTTCAGGATGAAATTGATGAGATCAGCGACAAAATCGATTACTACGATGAGGTGGTTGATAATCTGACGCCGCAGGAAGTTTTGCTCAACCCGCGCGGCGTGTTGAATCAGTTTCAGGGCGCGGCACGCGATCTTGCCGATGAACTCGAATACCTGAAAGGGAAAACGGCACGCGCCAATGCAGGGGCGGGACTGGCGGTGAGCATTCCCAATGAGACGCTTTCCCTGGCTTTCGTGGCGAAGGGCTATGCACATGGACGGGTCAGTTCATCCATTGATCAGGGTGATATTGACTATCTGCGCCGGATTGAGGGCAGCGATACCTATGCGCTCGTTGAAGCCGGGAAGGCGGCGATTGAAGGCTCAGATGAGATAACCAAACACCTCAACTCGACGGCATCGGGACGCGCGGCAATTGTTTCAGATTATGGTATCGCCGTTGCCCGACAGTTTACGTTCGGCGATGTGCCGGTGTCGATTGGCGTTACGCCAAAATTGCAAAAAACCTGGCTCTACAATTACACCACCTCTATCTATAACTACGACAGCAGCGACTGGAACAGTAGTCGTTATCGTAATGATGACACTGGTTTTAACGTCGACGCCGGGATTGCGGCGGACTTTGGTGAACACTGGACGGTGGGGATAAGCGGGCAGAACCTCATTTCACGCGATCTGGATACCAAATCGATCACTATCACCCACGGCATGACGGGTGAAACGCGAAACTACAAAGACACGTACCAGATTCGCCCGCTGGTCACCGCCGGTGTGGCGTGGCAAAACGAGCTGCTGACGCTGAGTGCAGACGGTGATTTGACCGAAACCAAAGGTTTCAAAAGCGAGGAAAACTCACAGTATGTCGGCGTTGGTGCTGAAGTCCGGCCGCTCGACTGGCTGGCCGTGCGTGCCGGTTATCGTGCTGACGTGAAAGATAACGACAGCAACGTCTTTACCGGCGGCGTCGGGTTTGCCCCGTTCAACCGCGTACATCTTGACTTGATGGGACTGTATGGCGAGGACGAAACCTGGGGCGCAGGCGCGCAGGTCAGCGTGACGTTCTGATGGGGATAACCGGAGACATTACGTCTCCGGTTTTGCCTGTGCTATAGTAGCGCCCCCAATTTACAGGATGCTCAAAAAACCACCATGTCACCAGAATCACAATCTGCCTTTCCCGCTCACCGTTTTTCCATCGCGCCTATGCTCGACTGGACGGACAGACACTGCCGCTACTTCCTGCGCTTATTGTCTCGCCAGACGCTGCTCTATACCGAGATGGTGACGACGGGGGCGATTATTCATGGCAAAGGCGATTATCTGGCATACAGCGAAGAAGAGCATCCGGTCGCTCTGCAGCTAGGCGGCAGCGATCCGGCAGCGTTGGCGCACTGCGCGAAGCTGGCTGAAGCGCGCGGCTACGACGAGATCAACCTCAACGTCGGCTGTCCGTCCGATCGTGTACAAAATGGCATGTTTGGCGCCTGTCTGATGGGCAATGCACAATTGGTGGCAGACTGCGTGAAGGCGATGCGTGACGTGGTGTCGATTCCGGTGACCGTGAAAACCCGCATTGGTATTGACGACCAGGATAGCTATGAATTTCTTTGCGATTTTATCAATACGGTGTCTGGCCGCGGTGAGTGCGAGATGTTCATCATCCACGCCCGTAAGGCCTGGCTCTCCGGGTTAAGTCCGAAGGAAAACCGTGAAATCCCGCCGCTGGATTATCCGCGTGTATATCAACTGAAACGCGATTTCCCGCAGCTGACGATGTCCATTAATGGCGGCATTACGTCGCTGGAACAGGCGAAGGCGCATCTTGAACATATGGACGGCGTGATGGTCGGGCGCGAAGCCTATCAGAACCCTGGCATTCTGGCCGCTGTCGATCGCGAAATATTTGGCTCCTCAACTGCTGATGCCGATCCGGTTACGGTGGTGCGGGCCATGTATCCTTATATCGAACGTGAACTGAGCAAGGGCACGTATCTTGGTCATATTACGCGCCACATGCTGGGGCTGTTTCAGGGGATCCCGGGGGCGCGCCAGTGGCGTCGCTACCTGAGCGAAAACGCCCATAAAGCCGGTGCCGATGTTAATGTGCTGGAGCATGCGCTGAAGCTGGTGGCCGATAAGCGTTAGATTTTCACTAAAAAGTAGTCAATTTCACCACGCCCTGCAAAGTTTTGCGGGGCATTTTGCTGAAAAATCAAGAAATTAAGTTTGGCATGATTTTTGTAATGGTCTGGGCAGGAATTCATTATGGGAGAGCATCATGCTGGAACTACTTTTTGTGCTTGGCTTCTTTATCATGCTGATGGTCACCGGCGTCTCGCTATTGGGCATTCTGGCCGCGCTGGTTGTTGCCGCGTTCGTGATGTTCCTTGGCGGCATGTTTGCACTGATGATCAAACTCTTGCCGTGGCTGCTGTTGGCTGTTGCGGTGGTGTGGGTGATTAAAGCGATTAAGTCGCCAAAAATCCCACAATATCAGCGCAATAACCGTTGGCGTTACTAAAGATGTGAGGGATGCGTCACAACCTGTAACTTTGGCGTCAGAACCAAATAGGAATTGACTACCAAATCTGTCAGTATTGCGCGACTAACAGATTCATCGAGCTGTACCCTACATACAGCCGAACTAAAAAAGAAAGGGCTTCCCAATGGGAAGCCCAATTTCTTTCAGGAGCAAGGGAATCAAGGGATCAGCAAACTCGAACCCTGCGTTGCCCGACTCTCCAGCACTTCATGCGCGCGCCGTGCCTCTTTCAGCGGATATTTCTGACGGTCTGGCACATCCACTTTGATCACGCCGCTGGCGATCAGCGAAAACAGTTCGTTACTGGCTTCGGTCAACTCTTCCGCGTTGGTGATGTAGGCCTGAAGAGAAGGGCGCGTGGCGTATAGCGAACCTTTCTGATTCAGAATCCCCAGGTTCACGCCGGTCACCGGGCCTGACGCGTTGCCAAAACTGACCATCAGCCCCCGACGCTGCAGACAGTCCAGTGAGGCTTCCCAGGTATCCTTACCGACCGAGTCATACACCACGCGGACTTTTTTGCCGCCGGTTATCTCTTTAACCCGTTCGACAATGTTCTCTTCGCGATAGTTAATCACCTGCCATGCGCCGGCATCCAGCGCTCGCTGTGCCTTTTGCGCGCTGCCAACGGTGCCAATCAGTTTCGCGCCCAGCGCTTTCGCCCACTGACAGGCAATCAGCCCTACGCCGCCAGCGGCCGCATGGAACAGGAACGGTTCGTCGGGCTTGATTTCGTAAGTTTTGCGCAGCAGATAAAAAACGGTTAGTCCCTTCAGGAAAGAGGCGGCAGCCTGCTCGTAAGAGATGGCGTCAGGCAGGATAGCGGCTTTATCGGCCGGTACGTTGTGAACCGAACTGTAGGCGCCGAGTGCGGACTGCGCATACACCACGCGATCGCCTGCTTTAATATGACGGACGCCGTTGCCGACTTTGCTGACGATGCCAGCAGCTTCGGTCCCTAAACCGCTGGGCAGCGCGGGGGGCGGATAGAGCCCACTGCGAATATAGGTATCAATAAAGTTAATGCCGATCGCTTTGTTTTCGACCTGGATTTCGTTTGCTGCGGGATCGGCAGGGGTAAAGTCCACGGCCTGAAGCACCTCAGGGCCACCATGCTTGTGAAATTCAATTCGTGTTGCCATGATTTCTCCAGTATCATCGGAAGATTAGCGTCAACTCACTTTTATCTCGGTAACTCCATTCACTATGGCAGGAAATAAACCCTTCAACAAACAACAGACTGATGTCCGTGATCGCGACCCACAGGTTGCCGGACTGAAAGTACCGCCGCACTCGATTGAAGCGGAACAGTCGGTGTTGGGCGGTTTAATGCTGGATAACGAGCGCTGGGACGATGTCGCCGAGCGCGTGGTAGCGGAAGATTTTTATACCCGCCCACATCGTCACATCTTCACAGAAATGGGGCGGTTGCAGGAAACCGGCAGTCCGATAGACCTGATTACGCTCGCGGAATCGCTGGAGCGGCAAGGGCAACTGGACAGCGTCGGCGGTTTTGCGTATCTGGCTGAACTCTCCAAAAATACGCCAAGTGCCGCGAATATCAGCGCCTATGCGGATATTGTTCGCGAACGTGCGGTGGTGCGCGACATGATTGCCGTCGCCCATGAAATTGCGGATGCGGGTTTTGATCCGCAGGGGCGCACCAGTGAGGATCTGCTCGATCTCGCCGAGTCCCGCGTCTTTAAAATCGCGGAAAGCCGCGCCAATAAAGACGAAGGCCCGAAAAACATTGCCGATGTGCTCGACGCGACCGTTGCGCGTATCGAACAACTGTTCCAGCAACCGCACGACGGGGTGACGGGGGTTAACACCGGCTATGACGATCTCAACAAAAAGACCGCAGGCCTGCAGCCTTCGGATCTGATAATCGTCGCGGCGCGTCCGTCAATGGGTAAAACCACATTTGCGATGAACCTCGTCGAAAATGCGGCGATGTTGCAGGATAAACCGGTTCTTATCTTCAGTCTTGAGATGCCCTCAGAACAGATTATGATGCGTTCTCTGGCCTCGCTGTCCCGCGTGGATCAGACCCGTATTCGTACCGGGCAACTGGACGATGAGGACTGGGCGCGCATTTCCGGCACGATGGGCATTCTGCTGGAAAAACGTAACATCTATATTGATGACTCCTCCGGTCTGACGCCAACGGAAGTGCGCTCCCGCGCGCGCCGTATCGCTCGCGAACATGGCGGTATCGGGCTGATTATGATTGACTACCTGCAATTGATGCGCGTGCCGTCGCTGTCCGACAACCGTACGCTGGAGATTGCTGAAATTTCCCGCTCGCTGAAAGCGCTGGCAAAAGAACTGCATGTGCCGGTCGTGGCGCTGTCGCAGCTTAACCGCTCGCTGGAACAACGTGCTGATAAGCGCCCGGTCAACTCCGACCTGCGTGAATCCGGCTCCATTGAACAGGATGCCGACTTGATCATGTTTATCTATCGTGACGAGGTTTATCACGAGAACAGCGACCTGAAAGGGATTGCGGAAATCATCATTGGTAAGCAGCGTAACGGCCCCATCGGGACGGTGCGACTGACCTTTAACGGACAATGGTCGCGCTTCGATAATTATGCGGGACCGCAGTACGACGACGAGTAAATCCTCGTCATCCTTTGTGCCGCAGCGGCGTTGACCGTCTTGCTGTGACGCAAATGATTGAGAAGATTATTTCTTTATTAAGGCAAGGAATGACAATGCAAGCGGCAACTGTAGTTATTAACCGCCGCGCTCTGCGACACAACCTGCAACGTCTGCGTGAACTGGCGCCTGCCAGCAAGCTGGTTGCGGTCGTGAAAGCGAACGCTTACGGACACGGTCTGTTAGAGACCGCGCGAACGCTCCCCGATGCTGACGCTTTTGGTGTGGCGCGTCTCGAAGAAGCTTTACGTCTGCGAGCAGGGGGGATCACGCAACCCATCCTGCTGCTGGAAGGCTTTTTTGAGGCATCCGATCTGCCCACCATTTCCGCACAACACCTGCATACGGCGGTCCATAACCGGGAACAACTGGCCGCGCTGGAAGCCGCCGAACTGGATGAACCGGTGACCGTGTGGATGAAACTCGACACCGGCATGCATCGTCTGGGCGTGCTTCCTGAAGAAGCGGACGCCTTCTGGCAGCGCCTGACGCAATGTAAAAACGTGCGCCAACCAGTTAATATCGTCAGCCATTTTGCCCGTGCGGACGAGCCGGAATGTGGAGCGACCGAACGGCAGCTTGATGTGTTCAATACTTTTTGTGAAGGCAAAGCGGGTCAACGCTCGATTGCCGCCTCCGGCGGGATTTTACTCTGGCCGCAGTCGCATTTTGACTGGGTTCGTCCTGGCATTATTCTCTACGGCGTGTCGCCGCTGGAAAACCAGTCCACAGGGGCCGATTTTGGCTGCCAGCCGGTCATGTCGCTGACTTCCAGCCTGATTGCCGTGCGCGAGCATAAAGCGGGCGAGCCGGTAGGCTATGGCGGAACATGGATCAGCGAACGTGATACACGTCTTGGCGTCGTGGCGATGGGCTATGGCGATGGTTATCCGCGCGCTGCGCCATCCGGTACGCCGGTGTTGGTGAACGGTCGCGAAGTACCGATTGTGGGTCGCGTAGCGATGGACATGATTTGCGTTGATCTCGGGCCGCAGGCGACAGACCTGGCCGGTGACCCGGTGATTTTATGGGGAGAGGGACTCCCGGTGGAACGCATTGCGGCGATGACTAAAGTCAGTGCTTACGAGCTGATTACCCGCCTGACTTCACGGGTGGCAATGAAGTATATCGATTAAGCGGGCGTGTGGAGTGCCGGATGGCGATGTAAACGCCTTATCCGGCAATATTCCCACCAGGCGCTCGATCTTCCTCTCCATCCGGTTTATTGTGTCTTAACCTCTGCCTGTAAACCTGGAGAACCATCGCGTGTTTCAAAAAGTTGACGCCTACGCCGGCGACCCGATTCTGTCGCTCATGGAGCGGTTCAAAGAAGATCCGCGTAGTGACAAAGTGAATCTGAGTATCGGTCTGTATTACAACGAAGACGGGATTATCCCGCAGTTGAAAGCGGTGGCGGAAGCCGAAGCGCGTCTTAACGCGCAGCCGCACGGCGCTTCGCTGTATCTGCCGATGGAAGGGTTGAATACCTATCGTCATACTATCGCGCCATTGCTGTTTGGGGCTGATCATCCGGTTCTCCAGCAGCAGCGTGTGGCGACGATCCAGACATTGGGCGGTTCTGGCGCGCTGAAAGTGGGGGCCGATTTCCTCAAGCGCTATTTCCCGGATTCCGGCGTGTGGGTCAGCGATCCGACGTGGGAAAACCATATCGCGATTTTTGAAGGTGCTGGATTTACCGTCAGCACCTATCCCTGGTACGACAATGCCACCAACGGCGTGCGTTTCAACGATCTGCTGGCGACCCTGAAAACGCTGCCTGCGCGCAGTATCGTCCTGTTGCATCCTTGCTGCCATAACCCGACGGGTGCGGATTTAACGCACGCGCAATGGGATGCGGTGATTGAGATCCTGAAAGCGAATGATCTGATCCCGTTCCTCGACATTGCTTATCAGGGCTTTGGCGCTGGTATGGATGATGATGCTTATGCTATCCGTGCGATTGCCAGCGCCGGACTGCCTGCCCTGGTCAGCAACTCATTCTCGAAAATCTTCTCTCTGTACGGCGAGCGTGTCGGTGGGCTTTCTGTCGTCTGTGAAGATGCCTCCACCGCAGGCCGCGTACTGGGGCAACTGAAGGCGACCGTACGTCGTAATTACTCCAGCCCGCCGAACTTTGGGGCGCAGGTGGTCGCGACGGTGCTCGGCGATGACGCGCTGAAAGCCAGTTGGCTGGCGGAAGTGGAGGCAATGCGAACCCGTATTCTGGCCATGCGTCAGGAGCTGGTGAACGTGCTAACCGCCACCATTCCGGGCCGTAATTTCGACTATCTGCTGCAACAGCGCGGCATGTTCAGCTACACCGGGCTAAGCGCGGCTCAGGTCGATCGCCTGCGCGACGAGTTTGGCGTCTATCTGATCGCCAGCGGGCGTATGTGCGTGGCCGGTCTGAACGTGGCGAATGTGCAGCGTGTAGCGAAGGCCTTTGCTGCGGTCATGTAATTCCTCTCAGGCCGGTTGAACCGGCCTTTTTCCTTCTATATGTGATCCTCCTCTTTTTCCAGGGTTAAACCGCAGAAAATCCTTCCTTTCATCTGCCGCTGGGGTTATGGTCAGAGAGTTTGTCGAATAGTCGTACTAATAAAATCATAACTAAATGACTTAAAAGGGAAAAATATGCGAAAGATCACACTGGCGTTGAGCGCCATCTGCTTACTTTTCACGTTGAACCATCCTGCCAGCGCGCTGGCTTCTTCACCTTCCCCATTAAATCCCGGTACTAACGTTGCGAAACTCGCGGAACAAGCTCCTGTTCACTGGGTTTCCGTGGCGCAGATCGAAAACACGCTGACCGGTCGTCCGCCAATGGCCGTCGGTTTTGATATTGATGATACTGTGCTGTTTTCCAGTCCTGGTTTCTGGCGTGGAAAGAAAACCTGGTCCCCGGACAGCGAGGCGTATCTGAAGAACCCGGCATTCTGGGAGAAAATGAACAACGGCTGGGATGAGTTCAGTATTCCAAAAGAGGTCGCGCGTCAGTTGATCGACATGCACGTCCGTCGTGGCGACAGCATCTTTTTTATCACCGGTCGTTCGCCGACCAAAACCGAGACCGTATCGAAAACGCTGGCAGATAACTTCCACATTCCGGCGGCAAATATGAATCCGGTGATTTTTGCCGGAGACAAGCCGGGTCAGAACACCAAAACGCAGTGGCTGCAGGATAAAAATATCCGCATGTTCTATGGCGACTCGGATAACGACATTACCGCCGCGCGTGATGCGGGCATCCGTGGGATCCGTATTCTGCGCGCCTCAAACTCGACCTACAGACCGTTGCCGCAGGCTGGTGCGTATGGTGAAGAGGTGATCGTAAATTCGGAGTATTAACCGGCGGCTGAGCGTCTGCTGTTTTTTTAAACAAAATTGATCTGCCAGCTTTTACCTTTTGCTGTCTTGCTGCACACTGAATAGATGACATTTCAGTGGAGTATTACGCTTGCGAGGGGATTAACGATGACCAATTCGGAGTTACTGCAATACTGCATGGCGAAAATCGGCGCGGAGCAGAGTGTGCACAGTGACTGGAAAGCCACACAAATCAAAGTTGAAGATGTGCTCTTTGCCATGGTGAAAGAGGTGGAAGGTCGCCCGGCGGTATCTCTGAAAACCAGCCCCGAACTGGCGGAATTGTTACGCCAGCAGCACAGTGATGTGCGTCCGAGCCGACATCTCAATAAGGCACACTGGAGCACCGTCTACCTCGACGGCTCGCTGCCGGATTCACAAATTTATTATCTGGTGGATGCTTCGTACCAACAGGCGGTGAATACGCTGCCGGAAGAGAAACGCAAGCTGCTGGTACAGCCGTAAAAAACGCCGTTCAGTGTGGAAGATGAACGGCGTTTTGTCTTTTACAGCATCGGTTTCAGGAAGCGGGCCGTGTGTGAGGCTTCACATTCCGCCACGGTTTCCGGCGTACCGGAGACGAGGATTTCCCCACCGCCGCTACCGCCTTCTGGACCGAGATCCACGATCCAGTCCGCCGTTTTGATGACGTCCAGGTTGTGCTCAATCACTACGATGGTATTGCCCTGATCGCGTAACTGATGGAGCACGTCCAGCAATTGCTGGATATCGGCAAAATGCAGACCCGTAGTCGGTTCATCCAGAATATAGAGCGTCTGGCCGGTGCCGCGTTTCGACAGTTCGCGCGCCAGCTTCACACGCTGGGCTTCACCGCCGGAGAGCGTTGTCGCCGACTGGCCGAGACGAATGTAGGTCAAACCGACATCCATCAGGGTTTGCAGCTTACGTGCCAGCGCCGGGACGGCATCAAAGAATTCACGTGCTTCTTCGATAGTCATATCCAGCACTTCGTGGATGGTTTTGCCCTTGTACTTAATCTCCAGCGTTTCGCGGTTATAGCGCTTGCCTTTGCACTGGTCGCACGGCACGTAAATATCTGGCAGGAAGTGCATTTCGACTTTAATTACGCCATCGCCCTGACAGGCTTCGCAACGCCCGCCGCGAACGTTAAAACTGAAACGCCCCGGCGTATAGCCGCGTGAACGTGATTCCGGTACGCCAGCAAACAGCTCACGTACTGGCGTAAACACGCCCGTGTACGTTGCCGGGTTGGAACGCGGTGTGCGTCCAATCGGGCTCTGATCGATGTCGATGACCTTATCGAAATGTTCCAGCCCCTGCACATCGCGGTACGGCGCCGGTTCGGCGATCGTCGCACCGTTCAACTGGCGCTGTGCAATCGGGAACAGCGTATCGTTAATCAGGGTCGACTTACCGGAACCGGACACGCCGGTGATGCAGGTGAACAGGCCGACCGGCAGCGTTAACGTCACGTCTTTCAGGTTGTTGCCGCGCGCGCCGGTCAGTTTCAGCACTTTCTCCGGGTTTGCGGGAACGCGCTGTTTCGGCACTTCAATCTTGCGTTTGCCGCTCATGTACTGGCCGGTCAGGGACTCCGGCACCGCCATAATCGCTTCCAGCGGACCTTCGGCAACCACTTCGCCGCCGTGGACGCCGGCACCCGGACCGATATCAATCACGTGGTCGGCGGCGCGAATCGCATCTTCATCGTGCTCCACCACAATTACGGTATTGCCGAGATTGCGCAGGTGGATCAGCGTCCCCAGCAGACGTTCGTTATCGCGCTGGTGAAGGCCTATGGACGGCTCATCCAGCACGTACATCACGCCGACCAGACCGGCGCCAATCTGACTTGCCAGTCGAATACGCTGGGCTTCGCCGCCGGAGAGCGTTTCCGCAGAACGGGACAGCGTCAGATAGTTGAGGCCAACGTTGACCAGGAACTTGAGGCGGTCGCCAATCTCTTTGAGGATTTTCTCTGCAATCTTCGCCCGCTGACCGGCGAGTTTGAGATTGTTGAAGAAGTCCATCGCATGGCCGATGCTCATGTCGGAAATGGTCGGCAGCGGTGTATTTTCAACGAAGACGTGGCGCGCTTCGCGCTTAAGACGGGTTCCTTCACAACTGGCGCACGGGCGGTTGCTGATGAACTTGGCTAACTCTTCACGAACGGCGCTGGATTCCGTCTCTTTATAGCGGCGTTCCATGTTGTGCAGTACGCCTTCAAACGGATGGCGACGCACGGAGGTATCGCCACGATCGTTCATGTATTTGAATTCAATACTCTCTTTACCAGAACCGTACAGCACCACTTTGTGTACGTTTGCGCTCAGGCTGGCCCACGGGGCTTCAACATCAAACTTGTAGTGTTCTGCCAGCGATTTCAGCATCTGGAAGTAATAGAAGTTCCGGCGATCCCAACCGCGAATGGCCCCGCCCGCTAGCGACAGCTCAGGGTTCTGGATCACGCGATCGGGGTCGAAATATTGCTGTACGCCGAGCCCATCGCAGGTCGGGCAGGCGCCCGCCGGGTTGTTAAAGGAGAACAGGCGCGGTTCCAGTTCGCGCATGCTGTAACCGCAGATTGGGCAGGCGAAGTTGGCGGAAAAGAGCAGTTCTTCTGCTTTTTCGTCGTCCATATCGGCAACCACCGCCGTCCCGCCGGACAGCTCCAGCGCGGTCTCAAACGATTCCGCCAGACGAGTGCTGAGATCGTCACGCACTTTGAAACGATCGATCACCACCTCGATAGTGTGTTTCTTCTGCAATTCCAGCTTTGGCGGATCGGAGAGGTCACACACTTCGCCATCGATACGGGCGCGGATATAACCCTGGCTTGCCAGGTTTTCCAGCGTTTTGGTGTGCTCGCCCTTACGCTCTTTAATCACCGGGGCCAGCAGCATCAGGCGTTTGCCCTCCGGCTGCGACAGAACGTTATCCACCATCTGGCTTACGGTCTGCGCCGCCAGCGGAACATCGTGATCCGGGCAGCGCGGTTCGCCAACGCGGGCAAACAGCAGACGCAGGTAGTCGTGGATTTCGGTAATGGTGCCGACCGTCGAGCGCGGGTTATGGGACGTCGATTTCTGTTCAATTGAGATGGCGGGAGACAGCCCCTCAATATGATCGACATCCGGCTTTTCCATTAACGACAGAAACTGACGCGCATAGGCAGAAAGGGATTCAACGTAACGACGCTGCCCTTCGGCATACAAGGTGTCGAAAGCGAGCGAGGATTTGCCTGACCCCGAAAGCCCGGTCACGACAATCAGTTTGTCGCGGGGGATGACGAGGTTGATGTTTTTGAGATTATGGGTGCGGGCGCCCCGAACTTCGATCTTATCCATTCACCTTTCCCGGATTAAACGCTTTTTTGCCCGGCGCAGCAGGGTGCTACCGGCGATCACAAACGGTTAATTATGACACAATAAAACCTGAATGGATATACAGTATTGGAATGCAAAACGCAGAGTCTTATGTAACAATGTCCGGCTGAGGTTGTTTCGCGGAATCCGCGTCGCAACATAGTAAATTCGCTATTGGTAATGCTACAATCGCGCGTTTACACTTATTAAGAAACGTTTTCAGGAGACTCGATCATGGCCAGCAGAGGCGTAAATAAGGTTATTCTCGTGGGTAATCTGGGCCAGGACCCGGAAGTACGCTACATGCCGAATGGTGGCGCAGTTGCCAACATCACGCTGGCTACTTCCGAATCCTGGCGTGACAAGCAGACCGGTGAAATGAAAGAGCAGACAGAATGGCACCGTGTTGTGCTGTTCGGCAAACTGGCGGAAGTAGCCAGCGAATATCTGCGTAAAGGTTCTCAGGTCTACATTGAAGGTCAGTTGCGTACCCGTAAATGGACCGATCAGTCCGGCGTAGAGAAATACACCACGGAAGTGGTGGTGAACGTTGGCGGTACCATGCAGATGCTGGGTGGTCGTCAGGGTGGTGGCGCACCGGCAGGCGGTCAGCAGCAACAGGGTGGTTGGGGTCAACCTCAGCAGCCACAGGGTGGCAACCAGTTCAGCGGCGGCGCGCAGTCTCGCCCGCAGCAGCAGTCTGCCCCGGCAGCACCGTCTAATGAACCACCAATGGATTTCGACGACGATATCCCGTTCTGATCAAGCCAGTTTAGCGCTGTGCTAAATAAAAATAGAAAAGCCCCGTTTCTGACGGGGCTTTTTTGTACGCATAAAACCCCAGCCAGGCTGGAGGTTCCGGAAAGCTTTCAATTTTGAGACAGTTATTAAAACCCCTTTTGATTTGTTAAAACCCCTTGCGGTCTGGCAACTGCAAAAGTTAAACAAGAAATCAAAAGGGGATCCCAATGAGGGACGAAAAGAGCTTAGCGCACACCCGATGGAACTGTAAATATCATATAGTTTTTGCGCCAAAATACCGAAGACAAGCGTTCTACGGAGAGAAACGCAGGGCGGTAGGCAGCATCTTAAGAAAGCTGTGTGAGTGGAAAAACGTACGAATCCTGGAAGCGGAATGCTGTGCAGATCATATCCATATGCTTGTGGAGATCCCACCCAAAATGAGCGTATACGGCTTTATGGCGTATCTGAAAGGGAAAAGTAGTCTGATGCAAATGTCAGATCGTATGCGCCTGTTAGGGCGCGGCTAGTAACAGAGCCTTATCGGCGCATCAGAAAAACCTCCGGCTATGCCGGAGGATATTTTTTTGTCAGTTTTTCTCACGCTACGTAAATAAATCTGCAGAGTTATCAGGAAGATAAATAAACTGCCTGAGATCAAATCGTGACGACGATTATCGATTATCCTGCGTTCGCAACTTTCACCCATTAAGACTGAACCTTGCCGGGCTTTTCAGGGAAACACGATCAGCCTGTCAGCGAACATAAGGAAATTAGAATGAACAAATCCATTTTAATGCCGGTTGATATTCTGGCGATGGACCTTTCTGACAAAGCGATTGCCTGGGCCGATCACATGCTCAATAAAGAAGAGGGCGTGCTACATCTGCTGCACGTTTTCCCTAAGCTGCAGGCGTCGCCAATGCGCGGCTTTGCTTCGGATATCAAAAAATACGAAGAGTACATGACCAACGATGCGCAGGAGAAAATGCTCGCGCTGGCGAGAAAATTCAAAACGCCGCTGGAGAGGATTCGCTTTGAAGTCCGACACGGCAATATTCGCGATGAGGTGAATGACGCGGCAGCGGCGCATAATGCCGAAATGATTATTATCGGCTCACGCAAACCGGGGATTGCCACCCATCTGCTGGGCTCGGCAGCCGCTAATATTTTGCGTTACGCAAAGGTGCCGGTAATGGTTGTTCGTTAATCCGTCATCGTAGACGAAAAAGGCCTCCGGTTTTGGGAGGCCTTTTTATTGCCGGATACCGCCGGTTAGTTCCGGCGGTATTTGCGGGTGAGGGGTTTCTCAATCTCAACAATGAAGAACAGCGCGATGCCGATGGCAAAGGTAATTCCCCAGTAGCGCAGCGGCAGAGCTTCAGTACCAAACAACATCTGCAGGAACGGCACGTAGATAATCGCCAACTGCAGCAGTAACAGAATACCGCTGACCAGCCAGATGCCTTTATTCATCAGCAGACCGCGACCCAGCGAGAAGCCATCGGAAACGCGGCAGTTGAGCATGTACACCCACTGCGCTGTCACCAGCGTTTGCAACAGGACGGTGCGGATGAATTCCGGGCTGTGACCGCGCGGCTGCAGCCAGGCTTCCAGCATAAAGGCACAGGCGGCAATTAGCGTACCGACAAATCCTACGCGCCAGATAGCAAAGCCATCCATCACGTTCTCATTACTCTGGCGCGGTGGGCGGCGCATGATGTTGCGCTCACCGGCTTCAAACGCCAGACCGAATGACAGCGTGGCGGAGGTTGCCATGTTCATCCACAGGATCAGCACTGGCGTCAGCGGGATCAGATTACCCGCCAGCAGCGCGACGATGATCAGCAGACCCTGCGCCAGGTTAGTGGGCATGATAAACAGGATGGTTTTCTTCAGGTTGTCGTAGACGCGGCGCCCTTCCTGTACCGCGCTGGCAATGGTCGCGAAGTTATCATCCGTCAGCACCATGTCGGCGGCCTCTTTCGTCACTTCGGTACCTTTAATACCCATCGCGATGCCTACATCGGCCTGCTTCAGCGCCGGCGCGTCGTTGACACCATCCCCGGTCATACCGACGATCTCGCCTTTTTCTTGCAGGGCTTTTACCAGACGCAGCTTATGCTCCGGGCTGGTACGGGCAAAGATATCGTAGGTGACGGCCGCTTCGGCAAGTTCAGCCTCATCCATCTGCTCGAGTTCATAGCCCGTCACCGCATGTGTGCTGTTATGGATACCCAACATGCCGCCAATGCTCATGGCGGTTTGCGGGTGATCGCCGGTGATCATTTTGACGCGGATCCCGGCTTGCTGGCAGGCACCGATCGCCGCAATGGCTTCCGGGCGCGGCGGATCCATCATCCCGGCGATGCCGAGGAAAATGAGCCCCTCACTCAGACAGTCATGGGTCAGCGCATCGGCATCAGCATGCGCAGGCTTCCAGGCGGCAGCCACCATCCGCAAACCTTCTTTGGCATAGCGGGCGATTTCGGCCTCCCAGTGCGGCTGGGTAAAGGCTTCCGTGCCGTTCGCGGTTTGTTGCAACCGGCAGAGTTTAAACAGCACATCCGGTGCCCCGGTCACCAGTACGCGCTCGTCGTTGCCGATGCGATAGTGCGTCGCCATATATTTGTACTGGGAATCGAACGGGATTTTACTGCGCAGTTCGCTCTCGACGGCAGGCAGCATGGCCTTGGCGGCCAGCACTTTCAGCGCCCCTTCCGTTGGTCCGCCGGTAATTCCCCAGTGCCCCTGTTCATCGCGAATCAACTGGCTGTCGTTGCACAGATCAATAGTACGCAGATAGCTTTCAAGCAGGCTGCCAGGCGCAATCTCTGCCTGCGCGTCGTTTTCCTCGACGTGGATCTCGCCCGTTGGTTCGTAGCTGTTGCCCTGCACGCGATAATTTTTATCCGCCGTGATGATGGCTTTAACCGTCATCTCGTTCATGGTCAGCGTGCCGGTTTTGTCGGAACAAATCACCGACATGGCACCCAACGTTTCAACGGTAGGCAGTTTGCGGATGATGGCGCGTTTGCGGGCCATGGTCTGTACGCCCAGCGACAGGATGATCGAGATAATCGCCGGTAAACCTTCCGGAACGGCCGCGACAGCCAGGCTAATTAACGAAAGCAGCAGTTCACCCATCGGCATATCGCGCAGCAGCAGACTGAAGATAAACAGCCCGAGCATCATGGCGAGAATAAGGGCGAAAATCGCTTTACCGAGTTTATCCATCTGCACCAGTAGTGGCGTACGGTGCTTTTCGATCTCCGTCATCATCTGGTTGATATGGCCCAGTTCCGTCGCCTCGCCGGTGGCGATTACCACGCCAAGCCCCGCCCCGGCGCTGATGGTGGTGCCAGAGAACAGCAGGTTTTTGCGATCGCCCAGCGGCAGTTCGCCACTCAGCGCCTCTGCCGTTTTGTCCACAACGGTGGATTCACCGGTCAGGATAGCCTCTTCAACCCGCAGGTTATGGGCTTCCATGACACGAAGATCGGCGGGAATACGGTCACCCGCACGCAGTACCACGATATCGCCGACAACCAGATCGGTCGTCGCGACCGTCTCATGTTGTCCGTTACGGACCACGACAGCGGATGCGGAGAGCATATTGCGGATGCTTTTCAGCGATTTTTCCGCGTTGTTTTCCTGAATATGGCCAATCAGGGCGTTGATCACCGCGACGCCGAGGATGACGGCTGTATCCACCCAGTGCCCCATTACGGCGGTGAGGGCCGCTGCGGCGATCAGGACGTAGATCAGAACATCGTGAAAATGGGCCAGAAAGCGTAGCCAGGCGGGTTTACCCGCTTTTTCCGGTAGTGCGTTAAGGCCATCTCTGGCAAGACGTGCGCTGGCCTCATTGTGAGTCAGCCCGGAAGGTTGGCTCTGCTGATTTTTCAGAACCTCCTCAACGGTTAGCTGGTACGGCTTTTTTCCAGCGCATGGCGCAGAATGGAGACGATTGCTGTTCGGCATTCTGGTCAAAGTAAATTTCCTCAAAGAATAAAATTTTAATATTTTGAAACACGCGCATACTATTTGAATAATGCCTTAAGATGTTTGATATTAATCAATGGTATTTCGGTAAATATTATTTTATCTTTGAGTGAAGATGATATTTTCCCTTGTTTTTTATGAGGGTAAATGGAAGTGTAAATTTAGGAAAGGAGGTGTTTATGTTTGGAATATACAATGCCAAGAGATTGATTTTATTGATTATGTTTGCAATCGCTGTGGCGGCGATTAGTGGTATTTCAACCTATTTCTTTGTAAAATATCTGGGGTGAGAATAATAAAAACAGTCTTCCTTACATAACTTTTAAATCCTGAAAAATAATGACATTAGGGAAATCAGAGACAACGGGAAATATATTATGAAACGCAGCCTGCCGAATAAATGGGCCGCGCCATATAAGCGAATAATCGAGGCGGGCTTGCTGAAATCGAAGGGGAATCGAGTGTGTCCACAACAAACACCGACGGGATTATCTGGAAACAATAAAAAAGCCTCCGTCAGGGAGGCTTAGGTGAAATCAGGTCAATACCATCGGCCATTCCGGCGGCGTCTGGCTCATTACTTCAACCATCACGGATTCAATGTTGTTCCAGATGGCGGAGAGATCCATCAGGGTGATGCCGAGTAATCCCGTCGCAAACCAACAGGCGGCGACAACCCCGAGCCCACTGCTGATCACTGCCAGACCAATGTAATCTGAGCGACGAAAGCGAATATTCAATGTGCTGGCGAGAAACATGAGCACAGCGCTCAGCAGCTGCCAGCGTAGAAGAACCACGCCAGTGGTTAGGGTAGCCATGAAAGATTTCCTCTGAGAATAGCAGGTGCCCTGGACAGCGCGGCGTTTTCACGGGAGGCGTGGCGCACTCTGGCTATCGATGGGCATTCACATCAACACCGAATGAAACATTGTTTTTGTTTCATAATATTTGTGAACTATATCACGGTTAGGCGACCGTTCGCCAGCCTGTCGACTTCTTTTTTGCCTGCTTTATAACCTTAATAAAAACATGGTTATTGATTCAATGATCGACACACTTTCACCGTGGTGCAACCGAAAAGCGCGACGTAATAAAGAGGCAATGGCTTTACCTTGTTTGTATTGTCAAAAAATAAGCAGACGAAGAAATTTAACTTAATTTCATTTTGCGAATGAGCCAACAAAACTTTCATAAAACACGACTCCTTTCGCTGAATGGATTACCCTTAATAAAATTAATCGTCACTGCGGGTTTGCTTTATGGTCGAATATTATCACCATCCTGCAATATCAGACTTTTGCTAATAAAAGTCTGTTGCTAATATTGATAGATTCATGCAACGTAACCACCTGTGTAATTTAGCATCCTGTCTTGATGATAACAGGCATATGAAATGCAGGGATATAGGGCTGAAATGAATCATCGGGTGCGACGCAAGGTGCTGAGGTTCCTCGGGATAATCATGGTGGTTTTGCTCCCCGTGATGCTGGCGCTATGGTTTGCCCACCTGCAAGCAATGTCTCAAACCAGTAAGCAACTGAGCATTTTTGCTCATCTGGCTTTAGATAAAACAGAACTGGTCGTTTTACAGGCAGACTTAGCCCGCGATGCCGCTGAACAGTATCAGGGACAAGCGTGTACGCCGGCGCATCAACAACGAATGTTGAATATTATCCGAGGGCGCCTGTATATCAACGAGTTAATTTATGCGCAAGGCGATCGTTTTTTATGCTCAACGGTAATGGCACCGTCAGCGCCCTATATTATGCCAACGGCAAACTATAAACGAAAACCCAATATCGCTATTTATTACTTTCGCGATACGCCTTTTTTCACCGGTTATAAAATGACGTATATGCAACGCGGAAACTATGTTGCCGTGATCAATCCATTGTCATATAGCGAAGTGATGTCCGAAGACCCCGAGCTGGCCTGGGGGGTCTATGACACGGTAACCAACACCTTTTTCTCCCTTAGCGAACAGGCCTGGGCGGCTCAACTGTTGCCACTGGTCCAGCGTAATCAGTCTGTCTTCCGGCAGGACGACCGTTTTTATACCGTCGTCCAATCGGATAAACGCCCCATAGCGGTCATTGTGTCGACCTCGATGCAGCGGTTTTATCAGAATCTGTATCAGCAATTGCTGATCGCGCTTCCGTTGGCGGTCATCAGCAGTATTTTGCTATTAATGTTCTGGTCTCGGGCGCGTCGGCAATACTACTCGCCGCGGCGCATGCTCCAGCGCGCGCTTAAACAGCGTCAGCTTTGCCTGCACTATCAGCCGATCATTGATATCAAAAACGAGAAATGCGTGGGGGCGGAAGCGCTGCTGCGCTGGCCGGGTTGTAAAGATCAGGTGATGAGTCCGGCGGAGTTTATCCCGCTGGCGGAAAAAGAGGGGATGATCGCGCAGATTACCGACTACGTGGTGGAAGAAGTGTTCAGTGATATGGGGACGTTTCTGGCTGCAAATCCACAGTTGTATATCTCTATCAACCTTTCCGCATCGGATTTCCACTCTTCACGATTGATTGCCATGATCGCGGATAAAGCGCGCGAACATGGCGTGCTTGCGCAACAAATAAAAGTCGAAGTGACCGAGCGAGGATTTATCGATGTGCCGAAAACCACGCCGGTGATCCAGGCATTTCGTCAGGCAGGCTATGAAGTGGCGATTGATGATTTCGGCACCGGCTACTCTAACCTGCACAACCTCTATTCCCTTAACGTTGATATTCTTAAGATCGACAAGTCCTTTATCGATACGCTGACCACCAACAGTACCAGCCATCTGATTGCGGAACATATCATTGAGATGGCGCAAAGCCTGCGTCTGAAAACCATCGCAGAAGGCGTGGAGACGGCGGATCAGGTGAGCTGGCTGCTTAAACGCGGGGTGCAGTACTGTCAGGGGTGGCACTTTGCGAAGGCGCTGCCGCCGCAGGACTTCATTCACTGGCTGCAACAACCGCCCGCACTCCTGATGCAGCGCGGGCAGTAATACTACAGGCGGTGGCGGTAGTCGCTGGGGGTGCGATCAAATTCCCGGCGAAACACGCGGGAAAATGTCTGTTGCGACACATAACCTAAATCCATCGCAATATCGAATATCGGTCGCTCGGTGTTGCGCAGCTCAACGGCGGCCAACAGCAGTCGGCGCTGACGGATATAGTCACCCAACGTCTGGCGCATTACTGTGCGGAACATCCTCTGTAAATACCACTTTGAATAACCTGATTTTTTCGCGACCACATCAATGTTCAGCGGTTGGTCGATATGTTCATCAATCCATTCAATAAGGGTCTGAATAATTTGCTGATGGGACATATTGCTGCTTCCTTCTCAGTGTTCGATTCGTCTATTTGTCTGCGGGCGAGTATAATTCCTCAAGTTAACTTGAGGTAAAGCGATTTATGGAAAAGAAATTACCGCGTATAAAAGCGATGCTCACGCCGGGCGAAGTGGCAAAGCGTAGCGGCGTGGCGGTGTCCGCATTGCATTTCTATGAAAGCAAGGGGCTTATCAGCAGTATCCGCAACAGCGGCAATCAGCGCAGATACCGGCGTGACGTGTTGCGTTATGTCGCGATTATCAAGATTGCTCAGCGGATCGGCATCCCACTGGCGACTATCAGTGAAGCGCTGGGCGTGCTGCCGGAAGGTCATACCCTCAGCGCTAAAGAGTGGAAGCAACTCTCCTCGCAATGGCGCGAAGAGCTGGACCGTCGCATTCATACGCTGGTGGCGCTGCGTGATGAGCTGGATGGTTGCATCGGCTGTGGCTGCTTGTCGCGCAAAGACTGTCCGTTACGTAACCCCGGAGATCGGCTGGGCGAAGAGGGTACGGGCGCGCGTCTGCTGGAAGATGAACAAAACTAAAGCGCCGCAAGGGCGCTTTAGTTTGTTTTCCGGTCTTTGTCTTTCTCTCTATCCCGCTGGTTCACGGGAGGGTTTCCCCCGACGTCAACACCCCTCATTCGAGCACGTGGTGGAGGTTCCGGTTTGTGTTGATACTGTAAGTGTAAGCCGCGTTATCCCGTTTGCCAGTGTATCTGGCGACTTTTTAGGCGAATTTTTTTCGCCATCTCCCATAATTTACTAGAGTGAGTATGAGGAAATGACGGGAGAACATCATGCTGACGGTGCATCATTTAAACCAGTCCCGCTCACAGCGCATTCTCTGGGCGCTGGAGGAGCTATCGCTGCCTTACCAGATTGTGCGTTACCAGCGTGAAAAGAACATGCTCGCTTCGCCGGCACTGAAGAAAATTCATCCGCTGGGGAAATCCCCCGTAGTGGAAGATAACGGCGCGATCCTCGCGGAGTCAGGGGCGATTCTCGACTATTTGCAGGACACCTATGACAGCGAAGGGAAGTTTAAACCGGCTGATGCACAATCCGTTCTCCAGTATCGCTTCTGGTTGCATTACGCCGAGGGTTCGCTGATGCCGTTGCTGTTAATGAAGCTGGTCTTCACCAGTCTGGGGAAACCGCCGATGCCTTTTGGTTTGCGCACGCTGGGCGGCGCGCTGGGGCAGGGCGTACAAAAAGCGTATCTCAATCCGCAACTGGAAACCCACGCGCGCTTTATTGACGCGCACCTCGCTGAGCGTCCGTGGTTTGCCGGAGACCATCTCAGCATGGCGGATATCCAGATGAGTTTTCCTCTTTTTGCGCTACTGGCGCGCGGTGGTATTGCCGATCTTACCCATATCAGCGCGTGGAAAAAACGCGTGGAAATGCGTCCTGCCTGGCAACGTGCCATTCAGCAGGGAGGACCTTTTGCCATTCCCGGTGGTTGATGGCGGTTTTTTAACCGTCTTGCCTCCTGCATTTGCGACGCGATCCGGCTAACTATGTTGCCGGATTGCGCATTGACGATAACGTTTGCGCATCAGTTGGTGATTTCTTCAGCGTTAGTGCAAGAAATGAGTAAAAAGCGGCAAAGTTCAGTTGAAAATCCTCGTATGATCGCTGGATAATCGTTTGCTTTTTTTACAACCCGTTTTTTTATGCGCGGAGCTAAACGTTTGCTTTTTGCGACACCCCTCTTTGTCGCGATCAGAGCACAGGGAGTTGACGTTGCGCTGGCAGTGGATTGTCCACCACGCATAAGAACGAATAATAAACTCTCAGGGGATGTTTTCTATGTCTACGCCTTCAGCGCGTACCGGCGGTTCGCTCGACGCCTGGTTTAAAATTTCACAACGTGGAAGCACTGTCCGTCAGGAAGTGGTGGCAGGTTTAACAACGTTTCTGGCGATGGTGTACTCCGTTATCGTCGTGCCTGGCATGCTGGGTAAAGCCGGATTCCCGCCCGCGGCGGTGTTCGTCGCGACCTGTCTGGTGGCCGGTCTGGGCTCTATCGTCATGGGGTTGTGGGCCAACCTGCCGCTGGCGATTGGTTGCGCCATCTCGCTGACCGCCTTCACCGCGTTCAGTCTGGTTCTGGGCCAGCAGATTAGCGTTCCGGTCGCACTGGGTGCGGTATTCCTGATGGGTGTACTGTTTACCATTATCTCCGCCACCGGGATCCGTAGCTGGATCCTGCGTAATTTGCCGCAGGGCATCGCGCACGGTACCGGCATCGGTATCGGTCTGTTTTTACTGCTGATTGCGGCGAACGGCGTGGGTCTGGTTATCAAGAACCCGCTGGATGGTCTGCCCGTAGCGCTTGGTCACTTCGCTACCTTCCCGGTGATTATGTCGCTGGTGGGTCTGGCGGTAATTATCGGTCTGGAGAAACTGAAAGTGCCGGGCGGTATTCTGCTGACTATTATCGGCATTTCTGTCGTTGGTCTGATTTTCGATCCGGCGGTGAAATTCTCCGGCATTTTTGCCATGCCGTCGCTGAGCGATGAAACCGGTAAATCACTGATTGGCAGCCTGGATATCATGGGCGCGCTGAACCCGGTTGTTCTGCCAAGCGTTCTGGCGCTGGTAATGACCGCTGTGTTTGATGCCACCGGCACCATCCGTGCCGTGGCGGGTCAGGCGAATCTGCTGGATAAAGACGGGCAGATTATTGACGGCGGTAAAGCACTGACCACAGACTCCCTGAGCAGCGTGTTCTCCGGTCTGGTGGGTGCGGCGCCGGCAGCAGTCTACATTGAGTCGGCAGCCGGTACGGCGGCGGGGGGTAAAACTGGCCTGACCGCCATTACCGTTGGCGTGCTGTTCCTGCTGATCCTGTTCCTTTCCCCGCTCTCTTACCTCGTTCCGGTGTATGCCACGGCGCCTGCGCTGATGTACGTCGGTCTGCTGATGCTGAGCAACGTGGCGAAAATCGATTTCGCTGACTTTGTCGATGCGATGGCGGGTCTGGTGACGGCGGTATTCATTGTACTGACTTGTAACATCGTGACCGGCATCATGATTGGTTTTGCCACGCTGGTGATTGGCCGTGTGGTGTCGGGTGAATGGCGCAAGCTGAACATCGGCACCGTAGTGATCGCCGTGGCGCTGGTGGCGTTCTATGCCGGTGGCTGGGCCATTTGATTCCGAAAGTGATTCCGAAAAACGGGTGGCGTTTGCCGCCCGTTTTTATTTTCAGCACACACTCGTTGTCTTTTGCGATACTCTGAGAAAGGTAAAATTGAGGCACGACGCCTCTCAAACACATAAGAAACATCGCAAACAGGGAACGCATGGAAATCTTCTTCACAATACTCATCATGACCCTTGTGGTCTCGCTGTCCGGGGTATTTACGCGCGTATTGCCCTTCCAGCTCCCCTTACCCCTCATGCAGATTGCTATCGGCGCGCTGTTGGCGTGGCCCACGTTTGGTCTGCACGTAGAATTTGACCCCGAACTGTTTCTGGTCCTGTTTATCCCGCCGCTGCTGTTTGCGGATGGCTGGAAGACGCCAACGCGAGAATTTCTTGAACATGGGCGAGAGATTTTCGGTCTGGCGCTGGCGCTGGTGCTGGTCACCGTGGTCGGGATTGGTTTTCTGATTTACTGGCTGGTGCCGGGCATTCCGTTGATTCCGGCCTTTGCGCTGGCTGCCGTGCTGTCGCCAACCGATGCGGTTGCGCTTTCCGGTATTGTCGGTGAAGGGCGGATCCCGAAGAAAATCATGGGTATCCTGCAAGGTGAGGCGCTGATGAATGACGCCTCCGGTCTGGTATCTTTGAAATTTGCCGTTGCGGTGGCGATGGGCACGATGGTGTTTACCGTCGGCGGCGCGACGGTGGAGTTCTTTAAGGTGGCGATCGGCGGTATCCTCGCGGGCTTTGTGGTCAGTTGGCTGTACGGTCGCTCGCTGCGCTTTCTCAGCCGCTGGGGCGGCGATGAGCCAGCGACGCAAATCGTCCTGCTGTTCCTGCTGCCGTTCGCATCGTACCTGATCGCAGAACATATCGGCGTCTCCGGGATCCTCGCGGCGGTCGCCGCCGGGATGACCATCACCCGCTCCGGGGTGATGCGCCGTGCGCCGCTGGCGATGCGTCTGCGCGCCAACAGCACCTGGGCGATGCTTGAGTTTGTGTTTAACGGCATGGTCTTTTTGCTGTTGGGCCTGCAACTGCCGGGCATTCTCGAGTCGTCGCTGGTGGCAGCGGAGGCCGATCCGAACGTGGAAATCTGGATGCTATTTACCGATATCATTCTGATTTATGTGGCGCTGATGCTGGTGCGTTTCGGCTGGCTGTGGACGATGAAAAACTTCAGCATGCGTTTCCTGAAAAAGAAACCGATGGAGTTTGGCTCCTGGACGATACGGGAAATTTTGATCGCCTCCTTTGCGGGCGTTCGCGGGGCTATCACCCTCGCGGGTGTCCTGTCTATCCCGCTGCTGCTGCCAGATGGCAACGTCTTCCCGGCGCGCTACGAACTGGTCTTCCTGGCCGCTGGCGTGATTCTGTTCTCGCTGTTTGTCGGCGTGATTATGCTGCCGATTCTGCTGCAACATCTGGAAGTGGCCGATCATTCTCAGCAACTGAAAGAGGAGCGGATTGCCCGCGCGGCGACGGCGGAGGTGGCGATTGTCGCCATTCAGAAGATGGAAGAGCGTCTGGCGGCGGATACCGAAGAGAACATTGATAATCAGCTGCTGACCGAGGTGAGTTCCCGCGTCATCGGTAACCTGCGGCGTCGTGCCGACGGGCGTAACGATGTTGAGAGTTCGCTCCAGGAAGAGAATCTGGAACGCCGCTTCCGTCTCGCGGCGCTGCGTTCAGAGCGGGCGGAGCTGTATCACTTGCGCGCCACGCGTGAAATCAGCAATGAAACGCTGCAAAAACTGCTGCACGATCTCGACCTGCTGGAAGCGTTACTGATCGAAAATCAGTAACACCGTCATGTTGCCCGGTGGCGCTACGCTTACCGGGCATCGACCCGGGCGGCAGATTCAGCGGACCGTCGAATCCCTGACGGATATGTCCTGGAATCGCCTGGTGAGCGAAACGACGTCATTCTGAGCCATACTGATTTTCAGTCTGTAGAAAAGTAGTCAGGTCATGCGTATCCCGCGTAGTGTATGGCAACAACAGGACCGGGAGACGGCAGATTTTAAATTTGCAGCCTTCAGGCTGCTTAGTTCTATCCCGCTATGATTGGTGCATGGTAGGGCAGGATTAGGTGCTGATAGCAGCGATCGTGACGTCGATAATTAATGATGTCTTTGATTAGTGAATTAACCCCGGTTCGCGCCGGGATGGGCTTTGAGCATTAAGGTCATTCTAAACAAATCGTCACTAAAGCGAGATTTTAACTTTACTCGAATAATTGAATGATTATAATGAGCACAAATTCATACAGGAGAAATATGTTGGACAGTCACCCTTATTTATACATAAAGGCAAGCTGACGTAATTTTTTCTGCGCTGCTTGCCTACCGGCGGGCAGCAATCTCCTCATCCAGACGATTGCATCCCATAAAGTATAACGCAGCATGGCTGCGAGGATAATCGTCATGTTCATGTTTAAAAATACATTATTCCCTCCACCGTCAACGCGACGTTAATCGCCTTTCCGGCGACAATTCGTCGTGTGCTTAATAAAGCACGTAGTTAATTCTTCCAACATAAATGGAGGAAGCTATGTTGATGTTTCCTTATATCGCAAATTTACTCGCTGCGATGCTATTGGGCGCGCTGATTGGCGCTGAAAGACAGTGGCGTCAGCGTATGGCCGGCCTGCGCACTAACGCGCTGGTCGCCACCGGCGCGGCGGTTTTTATTCTGAGCTCCATTTCAACCTCTCCGGACAGCCCTGGACGTATTGCCGCGCAGGTGGTTTCCGGAATTGGTTTTCTCGGTGCCGGCGTCATCATGCGTGAAGGCATGAACGTGCGCGGCCTGAATACCGCTGCAACCTTGTGGTGCTCTGCGGCGATTGGCGTGCTGTGTGGACTGGGCCAGTTCTGGCAAGCGGCGGCGGCAACGCTGATAATCCTCTGCGCCAATATTTTACTGCGCGAAGCGGCGCAGAGAATTAATCAGATCCCCGGCGCGACAGAAGAAGAGAAATGCTACGTTCTGAATATTGTCTGTCAAAGCGAATATGAAAACGCGATTCGTCAGCTATTGCTTAATATCAGTAAAGAGATGACGCTCAGCCTTCAGGGACTGGTGTCAACAGCAGCAAAAGAACAAGGGCATAAAGAAATTCGCATCGAACTGGTGGGTAATACTGACTGCCGCAAAGCGCGAGACCTTATTATGTCAAGAGTTGGCGGGGACGAAAACATTACGTCAGTCCGCTGGTGTGTCGAGGGGAGTTAACCTCGCGGCTATTCTACTCCGACAATCATTTGTCTAAGGAGGGAATGATGAATATTCCCAGGCAATTAAAGTAATAAGCGTTTAATAACGTAAAAATGAATTATGCATAAATCATTTATGCAGGGATAACGACGTCTTAAATTTGAGGATTAATCATGACTGACATGAAAATAGTAAACCGGAAAATAAACCGGTCTGCGTCAGAAAATGATAAGCAGCATAAAAAAAGCTTCGCCATTGAAACCGAGGCATTTAACAGCCCGGATCATACGCTGGCGCGGTTAAACAGCAGTCGCCACGGGCTCACCAACGAAGATGCCCTTGAACGACTGGATGAATATGGCCGCAATGAAGTGGCGCATGAGCAGGCGCCGCCAGCATTGATCCAGCTTTTGCAGGCATTCAATAACCCGTTTATCTATGTCCTGATGGCGCTGGCCGCCGTCAGCTTCGTGACCGATTACTGGCTACCGCTGCGTAACGGCGAAGAGACCGATCTGACCGGGATCATCATTATCGTCACGATGGTTAGCCTGAGCGGGTTATTGCGTTTCTGGCAGGAGTTTCGTACCAACAAAGCGGCGCAGGCGCTGAAATCCATGGTCCGCACCACGGCTACCGTGCTGCGTCGCGGTCCCGGGAATCTGGGGTCGGTGCAGGAGGAGATTGCCATTGAGGAGCTGGTGCCCGGTGACATCATCTTCCTGGCAGCAGGGGATCTGGTTCCGGCGGACGTCCGTTTGCTGGAGTCCCGGGACCTGTTTGTTAGTCAGTCGATACTCAGCGGCGAGTCGCTGCCGGTTGAGAAGTATGATGTTCTGGCCAGCGTTTCCGGCAAAGGGTGTGACAGGCTTCCTGAGCCGAACAAAAATAAAAGCCTGCTGGAGATGGGCAATATCTGTCTGATGGGCACTAACGTGACCAGCGGCAGGGCGCAGGCGGTGGTGGTGGCCACCGGAAACCGTACCTGGTTTGGCTCGCTGGCGAAATCCATCGTTGGCACGCGTACCCAGACGGCGTTCGACCGCGGGGTAAACAGCGTCAGCTGGCTGTTGATTCGATTTATGCTGGTGATGGTACCGATTGTGCTGCTGATTAACGGCTTCAGCAAAGGTGACTGGGTTGAGGCCTCGCTGTTTGCCCTGGCGGTAGCGGTTGGCCTGACGCCGGAAATGCTGCCGATGATCGTCAGCTCTAACCTGGCGAAAGGCGCTATCGCCATGTCGCGGCGCAAAGTGATCGTCAAGCGGCTGAATGCCATTCAGAACTTTGGCGCGATGGACGTGCTGTGTACCGATAAAACCGGCACGCTGACTCAGGACAATATCATTCTTGAGCATCACCTTGATGTCAGCGGTCATGAGAGCGACCGGGTGCTGACGCTGGCCTGGCTGAATAGCAGTAGCCAGAGCGGGGCGCGCAACCTGATGGACCGGGCGGTGCTGCGCTTTGGCGAGGGCAGGATTGCGTCAGCGACCAAAGAGCGTTTTGTCAAACTGGATGAACTGCCGTTTGATTTTGTACGCCGTCGGGTATCGGTTTCGGTGGAAGATGTTCGCCACGGTGACAAAAGTCTGATCTGCAAAGGCGCTGTCGAAGAGATGCTGATGGTCGCCACACATCTTCGTGAAGGCGATAACGTTGTGGCGCTGGATGAAACCCGACGCGATCTGCTGTTAGCCAAAACGAAGGATTATAACGCCCAGGGCTTCCGCGTGCTGCTGGTCGCAACTCGCAAGCTGGATGACTCCGCTCTGACCACGCCGCTGTGCACCGCCGATGAGCAGGGACTGACGGTTGAAGGGATGTTGACTTTCCTCGATCCGCCGAAAGAGAGCGCGGGAAAAGCCATTGCCGCGCTGCGCGACAACGGCGTGGCGGTGAAAGTCCTGACCGGCGATAATCCGGTGGTTACGGCGCGTATTTGCCTGGAAGTGGGCATTGATGCCCACGGCATCCTGACCGGGGCCCAGATTGAAGCGATGACGGATAATGAACTGGAGCGCGAAGTAGAAAAGCGCGCGGTATTCGCCAAACTGACGCCGCTGCAGAAGTCGCGCATCCTGAAAATGCTGCAGAAAAACGGGCACACCGTCGGTTTTCTCGGCGACGGCATCAATGATGCGCCGGCCCTGCGCGATGCGGATGTAGGCATTTCGGTCGACAGCGCGGCAGATATCGCCAAAGAGGCATCGGATATCATCCTGCTGGAAAAGGATCTGATGGTGCTGGAAGAAGGGGTGATCAAAGGCCGTGAGACCTTCGGCAACATCATTAAATATCTGAATATGACCGCCAGTTCTAACTTCGGCAACGTCTTTTCGGTACTGGTGGCCAGCGCGTTTATTCCGTTCCTGCCGATGCTGGCGATTCATCTGCTGATACAGAACCTGATGTACGATCTCTCTCAGCTCTCGCTGCCGTGGGACAAAATGGACAACGAATTTTTGCGCAAACCGCGCAAGTGGGATGCGAAGAACATCGGCCGTTTTATGCTGTGGATTGGACCGACGTCGTCTATTTTTGATATCACCACCTTCGCGCTGATGTGGTACGTGTTTGCGGCGAATAACGTCGAAGCCCAGGCGCTGTTCCAGTCCGGGTGGTTTATTGAAGGGCTGCTGTCGCAAACGCTGGTCGTGCATATGCTGAGAACGCAGAAAATTCCGTTTATTCAGAGTCGGGCGACGTTGCCGGTGCTACTCACTACCGCGGTGATTATGGCGATCGGGATCTACGTTCCGTTCTCGCCAGTGGGAGCGATGGTCGGGCTGGAGCCGCTGCCGCTAAGCTACTTCCCGTGGCTGGTCGCGACGCTGCTCAGCTATTGCCTGGTGGCGCAGGGCATGAAGCGTTTCTATATCAAACGTTTCGGTCAGTGGTTCTGATGATAAGGAGGCGCTGAGATGAACCGTTCTCCGGACACTATCGTCGCGCTGATATTTTTCCTGATGGGGCTGCTGGTGCTGCTGTTAGCAATCTGGCAAATCTTGTTCTGAAAGGGGGGCGCGATGCGCAGAGGATCGCTGGATAAAGTCTTTATCCGGGTGGTGATTATCGCATTCATCATTATTTTGCTGACAATCTGGATTAGATAAGGGGCTTTTTGTCTCGCCTGTTTGCCGGGCAGCGGCTAACGTCATGCCCGGCCTACTGTTCACATACAGGAAATTGAGTTTTTTCAGCCCTGGAATGTGGTGGTTGAAATTTGACCATTGTTTTATTGGTACGCCAGCAGACAAACCGGCACTACGAGAGGATGGTCATTTCGGCATTTTAAGGCGGTTTTTTGTACTTTCAGCGAATAGCAGGCGGATCTTACCTGCGTCAGGCCGGAATATACCTCATCAGACCGATCTTGCGCGCATGGGTTTTCATTCCCTGAACATTCAGACCTGTCACCGCATGGCGGTAAACCATCACTTCTGCGCAAATCGATATCGCACAGGCCACCGATGGCGGGATGCTTAACGGGCAACTGAGGGCACTTGCTCCGCCCAAAAACCTTCGCAGCACGATAACCACGCTTTGGCGCTGTGTGAGAGATACACCCCTTCGCGCCAAATCATCCCCAACTGCCAGCGCAACTCGCTTTCCAGCGGGATCCAGCGCAGCGTATTTTTATCCAGCCGTTCGCAGATGGGCTCCGGCAGAATGGCAATCCCCACGCCCGCCTGCACCATCGCCGCAAGAAAGTCCCACTGTCCGCTGCGTACCGCGATACGCGGCTTGACGTCATGCTCACTGAACAACTGCATTAACTGGCGGCTCAGGGCGAAATCTTCGTTGTAGATTAACAGCGGATGCTCGGCCAGCGCTTCTGGCGATACGGACTGGCAGGTGGTCCACTGACCGGAACGTGGCACCAGTACGCACAGGGGGTGGCTGAATACGGGTAACGTCGCCAGACCACTTTCTTCTTCCACGGGTAGCGCGGTCATCGCAACGTCCAGTTCACCATTCATCACCGCCTGCTGCACCGTTAACCCGCCAAACTCGGAAACCTTGAGCTCTACGCCGGGGTAACGCTGGCGAAACAGGCCGATCGGTCCGGCCATCAGCATGCCGACCATCGGCGGAATGCCAAGGCGCAGCAGCCCTTTGTTGAGATGGTTGATGTCGCCCAGTTCGGCTTCCAGTTGACGAAACTCGGCCAGAATCGCCAGCCCGCGTTCAAACACCACGCGACCGGTATCGGTGAGCAATAGCTTGCGGCCGTCGCGGATCAGCAGCGTACAGTTCAGTTCATCTTCCAGATTTTTCAACATCTTGCTGATGGTCGGTTGGGTGACAAAGAGCTTCTCTGCTGCGCGGGTGAAGCTCTGTTGGCGCACCACTTCAACAAAATAACGCAGCGTTCTGATATCCATGAGTATTCCTTCCGACTATGCCTGTAATGATTTTAATTCATTTCAGTCATCGGCGGGGGCTCTCTATACTGGCGTTCCCTATTATTTTTCAGGATGTTCCCTCATGGCTGTGGCGATAAGCCGCGTTACGCCTGCCGTTTTGCAACGACTTCAGGTTCCGGTTCAGGTACTGCTGTATGCAGGTTTGTTTATCGTTGCGCAATATCTTGTCTCCTGGCTGCATCTGCCGTTACCGGCCAATCTGGTGGGGATGGTGTTGATGCTGGCGCTGATTGTCTGTCGCATCCTGCCGCTGAGCTGGGTTCGCGCCGGGGCGCGCTGGCTACTGGCGGAGATGCTGCTGTTTTTTGTTCCGGCGGTCGTGGCGGTGGTGAACTATGCCCATCTGCTGCTGGTGGACGGCTGGCGGATTTTTTCGGTCATTGCGATCAGTACGCTAATGGTGCTCGGTGCCACGGCATGGGTGGTGGATAAGGTCTATCGCTATGAGATAAGCAGGTTAAACCGTGACTAATCTCCAGCTCAGCGTGCTCTGCCTGGCGATTACGCTGGTTATCTATTTCGCCAATAAACGTCTGTACCGTCGTTTTCGTAAGCTGCCGTTGATGCCGCTGGTCCTCACGCCCGCGCTGCTGGTGTTGATGCTGGTGTTGGGGCATATCTCCTGGCAAAGCTATATCGGTGAATCCCATTGGCTGTTGTGGCTGCTTGGCCCGGCAACGATCGCTTTTGCCGTGCCGGTTTACGACAATTTCGCCATCATCAAACGTCACTGGATGTCACTGACCGCAGGCGTGGTGACGGCAACGGTGGTCGCGGTGACCAGTTCCGTCTGGCTGGCGCGCTTATTTACCCTGCCGGACGAAATTCAGCGCAGCCTGGCGGTGCGTTCGGTGACCACGCCGTTTGCCCTTGCGGCGGCTGAACCATTGGGTGGGCAGCCGGATTTAGTGGCGCTGTTTGTAGTGGTGACCGGCGTCTTTGGCATGGCGGTCGGGGATGCGCTGTTTTTACGTCTGTCGATTCGTGAAGGGATGGCGAAAGGCGCAGGATTTGGCGCGGCGTCGCACGGTGCGGGAACGGCGCGCTCGTATGAGCTTGGTCAGCAGGAGGGCGTGGTTGCCAGCCTGGTGATGATGCTTTCCGGTGTGGTGATGGTGCTGGTCGCCCCGCTGGTGGCAAGGCTGATGTTCTGAGAATGGATCCCCGGTCAGCGTGACCGGGGAAAAGCATGTCGATTAGTGGGCGCGGCCTTGTTCGACGCCGAAGCCCGTCTGGGAACGAATAAACTGAGCACGGAACTGCTCACGCTCGCGATTCCCTTCTGTCGAGTTATCCGTGGCAGAGAAGAACCAGATCCCCAGGAATGCCACGGTAATGGAGAACAGCGCCGGGTATTCATACGGGAAGATAGCTTTTTCGTGACCGAGGATTTGTACCCAAATGGTGGGGCCAAGAACCATCAGCACGACGGCCGTCAGCAGACCCAACCAGCCGCCCATCATCGCGCCACGCGTGGTCAGCTTCGACCAGTACATGGAAAGCAGGATGATCGGGAAGTTGCAGCTCGCGGCGATAGCAAACGCCAGACCCACCATGAAAGCGATGTTTTGATTCTCGAACAGCACGCCGAGAATAATCGCAATCACGCCCAGCACCAGTACGGTGATTTTCGACACCCGCAACTCTTCACGTTCGGTCGCCCCTTTACGGAACACGTTCGCATACAGATCGTGAGAAACCGCAGATGCACCCGCCAGCGTCAGACCAGCGACGACCGCCAGAATGGTGGCGAACGCCACGGCGGAAATAAAGCCGAGGAACAGGTTACCGCCCACCGCATTCGCCAGATGTACCGCCGCCATGTTGTTCCCGCCAATCAACGCGCCCGCCGCGTCTTTATACGCCGGATTGGCACCGACCAGCATGATGGCGCCAAAGCCGATGATGAAGGTCAGGATGTAGAAATAACCCATAAAACCGGTGGCATAGAACACGCTCTTACGCGCTTCGCGGGCATCACTGACCGTGAAGAAACGCATCAGGATGTGCGGCAGGCCTGCCGTACCAAACATCAGGCCGAGCCCCAGTGAAAGCGCGGAGATTGGGTCTTTCACCAACCCGCCTGGGCTCATAATCGCAGAGCCTTTCGGGTGAACCGCCATCGCTTCGGTGAACAGGTTATTGAAGCTAAAGCCGACGTGCTTCATCACCATAAAGGCCATAAAGCTGGCGCCGAACAGCAGCAGCACGGCTTTGATGATCTGCACCCACGTGGTTGCCAGCATGCCGCCGAACAGCACGTACATCATCATCAGCACGCCGACCAGCACCACCGCAATGTGGTAGTTCAGGCCGAACAGCAGTTCAATCAGTTTGCCCGCACCGACCATCTGTGCAATCAGATAAAGGGCAACCACCACCAGCGAACCGCAGGCCGACAGAATACGGATCGGGCCTTGCTTCAGGCGATAAGAGGCCACATCGGCAAAGGTATAGCGACCGAGGTTACGCAGACGCTCGGCGATCAGGAACAGGATGATCGGCCAGCCGACGAGGAAGCCCAGCGAGTAGATCAACCCGTCATAGCCGGAGGTAAACACCAGTGCGGAGATCCCGAGGAACGACGCCGCCGACATGTAATCGCCCGCAATCGCCAGTCCGTTCTGGAAGCCGGTGATATTTCCGCCCGCCGTATAGTAGTCGCTGCGTGAACGTACGCGTTTAGAGGCCCAGTACGTAATACCCAGCGTAAACACAACGAAAATCAGAAACATGACAATCGCCTGCCAGTTGGTTGGCTGGCGTTGTACTGCACCGCTAATGGCATCCGCCGCGTTGGCCGCGAAGGGTAGTGTGGCGGCAAGCGCCGTCAGGACTCTCTTCATAATGCGTTAACCTCGTGCAGTACTGCCTTGTTCAGACGGTCAAATTCGCCGTTCGCTCGCCAGATGTAGATGCCGGTCAGAACGAAAGAGATCAGAATCACCCCCACGCCAATCGGAATACCCCGGGTGACGCTGGTTCCCTCATGAAGCGGGGTTCCCAGCCAGCCAGGCGCAAAAGCAATCAGTAAAATAAAGCTGATATAGACCACCAGCATGATGATCGACAGTATCGTGGCAAACCGTTGCCTTTTTTCAACTAATTCCCTGAAACGCGCACTGTCTTCTATCCGCTGATAAATGGTGTCATTCATCACAGAGTCTCCAGAGGCCCCCTGAGTCTTTCATGCCACAGATGCGTTGGCCGCACTTGCCCACCCCAGTCACATAGTGAACGATGTGACCGGGGATGTGCTCGCTTGCCGCCTTCCTGTGACACGAAATCCTTTGGGGAGGTTTTTATATTTCCCCTCCCAATGAAGAGAGGGTAGGGTCAGAACTTGTAGGGGCGTAGGCCGGATCAGCGCAACGCCATCCGGCATCTTTTTATTATGATGGCATCGCGATGGCCTGCTTCTCTTCGAGCAGCTTCTCTACCACGCCAGGATCGGCGAGCGTCGAGGTATCGCCCAGATTGCTGGTATCGCCCGCCGCGATCTTGCGCAAAATACGGCGCATGATTTTGCCGGAACGGGTTTTTGGCAGTGAGTCGGTCCAGTGCAGCACGTCTGGCGTCGCCAGCGGGCCAATCTCTTTACGTACCCAGTTGCGCACGTCGGCGTACAGTTCAGGCGACGGCTCTTCGCCGTGATTCAGCGTCACATAGGCATAAATCGCCTGGCCCTTGATGTTATGCGGAATGCCGACCACCGCCGCTTCGGCAATCTTGGGATGCGCCACCAGCGCGGATTCAATTTCCGCCGTGCCCAGACGGTGACCGGAGACGTTCAGCACGTCGTCAACGCGCCCGGTGATCCAGTAGTAACCGTCTTCGTCACGACGCGCGCCATCGCCGCTGAAGTACATGTTTTTAAAGGTTGAGAAGTAGGTTTGCTCAAAGCGTTCATGATCGCCGAACAGCGTACGCGCCTGTCCAGGCCAGGAGTCGGTGATCACCAGGTTGCCTTCGGTGGCCCCTTCCTGCGGATGGCCTTCGTTATCCACCAGCGCCGGCTGCACGCCGAAGAACGGGCGGGTAGCGGAACCCGCTTTCAGTTCGGTTGCGCCCGGCAGCGGGGTGATCATGAAGCCACCGGTTTCGGTCTGCCACCAGGTATCCACCACCGGGCATTTTTCGTTACCGATCTTTTTCCAGTACCACTCCCACGCTTCCGGGTTGATCGGCTCGCCAACCGATCCCAGAATGCGCAGCGATGAGCGGTCAGTGCCCTCAATCGCCTTATCGCCTTCCGCCATCAGGGCGCGGATCGCCGTCGGCGCGGTGTAGAGAATATTGACCTTATGCTTATCCACCACCTGGCTCATGCGCGCCGGCGTCGGCCAGTTCGGCACGCCTTCAAACATCAGCGTGGTAGCGCCGCAGGCCAGCGGCCCATACAGCAGGTAGCTATGTCCGGTAACCCAACCCACATCGGCGGTGCACCAGTAGATATCGCCCGGATGGTAATCAAACACATATTTAAAGGTCGTTGCGGCATATACCAGATAGCCGCCGGTGGTGTGCAACACGCCCTTCGGTTTACCGGTGGAGCCCGAGGTATAGAGGATGAACAGCGGATCTTCGGCGTTCATCTCTGCGGGTTGATGCTCAGGGCTGGCTTTTTCAATCAGATCGCTCCACCACAGGTCGCGACCTTCCTGCCACTCGATGTTGCCGCCGGTGCGCTTGAGTACAACCACATGCTCGATGGTTTTCACGTTCGGGTTTTTCAGCGCATCGTCGACGTTTTTCTTCAGCGGAATGCTGCGACCGGCGCGCACGCCTTCATCAGCGGTAATCACCAGCTTCGAACTGGAATCAATGATGCGACCGGCGACCGCTTCCGGCGAGAAACCGCCGAAGATCACCGAATGTATGGCACCAATGCGGGCGCAGGCCAGCATCGCGACGGCGGCCTCTGGCACCATTGGCATATAGATCGCCACCACATCGCCTTTTTTAATCCCCAGATCCTGCAGCGTATTGGCGAAACGGCAGACATCGCGATGCAGTTCGCGATAGCTAATATGTTTGCTCTGCGAGGCGTCATCGCCTTCCCAGATGATGGCGGTGCGTTCGCCATTTTCCTGCAGGTGGCGGTCGAGACAGTTGGCCGCCAGGTTCAGCGTGCCGTCCTCATACCATTTAATGGAGACATTGCCCGGTGCGAAAGAGGTGTTCTTCACTTTCTGGTACGGCGTGATCCAGTCGAGAATTTTTCCCTGCTCGCCCCAGAAGGTATCTGGCTCGTTAATAGATTGTTGATACTTCGCTTCGTACTGCTCCGGATTTATCAGGCAACGATCCGCAATGTTTGCGGGAATAGCGTGTTTGTGAATTTGGCTCATGGCTTTTGTTCTCCTTGTAGGATGTTAATAATATGTCTCACAAACGTTAAATGTAGGGGCTTTGACAGTTTTGTTTAGCTTTTGCGCGACAGATCACGCAATACAGGAATTGTGCAAATTAACGGCAATACGTTTTTTGAAGGAAACCAACAAAAGTTGGTAAAATCTTTCCGTTACAGAGGGTTATGTTAATTATTCACGAACGGTGATCGAGGTCGAAAAAGAGGAAAGGAGTAGAGAAAAAACGGCTTGACTAACTCTAAAGTGGTATTTTACATACACTTACAATTGATTAAAGACAACATTTTGAGTGTGGTTTTTTGTTACATCTAGATTAGGGCAATGTCATGGCGGTGTGTGTGGTTATCGTCATGGATAGAATAAAAAAAGAACCGTCATTGAACGCAATGGCGCAATCTGGATGAGACCTCTATGGCAAGGATTACACTACGCGCACGTCGTTTCTTCAGCCTGATCGTACCGCTGTTTTTCATTTCTGCGGTTTATGCTGAGCAAACGCCCGAACCCGCAAAATCAGTTACCGTTGAAGCGAAGAATGAAGTCTTCGCCCCTCAGCATCCCGATCAATACCTCTCATGGAAAGCGACTTCAGAGCAATCAAAACGTGAAGACGCGTTAGCGGAAGATCCCCGTCTGGTGATCTTGTGGGCGGGATATCCGTTCTCCCGTGATTACAACAAACCGCGTGGGCACGCCTATGCGGTGACCGACGTGCGTGAAACCTTACGTACCGGTGCCCCAAAAAACGCTGAAGACGGTCCATTGCCGATGGCCTGCTGGAGCTGTAAAAGCCCGGACGTGGCGCGTTTGATCCAGAAAGACGGTGAAGGTGGCTACTTCCACGGCAAATGGGCGCGCGGCGGCCCGGAAATCGTGAATAACCTGGGCTGCGGCGACTGCCATAACACGGCGTCACCTGACTTTGCGAAAGGTAAACCTGAGCTGACGTTGTCTCGTCCGTATGCGGAACGTGCGATGGAGACCATCGGTAAGCCATTCGATAAAGCCGGTCGTTTCGACCAGCAGTCGATGGTTTGCGGGCAATGCCACGTTGAATATTATTTTGACGGCAAAGACAAAGCCGTGAAGTTCCCGTGGGATGACGGCATGAAAGTCGAAGACATGGAGAAATACTATGACGCCATTACCTTCTCTGACTGGACCAACTCGCTGTCAAAAGCGCCGATGCTGAAAGCACAGCATCCGGAATATGAAACCTGGAGCGTGGGTATTCACGGCAAAAACAATGTGACCTGTATTGACTGTCATATGCCGAAAGTGCAGAACGCCGAAGGAAAACTCTATACCGATCATAAGATTGGCAATCCGTTCGACAACTTCCCGCAAACCTGTGCGAACTGCCATACCCAGGACAAAGCCTCTCTGCAAAACGTGGTCGCTGAGCGTAAGAAGGCAATCAATGGGCTGAAAATCAAAGTTGAAGATCAACTGGTTCGTGCGCACTTCGAAGCGAAAGCGGCCTGGGATGCGGGCGCAACGGAAGCGGAAATGAAGCCGATTCTGAGCGATATCCGTCACGCGCAGTGGCGCTGGGATCTGGCCATTGCCTCTCACGGTATCCATATGCACGCCCCGGAAGAAGGTCTGCGGATGTTAGGTATCGCGATGGACAAAGCCGCCGATGCGCGGACTAAGCTGGCGCGTCTGTTGGCAACCAAAGGCATCACCCATGAAATCGCAATTCCGGATATCTCCACCAAAGAGAAAGCCCAGGCGGCCATTGGTCTGAACATGCAGCAGATTAACGCCGATAAACAGGACTTTATCAAAACGGTGATCCCGCAGTGGGAAGAACAGGCGCGTAAAAACGGTTTGTTAAGCCAATAACCCCATTCCGCCTCGCAAGGGGCGGATAACTCAACGGAGTGAATATGAGCGTATTACGTTCGTTATTAACTGCTGGGGTGCTGGCGTCAGGTCTGTTATGGAGCCTGAGTGGAATAACCGCCACGCCAACGCCGCAGGAATCGGAACGCTGGGAGGTGACGCCACAGCGTAGCCCGGATGCCGCGTGTCTGGACTGTCACAAGCCGGATACCGAAGGGATGCATGGTAAGCATGCGTCCGTGACCAATCCGAACAATAAACTGCCGGTCACCTGTACTAACTGTCATGGCAAGCCATCACCTCAGCACCGTGAAGGGGCGAAGGATGTGATGCGCTTTAACGAGCCGATGTATAACGTGGAGCAGCAGAACAGCGTTTGTCTGTCCTGCCACTTGCCTGAACAGTTGCAAAAAGCGTTCTGGCCGCACGATGTCCACGTGACTAAAGTGGCCTGCGCCAGTTGTCATTCGCTGCATCCGAAGCAAGACACGATGCAGACGTTAAGCGATAAAGGACGAGTTAAGATTTGCGTCGATTGCCACAGCGATCAGCGTAACAACCCGAACTTTAATCCGGCGTCTGTGCCCTTGCTTAAGGAGCATCCATGAGTTGCTCTCGTCGCCAGTTCATCACCGGCGTCGGCGCGCTGGTGGCCGTCAGCGGTACTGCAGGACGCGTGGTGGCGAAAACGTTGAATATCAACGGCGTGCGATACGGCATGGTGCATGATGAATCATTATGCATCGGCTGTACCGCCTGTATGGATGCCTGTCGGGAAGTCAACAACGTGCCGGAAGGCGTGTCGCGACTGACCATCATTCGCAGCGAACCGCTGGGCACGTTTCCGGATGTGAAGTACCGCTTCTTCCGCCATTCGTGCCAGCACTGCGATCACGCGCCGTGCGTTGACGTCTGCCCGACCGGGGCGTCGTATCGCGACGCCGCGAATGGCATCGTGGATGTGAACCCGGATCTCTGCGTCGGCTGTCAGTACTGCATCGCCGCGTGTCCGTACCGCGTGCGCTTTATCCATCCGGTCACGAAAACAGCGGATAAATGCGATTTTTGCCGTAAAACCAATCTGAAAGCGGGCAAACTGCCTGCCTGCGTCGAGTCTTGCCCGACGAAGGCGCTGACGTTTGGTAATCTGGACGATCCTGACAGCGATATTTCCCGGCTGCTGCGGCAGAAAACCACCTATCGCTACAAGCTGGCGCTGGGTACCAAACCGAAGGTCTACCGCGTTCCCTTTAAATATGGGGAGGTGAGCCAATGACAAACGCATCTGCTTTCCACTTTGAATCGCTGGTGTGGGACTGGCCCATCGCCATCTATCTGTTTCTGATCGGCATCTCTGCCGGACTGGTGACGCTGTCAATCCTGCTGCGCCGTTACCATCCGGAGGCGGGTGGAGCGGACAGTACGCTGCTGCGCACCACGCTGGTCGTGGGGCCGGGGGCGATTATTCTCGGCCTGCTGATTCTGATCTTCCACCTGACGCGTCCCTGGACCTTCTGGAAACTGATGTTCCACTATAGCTTTACGTCGGTGATGTCGATGGGGGTTCTGCTATTCCAGCTTTATATGGTGGTGCTGATTCTGTGGCTGGCCATCATCTTTCAAAAAGAGGTGATGGCTCTGCAACAGCGTTGGTTCCCCCGTCTGGGACTGGTGCAGAAAGTGTTGACGCTGTTAACGCCGTTCAACCGTGGACTCGAAACGCTAATGTTGGTACTGGCGGTGCTGCTGGGTGCCTACACCGGTTTCCTGCTTTCGGTGCTGAAATCGTATCCGTTCCTGAATAACCCGATCCTGCCGGTGCTGTTCCTGTTTTCCGGGATCTCCTCCGGTGCGGCGGTGGCGCTGATTGTGATGGCATTACGTCAGCGTGGTAATCCGCACAGTACCGAGGCGCATTTTATTCACCGTGTGGAAACCCCGGTGGTGTGGCTGGAGATCTTCCTGCTGGCCGCCTTCTTTGTGGGGCTGGCTCTGGGCGATGACGGCAAAATGCGCGCGCTGTCGGCGGCACTGGGTGGTGGCTTCTGGACCTGGTGGTTCTGGCTCGGCGTCGCGGGGCTGGGACTGATCGTTCCAATGTTACTGAAACCCTGGGCCAACCGCGGTTCGACGTTTCATGGTGTGCTGGCGGTCTGTGGTGCCAGCCTGACGGGCGTGCTGTTACTGCGCTTTTTCATTCTTTATGCTGGACAGCTCACGGTTGCATAAGCATGGCTGTGAGGGAAAGGTGATTTCTGGACGTACTCCTTCCTGAAGCCGGTTTTCTGGCACTGTTATTCAGCCTCGGGGTCAACGTGTTGACCCCGCTTGCCGTACTGGCAGGTGAACGCCAGCGCTGGCAGAGCGTAATGCGTCTGGCGAGCGTGGGCGTCTGGGCGCAATTTGCGTGCCTGCTGCTCGCCTTCTTGATTCTGGTGTTCTGCTTTCTGACCAGCGATTTCTCCGTTATCTATGTGGCCCAACATAGTCACAGCCTGTTGTCGTGGGGACTCAAGCTGGCGGCGGTGTGGGGCGGTCACGAAGGATCTCTGCTGCTGTGGGTGTTATTTCTGTCCGGCTGGAGCGCGCTGTTTGCCTGGCGCTATCGCCGCGAATCTGATCCTCTGTTTCCGTTCACACTCGGCGTACTCTCGACGATCACCGCATTGCTGCTGCTGTTTGTGGTGTTCTGGTCCGATCCGTTTGTCCGTATCTTTCCGCCAGCGATAGAAGGGCGCGATCTCAACCCGATGCTGCAACATCTGGGGCTGATCCTGCATCCGCCATTGCTGTATCTGGGGTACGGCGGCCTGATGGTCGCTGCCGGAGTGGCGCTGGCGTCGTTGCTGCGCGGTGATTTCACGACGTTGACCGCCTGGGTGTGCTGGCGCTGGGCGCTGCCCGGTTGGTGTGCGCTGACGCTTGGCATCATTCTCGGTTCATGGTGGGCCTATTGCGAACTGGGGTGGGGCGGCTGGTGGTTCTGGGACCCGGTGGAAAACGCGTCTTTATTACCCTGGCTTTCTGCCAGTGCGCTGCTGCACAGCCTGTATGTGTCGCGTGAACGCGGCATTTTTCGCCACTGGTCGCTACTGCTGGCCATTGTTACGCTTATCCTCTCTTTGCTGGGCACGCTGATTGTCCGTTCCGGTATTCTCGTTTCTGTACACGCTTTTGCGCTGGATAATGTGCGCGCCGTGCCGCTGTTTGCCCTCTTTGCCATTCTGAGTCTGGCCGCGCTCGGCTTGTACGGCTGGCGCGCGCGGGCTAACCAACAGGCCGTTCGTCTGAGCGGCTGGTCACGCGAAATGCTGATTCTGGCAGCGCTGCTGCTCTTTTGCGCGGTGCTGCTGATCGTACTGATTGGAACGCTCTACCCGATGATTTATGGCCTGCTGGGCTGGGGGCGACTCTCCGTTGGCGCGCCCTATTTTAACCGCGCCACCTTGCCGTTTGGCTTGCTGATGTTGGTGGTAATCGTGACAGCGATGGTCAGAAGCCGGAAGAGGGCCGTACACCGCCAGCTTCCGGCGCTGCTGGCGCACGCAGGTGTGCTGGTTTTTGCCGCGGGGATCCTCTTCTCCAGCGGCAGTCGTCAGGAGGTAAGCCTTAACCTGAGCCCAGGTCAGCAGGTTGAACTGGCGGGTTACACCTTCCGCTTTGAACGGCTGGATCTGGCCGCGAAAGGGAACTACACCACCGAAAAGGCGCTTATTACGCTGTGGCAGGGCGAGAAACGAATAGGTAGCCTGACGCCCGAGCGGCGCTTTTATTCCGCCCGTCGCCAGCAAATGATGGAACCTGGCATTCACTGGGATCTGCTTCATGACTGGTATGCGGTGATGGGTGAAAAAACGGGCGAGGAGCGGTATGCCCTGCGCCTGTATGTGCAAAGCGGCGTGCGCTGGATTTGGGGCGGGGGGCTGTTGATGATTGCCGGGGCGCTGCTCAGCGGCTGGCGTGGGAGAAAGCGCGATGCGTCATGAACCGCGGTTTTTGTCGGGGGGATTGCCGGATGGCGGCGCATGGTTTAAGCACGGCGCAGGCCTGATAAGCGCAGCGTCATCAGGCACCATCATTGCGTTTATCTTACTGCTGGTTATCTCCTTTTCCGCTCACGCTCAGGTGGTTGATACCTGGGCTTTTGAGAACCCGCAGCAGCAGGAAAAGGCGTTGTCGATTGCCAGCCAGCTTCGCTGTCCGCAGTGCCAGAATCAAAACTTGCTGGAATCCAATGCGCCGGTTGCGGTCAGCATGCGCCACCAGGTCTATACGATGGTGGCAGAAGGGAAAGATGAAGCTGAAATCACCGCCTGGATGACTGCGCGGTACGGTGATTTTGTCCGCTATAACCCGCCGCTCACCGGGCAGACGCTGCTGCTGTGGGCATTGCCGTGTCTGCTGTTGCTGCTGGTTGGAGGGATTTTGTGGCGCGTCAGCAGGCGAAAAGGGGGCAACGATGAGACAACCTGAACCGTCACGCCCGATGCCTGTCAGACGACTGACTCTGGCGGCAGTGCTGATGGTCATCGTCTGTCTGTGCGGCTATCTGCTGTCGCCGAAATGGCAGGCCGTGCGAGACGAACAACGACGACTGGCCGATCCGCTGCATGAATTCGCAGAAACCGCGACGCCGGAGGCCAAACTGATAGCCCTGCAAAAACAGATTCGCGCCAACCCACAGGACAGCGAAAAGTGGGCGCTCCTCGGCGAGTATTATCTGTGGCGCAATGATTACGATAATGCGCTGCTGGCTTATGGTCAGGCGCTGCGTAGCCGTGGAGAGAATGCGGAGATCTATTCGGCGCTGGCGACCGTGCTCTACTACCAGGCCGGGCAGCACATGACGCTGGCGACCCGCGAGATGATTGATAAGGCGCTGGCGCTGGATGCCGGGGAGGTGACTGCGCTGATGCTACTGGCGTCGGATGCATTTATGCAGGCGGATTACAAACAGGCGATTTTGCAGTGGCAAAAAGTCCTGGATTTGAATTCGCCGCGGGTGAATCGTGCGCAGCTGATAGACTCGATAAATATGGCAAAGTTGTTACAGAACAGACAGAAATAGATTTGTGTTTTTGCGCGATTTATCTGTTTAAAAAACAGGCAAATGAACCTCGCCGCCAAAATAATTCACGACAGTTATAATTCAAAAACGCAGATTTAAAAATCTTTCCATAACAAATAGTTATGCAATATAAACCCGATAAATTCGCGTTATTATGCAATATTTCAGCGAAAAGCCTTGTTCTTAAAGGGTTGCGCAAGATGCCTTGCAAATGGTACTGATTATACACCCGTCATACTTCAAGCTGCAGGTGTGTTGGCTTCCTGCAACTCGGACTATTTAGGGTATAGCGTTAAAAAACTCTACTAACCAACGCAACACAATTCATACCCTTTCAGTATGTATCCATTCCTGCGCGATGAACAGGAGTGGCGTTCCATTGAGGAAGTTCGTCGTTATGAAAAGTTTTAAACTCAGTCTGGCCTGGCAGATCCTGATTGCCATGGTGCTGGGCATTTTACTCGGCAGTTATCTGCATTATCACAGCGACAGCCGCGAGTGGCTGATTGCAAACCTGCTCTCTCCGGCAGGGGATATCTTTATCCATCTGATTAAAATGATCGTCGTGCCGATTGTGATCTCCACGCTGATTGTCGGGATTGCCGGTGTCGGCGATGCGAAACAACTGGGACGTATCGGCGCGAAAACCATTCTCTATTTCGAAGTGATCACGACGATTGCCATTATCCTCGGGATTACGCTGGCGAACGTCTTCCAGCCGGGTTCCGGCATTGATATGTCGCAACTGGCGACCGTGGACATTTCGAAATACCAGAACACGACGGCAGAGGTGCAGAGCCACGCGCATGGCCTGATGGGCACCATTCTGTCGCTGGTCCCGACAAACATCGTTGCTTCGATGGCGAAAGGCGACATGCTGCCAATCATCTTCTTCTCGGTGCTGTTTGGTCTGGGGCTTTCCTCGCTACCGGCAACGCATCGTGAGCCGCTGGTGACGGTGTTCCGCTCCATTTCCGAAACCATGTTTAAAGTGACGCACATGGTCATGCGCTATGCACCCGTCGGGGTATTCGCGCTGATCGCCGTGACCGTGGCGAACTTCGGTTTTGCCTCGCTGTGGCCGTTGGCGAAGCTGGTGCTGTTGGTTCACTTCGCGATCCTGTTCTTCGCGCTGGTGGTGCTGGGTATCGTCGCGCGTATTTGCGGACTGAGTATCTGGATCCTGATCCGCATTCTGAAAGATGAATTGATTCTGGCGTACTCCACCGCCAGCTCTGAAAGCGTGCTGCCGCGAATTATCGAGAAGATGGAAGCCTACGGCGCGCCAGCCTCGATCACCAGTTTTGTGGTGCCGACCGGCTACTCGTTTAACCTCGATGGCTCGACCCTGTATCAGAGTATTGCGGCGATCTTCATCGCGCAGTTGTACGGTATCGACCTGTCGCTGTGGCAGGAAATCGTGCTGGTGCTGACGCTGATGGTGACATCGAAAGGGATTGCTGGCGTGCCGGGCGTCTCCTTCGTGGTATTGCTGGCAACGCTTGGTAGCGTGGGCATCCCGCTGGAAGGCCTGGCCTTTATCGCCGGGGTCGACCGTATTCTCGACATGGCGCGTACGGCGCTGAACGTGGTGGGGAATGCGCTGGCGGTACTGGTGATTGCCAAATGGGAACACAAGTTTGATCGCAAAAAAGCGCTGGCGTATGAGCGCGAAGTACTGGGGAAATTCGATAAGACTGCCCAGTAACGGTAAACGGTCTGCCGGATGGCGCTGCGCCTTATCCGGCCTACGAGTCGACATCGCTTGTAGGCCTGATAAGCAAAGCGCCATCAGGTAATCTGAGTCAGCCGTTCGTTAATCGGTCAAACTCTTCGCAGCCGGTATCGAATCCTTCGGTACAGCTCAGATTCAACCAGTGCAGCGCCTTCTGTTTATTCTTCTCAATAAAGCCCTGTTCGCCGTTCAGAAACATCATTCCCGCCCAGTATTCGGAATACCCGGTGCGAGAGATGGCGGAACTGCGTTTGAAGTACCAGGTCGCTTTATCATCATCAGCCTGAATCCCGACACCGTTGGCGTAAATCAAACCGAGCAGCATCTGCGCATCTACGGCCACATCACTCTCCAGATTTTCAGAGGCGTTTTGCAGCAGGGAGATGGCTTTGGGGTAATCGGTTTTACCGGCCTGCGTATTCACCAGAATGCGTGCCAGCGTAATTTCGCCCGCTTTACTGCCCGCCCGGGCGGCCTTCTCCGCCAGCATTTTTGCTTCCGGGTAATCCAGACTGACCGGATTAGTGATTTTAATCTGCGCCAGCAGCGCACAGGCGTCCGCATCGCCATTGTCGGCGGATTTCTGTGCCCAGTATTCGGCTTTGCTTAAATCGCCGAAGCTAAACCAGCTGTCAGCAAGGTAATATTGCGCGCGTTTGTCACCTGCCTCTGCGGCCTGCAAATACTGGCTTCCAGGCTCAGGATCGGCAGCACGGGCAAAGAATGTCATCAATAACATCAATGCAAGAAGTGGTTTCATTATTAAGTTTTAATTAGGGTACGGAATGGACAGTATAAAGAGATCGTATGGATAAAAAAACAGCCTCCAGGGTGGAGGCTGTTGAGATGCATCAACGTTGTGGTTAGCCCATTGCGGTTTCGCGCAGGCGAGCCTTCAGCTTGTTGTATTCATCAATCACGTACTGCTCGGCGGCGGACTGATTGGCAATCGGCTCCACGCGCACGGCGCAATACTTGTACTCTGGCGTTTTGGTAATCGGGCTTAAGTTCTCGGTCACCAGCTCGTTACAGGCACCAATCCACCACTGGTAGGTCATATAGATAGCCCCTTTGTTCGGGCGCTCGCTGACCTGCGCGCGGGTGATAATTTTGCCTTTACGTGAGTGAACCCACACCAGTGCTTCATCTTCAATGCCCAGACGCGCCGCATCGGCCGCGTTGATTTGCGCATAGCCTGGTTCGTCCGCCAGCGCGGCCAGGGCCGCACAGTTACCGGTCATCGAACGACAGGAGTAGTGGCCGACTTCACGCACCGTCGACAGTACCATCGGGTACTCGTCGGTGAGTTTATCGATCGGCGCAACCCAGTCGCAGGTGAAGAACTGTGCCATGCCGTTCGGGGTATCAAACTTCTCTTTAAAGAGGTATGAGGTCCCCTGATCGGCGTCTGACGTGTCGCGGCAAGGCCACTGGATGTAGCCCAGTTCGCCCATCTTCTCGTAAGTCGCCCCGTAGAAATCCGGGCACAGATGACGCAACTCATCCCAGATCTCCTGGGTGTTGTTGTAGTGCATCGGATACCCCATCCGGGTGGCGATCTCACTGATGATTTGCCAGTCGGTTTTCAGATCCCACTTCGGCTCAACGGCTTTAAAGAAGCGCTGGAAACCACGGTCAGCAGCGGTAAAGACCCCTTCATGCTCGCCCCACGACGTCGACGGTAAAATGACATCTGCCGCCGATGCGGTTTTGGTCATAAAGATGTCCTGCACGATGACCAGTTCCAGATCCTCAAAGCCTTTGCGCACTGCGGAGAGTTCCGCATCCGTTTGCAACGGATCTTCGCCCATAATGTACGCCGCACGCACTTCGCCATGCGCCGCACGGTGCGGCAGCTCGCTGATGCGATAGCCAGTGTGCGCAGGCAGGCTGTCCACGCCCCAGGCTTTGGCGAATTTCTCGCGGTTAGCCGGATCTTTCACATACTGATAGCCCGGATAGGTATCCGGCAGCGCACCCATATCGCACGCGCCCTGAACGTTGTTCTGGCCACGTACCGGGTTAACGCCCACGCTGGGCTTACCGAGGTTGCCGGTCAGCATCGCGAGGCTGGTCAGTGAACGCACGGTTTCTACACCCTGATAGAACTGGGTGACGCCCATGCCCCACAGGATGGTCGCGCTTTTCGCACCGGCATACATCCGCGCCGCCTGACGAATTTCACTCGCGCTAACGCCGGTTATCTCCTCGACGGACTCCGGCGTATAGCCTTCGACAATCTTGCGGTACTCTTCAAAACCTTCCGTACGGGAGGCGACAAACGCCTGGTCGTACAGATTTTCTTCAATAATGACATGTCCTATCGCGTTCAACAGTGCGATATTCGAGCCGTTTCGCAGAGCGATGTGCATGTCGGCAATGCGCGCGGTTTCAATTTTGCGCGGATCGCAGACGATAATTTTCGCCCCGTTACGTTTAGCGTTAATCACGTGATTCGCCACAATCGGGTGGGAATCCGCCGGGTTGTAACCGAAGATAAACACTAAATCGGTGTTATCAATTTCGTTAATGGCATTGCTCATTGCGCCGTTACCGACCGACTGGTGCAGACCTGCAACCGATGGGCCGTGTCAGACGCGAGCGCAGCAGTCAACGTTATTGGTACCAATAACGGCGCGCGCAAATTTTTGCATGATGTAGTTGGTTTCATTCCCGGTGCCGCGCGACGAGCCGGTCGTCTGGATGGCATCAGGGCCGTATTTCGCTTTGATGGCGCTCAGGCGTTCGGCGACGTAATTCAGCGCTTCATCCCAGGAAACTGATTCCAGTTTGCCGCCACGCTGGCGACGAATCATAGGCGTTTTCAGGCGCGGGGTCAGGATCTGGGTATCGTTAATAAAATCCCAGCCGTAATAGCCCTTCAGACACAGAGTACCCTGATTGGTTTTCCCCTGCGCCGCCTCAGCCCGGACGATTTTGCCGTTATCGACCACCAGGTTGATCTTGCAACCTGATGCGCAATACGGGCAAACCGTGACGACTTTTTTCATCGGTCTCGCTCCAGTTAATCAAATCGCGCATACACGCTTGTCGACCTGAGTATGCATCTTTTATGCCACATTTTAATTGGGGGCTTTCCCTGATATTACGGATAATTTTTGGACAAAACCCTGACGAAAAACAGGCTGTCGTCATATTTGACGTGACGATTTGGCGTTGTGCCGACGGAGGCTGTAGCGGAACCCGATACGAAATTGAGATTCCTCCGCTACTCGTCGCACAGGGCGATAACTAACGTAGAAACCGTCCCCTTTTGAGGCTGGTTCTATGAAACGCACCCTGACACTCTTTTTATTCAGCCTGCTGTCGCTGGCTACCGTGCCGGCACAGGCCGATATCATTGATGATGCTATCGGCAACATTCAGCAGGCGATCAACGATGCTTATAAGCCTGACAGCGATAGCGGGCGGGATTACGAGGATTCGCGCGACGACAGGTGGCAGAACGAAATGAGCGACGATCGCCGCAGACAATATGATGATCGCCGGCGTCAGTTTGAGGATCGCAGACGGCAGCTTGATGAACGTCAGCGCCAGCTCGATCGTGAACGCCGCCAACTGGAAGATGAAGAAAGCCGAATGGAAGAGGATTACGGGCGTTAATCGACCATAATCTGCATCCCGTCATAGCCTGCTTCAAATCCGTCCGGGAGCGGGTTATCCATCAGCCAGACATCGAACGCGTGGCTGATATGCGTGAGGATGACCTGCGGGCAGCGAATCACTTCATTAAGCGCAATGACCGTATTTAAATCACAGTGATTGCGCGGCGGTTGGGGACGTGGCGGATGGCTACAGTCGATGACGATAACTTGTGGCTGATTGTTGAGCAGAAAGGTGAGCGTTTTATCGGGCAGTCCGGCGGTGTCAGACAGCCATGCCACGCGGCTGTGCGCTGTCTCCAGAAGATAACCCAACGTCAGCTTTGAGTGATTCAGCGGTAGCGGTGTGACCTGCAATCCTTGTAACTCAAACACCACAAACGGCTCGACGGTGTGGCTAAAGTCGAGAATGCCGGGATGCTTAAACAGATCGTCGCACCCCTGTTCGTCCGGCGGGCCGTACACCGGGATGGACGCCCCGACGCCCCAGCGTAGCGGAAACAATCCCTGTACGTGATCCATATGATAATGGGTGAGTAAAAACTGTCGAAAGCTGCCCGCCGGCCAGTCGTCCATCAGGTGCGGTATGCCCGCATCCAGCAGCGTCACCGTATCGTTGAATTTGACCACGCCGCTACACGGGCGTCGGCGATACGGTTCCTGCAGGCGTGCGCGGCGACAGGCTGCACAATCGCAGCCAAACGCGGGTACCCCTTGCGCACCGCCGGTGCCGCTTAGCGTGATGCTCAGACTCATCGTGATTCCCCTTGTCGTATCGTGCCGGATGGCGACGCGACGTACCTCACAATGCTTTTGTGAAGCGAAAATGACTTTGTTCGTAGCCTTCGCGCCGATAAAAACGGTGGGCGTCATGACGCTTCACGCTGGTGGACAGCTCTGTCATCTCTGCGCCTGCCTCGCGGGCTTCCTGTTCTGCCCATGCCAGTAACTGGCTACCGATTTTCAGACCCCGTGCCTGCGGCATCACCACCAGTTCCTGAATCTCGCCAATCCAGTTGGCGTGGTGTAAATGATACTGCAGATGCAGGCCAATGAGTCCAACCGCCTGGCCCTCAAGCAGCGCCAACTGATAACGCAGTCGGTCATCCTGCAAATTGGCGGTGAATCCGGCGCAAAAGGTCGGGTAATCAAACTGGGCTTGCTTCAGTTCGCAGATGAGCGCGTACACGGCCCCGGCGTCTTGTCCGGTGGCGCGACGAAGTTCACAGGCAGACATGGCGTGGCTTCTTGCGTCCCATTAACGTTAACAGCGAATCGACGGACTGGTGCAAACTGCCGTCGTTATTGAGCGTATGGCAGCCAAACGGAGCGTAGCGGGCGGCGCGTTCGAGACGCGCGGCGATCTCGGGTTCGCTTTCCCTCCCGCGCGCCTGTAAGCGCTGGCGCAAAATCGTAGGGGAGACCTGCAAGCAGACCGGCAGCAGCGCCGTGCCGTAGCGCGCCTGCGCCTGGGGTAGATGCGCGCGTGAGCCGTTGACCACCACGTCGAAGCCGCCGTTAAGCCAGAGATCGATCTCCACGCCGACGCCATAATAAAAGCCGTTAGCATGCCAGCTTAGCGCCAGCAGGTTATGCCCGGCGCGGGTGAAAAACTCTTGCTCGCTCAGGGCGACATGATTTTCGTTCCCGGCATTCGCCGCGCGAGTGATATAACGGTGCGCCACCAGGAGTTGCGCATATTCTTGCTGACGGAGTGCGGTCAGCAAACTGTCCTTCCCGGAGCCGGACGGCCCCATCAGCCAGATCAGTTTTCCCATACTCAGAACACCCTCTTTCCCTGGCGCCAGACGTGGTCGATGTGGATGTGATCGCCTTTACGGTGCGCCAGTACCAGATCGGCGCGCTTACCTTCGGCGATCACGCCGCGATCGCGGAGACTGAGCGCCCGCGCCGGGTTGGCGGTCACCAGGCGGATCGCCTGCGGCAGGGTGAAACGGTTAGCCGCGTCGTCTGCGACGCGAAACGCGGCATCCAGCAGGCTGGCGGGGTAGTAATCTGACGAGAGGATATCCAGCAACCCCAATTCTGCCAGCGTGTGCGCCGCGACGTTGCCGGAATGAGAGCCACCGCGCACAATGTTCGGTGCGCCCATCAGTACGTTCATGCCGTGCAGGCGCGAGGCTTCTGCGGCTTCGAACGTGGTGGGAAATTCGGCGATCACGCTGCCAAGCTGGTGGGATTCCTGCACATGCCCGGAGGTGGCGTCATCATGGCTTGCCAGTGCAATGTTGCGCTCGCGGCACAGTTGCGCGATGGCAGTCCGGTTGGGCTGCGACCAGCGAGCCGCCAGGGCCAGTTGTTCCTCTTCGTAACGCGTCATCTGTTCATCGGTCAGCGAATATTTACCCTGATAATATTCACGATACTTCTCGCGGTTGGCGAACTGACGCTGGCCCGGCGAGTGATCCATCAGCGAAACCAGCGTGACCGGTTCGCGGCTGATCAGCTTCTCGAACAGCGGCAGCGTGGCGTGGTGCGGCAGTTCGCAGCGCAGATGCAGGCGATGCTCGGCGCGGTTCACCCCACGCTTTTGCGTCTCCTCTACGGCGTTAATCATTTTCTCCAGGTTTTCCAGACGATCGCCGCCGTCGCGGACATCGCCAATCGCCACCGCGTCCAGCACGGTGGTGATACCGCTGGCGACCATCAGCGCGTCGTGGCTGCTCATTGCGGAATGGGCGGGCCAGTCCACTTTCGGCCGTGGGGTAAAGAATTTGTCGAGATTATCGGTGTGCAACTCAATCAGCCCCGGTAGCAGCCAGCCGCCTTCTCCGTCCAGCGCTTGCGGAAGACGGCTCTGACTTTGCGCAAACGCGCGAATCACGCCATCCTGCATTTCCAGCGATCCCTGCACCACTTCATCTTCCAGCACCAGCTTTACATTATTGATAATCATGGTGTTGTTCCCATCAGGTGCAAACGATCCGCTACGCGGTCGCGCACAGTTTGATCGTGAAAAATGCCGACAATGGCCGCACCCCGCGCTTTCGCCTCTTCAATCAGCGCCACCACGGCGGCACTGTTTCTGGCATCCAACGACGCGGTCGGTTCGTCGAGTAACAGAATCGGATAATCGACGATAAATCCGCGCGCGATGTTCACGCGCTGTTGTTCACCGCCGGAAAAGGTTGATGGGGCGAGGTGCCACAAGCGTTCCGGCACGTTCAGACGGGTCAACAGGCTTGCGGCTTTGGCGGCGCACGCCTCGCGCGGTACGCCGAGATCCAGCAGCGGCTGCATTACCACATCCAGCGCGGAGATCCGTGGGATCACCCGCAGAAACTGGCTCACCCAACCTATCGTGGCGCGGCGGACTTCCCGCACTTTGCGCGCCGGAGCGTGCACCAGATCCACCCATTCGTTGTGATGGCGAATGTGAATATGCCCCTCATCGGGCAGATAATTGGCATACAGCGAACGCAGCAGCGTCGATTTTCCGCTGCCGGAATGGCCATGTAGAACGACACATTCACCGTTTTTGACTTCCAGCGAGGCATTTTGCAGCACCGGCAGGCGCACGCCGTTTTGCTGGTGGAGCACAAAGGTTTTACTGACGTTTTCAACGCGGATCGCGTTCATTTTTAGCCTCTTTAAGCATTGGTGCATTCGATTGCCGGATAAGGCGCAGCCGCCATCCGGCAAAACAAAAAATCAGTTCTGCAATACGGACGACACCAGCAACTGGGTATACGGATGATGTGGATCGTCGAGCACGCGGTCGGTTAATCCACTTTCCACCACCTGACCCTGTTTCATCACCAGCAGACGGTCTGCCAACAGGCGCGCCACGCCTAAATCGTGAGTGACAATCACCACCGCCAGATCCAGTTCCACCACCAGCCCGCGCAGCAGATCCAACAGTTTCGCCTGGACAGAGACGTCGAGACCGCCGGTCGGCTCATCCATAAATACCAGCTTCGGGTGAGTGACGAGGTTGCGGGCGATCTGCAGACGCTGCTGCATGCCGCCGGAAAAGGTGGTCGGTAGATCGTCGATACGAGAGGCCGGAATTTCGACCTCCTCCAGCCAGCGCTGGGCGGTGGCGCGGATCTCGCCATAGTGGCGTGCGCCGGTCGCCATCAGGCGTTCGCCGATATTACCGCCCGCCGAGACCTGACGACGCAGGCCATCCAACGGGTGCTGATGTACCACGCCCCATTCAGTGCGCAACAGGCGGCGGCGGTCGGCTTCGCTCATGGCGTACAGTGAACGGTTCTGGTACTGAATCTCGCCCGACTGCGGCGTCAGGCGCGAGGAGAGGGATTTCAGCAGGGTGGTTTTGCCGGAACCGGACTCCCCGACAATGCCCAGCACTTCGCCAGGCCACAGGTCAAAGGAGACCTCGCTGAAGCCTTTGCCCGGCGCGTAGAGATGGGTCAGGTTATTAACCGAAAGCAACGGTTGCGTCATTGGCTGAGTGCCTCGCTCTGTTGGCGGCAGTAGTCGGTGTCGGAGCAGACAAACATGCGTTTGCCGGTGTCATCGAGCACCACTTCATCAAGATAACTGCGCGTTGAACCGCAGATGGCGCAGGGCTCATCCCAGGTCTGTACGGTGAACGGATGATCGTCGAAATCGAGACTTTCCACGCGGGTATACGGCGGTACGGCATAGATGCGTTTTTCGCGTCCCGCGCCAAACAACTGAAGGGCGGGCATCATGTCCATCTTCGGGTTGTCGAATTTCGGGATCGGCGACGGGTCCATCACATAGCGTCCGTTGACTTTCACTGGGTAGGCGTAAGTGGTGGCGATATGGCCGAAGCGGGCGATATCTTCATACAGCTTCACCTGCATGATCCCGTACTCCTCCAGCGCATGCATAGTGCGGGTTTCCGTTTCGCGAGGTTCGATAAAACGCAGCGGTTCAGGGATCGGCACCTGGAAGATCAGGATCTGATCTTCCGTCAGCGGCGTTTCCGGGATCCGGTGACGGGTCTGGATTAACGTGGCGTCTTCCGTGCGCTCGGTGGTATTGACTCCGGTGACGCGTTTGAAGAAGTTGCGGATCGATACCGCGTTGGTGGTGTCATCTGCGCCCTGATCGATAACCTTCAGCACGTCCGGTTCACCAATCACGCTGGCGGTAATCTGGATCCCACCGGTTCCCCAGCCGTAAGGCATCGGCATTTCGCGGCCACCGAATGGCACCTGATAGCCGGGGATCGCCACCGCTTTGAGGATCGCGCGACGGATCATGCGTTTGGTTTGCTCATCCAGATAAGCAAAGTTGTAGCCGAAGAGGTTAGTGGTCACGGGCGGCCTCCTGTTGCAGGCGTTTGAGCAGTTCCAGCTCGGCCTGGAAATCGACGTAGTGGGGGAGCTTGAGGTGCGAAACAAAACCCGCCGCCTCGACGTTATCCGCGTGCGCCAGCACGAACTCTTCGTCCTGCGCCGGTCCTGTGACCGTTTCATCGTAGTCGGGTGCCTGTAGGGCTCTGTCCACCAGCGCCATTGCCATCGCTTTGCGTTCGCTCATGCCGAACACCAGTCCGTAGCCGCGGGTAAAGTGAGGCGCATCGTTGTCCGGGGCGACAAAGCCGTTGACCATTTCACATTCGGTCATCAGCACTTCGCCGACGTTGACCGCAAATCCCAGCTCTTCCGGTACCGTTTCCAGCGCAACGTACCCACTACGGATTTCGGCTGCGAAGGGGTGATTGCGCCCGTAGCCGCGTTGGGTGGAGTAGGCCAGCGCCAGCAGATAGCCCTCATCGCCGCGCATCAGCTGTTGCAGGCGTGATGCACGGGAGCAGGGGTAAACCGGCGGCGTGCGGGTGATGTCATCCGGCGTGGCGCCGTTATCTTCTTCGGGCTTCGCCAGCCCTTGATTCGCCAGCAGCGAAAAGACGTGCGGGGCGGCGTCCTGTGTACTTTCTGTAGTCCGCAGCGGCGGCGTTTCGCCATTCGCCAGCAGCGTAAAATCGAGCAGACGATGGGTGTAGTCGTAGGTTGGTCCTAACAGCTGTCCGCCCGGAATATCCTTATAGACTGCTGAGATACGGCGTTCCAGGCGCATTTCCCCACTGTTCAGCGGTTCGCTTACCGCCAGCTTTGCCAGCGTGGTGCGGTAAGCACGCAGCAGAAAGATGGCTTCGACGTTATCGCCGCTGGCCTGCTTGAGCGCCAGCGCCGCCAGTTCGCGATCGGCAATACCGCCTTCGGTCATGACGCGATCAACAGCCAGATTCATCTGTTGTTCGATCTGCGCCACGCTCAGTTCGGCAACGGTATCGTCGCCCCGGCGTCGCTGCTCCTGTAACGCATGGGCGTTGGCTATCGCCTTCTCGCCCCCTTTGACGGCTACGTACATCAGCACACCTCCACATGGGTGGTTCTCGGGATAGCCAGCAGCCGTTCGCCGCAGGTGAGGATGAGGTCAACGCCCAGCGGGAACGGATGCGGACGTTCGGTGAGTTCGTGGATCAGGCAGTCTGGTAACTGTGGTGCGATCATTCGCTCTTCGGCGATACCAGCCCCGGTCAGGCGTAACATCCGCCCACCGCTCAGACTGGAAACCTGCACGATGAGCGTGGCGCTGTTTTCTGGCGCGACCGCAGAACCGGCAGAAAGCGCATTAAGCTGTTCGCTGCTGATGCGCTCGTCGGCTACGGCATAGGCCGCCAGTTGGGGTTGTTCGACCATCGGAGCATTGGTGTGAAAACGCAGGTTCTGGCTGGCGATGTCGTTATTCATCGCAGGCGACAGCCACACCGGCGTATCGCCGTCGACTAACGTCAGCAGGACGCTGGTGGTCGCCAGATTCAACGGCTGCCAGCCGTGTTTCAATTGATGTAAGGCAACAATCACCCCCGGTTCGCTCATCGCTTTCAGCAGACGGCGAAAGCTTTGTTGGGCGTCCTGGACGGGCAGGGTAAAGGCGGTCTGTAGGGTCATTCGTTATCTCCGCGCACCAGCGTAAAGAAGTCGACCCGGCTGGCGTTGACCTCGGCGCGACGGGCGGTGATTTCCGCATCGCGTTCTGCTTCCAGCGGGCGAATTAAGGTTTCCATCAGGTTCTGGAAATGTGTCTGTTCCTGCAGTAAAGCGTCGATAACGGCGCACTGCTCGGCGTGGCGTTTGTTGCGTCCCAGCAGGTAGCTGTAACCCAGCGTGCCGCTTTTCAGGCGAACCACCGCGCGGGTCAGCGTGGTGTCTCCGGCAAAGAAACGGTTGCCGGTGCCGCCCATGCGCGCCTGAATTTGCATCAGTCCGCATTCCGGGGGGCGAATCAGTTCATATTCCGGTGCCAGCTTTAACGCCTGGAGTCGCGCATTCAGGGCATCGGCCTTGCTGTAAGCCAGCGCGCGCATCCAGCGCTGGCGGGTGGCGGTATCGAAATGCATTCAGTGCTCCATAGTGAATTCGATCATGTCGGCGCGGGTCAGGCTGACGGAATACTCCATCGCACGTTCCTCGCCTTCACGGTGGTTCAGGGTGCGCACGCAGAGCAGCGGCGCCATGTTGGGGATTTCCAGCACCTTGCTCTCTTTCGCCTGCGCACGCCGGGCGCTGATGCGCGTCTGGGTGCGCTTGAGCGTCAGGCCGGACTGTTCGCGCAAATAGTCGTGCAGCGAGCCGTGGTTAAAACCCTGCAGCAGCGGCCAGAGGGTCAGGTCGGAAAAGTAATGGTCAATCAGACACAGGGCGATGCCGTTTACCCGCCGCAAGGTGCGCAAGTGGATGACGTTATCGCCTTCCTGCACGCTGAGCGCATCGGCAACGTGACGGGAGGCCGGGCGCAGTACCGCCAGCCGTTTTTCGCTGGTGGGATGACTTCCCTGATCCAACAGGTTCTGACTGAAGCGTGCCTGGGCGTTAAGCGGATAATCGAACGGGCGCATCAGCACCAGTACGCCGACGCCCTGACGACGCTGGACCCAGCCGCGTTCCACCAACTGGTCGATGGCGCGGCGCAGGGTGTGGCGATTAACCTCATAACGCGCGGCAAGCTGATGCTCGGCGGGCAGATAATCGCCGCAGCGGTAATGTTGACGTAGCTCCTGCTCAAGTCTCGCGGCAATCTCCTGATAACGCGTCGGATAACTGGTCGGATGTGTAGACAAGTGCATAGCAATCAATGCCTCGCTAATCAGATAAAGTGCTTACGTAAACGCTGGGAGAGAAAATCCAGCAGGCTGACGGTCACAATGATTAACACCATCAGGGCGCAGGTTTGCTGGAACTGGAAACCGCGAATTGCCTCCCACAACGTGACGCCAATGCCGCCTGCGCCCACCATCCCGACGACAGTTGCTGAACGGACGTTGGATTCAAAGCGGTACAGCGAGTAGGAGATCAGCAGCGGCATCACCTGGGGCAGTACACCGTAAAGAATTTCTTCAATTTTGTTAGCGCCAGTGGCGCGAATGCCTTCAACCGGACCGGGTTCAATGGCTTCCACCGCTTCGGACAGCAGCTTGGAGAGCACGCCGGTGGTATGGATAAACAGCGCCATGACGCCCGCAAACGGACCGAGGCCGACAGCGACCACAAATAGCATCGCAAACACCATTTCGTTAATGGCGCGGCAGGCATCCATCAGACGGCGCATCGGCTGGTAGATCCACCAGGGCACGAGGTTGTCGGCGCACATCAGGCCGAAAGGAATGGAGAGGATCACGGCCAGCGCGGTTCCCCAGACGGCGATTTGCAGGGTCACCGCCATTTCGCCGAGGTAGTCCTGCCACTGGCTAAAGTCCGGCGGAAAGAAGTCGGCGGCAAACGTCGCCATGTTGGCGGAATCCTGAATCAGCGTGAGCGGGGCCATTTCGGCGCCTTTCCACGACACGACCAGCACGGCGAGCAGAATGGCCCAACTGACGAGCGAGAACCAACTGCGCTTTGGCGGGGCAACGGTGATGGTTTGCATGTTTAGCTCCGTGCGTACGTTATTGGCGGAAGGCGGCTCCACCTTATCCGGCCTACGTTTGTAGGCCCGGTAAGCGAAGCGCCAGCGGGCGTCAGGTTTACTGCACCGCTTTGGTGACGCTGGTCATGGCGCTCAGCGCCGCAGTCAGACGGTCAAGATCGTCCAGTTGCGCTTTAATCGCAGACGATTTGCTGGTCTTCTCTTCAGCGTTCAGTCCTTTGTTGTCCTTCACGCCCTGCATCTCTTTAAACAGGGCGAGCTGGCGAATCGGCACCAGTTGCAGGTCGCTGGAGGCGCGGAACGGCGCCCAACCCAGGCGTTCCAGTACGGTTTTTTCTTCCGGCGTTTTGCCGTAGTTCATGAAGAAGTCGTACACCTTGTCCTTGGTGGCTTCAGAGAGGTTCTTACGCCAGACAATCGGATCGCCTGGGATCAGCGGCGACTTCCAGATAACCTTCAGCGCTTTCAGCTTGTCCGGCGCGGACGTTTTCAGCTTATCGAGGTTCTCGGTGTTGTTGGTGGCGACATCCACCTGCTTGTTGGCGACCGCAAGGGCGTTAGTTTCATGACCGGCGTTGACGGTGCGTTTGAAGTCGCTGGCGGCGATATTGTTTTTCGCGAAGACGTAATAGCCAGGGACGAGATAGCCGGAGGTAGAGTTAGGATCGCCATTACCAAAGGTGAGATCTTTGCGTTTGGCGATCAGATCGTCGAGGTTGTTGATCGGGCTGTCCTTGTTGACGATCAGCACGCTCCAGTAACCCGGCGATCCATCGGCGGCGACGGTCTGGGCAAAGACCTGGCCGTTGGCGCGATCCACGGCTTCCATTGCTGACAGGTTACCGTACCAGGCGATGTCGACTTTATTAAAGCGCATACCCTGGATGATCCCGGCGTAGTCCGGCGCGAAGAAAGCGTTCACTTTCACGCCCAGTTTCTTCTCCATATCCTTCAGGAACGGGTCCCATTGGGGTTTCAGGTTTTGCTGTGATTCGGTCGAAATAATGCCAAAGTTCAGCGCTTTTTCCTGCTCTTCGGCAAAGGCGGGACTGAGCAGAGTACTGACGCTGAACATGCTGGTAAACGCCAGCGCGGCAACGGCCTTGTAATTCATGTTTTATCCTCACGTTGTTCCAGGCTATTTCACTTGCCAGCCTGAGTTCGGGCAGTGCTCAACATCCTCACGTACTATGTGTACGCTCCGTTTTTCCGCGCTGGCCGCCTCCAGTCTGTCTGCGCCAATAACGCCTGGTCTTTTTGAATTAAGCAGCCTGCGCGTTCTGTTCGACGCGGTTCATGCTGCGGTAGAGATGGTCAAATCTTTCGTTATCAAAGAGCTGGCTGCTGCCGTCGTAGAAAACGTGTCCCTGACGCAACGCGACAATCCGTTCGCAGTAGCGCAGGGCGTAATCCACCTGATGCAGCGTGACGACGACGGTAATACCGTCGGTCTGGTTGATGTCGCGCAGGGTGTCCATCACGATGCGCGCGGATTCCGGGTCCAGTGAGGCAATCGGCTCGTCGGCGAGGATCACTTTGGCCTGCTGCATCAGCGCCCGGGCAATGGCCACGCGCTGCTGCTGACCGCCGGAGAGCGTAGAGACGCGCTGGTACGCAAAGTGCGCCATCCCGACGCGGGTCAGTGCCTGGAGCGCGCGCTGTTTCTGCGCTGCGCTAAACCAGCTAAAACAGGTGCGCCAGAACGGCGTGCTGCCGAGCGCGCCAATCAGCACGTTCTCCAGCACTGTCAGGCGATTCACCAGATTGAACTGTTGGAAGATGTAACCGGTATGCGTGCGGCTTTTGCGGATATCGCGCGCCAGTCGACCTTCGTGTTGAACGGTGCGACGAAGGAGTTCGACGCGGCTACCTGCTGATTTATCGCCGGTAATCAAACCGCTCAGATGACGTAAAAGGGTGGATTTGCCGGAACCCGACGGCCCCAGCAGAGCGACCATTTCACCGGCACAGATGTTCAGATCAACCGCATGCAGCGCCTGATGCTGATTGAACGTTTTGGAGAGTTTTTCGACGCGAATGATCGTTTCCATGATGCGGCCTCTCTAAAAAAAGTGGCCCTATCGTGGCGGATCAATATGACGTTTGGGTTAAGGGGACGTTACCTGCCGATGAAGAGTTAAGGTGAGTTTGATGACAGAACGGGAGGCATGCCTCCCGTGAGGTTACTCGGTTGGCTGGGGTTGTTTGACGACGTTGATCATCCACGGTACGCCGTAGCGATCGCTGACTTTGCCAAAGCCATGCGCCCAGAAGGTTTCCTGCCAGTCCATTTCGATTTGACCCTCTGCGGCGAGATTGTCAAACCATTGCTTCCCTTCGTTGACATTTTGCGTGTCGAGGACCAGCGTGAAACCTGAATAGTGAGCGTTTCCTGTGGGAATGCTATCGCTCATCATGATGTCGCTATTGGCAATGCGCACGTTGGCATGAGCGATAGCGGTATCGGGGAATGTCATTCCGGACGGGCATCCGTCTTCGCTGTCCTGCGCCGGTTTGGGCATTTCACCGAAGCTGATTTTATAAAGGAGTTCTGCACCCAGCGTCTTTTGATAGTACGCGATGGCGTCGGCACAGTTTCCGGCAAAAGAGATGTAGGGACTTAACGACATAATCTTTACCTCAGGTAAGAGAAGCCAGTTAAGTGTAGTTATCGCAGGCCCGGTAAGCGAAGCGCCACCGGGCAATTTACATCAGTTCTTTTTCACGAATTCTGATTTCAGCTTCATCGGACCAAAGCCATCAATTTTGCAATCGATGTTGTGGTCGCCTTCCACCAGACGAATGTTTTTTACTTTCGTGCCGATTTTCAGCATTGAAGAGCTGCCTTTGACTTTCAGATCTTTCACGACGGTGACGCTGTCGCCGTCAGCCAGCAGATTGCCGTTGGCATCTTTAACGATCAGTTCGTCGCTGTCATGCGCTGGTTCTGCATCGTTCCATTCATGGGCGCATTCCGGGCAGATGTACATGCCGTTATCTTCGTAAGTGTATTCGGAGTTGCATTGTGGGCAGTGGGGTAATGACATGTCGATTTCCTCAAAAGTCAGCAAGGGCAAAAGCGCCCAAAAATGGCAGATTGCCGAAAAAGGACGCAATTATACACAAAATCCTTAACGTTGTCGGGACTACTCTGTTTTTAAGGTAAATACCGTACTGTGACCTAACCTGTCTGCCAGACAGAAAAAAAGCGCTATTATTTTTAAGGGAAATTGCTACCGTTTGTTATTTGAGATAAGGTGACGAGAAATATTCTAACTAATTGGCTGAGCGAGTTTTACTTAGGGTTCGTTTACCTCACCTTGCCCCTTATTTCTGGTAGGTAAAATTAACCAAAATTGGCCTGGGTTTTTATAAATCTGAACTACGATTTTTTACTTTCTTATGCCACTGAGTGTTATTCAAAAAAATAGCAATTAAAATAATAAATTCATTGATATCAATAGATTAATTAATAAATTCTTTTTTCCATACGTAATTATTAAAGCCGAGAATTCACTAATAAACGAAACGGCTAAATAAAAGCAATAAAAATTTGCGTTAAGGAAACATTTTTTATGTACACACAGACAATATATGAATTGAGCCAGGAAGCGGAACGCTTGCTGATGCTCTCTTTAGAACATCTTAAGACCGTAAAAAAAATGCCAACGGCCACTCTGGAGAGCACTTCATCATTAAAGAGTGAGGACGATCTCAACGTTCAGCCCATGCATTTCAGTACCCGGGGTGTCGAGGCCCAGCAGGCCACGCTGAACAATGAGTTGCGAAAAATCTCGCGACTGGAAATGGTGCTGGCGATTGTCGGCACCATGAAAGCGGGAAAATCGACGACGATCAATGCCATTGTCGGCACGGAGGTGCTGCCCAATCGCAACCGTCCAATGACCGCGCTGCCGACACTCATTCGCCATACGCCTGGTCAGAAAGAACCGGTGCTGCATTTTTCCCACGTTGCGCCCATCGATGCGCTGATGAAGACACTGCAAGAGAGCATGCGCGCCTGCGATCGGCAGAATCTGACGCAGGTGCTGGAAATTGATAAAGACATGAACGGCCTCATGCAGCGCATCGAAAGAGGGGAAGCGTTTGAGCGCCATTATCTTGGTGCACAGCCGATCTTTCACTGCCTGAAAAGCCTTAACGATTTGGTGCGCCTGTCGAAAGCGCTGGAGGTCGATTTTCCCTTTTCTGCCTATGCGGCGATTGAACATATTCCGGTGATTGAGGTGGAGTTTGTGCACCTGGCGGGACTGGAGAACTATCCGGGTCAACTGACGTTACTGGACACTCCCGGGCCAAATGAAGCCGGGCAGCCGCATCTGCAAAAAATGCTCAATGAGCAACTGGCTCGCGCCTCCGCCGTTCTGGCGGTGATGGACTATACGCAGTTGAAATCGATTTCCGATGAAGAGGTGCGTCAGGCCATTGCCGCAGTAGGAAAATCGGTGCCGTTGTATGCGTTGGTGAATAAATTCGACCAGAAAGATCGCAACAGCGATGATGAAGAACAGGTGAGGGCGTTGATTTCCGGTACCCTGATGAAGGGTTGTATTAACCCGGCGCAGATTTATCCGGTCTCCTCGATGTGGGGTTATCTGGCCAATCGGGCACGCCATGAGCTGGCAAACCACGGTCATCTCCCGGATCACGAAGAGCAGCGCTGGGTACAGGACTTTGCTGAAGCCGCGCTCGGTCGGCGCTGGCGAAGCGCCGATCTGGATGATATCGAACACCTGCGTCATGCGGCGGATTTGCTGTGGGAAGATTCGTTGTTTGAACAGCCGATTCAGACCTTAATTCATGCCGCCTATGCCAATGCGTCGCTGTATGCGCTGCGTTCCGCCTCGCATAAATTGCTGAATTACGCCCACAGCGCCCGCGAATATCTGGATTTCCGCTATCACTGTCTGACGGTGGCCTTTGACACGCTGCAGCAAAATATCATGCGTCTGGAAGCGGACATGCAGCAACTGAAAGTGAGCCAGGACAGCGTCAGCGACGAGATCCGCCATGAGGTCGGGCTGGCGCTGACGTCGGCCAACGACTTTCTCAACCAGCAGCAGGCCACGATCTTGCGCAACATCGGGACCTTTTTCAGCCGTGAACAGATCCTGAAACTGTCGTGTGGCGATAGCTGGTCGCCGCTGCCGCAGGCGGAGCTTGACGGAGAGGTGTTGGTGCTGCATGACGAAGCGCAGGCGCAGGTGATCCTCAGTAAACTACGTTCCACCTGTGAGGGCGTCCTGCTGGCGGCGCAGGAAAACATCAGCCGCGATCTGGCGATGCGTTTTGAACAACTGGAAGCCACGCTCAGCCGGTCACTGAATGAGGCGATGCGCCCTATCGAAATGCGGGTGAAAGAGGAGTTGAGTCATGCGGGGTTTCGCCCCCGAATCAGCTTTCCGGCCTTTCACGCCTCCATGTTTAACTTCACGACGCGCCAGCTATTCAGCGAGGCGATTGCCCAGCAGGACCGCGTCGAAAGTGACGAACCTCGCGTGAGCGGGGTGCGTGAAACCTTCTCTCGTTGGCTGAATCAGCCGAACTGGGGCTGGAATGATTATGTCGAAGCGAAGACACGCTATCTGATTGATATTAATGCGCTGCATCAGAGTCTGGCGGAGTACGTCAGCCACTTCTGCCAACAAATTCGTAAAGCTTTAGCCGCGCAGGTCGATGTTTCAGTTACGGCAGGTATGGCAACGTTTTTTGCCGATTTCTCATTGTGCCTGGCGGGATTACAGGAGAGCCTGCGCGAGAGTTTGCTGGTTCGTCAGCAGAATGAATCAGCTGTTCAGAGTCTGAGTCAGCAGTTGCAGCACAGTATTGCCACCACCGCCTGGATTTATGAAGACTCTCGCCTGCTCCGTGACGACATTCAAACCCTTTTTGTGGCCGAACACACATGACAAACGCGTTACTGGAAGGCCCCGGACGGACGCTGGAGTGTATCCACCCGAAGTTTATGGTCGATCTGGTTCAGGGAGAAGAACCGAAACGGGCTGACGGCACATTGCAACAGCAGCAGTTTCGCGAGCGCCTGACGCAGGAGATTCTGTCCCAGACGCAGTTGCGGGCGTGGGCGATGGCCGGGATGTTCAGCGAGCATCTGATGATGCGCCTGAAGCTGGTGGAAAAGCTGGCGGGTATGCTCGATCCGGGGCATCTGGCGCTGACGCGGATCGCTGCGCGACTGCAGGTCCTTCAACAGACGGATCTCTCTCGCGGACCGTCCGTCCCAGGACTGGTTCAGCAACTTACCACCCTCAGCGAGTGGTTTCGCCAGCGCAGTGCCTGGAAGGAGAAGGCGCTGAGCCAGCGTGGTCTCACGGTTCAGGCCGGGGAACACAGTGAACAGGTATTTACCCGATGGCTGGCGGGGGCGTATGAAGGATGGTCGCTGCCGGGGCGGTGTTTTATTGCGCTCGAAGAGTTGCGTTGGGGACCGTTTGGCGATGCCTGTCGTCTGGCGAATCCTGACGTGGCGGCGATGCTGAAAGATAATCTCCGGGCGATGGCGACAAACTATCTGGCCCACAGTATCAATGCCGCACCGACGACGCGTCACTATTATCATCAGTGGTTGAGTGCCACCGCGACCGCCGGTTCAGTTGAGTACAGCGACATGCTGAGCTGGTTGGGAGACTGGTGTGAGGCGGATAAACATCCGGTGTGCTGGTCTGTGACGCAGCGCTGGCAGCCGGTTGCGTTGGGTATGCCGCGACTCTGTTCGGCAAAGCGACTGGTGGATGCGATGGTTGAAGAGGTGTTTCCACCCTCTCCCCTCAGGTTTTGAGAGGAGAGGGCTGATGATTAGTGGTGTGCGGATTCCGCTGTCGTTTCTTCCACACCAGCAGGAGCCGGTAGCCTGGCGAAGCGTTTGGCGTAGAGCGCGGTAATAATCGGCACCAGAATCGCCGTGACCACTACGCTGGCAGCGACCAGCGCCGTCGCGGAGGCGGCAACCGGTTCAAACGCCGGGTTGATTTGCGCGATGATCACCGGGTTGGCAACGGCGGCACCTGCCGCAGAGGACGCCGCGACACCTGCAGTACCATTACCACCACCGATCACACGGTCCGCAATAATCAGTGGAATACCGGTGATGACAATGACCGCCACACCCAACAGGATACCCAACAGACCGGTATCAACAATCACACCCAGGTTAATGGTGTTACCCAGCGCAAAACCGAAGAACGGAATCAGTACCGGCGTTGCTTTGCTGAAGAACGCACGCAGATCGTGGTCAAGGTTGCCCAGCGTGAAGCCAATCAGGAACGGCAGTACTGCGCCGATAAAGTGATGCGGTTCAAAGGAGCCCAGACCCGCAGCGCCCAGAATCACCATTGTCATCAGCGGACCGGATTCCAGCGACATCAGAACGAACGCGCCGGACTCTTCTTTCGTACCGTACTGGTTCATCAGGCTGGCATACAGACCGCCGTTGGTCATATCCATCGCGGAAACAATCGCCAGTACGGAAAGACCGGCAAAGAAACCGGTCTGAATACCGGTATCCGGAATAAACGAGGCGGCAATCATTGCCACTACCCACGCCACGGCAATTTTGGTAATGACCAGCGTGCCGGATTTACGCAGAACCGTACCGGTTGCGCGTAAATCAATTGATGCACCAATACAGAAAAACCACACAGCAAGAATTGGTACCGTGCCGGTAATCATGCCTTTTGTAAAGGAACCAAAATAAGCACCGGTATTCGGTGCCAGGGTATTTACAACCGCACCCAGCAGCAATGGAATCAACATCATCCCACCAGGGATGCGTTCAATGGTGGCTTTAATTCTCATAAATGTCCTCACTTCTTGCCCGTGGAACATACGGGTAAGGTGGTAAAAAAAATATTAAAATTCAGAAGGTTGTATCTGAAAAGAAGGCAGGGGAAACCTACATTCTCTTTATGTTCTACGTAGCGATTGCACCGTGTATCGGCGTTTTTCGCTTCCCGGTGGTATTGCAACGACTATTATCTTGCATTCATTGGAATGTTGATTCAATCAAAACGAAACGCTGTTTTAGTTATCTTTGTCACATAATCAATGTAAACATTCCAGCGCGATCTGAATATTTAAAATTACCGTAAAGAAGTTGTGAAAAATGAGAGGGAATTGCCTGGCAGAATAATAATAACTGCAGTGACTTTTTATGAAGCAAGCACAACAAAATAGAGGTCGAAAACGTAAAAAAGAACAACTCTGTGCTTTAAAAAAAGAGACTCAGGATCACCTTATTTACCTCCGTTGACGAAACCTAAACATATATGTGAAGTTGATCACAATTTTAAACACTGGTAGGGTAGATAGCTCATTAACCGCCCAAATCAGGCGTCAACAGGTTCGGTTGTACAGACCTTAACCAGTCCGTGTAAGTAAACCTGCTACGCTTGTTACAGGAGTTGCGTCTGAGCAACCCCGCGCTCGACGGTGACGTTGCGCCCAGTGCGCCAGTGCAGTCGATATGCCGCGAGACAGGGCTTAGTCTACGAGGACAGCTATGCTGAAAAGGAAAAAAGTAAAACCGATTACGCTTCGTGATGTCACGATTATCGATGACGGTAAATTGCGAAAGGCGATTACCGCTGCTTCGTTGGGTAATGCGATGGAGTGGTTTGATTTTGGGGTTTATGGCTTTGTTGCTTACGCATTAGGTAAAGTGTTCTTCCCGGGGGCTGACCCCAGCGTGCAGATGATTGCCGCCCTTGCTACTTTCTCTGTTCCCTTTCTGATTCGTCCGCTCGGTGGTTTGTTCTTCGGTATGCTCGGCGATAAATATGGTCGCCAGAAGATTCTTGCCATCACCATCGTGATTATGTCGATCAGTACCTTCTGTATCGGTCTGATACCGTCCTACGCCTCGATAGGCATTTGGGCACCCATCCTGCTGCTGCTGTGTAAGATGGCGCAGGGCTTCTCCGTCGGCGGTGAGTACACCGGCGCGTCTATTTTTGTGGCCGAATATTCCCCGGACCGTAAACGCGGCTTTATGGGAAGCTGGCTGGACTTCGGCTCCATTGCCGGGTTCGTGCTGGGGGCGGGTGTGGTCGTCCTGATCTCGACGGTGGTCGGAGAAGAGAACTTCCTGGAATGGGGCTGGCGTATTCCGTTCTTTATCGCCCTGCCGTTAGGGATTATCGGACTCTATCTGCGTCATGCGCTGGAAGAGACCCCGGCGTTCCAGCAGCACGTCGATAAGCTGGAACAGGGCGACCGGGAAGGCTTGCAGGACGGACCAAAAGTGTCCTTTAAAGAGATCGCCACTAAGCACTGGCGCAGCCTGTTGGCCTGTATTGGCCTGGTGATTGCTACCAACGTCACCTACTACATGCTGTTGACCTATATGCCGAGCTATCTGTCGCATAACCTGCATTACTCTGAAGATCACGGCGTGCTGATTATCATCGCCATTATGATCGGGATGCTGTTTGTCCAGCCGGTGATGGGACTACTGAGTGACCGTTTTGGTCGTCGTCCATTCGTGATCATGGGTAGCATCGCGCTGTTTGCCCTGGCAATCCCGGCCTTTATTCTGATTAACAGTAATATTATCGGCCTGATTTTTGCCGGTCTGCTGATGCTGGCGGTGATCCTCAACTGCTTCACCGGGGTCATGGCGTCTTCACTGCCAGCTATGTTCCCGACACATATTCGTTACAGTGCGCTGGCGGCGGCATTTAATATTTCGGTACTGATTGCCGGTCTGACGCCAACGCTGGCGGCCTGGCTGGTGGAAAGCTCGCAGAATCTGATGATGCCTGCTTACTACCTGATGGTGATTGCGGTGATTGGTTTCATTACCGGTATCACCATGAAAGAGACCGCGAATCAGCCGCTGAAAGGGGCAACGCCCGCCGCCTCGGATATTCAGGAAGCGAAAGAAATTCTCGGTGAACACTACGATAATATCGAGCAGAAAATTGAGGATATCGATCAGGAGATTGCGGACCTGCAGGCGAAGCGTACGCGCCTGGTGCAGCAGCATCCGCGAATTGACGAGTAAAGCTTAAGGTTTGCTTAATCTCTGACTGGCACACTCTCTTCCATACCCTGGAGGAGAGTGTGATGAAACAGCGTATTTATGAAAGTGTCACGACCGTATTCAGCGTACTGATTGTCAGTAGCTTCCTGTACATTTGGGTCTCAACCTACTAAACCTTCTTCAACAGCACCGAGGCGCGGGTTCCGGTGGTTCCACTGCGATTTTGCAGGAAAAACTGCCCGTGGTGCAGCTGCGTAATGCGGCTGACGATGCTTAACCCCAGACCGATTCCACCGTAACGGCTGTCCATGCGGACGAAGGCTTTGCTGAGTTCGCCGCACTTGCTTTCATCGATCCCCGGTCCTTCATCTTCTACCGCCATTGTCATTGTTGCTTCGTCATCAACGTTCAGCGTAATGGCGATGGTGGTGCCTTCCGGACTGTAGCGATGGGCATTTTCGACCAGATTACGCAGCAGCATCCGCAGCAGCGTCGCGTCGCCCTGAACAGCCGCATCGTCCTGACTGTCAGGCAGCAGGAGTGTCTGTTCGCGCTGTTCCAGCATCGTGCTCAGCTCATCGTAAGACGGCAGGATCACATCTTCCAGCAATCTGACATGCTGATAATTTCCCGATGAAAAAGACTGACCCACGCGGGCGAGTTGTAAAAGCTGCGAGACGCTGTCCATCATTTGATCAAGACGACCCAGCAGCGGCGCGACATCCACGTGATGCGCTTTTGACAGCAGTTCCAGATGCAAACGGACGCCCGATAGCGGTGTTCGCAGTTCGTGCGCCACGTCGGCGGTAAACAGACGCTCGTTTTCGATGGTCGTGGTCAGTCGATTGACCAACTGGTTGAGCGCCGAAACGACCGCTTCAATTTCGACCGTTGAGCTGTGAATGTCGATAGGGGAGAGATTATCCGCCGTGCGGGTTTCTAATTCGTGTTGCAGGTTGGCGAGCGGACGGGTAATGCGGCGAACGGCCTGATAGCAGATGAACAGCGTTAACCCCACCATAAACAGGCTGGGGACGATCAGACTGGCGACCGCCTCGCGGATTTCATGCATGATGTGGCGATCGTTATTGCGGTTATCCCGCAGCGCCTGTTCAAACAGCTGGATCTGCTCAGTGCTTTCATGCCAGAGCCAGAAGGTGCTGATGAGCTGGAAAACCAGCAAAATCATGCCGATGGTGATCATCAGCCGCCGACGTAGGGTCATGGGCTGGCGTAGAAAACGCTTCAGATTCAATTAGCTTTCCTCAGTCGCGGTCGCCACCAGCATGTAGCCAAAGCCGCGCACGGTACGAATACGGGATTTGCCCACTTTATCGCGCAGGTTATGGATATGCACTTCCAGGGTATTGGTGGACGGTTCGTTATCCCAGTTATAGATGTCGTTATAGAGAATTTCCCGGTGCACCGGGCTTCCCGATTTCAGCATCAGACGCGACAGCAACGCGTACTCTTTAGGGGTAAGAATTAACTCCTCTCCCTCTTTCCACACCTGTCGACGGCCCATGTTCAGCGTTAGGTTGCCGACGACCAGTTCACTCTCGCCCTGGTTATTGTGACGACGCAGCAGCGCGCGGATTCGGGCGTGCAGCTCTTCCAGCGCGAAAGGTTTCACCAGATAATCGTCGGCCCCGACGTCCAGCCCGGAAATCTTATCGCCGAGCGTGTCCCGCGCAGTAAGGATCAGCACCGGCAGGGTATATTTTTTCTGCCGGATGCGAGCAAGAAAATGCAGGCCATCTTCGTCAGGCAGGCCGAGGTCCAGCACCACCAGACTGTAATGACCGGTTTCCAGACATTGCTCAGCCGCACGGGCGGTCGACACGCCATCGCAGGCGTACCCTTCGGTTTGTGCCGCCAGAATCAGGCCCTGCAAAAGCAGCGTATCGTCTTCAACAATCAGTATTTTCATTGCGTGGTTCTCCTGCAGGGCTGCAGAATATCATCTGCGGCCTGATATTGCGTGGTCTGTACGCCGGTCAGTCCCAGCATGGTCGAGAAAAGATTGTCCTGCGAGTAATCCTGAGTACGCGCCTGTTTTTGCAGGCAACTGGCATCAACCTGATAGCGCTGCTGATAATCCTCTGACAGCCACAGCAGCATCGGCACATGCTTCTGGGAGTCTGGCGCAATGGCATACGGCAGGCCGTGCAGATAAACGCCGTTTTCACCCAGCGACTCGCCGTGGTCGGAAAGATACACCAGGCTGGTGGTAAATTTATCCTGATGCGCTTTCAGAAGATTAATTGTTTTATCAACAATATAGTCGACATACAGCACGGTATTATCGTACGTGTTCACTAATTGTTCCTGTGAACAGGTCTGGATTTCATTGGTATCGCAGGTTGGGGTAAATTTCCTGAACTGCGGCGGGTAGCGGTTGTAGTAGGTCGGGCCGTGGCTGCCGATGGTATGCAGTACAATCACCCCGTCACCTTGCAGGTTGTTGATGTACTCTTCCAGACCGTGGAACAGAACCTCGTCATAGCATTCGCCGTCGATGCATTCCCCTTTCAGGTTTAACGCCGTCATATTCTGATGCGGCACGCGGTCGCAGGAGCCTTTACAGCCGCCATCGTTGTCATTCCACAGTACGTTAACGCCCGCGCGCTGGATAATATCGAGCATCCCTTCCTGATGCTGCGCCAGCTCTTCGTCGTAATGCTTACGCGGCATGTTAGAGAACATGCATGGTACAGAGACCGCCGTGGCGGTACCACACGACGTGGTGCGCGGGAAGTAAACCACATTATCTTTTGCCAATAGCGGATTGGTTTCGCGGGAGTAGCCGCCGAGCGAGTAGTTTTCGCCACGTGAGGTTTCACCGACGATCAGGATAGTCAGATTTTTGCGCTTCTCTTGCTGCATCACCGGATTACGATGGGCGTCTTCCCCGATGCGTACCAGCGGCAGGTGCGCGAGGCGCTGATGGGAGTACCATGACCAGCTGGCGACAATGCCGTTAGACGGGCTGAGAGCTTTGACCAGTTCTTTATTGTTGCGAAACAGTGAGGCGTAATCTTTATAGAAAAAGGCCGCCACCAGCACGATCAATAACACGGATACCAGCACGTTGGCAGCGCGATACAGCACGCTGCGCAGGACAGGCGTGGTCGGTTTGATTTTAATCCAGCAGGCAACGATGGCCGCCACAATGCCGCTAAGACCGAGCGTGAGCACCATTCGCGGCGTCATCAGGGCGAACGTTTCGGCAGGCGTCGTATCCACCATATTGGCAATCATTGAGCGGTCAATGATGATGCCGTAGGTCATGATGAAATACTGCGCCGACGCGGACATTAGAATAAACAGGCAGGCCAGCAGGCGGTTCAGCCACAGGAAAGAGGCCAGCGTCAGGACAATATTCATGACGCTGAACGCCACGACCGGCATCGACAAGAAGACCAGCACGTTACGCAGGGAATCCAGCGGCAGATCCTGCACAACCTGTTTGTAGAACGCGATGTTCAGACAAACAGACAAATAGAATGAAACCAGTAGTAACCAGGCCAGCAGGCTGAGAAGAGGTCTTTTGACAATGCGCTTTAACATGGTGGAGCTTCCGTAGACTAATTAGCGCAGATCCTCGCAAAGTAAAGTTAAGCCAACCTTAAGAACTTAAGGTTGGCTTCATCGTGTAAAAGAGGGGATTAACTGCGGTTAACCGGCGCATCCAGTGGGAAGGGGTTTTTGTGGATCCGGTTGTAGTTCAGGGCGTACAGCGCGGTGATGATCATCAGGGTCACGAATGACCACATCACCTCTTTCGCGCCGGACCCCACCACTGCCCAGATGCAGTAAATAAAGGCCACAAAGGTTACCAGCAGATAGAGCGGACGCGCTTTGCCGAAGTGTCCGTGACCGAGCAGCAGCAGCGCGGCACAGGTGTACAAATAGGGCACCAGCGTAAAGATGACGGACACTGAAGAGACGAGACCAAACTCTTTCGCGGCGTTCGGCGACATACTGCTGAACTGGAAGATAGTCATCAGAATCCCGACAATAATCAGCCCGGCAACCGGTGTGCCCGCCTTATTTACACGGGCAAAAATCGGTGGGAACAGACCGTCATCGGCGGCGGCTTTTGCAGTCTGTCCGGCCAGCAGCGTCCAGCCGCCCAGCGAACCTAAACAGCCTGCTGCCGCGCAGAAGGAGACAATCGCGCCGGCGGTGTTACCCAGCGCCATACGTGCCGCATCACCGAACGGTGAAGCGGAGACGCGCAGCGCGGCGTTAGGGATCATCCCCATGATGGCGGTGGTGGAGAGCACGTAGCACACAGCCGCGATCAGCACCCCGCCAATGGTGGCAATCGGCACATTGCGTTTCGGGTTTTTGACCACCCCTGCCGCTACCGAGGCACTTTCGACCCCGATGAATGACCACAGGGTGACGTTAAGGGTGCTCTGAATCGCGCCGAAGGTGTTCATGCCGCTCACGTTCCAGGCCGCCATGTAGGTTTCGCCACGGAACCAGAACCAGCCAAACACCGCGATACCGACGATGGGGACCAGCGCCAGCACGGTGGCGACGGCCTGAACGCGGGTGATCATTTTCGGACCGACAATATTGAGCAGAACGAAGATCCACAGCACCACCACGCAGGTCAGGGTCAGCACCAGCGGATCTTTCAGAATGGGGAAGAAGTAGCTCAGGTAACCGACGCCGATAACCACCATCGCGATGTTACCGATCCAGCAGGCCAGCCAGTACAGCACGTTGGTCTGGTAACCGAGGAACGGCCCAAAGCAACGACGAGCATACGCGTAAGAACCGCCGGGACTGGGATCTAAGGACGACATTTTTGCGTAGACCATCGACAGCGCCAGCGCGCCGATAATCGTGACTAACCATCCGTAGATTGCAATCCCGCCGGTGGCGGCCAGGTTCGCAGGGAGCAGGAAAACCCCTGAACCCATGATATTCCCCGACACCATTAAGGTGACGGGGATTAAGCCCACTTTGTGAGCATCAGCATCCGAGGACATAATTAATCTCCTGAAGGGAACAATAAATGATGTCTCATAATACGCCTTCAGGTGTCGGTTGAATTATGTGCGACGTGGGTTATCGCTAATGCTGATATTATCGTAGCTCATTACAAAATGCTCAAAAATCACGCTGCCGTACGGTCTTTAAACTGGCTGACATAATGTAGCGGGGTCATGCCATAATACTCTTTGAACACAGAGATAAAGTAAGATGTACTGTTATAACCACACAGTTCGGAGACCTGGGATATATTCTTGCCATCCATCAGAAGTTGATTAACGGCGTAGCGCATGCGGCAAGTGGTGATGATTTGACTGTAGCTGGTATTTTCGCTTTTGAGTTTCTTCTTTAGCAAACTCGGACTCAGACAGAGACAACGGGCGACCTGATTAAGATTCCACGCTTTATGAATGTCACTCTCGATAATATGGTAAACGCTGTCGCTGACGCGGTTTCGCAACATAAACATCAGCAGGGACAAAAACTTCTTACTGTCGAGAAAGCGGGATAACACGGCGAACAACAGGCAGCGTGTACGTTCTTCTTCGCCAGGGCTGTCGGTATGCGCAATGCTGTGTTGTGCTGCCACCCGGAAGACATCGGGGGTCACACATTCAGCGGTTAATACCGGTGAGGAACTCCGTTGCCAGAGTGGAATATTTGAAAGATCTTTATTTAAAAAGCGAAGATAATCTTTAATTATATCTCGGCTAATATGTGCGACCAGTGCGTTATTAATCGATGAGATATCGATGATATTGTTTTCACAGGCGATGAGTGCCATATGATTCGCTTTTAAATTGATAGCCTCTTTACCGTTTACTCGTAGCCAAACGTCTTTTTCGGTTAACACGACAATGCAAGGATTATTGCTGAAAATTCTCATACCCTAACTCCCGAATATGAACATAAAATATCCTTTCTCGCCAAAGGGGAGAGATAAAGCAGATATTTCGATTTGTATGACGAATGAAGTCCGCATTAAAATAATGGTTTTGTCTGGAAATACAATAGGCGACAGATAATTGCTATGTACAGAAACTTTTACGCGGTGGAAACCATGCATAAGGGATAAAAAAAGCGCGGGGAGCACCCGCGCAAAAAGGTATGACAATGGTAGTTTTTCTCAGCAATACTCAGGAAACGCTCGTCATAACCCTACGGCCTAAACCAGGCTGCGTCAGGGTGGCCATGTCATGACGCAGTCGTCGGAATTGATTTACACTTTCACGCACATTACGTGATAGACGCCATCAATGATTTCAGTGCCTTCGGTTTCATGTTCGAAACCAGGGAAGTGGTGATCCCAGGATTGCAGGGCGCGGAGATAGCCCACCTGCGGACTGTTTTCATCACCGAAGTTCTCGCCGGAAAGCAGCATCGGAATTCCCGGCGGATAAGGGATCACCGAGTTTGCTGCAATGCGATCCGGCAGTTTATCAATGGCCACCATTTCGATGTTGTCGTTAACGATAGCGTTATAGGCTTCACGCGGCGTCATTGCGGCAACCGGCAGGCCGGAATAGGCGGCGTTGAGTTTCGCGCCTGGGTTGTTTTCCCGCAACCAGGCGAACATCCGATCGCCCAGGTCGTGAATGCCCATATTGGCGTAGGTTTCAGGGTGTTCGTCGACCAGTTCCGGCATGACCTGCGCCAGTGGGGTGTTGGCATCGTAGTGATGTTTAAATGAGCACAGGGTGTTGATCAGAGTTCCCCATTTCCCACGGGTGATGCCCATCGAGAACAGGAACATGATCTGGAAATCGGTGGTGCGGGTTGGCACGATTCCGTGACGTCCAAGCCAGGCGGTGACCAGCGCGGCAGGCACCCCCGTCTCTTCCAGTTCGCCGTCGTCACCCATCCCCGGTGCGAGAATGCTGACCTTGATCGGGTCAAGCATGCTCCAGTTATCGGGTAAGTCTTTAAAGCCGTGCCAGGATTCGCCCGGACGCATCACCCAGCAGTTCTGGTCTGTTGCCAGCAGTTTCGCCGGTGCGTCAGCAAAATCGAATGTTTTCCCGGTCTGCGGATCGGTGACCACTTCTTTGTTCCACGGCTTGAAGAACCAGTCGCCGTCGGCGCTGAACTCTTTATACAGACGCGCCATGGCCTGGCGGAAGTCGATGGCTTCGTCGATCACTTCCTGAGTCAGCGACAGGCCGCTGTTGCCGTCCATCATGGACACCGCCACATCGTTGGATGCGCAGATGGCATACAACGGCGAGGTGGTGGCATGCATCATGTACGCCTGATTGAAGCGGGAAAAATTCACCGCGCCGCGACCTTCACGCACATGGATGTAAGACGCCTGAGAGAGGGCGTTCAGCAGTTTGTGCGTAGAGTGGGTGGCAAAAACGGTAGGACCACTGTGATCGCCCGGTTCACCGCGCATCGCATAGTGGTCGGCGTAAATCGGGTTAAAGCGGGCGTAGCCGTACCAGGCTTCGTCGAAGTGAATGCGGTCGGTAGTTTGCGCCAGTAACGCCTGTGCGGATTTCGCGTTATAGCAGACACCGTCGTAGGTACAGTTGGTCACCACGCTATAAGACGGTTTTTGTCCTGTCTTCTCTTTGGTCAGCGGGCTTTCGCTGATTTTTTTCTGTAAGGTTTCCGGCTGCATTTCCTGTGGGTAGATAGGGCCAATGATGCCGTAGCGGTTACGGCTGGGCACCATATACACCGGTTTCGCCCCGGTCAGGATCAACCCCTGTTCAATCGATTTATGGCAGTTACGGTCCAGCACCACCACATCGTTATCGGTCATACAGGCCTGCATGATGGTGCGGTTGGAGCCGGATGTCCCGACCACGACGGACCAGGAACGGTCTGCGCCAAAGACCCGTGCAGCATATTTTTCGCTTTCGCCAAAGGCCCCGGTGTGATCGAGCAGAGACCCCAGCGAAGCACGTTCAATCCCCATGTCGCTGCGGAACAGGTTTTCGCCGTAATAATCATGATAGAAGCGGCCGGCAGGCGTTTTGGTAAAACCAACGCCGCCCTGGTGGCCCGGTGCAGCCCAGGAGTATTCGTGGATATCGCTATATTTCATCAGCGCACTAAACAGCGGCGGCAGCAGTTGCTGACGATAACGGGTCATGGCGGCGACCGCGCGCCCCGCGATAAAGTCAGCGGTGTCTTCGAGGATCCAGGCGAACTCATCGACAAGCTCCAGCATATCGCGGTCCAGCGAGGCGGTGGCTTTCTCTCTGTCACCTAACAGAAAGACCGGCACATTTTGCTGGCGCTCATGAAGCTTACCGATCAGTTCTCTGACATTTTGATGTTCATCAGGCTGTTCCATTTGATAGCTGAACATCAGGCAATCAATGGCTTCGTTTGCCGACAGGATGGCGTAGCCGTCGTCGAAAGACGTGGACTTAATGACGGCAACATTTTGCCGACTTAAGGCGTCTGCCAGACGTTCCACGGCCTTGCCAACCCAGGTGTCCTGATGCAGAAATTCACTTTCAACAATTAATACTTTCATCATCTCTTACCCGGTTGTGGAGGAATCTGTGATGCGGGCAAGTATTATCCTGACTAAAAAAGGTGTAAAGAGGGCGCGAAACGACGGGGATTCATCAATAATTGTTTATAAACAATGGATTAAAGTGATTTGCCAGCCGTTTTTGGCGATGGTTTATCGACAGCTGAATTATTTTTTGAGCTGATAGTGATATCGCCGGAGCCTGTGTATGCCTCCGGCAGATAAATACGTTATGCGTCGGGGGGCGTTAATCCATAGCGCTGCAACTGACGGCTATGCACTCCCGCCAGCAACGTTACCGTAGTCAATGAACCCAGCAACGCGCAGAACATGTCTGACTGGGTATCCCACGGGTCGCCCTGCGTGCCAAGGAAATCGTCCGCGCCCTGTCCCATCGCCAGCGCGGCCCACCATTCAATTAACTCATAGGTGGCACTAATCGCCAGCGCCACGCAGCAAACCAGAAATGCCAGCATCTTACCGCTGCGAACACTCTTTGTGCGTAGCAGAATTTCGCGCGCCACCAGTGCCGGAACCAGGCCCTGGAAGAAATGGCCGAGCTTATCATACGGATTTCGGCTTAAGCCCAGCCACTCCTGCACTTCAAAGCCCACAGGGACTTTGGCATAGGTGTACATACCGCCCACCATCAGGATGATGGCGTGGAAAAAAATCAGGGTATAAAGCAGAGGAGTGAGCGGGTAGCGCTTTGCGGTTGTCAGCAGCAGCGGTATCACAATAATGACCGGCGTAACTTCCATCAGCCAGGTGGTTTTCTCACCTGCCGAGAAGCCAGTGTAGATCAGGATAAGCGTCAGGATCAGTGCGCCGATATTCAGCAGGGTGGGGTTTAATGTGCGGATCATGGTGATTTCGCAAGTGATGGAAAAGGCTACTATTCACCGAAGTGGTCGAAAATTCAATGCCAGCCATGACGGGAAAAGGTGGCCCGGGGGGATCACCGGACTGCCTTCAAACGTTGAGAGCAGTCCGGTGCCGGGCCGAAGAGGTTATTTCGTGCAGTTAGCGCACTGCTTGTTCACTATCTGCTGGAAGAAATCATTGCCTTTGTCATCGACCAGGATGAACGCCGGGAAATCTTCCACTTCAATTTTCCAGATCGCTTCCATACCCAGTTCCGGATACTCAACGCATTCCAGATGCTTGATACTCTGTTGCGCCAGGACCGCTGCCGGGCCGCCAATGCTGCCCAGATAGAAGCCGCCGTGTTTATGGCAGGCATCGGTCACCTGTTGGCTGCGATTGCCTTTTGCCAGCATGATCATGCTGCCGCCGTGCGATTGCAGTAGATCAACATAGGAGTCCATGCGGCCTGCGGTGGTCGGTCCTAATGAGCCTGACGGATAGCCCGCCGGTGTTTTTGCCGGACCGGCGTAGTAGATCGGATGATCTTTAATGTACTGCGGCAACCCTTCGCCAGAGTCGATACGTTCTTTCAGCTTCGCATGCGCAATATCACGACCGACGATAATGGTTCCGGTCAGCGACAGACGGGTGGAAACCGGGTACTGTGAAAGCTGTGCCAGGATCTCTTTCATCGGGCGGTTGAGGTCAACTTTCACCACTTCGCCTTCACCGGCCTGACGCAACGCTTCCGGGATGTACTGACCTGGGTTGTGCTCCAGTTTTTCGATCCAAATCCCTTCGCGGTTGATTTTGGCTTTGATGTTACGATCCGCCGAGCAGGAAACGCCCATGCCGACCGGACAGGAGGCACCGTGACGCGGCAGGCGGATCACGCGGATATCGTGGGCGAAATATTTACCGCCAAACTGCGCGCCAAGACCGAGTTTTTGTGCCTCTTCCAGCAGTTCCTGTTCCAGTTGTGTATCACGGAACGCCTGACCATGCTCGTTGCCTTCGGTCGGCAGCGCATCGTAGTAATGCGTGCTGGCGAGCTTCACGGTTTTCAGCGTGCTTTCTGCGGAAGTACCGCCAATCACAAAGGCGATATGGTACGGCGGGCAGGCTGCTGTTCCCAGCGTCCGCATCTTCTCAACGAGGAAGTTTTTCAGCTTGCCCGGGGTGAGCAACGCTTTGGTTTCCTGGTACAGGTAAGTTTTGTTGGCGGAACCGCCGCCTTTCGCTACGCACAGGAATTTATACTCATCACCATCGACGGTGTAGAGGTCGATCTGTGCCGGCAGGTTGGTACCGGTATTCACCTCTTTGTACATATCCAGCGCGGCGTTTTGCGAATAGCGCAGATTGTCTTCGATATAGGTGTTGTACACCCCTTTTGACAGCGCCGCTTCATCACCGCCACCAGTCCAGACACGCTGGCCTTTTTTCCCCATGATAATCGCCGTGCCGGTATCCTGACAGGTCGGCAGAATGCCTTTGGCGGCGATTTCAGAGTTTCTCAGGAATTGCAGGGCAACGTATTTATCGTTTTCGCTGGCTTCGGGGTCATGAAGAATGGAGGCGACTTGTTGCTGATGTTCGGGGCGGAGCATGAAGGAGGCATCGTGAAAGGCTTGTTGCGCCAGCAGCGTCAGGGCTTGCGGCTCAACCTTCAGTATGGACTCACCTTCAAACTCACTCACGCTGACATAATCGGAAGTGAGCAGGTAGTACTCTGTTTCGTCTTTCCCCATCGGGAAAGGTGCCTGATAGAAGAACGCTTTATTTGACATGTGCTTCCAGCCTATTGATTTCTTTTAATATCATAAGTGACGTGCCGCCCGGTGACGGACGGCACGCGGGAGACCTTTACAGGAATCCGTACATGGCAGCAAAGATCCAGCCAAAGACGCAGGAGACGCTCACGCCAATCAAACCCGGGAGAATAAAGCTGTGGTTGATGACGAAGCGACCAATGCGGGTGGTACCTGAACGGTCGAACTGAATGGCGGCCAGATCGCTCGGATAGGTCGGCAGAATGTAGTAGCCGTAGCACGCCGGGGCAGACGCCACGATGTAGGCCGGGTCAACGCCAATCGCCAGCGCGACCGGAACGATAGCCGCCAGCGCCGCTGCCTGAGAGTTAACGAATTTAGACACCAGCAGCAGAACAATCGCATAGGCCCACGGATACTCTTTCACCATGTTACCCAGCACACCTTCGATTTCTGTCATGTGCGCGCCGAACATGGTTTCCGCCATCCAGGCGATACCGTACACCGCCACAATCGCGATCATACCTGAACGGAAGACTTCGTTTTTAGAGATTGAAGCGGGATTGGTTTTGGTCAGAATAATAATCAACGCGCCGGTCAGCAGCATGAACATCTGGATAACCAGCACCATCGACAGCGCTTTGCCACCGAATGAAGGGCGAAGTTCAGAGAAGGCACCCAGGATAGCGACGACAGCAATGGCGGCAAGGAAGATCCACATCGCCAGCCAGTTGCTTTTCGGCAGTTTTTTGTCCAGCAGCGTAGCGGTATCGCCATACACGTAGTGATGGTTTTCCGGTACGGAGATGAATTTCTGGAAGTCTTCATCTTTATCCAGATCTTTACCACGGAACCAGCTGAAAATACCGATAGCCAGAATACCAATCAGCGTGGACGGGATAGTGATCGCCAGCAGGTCGAGGAATTCGAGGTGTTTGCCTTCAAACGTCACATTACCCAGCATGGCAACCAGAGAAACCACCGCCACCGATACCGGACTTGCAATGATCCCCATTTGCGCGCCGATGGAGCTGGCGGCCATCGGACGTTCCGGGCGGATGTTATTTTTAATCGCCACGTCGTAAATGATGGGCAGAATCGTGTAGACCACGTGGCCGGTACCGCACAGGATAGTCAGGGTACAGGTCACAAACGGGGCAACGATAGAGACATATTTCGGGTTGCGGCGCAGCAGTTTCTCTGCGATCTGCAACATCACATCCAGACCGCCTGAGGCCTGTAGCGTTGCTGAGGCCGCGACCACGGCGATGATCACCAGCATGACGTCAACCGGTGGTTTACCCGGCTGGAGGTGGAAAACGAACACCAGAATGACCAGGCCGATACCGCCTAACAAACCCAGCGCGATACCGCCCTTTCTGGCACCATAAAACAAACATATTAATATTATGAGAAGTTGTATACTAAATAGCATTTATTTACCCTCGCGATAAAACCAGTCAATTTTGATAAATGGATCACAGCCATGTTCTGTTTTTTGTGTAATGGGCGCAGAGCCTGGCTAATATTCGTTTCGTCTGAAAGTGCGATTAGTTTTTAAACATCGAATAACGTTATTCCTAAGGACAGGAAAACTCTTATCGTTTTTTTCAGGCTGTTTTCAGAGAGCACGACTCTCTGGCGATGGGCAGTGTTGAAAAAGAAGAGCAGAGGCAGGTTCGGGCTACTTTTTGTATCTTTATGAAAAACATGAACATATCATCTGCTCACAGAGTGTGCTTATCCTTAAGATGTAGCATGAGCTCCGTTGCTACCGTTTATCGTTTTTGTTAATCCGTCCGGTTATTTCCAGACTACTCCTTTGTGATTAAAAATACACACTCTGCGCAGGGGATAATACTTTATTAACTTTTGTTAGCGTTTTTGAAATTAAAAACAATGGCGTGTCGGATAATAATAACGCATTGAAAAATGTGGAATGATGCAATTATATTTGATCTGGCACAATTTCTGAATTTGCAGGAAGTAACCTTAACCTTTTTATTTTTTCATTATTGTAATAATTGTTACCAATATATAACGAAATAATGCAAGGTTAAGATTTATCTTCTACTGACAATATTGCTTAAGTAAAGAATAATGTTCTGCCTGAATACGGTAACGGTAAACCGGCCTGCCCGTAACGCCATAATGGATGCTGGTAACCAGAATATGACAGTTGACCAGCCAGATAAGATATTTGCGGCAGGAGACGCGAGAAATATTCACCGCATTTGCCAGTTCATCGGTTGAAAACTCATAATCCTGATGTGCATCGATCCACTGACACAGCGTGCGCAGCGTCTGCGGCGTCAACCCTTTCGGCAGGCGGCGGGTGTCCTGCTCACTGGACGCATTGCCGTGAATCAGTTGGTCCAGCTCTGACTGCTCATAATACTGGTGCTTATCCATGTCCCTTTTCTTTTGCAGCCAGCTGGTGAGGGCTTCCTCAAAGCGTGAGGCCTGAAACGGCTTGATTAAGTAATCTACAACGCCGTAGTGCAACGAATCCTTGATCGTCATGGCATCGGCGGCAGAAGAGATGACAATGACATCGCTTTTGCAGCCAGCGGCATGCAGAAGCGGTAGCAGGTCCAGCCCGTTCTCTTTCTGCATGTAAATATCCAGCAGAATCAGGTCAATCTGAACATCGCTATTAAAAATAACCTCTTTGGCTTTTTCCAGCGTTGAGGCGGTTCCGCAGCACTGAAAACCGGGGATCTGTGCGACATAGCGGCGGTTTAACTCCGCGACCATGGCGTCGTCATCGATAATAAAGACATTGATCATGTGCTGGCCCTCTCCCCATCCCAGGGTATTTGTACAAAAAATTGTGTGAAAACGCCAGGTTCGGATTCCACAAAAATATTGCCACCAAGACTTTCAACTTGTTGTTTAACAAGCGCTAAACCAACGCCGCGTTCAGTTCCTTTAGACGAGACGCCTTTATCAAAAATAGCGTCAAGGCGGTGCGGTTCAATGCCGGGACCATCGTCACTGACTTCACAATGTAGCCAACCATTGCGATAGTATAAGGAGACGCTGATCTCACCTCCTGACTGCTGTGCTAACGCGTCGATCGCGTTTTCAATCAGATTTCCGAGCGCGGTAATCAATACCGCAATTTGATCTTCATTGCCGCTGTCCGGTACCTGGCTGTCATGGCTAATCACCAGTTTGTGCCCTGAATCGGATGTGCGATTAATCTTACTAAGTAAAAAGCCAGCAATGACCGGCGATCTAATTTTGCCTAACAGTGAGCCGATCTCTTCCTGATAGTTGTTTGCCGTCTTAATAATATAGTCTTCAAGCTGCTTATAACTCTTCAGATGTAACAATCCCAGAATCACATGTAATTTATTCATGAATTCGTGGGATCGTTCACGGAGTGAGTCGGCATAGTTCACCATGCCATCCAGTCGCTGCATCAACTGGCGAACTTCCGTTTTGTCCCTGAAGGTGGAGATCGCGCCAATAATCTTGCCGTCGCTGCGAACCGGGACGGTATTAATGAGCAGCAACCGATCTTTGATGTTGATCTCTTCGTCGCGGTGCGACGTACCGTCGCGCAGCACTTCGCTGAGATCTACCACCTGCGACCATGCATGGCTGAGCGTGGAAAACTGGGGGTCATCCTGTGACTTACGGTAGTTCAGCAACTCCTGGGCGGCCTCGTTGATTAACGTCACTTCGCCTTTGTCGTCAACGGCGATGACCCCCTCTTTGATTGATTGCAGCATCGCCTGGCGCTGTTCAAACAGGGTAGAAATTTCATACGGTTCCAGGCCAAACAGGATGCGTTTGAGCACTTTCACCAGCACCCATGTTCCCAGCAGGCCAACCAGCACGCCAAAAAGTACGGACCAGAGGATGCTGCCGCGACTGTCGTTAATCTGTTCGGTCACCCGACTCAGTTCCAGGCCGATCGCCACCACCCCAATCTGGTGGTGATTGTCGTCATAAATGGGGGTGAAAACGCGCAGCGCCTGGGCGAGAAAGCCCCGGTTGATGGCGATATTCTCTTTGCCATCCAGTGCCAGCAAAATATCGTCGCCCTTAAACGGTTGTCCGATGCGCTGGGCTTCCGGATGAGAGTAACGCAGGCTTTTCATGTCGGTGACAACAATGAACAGCATATCGTTTCGCTTGCGCACCGCTTCGGCAATCGCCTGAATCCCGCTATCCTCGGGTTTTTTCATCAACCCCGCACGGATCTCCGGCGAGTCTGCCAGCGTCCGGGCAACGGCCAGCGCTTTGTCTGCTAACGCATCACGCGTCATGTGGCTGATTTGTGAGAAGTAGAACAGATGGACGACCAGCAAGACAGAAAACAACACGGCGCTGACCATCAGTATCACCGTCGTACCGAGTTTCATCGGCCGTTCACGTAGCTTGCGACAAGGCAGGGAGTGTCTCATGGTGGTCCCGGGTTCACAGTTCGTGTGGATATTATCCCTATTGGGACGCGTAATTCAAAGGTGGCAGGGAAATTCACTGGGGCAGGTGTCCCATTATCGGATCATTATTACGCAGGTCGGATCAGCAGCCTGCGGCAATATAATCGCCGTTGGCGCTAATCGGGATCACCGTTAAGAACAGAATTGTGGCAAACAGGATCAGCACCACACCGCCGACTATTTTCGCTGCAGGCGCAAGCCATTTCAGAGCGGGATGTCCTGTACCGAACCATGTGAGTGTCTGATTTCGGGCATAACGTACCGCCAGAGACAGTCCCATGATCGACAGCGCAGTGCCAAAGGACATGGTCATCACCGCTGCAATGCCCCAGGTGACGATACCGAGAGCATTGGAAAACAGCAGGATCATGATTGCCCCGCTGCATGGTCGGGCGCCGATGGCGAGAATCACCCCCAGCCGGGTTTTCCAGTTACCGTCCACCAGCGTCTGCCCGACGCCGTGATGTCCGCAGCCGCACTTCTCGTCATGGCTGTGCAAGGGAGTAAATCGGGTGAAGGTTATCGGGCGTATGGATTTAAGTGCCTGATAAATGAGAAACGCGCCGAATCCGGCGATCAGCGCAGCGCTGATTTTTTCAACGTACCATCGGCTGGTGCTTAAATCGCCGGCTGCCAGGTTAAAGCCAATCGCGAGGATAAACACAAACAGGATCGCACTGACTCCTTGCATCATGCTGCCAATAAAAGGCACGACCCGAGCAGCCAGCAGGCTTTCCTTATTGGTACTCAGATAGGTCGTCACGATGAACTTTCCGTGTCCCGGTCCGATGGCATGCAGTACGCCGTACAGAAACGCCCCCGTCAGTAACCAGAAACCGCCGCTGTACTGATGATTATTCAACTGAAGCAGATACATCACCAGATAGCGATGCAGGGTGATTTGCGTCGCCAGACACCACTGAATAAACGCCCCCCAGTGCAGATGTAGTGTATAGCCGATCCCAAACAGTGTCAGCGTCAGGAGTCCTGCCAGCGACAGGCGCAGAGAGGGATGGCGTCCGGATACGATCATGATTCAGTCTGGCTATGGGGATGATGAAACAGTATAGCCCGTTTACGGTAAGAACTCAGTTCACGCAGAAGGCTTTCTTCTTTTTGTATAACAAAAAATCATATTATTGCTAAATTAGCATAAAAAGTAATATGTTCCTGAACGCCAGGAATATTCATTTTGACCAGGAATACTCTTTTTGGCATACGTTCCAAAAATAAGAATTTTGTTGCGCTTGCCTGACGGAATATATAAGCGCAATATAATTAACTATACAATGATTATGCTGTTGTTCTGTTTTTATCTCTTATATGTTTACAAAAATGTCATCTTCAGTTAAATCACTGCTTTTTATCAGATAAAAAATGATAAGAGTGTCATGGTTTTACCACTTTATTTTTCCATAAAAGCGCGTTTGATCATAATCAACCATCAGCCGTGTTTAGCCCTATATGATTACTTATTAATAATAACTATGGATGCAATGTGAGAAAAAAAGATGGAAATAAAAAAGTGGCTAAACACAACGCTGTCCCGACGGGATGCGGTGACAGGTACCGCAAAAATAGGTGCCGCTGTTGCACTCAGTAACGCGATTACGTTGCCTTTCTCTACCACCGCGCAGGCTGAAACGACCGACGCTCCTGCGCAAGGCGGCAATGGCGAAACCGTTCGCCACAGTGCCTGCCTGGTCAACTGTGGCAGCCGTTGCCCGCTGAAAGTGATCGTTAAAGATGACCGCATCGTGCGTATTGAACCGGAAGACGCAAAAGACGACGCGGTATTTGGCGAACATCAGATTCGTCCGTGTTTGCGCGGTCGTTCCAGTCGCTGGCGGGTATATAGTCCGGACCGGATTAAATATCCGATGAAACGCGTAGGTAAACGTGGCGAAGGGAAATTCAAACGTATTTCCTGGGATGAAGCGACAGCATTTATCGCTGCAGAATTAAAACGCGTGACGGAAAAATATGGCCGTGAGGCAATTTATTATAATTATCAGTCGGGCGCTTATTATCATACCCAGGGCACGCCTGCCTGGAAACGTCTGCTAAATCTTACCGGCGGCTATTTAAATTATCATAACACCTATTCCACGGCGCAAATTGCCACCGCAACGCCCTATACTCACGGCGTGTATGTCGGAAGTCACTTTACGCAAATTGCGCATTCCGATCTGGTGGTGCTGTTTGGTCTGAATTTGTCTGAAACGCGCATGTCTGGCGGCGGACAGGTGGAAGAGTTACGTCGTGCGCTGGAAGCCTCGAAAGCGCGGGTGATTATTATCGATCCGCGTTATACCGACTCGGTAGTTACCGAGCATGCCGAGTGGCTGCCGATTCGCCCGACGACCGATGCCGCGTTGGTGGCTGGTATCGCCCATACGTTGATTACCGAACAGTTGATCAATGAAGCCGAGGTGAATAAGTACTGCGTGGGCTATGACAGCAGCACGCTGCCTGAAGGCGCTGCGCCGAATGCCAGCTATAAAGACTACGTGATTGGTAAAGGTGATGACGGTATCGCTAAAACGCCGGAATGGGCGGCGGAGATCACGGGGCTTCCGGCGACGCGCATTCGCCAACTGGCGCGCGAAATCGCTTCGGCTCGTGCCTGTTACATTTGTCAGGGCTGGGGGCCGCAGCGTCACGCTAACGGCGAGCAAACCGTGCGCGCCATTCAGACGTTACCCGCACTGACCGGCCACTTTGGCCTGCCGGGCACCAATAACGGTAACTGGCCTTATGGCACCCCGTATGGCGTACCGCTGTTACCGATTTTGACCAACCCGATCAAGACCTCCATTCCGTGCTATCTCTGGACGGATGCGATTCAACGCCCGGAAATGATGACGGCCACCACGATGGGGGTGAAGGGGGCGGATAAACTGAAAACCGGCATCAAGCTGTTCTTCAACCAGGCCGGTAACACGCTGCTGAATCAGCACGGTGAAACCAACCGCACGCGCAAAATTCTCGCGGATGAAAGCTTGTGCGAAACCATTATCGTCATTGAAAACCACATGACGCCGAGCGCGAAGTACGCCGATCTCCTGCTGCCGGAAACCAGCTATCTCGAAGCGGAAGATCTGGTGGACAGCTCTTATGCCACGGGGTCTCACAACTTCATGATCGCCTTGCAGAAAACGGTCACGCCGATGTGGGAAGTACGTAGCACCTACGATATTTGTGCTGATATCGCCGGGCATCTGGGGCTGCGTGAGCAGTACACCGAAGGGCGGACACAGGCGCAGTGGGCAGAAATGCACTATCAGCAGATCCGCGAGAAACGTCCGTACCTGCCGGAATGGTCGGTGGCGAAAGAGATGGGGGTCATTGACCAGCGCATCGCAACCGACAAACAGAGCCTGGCGTTTGCTGATTTCCGTGCCGATGCCGTGGCCAATCCGCTGACCACGCCATCCGGCAAGATTGAGATCTACTCGCAGGCGCTGGCCGATCTCGCGAAAGCGTGGACGCTGCCGGAAGGCGATCGCATCCCGGCGGTACCGGAGTTCTGCGCGGTGACAGAGTCGCATCTGAACAAAGCGCTGACCGCGAAGTATCCGCTGCAGTTAAGCGGTTTTCACACCAAAGGCCATACCCACTCAACCTATACCAACGTGTTGATGCTGCATGAAGCGGTACCGGATGAAGTGTGGATCAACCCAATAGATGCCAGCGCACGCCAGTTGAACTCTGGCGATCTGGTGCATGTGTTCAACGATCGCGGCGTGGTGGCGATTCCCTGCAAGGTGACCCAGCGGATTCTGCCGGGTGTGGTGGCGATGCCACAGGGGGCGTGGACCCGTCTGGATAGCAACGGTGTGGACGTTGGCGGGTGCATCAATACCCTGACCAGTCATCTGCCGTCGCCGTTGGCGAAAGGGAACCCGCAGCATACCAACCTGGTTGAAATCAAACGCGCTTAAGGAGTGATCCGCAATGAAACAGTATGGCTTTTATGTTGACTCCTCGCGCTGCTCAGGCTGTAAAACCTGCCAGGTAAGCTGTAAGGATAATAAAGATCTGGACGTCGGCCCGAAATTCCGCCGGGTCTATGAATACGGCGGCGGAAGCTGGGTGAAAGAAGGAGAAAGCTGGCACAACGACACCTTTACCTACTACCTCTCTATCGCCTGTAACCACTGTGATGAGCCAGTCTGCGTATCAGGCTGCCCGACCGGCGCGATGCACAAGCGTGAAGAAGACGGTCTGGTGCTGGTCGATGACAGTATCTGCGTGGGCTGCCGCTATTGCGAGATGCGCTGCCCGTATGGCGCGCCGCAGTTTGATGCTAAGGCCAAAGTCATGCGTAAATGCGACGGCTGTCTCGACCGACTGGAGCAGAATCTGCGCCCTATCTGTGTGGATTCTTGCCCACAGCGAGCGCTGGATTTCGGCCCAATCGATGAACTGCGCGCGAAATACGGTAGCGAGAACGACATTGCGCCACTACCCGCCGCGTCGTTTACCCATCCTAACCTCATCATTAAGCCGCATCCGAAGGCCAAACCTACGGGCGATAAGGAAGGGGCCATTATGAACATGGGGGAGGTGCGCCATGCATGAGTTACCGCTGGTCTTTTTTACCGTCTTTACCCAAAGCGCAGTGGGGGCATTTATTCTGCTGCTGATTGGCGGCACCCTGGGGCAGATCGAGGCGCGGCGGATGGCCGTCGGCCTGTTCTGTGTCATGTGTCTGTTTGGGGTTGGGGTGCTGCTGGGGGTAATCCACGTCGGACAACCGCTGCGTGCGCTGAATATGCTGCTGCGCGTGGGTCATTCGCCGATGAGCAACGAAATTGTACTGTCGGCAGTGTTTGCCACGCTTGGCGGGCTGGGTTCTCTCGGTCTGCTGCTTAACCGTGGCGCGACTGCGCTGTGTAAAGCGCTGGTATGGCTGGCGGCGGTGGTGGGCGTGGTCTTTATTCTGGCGATCCCGCAAATCTACCAGTTGCCGACGGTGGTTACCTGGCGCACCTCGTATACGACGGTGATGATGGTGCTGACGCCGCTGATTGGCGGCGGCATTCTGGCCGGGCTGTTCGGGCTGCGTCTGGGCCTGTTGGTGAGCGTACTGGCGATACTCGTAAGTTTCTGCCTGCGACCGGGGTATGTGTCGACGCTGATGAGTGCGGACGACGCGTTAACGGCGGCGCAAACCAGTTGGTTTACCGCACAAGCGGCGCTGCTGGCGCTAGGCATTGTTGGGGTGGTGACCTGGGCGCGGTTGAAGTCCAGTGTCACGGTTCTGGCGATGACCGCCGTGGTCGTCATCGTGGCTGAGCTAGTGGGCAGGATTGCGTTCTACAATCTGTGGACGTTACCGATGTAACCTGTGAGCGGCTTCGGCCGCTCTGTTTTCAGGAGGAGCCAGAGATGACCCCCGATGCTGTATTACCGAGGATCCTCGGTGCACTGTTTTATTACTCTCCCGGACGACCGGAGGTGAAAGCGCTGTTCGACAGTCTGCCCATGCTGCCCGATCTGTATCCGTGGCGCGATCCGGTGCAGATTGCCAGGCTGTGTGCTGACTGGCCGCTGCCGGATGATGAAGAACTGGCGTGGCAATTTTCCGTGCTGTTCGAAGGGCAAGGGGATATGCCCGCGCCGCCATGGGGTTCCGTCTGGCTGGAGCGCGATAATCTGCTGATGGGCGATACCACCGCGGAATACCGCGCGTTTTTACAGTCGCAGGGAATGGCATTTGACTCGCGCCAGAGCGAACCCGAAGATCAGTTTGGCCTGATGCTGTTAGCCAGTAGTGCGCTGCTGGAGGCCGGTAAAGACGCGGCGGTAAATCAATTATTCGCAGTGCATCTGCTGCCGTGGGGATATCGCTATCTGGAACGCGTGCAGGACAGCGCGGTGAGCCCGTTCTATGCGCGTCTTGCCGCCGTAACGGCGTGTTATCTGCAGGAGATGGAGCAGCAACGCGCGCTACAACCTGCGGTGAAACGGCTGTACTTCGGATGAACAAGTCAGAGAAATATTATCAGGCGCTGATGACGCATCGGCACGTCAGTCGGCGTGGGCTATTTCGCGCGTTTGTCAGTGCGGCAAAGCACACTGCGCCGGAGGGGGTATCGGTGCCTCAACTTGCGCATTCGTTGCCACCGGGAGCCGTGCCTGATGCGCAGTTCATCGCGCAATGTACCCGATGCAACCAGTGTATCGATGCATGCCCGATGGGGATTCTGACCCGTCACGAAGACGGCTACCCGCAACTGGCTATTGATTATGCCAGTTGCGATGGCTGTGGGGCGTGCATTGCCGCATGCCCGAGTGACGCGCTGTGCGTACAGGCGCGTTTTGATACAGGCCTGCGGCCAACGTTCAGCGCTGCCTGCGTTAATCCAGTGCGCTCGTGTAACCAGTGTGTTGAGGCATGCCCCGAACTGGCCTGTACCCTCGGCGCGACGGGGATCCCTGTGCTGGACAGCGAGCGTTGTACCGGCTGCGGTGAATGCCGGGTACAGTGTCATGTTGATGCCGTCAGTCTGAAATAATCCTTCCGCCCGAATTTGCGAGACGGCTTCCCGTTTTGATCTTTTCCTCCTTTATAGGCTTTGAATCCTCTGTCATTGCGAGTTTCTGAGTGTAACGTTCAGCTCCGTGAGTTCTTTGCTAACAATGCAACTACATTGCAATGCGTTTGCATTGTTTTTCTGGCGAGCCTACAATGCGTTTAAAATTTGTACACAGTAACGCAAAGGGATAAATATGTTCGCCTATGTTCGATCTGAAGACATTGCCATTGAAGCGGATTCTAAATTGACGGAACGACATCAAACGACTATCCCTGCGTCGATCAGGGACGCTTTACATCTTCGCAGTGGTGATCGTATTCATTACACATTGCTTTCCACGGGTGAAGTACTGCTTTCAAAATACAGTGAAGCAACGGAGGACGGTGTGATGCGATCATTCCTGGACTTCTTATCACAGGATGTGGCGAATAACCCACAAACGCTGAAGAAGCTGGATTTATCCCGTGGCTATGAACTGGTTGATGGTATCGACGTCAATCTTGATGATGAAATCAGCGACGAAGACTGAAAAAATGGATTTTCCCACATGGCTGAACGGGTGGACGATCTACGCTCATCCCTGTTTTATCGATCAATACAACGCGCTGGTCGCACGTGTTGAAGACCTTAAGCACAGGTTTCCAGATCCCATTGTTTTCCAGAAGAAGAAAGAGACCAAGGTGCTGGCGCATTTATTGAAATCCATTGCCAACATTACCCACGAACCCCGAGCTTCTGTTTACCGGCCTGGTGACAGTATAGGGAAAGCTTATACAGACTGGTCGAGAGCGAAGTTTGGTGGAGGACGGTATCGCTTATTTTTCCGTTATAGTCTCGAGAGTAAGATCATTGTCATCGCATGGGTGAATGATGAAGGGCCATTGCGCACCTACGGCAGCAAGACCGATGCCTATAAGATTTTCGGGAAAATGCTTGATGAGGGGAATCCACCCGACGACTGGCTAAGTTTGCTTCAGGCTTGTCAAAACGACGGGAAGGAACATCTTTGAGCTCTACTGTTGATATTTTCACCTTAACTATTCCAATAATTTACTGAATCATTATTTTATTTCCGGTATTATCGGGAATTATCCTAATCTCTTCTCCGCTTTTGAATTCTATATCCGCTAAAACCCGTCATGTATTTCGGATTTATCACACCACTTCGCGAGATATAAATCCACCTTTCCTTTCTCTGCGAGTTAACAATGCGTATCTATCCCGCAGCAAATGTAGTGCTTTGTGTGGAAATTTTGATTTGGTAGCATTTTCATCAGTTCAAAGGAGTGGTGGTAATTAATATTATTGCATTTTTAATTATTGCCAGGACATTTCCAGAACAAAACCAAGAGTTGATTACAGCAGGACGAAATAACGAATGCGACGTGATGACTCTTTATTTCTCAGGATATTGGTACAAACAGGAAATTGTTATGAAAATGAATAAAGTTGCTATGGCTGTTGCGTTCAGCGCCGCTCTGGGTTCTATGTCTGTTTTAGCTGACACAACGAACGGTGTGATTGAATTCCAGGGTGAACTGGTAAATACCGCCTGTGGTCTGGCACCAGGTTCAAGCCCGGTGACCGTTGATTTTGGTCAGATTCCTGTTTCTGCACTGGCTAACGGTGCTCGCGCCGGAAACGTACACCAGAACATCGAACTGCAGCACTGCGACATCACGGTAGCGCAAACTGCAGAAGTGACTTACACCCCGACCAGCACCAACCCAACTGACGCCACTCTGGCGGCCTTTACTTCAGGCACCGCGTCTGGTGCGGGTATCGGCCTGCGTGACAGCGCCAGCCAGGATGTGGTGTGGGGCACTGCAACAACACCTGTCCAGCTGGTTAATGGCACCAACACCATTCCGTTTGTGGCCTATGTGAAAGCAGAAAGCGCAAGCGCAACCGTGGCTGCTGGTTCCTTCCAGTCCACCGTGAACTTCGAGATTGCGTACCAGTAATTGACCTGAAGTGATGAGTGCGGGGCGTGTTCCCGCACTTTCTCCATCGTAGACCAGGGAGGGACAAAGTGAAAATAAACAATACGCTCCTCATTGCCGTCTATTTTTGCGCTCTGGTCGGGTCGGCTTCGGTTTCAGCATCCACCGTCACGCCGGGTAAATTAGCCATGAGCGGTGAACTGATTGAGGCGGCATGCAGCCTTGACCCGAACAGTCGGGATATAGAGGTTGAGTTTGGTAATGTTTCTGCCAGCCTGATTAATCGTAATGATGAAGGCAATATTACGCGGCCAGTGTTGATACGCCTGACAGGATGTTCCGTGGTGAAACGAGGCAACGATGGTTCACTTTATCCTTATGCTTCGGTCACTTTTATGGGCAATGCGGCGGCATCCGATCCCACCACATTATTAGTCAGTGGTGACGCCGATGGCTTTGGTATTCGTCTACGTGACAGTCAGGGTGAAATATTAACGCTGGGTCAACCCTCTCAGGAATATGAACTGAGCGAGACCGATAACGTTTTAAAATTTTCCGCATCGCTGGTACCGGTTCAAAAATATATAAAAGCGGGCGAGTTTACTGCCGTTGCGCAGTTTTTTATGGATTACCACTAACAGCATAACAATAACCTGGCAGGAAGCAGGACGTTTTTAACGGATTTATTCGGGATGAAAATCATGTCGGTAAAAATAAAAACCCCTATAACGATGATTGCTCTTCTGGTAATGAATAGCTGCTATGCAGCGACAACCAGTGCTGAGGAGAGCGTTGAGTTTAATACCGATGTCCTGGATGCAGCGGAGCGCACGCAGATTGATCTGTCGCGTTTTGCAACCGACAACTATGTCACGCCTGGTGATTATTTGTTGGATATCCGTATTAACGGTCAGCCGGTCGGTCAGGAGAAAATTCGTTATATCGAGGCTCCTGAAGGCAAGCGCACGTTGCCGTGCATCAGCGGCGACCTGCTGGACAAACTGGCGCTGAAAGATGAGGCCCGCGCGCAAGTCACCCAGCTCTATGAGAACTGCTATTCCCTGCAAAGTCTGCCAGGGGCGAAATTAAGCAACTATGCTGGCGTGCTTGAAATTACCGTGCCGCAGGCGTGGATGAAGTATAACGATCCGAACTGGACGCCGCCTGAGCGCTGGGATGAAGGGATCGCGGGTCTTCTGTTTGATTACAGCCTCAACGGGCAACTTACCCGCCAGTTTAACGGCCAGGAAAACTACAGCGCGGTTTCAGGCTATGGTCAGGCGGGCGCGAACATCGGCGGCTGGCGTGTGCGCGGTGAATATCAGACCAGCTATTACAGCCAGAACCATCAATTCGATTTCGACTGGAATCAGATCTACGCCTACCGTCCTTTGCCGATGATGGCGGCGAAACTGACGCTGGGTGAGATCTACCTGAATTCGCAGGTTTTCGATACCGTGCGTTTTACCGGGGTCAACCTTGCCAGCGATGAGCGGATGCTGCCACCGGCGTTACAGGGCTATGCCCCTGAAATTCATGGTATCGCCCGTACCAACGCCAAAGTGACCGTCAGCCAGAGTGGGCGCGTCATCTATGAAACGACCGTACCCGCCGGGCCGTTCAACATTCAGGATTTGCGCAGTTCAGTGCGCGGCACGCTCGATGTACGCGTCGAAGAACAGGACGGCTCGGTCTCCACTTTCCAGGTGAACACCGCCAATATTCCGTATCTCACGCGTCCGGGCTACGTTCGTTACAACATCTCAGGCGGTACGCCGTCCCGTTACAACCATAAAATGCAGGGCCCAACGTTCCTTTCCGGCGATTTCTCCTGGGGGGTCAGTAACGCGTGGTCGCTGTATGGCGGCTTACAGTCTTCAGGTGAAGAGTACACCGCGGCGTCGTTGGGTATCGGGCGCGATCTCTATGCGTTTGGCGCTATTTCCATTGACGCCACCGAGTCGTGGAGCCGTGAGCCAGACGGCAACCGGCTGAAAGGAACCTCTTACAAGCTGAGCTACGCAAAAACCTTCGACGAATACAACAGCTCCATTACCTTTGCGGGCTACCGCTTCTCGCAGGAAGACTTCCGCACAATGGCGCAGTATCTCGATGAACGCTATCAGGGATACGACCACATCGGGCGCGAAAAAGAGCTCTATACCATCACCGGGAATAAAACCTTCTGGGCTGGCGAAGCAGGGAAGGCGACGACCGTCTTCCTGACCTGGACGCACCAGAACTACTGGGATAAGCGTAGCCAGGATCGTTACGGCATGTCGGTGGGGCGCGCCTTCCGCATTGGCGACATCAACGGTATCACCGCCAACCTTTCCGCTTACCGTACCGATTACAAAGGGCGCAAAGACGATTCGATCTCCTTCTCGCTGTCGGTGCCGATTGGCGACAACAAATGGGCGGGTCTGGATATCCAGACCAACAACGGCAAAACCAGTCCGATGGCGTCCTACACCGACAACAGTGATTACAACAACTTGTGGCGTATTCGTGCCGGTGCCAGCCAGAGCGGTAACGCCAGCGTTGACGGTTATTACCAGCATCGTTCGCAACTGGCGGAAATCAATACCAATGCCAGCTATCAGCAGAGCCAGTATATGGCGCTGAGCACGACACTGCGCGGTGGCTTCACGGCAACCCGCCACGGTGCCGCGATGCATAACAGCGGCGCAACGATCAACACGGCGCGCGTTATGGTGGATACCAATGGCATTGGCGGCGTGCCGCTTAACGGCAAGAAGTCGCGGACTAACGGCTACGGCATTGCCGTGGTGCCGGATGTGGTGAGCTACAACAGTTTTGACACCCGCGTGGACGTGGATGCGATGGACAGCGACATCGAACCGTCAAAAGCCATCAGCACGACAACCCTGACGGAAGGCGCGATTGGCTATCAGGCCTTCGGTATGGCGAAGGGGATGAAGATGATGGGGACGCTACGCCTCACGGATGGCAGCGTCCCGCCATTCGGCGCGGAAATTTACAACACCGATGGCGTAAGCGTCGCGATGGTGCTGGAAGACGGGCAAGCCTGGCTTGCGGGAGTCAATGCGAACGAAACGCTGAACGTGATGTGGGGCGGTAAACAGCAATGTCAGGTGACGATCCCGCCAGGCGCAAACAACGGATCGGCGAACACGCTTCTGCCGTGTCGTTAATCCCGACAGAACGAGTTATCTCACTGTAATAAAAGGCCAAAAATGAGCAAGAAAAGACATAACGGATATCTGATGGCGGCGTGGGCGCTGAGCATGATTGGCGGCTACGCGCAGGCGGGGGTCTCTCTGGATCGGACCCGCGTCATTATTACGGAGAAAGAGGCCTCATCGAGCGCCAATCTGTCCAATACCAGCCCGGATATTCCCTTCCTCGCCCAGTCGTGGGTCGAGGATGAAAAGGGCAACAAGATTACCTCGCCGCTGATTGTGTTACCGCCGCTACAGCGAATCAACGGAGGGCAGAAAGGGATCGCGCGCGTCACCAAAACCGCCGGGATCGAAAAGCTGCCGCAGGACAGAGAAAGCCTGTTCTACCTCAATGTCCGGGAGATCCCGCCGAAGCCGGATAAACCGAATACGCTGCAACTGGCCATGCAGTCGCGCATCAAGCTGTTTTACCGCCCGGCGGCGGTGATCCCGAAGACCCGGAGTGAAATCTGGCAGGACCAGGTGGTGTTCCAGAAAAACGGCAACCAGATGACGGTACAGAATCCAACGCCTTACTACGTCACGATCCTTGGGTTGTCCAAAGGGGCCGGACAGAAGATCACCCAATTCCCGGGGATCATGATCGCGCCCAAATCGAGCCAGCAGTTTGCGGTAACGGACGGAAATGTCAGCCAGTTTTCCATGATGTACGTGAACGACTATGGCGGACACCCGGAGCTGAAGTTTCGTTGCGATGGCAACACCTGCAAAGCGCTTCCACCGGCGCAGCAGGGCTAACCAGGAGGAACCTGACAATGCAAAATCCTTTATTCACGGTGGCCCTCCTTGCGATGGGCGTGGCGTTTCAGTGCGGGGCGGATGTGCCCGCGCAGCCACAGCATAGCGCTCAGGAACATGTCAGCGAAGATAGCGGCATTGTCCGGTTTCACGGCACCGTGTTTGCCTCTCCCTGTGTGCTGATGACACAAGGGCGTATTCAGGATGTCGAGATGGGCGAGATCAGCGCGCAGAATTTTCGCCAGGCGGGCGATCGCAGTGAGCCGGTACGCTTCAAATTGTATCTGAAGGACTGCCTGAAAGGGGCGTCGCAGTCGCGAGGGAGTCTGGCGTCCAGAACCACCGGGAATGACTGGCGTGCCTACAGCACCGGGGAGCAGGTGGTGCAACTGACGTTCGTTGGTGAATCCGATCTTAATAACGGCCAGCTATTACGCACCAGCGGTACGACCCAGGGAGCCGGCGTGCGCCTGCTCGATAAAAACGGGAATGCGCTGGATGTCGGGCAGACCCATGCGCCCTGGCTGGTGAACTCTGGTGATAGTGAACTGAATTTTATGGCGGCGCTGGAATCCACGGGGTTGCATGTGAGCGCGGGTGACTTTAGCAGCCTAGTCCGCCTGAAGATGGAGTACTTGTAATGAAACTGTCAGGCCTGTTCCGCCGCAAATGGCCGGTCTTACTGGCACTCAGCACGCTCGGCTTACCGGGCGCGGCGTGGTCCGCACTGGACGGTGAAATTGAACCGGTGAATGGGACCTATGACTATCTGATTAATATCAGCAATCATGATATTACCTCCAACCAGGCAGGGGCGACCATTACTGACGAGTTTAATCTGGCAGGGATGTTCCAGGGGCGTGCGTACTGTACACAGTCAATGGTGGATCAGCCGGTGTATTACATGTCTCAGGCGACGTTGACGCAGTCCGGAATGACGCCGGGTTACCTCAAACTTAATGACTATATGGACGTTAAAATTGAGATCTACATCGGCGGGAATCTGCAAGATTATAAAACAGTACCGTTTGATAACATCTCAAACGACGCCAATCAGAACTACTGTAACCCGCCCAGCACGATCCTTGACAACCAGTTTACCTCCGGTGCAAAGGGGAAAGTGACCTTTATGATCACCAAACCGATTATCAACGGGGTGAACCTGCAAGGATCTGAGATTGCAAAACTCTTTGGTCGCCTGGGGCCGGGCGCAATGGGGCAAACGCCGCTTTCCCGCATCACCATCGCTTCCGGTGTCATCACCGTGCCGGATAAATGTATCGTCAATCAGGGGACGCCGATCGTCGTTGACTTCGGCAACATACCGGGGATCGGTAGCCGACTGAATGGCATCAATTACAGCAAAAACGTACCGATTCATGTGAAGTGCGAGGGCGGCAGTTTTGCCCAGGGGGCACTGAATATCAAATTGGGGATCCAGCAGGCTAATCCTGCGTTTGACGATGGTAAATACCTGAGTACGCAGGGGACAACGGATCGTTCCGAGCTGGGCATTGCGCTGCGCGATCGTCAGGGCAACCCGGTGGCACCCAATACCTTCTATAACGTGCCGGGGTTTGCCAATAACGAAGGCGACTGGAACCTGACTGCCGCGCCGGTGGCGAAATATACCACCTCCGTCATTCCGGAAGGTGAGTTCCATGCATCTGCAACGGTTGTGGCTGAATTCCAGTAAGGAGGGAATATGCATCGCATAACAATGGTCTTTGCCGGTTTATTGACGGCGCTCGCTCCGGCCCCGGTGTGGGCGCTGGGGGAGTTGCTGGGTGGCGATCTCAGTTTCACCGGCGTGGTGATGGCCTACCCGTGCAGCATTGCGCCTGATTCAGAGCGGGTGCCAGTCGATTTCGGGAAAGTATCGACCAAATCACTGTATATCAACGGAAAAACAGTGCCGGTTCCGTTCACGATCAAATTAGAGGATTGCACGCCGAGCGTCTTTGATTCCGTGACGGTGACGTTCAGCGGTACTGCCAATGGCAATCTGGCGGACCGACTGGCGATCAGCGCCACATCACCGGGTAACGCGGGTGGCGTGGGGATCGGTCTTCTGGAGGAAGACGATACGCCTGTGCGCCTGAATGTGGCGACCCGTCCGGCCGCGATCAGCGACACCACTTTACGGCTTAACTTCCAGGCATTTGTGGAGGCTGAACCGGATGCCTTAGCAAACGGCACCCTGACCACCGGACCTTTTACCGCCACAGCGAATTACACATTGAACTATCAGTAGCGTCATCAAAAGGATATTGAGGCATGGTGTATCAGTGTTTTCTTTACAACAAAGATCTCTTTTTTTCGCAAGGAATCAAAACAGTGATTGCCAGTTTGCTTGCGGAGAAAACGGATGTTTTATATTCCTTAACGGATGATTACACGCAATTGATTAAGCAGTTACAGACTCGCGTGAATGATGACTGCTGCCTGTGGATCCTCTGCGATTTGGACAGCCTGCCGAGTGAGCGGATTCGCGCGCTGCAGCTCATGAATAATTTCTATCAGCGTGAAAACAAGAATCTGATCATTTTATTAAGCGAGCACAACATGCCGCTGTTTTTCACGTTATATGAGCTGTTGCCAAACGCGCACTGGTTATTGAAAAGCGAGAATCTCGCCAATATCCCCCCTTTTTTTCAGGAATTATTGGACCAACGACGCCAGGGATGCTGCTTTAGCTATTCATTAGTGAATTACACCCGCAGAAGACTGCACCACCGGGAAATGAATTATACGATTTCCGGCAATGAATGGTGGCTGATGGAAGAGATATTCAAAGGGAAATCGCTGTCGCAAATTTCCGGTGAAGTGAATATTGATGTCCGACGCCTGAGCTATATCAAACGGCACTTAATGAAACGACTGAATATTAGAAACAACATTGCGTTATTCACGGTGTTCAAGGGAATTATGCCGTGTGACCCGTGAACTGTCTTTTCGGCAGTGGTATTTGCCGAGCGATCGGTGCAAGTGATTGCACCCCATTAAACCCTAAGTAAGGAAAACAGAGATGAAAAAATTAACTGCGATCGAAGTGGCTAACGTGGTGGGCGGAACCTGTAAAACCTGCGAAACCACGTATCAGAACGTCACTATTGGTGGTGTGACCTCCTGTAAGGAACTGACAACCTGCACGGATAAGCACGGTACGACCACGTCAATGAAAGATGCGAACGCCAGCAAGTGTGGTGGGGTTCCGAACCGCTAATCATTGGCTATGACCTGGAGGTACCCGCGCCTCCAGGTTTATCTTTTCCGCTGCGAGAATACTATGGCGACCCAATTTAAACGCATCACTATTATCAGCTATTCGCTGTGTTTGATCGTCATCTCTTCGTTGATGACGGTGCTTTGTTATCACATTTTTGTCTTTAATACCTTTGCCACGGATAACTCACAAACACAGGCTTTTCGTGAAGTCAGCACAGAACAAATTGCTCAGAGTCCGATTAAAGACGCGCGCAGTATTATCGAGGTGATGTCTTACGGTTGCCATTATTGTGCGGCTAACGAAGAAAATCTGGCGGAATTTTCCCGGACCCTGCCGCCGGGCAGTGTATTTACCGCGATTCATATTACCAGTGAAGACAGCGGTCTTGCTGCTTACGCGCCGATTTTCGCCACGCTGGAAGAGATGGGGATTGAAAAGAACGTTCGCGACAGCGCCTATAACGCCGTTATTACCCGTAATGTCGACCTCACCGATGAGAAGGCATTGAATGCCTGGCTGGTCAAAAACAATATTGATGTGGATAAATTTAATACTCTGCGTCAGAGCGATGCGGTTAAAAACCGTCTCAGCACGATGGCGGCCATTACCGCGCATTATGATATTAACGCGACGCCGATGTTTATTATCAATAAACGCTACGTGGTCGCCCAGGACAGTGAATTTCCTCAATTTGCGCAGCGCATGCTGCAATTGCTGAAAGAGGATAAATAACCGCGGTGGTCAGATTTTTTATTATCTGGAGCGTATTTAGTTTTAAAAACAGTGCGGGTTGGCTGTATGACGCGAAGCGTAATTTTTCTCAGGGAACACTGATTCTGTTGCGAAAAATGGTGCGTTATCTACCGCTGCCCGCATTACTGACCGTGGCGAAAGGACTCTGCGCGCTGCGGTTGCTGGGGCGCTCTTATCGCTTACGCAATGCGGTGGCAAACGAAAACACCCGCTGCCTGATCGGGCAAACCGGCCGGGTGAACGCGGCCTGGATCGCGGTGCGTCGCCGCCTGCTGGAAGAGGCCGCAACATGGGGACAAAACCCGGCGCTACTCCAGCAGATCCGTGCCTGTGCGGCAGAACTTGATGCCGTAGTCGCACCGCTGCATCAGCAGAACATTCCTTACATTCTGGCGCCGTTACATACGGTGTCGGACGTGCTGGCGGCGATGGTCGGTGCCTGCGTCACGCCGGGTAAAGCCTGCGTGGTGGTCTCTTCCAGCGCCGAACTCTACAACGCGCAGACCCGTGCCCTGGGCGGTATCGACCTCTCCTATTGCTCCATCCATCAGCAGAACAAAACGCTGGCCGGCAGCCTGATGGAGCTCATCACCGATGTCGCTACCGGACGGCAGAACATGATTATTTTTCCCGATATCTCGCCGGACTACACCCTACAGGCCGAAGGGGCGCTGGCGGCGAAACTGCCGTGTCGTTTATTCGGCCGTAGCGCGAAGTTACACAATGGCGTGGTGCGCCTTTCCGGAGTGATTACGGCGCAGGTGGTGTTTTATCACCTCAGCTACCACAACGGTCTGCACATTCATATTCGTCCGCCGGTGAGCAGTCAGAATGTCGCCCGCGAACTGCCTGACATTATTGAATCCACGCTGCGCGAATATCCGCAGGAGTGGCTCCTTTGGCACAGCCATTCTCTCTTCTTTATTAATCACTGATGATAAAAATGACGACCACGATCCCGAATCTGATCTTTCAGGAAGAGACCAACGAGTGCGGCCTGGCGTGCGTGGCAATGCTGGCACAGACGCAGGGGCAGCCTGTTTCGCTGGCCACATTGCGCGAGTGGTTTCCGGCCTCTGACCACGGAACCTCACTGGATACGCTGATGAGCATTCTGGCGCGGCTGGGTATTGCGACGACGCCGGTCCTGTTTGAGCACGATGAGCTGAGCGACCTGCCGCTGCCGGCCATTTTGCATTATGGTGCAAGTCACTATGTCCTGCTGGCCTGGCGCAAAGGCAACCACGTGTGCGTGATGAACCCGGCGATTGGTGAGCAGTGGTTACCGTTTGCCGCGCTTAAGCAGGAGATCAGCGGCTATGCCCTGATTGTCGAACCTGAGCAGGCCGTTGCCGCAGACCCTGATTTGCCGTTGTCGACAACCGCGCAGAGCGCGCCGCGCGCGATGAGCATGCAGGAAACTGCGGCGGTACCGGGGATCTATCGGCTGATGCTGCTGACCTTCCTCGTCTCGCTGACGCTATTTCTGATGCCGACGATGGTGAGCAACGCCATCAACCAGGCCTTCTCCAGCGTGGAGAGCAGCGACTTTCCCTACGGCTGGTTTATCCTGGCGTTTGTCGCCTCCTCACTGATGGCGCTGGGCGTGCGGGTGATTAGCGAACGCTTTATCAAACGCTTTGTGCTGATTCACAGCGGTGTGGGGTTTTCCCGCCTGCTCCACAACCCACTGCGTTTTTTCGAAAAACGGGCGCCGGGGGAGATCTTCAGCCGCTTCACGGCCTGGCAGATTGGCCTGTTGCAAAAGATTGAGCTGGATAACGGCCTGCGCTCCGACTGGGTGATCTGTACGATCGCGCTGGCGATCATGTTCTGGATTGCGCCCGTGCTGGCGGCGATCTCCGCCGTCGGCGTTACGGTAATGGGGGGCATCAGCGTCTGGGCGGTGATCCGTGACCGCTGGTTCACCCAGCAATTGCAGCTGAAAAGCGCCACCCTGAATGATTTTTTCATGGAGACCATTCAGGGCATTTTGACCGTCAAAACTGCCGGACTGGAAGGGCAGCGCCAGGGACAATTCGCCGGTTTCAGTCGCGATCTGTTTTCGTGTCTGCAACGCCAGAAGGTCTATCAGCAGGTGAAAGAGGGGCTGTATCAACTCACCGGAAGCCTGGAGATGGTGGTGTTTATGCTGGTGGTTCTGCCGATGGTGCACAGCAAACTGATCTCGCTGGGCGATTTTTTTGCCTATAGCTTCCTGCGGCAAATATTCACCTCCTACGTCACGCGGATCTTCTACGCCATCATTCAGAAATCGCAATTGAACGTGATCGACACCCGCGCCCATGCGCTGTTTGCGCCACGAGACGAGGCGAAGCCCGCTTCGTTTGCGATGCAACTTCCCACCGATACCGCGCCGGATCTGACGTTTGCGTCGTTGTGCTATGGCTACGATCCCGCCAGGCCGGTGCTGTCGTCGGTTTCGCTGTCGCTACGCGCGGGCGATCAGATTGCAATTGTCGGTGAATCTGGTGCGGGTAAGAGCACTTTACTCCGTCTGATTGCCGGCCTGTTTTCTCCGCAGGCGGGGGGCTGTTATGCCGCAGATGCGGCACTCCCTTCGCAACAACTGGCGCAGTTTGTCTGCCTGCAAAGTCAGGAGGATATTCTGTTTAACGCCTCGGTTCGCGAAAACATTACGTTGTTCGACGCGCACTACCGCGAACGCGACCGTGGGCGGATTGAGGCATTGCTGGAATCCCTCGCGCTGGGTGAGGTGGTACGCGGATTACCGGGCGGTATCGACGCCCTGATCCGCGAAAGCCATGCGGCGCTGTCGCTCGGCCAGCGTCAGCGGTTATTGCTGGCGCGTGCGCTGTACAGCTCACGTCCGGTGTTGTTGCTTGACGAACCGACCGCCAATCTTGACGACGACACCGCGGCCATTGTCATGGAGACGATTCACGCTCATTGCCAGAAAGCCGGTAAGTCACTGATTGTGGTCACCCACAGCGACGCGATTCTGTCGCGGTTCCAGCGGGTTTATCAACTGAACGACGGCACGCTCAGCCCACTGGAGGTCAACGTATGACGCCGAAATCGCGTTGGCTGCTGATCGGCGGTGCAGTAGCGCTGGCCGTTGCGATCGGTGTCACCTGGGCGTCGCTGGCTTCGACCTCGCCGCAGGAGAGTTTACCGCTGGAGACCATTGGCACGGGCGATATCGAAAAGGTGGTGCTGGTGACGGGGGTTCTGAAACCGGCGGTGCAGGTTAACGTTGGTGCGCAGGTCAACGGACAATTGCGCAAGCTGTATGTGCGCCAGGGCGAGAAGGTGCAAAAAGGACAACTGCTGGCGGAAATTGACCCCACGTTGCAGGAGTCGGATCTCAACAACACGCGCGCGCAACTGGCCAGCGCTAAAGCGCAAAAGCTGTCGGCGCAGGCGACGCTGTTACGTTATCGCCAGGAACTGAACCGCCAGCGCATGATGCTGCGTGACGGCTCTGCCGTGCGCAGTGAATACGAGCAGGCGAAGGCGCAATACGATGCGCAGGTGCAGCAAATTGACGTGAGCGATGCGCAGATTGTGCAGGCGGAGATGGCGGTGAAAACGGCGCAGGCCAATCTCAGCTATACCCGCATTGTGGCGCCCATCGACGGCGAAGTGCTGGGTATCGTCACCCGGGAAGGGCAGACCATCGTCTCCTCGCAAACGGCGCCGACCATTCTGGTGCTGGCGAACCTCGACACCATGCAGGTGCAAACGCGTATCTCCGAAGCCGACGTGCAAAAAATCCGTCCCGGTCAGCCGCTGCGCTTTTATGTCATCGCCAATCCGGATAAACGCTACGTCAGTACGATGGGCTTCGTGCAGCCTGCGCCGCAGGAAGCGCTGGAAGCGCCCGGCGAGAACGGCATGGGCGGTAATCAACAGGCGATGGCGGTGTACTACACCGGTACCTTTGAAGTGCCTAACGCTGAGCGCGAGCTCAAAACGTCGATGACGGCGCAGGTCTTTATTCAGATTGCCGAAGCAAAAAACGTATTGCGCGTGCCGGTCGCGGCGCTCGGGCAGGCGCTGGATACCGAGCGTTACACCATCACGACCGTTGAAAACGGGAAAACGCGCACCCGCACCATCCGCATTGGGATAAATGACCGGCAATACGCCGAAGTGCTGGAGGGATTGCAGGTCGGCGATCGCGTGGTGCTGGCGCAGGACACGGTGCGAGGATAGCGGATGGAACCGATTATCGTCTTACGCCAGGTTTGCCGGACATTCCGCGCGGGAAGCGAGACGCTTGCGGTGCTGAGCGACATTTCACTGACCCTCCACAGCGGTGAGATGGTGGCGATTGTGGGCGCTTCGGGTTCGGGGAAGTCCACGCTGATGAACATCATCGGTTGCCTGGACAAACCTTCTTCCGGCGAGGTGTTGATCAACGGAACGCCGGTACATGATGCCGACAGCCTGCACCTGGCCGATCTGCGCAGTCGTTATCTGGGGTTTATATTTCAGCGCTATCACCTGATGCCGTATCTGACGGCGGAAGAGAACATCGCCATTCCCGCGCTGTACACCGCAATGTCAGCGCAAGAGCGCAATGCACGCACCCAGCGTCTTGCACGTCAGCTTGGCCTGGAAAACCGACTCCAGCACCGCCCCGCCCAGCTTTCGGGGGGGCAACAGCAGCGCGTGAGCATCTGCCGGGCGCTGATCAACGGTGCGCATATCATCCTCGCGGATGAGCCCACCGGCGCACTCGATAGCGTCAGCGGCAAGGCGCTAATGGACGTGCTGCATCAGCTGCATGCGGCTGGGCACACGGTCATCATCGTCACCCACGACCGCGACGTTGCCCGGCAGGCGCAGCGAATGATTGAGATCAGCGACGGGCGAATTATTCGCGACGTTCAGCACGCCGCCGTTCGTCGGCCGATTACGCTGCCGGAGCAGGATAACGGACGCGCCTCGCTGGGCCGCCGTCTTCATGAAGCGGTCCGCATGGCCTGGCGTTCGCTGCTCGGACACCGGATGCGCGCGTTTCTCTCCATGTTGGGGATCATCATCGGCATTGCGTCGGTGGTGTCGTCGATGGCGGTAGGCGAAGGCGCACGGCAGGCGATCATGAGCGAGATTGGCAAACTGGGAAGTACCACGCTGGAGATCCATCCCGGCACAGGGTGGGGCAGCAAGCGCCCGGATATGGAGCGCGCATTGTCGATGGACGATGTGCGCAGTTTACAGGCGTTGCCGTGGATCATGGGCGTCTCGCCGGTGGTCAGCAGCACAACGCTCGCGGTTCGCAAAGGGCTCGACTCCTCCATGATGCTCTCCGGCGTGTCACAGGACTTTTTTGCCCTGCAAGGGCTGCGCTTTGTGCAGGGAAATGGCTTTACCGCACGCGACGTCGCGGAAGGCGAACCGGTGTTGATTCTCGATGAGACCGGGCGCGATACGCTGTTCCCCGGTGGCGAAAATCCGCTTGACGAGATAGTCCAGATTGGCGGCGCGCCGTGGCGGGTGATCGGCGTGGCGATACGACCCGGCCCGAAAGTGGTGGGCGGGTTTATGACCGCCTGGGTTCCGCATACGTCATTACAGCAGCGACTCACCGGCGAAAAACCGCTGGAATCGTTGATTCTGCGTTTTCAACCGCGGCTGGAACCGCATGAGGCGGCGCTGCGGGCGGAACGTCATCTGCTGCGGGAACATGGCCGGAAGGACTTTTTTATCCAGACCGACGATCAGCTGGCGAATGCGTTGCAAAAGACCTCTGACTCGATGTCGTTGTTGATTACCGCCATTGCGGCGATCTCCCTGCTGGTGGGCGGCGTCGGAGTGATGAACATCATGCTGGTGTCGGTGACAGAGCGGACGCATGAAATCGGCATCCGCTTGTCGGTGGGGGCGCGTCCCTCGGACATCATGAACCAGTTTCTGATTGAGGCCGTGATGATCTGCGCCCTCGGCGGCCTGTTGGGCGTGTTCGGTTCGTGGGTGGCGGGGCATCTTTTCGCCCTTGCGACCGATGCGTTCTCAATGGTGTTCACTGCGTTTCCAGTGCTGATGGCCTGTGGGTTTTCTGCCCTGATCGGCCTGACGTTTGGCTATTTTCCGGCGCGCAGGGCGGCTCGCCTCAACCCAACCGAGGCGCTGGCCCGCGAATGAAAAGACTGCTTGTGTTGCTCGCACTTTTATTGCTCGCGGGTTGTGGCTCACTGACCCGCAGCGACTACCAGCGTCCGCTGTTGTCTTTGCCCACCCAATGGGGGCCTGCTACCGACACGGTGTCGGAATACGGTTGGCAGCGTTTTGGCGATCCCCGACTGTCGCGGGTGATTGAACAGGTGCTGGAAAGCAATAACGATCTCGCGGCGGCGGCCATCACCGTGCAACAGGCGCGTGTGGCGGCAGGGTTAACTGACACCAATATGACCCCCGATGTGGCGGTCAGCGGTTCTGCCAGTAACAGCAAAAACACACGCCGGGGAACATCCGCGCAGGAAAACTACAGCAGCGGCATCACCATCGGCTGGGAACTGGATCTGTGGGGAAAACTGGCGCGGGCCCGTGAGCAAAGCGAGTGGGAAGCGGTGGCGAGCGAGCAGGATTATCACGCGACGGTACTCACCACGATGGGCACCACCGCCCAGTTGTACTGGCGTATCGCACTGTATAACCAGCAGATTCGCAATCAGCGTGACGGTCTGGCGATTTCGCAACAGACCGTGCAGCAGGTGACGTCATGGTTTAACGCCGGGAAGGTCGGCCAGCTCGATGTGTTGCAGGCGCAGCAGGCCCTGCTGGAACGAGAGAATCAGTGGCGAACGCTGGTTCAGCAACGTCAGAATACGCGCAATGCGCTGGCGCTGTTGCTCAACAGACCGGCAGAACAGCATGCCGATGAATCACCCGCGCTGGATGCAAACCAGCAGGTGCCGATTGCGCAAAAAACACCGCTACGGGTGATTGCGCAGCGGCCGGACATTCAGGCAGCGGAGTCGCGTCTGCGCGCGGCCCTTGCGGGTTACGACGCCTCAAGGCTGCAGTTTTATCCCGCACTTTCGCTTGATGCCTCACTGAATGCCGGCAGTCAGATCTTCAGCCAATGGTTCAGCGATCCGATCCGCACGATTGGCGGCACGCTGGCGTTGCCGTTTATCCAGTGGAACACCCAACAACTCACCGTGAAGCAAGCGGATCTTGCGGTTAAACAGGCGGCAATCGCCTTTCGCTCGACGGCCTACGCCGCGCTCGCCGAAGTGGATGAGGCGATGGAAAACCGCCTGAGTGCTGATGAACAGCGCGCACGACTTCACCAGTCGCTGATCCTCAGTCAGCGGCGTTTAACCCTGACGGAAAGCCGCTATCGCGCGGGCGCCGTGGATTTTCAGACGTTGTTGAACGCGCAGGACGATCTGTTGACGTTAGAGAACGCCCTCGCACAAACCCAATACGACTACCTCTACGCCACGTTGCAGCTCTGGCTGGCGCAAGGGGGTGGCGAAACGCAATACAGGATGATGCAACATGAAGCCGAATAATGAATTTAAGCGGGTCGTCGTTACCGGGTATGGCGCCGTGACCCCACTTGGCGCGACGGCTGATGAGAGCTGGCAGGCGATGATGGATAACCGTCTGGGCTATCGCTACGTCGATAAAACGGCGCAGAATATCAACACCCATTTTCTCGGGCTGGTGGATAACGAGCCGAGCCTGGCAGGTGTTCCTGCAGTGATTCGTCGTCGGCTGCCACGCTTTGCCCGGCTGACCGTTGGCGCGGCACGTCAGGCTATGACGATGGCCTTTGGCGTCAGGCCGCCGCAGGAATACTACTGCACGCTCGACTGCGGCGTGATCATGGGAACCGGCTGGGGAGGACTGGACGAAAGCTACGACGCACAAAGTGAGTTTGCGGCCGCGGGCGTCGCTTCACCGTTTAACTGTTTTTACTCGATGCCCAGCGTCACCACCGCAGCATGCAGCCAGTTCTGGGGACTCAATGGTTACCAGAATACGGTGGTTGCCGCCTGCGCGACGGGGACGATCGCTATTGGCGACGCTTACGAGGTGATCCGCAGCGGCAGGGCAAAGATGATGCTGGCCGGCGCCGGAGAATCTCTCACCAGCCACTGCGCGGTGTGGAACATTGACGTGCTGGGCGCACTGAGTAAGGAGGCGTCGGATCCGCAGCGCGCCAGCTGTCCGTTCAGCGCCCATCGTAGCGGTTTTGTGTTATCGGAAGGGGCGGCGGTGCTGTGTCTGGAAGAGCGCGAAGGGGCACTGGCACGCGGCGCGACGATCCTCGGCGAGATTACCGGCTACGCCAACTTCTCCGACGCCTGGGATTTCACCTCGCCGGCGGAAGACTGTCTTGCCCGCGTGCAAACCATCACCCATGCGCTGCAACAGGCGGAGCTGGAACCGGAGCAACTCGACTACATCAACGCGCACGGTACCTCGACGCCGCTGAACGATATCAATGAAACGCAGTCGCTAAAAATGGCGCTGGGGGACGCGGTGTGGTCCATTCCGGTTTCCAGTACGAAATCGTACTCCGGGCACTTAATTTCCGCGGCGGGCACCTTCGAGAGCATTGTCTGTCTGCAAGCTATCGCCAACGGCATCATTCCCGCGACGGCCAATTTCCAGCAAGCGGATGAATGCTGCGATCTGGATTATGTGGTTGAGGGCCATCGTGCGGGCAATGTCCGTCGCACGCTAAACCTGAGCTTCGGCTTTGGTGGCGCGAATGCGGCGTTGATTCTGGAGAAGCACGTATGATGCCGCTTCATTATGGTCAACAGGATGCCCGGCGCTGGGCCGCGTTTTCGGGCGATTACAACCCGGTACACTTTGACGAGGCGTGGGTGAAAGCGCGGGGCGGAAGCGGACTCAGCGTACATGGCATGCGCGCCTTGCTGGACGTAAAGCGGTTTATCAGTCCGCCGGTCGATGACGCCCCGTTTCTGAAATGTACCGTGCGTCTGCGTCGGCCGCTGTGGCGGGATACCGCCTATCGACTGACGCGCGATGCGACTAAGCGGGTTGCGGCGTCGGTGCGGGAGTTTTCTGCCGAAGAGACCTGCCTTTCTTGCCAGATCACGCCGGAGAACCACCTGCCACTCGTCGATGGCGAAAGCCAATGGGTTCTGGATTCGTCGGCGCTGGCCGCGCTGCACCGGACGTTTCTGCCGCTGTTGCCCGACGCTCAGCAATGGCATTTTCTCGACGCCCTGTTGTTTCGTCATCTTCTCCTGGATACCGCGCTGTTATGCCAGCAGGCGATTGCCGACATACTGCCGACGTGTCGGACGCTGGATGCGCTGTTTTCTCACTTTCCTGTTGTACAGACCCATCAGGAAGTCATTTTCGACAGTCATCTGCTGGCCCCCTGGCGAGCAGAGTCGCTACCGGAACATCTAGAGATCGACACCTTGCCGGCCCTGGTGGTTGGCGACCTTGCGAATGGCGCGGTGGTGGTGCGAATCGCCGCGCGAACCTGTTATCAACATCACTACATTAGCAATGCCGTAACGCTTAAAGTCGGCGCGCTGACAAAAGGAAAATCAAATGAGCCAGCATGAAATGATCTACGACAAAATCAGTGAAATGATCTGTGACGCCAAAGACCTGGCGCCGGAGGCGCTGACACCAGAGACGACGCTGCCTGAGCTGGAGCTGGACAGTCTCGACTACGTTGAACTGATGGTACTGGCGAAGCGTGAATTTAACGTCACGCTCAACCCTGAAATGTTTATGAAAAATCCAACCATGACGCTTCGCGAACTCAGCCAGCGTATTGCGCAGGAAATGGCAGATTGATATGGCAAAGAAATGGATGCTCATCACCGGCGGTAGCCGGGGAATCGGCCAGGCGCTGGTGAGTCACCTGTTGCCTGAATGGAACATTGTCTTTACCGGTCGCAATGAGGCCGGGATCGCCCGCACGCTGGACATCGCGCAAAGCCAGAGTACGTCGACCTGGGTGAAGGGCATTCGCTGCGACGGCAGCGATGAAGCCTGCGTCGAGCAGTTAGCCATGTCTCTGCTCGAGGCGCATGGCGCGCCTGCCGCTATCATCCATAACGCCGGTATGACCAATGACGCGCTGCACATCCACCAGAACGCGCGAGACTGGCAGGAGGTGCTGGGAAACAATCTGGTCGCGGTGGTGAACTGGAATCGCATCCTGCTGCCCGCCATGATGACCCAGGGCAGTGGCTCGATTGTGTTTATGTCATCCGTGACGGCCATAAAAGGCAACAGCGGGCAGACGGCCTATGCCGCCAGCAAGGCGGCGATGATTGGCCTGACGCATTCGCTGGCGCGAGAAGTGGGGCGTTTTGGCATTCGGGTGAATTGTCTGGCTCCGGGGTTGATTGAAGGTGAGATGGTTCAGGCTATTCCGGAAGCCCGATTGAAAACCATGCGGCAGAATATTCCTCTGCGTCGCCTCGGACGCACGCAGGACGTCGCCCGCGCGGTTGCGTTTCTGACCGGGGAAGGGAGTAGCTATCTTACCGGTCAGACGCTGGTGCTGGACGGTGGTTTGTCCGCCTGATAAGCAAGAACCGCGAGAATAGCATCTCGCGGTTCAGGTCAGGCCTAGCTGGTTAATTCTCTGGACCAGGGCGCGTCGCTCTTTGACCGACTCCTGAAAAATTTGCAGTAAAACCTCGCTATTTTGCCGCACAATGTCCGCCAGTTCAGGGGCGATTTCTGCAGTTTCCCCGACGCGTACTTTAAATTCCGATGACAGCGTGACGCCCTGCAGCAACGACGCCAGCCAGATGCTGGCCTTCAGAATCCTCACTTCAAGAGGATGGGTGGCTTGTGCAACCCCTGTCTTTTGAATTTGACACCAGCGGGCAATATCCCGAATGGCTTCAATTGGATAGAGTTCACCCCAGATAGCATTATCTTCCCCGGTATGTGCCGGAGCGGCGCACAGCGCCAGAGACGTCAGATTATGCAACAAGCCACCTATTTCGATTTTCAGGCACTGGACCGGGGGGATTCCCATTTCTCGAGCCAGGTAACCGGAGATACGGCCGACAACCAGGGAGTGCTGGACGCCGTTCTGGCTGAACCCATCAATAATAAACGCCAGCATGTTGGCGATATCGCGAAAGTTATGCAAAGAGATGGAGTCGTTATGGATGCGGGGGATGTCCTGGATATAATCGTCGAACTCTGTGGATTTAATTTTTAACCAGAAGTGTTCGCAATTTGCTACTTTTCTGAAAGCATTGATAAATTCGGGGTTATATAAAATATGTTCGCCGCCAACAATGATATTAATAATTTCCTCTTTTGCCGATAATATATCGCTAGCACGGTAAAGGGCGATTAAAACATCCAGACGATCCGCCAGATAAACGACATGGCTCTCTCTGGGCACTTTTTCACCGTTAACGTAGTCGCCTTTTCCATTGTCCCAGTGGGTGTGGTGATAGCGAACAATCGAACTTAACGGATTCAGTAAAGGAACGCTCGCCAGTAATTCAGCACCAACGGCCGCATGGTTATTGAGTTCATTATCGTAATAGCTGAGGGGTTGAAGGCGCGATTCCTCGTTCAGCCCTCCAATATCATGAAGCAGGGCCGCCAGCAGCGTTTTCCTGCACTGTGCAGGTGTGAACCGCGATTCCCTGGCCAGGTGCCAGGCGATGAATGCCGTTCTGACATGATGCAGGTTAAGCCTGGGGTTAATCATGTCTATTATTTTTGAGATGCAAGCCAGTGATTCTATTAATTTTATATTCATATAATGAGACATTTAACTTTCGCTGTGCTTCGTTAAAGAAAACCACGCTAATTAATCTCGTTTGCAACCATATTGCGGGAATACGTGGTTACCAAATAGTATGACATTATTATTGACTTTTTTTAGGAAAATTATTTTGTCGTCAGGACCTTTGCCAAACAACAAACTATTAGCAATCTCATCATCAACATTATCAGTATTATCATGTATGGTTTTGACACTCATTATCTTATACAGATGCGCATTGGCATTGTATGTTTCATATTTCATTTTGAGCGTGCGCGAGATTAAATACTTTTTTTCATTATGTGTGAGCAGCCCGTCAATATTGATAAGAAGTTGATCATCCGTCATGTGGACAAAAATTAGCCCTTCGGCGCGAATGTTGTCGCTGTTGATACTCTGGATAACAGAAAACTGTGACTCGCATGAGAAAACCGGGGGCCGGGTAAAACAGTAAACCGCGCCGATCAATAACAGGCCGACACCGATCAAAAGAAAAATGGCTTGTTTAGGCATTATTTTTTTCTCTGTAATAAAAACTCATGCAGCTGTCTTTATCACATTTAATGAGTAACAATTGCACAATATCACCCAGGTCTCCTTGTACCTGTTGCTTGTAAACGTACAACTCCTTTTGCTCTGAGCAATCGAATGGTTGTGGGACAAAATCAAAGCTCTTTGTCACCTCTCGTAATGAGAGTGAGGAGGGCATAAAAATGACGCACTGACCCTCAACCAGTTTTTGTATATCGGTGTCGGCTCTGAATGAACCTGGATTTATTATGAGCAGAAGGAAGGCAATTGCCAGAGCGATAATGCGGGTAAAGCGCTTAAGACAGCGTTTCTGTGGTTCAACTGGCGGAGCCTCCGGCTCCTTTTCTTCAAGGAATGGCGTGCGATACTCACGATCGTTATTGATAATGGCATCTTCCGCTATTTTGAAACCAATACGAGGAACCGTGACAATGATTTCTTTTGCGATACCCAGATCGCTCAGGTTTCTGCGCAATGTGGAGATATATTGATTTAGATTACTATTTGACGCTCTGGCGCCATATTTATCAAAAACCGTCTGAAAGATTTCATTTCTCGAAAGGATATCGCCTTGATGATTGAGCAATTCAGCCAACAAGCGTGTAGAGGTTTGGGATAATTCAACGCAATCCCCAGTCAACAGGTTAACGAGAGACGCATCCTCTGTGTCAAAAGTGATAAATCCCTCAATGTCGAACCTCATGTTCATCTCCACCCTAGACCCTGCTTTCCTCTAACATACAGTCATCTCTCAATAAAACGACATGAATATTAGATAAAAATCCTGTATTTGCGTTCATTTCAAGCTAATGTTGCTGGTTGAATCAGGTGGACGCATACTGCTAACACCTTCAAAATCCAGGAGTCTGCAATGAAACTCTCGCTGCGTTCATATAACCCGGGTACAGCACATCCAGGCTACAACGTACCTCATGACAATCTGCAGATGTTAGCGGCGGAAATGGGAATAAGTGACCTGCCGATGATCAGGGGGCCGGAACAATTTTTTATTCTCAATCTATTAAAAGATCACAGTACTCAGGGCCTGTCGACCAGAGAACTTGCCGATCTGTGTGGCATTTCAATTTATAAAGTCAGACACTTACTTCTTCCGCTGGAGAAATATGGCCAGGTTATAAGAAATAAAATGCAAAAGCACCATCAGTGGTTTTTGTCAAAGGACTCTACAGATATTGATTGGCATTCTAACAAGGGGTATTTTCATTTGCAACAATGAGTGAAAAGTCAATTAGATAGTCCTGATAATATGAAAAATACTGGGTATTATCTCGCGAACCATTAGGAAAAATCCCAATAAAATATTAATGTTCGCATGCTGTCACTATTGCCTTTTGTCCATTTTGTTTATACTTGTGCAGAGTGGACGCTTGATCCGTATTTACCAGTAAGTACAAGCGTAGCACTAAGCACTTTTTAAGCCGCATTACATTTTTGAATGGTTTGCTTATCAGTTGCCCTTGAAATCTGGTTTCAATGGGCAACTATTTCTCGTTAATGATCTTTATATCCTGCCAGAGATTATTGCATCTGACTCTACTGGTATCCGGCCTTTGTCCTGATGAGTTTGTACACACTAGCGATCATGGTTAGCATGTTTTTTCACGAGGAACCGCGCATACCGTTGTAGATATATTCTCTTTTGTCTTTTTTGTTCTGGCCTGAAATAAAACGGAAGGTGACAATCACCTCTGTATTAACCATGAGATTGGTTGCTTAGGTGAGATCGTTCGGTGGCTGGCACGAAATTAAACGGTATCATCGCATCTCTATCTTAATGAGATCAGCGTTACGCGTGCTTAATACTTTATGCCCATCGCTACAGAGGAGGACAACACCCTGTCGGGCGCGGACGGTCTGTCGGGGATACACGAAATCCTTAATCTGCGCATTAAAACTCGCTGAGCAGGTGTGCGGCAAAAAACAGACTGATTTTATCCCGGAAGCAATCCGCACTGCTGTCGGAGAAGCGCTGATCGAGAAGCGTATCATTACGGCTGATCCGCAGACCGATCAGGCATTTCGCACTCGCCTGGATCAGGCACCTGATTCGCCTCACGTCGGTAATATTTGTACTCCGTTCTGCTGCGGTGTGGATTTTATAGATAACCGGTTGAAATTGCTGTGAATGAAAAAATCAGGTTACCGGTGTCTCCCGTACTTTGATTTGTTGCGTCGGCGATTCGAAGGTAATGGTTTACCACTCGCTGGCCTCAAGCGTGGTGATGACGAACATCCATCTGGCCGCTTTCGCCGTAATGCGATCGATACGATCCCTGTTGTGGTATTGGCAAGGGTTAGGGAAGATCAATCTCTGCGTTCTCTGGGAATCGGGTCAACGTTGGTGGGTAATGCCGGACTGTAGGTGATTCATGTAGAAGAAACTATAAGGATCTGCGGGATACAAGTTTATGACGTATACTGGGAGAGTCCATTACACCCCATTGAAGTTATGACCCAGAAATTCAGTGAAAAGTTTATCGTTTTTCATAAGTGCGACATCGTGCGCAGTGCGTTTATTAGAAGGTTTATTTGTAATGGTCAGATATTTGAATAGGTTATCGAAATAGTCATTGCACATGAGCATCCCGTTTAATACGAAAAATATCTAGAATTTCTTCGGTAGAGAGTTAACTTCGAGTAACACTCCCTTTATTATTTTTATATATCCACCGGCTTTCAACTGCTTGAGGATATACATTACTCGACTGCGAGACAGCCCAGTGCGGTCGATAATAAATGTCGACGTTACAATTCCAACCCGCTGTTCTAACGTGTACTTGATTAATTCCTGTAGTTGTTTGCTGATGAGTTCATAAGCATCTTTTCCTAGTATGGATTTGTCCCTATAAGAGTAATAGCCAATACGTCTTGAAAGCAGTTCAGCAACAGACTCCCACAAATTAAGCTCACTAATTAGTGCTCGAACTTTGTCATTAGGCAGCACATAGGCTACTGTTTTCCCACTCCCTTTAATAACGATATCAATGGGGTTAAACATCAGAGCAAAACCAAACATGAAAGGGGCATTTATCACTCCGACAACAATGTTATCTCCTTTTCGAAACACATTGATGGTTCCTTCGGTGACGTAATAGATATTCTTATCATTCGTTGCATCAACAACAAACTGTGCCCGATTATACAACCGCTTTTCACCATGACGTATCATTAACTCAAAAAGTGGGTTTGAATGCTTATCATTAGCGGGCGAAGTATTCATGTTTACTCCAGTCAAAAACATAGCGTCATAAACATGGTTCCCATGTTTTCATATCGAGTTTAGTGTAATAAAAAAAAAGATTCCATAGTCATTGTTTAGTTGATATGACAGGAGGCGTTCGGGTTTGCATATCTTACTCAGGGATATAAAATGGTAAACTCAACGACCGCCGACAGAGTGCCTGATGTGAGCGTCCCGTCTAAAGGTACAATCTTTGCTTTCATCGGAAACGATGCTCTGCCTGTTTCGGGATCAACGACCTGGCTTAAAACACGCCCGTTACTGATCAAAGTATCATCAGTTTTGCTTCTTATTTCTACCGCAACATTTGCAGCTGTCCCTTTGTTTTATATGTATTGGTTATTCGTACCTGCGGCTTCGCCAGCGAATTGTAGGGAAACACTCGGCATCCCTACATTACAATTCAGATCGATACTAAATTCCTGTGCAGGTGTTGAGTTTACCTGCTTCGCATCGACTTCGCTAAAGTCAACATAGATATCTTTATCACCAATAACAGTGCAGCCGTTCTGATATAACCTGACATGAAAATTAAGGTTGAATGAGCCTACTGCATATACGTATGCAGAACACAGCAGCAGCAAAGCAACCAAATATTTATAAATAAACATATAGCTCCCGCTAGTTATAAAAAACTGATACCGTCACCGTTGGACTATATTCCCCTGGCGTAAGTACACTGCCATCAAAATAAAGCTCTACTGAAAAGGGTAACGTAACACTGAGCACATTAGTCAGATTTGCAAAGTCAACCAATTGAAACATATCAGAGAAATTGATATAACCGTTGCGAGTTTTATCTAAAATTTTCAGATACATCCCATTAAATCTCACTTTGTCACCATCAGTTTCCGCAGTGGTGGTATAAAGGGCCGTCAGATTGAATGGGTCGTTACAACTACGCGAAACGGTGATTGAAAAATCTTTTTTATCTTTAAATTGATCCGGCGAGGTCGTATCGGGCAAAAGGATATTACCGAAATCGATAATTGTTGGCGTGACATTTATATTTGCACTGCAGCCTATAAAGCGAATTTTTCTCAATCCTGTGATTTGAAAACGATAGTTACCACTGACGTTCAAACCACCGACGCCATCAAGCTGAAAAACATTGAATGTGTCACTCCCTTGATAGGTTCCTGAAGCAGATCCCTTTTTCCTGACCTTGACATAATAATCGATTGTATAAAAGCTACTGTGGTTGGCTTTACATTCAGATGTCGTGCCACCGCCCGGGCAGCTAACCGTCCAGCCCGGTATATGCCACTTGCTTCCCTGGCTTATATCGTCAAAATCCTGGCCATTAACCACGACCCCCAGCTGTATACCTGCGCCGACAGTCGATTTTAGTGGGTTAGTATATAAATAAACGTCTTCATCGTGATCGCCGTTATCTGACCAGCATTGAATTTGTAAATGAAAGAGTGGTGAACGCCATGCCATACTACCATCAGGGTCAGTTTTAGGTATTGCCACAGACCCTACCGCCTTGCTTGCAGTCTGGCTTTGTGATGCCGCATCCACACATTTTATGGCCAAAGCCTCTCTGGACATTATCAACAATAAGAACGAGAAAACGATAAGTAGTAGTCGATAATATTTTAAGTTATTCATGTAGTTATTACTCACACGTTGCAGTTATCTTGTACATATTTCCGGCGGAAGGTTGACCGACCAGATTGTAATGAGACTTGCAGTTATTTTTTGCATCATTGCCCCATCTCACTAACAAACTTCCTTTTTCGCTTTTCAAACCACTGATATAAACCTGCCCAAGATCCCCAACAATAAAACTCTGTTCATCGGAATTATCGCTCCCGACTAAATTTACCATTGCGCCAAATGGCACATACCCTGAGCTATTTTTCAAAGTTACTAATGCCTTATAGCCATAATGAGAATTAAACCTGGCTTTGACAACAGCACCTTTGGTTGGCGTGACGGTAACACCATTATCTTCAACTTCAACATTATCCGAGAAAGTGCCTGGATCGAGAGAAATATCATTTTTACGATATGGACTAAGGCTATTCATTACCGCATAACCAAACCGATCAATTCCAGAACCGGCCTGATTATAAATACCAGCACCCTTAGCTCCTTTCGCTTCAACAATAGCAATAGTTTCACCCAGCGGTTGAGATAAAGTCACACCGCCACTGTGGATTACCACACCACCCGATATACCGTAATTTATTTGCTGTGAGTCCGGGCTATAGTTATAACCCAGATTTGTTTCCGCCAACGCGCCTCTGTAATCGGCCATGAAGCTTCCAGAATAACTTTCCCGGTCTTTTGTTTGTTGTATATTCCAGGTAAGGTTTTTTCTTCCAATGCAGAACCGCTAAGACCTATAGTCTGTGTTGCGCCGCCATGCTCGCTGTTATTTAAGTTATAACTTGCCCATGTATCAGGCAAAAATCTTGACAACGGGATATTAACATTGAGCATCAATGAGTTTTCGTTATACGTCGTTCCGTCGCCGTTATTGGCTGTAGTATTTTTGTTTAAGCTATAGACTATAGAATAAGTAACGCCTGAGAATGAATTATTATAACTGAATGAATATGATTTAAGTTTTTCATCATTATTCCAGTATTTTTCTTGTACCGCGTTGCCTGTTATACTGCCAAGATTCTCTCCCAAGGATTGTGTTAAGCTGATTTCAGCTCGGTCACGGCGGCGATTCGGCATTGCATCTTCATTGCCATATGACTCAAGCACTTCTTGCAAATTATAAAAACCTTCCGTCGAGTAGCGGTAACCGGCAATGGCAAAGTTGGTGCCTGTATCGACAAAATCCTTACTGTAACGCACACGGAATGACCGTCCGGATTCACTACGTGAGTCATTTAGTTCTGATTTTGCAGCAATAACATCTACTGAAATAGCACCAATGATTCCTAAATTACGCCCAAGGCCGATTGCAAGAGAATTATAATATTTCGCATTCTGCACACCACCGTATATAGTTATTCCCCACGGCAAACCATAAATTGCAGTCCCTTGCACGAACGGTGTTTTTTCTACATCAGAATTAGATGGACGGTATTGTCCAGCGGTAACACTGTATTTCAAGCTTTTTTCACGTTGCAACAGGGGCAAAGATGCATAAGGAACAACAAATTCCTGTGTGCTCCCGTCCTGCTCTTTCACTGTCACAGTCAGATCGCCCCCCTGTCCTGTCGGATAGAGATCGTTAATTTCAAATGATCCCGCAGGAACATAACTTTGATAAATAATGTATCCATTTTGCTTGATCATAACCTGAGCATTACTTTTCGCGATGCCGCGCACAACGGGGGCATATCCACGCAAGGAATCAGGTTTCATATCTTCATCTGTTGCCAATTGCGTCCCGCGAAATGCGACACTATCAAATATATCGGATGGGGTGTTGCTATCGCCCATAGTCAATTGGCTACTAAGAAACTTTATATCACGCTGAACATAGGTATAAACACTATCAACCTGAGTCCCATTGACATCATCATGATTTATAGAACTGTAATTTCTGAAACGCCATGGGCCGATATTTATTCCAGGTAGAATGCGTGCATACTGACTGTTCGTTGTGCCACCGGCATCATTTTTCGTCTCATCGCCAGAAATACTGTAATTCAATAAAAAGGCAGGAATACCTTCATCCCATAATGAGGGGTCTACAAATCCGCGCACTTTTTGAGACAATGCAGCCTGAGGAATACTCAACTGTAATTCCTGGCTTGATAAATCATAGTTAGCTGAAGCTTGAGATATGACCTTAAAATTTACACAACCATCAGTTTCTTTTAGTTCTGGAAAATTTGCGACAAGGACACCTAAATTTTTTAGAAAGTCCATGCTCAGGCAAGGCGTTAGTTCCCCATCTTCGCCATTGGAAAAATTAATATCTTTTGAGGCAAAGAAATCATTATTCAAAATGATATCAACGCGATACTTCCCTGCGCGTTGCATTCCATTTTCAAATGATGACAAATCAACCCCTTTGATCTCTGGTCTATTATTTTCTAATAGCGCAGAATTAAAGTGGTCGCGAGGCAAAACATTAAATGGATAACCTAATGATACTAAGGCAACCAACAATGCCAACCTCTTCATTCGAGGGCTAGATCCTTGCAAGCAGTTCATTAGATAGTCCATTATTATATTTTGGAATTAAATTCTTTACTCAGGCCGCCATAATCATTTATTAATTTAAACGATATAGCGCCATTTTTCATTGGACCAGGAAGCGTAAAGTTTGCGCTAGAGTTTGGTGCAACATATGATGCTGATTTGATCGCGCTACCATTGAGCTTAATCTCTCCAAAGTTCATATAAAATGGAGATGGATTTTTTACACTTAATTGATTCCCACTGATATTCCATTGCAGATTTTCAGCAAAACTTTCAGGCTCTATACCTTTTAATTTTTGGGGTCGGTAAATCAATTTCATTTTACTTTTAACAACAACCTGTAACACATTACTGGACGTTTCCGATGATGAAGGTATTGCTTTTACATTGAAATAAAACATTGATTCCTGATTTTCAGGCAAGGAACTTTCTGTATAGACAATCCGCATCATGCTTTTCTTGCCAGCATTCAGTCGATACAGGGGCGGTGTGACAATAAAAGGCACTTCCTTTGTGACATTCTCTACATTATCCACCCAGGTCTGAATCAAATAAGGATGATTGTCAGGATTGGATACAGTAATGGACGCATCTTTTTTTGTCGCATCATAAATGATACGAGTACCGCCTATAACAACCCCAGCATGAGCAGAGGAAGCCAGGAAATAGCCACCTAAAATAGCTATGATAGAGATAATTGAACGATTCATAATGATATCTTATATAATATTATAAATAGCACGTGAAAATTACTCCACGTGCTAATTAGTCAATACTCCACCAATTAGTTGTAGTTAAGAGTAAATTGAACACTGGAGTTTGCCGGACCGGCAGTAACAGCTGCGGCCACCTGCTTATAACGAGCATACATCGGCATGGTAAGCTCAGTTTTACCCGCCTCTAAAGCGTATGAATCGCTATCGGCAAACAGTGGAACGGCGTTTTTACTCTTATCTAACAGCTCAATCGCAATGCCTGTTGCAACGCCGTCTTCCTCGGTAAGAGCAAGAACACTATTATCGCCAGCGTACGCAGTACCATCAAACTTAACGGTAATGCCATTTATACCAGTTGCAGGACAGTCCTTCACTTTTAAGTCAAACTCAGTCGCTGAAGCGTATGTACCCGTTCCGGTAAAAACAGTTTTACTCACTTTACCGAGATCAACATTCATTGTGTTATTTGCGCCGATATCAACCGTACAGGCTGTACCAATAATTTCACCGGTGAAATTAACAGTACCATCGTTGTTAGCCTGGGCTGTTGACATCCCCATAACAACAGACATACTCATAACCGCAACTGCAAAAAACTTATTACTCATTTTTAAATCCTTCTATCCTTAGACGCATGTCTTTTATTAACCTTTTAAAACCACTTTGCTGAGCCCAGAAGGTTAGCTGGAGTAATATTAATTCTATGTGGCTCTAATCCGAATAGTAAATGTGTCCTAATTAGTATGCCCACTCCTATATAGGACTTCATTAATTAGTTATTCGTATGCTAAAAAGACTAATCGCAATAAAATTATATCATTGAACAATTCATCTGTAGTCGTTGCGCCGAGCTACAATCCGCACCACCAGGGGCAATCCCCCCTCGTTAGCGAGGCTTTTTGTCTCTAAGCAACCAATACTTAAGTCATACTAACGTATAAATGTGATGTATTAATTTTTATTTGCAAAGTCTTTGGATATAGGCAGAAAATGCGATTTCGTCACTTCAAAGCGGTCATTTAGTAAGCTTTTTTTATTGTGAGTAACAATGGCTGTTGCATGTCATTATTTTCAGAAAACTGAAACTGTCCGAAAAATGGTGTGGAAAAAATAGAGGAGTCAGTTATCATTGTCAGGTCTGCTTTTTCTCATTTCAGAGAATCTATCTCTACAATACATATAGACAGGGCGTTATAGATAATAGTGTCGCCAGCGGACACTCCTTCAGGAAATTAGTCTGACTTTTATTATCAATGAGTTGGATAGTTGGGACATGAAGTTCAGCCAGAAAAGCATCTTATTGGTATGATATTCACGCAGAATCTTGAATGTCATAATCTGAATTTACGTATAATTATTACATTAATCCTGTTTGATTTTGAGTTAGTGCAGAACAAAATATAACTTTATATGCGTCCAGATAATCTGGATGGGTCATTATTCTTTTTATTGCGTTTTCCCCATGATTGATCTTTTGATTACGATTTTCACCCGACATTACTCTATAGCTCAAGATGGTATAAAAACGCCACAAAGAAAAGTAATATTAATATCGTCATCACTCAGCGATTTATTATAACCCCCGATCTGCAAAACCAGTCGTTATTGCGCTGTCAGCGTATAGCGCTCGCGCAGGATTTGGCCGGGAATTCAAAAAATGCATGGAACTAAAGCGGGTTTGTTTACAGGCTTATCAGAGAGTATGGATGTCTTTGACAGCAAAGAACATTTGCAGAAATGGCGTGAAATCCAGCAAACAAATAACGTGTTGCAACGACCAGAAATCTACCGTAGCCAGAAAAGAAAAAAGCCCCGCTTTTCAGCGAGGCCTTATGAATAGTGGTGCCCGGACTCGGAATCGAACCAAGGACACGGGGATTTTCAATCCCCTGCTCTACCGACTGAGCTATCCGGGCAACGGGGCGCATTAAACCGTAATCATGCACGACAGTCAACCTAATTTAGGGAAAAGCTGTTCAACTGCTTAAGTTTGCGGCAATCTGTGCGTTTCTGCGTTCAGTTTGCACAAATCTTCCAGACAGATGCGTTCTGAACAGGCAATGCTGGCAGCGAGAGGAGGGCAGTATGGCAAACGACTGGCTTGAGCTGCGACAACATGCCGATACCGGTATTGAGACAATCAAAGCCCATTTTGAAGGGCATGCATTTGACCCGCACTGGCACGATAGCTTTCTGGTCGGTATTACCCTTTCCGGTACGCAGCAATTTCACTGTCGGCGTGAGCGTCACCACAGCCAACCAGGTGATGCTTTTTTGCTGGAGCCGGGTGAGATTCATGATGGCGATGCGCCGGTGGCCGGTGGGTTTACCTATCTCACCTTTTATCTGGATGAGCAGTGGCTGACAAAAACGTTGCAGGGCCTTTATGACACCACGCCGGACAGCTATTCCCTGCATTTCAGCCGGACGTTGTCGCGTGAGCCGCAGCTGGTGCGCGCCATTGGCGAAACGTTTAACGCCTTGCATACCGAAGAGCTGCGTATTGTGCAACAAAGTACGATGGATCATCTTCTTTCACAGCTCACCACCCATTGCCACTGGCGAAAGCGCCTCCCTTCGCAGATACAGAGCGCGGCGATCGCCCATCGCGCCCGGGATTATCTGCATGCGCATATGGGTGACAACATTGGCCTTTCCGATCTGGCGCGTGAGACCGGAACGGATCGTTTTACGCTGACGCGCAGCTTTAAACGCGAGTTTCACCTCGCTCCACACGCATGGTTGATTCAGCTACGGCTGGCAAAGGCACGTCAGATGCTGGCGAAGGGCGCGCTGCCGGTTAATGTCGCAGCAGCGTTGGGATTTGCCGATCAAAGCCATCTGGGGCGCTGGTTCCAGCGTGCGTATCGTATTTCGCCTGCGCATTACCGTCGCTTGTGCACATACCTTCCAGACGTTTACAGGAAATAGCGTCACAGTCAGAAGCTCAACTAAAAAGGAGTCTGCCTGTGAGTATCGCGCCGTTTTTGCTGTTTGCGTTTGTCGCCTCTATCACCCCCGGTCCCACCAATATCCTCATCCTGGCGAACAGTCAGCATCATGGCGTGAAAGCGACACTACCTGCGTTGGTCAGCGGTTGTGTGGCGGCGAGCATGATTGTGTTGATTTCTGGGGCCGGGGCTGGGGAGATATTGCATCAACATCCGCTGGTGCGGCAGGTGATGAGCTGGGCAGGCGTAGCGTGGCTAAGCTGGATGAGCTGGCAGTTATTCAGCGCTCCGGCTACGAATCTGTCCGGAAAACCATCTCATCGCTTTACCGCGCGCGCCGCGGCGCTGCTGCAGATAGTAAACCCGAAAACGTGGATGATGGCGTTGGCGGTGGTGAGTCTGTTTGCGCCGACCGGGAGTCACGCACTGCGCGATATTGCATTGATGGCGCTGTGGTTTTTGCTCATCTCTATCGGATGTTTACTGTGTTGGGCGTGGCTGGGAAAGGCGGTAAACCGAGTGTTTCGCACCACCGTGGCGATGGTGCGTTTTCAGCGTGTGATGGCGTTGTGTTTGTTGATCTCTGCGTGGGTGGGAGTGTTTGCTTAGGTCAGCGCCCCGCCCTGGCGGCACTGGGCAAAGCGCAGAATGTCTTCTGCCAGACGATGCGCAGTCTCCACATCCGCATGGCTGCGATTGACCAGCATACGGCTCAGACAGCCTTCCAGCACCAGTTCCATCTGTTTAGCCACCATTGCCGGATCGTCAATCTCCAGCGTGGTCAGCAGTTCGTGAGTGAAATCGTGCGCCGCGCTTTTTTGCTGATCTGCCAGTTGATGAATGGGGTGCGACGGATCGGGATAAAACGTACAGGCGGCGATAAACAGGCAGCCCGGGTAACGATTGTTACTCACGCACTCTGCCAGCGCCGTGTAGCGGGCCAGCAGCTTTTGCTCGGCACTCAGGGTGTCATCCAGCAATAGCTGGCGACGCCAGATATCCACCTGTTGGCTGAGATAGCGCAGCGCGTCATACAGAATGGCCTCTTTGTCCGGCCAGAAACGCTGCATTTCATCGAGCGGATAATCTACGCGCTCGGCCACCATCTCCAGTGTGGTGTTCGCAATCCCATGGATCTCGAGTAATTTTAGGGCTTCTCCCAGGACATCTTCACGTTGCACGGTCATTCCTCCGTCTTTACCTCTGAAAGTGTCGCTCACGGTTGGCGATCGCGCAAATGCGCACTAAACGTCGCCGCATCCATAAAGCCCGTCACCCGTGCCTGCGGGTGTTCCTGACCTTGCGTATCGAAGAACAGGATGGTTGGCAGTCCTAATACCTGCAAATGCTTCAACAGCGCCACATCCTGTGCGTTATTGGCGGTGACGTTAGCCTGTAACAGTACCGTATCGCCCAGCGCCTGTTTTACCTGTGGATGGCTGAAGGTGTACTTTTCAAACTCTTTACAGGCGACGCACCAGTCGGCGTACAGGTCCAGCATCACCGGTTTGCCTTTCGCCTCGGCCAGCGCCTGTTTGAGTTCCTCAACGCTTGCCACCGGTTTGAAGTCCAGATGTGCCTGTGTCTGGGTCACCGTCGTGCCAAACGCCCAGTCCTGGAGCGGACGCACGCTGACCAGCGCCGCCGCCAGCAGGATTATCTGCACGATGCGCATCCAGCTACGCGTTGCTTGCAGGCTGGTAATGAACGCCCAGCCAAAGAAGGCCACGCCCAACAGCGACCACAGGCGTAAGCCCCACGTATCGCCGATGATGCGCTCCAGCAAAAAGACCGGCAGCGCGAGAATAACAAAGCCAAACGCCGTTTTGACCTGCGCCATCCACGGGCCGCTTTTCGGCAGCAGACGGTTACCAAAGACGGTGACCAGCATCAGCGGCAGCCCCATCCCTAGTGCATAGAGATACAGCGTACCGCCGCCGAGCCACAGATTCCCGCTCTGAGCGATATACAACAAAATGGCGCTCAGCGGTGCGGTGGTACACGGCGAACAAATCAGCCCGGCAATCGCGCCCATCACAAACACGCCACCCGCAGAACCGCCTTGCTGACGGTTACTCATCAGCGTGAGGCGCGTTTGCAGCGACGATGGCAGTTGCAGGGTGAACAGGCCGAACATCGACAGGGCGAGCAGGGTAAAGACCACTGCCAGGCCGATTAAGACATACGGATGCTGAAGAGCCGCCTGGAACTGCAATCCGGCGGCGGCCACCACCAGCCCCAGCGCGGTATAGGTCAGCGCCATCCCCTGTACGTAGATGAATGTCAGCAGCAGTGCGCGTCCGGTGGAAAGACGCTGTTTACCGCCCAGTACGATGCCGGAAATCAGTGGATACATCGGCAGTACGCAGGGGGTAAAAGCGATGCCAATACCGATCAGCAGCGCCCACAGGGCGGAGAAGGGGAGCTGGGCTGGCGCTTGCTCCGGCTGCGGCGGTTGCTGTATTGCTGCTGGCGCCACTGGTTTCGGCTTCGCGCTGGCGGTCACTTCACTTAGCGGCACGGTTTTGCTTTCCGGCGGATAACAGAAACCCGCATCGGCACAGCCCTGATACGTGACCGTTAGCGTGGCGCCAGACTGCGCCTGGTTGACGGTAACCGGAATGGTGAGCGTATTGCGATAGATTTCGCTTTTCCCGTAGAACTCATCTTCATGCCAGACGCCCGCTGGCAGCGTCACTTCCGCGATTTCCGCCCGTGCAGGGGTAATACTGATCTGCTTGCGATACAGGTAATACCCGTCTTTCACCTGCCAGGTGAGATTAAGATCGTGTTGGTTTTGCTGAAAGTCAAAGGCAAAGGCCTGGTCAGCAGGGACAAAATTCGAGCGACCCGGCGCGTCGAAAAGTCCGGCAAAAGTCGATGTGCTGCAAAAAAGCAGGATCAGCGTAAGGATGCGTTGAGCCATGAGAGGTAATCACTGTCTCCGTGGGTAACGGGTAAAACCAGAAGCTCGGGCGTTTGATACGGGTGATGAGACTTCAGGCAATCGAGTAAGGCGTCCTGGTGTGCCACCGAGGTTTTTAAGATCATCTGGACTTCGTATTCCTGCTCCAGTTTTCCTTCCCAGTAATACAGCGAGGTGGCACCGGGAATAATCGTGGCGCAGGCCGCCAGTTTTTCTGCCAGCACTTTGGCCGCCAGATCCTGGGCGGTGGCTTCATCCGGCGCGGTACAGAGTACAACAACGGCATCGGAGAGGGCGATATCCTGACGACTCACATCATGCATAAACACCTCGAATGAACAGAATGACCGGCAAAAGAGTGGTCACTATACAACGGACGAGGGAAGGATGTTAGATAAAGGGGAGGGAAATGCGGGGCGTGAACACGCCCCGCAGGTAACACTTACAGCATGAAACTGCCCAGCAGGAAGCCGAAGCAAACCGCCAGTAACACACCCAGCGTACCAGGGATGAAGAACGGGTGGTTAAAGACAAATTTACCGATACGCGTTGTCCCGGTGTCATCCATCTGTACCGCCGCAACCAGCGTTGGGTAAGTAGGCAGAATGAACAGACCAGAAACCGCAGCGAAAGACGCAACGGCAGTCAGCGGAGAAACGTTCAGCGCCAGCGCCATCGGCATCAGTGCTTTAGCGGTTGCTGCCTGAGAGTACAGCAGTGCAGAAGCAAAGAAGAAGATGACAGCCAGCAGCCACGGATGGCCCTGAATCACTTCACCTGCAGTGTCTTTGATCCAGTCAATGTTGTGAGACACGAACGTGTCACCCAGCCATGCAACGCCCAGAATACAAATACAGGCGCTCATACCGGCTTTGAAGGTGCTGGAGTTGAGGATGGCGTCGGTTTCCACTTTGCACATGATCGTGGTCAGCGTCGCGACGCTCAGCATGATGATCAGGATAGCGTTGGTGGTGTTCATCAGCGGTTTCTCAACCAGACCGAGGCTCGGGCTGTTGATGATCGCATAAACCACTACGCACACTACGCCCAGCAGGAACAGCCAGACGGAGTTCTTCGCCATAGGTTTGATTTCGATCTGCTTCTCACCGCGCAGCTCAATCAAACCCTCTTCCAGACGTTTACGGTATACCGGATCGTCAGAGAGCCTGGAGTTGAACAGCATGGTCACGAGGAAGGACATTACCAGCACCGCCAGCAGCGTGGACGGAATGACCACAGACAGCAGGTGGATGTAGCTAATGCCATGGCCTTCCATGACCGAAGACATGTAGACGACCGCAGCAGAGATAGGCGATGCAGTGATCGCTATCTGAGCGGAAACCACCGCGGTGGAGAGCGGACGGCAAGGCTTGATGCCCTGTTCCTTCGCCACTTCAGCGATAACCGGCAGCGTTGCCAGGGAGATGTTCCCGGTGCCTGCAAAAATAGTCAGGAAATAGGTCACGATCGGTGCAAGGATCGTGATGTATTTCGGATTCCGACGCAGCAGTTTTTCTGTCTGGTTAACCAGATAGTCCAGACCGCCCGCAACCTGCATCGCGGAGATAGCAGCGATAACCGCCATGATGATGGAAATCACATCGAACGGAATGTTACCCGGTTTCACGCCGATAGCGGCAAGAACCAGAACACCCAGTCCACCTGCAAATCCAATCCCGATGCCCCCAAGTCTGGCGCCCAAAAAGATTGCCAGCAAAACAATGATAAGTTCGACAACTATCATATTAGCCTTCCTTGTTGTTTAACAAGTTGATATTAAATTGTTGTTATTTAGTAACTTCTTATAAGAAAAAAGGCACGTCATCTGACGTGCCCTCCATGGTACTACCCTGTACGATTACTGTTCGTTTTCATCAGTATAGCGTTTTGCTTTATAAGCCGGGTGCATCAGGTTCTGTGCGGAGAAAATATCGTCCAGCTCAGCTTCAGTCAACAGACCGCGCTCCAGCACCACTTCACGTACGCTCTTACCGGTTTCGGCACAAATCTTACCGACGATGTCGCCGTTGTGGTGGCCGATGAACGGGTTGAGGTAGGTGACGATGCCGATAGAGTTGTAGACATACCCTTCGCACACTTCTTTGTTAGCGGTAATACCGTTAACACATTTCTCCAGCAGGTTGTAGCAGGCGTTGCTCAGGATGTGAATCGATTCAAACATCGCCTGACCAATCACTGGCTCCATCACGTTCAGCTGCAGCTGACCGGCTTCAGACGCCATGGTGACGGTGATGTCGTTACCGATGACTTTGAAGCACACCTGGTTGACGACTTCCGGTACAACCGGGTTCACTTTCGCTGGCATGATAGAAGAGCCCGCCTGCAGTTCCGGCAGGTTGATCTCATTCAGGCCGGCACGTGGGCCAGAGGAGAGCAAGCGCAGGTCGTTACAGATTTTGGACATCTTCACCGCCAGGCGTTTCAGCGCGCCGTGTACCATCACGTAAGCGCCGCAGTCAGAGGTCGCTTCGATCAGGTCTTCAGCAGGAACGCAGGCAAAGCCAGTGACTTCCGCCAGTTTCTGTACTGCCAGCGGAGAGTACTCTTTCGGGGTATTCAGACCGGTACCGATAGCCGTTGCGCCGAGGTTAACCTCCAGCAGCAGTTCAGCGGTACGCTCGATGTTTTTCACTTCTTCTTTCAGCAGTACGCTGAAAGCACGGAATTCCTGACCCAGGGTCATCGGAACTGCATCCTGCAACTGGGTACGACCCATTTTCAGGATGTCCTGGAATTCGACAGCTTTACGCTCAAAGCCTTCACGCAGTTGGTTGATAGCATCGACCAGTTTTACGATAGAAGCGTAAACGGCGATGCGGAAACCGGTTGGGTAGGCGTCGTTAGTAGACTGACATTTGTTCACGTGGTCGTTCGGGTTCAGGTACTGATATTCACCTTTCTGGTGACCCATCAGCTCCAGCCCGATATTGGCCAGCACTTCGTTGGTATTCATGTTGACGGAGGTGCCTGCACCGCCCTGGTAAACGTCTACCGGGAACTGGTCCATGCATTTGCCGTTATTCAGGACTTCATCACATGCAGCAATGATGGCGTTCGCTACACTTTTAGGGATGGTCTGCAACTCTTTGTTTGCCAGAGCAGCGGCCTTCTTAACCATTACCATGCCGCGCACAAATTCAGGGATATCACTGATTTTGTTGTTGCTGATGTAGAAGTTTTCAATCGCTCTCAGAGTGTGAACACCATAGTAGGCTTCGGCTGGAACTTCCCTGGTACCCAACAGATCTTCTTCGATACGAATGTTGTTTAACATGTGAACCTTCTTTATTTAAAGCTGCCAATGAATGCACTAAACACACAGAATATATGTGGTTTCGATTGTTTCTTGACCGACGATTATCCCCTACATCGGTCTGGTCAACGAGATCATATTCTGCTTCAGAAATTGTGCCGTAATCTGGATCACTTTAAGTGTGGTAAATTACTCCTTAATTATTATTTTGTGAAATAGGTCACCGCTTTAGGATTATCTCTAAAAATAAGTGTACAAATAGCTTGAAATTTTGCGAACTACCCCTACATCCGACTAATGCGAATCGCAACTATTTTCGGGCTGACGTGGGCATCACGGCGGTCGTTTGAGGAGAATCCTTTTGCGCTGGATACCGTTACTTGCAGTCTTTCTCTATGTTTATATTGAGATTTCTATCTTTATTCAGGTTGCCCATGTGATGGGTGTACTGATGACGCTCATACTGGTGATTTTCACCTCGGTCATCGGGATGTCGCTGGTACGCAACCAGGGATTTAAGAACTTTTTGCTGATGCAGCAGAAAATGGCGGCAGGAGAGAGCCCGGCTGAAGAGATGATCAAGAGTGTTTCGCTGATCATCGCGGGTCTGTTGCTGTTGTTGCCCGGCTTTTTCACCGACTTCCTCGGCCTTCTTCTTTTATTACCACCGGTGCAGAAGCATCTGACGATGAAGCTGATGCCGCATTTGCGTTTTTCCCGGATGCCGGATGGCGGCTTTAGCGCCGGAACCGGCGGTGGCGACACCTTTGACGGTGAGTTCCAGCGCAAAGATGAAGAACGTGACCGTATCGAACACAAGGATGATCGTCGCGACTGATTCCCGTAGGCCCGGTAAGCGTAAGCGCCACCGGGCATTTTCGTGGAACCGGCCTATAAGTGATGTTCAACCTTTTTTCGTTGTGGCAAAAACAGCCACAGTATCGCCAACATAATCAGCGCATACAGACTCTTCCAGCCGACCATTGCCAGTAACAGAAGGCATAGTAATCCGCCCACCATTGCCAGCGCGCGATACCGCCCTTTCAACAGGCGACACCCTGCCAGCATGCACAACAGATAGATCATGATAAAGATGCCGTTGGCATAGACGATGAGCGCATCGAGATTGATCTCTAACGCATAAATGCACAGCGTACTGACTACGCAGCAGCCCAGCACGGCATTGAGCGCGTTGCGTGGAATATGACGGGAGGAGAGGCGGGCCAGATAATGGTCCGGTTTATATTGCGCCTGTGACCACACCAGACGGGCAAAACTCTGAATATAAATATTGAGGCTGGCAAAGCAGGCCAGATAACCGATCACACAGGCTACCCACAGCGCCTGAACGCCAAACAATTGCACGACAATTTCCGGTAATGAGGCCGCCGCTGCCATCGTTTCGCCATAGGCATCAAAGTGCAGAACCACAACGGTGCAGGCCCAATAGACCGAACCGGCCAGCAGCAGACCCATCATCAGTGCGCGAGGGAAATCCCGTTCGGGGTCTTTGAATTCTGAGGCCAGATGGGCGAACGCTTCCAGACCGACGAAGCACCAGAACATCACCGACAGCGCGGAGAATAACCCCGACATTTCAATATCGGCTGGCGCAGGGAAAGGGATTTCTGCTGGTGTGAGATCGCCAGCCCACCAGATAGCGACAATCAGCGCCACGATCAGACCGGCAATCACCGTTTGCAGGTTTGCGCTGGAGCTCGCGCCGCGTGAACCGATAAACCACACCAGCGCCAGTGTACCCAGTTCGGCCAGCAATAGTTGCCAGCCGTGCCAGCCAAACATCGCCTGACCAAACCCGGCGGCAATGTGCAGCGCAGCAGGAAGACCCACGGGAATGACGGACAAAAACAGCCAGCCGGTGACCCGTTCAAGATGTGGGCCAAACGCCATGCCGACGAAATGTGCGACGCCGCCTGCGCTGGGGTAATGTCGGCCTAGCAGGGCAAACACAATCGCAACGGGAAACACCAGCACAATCAAAACTGGCCAGGCCCACAGGCTGTTGTTGCCTGCTACCAGTGCCGCCAGGGCCGGGACGGCAAACACGCCTGTTCCCAATAATGATGTCGACAACAGGCCAATACCCTGAGCCAATCCAAGCTCTTGTTTCAGTCCACTCATGAGTTGTTATCCGTTTGCGCCTGAATGCCAGGCCACTGCGCAGGTTTTCGATGTTATCACAATCAGATTTGCTTATGACGCCAGCGATTAAATAGGCGAGAAATGTGAGGTAAGTAGGGTTTTTACAGGATTTTTTGCTGATCAGAATTTTTTTTCACATTGCCCCTTGAAGGGGCAAAAACCCATCCCCATCTCTCTGGTCACTAGCCGGGAACCTTAGCGGGCCGGCGTCACCCATAACTGATAATGACTTTCTCAAAGGAGAGCTATCAATGAGTATTCGTCCGTTACATGATCGCGTGATCGTTAAACGTAAAGAAGTTGAGTCCAAATCTGCTGGCGGCATCGTTCTGACCGGTTCTGCAGCGGGTAAATCAACTCGTGGCGAAATCATCGCTGTCGGTAAGGGTCGCATCCTGGATAACGGTACCGTGCAACCGCTGGACGTGAAAGTCGGCGACATCGTGATTTTCAACGATGGTTACGGTGTGAAATCTGAGAAGATCGACAATGAAGAAGTGTTGATCATGTCTGAAAGCGACATCCTGGCAATTGTTGAAGCGTAATCCGCGAACGACACTGAACATACGAATTTAAGGGAAAGAGAAAATGGCAGCTAAAGACGTAAAATTCGGTAACGACGCTCGTGTGAAAATGCTGCGCGGCGTAAACGTACTGGCAGACGCAGTGAAAGTCACCCTCGGTCCGAAAGGCCGTAACGTCGTTCTGGACAAATCCTTCGGTGCACCGACCATCACTAAAGATGGTGTTTCCGTAGCACGTGAAATCGAACTGGAAGACAAGTTCGAAAACATGGGCGCGCAGATGGTGAAAGAAGTCGCCTCTAAAGCGAATGACGCAGCAGGCGACGGTACCACCACTGCGACCGTACTGGCTCAGTCCATCATCACCGAAGGGCTGAAAGCCGTTGCTGCGGGTATGAACCCGATGGACCTGAAGCGTGGTATCGACAAAGCGGTTGCGGCTGCGGTTGAAGAACTGAAAGCGCTGTCCGTACCGTGCTCCGACTCTAAAGCCATTGCTCAGGTGGGTACCATCTCTGCTAACTCCGACGAAACCGTAGGTAAACTGATCGCAGAAGCGATGGACAAAGTCGGTAAAGAAGGCGTGATTACCGTGGAAGACGGTACCGGTCTGCAGGACGAACTGGACGTCGTTGAAGGTATGCAGTTCGACCGTGGCTACCTGTCACCGTACTTCATCAACAAGCCGGAAACTGGTGCAGTAGAACTGGAAAGCCCGTTCATCCTGCTGGCTGACAAGAAAATCTCCAACATCCGCGAAATGCTGCCGGTTCTGGAAGCCGTTGCGAAAGCAGGCAAACCGCTGCTGATCATCGCTGAAGATGTGGAAGGCGAAGCGCTGGCAACGCTGGTGGTTAACACCATGCGCGGCATCGTGAAAGTGGCTGCGGTTAAAGCTCCTGGTTTCGGCGATCGTCGTAAAGCGATGCTGCAGGATATCGCGACTCTGACTGGCGGTACCGTGATCTCTGAAGAGATCGGTATGGAGCTGGAAAAAGCAACGCTGGAAGACCTGGGTCAGGCAAAACGCGTTGTGATCAACAAAGACACCACCACCATCATCGATGGCGTGGGTGACGAAGCGGCAATCCAGGGTCGTGTGACTCAGATTCGTCAGCAGATCGAAGAAGCCACCTCCGACTACGACCGCGAAAAACTGCAGGAGCGCGTAGCGAAACTGGCAGGCGGCGTGGCAGTCATCAAAGTTGGTGCTGCGACTGAAGTTGAAATGAAAGAGAAAAAAGCCCGCGTTGAAGATGCCCTGCACGCGACCCGTGCTGCGGTAGAAGAAGGCGTGGTTGCCGGTGGTGGCGTGGCGCTGATTCGCGTAGCCTCCAAAATCGCTGGCCTGAAAGGTCAGAACGAAGATCAGAACGTCGGTATCAAAGTTGCGCTGCGCGCAATGGAATCTCCGCTGCGTCAGATCGTTCTGAACTGCGGCGAAGAACCGTCTGTTGTCGCTAACACCGTGAAAGCGGGTGATGGCAACTACGGTTACAACGCAGCGACCGAAGAATACGGCAACATGATCGATATGGGTATCCTGGATCCAACCAAAGTCACCCGTTCTGCTCTGCAGTACGCGGCTTCTGTGGCTGGCCTGATGATTACCACCGAGTGCATGGTAACCGACCTGCCGAAAGGCGACGCGCCTGACTTAGGTGCTGCTGGTGGTATGGGCGGCATGGGTGGTATGGGCGGCATGATGTAATCGCCTACACCCTGCATCCTTCAGGCTGCAGGGTGTTAATCTCCCAGAAATGAGAAACCCTCGGGCAGAAATGCTCGGGGGTTTTTCTTTTGGTCATCTTTTTAGTATAAGATTCAGTGACGGACAAAACGTCCAGCTCATTGATTATGGGGAATAACATGCACGTGAAATATTTAGCAGGGATCGTCGGTGCCGCGCTACTGATGGCGGGTTGTAGCTCCAGCAACGAACTGAGTTCCGCAGGGCAAAGTGTTCGCTTTGTGGAAGAGAAGCCAGGCGCTGAATGTCAGTTGATTGGCACGGCCACCGGGAAGCAAAGCAACTGGCTTTCAGGTCAGCACGGTGAAGAAGGCGGTTCTATGCGTGGTGCGGCAAATGACCTGCGCAACCAGGCAGCAGCGATGGGCGGCAACGTGATTTATGGCGTCAGCAGCCCGAGCCAGGGCATGTTATCCAGCTTTGTCCCGACGGCCAGTGAGATGATTGGCCAGGTTTATAAGTGCCCTAATTGATTACACTTCATCCTTCAACCAGCCTCTTTGTTGGCTGCGCTGTGAAACCCCAGTCACATAGTTATCTATGCTCCTGGGGATTTCTTCGCTTGCCGCCGCGATTCTGATTGAATGATTTTGTGTAATGACTCGAAGTTATGTCGTAGGCCTGATAAGCGCAGCGCCATCAGGCGTGCTGTGTTGCGGCGTTAACGGACTGAATCCGTAAATGATGTAGCGCGCGCAGGCATTGCTCCTGGGTCAGCGTCTGCGCTTTATCCGCCGTCAGCGTTCTGACAAAAGCCTGACACGATTTACCTGCCAGTTTTTTCAGCCTCGGGCTAAAGTCGAGTACACGACGGGAAATGGCTTCCGCCTCTTTACTACCCGATGGAACGCGGGTTTTCACGACAGCGCCGCAGAACCGTTCCTTTCCTGTTTCATCCGTAAAACGATAAAGTACCGCAAGATAATGCGTGAAAAGCGCGTGTTTCCACTCTGACTGCGTGTAGGCGTCGTATTCCAGTCGCTCATGGTCCAGACAGTCCGCATCGTACAGCGGCAAAAAATCCAGCAACGAGGAGATCCTCAGTGCCAGTTCCCGCATACCCGCGTTCTCTATCGCCCGAATAATGGCATACACCAAAGTATCAATCTGCAATTCGTTCACCCGCAGGTCGCAGGTTGTGCCATCGTGAAGTGTGAAGGTCAGTGTGATGTTGTCACCACTCGCGTCAGTTAAGGCGACGGCGGTGACACGGCGATGAATATCCGCATGTCGAAGTTCGTTTTCCACCATCGCGGGAATGTTTTCCTGCATTTTCTTGCTGATAGCATCGCGCGTTTTTTCGTAGTGCTGACGTTCGGCAGCGTTCAGTTGCTGTTTCTGGTACAGACGACTTTCCACGGCAATCAGCAGATCGCGTAATTCCAGCGCAGGTAGAAAAAACAGCGATTCCTTGTTCCTTAGCTCTTTAATTTTCAGCGCCAGCGCGATGAATTCGTTCGCTTTACGAATAACACCCGTATTCACTCCTTTGATACTGATAGCCATAACGGTTCTCCCTCACCAATAATAAATTCAGCGATTAGTTGCGACTTATACATATGATTTTTAAATATATAGTTCGCAAGGTATCGCTAAAATAGCATACAGAATGGGGGAATCCGGGGTTTTGGTGACAGGTGTCCGGATACGGACACCTGATTGCGAGGTTATTGTTGACGCAGTTGTAAATCCAGTGGCGTTTTACTCGGTTCGCCGCCAATTTCCCGCGCCAGTTTGGGCACCATATAACCCGAGACCAGGGTGAGCAGTTCACGCACAATCTGGCGCGCGTCATCATCCGTCACCATGAAATGCGCCGCCCCTTGCACTTTATCCAGCACGTGCAGGTAATAGGGCATGACGCCCGCATCAAACAGCGCATTACTGAGGGTCGCCAGCGTCTGCGCGTTATCATTGACGCCACGCAACAGGACGCTCTGATTGAGCAGCGTAACGCCTGCGATGCGTAGTTTCGCCATTGCTTGTCGAAACGCGTCATCCACCTCGTTAGCGTGGTTAATGTGATTCACCAGCAGGATCTGCAGCGAAGAACGGGTGAAGCGGGCAACCAGCCCCTCCGTAATCCTCGCAGGGATGACGATGGGCAGGCGACTGTGAATACGCAGACGTTTGATATGGGGAATGGCTTCCAGTTGTGTGAGCAGCCAGTCCAGCTCATGATCTTTGGCCATCAGCGGATCGCCGCCGGAGAAAATGATCTCATCCAGCTCGGTATGCGCGCTAATGTAGTCCAGCGCCGTCTGCCAGTTTCGCTTATTTCCCTGATTTTCGGCGTACGGAAAGTGGCGACGGAAGCAATAGCGACAATTTACCGCACAGCCGCCTTTCACCAGCAGCAGCGCCCGGTTACGGTATTTATGCAGCAGTCCCGGTACGACGCTATGCTGTTCTTCCAGCGGATCGGTGGAGAAACCCGGCGCGGTAATAAACTCATCTTCGGAGGTAAGTACCTGACGTAAAAGCGGATCGTCAGGATTGCCTTTTTCCATACGTGCGATAAATGCACGCGGCACGCGCAGGGCGAACAGCCGTTTGGCGTCGCGTCCAGCCAACAGTTTTTCATCTGCGTCTATATTCAAAAGACGCAGGAGTTCATCGGGATTGGTCACAACATCGGCAAGTTGCGATAACCAATCTTCTCTGGATGGGGTATTTAGGGTTACAATATGCGCCATTTTGTGGCTTAGCTACCAGTTAACAATTTTCAGAGGGCCTTATGGCAACGTACTATAGCAACGATTTTCGTGCTGGTCTTAAAATCATGTTGGACGGCGAACCTTATGCGGTTGAAGCCAGCGAATTCGTTAAACCAGGTAAAGGTCAGGCTTTTGCTCGCGTGAAACTGCGTCGTCTGCTGACCGGTACTCGCGTTGAGAAAACCTTCAAGTCGACTGACTCTGCTGAAGGCGCTGACGTTGTAGATATGAACCTGACTTACCTGTACAACGACGGCGAGTTCTGGCACTTCATGAACAACGAAACCTTCGAGCAGCTTTCCGCAGATGCTAAAGCGATTGGCGATAGCGGAAAATGGTTGCTGGATCAGGCTGAGTGCATCGTGACCCTGTGGAACGGTCAGCCTATCTCCGTGACGCCGCCGAACTTTGTTGAACTGGAAATCGTTGATACCGATCCGGGTCTGAAAGGCGATACCGCTGGTACAGGTGGCAAGCCGGCAACGCTGTCTACTGGCGCCGTAGTTAAAGTGCCTCTGTTCGTTCAGATTGGCGAAGTGATTAAAGTGGATACGCGTTCAGGCGAATACGTTTCCCGCGTTAAATAATCCGCGCGTTTAGCTCATTATGGTGCAGCAGCTTTGCTGCGCCATTGTTTATCCAGGGCAGGAATGATGAAACGTCTTCTCGGTCTTGTAACACTGATTCTTCTCACCACCTCGTTGCTGGCGGGCTGCAATACCGCGCGCGGCTTTGGTGAGGATATTAAGCACCTCGGCAATTCCATTTCTCACGCGGCCAGTTAATTTTCTTCTCATCGTCCTAAAAAGCGTCTATCTCCCGGCATTGTTCGGGATCTTGTCTATGATTAAGTGGCACTACACAAATAACATTGGCTAGAAAAGGAAGACGTTATGGTTAAAAAGACAATTGCAGCGATCTTTTCTGTGTTAGTACTTTCCTCCGTGTTGACTGCGTGTAACACCACACGTGGTGTGGGCGAAGACATCTCCGACGGCGGCAACGCTATTTCAGGCGCAGCAACCAAAGCTCAGCAGTAACGGTGAAAACGGTACGGCAGTGTTGTCGTGCCGTTAATTTTTCAGCTCGGCTGGCGCAAGAAACGGCGAAAAGCGATTATCCATGTGTAACTTCATGCGGATATTGCGTTTGTAGGTGTACACCGTTTTGCCATGAATACTGAGCGCACAGGCAATCGCGTTGTTACTCGCCCCCTCCATCCACATCGTCAGTACTTTCTCTTCCTGTGGTGTAAGCAGCGTCGAGGCATTGCCGGGCGCTTCCGATACCGAGCCGCTCAGCAGGGCGTTGTGGATATTTTCAGCCAGTATCGCCAGAGAGACCTGCTTGGTTAATGACGCACAGACAGGATAGCGCTGCGTCTCTACCATCACGCCTCCTGACTCCAGTAATATCAACGGACTGCTGCCGCAGGCGAGGAAAAATGGGGCAATGGACTCGGCCGACAGGGTGTCGTTGAGAAACCCGTATAAGTCCGCAATAACCAGGTGAGGTTTCCACTGTTGGATGTGCTCTTTAACCAGTAAGAGATTATTGAGCCCAGAGACCAGAAACGACGTATTAAAGAGTTCGGAATGATTAAGCCATGCCTCGATCCCTGTGCGGGTGAAGTGGCAACGGTCAATCACTAATATTTTCAACATAGCGTTTTCGCATTCAGAAGTAAGGCAAATGGCTTCCTGACTTCAGAAAGCGTCCCATCATAGAGAAGTCGGATGAGTGCTGAATGCGCAAAATACGCAGCGAAATGCGCCTAATTCAAGCTTTTAGGTGCGGAAAGATAAAAATGTTGAAATTCACCGCCGCTCGGGCAAGAATGTTTTTTCCACCTTCAGCTTTGCAGGACGACCTGCGAACGCTTCTTTCATCGGGGACGGCCCCATTTCTCTGGAGCCTGATATGTCCTGGATAATCTTATTAATCGCCGGTCTGCTTGAAGTCGTTTGGGCGGTGGGGCTGAAATATACCCACGGTTTTAGTCGCCTGACACCGAGTATCATCACCATTGCCGCGATGATCGTCAGTATGGCGCTCCTTGCGTGGGCGATGAAAACGCTACCCGTGGGTACCGCGTATGCCGTGTGGACAGGGATTGGCGCCGTCGGTGCCGCCATCACAGGTATTCTGCTGCTGGGCGAATCGGCCAATCCCATGCGTCTGGCAAGTCTGGCGTTAATCGTTGTCGGTATTATTGGTCTGAAATTAAGCACCCACTAACCGCCGGGCTGCTTCACCCAGATAAGTTTATTGACATCAAACCCTTCCCGGGTCGCGACGGCCAGCATCTGCTGCTTCATTTCGTCAGAAATGGTTGGCGTGCGGGCGAGTATCCACAAGTAGTCGCGATCCGGGCCGCAGACCAGCGCGTGTCGGTACTCTCTGTCGAGCGCGATAACGTTATACCCGCCGTAGAAAGGCCCAAAGAACGAAACCTTCAGCGCTGCGCGGCTTGGGTCACCGGTAAAATAGGCTTTTCCTTCACTTTGCTGCCATCTGTTCCTGTCCGGATTCCAGCCTTTATTGATGACAGTAAGGCCACCGTCATCGCGCTGGCTATAAGTCGCCGTGACCTTCTCCAGTCCGCGTTCAAAGCGATGATCAAAGCGGGCAATTTCGTACCAGGTTCCGAGGTAGCGTTTGGCATCGAAGTTATTCACCACGGTAACGCCCTGTGGCGGGGTTGGGGTACTACAGGAGACCACCAGAAACGCAGCGGTTACAGCGGCAACGATGGGGAGCAGGCGCATAGTTTTATCCTTAGGGTGTTTTTTCCTAAGTGTAGAACCTGGTGGGGGAAATAATGGCGGGAATGATAAAAACGCCCTCTTATCAGCAGACAAGAGGGCGGATGACGTTAGACGGACAGAATGCCAATCGCCGTGACGACGGTCAGGATGGCTGCCAGACCGTAGAACACCCATTTGCCAGCCGGCACATGGATTTTCAGGTCATGCATCGCGTGGTGCATACGGTGTAAGCCACACCACAGCGGCAGGACAATCATCAGGAACAGGAAAGCACGGCCGATAAAGCTCTGAGCAAACGCCAGAACACGCTCATAGCTCAGGGCATCGCCCGGGAACAGACCCAGCGGCAGCAGAATCCCCACCAGCAGAACCATCACTGGCGCGATAATCGCACCCCACATACCGCCTGCGCCAAACAGACCCCAGAATACGGGTTCGTCAGAACGTTTTGGATTTGGATTAATCATCCCGGACTCCTTACCAGAACAGGGCAACAAACAGTATGACTACGGTCGCCACCACAGTAACTGCCCAGAGACCTTTGATGATCGGCTCTGGCCCCATTTTTTCGTCTTTTACGATGATGTTGGCGGCTTTCGGCGCCAGCTCAAACCAGGTTTTGGTGTGCAGCAGTGCTGCCGCCAGGGCGATCACGTTGAGGATCACCACCACCGGGTTTTGCAGAAAACCGACGAAGCCCGCCCAGGATTCGACACCATGCTTCAGTGCGAACAGGCCGAAAATCAGCTCAATGCTGAACCAGACTGCCGGAACGGCTGTGCCTTCGCGCAGCATGTAAAAGCGATAAAACGGCAATTTTTTCCACCAGGTGGACGTCATCGGCCGCACATAGGGTTTGCGTTTAGTCGTCATGTTGCACTCCTTAGCGTGGTTTCAGGGTAGCGATAAGAAAGTCTTTCGAGCTTTCTACTTTACCCTGCTGAATGGCAGCCGCCGGATCGACGTGCTTCGGACAAACTTCGGAGCAGTAGCCCACGAAAGTACAGGTCCATACGCCGTTCGGGCTGTTCAACTGTGCCATACGCTCCTTCTTACCGTGGTCGCGGCTATCTTCGTTGTAACGATGCGCCAGGGTAATTGCAGCCGGTCCGATGAACTCAGGGTTCAGGCCGAACTGCGGACATGCGGCATAGCACAGACCACAGTTGATGCAACCAGAGAACTGGTGATACTTCGCCATCTGCGCCGGGCTCTGGATATTTGGTCCCTGATCCGGCGTACGCGGGTTACCGATGATGTACGGCTTAATTGCTTCCAGACTTTCGATAAAGTGCGTCATATCGACGACCAGATCGCGCTCAATCGGGAAGTTACCCAGCGCTTCCACCTTAATACCGTTGGTGTAATCACGCAGGAAGGTTTTGCACGCCAGTTTCGGCACGTTGTTGACCATCATGCCGCAGGAGCCGCAGATCGCCATACGGCAGGACCAGCGATAGCTCAGGTCTGGTGCCAGGTTATCTTTGATGTAGCCCAGCGCATCCAGCAGTGACGTGGTTTCATCATAAGGCACTTCATAGAAAGCACTGTGCGGCGCGGTGTCGGTCTCAGGGTTATAACGCACCACCTCAACTTTCAGGTTTTTCATCTCAGCCATTAGCCTTCTCCTTCTTATCGGCTGCTTCCGCTTCGCCACCGTAAACACGTTTTGCCGGCGGCAGCGTGGTGATTTTCACGTCGCTATAGTCGAGGCGAGTCGTGCCATCAGCATCGCGGAAGGCGAGAGTATGTTTGAGGAAGTTGACGTCGTCACGTTCGGTGCAACCTTCGTCCAGACGTTGGTGTGCGCCGCGTGATTCCTTACGCGCCAGCGCGGAATGCGCCATACACTCAGCGACGTTCAGGCCGTGACCCAGCTCGATGGTGTACAGCAGATCGGTATTGAATACGCTGGAGGTGTCAGTGATGCGAACGCGCTTGAAGCGCTCCTGCAGTTCGGCCAGCTTATCCACGGTTTTCTGCATGAGTTCCGGTGTACGGTAAATACCGCAACCTTCTTCCATCGAAAGCCCCATTTCGTCGCGGATCTTCGACCAGTTCTCGTTACCTTCCTGGTTGACCAGGTCTTTCAGACGTTGTTCAACGCCAGCAACCTGTGCGTCAAGGGCGGCGTCGTTAGCAGTGCCCGCCGTTGCTGCACGCTCCATCGCCTGCTCGCCTGCCAGACGACCAAAGACCACCAGCTCAGCCAGAGAGTTAGAGCCCAGACGGTTCGCGCCGTGCAGACCCACAGAAGAACATTCGCCGACGGCAAACAGACCTTTGATGCGGGTTTCGCAGTTCTGATCGGTTTCGATACCGCCCATGGTGTAGTGCGCGGTCGGACGCACCGGAATCGGTTCTTTCACTGGATCGACGCCCACATAAGCTTTCGCCAGTTCACAGATGAACGGCAGACGTTCCAGCAGTTTCTTCTCGCCCAGATGACGCAGGTCGAGATGTACAACATCGCCACGCGGCGTGGAGATGGTGTTGCCTTTACGCCATTCGTGCCAGAAAGCCTGAGAAACTTTGTCGCGCGGACCGAGTTCCATATATTTGTTTTTCGGCTCGCCCAGCGGAGTTTCCGGACCCATGCCGTAATCCTGCAGATAACGGTAGCCGTTTTTGTTGACCAGAATACCGCCTTCACCACGACAGCCTTCCGTCATCAGAATACCGGAGCCCGGCAGACCGGTCGGGTGATACTGAACAAATTCCATGTCACGCAGTGGAACGCCGTGGCTCAGCGCCATGCCCATGCCGTCACCGGTCACGATGCCGCCGTTGGTGTTATAGCGATACACACGGCCTGCGCCGCCTGTCGCCATTACTACCGCGTTAGCACGAATCTGTACCAGCGTGCCTTCCATCATGTTCATCGCCACCAGGCCGCGAGCATGACCATCATCGACCAGGATATCCAGGACGAAGTGTTCGTCAAAGCGTTGGATCTGCGGGAACTGCAGAGAAGTCTGGAACAGGGTATGCAGCATATGGAAGCCGGTTTTATCCGCAGCAAACCAGGTACGCTCAATTTTCATCCCGCCAAAGCGACGAACGTTGACGCTGCCGTCTTCGCGACGACTCCACGGGCAGCCCCATTGTTCCAGTTGGGTCATTTCGGTAGGACAGTGGTGGACAAAATAATCCACGACATCCTGTTCACACAGCCAGTCTCCGCCCGCTACCGTATCGTGAAAATGGTAGTCGAAGCTGTCATGATCCTGGGCGACAGCAGCTGAGCCCCCTTCAGCAGCCACGGTGTGACTGCGCATTGGGTACACTTTTGAAATCAGTGCGATTTTTGCATTAGGATTTGCCTGCGCTGCGGCAATTGCAGCGCGTAATCCCGCGCCACCGGCGCCTATAATGGCAAGATCGGCTTGAAAGGTTTGCACGACATTCCTCCAGATTATTGTAATTTCGCCACCACATATTTCGGGTAAAACCCCTGAAACAGGTGGGGTGCGAATGCGTTTCCACTGCTCCTTTATAGGTACAACAGTATAGTCTCTGCGATGAGTGGGAAATTTGACGTGTTCGATTTTTTTAGCGTGTCAGAGGCCGGAATTATCAGTGATCTTGATTAATTTAATTACTAAACCATCGCTTTACGGTTTTTTAACTCTTCAGCCGTGTCGGAGTATTCCTGAGCAAAATTTGTTTCATTGCCGCGTTACGAGTAGACTTCGTGCCCTTGTCTTAAACTGGAGAAAGAACCATGAGCGAAACGGCAACCTGGCAGCCGAGCGCGTCCATACCTAACCTGTTAAAACGCGCGGCAATTATGACGGAAATTCGTCGTTTCTTTGCCGATCGCGGCGTGCTGGAGGTTGAGACGCCCTGCATGAGCCAGGCGACGGTCACAGACATTCATCTGTTCCCGTTCGAAACGCGTTTCGTCGGCCCCGGTCACTCTCAAGGGATGAACCTCTATTTAATGACCAGCCCGGAATATCACATGAAGCGTCTGCTGGTGGCAGGGTGTGGTCCGGTCTTTCAGCTGTGCCGTAGCTTCCGTAATGAAGAGATGGGGCGTCATCACAACCCCGAATTTACTATGCTCGAGTGGTATCGTCCCCATTACGACATGTACCGGTTGATGAACGAAGTGGATGATTTGCTGCAGCAGGTGCTGGAATGCCCGGCGGCGGAGAGCCTCTCTTATCAGCAAGCGTTCCAGCGTCATCTGGAGATTGATCCGCTGTCTGCGGATAAAACGCAGCTGCGTGAAGTTGCCGCAAAGCTGGATTTAAGCAACATTGCCGATACGGAAGAAGATCGCGATACCTTACTGCAACTGCTGTTTGCGATGGGCGTTGAACCGCACATTGGTAAAGAGAAACCGACGTTTGTGTATCACTTCCCGGCAAGCCAGGCATCACTGGCGCAGATCAGTACGGAAGATCACCGTGTAGCGGAACGTTTCGAGGTCTACTTCAAAGGTATTGAGCTGGCGAATGGTTTCCATGAGTTGACGGATGCGCGTGAACAGCAGCAACGTTTTGAACAGGATAACCGTAAGCGTGCCGCGCGCGGACTGCCGCAGCAGCCGATCGATAACAATCTGATTGAGGCGTTGAAAGTTGGCATGCCGGACTGTTCTGGCGTCGCACTGGGTGTGGATCGTCTGGTTATGCTGGCGCTGGGCGCAGAAAGCCTCGCGGAAGTGATCGCGTTTACTGTTGATCGCGCATAACTTGTTCAATCAAAAAAGCAAAGCGGCGTGTTTTTTCTCGCCGCTTTAAAGAATGCTTTTCAGTTAATATTTAACGCCCACATTTTATTTTTGTAACTTCTACCTTAAGGTTTCAACGTTAAGTCGCTGTAGATGGTTAGTATGAACGACTTCATCATATATTTATTTTGCACGAGATATTTATTTAACCATTAGATGGATATTAATTGCAGAAGCTATATTTTTCTTTATATATAACGCGCTGTGTGAATATATAAACGGCATTATATATTTTATTGTTTTTATAGATGGTTTGAATTTTTTATTGGAATAATATTGTGTTAGGCTGACATGCGTTTTTATAATTGTGATGTCTATCTCATCCTGAGCAGTGACGAAAGAGTTATTGTCTTTTCAATAGTGAGGTCTATCATGGGATTGTTATCGTGATCAGTTCGCCTCCTTTTTGTGATATTGATGAATATGGTTTCCCTCATTGGAATGGTTGGGATTTTTTCCGTTGGTATGCGTTGCCTACTAATTGGCATTTTATGACAGGAAAAGCATATCTTTGGTATTACAAAACAGCCTGGTTAGTACATCATCGGAATAAAATTAAACAATATGCTTATGAAGCGCGAATACCTGAATTACTCCTTGCGGGTGTTGCGGTTGCTGAAGTAGGGGGAACTCCGGAGAGATTCAAAGGTGTTGGCGTTCTGCAATTCAGACAAGTAATTGAAGAGATCCTGGGAAAGAACAACAATGAGTTGTCCAATGCAACATCTATTGGTTCTATCGCGATCCAGATAGGCGTCGCTGCCAGAACAATCGGTATTCACCCAAACACGCTTTCGCATTTTCAGCAATCTAAGTTATCACAATGCTTACTCGATGACAGTTTTAACATTCGTGTTGTAGCATTCCATTTACATGACCTTATTCTCTATGATAATCCAGATACTGATACTCTTCACCTGACTGATGAGCAAATTATATTAGCGAGGTCCAGATATAATCGCGGAATTATACGGGCCAAAGAAGATATTATTCTCTCGATTAGAAAATCACCGGGCTCTGCAGAACGTGAATATAGTGAATGTGGCCGACGAATTATGGAAAAGAAAGATATTCTACAAAAGATTTTGCGAGGAAATTAAATGAACTGGAAAGCTTTTGTTTTGAATTTTATAGGAGGCATGGTTTGTATTTTATTGATAACCATGTTATCAACGCAAAGTAAGGAATGGTTTATCGATGGAAGGGGAATTAAAAACATCTGTGATGTCATGATGTATATTGAAAATGACGACATTGGCGCAGCTGGAATGATAATAACACTACCCATCTTTATCCCTATCCTCTATGTGATTATATGGAAAAAACATCGCAGTATTTGGCAATATTTTGTTGTGTTAACTCTGCTGAGTTTTTGGTTATGGCGTTTTATTATTCGATATCATTTATGCCTCTAAAAAGTAGAGATTGGCTGATGGAATACAACCAACCTCTGCTGATACACGTACAAACGATTTACAAACTCCCCGCCGGACGACTTCTTCTGCCGGCAGAACTGAGCGTTTTTCCTGTTTGTCGGCCATTCAAACTTTCCAGACGCATCTGGAATGGCGGGAACGGCATATCGATACCGTGCTCGCGGAAGCCTGCCAGAATCAACTGGTGGATTTCATGGCGCAGCGGCATGCGATGACCCATCTCGGCGGCATAGATACGCAGTTCGAAGATCTGAATCCCCTGTTGTAAGTCCACAAGGAAGACTTCTGGCGCCGGGTTATCGATGACTAACGAGCAGCGGTGTGCGGCGGTTAGCAGGATTTGCGTCACCTCTTCGCTGTTCACATCGGATGGGGCCGGAATGGTCAGCACCACGCGTGTCACGGAATCAGACAGCGACCAGTTGATGAACTGCTCGGTGATAAACGCTTTGTTCGGCACGATGATCTCTTTGCGGTCCCAGTCGCTGATGGTCGTCGCGCGGGTATTGATCTTCGTTACGCTGCCTGTCAGATCGCGAATGGTCACGGTGTCACCAATACGAATCGGCTTTTCAAACAGGATGATCAGGCCGGAGATAAAGTTGGCGAAAATTTCCTGCAAACCAAAGCCCAGACCGACGCCGAGTGCCGCCACCAGCCATTGCAGTTTCGCCCACTCAATCCCGATCATCGAGAAGCCCACCAGACCGCCAATTAACATCAACAGGTACTTGGTGATGGTGGTAATGGCATAGCCGGTACCCGGCGTGAGATCGAGGTGTTGGAGCAACGCCAGCTCGAGAAGCGCAGGCAGATTACGCACCAGTTGGGTGGTGATGATAAACACCAGAATCGCGATCAGCACCGCGCCCAGCGTAATGGGTTCTAAACTTTCAACCCCTTGCACCGTCGAGGTGACGTCCCACAGCGAGATGTTTTCGAGGAAGCCGAATGCGGAGTGAATTTCCGACCACAGCACAATGACCGACAGCAGGGCGATCAGCATCAGGATGGAGCGCACCAGACGGAGCGACTGGGCGCTGATAGCATCAAGATCGACTTCGCTCTCATCAACGTCGATGGTCCCTTCCAGACTGGTTGAATGAGCCGGCTCTTCTTCGCCACGGGCGCGCTGGGCCAGCATTTCCGCACGGCGGTGCTTGGCACGGTCAAAGGCCAGTCTGCGACGCTGAATCAGCATCCAGCGGCGAATGACGTGATAAATCACCAACAGCAGGAACCAGATGGCGACGGAGGTTTCCAGTCGCGCCAGCAGCGCCTGTGACGTCGCCAGATAGCCCACGGCGGCAGCCAGTATCGCCACCACCGGCGCGCCTATCATCAGGTTCCACAGCATGCTGTTCACGATATTGTCGCCGCTGCCTTCTTTATCGAGATAGAGCGGGATCCCGGCTTTTTTCAGGCTCAGGGTGACCAGTGCCAGCGCGCCGCAAATCAGCATAAAGCACAGGCGACCGAGCGAGCCAGAAAACTCCCGATCGTTGAGGTTATCAAACATGATGAGCGCCATAATCAGCGGCACGATAAGCCCGATACTCATCAGATAATAACGCATCGCACGTGACACGCGTTCGCGCGGCCAGCCAAAGTGGGCGATAAACAGGCCATTGGGCCGGGCAAATGTCGCGCAAATCATCACGACCCACAGCAGCGGCACCGTCGCCGTGACGCCATCGCCTATCGCGACGGCAAGCGGATAAGGCCAGGCCTCGCGCAGTCCGTATCCCAGCGTCATCCACAGTACTGGCAGCGGCGAGGCCACCAGTATCGACCAGAATACGGTACGCAGCGTCAGCCAGAAGTGATCCTGCGTCACCTTGCCCACTCGGGCGGCAGAACGCTCCAGAAAACGGGTAAAGTGGCGACGCGAGTAAATGCTGAACCCGACCAGAATCAACGCGCCAAACAGCGGCAGCAGGGTATCTCTGCTGGTCAGCATCATCACGCTGGCCTGACCTAACTGGCTGAAGGTGTCGAGTGAGATCAGCCGACGCAGATCCTGCACGATATCTATCGGCCAGGAGAATGACATTGGACGAACGTCTGAGGTCCAGAACAGATAGCGGTGGGTCGCTTCGTTCACCTCTTTCAACGCATCTTCAAGCTGGCTATTGGAGACCTTCAGCTTGGTCAGTTCAAGGATCAGCGTGTCGCCGCCCTGTAACAGCGAATTCAGCAGCTCACGTTGGGTGCGCAGTTGCGCCTCAAGAATACGGTTTTGTTCGGCGGTGAGCGGCTGCCCGTCCGCCTGATGGAGCTGGCGCAGCTGAGGCTGCTTATTGAGCTGATCTTCATAGCGCAGACGCTGGACGCGCAGTTGCGCCATTTCAGTATCCAACTGCTGGGGTTTGGGCATTTCCGGCAGACGTGCCACCTGGGCGCGTAACGCTTCACCCAACAGGTTAGACGAGCCTAACCATTGCGACTGTTCACGCAGCGTCGTCAACGCCTGACGTACCTGCTGAGTCTGGCTGGCGGCCTGACGTTGCTGAGAGGCGACGAGATCCATGCGCTGCGCCTGCTGATTCAGCGCGGCTGACAGTTCCCGGTTCACTTTGAACTGGGCGACAATATCCGGCGGTAAATCAGCGCTGTTCTCCGCCAGTAACTCGGTACTTTCCAGCGCCCGTTCGGCTTCACGCTGGCGCTGGCTGTTGAGCTGATTGCGCAGTGCCTGTAAATACGCATCCAGTTGCTGGCTCTGTTTTTCCGCCAGTTCCGAGCGCATACGAGCCAGTTCCTGACGGTTGTTGGCCGACAACTGCGCCAGCTCCAGCTCATCAACCAGCGCTTTCAGGCGAGCGGATTCAGCCTGCATGCTGAAATTTTGCGCCTGGTTGAGCGGGGTGTTGCCGGTGGCGCTGCCAATACGGCGTTCAATTTCGTTGAGCTGTCGGCGGGCATCGGTTTGCTGCTGAGGCAGTTGGCTTAATGAGTCGGCAATCTCACGGGCGCGTTCCTGCTCCTGCTGGGCCTGACGGCTTTTTTCCAGCAACTGGCTACTGACCTGGAGAATTTCCTGATTCAGCGCATCAGTCGTCATGCCCGGCGATACGCTGCGGGGTTCATCGCGCAGATTGGTTAACTGCGCGCGCAGGCTGGCGGACATTTTCGGGAAATTATCGATAACCTGCTGATATTGCTGAGCCCGCTCGAGAGAACCTTTACGTTCCTCGAGCGCGTTCAACGCAGACTGAAGGGCTTCAACAACATCAGGCTGAGCAGGCTTTGCGGATTTCGCCTGCTCCAGTTCCTGAGTGATTTGTTTGGCGTCGGGGGCGGTTGCAGCGTACGCCCCCTGGCTGAGGCACCAGGCCATCAGAAACGCGATAATCAGGCGCACAGCAACGTCCTTCTACTATTAGGTTTCGTCTTTCTTATCGTCGACCAGCGGACTGGCGTCGTGTTCAGCTTTGATCTCTTCATCTGGTAATGGTGCAGGCTCGGCGTCGACTGGCACAACGAATGTCTCTGTGGAGATCGCCAGCGGCTGACCAATTTTGGTCACAGAGAGGCTCTCAAGCTGCTCGACCAGATTCACTTTACCTGGCGCAAACAGGTTGATCACCGTGGAGCCCAGTTTAAAGCGACCCATTTCCTGACCCTTCAGCAGCGCCACGGAGCCTTCGCTTTCTCCGGCAGGCCAGGTCCAGCGTTTGATCACGCCCTCGCGCGGCGGCGTGATGGTTCCCGCCCAGACGGTTTCGATACTGCCAACAATCGTAGCACCGACCAGAATTTGCGCCATTGGGCCAAACTCCGTATCGAACAGGCAGATAACACGCTCATTACGGGCAAACAGGTTCGGGACGTTCTGGGCCGTCAGATGATTAACCGAGAACAGATCGCCCGGAACATAAATCATCTCACGCAGAATGCCGTTACATGGCATGTGCACGCGGTGGTAATCACGCGGTGACAGATAGGTGGTCACAAACGACCCGTTACGGAAAAGATCCGCCATCAGGTAGTTACCAGCCAGCAGGGCTTCCAGGCTGTAGTTGTGGCCTTTGGCCTGCAGGATCTTATCTTCTTCGATAGCGCCTAACTGGCTGATGACACCGTCAGCCGGCATGACCAGTACGTTCGGATCGGTATTCAACGGGCGAACGTCGTCACGCAGTGGGCGGACAAAGAAATCATTGAATGAGCGGTAGCTGGCGGTATCTGGCTTCTGCGCTTCTTTCATATCGACCTTGTAGTACTTCACGAACAGATCGATAACCAGCTTAGTCAGCCATCCCGCTCGTTTGCTCGCGCCCCAGCCCGCCAGGCGAGTGAGCCATAGTTTCGGCAGAATGTATTGTAGCGAAAGTTTAAATGAGTTTAACAAGGTAGCCTCCAGGCTATTGTTTTATCGTTCCTGACCCGGCGTTGATGCCGGATCCTGAAAAAGGGGGACGATTCTAGCGATGCTTAGCTTAGTTGTCAGTCATCGGTATCAGAAAAGTTTTTACGCGTTTTTACCTGCGACATGCTTTCGAGAATACGGTGATAATTTTCGAAACGGGTTTCCGCAATTTTCCCGTCCTCTACGGCGGCACGAATGGCGCAGCCTGGGTCAGTGTCGTGCTTACAGTCACGATATTTGCACAGCCCCAGATAGTCATGAAATTCGACAAAGCCATGGGTGATTTGTTCCGGCTCCAGGTGCCACAGGCCGAATTCACGCACGCCAGGGGAATCGATGACGTCGCCGCCATGTGGGAAGTGGTAGAGGCGGGCCGCGGTGGTAGTGTGCTGTCCCAGACCGGAGTTGTCAGAGACATCGTTGGTGAGAATGGCTTCCTGCAGACCGAGCAATGCGTTGAGCAGGCTGGATTTGCCAACGCCGGACTGACCGGCAAAGATGCTGATGCGCCCGGTCAACGCTTCTTCCAGCGGTTTCAGACCATCCTGAGTGTGGCTGGAGACCATCAGCACGCGATAACCGATATGACGATAGATATCCATCTGCTCATTCACAAACGCCATGCTTTCGTCATCCAGCAGATCGATTTTGTTGAGCACGATGATCGGCTCAACCTGCAATGTCTCACAGGCCACCAGATACCTGTCGATAATATTGAGTGACAGCTCCGGTAAAATTGCGGAGACAATGACAATCTGGTCGATATTGGCGGCAATGGGTTTTACGCCATCGTAGAAGTCCGGGCGCGTCAATACCGAGGTACGTTCATGCACCGCCTCGACGATGCCTTTGACGTTGACCCCTTCCGCAGCCGCTTTGCCGGGACGCCAGACCACACGGTCGCCGGTCACTAGCGAGCGTATCGTCCGGCGAATGTTGCAGCGGTGAATTTCACCGTCGGCAGATTCGACGTCGGCATGCATGCCAAAACGGCTAATGACGATCCCTTCAGCGGTCTCGCCAAACAGGATGTCATCGTAGTCTGGCTTCTCCTTAGACGTTTTAAGACGACGCTGGTGATTAGCGTTCACGCGGCGCTGTTGGCCTTTGGAGAGTTTATTTTTACTCAATCGTACTGGCTCCTGGTCGCCCATGTTGGGCAAAACATCTATGATACACACAATTCTAGTTGAGAGTAGTCACACAGAATGTGACGTATGAAGGGTGGAAAATAGCATGAGTGCCAATGAAAACAACTTGATTTGGATTGATCTGGAGATGACCGGTCTGGATCCCGAGCGCGATCGCATAATTGAAATCGCCACACTGGTCACCGATGCCAACCTGAATATTCTGGCTGAAGGGCCAACGATTGCTGTTCATCAGTCTGATGAACAGCTGGCGCTGATGGATGACTGGAACGTGCGTACCCATACCGGGAGCGGGCTGGTGGAGCGAGTGAAGGCGAGCACAATGGGTGAACGTGAAGCGGAACTGGCGACGATTGAATTTTTGCAAGCGTGGGTGCCAGCGGGTAAGTCGCCAATCTGCGGGAACAGCATCGGACAGGATCGCCGTTTTTTGTTTAAGTACATGCCAGAACTGGAAGCGTATTTCCATTACCGCTACCTGGATGTCAGCACGCTGAAAGAGCTGGCTCGTCGCTGGAAACCCGAAATTCTGGACGGTTTGAGCAAGGAAGGAACGCACAAGGCGATGGATGATATCCGCGAGTCGGTGGCGGAACTGGCTTACTATCGTGAGAATTTTATTAAGCTTTAAAAGGTGGCTATGCCGGGTGGCGGCTTTACCTTACCCGGCCTACAGTTTACATCCGGGAAGCTTGCGTATACCGAAGATTGCCGCTAAATTACTCGCTTTGCTGATAAAATCGTCACTCAAACAAAATTCACAAAAAATTGCGTTTGAAGGGGTTGCAGGAGAAAGGATTTCTCGTATAATGCGCCTCCCGTAACGACAGAGAATTATGCGTTACGGCAGCAACAAATTTTAATCAAAGCATTTCATGTTGCAGCAAGGCAGCCAACACAGCAGCAACATGAATGACGAAGATTAAGCGGGAATAGCTCAGTTGGTAGAGCACGACCTTGCCAAGGTCGGGGTCGCGAGTTCGAGTCTCGTTTCCCGCTCCAAAATTTGAAAGTGCTTCTTAGCACAGACCACCCAATCGCAGAATTTCGAAGTGCGACAGCAGTTTGAAAGACGAAGATTAAGCGGGAATAGCTCAGTTGGTAGAGCACGACCTTGCCAAGGTCGGGGTCGCGAGTTCGAGTCTCGTTTCCCGCTCCAAAATTTGAAAGTGTTTCTTAGCACAGACCACCCAATCGCAGGATTTCGAATTGCGACAGCAGTTTGAAAGACGAAGATTAAGCGGGAATAGCTCAGTTGGTAGAGCACGACCTTGCCAAGGTCGGGGTCGCGAGTTCGAGTCTCGTTTCCCGCTCCAAATTCTTATCTTCAGAAAATCAACCACAGTGCGTTTATGCGTTGGGGTCGTTTCGTTTTGTATCTGTCATACTCTTGTGAACAGAGTTATCCACAGCTTCGGATTTTTCTACGGAATATTCAAATACTTCGCTAAGTGAATAGTTTCTTTATAACTATCTGAAATCAAAGTTTAAATTAAGATTACAAATTGTTAATGCGATCACTTGACGATTTTTTCGTTCTTGAATAGCAATGTGTTTTTATTTTTATGCACAGCCTGTGGACGATTCAGGCGTCCCGTGGAAGTCCCTTTTCGATAGCATTAACCAGTCGCCTTTGCTTTGGTGATTGCACCTCGATCACGTCGGCGTTTCGCTTCGCGATCTGCTGCGCGACGGCCCACTCAATGTGTTCATCAAGAAGTGGGTGCTCACTCCGGCGGCTTTCCAGTGCGGAAAGGGCGGCGTCACTCCAGGGCGCATTACCGAGTGCTACCGCAATATTACGCAGCCAGCGCAGATGACCAATACGACGAATGGCTGACCCTTCTGTGACTTTTAAAAACCAGGCTTCATTTCTGGCGAACAGCTCAATCAACTCGGGCGCATGAAGCGGCTTACGGGGACTGAAATCGTCTTCGTCAGTCAGCTGCGAGTAGCGATTCCATGGGCAAATCAACTGGCAGTCATCACAACCGTAGATCCGGTTGCCCATCAATGGTCGCAATGCTTCAGGGATTACGCCTTCCAGTTCGATGGTGAGGTAGGAGATGCAGCGACGTGCATCCACCGTGTAGGGGGCGACAATCGCCCCGGTCGGACAGGTGGTGATGCAGGCGACGCACTTTCCGCATCCTTCCTCCACGGGAGCATCAACCGGCAGGGGCAAATCAATCAGTAACTCACCAAGAAAGAAAAACGACCCGGCCTCACGGTTGAGGATTAGTGAGTGCTTACCTGTCCATCCCAGACCGGCTTTTTCTGCCAGCGGGCGCTCAAGTATGGGCGCAGAGTCGACAAAAGGTCTAAAATTCAGCGAGACACAGTGCTGCTGAATCCTCTCACCCAGCTTTTTGAGGCGGTTGCGTAAAAGCTTATGGTAGTCGCGGCCCAGGGCATAGCGACTGATGTAACCCTGCGAGGGATTTTTCAGCGTCCGGGCAAACGCGGCGTGGGCGGGAAGATAGTTCATGCGCACGCTGATGACGCGAAGTGTGCCAGGCAGTAGCTCATGAGGACGCGCGCGCATCATGCCGTGGCGCGCCATCCAGTCCATTTCGCCGTGGTATTGTTTGTCCAGCCACGCCTGCAGTTTGGGTTCGGACTCGCTCAGGTCAGTATCGGTAATACCGACCTGCTGAAAGCCCAGTTCCAGCCCCCACTGCTTAATATTTTGCGTTAACTGATTGAGATTGAGGGGCTCTGACATGACGGACCATACAATGAAGAAAAACCCCATCAGTATACCACACTCCATCTGGCCCGCCGATGACATCAAACGGCTGGAGCGAGAAGCTGCTGACACGCTGGGGCTCACGTTGTTCGAACTGATGTTGCGAGCGGGCGAGGCGGTGTTTGACGTGGCGCGCGAGTCCCGGCCTTATGCCCGACGCTGGTTGGTGCTCTGCGGTCACGGTAACAATGGTGGCGATGGCTATGTGGTGGCGAGGCTGGCGAAAGCAGCAGGGATTCTGGTCACCCTGGTAGCGCTGGAAAGCGATAAGCCGCTGCCCGAGGAGGCCGCACAGGCGCGGGAAGCCTGGCTGAATGCAGGAGGTGTGATCCATTCCCCGGCGATTGCCTGGCCGGAAAATATCGACCTGATTATTGATGCGCTTCTGGGGATCGGGTTAACCCAGGCGCCGCGCGAGCCGTTGTCTGAATTAATCGAACGGGCAAACGCCCACCCTGCGCCTGTTGTCTCAATAGACATTCCTTCCGGGTTGCTGGCACAAACGGGCGCGACGCCCGGTGCGGTCATCCGGGCCGAACGCACGGTCACCTTTATCGTCCTGAAACCCGGTCTGCTGACGGGGAAAGCCCGGGATGTGACCGGGCGCCTTCATTTTAATTCGCTGGGACTGGACGACTGGCTGACAGGGCAGGACGCGCCGATTCAACGCTTTGACGCCTCACAACTTGCGCACTGGCTCTCTCCGCGTCGTGCAACGTCGCATAAAGGCGATCACGGTCGACTGGTGGTGATCGGCGGCGATCACGGCACGGCGGGGGCGATTCGACTGGCCGGTGAAGCGGCGCTGCGCGCCGGAGCGGGGCTGGTACGCGTGCTGACGCGCAGCGAAAATATCGCCCCACTGCTGACCGCTCGTCCCGAACTGATGGTGCATGAACTGACGCCGCAGTCCCTTGACGAAAGCCTCGCATGGGCGGATGTCATCATCATTGGCCCTGGGCTCGGGCAGGCGGAGTGGGGGAAGAAAGCGCTGCAAAAAGTCGAGAATTTCCGTAAACCGATGGTCTGGGACGCCGATGCGTTGAACCTGCTGGCAATCAATCCCGATAAACGTCACAATCGCGTCATCACACCGCATCCGGGAGAAGCCGCGCGGTTACTGGGGTGTTCTGTCGCAGAAATTGAAAGTGATCGCTTACATTCTGCACAGCGTCTGGTAAAACGTTACGGAGGCGTTGCGGTGTTGAAAGGGGCGGGAACGGTGGTTGCCGCACAACCGGAGGCGTTGGGAATTGCTGATGTCGGCAACGCAGGCATGGCCAGCGGCGGCATGGGCGATGTGCTTTCCGGTATTATTGGCGCATTGCTCGGACAGAAGTTTACCCCGTATGATGCAGCCTGTGCTGGCTGCGTGGCTCACGGTGCGGCGGCCGATGTTCTGGCGGCGCGTGCCGGTATGCGCGGCATGTTGGCAACCGATCTTTTTTCCACGCTACAGCGTATTGTTAACCCTGATGTGATTGACGTTTATCATGATGAATCGAGTAATTCCGCTACCTGACGAACAGGCAACATTAGACCTGGGACAACGGGTAGCCAAGGCCTGCAACGGCGCGACCGTGATCTATCTCTACGGTGATTTAGGCGCGGGTAAAACCACCTTTAGTCGGGGATTCCTGCAGGCGTTAGGCCATTCCGGTAATGTAAAAAGTCCAACCTATACGCTGGTCGAACCCTATTCTCTCGATAACCTGATGGTCTATCACTTCGATCTGTATCGTCTTGCCGATCCCGAGGAGCTCGAATTTATGGGGATCCGCGATTATTTTGCCAACGATGCCATTTGCCTGGTGGAATGGCCGCAACAGGGTAAAGGTGTACTCCCGGACCCGGATGTCGAAATACACATAGATTACCAGGCGCAAGGTCGTGAGGCGCGCATCCGTGCTGTCTCCTCATCAGGTGATTCGTTGCTGGCGCGTTTAGCCGGTTAACCTTAAAGGTGGCGGGATGATTTATCGTATCAGAAATGGGTTGGTGGCCATGCTGGTTCTGCTGTGCGCGCAGGCCGGAGCCGCCAGCCTCTCCGATATCCAGGTCTCCAACGGCGATCGACAGGCGCGTATTACGCTCAGTTTTATTGGCGATCCCGATTATGCCTTTTCCCATGAAGGCAAACGTACCGTTGCGCTGGATATTAAGCAAACGGGGGTCATTCAGGGTCTTCCGCTGATGTTCAGCGGTAATAACCTGGTGAAGACCATTCGTTCCGGCACGGCGAAAGATCCACAGTCACTACGACTGATGGTGGATTTAACCGAAAACGGGAAAACCGAGGCGGTAAAACGGCAGAATGGCGGAAACTACACGGTAGTCTTTACCATTAACGCCGATACGCCTCCGCCACCTCCCCCCGCTCCAGTCGTTGCTAAACGCGTCGAAACGCCGGTGGTGGCGCCGCGTCCGACTGAACCTGCGCGAAATCCGTTTAAAACCAGCAACGATCGCACCACCGCCGTGATCAGCAGCAATACGGCGACGCGCCCGGCGGCCAGAGCGACATCCAGCAATGGTGACAAAGTGGTGATCGCCATTGATGCCGGGCACGGTGGGCAGGATCCCGGCGCGATCGGCCCCGGCGGTACGCGAGAGAAAAATGTCACTATCGCGGTGGCCCGTAAACTGCGCACGCTGCTTAATGATGATCCGATGTTTAAAGGCGTGTTAACCCGTGACGGGGATTATTTTATCTCTGTGATGGGGCGCTCTGACGTGGCGCGTAAGCAAAACGCCAACTTCCTGGTGTCGATTCACGCCGATGCCGCGCCCAACCGCAGCGCTACGGGTGCCTCCGTGTGGGTGCTGTCGAACCGGCGCGCCAACAGCGAAATGGCGAACTGGCTTGAAGAACATGAAAAACAGTCGGAGCTGTTGGGCGGCGCGGGGGATGTGCTGGCAAACAGCCAGGCCGATCCGTACCTAAGTCAGGCGGTGCTGGATTTGCAGTTCGGCCATTCCCAACGCGTAGGGTATGATGTGGCAACCAACATGTTAGGCCAGCTCGAACGGATTGGGTCACTGCATAAACGGCGGCCAGAACATGCCAGCCTGGGCGTTCTGCGTTCGCCAGATATTCCCTCGGTGCTGGTGGAAACCGGGTTTATCAGTAATCACAGTGAAGAACGTCTGTTGGCGAGCGATGCGTATCAGCAACAACTGGCCGATGCGATTTACAAAGGGCTGCGTAACTACTTCCAGGCGCATCCGATGCAGTCGGCCCCGCAGGGAAGTGCGGCGCAAACCGCGAGCGCTGCTACGCCGGGTGAGTCGTTGATCAACTAAGGAATTTGCATGCCGATTCAGGTGTTACCGCCACAACTGGCGAACCAGATTGCCGCAGGTGAGGTGGTTGAGCGACCTGCATCGGTGGTCAAAGAGCTGGTGGAAAACAGCCTTGATGCCGGGGCAACGCGTATCGATATTGATATCGAGCGCGGCGGCGCGAAGCTGATCCGTATCCGTGACAATGGTTGCGGGATCAGGAAAGACGAACTGGCGCTGGCGCTGGCGCGGCACGCCACCAGTAAAATTGCCTCTCTTGACGATCTGGAAGCGATCATTAGCCTGGGTTTTCGCGGCGAAGCGCTGGCGAGTATCAGCTCGGTATCTCGCCTGACTCTCACGTCACGCACCGCAGAGCAACAGGAAGCCTGGCAAGCCTACGCCGAAGGGCGCGACATGGAGGTAACAGTCAAACCGGCCGCGCATCCGGTAGGCACCACGCTGGAAGTCCTCGATCTGTTCTACAACACCCCGGCCCGGCGCAAGTTTATGCGCACCGAGAAAACCGAATTCAATCATATTGACGAGATCATCCGGCGCATTGCGCTGGCGCGTTTTGATGTGACGATCAATTTGTCGCACAACGGCAAAATGGTACGTCAGTACCGCGCGGTGGCGAAAGAGGGGCCGCAAGAGCGTCGTCTGGGCGCCATTTGTGGTACGCCGTTTCTTGAGCATGCGCTGGCGATTGAGTGGCAGCATGGCGATCTGACCTTACGCGGCTGGGTCGCCGATCCCAATCACACCACGACGGCGCTGGCGGAAATACAGTACTGCTACGTCAACGGACGCATGATGCGCGACAGGTTGATCAACCACGCTATTCGTCAGGCCTGTGAAGATAAGCTGGGCGCCGATCAACAGCCCGCATTTGTGCTGTACCTTGAGATTGACCCGCATCAGGTGGATGTCAACGTGCACCCGGCCAAGCATGAAGTGCGTTTTCATCAGTCGCGCCTGGTCCATGACTTTATCTACCAGGGCGTGCTGAGCGTGCTGCAACAGCAGCTTGAATCGCCATTGCCGCTGGAAGCAGAAGGCGAACCCGCGCCCCGGCACGTTCCGGAAAACCGTGTGGCCGCAGGGCGTAACCATTTTGCTGAGCCGGCGCAGGCCCGCGAACCTACGGCACCGCGCTACGCTTCCACACCGACAGCGGGCAGCAGCGCGCCGCGCCCAACGGCGGCAAGCTGGCCGCATGCCCAGCCGGGCTACCAGAAACAGCAGGGCGAGGTGTATCGCCAGCTCCTGCAAACGCCGACACATGCGACAAAATCATCGCCTGCGCCGGAGCCAGCTGTGTCAGCACTGTCGGGACACAGTCAGAGCTTTGGCCGTGTGCTCACGATTGTGGGCAACGACTGCGCGCTGCTGGAGCGCGATGGGAGTATTCACCTGCTGGCGCTGCCCGTGGCAGAACGCTGGCTGCGTCAGGCGCAGCTTTCGCTGGGAGAGGGGCAGGTTTGCGCTCAGCCGTTGCTGATCCCGCTGCGGCTAAAAGTGTCTGCAGAGGAAAAGGCCGCGCTGGAAAATGCGCAGGGCGCACTGGTGGAATTGGGGATTGAATTTCAGGCAGATGCCCAGCATGTGACCATTCGGGCGGTGCCTTTACCCTTACGCCAACAAAATTTACAAATCTTGATTCCTGAACTGATAGGCTACCTGACGCAACAGTCAGCGCGTGAACCTGGTAATCTGGCGCAGTGGATTGCGCGTAATTTGATGAGTGAGCATACGCAGTGGACAATGGCTCAGGCCATTACCCTGCTGGCTGATGTGGAGCGGCTTTGCCCGCAGCTCGTGAAGGCACCGCCGGGTGGTCTGTTACAACCTGTTGATTTACATACGGCGATGAATGCCCTGAAACATGAGTGATATCAGTAAGGCGAGCCTGCCAAAGGCAATTTTTTTGATGGGGCCTACGGCCTCGGGTAAAACGGCGCTAGCGATTGAATTGCGTAAAGTTTTGCCAGTAGAGTTGATAAGCGTCGATTCCGCCCTTATTTACAAAGGGATGGATATCGGGACGGCGAAGCCGGACGCTGAAGAGTTAAAGGCGGCTCCGCACCGATTGCTGGATATTCGCGATCCGTCGCAGGCGTATTCTGCTGCGGATTTCCGCCGCGATGCGCTGGCGGAGATGAGCGAGATCACTGCGGCGGGGCGTATTCCGCTGTTAGTGGGCGGTACGATGTTGTATTTCAAGGCATTGCTGGAAGGTCTTTCGCCGTTACCGTCGGCAGACCCGCAGGTCAGGGCCAGAATTGAGCAACAGGCGGCAGAGCAAGGGTGGGATGCGTTGCACCAACAGCTTCAGACAATCGATCCGGTTGCGGCTGCGCGTATTCATCCAAATGATCCGCAAAGACTTTCCCGGGCACTGGAAGTTTTTTTCATTTCGGGTAAAACTTTAACGGAACTGACGCAAACGTCAGGTGATGCTTTACCGTACCAGGTGCATCAGTTTGCCATCGCCCCAGCGAGCCGTGAGCTGTTGCATCAACGCATCGAGCAGCGTTTTCATCAGATGTTGGCTTCAGGATTTGAAGCAGAAGTTCGGGCGCTTTTTGCCCGTGGAGATTTGCATACGGACTTGCCTTCCATTCGTTGTGTGGGATACCGCCAGATGTGGTCATACCTTGAAGGCGAAATATCATACGATGAAATGGTTTATAGAGGTGTTTGCGCCACGAGGCAGTTGGCAAAGCGCCAGGTAACCTGGTTACGCGGTTGGGAAGGAGTGCACTGGCTTGACAGTGAGAAACCTGAGCAGGCGCGGAAAGAAGTATTACAGGTTGTTGGTGCTATCGCGAACTGAATGTGTACAATTAAGGCGTATCGTGCGCAATTTTCAGAATCGAAAGATTCAAAGTACAAATAAGCATATAAGGAAAAGAGAGAATGGCTAAGGGGCAATCTTTACAAGATCCGTTCCTGAACGCACTGCGTCGGGAACGTGTTCCAGTTTCTATTTATTTGGTGAATGGTATTAAGCTGCAAGGTCAAATCGAGTCTTTTGATCAGTTTGTGATCCTGTTGAAAAACACGGTCAGTCAGATGGTTTATAAGCACGCGATTTCTACTGTTGTCCCGTCTCGCCCGGTTTCTCATCATAGTAACAATGCCGGTGGCGGTACCAGCAGTAACTATCATCACGGTAGCGGCGCGCAGGGTTCTGCGACGCAACAGGACAGCGAAGAGACCGAATAAGGTTTTTGGCTGTTTTACACACGGGGAGCCAGAATTTCTGCGTTCCCCGCTGATCTATATCGAGGGGTTGACGCTTGTTTGACCGTTATGACGCCGGTGAGCAGGCGGTACTGGTACACATCTATTTTTCGCAAGACAAAGATATGGAAGACCTCCAGGAGTTTGAATCTCTGGTCTCTTCCGCCGGTGTCGAAGCAATGCAGGTGATTACCGGTAGCCGTAAAGCACCGCACCCGAAGTACTTTGTTGGTGAAGGTAAAGCCGTTGAAATTGCGGAAGCCGTAAAAGCGACAGGCGCTGCCGTCGTATTATTCGATCATGCATTGAGCCCGGCCCAGGAACGTAACCTGGAGCGCCTGTGTGAGTGTCGTGTTATCGACCGCACTGGCCTTATCTTAGATATTTTTGCGCAGCGTGCACGTACCCATGAGGGGAAATTGCAGGTTGAACTGGCGCAGTTGCGCCATCTGGCTACGCGTCTTGTCCGTGGCTGGACCCACCTTGAAAGACAGAAAGGCGGGATTGGTTTGCGCGGTCCGGGTGAAACCCAACTCGAAACCGACCGCCGTTTATTGCGAAACCGTATATTGCAGATCCAGTCGCGCCTGGAAAAAGTTGAAAAGCAACGTGAGCAGGGGCGACAGTCGCGCATTAAGGCGGATGTCCCGACCGTCTCGCTGGTGGGATATACCAACGCCGGAAAATCCACCCTTTTCAATCAGATAACCGAAGCCAGGGTCTATGCGGCAGATCAACTGTTTGCGACCCTGGATCCGACGCTGCGTCGCATTGACGTGGCGGATGTCGGGGAGACCGTGCTGGCGGATACCGTTGGGTTTATCCGTCATCTTCCGCACGATCTGGTTGCGGCGTTTAAAGCGACCCTCCAGGAAACGCGTCAGGCGACACTGTTGCTGCATGTGGTTGATGCAGCGGATGTGCGCGTGCAGGAAAACATCGACGCAGTGGATACGGTTCTCGAAGAGATCGATGCTCACGAGATCCCGTCCCTGATGGTGATGAACAAGATCGATATGCTGGATGACTTTGAACCGCGTATCGACCGGGATGAAGAGAACAAACCGATTCGTGTCTGGCTTTCCGCGCAGACAGGGGTTGGGATACCACAGCTTTTTCAGGCTTTGACGGAGCGACTTTCCGGCGAGGTGGCGCAGCATACGTTGCGTTTGCCGCCGCAGGAAGGGCGTCTGAGAAGCCGTTTTTATCAGCTTCAGGCAATAGAAAAAGAGTGGATGGAGGATGACGGTAGCGTAAGTCTGCAAGTTCGCCTGCCGATCGTTGACTGGCGTCGCCTCTGTAAACAAGAACCGACTTTGGAAGACTATGTTGTCTGATCTGACGGATATGGCCTGAAGATTTTTTCGCCTCTGTACCTTGTGGAGGTTGAGCGGCAGGAAGGCGGCAAGTCCTGAAATTCTCTGGAGCATAGTCAACTATGTGACGGGAGCTGAGGGATGTAGCCAACGCATCTGCCGCGCAAAAAACACAGGTATAGCATCGCATAACAAATATGGAGCACAAACATGGCGTGGAATCAGCCCGGTAATAACGGACAAGACCGCGACCCGTGGGGAAGCAGCAAACCAGGCGGCAACTCTGAGGGAAATGGAAACAAAGGTGGTCGCGAGCAGGGGCCACCTGATCTCGATGACATCTTTCGCAAGCTGAGTAAAAAACTCGGTGGACTGGGAGGCGGTAAAGGTACTGGCTCTGGTGGCGGAAGCTCATCACAAGGCCCGCGCCCGCATCTGGGCGGACGTGTCGTCTCCATCGCGGCGGCAGCTATCGTCATTATCTGGGCGGCGAGCGGTTTCTACACCATCAAAGAAGCAGAGCGCGGCGTGGTGACACGCTTTGGTAAGTTCAGCCATCTGGTTGAACCGGGCCTGAACTGGAAGCCGACGTTTATCGACGAGGTGACGCCGGTGAACGTGGAAGCCGTCCGCGAACTGGCCGCTTCCGGTGTGATGCTGACGTCAGATGAGAACGTGGTGCGCGTTGAGATGAACGTGCAGTACCGCATCACCGATCCGCAAAAATATCTGTTTAGCGTAACCAGCGCGGATGACAGTCTGCGTCAGGCGACCGACAGCGCCCTGCGCGGCGTGATCGGTAAATACACCATGGACCGTATCCTGACCGAAGGGCGTACCGTTATTCGTAGCGATACCCAGCGTGAACTGGAAGAGACCATTCGTCCGTATAACATGGGTATTACCCTGCTGGACGTCAACTTCCAGGCTGCACGTCCGCCGGAAGAGGTGAAAGCGGCGTTTGACGATGCCATTGCTGCCCGTGAGAACGAACAGCAGTACATCCGTGAAGCGGAAGCGTATACCAACGAAGTTCAGCCGCGTGCGAACGGTCAGGCACAGCGTATCCTTGAAGAGGCGCGTGCTTACAGAACGCAAACCATCCTGGAAGCGCAGGGTGAAGTGGCGCGCTTTGCGAAAATCCTTCCGGAATATAAAGCGGCGCCAGAGATTACCCGCGAGCGTCTGTATATCGAGACGATGGAAAAAGTGTTGAGCCATACCCGTAAAGTGTTGGTTAACGACAAAGGTGGCAATCTGATGGTTCTGCCATTGGATCAGATGCTGAAAGGCGCGAGCGCGCCGGCGGCAAAGAGCGATAGCGGTTCGAACCTGCTGCGTCTGCCCTCCACGTCATCTTCCAGCAGCAGCGGAGCAAGCAACACCTCGTCCACCAGTCAGGGCGATATTATGGACCAACGCCGCGCTAACGCGCAGCGTAACGACTACCAGCGTCAGGGGGAATAACGATGCGTAAGTCAGTTATTGCGATTATCATCATCGTGCTGGTAGTGCTGTACACCTCAATTTTCGTGGTGAAAGAAGGCGAGCGCGGAATTAAGTTCCAGTTCAGCAGCGTCGTGCGTGATGCCGACAAAAAACCATTGATTTATGAGCCGGGTCTGCACTTTAAGGTACCGTTTATTCAGTCGGTGAAAATGCTCGACGCGCGTATCCAGACGATGGATAACCAGGCCGATCGCTTTGTCACCAAAGAGAAGAAAGACCTGATTGTCGACTCTTACATCAAATGGCGCATCAGCGATTTCAGCCGTTACTTCCTGGCGACAGGCGGCGGCGATATTTCTCAGGCTGAAGTTCTGTTGAAACGTAAGTTCTCTGACCGTTTGCGTTCTGAGATTGGTCGTCTGGATGTGAAAGACATTGTGACCGACTCCCGTGGTCGTCTGACCCTGGAAGTGCGTGACGCCCTGAACTCTGGCTCTGCCGGAACCGAAGACGAAGTGGCGACCCCGGCAGCGGATAACGCGATTGCCGAAGCCGCTGAACGTGTTCAGGCTGAAACCAACGGCAATGTGCCGGTGATCAACCCGAACAGTATGGCCGCATTGGGTATCGAAGTGGTCGACGTGCGGATCAAGCAGATCAACCTGCCGACCGAAGTGTCTGAAGCGATCTATAACCGTATGCGCGCTGAGCGTGAAGCGGTAGCGCGTCGTCACCGTTCACAAGGTCAGGAAGAAGCGGAAAAACTGCGCGCGACAGCCGACTATGAAGTGACCAAAACGCTGGCGGAAGCTGAGCGTCAGGGGCGTATCATGCGCGGTGAAGGGGATGCAGAAGCGGCGAAGCTGTTTGCCGATGCGTTCAGCCAGGATCCTGACTTCTACGCCTTTATTCGTAGCCTGCGTGCTTACGAGAAGAGCTTCGAAGGCAATCAGGATGTCATGGTCATGAGCCCGGACAGCGATTTCTTCCGCTACATGAAGACACCGAATACCGCAACGCGATAATATCGTCGCAACGGTTTTAGGTTAGACGCATAAAACCACCGCATCCCTGAGGATGCCGGTGGTTTTCTTTTTATAAAGGACGTCCGATGAACTCAACAATCTGGCTCGCGCTTGCGCTGGTTTTAGTGCTTGAAGGTTTAGGTCCGATGCTTTACCCGCGAGCATGGAAGAAGATGATTTCTGCCATGACGCAGTTGCCTGAAAATACTTTACGTCGTTTTGGTGGTGGACTTGTGGTTGCGGGCATTGTGGTCTACTACATGTTGAGGAAAACGATTGGCTGATCAAAAAACGTGCGAATTTAGCTAATTTTTGCATGCAAAAAGTGCTGTATATCTGAAAAAGCGATGGTAGAATCCATTTTTAAGCAAACGGTGATTTTGAAAAATGGGTAACAACGTCGTCGTACTGGGCACCCAATGGGGTGACGAAGGTAAAGGAAAGATCGTCGATCTTCTGACTGAACGGGCTAAATATGTTGTACGCTACCAGGGCGGTCACAACGCAGGCCATACTCTCGTAATCAACGGTGAAAAAACCGTCCTCCATCTTATTCCATCAGGTATTCTCCGCGAGAACGTCATCAGCATCATCGGTAACGGTGTTGTGCTGTCTCCGGCTGCGCTGATGAAAGAGATGAAAGGACTGGAAGATCGTGGTGTTCCTGTTCGCGAGCGTCTGCTGTTGTCTGAAGCATGCCCGCTGATTCTGGACTACCACGTTGCGCTAGATAACGCGCGTGAGAAAGCACGTGGCGCGAAAGCGATCGGGACTACCGGTCGTGGTATCGGGCCGGCTTACGAAGACAAAGTCGCCCGTCGCGGTCTGCGCGTTGGCGATCTGTTCGACAAAGCCACCTTCGCTGAAAAACTGAAAGAAGTGATGGAATATCACAACTTCCAGCTGGTTAACTTCTACAAAGTTGACGCGGTTGACTACCAGAAAGTGCTGGATGATGTGATGGCGATTGCCGACATCCTGACCTCGATGGTTGTTGATGTGTCCGATCTGCTGGACCAGGCGCGCAAGCGTGGCGATTTCGTCATGTTCGAAGGCGCGCAGGGTACGCTGCTGGATATTGACCACGGTACCTATCCGTACGTAACGTCCTCTAACACCACTGCGGGTGGTGTGGCAACAGGTTCTGGCCTGGGGCCGCGTTATGTGGATTACGTGCTGGGTATCATCAAGGCTTACTCCACGCGTGTGGGTGCGGGTCCGTTCCCGACTGAGCTGTTTGATGACATCGGTGAGTTCCTGTGCAAACAGGGTAACGAATACGGTGCTACCACGGGGCGTCGTCGTCGTACTGGCTGGCTGGACTCCGTTGCTGTGCGTCGTGCAGTACAGATCAACTCCCTGTCGGGCTTCTGCCTGACCAAACTGGACGTACTGGACGGTTTGAAAGAGGTGAAAATCTGTGTCGCTTATCGTATGCCGGATGGCCGTGAAGTGACCACAACACCGCTGGCGGCTGACGATTGGGAAGGTATCGAGCCGATTTACGAAACCATGCCGGGCTGGTCTGAGTCCACCTTCGGCGTGAAAGAGCGTAGCGGTTTGCCACAGGCAGCGCTGAACTACATTAAGCGTATCGAAGAACTGACCGGTGTGCCGATTGATATTATTTCGACTGGCCCGGATCGTACTGAGACCATGATTCTGCGTGACCCGTTCGACGCATAATTTTGGTTCGTGGCGCAGTGCCTGATGGCGCTGCGCTTATCAGGCCTACAAAGTGTAGTTGGCCGGACAAGATGCCAGGCGTCGTCATCCGGCTTAATCGTGCGTTAAATCCTCGCTTTTTTCCTTCCGAACTGAAATAAATTAGCGGCCTGGCTAGTGGCTGGTTTATCATCAATATAAATAAGATGTATCCCGATTCCCCCTTTTCCCTGAGGTTGATGTGCAGTTAACGAGTTTCACCGATTACGGACTACGAGCGCTAATCTATATGGCATCACTCCCGGAAGGTCGCATGACCAGTATTTCGGAAGTGACAGACGTCTACGGCGTTTCCCGTAATCATATGGTCAAAATAATCAATCAACTTAGTCGGGCGGGCTTTGTAACTGCTATTCGGGGAAAAAATGGCGGGATCCGTTTAGGCAAAGCCGCGAATACCATTCGAATTGGCGATGTCGTGCGCGAACTCGAACCGCTGTCGCTGGTGAATTGTAGCAGCGAGTTTTGCCACATCACCCCTGCCTGTCGACTCAAACAGGCGCTTTCTAAGGCCGTGCAAAGTTTTCTAACGGAGCTGGATAACTACACGCTGGCCGATTTGGTTGAAGAGAATCAACCGCTTTATAAATTATTGCTGGTGGAATAGTGAAGTCCAAAGCATTTCGCGTCGTATCGCGGCGGCAACTGAGTGACAAATTCGTCAGGAACGAATTTGAACAGCCGCAGGCTGGCCTTCGGTGAGAGACTGGGATGTCTCTCATAAATCCCCAGGAGCTTACAAAAGTAAGCGACTGGGGAGAGCAAAGGCAGCCAACAAAGAGACGGCGTGAAAGACGACGGAATTCCACCGGAGCTGACAATGGAGGAACCTCAATGTCACAAGATCCTTTCCAGGAACGCGAAGCTGAAAAGTACGAAAATCCTATCCCAAGCCGGGAATTTATCCTCGAACATTTAACTAAACGCGAAAAACCGGCCAGCCGCGATGAGCTGGCTGTGGAACTGAACATAAAAGGCGAAGAGCAGCAGGAAGCCCTGCGTCGCCGCCTGCGCGCGATGGAGCGTGACGGACAACTGGTCTTCACCCGTCGGCAGTGTTATGCGCTGCCGGAACGCCTCGATCTGCTGAAAGGTACCGTTATTGGCCACCGTGATGGCTATGGCTTTCTGCGCGTCGAAGGGCGTAAAGACGATTTGTATCTCTCCAGCGAGCAGATGAAAACCTGCATTCATGGCGATCAGGTATTGGCGCAACCGCTGGGCGCGGATCGTAAAGGCCGCCGTGAAGCGCGTATTGTGCGCGTTCTGGTGCCAAAAACCAGCCAGATTGTCGGTCGTTACTTTACTGAAGCGGGCGTGGGTTTTGTGGTTCCTGACGACAGCCGTCTGAGCTTCGATATTCTGATCCCGCCTGAAGATATCATGGGCGCGCGCATGGGCTTTGTGGTGGTGGTTGAACTCACCCAGCGCCCGACCCGCCGCACCAAAGCGGTAGGGAAAATCGTCGAAGTGCTGGGCGACAACATGGGAACCGGTATGGCCGTCGATATGGCGCTGCGAACCCATGAAATCCCGTATATCTGGCCAGCCGCCGTTGAGAAACAAGTTGCCGGTCTGAAAGAAGAGGTGCCTGAAGAGGCAAAAGTCGGGCGTGTGGATTTACGCGATTTGCCGCTGGTCACCATCGACGGCGAAGATGCCCGCGACTTTGACGATGCGGTCTATTGCGAGAAGAAACGCGGTGGCGGCTGGCGTTTATGGGTGGCGATTGCTGACGTGAGCTATTACGTGCGTCCGCCGACGCCGCTGGATCAGGAAGCGCGTAATCGCGGGACGTCCGTGTACTTCCCGTCGCAGGTGGTACCGATGCTACCGGAGGTGCTCTCCAACGGCCTGTGCTCACTGAACCCGCAGGTTGACCGCCTGTGCATGGTCTGCGAAATGACCATCTCTACCAAAGGCCGTCTGACGGGATATAAATTCTACGAAGCGGTGATGAGCTCACATGCGCGTCTGACCTACACCAAGGTCTGGCACATGTTGCAGGGCGATCAGGAGTTGCGCGAGCAGTATGCGCCGCTGGTTAAGCATATCGAAGAGTTACACAACCTCTACAAAGTGTTGGATAAAGCTCGTGAAGAGCGCGGCGGCATCTCGTTTGAGAGTGAAGAAGCGAAGTTCATTTTCAACGCGGAACGCCGTATTGAGCGAATTGAGCAGACCCAGCGTAACGATGCGCACAAGCTGATCGAAGAGTGCATGATTCTGGCGAATATCTCGGCGGCGCGTTTCGTTGAGAAAGCTCAGGAGCCTGCGCTGTTCCGTATACACGACAAACCGACGACTGAGGCGATCACTTCCTTCCGTTCTGTTCTGGCGGAGCTGGGGCTGGAACTGCCTGGCGGTAATAAGCCGGAGCCGCGCGATTACGCGGAACTGCTGGAATCGGTTGCCGATCGCCCTGACGCCGAAATGCTGCAAACGATGCTGCTGCGTTCGATGAAGCAGGCGATTTACGATCCGGAAAACCGCGGTCACTTTGGTCTGGCGCTGCAGTCGTATGCGCACTTTACCTCGCCGATCCGTCGTTACCCGGATCTCTCCCTGCACCGCGCCATTAAGTATCTGTTGGCGAAAGAGCAGGGCCATAAAGGTAACACCACCGAAACGGGTGGCTACCATTATTCGATGGAAGAGATGCTGCAACTGGGTCAGCACTGTTCGATGGCTGAGCGCCGTGCGGATGAAGCAACCCGTGACGTCGCTGACTGGCTGAAGTGCGACTTCATGCTGGATCAGGTCGGCAACGTCTTTAAAGGCGTGATTGCCAGCGTCACCGGCTTTGGCTTCTTTGTGCGTCTGGACGAACTGTTCATCGATGGCCTGGTCCACGTTTCTTCGCTCGACAACGACTACTACCGTTTTGACCAGGTTGGGCAGCGCCTGACCGGCGAATCCAGCGGCCAGACTTATCGTCTTGGCGATCGCGTGGAAGTGAAAGTCGAAGCTGTAAATATGGATGAGCGCAAGATTGATTTCAGCCTGATTTCCAGCGAGCGTGCGCCGCGTAACGAAGGTAAAACGGCGCGTGAAAGAGCGAAGAAAGGCGATGCGGGTAAAAAAACCGGCCGCCGTCGTCAGGTTGGTAAGAAAGCCAATTTCGAGCCTGACAGCGCTTTCCGTGGCGAGAAGAAACAAAAACCAAAGGCGGCGAAGAAAGAGGCCAGAAAAGCGAAAAAGCCTTCTGAGAAAACGCAAAAAATAGCGGCGGCGACAAAAGCAAAGCGTGCCGCTAAAAAGAAAACGGCACAGTAAGCCGGACAGTGTAAGCCGGGGAAGCATTGCGTCACCCGGCATGATTAACTATTAACGAGTGATTTCATGAGTGAAATGATTTACGGCATCCATGCGGTGCAGGCCCTGCTGGAGCGTGCTCCTGAACGTTTTCAGGATGTCTTTATTCTCAAAGGCCGTGAAGATAAACGCCTGCTGCCGCTGATCCATGCTCTGGAAGCACAGGGCGTGGTCATCCAACTGGCAAACCGTCAGTTTCTGGATGAGAAAAGCGAAGGAGCCGTCCATCAGGGCATTATCGCTCGCGTGAAGCCGGGTCGTCAGTATCAGGAAAACGATCTACCGGATCTGATTGCTTCGCTGGATCAACCGTTCCTGCTGATCCTTGATGGCGTGACCGATCCGCATAACCTCGGTGCCTGTCTGCGTAGCGCCGATGCCGCTGGCGTTAATGCGGTGATCGTGCCGAAAGATCGTTCTGCGCAGTTGAATGCCACGGCGAAGAAAGTCGCCTGCGGTGCAGCGGAAAGCGTCCCGTTGATTCGGGTGACTAACCTGGCGCGTACCATGCGTATGTTGCAGGAAGAGAATATCTGGATTGTCGGCACGGCGGGTGAAGCTGACCATACTCTCTATCAGAGCAAAATGACCGGCCGTATGGCGCTGGTGATGGGGGCGGAAGGTGAGGGGATGCGTCGCCTGACGCGTGAACATTGCGATGAGCTGATCAGCATTCCAATGGCCGGAAGCGTCTCTTCGCTCAACGTTTCTGTCGCGACAGGCATCTGTCTGTTCGAGGCTGTGCGGCAGCGCAGCTAATAGACGATTTCTGAAGCCATCCAGCAGGATGGCTTTTTTGTGCCCTCCTTTCCAGGCATTCTCCCCTCAGACTGACCATACTTATTGAGATGCCATTGAAGGAGGGAAACACAATGCACAGGCAAACTCACACCGTTTTTAATCAGCCGTTACCCCTGAATAACAGCAATCTGTTCCTGTCTGATGGCGCGCTCTGCGAGGCCGTAGCGCGTGAGGGGGCAGGCTGGGACAGCGAACTTCTCGCCAGTATCGGTCAACAACTTGGCACTGCGGAATCGCTGGAGCTGGGACGGCTGGCGAATACCTGGCCGCCAGAATTGCTACGTTACGATCCCCAGGGGCAGCGTCTGGACGACGTTCGCTTCCATCCCGCGTGGCATCTGTTGATGCAGGGACTGTGTGCCAACCGTATCCACAATCTGCCCTGGGTAGAGGCGGCGCGAGACGGATCGTTTGTCGCCCGGGCAGCCCGCTTTGTCCTGCATGCGCAGGTGGAGGCCGGCACGTTATGCCCCATCACCATGACTTTTGCCGCGACACCGCTATTGCAGCAAATGTTGCCCGCCGTATTTGCCGACTGGCAAACGCCGCTACACAGCGATCGCTATGATTCGCATCTTGCGCCGGGGGGCCAAAAACGTGGCCTGTTGATCGGCATGGGGATGACGGAAAAACAGGGCGGTTCTGATGTATTGAGCAACACCACCCGCGCCGAGCGTCTGGCGGATGGGTCGTACCGGCTGGTGGGGCATAAATGGTTTTTCTCTGTGCCGCAAAGTGATGCCCATCTGGTGCTGGCACAGGCAAAAGGTGGCCTCTCCTGTTTCTTCGTCCCGCGCTTTTTACCTGACGGCCAGCGCAATGCGATCCGCCTTGAACGGCTGAAAGACAAGCTGGGGAATCGTTCCAATGCCAGCGCGGAAGTCGAGTTTCAGGATGCCATCGGCTGGCTTCTTGGTGATGAGGGAGAGGGCGTTCGTCATATCCTGAAGATGGGTGGTCTGACGCGTTTTGACTGTGCGCTCGGCAGTCACGGACTGATGCGCCGCGCCTTCTCGGTGGCGATTTACCACGCGCACCAGCGTCAGGTGTCCGGCAAGCCGCTGATTGAGCAACCGATGATGCGTCAGGTGCTTAGTCGTATGGCGCTCCAGTTGGAAGGACAAACCGCATTATTGTTTCGTCTGGCCCATGCCTGGGATCGGCGTAGCGATGCCAAAGAGCGACTCTGGGCGCGTCTGTTCACGCCTGCGGCAAAATTTGCTGTTTGTAAAGGCGGCATTCCGTTCGTGGCGGAGGCAATGGAAGTGCTTGGCGGCGTAGGGTATTGCGAAGAGAGCGAACTGCCGCGACTGTACCGGGAAATGCCGGTCAATAGTATCTGGGAGGGATCCGGTAACGTCATGTGTCTCGACGTCTTGCGGGTTATCAACAAGCAAGCCGGGGTCGATGAGATGCTGAGTGAGGCATTCTCTGAGGTCAGGGGGCAGGACAGGCATTTTGATCGCGCGGTACGCCAGCTTTTGCCGCGACTTCGCAAACCTTCCGAAGAACTGGGTCGTGAGATCACCCAGCAGATTTTCCTGTTGGGATGCGGAATGGAAATGTTACGGCACGCATCACCGCCTGTTGCCCAGGCCTGGTGTCAGATGATGCTGGATACGCGCGGCGGAATGCGGTTATCAGAACGGGTACAGGACGCGTTGCTGCTGCGGGCGACGGGGGGATTGCGCTGATACGTTGCCGGATGCGTTTACGCCATCCGGCAATCTGTTATGCGTAGAGTATGGCTTGTACGCGCCAGTTATCGGGCTGCTGCTCTTCATACATCTGAATAATGCGATACCACGATGCGCCTTGTTCATCGGCTTTTAACGCGACAATACGCTCCACATCCTGTGGGTTTCCGGAAATATTACTGACAGAGATCAGGCCAATTTCATTGAGGCCAGTCACGCAATCCGCACTCGCGAATTCAGCAGACTGCGCCGTCGTACTCACCAGTCCGGCAGTTAACAGCAGTGAGGATAAGGCAAGAGATTGTTTCATCGTCAGCTCCATTTTACGTTTCCCCGCAATGCGCAGGGCATTCCATCGCCGAAATAAACGTCCAGCCTCCTGCTGTCGGTTTATTGTGCACAGGTAAACGTATAGAGGCGTAAAGCTACGTGAAATTGGCTTAAATTCCATCAATGATTATTTACGATATAAGACGGCCTGTGAGTACCACTGACCCGTCACGATAGTTTCATCAACCATGACAATAACGTAATAATCGGCTTTCGCTGCGGCGGCTTTCGCTCTGACTTCATCAACTGCATCATCCGGAGAGCCTCTGACCAGAGAGGTCACGGTTCCCATTCGCTGCAACCCTTGTGTCTGGTCGCGACGAATTTCCTGCGGATGATCGGCGACGGGCGGTGCTGGCTGTGGCGTTCCCTGAAGAATGCTACATCCACTTAACAGCATCACCAACATCAAAGAGGTAAACCGACGCATCACTCTATCTCGTTTCCTGATAGCCATAGTGTAGTGCCTTATTAATTTCCCTTTGGGGGAATGTTCCCAAAATGTTACCTTCCGCGCGATTTTCGAATGAAAATGTCGTGAAAGCGTAATCCAGTTCTCAACATTATGAATCGTTGTTGAATACGTCACCTTGTTTAATAATGTGACCTATAGCATACCCGCGCCAAAAGAGGTGCAAATGATTGAAATTGAAACATGTCAACTGGCGGAACATCATCTGCTTCACGCCTTTCCTTCGGGGCAACGCAGTACACTTTTGCCGTGTATTGTTTTCTACCACGGGTTTACCTCTTCCAGCCTGGTCTACAGCTATTTTGCCGTGGCGCTGGCGCAGGCCGGATTTCGGGTCATTATGCCAGACGCCGCCGGGCATGGGGCGCGTTTCAATGGTGACGAACAGGCGAGAATGGGCCACTTCTGGCAGATTTTGCAGCAGAGCATGCAGGAGTTTACGGCGTTACGTGCGGCACTGCGTGCAGAAAACTGGCTGCTGGAGGAACGTCTTGCGGTTGGCGGCGCATCGATGGGGGCAATGACTGCGCTGGGGATCATGACTCAGCATCCGGAGGTCAAATGTGTCGCCAGCCTGATGGGCTCGGGTTATTTCACCCGTCTGGCGCGAACGCTGTTTCCCCCTTGTGCCCTGGACACGCCCGCCCGTCAGGAGGAATTCACGCATATCATTGCGCCGTTGGCGAAGTGGGATGTGTCGCAGCAGCTCGCCCGACTGGCCGACAGACCGCTGCTGTTATGGCATGGCCAGGACGATGATGTGGTGCCAGCGGCGGAAAGTTTCCGTTTACAGCAGGCAATGATTCAGGCCGGCCTGGACCACAATTTGACCTGTCAGTGGCAAGCAGGCGTACGCCATCGCATTACGCCCGAAGCCCTGGCCGCAACGGTGTCGTTTTTCCGTCAGCATCTCTGACGCAGGCGCTAGCTAGCCATACGTCATCATGCAAAAAAAAGCCCCCTGAACAGGGGGCAAGTCAAGCTATGGCTTTCTTTTCGTTGGACTTTCCTGGTGCTAGCGATAAATATCCGCGCTGGCGTGGATGTTGCCGTTACTACCGGGTTCCCGCATCAGGATCACGTGGTAGTACGTTGCGCCCTGCGCATCGGTCTCTTCATTCAGGGCCCTTTCTGCATCACTTTCAGTGGCGAAGTTATGATTGATGTAAATGACGCCTAAGCTCTGCACATCATCCATGTTTCGGGCTTGCTGGTGGTCTATTTCAATGGCGGCGAATGTATTTGCACTGAGCAACAGTCCCGCCAGAAGGGTGACAAAACGGATTCGCATACCTACCTCCTCGACAGCTGACTCTGATTAGCGATTTCTCCTGTTAGTCGATAACGTCTGATTTAATTTTAATCGCTACTTTGTCGGTCGATAGCGACCATTTCTGATGCAGTTGTTCAAAAAATTACCGCGATCCGTTCTTTCTGAATGTAAACAATCGGCTAGCCCGTTTTGCTGTGGCGAAAAATACCTGTTTTTCTGACAAGAACACTTACCGAATCGTCAATATCACTGTCGGCCATCGCCGCTTATAGTGAGCCGAAACATAAAGCTAACTTTATGATAATAAGGCAAAAAGATATGGATATTTCATTCATGAATTTCAGCTACTTCGCCATTATGTTTATGGTGGCGCTGATAGCGGGTTTTATTAATGTAGTTTCAGGCGGCGGTGGGTTTTTATCGATTGGAGCGCTATTGCTCTCAGGATTGCCGCCAGCCAATGCGCTGGCGACCAATAAGATTCAGGCGCTGGGCAGTTCATTGACGTCGGGGATCTACTTTCTGCGTCGCGGACATATCAACATCCAGCAGCATAAGTATGTCTTTTTATCCGCGTTTGTGGGATCGGCTCTGGGGACGACGCTTATCCAGTTCATTGAACCGGAACTGCTGAAAAAACTGTTACCGGTACTCATCATCGCGGTAGCGCTCTACTTTATTTTTGCCCCCAATCTCACTGAACCAAAAAAGAAGCAGCAAGTGTCACTGTTTCTCTTTTCCCTGATAGGGGGAGGGTGCGTTGGTTTCTATGATGGATTCCTCGGCGCCGGGGCCGGTTCCTTTTATACCCTGTGCTACATCCTGCTGTGGGGATACAGCATCGATAAAGCGCAAATTCACTCTAATTTCATTAATCTTGCGTCCAACATCGCCTCTATTCTGTTCTTCATTTTCGGTGGCAAAATGATCTGGTCGCTGGGACTGGTGATGTTCGCCGGGCAGGCGCTTGGCGCACGCCTGGGGGCGACGGTAGTCCTCACGCGCGGCAAGAAAGTGATCAGGCCGATGATCGTGATTGTCTCTATCTGCATCAGCGGCAAAATGCTATTGGATATGTATTAAGGGCGTCCTGACAAATATTCCTGGAATCACCTTGAGTTTGCGGCCTGACACCAGTATTATGACGCGTCAATTTTTCAGCCGACCTTTAACACGTTCCTTGCCTCCATGGGCCGCGGCTGACCCAGACAGGAGGCTGAATAATCCGTAAGGAGCAATTCGATGCGTCATTACGAAATCGTTTTTATGGTCCATCCTGACCAGAGCGAACAGGTTCCGGGTATGATCGAGCGTTACTCTGCTGCCATCACTGGTGCAGAAGGCAAGATCCACCGTCTGGAAGACTGGGGCCGCCGTCAACTGGCTTACCCGATCAACAAACTGCACAAAGCTCACTACGTTCTGCTGAACGTTGAAGCACCGCAGGAAGTGATCGATGAGCTGGAAACAACTTTCCGCTTCAACGACGCCGTTATCCGCAGCATGGTAATGCGTACTAAGCACGCTGTTACCGAAGCATCTCCGATGGTTAAAGCGAAAGACGAGCGCCGTGAGCGTCGCGATGATTTCGCAAACGAAACCGCAGATGATGCTGAAGCTGGGGATTCTGAAGAGTAATTTCTGATGACCAACCGTCTGGTGTTGTCCGGCACCGTGTGCAGGACCCCCCTTCGAAAGGTCAGTCCATCAGGAATTCCGCACTGCCAGTTCGTGCTTGAGCATCGTTCTGTGCAGGAGGAAGCCGGATTTCACCGGCAGGCGTGGTGCCAAATGCCCGTGATTGTTAGCGGACACGAAAACCAGGCCATTACTCACAGTATAACGGTCGGTAGCGCAGTGACCGTTCAGGGGTTCATCTCTTGCCACAAGGCAAAGAACGGCCTGAGCAAAATGGTTCTGCATGCCGAGCAGATTGAATTGATAGATTCTGGAGACTAGCCATATGGCACGTTATTTCCGTCGTCGCAAGTTCTGCCGTTTCACCGCGGAAGGCGTTCAAGAGATCGACTATAAAGATATCGCTACGCTGAAAAACTACATCACCGAAAGCGGTAAGATTGTCCCAAGCCGTATCACCGGTACCCGTGCAAAATACCAGCGTCAGCTGGCTCGCGCTATCAAACGCGCTCGCTACCTGTCTCTGCTGCCGTACACTGATCGTCATCAGTAATCGGTCACGGTCCATTAATACGACTTTGAGAGGATAAGGTAATGCAAGTTATTCTGCTTGATAAAGTAGCAAACCTGGGTAGCCTGGGTGATCAGGTTAACGTTAAAGCGGGCTATGCTCGTAACTTCCTGGTACCACAGGGTAAAGCTGTTCCTGCTACCAAGAAAAACGTTGAATACTTCGAAGCACGTCGCGCTGAACTGGAAGCTAAACTGGCTGACGTTCTGGCTGCTGCAAATGCACGCGCAGAGAAAATCAACGCACTGGAAACCGTTACCATCACGTCTAAAGCAGGCGACGAAGGTAAACTGTTCGGTTCCATCGGTACCCGCGACATCGCTGATGCTGTAACTGCAGCTGGCGTCGAAGTGGCTAAGAGCGAAGTTCGTCTGCCGAACGGCGTTCTGCGTACCACTGGTGAGCACGAAGTGGACTTCCAGGTTCACAGCGAAGTATTCGCTAAGCTGACCATTAACGTTGTTGCAGAATAAGTTTTTATTCTGATAACGTCGTAAGAAACGCCGACCTTGTGTCGGCGTTTTGCTTTTCTGCTCCCCTCATTTTTCGCTCTGGCTATTCTTTGTCCTTTTCGGGATAATCACTAAAAATAAAACATAATTTCAATCTGGTGATGAATGGATACTCCGCACCCGCAACCTTTGTTTGCGCGTAAAAATGTTGTCTGGCTGAGCGCGGCGTTTTGTTGTCTGCTCTGGGGCAGCGCCTATCCGGCCATAAAGAGCGGTTATGAGATCTTCCAGATCGCCGCTGACGATATTCCGTCCAAAATTGTTTTCGCTGGTTACCGCTTCCTGTTCGCAGGTCTGCTGTTACTCTTGCTGGCGATAGCGCAGCGTAAGCCGATTGGCCGCCTGAGTTCCCGGCAGTTCGGGCAATTGACGCTGCTGGGGGTGACGCAGACCTCGCTGCAATACATCTTCTTTTACATCGGTCTGGCGTTCACTACCGGCGTGAAGGGATCGATCATGAATGCCACGGGCACCTTCTTCAGCGTGCTGTTGGCGCACTTCATCTATCAGAACGACAAACTGAGTTACAACAAAACGCTGGGATGCATTCTCGGTTTTACCGGCGTGATGGTGGTGAACTTCAACAGCGGGCTGCTGGATTTTAATTTTACCCTGGCGGGCGATGGCTCAATTGTGCTGGCGGCATTTATTCTCTCCGCCGCGACACTTTACGGTAAGCGACTCTCTCAGACGGTCGATCCAACCGTGATGACGGGGTATCAGTTAGGGATTGGCGGGCTGGTGTTGGTGATCGGTGGTTATGTCTTTGGCGGCACACTGGCGGTTCACGGTCTCGCATCGGTGGCGATTCTCGGTTACCTGACGTTGCTCTCTTCAGTGGCGTTCGCGCTGTGGAGTATTTTGCTTAAGTATAACCGTGTGGGGATGATTGCACCGTTTAACTTCCTGATCCCGGTCTCCGGCGCGGTGCTGTCCGCGATTTTTCTCGGTGAGAATATCCTGGAGTGGAAATACGCGATTGCGCTGGTTCTGGTGTGCTCGGGGATCTGGTGGGTTAATAAGGTGAAGCGGTAACGCCGCCAATGCCGTGGTAGGCCGGATAAGGGCAAGCCGCCATCCGGCACGGCGCTGATGTGCCTGATGGCGCTACGCTTATCAGACCTGGCAGACCCCGGCACGATGAATTAACGTACGCGGATAAAGCTGCCGTCAGGTTGACGAGTAAACAGTACCTGCTGATTGTTGCCGGTGTCGATAGTCAGTCCGGTCACCACGCCATTCGCGTTCTGGCGAATTTGCACCATCTGCCCACTCTGGAGAGTGCTTAGCGGTTTCCCCGCACCTTCAACCTGCGCCATCGCATAAACATCTGTAGGTGGCAGTCCGTGGTCGCGGAACAGTTGTGCCATGGTTTTACCGGGCTCTACGCGATAGGAGCGCCATTGCTGCTCAATGCCGCTATCCTGCTGGAAAGGCTGGGGTTGCGGTTGCTGTGACTGAGGTTGCTCTTCCGGTTGCCCTTCCTGAATGGGTTCCGGCGCAACGGGAGCGACTTGGCCTGGATCGTTTTGCGGGGCCACAAGCTGGGCCTGAAGCTGCGCTTCCGTCGGGGGTTGAGACTGCGACTGGAGATCCAGTTGCGCGTTACGGGTTACCGCTGGCGTATCGTTCGTGTCGCTTGAGGGGAGAAGGAAACCGACGACCAGCACAATCGCTGCAATGATAATGCCGCGGCGATGCATAGACGGAAGCGGATCCATAATGCGAAAATTGTCCGGTGCATGCCAGATTTTCGCCAGGGTTGGTTTTAATTCAAAGCGCCCGGGCATGGCTTTCCTCCTGCTCCGCGTCTCGTTCCTCAATCATAGAGTATAGACAGCTAACGCTATGATGTTCGTGATATTCCCCGTTTTTGGCACATATACAGGGGGATATCCCTATTGTTTCTTTTTCGTCGTGATTTGTCATCCACCCCGAGACAACATTTTACCGGGAGAAGCCTGGCTGTTATGCTGCCCGCTACTTTTTTATATCCGATGAAAGGAAATACGATGGCAACCCCGACTTTTGACACTATCGAAGCGCAAGCAAGCTACGGCATTGGTTTGCAGGTAGGACAGCAACTGAGCGAATCCGGACTGGAAGGGCTGTTGCCTGAAGCGCTGGTTGCCGGTATTGCTGACGCGCTGGAAGGCAAGCAGCCAGCCGTGCCGGTTGATGTGGTACACCGCGCGCTGCGCGAGATCCATGAACGTGCGGATGCCGTACGTCGCGAACGCTTCCAGGCGATGGCCGCAGATGGCGTGAAATATCTGGAAGAAAACCGTGAGAAAGACGGTGTGAACAGCACGGAATCTGGTCTGCAATTCCGCGTCCTGACTCAGGGCGAAGGCGCTATCCCGGCTCGTACTGACCGCGTTCGTGTGCACTACACCGGTAAACTGATCGACGGTACCGTCTTTGACAGCTCTGTTGCGCGCGGCGAACCGGCTGAATTCCCGGTAAACGGCGTGATTCCTGGCTGGATTGAAGCGCTGACCCTGATGCCGGTTGGCTCTAAATGGGAACTGACCATTCCTCAGGAACTGGCTTACGGCGAACGTGGCGCCGGTGCGTCGATCCCGCCATTCAGCACCCTGGTGTTTGACGTCGAACTGCTGGAAATTCTGTAACTAGTCACTTCTGTTCCCCCTCCACGCCGGAGGGGGACGAAAAATGCGCAATAACGCTGCTCGATTGCCGGGTATCGGAGTTTTATCTTGCAAATGCATCAGTTGCGTGTATTTTTGTGAGCTAATTCGCGTTACCAGAGTGATATGACACTCACTTTAAACATATAATTAACATAATATCTAAATCTTAGTATTCATCCCGCCGATTCTTACCTAATATCGATAAGTCCTGAAAACAGGATCGTCGTATCATAGATGCACAACAGACGCATTAAAGGCCGCAGAGCCCGCACAACACAGACAGGTACAGGAAGAATAAAATATGGTAGATCAGGTAAAAGTCGCCGCCGACGAACAGGCTCCGACTGAACAGTCGCTACGGCGCAATCTTACAAACCGACATATTCAGCTTATCGCCATCGGCGGTGCCATTGGTACGGGCCTGTTTATGGGGTCGGGTAAAACGATCAGTCTCGCCGGGCCGTCGATCATTTTTGTTTATATGATCATTGGTTTTATGCTTTTTTTCGTGATGCGCGCAATGGGAGAATTGCTGCTCTCGAATCTGGAATACAAATCTTTTAGCGACTTTGCTTCGGATCTGCTGGGACCGTGGGCAGGTTATTTCACCGGCTGGACCTACTGGTTCTGTTGGGTGGTGACCGGGATGGCGGATGTCGTCGCTATTACGGCCTACGCGCAGTTCTGGTTCCCCGGTCTTTCCGACTGGGTCGCCTCGCTGGCGGTGGTGATCCTGCTGCTGAGCCTTAACCTTGCCACCGTGAAAATGTTCGGTGAGATGGAGTTCTGGTTCGCGATGATCAAAATCGTCGCTATCGTGTCGCTGATTATCGTCGGCCTGGTGATGATTGCCATGCACTTCCAGTCGCCAACCGGTGTGGAAGCGTCGTTTGCTCACCTGTGGAATGATGGCGGCTGGTTCCCGAAAGGCATTAGCGGCTTCTTTGCCGGTTTCCAGATTGCCGTGTTCGCCTTTGTCGGGATCGAACTGGTCGGGACGACGGCGGCGGAAACGAAAGATCCGGAGAAATCGCTGCCGCGCGCCATTAACTCGATTCCGATTCGTATCATCATGTTTTACGTCTTTGCGCTGATCGTCATCATGTCCGTAACGCCGTGGAGTTCAGTGGTGCCGGATAAGAGTCCGTTCGTTGAGTTGTTCGTGCTGGTGGGTCTGCCTGCCGCTGCGAGCGTGATTAACTTCGTGGTCCTGACGTCCGCTGCTTCCTCTGCAAACAGTGGCGTGTTCTCTACCAGCCGTATGCTGTTTGGTCTGGCGCAGGAAGGCGTGGCACCGAAAGCATTCGCTAAGCTGTCTAAACGCGCGGTTCCGGCGAAAGGGCTGACCTTCTCCTGTATCTGCCTGCTGGGCGGAGTCGTGATGCTGTATGTTAACCCAAGCGTGATTGGCGCGTTCACCATGATCACGACAGTGTCGGCGATCTTGTTTATGTTCGTCTGGACTATCATCCTGTGCTCATACCTGGTGTATCGCAAACAGCGTCCACATCTGCATGAGAAGTCAATCTACAAAATGCCGCTTGGCAAGCTGATGTGCTGGGTGTGCATGGCGTTCTTCGTCTTCGTGCTGGTACTGCTGACGCTAGAAGATGATACCCGTCAGGCGCTGCTCGTCACGCCGCTGTGGTTCATTGCGCTGGGTCTGGGCTGGTGGCTGATTGGTAAGAAGCGGATGGCAGGCGTTCGTTAAAAAAAGAGCCGCGACGCGGCTCTGCAATTACATGAATCAGGGCGCTCTCGGGCGCCTTTTTTATTCGCCTGCGAGGGCACGCGGGAACAATACATTATTTTCCAGACTAATGTGTTCCATCAGATCATCAATCATCTCATTGATGCCGTTGTACATCGCTTTCCAGGTGGTGCACGCTTCTGGTGGGATCGTTACGTTCTGGGTGGTATGTTTAATCACTTCCAGCAGTTCCCCCGCTTCATCATGCTCACTTTCCATGACGCTGATCGGCCCCATCGCCTGGCTGCCCATGCCCTGTTTGATCATCGGGAACAGGATCTGTTCCTCTTTCATCATGTGGCTTGAAAGCTCCTGATGCAGCATGGTCAGATACTTCGCCAGACCTTTTGGTACGTTGGGCTTATCAGCATGAACGCGTTCAACTTTGGTGGCTTGCAGGATCAGTTCCGGCAGTTGCTCGCGGTGTCTGTCGTGATAACGCACGATGATGTGGTCGATAATTTCGGCCAGCGGCGCGGTACGCCAGTCTTTATCGATCGGTTGTTCTGCCAGTTGTGCCAGTTGCGCTTCGATAGCATCAACGTCCAGCTCTTTACGGGCGGCAGCACGCGCCAGCGTCTGCTTACCGCCGCAGCAGTAATCCATATCGTACTTACGAAACAGGGCCGACGCGCGAGGGATAGAGAGCGCCAGTTCACCTAAAGGTTGATCGCGATAAGCCATAGCCGTTACCTCATTCTCAATAATATAAGGTGCATTTTAAATACATCTTTCATCGGGCGCTATAACCCTTTCGAGGGGGGACGGATTAACGGCCTGGCTCTGAAAGCGGAATGACGCGTGGTTTTTCCGGTTTTGCTCTGACTGCCACCACCACGCCGATAACCAGCAAAGCAATACCGCTGAGCGTCAGCACAGGGGGAAGGGTCTGGCGCAAGATGAAGGTGTACAGCAAACCCGCCAGCGTTTCGAACACGATCAATGGGCCGAGGATCACCGTCGGTAATCGCTGGCTGGCAATGTTCCAGCACAGCGCGCCTACCCATGAGCACAGCACCGCAATCGCCACCATTAGGCCTACAAACACCGCAGGGCGCGGGCCGAACGGCAGGGCGAAGTCGGGCATTTTCCCATGCAGCCAGAAGCAGGCGACGAGGTAGCCCAGCAGCGAAACGGGCAGGGTTACCAGCGCCTGCGCCGTCGCCCACATCATCGGGTGTTTTTCCGGGTTCTCCCGCAGCCAGCGGGCATTACGCAGCGCATACCAGGCCCAGCACACCACTGATACCAGCGCCAACGCGATGCCGGAACCGTAGCGCCAGCCGCTAAAATCAGGCAAGCCCTGGTTGAGTTCCGCAATGTTCACGCACAGCAATCCGATGCCTATCAGCAGCAGTGCTGGGGCCAGCCGTAGCCAGGAGAGCCTGCCATCGCGCTGGCTGTACAGCAGGTTGGCAAATACCGGAATGACGACCGGCAGCGTGCCGATGATCATCGTTGAGACCGGTGCGCCGGTGCGCTGAATGGCGCTGGCAAGGCAGACGTAATAAATCAAGTTGCCCATCATGGTCAGCGCCAGCGCGGTCAGCCAGTCTTTCGCCGAAAGCTGCCGCAGGCGCACACGTCCGAGCCATGCCAGCGGCAGGGCAATCAAGCCTAATGCCAGATAACGCCCCATCGACTGCAGCACCGCCGGATATTCCGGCACGATCAACGGTCCGACAAAAATCAGTCCCCACATCAACCCTGCCAGCAGGGCGTACAACACACCGCTAATCATGCTTTACATCCACATCGTTAAACATGACGAAAAGTGTAGGCAGGGAACCGGGGCGCGTATTGTATGAGCTTGCGCATTAGCGCGAATAAACCTGCTTTTGATAGCGCACGGGAGTGATGCCGTAGCGATGGGTAAAGGCGCGGGTGAGATGGGATTGATCGGTCAGGCCGGTCGCGGCGGCAACGTCCGCAGCGGGCATACCGAGAGTCAGAAAACCTTTTGCCCGCCACAGACGGATCGCCATCAGCATCTGGTGTGGCGTCACGTGGAAATGGGCTTTGAACTGACGTTGAAAGTGCCAGGGGCTTAGCGAGGCAACGCGTGCCAGTTCATCGAGGGTGACCGGCCGCATGTAGTTGTCATGTAAATAGTCGCGCACGCGCTCAAAGCGATGCGCGCCTTCCCGTGGCGCCGGGGCATGACGAGCCAGCGGCTGGAAGGTGTCGATCAGATCCAGCAACAATCCTTTTTGCGCTAAAGGATCGTCAGTGTGCCATAGTCCGTGGATCAGCGAACAAATCTGACGGGAGCGGCGCGGATCGTGACGCGTGACGTCGTGAAACCACCAGTGACGAATGCCGGTCACCTCTTCCAGCAGGTCGGGCTCCAGATAGATCATCCGGTAACGCCAACCGTCGGCGGTTTCGGCCTCGCCGGTATGCAGCTCATCCGGATTCATCGTCACGACCGAGTGGGCTGGGGCAACGTACTGCGTGCCACGATAGCGAAAGCGCTCGGCACCGGCTTCTATCGCGCCAATGCCGAACGCTTCGTGGGTGTGTGGCTCAAAGGCGTAGCGTGAAATATGCGCGTGATACAACTCAACGCCAGGCACCTGCGCCAGATGGCGAAAGCGGGCGCTGTCTTTTTCATCGCTAAACTGCTCGGGTACACCTTGCACGTTGTCTCTCCCCACGCATCGTCCTGTCATTATCAGAGAGGATGCGCGGGGATGCCACCATAATTAACCGATTTTTAACACTTACAGAATACCGTTGACGCTTTCGGCCAGCGACGTGGTCGGACGACCAATCAGCTTGCTCAGCGTGTGGCTGTCATCGAACAGACCGCCTTTGGATGCCCCGATGTCTGAATCGGCCAGCATCTCCGCCAGTCCTGCTGGCAAACCGACCCCTTTCAGCGCGGCGGCGAAATCGGCTTCGCTCATGTTCTGATAAACGACAGGTTTGCCACTCTGTTTACTCAGTTCTGCGGCCAACTGGCTTAGTGTCCAGGATTCATCACCCGCCAGTTCATACACTTTCCCGGCATGGCCTTCGGTGCTGATGACCTGTGCGGCGGCAGCGGCGTAATCCGCACGCGTTGCACTGGCAATTCTGCCCTCGCCCGCCGCACCGATAAATACGCCATGCTCCAGCGCAGCAGGGGCGCTGGCGAGATAGTTTTCGGTATACCAGCTGTTACGCAACAGCGCGTAGGCAATACCGGAGTCAGCCAGCATCTTCTCGGTATCGACGTGTTCAACGTGCAAAGCGAGGGGAGAGCGGTCGGCATGCAACAGGCTGGTGTAGGCGATAAATTTCACTTTCGCCGCCTTTGCCGCATTAATAACGTTACGGTGCTGAGCGGCACGCTGGCCGACTTCGCTGGAGGAGATCAACAGCAGCTTGTCCACACCCTGTAACGCCTGGGTAAATGCCGCTTCGTCACTGTAATCCGCCTGACGTACGGTGATTCCCTGTTGGCTTAACGCGGTGGCCTTCGCCGGGTTGCGAACGATGGCCACAATCTGGCTGGCAGGAACGGTTTTCAGTAGGTTCTCAATAACGTGTTGGCCCAGTTGGCCCGTCGCGCCGGTAATAGCAATCATGAGGTGACTCCTTCTTAATGTGTCGCTTGTGTTTTATAAAGCTAGCACCTAAACTTACTTTTAGTAAGTACGTACAAAAAGGTAAGTATAAGATGAGTGCATCGACTCTTTCTCAACAACTGCGTGACGGCAATTTGTTCGCCGAACAATGCCCGTCGCGTGAGGTGTTAAAGCATGTGACCAGTCGCTGGGGCGTCTTGATCCTGGTGGCGCTACGTGACGGCACACATCGCTTCAGCGATTTGCGGCGTAAAATGGGCGGCGTGAGCGAGAAGATGCTGGCGCAGTCGTTGCAGGCGCTGGAGCAGGATGGGTTTATCAACCGGGTTTCGTATCCGGTCGTGCCGCCGCACGTGGAATACAGTTTGACTCCGTTGGGCGAGCAGGTCAGTGATAAAGTCGCCGCGCTGGCGGACTGGATTGAGCTGAATTTGCCGCAGGTGTTAGCACAACGGGAAGAACGGGCGGCGTAAAACGTTGCCGGATGGCGGGATGTCATCCGGCATTAACGTTACTTGCTTAAATCCATCTGATAAATTGCGAAACCGATCTCATCGGTCGCCACTTTTTGCATCGGGTACTGGCCTTTCTCTTTGATAAACTCAGCGGCTTTATCCCCCGGCGAGGTTTCGAAGCGGATATCCAGTTTTTTCTCACTGTGAATCGGCGCCAGACGCCAGTTGTTATCGGCCGCCGGATGAATTTCCCCGACGCGTTGAGATTCCGCGCCAATCCATGCCGCCAGCACCGAGCGATTCTCATCCGGTGACGCAAAGGCAATATGGTTGTCGCCGGTTCCGGCAAACTTACCGCCATAGGCGCGATAGTTATTGGTAGCGACCAGGAAAGTGGCATTTGGGTCAATCGGCTTGCCGTTGAAGGTCAGATTTTTAATCCTTTCTGCGGACGGATTTACCGTCTGGCATTCACCGTCATAGCGTGCGGGCTGTGAGACATCAATCTGGTATTCCACGCCGTCGATCACATCGAAGTTATAGGTACGAAACCCATCCCAGTTGATGAGCGACTGCGGTTTGCTGCTGGTGATATCAATCTGATTAAACTGTCCGGCTGAGCACTCCAGCCACTCTTTCACCTCTTTACCACTGGCTTTAACGACCACCAGGGTATTCGGGTACAGGTAAAGGTCAGCGGCATTGCGGAAGGTCAACGGGCCTTTTTCGACTTCGACAAAACTGGCCGGATCGTTCTTGCGTCCGCCAACTTTAAACGGAGCGGCGGCGGAAAGCACCGGCAGTTTCGCCAGATCCGGATCGCCCTGAATGAAATGTTCGACATAGGCTTTCTGTGCGTTATTGACCACCTGAACGGTCGGATCGTCCTGCACCAGCGCCAGATAGCTGTACATGTTATCTGCGGATTTGCCGATCGGCTGGCTGACAAATTCGCGCGTCGCGTCGTGGTCGGCTTTCAGAATCTCCGCCAGTTTGCTGTCTTCGGCAGCGAGTGATTTCTTCGCAGCGGTGTCGTAAATGGGGCGCGCTTCGGCTTTGGCCTGCGTTACCTGCCATTTGCCGCTGTCGTTATTGAGCACCAGATCCACCACGCCCAGATGATCGCCCCACATGCCTGGCATCACCGCCGGCACGCCGTTCAGCGTCCCTTTTGCGATATCCGCACCTTTGATGTTGGCAAAGTCTTTACCGGGGAAGACCGCGTGGGCATGACCAAACATAATGGCATCCACGCCGGGCACTTCACTGAGATAATAAACCGAGTTCTCGGCCATGCTCTGGTACGGGTCAGCAGAGAGTCCTGAATGCGCGATCACCACCACCACATCGGCCCCTTTTTCACGCATTTCTGGGACATAGCGACGTGCGGTTTCGGTAATGTCGTTAACCGTCACTTTGCCGCTCAGGTTCGCTTTATCCCAGGTCATGATCTGCGGAGGGACAAACCCGATATAGCCGATTTTCAGCGTCTGCTTATGGCCTTCCTGATCGACGACATCCGTCTCTTTAATAAGATAAGGGGTAAACAACGGCTTTTTGGTCTTAACGTCGATGATATTGGCGTTAACGTAAGGGAATGACGCGCCTGCCAGCGCTTTTTGCAGATATTCCAGCCCGTAGTTGAACTCATGGTTACCGAGGTTACCAACCGCGTAATCCAGTGTATTCAGCGCTTTGTAGACCGGATGGATCTCGCCTTTTTTCAGTCCCTTTGCCGCCATATAATCGCCCAGCGGACTGCCCTGAATCAGATCGCCATTGTCGACCAGCACGCTGTTTTTGGCTTCATCGCGCGCAGCGTTAATTAGGCTTGCGGTGCGTACCAGTCCGAATTTTTCGGTTGCGGTATCTTTGTAATAATCGAAATCCATCATGTTGCTATGCAAATCAGTGGTTTCCATTATCCGTAGATCAACGGTCGCGGCATTCACGCTGGCCGCGATCAGCGTGGCCAGAAGCGTTGCACTAAACTTAATCATCAGAGGGCATCCTTTTAAGATCTGAAACACAGTAAAAAATGTATTTATATCTTCTTGCTTACAGAACTGTGAAGCATGCATCAGTTTAGCAAGCAAAACCGCAGACACTATCACAGTTGGCGGATTCGCTTTTGATCGGGTATAAGTAAAACAATGAGTTAAGACCACTGCCACAAATGAGGTGGAGAATGCTAGAACACGTATGCCAGCTTGCACGGAACGCGGGCGATGCCATTATGCAGGTTTATGATGGAGTCAAACCGATGGAGATTACCAGCAAGCCGGACGACTCCCCGGTGACAGCGGCCGATATCGCGGCGCACGCGGTGATTCTTGAAGGGTTGACGCAATTGACGCCAGATATTCCAGTGCTCTCCGAAGAGGACCCGCCAGCCTGGGACGTGCGTCGGCACTGGCAGCGCTACTGGTTAGTCGATCCGCTGGATGGCACCAAAGAGTTCATCAAACGCAACGGCGAGTTTACCGTAAATATTGCGCTTATCGAGAAGGGCAAACCGGTACTGGGCGTGGTCTACGCGCCGGTGATGAAAGTGATGTACAGCGCGGCGGACGGCAAAGCCTGGAAAGAAGAGTGCAATGTGCGCAAGCAAATTCAGGTCCGTGACGCGCGTCCGCCGCTGGTGGTGATTAGCCGCTCCCACGCAGACAACGAACTGAAAGAATATTTACAACAGCTGGGCGAGCACCAGACGACGTCGATTGGTTCGTCGCTGAAGTTCTGCCTGGTCGCGGAGGGACAGGCGCAACTGTACCCGCGCTTTGGACCGACCAACGTCTGGGACACCGCTGCGGGCCATGCTGTCGCGGCGGCAGCCGGGGCGCACGTTCACGACTGGCAGGGTAAACCGCTGGACTACACCCCGCGTGAGTCGTTCCTCAACCCCGGCTTTCGGGTCTCTATTTATTGAGCAACTTATGCAGCAGGGTAATCACCTGCTGCACCTCTTCCTGGGTGAGCGCCCCGTCTTTTGCCCACTGTACGCGACCGTCTTTATCAAGCACCGCGATAGCAGAGCTCTCTTCATCCAGTTGCCAGGCTTTACGGGCCACGCCGTTGCTGTCGACAATAAACTGCGACCACGGGTAGAGCTTCTTATTGCTCTCGAGGCTGCTGCGCACAAACATACCGGAGCCAGGAATCGCGTCGTCAGTGTTGACGATCGTCGTGGTCTGGTAAACGTCATGGGGCAGTTTTGCTGCTTTGATCGCTTCAATCAGCGTCGCATTTTTTTCTTTCGCAGAGGTGCGTCCGGCGATGTGCTGAAGGATTCGCACCTTCCCGGGCAACTGTGCGCTGTTCCAGCTTTTATAGCTGAACTTATCATTTTCAAGAATCAATTCGCCGCGATCCGCAATCCCTACCGGCGGGACGCGCTGGCCCGTTTCGAAGCTATGCGCGGAGGCCATCATTGGCGCTAACAGGCACGCCAGCGCGAGAATCTTACGTAAGGTCATGGTGTTTCCTTCTTATTGTTTGCAGGTGATCCGACCACTTAGGTCTGATTTTTAATCATATGTGCGAATGATGCTTTTTCCCGCAAGAGTGATGCCAGTTTGCGGACGGGCGCACAAATCCTGCGAAAAACGAAGGCTTATACTGAGGACCGCACCCTGATTCAGAGATGATTCTGATTAACTGTAATGAAAAGGTAAATAAACTTATACGCGCTGGAAACATCGTACAGATAGTCTATAGTCAAATGGCATTAAATTTTGCGCCTTAGAACGGTTGGACCGATTGTGGGACCACAAGGGCGTGACTTAAGCAGGAGATAACAATGAAAATTTTCCAACGGTACAACCCACTGCAAGTGGCGAAGTACGTGAAGATCCTGTTCCGTGGACGGTTATATATCAAGGACGTTGGCGCTTTTGAGTTTGATAAGGGCAAGATTCTTATCCCAAAAGTGAAGGATAAACAGCATCTGTCTGTGATGTCCGAAGTTAACCGTCAGGTTCTGCGTCTGCAAACTGAGATGGCTTAACCAAAGTGCTATGCAGTAGTTTAAAAAACGGCTCCCATTGGGAGCCGTTGATGTTTCTGGAGCAGGCAGAATAAGCGAATACTACGCTTTAACGTCTCCCTGAACGTCCGGCAGTTTCGGCACCAGTACGCTTGGTTTACTGTCCAGGCGGGTCACCAGCAACTGATCGATACGGTAGTTATCGATATCCACCACTTCGAATTTGTAGCCCGAGAACTTCACGGAATCGGTCCGTTTCGGGATTTTACGCAGCATGAACATCATAAAGCCGCCAATCGTTTCGTAGTTACCTGATTGCGGGAACTCGTCGATATCCAGCACGCGCATCACGTCATCGATCGGCGTACCGCCGTCAATCAGCCAGGAGTTCTCGTCGCGCGCCACAATCTGCTCTTCCAGACCCTGGCCGACCAGATCGCCCATTAGCGTGGTCATCACATCATTCAACGTGATGATCCCCACGACCAGCGCGTATTCGTTCATGATCACCGCAAAGTCTTCACCGGCGGTTTTGAAGCTTTCCAGCGCTTCAGAAAGAGTCAGCGTATCTGGAACAATCAGGGTGTTGCGGATCTGCACGCCGCTGTTCAGCGCCATGCTCTGATTCGCCAGAACACGATTCAGTAAATCTTTCGAGTCAACGTAACCAATGATGTGGTCAATATCTTCGTTACAGACAAGAAACTTGGAGTGCGGATGTTCCGCCACTTTGTTTTTCAGGCTCTGCTCGTCTTCATGCAGATCGAACCAGATCACGTTTTCACGCGACGTCATCGATGACGGCACAGTGCGCGACTCCAGCTCAAACACGTTCTCAATCAGCTCATGTTCCTGTTTACGCAATACGCCTGCGAGCGCGCCAGCTTCCACTACCGCATAAATATCATCAGACGTGATGTCATCCTTGCGCACCATCGGCAATTTGAAAATGCGAAAGATCACGTTCGCCAACCCGTTGAAGAACCACACCAGCGGCGTGAAAACAAACAGACAGAAGCGCATCGGGTTGATGATACGCAAAGCCACAGCTTCTGGTGCAATCATACCGATGCGTTTCGGGGTTAAGTCCGCGAAGAGGATAAACATACCGGTGACCAGCGAGAAGGAGAGAATAAAGCTCAACTGCTCAGAGAGTTCCGGCGACATATAGCGAGAGAATAACGAGTTAAAAGCGGGGGAAAATGCGGCGTCACCGACGATACCGCCAAGTATGGCGACCGCGTTCAGACCGATTTGCACCACCGTGAAGAACATCCCCGGGTTTTCCTGCATTTTCAACACGCGTTGCGCATTGAGATTGCCTTCATCGGCCAGCAGTTTGAGCTTAATTTTACGTGAGGCAGCAAGTGAGATCTCGGATATCGAGAAGAACGCACTCACAGCGATCAGGCAAAGAATAATGAAAATACTGTTTAACATATCTTATCCGGCGTCACGCCAGATCCTCGGAAGGGAAGTTGATAAATCCATGTGGTAAAACTTAATGAAAACCGGCCCGTGGAGGTGAGCCGGTAAGTTCAGGGGCTAGTATAGCGTAAGGGCGGGGCAGGCCGCTAGCGGTGGGTAAACGTCGATCTCTTTCTGTTGGCAAGTGAGAAAACCATCAGCGATAAATCATATCAAATGTCGCCGTTGCGTTGACGTCTCCGGCCTTGATGGCATCGCTCAGACGAATCAGCCACGCCTGAAAAGGCAAGGTAATCGTCGTTGAATCTGCATTGCTCAGTAAATAAACCTCTTTTCCGAAGGTGACGGGCTGGTAGTTATACATCACTTGTACGCCAACACCGCGAGCGGAGGAACTCTGATTAGGATTATCCAACGCCAACGTCTTTTTTTGACCGTCGGTGGTGGTGCCGTCAAATTTTATGTTCACATTCGTGCCCTGTTCGCAATTAAGAACAATATCAAAGCTTACGGGAGAGGTGGTGTTGCCGGAACGAGGAAGTGATGTGATAGCAATCCCCTGTGATCCTGTTAATGGGACGGTAATATCTTTGGTTTCAATATCACAGCCAACAGATTGCACGAACACCGAGGTTGGATTAAAGGACATTAAATACTGACGGGCAGAGCCAAACACACGTTCAACGCTGTAATTAGTTAAATTCAGGACACCGGTAGTAATTCGTGACCCGGTAGCAATTAATTGAACTTTAAAGTAATTTTGTTGCTTGTAAGCGTAACTCGCCTTAGCTTGCTCAGTCCCATGCGGCCAGGCCATGGGGATTAAATTGGACATATCCTGACCGGCCAGGATTTTTATACCAATGCCAGGATTGTTCGTTTCATAAACATAGGAAGTAGAAATGTCACTTACCGGTGTCTTTGCTGATTGATAGCCTGATTCAACCACTTGATCAGTATAACAATAGATATCCGCCATAGTGGAGGCAGTGATAACGGGGCTTTCCCAAAGAATAGTATCTGCCGGGTTAGTATAATTTAACCTTAATGCAGGTATATTGATTTGCTGTAAAACGGTACTTGTACCGTTCCTCAGGGTACAATCTGCCCATGCTGAGCAGGATAAAGATATTGCACAGACACTAAAGAAAATACGCAGTATCCAGGTCAGTATAAAACGTGAAATCATAATTAATCCGTAAAGTAGTAACGCTAAATCATATCGAATGTCGCCGTTGCGTTGACATCTACGGTCTTAATAGCGCGGTTAAGTCTATTAAACAGGTCTGACAGGACAAGGTCACTTGTGTTGTTATGTGAGTTAATAAATTATATTGTCCAATGAAATAAACAGGTTGGATATTGGATGGAATTTGAATACCGCCCCCTTGAGCTGAGGAGGGTATATCAACATTATCTAAATGAAGCATAGTGTATTTTCCATTTATCGTCGTACTATTAAATTTTATGCTGGTACGGATCATTTTCAGACAGGTAACATTAATATCGGACGCGTACCGGTGTTGTGGTATCTCCATGAGGAGAAAGAGACGTTATCACGGCAGCACGGACTCATTCTTTATTTCGCATCTTGTCACCTGGCAATATTAATGGCATTCCAGCGAGAGGCGCATTACGGTCGCTTCGCTGTCAGCGCTTTCGGATAATGAGGGGACGTGCGTCTCACAAGTATGATCACTGCCATTTCCCCATAGGGCCACCAGTTTCATCCCTTTGGAGACACCGGTGATATAAACCTGACCGTGATCGTCGACGAGGCTGGTTGGGTTCTCTTCCTCTTGCGGGGTTGAGACCAGAGCGCCAAAGGGAACAGTACTATTACCGTGCAGCAATGTAAAAAGCACACGTGCTCCGCTGCGCACTTTATAATCCGCGAGAGCCACTGCACCACGAGTCGGTACGACAGTTTTTACCGGATCGCTAATATCACTATTTCTACTGCCACTGGTATTCAGCGATATAGTGTTTTGCCGATAGGGATTACTGTAAGGAACTACGGCATAACCACGTTTATCCGTATAAATACCTGATGCGCCGCTGACGTTAATATTTGCGGCACCGGGTGCGCGAACTAATGTCATGGTTTCCGGTAAGGTTTGCGCTAAGGTTACACCAAAAGGATGAGCGATTATGCCGCTCTGTGCACTGTAATTCACGCGCTGACTATTATTATCATAACTGTAACCACCGCTCAGTGTACCGGATGAGCCGCGATAAGCGGCATTCATGCTGCCGCTTGTTGCGTTGTTCTGCTCTGAGTATGACTGTTGTATATTGTAAGTTAAGTTATTGTCTTTCAGCGCAATGCCATTAATACCAAGCTGGTGTCCCGCATTGCCTTGCTGTGAAGAGTTAAGTGCATAAGTCGCCCAGGTTTGCGGCAACCATTTATCCAATGGAATACCAATGGTTAATAAATATTGCGTATCCGTTTGGCTGGTGGGCATCTGCGTTTGTGACGCGTTAAATGAGTACGAAACATTATTGAGCATCACGTTATAGCCTAACGTGAAATTACGCTCAGACTTATTCAGTTTCCAGTAATCCTGCTGATAAGCCGACAGATATAAGCTACCCCATTCTCCCAATGCTTGACTGATGTTGATTTGTGCACGGCTCCGGCGGTTATAGAGATCTCTGTAGGAGTACATATCATCGGCTATATCCGCTGAGTCTCGATGGTTAAGTGTTTCCGCAAAAGTGTAAAAATTTGCAGAAGAATAGCGATAACTGGCGATAGTCAGGTTAGTGTTAGTCGCATCTATGTTTTTCGCATACTGAAGACGGTATGACATACCGGTTTCATTTTGATCATCATTAAGCTGGCTTTTGGCCTGAGTGGCATCAAAAGAAATTGAGCCCACAGCGTGCAAATCCATACCAATACCCAGAGCAGCAGACTGATATATATCGGCACCAATCAGCCCACCATAGACAGTCATTCCCCATGGCATACCATAAATAAGCTGAGCCTGGCCGAAATCAGGCGCGTCGGAAACATCATTGCTCTGATATTTGCCGTAGGCCACGCTATAACTATAACTGCCACTACGCAGCATGACCGGTAAGGAGGAAGACGATTGGGTAAAAGTATGTTCGCTGCCGTCAACTTCGGTCACGATAACGTCGAAGTCACTCCCGGATGAAACCTGATTAATATCCCGAATTTCAAACGTGCCAGGAGCGACGTAGGTTTCGTAAATTTTATAGCCATTTTGTTTGATGGTGACTTTAGCATCACTGTGCGCGATACCACGAATCAGCGGCGCAAATCCTTGCTCGCTATAAGGATGCATAGTGGAATCAGAATAGACTCTGACGCCGCGAAACTGAATGCTATCAAAAATGTCCGAAGGTGTGCTGCTGTCCCCGGCTAAAAATTGGCTGCGCAACGTTTTAATATCATGCGTCAACGTTGTTGAAAGCTCGTCCCACTTTTCGCCGGAATAGTTCGATACATTGCGCAGCCGCCATCCGCCAAGATTAGCACCCGAGTTTAAACTTAAAAAATTACTGTTTGTATTTCCGTCGCTACTGTTTCGGGCGTACAACTGTGATCCACTATAATAGTAGCCTAACAGGAGGGCAGGTAAGCCATCATCCCATAATTCGGGTGAGACCGCGTCTTTCGCTTCCTGATTTAAGGCTATCTGTGGTACGCGGATATCCAGACGCTGCGTTTTCTCGCTATAGGTATAACTGGCACCGTCTATATATTGCCCAATATTCCCAATGGTGTCTTCGTCCTTCACTTTTTGAAAGCCTGAGAGCACATCAACGTTGACACCGTAACGACGTAAATCTGCTTTGGTGAGAGCAGGAACAAGTCGGTTTCTATCTGTAGAGAGTTTGTAGTTGATTTCTTTTTTCTCTACATAATTAGAATTAAAATAAATAGTTGATAAAAAACTGCCTTCCAGCATTTCGTTATCGGCAATATACTTTTGCAGGATATTGCTGTCGGCGAGTGGCGTATCATGGCTTAAGGCGTTCAGATTAAACTGGTCTTCCGCAACGGCATAAGTGCTCAAGAGCATTACCGCTAAGGCTAATGCAGAATAAGCAAACCTTTCCGAACGATTTTGACTGCTTATATCGCCTCTGGCCATTCTATTCAACCTTATTTTAATACAGATTCTTTACTCGGTGTGGCGCTGCCGTAATCGCTAATAGCGTTCCATTTGATCACTGAATTCGCTTTTAATGCTGCTGGCAGTGAAATATGCCCATACGGTGCCACCATCATTGTCATGGCTGTTAAGGTATCTTTTGGGGCAGTGACAGGTTTGCCATCAACAGTAATAGAGTTAAATGTCACATAAAAAGGGGTTGGATTGGTTATATTCAGTGCATTACCCTGCCTTGAAAAATTAATTTTTTCGTAGGCGCTAAAAGCCTCGTTATCCTTAAGAGATGTCGGGCGATAAAAAAGCTTAATGCGCGTTCTGGATGCAATCTGCAATTTACTCTGATCGCGCATGTTTTCAGGCGTGCTGGCGATAAATTTAATATTAGCCCAGAATACGGACTCCCTGTCTTTAGGAAGTTCAGCTCCTTTTTTGGCATAAATAAAATGGAAAATAGTTTCCTGGCCTGCTCCAAGCTTCATAAGAGGGGGGGTAGCAATAAAAGGCGCATCACCTTGATCGTCTATATTACTTACCCATGCCTGAACCAGATGATTCGTTGATGTGTTTTTACTTTGAACAGTCAACTGAACCTCATCACTATTGGATGGGTACACAATACGGGTTGCGCCAACCTGCACACCTGAAATCGCTGGCGCGCACGTTAATATAGATGTTAACAAAAAGGAATTACGTATTAATTTTTTCATCATTCACAAATCATAAGGCAAGCCAGAAAGGCATATCATTCAATATGCCTTCTCTACGCTTTTATCATTAAGGATAGGAAATGGTATAGGTTGTATCTGCCGTGAAATCACCACCTTTGATATCCGCTGGCGTGACAGTTGCAACAACTTTAGCCTTATAATTAAACGCCAGGTCACTGGCTTCACCGGCTGGCGTAGTTTGTGCAAAGGCCGCATCCGGCTTGTTGTCAAAAACAACTTTTGTACTGGCTGCACTGCCAGTTCCATACATGACAATACCGACACCCGTGGCATCCGAACCTGTCATTGCTTTCAGCTGATCGCTGGTCGTGGCAGTCGCACCAGAGAACGTCAGGTTGATGGTGGTATCGGCTGGACAGGATTTCAGATTAATCACTACGTCCTGGGTTTGCGGATTTTCAGAGCCGATAGCGGCAAAGGTAGTTGCGACCATAGGCGTGAAAGTCACGTTTACCGTCTTTGAATCTGTTGATACTTCACAGGGCGGATTAATAATTTTCCCCTGGAAATGTACAGTTCCCTGATCATCCGTCAACGCAGCATGCGCATTACCGATGGCAACTGATGATAATACCATTGCTGATATTAATTTTAATTTTCTATTCATAGCCTGGCTCCATAGAATAATATATAAGTGATATCGTGATCGTATGTTATTTCCATATGGTGTATCTATGGGTGGCAATATGGAAAAAATCCCATGCTCACTTGAAGTTTTGTAATTAAGTGTTTCTGTTTGAAAATTAAATTATGACATTCTATGTAAACCATTCAAGGAGATTATAATCTAATTTTGGATGAAATTATTATTGCTATATGGTTGGTTTACTTGATTATTACAATTTTGCAGCGAGGTGTTAAAATTTTATATTTGTTATCTACGATGTTGGATGGGCCCATCATACAGACGTTCAAGGGGTAATCGGGCCTGGTGCACGAGGCATGATGGCAACGAATGATTAATTGCAATAGCTAATAAACATATAGTTATTTTTTAGTTATTGCTTTGTAGGGGAAGTGAACAATCTGTTGGTTCAAATGGTATGTAGAGTATTGAAAATAGTTATTAACTATTAGTTTTGTCTATTTGTTTATCTGAAACGCGGCTGGCGATGGCTCATGGAGAGAATGCCATTAATTATCGCTTACGGGACTGATGAAAAAGAAAGGGTCCCTCAGGACCCTGATAATCTCTATTTTGTTCCAGGCGGTAAACAGACGCCAATCCCGCCGATACCGCAGTAGCCGTACGGGTTTTTGTGCAGATACTGCTGATGGTCTTCCTCAGCGTAATAGAACGGCGTCGCGTTGCTGATTTCGGTGGTGATAGGACGGTCATCGCCCGCTGCGCGCATGGCGGCCTGGAAACGCTCCAGGCTTGCGCGCGCGGCGCTGTCCTGTTCCGGCGTCAGCGGATAGATAGCCGAACGATACTGAGTGCCGTGGTCATTGCCCTGCTGCATGCCCTGTGCCGGATCGTGGTTTTCCCAGAACACCTGCAGCAATTGCTCATAACTGATGACCGCCGGGTCGTACACCACGCGCACCGCTTCGGCGTGGCCCGTTTCACCGGAGCAGACTTCCCGGTAGGTGGGGTTGGGCGTATAGCCACCGGTGTATCCTGCCGCGGTGCTGTAAACGCCAGGCAGTTGCCAGAACAACCGCTCCACGCCCCAGAAACAGCCCATGGCGAAAATGGCGATTTCCATCCCTTCGGGGACATTTGTCATCGAGTGTTCGTTGACGGCATGCAGCGTCGCCACGGGCATCGGGGTATTGCGCCCAGGGAGGGCATCTGACGGTGAAATCAGATGCTTTTTATCAAATAAACTCATGGTGCCGTTCTCCCGAAAATCAGTAATTGGGGTTAAGGTTGTAACAAGACGCGTATTTGCACACAATAACCGTTACGAATACGTCTACAGTAAACATAAGAAATATTTGGGGTGTCGTCTGTTTTTCAACCCCAATTGTTGGGTTTTTGTTAAGCCGTGGAGCGGCGTTATGATTTTTTTCCAGGGGTGGAAATAAGGGATTTCAGGAGAAAAAGTGCCACATATCCGTCAGTTATGTTGGGTGAGCCTGCTGTGTTTGAGTAGTTCTGCTTTTGCCGCGAACGTCCGTCTACAGGTCGAAGGGCTATCAGGAGAACTGGAGAAAAACGTCCGGGCACAACTCTCAACTATCCAGAGTGATGAAGTCACGCCGGATCGGCGTTTTCGCGCGCGCGTGGATGACGCTATCCGCGAAGGGCTGAAGGCGCTCGGTTATTATGAACCGACCATCGATTTCGATCTGCGTCCGCCTCCGGCGAAAGGGCGTCAGGTACTGGTAGCCAAAGTGACACCCGGTGAACCGGTGCGCATTGGCGGAACAGAAGTCATTTTACGCGGCGGCGCGCGTACCGACAGAGATTACCTGGATCTGCTGAAAACGCGTCCGGCAATCGGTACGGTGCTCGATCATGGGGATTATGACAGCTTTAAAAAATCCCTCACCAGCGTGGCGCTACGTAAAGGGTATTTCGACAGCGAATTTAATAAGAGCCAGTTGGGTATTGCGCTTGATCGCCATCAGGCGTTCTGGGATATCGATTACGACAGTGGTGAACGTTATCGCTTTGGTCACGTCTCCTTTGAAGGTTCGCAGATCCGCGAGGAGTATCTGCAAAATCTGGTGCCCTTTAAAGAAGGGGATGCATACGAGTCAAAAGATCTCGGCGAGCTGAACCGTCGACTCTCGGCGACTGGCTGGTTTAATTCCGTGGTTGTGGCGCCCGAATTCGACAAAGCGCGAAAAACCAAAGTACTGCCGCTGAAGGGTGTGGTTTCACCGCGAACGGAAAACACCATTGAGACCGGGGTGGGATATTCCACCGACGTGGGGCCGCGCGTGAAGACCACGTGGAAAAAACCGTGGATGAACTCCTACGGTCACAGCCTGACGACCAGCGCCAGTATCTCATCGCCTGAACAGCAACTGGATTTCAGCTACAAAATGCCGCTGCTGAAGAACCCGCTGGAGCAGTACTATCTGGTACAAGGCGGCTTTAAGCGTACCGATCTCAACGATACCGAACAGGACTCCACCACGCTTGCGGTTTCCCGCTACTGGGACCTTTCCAGCGGCTGGCAGCGCGCCATTAACCTGCGCTGGAGTCTCGACCACTTTACGCAGGGGCAGGTGACGAACACTACCATGCTGCTCTATCCCGGCGTGATGATCAGCCGAACCCGTTCGCGTGGCGGACTGATGCCCACCTGGGGCGATTCCCAGCGTTACTCTATTGATTATTCCAACACCGCCTGGGGCTCTGATGTCGACTTCTCGGTCTTTCAGGCGCAAAACGTCTGGATCCGTTCCCTGTACGATCGTCATCGCTTCGTGATGCGCGGCAATCTTGGCTGGATCGAAACCGGTGATTTCGACAAAGTGCCGCCGGATCTGCGTTTCTTCGCCGGGGGCGACCGCAGTATTCGTGGCTACAAATATAAATCCATCTCACCAGAGTACAGCAACGGCGATCTGAAAGGGGCCTCGAAGCTGGTGACCGGATCGCTGGAATACCAGTACAACGTGACCGGTAAATGGTGGGGGGCGATGTTTGTCGATAGCGGTGAAGCGGTCAGTGATATCCGCAAAAGCGATTTCAAAACCGGCGCCGGGGTGGGGGTACGCTGGCAGTCTCCGGTCGGGCCGATCAAGCTCGATTTTGCCGTGCCGGTCGGCGACAAAGAGGAACACGGTTTACAGTTTTACATCGGTCTGGGGCCTGAATTATGAGTTTATGGAAGAAGATAAGCCTCGGCATCCTGATTTTTATCCTGCTGTTGCTGGGAACGGTGGCGTTTCTGGTCGGAACAACAACCGGCCTGCATTTGATCTTCAATGCGGCGAATCGCTGGGTACCGGGGCTGGAAATTGGTCAGGTCACCGGCGGCTGGCGTGATTTGTCGCTGAAAAATATCCGCTTTGACCAGCCTGGTGTAGCGGTTAACGCCGGGGAAGTGCATCTGGCGGTCGGGCTGAATTGCCTGTGGAACAGCAGCCTGTGCGTGAACGATCTGTCGCTCAAAGACATCAATGTGGCGATCGACAGTAAAAAAATGCCGCCTTCTGAGCAGGTAGAGGAAGAAGAGGATAGCGGGCCGCTGAATCTCTCCACGCCGTATCCGATCACGCTTTCTCGCGTGGCGCTCAATAACGTCAATATTAAAATCGATGACACCATCGTATCGGTGATGGATTTTACCTCCGGCTTGCACTGGCAAGAGAAGGATCTGACCCTGAAACCCACGTCGTTACAGGGATTGCTGATCGCACTGCCGAAAGTGGCGGAGGTGGCTCAGGAAGAAGTGGTCGAGCCGAAGATCCAGAACCCGCAGCCGGATGAAAAACCGCTTGGTGAAACGCTGAAAGATCTGTTTTCGCAGCCGGTTCTGCCGGAGATGACGGACGTTCATCTGCCGCTCAATCTCAATATTGAAGCGTTTAAAGGCGAACAACTGCGTATCACCGGTGATACTGACCTGACGGTGTATAACCTGCTGCTGAAAGTAAGCAGCATCGACGGCAACATGAAGCTCGATGCGCTCGATATCGACTCCAGTCAGGGTACGGTGAATGCCAGCGGTACGGCCCAGTTGACCAATAACTGGCCGGTAGACATCACCCTGAACAGCACGCTGAACGTCGATCCGCTGAAAGGCGAGAAGGTGAAGCTGAAGGTGGGTGGGGCGCTGCGTGAACAACTGGAAGTGGGTGTTAACCTTTCCGGGCCGGTGGACATGGATCTGCGTGCCCAGACGCGTCTGGCGGAAGCCGGCCTGCCGCTGAATCTGGAGGTGGTCAGTAAGCAGATTTACTGGCCCTTTACCGGCGACAAACAGTTCCAGGCCGACGATATCAAGCTCAAGCTCACCGGCAAGATGACGGACTACACGCTGTCGATGCGTACGGCGGTGAAAGGGCAGGATATCCCGTCGGCGACCATTACCCTTGATGCGAAAGGCAACGAACAGCAAATTAATCTCGATAAACTCAGCGTGGCGGCGCTGGAAGGGAAAACCGAGCTGAAAGCGCTGGTGGACTGGCAACAGGCGATCAGCTGGCGAGGCGAGTTGACGCTGGACGGCATCAACACCGCGAAAGAGATTCCGGACTGGCCGTCGAAGCTCAATGGCCTGATCAAAACCCGGGGCAGCCTGTATGGCGGCACCTGGCAGATGGACGTGCCGGAGCTGAAACTGACCGGGAACGTTAAGCAGAACAAGGTTAACGTCAACGGATCGCTGAAAGGCAACAGCTATTTGCAGTGGACCATTCCGGGCCTGCATCTGGAACTGGGGCCAAACAGCGCCGATGTGAAAGGCGAGCTGGGCGTGAAAGATCTCAATCTGGATGCGACTATCGACGCGCCGGGACTGGACAACGCGCTGCCGGGACTCGGTGGTACGGCAAAAGGGTTGGTCAAGGTGCGCGGTACCGTCGACGCTCCGCAACTGCTGGCGGATATCACCGCCCGCGGGCTGCGCTGGCAGGAACTGTCCGTGGCGCAGGTGCGCGTGGAAGGCGATATCAAATCGACGGATCAGATTGCCGGTAACCTCAGTGTACGGGTTGAACGTATTTCGCAGCCCGACGTGAACATCAACCTTGTGACCCTGAACGCCAAAGGCAGCGAGAAGCAGCACGAGTTGCAATTACGTGTTCAGGGCGAGCCGGTCTCCGGCCAGCTCGATCTGGCGGGGAGTTTTGATCGTAAAGAAGAGCGCTGGAAAGGATCGCTGAGCAATACCCGTTTCCAGACGCCGGTTGGGCCGCTGACCCTGACGCGCCCCATCGCGCTGGACTATCGTAACAAAGAGCAGAAAATCAGTATCGGGCCGCACTGCTGGGCAAATCCGAATGCTGAACTGTGCGTGCCGCAAACCATCGATGCGGGTGCCGAAGGGCGGGCGGTAGTGAATCTTAACCGCTTTGATCTGGCGATGCTGAAACCGTTTATGCCGGAGGCGACGCAGGCCAGTGGTGTATTTACTGGCAAAGCGGACGTTTCGTGGGACACCACCAAAGAAGGGCTGCCGCAGGGTAATGTTACGCTCTCCGGGCGTAACGTGAAGGTAACGCAGACGGTGAACGATGCACCGCTGCCGCTGGCGTTCGATACCCTGAACGTGACAGCCGATCTGCGCAACAATCGTGCAGAACTGGGCTGGCTGATCCGCCTGACCAATAATGGTCAGCTTGACGGACAGGTACAGGTGACCGATCCGCAGGGGCGTCGTAACCTGGGCGGCAACGTCAACATTCGCAACGTGAATCTGGCGATGGTCAACCCGATCTTCGCGCGCGGCGAAAAGGCGGCGGGGATGCTGAGCGCCAATCTGCGTCTGGGCGGCGATGTACAGAGCCCGCAAATGTTTGGGCAACTGCAACTAAGCGGGCTGGATATCGACGGCAACTTTATGCCGTTTGATATGCAGCCGAGCCAACTGGCGATGAATTTCAACGGTACCCGCTCGACGCTTGCCGGGGTGATACGAACCCAGCAGGGGCAGATCAACTTAAGCGGCGACGCGGACTGGAGTCAGATCGACAACTGGCGTGCGCGTGTGGCGGCGAAAGGCAGTAGGGTACGTATCACCGTACCGCCGATGGTGCGACTGGATGTTTCTCCGGATGTCGTGTTTGAAGCGACGCCGAGTCTGTTCACTCTCGATGGCCGGGTGGACGTGCCGTGGGCGCGTATTGTGGTTCATGACTTGCCAGAGAGCGCGGTGGGCGTCTCCAGCGATGAAGTGATGCTCAATAACGACCTGCAACCTGAGAAGCCGCAGAGCGCCGGGATCCCGATCAACAGCAATCTGATTGTGCATGTGGGTAACAACGTGCGGATGAATGCGTTTGGTCTGAAAGCTCGTCTGACAGGCGATCTGAACGTGGTGCAGGATAAGCAAGGGCTGGGGCTGAACGGACAGATCAACATTCCGGAAGGCCGTTTCCACGCCTACGGTCAGGATCTGATTGTGCGGAAAGGCGAACTGTTGTTCTCTGGACCGCCGGACCAACCGTTGCTGAATATCGAAGCTATTCGTAACCCGGAAGCCACCGAAGATGACGTGATCGCGGGTGTTCGCGTCACCGGAACGGCAGATGAACCGAAGGCTGAGATCTTCTCTGATCCGGCAATGTCGCAGCAGGAAGCGCTCTCTTATCTGTTGCGCGGCCAGGGTCTGAGCAGCGATCAGAGCGACAGCGCGGCGATGACCTCAATGCTTATTGGCCTGGGGGTTGCACAAAGTGGTCAGGTTGTGGGTAAAATCGGGGAGACATTTGGCGTAAGCAATCTGGCACTGGATACTCAGGGGGTGGGCGACTCCTCCCAGGTGGTCGTCAGCGGATACGTACTGCCAGGTCTGCAGGTGAAATATGGTGTGGGTATATTTGACTCACTGGCGACACTCACGTTACGTTATCGCCTGATGCCTAAGCTATATCTGGAAGCCGTGTCTGGCGTAGATCAGGCACTGGATTTGCTCTATCAGTTTGAGTTTTAGCAATGCGAATATTTGTCTACGGCAGTTTACGAACCAAACAAGGCAACAGCCACTGGATGACCAACGCCCAGTTGCTGGGCGATTACAGTATCGATAACTACCAGTTGTATAGCCTGGGCCACTATCCAGGCGCAGTTCCGGGGAACGGAACGGTACACGGTGAGGTTTATCGTATTGATAACGCCACTCTGGCCGAACTGGATGCGCTGCGCACCCGCGGCGGTGAATACGCGCGCCAGTTGATCCAGACGCCGTATGGCAGTGCATGGATGTACGTGTACCAGCGCCCGGTGGAGGGATTAACACTGATCGAAAGCGGTAACTGGTTAGACAGAGACCAGTACTGAGTAGCGCGCAGGGTAGGCCTGATAAGCGTAGCGTCATCAGGCATTTCCTTGTTTGCCAGCACTTTTACCACGCCACCTTCGGGTGGCGTAGTTTTTTGTGTCGGTGACTCGCGTTTACGGACACAAAAAAGCCCCGACATGCGGGGCTTCGCTCGACAGGACGAATTACTTCTTCGCCGCACGCTCGAAGGAGGCAACGATTTCAGCTTTCGCCGCTTCAGCGTTGTCCCAACCGTCGACTTTCACCCATTTGCCTTTTTCGAGATCTTTATAGTGCTCGAAGAAGTGCGTGATCTGCGCTTTCAGCAGTTCCGGCAGGTCGTTCACATCGTTGATGTGATCGTACTCTTTGCTCAGCTTGGTGTGCGGTACAGCAACCAGTTTCGCATCTTCACCGGATTCGTCGGTCATTTTCAGTACGCCAACCGGACGGCAACGGATAACGGAGCCTGGCTGCAGCGGATACGGGGTCGGGACCAGTACGTCAACCGGGTCACCGTCCAGGGACAGGGTGTGGTTGATGTAACCGTAGTTGCACGGATAGAACATCGCGGTGGACATGAAGCGGTCAACGAACAGTGCGCCGCTCTCTTTGTCGACTTCGTATTTGATCGGATCGGCGTTAGCCGGGATCTCGATAACAACGTAGATATCTTCCGGCAGGTCTTTGCCCGCAGGGACGTTGAGTAAGCTCATGTCTGTTTCCTTTAACTGTGTCGTAAACAAGTGGCGAGTATTATAGCTATCTCGCGCCGAATGTCTCCGCCTGATTTCGTTTTCACTCGTCTCCCGCTGGTCTTTTCAGACCACTCGCATGACAGAAAAATCCATATCTTCAGCCGCTTTTTTCATAGGTAAATGAAAGCGATTACAAACTTGTGATTAACGTTCTATTTACTTTTTTGAAGTGTGATGTAACGCAATCCGTTACATGCTCGATTGTCTATAGTTTTTTCGCGACTGTTTCTTAACCAACAATAACCTACCCTACGAGGACACAGTTATGTGGAAGCGCTTACTTATCGTCACAGCAGTTTCGGCAGCCATGTCGTCTATGGCCATGGCCGCCCCATTAACCGTAGGATTTTCGCAGGTCGGCTCTGAGTCCGGCTGGCGCGCCGCAGAGACCAACGTGGCGAAAAGCGAGGCCGAGAAGCGCGGCATCACGCTGAAAATCGCTGACGGTCAGCAAAAGCAGGAAAACCAGATTAAAGCCGTGCGTTCCTTTGTCGCTCAGGGCGTCGATGCCATCTTTATTGCGCCGGTAGTGGCAACAGGGTGGGAGCCGGTGCTGAAGGAAGCGAAAGATGCTGAGATCCCGGTCTTCTTGCTCGATCGTTCCATCGATGTCAAAGACAAATCTCTCTATATGACCACCGTCACCGCTAACAACGTGCTGGAAGGTCAACTGATCGGCGACTGGCTGATCAAAGAGGTGAACGGCAAGCCGTGTAATGTGGTTGAGCTGCAGGGTACCGTCGGGGCCAGCGTGGCGATTGACCGTAAGAAAGGGTTTGCTGAAGCCATCGCCAAAGCACCAAACATCAAAATTATCCGCTCTCAGTCCGGCGACTTTACCCGTAGTAAAGGTAAAGAGGTGATGGAGAGCTTTATCAAAGCCGAGAACAACGGCAAGAACATCTGCATGGTTTATGCCCATAACGATGACATGGTGATCGGGGCTATTCAGGCGATCAAAGAAGCGGGGCTGAAACCGGGCAAAGATATTCTGACCGGTTCTATTGACGGCGTACCGGACATCTACAAAGCGATGATCGACGGTGAAGCGAATGCCAGCGTTGAACTGACGCCGAACATGGCAGGCCCGGCCTTCGACGCGCTCGAGAAGTTCAAGAAAGATGGCACGATGCCTGAGAAGGTCACGATCACCAAGTCGACGCTGTATCTGCCGGATACCGCGAAAGAAGAGTTAGAGAAGAAGAAAAACATGGGCTACTAAGTTCAGACCCGTTCTGGGGGCATACCTAACACCGTAGGCCTGATAAGCGAAGCGCCATCAGGCAAAGGTTCTGCCGGATGGCAACGTAACCGCCTTATCCGGCCTACGGGCCTCCAGAGCCACACTCTTGTCGCGGAGGGCTATTATGATCGCGGAACAACACCAGGAGATCCTCCGTACAGAGGGATTAAGTAAATTCTTTCCTGGCGTCAAAGCGCTGGATAACGTCGATTTCAGTCTGCGTCGCGGCGAAATTATGGCGCTGCTCGGCGAGAACGGGGCCGGAAAATCCACGCTCATCAAAGCACTGACCGGCGTCTATCATGCCGATCGCGGTAGTATCTGGCTGGAAGGCAGTGCCATCTCCCCCAGAAATACCGCACATGCCCAACAGCTGGGCATTGGCACGGTGTATCAGGAAGTGAACCTGCTGCCGAATATGTCGGTGGCGGATAACCTGTTTATTGGTCGTGAACCGCGTCGATTTGGCCTGCTACGGCGCAAAGAGATGGAAAAGCGCGCTACGGCGCTAATGGCGTCTTACGGTTTTTCCCTCGACGTGCGCGAACCGCTGAACCGCTATTCGGTGGCGATGCAACAGATCGTCGCGATCTGCCGGGCTATCGATCTTTCCGCCAAAGTTCTGATCCTTGATGAACCTACCGCCAGTCTCGATACGCAAGAGGTTGAGATGCTGTTCGGCTTAATGCGGCATCTGCGCGATCGCGGCGTGAGTCTGATCTTCGTCACCCATTTTCTTGATCAGGTTTATCAGGTCAGCGATCGGATCACCGTCCTGCGTAACGGCAGTTTTGTCGGCTGCCGGGAAACCCGCGAGCTGCCGCAGATTGAACTGGTCAAAATGATGCTGGGACGCGAGCTGGACACTCATGCGTTACAGCGTGCGGGGCGTACCTTGTTGAGTGATAAACCGGTGGCCGCGTTCAAAGGTTTCGGTAAGAAAGGGACGATCTCCCCGTTCGATCTCGAAGTACGACCTGGTGAGATCGTCGGTCTGGCGGGACTGCTTGGATCCGGGCGCACCGAAACGGCCGAGGTGATTTTCGGTATCAAACCGGCGGACAGCGGCAGCGCGCTGATCAGAGGAAAACCGCAGACGCTGCGATCCCCTCATCAGGCATCATGCCTGGGGATCGGTTTTTGTCCGGAGGATCGCAAAACGGACGGTATTATTGCCGCCGCCTCGGTGCGCGAAAACATTATCCTGGCATTGCAGGCCCAGCGCGGCTGGCTGCGGCCGATTGCGCGCAAAGAACAAAACGACATTGCCGAGCGGTTTATCCGTCAGCTTGGCATTCGCACCCCCAGCGCAGAACAGCCGATCGAGTTTCTCTCCGGCGGCAACCAGCAAAAAGTGCTGCTATCGCGCTGGCTGCTGACTAAACCACAGTTTCTGATCCTCGATGAACCGACGCGAGGGATCGACGTAGGCGCGCATGCCGAGATCATCCGCCTGATCGAAACGCTGTGCGCCGATGGTCTGGCGCTGCTGGTGATCTCCTCTGAGCTGGAGGAACTGGTAGGCTATGCGGATCGGGTGATCATCATGCGTGACCGCAAACAGGTGGCGGAGATCCCGCTGGCTGAACTGTCCGTTCCGGCGATCATGAACGCCATCGCGGCGTAAGGAGACTCTTGTGATGCCCCAATCTCTCCCGCAAACCACGCCGCCAAAGCGACGCTTTCGCTGGCCGACCGGTATGCCGCAGCTGATTGCGCTGCTGCTGGTGCTGTTGGTGGACAGCCTCGTCGCCCCCCACTTTTACCAGATTATCTTGCAGGACGGTCGTCTGTTCGGCAGCCCGATCGATATCCTGAATCGCGCCGCTCCCGTCGCGCTGTTGGCGATAGGGATGACGCTGGTTATTGCCACCGGCGGCATTGACCTTTCCGTTGGCGCGGTGATGGCGATTGCCGGCGCCACGACCGCGGCGATGACCGTCGCCGGTCACAGCCTGCCAGTGGTCCTGCTTGCCGCATTGGGGACCGGCGTGCTGGCTGGCCTGTGGAACGGCGTCCTGGTGGCGATCCTCAAAATTCAGCCGTTTGTCGCCACGCTAATCCTGATGGTGGCGGGTCGCGGCGTGGCGCAACTGATCACCTCTGGACAGATTGTCACCTTCAACTCGCCCACGCTCTCCTGGTTCGGCAGCGGCTCGCTGCTGCTGTTTCCCACGCCGGTGATTATCGCGCTGATCACGCTGCTGCTGTTCTGGCTGTTGACCCGGCGAACGGCGCTCGGGATGTTTATTGAAGCGGTGGGGATTAACATCCGGGCAGCGAAAAATGCCGGCGTCAACACACGAGTCATCGTTATGCTCACCTATGTGTTGAGCGGGCTGTGCGCAGCAATCGCCGGGATTATCGTCACGGCGGATATTCGCGGTGCCGATGCCAACAACGCCGGCTTGTGGCTGGAGCTGGACGCCATTCTGGCGGTGGTGATCGGCGGCGGTTCCCTGATGGGCGGGCGCTTTAATCTGCTGCTGTCAGTGGTGGGCGCGCTGATCATTCAGGGGATGAACACCGGGATCCTGCTGTCCGGGTTTCCGCCGGAGATGAACCAGGTGGTCAAAGCCATCGTGGTGCTGTGCGTACTGATTGTGCAGTCACAGCGCTTTATCAGTTTGCTAAAAGGAGTGCGTGGTCGTGATAAAACGTAATTTACCGTTAATGATCACCCTCGGGGTTTTCGTGCTGGGCTATCTTTATTGTCTGACGCAGTTTCCCGGCTTTGCCTCCACGCGCGTGATCTGCAACATTCTGACCGATAATGCCTTCCTGGGGATCATCGCCGTGGGGATGACCTTTGTGATCCTCTCCGGCGGGATCGATCTCTCCGTGGGATCGGTGATCGCCTTCACCGGCGTATTCCTGGCGAAGGCTATCGGCTACTGGGGGATCTCGCCGTTACTGGCGTTTCCGCTGGTGTTGGCGATGGGCTGCGCGTTTGGCGCGTTCATGGGGTTGCTGATTGATGCGCTGAAGATCCCGGCGTTTATCATCACGCTTGCCGGTATGTTTTTCCTGCGCGGGGTCAGTTACCTGGTATCGGAAGAGTCGATCCCGATTAACCATCCCATCTATGACACGCTTTCCAGCCTGGCGTGGAAAATCCCCGGCGGTGGGCGTCTGAGCGCGATGGGCCTGCTGATGCTGGCGGTGGTGGTCATTGGGATTTTCCTCGCGCATCGCACCCGGTTTGGCAATCAGGTGTATGCCATTGGCGGGAATGCGACATCGGCGAACCTGATGGGGATTTCCACCCGTAGCACCACGATCCGAATTTATATGCTGTCAACCGGGCTGGCGACGCTGGCCGGGATTGTCTTTTCTGTTTACACCCAGGCTGGCTACGCGCTGGCGGGAGTGGGTGTAGAGCTGGATGCGATCGCTTCGGTGGTGATCGGTGGTACGTTGCTGAGCGGTGGGGTCGGTACGGTTCTTGGAACGCTGTTTGGCGTGGCGATTCAGGGGCTGATCCAGACCTACATTAACTTCGACGGCACGCTCAGTTCATGGTGGACGAAAATTGCCATTGGCGTTTTGTTATTTATTTTCATTGCGTTGCAGCGCGGTCTGACGGTGCTTTGGGAAAATCGACAGAGCTCGCCGGTAACACGAGTCGGCCCGGCAGCGACGCCGAAGTGAGACACAGATTTTACTTAAACACCTAAACTTTTTCCGGTTGTTGTCGATAGTTTCTGTATATCTTACAACCGGAAAATAACGATGCCAAAATCCCTCTCCCTACGAAATACCCTGTTGGTTTTATTGTCGCTTATTACCCTGTTATTGCTGCTAACAGGCGGCATGGGGATTTACGCCTCCACGCGAATCATTACCTCATGGATTTATTACGGAGTGATGACCGCGACGACGCTGACGGCCATCGCCCTGTTGGCAGTGGTCTGGCTGTTATTGCGTAATAAGCTGCTGAAACCGCTCGATAATGTGGTTGAACAACTGGAACGCCTGGCAACGGGAGATTTGTCGGCGGCAGAAAGCCGTTATGCCAGCGCCGAGTTTAATCGCCTGCAGGCCGCGCTTGAAGGGATGCGCATGGCGCTGAGTGAATCTGTCAGACGCGTTCGCGATGCCAGTTCGCAGATAGACACCGGCAGTCGTGAACTGACGGCGGGCAATATTCATCTGGCGACACGCACCGAATCGACGGCGACCTCGCTGGAACAAACTGCCGCCAGCATGGAGGAGCTTACCGCAACGGTGAAACAGAATGCGGAAAACGCCGATCAGGCGCATCAACTGGCGAAATCGGTTTCTGATACCGCCGATCGCGGCAGTGAAATGGTCTGTTATGTCATTGAAAAAATGCGCGACATTTCCGGGAGTGCTAATCGTATCGCCGATATTCTTGGCGTGATCGACGGGATTGCGTTCCAGACCAATATTTTGGCGCTGAACGCCTCGGTTGAAGCGGCGCGCGCGGGAGAGCAGGGACGCGGTTTTGCCGTGGTGGCGGGCGAAGTGCGCAATCTGGCCAGCCGTAGCGCGGAGGCCGCAAAAGAGATTCGTACGCTGATTGGCGACTCGCAGTCACAAGTGGGAGAGGGCAGCGATCTGGCGATGCAGGCAGGCGAAACGATGGATGAGATTGCCAGCGAAGTCATGCGGATGACCAAACTGATGCGGGAAATCGCCAGTGCGTCGCAGGAGCAGAGTCGCGGTATCGAACAGGTGAATATCGCGGTGAGTCAGATGGATGAAACGGCGCAGCAGAATGCGGCGCTGGTACAACAATCTTCTGCGGCAACCCGTTCCCTGGAAGAGCAATCGCATGCGCTGATTGAAGCGATGGCGTCGTTTAAATTGCAGACCGCCTGACAGAAAAACGCCTCTCCGGGGAGAGGCGTTTAGCGTGTAGGCTGGATAAGCGTCAGCTCCATCCGGCAAGAGTTTTAGGCGTCCGGGAATTCCCGGATAAAGCGTTCTACATCTTCAACCATATGGTTGTTGCCGACGAAGAACGAACGACGCTGGTGCAGGCTTTCCGGCGTGATATCCAGAATACGCTCTTTCCCGTCGCTCGCCTTGCCGCCCGCTTGCTCCGCAAGGAATGCCATTGGGTTGCACTCGTACAGCAGACGCAGTTTACCGTCCGGGTGGCTGGCGGTGCTTGGATAAAGGTAGATCCCGCCTTTCAGCAGGTTACGATGGAAGTCAGCAACCAGTGAGCCGATGTAGCGCGAGGTATACGGGCGCTGCGTGGATTTATCCTCTTCCTGGCAGAACTTGATGTACTTCTTCACGCCGTTCGGGAATTTGATGTAGTTGCCTTCGTTAATGGAGTAGGTGTTGCCTTTCTCCGGGAAGCGCATCCGCTCCTGACACAGGCAGAACACACCCAGTGACGGATCGTAGGTAAAGGCGTGGACGCCGCAGCCGGTGGTGTAAACCAGCATGGTGGAAGAGCCGTAAACCACGTAACCCGCAGCAACCTGCTTGTTGCCTGGTTGCAGGAAATCTTCTTCCGTGACCGGCGTGCCGACAGGCGTCACGCGGCGGTAGATAGAGAAAATGGTCCCGACAGAGACGTTAACATCGATGTTGGACGATCCATCCAGCGGATCCATCAGCACCACGTATTTCGCGTGTTCACAGCCTTCGAAAACGACGATTTCATCTTCTTCTTCAGAGGCAATACCCGCGACAATATCACGCGCCTTGAGTGCAGCTTTCAGTTTTTCGTTCGCGAACAGGTCGAGTTTCTGCTGAACCTCACCCTGTACGTTCTCAGCACCGCTGGCACCCAGGATATCGACCAGACCGGCCTTGTTGATATCGCGGTGGATGATCTTGGCGCCCAGCTTTATTGCCGACAACAACGCAGTGAGCTCACCTGTAGCATGAGAGAACTCGTGCTGCTTCTCGACAATAAATTCACCTAACGTTTTCATAACACTTTCCCTGCAATTAATATGGAGTAAAGCGACCGTAACAATCTTAACAAATATTTCAGTGGCTGCGCTCAGGTGAATCGCGCCAGCAAACTACGGATTATCCTGAAATGCGTTTCTCACTTGGCTGACATATGCGTAAAATGCCCCCTGGGTTAAATTAGGATAGTGACGTATGCGCATTCATATTTTGGGAATTTGTGGCACGTTCATGGGCGGTCTGGCGATGCTGGCGCGCTCGCTCGGTCATGAAGTAACGGGTTCGGACGCCAATGTGTATCCGCCGATGAGTACCTTGCTTGAGAATCAGGGCATTGATTTGATTCAGGGTTATGACCCCAGTCAACTCGACCCGCAGCCGGATTTGGTGATCATCGGCAATGCCATGACCCGTGGGAATCCGTGCGTTGAGGCGGTGCTGGAGAAAAACATTCCGTTCATGTCCGGCCCGCAGTGGCTGCATGATTTTGTGTTGCGCGATCGTTGGGTGCTGGCCGTTGCGGGAACGCACGGTAAAACCACGACCGCCGGCATGGCGACCTGGATTCTGGACGCTTGCGGTTACAAACCCGGTTTTGTGATTGGCGGCGTGCCGGGGAACTTTGACGTTTCTGCGCGTCTGGGCGAAAGCAACTTTTTCGTGATTGAAGCGGATGAGTACGACTGCGCCTTCTTTGATAAACGCTCCAAATTCGTACATTACTGCCCGCGTACGCTGATCCTCAATAACCTTGAGTTTGATCATGCGGATATCTTTGACGATCTGAAAGCGATCCAGAAGCAGTTCCACCATCTGGTCCGCATTGTGCCGGGGCAGGGGCGGATCATCTATCCTGAGCACGACATTAACCTGAAGCAGACGATGGCGATGGGCTGCTGGAGCGAACAGGAGCTGGTGGGCGAGCAGGGCCACTGGCAGGCGAAAAAGCTGAACGTCGATGCTTCTGAATGGGAAGTGTGGCTGGACGGTGAAAAGGTCGGCGACGTGAAGTGGTCGCTGGTCGGTGAGCACAACATGCACAACGGTCTGATGGCAATCGCCGCAGCCCGTCATGTTGGCGTACAACCGGCGGATGCGGCTCAGGCGCTGGGATCATTTATTAATGCCCGTCGCCGCCTGGAACTGCGCGGTGAAGCAAACGGCGTCACGGTGTACGACGATTTTGCCCATCACCCAACGGCGATTCTGGCAACGCTTGCGGCGCTGCGCGGAAAAGTAGGCGGCACGGCGCGCATCATCGCCGTGCTGGAACCGCGTTCCAACACCATGAAGATGGGGCTGTGCAAAGACGACCTGGCGCCGTCATTGGGCCGCGCGGATGAAGTGTATCTCCTGCAGCCGCCGCATATTCCGTGGCAAGTCGCGGAAGTGGCGGACGCCTGCATTCAGCCTGCTCACTGGAGCGGGGATGTGGATACGCTGGCAGAGATGATCGTGAAAACGGCGCAGCCGGGCGATCACATTCTGGTGATGAGTAACGGCGGATTTGGTGGAATTCACCAGAAACTGCTGGATGGTCTGGCGAAGAAAGCCGAAGCGGAAGCTGAAGAGTAATAAAAATGCCCGGTGGCGCTGATGGACTGCACCCCAAAAGTTGGACACTCAACTGAGTAAGGTGCAGTTTTTTATGGCAAAGCCAAAATATTCCCCTGAAACAAAACTGGCTGTGGTTAATCATTATTTGTCCGGAAAAGACGGAGAAGAGCGTACAGCCGACCGTTTTGGTGTTGAAAGAACTTCCGTCCGTCGCTGGGTCAGGGCGTGGCAACTCCACGGTATGGAAGGGCTGTCAGGGAAAAATAAACATCATTCAGCTGAATTTAAACTCGTCGTCGTCCGGGCGGTTATCCGTGACCACCTGACGATGCGTGAAGCAGCTGCCCGGTTTAATCTCTCTGCAGAAACGCTTGTCCGACACTGGGTCTGCGTGTACAACGATGCCGGAGCGGAAGGACTGCTAAACATTCAACGCGGGCGGCCTGGAAAAATGACAAAACAAAAAATCCCCCCATCCCCTACAGATAAAGAACTGGAAAAACTCTCCCCCGAAGAACTCCGGGCTGAACTCCGTTACCTGCGGGCAGAGAATGCCTATCTAAAAAAGTTGAAGGCCTTGGTTCAGAGCGAAAAAAACGGCAGCAAGCCCTGATAATCAGTGAACTGAGGCATAAGCACGCTCTGCGAGACCTCCTGCGCGCGGCAGGCATGTCCCGCAGTACATGGTATTACAATATGAATGCCCTGAAGCAGGTGGACAGGCATGCCGGGCTGAAAGATAAAATCCGTGAGATATACGCCTGGCACAAAGGCCGTTATGGCTACCGCAGGATCACGCTTTCGCTGAGAAAGCAGGGTCTGCTGGTGAACCATAAAACCGTGCAGCGGCTGATGACAGAGCTGTCGCTCCGGTCTCTGATAAGGGCGAAGAAATACCGCTCATGGAAGGGGGAAACAGGCAAGGCAGCCCCCAATATCCTGAGCAGGAACTTCAGTGCATCAAAAGCCAATGAAAAATGGGTTACGGATGTTACAGAGTTCTCGCTGCAGGGTAAAAAGCTGTACCTGTCGCCGGTACTCGATCTTTTTAACCGGGAAATAATCTCCTACAGCCTGTCGGAAAGGCCGGTGATGGAGATGGTTAATACCATGCTGCGGGATGCGTTCTTAAAGCTCGGACCAGACGACGCCCCCTTGCTGCACACAGATCAGGGCTGGCAATATCGGATGGCAGGCTATCAGGCAAAGTTAAAGGCGCAGGGCATGACGCAAAGTATGTCCCGAAAAGGAAACTGTCTGGATAATGCCGTGATGGAAAACTTCTTCGGGACGCTGAAATCGGAGTGTTTTTACCTGAGTCAGTTCAGCAATATCAGCGAACTGAGGAAGGCGATAGAGGATTATATCCGTTACTACAACAACGAGCGGATAAGCCTGAAACTAAAAGGCCTGAGTCCGGTAGAGTACCGGGCCCAGGCTCTGAAGGCCGCTTAATATAAACTGTCCAGATTTATGGGGTCAGTCCATGACGCTTACCGGGCCTATTTAGCGTACGGGATTACTCTTCGTTTTCCGCCAGTTCGCGCAGATACTGGAAGATCTGACGTGCGGACTTCGGCGGCTTATTCCCTTCTTTCTCTTTCTTCGCATTGCGGATCAGCGAGCGTAACTGCTGACGATCGGCGTGCGGCCACAGATTCAGCACCTCTTCTACCGCGTCATCGCCTTCATCGATCAGACGATCGCGCAGATGCTCAAGCTTGTGAAACAACACCACCTGCTGGTTGTGGCGGTTTTTCAACTTATCCAGCGCCTGACGGATAGGATCCACCTCGCGTTGGCGCAGCAATTTACCAATCAACTGCAACTGACGGCGGCGACCTTCCATCTTGATACGCTGGGCCAGCTCAATGGCGGCACGCAGGTCCGCATCAAGCGGGATTTTGTCCAGCGCGTTTTTCCCCAGATCCACCAGTTCCGCGCCCAGGCGTTTTAGCTCCTCGGCGTCGCGTTTAATTTCACTTTTGCTGACCCAGATAATTTCATCGTCTTCGTCTTCGATGTCATCACCGGGAACGTCGTCGAGCCAGTCTTCGGGCTGCTTTGTCATGTCAGGCTCCTTAAAAAAAGAGGCTAATGTTACCAGTTAAGATGCGCACTGAAAAACGGTTCTCTGTTAGACTTCAAAGAAACTCTCTCTACATTATGGCATTTGCGATGAAAGTAATCTCACAAGTTGAAGCGCAGCGTAAGATTCTGGAAGAAGCAGTTTCGACAGCGCTGGAGTTAGCCTCAGGCAAATCGGACGGGGCGGAAGTCGCCGTAAGCAAAACGACCGGCATCAGTGTCAGCACCCGTTATGGTGAAGTGGAGAATGTCGAATTCAATAGCGATGGTGCGCTGGGGATTACCGTCTACCATCAGAACCGTAAAGGCAGCGCCTCATCGACCGATTTAAGCCCACAGGCGATTGCCCGTACCGTCCAGGCGGCGCTGGATATCGCGCGCTACACTTCACCGGATCCGTGCGCCGGTGTGGCCGACAAAGAACTGCTGGCTTTTGACGCGCCGGATCTGGACCTGTTCCACCCGGCTGACATTTCCCCGGACGAAGCCATCGAACTGGCAGCGCGTGCTGAACAGGCCTCTTTGCAGGCCGACAAACGCATCACTAATACGGAAGGCGGCAGCTTTAACAGCCACTATGGCATTAAAGTGTTTGGCAACAGCCACGGTATGTTGCAGGGCTATTGCTCCACCCGCCATTCGCTGTCCAGTTGCGTAATTGCCGAAGAAAACGGCGATATGGAGCGCGATTATGCATACACCATTGGTCGCGCGATGGGCGATCTACAAACGCCGGAATGGGTAGGCGCAGACTGTGCTCGCCGCACGTTATCCCGCCTGTCTCCGCGTAAACTCTCGACCATGAAAGCGCCGGTGATTTTTGCTAACGAAGTGGCGACCGGGCTGATTGGACATCTGGTTGGCGCAATTGCGGGCGGTTCGGTGTACCGCAAATCCACATTCCTGCTGGATTCGCTGGGCAAACAAATTCTGCCTGAATGGCTGACCATTGAGGAGCATCCGCACCTGCTGAAAGGACTGGCCTCCTCACCGTTTGACAGCGAAGGTGTGCGCACGGAACGTCGTGACATTGTGAAAGACGGCGTTCTGACTCAATGGCTGCTGACCAACTATTCCGCACGTAAGCTGGGGCTGAAAAGCACCGGTCATGCGGGCGGCATTCATAACTGGCGTATTGCCGGACAAGGGCTGAACTTTGAGCAGATGCTTAAAGAGATGGGCACCGGTCTGGTGGTCACTGAACTGATGGGCCAGGGCGTGAGCGGCATTACCGGGGATTACTCCCGCGGCGCAGCCGGTTTCTGGGTTGAAAACGGGGAAATTCAATACCCTGTGAGCGAAATTACCATCGCCGGAAATTTAAAAGAGATGTGGCGCAATATTGTGACGATTGGTAACGATATTGAAACACGTAGCAATATACAGTGTGGTTCAGTACTGTTGCCGGAGATGAAAATCGCCGGGCAGTAAACATCCATGGCGCGACCTGCCGCGCCATAACAATAAAAAAAAGGAAGTGAGCAATGCGTAAACATCTGTTAGCAATCATCGCAGCTTCAACGTTAGTTTTGGGCTCTTCCGTGTTCGCCGCTGATCTGGAAGATAATATGGAAACGCTTAACGATAACCTGAAGGTAATCGAAAAAGCGGATAACGCGACGCAAGTGACCGATGCGTTAACCAAAATGCGCGCCGCTGCGCTGGACGCGCAAAAAGCGACGCCGCCAAAACTGGAAAGCAAGGCCTCAGATAGCCCGGAAATGAAAGATTTCCGTCATGGTTTCGACATTCTGGTCGGCCAGATCGACGGTGCGCTGAAGCTGGCAAACGAAGGGAAGGTCAAAGAAGCGCAGGCCGCGGCGGAACAATTCAAAACCACCCGCAACGCGTATCACAAGAAGTATCGTTAATTGTCTTGCTCACCTGATGTCTCCAGAGGGACATCAGGTGACCGTTACAGGATGATTTGCGGATGTTTAATTCCGCAGGCTCTGGCGTAACGGACAATCGTTTCCAGACTGGCCTTGATAATATTCGCTTCCATCCTGGAGACTGTCGGTGGCGTAACCCCCATTCTTTCAGCAACTTGCGCGCGAGTTAATCCCGCGTGTTTACGCCATTGTGCGAGCATAGCTTGTAGACGTGCCTTCCGCTCTTCCACTTCCATTGCGGCTTGTACTTCAGGATCGGACATCAGGTCTGCTCTGACGTCGTCCCAGGCGACGCTTTTAGTTTTCTTGCTCATTGAGCATCTCCTCCAGCCTTTCGAAGGCTAGCATCATTTCTTGTTTGGGCGTTTTCTGCGTTTTCTTAATGAACACGCGTAACAGATAGATGGTTTTGCCTTTCTGATAGACATACAGACCACGGCCTGGCTCGGTTCCCATTGTGCGAATCTCAAACAGACCAGCACCGAGAGGTTTGCTGTCGGGTTCCCGTAATGCAGTCGCATTAATTTTTAACTTATCAATCAAGCGAATCATTTTTGCCCTGACGGTGGGCGGTAAACTTGCCAGCTCGCTGGCAACATCGACATGCAGCATGACGGTAAACACGGCATCTCTCCCTGATAAAATATTAGCATAAAAGCTAAATTATCTTATAGGCTAATTTAGCTTATAGGCTAATTTAGGTGTTTCCTCTTTATGATGGGGACGCATAGCCATCACCGTATTTTCTTGTAATCACAAATTCCGCGCCAGCGTGGGGTTTAGCCTATGCGTAGCGCCTCGCAGAGATTCGTCATAAGTCTTTTGGATACTATGGTTGAAAATCGCTCTTTGCTCACAGTTTCAGACTTTCTTCTCTGCTGGCGTCGCAACGAAACGCCGTTGATATCTGTGAATAAAGTCACACTTTTCCAGCGATAAATCATCAAAACCCCCTTTTCTGTGGAACAGATCACTATTGCCACTCGCCTTTCCACTTCGAAGTGGAAAACAACTCGCTACAAACTTTTTACCCCCACCGCTAGTTTTAACTCAGAGCCATTAACGGGGTAAGACGAGTGAATAACGGAGCAGTAATGAACGACATGGGGGAACAGGTGGCGCAGATTGGTGAACTGGCCGATCGCATGCTGGCGCAAGTGTATGCCTTGCTGCGTGAACATCACATCATTCCCAACGCCGTACAGGAACAAATGCTGACGTCTCACGTTCGCGCCATGGCGCACCGGTCGGTGACCGGCGAGCCTTTGCCGGAAGTGGAAGCCAGTTTGTTTGATGAAATTTCAGCCGACTCAATGGCGCTTGCCCGCGACGTGGTCGCAGCGTTTGGCAACCTTCCCGAGGAAGAAGCCTGGCTGCTGTCCGTCCACTTTGAAGTCGCGAAAGACAACCTTTAAGGAGCAACAACATGGAACAGATTACAGTCGTGATTGGCGATCGTCTGGGTAAAGGCCAGAAAGTGGCGGCAGGCGTCGAGAAAGCCGGTGGTCGTGCGGTGGTAGTACCGGGCGTTGCTGCGGATATGAAACTGGGGGACGTGATGAAAGCGGAAAACGCCACGTTCGGCATCTCTTTTTGCGGCAGCGGCGGCGCGGGCGCCATCACTGCACAGAACAAATACGGTTACAAAGCCAAATATGGGATGCGCTCTGTGGATGAAGGCGTAACGGCGATTAACGAAGGCTGCAACGTGCTGGGGTTCGGCTTTATGGATAAAGAAGAGCTTGGCGAGCGCCTGGTCCAGGCGTGGCAGAAAAAATACGGCGCGTAAGTATGAAAGAACAATTCACCACAACGGTGAGAGTCACCGGTAAAGGCGAAGCCAAAGCGCGCGCCTTTGCCGATGCCCTGAACCACGTTCAGGCCGCGGTCATGAAGGCATCGCCGCACATTTTACTGCGTATTGAGCCACAGGATGTGCAGGTTGTTCAAGCGCGTGAAGCGGTGCGCAAAGAAGCGTTTTTGTTCTTCTTTCTGCGCCGGGAACGACGCACTTACAGCGTGGAGCTGGATGTGACCGTCAACGTGACAGCCATCAATCTGGACAAGGTGGATTTTGTCTCGCAACGCTGATTCTTGTTAAGAAGGCATAATTATGTTCCTGATAATTTTAATAAAATCGCTCATCATCGGTGCCCTCGTCGGCGTGGGTGTGGGGGCCGGGGCTGCACGCATGTTTCATGCGCCTACCACACAGGGGATGGGTGCGTTTCGAACTCTGGGGGAACTGAATTCCTGCGAAGGGGATCCGGCTTCTCACTTCTCGTTTGGTCTGGGCTTTTTCTTCAACGCCTGGGCCTCATCCGTTGCGGCGGGCTCGTTCACACAGGACGTGGATCACCGCATCATTCCTAACTGGGGCGCGGCAGCGCTGATGATCAAAAACCGTAACGTCGGTGAAACGCTGCATGACCCGAAAAAAATGGCGATTGCCTGCGGCGTCATCGGCATGATCGTCGTGACCTTCCTGAACCTCACGGCTTCTTCCGTACCGGAAGCGTTGCAGGTGACCGCCGTTAAGGTGCTGGTCCCTGCGGCAAACCTGCTGGTCAACACCGTGATGCCGGTGATCTTCTGGCTGGCGGCGATCGATGCCGGTAAGAAATCAGGCTTCTGGGCAACCGTTTTCGGCGGCGCGGCACAGTTGATCATGGGTAACGCCGTACCGGGTCTGGTCCTCGGCATCCTGATTGGTAAAGGCGTTGAAGAGAGCGGCTGGAACCATGTGACCAAAGTGATGATGGCGGCCATCGTCCTGCTGTTCGTCCTGAGCGGCTTCTTCCGTGGCTTCGACATGAAGATGATCGAATCCTTCCACATGACCGTGCCGAACTGGCTCGAACTGATCCACAACTCGCTTAGCGGCAAATAACGGAGGCCACAATGGAACAGAATAAAGGTTTTTGGTTTGCCGACTGGTCGTTCCCGATCTTCGTTGGCCTGCTCTCCTCCGGTGTGTTTGCCGGGACGCACATGTACTACCTGTACGGGATTGGCGCGTTTAACGAAGTGGCGTTCGTGGCCATGCTGAAAGCGGGGATTGATACCGGATCGTACGGCGCAGTGGCCGCGTTTGGTGCCAGCTTCCTGTTCGCCCGCATTATCGAAGGCTCCCTGGTGGGGATTCTGGATATCGGCGGTGCGATTCAGACCGGCGTTGGTCTGGGGGTTCCGGCGCTGTTGTTGGGCGCAGGCATTGTGTTCCCGGTTGAGAACTTTATCGCTTCTCTCGCTACGGGGCTGGCGATTGGCCTGGCGATTGGTTACGTCATTATCCTGGCGCGTAAGTTCACCATCAATCAGAGTGACTCGACCTACGGGGCGGACGTGATGATGGGTGCCGGTAACGCCTCGGGGCGTTTCCTCGGCCCATTGATCATCCTCAGCGCGATGACGGCGTCGATCCCTATCGGTGTGGGTTCTTTGGTCGGCGCACTGCTGTTTTACATCTGGCAGAAACCGATCACCGGGGGCGCTATCCTTGGCGCCATGATTTTAGGTTCAATCTTCCCGATTGCGATTAGCTAATTACCTGATGGCAAAGCGCTTATCAGGCCTACGGATAAGCGCGTCTTTGTTGGCCGGATAGGGTGGTTACGCCGCTATCCGGCAAAAGGAGAGAGACATGTTTGATTTACTCCTTCGCCGTGCGCGTCTGGTTGACGATACGGTCTGTGATATCGCCCTGAAGGACGGCAAAATCGCCGCGTTAGGCGAGATAAACGACCCGGCGGTGAAAACCGTTGAGCTCAACGGCGAGTACTACGTCAGCGCCGGATGGATTGATTCCCACGTTCACTGTTATCCAAATTCCCCGATTTATCACGACGAACCGGACAGCGTAGGCATTGCCACCGGCGTGACGACCGTTGTGGATGCGGGCAGTACCGGTGCCGATGATATTGATGATTTCTATGCCCTCACGCGCGACGCCGCGACGGAAGTCTATGCACTTCTGAATATCTCCCGCGTCGGGCTGATTGCACAAAACGAACTGGCGAATATGGCCAACATCGATGCCGACGCGGTACAGCAGGCGGTGAAACGCTACCCTGATTTCATCGTCGGCCTGAAAGCGCGTATGAGCAGCAGCGTGGTGGGTGAAAATGGCATCACGCCGCTGGAACGTGCCAAAGCGATGCAGCAAGCGAACGGTGATTTGCCCCTGATGGTCCACATTGGCAATAACCCGCCGGATCTGGATGAGATCGCGGAGCGCCTGACGGCGGGCGATATCATCACCCACTGCTACAACGGAAAACCCAATCGCATTCTGACGCCGGAGGGTGAACTGCGCGCCTCGGTCACCCGGGCGATTCAGCGCGGCGTGCGTCTGGACGTCGGGCACGGCACGGCCAGCCTGAGTTTTGCGGTGGCGAAACGTGCCATCAGCTTAGGCATTCTGCCGCACACCATCAGTTCTGATATCTATTGCCGCAACCGTATTAACGGCCCGGTGCATTCGCTGGCGAATGTGATGTCGAAATTCCTCGCCATCGGGATGTCGCTGCCGCAGGTCATCAACTGTGTGACGGCGAATGCCGCCGACGGCTTGCGTCTGAAATCCAAAGGTCGTCTCCAGCCAGGTCTGGACGCTGACTTAACCCTCTTTACGCTGAAGCGTCAGCCAACCGTGCTGATCGATGCCGAAAATGACAGCTTACAGGCTGAAAAACTGCTGGTGCCGCTTGCCGCAATACGTGCGGGCAAGGGCTATATGACCGAACAAGGGAGCGCGGAACATGCCTTCGATTTTTGAAAAATACCATTTAAAGCAGGTAATTAATACCTCTGGACGAATGACGGCGCTGGGCGTGTCCACGCCGCGCCCGGAAGTGGTGGAAGCGGCGATGGCCGGTATGAACCAGTACTTTGAGATGAAAGATCTGGTGAATAAAACCGGGGAATACATTGCGAAGCTGCTGGATGTGGAAGGGGCGACGGTGGTTTCCTGTGCGTCTGCGGGCATTGCTCAGTCGGTGGCCGCCGTGTTGGTCCAGGACAGCGACTGGCTGCTGGAGAACCTGCACATCACACCGATTGAGAATAACGAAATCGTGCTGCCGAAAGGGCACAACGTTAACTTTGGTGCGCCGGTTGGCACGATGGTGGCGCTGGGCGGTGGCAAGCTGGTGGAAGCCGGATATGCCAATGAATGCTCTGCCGCACAGCTGGCGGCGGCAATCACCCCGCGCACGGCGGCGATTCTTTACATCAAATCCCACCACTGTGTACAAAAAAGCATGCTCAGCGTTGAGCAGGCCGTCGTCGTGGCGCGTAAACACAATCTGCCGCTGATTGTAGATGCGGCGGCGGAAGAAGATCTGCAGTGCTACTACCGTTCGGGGGCCGATCTGGTGATCTACAGCGGCGCGAAGGCGATCGAAGGCCCTACCAGCGGACTGGTCATCGGCAAAACCCAGTACGTCGAGTGGGTGAAACGCCAGACGGCGGGTATTGGTCGGGCGATGAAGGTCGGCAAAGAGGGGATTCTCGGCCTGACCTGTGCCATTGAACTCTATTTGAATGCGCAGAAAGAGAGCGGCGCGGAGATGGTGGAAAAAATGACGCCGTTTATTGATGCGCTGAATGCGCTCAACGGTGTGACCGCTCGCGTGGTGTGGGACAGCGCGGGACGGGATATCGCCCGCGCAGAAATTAAGTTTGATGAAGCTGTTACCGGCATCGCGACAGGCGAACTGGTGGAAGCGCTCAAGCAGGGTGAATACGCGATTTACTTCCGTGGTTACAAAGCCAACGAAGGAATTATTGAAGCAGATGTGCGCAGTGTTGATCGTGCACAGTTGGACATTGTGGCGCGCCGGATTGGCGACGTGATTAATCAGGAGAAACAAGCATGAAATTGACCCCGAACTTTTATCGCGATCGCGTCTGCCTGAATGTACTGGCCGGCTCGAAAGAGAACGCGCGTGACATTTACGACGCGGCGGAAGGTCATGTGCTGGTGGGTGTACTCTCCAAAAATTACCCGGATGTCGAAAGCGCGGTGGCGGATATGCGTGACTACGCGGCACTTATCCACAATGCGCTCTCCGTAGGGCTGGGGGCGGGCGATCCGAACCAGTCGGCGATGGTCAGTGAAATCTCTCGCCAGGTTCAGCCGCAGCACGTCAACCAGGTGTTCACCGGCGTGGCAACCAGCCGCGCCCTGCTCGGGCAGAGTGAGACGGTGGTCAATGGTCTGGTATCGCCGACTGGTACGCCTGGTCTGGTCAAAATTTCCACCGGGCCGCTGAGTAGCAAAGCGGCGGACGGCATTGTCCCGGTCGAAACGGCTATCGCGCTGCTGAAAGATATGGGCGGTAGCTCGATCAAATACTTCCCGATGGGCGGTCTGAAATGCCGTGACGAGTTTAACGCGGTGGCTGAAGCCTGTGCGCGTCATGATTTCTGGCTGGAGCCAACCGGCGGGATCGATCTGGAAAACTACGCTGAGATTCTGCAAATTGCCCTCGACGCGGGCGTCAGTAAAATCATTCCTCACATTTATAGTTCTATTATTGATAAGGTAAGCGGAAACACCCGTCCGGACGATGTGCGCCAGTTGCTGGCGCTGACCAGGGCGTGTGTAGGTTAAAAACGAGGAGAGTGATGTGCGATTCCCCAACCAACGTTTGGCGCAACTGTTTACGATGTTGCAAAACGAGACGCTGCCGCAGGATGAGCTGGCGCAGCGGTTGTCGGTTTCCACACGCACTGTTCGTGCTGATATTACAGCGCTCAACGCCCTGCTGACTCAGCACGGCGCGCAGTTTATCCTCAGCCGGGGCAACGGTTATCAGCTCAGGATCGATGACCCGGCAAGCTATCAGTCCCTGCAATCGCAGCAGCCCAGCGCGCTGCGAATTCCGCGCACCAGTCAGGAACGCGTACATTACCTGATGGTACGTTTTCTGACATCCGCCTTTTCTCTCAAACTCGAAGATTTAGCTGATGAATGGTTTGTCAGTCGGGCGACGCTACAAAACGACATGGCAGAAGTGCGTGAATGGCTGCAACGCTATCATTTGACGCTGGAAACGCGTCCGCGCCATGGCATGAAACTGTTCGGCAGCGAGATGGCGATCCGCGCCTGCCTGACCGACCTTCTCTGGACGCTGGCGCAGCAGGATCCCGCTAATCCGCTGGTGACCGAAGAGGCGCTGTATGCCGGGGTGCCATCGCAGCTTCAACCGCTGCTTGAGGAGATTTTCAATCGCTTCCATATTCGCCTTACTGACGAAGGCGAGCTGTTTTTACGTCTGTACTGCGCGGTCGCGGTACGCCGTATCAGCGAAGGGTATCCGTTGTCGGAATTCACCAACGAAGAGGTGGAAGAGAACGTGTGCCTGGCGGCGCGTGAGATTGCCGCTGTCGTGCAGCATCTGGCAAATCATCCGCTGTCGGTGTCGGAAGAGAACTGGCTGAAGGTACATATCGCGGCGCGGCAGGTGCAGGAGATTGCGCCCAGTGCGATCAATGCCGACGACGAGGAAGCGCTGGTCAATTACATCCTGCGGTTTATCAACAGCCAGTACAACTATAACCTGTTGAATGATAAACAGCTTCATGCGGATTTACTCACTCACATCAAAACGATGATCACCCGGGTGCGCTATCAGATCATGATCCCGAACCCGCTGTTGGAGAACATCAAGCAACACTATCCCATGGCATGGGATATGACCCTGGCGGCAGTCTCCAGTTGGGGTAAATACACCCCTTACGCCATCAGCGAAAACGAGATCGGCTTTCTGGTGTTACACATCGGCGTTGGGCTTGAACGTAGTTACAACATCGGTTACCAGCGGCAGCCAAAAGTTCTGCTGGTCTGCGACACGGGAAATGCGATGGTGCGGATGATTGAAGCGGTATTGGCGCGCAAATATCCGCAGATCGAGATTGTAAACACGCTGACGCTGCGTGATTACGAACAGCGCGAGAGTATCGCGGAGGACTTTGTGATCGCCACAGCACGGATTGGTGAGAAAGATAAACCGGTGGTGCAAATCGCGCCGTTCCCTACCGACTATCAGCTTGAGCAGATCGGTAAGTTAGTGCTGGTGGACAGAACCCGGCCGTGGATGCTGAACAAATACTTCGACGCCGCCCATTTCCGCATTATTGAGGGTACGATGGATCAGCAGACGTTGTTCAAAACGTTGTGCGATCAGTTGCACCGCGAAGGGTTCGTCGATGCTGAATTTCTCGATTCGGTTGTCGAGCGTGAGGCGATTGTCAGCACGATACTCGGTGACAGCATTGCGCTGCCGCACGCCCTCGGACTGCTGGCGAAAAAAACGGTGGTCTACACGGTGCTCGCCCCGCAGGGTATCGCCTGGGGGGACGAAACCGCACATGTGATCTTTTTACTCGCTATCAGTAAAAGCGAGTACGAAGAGGCAATGGCCATCTACGATATCTTTGTCACTTTCCTGCGTGAACGCGCTATGACGCGACTGTGCGGCAGCCAAAACTTCGCCGAGTTTAAAGCGGTGGCGATGGAGTGTGTGAGTCGTTTTTGATGGGAGGGGCAGGAAAGACGGAAAGCAGATGCTGTCCGCCATAGTGTTTACCGTAAATGATGGACAACCTGGTTGCTGCTGCCGCGCCAGATCAGCGCCGGGTCTTTCAGATCCTGCACAAATTTGCCGTCCACCAGCACGTTAATGAGGTCCACAACCTGCATTTGCGCGGCGTTGAGTTCATCCAGCTTATAGCCGGTCCACACCCAGATATCTTTACCTGCACATTCAGCACGAATGCGCTGCACCAGCTTCAGGATATCCGGTACGTTCTGCGGATGAAGCGGATCGCCGCCGGAAAGGGAGATCCCCTGGCGGTGGATCCGCGTATCGTTTAGATCGCTAATGATCTGGTCTTCCATTGCTTTTGTGAATGGCTGACCGGAGTTCAGCCGCCAGGTGCTTTTGTTGTAGCAGCCAGGGCATTCGTGCACGCACCCTGAAACAAACAGGGTGCAGCGGGTACCGGGGCCGTTAACGATATCGACGGGATAATACTGGTGATAATTCATTTTTCCTCGTTGCATTTGGCGCTGTAGCTGTGTTGGCCGCTCTCACTCACCCGGGTCACTTACTGATGTAAGCTCCCCGGGATTCGTTCGTTTGCCGCCTTGCTACAACACCAACTGCTTAGAGGAAAACCACGACATTGGAACTGTAGTTAGCGGTAGTAGGCCGGATAAGGTGCTTGCACCGCCATCCGGCAACATTGTGATGCCTGATGGCGACGCGATGGCGTCTTATCAGGCCTACGGCCTTTGCAAACGGAAATTAACCGATCTGCCCATTCCCTAAATGTTTAACGCGACGCTTCACTTCTTCTTGTTTACCGGCGTTAAACGGACGTGCGTCCGGGCTGCCTAAATAACCGCAGACGCGGCGGGTTACCGACACGCGTGCCGCGTCGTGATTACCGCATTTCGGACAGGTGAAGCCTTTGCTGGTGCATTCGAACTCACCGGTAAAGCCGCACTCGTAGCATTCATCGATTGGCGTATTGGTGCCGTAATACGGCACATGCTGATAGCTGTAGTCCCAGACATCTTCCAGCGCTTTCAGGTTGTGCTGGATGTTCGGGTATTCGCCATAGCAAATGAAGCCACCGCTCGCCAACGGCGGGTAAGGCGCTTCAAAATCGATTTTGTCGTACGGGTTCACCTTCTTCTCCACATCGAGGTGGAAACTGTTGGTGTAGTATCCTTTATCGGTGACGCCCGGCACGACGCCAAACTCGGCGGTATCCAGACGGCAGAAGCGGTCACACAGGTTTTCACTCGGCGTGCTGTACAGGCTAAAGCCGTAGCCGGTCTCTTCTTTCCATTTATCGACGGCCTGACGCAGATGCTCAACAATGGCAACCGCTTTCGCGCGCAGCGCTTCGCTGTCGTAGACATGCGTATCACCAAACAGCGCGTTGATGGTTTCGTGGATACCAATGTAGCCCAGTGAAATCGATGCACGACCGTTTTTGAAGATTTCCGCGATATCATCATCGGCTTTCAGACGTACGCCGCAGGCGCCTTCCATATAGAGGATCGGCGCGACGCGAGCCTTAACGCCTTCCAGACGGGCAATACGGGTCATTAGCGCTTTACGCGCCAGCGTCAGACGATCGTCCAGCAGTTTCCAGAACGTCGGCTCATCACCACCTGCTTCCAGCGCGATACGCGGCAGGTTAAGGCTGATCACGCCGAGGTTGTTACGCCCATCGTGAACCTGTTCGCCTTTCTCGTTTTCCCACACGCCGAGGAAGCTGCGGCAGCCCATCGGGGTTTTGAACGAACCGGTGACTTTCACGACCTGATCGTAGTTCAGGATGTCCGGATACATGCGCTTGCTGGCACACTCCAGCGCCAGTTGTTTGATGTCATAGTTCGGATCGCCAAATTTGTGGTTCAGGCCGTCACGAATCGCAAACACCAGTTTCGGGAACACGGCGGTTTTGCGATTTTTGCCCAGACCGGCGATACGGTTACGCAGAATGGACTGCTGAATCAGGCGCGATTCCCAACTGGTACCCAGGCCGAAACCAAAGGTCACAAATGGCGTCTGGCCGTTGGCGGTATGCAGCGTATTGACCTCATACTCCAGAGACTGGAAGGCGTCGTAGCACTCTTTCTCGGTACGGGAATGCGCGTAGCCGTCGGCATCCGGAATTTGCCACTCTTCCGCCGTCTTACGGTGCTTGTTAAAGCTGGCAGTCACGAATGGCGCCAGTACTTCATCAATACGGTTAATGGTGGTGCCGCCGTAAATATGGCTGGCGACCTGCGCGATGATTTGCGCGGTCACGGCGGTGGCGGTAGAGATGGATTTTGGCGGCTCGATCTCTGCGTTACCCATCTTAAAGCCCTGCGTCAGCATCCCTTTGAGATCGATAAGCATGCAGTTGAACATCGGGAAGAACGGGGAATAGTCGAGATCATGGTAGTGAATATCACCGCGCTCGTGCGCCTGTACTACATCACGCGGCAGCAGATGCTGACGGGCGTAGTGTTTGGCGACGATACCGGCCAGCAGGTCGCGCTGGGTCGGGATGACTTTACTGTCTTTATTGGCGTTTTCATTGAGCAACGCGGAATTGGTCTGTTCTACCAGGCCGCGAATTTCCTGGTTCAGACGACCGCGTTTCTCTCGCTGAATATCACGGTCATGGCGATATTCAATGTAGGCGCGCGCCAGCTGCTTGTAAGGGCCTGACATCAGTTGGTTTTCAACCGCCGTCTGGATCTCATTAATATCGACCTGGCTACGCGCGTCCATCTGACTGCTAACGACTTCTGCGACGGTGGCGCAGTAATCTGCGTCATCGACTCCCGCTGCTTTAGCTGCACGCAGAATGGCTTCTTTGATGCGCTCTGATTTAAACGGCACTTTACAGCCATCTCGTTTCATCACATGCGGTGTCATGATCACTCCATAATGTATAAGAACAGGTTATCCACAGAGGCTCGGGAGGCGTTGATATGGTTATTCATCTCTCTATCCAATCACTTCCCGCAATCCAGTCCCATGTTATCCACAAAGTCACCTTGACTGTGGACATCATTGTTGTTGTAAATGTAGTTGATTAATACAACATGTTGGGGCGGATTGCATTTTAAGTTCTATATATAGTGATTTGCATCAAGGATGTTTACGATTTTTTTGATGTAGCGCAAGGTAAAAAGCAGAGCGTACAGTTGGCGGGCGTTATAGCGATTGTAAATTGTGATATAGAAAAATCTGATTATTTATTCAACAAAAACAGTAAGCTAACGCGGGGCGACCTTTTTGCCCGGCATCGAGAGTTTGCCGGGCAAAATGTGTTCAGTTTATGACTTCTGCAACCACCAGATCGCTTCGAAAGGACGCAGCGTCATCGCCGTTGGCAGTGGTGAAACTTCATCATAGTTGTGCATCAACACCTGCCAGTTACCCCGGTACGATTCCGGGAACCAGGCCTGACATTCACCGCTCAGATTGGCAATGACCAGCAGCCGCTGTCCTTGCCACTCGCGCTGATAACACCATACGTGTGGGCTGTCTGGTAACAGATCCTGATAGTCACCCCAGGTCAACACAGGTTCGGATTTACGCAGCGCAATCAGCCGTTGATAGGTATAAAACACCGACGAATTATCGCCGAGCGCGTTCTCCACGTTGATGTCCGCGTAGTTATCGCATAGGGAGATCCACGGTTCACCCTGGCTGAAACCGGCGTTCTTGCGGTTATTCCACTGCATTGGCGTACGGCTGTTGTCACGGGATTTACTGGCCAGGATTGCCAGCAGTTCATTGGCATCGCGACCCTCCGCCCGCAGCCCGGCAAACATGTTATGGCTTTCCACATCGCGGTAGTCGGTGATCCGGGTGAAGTGAGGATTGGTCATGCCGATCTCTTCCCCTTGATAGATGTACGGTGTGCCCTGCATACCGTGCAGCACCATCGCCAGCATTTTCGCGGCCGGCACCCGATATTCGCCTTCGTCACCAAAGCGCGACACAATGCGCGGCTGATCGTGGTTACACCAGAACAGCGCATTCCACGCGACGTTGTGCATTCCTTGCTGCCAGTGGCGGAACAGGGTCTTCAGTGCGACAAAATCGGGCTTCGCCAGCGTCCATTTCTCTCCATTGGGATAATCGACCTTCAGGTGATGAAAATTGAAGGTCATCGACAGTTCGCTACCGTCCAGCGCGGCGTAGCGCTGGCAATGTTCCAGCGTGGTGGAGGACATTTCACCGACCGTCATCAACTTGCGCGGCGTAAAGACGTCGCGGTTCATCTCATGCAAAAATTCATGCGCTCGCGGCCCATCGGTATAAAAACGGCGACCGTCGCCGTCCAGGTCATTGGGGAAGCGCTGATCTTTGGAGATCAGGTTGACGACGTCCAGGCGCAGGCCATCCACGCCGCGATCGGCCCAGAATTCGCAGACTTTTTTCAGCTCGGCGCGGACGGCAGGGTTTTCCCAGTTCAGGTCCGCCTGTTCCGGGGCGAAGAGGTGCAGATAATACTGTTCGCTCTGGGCATGCCATTGCCAGGCGTTGCCGCCAAACTTGGAACGCCAGTTATTGGGCAGCGCATCAGGCGTGCCGTCGCGCCAGATGTAAAACTCGCGATACGGGCTGTCTTTGTCGAGCGCTTCACGAAACCAGGCGTGCTGCGTGGAGGTGTGGTTAAACACCATGTCGAGAATAATGCGGATGCCGCGTGCTTTTGCCTGGGCGACCAGTTCATCGAAGTCATCCAGCGTACCGTAAGCGGGATCGATAGCGGTGTAGTTAGCGACATCGTAGCCATTATCCACTTGCGGTGAGATATAGAACGGGGTCAGCCAGAGGGCATCTACGCCCAGTTTATGCAGGTAATCGAGGCGCTGAGTCACGCCGCGTAAATCGCCGGTGCCGCTGCCGGTCGTATCCTGAAAGCTTTTGGGATAGATCTGGTAGATGACGCCGTTTTGCCACCAGTGGGGAAGGGTATTCATAGTCAATTCCTGGTTATGCGAGGGGCGCAAGTGCGCCCCGAATAAAATCAGACAATCTGTAACGTGCCCTGACGGTATTTGCGCTGGTAAACCATAGAAGTCAGCACGATCGGGATGACAATGGCGATGGCTATCGCGACGGCGTAGACCTGCCAGTAAGTCGGTTGGATAGAAAGGATGCCCGGCAGGCCGCCAACGCCAATACCGTTCGCCATCACCCCGTACAGGCCGCAGAGCAGACCGGCGAGACCGGAGCCGATCATTGCGCAGAGCATCGGGAAGCGGTATTTCAGGTTGATACCGTACATTGCTGGTTCAGTGACCCCAAGATAGGCGGAGATCGCGGCAGGAACGGAGATCTCGCGTTCGTTCTGTTTACGGCTGGCGATAATAATGCCGACCACCGCAGACGCCTGCGCGATGTTGGAAAGGGCAATCAGCGGCCATACCGGCGTTCCTCCCATGCTCTGGATCATCTGCATGTCGATGGCGAGCGTGGTCTGGTGCACGCCGGTAATCACCAGTGGGGCGTACAGGAAGCCAAACAGCGCGGCACCAATCGGCGCGAAGCTGCCGGTCATCAGATGGCGAACCGCAAAGGCCACACCGTCGCCAATCAAGCGGCCAAACGGACCGATCAGCGCATGAGCGAGGAAGACCGCGAGGATCAATGAACACACCGGCACCACCACGAGATACAGATAATCCGGCACGATGCGTTTCAGGCGCGTTTCAATCACGCCCAGCGCCAGGCCAGCCAGCAGCGCCGGAATGACCTGCGCCTGATAGCCTACTTTCGCGATGGTGAACAGGCCGAAGTTCCATACTTCCGGTACCTGCTGCCCCAGCAGATACGCGTTCATCAACTGTGGCGATACCAGCGTAACGCCAAGCACGATGCCGAGGATCGGCGTACCGCCCATTTTTTTCACCGCCGACCAGCAGATGCCCACCGGCAGATAGAAGAAGATGGCTTCGCCAATCAGCCACAGGAAGTCATAGATCGTTTTCAGCGCTGGATACATCTGCGCCAGCGTCTGGCCGTTGCTCATTGGCAGGTCGCCAATGACGTTGCGGAAACCTAAGATCAAGCCTCCGCTAATCAGCGCCGGCAGCAGCGGGAAGAAGATTTCAGCGAAATGGGAGATGAGTTGCTCATGCCATTTCATGTTCTGACGAGCCGCTTTTTTCGCCTGCTCTTTATCGGCGTGCGCCTGCCCGGTGGTGGCCAGCAGCGCCTTGTAATAATCGCCAACCTCGGTGCCAATCACCACCTGGAACTGACCGGCGTTGGTAAAGCAGCCTTTGACCATCGGTAAGGCTTCAATTTCTTTCGGTCTGGCGTTTGCTGGCTGATTCAGCACAAAGCGCAGGCGCGTAATACAGTGACTCACGGTGGCGATATTCTCTCGCCCGCCTACCAGCTCTATCAGCCGGTCAATATCCGCTTGTTTAACTTTGCTCATCATGAAGCCTCGTGGCGATGACAGTGAAAAGGGGGGGTTATGCGATGGCCACAGAGTATATCCGGGATAAAAAATTAAAAATGGGAACGTTCCCGAAACGCAGCGAAGATCACAAATTATCGTTCAGAAAGCGATCAGCAATGCTTCAGGAAAGGGTGGAAGGAATGACGATCTGGCGCAGCTCGCTGCGTCCGTTGATCTGCTCGATCAACTGGGAGGCCGCCTGGCGTCCGGCTTCGGCATAACCGGGATCGACCGTGACGATCTCCGGATGCAGGAATTTCATCAGCGGCGTATTACCGACGCTCGCCAGTTGCAGATTATCGACCCGCTGTTCTTGCAAATACTTACTGGCACCGAGCGCGAGAGTATCCGTGGCGCAGACCAGCGCGGTAGTGTCTGGTGTAATGACGCTCGCGGCATGCTCATAGCCTTGCTTCATCGCCAGACCCGGCAGGGCCGCGACAGGATGTAACTTATGCTGTTTGCAAAACGCGATATAGGCGTCATGGCGGCGTTTCCCGGTGGTGACGTCACTGTGCGGCACACCGAGAAAGCTGATGTGGCGATGCCCCTGATCGTACAGACGTTGCATGAGGATTTTAATCGCCCCGTCGTCGTCGTAGCAGACGGAAGCAAAGCCTTTAGCATCACGAGCCAGCAGCACCAGCGATGCCTGCCACGGGGCGATCATCGTGTCCGTGATGCCGGTAAAACCGAACAGCACCACGCCGTCGATATTGCGGCGTTTCAGCATACCTAAGTGTTCTTCCACTTTTTCCGGGGAAAACTGACTTTCCATCATGATCGGATCGTAACCCTGCTCATAAAACACCGGCAGCATCGTCTGTACGGCAAGGTTTTCCGACAGGGAGTCGAGACGGGTCACAATGATGGCGACGACTTTATCGCTCTGGCCACGCATGGCGCGGGCTGAACGGGAAGGAGAAAATCCGTGCTGATTCATCACGGCTTCGACACGCTCGCGAGTCCGTTCACTGACGCCGCTTTCGTTGTTCAGCACACGGGAAACGGTGGATTTCCCCACGCCGCTTAAGCGGGCGATGTCTTTGATAGTCAGCCGATTTTGCATCCTGTTTTCCCGTGGTACGCAACAAAAGATGATAAGAGGGTAACTTTACTTATAGAAACCACAATGGGCAAAGTCTGGTTTATACACGTCATCCTTCACGCTGCTTTTGCGTTGGCGTCGTTCATTTTCTGCCGGGATGCGAACCGAATGTTTTTGTGTATATGTTTTGTTTAATTGCCGGGGGTTATTATAACGCCATAAATGCCACAATTATTATGATCTACAACTTATTATCTGTGAGCTAACTCATTCAATTACCGGAGGCTTTATGGATCCCGATCCCACCCCTCTCCCGACCTGGAGAACATACGCTTTCCGGTAAGCCTGCCTTTCGCTGTCTTACCGGTGATGTAAGACAGTGACGCATTAACGTCCCTGTTTAAAAATGATGTTACCTGTCAGGTAAGGTTTTGCCACGCCTGAAGGATATTTCTGCGCCTGTCTTATTGGCGCGGAGGGGCTGCCTATGTTTAAAAATATCACTCGCCAGCTGTTTGCCCGGCTTGGACGCCATTTGCCCGATCGCCTGGTGCACCGCGATCCATTACCTAATGCACAGTCGATTGCCAGCACCCCGATACCTTCTTCACTGAGTGAACACTGCCTGAAAGTGGCCGTGATGGATGAAAAGACGCTATGGAAAACGTTTAATGCGCATCCGGAAGGACTCAATGTGGCAGAGGTGAACGCCGCCCGCGAACAACACGGTGAAAACCTTCTGCCGACCCAGAAACCGTCACCGTGGTGGAAGCATCTGTGGACCTGTTATCGCAACCCGTTCAATATGTTGCTGACTCTTCTGGGCGCGATCTCGTATGCCACGGAAGATCTGTTCGCCGCCGGGGTGATCGCTCTGATGGTGGTGATTTCCACGCTGCTTAACTTTGTCCAGGAAGCGCGCTCCACCAAAGCGGTAGACGCGCTGAAAGCGATGGTCAGCAACACCGCGACGGTGCTGCGGGTCATCAATGAGAAAGGGGAAAACGGCTGGGTGGAGCTGCCTGGCGATCAACTGGTGCCCGGCGACATCATCAAGCTGTCGGCGGGGGACATGATCCCGGCCGATCTGCGGGTGATTCAGGCGCGAGACCTGTTTGTTGCTCAGGCGTCATTAACCGGCGAATCGCTGCCAGTGGAGAAAGTGGCGCACACCCGCGACGCCAGCCAAAGCAACCCGCTTGAGCGCGATACCCTGTGCTTTATGGGCACTAACGTGGTGAGCGGCACGGCGCAGGCGATGGTTATCGCCACCGGCACCCATACCTGGTTTGGTCAACTGGCGGGGCGCGTCAGCGAACAGGAAAGCGAGCAAAACGCGTTCCAGAAGGGGATCAGTCGCGTCAGTATGCTGTTGATTCGCTTTATGCTGGTGATGGCGCCAGTGGTGCTGCTCATTAACGGTTATACCAAAGGTGACTGGTGGGAAGCGGCGCTGTTTGCGCTCTCCGTCGCCGTAGGCCTGACGCCGGAAATGCTGCCGATGATTGTTACTTCGACGCTGGCACGCGGCGCGGTGAAACTGTCGAAGCAAAAAGTGATCGTCAAACATCTGGATGCCATTCAGAACTTCGGCGCGATGGACGTTCTGTGCACCGATAAAACCGGCACGCTGACCCAGGATAAAATCGTGCTGGAGAATCATACGGATATCTCCGGTAAGCCCAGTGAACGCGTTCTGCACGCGGCATGGCTGAACAGCCATTACCAGACCGGACTGAAAAATCTGCTGGATACCGCCGTGCTGGAAGGTGTGGATGAAGGCGCTGCGCGCACGTTGTCTACCCGCTGGCAGAAAATTGATGAGATTCCGTTTGATTTTGAGCGCCGCCGGATGTCGGTGGTGGTGGCAGAAGAGACGGATGTGCATCAACTGGTGTGCAAAGGCGCGTTGCAGGAGATCGTCAGCGTCTGTACGCAAGTACGTCATAACGGCGAAATTGTGCCGCTGGATGACAACATGCTGCGTCGAGTGAAGCGCGTGACTGATACGCTGAACCGTCAGGGGCTGCGCGTGGTCGCCGTGGCGACCAAATACCTGCCAGCGCGGGAAGGGGATTACCAGCGTATTGATGAATCCGATCTGATCCTTGAAGGTTACATCGCCTTCCTCGATCCGCCGAAGGAAACGACCGCACCGGCGCTGAAAGCGCTGAAAGCCAGTGGCATTACCGTGAAGATCCTGACCGGCGACAGCGAACTGGTCGCCGCGAAGGTATGCCATGAGGTAGGTCTGGATGCCGGAGAGGTGATTGTCGGAAATGATATCGAAGACATGAGCGACGACGCGCTGGCCGCGTTGGCTCAGCATACTACGCTGTTCGCACGCCTGACGCCGATGCATAAAGAGCGGATCGTCCGCCTCCTCAGACGTGAAGGGCACGTGGTGGGCTTTATGGGCGATGGAATTAACGACGCGCCAGCGCTACGTGCGGCGGATATTGGTATTTCGGTGGATGGCGCGGTCGATATCGCCCGTGAAGCGGCCGATATTATTCTGCTGGAAAAGAACCTGATGGTGCTGGAAGAAGGCGTAATTGAAGGGCGTCGTACGTTCTCCAATATGCTGAAGTATATCAAAATGACCGCCAGTTCTAACTTTGGTAACGTCTTTAGCGTGCTGGTGGCGAGCGCCTTTTTACCGTTCCTGCCCATGTTGCCGCTGCACTTGCTGATTCAGAACCTGCTGTACGATGTATCTCAGGTGGCGATCCCGTTTGATAACGTTGATGATGAGCAGATCCAGAAACCGCAGCGCTGGAATCCGGCGGATCTGGGCCGTTTTATGCTCTTTTTTGGCCCGATCAGCTCCATCTTCGACATTCTGACATTCTGCCTGATGTGGTGGGTATTCCACGCCAATGTGCCGGAAGCGCAAACGCTGTTCCAGTCTGGCTGGTTTGTGGTGGGGCTGCTGTCGCAAACGCTGATTGTGCATATGATTCGTACGCGCCGCGTGCCGTTTATTCAGAGTCGCGCTGCCTGGCCGCTGATGCTGATGACGCTGGTGGTAATGATTGTGGGAATTGCGCTACCGTTCTCACCGCTGGCAGGTTATCTGCAATTGCAGGCGTTACCGCTGAGTTATTTCCCCTGGTTAGTGGCGATTCTGGTGGGATATATGACGTTAACGCAATGGGTTAAAGGCTTCTATAGCCGCCGCTACGGCTGGCAGTAAACAAAATAATGGCTGCTTCGGCAGCCATTCTCTTTTTTATCGCGCAAGAATATATTCTTTCCCTTCGTCGTGTTTTATTTTTTTTGAAAAACCAAAGAGGTGTGGTCGATCACAATTTAAGCCCGCTTCAGGACATCTTTTTTCCAGGAAAAAGACCTTCATTGCAAAAATGAAACAGCGTGCTAAAAAAAATTCCATCCATCGTCATTTTATGAACATAATCATCGTAATACTTTGTTACACCGACGAGTCTGCCTGGGCAATGTCATTCCTTACTGTCCCTTTTAATTAAGGCGGCCCTCTATCCTGCAAGTCGTTTGTATTAATGAAAATTATAAACCTCTGGAGATGGAAAAATGAAACTGACCAAAACCTTGTTAAACCTGTGCGTGGGGACTGCTTTAGTGCTGGCAGCGCAGGCGGCGTCTGCGCAAACGCTGCGTGCGGCAGATGTTCATCCGGCGGATTATCCGAACGTAGTTGCTGTGAAGCATATGGGCGAAAAACTCAGCGCTGCGACCGACGGACGTCTGGATATTAAAACCTTCCCGGGCGGCGTACTGGGGGATGAAAAGCAGATGATTGAACAGGCGCAACTGGGTGCGATTGATATTATTCGCGTGTCGATGTCTCCGGTTGCCGCAATACTGCCAGAGATTAACGTCTTTACGCTGCCCTATATCTTCCGCGATGAAGATCACCTGCATAAGGTTCTGGACGGGGCAATTGGTCAGGAAATTGGTGACCGGCTGACCGCCAACAGCCAGTCCCGACTGGTGTTTCTCGGCTGGATGGATGCCGGAACGCGTAACCTGATTACCAAGGCTCCGGTGGTGAAACCGGAAGACCTGAAAGGGATGAAAATCCGTGTTCAGACCAGCCCGGTCTCGCTCGATACCTTAAAAGCGATGGGCGCGAATGCGATCGCCATGGGAACCAGTGAGGTGTTCAGCGGGATGCAGACCGGGGTTATTGATGGCACAGAAAATAACCCGCCGACCTTTGTCGCGCATAACTATCTGCCGGTCGCCAAAAATTACACCTGGAGTAAGCATTTCATTATTCCTGAACTGTTCCTGTTTTCAAAAGCCAAGTGGGACAAGCTGAAAAAAGAAGATCAGGAATTAATTATTAAACTGGCAAAAGAAGCGCAAATAGAACAACGCCAACTCTGGGAAGCCTATAATGCGAAATCACTGGAAACCATGAAAGCAAATGGGGTGAATTTCCATGACATCGATACGGATTATTTTTATAAAGCCACACAGCCCGTCCGGGATCAATACGGTAAAGACCACCAGGATTTGATCAAGCGAATTCAGGATGTGAAGTAATTCATCAGGCGGATGACGGAGGTCATCTGCCTGAATCGGTTATTCGTTCGAGGTGATGATTATGGGTGAAGGTTATTCATCGGTAATGGATGTGCTGTATCGAATTTCAATGTGGATTGCCGGGCTGGCTTTATTGGTGATGGTGGCGGTTATTCCCGTGGGGATATTCGCGCGCTACGTGATGAACAGCGCGCTGTCCTGGCCCGAGCCGATCGCCATATTGTGCATGGTGACGTTCACTTTTATTGGTGCGGCGGTCAGCTATCGTGCGGGTTCGCATATTGCGGTCAGCATGGTAACCGATCGTCTTGGTGAAATGGGGCGCCGGATCTGTTTTATCGGTGCCGATCTGATGTTGCTGGCGATCAGTATTTTTATTCTTTGGTACGGTTCGACGCTCTGTTATGAGTTGTGGCAACAACCCGTGGCAGAATTCCCAATTTTGACTGCCGGGGAAAACTATCTTCCGCTCCCTATCGGTTCGGCGATCATGCTGCTTTTCATCATCGAGAAGATCTGCCGTGGCGCTCAGTATCAACGTCCTGTGGTCTTGCTGGGTTCAACCAGTTGATGACCGAACCGACTTCATAGGGGAAAGCAAATGGATGCATTTATTCTCGTTTTTACGCTCGGCATCATGCTGGCGATTGGGGTGCCGGTGGCGTACGCGGTGGGGATCAGCGCGATCGTCGGGGCGTGGTATATCGATATCCCGCTGGAAGCGGTGATGATCCAGTTGACCAACGGCGTGAACAAATTCTCATTGTTGGCGATCCCGTTCTTTATTCTGGCCGGGGCCATTATGGCGGAAGGGGGCATTGCGCGCCGGTTAGTCAACTTTGCCTATATCTTTGTTGGCTTCATTCGCGGTGGTCTGTCGCTGGTGAACATTGTCGCATCAACCTTTTTTGGCGCGATCTCAGGATCGTCGGTGGCGGATACCGCATCGATCGGTTCAGTGATGATCCCTGAAATGGATAAGAAAGGTTATCCGCGAGACTTTGCCGCAGCGGTCACCGCCAGCGGTTCCGTGCAGGCAATCCTGACGCCGCCCAGCCATAACTCGGTGATCTACTCGCTGGCGACGGGCGGTACTGTGTCGATTGCCGCGCTGTTTATTGCCGGGATCCTGCCTGGGCTATTGCTGAGTTTTACCCTGATGGTAATGTGCGTGGGCTTTGCGCATAAGCGCGGCTACCCGAAAGGGGAGCGCGTGCCGTTCCGACAGGCATTGAAGATCTTTCTCGATACGCTGTGGGGGCTGATGACGGTCGTCATCATTATGGGCGGGATCCTTTCCGGTATTTTTACCGCGACGGAATCGGCGGCGATCGCCTGCCTGTGGGCGTTTTTCGTCACCATGTTTATCTACCGCGACTATAAGTGGTCTGAACTGCCGAAACTGATGTATCGCACTGTGAAGACCGTGACCATCGTGATGATCCTGATCGGTTTCGCGGCAGCGTTTGGCGCCATCATGACCTATATGCAACTGCCGATGCGCATTACCGAAGCGTTTACCAGTATCTCGGATAACAAGTATGTCATTCTGATGTGTATTAACATCATGCTGTTGCTGATTGGTACGCTGATGGACATGGCGCCGTTGATTCTGATCCTGACCCCTGTGCTGCTGCCGGTCACCAACGCCCTCGGCATTGATCCGGTTCATTTCGGGATGATTATGCTGGTGAACCTGGGAATTGGCCTGATCACACCGCCGGTAGGGTCGGTGCTGTTTGTTGCCAGTGCGGTGAGTAAACAGAAGATCGAGCAGGTGGTGAAGGCGATGCTACCGTTCTACGCGGTACTGTTCCTTGTGCTCTTGCTGGTGACTTATATCCCGGCGATTTCGCTGTTCCTGCCGAAATTCTTTGGCGTGATGTAAGGGGATGGCAGTGACGAAAATCCGGGCTGGTATGCCCGGATTTTTTTATCGCTTAACGACGAACGGCGATCGCTTCGATCTCGATCTTCACGTCTTTTGGCAGACGCGCGACTTCCACGCAGGAACGTGCCGGGAAGGTAGCGTTGTGTTCGGTGAAGAACGCTTCGTAAGTGGCGTTGACGGTCGCGAAATCGTTCAGATCTTTGACAAATACGGTTGTTTTCACGATGTCGCCTACTTTCAGGCCAGCGGCTTCAACGATAGCTTTCACGTTTTCCAGCGACTGACGCGCCTGCGCGGAGACGTCGTCCGACACGCTGCCGGTTTTCGGGTCAACCGGGATCTGACCGGAAGTGATGATCATGCTGCCCAGATCTACGCCCTGAACATATGGACCGATTGCTGCGGGTGCATTTTCCGTCGCGATAGTTTTGCTCATGATTTCTCCTGAAGTACAGCGGTTAATGAAATTTCTCTGGCATTATAGGGAGCCACGAATTTTTAACCAACTGCAATTAGTTGGCCAGCACCACATAATGAGAAAACTCTTTTTCGCAGTATTTGCATTTAAGCGCGATGTCATCCGCGCGTTTTTTCACTGAAAAACTGGAAGAAACCGGTTCAGCGTGGCTGATGCAGTTACTGTTCGGGCAGACCAGCACGCTGTCGATGTGGTCCGGCAGGCTTGGACGTGATTTACCCACCACGTCGTAGTTGTCGATACGGTTGACAGTGGCCTGTGGCGCATACAGTGACAGTTGATTAACCTGTTCGGCGGTCAGGAAGGTGTTCTCGATCTTAATCAGGTCTTTACGTCCCATTTCACCGGAAGGCAGATTAAGGCCGATAGTGATGCGCTGGTCGGTTTCGGTCAGCTTGAACAGAGTCAGCAATTTAAAGCCGATTTGCGCGGGAATATGGTCGATTACGGTGCCGCATTTGATCGCTTCAACCTGCAGTTTATTATCGTGTGTCATCTCGTTATCTCCCCTTACAGTGCCAAATCGCTAGTCAGAACCAGTGCCAGTAACGCCTGGCGCGCGAAAATCCCGTTGCCTGCCTGCTGGAAATACCAGGCGTGAGGCGTTTTATCCACGTCCGTGGCGATTTCATCTATACGCGGCAGCGGATGCAGTACCTTCATGTTTTCCCGTGCTCCCACCAGGTCGCTGGCGCGCAGGACAAACTGGGCCTTCACGTTGGCGTATTCTGAAGGGTCCAGACGCTCTTTCTGTACGCGGGTCATGTACAGAATATCTACCTCCGCCATCACCTCTTCGATAGAGGCGTGCAGGCTCCAGGCAATGCCTTTTTCGTCGAGCATATCAAGAATGTACTGCGGCATTGCCAGCGCATCCGGAGCGATGAAGTAGAAGCGGTTGCCGTCAAACTTCGCCAGCGCCTGCGTCAGGGAATGCACGGTACGGCCATATTTCAGGTCGCCGACCATCGCCACATGCAGGTTGTTCAGACGCCCCTGCGTTTCCTGAATGGTGAACAGATCCAGCAGCGTTTGTGTCGGATGTTGATTTGAACCGTCACCCGCGTTCAGTACCGGCACCTTACCGGAGAATTCGGTCGCCAGACGCGCCGCGCCTTCCTGTGGGTGACGCATCACGATCGCGTCAACATAAGTGCTGATCACAGAGATGGTATCTGCCAGCGTCTCACCTTTCTTACCCAGCGACGTGTTGGCGCTGTCGGAAAAGCCGACCACGCTGGCGCCCAGGCGGTGCATTGAGGTTTCAAACGACAGGCGGGTACGGGTCGAGGCTTCAAAGAAGCAACTGGCGATGACCTTGTGTTTGAGCAGCTCCGGTTGAGGGTTCGCTTTTAATTTCGCCGCCGTCGCCAGCACCAGATTGAGGTCGTCGCGACTGAGGTCGTTTATGGAAATGATGTGTTTTTGATATAGCGGGTTAGCCATGTTTATCTCCTGACGCCAGGGCAAAAAAAAAGCCCCTCATTTGAGGGGCTGGGAATAGGTGAGCAACGGAAAGAAAAACGGCAGGCCAGCGTCTGTTTTCAGACGCGGTAAGACAGAATGTCGTACACACTGGACCATACTTCCTCCCGGCAAATTGTCCGCGATTATACTCAGCTCCGTTTGTGGATCAAGCAAAAAATGCCGTTTTTATTCAACGCAAACGGTTTTAGTGAATATTAATTCATTTTTAGTAAGTAGTTAATCTGTTTGTGGACAAGGCCAGTGCGCTGCACCACCCGTGGCGCAACCCAGACAATACTGCTACCCGCTACCACACCCAGGATTTCCGGCAGGGCATGATAATCGAGGATCCGGGCGACGGCGCGGCCATAGCCTGCCGCCGTATGGATAAGGATAAATTCGCTGTTATGCTCCACGCTCACCACCATTTCAGAAATGGAACGGGCGGCATCGGGGGCTGGACGCAATTGCGGATTGACGGAATAAATTTTTTGTCCTTTCGTATTTCTAATTTTTATGACGCCAAGAATTTTCAGCAGGCGGGAAACCGTTGACTGGCTGATGGTTTCAAAGCCGTAGTTTTGCAGATCGCGGCGGATCTCCTCCTGTGAGAGATAGCTTTTTTCGCCAATCAGGCGCTGACAAACAGAGAGTTGTAGTTCTTCTTTTTCTGAAGCGGGTTGGTAAAGTTTCATCATCAGTTAGTCCAGTGTAATCAGCCGAAGATAACAACCTGTAGATCTGCCCAATGTTTCTATTTTTATTTGATGACGCACTAAGCAAATGTTCTCCATTTCAACCGGGATGTGTTTGATCGGCTTATTGAAATTTGACTGGAGCGCGCTTCAGCATCCTGACGGATGGCATCTGCATGAAAAAATATTCCACTTAGTCGTCTAAGGGAAGGCGGAGTTTTGCCGTTTCGTCTTCCCTGTGTGGACGTGCTTCAACTGAGCGTGAGCACGCCGGTCGCCAACAGATAGACCGCGTAGATCCCTGCGGCCACCACCATAATAGCCAGAACGATCTCTATTGGATTGAAAAGTCTTCCATTTTTCTCCTTCCGCGCCCAGACATAAAAAACGATACCGAGTGCGTAGAGGATCATCGACAGCAGCAGATATTCCATCCCGGCGGCATAGACCAGCCAGGCACCATAGAGTGTTGCCAGCGCGCCGATGATGATGTCGCGGGTGATGGAATGCTGTTCATCACGGTTATAACCGTCCTTCTGCCACGCCACTTTCAGGGCATACAAACCGCTGAGAAAATAGGGGATCAGGATCATTGAGGTGGCCAGCAGCAGCAGCGCAAGATACCCCGCCTGTTGGAAATGGGCGATGATCAGGAACAGTTGGGTCAGCCCATTGGTCAGCAGCAGCGCATTGACCGGCGCTTTGTTGGCATTTTCTTTGCCCAGGAATTTGGGCATGGTGCCGTCTTTACCGGCCATATACGCCGTTTCCGCAGACAATAACGTCCAGGCCAGCAGCGCGGCGCCGACGGAAACGATAAGACCGATATTCATCAGGGCTGCGCCCCACGGCCCGACCGCCGCTGCCAGTACGCCTGCAGTAGAAGGGTTCTTCAACTGTGCGAGTTCTGGCTGAGACAGAACGCCGAGCGACAGCACCGAGACGGCGACAAACAGCAGGATTGAGATGAAAAATCCAATCATGGTGGCTTTACCCACGTCTGATTTTTTCATCGCCCGGCCCGAGTACATGGCGGCGCCTTCAATACCGATGAAAACCCAGGTGGTGACCAGCATGATGTTTTTCACCTGGTCCATAACAGAGCCAAGCTGTTCATTGCCCCAGAATTCAATCTTAAAGGTGCGAACCTGAAAGGCGACGCTGACCAGCACAACAAACATGATCAGAGGAACCACTTTCGCGACCGTGCCGATCAGATTGAGCAGGGCGGCACCCTGTACGCCGCGACAGATCAGGAAATGCAGACTCCAGAGCAGAATTGATCCCACAATCAGCGCAGAAAGGGTGGTGCCGTCGCCAAAGAAACCGAGCGCGCTGAAGGAGCCGAGTGCGGAACAGATCACCACATAGTATGAAACGTTGCCGATCCACGCCGAGATCCAGTAACCCCAGGCGGAGTTAAAACCGATGTACTCGCCAAAACCCGCGCGGGCATAACCATACACGCCGCCTTCCACTTCGCTTTTACGGTGCGCCAGGGTCTGGAAGACAAAGGCGAGGGTTAACATGCCGATAAAGGTAATTCCCCAGCCGATCAGGATCGCGCCAGCGCCTGCTTTGGCCGCCATGTTCTGCGGCAGAGAGAATACCCCGGCGGCGATCAGCGCGCTGACCACAAGCGCCGTTAGCGCCGGAAGTTTGAGCTTACCTTCGGACTGGGAGGTCGAAGCGTCCGCAGCCGGTTTGCTGGTATCAAGAGTAGTCATGAAGAGAGTCCTCAATCTGACAGAAAGTGATTTTTTAGAAGTAGCTGTATTGTTTGCCGACGTATTCGGAGGTCATGCACTGCAAGACGCCGCTGTATCCCAGGGAGAAATAGACGATGTCGCCCACCTGATATCCCGATGCGGCGTGGGTGACGTCGAGGATCAGGTGATCGGAACTGGCGCCGAGCACTTTGACGCCGGGATCAAATGGCCGGAGCTGGGAGAAGGAGACGTCCTGTTCGCCGAGCGCGGCCAGCGCCCGGTGATGTACGCCAAGATCTTCGAATACCGGCTTTCTCCCCATGGCATCCAGCGCCGTGGAGTGTTGCGGAACGGAGGGCTTGTCTTTCAGCTCGATGATCTCCACGCCGAGCTTGATAGCGTCCTGGCGGGTGTCGGGGATTGGCTCGTCATTCAGGCCGAACCCCATGATCAGCGACGCGCCAAGTCGCAACTGGTTGACGCCCGTCGGCAGCCCACCGTTGATCAGCAGGAACAGGGCGGCGGAGCTGGCACCGGAAATCGTGCGCAGTGCAATACCCAACTCGTCTTCGATCTGATGGGCGAGATCGACCAGCGCCTGTTGGTTTTCGGTGGTGGGTTCCACTCCGCCGTAGCAGGCAAGATTGGCGCCCAGTCCTTCCAGCGTCAGCCCCGGCAGTTCTTTGTGTACCAGACGCGCAAGGCGTCGTGTCTCCAGCGGATCCACGCAGCCTTCGCGCAGATCGCCCAGGTCATGCATCAGAATGACCCGGTGCGTTTTGTTCTGCGCTATGGCTGCCGCAGAGAGCGCCTGCAACGTATGTTCTTCGGAGTTCAGCGAGATATCCGCATAGGCCACGATGTCGTGCGCAAGGCTTATCTGCGGCAGACGCAGCAGCAGTTTGTCGACGGGCAGATCGGCGATTTTTTTGAGATTCTGGATGCGGGAATCTGCAATCGTGCTGATTCCTGCATCAATCATGGCTCTGGCGACATTTGCCGCTTCGCAGCTCAGCTTATTGACGCCGACAGGCTCTACCCCGTGCTGGCGACATAGCGCAATCAGTGTCCGGGTGTTGTCACGAATGACCGAAAGATTAACGAAGAGGCAGGGAAAGTCCTGATTTCGCATAATGGGTCTCCTAACGTGGGCGCGGGTCAGGAAGGCACCCGCACCCGGTGCATTCGGTCCAGTCGCTATCGTGTGAGTGAGTTGCCGAGCGTCGCCACCATCACCGCTTTGATGGTGTGCATGCGGTTTTCCGCTTCGTCGAACACGATGGAGTGTGCGGATTCGAAAACGTCTTCCGTCACTTCCAGCCCTTTCAGGCCGTAGGCGGCTTCAATTTCACGACCCACTTTGGTGTGTTCGTTATGGAAGGCGGGCAGGCAGTGCATGAACTTCACGTTGGGGTTGCCGGTGGCGTCGATGACCTTCTGGTTGATCTGGTACGGCGTCATCAGGCTGACGCGCTCAGCCCAGGCCTCTTTCGGTTCACCCATGGAGACCCAGACGTCGGTGTACAGAAAATCAACGTCGTAGACGCCTTCTTCCACATCGTCCGTCAGCGTGATGCGTGCCCCGGTGGTGCTGGCGATGCTGCGGCATTGCGCAACCAGCGCTTCATCTGGCCAGAAGGATTTTGGCGCGACGAGGCGAATATCCATGCCCATCTTCGCGGCGCCGACCATCAGGGAATTGCCCATGTTGTTGCGCGCATCGCCAAGGTAGGCGAAGCTCAGTTCGGGCAGCGTTTTCCCCGGCGCGTGCTCCAGCATGGTCATCAGATCCGCGAGGATCTGCGTGGGATGGAATTCGTCGGTCAGACCGTTCCAAACCGGCACTCCGGCGTATTGCCCCAGTTCCTCAACGATCTGCTGACCGAACCCGCGGTATTCGATGCCGTCGTACATCCGGCCCAGTACACGAGCGGTATCTTTCATCGACTCTTTATGACCGATCTGCGAGCCGCTTGGGCCGAGGTAAGTGACCTGCGCGCCCTGGTCGAATGCCCCAACTTCAAAGGCACAGCGGGTGCGGGTGGAGGTTTTTTCGAATATCAGCGCAATGTTTTTCCCGATCAGCGTTTGCTGTTCGCGACCGGCTTTTTTCGCCGCTTTCAGTTCAATCGCCAGATCGATAAGGAACTGGATCTCCGCTGGCGTAAAGTCGAGAAGTTTCAAAAAGTTTCTATTTTTCAGTGAAATAGCCATCAATGTATCCTTGTTAAAATGAACTGCCTGATGACGCTGCGCTTATCAGGCCTACGGACGTGAATCGGTGTAGGCCGGATAAGGCGAGGCCGCCATCCGGCAAAAAAGCCTTAAGCGTCAACATCGGCGGTTTCGCGCCGAATCAGGGTGCCTTTATCGCCGGCGAGAATGGCCGGGCCATCGGCCAGCGAACCGATGCCCGCAATGCCGTGGCAGCGGCTGACAAAGTCGGCGCAGGCGCTGACTTTTGGCCCCATCGAACCGGCGTCAAATTGCATTTCGCTTAAGCGTTCCGGCGTCACCTGTGCCAGCGGACGTTGGGTCGGTTTGCCCCAGTCGAGGTACACCGCGTCGGCGTCGGTCAGGATCAGCAGCGCGTCAGCGTGGATCTGGCTGGCGAGCAGCGCGGCGGAAAGGTCTTTGTCGATCACCGCTTCCAGGCCGTGGTAACCGTCTGCTTTCTCGACGACCGGCACACCGCCGCCACCGTTACAGATGACCAGATGATCGCGGGCGATCAGCGCCTGGATGGCGTCGCTCTCTACGATGCGTTTTGGCTGTGGTGAAGGCACCACACGGCGGAACGCTTTGCCATCCGCTTTGAAGACCCAACCTTTTTCAGCCTGCAACGCGTCGGCCTGGGCAGGGTCATAAACCGGACCGATATACTTGGTCGGGTTATGAAAGGCCGGATCGTCAGGGGCCACTTCCACCTGCGTGAGCAGGACACTGATTTCGCGCTGCGGCAGTTGGTTCTTCAGCGCCTGTTGCAGCATGTAGCCGATCATTCCCTGGCTTTCTGCCCCGAGAATGTCCAGCGGGTAGGGGGTGACGCGGTCGTAGGCGCTGTTTTGCAATGCCAGCAGGCCCACCTGCGGCCCGTTGCCGTGAACCAGCACCACCCGCCATTGCTGTGTGAGTTGGGCGATGGTTTTCGCCGCCAGGACGATGTTCTTGCGCTGGATGTTGGCTTCCAGCGGTTCGCCGCGCTTGAGCAACGCATTGCCGCCGAGGGCAACAACCAGAGTCGGTTTGTTTTGCATGGTGGGTTCCTTAAATGCCATCGCGTTCCAGTGGGCAACTCATGCAGCGTGCGCCGCCGCGTCCGCGCCCCAGTTCATCGCCAGGGATTGGCAGCACGGTGATGCCGGCTTTGTCATATTTCTCGTTGGTCCAGATGTTGCGCTCGTAACCCACGACGACGCCGGGGCGCAGCGTGAGGACGTTGTTGGCGTCGTTCCACTGCTCACGCTCGGCTTCAAAGGCGTCGCCGCCGGTGGTAATCAGACGCACCTGATCGATGTCGAGCGCTTTCTCAATGGCGTTAATCAACGTGCGTTCTTCGGTACGTTTCAGGCCACCGCGCCCGTCTGGCGTTAAGGTCCAGCACTGCACGTCCTGGCGCACCACTTCCGGGTAGACGGAGAAGGTGTCGATATCGATGTGGGTCATGACGGTGTCGAGGTGCATACAGGAGCGGTGTTTGGGAAGCTCAACGGCAATCACCCGTTCGGCCTGACGATGGTTAAAAAGCGACTGGGCAAGGAACTCAATTCCCTGCGGCGTCGTGCGTTCAGACATGCCGATTAGCACCGCACCGCGCCCGATGACCAGCACATCGCCGCCTTCTAAGGTGGCATGGTCGTAATTGATATTCTCGTCGCCGAAATATTTAATAAAATCGCCGTCAGCAAATTGCGGATGCCAGCGATAGATGGCCCGCAGATTATTCGTTTCACGCTGGCGAGCCGGTTTGGCCATTGGGTTAATGGATACGCCGTTATATATCCAGCAGGAGGTATCGCGGGTAAATAAATGGTTTGGCAATGGCTTCATAATAAAGTCATTAATATCGTGGGTATCCACCACCATATTTTTAATTGAGGCGGGAATTTCACCGTAGGTGAGTCCTCCGCTTAAATGACGGGCCAGTTCCCGGTGCGGCATATCGGCCAGCCAGGCGCGGATGTCGGTGGCGAAAGTCGGGCCAAGTCGGTAATCCGAGATTTGCGTTTCCAGTAGCCAGCTTTTGGCATCCGCGATATCCAGAGTTTGTGTCAGTAAATCAGTCAGTAACAGAACTTCGATACCCTGCTCGCGTAACGTGTTGGCGAAAATATCATGCTCTTCACCTGCACGTTCGACGGACAGTACGTCATCAAACAGCAGCTCCTGGCAGTTAGACGGCGTGAGGCGTTTCAGGCTGAGATTAGGGCGATGCAACATCACACTGCGTAGTTGGCCGATTTCAGAACCGACATAATGTTTTTCCATTACGATACCTTTCACTCTATTTCAGGAATAAAAAGGGGGTGGCTGCGAATAATGAAAATGCTCGCAGTCATAACTGTTCCGATATTTTTCGAGAGGCATCATTGAATTATTTAGAAGTCAGGAATGTGATGAATTTCACATCCATTCGGTTATTTGTTTTTTCTTAATTAATATATGACGGAGGTCTGAGAAATAACAAAAATAAAAAGTCTTTACCTGAATTACTACGCATTTATACGTCAGATTATTCTTTTGTGTTAATTGTTTGTTGGCTAAAGCAAAGAATGATGCCAATGTAACATCATGATTTTTATAGACTAATAATAATTTACTGCATAGATATGCGTATTGTGAATTATATTATTTTCGCTATAAAGTAAATTGAGCAATAAATATGGCGATTGTCATTGATTAAGCAGTGGAAATGAATTGTGATCGACTAATGGTTTTTCTTGTAAACCATTATATAACAATAACTTGATAGCATTGTCTATTGGGTGTGTTTACATTTTATGCATTAAAGATGCATAGATCGCTGTTTAGCGTTAACAGACAGTCAACAACTTCAGCGATAAACATGCGCTGACGCAAAACTTTGCATGATAGCGATGGCACGCTCGGGTTTTTTTCCGTATAACAACTAAAATTGAAACGATGTTTTGAATGAGGGGTATGAGATGATCGTTGGTAATATTCACCATCTGCAATCCTGGCTTCCTGAAGAACTCCGCCAGGCGATTGAGTACATTAAGGCAAACGTCACCGAGGCGACGGAGAAGGGGAAACATGAGATTGACGGTAGCCGTCTGTTCTACCTGATTTCTGAAGATATGACCGAACCGTTCGAGAAGCGTCGTGCGGAGTATCACGCGCGCTATCTGGATATTCAGATCGTGCTGAAAGGGCAGGAAGGAATGACCTTCAGCGTACTGCCTGCCGGTAAACCGGATACCGACTGGCTGGCTGATAAAGACATCGCCTTTTTAGCGGAAGGGGAGCAGGAGAAAACATTGATCCTGAATGAAGGTGACTTTGTCGTCTTTTATCCGCAAGAAGTGCACAAACCGCTGTGCGCCGTCGGCACGCCTGCGCCGGTGCGTAAAGCGGTGGTTAAACTGCTGGTGGCTTAAACAGAAAGGCAGGCATTGCTCAGCCGCTCCGCGAATCGGAGCGGCTGTCCTTTTTATGATTTATCCTGCATTCGTCCGTAACGATCCTTGCGTCTGCGCATGCGGTAAAAATAATAAACTGCATTTATCTTCATTCAGATGTTAACCGAACGGTAAAAACGGTTTATTTCAGGCATTAATAGTGCACCGCGATCACATTATTTACTTATATATTTAAATATATAACGGTGGCTTGATTTTAGTTAGTCGTTATATATTTAATTTCATATCGCTATCGCCATAACTTCAGTCACAACATACCGTTAGCTGTAACCTTTCCTGTTAACTTTCAAAAACTCGATCAAAAGCACGTTTAACTCTTTCTGGTTAATAACACTTTTGTGTTACATCAATTCTTGTTGAAAAATCATCCAGCAAAATACATTACACAAAATTAAATATTAACTTTTGAATTAATTTCAGGGCAAGGTATGAATAAAAAATGGAAGTGGATAGCGGGTCTTGTATTCGTGGGCATTCTGCTGGGGGGAGCACTCGTGCTGTCATCTATGTGGATGATGCATAAAACGTCAGACACCTCGTTTTGTCTCTCCTGCCACACAATGCAAGCACCCTATGAAGAGTACCAGGGATCTGCGCACTTTATGAACCAAAAAGGTATCCGTGCGGAGTGCCGTGATTGCCACATTCCGCAATCGGGTATGGATTACCTGATCACCAAAGTTCGGGCCAGTAAGGATATCTGGCATGAGTTTGTCACCGGCAAAATTGATACACCGGAAAAATATGAGGCGCATCGCCTTGAGATGGCGGAGACCGTCTGGGAGCAGATGAAAGCTAACGATTCGGCGACCTGCCGCTCGTGCCATCAGTTTGACGCCATGGATCTTCAAAAGCAGAGTGCCGATGCACAGAAAATGCATGCGCTGGGTATTAAAGAAAAACAAACCTGTATTGATTGCCATAAAGGTATCGCGCACTTCCCGCCTGAAATCACCATTGACACCAAAGCGCATGATGCGCTGATGGAAAACGCACGCCAGACGCCGGTTGATGCGAAAGAAGTGTACCCCGTCGCGCCTGCCGCACTGGGTAACCTGGGCACAGTTTATCCGGCCACCAAACTGAACGTGGTGGGACATTCCGGCGATGCGCGGGAAGTGGAGATTATCGGTAGCCAAATGCAAGGCGCTGAACAGGTGATTTACTTCGCGGCGGGTCAGCGTTTGGTCCTTGCCACACTTACCGACGAAGGTCAAAAAGCGCTCAAAATCTCCAGCGACTGGGAAAAGGATCCCTACGGAAACGCATGGCGCAATGTGTCTCTACGCGCACCTCTGGCTGAACCCGCACTGAGTAAACCCGACGTGATCTGGGATTACGCCAAAACTCTCGACAAAACGTATTGTTCCGGATGTCATGCGCCGATTTCCTCCGAACATTACACCTTAAATGCCTGGCCTTCCGTAGCAAAAGGGATGGGCGCGAGAACGGATATTAGCGCCGAGGATTTAGACATCCTGACTCGCTGGTTCCAGTATCACGCCAAAGATTTTACCTCTAAGGAATAACTAACAATTACGATTAAAGGAAAACCTATGAACCTTACACGACGTAACTTTATTAAGTATGCTGGCGGTTCCGCTGGCGCGATGATGATTACCTCGGCAATCCCGATGCCAGCGTGGGCCGCAGACGCGCCGGGTAATGCCATCCTGACCGCAGGACGTTGGGGGGCGATGTACATCGACGTTAAAGACGGCAAAATTGTGTCGTCGCGCGGTGCGCTGGCGAAAACGATTCCCAACGATCTGCAAACTACCGCACCCGATCAGGCGCATACCCCGTGCCGTATTCAATCTCCGATGGTGCGTAAAGGCTTCCTCAATGCGCCGGGCAAACCGGATGGCAATCGTGGTAAAGACGAATTCGTCAAAGTGTCATGGGAAGACGCTCTGAAGCTCATCCACGAACAGCACTCCCGTATCCGTGCCGAGCATGGCCCATCTTCCATTTTTGCGGGATCTTATGGCTGGCGCTCCAGTGGTGTGCTGCATAAAGCGCAGACGCTGCTGCAGCGTTACATGAGCATGGCGGGCGGCTATACCGGGCATACCGGCGACTACTCCACTGGCGCGGCGCAGGTGATCATGCCGCACGTCGTCGGCTCGGTAGAAGTTTACGAACAGCAAACGGCATGGCCGCTGATCCTCGAACATAGTCAGGTGGTGGTCCTGTGGGGTCTTAACCCACTGAACACCCTGAAAATTGCCTGGACCAGTACGGATGAGCAAGGCCTCGAGTACTTCAATAAACTGAAAGCTTCCGGCAAAACTGTTATCGCCATCGATCCGCAACGCTCAGAAACTATCGATTTCTTCGGTGATAAAGCACAGTGGATTGCGCCGAATATGGGTACCGACGTGGCGCTGATGTTAGGTATTGCGTCCGTGCTGGTAGAAAAAGGACTGCATGACAAAGCCTTCCTCGATAAATACACCACTGGCTATGGCGAATTCGAAGCGTATCTGACGGGTAAAAACGACAACACGCCGAAAAATCCGGCCTGGGCCGAAAAAATATGCGGCGTTCCGGCGAAGCAAATGGAAATTCTGGCGGAAATCTTTGCCAAGAATAAAACCATGCTGATGGCGGGTTGGGGCATTCAGCGTCAGCAGTATGGTGAACAGCGCCACTGGATGCTGGTTACCCTGGCGGCGATGCTCGGCCAGATTGGTACCGAGGGCGGCGGTTTTGGTTTCTCTTACCATTACTCTAACGGCGGCAACCCAACTCGCAGTGGCGGAGTGCTGTCGGCCATTTCAGCGACAATCGCAGGCGGCTCGTCTGCTGGCAACGACTGGGCAACCTCCGATGCGGTTGAAGCGTTCCCGGTTGCGCGTATCGTTGAAGCCCTGGAAAACCCCGGCGGCAAATATCAACATAACGGTAAGGAACAAACCTTCCCCGATCTGCGCATGATCTGGTGGGCCGGCGGTGGCAACTTCACTCATCATCAGGATACCAACCGCCTGGTAAAAGCCTGGCAAAAACCGGAACTGGTGGTGATCTCCGAGTGCTACTGGACGGCTGCCGCCAAGCACGCGGATATTGTTCTGCCGATCACCACATCGTTTGAACGAAACGATCTGACCATGACCGGTGACTACAGCAACCAGCATCTGGTGCCGATGAAACAAGCCATCCCCCCACAGTTCGAAGCCCGCAATGATTTTGACGTGTTCGCGGATATGGCTGAGCTGCTGAAACCAGGCGGTAAAGCTGTTTATACCGAAGGCAAGAGCGAAATGGACTGGCTGCGCGAGTTCTACGACGTGGCGCAGAAAGGCGCGCGCCAGCAGCGCGTCAATATGCCGCAGTTCACCGCCTTCTGGGAAGCGAACAAGCTGATCGAAATGCGTAAGAACCCGAAAGAAGAAGTTTTCGTGCGCTATGCCGATTTCCGCAAGGACCCGGTGATGAACCCACTGGGTACGCCGAGCGGTAAAATCGAGATTTACTCGAAAACCATTGAAGGCTTCAACTATAAAGATTGCCCGGCGCATCCGACCTGGCTGGAACCAGACGAATGGGCTGGCAACGCTAAAGAGGGTGAACTGCAGCTGCTGACCGCGCACCCGGCGCACCGTTTACACAGTCAGCTTAACTATGCGTCGCTGCGCAAACAGTATGCGGTGGCCAACCGCGAGCCGTTATACATCCATCCAGAAGATGCGAAAAAACGTGGCATTGCCGACGGCGATTTGGTGCGTGTCTGGAACACGCGTGGCCAGGTGTTAACCGGCGCGAAGGTTACTGATGGCATCAAGCAAGGTGTGGTATGTATCCATGAAGGCGCATGGCCGGATCTGGATTACGCAGGTACCGGGATCTGTAAAAACGGTGGAGCTAACGTGCTTACCAAAGACATCCCGACCTCGCGTCTGGCGAATGGCTGCGCGGGCAACACTGCGCTGGTGATGGCGGAGAAATACACCGGACCGGAGCTGGAACTTACCGCATTTACGCCGCCAATGGGCGCATAATTCACGGTTGTAATACTGGGCGAAAACGGTGATTTTCGCCTCAGACAGGTGATGAACCCCACAGTGTTATGTGGGGTTTTTGTTTGCGAACAATATTACTGCGCCAGCGTCGCCACCATCACTGCTTTAATGGTGTGCATCCGGTTTTCAGCCTGGTCAAACACAATACTGGCCGGGGATTCAAACACCTCATCGGTGACTTCCATTCCGCCGTGCAGACCAAATTCCTCCGCCATTTTTTTACCGAGCGTGGTCTGATCGTCATGAAATGCGGGCAGGCAGTGCAGAAACTTCACCTGCGGATTCCCGGAAAGCGCCATCATTTGGCTGTTGACCTGATAGTCGCGCAGCATGGCGATACGTTCCGCCCACATCTCTTTCGGTTCGCCCATCGACACCCAGACATCGGTGTAGATAAAGTCCGCCCCTTTCACGCCCGCCGCGATATCTTCGGTGAGCGTAATGTTACCGCCATTTTTCTTCGCCATTGCGCTGCATTCTGCGACCAGCGACGCTTCCGGCCAGCAGCTTTTGGGGGCCACCAGACGCAGGTCCAGCCCGGTGAGCGCGGCGGCTTCCAGCATTGAGTTACCCATGTTATTGCGCGCATCGCCCGCGTAAACCAGCGTCATCTCGTTAAACGCTTTACCTGGTAGATGTTCCTGCATCGTCAGCAGGTCAGCCAGTAATTGCGTAGGATGGAACTCGTTGGTCAACCCATTCCATACCGGTACACCGGCATATTCGGCCAGCGTTTCGACCACTTCCTGACCGTAACCGCGATACTGAATGCCGTCATACATCCGGCCCAACACGCGCGCGGTGTCTTTAATTGACTCTTTATGCCCAATCTGGCTGCCGCTGGAACCGAGATAAGTGACGCGAGCCCCCTGGTCGTAAGCGGCAACTTCGAAAGAGCATCGTGTACGGGTCGAGTCTTTTTCGAAGATGAGCGCGATGTTTTTGCCAGTAAGCTTTTGTTCTTCTTTGCCATTTTTCTTATCAGCTTTCAGTTTTGCGGCAAGCTGGACGAGTGCGGTGAGTTCAGCAGGGGTGAAATCGAGTAACTTTAAAAAATGCTTCTGATAAAAACCTGACATAGTTCCCTCCTATGGCGAATGCCATCTATTGAATTAAAATTCAATTTATATGGATGATTATGCATTTGCAACCCCGTTTCACAAATCTTTTCTGGAAAGGTGGAGGCAATGACGGCGGTATGTGACAATAAGAGTATCGGCAGGACATTATGAGGAACGAGCCATGGCAAACCCGGAACTACTGGAAGAGCAGCGTGAAGAGACGCGCCTGATTATTGAAGAATTACTGGATGATGGTAGCGACCCGGACGCGCTGTACACCATCGAACACCACCTTTCCGCAGACGATTTCGAAACCCTGGAAAAAGCGGCGGTAGAAGCGTTTAAACTCGGCTATGAAGTCACTGAGCCAGAAGAGCTGGAAGTCGAAGAAGGCGACACTGTGATTTGCTGCGATATCCTCAGTGAATGTGCGCTGAAAGCTGACCTTATCGACGCGCAGGTTGAACAGTTGATGAACCTGGCCGAGAAATATGACGTCGAATACGATGGCTGGGGCACCTACTTTGAAGATCCGAACGGTGAAGACGGTGAAGAGGGCGACGACGAAGACTACGTCGACGAAGATGACGACGGCGTGCGTCACTAAGATTACCAGGCGTTAAAAAGTACGGCAGCGCCTGCTGTCGTACTCTTCCAACAGGTTACTCATGAACTACCCGCAAATACTTTCTCCGGTGCTTAACTTTCTGCACTGTCCGACCCCGCAGGCATGGATTGACCAGGCGCGCGATCCGCAAAACCTCCCTCTGCTGCTCACCGATCATCTGATATGCGAACTCAAGGCGGCGCAAACGGCGATGCTATTGGTGCGTAAGTATGTAGCGGATAAACCGGGTGCGGATGCGCTGCTCGCCTGGCTACAGCCGTATGAAGCCTTTGCCTTCCGGGAAGGGCCGGAACCGGACTTTGTTGCGCTCCATAAACAGATTGGTAAAAGCGTAATGCCGGAAACGGACGATCCGTGGGGCCGCCAGCTTATCGACAGCATGGTGTTGTTGATAAAGGAAGAATTGCACCATTTCTGGCAGGTGCGCGAAGCGATGCAGGCCCGCAACATTCCTTACGTGAAGATCACCGCCAGTCGCTACGCGAAAGGGATGCTGAAAGCGGTACGCACGCACGAGCCGCTGACGCTGATTGATAAGCTGATTTGCGGTGCTTACATCGAAGCGCGCTCCTGTGAACGCTTCGCCGCGCTGGCTCCGTTTCTCGATGACGATCTGCAAAAGTTCTATCTGTCGCTGCTGCGATCCGAAGCGCGCCACTATCAGGACTATCTGGCGCTGGCGCAACAGGTTTCGCAGGAAGATATTTCTCCCCGCGTCCGCTATTTTGGCGACGTGGAAGCGGCGCTGATCGTCTCGCCGGACAACGAGTTTCGCTTTCACAGCGGTGTCCCCGTCGCCTCTTAATTTCGGTAGTTCTGCCCGCCGCAAGGTGACATCCCGACGTGGGCAGTGAAAAATGTCTCTTTTTCAGGGCAAGGAATACCAATACCGATGAACTGGACACATGTACTTCTCGCAGGCTACGTCGGCGCGGTCATCGCCGCGGTGATAGGGCTCATGCGTAAAAAAGGCTGGGTAGGGAAGGCTTCTGGCGCGGTGCTGATGATTGTGGCGATCGTCGCGTGGAACCTGTTTGACGTGCACTACCTGATCCCGCGAGAAAAAGCGGCGTCCGGTCAGACGGAAGAGCAGCAGTTTGATGCCGCGCTACTGCAAATGCCGACGTTTCAGGTACTGAAGGAACAGGAGCCGGCATTTTGGGTCCATCTTCGCACCCAGGCGCTGCAGCTGAAAAATGAAGGCAAAACCGAACAACAAATAATCGATACCATTCAACCGCAGGTGCTGCAAATTCAGATGTCGCGTTTACAGCAGGCGCCGGACAGTAATGTCATTGACTATATGAAGATCAATCTCGAACAGACTGCGGCGGTGCAGAAAAAAGGCGACGATGAGTGTTTCCGCTTTCTCTTCCCTCAGGTCAAAGGCGGCATTAACCCGACGCGTCTGATCTCACCGGATATTCTGAAACGGCGTATGGAAGGTGATGCGGCGATGATGCGAGCGGCATACGGTCCTAATAAACACACGGTAACCGACACCGAGAAGCAGCAGGCCATGCAGGATCTGCAAAGCGTCGTACCAGTACTGGTGCAGCGCTACGGGCAGGATGTTCAGCTTATGGCTGAGCCGGAGAAGGGGATCGGGAAAGAAAAGGTCGTCTGCAATCTGGTGCAGGATATGTGGACGGAAGTGCTGAAATTGCCAGCCGCGCAGGCCGCTGGCGTGATTCGACTTTCGGTATCGCCTGAGATGCAATAGTCGGTATTACAGGGGTTTGAGCATCCGCACTTCGCAATCGACGTGCCCGGTGCAGCCAAGCGGTTCGCTGATATGCTCAAACCCTAAATGTTCGTACAGACCAATCGCCTCGCGTAAAAAGGCGGTCGTTTCCAGATAGCAATGTTTAAATCCCAGCGCGCGGGCGTGATCCATCGCCATCAGCGCCAGCTTTTTCGCCATGCCTTGTCCGCGCGCCACGGGCAAAAAGTACATTTTTTGCAGTTCGCAAATATCGGGTTCGCTACAGGTTAACGGCGCAATTCCGCCGCCCCCCACCACTTCGCCATTACGCTCCACCACCCAATATGCATGTCCTGGTTGCGAGTAGAGCTGATACAGCTCATCAAGATTTGGATCGGCAACGGTATAGCCTTTATCAGCGGTAAGGCCATATTCGGCGGAAACCTGACGGATAACGGCAGCGATGACCTGGTTATCCCTGGCCGTCAGGCGACGTAACGTGAGCGCGTCAAAAACATTCATTTTACTACCCGGTTAAACAATACTAATAATTTGAACTAATAGCATCCCCGGCCAGGTGATGCAAGCACCTTATAACATAGCGGGTGGATGTTATTTATGCAGATAATAAGGTAATATCTCTATTGGCTGGTATTCCTATTGCCTGCTAATAATGTGTATTTTTAAGGATGATTAACGACAGGGATTTATTATGCAGGAATATCTTATAAAAGAAGAGGCACCATCACACGCTTTTGAATTTCGTGGCGATGGCGGAAGTTATTTTCTTATTTGTCTGGTCAATTCGTTGCTGGTACTGGTGACATTAGGAATTTACCTGCCGTGGGCATTAATGAAATGCCGTCGCTATATTTATTCCAATATGACCTTAAATGGACAGCCGTTTAGCTGGAAGGTGACAGGTGGCGATGTGTTCCTGAGCTGGTTTATGCTGCTGGTGATTTATATTGCAGGCATGACATTGATAAGCATGGAATATTTTGTCATTGGCGCGGCCTTACTGGCAGCACTGATCTTAGCAATACCTGTCCTGGTGATGAAAAATCTGCAATATCAGGCAGTGAAGACCTCGTTAAATAGTATCCGTTTTGGTTTTCGTTTCTCTGCGCTTAAGGCATTCTGGAATATTCTGTGTCTGCCCGTGCTGTTGCTTATGGCGCTGGGGGGGGTGATATTTTGCCTGCTACAGGTGTGTCCAACAGAAAGCCCGGGAGAAGTGATTTTCACGGTAATCGTGCTGGGGCTGACGGGCCTTGCCGGCGTGGGAGTGGTCAGCGGGGTGACGTACAGTCGGTTGATGAGGATGGTGGGGGATGGCGGCCGCTTTGGTGTCCACGCATTCTCTGTGCAGATAAATGTCTGGCATTGTATTAAATCCGCGATTCTGGCCATGGCAGCGCTGCTGCCTTTTCTCGCCGTGGTCGGTTTTATCGCGATTGCGCTGTTTAAATCGATATACGAACTCGATGTGACGGGGATGGCGGAAGAGGAAATTGAAGCGTTAATACTCATCGAATATCAACGACAGATTGTGATAAGCCAGATTATCTATTATCTGGGCATTGCCATTTCAATGAGTTATTTGATTGTGGCGTTTCGTAATCACTTTCTGAATAACCTGCAACTCGCCGACGGACACATTCGTTTTCGTTCCACGCTGACTTTCCATGGCATGGTTTATCGCCTGGGGGGGTTATATGTGATTTCTGCTATCACTGGTGGGCTGGCGTATCCACTGCTGCGCATGTGGCTGATTACCTGGCTGGCGAAAAATACGTACGTGGTGGGCGATCTCGATACGTTACCACTTGCTGACAGCGATGAGCGCGTGGATAACGGTCTGGTATCGCGACTCTCACGCGGCGTAATGCCGACGCTCAATTTTATGTAGTGATAAAAAAGGCCGGAGCAAGCTCCGGCCTTTATACATTATCGCTTTCCGCGATTACAGCGCGGCGATAACCGCCTGCTGCTCAATCAGTTTCGCTTTCGCCTCGGCATAACCTTCCAGCTTCTCACGCTCTTTGGCGATCACCGCTTCCGGCGCACGCGCCACAAAGCCTTCGTTAGCGAGTTTGTTTTCGATACGGCTAATTTCGCCTTCGATTTTCGCCACTTCTTTTGCCAGACGCGCCAGTTCATCGTCTTTATTGATGAGACCCGCCATCGGGATCAGCAGTTCGGCGCCGTCGATGATTTTAGTCACGGAGACCGGACCCTTGTCATCAGCAGGCAGTACGGTGATGCTTTCCAGACGCGCCAGGTTCAGCAGGAAGCTGCGGTTGTCGTTTACGCGACGCATCGCGTCATCGCTGCAACCCCGCAGCAGCAGCTCAAGCGGTTTGCCCGGCGCAATGTTCATTTCCGCACGGATGTTACGTACGGCAACGATCGCCTGCTTCAGCCATTCGGTGTCCGCGAGTGCGGCTTCATCAACCTGTGCGGCGTTATATTCCGGGAACGGCTGCAGCATGATGGTGTCAGCGGTAATGCCGGCAATCACTTTCACACGCTGCCAGATGGTTTCAGTGATAAACGGGATGATCGGGTGCGCCAGGCGCAGCAGACCTTCCAGCACGGTCACCAGCGTATGGCGGGTGCCACGCAGTTCAGCTTCCGTTCCGCCGGTCATGACCGGTTTGGTCAGCTCCAGGTACCAGTCACAGAACTGGTTCCAGGTAAACTCATACAAAATACCCGCGGCGATATCGAAGCGGAAGTTATCCAGTGCTTCACGGTACGCTTTGGTGGTCTGGTTGAATTCCGCGAGGATCCAGCGGTCCGCCAGCGACAGAGTCATCTCGCCGCCGTTGAATCCGCAATCCTGTTCTTCGGTGTTCATCAGCACAAAACGGCTGGCGTTCCACAGCTTGTTACAGAAGTTACGGTAACCTTCCAGGCGCTTCATGTCCCAGTTGATGTCGCGACCGGTTGAAGCCAGCGCGGCGAGGGTGAAACGCAGGGCATCGGTGCCGTGCGGTTCAATGCCGTCCGGGAACTGTTTTTCGGTACGTTTGGCAATTTTTTCAGCCAGTTGTGGCTGCATCATGTTGCCGGTACGTTTTTCCAGCAGTTCCGGTAACGAAATACCGTCGACCATATCCAGCGGGTCAATTACGTTACCCTTGGACTTGGACATCTTCTGGCCTTCGTCGTCGCGGATCAGACCGGTCATGTAGACGGTTTTGAACGGAACCTGCGGCTTGCCATTTTCATCTTTGATGAAGTGCATGGTCATCATGATCATGCGGGCAATCCAGAAGAAGATGATGTCGAAGCCGGAAACCATCACGCTGGTTGGGTGGAACTGACGCAGCGCATCGGTGTTTTCCGGCCAGCCGAGGGTGGAGAAGGTCCACAGCGCGGAGGAGAACCAGGTATCCAGCACGTCGTCGTCCTGACGCAGGGCAACGTCTGCGCTCAGGTTGTTTTCCTTACGCACTTCGTCTTCGTTGCGACCCACATAGACGTTACCGTCGTTGTCGTACCATGCAGGAATACGGTGACCCCACCACAGCTGACGGGAAATACACCAGTCCTGAATATCGCGCATCCAGGAGAAATACATGTTTTCGTACTGCTTCGGCACGAACTGAATATCGCCGTTCTCAACGGCTTCTACCGCCGGTTTTGCCAGTACATCGGCACGGACGTACCACTGGTCGGTCAGCATCGGTTCGATGACCACGCCGCCACGGTCGCCGTACGGGACGGTCAGGTCGTGCGGTTTAATTTCTTCCAGCAGGCCCAGCGCGTCGATCGCCGCAACCACCGCTTTACGTGCGGCGAAGCGCTCCAGTTTCTGGAATTCCGCCGGAATTTCGTTGGAGTAGACGTCGGACTCATTGCCTTTGGTGTCGTACACTTCCGCCGTTTCGCGGATATCGCCATCAAAGGTGAAGATGTTGATCATTGGCAGGGCATGACGACGACCGACTTCGTAGTCGTTAAAGTCGTGCGCCGGGGTGATTTTCACGCAGCCGGTGCCTTTTTCCATGTCGGCGTGTTCATCACCGACGATCGGAATGCGGCGGTTCACCAGCGGCAACACCACGAATTTGCCAATCAGATCTTTATAACGCGGATCTTCCGGGTTAACGGCCACGCCGGTATCGCCCAGCAGGGTTTCCGGACGGGTGGTCGCCACCACCAGGTAATCTTTGCCGTCAGCCGTTTTTGCGCCGTCGGCCAGCGGGTAGCGGATGTGCCACATCGAGCCTTTAGACTCGCGGTTTTCTACTTCCAGATCGGAAATGGCGGTGCGCAGTTTTGGATCCCAGTTCACCAGGCGTTTGCCACGGTAAATCAGATCTTCTTTGTACAGGCGGACAAAGACTTCTTTCACGGCATTGGAAAGACCTTCGTCCATGGTGAAGCGCTCGCGCTCCCAGTCCACGGAGTTGCCGAGACGACGCATCTGACGGGTGATGGTACCGCCGGATTCCGCTTTCCACTGCCAGATTTTATCGATAAAGGCATCGCGACCGTAGTCGTGGCGGGTTTTTCCTTCTTCAGCGGCAATTTTACGCTCAACCACCATCTGGGTCGCGATACCGGCGTGATCGGTCCCGACCTGCCACAGGGTATTTTTCCCCTGCATGCGCTGATAGCGGATCAGCGTATCCATGATGGTTTGCTGGAAAGCATGACCCATATGCAAACTGCCGGTGACGTTCGGCGGCGGGATCATGATGCAGAAGGACTCTTTGCTTTCATCGCCGTTAGGCTTGAAGTAGCCCTGCTTTTCCCAGTGCTCGTAAAGCGGCTGTTCGATATCTTGGGGGTTGTATGTCTTTTCCATTATTTCCAGGTTGCCGTATTCAGGTTAAAACCAGCCACGCGGTAGGCTTTGTAGCGTTCGCGTGCCGATTGTTTCAGAGAATCTTCGTAAGGGACGAAGTCTATCACTTCTGTGAAAGCGGTGGCAAAATCTGCAAAGCCAACGCGCAGGCTGATGAGCAGATCGCGCGGACTGCTGTTGCGTTTTTCCGGCCAGGCGATTTCTACCGGCGCACCGCCGCGCGGCCCTTCACCGGCCAGATTGTGCGGGACGAAACGGTCAGCCGGTCTGGCCCATAGCGCCTCATCCAGGCGAATCGCCTGTTTTTCGTCTTCGCAGGCAATCAACACGCGTTTGCCGCTGCGCCAACGTTCTGCGGCAATCTCACACACCAGTTGCTCGACGGCGCTAAGGCCATCGTGTTGTGTGTCGTTGTCCAGAAGATAGAACGTTGCGTTTCTCATGGTATGGGGCTTCTTGTGGTGGATTTAAATGCGTTGTCTTCTTGCACACCGTAGGCCGGATAAGCGCAGCGCTTATCCGGCCTACGGGGCAATTTCAAACTTACTCTTCGCCGGAAAAACCGGCACGATTGAGCAGGAACTGCGACAACAGCGCCACCGGACGACCGGTTGCGCCTTTAGCTTTCCCGGAACGCCATGCGGTACCGGCGATGTCGAGGTGCGCCCAGTTGTACTTGCGGGTAAAGCGCGACAGGAAACAGCCTGCGGTGATTGCGCCGCCAGGACGGCCGCCGATATTCGCCATATCCGCGAAGTTGGATTCCAGCTGTTCCTGATACTCATCACCCAGCGGCAGACGCCATGCGCGGTCGCCCGCTTGTTCGGACGCGCCGATCAGCTCGTGCGCCAGCGGGTTATGGTTCGACATCAGACCGGTAATGTGGTGGCCCAGCGCAATCACGCAGGCGCCCGTCAGGGTCGCCACGTCGATTACCGCTTCTGGCTCGAAACGCTCAACGTAGGTTAAGACGTCGCAGAGTACCAGACGGCCTTCGGCATCGGTGTTCAGCACTTCAACCGTCTGACCGGACATGGTCGTCAGCACGTCGCCCGGACGATAGGCGCGACCACCAGGCATGTTTTCACAGCCTGCCAGCACGCCGATGACGTTGATTGGCAACTGAAGCTCCGCCACCATGCGCATTACGCCATACACTGCCGCCGCACCGCACATGTCGTACTTCATCTCGTCCATGCCTTCAGCTGGCTTGATGGAGATACCGCCGGAGTCAAAGGTGAGCCCTTTACCGACCAACACAATCGGACGCACGTCTTCGGACGGACTGCCTTTGTACTCAATCACTGACATCAGCGATTCATTCTGCGAACCGTGACCGACGGCGAGGTATGCGTGCATTCCCAGCTCTTTCATCTGCTGTTCGCCGATGACGCGGGTGACCACATTCTTGCTGTAGCTGTCAGCTAACTGGCGCGCCTGAGAGGCTAAATAGGCGGCGTTACAGATGTTCGGCGGCATGTTGCCGAGATCTTTCGCGGCCTTAATGCCGGCAGCAATGGCCAGACCGTGCTGAATCGCACGCTCGCCGCTGGTCAGCTCACGGCGGGTCGGCACATTGAAGACCATTTTACGCAGCGGGCGGCGCGGCTCGCTTTTGGTGGTTTTCAGTTGATCGAAGCTGTACAGCGTCTCTTTGGCCGTCTCGACAGCCTGACGCACTTTCCAGTAGTTGTTGCGGCCTTTGACGTGCAGTTCGGTCAGGAAGCAGACGGCTTCCATTGAGCCGGTATCATTCAGAGTGTTGATAGTTTTCTGAATCACCTGCTTATACTGACGTTCATCCAGCTCGCGTTCTTTGCCACAACCGATGAGGAGGATACGCTCGGACAGTACGTTGGGGACATGGTGTAACAACAGGGTCTGACCCGGTTTGCCTTCCAGTTCGCCACGACGCAACAGGGCACTGATGTACCCGTCGCTGATTTTATCGAGCTGTTCTGCAACCGGAGAAAGGCGGCGTGGTTCAAAGACGCCCACGACGATGCAGGCACTCCGCTGTTTCTCCGGGCTACCGCTTTTTACACTAAACTCCATGCACTACGCTCCTGAATCTTAAAGACAACGGCGGCGCCTGCGGTTAGAATTGCAAGCTTTCGTAACTCATATCCGCAGTTGCGGTGACTTCGTGTTAATCTTAACGTTATTACGGCATTGGCACATCAGAACGCGTTCTGAGTGGCGAATCCGCTGAGTATAATAATTTTAGCGACGATTTCGACGACTCAAGAGAATAAATGACGTTTAAGCCATGAAACAAGCTAAATTCCTGCAAAAGACGAGTTTTTACGGGCGTATTTAAAGTGATAATCATAAGATATCTGGTGCGGGAGACGCTCAAAAGCCAGCTTGCCATCCTCTTCATTCTGCTTTTGATCTTCTTTTGTCAAAAGTTAGTGAGGATCCTCGGCGCAGCGGTTGACGGTGACATTCCGGCAAATCTGGTGCTCTCGCTGCTGGGCCTCGGCGTGCCTGAAATGGCGCAGCTTATCCTGCCGCTCAGCCTGTTCCTCGGATTGTTGATGACGCTGGGCAAACTGTATACCGAAAGTGAAATTACGGTGATGCACGCCTGCGGTCTGAGCAAGGCCGTGCTGGTGAAAGCCGCCATGATCCTGGCGTTGTTCACCGGGATCATCGCCGCCGTTAACGTCATGTGGGCGGGGCCGTGGTCGTCAAAACATCAGGATGAAGTGCTGGCCGAGGCGAAAGCCAACCCCGGTATGGCCGCACTGGCGCAGGGGCAGTTCCAGCAGGCCACCAATGGCAGCTCGGTACTGTTTATTGAAAGCGTTGACGGTAGCGATTTCAAGGATGTGTTCCTCGCACAAATTCGCCCGAAAGGTAACGCCCGTCCTTCTGTGGTGGTCGCCGATTCCGGACATCTGTCGCAGATGCGCGACGGTTCGCAGGTGGTCACGCTGAACAAAGGCACTCGCTTTGAAGGCACCGCACTGCTGCGTGATTTCCGTATTACCGACTTCCAGGACTATCAGGCGATTATCGGTCACCAGGCGGTGGCGCTGGATCCGAACGACACCGACCAGATGGACATGCGCACGCTGTGGTCCACTGATACCGATCGCGCCCGTGCGGAACTGCACTGGCGTATCACGTTGGTATTCACCGTATTTATGATGGCGCTGATGGTCGTCCCGCTGAGCGTGGTCAACCCGCGTCAGGGCCGCGTGCTGTCGATGCTGCCCGCGATGCTGCTCTATTTGATGTTCTTCCTGATCCAGACCTCCCTGAAATCCAATGGCGGGAAAGGAAAGCTGGACCCGGTTATCTGGATGTGGGTGGTCAACCTGCTGTATCTGGCGCTGGCGGTGGGTCTTAACCTGTGGGATACAGTGCCGGTGCGCCGTCTGCGCGCCCGTTTTTCGCGTAAAGGAGCGGTGTGATGCAGCCATTTGGTGTCCTTGACCGCTATATCGGTAAAACCATTTTCACCACCATCATGATGACGTTATTCATGCTGGTGTCGCTTTCCGGCATCATCAAGTTCGTCGACCAGCTGAAAAAAGCCGGGCAGGGGAGCTACGACGCGTTGGGCGCGGGGATGTACACCCTGCTCAGCGTGCCGAAAGATGTGCAGATTTTCTTCCCGATGGCGGCATTGCTTGGTGCGCTATTGGGACTCGGGATGCTGGCGCAGCGCAGCGAGCTGGTCGTGATGCAGGCGTCGGGTTTTACCCGTATGCAGGTTGCGTTCTCGGTGATGAAAACCGCGATCCCACTGGTGCTGCTGACCATGGCCATCGGCGAGTGGGTTGCGCCGCAGGGCGAGCAGATGGCGCGTAATTACCGTGCGCAGGCGATGTACGGCGGTTCGCTGCTTTCCACCCAGCAGGGGCTGTGGGCGAAAGACGGCAATAACTTTGTTTACATCGAACGAGTGAAAGGTGACGAAGAGTTAGGCGGCATCAGCATTTATGCCTTCAACGATCAGCGTCGTCTGCAATCCGTGCGCTATGCTGCGTCGGCGAAGTTTGACCCGGAACAGAAGGTCTGGCGTCTGTCGCAGGTGGATGAGTCGAATCTGACCGATCCGAAGCAGATCACCGGTTCGCAAATGGTGAGCAGTACCTGGAAAACCAACCTCACGCCAGACAAACTGGGCGTGGTGGCGCTGGACCCGGATGCGCTCTCTATCAGCGGTCTGCACAACTATGTGAAATACCTGAAGTCGAGCGGCCAGGAGGCCGGGCGCTACCAGCTCAATATGTGGAGCAAAGTCTTCCAGCCGCTGTCCGTTGCGGTGATGATGCTGATGGCGCTGTCGTTCATCTTTGGTCCGCTGCGTAGCGTGCCAATGGGCGTGCGGGTGGTGACGGGGATAAGCTTTGGTTTTGTTTTCTACGTGCTGGACCAGATCTTTGGCCCGCTGACGCTGGTGTACGGTATTCCGCCGATTATCGGCGCCCTGCTGCCGAGCGCCTCGTTCTTCTTGATCAGTCTCTGGCTGATGATGCGTAAGTCATAATCGTTCGCCGCCATCCGGCAACGTAAAGCGCAGTGCCTGATGGCGCTGCGCTTATCCTCAGTACTAGCGTTTTCTGCCGCCCATCAGGCTGCCTAACATCCCGCGAATGAGCTGATTGGTGACCTGACGCGCTGCGCTTTTTGCCACGCTCTGCACTACGCCATCGCGCTTGCCACCGCGCGGTCCGGTACTGCCGAAGAGAATATCCTTCAGCCCGCCGAGGATCCCGTCGTCAACCGCCACCTCTTTGCCTTTCGCCGTCGGGTTACTTTGCGCTTCGGTCGTTGCCTGGACACTTTGTTGCAGCATTTCAAACGCGGATTCACGATCCAGGTCGTCTTCATATTTGCCATAAACCGGAGAGTGGTTGATAAGCCCATTGCGCTCATCATCCGTCACCGGTCCCATCCGTGAGCACGGGGCGATCACCATTGCCCGCTCGACGACCGATGGACTGCCTTTGGCATCGAGGAATGAAACCAGTGCTTCACCGGTGCCCAGTTCCTGAATCGCTTTCTCTGTATCAAACGCCGGATTGGCGCGCATGGTCTGCGCGGCGGTTTTCACCGCCTTCTGATCTTTCGGCGTAAAGGCGCGCAGGGCATGCTGAACGCGGTTGCCCAACTGACCGAGGACGTTATCCGGAATATCCGACGGGTTTTGCGAAACAAACCAGACGCCAACCCCTTTCGAGCGGATCAGACGGATCACCTGTTCAATTTTATCCAACAGCACCTGCGGGGCGTCGTTGAACAGCAGATGCGCTTCGTCGAAAAAGAAGACCAGCTTCGGTTTTTCCAGATCGCCGGCTTCCGGCAGTTGCTCGTAAAGCTCGGAGAGCATCCACAGCAGGCTGGCTGCGTAGAGTTTTGGCATCTGGTAGAGCTTCTCGGCGCTGAGAATATTGATGATCCCTTTGCCACTGGCATCGGTCCGCATCCAGTCTTTGATGTCGAGCATCGGCTCGCCAAAGAAGTGCGTCGCACCTTGCTGTTCAAGCGTCAGCAGCCCACGCTGGATCGCTCCGACTGAAGCGCTGCTGATGTTGCCATACTGATTCTGGAAGGATTTAGCGTTATCGCCGATGTATTGCGTGATGGCCCGCAGATCTTTGAAATCCAGCAGCAACAGACCCTGGTCATCGGCAATACGGAAGATAATGTTCAGCACGCCGGACTGCACCTCGTTGAGGTTCAGCAGACGCGCCAGCAGCAACGGCCCGAGGTCTGAGACCGTGGCGCGAACCGGATGACCTTTTTCGCCGAAGATGTCCCACAGTACCACCGGATTGCTGTGCGGTTGCCAGTCGGTAATGCCGATATTTTTCAGTCTGGCGAGCAGTTTTTCGGAAGCCTGGCCTTCGGCAGCGATGCCCGTTAAGTCACCTTTTACATCGGCCATAAAAACCGGTACGCCAATTTCCGACAGCGACTCGGCCAGCTTCTGTAGCGTGACGGTTTTCCCGGTCCCGGTCGCCCCGGTAATCAGCCCGTGGCGGTTCGCCATCCCGGGGAGTAAAAACAGTTCAGTGTCTGGCGTGCGGGCAATCAGCAGGGGTGAGCTCATGAGATTTCCTCCATTTATCCTGCGTCGAGTATAGGCAATGTGAGTGCAAGAGAATATGCGCCGGGGAGAGAAAATCACTTATAGCGTATTGCCGTGGTAAATCTGGTATCCCAAATCGATCGTATTGTGGTTGTGGTCGTTGTTCTTGATTTTGCTCAGCAACATCTGCGCCGCCATGCGGCCAATGTCAAAGCGGGGGGTGATGACGCTGGCAAGACTTGGGATCATCTGTCGGCCCATCTCCAGACCGTGGAAACCGGCAATGGAGACCTGTTCCGGCACGGACAGGTCGCGTTCCCGGCAAAACAGCAGCGCGCCCATCGCAATATCATCATTGGTGCAAAACACACCGTCTAAATCCGGGTGGGCAATCAGCGCGTCGCGCATCAGTTGCATGCCCAGACGAATCGACGAGATCGCTTTCGGGTTCACGCGCAGCGGCGTCAGGCCTCGCCGCGTCATCGCATCGCAGTAACCGCGAAAACGCTGTTCATCACGGATATCGTCTTTCGAGCCGAGATAAAGAATTTTGCGCCGCTGGCGTTTATCCAGCATGGTGCTGACCATATCAAATGCCGCCTGGCGGTTATCAAACCCGACTTCCATATCCAGCCGATCGCCCTGAATATCCATTAGCTCGATAATGGGAATGGCCGCCGAGCGCAGGAATTTCACCGTGCGCAGGGTGTGATATTTCTCGGAAAGAATGATGCCGTCGATATTGTAGGAGAGCAGATTGATCACCGACTCTTCTTCCGACTCACGATCGTAGTTGTAGTTGGCAATCAGCGTCTGGTAGTTATGGTCGGATGTCACCGATTCGATACCGGCAAGAATGTCGGCGAAGAGCTGGTTCTGAAAGGAGGGAATGAGCACGCCAAGCGTGTAGCTTTGCGCGTTCAGCAACATGGCTGGCGCACGGTTCGGGATGTAGTTGATCTCCTCCATGATCTGCGCGATACGCTCGCCAGTTTCCTTTGCGACCTTTTTCGGCGAGCGGATATAGCGGCTCACCGTCATTTTGGTTACGCCCGCGAGCGTGGCGATGTCCTGCAAAGAAATTCTGTGGTTCCTCATCTTCTCTCCGGTACCGGGGAGCGGCGGCGACATCGCCCCCCGGTGGTTAATCACGCCTTAATGCAGAACCGCATTCAGTGCCAGCACGCCCAGCAGTCCCATGATTGAAATCAGCGTTTCCATCACGGTCCACGTCCGCAGCGTTTCACCGACGCTGAGGTTAAAGTAGCCCTTGAACAGCCAGAATCCCGGATCGTTTACGTGCGAAGCGATTACGCTACCGGCCCCGGTCGCCAACACCATCAACGCCGGATCGGCATGGGTGACGTTAATGATCGGCAATACCACGCCAGCGGTCGTGATCGCGGCGACGGTCGCCGATCCCAGTGCAATACGCAGTAACGCGGCCACTGTCCAGCACATCAGCAGCGGCGACAACGAGGTGCCGGTCATCAGGTGCGAGATATACTGACCCACGCCGCTGTCCACCAGAACCTGTTTAAACGCGCCGCCACCGGCGATGATAAACACAATCATGGCGATGGCACCGATAGAGTCACCGACGATATCCATGATCTGTTCAATCGTCCTGCCATTGCGTCGGCCTAGAGTGAAAATCGCCAGCACGATGGCGATAAACAGCGCGACGGCAGGGTTCCCGATAAACTCAAAGAATACCCGTACCGAGTTGGTTTTGGGCAGTGTAATTTCACAGACGGCAGCAACGGCCATCAGTATGACGGGGATCACCGCCGCAAAGATACTGTTCCAGAAGGACGGCATCTCCTCTTCGGTGAACAGGTGCGGGTTAAACAATCCTTCCGGCGGCGCTTTTTCAAAGCGGGTCAGCAGTTTTGAAAACAGTGGGCCTGCGACAATCACCGTAGGAATGGTGATAATAAACCCGTACAGCAACGTGGTGCCGAGGCTGGCTTCAAAAATCGTCGCAATGGCTGTCGGTCCCGGATGCGGCGGCAGGAAGCAGTGGGTGACCGAAAGGGCAGCGACCATCGGCACGCCGACATACAGCAGCGGCAAACCGGATGAGGCCACCACCGTAAACACCAACGGCAGCAGCAGTACAAAGCCGACTTCGAAGAACATCGCCAGCCCAACGACCAGTCCGGTGACGACCAGCGCCCACTGCACGCGTTTTTTACCAAACGTTCCGATCAGGGTGGTCGCGATGCGCTGCGCGGCCCCCGTATCAGAAATCAATTTTCCCAACATTGCGCCAAAACCGAGGATCATCGCCAGCCCGCCGAGCGTGCCGCCGATCCCGTTTTGAATGGAATGTAAAACGGCCTGTGCGTCCATCCCTTCGGCGAATCCCACGACGGCTGCGACCAGGACCAGGGCGATGAAGCCATTGACTTTAAAGCCAATCATCAGGACCAGAAGCAGCGCGACGCCTGCCGCAATTATGATTAATGGCATAATCTTATCTCTTATGTGTGCCAAAAAGGCAGCGCTGGCGCGCTGCGTAGGGTTGTTCAGTGGTTACACTGCGACCAGCATGCCGCCGTCGACGAACAGTAGATGTCCGTTGACGAAGTCCGAGGCTTTGGAGGAGAGGAATACCGCCGCGCCAATCAGCTCCTGCGGATCGCCCCAGCGGGCGGCAGGGGTACGTTTGCATAACCATGAGGTGAAGGCTTCATCTTCCACCAGCGCTTTAGTCATTTCCGTTTTGAAGTACCCCGGTGCGATGCCGTTAACCTGGATGTTATGGCGCGCCAGTTCAACGCACATACCGCGAGTCAGCATCTTCACCGCACCTTTCGAGGCGGCGTACGGGGTGATGGTGTCGCGACCCAGTTCACTTTGCATCGAGCAGATGTTGATCACTTTCCCGGCCTGGCGCTCCACCATTCGGCGGGTTACCGCCTGGGAGACGAGGAACACGGCGGTCTGGTTAACGGCGATCACGTCGTTCCATTCCTGCTCAGGGAATTCGGTAAATGGGTGGCGGCGCTGGATCCCGGCGTTATTGACCAGCACATCAATCGGGCCAATATCCTTTTCGATATGGTCAATTGCGGCGTCAATATCCTGTTTATGCGTCACGTTAAAAGGAGCGGCAACGGCACGGATCCCTTCCTGCTGCAGTTTAGCAACCGCGGCTTCTGCCCGCTCTGACGTAATATCGTTGACGATAATCTGCGCACCATACTGACCAAGACCCGTTGCCAGCAAATAACCGATCCCCTGGGCGGAACCGGTGATCAGAATATTTTTACCTGCCAGTGAAAAAAGATCGTTCATGATGTTATTCCTTATTTTTCATTCTCAAAGACGAGCTGAACTTTCGCCGCCTGGGTTTTGTCGCTGGCGAAAATCAGCGCCTGTTCCAGGTCGGTAAACGGATATTCCGCACTCAGTAGCGGCAGCGGATCGATAACGTTATGCGCCAGCCAGGAGACTGCGGTGTTAAATTCAGTGGTAAAGCGGAACGAGCCTTTCAGGGCGATCTCTTTGCCGATCAGCATCATCATCGGAAAGTCCGGAACGGCACCACCCATACCAACCTGCACCATCACCCCTTTTGCGCGGGTGACTTCCAGACAGGTGGTAATGGAGGAGGGATGACCGGAGACCTCGAAACTGATATCGAAATAGCCCTTCTCCGTTTTCCACTGGTCGAGCGCGTCATGCTGGGGATTAACCAGCGTATCTGCGCCCATTTGTTGAGCCAGCGATAGCGAACGGGGGCTGACATCGGCACAGACCACTTCCGCTGCACCCAGCGTTTTCACCGCGCTGACGATCAGGCAACCGATGGGGCCGACGCCGGAGATAAACACTTTCTTACCCTGGAGATCGCCAGCCTCATGCGCAGCATGGATGGCAACGGCCAGCGGTTCAGCAAAGGCCATGACCTTTTCGTCCGCCTGTTCCGGGTAAGGAATACACTGGGCGGTATCGACCGTTTTAAACTGGGTAAAGCCGCCGTCGACGTGCGGAAAATACATCGCACTGCCAAAAAAGCGCATTTCAGTGCACTGGTTTTCTTCATGTTGAAGACAGTATTTACAATGACCGCATGGTTTAGACGGATTAATGGCAATCGACTGCCCTTCGCGTAATGTTTCTGAATCGCTATGGACCACTTTACCAATAACTTCATGGCCTAAAATCATCGGTGCTTTGACGGTAAAATTACCGACTTTACCTTCCTGATAATAATGTAAGTCGGAACCGCAAATTCCTCCGCGGGTTATTTTTACGAGCGTGCCTTTATTATTCCATTCGATATTCTGTTGTGTTACGGCAACAGAGCGCTTACCCGCGACAACGCAGGATTGAGTTTTCACTTCCATAAATGCCTCACTGGGTCAGGTCTTCATCTCCGGTGCATTTAAGCGGTTTTAATTGTCCTTATTTGTGAGTTAGGTCACACTGGAAAATTGTTACACTACAATGTTACGCATAACGTGATGCGCTTTATAATTCTCATCTATGGAAACAAAAAAGCGTGAAATTGCCGATTGTGCAGGCGTAATATCGCGCCATGAAATATGACGCAGAGGGTTTTACATGGCCGGGGAAAGCTATATTTTGATGGGCGTTTCAGGAAGTGGTAAATCGTTAATTGGTAGTAAGGTGGCAGCATTATTATCGGCGAAGTTTATTGATGGTGACGATCTCCATCCTGCCAAAAACATTGATAAAATGTCCCAGGGAATACCATTAACCGACGAAGACAGACTGCCGTGGTTAGAACGCTTAAATGATGCATCTTATAGTCTGTATAAAAAGAATGAGACCGGGTTTATTGTGTGCTCATCATTAAAAAAGCAGTATCGTGATTTTTTACGTAAGGGCAGTCCTAACGTGCATTTTCTCTGGCTGGATGGCGACTACGATATTATCCTGGAACGGATGCAACGTCGGGCAGGGCATTTTATGCCGGTCGGTTTGCTGAAAAGTCAGTTTGAGGCGCTGGAGTGTCCATTGGCGGAGGAAGCCGATATTGCGCGTATCGACATTAATCATGACATTGAGAATGTGACGGCGCAGTGCCAACAGGCGGTTCTGGCGTTTCGCCAGGCACGAGAGCGACTCAGCACCTCACTCTGAGTTGAGAAGCGCTGAGTCAGACTGTCAGAAATCGGCTTTCAGCACCACACGGTAGCGGGCTTTACCGTCGCGCACGTGCTGGATTGCCTCGTTGATTTTCGACATCGGGAACAGTTCGGTGGTTGGCGAGACTTTGCTGCGTCCGGCAAACTTCATCAGCTTACGCAGTTCATACGGTGTACCAGTCGCCGAACCGGAGACGCTGCGATCGCCGGCAATCAACGTGAAGGCAGGGACCGGTAGCGGCTTCAGTACCGCGCCGACGGTATGGAAGTTGCCGCCGTAAGCCAGCGCTTCGAAGTAGGGTTGCCAGTCGAGATCGACATTGACGGTATTGATGATGAGATCGAACTGGCCTGCCAGCGCCGTTAATGCCTGCGGATCGCGGCTGTTCACCACTTTATCGGCACCCATCGCAAGCACTTCTTTCTCTTTCGCCGGGTTAGAGCTGAACGCGGTGACTTCACATCCCATTGCATGCAATAGCTTGATAGCGATATGTCCCAGTCCGCCAATACCGATCACCCCAACGCGGCTGGTGGCAGTGACGTGGTGCATCAGCAGCGGTTTAAACACCGTGATACCGCCGCACAGCAGCGGACCGGCGGATTCACTATCGATGCTTTCTGGAAGCGGGATCACCCACTGCCAGTCTGCGCGCAGCTTCTCGGCAAAGCCGCCACGATTAAGAATGGTGGGCACCGCTCCTTCCAGGCAGTTGATCTGATTACCGCTGATACAAGCATCGCAGTGACCACAGCTGCGCGCCGTCCAGCCAATCCCCACGCGCTGGCCGATCTTCAGGCCTTTCGCCTGCGCCGCGCTACCGAGGGCGGCCACGCGACCAATCACCTCATGTCCGGCAACCAGTGGATACTGAGAGAATCCCCACTCGTTGTCGATCATCGACAAATCGGAATGGCAGATACCGCAGTAATCGACCTGCACCTCGACATCCTCCGGCTTGAGTTCGCCTGCATCGTATTCAAAGAGTTCGAGTTCGCTACCCGCCTCTTTTGCGGCATAGCTTTTAATCATCGACATCGTGTTTCCCTCAGTGTGGTGTTGAACAGAAAAGTGTAGAGCATGGGAAACGGCGTCGCTTTGCAGAAGGGGGGATTAAGAAGAGCGCGGGATGGATGTATGCTGATTTTTTCGACACTTAACGGAGAAGACACACGCTAGCGCTTGCATGGTTGCGTGCTACAGGTATAATCCACAACGTTTTCCGCATACCTCTTCAGTGCCGAAGTGGCGAAATCGGTAGACGCAGTTGATTCAAAATCAACCGTAGAAATACGTGCCGGTTCGAGTCCGGCCTTCGGCACCATCGGAACATCAATAGACGTCAACAGACGTCTTTTTTTGTGCCTGAAATCCAGTATCCGCAAGGCTTTCCTCGCTTTTTCACTTAACGTAAGTCAACCTGATTCAATCTACATCAACTTACTGATGCGGGTACAACTGCGGGTATATCCCGGTTCGATAATGTTTGTACCCACACAGAACCCTTGAAAGGATACTCATCATGGCTCTGAGTGATGTGAAGGTTCGTTCGGCTAAGCCTGAAGCAAAAGCCTATAAACTAACTGACGGTGAAGGCATGGTTTTGCTGGTTCACCCTAACGGTTCCAAATACTGGCGGCTTCGTTATCGTTTTGGCGGTAAGGAGAAGATGCTGGCGCTGGGGAAATACCCTGAAGTCTCGCTGGCCGATGCCAGGGGGCGCCGGGATGAAGCCCGTAAGCTAATAGCTAATGGCATCGATCCCAGTGAGAACAAGAAAGCCGTTAAGGTAGAGCAGGAGCAAGAGGCTATAACGTTTGAAGTGGTAGCCAGAGAGTGGCACGCCAGCAATCAGAAGTGGTCTGCATCGCATAGTGCTCGTGTATTGAAAAGCCTCGAAGACAATTTATTTGCTTCAGTTGGGAAGCGAAATATCAAAGATATTGGTACTCGTGACTTACTGGTCCCAATTAAAGCAGTGGAAAAGTCAGGACGCCTTGAAGTGGCTGCGCGTCTTCAACAGCGAACAACGGCAATAATGCGCTTTGCGGTACAGAACGGCTTAATTGATTACAATCCTGCACAAGAGATCGCTGGTGCGATCGCAACAGCTAAACGAAAGCATCGCGCTGCGCTAGATCTCAACCGCATTCCTGAGTTACTCCATCGCATTGATAACTACACCGGCAGACCATTAACGCGGTTAGCTGTGGATTTGACGTTACTGGTTTTCATTCGTTCGAGCGAGTTACGTTTTGCTCGCTGGACAGAAGTGGATTTTGAAACGGCTATGTGGACGATTCCGGGCGAGCGTGAGCCACTGGAAGGAGTTAAGCATTCTCAACGTGGTTCGAAGATGCGTACTCCACATCTTGTTCCTTTGTCGCGACAAGCTCTCGCTATCTTGCAAAAGATCAAAAGCATGAGTGGAAACCGTGAGCTGATCTTTGTGGGCGATCACGATCCGCGTAAACCTATGAGTGAAAACACGGTGAACAAGGCGCTGAGAGTGATGGGTTATGACACGAAAACGGAAGTCTGTGGGCATGGTTTCAGGACGATGGCGTGTAGTTCTTTGATTGAATCGGGATTGTGGTCGAGGGATGCGGTGGAGCGGCAGATGAGTCATCAGGAACGAAATTCTGTGCGAGCGGCTTACATCCATAAAGCGGAGCATCTGGGGGAGCGTAGGCTAATGCTGCAGTGGTGGGCGGATTACCTGGATGCGAACCGTGAGAAGAGGGTGAGTCCATTTGAATACTCTAAAGACAAAAAACGATAGCAATGATTAGTTATAAGTTCCTGCAGGCCAAAGTGTCGCTAATTGGCATATGATCTCACTGGAACCTATGTCGGGTATTTATGCCCGACATGTATCCTGAATTTAAAAATGTTGAATATGCATGTTTTACTGTCCATACGTTCAATGTTTTCCCAACTGATGTAATTTCATTTCAGCTTGAATTTTTTTTGTTTTTTTCGCATTTTGGGATACGATTTGCATCGTTAAGCACAACGATAAGGACCATTATGATCCGTTGCCATCTTGCTCGGCTCATGGGCGAACATAAGATGCGAATAGCCGATGTTGTCAGGGAAACAGGCCTGAGTCGCAACACTATCACTTTGCTTTACAAAGAGACGGCTCAGAAGGTTGACCTGGATACATTAGAAAGGCTTTGCGTGCTTTTTGACTGTGAAATACACGATTTACTGCAAAAGGTTCCTGCTTCGCAGAATCGTACAGAGAAAAATTAATGACACTTATTAACCTAAAGGATCTCGAGGCCCATCTTTGGCATGCAGCCCATATTATCACTGGGCCTATTGATGCGTCAGATTACAAAACGTACATATTCCCAATCCTATTCTTCAAACGCATTTGTGATGTATATGACGAAGAATTTGCCGATGCGATTGAGAAGGTTGGAGATGCAGAGCTTGCCAAGGGGAAGATGTTTCACCGCATTCAGATACCAGAGAATTGCCACTGGCGCGATGTTTTCGCTGAGACCAAAGACATTGGCCAGGCCTTAAAAGACTCCTTCCGTGGTATAGAACTGGCAAACCCTAAACTGCATGGCATTTTTGGCGATGCCAGTTGGACCAATAAAGAACGCCTTTCAGATGAGTTACTGGCTACGCTACTTAATCACTTCAATAAGGTGAATCTGGGTGTTGCAAGTGTCCGTGATGATGTCATGGGCCGTGCATATGAGTATCTAATCAAACGCTTTGCAGACAAAGCTAACAAGAAAGCCGGTGAGTTCTATACCCCACGTACTATCGTTCGCTTGATGGTTAACATTCTTGATCCAAAAGCCGGTGAGAGTGTCTACGATCCCGCCTGTGGTACCGGTGGTATGCTGCTTGAGACTATCCACCATGTAAAAGATAACGGTGGCGATCCGCGTTTGCTAAAAATTAAAGGTCAGGAAAAAAACCTGACCACCGAAGCCATCGCGCGAATGAACCTGTTCCTGCACGGTCAGGAGGATTTCGATATTGTTCGTGGGGATACGCTGCGTGAACCTAAGTTTTTGCAAAGCGATCGTTTAGAAACTTTCGACTGCGTTGTTGCCAACCCACCATTTAGCTTGAAGGAATGGGGATACGATCTGTGGTCGAACGATCCCTATGGCCGTAAGCAATATGGTCTGGCGCCAAAAACAAATGGTGATTTTGCCTGGGTGCAGCATATGTTTGCTTCACTTAACGACAATGGGCGTATGGCTGTCGTGTTACCTCATGGTGTGCTATTTCGTGGCGGGGCTGAGGGAGTAATTCGAACCAAATTGCTGCAAGAAAATCGCATTGTGGCAATTATTGGTGTCGCTTCCAATCTGTTCTACGGCACTGGGATTCCTGCGTGTATTTTGGTGCTACGCAAATCACGCCCGGCAACGCATAAAGATCATGTATTGATCATCAATGCTGAAGAAATCTATACCAAGGGGCGCGCGCAGAATACGCTGTCCAACAAGCAGGCTGATGATATATACAAAATTTACCATGGCTTTGCTCAACAGGGGCCGGATGCAAAAGAAATAGAAGGCGTTGCACGTTGGGTACCTCTGAAGGAGATTGAAGAGAATGGCTTCAATCTTAATATTGCTCGTTATGTGCAAAAACCACTCGAAGAAGAAACCATTACTGTGGAAGAAGCGTTCAAAGATTTTCAACGGAAGCTGGCTGAGCTGGAAAAAGCAGAAGAGGAGCTGGAAGCCCTGCTTATCAAAGAAGGGTTCGAGGTATGAGTACTATGAGTAATAAGAAGCTGGAAGAGCTGCTCTGGGGAGCCGCCGAATTTCTTCGTGGCCAAATTGACGCATCAGACTACAAGCAGTATGTCTTTCCCTTGCTGTTTTATAAACGCTTGTCAGATGTCTATCTGGAAGAATATAACGAAGCGCTGGAACTTCATGAAGGCGATGCTGAATACGCCGCCATGCCGATGTTTCACCGTTTCAACATTCCCTCTGAGGCAGCTTGGGAAAAGGTCCGCAATACCAGTAAAAACATTGGTGAAGCTATCCAGAATGCTCTTCGACTAATTGAAGCCAATAACCCACGTTTACATGGCGTCTTCGGTGATGCACAGTGGACCAATAAAGAGCGCCTTCCCGATCATCTGCTGGCTGATCTGATTGAACATTTCAGTAAAATTCCGCTAGGCATTAAATCTGTCGCCCAGGATGACCTTGGCGAAGCCTACGAATACCTGATTAAAAAATTCGCTGATGATTCCGGCCATACGGCAGCAGAGTTCTACACCAACCGAACAGTCGTACATTTAATGACGCGCATTATGGGCTTAAAACCGGGTGAAACTGCCTATGATCCAACTTGCGGTACTGGCGGGATGTTGCTAAATGCAGTGATGGATCTCCGCTTAAGAGGTGAAGAGTGGCGCTCTGTGCACCTTTATGGACAGGAAGTGAATTTGCTGACATCCGCTATCGCACGTATGAATATGTTCCTGCACGATATTGAAGAGTTTGATGTGCTGCGTGGCGACACCCTGGCTGAGCCAAAGTTTATTGAAAACGATCGGCTCAAGCAGTTTGATGTAATTTTTGCCAACCCGCCATATTCCATCAAGAAGTGGAATCGTGACAAGTTTGCCGTCGATCCATATGGGCGTAATCTCTATGGCGTGCCACCGCAGGGCTGCGCTGATTATGCATTTTACACTCATATCATTAAAAGTCTGAAGCCAGAGACTGGTCGTGCCGCCATGCTTTGGCCCCATGGCGTGCTGTTCCGCGATTCTGAGCAGAGCATTCGTAAACAGGTGATTGAATCTGACATTATTGAAGCGGTGATTGGTTTGGGGCCGAATCTATTTTATAACTCGCCGATGGAATCTTGCGTGGTGGTGCTTAATTGCAATAAACCAGCCGAGCGCAAAAATAAGGTTCTGTTTATTAATGGCGTGAAGCATGTGACTCGCGAACGTGCCCATAGTAGTTTATCAAACGAAGATTTATTTGTGCTATGTGAGGCTTATTTTAAACCGGAGAGACAAATTGCCATTACCTCTTTGGTAGATATTGAGTCAATTAGGGAGAATCTCTACAATTTGTCGATTCCTCTGTATGTTCAAGCACAAGATACTAGTGAAGCATATGATTTTCAGCATGCTATTGAGACATGGAAAATTAGTCGGTTAAAATTAAAAAAACAGACTGATAAATTAATCGACAGCCTCGTTCAGTTAGGTTACGCGGTGAAGAAACATGATTAATCGAAAAGTAATTAAATTCGGTGATATTTGCCATGAAGTAAAACTCACAACCAAAGATCCTGTAGCTGAAGGTTATGAGCGTTACATAGGGTTAGAACACTTGGATTCTGGCTCGCTAAAAATAAATCGTTGGGGAGTTATTGCTGATGACAACCCGAGCTTTACTAAAGTTTTTAAAAAAGGAAATATATTATTTGGTCGTAGAAGAGCTTACTTGAAAAAAGCTGCAATAGCAGAATTTGATGGTATTTGCTCTGGCGATATCATAGTAATTAAACCTAGAACTAATACGAAGTTTTGTAAGCTATTGCCACATATTGTTCAGTCAGAATTATTTTGGAATTGGGCTATTAAGAATTCAGCTGGTGGATTGTCTCCTAGAACAAAATTTAAAAATCTTGCAGACTTTACATTTTATGATAAAACTGATACTGAGATTCAGTGCCTTGAAAGGAAAATTGCTTGTATAGAGAAAGTTCAGCGAGATTTTCTTGAACTGGATTCATCTACTTCCAGTTTATTCTTGACATTGGTGAACTCATTAACGCGATTTGGTACAAAACATGAGATTTTAAAAAAGACACCGGTAGGAATGATTCCAACTTCTTGGGATATATGCCAGTTCAAGGATTTATTAGCTTGTGATACCAAAAATGGACTTTATAAAGGCCAAGACTATTATGGGGCAGGATTGAAAATGGTTCATATGGGTGATATGTTCCATTCATCCAAAATAACAGAGAACAGTGTTGAACAATCAGTAAATGTAAATAATAAAGAAGTTAAGACGTTTGGGGTTATAAAAGGAGATTTACTATTTGCTCGCCGTTCATTAGTAAAAGAGGGGGCCGGGCTTTGTTGTATTTTTGATGGGAATGATTATTCAGCAACCTTTGAATCTTCAATTATTAGGGCTAGACTTGATCCTGAAAAAGCCAATCCAAGCTATTTTAATTATTTCTTTCGCAGTGATTATGGTAGATGGCTTATGGAAAGAATTGTTCAAACAGTTGCGGCTTCAGGGATAACGGGTACAGATTTAAAAAAAATGCTTGTTCCAGTTCCGTCAAAAAATGAACAAGACAAAATTGTAAATATTCTTGATGAGATAAGTAAGGTTAATTTACAAAAAATTAATAACCGATACTCTTATAACAATATTTTAAATTGTTTGGTCAGTGAATTGGTTGAATCTACGGAGTGCTAATGTTTAACGAACAAACCGTCACAGAAAATGGAATTATCGACCGTTTAAAAGGTTTAAGCGGGATCAAGTGGACATACTGCCACGGCGAAAACCTGCCTAAGCAAGCGCAGGATATCTTCGTTGATGTGTGGGTAAAAGACGCGCTTTGTTCGTTAAACCCTGATATCGGCAGACAGCCTGACTATGCCGATGAGGTCATCTACAAATTGCGGGGAGTGGTTTTAGAAGCCCGACATACCGGTTTGGTAAAGGCCAATGAAAACTTCCAGGAATGGTTGATGGCTGAGAAAACCTTGCCTTTTGGCGAGAATGGCGACCATACCACCATCAATCTGATTGATTTTGACAATATAGAAAATAACCACTTTGTGGTGGCACAGCAGGTCCACTATATCGCGGCCACTGAAGTCTATTTTGATATTGTCCTGTATGTGAACGGTATACCGCTGGTAGTGGGCGAAGTTAAAACCGCAACGCGCCCCAGCGTGACCTGGCAAGACGGCGCCGCCGACTTCATGGGCGGCAAAAAGTACTACTGGAAAAACGTTGAATCTTTCTTTGTTCCTAACTTGCTGTGCTTTGCCAGCGAAGGAAAAACCTTTGCCTATGGCGCAATTAATGCCCGAGTTAAAGACTGGGGGCCATGGCATAATACTGAGCTTCGTGATGAGATTTTACCGGGATTAGCATCGGTACTCCACAGCTGCGAGAGTTTGTTAAATCCGCAAACCTTATTGCAGTTACTGGAATCTTTTGCATTATTTTCAACAGTCAAAACGGGAAAAAATACTCCACCTAAACGCGTTAAAATCCTGCCGCGTTATCCGCAATTTGAAGCAGCAAAACAAATTGTTGAGCGTGTTCGCAGAGGCTATCCAAAAAAAGGTCTGATTTGGCATTTCCAGGGATCGGGTAAATCCTTGTTGATGCTTTACGCCGCTAAAATGCTGCGTGCCGACAATGCGTTAAAAAATCCGACGGTACTCATTGTTGTGGACCGGCGAGATCTGGACAGCCAAATTAACGAGACCTTTGGTGGAGCCGACGTTAAGAATCTGATTAAAGTGCAAAGCTGCAAAAAGTTGGGCGAATACATTGAGCAAGACAGCCGTGGCATTTTAATCACCACCATCTTCAAATTTAAAGATATCGAAATTGACGATAGCAACCCCAATGGCTTGAACAACCGTGACAACATCATTGTGTTGGTTGACGAAGCTCACCGTACCCAGGAAGGTGGGTTAGGCGAGAAAATGCGCTGGGCGCTGCCCAATGCCCACTTCTATGGCCTGACTGGTACTCCGATTTCTGGCATTGATCGTAATACATTCAAGTTGTTCGGTGCCGAAGAAGATCCTGGTCGCTATATGAGCCGCTATAGCTACAAGCAGTCGATCCGTGACGGCGCGACTAACCCAGTGAAGTTCGAACCTCGGCTGGCCGAACTCCGAGTGGATCGTGACGCCATCAACGAAGAGTTCGAGCAACTTGCTACTGAAAATAATCTGGACGAAGAAGAAAAAGCGGCATTATCCAGACGTGCTGGCAAGCTGGCCATCATGCTGAAATCTCCGAGACGCATGGCTGCGGTGAGTAATGACATTGTTGAGCATTTTACCAGCCATGTTATGCCGAAAAAGATGAAAGGCATGGTTGTGGTATACGATCGCGAAGCCTGTGTGCAGATGTATTATTTGCTCGGTGAAAAGCTCGGTTTTGATGCAGTTGAAGTGGTTATGAACGTTGACCAGGCTCCGGTTAAAGCTGAAGAGGGTGGTAAAAAAGATAAGCTCAACAAGGACTGGCTCAAATGGCATGACGAATTGGAGCTACCTGTTAAACAAGCTGATTTCGAACGCTGGCAGCACATTGATGCAGAAGAGCAGGTACAAAAGGAGCTGATTGAATGCTTTAAAGATCCTGTGCATCCGTTACAGCTTATCATCGTTACCGCCAAGCTGCTTACGGGCTTTGATGCGCCAATTTGCTACTGCATGTACCTCGATAAGCCTCTACGCGATCATACTCTTCTTCAGGCCATGTGCCGAACCAACCGGTTGTATGAAACCGATGACATACGCAAGGACATGGGATTAATTATCGACTACCTCGGCGTTTTCGAAAATCTGCGTACCGCTCTGGCCTACAACCCTGAAGAAATTGAAGGGGTTGTAGAGGGAATTGAGGCATTTAAAGAGCTATTGCCGTTACAACTGAATAAATGTCTGGCCTTCTTCCCTGGTGTGGATCGTTCCATAGAAGGTTTTGAAGGTATTATGGCTGCGCAAGAATGTCTGCCAACTAACGAGAAGCGTGATGAATTCGCTGCCAGCTTTGGAGTGTTATCTAAGTTATGGTCAGCTATCAATCCAGATCCTTTTTTAACCCCTTATCGTCAGGACTATAAATGGCTGGCGCAAATTTATGAATCGGTGCGTCCGGTGGGGCAGACAGGTGCGCTTGTTTGGGCTGCGCTTGGTCCTGAAACCATCAAAATGATCCATGAGCATACTGATATCAATCGTATTCGCGATGATATTGACGAGTTGATCATGGATGAGCACGCAATTTTTACCCTGACAGCTAAAGAACAGGAACAACGCGCAAAACGCCTGGAGATTGATCTTATGGGGCGTTTACGCGGTAGCCATGATCCTAAATTTGTGGCATTGGGCGAGCGCCTGGAAAAACTTCGTCAGGACTATGAAGCTGGTGTTATCAAGGCCATCGACTGGTTGAAAGGCCTGTTGGATGCTGCGAAAGATACCGTACAAGCTGAGCGCGAAACGGGCGAGCGCCCAGTAACTGAAGCTGATAATAAACAGGCTTTGACCAAGCTTTTCCTCGAAACACGCCCAGAAACTACCCCTAAGTTAATCGGTGATGTTGTTGAGCAAATTGATAAAATCGTGAAAGCTACCCGCTTTGATGGCTGGCAAAATTCCAACAGTGGCCCGCGTGAAATTCAAAAGGCGCTTTTGTTGACTCTGGCTCAGTTTGGATTAGGGAAAGATAAAGAGTTGTTCCGGAAAGCGTATGGTTACATTGAGGGACATTATTGAGTTTAATTAATTATCAGTTTCAAACCACCTTCTATGGAGGTGGTTTTTTATCTGCTTTAATAGCTGGTATGGGTATGTTATTTATACCATTGCAGAAAGATAACGACAGTTATCTATTGAAGATGCGGATGGACAATGGGCTGAAATTAGTCTCACTGGCTCTGGTGAAATAGGCTGAAGAGTATGGCGTGATGCAGAAATTTATTAAATCAAGTAAACCAACGAAGAATGATATTATCGAACGGTTTTAACTGGATCTATCTGATAGAAATATTAGATTATTATCTTTTTATAACCCTAAACGAGTCACGGGAAATCACAGAGCGCTGGCTGGTGGAGTATAACAGCGAGGAGCCTCATGAATCCCTGAATGACTGACACCGGGAGAGTACCGACTGATGACCGAAAACCTTGGGCTCTCAAAAAGTGCGTGGAACTAAAACAAATGTACTTACAGTTTTACTTCCCTTGCTTCAGAATATGCATACGGGTAATGTTGTCCCCCCGTTGTCAGTCAGTGTGTTGGCCTGGTATTCAAACCACGGGCGTTTCGTGTCGTATTCAGGATAGTATTGCAGCTACTGCCGCAGAGGTGATAGGTGTAGCGGTCGTAAGGAGCAGTCTGTGCAACTATAAAATCAAGACGTCAGATAGATAGCATACGGATTTCAATCAAAGCAAGTTTAACTTTATTCTGTGTAGTGTTGTGCCGTAAAAAATACCGTTTCCATTTTATTCGTTTAACATCAGGTAAAACTAACCACAGATGTACTCTATTCGTGGGCATATTACGGCTTATATAATTTCCTGCTTTATACAGGATATTTTCAATGGAGTTGCGAGATAGTGAAGATTTAAAAGCATGTTTGCACTGAACAAAAATAGTGTCATCCCCTTTTCGCAGAATAAGGTCGATACCGCCATCATTAAATCCTGCTGTGAGCCCTCTGTATTCCACTTCATAGCCCTCAGCCTCAAATGCCTGACCAGTAAATTTTTCGTAAAGAGAACCCCAGCCATGAGGATCAAGATCGGCAAAATGACCGGTAAACAAAAGAGTATTCTCTGTGAGAACTGAGTAGGTCTTCATACTGTGATCCAGTTTGAGGTATCCAGCCTGAAGTACAGTTCCAATACCCTTCATAATCAGCTTCCTGCAGTAAGTAATTAGGTAATGTCAAACGCATAGTGATTGTGAGAACAGCGCACTTCAAACGGTTCTCTCCCGTTAATAAATCATGTTAACTCGCGAGAGAATCTTCTTGGGGGCCTTCGGATGATGCTTGCTCCTCAGTTGGCGTTGCTGCAGAAGTATCAGGGTTCACATCGTTACACGGTGGATGGTTCCTGAGCCAAGTCTCGAATAAATGCCCAAATTTAGATCCCAGGTAGATATCTTCAATCTGGGAAATTATATAACCTATAACAGTAATAATAGCGGAAGCATAAATCAATAAAAACAAGATAAACAACCCTGTCTCTTTGCTTCTCCAGAAAGAAGAGATGGCATCCCATCCTGCATAGATAAACATAGCAACTGCAAATACCCCGAACAAGGTAGTTATCACGTAGGATCTGCGGACAACCTTAGTGTTAACCCCTGAACCCTTTCTCAGGATAGTGACCGATAATAGTGTTTTTCAGAAAACCTCGCAGACGTACATCCAGCGAGCTAATATTTTCAGCCGCCATACCAGTCAGGGAAAGATACTGGGGCTCTGTGTAATCGCTGCAGGTCGGAACGACAGGGCATTTTCCTGTAATAATTTATGCTCAGCGTCAGAGTGTCCTGCCTGGGTTCTGTCCACTCTGAATACGGTTATTTTTGTTTCATTACTCTGATACTGTTCATTCGTTATTCGGGTTGTATTGTATGCCTGACGGAGCAGAGTTTTCATTGTCTGGAAACACTTCTCCGGAAGTGAGTCGTGTCGGGAAAAGTAAAAAGTGTCCTGGTTGAGCATCAGTAGTGTCTGATATGAGTGGGGAGAAGTTTTGCTTCCAATCCATCTGAGAATTGTTGGTGGCGATGGCCTGCCGCTCAATTGTCGGGTCGCTGCCAGTTCACTTACTTGTCGGTAGACGGTATCCTGAAAACACCCTATTGTCTCAGGGCCTGGGCAGTCCAACGTCAACCGAAATACAGCCAGACGTGGGTACTGGTCGATGGCCTGTTGAACTACCCGCTTTACTTGCTGCATTTCTGTCAGCTCATCGTTTAAATACTCCATAAGATTTCCTGAAATAACATGAGTGTTAAAGCGATCTTCATCATATTAAGGAAATACCCCATGCCCAATCAGTTTGTATCTGATTGCTTGTCAGTTTCTTCGATACTGTAGATGCCTGTTCCGCATGAAGTGCAATGCTTTTTCCCACTGTAATGATTTCCGCACCACACGCAATGCCAGAACAGCACCATTACAGGTGCATCCAGATTGCCGATGATTCTGCGTAGTTTTTGGCATCGGGCTTCGGCTTTCACTTCAGGATCGAGATGGGTACATTGCATCAGAACGTTCGTCGTCACTGTTCGCTGGTCATGTTCAAACCAGGGGGCCTCACCAGATGAACCCGCATGAAGTATCAACTGACAGCCACAGGAAGAGCAGGTCCATACCCTGCTTGGTGACTGCATCGCGTCTTTAGCAGTCACAATGTGCCCATCACGATTATTGGCAAGGTAACATTTCAACATGCGCATGCCAGTACCTCGACCAGGATGTTATGTTCTGTAATGTATCTATCGGTCTGGCAGACCAGACTGCACCGTTTACCGTTGTGTGCTAGGAAAAATTTGGCAAACATCTTCAGACTCCTGAGGGTAGGCGCAAGTCGTCCCGAAAAGGGAAGTCTGCGTCTTGCGATTAGATGGATTAAAGGGATTAAAAGGGGATTGGTGTGGCTGTCACATAATGGAATGCTGACGTAAAAAACTGTCAGGTTCAGAAATCGATACTCCGTCGGCGCACGGTTAACTGATGGTCAGCTACTCCGTTACAGCCATACAGTAAGCGCGTATTTTTCTGCTCAATCCAGGTCATATGCTCCGGTACATTGCGCATGCCGCTCGGTACCGGATCGCTGTTACGGACAGGTATCCGACCTTCACAGTGGCCGGGTGGCACGAATGTAATCCTCAGTCAGTGCCGATAAACTATTGAACTCTTTTTGTCGTGTATTGATCCATTTCTTCAGCGTGGCAGGAAGCAGCAGATGCAGTGCGTACCATGCTTCCGGTTCAATCCCTTTCACCAACTCACACCAGCACAGCAACATCAGTGATTCACGTATACCGGGCTGTGGATACTGGCGGAAGAGCAGCGATAACTGCTCAGCAAGGGCACTGAGTCCCAGTCGGTAACATTCACTGCGCAACATCCCCGCCAGCGCTGGCCCCTCAGCACGTTTAATGATACGTCCCGCTACCGATTCTTCTTCCACACAAGCAGCCTGCGTTACCGTCAGCAAAAATTGCGGGATAATGAGCAGTCCGGTAAGCCCGTTCGGTAACGAGCAGGACGTCACGGTCAGCCTGTGCCACTTTTTAATTTCAGGCTGGCAGAGCCCATGAGTGACCTGCAGCCGGGTGAGGTCATCAAGCCAGGCCTGACAGTGTGCGGTAAAAATGGTTGAGTTCATCTGTAAATCCTTATCGTTGAATCGCAGACAGCGCCGTTCCGCCAGTGTGAAGCTGTGCGGGAAACGGCATCTGTGGAAAGTAATGCGGGATTGGGGGAGGAAGATGTGCTTTCGTCTCTGGCATCAGTTGCCGGTAAACAGCAGGTATTCATCTATCATCAGGGTTAAAACGGGATCACTATCCTGGCGGTCACCCAGCCAGAGATACAGCGCGTCGTCTGGCTGTCCGACCAGACGCTCCAGCCAGTCGCAAGGGTCATCCCCGCACATCAAATCGTGCCAGCACAGCCAGACTATTTTGTGTCGGATTTCCCGGCTGGTCAGTCGCTGTAACATCACCAGCAGTGCCCGTTGTACCAGGAACTGCTTCAGTCGGGCACATTCACTCAGCAATATGCCTTCCAGCATGGGATGGTGAAGCAGCAGCGTGGTGTCTGAATCCAGCCGGGTGGACATGTCCTCTGTCACCGTGATGACCGGAGGCTGATTACCGCAGAACAACCGGTACAAAGCATGGGGTACCACGGCAGTGACCTGCCCCGTACCCGTGAAGCGGAGCGAGCCTATGGTGAGTTGATGGCTGGCCTGGATGTTCGGGTGACACAACCCATGTCGTACAGCCAGACGCGTGAAATCGTCCAGCCAGCGCTGGTAATGCTGCAACAGGAAGTCATGACGGGAATACGGTGTTTTCATGACAACGCCTCCACGGGAGTTACGGTAAGTTTGTGGGGCATTGCCAGGGCGGAATTCTCTCCCCGGGATGCATCAATGCGGGCCTGTAGCCAGGCTTCGACTTCACTCTGTCGCCAGCGGGAACTACGACCAAACTTGATGGGTGCCGGAAACTCACCGTCTTTGATGAGCTTGTAGAACCATTTATCGGTTAATCCGGTGAGATGGGTAATGAAAGCCATATTGACGAACTGGTCTTCAGACAGGGAAGGTTTAATGGTCATGACGAGATTCTCCGGTAGCTAAATAAGTACCGGAGTCGTGTGATGAATCACTGTACCCTTCTCCGGCATAACAACCGGAACTGACGTAAAAAAGTGCGTCGTTTTATCGAAGCCCTCGCGGTCTGCCCAGTCCACTCGCGGGTGGTACCTCGCTGGCCCCGTAGTAAGTCTGCCCGTGTTTTGATTTCTCCTTGGCGAGATAGCTGATGATGTAGCGCAGGTTGTCGATGGCTGCAGCATCATCGTAATTGACGGGGCGGGTGATATCGGCTTCGTAGAATTTCTTACGATCACAGCGATTGTGGTACCCCTCATCCTGTGTAATCTTCTGCCAGACAGCCCCTGCCTGTTCAGCCACCGGAAAGGTGGCCTGGTTATGGTGACCATCAAGATACATCACGATATGGGCATGGCATTTGTGTCGGGAAGTACACTCCAGCACCCAGAAGTGACCTACAATGTTGCTCTCTAACATCAGATATTCTGTTAACTGGCGTACCTCCCGTTCTGTCTCGTACCATCCGTGATGGTTATAACGCCACGTGTCATTCTGATAGAACACATCGAGTCTGAGGGGCTGAAGGCGGGAGTAACGTTCCAGTAGCTGATCAAGATGGTGGTTCAGTAACGACAGTAGGAACCAGTTCATCGTGTATTTGCGGTTCCAGGGCCAGGGAAAGTCCATGATTTAATCCTCTGTAGTGTGTATACAAAGGAAGGTGGTGATATGTAATTTTTATGCTGGAAAGTCACAGTATTTCTGTTTACTGAGCAGTACTGTGGGGACAGGATATATACAGACGGGTTAAGCGGATCACAGCGGGAGGGGATATGAAGAGGAAGTTCTTAAAACATGAAGACCTTAATTATACTAAAAACCCAAATGTTCGTTCCTGGTATCCAGGCTGTCCTGACAGCATCATATTCAGCATTTTTACGTGAGTACATGTAACTATAAATCGACCATTTAAGATAAAATCGAAGTAAATTAATCTATTTGATAAGTAAGGAATTAAATCTAATTGTTATGCACTTTATCTAAAATGCTTAATAGGTGGTGGATATGTCAGAACGAATCACTTTCAATGCAACCAATTCTGAGACTCTGCGCGTTGTAGATGAATACAGCAAAAAACAGAAGATCTCACGGTCGCAGGTTATTTCCACATTGCTGGATGCTACCGTTCCGGTACTGAAAGATATTAATCGTTATTATCAGCTTGCGGACGAACTTAAGGCCCGGCTACTGTCTGGTGTCTACCAGCAGGATTTGCCTCGCCGAAGAAATGTTGTGACTGCTGAAAAGTACTGCATGGAGATCTGGGAAAGTAAGCTCCAGGTTGGAAAAGGGTATGACTTTGACAGCGTCAATGGCAAGGTGCATGTTCGCGAACATAAGCGACACTACCGTCGGGATAATGCAGTTGGCAGGGTCGAAAATCGACATATCAAAGAGCTCTGTCAGTTTATCCTGGCGAGGTCAGAACAGGATGCCCGTTACGCCTGTTTTATCTATACCGAAAGGATTATATTTGCTGATGCCGAGACCTCAGAACTCTCCTCATCGCCAGTCAAATTTGCGGCAGGTGACGCTGTGATTTTGCTGGCAAAAGATGTGGTTTTTAACGAGTTTTTCTTTGATATAGGTAAGGCGCTTTTTATCAATGTGGTTGATCTTATGTCATACGGTACAAGTGGTATCCCGGAGACGACAGGAGACCCACGAGTTCACTGCTGGGTGCCAATCCTGTTTAGTGGGAAAAATGCCGTGATAGTACCTGTGTACCTGATTGACCCTGCTACGGCCCCGACGTTAAGAAAACCAGACAACATAACAGTGGTCTACCTCGGTAAAAAATAACGTTGATTCTTGCTCCCGCCATGCTGTGCGTTTTCATCTATCCCGTGGCAACCTCAGACTCATCCAGGTTGAATTACTTTGTGCCGGTGAAAGTCAGCAATGTGATAAAGAATATACAGTGCTGAGCTGTAGGCATTCTGTCTGACATGAACCTAGGCTACAGGGGATATAACGAAGCGTTGAGGGCAGCAATATTGCTGCCGGGAAGACGCTCCCCCGGCAAAAACACAAATTAAATCGGCTTGTTGTGATCAGGAAGCATTCTACATAGTGTGTTGTCCTTCTGGACATAGTGATGAAACAACGCCGCTGCCGCATGGAAAGCAATAAAGAAATATCCGGCATTACCCAGTGTTTCGTGAATATTTTTCAGTACTGACTTCACCAAAGGGTCGGGTGTAGCAAAAGGAGAAATGGTGAGCCCCAGAAAAAACCAGTTCTTACCGTTAAAGGCCATCAGAGCGACCCCCAGTAATGGCAAAGCCAGAAAAGTTATGTACAGAACGATATGCATTACCCTGCCTGCCTTCATTTGCCAGCGGGGCGGAGGGGGAACTATGTCTGGTTCGGGATATCTGTGTCTGAGCCACAGTCGTAAAAACATCAGAAGCCAGACCACAATACCTGCATTGTAATGGGTTTCCCTCATGAAAAGGTAAGCTGCTGAACTTTTGGGAAACCACCCCCTGAGTTCCATTGCGGCATAAGTCACTGCAATTAACACCAGCGTTAGCCAGTGAAGTTGTATCTGTAAGCGGGTAAATTTTGTCATTTCCGATCATCCTGAAAACGCACGGTGTTAACAGCTTGTCATTCGTTTCTTAATTTTTTCTTAACGTCTTATTTCGGAAAAATAATCAGAACGACGATGTGAGAAACAACCATATGTGAGAAGACGTAGGTAAAAACCACTGTAAATCCGCCGGTAAGGTCTACCGGGGTGGGGTCAGTCCAGATAGCGTTGCATCGGCCCGTTGAACTCACAGCACGAAGCTGTCAGAACTAACTGTACTTGAGGTCCGCTGTGAGCGATCAGCGGACATAACAGCTAACGGTGACAATTGTCGGCTACGGTGATCACCCTACAATCTGAACGGCGTACTGATAGCCTGTAGCGGGCTAGGGGAATGTAGTAAAATCCAAAATATGCATTGCTATAAGCGAGGCCATATAAAAATGGTCCGCCGACAGAGTATTCTACAAGAAGTAGTGTAATCATCTTTCTTTATTGACAAAAACTCTATTGGATCTATTTGACCGTCACAATGGGGTATGATTATGAAATTTCGATGGGTGTTGGTATTGCATTAGATAGAATTTGTTAATATATTATTCAAGCCAATCCATTATATTAACATCCAAAAAAAATGAAAAATATTAATTTAGAAAATTTTAAACCAATAGAGATATTAACTCTTGTTATTTCATTTGTTGCCATGTGGCTATCCTGGAATGCTCAGGACTACGTTGAAGCTACGTATTCAAATAATCAGAAGATAATCATCTACAGTGAGAAATATAAAGATTTAGAAGGCGTCAGTAAAATTTCCGCGCTAGGAGAAAATAAGAGAATACTTTCAATTGAAATTATTTACCCAGATAATTTTAGGAACGAGGGAGATTATATTGATTCGCGTGGAGTGTATGAGAATGATCCTCAGGTCATAAAGAAATTAACTAAAATCCTCCCTGGAAACCTTACGAATGGTGAGTATTCTGCCTCCATTCCAGTTAGGCTAGTAACGCGTTATGCGGTGGATGGCGATTCTTACTTAGATATTTCAAACTATGTGATGGCTTTTTACTTTTATCTAAAAAATAATAATAATGCAAATCAATTATATGATTTGACTGTGCATGAAACCCAGTTTGTTTTCTCTTCAAGAAGGCCAAAAAGCCTAATTTATTTTATCAGTAGTTATTTTTGTGGTGAGGATGAGACCCAGGATATTAATAAGATGTTTAATGAAAAAGTCTTCTGGAATACCGTCAATTTTGCAGGAAAGATATAAACAACGGCATGTGAATGATGCCCTCGCGTACCCTGCATGGGCATAATAATTTTTTACATCCTATCCCGGTCAGTGGTATAAAGGGCCGGGAAAGAATTGCTCTGAACAAGCACGTTTGCGACGATGAAATGATACATAGCCAATGGGATACTTATTATTGCCAAATAATTTTTTGATCAAATAATCTACTGAAGTCACAACCCACTGCTATATGACCATTATTCATGTTTGATCCCTCCAAATGTAGCTTACACCCGCCACACGGGTAAAGTTTGAACATAAAAAAACTTTACCCGTGTGGCGGAAGATCGTTAAACTTTTTCATTGTCATAAACAATGGGTATTCGTGTTAGATCATATCTTACATTTGTTAGATGATACTATCGCCAATCCTACGCCATTCTTTATTATCAATTAGTGAAGACTTTCCGACCTTAATGTCTTCACAGCCATTAATATTTTTAATGGTTTCTCTAATAATATTAAAAAATGCATCTGGAGCCCATGGGTTAACAGATATTTTCCTTATGGCTGTTAAAGGTATATCCAAGTGTTTAAATGCAATATCAGTCGAAGATGGATAAATAATCCTATATTCAGACTCATCAGAAAATGCATATCTTTTTAAAAATGGCATATCATCTACAGTAGCAGTCCCTCCCCTCATTTTTGAAAGTTGCATGTAGTTGACAGGTCCATGCATGATATTTTTATTCTTTTTTAGATGGCTTTCTAGCTTATCTCTATCGAATACAATACAGACACCATTATCCGTATGAGTGAAAACACGCCAGTGATGATAGGTTTCATTTTTTTCTGACAAACACAAAGCTAAAGTCCGTTTCAATTTTTTCTTTTGTGTATATACGCTCAGGTAATGTGAATCATTTTTATCATCCCAGGTCGCTGGATCAAGCAATGTAAGCTGTTTATTAGTCAATATGCATAGTAACGATGGGATACTTGTATATCTACGTAACATTCCGTTATTCAATATTATTTCCTCACTGTAATAATGTTGCACTCATTAGAACAAATAGTACTCATAAGACCACCCTATAATTTTCACTCTTTTTGTCCGAAAATTCAATTGATTAGATATGCTTGTTAAAAAGATTACGAAAAAACCCCCCTTTATTGAGTAACGTAACACTGTGCAATCAACATCCGCTTCTGGCACAGGGCTGCTGTTGCAGCCCTGACAACCTTAGACTTCAATCGATTCAGAGATCTCTAACGCATCATCGACTTCAATGCCCAGATAACGGACTGTGCTTTCCAGTTTCTTATGACCCAACAGAAGTTGGATCACCCGGAGATTCTTGGTTTTCTTGTAGATCAGGTAAGGTTTTGTTCTTCTCATGGAATGTGTGCTGTAAAGTGAATCTTCGAGACCAAGCTTTTCTACCCACCCATGAAAGATTCGGTTGTATTGCCGGGTTGAAATGTGCTGGTTAGTTCCGACCCTAGACCGAAATAAGAAGTCTTTACTGCGCAAATTGCTAAGCTGTATCAATGCAGCAACAGCTTCTCTTGTCCCTTTGGTTATCTCAAATTGCACAGGGCCACCGGTTTTCTGTTGCAACACCGTTGCTCTGCTTGAAACAGAGCTACCATATGCAACATTAGATACTTTGAGTTTGACCAGATCACAGCCTCGAAGCTTACTGTCCAGGGCCATATTGAACAGAGCTAAATCGCGCGTTTTACCTTCCAGTTCGAGCCGGATTCGGATCCCCCAGATATGAGATATCTGAAGTGGTCTTTTTTAGCCGATGATACGGTCTTTGTTCAACGGTGACGTGTTCATACTCAAATCTCCTGCAATGTGGGAGATTTGAGTATGGTTGTCCCTTATGAGCGATGAGAAGACGCTGGGGTCAGTAACACAGAAGTGTAGCGGAAATTTGAACCACATAATTTGTTTTGTTAGATAGCTTTGCTTCGATATTCAATTTCTAAAATTGCCTTTGTCATTGCCGCAATAATTATAGCTTCTACCATAGTCAATTCAGGCTTGTTCAAGCTTCCGTGTCCAGCAGTAGGTAACTTGTTGCGTAAAACATAAATATCTTTAATTGCATCAATAAGATTCTGAGGTAATTTTGACATTTTTTCGAACTGTTTAAAAAAGCCACCCAATGGTTCATTTGACACATTCGGGTTTTGAGTGATTTCCTTAGCCATAGTTTCTAAAATATTAGAGGCTGCGTGCAGTGTACCTGCCGGATCATTAGTATCCAAACAATTATTCATTCTATCTATTTGCTGAACGATATTTGGGTGCAATCTCTTTAAGTAATCATTACCAAAATTTTCATTGAAATTTTTGACACTTTCAAAAACATCGCAATCTAAATAAAATTTAGGATTGACTGACATCCATGTATATTTCCAATCATTTTCCAAATTATCTTTTTCCGCAATACGCCTGCCTGTATCTTGATCTATTTCATCAACATATTTATGCATGTAATCAGCATAGTAGTGCAAATATTTGAATGATATTTCTGGGCAGAAATTACTAACTGATGAAAGGCCGCCAAATTCGTTTGTAGTAACTGCGGGGACTTCTTCATCACATAAAGATGAGAAATTGGTTCTTTTCCAAAATTCGCCCAGTTCCTTTTCTTTTTCAGTTGCCATACCAGCTATCATATTGCTGCGTGAGAGCAAAACTACACTCTCATAGTATCGAGGACATCTGTGTGAACTAGCGTATGGGCATATTGATGATGCATTACGATTTTTACGCTCTTTTTCCCACCAATTTTTATCAGGAACAATTCTTTGCATGATTTAGCTACTATCTCAGGACTGAATGAATGCTTAGCCTTCTGCACAGTTTATCAGTTCTGGCATGCCTTCGGCTACCTCACTGATTCAACCTCAAGTTATAGACTAAAGCGATACGATCTCCACTTAAACTGCTTGAGATTTATTTTGTAAGAACTTCTTAGCTTCATGTGAATGAACATAGATCTGTTTCATGAGTAACTCTATAATGTCCAATGATAAATTTAATTGTTCTCTAGATGGTTTAAAGGATTCATGTGCAGATTTGTTATAAAGGATTCTGAGTGAATGTAATATTACTTTGCTATCCCCGCTAATTTTTCCTTCAGTAAAAAGATTGTTTATTTTATCTTCAAGATTACGACCTTTAATCCCCTCTTCTTTGCAAATAATTTCAATTAACCCTCTAATGCCTATACCAGCAATTGTTAAACATTCACTATTTATTGCGCTGATAGTTTCAATATACATATCTCTTAATGCTGTAGGTAACCGGTAAGTATGTTCAAACTGAAGTAATTGCTGACGCTTAGGATAATAGTCGACAGAAATTTCTGGTTCGTTAGTATAGAAATCAATATTTTCCGAATCATATTCCTCAATTTTTAACGAAGGCTCCATGCAGCCTTGACATTGTAAAATTTTCAGATTTTTATAACATGTGACTGAGTTATCATACTGGTCATCTTCATGCTGAGTGGAACTTAACTTTACTTCGACCAATCTCTTATGATTAGTTATTCTTTCACAAATATGACAGTCAACAGACAAAAAAATATCATCGTTAAATTTAATTGTTGGATTTTCCCACGTAATTCTACTCATCTTAAAAATCCTATAGGTTAACAATATTTTAATATAGCGCAAGTTAGGAGTATTTTGAAGCTATGTTATTGATAGTAAGTTTTTTAGGCGGAAAAATGTGAGCGACCTTACAATAATCAATATAAAAAACTCCTTAGGGAACATAATTAGTATGTCGATTTTGCTCTAAAAGTGGATTGTTCAGTTTTACTGAAATGCTTACAATTCGACCACGATATTACAACTTTTCAGGACCACTAAAAGTCCGCTCCTGGCACTTAACGGAAAACTGCGAAGATCTAAAACTGGTTCTTGCAATACCAGAAACGGCAATAAAATATAAGGTTTCTGGTCAATTTTAGGCTATTTCGGCCAGTATAATCAGATCCTTTCATTTTTATGAAAATCAATATGATCAACGATATGAGTATATCTAAATTATCTGACATGATTAAATTGATTGCTTAATAAGCATTTTTATTTGGTGAGTTTTGCCACAAAAAATGAAATAATAGCAATTTCTGAAAAAAGTACTTTAGCCAAAGTATGCTATATGAATCACTAAAATTTATCGATATGGTGGAGTAAGCAATGCATGATCTTGTCAAGGAATTTATAAGGAAAAGAGCCATTTCAGAGGACATCGAGTTAAATGAACCTTTACATGACGGGTTATATTATCTCGAAAAACTGAATGAAATCATTGAGTATTGTTGTAGAGACAACGAAGCTAAACTTGTGGAAGAAGTTTATTGGTCATCAATGCATGATATGTACAGAAGGAATTATGAGTATTGTTGTGGAGTGTTCGGTGTCTTTTTAATTGGTCAGATTCCTTCATGTGAAGCCTTGTGCAGAACAGCAATAGAGGGAAGTGTTAATTTACACTATATAAGTCTTGGTGATTCAATGGCCAAGCAAATATCATATTTCAAAAATCACTTAGAAACTGAGCGCAAACAAAATCAAAATTGGAAACGTAGTATAGAAGACTCTTCATATTCTGATGAAGCTAAAGCTGACCACTTGCAGAGGATTGCTGATAAAGATCGGATTCTAGATCAGTATGAATATGCACTAAAAACATCACTTGCGTTAAACAATATTGATTTCGATGAGGTTGATCTAAAATGGCCAAGTATCTTTGATCGTTTCAAAGAAATAGGGCAAGAAGTAGAGTATAGAACCATTTATGCTGCCTTATGTTCTCAGGCACATAATGATGCAGAGGACTCTCTAAATAGAATAATGTCCAGAATTACAGCAAATGTAAATGGGATGGAAGAAGCTCAATGGATTGAACAATACAACTTTTCTCTATATATGGCTCTTACTGCTTTAGATTATCACGCTTTTGCCTCTGCAATGTACCTTGCGAAGTTTGGAATTGACGTAAAAGAAATAATAGAGTTAAAGAATAATATCATTCAGTCAATTCTTTATATAATTGAAAATGGTCCTCACCTGGTCTTTGAGAAAATAAAATTAAAGTGATTCTAATAAAGGTGTCAAAGGTTTTTGTTGTCCATGCTTTTTAATTGATTATAAACAAGGCATGAATCAAAAATAATATCATAGTGTGACTATTATGGAGTTCTCATACTAAATAATTACAAGCTAATAAGGGGGCCAGGTCCGCTCCTTGCACGGAGCGGACGTGTTAACGAAGCTGAAGGTCCGCTGTGAGCGAGGAGCGGAAGTTAGAACCATAAAAAACGGAATGGTGGTCTTACTAAAAAGGCTGCATTTTTTTTCGTAGCGACCACCGTGTTGTATATAAGGATAATTTATGGGAGCTGTTTCACATGCGAATACAGGGTTTTCAAGTGAGAAATTCCTAAATCTAGAATTGGTTCATACATAAATGAATTCAGATGGATGTTTTCTGGTGTCATTAGGTTTACCTGCTCAAGAACTGCGATGTCTTGTGTACAACCAAGAGCCAATCTCTTATATTCCTGAAGAAGCCTGATTGTCTGGTTTTCTGTAATTGAATTTACGAATGATTCATCATTAATGGTTCTGATCATATGACGTTCAGCAAATAATCTAATAGCTATTGAAAGAGTTATTTTTCCTTCAAGCTCAACAGTCTCATCCAGTGCATTGAATACTAACTCGGCCTCCTCATTTATTAAATCGATTACTAATTTCGTCTCTGGACGCAGAACTATATGCTGCTTATCCGCAAGGATTTTCTTATATATATCACAGAGTACATCAAGTGTCATAGTATCAGTATCCGCCTTTATATGAAGCAATGATGTAAGCTTGATATATTCGTTCTCCAAACCACAGTATTCGGCTAAGTTCCTAACAAATGGAATTGCAGAGATACAAAAAACATTCGTTGACAGATTATCTTTCCAGTGATTGAATGGATTTTTCTGATATTTCTCTTGAATCAGTGTTAGCTTTCTTCCGACTTTTGCTGCATGTAGCTTACAATTGCGTTTTAACCCAAGTCGCCCACTGATAGTTCTATAAAAATCAAAATTATGAGATAAGAAAAGGCAAAGGAATTTACCTGTGGCAGAAATGTCTTTCAGATATTCAATGATTGCGTACTTATTTTTATAATCGAATGAGTCTGCAATATCATCAATTACCAATATTGTATTTACTCCCTGTTTTCTTCTTGTCTCAATTTCGAACAATATATTAAGTATATAAAGTGCTCTTTTTTCCCCTTGACTAAGTACTTTCAGTAGAGAATCTCTCTGGATATCTCCTTCTCCATCGCAGTCATAAAATTTAAATGAAATTGAAGGCTGTGATCCTTTTAGTATTACATCATCTTGGTTTGATATGATCATCTTGAAAGGGACAGTAAACCTCTTGTTGAACGTTTCAACAACTGCCTCCCATTCTGTTCTCTCACTCTTTGCCTGCTCAATAGCTTCAATAATAGTGGCTTTATTTGTTCTATAGACCTCCAAGAACTCAGTGTAAAGTTCTTTTTGATCAATTAGATAAGAAATCCATAGGTCTTTTTGAAGTTGTTTGAAATTTTTCAAATAAGGAAGTATATGTTGATTGTCAAAGATATAATCCCTAAATTTTCTCAGTTCAATATTTTGAATTTTCTTATCTATAGCATCAAACTTTGAAGAAAGATCCTTATCAGTTAGTATCTTATTTCTTTCATCTTCAATCTTTTGTGAAAGTTCTTCTGCAGAAGAGATCTCTTTTACCCCATCTTTTGTTCGTAAATTTACTGTATGTTTAGCTTCAAAAAAACCATTGTCTTTTAGCTGCTTATTGACTGTAGACGCACAGTAATGATTGAACTGTTTACTTAATACATCTGATTTTGAAACCAGGTCATTATATTTTTGAATATACTCTTCAAGCTGTTCTTTGATTGTTCCTGATTCTAAGAAACCAACAGTTTTATCATTGAAAATCTCCGCATAAACCACCGTGGAAAGTTGTGATGGAGTCGCAGTTTGTATTTTTTCCTCTAATGACTCCATAAATTCAGCAAAAGTTTTCTTGCCGAAGCATTTTAGAATTTCAGTTTCAGGTGTAACTGCTCTCCCTGTCAGTCCTGATAACTGCTTAAGTTTAGCAAACAAAGCGGACTGTTTATCTGCAATATTCTTAAGCGCATCATCATATTTTTGTTTAACTATACTATTAACAAGAAGAAGTGATGACTTTGTAGATGAAAAATCTGCATTGTATGGTTCAACAACAAATACAGCATCAGCAGTAATATCGTTACCTGCTTCATCTTTAATACTTCTTCCTGATTCTCTATTTGGGAAAATTACGTCCTTTGTTTCTCTACCGTTAGCCAAATCGTCAAAGGTTTTAGAGAACGATGTTTTCATGAAACCATTTGGTGCATAGATGGCATAACTTTTTGTTATATTAAAATCAAAATCATGAACTAATTCACTAATTCCATAACAGTTCTTTAGATCTACTGAAAGCTTCATTGTTATTCCTTTAAGAAGATGAAAAAAATCGAGCCAATTTAGTGGGCCACTCAGTAGATAGGGATTTTATTAACGCCGATAAGTCACCAAAAAGTACCTATCTTTGAGATCGAAAATCAAGTTATAACTACTAACGTTGGCACAGGCAAGCATAGGATTGAAAAACCATGGCCCTCTATCGACCTTTTTACTTGGTGTAAGCAATGCAAGTTAGCGCTAAGGTCCGCTCTTGGCACATGCCAGTCTCTCGGCAGGACTTACAACTCGAAGGATTATGTGGTCGTTAACCCACATTCCAAATAATTTCAGACAGATATTATCTCCGTGAATCCCCCGAATCCATAATGGCTCGGGGGCTTTTGTTTTTTACGCTGAGTCTCTGTATGAATAAATTTGACGGCCTTCAGGCCATTGAGAAACCTCTGTTGTCACTCCCGGTAACCGTCCGCAGTCACATTCTTGACCATCTTTGTAGGCTTATTCACTACGAACCGGTCATCGGTATTATGGGTAAAACCGGAGCAGGGAAATCGTCGCTGTGTAATGCTCTCTTTGCCGCTGAGGTATCGCCGGTTAGTAACGTGACAGCTTGTACCCGTGAACCATTATGTTTTCGTCTGCAAGCAGGTGAACGTTTTATGACGCTGGTGGACCTGCCGGGGGTTGGTGAAAATTGTGCCCGTGATGCGGAATATGCCGAACTGTACCGCCAGCAGCTCCCCCGGCTCGACTTAGTGCTGTGGCTGGTTAAAGCCGATGATCGGGCACTGGCTGTAGATGAACATTTTTATCGTAAGGTAATTGGTGAAGCATATCGACATAAGGTGCTGTTTGTTATCAGTCAGTCAGATAAGGTCGAGCCCGCCAGCAATAGTGATAAATTGTCTAAAGAGCAGAAACAAAACATTAGGCGCAAAGCCTGCCTTCTGCATGAGCTATTTCAGCCTATAAATCCTGTGTGTGCGGTGTCGGTCCGACTAAAGTGGGGGGTGCGAAAAATGGCTGAACGGATGATTCGTTGTCTGCCGCGTGAGGCCAGCAGTCCGGTGGCTGTACAACTTAGTTCTCCACTTCGTACCGATGCCGTTAATAAAAAAGCCCGTGACGATTTTGGTGAAACGGTCGGCTCGGTACTGGACACAGTAAGTTCCATGCCCCTGATACCGGCCCCGGTTCGGACAGTCATCCAGTCTGTACGCGACATCGTGATTTCAGTCGCTCGTGCAGTCTGGAATTTCTTCTTCTGAACATTAACCCTTCTAACCCGCAGTTTCCTGAGCCCTGCTGCAATTGAGCTGCAGGGCTTTTTGTCTTTATTTTCCATCATGAGGAGTCTGTTTATGACCCGTCTGGCTTCGCGCTTTGGCGCAGCAAACTTTATTCGTCGTGACCGTCCGTTAACCCGTGAAGAGCTGTATCGCGTGGCACCCAGTGTGTTCAGTGAAGACAAACACGAGTCACGTAGTGAAAAATACACCTACATACCTACCATATCCCTGCTGGACAGCCTGCAGCGCGAAGGCTTTCAACCCTTCTTTGCCTGCCAGACCAGAGTGCGTGACCCAGGTCGCCGCGAGCATACAAAGCACATGTTGCGCCTGCGTAGGAAGGGGCAAATTACCGGCAAACAGGTCCCGGAAATTATTCTGCTTAATTCTCACGACGGCTCCAGCTCGTATCAGATGCTGCCGGGATTATTCCGTGCGGTATGCCAGAACGGACTCGTCTGCGGTGAGTCGTTTGGCGAGGTGCGGGTACCGCACAAAGGAGATGTCGTGAGTCAGGTGATTGAGGGAGCGTATGAAGTGCTGGGAATTTTTGACCGTGTGGAAGAGAAGCGGGACGCCATGCAGTCGCTGATGCTACTGCCACCTGCACAACAGGCTCTGGCACAGGCTGCACTGACGTACCGTTTTGGTGAGGACCACCAGCCGGTGACAGCACCTCAGATACTCTCCCCACGCCGCTGGCAGGATGAGAGCAATGATCTGTGGACCACATACCAGCGTATTCAGGAGAACCTGATTAAGGGTGGGCTCAGTGGCCGGAGTGCAAAAGGCGGGCGAACACATACCCGCGCCGTGCGTGGTATCGACGGAGATGTGAAGCTCAACCGGGCTCTCTGGGTGATGGCTGAAGCGATGCTGGGTGGGTTTCAGTCCTGAGCTTGTTATCGCTATGTTAACAAAGGACACTCCCTGTCCGTTTCCCCCTCACTGGATTGAGTGTTTTATCACCGCATTTCACGGTGTTCCGCGTCGGGCCTGCTTCTGGAGGCAGATAAAAAATAGTTCATTCCATGTCCATACCCTGTCCGCCCCCCTCTTTAGAATCATTTCATATTCAGTCAGTTAATTATTACGGAGATTCGAGATGACACAGGCAGAGCGCCGTCATGACCGGCTGGCTGTCAGGCTGTCACTGATAATCAGCCGCCTGGTTGCCGGTGAAACGCTGAACATGGCGCGACTGGCTGCAGAGTTTGGTGTGTCAGTCCGTACCCTGCGACGGGATTTTCGCGAACGGCTTATGTACCTCGACCTGGAGTATCGACGGGGGCAATGTCGCCTGCGCAGCACCGGTGGGGGCGTACAGGGCGAGCTCGATGCGCTGACCTTCGCGCACCGGGCCGGACTGACCGATATTTTTCCGGGGCTGGACCGGCGTCTGGCGGGCATGCTGCTCACTGCAGGAGGGATGCCGTGTCTGGTATGGCAGCCGCCACAGTCTGTGTCACCGGCCATCTCACTGGTGTTCTACCGTCTCGTCAGTGCCATTACCGCCTACCAGCGGGTACTACTGCTAGCCGAGGGAGAACGCTGTGACGGGCTGGCCCCATACCGCCTGATATCACTCGACGGCTGCTGGTATCTCACCGGTGAACTTAACGGGCATATCACCGTGCACCCTCTGGCGACTATCCATGCGGTGACAGTTCTGAACACCACTTTTACCCCGCGAAAACGTCTCAACCATTTAACCACACAGGCTGGCTTTATCCGGGCACTTCCTCACTTCTGCTGTATCCGTGAAGTTTTGTCACAGGCTGCCGATAACGGGGGATCGGGATGAGCTTTGGTTTAATGACCTCTGTTAACAAGGAAAAACAATGACCTGGCATTACGAGATAAAAGGCGTACGTCACGACAATGTGACCGAAGATGACATCACCGGCCTGATTGTTCACGGTGAACTGACGGCCGCCACTCAGGCTTGGCGACAGGGAATGACGGAGTGGCAACCGGTCTCCGCCACCCCACTAGCTTCGGTGCTACTTCAGAGCGCCATATGCCAGCATACGCCCACAGTCCCTGACGCATCAGGGGCTTTATAAGGAGTCTTATAATGAAAAGAAAATCTCTCTCTGCAAATGTGAAATGGAGTTGGTTGGCATTGTCTGTGGCACTGATGGCCCCGACTGCAGCCCAGGCAACCGCCAAAACGGCGGTAGAAGCCAAGAACTGTCAGTCAGAAAACAATACCTGCCCATATTCTTTCGACCTGTACAAAACCGACCCAGCGTACAAAAAGTCGTTTGATGAGACCATGAATCAGAATGGTTTACCGGCGATGCTCGACGAGATGAATGGTCCAGCGGGTCCGATGGAGCCAGTAAAAATTGACGGTAAAGTCTACCTGAAAGGTTTTATGTGTGAAGACGGTAACTGTGGTAACCACAATCTGACATTCTTGTACCAGCCTGACCTCCATAACTTCGTGGGCTTCTACAGCAACGGTAAAGATGGGCAGTGGGTTAACACCCCAAGTGATGGTGAATTGAAAGTTTTACGTGCATTAGTAAAAGAAACATCGGAACCATCACACACTCCAGCCGCCACTACCACGTCCAATGACGCACCACCAGCAAAAACCATCTGGGAATTTACCGGGGGTAACGGTGATACCTTGTGGAGCATGTGTGGCGGTAAACAGAATAGCTGTGTGATTGTCGGTAATACCAAGCATGTGGCCGCTGTGTTAAATCACAAGTCTGTCAGTGGGTGCGCATTAGGTGACTTTTACATCATCGATAAGGATGCCAGATCCTGGCAACAACGTGATACCGGAACCTGTAGTCCAAATGCCTGGGTGCGCAAAGGCTCCATTAAAGGTGGTCAATATCTGTCTGTTGACATCGGCGTTGGCAACGAAACGGTAATACAATATCCGATTGGGTATTGGTCAGATGTGAAAGAGTTCACTGGCCCAAACCGACCATCCTGGGAAAAAGCAAAACAGGCAGCTAAGCAGTAGTTTTATTGTTACGACACGAAACATACCCTATTTTTCCTTCCTCTCTTTCAGTCCCCTGTCGCTTTTGCAACAGGGGTTTTGCTTTTAAGGTACACCGAATGCCTGAATCTCACATGTTGCCACCGGGACCGTTCACCCGACAGCAGGCTGAAGCTGTTACTCGCCGGTATCAAAACATCGCTATTGAAGATGACCAGCGCAGTCACTTCCGCTTGGTGGTTCGCGACTCTGAAGGTCGAATGATCTGGCGGGCGTGGTGCTTTGAACCGGATGCCGGTGAAGGGCTTAACCGTTATATCCGCAAGTCAGGCATCCTCAGAGCATCCTCCTCCTGACCACCCCCATTCATCATTCCTGTATGTCCTTTATTTCCCATACGCCAGCCATCGTTGCTGGCGTTTTTATTGACGGAGAATATCCATGACGACACAAACGCAATGCGAATTGATGTCCGCTAATGAACCTCAATTTGACCTCACTGTAACACCAGTACCTGACGAACAGCGCCTCGATTTCTGGCCGCTGTACTTTGGCGCTATCCCGCAATGGATAACGCTGGAACCCCGTATTTTCGCCTGGATGGAACGCTTTTGTGATGAGTACAGCGGTGGTATCTGGTCCTTTTATACGCTCAGCAATGGCAGCGCGTTTATGGCCCCTGATGCTGACGATGGTGATAAATGGCATCTGTTCAACAGCATGAACGGCAATGATGCGGAAATGAGTGTGGAAGCCGCAGGTATCGCTGTCTGCCTGATTGAATACAGCCATCACGCCTGTCGCACCGAATGCGATGCCATGGCTGAACACTATTATCGCTTACGAGACTTCGCGTTGAACCATCCAGAGTGCAACGCCATTATGCATCTAATCGACTGAGGAAACCCGAGCATGAGTACTGCATTATTCCCGGTGTTATCGCAGCCCGAGCTCTTTCCGCTGACGACTATGGCCCCACATGGTTGCTTACTCCCCGCGACTTCCGTATTAACCCCCTATGCCCAACGGACCATTCGCCGCGCTATCAACTTGCTGGAAAAATATCTGCGCCAGCCCGGCATATCCTTTACCTCAAGTACTGCTGCCCGTGACTGGCTTCGGTTACAGCTGGCAGGACAAGAACGGGAAGTGTTTATGGTGCTTTATCTCGATAATCAGCATCGTTTACTGGAGAGTGAAACGCTATTTTCTGGTTCGATTAACCATGTCCAGGTCCATCCTCGAGAGATAGTGAAGTCAGCGCTTCGCTTCAATGCTGCAGCTGTCGTGCTGGCGCATAACCATCCATCCGGTGATCCGGAGCCCAGCCAGTGCGATCGCAACATTACGGGCAGGCTTAAAGAAGCCCTAGCACTAGTTGATGTGAACATACTCGATCATCTAGTTGTCGGTTCAGATGGCATAGTGTCGTTTGCAGAGCGAGGCTGGATATGAGGGTACTTCAATGAAATCTACTGGCTCAGAGAACGATTCATTTCTCCAGTGGGGGCTGAATCGTAATGTGACGCCTTGCTTTGGCGCTCGTCTGGTACAGGAGGGAAACCGGCTGCACTATCTGGTTGACCGGGCCAGCATTACCGGTGAATTCAGTAACGCAGAATCTTTGAAGTTGGATGAAGTATTCCCACATTTTATCAGCCAGATGGAGTCGATGTTGACTACTGGTGAAGTGAATCCTCGGCATGCCCACTGTGTCACCCTGTACCACAATGGTTTCACCTGCGAAGCCGATACCCTTGGCAGTTACGGCTACGTATACATCGCCGTTTACCCCACTCAACGTTAACTAACCCCACAAGAGCAAATATGAAAACTCTACCTGCAACAACTCCGCAGGCGGTGACGCTATGTCAGTCGTCTGTGGCAGTGTGGCAAATGCTGCTTGCACGCCTGCTGGAACAACATTATGGCCTGACACTCAACGACACACCATTCAGTGATGAAACGGTAATTCAGGAACATATCGATGCCGGTATATCTTTGGCCGATGCCGTTAATTTTCTGGTGGAAAAGTACGGGCTGGTTCGTATTGATCGCAAGGGATTCAACTGGCAAGAACACTCCCCATATCTGCGGGCAGTCGATATTCTGCGGGCGCGACAGGCAACTGGTTTATTGCGCCGAAGCCGTAAAAATGCTGTACGTTAAACAACATCTTTTTTATTACCTCCTTGATTATTGATTTTATAATGCACCTGCCGATAACGACCGGTGCATTTTATTTTCGCGTTTAAAAATCCTAAAATAAGAAATTGAAGTTTTTATCAGTAGTGATGGGATATTTTTTATCAATGTCGACTATATCCTTCGAATAATGGTCTGCTATGGCATGATTCAAGTCAGTAATATTTTACAAATTGATTTTGAAAGGCTCGTTTAACATGAGCCAATTGCTCTTCCCATCCCATGAAATGAATTTCGAATGTAAGTGAAACAACCTCATCAAAATCCTCCCCGAGATTGCTGGAGCGTTTTACTGACTCTCTACACATTGAATCGTAAACCTTTATCAAAGTAGGGCATGAAAGATAATCCCTGAAACGACTTTGTGCCTCTTCGAGACTTTGCCAAAGTGGGATGCCATACTGATGTTTGTCATAAGGTGCTGCTGCCATAAAACGCACCTCACGATCTCGAAGATAATGCAACAGAAGCGCTGAATCGATAATAGGTACGTTATTCAGAGGAAAACCCGCATGAAATTGACCATTGATTATTACTAATGGAACAACCTCAACGTCTTCTGTACCTGATAAGTGGGGGTAATAATCCCTACAAAAATGCTCAAGATGTTCCTTAACAAAGGCTGCTTTTCTAATGGCCTGCTTGGTTTTATGCACCAGCCCGTTAGAATCGAAAAGTTCATTGTCATAATCGAGTGGCGTGATAGATGTTTTACGGCTACGAGCTTCTACAACAATTAGTAAGTTTCCAAAAGAGAAGGTCAGGTCTATTTCTTCCTTATGTCCATGATAGTTTGGTTCAATTGCAGAGGTATAGCGCAAATGCTCCTTCATCACCGAGTTTCCATTTCGGCACTCTTCCAATACTCTAATCAAATCCTTCTCAAATAGTTTTCCACGGCGAGTATCATTGGGATCTATTTTAGTCATCCAACAATCTATATTGCGGGTTAGGCTAGCTGTAAGAAAAGCACTGATCGGGAAAATATAATTATCCTCTACAGACACCAGAGGCTGCACCCATAAATCCTCCTGCGGCGACTTTCCTCTCCAGGTCAATAAATCTAGGGCATCGATGATCTCAGTTTCACTATATTCACAACACTGTATTAGTGCAGCAATAAGATTAGAATGTTCAAATTGAGGTGCAAGATGAACTAGTTTTGACCAGTCGTTGATTTCCTCGTTTGTGTGCAGATGTTCATCAATCTGAACAGCCAGCACAGATAGATGAACCCATATATCTAAAACACTTTGTAATTTACGTTCAATACAAGGGGAGGATTTGCGTTTTAATAGTGATTTGAGGTGGTCGTCAAGCTGAATTAAAGCCGATAAAGGCTGATATCTGGCAATCACTTGCGAGCGTTGAGATAATGTTCGCCATGGTGCTGAGCTCAACGCTTTACCTGGCTCATAATGTAGATAATTTGACCAAGGATTGATATTCTGAAATTTATCCATTACGGTACGAGCTTCAGTTATTGAAGTGGCTAAAAAATGATCTCGACGGTATTCTGCAATTGTTTTCATGCGGTGATAGTCAGAATGACATTGCATGAAAAAGACTCGCTTCTGCTGGAAAGTGAATGCTGCACGACCATAGAGCAAGTCTTGCCACAGCGAAGAAAAGCTATGGTAGTGCTGAGACAGCCTCATTTCTGCGAGATAAAAGTCAAGTTTTGATAACTTGTTCGGGCGATCATCAGGAAAGAGTATATGCATACGGTCCTTATATTTAAATAGCTCGAACAATGGACCTCTTAGACTGTCAAGTCTATGCATATTTACACTGTTGACACTTACCGGGTCGCTTTTTCCTACCTTCGAAGTTTTTGAGATAATAAACTGCTCTATAGCTGTATTGCTTGTATCTTCAAAAATCTCTTTTTGTTCGTCGCATACCTGCCAAAATGCATAATTAGCACTGGCGATATGTGCCCTGATCATTTCATGATATTCAGGTCTGCAGCCCTTTAAAAAACAAATTTGCTTTCGAGTATTATGCACACTTTGAAAATTATTATTGAGCCACGTAGCACCTGAAATGTATGCTGAAGCCTCTGCAGTTAGCGGACCTATTTGGTCCATGAATTTAATCCAGTATTCTTGATTGAATTTATTCAACTGGGCTGGATGCGGTAATTTTTTATCTCTTGCCGCTTTGATAAGGGGGTGTATGGGTTGCATGTTTCCTCTCTGTCGGAACGTATACCGATTGACACTATAACTCTTTTGACGTCGCAATATGAACTGTATATGACAAAGAAAACATGAGGTTATGATCACAATGTTGGTAAGGCTCTATGGTGTAATAAAGACATTTACATACTTGTCCTCGATTAATTCATAGCAGATGCTCAAAGATTACCTGTTTGATGAGGACCTTTTAGTCGTGCATTTACTTGGGAAAGTATTAGTGATTTTCGAGGATAAGCCTCTGACTTTCTGAATCTTGCTTTGATAGCCATATCGATGTTCTACTGATATGGCTTTATACCCACTCGCGATGTCTGTTTTTTATACGGATTTTAACTTGTGGGTACAAGTGCGGGTATAAATATTTATTCCTGCTTATAAACTACATTGATATCAGTCTATTGGGTGTGAAATTCGAGTCCGGCCTTCGCACCAAATCTAAATATAAAGCCCTCAAAAGCAGTTTTTGTACCTTAAATCCGCGCCACGCAAGATTTCTCTTTCAATCTTAGCCAGCTATCATCCTTGTCAAAAAAATTAAACGAATTCATCAAGGTACTGCCCAAAAACGCCCCATCCAGCAGACCCCCTCATCACCCCTTTGCTGAATGTATCGTCGTTAGCCAGTGAGTGATGTTTTCATTCAACGCATCGTTTTTGAAGAGGGCGCTGCCGGATACTACGCGATCGACGCCGCTGGCGATTATCTCCGGCAGTTCTTCCAGTGCTAGCGAACCGTCGACGGCCAGCAGAATGGAATCCCGCTTCCCGGACGCATTGAGTAATGCGACAACCTGAGCGATGCGCCTGAGTAAGGCAGGCTTGCTGAGCTTGCTCCCGTAGCCCGGATTGACCGCCAGAATTTGTACGATTTCAACGACTTCAATGACCGGCAGAATGTGTTCCAGCGGTGTCGCCGGGCACAGACTGACCCCTCGCAACACCGGCATTGTGCCGCCGGAGACTTCCGCATTTTGCTCACCCAGCCAGTGGAGCATATGGTGCAGATGCGGCGAGTTTTCTACCTGCAACGTGACGCAGTGTGCTCCCGCCTTTACGCTTGCCTGCACGACGGGCCAGGGATTATCCACCATCAGGTGAACATCCTTAATTATCTGCGCTGGTAATTGCGTGATAGCCCAGGGACCGACGGTGAACTGAGGGCAAAAATGCCCGTCCATCAGATCCAGGTGAAGAACGGGTTGTTCAAGCGCGCGAAGCGTTTGCAGGTACTCACCGAGTTTGAGCCACTGACCGGCAAGAATACCGATGCTTAACGGGTAACGCTTCATTAACGAGACGCACTCTGCGCGATTCAACCCGGAAAAGGGACGGTTCATTTTGAGATCCTTATGGCATCAATCCATTGAAGACGCGTTTTTTTCGGGGGCAGCTCATCAGCGATTCCAGTTTTTCCACGCAGGCAAGGTAGTGGGGCGTGGTTTTATGGAACGCAACGGCGGCTTCATCCTTATAGGCTTCATAAATATAAAAGCGGCTCTTCACTTCCGGATCCTGTAACACGTCGAAACGGAGATTTCCCTCTTCACACACCGATCCCAGATGATTGAGGCGAAAGACGTCGATAAATTCATCGACTTTATCGTCGTGGACGTTAATTTCCACCAGAGTGACATGCATACTGTTCTCCTTGAAACGCATGGGCCCGCCTGGCAGGCCCATGACTTCTTAGTTTTTCTCGCTCAGATAGAGTTCATACGCGCGGTCTGCGGTTTCATTACGATGTACCACCGCGTGGACGGCCTTCATCATGGCGACAGGGTGTTCGGACTGGAAGATGTTACGTCCCATATCGACACCGGATGCGCCCTGGTCGATGGCCTGCCAGCACATCTCAAGCGCTTCGCGTTCCGGTAATTTTTTACCACCGGCGATAACAATCGGAACCGGGCAACCTGCGGCGATGCGCTCAAAACCTTTATCGACGTAGTAGGTTTTGATGATCTGCGCGCCCATCTCTGCGGCGATACGCGTGGCGAGCGAGAAGTAGCGCTGATCGCGCACCATGTCTTTCCCCACGCCAGTTACCGCCATCGTCGGCATGCCGACCTTGATACCGGCATCAATCAACTGAATGATATTTTTGATCGACTGGTGCTCATACTCACTGCCGATATACACCTGTGCCGCCACGGCGCAGCTGTTGAGACGAACCGCGTCATCGATGGAGAGCGCAACCGCCTCATTGCTTAACTCGGTGAGAATCGAGTTAGCGCCCGAGGCGCGCAGGACTACCGGTTTGTTGGTGGCGGGCGGTACCACACTGCGCAGGATACCGCGTGTGCACATCAGCACATCGGCGAGCGGGAACAGGGGGGCGATATTGATATCGATACGTTCCAGTCCCGTCGTCGGCCCCTGAAAATAGCCGTGGTCAAACGCGAGCATGACCGTTCTTCCCGTCTCAGGATTAAAAATGCGCGACAGTCGGGACTGCATCCCCCAGTCAAGTGCGCCGCACCCCTTTAATGTGAATGGGGTATTGCGTTGCGGCGTATCGGTATGGAAATCCTTACCATCTTTGATGTCATCTAAATCAGCCATTTTTTACTCCACGGTTAAGGAATGAAACTCAAAAATCGTACTTATCGATATTCTCTTTGGTGAACACCACGCGCTCAGGCAGCAGCACAATGCCGTTGCCTTTCGCCTCATAGCTGTAGCCCTGTACGCTGTTCGGCGAGACTTCAACCTGGCCCACGCCCGGAATGTCCAGCTTGTCGCCGGTATTCATGTCGCCTTTTTTCAGCAGCGCGTCAGCCACGTACACGGAGATCTTGCCCTGCTGGACCACGTCCCAGAGGCCAAACTCTTTCACCGTGCCGCGCTCAACATAAGGGCGCATCACGTTTGGCGTGCTGAAGCCGACAATCGCCACGCTGGTGTTTTTCAGGTTTTCAGCAGCCTGAGCGGCGGCGGGAAGGGCGTTGGCATCCGGCGCGATGATGGCGTCGAGATCGGCATAAGCCTTAATAATGCCTTCTGCGGTTTGCAGCGATTTGGTGGCGTCGTTATAACCAAACTGCGTGGTGACGACTTCCCAGCCAGGATGATCTTTGGCGATCTTGTCTTTCGCTTCTTTTACCCACTGGTTTTGATCGGTCACGGTCGGACTGGAGTAGAAGAAGGCCACTTTGGCTTTCTCTTTTTTGACCTGATTTGCGGCCATATCGACCAGCATGCCGCCTAACTGGGCAGGAGTGCCCTGGTTGATGTAGTACGACCGGCATTCCGGTTTGGTGTCAGAATCCCAGGTCAGCACCTTCACGCCTCGCTGCATGGCACGCTTTAACGCCGGGCATAAGCCATCAGGCGACACGGCGGACACCACAATGGCGTTATACCCCTGGTTGACGAAGTTATTGATGAGCTGAACCTGGCCGGACACGCTGGGCTCCGTCGGGCCATCGTAGGTGACATCGACGCCCAGCTCTTTGCCTGCCTCGAGGGCGCCGTTACCGCCGCTGGTAAAGAATCCCACGCCAACCAGTTTTGGGATAAACGCGATTCGCTCTGCGGCATAAGCGTTGAGAGTGAACGCCGCCAGGCTAAGGGTACTGATTACGGCAATTTTTTTAATGCTCTGAATAGTCATGTACTTTTCCTTTATGGCAATGGGTTTTAGGCCTGCCGGATAGCGCGACGACGCGCCAGCCAGTCTTTGATTTGCTGACGATGCAGGCTGACAGAACGACCTACGACAACGACAATTAGCAATGCGCCGGAGAGGGCGCTGGATACCTGATTGGGCACGCCAGCCATCTGCAATCCCTGCTGCAGATAGCCCACCAACAGCGCGGCGATGGCGGTACCGAGAATTGACCCGGAGCCGCCGTAAATATTGGCGCCGCCCAGGACGACCGCTGTAATGGCTGGCATCAGGAAAGAGGCGCCCAGATCGGAACGTGCAGAGCCGAAGTAAGAGACCAGCAGCACCGCCGCGACCGCCGACGCAAAGCCGGTCATCGCGTACAGCGCGTACAGCGTCCGGTTCACCGGGATAGCGCTATACAGCGCCACGCGGGGGCTCTGCCCAATCAGGAAGACATTGCGTCCGGCATGGGTCCGGTGCATCAGCAACCAGAAAAAGATCACGCTGACGAGAAAGAAGATCAGGGGGACGGGCAGACCCAGCACATCGAGATTGGCAAAATCGGTGAAGCCCTGCGGGAAGCCGCCGATACCTTCATAACCGGTCGCTCCCGCCATCCCCGACAACAGCAGTGCGCTGCCGCCGAACAGGTATAACGTTCCCAGGGTGATGACCAGCGGGTTCACACCAGTGTAGATAATCAGTCCGGCGTTGATCAGTCCGCACAGCGTGCCCAGCGCGAGCGTCAGAATAATGGCCAGCGGCAGCGGTACGCCGCCCTGGAACATCACGCCCAGCGCGATGGCGCACAACCCCATCGTCGAGCCAAAGGAGATGTCGATCCCGCCGCTGACGATCACCATGGTTAAAGGCAGGGCGACAATGCCAATGCAGATAAAGTCGCTGGTGCTGAACAGCAGGACGTTCAGATCCAACAGGCGTGGGTTCAGGGCGCCGAATCCCAGAATTTCAATCACCAGTAGCGCGGCGAGCGCCAGTTCCCAGCCGTAACGATGTAAACGAGTCATCAGGCAACCTCACGTTTTTTGGCAGTGCGCACAGAGTCGGTGTTTTTTGCCGACGGACGCGGTTGGGGCGGCGGCGTGAAGCGGGCATATTTTTGCCGACGGATATTGCGTTCCAGCGCGCAGCGCAACCGGCCGTCAAATACCAGCACCGCCAGCAGGACCAGACCGGCAATAAAGTCATTCCACCACGCCGGAATGCGCAGCAGGACCAGTACGCTGTCGATTTGCGTCAGGAAATAGGCACCGAGCACGGCACCAATGATCGTCCCGGAACCGCCCAGCAGGCTGATGCCCCCCAGCACGCAGGCGGCAATGGCTTTCATTTCCAGCCCGGTTCCCGTCTGATTCGGGATAAAGCCAATCTGTGAGGCAAAGACGATCCCGGCCAGCGCTGCCATGCAGCCATTGAGCGAAAAGGCCAGAATCCGAATGGCTTCGGTACGCACGCCCAGTTGCCGCGCGCCCTGTAAATTATCCCCGGTGGCATAAAAACAGCGACCAAAAGCGGTTTTTGCCAGCAGCCAGGCCATCAGCAACATCAGCAGCAGGGTCAGCCAGCCAATGGCGGAGATACCGAGGAAAACCGGGGCGGAGAGTTGCTTAAGTTGTGCCGGTAATCCTTCAATCCATTTACCGCCCGTCCACAGCAGCATGACGCCGCGATACAAGCCAAGCGTGCCCAGCGTGGCGACAATCGCCGGGATCTTCAGCCAGGCGACCAGCACGCCGTTGATAAATCCTGCCAGCAGTCCCAGCAGCAGCGTCGCCACGCAGGCCACCGGCAAGGGATATCCCGCGTTCAGCAACAGCCCCAGCAGTACCGCGCACATCCCGGTGATTGAGCCGACCGACACGTCGATGTTGCGGGTCAGCATCACCAGCGTTGCGCCCATCGCCAGCAGCATGAGGATTTGGGCGCTGCTGAAAATCATTGTCAGCGTCTGAACGCTGAGGTACTGGCTGTCCAGCATCCCTGGCAGCACGAACAGCAGCAGCACGGCTAACAGGGCGGTGGCCTCGCGGTTATTCTGGATAAATTTCAGCATGGCGCCTCCCCGGAATGTGGTGTAGCCCCTGACGTGCGGTCGCCGAACGCCACGTGCATGATGGTGTCGACATTAATCTCGTCGCCTTGCAGAGCATCGTTGCCCGTTTCTCCCTGGTGCATGACGTAAACGCGATCGGCCATCTGTTCTATCTCCTCCAGATCAGAAGAGATGAACAGCACCGCGACGTTCTGGGCGGCAATACTGCGGAGCAACTGATAGATGTCATTACGCGCCGAGACGTCCACACCACGCGTCGGCTCATCCACGATCAGCACCTGCGGCGAGGCTTCAAGGCATTTGGCGATCAGGATTTTTTGCTGATTACCGCCAGAGAGCGTGCGGGCAGGCTGTTCAGGATCGTTGAGCTTGATATTAAGCGCGCGGCGATAGCGTTCGAGCGTGGCGCTGTCTTTGGCCGGATTAGCCCAGAAACCGCTGTGGTTGTGGGTTAATGCGCAAACATTCCACGCCAGCGAGGCATCCAGATTCAGCCCTGACGATTGCCGGTCCTCCGGCAAATACACCAGACCGTGCTGTAGACGTTCGCGGGTGGAAAGTGAGGAGATATCCTTGCCGCCGAGTACGATGCTTCCGGCCCGTAGTGGTCGTAGCCCGTAAAGCGTTTCGGCAAGTTCGGTACGTCCGGCGCCGACCAGACCGGCCAGCCCTAAAATTTCCCCGGCGCGGACCTCGAAACTGACGTTCATAAACCCTTCGCCTGTCACATTCTCAAGACTCAACACCGGCGTGCCCGCCTCGTGCTGCGGACGGTTGCCGGGCAATTCCAGCCACAGTTTTTGCGTCGCGCTCAGCGCGTTGGTGCGTGAGGCAGGCGTGATGGCCTGGATAATCTCGTCAGTGGTCAGATCCGCCGTTTTTCCGGATAGCGCAATGATGCCGTCCCGCATCACGCTAATGTAATCCGCTATCTGGCGTATCTCTGGCAGCTTGTGGGAGATAAAGACGATCCCTACGCCAGTGCTCAGCAATTCACGCAGGCGGCTGAATAAACGATCGGTTTCCGCAGGCGTCAGTGAGGCGGTGGGTTCATCGAGGATCAAAATTCGTGAATCGCGCATCAGTCCGCGCATGATTTCGACCATTTGCCGGTCGGCCACATCCAGTGAACCCGCCGGGCTGTTGATATCAAACTGGCAACCCAGCGCGGTCAGCATCGCCGCCATTTTTTGCGCCGAGCTCTGGTGTTTGGGCAGGCCAAAGAGAATATTCTCCTTTACCGTCAGGCTGGGGAAGAGCAGAGGCTCTTGCGGGACAAGGTAGATGCCTAACTGATGCGCCAGAATGGGCGTCAGTTTTGTACAGCGGGCTCCCTCAATCTCAATGATTCCGCTATCCGCAGGGGTAATGCCGGCGATGATTTTCATCAGCGTGGATTTCCCGGCGCCATTCCCGCCCAGGAGCGCATGGACTTCGCCTTTGCGTAAGACAAAATCAATCCCTTTCAGGACGTTGACGCCGGAATACTGCTTGCAGACAGACTGCGCGCTGAGTAGTGGGGCGATCTTTTCTTGACTCATTTGCATGCCACCTCCGTTCGGCCTGGGTAGAATCAGGTTGAACAAATGTATTGTGCGATTCGAATTGTTCATAACCTTATGACCTAACTGCTCATAAAACCGACGAATAGATCACGTTTCATGCTAAAATGATCGTCAATATTAAATTTGTTCAAACGAAAGCCACTGAAATGTGGGTTTAATCACAGTTATTAACGACCAATGAATGAACAATTGTGTTCAGATATTCGATATGTTCAAAGTGAAGACAGAATGATGACTATTAATGACCCGATGATTTCCGAGCAAGGGATGTGTGAAGAAGAGCTGGTGGCACGTATTGCGTGGTTCTATTACCACGACGGTATGACGCAAAGCGACATCAGCAACAGACTGGGGTTGACGCGGCTTAAGGTGTCGCGCCTGCTGGAAAAGGGGCATCAGTCCGGGATTATTCGCGTACAGATTAATTCTCGCTTTGAAGGCTGTCTGGAATATGAAACCGAATTACGTCGTTGCTTTGACCTGAACAATGTGCGGGTCATCCCGGGACTTCCCGGCGCGGATGCATGTGTTCGCCTGGGGATCGGCGCTGCGCATATGTTGATGGAGTCACTCCAGCCACAGCAGATTCTGGCGGCGGGCTTCGGCGAAGCGACCATGAATACCTTAAAACGGCTCAGTGGGTTTATTTCTGCTCAGCAAATTCGCCTGGTGACGCTGTCGGGTGGCGTGGGGCCTTACATGACCGGGATTGGACAACTCAACGCGGCCTGTCCGGTCAGTATTATTCCGGCGCCGCTTCGCGCCTCTTCTGCGGAGATTGCCCGGACGTTAAAAAATGAAAATAGCGTCCAGGATGTCCTGCTGGCCGCCCAGGCAGCCGATGCGGCCATTGTCGGTATCGGCGCTATCAACCAGAAAGATGAAGCCACCATTATTCGCTCAGGCTATATCACGAAGGGTGAACAACTGATGATTGGCCGCAAAGGCGCGGTGGGCGACATTCTGGGTTACTTCTTCGATGGTGAAGGGCAGGTGATCCCGGAGATGAAGATTCACGATGAACTGATTGGGTTAACCCTCAATACCCTGAAGACGATCCCGACCGTGATTGGCGTCGCCGGGGGCGTGAATAAAGCGGAAGCGATCGCCGCCGCGATGAAAGGGGGTTATATCAACGCATTGGTCACCGACCAGGAAACTGCCGCCGCCATTGTCAGCGGACAGTAATGCGTATCTGTCGTGCAGGCGTACGGCAGGGGAGTAACAGAATTTCCGTTTGTACCGTGGAGAAAGCATTGACGACCTGACAGATATAATAAGCCGAGGACTAAAACGATGGCCCGACTCTGTACCCTCTCTGACTCAGAACATTACCTGATGGCACTGGACGCCGGAACTGGCAGCGTCCGCGCCGTGATTTTCGACCTGGAAGGCAAACAAATTGCGGTGGGACAAGCGGAATGGCGACACCTTGCCGTACCGGATGTGCCCGGCTCGATGGAATTTGATCTGGGAAAAAACTGGCAACTGGCCTGTGATTGCATTCGCCAGGCACTGCATATCGCCGGTATTGCGCCGGAAGCAATAGCTGCCGTTTCCGCCTGTTCGATGCGCGAAGGCATTGTGGTCTATGACGCAGAGGGAACGCCGGTCTGGGCCTGTGCCAACGTGGATGCCAGAGCGGCACGGGAAGTCAGCGAGCTTAAAGAGATCCACGACTACACCTTCGAAAGCGAAGTCTATCGCAGCACCGGCCAGACGCTGGCGTTGAGTGCCATTCCGCGTCTGCTCTGGCTGGCGCACCATCGTTCGGACATCTATCGTCGCGCCTCGACGGTCACGATGATCAGCGACTGGATGGCCTATATGCTCAGCGGCGAGCTGGCGGTCGATCCTTCCAATGCCGGAACCACGGGCCTGCTGGATCTCAAAACGCGCGACTGGAAACCCTCACTACTGCAAATGGCCGGACTGCGGTCGGATATTCTCTCGCCGGTCAAAGAGACCGGCACGCTGCTGGGTAGGGTGACGGCTCAGGCCGCTACCCTGTGCGGGCTGAAAGCCGGCACGCCGGTGGTGGTGGGCGGTGGTGATGTGCAGTTGGGCTGTCTCGGCCTTGGGGTTGTCCGTCCGGCGCAAACCGCCGTACTGGGCGGCACATTCTGGCAGCAGGTGGTGAATTTACCTGCGCCGATTGTTGATCCTGAGATGAACGTGCGCGTTAATCCGCATGTCATTCCGGGAATGGTACAAACCGAATCGATCAGCTTTTTTACCGGCCTGACGATGCGCTGGTTCCGTGATGCCTTCTGTGCCGAAGAAAAGCTGATCGCCGAGCGCCTGGGCGTCGACACTTATACACTGCTGGAGGAGATGGCTTCCCGGGTGCCGGCAGGGGCATGGGGTGTGATGCCGATTTTCTCCGACCGGATGCGTTTCAAGAGCTGGTATCACGCCGCCCCTTCGTTCATCAACCTGTCTATCGATCCGGAAAAATGTAATAAAGCCACGCTGTTCCGCGCGCTGGAAGAGAATGCGGCCATTGTGTCGACCTGCAATTTACAGCAAATCGCCGATTTTACCGGGATCCATCCCACGTCGCTGGTGTTTGCCGGGGGAGGCTCGAAGGGCAAACTCTGGAGCCAGATTCTGGCAGACGTGTCAGGGCTGACGGTCAACGTTCCGGTCGTCAAAGAGGCGACGGCGCTGGGCTGTGCGATTGCCGCTGGCGTGGGGGCCGGGATCTGGTCATCCATGGCTGAAACGGGCGAACGACTGGTGCGCTGGGAGCGGGAGCATGTTCCGGACAAGGAGAAACATGCGCTTTATCGGGAATCGCGCGAGAAATGGCAGGCGGTATATCAGGAACAGTTAGGTCTGGTCGATCACGGGTTGACGACCTCTTTGTGGAAAGCGCCGGGTTTATAACAGGAGATCGTCATGATTAAATCGAATGAAGCGCAGCATGAGTACCGTTTTGGCGACAGTGGCCCGAAATACCTCATTCGTGGCCCGGTATGTGACATGGGCGTCGTCATGCTCCAGCCCGGTCAGTCTTTTCCCAACCATCGCCACATCGAAGCCTGTGAAATTTTTTATACCCTGGCAGGCGAAGTGACGCTGTACCTGAACGGTGAACCCTACACATTAGGCTCCGGGGATGTGATGCACTGCGATCCCGGTGAAGCGCATTTTCTGGTGAACAAAGGGGAAGTGCCGTGGAAAGGGGTCTTTGTGAAATCGCCTCATATACCGGGTGACAGTCATCCGGTTGAGCCTGCCGGGTATTAGCTTTCGGGATCATCAACGGTCGGATAGTCAGTGGCTGTCCGACCATTTCGTTAGCGTAACCTTCTCGTTACATTTCGTTGCTTACCATTTTGTGATCAAGGCTAAAAAACGCACAGCCTGCTCCTCTCTCTGATTTACCTCTACGCATGGCCTGCATTACAGTGAATCTATAAATAAGAACGTTGTTCTATAATGTAGAACAATAATGGAGCGACCTGAACCCCGACGCTCGGGAGAGTGAGACAATGTCTATCAACACCATTTTTACGCCGCAGGATGAACCGTTCTATGCGGTGAAAACCCACGCTGCCGGCCCCCAGGGGGCATTGCCGCTGACGCCGCAAATGTTACTGGAGTCTCCCAGCGGCAACCTTTTCGGCATGACGCAAAATGCCGGAATGGGCTGGGATGCTAACAAACTCACGGGCAGAGAAGTGTTATTGATTGGCACGCAGGGTGGTATTCGCCACTCAGATGGCCGCCCTATTGCTCTCGGTTATCACACCGGGCACTGGGAGATTGGCCTGCAAATGTCGGCGGCGGCGAAGGAAATTACCCGTCTCAGTGGCATTCCTTTCGCGGCATTTGTCAGCGATCCGTGTGACGGTCGTTCGCAGGGGACGCACGGCATGTTTGATTCGCTGCCTTATCGTAACGACGCGGCGATTGTCTTTCGCCGTTTGATTCGTTCGCTACCGACACGGCGGGCGGTCATTGGCGTGGCGACCTGTGATAAGGGGTTGCCCGCAACGATGATTGCGCTGGCGTCAATGCACGATCTGCCGGTGATCCTCGTACCGGGCGGGGCGACATTACCGCCCACCTTCGGCGAAGATGCCGGAAAGGTACAAACCATCGGTGCTCGTTACGCAAATAATGAGTTGAGTTTGAAAGAGGCATCCGAACTGGGGTGTCGCGCCTGCGCGTCGCCCGGCGGCGGATGCCAGTTCCTGGGGACCGCAGGGACATCACAGGTAGTGGCGGAAGCGTTAGGACTGGCGCTGCCGCACTCAGCGCTGGCACCGTCAGGCCAGGATGTGTGGCTGGAGATTGCGCGTCAATCGGCGCGGGCAGTGATGGCGCTGGATGAAAAAGGGATTACTGCCCGCGACATCCTCACCGACAAAGCGATAGAGAATGCGATGGTGGTGCATGCGGCCTTCGGAGGCTCGACGAATCTGCTGCTGCATATACCGGCGATCGCCCATGCCGCCAGATGCCGCCTGCCGGATGTGGCGCAGTGGAGCGCGATCAACCGCAAAGTGCCGCGCCTGGTCAGCGTGTTGCCCAACGGCCCGGATTATCACCCGACGGTGCGTGCATTCCTGGCGGGGGGCGTGCCGGAGGTGATGCTGCACCTGCGTCGACTGGGACTACTGCATGAAGATGTGATGACGGTAACCGGGCAAACACTCGGTGAAAACCTCGACTGGTGGGAGCACGCCGAACGTCGGGCGAAATTCCGTCAGTGCCTGCGCGATCAGGACGGTGTGGATCCTGATGACGTAATCCTGTCGCCGGAAGGGGCAAAAGCGAAAGGGATGACCTCCACAGTGGCGTTCCCGGTGGGTAATATCGCGCCAGAAGGGTCAGTGATCAAAGCGACGGCGATCGACTCGTCTGTGGTGGATGATGACGGTGTTTATCGCCATACGGGCAAGGCGCGCGTATTTGTCTCGGAAGAGGCGGCGATCAAAGCCATCAAACAAGGGCAGATCCAGCAGGGCGATATCATGGTGATTATCGGCGGTGGGCCATCCGGCACTGGCATGGAGGAGACTTACCAGCTCACTTCGGCGCTGAAGCATATCTCATGGGGAAAAACCGTATCGCTCATTACCGATGCCCGTTTTTCCGGCGTATCCACCGGCGCTTGCCTGGGGCACGTTGCGCCGGAAGCGCTCGCGGGAGGGCCGATCGGCAAATTGCGCACGGGGGATGTGATTGAAATTGTGGTCGATCGCTTGTCATTGAAAGGAAGCGTGAACTTTATCGGCAGCGCACAAGCACGACTGACGCCGGAAGAGGGCGCGACAGTTCTGGCGGAGCGCGAGTTACATCCCGACCTGAAGCCCCATGACTATCTGCCTGACGACACCCGACTGTGGGCTGCATTGCAGGCGGTAAGCGGTGGAACCTGGAAAGGGTGCATCTACGATACGGATAAAATTATTGAGGTGATTAACGCTGGGAAAAAAGCACTTGGGCTTTGAATAATTAAAATTAATTAATCAGTCGCCGGAACACTATTTTCGGCGACGAATAATATTGTCCTGAAATATATTATCCTTCACGGGAGGATGTCTTTTTTTTATTTTCTTGAAAAGTGCATCGTTATCACAGAAGTTAAAATACATAACCGCTAAAGCAAATATGACAATTGTTGTCTCATCGAATCCCTCTCTACAATCTTCCTCGTAAGCATCATCTGGTAAGCATACGGATAAAGGGTGTATTCCTCACAAAGTTCACGTTCAGATATTTAATTTTGTAGGTCCCGGTCATTCGGAACGTATTTCTCTCATATTCTCTGGAGGTAGAAATGCAGTTAACAATGAAAGATAAAATTGGTTATGGACTGGGGGACACCGCCTGCGGTTTCGTCTGGCAGGCCACGATGTTTTTACTGGCCTACTTTTATACCGATGTTTTTGGTTTGTCGGCAGGCGTAATGGGCACATTATTCCTGATTTCACGCGTGCTGGATGCGATAACCGATCCATTAATGGGGTTAATGGTTGACCGAACGCGTACCCGCTACGGCCAGTTTCGTCCCTATTTGTTGTGGGGAGCGATCCCGTTTGGTATTGTCTGCGTATTAACGTTTTATACGCCTGATTTCTCCGCTCAGGGCAAAATCATTTATGCCTGCGTCACCTATATTTTATTGACGCTGGTTTATACCTTTGTGAATGTCCCTTATTGTGCCATGCCCGGCGCCATTACCGCTGATCCAAAAGAGCGTCATGCTTTACAATCGTGGCGTTTTTTCCTGGCCGCTGCCGGTTCATTAGCCATTAGCGGCATTGCCCTGCCGTTGGTAAAAATTATTGGCCAGGGGGATGAACAGGTCGGCTATTTCGGCGCGATGTGTGTATTGGGTATTTGTGGCGTAGTGCTGCTGTTCGTGTGTTTCTTTACAACGAAAGAGCGTTATACGTTCGAGATTCAACCTGAATCATCGGTTAAGAAAGACCTTAAATTGCTGATGGGGAATAGCCAGTGGCGAATTATGTGCGCCTTTAAAATGATGGCAACCGGTTCGAACGTGGTTCGCGGCGGCGCAACGCTCTATTTTGTCAAATACGTGATGGACCATCCTGAGCTGGCAACGCAGTTCCTGCTCTATGGCAGCCTGGCGACGATGTTTGGTTCTCTTTGTTCGTCTCGTCTGCTTGGCCGATTCGATCGCGTGACGTCGTTTAAGTGGATCATCGGCATTTATTCACTGATCAACCTGAGTATTTTCTTTATTCCGTCGGACAATATCGCGCTGATATTTGCGCTGAATATTGTGTTCCTGTTTGTCTTTAATACCACCACACCGCTGCAATGGTTAATGGCCTCTGATGTGGTCGATTACGAAGAGAGCCGAAGTGGACGTCGCCTCGATGGTCTGGTGTTCTCTACCTATCTCTTCAGCCTGAAAATCGGTCTGGCCATTGGCGGCGCGCTGGTGGGCTGGATCCTTGCCTTCTCCAGCTACTCGGCAAGCAACGCCGTGCAGCCAGATAACGTCCTGATGACCATCAAAATCCTCTTCTGCATCGTACCGGTTGTGCTTTACGTCGGTATGTTCACACTGCTTTCGTTCTACAAACTGAGCAGCAAGCGTGTGGAAGAGATCAGCCAGCAGCTGCAACGTCAGCGCACCGCGCAGCCTGAGAGCAAACCTGCCGATGCCGCTGTGGCAGTGAACTGAGGAGAGAACCATGTATCAGATTGAAAACCCGATCCTGACCGGCTTCAACCCGGACCCGTCTCTGTGTCGTGTGGGCGAGGATTACTATATCGCCACCTCAACCTTTGAATGGTTTCCCGGTGTGCGAATTTACCATTCTCGCGACCTGAAACACTGGTCTCTGGTCAGTACTCCGCTCGACAGCGTGGCGCTGTTGGATATGAAAGGCAATCCGGATTCTGGCGGCATCTGGGCGCCTTGCCTGAGCTATGCCGATGGCAAATTCTGGTTGCTGTATACCGACGTAAAAATCGTTGATTCGCCGTGGAAAAATGGCCGTAATTTCCTGGTTACCGCGCCATCTATTGAAGGGCCGTGGAGCGCTCCTGTGCCAATGGGCAACGGCGGGTTTGACCCTTCACTCTTTCATGATGCGGATGGACGAAAGTATTACATCTATCGCCCGTGGGGGCCGCGTCATCACAGTAATCCTCATAACACCATTGTGTTGCAGGAGTTTTTTGCTGACACGCAAACCCTTTCGCCGCAGCGTTCAACGCTCTTTACGGGTACTCCATTGGGCTATACCGAAGGGGCGCATATTTATCGTCGCGAGGGCTATTACTATCTGATGGTGGCGGAAGGGGGAACCAGTTACGAACATGCCGTGGTGGTATTGCGGGCAAAAAATATTGATGGGCCGTACGAACTGCATCCCGATGTGACGATGATGACCAGTTGGCATCTGCCGGAAAACCCCCTACAGAAGAGTGGTCACGGTTCACTGCTGGAGACCCATACCGGCGAATGGTATCTGGCGTATTTGACCAGCCGTCCGTTACATCTTCCGGGAATTCCGCGATTAGCGGCAGGCGGGCGGGGATACTGTCCGCTCGGGCGTGAGACAGGGATTGCGCGTATCGAGTGGCGTGACGATTGGCCCTATGTTGAAGGGGGCAAACACGCGGCGCTGACGGTGCCGGGGCCACGTATGACAGAGCAGGCTAGCGTTGGAACGGGAGCGTGGCGAACGGATTTTGACAGTGAAAGGCTCGATCCGGAATTGCAGACCCTACGTATTCCGTTTGATGACCAGCTTGGCTCGCTGACCGCCCGACCTGGATTTTTACGTCTGTATGGCAATGATTCGCTGAACTCCACCTTTACCCAGTCAACGGTCGCTCGCCGTTGGCAGCATTTCTGTTTTCGTGCTGAAACGCAGCTGGCCTTTTCTCCGCGCTACTTCCAACAAAGCGCGGGGCTAACCTGTTACTACAACAGTAAAAACTGGACGTACTGCTTTATGGACTGGGAAGAGGGGCGCGGACGAACGCTGAAGATTATTCAACTCGATCACAACGTGGCGCACTGGCATCTTTACGATAATCCGATTCTGGTGCCGGAGAATGCGGAAAACGTCTGGCTGCGAGTGGATGTGGACAATCTGGAATACCGCTATAGCTATTCATTTGATGGTGACCACTGGCAGACCATTCCGCTAACGTTTGAGGCGTGGAAACTGTCAGATGACTATATTGGCGGCAGAGGCTTCTTTACCGGGGCATTTGTTGGTTTGCACTGTGAGGATATTAGCGGCGACGGCTGCTACGCCGATTTCGCCACCTTCTCTTATCAACCGAAAGTTTAGCGAGACACAGGGTCAGGGTTGACGATAGCCCAGCGTTATCGACAGCCCCAGCCCGGCATCCATCAGTTTCTGACGCCAGGCGGCCAGCTCGGCGTCGTTTACGCGAGAAGTGAGAGTGGAGAGGCTAAGGGCTGCGATAACCCGTGATTCATGATTCCAGACCGGTACCGCGACGCAGCGCACGCCGGGCTCATTCTCTTCGTTATCCATCGCATACTGGTTATGGCGGGTTTCTTTCAGCGCGGCAAGTAGCGAGGCGCGATCGGTAAGGGTGGCGGGGGTAAAGCCATTGAACTGATACCCCTCCAACACCGCAGCAAGTTCTTCCTCATCCAGCCAGGCGAGCAATACCTTACCGATAGCCGTGGCGTGAACAGGCAAGCGGCGACCAATTCGTGAATAAGCGATGGCAGCCTGCTTACCTTCTATTTTCTCAATATAGACGCCTTCGTTGCCGTCCAGAATACCCAAATGGGTGGTTTGTCCCGTTTCCTGCGAGAGCCGGATCAACCAGCTTTTTGCCTTCTGGCGAATATCCATTGTGCCAACGACAAAGTGGCCACGCTCGACCAGTTTCATTCCCAGACGGTATTTTCCGTTTTCCGGGTTCTGATCGATATAGCCATGCAACTGAAGCGTTTTAAGAAGAGAGTGGAGGGTACTTTTGCTCAATCCCATCAGTTTGCTTATCTCGGTGATTTTGAGTTCCGTAGCCTGTTCATTAAACAAGTCGAGGATCTGCAAAGCACGTTCAACAGACTGAATTATTGGCATAATTTTCCACCGTCCACGAAGAATTCTTCTTGTGTGACCGTACTATTTTCGAGGGTGAAAAGCAATGCCGGACACGCTGGCATGATGCAGTTTCAGGGCAGATAAGTGCAGGTGTTACAGGGCACGCTGAGTTGAGGAATCGTTCTGTGTGGGCGACCTGCACCGGTTTGATTGAGAACGGGCTTAATCGCCCGTTGTACGATGAGATTAACAGGATAATGTCAGATAGCATTTCACATAGCGTAAATAATCTCTTTTCCTGATGATTTTTAATGACCATAATACGTAGGCGATTTTTATCTTTATATTCACACTTACAATAGTACTTAGCTTTAATGTCGTACGTTTTTTCTTGGTGCTAAATTTTATAATATCCTTTTCCATCTCAGCTAGTTTTCCTTTGATGGCATTGCGTCGGTAAGCATTCATACTCATCGCTTTGAATGAGTCGCTATTATTCGTCGGACATGACTCACCCTCTTTGTTTATCTCCAGATACTTTTCTAATAAAGGTTCGTATTCTTTTATTTTCTCATTATAATTGTTTTTATTGATTTCATTTAAAAGAGATCTTGCTTTCCTGGATATTTCAATATAGGCATTGCCGACATATCGATGTTGTGCCGTTTGTTTCTCTAAACCAAGAAAACCGATAATTGCAGTTGAAATACCAACTAATAATGGAAGAATATGACTCAAAGCCGTATCCCAGGAGGCCCAATGTTCTATTTGAAGATAAGAATTTAGTAATTCTAATATGCTCTTGCCTATTCCAGATGATATTACAGCGGAGCCTACGACGGCAAATAAACCCAGATAGATTCGCCATTTGTTTTTTCTGTCGGCAGCAATAAAGTGCCTGTCCTTGCCAATTTTACAATCATTTTCCAGATTCGCAATTTCAATGATTTTTTTCTCATTCATAAATATTAACTCTATGCTGTGAAAAGGGTGATTTTTGTGCTTTTCAATGATGTTAGCCTTATAGAAAGACCACTTGTGAGATATATGATAAAAGAGTTTTGACCTAATCTAACGCAAGTTAAACGAAAGTATCATACCCTATTTTTTGTCATGGCTACTGAAAGTTCTAATGTTTCCTGAGCAAGCCTGATCTTTATCATCTCCTGAACACCTCTCTCCTATGCCAATCCACGAATTCGTCCTGCGGGCAGTATGCTTTTACCTGCGGTAGAGAAATGATCTTCCCCTGAAAATCCCAAAACAGCCTGCCGACGATCCCGCTACCGTTAACCGCTTCTGAAACCTGTACTCGCATACTCTCATCTAATCCAATGGATCCCTTATCAAAAGCTTTATGATGGATTGCGCAGAGGGCCAGACCATTCGGAATTTCGCAAGGACCACCGTACTGCTTCCATTTGATATGGGCAGCTTCCAGCGCGACAGAGGTATTGTCGTGCCGCATGTTGTAGCCGCAAATGGCGCATTCATAGTTGTAGGCTCGCAGTACCTGCTGGCGGAACAGGGGATCGCGCTGTTTACGAAGCAACTGGAGTTCAAATCCCAGTTCATCGGCGAGTTCTTCCTGAATACTTTCGGTAAAATGGGCTTCGAGGATTTGTCGGGCGAGTGAATTAATCAGTTTCTTACTTTTTATCAGATGGTCGTAATGTTGCTTATCAAAGCCGCCAGCAACGTTAAATTCAACCAGTTCACCAGCGGGAGGTTGTCGGCTACTGCCAAATGTGGAACAGCGCTCCGCGTTTTGCAGTTGCCAGAAACCGTCTCCCTGTAAACGCCAGAAGGGCATGTCCGGTCGGTACTGGGCGCGTTGGGGGCCAAATCGCTCCAATAGACTACGTAGGTTATCGCGAACTTCCGAAGCATAATCAAACAGACGCCCGTGACCTTGCTGATAACCCGCCAGTACGTATAACAGCAGTAATGGCTTATGCGGCGCGCGCTGCTCGCCTTTGCGCCAGATCGTCATGTCGGCAATTGCCTGTTGCAGCATCTGAATGGAACCCATTGATTTCATTACTCGAGAAATAATTGCGATGATGCTCGCAAAATACGGCCTGATCAAGCGGTGAAGGAGGGATACACTGGTGGGGTCACGGAGTCTTGCCAATGAGACAAGCAAAGCCCCGGATTACATGGATCATATCAAATGAATGAATTACCCGATCGATTGCCACGGAAATACATTATTAAAGCCATTCGAGCCTACGATGACGGGTTCCCTCATCTTTTCAAAGAGGCCCGACGTTATGAGGTAGTGTTTGATGGCCGCCGCTATCGCTTCAAAAGCGATCGTGGGGATCGCGGCAACGTTGATGACCGGGAAAACATTCACGCCGCAGGATTTCTCGGGAGGTATCAAATCGAAATGCGTGCGTTTGTTGATTGAGCAAGGATTTCACATCGTGCAGGGAGAAAAGGGGGCTGCAACTGTCAGCGATACCCTTTTCCCCGATGAGCTAACATCGCAAATCGACTATGTGGAAGGAGCGGCTACGCAGGTGGTGGTGAATTGTTATGAACGCGATCGCAATGCTCGGCAGAAAGCGCTTGAGTATCATGGCTATCAATGCAAGGTGTGCGGCCTCGACATGTCAAAGGTATACGGCGAAATCGGCAAGGGGTTTATCCATATTCACCATCTGGTACCGCTTTCGGCGATTAAAGAGGATTATCATCTGGATCCCATTGACGATCTGATACCAGTCTGCCCGAATTGCCATGCGATGTTACACCGACATAATCCGCCATTGACCCCAGAAGAATTAAAGCAACGAATGAGTTGAAATAATATTGGACTCAGCAGGCGACCGGCATTGCGTCGTTGCCCTCCCTTAGCGGTCCATCTGATTATATTTTCGCCATAAACTCATTTTGCTGATCCCCAGATGGGCGGCGACTTTCTCTTGATCCTGTTCAAAAAGATCCATGTAGAACGCAATAATCTGTCGCTCGAGATCTTTAATGATGACTTTCAGTTGTCCTTTACTCAGATCCGCGACGATCCTCCCATTTGTCTGTGACGCGTTGCAGGATTTAAGCGCGTTAAAACCGGTCAGATTTAATATCTCAAACAGCGAAGCGTCCGGAAATCCGGCCGATAATAGTGCCAGCCGCTCAATAATAAAATTCAGTTCACGCACGTTTCCCGGCCAGTTGTAAGTGGAAAACAGGGCGATGAACTGCGCCAGTTTATGCCCGCAGCCCGATTTTTCGAGGAAGTGCTCAGCCAGAAAACGGACGTCGCCGTCTCTTTCCCGTAGCGGAGGCACCATTAGCGGTAAGACGTTCAACCGATAGTAGAGATCGCCGCGAAACGAGCCTTCCTCCGCCATTTTTTCCAGCGATCGGTTAGTGGCACCGATAATACGCACATCGACAGGGATAATATCCTTTCCCCCCACCCGCATAATTTCGTATTCCTGTAAGACGCGTAACAGGCGGCTCTGAATAGGCAGTGGCAGTTCACCAATTTCATCGAGAAATAAGGTTCCCTGGTGCGCCAGTTCTATCAGACCTTCTTTTCCTTCGCGCCGCGCGCCGGTAAAAGAGCCCCCTTCATAGCCAAACAGTTCGCTTTCCAGCAGGGTTTCCGGAATGGCGGCGCAGTTAATGGCGACAAATGGACCCCGGTGGCGTTTACTCTGGTTATGAATACTCTGCGCGAATAGCTCTTTACCGGTGCCGGATTCCCCATAAATCATCACCGGGGAGTGGGTATTGGCATAAATTTTTGCCAGATGAATGACCGACTCCATGTGTTTATTTTGCGTGAGGATATGCTCAAAACGGTAACGGGCGGTGAAGCCTTTTTTCATCAGCTTGCCGCGAATAATCCGCTCCACTTTTTGGATTTGCGGCGTATCGGTAAACGAACACACCACCCCAATACACTGCGTACCACGAAATATTGGCACCCGGCTGGTAATGATGGAGGTATTGTCCAGATCCATAATCTCCCGGATCTCGGGGGATTTTGTCAGCAATACCTGGTTAATCCGCGTATTTTTAATGACCGTATCCACCGGTTTGCCAATCACCTGCGAGGCCATCAGGCCAAATATGTTCTCGGCGGATTTATTGAAGATCTGGATCTCGTTATTTTCGTTGGTGACGATGATCCCTTCCGTAATTGAGGAGAGAATGATCTCCAGTCGCGCCATATCCTGTTGCTTGCGGCGGGTCGTCTCCACGATTGCCATCGCTTCGCGCAGCGCGCTGTTCACCGATTCCAGACCATTTTCGATCAGAATCCCGTGCATCTCATAGTGTTCCGCCGTGTCTGAAACCGGTAATCCTCCCGCCACCGTCTGGAAATTACGTGCACGGCATTTTTTGAGTTTATCCACCATATCGGCATGCGATAAAAAGATAAATTCTTCTATCTCCACTTCCAGTGCGGTTGCCACCAGATTTACGTCAGATAAATAGTTCTGATAATTGAAAAAGGCGATTTTATGCGGATGTTTTTTCAGTGGTGTGAGCGATTTAAGCAAATCCAGCGCGGACGTGAGAATACGTACTACCGGAATTTTGGTTACGCGATCGATATAGTCCGCCGTACCGCCACGGCTGATAATGATGTCATAAAAATCAGGGTCGAGATTTCGCGCAATCCCCGCGGCTTTTTCCAGGCTTCCGTGAAAAACATGGCAGTTAAAAATACCGGCGCACTGCTCAGTCACCACGGCTGCCAGTGCCGGATAGGGGGTTATTAAGGCCAGATTCGGTAACGTTTTATGTGACATAAATCACCATGGAAAATTTGTGGCTATCACAAACCAATATCACAACTGTTATGAATTTCAAAATTGAAAGCCATTTTCCTTTCTCTCAGATAAATAGCAAAATGCAATAAATCTATTTGTTTCATTTGGTTAGATTAAATACTTCCGATTTATTCATTCCTGGCACACATATTGGATTAGACAATCTATAAGGCAAGCGGCCTTGTGCTTTATCTACTAAAAAGTGAGGGAAGGAATGAACAAACAGTCTGGTGTATTAAGCGGTGTTCGTGTGCTGGATTTAACCCGGGTGCTGGCTGGCCCTTATTGCGGAATGATGCTGGCGGATTTTGGCGCGGATGTGATTAAAATCGAATTGCCGGGGAAAGGGGATGATTCACGGGCCAACGCGCCGCAAATTAATGGCGAAAGCGCCTACTTTATGAATTTAAACCGCAATAAGCGCGGAATGACGCTGAATCTTAAATCTGAAGAAGGTCGGCAGATATTTCTCGATTTAGTTCGCGACAGCGATGTGGTTCTGGAAAACTACCGTCCGGGTGTGATGGAAAAACTGGGACTTGGCTATGAGGATTTGCGTAAGGTGAATCCAGCGATTATTTACGGCGCCGTTTCCGGCTTTGGTCATACCGGCCCGTATTCGAAACGCGCGGGTTACGACATCATCGGCCAGGCCATGAGCGGACTGATGAGCACCACCGGTTGGCCTGATACGCCGCCTACGCGCACCGGGACTGCTATTGCGGATGTGGTCGGGGGGATGAGTTGCGCTATTGGCGTGCTTGCCGCTTACGTCAATCGCCTGAAAACCGGTGTCGGCGAAAAAGTGGATATTGCGCTGGTCGATTCGATGGTGTCGTCGCTGGAAATTATCAACATTATTTACCTTAATACAGGACGTATTCCGACACGTATTGGTAACCGCTATGAAGCGATTTATCCGTATGACTCTTTCCAGGCGCGTGACGGTTACGTCATTATTGCCTGTGGCAACGACAAATTATATGGCCTGCTGAAAAACGTTCTGCAAATCAGCGCGCTGGAAGATGAGAAATTTAAATCTAACCTCGACCGCGTCGCTCATCACGCCGAGCTGAAAGACATTATCGAATGCTGGACCCGCGATTTAGATATCGACACCATCGTGTCGATGCTACTGGATGCCGGTATACCTTCTGCGCCGATCAATACCATCGACCGCGTGACTCAGGATCCGCATATTGCTGGTGCCCGCGAAATGTTTGTCGATATTGAACACCCCGTCGCCGGGAAAATTACCATGACCGGCAATCAGGTTAAATTCACGAACAACAAGGCGACCATCAGAATGCCTGCGCCCACGCTTGGTCAACATAATTACGAAGTGCTTAAAGAACGTCTGGGCTATTCAGATGAAAAAATTGAGCAGCTTATTCGTTCCGGCATTCTGTAAGGGGTTCTGCCATGTCGACATTTATCCAGATTACTGAAGTCGGGCCAAGAGATGGTTTTCAGAACATCAAAGCGTTTATTCCTACTGATTTAAAAATAAAAATTATCGATCGTCTGGTCGAGTCGGGGATCGGCGCGATGGAAATCACCTCAATGGTTAGCCCTAAGGCGATTCCACAAATGAGTGATGCCCATGAGGTTATTCAGCATGTTCTGAACACGCATCCGCATATTATTCCGTCAGTGTTAGTACCGAACGTGAAGGGGGCCAGTCTCGCCAGTGAGGCCGGCATTAAAAATATTAACTATGTGGTTTCGGTCAGTCCGGCGCATAACAAGGCCAACATTAACCGGACGCATGCCGAGTCGCTGGAGGATCTTTATAAAATTCGCCACACGTTCCCGGATATGACTATTACGCTGTCGCTGGCGACGGTATTTGGCTGCCCGTTTATTGGCGAGACCAGTCGTGAAACGCTGATGGATATGATCAAGTTTGCCGATGATCTCGGGATTTCGGCGGTAACCCTGTGCGACACCATCGGCGTCGCCAATCCGACTCAGACATTATCTGTACTGCGCGGGATCCAGCAGAAATTCCCCAAAATGGACATTGGTTTGCATCTGCATAACACCCACGGTATGGCGCTGGCCTGTATGTTTGCTGGCGTTCAGTCGGGCATAACGCGCTTTGAGACCGCTGTCGGTGGACTGGGCGGGTGCCCGTTTGCGCCTGGGGCCGCCGGTAATGCCGCCACCGAGGATGCGGTGAATATGTTTAACCGAATGGGGTTCGATACCGGTATCTCACTGCCTGACCTGCTGGATATCGCAAACCTGATCCGCAGCACGATTGAACCGACGTTGTTGAGCAGTCTTTCGCGAGCCAGAACCTACAGTGAATTTGATTTTTGCAGCGAAAAAATCTGACCTCTGATACGGAAACAGACATGATGAATAATAATATCGGGAAGCCGAAGATGACCCATTACAGATGGTGGGTCATGAGTTTTATTTTTGTAACCTACACCGTAGCTAACGCCGATCGCGCAAATATCGGCTTTGCTATTCCGTTTATTCAGGAAGAATTTCAAATCTCAAATACCATGGCAGGACTGTTAATCAGCCTGTTCTTTGCCGGCTATGCGTTTTTTCAAATTCCTGCCGGGTACTTGATTAAGAAGTTCGGCATGCGTAATGCATTTGCGATGGGGATGTTATTAACCTCCGTATTTACGGGGTTGATGGGAATGGTGAATAACATTTTCCTGCTGAAGATCCTGCGTTTTATGGTGGGCGTCTGTGAGTCACCGGTGGTTATTGGCTCGACGGTGACTATCAACCAGTGGTTTCCCCCGAAGGAAAAAGGGACGGCAACCGGGCTGTTTCTGGCAGGATCCAAGTTTGGTCCACTGATCGTCCCGCCGCTGTGCGCCTGGATCATCACCGTCTGGGGATGGCGCTATATCTTTGTCTTCTTTGCCATTCCGGGCTTGCTGTTGGCGATCTTCTGGTATCTGATGGTTCGCAATAAGCCGGAAGAGAGCCGCTTCGTGAATGAGCAAGAGGTCGCTTACATCCGCGAAGAACAGCTTCCGGCGACGACTCAGGAAGCCGCCGCACCGGCCGTTCCTGAGTTCAATTACTGCTGGCTCGACAAGCTAATTCGCACAAAGCAGGTTGAAGAACTCTCCTGTTCAAAACAGGTCTTCCGCTGCTGGGATATTTATGGCGTCGCGCTGGGATACTTCTCGATGGTGGGGATTGTCAGCGTGCTGATGTCATGGCTGCCCAAGTATCTGATCACCGAACGCGGATTCGATCTGACGAGTTCTGCCGCACTGGCAGCCGCACCGTTTCTCGGGACGGTCATGGGCAACTTTATTGGCGGCGTGCTCTCTGACCGGGTGCTGAATAAGCGTCGTAAACCGCTGATGTTGCTCAGCGCCGGGGCGACGATCTTTACCATGTACTCGCTGGTTTATGCGCCAGAAAGCAAAATCGTTCTGTCGCTGATGCTGTTCCTGCTGGGGCTGATGCTGTCGCTGGGCTATTCGGCTTACTCGGTCTACGCGATGGGGCGGGCGAATAAAGACATTTATCCGATCGCTTACAGCGTGATCAACATGGGCGGGCAACTGGGTGGCATGTGTATGCCGCTGATCGTGGGTATTATTCTGGATGCTTACAACTGGGATGCGGTATTCATGGCGATGACCGGGTTCTGTGTTCTGTGCTTTATTCTGGTCTCCACGGTCATTGAACCGTTGTCGAAAAATATGAAGGTCAACTACCGGTAACCCGTAAGATACTGTGCGGGTAAGCGCGTGGGCTGCTTACCCGCACGTTGAACGGCGCATCTGTAGGCGCTATCGCGTCAGGTCAATGAAAGGTATGAAACGGCACGCGCTGATTACAACTTTCCTGTTATGGAGCGCGGCCGCAGAGTTCATAAAAATTAGTGTTACCCCTCCTGTTCGTCATCGTTTTATCCGGGCGGCCTTTGGCGGCCTGCATAACTGTGTTTGCGCAAAGGTGATGATGTATGGTTGATCGAATGTGCGTTCCGCCACTGGCTTCACGACGGGTGAAGCGAACTCAAATTCGCTCACGCGATAAATGGGTTGAAACGGAGCTGTTTGTTGAGCAGGGCGTCAGGTATTTCTTTCATGTCACCGGAAAGTGGTGCGATATGGGGCATTATTGTGACGCGAACGGTTACACCGTCGGCTATTTGAATTTTGCCCGACTCTGGCTGCGTTGCCGCCACGAATCTGCGACCTGGTTTACCCTGATTGGTACTATTGATAAATCAACCGATACCATGTTTGTGATTGGCGACGGCACCCGGCTCAATAATGGCTGGATTGCGCCCCGCAGCGGTGAGTTAGTGGTGTTTGCAAATGATATGTCGGGGATGTACTGGAATAACTTTGGTTCCGTCGTGCTGGAAGTGTGGCGATGAAAAGTAAAGTCAATATCACCCGCGGATGACAGGCATGTCTGGTGGCGTAAAATTTAGTGTACAAAAGCAGTCGGTATTTGTGCGCTTCATCAGATTCTTACCAAAAGCTGGCAAAATTCAGCTTTTAAAATTGATCCATGTCAATTGATACGCACTTAATTTGCGTCGTTAAAAAATGTCCTTATTTACGACTTGTTTACCTTTATTGCGTTTATGGTGGCGGTGGTAAGACGTCTGATAACAAAGAAAAGAAGTGACGTTAGCGAAAATTATTGAAAGAGATCGTCGTAACTCTCTCTAAAAAAGCCAGTTATTGCCTTCAAAGTAAACATTTATCCTGGAAGTAACTTATTGGCGCATAGGAATTTTCAATAATCGTGGTGAATGTTTTGCCGGAAGCGCAGGGGCTGAAATGCACTGAATTAATCAGAACATGTAAATAAACCCTGACATCATTAGCCTGCTACGGGCTATCTTTCACTTGAAACGGCGTTCCATTTTAAGGCGTTTTCTTAACATTTCTATCACCCGGCTGCTGAAATTTTGTACGTTGACTTGTTATTCGACCAACTGCATATTCCTCCCCAGTTAAGACGACATAGCCTTCAGGAGCCGACGATGCCTTCCCGCGATTATCCCGATACCCGTAAAGCCAGGGGAACCCGTTCTAAAGATATGGTGCTGTTAAGCGCCCGTGTTGAGACTACGCTATGGGACTACGTTCGGGCGTTGGCGTTAGAAACGCGTAAAAGCAAACAGGACATTATTGCCGAAGCGCTCATGCTGCATCGCACCGCCAATGAAGGCGGCCGTGAATAAGTGCGGGCGGATTTTACAGGATGATGTTTTTACCTCTCTGGCGCGCCATGGCGTGTATTACCGTCACCGCATTAGGACTGACCCTGGTCGTGACAACCGTCTCGCTCATGACGTGGGAACTCAGCGTAACGCTCTTTCCCTGGTCAACCGCGACAACCAGTAAAATCGTCACGGCTTCGCTGCTTTACGAATTACTGGAGTGGATCCACCAGGTCCCCCGCATTATGGTCAGCGCATGTCTTTGATGCGGCACGCCAACAAACGCTTTTGTTTATAGAATTGCAGGGCGCTGATCGTCGCGGCGATAAATAACGCCAGCGCGCCGCACAGCGTGGCATCGGTAATCGCCTGCGTGCCACTGCCTAACAGCGTGGTTAACAGCGGACCCAGAATCTGGCCGATACCGTAGGTCAGCGTCACAAACCCGAGCAGGTTGAGGTTTCCCGGCACAATAAGCTGTCGCGCGAGGGTCATGACCAGCGAGGTGGTGCCCATAAACGTTGCGCCGAACCCCACGCTGCTCAGCACCAGCAACAGCGGAGAGCCGCTGGCCAGCGTCAGGATCACACAGGCCCCCTGAATCACCAGGTTTGCCGTCAGGCATTGCAGCACTCCCCAGCGTTTCGCGGCCCACAGCCAGGCGAAGCAGCCCGGCACAATTGAGACACCGACCAACGTCCACAGATGAACCGTCAGCAGTGGAGAACCCGCCCCTTTCGCCATAAGCGGTAAATAGGTGGCAACGATGATGTAACCGAATCCTGCCAGTCCGTAGAGCAGCGCCAATAGCCACCAGCGCATCGGCTGTGGGTCACTTTTTGCCTGGGTGGCGGCAGGCAGCGTGTGGGCGTGGGACGGAAGCAGCAGCACCAGCAACATCGCCAGGACGGCCGAGAAGACCACCGCCCCGATCCACAGCGCGTGGGAGGAGAGCGCAAAGTGCAGACCAGCAATCACGTACTCGTTACCCAGCGCAATCCCGACGCCGACGCCAGAAAACAGCGAGGCAATGACAAAAGGATTGCGGGTATGTTGTAGCACCAGCGTGGAGCCAAAGATCAGCATCCCGGCGCTGGCGACTCCCGCCAAAAAGCGCACCAGCATCACCACCATGGGATTGGAGAATAGCGCCATCGCGAGGATCAGTACGCCGGTCGCCACCGCTGAACTCAACAGCATAGGGCGTAAACGTCCCGGCAGATGAAAAAGTCCGAACGAGAACAACAGGCTGCCGACCAGGTATCCCGCATAGTTGACGCTGGCTATCCACGACAGTTCGGAAAACGTGAAGCGCCCCTCAGCCAGCAGTACGGGCAGCATTGGGGTATAGAGAAAACGGCCAATTCCCATGCCCAGCGCGAGGACCATCATCCCGAAAAGGGCGGTGCGCAGTGAATACCGGTCTGCGATATGCGGTTGCTGGCTCATGCCGTACCCATTGTTATTTGTCGTGAGCGAAATGCGAGAGTAACAAATTTATAACAAATGGGTAAGGCGATGGCGGTATTATTGTGCGCTCTTAGACGTGAAGCGGTAAAACAGGTTGGGCTCTGCCACGATAAACAGCGTCCCCTGGTTATTCATCGCGATCCCTTCAGCCTGCTGTATGGTGTGCGCCAACCCGTGGTGACCTTCGGTTAGCGGCATGACGCCGAGAACGTTGCCGTCGGTTCTGACCTCTTTGAGCACTCGTGATTCGTGAGATAGGATCAGCAGGCTGTTCCGCTGCGGATTAAACTCCGCGCCTGAAATATCCTGCACACCTAGCTGTTGTTGCAGCGCATGGTCTTTACTGATGGTCAGATTGTCATTATTGAGCAGCCCCGTCACTTTATAGATCCCAATCGGTCTCTTTTCTTTAAAAAACCAGAATGTCTCTTTTTCACGTGACCAGGCGAGGCCCTCAAAACCGTCGTTGGTCGGGGTTTCATACAGATTAAGCGTTAACTTTTTGATGATGTTGACCTGTGACTGCGCGTTGAGGGTAATCACGTAGATGGAATAGTCACTTTCATCGCTGATGACAAATGTGTCGTTACCAATGAACTCGATCGTCTCCAGATCGCGAATAAAATCGAGTGGGATGGTACGCAGCAGTTGACCCTGGCGGGTTAATTCAATAATCGCGGCGGGTTTATTGATTGTGCTGAATAACGTATTCGTTTTATCGGACCAGGTGAGTGAGGAGACATTTTTTTTCACGCCCGCGATCTGTTTAGCGTCTATCGTCGCGCGATAATCGGCAAGGGAGTTATTGTCATTGTCGGGCATGGCGTTACCCGATATGACATAACTCGCCCCCGCAATGAGTAAAGTAAGAAGAAGCATGATTCGCAGAGGTGAATTCAGATATCGGGCGGACAATCTCATTATTCTTCCTTAAATAAAATCAAAGACATTAAGGGAGAAAGTATAAAGATTAATCTTAATGAATCCTTAAACGGGTGATAATTGCATAGTGACATTTATCGTGGTTTCGCGGGGTAACGTGCTGGCGCGTCGAAGGTTGCCACACATTGCCAGTCGCCCTGCTCAAGGCGGTAGATTGATTCGGTGTGACCGGGGATCACCCATCGATCTTGTTCACCGGGCTGGCAATGCAGGTAGACGCACAGTCCGCAGCCCCCGCGCAACTGGCGGGGTATGTCGGCGACCCGAAAGGTCACGCCTGCGGCCTGCAACGCTTTGCGGGTCTGGATCACGCCAACCGTCGAATGAAATAAAAACAGGTATTCCGTCATCCACGCGTTCTCTGCCGCTGGCCGATCAGCGCCGCGCCGATGGCGCCGGCAAACTGCGCGTCCGGGTGGGTGTTTACCGGGATACCGACATGGCCTTCCAGCATCCGGGCAAACGCTGCGCAGTGGCTGACGCCGCCGGTAAACAGCAGTGGCCCTTCTGAAGAGAGTCGACCAATGAAATTGGCGCTGCGTCGCGCCATGGCATTGATCACCCCCGCGAGGATCGCTTCCGGGGCGATACCCGCAGAGCGCAGGCTAATCACTTCGGATTCGGCAAAAACGGTGCACATACTGCTGATGGCGTGCGGCGCAACGCCAGCGGTAATGGTATCGAGTTGCTCCACGCTGGCGCCCAGGGTGCGTGAAATGACCTCCAGAAAGCGCCCGGTGCCCGCCGCGCATTTGTCATTCATCAGAAAGTCGGTGAGGTTACCATCGTCATCCAGTTGGATCACCTTGCTATCCTGTCCACCGATGTCAATGACCGTGCGGGTGGCAGGAGCGAGCAGCCGCGCACCCAGTCCGTGACAGGAGATTTCCGTCACCTGCTTGTCGGCAAAATCAACCAGCTGGCGGCCATAGCCGGTTAAGGTCAGGTAGGGGCGCGTTTCCAGACCTTCCGCGAGAACCTCCCAGGCCTCGCGGATGGCATCGGCAGGGCGGAATGGCGTCGGGCACAGGAAACGGCGCTCAATCACACCGCCGGTGAGTAAAATGCCTTTGGTCGCCGTCGAGCCGGAATCAATTCCTATCGAATACGTCACGCCTGCTCCTCACAGCATTTCAATAAAGGCCGCGACGCGGGTGCTGAGCTGGCCGACATCCGAGGTAGAGTAGTCGGTTTCAATGGCGATATAAGGAATGTTGTGTTGCTGGCGAACATGGCGCTTAATTGCCAGTGATTCAACGGCATAGGTATGACAGGCCTGCAAAATCACGTCCACCACGCCGTCTGCATGGTACTCTTCCACCATCTGGCTGAGCAGCGTCAGGCGCTGATCGTTTGGAGAGATGCACGAACAGCCGATGGCGAGATATTTGTCGGTGAGCGCCTCGTATACGTCACCAGTTTCCGCGACGCACTGCTCGGTCGCCTTCGCGCCGGTACAGTTTTCGTATCCCACCACCCAACCGCCGTTTTCCTCAATGGCGCGCACCACTTTTTCTGCCGCGCCGCCGATCGGACAGCCGGTGATCAGAATACGCGGACGGGCGTCCAGTCGTTTACCATCCTGCCATGCCTGGCGTACGCGTTCAGCCATGCTGTTCAGTTCGTCGATAAGGGCTTCTTTATCAAAGCGGAAGGTCGCGCCGTACACCACTTTCAGGATATCGCTGCCGCTCAATGCAGGGGGATTAAGCTGCCCGAGACGATAGAAATTCGCCAGCGCACGACGCTCACGGTTTTTGAGGACAATGGCGTCACGCAGTGCCGCTTCGGTAACCGGCGTCCCAAAGCGTGCTTCCACAGCCTGTTGCAGACGCAGAATTTCTGCTTTCCACAGCGCGCGTGAGGCGGCATCCTGGCTGCTGTTTGGCAACTGCATGACGTGAACGGCTTTGAACTCCGCCATGTATTCGTACATTTTCTTTTTGCCATCGCAGGTGGTTTCACCCACTACCAGGTCGGAAAAGTAAAAATAGGGGCATTTGTCGGTTTTGCCGAAACCGTAGCTGCTTTTGATCAGCGGGCAGAGGTTGCGCGGTAGATCTTTTTCGGCTTCTTCGATGGTTTCATCCGACGTTGAGCACAGCGAGACCACCACCGCACCCGCCGCCATCGGGATCTCCTGCGGCATGAAGGTGCAATAGGTTCCCACCAGCGGGATACCCTGCTCTTTGAGATCCATCACGGTGAGAAAGCCTTTCTGGCGGGCTTCAGAGAACTGGTCGAAAATGGCGGGCAGATCGGTGATAAGCGACATGGATTTTCCTTCCCCGTGACACGGGAGATGTTAAAAGTGCTCGCATTATAACCATGTCAATGTTATGGGTTTATTGATCTCCCGCCAGGTAAGGCATTATAAAATCTTCTTCAGATCCATCTCTTCCTGGATGCGCTCGCTCCAGGCCAGATGCGTGCGAATCGCCTCCTCAATGCCCGCGTTGTAGTACACAGGCCCTAGTTTTTCGCTAATGAAATCAATAAAAAACTCAGCGTCGAACTGTTCCAGCTCCAGTTCGAAATGATCGCGGCAGTAGTCTCTGAGCGCATCGCGCAGACCGTCGCGCTGCGCCAGGGAAAGGGTAATGTCAGCCATTTTTTCTCCTTAAAAAGTGGACAGTGCGGGCAGCAGTGAGGGAAGTTGCGATAACAGGTATAAGACCAGCCCGATCGTCCCGCCCACCAGCGTGCCGTTGACGCGGATAAACTGTAAATCTTTCCCGATGTTAAGTTCAATCTGCCGCGACATATCGCGGGCATCCCAGCTTTTCACCGTATCGCTGATGTGGCGGGTCAGGAAGGCGGCAAACTCCGGCGCCACCCGATGGGCGGCCTGCTCCAGATGGCCGTTGAGCGAAGCGCGCAGCGCATCGTCGGCGATCAGCGTTTCGCCAAACCACTGTCCGGCATGGGCGATTCGCTGCTTCACCCTGGAATCGTCGGCGTTGATATCCTGCTTCAGCCACTGACGTAAATCCGCCCACAGCTCGCCGAGGTAGCGGTTAAAGGCTTCATCTTCTTTCAGGTAATCTTTGATGCTTTCTGCCCGGTTCGCCATCTCCGGATCGTTTTTCAGTTTGTCGATAAGCCTGAACGTGGCGCGATCGAAGGCGTGGCGGATTTGATGCGCGCGATCGTGGCTGATGTCGTCGAGCAGCGAGTTCACCGCTTCCGATACCAGCTCCGCGCTGTGCTCGCCCAGCCATTCGGTAGGCAGAATTTTAGCCTTCAGCGGATGCTCGGTCTCCAGCCAGTGGACGATTTGCCGGGCGATAAAGGTCCTCGAACTGTCGCGCTGGAGGAGGGATATCAACTGGGCGATCAGCGTATCGAGCAGAACCTGATGGCGATCGTTTTTGGTCATGCTTTCCAGCATCAGGGCGCTGGTGCCGGAGAGATCGACCTTATCAATCGCCTTATGCACCGCCCGTTTTAGCAGGCGCTGGATACGGGCATCGTCGGTCAGTTCCAGAAAGCCGCTCATGATCTGCAACAGATGCTGTCCGACCCGCTGGGCGTTTTCCGGCTGGCTGAACCAGTTGCCAATCAGCAGCGCGGGTTGATGGCGGCGGATCAGCGCAACCAGGGACTGGGTGTCGAGGAATTTCTCCTGCACAAACTGCCCCAGATTCTCGCCGATGCGGTCCTTATTGCGGGGAATAATCGCCGTGTGCCGCGAAATGAACGGGAGAGGGACGCGGCGAAACAGCGCCACCACCGCGAACCAGTCCGCCAGGGCACCGACCATCGCCGCCTCGGCAATGGCTTTGATCCCGCTGACCCAAAAACCAGGCGGCAGGAAGAGGGTGATGACGAACGTGGTGGCCGCGATCAGCAGTAACGAAAGCGCCAGCAGTTTGGCGCGTTTGAGTTCAGCAATTTTATTCATACGCTTAAGGATAGAGCCAGACGGAGGGATCGTGCAAAAACAACCGGGGATCAGCCGGGGATCCAGTTGTCCCACGCTGGCAGTGTCCCTAATTCCGCGACCAAAAAATCAATAAACGAACGCACCTTCGGATTGCTGTATTTGCTGGGGAAATAGAGCGCGTAAAGGGTGTGCGTTTCGCAGGCGATCGTGCCGTCGAGCATCAGCGGGGTGATCTCCTCTTTCTGGATATGATCGCCAATCAGATAGGTCGGCAGATAGGCCACGCCCTGATCTTCCAGCACCGACTTCAGCAGGACCAGGCTGCTGTTGGCCTGGATCGGCATATGCAGTTTTAGCTGATGCAGGCGATCCTGCTCGTCGGCAACCTTCAGAACCGGGGTCAGGCCAGGATAAACCAGACAATCGTGATCGACCAGATCGGTACGACGCAGCGGCATCCCTTTCTTCGCGAGGTAACCGGGGGAGGCGCAGTACGCCCAGCGGATCGGCACCAGTTTACGCGTGGCATAGTTTTGCGGCGGGGCGGTGGAGATGCGCAGGGCGATATCGAAATCCGTGTCGTTCAGATTGACGAAGTTATCGTTGAGATCGATATACAGGTTCACATCCGGGTATTGGGTGCGATATTTGTCCACCAGATTGACCAGTCGGGAATAGCCGAAGGCAATCGAACAGGTAATGCGTAATTCACCTTGCGGATTATGATAATAACCAGAGGTAGTATTAAGCGTTTCATCAAATTCTTTCAGTAATTTATTGGCCCGGTTAAACAAATATTGCCCGGCGTCGGTCAGCGTAATACTGCGGGTCGTGCGCTTAATTAATGTTGTCCCCAGCGTATCTTCCATTGCCGCCAGACTTTTACTGACCGCGGACGGTGACACGTTAAGTTGCACCGCGGCTTCAGATAAACCTCCGCAGTCCACAATCCGGACAAAAAACTCTAAGTGCTTGAGAGAAATGGGTGTGCTCATTGTTTCCTTTTGCTCACAAGTGATTTGCAAAAACGGTACGAATAGGCCGTTACATTGGGTTTTGAAACATGTAACTATTGAATCACAGGAAACGACATACGCACAAAATGAAAAAATAACAACTTAAGTGAGGTGCGTCACAAATAGTAAGGAGGCAAAAACAGAACGTCGCCAAATTGTGAATTTACTCTCATTTAATTCCATTCTTATAAAAGGTACCGATTATGTGGACACGACTCGAACCCTACAAATCGTCAATTATTTTATTACTTGCTCTGGTGGCAGGTGGTTTATTAGGGATTTTAGCCCCCGCGTTTGCCAGTAAACTCCAGCCGATAGGTCAGATTTTCCTGAACCTGTTATTTATGATTATCGTTCCGCTGGTGGGAATCAGCGTAATGTCCTCTATCGCCAGTATGACCGACCTGAAACGCTTAGGGCGAATTATGGCGATTATCTTTATCGTTTCCATCGCGATGGCGTTTATTCCGGCGGCCGGCATCGTGGCGTTAGCCCTGTGGTACAACCCGGCGCAGGGGGTCACTATCGATCTCTCGCAGTCCGTGCAGGCGGGCAGCGGCAAGATGGATTTTGTCAGCATGATCACCACCAACGACTTTATTGGTCTGTTTTCTAAGTCGAATATTCTCGCGCTGATCGTGATGGCGATCATTGCCGGGATCGCGATTGGTCAGTCAGAACAGGCGGGTAAACGTATTGCCTCGCTGCTGGACGATGCCAACACCGTCATTATGAAGATCGTGTCGATCATCATGAAGGTCGCGCCGCTGGGGCTCGGTTGCTACTTTGCGGCGACGATGGCCAGCCAGGATTCCGGACTGCTGCTCACCTTTGCCCGGGCAATTGGTCTGTTCATGGTTGCCACGCTGGCTTACTACATTTTCGGCTCTATTCTCTACTCTTACATTGGCGGCGGAGTACCGGCGGTGAAGGCCTTCTGGCGTCACGCCATTGAGCCTTCTGTCACGGCGCTGGGTACCTGTTCTTCGCTGGGCACGCTGCCGGTGACGCTGCGCGCGGGCAAAGCGATGGGGATTAACCCGGAAATTGTGGATGTCTCGATCCCACTGCTGGTCAACCTGAACAAAGGCGGCGTGGCGATGATTGCGGCGCTGAAGATCGTCTTTATTTACTCGGTGCTGGGGATCCCATTCACCACGGAAACCTTCTTCCTGACCATGCTGATCGCCGTGCTTTCCGCGATTATCGTCGGCGGCGTACCGGGCGGGGCGTTCCTTGGGGAGATCTTTATCGTCACCACGCTGGGACTGCCGATGGAAACCATTCCGATGTTGGTGGTGCTGGGTACCATTACCGATGCCCCGGCGACGCTAATTAACGTGATTCATGATTTGAATGCGGCACAAATTGTAGAACGCTTCTCCGGGAAAAAGTCGGTGAATGCAGAGATGAATGCGACGGCGACGGCCGCCGAGGTTTAACGCACGGATTAAGGATAAGAAGGTTATGAAAGATTCAGTGAAACTCGAAACCCAGTTGGTCATCGCCGGACGCGATAAACGCTATACCCAGGGCGCGGTAAACCCGGTTATCCAGCGCGCCTCTTCGCTGGTGTTTGATACCGTGAAGGACAAAAAATTCGCCACCGCCAATCGCGCAAACGGTGAGTTGTTTTATGGTCGTCGCGGCACTTATACCCACTTCGCGTTTCAGAAAGCGATGAGCGAACTGGAAGGCGGCGTCGGCTGTGCGCTCTATCCGTGCGGTGCGGCGGCGGTGACAAACGCGATCCTTGCGTTTGTACAACGTGGCGATCATCTGCTGATGACCGGGGCGGCATATGAACCAACACAGGATTTCTGCAATAAGATCCTGAGCAAATTCAACGTCGAAACGACGTACTACGATCCGATGATCGGCGCCGGAATTGTCGATCTGATCCGCCCAGAAACCAAAGTGGTGTTCCTTGAATCACCGAGTTCGATCACCATGGAAGTGCAGGATGTACCGGGAATGGTGAAGGCTATTCGTGCGGTGAACCCGGAGATCGTCATTATGATCGACAACACCTGGGCGGCTGGCGTGTTGTTTAAGGCGCTGGACTACGGCGTGGATATCTCGATTCAGGCAGGCACCAAATACACGATTGGTCACTCTGACGGCATGCTGGGAACGGCGGTATCCAACGCCCGTTGCTGGGACCAATTGCGTGAAAACTCGTATCTGATGGGGCAAACGCTGGATGCCGATACCGCGTATAACGGCAGTCGCGGCCTGCGTACGCTGTCGGTGCGTCTGAAGCAGCATCAGGAGAGTAGCATTCAGATTGCCCGTTGGCTGTCGGCACGCGCAGAAGTGGCGCGGGTGAATCATCCGGCACTGCCGGAATGTCCGGGCCACGAATACTTCACGCGTGATTTCAGCGGCAGTTCTGGTTTGTTCTCGTTCGTGCTGAAAAAGCGACTGACGGATGAACAGTTAGCGAACTTCCTCGATAACTTCTCGCTGTTCCACATGGCTTACTCATGGGGCGGATTTGAGTCGTTGATTCTGGCGAACCAACCGGAAGAGTTGAACAGCATTCGCCCGGCCGGTGAGGTTGATTTCAGCGGGACGCTGGTGAGGGTGCATATCGGCCTGGAAGATGTCGGCGATTTGATTGCCGACCTTGAAGCCGGATTTGCCCGCATTGCTTAAAAAAACGGCCCCGCATGGCGGGGCCTGATTTTACTTCTCTGTTGCCAGTTCCGTTGCGTGATACTGGCGTACCCGCGTTAACAACCCTTTCAACGTGAATACCACCGCCACTCCCGCAATGACTGCCAGCAGGTGAAACGGGATCCGGCCGCCGTTAAACCACAGTCCGCGACCGATTTCGACGGAAACGGCCATCACCGCCAGAATGACCATGTTCAGCGAGGCCGACACGGTTCCTTTCGGCAGGTTGTTGGTAAACAGCGTGAAGCGGAACAGCGTCGGGAAGATTAGCCCAATGCCAAACGCATACAGACTGGTGCCCAACACCGACCACAGCCACACGTGAGGCCAGAGCAGGTTCCCGGCGATCAGTACAAACAGGCCGCTGAGCTGAATGGGCACCGCACGCCAGATAAAGCGCGGGTTGGTCGGATCTTTCACAAAACGAGCAACGACCATGTTGGCGACGATGACCGCACCGAACACCGGAACCTGTACCCAGGCGAACTGGGAGGACGTCATGCCACCCGCGTCGATCAGGATCACCGGGGAAACGGCGACCCAACTCATCATTGGGATGTAACTTAGCGAGATCGTGGCGACGCCAAAGAGGAACACGCGGTTGCGAAAGACATCGCGAAAATCGCGTACGACGCTGATCGCACTAAACGGCACCGCGCCGCGCTGGACCGTCTCCGGCATCGCCAGCAACAGGCCCATAAAGGCGATAAAACCCATTACCGCAATAATGGCGAACAGCACCTTCCAGTGGACGAAGTGCATCAGCGCCGCACCGGAAAGCGGGCCAATGATCGGCGCTACCAGCACGATAGAGGTGATGATTGCCATCAGCTTGATGGCTTTCGTTTGTCCGAACGCCTCCTGCACCGTGACGTAGCCGACCGTCGCGATAAAGCAGATGCTGGTGCCCTGCACCACGCGCGCGACCAGAAACTGTGTCATTGAAGTGGTGAACAGCGTGGCGGTACAGGCGAGGGAAAAAATGAGCGCCCCCGTGACCAATACCGGACGACGACCGATCCGGTCGGAAAGCGGCCCCAGCAGCCATTGCAGCGCCATCCCTCCGGCGAGATAGAGACTGACCGCCGCCGGCGCCAGACTGACATCGGCATCAAACTCCCGCACGACGTTGATGATGCCCGGTTGAATCAGGTCCGTCGACAGATAGGCGGCAAAATCGTACAGAATCAGCGCCATCGGAAAGAACAGCGTCGTGGCGTGCCGCTTGAAAAACTCAATAATCCATTGCATACAAAACGAACTCCATGTGGAGAACCCCTTAACGGGAACAACGAAATTCAATACTGTCACAGGGACATCAGGCAGAAAAGAGAGAACAGCAGACTGCGGATGTACTGAATTTCATGTAATCAAAAGCACTGCCCATGAGAATCACAGACAGGGGAACACATTCTGACGCTTGTCAGAATGTGTAGCGATTACAGATGGTTATCAGCACATCACACCTCGAGAAAAGTAAGTTGAACGGAAAATATACACCTTAAGTGTCATTATAATTTGATGTTAGTCAATAGAATGGGCTGAATTCATTCAGTATCTCAATGAGCTACGGGAAGAGAAAGCGCCAGACGATCCCGCAGCCAAAGGCGATCAACACGACCCCGGCGAGACGTTCGATCCACACGATCCCGTGGCTTAGCCGTCGCTGGATAAACGGCAGGCCAATCCCCATCACAATCAACAGATCCCAGCACAGTACGACGCTGGTCATCCAGATCCCGCTGACGGCCTGCTGCACCAGCGTCACTGACGGGCCAAGCAGGGCGGTCATCAGCGCCAGATAGAACAAGGCATTTTTCGGGTTGAGCAGCGACGAACCCAGCCCCAGCAGCACTTGTTTGCCCAATCCCGGACGCGTGGACTGGGCATCTGCGCCCGTCAGCGTTTGCGGACGACTGCGTAGCAGCAGGCTGCCGATCCACAGTAAATAAAGTGCGCCCAACAGTGCGATCAACGTGAAGAGCTGGGGAAGCTGACGGAGGATCCCCCAGCCGGCAATCGCCAGAAGGATATAAATGCCGTTACCGGCGGCGATCCCTAGGCACAGCCCGGCACTGCCGCGCAGTCGATAGCGAACGGCGTAGCCCACCAGTAAAAAGAAATCCGGTCCGGGGCTGAGCAGCGCCACAAAGTGAGCCAGCGCCAGGGCGGGAAAGGCAGGGGGAAAGAGTACAGACAACGGTTCCATAGTGACCTCAGTGTGTAAACCTGAGTTCACGCTACGCCCGGTGAAACGCTAATTATTGTCTGATATTGATCGCCCCCGCGCATACTGACGCGGTGTGGCGGCGGTATAGCTGACAAAGGTGCGGTGGAAATGGCTCTGGTCGGCAAAACCACTCTGATAACCGACGTCGGCGATATCGTCTCCGGCGCGCAGTCGCGTCCTGGCAAAATCGATCCGCGCGATGTTCAGATAGCTGCCCGGCGTCAGACCGGTGTCCTGCTTAAAGGTGCGAATCAGCGTCTCTTTGCGCATGCCGAACTCTTGCGCGATATCATCTAGCGACGGTGGAGAGAGCAAATTGTTGTGCAGCCGCGCTTTCAGAGACTGACTGGTCGCTCGCGTGCGCGGCGGATTTCCTGACTGCAAGGGGAGTGCGCGCAGCAGGAGACGGACGGCATCGATAAGCGGCGCGGTTTGTTGTTTCTCCATTAACGCCACAAGGTCGAGAAAGCGCTGAAAGCGTTGTGGATCGCGGATCACCGGGTTCGGGGCGAAAAACGGTGCAGGGATTGTCTGTTCGGGCAACTGGGCAACACACCAGTCCGCGTCCAGGTAGAGCATATGGTAGCTGCGACACTGTCCATCGACCGGATTACAGCTGTGCGGCACATGCGGTGGGATCACAATCAGATCGCCTGCCTGCAAACGGTATTCTTTGCCATCGCTGACACAGCAGGTTTCACCTTCCACAATGGCCCCAATGGAGAGCTGCGGATGATGATGGCGCTTATAGGCCTGATGGCTGCGCCAGGTGCTGCGCAGCTCCAGCCATGCAAGTCGCTCATCGCGCCAGAACGATTGTGGAATATCTCGGGTGTGGGTCACAATTAGTGCCTCCGGCATAGTCATGCTTTGTTATATCACGGTACAAAGACTTACCGGACTTTCCGCAGAAGAGCTGCAGAGTGTGATTCACTGAATACGCTGTGTCGCGTTCAGGCCGTCCGGTAAGTCGAATGTTTACTCCATCGCGACTTTGATCGCCTCGCCCAGCTTCTGCATCACGTCCCGGTGCTTCTCGCTGGGCGGGAGCGCACAGTTTATGCGCACACAGTTGCGGTATTTCCCTGATGCGGAAAACAGTGAGCCCGGCGCGACCTGAATTTTCAGGCGGCAAAGCTGTTTGGCAACGCAAACCATATCCACTTGTTCCGGCAATTCGACCCACAGCATAAAACCGCCTTTTGGTCGCGTAACGCAGATGCCGCAGGGAAAATATTCCCGCGCCCAGCAGGTATAAATCTCCATATTACGCTGATAAATCTGGCGCATACGCCGGACGTGGCGATGGTAGTGTCCTTCCTGGACAAACGTCGCAGCCGCCAGTTGTGTGGCGGGAACGTTGGTACCAATAACCGCATACTTCATATGCAGTAATTTGTCGTGATAACGACCCGGAGCGACCCAGCCGACGCGCAGGCCAGGGGCGACCGATTTGGTGAATGAACTGCAAAGGATAACCCGACCGTCGATATCCCGGGAGTGAATGGTTCTGGGGCGGGGATACTCTGTCGCCAGTTCACCGTAAACATCATCCTCGAAAATCACAATGTCGTGGCGTTGAGCGAGCGCCAGCACCGCCCGCTTACGGGCGTCCGGCATGATAAAACCGAGCGGGTTATTGCAATTGGGCACCAGGATAACGCCTTTGATCGGCCACTGTTCAAGCGCCAGCTCCAGCGCTTCAATACTGATGCCGGTATCCGGATCGGTCGGGATCTCAATCACTTTGATCCCTAAACCGCGCAGCAATTGCATGGTGCCGTAATAAGCCGGGGATTCCACAGCGACAATGTCTCCTGGCTGGCAGACGGCCAGCAGGGCCAGTGACATGCCGCTTTGACTGCCGCTGGTGATCACCAGATCGTCGGCGTTAACCACCGATCCGCCATCCAGCATCAGCCGGGCGATTTGCTGGCGTAGTGCGAGGCTGCCAGCCAGTTCATCGTAGCCCAGAACCGCACTCAGATTGTGTTGTGCTACGCGACTGAGTTCGCGCCAGAGCGGTTTCAGGCTGGGTTGGCTAACATCCGGAATACCGCTGCTAAGCGGGACAACCGATTGGTCGTGATGGCCTTCCAGCATGTTCAGTACCTGCTCCCATTGGGTAATCTCAACCGGACGCTGTACCGGACGCGACATCGGCGGGACCGGCGGCAGCGCTTTCTGAGGCGCGACGAAGTAGCCTGAACGGGGCTGTGGCGTAATGAGTTGCAATGATTCCAGTACCTGATACGCCTGCTGTACGGTGCTGATACTGACACCGTGCTCCTGACTCAGACTGCGTACCGACGGCAATTTCTCTCCGTGACGATACAGCCCTTGTTCAATACGCTCGGCCAGAATATTGGCCAGATGTTGGTAACGCGTCATGCTGTATCCCTCGAAGATGCCATACAGATGTAAAAACCAGTACAGACAGGTGCAAAATGTGCGATGCAGAGACAGTATTAGCGAATCTGTATGTTAAATAAAAGCTGTTTTTGAATCTGTATTGATCCACTCGAAAACCGCCAGAATACAGGCTCTGGTATGAGAGGGGGGTGGAGTATGGAATTTCATGAAAACAAAGCAAAGCAGCCGTTTATTGGCTTTGTCCTGATCTGGCGAGCGTTTAAAAAATGGCATCTGCAGGCGCAAACCCGACGGATCCTGCAACAGATGAGTGATGAGCGACTCAAGGATCTGGGATTACGCCGGGATCAGATTGAATAGCGTGACTGTAGAAGTCAGAGGCTGGAGGTTGAACCCGTCCGGCCTTTGTTACATTCATAAAATTTATCAATTCATGCTTACAGACAGTGTGTTTCTTGATACTTATCCTGATAAGTATTATTTTCCTTTCGCTTAGAGAGGAAAGAGACATGACTGAAGATGAGCTGTTTGCCCGCCGCCCGTTGGGGATGCGTATGGCGATGGTCGTGCGTCAATGGCGGGCCATTATTGATGCGGCTATTACCGATACCGGCCTGACCCAGTCCAGCTGGACGGTGCTGATGCAACTGTATCAACTGGGCGATAACGTTTCGGTCAGTGAACTGGCACAGGTGCAGGGTATTGAACTGCCACCGCTGATGCGCACGCTCACACAACTGGAAAATCAGGGCTATCTGGTGCGTTCCACATCGCCTTATGACAAACGCATCCGTCTGCTAATGCTAACTGCGGAAGGCCGTGCCCGGCTGGTAGAGTTGAACCGGATGATTGAAGCCTATCAATGTCGCGTCACGCGTACCATTCCTGAAGCAGATCTCGCTTCCTTCAGCGCCACCTTAAATGTAATCGCCTGCAATCTGCGGACAATCCGCGAAGAAGATAATCAACACTAAAAACTATGATGACCCCAGAACAGAAGTTTGCCCGTTGGGTAAGGGTGAGTATTGCCGCTTTCCTTGCCATATTCGCCTGGTTTATCGTTGCCGATATCTGGATCCCGTTGACGCCGGACTCCACGGTGATGCGCTCGGTCACGCCGGTTTCGTCGCGTGTTTCCGGATACGTCTCGCACGTTTATGTGCGCAATAACAGCCAGGTAAAAAAAGGCGATCTGCTTTACGAGCTGGATCCCACGCCATTTATCAACAAAGTCGAGGCCGCGCAAATCGCCTTTGCGCAGGCCAGACTGAGCAATCAGCAACTGGATGCACAGATTGCTTCTGCCCGCGCCAACCTGCGTACTGCTGAATATACGGCGCGTAATGACAAGCTGACGTTCGACCGCTATCAGCGGCTAAGCGCGATGCAAAACGTTTCGCAGGCGGATCTCGACAGGGTGCGGACGACCTGGCAGACCAGCGAACAATCGGTAACCGCGCTGCATGCCAACATCCAGAATCTGCTGATCCAACGCGGCAAGCGCGAAGACAGCCATAACGTGACGCTGCAAAAGTATCGCAACGCGCTGGAAGAGGCGCAGTTGAATCTGGCATGGACAAAAGTGCGCGCAGAGACGGACGGAACGGTGAGTAATCTCCAGCTTAACGCCGGGCTTTACGCTACCGCCGCCACGCCACTGCTGGCGCTGGTCAGTAATCAGACGGATATCGTGGCCGATTTCCGCGAGAAGAGCCTGCGCCATACCCGCGTCAATACCGATGCCGCCGTGGTGTTTGATGCCATGCCGGGTAAAGTGTTCCGTGCGCGTGTGACCAGCAGCGATGCGGGGATCCTCGCCGGACAGGAAGAGGTCAACGGTCAACTGTCGCAGCCAGAGCAATCCACCCGTTGGGTGCGCGATGCGCAGCGGATGCGTATTCACGTGACGCTGAGTGAACCACTGGACAAACCGTTACCGACCGGTGCCCGCGCCACGGTGCAGTTGTATAACAGCGAAGGCCCCTTTGCCCGTACTTTTGCTGGCGCGCAAATCCGCCTGGTCAGTTGGCTGCATTATGTCTATTAACACCCTGGCGCGCGTATTCACGCCACATGACAACATCGTCTATACAGCCAACGACTTTCGCCAGACTCTGCGGATAGCCGTTGCCGGGACGATAGCGCTAAGCATTTCGACCTTTTACAACGTCCAGTACGGCGTTTTCTTCGTGGTCTATCCGTTGATGCTGATGTCGCTGGTACCGGTGTTTAACCGCCACGTAGCGCGGCAGTTTGTGTTCAGTGCGGCGGTGAACTGCGTCGAAATGGTATTGATTGTCGGTTATCTCTCGCAGTGGCCAGTGATCATGACGCTGGTGGTGTTTGGCCTTTACGTGATGCGCTTTCGCTTTATGAGCAAGGGGCCGCTGTTTCTGCTGGGGTCAATGGGTGTGGTCTGCCAGAGTACGATGCTCAATTTTATGAGCTATCCCACCACAGACTGGCACACGCTGATGTTTTCCAACATGGAAGCCTGCGTGATGGCGGTAGCGCTGAGTGCGCTGCTGCACTATTTGATCCCCGATGTGGAACCGCGTAACTCGCCGCCGCGCATTGAGAAAGACGACGCCCGCATTCGCCACGAATCGCTGCTTTCCGGCACCGTGGCGACGATGATCTTTGTGATCTTCCAGATTTGCGATCTGAGCGATTCGCTGTCAGCGCTGATGGCGGGGATTTTGATCCTCTTTCCGATGCACTATCGCGGCGCGGTCCTGAGTTCCCTCTGGCGCGTCGTCGGTGTGGTACTGGCCTGTCTCTATATTCTGGTGGTGCAGTTGCTGATTTATGATTTCAGTAATCACATGCTGTTAATGATGCCACTGATCGGTCTCGGATTGGCCTTTAGCGCCCGCCTGCACGTGATGGAAAAAGTGGGTGCAGGCGTGGGGTTCGCCAGCATCACCACCATCGGCATTATGTTCGGCCAGAACCTGCACCCGAACAGCGACCTGGTGTTCAGCGATTTGTACCGCATCACCTCAGTCACCGTCGCGCTGCTGGCAACGCTGACGATGGTCTTTCTGGTCCACCGAATACTGAACTGCTTTGCGGCGACGCGGTTTGTGGTGGAGTGAGTGTCGGATGGCTGCGGCCTGGGGAAGAACTGTAGGCCCGATAAGCGTAGCGCTATCGGGCACGGGAATCACGACTTCTTCAGCCCCGCAAAGGCGGCTCTGATGTCGTCTTCCGGCAACTGAATGCCGATAAACACCAGCGTGCTGTGCGGTTGTTCGTCGCCCCACGGGCGGTCCCAGTCGGCGCTATAGAGTCGCTGTACGCCCTGGAACAGCAGACGGTTCGGTTCGCCTTCAATCCACAGCATGCCTTTGTAACGCAGCAGTTTTTCGGCGGATTCCAGCAGCAGGTTTTCCATCACGCGGGAGACGTCGCCGATATCCACCGGGTAATCCAGTTCCACCACAATGGAAGAGATATCGTTCTGCTTGTCGGCGATAAAGTGGAAGCGCGGTTTGGTGCTGACGACGTTCTCTTCCAGCATAAAACCGTTGGTGTCGAATAGCAGAGAAAGATCGATATCGCCGTGCGTAACGGTATACACCGGGGCGCGGGCGTTGATGCGCGCCAGACGTTCGCGAAGCTTTTCACTTTCGCCAGCGACGTCGGTTTTAGTCAGCAGAATGCGATCGGCATAGCCGACCTGCGACTGGGCGATGGTGAACTGGTTCATTTGATCGTCGGCATGAACCGCATCGACCAGCGCAATCACGCCGTCCAGCAGATAGCGCTGACAAATCACGTCGTGGGAGAAAAAGGTCTGAATAATCGGGCCGGGGTCGGCCATGCCGGTGCACTCGATCACCAGACGATCAAAATTGATGGTGCCTTTATCGAGGTTATCGAGCAGGTCTAACAGCGCGTCTTCCAGCTCGTTGGAACGGGTACAGCAGATGCAGCCGTTGGTCAGGGTTTTGATCTGCGTGGCGCGATCGCCAATTAGCTGATCGTCCACGGACACTTCGCCGAATTCGTTTTCGATAACGGCAATCTTGTAGCCGTGTTCTTCGTTGAGGATGTGGCGTAGCAGGGTGGTTTTACCTGCGCCAAGAAAACCGGTGAGTAGGGTGACTGCAATCGGGGTCATTCACTTCTCCTTCTAACAGCAGCGCATGCCGCCTTTACCGTCGCCGCCGTAGCGCGCCTGCTGGCGCTCGCGGAAGAATTCCTCATAGCTCATGTACGGCTTGTCCGGATGGTTGGTTTGCATATGCTCGACATAGTTGTCGTAGTCTGGAATACCAATCAACATCTTTGCCGCCTGGCCGAGATATTTTTTTGCCTGACCTAAGTTACCAAACATTGTGCCGCCTCGTGAATGATTAAAGCCGGATGGCGGCTTTCGCCTTATCCGGCCTACGCTTACAGCATTTTGTAGGCCGGGTATGCGAAGCGTTACCCGGCATCAGCTTAGTGATGTGAAGAGGTCTTCACGCCGCCTTCAGGAATCGGAACGTACGGTGTTTCTTTATCGGTACGCTTGTCGACGTTGCGCACATTCATCCAGGTTTTGAAACCATAGAAGATGATGCTGTACACCACCACCAGGAACAGAATACTCAGGCCGGCGTTGGTGTAGTTGTTCACAACGATGTGATTCATGTTAGCAATCTGCTGTGCGGTCAGTTCGCCGCCGTTGGCAATCTTCTCTTTGTACTGGTTAGCCATGTAGAAGAAGCCTTCCATCTGCGGGTTGGAGCTGAACAGTTTCAGGCCCAGCGCCCAGGTGGTGCAGATCAGCAGCCATACTGCCGGGATAACGGTCACCCAGATGTATTTGGTGCGCTGCATTTTAATCAGTACCACGGTACCCAGAACCAGCGCCACGGCTGCCAGCATCTGGTTAGAGATACCGAACAGAGGCCACAGGCTCTTCACGCCGCCCAGCGGATCGACCACGCCCTGATACAGCAGGTAACCCCACAGACCCACGCAGCCCGCCGTACCGATGATACCGGCAACCAGAGAGTCGGTTTTCTTCAGGAACGGAACGAAGTTACCCAGCAGGTCTTGCAACATAAAGCGACCAGAACGGGTACCGGCATCCAGCGCGGTCAGGATGAACAGCGCTTCAAACAGAATACCGAAGTGGTACCAGAAGCCCATGTCCGCCATCGGCAACACTTTGTGGAACACGTGCGCGATACCTACCGCCAGCGTCGGTGCACCACCAGCACGGTTCAGAACGGACGGTTCGCCGATGTCTTTCGCCGTTTGCAGGATCTGCTCTGGCGAAATCACGAAGCCCCAGGAACTGACGGTTGCCGCCGCATGCGCGGTCACGTCTTTTAGCTGTGCCATGATAAGCGGCGCGTTCTCACCCCCCATTTCATGCAGGTTCGGCATGGTAATGCCTAGGCCTGCCGGTGGGGTGTTCATCGCAAAGTAGAGACCCGGTTCGATAATGGACGCCGCAACCAGCGCCATGATCGCCACGAAGGATTCCATCAGCATCGCGCCGTAACCGATGAAGCGGGCGTCTGTTTCACAGGCCAGCAGTTTCGGCGTGGTACCGGAAGAGATCAGGGCGTGGAAGCCAGAGACCGCACCACAGGCGATGGTAATGAACAGGAACGGGAACAGCGCACCTTTCCACAGCGGACCGGTACCATCGATGTACTGGGTCATGGCCGGCATTTTCAGCTCTGGGTTGAGGATCACGATACCCAGCGCCAGGCCGACGATCACGCCGATTTTCAGGAAGGTGGCCAGATAGTCGCGTGGAGCGAGGATCAGCCATACTGGCAGCAGTGCAGAAACGAACGCATAGCCGATCAGTGCAAAGGTAATGGTGGTGTCTTTAAAGGTCAGCGCCGGGCCCCAGTACGGGTCGTGAGCAATCACGCCGCCGAAGTAAATAGACGCAACCAGCAGAACAATACCAATCACCGACACTTCACCCACACGCCCCGGACGCAGGAAGCGCATGTAGATCCCCATGAACAGCGCGATAGGTACGGTGGAGCAAACGGTGAAGACCCCCCACGGGCTTTCTGCCAGCGCTTTTACGACGATCAGCGCCAGTACCGCGAGGATGATGATCATAATTAAGAAGCAGCCAAACAGGGCAATGGTCCCCGGCACGGAGCCCATCTCTTCTTTAATCATCTCGCCAAGCGACGCGCCGTTACGGCGAGAAGAGATAAACAGCACCATGAAGTCCTGGACCGCACCCGCCAGCACCACACCCGCCAACAGCCACAGGGTACCAGGCAGGTAACCCATCTGCGCTGCCAGAACCGGACCGACCAGCGGACCAGCGCCCGCGATTGCGGCAAAGTGGTGTCCGAACAGGACATAGCGGTTGGTCGGAACGTAGTTCAGGCCATCGTTATTGATGACCGCAGGTGTCGAACGTGTAGGGTCGAGCTTCATCACCTTCTGGGCGATGTACAGGCTGTAGTAGCGGTAAGCCACCAGATATACCGACACGGAAGCGACCACGATCCACAGGGCGCTGACGTGTTCACCCCGGCGTAAGGCGACAACCGAGAGGCAGAATGCCCCGATGATCCCGAGGATCACCCAGGGTATGTGCTTGAATATCTTTTTCGTATCCATAGTAAAACCTGGTTTTATAAGATGAATAATTGGCCGAAGCCGTTTGGTTTGGGTTGCGTTTGAAGAGGTAATTTGACTGCTATGTTGGTGACGATCTTGCCAGAGAGTCGCGCGTGTAAAGTAAGGTAAATAAGTGAGCGGTCAAATGGTGAGTTAAGCGGTCAGAAGTGTCAGTAAGCGGTAAAGAGGATCGCCGGGCGGTAAATATTATGTGACTGAGATCACAAAGAAAAATCCGCCAACGAAGGGTGAATACCGACTACGCTTATTGCCGACAACATTATAAGGAGAACAACATGGAAACAGTAAACCTCACTTTATCTGAGGCTTACACGCTGGCGCGTGAGGTGCTGAGCAGCAACGGCTTTAGCGCGGAACATGCGGATGCTATCGCGCGCAATGTGACGGCGGGCGAGCGCGACGGCTGCGCGTCTCACGGGTTATGGCGCTTGCTGGGGATCGTCGAGACCCTGCGTAAAGGAAAAGTCTCCGCTGATGCCCGTCCGCAGATTTTCGATCAGGCGCCCGCTATCGTCAAAGCAGATGCTGGCGGCGCGTTCTCGCTGGTGGCCTATGAACAGGCGCTGCCGTTGCTCATCAGTAAAGCCAGCGCATGCGGAATTGCGGCGCTGGCGATCAACCGCTGCGTTCACTTTTCCGCATTATTTGCAGATATTGAACCTCTGACGGACGCCGGACTGGTGGGCTACGCCTGTACGCCAAGTCACGCCTGGGTCGCACCGTCAGGCGGTACGCGTCCGCTGTTTGGCACTAATCCCATCGCGTTTGGCTGGCCGCGCAAAGGCAAACCGCCTTACATTTTTGATATGGCGACCAGCGCGGCGGCGCGCGGCGAGATCCAGTTGCATCTGCGAGCTGGAAAAGCGATTCCGGAAGGGTGGGGTATCGACAGCGAAGGGCGACCGTCAACCGATCCGCAGGCGGTATTAAATGGCGCGATGCTGACCTTTGGCGGACACAAGGGCTCGGCGTTTGCGGCAATGGTTGAACTGCTGGCAGGGCCGCTCATCGGTGATATGACCAGTGCGGAATCGCTGGCCTGGGATGAGGGGGCAGGCGGTCTGCCATACGGCGGCGAGCTGATTCTGGCACTTGACCCGTCCCGGTTCCTCGGGGATGAGGCGCATCATCATATGGATCGCGCCGAAACCCTGTTTGCCGCAATGCAAGAGCAAGGCGCACGCTTACCAGGAGAAAGACGCTTCAGTTCGCGTGAGAAATCGTTGCTGGAAGGGGTGACGATTACCCGTTCCCTGTTTGAGGACATTTCCGCACTGAGATAAGGCAGAACGGGCGAGGCATCCTCGCCTGATTCCCGTTCGGGTAGAGGGTAATCGCATTTTTTGCCAGTTAATTGAACAAATTTCCTGTGATACCCCTCGCGATTGCATAAAGTTTTCTCGTTCCAGGCCGACAACCAGAGTATCTGTCTAGCGGAAAGAGAAAACATGTTAAAACGTATCAAGATTGTGACCAGCTTATTGCTGGTTCTGGCTTTATTTGGCCTTTTACAACTCACTTCGGGCGGTTTGTTCTTTAACGCATTGAAAAATGACAAAGAGAATTTCACCGTTCTGCAAACTATTCGCCAGCAGCAGTCTACGCTGAACGGCAGTTGGGTGGCTCTGCTGCAAACGCGTAACACCCTTAACCGTGCGGGTATCCGCTACATGATGGATCAGAACAATATCGGCAGCGGCGCGACCGTTGCGGAGCTGATGCAGATTGCCAGCGCCTCTTTGAAACAGGCGGAGAAAAACTGGGCGGACTATGAAGCGTTACCGCGTGACCCACGTCAAAGCGAAGCGGCATCGGCGGAAATTAAACGCAATTACGATATCTATCACAACGCGTTAGCCGAACTGATCCAGTTGCTGGGGGCCGGGAAAATCAACGAGTTTTTCGATCAGCCAACCCAGGGGTATCAGGATGGTTTTGAGAAGCAGTATGTGAACTACTTGCAACAGAACGACCGTCTGTATGACCTGGCGGTAGAGGACAACAACAGCTCTTACAGCCAGGCGATGTGGGTTCTGGGCAGCGTGTTGTTAGCGGTGCTGGTGGTCATTATTGCCGTCTGGTTTGGCATCAAACTGTCGCTGATCGCGCCAATGAACCGCCTGATCGCGAGCATTCGTCACATTGCCAGCGGCGATCTGGTGAAGCGGATTGATGTAGAAGGCACCAATGAAATGGGCCAACTGGCGGAAAGCCTGCGCCACATGCAGGGTGAACTGGTGCGTACCGTGGGCGATGTGCGTAACGGCGCGAACGCCATTTACAGCGGCGCCAGCGAAATCGCGATGGGTAACAACGATCTCTCTTCCCGTACCGAGCAGCAGGCAGCCTCTCTGGAAGAGACGGCGGCGAGCATGGAAGAGTTGACGGCGACCGTTAAGCAGAACGCCGAAAACGCCCGTCAGGCCAGCCATCTGGCGCTGAGCGCGTCCGAAACGGCGCAAAAAGGCGGAAAAGTGGTGGATAACGTGGTGCAAACCATGCGCGATATCGCCTCCAGTTCACAGAAAATTGCTGACATTATCAGCGTGATCGACGGCATTGCCTTCCAGACCAACATTCTGGCGCTGAACGCAGCGGTAGAAGCGGCACGTGCAGGTGAACAGGGACGCGGCTTTGCTGTGGTTGCCGGTGAAGTACGTAACCTCGCGCAGCGCAGTGCGCAGGCAGCGCGCGAGATCAAGAGCCTGATTGAAGACTCCGTGAGCCGTGTTGACGTCGGTTCTACGCTGGTAGAAAGCGCCGGTGAAACCATGGATGAGATTGTGAATGCGGTAACCCGCGTGACCGACATCATGGGCGAAATCGCGTCGGCTTCCGATGAGCAAAGCCGTGGGATTGACCAGGTCGGTCTGGCCGTGGCGGAAATGGATCGCGTAACTCAGCAGAACGCCTCGCTGGTGGAAGAGTCAGCCGCCGCCGCTGCGGCGCTGGAAGAGCAGGCCAGCCGTCTGACGCAGGCCGTCGCCGTATTTCGTATCCAGCAGGAACAGCAGCGTGCGCGTGACGTTGCCAGCGTGAAGTCCGTTTCCACAACGGTTCAACCGCGTAAAGCCGCTGTAGCGGAAACCGGGGATAACTGGGAAACGTTTTAATTAAGCATCAGGCGCATGGCACAACGCGATTCAAACGGGATGCCATGCGCCGTTTCTTCCTCTCGCTTCTGGCGTAATGCCGCCGGCAACGCGTTCTCTTCCAGTATTTCAAATCCCAGATGTTGATACAGCGGTGCGTTCCAGGCGACATGGCGAAACGTGGTGAGCGTCAGGGAGGTAAAGCCCTGCTCACATGCCCATTGCGCGACGGTGTTGATTAACTGGCGGCCAATGCCTTTACCTTGCCACGCCAGATGCAGCGAAAATTCGGCAATATACAGCGACGTCTCCATCGCTTCGCCCAGCAGAAATCCAACGGGCCGATCGTCAACCAGCGCCAGCCAGCTCAATCCTTTAGCGGCATATTCACGGTGCAGTTCCGCACTGACAATGTGATCGTCCGCGATCCATGCCAGCGCTGGCACCGTTAAAAAACGCTGTCCTGCTGAGCGTTCAATCGCAGGCAGAACGGCAGCGTCTGCCAGTGTAGTGGGGCGAACCGTAATGTCCATAACGATACCGGGAATAAGGTGACAATGAGGGCAGTATAACGCGCTGTCCGGTCACAGGGAAAAGTCCCCGCGAGCGGGGACACTATGGGGTTAACAGGTTAGACGAGAAATAACGAAATAGCCGGTATGTAGGTCACCAACATCAGCATGAGTAACAAGGTACCCAGTAACGGTAGAGACTGGCGGAAAAACTGTCCGACAGAAACCTGCGTAATATTGCAGACCAGTAACATGACGGTGCCAACCGGCGGCGTGAAGGCGCCAATAGAAAGGTTGAAAATCATGATGATACCGAAGTGTACCGGGTCGATTCCAAAATGCGCCACGACAGGTTTAAGCAAGGGAACCAGAATCAGCAGAATGGCATTCCCTTCAAGAAACATCCCCAGTGTTAGCAAAAGAATATTGATAATTAACAGGAATATGTATTTGTTTTCTGTCAGCGTCGTGACAAAGTTCGCCACCGCGACGCCAGCATGTTCCATTGAGAAGATCCAACCGAGCGCGGCACTTGCCATGATGACTAACATGACCGATGCCGTTGCCCGTGCCGTTTCTCCCAGCGCTTTCACGACATGGCCGAGAGTCATTTGACGATAAATGAAGAAACCGATAATCAACACGATGAGCACCGCTGCCGCACCGGCTTCTGTTGGGGTGAAGATGTTGGCGCGAATCCCCCCGACGACGGCAAAAATCAAAAACAGAGCGGGCCATGCCTGCCCAAGCGAGAAGAGCGCTTCCTTACCGGTAGGCCAGGTGTCGCGTGAGGGCTTAGCGTTGGTTTTACGGGCAACCAGATAAACCGTAAACATTAACAACACCGCACAGAGCAGGCCCGGAATCAGACCAGCCATGAACATTTTCCCGATGGAGACGTCTGCCACCAGCCCATAAATAATCAGGGCAATTCCCGGTGGGATAATCGGGGTGACAAGCGATCCCCCGGCGGTGATCGCCGCTGCAAAGGCGCGGTTGTAGCCTTTACGCTCCATCTCGGGGACCATCATGCGTGACAGCATCGCTGCGTCGGCCAGATTTGAGGCGCTGACCCCTCCCATCATGGTACTGACCAGAATATTAGCGACACCGAGTCCACCCCGCATTTTACCGACCAGAATATTCGCCACCTGCAGGATACGTTCTGCAATACCGGTATAACTCATCAGCGTACCCAACAAGATAAAGAAGGGTATTGCCAGCAGGGATGGGCTTTGGGTTGGCGCAATCAACCGCTGAACCGCAATTTCAATCGGAACCGTGGAAAAGAAGAGGAAATAGGCAATAATGCCGATAAACATTGCCAGATAAACACGAATATTCAGAAATAAGCACACGATCATTAGTGGAATAATTAATAACCAGCTCATTGTTTTTCCTCACCGACATCGGCCTGTTTAACGTCATTAATTAACCAGTAGAGCGTGTACGCTGCCGTTGCCAGGGTACCGACCGGAACGGCGACATCAATCCAGAACCAGGACACTTTTAAGATTTGCGTGACCTTGTACTGCGCCATTTCCGCCAGTCGATAACCCAGCCAGGCCATATAAACCAGCAATCCGATGGACAGTACAGCAACCAGCGAGGCAATAATGCGTTTGATTTTATGCGGGAGCATATCGACGACAAAAGGAATCGTCAGATGCGCCCGGTCGCGCTCAGCCACCACGCCCCCCAACATCACTACCCAAATCATCAGCAGTCCGGACATTTCCTCGGTCCATTGAATGGGCTGTCCGACAAAATAGCGCATGAATACGGCGGCAATGGTCATGATCACCAGGATAAACAGTGCCAGTGCTGCGCTCAGTTCTACAAGCTTGCCAAAGAAACGCATTAATCCTCCTTCAGAGAGTCGCCCTGGCCTTGAGAGAAAAAGGTTTAGGGCGATCTGGGCCTGTATTTATTGCAGTTGCTGTTGAATGGTTTCATACAAACCCGGCGTCCACTCCGGGAATTGCGTGTACACGTCGCGAGCTTTCTGGCGGAATGCTTCAGTATCCGGGTAAATTACTTCGACGCCTTCCGCTTCCATGGCCTTCAGCATTTCGGCGTCGCGTTCAATCGTTAATTTTTGGCTATAGAGACCCGCTTCATAACCCGTTGAGTGAATCAATTCCAGCTGCTCAGGAGAGAGCGTACTGAAAAAGGCTTCGCCACCAATCCACACCGAGGTGTTGGTCAGGTAATTGACCATCGACAGATATTTCGCCTGCTCAAACAATTTTTGCCCTTGCAGAACAGAAATCGGGTTTTCAACGCCATCAATAACGCCCTGAGTCAGTGCAGGGTAAACTTCACCCAGCGGCATAGGGGTTGGCGTGGCGCCCATTGCCTGAATGGCTTTAATTTGCATGACGTTATTTGGTACGCGGATTTTCATCCCCGCCAGATCTTCCACTTTGCGAATCGGTTTTTTAGAAATAATCTGACGGGTGCCGTACAGATAATTGTTCATCACCACATGAATCCCTTTTTTCTTCAGGTCTTCATTTTTTTGACGGAACCAGTCGCTCTCATAGATTTTGAAGAGTTTTTGCGGATCGTCAGTCAGATAAGGTCCAAACAAAATACCTAAATCAGGTTCATAATCGGCAAGGAAAGCCACGTCGGTGAGCGTGATGACGTTCATTCCCATCATGGCTTGTTCAGTCACATCTTGTTTTGACCCTAGCTGTGAGCTGGGATAGAGAACCAGGGTTATTTCTCCATTACTTTTTTTATTCAGAATGTCAGCCCAGTAGCGCATCACCACATCTAATGGCTCGCCTGGATTATTCTCATATGCGACTTTAATAGAAAGCGGTTTAGCCTGAATGGTGAATGGCAGAAAAAAAGTACAAACAGTAATCAGCACGGCTATTATCTTGTTCATTTTCTACTTGCTCCCAGGGGTCAACGAATAAAACCAACTTTTTTACTGGCGAAAAAATTCAGAGTGAATCCTGCCTAATCAGAAAGTAAGCAGAAAGTCATCATGGTGCTGTATGCGTTGTATGAAATCGTGCTCTTGCTAAAGGTTTGTTGTTTTTAATGTGTTTTTAATTTACTCGTTTTCTTGTCGAATAGAGCGAATCATCGATTGCTTCGCCGTATTCAGGTGGTTACGCAGTGCAAGGAGCGCATCGAGATCGCTGCGGCAAATCAGCGCGCTGAGGATGGTCATGTGCTCATCAATGGCGATGATATTGCGTTGTTTAAGATCGCGCTCATCCCACTGGTAATGGAAATGGAAGATTACTGAAATAATCTCAAGTGATTGATTGAAAAATATATTATCGGCAGCGGAGAGCAGCAGTGCGTGAAAATCACGGTCCAGCAGGGAGAACATACGGAAGTCGCTGCCGACGCTGTCGCGCAGCGTACGGTGGCGTTCCAACAGCATTTTGGCCTGCAGCCAGCGCGGATCGTCATCCGGCAGATTGAGAAAATGCTGTAGCGCATGGGTTTCCAGCATCTCACGCAGCTCAAAAAGCTGTTCTGCATAGGACTGATCGAACTTTTTCATGCTCCATTGGCCGCGTTTCTCGCTCTGGATGAGATCGTAACGTCCAAATTTTAAAAGGTATTCTCGTACCACCACCGGGCTGACCCCAGCCGCTCTGGCCAGTTGAAGTTCAGAGAACGTCTCGCCAGCGCGAAGCTGGCGTTGGTTAATCATCGTATAAAACGCCTGCTCAAAAATACGGTTCTGCTCGGCCATGGAGGCGGTGGTACAGGCAAAACCATCATCATGTTCGGGGCTTCGGGTAATGACGTGGTCGTTGCCGACCAGAGTCAACACGCCGCACTCGCTGAGGTGGTTCAGCATGTGGCGCACGGTGGTACGGCTGATGTTGTACATCTCAGCTAAGGCGCTTTGCGACGGCAACGGTGAAGGAAGGTGGCCGCGCGCCATATCATCGATCACCTGGTTAATAACATTGTGACGTAAATTTTGCGAACGGCTCATCGGGATCTCCTTTTGACTGCATTAAAACCCGATTTAAAACATTTTAATGCGCAGAGTTTCACAAATTAGCTTTCTCGTTACGCGGCTATTTCTATTTTCATCAATATCTGAAGCAACAAAGAAACAGGAGCGCATAACGATGTCCACAATGAATATGTTGATTTGCCAGGAACCCAAAAAATTAATTCATGAGAAACGCGCAATTCCAATTCCGGATAAACAGGAAGCGCTAATTAAAATTAAGTCTGTCGGTATTTGCGGAACCGATATTCATGCCTGGGGAGGTAATCAACCTTTTTTTAGTTATCCGCGCGTGCTAGGCCATGAAATATGTGGGGATATTGTGACGCTCGGCGAGAAGGTGACGCAGTTTAAAGTGGGTCAACAGGTAGCGGTGATCCCGTATGTCGCCTGTCAGCAGTGTCCGGCGTGCCTGGGAGGACGAACGAACTGCTGCGAGAAGATCTCGGTGATCGGCGTGCATCAGGACGGGGGGTTTAGCGAGTATCTCAGCGTGCCGGCGACCAATCTGCTGTTGGCGGAGGGGATTGATCCTCAGGCTGCGGCGTTGATCGAGCCTTACGCGATTAGCGCGCATGCGGTACGCCGTGCCGCTATCGCCCCCGGTGAGCAGGTATTGGTCGTTGGAGCCGGACCGATTGGGATCGGCGCGGCGGCCATTGCCAAAGCAGAAGGGGCGCAGGTGGTGGTGGCCGATACCAGCGCTGCACGTCGCGAACACGTTGCTTCTCGTCTTGACCTGCCGGTGGTGGATCCCTCTGCGGCAGATTTTGAGGCTCAACTGCGCGCGCTGTTTGGCGGTCCACTGGCGCAGAAAGTGCTCGATGCGACGGGGAACCCGCATGCCATGAACAATAGCGTTAACCTGATCCGCCACGGTGGCACCATCGTTTTTGTCGGGCTGTTTAAAGGCGACTTGCAGTTCTCTGACCCGGAATTTCACAAGAAAGAGACCACCATGATGGGCAGCCGTAACGCCACGCCGGAGGATTTTGCGAAAGTGGGAAGACTGATGGCAGAAGGCAAACTGAGCGCTGAAATGATGCTTACGCATCGCTATCCGTTCAGCCAGCTTGCGGAGATCTTCGAACAGGATGTGATTAACAACCGGACGTTGATCAAAGGAGTGATTACGTTCTGACGATTGCCATGCAGCGCCCGGAGTGGTGTTGGGCGCTGTTTTTTTTATTGTCAGTGGTCAGCCCTGAGCGCTGACCACTTTGATTTCAACCATTCCGATCCCCAGCTTACGCGGTGAGTGACCGAGGATGTTGCCTTCGTTGGTCGGGACCGGATCGGGCGGGACAATCACCAGCGTATCGGCCTCTGTCGGGTTGTCGAAATGCAGCGTGGTGGTGGTGACATCGTGACCTAGCACCAGCGTCTGCTCTTCCTTGCCTACGCGCACCGGAATGGGGCGATTCGCATTGTCGCCGAAGGCTTTCGCGGTGATCACCAGATCGAATTTTTTCGGCAGCGGCTGTTTGTACTCGATCTTCACTTCTTCTGCCAGTTGCGCGTTAGACCAGCGTCCCCAGGATTCCGGACGAGAAATCCCGCTGAACTGCTTCACCTCTTCCGGCGCGCCTGCCACGTTGAAGATAAAGCTGTCGGCTTTATAGCGGATGTCGTTGTCGACAATTTTCAGGGTATCGACGTTGCCTTTATAGCGTTCCATGTCGATCATTGTGTCTTTAAAGGCCGTCCTACCTTTCCACTGCGCTTTATCAACATGCTGGACGATTTGCTCGCCGCCAAGCTGCCCCTGCGAGACACACCAGTCGGTTGAGAGCGCCAGTTCCGGTGACCACAACTGGCCCATCTTGTAGCAGCGATCGACCCAGACGAAGTTATCGCGTGGGGCAAAGTCGGCAAGCTGGTAGCGCAGCGGAGCGGAGTATTCACTTTCCGGCAGTGGCTCGACGCGCTTATCCGACACCCGCAGCAGCAGCGGCAGACGGAAATGGCTGCCGGAGAAGGCGATCATATTTTTATCCCGGTCGACGGTGAAATCTTTCATCTCTTTCGGGAAGTTCCACAGGCGAATGATGTCCGGCTTCATGGCGAGGATCTTTTCTTTGCTGTTGAGGAACACTTCCGACATCGACTGACCTGACAGGCTACTTCGCCCCAGGCCAATAAAGTTATCGCCGCCGAGAATATCCAGCACCGTGGCGCCGTTGTCCATGGTGTTACGTTTGACCGCCAGCGTCTCCTGCTGAGGCTTGTCGCCACGAATCACGAAAAACAGATTGTTGCGGTCCTGTTTGTTCAGGTATTTCCATGCGCTGTTGTTCATCGCCAGATGGTCCGAAGAGACCACGATCACCGTATCTTTAAACCACGGTGATGCTTTGATTTTATTGATAAATGCCGCGATATTTTCCTGACTACAGCTGACGGCGCTAAAAGACTGGTTAGGTTTACCGTCGAAATCATAGCGTTTTCGCTGACAGGCACGTGAGATAAAGCCGTCCGGATGATGGGTATCGACGGTCAGGGTAAACAACGAAAAACGCTGGCCGGAACGGGAGAGCTCTTCGAACTTCTTCCACGCTTCATCCAGTACCGTATCGTCATAGAAGCCCCAGTCATTGCGGTAATTCGGATCGGCGACGACGCTTTTTAACTCTTCGGCGCCATACAGATAATCGAAGCCGTGGGACTTCAGGAACACGTCTTTCCCGGCAAAACGCAGGTTTGCCCCTTGCACAAAGTGGTTTTGATAGCCGGAGTTTTTCAGGATATCCCCGAGGCAGATATTTTGCGGGAAGAAGCTGGAGACTGACGCTGACGCGTTGCCTTCAAACGGCGCGAACAGGGGAATACCGCACTGGGAAGCGACCATTCCGGCGATGGTGTAGTCTGTACCCGGTAACTGCTGGGTGTGGCTGAAATCCATACCTTCGTTTTTCAACGCGCCGAGTTCCGGGGTGAGTTCCGGGAAGGCCTCATTGTCGAAATAGGTACGCTCCAGGCTTTCACCGTAGATGTACACCAGATTCAGTTTCGGGTTGGGGATGCTTTTCGCCGGTTCTTTATAGTAGGCCGCGAAATCGGGATCGCCCTCGCGGGTCTGGGATTTAACCAGTTCGCTGATCTGACGAAATGCCGGGCTGGCATCGACGGAGCCCAGCGCCAACAGCAGTGCCAGCAGGCTGTAACCAAAATGGTGGGGATGATGGCGACGACGACGCAGCACCCAGCCCAGCGTGCCAAAGACCGCCACGAGCGCTAATGCAATGCCGATGCCCGGCAGAATGTATTTGCCGACACCGGCCCCTGTCAGACTGTTCGTCAACGTGTAGAGTACGGCATCGTTAATTCCATCACCGGTGAAATAGTCGCTGGCGAAAAGCGTGATATTCAGAATCACAAAAAGTCCCAGCACCGTCAGGGTAGCGATAAACCACCAGGTGTTGCGACCCGCTTTGCAGGCATAAATCAATACAGAGGCAAGAAACAGCGCGATGGAGAGTAACTCAGACAACGGACGATCCTCACAAATAGCCTTGTGATTAGGCTTTAAACCAGGCCTTCGACTGGCAGATTAGCGTTTACAGAAAGTACAATGTAATGGGGTTGTCACTTAGCTGCAATTCTAGTGACATTTAATTACCTTGTTATTCAGAATTGGTTTAGAAAGAGGCTTTTTTGATCGCCGTCACTTCCCTCCATGCCTGGGATGAGCATGAAAGAAGGGCGAAAAGGGGGGAGAAGCGCCGCGACTGGCGGAAAACGACCAAAACGCGGCGTCGGGGATCAGGATATAAAGTTCATACCCTGTTTGAGTACCAGGTCGCAGGCTTTGGTTTTCACTTTTTCTGCGAGCGGCGTGCTGCCGATATTGTTCAGGTTAAGCTGCTGACCGTCTTTGGTATTGAGCAGACCCTGAATACCGTCCAGATAGTTGGTGTCCTGCTTTTGCTCGGTAGCGCCGAGGCCAAGCTTATCCAGTACCTGATTTTTCACATTTTCCGCATCGGTAACGGACGCCAGCTTCTGCTTCGCGCAGTATTGCAAAATCCCGGCGGCGTTATTCATATTGTTCGCACTCAGCGCCTGGTTGCCGCCGTTCAGCAGGCTGGTCAGGGAAGAGAGCGAGGTGCCGCTTTGCGATGAGGTGGTACTCTGCTTGCTCAGTTCGCTGGCGGCGCTGGAGAGCGAGTCTTGCCAGGAGGCGGCGAAAGTATTGGCGGCGAAGCAGGCACTGGCCGCGATTACGCAGCACAGCAAACGTTTTGTCGTTTTCATTGTGATTACTCGTGTATAAACCCTGGTCGGAGTATAGCGCCGCTCAGTCTAAGAATGGTCTTAATACTCTTTGCCGGTTACCCGACTGCGAAAACTGTCCCAGTTGAAGATCACCCACAGGCTATTGCCCAGTCGCATGCGATCCATCACGCGTTCACCCAGCAGTTTGGTCATTTCTTCCATGTTACTGTTAGTGAGCATGCCGGTCGGGCGTTTTGAAGAGGAACGACGATCGACGATCTGGTTGATGATCACCTTTTCATAGCGCGATTCGGTTTGCACGCCGATCTCATCAATGACCAGCAGATCAACATTGCTCAAATCGTTGAGCAACTGCTCTTCACTGGTTTGGCGATTGCTGAACGTCTCTTTCATCGCCGACATGATGTCCGCCACGGTGATTATCAGTACCGACTTTCCGCGCAGCAGCAGCTCGTTGCAGATTGCCGCGGCGAGGTGGTTTTTCCCCGTTCCCGGTTTGCCTGAGAAGATAAAACTGGCGATGTTGCCGTCGAACTCTTCCACGTACTGACGCGCTTTGCTTAGCGCATTCATCTGGCCTTCGCATTCCACATGATAGTTATCGAAAGAGCAGTTTTGATGTAACGGACGGATGCCGGAACGGTTAAAAGTGCGCTGCATTTTCATCGCCCGATTTTCGCGAGCCAGTGCGGCGGCGCGAATTTCACCTTGCTCTTTCTGCCATGCCAGCAGTTCTTCACCCGTTTTAAACGCCGGTTCGATATGGGCGGGCATCATTTTTTGCAGACGTTTCATCAGATCGCCAACGTTTTTCATGGTTAACCTCTAAAGCCCGGTGGAATTTGATTATCTGGTTCGCTGACCGTATTCACATCACGTTTCGGCAAGCCGCCGTTGCTTGCGCGGCCGATCTGGACGCTGCGCGCCAGTTTTTGCTGCCACTGCACGTGATGAAACACTTTGCCTTCCGCTTGCCAGTAAGTCACGAACGAAGCCAGCTCTTCAGCGGTGACCGGCTCTCTTAACGCCACGCCCCACAGTGCGGCCTGACGCTGAAAGTCGGCATCCGGCTGCCAGGCGGGATACATGGCGAATTTCCCCAGCGGTACGGCGACCGGCACCGGTTGCGGTTCTTCATAAAACTGTGCATCCAGCGTCACATCGCTCCCAGGACGAGCGAGCTTTTCTTCGAGCGCCAGCAGTTGCGCCAGGCGTGCGGGGGTCAGCGCATAAAAAGCCGGGGCGTTATTGGCAAACACCGCCACCGCGCCAGCTTCAGACTTCGCCAGCACCGTCTGGTGATCGTGTAATAAGGCGTCAATACCAATGACGTCCGGGGTCAAAATTCTGGATGACATAACGTTTCTCAATACCGACTACAACCGAGAAGGGACACTGCTTCTATAGTAACACACCGATGAGGAGGAGCGGCAGGGATGCGCCTGCCGCGGCGATTAAACGCGTGGGCGTTTTCGGTAGAGCCACAAGCCGGGCACGGAGAGTCCGATCGAAAGCGCGCCCACAATCGACGAGGCTTTCAGGAAATTGGTCAGCAGCGTAATCATCAACGGTTCGCTGTAGCCGAAGTGGCCGATTTTCACCGCAGAGATCATTGCCGTGTAGGCTGAAATTCCGGGGAACATCGGGATCACCGCCGCAACGGTAAACACTTTGGGATGCGCCAGATACCAGCGCGACCATTGGATGCCGATGCTGCCGACAAGCAGCGAGGCAACAAACGTTGACCATTCAATATTAAACCCGGCGGTCATCATCACCATACGCGAACCGTGACCGAGCGCACCGAGCAGCGCGCACCAGGGCAGGGCGCGGTGGGGGACGTTAAAGACCATCGCAAACCCCAGTGCCGGGATCGCGGAAAGCAGCATGTCCTGCATCAGCGCGAGAATGAAATCGATTATACCCATCCGCGAAGCCCCCAAAGTGTCAGCGCCATGACCACGCCCACGCAGGTTGCGAGCGTCAGCAAGCTGGCGATCGCCCAGCGCGCCAGGCCGGTATTGATGTGTCCTTTAAACATATCCGCCACCGCGTTGATCAGCGGAAAACCGGGAACCAGCAGCAGGACGCTGGCGGCCATCGCCACCGTGGGCGTCTGGCTAAAGGCGGGAAGGTGTAACATCAGACCGGAAATGGTGGTCGCGACAAAAGCCGTGACGCAAAAGTTGATCTGTGGATGCAAATGGCGATGCGCCAGGATTTGACGAATATACATCGCCACCATGCTGGCAAAAAAGGTAATCACCGCGCCGTCCCAACCGCCGTTATTCAGCTTACAGAAGCAGGCGCAGGAGAGGCCGACCATCAACGCGACCAGCCAGCGCGGATAGCGCAGGGGTCTGACCTGGCTGAAACGCTTCTCGACGCCTTTGTAATCCAGCAGCTTGTGTTCGGCGAGAATGACAATGTGCTGAACCTCGGTGACCACGTGCATATTAATGCCGCGATCCTGGTTTTTTCGCGTGGAGGTCAGGCATTGCCCATCTTTAATAGTGGTCAGAACGATAGCATTGGAGGAGATAGCGCTTTCGACGCTGTCCATCCCCAATGCCAGTCCAAGTCGGGTAGAGAGTTCATCAACCAACGCGCTTTCCGCGCCGTGTTGCAGTAAAAAAAGCCCACACTGAATGCATAACCGTGTAACCGTTCGCTGTAATGACTGCTCTTCTTGCATGACTCGCCCTGGCTGAAAAGACGCGTTACGTACTGTCGAATGACGAAAGACATCTTTGTATCACGAAGTGCGCGTTTTTTGGCTCCGGCTGAGATCAATCTTTCTGTTGAAAAAAGAACCCGCTCTACGGTGGCCGGAATTTGAACTGCGCCACAGTTTTGCTAAATCGGTGAAAAGTGCAATTTTTAACCGCATTTAGCCCTTCTTTTTCTGTGTCTGCTTATCAAAAATGCAATTTGAAACTTTTATTCAACATTTATTAAACAAATAATCAACGATGCAGATGAGGAATGTGATGAAAACTCAGGTCGCAATTATTGGGGCAGGACCTTCCGGCCTGCTACTGGGACAATTACTGCATAAGGTGGGGATCCGCGCACTCATCATTGAACGTCAGACGCCGGAGTATGTGCTGGGGCGCATCCGGGCGGGGATCCTCGAGAGTGGGACGGTTTCGCTTTTGCGGGAAGCTGGTGTGGCGCAGCGCATGGACAGCGAAGGTCTCGTACATCATGGCGTTGAGTTTATTTTTGATGGCAAACGCATTCCCGTCGCGCTGAGTGAATTGACCGGCGGCAAAAGCGTGATGGTCTACGGACAAACGGAAGTCACACGGGACCTGATGCAAGCGCGTAGCGACTGTGGTGCGCCTACGATTTATGGCGTTCAGCAGGTAGACATTCACGATGCTAAAAGTGACCGTCCTTTTGTCACGTTTGAGAAAGAAGGGGAGAAGTGCCGCATTGAGTGCGACTTCATTGCCGGGTGTGATGGATTCCACGGCGTTTCCCGACAAAGTATTCCGCGTGATGTCATTCGCGAATACGAAAGCATCTGGCCGTTTGGTTGGCTGGGGCTGCTGGCCGATACGCCGCCAGTCAATCCGGAGTTGATTTATGCGCATCATGAGCGCGGATTTGTACTTTGTAGTCAGCGCTCACTAACACGAAGTCGCTACTATTTGCAGGTCCCGCTCAGCGAGCAGGTGGACTCCTGGAGCGATGAGCGTTTCTGGGGCGAGCTGAAACGGCGTCTGCCTGATGAACTGGCCATGAAGTTAGTGACTGGTCACTCACTTGAAAAGAGTATCGCACCATTACGTAGCTACGTGGTGGAACCGATGCAATATGGCAAGCTCTTTCTGGTTGGTGATGCGGCGCATATCGTGCCGCCGACCGGTGCAAAGGGACTGAATCTGGCCGCGTCCGATGTGCATTATTTATGGCGTATTTTGACGCAGTACTATCAGCACGGGCGTAACGACCTGCTGGCGACCTATTCCCGACTGGCCCTGAACCGGGTATGGAAGGGGGAGCGTTTCAGCTGGTTTATGACCCATCTGCTGCATGATTTTCAGGGAAAGAGCGATTTTGATCGCAAGATGCAGGAGGCGGACCGTCAGTACTATCTGGGCTCGCAAGCGGGACTGACGACGATCGCGGAGAACTATGTCGGACTGCCTTACGAAAAGATTGGTGAGTAATGAGGAAAAATGATGCCACCGGCTGACATTGTCCCTGTTTTTAAATTGTATGGTGAACACCAGGGATGGCCCACTCCCGACCTGCTGCACTGCGAATCAATTCATCAGCGCAGCAGTTTATATGAGTGGCATATTCGGGTGCATCAGCATGCGGAGATCGTCCAGTTGCTCTACTTGCATCGGGGGGAGGCAACGATTGAAATCGAGGGGCAGACGACGGTGATGCGTGATGCCTGTATTCAGGTCGTCCCTGCGCTTTGTGTCCACGGTTTTCGCTTTTCCCCCGGGACGCAAGGTTACGTTCTTTCTCTGGCGTTACCGCTGATTGGCCGCCTGGAGTCTCAGTTCCCACAGCCGTTGTCATTGCTCACTACCCCTCAGTGCGTGCCGGTGGCTCAGTCTCGCAGCCACATCCGCACGTTGTTTTCCGCCTTGCAGAGGGAGTATCAGACGGATAACGAGGCGCGGGAAATGATGCTGTTTTCATTGCTGAGCGCGCTGCTGGTCTGGCTTCGTAGGCAGCGTCTGCCGGTTCAGCCACCGAATGACACCCTGGCGCGCCGGCGTAGCGCAATACGCCTTTTTGCCCGGCAGATTGAGAGCCACTATCGCGAACATCTTCCCCTTGCAGAATACGCGCATCGAATCGGGCTTTCCGCAAATTACCTGAATCAGTTATGCCGTGAATTTCATCATTGCAGTGCATTAAGCGTTTTGCATCAGCGGTTGATGCTCGAAGCCAAACGTAGCCTGCAATATACCAGCATGACGGTAAGCCAGATCTCCGACTATCTGGGATTCAGCGATGTTACCTATTTTTCCCGCTTCTTTAAAAAACACGCCGCGTTGTCTCCGAAGGCATACCGGGAATATATTAAGAATAAATAGCTTGTCCAAATTTGGATAAATAAAAAATTCATATATAAAATAAGAATGTTTAATATCCTGTTCTGGAATGCGACGTATCTATCGACAATATCGACTTGTATTATACCCCGTGATAGTTGTATAACCGCATTTTACGGAATTAACGTTAAAACACCAGGGATAAACAATTCATATTGTCTATTGTTTTGTTTTTTGTATTGCATAATTGTATGTGTTAATTCAAATGCGATTCATTAATAACAGAAAGATAAAAGCATATGAATATGGAGGATATATGTTGCCAGGATGCTGCAAAAACGGAATTGTCATCAGTAAAGTTCCCGTGATACAAGCGGGACTCCACGGGGTTATGCAACTGCATTTCCCGGAGTATGAACTCACCATCTGTAGTGTCGTAGAAGAACTCACGCCACTACAATTGCGTCGGACGGAATTGGTGATCGTGGATTTAACCGGTGACTGCCATCACCCGCGCGCTGTTTGCGAGCGATTCTACGCACTTCTTTCTCAATACCGTGATATCCACTGGGTTTTCATGGTGTCGCGCGCGTATTACGCGCAGGCGGTCGAATTGTTGATGCGCCCCTCCAGTACGCTGCTGTCTGATGTCGAACCGATTGAGAGTCTGGTAAGTACTATCCGCTCGGGACACAGCAGCCCTGACCGAATCAGCAAAATGCTGTTGTCACCCCCAGAATTAGAACCTCTGGAATTTGGTTCTCACGCCATTCTTTTAACGCTATCAGAGCGAAAAGTACTGCGCCTGCTGGGGAAAGGTTGGGGGATTAATCAGATTGCGGCATTACTTAAAAAAAGTAACAAAACCATCAGCGCCCAAAAAAATAGCGCGATGCGCCGATTATCAATACACAGCAATGCGGAAATGTACGCATGGATTAACAGTTCTCAGGGAGCCAGGGAGCTGAATTTACCTTCAGTATATGGAGAGACAGCAGAATGGAAAATAGAAACTGTACGCGAAATGTCGCACTCATAGAAAAATGTGTTATGAGTGGTATTGGTATTCAGAGTTTATTTAACGCAACGTTTGATAGCCAATATAAATTACACCTCTATTTGACGCTGGATGATTTTCAACAGGCGATGGGTACGACTGCTTTTTCTGCCATTATTTTCTCTCTCTCCTCGATCAGAAAAGACAGGCGGGTGGGGTTGATGAGTCTGATCGAACTGGCTGAAAATTATCCCGGCATGCGTCGCCTGGTGATCGCGGATGATGATGTTGAAGCGCGTTTAATCAGCGCACTGTCGCCCTTACCGTTGGATGGCGTACTGAGCAAAGCCGCTTCGCTCCCCGCGCTGCAGGAGGCGTTATTTACTGCGCTAGGCGGTACGCGGCGGATCAGCGAAAGTAACAGCAATCTCTGGTATCTCAATCAGAGTCGTATGCTGAGCCCGACAGAGCGTGAGATTTTGCGCTTCATGTCCTGCGGTTATTCAATGCCGCAAATCGCGACAGAACTGGCGCGAAATATTAAAACCATCCGGGCGCACAAGTTTAATGTGATGTCGAAACTGGGCGTCAATTCTGACGCCAGTTTACTGCATGCGGCGGATATTCTGCTTTAATCGCCGCGAAAGCAAAGGGTTGATGTTTACTGGCACACATCAACCCAGGTGGCGGAAGTCAGCTCAGCCATGCGCTCTGGCGTAATACGCACTGCGCTATGAGTGGCACCGGCGGCCGGAAGGACTTCGGTGAACGATCGTAAAGAGACGTCACAATAAACAGGCAACGGGGTTTCCAGCCCGAAAGGACAAACCCCGCCAACGGGATGTCCTGTCGCGTTGACGACTTCATCACTGCTCAGCATACGGGCTTTGGCACCGAAAGTGCTTTTGAGTTTTTTATTGTCCAGTCTTGCATCGCCTTTGGCGACGACCAGGATGATGGCGTCCTTAACCTTCAACGAAAGGGTCTTCGCTATCTGTCCGGGCTGTACGTTATGCGCTTTTGCCGCCAGCTCAACCGTCGCGGTGCTTTGATTTAATTCAATGATTTCAATATCCGGGGCATGTTCGGCTAAAAATTGCCGTACCGATTGCAGACTCATTTGATTCTCCTGACACCATTTCTACAGTCCTCAACGCTTCAGAAAACTGCTGGCGTAATTTGGCATAAGTCTTCCAGTACTGTAAATATTTTAATGTAACAAACCAGCAACATGGGCGATTTTTCGATCCTCTTCACATTCACGGAAACCGGTTACCGTAACCGGTTGCAGTCCTCGAAAGAGCGATTAATACTGGAGCTGTCACTTCCTCTGTATCACATAAAAAGAGCCACTTATGAAATCTACCAACCATGCAGTCTTTAATGTGATTTTCCGGTTTGTTGAAAACTATGTCAGCCCGATTGCCGGGCGCATTTCTTCACAGCGTCATGTTATGGCTATCCGTGACGGCTTTATCTCTGCGATGCCATTTATGATTGTCGGATCGTTTTTGTTGGTATTTGCCTATCCTCCGTTTTCACCCGATACCACCTGGGGCTTTGCCCGGACCTGGCTGGATCTGGCGAAGCAGTTTGAAGGGCAGATCCTGACCCCCTTTGATATGACCATGGGGATCATGTCGATCTACATCTGTGCCGCCATTGCCTATAACCTGGGCAAACATTACGTCAAGTCATATCAGTTGGACCCGTTCATGTGCGCCATGCTCTCTATCATGGCGTTCTTACTGGTCGCCGCGCCTAAAACAAAAGGCACTCTGCCGGTGGACAGCCTCGGCGGAACGGGGATTTTTACGGCGATTCTGGTGGCGCTTTACTGCGTAGAAATGATGCGCTTTCTGAAAGCGCATAACATCGGCATTCGTTTACCCGATCAGGTCCCGCCGATGATCAAAAACTCATTCGATCTGCTGATACCGGTGCTGGTGGTGGTGTTGACATTATACCCACTCAGCCTGCTGATTCAGGCACAGTTCGACATGTTCATCCCACAAGCCATTATGTCCATCTTCAAACCGCTGGTATCCGCTGCCGATTCTCTGCCAGCGATTTTACTGGCGGTACTGATTGGCCATCTGTTGTGGTTTGCCGGTATTCATGGTGCGGCGATCGTCTCCGGGATGCTGCAAATGTTCTGGCTGACCAACCTGGGTATGAACCAGACTGCGCTGGCGCAGGGGGCACCGTTACCGCATATTTTCATGGAGGCATTCTGGACGTTCTTCATCGTGATTGGCGGGTCGGGTGCGACGATGGGGCTGGTGATTTGCTATCTGCGCAGTCGTTCCGTACATCTGCGCTCAATAGGCCGACTGAGCGTAGTACCCAGTATCTTTAACATTAACGAGCCGGTGATTTTCGGTACGCCAATTGTTATGAATCCGGTGTTCTTTATTCCTTTCCTGTTAGCGCCGATGGTGAACGCCGTGCTGGCATGGGCGGCGATGAAACTGGATCTGATTGGTCGTGTAATTTCGGTTGTGCCATGGACTGCGCCAGCGCCAGTCGGAGCCGCGTGGGCATTAGGCTGGGATTATCGTGCTGCAATTCTGGTGGTGCTTCTGGCAATCGTTTCAGCCGTCATCTACTTCCCGTTCTTTAAAGTGTACGAGAAGCAACTGCTGGAACAAGAGGCGGAAGAGGCACAACGTTCAGACGCGGAAAACGAGCAGATTGCGTAGTTATCATCAGGGGGCGAACGCTCCCTGACTACTTCAGCGTACAGTCACCACACTGCTGAACGTCCGGCAGACGATAACGCTGACAGCATGTTCTGCGTACCAAGACGCCTTCACGAGGGACGACCGTACGCCAGAGCGGGTTGTCAGCCCCACAGGACAACTGCTTTTCAAAGAAGCAGGTCTGGCGCAGCGTATTCAACAATGTTTCACCCAGCAGCGGTTTCATTTCAGTGAGATACCAGTTAATCAGATAGCCGGTATTGCTCCAGATAAGTTTGCCGTTGATCTCTCCGGTCGCCTCTAGTGCCTGGATGACCGGCGTCAGCGCCTGCTTAACCAGCGTTTCCATGCGTGCCTGCGGGGATTGCGTTGTCGCCAGTTGATCCTGATGTACGTCGATCCAGAAGCACGCAGCACGCCCGGTTTCGTGAAACTCAACGTGGATATGTTCGGGCGAGACATCAATGGCTGTTTCCTGCGTGAGCAGGGCTAGCATGAGGGGAGGTACCATCAGACCGATGTACCACTGCGCCCACAGCGAGATTAGCGGCTTATTTTCGCGCGACTGCGTGGGATGGTTGCGATAAATATGATCGGAGTAAATTGCCAGCAGAGACTGAAGCTCGCTGGGGCGACACCATTGTGCCAGCGTCATCGCACTTTGTGGTGCGGGTTCATCCAGACGGATAAAATCCAGCAGATGCTCACGCGTCTGGGCTATGGTTGCGCGTACGGCTTCGGCCAGCGAGGGCATCGGTGGCTGGAGATGCGTTCGCCAGATGACATCGTCAATGATCGGTGCGGAACGATAGGCCATAGTCTGGATAGTAATCTAAATGATAATGATTGCCAATCCTAACGATAGCGATAACCGATAGCAAGATCTTTGTCAGCTGACGTTTAACGGCGCACGAATGCGTCATCGTGCGTCAGGCGATACCCGGATCGTCACTGACTAAAATATGGTTACGGCCCAAATCCTTAGCTTTATAGAGCGCCTGATCGGCATGAAGAATGGCCCCTTCGACATCGCTCCCCACCAGAGGCGCAATACCGATACTGATCGTGACGTGAGTTGCGACGCTTTCATTGAACATATGGGGAATTTTGAGATCGTAAACATTCTGTCGGATGCGTTCCGCTACCGTGCGGGCGGTTTGTGGGTCGATCGCCGTCAGTAACACCATAAACTCTTCCCCCCCAAACCGGGCGACGACATCACGTGAACGTACAGCGTTGCGGATCGCAGCAGAAACGCGGATCAGCGCCTGATCGCCCATCATATGCCCATAGTGATCGTTGTAGGCTTTGAAATGGTCGATGTCGATCAGTAAAACGTAATGTTCATGCGTGTCGAGTTCCAGCACGGCTTTCAGCTTATGCTGGAGTCCCCGCCGATTGTACAGACCCGTTAATGGGTCAAGCATGCTCAGGTCAGTCAGTGTCTCTTTTTCGGCGAGCAGTTTGAACATCAGTTGCTGGGCGAAGTCGTCATAGCGCTTTTGAATCACATGCTGAATCGCGATACCGGCCATGGGCAGGGCCATAAAAAAGAGTAACTGCAGGCCATGTTCGTGGCCGTTTAGCCATAAACAGACGAATAAGGATGGCAGCGAATGAAGGGTGAAAGCGATGATATTATTGGCAAAAGCAATTGAGCCAATAAATAACACCGTTAGCAGTGCAACCAGTAAAAAAGAATAGTCAGGATTCTGCTGAGCCAGGTATTTCAGCGTAATGTGCGCTGCCCATAACCCACCAAAGAGTAGCGAGATAGCATGGAGATTAATCCGCTTCTTCGCATACTTTACATGCCATGTCAGTAACGCAGTGCTCAGCACAAGGATGAGAGATCCTGGTGTGGAGATGGTTTTACTGGGAAAGATCGGAAAGGCTACGGCAAACAACGCGGAAACAGCGTTGAGAAACAAAAAGAGTCGCAGAGAGAGTTGGTATTTTTTCGTGCGCAGAGTTTGCCAGGATTGTGCAGTCATATCTTAACGTCATTATTTATCTAACAATTACACTGTTCAGGTCACACAAATAATGGGCGAGAAGATGCTCGCTTAAGTTCAGATTATTGTGTCTCTATGTTTACCGCTGTGCAATTTATCACCTTAAATAATTCGTGTCATCATTACTTAAGTAAAGCTCATGTAAGTGGTCTATGGATTACTGACAAATGAGAAAATTTATCATATGATATTGGTTATCATTATCGGTATGAGAGGTGAAACCATGTTGCAACGGGCGCTGGGCAGTGGATGGGGAGTCTTGCTGCCGGGGATCGTGATTGCCGGGCTGGCGTTTGCCGATCTTTCTCTCGGGGCATGGAAGACCATTATTGTATTCGGGTTACTGCTGACACCGGCTATGCTTTATCACAAACATTTGCGGCACTTTGTATTGTTACCATCATGTGTTGTGTTGATCGGCGGAATGATGCTGGTGATGATGAACTGGAATCAGGGATGAATTTTGGAGAGGAAGGTAAGATAATTGGTGCGAGGGGGGGGACTTGAACCCCCACGTCCGTAAGGACACTAACACCTGAAGCTAGCGCGTCTACCAATTCCGCCACCTTCGCACAGTTATCTTACTTTTTGATATCGCCTCGTTGGTGCGAGGGGGGGGACTTGAACCCCCACGTCCGTAAGAACACTAACACCTGAAGCTAGCGCGTCTACCAATTCCGCCACCTTCGCCCAGTGCGAGCAATATCAACGTGGTTTATGGTGCGAGGGGGGGGACTTGAACCCCCACGTCCGTAAGGACACTAACACCTGAAGCTAGCGCGTCTACCAATTCCGCCACCTTCGCATACCATCGATTCTTAAAAAGAATCGCTACCACGGAGGCGCATTCTAGTGGTTTTCAGTTTTTCGTCAATAGTTAATTACGTAGGATAGCGGTGATTGCTGCAAAAACGGCCATTCACATGGCCGTTCAGACTGCTGACAAAGAAGGAAAAAACGTGGTTTTTCCTTCTTTGTGGTTATCAGCCGAAAATCAATGAGTTGATTTTCCTTGTTTTTAATGAGGTGTTCTCTGCTTGTCAGGTATCGGGATGAGGTTTGTCATCCCTCTCAACGGCCATTCGCATGGCCGTTATCGCGACTAGGCTTTTTTCGCCTGGCGGGTCATGACCGTACGATACACTTTGAAGCGTCCGGTCTGGGCGATGACCTCGTGGAAGCCAAAGGTCTCATCCAGTACCTGCGGATACGGCAGGAAGGCGTTAGCAACTATGCGCAGTTCACCGCCACTGTTCAGATGACGTACGGCACCGCGAATCAGAGATTGTGCGGCATCAAGGCTGGTTTGCATGCCGTCATGGAACGGTGGGTTAGAGATGATCATATCAAAGCGTCCCGTCACTTCAGAGAAGACGTTGCTGGCAAAGACTTCACCCTCAATGCCGTTCGCCGCCAGGGTGGCGCGACTGGCTTCCACCGCCGGCGCGGCGACGTCGCAGAGCGTTAAACGCACTTTCGGCGAGTGACTGGCCAGCGCGACAGAAAGTACACCTGCGCCACAGCCGACGTCCAGCACTTTACCTTTAGTGTGTGGTGTCAGCGTGGAGAGCAGTAACTGGCTGCCGACATCCAGACCATCGCGGCTGAAGACGCCAGGCAAGGTTTTGATCGTCAGCCCATCAACGTGGTACTCGCCCCAGAATTTATCGGCATCAAACATCGGCTGCGTTTCCAGACGACCATGATACAGGCCGCAACGACGCGCGCTGTCAATTTTGTTCAGCGGGGCATATTCCGCCAGCATTTGCTCGGCGCTACGTACGCCACTGCGGTTTTCACCGACTACGAAAATGTCGGTTCCCACAGGAAGCAGCGACAGAATATTCATCAACTGGAACTGGGCTTCCGGCTTGTTTTTCGGCCAGTAATAGATAAAGGTGTCGCAGTCGGCAACGTCTTGCGCTTGTGCGACAAGGCTGAAACGTGCGTTGTCGTCCATCTGGCGGCTCAGCACCTGCCAGTGGTGGAACTGTTGGGTATGCACGCGGCGGTCTGCGCTTTCAAAGCGCGCGGGCAGGTCATCCTGCAAGTCTCCGGCAAACAGAATACGGCTTTGTTCGAAATCATCACTGTGGCGCAGCAAGACTTCACTTGCCGGGGTAAAAGCAGACATGGAAAACTCCTTAATTCATACAGCGGGCGATTATAGACGTTTGATGGCGTCTATTCGACTAATTTGCTATATTTGCGCCCCTGAATACAGGAGCGATTCGCTATGACAACCCGACGAGACTGGCAGTTACAGCAACTGGGCATTACCCAGTGGTCGCTGCGTCGCCCCGGCGCGTTGCAGGGAGAGATCGCGATTTCCATTCCTGCGCACGTCCGTCTGGTGATGGTCGGTGAAACACTGCCGCCGCTGACAGAACCTCTGGTCAGTGACATTCTGCGAGCCTTAACGCTGAGCCCCGATCAGGTATTGCAGGTGACGCCCGAACGCGTCGCGATGCTGCCGCAGGGCAGCCGCTGCAACAGCTGGCGACTGGGTACAGATGCGCCGCTGACGCTGGAAGGCGCGCAGATTGCAACGCCGGCATTTGATGAATTGCGGGTAAACCCAACGGCACGCGCCGCACTATGGCAACAAATCTGCACACATGAACACGATTTCTTCCCTCAGTCAGAGTGATTTACCCGCCGCGTTTCAGATTGAAAAGCGCGCCCATGCGTTTCCCTGGAGTGAGCACACGTTTGCCAGTAATCAGGGGGAGCGTTATCTCAACTATCAATTGACGGTAGAGGGGAGAATGGCGGCGTTTGCCATTACGCAGGTAGTGCTGGATGAAGCTACGCTGTTCAACATTGCCGTTGATCCCGACTTTCAGCGCCGGGGAATAGGGAAAGCGCTGCTGGAACATCTCATTGATGAATTAGAAAAACGCGGCGTCCTGACGCTGTGGCTGGAGGTTCGCGCTTCCAACGTTGCCGCCATCGCACTGTATGAAAGCTTAGGCTTCAACGAGGCAACGATTCGCCGCAATTATTATCCGACCGCTGACGGTCGTGAGGACGCCATCATAATGGCACTGCCAATCAGTATGTAAAAGAAGGTGTAATGATGAAGTGGGACTGGATTTTCTTTGATGCCGACGAAACGCTGTTCACGTTTGACTCGTTTACTGGCTTACAGCGGATGTTTCTCGACTACAGCATCACCTTTACCGCTGAGGATTTTCAGGACTACCAGGCCGTGAATAAACCGCTATGGGTGGATTATCAGAACGGCGCGATCACCTCATTACAGCTTCAGCATGCTCGCTTCCAGAGCTGGGCAGAACGGTTAAAGGTGGAACCGGGCTCGCTTAACGATGCCTTTATGAACGCGATGGCCGAAATTTGCGCGCCGCTGCCAGGGGCCGTTTCGCTGCTCAATGCGATACGCTGCAAAGCCAAAATTGGCATTATTACCAACGGTTTCACCTCCTTACAGCAGATACGCCTGGAGCGCACGGGACTACGCGACTACTTTGATTTGCTGGTCATTTCTGAAGAAGTAGGCGTGGCGAAGCCGGATCCGAAGATTTTTGATTACGCCCTGGCGCAGGCGGGCAATCCCGATCGCGATCGGGTGCTGATGGTTGGAGATACCGCTGCGTCCGATATTCTTGGCGGCATCAACGCCGGGCTTTCTACCTGCTGGCTGAATGCGCATCATCGCGAGCAGCCCGAAGGCATCGAGCCGACCTGGACCGTATCGTCATTACACGAACTGGAGCTGCTCCTGTGTAAACACTGATTGCCTCCCCCCCGCTGATGGGTAAAATAGCCGCAATTTTTCGTATTCAACATGCGCGGTGCGATGCCGCGTTTACTCAAGAAGAATGAACTATGACGTTGTCTCCTTATTTGCAGGAGGTGGCCAAGCGCCGCACTTTTGCCATTATTTCTCACCCGGATGCGGGTAAAACGACCATCACTGAGAAGGTGTTGCTGTTCGGACAGGCGATACAGACTGCTGGTACGGTAAAAGGCCGGGGTTCCAGCCAGCATGCGAAATCAGACTGGATGGAAATGGAAAAGCAGCGTGGGATCTCCATTACCACCTCCGTGATGCAATTTCCGTATCACAACTGCCTGGTTAACCTGCTCGACACCCCGGGGCACGAAGACTTCTCCGAAGATACCTATCGTACCCTGACGGCAGTGGACTGCTGTCTGATGGTGATCGACGCCGCGAAAGGTGTTGAGGATCGTACCCGTAAGCTGATGGAAGTCACCCGTCTGCGCGATACGCCGATCCTGACTTTTATGAACAAACTCGACCGCGACATCCGTGACCCGATGGAGTTGCTGGACGAAGTTGAGAACGAGCTGAAAATCGGCTGTGCGCCGATCACCTGGCCGATTGGCTGCGGCAAGCTGTTCAAAGGGGTTTATCACCTCTATAAAGATGAAACCTATCTGTATCAGACGGGTAAAGGCCATACCATTCAGGAAGTGCGCATCGTTAAAGGTCTGGATAACCCGGATCTCGACGCGGCCGTTGGCGAGGATCTGGCGCAGCAGTTGCGTGACGAACTGGAACTGGTGAAGGGCGCCTCTAACGAGTTTGATAAAGCGCTGTTCCTGGCGGGCGAAATTACCCCGGTCTTCTTTGGTACCGCACTGGGTAACTTCGGCGTTGACCACATGCTGGATGGTCTGGTGGAGTGGGCGCCAGCGCCAATGCCACGCAAGACCGATACGCGCGTGGTGGAAGCGGAAGAAGAGAAGTTCACTGGCTTTGTCTTTAAAATTCAGGCCAACATGGATCCGAAACACCGTGACCGCGTGGCATTCATGCGCGTTGTTTCCGGCAAGTACGAAAAAGGCATGAAGATGCGTCAGGTCCGTATCGGCAAAGACGTGGTGATCTCTGACGCGCTGACCTTTATGGCCGGTGACCGTTCGCATGTAGAAGAGGCTTACCCGGGCGATATCCTCGGTCTGCACAACCACGGTACAATCCAGATTGGCGATACTTTCACCCAGGGTGAAATGATGAAGTTCACCGGTATACCGAACTTCGCGCCGGAACTGTTCCGTCGTATTCGCCTGAAAGATCCGCTGAAGCAGAAACAGTTGCTGAAGGGGCTGGTACAGCTTTCCGAAGAAGGTGCGGTACAGGTGTTCCGCCCGATCGCCAATAACGATCTGATTGTGGGCGCGGTCGGGGTACTGCAGTTCGACGTGGTTGTTGCCCGTCTGAAGAGCGAGTACAACGTTGAAGCCATTTATGAATCTGTCAACGTGGCGACGGCACGCTGGGTGGAATGCGCTGATGCGAAGAAATTCGAAGAGTTTAAGCGTAAGAATGAAGTTCAGCTGGCACTGGATGGCGGTGATAACCTGACCTACATCGCACCGACGATGGTGAACCTCAACCTGACGCAAGAGCGTTATCCAGACGTTCAGTTCCGTAAGACGCGCGAACACTAATTACCCCTTCAGGGCGCGGCTACCGCTGCGCCCTGCGACTTTTCCAGCCTTATTATCCCCTTGCGGAATGTTCTTAAATCCCTCTGTTTTGCTTATGACTGCCTGTTTTTTATGCAATCCTCCGCGCTTTTTCAAAATTGTGATCTATATTTAACAAAGTGATGACATAAACATTGGCTTTAAATACCGTTCAACTCGTGAATCTAAGTAGTTAAAGCTAATGTCTGGTGTAGTCACGATATTAATAACTGACTCAGAGGGGCACCTGTCAGCGTATCATCATCACCTTTTCTGTTGCGTGATTGTGACCGCCGCCATTGACTTCTGAGCTGGGTGAATTTTTCACCACATTCAGCAATGCAACCTTATGTTGCCTGAGCTCAAATTATGAGCAAACCATACAGGAAAAAATCGATGACTATGACAAGACTGAAGATTTCTAAAACTCTGCTGGCCGTGATGTTGACCTCCGCTGTGGCAACGGGTTCTGCGTATGCAGAAAACACCACAATGGATAAAGCGCAATCCGGTGTAGAAAGCGCAGGGCAGAAAGTCGATAGCTCTATGAATAAAGTCGGTAATTTCATGGATGACAGCGCCATTACCGCCAAAGTGAAAGCGGCACTGGTGGATCATGAAAACATTAAGAGCACCGATATTTCCGTCAAAACCGAGCAGAAAGTCGTGACGCTGAGCGGCTTCGTCGAAAGCCAGGCGCAGGCGGAAGCGGCCGTGACCGTGGCGAAAGGTGTTGAAGGCGTAACCTCCGTCAGCGACAAACTCCACGTGCGCGACAGCAAATCAGACTCCGTGAAAGGCTATGCCGGCGATACGGCAACCACCAGTGAGATCAAAGCGAAACTGCTGGCGGATGACATCGTTCCTTCTCGCAAAGTGAAAGTAGAAACGACCGATGGTGTGGTCCAGCTTTCCGGCACCGTGGATTCCCAGGCGCAAATCGAGCGCGCTGAGAGCATCGCGAAAGCCGTTGATGGCGTAAAAAGCGTCAAAAACGATCTGAAAGCGCAGTAAGTCTTCGTTTTCTCCTCCGGCCCTGGTCGGAGGACGTCATGAGCACTAGCACTACACAAACAATAGCGTGAATGAGCAGCCTGAGCGCTCATATCAAGCGGTCGACATTAACTATGGTAAAGGAGAAGCGTATGTTTCGTTGGGGCATTATATTTCTGGTTATCGCGTTAATTGCCGCCGCTCTGGGATTTGGTGGACTGGCCGGTACGGCAGCGGGCGCGGCGAAAATTGTCTTCGTCGTCGGGATTATTCTCTTCCTGGTCAGCCTGTTTACAGGGCGTAAGCGGCCCTAGCGCGTAAGGCGTACAATGATTTTGCTGTCAAGCCAGTCCAGTGGACTGGCTTTTTCGGTTTTAGCCGCCGTCTATTTGCGTTATTTTGGCACATTACGTAATAAGAAACAGGAAGGCAGAGGTGGGGCAGCGTATACCCGTCACGCTCGGCAATATTGCGCCGTTGTCATTAAGAAGGTTCAAACCGGGTCGCCTGGCGTTGGTCTGCGAGGGCGGCGGGCAGCGTGGCATCTTTACCGCAGGTGTACTGGACGAGTTCATGCGCGCGCAGTTTAATCCGTTCGATCTCTATTATGGCACCTCGGCGGGGGCGCAAAACCTGTCGGCCTATCTGTGCAACCAGCCCGGCTACGGGCGCAAAGTCATCATGCGCTATACCACCAGACGGGAATTCTTTGACCCGGTACGCTTCGTGCGCGGTGGGAATCTGATCGATCTCGACTGGCTGGTGGAATCTACGGCCAGTCAGATGCCGTTACAGATGGATACCGCCTCGCGCCTGTTCGAAACCGGGAAATCGTTTTACATGTGCGCCTGTCGGGGTGATGACTACACGCCCTACTATTTCTCTCCCAATACGCAAAACTGGCTCGATCTGATCCGGGCGTCCAGCGCGATCCCAGGGTTCTATCGTAGTGGCGTATCGCTGGAGGGGATCAATTACCTGGATGGTGGGATCAGCGATGCCATTCCGGTGCGTGAGGCCGTGAAGCAGGGGGCGAAAACGCTGGTGGTGATTCGAACGGTGCCTTCGCAAATGTATTACACCCCGCAGTGGTTCAAGCGGATGGAGCGCTGGCTGGGCGAAAGCAGCCTGCAGCCGCTGCTCAATCTGGTTCAACACCACGAAGCCAGCTATACGGAAATTCAGCGATTCATTGAAAAACCGCCGGGCAAGCTGAAGATCTTTGAAATCTACCCGCCGAAGCCGCTAAAAAGTATGGCGCTGGGAAGCCGGATTCCGGCATTGCGGGAAGATTATAAAACCGGGCGGCTGTGTGGGCGCTACTTCCTGGCGACCGTGGGAAAACTACTGGCAGCGGAACCGCCGTTATCACGCCATCTGCCGCAAAACGTCACGCCGACGCCAGTGGTGGTTCCACCAGCACCGGTGGCCAACGATACCCATGCGGCGGTGGTGAGCGATGCGCCGCAGGCTAACGATACGACATTCAGCAATGAGGATCTGGCGTGAGTTTTCGCTTTATCGATACCCACTGTCACTTTGATTTTCCGCCTTTTACCGGGGATGAAACCCACAGCCTGCAACTCGCGGGTGAGGCGGGCATTGAGAAGATCATCATTCCGGCCACCGCAGCGGAAAACTTTGCCCGCGTGCAGGCGCTGGCGGAACGCTTTTCCCGGTTGTATGCCGCGCTGGGACTGCATCCCATCGTGATTGAGAAACATACCGATGAGGATCTTGCACGTCTGCAGCAGGCGCTGGCGACGCGCCCGACAAAAGTGATCGCCATTGGTGAGGTTGGCCTGGATCGGTATCGCGACGATCCGCAGTTCGCGAAGCAGGAACGGTTTCTGGAAGCCCAGTTGCGGTTAGCAAAACGCTACGATTTACCGGTGATCCTGCATTCCCGACGTACGCATGACACGCTGGCGATGCACCTTAAGCGCCAGGATTTGCCGCGTACCGGGGTGGTACATGGTTTTGCTGGCAGCCTGCAGCAGGCAGAACGTTTTGTGCAACTGGGCTACAAAATCGGGGTGGGCGGGACGATTACCTATCCGCGCGCCAGTAAAACCCGTGACGTGATGGCACGATTGCCGCTGGAGGCGCTGCTGCTGGAGACCGACGCGCCGGATATGCCGTTGAATGGTTTTCAGGGGCAGCCAAATCGCCCGGAACAGGCTGCGAGAGTGTTCGATGTGTTATGCGAACTGCGCCCGGAACCCGCAGAGGCGATCGCTGAGGCGCTGTATCGCAATACGACAGCATTATTTACTCTAGAGATATAGCGCAGGGAAGATAAGCTCAGTCACGCCGCGTTCCCGTAATGCCTGCGCCAGCGTCTCCACCTCTTGTGGCGTCGCGCTTGGCCAGGATTTTGCCTCACCGTATACCCCGTGCGCATGAAAGGCATTCAGTCGTAGCGGGACATTTCCCAGTTGTCCGATGAATGCGGCGAGTGAATCAATGTGCAGCAGATAATCCACCTGCCCGGGGATGACCAGCAGGCGCAGTTCTGCCAGCTTTCCTCGCTGCGCCAACAGCGTAATACTGCGCTTGATCTGCGCGTTATCCCGACCGGTGAGTGCGATGTGGCGCTCACTATCCCAGGCTTTGAGATCGAGCATCACACCATCGCAAACCGGTAGCAGTTTCTGCCAGCCGGTTTCGCTCAACAGCCCATTGCTGTCGACCAGACAAGTCAGCGACCGGAGCTGCGGGTCGGCCTTAATCGCCGTAAACAAATCCACAACGAAAGGCAACTGCGTCGTGGCTTCGCCGCCGCTGACGGTGACACCCTCAATGAACAATGATGCTTTGCGGATCTGGCGCAATACCTCGTCCACGCTCATTGTTTGCGCCATCGGCGTTGCCTGCTGCGGGCACATCTGCAAACAGGTATCACACTGTTTGCAGGCCTCGGCATGCCAGACAACATTCCCGTCACTGAAACTCAGCGCCTGGTGCGGGCACTGCGGAACGCATTCGCCGCAGTCGTTGCAGCGTCCCATCGTCCACGGGTTATGGCAATTCTTACAGCGCAGATTGCACCCTTGCAGAAAGAGGGCCAGACGACTGCCCGGCCCGTCCACGCAGGAGAACGGGATAACCTTACTGACTGAAGCGCATCTGCTGTTCATGACTGACGACACGAGGTTGGCGTTCCAGAATATGCGTATTGCGTGCGGCCTCTTCCCCCAGCCAGGTGGTATTGGTCCGCGAGCCTTCGGCGCGGTATTTTTCCAGATCCGACAGGCGCACCATGTACCCGGTAACGCGGACCAGATCGTTGCCGCTGACGTTGGCGGTAAACTCGCGCATTCCCGCTTTGAACGCGCCCAGACAGAGTTGCACCAGCGCCTGCGGGTTACGCTTGATGGTCTCATCGAGCGTCAGAATGTCGCTGATACCGGACTGATAATGCGCGTGGTGCGGTGCGACGGTTTGCAGGTGGGTGATCGGATCCGGTTCATCGCCATAGGGCAAACGTGCGCCCGGCGTAGTGCCAATATCTGAACTGATCCCCGACTGGGCATGCAGCATGGCACGCTGCTGCCAGCCATATTTCACCGGCGTGTTCTCGACAAAATCCGCAAGCTGGGCGCTGATGCGATAGCCCAGATCGTTCGCCGTCTCATCTTTGCCGTAGCGCGCATTCATACCCGCTTTTTCGCACAACAGGTTAACCGCCTCCGCCAGGCCGTACATACCGAACATCGGCACAAAACGTTGTGGATCGATCAGACCTTCCTGCACCAGGAAGCTATTCTCAAAGAAATGTGATTTTTCATAGAGGAACTCACATCGCGCATCGATGATGGCAATTTGCTGCTGACAATAGTACGGCAGTGTGCGGTTAAAGAAGTCATAGACAGAAGTGCTGCGCTCGGCAATGGCTTTCAGATTGAGACGAACCAGCGTGCTGCCGCCACCGGCAAGCGGCAGAGAGTTGTAACAGCTGACGATACCATAGTGACCTTTTGTGAAAATTTTATCATTTACCGGCCCATTGGAAATATGCGGCTTGCTGCATTCACAGATGTTTTTTGCCACTTCCAGCAGCAGATCATCGGGGGTGATTTCCGGGTCGTAGATGAACGTCAGATTAGGCGCAACCTGCTTTAGCTCTGCGTCGGTGCGTAAAATAGCCCGGGTGATGGGGGTATCTGCCGGGCCAATGTTGGCGTGCATAAAAGCGTCAGGCAGCGTTCTGTCGAGATACCGCCAGAAACGTTTTATTCGAATATCGATCGCTTCTTGTGTTAGAATTTTCACATATGGTTGCAGCAGCGTATCCAGTTGCCCCAGGTAAACCGGCATCGATGTGACGGAAGGCACGTGGTGATACAGAATGGTCAACAGAGACAGTGCATCGTCCAGATCTTTCGCCCCTTCCAGTTCCAGCCATGCTGAACCGTTGGCCAGAAAACGCGCGTAATCGGGAAGCACATAGCGCGGTTTATACGGTGCGTGACCTTCGAACATATCGCAGATAACCCCGTCGTCCAGCGCCTGGCGCGCCCCGGCGGGCAGTGAAGGGTAAGGCAGGTTGTTCTCTGCTTCCAGCGCGAGAAAATGACGTTTCTGTTCCGGACTGAGGAGTGAGCTGGTGACGATTTGTTGGCAACGTTGTTGCAGCGCGGTTTCATGGGTCGTAGGCATCGTAATTCCTTTATAGGCCGAAGATCATAACGTCATTGTAGAAAGATGCGCTGTCAGCACTTTGATCCTGATGCGCCTGAGTGGAGAAGAAATCGACAGAAAAAGACTATTTTTTGAAGCTGATCTCATTACAGTAATGCAAATTTGTACGTAGTTTTCATTAACTGTGATGTATATCGAAGTGTAACGGTGAGTCGATGTTAGAATACTAACAGACTCGCAAGGTGAGAATTTTATACGGCGACGCCGTTGGAGAATGTTATGAGCGATTTAACTGCAAGCAGCCTGCGCGCACTGAAACTGATGGACCTGACCACCCTGAATGACGACGACACCAATGAAAAAGTGATCGCCCTGTGTCATCAGGCGAAAACTCCGGTTGGCAACACGGCAGCAGTCTGCATCTATCCGCGTTTTATCCCGATTGCGCGTAAGACGCTGAAAGAGCAGGGCACCCCGGATATCCGTATTGCGACGGTGACTAACTTCCCGCATGGCAACGACGATATTGAGATCGCGCTGGCGGAAACCCGCGCGGCGATTGCTTACGGGGCGGATGAAGTGGACGTGGTCTTCCCGTACCGTGCGCTGATGGCTGGTAACGAGCAGGTCGGCTTCGATCTGGTGAAAGCCTGTAAAGACGCGTGCGCGGCGGCAAACGTGCTGCTGAAAGTGATCATCGAAACCGGTGAGCTGAAAGAAGAGCAGCTTATTCGTAAGGCCTCTGAAATCTCTATCAAAGCAGGTGCGGATTTCATTAAAACCTCTACCGGTAAGGTACCCGTAAACGCCACGCCGGAAAGCGCTCGCATCATGATGGAAGTGATCCGCGATATGGGCGTATCCAAAACTGTGGGCTTCAAACCTGCGGGCGGCGTGCGCACCGCCGAAGATGCTCAGCAGTTCCTGGCTATCGCTGATGAACTGTTCGGCGCGGACTGGGCGGATTCTCGTCACTATCGCTTTGGGGCATCCAGCTTGCTGGCAAGCCTGCTGAAAGCGCTGGGTCACGGCGATGGTAAGAGCGCAAGCAGTTACTAAATTTGAATTGCCCATCGTAGGCCGGATAAGGCGTTAGCCGCCATCCGGCATCAATACGACTCGCCGGGGAGCACATGGCTTACCCGGCCCTAATCGGGAGGTTATCGTGTTTCTCGCACAAGAAATTATTCGTAAAAAACGTGATGGTCATGCGTTGAGCGATGAAGAAATTCGTTTCTTTATCAATGGTATTCGTGACAATACCATTTCAGAAGGGCAGATCGCCGCCCTGGCGATGACCATTTTCTTCCACGATATGACGATGCCAGAACGCGTTTCGCTGACCATGGCAATGCGGGATTCAGGAACCGTCCTGGACTGGAAGAGCCTGAATCTGAACGGCCCGATCGTGGATAAACACTCCACCGGCGGTGTGGGCGACGTGACGTCGCTGATGCTCGGCCCAATGGTCGCAGCCTGTGGCGGCTACATTCCGATGATTTCAGGTCGCGGACTGGGTCATACCGGCGGTACGCTCGATAAACTGGAAGCTATTCCGGGATTCGACATCTTCCCGGACGACAACCGTTTCCGCGAAATCATTAAGGACGTGGGTGTGGCGATCATCGGGCAAACCAGCTCGCTCGCACCGGCGGACAAACGTTTTTATGCCACCCGCGATATTACTGCAACGGTGGATTCCATTCCGCTTATCACCGGCTCCATTCTGGCGAAAAAACTGGCGGAAGGGCTGGATGCGCTGGTTATGGATGTGAAAGTCGGCAGCGGCGCGTTTATGCCGACCTATGAGCTCTCTGAAGCGCTGGCGGAAGCGATTGTGGGCGTGGCGAACGGTGCTGGCGTGCGCGCCACCGCGCTGCTGACCGACATGAACCAGGTACTGGCGTCCAGCGCGGGTAACGCGGTGGAAGTACGCGAAGCGGTGCAGTTCCTGACCGGCGAATACCGCAACCCACGCCTGTTCGATGTGACGATGGCGCTGTGTGTTGAAATGCTGATCTCCGGCAATCTGGCGAAAGACGACGCTGACGCGCGGGCGAAATTGCAGGCGGTGCTGGATAACGGTAAAGCCGCTGAGATCTTTGGCCGGATGGTTGCCGCCCAGAAAGGCCCGACCGACTTCGTGGAGAACTACGCGAAATACCTGCCGACGGCAATGCTCAGTAAAGCGGTTTACGCTGATAGCGAAGGGTTCGTCAGCGCGATGGATACGCGTGCGCTGGGTATGGCGGTGGTGTCGATGGGCGGCGGTCGTCGCCAGGCGTCGGATACCATTGATTACAGCGTCGGCTTTACCGATATGGCGCGTCTTGGCGACAGCGTAGACGGGCAGCGTCCGCTGGCGGTGATCCACGCGAAAGATGAAGCCAGCTGGCAGGACGCGGCGAAAGCCGTCAAAGCGGCAATTATCCTTGACGATAAAGCGCCTGAAAGCACACCAACGGTCTATCGTCGTATCACCGAATAGCTATATACTGATCTGATCGCTTTTTTGCAGCGCAGATGAATGGAGAACAAGATGAAACGTGCATTTATTATGGTGCTGGACTCCTTTGGTATTGGTGCGACGGAAGACGCAGATCGCTTTGGCGACGTCGGTTCCGACACCATGGGGCATATCGCTGAAGCCTGTGCCAAAGGCGAGGCTGACAAAGGGCGTAAAGGCCCACTGAATCTGCCAAACCTGACCCGCCTGGGTCTGGTGAAAGCGCATGAAGGGTCTACCGGTAAAATCGCAGCCGGTATGGACGCTAACGCACAAGTGATTGGTGCATACGCCTGGGCGCATGAGCTCTCTTCCGGTAAAGATACGCCGTCTGGCCACTGGGAAATCGCCGGTGTGCCGGTTCTGTTTGACTGGGGCTATTTCAGCGACCACGAAAACAGTTTCCCGCAGGAACTGCTGGATAAACTGGTCAAACGGGCAAACCTGCCGGGCTATCTCGGTAACTGCCACTCTTCCGGTACGGTGATTCTGGACCAGTTGGGCGAAGAGCATATGAAAACCGGCAAACCGATTTTCTATACCTCCGCGGATTCCGTGTTCCAGATTGCCTGCCACGAAGAAACGTTTGGTCTGGATAAACTTTACGAGCTGTGCGAGATCGCCCGTGAAGAGCTGACCGAAGGCGGCTACAACATCGGTCGCGTTATCGCGCGTCCGTTTATTGGCGATAAAGCGGGTAACTTCCAGCGTACCGGCAACCGTCACGATCTGGCCGTTGAACCGCCAGCGCCGACCGTGTTGCAGAAACTGGTTGATGAGAAAGACGGCCACGTGGTTTCCGTCGGTAAAATCGCGGACATCTACGCCAACTGCGGCATCACTAAAAAAGTGAAAGCCACCGGCCTGGACGCGCTGTTTGACGCCACCATTAAAGAGATGAAAGAAGCCGGCGATCAGACGATTGTCTTCACCAATTTCGTGGATTTCGACTCCTCCTGGGGCCACCGTCGTGATATCGCCGGTTATGCGGCCGGTCTGGAATTGTTCGACCGCCGTCTGCCGGAGCTGATGGAGCTGGTGGGTGAAGATGACATTCTGATCCTGACCGCTGACCATGGCTGCGATCCGAGCTGGACCGGTACCGATCACACCCGTGAACACATTCCGGTGCTGGTGTACGGCCCGAAAGTAAAACCGGGCTCGTTAGGCCACCGCGAAACTTTTGCGGATATTGGTCAGACTCTTGCTTCGTACTTTGGCACGTCGCCAATGGAATACGGTAAAAACATGCTGTAATACCCGTTGTCTTTCGCGCTGTAGATGCGTTGACTTCATTCGCTCACCCCGGTCACATAGTTAATCTATGCTCCCGGGGATTCACGAATTCGTCGCCTTCCTACAACGCGAAATCCTTAGGGTATTTGAATACATTTTGTAGGCCTGATAAGGCATAGCCGCCATCAGGCAATAACAACGAAATAAGGATAAAAGATGGCAACTCCTCACATTAATGCAGAAATGGGTGATTTCGCTGACGTCGTTTTGATGCCGGGCGACCCGCTGCGCGCAAAACACATTGCGGAAACTTTCCTTGAAGATGTACGCGAAGTAAACAACGTTCGCGGCATGTTAGGTTTCACCGGGACTTACAAAGGCCGTAAGATCTCCGTCATGGGTCACGGTATGGGTATCCCGTCCTGCTCCATCTACACCAAAGAGCTGATTACCGATTTCGGCGTGAAGAAAATCATTCGCGTAGGGTCCTGTGGTGCTGTGCGTCCGGACGTAAAACTGCGTGACGTGGTAATTGGTATGGGTGCCTGCACCGATTCCAAAGTGAACCGCATTCGTTTCAAAGACCATGATTTTGCCGCGATTGCTGATTTCGGCATGGTACGTGACGCGGTTGACGCGGCAAAAGCACTGGGTGTGGACGCACGCGTTGGCAACCTGTTCTCTGCGGATCTGTTTTACTCTCCGGACGGCGAAATGTTCGACGTGATGGAAAAATACGGCATCCTGGGCGTGGAAATGGAAGCGGCGGGTATCTACGGCGTGGCGGCAGAATTTGGCGCGAAAGCACTGACTATCTGCACCGTGTCTGACCACATCCGTACGCATGAGCAGACGACGGCGGCTGAACGTCAAACCACGTTCAACGACATGATTAAAATCGCGCTGGAATCCGTTCTGCTGGGCGATAAAGCGTAAGACCTGGGTGCCGGGGGGAGGCTTCGCCTCACCCGACCTACGGTTTTCCAGGCCCGCTGAGCAGTGCCAGCGGGCTTTTTATTAGCGCACCGCCTGTGCAATCCACGCCGACAATTCCCGCAACTCTTTTTCCTGCTCCGGAAAATCCCTCGTCAAAGATTCGCACTCCTGCTGTACGACACTGGCACGATACAGGCAGCCCTGAAGACGTGCGGCCAGCGCTTCTAGCGGTGCCGGATTGAGACTGTCCGTAAACACCTGCGCACGGGTGATATGCCCTTTCTCAACGTCAAAGTGCAGTTCGACGCCTCCCCAGGTAAAACGTTCATCCAGCAGATGCGAGAAGGCTGGTGCCTGCCCGAAGTTCCACTCCCAACTGCTCTGGCGGGCGAAGGTTTCGACAAAGTTCGGCAGATCGGGCGTGTTGTCCGGGGAGATCACCTCCGCTTCAACGCGTTCGCCGTAGTGGGCAAAAAAGGCCTCGGTTACCGCCGCACACACCTGATCATGGGTGATGCCCGGCAACAGTTCGGTGAGATTCGCCACGCGCGAGCGTACAGAGGTAATGCCTTTGGCCGCCAGTTTCTTTTTGTCTGGATTCAGGTAGTTTGCCAGTCGGCTGAGATCGGCGTTCAACAATAGTGTGCCGTGATGAAAACCGCGATCTTTGGTTTCGCGGTAGGCTGAGCCAGAAACCTTACGGTCGCCATCCGCCGTTTTCACCACCAGATCGTTACGTCCTGAAGCTTCAGCCGTCACGCCCAGTGCGTTAAGCGCATTCAGGACAATGGACGTCGAGATGGTCTTATCGTATTCCGGCTTCCCGGCCATAAAGGTGAAACAGGTATTGCCGAGATCGTGGAAGACCGCGCCACCGCCGCTGCTGCGGCGCGCCAGGCGCACGTTGTCCTCTTCCATCCGCCGCGTATTGCACTCTTTCCACGGGTTTTGCGCACGCCCAATGACGACCGTATCGGCATTGCGCCACAAAAACAGCACGCGCTGAGTGGCGGGCATCTGACGGAAAATACACTCTTCGACCGCCAGGTTAAACCAGGGGTCATAAGAGTCAGAAATAAGCAGGCGAAGTGTCGACATGTCAGTTTTCCTTTCCTGTAACGAATGACTCTTTTTTCTCGCTCTCTTCCTCTTCCGGCACCGACTTGTTGGCGGTGAGCAGGAAGGGCGATTGCTGCCAGCGGGTTCGTTTACCCTGCAGCAGAGTGCGGGTCAGCACCACGCCGATGGCCAGTGAAAGCAGCAGCATCAGGCGTAAAATGTTAGTAGTGTTGTCCACCTGCCGGGCTTCAGTGGCTAAGGTATGCGTATCCAGCGTCAGGCGAAGATAGCCCAGTGGGCCATTTTTCCCCTGGATGGGTTCAACAATCTGCTGGTTGAAGTAGCCGCCGGCTTTTTTACCGTCCAGCGCCAGACGGTCGCGCACATTTACGCTTTCGCCTGCGCGGGCAATCATATCGCCTTGTTCATCATAAACGCCGGCATCAAGTATGCGGCTTTCCTTCGTTAACTGCTGCAGAATCGTCTTGATGCGTTTTTCGTCAGGCGTTTCGGTACGCATCAGCGGCGCGATGTTCAGCGTGACCTGGTGCGCCAGCGTGCGCGCCAACTCTTCAAGCTGCGGATTACGCTGTCTCTGGTGATTTTGACTGAACCAGGAGGCGCCCTGCATGAGCGCAACAAGCAGTGCGAGACAGAACAATACAATCACTGCACGATGAAGTCGGAATTTCAGTTTTGCGCGAGCCATATTCCACCTGCTGAAAATTTGAGGCTTAATGTTGCCAGAAGCGATGGTTACAGGGTAGCCTCATGCGTTATTTTCCCCGTGAACCTTCCCGGCCCGAACGATTTTACAGGAGCTTTAATGCCTAACATTACCTGGTGCGATTTGCCTGAAGATGTCTCTTTATGGCCAGGTTTGCCCCTTTCTTTGAGTGGTGACGAGGTGATGCCACTGGATTACCACGCTGGACGTAGCGGCTGGCTGCTGTACGGACGCGGGCTGGATAAACAACGTCTCACTCAGTACCAGAGCAAACTGGGCGCGGCGATGGTGATTGTCGCGGCGTGGTGTGTCGAGGACTATCAGGTCATTCGCCTTGCCGGTTCGCTCACGCCTCGCGCGACGAAACTGGCGCATGATGCGCAATTAGACGTTGCGCCGTTGGGGAAAATCCCGCATTTGCGTACTCCTGGCCTGTTGGTGATGGACATGGACTCCACCGCGATTCAGATCGAGTGCATTGATGAGATCGCCAAACTGGCCGGTACCGGCGAAAGGGTCGCGGAAGTGACCGAACGGGCGATGCGCGGCGAACTCGACTTCACCGCCAGCCTGCGCAGTCGTGTGGCGACGCTGAAAGGTGCGGATGCCAATATTTTGCATCAGGTACGTGAAAGTCTGCCGCTGATGCCAGGCCTGACGCAACTGGTGCTGAAGCTGGAAACACTAGGCTGGAAGGTGGCAATCGCCTCCGGCGGCTTTACCTTCTTTGCCGAATATCTGCGTGAGAAACTGCGGCTAACGGCGGCAGTGGCGAATGAACTGGAGATCATGGACGGTAAATTTACCGGCAACGTGATTGGCGATATCGTCGATGCGCAGTATAAGGCCAAAACGCTGACCCGACTGGCGCAGGAATATGAAATCCCGATCGCGCAGACCGTGGCGATTGGCGATGGCGCCAACGATCTGCCGATGATCAAAACGGCGGGGCTGGGGATTGCGTACCATGCCAAGCCGAAAGTGAATGAAAAGACGGAGATTACTATCCGTCACGCTGACCTGATGGGGGTGTTCTGCATTCTCTCCGGCAGCATGAACCAGAAATAATTGAGATACCGGCTGGTATTAAGGTGTAGGCCGGGTAAGGCGCCGCCGCCATCCGGCACACAGGCGGTACAGAGATAACGAGGTAAACCGTGGCAAAAGCTCCAAAACGCGCCTTTGTATGTAATGAATGCGGGGCGGATTATCCGCGCTGGCAGGGGCAATGCAGCGCCTGTCATGCCTGGAACACCATCACCGAGGTGCGCCTGGCTGCATCGCCGACGGTGGCGCGTAATGAGCGACTGAGTGGTTATGCCGGGAGCGCTGGCGTTGCAAAGGTTCAGAAGCTTTCCGATATCAGCCTGGAAGAGCTGCCGCGTTTTTCCACCGGTTTTAAAGAGTTTGACCGCGTGCTGGGCGGCGGCGTCGTTCCCGGCAGTGCGATTCTGATTGGCGGTAACCCCGGCGCGGGTAAATCCACGCTGTTATTGCAGACGCTGTGCAAGCTCGCGGAGCAGATGAAAACCCTGTACGTCACCGGGGAAGAGTCCCTGCAGCAGGTGGCAATGCGCGCGCACCGCCTCGGTTTGCCGACCAACAATCTCAACATGCTTTCGGAAACCAGTATTGAGCAGATTTGCCTGATTGCAGAAGAAGAGCAGCCGAAGCTGATGGTGATCGACTCCATTCAGGTTATGCACATGGCGGATATCCAGTCATCACCCGGCAGCGTGGCGCAGGTGCGTGAGACGGCGGCCTACCTGACGCGCTTTGCCAAGACGCGCGGCGTGGCGATTGTGATGGTGGGCCACGTGACCAAAGACGGCTCGCTGGCCGGGCCAAAAGTGCTTGAGCACTGCATCGACTGCTCGGTATTGCTGGATGGCGATGCCGATTCCCGTTTTCGTACCCTGCGCAGCCACAAAAACCGTTTTGGCGCGGTGAATGAGTTAGGGGTCTTCGCGATGACCGAACAGGGACTACGCGAAGTGAGCAACCCTTCGGCGATCTTCCTGAGTCGTGGCGATGAAGTCACCTCCGGCAGTTCGGTGATGGTGGTCTGGGAAGGGACGCGACCGCTGCTGGTGGAGATCCAGGCGCTGGTCGATCACTCGATGATGGCCAACCCGCGTCGCGTCGCGGTGGGGCTGGAGCAGAACCGTCTGGCGATTCTGCTGGCGGTGCTGCACCGTCACGGCGGTCTGCAAATGGCCGATCAGGACGTGTTCGTTAACGTGGTGGGCGGCGTCAAAGTCACAGAGACCAGCGCGGATCTGGCGCTGCTGCTGGCGATGGTCTCCAGCCTGCGCGACAGGCCGCTGCCGCAGGACCTGGTAGTGTTTGGCGAAGTGGGGCTGGCAGGAGAGATTCGCCCGGTGCCCAGCGGTCAGGAGCGTATTTCCGAGGCCGCAAAACATGGTTTCCGTCGCGCGATTGTTCCGGCAGCTAACGTGCCGAAAAAACCGCCGGAAGGGATGCAGGTTTTTGGTGTCAAGAAGCTGGCGGATGCGTTAAACGTGTTTGACGACTTATAATGAGTGAAACGGAGGTTACCCATGTCGTCATTTGATTATCTGAAAACCGCGATCAAGCAAAAGGGCTGTACCCTGCAACAAGTGGCGGATGCCAGTGGAATGACCAAGGGCTATCTCAGTCAACTTCTCAATGCCAAGATCAAAAGTCCCAGCGCACAAAAGCTGGAGGCGTTGCACCGTTTTCTGGGGCTGGAGTTTCCCCGGCAGCAGAAAAATATCGGTGTGGTGTTCGGCAAATTTTATCCGCTGCACACCGGTCATATCTATCTGATTCAGCGCGCCTGTAGCCAGGTGGACGAGTTGCATATCATCATGGGCTATGACGATACGCGCGACCGCGCGCTGTTTGAAGACAGCGCCATGTCCCAGCAACCGACCGTGCCGGATCGTCTGCGCTGGCTGTTACAAACGTTCAAATATCAGAAAAATATCCGCATTCATGCCTTCAACGAAGAGGGGATGGAGCCGTATCCGCACGGCTGGGACGTCTGGAGCAAGGGTATCAAAGCGTTTATGGCGGAGAAGGGGATTGCGCCAAACTGGATCTATACCTCAGAGGAAGCCGATGCCCCGCAGTACCTGGAACATCTGGGTATCGAAACGGTGCTTATCGACCCGAAACGCACCTTTATGAGCATCAGCGGCGCGCAAATCCGTGAAAACCCCTTCCGCTACTGGGAATATATTCCGACTGAAGTGAAGCCGTTCTTCGTGCGTACCGTGGCGGTGCTGGGCGGAGAATCGAGTGGGAAATCGACGCTGGTCAATAAGCTGGCGAATATCTTCAATACCACCAGTGCGTGGGAGTATGGCCGGGATTATGTCTTCTCTCACCTCGGGGGGGATGAGATGGCGCTACAATATTCTGACTACGATAAAATCGCGCTGGGCCACGCGCAGTACATTGATTTTGCAGTGAAGTACGCCAATAAAGTGGCGTTTGTCGACACCGACTTCGTCACGACTCAGGCCTTCTGCAAAAAGTACGAAGGGCGAGAACATCCGTTTGTGCAGGCGTTGATTGATGAATACCGCTTTGACCTGGTGATCCTGCTGGAAAATAACACGCCGTGGGTGGCGGACGGTCTGCGCAGCCTCGGTAGTTCAGTGGATCGTAAAGAATTTCAGACGCTGCTGGTGGAGATGTTGCGCGAAAACAATATCGACTTCGTGCATGTCGAAGAGGCGGATTACGATGGCCGTTTCCTGCGTTGCGTCGAGCTGGTCAAAGAGATGATGGGTGAGCAGGGGTGATCCTCGCCAGGGGTGAACGCGATGTTTAAGCACTTGCAGGATATGGCGCTATTTGCCCTGGTCGCCGAACACGGCAGCTTTACCGTCGCCGCGCAAAAGGCGGGGCTGCCGAAGTCGAGCGTCAGTCAGCGTATCAGCCAGCTTGAGCAGCACGTTGGCATTCGCCTGATCAACCGTACCACCCGCAAACTGAACCTGACCTACGCCGGTGAACACTATCTGGTGCACTGCCGGGAAATACTCGCTGCCAGCGAACGCGCCGATTATGCGGTTCAGCGCCTGCGCGACAACCCCAGCGGACGATTGCGCATCACGTCGCCGGCGGGCATTGGCGCGACACTGCTCGCGCGCCTGAACACGCAGTTCCAGCAACGCTACCCCGATGTTTATCTTGAGGTCAGTATCTCCGATGAACTGCTGGATTTGGTGGACAGCGGTTTTGACGTCGCGTTGCGCACTGGTAAGCCGCAGGATTCCTCGCTGATCGGACGTATGATTGGCCATTGCCCGCGCTATTTGCTGGCCTCGCCCGATTATCTGTCACGTTATGCGCCGTTGAACCATCCCCGTCAACTGGTCGAACACCATTGCATCGCGCACAAAGCCTGGGCTGAGTGGTTATTTCATCGCGGTGATGAAGACTATCAGTACATGCCTGAGCGGGTGCATCTGACGGATAATCTGGTCTATGCCCGCGAAAGCGCCATCGCAGGGGCGGGGATCACGCTGCTGCCGGCGTTTATGCTGGAAGATAAAATCGAAAAGGGCGCTCTGATACCGGTACTGGCGCCATGGACAGTGGCGGGAAACGATCTTTGGCTGGTGTATCCCAGCCGTAAGCTGAACTCTCCCGCGCTGATGAGCTACATCGAATTTGCCATGCAGTTCGATGAGCTCAGACACTTCTACACCGTGGAATGAGACCGGCTCAGTCCTGACGCAGTACCTTGTGACCGTAGGCCAGCAGCGCGTCGGTGACGTTGCGCATCATCCGGCTTTCAGGCGCAAACCGATGCCAGTAGAGCATCCGGCGCTGAAACAGGCCTGGCGTGAGATCGATCAGTTCACCGCTTTGCAGCTCTTTTTCAATCTGCAGGTGCGGGATCATACAGCAGGTGGTGCCCTGACGCGCCAGTTGCACAAAGGCTTCCGAAGAGTTGACGATGTGGCACGGAACGCTGCCCGGCGGCAGATCAAAGTTCTGTTGCAGGAAGGCCTGGTGCATATCGTCCAGATGGTCAAACGCCACCGCAGGCGCTTTCAGCAGCGCGGAGCGGGTGACACCGTTCGGGAAGTAGCGTTCGGCAAACGCTTTGGAACCCACAAACAGATAGTCGAGCGCGCCGAGTTTATCCACCAGACAACTGGGCAGCGCCTGATGCTGAATACTCACCGCGCCTACCACTTCGCCGCGACGCAGACGTTCCTGGGTGCGGGTTTCATCTTCCACCTGCAGGTTAAGACGAATAGGGGAGTCAGCCAGTACCGGCGCCAGGGCCGGTAACAGCCAGGTCGCCAGACTGTCGGCGTTAACCGCCAGCGACAGCAGCAACGGCGTGGAGCCGGTCTGCTCATCGCCCAACCATTCCTCTTCCAGCAGTTCGACCTGACGAAGCAGCGCCAACAGTTTTTGCCCCTGCTCGGTCGGACGCGGCGGAACGGTGCGGACCAGCAGCGGTTGTCCGAACATATTCTCAAGCTGCTTGATGCGTTGCGAAACGGCAGATTGGGTGATGCACAGCTTTTGCGCCGCGCGCTCAAACCCGCGTTCACGTATAACGGCATCCAGTGCTTGTAGTGTTCTGTAGTCCGGACGTTTCATTGATCTGACACACTCCTGAAATTTTTGCTTGTTCTGCACTATGACATAAATTTGCATTGGGTAAAGACGAAATCCGCAGCCTGCGAGCGGGTCGGGAAGATTTTTCCGCGCAATGGTCTATAATGCGCGTGAATTTTTCTCCACAAAGGCGAGACAATCATGACGCAGGATGAACTGAAAAAAGCAGTAGGATGGGCGGCACTTCAGTATGTACAGCCCGGCACCATTGTAGGGGTAGGTACCGGTTCAACAGCCGCGCACTTTATTGACGCGCTGGGCACCATGAAAGGTCAGATTGAAGGCGCGGTTTCCAGCTCGGATGCCTCAACCGAAAAACTCAAAAGCCTCGGCATCCCTGTGTTTGATCTCAACGAAGTGGACAGCCTTGGCGTTTACGTTGATGGCGCGGACGAAATTAACGGTCACATGCAGATGATTAAAGGCGGCGGCGCGGCGCTGACCCGTGAAAAAATCATTGCCTCCGTGGCGAAGAAATTTATCTGTATCGCCGACGCGTCCAAGGAAGTGGATATTCTGGGTAACTTCCCGCTGCCGGTTGAGGTTATCCCAATGGCGCGCAGCGCAGTGGCCCGCCAGTTAGTCAAACTGGGCGGTCGTCCGGAATACCGTCAGGGTGTGGTGACTGACAACGGTAACGTGATCCTTGATGTGCACGGCATGGAGATCCTCGATCCGGTGGCGATGGAAAATGCCATTAACGCTATTCCCGGCGTGGTGACTGTCGGCCTGTTTGCTAACCGTGGCGCGGATGTGGCGTTAATCGGGACCGCTGACGGCGTCAAAACCATCGTGAAATGATCTGACCAGGGGAGCGCTTCCCCGGTTAAAATTTTTTTGCAGGGCAAATTTGGTGACATGTATCACGTTTTGAATCTTGCCCTGCTGATTTCTCCAAAGAAAAACTTATCCCCAGCATTTTCCTCTGGCATTTGCCACTGAATGAACGTTCCTCAACAGAGCGACGCAAACGTTCATATTGCCGCAATAATTATTTTTGATATGTTGAAAGGCGGATGCAAATCCACACACACAATATCAGATTGCATAAAAAGACAGGGTCGGGAAATGGCAAAGGTATCGCTGGAGAAAGACAAGATTAAATTTCTGCTGGTTGAAGGCGTGCATCAAAAGGCGCTGGATAGCCTTCGGGCAGCAGGTTATACCAACATCGAATTTCACAAAGGGGCACTGGATGCTGAAGAGCTGAAAGAGTCCATCCGTGATGCCCACTTCATTGGCCTGCGATCCCGTACCCATCTGACAGAAGAGGTGATCAACGCGGCGGAAAAACTGGTCGCTATCGGTTGTTTCTGTATCGGCACCAACCAGGTAGACCTGAAGGCGGCAGCAAAGCGCGGTATTCCGGTGTTTAACGCGCCGTTCTCTAACACCCGTTCCGTGGCGGAGTTGGTGATTGGTGAGCTGCTACTGCTGCTGCGCGGCGTACCGGAAGCAAACGCCAAAGCGCACCGCGGTGTGTGGAATAAACTGGCTGCCGGTTCGTTTGAAGCACGTGGTAAAAGACTCGGCATTATTGGCTATGGCCACATCGGGACTCAGTTGGGTATTCTGGCGGAATCGCTGGGGATGCACGTTTACTTCTACGATATTGAAAACAAGCTGCCGCTGGGTAACGCCACTCAGGTTCAGCATCTGTCTGAACTGCTCAACATGAGCGACGTGGTCAGCCTGCACGTGCCGGAAAACGCCTCAACGAAGAACATGATGGGCGCGAAAGAGATCGCGCTGATGAAGCCTGGCTCGCTGCTGATCAACGCCGCACGTGGCACCGTGGTAGATATTCCCGCGCTGTGCGATGCGCTGGCGACCAAACACCTGGCAGGGGCAGCAATCGACGTGTTCCCGACCGAGCCGGCAACCAACAGCGATCCGTTCACTTCACCGCTTTGCGACTTTGATAACGTGATTCTGACGCCGCATATCGGAGGTTCCACTCAGGAAGCGCAAGAAAACATTGGTCTGGAAGTGGCAGGTAAACTGGCGAAGTATTCCGATAACGGCTCTACGCTTTCTGCGGTTAACTTCCCGGAAGTGTCGCTGCCGCTCCACGGCGGGCGTCGTCTGATGCACATCCATGAAAACCGTCCTGGCGTGCTGACTTCCCTGAACCAGATTTTTGCCGAGCAGGGCGTCAACATTGCCGCGCAGTATCTGCAAACGTCGGCGCAAATGGGTTATGTCGTTATCGACATTGAAGCGGATGAAGCAGTCGCCGAGAAAGCGCTGTTGGCGATGAAGGCCATTCCGGGCACTATTCGCGCGCGCCTGTTGTACTGATCCTTACCGATGCGGGCAGGCGCTGAGTCTGCCCGTCATTTCTTCCTTTCTCCTTTCGTTTTCCCGACATCGCCATCCTTTTTGTAACGTATACATCTTGTTTTCGAGCCTTGCCGCAATTGATGATTAAAGGCTTCGCTACGCGTTGTACATCAACAAAAGGAATTTACGATAGAGGCGCAGCACGACGCTGAAACGGGAAAGCCCCTACCGAAGCAGGGGCTCTAAAAAGGAAAGGGACGATGATGAGTTATGTCATCATGCTGCTTATCCTGTTAATCATCGCCTGGCCAGCATATTAACAGCGAAAACGCAGGAGGGAGGTTCGCCTCCCTCACCCTTACCGAGGAAATTTAGGTCAAAAAAACGGCGGTGTCAATCAGCAAAGAAGCGCTTACCACTCCCACACTTTTGACGGCGTTACGACGGCCGGTAAGGGGACATCCCACTCTTCTGCCGGCAATTTCTCCACACGCTGACAGTCGTGGGCATACCCTACGGGCGTCAGACCATGCTGTTGCCAGTTTTGCAAGGTGCGATCGTAGAATCCGCCACCCATCCCTAAACGCTGACCGTACTCATCAAACGCCACCAGTGGCGTGACCAGCACGTCCAGTTGCGAAAGCGGCAGAACATCACGAACGTCGAGTTTAGGTTCCTGAATCTTCAGCCGATTAGTGATCAGTTCACTGTGCGGGTGATAGTGCAGAAACAGCAAATTACCGGGGCTGAATGGGTGCAGGACCGGGAGATAGACGCGTTTTCCCGCGTGCCAGAGTTGTTCGATTAGGGGCTGAGTATCGAGTTCGCCATCAAATGACAAAAACACGGCGACCGTGTGCGCCATCACTACGGGAGGGTATGCAAGCATGCGTGTTGCGGCCTGCTGACCGAAGGTGATTTGCTGCGATAGTGTGAGCGCACGACGACGTTGCCTAATCATCTGGCGAATGGTTTGTCGTGATAAAGGGAGTTCAGAAAGTAATGTCATGGCTGTCGCCAGGTAGAAGGAGAATCTCCGAGATGCCGCCGCAGGCTGTAACCCTTGAACCCTTGGTTCAAGGTGAATGCGTCGTCACAGTTTTAAGGCTTCTCGGACGGACCGAGCATGCTCACCAACCATGGATCGCCACATTCTTGTGGTATGAAATATCGGCTCAGGGGACTGGCCCGCTTGCAAACATCTCAGAGAAATTTTTGTCTTCACGGTCACTCTACCATAGTAAACCGAAAAGTGTTATTCAAAGTTTTGGTTCGTTTTTTCGGTTATGCGACCCTGATCAAGCAGTGCCTGTTCAATGGTCTGTTGGAGCATCCGAATACGTTGTTCCATGCTCGCCGCGTAGTCGCGGGTCTTCGCTTTTTCCTGAGCCAGTTCGTAGCTAATATTCAGTGCAGCAATGAATACCAGTTGCTCAGTATTTGTGACTCTAGTGCGAACTTTCAGATCTTGCAACCGCTGATTCAGATCGTCCGCAGCCTGATTCAACGCATCCCTTTGTTCAGGCGGGCAATTCACTCGCAGTGAACGGCCAAATATTTGGATATCGACGGGTTGTGCAGACATGCCACCTTCCTGCTGATTGACTGTGCTGCCTTCGTCTCCAGACCCTGGGTCCGCGAAGGGGCGACACTATAGCTACCCTGGTGTGAAGATACAAGCCCTATTCTGGTTCACCAGGGTCCAAAGTGGTAGCATACCATGAATATCCTCCCTTTGATGACGAATGCTTATGTCTATACAGAACGAAATGCCTGGTTACAGTGAAATGAACCAGTATTTGAACCAACAAGGGGCCGGACTGACCCCAGCGGAAATGCACGGTTTGATCAGCGGGATGATTTGCGGTGGTAATAACGACAGCTCCTGGCAGCCGCTGCTTCACGACCTGACGAACGAAGGGCTGGCCTTCGGTCATGAACTGGCTCAGGCGCTGCGTAAAATGCACTCCGCGACCAGCGACGCGCTGGAAGATGATGGTTTCCTTTTTCAGCTTTATCTGCCTGAAGGCGATGACGTGAGCGTTTTCGATCGTGCAGACGCACTGGCGGGATGGGTTAATCACTTCCTGCTTGGCCTCGGCGTCACGCAGCCGAAGCTTGATAAAGTGACCGGAGAAACGGGCGAAGCTATCGACGATTTGCGCAACATCGCGCAGCTCGGCTATGACGAAGAGGAAGATCAGGAAGAGCTGGAGATGTCGCTCGAAGAGATCATCGAGTATGTGCGTGTCGCGGCGCTGCTGTGCCACGATACCTTTACCCGCCAGCCGCCGACCGCACCGGAAGTGCGTAAACCGACCCTACACTAAAAAGTAAAACGATAATGGAGGCCACGTCATGACACCGCAGGAATACCAACGTCGTCGCCAGGCACTGCTTGCGCAAATGCAGCCAGGCAGCGCCGCGCTGATTTTTGCCGCGCCGGAAGTAACGCGCAGCGCGGACAGTGAATACCCGTATCGCCAGAGCAGCGATTTCTGGTATTTCACCGGTTTTAACGAACCGGAAGCCGTTCTGGTACTGATTAAAAGCGACGATACCCATAACCACAGCGTGTTGTTCAACCGCGTTCGCGATCTGACTGCAGAAATCTGGTTTGGTCGACGTCTGGGGCAAGATGCCGCGCCGGAAAAACTGGCGGTGGATCGCGCGCTGGCCTTCAGCGAAATTAATCAACAGCTTTTTCAACTACTTAACGGTCTGGACGTGGTGTATCACGCGCAGGGCGAATATGCGTATGCGGATGAGATTGTCTTCACCGCGCTGGAAAAACTGCGCAAAGGCTCACGCCAGAACCTGAAAGCGCCGTCGACCCTGATCGACTGGCGGCCGATGGTGCATGAAATGCGCCTGTTTAAGTCGCCTGAAGAGATTGCGGTGATGCGTCGCGCCGGAGAAATTACGGCACTCGCGCATACCCGGGCGATGGAGAAATGCCGTCCGGGGATGTTTGAGTATCACCTGGAAGGCGAAATTCACCACGAATTTACTCGCCACGGCGCACGCTATCCGTCCTACAACACCATTGTGGGCAGCGGTGAAAATGGCTGTATTCTGCATTACACCGAAAATGAAAGTGAACTGCGCGACGGCGATTTGGTGCTGATTGATGCAGGTTGTGAGTACCAGGGCTATGCCGGGGATATCACCCGAACGTTCCCGGTGAATGGCAAATTTACCCCGGCGCAACGTGAAATCTACGACATCGTCCTGGAATCACTGGAAACCAGCCTGCGTCTGTACCGTCCGGGCACCTCGATTCAGGAAGTCACCGGCGAAGTCGTGCGCATTATGATTACCGGGCTGGTGAAGCTGGGTATTTTGCAGGGCGAAGTGGATCAACTGATCGCCGATAATGCGCATCGTCCGTTCTTTATGCACGGTCTGAGCCACTGGCTGGGGCTGGATGTCCATGATGTCGGCGAATATGAGCAGGATCGTTCCCGCATCCTGAAGCCAGGAATGGTGATTACCGTTGAACCAGGGCTGTATATTGCGCCTGATGCCGATGTCCCGGAAGCGTATCGGGGGATCGGGATCCGTATTGAGGATGACATTCTGATCACCGAAAACGGCAACGAAAATCTGACCGCTGGCGTCGTCAAAAAGGCGGATGAGATTGAAGCGTTAATGGCGGCGGCGAAAAAGGCATGAGCGTGATCATTGTTGGCGGTGGCATGGTGGGCGCGACGCTGGCGCTGGCGATTTCCCGGTTGAGTCAGGGGATGCTGCCGGTTCATCTGATTGAAGCGACTGCCCCCGAAGCGGACAGTCATCCCGGGTTTGATGCCCGGGCGATTGCGCTCGCGGCGGGGACCTGCCAACAACTGGCACGCATTGGCGTCTGGCAGGCAATTGCCGACTGCGCCACCGCGATCAATACCGTCCACGTCAGCGATCGGGGTCATGCCGGTTTTGTGACGCTCCACGCTGAGGACTATCGCATTCCGGCGCTGGGTCAGGTGGTTGAGCTGCATGACGTGGGGTTACGCCTGTTTGCTCTGCTGCGAAAAGCGCCTGGCGTCACGTTGCACTGCCCGGATCGGGTTGCCAGCGTGTCGCGTACCGAAGACCAGGTGAATGTCACGCTGGAGACGGGCGAAACGATCGTCGGACGCGTTCTGGTGGCAGCGGATGGTACCCGTTCAGCGCTGGCCACCGCCTGCGGCGTTGACTGGCAACAGGAACCCTATGAGCAGTTGGCGGTGATCGCTAACGTCTCAACCGCCGTTGCACATAATGGCCGCGCGTTTGAACGGTTTACGGCGCATGGACCATTGGCGATGCTGCCGATGTGTGAAGGGCGCAGTTCGCTGGTGTGGTGCCATCCGCTGGAACACCGTGAGGAGATTCTGAGCTGGTCAGATGAACGTTTCTGTCGCGAACTCCAGACGGCATTTGGCTGGCGGTTGGGGAAAATCACGCACGCAGGCAAACGGAGCGCGTATCCGCTGTCGCTCACCACGGCGGCGAAGGCATTCACGCACCGTACCGTGCTGGTGGGTAACGCCGCGCAGACGCTGCATCCGATTGCAGGGCAGGGGTTCAACCTCGGACTGCGCGATGTTATGAGCCTCGCCGAAACGCTGACTGAAGCGCAGGCAACGGGCAGGGACGTCGGTGATTACGCCGTGCTCTCGCACTATCAACAGCGTCGTCAGGGGGATCGCCAGGCTACGGTCGGCGTGACGGACAGTCTGGTCCATCTGTTTGCCAACCGCTGGGCGCCGCTGGTTGTTGGGCGCAACATGGGACTGATGACCATGGAATTATGCCCTCCCGCCCGCAATGCGTTTGCGCAGCGGACGTTAGGCTGGGTGGCGCGGTAAACATCTCCAGACCGGATAAGCGAAGCGCCATCCGGTATTTATACGAACATGACGCCCGATGGCGGTTTCCGATTTCCAGGAGTAAACAGTGCAAAGTGTTGATGTAGCAATCGTGGGTGGAGGCATGGTTGGCCTGGCTGTCGCGTGCGGGTTACAGGGCAGCGGTTTACGTGTCGCTGTGCTCGAACAGCGCGAACCGCAGCCGTTGGCGATGGATGCCGATCCTGCGCTTCGCGTGTCGGCAATCAATGCCGCCAGTGAAAAACTGCTTACCCGTCTGGGCGTCTGGTCAGACATTGTGGCTCGTCGCGCCAGTTGTTATCACGGGATGGAAGTGTGGGATAAGGACAGCTTTGGCCGCATTGAATTTGATGACCAAAGCATGGGCTACAGCCATCTGGGCCATATCGTAGAGAACGCGGTGATCCATTACGCGCTGTGGCAAAAAGCGCAGCAATCCTCCGATATCACGCTGATGGCGCCTGCCGAATTGCAGCAGGTGGCGTGGGGGGAAAACGAAGCCTTCCTGACGCTGAAAGATGGCGCAATGCTCACCGCGCGTCTGGTGATTGGCGCCGATGGGGCGAATTCGTGGCTACGCAATAAGGCAGACATTCCGCTGACCTTCTGGGATTACCGCCATCATGCGCTGGTCGCGACTATTCGCACCGAAGAAGCGCACGGTGCTGTTGCCCGTCAGGCGTTTCACGGTGAAGGCATTCTGGCGTTTTTGCCGCTCAGCGATCCGCATTTGTGCTCCATCGTCTGGTCGCTTGCGCCGGAAGCGGCTGAACGGATGCAGCAGCTTAGCGATGAGCAATTTAATCAGGCACTGAACATCGCGTTTGATAATCGTCTGGGGCTGTGTCAGGTGGAAAGCGACCGCCAGGTGTTTCCGCTGACAGGGCGCTATGCGCGTCAGTTTGCCGCGCATCGTCTGGCGCTGGTGGGCGACGCTGCGCATACTATCCATCCGCTGGCCGGACAGGGCGTAAACCTCGGTTTTATGGATGCAGCAGAACTGGTGGATGAACTCAAACGTCTGCATCGTCAGGGTAAAGATATCGGTCAGTACCTTTATTTGCGTCGCTATGAGCGTAGCCGTAAGCACAGCGCCGCGATGATGCTCGCGGGCATGCAGGGATTCCGCGAGCTGTTTGCGGGGACGAATCCGGCGAAAAAACTGCTGCGTGATATAGGGCTGAAACTGGCTGATACGCTCCCGGGCGTTAAACCGCAACTTCTCCGTCAGGCAATGGGATTAAACGATCTGCCTGAGTGGCTTCGCTAAGCATTCCCTCTTTTTAAAGAATTTGAAACCCGTCACATTTCCTTCTCCCGGCGTCTTCGCCGGGAGGCTTTCCTCATTTGAAATAAACTAATTTCACTCTTCTTTTCGCATTATATTTTCTAATGTCATGATTTTCTCGCAACGCCAGTTTTGACATTTTTTTAGCGTTTAATATTGATATGTGCGGCTGTTATGGATGAGTGCTTATCATTTATCTGTATTAATGGCCTTTTCAATGGTTTTTTATGCTGATGGTGTTTTGGCGGTTTTTGGTCATAAGCTAATGTGATGGTTAATTTTGTTTTATGGTTTAGCGTGGATTTCGGTGGTAAGTTCAGGGGCAAAGAGAACGTTTGCGTCGGAGTCCAGGAGTGACGTCGATGCCGGGTTTCGTGGCGACAATTTTCGCTGCGAAAGGGTGGTCAGCCCCGCTTATTCAATGAGGACAAGATGGCTCAACAGACGCCTTTGTACGAACAACACACGCTATGCGGCGCGCGCATGGTCGATTTCCACGGCTGGATGATGCCGCTGCATTATGGTTCTCAGCTCGATGAACACCATGCGGTTCGCACCGATGCCGGAATGTTTGATGTGTCGCACATGACCATCGTCGATCTACGCGGCAGTCGCACTCGGGAGTTCTTGCGTTATCTGCTGGCGAACGATGTGGCAAAGCTCACGAAAACCGGCAAGGCGCTTTATTCCGGTATGCTTAACGCCTCGGGCGGCGTGATAGATGACCTGATTGTCTATTACTTTACCGAAGACTTCTTCCGCCTCGTTGTTAACTCCGCCACTCGCGAAAAAGACCTCTCCTGGATTACCCAACACGCTGAACCTTATGCCATCGACATTACCGTGCGTGATGACCTGTCGCTGATCGCGGTGCAGGGGCCTGACGCGCAGATGAAGGCGGCATCTCTGTTTACTGACGAGCAGCGCAAAGCCGTTGAAGGCATGAAACCGTTCTTCGGCGTGCAGGCCGGCGACCTGTTTATCGCCACGACCGGTTATACCGGTGAAACGGGCTATGAGATTGCGATGCCGAATGAAAAGGCGGCGGATTTCTGGCGTGCGCTGGTGGAAGCGGGGGTGAAACCGTGTGGTCTGGGCGCGCGCGATACGCTGCGTCTGGAAGCGGGTATGAACCTGTATGGCCAGGAGATGGATGAGGGGATCACTCCACTGGCGGCTAATATGGGCTGGACTGTTGCCTGGGAACCCGCCGATCGCGACTTTATCGGTCGTGAAGCACTGGAAGCGCAGCGTGAAAAAGGCCACGAACAGTTGGTTGGCCTGGTCATGACCGAAAAAGGTGTGCTGCGTAACGAACTGCCGGTACGTTTCACTGACGCCCAGGGTAATCAACTGGAAGGCGTTATCACGAGCGGTACCTTCTCACCGACGCTGGGCTACAGCATCGCGCTGGCGCGCGTCCCTGAGGGAATTGGCGAAACGGCCATTGTGCAGATTCGCAACCGCGAAATGCCGGTAAAAGTCACTAAACCTGTTTTTGTGCGTAACGGCAAAGCCGTCGCGTGATTCATCCTTTTCTGGAGATTGATTGATGAGCAACGTACCAGCAGAACTGAAATACAGTAAAGAACACGAATGGCTGCGCAAAGAAGCTGACGGCTCTTACACCGTTGGCATTACCGAACACGCTCAGGAACTGTTGGGCGACATGGTTTTTGTTGACCTGCCGGAAGTCGGCACGACCGTGAGCGCGGGTGATGACTGCGCGGTTGCCGAATCTGTCAAAGCCGCTTCTGATATCTATGCGCCGATCGGCGGTGAGATCGTGGCCGTTAACGATGCGCTGAGTGACTCCCCGGAACTGGTGAACAGCGAGCCGTACGCCGATGGCTGGATCTTCAAAATCAAAGCCAGTGATGAGAGCGAACTGGACTCGCTGCTGGATGCCACTGCGTACGAAGCATTGTTAGAAGACGAGTAAATCTGCCTTTGCCGGATGGCGCTGCGCTTATCCGGCCTGGAAGGCATGCGTAGGCCCGGTAAGCGTTAGCGCCACCGGGCTCGCAGACAGAGACAATCACGATTCACTGCACGTTTCAGGAACCATCGCCCATGACACAGACGTTAAGCCAGCTTGAAAACAGCGGCGCTTTCATTGAACGCCACATCGGACCGGACGCCACGCAACAGCAAGAGATGCTGAATGCCGTTGGCGCCGGGTCGTTAAACGCGCTGATCGGCCAGATTGTGCCGAAAGACATTCAGCTCGCAACCCCGCCGCAGGTGGGCGAGGCGGCGACCGAATACGCCGCGCTGGCAGAATTAAAGGCCATCGCCGGGCGTAACAAGCGCTTCACGTCATACATCGGCATGGGTTATACCGCCGTGCAACTGCCACCGGTTATCCTGCGTAACATGCTGGAAAACCCGGGCTGGTACACCGCCTATACGCCTTATCAGCCGGAAGTGTCTCAGGGCCGCCTGGAAGCGCTGCTGAACTTCCAACAGGTGACACTGGATCTGACCGGTCTGGACATGGCTTCCGCTTCGCTGCTCGATGAAGCCACTGCGGCTGCAGAAGCGATGGCAATGGCGAAGCGCGTCAGCAAACTGAAAAACGCGAACCGTTTCTTTGTTGCCGCAGATGTGCATCCGCAAACGCTGGATGTTGTTCGTACGCGTGCGGAAACTTTTGGTTTTGACGTGATTGTGGATGATGCGGCGAAAGTACTGGATCACCAGGATGTGTTCGGCGTGCTGTTACAGCAGGTGGGTACCACCGGTGAAGTCCACGACTACAGCACGCTGATTAGCGAACTGAAATCACGCAAAGTGATCGTCAGCGTTGCTGCCGATTTTATGGCGCTGGTGCTGCTGACCGCGCCGGGCAAACAGGGCGCGGACATTGTTTTCGGCTCTGCGCAACGCTTTGGCGTACCGATGGGCTATGGCGGTCCACACGCGGCATTTTTTGCAGCAAAAGATGAATTCAAACGCTCCATGCCGGGTCGTATTATCGGCGTATCGAAAGATGCGGCGGGCAATACCGCGCTGCGTATGGCGATGCAGACGCGTGAGCAGCATATTCGCCGCGAGAAAGCGAACTCCAACATTTGTACCTCACAGGTACTGCTGGCAAACATCGCCAGCCTGTATGCCGTGTATCATGGCCCGGTTGGCCTGAAACGCATTGCGAATCGTATCCACCGTCTGACCGATATCCTGGCCGTGGGTCTGCAACAAAAAGGGCTGAAACTGCGTCATGCCCACTATTTTGACACACTGTGCGTGGAAGTGGCGGACAAAGCCGCAGTGCTGGCGCGTGCGCAAGCGGCAGAAATCAACCTGCGCAGTGATATCCATAACGCAGTCGGCATTACGCTTGACGAAACCACCACCCGTGAAAATGTCTTGCAGTTGTTTACGGTTCTGCTGGGTGACGGCCACGGTTTGAACATCGACACCCTGGACAAAGAGGTGGCGCACGACAGTCGTTCAATTCAGGAAAATATGCTGCGTGATGACGCCATCCTGAGCCACCCGGTATTCAATCGCTATCACAGTGAAACTGAGATGATGCGCTACATGCACTCGCTGGAGCGCAAAGATCTGGCGCTGAATCAGGCGATGATCCCGCTGGGTTCCTGCACCATGAAGCTGAATGCGGCAGCGGAAATGATCCCAATTACCTGGCCGGAATTTGCCGAACTGCATCCGTTCTGCCCGCCAGAACAGGCGGAAGGCTACCATCAGATGATTGGTCAGCTTTCTGACTGGCTGGTCAAACTGACCGGTTACGACGCCGTCTGTATGCAGCCGAACTCTGGTGCACAAGGGGAATACGCCGGTCTGCTGGCGATCCGCCATTATCACGAAAGCCGCAATGAAGGGCATCGCGATATCTGCCTGATCCCGGCCTCTGCGCACGGGACTAACCCGGCTTCCGCACAGATGGCGGGGATGCAGGTAGTGGTCGTGGCCTGTGATAAGAACGGGAATATCGATCTTGGCGATCTGCGTGAAAAAGCCGCTCAGGCGGGCGAAAATCTCTCTTGCATCATGGTGACCTATCCGTCTACCCACGGCGTTTACGAAGAGACGATCCGCGAAGTGTGCGAGATCGTGCATCAATTCGGTGGTCAGGTTTATCTCGACGGCGCAAATATGAATGCTCAGGTGGGTATCACCTCGCCGGGATTTATCGGCGCTGACGTTTCGCACCTGAACCTGCACAAAACCTTCTGCATTCCGCACGGCGGCGGTGGCCCAGGCATGGGACCGATTGGCGTGAAATCGCACCTTGCGCCGTTTGTACCAGGCCACAGTGTGGTGCAGATTGAAGGGATGCTGACCCGTCAGGGCGCGGTGTCTGCCGCACCGTTCGGCAGCGCATCAATTCTGCCAATCAGTTGGATGTACATCCGCATGATGGGCGCCGAAGGACTGAAGCAGGCAAGTCAGGTGGCAATTCTGAATGCCAACTACATTGCCAGCCGTCTGAAAGACGCATTCCCGGTTCTGTATACCGGCCGCGATGGTCGCGTGGCGCACGAGTGTATTCTCGACATCCGTCCGCTGAAAGAAGCGACCGGTATCAGTGAACTGGATATTGCCAAACGCCTGATCGACTACGGCTTCCATGCGCCGACCATGTCGTTCCCGGTCGCGGGTACGCTGATGGTTGAGCCAACGGAATCAGAAAGCAAAGTGGAACTGGATCGCTTTATCAACGCGATGCTGGCGATTCGTGCGGAAATCGATCGCGTGCAGAGCGGCGAATGGACGCTGGAAGATAACCCACTGGTTAACGCGCCGCATACCCAAAACGAGCTGGTAGCAGAGTGGAATCACGGTTACAGCCGTGAAGTGGCGGTCTTCCCGGCGGGTGTAGCGAACAAGTACTGGCCAACCGTGAAGCGTCTTGATGACGTTTATGGCGACCGTAACCTGTTCTGCTCCTGCGTGCCGATGAGCGAATACCAGTAATTGTCCACGGTAGTAAATCATTTGTAGGCCGGGTAAGGCGAAGCCGCCACCCGGCTTTTTCATATTGGGAGAACGCTATGGGAATCGCACTGGTTACCGGCGGCAGTCGTGGCATTGGGCGGGCGACCGCGTTGCAGCTGGCAGATGAGGGTTACACGGTTGCCGTTAATTTTCATCATAATATTCGGGCTGCCACCGAGGTGGTGAATAAGATAGTCGCCGCCGGCGGGAACGCGTTTACCCTGCGTGCAGATATCAGTGACGAAGCGCAGGTCGTGGCGATGTTCGAATCGATCGACCGTGAAAATGAGCCGCTGGTGGCGCTGGTCAATAATGCCGGGATTTTGTTTGAACAAAGTACAATCGAAAACCTCTCTGCCGAGCGGATTAACCGCGTGTTGGCGACCAACGTGACGGGGTATTTCCTCTGCTGTCGCGAAGCGGTCAAGCGGATGTCGCACAAACACGGCGGTCACGGCGGGGCGATTGTGAACGTGTCGTCAGCGGCGTCGCGGCTGGGCGCGCCGGGGGAATATGTTGACTATGCGGCGTCGAAAGGGGCTGTCGATTCTCTGACGACGGGACTGGCGCTGGAGGTGGCGGCGCAGGGTATACGGGTCAACGGTGTGCGTCCGGGGCTAATTTACACCGAAATCCACGCCTCCGGCGGCGAGCCTGGACGGGTGGATCGCGTGAAGTCGATGTTACCTATGCAGCGCGGCGGACAGCCGGAAGAGGTGGCGCAGGCCATTGCCTGGCTGCTGAGCGAGAAAGCGTCGTATGTCACGGGCAGTTTTCTGGAACTGGCGGGCGGGAAGTAATGTAATGTTTGCCGGATAACGCTGCGCGATATCCGGCTTATATTCCCTTTCCCGAAAGAGCATGTAGGCCGGATAAGGCGTTTACACCGTCATCCGGCAAAAGCTCACAGCACCTCGCCGTTGCTGGCGATCACGGCTTTGTACCAGTCGAAACTCTTCTTGCGTGAACGGGACATGTCACCCGTACCGTCGTCGTGCTTGTTCACATAGATAAAGCCATAACGTTTGCTGTACTGGCCGGTGGTGAAAGAGACGCAGTCGATACAGCCCCATGGCGTGTAACCCATCAGATCCACACCGTCATACGTGACCGCCTTCATCATCTCTTCGATATGGGCGCGCAGATAGTCAATGCGGTAGTCGTCGTTAATGCTGCCATCGTCTTCTACTTTATCGTAAGCGCCAAAGCCGTTTTCAACGATGAACAACGGTTTCTGGTAACGTTCATACAGTTCGCACAGCGAGTAGCGCAGACCCACCGGGTCAATCTGCCAGCCCCAGTCGGAGGCTTTGACGTGCGGATTCGGTACGCTGCCTTCGAACCCCGAAATGGCATCGCCACTGCCGCCTTCGGCCTTCACTGCGTTGGTCATGTAGTAACTGAAGCCGAGGTAATCGCAGGTACCTTCACGCAGAATCGCGGTATCGCCGTCTTCCATTTTAATGTTAAAGCCGCGACGCTCCCACTCGTTGAGGACATAGGACGGGTAGTAACCGCGCAACTGAACGTCAGTGAAAACATAACGCTCGCGCATGGATTCCTGGGCGAACATGACGTCTTCTGGCTTGCAGGAGAACGGATACAGCGCGACCATCGCCAGCATACAGCCCACCTTCATCTCCGGATTGATGCGACGCGCCGCCTTCACGGCTAACGCGCTGGCAACAAACTGGTGGTGCAGCACCTGGTACATGGTCTCTTCCGGGTTTTCGTGCTCGGTATAAACAACGCCAGAGCAGCAATAGCCAAACAGCGGCGCACGCCAGTTGCGCTGGTTGTTGATTTCGTTGAAGGTCATCCAGTATTTGACCTTATGCTTATAGCGTTCAAACACCACTTCGGCAAAACGAACAAAGAAATCAACGACCTTGCGGTGAGTCCAGCCGCCGTACTGCTGAACCAGGTGCAACGGCATTTCAAAGTGAGAAAGGGTAATGACCGGTTCGATATTGTACTTGAGCAATTCATCAAACATGTCGTCGTAGAATTTCAGCCCTTCTTCATTTGGCTGTGTTTCGTCACCTTGTGGGAAGATTCGGGTCCAGGCGATGGACGTGCGGAAGCATTTAAAGCCCATTTCGGCAAACAGCTTGATGTCTTCTTTATAGTGACCATAAAAATCGACCGCTTCGTGGTTCGGGTAATATTTACCCGACACCACCTGCTGAGTGATTTCACGGGGTACGCCATGCGCGCCGCCGGTCAGAACGTCACAAATGCTCGGTCCTTTACCGCCTTTGCTCCAGCCGCCTTCAACCTGATGTGCAGCAACCGCGCCGCCCCAGAGAAAATCTTTTGGTAAGGTGAGTTTTTTCATCGTTGCGTCATCTCAAATTAATACAAACTGATTTGAGTCTAACAAAGGGAAGGTAAATGTCACGATATAACAAAATAGCGAAACGGTAATTTGTTACCGCCAAAAAACAGTCTGTTTTTTTACGCTATTTTTTTCGCCAGCTTTCGGCCAAGGGATTCGAGAATATAAATAACGGGAATTTGCGTGGTGATATCGTACACGCCAGCAATGCGGGTTTGCGGCACATGCCAGGAGAGATTAAAGTCCGCCAGTTTGGCGAGGCGCGAGTGTTCATGGCTGGTAATCGAAAGCACTTTGCAGTTATGCAGGCTGAACTGGCTGGCAAAGCGCAGGATCTCTTCGGTTTCGCCAGAGACCGATAACACAATCGCCAGCGCATTACGCGCCATGTCGTTCGTCACCGGGAAATAAGGATCATCAATGTGGTTGCTGAATTTCCCGACGTTTGAGAAAAAACGCGCGCCATATTTCGCCAGGGCCCCTGAGGTACCGGCACCGACAAATATAATGCGCTCGGACGATAAAATAATCTCTATAGCCTGATCGAGTAATTGATCAAATTCATCGTTATTTACCCCTTTAAAGAAACTGATAATCTCGCTGGCACCAAAATTAGCCTGTTGCGGTTCGTTCTGCTCTAAATATAATTTAAAGCGTACGCGAAATTCAGAGTAGCCTTCACAGTTAAGCTTGCGACAGAAACGCAACACGGTGGTGGTCGATACACCCGCCGCTTCAGCCAGTTCCCGAATGGTCATGTACATGACTTTGTCACGGTTCTTGATGACATAGTTGTAGACCAACATCTCAATGTTGTTGAGACTGGCGATGGCAGCGTGGGAGAACATACTCACAATGGCAATACTCACTCATCAGATTTTACCTAAAGGGAATAATAACATGCAGCCAAATGACATCACTTTTTTTCAGCGTTTCCAGGACGACATTCTGGCAGGGCGTAAAACGATCACCATTCGTGATGAGTCAGAATCTCACTTCAGGGCCGGTGACATTCTGCGGGTAGGGCGTTTCGAGGACGATGGCTACTTTTGCACGATTGAGGTGCTGGGAACGTCAACCGTCACGCTCGACACGTTGACGGAAAAACATGCACAGCAGGAAAACATGACGCTGGAGGCGCTGAAGCGGGTGATTGGCGAGATTTACCCGAATCAGTCACAGTTTTATGTGATTGATTTTAAATGTCTTTGAATTAAATGAACAACTGTTAGTTGAAAAGTGTGTTTCAACATTATGATTTATAACGGTTAGTTTAAAAATAATATTTATTTTAGCTAACAGGTGTTCACTGGAACCATTCTCAGTTACGCTAGAGACGCAATCACGAACGTGTTCGTTTCTCCGGAGTAAGTTATGGTTCAGAAGCCACTCATCGCGCAAGGATATTCACTGGCAGAGGAAATCGCCAACAGCATCAGTCATGGCATTGGGCTGGTGTTTGGTATCGTCGGTCTGGTGTTGTTGCTGGTGCAGGCGGTGGACATGAATGCCAGTGCGACAGCGATTACCAGTTACAGCCTGTACGGCGGCAGCATGATTTTGCTGTTTCTGGCGTCGACCCTGTATCACGCGATACCACATCAGCGGGCGAAGATCTGGCTGAAAAAATTCGACCACTGTGCGATTTACCTGCTCATTGCCGGGACCTATACGCCGTTTCTGCTGGTTGGGCTAAATTCACCGCTGGCGCGTGGGCTAATGATCGTGATCTGGAGTCTGGCGCTGCTCGGCATTTTATTCAAACTGACGATAGCCCACCGGTTTAAAGTGCTGTCGCTGGTGACCTATCTGACGATGGGGTGGCTGTCACTGATTGTGGTGTATCAACTGGCGATCAAACTGGCGGTGGGCGGCGTAACGCTACTGGCCGTAGGCGGTGTGGTCTATTCGTTGGGAGTGATTTTCTACGTCAGTAAGCGTATTCCCTACAACCATGCTATCTGGCACGGGTTTGTGCTGGGCGGCAGCGTATGCCACTTTCTGGCCATCTATTTGTACGTAGGACAGGCGTGATGTGATGCTTTACCGTCTTATCCGGACTACGACTTTTCCCCGTAGACCGGATAAGCGAAGCGCCATCAGGTGCTGATGAATTACTCTTCCAGTGAATAGGGCAGCGGTTCGATGTGCAACGTGTTGGCATCGTCGCGCACGCGGAATACGCTGTCGGCCTCCATATCGTTGTTCATCACCACCTGTACCCGTAGCTGACCGTCATCCAGTTGCACTGCCGCGAGGACGGTGCCAGTACGACGCCAGTTCTCACCCATTTTCATTTCAAGATCGTCACCCGCTTCCGGTACACGACTGGCCTTACCCGCCAGAGACCATAACGCGCGTTTGTTCGCCCCGCGGAATTTCGCTCGCGCCACCATCTCCTGACCGGTATAGCAGCCTTTCTTAAAGCTGATACCGCCCAGCGCCTGGAGATTAGTCGCCTGCGGGATAAACTGCGCGCTGTTTGCTGAATCAATCACCGGCAGACCGGCCTCAATATCCAGTGCCAGCCATTGCTGACTGTTATTCAGTTCGGCTTCACCACGCAGTTTTTCGGTTACGGTTTCCGCGGTTGCCACATCGGTAACCAACAGGAAGCGTTCTACCGGATGTTCAAACCACAGCAGGGTCGTCGCTCCTTCACGCGTGACAGGCTTTTCGCTGTCGGGCAGTTCGCTGAACAGATTCACCAGTGCGGCACGCGCCTGGAAACCCGCCACACCCAGCAGTATGCGTTCGTCGTCTGGGGCAATCGTCACTTTCGAGAACACAGCGTATTTTTTCAGTTCGCCTACCTGCGCATCACGCAGACTACGGCGTTCAATCCAGGCAAAACCGTCGCCGTCGCGGAACAGCCGCAGGTTGCTCCACATTTTTCCTTTAGCGTCGCAGTGGGCGGCCAGGACGTGTTGGTGTTCAGTCAGTTGACTCACGTCAGCTGTCACCTGACCCTGGATATACTTCTCGCTGTCAGCCCCGGTAATCGTGGCCAGCGCCCAGTCATCTAACGTCATCAGCGTCACGGGCAAACGCGCTGAAGCTGAGGGTTGACGAGGTGGAAATGGAGTAAATGCCATAAAAATGTCCTGATTTGCTTAACGCAGTGATAATGACTAATGGTAAAAGAGCTATGGCCCAATGCAAGCGCTTTGATAGTCCCATTTGTGCCTTATCTTACAGATTGCGAGGCGGCATCCAGAAAACATGAACCCATTGACTTATTGGGGATTTAATTAGCGATCGCGCTTGTGGTTACGGATATTCCCGCAAAACAGGATGAAAAACACGTTACAATAGCCGGGTAGTTCATTTGAGTGAGACAGGAAGAAGAACATGGATATTAACAATAAAGCACGTATTCACTGGGCATGCCGACGCGGTATGCGTGAACTCGATATTTCCATCATGCCGTTTTTCGAACATGAATACGACACGTTGAGTGATGATGAAAAACGTATTTTTATCCGCCTGCTGGAGTGTGATGACCCGGATTTATTCAACTGGTTGATGAATCACGGTAAACCGGCAGATGCTGAACTGGAGCAGATGGTACGACTCATCCAGACACGGAATCGGGATCGTGGTCCTGTGGCAATCTGATCTCCGCGTCTCATGGCGCGCACAGTGGCTATCACTCCTTCTGCATGGGCTGGTGGCCGCGGCGATTCTATTAATGCCATGGCCGCTGAGCTACACGCCGCTGTGGTTGATACTGCTTTCGCTGGTGGTATTTGACTGTGTCCGCAGCCAGCGGCGAATTAACGCCCGTCAGGGAGAGGTCAAACTTCTGATGGATGGACGACTCCGCTGGCAGGGGCAGGACTGGCTTATCGTCAGTGCACCGTGGATGATCAAAACCGGCATGATGCTGCGCTTGCGCTCAGAAACCGGTAAACGCCAGCATTTGTGGCTCGCGGCTGACAGTATGGATAAGGCGGAATGGCGGGATTTACGCCGCCTGATGATGCAACCGTCGACGCAAGGGTAGTGCCGACGAATGCCTGATGGCGGGCAGCTTTAAGGCCTACGATGCGGTGTGTCATGTAGGCCGGATAAGGCGTTCACGCCATCATCCGGCAAAACGGTTATCAGGAATAGTGCTCGGCCATTTCACCGAGAATCTGCTCGCACCACGCCTGAATACGCTCATCGCTGAGATCGTATTGATTGGTTTCATCCAGTGCGAGACCGACGAACAACTGCCCATCGGCAATAACCGGTTTAGGGCTGGTGAACTCGTAGCCTTCGGTAGGCCAGTAACCGACGAATTTGACGCCTTTGGTCGACAGTTTGTCATGCAACATGCCCAACGCGTCAAGGAACCACTCGCCGTAGCCTAACTGGTCGCCCATACCGTAAAGCGCGACAATTTTGCCTTCGAGGTTGAGTTCGTCCAGTTGATCCCAGACGGCTTCCCAGTCCTCCTGAATTTCACCGAAATCCCAGGTGGGAATGCCTAAGATCAGTACATCGTACTGCTCCATCAGGGTCGGGGCATCATCTTTCAGATTATGCAGCGTCACCAGTTCCGGGCCGATGATGTCACGAATTTTCTCCGCAGCCATCTCGGTGTAGCAGGTGCTGGAACCGTAAAAAAGACCAATATTCATCGCGTAAACGTCTCAATACTTGCTATGACTTTGCGCGTAGTGTACCAGAAACCCGTATCATTGAGTCATAATGGCAGACTGCAGAATCAAAGGAGCAGATGTGGAACAGGATCTTGCGCGCATCGAACAATTCCTTGATGCGCTCTGGCTGGAGAAAAATCTGGCGGAAAATACGCTGAGCGCCTATCGCCGCGATCTGACCATGCTGGTGGAGTGGCTCGCGCACCGTCAGGTGTCGCTGGAAACCGCGCAAAGTGACGATCTGCAGGCCTTGCTGGCCGAGCGGATGGACGGTGGGTATAAAGCTACCAGTACCGCACGACTGCTGAGCGCGGTGCGGCGGCTATTCCAGCATCTTTACCGCGAGAAAATTCGCACCGACGATCCAAGCGCGACGCTGGCATCGCCCAAGCTCCCGCAGCGTCTGCCGAAGGATCTCAGTGAAGCGCAAGTAGAACGGTTATTACAAGCTCCCGTGGTTGACCAACCGCTGGAGTTACGCGATAAAGCCATGCTTGAGATTTTATATGCCACCGGACTGCGCGTGTCTGAACTGGTCGGACTGACGATGAGCGATGTCAGCTTGCGTCAGGGCGTAGTGCGGGTGATTGGTAAAGGCAATAAAGAGCGTCTCGTGCCATTGGGCGAAGAGGCGGTGTACTGGCTGGAGACGTATCTGGAACATGGGCGTCCGTGGCTGCTGAACGGCGTGTCGATTGACGTGCTGTTTCCCAGCCAGCGCGCGCAGCAGATGACGCGCCAGACCTTCTGGCACCGCATTAAGCACTATGCCGTCTTAGCGGGAATCGACAGTGAAAAGCTGTCGCCGCACGTTTTACGCCACGCATTTGCCACGCATTTGCTCAATCATGGCGCCGATTTACGCGTGGTGCAGATGTTGCTGGGTCACAGCGATCTCTCCTCCACGCAGATTTATACACATGTTGCGACAGCGCGCCTGCGTCAACTTCATCAACAGCATCACCCAAGAGCGTGAATGCTGAGCGAACAGGAAAGGTTATGAAAAAAGGTTTAATGCTGTTTACCCTGCTGACCACTGCGTTTTCCGGCCTGGCACACGCCGACGACGCCGCGATCCGTCAGTCTCTGACGAAACTGGGCGTGCAGAGCACGGATATTCAACCCGCCCCGGTTGCCGGGATGAAAACGGTGCTGACCAACAGCGGCGTGCTGTATGTGACTGAAGATGGTAAACACATCATTCAGGGGCCAATGTACGATGTCAGCGGCGCGACGCCAGTCAACGTGACCAACCAGCTGCTGATGAAGCATCTGAACGCGCTGGAAAACGAAATGATCGTCTATAAGGCGCCGCAGGAAAAACACGTCATTACCGTCTTTACCGATATCACCTGCGGCTACTGCCACAAGCTGCATGAAGAGATGAAGGACTACAATGCGCTGGGCATTACCGTGCGCTATCTCGCCTTCCCGCGTCAGGGACTGGATAGTCAGGCCGAGCAGGATATGAAGTCAATCTGGTGCGCGCAAGACAAAGCCAAAGCGTTTGACGACGCGATGGCAGGCAAAGGCGTGAAAGCGGCGACCTGCGAGGTGAACATCGCGGATCACTATGCGCTGGGCGTACAGTTTGGCGTAAGCGGTACACCGGCGATTGTGCTGAGCAACGGCTATGTCGTGCCAGGCTATCAGGGACCGAAAGAGATGAAAGCGTTTCTTGACGAGCACCAAAAACAGACCAGTGGTAAGTAATTCGCGTGAAACAACAGATACAACTTCGTCGGCGGGAAGTCGATGAGTCGGTAGAACTGCCTGCCGACCTTTCGCCGCTGCTACGTCGCCTGTATGCCAGTCGTGGCGTACGCAGTGCTCAGGATCTTGAGCGCAGCGTCAAAGGCATGCTGCCATGGCAGCAACTGAGCGGCGTCGAAAAAGCGGTCGAAATTCTCTATAACGCCTTTCGCGAGGGGACGCGCATCATTGTTGTCGGCGATTTCGATGCGGATGGGGCGACCAGTACCGCCCTGAGCGTGCTGGGTATGCGCGCTCTGGGCTGCGATAACATCAGCTACCTCGTGCCAAACCGCTTTGAGGATGGTTACGGCTTAAGTCCGGAAGTGGTCGATCAGGCCCATGCGCGTGGCGCGCAGCTGATCGTCACCGTCGATAACGGTATCTCTTCCCATGCCGGTGTGGATCACGCCAGGGCGCTGGGGATCCCGGTCGTGGTCACCGATCACCACCTGCCGGGCGAGACGCTGCCCGCCGCCGAAGCCATCATCAACCCGAATCTGCCCGATTGTGATTTCCCCTCGAAATCGCTGGCCGGTGTGGGCGTGGCGTTTTACCTGATGCTCGCCCTGCGTACCTTCCTGCGCGACAAAGGCTGGTTTGACGAACGCGGCATTGCGCCGCCAAACCTGGCGGATCTGCTCGATCTGGTCGCGCTGGGCACTGTGGCGGACGTGGTGCCGCTGGATGCCAACAACCGAATCCTCACCTGGCAGGGCTTAAGCCGCATTCGTGCCGGGAAATGCCGTCCGGGGATCAAAGCGTTGCTGGAAGTGTCCAACCGTGATGCGCAAAAACTCGCCGCCAGCGATTTAGGGTTTGCGCTTGGCCCGCGTCTGAATGCGGCGGGTCGGCTGGATGATATGTCCGTCGGCGTGGCGCTGCTGTTGTGCGATAACATTGGCGAAGCGCGGGTACTGGCTAACGAACTGGATGCGTTAAACCAGACCCGTAAAGAGATTGAACAGGGAATGCAGGCGGAAGCGCTGACCCTGTGCGAGAAGCTGGAACGCAGTCGCGAAACGCTGCCCGGAGGTCTGGCGATGTATCATCCTGAGTGGCATCAGGGGGTGGTCGGGATCCTCGCCTCGCGCATTAAAGAGCGTTTTCACCGCCCGGTGATCGCTTTCGCACCGGCTGGCGATGGCACGCTAAAAGGCTCCGGACGTTCCATTCAGGGACTGCACATGCGTGATGCGCTGGAGCGGCTGGATACGTTGCATCCGGGGTTGATGATTAAATTCGGCGGCCATGCGATGGCGGCGGGACTGTCGCTGGAAGAGGCAAAATTCGACCTGTTCCAGCAGCGTTTTGGCGAGCTGGTCACGGAATGGCTGGATCCCTCGCTGTTACAGGGGGAAGTGGTCTCTGACGGCCCGCTCAGCGCCGCGGAGATGACGATGGAGGTTGCGCAACTGCTGCGTGATGCCGGTCCGTGGGGGCAAATGTTCCCGGAACCGCTGTTTGACGGGCGTTTTCGCCTGCTTCAGCAGCGTCTGGTTGGCGAGCGACATTTGAAAGTGATGGTCGAACCCGTTGGCGGAGGACCGCTGTTAGACGGCATCGCCTTTAACGTCGACACTGCCTGCTGGCCGGATAACGGCGTGCGCGAAGTCGAGCTGGCCTACAAACTGGATATTAACGAATTTCGCGGCAACCGCAGTTTGCAGATCATCATCGATAATATCTGGCCCGTGTAATCTGACCAATTTCCCGTCACTATTCTCTATAAATAAGCGCGTGGATTGGGTACAATCCCGCTCTTATCACCGCATTTTGACAAGTCCAATAAAAGAAATCAGACCATGTTTGAAATTAATCCGGTAAAAAACCGCATTCAGGACCTCACGGAGCGCTCTGACGTTCTTAGGGGGTATCTTTGACTATGATGCCAAGAAAGAGCGTCTGGAAGAAGTAAACGCCGAGCTGGAACAGCCTGACGTCTGGAACGAACCCGAACGCGCACAGGCGCTGGGTAAGGAACGTTCCTCGCTTGAAGCGATTGTCGACACCCTCGACCAAATGTCTCAGGGTCTGGAAGATGTTTCCGGCCTGCTGGATCTGGCTGTAGAAGCCGACGACGAAGAAACCTTTAACGAAGCCGTTGCTGAACTCGATACGCTTGACGAAAAACTAGCGCAACTGGAGTTCCGCCGTATGTTCTCCGGCGAATATGACAGCGCCGATTGCTACCTCGATATCCAGGCCGGTTCCGGCGGTACTGAAGCGCAGGACTGGGCAAGCATGCTGGAGCGTATGTATTTGCGCTGGGCAGAAGCACGCGGCTTCAAGACCGAAATTATTGAAGAGTCAGAAGGGGAAGTGGCCGGGATCAAGTCCGTGACCATTAAGATTTCTGGCGAATATGCCTACGGCTGGCTGCGTACGGAAACCGGCGTTCACCGTCTGGTGCGTAAGAGCCCGTTCGACTCCGGTGGTCGTCGCCATACCTCGTTTAGCTCCGCGTTCGTTTACCCGGAAGTGGATGACGATATTGATATCGAAATCAACCCGGCGGACCTGCGTATCGACGTGTATCGCGCATCCGGTGCGGGCGGTCAGCACGTTAACCGTACGGAATCCGCGGTGCGTATTACCCACATCCCGACCGGGATTGTGACGCAGTGCCAGAACGACCGCTCCCAGCACAAGAACAAAGACCAGGCCATGAAGCAGATGAAAGCGAAGCTTTATGAACTGGAAATGCAGAAGAAAAACGCTGAGAAGCAGGCGATGGAAGACACTAAATCCGACATCGGCTGGGGAAGCCAGATCCGTTCTTACGTCCTTGATGACTCCCGCATTAAAGACTTGCGTACCGGGGTTGAAACCCGCAACACGCAGGCGGTGCTGGATGGCAGCCTGGATCAATTTATCGAAGCAAGTTTGAAAGCAGGGTTATGAGGAACCAACATGTCTGAACAACACGCACAGGGCGCTGACGCGGTAGCCGATCTTAATAACGAACTGAAAACGCGTCGTGAGAAACTGGCTGGCCTGCGTGAGCAGGGTATCGCCTTCCCGAACGATTTCCGTCGCGATCACACCTCAGACCAACTGCATACTGACTTCGATGCGAAAGAGAACGAAGAGCTGGAAGCGCTGAACATCGAGGTGTCCGTTGCAGGCCGCATGATGACCCGTCGTATCATGGGGAAAGCGTCCTTTGTGACGTTGCAGGACGTGGGTGGCCGCATTCAGCTGTACGTTGCCCGTGACGATCTGCCGGAAGGTGTTTACAACGAGCAGTTCAAAAAATGGGATCTCGGCGACATCCTCGGCGCCAAAGGAAAGCTGTTCAAAACCAAAACCGGCGAACTGTCTATCCATTGCACCGAATTGCGTCTGTTGACCAAAGCGCTGCGTCCGCTGCCGGATAAATTCCACGGTTTGCAGGATCAGGAAGCGCGTTATCGTCAGCGCTATCTGGATCTCATCTCTAACGATGAATCCCGCAACACCTTTAAAGTGCGTTCTCAGATCCTGGCAGGCATCCGCCAGTTCATGGTCGGTCGCGGCTTTATGGAAGTTGAGACCCCGATGATGCAGGTGATCCCAGGCGGCGCGTCTGCGCGTCCGTTTATCACCCATCACAATGCGCTGGATCTGGACATGTACCTGCGTATTGCGCCGGAACTGTACCTGAAGCGTCTGGTGGTTGGCGGCTTCGAGCGCGTATTCGAAATCAACCGTAACTTCCGTAACGAAGGGATCTCCGTGCGTCATAACCCAGAGTTCACCATGATGGAACTCTACATGGCCTATGCGGACTATAAAGATCTGATCGAACTGACCGAGTCTCTGTTCCGTACGCTGGCGCAGGACGTGTTGGGTAAAACGGAAGTGCCTTACGGCGATGAAGTGTTCGACTTCGGCAAACCGTTCGAAAAACTGACTATGCGCGAGGCTATCAAGAAATACCGTCCGGAAACGGAAATGGCTGAACTGGATAACTTCGACTCCGCCAAAGCGATCGCTGAATCTCTCGGTATCAAGGTCGAGAAGAGCTGGGGTCTGGGCCGTATCGTGACGGAAATTTTCGAAGAAGTGGCCGAAGCGCATCTGATTCAGCCGACGTTCATTACCGAATACCCGGCAGAAGTGTCTCCGCTGGCGCGTCGTAATGACGAGAACCCGGAAATCACCGATCGCTTTGAGTTCTTCATCGGCGGTCGTGAGATCGGTAACGGCTTTAGCGAGCTGAACGATGCGGAAGATCAGGCGCAGCGCTTCCAGGATCAGGTTGACGCGAAAGCGGCGGGCGACGACGAAGCGATGTTCTTCGACGAAGACTACGTCACCGCGCTGGAGCACGGTCTGCCGCCGACCGCGGGTCTGGGTATTGGTATCGACCGTATGGTGATGCTGTTCACCAACAGCCACACCATCCGTGATGTGATCCTGTTCCCGGCGATGCGTCCGGTCAAATAAGCTTCACGGCGACGGCTAATAAAAAACCCCGGCTGCCATGCCGGGGTTTTTTATTTCTGACGGCTAAAGTTAAGGAGTAACGCTCGCGCCGTATCGTTTGACGCCTGCATCACCATCCACGGGCTGAAAGCCCACGGCGTCGCGTCAATTCCGCGTAAAACCGCCTCCAGATCGCTCCACTGATAATCCATCACTTCATCGCGATTGACCTGCAGTTCACTGGTCACCCGTGCTGCATAGACCGGGCAGACCCCATTCTCGACGATCCCACTGGGATCGGTCGCGCGATAGCGAAATGCCGGGTAGACGGGAGTCAGACTGGCAATCTCTACGCCCAGCTCATAACGACAGCGGCGGATAACAGCCTCTTCGTGACTTTCACCTTGTTGAGGGTGGCCGCAGACCGAGTTAGTCCAGACGCCTGGCCACGCTTTTTTTTCCAGCGAACGGCGAGTCACCAAAAGCTGTCCCTCTGTATTGAACAGCCAGGAGGAGAAGGCGAGATGCAATGGTGTGTTAACGGTGTGGGCGGTATATTTTTCCAGCGTGCCGGAAGGGGTGTCCTGTGCATCCAGTAAAATGACGTGTTCCTGTCGCATAATGTCTCACTGTCAATCTCAAGCGCACACCAGTATATGAGATCTCACGATGAAATGATTAACGCCGGGAGCGTTTAACACAGGAATGTGACATCCGCATCTTGCGGTACGGATGTCGGGAGCGGGGCGTGATTTTAGAAAAACAGCAGCATAAACCGGAAGCGACTTTCGATACCCAGCGCAATGCCGTCAGAAATGGCGGGTATCGACATCAGCATGAGCAACAGCAAGGTAATCAGGCAGCGCCAAAAGAGATTCATACTATTCATCCTGCTGATTTTTTTTCAGCTTACGCATCAGTAACCACATTCGAACCGTTCTGACCTTCAGGTTTTTATCCGAGACGGATTCCTGCACCAGCCCGGTATGGTGGTGGTAGCCATTGAAAAACAGATTCAGTACGACAGCGCTGAAGGTGGCAAGCATAATTCCGCTGTGCAGTAACGGCTGGAGAACGGCAGGCAGGCGAGAGAAAAAGTCATGCGATAACGTCGGCGTCATGCCGACGCCCAGGCTGATGGCCACAATGTAGAGGTTGTAACGGTTCGTGTTGTAATTGCAGCGCGAGAGAATGCGGATCCCGGTTGCCAGTACCATACCAAACATCACCAGACCCGCGCCGCCGAGGACGAACTGCGGAATGGAGGCGACCAGAACCGCCATTTTCGGCACCATGCCAAACAAAATTAAGATGACGCCGGAAGCGATGCAGACCCATCGACTGTGCACGCGCGTGACGCTGACCAGGCCAACGTTTTGGGAAAATGAGGTGTGGGGAAAGCTGTTAAACAGTCCGCCAATCATTGTCCCGACGCCATCCACGCGCAGGCCGCGAATGATATCCTGCGATGAGAGTTTGCGACCGACGATTTCGCCGAGCGCCAGGAACATCCCCATCGATTCAATAAACACAATGATTAACACAGCCGTCATGGTCAGAATCGACACCGGATCAAAGACAGGGGTGCCGAAGGCCATCGGTGTGACAATCGCGAACCACGAGGCATCGTGCAGGCCTGACAAATTCACTTCATTCATCATCCATGACAACGCAAAGCCAAAGATGATCCCCAGCAGGACCGCGACGTTGGACATGAAGCCTTTGGCAAATCGGGTGATTAATAAAATAAAGATTAAGACCGCAAATGAAATCCCTAAATAGACCGGATTCCCATACTCAGGATTACCTTTTCCGCCTGCAGCCCAGTCAACGCCCACCTGAATAATGCTCAGACCAATCGAGGTGATCACCACGCCCGTTACCAGCGGTGGAAATAAGGGCATCAGGCGACCGACAAGCGGCGCTAAGAGTGTGGTGATCGCGCCAGCGGCAATGGTTGAGCCAAAAATGCCCAACAGACCGATATCCGGATTGATGCCAATCGCAATCATCGGCGTCACCGCGGCAAACGTCACCGACATAATCACGGGCAGGCGAATCCCCATAAAGCGACCGATGCCAATACATTGCAGCAGGGTCACGATCCCGCAGCAGAAGAGATCCGAGCTGATTAACAGCGCAATAGCTTCTTTGCTGAGGCCGAGTCTGTCGCCAATCATCAGCGGTACAGCGACCGCGCCCGCGTACATGACCAGCACATGTTGCAGACCGAGGACGACCAGCTTGCCAGGCGATAATATACGGTCGACCTCATCGGTGGCGCGGCCCTGCCCCGACGGTGAGGGAAGTTGGGAATCTATGGCGCTCATGCGTTTTCTCCTGAATGGCGAGGCCGATAGAACAGCTCCGCGCGCGTTGGCGCGGAGCCTCGCTTAAATAGCCCATCCGCCGGCGTAAAACGCCACCAGCGCGACGGTAATGATGACGGTACCGATGTTCAGCTTCTGCCATTCCCGGGCAAAAACGCGACCGACAACCAGCGTCACGAAACCGAGCATAATGCCGGTGACGATATTGCAGGTCAGGACGATAAAGACCGCGCAGACCAGACCAGCCATCGCATCGATGAAGTCATTGAAATCCAGTTTTGAGACATTACTGAGCATCAGTAAGCCGACGTACATCAGCGCAGGCGCCGTCGCATAGCCGGGTATCAGGTAAGAGAGAGGCGATAAGAACAGGATAAGCAAGAACAAACAGCCGACGATGGCGGCGGTCAGTCCTGTTTTTCCACCGGCGGCGGTTCCCGCAGCGGATTCAATATAGACGGCGGCCGGCGCTGCGCCCACCAGACCGGAGAATACGGAGCTGATGGAGTCGCTGGTCAACGCTTTACCGCCGTTGATGATTTGGTTGTCTTTATCCAGCAGATTCGCTTGTCCGGCGACGGCGCGAATGGTGCCGGTGGCATCAAATACCGCCGTCATCACCAGCGCCAGTACGCTGGGCAGCACCGCAGGCTGTAAGGCGCCCATGATATCAAGACTGAAAATCAGAGACTTACCGTCTTCACCGCTCAGGCTGGGCATGGCGACCAGGCCGTGATATTTAACGGCAGGGTCAAATATCAATCCGATAATCGAGATGGCGATAATCACCAGCAGGATCCCGCCAGGGACGCGGCATTTCTCCAGCCCGAAGATGACCGCCAGACCCAGCAGACTCATCAGAACCGGAAAAGAGGTAAATGCGCCGAGTGCCACCGGAAGCCCTTCCAACGGGTTTTTAATCACCATACCGACGCCGTTCGCCGCGATCAGCAACAGGAACAACCCGATGCCAATCCCTGTGCCATGCGCGATACCCATGGGTAAGTTTCGTAAGATCCAGGTCCGGACGCCGGTGACCGAGATAGCGGTAAAAATGACCCCCATCAGGAAAACCGCGCCGAGGGCGACAGGAATCGAAATGTGTTGTCCCAGCACCAGGCTGAATGCGGTGAAGGCGGTCAGCGAAATAGCACAGCCAATCGCCATCGGCAGGTTGGCCCACAGGCCCATCAACAGCGAGCCGAAGCCTGCGACGAGGCAGGTGGCGACAAAGACGGCGGCGGGTGGGAATCCCGCTTTCCCCAGCATTCCGGGCACGACTATGACCGAATAGACCATCGCCAGAAAGGTGGTCAACCCGGCCAGTATTTCCTGACGCACGGTACTGCCACGCGCCGTAATCTTGAAGTAATTATCCAGCGCGCTGCGTGGTTTCGACGCGCCGGGGGTTTGCAGAATATCTCCAGACATAATGATGTCCTCAGCAGGATGTTAGCGTTCTGTCAGGTCCGTTCGTACACCAGACGTCCGTCGACGTAAGTGCGGTAAATTGAGCGATCGTCGCCCAGCGTCATCATCACGAACAATTTGTCGACCAGGGATGTTGAGTTGTCATAGCGCAGTTGTTGCAGCGGCGTCGCTGTCGGTTCCAGCACCACAAAGTCCGCCTCTTTGCCCGGCATAAAGTTACCAATCTGATCGTCGAGGCCCAGCGCTTTCGCGCCGCCGAGCGTCGCCAGGTAAAAGGCTTCGTATGCCGAGAGTCGGTACCCCTGTAGTTGCACCACTTTGTAGGCTTCGTTCAGCGTTTGCAGCATGTTGAAGGTGGTACCGGCGCCGATATCGGTTCCCATACCGACGTTGATCTTCTTCCTCCAGGCTTTTTGCAGATTGAACAAACCGCTACCGAGGTAGAGGTTTGAGGTCGGACAAAAGGCGATGCTGGAGTGGGTTTCGCTCAGGCGATCCCACTCTTTCTCTTCCAGATGGACACAGTGGGCGAAGACGCAATTTTTGCCGGTCAGCCCGTACTGGTGGTACACATCCAGATAGCCGTCATGTTCAGGATAGAGTTTTTTAACCCAGGAAATTTCGTCTTTGTTTTCACAGAGATGGGTATGTACCCAGGTGTCGGGATATTCTTCCCGCAGACGCTGCGCCATCGCCATCTGTTGCGGTGACGAGGTCGGGGCGAAGCGCGGCGTGATGGCATACAGCAGGCGGCCATTTTTATGCCAGCGCTCAATCAACGCCTTACTTTGCAGGTAGCTGCTCTCGGCGTCGTCCAGAAGATAATCCGGCGCGTTACGATCCATCATCACTTTGCCGGCGATCATGCGCATATTGATATGGCTGGCGGCTTCAAATAGCGCATCCACGGACTGCGGATGCACCGTGCCAAAAACCAGCGCGCTGGTGGTGCCGTTACGCAACAGTTGCTTGATGAAAAAAGCTGACATCTCGCGTGCGTATTCCAGATCCTCATAGCGTCTTTCGGTCGGGAAGGTGTGCTTATTCAGCCATTCCAGCAACTGCTCGCCATAGGCACCGACCATTTCACTCTGGGGGTAATGGATATGCGTATCAACGAATCCCGGCACGACCAGTTTTCCGCGATAGTCACGGACACGGATGGCGTCAGGGATCCGCTGTTTTCCTGCTTCCCACTCACCAAACCATTCGACTTTTCCCTGGCGAATCAGCAGCAATCCGTCTTCCAAAAATCGCAGCGCTGAGGCGATCTCTTCCGGGTTTTCAACGGTGCGGATGACATCAATAAAGCTGCCGCGTACCGCTTTCAACGTGTGTTCTCCAGACATCGTAAACTCCTTTACCGTTAATCCGTTTCCTCCGGGGAGACGATGCCCGGCAGCACTTCTTCAGGCCGGTAGCCTCCTGGGAGAATGATATTCAGTAGAATGGCGGTCAGACCGCCCGCGCAGATGGGGTTTTCCACCAACACATAAATTGAGGCCGGCAGGATTTTGAATATTTCCGGGTCATAGGAGACGCCCAGCCCCAGTCCCAACGAGGTGGCAACAATCAGCGTTTCACGGCGCTTAAGCCCGTTCGTGATGATGATGCGGATCCCGGCGATTGCGATCATCGAGAACATTAGCGTCATCGCGCCCCCCAGCACCGCCGAAGGAATAGTGGTAAAGAAGCCGCCAATCATGGGAAACAGTCCAAGCAGCACCAGCATGACGGCGATGGTGCGGCCGATATAGCGAGAGGCGACGCCGGTCATCTGGATAACGCCGTTGTTTTGCGCAAAGGTCGTCAATGGCAGTGAACCCACCGCAGAGGCAATAACGGAGACCAGCCCATCGGCCAGTACTCCACCCTTCAGGCGTGACTGGTATTCATCTCCCTGAATGGGGCGTCTGGACACCATCGCGGTCGCGGTAATGTCGCCGACGGCTTCCAGCACGCTGAGCAGATAAATGGTCCCCACCACCAGAAAGTGATGAAAGTTGAACTGGAAACCGTACTTAAAAGGGGTCGGGATGGTGACCCACGGCAGATTGCGCATACTGCTGAAATCCACCATGCCCAGGCACAAAGAGACGATATAACCCACGCACAGCCCGATCGCGATGCCGCCCATTCTCAGTAACGGACTGCGGCAGCAGTTAAAACCGATCACCACGATCAGCACCAGCAACCCGACGCCGATATTCTCGTAATTTCCGTAGGTGCCGCTGCTTTTCGCCGCAAAGCCGCCGCCAAAATCGATAATCCCGACTTTAATCAGGCTCAGGCCAATCATCAGCACCACAATGCCGCTGACGGTCGGCGTGATGACCCTGCGCAAGTAAGGCAAAATGAAAGACGATCCCACCACCAGAAATGCCCCGACAAATGAAACGCCAAGCAGCGATGACATGATCAACTCTTCGTGGAATCCATCGTTTTTCATCCCGCTGCCCAGTGCAATCATTACCGTGACAAACGAAAAGTTGACCGACTGAATCGAGAGTAAGCCGGAACCGACCATGCCATAGCGATTGACCTGCAGCCAGGTGCCGATGCCAGATGCAATCATCGCCATTGAGACCAGATAGGCGGTGGTTTCCGTTGAGAGTTGCAGCGCGGTGCCAACAATTAATGCGGGCGTGACCATGGGGACAAAGATGGCCAGCAGGTGGGTGATCGCGCCGATAATAGACTGATGAAAGGGAGGGCGATCCTCCAGTTCGTAAATCAGATCTGAGCCTGCACGTGATATATCAGACATCCCTTCACTCCTTAATAAGTAAATTTGATCATCTGAATCAGCAGAATTAAATTCTGCGAATTTGAGGCGCAGGTTGCCCTGAGAACGGCTTATCTCATTTCCGCAGACGGCATTTAATCGTTATTGAGTCATGTGAGCGGGCCGCCTGAGCGGCCCACGTTGTTACATTTTTTCCAGCGCGGTCAGTATTTTCTCCGGTGTGAAATGCCATTCGCGTAACCATACGCCACAGGCATCATGAATAGCGGTGGCAATGGCCGGTGCCGCGCCGTTAACGCCAATTTCAGAGATCGATTTGGCACCAAAGGGGCCAACCTTATCGTCGCTTGGCACCAGAACGGCACGAAAATCCCGAGGGATGTCGCCAATTTTTGGCGCACCGTAACTGCGCAGATCGCGGGTCAGCGGATGGCCTTCGGCATCATAGAGGATCTCTTCGCTCAGACTATGGCCAATGGCCCGCATTGACGCACCGTAGATTTGCCCGAGTGCGAGTTCCGGGTTGACCGGTGTGCCACAGTCCAGCAGTGCGTAGAACTTGTCGAGACGGATTTCGCCGGTTCGGGTATTCACCGCGACTTCGGCGAAGTTCGCCCCATACGGAAATGCGAAGTCTGCGGTGATGTAACTGGCCGTGGCGACCAGCGTGCCAAAACCAGTTCCCGTCTCCGCTTTGTGCGCGATCTCAGCGTAACTCACTTCGCCCTGCTTGCCGCGTACAACGCCAGGTGCTACCAGTTGAACGTCAGCAACGGGTTCACCCAGCATCTGCGCCCCATGAAAGAGGATTTTCTCACGCAGGTTTTCTGCTGCCTTACGCGCCGCGTTCCCCGAGAAGCAGGTGCCGGATGAGGCGTAAGCGCCTTTGTCGAAGAGTGCATGGTCAGTATCGCCGGAAATGACATGCACTTCCTCTGGCGCACAGTGCAGCACTTCCGCCGTCAGTTTAGTGACAACCGTATCCAGCCCGGTGCCAATATCTGCGCCGCCGGAGTGGACGATGAAAGTGCCATCGGACTCCAGTTTGATCATGCAGTTCGCCTGATCGATGTCCGGGATCCCTGATTTCTGCATAATAATGGCGACCCCGCGACCGGTACGCCAGTCACCGTCCTGTGGTTTGGGCGACGACCAGTCGATCATCTTCCGTCCCTGACGCAGGATCGCTTCCAGTGCGCAACTGGCGGCGGAAGGAACGGAGGTTGGCGCTTTCCCTTCACCGATCGCGCCGAGAATTTTCAGTTCCTGTCCTTCGTGAACCCGATTGCGTTCGATGATTTCCAGTTGGTCAATTTGCAGTTGTTCGGCAAGCTCGGCTAACGCCATTGTCATCGCAAAGGTGCCTTTCGGTGCGCCATAGCCCTGATACGCCCCCGTCGGACAGATATTGCTGTAGTAGGTGGTGACCTGGAAATCGACGTTGTCGCAGGGGTACAGCGGTAACGAGAGCGCCGGGCCGTTGCTCGGCACGGTCAACGAATGGTTGCCATATGGGCCAGTATTGGCGCGGAAGTCCATTTTGACCGCCGTCAGGCGACCATCTTTCTTCGCGCCAAGTTTGACCGTGACTTTTGCAACGTGACGGGAGGTATTGGCAATAAACTCCTCTTCACGGGTATAGCGGAAATAGACCGGGCGTCCGGTCACGCAGGTCGCCCATGCGCAGACTTCTTCCAGCAGGATGTCCTGTTTAGAACCAAAGCCGCCGCCGACGCGTTCCTTAATGACGTGGACTTTGTGCTGCTTCATGCCAACGAGACGGGCAACCTGGCGGCGAAGGTGCCACGGTACCTGAGTTGAGGCGTGAATGATCAGGCGATCGCCGTCCATGCGCGTAAAACAGATGTGAGGCTCTGCCGGACACTGCTGCGCCTGTGTGGAGTGATAAGTGCGCTCGATGATCACATCCGCTTCGGCAAACCCTTTCTCCATATCGCCGATATGACCATGAATGCTGGCGGCGATATTTTTCCGCGGGCGTGAACCAATCGGGAAGTTGATGACCATGTGCTCGCCACGTTGGGCGGCATGGCGGTTATCTTCTTCCAGTGTCTGTGGCGCGCCTGCGACGTACACCACCGGTTCATCGTGTACGACGGGTGCATCGTCTGCCATGGCTTCGTCTATCGACAATACCGGCTTAAGCACATCATATTTCACATCAATGAGTTCGAGCGCGGCCAGCGCAATCTCTTCGCTCTCTGCAACCACGGCGGCAACACGATCGCCGACATGGCGCATTTTTTTGCCGAACATGCGGCGGTCAAGCGGGGAGGGTTCAGGCGCGCTCTGCCCGCCGGGCGTATAATAGATGTCCGGGCAATTGCGGTGGGTGATCACGTGAACCACGCCAGGCAATGCTTCGGCTTTGCTGACGTCGAGATGAGTGATCAACGCATGGGCGTGCGGACTGCGCAGCATTTTAATTACGCAGGCGTCTGGGGTGATACGGTCTTCAACATAGCAGGGTTTGGCCTGGACCATTTTGGCCGCATCGGTTTTTGGCCAGGGTTTACCAATCACCGCGAGATCGTCGCGGAAAGTGGGGGCGACAGTCATACGGGCTTGCGGATCGTTTTTACGCGCCACCGCCAGTTCGATCACCTGATAATATTGCTGCCAACCCGCATCACGACTGAACAGGCCGGACAACGCATCGTCAATCTCTTCACGGGTAGGATTCGCGATTCGTTCCAGCAGTTCGGTGATGATCAATGCGGCCGCCGGATCGTTATAACCGGACTGCACGACGCCGACATCCACCATCGCCTGTTGTACCAGGCTCAACGCATTCCATTGACCGAGTGATTCGCTGGTGCGAATCTCCGCGTGATCCAACTGCGCGGCAATCAGTAATGAGGCATTGACGATGCGACCGTTGTAGAGAATCGCGTCCGAACCGGCGAAACCGAATCCGTCATCACTGTTGCGCACGGAGTGCATGCCGAGGCTAAACAGCAGCTTCTGTACGTTTTCGCCCGGGTTAATCTTCATTTCACGGGCCACGCCGTTCAATGTGAAGTGAATCATCATACAACGTCCTCCCCGGCCATCAGACAGTCGGCATACAGATCGGCGACAACCACGCCGGTGATATAGCGCTTATAGGCCGCGCTGCCCCGAATATCATCCTGTGGGAACAGGGCGTTTGCGACCGCCTGTTCCAGTTCCGTACCTTCTCGCGTTTGTGTTTCCACGTCACGCAGGCGCAGTGCTTTGTCCGCCACGCCGTCCAGCGCGATGCACATGCCACCGTGTTCAGTCAACGCGACCGCCGCTGTCACGACGGTTAATCCGGCCTGTGAACGGCTCACTTTGCGCGTGGCGCAAGGGCGGAAGGGATCTTTAATGATAATTTCGGTGAGCAGGCGATCGCGTGGATCGGCGAGATAGCTTTCCAGCGACAGAGTTTCGCCATCACCACACACCAACTGGGCGTCCAGCGCCAGCAGGACGGGGAGTAACACGGACTCTTGCTGTTGCGCGGCAATCTCGCCGCCGAGGGTCGACTGGTTGCGAAGATGGCGGGAGTAGATAAAGCCTATCGCCTCACGCAGTGCCGCCGGGAGATAGCGGGCGTCATGCAACGGTTGCAGGCGAGTCATCGCCCCGATACGCAATGCGCCATTGTCCCAGTCGATCCACTCCAGTTCCAGATCCTGCAATGAAATGGCAATCCGCTTATCGGTACGCGTTGGCGTGGCGTTAAGTTTGCTGCCCCCGGCAAACCAGACGGCGTCCTCCTGATAGCGGCGCTTGAGTTCCAGCGCCTGGTCAACGGAGTCGGGCCTGAAAAATTGTTCAATCATCATCATTCCTCATCACTCCCTCTCCCGTTCAGGAGAGGGTATGGGCTATGCCAGCGCATCCATTCGCCGCCACATGTTGGCGGCGGCTTTTCGGGCCTGCGCATAAATGGAATCGGTATCGAAAGTGAACTGACGGTCTTCATACACCATCACGCCATTCACCATCACGCTGTGCACGCTGCCTGAACCGAGACCGAAAGCGATATGCCCGGCAACGTTTTCAGCGATCAGCGGCGTCGGCGACGAATAGTCGAGAAGGGTTAAATCGGCTTTATAACCGGCTTCCAGTTGGCCAAATTTTTCTCCGAAGTTGCGGTGCAACAGTTCGTTGCCGTTCGCCAGTGCTTTCGCAAAGCTGTCAGGCCACAGAGGACCGCCCGCGTCGCGATGTTTGAAGAAGGCAAATTTCATCTCTTCAAGCATGTCGGAGCCGATGCCGTCCGTCCCCAGCGCCAGATTGCGTATATGGGTAAGGTGGTGGTTATAGCCCACATGGTTGTTCATGTTGGAGCGGGCATTGTGTACCAGGAAGGCATCTTGCTGATTCAGCAGGGCGATATCTTCCGCAGACAGGTACAAGCCGTGTGCGACCAGCGTTTTACGGTCAATGAGCCCATATTCCGCCAACCTGACCAGCAGGTCTTTACCGTACAGATGATGACTGTGGGAGACATCGTAGCGGTCTTCCGCCGCATGGATGTGAAGCCCGCGCCCGGTCGCGTTGATGGCCTCGCGTAGCATCTCCAGACCGGCATCGGGCACGGTAAAGGGGGCATGCGCGCCAATGTGCGCTTCCACCAGGTACGGCTCGCTACCGCTCTCTCGCGCATGGTCTATCTGACGGGCGAAGCGAATATTCTCTTCGACGCCTGCCTGTAGCTCTTTGATACCTTCGTTACGGTCGGTGGTTTCAAAGCAGGTCATTGCCCGAAGACCGACTTTTAAAAAGGCTGAACGCAGCGTAGAGAGCGAGCCCTGGATGTAGCCCGGTGAAGCATGGTGATCGATAACCGCAGAGCATCCGCTCTTAATCGCTTCCAGTGAGCAAATCAGCCCGCTGTAGTAGAGCGACTCTTCGTCCAGCGCCCGATCCAGACGCCACCACAGGTTTTTCAACGTTGAGATAAAGTCCGGGCTGGGGGCGATATTGGCCTGGATCCCGCGCGATAAACCGGAGTAGAAGTGGTTATGCGCACAGACCAGGCCTGGCATCACTATTCGCCCATGCATCTCTTTCCATTGCGCTTGCGGATAGCGCTGCGTCAGGGCGTCACCCACCTCAACAATAACGTCTTTGTCGATTGCAATATCCACCCCTTCACGCACGCTGGCCGGATGAAGTTGTACGGCGGTGACATTTTTCAGAATCAACATGATTACACCTCCACGCGGCCTAACAGGTAATGGTGATGCTGGTGGACATAGCTAATGACGCGGCACATGTCATCCAGTTCCGGCGGGATGCTGGCGAACTGCCCATCATGGCTGATGTTTAATACCCAGCTTTGGTCATTCAGCCGGACCCTGACCCGATCGTCTTCCACCAGGAAACCCGGGTTACTGCTGTTGTCGAAATCCTGTGGCAGGCTAAAGAGCGTGACTTTGTCTTTATACGGCTTGCCCTGCCACGGACAGAATTGAGCGCAGTTACCGCATTCGTTGCAGTAAGCATCCAGATGTAGCGTCTGGAAGCGATTCTGGAATCCCGGCACGGGAATTGACACATTGGCGCGGTTCGGACAGACATCCACGCATTTGCTGCAGACATAGTTGCATTCAAGGCAGCGGGCCGCTTCCTGGGCGACAAAGGCGTCACGGTCATCTTTATCGACCTTCGCGACCGCGATCTCGCCTTTACGCTGATAGATTTCAGCGGGGCTGACGTTATTCCAGCGTTTATCGCCATGGTGGGAGCGGATATTTTCCCGCCAGAGGATGGTATCCGTGGCCCGACGCGCAGAGCCGATGGCGGCAACAATGGATGATGGACCACGCTGGACGTCGCCAATCATGAACACGTCGGTGAGGCGGGTTTCGCCGTTGTGATTCACCTCTGGCCAGCCTTTGCTGTCAAGCGGAACACCCATTGCATTCAGTGCTTCGGTATCCTGCTGTTCACCAATGGCGGTAATCAGACTATCGATGTGCAGCGTCAGCGTTTCGTCGGTTTCAACCGGGCGGCGCCGTCCTTTCTCATCCGGCTCTCCGAGCGTCATGACGCGCAGGGTGAGTGTACCATCCGCATCAAAACGTTCAGGGTTGTTGAGAAAACGGAACTCAACCCCATCGTGCAGGGCTTCTTCATACTCTTCACGCCAGGCGGGCATCTCCTGCAACGAACGGCGGTAGACCACGGTGACTTTCTCCACACCCGGCACGCGCAGTGCCGCACGGGCACAGTCCATCGCCGTGTTGCCCGCGCCGACGATCGCCACATGCTTACCGAGCGTCAACGCAGTTCCCTGATTGTATTCACGCAGGAAGGGAAGCGATTTCCAGATGTTGGGGTTATCGCCGTCGAGCTTCACGCCGCTGTTTTTATCCGTACCGGTTGCGATCAGAACGTAGTGGAACCCCTTTTCTTTCAGGCTCTGTACGGTCAGATCAGGCGCACAGCCATATTCGAACTTCACGCCGTGATCGGCGACAAAATCGATATCGTGCTGGATGAGTTCTGCCGGAATACGGAACTGAGGAATGATATTTTTCACCACGCCGCCCGCGTTGGCTTCGCGTTCAAATAGCGTCACCGGGTGTCCTGCCCGGGCAAGGAAGTAACCGGCCGCAAGCCCGGCCGGGCCCGCACCGATGACTGCAACCGGATGACGAGAGCCTGAGCCTGCGGGTTTGTGCCAGCGCTGTTTGTATTCATCCCACCCCTTTTCCAGCGCCACTTTTTTCAGTTCACGGATGTTCAAAGCGCTGTCATAGTCCAGACGGGTACAGTTGTACTGACACTGATGATCGCAGATATGACCGGTGATTGCCGGGAGGGCGTTTCGCTGATAAATCAGTTCCAGCGCGTCGGCATAACGCTGCTCGCCCAGCAGGCGAATATACTCCGGAATGTCCTGTTTGATGGCGCAGGCCGTAATACACGGGGCGACGTAGCAGTCGGTCAGCGGCAAGCCGCCGGCCACGTCAATGCGCTCTTCAGGTTTCCAGTGTTTTTGGGTATAGGCCATCGTGACGGCCTCTTCCGCCAGTCGATTCAGTCGTTCGACATCGACATGTTCCATTCCCCACGCATCTGAAGACTCCAGCTCACGCATACAGGCGCTGAGTCGCAGGTAACCGCCTGGCTTTAACAGGTCGGTCGCCATGGTGATCGGACGAATGCCGGTGTCAAAGATATCGCGGATGGTCAACTGGCTGGCGCCGCCGGAATAGGAGATGGGTAATTGGCCGTCGAAGGCCCGGGAAAGCACGGCCGCCACGTTGATTGAGAGCGGGAACAGCGCCCGGCCAGACATATACATTTCTTCGCCGGGAAGCGCACCTTTGTTATTGACGGTGCCCAGGGTGTTGGTGAGTTTTACGCCAAAACCCAGCGACTTTTCTTTTGCCAGCGCCATCAGGCGCTGCAACATTTCCAGCGCCTGGGTGAGCTTCAGATCGTGCTCAAATGACTCTTCTTTTAAGCCGATATAACCGAAGCCACAGCTGTCCAGAATTTCACGTACGCGTGAATAGCCCAGCAGCGTCGGATTCAGCTTCACAAAGGTATTCAGCCCTTTTTCTTCCAGCATATAGCGGCAGATGGCTTCGATTTCGTGCGGTGGGCAGCCGTGCATCGTGGACAGCGTGACGCCCTGCACCAGTTTTGTGGGAATGCGTCCCGGCAGCGCCTGTAGACGTTCCCGATGTGCGTTCAATCCGTGGCGCGCGAGGAATGTTTCATCATGCAGCCATCGCTGTAGCGTGTCGCGGTACTGCACAAATTTAGGGTGCGCGGATGCGTCCATCATGTTGTCGATGAACGCCTGCATGGGCGGTTGATTGATGCCGTCGAGGTTATACCCGACGCTCATATTAAAAATGAACGATTTACCAGTCTCGCTACCTGAAGGTTGCAGCAGTTGCTCCAGTAAATGCAGGGCGAACCAGGCTTTAAGATACTCATCCCATGCTTTCAGCAGGGTAAATTCCGTCGACCATTCGGTATTGAAGCACTCATCTTCCGCATCAATACAGGGTTTTTCCAGTTCGAGCCGATCGAGAATTTGCACTGTTTTGAGTTCAATAAACCGACCGCCAGTCAGCCAGGAGGTGATGATATTTTGTGCGAGCTGGGTGTGCGGGCCGGCGGCGGGGCCGACGGGGGTGGCACAGGTTTCACCAAATACGCTTATCGATTTGCCTTTTTCCGGTGAATAGAACTGCTGCTCAGGAATACCAAAGATCGAGCGCTGCTGCTGATATTCATCAAATAGGCGCGTCAAAAGTTCCTCAAACGGAATCGGACGCATTATATCCCCCATACCCCTCTCCTTAGCTTTACTCGGCTTTCTTCAGGTCGTGGCAAGACAACCGGAAGGTGCGCGTGTTCATAGATGTCATTGGTTGACCGGGACTGATAAAGCCGGCGGTTTGGAGAAATAGAGCAATATTCGCACCACTACTCACAAAGCAGAGCCATAAAAATATAATTTTGTGAGGCGCTTCTAATCTTAAGTCCGCTTTGTGAAATATCTCACAAACGCTAAATGAGAATGAAAATCAGCCGGGAGAGGTATGGCGATAAGGTATTGCATCATCGCATTCTGTTTTCTCAAAAATGGCGATCGCTTATCATTATGATAAGTGAAAAATGAATCGGGAAATATTTGATCGCAATCGTTTAACTCCGTATTTCCTATTTATTTGTGTCGATTCTGCGCATTGATAAAATCCTCTGGTGTATCAATATCCAGAGTGATTCGGGCATCGTTTATTTCAATAAGATTATGTTTTCCGCGCAGCAATGCCTGACGCATATTGCTGACATCCGGTTGTGAGATGGCCTGCAACAGGCATTTTTTGGAAAGTAATACAGGATGGCCGGGCTGGCCATGATAGCATGGGATAAGTGCGTTATCGTTACGTAACGCCCAGATTTTATGGAAAATATCGTTATTCAGTTCAGGCATGTCACCGTGCGTGATGAAGCAGTGCCCGCTGTTCACGGCGGCAGCGCCAACCTTAATTGACGTAAATAAACCCTGAGCATAATCCGGATTGTACGTAATAATAATATTAGGCTGATTCGCATAGCGATTATGTATCTCCGTGGCGCGGTAACCGGAAACTAATATCACCCGGTTACAAAATTGCAGCGCGTTTTTGATACTTGCATCAAGAATTGTTCCTGCGTGCCAGGGTAACATCATTTTCCATTTTCCCATTCTGGATGATAACCCAGCAGCAGTAATTATACAGTCGACGACAGGCATGGCGATTCCATAATGTCTATTAGATGTTATGTCACTTCAGAGAGGCTTATGAGTATACCGGGGCATGCTTCTTTATTCTTTGATTTAGGTGCACAGAAACGGCCAACGGTTATTTCAATTGTCGGTGCGGGTGGGAAAACCAGTACGCTTTTCTGGCTCGCTCATCTCTTTCAGTTATCAGGTCGACGGGTATTCATCACCACGACGACGCATATGTTTCTGCCTGACCACTCCTGGCCGACCCTTTTCTGTCGGGAGCCCGCCGGGTTGCCGTATCACGTGTTAATGCAACCCATCATTACCTGCTTTCGGTCGTGGAAAGCGCCATTGGGAAAAGCACGTGGTTTCTCACCCGACGCCATCGATGCCTTAGCCAGACGATCGGAATGTGACGTGGTTCTCGTCGAGGCAGACGGCGCACGCGGAATGCCGCTTAAAGCGCCAGATGAGCACGAACCTTGCATACCTGAAAGCAGTTGCTGCGTGATTGCCGTTATGGGTGGACACCTGCTGGGGAAACGCGTGGGGGCAAAGCAGGTGCATCGCTGGTCGCCGTTCGCCGGGATGACAGGCCTGACGGAGGGATCCCCCTTATCGCTGAAGGCGCTGGTTCGCCTGGTTCAGCATCCACAGGGAGCATTCAAAAATGCCCCGCCAGCCAGTCGACGCGTCTGGTTTCTCAATCGTTTTTCTCAATCTGAGAATGCCATTGATGAACGCGAGCTCATCCAACTGTTGTCAGACGGTGATGTGCAGGCTATCTGGCTGGGGAATGCACAGGAAACGCCTGCAATCACGCGCAGATTTGTGAGATAGCGACGCCGGGAACACCGGGTTCCTGAAAAGATATCCATTGAGGTCTGTATGAATATTTTCACAGAGGCTGCAAAACTTGAAGAGCAAAACCGCCCATTTGCGCTGGCGCAGATTGTCGATAGCCGGGGGTCCACGCCCCGCCATTCGGCACAGATGCTGGTACATCAGGATGGGTCTATCGTCGGGACTATCGGCGGAGGCATGGTGGAGCGCAAGGTGATCGACGAAGCGCTGCTGGCGTTACAGGAAAGAAAGCCGCGTATGTTTCATGGCCGGATGGCCCGCAACGGCGCCGATGCCGTTGGCTCGGACTGCGGCGGCGCGATGTCGGTTTTTATTAGCGTGCACGGCCTGCGCCCGCGACTGGTGTTAATCGGCGGCGGGCATGTCAACCGGGCGATTGCCCAGGGGGCAGCGCTGTTAGGGTTTGATATTGCCGTAGCGGATGTTTATCGCGAAAGCGTTAACCCGGACGCTTTTCCTCCCTCGGTACAGTTGTTACATGCCGATTCTTTTACCGCGGCAGTGGATGCGCTGGAGATCCGTCCGGACAACTTTGTGCTTATCGCGACGAACAATCAGGATCGGGAAGCGCTGGACAAATTGATCGAGCAACCCGTCGCGTGGCTGGGCTTGCTGGCAAGCCGTCGTAAAGTGCAGTTGTTTATGCGTCAGTTACGGGAGAAGGGCGTCTGTGAAGAGCACATTGCCCGCCTGCATGCGCCGGTGGGTTACAACATTGGTGCTGAAACGCCGCAGGAGATTGCGGTCAGCGTGTTGGCGGAGATCTTACAGGTTAAAAATAATGCGCCTGGTGGACTGATGATGCGCACCGCGCATCCGTCCGGCCATCAGCGGGTGGTGATTCGTGGCGCGGGAGATATCGCCAGCGGCGTGGCGCTGCGATTGTTCCATGCCGGTTTCAAAGTGATCATGCTGGAAGTGGAGAAACCGACCGTCATTCGCCGCAGCGTTGCGTTCGCGCAGGCCGTCTTTGATGGTGAAATGATCGTGGAAGGCGTGACGGCAAGACTGGCCACCTCGTCAGCAGAAGCGGCGGCGTTAGCCGAGCGTGGTTTTATTCCGATTCTGGTCGATCCTGCCGGTTCGCTGATTGACGCACTGAAACCCGTCTGCGTGGTGGATGCGATTCTGGCAAAACAAAATCTGGGTACGCGAAAAGATATGGCTCCCGTGACCATTGCGTTGGGACCTGGATTTTCTGCGGGTGAAGACTGCCATGCGGTGATTGAAACAAATCGTGGACACTGGCTGGGGCAGGTGATTTACGCCGGTTGTGCACAGGAAAATACCGGGATACCCGGCAATATCATGGGGCATACCGCACGACGGGTGATTCGTGCACCCGCCGCAGGCATCATGCGCGCCAGAGTGAAATTAGGCGATCTGGTAGAAGAGGGCGAGGTGATTGCCTGGATTGGCGAAAACGAAATCAAGGCGCCGCTGTCGGGGATGGTGCGCGGCCTGTTAAGTGACGGGCTGGCGGTGGTGGGCGGTTTTAAAATCGGCGATATCGACCCGCGCGGCGAGACGGCGGATTTTACCAGCGTCTCTGATAAAGCGAGAGCGATAGGCGGCGGAGTGCTGGAAGCGCTCATGATGCTGATGCATCAGGGGGTGAAGTCAACGAATGAGGTGCTTGAAGTGGCGTAATGCGAATGACCAGATGGCGCTATGTTTATCCGGCCCGGGAGGCGCCAGGCCGGGTACGCAAAGCGCCCCGGCGAATAAAACGCATCAGATTACTGGCAGATAACCGTTCCGGTTTTTCCCTCAATCCCTTCTTTCGCTTTACTGAGCACCGTGATCAGGGCTTCCCGACCGGGACGGGAGCGGGCGAACGACGCTGCGGCCTCCACTTTCGGCAACATAGAACCTTTAGCGAAATGCCCTTCGCTGATAAAGCGTTCCGCATCGCTCAACGACAGGCGATCCAGCCATTGCTCATTTTCTTTACCGAAGTTAATAGCCACTTTTTCGACCGCCGTCAGGATGATGAGCATATCCGCGTCGATCATCTCTGCCAGGCGGGCACTGGCCCAGTCCTTATCGATCACCGCGCTGGCCCCCCGCAGATGGTTGCCTTCGCGAATCACCGGAATACCGCCTCCGCCCACGGTAATAACCACCTGTCCGGCCTCAACCAGCGCCTTAACGGTTTCTTTCTCAATGATGTCCACCGGCTTAGGCGAGGCCACGACACGACGATAACCACGTCCGGCATCTTCTCTAAGCGTATAACCTTGTTTTTCCAGCTGTTCCGCTTCCTGCTGTGTGAAGAATGAACCGATGGGTTTGGTGGGGTTCAGAAACGCAGGATCGTGGGCGTCGACTTCTACCTGCGTCACCAGTGTGGCGACAGGTTTGTGCATCCCGCGTGAGAGCAATTCTTCGCGCAGCGCGTTTTGCAGATCGTAACCGATATAGCCCTGGCTCAATGCCACGCAGACGGACATCGGTAGCATTGGCGAGTGCGCCTCTGTTTTTGCCGCGGCTTCGAATGCCTGGTTGATCATACCCACCTGCGGCCCGTTACCATGAGTCACGATAACCTCATGACCCTGCGCAATGAGATCCACAATGGCCTGCGCGGTGATTTTGACGGCCTGCATCTGTCCGGCCAGATCCTCACCCAACGCGTTACCACCCAGCGCGAGAACAATTTTCTTCCTCATTTTTCCTCACTTATCATACACAGTTATCTGTTTCACCCACGCCGGGCGGGGTAAACGGCTTACGTCGTAAGAAGCGGCCCCGGCCTGCTTTCCCTGTAAAGACGCCATCGCAGAAGATCGTTTCACCACGCGACAGCGTTCTGACAATCGCACCCTGACAGCGGAACCCCTCCCAGGGCGAATAATCAGCGTTATCGTGCAGGTGAGCATGATGGATCGCCTGGCTCTGGCGGGGATCGATAATCACCACATCGCCATCAGCGCCAGGTGCCAGTTGCCCCTTCTGCGGCCATACGCCGAACAGCCTGGCAGGCGTCGCGCTGGTTAACGCGACAAAGCGTTCAGGGGTAATTCGCCCGCTCATCACACCTTCAGAAAAGAGCAGTTGCAGGCGGTTTTCCACGCCGGGCAAACCATTCGGGCAGCGGCTGAAATCGCCGCCTGAGATCTGCTGGCGCTGCGCCATTGAGAAGGTGCAGTGGTCAGTCGCCACCACGTCAATGGCGCCGTCACTGATGCCGCACCAGAGCTTGTCCTGCTCGCGTACATTGCGTAACGGCGGGCTGAGAATGAAGTTCAGGCCGTCTTCCCCGTCATAACGGCGTTCATCCAGCAGCAGATATTGCGGACAGGTCTCTATCCACACGGGCTGATGATTCGCTTTCGCCAGGCGTAAATAGTCCAGTCCCAGGCCATTGGACAGGTGGACGATATACAACGGCGCGTTTCCCGCTAACTGCGCAAGGTTAATCATCCGGGCGATGGCTTCGGCTTCACATTCCAGCGGTCTGCTCAGGGCGTGATAGCGTGGCGACGTTAAGCCAGCGGCAATGAACTCGGCCCGTTTACTGGCGATGGCGGCGTCGTTTTCCGGGTGGACGGTGGTCAGCGCGCCGGACTTGTGCAAACGGCGCAGCACCTGCAAGGTTTCATCATCGTTGAGTTTGTACTGGTAGGTCAGATAGAGCTTGAAGCTGCTGATGCCTTCTTCCACCATCATCGGGATCTCGTCGAGGATGGCATGATTGACGTGCTGAATGACGCCATGGAAACTGTAGTCGATCGCCGCTTTGTGCGCGGCGTACCCCTGGTAGACTTCCAATTGATGGCGCAGGCGACAGCCTGACGGGCCAAATCCCATATGGTCAATAATGGTTGTTGTACCGCCACACGCCGCGGCGCGGGTGCCGGTAAAAAAATCATCACAGCTACGGGCGAGGCCGGTGTCGATATTGAAATGCGTATGTACATCCACGCCGCCGGGAAAAACGTAACATCCCGCAGCATCAATCACTTCACACGAAGGGGGCGGCGTAATCTCCGCATCCCGTTGACGAACGATACCGTTCTCAATCAGCAGGTCCTGTTTAGCCTGTCCGTCGGCGTTAACGGCAATGCCATTTTTAATCAATACGCGCATAGCACACTCCAGAAATCCCCCGGTAAACCGGGGGAGACAGATGGATCGTTATTTCGTTGCCAGCCAGGACAGTGGAATGGCAGCGTACATCGCGGCGCAGGTCACCAGATGTGATTTCCAGGTTTTTTCGTTTGGCGCGTGGGCTTCGGGTTCTTTACCCGGACCAAAACCGATCACCGGAATACCGTGACGTCCCATAATCGATACGCCGTTGGTGGAGAACGTCCACTTGTCGACCACCGGTGCTTTGCCGAACAGACCTTCATAGGCATTGACCAGCGCTTTGACGGTGAAGTGATCTTCTTCCACTTTCCAGGTTGGGAAGTAGCATTCGGTCGGGTAAACCAGCCCGGTCCAGGAAGGGCGGTCATAGTTGTACATCGAGACCACCGCATTGGCTTTTTTTACAGCCGGCAGGGCGCGAATCTCTTCCAGCGCGCCTTCCCAGGTTTCACCCCAGGTCAGACGACGGTCGATGGAGACGGCGCAACTGTCCGCCACGGCGCAGCGGCTTGGCGAGGTGAAGAAGATTTCGGAAACGGTTAAGGTCCCTTTACCGAGGAATTCGTCATAAGCCAGATGTTGTGACAATTCCTGTAACTCGTTGAGGATTGGTCCCATTTTAAAAATGGCGTTATCGCCGCGTTCCGGGGCGGAACCGTGACAACTGACTCCCTGCACATCAATGCGTATTTCCATGCGCCCGCGCTGTCCACGATAAACCTGGCAATCAGTCGGCTCGGTACTGACAACAAACTCCGGACGGATACCGGATTGCTCAATGATGTACTGCCAGCACAGACCATCGCAGTCCTCTTCCTGTACCGTGCCGGTGACCAGCAGCGTGTACTCATCTTCCAGACCGAGATCTTTAATGATCTTCCCGGCGTAAACCATGGACGCCATGCCGCCTTCCTGGTCAGACGTGCCGCGTCCACCGATCAGTTCATCGGTCTCCATCCCTTCATAGGGATCAAAATTCCAGTTGTTGATGTTGCCGATACCGACCGTGTCGATATGCGCGTCCATTGCGACCAGGCGCGGGCCATGGCCGATGTATCCCAGAATGTTGCCCATCGGGTCGATCTCGACTTTATCGAAACCGACTTTCTCCATTTCTTGTTTGATGCGATGGATAACCCGTTTTTCATCGCAGCTTTCGCTGGGAATGGCGACCATGTCGCGCAGGAAACGCGTCATGTCTTCTTTGTAGTCGTTTGCTTTTTCAAGAATCAGTTTAAAAGGAATGTGCTTAGCCATGACTTTTCTCCAGTGTTCGCTCCCGAATCTCCTGGGGAGCGTTTTCCAATAGGGGGTTACAGTGCGACCGGATGTTTGCCTTCCCAGACCACTTCCCGGTAGTGCTTCACATCGGTATCGCCTTCGGTACTGATGACCAGCACAACGGCATCTTTATCTAACGCCAGTTTGTCCATCAGGGCCTGGCGCTGTGGGTGATGATGGACGGCAGCCAGAACGCCCAACCCTACGGCGCCGGACTCGCCGGAGATCACCCGTGGGTCGCTGCCAAAAGGATTACCCAGCACGCGCATGCCCAGCGCGGCGACGCTGTCCTGGCAGGAGATAAATTGGGTGGCGCAGTTGCGCAGAATTTCCCAGCCGAGCGGGTTAGGTTCACCACAGGCCAGACCGGCCATGATGGTTGCCATATCTCCCCCAACGTTGACGATGTCGCCTTTCACGCCGGAACGATAAATGCAGTCCGCTTTGTCCGGTTCGACGATAATGCTGTGCAGGTTTTGCGGGCCATAGACGTCGACCAGATAGCCCAGCACGCCGCCCGCCATGGCGCCAACGCCAGCCTGTAACAGCACGTGGGTCGGTGTGACGTCCAGGGCGCGCATTTGCTCAACGGCCTCATCGGCCAGCGTGGCGTAGCCCTGCATAATCCAGGTGGGGATTTTGGTGTAACCTTCCCACGCGGTGTCCTGCACCACTTCCCAGCCGTTTTGTTGGGCGTGCTGCATGGTCAGACGAACGGTATCGTCATAGTTCATGTCGGTGACAATGCACTCCGCGCCGAGGTTGAGAATGGCGTCCACGCGTTCTTGCGCTGAGCCTTTCGGCATGTAAACCACCGCATGTTGTCCGAGTTGTTGTGCCGCCCAGGCAATACCGCGACCGTGGTTACCGTCGGTGGTGGTGGCAAACGTCATTTTTTCGCCGATGGCGTTTTTGAGCTGTTCGAAAGAGAGCGTCTCAATATCAAGATGATATTTCTCACACAACAGGCAGGCGATGGCAAAAGCCCCGCCGAGCATCTTGAACGCGTTCAGTCCAAAGCGTTTTGACTCATCTTTGACGAGGATTTTTTTCACGCCAAACAGTTGGGCGAGGTCATCCAGCGCACAGAGCGGCGTTGGGTGGTAGCCAGCGATCTTTTGATGGAACTGGCGAGCCACTTTGGCCTGTTTTTGCGAAAAAAGGGGCGATGTTTCACCGTTGTAAAAGCGGTTATCGGCAATATCGATCTTCAGTGAGAAAACGGACATATCCTATCCTTTTGGCCTCCGGAAAGGAGAGCCGACCGGCAGGTCGGCTCAGGGGGTTATTTCACGCGTGGTTGCGCTTCTTTCAACAACTGCTCCAGCAGTACGCCAGGCTTCGGATATTTGCGGGAGAGGATCATCGCGGCGATGATGTAGGGCTTCCAACTGGCTTCTTTGTACGTTGCGATGCGGTATTTTTCGAATACGGCGTCGGTGACTTCCCCTTCTTTGCAGGAGACGCCGCTGATATCCGCGGGCAGGCAGTGCATATACAGCGCTTCGCCGTCGCGGGTGAGTTGCATCATTTCTTCAGTGCAGTGCCAGTTTTTATGCTTTGCGTTTTGCTCAAGACACTGTCTTTCCAGCTCTTTCAGGGCCGCGTGATCGTTGGCGCGCAGAAGTTCGGTACGTTCTTCCATCACTTTGTAAGGCGCCCATGATTTCGGATAGACGATGTCGGCATCTTTGAAGGCTTCTTCCATGCTGGTGACCTGGCGGAAGCTGCCGCCGGACGCGTTCGCGTTGTTTTTCGCCACTTCAATCACGTCCGGGATCAGGTCATATCCTTCCGGATGCGCCAGGGTGACGTCCATACCGAAGCGGGTCATCAGACCGATAATGCCTTGTGGCACAGAGAGGGGTTTGCCGTAGCTGGGTGAGTAGGCCCAGGTCATGGCGATTTTTTTACCCTTAAGGTTTTCCAGCGAACCAAAATGTTCACGTAGCCAGGCCAAATCCGCCATCGCCTGTGTTGGATGGTCGATATCGCATTGCAGGTTAACTAACGCCGGACGCTGCGGCAGCACGCCCTGTTTGTAGCCGTCATCCAGCGCGGCGCCGACTTCACGCATATAGGCGTTGCCCGCACCAAGATACATGTCGTCGCGAATACCAATGGCGTCGGCGCAGAAGGAGATCATATTGGCCGTTTCGCGGACGGTTTCGCCGTGCGCGATTTGTGATTTTCCTTCGTCCAGATCCTGCTGAGCCAGGCCGAGCAGGTTAAGGGCGGACGCGTAAGAAAAGCGGGTACGGGTGGAGTTATCGCGGAAAACGGAAATCCCTAATCCACTATTGAAGACTTTGGTCGCGATGTTTTCGGCACGCAGCATCTTCAGCGCAGCAGCGACGTCCAGGACTTGTTTCAGTTCATCCGGCGTCTGTTCCCACGTAAGCAAAAAATCCTTCTCGTGAAGGTGTGAGGTCAGCGAATTGATATCCTTTATCAGCTCATTAACAGTTTTCATTGTAAGGTCCTGGTAGTGGAATGACGGCAAGGTGGCTTATTCGCGGTAATGACAAGCGGCATCACCGATATACCAGGGACTAACAATAAGCGTGCCAAAATGAATCCGACGGCGGATAAATAGGAAATCATCAGGCAATATGTGGCACTGATCACAGAATAAAGCTATCTGTAATTCGTCATGAATATACGAAAACGTTTGGCTTAATAAATAACGCAATGTGTCAATGAACTGACTGACAGAATAATACCCGGAAGAAGAGTAAATACCGTCAGTTTGATAAACTCACTGCGCTGATTCTCATATTGATATAGAAATGTGATTTCTCTTGCATATTTTCATTATAAAATGATAAAGAGCCTGTGTTTTTATCAAAGCAAATTTTGTCTGAGTTAGTATCCTTATATTCTACGAACCATCAATGTCTTCAATGATCAATCATTTAAGTGATTCCGGAAGGTAAGACTATGGTGCTTGCAACAACGCAGTCCATTTTGATGCAGATTCAACCTACCATTCAGCGTTTCGCCAGAATGCTTGCCAGCGTTTTGCAACTCGAAGTTGAGATCGTCGATGATAACCTCTGCCGCGTCGCGGGAACCGGCGCTTACGGGAAATACCTCGGACGCCCGTTGAGCGGTAACTCCAGACTGTTGCGCTATGTACTGGAAAGTAAAAAAGAAAAGGTTGTGACGCATTCCCGCTTTGACCCGCTCTGTGAAGGCTGCGATAGCAAAGATAACTGTCGCGAGAAGGCTTTTCTGGGAACCCCCGTCATTCTGCAGGACCGCTGTGTAGGAGTGATCAGTTTGATTGCCGTAACGCATGAACAGCAGGAACATATCAATGACAACCTGCGCGAGTTTTCAGACTATGTTCGCCATATATCCACTATTTTTGTTTCAAAACTTCTCGAAGATCAGAGTGGGAGTGACAACATCAGTAAAATATTTTCGACAATGATCGAGAATATGGATCAAGGTGTATTGGTCATTGATGAAGACAACCGCGTACAGTTCGCGAATCAAACCGCGTTAAAAATTCTTGGTGCGGTGCAGAATAATATGGTGGGAAAGTCGGTCAGGTTTCGGCCATTAACGTTTGAAAGTAATTTCACGCACGGGCATATGCAGCATATCGTCTCCTGGGATGATAAAAGTGAACTGATCATTGGTCAGTTGCATCATGTGCAGGGACGGCAGTTATTCCTGATGGCCTTCCATCAGTCGCATACCAGTTCCTCTGTATCGATTGCCACCGATGAACCGCATATTGAACAACTGGTGGGTGAATGCCGGGTTATGCGCCAGCTTAAGCGGCTGATCGGCCGTATTGCCCCCAGTCCGTCCAGCGTCATGATTGTGGGGGAGAGCGGCACCGGAAAAGAGGTGGTCGCGCGCGCCATTCACAAACTCAGCGATCGACGCAATAAACCGTTTATCGCCATCAACTGCGCGGCGATACCGGAGCAGTTGCTGGAAAGTGAACTGTTTGGCTATGTTAAAGGCGCATTCACCGGCGCCTCCGCCAATGGGAAAACGGGCCTGATTCAGGCGGCAAACAGTGGAACGCTATTTCTCGATGAAATTGGCGATATGCCCTTGATGCTACAGGCTAAACTGCTCAGGGCGATTGAAGCGAGGGAAGTGTTGCCGCTTGGCGCGAGCAGTCCGGTTCAGGTCGACATCCGCATTATTTCAGCTACCAATCAGAACCTCGGGCAGTTTATCGCCGAAGGCAAATTCCGTGAAGATCTGTTCTATCGACTGAACGTCATCCCACTGACTCTGCCCCCACTACGTGAACGACAGGACGATATTGAGCTACTGGTGCACTATTTCCTGCATCTGCATACTCGCCGTTTAGGGCTGGTCTATCCGGGGATTGCACCGGATGTAGTGACCCTGCTCAGACACCATCAGTGGCCGGGAAATCTGCGTGAATTAAGCAACCTGATGGAATATCTGGTCAACGTGGTCCCTTCAGGCGAGGTGATCGACAGTACGCTTTTACCGCCAAATCTGATCAACAACGGTAAAGCGCCGGAATCCGTTGGAGCGGTCGCTCATGCGGCGCAGTTGCTGTCTGAGGATACCGGCGGAACCGCGCTGGAAGAGATGGAAAAGCAGATGATTCGCGAAGCGCTATCTCGCCACTCCAACAAAAAACAGGTGGCGGATGAGTTAGGCATTGGGATTGCCACGCTTTATCGCAAAATTAAAAAGTACGAGCTGCTGAACGCATAACTCAACGCACAACCGCGTTCAGGTTGCATCAGGGGGCGAGTATGTGAACGCTACTGACCCGGAGGCAGCCTGAAGGATGCGGTGTTAATTATTCAGGCTCAGTGCAGCGCTGGACGGTATCGACAATCATCTGATAGCCAGTACAACGGCACAAATTCCCCGCCAGACCACGACGGATCTCCAGAATGGTTAATGGTTTTTCCCGCGGTTTTGCCAGCAATGCGGTGGTCGCCATAATCAGACCCGGCGTGCAAAAACCACACTGCACGGCACCGGATGTCGCATAAGCCATCTGAACACGCGAGAGCTGACTGCCAGCCGATTCACCTTCCAGGGTACGGATCTGTTTTCCGGCTGCCCACGCGGCAAGGTACAGGCAACTGTCGATGGCCGTACCGTCAACCAGCACCGTACAGGCTCCGCATTCACCGACACAGCATCCCTGTTTGACGCTCAACAACCCTTGTTCGCGCAGGAGTTCAGAGAGCGGCATCCCCGGCATGATGCTGAGCTGAAAAGGGTGATCATTAATGACGCATTCCAGCGTGATTCGGTTAGTGTCATTCATTGCAGCTTTCCTCCCGCCGCGACAACGGCTTCAGTAACCACTTTCCGGGTCATCGTCTGGATGAGATGCAGACGAAATTCCTTACTTGCCCGCCAGGAAGATCGCGGGGCGACGTCCTGCAGAACGGATTCAGCGATCGCGTCCAGCGTCTGGTGGGTCAATGGCGCATTTTGCGCCGCGCTCTCTGCATGCTGACAGCGAACTGGTGTCGGAGCCGCAACGCCGAATGCCAGACGAAGTTCTTTAAAACCGCCGTTATCCAGTTGGCATCGTGCCGCACAACCAATGGTCGAGATGTCCATCGCATCGCGCATGGCATATTTAAAATGCGCGCTGCCAGTATGCGCCCTCGGCTGCGGTGGAAAATGAAAGGCGACAAGGATTTCATCTTGCTCAAGAGCAACTTTTCCGGGGCCGGTGTGAAAACCGTTGATGTTGGTAAAACGCACCCCTTTTGGCGAGGCGATCTCAAGCGTGGCGTCATAAATCAGCGTTGGCGTGGCCGAGTCTGCGCTGGTTGCGCCATTACAGATATTCCCGCCGTAGGTCGCGACATTACGGATTTGCGGTCCGGCGATGGAGGTAGCTGCCGCACACAGGGCTGGCAGATGTCGTTGCGCGACGGGATGCTCGATAATCTCGCTAAAGGTGGTAGCGGAACCGATACGCAGCCTCTCTTCCTTCGACAGGGTAATGCCTCGTAATTCGGGCAGATCATGGATATCGACGATATGACGGTAACGCGCATTGTGATGATGAAGTTGGATCAGTACGTCGGTTCCGCCGGCGAGCAGTTTCGCCTGCGGATAGCGCGCCAGCAGGCTGACAGCCCCGGCAATGTCTGAAGCGCGATGATAAGAAGCAAAGTCAAACATGATCATATCCTCAAATCAAGCCAGCCTGGTGGAACTCCGCATATAACCGCTTTGGCGTCAGTGGCAGCGTATCAATCGCAACGCCTGTGGCCATTTTCACTGCGTTACGAATGGCTGCAGCAACAGGAATAATAGGCGGCTCGCCGAGGGATTTATGTCCATACGCCGACTGCGGCTCCTGCGTTTCAACGAATGCGCTCTCCAGTTGCGGCAGGTCAGGCATGGTCGGCATTTTGTAATCAAGGAGATTCGGGTTACGCACCAGACCACTTTCCCCATCGATGATCATCTCTTCAAACAGCGACCAGCCAATGCCCATTCCCATCCCGCCATGCACCTGACCTTCCGCCAGTTGAGGGTTCAGAATATGGCCGGAATCGTGGACATTGAGGATGCGGTTGATGGTGACCTTGCACAGGGCGATATCGACGCTCAGATCGACAAACGTGCAGCCAAACGCCGGTGGGTTAGTGGTGGTTTTCACCGAGCATTCCGCAGACAACTGACCGCCGCGCTCCGGATGATAAAACGCATCCATCGCCAGCTCTTTTAAGGACAGCAACGGTGAGTCCGGGCGATCGATAAGGACGATGTGGCCTGCCGTCAGCGTCAGGCTCATGACGGACTGATGCAGCATGTCGGCAGCGTGAAGAAGGATCTTATCGCGCAGTTGAAGTGCTGCCTTGCGCAGTGCCGGTGCGGTGACATAGCTTTGGCGAGAGGCGAAGGCGCCAGGGTCGAAGGGGGTAATGTCGGTATCCTGGGTGGAAATAACGTGCACATCGCTGACCGGTACGCCGAGAGTTTCCGCCACCATCTGTGAGAAAACGGTATCCGCCCCCTGACCGATTTCCGTGGCTCCGCTCTGCACGTTGATCGTTCCGTCCTGATTCATCAGCAGACGGGCACCAGCGATCTCCACGCCGACCGGCCAGGTGTTGGAGGTATAACTAAAACAGGCGACGCCGACGCCCCGGCGGATGTTGCCTTGCTGGTGCAGACATTCAGCGCGACGGGCGTCCCACTCAAACAGCGCGCGGCCTTTTTGCAGGCATTCCGGGAGCCCCGCGCTGTAGATGCGTTTGCCGGTAATCGGGTTCGTGTCGCCTTCGCAGGCCGCATTGCGCAACCGAACCTCGACCGGATCGAGACCCAGCGCCGTTGCGGCGTCATCCAGCATCGATTCTACGGCAAAGATCACCTGCGGCGCGCCGTAGCCGCGCATCGCGCCAGCGGAAGGAAGATTGGTATAGCAGGTGGTGGAACGGTAAGCGTATGCGCTACGGGGATAGAGGTAGGCCACTTTGTTGCCGCCCGCCGAGGCGATGGAATGCCCGTGTGAGGCGTAAGCGCCAGTATTTGACAGAACATCCAGACGATAGCCTTGCAACGTGCCGTCGCGATTGAGCCCTATCTGTCCATCCATCGTGAACGCATGGCGGGTACGGGAAGCGAGAAAACATTCTTCACGGCTGAGAGAGACTTTCACTGGAATACCGCCCAGTTTGCGCGTCAGGAAAGCGGCCATGGGTTCTTCCAGCACATCCTGCTTGTTTCCAAATCCGCCGCCGACGTAAGGTTTGATAACCCGCACGCATGACCACGGAATGCCCAATGCCTGGCCCACGACCCGGCGTACGATGTGTGGGATCTGCGTGCTGGAGACGATGGAGATTCGCGAGTCATCTTCCATCCAGGCCAATGAAGTGATGCTTTCCATATGGCAATGTTGAATCACCGGCGTCTGGTAATGTCCCTGGAGTTGGTAATCAGCGGCATCAATGGTCTGCTGGACATTCCCGGTGGTCATTTCACTGCGATTGAGCAAATTACCGCCTGGGTGAATAGGGACTGCGTCATCCGCCAGAGCCGCTTCTGGCGTGGTGATCACCGGGAGTTTTTCCCATTCCACATTCACCAGTAAGGCCGCTTTCTCTGCGGTTAACGCGTCCCTTGCCACAACAATCGCGACCGCATCGCCATGATGGCGTACGTGGCGGGTCAACAGAAAACGGTCGGCGGTGTCACGTTTGTTCTCATCCAGCGTCCAGGCGTGCCCTGCCGTGGCGAAGGGAATATCCGGTACATCTTCCCAGGTAAACACGGCCAGTACACCGGGCAGGCTTTTCGCCTCGTCACAGTTGATGCTGGTGGCGTAACCGTGGGCAATCGGACTGCGAACGTATTTGGCATAACACATGCCCGCCATCATGTAATCATCAGTATATCGAGCCCGCCCGGTCACTTTAGCGATGGCATCCACGCGCATGCATGACTCTCCGGTAGCGGTTGCTTCCCGCGCATCCATAAACGTCCCCTTGATTTAACAATTCGGTTCCTGAACAACCGTTAAATCAGGCAAGAATTACGCCAGAAGCGCAAAGTTGCGCCGTGAGAAAAGGGAAGTGTGACGGAGATAATAATATGGTCTGTCGGGAGAGGGATCCGACCTTTGACGATGAGCACCTTGCGTATCATTATGAGTTTAATCAACTCATTGTGATACACGGTAAGTGGCGGTGATAGCGTTTATCAGGCGGTCCATGAGGGGACTAACCGATTCAATAAATTTGGCATCCGGATTATGGCTGTTATCATATGGCGTCTGTGAATATTGCGAGGAACGGTTTTGAGCGCAGGACGCCTGAAGAAAAATAGCCTGGGTATTGCCATGCTGCTTTGTGCGGGATTGCTTGTCGTGGGCTGCTCGGGGAGCAAATCGTCTGATTCTGGCGCCGTTTATACCGTCAAACGGGGAGATACCCTTTACCGTATTTCACGCACGACAGGCACCAGCGTCAAAGACCTTGCGCGTCTGAACGGCATTTCGCCGCCGTACACCATTGAAGTTGGGCAAAAGCTGAAGCTCGGTGGTTCGAAAACGGCCTCATCGAAATCCACTAAAAAGTCGTCTACCAAAACAGCCTCCGCGAGACCGTCTTCTTCCGTGCCGCAATCGTCCTGGCCACCGGTAGGGCAACGTTGTTGGCAGTGGCCTGCCAGCGGTAAGGTGATCCTGCCTTATTCCACTGCGGATGGAGGGAATAAGGGGATCGACATTTCCGCTGCCCGCGGTACGCCGGTTTATGCCGCCGGGGCAGGGAAGGTGGTCTACGTGGGCAACCAACTGCGGGGCTACGGTAATCTCATTATGATTAAACACAGTGAAGATTACATTACCGCCTACGCTCACAACGACACGATGCTGGTGAATAACGGGCAAAGCGTGAAGGCGGGACAGAAAATCGCCACGATGGGCAGTACTGATGCGGCCTCGGTGCGGTTGCACTTCCAGATTCGCTACCGTGCGACGGCCATCGACCCGCTGCGTTACCTGCCGCCGCAGGGCAGCAAACCGAAATGCTGACGGTGAATTAATCGCCAGTCAGCTGGTCTGTCCCTTGCCAACAAGAGCGTAAGGTTTATAATGCCTTACGCACTCCAAAGCGGGCGTAGTTCAATGGTAGAACGAGAGCTTCCCAAGCTCTATACGAGGGTTCGATTCCCTTCGCCCGCTCCATGACACTTCTTAAAGTATTCTAACTAACTGAATCCCAAGGGATGCGGCTTCAAGCCTTCTTGCAGAGTTACTTACTGTAACCCACTGTGTAACCCTCTCAGGGCATACAGACATATGATTCAGCTATCCAGCAGCCACAAACTCCCAGTTGTCACCTATCTCTACCAGCGTCACTGTATCTACTATTTCCGTCTTCGAGTCAGACAACCAAACAATGATAGAATGACCTCAGTATCATTACGGACCAAGGATAGACGCACCGCTATGGCCCATTCACGGCACATCAAGGCAGCACTCAAGGCAATACATGCGGACAGACCGAACGCCACCTATGAGGAGATGAGGGAACACCTTAAAGACATCGCCGAGTGGGAGCTTTCAACGGGGCGTTCTGACCTCTTCGAACCTGACATGAGGGAGACGTACAGCGGACTCTATGTAGAACTCGGTGAGAATCTTGTTGATGCACTTGCCAGTGAACCACTCAGTATTGACCAGCATCGTTACATTCATGAGGCTCTGGGAGTGCTTCAGGCGTGTATGAAGCGTATCGACGCAGGAGACAGTAAACCTCTTATAGATTACATCGATGAATTTGATGGTATTCATCGGTCAAATGAGAGTAACTCGATGTCCCTATCTGTTAATGCTCCAGAGGTAAAACCCAAAGTTACCGTAGCGAGTCTCTTTGAGCAATACGAAGTGGAGAACTCTCAGAACTGGAAGCCTGCCACCTTAAGAGAAAACAAAGCGTCATACGCTGTATTAATCGAAATATTCGACTATCTCGGTCTTAATGCTGACGCTGATAGGGCTGACATACTCAGGGTCCGTGATATGCTCCAGAAGTTACCAAAGAACCGTAAGCAGCGCTTCAAGGATGCTTCATTGACTGACTTGCTAAACCGGGATGATAAGACAGATTGTTTGGATGTTGTCACCATCAATAACAAGTATCTCATCAAAATGGCGGCAGTCTTTAAGTGGGCTGTCCGTAATGACCTGATTAAAAAGAATATGACTGAGGGGCTGGAACTGAAGGTCCCTCAGCGTAAAGCATCTGAGGCCCGTAATGCTTTCTCTACGGAGCAGGTGAGGCAACTACTGGTCGCCGCTAAATCGTACTCTCTGAAGTCCTCTGGTAAGCCCTATCACTACTACGTTCCCGCTTTGGCTGCTATCACTGGTGCGAGGCTCAACGAGGTGGCTCAACTTCAGGTCAAAGACGTTAGGACCACTAAGGCTGGGACCGTCTATATCCATATCAATGAAGATGATAGTAGCCTGCCCGGTAAGAGCATCAAGAACGTTCACAGTGATCGCTGTGTGCCTCTGGTTGATGAGGTCTATGGTTTCGTATTGGCTGACTTTATGGCGCTTGTAGAGACCCGTAGAGGCACTGATGGTGATGACGCTATGGTGTTTGATGGTCTGCGCCTGATGAAGAACGGTTACGGTGAGCAGGTGAGTAAATGGTTTAACAGAACGCTGTTACCTAAGGTTCTGGCTGACCGTGACGGTTTGGCGTTTCATTCGTTTAGGCATACAGTTGCGACTCAGTTAAAACAACATGGTGTCGAGTTAGCGTATGCTCAGGCGATTATGGGGCATAGCTCAGGATCTATTACTTATGACCGTTACGCTAAAGAGGTTGAGGTGGATAGATTGGTTATTGTGATGACTGATATTTATAAGGAGAGTAGAGTAAATGGCTGAGTATTACCCTGCGGAATACGGAAAAGAAAACTTTAACTGTCCCCGATGTGGTGTCTACGCACAACAACACTGGAAACAGCTTCTTTTTAGACCGATGGATGGTTATTCCAATACAGAAGCTGCTCCTATGCATATGGCGATTTGCGAGCATTGCGATGGTTTAAGTTTCTGGTTTTCAGAACAAATGATCGTTCCTGCGTCTTCTAATATTGAAATGCCAAACCCGGACATGCCAGAAGACTGCAAGTCTGACTACATGGAAGCACGCAGTATCGTCAATCTATCACCTAAAGGGGCTGCGGCACTCCTTCGTCTATGCCTCCAGAAACTGATGGTTCATTTAGGAGAGCCGGGGAACAATATTAACGCTGACATTAAGTCTCTAGTTGAGAAAGGTTTACCTCCTCGCATCCAGCAAGCAGCCGACATTTGTCGCATTGTTGGCAATCAGGCTGTACACCCCGGAGAGATTAGCCTTGAGGATGACCCACAGTTAACGCATAGTCTCTTTAAGCTGTTGAACATCATTGTCGATGACCGTATTACGAGACCAAAAGAGATCGAAGCGATGTTCCAGAGTATGCCAGAGGGACCACGGCAGGGAATCGAAAAGCGCGACAAAAAGACAGCTTAGCAATCAATACGACTCACTTTAGGGAGAGGAACTCTGAGTAACTAACAGAAAGTGTGGCTCCATGCCTTCAGTCGCTAATTTTCATTCACAGATTCACCTTTAAGTCAATAAAAATCAATGCGACTCACTATAAGGGAGAGGGACGACAAAGAGTTTCCCTCTATGACAACTAACCGTAGCTTATCGCATCCTTTCAGGGGCGGGATGACCAATTACGGACACCAAGCGTTCAACTTAAAGTGAATGCTTCCTGTGTGCTCTGGGTCAGTCGATAAGTGAATAGCCAATGACAGTAATCATATTAATATGGCCTCTGGTCTACAGGGGCTAAACTTAAAGTATTACTTAAAGACCTTAGAGTTATATTACTTGTTTACACAAGATAATAATAAGAACTTAAAGAAGAACATTAAGAGAACTTAGCGTTATCTACTTCATTAGTTGCTTCAATTTGAAAAAACGTTCAGTGTCTCCACATGAAACCATTCCTATTAATCTCAAAGACATTCTAAGTGTGTATCCTTTGTCCTGCTGGTCTCCCTTCGCTTGGGGACTTTGAGTGGGTCCGTAGGGTTCGGTTTAGGGTGCATATTTAAAAGGTAACCAAGCAATGAATAATAAACATAAACATGCAGGTCATATTATTACTATTGAAGGCCACAGCTTTAAGTCTAATGAGTCTGGCATGTGGAACCTTACAGAAATATGGAAAATCCTCGGATTACCAAACAATAAGCTACCCTCTCAGTGGCGCGGCAAGGTAACAAAGAGGCTCGCCGACATGCAAAAAATGCACGTCGAGAAGATTGGTATTGAAAGCATAACCTACGCAGACAAACAGGCAACCCTCAAGTATGCCGGATGGGTCTCTGAAGATTTCGAGGACATGGTCTATGCGGCCTTTGAGGCTATCCTTGAGATGCCTGAAGTTGCCACGGTCGTTGCTAATAAGATGGTCGAACTTGGCTATCACGCTGAAGCTGAGCTATTGGAACGTCATAAGGACGACTACAGGGAAGCTATGCAGACCCTTAACAAGATTGGTAAATGTGTTGACGGTAGGAAACCTGAGCGCATCTACAGGGCCGTGCTTAACGGTCACCTGACGAAATCCCAAGGGTTATCCATGATTTCTCGCAGCAGCGTCTGGTATGCCCGAACACTGAATCTATGATAGCTATCGATCTCCATAGATATGAGCGATCAATTTCATGTTACCGATCGAGACAAACGATCAACACAAAGGCTGCAATCAGGCTATCCTACCCTCAGTCTCTGAATGGATTACTTTAGGAAAATCATTATGGTAAGAGGTATGGGGTCGTTCATTGTTATGGCTGCGCTACTATTGGCTATGGGATGTATGGCTGGTTATATATACGGTGGTATCTCGTGGTCTACCTATTACGCAGTTGGTCGGGCTGTTAAGGCGTTTTGGTGGGCCGCCGGAATATTGTTCATTGCCGGCATAGTGTATCGCATTGTTTTCAATAGGCTGTCAGGTATGTGCGGTATCCTTTTATTTGTAGCCATTGCTGTAGCTCTGGTGCTGACAGGTTTTCATTATGCGGTTGGCGGCAGTGCTTGGTGGCGGTGAGTGATGCTTACAGCCTTTTTCTAAAATCTCCCACAAAAATCTGAGCGTCTATCTAATAGTTTACTCTCTCGTATTGTCCCCGTAGCCTTCCTTGATTTTGCCCTGAAACGAGGGAGGCTACCCCTTGAAGTTGAAACATTGAGACCCTTCCAGATGTTCTAACCTTTGTTCTATTCTTTTTGTGGGAATATTACATGTATCCGGCCTTGACCAAAGATCACTCAACGTGTAACCATAACTGTAACCATAAGGATTCATCATCTTTTAAGAAACAAATGGTTAACGGTGAGTTGTCTTCGATACTTCGATTCCCTTCGCCCGCTCCATGACACTTCATACTTAAAACTCTCCAGTTTACTGAATCCAAAGGGAAATAGCTTAAAGCCTCCTTGCTGAGTTCCTTACTGTAACCGACGGTATAACCCTCATAGGGTTAGTGAGAAGTCTTGCTTTATTCATATATGGAAATTCAAATATAATTTGACACTGTACGGTTACAGCGAGATATTGCGAAACAATAGCCGGGGGGACTTATGCCACAATTATCATCTCTACAACTCTTCAAAAACCTCTCCGATGAAACCCGCTTGGGCATTGTGTTGCTGCTCAGAGAGATGGGAGAGCTGTGCGTGTGCGATCTCTGTACGGCGCTGGAACAGTCACAGCCCAAGATCTCCCGCCATCTGGCAATGCTCCGGGAAAGTGGACTATTGCTGGATCGCAAACAGGGCAAGTGGGTTCACTACCGTTTATCCCCGCATATTCCTTCCTGGGCCGCTCAGGTGATTGAGCAGGCCTGGTTAAGCCAACAGGACGACGTACAGGCCATCGCCCGTAAGCTGGCATCAGCAAACTGCTCTGGCAGTGGTAAGGCTGTTTGTATCTAAAAAATTTGCCTGTACATATATGTTTTTACGGATGTGAGGTGTTAAAGATGAAAACGTTAACCGTGTTTGATCCTGCGATGTGCTGCAGTACCGGCGTTTGTGGTTCAGATGTTGATCAAGTTCTGGTTGATTTCTCTGCGGATGTGCAGTGGCTGAAAGGACGTGGCGTACAGGTTGAACGTTACAACCTGGCGCAGCAGCCCATGAGCTTTGTTCAGAACGAGAAAGCGAAAGCATTCCTCGAAGCATCTGGAGCAGAAGGGCTTCCGCTGCTGCTGTTGGACGGCGAAACGGTGATGGCAGGGCGATACCCAAAACGCGCTGAGCTGGCTCGCTGGTTCGGCATTCCGCTGGAGAAGGTTGGGTTAGCGCCCACCAGCTGCTGTGGTGGTAATACTTCCTGTTGCTGAGTATGTCAGGAGGACATATGAAATTCTTACAGAACATCCCGCCTTACCTGTTTTATACCGGTAAGGGAGGTGTAGGAAAAACGTCCATTTCCTGCGCGACGGCTATCCGCCTTGCCGAACAGGGGAAGCGGGTTTTGCTGGTCAGTACCGATCCGGCTTCCAATGTCGGCCAGGTATTCGATCAGGCTATCGGTAATACCATTCGCCCAGTGACAGCAGTTCCTGGACTTTCCGCTCTGGAGATCGACCCGCAGGAAGCCGCCCAACAATACCGCGCCAGAATCGTTGATCCTATCAAAGGTCTTCTGCCTGATGACGTTGTTAACAGTATCAGCGAGCAGCTTTCAGGAGCCTGTACCACTGAGATTGCGGCGTTCGATGAGTTTACTGGCTTACTGACCGACGCTTCTCTGCTGACCCGCTTTGATCACATCATTTTTGATACAGCGCCGACGGGCCACACGATTCGCCTTCTCCAGCTTCCCGGTGCCTGGAGTAGCTTCATTGAAAGTAATCCAGATGGTGCTTCCTGTCTTGGCCCAATGGCCGGTCTGGAAAAGCAGCGTGAGCAGTATGCTCATGCAGTAGAGGCGTTATCCGATCCTGAACGTACCCGCCTGGTTCTGGTTGCACGACTGCAAAAATCTACGCTGCAGGAAGTCGCCCGCACCCATGAAGAACTGGCTGCAATTGGCCTGAAAAACCAGTATCTGGTGATTAATGGTGTGCTGCCTAAAGCCGAAGCTGAACATGACGCCCTTGCCGCTGCGATATGGCAACGTGAGCAGGAGGCACTGGCAAATCTTCCTGCCGGTTTATCTGAGCTACCGACAGATACCCTATTACTACAGCCAGTCAATATGGTTGGTGTTTCAGCATTGAAGGGACTGCTGGATACCCGTTCTGAGGCATTACCGCTCCCGGTAACGAACGTCCTGTACACGCCTGAAAACTTATCGCTCTCTGGCCTGGTCGATGATATCGCTCGCAGTGAACACGGCCTGATTATGCTGATGGGCAAAGGTGGCGTAGGGAAAACCACGATGGCTGCTGCCATCGCCGTCAGGCTGGCAGACATGGGATTTGACGTGCATCTCACGACCTCTGATCCTGCTGCGCACCTGAGTACAACGCTGAACGGCAGCCTCAAAAACCTGCAGGTCAGCCGCATCAACCCTCACGATGAAACCGAACGCTATCGCCAGCATGTTCTTGAGACGAAGGGAAGAGATCTGGACGAAGCAGGGAAACGGCTACTGGAAGAGGATTTACGCTCTCCCTGTACTGAAGAAATTGCCGTGTTTCAGGCCTTCTCCCGCGTGATTCGTGAAGCGGGTAAGCGCTTTGTTGTTATGGATACCGCCCCTACCGGACACACGCTGTTACTGCTGGATGCGACCGGGGCTTACCACCGAGAGATTGCCAAAAAAATGGGGAGTAAAGGTCATTTTACTACCCCCATGATGCAGCTTCAGGACCCGGATAGAACCAAAGTTCTGCTGGTTACGCTTCCTGAAACCACACCGGTGCTGGAAGCGGCAAACCTGCAGTCTGACCTTGAAAGAGCGGGGATTCATCCGTGGGGCTGGATTATCAATAACAGCCTTTCCATTGCGGATACGCGTTCTCCGTTGCTTTGCCAGCGCGCCCGGCAGGAACTGCCTCAGATTGAGGCTGTTAAGAATCAGCACGCTGACCGTATAGCGCTCGTTCCGGTATTGGCGTCAGAGCCCGCCGGTATTGAAAAGCTCAGAAAGCTGATGAGTTAATTTTTTTGCATATACAGGGCGGCAAAGTCGCCCTGTCAGGAGGATGTATGTTACTGGCAGGCGTTATTTTTGTCCTGACCATTGTTTTGGTTATCTGGCAGCCTAAGGGTTTAGGGATCGGCTGGAGCGCGACGCTGGGCGCAGGACTGGCTTTGATTTCTGGCGTTGTGCATGTAAGCGATATTCCGGTGGTGTGGAATATCGTCTGGAACGCGACGGCAACCTTTATTGCCGTAATTATTATCAGCCTGCTGCTCGATGAATCTGGTTTTTTCGAATGGGCGGCACTGCATGTTTCACGTTGGGGTAATGGTCATGGCCGTTTGCTCTTTACTTATATCGTCCTGCTCGGCGCAGCGGTGGCGGCACTGTTTGCCAACGATGGCGCGGCACTGATTCTGACGCCGATAGTCATTGCCATGCTGCTTGCATTAGGGTTCAGTAAAGGTACGACACTGGCATTCGTCATGGCTGCCGGGTTTATTGCCGATACTGCCAGCCTGCCGCTTATCGTGTCGAACCTGGTGAATATCGTCTCGGCGGACTTCTTTGGTCTGGGCTTCACTGAATATGCATCGGTGATGGTGTCGGTGGATATTGCCGCCATTGTTGCCACGTTGGTGATGCTGCATCTGTTCTTCCGCAAAGATATTCCACCGACTTATGACCTGGCTCTTCTGAAAGCACCGGCAAAGGCGATTAAAGATCTGGCAACCTTCAGAACCGGCTGGATAGTTTTAATTCTTCTGCTGGTTGGGTTCTTTGTCCTCGAGCCACTCGGGATTCCCGTTAGCGCAATTGCTGCAGTTGGGGCGGTAATACTGTTTACTGTGGCGAAACGAGGCCATGCCATTAACACCGGCAAAGTGCTGCGCGGTGCGCCATGGCAGATCGTCATCTTCTCACTGGGGATGTACCTGGTGGTCTACGGTCTGCGCAACGCCGGACTAACCGAATACCTTTCAGGTGTGCTGAACGTACTGGCGGATAAAGGACTCTGGGTCGCGACGCTGGGGACTGGCTTCCTGACAGCAATCCTGTCTTCCATTATGAACAACATGCCTACGGTGCTGGTTGGCGCGCTCTCTATCGAGGGAAGCACTGCCACCGGCGTTATTAAAGAGGCGATGATCTACGCTAACGTGATTGGCTGCGATCTGGGGCCGAAAATTACACCTATTGGTAGCCTTGCAACGCTGCTCTGGCTGCATGTACTTTCACAGAAGAATATGACCATCACGTGGGGATACTATTTCCGCACCGGGATTATTATGACTCTGCCTGTGCTGTTTGTAACGCTGGCGGCGCTGGCGCTACGTCTCTCTTTCACTTTGTAATGAGATACTGATATGAGCAACATCACCATATATCACAACCCGGCCTGCGGTACGTCGCGTAACACGCTTGAGATGATCCGCAACAGCGGTAATGAACCGACCGTTATTCATTACCTTGAAACTCCACCGTCTCGCGATGAGCTGGTCAAACTCATTGCGGATATGGGCATTTCCGTCCGGGCTTTGCTGCGTAAAAACGTCGAGCCTTATGAAGAACTGGGGCTTGCCGAAGATAAGTTTACTGACAACCAGATAATAGACTTTATGTTGCAGCATCCGATCCTGATTAACCGTCCGATTGTGGTGACGCCACTGGGAACTAAACTGTGTCGTCCTTCCGAGGTGGTTCTGGATATCCTTCCAGATGCTCAGAAAGCGGCTTTCGCTAAGGAAGATGGTGAGAAAGTCGTTGATGAAACAGGTAAGCGATTGAAATAAAGATGAAGGGGGGCAGATGCTCCCTTATTCCTGCCTCAGAGCATAAGACCCGAATCTTCTGGCAGAGCACTATTCCTTCACCAAGTTTCATTTGCAGCAAAACAGTGTCAAGCCTGTGGCCATGTTTGAAACCATCCGGAGGTTCGGTTTCGAAGCGACCTGTACCATGCAGGACATGGGGCCGTAGCCCCATCTATTAGCCTGCCAATTTTGCTGGCAGAGCCGTAACTCATATTCTCAGACGGTCTGATTCAGATGTTGCTGGCGTAGTTTTAACAAACGAAAAACCAGTATCATGACGATAATTCCTGCCACCATCGCCAGAAAATGGAAAGCTATCCTGCCACCAGCCTGAAAATAGAACCAGCGGGCCAGCTCTACTGAGGTCGCCATAAAACTTAATGCAATAATGTTAATGGTTGCTGATACGGTGCCTTTAGGCAGGGAATGAGAAAAAAGTGCAAAACGGAACAGGACGGGATACAGCATTCCTGTCCCGAGGGCATAAATACTGGTTCCCATCACCGACCATAACCAGACATGCGGCCAACCCAGATTACCAAGCAGAAGGATACACAGCCCGCTTAGCTGAACTGGAACGGTACGCCAGATAAAGCGCGGTGAAGTGGGGTCTTTGATAAAATTCGCGACGATGATGCTGGCAATAATCACCCCGCCAAATACAGGTACCTGAGTCCAGGCATACATACCGGGTGACATCCCGCCATCCTCAATCAGGATCACCGGAGAGAGCGCGACCCAGGTAATCATCGGCAGGTTACCGAATGACAGGGCCAGGGCACCCGTCAGTACCACCGGATGTCTGAAGGCGCTGATAAAATCGGATAATACATCTCCAGGATGAAACCCCTGGCCCTGACGTTTGACTGTCTCCGGCATTTTAATCATCAACATGACCCAGGCCATCAGACTCATCCCTCCGATGATCGCAAATAACAGCTTCCAGTGCATAAAGGACATCAGAGCTGCTCCAGCCAGTGGGCCGATGACAGGCGCAAGCAATACGATTGAGGTCAGCGCCGCCATGATACGGATGGAGTCCTTTTCATCAAAGGCCTCCTGTATTGACACATAACCAACGGTGGAGATGAAGCAAATACTGGTTCCCTGTATAAAACGGGCAATAAAATATTGCTCGATCGTGGTGACAAACATCATGCCCAGACAGGCCAGGGCAAAGATCATTGCACCAGTGAGCAGGACGGGACGGCGACCAATCCGGTCAGAGAGAGGACCGAGGAGCCACTGGAGCGCCAGACCTCCGGCCATATAAAGACTGACAGAGGCAGGCGCGAGAGTGATATCAGCCTGAAGCTCACGGATGATGTGGATGATGCCCGGCTGGATGAGATCCGTGGTCAGATAGGCTGAAAAATCGTAGATGACCATCGCCAGTGGAAATAATAGAACGCTGCCATACCTGTTAAGGCGTCCCGTAAATGGCTTCATAAACGGGTTCTCCGTTTTTTATAATCCCTTGATTTTAATCAACTCAGATCGTGCAGTTCTTTATCCATCGCAGGAGTCAGTCTGAGATCAAGAAATTCTACCTCCAACCCCTGGCGCTGAGGTGTACAACACATGACGCCCGTTCTTACTGGGCCCATGGGAAAATAACATAAGCGAAGTAATGGCCAGTGTTGTCCATCTGACGAGTACTGCAATCGTAACGCATCTTTCTTACGGGTCAGACGCAGCCAGAATTCCTTCGGATCCCCGGGAAAGAGTCCTGTAGCCCAGTCGGAATATCCCTGCGTGAGTACACTCCCGATTGCAGGTGCTCCATCGTTAAATTCGATGCCAGCTTTGAGCCAGTGCTGTTCGTCAGAGAGAATCATAATTCCGGCCTGGTCATAGAGTGTGGTGAAGTCTGCGCGGATCCTGACCTGAAAAGTAAAATCATCTGTTACGTCAGTGGCGTAGATATGACCTGAAAAACGCTCAAACCCGTACCAGGTATGACGCCAGAAATCGGTGTGATCATCAGTGATTACCGACAGGGTATTATTCCCGTAGTGCCATTTAGCGGGCTCATTGATCCATTCAAACTTGCAACTCATCATTATTCTCCTGTCATCCGGAATGCAGCATAACGATAGTTTAAAATGTCAGTTCCATCTCAAACTGGCATAACGGTTCAGCCTGATAACCCGCCGCAGTAAATAATGGTGCCAGCATTTCTGGCATAGATACATCAGCATTGTTTTGCCAGTCCCTGGCTCCGGTACTCGGGCAGCACACCAAATTCGGTCAGACGCGCTTTGTCCATTCTGTGGGTTACGATGGCTATTGCCACCGGGTTATCATTGATCAGCCAGACAAACGAGTCTTTAGCTGATACCGGAATAACGGTCATAGATAAAGCTCTACATTGCGGTTTTCGGGAGCTACAGGGGGAAAATATGCTCCCTGTTTTCTCAGACAGTGAAGCTGATTTCTACAGAGCGGGCACTGCGATCGCCCTCACCATGGTAAACAGCTTCAATATTGTTACCGTCCGGATCCAGAACAAAAGCGGCATAGTATCCGGGATGGTAGGTTCGTTCGGCGGGGGCGCCGTTATCACGTCCGCCATGATTTAGCGCTGCGCGGTAAAATGCGTCCACCGATTCACGGTCTGTGGCCTGAAAGGCCAGATGGTGCCGTCCTGTAGGCACCCCTCCAGGCCCCGAACTTTTTACCGATGAAATGACCAGTTCGTCAGCCCAGATATAATCGTCATCTGTGATAACCAGGGGGATCTTAAGTTCCGCCAGCACAGCAGTGTAAAATGCTTTGCTTGCGTCAAAGTTGTTTACCACGAGCTGGATATGGTCGATAAGTCTGCCACGATGAAGCGTATAGTTTTCCACGGCTCATTTCCTTATTCACACTCTGTCAGTCAGGCCTGTATCTGTGAAATTGAACAAAGGTACAACCCTACGTATAACTTATATTGCTGAAAAAATACGTTAATATTTGTGCTCTGTACCCGACAGGTATCAGAAAATCATTCCAGATTGAGTCTTTGGACAGGAATTACTATTCTGCTATTCGCTTAAGAGCAGGCTCTCAATTGCCAGTTGTAAAATAAATAGCAGAGATGAGATGAGAGCAAGCCATTTTAGGGGGCGCAGTTTACGTTCAGGTATAGAGAGCGTATGGAGTATGGCATGACGCTTCATTTTATTGAGTGGCATGCCACCTCCTTGAAAAAGAGCCGCCTGCGCAGGCGGCTAAGCAATGAAAACAAGAGTTATTCCACAAACCAGGTCACTGTGAGCAAGGCCAGTTGTCATGGGGCTAACATAACGGTTGGGACGGTAGGAAAAAAGGCCACGGGTGGCCAAAAGTTTTCCATTTCGAGTCGACAGCTTCCTCCAGGAGTGCTGTTCGTTTGTTAGCCAGAACAGCTTAACGGATAAAAGCAGTATCTCCATGTTAAATGAGTGGTTGTTTAGCGTTTATTTAAACAATGCCGATCAAATAATACGTACTCAAATAATAAACCGAGCAGGACTATCCAGTCCTGCTAATTGACATGCGTTCATGAGAACTGGAGAAATAATTCCTTCTGATGTGCCACAATGCAATCACACCCCGGTCAGGGGATTCCCGGGTTTAAGTAGCGTGATTAACCGGCACTGTATCTGAAAGTTATCACTTAACGAATAACGGCGTTCTTTTTTCAGCGTACTGAAGAACGATTTGACCACCGCATTATCCCAGCAGTTACTACGTCGGCTCATACTGGAGGCCAGGTTATTGGCCCAACAGAACCGCCGCCAGTCGCCACTGTCGTACTGGCTGCCCTGGTCTGAGTGCACGATACCTCGTCGTCAGGTTTATGTCGCCAGACTGCAATCAGCAGCGCATCCAGTGCCAGCGAGTGGTTCACTTGCTTAATTATGCCTGATACATTGCATTGACAGCTCCGTCTGTAACGTTACACTAAACCGTTGTAGTTGATAATTCCTGAGAAGATGGCGATGCCGGGTATGAGTGTCTTCCGCCATTCATCGATTGCCGCAAAGGAGATGTATGGCGAATATTCGTGATGTCGCAAAGCATGCTGGCGTTTCCGTCAGTACGGTATCCAATGTGCTCAACGGTCGGACCGATCAAATGCGGGCTGAAACCCTGGCGCGTATCCAGCAGAGCATGCAGACGCTGAATTACTTTCCAAACCGGGTGGCTCAACAGCTCAAGACCGGACAGGCCAAAATGATTGGTCTGCTGGTGCCGTCCATTGTGAATCCCAGCTTTGCTGCCCTGGCCCGTGAAGTCGATCTGGCCGCCAAAAAGCGCCAACTGCGGGTGCTGATTGGAAATACCTACCGACAAATTGAAGAAGAAGAAGCCTTTCTGGACGACATGTTTTCCCACGGCGTCCGCGGGATTATCGTTGCCGCCTGCGATATTGAAAAAGCGCATTTTGCGCAAGCGGCAGAGCAGGGCATGGTGATGGTGAACTATGATGGCCGTATGCCTGTGCGTGCTCAGTCGGGTCATTTTGCGCTGGACAGTGTATCAATGGATAACATTGAGGCCGGGCGAATGGCAACAGAACACCTGATTGCACAGGGGTGCCGTCGCCTCGCGTTTGCCACGGTGGAAGGGATGACCCCCAGCCGTGCGCACAAAATTGAGGGCTTTCTCCGCGCGGTGCAAGACCACGGGCTTTATCGGGAAGGGATGATCGTTGAAGGCCAGGCCATGGCGGCCTATGGCGACACAGAAATGACAGAACTCGGGCGGGCGCTGGCGTTAAAAATCAGCCAGCAGCCGGTGTTCCCGGATGGTATTGTCGCGATCAACGATGCGTTGGGCATTGGGCTGATGGCTGGTCTGCATCAGGCCGGGATCCATGTGCCGGAACAGATCTCTATTGTGGGCATCGACAATATTCCGCTCTCCGGACTGGTTTTCCCTGGCCTGACGTCCATCATGCCGCCGCTTCGGGAGATGGCAGAAGTGATGGTGGAGCGGTTGATCGAGCGGACTGAAAATCCGGCCATTCCGCCAGCGGAGTTTCTGTTCCCTCCGTTGCTGGTTTCCCGACAATCGGTACAGTAGCGGCGAGGCACGAGAAGAACGATACGTTCTTCTCGCTCTGTCATACCAGCGTTGGGGCTACGGTCAGCAGAATATTGGCGAAGCGGCGGGTTTCGCCGGAGGCGATGACCAGGAGCGTGTCAGACGATTTGGCCAGCGAATAAAACGCGTTACGTTCAACATGTTCAACCTCGATCGCCTCAGAAAGCATGCCACGGTATTCACGCTCGACCGTATTATCAAAATCCGCCGGGCTTGCCATTAACGTGGCTTTTTCCACATTAATATAGCCAAGGATTTTCTCCAGAATGACGACACTCCCGATCATCCCTGGAGTGAAATTAAGCCAGATAATCCGTGCCTGCGCAGAAGTATTGGTTAGAAAAGAGTAATTGGCATCGGTGATTAAAATATTCGCCTTGTGTCCGCACTGTGCCAGCGCCTGTAATAAATCAGGATGAATAATATCTGACTTGATCATATGTCATACCTTTTAAAACTGGCGGGCATTATCGCCCGCCGCATTTTTATGCCCGGTAAATACCGCCGTTAATATCGATGGTGGCACCGGAAACGAAGCCATCATATTCAGAAGCGAGGAAACAGATGACCCTTGCCACATCTTCCGGGGTGCCCGCGCGTCCCAGAGGAATGGCCTGGATTGTCTGGTCGGCAGAGGCCTGTGTGGTATGCTGATTATGAAAACGCGTGCCGAGAATCAGTCCCGGCGCAACGGCATTGACGCGGATGCCGTGTTCACCGAGCTCCGCGGCAAGCGAGCGAGTCCAGGTTAGCACCGCGCCTTTGGTGGTGGAGTAGACCAGAGAACCCGCATGGCCGCCAGAGCGCCCGGCCAGGGAGGCCAGGTTAACAATACTGGCGCCGTCTGGCGCGGCCTTCAACCACGGTAATGCCTGCTGAGTGACATTCAGCATCGTCGTCATATTGACGTCGATCACCGTGCGCCAGAAATGTGGCTCAATCTCACCCAGCCATTTGCGGGCAATAATGCCGCCAACGTTATTGATCAGAATATCGATACCGCCGAGGAATTCCGCTGCCTGTGCCACACAGCGGGCTGCGTCTTCTTCATCGGTTAAATCGGCGAAACCACAGGCCGCGCGACAGCCTTGCTGTTCGGCGAGCGCCATTAATTCCCGTGGGCCTTCTTCGCCACTGAAATAATGAATATAAATATCGCATCCCGCCTCAATCAGTTTTTTCGCGCTCTCTTTACCAATGCCTTGTTCTGCACCTGTAATAAACGCTTTTTTACCCGTTAATAATCCCATTTCATACTCCCATTATTCATATTTAAACGGCATCAGGTAATGACGTGACATCGTTTTACCGTTTTTTGTGCGTGGATATCCCTGCCACCTGAGCGTGGCAAATACAGGACTTCATTATCAGTAGCCGGCCAGTCCGGGCAGCCAGGTGGTTAATGGTGGCGCCATGGCGACAATAATGATGCCGACAAAAACCACCGCCAGATATTTCGCCATCGGTTTGATGACGTGCTTCATCTCCACGCCACAAATGGCGCAGGTGGTATACAGACCCAGGCCGATCGGCGGTGAGAACAGACCAAAGCCCATCGCCATGATCATCACAATGCCAAAGTGCAGCGGGTTAAAGCCAAGCTGAATGGCTATTGGCACCAGAATCGGGGCGAAAATGATCAGCGCAGGCGCACCTTCGAGAACCGCGCCAAAGATGATCAGAATAACAATGGTCAATATCAGGAACAGCCAGGCCCCTTGCTCCATGCCAATGCCAACCAGCAGTTCCGCGATCTGTTGTGGGATCATTTGAATGGTCAGGGCATAAGAAAGGCTGGTCGCACAGGCCACGATGAACAGCAGGACGCCGGACATTGCCGCAATATCAACGAACATTTTCACTGTGGCTTTCAGCGTCAGCTCACCAAACGCCAGGCGACCCACCACAATGGCGTAGATCACTGCGAAGGCGGAAATTTCCGTGGAGGTGGCGATCCCCATCATGACCCCGCGGCCAATCATGAAGATCATGACCAGGCCGACAGCGGCACCGAGGTAAAGCTGAGTCCGCGGGCGTAATACCGGATAGGCTTCGCTGACGTTAATTTTCCCGCCGAAACGGTTGGCGGCGACCATTAACAGCACCAACAGGCAAGCTGCAGGGATGAGGCCTGCGATAAACAATGCGCCGATGGAAATATTGGCGACAAAGCCCATCACGATCAGGTTCACGCAGGGTGGAATGGTTTCCGCCATTACCGCGGAGGCGGCAAATACCCCGGCGGCTTCTTCGCTGTCCTGCTTCGCGCGACGTACCGCAGGCATTAACACTCCGCCGACGGCGGCCACATCCGCCAGTTTGGAACCGGAGATGCCTGAGAAAAAGGCCATCGACAGTACGGTGGTCATGTTCAGACCGCCGCGAAAGCGTCCCATACCACGCACAATCAGTTCGACCAGACGCGTGGACATGCCGTTGATTTCCATTGCCGCTCCGGCGAGCAAGAAGAACGGAATCGCCAACAGAACAAAGTGGTCAACGCCCGCCGCTACCTGCTGTGAGAAAAAGACAAACGGCAGGGAAGGGTCGCAGATAAAAAAGACCATTGCCGACATGCCGAGCGTGAAGGCGATTGGCACACCGGCCAGAATGCCAAGCACGAAGCAAATCAGCATCAGGCCCGCCGCCGCGCTGGCTGGATCGGCCATCAGCGACAGTTTCAGATAACCCAGCGCCGCCAGCACAATGATCCCTGCGCCGCTAAGCAACACCACTTTTGTGCGTTCATGCAGCGCATGTTCCAGCGCAGCCACCATCATCACCACGGAACCGATTAATACCGGAATCACGTAAATGGTCTGCGGCAGGCCCGTCTCGGTGGTTTGCAGTCGCGCGGCCTGCACCAGATCATAACTGGAAACGACCAGTCCAACGGAGACCAGAAACAGGATCCAGCGGCTGGCATGAACAACGTAAGGGCGAACGCTTTCAGGCAGGAAGCGTAAGAACAGATCGACGCCAATGTGTCCGCCTCGGCCGGTTGAGGTGGCGACGCCAAAAAAGACCAGCGCAATCATCAACGCTCGCGCCACTTCTTCCGCCCAGTGGATCGGTGAATGCAGGGCGTAGCGCCAGATCACCGAAGCAAATACCACCAGCACGTTGATAAACAGCACCAGCGCTCCGGCCCAGGACGTTAACGTGGTCAGAAATCGACTCAGCCGCCCCAACAGCGTCAACAAAGACTTTTCATCCTTTGTTTTCATCGGGATATCAGCCATGATGAACTCCTTTCATGGTTTGTGTGGGCAACATCGCCGACCCGCTAAACGCCACAGGCCGACGATGCTCGGCTTATGGTTTGTCGCTCGGCGCGGCGGCGCTGATCTCGTCCACCATCGGTTTCAGATCCGGGTATTTATCCAGGAAGGCTTTCCAGACAGGCTGTACGGCCTGTGCGAAGAACGCGCGATCGGTTTCCCGGAAAGTGACGCCTTTCGCCTCCAGGTTTTTAATCGCTTCCAGTTCTTTCTGGCTGGCCTGCTGGCGTTCGTATTCCGTGGCCTCTTTCGCTGCGGCCAGCACGTCGGCACGTAATGACTCTGGGATCTGCTCGAAGCTCTTCTTGTTCATGGCAATCATCAGCGGGTTATAGCTATGGCGGGTCAGCGTGCCATTTTTGATGATTTCATAATATTTGCTGGCATAGATGGTGGGCGCATCATGCTCGACGCCATCGATCACGCCCATTTGCAGGCTGGAATAGACTTCTCCGCCCGGCATGGGAATGGCCACCGCCCCCATGTGATTCAGCGTGGCGATAAAGTTAGGCACCGGCAGTACGCGGATTTTCAGATTCTTTAAATCCTCCGGCTTTTCAATTGCCTTTTTGGTGTACACGTTGCGCGCGCCAAGGTTATAGCCATAGCCCAGCACCATTACGTTTGCTTTATCCATCATCAGTTTAGAAAGCTGCTCACCGGCTTTGCCGTCCAGCGCTTTCCCGACCTGGTCATAGTCTTTAAACAGATACCCCAGATCCAGCACACCGACTTCCGGCACCAGCGTGGCCCAGATTGAGGTCCCTGAAATCATCATGTTAATGGCGCCGATACGGACCTGCTGTGTTGCATCGGCTTCTTTTCCCAGCATGGCGTTGGCAAAGTAATTAAGCTTAATCTGTCCTTTTAACTTCTCGTTTTTATTAAGGTTTTCCTGGAAGCGGTTGAACCAAATATAGTGCGCAGAGGAGTCATCTCCTGGCAGAGACGAGTAAACACGAAAATTGATGGCTGCCTGTGCTGAAGTGCTCAGCACACTGCCTGCAATCAGGGCGCTACTGAGGCAAGCGAGTGCCAGAAAACGTCTGGCTGAACGAAACGGGGTTGTTTTCATCATGATTATCCTTTCTCACAGTGTAGAGGTCGTGATAACGCCATCTGGCAAGGTGGACGCAGCCAGCTGGTTTAACGAAAAAGTCGCTGATTCTGTTTTCTGTAACGTTTTAGTGTAACGTTACAGACGCTATCCGACTCACTGTGCAAATGCAATATGCTTCCTTTCATCAAGATGAGTGATATGTGAATTTTGTGGCGGGTATCGCTAATTTCCGGGCGCGTGTTACAAAACCGAAACGGGGTGTTCGCTGTTTAGTCACTGTTTAGTGAGGCAGGCTACAGAAACCGGTACGTCGTTGGTGCCCGGGAGCGCAGACAGCAGTCTGTGTAAACCGATTCGCGTCTGTCAGGTGATAACTTTTACGCATAGCTGCTTAGAAAATGGCATTTTTTACATAAGCATCAAGGTGATAGTGTCAATTGAAATGACAGAGAAAGCACGGTGCAGATGATGAAACATACCATTGGGATTCTGGGCGGCATGGGGCCCGCAGCAACGGCGGACATGCTGGAAAAATTTGTTGAATTGCGCAGCGCCAACTGCGATCAGCAACATATCCCGCTCATCGTTAGCTCAATCCCGGACATTCCCGATCGTACAGCCTGTCTGCTTTCTGGCGGCCCCTCTCCCTTGCACTATCTGGAGCGTTATCTGCATATGCTGGAAGATGCAGGGGCTGAGTGTATCGTCATACCCTGTAACACCGCACACTACTGGTTTGATGATTTACGGGCAGTGGCAAAGGCGGAAATGATCAGCATTCTGGATGCCACGCTGAGTGAAATTCCTCCCGGCGTGACTCGCGTCGGCCTGCTGGCAACAAACGCCACGCTTGCGACAGGGTTATACCAGAAAAAAATGACTGCGCAGGGGCTCTCACTGATTCAGCCGGAAGAGGCGGGGCAGGCGCAGGTGATGCAGGCAATTTACGCATTGAAAAGCGGAGATAAAGCCACCGCGCAAAGGTTGCTGTTTCCACAAATTGAGCGACTGATTTCCCATGGCGCGCAGATCATTATTATGGGCTGCACTGAGATCCCGTTAATTGTGGCCGGGCATGAGAGCAATTTTGGGTGCCGGTTTATTGACTCAACCGCGTCTCTGGTACACGCCGCCATTCGCTGGTATGAGTCATGGCCAGATACGCAGATGGATGAGCCTGTGCAGCAGGTTGCCTGCGTTTAAATTGCGCTCAGGGGACAGTATGCAGATGGTGCAGTTCTTTCCAGAACCGCTCCGCCAGGGGCGTCATCCGCGTATCCATCCGGTAAGCATAAGCCTGAATAGGAATAATCAGCTCGTCCTGGTTCAGCACAATGAGCTGTCGATTACGAATCTCCTGACGAATCGCATACTCCGGGAGCCAGGCGATTCCACAACCGTCCAGCGCAACCTGCTTAAGCAATTCACTCATCGAAGAGACAAAAAATGTACTGAAACTCAGCTCGGTATAGCGGGTTAACGTTCGGTTGATAAGCCGCCCCATATAGGAGTTCTGGCTATAGTTGAGCAACGGGAACGCGGGTTGGTCGAGTGTGTATCGCGGTTTTCCGTTTTCATCGCTTGCACAGACGGGAAACAGTTGTGACTCAAACAAGTGAATATTGGCAAACGGTGGCTGGAGCAGGTTTTCGTCATAATAAGAGAAGATAAAGTCGCTTTGCCCCTCCCGCAACATATCGACCGCCTGATCGACATCGATCGCCTCAACCGACCAGGTAAACTGGGTTGGCATCTGGCTGACGATACCGGGTAACAGCCCCAGTGAAAGGGAGTGCGCAGCGGCAATCTTAATTTTACGCAGTGTGAAATCGCTGCCGCCACGGAGTTCAGCCAGGTTACTTTCCAGCTGTTGTAGCAGATGACGTATCTGAGAGTGAAAGATTTTGCCCTGTTCGGAGAGTTGCAGCGGCGAGACCTGACGATTGAACAATTCAACCCCGACCGCGTTTTCCAGGGCGCGAATACGACGGCTGAAGGCGGGTTGCGAGACATTACGAATAATCGCGGCCTGGGAGAAGTTTCGACACTTTTCCAGCGTCAGAAAGTCATAAAGCCATTTCGTTTCAATGTTATACAAACCTGCACCACTCACATCCATTTATCATCACCTGTCAGCCGTCTGTCTGCGCCATTTTACGGGCATTCACACGGCTGACAACCGATTGCGCTTACTCGAAAGTACCCTTCACGCAGGCTTTCCCGTCAACCACCATGCGTTTGCCGTGAGCATAAACCTGCTCAATACACAATTCCGGCGTCATCACCAGCAGGTCGGCATCCTTACCGGGGGCGATTTCGCCTTTAGTGGACAGGTTAAGAAAGGTAGCCACACTGGTCGTCAACGGACGCAGTGCGTCGGTCAGGGTAAATCCGTAATCGTTGATTAGCGATTGCACGGTTTCAAGCAAGCTCTCGAAGCCCGCCACGCCAATTCCGGTGAGTTTTCCGGCATCATCAAACAACGGCTGACTACCATTACCATCAGAACTGACCGTTATCCGGGCAAGCGGTACACCGGCTTTGACTGCGCGAGCAACCCCCTCAGCCGGTGCAACCGGATCGGGGATACCGCTGGTGATGTCGATGGTGCCGCCCTTGAGCGCAAAGGCCAGTGCTTCTTCGAACAACGCCTCATTGCGGTTTACGTGGGTGGGAAGCAGCTTACTCATCGGCACATCGCTATTTTCGAGAATGTCGTACAGCGGTTTGAGCCCCTTTTTACTGTCGCCCATATGGAACACGCTGACACCCGGTTTGCCGCCCAGCAGGCCACCCACACGAGATTCTGCTGCCATGTTTGCCAGTTGATAATCGCCAGGCGCGGCAGAGCGGTGGTCAGAGACGGCGCATTTTACGCCGATAACGCGATCGATCAGCGCCACATCTTTTTCGACGGAACCGGTGATCGTCGGTGAAGGGACATGATAAGCGCCGGTTAGCATCCAGGCGGTGATCCCTTCTTCATTCAGCGCTCGGGTTTTCGCCAGCAGTGATTCCGGATGACGGGTTACGGAGTCGGTGCCGAGCAAACCAATGACGGTTGTGACCCCGGCTTCGGTCAGTCTGCTCAGTCTGACTTCTGGTGTTCGGGTCGTGGGGCCCGCTTCACCACCGCCGCCAATCAGGTGTACATGCTGATCGATAAAGCCAGGACACAGGATCCGTCCCTGGAGATTGATAACCTTACAATCCGGCACAATGTGAGGCGATATATCGCGTGCAACGGCAATAATCTTGCCGTTGGCGAGAAACACGTCGCAAATCCCCTGATCTTCAGGGGTATAAAGGTGCGCACCTTGCAGTAACGTAAATTCTGCGAAGGATAAATCAGGCATGATAATTCCCTTTTTAAACAATAAGCTGCATAACCCAGATCGACAGTAATGCGTTGATGGCACATACCGCAATGATGTGGGGGTAATATTTGGCGTTCACTTCGGCGGTACCGAGGCAGCGACCCACGTTTTGTACCGGGTTACCCATCAGGTATATCGCCGGGAGCAGAACCGTGACGTCGTGACCATTTAATGCTCCTGCAGTGAGCAAACTGGCGGAAACGCCTACCGCGCCGCCCATACTCATCAGCGACGCTAACAGCACGGTGGCGGCTTCACCAGGAAGTCCCCAAAGTGCCATGACGGGCTGACAAATGTGTCCAACCCAGTCAAGTAAACCGGTGATTTTCAGCGCCTGAATAATGACGAACGCCATCACCACGTTTGGCAGCAGGTTAGTGGTGGCAATTGTAAAGCCGCGGCGGGCACCGTCGATAAACATGTCCATGACATTTTTGCGAACCTGAGTGGTCATGCTTGTGCTCCTTGCGTTGGGTTACGGCGTTCTTCAAAGTTGATCCAGATACGTAGCAGGTTGGCGCCGACAAATTTAAACACCAGAATCACGGCCAGCGGGACGATAACAGACGTTCCCAGAAACGCGAAGACGGCAACGCCAGAGGAAAAATAGTTGGTAATAATCGCGCTGCCGCTGGTCTGGTATGCGGCAAAAATGACTTTATCGCGCTCGGTGATTTCACCATCCTGCGCCAGTTCTTTCGTCATACCTGCAGCCGCATCGGTATTTTGTAAGTTAGCGATAAGCGCCAGCGAGCAGATGCCCGGAATGCCCAACAGCGGCTTCAGGATCGGCGTCATCAGTTGTTGCGCCGCACGCAATCCGCCAAGACCGTCGGTGATAGAAATAATGCCCAGTGACAAAATGACTGACGGCGCAAGTTCGAGCGCGAAAAGAAAACCATCTTTTGCGCCCGTACCGCCCGCGCCCCGGAAGGTGACGGTCGTTTGTGCCGCGCCATTCGCGATCTGGCCAAACGAACCGTTCAGCACGCTAAAATCAAAAACACGCCACCAACCTTCCGTTCCGGAAAATACGCCGGAAAAGAAAATGATGGTCAGAAAAAATGCCAGATATCCCTTAAGTCCGACCTTTTCTGTTGCAAGCGGCAGCGCCGCCTGTTCCCCTTGTTGCGCCATAGCGAACCCCGTTATTTTTTTGATAATGTGTGTTTGTTGCGACAGGCCAGAAGTGGCCCGAACTCAATGACCTTACCAGCCATAGGGATATGGGGAAAATGCCAGAATGTTTCGCGCTATGCGTTTCTTGCATAGGGTGACAGAAATATCAGGATTAAAACGACCCGCCAATTTCTGCCTCGTTTTAACATTGCCAGATAATTTCTTTTCCATTTTTGTAAGGATAGTGGATTCAACGGCATGGTTTTAAACATTCAGAACATCGCTTCATGATGTGCAATAGCCTCAGTCATCACGATCGCATATGAGTGAGTATCCAGTGAAATATATACAGCCAGGGTGGGGGAAGTGATGAGAACAGTGAAGTACTCCGCACGACAAAGGTTAATGTAGAGGGTAATCTACCGTATCGTTTACGCTATTATTAATGACATAGCGTGTTTAGAACATCACGATCTTTGGGGGAATTATGAGTGGAATGCGTTCCCGCACGGCAATTATCGTGGACGACCATCCTCTGGCGCGTATGGCTATTCGTGGTGTACTGGAGAAAGATCGCGTTACGGTTCTCGGAGAGTATGAGGACGGGGCGATTGCGCTGAAGAGTTTGCTAAAAACGACTGCGGATATTGTGGTTATTGACGTTGAGATCCCCGGCGTCAATGGGGTAGAGCTGGTGGAGAAACTCAGAGCGAATCACTATCACGGCGTGTTAGTGGTCGTCTCAGCGAAAAACGATCGTTACTTCAGCAAGCGCTGTGCACAGGCGGGAGCGAACGCGTTTATCAGTAAAAAGCAGAACATGGATAATATCCTGGCGGCCATTAATGCCGCACAGAATGGGTATACCTATTTTCCATTTTTCTCCGAAGAAGCCTCCGAAATCCTCACCGATGCGCAGCGTCTGGAATCCCTTTCGACACAAGAGATGAAAGTTATGGGGCATGTGCTTAACGGTCTGGACAATTCGCAAATTGGTGAGGCGATGCATATTAGTGGTAAAACCGTCAGTACTTATAAAACGCGGCTCATGGAAAAACTCGGCTGTAAATCATTAATCGAACTGCTCTCGTTTGCTCATCAGAATAAGCTGACATGATGATAAATAAATGGCTGATGGCGGTGCTCATTATTTTATCCATCGGCGGGCGTGCTGTTTACGCACAACTAAGACTTCCCGTTGAGCTGGAACTATCAGGATTCAATTATATATCGCCTGTACCGGTTTATTTGAGTGAGGATGACAAACGCTGGTTGCAGCAAAAAAAAAGTCTCAGAGTCGCCGTTTATGAGCCCGTTCAGCCGCCGCTTGTTATGACAACGCTGACTGGACGTTATCGGGGAATGAATGCTGATTATCTGGCATTGATTCAACATTCCCTTAATACACGAATAAGTGTGATGGCGTATCCGGATCAGGCTGACGCTGTTGAGGCGTTAAAAAAGGGAGAGGTCGATATGGTATTGACCGGGCTGGAGAGTCAATCCTGGCGTGAAGCAAGTGTTCAGGTTTCTCTGCCACTGATTCATTCCTGGCCCAATTTAGTCACCTCTCTTGGCAACGTTATGGCGCCATTGCAGAGCGCACAACGTACGGGGGTAGCGATTGTTAATCACTATCCAGATGTCGATTTTATCCGCCAGTCCTTTCCCGATGCCGAGATCGATAACTATGGCAGTTACCAGGAAGCGCTGAATTCTGTTAATAATGGGCGCAATGCCTGGTTTTTCGGCGATTCACTCACGACCAGCACCTGGCTTTCCCAGGAGTTCAGTCTTGCGCTGACAACGGTGAAGTATTGGCCTGCGCCACAGAGAAAGAGCTACTTTTTATTTTTGCCCGCACAGCAACGGCTGCGGGAAATTGTGAACAATACCCTTAGCGCAATTGATGAAAACATCCATGGGCAAATTGCCCAGTCGATGATTGATAAAGGCAATCTCTCCTTCCTGATTGAACCTCTGGACCTGACGCCACGCGAAAAGCAGTGGTTAAATAATCACAAAACACTCCGTGTGATTATCAATCCCTGGTTTGCTCCTTACACGATGGTTGATGGAAGCCAGCAAACGCGGGGTATTGTTGGCGATGTCCTTAATTTGATTGGCTTACAAACGGGGATTCAGTTTGAGACGGTGGTCGTCAAATCGAATAAAGAGATGGTCGCAGAGATGAAGAAAGGTAACTGGCATATTGTGCAGGCAGCTACCTATGATCTCAGCCGAGAAGATTATCTCTCTTTTACGCATCCATTTATCACTACACAGTTCGTGGCCGTGATCAGAAAAGAGGAAAGTAAAGAGCATGCGCTGCGGCCCGGTAACCATGTTGCAATCAGCGCCGATCACACTTTACTGGCCACACTGAAGGCGAAATATTCAGGCATTGTGTGGGAAGAGGTGGAAAATTCCAGCGTGGCATTGAATCTGGTCGCAACAGGAAAAGTGGATGCCGCCATTTCGAATCAGCTGACCGCGCGTTATCTGAGCGAGCATTACTATCCCGATCAGCTTTCCTGGATACCGCTTACCGGAGAAGAACCCGCGGCAATCAGTTTCGCGGTGCCCCGCTCTGAGCCGGAGTTACGGCAAATTCTGGATAAAGCGTTAGATGATATTCCGCAAAAAGAGGTCCTGCAGATCGTCAGTAAATGGATTCGTCTGCCGGATGTCAAAATAGATACCTGGGAATTATATAACAGGCCTTTTTATCTGGTGGCTACCTTAGCGTCGTTACTGGTACTCAGCACCTTGTTATGGGCAGTCTATCTGGTGCGGGAAGTTCGTATCAGAAAACGTTCTCAACGCTTACTGCAAGAGGAACGAAACCGGGCTCTCAGGGCCAATGAAGAGAAGCGGGAATTTCTTTCTCACATGAGCCATGAGATACGAACCCCGGTAAGTGCCATTATGGGATTTCTTGAACTCCTGCAATTTTCTCCTGCGAAGTTTAGCCCGGAAGATAAAGCATCAGTGGACCAGGCGGCCCAGGCCTCACGTTCGTTATTAAAACTTATTGGCGTGATCCTCGATCTGGAGAAGATCGAATCGGGCTTATTAGAGACCGTTCCCCAGTGGAAATATCCGGACAGCCTGATACAAGACAACATTGCATTATTCAGCGCGCTGGCGGCGCAAAAAGGGATCGCGCTACGTTACGATTCTCGTTTAGAGGCACGCGAGGCGATGCGACTGGATCCCCAATTACTGGGGCAGGTTCTCACCAATATTATCGGTAACGCGGTGAAATTTACCGAACGTGGTGATGTGCGAATTTTTGCGGTCAAGCATGAGCAAACGCTGGTGATCTCGGTGCGTGATTCTGGGCCGGGAATGAGCGAAGAAGAACAACGTCGTTTATTCACCGCCTTTAGCCAGGGAATAGCGGGAGAACATCACCGCGGTTCGGGGCTCGGATTAGCCATTAGTCGGGGATTAATGAGGCAAATGGGAGGGACAATCGAACTGCAAAGTGAGGTGAATCGGGGGACGACCGTTACGTTGAGCCTGCCAGTCCAGACGTCGTTTGATATCACGCCTACCGTTGCGGACGTTGACGCGCCTCTGCCAGTATTGCAAGGAACAACACTCCGGGTATTAATCGCGGATGACCTTCCTTTCAGCCGATTACTTTTGAAACGTCAGCTTATGACGCTGGGTATCATCGCTGATGAAGCCGACAATGGCGAGATTGCATTGCATTATCTTCAGCAAGGAAATTATGACTTGTTGATTACCGATCTCAATATGCCGGTTATGGATGGTATTGAGCTTGCCCGCCAGGTCAGAAAAAGTAATACGACGCTTGTCATCTGGGGGCTCACGGCAACGGCGCAGGAGCACGAGCGCGAACGTTGTCTGTCGGCGGGCATGAATGCTTGTCTTTTCAAACCCATCACGTTGTCACAACTCTCTCATTTACTCTCCGGCGTCAGTGATACCCACGACACGGCATTTGATCTCGAAAGACTGGCGATGCTGGCGCAAGGGAATCGGGCATTGATGCTTCGCGCATTAAAAGATGCGCAGGAAGAAAATCGCTGTGATTTAACGGCGGCTTATAACGCCAGTGAGTCTGGTGATTATCGTCTGGTTAAACATCATATTCATCGCATTAACGGGACTGCTCAGTTATTGGGGGTTGAGACTTTAATGAAGGCTTCACAGTCTCTGGAGGATAAACTCCCGGACGCAATGACTGTCACCGAACTGCCTGCTGAGCTTGAGTATATCCAGACATTACTGGACGAGCTGGAGCAGGCAATCGAGAAATTCACACCTTAATTTCCCTTCCTACACGTGTAGGTGGTGCCTGACAGAATAATAAGGCACCGCTGATGTTGCTCCTGTGTTAACCAGGTAAAATAAGCCCTGTTCCGACAGAATAAAATTAGTTAATTAAACCTGGTATATTTCCTAAGAAAAATCCATGTTTTGGTTTATTACAAGTTTCAACTATCAAACCTGCCTGAATCATTAAACTAAACCTATCCATATAGCTAGTGTTTAATTCTGTTTTTTGTTGCATATTCTGGGTTTTTGTTTTGATAAAAATAGCCACGTGTGGATCGTTGTTCTTTTGAAAGTAAAAAGTTAGTAGAAACGATCGTTTTTATGTTTTCTTACGAAATCCACGACTTTTGTGATGTCATGCTGAATTATTTTCTGTAAATTTTACAGCGAAACATGTGGCGACTTACAGACGTTAAAACAGCAAGCAGGAAGTGTCGAAAAGGGAAGTTCTATGAAATTGTCAGACTCCGTTTTTTCTGATGATTATTTTTTTATTGTCGGCATAAGTGCGTTGTTAACGCCGGAGTTAATTGATGAAAATTACACTATAGTCGATGTCGATGAGTCGCTCCTTCAACGGAGTACAGAGTATTTGTTTCCTGGCAGGAAGATCATTGCATTTATCACCAATGATCTCGACTACTACGCGTTATGCCATTTGAGAGATATAACTTTCATTGATAAGAGACGCCGGATAAATGAAATCCTCTCATGTCTGTTTGTCAATGACTCCAGGTATGCTTATCGGGTGAAATACACGCTTTCATTCCGGGAAAGTGAAGTTCTTGATTGTATACAAAAAGGAATGGAGGCGAATGAGATTGGTGAGTTATTGGGCATGTCGATGAAGACATTCTATGCACACCGTCGCAGTCTGATATTTAAACTTCAACTCGGTAATCGTGTATCTCTGTATCGAAATATCGCGCGAATAAGAATGTGCAAACCCTGTGTTCATGAGCCTGACCTTACATAAATTGTTGCGTTAATGTCGGGAAACGAGAATATGCAGAGGAGGTGAGTGCAGAAATAATTGTTTTTAACATCAACGCTTTTAATTAAATATTAACTTAACTATCAGGATTTTACGATATGAAAAAATTAGCACTGATTTCTGCGATTTTATCGCTGTCTGCTCTACAGGCGACATATGCAGCCGATGGCGTAATTAACTTTAACGGAACCATTACGGGAACGGCGTGTGTGGTGGATCCTTCCGCGATTTCACAACCCGTTGAGCTTGGAACCGTTTCAACGGCGGCATTTTCTGGTGGAAGTGGTGCAACAGCAGCCGCTAAGCGCTTCAACATTGTGCTGAAATCCTGTCCGGCAAGTGTAACCAGCGCCAGTGTTCGATTTGACGGTACCACCAATACGACTAACCCTTCGATTCTGGCGTTGACCACAGGTCAGACTGCGACAAATGTTGGCGTCGCTATTTATGAACAGGACAGCGCGACATTGATCCCGGTCGGTACTTCTTCGGCTAGCGTGGCATTGCAGGAAGACATCGACAATACGTTGACCTATTTCGCGAAATATATGGCCACAGGCGTTGTCGGAGCAGGGTCGGCCAAGTCGTCAACCTCTTTCACCGTAACTTATCAGTAAAAGCAGGGCCACTCGTGGCCCTGAGTAATTAAGCAGGAATTCTCATGTTTCAGCAATTATATAACACGGTTGCTATAGGGATGATATTTATCTCAACAGCGGCAATTAGTGGTGTTGAAATAGGCGGTACTCGTCTTATTTATAATGGTAATGCCAGTCAGGCTGCAATCAGTGTTAAAAATCCGGACAATAAACCGTATTTAATTCAGTCATGGGTGAGTAAAAGTGAAAATGGTGATGAGAGTGGTAGCGAATTCACTACTACACCACCTTTGTTTAAATTAAATCCAAATGCGCAGAACTCTGTTCGCGTCATGTTGGCTGAAAATAACTTACCAACCGACAGAGAAAGCGTTTACTGGCTGAATATCAAAGCGATTCCCTCATCCTCACCGGATGCGAAAAATGAATTGTTGATCGCGGTAAAAAGCAAAATGAAGCTGTTTTATCGTCCTACCGGGTTAAAAGGCGATCCGTCATTGGCATACCAGCAGTTAATTTTTTCACGTGAGGGTGGGAAATTAACTGTAAATAATCCAACGCCTTATAGCGTGTCGCTCAATGAAATAAAGGTGAACGGCAAGACGATCACTAAGCCTCCAATGGTATTACCATTTCAAACCGTCACGCTACCGCTATCGGGGATAAACGGCGGTGACGTATCGTGGCGTGCGATTAATGATTTTGGAGGCGTCACGACTGAACAAAAAGTTAAAATGTAGGTTAAATGCTTATGCTCCAGCTCAATACGGTTTCAGGTTTTGCAACGTTAACGAAATTATCAGTCATGGTCTATCTGTTTACACAAGCATCAACCGTGTTGGCTGAGGATTATTTTTCACCCGATCTCATTGAAACCCGAGGGAATATTCCACGTGATATTGATATCTCCCGTTTCAGCAAAACTGACGGACAGGTTCCCGGTATTTATCACATTGATGTCTATCTGAACGGAAGTTATATCGAATCTCGTGATATCAGCTTTCTGGGTAAAGAGAGTGAATTGGCACCATCCTTAACCTACGCCGATTTCGTGAAATGGGGTGTGAAGCGTAACGCACAGCCTGACTGGATGAGTATGGAGGATTCCGCGACCATCGATAATATTGGTGCGTTACTCCCCGGGAGCCAACTCAATTTTCAGTTTGATGGGATGCGTCTGGATATTTCGGTGCCGCAAGAATATATGCAGCGCGATCCACGCGGCTCCGTTGCACCGGAACAGTGGGACGATGGACTGAATATGCTGTTCCTGAATTATAACTTCTCTGCTGCCAACAGCCATGGCAAGGGAGATTCGCGTAATGACAGCTATCTAAACCTGCGTAGTGGGATTAACGTCGGTCCCTGGCGGTTGCGTAATTACTCGACATATAACAATAACGAAGGGGACGGGCGCTGGAATACCCTCAGCACGTCACTGGAGCGTGATATTAAAGTGCTGAAAAGCCAGTTCAGTATGGGGGATGGTTATACGCAGTCTGGTGTATTCGACAGTGTTCACTTCCGTGGCGCGCAAATTTATTCGGATGACACCATGTTGCCGGAAAGCGTTCGGGGGTTTGCGCCTGTAGTCCGTGGCATTGCGCAAAGTAACGCACAAGTCACCATTCGTCAGGGCGGGAATATTATCTGGCAGTCTTATGTTCCGCCAGGCCCGTTTGTGATTGATGATCTCTATCCTACTGCTGCCAGCGGTGATCTTACCGTGGTTGTGCGTGAGGCAGATGGTTCGGTGCATCAGTTTATTCAGCCATTTTCGGCTGTGCCGATCATGCAGCGTGAGGGCCAGTTTAAATATGCTCTGGCAGTGGGAAAATATCGTGCATCAAACAGTACAGATAAAGAACCGGATTTTCTTCAGACCACAATGAGCTACGGGTTGCCGTGGGACACCACAATATATGGCGGCACGCTGGCGTCGAGAGATTACCAGGCCGGGGCTATTGGTATCGGCAAAGGATTGGGCGATTTCGGTTCGTTCTCTTTTGACACTACCTTTGCTCATACGCAGATGCCAGGCAAAACGGAAAGTGGTATCTCGCTTCGCGCGCAGTATGCCAAAGATTTTTCATCAACGGGCACCTCGCTGAGTCTGATGGGATATCGGTATTCCTCTTCCGGCTTTCATGATTTTCAGGAAGCGAATGGTGATGTCAATAAATACCGGATGGCGAGCGATAACGTTCTGGAAGGCAATGACTGGCGTTATCAGCGTAACAAACGCAGTAAGGCACAGGTGACATTGAACCAGCAGCTTGGCGATTTCGGGAATATCAACCTTTCGGCCTGGCACCAGGACTATTGGGGCGGTGATACCGAGCGTAACGTCAGTCTGGGTTACAACACCAGTATTAACAATATTAATTATGGCCTGAACTATAGCTATTCCCGTGGTCCCTGGCACAACGACAACGATCATATCGTCTCTTTTACGATGCAGATTCCGTTCTCACGTTTCTTGCCAAACAGTTGGATGACGCTATCGGCAAACGCGAATAAAAAAGGCGACGCCACTTCACAGGTTGGGCTGTCCGGTACCGCGCTGGAAGACAACAATCTGAACTGGAACGTACAGCAGGGATACAACAGTAAGGGTGCAGATGTGACGGGCAGTGCGTCGGCGAATTATAAGGGCCGGCATGGTGAATATCAGCTTGGTTATAACTATTCTCGCGATAATCGTCAGGTCTCGGTTGGCGCAATGGGGGGACTGGTGGTTCATCCGTATGGCGTCTCCGCGACTCAACCTCTTGGCGAGACAATGGCGTTGGTGAAGGCCGAGAATGCCGCTGATGTGAAAGTGGCGAATAACAGCGGCATTTACACAGACAGTAAAGGTTTTGCCGTTGTGCCGTACGTTGCGCCATATCGACAGAACAGTCTGACGCTAAATACCGACAGGTTGAACAACAATACGGATGTGTTGAATGACACGCAGACCGTCGTACCAACAAAAGGCGCGCTGACGCTGGCCGATTTCCCGACCGTTACCGGCTACCGAATCCTGCTGCAATTGACGGGCAAAACGATTCCGTTTGGGGCGACGGCCACAATTAACCATCGCGACAATACACCAGAAGGGATTGTTGACGATCGTCAGCGAGTCTGGTTTAGCGGCGCACCGGAAAAAGGCTCCGTGGTGGTGAACTGGGCTGGGGAAAGTTGTCTGGCACATTATCAGATTGCGCAGGCTTCTGACAAAACGCATAACGTCACCGCAGAGTGCAGGTAAGTGGAGAGTAAGATGAATCGAATTATAGTGAGTTTATTGTGGGTAGCTCTGGGACTGTTTTCACGGACTACGCTGGCGTGGGATTGTTCGACGGTCACGCCATCAACAACCTTATCGCCGCAGAATATCACTATCTCCAGGGATCTGCCGGTGGGGGCCGTTATTGGTACGCAGATGATGACGCCGACAGTGAATGCGTTCAGTTGTTTTGATTCAGCGGACGGGGTTATTTCCAATCAAACATTTGGCGTAAAGGCGATAGGTACCTTCGATTCGATGGTCAATGGGGTACGGGTCTATAAAACCAACGTTGACGGTATTGGCTATGCGATTTCCGGCTCGACGGCAAAGTGTGCCGGAGGGAATGCCGCCGTAACGGGGGCGAATACGATTCGGGGCGATATTAACACCGCCAGGCTTTGTCAAAATACCACGGGAATGATAAGTCCCGGATTGAATGGTTCGGTCACGGTGACATTTTATAAAACGGCGACGGAGACCGGTTCTGGTACGATATCGGCAAGAATGGTGGGGTCGTTGATATTGCTGAATAACTCGCTGCTCTGGCAATCCCCAGAAGCCGCAGTCAATATCAATGCGTTCACGGTGACCACGCCAGCCTGCAAACTGACCACGGCATCCATCCCTGTCGATATGAAAGAGGTTGATAAAAACGCCTTTAATGGCAAAGGAACGACGCCGGGAGAGACATATACCCAGTCATTCAATTTGCCGATGACCTGCAATGCCGGAACCGCCGTCAGCGTCAGGATGGAAGGCGATATTAATGACGCAACGAAAGGCGTCATCAATACGACCAGCGGGAGTAACGCCGCCACAGGGGTCGGGATCCAACTGCTTTATAACAACCAGCCAATGAGGTTGGGCTCCGATGTGGCGGCTGGGACATCGAGCACAGGGGGCGGTTTCACGGTCCCGCTTAAGGCGCGTTACTACCAGACGGGCGATCACATCACCACAGGGACGGCTAATGGCGTACTGTCTTTTACGATGACATACCAGTAGTTGCCGAATAACTAACATATGGATGAATAGCAGAACAGATTAACCTCAACCTGTTCTGCTGTTCATCACGACATATTTAATACGGTTACGTTGGTGATGTCGTGGGGGATAGAGAAAGCCGCCAACGGCAGGTCTGTTCTGTCTGCGCCATTACAAAATCATCTGTGCCAGTAAAAAGCCAAATGGTACCGAGAAGATAATCGATAAACATCCCGGCAGGAAGAAGGGGTGATTAACGATCTTTGAGCCATTCCAGCGCGAACTGAGAAATGAACCCGTATCATCAGTGGCTATCGCAAACGCGGTTGTCGGGTAAATATTCGTGATATAAAGTGCGCTGACCGCGACAAAACTGGCTAATATTGCCTCCGGGCTAATTCCGATGGAGGCGGCGATAGGCATCAGCAATGCGCTGGTTGCCCCCTGGCTAAACAGCATGGCGCTGGTACAGAAAAATACCGCCGCCAGTAAGAACGGCCAGGCGCGTAATATGTCGCTGGCTTCCATTTTAATCTCATCGATATGGGCACCGATCAGCGTGCTGCTCAGCCAGACAATCCCTAATACCACCACCAGTGATTCCGCGCCGGATTTAAATATCGGTGAGTTCTTCAGCTCTTTCATGTCCAGCTTGCAGGTGAAAATAATGATCGTGGACACGACAAACATCGTAATAATGATTAAGTCGCGGGAATTAATGGTATGCCCAATCAGGGATTTAAACAGCAGCATACAGACCACGAAGACCACTCCCACCAGGAATATGGCGACTGAGGATTTTGCTCCGGCGGGAATAGGGCGGCTGGCCTGTTTATTCAGCACAATTTTATTTTCCTGCATGATTTTTTGACACACAGGATCGTCGGCCAGTTTGGCACCTTGTCTGCTGGCAATGAACGCCGCGATCAGCATGGCAAATAACGCGGTGGGCAGGATAATCAGCATTGCATCGCCGAAGCTCACGCCCATCACCTCAACGGTGCCGTACATAATCGCCGTGGCGGCAGAGATCGGGGAGGCGGTAATCCCGAGTTGCGAAGCCACAACCGCAGAGCTTAACGGCTGGCTGGGTCGGATACCGTTGTCTTTCGCCACTTCCTGAATCACGTTCATCACCGACATGGCGGTATAACCTGTACCGGACAGTACCGTCAGAATAAACGTTACGGTGGGGGCAAGAATATTAAGATAGCCGGGATTATGGCGCAGTAATTTTTCGGTCAGGGTGACGAGATAATCCATTCCGCCGGCCTGTTGCATGGCTGAGAGCGCCACAATGGTAGACAGAATAATCAGCATCACGTCGACAGGTGGAGAACCTGCCGGAACGCCAAAAATAAATACCGAAATCGCTAATCCGATCCCGCCGGCAAACCCGACGCCAATTCCGCCCCAGCGGGCGGCAAGCATGATGGTTCCCAGTAATAAAACGACATGTAATATCACCAATTAATTAACCTGCTCTTTGTTATATTTTATTTATCGGCAACGAGAGGGCGAGGTAATGAATAGGGAATATTCATTACCTGCAGTTAACGCTTATTTCTCGATAACAGATGATTACGACATATTCATTTCTGTTTGATAACGTTTAATCGCTGCCGTACTCTTTTGCGGATCGGTCATATTCATCGGATCAAGCAGATAATCCGCCTGTTCCGGTGTCAGCAGTTTTTCTGCCAGCACGACCTGCTTTACGCTGCACTGCTGTTGATACGCGGTTTTTGCAATTCGCGATCCTACCTGATAGCCAAACAGGGTTGCCACGACGGTGGCCAGCGCCGTACTTTCCTCTGCGTAGCGAGCACTCACTTCTTCATTTATCGCGATATCTTTCAGACATTTATCGATGAACAGCGGTATCCCCCGACTCAGTAACGAGCAGGATTCGAAGAGCGCCTTTAGCAACACCGGTTCCCACACGTTCAGGTCAAGCTCGCCGCCCTCAACCGCCATGGTTACCGTGACGTCATTACCGATAACCTGATACGCAATTTGATTCATCAGTTCGGGCATGACCGGGTTAATTTTGCCCGGCATGATGGACGAACCCGGTTGCACGGCAGGGACAATAATTTCATTAAAACCGGCGCGCGGCCCTGAACCCTGAATACGAAAATCGGTCGCCATTTTAGAGAGAAAGGCGGCGATTTTCTTGAGCTGTGCGGAGAATTCAATATAGAAGTCACCGTGTTGCAGACCATCGAAAAAATCCGCTTCCGGGCGATATGGCTCGCCAGTGAGGGTCTCCAGCCATTGATACACCGCCGGAAGATATCCCTCATGGGTGGACAACCCCGTACCAATCGCCGTCGCTCCCAGGGGTAAATACAGCGCCTCCTCGTTGACCTCGGCCAGTTTTTCCCTAAGCCGGTTGACCTGTGTGCGATAGGCGCCAAACTGTTGGCCAAACGTCATTGGCACCGCATCCTGTAAGCAGGTGCGGCCTAATTTCACTTTGTCGGCAAACTCACGGCTTTTATCCGCCAGTACGGCTTCCAGTTTTTCCAGTTGCACCAGCAAATGCTTGATATTCATGCGACTGGTCATTTTCATCGCCGCAGGAATGACGTCGTTGGTCGACTGTCCCATATTAACGTGCGTATTTGGGTGAATCGCATCATATCCCCGTACGCCGGTGAGCAGTTCATTCGCGCGGTTAGCCACCACTTCATTCATGTTCATATTGGTCGAGGTGCCGCCGCCGCCCTGAAAAATATCAATCGGGAAATGGGCGTCAAAATCGCCGTTCATCACCTCCTGCGACGCCGTCACGATGACGGCGGCTTTCTGCTGATCCAACGCGCCAATTTGCGCGTTGGCCTGAGCAGCCGCCTGTTTTATCGCGGCGATTGACCACAGGAAATGCGGAATGTCCCCGGCCGTTTTCCCCGAAACTGAAAAATTCAGTACCGCCCGTTGCGTTTGAATACCGTAGTAGGCTTCCTCCGGCACCATTAACGTTCCTAATAGATCCTTTTCTTCACGCATCGTTATGTCTCTTCCTGTATTAAGGTGTATCGCTACCTTAATTGGCTGGCAGTACAGATAATTTGAAGTGGCTCAAAGAAAAAAAAGCATTGAAAAGATAAATACTCATTATTAAAAAATGTAATAGTAGAGGCGGTAATGAAGGATATTAACTTCGATTTTAAGCAGTTACAGGCGTTTTTAGCAGTCATTGAGACGGGGTCATTTACCGCTGCGGCAAAGAAACTCAACCTGACTCAATCCTCGATTTCTCAGCAGATCGCGAATCTGGAAAATGGCTTAAAGACTGAAGTGATTAACCGTTCACAGCGACCCATTCAGATGACGATAGCCGGGCAGGCGCTGTACCCGCTGGGAAAAAAGATTATCGATAGCGGTGTTTATCTGCAGGAACATATAAACGCGATCAGTCACGGGCATATTTCACATTTGAAAATCGGCTTTGTGGATTCGATCGGTAAATCTATCGGCCTGGATATCCTGACCTTTCTACAACCGCAGGTGAAACATATTTTTCAGGTTACCGGTACAGCATCGGGGCTGCTTTCCGCGCTGAATAAGGGCAGCATTAACCTGGCCATCACGATGCTGCATACCGAGATGCCGCCTAATGTCAGAATGTACCCGCTGATTGAAGAGGAGTTTCTGTGCGTTTGTCCCAAAGCCTGGCCGGAAACGCGGCTGGAAGAGTTGTGTAAAAACAGGGACTACATCGCCTATACCCGCAATACGCCGACCGGCATCCAGACGCTCAACTGGCTGAAATGGAATAACCTGTCTCCGTCTATCCAGTTTGAAATGGATAATGCTGATGACATTCTGAAATTAATTTCCTGCGGCTACGGATGGACGCTGACCACGCCGCTGTTTATTACCACACTTCCCGCCTTTACTGACTCGCTGAAGATCATCCGGATCAACAATCGCAAAGAACGCCGCAAAATTGTCCTGCTCTGTAAGGATGATGAACTGTCTGAGTTCTATAAAAACCTGGCGATTGAGGTCCAGTCAATACTGGAAACGAAACTGGAACAGGGGTTCTACAGTAAGCTCAATGCGGATGTGCCGTCATGATCCCTAACCAGGCATGATTCGGTCTTCAGCGAAGTATTGCCCGGTACTTACCGCTAAAGTAGCGGAAATGCTAACCCAGGAGATTGTTATGATAGCGGTGATTTTTGAAGCGGATGCAGTACCGACTCAGCAGGAGCGATATTTACAGCTTGCCGCTGAACTCAGGAACGAACTTGTTAATATTGAGGGCTTCATTTCGATTGAGCGTTTCAAAAGCCTGAGTACGGAAGGGAAGATTTTATCGCTTTCCTGGTGGGAGAGTGAAGACGCCGTCGCGGTGTGGAAGAGCAACATGAAACACCGGGCAGCGCAAAGGGAAGGCCGGGAGTCGATATTCTCTTTTTACCGCATCCGCGTTGCGCACGTTCTGCGAGATTATTCATCGGAATGATAAAATTCGACCATCTTACGGAAGTGTAACTTCCGCTGATCTCACGCAATCTTTGCAAACAGGACTATTTTCTTACAAGAGAGAAATAAGGATGGAGGTAGAGGGACAGAAAGAGAAAATGGCGCGTGATGTAAAAGGATGTGATCGAGCGAGGAACAGCATTGAGCTTAATAGTTAACTCAACCTTAAATATTACCCCTTGAAAATACAAGGGGCAATATAATAAGGTAAAATATTTGATATTTGTCGTGTTTTAATAGTTTTTTATTGATTAAGTGCTTATTGCATTCTGTACCCGGGAGTCTAAATGTTAGATAATCTCGGGTGGATTTATCCCTGGTGTTACGTTGGTCTTTGACCGCCTGACTAGTATGTGCCGCGAGCGCTATTAGTCAGGTATTTTTTAAGTATAAGGAAGACCCGACCTGAAAAAAAGCTGTCCTAAAAGACAGGGGATAATAATTTCGGAATGTTATTATCAGGAATGAATAAATGAACTCTTTTGTTGAGTTTTTTTTGCTTGATCGCGATGAGTTGCCGTCAGGTTTTGCCACTGAACTCTACCGCCTGAGAAACCGAACATTTCGTGAGCGGCTCAACTGGAAAGTAGAATGTACTGATGGCCTGGAAAAGGATCAATTTGATAACGAAAACACGACTTACCTGTTAGGGATGCATGAGGGAGAAATCCTGTGCGGCGCCCGATTTATCGATGCCACGCAACCGACGATGATCAGCGAAATATTCCATGAGTACTTCGATAATATTACGCTCCCTACGGATATTCCCTGCTGTGAAGTGAGCCGCCTGTTTTTAGATAAAGAGAGACGTGATTGCGGAAACCTTCGTGGGATGCCCGCCAGTAAGGCACTGTTTCTGGCAATGATTGTCTATTGCATGAAGAAACAGTATCGGGGCATGTTCGCCGTTGCCAGTCGCGGTATGTATGCCATTTTCCGTCATGCGAACTGGAAAATTGACGTGATTCAGAAAGGACTTTCTGAGAAAGGTGAAACTATCTACTATATTTTTATGCCGGCAAGTGAAAGCGCAATTGAGAGCATCATCAGCAAAGATAAGGCCAGCCACTGGCTCCGCGAGATACTTCAACAACTTCGCCGTCTGTAATCCCGCACGGAGTTCAGTTATCCAGTAATCTGAGCTCCATTCCAAGTTTTACCGCATGCCTGGCGTTGTTTACGCCCAGCTTTTTCATTGCATTGCTCATATGAAATTTCACGGTTCGCTCTGCAATTGACAATATAACCGAGACTTCGGCATAGGTTTTACCCGCACTGACCCACTTCAAAATTTGTCGTTCGCGCGGTGACAAAAAAACGTTCTTTTTCTGATGCACTTTACTGTAAAGATTAAGGGTCTTTTGATGTAACTGAATGAGAAAATGCATGAAGTGCGCGCGGCAGGCTTCCATCTCTATCCCCGAATCCTTCTGGCTGATGATGGATAATACGACAAGATTATTCAGATAGTCATGCAGGGGAAACGTCTGACCCTGATAAATATTGTGTTCAGAACTTTCACTGAAAATGCGCGTCAGGTTATAACCGTTCGCCAGCAGCACCTTGTTCTCCCAGAAAAAATCTTCAACACTGCTTAAAGCCCTAATAATAACAGGGTCAATAAACTGGTATTTTCTTTCAAGATAGATGTTAAACCACTCAGGATTATTATTGATAATCTGCATTTGCGAGGGATCTTTCTTGTTCATAATCGCATATGCGTAGATCGTATTTTTGTAGTCCTTAATGAACGCATTCAGTTCATTCTGGATTAACGCATTGATCCCTTCATCGTTGTAATACATATCCTTCACGCCAGTTGCTGCCTCTGAGATGAGTGTTTGAAAGAGTATAGCCTGCCTCGTTACCTGACAAAATGGACTTACCCCACAACAGTCGATATTTCCTGTCCTTATGTCAAATTGTGTATAAAAACGCCAGGACTGAGGTTCATGGCATGACCGTCAAGTTGGCCCCGAAGGTTTGTTGAGCCGGGCGGCACAATCGGATGCCAGACATCACGAACAGAGGAGCGTAAAGACAGAGTGTGGGCCAATGTCAGGCCATTGCGCCACCCGTACTGTCGGTGGCGGAAATTGAACCAGGGTCACAAATATGAATATTGTCCAGCGGCGCGTTTAATCAATGCCGGTTACGGCTGCGGAATAAAAACTGAATAATTACAAAATATTATTTACCCACGCGATGCGCAGGCGCGGGGGATTATAGGTTTTTACTATAGGTTCAGGATGCAAACAATTGTCGTCCCGAGTCTCTCTTTTTTAACAATAAGGAGGCCATACAAAATACAAGGACAATAAAATGGAACGTCTGATGGTCTCTGACAAACTCTGCTACGCGATGGGGGGCGGATTTGCCTCCAACCTCAGTTTTTACGCGATGCTGGTTTTCTTTATTACCTATGCTTCTGATGTCTATGGTGTGAATCCGGCCACGGTGGGCGCCATCACGCTTGCCGCACGGGGGATTGATGCGTTTATCGATCCGGTGATGGGCGCGATGGGTGACAGAACCCGGACGCGACTGGGTAAATACCGCTTCTGGATAATCACATCAGCACCGGTACTGGGTTTTACAACCTGGATGGTTTTTGCCTCTCCGGATTTCTCCGCGACGGGCAGGGTGGTTTATATCGCCTGCGTTTATATGCTCTACTCCCTTGTCTCTACTGTGTCGAATATCCCGTACCACTCATTAACGGCCTACATTACAGACAAGGTCAATGAACGCAGTAATATTGTGTTATTCAAGCAATTTACCGGGATTATCGCCCAGTTTATCGTCAGCGCGGGCGGCATTTATATTTTATCTGCATTCAGCCAGTCCCGGGATGCGACGGGCAATGTGGTGGTTGATTTTCATAGCTATCACTACCTCGGCATTTTATTTGGGGTCGTGACCACGCTGGGATTCTGGATTTGCGCTTACGGCGCCCGTAGACAGGATAACTGGCAACGTATTGTGCACGATGAAAAGGGATTACAGACCGACCCGGCGGGTGAACAGCAGAATATTGTGGTGGCCGTTTTCAAACAGCTGTCGCTGGCTTTTCGTAGTCGTTCACTGGGATGCCTGGCGTTGGCCTCTTCGGCGAACACGCTGTCCTTAGCGATTACCGCCGGGGTGACCGTTCAGTTTTATACGTGGGTTCTCCACAATACAAAGCTGGTTGCGACGGGAGCATTACTGAATATGCTGTTTGGCGCATCAATATATCTGCTGGTTAAGTGGTTAGTATCTCGCTATGGAAATAAAACGGCATTTGTGATCATCTGTTTTATTGCCATGGTTCCCTCGCTGATACTCTGGCTCACCTTCTCGCCTGAAAATGTCACCTTTACTTTGATACTTCTCGCCTGCGTGATGGCGTTTTGTCAGGGCGGGTCGCTGATTACCTGGATGATGGTCACTGATTGCGCGGATGAATTACGTTGGAAAACGAAAAAGAATGCCGCCGGAATTGCCTCCTCCACATTAACGTTCTCCAACAAATTTGGTTCTGCGCTGGGTGCCTTTGTGCTGGGCGGCGTCCTTGATCTTATTGGTTATCTACCCGGCGCGCAGGCGCAAACGGCGGGAACATTACATGGATTGCTTATTTTGATGGTCCTGACGCCGGTTTGCGGGCAACTCCTGTCACTGTTTTCGATGATTTTTTATACCCTGAACAAAAAAAATCATCAGGCGATCTGCATGAAACTGCTCGGGGATGGAGAGTAATATGAAAGTTGTTATGCTGATGTTTGATACCCTGCGTCGTAATAAGCTCCCGGCTTATCAGGCCGACGCATTTCCTCTGCCTAATTTTAAACGACTGGAGGGGAAAACCGTTCGTTTTGATAATTTCTATGTTGGCTCAATGCCCTGCATGCCAGCCCGACGCGATTTGCATACCGGACGGCTGAATTTCCTGCATCGCAGTTGGGGGCCGCTGGAACCCTTTGATGACTCTATTTTTGAAATCATTAAAAAGCACGGCGTCTATTGCCATTTAATTACCGACCATCAGCACTACTGGGAAGATGGCGGGGCGACCTACCATAATCGCTACAGCAGTTATGAGTTTATGCGCGGGCAGGAGGGGGATCTCTGGAAAGCGAAGATTGGCTTCGACGGCGCCCGTGAACTGGATTCATGGAAAAACGCCGAACCGCTGCGCCGTAATATGATCGAGCACGATCAGATTAACCGCAGTTATATTCGTGAAGAGAAAGATTTCCCGCAGGCGCGCTGTTATCAGGCCGGGCTGGCTTTCCTGGCGGAAAACTATCAGCAGGATAACTGGTTATTGCAAATAGAGAGTTTTGATCCGCATGAGCCCTTTTATGTGCCGGATCGCTTCAAGCGCATGGTCGATCCTGAACTGGTCAATAACCCTGACGACTGGCCGGAATACAGTTCGACAGAGAGGATCAATAATCCGCAGAAAGTGGTGAACGGTGAAAAGCATTATCAGGCGCTGATGTTGATGTGCGATGAATATCTTGGCCAGGTGCTGGACTTTTTCGACGCACATCATCTGTGGCAGGACACAATGCTTATTGTGAATACCGACCACGGTTTTATGTTTGGTGAAAAAGAGTGGTCGGGGAAAAGCGTTATGCCGGTGTATAACGAGATTGCGCATGTCCCCTTCTTTATTTGGGATCCCAGAAGTCGACGGGCTGGCGAGTCGCGAACCCAACTGGCGCAGATGCACGATCTGGCGGTGACGTTGCTGGAGGCGTTTGGCATTGAGAAAACGCACAACATGACAGGCAAGGCATTGTCTCCGGTCATAGCGCGACAAATGCCGATTAAATCAGAGGCTATTTTTGGCTATTTCGGCGCGCATGTGTCGATCACCGATGGTCGCTATGTCTATATGAGAGGGAGCCAGTCGCCGGAAAATACCCCGCTATACGAGTACACGCTGATGCCGATGCGCATGCGCAGGATGTTTAATCTCGCTGAATTGCAGGAAGCCACTCTGCATCCTGGTTTTGTCTTCACCCGTGAGACACCGGTGCTGAAAATCCCGGGTTCCGCCGGTTTTTACAGTTCTTATGCGCACGGCAATTTGCTGTTCGATTTAGCTCACGATGCGAAGCAGGAGCATCCGCTCTGCGATCCTGAACGTGAAGCGCTGTTTATCCGCAAACTGTCGCAGGCAATGCGTGAGGCGCAGGCTCCGGAAGATGAATGGCGGCGTCTGGGGATCCCCGTCGACGACGCGCGTATTGACGCGGAGTTCGTGCGACAGGAACATGAAATGCGCAAACGGGTGATGCAGCAGTATTTAGGCTCTCTTGCCTGCCTTGATATGCATCCGGATACCCGGGCATTGCTCCTTGAGATAGCGGCCTGCCCCGGAGGGGATAAATTCCTTCAGGATCTGGCAACGATCTCCGGGCAGCGCAGCATCACCAAGCAGGCGGTGAAAGCGCTGTATGACAGCGGTGATTATGAGTCGGCACTATACGGACTGTTCAATAAACCCTACTGAGTCTGCATGCCTCACTCATCCGGGAGCCCGATTTTGCCGGGGCTCCCGTCTATTTTCATCGCTACGCATCAGGCAGGCATTATCAATCCCGGAAACCGTGGTGAGGCGAATGTATTTACACAAATTAATTTTTCAGTTCAAAGTGCTGGTGGATAAAAAGACCTTTACCTCGGCGGCGGAAAGTCTGTTTATCTCTCAACCGACCCTAACCCAAAATATGCAACGACTCGAGTCGGAGCTTGGGATCCCTTTGTTGTTCCGTGAGGGGAAAAAGATTTCCTTAACGGTTTATGGCGAAAGCCTGTATCAGCATGCCTGCCTGCTGGATCGCAATTACCAGCAGGCTTTACTCAGTATTGATGCGATAAAGCATAGCCACAGACAGCAACTGGTGATCGAGTGCGGGCACGCGTGGAGTCATGGCGTCTTATTTCATCTGATGAAGGACTATGTGAGGCTGTATCCGCAAATCCGGATGGTGATCAAAAACAGTAATACAGCACTGGGGCAACAGCATTTACTGAAAGGCGAATGCGATCTTGCGTTAGGGGCGATACCCGCTGCGGAAAACAGAATTGCGGCAATAAATTACCTTCCCATCTTCACGACCCGGTTTGTCCTGTATTGCGCGAGCGATCATCCGCTTGCGTATGTGCCGCAGATTAGCGAAGCGCAGCTTAATCACTGTGAGTGGGTCATTCTTAAGCATGAATCGGAAAACGAAGAGTTTAACGATCCTTTGCTTTGTCCTATTTCGCCAGAAAAGGTCAGATTTGAAGTCTGTTCGGTATCGAATGCTATTGCGCTGGCGAAACAGACGCAATGCATTCTGGCGCTTTCCATACATCTGGAAGCCGAAGCGCGTCACCGTGGTCTGCGTCGCCTCAATCTGGCGAAGAACATTCCCTCTTTTGATACCGGCATCATGTACATAGACGATGTGCTGAAGTATGACCATAAGAAAAAATTTATTGAGACCATCATTTCGTCAAAAAGCATGTTTGATCAGAATGATATGTAGCGGTCCACAAACCGTTCAAGCATATTCCCGCCTACCGGCGGGGAGATGAGATATCCCTGAAAGCGATCGATACCTAATGCTTTCAATATCGTAAATTTCTCTTCACTGTCGACCCCTTCGGCAACGCAGCGACTACCGGTCAGCATACAGTAATAGTTCAGGCTTTTTATCAGCGCCAGCGCGTGTGGATCGCGTTGCATCTCATTGATAATACACATATCCAGCTTATATTCGTTAAACTGGATCTGCCTGACCGGAAACATCACGCTACCTTGTGAGAAACAGTCATCGAGCATAATCCGAAAGCCGAGCCGTTTTAATTTGTCGATGTTCGCGGCGGTTTTTCCCCTTTGACTGAACTCGATGGTCTCAGCAAATTCCAGCACCAGTCTGTCCGTTTGCTGTGGCGACACCAGTTGCTGTTTCGCCGCTTCCAGCATTCGTGGAAGGCATTCATGGCTGGCGAGGGCGGCAGGGATATTAAGTGAGAAATAAAACTCCCCGGGATGCTGGTTGATTTTCTGTATCGCTTCCTGCAAAACAAATGCGGTCAGCACCTGCCAGGCGTATTCAGCACGTATTTGTGGCAAAAATGCGCCGGGTTGCAGGACCGTACCCTCGCGCCGCCAGCGTGAGAGTATTTCCATCCCTTGTAAACGGTGGTGGCTATCCACAATCGGTTGAAACACCGGAAAGAGTTGCCGGCAACGGATGGCATGGACGAATTCACGTTCGAAGGCGGATAACGCATCGCTACCGCTTCTGTTCAGCCGCGTTTCTGGGTTGCCGGGAAAGTGTGTCGCCAGTTGCGGGAAATGTTCCGCCATCTTTTTAAGTCCTGAAGTTCTCTGATTATAAAGGGTTTTTTGGCTTATGCCTCGCTGTTGCGCCCGTTCAGGGATGTTGTATCCGTGCAGCAAATCCACAATGGCGTTGAGCTCTGGTTTGCTGAGGCCGATTGTCGGCTTGCCATAAATCAACGTCTGGTTATCTGCGCATTGGCCCAAAGGAGGGACATCCTGCAACCCGTGCCCGCGCAATAGCGCGGCAATGCAGCGTGTCGGTAAATCCGAGGCGACGGCCCGGATTTCCGTCAGTAGACGGCGACGCGTCACAAGATGCTCCAGCGTGTGCCACAACCAACGGTCAGGACAGCGGCTGAGGATAAGCATCGGCAGGGGGACAGCGGCCTGTTCCAGCAGAAGCGCCGCCTGCTGCAACGTGGTGAGCAGCCAAAGGGGATCGTCAGGAAGAAACACCACGATCCGGCGTGCTGACGCCAGTGCAGGAAGCGTTGAGATATCCAGCGACGGTGAGTTAAACAGCACCAGACGCTGGCGGTCTGGCGTCATCATCCTCGCGAGACCTTCGGCGGCACAGGGGCAGGGGGACAAAATGTAGTCCATCCCCGGCTTTCCCACATCACTGATAAACAAACGTCACCCCAATGATTGACTGAACATTGCCTGCCGTCACTTGTCCGCTGGTTCGTGCGTAGTTGGCCGTTAAGCCGAGGCTCACGGCAGAGGTGCCGACCGTGCCTAATGACACGGTGCTGTTGGCGGGGACGATGGTACCGTTGCGCGTGAGCTGAACACCGATGCCCTTCGCGGGCGAAGACGACGCGGTATTGGTAAAGATCGAATTGGCGGAATCTGCGGTGGTGCCGGAGAGGTAATACGTCAGATTTTGGCTCTGCGCGCAGTAGACCGTCAGCGGAACGGGGGCGGAGCCCGGATAGTCCGGCAGCGTAACCGTGACGTTGCGGGAGGAGACATCGCAGCCGCCAGTCGGAATGACCACACTATTGTTCGCATAAATGCTCCAGACGAACTGAAAGTCATCGCTGTTTTTGTTGTTGGTCTGGCGGAGAATGAGTTTAGCAATAAGCGTTCCTGCACTGATTGCGACGCCGCCCGCAGAGCTGATTGGCGTCAGATACAGGACGGTCGGCCACGGCTTATCGACTCTCGAGTCATAGATCATCCGTGCGGTTTCGCTGGTGGTCGGAAACGGGTAGCTGGAGCCGTTGTATCTTACGGAGCCGGAAAAACTCGATAACACGCCGCCGTAAGCGGACCCCTGCTGAAGGGTGACATAGTCAGTGATGGTTTCGGGATAATCGTTATGACAAAAAATATGCGTTGAGAGGTCGACCACCAGGTTTTGCCCGACGTTAACCGCAGGCGAGAGATCAACGTAGACGTTCGCGCTACCACCGCCAATGGGAATGGTCGCGCCGCTGGCGGTTTTGCACGCAAAGGACCAGGCATTGATTGACCAGCCCATCAGCAACAGTGTCGTCAACAGGGTTACGACTCTTTTCATCAACATACTCTCCTGGTCATGCATAGGTATAGGTCACGTTAATCACCGCCTGGATCGTGCCCTGGGTTGCGCCGCCGTTGACCGATAACGCCCTGACCTGCAAAGGAAAACGGGCGGATTGCGAGGCGTCATCCACCACCACTGATTTTGTCGCGCCGGTGTTCAGTCTGTTACCGCTGTCATCCTGGAGTTCAAGCTGGATATTTCCGGCAGTCCCCTGGTTTTTGTAGTAGCCCGTGCTGTCGGCGGTACCGCTGAAGCTGGCGGTGACGCGCGAGGTGCCCACCGGACAATTGCTTAGCTCAAGCGCCACGCTGTGCCACGCGGAGGAGGAACCGGCATTGACCAGACTGAAGGTGTAGAGATCGCCCAGTTCGACGGTGGCAGTGGTGGTCGACACCGTGCACGGTTTGGCGACCACTTTCCCGTTCACGGTAATGGTCACGTCAGCCGCCTGCACAACAGCAGAAGCGGCAAGGATGACTGTCAGTAGCCACCGGGGTTGAAACCATTTCATCAAAGCCTCCGCTTACTGAAATTCAAGAGTGAACGTCGCTGTTGCATTGACGTGTCCCGGCGTGACGGGGAGCTGCGTTGCCATCAGGCGGGCATAAAAGTTAAGCGTATTGGTCTGACCGGGCGTCAGGGTCGTCCACGGAAGGGTGGCGGACCCGGCATTCAGCGGCAGTGTCGTTTGCTGGCCGTTGAGGATCTCGATTCCCATCCCTGCCGCCGCCGATGTTCCGCTGTCGAGTTTCAATAAGCGGGTGTTATCGTTGTCGGCAATACCGATAAAACCGACTTTTACCGCCGTGACCGACGTGCCGCAGGGAGAAAGCACAATACGAAACGGGACGACAGGCGTGGTGGCGCCGATATGGCTGAACTGTTTAGCGGCGTTATCCAGCAAATCGACGGTAAAATCTTTCGATTCGCCCGCCACGGCGCAGGCGTTATCCCTGACATATCCGCTGATCGTGATTGTGCTGTCGGCGGCGAACGCACTGGCGCTGACCAGCGAGAAGATGGCACCCAGCAGATAAAGACGTTTGTTCATCATCTTGTCCTTAGCGGCATTGCGCCGTGAGCTGGCTGAGCAACTGTTGTTGGTTTTCTGCGGATAAGCGGTACTCCGCCACACAGCTGGCGTTTGCGCCGTCACCCCATTTCACCCGAACCTTGCCTGCCAGCGGCATACCGCTCAGATAAACCTGACCGTTATCGGCGACGATGCTGCTGCTTTGGCTGCTGTCGGCGGTTACCATTGCGCCGAATGGCACCGGCTTGCCGTTATGGATGAGCGTCATCAGCAGTTTCATCCCGACGTGGGCGTTAAATTCCGCCCGGACGATCGCGCCGTGCGTGGGGACGACGTTGACCACTGCCTCATCCAGATCAACGTTATCGGCGAGCGTATTGGTATCCAGCGCCACCCGGTTTTCCCGGTACTCGGTGGCGTAAGGCAGCACCGCATAGCCACGCCAGTCAGTGCGTACTCCGGTCTGGTTTTCCACTTTCGCGCCCTCAGCGCCGGGAGCCTTAATCAGCACAACCGTGTCATTGAGTGGTTGACTCAGCGTGACGCCATTAGCATGTGCCAGCACGCCGCCGCTCATCCCGTAATAGAACTGTTTGAGTCCGTCGCTACGGCTGTAACCGACGTTGGCATTGCCAGAACCGCCGCGATAGTTCAGCGTGGCATAGCCAGTGCTGCTGCTGTTACCTTCACCACCGCCCGCATAGCCGGTTTGCACGCTGTAGCTGAGGTTATTGTCTTCCAGCACGGTGCCATACAGCCCCGCCAGGTTGGTCATTCGACCGTTGAGGTCATTCGACATGCTGTAGCTGGCGCTGGCGTGTCGCCAGACGGACTGACTGTCCGAGCGCAGCCAGTGGCTGAAAGGAATATTGACGTTAATAGCCAGCATCTGGTCGCGACCATCCTGCCAGGCGTTTTTGGTCAGGCTGTAGCTCAGCGTCCAGTTGATATCGCCGATGGCGGTATTCAGACCGGCCTGCAATTGTTCATCAGCGCTGTCGGTGCCCCAGTAAGTCTGGTGGCTTCCGCTCAGATAGAGCGTGGCGGTGCGGCCTAACTGCTGGGTCAGGCTCACCTGCACTTTGCCGCGCTTGTTATAGGCGAGGTTGTAGTAGTCCGTGAATTTCGGCTGAACCTGTATCACGCCATCCTGCGTTTCGACGTCATGGCCGCTCATCCGACGGTAAGTGGTATCGGCAAAGCTAAAATATCCGCGTGTGGAGTAGCGATAGCCCACCAGTTGGATATTCGTGCCAACGTCGCTGAGTGATTTGTTATAGAGGAAACGCACCGATTGTCCCTGATGTTTGCTGTCATCGGGCAGAGTGGCATTGGCCTGAGTGATGTCCACCGACAGCGCCCCCAGCACCCCCATGTTTTTCCCCACCCCCAGATTGAAGGCGCGGTAGCGGTCTGCCAGTTGTGTACCGCCGTACAAGGTCCAGCCAGCCGGGAGGCCGTGGAGTATGGTGCTCTGAAAAAAGGTCGGTTCTTCCTGCTGATCGTTACCGCTACGGTACTCTCCGGCGGTGACGGCATAGCGGGTATGGCCTTCACGTTGCAATACCGGGACTGAGGAGTAAGGAACGGTGAAGTTCTGGCTGCTCCCGTCGGCTTCCTTGATGGTAACCTGCAGATCGCCGCCGTTACCCGCGGCATACAGGTCGCTAATGCTGAAGGGGCCAGGCGGTACCGTGCTGTGATAGATCTCATAGCCATTCTGTTTGATGGAGACCTGTGCCGTCCCGCGCGCAATCCCATGGATCACCGGGGCAAAGCCTTTCTGGCTGTCCGGCAGCATATTGTCATCAGATGCGAGTTGCGCGCCGCGGAAGTTAATGCCGTCAAAGACATCGCCGTTGGTATAGCTGTCGCCGAGTGTCAGGCGTGAGCGCAACGGCGTGATGTCTCTTTCCAGCCAGGTATTAACGTGCTGCCATTTGTTTTCATTGCTCGAGGCACTCCCGCCGCTGCTGTAGCTCCAGGTGGTATTGTCGCGCAGACGCCACGCGCCCAGATTAAGGCCACTTTGCAGGTTTAAGTAGGCGTAGTTGCTGCTGCCACCGACGTCGTTCTGGACATTGTTGCCGGTGAAGTTGTAATTCAGTAACCCGGCGGTAATCCCATGATCCCAGCGTTCCGGCGGGATATAACCGCGAGCCTGATTTCCCATAAAGGCCTGAGGAATCGTCAAATGCAACCGCTGCTGACCCACATCTAAACGGGTGGTAGCGTCAGGGATCATTTCCGTTAACGGGACACAGGCATCCGCTGCCAACACGTTCATTCCACTGACGGCAGCGGTGTTCAGCCCCATTGCGGCGAGCTGTTCACGCGTCAGGCACGGGGTCAGTTCGCGGTGGTTGTCGCTGGCATGAAAAGTGACGTCGCGGGTGGTCATAAACCCCTCGTTCAGATAAATATCGACGCGATACGTGCCGGGGGGGAGCTCATGTCCCTTTTCAAAACCGGAAAGATCCGCGACGGCAGCCGGATCGTCCGCCAGAAAGCGCGGGTTAAAATAGAGTTCTGCCTGCGCGGAAAATGTGTGTGAGGCAAGCAAAAAGGCAAAGGGGATCTGCGCCATTGCGCCTGACAAAAGTGGTGCATAACGCCGCCTGTGGACGAGTCCAGGTTTCAGATATGACATAGTCCCTCCGGTTCAAAATCGCCCGGCTGTCAGTTCTTTTTTTATTCAGGGATCACGCGGATTCCCTGTTCGTTATCGCAGTGCGCCTTTCATGCGCGGCGTGAGTGCGCCATAGTCATTAATGGTTTTATAAGTAATCTCGCTGCCCGCATCGGCTGGCAACTTCACGCGGGCTTCGCCCAGGGGAGGCACAAGGGCATTTTCCAGTACCCGGGTGCCGGCATTGAGTTCGGTCACCGTCAGGTAGTACGGCGTTGGGTTGATCAATGTGAGCGTGCCTGCGCTGCGGCGGAAAGTGAGTTTTTCTGCGGCCTGATCTGGCGGCAGCGCGAGACCGGCTGGACGGTAATACAGCTTGATACGGCTGATAATGGCCAGTTGCAGGGTGTTATCGCTGAGCCTGGATTTGTCCATCGACGGAATGGCTTTGACGTTCATCCAGAACAGACTCTCGCGGTCCTGTGGTAACTGATTGTTGGTTGCATCAAGGATGCGTAAGGTGTTCTCCTTTTTTCCCTGCATGGCAAACAGCGGTGGTGTGACCACAAAACGTCCGTCTTTGACGCCCTCGGCGTTTTCTACCCAGGACTGGATCAGATACGTGCTGCTGTCATCATTATTGGTGACCGCCAGTTGCACCTGTTTTTGACCCGCCGGATAAATCACCCGCGTTGCCCCCAGCGCAACGCCAGCTTCAGCCGGTGTGAATAATCCCATGACGGCTATCATCAGCATCCCGCCCAGCAGGTTGCGCATCATGGTGCGTGTTTTTTTCATGTTTATCCTTGCTGTATTCACCGTCGTTTCCTGTATTTGCTATCTCTGCGGGGTTGTTACTGGTAGGTCAAAGAGAACCAGGCTTGTGCATTCGCGACCCCACCGGTGACCTGACGTCCGGTAGAACGGTATTTCGCAACGAAATGCAGTGTGGTTGGCCCGGAGTAAAGCCGTGCCCAGCTCGTCGGTGGGCCGTTAAGTGGGAGTTGGCTACCCTCTTTATCAAATAACGCTATCCCAATACCGCTGGCGATCCCCGGACCTTCTCCTACGGAGAGAACGTCAGGGTTTTTACCATCCGCGACGCCATGAAATGCCACGCCGACGCGTTGACTTACGGCGGTACTGCACTCCTGAAGGTGAATATCGAAAGAAACAGGGTTGATATCCTCCCCTGGCGCATGAAATCGATTGCTGCTGATCTGCCCCATTTGCACGGTCATCTGGCGATCGCCAGCTTCAACGCGGCAAGATTCGGCAATAATGACCCCCTGGAAACGCATGTTTCCGCCAGGTAACGTCACGTTCCACTTGTTGCCGGCCAGCGCGCAGGCGGGAAGTAAAAGCATCAGCAGACCTGATTTCATCCTTTGCATCGTTATCACCTCAGTCCCATTGCGGATAACAGGCCTTCCTGGCCCCAGGTGCATCCTTGCGTGATGAATTACTCGTATTGAACTTTGAAGGTGGCGTCTGCGTTAGCGGTACCGGCAGTTGCGGCGCCCGTGGCGTAGTAACGTGCCTGGAACGGGATGATATTCGTGCCATCGTTCAGGGTTGTTGCTGCGCTAAAGGTTGCGCCGTCCAGCGCCAGTGGGGTGCCTTTGTTGTCGAGGATCTGGACGCCAACGTTAGTGGCGCTACCGGCAGCAGAGCCCTGCAGTGCCAGTACGGTGTTGTTGGTGGTATCAACGGCCGTGCCAGAAAACGCGACAGAGGCTTTGGTTGACACGCTGGTATCACAATCATCAAGCTGAATGTTGAAACCGACCGCAGAACTGGTGCTGCCCGCAGTAGCCAGTTTTGCCGAACGAACCTGACCAAGCTGAACGGTTTGTTCGACTGAACCGGCGTCGACGGCGCAGGCTGCGTTAACGACTTCTCCTTTAAAATGCACTGTACCGCCGTTTACCGTGGTGGTATCGGCCAGAGCCGCCGCGGAGGTCAGGGACAGGGCTGACATAGCAACGATAGCCAGTGTTTTAATTTTCATGCTGTTTTCCTTTAAACAATGTCGATATCACGAACCGAAATGGCCAGTCGTTGTGCCTTCCAGGCATTCCATATTTCAGCCGAATGGGGCGACTGCCGGTTCTGCACAGTTTTTACCCAATGAATGAGTCAATTGGGGCCATTTTGACTCGTTGGTATAAACGGCTTTAAATGGCATATTATTTCTTTCTTATTGGTTTTTTGTTTCTTATGGTTGCAATTTTTTGACATAAAAAACTGAAAAATAGTTTTATGTAGATGACTGAAATGGTGCAGGAGTCAGGTGGAGAAATGGTGAAAGCGCGTAAACGGCGGTGGTAAATGTGAAAAAATGTTGGAGGTAATACTATTCTAATCAATGAGATAAAGAGTGTTTATCGATAATTCCTAACTTGTTAGTTGCAAAGCTTTACTAATTCTTTTTATGATATAAACAGTTTGGCCCCAATTGACCTGTTCAGGTAAAGACTTTCCTTTTTATATCAATCCGTTAGCTTATTTCTTTTTCTCCTGCGAAATGACCTCTAACAGGCTGCTTCTCTCCCATAATCCGGCGAAACGTGCGGCGTTGCTGGCGGTATAACGGACGGTATGGCGAATATTTCGATGGCCAAGATAATCCTGAATCAGTCGCGTATCGGCCCCCCGTTCGGCAAGTTCATAACCGCAGGCGTGACGGAGCATATGGGGGTGAGTATGGGTAACGGTTCCAGCATCAACCCCCGCAGCCCGAATAATGCGATATGCCTGCTGGCGAGAAAGCGGTGTCCCCCGGCGGGAGATAAACACGGCGTCAGTGCGGCCTGCGCCTCTCCAGCCTGCGCGTTCCTGACTCCAGCGTTCAACGGCCTCACGCTCATCAAAACGCAGTGGATGAATGGTGGAAAACCCGTTTTTCAGTCGACGGACATTGATTCGTCCCTCGTTGAGATCGAGGTCGCGATAATGCAAATCGAGGAGTTCACTGATGCGCATGCCGTGACGGAACGCCAGCAAAATAAGACAATAATCTCGCTCTCCGGTTGCGCCATGTCGGGCAGCCTGCATCATGGCTTGTACTTCTTTGCCAGTAAGATAACGACGTCGATTCACAATGCATTACTCCTGAAATATGTTTCTGTTAATGAACACCTGTAGAAAACATCATGCGATTAAAAAATAATCCACGATGTTAAAGGCATATTATATTTGAGGGATTAATCACCGTTGGTGATTACATCACTTTTACATACGTAGCTATTATTACCACGTGATAAGTCTTATTTTTATTGATTTTATCAGGTGCGACAATAGCGGCTGTTGTAGACAAAGTCAGGTGTATAAATTTAAACGAAAAATAGTTACAGAGGGTGAGAAGGTGGCGAAGGTTTGTTTGACGAAAAGGTCATGTTGAAAAAAGTATCCTGATTCATTACATGGATATAATAAAACTGTTTAATTCTGCTGCAAATAAGGATGGAAGTGAACAATAAGCATAATAAATATATGGTTAAATATTATTAATGCTTTGTTTATCGTGGTTTTAACACCATCCATGGTGTTGTATCTGTCACAGTGAAATAGCATTATGCTGTTTGAGTTTAGCGTCATCCCAGATACCGTAAAATCGACCAGCGTTACTGGCGGTGTACCAGACGGTATGGCGAATGTTACGGTGTCCCAGGTAATCCTGGATGAGACGGGTGTCGATCCCCATATTGGCTAATGCAAAACCGCATGAGTGACGAAGCATATGCGGATGAATTTCAAGCGGGAGCCCAGCGTGATCGCCCGAGGCTGAAATGATTTGATAAAACTGTTGGCGAGAAAGAGGGTTTCCTTTTCTTGATAAAAATAACCACTCACTGTTGGCATGAGGATAGTCAGTTCGTATAGTCAGCCAGTTTTTTAACGCCTGAATTTCTTCTCTTAATAATGGATGTGTTGTCGAAAACCCTTTTTTCAGGCGGTGAATGTAAATACATCGAGATTTAATATCAATATCTGATATTTGCAGGCGACAGATTTCACTGGCACGAAATCCATGAATAAAACACAATAAGGTCAGACAGTAATTGCGGGCAGCGTGTGGTCCCGTGTTTGCTGCTTTGAGAAGTGACTCTATTTCATTTTGAGTCAGGAAATTCCTCTTCTTATTATCGGCGTTATTTTTCATTAGGTTCCCTTTTGATTGCAGGTGCGCAAGCGTTCTGCTGATTTCCATTAATCCAATGGTCTTATCCGGTTTTAACTCATGATTTATTTGTACTGCACGGTAGGCGCTAATCGTATGCAACGTTGCTTCGCTACAGAAGGACGTGAGCGGATAATGAAAATGGCTGTATGTTGTTTCGTCATAACGTCGTGACATTATCGACTGGGTGCCTCCTCTGGTCTTGTGTTTTTGCTTATCTTACTGAATCAATAAACGTTATTGCTGTTCTACGATCGAGCCCATTCCGGAATACCCCGAATGATGAGCAAAAGGCTTTGCTAAGGACGAAAAACGACATGGCAACCTCGCTAGCATTCACTGTAGAACTACAACAATGAGTAAACAATACTGCAAAAAACACGGTGAGAATAGCAATAATAAGTCATATAACCGCTTTAGAGGCGGGGGCTGGTATTTAGCCGTGAGCAGATTGATTCCCGTTAACCCGCAGAAATTGCATTAGTACGGGTATATTTGGCGGATGAGGGCGTGTGGCTGAAATTAGCCTGTCTTTAAGTGATGAAATGTTTTGCGACAAATAAAATGCGAGCGAGGGAATAATAACGCCTGAAACTACTCTTATTCATCTAAGGCGTTTATGCGTATCGTTCTGGTAATTACTGGAAATCACCTGGTCAGTACTTTCATCTGGCCGATCTCACATAGTGTATTGAGCCCCTTTGCATTATGCTGTTTCGACATTGAGTGAATGAAGATTTACGGATTAAGTAATTCCCAAAGGAAATTATATGAAGTCTATCGGTATTTTTTGCGGTTCATCTGAAGGCCATTCTTCGGTTTATATGCAGGCCGCGCGCGAAGCCGGAACCTATCTGGCTCAGGCCGGGCTGGGCATTGTTTATGGCGGTGGCCGGGTCGGATTGATGGGGGCCGTGGCGGATTCCGCCCTGCAACACGGCGGGCACGTGACGGGGGTGATGCCCGTGTCTTTGGTTGAACGTGAAATTGCGCATACCGGGCTGACTGATTTGCAGGTCGTTGAGAACATGCACCAGCGTAAAGATCGCATGGCGGCATTGTCTTCTGCTTTCATCGCCTTACCCGGCGGGGCAGGCACGTTGGAAGAGATTTTTGAGCAGTGGACGTGGGGACAATTAGGCATCCACCACAAGCCCTGTGCGTTTTATAACATGAACAATTTTTATCAACCGCTGCAGGTCATGGTACAGAAAATGGCCGATGAAGGTTTTATGAAGCAGAGCTACGTGGATATGCTGTTTTTCTCCGATTCGTTGCCGGAAATTGTTGAATATTTTTCGACATATACGCCGCCGACCTCCAAGTGGACCGTGACCCAGAAATAAGACGACTCATTGTGCTCCTGAAGAGCAGAGGATGACACCTGTCACTAACATGCCCCCGCCCAGGCTATGGCCTTCCGGGGGCATTTTTACGCCGGATTCATATCGATGGTTAAAAGGGCACCTTCCCCCCCCCCAGGAATATTCTTAATTTCACTTAGGCCAGATGCCCGTCGGGCAAAAAAAAAGCCCAGAAAATGATCTCTTTTCTCTCTATATGTTGCCATTATGTTTATTTTAACCGTTGCCCCAGGGGATGTTGATACAGTTAATAAAAAAATGGTCGCGAATATTAATGTAGACTTTTATCTTACGGTGTTGCAGAAAATTCAGTGGTATTGCAATTGGTAACATAGAAAAATATTATTTTAATCACGGCTAACATGGCAACGATGCAAGTTTTTATTAAAAGGCCATGTTTTGTCTTTGCCGCATTACCACAGCAAGTAAAGCCTCGTATTATCACGACGGGATTGTGAATATTATCAGCAGGAGCATGCGAAGGGAGAAACGCCAGAACAATTTTTGTATTGGCGAAAGTAAACATTAATAATACGTTTAAATGAGCGAAATAATGAAGAGTCAAATTCGTATAGCCGCGTTTCTGGTCAGCGCAATGGCGTCTGGTGTCGCGCTGTCAGCGGTTTCTGGGGTGCAGGGGACCGGTGGTACAGTGGAATTTTCCGGTGAGATTGTCGACAGTTCCTGTAATGTCACTACGGGGTCAAAACATCCCACCGTGGATTTAGGTCGATGGGCAAAAACCTTTTTTACCGGTACAGGGGTGGAAACCACGAAAACGCCTTTTACCATCAGCGTAGATAATTGTCCGGCGTCGGTGAAAACGGTGGCCGTGTTATTTACGGGGGTGACAGATGCGAATAATCCCGCACTGCTGGCATTGAATTCCAACTCCATCGCAACAGGTGTCGGTATCAAATTATATAACGCCGGTAGCGCGCCTACGCCAATTACGCTGGGCTCAGTGTCTGCCGCTGCGAATGTGGTATCAAATAAAGCCGACCTGAAATTTATGGCCGATTATGTTTCCACGACCACGAATGTGACAGCGGGCAGCGCTAACGGCACTGCTGACTTCCTGATGGTATACAACTGATCGACACTCTGAGCAGGCTTCCGGTCTGCTCAACGCTTTTTTCTTCTTTTCCTGATGGTCACACTTCATGAAACAGTTTATCGCCGCAATGACGGCATCGTTAATTCTGCTGAGCGCTACTGCGCAGGCAGGCATTGTCATGGGTGGAACCCGTGTTGTTTATCAGGAAGGGAAGCGCGAAGCCACCATGACGGTGACGAATGCCGACACGCAGACGCCGTATCTGGTGCAATCATGGGTGGAAAACGCGAACGCAGAGGATAAGCGGGCAGTGCCGTTCGTGGTCACGCCGCCGCTGTTTCGTCTTGAGCCGGAACAGCAAAACGTCCTGCGTATTACGTTTACGGGGGGCGCATTGCCTGCCGATCGGGAGTCCATGTTCTGGCTGAACATTAAAAGTATCGCCCCGACGCAAAAAGAGGACGCCAATAAACTGCAGATTAACGTGAAGTCTCGCTTCAAACTTTTTTATCGCCCGCAGGGGCTGAAAGGCGAGGCAAAAGACGCCTGGACGCAGTTGACCTTTACCGTGCAGGGAAACCAACTGGTGGCGAACAACCCGACGCCGTATCACATCTCCTTGTTCTCCCTGACCGTGGGCGGCAAAGCGCTTGCCGAGCCGGGGATGATCGCCCCGCTGAGCACGCGTCGCTGGACGATCAACGGCAGCGGCCCGGTGACATGGCGGGCAATCAATGATTTTGGCGGCGTGACCGACTCCGCGCAACAGTGATGTCAGGCAACCTTCCCGTGAAAAAGAGAACCGTCCTGTTATCGGCGGACAGCGCGACGCTGCTGCTGACGATCATCCCTGGCGTTTTACTGCTGTTTTGCGATCAGCGTCAGGCGTGGGCGGATGACTATTTTGATCCTGCCGCGCTGGAATTACGCGATCCGCAACAGAAACTGGCGGACCTGCGCTATTTTGCCAAAGCGGGCGGACAGCAGCCCGGAACGTACCCGGTCAGTGTCTGGCTCAACGAACAGGAGGTCGCACAGCAGAATGTGACGTTTGTCGAGGAGAATGGGCAACTGAAACCGGTGCTCACCCCTTCGCAACTGGCGGAATACGGGGTTAACGTTAGCGCGTTTACCGCCTTCAGTCAGTTGCCTGATGGAGGCACTTTCACCGATATCGAACGCTACATTCACGATGCCCGCAGCCAGTTTGATTTCTCCACTCAGCGTCTGAACCTGAGCATTCCACAGGCGGCGATGAACGTGCAAAGCCACGGTTATGTCGATCCCGCGCGTTGGGATGACGGCATTCCGGCCGCCTTCGTCGATTACACTTTTTCCGGCTCGCAGACCCGGCAGTCAACGGATGACGGGCGTTCCAGTTATCTGAACCTGCGCAGTGGCGTTAACCTCGGCGCATGGCGCCTGCGTAACATCTCGTCGATGCAGTACGATAAAACCCGACGCTGGGACTCGCAAAGTACTTACCTGCAGCGCGATATTGTCTCACTGAAAAGTCAGCTGCGGATGGGGGATACTTACACCCGTGGCGACGTCTTTGACAGCGTGCAATTTCGCGGTGTGCAGCTGATGTCTGATGACGAAATGCAACCGGACAGCATGAACGGCTTTGCTCCGATTGTGCGCGGCGTGGCGCACAGTAATGCGAAAGTAACCATCGCGCAGCACGGCTATGTGATTTATGAAACCTACGTGTCGCCGGGGGCATTTGCCATTCAGGATCTCTATCCCACCGCCCAGAGCGGCGACCTGGAGGTCACTGTTAAAGAGAGCGATGGTTCTGAGCGGCGCTGGACACAGCCGTTTGCTGCGGTTCCATTTATGCTGCGTGAAGGACGCGCCAGATTCAGCCTAAGCGCCGGGCGCTACCACTCGACCTCGCAACGCAGTCGTTCGCCGACGTTTATGCAGGGAACGCTTTTTTATGGTCTGCCCGCTGAGTTCACCTTCTATGGCGGTTCGCAGCTGGCTGAAGATTATCATGCCGTCGCGGCAGGGCTGGGGCGTGGTTTTGGCCTGCTGGGCGCGCTGGGGTTGGATACGACCTGGGCGGCGACCACGACGCCTTCAGGTAAGCGTTATACCGGTCATTCGCTGCGCGCGCAGTACCAGAAAAGCGTTGCGCAAACGGGGACCTCGTTCAGTCTGGCCAGCTATCGTTACTCTTCCAGCGGATATTACGATTTTAGCGAAGCCGCGATGCTGGAAAGCCGCTACGGTCAGACATGGAGCAAACGCAGTCGCGAAGAGATTTCCGTTAATCAGGCGCTGGGAGGGGTGGGTACGCTTTCGCTGTCAGCGTATTCGCAGGACTACTGGCATAACGCGGATCGCGATCAAACCCTGCACGCCGGATTTTACAGTACCTGGAAGCGTGTTGCCTGGAGCGTCGGCTATTTCTACACCAAAACGACAGGACACAGCGCGCCGGATCGCTCATGGTCATTGAACGTCACGCTGCCGCTGGGCGGCGCGTGGTCAGACAGCACCGTAAGCTACAACACCTCTTCCGATAATCACGGCTACACCTCGCAACAGGTGGGGATATACGGTGCGCTGCCGCAGAACCAAAACCTCTACTATTCGGTACAGCAGGGGATTGCAAATCAGGGGCAGGGTAGCAACAGCAGCGCATCGCTGGACTATCACGGTGGATATGGGACGACGCAACTGGGGTATCGCCGCGATCGCGACAGTAGCCAGATGACCTGGGGGGCGTCTGGCGCTCTGGTGGTACATCCGCACGGCATCACGCTCGGACAGAACGTCGGTGACAGCTTCGCCATTGTTCGCGCGCCGGGCGCGGCGAACGTCGCGATTCAGAACGCAAACAATGTTCATACCGACTGGCGTGGTTATGCCGTGGTGCCCACGCTTACGCCCTATCACAAAAACGTGATCGCGCTGGATGCCCAAACGTTACCGGATGATGCGGATGTCGAGTTGCAGGGGGCGACGGTGATCCCTGGCGGCGGCGCAGTGGTGGAAGCACATTACCAGACGCATATCGGCAACCGCGTACTGTTCACGCTTCGCCGCAATCAGGATGTGGTGCCTTTTGGTGCCAGCGCCCGGCTGGTCGGTGATGGCGGTACCGCCAGCGCGATGGTGGCCGAACGCGGGCAGGTCTACCTGAGCGGGGTGCCGACGGCAGGCACTCTTGCGGTGAAATGGGACGACGCGGGCGTGAGCCGCCAGTGCGTACTGCATTTCCGGATAGCGGATGCACAGGACCGGAACCCGGTGAAAGAGGTGGCGGGACAATGTTTATGAATCATGAGGAACTGACGATGTCAGGGGTTTTTCGTCTTATTTGCGGGTTAATGCTGCTGGTAGCGAGCCTGTTTAGCCAGTACGTTCAGGCCGAAACCTGTCAGGGTAATACCGGACAAATGACCCTGAACTTTCAAAACATCAAATATCTGCCGACGCTGCGGGTCAATACTCAGATGAGCAGTATTATGCCGGTGAACGGTGGGGGGATTCGCTTTACCTGCGATCGGCAAGGGACGACATCGTCGTGGAAAAAAATCGTCTATCAGCAGATGAATACCCAGGGTGGGCAGATAATTGACGGACATGCGGTGTTCAATTCGGCCTTGCCCGGGATCGGCTACTCACTCAGTTTCCAGTGCGACGGGGGGCCGATCCATTTCCTGGAGTCAGTGGGCAGTCGGTCGGTTACGGTTTGCGACAGCACAGAGAGCCCGTCAATGCTGACGCAACGGGAAGTGGAGGTGAAAGCGTGGGTGACCTTCTATAAAACCGCTGATATTCAACTGGTAAGTAATAATCATGCTTTCGCCAACACGCTGGCAAATGTCGGGAACCTGTCGATGACGTACCCGAATGCGGGGGGAAATGGCGATCAGGTCAGCAGGCCGGTGATTCTCGATCTTGCGGCGATGAACGTGGACATCGGCAGTCGCGGTAGCTGTAGCGTCACCCGCGCCAGTATTTTTGTCGATCTGGGCAAAGCGAACCGGAGCGATTTCAAAGGCCCGGGTACCTCTGGCGGTTCGGCGGTGCCGTTTAGCATCCCTGTGTATTGCGCTACGCCCACGGATATCCGTATTGGTTTCTTCGCGACCCCGGCGACGACCGGGGCGACGGATACGCTGGATATTACGCACTTTCCCGGTGGTGCGGACGGCGTCGGGATCCGGATCCGCTATGGCGATAATGGCGGTAACGGGCCGGTAAAGGGAACATCGGTGACGCTGAATGAGCCCGCAAATCTGCCAGTGGTACAGAAAGTTCCCGCTTCCAGCGCCGCAACGGCAGTGCCGGTCAATTTTATGGCACAGATGGTGCAGACAGGATCGACGGTCACCGCGGGACGGGCAAATGGCACTGCCACCTTTGTGCTGGAATATAACTAAGAAGCCATAAAAGCGTGCGGTAAGGGGTGAAAAATATTTACGTAGTGAATATAAAAACGTAGTTTCTTTATGGCTACCCAGGCGCCCGACGTGGGCAAGAACGGCAAGGAAGCAGGAGAACGGATGAAATTTATCGCCACCATTACCGGGCAACACATCGATTACGGTGATATTCGACCGGAGCATATTGTGATTGAAGATATTGCGGTCGCCCTTTCGCACCTCTGTCGCTTTGCCGGACATGTGCCTGAATTTTACAGTGTCGCCCAACACGGGGTTCTGTGCAGCCAGTTAACGCCACCTGAGTTCGCGCTTGAAGCGCTGCTGCACGATGCCGCTGAGGCCTATTGTCTGGATCTTCCCTCACCGTTAAAGCGCTTGCTTCCCGCGTACAAAGAGATTGAAGCGCGGCTGGATAACGCTATTCGTCAGCGTTTCGATCTTCCTCTCACCCCGAGCAAGGTGATTAAACAGGTGGACCTGATGATGCTGGCAACCGAGCGGCGCGATCTCAATCTGGATCCCGGTAATGACTGGCCGATGCTGGCAGGGGTCTCGCCCACGACGCGGTTGACCGTCACCCCACTGATGCCACGAGAGGCGCGCGCGCTTTTTTTATCCCGCTTTCAGGAACTGACAACCGGTTAAAGATGGTATGCCGTCACGGTTCGGCGCGTGCCGGTCAGTGAATCGAACACCTCGACATCTGACGCCAGAATCGGCATGCCTGACGCGCGGAGTCGCTGAATATCGGCGGCAATACGCTGGATCCCCAGCCAGAACAGCCCATCCAGGGCGTTAACCTGCAAACCACTCTCCAGTGCCAGGCGAAGCCGTTCCTCGGGATGCTTTGTCTGACTGGCAACCTGCTGATAGGGCGCCGTGGTAATGGTTTCCTCATCCATACGGCGGATACGCGACGACAGACGATAGCGAAAGGCATCGGGGACGCGACTGAGATCGGCATTGATGCTGTAAACCTGGCCACGGCGTTTATCATTAATCAGCACATTTTTCTGGGTGAGGGCAAATTCTTTCCGCAGCTTGTCGATCAGTTGCGGAGTACGGGTGAGGAGCAAACGGAAGGGCAGTTCAAAGCTGGTTACGTAATCGACATTAAGCAGCGCAATACGCAGTCGTTCTTCAACACCGGCATTCTCTTGTTGGCACTCCGCCAGAACCTCTTTCCATTGGCTGGCAATGCGCGGCGACTCGTTGATTTCAGTGAAATGATATTTTTCAATCAGGTAATCGATACGCCTGGTCATTTTTTTCCATCCCATCCGCCCGTTCGCTAATGGCACAACATAACATAGAGAAAGAGACAGAATACAGAGACAAACGAATAATTGTCTACTTAAGAATGTTTAAGAAATTTAATTAAAATGCACATTATCAATAAGTTATAAATGTCACACCAGTTAAGACTATTTAATTGTATTATTCGTAAGCTTATCAATATAATTTTTTACATGTCTCGCTAAAGCTGGATATAGAAGAACGGAAACGACCTGTGAGTTAAATTATTAATACGGAAATAAAGCGATGGCGATATATATTATAAGTAATGATAACTATTTGCAGGAGGGTATTGTCTTATTGGCAAAAGAGGCCAACCTGGAAATCGTGAAAGAAACCATGCCTCATTTACCTGTTGAAAGACTCACATTCGACGATACCGTGATTTTGCATCTTAATTTGTTCAACAAATGTTGTGCTAAAGAAATCTCCAGACTCAACAAAAAATGTAAGTTGCTGGTTATACTGGACTCAGAGCGGAGTGCATTGGTCCTGGATGCCGATGTGATTGTCAGCGCACAGCAGTCTCTGCTATCGCTGATGATGATCATTACGCGTCTGGTCGGTATGGAAAAACGCCAGGCTATCAGGAATCATGTTCTCAATCGTGTTGAAAAAAGGATTATTTGTGAATCGCTGTTGGGTAAAGATATTAACCTGATTGCCGAATCATTGGCGCTACCGCCGAAACGGGTATACACCTATCGCAACCTTGCGTGTAAGAAATTAGGTGGGCACCGGGTTCACGATCTACTGCTGATCAAAGAGAATTTACTCGAAGAGAGTATGTTTCTTTAAAACGCGTCAGCCCTGTTGAGCACAGAGCTGACGGTTTTCTCCCGTTTATCGGGCGCAATAGAGCAGGGGACGTTTCCCGATGGTGAACAGGAACCCGTGAACGCCCTGATTGAGAATGGAGTAACTCACATCTTTATCGGGGTAGACGTAAAAATCAGGCAGAATATCGGCTAACAGATCATCCGGCAACGTTTCGATAATTTCGAACTTGTTGATTCTGCTTGAGTGTAAGTGATACGAATCCTGATTTTCTGTCCAGTTATAGGCCACATCTCGTCTGATGCGCCCTTTCAGTTTGTTATCTTCAATATAGGTTCCGCTGACGGCCACGATGCCGTTCTGGTTTTTCAGCGAATACATGTAGTTCAGCGTGATATTTGCGCGGGCGTTTTTATGAAACACCACCAGCGACATCGAACATTCCTGTTTATCGTAATGTTTTGACATTAAAAAATTGTATAACGCGCTGATGAGCACACCCGCGAGTAAAAATATGGCACTCATCGTTATGACTGTTCTTTTACTCACTTCCTACTCCACGAAAAGAGAGTGTAATACAACCTGGAATGGCTGATTTCAGGTAGTTCTGGCGGCAGACAAGAACCGCTAAGCCTGGCGACGTTTGTGATAGCGGGAAGTACACCCAGGGGTACTTTTCGCAATCGAGTCCAGAACCCAGAATCAGCGCCTTAAAGTGTGCAAAGCTGTTTTTGTTATCGTGGCTGTCATCTTTGGTGTAGAAGCGACAGCCTTTGTCCTGCTCGACGAAGGTGTAATCAGCGAAGAATGGCTTCGTATCGCTAAAGTGCCAGAAATAGTTCATGCCGATAGCGCCAATAAAAAATGCCGCTACCATGGCGAGAATGCCAACGAAGAGCGGCAATCTGCTGCTCTTACTTACCGTCATCGCACGGGCAGGAGGGGCGATTTCTTCTGGCGTAAGCGCGGGATCCGCCTCAGTGCGGTACTCCACATCCAGTTCATCTTCACCCTGCAGAGAATCAGGGGCCACTTCAGCCTCCTGAACCGCAGCAACGCGAGTAATTTTAACGCTTTTGTCGATTTGGAAACCTTTGCGCGGGACTGTGGCGACGAGGATCCGGTCAGTCTCGCCAACGGCGCGTAAGCCTCGACGGACAATAGAAATATTTTGGTAAAGGGTGTTGGCAGGCACCAGCATGCCTTCATCTTCCCATACCTTTTTAAAAAATTCCTGCTGAGTGACGACGTCCGGTGAAGCGTCAAGCAGCAAAAGCAGACAACGACTGGCAGGCGTTGTCAAAACCACGTTAATTTCTGGGTTAGTGACAGAAATTAACTTTTTACTGTCTGGTCTGAATTCAATATTATCGTTAATAATCCAGTACATATGGGTTCACGGTGTTCGAAAGTTATAAACAGTAGAGACTTAATTGTAGAAAATTCTGAACATACTATTACGTATAGTATAAATGAGTTCAGTAAGTCGTTTAATTTATGAAACTAATGTTTTTGTTCTGAAGTTTCACATAAGTGCATATAAAACAAAGCAATTTATTAACAAGGTCGGTGGATTCTGCCGCAATGAATAATCAGCTACTGTAATCATTTAAACATCCCAATGCCGCATTCCGGAGAAATTATGGCCTGATTATCAACAAAGTGGCGTTGAAATCTGTTTCAACGTCGTGATTTAAGATTCGGTATCAGACAGGTATACTTTTCTGTAACTCACTATTTTTAATGAGTATTCTTGAATAAAAACAGATTTTTTTAATGAGTCATTTGAAAGATTTATTATGCCGACCTGATGTTAAATAGTCAATTAGAGCGAATAACCTTAAATATCATTAAATGCATAATATAAAATCTTAAATGCCACTATAATTGGTTTTTTATGCTTAAACATAAGGAACAGATGAGTATTTACTCATCTAACATTAAAGTGGTGGCGGGTGATATTCACGCGCTATGCTTAAGGGATAAACAAAAAATGAGGCAATGTCATGGATAAGCAACTTGAGGATGCGGGTTATCGCGTCTATACCGGTGAGAAAATCGATGTCTACTTCAATACAGCAATTTGTCAGCACTCTGGGAATTGTGTACGCGGTAGCGCCAGACTTTTCAATCTGAAACGTAAGCCGTGGATTATGCCTGATGAAGTGGATGTCTCAACGGTGATCAACGTTATCGATACTTGCCCAAGCGGGGCGCTACAATATCGTCGTAAATAAGCGAGGGGAAAATGGAAATACTGGAAGGTCACAATAAATTCTATGTCAATAATGATCAGGGGAATCAGGTCGCTGAAATTGTTTTTGTTCCAACCGGTGAGCATTTAAGCATTATTGAGCATACCGATGTCGATGCCAGCCTGAAAGGTCAGGGGGTGGGAAAACAGCTGGTGGCGAAAGTCGTGGAGAAAATGCGCCGCGAAAAACGCAAAGTTATTCCTCTTTGCCCGTTTGCCAAACACGAGTTTGATAAAACTCGCGAGTATGACGATATTCGGGCCTGAAATATGCCGGGCAAGGCGCGTAAGCCGTCCGCTACGGGAGACGCGAGACGGCTTTATTGTAATGCCACAGGGTACCCTGGTCGTTAATGATGTCATAGCGGACCGATGAACATGGTGCTCCTTGTCCCTGTAGCGGGACCGATACCGTCGTCAGCGGCGCAATCATGATGCCGCTTGCACTGCCGGACTCACAGCTTATTCCGGCCAGCGTGATATGCCACGGGGTGGGGTTGGTTAACTGCAACTGATTTTGCGCCCCGGCGTATATCACGTGCAACTTCTCCGCATCGCTTTCCTTAAGCGCACCGACGCCTTTCGGGCGAATGAACACCTTCATACGGATGCGTAACGGCAGAACCACTTTCTGCGCCACCTGGGCGTCGGTCTGCGTCATGGGCGGGATCTGATACACGTTCAGCCAGTAAAGCGCTTCGCGATCGCGCGGCAGTACCGAGGTGTCGGTCAGTTGCAGCGTAATGCTGCGCAGTTCGCCGGGCTGCATTTTAAATACCGGCGGTAGTACGATGACGGGCGTCGTCTCCTCATTGGGCTGGCTCGAGGGATTACCCGTATCGGTCCAGACCTGAACCAGGGCTGGCTGCTGCGGGGAATTGATCAGCGCCAGCGAAGCGCTTTTGTCACCAGCATTAAAAATTACCCGGGTCACTTCGCTATTCACCACCGCATGAGCGGAGAACGGCAGAACGTTCAACAGCAACGCGCTACTGAAAACTAACCACCACCTGAAGTTGTGCATAAACCGATCCTGCTGTTATGGCTTCGCCTGGAATGGCTTCCAGCGAGGCGGTGAATTCCCCGTTATACAATTCGGTCGAACCGCTTGTTGAAGTTTTACTGGTTAAATCGGCATAGCCGTACCATCCTCCAGCGTTGCCCGTGGCGGTTGACGTCAGATTTGGCAGCAGGTTGATAGCGCTACCGCCCAGTTTTTCGCTGTAGATGCGAATGCCCACGCCGGACGCCACGCCGCTGACGCCATAGTGGTTATCGAGCAGCCAGGTCCAGGCTCCCGATCCGGTCTTAAGCCCTAACTGATTTGCCGCATTCGCCGCCGTCTGATTATTCACCAGAAAACCCATCGCCACGTTCGCTTTGCTGGTTGTCGAGACCGCGGTGCCGGAAATCGCGCCGGTTTCGCATTCGACGGTAATATTAAACGGGGTCTGCGCTGTGCCGCCGCCGCTCAGCTCACCGACGCTGATCGGCGGCAGACGAACAATAGCGGGATAGTCATCGATTCGACAGGCGGCGCCGCGCACAAAGTAACTCTGGCTGGTGAGCGTCCAGCCGCCAGGCCACTGCATGGCGCCCCAGCCGTCGTAGTTGGTTCTGCTGTCAGCACCGTCAAACAGCCCGGAGCTCATGCCGCCGCCGTGGAAGGCGATATAGCCAGCCGGCCCGGCGTAGGTATAACCATAGCGGTTTGAACCGTTCACCCCTTTTGATGCGTCATCAACCCGAAACAGCTCAACGAAAACATCGCTGAAGGCGCTGCCCGGGATGTAAATGTAGGTCCCGTCATTGAACATCTCGCTTTCAGGGATGAGGCGTGTTTGCCAGTAGCGCGAATAGTATTGCCCGGTTTTCAGGTTCGTCAGTCTGAGCGCCACGTTTTTGACGTAGGTGTAGTAAGCGCCTTCAATCCCGGCAACCGCTTCTCTGCCGCCCCAGGCATCATCGCCGTTGGTGGCGTAATACTCATACACCTTGCCGATTTCGGCGACGTCGCAGCGAAAATAGATCTGATTGGCGTTGACGCCCTGGGTGCGACCATTAGGCACAAAGCTGGCCGTCGAACTGGCGAGCAGTGTGCCTTCCGTTTGAAATCCGGTGCCGCTGCTTAAGGTGATAACGCCAGGCAACCCCAGTTTGCCTTTTACTTCGCTATCGCCAACGCCTCCCCAGCTGGCGCCGATGTAACCGGCATCTTTCGCTGTCTGAGACAGATCGTTGGCAGAGGTTACCCTTTTACAGGCAGACCATGCCGGCTGTGCCAGTACGACGCCAACTAACAGCAGCGGGAAAAAAGAGGATAATTTCATCAGCCATCACTCCTGGCGGCAAGGTAGCGTAAGTTGGTACAGCGGCGCGTCGCGCGTCGTTGGCAATTGATACCAGACCTGGCACTGCTGGGCGGCGGTTTTACCCCACTTAACGAACAGCACGCCGGACTGAGCGGCGAGTCGGGCGTAGATTTGCCCACCCTGGCCCATGATGCCCACGGCTTCGCCATTGCTGTCCGTGACGTCCGCGCCCATCGGTGGCTGGCTGCTATCGGGCAGAGTGGTGTTAATCAACGTTGCTTTCCCGTGAGTGGTCTTGAACGTTACGCGAGAAATTGCGCCCGCATAGGGGACCAGCCGCTTGCTGCCGCCCTGAAGTTCGACGTCATCGGCCATATTCTGGCTGTCGAGACTAATGGTGTTATAGCGGTAGGGCGTTAATGACGGGAGGATCGCGTAGCCGAAACGGTCCACCGTCGCGCCCTGCCCATTACGAATCTCGGCTCCGCGTGCACCGGGAGCCTCCACCAGTGCGAAGGTGTCGCTGGTATACGGACCGGCGGTAATCCCACCGCGATGGGCGACCAGCGTACCGGACATCCCCAGTCCATACTGCTGATAACTGTCGCCCCGGGAGGCATAAGCGCGGAAGGCGCCGACGGAAGTGCGATGTTCAACATTTCCGCCCCAGGTCGAGCTGTCGCCACTGTCGTTGTTGTGCTCAATGCCGCTGTAGAGCGCCCACGAGGTAGAACTCTTTTCACCCGTCGTCCCGCTCATCCCGACCGTGGCCGTCCGGCTGTCGCGACTGCGGTTCATGTCGAGGTTGATTTGCGAGCGACTGGAACCAAAGTCGAATGGAATCGAAATCCCCAGCGATACGGTGTTTTCCGTATATTTGCGCTAATTTTCGTTATCAAAATCGCGATCGTTGACGCTGCTGAAGTAGCGGCTGGAGTAGGTACTCCGCTGGCGTGCGGCGCTGATATTGAAGCTGATGTCACGCCAGCTATTACTGTAACCGAGCTGCAACTGGGTGATGCGTGAGGCGTTGTTATAGTAATCCGAGGTGCTGCCGGTAAAGCTCAGCATGCCCCAGTCGCCCATCGGCTGGCTGACGGTCGCCGAGAAGTTGTTCCGCTGATTGAGCGTATCAGAGTAGTAGAGGGTGCCGTTTTTCTCCTGGCGACGTACGCCGAGTACGTCCTGCAGATCGCGATAGCCGCTGGTGGAATAGCGATAGGCCGCGAGGACCAGGTTGGTGCCGGTGGTGAAGGTTTTACTGTAGCTTGCCTCGATGCGCCAGCCTTGTTGTTTTTCGTTATTTTCTACATGAGCGCTGGAAAAAACCGTGTTCAAACCGAATGCGCCGACGGAGGTTGCCAGCACGCCGCCGGCGAGGAAGGCCTGATAATTATCTGCCAGTCGTGAACCCATGTTGGCCGTCAGCACGTTGCTCATCCCGCGCTGCAGTACACCTTCAATAAACTTATTTTCTACGCTGTAGTACTGACGAACGTAGCCCATCGCCAGTTCATAATTCCAGTTACCGGGACGAATCGAGTCCGGTACGGCGGAATAGGGGACGGTGAAGCGCGAAACTTGTCCGTTTGCTTCAACGACATCCACCGTCAGATCGCCCTGGCCGCGGGTGTTGTACAGATCGTTAATCACGAAGGCGCCGGGCGCGACGGTAGTTTCGTAAATCACTTTTCCCTGCTGGCGTACAACCACACGGGCCGTCGTGGTGGCGACGCCGCGCACTTCCGGGGCATAGCCTCGTTTACCCTGTGGCCACATGCGTTGGTCAGTGCTGAGCTTGACGCCATTGAATGAGAGATTGCCAAACAGACTGCTGTTGGTGTAGTTGTCGCCGAAGGCAATGATGCTGTCCAGTTGCGGCAAAGGCCGTTGTACCGAGGTGGCAACCGCATTGTATTTATAGTGTCTTCCCGTCTGATTGTCATCGGCGTAGCGCAGGTTGCCCTGATGGCGAACCTGCCACAGGCCAAGGTTGAAGCCAGCATTGATGTTGCTCCACAGATAGTCATAGCGCAGATGGCTGTCTGTGTTTTCGGTGTGGTAAAAGTTGGTATTGTGGCGCAGAAACAGCGCGGTTTCCCCGGCGTCCCATTCGGAGACCGGGATGAATCCTCGTGGCGAATGTAACAGCCCCGCCTGGGGAACCACCATGTTCAGGCGCAGCGAGCTTAAATCCACCTCCCAGTTGATTTTCGGGCCCAGAGCGTCGATCGGCAGACAGATGTTAGGGGTTACATTTTGCGTCGTACGTATGGCGCTGAGGGCAATCAGTTCCGGTGACAGGCAGGGTTGCACATCAGTTTTGTCGCCTTTGGGTTTGACCAGGGCGATCGATGCCTGGCGACGAATCAACTGGTTGTTAAGATATACGTCGAGCACATAGTCGCCTGTCGGAAGGGCGTTGTCCCGCTGATTAAAACGATCCAGATCCAGTGACTTACCAAAATCAGAACCCTGCAAAAGCGCCGGGTCAAAGTAGTATTCTGCGCAGGCCGTCGCCGGAACTAACGCAAGGCCGATCAGGGGCGCGACGACGGTGTTACAGCGGATAGTCGGCACTGATGCGTGCTCCCTGATCGTTGATCAAGGTAATGCGTACGCGCTGCGCGTCAGCGGTTCGCGGAAAGTGAAACGTTTCGCTGGCAAAAGGCGAGATCATGTCATTTTTGGGGTGCTGGATTTGCGACGACCCGCCAGGTTGCAGGGCCGCGACCGTAACGAAATAAGGCTGATTGTTCTTAATACTTATCGCCAGTTCTTTATTTCCGTTAATCCGTTTGACCTGCAGATTCTCCAGCATTTTTTGCGGATCGCCGACCAGTCCTGCCGGGCGATAAAAAAGTTTGACCCGATTGCGCAACATAATCAGCAGGCTATTTTGTTTTTCGGTTTGGCTCGCTGATTGTCCTGCATTGGCGGGAGGAATTTGCATGAAATTAAAATAGACCAGTGACTCCCGGTCCTGTGGTAATTTTTTTCCTTGAGTGTAAACAATACGAATGATTTGTCCTTCGCCTGGCTGAATGCGAAATGCCGGAGGCGTGGCAATAAACGGAACCTGCGCAGACTTTTCCGGGCCATCGGCCATATTACCGTTATCGAACCAGCTCTGGACAACATAAGGAATGGCATCTTTATTTTTTAGATGCACATCAGTCGATTTCACCGCACCATTATAAATGATACGCGTTCCTGTCATCGTAATACTGGCATTGGCATGGCTACAGCATGCGACTAAAAAAAGAAACAGGCAGCCTGAAATAAGCGTGCGATGACGATGAGAGGTTCGCATAGTATTTTCCCTGAATGTGGATGGCGGGAGTACATTCCCGCCAGAACGACGTTTACTGATAAGAAACGGCGTATTGCAGTGAAGCCAGTACTGTACCGGTCGTGGCCGCGCCGGCGCTGTAATACTGGGCTTTATAGGTCGCGCTCGCTGAGGTCTGGTTAGCCGCGAGAGAGAGGTCGCCGGTGCCGGTAAAGGCGCTGCGGAAATCAATTTCGGCATCACTGGTATCGAGAATTTGGATCTCTACATTCGTCGCAGAACCTGTGCTGCCAAGGTTTCCGGTAGCAGAACTGATGTTGTTACCCACGAAGACCGTCGAGATCTGCACGCCAGAAGACGAGCCGGTACAGTTGCTCACACCGACATCAAATGTCGTTGCGCCAGCCACCTGATTGGCATTCAGTTCGGTAGCCGTCACGGTCGGCAGTAATACCACCGGAGAAGCATCAGAGCCGTTTACCGATATTGAACAGGTCTCATCACTCACTTCGCCCATAAACGTAATGGTATTGTCAGAGGCCAGTGCATTCGTGGAAAAAAGCGCAGAAGCCATCAGCGCCGAAAGGAAGGCACGATTTAAGGTCATAATATAAAACTCCATTTTTTATCAGTCGTGTTGATTTACCCTGTGAGTCAGGGTTCTTCCATGCGCAGGGACATTTATCGTGATGGCTCTGTGCGGGAATGAAGACAAAATAAAATTATTGGTAATTTTCTTAAGGGTGAGTTTTTTTGTGCTGAGAATATCTTCAACACCATGATTTTATTCTCGTAGCGAGATTCATTTCACCCGAATGAATAAATTAATTTGTCTGTGAGAATATTAGCCGGAAAATTCCTGGAGAGGAAAATCGTTTAAAACGAACAGATGGAATACCGGTGATAGGTTGGGGCTATTGAAATCTGGAAATAGATCGGCGGTAACTTCTTTAGGAATTTTAGATTATTAGATGATTAATATTGAAGTGTTGAGCCGGACGTAAAGCGTATTACGACTTAATTGATTGCCAGGTTAAGATAATTCACATTTAATGTATAAGGAAAAATGAATGATTAACCGTGCTAACCATTTTTATGATGCTATGCTGGGATAAGAATTTTATGTGATTACCTGTCTTCTTTTGGAAGCTAAGTAAGATGGGTTCCAATAATTGCGGGTTGTTTGACATCAAAAAATGGGGAAAAAATTTTTGCTCTGTAATTGATATTGAGATGCTTTCCTCATTTTCATCGCAATAAACAGGAAGAACCAGCCCTGAAAATGGTCACTGACAAGGGATTTTCAGCCCAACGTGGTGTGCCTTATGGTGATGCAAGGAAATATTTATCGAGCAAATAGTTGTAACTCGCAACTAAATGGATGGTTTTTTGGAAAGGGAAGTGAGCACAGCGGCAGGCGCTGTGCGTCAGAAATATGTGTTCAGGAGGTGTGAACAATCCCCATGTAGCCATGAATTCCCATATACAGACCGACCAGACCGATCAGCAGGCTGGAAAAATAAGGCGCTTTTCTTGCCAGTGCATTGAATCCACTCCAGCGTTTAGCGACCTGATGGACGCTGACTGCTGCGCCCACGCCGACGGCCACCAGCGTAATCGCCAGCCCCAGGCTAAAGCAGAGCACCATTGTTGCGCCGAGCGTGAAGGCCTTTAACTGGATACAAATCAGCAGTACGGTAATCGCGGCTGGACAGGGGATCAGTCCGCCGGTCAGACCGAACAATAAGATTTGCCCATTGGTCACCTCTTTGTCGTGAAAGCGGCGTTGAATATCGCTGGCATGCGCGCGTTCATGGGCATCCTGATATGCTTTCGCCCCCTCAGTCAGTCCCGCCAGATCGCAGTGGTCATGATGATGGTCGTGATCGTGGTGTTCGTGGTGGTCATGATGATCGTGATGCGCATGATCATGGTGGTCATGGTGGTCATGGTGGTCATGGTGGTCATGGTGGTGATCATGCTGCGTGGCGGTGAGCCAGTTTCGCTCACCCTGCCATGTCCGCCAGAACATCCAGGTTGCGGTGCCCAGAATAATAAACGCGGAAATCAGTTGCAGCCAGGGCTCCACAGATTCTGCGGTAAACGCCCGACTGATGTACATGCCACCGAGGGCGATCAGCCAGACCACGGCGGTATGGGAGAGCGTTGCCGCCAGTCCCAGCATCACCGCCTGCTTAATGGTTCCATTAATGGCGATGATAAATGCTGCCATCATCGTTTTCGAGTGACCGGGTTCCAGTCCATGCAGCACGCCGAGAAGAATCGCGCTGGGAATGAAAAACCACGCGTTACCTTGCTGAAAAAGTGTTGAAAATTCACCCATGATAATGATTCTTAGTTGCTTGTCTTTGCCCGATTCTACTCCCCCCCAGTACTAAATACTACCCCCCAGTAGAGACGTAATGCTATAATTCACCACGTTTTATGTTAAGGAGGTGTTGCGATGTCACACACAATCCGGGATAAACAGAAGCTTAAAGCCCGAACCAGCAAAATTCAGGGGCAGGTGGTTGCGCTGAAAAAAATGCTCGATGAACCCCATGAGTGCGCCGCTGTGTTGCAACAGATCGCCGCAATACGCGGAGCCGTGAATGGTTTAATGCGAGAAGTGATTAAAGGGCATCTGACCGAGCATATCGTCCATCAGAGTGATGAAGAGAAGCGGGAAGAAGATCTGGACGTGGTACTGAAAGTTCTGGACTCCTATATAAAATAGTCGGGAACGCTGTCCCGACTCGGTGTCTTAGCAATACACGACCGCCTGATTCCGTTGGGCAATATAGCGCTCAACGTGCTTATAGCCACTGATCGATTCCAGTGCATGCAGCAGGCAGCAAACCGCCCGGGCATTCGTCCGATCGGCTTCGTCTTCACTATGACTTTGCAACGCCTCTTCACACAACCTGCGAACAGCAGGCGGGAAGGCGAGTTTTTGCAGAGAGCACTCCAGCTCACCGAAAGCTATCTCAGCACGGGCCGTAAACAGTGATAACAGTACTGCACTCAGCGCGCGCGTTTCTTCTTCGTAGTATCCCACTTTATAATCCTTGTCCATTTCGTTCCCTGTTGTCGGACTCATCTGCGTCTTTGCAAATGCACTGCTGTACCATCCATCTCTTTGAGCAACAGCGGATAAGACGACTTATCGCCAGAAACCGCATGAGAGTGAATAAACAACGAATTGATTCGTCCACCCATTCTTTTTTCAATTCGTTGCTTGTAGGCGTAGATGCTGCGGATATCCATGTTCAACAGTTGAGCGATCTGGTGCGGATTACTGCCTGCAACCATGTGGCCCAGAATGGTGAACTCCATCTGCGTCAACGTATTCCCCTTGGTGAACGACAAATGCCGTCCGATAAACACCTGCCTGATCTTCTCATTGGCGACATCCAGTCCGTCATCATGGTAAATGATAGCGGAAACAGCAGGATGATTTTTGCGCCAGTAGTTGGCGAGCGACTGCATGTTGCGATCGCTGATCAAAATAATGCCCATGCGGGTGCTTGCGAGATATTCTATCCACTCTTTATCCAAAAACAGGCGTAAAAAGCTAATAGAGAAATCCACAAAAATATAACCACTAAGTCTGGCGTTGTGATTGTGATTTAAAATACCTTCAATGACCCCTTTATTAAAATAAATGCTTTCTTCTGGCCACATGCAAAAACAGGCATTGGCGCAATACTGTAAGCGGGGTGATTTTTCGGGCATTATTTTACAATGCAAGGTACAACTGCTGCATGTCAAATTCTTTAATTTAACGTCCAGCCCCATATTGAGAGCCTCCCTATCCGTAGATGATTTCATAATTTCATCCGTTTTAAAACATGTCAATACTCTACAAAATGCAACTTTGATAGAGAGGAAATCCGAAATTTTATTTATTGCTATTATTCTTAATCACGAATTTTTTAAGGGGTTTACCTCTGTATCAATTCAGGTTTCTGGCGGGGTCATTGTTCCGTTGAGGAAGCATGAAAAAAAGCCTCCAGGAATTTTGTAACAACCACCAGGAAAATCTATATTGCAAAAATGTTTAAGTTTTATCGCTAAATGGCATTAATGGCAAAAAGTTGATCTTATGTTAAATTCTCTGAAAAAATTGTAACAATGCTATTGTCTTTTATTAAGTAATGCTATTTATCTGTTTGTCCGCTTTTTAAACGTGAAACTATAATAATGAGTGCTGAGTGATAACGCACCTAAAATGGTCTTAATTAAGAACACCTGATCTTTTTCAGATTGAAATGTATTGATTTATAAGAATTTTTGTTTGTAGGTTATGAGCGCCCAGACATATCTATTATATATTTAGTGATCTCTGTATAAGATTTTTGTAGCATGACATTCATCATGTAAATGCGAGAACGCACACAGTGTTTGAGAAGTACACACACACTACAGTATACACAATTAATAACCTGGTTGACTTTCACCCGGGTGACAGAAGTCTGACGAATAAAAATACCCAAAAAACTGTCATTCTTCAAAACCCTGCGAGTTTCATCCTTTTATATCTCCTTACAAATTGTGGGGTTGTTATTCCGCAAGCCCAGCTCGTAAAGATTGGTTGGGGTGATAAAAACACTATCACCTCTGTCAATACGTTATATCAGACGGTGCTCATGCTCAGAAATGCATTATCGGAGGTTGGGTTGCCGCGCGACCTGATTAGAACCGTTGCCCGGCGGGGTATGATGATCACCGCAGAGATTCAACGTACGGAGACGGAATCGGTTGAAAATGTGGAAGAGAGCGAGAGCACGGAGGAGCCTGTATGGCCTGCTCTGACAGCGGTAGCGCTTAAATTACGGCCTTCAAGAACAACGCTAAAGATGGGGGCTATTTTACTGTCGGCATTGCTGATCGGTGTCAGCGTTTCTTTTGGCTTTTTATATCCGACGGCCGAATCGCTGTTCTCTTCCTATGCCATTGTTGACTCTGTCTCCTTTTCATCCTGTACCCTGTTAATGAAAAGCAAAAGTACCTTTAATACTCGCTATACGGTATTCCTGACGAGACACCCGGATATCTGTCAGAATCATAACTATGTCTATCTCTCAGGAATGAGCAGCGCGAAAAATATTGCGGCAATTGCTTGTCAGTTGGATATAAGGGAACATCCTCTAACAAAATGTACGACCTGGTATTCAATTAATGATAAAAACTAAAATAGTTATCTTCATTGTATTAGTGGTAATAGTAACCCTGGCCGGTGTGGGGTTCTGGTATGCACATAAAAGCAAAAATAATATTGATTGCGAGGGGCGTGTGGTATGGGAAATTAATAATGAGGAGTTTCGGGGGGATGTAGCCTATCAAATGCAAAATAATCAGGGGATCGTCACCATTACCGGTGATTTGCATACGCCGCAAAATAAAAAGTTTAAAATTAGCCGGATTGTGTATTTCACCTATTATAAGGTTCGTGACAACTATATTATCAGCACCAATAACCTCGTGCGGTTTCCGAGCGACAATTTAGAGGTGAACAAAGGATACCGTTCGTTGCCTGCGCTTTATCTCACTGAGCGCGCTTCTTTCTCGCTATCGATTAAACGCTATCGGGAAGGGTGGGCCTTTACGACGGTTGGCGCCCCCTCGTTATTATGCCGTAGTAGTGAGTAAACGGCCCGGACGAGCCGTTTACGCCAGTATTAGCCAAGGAACATCACGGACACGCACAGCAGGCCGACAATCAGGGTGACCAGATTGCCGAACGAGCGGTGCGGTTTTAACGCCGGGATCAGGTATGTCGACAGGGTCGGCATAATGAACAAAATCATGGCAATGAGCGGCCCGCTGATGGCGTAAATCATCGAGATCGCATTCGGATTGATGCAGCAGATAATAAAGGTGATGGTCGATACCATCATGATCGACAGGGCGCGGTTAAAGGCCCGGCTTTTCTTCACCCCAACCTGTTGCAGACCGGTTTTGACCACCTCGGTTGCCCCTTCGATGACGCCAAAGTAGGTGCCGAGAAAGGATTTCGACATCGCCACCACGGCGACGATGATACCTGAAATCGAGAGCCACGCCGGGGCGGCAGGCATCATGGATAAGGCCGAAAGAATGGTGACACCTTCATTTTTAGCGGCTTCGATGTACGATGTCGGAATCGACAGCAGGCAGCTAAAGACGAAGAACAGCACGCTTAAGCAGATGATAAGATACGCTACCTTCATGATTTTTTTGCATTTACCCATGGCCAGCTCACCATATTTCTCACGTCTGTCGATGGCAAACGTAGAGATAATAGGCGTATGGCTAAAAGCAAAAACCATCACCGGAATTGATATCCATACCTGATGCAGCGTGTGCTGATCGAACGCCATTTGTCCGGTAAGCAAAGAGGGTTGCCAACTGCCGGTCAGATATAGCGAGAGAAACAGGAAGTAAGCGATCAGCGGGAACACCAAAAAGCCCATCACTCGTATGGTGGCATGGCGGCCCATCAGGAAAATCAGGTTCAGGATCAATACCACGCCAAGGCTGACTCCCATGCGGATGCCGAGGCTAATCTCAAGATAGCGGGCGAGCTGTTCTGTCAGGGAGTTGGTGATGGCGACGGCATAAATCAGAACCACCACGAAAAAGGCAATAAAGTACAGCGTGGTAATCAGGCTGCCGATCTTCTTACCGTAATAGTGCGTCACTGCACCGGTGATCCCTTCTCCCGCAGAGGTTTTCGACGAGAGAATGAACTGACATAACGCTTTATGCGGCCAGTATGTGAGAGGCCAGGCGACCAGAGCGGTGACAAACAGGACAATCGCGCCCGCGGAGCCAAGCTGGATGGGGAGAAACAGGGTTCCTGCGCCCACGGCAGTTCCATATAACGCAAAGCTCCAGAGCGTCTCTTCTTTTGACCAAATTTTCGACATTTCTTGAACGTATCAACTATAAAATAAACAAAAAGAAGCGCAATTTACCATAAATGAGCGGGTGGGCGTGAGGACTGAACGGGAGAAGGGGGGCAACAGGTCTTGCCGGAACCGCGTGGATTCCGGCAAAAGTGTGAGTTATCAGGCAGTCACGCGCGGTTCGCGACGCTTCACGACGCGTACGCGCAACGTGTCATAAGCCCAGTTATAGAACATGGTGTAGGGCAGGAAGAACAGGAAGAAGCCGATCTCCAGCGTAAAGGCCTGTATCAGGCTAACGTTCAGTACATACGCCACGATACTCACGCCGATGACGATAAAGCCGCTTTCAAACCCCAGCGCGTGAAACGCGCGCACTTTCGCTGTTCGTTTCACCAGATGTGAAGGCCAGAAACGGTCAAACAGCGCGTTGTAGATGATGTTCCAGATCATCGCCGTGGTCGCCAGCAGGATCGTCAGTCCGCCCATTTCCAGCACCGATCGTTGCATCAACCAGGCCGTGGTGGGAGCCAGGATCGCCGTAGCGATCCCTTCAAAACAGACGGCGTGAAAGACACGCTCCAGTAATGAACGACGTTGAACTGCATTGTGTTGCATAACTTACCTTTCTTGAAAACGCCCGGATAACGGAATAGGGGGAATTTTATCGTTTTATGTGATATCTAAAAGATAGTATCCATCGATAAAGTAGATAGTTCATGCGTTACTCACCTGAAGCCTTAACCGCATTTGTCGAGACCGTTTCCTGTGGCTCTTTCTCGGCGGCGGCACGCAGACTGCGGAAAAGTCAGTCCACCATTAGCACGGCGATCGCTCACCTTGAAGCCGATCTTGGCGTTTCGCTTTTTGACCGCTCTTCGCGTCAGCCGGTGCTAACGGAAGAAGGCAAGAAAGTACTTGGTTACGTTCAGGCGATTCTGTCGGCCAGCGAACGTCTCGATGAGGTGGCGCTTTCGCTGGCTGGCGAAACCGAAGCGCGTCTGACGTTTGTGCTCTCCGACACGTTACACCCCGACGTGCTGGAGGAACTGATGGTGCAGTTTGATCGCCAGTTTCCACATACCGAATTTGAATGTCTGATTGGTGAGGATGTGGACGTTATCGATCTGCTGCAAAAAGAGCGGGCGCAGGTTGGTTTGATTGAAGCCAGAGACCACTATCCCACCGATATCGGTGCGACGCGCTTGCCGATGCAAACGTGGATGGGACTTTACGTTGCCGCGTCCCATCCGCTGGCGAAAGAGAAGAAACTGCAATGGGATCAACTGCATACCTGGCGTGAATTGCGCCTTAACACCTATATCGACCATGGTGCCCAGCTTGCCCGCGGCCCGGTCTGGTCTGCGCCGAACTATTTGTTGTTGTTGAGTATGGCGGTACAGGGGTTTGGCTGGTGCGCGCTTCCGTGTGCACTGGTGGAGGAGTTCGCGGCGGAAAAACCGCTGGTGCAACTGGCTGTCCCGGGATGGCCGAAAGCGATCGCCATCGATCTGCTCTGGAACAAAAAATCCCCGCCCGGTGTGGCAGGGAGTTGGCTGAGATACCATTTACAGCAAGGCAGTGTCCCGGGCTGAGAGGCGTGATAACGATTTCCTTTGTGATAAAACTCACCTTTCTTAAACAATCAGGATAACTATTTTTAACAATCCTCTACTATTGCGGTGTTATTTTGCGCTGAGGTCGTAATGAAAGAGGTGGTGATCGTCGGGGCGTTGCGTACGCCAATTGGTTGTTTTCAGGGGACGCTGGCGCGTCATTCTGCCGTTGAACTGGGCAGTATGGTGGTCAAAGCGTTGATTGAAGGCAGCGGCGTGAATGCGCATGCCGTTGATGAAGTGATCCTCGGACAGGTGTTGACGGCGGGGGCGGGACAAAACCCGGCGCGTCAGTCAGCGATCAAAGGGGGATTACCGAACACGGTTTCTGCGATCACCATTAACGACGTCTGCGGCTCGGGGCTGAAAGCGCTGCATCTTGCCACGCAGGCGATCCAGTGCGGTGAAGCGGATATTGTGATTGCCGGTGGGCAAGAGAACATGAGCCGTGCGCCACATGTACTCACCGACAGCCGAACCGGCGCGCAACTGGGCAACAGCCAGCTCGTCGACAGCCTGGTACACGACGGCCTGTGGGATGCCTTCAATGATTACCATATGGGTGTGACCGCAGAGAATCTGGCGCGTGAATATGGCATCAGCCGGGAACTGCAGGATGCGTATGCGCTCAGTTCACAGCAAAAGGCACGCGCGGCCATCGATGCTGGTCGCTTTAAAGCGGAAATCGTCCCGGTCACCACCCAGCGTAATGGGCAAACCGTGATCATTGATACCGATGAGCAGCCGCGTACGGATGCCAGCGCAGAAGGCCTGGCGCGTCTGGATCCGGCGTTTGAACTGCAGGGGTCGGTAACCGCCGGCAATGCCTCTTCTATAAATGATGGCGCGGCAGCGGTAATGATGATGAGCGAGTCCAAAGCGCTGGAGTTGAACCTGCCTGTGCTGGCGCGCATCCGCGCCTTTGCCAGCGTCGGCGTGGATCCTGCGTTGATGGGGATCGCCCCTGTGTATGCCACTCGCCGTTGTCTGGAGCGGGTCGGCTGGCAACTGGCCGATGTGGATCTCATTGAAGCAAATGAGGCGTTTGCCGCCCAGGCGCTTTCGGTTGGCAAAATGCTGGAATGGGACGAGCGACGGGTGAACGTCAACGGCGGCGCGATTGCCCTTGGCCACCCGATTGGCGCTTCCGGCTGTCGTATTCTGGTTTCTCTGGTTCACGAAATGGTCAAACGTAATGCCCGCAAAGGTCTGGCAACGCTGTGCATTGGCGGCGGGCAAGGCGTGGCGTTAGCCATTGAGCGCGATTAACGACTCTTTTTTCTCCTCTTCACTCCCCCCGTTATGCCGCACGATAATCGTGGCGGCATGGCTGCGTTTTGTTTCTCCTTCCTTCTGATTTTCGCGTTAAGCGAATGAACTGACAGCCGTTTACCCGCAAGTCAGGGCGTCGAAAACTCAGGGGTAACGCCTATTTCCTTGTTTTTCTATACCATTTTCCTCCTGCTCTTAATCACGGAATGAATCGATCGTGATCGGAATTACACTTTTGATAATAAGATGCAGAAAAAGTGAAACGATGTTTTATTTGTAATTGAAAACGGATCCCCGGAAGACTATCATGGGTGCATAACGTAAAACGGAACAGCGTTTCGCTCTCCGTTGAGGGATTCCCGCTCAGTACATCACTGGAGGTAAATGTGGACGTAAGACAAAGTATTCACAGCGCGCACGCCAAAACACTGGATACCCAGGGGCTACGCAAGGAGTTTTTGGTTGAGAAAGTGTTCGTGGCTGACGAATACACGATGGTTTACAGCCACATTGACCGCATCATCGTCGGTGGCATTATGCCGGTGGCAAAAACGGTCTCCGTTGGCGGTGAAGTCGGTAAACAGCTTGGCGTAACCTATTTTCTGGAACGTCGAGAACTGGGTGTGATCAACATCGGCGGCGCGGGCACTATCACCGTCGATGGTCAATGCTATGAGATCGGCCACCGCGATGCGCTGTATGTTGGCAAAGGGGCGAAAGAAGTGGTTTTCGCCAGCGTCGATAGCGCAACGCCAGCCAAGTTCTATTATAACTGCGCACCGGCGCATACCACGTATCCCACCAAAAAAGTGACGCCTGCTGATGTCGCGCCTGTGACATTAGGTGACAATCTCACCAGCAACCGTCGCACCATCAATAAATATTTCGTGCCGGATGTACTGGAAACCTGCCAACTGAGTATGGGCCTTACCGAACTGGCACCGGGCAACCTGTGGAACACCATGCCGTGCCACACCCATGAACGCCGTATGGAAGTGTACTTCTATTTCAATATGGAAGAAGACACCTGTGTCTTCCATATGATGGGGCAGCCTCAGGAAACGCGTCATATCGTTATGCATAACGAGCAGGCCGTCATTTCGCCAAGCTGGTCGATCCATTCCGGGGTGGGCACCAAAGCCTATACCTTCATCTGGGGCATGGTCGGTGAAAACCAGGTCTTTGATGATATGGACCACGTTGCGGTGAAAGATCTGCGTTAGTCGCGGGCGCTCATAACGCCTGTCCGTGACAGGTATGAAAAACTAAGGATTTACAATGATTTTGAATGCATTCTCTCTCGAAGGTAAAGTCGCTGTCGTGACCGGTTGTGATACCGGTCTGGGCCAGGGCATGGCGCTCGGTCTGGCGGAAGCGGGCTGCGATATCGTCGGGATTAACATCGTTGAACCGACCGAAACCATTGAGCGTGTGACCGCTCTGGGCCGTCGTTTTTTGAGTCTGACCGCCGATCTGCGACAGATCGACGCGATCCCGGCACTGCTGGAGCGTGCGGTTGCTGAGTTCGGCCATATCGATATTCTGGTCAACAACGCGGGTCTGATCCGCCGCGAAGACGCGATCAATTTCAGCGAAAAAGACTGGGATGACGTGATGAACCTGAACATCAAGAGCGTGTTCTTTATGTCTCAGGCGGCGGCCAAACACTTCATCGCACAGGGTAACGGCGGCAAAATCATCAATATCGCCTCCATGCTCTCCTTCCAGGGCGGTATCCGCGTCCCGTCTTACACGGCTTCCAAAAGTGGCGTAATGGGGGTGACCCGTCTGATGGCGAACGAGTGGGCGAAGCACAACATCAACGTCAACGCGATCGCACCGGGTTACATGGCGACCAACAATACCCAGCAACTGCGCGCCGATGAGCAGCGTAGCGCTGAAATCCTCGACCGTATCCCGGCAGGACGTTGGGGTCTGCCGAGCGATCTGATGGGGCCGGTGGTCTTCCTGGCCTCCAGCGCATCTGATTACATCAACGGCTATACCGTGGCGGTTGACGGTGGCTGGCTGGCACGTTAATTCGCGCCCGCTTGCTGACAAAACCCTGCCTTCGCGCAGGGTTTTTTTATTGATGAAATCAGGCGTTGAGAAAATCTTCGCGAACCGGCGTAAAGGTATCCAGCAGTGTTCCCGGCTTCAGGCAGACACAGCCGTGAACAATATTTGGCTGCTTATACAACGTATCCCCCGCGCGTACCACCTGCTTCTCGTCACCGATAGTAAATTCAAATTCACCGGATAACACGTAGGTCAGTTGTTCATGTGGATGGTGATGCAGCGGGCCAATCGCCCCTTGCTCAAAGTTAACCTCGACAGCCATCAGTTTGCCGTTATGCGCGAGGATACGGCGAGTGACGCCATTACCCAGATCGTCAAGCGTCGTCTCGTTATGGAAAACAAACATGTGGGATCCTATTGTTTGAAACAATGTTTCATTAAAGCTAACTCAGGTGCGTGGCAAAGAAAATGGGAGATCAAATGAACTGGAAACTTGATCACAAGTTTGCTTCACTGCTGTAAATCACTGATGAAGGAGCAGGTAATGAAGACGATCGGCTTGTTGGGCGGGATGAGTTGGGAATCGACCATCCCGTACTACCGGTTAATTAACGAAGGGATCAAACAACAACTGGGTGGGCTTCATTCTGCGAGTCTGCTGTTGCACAGCGTTGACTTCCACGAGATCGAAGCGTGCCAGAGTCGCGGTGAGTGGGATAAAGCCGGAGACATTCTTGCGCAGGCCGCGATCGGGCTGCAGCAGGCGGGGGCGGAAGGGATCGTCTTATGTACCAACACGATGCACAAAGTGGCGGAGGCCATTGAATCGCGCTGCTCGCTGCCTTTTTTACACATTGCTGATGCGACCGGGCGCGTCATCTCCGCGCAGGGAATGCGCCGGGTTGCGCTGTTGGGAACGCGTTACACGATGGAGCAGGATTTTTATCGCGGCCGCCTGGAACAACAGTTTGCCATTGAGTGCCTGATACCCGATGCGGATGCGCGGGCGACGATCAACCAGGTCATCTTTGATGAGCTTTGCCTCGGACAGTTTACCGAAGCGTCACGTCAGTACTATGTGGAAGTGATTGAAGCCCTGGCGGCACAGGGGGCTGAGGGCGTCATTTTTGGCTGCACGGAGATTGGTCTGTTGGTGCCGGTGGAGCGTAGCCCGATCCCGGTGTTTGACACCGCCGCGATTCATGCCGCAGACGCCGTGACGTTTATGCTGTCGTAACCGGCCCGAGGATCTGCTCCAGCGCTGTCACCAGGAGGTGATGGCGGGTTTGCAGATGATGGCTGAAGGCCTCGACCAGCGCGGAGGCGGGTCGGTGGATGGGACGCACAAGGCTGACGGTAAACGGCACGGAAATACTGAAACGGCGCACCACCACGCCACTCGCCGCATAATCCAGAGCGGTGAACGGGTTTACCACCGAAAGACCGGCTCCGGCGCGCACCATGGCGCACACTGACGCCGCGCTGTGAGTCTCCACCACCATCCGCCGTTTAACGTCGTGCTCATTAAACAGGGTGTCCAGTAGTTGCCGATAACTGTCCGTGCGCGACAGGCTGATGTAGTTCTCCCCCTGAAAATCCTGCGGCGTTAATACTGACTTTTCCGCCAGCGGATGCCCCGGCGGCAGCACGCAGACTTCATCAAGCGAGAAGAGCTCCGTACGTTCAGTACCGGCAGGCGTGTGCAGTGTTTCCGTCAACCCCAGATCGTGGCGCTGGGCAGAAAGCCACTCTTCAAGCAGGGGTGACTCCTGCGGGACAATATTCAGGCTGACGTCCGGATAGCGGGCGAGAAACGGCTGAATCAACGTGGGCAGCAGCGACTGCGAAAAGACCGGCAGGCAGACTATCGACAGTTCCCCCTGGCGAAACTCCCGCAGGCTTTCCGCTGCGCTGACGATCCTGTCCAGCCCGTACCAGGATCGCTGGACTTCTTCGAACAGACGCAACCCCTGAACCGTCGGATGCAGGCGACCGCGCGTACGTTCGAACAACGTTAATCCCAGCACTTTTTCAAAGCGCGCCAGTTCACGGCTGACGGTGGGCTGTGACGTATGCAGCAACCGCGCGGCTTCGGTCAGGTTTCCGGCGGTCATGACCGCATGAAAGATTTCAATATGACGTAAGTTAACGGCAGCCATCATCACCTCGCAGGATTAAAGCCATATCATTTTTGCATAGAGTCGGTATAAAACGATATTTTTTATTCTCTTCGTACTGTGGCGTAATCATAAAAAACGTCATGTCCGGAGCCTGTTATGCCTCATTCACTGTATTGCACCGATACCGATCTCACCGCAGAAAACCTGCTCAGGTTGCCAGCCGAATTTGGTTGCCCGGTCTGGGTTTACGACGCGCAGATCATCCGTCGTCAGATTGCGGCACTGCAACAGTTTGATGTGGTGCGCTTCGCGCAGAAGGCCTGTTCCAATATTCATATTCTGCGCTTAATGCGTGAACAGGGCGTTAAAGTGGATTCCGTATCGTTAGGCGAAATTGAGCGTGCGCTGGCGGCGGGATATGATCCGCAAACGCATCCGGATGACATCGTATTTACTGCCGATGTGATTGATAACGCCACCCTGGCCCGCGTCAGCGAATTACGCATTCCGGTCAACGCCGGTTCCGTTGATATGCTCGATCAGCTTGGACAGGTCTCTCCGGGCCATCGCGTCTGGCTGCGCATTAATCCGGGCTTTGGTCACGGCCACAGCCAGAAAACCAATACCGGCGGCGAAAACAGCAAACACGGTATCTGGCATACCGATTTGCCGCAGGCGCTGGCGGTGATGCAGCGCCATCAACTGAATCTGGTGGGTATCCACATGCATATAGGTTCAGGTGTTGACTATGGTCATCTGGAGCAAGTGTGCGGCGCGATGGTGCGTCAGGTGGTGGATTTCGGCCAGGATTTGGAGGCGATCTCCGCCGGCGGCGGTCTGTCGATCCCTTATCACGACGACGAAGAGGCGGTGGATACCCGGCATTACTTTGGTCTTTGGAATGCCGCGCGCGAGCAGATCGCCCGTCATCTGGGGCATCACGTAAAGCTGGAAATTGAGCCAGGACGTTTTCTCGTCGCTCAGTCAGGCGTGCTGGTCACTCAGGTACGCAGCGTGAAGCAGATGGGCAGTCGTCATTTTGTGCTGGTGGATGCGGGCTTTAACGATCTGATGCGCCCGGCAATGTATGGCAGTTATCACCATATTACCGCGCTGGCGGCGGATGGTCGTTCACTGGAGAACGCGCCGCGGGTCGACACGGTCGTCGCAGGACCGCTGTGTGAATCCGGCGACGTCTTTACCCAGCAGGAGGGCGGCAAGGTGGAAACCCGCGCGCTGCCAGCGGTGGTGCCGGGCGATTATCTGGTGTTGCATGATACCGGTGCCTACGGCGCCTCAATGTCGTCGAACTACAATAGCCGTCCGCTGCTGCCGGAAGTGTTATTTGACAACGGTCAGGCGCGACTGATTCGCCGTCGCCAGACCATTGAAGAGCTGTTGGCGCTGGAAGTGTTTTGATTTCTTGTCGGGCGGCGGCTTATCCGATCTGCGGAGTTACCGTCGTCTGCAGGCCTGATAAGCGAAGCGCCATCAGGCCTTGCATCGCGCAGATAGCGTTACGATTTATGCCTTAAAATACGGCCCGGTGGTGACCGAATCACGCAACACCAGTGTGCCGGTAAAGGGCGGGATCGGTTCAATTTCTTCGCCATTGACCATGCGGATCGCCTGATCGATGGCTGTGGTGATCATCGTGTCGATGGGGAGATAAACCGTCGACAATCCCGGTTCAAGCCATTTTGCACTCGGCGCATCGTCAAACCCAAACAGCGACACATCCTGCGGAATGTTAAGCCCGGCCTGGTGCAGGGCTTTCGACGCACCCAGCGCCATGTCGTCGTTACAGGCAAACAGGGCGCTGAACGTTACCCCTTCCTGCAACAGTTCATTACAGGCGTCATAGCCGCGCGTCATGCTGGAATCACCATATTTCACCTTCGCCGGATCCCAGTCGATACCGTTTTTTTCCAGTGCCTTGCGATAGCCCATCAGACGCGACTTCCCGGTCGGGGTGTGTCCCGGTACGGTAATACAGGCTATCTCGCGATGTCCTTGCGAAATCAGGTAATCCACCGCCTGAAATGCCGCGTCTTCCTGTTCAAAAAAGATGGCGCGTTCGCGGGCCAGGCTGACATCGCGGTTAATGATAATCAACGGCATCGTGATCGAATCCGCCAGCGCGAGGATCGCTTTTTCGCTCATGTAACGGGTGTAGAGAATGATGGCGTCGCACTGTCGATCGGCCAGCATCTGCACCGCTTCTTGTTCGCGCTCCGGCGTATCGTGACCATCGGTCACAATCAACTGCTTGCCGTGAGATTCAGTCTGCCGCGAGGCCTGCTGTAGCAGGCGGCCAAAGTAGAAGCCATCAAAGGTCGACACAACCAGCCCAATGCTGTTGCTGGTTCGGTTCGCCAGCGAGCGGGCCAGAAAGTTCGGACGATAATCCAGCGCCTGCATCGCCTTAAACACTTTCTGACGCGTACTTTCTTTGACCTGACCGGTGCCGTTCAGCACACGAGAAACGGTGGCTTTCGAGACACCGGCACGACGGGAAACATCCAGCATTGTTATCATGACGCGATCCTGATTACTCGTTTGATGACGCATTGCCCGGCTCCGCTGGCGTCGTCACGGAATGGCGACGGACCAGGGTAGGGCTGAAAACATGGGTGACATCCGGTAGCGGGCGCTTTTCCGCCAGCGCGAGCGCCAGTTCTGCGGCCTGTGTCGCCATTGTCACGACAGGATAACGCACGGTGGTCAGGCGCGGACGAACGTAGCGCGAAACCAGCACGTCATCAAAGCCTATCAGCGAGATCTCTGCCGGGACGTCCACACCATTATCATTTAGCACGCCCATCGCGCCAGCGGCCATGGAGTCGTTATAACAGGCCACCGCGGTGAAGTTTCTGCCGCGGCCTAACAGTTCGGTCATCGCCTGCTCACCGCCGCTTTCGTCCGGTTCGCCAAACGTCACAAGGCGATCGTTGACCGGGAGATGGCTCTCTTCCAGAGCATCGTAATAGCCTTTGAGACGATCTTCCGCATCCGAAATAGAGTGATTCGAGCAAAGGTAGCCAATGCGCGTGTGGCCCTGTTGGATCAGATGACGGGTCGCCAGCCAGGCGCCGTAGCGGTCATCCAGCGCCACACAGCGCTGTTCAAAACCGGGCAGGATCCGGTTGATTAGCACCATGCCGGGCATTTGCTTCATTAATGATGCCAGGTCGGCATCCGGGATCATCTTGGCGTGAACGACGAGCGCCGCGCAGCGGTGACGAATAAGCTGCTCGATTGCCTGACGCTCTTTTTTTTCATTATGGTAGCCGTTGCCAATCAGTAAAAAATTGCCGGTGTTATAGGAGACCTGCTCGACGGCTTTCACCATCGCGCCGAAAAAAGGGTCAGAAACATCGCCAACCACCAGACCAATCGTTTCGGTGGACTGCTGCGCGAGCGCGCGCGCATTCGCATTGGGATGGTAGCTGAGCGACTCCATCGCACTGGCCACCGCCAGGCGCGACGCCTCGCTGGCTTTGGGGGAATCATTGATGACGCGGGAAACGGTGGCGACTGATACACCAGCCAGTCGGGCTACATCCTTTATGGTCGCCATGACAGTACCTATTGTGGGTAAACGCTTACATTCTGTCAGTGTTACGGAAAACGGCTGCTGGTTCAAGCAGATTGCCTGTTGCGACGCGGCAAATGTGAGCAAAATCCTTGGAATTACGCCAAAAATCGAATGATGCAAACCATTAGTTACACTTTGCGAAGGGCTGTTGCGATTGTTCGCTGGCGACGCTTCCTGGCAGCTTGATAAAGTTGAGATCCCAGAGGTATTGATAGGTGAAGTCAACTTTCGGGTTGAGCACACGAATTACACCAACCTGCGCAGTCGCGCAGGTTTTTTTTTACTGTTTCGGCAATCTGTAACAGTAAGCGAGAATTTACACAACTGGTTGCATTTCCCTTCATTCCTTTGCGTTTTCTCGCTGGCGAAGCGGTCATGCACAGACCACAATCAAGATCCCAGAGGTATTGATTGGTGAGATTATTCGGTACGCTCTTCGTACCTTGTCTCTTGCACCAACCTGCGCGGATGCGCAGGTTTTTTTTCGCCCCGAGTTTACTGTCGCTCCTGTTGCCTTGTTCGTGTAATCTGCCACCATTATTTTACCGAATCGTGCGCAAAGGGAGTTGAAATGTTATTTAGCTTTTTCCGTAACCTGTGCCGCGTGCTCTATCGGGTACGCGTGACGGGGGATATGCAGGCGTTGCGGGGAGAACGCGTCTTAATCACCCCCAACCATGTCTCGTTTATCGACGGCATTCTGCTGGCGCTATTTCTACCGGTACGTCCGGTGTTTGCGGTTTACACCTCGATTAGTCAACAGTGGTACATGCGCTGGTTAACCTCGCTGATCGATTTTGTGCCGCTCGACCCAACGAAGCCGATGGCGATTAAACATCTGGTTCGACTGATTGAGCAGGGTCGCCCGGTGGTGATTTTCCCGGAGGGGCGCATTTCGGTGAGCGGCTCGCTGATGAAAATCTACGACGGCGCCGGGTTTGTCGCCGCGAAATCTGGCGCGACGCTGGTACCGGTACGGATTGAAGGTGCAGAACTCACCCATTTCAGCCGCCTGAAAGGGCTGGTGAAACGCCGCTTCTTCCCGCGGATCCACCTGCATGTTTTACCACCCACTCATCTGCCTATGCCCGATGCGCCGCGCGCGCGCGATCGCCGTAAAATCGCCGGTGAAATGCTGCATCAGAAAATGATGGAAGCACGGATGGCGGTGCGTCCGCGCGAAACGCTGTATGAATCGCTGCTGGCGGCGATGTACCGTTATGGCGCGGGCAAGCACTGTATCGAAGACATCAACTTCAAGCCGGACAGCTACCGACAGTTGCTCACTAAGACGCTTTTTGTCGGGCGTATTCTGGAAAAATACAGCGCGGAAGGCGAAAAAATTGGCCTGATGCTGCCCAATGCCGCGATCAGCGCGGCGGTGATTTTCGGCGCGGTGTCTCGCCGTCGTATCCCGGCAATGATGAACTACACGGCGGGCGTCAAAGGGCTGACTAGCGCTATCACCGCTGCGGAAATCAAAACCATTTTTACCTCCCGCCAGTTCCTGGATAAAGGCAAACTCTGGCACCTGCCGGAGCAACTGACGCAGGTTCGCTGGGTCTATCTGGAAGATCTCAAAGCTGATGTGACCACGGCGGACAAACTGTGGATCTTTGCGCACCTGCTGATGCCGCATCGGGCGCAGGTCAAGCAGCAGCCGGAAGAGGCGGCGGTGATCCTCTTTACCTCGGGTTCCGAAGGTCATCCCAAGGGGGGGGTGCATAGCCACAAGAGCCTGCTGGCTAACGTCGAGCAGATTAAAACCATTGCTGACTTCACCGCCAATGACCGTTTTATGTCGGCACTGCCGCTGTTTCACTCGTTCGGTCTGACGGTAGGGCTTTTTACGCCGCTGCTCACCGGCGCTGACGTGTTCCTCTATCCCAGCCCGCTGCATTACCGCATTGTGCCGGAACTGGTTTATGACCGGAACTGCACGGTGCTGTTCGGTACCTCCACGTTCCTCGGCAACTATGCGCGTTTTGCCAATCCGTATGATTTCTATCGTCTGCGCTATGTGGTGGCGGGAGCGGAGAAACTCCAGGAGAGTACAAAACAGCTCTGGCAGGATAAGTTTGGTCTGCGGATTCTCGAAGGCTATGGCGTAACGGAGTGTGCGCCCGTGGTTTCGATTAACGTCCCGATGGCGGCGAAGCCTGGTACCGTTGGGCGGATCCTGCCCGGCATGGACGCGCGTCTGCTGGCGATCCCGGGTATTGAAGAGGGCGGTCGTTTGCAGTTGAAAGGGCCAAACATCATGAACGGTTATCTGCGCGTGGAAAAACCGGGCGTACTGGAGGTGCCGGTGGCGGAAAACGCCGCCGGGGAACTGGAGCGCGGCTGGTATGACACCGGCGATATCGTGCGCTTTGATGAGCAAGGATTCGTGCAAATTCAGGGACGCGCCAAACGCTTTGCGAAAATTGCCGGTGAAATGGTCTCTCTGGAGATGGTTGAGCAACTGGCGCTCGGCGTGTCGCCGGAAAAAATGCACGCGACGGCGATCAAGAGCGATGTCAGCAAAGGCGAAGCGCTGGTGCTCTTTACCACCGATAGCGAGCTGACGCGTGATGTATTACAGCAGTATGCCCGTGCGCACGGCGTGCCAGAACTGGCGGTGCCGCGCGATATCCGTTACCTGAAGCAACTCCCGTTACTCGGCAGCGGTAAGCCGGATTTCGTGATGCTGAAAAGTTGGGTTGATGATCCGGAAAAACAAAATGCCTGAGTCAGTACATACCAATACCTCTGTCTGGTCGAAAGGAATGATGTCGGTTATCGCGGCGCAGTTTCTCTCTGCGTTTGGCGATAACGCCCTGTTGTTTGCCACGCTGGCGCTGCTGAAGGAACAGTTCTATCCGGACTGGAGTCAGCCGATTCTGCAAATGGTGTTTGTGGGCGCGTACATCCTGTTTGCGCCGTTTGTGGGGCAGATCGCTGACAGCTTTGCCAAAGGCCGGGTGATGATGTTCGCCAACGGCCTGAAACTGCTGGGGGCGGCAACGATCTGTTTTGGCTTCAATCCGTTTATCGGCTATACGCTGGTGGGGATTGGCGCGGCGGCTTACTCGCCGGCCAAATTCGGCATTCTGGGGGAACTGACGACCGGCGATAAGCTGGTGAAAGCGAACGGCCTGATGGAAGCATCCACGATTGCGGCGATCCTGCTTGGCTCGGTGGCGGGCGGCGTGCTGGCCGACTGGCATGTTATTGCCGCGCTGGTTGTCTGTGCGCTGGCCTACGCCGGTGCGGTAGTGGCGAACCTGTCTATTCCCAAACTGGCTGCCGCTCGTCCTGGGCAGTCCTGGCATCTGATGAAAATGACTCGCAGTTTCTTCTGCGCCTGCGTTTCACTGTGGCGCAACGGCGAAACGCGTTTCTCGCTGGTGGGCACCAGTCTGTTCTGGGGGGCGGGAGTCACGCTGCGTTTTCTGCTGGTCCTGTGGGTACCGGTGGCGTTAGGCATTACCGATAACGCCACGCCAACCTACCTGAACGCGATGGTCGCGATCGGTATTGTGGCCGGGGCCGGAGCTGCTGCCAGACTGGTCACGCTGGATACCGTGGTGCGTTGTATGCCTGCAGGGATCCTGATTGGCGTCGTGGTGCTGATTTTCTCTCTGCAACACGCGCTGTTGCCTGCCTATGCGCTACTGATGCTGATCGGTGTGCTGGGCGGTTTCTTTGTCGTGCCGCTGAATGCATTGTTGCAGGAGCGCGGTAAAAAGAGCGTCGGGGCGGGTAATGCGATCGCGGTACAGAACCTCGGTGAGAACAGCGCGATGCTGTTGATGCTGGGGCTCTACTCGCTGGCGGTGTGGGTAGGAATTCCGGTTGTCGCCGTGGGTATCGGTTTTGGCGGTCTGTTTGCGCTGGCAATAGCGGCGCTGTGGATCTGGCAGCGCCGCCAGGCATAATCAACGCGCCGGAATTCCTCCGGCGCGCTTCTGTTACGGTGCAGGATAGGTGTAAACCTGATGCACCGCTTCAATCTCTGCCAACACCTCTTCGCTTAATTCGAGATGCAGACTCTCGACGTTGGTTTTCAGCTGTTCCATGGTGGTGGCGCCCAGCAGTGTACTGGCAACAAACGGTTGACGACGAACGAATGCCAGCGCCATCTGCGCCGGATCAAGGTTATGCCGTCTGGCGATATCGACATACGCCGCCACGGCTTTTTGCGTCTGCTCGCCGCTGTAGCGGGTAAAGCGGCTAAACAGTGTATTGCGCGCACCGGCAGGTTTCGCGCCATTCAGGTATTTACCGGTCAGCGTGCCAAATCCCAGGCAGGAATAGGCCAGCAGTTCGACGCCTTCATACTGGCTCACTTCCGCCAGCCCCACTTCAAAGCTGCGGTTGACCAGGCTGTAAGGGTTCTGGATGGTGACAATGCGCGGCAGATCATGCTTATCCGCCAGATGCAGATAACGCATCACGCCAAAGGCCGTTTCATTCGAGACGCCAATGTAGCGGATTTTGCCCGCCCGCTGGAACTCGGCCAGCGCATCCAGCGTATCCAGTAGCGACACCACCGGTGCGGCGTCGCTCCAGCTATAGCCGAGTTTGCCAAAACAGTTGGTAGGGCGCTGCGGCCAGTGAACCTGGTAAAGGTCCAGATAATCGGTTTGCAGACGTTTCAGGCTGTCGTGCAGCGCTTCACGAATGTTTTTACGATCCAGTGCCTGATTCGGGCGAATACTGTTGTCATTATTGCGCGACGGGCCGCTCACTTTGGAGGCGACAATCAGCTTTTCTCGATTGCCATATTTGGCCAGCCAGTTTCCGACGTAAGTTTCGGTAAGCCCCTGGGTTTCCGGGCGTGGCGGGACCGGGTACATTTCGGCCACGTCGATCAGGTTAATGCCGTTGGCGACGGCATAGTTGAGCTGTGCATGTGCGTCGGCTTCGCTATTTTGTTCACCAAACGTCATTGTGCCCAGCCCCAGTGTACTGACTTCAAGCGAGCTGTGGGGTATACGGTGATATTGCATAGCCGTTTCCTTTTTATAATCACGACATAAGGATTATAAAAATGGCTGAGGGAAGGGAAAAAGGGAAGAAAAATTGTTAAGGCCAGCAACGCGGCTGACCTCAATCTTCAACGTTCAATGATTTGAGAAACGTCGTCGCGGTTAATTTGCATGGCGTTGCCCTGCTGGTCGTGGTAGCTCACCAGACCGGTATCGTCATCAATTTCGGGTTTCCCGTCGGTCAGGATCATCCGACCATCTTTGGTCGCCATGACATAATTGCTGCTACAACCGGAAACAGCAAAAGCCAGTCCTACTGCGGAAATTATCACTGCCCATTTTTTCATCCATTTATCCTCACGTGGCCTGCGTCTGATAACAGTCTAGTAATAACCTGAAGTTGTGGGCAGGAAAAGCAGGAAAATCTTAATCTGAGAGGAGAAAAGGGGAGAGGTTCGCTCCCCGCAGGGAGCGAAAAGGACAATTACAGCGGGTTCTTTTTGTTTCGCAACAAGTTCAGGCTCTCAACCGCAATCGAGAAGAACATGGCGAAATAGATGTAACCCTTCGGCACGTGAACGTCGAAGCTTTCCAGGATCAGGGTGAAGCCCACCAGTATCAGAAACGACAGCGCCAGCATCTTCACGGACGGGTGCCTGTCGACAAACTCGCCTATAGGACGCGCCGCAAACATCATTACGCCAACGGCAATTACCACCGCCGCCATCATGATGAACAGATGATCGGACAAGCCAACCGCCGTGATCACCGAGTCCAGACTGAAGATAATGTCGAGCAGCATGATCTGCACGATGGCCCCCAGAAAGGAGCTGACGCGCATGTTCACCCCTTCTTCTTCACCTTCAATGGATTCGTGGATCTCCTTACTCGCTTTCCAGATCAGGAACAATCCGCCGAGCAGAAGGATCAGGTCGCGGGCGGAAATGGCTTCACCAAACACCTCGAACAGCGGATTGGTCAGCCGGGTCACCCAGGCGATGGAGGCCAGCAGCGCCAGTCGCATGATCATCGCCGCTGCGAGACCGAGACGACGGGCGTGCGCACGTTGCGCAGTCGGGAGTTTTGCAACCACCAGTGAGAGGAAAATAATATTATCGATCCCAAGCACGATCTCCAGCAGCGTCAGCGTACCGAGCGCAAGCCAGGCGTTAGGATCGGTTATCCATGCAAATAACATTGAACAAAGTCCTGCCAAAAAAAGAAACGCTAATTATATGCTTCCCGGACACAAGGCGAAAGTCTAACGCTGCTGTAACAAAAAGTGGCGTTCCAGCAGGGCGCGCGTGAAGTTCTTTTTCAGGTAAAAACCACGCGGCAACGTCAGTATTGGCTCGCCCTGGGCGCCGATCGCCTCGGTGAGCGCTTTGGCGTTTGCCGCCTTCGGTCGTAGTTGTAAAAATTCGCCATGGCGGGCAGTGATACGTTCAACCTGACCGAGCACAATCATGTCCATTAATTCTTCCCAGTCGAGCCGTAACTGACGGTCTTCTTCTTCATCAGGGCTCCACAGTACTGGCGATCCCACCCGCCGCTGCGCGAGGGGAATGCTGCGTTCGCCTTCTACCGGGATCCACAGTACCCGCTTCAGTTTGTGTCGTACGTGACTGGTTTCCCACGTCACGCCGCTGTTTCCGGTCAGCGGTGCAACGCAGACAAAGGTGGTTTCAAGCGGCCGGCCGAGGCTATCCACAGGAATGGTTTTCAATTCGACGCCTAATGCGGCGAAATCCTGTTCAGGCTTACTTCCGGCGCTGGCCCCCAACCAGAGTTCCAGTAATACGCCGATCCAGCCTTTGTCCCGCTTGAGATCTTTCGGCGCAACAATACCTGCCATCGCCGCCAGTTCGCCCAGCGAATAGCCCGAAAGCTGCTGCGCTTGCTGGAGCAGAAGGGCTTCAGATTCCGGTGGAAAGCGTAAAGGATGGAGTCCGGACATGGCGTTACACCTTAGGTGAAAAAATGAACAAGGATTTTATACCGTGAGAAAGAAGTTTATCGTTTTCCACATGTCATATTCAATGTCATGATTTATATTGGTTTTTAGTTTCTGACGTCACGTATTGCGCAACATAAGAATAGGTTTTCCATTTCTGGTCACTGAATTTAAACAGGATCTTACACCATGTTATCCACAGAAAGATGGGATAACTGTGAAAAACCCCGACTACTGTTTCCATTTACAGCCTTGACGTGCGACAAAAATCGAATTTTCACACAATTTGTGTTTAACTTATTGGCACAATCTGTGGATAAAGTCGGCGCTGTTCGATCTTTCATCAGCCTGAGGATCGTCAGTGTGATGGCTATCACCTTTTTGCCTGGTTATCGCTAAAACGAGCCAGTAACCCCATGAATAAAAGAAAATATTTTTTTCACCCTCTTGTCCGTTTATTCAGACTGTTCCGGGTTTTCCCGGAGTAATTCCGTACTTCTTCACAACTCTATCCACAGAAAAGGTGAATAAAATCGCCCGAATGGGTGAGTGTCTGTTTATAACTTTGTCATTAACTGTGAGTTATTCAATTGTTATTAGATGCACACCGCCGTAACTCAGTGGTTTACCGTCTGTCAGGAGTGTGAAACAATCATTCTCATATAAGGTTTATGTTGAGGTAGTCCGGTGATTGATGACGATGGCTACCGCCCAAATGTAGGTATCGTAATTTGTAATCGTCAGGGGCAAGTGATGTGGGCCCGGCGGTTTGGTCAGCACTCCTGGCAGTTCCCACAGGGTGGGATAAATCCAGGAGAATCAGCAGAACAGGCGATGTACCGGGAACTGTTTGAAGAAGTAGGGTTAAGCCGTAAAGATGTGCGAATCCTTGCCTCTACTCGCAACTGGTTGCGTTACAAGTTACCGAAACGTTTGGTGCGTTGGGATACAAAGCCGGTGTGTATCGGCCAGAAACAAAAGTGGTTTCTTTTGCAGTTGATGAGCGGGGACGCGGAAATCAATATGCAAACCAGCAGCACTCCTGAGTTTGACGGCTGGCGTTGGGTAAGTTACTGGTATCCGGTCCGGCAAGTGGTTTCATTTAAACGCGATGTCTACCGCAGGGTGATGAAAGAGTTCGCAAGTGTTGTGATGGCGCTTCAGGAAGCGACGCCAAAACCGCAAAATACACCTGCTTATCGACGTAAAAGAGGTTAAGCCACGCAAATTATGCTCACCCGCCTGCGCGAAATAGTCGAAAAGGTGGCCAGTGCTCCGCGTCTTAATGAAGCGCTGAATATTCTGGTTACTGACATCTGTCTTGCGATGGATACAGAGGTCTGCTCGGTTTATCTGGCCGATCATGACCGGCGTTGTTATTACCTCATGGCGACGCGGGGGCTTAAAAAACCGCGCGGTCGTACTGTCGCACTCGCATTTGATGAAGGTATCGTCGGCCTGGTTGGCAGGCTGGCGGAACCTATTAACCTCGCTGATGCGCAAAAACACCCCAGTTTTAAATACATCCCCTCGGTAAAAGAAGAACGCTTCCGTGCCTTCCTCGGGGTGCCGATCATTCAGCGTCGTCAACTGCTGGGCGTCCTCGTTGTACAGCAGCGCGAACTGCGCCAGTACGATGAAAGCGAAGAATCTTTCCTGGTGACACTTGCCACGCAGATGGCAGCGATTCTGTCACAATCTCAGCTTACTGCCCTGTTCGGCCAGTATCGCCAGACGCGAATTCGTGCGCTACCGGCGGCGCCGGGCGTGGCGATTGCCGAAGGCTGGCAGGATGCGACGCTACCGCTGATGGAGCAGGTGTATCAGGCCTCGACGCTGGATCCCGCTCTGGAGCGTGAGCGCCTGACCGGCGCGCTGGAAGAGGCGGCAAATGAGTTTCGCCGTTACAGCAAGCGGTTTGCCGCTGGGGCGCAGAAAGAGACCGCCGCGATATTCGATCTCTATTCGCACCTGCTTTCCGATGCCCGCCTGCGACGCGAGCTGTTTGCCGAAGTGGATAAAGGGTCTGTGGCCGAATGGGCGGTCAAAACGATCATCGAAAAGTTTGCCGAACAGTTTGCCGCGCTGAGCGACAACTATCTCAAAGAGCGTGCAGGCGACCTGCGTGCGCTGGGCCAACGCCTGCTGTTCCATCTCGATGATTCCATACAAGGGCCAAATGCCTGGCCAGAACGCTTCGTGCTGGTGGCTGATGAACTCTCGGCCACCACGCTGGCGGAACTGCCGCAGGACCGGCTGGCGGGCGTTGTTGTCCGCGACGGGGCGGCCAACTCCCATGCTGCGATCATGGTCCGTGCCATGGGGATTCCCACCGTGATGGGCGCCGATATTCAGCCATCGGTGCTGCACCGGCGTACGTTGGTGGTGGATGGCTACCGCGGTGAGCTGCTGGTCGATCCTGAACCGGTATTGATCCAGGAATATCAGCGGCTTATCAGCGAAGAGAACGAGCTCAGCCGACTGGCGGAAGATGACGTCAATTTACCCGCACAGCTGAAAAGCGGTGAGCGGATCAAAGTAATGCTGAACGCGGGACTCAGCCCGGAACATGAAGAAAAGCTGGGCAGTCGTATCGACGGCATTGGCCTGTATCGCACCGAAATTCCCTTCATGCTGCAAAGCGGTTTCCCTTCGGAAGAAGAGCAGGTGGCGCAGTACCAGGGCATGTTGCAGATGTTTAATGACAAGCCGGTGACGTTACGAACGCTGGACGTTGGCGCGGACAAACAGCTGCCGTACATGCCAATCAGCGAGGAGAATCCCTGCCTGGGCTGGCGAGGCATTCGCATTACGCTCGATCAGCCGGAAATCTTCCTTGTCCAGGTGCGGGCGATGCTGCGCGCCAATGCGGCGACGGGCAACCTGAGTATTCTGCTGCCGATGGTAACCAGTATCGATGAGGTGGATGAAGCGCGCCGCCTGATTGAACGTGCGGGCCGCGAAGTGGAAGAGATGATTGGGTACGCGATCCCGAAACCGCGTATCGGCATCATGCTGGAAGTACCGTCGATGGTCTTTATGCTGCCGAATCTGGCGAGTCGTATCGATTTTGTCTCCGTCGGGACTAACGATCTGACCCAGTACGTGCTGGCGGTGGATCGTAACAATACGCGCGTTGCCAGCATTTATGACAGTTTGCATCCAGGAATGCTACGCGCGCTGTCGATGATTGCGCAGGAAGCTGAGCGTAGCGATATCGACCTGCGCGTGTGTGGCGAAATGGCGGGCGATCCGATGTGTGTCACCATCCTGATTGGACTGGGTTTTCGCCATCTTTCAATGAACGGTCGTTCTGTGGCGCGCGTAAAATACCTGCTGCGTCGCATTGATTACGAAGAGGCAAAAATCCTTGCCCAACGCAGCCTTGAGGCACAACTGGCAACGGAAGTGCGCCATCAGGTGGCAGCGTTTATGGAGCGTCGCGGCATGGGCGGCCTGATTCGAGGGGGGTTGTAAAAGCGCTATACAGATCTTTTACATCTTCCCGACAGCCTCACAGAACCTCGTATGCTATCATTCGCTCCTTTGGAGCGCCTGTAAGTAGTGGGTGCGCATATCGCTTGCTGAATTTTTTCAGCGAAATAACAAGAACTTGTGGTGACAGATGACCAGTAGCTATCTGCATTTTCCGGAATTCGATCCGGTCATTTTCTCAATTGGACCCGTCGCACTTCACTGGTACGGTTTAATGTATCTGGTCGGCTTTATTTTCGCGATGTGGCTGGCGACGCGCCGAGCCAACCGTCCGGGCAGTGGCTGGACCAAAAATGAAGTCGAAAACTTACTTTATGCAGGTTTCCTCGGGGTCTTCCTCGGGGGGCGTATTGGCTATGTACTGTTCTATAACTTCCCGCTGTTCCTGGATAATCCGCTGTACCTGTTCCGCGTCTGGGACGGAGGTATGTCCTTCCACGGTGGGCTGATTGGTGTGATTCTGGTGATGATTATCTTCGCCAAACGCACGAAGCGCAGTTTCTTCCAGGTCTCTGATTTTATTGCGCCGCTGATCCCCTTTGGGCTGGGGGCCGGGCGTCTGGGCAACTTTATCAATGGCGAACTGTGGGGCCGTGTCGACCCGAATTTCTCTTACGCCATGCTGTTTCCCGGGTCGCGCACTGAAGACATTCTGCTGCTGCAAACCAACCCGCAATGGCAATCTATTTTTGATACCTACGGCTCTTTACCGCGCCATGCGTCTCAGCTCTATGAGATGGCGCTGGAAGGCGTAGTGCTGTTTATCATTCTTAACCTGTTTATTCGTAAACCGCGTCCGATGGGGTCAGTCTCCGGGCTGTTTTTGATTGGTTACGGCGCGTTTCGTATCATTGTTGAATTCTTCCGTCAGCCGGATCAGCAGTTCACCGGTGAATGGGTACAGTACATCAGCATGGGACAGATCCTCTCGATTCCGATGATTGTCGCTGGTGTGATCATGATGGTTTGGGCCTATCGCCGTCGCCCACAGCAACACGTTTCCTGAGGAACCATGAAACAGTATTTAGAACTGATGCAAAAAGTGCTGGATGAAGGCACACAGAAAAACGACCGTACCGGAACCGGAACGCTTTCCATTTTTGGTCATCAGATGCGTTTTAACCTGCAGGAAGGATTCCCGCTGGTGACGACAAAACGTTGCCACTTGCGCTCCATCATCCACGAGCTGCTGTGGTTTCTGCAAGGTGACACCAACGTGGCCTATCTGCACGACAATAACGTCACCATCTGGGACGAATGGGCGGATGAAAACGGCAACCTGGGCCCGGTGTATGGCAAACAGTGGCGCGCCTGGCCAACGCCGGACGGTCGCCACATTGATCAGATCACGACGGTACTGAACCAGTTGAAAAATGATCCTGATTCGCGCCGTATTATCGTTTCGGCGTGGAACGTCGGCGAACTGGACAAAATGGCGCTGGCACCATGCCACGCGTTCTTCCAGTTCTATGTCGCGGATGGCAAACTCTCTTGCCAGCTGTATCAGCGCTCCTGCGATGTGTTCCTCGGCCTGCCGTTTAACATCGCCAGCTATGCGTTGCTGGTGCATATGATGGCGCAGCAGTGCGATCTGGAGGTCGGCGATTTCGTCTGGACCGGTGGTGACACGCATCTGTACAGCAACCACATGGAGCAGACGCATCTGCAACTGACTCGCGAACCGCGCGCACTGCCGAAACTGGTGATTAAACGTAAACCTGATTCCCTCTTCGACTATCGCTTCGAAGATTTTGAAATCGAGGGTTACGACCCGCATCCGGGGATAAAAGCGCCGGTTGCTATCTGACGGCTTTATCCTGTCATAACCGACGCCTTTGCGCGTCGGTTTTTTTTACCCAAATTTTGGTTTTTCGGCGCAGGTTCCTGAAATGATGCAACCTGCTGTAACAGAGTAAATTTCTTTCGTAACGCGCCGAAAAACCTGAATTCTCGCCTCGTGTTAACCTCCCGACGCGTCATACTGCCGTCATGAATACACAGCAGGGCTATACGCTCATCGAAACGCTGGTCGCGATGCTTATTATTATCAGCCTGAGTGCAACAGGACTCTATGGTTGGCAGCAGTGGCAGCAACAGCAACATCTCTGGCAGACCGCCTGTCAGTTGCGCGATTTCTTGCTGCAGCTACGGGAAGATGCCAACTGGCATAACCGCGATCACATCATTACCGCCATCAGGGAGGACGCGTCATGGTGTCTTGTCAGTTCGACAGCCTCACGAAATACCTGTACGCCGCGCTCGGCGCTCGTTTTTGTGCCGCTCTGGCACGATGTCGAGCTCGTCGGGATTACGGCTTCACTGACGTTTTATGGTCAGCGCAATACCGCGTGGCCGGGGAATATCCGTCTGAAAAATGCGACAGGCGAATGGCGGGTAGTGGTTTCACCGTGGGGACGGATCCGCTTGTGCGAGCGCGACGATACCCAGGGTTGTCGGTGAGTGAACGCGGTTTCTCTCTGCTTGAGGTGCTGATTGCAATGGCGATCAGCAGCGTACTGTTGCTGGGAGCCGCCCGTTTTTTACCGGCATTACAGCGCGATATTTTGCAGCAGACCCGCAGACTCGCGCTGGAGGATGACATGTGGCAGCGGGTGTACACCATTGCGAAACACCTCCAACGCGCAGGATATTGCCACGGTAGCTGTAGTGGTGATGGAGTAAACATTACCAACGCGGGACAGTGTGTCATCGTTCAGTGGGACGCCAATGCGAATGGCATCTGGGAAAGCGAGCCGGTAAAGGAAGCTGAACAAACCGGGTTTCGCCTGAATGATAACGTGCTGGAGACGCAGCGCGGCGCGAAAACGTGCAGTGGAAAAGGATGGGATAAAATGACCGATCCTGACGTCGTACACATTACGGCATTTGACGTTGTGCCTCAGGATATCGCGGGCTTTACGCCCGAATTGACCATACATCTGCGCGGCATTAGCCGGAGGGATCCGCAAACCGTGGTCGATGCACGCTACAGCGTTACCGGGTTTAATTTATGAACCGCGAACGGGGCGTCTCCTCTCTGGCGCTGGTTCTGCTGCTGTTGGTCCTCGGCAGCTTACTGCTGCAGGGCGTTAACCAGCAGCAGAGCAGTTTTGCTTCACGGGTGACGATAGAAAGTCAGGCTCTGCAACGCCAGGCTGTCGTACAGTCAGCCATGGAGTGGGGCAGGATGCAGCCATGGTCGATAAGCTCGGATAAACCGTGTCGGTACTACGGGGAGGCCAATGTCCCCGTCTGCCTGCGCAGACTCGCCAACAATCGCGTTTTGCTTATTGCCAGCTATCAGGGAACCTCCCTATGGCGAGAAGGCGAGCAACAGGAGGAAAACGTCGTCTTTTCTCTTCATGGCTGGAGCGATTTCTGTCCGCTACGGGAGGTCGCGCTATGCCAGTTCCCCTGAGCCGCCAGTGCGGATTTAGCCTGCCAGAGGTGATACTGGCAATGGTTCTTATGGTGATGGTGGTGACGGCGCTTTCCGGATACCAGCGCGCGCTAATGAACGGTTTTTTCATCAGGAGCCAGTACCTGCAACTCTGGCGTCAGGGCTGGCAGCAGACGCAACTGCGTTCGTTTTCGCCACCTGTTAACTGGCAGGTTAACCGGATGCAGACAACGCAGGCGGGATGTGTCAGCATCAGCGTTACGCTATCTTCACCTCAGGGCAGGCAGGGGAAAATGACGCGCCTGCACTGCCCAAACCGTTAGTTGCCAGGAGTCTCTATGTTAAGGGTCTACCACTCAAATCGTCTGGATGTGCTGGAAGCATTGATGGAGTTCATCGTCGAGCGCGAGCGGCTGGACGATCCTTTTGAGCCGGAAATGATTCTGGTACAGAGTACCGGGATGGCGCAGTGGCTACAGATGACCCTTTCGCAGAAATTTGGTATCGCCGCCAACATAGAATTCCCACTCCCGGCAAGTTTTATCTGGGAAATGTTCGTCCGCGTACTGCCGGAGATCCCCAAAGAGAGCGCTTTCAGCAAACAAAGCATGAGCTGGAAGTTGATGACGCTGCTCCCGCAACTGCTGGATCATGATGATTTCGCGTTACTACGCCACTATCTGACGGACGATACGGATAAACGTAAGTTGTTTCAGTTGTCGTCGCGCGCGGCGGATCTTTTCGATCAGTATCTGGTGTACCGACCGGAATGGCTAACCCAGTGGGAAGCGGGGCGAATGGTCGACGGGTTAGGAGAGGCGCAAAGCTGGCAGGCGCCGCTATGGAAAGCGTTGGTGGAATATACCGATGCGCTGGGACAACCGCGCTGGCATCGTGCCAATCTCTATCAACGGTTTATCCAGACCCTCGAAAAGGCTGAACGCTGCCCACTAGGACTTCCTTCTCGTGTGTTTATCTGCGGGATCTCCGCGCTGCCACCGGTATACCTACAGGCACTGCAGGCGCTCGGTAAACATATCGAGATTCATCTGCTCTTCACCAATCCCTGCCGCTACTACTGGGGCGATATTAAAGATCCGGCGTATCTGGCAAAACTGCTGGCACGTCAGCGGCGACACAGTTTTGAAGACCGTCATTTACCGCTGTTTCGTGACAATGCGAATGCCGAAAGTTTGTTTAACGGCGATGGCGAACAGGATGTCGGTAACCCGATGTTGGCCTCGTGGGGGAAACTGGGGCGCGACTATATTTATCTGCTCTCCGAACTGGAAAACAGCCAGGAGCTGGATGCGTTTGTCGACATTACGCCGGATAACCTGCTGCATAACATCCAGGCCGATATCCTTGAGCTGGAAAACCGCGCAGTGGCGGGCGTGAGTCTGGAAGAGTATTCCCGCAGTGACAATAAGCGACGCCTTGATCCAAACGACACCAGCGTCACCTTCCATGTCTGTCATAGCCCCCAGCGTGAAGTCGAAGTCCTCCACGATCGTCTTCTGGCAATGCTGGAGGCAGACCCAACGCTCACCCCGCGTGACATCATCGTGATGGTGGCGGATATCGACAGCTATAGCCCGTTTATTCAGGCCGTCTTTGGCAGCGCCCCTGCGGAGCGTTATCTACCTTATGCGATTTCCGATCGTCGGGCGCGTCAGTCACACCCGGTGTTGCAGGCCTTCATCAGCCTGCTGTCATTGCCTGACAGCCGTTTTGTTTCTGAGGACGTGCTGGCGCTGCTGGATGTCCCGGTGCTGGCGGCACGCTTCAATATCAGCGAAGAAGGATTGCGTTACTTGCGGTTGTGGGTCAATGAATCGGGCATTCGCTGGGGTATTGATGACGACAACGTGCGCGAACTGGAACTTCCGACAACGGGACAGCATACGTGGCAGTTTGGCCTGACGCGCATGCTGCTGGGCTATGCCATGGAAAGTGCGCAGGGTGAGTGGCAGTCCGTTCTGCCTTACGATGAGTCCTGTGGACTCATCGCCGAACTGGTAGGGCATCTGGCGTCGTTACTGATGCAGCTTAATCTCTGGCGTCGTGGCCTGGCACAGGAACGTCCACTGGAAGAGTGGCTGCCAGTGTGCCGCGAGATGCTCAACGATTTCTTCCTTCCTGACGCTGAAACCGAGGCGGCCATGACGCTGATTGAGCAGCAGTGGCAGGCGATCATCGCCGAAGGTATAGAGGCTAAGTATGGTGATGCGGTTCCGCTATCCCTGTTGCGCGATGAACTGGCGAAGCGGTTGGATCAGGAGCGAATTAGTCAGCGCTTTTTAGCCGGGCCGGTAAACATCTGTACGCTGATGCCGATGCGCTCCATTCCTTTCAAAGTGGTCTGTCTGCTGGGTATGAACGACGGTGTTTATCCGCGCCAGCTTGCGCCGCTCGGTTTTGATCTCATGAGCCAGAAACCAATGCGTGGGGATCGCAGTCGTCGTGATGATGATCGTTATCTGTTCCTTGAAGCCTTAATTTCTGCCCAGCAGTCGCTTTACATCAGCTATATCGGGCGCTCGATCCAGGATAACAGCGAACGGTTTCCTTCCGTGCTGGTGCAGGAGCTGCTCGATTACATCGGACAAAGCCACTACCTGCCGGGTGACGACGCGTTAACCAGCGATGAGAGCGAGAAACGAGTGAAAGCGCATATCGCCCGCCTGCATACCCGTATGCCGTTCGATGCGCAAAACTTCCTGCCCGGTGAACAGCAGAGCTACGCCAGCGAATGGCTACCGGCGGCAAGCCGTCGTGGAGAAGCCCATAGCGATTTTGTGCAGCCGTTAGCCTTTGATATGCCAGAGACGCTGAGTCTGGAAACGCTGCAGCGCTTCTGGGCGCATCCGGTGCGGGCGTTTTTCCAGCAGCGTCTGCAGGTTAATTTCCGCTCCGAAGAGCGTGAGATCCCGGACACCGAACCGTTTACCCTGGAAGGGCTGACCCGTTATCAGCTCAACCAGCAGTTACTGAATACGCTGGTTGAACAGGATGATGCCGAACGTCTGTTCCGTCGCTTCCGTGCGGCGGGGGATCTGCCGTATGGGGCCTATGGCGATATCCTCTGGGAAGCTCAGCATCAGGAAATGCAGACGCTGGCGGACAGGATCGTGGCTTGTCGTCAGCCGAGCCAAAGCCTGGAGGTTGATCTGCACTGCAATGGCGTACAGTTGACGGGCTGGCTGCCGCAGGTGCAAGAAGATGGTCTGTTGCGCTGGCGGCCTTCGTTAATCAGCATTTCACAAGGCGTGCAACTTTGGCTCGAACACCTTGTCTATTGTGCCTGCGGAGGAAAAGGTGAAAGCCGGCTGTTTTTGCGAAAAGACGGAGAGTGGCGCTTCCCACCGCTGGAGCAAGAGCAGGCATTGGGGTATCTGGCGCAACTGATTGACGGATATCGCGAAGGGATGTCCACACCGCTGCTGGTGCTACCGGAAAGCGGCGGCGCGTGGATAAAAACCTGTTATGACGCGGCAAATGATGCCATGTTAGATGACGATGATACGCGTCAAAAAGCCCGCGTGAAGTTTATGCAGGCTTACGAAGGCAACATGGTTGTGCGTGGCGAAGGCGAGGATATCTGGTATCAGCGCCTGTGGCGACAACTGGACTCTGAAACCTTTGAGGCCATTATTTTGCAGTCACAACGTTACCTGCTTCCGCTTTTCAGATTTAATCAGTCGTGATGGTTGTATAAAAATTGCGCAATTTTGATGCTTCCTTTATGATGCGTTGCCCTGCTCAGAGAAGCATCCAATGTGTCTTTGCGCAGAAAGAAAGTTAATGATGAGGTTCTTGAATGCCCCGCAGCACCTGGTTCAAAGCGTTACTGTTGTTGGTCGCCTTTTGGGCGCCTTTAAGTCAGGCAGATACCGGTTGGCAGCCCATTGCGGAAACCATCCGTAAAAGCGACAAAGATACCCGCCAGTATCAGGCCGTCCGTCTCGATAATGGTTTGGTGGTATTACTGGTATCCGACCCGCAGGCGGTGAAATCGCTTTCTGCGCTGGTGGTGCCCGTGGGGTCTCTGGAAGATCCCGATGCGCATCAGGGGCTGGCACATTATCTTGAACACATGTGTCTGATGGGATCGAAAAAGTACCCACAGGCCGATAGCCTTGCGGAATACCTCAAATTGCATGGCGGCAGCCACAATGCCAGCACTGCGCCGTACCGCACGGCGTTCTATCTGGAAGTGGAAAACGACGCGCTTACTGGTGCCGTTGACCGCCTGGCCGATGCCATTGCTGAACCGTTACTGGATAAAAAATATGCCGAGCGTGAGCGCAATGCAGTAAACGCTGAGCTGACGATGGCGCGTACCCGTGACGGGATGCGAATGGCGCAGGTGAGCGCGGAAACCATCAACCCGGCTCACCCCGGTTCACGTTTTTCCGGCGGCAACCTGGAAACCTTAAGCGACAAACCGGGTAATCCGGTGCAACAGGCGTTGCGCGATTTTCACAGCAAGTATTACTCCGCCAATTTGATGAAAGCGGTTATCTACAGCAATAAGCCGTTGCCGGAACTGGCAAAGATTGCTGCGGAGACCTTTGGGCGAGTGCCCAACAAGAATATCGAAAAGCCGGAAATTACCGTTCCGGTCGTCACTGATGCGCAGAAGGGCGTTATCATCCATTACGTACCTGCGCTGCCGCGTAAAGTGCTGCGCGTTGAGTTCCGAATCGACAACAACAGCGCGCAGTTTCGCAGTAAAACCGATGAACTGATCACCTATCTGATCGGTAACCGTAGCCCGGGTACGCTTTCTGACTGGCTGCAAAAACAAGGGCTGGTGGAAGGTATTCGCGCGGACTCCGATCCGGTAGTCAACGGCAACAGCGGTGTGTTAGCCATTTCCGCTACCCTGACCGACAAAGGGCTGGCGAACCGCGAAGAAGTGGTTGCGGCTATTTTCAGCTATCTCAATCTGTTACGCGAAAAGGGCGTCGATAAACGCTACTTTGACGAGCTGTCGCATGTGCTTGATCTGGACTTCCGTTACCCGTCGATCACCCGTGATATGGATTACGTCGAATGGCTGGCGGATACCATGATCCGCGTGCCGGTGGCGCATACTCTGGACGCAGTGAACATTGCTGATCAATACGATGCGAAAGCCATTCAGGCGCGTCTGGAGATGATGACGCCGCAAAATGCGCGAATCTGGTACATCAGCCCAAAAGAACCGCACAACAAGACCGCTTACTTTGTTGATGCTCCTTATCAGGTCAATAAAATCAGCGAGCAGACGTTCAGCGACTGGCAGACGAAAGCGCAGGAGATAGCCCTGTCTCTGCCGGAACTGAACCCTTACATTCCTGACGATTTCACGCTGATCAAGCCGGAAAAGAAATACGACCGTCCGGCGCTGATTGTCGATGAGCCTAATTTGCGCGTGGTATACACCCCGAGCCAGTATTTCGCCAGCGAACCGAAAGCGGACGTGAGCGTCATTCTGCGTAATCCGCAGGCGATGGACAGCGCCAGAAACCAGGTCATGTTTGCGCTGAACGATTATCTGGCGGGAATTGCGCTCGATCAGTTAAGTAACCAGGCGGCGGTGGGCGGCATCGGTTTCTCAACCAACGCCAACAATGGCTTAATGCTCAATGCTGACGGCTATACGCAGCGTCTGCCGCAACTTTTCCAGGCATTGCTTGCAGGTTATTTCAGCTATACCGCAACTGAAGAGCAGCTTGAGCAGGCGAAATCCTGGTATAGCCAGATGATGGATTCTGCCGAAAAGGGGAAAGCCTACGAGCAGGCAATTATGCCGGTGCAGATGATCTCTCAGGTGCCTTATTTCTCCCGTGACGAACGGCGTGCACTGCTGCCGTCGATCACCCTGAAAGAGGTGATGGCCTACCGTGAAGCATTGAAAACGGGCGCTCGTCCGGAGTTTCTGGCGGTTGGCAACATGAGCGAAGCGCAGGTCACGACGATGGCGCGGGATATCCAGAAACAGCTGGGGGCGAACGGTTCCGAATGGTGTCGCAACAAAGATGTGCTGGTGGATAAGAAGCAGTCTGTCATTTTTGAAAAAGCGGGCAGCAGTACCGACTCTGCGCTGGCGGCAGTCTTTGTCCCTGCCGGTTATGACGAGTATGCCAGCTCGGCCTACAGCGCCATGCTGGGCCAGATTGTCCAGCCGTGGTTCTACAATCAACTGCGAACGGAAGAGCAGTTAGGGTATGCGGTGTTTGCCTTCCCGATGAGCGTCGGACGCCAGTGGGGAATGGGTTTCCTGCTGCAAAGCAGCGATAAACAGCCGCCGTATCTCTGGGAACGCTACAAGGCGTTTTTCCCCACGGCGGAAGCAAAACTGCGGGCCATGAAACCGGAAGAGTTCGCCCAGATTAAACAGGCGATCGTCGCGCAGATGTTGCAGGCACCGCAAACGCTGGGCGAAGAAGCGTCGAAATTAAGCAAAGATTTCGATCGCGGCAATATGCGTTTCGATTCACGTGATAAAATTGTGGCTCAGATAAAACAGCTGACGCCGCAAAAGCTTGCTGATTTCTTCCATCAGGCGGTGGTCGAGCCGCAAGGCATGGCGGTACTGTCGCAGATTTCCGGCGGCCAAAACGGGAAGCCGCACTATGTGCACCCGGAAGGCTGGAAAGTGTGGGACAACGTCAGCGCGTTGCAGCAAACTTTGCCCCTGGTGAGAGAACAGAATGAATGATGTCGCCGAGTCCCTTGATCCCCTGCGCTTGCCCCTCACGGGCGAGCGCCTGATTGAAGCCTCTGCGGGCACCGGCAAAACCTTTACTATCGCGGCGCTCTATCTGCGCCTGCTCCTCGGGCTCGGCGGGTCTTCCGCCTTTCCCCGTCCCCTGACCGTTGAAGAACTGCTGGTGGTAACCTTTACTGAGGCCGCCACCGAAGAGTTGCGCGGGCGTATCCGCAGTAATATTCATGAGCTGCGTATCGCCTGCCTGCGCGAATCGACTGACAACCCCCTTTATGCCCGTCTGCTGGATGAAATCGACGATAAAAAGCAGGCGGCGCAGTGGCTGCTGCTCGCCGAAAGACAGATGGATGAGGCGGCGGTATTCACCATCCACGGTTTTTGTCAGCGCATGCTGAGCCTGAATGCCTTCGAATCCGGCATGTTATTTGAACAACAGCTGATCGAGGATGAATCGCTGCTGCGTTATCAGGCCTGTGCGGACTTCTGGCGCCGTCACTGTTACCCCCTGCCGCGTGAAATTGCCCAGGTGGTGTTTGAAACGTGGAAAGGGCCGCAGGCGCTGCTGGCGGATATTAACCGTTACCTGCAAGGGGAAGCGCCGGTTATCAAAGCGCCACCGCCGGATGACGAAACGCTGGCGTCCCGTCATCAGCAGATCGTGCAGCGAATCAATGCGCTTAAGCAACAATGGTGTGATGCGGTGGGTGAACTTGAGGGATTGATGGAAGCCTCAGGCATCGACCGGCGTAAATTTAACCGTGGCAACCAGGGCAAATGGATTGAGAAGATCAGCGCCTGGGCGCAGTCCGCAACGCAAAGCTACCAGTTGCCAGAGGCACTGGAGAAATTCTCTCAGCGTTTCCTTGAGGACAGAACCAAAGAAGGCGGCGTTGTGCCGCAGCATCCGCTGTTTGTCGCGATTGATGAATTACTGGCGGAACCGCTGACGCTCAGAGATCTGATGATCACCCGCGCGCTGGTGGAGATCCGTGAAACGGTGGCGAAAGAAAAACGCCGCCGGGGTGAGCTGGGGTTTGACGATATGCTCAGCCGACTGGATAGCGCGCTGCGCAGTGAAAGCGGCGATGCGCTGGCGGCGGCGATCCGTACCCGCTTCCCGGTAGCAATGATCGATGAGTTCCAGGATACCGATCCGCAGCAATACCGTATTTTCCGCCGCATCTGGCAGCATCAGCCAGACACCGCGCTGCTACTGATTGGCGACCCGAAGCAGGCGATTTATGCGTTTCGCGGCGCGGATATTTTTACCTATATGAAGGCCCGCAGTGAGGTCAGCGCGCACTATACCCTCGACACCAACTGGCGTTCCGCGCCAGGCATGGTGAACAGCGTCAACAGGCTGTTCGGCCTGATGGATGACGCCTTCATGTTCCGCGAGATCCCGTTCCAGCCGGTGAAATACGCTGAAAAAAACCAGTCGCTGCGTTTTGAATTTTACGGCGAAACTCAGCCCGCAATGACGATGTGGTTGATGGAAGGAGAAAGCTGCGGAATAGGCGATTATCAAAGCTATATGGCGCAGGTGTGTGCTGCGCAGATCCGCGACTGGCTGAAGGCCGGGTTGCGCGGAGAGGCGATGCTTATCAGCGGTCACGACGCGCGTCCGGTGAGCGCGGCGGATATCAGCGTGTTGGTGCGTAGCCGCCAGGAAGCGGCGCTGGTACGCGATGCCCTGACACAACTGGCGATTCCGTCCGTCTATCTTTCCAACCGCGACAGCGTGTTTGAAACGCTGGAAGCGCAGGAGATGCTCTGGCTATTACAGGCGGTGATGGCGCCGGAAAAAGAAAATACGCTACGCAGCGCGCTGGCGGCCTCAATGATGGGGTTGAACGCGCGCGATATTGACATGCTCAATGGCAATGAAAACGCCTGGGATCGGGTGGTTGACGAGTTTGTCGGCTACCGTCAAATCTGGCAAAAACGTGGCGTGATGCCGATGCTGCGTGCGCTGATGTCAGCGCGACAGATTGCGGAGAACCTGCTGGCAACGGCGGGAGGTGAGCGTCGCCTGACCGATATTTTGCACATCAGTGAGCTATTGCAGGAGGCCGCTTCGCAACTGGAAAGCGAGCATGCGCTGGTGCGCTGGCTCTCGCAGCATATTCTTGAGCCTGACAGCAATGCTTCCAGCCAGCAAATGCGTCTGGAAAGCGACAGCCATCTGGTGCAGATCGTCACCATCCACAAGTCAAAAGGGCTGGAGTATCCGCTGGTCTGGCTGCCGTTTATCACGAATTTCCGCGTTCAGGATCAGGCGTTTTATCACGACCGCAACTCGTTTGAAGCAGTTCTGGATCTGAGCGAGGCGGACGAAAGCGTGGCGCTGGCGGAAGCCGAAAGGCTGGCGGAAGATTTGCGTTTACTGTACGTGGCGCTGACGCGTTCAGTCTGGCACTGCAGTCTGGGCGTCGCACCTCTGGTTCGTCGTCGGGGCGATAAAAAGGGCGATACCGATGTGCATCAGAGCGCGCTGGGGCGTCTGCTGCAAAAAGGCGAACCGATGGATGCCGCCGGGCTACGCTCGGCGATAGACGCAGTTTGCGATGAGAACATCGTCTGTCGTATCCCGGACGCGGTCAGTATGGAGCCGTTGCCTGGCACCGTTGCGAGCGAGGCGTCTCTGAATGCCCGACGGGTACAACGAACGCCGGGCGACAACTGGCGGGTGACCAGCTATTCCGGCCTGCAACAGCGTGGTCACGGCATTGCACAGGATCTGATGCCGCGACTGGATATCGATGCGACAGGCGTGGGTGAAGTGGTTGAGGAGCCGGAACTGACGCCGCACCAGTTCCCACGCGGCGCATCGCCAGGAACATTTTTACACAGCCTGTTTGAAGATCTCGATTTTACCCAGCCGGTTGAGGCTGCCTGGGTGCAGGAAAAACTGGAGCTTGGTGGCTACGATGCCGACTGGGAACCGGTCATCACCGCGTGGGTGACGGCGATTCTCCATGCGCCACTCAATGAGACTGGCGTCAGTCTGAGCCAGCTTTCTGCGCGTGAAAAACAGGTCGAGATGGAGTTTTATCTGCCCATTAGCCAACCGCTTATTGCGGAAAACCTGGATGCGCTGATCCGCCAGTTTGACCCGCTCTCGGCGGGCTGTCCGCCACTGGAGTTCACCCAGGTTCGCGGGATGCTGAAGGGCTTTATCGATCTGGTATTTCGTCACAACGGGCGCTATTACCTGCTGGATTACAAATCGAACTGGCTGGGAGAAAACAGCGCCGCTTACACCCCAGAGGCGATGGCGGCGGCCATGCAGGCGCATCGCTATGATTTGCAGTATCAGCTCTATACCCTCGCGCTGCACCGGTATCTGCGCCATCGCATCGCAGATTACGACTACGAGCGCCATTTTGGCGGCGTGATTTATCTGTTCCTGCGCGGCGTGGACAGCAAACAGCCGCAGCAGGGGATTTACACCACACGCCCGGCGGGTGAGTTGATTACCCGGATGGACGAGATGTTTGCCGGGGTGGCGCTGGAGGAGGCATCATGACGCTACAGAAGCGATTACTTGAGGCCGTAGGGCAGAAGCAACTGCGCCCGCTGGATGTGCAATTCGCGCTGGCGGTGACCGGCGAACATGAACCTGCCGTGACGCTGGCAGCGGCGTTACTCAGCCGGGATGCCGGAGAAGGGCACGTCTGTTTACCGCTTTCTCAACTGGCGCTGAACGCGGATAATCCCCCTTTCTATTCTTCATGCCTTAGCGACATTGGCGAACCCGAGAACTGGGAAGAATGCCTGCTCGCTTCCGACGCCGTCAGTCATGGAGAGCGGCCATCGCCGATGGTCCTTTATGGCGACCGTTTGTATCTGAACCGGATGTGGTGCAACGAACGTACAGTTGCTCATTTCTTTAGCGAGGTGAATCGACCCATTGAGGTGGATGAAACCTTGCTGACGCAAACGCTGGAAGCGCTGTTCCCGACGACAAACGAAATCAACTGGCAAAAAGTCGCCGCGGCGGTCGCGCTGACCCGCCGTATTTCGGTGATTTCAGGCGGGCCGGGAACGGGGAAAACAACCACCGTGGCCAGGCTGTTGGCGGCGCTGATCCAGATGGCGGAAGGCGAGCGTTGCCGTATTCGCCTGGCGGCGCCGACGGGTAAAGCAGCGGCGCGTTTGACGGAGTCCTTAGGCAAGGCGCTGCGTCAGTTGCCGCTGACGGATGAACAAAAGAAACGCATCCCGGATGATGCCAGCACTCTGCACCGGTTGCTGGGCGCGCAACCCGGCAGTCAGCGTTTACGCCATCACGCGGGCAACCCGCTACATCTGGATGTGCTGGTGGTGGATGAGGCGTCAATGATCGACCTGCCGATGATGTCGCGCTTGATCGACGCATTGCCGTCGCACGGGCGTATCATTTTCCTTGGCGATCGCGATCAGCTTGCTTCGGTCGAGGCGGGGGCGGTGCTGGGGGATATCTGTGCCTGGGTGAATGCGGGCTATACCCCTGAACGGGCACAGCAACTGGCTCGCCTGACGGGGATGCCCGTTCCGGCAGGTGCTGGAGAAGACGCCGCCACGCTACGGGACAGCCTCTGTCTGCTGCAAAAGAGCTACCGTTTTGGCAGCGATTCCGGCATCGGGCAACTGGCGGCGGCGATTAACCGTGGCGATAAGGCGGCGATAAACGACATTTTCCTGCAAGGCTTCAGCGATATCGATAAACGGACGCTGGAGAGCAGTGAAGATTACACCGCCATGCTTGAAAACGCACTGGCAGGTTATGGACACTATCTGCAACTGCTTCAGGCGCGCGCGGAGCCTGCATTAATCATTCAGGCATTCAATGAGTTCCAACTGCTGTGCGCGCTGCGCGAAGGGCCGTTTGGCGTGAGCGGACTGAATGAACGTATCGAACTGGCTATGCAGCAAAAGCGCAAAATTCATCGCCTGCCACATTCCCGCTGGTATGAAGGACGGCCAGTGATGATTGCCCGTAACGACAGCGCGCTGGGCTTGTTTAACGGCGATATCGGTGTGGCGCTCGATCGTGGGCAAGGATTAAGGGTCTGGTTTGCGATGCCGGATGGCAGTATTAAGTCTGTGCAGCCCAGCCGCCTGCCGGAGCATGAAACGACCTGGGCAATGACGGTGCACAAATCTCAGGGCTCGGAGTTCGATCATGCTGCGCTGGTGTTACCCACGCAGCGCGCGCCGGTGGTGACACGGGAACTGGTGTATACCGCCGTGACCCGCGCACGTCGCCGCCTGTCGTTATATGCCGATGAACGCATACTTGGCAGTGCGATTGCCACCCGAACCGAACGACGCAGTGGGCTGTCGACGTTGTTTAAATGAGAGGTTGCCGGATAAGCCATTTGCGTCGCTATCCGGCAATGCGATAACCGCTACCCCAGATCCGCCATCAGGACTTTGGATTTCCGCTGATAGTTGTACATCTCTTTTTTACTTTCCGGCAGCAGGTCGATATCCACCGGCGTGAAGCCGCGTTCCTGGAACCAGTGAATGCTGCGGGTCGTCAGGACGAACAGCTTGCTTAGGCCAATCTGCTTCGCCTGGGCGGCGATCCGCTCCAGTAGCACTTCTCCCCTTGAAGAACTGCGGTAGTCCGGATGGACAGCCACGCAGGCCATTTCGCCGATTTTTTCTTCCGGGAAGGGGTACAGTGCGGCACAGGCGATGGTCATATTATCGCGCTGGATAATGGTGAACTTGTCGATCTCCATTTCCAGTTGTTCGCGTGAACGACGCACCAGAATGCCCTGCTGTTCCAGCGGGCGGATCAGCTCCAGGATCCCGCCGATGTCGTTAATGGTGGCGCGGCGGATCTGCTCGGCGCTTTCCATCACAATTTGTGTCCCGATACCGTCGCGCGAAAACAGCTCCTGCAACAACGCGCCATCTTCCTGATAGCTGATCAAGTGACACCGACGGACGCCGCTGCGACAGGCTTTCACCGCGCCACGCAGAAAGCGTACGGTACCCGAGTTGTAATCGCCTTTTTCTTCCTGTGCTTCTACGCGCGCCTGGGCCTCGTTCGGGAACAGTTCGGAGACGATATCACCGTCGTCGTTGGTCACCCCTTGCGAAGAACAGAACCCGATCATCTTTTCGGCTTTCAGTTTGATCGCCAGTTGTGTGGCGATCTCTTCTGAAGTCAGGTTAAAGCTTTCGCCAGTGACAGACACCGCAACGGGGCCCATCAGCACAATGGCGCCGCTGTCCAGTTGACGATGGATCGCCTCTTCATCGATGCGACGGATACGTCCGCTGTGGCAGTAATCTACGCCGTCATCGACGCCCAGCGGCTGCGCAATGATAAAGTTGCCGCTGACCACGTTGATATGCGCCCCCTGTAGCGGCGTATTGTTCAGGCTCATCGACAGGCGAGCGGTGATATCCAGTTGCAACGTTCCCGCCGCCTGCTTTACCAGCTCCAGCGTTTTGGCGTCGGTGACGCGGGTATTTTTGTGATACATCGGCTCATGGTGATGAGTGGCGAGGTTGGCGTCAATTTGCGGACGCGCGCCATAAACCACGACCAGGCGAATGCCGAGGCTGTGAAGAAGCCCAATGTCATTGACGATGCTGGAAAAGTTTTCATGCTCAATGGCTTCGCCGCCGAGCATAATGACAAACGTTTTTCCCCGATGGGTATTGATATAGGGAACAGAATGGCGGAATCCCTGTACCAGTTCGGTTCTACGCTCCTTCACCACGGCATATCCTCATTGCATGATTATTCGTAATTAGTGTATTTTTATTCTGTTTTTCCGCCGCGCGCAAGTGCAAATTTTGACCCTGACAAAGTTTTTTCTCAGTAATACCGTGAATACAATAAGAATGTTTACCCTTTTATAGATGACAGATTATGCGTCATTCGTTAAAGTTTCCGGTCAATTTAGACGTTTACTATCTCATCACCAATACGTTTTATTTTGCTCGGGAGAAGCATGTCAGGATCCAATCCACCTATTAGCCGCCGTCGTTTACTGCAAGGGGCGGGCGCCATGTGGCTATTGAGCGTCAGTCAGGTCGGTCTGGCTGCGGTCAGTCAGGTCATTGCGGTTCGTATTTGGCCAGCATCCAGTTACACCCGTGTGACGGTGGAATCGAATCAACAGCTGAAGTACAAGCAGTTTGCGCTGAGCAATCCTGAACGCGTGGTGGTGGATATTGAAGGTGTGAACCTGAATTCCGTGCTGAAAGGCATGGCGGCGCAAATTCGCCCCGACGATCCTTACATTAAGTCGGCACGCGTGGGACAGTTCGATCCGCAGACCGTGCGCATGGTGTTCGAACTGAAGCAAAACGTGAAACCACAGCTGTTCGCGCTGGCGCCGGTGGCGGGTTTTAAAGAGCGTCTGGTTATGGATCTCTATCCGGCCAATGCGCAGGATATGCAGGATCCGCTGCTGGCGCTGCTGGAAGATTACAACAAAGGCGATCTTGATAAGCAGGTACCGCCCGCGCAGAGTGGGCCTCAGCCGGGCAAAGCGGGGCGCGATCGCCCGATCGTGATCATGCTCGATCCGGGGCATGGCGGTGAGGATTCTGGTGCTGTCGGTAAATACAAGACGCGTGAGAAAGATGTCGTGTTGCAGATTGCCCGTCGGTTGCGTGCCTTAATCGAGAAAGAAGGCAATATGAAGGTCTATATGACGCGAAATGAAGATATTTTCATTCCGCTCAAGGTGCGCGTGGCGAAGGCCCAGAAGCAGCGTGCGGATCTGTTCGTCTCGATTCATGCGGATGCGTTCACCAGTCGGCAACCCAGCGGTTCATCCGTGTTTGCGCTGTCGACCAAAGGGGCGACCAGTACGGCGGCGAAATATCTGGCGCAAACGCAGAACGCCTCGGATTTGATCGGCGGCGTGAGCAAAAGCGGCGACCGCTACGTCGACCACACCATGTTCGATATGGTGCAATCGCTGACCATCGCCGACAGCCTGAAGTTTGGTAAAGCGGTGCTCAACAAACTCGGCAGGATTAACAATCTGCATAAAAATCAGGTGGAACAGGCCGGGTTTGCGGTGCTGAAAGCGCCGGATATCCCGTCGATTCTCGTTGAAACGGCGTTTATCAGTAACATCGAAGAAGAGCGAAAGCTGAAAACAGCCACCTTCCAGCAGGAAGTGGCAGAGTCGATTCTGGCTGGGATCAAAGCGTACTTCGCCGATGGGGCGACGCTGGCGAGAAGGGGATAATAAAAAAGCGCTGAAAAGCGCTTTTTTTACGAACCGCAGATACAAAAAAACACCCGTTAAGGTGTTTAGTATTGGTTGCGGGGGCCGGATTTGAACCGACGACCTTCGGGTTATGAGCCCGACGAGCTACCAGGCTGCTCCACCCCGCGTCCGTCTTCCTGCTTCGCATTTTTAAACTGCTTTGCAGAATTAGATACTGCATCAAAATTTGATTGGTTGCGGGGGCCGGATTTGAACCGACGACCTTCGGGTTATGAGCCCGACGAGCTACCAGGCTGCTCCACCCCGCGTCCGCCATTCTGCTGCGCATTTTAAGCTGTTTCGCAGAAGCATGTACTGCATCAAATTTTAATTGGTTGCGGGGGCCGGATTTGAACCGACGACCTTCGGGTTATGAGCCCGACGAGCTACCAGGCTGCTCCACCCCGCGTCCGTGGATGCGCACTATACTCTGCTAACATTTTCATGCAACCCTTTTTTCACCTGGATCACGGTTTCGGGATGAAAATGAACAAAAACAAGGCATTTCAGTTTAAATAATGTGCAAAATTTGCGTCTGGGCAGCGGTGCTCGTTTCATTAGCGGGCCGGGTTTGTTATCTTCATGACGCATGATTTACAGCTAAAAGAAGAGAACAATGAAAGGACGTTGGGTAAGTTACCTTCTCATGGGCGCGGTGGTTGCAATGCTGGCTGCCTGTTCCTCTAAACCAACCGATCGCGGACAGCAGTATAAAGACGGGAAGTTTACCCAGCCTTTCTCACTGGTGAACCAGCCGGATGCCATCGGCGCACCGATCAACGCCGGCGATTTTGCCGAGCAGGTCAATCAGATCCGCAGTGCTTCTCCGCGTCTGTACGGCAATCAAAGCAACGTTTATAACGCGGTGCAGGACTGGCTGCGCTCTGGCGGCGATACGCGCACCATGCGCCAGTTTGGTCTCGACGCCTGGCAGATGGAAGGTGCCGATAACTACGGCAACGTGCAGTTTACCGGTTACTACACGCCGGTGATTCAGGCGCGCCATACGCGTCAGGGCGAATTCCAGTACCCAATCTATCGCATGCCGCCGAAACGGGGACGCTTGCCGTCTCGCGCGGAGATTTACGCGGGCGCACTGAGCGAGAACTACATTCTGGCGTACAGCAACTCTCTGATGGATAACTTCATCATGGACGTGCAGGGTAGCGGCTATATCGATTTTGGCGACGGCTCCCCGTTGAACTTCTTCAGCTATGCCGGGAAAAACGGGCATGCCTATCGCAGCATCGGCAAAGTACTGATCGATCGAGGCGAAGTGAAGAAAGAAGATATGTCGATGCAGGCGATTCGCCACTGGGGCGAAACCCACAGCGAAGCAGAAGTGCGTGAGCTGCTGGAGCAGAATCCGTCATTCGTCTTCTTTAAACCGCAATCTTTTGCCCCGGTGAAAGGTGCCAGTGCTGTACCGCTGATTGGTCGCGCGTCGGTGGCGTCTGACCGCAGTATTATTCCGGCAGGCACCACGCTGCTCGCCGAAGTCCCGCTGCTGGACAACAACGGGAAATTTAACGGGCAGTATGAACTGCGCCTGATGGTGGCGCTGGATGTCGGCGGGGCAATTAAAGGCCAGCACTTTGACATTTACCAGGGCATCGGGCCAGACGCCGGACACCGCGCAGGCTGGTACAATCACTATGGTCGCGTGTGGGTGCTGAAGAGCGCACCGGGCGCAGGTAACGTGTTCAGCGGCTAGTTGTCGGATGGCGCTTCGCTTATCCGTCTACATCATCGGGTAGGCCTGATAAGGCGCAGCCGCCATCAGGCAGTCATACCGTTCGATATTAATGAATTTGAGGTGTTATGTCTGTGGTTATCAGTGATGCCTGGCGTCAGCGTTTTGGCGGCACCGCGCGTCTGTATGGTGAAAAAGCCCTGCAATTGTTTGCCGACGCGCATATCTGCGTGGTTGGGATCGGCGGCGTCGGTTCCTGGGCGGCAGAAGCTCTGGCGCGAACCGGGATTGGCGCGATTACGCTCATCGATATGGATGACGTGTGCGTGACCAACACCAACCGCCAGATCCATGCTCTGCGCGACACTGTTGGGCTGGCGAAAGCCGAGGTGATGGCTGAGCGTATCCGCCAGATTAACCCCGAGTGCCGGGTGACGGTAGTCGATGATTTTGTGACGCCGGATAGCGTCGCAGAATACATGAGCGCAGGCTTTAGCTATGTGATTGACGCGATTGACAGCGTGCGGCCAAAAGCGGCGCTGATTGCGTACTGTCGGCGCAATAAGATCCCGCTGGTGACCACCGGCGGCGCGGGTGGGCAGATCGATCCGACGCAGATTCAGGTTGTTGACCTGGCGAAAACGATTCAGGATCCGCTGGCGGCGAAACTGCGCGAACGACTGAAAAGCGATTTTGGCGTCGTGAAAAACAGCAAAGGCAAACTCGGCGTCGACTGCGTGTTTTCAACGGAAGCGCTGGTGTATCCGCAGTCTGATGGCAGTGTGTGCGCCACGAAGGCGACGGCGGAAGGACCCAAACGAATGGACTGTGCGTCGGGGTTCGGTGCGGCAACGATGGTTACCGCCACGTTCGGTTTTGTAGCAGTATCCCATGCGTTAAAAAAGATGATGGCAAAAGCGGCGCGTCAGGGCTGAGATTCTCTTGCGCGGGGCAATGCGTCGCAGGCCGGATAAGACGAGCCTGCGTCGTCATCCGGCAGCGTGAGCCGCTTCGACGATCGCTTCATTGAGTGCCTCCAGCCCCTGACTGCGCGACGCGCTGAGCTGAGTGCGTAATCCCAGTTCATCAAACAAGGCCAGCGGCGAATGGGCCAGCAGTTCCGCTGCGGTTTTCCCTTCTGCGGCGGTCAGTAATACCGCCAGCAGTCCGCGCACGATGCGACCTTCACTGTCGCCGAAAAAGTGTAAAGTGCCCTTTTCAGAGCGCGTATATCCCAGCCAGACGCGATTTTCGCAGCCCGCGATCTCTTTAGCCTGCGCTTTGAGATCGTCGGGCAGTGCCGGCAGCTGTTTACCGAGCAAAATCAGCTGTCGATATTTGTCTTCCCACTGGGTCAGCGGGATAAAGGTATGACGCAACGTCTCTTCGGTTACGGTTGTGCCAAACGGGTGTCCGGCAAACATTGGGCTAGTCATTAATCCACCAGTATTTCCAGGGCGCGATCAACGGCGTTGATCAACGCATCCACATCACTTTGGGTATTATACGGTGCGAATGAGGCACGTAGCGTACCCGAGACGCCAAGTTCAGCCAGCAGCGGCTGCGCGCAGTGCTGACCGGCACGTAGCGCAATACCATATTCCGCCAGCAGGGTGACCATATCGCTATGATGAACACCAGCAAAATCAAAGGCCAGCAGACTGGAGTCCTGACAGCGAAATGAGCGAAATCCCGGACGCTGGGCCAGCGCCTCTTCCGCCAGTGTAGCCAGCCCCCGACTCCAGCTTTCCGCCTGGGCGATATCAACATCGGCTAGCCATTCCAGCGCGGCGCTCATGCCAATCACGCCAGCGACGTTAGGGGTACCTGCTTCGAGCTTCCACGGTGCGGCCAGGGTAGTGAAGCCCTCGAAACTGACGTCGTTGATCATCTTACCGCCACCGAGCCATGGCGACATGGCCTCCAGCAGCGCCGGTTTGCCGTAAAGCACGCCGATACCGGTTGGACCGTACAGCTTATGGCCTGAGAAGGCGTAGAAATCGATGTCGAGCGCCTGGACATCCACCGGGAAATGGACGGCTCCCTGCGCGCCATCCACCATCACTACCATGCCCGCGGCATGGGCGAGGGTAATGGCACGGGCTAAGTCCGGGCAGCCGCCGGTCACGTTCGACATCTGCCCCAGCGCGAGAATTCGGCTGCGCGGGGTGATGATTGTCTGCAGACGTTCAACGTCAGGCAGGTGCTGGGCATTGAGCGGCAGCTTGACCACTTTCGCCCCAGTTTGCTCTGCGAGCATCAGCCACGGCACGAGATTCGCGTGATGCTCCGCGACGCTGACGATGATTTCATCGCCCGGTTGCAGGCGAGGGCGGGCATAACTCTGCGCCACCATATTGATGGCCTCCGTGGTGCCCCGGGTCCAGACGATGGTTTTGTCATCTGGCGCATTCAGCAAACGCGCCACTTTTTCCCGTGCGGCCTCATAGCGCGCGGTCAGGCGCTGGGCTTCGGCGAACTGGCTGCGATGGACGTTGCCAGCGCTCAGGCTATAGAACTGCCGGGTCGCCTCGATGACGGCCTGCGGTTTAAGGGCCGTCGCGGCGCTATCCAGATAGACGCCCGCGTCAGCGAGTGCCGGAAATTGCGCGCGAAACTGCGCGGGATTGAAAGCGTTCATGGTATTCCTCGGTTCAGTAATCCGATCGTGGCGCAAATTGGTCGTTGATTCAAGAAGTGTACGGTCACCAGGAATCTTCTGGATGTTGTGGCGAAATCAGACCAGTAGCTTATGCTGAATTATGTTAGGCAAATCTTTTTGCCTGTTACGGAGTACGTTTTTAATAGCATAAACAGCTTTAAGGAGAAGAAGATGAAAAAGACTGCCGCAATTATTTCCGCATGTATGCTGACTTTTGCCCTGAGCGCCTGTTCCGGTCCGAACTACGTGATGCACACCAATGACGGGCGTAGCATCGTTGCGGACGGTAAGCCGAAAACCGATGATGAAACCGGGATGATTTCGTACAAGGACGCTAATGGCAACAAACAGCAGATCAATCGTACCGATGTGAAAGAGATGGTCGAGTTGGATCAGTAGTCGGTAGAGAGTAGGTAAAAAAAAGCACCGCAAATTGGCGGTGCTACATTAATCACTATGGACAGACAGGGTAAATGTACAGGAAGTGAAAAAGGGTAGCGTTGCTACCGTGGTCTGAATCGCAGACCAATTGCAAACACAACAACACAACATCACAACCGTAAGCCAAAAGCCCACCAGAACACGCATTCCGATAAAACTTTTCGTTCCGGCTCAGGAAGTGCCGCCACTATAGGTATTTGCTGGTAGTTCCTCAACGGACAAATTATAATGGCTCAGATTAAAAAAACTAATAGGTTACACAGTGTAGCTTAATTGTTAAATTCTTTTAACATCAAAGTTTAAAAGCCATGTCAAAACGACTTCCACCTCTGAACGCATTACGTGTTTTTGATGCCGCCGCACGGCATCTGAGCTTCACCCGCGCAGCAGAAGAGCTTTTTGTGACGCAGGCCGCAGTAAGCCACCAAATCAAGTCACTTGAGGATTTTTTGGGGCTTAAGCTGTTTCGCCGACGCAACCGTTCTCTTCTTCTTACTGAAGAAGGACAGAGCTACTTTCTCGACATAAAAGAGATTTTTTCGCAATTAACCGAAGCGACGCGTAAACTTCAGGCGCGAAGTGCAAAGGGGGCGTTGACGGTCAGTTTATTGCCCAGTTTTGCGATTCAGTGGCTGGTGCCCCGACTCTCTAGCTTTAACTCAGCTTATCCGGGAATTGACGTCAGAATCCAGGCCGTGGACCGTCAGGAAGACAAACTGGCGGACGATGTTGACGTGGCGATTTTTTATGGTCGCGGTAACTGGCCTGGACTGCGCGTAGAGAAATTGTACGCCGAATATCTGTTGCCGGTGTGTTCGCCGTTGCTGTTGACGGGCGATAAGCCCCTGAAATCGCCAGAGGATTTGGCTTCGCATACTTTGCTACATGATGCCTCACGTCGTGACTGGCAAACTTACACGCGACAGCTAGGGTTAAATCACATCAACGTTCAGCAGGGCCCTATCTTTAGCCACAGCGCGATGGTGCTGCAGGCCGCTATCCACGGACAGGGCGTAGCGCTGGCGAATAACGTGATGGCGCAGTCAGAAATTGAAGCGGGGCGACTGGTCTGCCCGTTTAATGATGTACTGGTCAGTAAAAACGCATTTTATCTGGTTTGTCATGACAGTCAGGCAGAACTGGGTAAAATAGCCGCCTTCCGTCAGTGGATACTGGCGAAAGCGGCCACGGAACAAGAGAAATTCCGCTTTCGTTACGAACAATAACTTACGTAGGGTATTACCATGACCAGCCGTTTTATGCTGATTTTTGCCGCTATCAGCGGCTTTATTTATGTCGCTCTGGGGGCTTTCGGTGCGCATGTCCTGAGCAAAACCCTCGGTGTGGTTGAAATGAGCTGGATCCAGACCGGCCTGCAATATCAGGCGTTTCATACGCTGGCGATATTCGGGCTGTCGGTTGCGATGCAACGCCGGATCAGCATCTGGTTTTACTGGAGTAGCGTTTTCCTCGCGCTAGGAACGGTGCTGTTTAGCGGCAGCCTGTATTGCCTGGCACTGTCTCATCTGCGCCTGTGGGCGTTTGTTACCCCTGTCGGCGGCCTCAGCTTCCTGGCAGGTTGGGTGCTGATGTTAATCGGCGCTATCCGTTTGAAGCGTAAGGGCGTAGTTCATGAATAAGGTTGTGTTGTTGTGTCGCCCGGGCTTTGAAAAAGAGTGTGCCGCAGAAATCACCGATAAAGCAGGGCGTCGGGAGTATTTCGGTTTTGCCCGCGTCAAAGAAAATGCGGGCTATGTCATCTATGAATGCTATCAGGCCGAAGACGCCGAAAAAATTATCAGCGAGCTGCCATTCAGTTCGCTGATTTTTGCACGCCAGTGGTTTGTGGTCGGCGAGTTGCTCCAGCACTTGCCGCCGGAAGATCGCATTACGCCGATTGTCGGCATGTTGCAGGGCGTGGTGGAAAAGGGTGGCGATCTGCGCGTGGAAGTGGCGGATACGAACGAAAGTAAAGAGCTGATGAAGTTCTGTCGCAAATTCACGGTGCCGCTGCGAGCCGCCCTGCGCGAGGCTGGCGTGCTGACGAATTATGAGACGCCGAAGCGCCCGGTGGTGCACGTCTTTTTTATCGCGCCAGGCTGCTGCTATACCGGTTACTCGTATGCCAGTAATAACTCGCCGTACTATATGGGCATTCCGCGCCTGAAGTTCCCGGCCGATGCGCCCAGCCGCTCGACGCTGAAGCTGGAAGAAGCGTTGCACGTGTTTATTCCGCAAGATGAGTGGGATGAGCGTCTGGCAAACGGGATGTACGCGGTGGATTTAGGTGCCTGCCCCGGCGGCTGGACCTATCAACTGGTCAAACGCAATATGTGGGTGTATTCGGTCGATAACGGCCCGATGGCGCAAAGTCTGATGGATACCGGACAGGTTACCTGGCTGCGCGAAGACGGCTTTAAGTATCGCCCCAACCGCAACAACATCTCGTGGATGGTGTGCGATATGGTTGAGAAGCCGGCGAAAGTGGCGGCGTTGATGGCGCAGTGGTTGGTCAACGGCTGGTGCCGGGAAACTATCTTTAACCTCAAGTTGCCAATGAAAAAACGCTACGAAGAGGTCTCGCAGAATCTGGCCTATCTCCAGGCGCAGCTTGATGAGCATGGTGTGAATGCGCAAATTCAGGCGCGGCAGTTGTACCACGACCGTGAAGAAGTGACGGTGCACGTGCGTCGCCTGTGGGCCGCCGTAGGCGGACGTCGCGACGAGCGCTAGCTCGCGCCGTTGCAGATCTGATGCACTGATGTTCATCAGGTCTGCAACCCATTCCCGTTAGTGGTTATGACTGCGGCGTGTCCGACACAATATGCGTTACGTCGTCCAGATGACCGAGTCGGGCTTCTCCGGAACGATTGAATTTGCTTTTGTCGATCAGCAATAACGACTGTGACGCGCGTTTCAGCAGGACTGATTTGAAATCCGCGTTGAAGGTGCTGGAATCCCACAGTGCGCTGTGGCGGTCGATCCCTTCGCAGGAAAAAATGAACAGATCGATATCAAGAAATTTGAGTTGTGAAATGAGTGCGGGGTTGACGTAGCAGCCGTGTTTGCGCTCCAGCCGGCCACCAGAACTGATGAGCTGAAGTTGTTGGCGTTTGCCGAGCTCCTGACAAATCGGCTGGCTGTTGGTGAAAACCTGTATATTGATATCCGGTAGTTGCCGCGCCAGATACCAGCAGGTGGAGCTGGCATCCAGCGCAATCACCATCCCTTCTTCAATCCAGCTCAGCGCCTTTCGGGCAATATCGGCTTTGTGCGCGTAATGGCTCTTCAGCCGTATATGGAAGGGATCGCCACTGTCCGGGTTTTCCCGCGCGATCCCTTTAACGCGCCCGTGGTTGCGCAGAACCTTCCCTTGTTCCTGTAGTTCACTGAGATCGCGGCGGATCGTCTCTTTACTGACGTTGAGCTGAACGGCCAGTGCTTCGGTGGTCAGGCTTTTATGCTGACTGAGCAGATCCACAATCGTCTGCTGGCGTGCCGCTTTCATCTCTTCTCACCTCTCAATCAAATGCCCTGACCGCGATTGAGATTACGGGGTTACCCCTTTTTTTAAAAGAATATTCCCGTACTTTGCGCACTCTCCGGTGATAACAATGGCAAAGGCCTTTTGTGCACGGGCGTAGAAGGCGAAACGATCGATTCGCGCGATCTCCGGGCATGGCGCCTGTAGGGAAAGCGCTTCGCGATAGCGTGTTTCAACGTGCGGGTCGAGGGTATCGCCCTCGACGGCAGCCATCATCACCAGCGGTGGTGCATAGCTGTCGAGTTCAAACAGCGGGATCACGGCTCGCAGTAAGTCGCTGACGCTGAGACCGTCCGCACGGATCACCTGCGGTCCCATGCTGTGCGCCGGGAAGTGCGCGTCTGAGAAAATAATCTCATCGCCGTGTCCCATTTGCGCCAGTACTTTAAGTAACTCCGGCGAAATGAGGGGAGAAATCGTTTTAAGCATGCGAGATTCCTTTACAGTTTTTCGGGATAGAAATAACGGTACTGGTAGCGCACTTGTTCTCTGGCCTGTTGTGGACTGGAAAACGCACCGATACCGTACCAGCCGTACATCGCCGCGCCGGCAACGGTGGTTTCAGCGTCATCCAGCACTTTGATGGGGATCTCCAGGGTGTTGGCCTTAATCTGATTCCATAGCGTATTGCGACTCCCACCGCCGACCAGCAGCAGTTCTGTGGCGTTGAACTGGCCAATTTTTTCCAGCGTATGCAGGTTATGTCGCAACTGGTCCGTTAATCCTTCCAGCGCCGCGCGATAGAAATGACCGCGGGTGGTATTCAGGGTGACGCCACGCCAGCCTGCATCCGCAGAGGAGAGCAGCTCGCACTGCATCCGCACGCCATCGGCCCCGGCGGGAACCGCTTGCGCTTCCGCAATCAAGGTTTGCCACGGGGTTTCGGGTGTCCACAGCAGCTTGCGCACCCATTCAAGGATGCCGGAGGCAAGCCATTGCATCCCCGGATTGTAAAGCCCCGGCTGGCTGTCCAGTTCACAGGTTGAACCGGCATGACTGCTCAGTAACGCTGTATTGACTCTTGCGCTACGCACCATCAGGATTTCCCACGTGCCGGAAGAGAGAACTGGCTCATCTTGCCCCGCACCAGCGCCAAACAGCGCGAACTGGGTATCGTGTCCGGCAGAGATCACGGGAATTCCCGGTGGGAGACCGAGCATCGTTGCCATTGCGGGCCGCAACGAACCTACCAGTTCACCGGCTTCCACGAGTCGCGGGAAGAGCCGTCTCGGCAACCCTGCGGCCTGCAAGATATCGGCGCTGAAATCCCGCTGCTGAATATCCAGCATTTGGCTGGTGCCCGCCATGGTGATGTCAGTGGTGAATTCGCCGGTCAGGCGATGAGTAATGAGTGAGGAGATAAACAGCCAGGCGTGGGCTTGATCCAGCCGTTGCGGGTGATTTTCTTTAAGCCAAATCAGCTTATATAAGGTGTTGAAGCTGAATGCGCCGACGCCGGAAAGCGTCTGCAACTGACGCGGCGGCATAAAGCGGCTGATATTTTCCATTATCGCGGCAGTGCGCGGGCATTTCCAACTGATGATTGGGTAGAGCAATTCGCCGTTTTCATCGACCAGCGCGCCGTCAACGCCAAAGGTGGTGACGGTGATAGCGCGGATCTGAAAGGCCGAAAGTTCAGCCGACAGTGTCCGGCAGCACTGTGCGAAACGTTGCAGGATGGCGTCCAGCGACCACTGATGCCAGGCGGTGTTTTCCGTGGCTACCTCGCTGGCATTAGCAACCGCCGCACGAGCAACGATGTGTCCCTGACGATCTACGGCAATGGCCCGCACGTTGGTCGCGCCACAGTCGAGAACCAGGATGATTTCATTTTTCATAATGACTCCCGTTGCCGGATGGTGCTGTGCTTATCCGGTCCACGAGTCATTCCCCGTAGACCAGATAAGATGTGCCAGCGTCGCCATCAGGCAGTTGCGCGATCCTTAACGTTTATACAGTGGCCCGTAGTTCTGACAGGCGCGGTAGTCCTGGCCTTCTGTATCCATCCCGTGTGCGGCCCAGGCGGAAGGGCGGTAAATTTTCGCCTCTTCCACATTGTGCATGCAGACTGGAATGCGCAGCATCGCGGCGAGGGTGATGAAGTCTGCGCCGACGTGGCCGACGGTCAGCACGCCGTGGTTTGCCCCCCAGTTCGCCATCACGGAATAGACGTCGGAGAACGGTCCTTTGCCGGTAAGACGTGGCGCAAACCAGGTGGTAGGCCAACTGGAGTCGGTGCGTTTGTCGAGGGTGTCATGGACCTCTTTTGGTAGCTCGACGCTCCAGCCTTCCGCAATTTGCAGCACGGGTCCCAGGCCGTTGATGATGTTCACGCGGGTCATAGTGAACGGCACGCCGCCTTCGGTCAGGAAGCGTGATGAATAACCGCCGCCGCGAAAATATTCATGGATTGCCGGACACCACTCGGTTGCTGCGAGGCAGGCGTCAGCCTCCTGCTGCGAGATCTCCCAGTGTGGTTTCATCGTCGGTTTTCCTTCGCTGTCACGCTGTTTACAGGTGCCATCCAGCGCGGCGGAACCGGAGTTAATCAGATGGATAATGCCGTGTTCTGCCCGTCCGGTCAGCGGCTGACCGGTCACGCGTTCAACCGCTTCTGGCGACCAGTAGGTACGCACATCGGCAAAGACCTGCGCGGTGCCGGTCAACTGATGTCCCAGCAGCATGGTCACGCCGTTCAGGCTGTCGTTTTCGGTGGCGACAACAAACGGTTCGCGCACACCGTTCCAGTCAAAAGAACTATTCAGTAGCGCTTCGGCGGTATCACCGTTGGGATATTGATCGGTCCAGTGGCGCTGTCCCTGGAAGCCTGCGGCAATCGCGTTATAACCGAGTGACTCCTCCACGCGTCCCATCTCCGCGAGCTTAGGATTTCCTTGCATCATGTCGCGAATGCACATCGCCATCAGCAGGCTTTCCCGCAGGATGGCCCGGCTCTGTTCGGCGTTGCGTTGATATTGCTTCGCGTTTTTATCTTCACCGTAGCGGAAGTGTTTATCCGCCCACGCCAACGCCATTTCCAGCTCGGCTTCGTCATAGATTTTTTGATCGATGCGGCGGCGCAGTTCGGTCATATCGACGGACTGGACCTTCATCCCCAGCCAGGACTCAAAGAAATGATGATCGACGATGGAACCGGCGATCCCCATCGACACCCCGCCCAGCGAGAGGTAGCTTTTTCCCTTCATGCTGGCGACGGCGAGCCCTGCCCGGGCGAATCGCAGCAGTTTTTCCTCAACGTCGGCAGGTATCGATGTATCTCCGGCATCCTGTACATCCTGGCCGTAGATAGAGAACGCAGGGATCCCTTTTTGGCTATGCGCTGCCAGCGCGGCAGCCAGGTAGACCGCGCCCGGACGTTCGGTACCGTTAAAGCCCCAGATGGCTTTCGGGCGCAGGGGATCCATATCGATGGTTTCACTACCGTAGCACCAGCACGGTGTTACGGTGATTGTCAGGCCGACGTTTTGACTGCTGAACTTTTCCTCACAGGCGGCAGATTCTGCCATTCCGGCAATACAGGTGTCGGCAATAACGCAGTCAACCGGGGTGCCACAGGCGTAGCGCAGTTTTTCTGTCAGCAGGGTGGCAGTGGCCTTTGCCATATTCATCGTCTGTGCTTCCAGAGATTCACGAACGCCCATTCGGCGTCCATCAATAACCGGACGAATACCAATTTTCGGCAGGCTGATCTTCTTCATTCGGGGTTCCTCATTTCACGTATAGGCGTGCTGCTCAGGTGGATGACAGGGCATCACCGCAACAGTCGGCTGAAACAGGTAAATTTGCTAACTCGAGTTAGCTTAGGTATTGGCGTGTTTTTTACACAACTTTTTTCTGATGGGATTGTGAGGGGCTTCACGAGAAGTGGTTAAAATTCGATCTGCATCAAATAATTAAATGACAGTCAAATTTAGTAAAATATTTAAAATCAGATGCTTATAAATAAATGTCTGTGCGGTATCACAGTTTTAACCCAAATGATTTGGCTATTTTTGGTGGCTAAAATAGCTTTAAAGGGCAATTCGCTAACTCGAGTTAGCAATATCTGGCAACATATCGACGTGACGTAAACGTGTTTTCAGGAAGTATTCACATTCATGGTGACGCTCGCTCCCTGAGAATGCACTTCGCCTGATTCACTGCCTGCAGTTTCTGATTATTGAGGAAAGCAGCAATGTCCGAAACATTTTTACAGATGAATCATATTACCAAACGCTTTCCCGGCGTATTAGCGTTGAGTAATGTGAACTTTACTCTTCGCAAGGGCGAAGTGCATGCGCTATTAGGTGAAAATGGTGCAGGCAAATCCACGCTGATGAAAATTTTGTCCGGTGTTTATCAACCGGATGAAGGGGATATTATATTTGAGGGGAAGCCTGTGTCATTCAGCGATCCGCTCAGCGCGCAGAATGCCGGGATTACCATTATTCATCAGGAATTTAATCTCTTTCCTGAATTAACCGTGGAAGAGAATATCTTTATCGGCAGAGAGTTTTGTAAAAATAACCGTTGGCGGCTGGATGAAAAACAGCAGCGACAGGCGGCAACCGAGATTTTGCAGAAATTAAACCTGAATATTTCGCCAGAAACGTTGGTGTCAGACCTGACCGTGGCGCAACAGCAGATGGTGGAGATCGCGAAAGCGATATCCGTCAATGCCAAAATCCTGATTATGGACGAACCCACCGCGGCGCTGACGGAAACAGAAATAGAAAGCTTATTCCAGGTGACCCGCCTGCTTAAAGCGCAGGGGACCGGGATTGTCTACATCTCGCATCGCCTGGAAGAGTTAGCGCTGATTGCCGATCGAGCGACGGTTATGCGCGACGGTCAATACATTGATACCGTTGATTATGAAACCGTGAAGATCAGTGAGCTGATTGCGATGATGGTCGGGCGCGAACTGGGGAATATCTATCCTCGCCGGGAAGCGCGGACGCATCAGGAACCGGTGCTGGAGGTTAACGGCCTCACGCGCAAAGGCGTGCTCAATAACATCGACTTTACGTTGAACCGGGGCGAGATACTGGGTTTTGCCGGGTTGATGGGCGCCGGGCGTACGGAGCTGGCGCGCGCCATTTTTGGCGCCGACCCCATCGACAGTGGAACCATTAAGTTGAACGGTAAGACCATTGTGATAAAGGGGATTTCTGACGCCATTGCGCAAGGCATTAGCTATTTAACCGAAGACCGTAAAAAAGAGGGACTGGCGCTTAATCTGTCCGTTGAGCGCAATATTATGTTGGGAAATTACCCTGAATATGCCGACCGTTTTGGGCACGTTGATTCGAAACGCTGCCAGCAAACGAGTGAAGAGCAGGTCAGGACGCTCAGAATCAAAACGCCACACCTTGAACAGGCGGCCCTGAATTTGAGTGGGGGAAATCAGCAAAAAATTATTATTGCCCGTTGGGTGTGCAAAGATACCGATATTCTTATTTTTGATGAACCTACCCGTGGAATTGATGTCGGCGCTAAGCTGGAAATCTATGAATTAATGAATCGCCTCGTGGCAAAAGGGAAATCGATCATTATGATTTCTTCGGAATTACCGGAGGTGCTGGGTATGTGCGATCGTATCTTAGTTATGCGCAGTGGTCGTATTACCGGAGAATTAACTGCTGATAACGCCACACAAGAAAAAATCATGCAATATGCGACGTTAGAGGATTAAATCATGACCATCTCTGTAACCTCTTCAGACAGCAATAATAAGAAAATAAAAATTAATAAAGAACTTTTAATGCGCCTTGCACCGCTTTTTAGTTTGATTATCCTGGTTGTCTTTTTCAGTTTCAGTTCGCCGTTTTTCTTTAATACCGAAAATATTATGACAATTGCGCTGCAAACGTCGGTTATCGGCATTATGGCCATTGGCGTAACGTTTGTGATTATCACCGCAGGGATCGACCTCTCTTTAGGATCGGTGGTGGCGTTTTCCGGCGTTGCGGTCGGCATCTGCGCGACGCTCGGATTGCCGTTGCCGGTCTGTATTTTGGCAGGCGTGCTGGCCGGAGGGTTGTGTGGCTACGTGAATGGTCTGCTGGTGACCAAAATGACGATTCCCCCGTTCATCGCCACGCTGGGTCTGATGATGTCCGTTCGGGGAATGAACATGGTGATGACGGATGGGCGCGCTATTTATTTCGCCGATTATCCCACCTTCAAATTGCTGGCGCAGGGGCGTTTATTCGATGTGCTGCCGTATCCCGTGTTTTATCTGGTGATTGTGGCGCTGGTCGCCGGCTACATCCTCAAGAAAACGGTAATTGGTCGCTATGTCTATGCCGTGGGCAGTAATGAAGTGGCGGCGCACCTTTCCGGGATCAACGTTCAGCGCGTCAAAATCTTTGTCTATGCCTTCTGCGGCCTGCTGACCGGCATTGCCGGGGTGATTCTGGCCTCGCGTCTAAACTCCGGTCAGCCAACGGTCGGCGTCGGTTATGAACTGGAAGCCATTGCCGCAGTCGTGATCGGCGGCACCAGTCTGATGGGCGGAATTGGCACTATCGGCGGTACCATCATCGGTGCATTCATTATGAGCGTATTGAAAAACGGCCTGAACCTGATGGGGGTCTCTCAGTTCTGGCAAATGGTTGCGATGGGCATTGTGGTCGTCGCCGCTGTCTACCTCGATACGTTACGCAAAAAGATTCGTTGATTTACGCTCCCGGCAGTCACGGGGAACACTGACCCTGACGTTAAGGGTGACACACTCACAACGGAGTACAACAATGAAAACCAGGCATTTTGTCTATGCGTTATCCCTGCTGGCGTGCATCACTTCCAGTGCGCTAGCGAAAGATTTGAACCTTCCGGTCATCAGTAAAGGCTTCCAGCATGAATTCTGGCAAACCGTGAAAATGGGGACGGAAGCAGCAGCGAAAGAGTTGGGCGATAAAACCAGCTATGTCGGACCTGCGGACGAAACTCAGATTGCGGAACAAATTCAGCTGGTTGAAAACGCCATGGCGCAAAAGCCGAACGGTCTGCTGCTGGCGGCGCTGGATGCCAATGCGCTTGCTCCTCTGGTGGAAACGGCGAATTCGCGTGGTATTAAGGTTGTCACCTTTGACTCCGGCGTAAACTCGGATATTCCGGTTAGCTTCGTGGCGACCAATAACCGCAAAGCTGGCGCTGAAGCGGCGGACGCGCTGGCGGCGCAAGTGAATAATAAAGGTAAAGTCGGCATTATCGCTCATGTCGCCGGGACGTCGTCAGCGATTGAACGCTCGGAAGGGTTCATTGCCCGCATGAAGGAAAAGTATCCGAATATCAAGGTGCTGCCCGTGCAGTACAGTGATGGCGATCCACAAAAAGCGATGGATAAGACCATTGATATGATTCAGGCCAACCCCGATCTGGCCGGGATTTATGGCACCAATGAAGGCTCAACGCTGGGCGTCGCCAACGCTATCGACAGTCAGAATCTGAAAGGGAAAGTGAAAGTCATTGGTTTTGACAGTACCGAAGCGATTATTCACTTCCTGAACACCGGGGTGATCCAGGGCTTTGTCGTCCAGGATGCTTATCAGATTGGTTACCAGGGGATTAAAACCTTGAATGCGGCACTGTCCGGGCAAACGGTCGCGAAAGAGATCGATATCCCGGTGAAATTTGTGAGCGCCCAGAACATCAATACGCCGGAAATAGACAAGTTGTTACATCCTTTCGGTAAGAAATAAACCGGCAGGGGGCGGTATCTTCGCCCCCCGCTTACCAGGTGAGATCAACGGCGTGCGCTTAACCGACTGATGCGGTAAGACAAAAGTGTAAAATGCTTTTATGATTGTCAATTGACGCTTGGACGGTGACTGGGGCACATACATGGCTAAAACAGTAGAACAGATAGCCAGCGACCTGAATTTATCGGTGACAACCGTGAGACTGGTGCTAAACGGAAAAGCTGAACAGTATCGAATCAGCCTCAAAACGCAAACGCGTATTAATGAATATGTTGAGCGATATGGTTATGTGATTAACCATTCCGCCCGCAGCCTGAAGCTGAATAAAACGGATACGCTTGGCCTGATTGTTCCCAATATTTCTAACGTCTTCTTTGCCACATTGGCAGAGAAACTCGAGCAGCGCTGCCGCCGATCCGGTTATCAGCTGATGATTAGCTGTACTTATGATGATGTCGATTACGAAAACAAAATCACCAAGGCTTTAATTGCCCGTAATGTGGACGGTCTTTTTATTGTCCCGTCAACGTTAGAAAACCAGCAGCATCATTTACGTCAGGTGAGAAAACCGATGGTATTGCTGGACCGTGATTTTAAATACACGGATAACGCGCTGGTGGAAAGTCACAATATTTCAGGCGGTGAACATTTAACCCAAAGTTTGCTGGATGCTGAAAAGTTACCGGTCTGGTTTCTGGTGGGCGATACCGGTTTGCCCAGTATCAGCGACCGTCTGACGGGTTACCTGAATGCGCTCAGTAAAAAAGGTATTCATCATCGTGACTGGGTGCGCGAAGGGCCGGTGAACACCCCGGAAGGGGGATACCAGATCATGCAGGCTTTGATCGACGAAGCAGGATGTCCGCAGGCGTTTATCGCCTCGTCATTACCGGTGCTGGAAGGGGCAGTAAGAGCCATTCGTGACCGTTTTGGCGTTATTCCGCCCGAGATCAATATCGGTACGTTTGACGAACACCCGATGCTGGGATTCTTGTCCAATAACGTGTGGTCAATGCAGCAGGATGAGAACGCCTGGGCGGAAAAAGCGTTCACAATGATGCTCAACGCCATCGAAGATCGCCCTGTTCATGAGACGGTAAAAGTTGAAATGAAATTAATTAAGCGCTTAAGACAAAAATAATACGCGCGACAAAAAGAGTGTTATCAGTCATTGAACCGAGTACCCCGGAGAACTGAGATGGAAAGAACTCGTTTATCTCGAGAAATTATTGAAACCTGTCTTGAAATGACGCGCCTGGGATTAAACCAGGGGACGGCGGGAAATGTGAGCGCGCGTTATCAGGACGGTATGTTGATTACCCCGAGCGGCATTCCTTATGAACGTATGACCGAACAGATGATTGTCTACGTGGATAACGACGGCAAATACGAAGAGGGGAAATTACCGTCCAGCGAATGGCGCTTTCATCTGGCGGCTTATCAGACTCGCCCGGAAGCGAATGCTGTTGTGCATAACCACGCCATTCATTGTACCGCAGTGTCTATTCTCAACAGGCCGATCCCGGCCATCCACTATATGATTGCGGCGGCGGGAGGGAATTCCATTCCCTGCGCGCCCTACGCCACTTTTGGCACTCGCGAACTCTCAGAACATGTGGTCGTGGCGCTGAAAAATCGCAAAGCCACGCTGCTGCAACACCACGGTTTAATTGCCTGCGAGGAGAACCTGCAAAAGGCACTGTGGCTGGCGCACGAGGTGGAAGTGTTGGCGCAACTCTATATGAAGACGCTGGCGGTGATGGATCCGGTGCCGGTGTTATCCGATGAAGAAATCGCCGTAGTGCTCGAGAAGTTTAAAACCTACGGATTACGTATCGAAGAATAAGCGGTGCAGAGTCGTCGTGGTTTGTGTGCCGGGTCGGACGGTCTGCGCCATCCGGCCCGCAATGCTATCGTGCCAGACGCAACTGTTGCAGGTTTCCGTCAAGCTGCAAATCGGTTTGCAACCGTGCGATATCACGGCATAAGAATGCCATCTCCCGGTGAGCCTCCAGCTTCTTACGCCATTTTACCGGCACTTCATCCAGATGTGCGTAGAGACCTTCCAGCGTCTGAAACTGCACCAACAGTTGGGTGGCGCTTTTCGGGCCAATACCGGCGACGCCGGGTACTTTTGAACTGCTGATCCCCGCCAGTCCCCAGTAATCCGGCAACTGCTGCGGTTGAACGCCAAACTCTTTTTCAATGAACGGCGCATCCAGCCAGCGTTTCTGAAAGTAATCGCGAATGCGTAACGTCGGAGAGAGCAACTGGCAATAGCCTTTGTCAGTCGACACGATAGTCGCCTGGTGGCCCGCTTGTGTGACTTTTACCGCCAGGGTTGCCGCCAAATCATCGGCTTCATTGCCGCTCGACACCCAACACGCGACGCCACGCTGTTCAAAGGCCGTGCGCAGGGCGGGCATTTCATTGTGCAGTTCATCCGGCATCGGTGGACGACCGGCTTTGTAGTCCGGAAGACGCTGGTGACGCCATCCACTGTTACGCGCTTCATCATCAAACACCGCCACGGCGTGGGTGGGCTGGCTGTGGACAATCAGCTGGTCAAGCGCGTGCAGACAGGTCTCCACACAGGGCGAACCCTGAACGGCATGGATCCGGCGAATTAAATTGAGTGCATCGACGATGAGCAGATGGACAGCCACGGTGTTCTCCCTTACCAGTCAGCGTGTAGGGTAACATTCAGGACGGAAGCAGGCTATTGCAGGAGGCTAAAACGGGAAGAGGCCTCGCAAAATGAGGCCTCTGAGTGCACGATTAATCGCAGGTGACAATCTTCATGGCCAGGCCGCCGCGAGAGGTTTCGCGGTACTTGGCGTTCATGTCTTTACCGGTTTCGTACATGGTTTCGATGACTTTATCGAGACAAACGCGAGGTTCGCTGGTACGGCGCAGGGCCATACGTGCTGCGTTGACCGCCTTGACGGATGCAATGGCGTTACGCTCAATGCACGGTACCTGAACCTGTCCTGCAACTGGATCGCAGGTCAGACCGAGGTTGTGTTCCATACCGATTTCCGCAGCAATACACACCTGCATCGGACTGCCGCCCAGCAGTTCTGCCAGACCGGCCGCCGCCATCGAGCAGGCCACACCGACTTCGCCCTGACAGCCCACTTCCGCGCCGGAAATGGAGGCATTCATCTTGTACAGTGAGCCAATCGCACTGGCGACCAGCATGTAGCGAGCCAGCGAGTTAGCGTTCACTTCGCGGATGAATTTGTCGTAGTAGGCGAGCACGGCTGGCACGATACCACAGGCGCCGTTCGTCGGTGCAGTAACCACGCGTCCGCCAGCGGCGTTCTCTTCGTTTACCGCCAGAGCGAACATGTTGATCCAGTCAACGACCGCCATCGGATCGGTGGTGGTTTTGTCGCTGCTCACCAGCATACGACGCAGCGCTGCCGCACGGCGGGGAACGCGCAGTTTTCCAGGCAGAACGCCCTCGGTGGTGATGCCGCGCTCAATGCCGCTGCGCATTACCTCCCAGACGTTAGCAAAGTGCTGTTCCAGCTCTTCTTTGCTGTGTAATGCCAGTTCGTTTTGCATCATCAGACCGGAAAGGGAAAGTCCGGTTTCCTGACAGTGTTTTTGCAAATCGGCAGCCGATTTGTACGGATACGGTACGTTGACCGGTGCACTGTTCGGTAAACCGAAATGTTCTTCATCAACGATGAAACCACCGCCAATGGAGTAATAAGTCTGGCTGTAGAGGACGTTATCGCCCGCCAGCGCGGTAATGCGCATCCCGTTCTCGTGCAGAGACAGGTTATCGGCATGGAAATTCATGCACTTATCAACCGGGAATTCAACTTCATGCTGACCGTTCGCCAGCAGCAGTCGCCCGTGGGTGTTCACATCCTGGATGAAGCCCGGGATGGCGTCGATGTCGACGGTATCCGGCAGATTTCCCGCCAGACCCATGATAATCGCGATATCGGTATGGTGGCCTTTACCCGTCAGCGACAGGGAGCCATACACATCCACCACCACGCGGGTGACATCCGTCAGAATATGGCGGGCAATCAGATCATCCGTGAATTGTTTGCCAGCTTTCATTGGTCCAACGGTGTGTGAACTGGAAGGGCCAATGCCGATTTTGAAAATATCGAATACGCTAATCATAGGGCATCCATTGCGGTTATATCAGGGAGGAAGCGCCGCCCGAAAGCGGCGCTAAACAACTTAGCTGAACAGGGAGTAGAAAATCGCGGAGATAGCAATCAGACCCATCACGACAACAAACACGTTGCTGATGTGACCGCTGTATTTACGCATTGCCGGTACTTTCTGGATTGCGTACATCGGCATCAGGAACAGGATCATCGCGATGATTGGACCACCCAGGGTTTCAATCATACCGAGGATGCTCGGGTTCAGGGTGGCGACAATCCAGGTTGTTACCAGCATGAACAGCGCAGTGATGCGGTTCAGTTTGTTGATTTCGATAGACTTGCCTTTACCACGCAGAGATTTGATAACCATCCCGTTGAAACCTTCACGCGCGCCCAGGTAGTGGCCGAGGAAGGATTTGGTGATAGCAATCATTGCGATGATCGGTGCCATCCAGGCGATGATCGGCGCATTAAAGTGGTTTGCCAGGTAAGACAGAATCGAGATGTTCTGCTCTTTCGCTGCCGCCAGATCCGCCGGAGTCAGACTCAGTACGCAACTGAAGACAAAGAACATCACCGTCAGCACCATCATGATGTGAGCGAATGCCAGAATCTTCGAGCATTTTTTCTCTGCCGCGTCGCCGTATTCTTCACGCTTCGCTACCGCGAAAGAAGAGATAATCGGAGAGTGGTTGAAAGAGAACACCATCACCGGAATCGCCAGCCACAGGGTCATCCACAGACCGTTGCCAGTCGTAGCCGCAGAATCAAAGGACAGGGTTTCCAGCGCAGCACCGCTCCACTGTGGGATCAGGTACAGTGCCAGCAGCATCAGTGCAGCGACAAACGGGAACACCAGGATGCTCATTGCCTTCACGATCATCTGCTCACCGAAGCGAACGATAGTCATCATCCCGACAATCAGGATCAGCGACAGGATCGCACGCGGTGGCGGGGTGATGGATAACTGGTGAGTCAGGAAGCTCTCAACCGTGTTGGTGATCGCGACACTATAGACCAACAGAATCGGGTAAATCGCGAAGAAGTACAGCAGGGTAATCAGTTTACCCGCGCCGATACCAAAGTGCTCTTCAACTACTTCTGTGATGTCTTCACCCGGATTTTTGCCGGACAGCACAAAGCGAGTCAGACCACGGTGGGCGAAGAAGGTCATCGGGAAGGCGAGGATTGCCATGATGATCAGTGGGATCATCCCACCGACACCTGCGTTGATTGGCAGGAACAATACGCCCGCACCGATAGCCGTGCCATAAAGGCCCAGCATCCACATGGTATCGGTCTTGCGCCATGCGCTTCGTGATTCAGTCGAAGCAATTGTGCTGGTTTGAATGGTTTCCATCTATTTCTCCTGGAGGAAGCTAAAAATCAGGAAAATGTTCCTGACCGTAAAACGAAATTCTTGCAGCGACGATTTTTATAAAATTTTTAACCGTAGTAATTTGCGGGCAGAAAGATACATTTAACTAATGAATCTATCAGTGATCGCGATCTCAAATGCAATAATCCACTTCTAATGTGGATATTTTTGGATCATTGGTCTGTTAAAAAAACATCACAGCGAATTTACGCGTGCGAAGGCTAGCATTAACAACATATTGACAGAAAGGATTGCCAGACAGATGCGGAGGTTACGTTGTAAAAAGCGATCTTTATAGTGGTTTGTTGTGACTAATTTAAATTCTGGATGATAAAACGCGGTTGCATTAGCGAGGTAATCGTTTGCGCAGCGATATTTTTTGTATGATGTATTAGCAGGCTTAATAAAGTGAACGTGTTATCTCATTGGTAATTAGAGAAAAACCGGAAGGGCTATTCGCCGCTCCCGGTCCATGAAACGCTTTTCGCGTCAGGCGCAAATTTCGTAGCAGGGGATATAGGCGGTGCCTGGCAGCTTCATACGGTGCTGCGCAACAAAACCTTGCAGGAGATCGTCCATGCGACGCATCATTTTACTGTCGCCGTGGATTTTGTATGGCCCAAACTCTTCAATGGCGCGGATACCCACTTCCTTAACGTTACCCGCTACAATGCCGGAGAAGGCGCGACGCAGGTCTGCCGCCAGTACCTCAACCGGTTGGTCAGGGTACAGCTTCAGGTTGGCCATGTTCTCGTGGGACGGTTCGAACGGCATTTGCAGATCCGGCGTGATACGAATCGACCAGTTGAAGCTGTAGGCATCACCGGTATCACGACGGTTCTCTTTCACCAGCGGCATCGCTTTTTTCATCAGGCGCGCCACTTCTGCTGCGTCATCAATGATAATGCGGTAATGCGTGCGCGCGGCTTCTCCCAGCGTATGCACGATGAACTCATCCAGCACGCGGAAGTAATCAGCGCTCTCTTTCGGGCCGGTGAGGATGAGCGGTAGAACCTGATCTTTGTTCGCCGGATTCATCAGGATCCCCAACAGATACAGTAACTCTTCCGCTGTACCGACACCGCCCGGGAAGATGATAATGCCGTGGGCGATACGCACGAAGGCTTCCAGACGTTTTTCAATATCCGGCATAATGATCAGTTCGTTAACCAGCGGGTTCGGTGGTTCAGCGGCGATAATCGACGGCTCAGTCATCCCAATAAAACGGCTGTCTTTATAACGCTGTTGCGCATGGCCCACCGCGGCACCTTTCATCGGCGCTTCCATTGCGCCAGGCCCGCAACCGGTACAGATGTTCAGCTCGCGCAGACCTAACTGTGTCCCGACGCGTCGGGCGTACAGGTATTCGTTTTCATTAATCGAGTGGCCGCCCCAGCAAACCACCATGTTTGGCGCTTCGCCCACGTGCAGCGCTCTGGCATTACGCAAAATAGAGAACACCAGGTTAGTAATGTGCACGGAGCTTTCGAGATCCAGATGCTGGAAACGGCCCGCGTTATGAATCTGCCCGTTAACAAACAGAATATCGCGCAGCACGGCAAACAAGTTCGCCTGCAGTGCGCGGATGATACGGCCGTCGACGAAGGCATCTTCTGGCGGGTTGATCAGTTCCAGCTTCACGCCGCGTTCTCGACGCAGCACGTTAATGTCGAAACTTTCAAAGCGGGACAGCAGCTCTTTGCTGTTGTCAGTCAGACTGCCGGAGTTTAAAACGGCAAGCGAACAGTTACGAAACAGTTGATACAGGTCGCTGCTGGCCGTGCGTTTAAGCATATCGACTTCCAGCTGCGACAACATGTCCATTGAGCCAAGCGGGCTAATATGTGTAATCAAGTAAACTCCTTATGGGACGCAAAACGTCATTCCCTGTAGAGTACAATAGCCCTGGCTTATGACCTTTCACAACCTTACGCGTGGAATCCGACCCGCAAAATTGTGAAATAATTCACTGTCGAACTAATCTGCCGGTTGCCGGAACGAAGTCGGTGTTGCTCCGCCATGGGTTAATATCCAGACCACCACGGCGCGTATAGCGTGCATAAACGCTCAGTTTTTCCGGCTGACAGAAGCGTAGCAGGTCGTTGAAAATGCGTTCTACGCACTGCTCGTGAAACTCGTTATGATGGCGGAAAGAGATCAGATAACGGAGTAGTTTTTCGCGATCGATCTTGCGTCCGCGATACTGAATTTGTATGGAGCCCCAGTCCGGCTGATGGGTGATCAGACAGTTTGATTTCAACAGATGACTCACCAGCGTCTCTTCTACCACTTTTTCACCGCTGGTGGCGGACTGCAGATAATCGGTAGTGAACTGGTAGTTATCGATGTCAATGTCCTGATCATCAATGCAGGTGCCGTGAAAATGCGCGACCGGCTGTCCTTCCAGCTCATCGAGACGGTATAGCGCAACGGTCACTTTCCCTTCAGCACAGGCGCGCAAATCGTTTTCCAGCGTCTGTTGTACCGCTTCCCAGGAGTCAAACCGCGTCTGGTTAAAACTGTTCAGATACAGCTTAAAGCTTTTGGATTCAATCAGATTGAGGCTGGTGTAATCCAGTTCCACCTGACCCACCGCCACCTGTGGTAATCCCCTGGCATTCAGCCATGACAGTTCATACAGCGTCCAGATATCGGCACCGTGAAACGGCAGGCTGTCAGCTTTTAGACCCAGCGGGTCGCGATTCAGACTGCGAGGCACGCCCTGTAACAGGCTGGGGTCGTAAATATCCCGGTAATCCGTTGATTTACCGAGCGTCAGGCCATCAAGAGCCTGATGGTTTTCATAAGAAGACATGTTTCACCGTCATAAACCAGATACACTAGGCGCCAAGTGTATCCTGGCTTTTATGAAGAGAGAAACCGGTGGACGAACAGACAGCTTTAGCCCTGAAGGATTTTACGGCGCGTTACTGTGACGCATGGCATGCAAAAAACGGCAGTTGGCCGATGAGCGAAGAACTGTATGGCGTGCCTTCTCCCTGCATTATCTCGACTACCCGTGATGCTGTGTACTGGCAACCGCAGCCGTTTGAAGGTGAACAGAATGTAAACGCGGTTGAACGCGCCTTCGATATTGTGGTACAACCTGCGCTTCACGCATTTTATACCACGCAGTTTGCCGGGGATATGCGCGCGCAGTCAGGCAGCGAAACGCTGACGCTGTTGCAAACCTGGAGCGTGGATGATTTCAGACGGGTTCAGGAGAACCTGATTGGTCATCTGGTGACGCAGAAACGTTTGAAACTGTCGCCGACCCTTTTTATTGCCACACTGGACAATGAACTGGAGGTCATTTCGCTCTGCAATCTGTCGGGGGAAGTGATCAAAGAAACGCTGGGAACCCGTAATCGTTCCGTCCTGGCCCCTTCTCTTGCGGATTTCCTTACGCACCTTAATCCTCTTCTGTAATCCATTTCACTCATGAATATGTGAGAGATCTCTTACAAGCCCTGTAGGAGATCGCCAGGTAGTAAATGAAGATATCACGAAGTAAAAATGGCTAATAACCTAATAAATCATCGAGTTAATGATTTTATGTCAACTTTCATATGAAATTTTCCTTAAGGCATTGCCTGTAAGCATCTTGTAAGACGGCGTGAAAAAGGCGATTCTATGTACGTCGACAGGGAGTCGCACAACGAAGTGAACATCAGGATGATGACACTTCAGCAGGACACACCAGGACGGTGTTACAGGGAAAGGCTTCAGGATGAAGTGAAGAGGATAACGCGGGAATGCGTTAAAGGACACCTCCAGGAAGGAGAACGAGAGCCGGTCAGGATAGTCGGTGGGTCAGGATGGCCAGGATGCTTCAGGATGAAGTAATCACATCGGGGTGGTGTGAGCAGGATGCAAAATGTTCAGGATGAACAACAGGTCGCAAGACCAGAGGAAAAGTTGTCACGGATGAGCAGGGAGCACAAAAAGTAGCTGGAATGCTGCGAAACGAACCGGGAGCACTGTTTTTACAGTGCTCCCTTTTTTTGCTTCTCATTTTACTGGTGGTATCCTTCGCGCCAGATTTTTCATCATTGAGGTGACTTTCATGACGACTCATGACCGTGTGCGTCAGCAGCTTCATGCACTTGAAGCGTTGCTGCGTGAGCATCAACACTGGCGGATGGATGAACCCGAAGCCCACCTGTTTACCAGCACCCAACCGTTTTGTATGGATACGATGGAACCCATTGAGTGGCTGCAATGGGTCCTTATCCCCCGCATGCATGCGCTACTGGACAGTGCGCAACCGCTGCCCGAGGCGTTTGCCGTCGCACCTTATTACGAAATGGCGCTGACCGCCGATCATCCGCAGCGCGAAATCCTGCTGGAGGCGTTGCAGGCGCTGGATGCGCTTTTTGCGCAAGATAAACCCTGATGCTGGAAATTCTGTATCAGGATGAATGGCTGGTTGCGGTCAACAAGCCTTCCGGCTGGCTGGTGCACCGCAGCTGGCTGGATCGAGACGAAAAAGTGGTGGTGATGCAGACCGTGCGTGACCAGATTGGTCAGCATGTGTTTACCGCGCATCGCCTCGACAGACCAACATCCGGCGTCCTGCTGATGGGCTTATCCAGTGAAGCCGGACGCCGTCTCGCGCAGCAGTTTGAGCAACACCAGATCCAAAAGCGCTATCACGCCATTGTCCGTGGTTGGTTAATGGAAGAGGCGGTACTCGATTATCCGCTGGTGGAGGAACTGGATAAAATCGCCGACAAGTTTGCCCGCGAAAACAAAGACCCACAGCCTGCGGTAACTCATTACCGTGGCCTCGCCACCGTTGAAATGCCCGTGGCAACCGGGCGTTATCCGACGACTCGTTACGGACTGGTGGAACTGGATCCGCAAACGGGACGCAAGCATCAGCTCAGACGTCATCTGGCGCACCTGCGCCATCCGATTATTGGCGACAGCAAGCATGGCGATTTGCGGCAGAACCGCAGTGCAGCGGAACATTTTGGCTGCAACCGACTGATGCTGCATGCCAGCCAGCTTTCGCTGACTCATCCGTTTACCGGTGAACCGTTGACGATTCATGCCGGGCTGGATACGGTCTGGATGCAGGCGCTATCACAGTTTGGCTGGCAGGGACTTCTCCCTGATAATGAAAGGGTTGAGTTAAGTGAGCCAGCAGGTCAGGATGAACGCATACGTTCTTCATTCAGGGAGTAATTAAGCATGGCGGAAATCGGGATTTTTGTCGGGACAATGTATGGTAACGCGCTACTGGTGGCCGAAGAGGCCGAAGCGATCCTGACGGCCCAGGGGCACAATGCGACTGTTTTTGAAGATCCTGAACTGACGGACTGGCAGAAATATCAGGATAAAATCGCGCTGGTGGTCACCTCTACGACCGGGCAGGGCGATTTACCTGACAGTATTGTGCCGTTGTTTCAGGGAATCAAAGACCAACTGGGTTTCCAGCCAAATCTGCGTTACGGCGTGATTGCGTTAGGCGACAGCAGCTACGTCAATTTCTGTAATGGCGGTAAACAGTTTGATGCCCTGTTACAGGAGCAAAGCGCGCAGCGCGTGGGGGAAATGTTGTTGATTGATGCCAGTGAGCACCCGGAGCCCGAAAGCGAATCCAATCCCTGGGTTGAACATTGGGGCACACTCTTATCCTGAGAGTGAACCCTCCCCCTACCGGGAGGGGCTCTCTTATGGTGCCAGGCACGGGAACAACCTGATGCTATGCTACCCATACTGAATCGAGTTAGCCTCGGGCAAACGCCCCTAAATACCCTCAACATAGAAGGGTTTTTAGGGGCGTTTTCATAGGGTCAAGCGACCTGTTTCACACTCCTGCCTTTTCCACGTAAGTCCCACGCGATTTCCGTTACAGGTTTTCAATTCCGTGAAGTCGCTTCCATCACCCTGGGCTTTTGCCATAAACATAAGTGATACATCACCTAAATGTTGGGTTCTTGCACGGTGAGCAAGAACCGGGTGCTTTTTATACTTCTCCTGCCAGTTATAAAAAATGCAGTTAGCAAGGCGAACGACCTAATAAAAGCTGCAATAAAAAACACGAAACGTCACCTCTGATCCCCTACCAGTTGTGCTGTTCAGAGTGAGCGTGACTAACGCGAAAATTCAGGAGTGCAACAATGAGTTCATTAAGTCAGGCTGCGAGCGGTGCGGAAAAACGCACCAACGCCCGCTACTGGATAGTGGTGATGTTGTTTATCGTCACCTCCTTCAACTATGGCGACCGCGCCACCTTATCCATTGCCGGTTCGGAGATGGCCAAAGATATTGGTCTGGATCCGGTCGGTATGGGTTACGTTTTCTCTGCGTTCTCATGGGCCTACGTTATCGGGCAGATCCCGGGCGGCTGGCTGCTGGACCGTTTTGGTTCCAAACGCGTTTACTTCTGGTCCATCTTCATTTGGTCCATGTTTACCCTGTTACAGGGCTTCGTCGATATCTTCAGCGGATTCGGCATTATCGTCGCGCTGTTTACCTTGCGCTTCCTCGTCGGTCTGGCGGAAGCGCCGTCCTTCCCCGGCAACAGTCGCATCGTCGCGGCCTGGTTCCCGGCACAGGAGAGGGGAACGGCGGTCGCAATCTTTAACTCTGCGCAGTACTTTGCCACCGTTATTTTTGCCCCAATCATGGGCTGGCTGACGCACGAAGTGGGTTGGTCGCATGTGTTCTTCTTTATGGGCGGCCTTGGGATTGTCATCAGCTTTATCTGGCTGAAAGTGATCCACGAGCCAAACCAGCATCCGGGCGTGAACAAGAAAGAGCTGGAATACATAGCAGAAGGCGGTGCGCTGATCAACATGGATCAGAAAGACACCAAAGCCAAAGTGCCGCTTAGCGTGAAATGGGGACAGGTCAAGCAGTTGCTGGGTTCCCGCATGATGATCGGTGTGTATATCGGTCAGTACTGTATTAACGCGCTGACCTACTTCTTTATCACCTGGTTCCCGGTTTATCTGGTACAGGCTCGCGGTATGTCGATCCTGAAAGCGGGCTTTGTGGCCTCGGTTCCTGCGGTGTGCGGATTTATCGGCGGGGTGCTGGGCGGCATTATCTCCGACTGGCTGATGCGTCGGACCGGCTCACTGAACATTGCGCGTAAAACGCCTATCGTGATGGGGATGTTGTTGTCGATGGTGATGGTGTTCTGTAACTACGTCAACGTCGAGTGGATGATCATCGGTTTCATGGCGCTGGCGTTCTTTGGTAAGGGTATCGGTGCCTTGGGCTGGGCGGTGATGGCTGATACAGCGCCGAAAGAGATCAGTGGCCTGAGCGGGGGTCTGTTCAACATGTTCGGCAACATCTCTGGCATCGTGACACCCATTGCCATTGGCTACATCGTTGGCACGACCGGCTCCTTCAACGGTGCGCTGATTTATGTGGGCGTGCATGCGTTGATCGCGGTACTGAGCTACCTGGTGCTGGTGGGGGATATTAAACGTATCGAACTGAAACCGGTCGCAGGACAACTATCATGACGACACAATCCAGCCCCGTTATCACGGACATGAAGGTCATTCCGGTCGCCGGACATGACAGTATGCTCCTCAACATTGGCGGTGCGCATAACGCGTATTTTACCCGCAATATCGTGGTACTAACCGATAACGCCGGGAACACCGGCGTCGGTGAAGCGCCGGGCGGAGAGGTTATCTACCAGACGCTGGTTGATGCCATTCCGATGGTGCTCGGTCAGGAAGTGGCCCGACTGAATAAAGTGGTCCAGCAGGTCCACAAAGGCAATCAGGCCGCTGACTTTGATACTTTTGGCAAAGGTGCCTGGACATTCGAACTGCGTGTCAATGCGGTGGCCGCGCTGGAAGCCGCGCTGCTTGATCTGCTGGGCAAGGCGCTCAACGTGCCGGTCTGCGAACTGTTAGGGCCAGGCAAGCAGCGTGATGCAGTGACCGTGCTCGGTTATCTTTTCTACGTGGGCGACAGAACCAAAACCGATCTGCCTTATCTGGAGACCACACCGGGCAACCACGACTGGTATCACCTGCGCCATCAGGAAGCACTCAACAGCGATGCCGTGGTGCGTCTGGCGGAAGCCTCGCAGGATCGCTACGGTTTTAAAGATTTCAAACTCAAAGGCGGCGTGCTGCCAGGTGAGCAAGAGATCGATACCGCTCGCGCGCTGAAAAAGCGATTCCCGGATGCGCGTATTACCGTTGATCCCAACGGTGCCTGGCTGCTTGAAGAGGCGATCACGCTGTGCAAAGGGTTGAACGATGTGCTCACTTACGCAGAAGATCCGTGTGGCGCCGAGCAGGGCTTTTCCGGGCGCGAAGTGATGGCCGAATTCCGTCGCGCCACGGGATTGCCGGTGGCGACGAACATGATCGCCACTAACTGGCGCGAAATGGGCCATGCGGTAATGCTGAATGCCGTTGATATCCCGCTTGCCGATCCGCATTTCTGGACGCTTTCCGGTGCGGTACGTGTGGCACAGTTGTGCGACGACTGGGGGCTGACCTGGGGCTGCCACTCTAACAACCACTTCGATATTTCACTGGCGATGTTTACCCACGTTGGCGCGGCAGCGCCGGGTAAACCGACCGCCATCGACACGCACTGGATCTGGCAGGAGGGCGATTGCCGCCTGACGAAAAATCCTCTTGAGATTAAAAACGGAAAAATTGCTGTCCCTCACGCGCCTGGACTGGGTGTTGAACTGGACTGGGATCAGGTGCAGAAGGCGCATGACGCTTACAAAAAACTGCCAGGCGGTGCGCGAAATGACGCCGGTCCGATGCAGTACCTGATCCCCGGCTGGACTTTTGACCGTAAACGTCCCGTTTTCGGCCGTCACTGACTTGTATAAGGACTCAACAATGAACGCACAATTTACTACTCCTGTTGTAACGGCAATGCAGGTTATTCCGGTTGCGGGCCACGACAGTATGCTGATGAACCTGAGCGGAGCACATGCCCCGTTCTTCACGCGTAATATTGTGATTATCAAAGATAATTCCGGTCATACTGGCGTGGGTGAAATCCCCGGTGGCGAAAAAATCCGTAAGACGCTGGAAGACGCGATCCCGCTGGTGGTGGGTAAACAGCTTGGTGAGTACAAAAACGTGCTGAATGCGGTGCGCAATACTTTTGCCGATCGTGACTCAGGCGGCCGCGGTCTGCAAACGTTTGACCTGCGTACCACCATCCACGTGGTCACCGGCATTGAAGCTGCGCTGCTGGATCTGCTGGGACAACATCTGGGCGTAAACGTGGCGTCTTTGCTGGGGGACGGTCAACAGCGTAGCGAAGTAGAAATGCTCGGCTATCTGTTCTTCGTCGGTAACCGCAAAGCCACACCGCTGCCGTATCAGAGCCAACCGGATGAGCAATGCGACTGGTATCGTCTGCGTCATGAAGAAGCGATGACACCCGATGCGGTCGTCCGTCTGGCAGAAGCGGCGTATGAAAAATACGGTTTCAATGACTTCAAACTGAAAGGCGGCGTGCTGGCTGGGGAAGAAGAGGCGGAGTCGATTGTGGCGCTGGCAAAACGCTTCCCACAGGCGCGCGTCACACTGGATCCTAACGGTGCCTGGTCACTGAATGAAGCGATCAAAATCGGTAAATACCTGAAAGGTTCGCTGGCCTACGCGGAAGATCCGTGTGGTGCTGAGCAGGGCTTCTCGGGTCGTGAGGTGATGGCGGAGTTCCGTCGCGCCACCGGTCTGCCGACCGCGACCAATATGATCGCCACCGACTGGCGTCAGATGGGCCATACGCTGTCATTACAGTCGGTGGATATCCCGCTGGCTGACCCGCACTTCTGGACGATGCAGGGTTCTGTGCGCGTCGCGCAGATGTGCCATGAGTTCGGTCTGACCTGGGGTTCACACTCCAATAACCACTTTGACATTTCGTTGGCGATGTTTACCCATGTGGCTGCGGCGGCGCCGGGCAAGATCACGGCGATCGACACTCACTGGATCTGGCAGGAAGGCAACCAGCGTCTGACCAAAGCGCCGTTTGAAATTAAAGGCGGTATGGTGCAGGTACCGGCGAAACCGGGTCTGGGCGTTGAACTGGATATGGACCAGGTAATGAAAGCTCACGAGCTGTATCAGAAGCATGGTCTGGGCGCGCGTGATGACGCGATGGGGATGCAGTATCTGATCCCGAACTGGACGTTCGATAACAAACGTCCATGCATGGTTCGTTAAGATGTCGACCGGTCCCAAAAGGACCGGTTATTTTTTATTGGTAAACCGGGTGTATGCTTAGCTGAGTCAACATGCGTAAGGACGGCTTATGAAAATAGTGATCGCACCGGACTCGTATAAGGAAAGTTTGAGTGCTCTCGAGGTGGCGAACGCCATTGAGCAAGGTTTTCGTGAAATCTGGCCCGATGCGGATTACGTAAAACTTCCGGTTGCTGATGGCGGTGAAGGAACAGTTGAAGCCATGGTGGCGGCGACGGCGGGACGCATTGTTGATGTCGACGTCACGGGTCCGCTGGGGAAAACCGTCACCGCGTTTTTCGGCTTATCCGGCGACGAGCGCACGGCTTTCATTGAGATGGCGGCAGCCAGCGGCCTGGAGCAGGTGCCTGTCGCGTTACGCGATCCATTAAAGACAACCTCCTGGGGAACCGGGGAGTTGATTCGTCATGCGCTGGATGCTGGCGTAGATCATATTATTATCGGGCTCGGCGGCAGTGCGACCAACGACGGCGGTGCGGGCATGGTGCAGGCGTTGGGGGCAAAATTGCTCGATGCCCGGCAGAATGAAATTGGTAAGGGCGGAGCAGCGCTCGATGCGCTTACACGGATCGATATCAGCCAGTTGGATCCGCGTCTTGCCGCATGCCGTATTGAAGTCGCGTGTGATGTGACTAACCCGCTGACTGGTAAAGAGGGGGCGTCAGCGGTGTTTGGCCCACAGAAAGGGGCGACGGTAGAGACGATCGATCGTCTGGATACGGCACTGGTGCATTATGCGCAGATTATCGCCCGCGATCTGGAGGTGGATGTCCTTGAACTGGCTGGCGGTGGTGCGGCAGGCGGTATGGGCGCGGCGCTGTATGCGTTTTGCGGTGCGCAACTGCGACGCGGAATTGAGATAGTCACCGATGCGCTACAACTGGATGCGTGCGTTGCGGATGCCGATCTGGTGGTGACCGGCGAAGGGCGCATGGATAGCCAGACGATCCACGGTAAAGTTCCGGTAGGAGTGGCGAAGGTGGCAAAGCGCTACCACAAACCGGTGATCGGTATTGCCGGCAGCCTGACGGCCGATGTCGGCATCGTCCATGAACATGGGCTGGATGCCGTCTTTAGCGTGATTTATACCATCTGTACGCTGGACGATGCGTTGAAGAACGCCGCAGAGAACGTGCGCATGACCGCGCGCAACGTCGCGGCGACGCTCAAAATGGGACAGACGCTACGCTGATCGACAGGCCGGATGGCGCGCTGCCTGTCCGGCCTACAATAGCCATTTTCGCGCTTCACGCGCCACGTTATCCATCTCGTCCAGCAGTTCCAGAAACTCGGGTTCCAGATCTTCTTCTGGCGTCCCTTCGCGTAACTGGCTTTCCAGCAACTGACACAAATTCTTCATGCGCGGTACGCCGCTATAACCGCAACTGCCATGCAGCTTATGAATCAAATCGATTAATCCTTGTGGATTTTCCCCTACCAACTGCTCTTCGATTTTATTACGCACTTCCGGCAGAAAATCGATCAGCATTTGCAGCATATCGCGTGCCAGATCGGGTTTTCCGGCGGCCTGTCGTAGCGCCAGTTGCCAGTCCAGCGTGGCATTTGGGTTGAAAACCGGTTCGATCGGTTCAGCGCTAAGCCGGCGTGTCGGAACACTTGCGCCAGGTTTGTAGCGTTGCAGCAGATTAAACAACTTCTCTTCTTCGATCGGTTTTGCCAGATAGTCATTCATTCCGGCACTCAGCAATTTCTCTTTCTGGCCTGCCATCGCGTGCGCGGTGACGGCGATCACCGGGGTTTGCTGTTGATGAGGAAGCTGGTGGATCAGTTCGCAAGCCCGAATGCCATCCATGTCCGGCATCTGAATATCCATCAGGATCAGATCAAACTGCATCTGCTTCGCGCGATCGACCGCCTGTTGGCCGCTATCACACAGCTCAACATGTTGAACCAGATCGTCCAGCAGTGCGCCAATCAGCTTCAGGTTGGCTGGATTATCATCAACCGCCATAACCGTCATGGCAATTTTGCTTTCGTCTGAGACCAGCGCGCTTTCGGGGTGATTCTGACGACACAAATCCACCAGCGCGGGCAGCAGACGCGTGGAGGTCAGGGGTTTTAGCAGACAACTTGCCACACCGTCCTGTTTGAGTTTCTCGGCGTTCACCTGAGCGTGGCACGGCAGCGCCAGCATCAGGAATTCGGTCATTTTGGTTGCCTGAATCAGCCGCTCGTGCTGCATTGTCAGCGGCTCTTTGAAGGTGACGGCAACGCCAAGCAGCATAAAGTCGTAGTGCTCAACGGCCAGTGCGGAAAACGTTGGGCTATAAATCACCTCCAGCGGCGTTTCGCTAAGAATATCCAGCGTACACTGCGCGGCGGCGGCATTTGGCTCGATGTAGGCAATACGTTTACCCACCAGGCAGGTGGTCGCCGGGCCATCCTTAATCACATTCGGATTCAGATCGAGATTGATGTGGAACCAGAAGGTTGAGCCGCGATTCGGCTGGCTGTGGAAGGAGATATCGCCGCCCATCTCGTTAACCAGCTTCTGCGTGATCACCAGCCCCAGTCCGGTACCGCCGTGGCGACGGGAAATACTGGCATCGGCCTGACGGAAAGCCTGGAACAGGCGTGACTGGTCGCGCTCGGGGATACCGATGCCGGTATCGCGGATCTGCACTTCGATCTGCACTTTGGTGTTACTCAGCGAACGCTTTTCCACCAGAATGTCGATGTTGCCGCTCTCGGTGAATTTAATCGCGTTACCGACCAGATTAGTGATGACCTGCTGCAAACGCAGCGGGTCGCCAATCACGTTATCCGGTACGTCATTCTTAATATTGAGCGTCAGCTCCAGCCCTTTGTCGTGCGATGAATGTGCCAGCAGCGTCACCACTTCATCGAGCGTATTGCGCAGGGCAAAGGGAATGCTTTCGAGAATAAGTTTACCCGCTTCCAGCTTAGAGAAATCGAGAACGTCGTTGATGATTGCCAGCAGGTTATTTGCCGAACGCTCGATGGTATTCAGGTGGTCGCGCTGGGTGGTATTCAGCTCGGTTTTCAGCGTCAGGCGCGTAAAGCCGATCACGCCGTTCAGCGGGGTGCGCAGCTCATGGGACATGTTGGCCAAAAATTCAGACTTGATGCGCGCGGCTTCCTGCGCACGCTTTTTCGCGAGATCCAGCTCGACGTTTTGGATCTCCATCTGCTCGAGCGTTTCACGCAAATCGGAGGTCGCCTGATCGATATTGTGCTGCATCTCTTCGTGATAGGCTGCGAGCGACATGGCCATTGAGTTAATGCCGTTTTTCAACACATCCAGCTCGCCGAGCATAAAGCCCTCCACGCGGCTGTCGAGTTGCCCCCGGCGGATGCGGTCAACCGTATTGACCATGTTGCGAATCGGCCCTGTCACATCGCGCATCAGACGCCAGCCAAAGATCAGCGCAATGCCGATACAAAACAGCATCATGACGGAAGAAATGAAGATTTCTTTATACTGTTGTAAGCGGACCGACTTGAGATCGAGTTCAAGCGCCACATATCCCAACATATTACCCGCGTTTTTCGCATCAGTGGCCGGGGATTCGTCAAGCGAATAGCTTTCTGAAATGATCGGCGTGCGCAGGATTAAAATATCGCCCTGACCCTCAACGCTCAGTCGGCGCGGAAACGGTGAGCCCGGAGGCAGTTGCATTTCCGACGGATTGAGATTGAAATTCGAGGTGACGAAGAGGTGATTGTTCTCGTCGTAGACCGAAATCGCCCGCACAATCTCTGAGTGGCGGCGATGCAAAACGCTAATGAGCTGGCCGATGGATTCGCGGTTTTGCAGGTTCATACCGTATTCGGTAGAGACCGCGAGAGGCTCGATGATACTGGCACCGGCATCTTCCAGTTGACGCTGCAAGTCGTGGTAGCGATGCACAACGAAAAAGATACTAAGCAGTAAACCGATAAGCACGGTCGGGGCCAGGATCAGAATCATCATGCGAGCGCGCAGGCTGTAGTTGGTCATGGAGTTCCGTTATGGGACAATTAGGGTCACACTGTTAAATTGAGAATATTCTCGTCGATGGCGCAATTCTACTCTGCAAAACGGCGCGTGACGACGCGCCAGATCATAACCGTTACCGTCAATGACCTCGATTCTTTTGGTCAGGGCGTTGCGCGACACAATGGAAAGACGTTGTTTATCCCCGGATTGTTGCCGCATGAAAGTGCGGACGTGGCGATCACCGAAGATAAAAAACAGTACGCGAAAGCTCAGGTTAAGCGCCGTTTGAATGATAGCCCGGATCGCGTCACGCCGCGCTGTCCGCACTTTGGCATTTGCGGCGGCTGTCAGCAACAGCACGCGAGTATCGAACTGCAGCAGCGCAGTAAAAGCGCCGCGCTGTCACGCCTGATGAATAACGATGTCACCGAGGTGATCGCCGATGCGCCGTGGGGCTATCGCCGTCGCGCACGTTTAAGTCTCAACTTCCAACCCAAGACCCAGCAGTTCCAGATGGGATTTCGCAAGTCAGCGTCCAGTGACATCGTTGATGTCAGACAGTGCCCCATTCTGGTGCCCCAACTTGAAGCATTACTGCCCGATCTCAGGGCATGCCTTGGCAGCCTGCAGGGAATTCGCCATCTGGGACATGTTGAACTGGTGCAGGCAGACAGCGGTACGCTGATGATTCTGCGCCATACCGCGCCGTTAAGTCGCGCGGATAACGAAAAACTGGAACGCTTTTCGCATTCAAAGGGACTGTCTCTGTATCTGGCACCGCAAAGCGAGATACTGGAAACGGTTTCTGGTCAGACGCCCTGGTATGAATCAAACGGGCTACGCTTAAACTTCAGTCCGCGTGATTTTATTCAGGTCAATGCAGGGGTGAACCAGAAAATGGTGGCCAGCGCGCTGGAATGGCTGGACGTACAGCCTGGCGATCGCGTGCTGGATCTCTTCTGCGGGATGGGCAATTTCACACTCCCGTTGGCAACCCGGGCGGCAAGCGTTGTCGGGGTGGAAGGCGTGCCTGCGCTGGTGGAAAAAGGGCGCGAAAATGCACAACAAAATGGATTACACAATGTGACATTCTTTCATGAAAATCTTGAAGAGGATGTTACCCGACAGCCGTGGGCCAAAAACGGTTTTGATAAAATCTTGCTCGACCCTGCGCGCGCAGGGGCTGCGGGCGTGATGCAACATATTATAAAATTGCAGCCTGGCCGCGTTGTTTATGTATCCTGTAATCCTGCCACGCTGGCGCGGGATAGTGAGGCGTTATTACGCGCAGGATATCAAATACAACGGCTGGCGATGCTTGACATGTTCCCCCACACGGGACACCTGGAATCGATGGTATTGTTTGAGCATTCATAATGAATCACGACTTGTCGACTTCGACAGGTCACGTCCCTTAAGGAGAGGACAATGGTTGCGGTAAGAAGTGCGCATCTAAACAAAGCTGGGGAATTTGACCCGAAAAAGTGGATCGAAAGTCTTGGGATCACCAGCCAGCAGTCATGTGAACGCTTAGCCGAAACCTGGGCGTATTGCCTGCAACAGACACAGGGGCATCCGGATGCGGAACTGCTGCTGTGGCGTGGCGTGGAGATGGTGGAAATCCTCTCGACACTCAGTATGGATATCGACACGCTGCGGGCAGCGCTGCTGTTCCCTCTGGCAGATGCCAATGTCGTTAGCGAAGATACCCTGCAGGAAAGCGTAGGTAAGTCTATCGTCAATCTGATTCATGGCGTGCGTGACATGGCGGCCATTCGCCAGTTGAAAGCGACCCATACCGATTCCGTCTCCTCCGAGCAGGTCGACAACGTGCGGCGCATGCTGCTGGCGATGGTCGACGATTTCCGCTGTGTGGTCATCAAACTTGCTGAACGAATCGCCCATCTGCGCGAGGTGAAAGACGCGCCGGAAGATGAGCGCGTGTTGGCGGCAAAAGAGTGCACTAACATCTATGCGCCGCTGGCGAACCGATTAGGTATCGGTCAGCTGAAATGGGAGCTGGAAGATTATTGCTTCCGCTATCTGCATCCTGCCGAGTACAAACGCATTGCCAAACTGCTGCATGAACGGCGTATCGATCGTGAGCACTACATTGAAGAGTTCGTGAGTCATTTGCGCTCAGAGATGAAAACGGAAGGCGTAAAGGCGGAAGTGTATGGACGCCCGAAACACATCTACAGCATCTGGCGAAAAATGCAGAAAAAGCATCTGGCATTTGATGAGCTGTTTGACGTGCGCGCCGTGCGTATCGTCGCCGAGCGCTTGCAGGACTGCTACGCCGCGCTGGGCATTGTCCACACGCACTATCGCCATCTGCCGGATGAGTTTGACGACTATGTCGCCAACCCGAAACCGAATGGCTATCAGTCGATTCACACCGTGGTGTTGGGGCCCGGCGGCAAAACGGTAGAGATCCAGATTCGTACTAAACAAATGCACGAGGACGCTGAGCTGGGCGTCGCCGCGCACTGGAAGTATAAAGAAGGCGCAGCCGCAGGCGGGGCGCGTTCCGGCCATGAGGACCGCATTGCCTGGCTGCGTAAGCTGATCGCCTGGCAGGAAGAGATGGCGGACTCTGGCGAAATGCTCGACGAAGTGCGCAGTCAGGTGTTTGACGATCGGGTCTACGTCTTTACACCGAAAGGCGATGTTGTGGATCTGCCCGCGGGCTCTACGCCGCTCGACTTTGCGTATCACATTCATAGTGATGTGGGGCACCGTTGTATTGGGGCGAAAATCGGTGGGCGCATCGTGCCGTTTACCTATCAGTTGCAGATGGGCGATCAGATCGAAATCATCACCCAGAAACAGCCGAACCCGAGCCGCGACTGGCTGAATCCGAATCTGGGCTATGTGACGACCAGCCGTGGGCGCTCGAAAATCCACGCCTGGTTCCGTAAACAGGACCGCGATAAGAACATCCTTGCCGGACGGCAGATTCTGGATGACGAGCTGTCGCATTTAGGGATCAGCCTGAAAGAAGCGGAAAAGCATCTGCTGCCGCGCTACAACTTCAACGAGCTGGAGGAACTGCTGGCGGCGATTGGCGGGGGCGATATCCGTCTGAACCAGATGGTGAACTTCCTGCAATCGCAGTTCAACAAACCGAGCGCCGCCGAAGAAGACGCCGCCGCGCTGAAACAGCTTCAGCAGAAAACGCATGCGCCGCAGAACCGGCGTAAAGACGATGGGCGTGTTGTTGTGGAAGGCGTAGGTAATTTGATGCATCACATTGCCCGTTGCTGCCAGCCGATTCCAGGCGATGAGATTGTTGGGTTTATTACCCAGGGCCGCGGGATTTCCGTCCATCGGGCGGACTGTGAGCAACTGGTCGAACTGCGTGCGCATGCGCCGGAACGCCTTGTGGACGCCGTGTGGGGTGAAAGCTATTCGGCGGGATACTCGCTGGTAGTGCGCGTACAGGCCAACGATCGCAGCGGTTTATTGCGTGATATCACGACGATTCTGGCGAACGAGAAGGTCAATGTGCTCGGCGTTGCCAGTCGTAGCGATACCAAACAACAGCTTGCTACTATCGATATGACAATTGAAATCTACAACCTGCAGGTGCTGGGACGCGTGCTCAGCAAGCTGAATCAGGTACCTGATGTGATTGACGCGCGTCGTTTGCACGGCAATTAATTTTACTTTCCAGGCCCGGTGGCGCCTCGCTTATCGGGCCTGTGTTTTCAGGATGTTCCAATGACCCAAATTGACCGCCTGCTTGGCATCATGCAACGCCTGCGCGACCCGAAAACCGGCTGTCCGTGGGATAACGAACAGACTTTCGTCACGCTCGCCCCTTACACCCTTGAAGAAACCTACGAAGTGCTCGACGCGATTTCCCGTGAGGATTTTGACGATCTGCGCGGTGAGCTGGGCGATCTACTGTTTCAGGTCGTGTTTTACGCCCAAATAGCCCAGGAAGAAGGGCGCTTTGATTTCAATGATATTTGTGCCGCCATCAGTGACAAACTCGAGCGTCGCCACCCGCACGTTTTTGCGGATGCCCAGGCCAACAACAGCACTGAAGTGCTGGCCCGCTGGGAACAAATCAAAACCGGCGAACGGGCGCAAAAAGCGCAGCATTCTGCCCTCGATGATATTCCGCGCAGTTTACCAGCGCTAATGCGGGCGCAGAAAATCCAGAAGCGCTGTTCGAATGTCGGTTTTGACTGGACGACGCTGGGACCAGTGGTCGATAAGGTGTATGAAGAGATCGACGAGGTCATGCACGAGGCCCGGCAGGTCGTTGTCGACCAGGCTAAACTGGAAGAGGAAATGGGCGATTTGCTGTTTGCCACCGTCAATATGGCCCGTCATTTAGGCACCAAAGCGGAGACCGCTCTGCAAAAAGCCAACGAAAAGTTCGAGCGGCGTTTTCGTGAGGTCGAACGGATTGTGGCGGCGCGCGGCCTGGAAATGACCGGTGTTGACCTGGAAACGATGGAAGAAGTCTGGCAACAGGTAAAACGGCAGGAAATTGATCTCTAAGGGAATTGCGCGGTCAAGGGCGTTTTGTGTGATTTTTTAAATAACAAGCGCTTGATTTGCGTCAAAAACATTTACTTCAAAGAGGCTATTTTCTCTTCCCGTTATGTTGATGAGACACCGTGTATACTGCTTCTTCGAGTTATTCGAGTCGCAACACGGCGGCGACTGAAAGAATCCCCAGAAACATAGAAATGCTATGTGACTGGGGTGAGTGAAGGAAGCCAACACCGGTGCGGCTTGAAGAACGAAGGAGAGGGGATAATGAAAGTTTGTGGCGTACGTCATGTTCGGGTATACTACTTTCCCGTCCTGGTTATTCCATCGTTTCACCCTAACTTCTCAGGTTCAGCATGACAACGAACTATATTTTTGTGACCGGCGGGGTCGTATCCTCTCTGGGTAAAGGCATTGCCGCAGCCTCCCTCGCAGCCATTCTTGAAGCCCGTGGCCTCAACGTGACCATCATGAAACTGGATCCGTATATCAACGTCGATCCAGGCACCATGAGCCCAATCCAACACGGGGAAGTGTTCGTTACTGAAGACGGCGCTGAAACCGACCTGGACCTGGGTCACTACGAGCGTTTCATTCGCACCAAAATGAGCCGCCGCAACAACTTCACCACGGGTCGTATTTACTCTGACGTTCTGCGCAAAGAGCGCCGTGGCGACTATCTGGGCGCGACCGTACAGGTTATCCCGCACATCACCAATGCTATCAAAGAACGCGTGCTGGAAGGCGGCGAAGGCCATGACGTTGTGCTGGTCGAAATCGGCGGTACCGTTGGTGATATCGAATCTCTGCCGTTCCTTGAAGCGATTCGCCAGATGGCCGTTGAAATTGGCCGTGAACACACACTGTTTATGCATCTGACGCTGGTTCCGTACATGGCAGCGGCAGGTGAAGTGAAAACAAAACCGACGCAGCACTCTGTAAAAGAGCTGCTCTCTATCGGTATCCAGCCAGATATCCTGATTTGCCGCTCTGACCGCGCTGTCCCGGCAAACGAACGTGCGAAAATTGCATTGTTCTGTAACGTTCCGGAAAAAGCGGTGATTTCTCTGAAAGATGTCGATTCCATCTATAAAATTCCAGGCATGTTGAAATCACAGGGCCTGGACGATTATATTTGTAAACGATTCAGCTTAGAGTGTCCGGAAGCTAACCTGGCCGAATGGGAACAGGTAATTTACGAAGAAGCGAACCCGGCAGGCGAAGTCACGATTGGGATGGTTGGCAAGTACATTGAACTGCCGGATGCCTATAAATCCGTGATTGAAGCGCTGAAACACGGCGGTCTGAAAAATCGCGTGACCGTCAACATCAAGCTGATTGATTCGCAGGATGTTGAAACGCGCGGTGTCGAAATCCTGAAAGATTTGGACGCTATCCTGATCCCTGGCGGCTTCGGCTACCGTGGCGTAGAAGGCAAGATCGCGACTGCACGCTATGCGCGTGAGAACAATATTCCTTATCTGGGCATTTGCCTGGGTATGCAGGTTGCGTTGATTGAGTTTGCGCGTAATGTCGCCGGTATGGACAACGCCAACTCGACGGAATTTGTGCCAGACTGTAAGTACCCGGTTGTGGCGCTGATTACCGAATGGCGTGACGAAGACGGTAACGTTGAAGTCCGTACCGAGAAGAGCGATCTGGGTGGCACCATGCGTCTTGGCGCGCAGCAGTGTCAGCTTGGCGACGATAGTCTGGTCCGTCAGTTGTACGGCACGCCGACTATTGTTGAACGTCATCGCCATCGTTACGAAGTCAACAATATGCTGTTGAAACAGATTGAAGCTGCGGGTCTGCGTGTTGCAGGCCGTTCCGGTGATGATCAGTTGGTCGAGATCATTGAGGTACCGAATCATCCGTGGTTCGTGGCCTGTCAGTTCCATCCGGAATTTACTTCCACGCCACGTGATGGACATCCGCTGTTTGCTGGCTTTGTGAAAGCCGCCAGCGAGCATCAGAAGCGTCAGGCGAAGTAAGAAGTAAAAAAAGTTAGAACGGCAACGCGTACCAAAGGTACGCGTTGTTTGTCTGGAGTTTTAGTTTAACTTGTACTGAGGAAAACCTAATGTCCAAAATCGTTAAAGTCATCGGTCGTGAAATCATCGACTCCCGTGGTAACCCGACTGTTGAAGCCGAAGTACACCTGGAAGGTGGTTTCGTCGGTATGGCAGCAGCTCCGTCAGGTGCTTCTACAGGCTCCCGCGAAGCGCTGGAACTGCGCGATGGCGACAAAGCCCGCTTCATGGGTAAAGGCGTACTGAAAGCTGTTGGCGCGGTTAACGGCCCGATCGCTCAGGCTATCCTTGGCAAAGATGCCAAAGATCAGGCTGGCATCGACAAGATCATGATCGATCTGGACGGTACTGAAAACAAATCCAACTTCGGCGCGAACGCCATCCTGGCTGTGTCTCTGGCTAACGCCAAAGCTGCTGCTGCTGCTAAAGGCATGCCGCTGTACGAGCACATCGCTGAGCTGAATGGTACTCCGGGCAAATACTCCATGCCGGTTCCGATGATGAACATCATCAACGGTGGTGAGCACGCTGACAACAACGTCGACATCCAGGAATTCATGATTCAGCCAGTTGGCGCGAAAACCCTGAAAGAAGCCGTACGTATGGGTTCTGAAGTGTTCCACAACCTGGCTAAAGTGCTGAAAGCGAAAGGCATGAACACTGCTGTGGGTGACGAAGGTGGCTATGCGCCGAACCTGGGCTCCAACGCTGAAGCGCTGGCTGTCATTGCTGAAGCGGTTAAAGCTGCTGGCTACGAGCTGGGCAAAGACATCACTCTGGCGATGGACTGCGCAGCATCTGAATTCTACAAAGACGGTAAATACGTTCTGGCTGGCGAAGGCAACAAAGCGTTCACCTCTGAAGAATTCACTCACTTCCTGGAAGACCTGACCAAACAGTATCCGATCGTTTCTATCGAAGACGGTCTGGACGAGTCTGACTGGGATGGTTTTGCATACCAGACCAAAGTATTGGGCGACAAAATCCAGCTGGTTGGTGACGACCTGTTCGTAACCAACACCAAGATCCTGAAAGAAGGTATCGAAAAAGGCATCGTTAACTCCATCCTGATCAAATTCAACCAGATCGGTTCTCTGACCGAAACGCTGGCTGCAATCAAGATGGCGAAAGACGCTGGCTACACAGCTGTGATCTCTCACCGTTCCGGTGAAACTGAAGATGCTACCATCGCTGACCTGGCTGTGGGTACTGCTGCAGGCCAGATCAAAACGGGTTCTATGAGCCGTTCTGACCGCGTTGCTAAATACAACCAGCTGATTCGTATCGAAGAAGCGCTGGGTGAAAAAGCACCGTACAACGGTCGTAAAGAGATCAAAGGTCAGTAATTTATTACTGTCGCTTTACACTCTAAGAAACCCGCTTCGGCGGGTTTTTTTATGTCTTTAAAGCAGTAGCGGTAGGGTCGCGCTGGCTGTTTTCTGGCTTACATCGCTGTACTTTTCATCCAGTGCGATTAGCGATGTAGTGAGCAGTTCTATCAACAGCATCACACCCACCTTGGCGTTTAGCGCGCCGGCACTCAACGGACCTTCTGGTTTGGCTGCGACCAGTTGAATATCACTAAGCGATGCTAACGGGCTGCGCGGCGTATTACTCAGCGCCACTACGCGCACACCTTGTTTACGCGCTAGCTTTACAACATGCAGCAGATCGCGCGTGGAGCCTGAACTGGAAATTGCCACTACGAGCGTGTTTTTACTAAGCGTTGTGGCGTTCATGGCAGCACGGTGCATATCGCTGAACAATTGTGCGGGTTTACCCAGACGCAGGAGTTTGTAATGTAAATACTCCCCCAGAATGGCACTGGCTGCTACGCCATAAATCTGCACTGACTGAGCCTGATGTAGTGCAAGCGCGGCGGCTTCCAGTAAGGTCCTGTCGAGTAATTTTGCTGTGTCCTGCAGCGCCTGGACGGATTCATTGACCACATTGTCAATCTCATCGCCGCTGTGCTCGACAGACTGTCCTTGTCGGAGATCGAGTGCCAGCGCCATTTTGAATTCGTTATAGCCCTTACACCCTAGCGTTCGACACAGACGTGTGACGCTAGCCTCGCTGGTGCCGCTTTCACGCGCCAGTTCGGTAATCGTCAGGTAAACCACTTTTGCCGGATCGCTGAGTACAAACTCGCCTAGCTTCTGTTGTGTTCGGCTGTATCCATCAACACTCTGCCGCAATCTCAGCAGCAGGTTTTCATTTTCAGACATGCAAAATCCTTAATGCGTTTATCTGTTGATAGTGTGGCGGAAAGCAGGGGAGAGATGCCAGACATTTTAAAAAAGTATGATCGGCTTCCTGGATTTTGATGATAATTTTCATTTATAAAAATTAATATGGTAAAAATTTTCATCAATAATCGAGGAGATGAAAAAATGATGCATATGTTTAGCGGCGCCTCATCCGGGGGATGGTTTGAAAAAGCGCAGCGGTTTGGCAAATCCTTCATGCTGCCGATTGCGGTATTGCCCGCAGCAGGGCTGTTGTTAGGGATTGGTGGCGCGTTGTCCAATCCAAACACATTGACGGCTTATCCGTTTTTAGATGTCGACTGGCTGCAGGCCATCTTCACGATCATGACCAGCGCAGGTTCCATTGTGTTTGCCAATCTGTCGGTACTCTTTGCGGTCGGTGTCGCCGTGGGGCTGGCGAAAACAGATAAAGGCACTGCTGGACTTGCAGCATTGCTGGCATTTTTGGTGATGAACGCCACCATCAATGCCTTATTGACGCTCAACGGAACGCTGGCGCAAGAGAACCCCGGTGCTGTTGGCCAGGGGATGACGCTTGGTATTCAGACGCTGGAAACGGGCGTGTTTGGTGGTGTGGTGATGGGTCTTGTCACCTGCGCGTTGCATAGCCGTTTCAATAAAGTCTCACTACCTCAGTTCCTCGGTTTTTTTAGCGGTTCGCGTTTTGTACCGATTATCAGCTCCCTTGCCGCGATTGTAGTGGGTGCGGTTATGACGGTGGTGTGGCCGCATTTCCAGAAACTCATTTTTGGACTGGGCGGTCTGGTGGATGCGACGGGCTATCTGGGTACGCTATTGTACGGCTTCATCCTGCGTATGCTTGGCCCACTGGGTTTACACCATATCTTTTATTTGCCGTTCTGGACGACGGCGCTGGGCGGCAGCGAAATCGTCAACGGCCAGTTGGTGGAAGGTACGCAGCGGATTTTCTTTGCCCAACTTGCCGATCCGAATACGCAGCAGTTCTATGCGGGTACCGCACGCTTTATGTCCGGTCGCTTTATCACCATGATGTTTGGTCTGCTTGGCGCATGTCTGGCGATGTACCACACCGCAAAGCCGGAGAACAGAAAGGTTGTCGCCGGACTGCTTCTGTCGGCCGCCCTGACCTCTTTCCTGACGGGAATCACTGAACCTATTGAGTTCTCCTTCCTGTTTGTCGCGCCCATTCTATATGTCATTCACGCCTTCTTCGATGGTCTGGCGTTTATGATCGCCCATATTTTACATATCACGATTGGGCAAACCTTTTCAGGTGGACTTATCGATTTCCTCCTCTTCGGCGTGTTACAGGGAGAAGCTAAAACCAACTGGATGTATGTCCCCATGGTGGGAATACCGTGGTTCTTCCTCTACTACTTCACTTTCCGCTATTTGATAACCCGCTTTGGCTGGCTAACGCCAGGCCGTGAGAACGCAACCCCGGTTGAATCCGGCTTGTCTCAAAGTGAACGCGCAGTGGCAGTCATCGCTGGGCTGGGAGGCAAAGAGAATTTGGAAGAGGTGGACTGTTGCGCCACGCGCTTACGCGTGACGGTGAAAGAGAGCAGCAAAGTAGATGAAGCGGCGCTGAAAGCGACCGGAGCCCGTGGCGTGATTATTCGCGGCAACGGTGTTCAGGTGATTTATGGCCCGCATGTCACCATCATTAAAAACGAAGTCGAAGAGATGTTATCGTAATGAAAACTGTACTGGATCCCCTGAAAGGTAAATTAATCGTCTCCTGTCAGGCGCTGGAAAATGAGCCTCTGCACAGTCCGTTTATTATGTCTCGTATGGCGCTGGCGGCAGCACAAGGCGGTGCGGCAGGTATCCGTGCGAACAGCGTGGTGGACATTCGTGCTATCAAAGAGTGCGTCTCCCTGCCGGTGATTGGGATAATCAAACGCGATTACCCTGGCAGTGAGGTGTTTATCACGGCCACTCTCCAGGAAGTGGATGAGCTGATGACCGTTGAGCCGGAAATTATTGCTCTGGATGCCACTGCGCGGCCGCGCCCCGGTGGGCAGACGCTGGAAGAGTTGGTCACGCAGATCCGTGCTCGCTACCCGTCCGTACTACTGATGGCGGATATAGCCACCGTAGACGAGGCAGTGACAGCCGAGCGTCTGGGTTTTGACTGTGTGGGCACTACGCTTTACGGCTATACCGCAGAAACCGCCGGGCATGTGCTGGTGGAAAATGACTGCGGATTCTTACGTGAAGTGTTGGCTGCGGTCAGCGTTCCGGTCGTGGCGGAAGGGAACGTCGATACCCCGGAACGGGCCGCACGCTGCCTGGCATTGGGCGCTCACACTGTGGTGGTTGGCGGGGCAATCACTCGTCCGCAACAGATAACGGCACGCTTTATCGCGGCGATCGCCTCGTAAAGCACCGATGGGGCATGATACTTTGGTGGGGATCTGCGATAATTATCGTTTATCCCCATATTGAGAGCGCTATGCAGTACCCGATTAACGAGATGTTCCAGACCCTGCAAGGTGAGGGTTACTTTACCGGCGTCCCCGCCATTTTTATTCGTTTACAGGGATGCCCGGTTGGCTGTGCCTGGTGCGATACCAAACACACCTGGGATAAGCTTGAGGATCGGGAAGTCTCCCTGTACAGCATCCTGGCGAAAACCAAAGAGAGTGATAAATGGGGCGCGGCAAGCAGTGAAGATCTGCTGGCGGTGATTGGCCGACAAGGTTACACCGCGCGTCATGTGGTGATCACCGGCGGTGAACCGTGTATTCATGACCTGATACCCCTCACTGATTTGCTGGAAAAGAACGGTTTTAGCTGCCAGATAGAAACCAGCGGTACACACGAAGTGCGCTGCACGCCAAATACCTGGGTGACCGTTTCTCCGAAGGTGAACATGCGCGGTGGTTATGACGTTCTGTCTCAGGCGCTGGAACGCGCGAATGAGATTAAACATCCGGTCGGGCGCGTGCGTGACATTGAAGCGCTGGACGAACTGCTCGCCACGCTGAGCGACGACAAACCGCGGGTGATTGCGCTGCAACCTATCAGCCAGAAAGAGGATGCCACACGCCTGTGCATTGATACCTGTATCGCGCGCAACTGGCGCCTGTCGATGCAGACGCACAAGTATCTGAATATTGCCTGATAAAAAGCCCGGTGCGTTAGTGGACTGCACCCCAAAAGTTGGACACTCAACTGAGTAAGGTGCAGTTTTTTATGGCAAAGCCAAAATATTCCCCTGAAACAAAACTGGCTGTGGTTAATCATTATTTGTCCGGAAAAGACGGAGAAGAGCGTACAGCCGACCGTTTTGGTGTTGAAAGAACTTCCGTCCGTCGCTGGGTCAGGGCGTGGCAACTCCACGGTATGGAAGGGCTGTCAGGGAAAAATAAACATCATTCAGCTGAATTTAAACTCGTCGTCGTCCGGGCGGTTATCCGTGACCACCTGACGATGCGTGAAGCAGCTGCCCGGTTTAATCTCTCTGCAGAAACGCTTGTCCGACACTGGGTCTGCGTGTACAACGATGCCGGAGCGGAAGGACTGCTAAACATTCAACGCGGGCGGCCTGGAAAAATGACAAAACAAAAAATCCCCCCATCCCCTACAGATAAAGAACTGGAAAAACTCTCCCCCGAAGAACTCCGGGCTGAACTCCGTTACCTGCGGGCAGAGAATGCCTATCTAAAAAAGTTGAAGGCCTTGGTTCAGAGCGAAAAAAACGGCAGCAAGCCCTGATAATCAGTGAACTGAGGCATAAGCACGCTCTGCGAGACCTCCTGCGCGCGGCAGGCATGTCCCGCAGTACATGGTATTACAATATGAATGCCCTGAAGCAGGTGGACAGGCATGCCGGGCTGAAAGATAAAATCCGTGAGATATACGCCTGGCACAAAGGCCGTTATGGCTACCGCAGGATCACGCTTTCGCTGAGAAAGCAGGGTCTGCTGGTGAACCATAAAACCGTGCAGCGGCTGATGACAGAGCTGTCGCTCCGGTCTCTGATAAGGGCGAAGAAATACCGCTCATGGAAGGGGGAAACAGGCAAGGCAGCCCCCAATATCCTGAGCAGGAACTTCAGTGCATCAAAAGCCAATGAAAAATGGGTTACGGATGTTACAGAGTTCTCGCTGCAGGGTAAAAAGCTGTACCTGTCGCCGGTACTCGATCTTTTTAACCGGGAAATAATCTCCTACAGCCTGTCGGAAAGGCCGGTGATGGAGATGGTTAATACCATGCTGCGGGATGCGTTCTTAAAGCTCGGACCAGACGACGCCCCCTTGCTGCACACAGATCAGGGCTGGCAATATCGGATGGCAGGCTATCAGGCAAAGTTAAAGGCGCAGGGCATGACGCAAAGTATGTCCCGAAAAGGAAACTGTCTGGATAATGCCGTGATGGAAAACTTCTTCGGGACGCTGAAATCGGAGTGTTTTTACCTGAGTCAGTTCAGCAATATCAGCGAACTGAGGAAGGCGATAGAGGATTATATCCGTTACTACAACAACGAGCGGATAAGCCTGAAACTAAAAGGCCTGAGTCCGGTAGAGTACCGGGCCCAGGCTCTGAAGGCCGCTTAATATAAACTGTCCAGATTTATGAGGTCAGTCCATTAGCTTACCGGGCTTTTCTGTTAACCGGATAAGAGGCGTTACGTCGCTATCCGGCAAGACGAAATACTCACTCGCCGCGATAGACACAGCCCGCCGTACAGGTCTCTTTCACCATCACCGCGCTCAGCAGAGGAACTGCCGGTTTGACCTGATCCCAAATCCATTTCGCCAGTACTTCGCTGGTCGGGTTTTCGAGACCGGGAATATCGTTCAGGTAGTAATGATCAAGCCTGTCATACGTCGGCTTAAATGCGGCTTTTAACTCGGCAAAATCCATGATCCAACCGGTATGCGGGCAGACTTCACCGGTAATTTCAAGACGCACCATAAATGAGTGACCATGCAGGCGGCCACATTTATGCCCTTCCGGTACGTGTGGCAGGCGGTGAGCGGCTTCGAAGGTGAAATCTTTAAACAAGGTGGTGGACATTATTGACTCTCAAGAATGCAAAAAACGCCGTAGGGTACCGTAAAGTACAATTTTTAGCATTAGTTAAAAGGGCGCTGAGCAGCAGAATGCCACATATTGATGGCAAATATTAAATAATTATTTATATATCATGTGGTTATTTAATCGTTTTTGTCGTTAATAACTATAGCTAAAACAGGTTAGTTCATTTGGTTATTTGTTATTTCCATCCCTTCTTTAATTGTTACTATCACCGCCGTTACCCTTATCTTCAGTTTGGGTTTTATTGCTTAAATCCGCTTTGCTTACTGGAACATAACGACGCATGACGATACAGGCCCCACCTTCCGCTTTGCTTCCGCTGAACCCGGAGCAGCTGGCACGCCTCCAGGCGGCCACCACCGATCTTACGCCCACGCAGCTTGCATGGGTTTCTGGCTATTTCTGGGGTACGCTGAATCAGCAACCTGGCGCAGCCGTTGCAACACCCGCTCCCGTGGCGGAAATGCCGGGCATCACGCTAATCTCTGCATCACAAACGGGCAATGCGCGTCGTGTGGCGGAAGCGTTGCGTGATGATCTGTTGGCAGCAAAACTCAGCGTCACGCTGGTTAACGCAGGCGACTACAAATTCAAACAAATCGCCAATGAAAAGTTGCTGGTTATCGTCACGTCTACGCAGGGAGAAGGCGAACCCCCGGAAGAAGCGGTCGCGCTGCATAAGTTCCTGTTCTCTAAAAAAGCGCCCAAGCTCGAAAACACCGCCTTTGCCATTTTTGGTCTGGGTGACACGTCATATGAATTTTTCTGCCAGTCGGGCAAAGATTTTGACAGCAAGCTGGCGGAACTCGGCGGTGAGCGTTTGTTGGATCGCGTTGACGCCGATGTGGAATACCAGGCCGCCGCCGCCGAATGGCGTGCTCGTGTGGTTGAGGTGTTGAAATCACGAGCGCCGTTTGCGACACCGGCTCAGGCGGTTGCCAGCGGAGCGGTAAATGAGATCCACACCAGCCCGTATACCAAAGAAGCGCCGCTGAGCGCCACGTTGTCCGTAAATCAAAAAATCACCGGACGCGATTCAGAGAAAGATGTTCGCCATATTGAAATCGATCTCGGTGATTCGGGTCTGCGCTACCAGCCTGGCGATGCGCTGGGTGTCTGGTATCAAAACGATCCGGCGCTGGTGAAAGAAATCGTAGAACTGGTCTGGCTGAAAGGCGATGAGCCCGTTACGGTCAATGGCAAATCTCTCCCGCTGTCCGAAGCGCTACAGTGGCATGTTGAACTGACCGTAAATACCGCCAATATCGTTGAAAACTATGCCACCTTAACGCGCAGTGAATCGTTGTTGCCGCTGGTCGGCGATAAGGCACAGTTGCAGCATTACGCCACCACGACGCCTGTTGTCGATATGCTGCGCTTCTCGCCCGCACAACTGGATGCACAAGCGTTAGTCGATCTGTTGCGTCCGTTAACGCCGCGTCTGTACTCCATTGCGTCTTCACAGGCCGAAGTGGAGAGCGAAGTGCACATCACCGTGGGGGCGGTGCGTTATGAAGTGGAAGGCCGCGCGCGTGCCGGTGGCGCATCCAGCTTCCTCGCCGATCGCGTCGAAGAAGAGGGCGAAGTGCGTGTGTTCATCGAACATAACGATAACTTCCGTCTGCCGACGAATCCTGAAACCCCGGTGATCATGATTGGTCCGGGGACAGGCATCGCGCCGTTCCGCGCTTTCATGCAGCAGCGCGCTGCCGAGGGAGCATCAGGCAAGAACTGGCTGTTCTTTGGCAACCCGCACTTTACCGAAGATTTCCTCTACCAGGTGGAATGGCAGCGTTACGTCAAAGAAGGCGTACTGAGCCGCATCGATCTCGCCTGGTCACGAGACCAAAAAGAAAAAGTCTACGTACAAGACAAACTGCGCGAACAGGGTGCAGAACTGTGGCGCTGGATTAATGACGGTGCCCACATTTATGTCTGCGGCGACGCCAATCGCATGGCGAAAGACGTTGAGCAGGCATTGCTGGACGTGATTGCTGAATTCGGCGCGATGGACGCGGAGTCAGCGGATGAATTTTTAAGTGAGCTGCGCGTTGAGCGCCGTTATCAGCGAGATGTCTACTAATGAGCGAAAAACATCCAGGGCCCCTGGTGGTCGAAGGTAAACTGGCAGACGCCGAGCGCATGAAGCTGGAAAGCAACTATCTGCGCGGCACCATTGCTGAAGATTTAAATGACGGTCTCACCGGCGGTTTTAAAGGTGACAACTTCCTGCTGATCCGTTTTCACGGGATGTACCAGCAGGATGACCGCGATATCCGCGCCGAGCGTGCCGAGCAGAAGCTGGAGCCGCGTCACGCGATGTTACTTCGCTGCCGTCTGCCGGGGGGCGTTATCACCACCAAACAGTGGCAGGCGATTGATAAATTTGCCGCCGAGAACACGATTTACGGCAGCATTCGCCTGACCAACCGTCAGACGTTTCAGTTTCACGGGATTCTGAAGAAGAACGTGAAGCCGGTGCACCAGATGCTGCACTCCGTGGGGCTGGACGCGCTGGCGACAGCCAATGATATGAACCGTAACGTGCTGTGCACCTCGAACCCGTATGAGTCCGAGCTGCATGCCGAAGCCTACGAGTGGGCAAAGAAGATCTCCGAGCACCTGCTGCCGCGCACGCGCGCTTATGCGGAGATTTGGCTCGATCAGGAAAAAGTCGCGACCACGGACGAGGAGCCGATCCTCGGTCAGACTTATCTGCCGCGTAAGTTTAAAACCACGGTCGTGATCCCACCGCAGAACGACATCGACCTGCACGCCAACGACATGAACTTCGTGGCGATTGCTGAAAACGGCAAGCTGATTGGCTTTAACCTGCTGGTGGGCGGCGGTCTTTCTATCGAGCACGGTAACAAGAAAACCTATGCCCGTACGGCCAGCGAATTTGGCTATCTGCCGCTCGAGCATACGCTGGCAGTGGCGGAGGCGGTGGTCACCACCCAGCGCGACTGGGGAAACCGTACCGATCGTAAAAATGCGAAAACCAAATACACGCTGGAACGCGTTGGGGTTGAGACGTTCAAAGCGGAAGTGGAACGTCGTGCAGGCATTAAATTTGAGCCGATTCGTCCGTATGAATTCACCGGGCGCGGCGATCGGATTGGCTGGGTGAAAGGCATCGACAATAAATGGCATCTGACGCTGTTTATCGAAAATGGCCGTATTCTCGATTATCCGGGACGTCCGCTGAAAACGGGCCTGCTGGAGATTTCGAAAATCCATAAAGGCGAGTTCCGTATTACTGCGAACCAGAATCTGATCATCGCTGGCGTACCGGAAAGCCAGAAAGCGAAGATAGAGAAGATCGCGCAAGAGAGCGGTCTGATGAACACCGTGACGCCACAGCGTGAAAACTCCATGGCCTGCGTGTCGTTCCCGACCTGTCCGCTGGCGATGGCGGAGGCCGAACGTTTCCTGCCGACGTTTATCGACAAGATTGATGGCCTGATGGCGAAGCATAACGTGAGCGATGAACACATCGTTATGCGTGTAACAGGCTGCCCGAACGGCTGCGGTCGCGCGATGCTGGCGGAAGTCGGTCTGGTCGGGAAAGCGCCTGGCCGCTATAACCTGCATCTCGGCGGTAACCGAATCGGCACGCGTATCCCGCGGATGTTTAAAGAGAATATCACCGAACCAGAAATTCTCGACTCGCTGGACGAACTGATTGGGCGCTGGGCGAAAGAGCGCGAAGCGGGTGAAGGCTTCGGCGACTTTACGGTGCGTGCGGGCATTATTCGCCCGGTGCTCGATCCCGCACGGGATTTCTGGGAATAACCCATCCTTTGCCGGGCAAACGCAGTGCCACCCGGCAAAACAGGCAAACGAGGTTCTTATGTCCGTACTCGATCTAAACGCGCTTAATGCATTGCCGAAGGTAGAGCGTGTGATGGCGCTGGCTGAAACCAACAGCCAACTGGAAAAACGTGATGCTGAGGGGCGTGTGGCGTGGGCGCTGGAGAATTTGCCTGGCGAATACGTCCTCTCATCAAGCTTTGGGATTCAGGCGGCAGTCAGCCTGCATTTGGTCAATCAGATCCGCCCGGATATCCCGGTGATCCTGACCGATACCGGCTATCTGTTCCCGGAAACTTACCAGTTTATTGATGAGTTAACGGACAAACTCAGGTTGAACCTGAAGGTCTACCGGGCGAATGAAAGCCCCGCCTGGCAGGAAGCGCGCTACGGTAAGCTGTGGGAGCAGGGCGTTGAAGGCATTGAGAAATACAATGAGATCAACAAAGTCGAACCGATGAACCGGGCGTTGCAGGAACTGAACGCGCAAACCTGGTTTGCGGGACTGCGGCGCGAACAGTCCGGCAGCCGTGCGCATCTGCCCGTGCTGGCTATCCAGCGTGGGGTCTTTAAAGTGCTGCCGATTATCGACTGGGATAACCGCACGGTTTATCAATACCTGCAAAAGCATGGGCTGAAATACCATCCGCTGTGGGATCAGGGCTATCTTTCCGTCGGCGATACGCACACCACGCGGAAATGGGAACCCGGCATGGCAGAAGAAGAGACCCGCTTCTTTGGCCTGAAGCGCGAGTGCGGGCTGCACGAAGGGTGAAACAACCCCCCTTCAGCGGTCCGACAGTATGGCCAGATAAGGGCATTGCCTTATCCGGCCTTATGATTAGCTCGCTTTCGCTAATTCTTTTACGAGCGGCAGCATAATGCGCATTACGTCGCGGTTGCGATGTTCAATGCGTCCGGGCAGGGCTTTATCAATGTGTTGTTGATTATCCAGACGTACATCGTGCCAGCTATTTCCTGTCGGGAAAGAGGCGGTTTTGGCGCGCTGTTGGTAACCATCTTTCTTGCCAAGATTCCAGTTCGTTGCCTCAACGGATAGCACCGAAATTCCCGCTTTATCGAAAACCTCTGCGTCATTGCAGCAACCGGTGCCTTTGGGATAGTCCTTATTCAGGCCTGGATTAGTGGTGGCGGTAATGCCATGATGACGCGCAATCGCTAATGCCCGGTCGCGGGTTAATTTACGCACCGCTTCCGGCGTGCTCTGCCCGCTATTAAAATACAGTTTGTCGCCGACGATCAGGTTATCGAGATTAATCACCAGCAGCGTGTTTTTCTTCTCCGCCGCGCTCATGCGCTTCAGCAGGTTTTCAGCCCCCAGTTTTCCCTCTTCCTCGCCGCTGGTGGCAATAAAGCGAATACCGTATTCCGTCGGCACATCTTTCAGGCGTTCTGCCAGTTCGAGCATAACGCCCAGACCAGCGGCGTTGTCATCCACCCCTTGCAGAGTGAGCCCGCCAAGATTCGCGTCAGTGTCGGCATCACTTTGCGGCGCGTAGGTATCCAGGTGCGCCATGATAATAATCTGCTGCGGGGCTTTGCCTTCGTGGGCGGCAATAACGGTACTGCCGGTGACGTTATGCCAGTTTTTGCGGTTATTTTTGGCGGTATAAATATAGCGACTGTTGAACGTGCGGATATCACTGCGATAGCCCATCTGCTCAAACTGCTGGCGTAAATAGTCGGCAGATAACATTTCTGCCGGCGAGCCGGTCATCCTTCCCGGGAAAACGGTCGCAATATGACGGGTCTGCATTGTTGCAAATTCGCCCGGTTTTGGCGATGACGCCTGAGCGGGGACAATAAAGCATACGCCGAGCGCCAGGAGGGCGGAAAGACGGCGCGTTGCGGAAAACATAGTGAATCCTTAATAGCCAGCGGGGGAGCCCTGAATACAAAGCAAAAATTTTAACCCATCTAGTATGAAACGGTGACTTCGCTAAAACAATTTCATTTGCTCTTAAATGCCCGAATTCCGGTGGGTTAAGCACTTTTTGATATTTGCTTTGCCAGATCGTTATTCCTTTGAGGAACTACTCATTCCAATTCGTAATTTCATTCGTTCTCTTGCGCTCCCTATAGTCGGGTTATCTGACGCGCTCGACATTCGCGGTATTGTAAAGGAACGGTTATGGACCAAAAACGACTCACCCACCTGCGACAGCTGGAGGCCGAAAGCATCCACATCATTCGCGAGGTGGCAGCAGAATTTTCGAACCCGGTAATGCTGTACTCCATCGGTAAAGATTCCAGCGTCATGCTGCATCTTGCCCGTAAGGCGTTCTACCCGGGATCGCTGCCGTTCCCGCTGCTGCATGTCGATACCGGCTGGAAGTTCCGCGAGATGTATGAATTCCGCGATCGTACTGCCAAAGCGTACGGCTGCGAGCTGCTGGTACATAAAAATCCGGAAGGTGTGGCGATGGGTATCAATCCCTTTGTCCACGGCAGCGCCAAACACACTGACATTATGAAAACCGAAGGGTTGAAGCAGGCGCTGAACAAATACGGTTTTGATGCCGCCTTTGGCGGTGCGCGCCGCGATGAAGAAAAATCGCGGGCGAAAGAGCGCATTTACTCCTTCCGCGACCGCTTTCATCGCTGGGACCCGAAAAACCAGCGTCCTGAACTGTGGCACAACTACAACGGGCAGATTAACAAAGGCGAAAGTATCCGCGTCTTCCCCCTGTCCAACTGGACGGAACAGGATATCTGGCAGTACATCTGGCTGGAAAACATCGAGATCGTCCCGCTGTATCTGGCGGCGGAGCGCCCGGTGCTGGAGCGCGACGGCATGTTGATGATGATTGATGACGATCGCATCGACCTCCAGCCTGGCGAAATGATCAAAAAACGGATGGTGCGTTTCCGTACTCTCGGCTGCTGGCCGCTGACCGGCGCCGTCGAGTCAAACGCACAAACGCTGCCGGAAATTATTGAAGAGATGCTGGTCTCGACCACCAGTGAACGTCAGGGCCGCGTGATTGACCGCGACCAGGCGGGCTCTATGGAGCTGAAGAAACGTCAGGGGTATTTCTAAGGAGCCGCCATGAACACCACACTTGCCCAACAAATCGCTAATGAAGGCGGCGTCGAAGCCTGGATGGTTGCCCAACAACATAAAAGTCTGCTGCGCTTTTTAACCTGCGGTAGCGTGGATGACGGCAAAAGCACCCTGATCGGTCGCCTGTTGCACGACACGCGGCAGATTTATGAGGATCAGCTTTCATCGTTGCATAACGACAGCAAACGTCACGGTACGCAGGGTGAAAAACTGGATCTGGCGTTGCTGGTGGATGGGCTGCAGGCCGAGCGTGAGCAGGGGATTACCATCGACGTGGCGTATCGTTATTTCTCCACTGAGAAGCGCAAATTTATCATTGCCGATACCCCTGGGCATGAGCAATATACCCGCAATATGGCGACCGGCGCGTCTACCTGCGATCTGGCGATCCTGCTGATCGACGCCCGTAAAGGCGTGCTGGATCAGACCCGTCGTCACAGCTTTATTTCAACACTGCTGGGGATCAAACACCTGGTGGTGGCGATCAACAAAATGGATCTGGTCGATTACAGCGAAGAAACCTTTGCGCGTATTCGTGAAGATTATCTGACCTTTGCCGAACAGTTGCCGGGGAATCTGGATATCCGCTTTGTCCCGCTCTCCGCGCTGGAGGGTGACAACGTCGCCTCCCAGAGCGTCAGCATGCCGTGGTACAGCGGCCCGACCTTACTTGAAGTGCTGGAGACAGTTGAGATCCAGCGCGTGGTCGACAGTCAGCCAATGCGCTTCCCGGTGCAGTACGTAAACCGTCCAAATCTCGATTTCCGCGGTTATTCCGGCACGCTGGCTTCCGGGCGCGTCAAGGTAGGGCAGCGCGTGAAGGTGCTGCCGTCCGGTGTGGAATCCAGCGTGGCGCGGATCGTCACCTTTGATGGCGATCTGGACGAAGCCTTTGCCGGAGAAGCCATTACCCTCGTCCTGAAAGACGAGATTGATATCAGCCGCGGCGATCTGCTGCTGGCGGCGGAGGAGAGTTTACCTGCCGTACAGAGCGCCGCCGTTGACGTGGTCTGGATGGCGGAACAGCCACTGGCACCGGGGCAGAGTTACGAAATCAAAATCGCTGGTAAAAAGACCCGTGCGCGCGTTGATCATGTTCAGTATCAGGTAGATATCAACAATCTGACGCAGCGTGAGGTAGACACTCTGCCGCTGAACGGTATTGGTCTGGTGAATCTGACCTTTGATGAGCCGCTGGTGCTGGATACCTATCAGCAAAACCCGGTGACCGGCGGGCTGATCTTTATCGATCGTCTGAGCAATGTCACCGTCGGTGCCGGTATGGTCCGCGAACCGATTGTGCAGGAGACCGCTACGCCATCAGAATTCAGCGCCTTTGAGCTGGAACTGAATGCGCTGGTACGTCGTCACTTCCCGCACTGGGGTGCTCGCGATCTGCTGGGAGGAAAATAATGGCGCTGCATGACGAAAACGTCGTCTGGCATGCTCATCCCGTCACGCCGCAACAGCGTGAGCAACACCACGGTCATCGTGGTGTTGTGCTGTGGTTTACCGGGCTTTCCGGGTCCGGTAAGTCGACCGTCGCCGGGGCGCTGGAAGAGGCGCTGCATCAACTGGGCGTCAGTACCTATTTGCTGGATGGCGATAACGTTCGCCACGGCCTGTGTAGCGATCTGGGGTTCAGTGATACCGACCGGAAAGAGAACATCCGTCGCGTGGGCGAAGTCGCAAACCTGATGGTGGATGCGGGATTGGTGGTACTGACGGCGTTTATTTCTCCGCACCGTGCAGAGCGGCAAATGGTGCGCGAACGCGTCGGTGAGGGGCGCTTTATTGAAGTGTTCGTGGATACGCCACTGGAAATCTGTGAAGCCCGCGATCCAAAAGGATTATACAAAAAAGCGCGGGCTGGCGAATTGCGCAACTTCACCGGAATTGATTCCGTTTACGAAGCGCCTGAATCGCCAGAGGTTCATCTCAATGGCGAACAATTAGTAACAAATTTGGTCGCCCAATTATTAGACCTGCTCAGACAGAGCGATATTATCAGATCCTGAGACACCTGACCGCTGTGTACGGTCAGTCAAGGTTACAGGATTCACTATGCGCAATAGCCAGAACATCACACTCACAACGACAGACGCGTTTGCTACTGATGACGAAACCACCTGGTCGCTGCCGGGCGCGGTGGTGGGCTTCGCGTCATGGCTGTTGGCGTTGGGGATCCCCTTTCTGGTGTATGGCCCTAACACGTTGTTTTTCTTTATCTACACCTGGCCTTTCTTCCTGGCGTTGATGCCCGTTGCGGTGGTTGTGGGTATCGCGCTGCATTCCCTGCTCAACGGCAAATTGCGCTACAGCATTGTTGCAACGCTGCTGACCGTTTGCGCAATGTTCGGCGCACTGTTTATGTGGTTGCTGGGCTAAAGCGCGACGGCTGTCCATAATTCAAACCGTAACTAACAATGAGATGATGTTCTCAGGGTTCTGGGTATACGTTATAAAGGGCAATTGTGGTACATTTGCCCGCGTTGTTGCGGCTTTCCCGTCTGCAAACGTCGTGTCGTTTGCGGAAGTATGGGAGGATGATGCCGTTTTTCAGGGGGCAGGATGGGTAAACTAACGCTGCTGTTGCTGGCTTTACTGGTCTGGCTACAGTATTCACTGTGGTTCGGTAAGAACGGCATACATGATTACAGTCGCGTCAATGATGACGTGGCGGCGCAGCAGGCGACGAACGCCAAACTTAAAGCACGTAACGATCAGTTGTTTGCCGAAATTGACGATCTCAATGGCGGTCAGGAGGCTATCGAGGAGCGTGCACGCAACGAACTCAGCATGACTAAGCCGGGCGAAACGTTTTATCGCCTGGTGCCCGACGCGTCTAAACGCGCGCAAACTGCGGGGCAAAATACTCGTTAAACCAGCCCAGGAAATCACATGGCAGCCACTTTATTGGATGTTTGCGCCGTGGTGCCGGCGGCCGGATTTGGCCGCCGTATGCAAACGGAATGTCCGAAGCAATATCTCTCGATCGGCAATAAAACCATTCTCGAACACTCGGTCTTTGCGCTGCTGGCGCATCCCCGGGTGACCCGCGTGATCATCGCGATAAGCCCTGGCGACAGCCGCTTTGCCCAGCTCCCTCTGGCGCAGCATCCGCAAATTACCGTCGTGGACGGGGGAAATGAACGTGCAGACTCTGTGCTGGCCGGATTGCAGGCCGCCGGAGACGCCGAATGGGTGCTGGTGCATGATGCGGCGCGTCCCTGCTTACATCAGAATGATTTAGCACGTCTGCTGGCGCTTAGCGAAACCAGTCGCACTGGCGGGATCCTTGCCGCACCGGTGCGCGACACGATGAAACGCGCAGAGCCGGGCAAAACCGCCATCGCCCATACGGTCGAACGTAACGATTTATGGCACGCGCTGACGCCGCAATTTTTCCCTCGCGAGCTGCTGCATGACTGCCTGACACGCGCACTGAATGAAGGGGCGACGATCACCGATGAAGCCTCGGCGCTGGAATATTGTGGCTTCCATCCACAGCTTGTTGAAGGACGGGCTGATAATATCAAAGTAACCCGTCCGGAAGATTTAGCGCTGGCTGAATTTTACCTGACCCAAATAATTCACCAGGAGAAAGCATAATGCGAATCGGACACGGTTTTGACGTACACGCCTTTGGCGGGGAAGGCCCCATTATCGTTGGTGGTGTGCGTATTCCCTATGAAAAGGGGCTGCTGGCGCATTCTGATGGCGATGTTGCGCTGCATGCGCTCACCGACGCGCTGCTTGGCGCGGCGGCACTGGGTGACATTGGCAAGCTGTTTCCGGATACCGATCCGGCGTTTAAAGGCGCAGACAGCCGTGAGCTGTTGCGTGAAGCCTGGCGTCGGATCCAGGCAAAAGGTTACACCCTGGGCAACGTCGATGTGACCATTATTGCTCAGGCGCCGAAGATGCTGCCGCACATCCCGCAAATGCGTGTGTTTATTGCTGAAGACCTCGGTTGTCACATGGATGATGTGAACGTGAAGGCCACCACCACGGAAAAACTCGGTTTTACCGGGCGTGGGGAAGGGATTGCCTGCGAAGCGGTGGCGTTACTCATTAAGGCCGCGAAATGACAGAGTTTGAAAATCTCACGTATCTCCACGGTAAGCCGCAAGGCTTCGGTCTGCTGAAAGCCAGTCCGGAAGATTTTGTGGTGGTCGAAGATTTAGGTTTCGAACCCGATGGCGAAGGTGAACACATTCTGGTGCGTATTCTTAAAAACGGCTGCAACACCCGTTTTGTGGCTGACGCGCTGGCGAAGTTTCTGAAAATTCATGCCCGTGAAGTGAGTTTTGCCGGGCAAAAGGATAAGCATGCGGTCACCGAACAGTGGCTGTGCGCGCGTGTACCAGGCAAAGAGATGCCCAACCTGAGCGCTTTCCAGCTTGAAGGCTGCAAGGTGCTGGAATATGCGCGTCACAAACGCAAGCTACGTTTAGGCGCGCTGAAAGGCAATGCGTTCACGCTGGTGCTACGGGAAATCAGTCATCGTGATGAAGTGGAATCCCGTCTGCAAGCGATAAACGCTGGCGGCGTACCGAACTATTTCGGCGCTCAGCGTTTTGGTATCGGCGGCAGCAATCTGCAAGGTGCGCTGCGCTGGGCGCAAAGCGATGCACCGGTCAGGGATCGCAATAAACGCAGTTTTTGGTTGTCGGCGGCCCGCAGTGCGTTGTTTAATCAAATTGTCAGCGAGCGTCTGAAAAAAACAGACTTTAATCAAGTTGTTGACGGCGATGCGCTACAATTAGCGGGACGCGGAAGCTGGTTTGTCGCCACGCAAGAAGAATGGGCGGAATTACAGCATCGTGTCGATGAAAAAGAACTGATGGTGACGGCTTCGCTTCCCGGCAGCGGCGAGTGGGGAACCCAGCGGGATGCGCTGGCGTTCGAACAGTCCGCGATTGCCGAGGAGACCGCGTTGCAGTCGCTGCTGCTGCGTGAAAAAGTTGAGGCGTCGCGAAGAGCGATGCTGCTCTATCCGCAGCAATTAAGCTGGAACTGGTGGGATGATGTCACCGTCGAGTTACGTTTTTGGCTGCCGGCGGGGAGCTTCGCCACCAGCGTTGTGAGGGAACTGATCAACACAATGGGTGATTATGCGCATATTGCTGAGTAACGATGATGGGGTCCACGCGCCCGGTATACAAACGCTGGCGAAAGCCCTGCGGGAGTTTGCTGATGTACAGGTCGTCGCCCCGGATCGGAACCGCAGTGGTGCGTCAAATTCGCTGACGCTTGAATCCTCTCTCCGGACGTTTACTTTCGAGAACGGCGATATCGCCGTGCAGATGGGCACACCCACTGACTGCGTATACTTGGGCGTCAATGCACTCATGCGCCCGCGTCCGGACATCGTGGTCTCGGGAATTAATGCCGGCCCCAACCTGGGGGATGACGTTATCTATTCCGGCACCGTCGCGGCAGCAATGGAAGGGCGACATCTTGGCTTTCCGGCGCTTGCCGTGTCGTTAGACGGGCACCAGCATTATGAGACCGCAGCGGCCATCACCTGTCGGATCTTACGCGGCCTGCGGCGTGAACCGCTGCGTACCGGGCGGATCCTCAATATCAACGTGCCCGATTTACCGTTGGAGCAGATCAAAGGCATTCGCGTGACGCGTTGCGGCAGTCGTCATCCCGCAGACAAAGTGATCCCACAGGAAGATCCGCGCGGCAACACGCTGTACTGGATTGGCCCACCGGGCGACAAATGCGACGCCGGGCCTGATACCGATTTTGCGGCAGTGGACGACGGTTACGTGTCCATTACGCCGTTGCATGTAGATTTAACCGCGCACAGCGCGCATGATGTGGTTTCCGACTGGTTAGAGAGCGTGGGAGTTGGCACGCAATGGTAAGCAGACGCGTACAAACGCTTCTTGATCAACTGCGCGCACAGGGGATTCGCGATGAGCAGGTGCTTAATGCCCTGGCCGCGGTGCCGCGTGAGAAATTTATTGATGAAGCGTTTGAACATAAAGCCTGGGACAATATCGCGTTGCCGATAGGTCAGGGGCAGACGATTTCGCAGCCGTACATGGTGGCGCGAATGACCGAACTCCTCGAACTGACGCCGCAGTCGCGTGTGCTGGAAATTGGCACGGGTTCCGGGTATCAGACGGCGATACTGGCGCACCTGGTGCAGCAGGTTTGTTCCGTCGAACGTATTAAAAGTTTGCAATGGCAGGCGCGTCGCCGTCTGAAACAACTCGATTTACACAATGTTTCAACTCGTCACGGTGATGGTTGGCAAGGCTGGCAGGCACGCGCGCCATTTGACGCTATTATTGTGACGGCAGCACCGCCGGAAATCCCGACCGCGTTGATGACGCAACTGGATGAAGGTGGCATTCTCGTCTTGCCCGTGGGTGACGAGCATCAGTTTCTGAAACGGGTGCGTCGTCGGGGCGGCGAATTTATTATCGACACCGTGGAGGCGGTACGTTTTGTTCCCTTAGTTAAAGGGGAACTCGCGTAAAAAGCGGTTCCGAATACCTGGAATTTTCCTGGAGTTTTTGGAACTGGTCAGCGTATCGTGGTCACATTTTCCAGTGCCCATTTGCTGTCTGCACGATTATACGTCACTGGTTGTTAACCAATTTTTCCTGGGGGATAAATGAGCGCGGGAAGCCCAAAATTCACCGTTAGCCGCATTGCGGCACTGTCACTGGTTTCGCTATGGCTGGCGGGTTGTTCAAATTCATCGAATCCACCGGCGCCGGTAAGCTCAGTCAATGGTAATGCTCCGACGAATAACAGTTCTGGCATGCTGATTACGCCGCCGCCGAAGATGGGGACGACGACGTCCGCTCCGCAGACACCGCAAATTCAACCGGTGCAACGTCCGACGACACAACCGACGCATGTTCAGCCCGTCGCCGAGCAACCCGTGCAGATGGAAAACGGACGTATTGTCTACAATCGCCAGTATGGGAATATTCCGAAAGGTAGCTACAGCGGTGGCAGTACGTACACCGTTAAAAAAGGCGATACGCTTTTTTATATCGCCTGGATCACCGGGAACGATTTTCGTGACCTGGCGCAACGCAACAACGTTCAGGCCCCGTATGCTCTGAATGTCGGACAAACGCTGCAGGTGGGTAACGCATCGGGTGCGCCAATTACCGGCGGTAATGCGATAACTCAGGCCGACGCGGCAGAGCAAGGAGTTGTGACCAGACCTGCACAAAATTCCGCCATCGCTGTTGCGTCGAAACCGACAATTACGTATTCTGAGGATTCAGGTGAACAAAGTGCTAACAAAATGTTGCCGAACAACAAGCCTGCTGGGACTGTGGTCACAGCACCTGTAACGGCTCCAGCAGCTAGCGCAAGCAGTTCGTCTACCAGTTCGCCAATCTCCACATGGCGCTGGCCGACTGACGGCAAAGTGATCGAGAACTTTGGGGCTTCCGAGGGGGGCAATAAAGGGATCGACATTGCAGGCAGTAAGGGACAGGCTATTATCGCGACCGCCGATGGGCGCGTGGTCTATGCCGGTAACGCACTGCGCGGTTACGGTAATCTTATTATCATCAAACACAACGATGATTACCTGAGTGCCTACGCTCATAACGATACAATGCTGGTCCGGGAACAACAAGAAGTGAAGGCAGGACAAAAAATAGCGACGATGGGTAGCACCGGAACCAGTTCTACACGTTTGCATTTTGAAATTCGTTACAAGGGGAAATCCGTAAACCCGCTGCGTTATTTACCGCAGCGATAAAGCGACGGAACCAGGCTGACACTTGCTAGTTCCGTCAAGGGATCACGGGTAGGAGCCACCTTATGAGTCAGAATACGCTGAAAGTTCATGATTTAAATGAAGACGCGGAGTTTGATGAGAACGGAGTTGAGGTTTTTGACGAAAAAGCCTTAGTTGAAGAGGAACCCAGTGATAACGATTTGGCTGAAGAAGAGCTGTTATCGCAGGGGGCCACACAGCGTGTGTTGGACGCGACTCAGCTTTACCTTGGTGAGATTGGTTATTCGCCACTGTTAACGGCCGAAGAAGAAGTGTATTTTGCGCGTCGCGCACTGCGTGGAGATGTCGCCTCACGCCGTCGGATGATTGAAAGTAACCTGCGTCTGGTGGTGAAAATTGCCCGCCGTTATGGCAATCGTGGTCTGGCGTTGCTGGATCTGATTGAAGAGGGCAATCTGGGGCTTATCCGTGCCGTTGAGAAGTTTGACCCGGAACGTGGGTTCCGCTTCTCCACATACGCAACCTGGTGGATTCGCCAGACGATTGAACGGGCTATCATGAACCAAACCCGTACCATTCGACTGCCGATCCACATCGTTAAAGAGCTGAACGTTTATCTGCGTACCGCGCGTGAGTTGTCCCATAAACTGGACCACGAACCGAGCGCGGAAGAAATTGCAGAACAGCTGGATAAACCGGTTGATGACGTTAGCCGTATGCTTCGTCTAAACGAGCGCATTACCTCGGTAGACACCCCGTTGGGGGGCGATTCCGAAAAAGCGTTGCTGGATATCCTGGCCGATGAGAAAGAGAACGGTCCGGAAGACACCACGCAAGATGATGATATGAAACAGAGCATCGTCAAATGGCTGTTCGAACTGAACGCCAAACAGCGTGAAGTGCTGGCACGTCGTTTCGGTCTGCTGGGTTATGAAGCTGCAACACTGGAAGATGTGGGCCGCGAAATCGGTCTGACTCGTGAACGTGTTCGTCAGATTCAGGTTGAAGGCCTTCGCCGTCTGCGTGAAATTCTGCAGACTCAAGGGCTGAATATCGAAGCGCTCTTCCGCGAGTAAGCACCGTTCTAACAAGAAAGGCCAGCCTCTTTGAGGCTGGCCTTCTTCTTTCTGGCTGACTACGCTGTGTTTTTGCGGGTGAAGGCAGACGGGAGCATTTTCATGCTTACTCAGGTTTGTTAATCAGGCATCATTTTCTTGATTAGCAGGGCGAATTGCGCGCGTTCTTCGTCATTCAACCGTCCCAGAAACTCCTCATCCACCCGATTTCCCAACGGCATGCTTACCTTCAGCAAGGCTTCTCCTTCAGGGGTCAGATAAACGAAGCGGCGACGTTTATCCAGCGGATCGTTTTCACGCCTCACCAGCCCACGTTTTTCCATTCGGCTTAGCATTTCTGCCAGCGTCGCTTTGGTACTGACGGCGGCCTCCATCAGATTAACCTGTTCAATGCCGGGACATTCCGCAATGGCACGCATCACCGCGTACTGTGGTTTAGTCAGATCCGGCAACGCATGCTGCCAACGCGCCGTATGTTGTTGGAACAGCTGGCGTAACAGGTGAAACGCTTTATTCCGTAACTCCATGAAAACTCCAGGCTAAAAATCATGTCTCCTATCATAACGGGTAACACCGCGTTTTTTAACGAGGAAATCTTAAGCAATACGTGCGGAAAAAAACGGGCGCTATTGTCGTCGCTGTTTTACAGGGGTAATTTATATTAAATGTTCGTATACGAACAATTTGTGGAGTGATGAATGAGACTGATTGTGGGGATGACCGGGGCAACGGGAGCGCCGCTGGGTGTAGCACTGTTGCAGGCGCTGCGGAAGATGCCGGATGTGGAAACGCATCTGGTGATGTCGAAATGGGCCAAAACCACCATTGAACTGGAAACGCCATACCGTGCGCGCGATGTTGCCGGACTGGCCGATTTTTGCCACAGCCCGGCGGATCAGGCGGCGACCATCTCGTCAGGTTCGTTTCGTACCGACGGCATGATCGTTATTCCTTGCAGCATGAAAACCCTGGCTGGAATACGCGCAGGTTACGCCGACGGTCTGGTGGGACGCGCTGCCGACGTGGTGCTGAAAGAAGGGCGCAAGTTGGTGCTGGTGCCGCGTGAAATGCCGCTCAGTACGGTGCATCTCGAAAACATGCTCGCGCTTTCACGCATGGGCGTGGCGATGGTGCCGCCCATGCCTGCGTTCTATAACCATCCACAGTCCGTTGATGATATTACGCAACACATCGTGGCCCGCGTACTGGACCAGTTTGCGCTGGAGCACCCGCATGCGCGTCGCTGGCAGGGATTAGCGCAGGCACAGAATTTTTCACAGGAGAATGAATAATGGCATTTGATGATTTGCGCAGCTTTTTGCAGGCGCTCGACGACCAGGGACAATTGCTGAAAATCAGTGAAGAGGTGAACGCGGAGCCGGATCTGGCCGCGGCTGCCAACGCCACTGGCCGTATTGGCGACGGCGCACCGGCGCTATGGTTCGATAATATTCGTGGTTTTACCGACGCGCGTGTGGCGATGAACACCATCGGCTCCTGGCAAAATCATGCCATTTCATTGGGCTTACCGCCGAATACGCCAGTGAAAAAGCAGATAGATGAGTTTATTCGTCGCTGGGATAAGTTCCCGGTCACCCCGGAACGCCGCGCGAATCCGGCATGGGCGGAAAACAGTGTCGATGGCGAAGCGATTAACCTGTTCGATATTCTGCCGCTGTTTCGCCTGAACGACGGCGATGGCGGATTTTACCTGGATAAAGCCTGCGTAGTCTCCCGCGATCCGCTCGACCCGGACAACTTCGGCAAGCAGAACGTCGGTATCTACCGGATGGAAGTGAAGGGCAAGCGTAAGCTGGGCCTACAACCGGTACCGATGCATGATATCGCGCTGCATCTGCATAAGGCGGAAGAGCGCGGCGAGGATCTGCCGATCGCCATCACCCTGGGTAACGATCCGATCATCACGCTGATGGGGGCGACACCGCTGAAGTACGATCAGTCCGAATATGAAATGGCAGGGGCGCTGCGCGAAAGCCCGTATCCCATCGCTACTGCGCCGTTGACCGGGTTTGATGTGCCGTGGGGATCGGAGGTGATCCTGGAAGGGGTGATTGAAAGCCGCAAACGTGAAATTGAAGGCCCGTTTGGCGAGTTTACCGGCCACTATTCCGGTGGTCGCAATATGACGGTTGTGCGTATTGATAAGGTGTCGTATCGCAGTAAACCGATTTTTGAATCCCTTTATCTCGGTATGCCGTGGACAGAAATCGACTATTTGATGGGGCCGGCCACCTGCGTTCCGCTGTATCAGCAACTAAAAGCGGAGTTCCCGGAAGTGCAGGCGGTTAACGCCATGTATACCCACGGCCTGCTGGCGATTATCTCGACCAAAAAACGCTACGGCGGTTTTGCGCGAGCGGTGGGATTGCGTGCGATGACCACGCCACACGGGCTGGGTTACGTGAAGATGGTAATTATGGTGGATGAAGATGTCGATCCGTTTAACCTGCCGCAGGTGATGTGGGCGCTGTCGTCGAAAGTCAACCCGGCGGGGGATCTGGTTCAGCTACCGAATATGTCAGTACTGGAACTGGATCCGGGCTCAAGTCCGGCGGGGATCACCGATAAGCTGATTATCGACGCCACCACGCCCGTTGCGCCGGATAACCGTGGTCACTATAGCCAGCCGGTGTGCGATCTCCCGGAAACCAAAGCCTGGGCTGAAAAGCTGACTGCCATGCTGGCCAACCGTAGATAAGGAGCCTCAGATGATTTGCCCACGTTGTGCTGATGAACATATTGAAGTGATGGCGACCTCGCCAGTGAAAGGCGTCTGGACGGTGTATCAGTGCCAACATTGCCTGTACACCTGGCGTGATACGGAGCCGCTACGTCGTACCAGCCGCGAACACTACCCGCAGGCGTTTCGTATGACGCAGAAAGATATCGATGAGGCGCCAATGGTACCCACTATTCCGCCGCTGCTGACAGAAGATAAGCGCTGACGGAGTGCCGGATGGCGGCTGAGGCCTTATCCGACCTGGGAAAAGTACCGTTAATATGTGGCCCGATACGCAAAGTGGACTGCACCCCAAAAGTTGGACACTCAACTGAGTAAGGTGCAGTTTTTTATGGCAAAGCCAAAATATTCCCCTGAAACAAAACTGGCTGTGGTTAATCATTATTTGTCCGGAAAAGACGGAGAAGAGCGTACAGCCGACCGTTTTGGTGTTGAAAGAACTTCCGTCCGTCGCTGGGTCAGGGCGTGGCAACTCCACGGTATGGAAGGGCTGTCAGGGAAAAATAAACATCATTCAGCTGAATTTAAACTCGTCGTCGTCCGGGCGGTTATCCGTGACCACCTGACGATGCGTGAAGCAGCTGCCCGGTTTAATCTCTCTGCAGAAACGCTTGTCCGACACTGGGTCTGCGTGTACAACGATGCCGGAGCGGAAGGACTGCTAAACATTCAACGCGGGCGGCCTGGAAAAATGACAAAACAAAAAATCCCCCCATCCCCTACAGATAAAGAACTGGAAAAACTCTCCCCCGAAGAACTCCGGGCTGAACTCCGTTACCTGCGGGCAGAGAATGCCTATCTAAAAAAGTTGAAGGCCTTGGTTCAGAGCGAAAAAAACGGCAGCAAGCCCTGATAATCAGTGAACTGAGGCATAAGCACGCTCTGCGAGACCTCCTGCGCGCGGCAGGCATGTCCCGCAGTACATGGTATTACAATATGAATGCCCTGAAGCAGGTGGACAGGCATGCCGGGCTGAAAGATAAAATCCGTGAGATATACGCCTGGCACAAAGGCCGTTATGGCTACCGCAGGATCACGCTTTCGCTGAGAAAGCAGGGTCTGCTGGTGAACCATAAAACCGTGCAGCGGCTGATGACAGAGCTGTCGCTCCGGTCTCTGATAAGGGCGAAGAAATACCGCTCATGGAAGGGGGAAACAGGCAAGGCAGCCCCCAATATCCTGAGCAGGAACTTCAGTGCATCAAAAGCCAATGAAAAATGGGTTACGGATGTTACAGAGTTCTCGCTGCAGGGTAAAAAGCTGTACCTGTCGCCGGTACTCGATCTTTTTAACCGGGAAATAATCTCCTACAGCCTGTCGGAAAGGCCGGTGATGGAGATGGTTAATACCATGCTGCGGGATGCGTTCTTAAAGCTCGGACCAGACGACGCCCCCTTGCTGCACACAGATCAGGGCTGGCAATATCGGATGGCAGGCTATCAGGCAAAGTTAAAGGCGCAGGGCATGACGCAAAGTATGTCCCGAAAAGGAAACTGTCTGGATAATGCCGTGATGGAAAACTTCTTCGGGACGCTGAAATCGGAGTGTTTTTACCTGAGTCAGTTCAGCAATATCAGCGAACTGAGGAAGGCGATAGAGGATTATATCCGTTACTACAACAACGAGCGGATAAGCCTGAAACTAAAAGGCCTGAGTCCGGTAGAGTACCGGGCCCAGGCTCTGAAGGCCGCTTAATATAAACTGTCCAGATTTATGGGGTCAGTCCAAAAGCGGCATCGGGCCTTTTTCTTACACCAGACTCTTCAGCCGATAGATCCACTCCAGCGCCTGACGGGGCGTTAGCGAATCCGGGTCGAGATTTTCCAGTGCTTCAACGGCAGGAGAGGTCTCTTCGGGAACGGACAGCAGCGACATCTGGGTGCCATCCACCTGTGTTGCCGCCGCGTTGGGTGAAATGCTCTCCAGTTCGCGCAGTTTCTGTCGCGCACGTTTGATCACCTCTTTCGGAACGCCCGCCAGCGCTGCGACCGCCAGGCCGTAGCTCTTACTGGCCGCACCGTCCTGCACGCTATGCATAAAGGCAATGGTATCGCCGTGCTCTAACGCGTCGAGATGGACGTTGGCAACGCCTTCCATTTTTTCCGGCAACTGTGTCAGCTCGAAGTAGTGCGTCGCGAACAGCGTCAGCGCTTTGATCTTATTCGCCAGATTTTCCGCACATGCCCACGCCAGCGACAGGCCATCGTAAGTGGATGTCCCGCGGCCAATCTCATCCATTAGCACCAGGCTGTTCTCAGTGGCGTTGTGCAGAATGTTGGCCGTTTCGGTCATCTCTACCATGAAGGTGGAGCGCCCGGAGGCCAGATCGTCCGCTGCACCTACACGGGTAAAGATACGATCGACAGGACCAATCTCCACCTTCTGCGCCGGTACGTAGCTGCCAATATAGGCCAGCAGGGCAATCAGCGCGGTCTGGCGCATGTAGGTACTTTTACCGCCCATGTTTGGTCCGGTAATGATCAGCATTCTGCGCTGTGGTGAGAGGTCGAGCGGGTTGGCGATAAACGGCTCATTCAGGACCTGTTCCACCACCGGATGGCGGCCCTCGGTAATACGAATACCCGGTTTATCGCTGAAGGTTGGGCAGGTGTAGTTCAGCGTGTACGCGCGTTCGGCCAGATTCACCAGTACATCGAGTTCCGCCAGTGCACTGGCGCTCTGTTGTAGATCCGCCAGATGCGGTAGCAGCAGGTCGAACAGTTCGTCATAGAGCTGTTTTTCCAGCGCCAGCGCCTTGCCCTTGGAGGTCAGAACCTTATCTTCGTACTCTTTGAGTTCCGGAATGATGTAGCGCTCGGCGTTTTTCAGCGTCTGGCGACGGACGTAGTTGATTGGTGCGAGGTGGCTCTGCCCACGGCTAATCTGGATGTAATAACCGTGCACCGCGTTAAAGCCGACTTTCAGCGTGTCCAGCCCGGTACGCTCGCGCTCACGGATTTCCAGCCTGTCGAGATAGTCGGTCGCACCGTCTGCCAGGGCGCGCCACTCATCAAGCTCTTCGTTGTAGCCCGGCGCAATAACACCACCATCACGAACGAGAACCGAGGGAGCGTCAACGACCGCACGTTCCAGCAGTTCCCGCAGTTCGGCGAATTCGCCCATTTTCTCGCGCAGCATTTGTACAGGGGCGCTGTCCACCGATTCCAGTTGCGCACGCAGTTCCGGCAGTTGCTGGAAAGCGTGGCGCATGCGAGCGAGATCGCGCGGACGCGCGGTACGCAGTGCCAGACGCGCAAGAATACGTTCCAGATCGCCCACCTGGCGCAGCACGGGCTGCAGTTCACTGGTTGCATCCTGTAATGAACCAATGGTTTGCTGACGTTCTGTCAGGATTTTCGTATCACGTACCGGCATATGCAGCCAGCGTTTGAGCATACGGCTGCCCATCGGCGTCACGGTGCAGTCGAGCACGGCGGCCAGCGTGTTCTCCATGCCCCCGGCCAGATTCTGGGTGATCTCCAGATTGCGGCGCGTCGCGGCATCCATGATGATGCTGTCCTGCTGCCGCTCCATGGTGATAGAGCGAATATGCGGCAGGGAAGTGCGCTGGGTATCCTTGACGTACTGCAACAGGCAGCCAGCGGCGCAAAGTCCGCGCGGCGCGTTTTCAACGCCAAAGCCAATTAGATCGCGGGTACCAAACTGCAAATTCAACTGCTGACGTGCAGTATCAATTTCAAATTCCCACAGCGGGCGACGACGTAATCCTCGACGACCTTCAATCAGAGCCATCTCCGCGAAATCTTCGGCGTACAGCAGTTCCGCCGGGTTGGTCCGTTGCAGTTCGGCGGCCATTGTTTCGCGATCGGCGGGTTCGCTCAGACGAAAACGCCCGGAGCTGATGTCCAGCGTGGCATAACCGTAGCCTTTACTGTCCTGCCAGATGGCGGCGAGCAAATTGTCCTGGCGCTCCTGTAGCAGGGCTTCATCACTGATGGTGCCCGGCGTGACAATACGCACGACTTTACGCTCAACCGGCCCTTTACTGGTGGCCGGGTCGCCAATTTGCTCGCAAATGGCGACGGATTCACCCTGATTGACCAGCTTGGCGAGGTAGTTTTCGACCGCATGATGGGGAATACCCGCCATCGGGATGGGCTCGCCCGCAGACGCACCGCGCTTCGTCAGCGAAATGTCGAGCAACTGCGACGCCCGTTTTGCGTCGTCGTAAAAGAGTTCGTAAAAGTCGCCCATGCGATAGAAAAGCAGAATCTCCGGGTGTTGGGCCTTCAGCTTGAGATACTGCTGCATCATTGGGGTGTGGGCGTCGAGATTATCGATTGTACTCATGGAGTTGTGTCCAGTCCCTGAATGTAAATGGGTTGCGATACTTTTCGTTTTCGTTGTTATCACATAAGGGACACATGATAGCGGAGATACGCATTTCAGGGAAAGTCAGGATCGCCGACTTCTCGATCCTTCTTCCGTTTCAAAATTTTACACCGATTGTTGTTGTCGCAATTCCGAATGTCGGTCGCGTAATGCGGCAAAAACAAACGCCGCGATAAAGAGAATGGTGAACAGCACGACGATCGTGGGAGCGGGTGCGCTGTCGAGGAAGAATGACAGATACACGCCTAAAAATGAGGTAACCACCGACAGACCCGTTGCCAGCAACAGCGCGCGGGCAAAGCGTCGGGTGAGGAGAACGGCAATCGCGCCTGGGGCGATCAACAAGGAGATCGACAGAATGATCCCCACCGATTTCAGCGTCGCGACGATGGTCAACGCAATCATGCACAGCAGTCCGTAATGCAGCAAAGTCGTGTTAAGGCCGCAGGCTTTCGCCTGATGCGGATCGAAGGCGTGCAGCAGCAAATCTTTCCACTTGAATGCAATGATCAGGACGATACCCAGCACAATGAAGGCCGTTTGCCCAATATCGCTCAGCGAAATCCCTAGCATGTCGCCGAACAGAATATGATCGAGGTGAACCTCTGACTGGATAGAGACATAGAGCACCAGTCCGGCGCCAAACATGCCGGAGAAGACGATCCCCATGATGGTGTCGCGTTTGATGCGGCTGTTGTCATCAAGATATCCAGTTGCGACTGCGCAGAACAGCCCAGCAATAAACGCGCCAATAGCCAGTGGAATACCGACGATATAAGCCAGCACAATTCCCGGAAAAACCGCATGACTCATGGCATCGCCCATGAGCGCCCAGCCTTTGAGCACCAGAAATACCGACAGTAACGCACAGGGAATCGCCACAAGAGCGGAGACGGCCAGCGCGTTGACCATAAAGTCGAACTGAAAGGGTTCCAGCAGAGTGCTCAGAAACATGATGACTCCTTACGTCGTGCGCGACGGCGGTTCGCCAGCAGGCCGTGTTTGGGGGCAAAAACGAACGCCAGCAGGAATAATACGGTTTGTAGCACCACAATGATCCCGCCGGTCGCCCCGTCCAGCCAGTAGCTGAGCCAGGCGCCGAAAAAACTGGTCACACTGCCGATCGCAACGGCGATCATAAGAAGGCGTGGAAAGCGGTCAGTCAGCAGCCAGGCGGTGGCACCGGGCGTCACGACCAGGCAGATCACCAGAAATGCCCCCACGGTTTGCAGCGCGGCGACGGTGGACACCGATAACAGAGTGAAAAACAGCAGCTTCAGACGGGCCGGGTGCAGGCCAATGGAGCGGGCGTGGTTTTCATCGAAAAAAGTGACCATCAGATCCTTCCACTTCAGCAGCAGGATGAGCAGGGAAACCGTGCCGATAATCGCCAGTTGCACAATGTCTTCCGGCGCGATGGCCAGTACGTTGCCGAGAATGATGGTCTGAATATTCACCGACATCGGGTTGAGCGACACCATAAACAGCCCGATGCCAAAGAATGACGAGAAGATCAGGCCAATAATGGCATCTTCTTTAAGCCGTGAGCGCTGGTTCAGAAAAAGCATACTGCCTGCTGCCAGGCCACCGGAGAGAAAGGCACCGAGAGAGAAGGGCAAGCCGAGCATGTAGGCACCGGCAACGCCTGGCACGATGGAGTGCGACAGCGCATCGCCAATCAACGACCAGCCTTTAAGCATTAAATAGCAGGAGAGAAAGGCGCACAGTCCGCCAACCATCGCCGATACCCACATCGCGTTGAGCATGTACTGATAACCAAAGGGTTCTGTCAGCCAGTTCATGATGACTCTCCGCAGCCTGCCGCTCGTCGGGAGATAAACGGGCGTTCGTCGTCGGTAATGATGTGTTCTTCGCCGCCGCTGAGCGCGACGTGACGCAGGACGCCGCTGAACGCCAGTTCAAGGTTGTCGGCGGTAAAAGTGGTTTCGGTCGGGCCGCTCGCCAGCACGGTGCCTTTGATCATCACCGTATAATCACAGAATTCGGTGACTGACCCGAGATTGTGGGTGGAGACCAGCATCGTGCGCCCCTCATCGCGCAACTCGCGTAGCAGCGCAATAATGCGCGCTTCGGTTTTGACATCGACGCCGGTGAAAGGCTCATCCAGCAGAATGACCTGACCGTCCTGGGCAATGGCCCTGGCGAGGAAGACGCGTTTTTTCTGCCCGCCAGAAAGCTCGCCAATCTGCCGGTGGCGGTATTCCAGCATATCCACCCGCGCCAGCGCAGCGTCAACACTGGCATGATCCTGAGCCTTCGGACGACGTAGCCAGCCCATATGTCCGTAGCGGCCCATCATCACGACGTCTTCCACCAGCACCGGAAATGACCAGTCAACCTCTTCGGACTGTGGGACGTAGGCAATCAGATTCTGCTTCAGCGCGTGATTCACCGGCTGTTGCAGGATGGAAATGTCGCCGTCGGCCAGGCGGACAAAACCCATCAGTGCTTTGAACAACGTTGATTTTCCCGACCCGTTGACTCCTACCAGCGCGGCAATCGAACCGCCCGGTACCTGAAAGGTGGCATCGCGTAGTGCGGTATGACCATTGCGATACGTCACCGTCACCTGATTCACGGTAATCGCAGATTGACTCATTTCTGACTCCTCAAACCGTCATTGATACCACTGACGATGGTCTCGGTGGTAACGCGTAGCAGATCGAGATAGGTGGGAACGGGGCCATCGGCGGCGCTCAGGGAATCGACATACAGCACGCCGCCGTAATGTGCGCCGGATTCCCGCGCGACCTGACGGGCCGGTTTATCTGATACGGTGCTTTCGCTGAATACGGTGGGGATCTGATGCGCTCTGATCGCATCGATCACTTTACGTACCTGTTTGGGCGTTCCCTGCTGATCGGCGTTGATCGGCCAGAGATAAAGCTCTTGCAGATCGTTATCGCGGGCAAGATAAGAGAACGCTCCTTCGCTGGTGACCAGCCAGCGTTTATCGGCAGGGATTTTTGCCAGCGCGGCATGGAGAGGGGCCAGCGTCTGGTGAATTTGCGCTTTATAACGTTCGGCATTTTTCTGGTAAATCGCGGCGCTATCCGGATCGTATTTCGTCAGCGCGTCGCGAATATTGTCGACGTAGATCATCGCGTTTTCCGCCGACATCCAGGCGTGAGGGTTGGGTTTCCCGTTATACGGTCCTTCGCTGATGCCCATGGGTTTCACCCCGTCAGACACCGTCACTTCCGGCACACCCGACAAATTCTGGTAGAAGCGGGCAAACCACAGCTCCAGATTCAGACCGTTAGAGAGGATCAATTGCGCCCCCTGCGCTCGCTTAATGTCGCCCGGAGTGGGTTGATACTCATGAATTTCCGCGCCGGGTTTGGTGATCGAACTGACATTGGCCGCCTCACCCGCCACGTTTTGCGCCATGTCCGCAATGATCGTGAAGGTGGTAACGACATTGAGCTTCTCTTTGGCATAAGCCGGTGACAGCATGCAGATGGCCAGTACAGCCGCCAGCAGAGACGAGGTCAGACGGGAGAGGTGCGACATAGTATCCCTCATAAAAAAGTGGTTAATTATTCATCGAATATAGCCTTTGCTATGTTATATAGCACAAGGCATGTATAAAGATAGTGTTAAATGAAAATAATTCTTATTTGAGGTGTGGTGGGGGAGTGTCACCTTTGGGTGATAGTGTTGCGAGAATTTAAGTTGTAGAATAAATACACCTTAATGTAGTGGAGGGCGCATCATGTCCGGCAAGCGCATTGCTCGCGAAAAACTGACGATTAAAAAAATGATCGCGCTGTACGAGAGCCAGTGTCCGCAGGCATCTGATGAGCCGGAACACTACGACGCGCTGTTTGCCTATGCGCAAAAACGTCTGGATAAGTGCGTCTTTGGCGAGGATAAACCGGCCTGTAAACAGTGTCCCGTACACTGTTATCAGCCAGCGAAGCGTGAAGAGATGAAGCAGATTATGCGCTGGGCGGGGCCGAGAATGCTCTGGCGTCATCCCATCCTGACCGTTCGTCATCTCATCGACGATAAACGTCCCGTGCCGGAACTGCCGGAAAAATACTCGCGTAAGAAGTGAAGCGAAATGCCGGATGGCGGCTTCGCCTTAATCCGGCCTACGGATAATTGCCCACCCGACATCCAGCAACGCGTGCCTCAAACCAGCGCGTCTTTATCAATACCTAAACGCTTCATGCGTGAAAGCAGCGTGGTACGCTTAAGACCCAGCCGCTGAGCTGCGCCTTTCGGGCCTGCAACCACACCATTGGTCTCTTTCAGCACCCGCAGGATGAGCTGATACTCGTCTTCCCCTTCCTGGGCGACTTCGGTCGCGACGGGTGGTTCACCAGGTGAGAGCATGCCGATATCCGGCAGCGAGAGTTGCAGCACGCTTCCTCGCGTCAGCAGAACGGCGCGCTCCACCACGTTCTCCAGTTCGCGCACATTACCCGGCCATTCCATATTGCTGAGGATGCGCAGGGTTTCCGCCGGGATACTGTCGATGTTACGCCCCAGGCGGCGAGCGATTTTAAAGGTGAATGCTTTCACCAGCAGGGGGATATCTTCCGGGCGTTCGCGCAGCGGCGGAAGTCGGATCGGAAAAACGTTGAGGCGGTAGTAGAGATCGCTACGAAACTCGCGATCCTCGACCATTTTTTTCAAGTCACGGTTGGTGGCGGCGATCAGACGCACGTCGGTCTGGATCAGCTTATTGCTGCCCAGACGCTCAAATTCCTGTTCCTGTAAGACGCGCAAAAGCTTAGGCTGTAATTCTAGCGGCATGTCGCCCACTTCATCCAGGAACAAAGAACTTTTATCCGCCAGCTCAAAGCGGCCAATGCGCTGCGCACTGGCACCGGTGAAGGCGCCGCGTTCGTGACCGAACAGGTCACTTTCCAGCAGGCCAGCGGGCATGGCGGCGCAGTTCATCTTCACCATCCGGCGTGCGTTACGCCCACTCAGATTGTGGATTGCGCGGGCAATCAGCTCTTTCCCGGTGCCGGTTTCACCGAGGATCAGCACAGTGCTGTCGCTCTGGGCCACCATCTCGACCTGCTTGAGCACGCTGTACATCGCATCGCTGCGCCCGATGATTTCACCAAACTCGCTGTCGACATTGTTGAGCTGTTCGGTAAGCGCCAGGTTTTCATCCACCAGCCGCTCTTTCAGCCGATGGATTTCCTGATAGGCGAGGGCGTTGTCCACGGCGATGGCGACGCGCCCGGCAATCTGGCGCAGCAGGTTCAGGTTGGCGGTGGTAAACACTTTTTCTTCACACTGCGCCAGCTTGAGTACGCCGAGCATGGTGTTGCCCGACATCAGCGGTAGCAGGCACAGCGTCTGAATCTGGTTGCCCCACGTATCGAACAGCATGCGTTCATAGGGGGCCAGCGCGTCCCGTTCGTTCAGGTTTATCAGCAGCATCTCTTTGCTTTTAAACACCCGTTCCGTCAGAGTGCCAGCTTCATCGACTTCGCTTTGTTCGTGTGCGGGATGATTTTCATCGAGGTAGTGAGTGGAGTAAATGCTGAGCTTATTTTTACGGTGGCTACGCAGGACAATGCTGATGTCGTCGATGTTGAAATAGTGATGGATCTCTTTGGCGACTTCACTTACCAGCTCATCCATGTCGAGCCGGGAGAGTACGGCGTTAGTGATGGCGACCAGAATACGAAAGTTGTCGCGTTCGCGGCACAAGAGATCGTAATCGACGTTGTTTGTGACCCTGCACTGAATTTGCTCTGCCACCACGCCGACAATCTGGGTGAAGGTTTGCAGACGCTCGTACTCTTTTTCGCTCCAGGGGCGATCGTCGTTGCGGATAAATTCGCAGCCGCCAAAAATGCGGCCATCCGCCGCCAGCGGCAGCAGGCAGTAGTGGCCGAATGGCGGGTAAAGGCCGCCAGCAGCCAGTTGCGGCCAGGTTTCTGAAAACTCGTGATAATTGCAGTGCAGGGCATCGGGGCGAGAGAGAATACGGCGGATCGGGCCGTGGGCCAGCACGGTTTCATCTTCGTAGATGACGGGTTTGCCGTTATCGCGCGTGGCGTACCAGGACGCCCGCTGTGTCTGCGCTTGCCACAACACAATCGCCGCGCTGTCGGCAAGCGCCGAGCGCTTTACCAGTTGCGAAAGCGCCTCGCTTAGCGATTGCAGGTCGGGCTGCTGTAACAATGTGCGAGTGATGTCGAACAATCCTTGCTGCCCGAGATCGCTCATCGGTGTATACGACATATTGCTTTTCCAGGAAAGTACCGCTGCGCGGTGCAAAAAAAGAAATTAAATTATAGGTATAGACACTCGACTTCCGCTGGGTGTCGACAAAAAACGCCTTATCCGGCCTACGGTTCGAACAGTTTGTGTGAGTTGAATAACGGCGAAAACGCCTTATTCGACCAACGGTTCAACCGATTGTGTAGGCTGGATAAGGCGACGCCGCCATCCGGCATAATGACGGACTTAACAGATCCGCGGCAGCGGTTCTGCATGCGGTAAATCCAGCGTGCGCTTCACGCCGTAAAGACCGGCCAGACGCACACCTTTACGTTCGACCACTTCGCCAATCAGTGCCGCATCGCGCCCCAACGGATGGGCATGCAACGCCGCCAGCACCTGCCCGGCCGCCTGACGTTCAACGGCAATGACCAGCTTGCCTTCGTTTGCGAAGTTAAGCGCATCCAGACCCAGCAGTTCACATACTCCACGAACGGCAGGTTTCACGGGAAGTGCGGATTCGGACAGCTCAATGCCAAAACCGCAGGCGGCGGCAAACTCATGGGCGACCGCGTTCACGCCGCCACGCGTCGCGTCGCGCAGGGCTTTCACGCCGGGGATATCGCGCAACGACTGAATTAGCGGCGTTAATACCGCGCAGTCGCTGACCAGTTCGCCATCCAGCCCTAACTGTTCACGCAGATTAAGAATAGTGGCGCCGTGATCGCCCAGCGTACCGCTGACCAGCAGCACGTCGCCCGCTGCCAGGGTTTGTGCACCCCAGTGAATATTGGCTGGAATCGCCCCCATGCCTGCGGTGTTGATGAACAATTTGTCCGCTGCGCCACGTTGAACAACTTTTGTATCGCCGGTCACGATCGCGATATTGGCCTCACGCGCGGTGGCGGCCATGCTGTTTACCACGCTTTTCAGCGTCTCCATCGGCAGTCCTTCTTCGAGGATAAAGCCGCAGGAGAGATAGCGTGGAATTGCGCCGCTGACGGCGACGTCATTGGCGGTACCGCAGATCGCCAGCTTGCCGATGTTGCCGCCGGGGAAAAACAGTGGGTCAATGACGTAGCTGTCGGTGGAGAATGCCAGCCGATCGCCTTCAGCGACCAGTTGCGCCAGTTCAAGCCGCGCCTGATCTTCCTGCTCCGCCAGCCACGGGTTAGCGAAGGCTTCCATAAACAGACTGTTAATCAGTTGCTGCATGGCCTGACCGCCGCTACCGTGGGCGAGTTGTACGCTCTTCATGCTTCACACTCCTGCTGACGATACTGATACCAGGCGGCGCATGCGCCTTCTGAAGAGACCATCAGTGCGCCGAAGGCGGTCTCTGGATTACAGGTCTTGCCAAACAACGGGCACTGATGCGGTTTACATTTCCCGGTCAGCACGTCGCCGCAGCGGGCGCGCGGGTCGTCGTAAACCTGCTGAGGTGCCGGTCGGAAATGCGCTTCGGCATCAAAACGCTGATAGTCAGGCGTCAGATGCACGCCGGAGGATTCAATCACCCCCAGGCCGCGCCACTCGCTGTCGCCGGTGACGCAAAATACGTCGGCAATAGCCTGTTGCGCCAACAGGTTGCCGGCGTCTGGCACCACGCGGCGATACTGGTTTTCGACCTGGCTGTGGGCCGCTATTTTCTGCTCAACCAGCATCACGACGCCTTGCAGTAGATCAAGGGGTTCGAATCCAGCGACCACCAGCGGACGATGAAACTCACTGGCAATAAAATGATAGGCGTCGGTACCGATCACCATACTGACGTGACCTGGAGCGAGAAACGCGTCGATGCCGTTATCGGGCTGTTCCAGCAGGCTGCGCAGGGTCGGAATGAGCGTGATGTGCTGACAGAAGAAGTAAAAATTCTGCACGTCGCGCAGTTTTGCCTGTTGCAGGGTAATGGCGGTGGTCGGCATGGTCGTTTCAAAGCCGAGGCCGAAAAACACGACTTTACGCGTTGGGTTTTCCTGCGCCAGTTTGAGCGCATCCATCGGCGAGTAGACAATGCGAATGTCCGCACCGCGCGCTTTCGCCTGCAACAGCGAACCTTGTTTCCCCGGCACGCGCATGGCGTCGCCAAAGGTACAGAAAATCACCTCCGGATGGCTGGCAATTTCAATGCAACTGTCGATACGTCCCATCGGCAGTACGCAGACCGGACAACCCGGGCCGTGGATAAACTCCACGTTATCAGGGAGCAACTGGTCGAGACCAAATTTGAAGATCGCATGCGTATGGCCGCCGCAGACTTCCATAATGCGCAGCGGACGTTCGGCGGTATACGGCAGATGCGCGGCACGTTCACGCAGGTGTTCAATCAGTTGCATCACCTGTTCCGGCGCGCGGTATTCGTCAACAAAACGCATTATTTTTCCTCGCCATACAGCAAAGCGCCGACATCCGGCTCAACATCAAACATGTTCTGGAGCGCATCGAGCGTGTCGCGCGCTTCGGCTTCGTTAATCACGCTCATGGCAAAACCGACGTGGACCAGTACCCACTGGCCCAGACGAGGTTCGCCGTGCTCATCACAACTGCCGACCAGCGTCAGATCGACGTCGCGCTGAATGCCGCAAACGTCGACTTTCGCCAGGTTACCTTCGATAGTGCGGATTTGGCCGGGAACGCCTATGCACATCGCTGTGCCTCCAGCCAGTTCAGCCACTGATCCATTCCTTCGCCGCTGGTGGCGGAAATCAGGATGATCTCGATATCCGGATTAACTTCCCTGGCACTGGCAATGCACTTCTCAACGTCGAAATTCAGGTACGGTAGCAGATCGACTTTGTTGAGCAGCATCAGCGAGGCGGCGGCGAACATATGCGGGTATTTCAGCGGCTTGTCTTCGCCTTCGGTGACAGAAAGCACCGCCACTTTATGGCGTTCGCCGAGATCAAAACTCGCCGGGCAGACGAGGTTACCGACGTTTTCGATAAATAGAATGCCGTGGTCTTCCAGCGGCAGACGCGGCGCGGCATCGGCAATCATCTGCGCATCGAGGTGACAGCCTTTGCCGGTGTTGACCTGAATGGCCGGAGTGCCCGTGGCGCGAATGCGTGCGGCGTCGTTGACCGTCTGCTGGTCGCCTTCAATGACGGCGCACGGGACGCTGTCTTTCAGCTTCATCAGCGTTTCGGTAAGCAGAGTGGTTTTACCGGATCCTGGGCTGGAGACGAGGTTGAGCACCAACTGTTGGCGCGCGGCGAAGCGGGCGCGGTTGCGCTCGGCCAGACGGTTGTTTTTATCCAGCACGTCGATTTCTACTTCCAGCATACGCCGCTGGCTCATGCCTGGCGCGTGGGTGCCGGCTTCACCGTGACCGTAGTGCAGATCGCCTTCTTCCGTCTGGCTCGGGGTGAATTCGGACGTTTTTATGCCGGTAATATTCAGCGCCGGGCGAGCTGCCGGGGCAAAAGGCGCGCTGCGAAACGCGGAATGAGGGTTATGCTCATCACCCTCTATATAAAGGTTGCCTTCAGCGCAACCGCATGTTGTACACATCGCTCACTCCTGATCTATTTCTATTCGTCGAATCTGTAATCCGTCATCGGCCACGATTTGCAGCGTGTCGCTATTGCATTGCGGGCAACGGCGTACGCGTTGGGTCAGTAAGGTGACGTATTGCTGACAGGATTCACACCAGCATTCGGCTTCTTGTTCCTCGAGGTGCAGTTTACAACCTTCCGCAACGGTGCCACGGCATACCAGATCAAAACAAAAGGAGAGAGCGCTGGTTTCTACGCAAGAAAATGCGCCAATTTTGAGCCAGACCCCAGTTATCCGTTTTGCGCCGTGCGCGACGGCCTGTTGTTCGATCAATTCCAGTGCCCGCTGGCAAAGGGTAATTTCGTGCATAGTGCCTCCCGATATGATGGGCAGTGATAAGCAATAACTATGCCAGCCTGAAAGTTGGGGGCATTTGTCGATGACGATGATGACGAAATGACATGTCATTCGGGCGTCGACAGCCGTCTTTTATTATTAAATTCATGAAAAAACAAATGGTTAAAAACTGGCATGGAAAATGCTTATGGCAGGCTATCTCTGTTAAACGGGTAACCTGACATGACTATTTGGGAAATAAGCGAAAAAGCCGATTACATCGCGCAGCGGCATCGTCGCCTACAGGACCAGTGGCATATTTACTGCAATTCGCTGGTTCAGGGGATCACCCTGTCGAAAGCGCGTCTGCACCATGCGATGAGCTGCGCGCCGGATAAAGATCTCTGTTTCGTACTGTTCGAACACTTTCGCATCACCGTCACGATGGCGGAAGGCTTCAACAGCCACACCATTGAGTATTACGTCGAAACAAAAGATGGCGAAGATAAGCAACTGATTGCACAGGCGCAATTGAGCATTGATGGCAAAGTGGACGAGCGGGTCAGCAACCGTGAGCGTGAGCAGGTGCTGGAACACTATCTCGATAAAATCGCCAGCGTTTATGACCGACTGTATGCCGCTGTTGAAAGCGGGTCGCCGATCAATCTGAGCCAACTGGTGGCGAGACAAAATCCGGCGGCCTGACCCCAGCGTTTTACGTCGTGACGTCGTCTCATGGGTTGTCACGACGCTTTAAGGGACAGACGTGTCGAACAGTGTCGAAAATGACATTTCATCGGCATGTTTTCGTCAAAAATGACTATCACCTGAGGAATGCCTGGTGAATCGTTTTGTAATTGCTGACTCCACGCTCTGTATCGGCTGCCACACCTGCGAGGCCGCCTGTTCAGAGACGCATCGCCAGCACGGCCTACAGTCTATGCCGCGCCTGAAAGTGATGCTGAATGAAAAAGAATCTGCGCCGCAGCTTTGCCACCACTGTGAAGATGCCCCTTGCGCCACCGTGTGTCCGGTTAACGCCATTAACCGGGTGGATGGCGCCGTACAGCTTAATGAAAGCCTGTGCGTGAGCTGCAAACTGTGCGGCATTGCCTGTCCGTTTGGCGCGATCGAATTTTCCGGCAGCCGTCCGCTGCATATCCCGGCCAACGCCAATACGCCTAAAGCACCACCAGCGCCACCGGCACCGGCTCGCGTCAGTACGCTGCTGGACTGGGTTCCGGGCGTGCGTGCCATCGCGGTGAAATGCGATCTGTGCAGTTTCGATGAACAAGGCCCGGCCTGCGTACGGATGTGTCCGACGAAAGCTCTGCATCTGGTGAACAACATGGACATCGCCCGCGCCAGTAAACGGAAACGTGAGCTGACTTTCAATACTGACTTCGGCGATCTCTCCTTGTTTCAGCAGGCTCAGAGTGGGGAGGCAAAATGAGCGCAATTTCACTGATCATCAGCGGTGTGGCCTGGTTTGCCGCCGCCGCCGTCCTGGCATTTCTGTTCTCTTTTCATAAAGCGCTTAGCGGCTGGGTTGCTGGCGTGGGCGGCGCGGTGGGGTGCTTGTGTACTGCCGCGGCGGGTTTCTCCGTGCTCATCAACGCTGTCGCGGTGCGCGGCGTGATGCCGTTTATCGGTCACAGCGTGCAAATCACCCCACTGAATGCCATCTGGCTGATTACGCTGGGGCTGTGCGGACTGTTTGTCAGTTTGTACAACATCGACTGGCATCGCCATCCGCAGGTCAGGGCCAACGGTCTGCTGGTGAATCTGCTGATGGCGGCGGCGGTGTGCGCAGTTGCCGCCAGCAATCTCGGCACGCTGGTGGTGATGGCGGAAATCATGGCGCTGTGTGCGGTGTTCCTGACCGGATGCAGCAAAGAAGGCAAGCTGTGGTTTGCGCTGGGGCGTCTCGGTACGTTGCTGCTGGCGATCGCCTGTTATCTGGTGTGGCAGCGCTATGGCACCCTTGAGTTGCGTCTCCTCGATCTGCGCACTCAGGAACTGCCGCTGGGCGCTGACATCTGGCTGCTTGGCGTGGCGGGCTTTGGTCTGCTGGCCGGGATTATTCCGCTGCACGGATGGGTGCCGCAGGCTCACGCGAACGCCAGCGCTCCAGCGGCGGCCCTGTTCTCCACCGTGGTGATGAAGGTCGGTCTACTGGGCATTCTCTCGTTATCGCTGATTGGCGGTAATGCGCCGTTGTGGTGGGGTGTGTTACTGCTGGTTCTCGGCATGATCACCGCGTTTGTCGGCGGTCTGTATGCGTTGATGGAGCACAATATTCAGCGCCTGCTGGCGTATCACACGCTGGAAAACATCGGCATTATCCTGCTCGGTCTCGGCGCAGGCGTGACCGGGATTGCTCTCAAACAACCGACGCTGATTGCGCTGGGCCTGACCGGTGGTCTCTATCACCTGGTGAACCACAGCCTGTTCAAAAGCGTGCTGTTTCTTGGCGCGGGCAGCATCTGGTTTCGTACCGGACATCGCGATATCGAAAAACTGGGCGGCATCGGTAAACGCATGCCGGTCATTTCCATTGCGATGCTGGTGGGGCTGATGGCGATGGCTGCACTGCCGCCGCTGAACGGATTTGCTGGCGAGTGGGTGATCTACCAGTCCTTCTTCAAACTGGGCAACAGCGGCGCGTTTATTGGTCGTCTGCTGGGGCCACTACTGGCGGTCGGACTGGCGATTACCGGTGCGCTGGCGGTGATGTGTATGGCGAAAGTGTATGGCGTGACGTTTCTCGGCGCGCCGCGCACGAAAGAGGCGGAAAACGCCTGCTGTGCGCCTCTCCTGATGGGCATCAGCGTCGTGGCGCTGGCGATTTGTTGCGTACTCGGCGGGGTTGCCGCGCCGTGGCTGTTGCCGCTGCTGGCGACTGCCGTACCGTTGCCGCTGGAAACAGCCAATACCACCGTATCGCAACCCATGATCACGCTGTTGCTGATTGCCTGTCCGCTGCTGCCATTCATCATCATGGCGATGTTCAAAGGCAACCGTCTGCCATCGCGTTCTCGCGGGACGGCATGGGTCTGCGGTTACGATCACGAGCAGTCGATGGTCATTACCGCGCACGGTTTCGCGATGCCAGTGAAGGAAGCCTTTGCACCGGTTCTCAAACTGCGTAAGTGGCTCAATCCGGTAGCGTGGGTTCCGGGTTGGCAAAGCGCGGCGGTACCGGTGCTGTTCCGCCGCCTGGCACTGATCGAACTGGCCGTGCTGGTGGTGATTGTGGTTTCACGAGGAGCCTGAGAATGAGTGTTTTATATCCGTTAATTCAGGCGCTGGTGTTATTTGCCGCTGCGCCGCTGCTATCCGGCGTGACCCGCGTGGCGCGTGCCCGTCTGCACAATCGCCGCGGTCCTGGTGTATTGCAGGAGTATCGCGACCTGCTCAAACTGCTGGGCCGTCAGAGCGTCGCGCCAGCGGATGTTGGCTGGGTCTTTCGTCTGACGCCGTTTGTGATGGTGGGCGTTATGCTGACCATCGCTACCGCGCTGCCGGTGGTAACCGTGGGTTCACCGCTGCCGCAACTGGGCGATTTGATCACGTTGATTTATCTGTTCGCTATTGCCCGTTTCTTCTTTTCTATCGCGGGACTTGATACCGGCAGCCCGTTCACGGCGATCGGTGCCAGTCGTGAAGCGATGCTCGGCGTGCTGGTGGAGCCGATCCTGCTGCTGGGACTGTGGGTCGCTGCGCAGGTTGCGGGTTCCACCCATATCAGCAATATCACCGATACGATCTATCACTGGCCAGCAGCCCGCAGCATTCCGCTGATTTTGGCACTGTGCGCCTGTGCTTTCGCCACGTTTATCGAAATGGGCAAACTGCCGTTCGATTTGGCGGAAGCGGAGCAGGAATTGCAGGAAGGGCCGCTGACCGAATACAGCGGCAGCGGTTTTGCGGTGCTGAAGTGGGGCATTAGCCTGAAACAGTTGGTAGTACTGCAAATGTTTGTCGGCGTGTTCCTGCCGTGGGGACAGATGGAAACGTTCAGCGCAGGTGGACTGTTGCTGGCGCTGGTGATCGCCATCATCAAGCTGCTTGTCGGCGTACTGGTGATTGCCCTGTTTGAAAACAGCATGGCGCGTCTGCGTTTTTGCGCCACCTCACGCGTGACCTGGGCCGGTTTTGGGTTTGCGTTTTTAGCGTTCGTCTCCTTGCTGGTGGCGTGATTTAAGAGAGTTTGAGCATGTCTGAAGAAAAAGTTGGTCAACAATACCTTGCCGCACTGCACCAGGCGTTTCCTGGCGTGGTGCTGGACGAAGCCTGGCAGACCCGGGATCAGCTGACCATCACCGTGAAGGTCAACTATCTGCCGGAAGTGGTCGAATTCCTTTACTACAAGCAGGGCGGATGGCTCTCGGTGCTGTTTGGCAATGATGAACGCCAGCTGTGTGGTCATTACGCGGTGTACTACGTGCTGTCGATGGAGCAGGGTACCAAATGCTGGATCACGGTACGTGTTGAAGTTGATGCCAATAAGCTGGAATTCCCGTCCGTCACGCCGCGCGTGCCGGCTGCCGTCTGGGGCGAGCGCGAAGTGCGCGACATGTACGGTCTGATCCCGGTCGGTCTGCCGGACGAACGCCGTCTGGTGCTGCCGGATGACTGGCCGGACGAACTCTATCCGTTGCGTAAAGACAGCATGGATTATCGTCAGCGCCCGGCACCGACCACCGATGCGGAAACCTACGAGTTCATCAATGAACTGGGTGACAAGAAAAATAATGTGGTGCCGATTGGCCCGCTGCACGTCACTTCGGATGAACCGGGACACTTCCGCCTGTTTGTTGATGGCGAAAATATTATCGACGCTGATTACCGCCTGTTCTATGTCCATCGCGGCATGGAAAAACTGGCGGAAACCCGGATGGGCTACAACGAAGTCACCTTCCTGTCGGATCGCGTTTGCGGGATCTGCGGCTTCGCCCACAGCACCGCGTATACCACCTCCGTTGAAAACGCGATGGGCATCGTGGTGCCGGAACGCGCGCAGATGATCCGCGCCATTCTGCTGGAGGTGGAGCGTCTGCACTCCCATCTGCTGAACCTCGGTCTGGCCTGTCACTTCACCGGTTTTGACTCCGGTTTTATGCAGTTCTTCCGCGTACGCGAAACCTCCATGAAGATGGCGGAGATCCTGACCGGGGCGCGTAAGACTTACGGTCTGAACCTGATCGGCGGGATTCGTCGCGATCTGCTGAAAGAGGACATGATCCAGACCCGTCAACTGGCGCAGCAGATGCGTCGCGACGTGCAGGAACTGGTGGATATGCTGCTCAGTACGCCGAACATGGAACAGCGCACCGTGGGAATTGGTCGTCTGGATCCAGAGATTGCGCGTGATTTCAGTAACGTTGGGCCGATGGTTCGCGCCAGCGGTCACGCTCGTGACACCCGCGCCGATCACCCGTTTGTCGGTTACGGTCTGCTGCCGATGACGGTTCACAGCGAACAGGGCTGCGATGTGATCTCGCGTCTGAAAGTGCGTATCAACGAAGTGTACACCGCACTGAATATGATCGACTTCGGTCTGGACAACCTGCCCGGCGGTCCACTGATGGTGGAAGGCTTCACCTACATTCCGCATCGCTTTGCGCTGGGCTTTTCCGAAGCACCACGCGGTGACGATATTCACTGGAGCATGACCGGCGACAACCAGAAGCTGTATCGCTGGCGCTGTCGTGCGGCGACTTACGCTAACTGGCCGACCCTGCGTTACATGCTGCGCGGCAACACCGTTTCTGATGCACCGCTGATTATCGGTAGCCTTGACCCTTGCTACTCCTGTACTGACCGCATGACCGTGGTGGATGTGCGTAAGAAGAAGAGCAAAGTCGTGCCATACAAAGAACTTGAGCGCTACAGCATTGAGCGTAAAAACTCGCCGCTGAAATAAGGAATCGCCATGTTTACCTTTATCAAAAAAGTCATCAAAACCGGCGCGCCGACTTCGTCTTATCCGCTGGAGCCGATTGCGGTTGATAAAAACTTCCGCGGTAAGCCGGAGCACAATCCGCAGCAGTGCATTGGCTGCGCGGCCTGCGTGAATGCCTGCCCGTCAAATGCGTTGACGGTGGAAACGGATCTGGCCAGCGGCGAACTGGCCTGGCAGTTCAACCTCGGGCGCTGCATTTTCTGCGCCCGCTGCGAAGAAGTGTGCCCGACGGCGGCGATCAAGCTTTCGCAGGAGTATGAACTGGCGGTGTGGAAGAAAGAGGATTTCCTCCAGCAGTCCCGTTTTGCGCTGTGCAACTGCCGCGTATGCCATCGTCCTTTCGCTGTTCAGAAAGAGATTGATTACGCCATTGCGCTGCTTAAGCACAACGGCGACAGCCGCGCGGAGCATCACCGCGAAAGCTTTGAGACCTGCCCGGACTGCAAACGTCAGAAGTGCCTGGTGCCGTCCGACCGAATTGAACTGACTCGCCATATGAAAGAGGCCAGCTGATGAGCCATTTATTAGGTCCGCGTGACGCAAACGGTATTCCGGTACCGATGACGGTGGATGAGTCCATCGCCAGCATGAAGGCGTCATTACTGAAAAACATCAAGCGTTCAGCCTATGTTTACCGCGTGGACTGCGGCGGCTGTAACGGCTGTGAAATTGAAATTTTCGCGACCTTATCACCATTGTTTGACGCCGAACGCTTCGGTATCAAAGTCGTACCGTCGCCGCGTCATGCGGACATACTGCTATTCACCGGCGCGGTTACCCGTGCGATGCGCTCCCCGGCGCTGCGTGCCTGGCAGTCTGCGCCCGATCCGAAAATCTGCATCTCTTACGGCGCCTGCGGCAACAGCGGCGGTATCTTCCATGACTTGTACTGCGTCTGGGGCGGCACTGACAAAATTGTGCCGGTGGATGTGTATATTCCAGGATGCCCGCCGACGCCTGCGGCAACGCTGTACGGTTTTGCGATGGCGCTGGGCCTGCTGGAGCAGAAAATTCATGCTCGTGCACCGGGAGAACTGGACGATCAGCCAGCGGAAATCCTGCATCCGGACATGGTGCAGCCGCTGCGTGTGAAGGTCGATCGCGAGGCGCGTCGACTGGCCGGTTATCGCTATGGGCGTCAGATTGCGGATGATTACCTGCGTCAACTCGGCCAGGGTGAACATCAGGTGGCGCGCTGGCTGGAAGCGGAAAGCGATCCGCGTTTGACCGAGATCGTCACCCGCCTGAATCAAGTAGTCGAAGAGGCGCGTATCCGATGAGTGAAACGGTGGTGTTCAGTCAACTGAGCCGTAAGTTTATTGATGAGAACGATGCGGCGCCCGCCGAGGCGCAGCAGGTTGTCTATTACAGCCTGGCGATTGGTCACCATCTTGGGATCATCGACTGCCTGGAAGCCGCGCTGACCTGCCCGTGGGAGGCGTATCTGACGTGGATTGCCACGCTGGAAGAGGGCAGCGAGGCCCGTCGGAAGATGGAAGGTGTGCCGAAGTATGGCGAGATCGTCATCGATTTTAATCATGTGCAAATGCTGGCGCACGCGTTTGATCGTGCGCTCGCGGTACAGACCCCGGAGCAGCAGGCATGGAGCAAACAGATGCTCAGCATGTTGCACGATATTCATCAGGAGAGCGCGATTTACCTGATGGTAAGGAGACACCGTGACTGACGTTTTATTGTGTGTTGGCAACAGCATGATGGGGGATGACGGCGCGGGTCCGCTGCTGGCAGAAAAATGCGCGGCGCAGGCGAAAGGTCACTGGGTGGTCATTGACGGAGGCAGTGCGCCGGAAAATGACATCGTGGCCATTCGCGAACTGCGCCCGGATCGTCTGCTGATCGTGGACGCCACCGACATGGGGTTGAATCCCGGCGAGATCCGCATTGTCGATCCTGACGATATCGCCGAGATGTTCATGATGACGACCCACAATATGCCGCTGAATTATCTGGTTGATCAGCTTAAAGAAGACGTCGGCGAGGTGATCTTCCTCGGGATTCAGCCGGATATCGTCGGGTTCTATTATCCTATGACTCAACCCATTAAGGATGCCGTCGACACCGTTTACCAGCGTCTCGACGGCTGGGAGGGCCACGGCGGCTTTGCGGAATTAGCGGCGTCGTGACATTCATGCCGGATGACGCTCTGACCTCATCCGGCCTGTTCCTCTCTCACCTGTTCGATCACTAATTTCCCCTGCATTACCGCCACATTGACAAGGGTGCCGGTCGGAAAACCCGCCTGTTCCAGCCAGTCGCCATTAATGGTTAACGACGCATGCCGGCTATAGCGGCGCGTGTTGCCGGTTTTTGGATCTTCATGGCGCTTTCTGACATAGCTCACCTTTAAACGACGAAACGGCCTGATGATAGCGATTTCAGGACTGCCAGCCTCAATAGTCATAAACGATTCCTTGTTGCCCGCGAGTAGATGAAAATACCTGTATAAAATGCCAGTAAAAAAGGGAAGGGGCAAACCGAAAACTGGAAGGGAGATAGCGGAAACGAAATGCAAATGATGTAACGAGGGAAGGGAGGGGCGGACAGCGCGAGCGCCATCCGCCATCCTGTTTACGCCAGATCCTGGCCGTTGCTGGCGATCACTTTTTTGTACCACCAGAACGATTTTTTACGCGTTCGCGCAAGCGTACCGTTACCGGCATCATCGCGGTCGACATAGACGAACCCGTACCGTTTGCTCATCTCACCCGTCGACGCGGCCACCAGATCAATACAGCCCCAGGTGGTGTAACCCATCAGCGGCACGCCGTCTTCAATGGCGTCAGCCATCGCACGGATGTGTTCGCGCAAATAGCTAATACGATAATCGTCATTAATGTGGCCATCGGCATCGATTTCATCTTTTGCCCCGAGACCGTTTTCCACCAGGAACAGCGGTTTCTGGTAGCGGTCGTACATCATATTCATCGTGATGCGCAGTCCAAGCGGGTCGATCCCCCAGCCCCAGTCGCTGACCTGGATGTACGGGTTGCGCATTGACTTCACCACGTTCGCGGCACTGCTGTTCTTTGTGTTCATCTCAGCCGACGCGCAGCGCGACGTGTAATAGCTGAAAGAGACAAAATCGACGGTGTTTTTCAGGATTGCATCATCTGCCGGGGCTTTCTCAATCACCACACCTTTTTCACGAAACACACGGGCAGAGTAAGCTGGATATGCGCCGCGCGCCTGTACGTCAATGAAGAACAGGTTTTCACGATCTTTTTCCAGCGCTGTCCAGACATCTTCCGGTTTGCAGGAGTACGGATAAAAATTGCCGCCCGCCAGCATGCAGCCCACCTGGTTCTGCGGGTTGATCTCATGGGCGATTTTCGTCGCCAGCGCGCTGGCAATCAGCTCATGGTGCGCGGCTTGATATTTCACCTGATCCTGATTTTCCCCCTCTTCAAACACCAACCCCGCGCCGGAGAACGGGCTGTGCAGCATGATGTTGATTTCATTGAAGGTCAGCCAGTATTTCACCAGCCCGTTAAAAGCTTCAAAACAGGTACGCGCATAGCGGGTGAAAAACTCCACCATCTTGCGATTACGCCAGGAGCCGTATTCGGTAACCAGGTGCATGGGCACGTCGAAGTGGCACAGCGTCACCAGCGGTTCAATACCGTACTTTTTGCACTCGGCAAACACCGCGCGATAGAAGGCAATGCCTTCCTCGTTAGGCGTCAGTTCGTCGCCGTTGGGATAAATACGGCTCCAGGCAATCGAGGTGCGAAAGACGGTGAAGCCCATTTCCGCCATCAGGGCGATATCGTCCTTATAGCGATGGTAAAAATCGATCGCCTGATGGCTGGGATAAAATTCATCATTCCGCAGCTGGAAACGTTTCTCCTGTCCCAGTTTGACCGGCATGCGATGCTCGCCGTGCGGGATCATATCGACAGTGGTCAGCCCTTTGCCGCCCTCCCGGTATGCGCCTTCAGCCTGGTTGGCGGCCAGTGCGCCGCCCCATAAAAATCCTTGCGGAAATACAGCCATAATAACCTCAGTGAATAACAGTCAGACGCTGGCGCCTTTTACCGTAGACGGTTGTGCAGCCTGGTTTTTGCGTGCCTGTGCGGCCGCGTCTTCGACGGGGATATCTTCAAAGCCCAGCAGCAGCGTCAGGACAAATGACAACACCACCGCCAGCGCCATGACGCCAAATACCCAGACAATAGTCATGGGATTCGCCGGATCGAAGAACTGAACGCTGGTAAACAGGCCCGGCGCCGCCATTGAGTGGCTGGCGAGTCCAGCCATCCCGGCGACCGCGCCACAGATAAAGCCGCTGATCAGGCTGGCAATCAGTGGCCGTTTCAGGCGCACCGCCACACCGTAGAGCGCGGGTTCCGAAATTCCGGCCATGATGGCCGAGGCCGCCGCTGCCAGCGCAGTCTGGCGCAGTTCCGGGTTTTTCGTTTTCCAGGCTACCGCCAGCGAGGAACCGCCGAGCGACAGGTTGGCGCCAATTTCGGACGGCATGACCATCCCTTCTTTACCCGTTTCGGCAATGGTCTGAATGATGGTTGGCGTAAAGACACGGTGCATCCCGGTCATTACCAATAGCGGCCACAGCGCGCCCATGATGGCAACAGACAGCCAGCCGAGATAACCGTGAATGGTATAGACCAGCGCGGAAATCGCGCTACCAATCCAGATGCCAATCGGCCCAATCAGGACGATAGCCAGCGGCGCGGCGATCAGCACGATCAGCATAGGCTTGAGGAAGTTTTTGGTGACCGCGGGCGTAATGCGATCCACCCAGCGTTCGATGTACGACAGACACCAGGTCATCACCAGCGCCGGAATAACCGTATAGGTGTATTTCACCGCGGTGACCGGGATCAGGGCGAATTCAACGTGCTCACCCTGTGCCGCTTTCGTCATCAGGTCGATAAAGCTTGGATGCACCAGCACCCCGGCAATGGCGATCGCCAGCGACATGTTGGTTTTAAATTTAATCGCCGCCGAGGCCGCCACCATTAACGGCAGGAAGAAGAAGGCGCCATCGCCGATCACGGTCAGGATCGTTAACGTGGAGGAGCCTTTTTCCAGCACGCCGGTCATTTCAAGGATCATTGCCAACAGTTTGAGCATCGATCCGCCGATAATCGCCGGGATCAGCGGCGACATGGTACCGATTAGCGCATCAAGGATCCCCGCGCCAATGCGTCTGAGCGTCAGCTTGGGTTTGCCAACGGGCTCGGCGGGTTGCATATCGCCCGGCAACAGGTTGACGACCTCACGATACGCCTGGGAGACGGTATTGCCGATAATCACCTGGCACTGGTTGTCGCTGCGAACGACGCCGAGTACACCGCTGAGGGTTTTGAGCGTGGCACTGTCGACCAGCGTGTCATCTTTCACAACGAAACGCAGACGCGTCATGCAGTGTGTCACTGCGGTGATATTGTCGACGCCGCCCAGAGCCGTCACCACGGAGCGCGCCAGCGCTGCATAATTCTTGGACATAGGATTTTTATCCTGTTTTATCAGTAGGGTACGTTTTATTTTTGCCGCACATTCGCCTGAGCGATCGTCGGTGATGAAACGCTGATGAGAAACCGGTTCCACAAAATCATGAATAGTTTATTTAAGTTTGGCAATATTTAATTTTATTCATTTTCGTGAAATGTGATTCATGTCACTCGCGGTTTTCTGGGGTGATTTAGCATCGGGGACAACCACGCGGCAGTGAAGTACACTGCATCTCATTGCGAGAAAAGGAAGAAAACTTATGACGACGATGCTGGAGGTAGCGCAGCGGGCCGGGGTGTCGAAGGCGACGGTCTCCAGGGTGCTTTCAGGGAATGGCTACGTCAGCCAGGAGACGAAGGATCGTGTATTTCAGGCGATTGAGGAGAGCGGCTATCGGCCTAACCTGCTGGCGCGTAGCCTTGCGGCGAAAACCAGTCAGACGCTGGGGCTGGTGGTGACTAACACCCTCTACCACGGCGTCTATTTTAGCGAATTGCTGTTTCATACCGCGCGGATGGCGGAAGATCAGGGGCGTCAGCTTCTGCTTGCCGATGGCAAACACAGCGCGGAGGAGGAACGCCAGGCGATCCAGTATCTGCTGGATTTGCGCTGCGACGCGATCATGATCTACCCGCGTTTTCTCAGCGTGGATGAGATCGATAAAATAATCGACAGCCATTCGCAGCCGATTATGGTGCTTAACCGCCGGTTACGGAAAAACAGTAGCCACTGCGTCTGGTGCGATCAAAAGCAGACCAGTTTTAACGCTGTGGCGGAACTGATTAGCGCAGGCCATCAGCAGATTGCCTTTATCACCGGTTCGATGGACTCACCCACCGGGGTTGAACGCCTGTCGGGTTACAAAGAGGCACTGACCCGACATGGCATCGCCGTTAATGACGACCTGATCGTCAAAGGCAAATGGACGCCGGCCTGCGGTGCAGCAGGGGTGGACGTGCTGCTTTCTCGCGACGTGACGTTCAGCGCGCTGGTGGCCAGCAATGACGACATGGCGATTGGGGCCATCAAACAGTTGCATGACAAAGGGGTCGCCGTGCCATCGCAGGTGTCGGTGATTGGTTTTGACGATATCGCGATGGCGCCCTACACCATACCGGCGCTTTCCAGCGTCAAAATTCCGGTGACGGAGATGATTCAGGAGACCATTGGCCGACTCATTTTCATGCTGGACGGCGGGGCGTTTACGCCACCGAAAAGCTTCACCGGCACGTTGATTCGCCGAGATTCCGTTATGTCGTTGGCGGCGCAGTAACATTGTCACCCGTCATCGTCATTCGTGACGATGACACCATAACGGTCACCCTCTGTTTTTAAATATCGTTAAATTACAGCAAGATAAAAACTGGCATGATTTGTGAATGTTTCGGCACATTATCTGTCATTGCTGGAGAATTTGATGAACCGTTTCATCATTGCAGACGCCAATAAGTGCATTGGTTGCCGTACCTGTGAAGTGGCCTGCGTGGTCTCCCATCAGGAAAACCAGGACTGCGCGTCACTGACCCCTGAAACCTTTTTACCCCGTATTCATGTAATCAAAGGTGTGAATGTCTCGACGGCGACGCTGTGCCGCCAGTGCGAGGACGCGCCGTGTGCGAACGTCTGTCCGAACGGTGCCATCAGCCGTGATAAAGGTTTTGTTCATGTCATGCAGGAACGTTGCATTGGCTGCAAAACCTGCGTGGTGGCCTGTCCATATGGTGCAATGGAAGTCGTGGTGCGTCCGGTTGTGCGTAATAGCGGTGCCGGCCTGAACGTACGGGCAGAAAAAGCGGAAGCTAACAAGTGCGATCTCTGTTATCACCGCGATGCCGGTCCGGCCTGTATGGAAGCCTGTCCGACGCATGCCCTGATTTGCGTTGACCGTAATAAGCTCGAGCAACTCAGCGCGGAAAAGCGTCGTCGTGCGGCGCTGGATTCTTCCGCTTCTTTGCTTTTCTGATTCCTGCCGCAAATATCACTCAGGAAACGCGCTGGCATCAAGGGAATTCCCGGAAATTTTCGTAAAATACCTTTCCGGGAATGATGATGGCGAGAATGACTCAATGGCAACAAATACCCCCTCTGGCATACAGCTCCGTATTCGCGGCAAAGTTCAGGGCGTCGGCTTTCGTCCTTTCGTCTGGCAACTGGCGCAGCAGCTTCAGTTGCATGGTGATGTGTGTAACGACGGCGATGGCGTGGTGGTTCGATTGCTGGAAGATCCCGCGCTGTTTATCCGTGAACTGCATGCCCATTGTCCGCCATTGGCGCGTATCGACAGCGTAGAAAGTGAACCTTTTCGCTGGGCGCAGCCGCCCGCGGAGTTCAGCATTCGCCAGAGTGCGGGCGGCACGATGAACACCCAGATTGTGCCCGATGCCGCGACGTGCCCGGAATGTCTTGCCGAAATGAATACGCCCGGAGAGCGGCGTTATCGCTATCCCTTCATCAACTGCACCCATTGCGGCCCGCGTTTTACCATTATCCGGGCGATGCCCTACGATCGTCCGTTTACCGTGATGGCGTCATTTCCGCTCTGCCCGCAATGCGACAGCGAGTATCGCGATCCCAGTGACCGACGTTTTCACGCCCAGCCGGTGGCGTGCCCGGCGTGTGGTCCGCATCTGCGCTGGCTGAGCGGCGGATACCAGGCGGAAAAAGAGGCGGCATTACAGGCTGCGGTTGAAATGCTACAGACCGGAGGTATTGTTGCCGTTAAGGGGATCGGCGGATTTCATCTGGCCTGCGATGCGGGAAACAGCGATGCCGTGGCGCGGCTTCGTGCGCGTAAGCGCCGTCCTGCAAAGCCGCTGGCAGTCATGCTGCCGGATGCGTCGGGCTTGTCGGATGCGGCGACCCGACTGCTGAAAACGCCCGCCGCTCCGATTGTGCTGGTGGATAAGCAACATGTTTCCTCGCTGTGTGACGGTATTGCCCCAGGGCTTGCGGAGGTTGGCGTGATGTTGCCCGCCAATCCACTTCAGCACCTGTTGCTCCAGGCACTGAAGCGCCCGCTGGTAATGACCTCCGGCAATCTTAGCGGTAAACCGCCGGCCATCAGCAACGAACAGGCAATTGAGGATTTGCAGGATATTGCCGAGGGTTTCCTGTTACACAATCGCGACATCGTGCAGCGCATGGACGATTCCGTGGTACGTGAAAGCGGTGAAATGCTGCGTCGCTCGCGGGGATATGTCCCGGACGCGCTGGCGTTGCCGCCGGGATTTCATCATATACCACCGATACTCTGTCTGGGGGCGGATCTGAAAAACACCTTCTGCCTGGTTCGCGGTGAGCAGGCGGTGATCAGCCAGCATCTTGGCGATCTCAGCGACGATGGGATCCAACATCAGTGGCGTGACGCACTGCGGTTAATCCAGACTATCTATGACTTCACGCCACAGTGCCTTGTTCGCGATGCCCATCTGGGGTATGTCTCCAGCCAGTGGGCCAGTGAGATGAACCTGCCAACGGAGATCGTGTTGCATCATCATGCTCATGCCGCAGCCTGTCTGGCCGAGCACGGCTGGCCGCTGGACGGTGGCGATGTTATCGCCCTGACGCTGGACGGCATTGGAATGGGTGACGCGGGCGCGCTGTGGGGAGGAGAGTGTCTGCGGGTGAACTACCGTGAGTGTGAACATCTTGGTGGATTGCCCGCCGTGGCGCTTGCCGGTGGCGATCTCGCCGCGAAGCAGCCCTGGCGTAACCTGTTAGCGCAGTGTTTGCGCTTTGTGCCGGACTGGCAGCGCTATCCGGAAACGCGATACTTACAGCGACAGAACTGGAACGTGCTGGCGCGAGCGATTGAGCGTGGGATTAACGCACCGCTGGCCTCGTCCTGCGGGCGTCTGTTCGATGCGGTTGCCGCAGCACTGAACTGCGCGCCAGAATCGCTCAGTTATGAAGGGGAAGCCGCCTGCACACTAGAGGCGCTGGCGTCGCAATGCGCGGGGGTTAAGCATCCGGTCACGCTTCCCTTGACGGGGAATCAACTGGATCTGGCAACCTTCTGGTCGCAGTGGCTGAACTGGCAGGCAACGCCCGCTGAACGCGCATGGGCTTTCCACGATGTGCTGGCACAAGGGTTTGCCGCGATGCTGCGCGAGCAGGCCACGGCACGCGGTATCAACACGCTGGTGTTCAGCGGTGGGGTGATGCACAACCGGTTACTGTCGGCTCGCCTGGCTTATTATCTGGCGGATTTCACGCTGTTGTTCCCGCAGCAGTTACCAGCCGGTGACGGTGGACTGTCGCTGGGACAGGGGGTGATTGCTGCGGCGCGTGGGATGGCGGAAGCATAAAAAAGCCCCGGGCAGGCGGGGCGAAACGACAAGCAATATCGCACTTCCGTGTGCATGAGGTTAATCAATCAGTGGCGATAGCGCCGGATGGCGACGCAGAGCGTCTTATCCGGCCTGCCGAGGCAACGTTTTCAGCAGGGCGAAAGCCTCCTTCATTCTGTCTTCACTTACCACGAAGGCGCAGAGCTGTCCTTCACCGTTCATCCCTTTGGCTACCATGCCGTCAGATTCTGCGGCAATGTGCCAGTTCAGATCGCGACGCTGGGTTTCCCCTGCCAGATGCAGCGGCAGTTCTGGCGTTTTGATTTTGACTAACATGGCAGGCAGCTTCAGCGGCGCGTTGCCGCCGAGCAGATTTTTCGCCAGGTACATCGCACTGAGCTGAATAGGCTGCAGGAATGGTAGCACCTGACCGTTGATCTCCGCGCAGTCGCCGAGGGCATAAATATCCGGGTGGCTGGTTTGCAGGTAGCTGTCGACACAAACGCCGCGGTTGAGGGTTAAACCGGCGCGACGCGCCAGCGCCGTTTCCGGGCGCAGACCCGTGGCGGCAATCACCACATCGACGTGAATGCTGCGCTCGCGATCGAACGTTGCACGAATACCGGATGCGGTTTTCTCCAGCCCTTGTAACTGTGATTTCAGCAACAGGTGTACGCCCATATCGGTAAGACGATGCTGTAAGCGACTGCTCACTTCCGGCGGCATCAGCGAAGCAAGCAGGCTGGCTGCGTTATCTATCAGCGTGACCGCTTTACCTGCGCGGCAGAAATCCATCGCCAGTTCGGTTCCAATCAACCCGCCGCCGACAATCAGCACCCGTTGGGCATCGCGTAGCTGTGTTTCGCAGGCACGGTACTCCTGCTGGCTGTTCAATGTGAGCATTAACTCACGTCCTGCTATCGGTGGAACAAAGGCCGCAGCGCCCGTAGCCAGCACCAGTTTGTCGTACTGCCACTGCTTGTCCTGGCTTTTTACCACGTGGGCATCGGCATCAATGTCGGTGACCCAGGTGTGGGGAAAGAGACGCAGAGCAAACTGTTCAGCAAACTCTCCCGCCGACTGACGGGTGAGGTCGTCGGCGTGCTGCGCCTGGCTTATCACATGACTGAGATCGGGTTTGTTATACTCATCCATGCTGTCAGCCGCAATCAGAGTTAACGGGACATCCGCGTCCTGCTTGCGAATGTTTTTGACTAACTGGCGGGCAGCAAAGCCCGAACCAATGATGACAATTCCCCGGCTCATTTTGCCTCCGTTGCCAGCACGTCGAAGACATCTTTGCCTAATGAACATTCCGGACAGAGGAAGTTGTCCGGCACATCGCTCCACGGCGTACCTGGCGCGACATCCTGCAACGGTTCACCTTTTGCCGGATCGTAAATCCACTGGCACACGCTGCACTGCATGCTCGGACCGAGGTCGGCTGCTGCGGCGGCGCAGGCGCATGCTTCTTCTTTGGTTGTCGCTTTCACTGTCGCGTCCGGCAACGGCGCGAGCGCCCATTGACGCGCGATTTCACGACCGTGCTGGCGGCACAGTTCCTGCGCATTCAGGTCCGGGCGCCATTTGGCCTTCAGGCTCAGCGACATTTCAAAACCGGCATCCTGTAAACGGGTGGATAAGCGGTCGACCGCTCCGCCACTCCAGCCGTGGGAACCAAAAGCGCTGGCGCGTTTGTTACGAAAACGCAGACCGGTCATCTCCTCCACCAGACCGGCGATTTTCGGCATCATCACATTGTTCATCGTGGAGGTGCCGACCAGCACACCTTTAGAGCGGAAAACGTTGGTCAGGATTTCGTTTTTATCGCTGCGGGCGACGTTAAAAATTTTCACTGCCACGTTCGGGTCGACTTCGTTAATTCCCTGCGCAATCGCATCCGCCATCATGCGGGTGTTATTGGACATGGTGTCGTAGAAAATTGTGATGCGATCTTCCTGATAATCCGCCGCCCATTTCAGATACAGCTCAACAATCTGGGTCGGATTATCGCGCCAGACCACGCCGTGGGAGGTGGCAATCATATCGACCGGCAGGTTGAAGCCGAGGATTTCGGTAATTTTTGGCGTCACCAGACGACTGAACGGGGTCAGGATATTGGCGTAGTAACGCTGGCACTGTTCGAACAGCTCGGTCTGATCCACTTCATCGTTAAACAGACGTTCGTCGCAGTAGTGCTGACCGAAAGCGTCGTTACTGAACAGGACGGCATCGCCGGTCATGTAGGTCATCATGCTGTCCGGCCAGTGCAGCATCGGCGTTTCCACGAAGATCAACTGTTTGCCGTTACCAATATCCAGCGTGTCGCCGGTTTTCACGACGTTAAAATTCCACTCCGGATGGTGATGATGACCGGTAATTGAGTCAATCGCGTTGGCGGTGCAGTAGATAGGGGTATCCGGGATCTGCGTCATCAGCTCGGTCAGCGCCCCGGCGTGATCTTCTTCCGCATGGTTGATAATGATGTAATCGATGTCTGCGAGGTCGATTTCATTACGCAGGTTCTGCACAAACTCACGGCTGAATTTATGATCGACGGTATCGATCAGGACATTTTTTTCTTCACGGATGAGATAGCTGTTGTAGCTGCTGCCGCGCAGCGTTTTGTATTCGGTTCCGTGGAAATCACGCACTTCCCAGTCACGTTGGCCAACCCAATGGATATTATTTTTAACCAGAATAGACATAGCAACCTCAATTCATTTAGCGTTGTTCAAATAAGTTGTTTCGCTTATTGCAGGTCGCGTGCCAATTTTTTATCTATTTGATTTTTATTGATTTAAAATTTTATACTCATTAGATGGTAGTCAAAAAGACTATTCATAACACAGTCAATATGACAGTATGGATTGTCAAAATGACAGTGAGGACAGCATGAGTTTTTCTGTTGATGTTCTGGCGGGGATCGCCATTGAATTACAGCGCGGAGTGGGCCATCAGGATCGTTTTCAGCGTCTGATTACTACGCTGCGCCAGGTGCTGGAATGCGATGCTTCTGCGTTGCTGCGTTATGAGGCGCGCCAGTTTATCCCGCTGGCGATTGATGGTCTTGCACGTGATGTGCTCGGCAGGCGTTTTACCCTCGAAGGGCATCCCCGACTGGAGGCCATCGCCCGCGCCGGAGACGTGGTGCGCTTTCCGGCAGACAGCGATTTGCCTGACCCGTATGACGGATTGATCCCGGGGCAGGAGAGTCTGAAAGTGCATGCCTGTATTGGGTTGCCGCTTTTTGCCGGGCAGAACCTGATCGGCGCGCTGACCCTCGATGGCATGGCGCCGGATCAGTTTGATGTTTTCAGCGATGAGGAGTTACGGCTCATCGCCGCGCTGACCGCCGGCGCATTGAGCAACGCGCTGCTGATTGAACAACTGGAAAGCCAGAATATGTTGCCGGGGTCGAGTACCGATTTCGAACAGATAAAAGAGACGCAGATGATTGGTCTCTCGCCGAACATGATGCAGTTGAAAAAAGAGATCGAGATTGTGGCAGGCTCCGATCTTAACGTGTTAATCAGCGGCGAAACTGGTACCGGGAAAGAACTGGTGGCGAAGGCGATTCACGAAGGTTCACCTCGCGCGGTCAACCCGTTGGTCTACCTGAACTGCGCCGCGCTGCCGGAAAGCGTGGCGGAGAGCGAACTGTTTGGTCATGTGAAAGGGGCATTCACCGGGGCCATCAGCAACCGTAGCGGCAAATTTGAAATGGCCGATAACGGCACGTTATTCCTCGATGAAATTGGTGAACTGTCGCTGGCTCTGCAAGCCAAACTGCTGCGCGTATTGCAGTATGGCGATATTCAGCGCGTCGGCGATGACCGCAGCCTGCGCGTGGATGTGCGCGTGCTGGCGGCAACGAATCGCGATCTGCGTGAAGAGGTGCTGGCGGGACGTTTTCGTGCCGATCTGTTTCATCGTCTGAGCGTGTTTCCGCTTTTGGTTCCCCCGCTACGGGAGCGCGGGGAAGATGTGGTGTTGCTGGCGGGTTATTTTTGCGAGCAGTGTCGATTACGACTGGGGCTTTCCCGCGTGGTGCTCAGTCCTGGGGCGCGTAGCCATCTGCTGAATTACGGCTGGCCGGGTAACGTGCGTGAACTGGAACATGCGATTCATCGGGCGGTAGTGCTGGCGCGCGCGACCCGATCCGGAGACGAAGTGGTACTGGAAGCGAAGCATTTCGCGTTGCAGGAGGAGGCCATGACGCCGCAGCCGGAAGTGACAGCGGATTTACCGCGCAATCACAATCTGCGTGATGCGACGGAGGCGTTCCAGCGGGAAATGATTCGCCAGGCGCTGGCGCAAAATAATCACAACTGGGCGGCCAGCGCCCGGGCACTTGAAACGGATGTCGCCAACCTGCACCGGCTGGCGAAGCGTCTGGGGCTGAAGGATTAGAGTATCCCGGCCTGATAGAAATCCTGCAGGTTGATGGCGCCGGTGAGCTTACCGGTTTCATCCACCACCGGCGCGGCGGTAATTTTGCGTTTCATCAGGATCTCTTTGGCATCAATCGCCCGGCTTTCTGACTGCAAGGTGATGCCGTTGTGGGTCATCGCTTCACTGACCGGCGTGGTGAGCGCGCCGCCGCCAACCAGCCAGCGACGCAGGTCGCCGTCGGTAAAGACGCCTTTCACCTGCATCTGGTCGTCGCAAACGGCGACCAGACCCAGACCGGTACGGCTTAATTCCAGCATCGCGTCCATCACGCTGGTGGCAAGTTGAACCTGCGGGACAGCATCGTCACGGCGCATCAGGTGATGCACTTTATTAAGCAAACGCGCGCCCAACGCACCGGCCGGATGCGAGCGGGCAAAATCTTCTTCATTGAAGCCGCGTGCCTGCATAACCGCCATCGCCAGCGCGTCGCCCATCATCAGGGTATTGACGGTGCTGGAGGTCGGCGCCAGGTGCATCGGGCAGGCTTCGCGCTCAACGGAGATATCCAGAACAGCCTTCGCCGCCAGACCCAGCGGTGAATTGGGTTTGCCGGTCATTGCCAGCAGGGCGATGGATTTATCTTCCAGACGCGGGATGATGAGATCCAGCTCTTTTGCGCCGCCGGAATAGGAGATAAACAACATCACGTCACGGCTTTCGAGCATCCCCAGATCGCCATGCAGCGCTTCGGCAGGATGAACAAAAAAGGCCGGGGTGCCGGTACTGGCGAGCGTCGCGGCGATTTTCTTACCAATATGGCCCGATTTGCCGATACCTGAGACAATCACTTTGCCTTCACAGTGGATAATGGTATTGGCGGCGCGGATAAAATCATCGCCCAGACGTTCCGGTAGACGGCTTGCTTCCTGTAATTCCAGCATTAACGTCTGACGGCCCGCGTTCAGTAGTGCATCACTCATTGGTTTCTCCGGTTATGATCACTTCAATCCCTTTTTCTTCCAGCGCCTGACGAAATGCGGGATCAATACCCGCGTCGGTAATCAGTTTGTCGACGCTTTCCAGACTGCACACAACATTCGGACTCTTGCGGCCAAACTTTGATGAGTCCGCCATCAGAATGACTTCGCGAGCGGCGTTACACATCGCTTTGCTGACGGTGTAAACCTCATTAAAGGTGGTCACGCCGGCACTGAGATCAATACCGTCGGTGCCCATGAAGAGTTTATCAAAACTGAACTGCTCAAAGGCGTTTTCGGCCAGTTGTCCGTGAAATGAGGCCGATTTTTTACGAAATGTTCCGCCAGGCATCAGGATGGTTTGTTCGTTGTCTAACTCGGACAGCGCGTTGACAATGTGCAGGCTGTTGGTCATGACGGTGATATTGCTAAAGCGGGTAAGCATCGGCACCATTTGTAGCACGGTACTCCCGGCATCCAGAATGATGGAGTCGCCATCATGGATAAAGCGGACCGCAGCTTCAGCAATACGCTCTTTCTTATGCGTATTGATCAGCGTTTTGTGATCGATAGGCGGATCGGACTCATCTTTATTTAACATCACGCCGCCATAGGTGCGAATGACGGTACCGGCATTTTCCAGAACGACAAGATCTTTGCGAATGGTCGTGCCCGTGGTGTCAAAGTACTGGGCCAGTTCTTCCACAGAGCTTTTACCCTGTTTTTGCAGATGCTCCAGAATGGCGGCCTGACGCTGACGAGGTTTCATAGGCGAAATAACCCTGAATTAAATTTGCGAAATGATAATTTCGCAAGCTAATAGCATTCACAACGAAATTACCCATGTTTCAGATTAAGCGCCAATGATAGTGCATTCTGCGATAGCGGATCATGGGGAAAGATCACATCAGGCTGTAATTCATTAAGATGTTTGCCCTGAATGTCGGCGATTTTTCCTGGTCTGGCGAATACGGTGAGACCTTTCATAAACAACGTATCGGTGACTCGCTGATTGTCATCGACAGCGACGGCGACCACGACGCGCGGTTTAAAACGTCCTCCTGAACGCCCTACGCCGACACGTCCCTGTTGGCAAAGCCGGTCAAATGCATTGTTAAAGCGCGATATTTGCCAGTATCCCAGCGCCAGTTGTGCACACCAGGCAATGACGGCGACAGTAACGAGTGCGGATACCATATGTTGCTCCTTTTATTTTGCCAGACGGCGGTTTTACTTTATCCGGCCTGCGGGTAGGCCCGGTAAGCGTATCGCCACCGGGCGATACCCATTAAAACATTACTTGTCCACCGGTAACGTTGATTGACTGCCCGGTGCAGTACGACGCTTTCGGGCTGGCATAGAATAACAGCATGTTCAGCACATCCTGATAGTCGCAGCCGCGCTTCAGCGGAACCTTATCAATGTAATACTGCTCCACTTCGTCTGGCTTGATACCCAGCTTGGTGGCGTACTGCGGCAGCAACGACTGGAACATCGGTGACTTTAACAGGTTGCCGAGCATCAGCGAATGCACGGTAATGCCATATTCCGCCAGATCCAGCGCCAGCGACTGCGTTAACCCCACGCCGCCAAACTTCGCCGCGCTATAGCCGGAATTGTGCTTGCTGCCCACTTTACCGGATTTGGAGTTGATCTGAATAATACGTCCCTGAATACCATCGCGGATCATCAGACGGGAGAATTCACGTGCGCAGAGGAAGTAGCCGACCAGATTCACCTGCAGCGAGCGGTCAAAATCACCGAGCTGGAAATCACTGATAAATGCTGCTTTCGCAATCCCGGCGCTGTAAACCAGCAGATCCACGCGGCCAAAGATTTCATCCACACCGCGAGAGAGTGCGAGCACGCTCTGTTCGCTGGTGGCGTCGGCGCCGAAACCGTAGGCCATGCCTTCGCCAAATTCTGCGTTAATCTCCTGTGCAACGTTTGCGGCTTTATCACTCTGAATATCTACCACCGCAACGCGATACCCTTCTGCTGCAAGCCCACGGCTGAGGAACGCCCCCAGGGTCTGTCCTCCACCAATGACAACGGCAACCTGATTCATTTTTCTCTCCTTAAGCGACAAACTTCAAAATACAGCCCGGTGCGATATCGTCCGGTACAGGCCCCGCGACATGCACGGTGCCGGGAAATTCCGCTTCGCTCAGCCCATCGAAGCGCAGGGTGATATGCCCCAGTTCACGTAAATTCTGCTCGGCCACACTGCCAACGGCAGTGACCGGATAACGATGCTGACCCAGTTCGAACTGGGCGCCGGGCTGCAGCGGGCCGTTCAGTTCGCCATGACAATGGATAAAGCAAAACTCCTCGATATCCGCAGGCGCGCCTTCACGAAAGGTAATCAGCATCTGGTCGCAGAGCGCATCCGGTGCGCTCTGGCCGATACGGGTGATGGTGGTCTGATAAATAACGGTCATGTCGACACCTCTTATTGATAGATAAAGCCGGAAACAAACCAGGCGATGAGAACGGTGGGCGCACCCGTCAGGAAGCGGCTCACCAGTACCGACGGCACGCCGACGCGAACGGTGTCCTGGCGGGCTTCTGCCAGCGACAGACCGACCGGAATAAAGTCACAGGATGCCTGGGCGTTAATGGCAAACAGGGCGGGCAGCGCCAGATGCGGCGGGATGTTGCCCAGGCCAATTTGCACGCCGATCAGAACGCCGATAACCTGCGCAATGACCGCACCTGGGCCGAGGAACGGCGACAGCAGCGGGAACGAACAGATCAGCGCCAGCGTCACCAGACCCAACGGATGGCTGGCAAGCGGCGCCAGGCCATGGGCGATCCAGTCACCCAGACCCGAGGCCATGATGATGCCGATCAGTGCCGAGACGAATGCCATAAACGGCAGAATGGTTTTCAGAACCGTATCGATGGTGTCGCGACCGGACTGGAACAGCACGGCCACCGCCGATCCCATCCCCATGCCGACTTTTGCTAACAGGCCATCGCTCTGTTCGGTGATTTTTTTGCTGCTGTCGTAATCACGCCCGGCGGTAGCGCTTGCCGGTTGTGATTGCGGCTGCGGTGCAGCAGACGCGTCGCTGATGACGGTGATGTTGTCTTCCCTGACGCCAGAGACATAAATGTCTTCAACAATATACTGGGCCAGCGGGCCGGATTTCCCGGTTGAGTGAATGTTCACGGTCGGAATACGGCGTTTAGGATAGATGCCACAACGCAGCGTCCCGCCACAGTCAATGATGGCAACGCCAATTTCGTCTTCAGGCGGTTCTCCCTCTTTAAAGCCATCGACAGCCTGCCAGCCGGTTAACTGCGCCAGTTTGTCGACAATCGCCGGGCGAGTGCCTGCGGTGATATAGACAATTTTCTTTCCGGCGGTCACGTCCAGCTCTAACGGGCCACCCCAGCCGCCAGTTCCTCGTTCAATTCGAATACGCGTCATGATGCTGCTCCTGCAAGGTGGACTTTCTGCTCAAGTTGGATACCCATCTTTTTCTCAAAGATGGCGGTTGTGAGGTCTGTGACCCAGCCACGAAAGAAGTTGGTGACCACTCCGACCAGCAGATAGCTCACGGCCAGTGGCCCGAGCGGGAGACCTAACGTGGTCAGGCCGCTGGCAATGCCGAGGTAAACGAACAGTTCGCCAGGGTTGATATGCGGGAACAGGCCGTTCATTGAGTGACAGTTGTAAGAGGCGGCTGCGTAATAGCTGGGCTTGTATTTCTCTGGCATGAAGCGGCCCAGACTCAGGGTCATGGGGTTACAAAACACAAACGTGCCAATAAAAGGCAAAATCAGGTAGCGGGACAACGGATTCCCGGCGCAGCGCTGGGCGAAGCGTTCGATTCGCTGCTGGCCGATAAAGTTGATCAGCGCATTCATGATGACCAGCAGGCTGATCAGCAGTGGAAGAATGCCGGTGACCATCCCGGTAAACACCTCTCCACCTTTCTGGAACAGCCCGATGAACCACTCTGCTCCATGTGTAATGGTTTCGATCATTATTCTCTCCTGTAGGGATTTTTAGTTATCTTGCGAATGGGTGACTTATTTTAATCAGATTGAAAGGAATAAAAGTGTTATTTTGATCTCAAAATGAAAGTAAAATATTTTAAATTGAAAGTTTTTATGGAAAGGAAAGAATGTACTGACGATCAAACGAGGGGAAGTGATACGTAAATTGTGTGACGGAGTGCGTCTGGTGCTTCCTTGTATGACGGGGGATGCTTTACCATACTTCTCTCTGGCTGAATCTGTTTAATGGATGTCTCATGTTCAAGCGTCGTTATGTAGCATTACTTCCCCTGTTTGTGTTACTTGCTGCCTGTAGTAGCAAACCGAAACCTCAAGAGCCTCAAACGACAACGGGCACGCCTTCCGGCGGCTTCCTGCTTGAGCCCCAGCACAACGTTATGCAGATGGGGGGCGACTTTGCCAATAACCCGAATGCGCAGCAGTTCATCGATAAGATGGTGAACAAGCACGGTTTTAATCGTCAGCAGTTGCAGGAGATCCTGTCACAGGCGAAGCGCCTGGATTACGTTTTGCGTCTGATGGACAGGCAGGCGCCGACCACGCAGCCGCCGGCCGGACCTAACGGCGCATGGCTACGCTATCGCAAACAGTTCATTACCCCGGATAACGTGCAAAACGGCGTGGCATTCTGGAATCAGTATGAAGATGCGCTCAACCGTGCCTGGCAGGTTTACGGCGTTCCGCCGGAGATCATCGTGGGCATTATTGGCGTGGAAACCCGCTGGGGCCGTGTGATGGGAAAAACGCGCATTCTGGACGCGCTGGCGACGCTGTCGTTTAACTACCCACGTCGTGCGGAGTACTTCTCCGGCGAGCTGGAGACGTTCCTGCTGATGGCGCGTAACGAACAGGATGACCCGTTAGATTTGAAAGGATCCTTTGCTGGCGCGATGGGTTACGGACAGTTCATGCCGTCGTCCTATAAAGAGTACGCGGTAGATTTCAACGGCGACGGCCACATCAACCTGTGGGATCCGGTCGATGCTATCGGTAGCGTGGCGAATTACTTCAAAGCGCACGGTTGGGTGAAGGGCGACGCGGTGGCGGTGATGGCGAACGGTCAGGCGCCGGGACTGGCGAATGGCTTTAAAACGCAGTACAGCCTTTCTCAACTGGCGGCCGCCGGACTCACGCCGCAACAACCGCTGGGCAACCATCAGCAGGTGAGCCTGCTGCGCCTGGATATTGGTACCGGCTACCAGTACTGGTACGGTTTGCCGAACTTCTATGCTATTACCCGCTACAACCACAGCACCCATTACGCGATGGCGGTGTGGCAGTTAGGTCAGGCAGTGGCGCTGGCGCGCGTGCAATAATGGTTTTTACCCAGGGTTGCTTCGGCTTCCCTGGGCCTCACTCGTTTTTTCGGAATCCCCCTCGTAAAATTGTTACCTCATCCCCATCTCCGTTGGGAAAGTGTTATCTTGTCCGGCATATTTTTTAACTGACAGAGGCTGATATGACTGACAGTGAACTGATGCAGTTAAGTGAACAGGTCGGGCTGGCGCTGAAAGCGCGTGGTGCGACGGTGACTACCGCAGAGTCCTGCACCGGCGGTTGGGTGGCGAAAGCCATTACCGATATTGCTGGCAGCTCCGCCTGGTTTGAGCGCGGTTTTGTCACCTACAGTAACGAAGCAAAATCGCAGATGATCGGCGTGCGGGAAGAGACGCTGGCGCAGCATGGCGCGGTCAGTGAACCGGTGGTGGTTGAGATGGCGATTGGCGCACTGAAAGCGGCACGTGCCGATTTTGCGGTTTCCATCAGCGGGATCGCCGGGCCGGATGGCGGCAGCGAAGAGAAACCGGTCGGCACCGTCTGGTTTGCCTTCGCCAGCGTGCGCGGAGAAGGGATTACCCGTCGGGAATGCTTTCACGGCGACCGTGAGGCGGTGCGTCGGCAAGCCACGGTTTATGCGCTGCAAACCCTGTGGCAACAATTTCTACAAAATACTTGATACTGTATGACCATACAGTATAATTGCGACAACAGTACAGAATCACTATCCGGTTTCAGCCGGCATGACAGGAGTAATTAATGGCTATCGACGAAAACAAACAGAAAGCGTTGGCGGCAGCGCTGGGCCAGATCGAAAAGCAATTCGGTAAAGGCTCCATCATGCGCCTGGGTGAAGACCGTTCTATGGATGTGGAAACGATCTCCACAGGTTCGCTTTCACTGGATATCGCGCTGGGCGCAGGCGGCCTGCCGATGGGCCGCATCGTCGAAATCTACGGGCCGGAATCATCCGGTAAAACCACGCTGACGCTGCAGGTGATTGCCGCGGCGCAGCGCGAAGGTAAAACCTGTGCGTTTATCGATGCAGAACACGCGCTGGACCCGATCTATGCACGTAAGCTGGGCGTTGATATCGACAATCTGCTCTGTTCTCAGCCGGACACCGGTGAACAGGCGCTGGAAATCTGTGATGCGCTGGCGCGTTCTGGCGCTGTCGACGTTATCGTTGTCGACTCCGTAGCGGCACTGACGCCGAAAGCGGAAATCGAAGGCGAAATCGGTGACTCTCACATGGGCCTCGCGGCGCGTATGATGAGCCAGGCGATGCGTAAACTGGCCGGTAACCTGAAGCAGTCCAACACGCTGCTGATCTTCATCAACCAGATCCGTATGAAAATTGGTGTGATGTTCGGTAACCCGGAAACCACGACCGGTGGTAACGCACTGAAATTCTACGCTTCTGTTCGTCTGGATATCCGTCGTATTGGCGCGGTGAAAGAGGGCGATAACGTGGTGGGCAGCGAAACCCGCGTGAAGGTGGTGAAAAACAAAATTGCGGCACCGTTTAAACAGGCTGAATTCCAGATCCTTTACGGTGAAGGCATCAACTTCTATGGCGAACTGGTTGACCTGGGCGTGAAAGAGAAGCTGATCGAGAAAGCGGGCGCCTGGTACAGCTACAACGGCGAGAAAATTGGTCAGGGTAAAGCGAATGCAACCACCTGGCTGAAAGACAACCCGGCGACTGCGAAGGAAATTGAGAAGAAAGTTCGCGAAATGCTGCTCAATAACCAGGATGCCAAACCTGACTTCGCTGTTGATGACGGTGAAGGCGTTGCGGAAACCAACGAAGATTTTTAATCGTCAGGTGTCGTCCGTCCGGATAACGCAACACTGCCATCCGGCAAAAAGTTGAATTACACTCAAGGGCTGCATTGATGCAGCCCTTTTTGCATTTCTGATTTCGAAGGTTGTTATGAGTGAACCCACACCGCGCCGACCCGCGTATTCCCGGCTGTTAGATCGCGCAGTACGTATCCTCGCGGTTCGTGACCACAGCGAACAAGAGTTGCGACGTAAACTTGCCGCCCCGGTGATGGGGAAAAATGGACCGGAAGAGATTGATGCGACGGCGGAAGATTATGAACGAGTGATTGCCTGGTGTTACGAGCATCAGTATCTCGATGACGACCGGTTTATCGCCCGCTTTATCGCTAGCCGCAGCCGTAAAGGCTATGGCCCGGCGCGCATTCGCCAGGAGTTGAATCAAAAGGGCATTGCCCGTGAATCGACGGAAAAAGCGATGCGGGAATGTGAGATTGACTGGAGCGTCCTCGCACGCGATCAGGCCTGCCGTAAGTATGGTGAACCGCTGCCTGGCGCATTTTCAGAAAAGGTTAAGATACAGCGATTTTTGCTCTATCGTGGATATCTGATGGAGGATATCCAGGAAATATGGCGAAATTTTGACGATTGAGCGCATACGGGATTTTACTTCCCCGTAAAGAAAACTTATCTTATTCCCACTTTTCAGTTGCCGGCGGCCCAGTCAATCAAGAGTTGTTGCTGGTAATGATTTTTCGTTAGCAAGATTTCAGGATAATTATGAGCAAGAGCACCGCTGAGATCCGTCAGGCGTTTCTCGACTTTTTCCATAGTAAGGGACATCAGGTAGTTGCCAGCAGCTCCCTGGTTCCAAACAATGACCCCACTTTGTTGTTTACCAACGCCGGGATGAACCAGTTCAAGGACGTTTTCCTTGGGCTCGACAAGCGTAATTATTCCCGCGCAACCACATCTCAACGCTGCGTGCGGGCGGGTGGTAAGCACAACGATCTGGAAAACGTTGGTTACACTGCACGTCACCATACCTTCTTCGAAATGCTGGGTAACTTCAGCTTCGGCGACTATTTCAAGCATGATGCAATCCAGTACGCATGGGAATTGCTGACCGGTGAAAACTGGTTTGCCCTGCCGAAAGAGCGTCTGTGGGTGACCGTCTACGAAACAGACGATGAAGCCTATGAAATTTGGGAAAAAGAAGTCGGTATTCCTCGCGAGCGTATTATCCGCATCGGTGATAACAAAGGTGCGGCTTATGCGTCCGACAACTTCTGGCAGATGGGCGACACCGGTCCTTGCGGTCCGTGCACCGAAATTTTCTACGATCATGGCGATCACATCTGGGGCGGCCCTCCGGGAAGCCCGGAAGAGGACGGCGATCGCTACATTGAGATCTGGAACATCGTCTTTATGCAGTTCAACCGTCAGGCTGACGGTACGATGGAGCCGCTGCCTAAGCCTTCCGTGGATACCGGTATGGGTCTGGAACGTATTGCGGCTGTGCTGCAACACGTCAACTCCAACTACGAAATTGACCTGTTCCGTACGCTGATTGAAGCAGTAGCGAAAGTGACCGGTGCAACCGATCTGAGCAACAAGTCACTGCGCGTGATTGCGGATCACATTCGTTCCTGTGCGTTCCTGATTGCCGACGGCGTGGTTCCGTCGAACGAAAACCGTGGCTATGTTTTGCGTCGTATCATTCGTCGTGCGGTACGTCATGGCAACATGCTGGGCGCGAAAGAGACCTTCTTCTATAAACTGGTGGGTCCACTGATTGACGTCATGGGATCGGCGGGCGAAGAACTGAAGCGTCAGCAGGCTCAGGTTGAGCAAGTTCTGAAAACCGAAGAAGAGCAGTTTGCCCGTACGCTCGAGCGTGGCCTGGCGCTGCTGGACGAAGAACTGGCGAAACTGTCCGGCGATACGCTGGACGGCGAAACAGCATTCCGTCTGTACGATACCTACGGTTTCCCGGTTGATCTGACGGCTGACGTGTGCCGTGAGCGCAACATCAAAGTGGATGAAGCCGGTTTTGAAGCCGCCATGGAAGAGCAGCGTCGTCGCGCGCGCGAAGCCAGCGGTTTCGGTGCGGACTATAACGCGATGATTCGCGTGGATAGCGCCTCTGAATTTAAAGGCTACGACCATCTGGAACTGAACGGTAAAGTGACCGCGCTGTTTGTTGATGGTAAAGCGGTTGATGCGATCAGTGTCGGTCAGGAAGCCGTTGTCGTACTGGATCAAACCCCATTCTATGCGGAATCCGGTGGTCAGGTTGGCGATAAAGGTGAACTGAAAGGCGCGGGCTTTGCGTTTGCCGTAAGTGACACGCAAAAATATGGTCAGGCAATTGGCCACCTCGGCAAGCTGTCTGCGGGCTCTCTGAAAGTGGGCGATGCGGTCCAGGCTGATGTGGATGAGGCGCGTCGTGCGCGTATTCGTCTGAATCACTCCGCAACGCACCTGATGCACGCGGCGTTGCGCCAGATTCTGGGCAAGCACGTGGCGCAGAAAGGGTCGCTGGTTAACGACAAAATGCTGCGCTTCGATTTCTCGCATAATGAAGCAATGAAGCCGGCGGAAATCCGGGCGGTTGAAGATCTGGTGAACGCGCAGATTCGTCGTAACCTGCCGGTTGAAACCCACGTGATGGATCTGGAAGCGGCGAAAGCAAAAGGCGCAATGGCGCTGTTCGGCGAGAAATATGACGAACGCGTTCGCGTGCTGAGCATGGGTGATTTCTCTACCGAACTGTGCGGCGGGACGCACGCCAGCCGTACCGGTGACATCGGCCTGTTCCGTATTGTCTCTGAGTCCGGAACCGCCGCCGGGGTTCGTCGCATTGAAGCGGTAACCGGTGAGGGCGCCATTGCGACTGTGCATGCAGAAAGCGATCGCTTAGCCGATATTGCACATCTGTTGAAGGGCGATAGCCAGAATCTGGGCGACAAAGTGCGTTCAGTGCTGGAACGTACTCGTCAGCTTGAGAAAGAGCTTCAGCAGTTGAAAGAACATGCTGCGGCGCAGGAAAGTGCGAATCTTTCCAGCAAAGCGGTTGATATCAATGGCGTTAAGCTGTTGGTGAGTGAGCTTGCGGGTGTTGAGCCGAAAATGTTGCGCACCATGGTTGATGATCTGAAAAATCAACTGGGGTCGACAATTATCGTGCTGGCAACGGCAGCGGAAGGTAAGGTTTCTCTGATTGCTGGTGTGTCTAAGGACGTGACCGACCGTGTCAAAGCAGGGGAACTGGTAGGTATGGTCGCTCAGCAGGTGGGCGGTAAGGGTGGTGGTCGTCCGGACATGGCGCAAGCCGGTGGTACGGATGCTTCTGCTCTGCCTGCGGCGTTAGCCAGTGTGCAAGCCTGGGTCAGCGCAAAATTGTAATAACTATAAGCGTTAGCCGATGCCGCGGATAAGCATTCCGCGGCGTTTGCATCAACGTTGTCGACAACGATAAAGTCAGGTTGAAGTTGTGTATATCGGCTAAACTTAGGTTTAACAGAATGTGATGCCGTGACTGCTTACATGTAATGTGTTTGTCATCGCTTACTTTTTGGCGTTATATGATGGATAATGCCGGGATACAGAGAGACCCGACTCTTTTAATCTTTCAAGGAGCAAAGAATGCTGATTCTGACTCGTCGAGTTGGTGAGACCCTCATGATTGGAGATGAGGTCACCGTGACAGTTTTAGGGGTGAAGGGCAACCAGGTACGCATCGGCGTAAACGCCCCGAAAGAAGTATCTGTCCATCGTGAAGAGATCTACCAGCGTATCCAGGCTGAAAAATCCCAGCAGTCCAGTTACTAAGGTTTCCGCGTCTCACCTGACCGGGTGAGGCGCAACCTGACATCGTCGCAATATCCCACTCTGTTTCGTTTTTCTGTGACTCTTTTTCCAGTTTCGCCTGGCGCTACTGCATCCGTATGTCTTTTCCATTGAGGTAGTCCGTTGCCCAGAGTCCAATTTATCTGTTGATAAAACACTCTTTTTGCCGTTTTTGCAGACTAATTGAACGTGAAGTGTGCAAACGATAAAAGCTCAGGAAAAATTGTTTGACTTATAAGTCCCAGAAAGTAATATGTGCGCCACGCAGCGACGATGAGCAGAAACAAGTTCTTCGAAGCACTCGTAAGAGGCGTGTGGTGAGGTGGCCGAGAGGCTGAAGGCGCTCCCCTGCTAAGGGAGTATGCGGTCAAAAGCTGCATCCGGGGTTCGAATCCCCGCCTCACCGCCATTTGCATCCGTAGCTCAGCTGGATAGAGTACTCGGCTACGAACCGAGCGGTCGGAGGTTCGAATCCTCCCGGATGCACCATCTCTTACTTGATACGGCTTTAGTAGCGGTATCAAAATCTGCAGTAAAGTAAGTTTCCCGATGCATCCGTAGCTCAGCTGGATAGAGTACTCGGCTACGAACCGAGCGGTCGGAGGTTCGAATCCTCCCGGATGCACCATCTCTTACTTGATACCGCTTTTGTGCAGTATCAATATCGGCAGTAAAATAAGTTTTCCGATGCATCCGTAGCTCAGCTGGATAGAGTACTCGGCTACGAACCGAGCGGTCGGAGGTTCGAATCCTCCCGGATGCACCATCTTCTCCCGAATAACAGCGAGTTTGTTGTTTCATGGTCTGCGAGAGCATCGTAAGCACCAGGGGGATAACGTTGCGTCAGCAACAGCCCGAAGGTCGAGGCTTCGCCGAGTCATCCTCCCGGATGCACCATCTCTTATTTGATACCGCTTTTGTGCAGTATCAGTATCAGCAGTAAAATAAGTTTCCCGATGCATCCGTAGCTCAGCTGGATAGAGTACTCGGCTACGAACCGAGCGGTCGGAGGTTCGAATCCTCCCGGATGCACCATCTTCTCCCGGATAACAGCCAGTTTGTTGTTTCATGGTCTGCGAGAGTATCGCGAGTACCAGGGGGGATAGCGTTGCGCCAGCAACGGCCCGAAGGGCGAGGCTTCGCCGAGTCATCTTCCCGGATGCACCATTTTTTTCTTTTCCTTACTCCTTTGCATTCATCTCCTGAACAATCCTCAGCATCGTCGTCAGCGACAAAATCCAGCAATTACGATAAAGTAACGTCTGTTTATTTGCCGGTGAGAGCGCTATGTACGAACGTTATGCGGGTCTGATTTTCGATATGGATGGTACCCTTCTGGATACTGAACCGACGCACCGTAAGGCGTGGGTTGAAGTATTAGGTCGTTACGGTATGCATTTTGATCTTCAGGCGATGATTGCCCTTAACGGCTCAGCCACATGGCGTATTGCTCAGTCCATTATTGAGTTGAATCATGCGGATCTCGATCCTCACGCGTTAGCCCGTGAAAAAACCGACGCGGTAAAAATCATGCTCCTCGACAGCGTCGAGCCGTTGCCGCTGGTTGAGGTGGTAAAAGCGTGGCATGGTCGTCGCCCGATGTCCGTCGGAACCGGCAGTGAAAGCGCAGTAGCGGAAGCGCTGCTGGCTCATCTGGGGCTGCGTCGCTATTTTGATGCCGTCGTTGCTGCCGATCATGTCCAGCACCATAAACCCGCGCCAGATACTTTCCTGCTTTGTGCGGAGCGTATGGGCGTGCCTCCGGCGCAGTGCGTGGTATTTGAAGATGCGGACTTTGGTATCCAGGCAGCACGCGCCGCCGGAATGGATGCTGTGGACGTTCGACTCCTGTGAGTGACGGACTGTCGCTCCTTTCATTGTTCGCCAGCAGTTTCCTCAGCGCTACGCTGTTGCCCGGCAACTCGGAAGTCGTTCTGATTGCCATGTTACTGGCCGGACTCAGTCATCCCTGGGTCTTAGTTTTAACAGCAACAATGGGTAATAGCCTTGGAGGGTTAACTAACGTTATCCTTGGGCGTTTCTTCCCGCTGCGCAAGACATCGCGCTGGCAGGAGAAAGCCACAGGCTGGCTTAAACGCTATGGCGCGGTCACACTATTATTAAGCTGGATGCCGGTTGTGGGTGATTTACTGTGCCTGTTAGCGGGATGGATGCGCCTCTCGTGGGGGCCGGTGCTCTTTTTTTTATGCCTTGGCAAAGCGCTGCGTTATATTGTCGTCGCGGCTGCTACCGTTCAGGGCATTACCTGGTGGCACTAATTGTGCCTGGGGATTAGCCTTTAGGTTAACCACTACAATTATGCTAATTAATACGATTTTGACAGGCGGGAGGTCAATTTGATCCCGGACGTATCACAGGCTTTGGCCTGGCTGGAAAAGCATCCTCAGGCATTACAGGGGATACAGCGCGGGCTGGAGCGCGAGACATTGCGCGTGAATGCGGATGGCACGTTGGCGACAACGGGGCATCCTGAAGCGTTAGGCTCAGCGCTGACGCATAAATGGATTACCACGGATTTCGCGGAAGCGCTGCTGGAGTTTATCACACCGGTAGACGGCGATATCCAGCATATGCTGACCTTCATGCGTGACCTGCATCGTTATACCGCCAGAAATATGGGTGATGAGCGCATGTGGCCACTGAGCATGCCTTGCTACATTGCCGAAGGTCAGGACATTGAACTGGCGCAATATGGCACTTCAAATATTGGTCGTATGAAAACGCTGTACCGTGAAGGGTTGAAAAACCGTTACGGTGCGTTGATGCAAACTATTTCCGGTGTGCACTACAACTTTTCACTGCCGATGGCATTCTGGCAGGCGAAATGTGGCGTAGTGGAAGGCGAAGAGGCAAAAGAGAAAATCTCTGCCGGCTATTTCCGCCTGATCCGTAACTATTACCGCTTTGGCTGGGTCATTCCTTATTTGTTTGGTGCGTCCCCGGCGATTTGCGCTTCCTTCCTGCAGGGCAAACCGACCACGCTGCCGTTTGAGAAAACCGACTGCGGAATGTACTACCTGCCGTACGCGACCTCGCTGCGACTGAGCGATCTGGGTTATACCAATAAGTCGCAAAGCAATCTCGGAATTACGTTTAACGATCTCTACGAGTATGTGGCAGGATTGAAGCGGGCGATTAAAACGCCTTCTGAAGAGTATGCGGCAGTAGGGCTGGAAAAAGGCGGTAAGCGTCTGCAAATCAACAGCAACGTGCTGCAGATTGAAAATGAGCTGTACGCGCCGATTCGTCCGAAACGCGTTACGCGTAGCGGTGAGTCGCCTTCAGATGCGCTTCTGCGTGGCGGTATCGAATACATCGAAGTCCGCTCGCTGGATATCAACCCGTTCTCGCCAATTGGCGTGGACGAGCAACAGGTGCGTTTCCTTGACCTGTTTATGGTCTGGTGTGTGCTGGCCGATGCACCGGAGATGAGCAGCAGTGAGCTGCTATGTACGCGTACCAACTGGAATCGGGTGATTCTGGAAGGGCGTAAGCCGGGCCTGACGTTAGGGATTGGTTGTGAAACTGCACAGTTCCCGCTGCCCGAAGTGGGTAAAGATCTGTTCCGCGATCTGAAGCGTGTGGCACAAACGCTGGACAGCATCCACGGCGGAGAGGATTATCAGAAAGTCTGTGACGAACTGGTTGCCTGCTTTGATAACCCGGAATTAACGTTCTCTGCACGTATTCTGCGGTCTATGATTGATACGGGTATTGGCGGTACGGGCAGGGCGCTGGGCGAAGCTTACCGCAATCTGCTGCGTGAAGAGCCGCTGGAAATTTTGCAGGAAGAAGACTTTGTGGCTGAACGTGACGCCTCAAAACGTCGTCAGCGCGAAGTTGAAGCGGCAGATTCGGAACCGTTTGACAGCTGGCTGGCAAAGCAGCAGGCCTGACAGAAAAGAAAAAGGCCACTCGGGAGTGGCCAAAATTTCATCTCTGAAAACAGGGATGATGATAACAAATGCGCGTCTTTCATATACTCAGACTCGCACCGGAACAAAGAGTTCAGTTTATTTATAAAAAATTATCGGAGGTGGCTAAATGCCGTTGTTAGATAGCTTCACTGTCGATCATACCCGGATGGAAGCACCTGCAGTCCGTGTGGCGAAAACGATGAACACTCCACACGGTGACGCCATCACCGTGTTTGATCTGCGTTTCTGCATTCCAAATAAAGAGGTGATGCCGGAGAAAGGGATTCACACGCTGGAGCATCTGTTCGCAGGCTTTATGCGTAATCACCTCAACGGTAACGGCGTCGAGATTATCGATATCTCCCCGATGGGTTGCCGTACCGGTTTCTATATGAGCCTGATAGGTACGCCGGATGAGCAGCGCGTGGCAGATGCATGGAAAGCGGCGATGGCCGACGTGCTGAAAGTTCAGGATCAGAATCAGATCCCGGAACTGAACGTCTACCAGTGTGGTACATATCAGATGCACTCCCTGAGTGAAGCACAGGATATCGCGCGTCATATTCTGGAGCGCGACGTTCGCGTCAACAGCAATGAAGAGCTGGCGCTGCCAAAAGAGAAGTTGCAGGAACTGCATATCTAGTTAGTGCTGTAGCCGGACAGAGGTGGCTCTGTCCGGTTTGTTCACTCATCTCTCACCTGATATTCCACGCAGTGCGCTTCATCAGACTGAGGTACTTCCAGCTTTGACGCCATTCTCATTATAACCGCGTCCGGAACCGCATATTGGCGGTTTGCATTTTGCTGCTTCCATTGCGCCCATGGAACTTCAATGTAGACAATTTTTACCCGTGCACCGTAGGCAGTAAAAAGGTCGATGAGCTGGCTTCGTAGCTGTCGGGTAATATTGGTCGCATTCCAGACAAAAGCCGTTTTTTGTCGCAGCAAAGCCCGTGCATCTTCTTTTGCCTGCTGGACGACGCGACCGGTTGCCGACCTGTCTTCCGGGCTAACACCAAGGCGACGGCGGATATCATCAAGACTTACTACCGGTATGCCGGGACAGTGTTCGCTGATATAGCGATCCTTACCCATTCCGGGCAGCGCACTCATTATAATCACTTCAAAGCTTTCTGTTTCCCAGGGGATGAAATCGGCTGAACTGTTCGAATGCGTCAGATAATGCCAGCGAGCCGCATCGGAAACGAAGTGACGGGCATGTCCCCAGCACTGTTGTTCCTGACAGAAAAGCTCAAACAGGGCGATCCGGTCGAGCATCTCCTCCCTATCCTGACAGCGTCGCCCTTCTATATCGGCACGGGCGAGCAGCGTCAGCAGGCGGGTGTCAATCCGCATAGCCGCGCTAAGCAGCAGGCGCTCAGGGGCGGGACGTTCGAGTAGCCACAACGGCAGTCCGTGCAGGCGAACCAGCGCCGCGATTTGCTCACGCAGAATAAAGGGTGTGGGAATATCTCGCCACAGGATCTGCCGTGTCGTGAGTTCACCTTTGCGCGCATGGCCTAATGACTGGATGCGACCGTGTTCATCACGCAGCGTGGTGCTGCGCTTTTCCACATCGTGTAGCAGCGCCGCAGCCCATAGCAGCTCTTGTTGCTGTGGTGAGCATCGCTGAAAGTCAGACATGGTTGATAGCGCGTTGAGCACCATTTCAGTATGAATGCCAACGTCCCCCTCGGCATGATGGACGGGATCCTGTGGTACATCGTGCATCTCTTCTACCCAGCGGAATTGTTGTCGCAGCGCCGACCAGCTTTTGTCACCAGTAAGCTGCCAGATCATAACTGGCCTCCAAAGGCAAATTCATGGGCCAGACGAGCCCGTCGCCAGTTGCGCTTCCAGTGTTCCGTTGTTTTGACATGATTCTTACGGACAAACTTAAACACTTGGTGGGCGAAATCATCCACAGGAAATTCGTTGCGATTACGGCTCACGATGCCTTCAAGGGTGCAGGGCTGACCGGCCTGGATATCCCATGGGTCGAACGCGCCGCGTCCGTTGGTTAGCGCAAGAAATTCTCGCTGCCACGCTTTTTCATCCTGACCAGGCTGCGGTCCTGGGATTTCCGGGACGCAGGGAAAATCAAACAGCGCGGCATAGAACTGCACTTCTTCCCAGCTTAGCCACATATCCTGGCAGCGGATGGCAAACAGGAAAAAGTCCTGCTCCAGCGCGTGATATTCAATCGAGTGGACGGCATAGAGGTTCTCGCCGAAAAGCTCTAAATCGCCAAGATCGTTTTTTAGCAATTGCCAGCGCTGGCGAATTTTATGTGTCCACGCGGATTGCGTTGGGGCTGCATGAGAGCGGGCAAAAACGCCGTGGCGATTCAGGCAGTTGTTTTCACCATCCAGCTTTTCGGTGTGCACCAGTAGAGGAATAACCTGCAAATCTCGCCAGTAGTCGGCGTTGATACGGTCATCGCTAGTAGTGCCGGGGGAGAAAGGATAGTGCCAGGTTCTCCCGTATTTTCGTTGCGTATTCATGATAATTCATTATTTATGTTGTTATAAAGTTACGCCCGCGGGGAGGCGAGTTGTGAGGTTAACGGGTTTAAAGGGATAGTGTGAATTTCACCCATCAAGGCGAGGGTGTAGATAAAGAGGATTGACAACCTGAGCGAAGCGCTCAGAACCGGCTAGTTGTTAATGGAAGTATTTGGGGCGGCGTAAAGATACACCTCTTATGATGATAAAACAACCACCTGCATTTTCAGGCAATAAAAAAGGGATCCGCGGATCCCTTTAAATCAAACCTTAGTGCGCGCCACCACCGCCACCGCCCGCACCAAACGGGGGTTTGGCGAACCAGACCAGACCGAGCAACACCAGGAAGATCCCCGCCGACATCCAGAAGATCTCGTTGGCTGAAATAATCAGCCCCTGATTCGTTATCTGCTGGGCTATCCAGCCAGACGCCTGTTGCTGCGTCATGCCCAGTCCCTGTAGCTGATCGTACATTGCCTGCGCATTCGGGTTATACGGATTCACCGACTCGGTTAACTGTGCATGGTGCATCGATTCCCGGTTGGTCCACATGGTGGTGGTGATCGATGTCCCGATTGACCCCGCCAGCGTTCGCGTAAAGTTAGACAAACTCGATGCCGCCGCCAGACGCTCAGGCGGTAAGCCAGACAGCGTGATGGTTGTTAGCGGCATAAAGAAGCACGCCACCGCGAAGCCCTGAATAAACTGTGGCCAGGCGGAGGCGCCGAAGTCCATTCCCGGTTCAAACGTCCACGCGCGCCAGTAAAAGCAGACGGCATACATAATAAAGCTGAACGTCACCAGCCTGCGCATATCCAGCTTATGGGCAAAGCGGCCAATAATCGGCGACAGGATCACCGGAATAATCCCCACCGGCGCGGACGCCAGACCCGCCCACGTCGCGGTATAGCCGTAAACCTCCTGCAAAAGCTGAGGTAGCAGAACAATAGCCCCGAAGTACAGCATATAAGCCAGACTGATACACAAACAGCCGATGGTAAAGTTTCGCGACTTAAACAGTGAGAGATCGACAATGGGGTTATCGTCGGTAAGCTCCCAGACAATCAGGAAGCTAATGGCGACCACCGCCACCACGGTCAGAATGATGATCTCCTGTGAGGCGAACCAGTCCAGCTCTTTCCCCCGGTCGAGCATAATCTGCAGGCTACCGATCCCAATGACCAGCAACGCCAGCCCGATGGCGTCAATCCGCCGCTGTTCCGTGCGTGTTTCGCGTCCACGCAGGGTTTGCAGCGTCATCAGAACGACCGCAATACCGATCGGCACGTTGATAAAGAAAATCCAGCCCCAGTGATAGTTATCGCTGATATAGCCGCCCAGAATCGGGCCGCAAATCGGCGCGACAATCACTGTCATCGACCACAGCGCCAGCGCGATAGAGCGCTTTGCCGGAGGGTAGTTATTGAGTAGCAGACTTTGCGAAAGCGGGATCAGCGGCCCGGCAACCACCCCCTGAACGACGCGGAAGAAGATCAGCATGTTCAGACTACTGGAGACGCCGCACGCCCAGGAGGCGATGGCAAACGCCACCGTTGACCACATGAAGAGCTTCACTTCCCCAACGCGCTTTGCCAGCCAGCCGGTAATGGGAATCGAGATGGCGTTCGCCACCCCGAAAGAGGTGATCACCCACGTCCCCTGGCTCAGCGATGAGCCCAGGTTCCCGGCGATCGTAGGGATCGCCACGTTAGCAATGGTGGAGTCCAGCACCTGCATGAATGTCGCCAGCGACAGCGCAATCGTCATAATGACGAGCTGCGCGCCCTCCAGCGGTTTTTGCTGTTGCATCACACGCACCTCAGATTAGCCTGCGTTGGCCTGCACAATCTCTTCGATCAGTTTATTGACCGGGGCAAGGCTGATTTCACGGGCGTTACTCTCAGACACCGGCGTAGTGCGCACCTGGCTGGCGAGCACCTGACCGTCGCGGTTCGCGGTATCGACGGTGACGAGCGTCGATAAACCAATCCGCAACGGATGTTGCGCCAGCTGCTGTGCATCCAGTTCGATACGTACAGGCAGACGCTGAACCACTTTGATCCAGTTACCGGTTGCGTTCTGTGCTGGCAGCAGTGAGAAGGCGCTACCGGTCCCCATATCAAGACCGACCACTTTACCGGTGTACTTAACATCATCGCCGTAGATATCACTGATCACCGTTGCCGGTTGGCCGATGCGCATATGGGCAAGCTGCGTCTCTTTGAAGTTAGCATCAACCCACAGATTGGTGGCCGGAACCACAGCCATCAGCGGCGTGGTAGGGCTGATCTGCGCACCAGGCTGCACGGCGCGGCGCGACACGTAGCCGGTCATTGGGCTGACGATCTTCGTTCGCTCGAGCGCCAGCCAGGCGTTACGCACTTCGGTGGCGGCCTGTTGGACGGCGGGCTGATCTTCCAGCTTGCTGTCGAGAATCATCGCCTGATTAGCATTGTATTGCTGAATGGCAACATCAAGCTGCGCCTGAGCGCTGGCCACGGCATCCCGTGCGTGTTGCAGCTCTTCACGACCAATCAGATTGGCGTTACCCAGTGGTACGCGACGGTTAAAATCGCTTTGCGCCTGGGCAAGGGCCGTTTTCTGCACCGCAATGTTCGCCTGCAACTGTTTGCTGTTGATCATTAACTGATGCGTCTGACGGACGCTGGAGGCCAGCGCGGTCTTCGCTTTTTCAAATGCCTGTCTGGCATCCGTCTGATCGAGCGTGACGAGAACGTCACCCTGTTTAACAAAATCAGTGTTATCCGCCCAGACTTTCGTCACGCTGCCGGATACCTGTGCCATGATTTGAACCTGGTTCCCTGCCACGTATGCATCATCGGTCTCTTCGACATGACGCAGTACCAAAAACCAATAAATTCCATATGCCACGGCAATAATGATAAAGAGCAAGGTCAGGAGGAGTAGCGTACTTTTACGTTTGCTTTTCTTCTTAACCGGTTGCTGCGGGGTTTGGGTCTCCGCATTTGCGCTCATGTTGTTCTCCACGATCTTATTTTTTCGTCGGCTGAGCCGAGCTGTTTATCAGAAAGGCCAGCACGTTCAAGTGCTGGCCAGTCAGTTTTCTTTGGTAATCTGGATTATTGAGCGAGTCGACGCGTTAGCTCAGCGCCTCAAGGATAGCACCCTCCTGGTCCATCTGATCGAGACGCGTCAGAAGCTTACGAGTGATGTGCTCAAGCTGTTCTTTTTCTGCAGTGTTAAGAGCGGACCACAGTTGATGCAGGCAGTTATGCTGCGGCGGTAATACTTCGCGCAAAAATGCATGGCCTTTATCGGTTAACTGCAGATGCAGGCAACGACGATCGTTGTCGCTTTCATGGCGCTCGATCCAACCGCGCTTTTCCAGCTCATCAGCGATACGTGTCGCGTTAGTACGGGATGATCCCAGGGCACAGCTCAGTTCAGAAGGCTGAATGCTGTGGTTTTCCTGAGACTCCAGCGTAATCAACGCCATAAACAACGTCTCGTTAATCCCTTGAGCTTTCAGCATTTTATTGCGGTTATCCAGCAGTTTTCCTTGCATATGCATGCAAAGACGAGTCAGCAGGATTTCCTGATACGGAAAATCCTCGTGGCGGCTGGCGCGAAATTTTAGCATTTGTTCAATGGGCGTAAACGAACTATCCATTTGGGCATGACCTCATTAATTTCAGCCGATATAGTAACGACAGTGACAAATAAAGTAAATGTATTATTAAATTAAAATGATTTTTCCAACCTATAAAACCGCCAACATTTTCCACGCTAATCCATAGGCCAGAGCACTTAATAGCGTAGGAATGATGATACTGCGCGTTTTATAAAAACTAGCACCCAGTACAGCAAAGCCCACGAGCGTCGGCACGAAGCGACTGGCATCGTGCATGACCTCAGGGGCCGTTGACACAACCAGCAGGGCGCAAATTGATGCAATGCCGATGGTGTCGAGTAAAACGCCGGTTGCACCACGCTTGCCTGGACGGGTATTTCCCATCTTCAGACGCAGCGGTAAGTAGCGAAACCCATAATTTACACAGCCGACCAGCAATCCGAGCAGCAGCACCTCATAGCGCATCGGGAACTCCTTGCCAGAAAGCCTGAATCAGCGCGGTCAGACAACCACACACAATCCCCGCCAGAATCGCGGCGGGGATGGAAAACAGCGTCACGCCCGCCAGTGCGCCCGCTAAGGCGGCGGTCACGCACAGGGACTGTTTAGGCTGGAATGACGCCAGCAGAAAACTCATAAACAGCGCGGGGAGCATAAAACCGAGCGCCGCTTCGACCGCCGGGAATCCTTTCAATAAACCGCTGCCGGAAAAGGCGCCGAGTACGGTTCCCAGCACCCAGGAGGCCCAGGAGCAAAACGCGATGCCAATCATCCAGTTCTCGCTCCAGCGACGGTTATCCCGCACCAGCTTTGCAGTGGCAGCGGCAAAGACTTCGTCGGTGAGACCAAACGCCCACAGGGCGGTTTTCGGTTTACTGAGTTTCTGGGCGATACGACTGCGCAGGGAAGGACCGTATAAAACATGGCGTACATCCATCGCCATAACGGTCAGGGCGGCAACCCATAATGTGCTGCCTGCGGCGAGCATGGTTGTGATAACGAACTGGCTGGCACCGGCATAAATAATGCAGGAGAAAAACACGCTCTCAACCGGGCTAAACCCGAGACGGGTGGCATTGAGACCAAATGCAAAGGCAACAGGAATATAGCTGATGACGATGGGTAAGCTGTCTTTGAATCCTTCCGCACAGGTAGCCGGAGGGGTATTGGGCAGAGATGCGGGCCTTTCCATAGAGTTTTGCGCGTTATCACCAATGTTAAAATTATCAGGGTTAATAATCTCTATCACCTTAACAGACTGGGGGGCTCCTTAACACCCTCAGGAGCCCAAACGCTTGCCGGGCGCTTAAATTGCAGCGTCTTGTCGGTGAAATCCTCGCCACCAGACCAGCAGGTTCAGTACGGCAACGGTCGTCCCTGCCAGACAAACGCCCAGCCATCCGGCATGCTGCCAGGCCGAGGCGGAGATCAATGACCCTGCTGCCCCGCCGATAAAGTAACTGGTCATATACCCGGCGGTCAGACGGTTTCGGGCCTCCGGATACAAACGGTAAATCACCGTCTGATTAGTGATGTGAACCCCCTGAACGGTAAGATCCAGAACCAGAATCCCCACAATCAGCGCCAGTACTGAGGTGTGTCCCAACCAGATAGCGAGCCAGGAAAGCAGTAATAGCAGCAGGCCATAGGTCGTGGTGAGGTGAGAATGTCCTTTATCCGCAAAACCGCCAGCCGGACGCGCGCCGAGTGCACCAGCGGCACCCGCCAGCCCAAACAGGCCAATCATCCCTTCAGAATAGTTAAACGGCGGGGCGGCCAGTAAAAAGGCCATTGACGTCCAGAGAATGCTGAAATTGGCGAAGGTCAGGCAGCCCAGCAGTGCACGCGTGCGCAGCAGTTTATCGCGGGTAAACAAACTGAATACCGAACCCAGCAACTGCGGGTAGTTCAGGTGGGTGTCTGACTTCACCTTTGGCAAGCCGCGCCACAGCGCGATAGCCATCAGCGCCATCAATACGGAGGCGACCCAGAAGACAGTGCGCCAACCGCCGAGATTCGCCAGCAGTCCCGCCACGGTTCGCGCCAGCAAAATGCCCAGCAGCAGGCCGCTCATGATGGTCCCGACCACTTTGCCGCGTTTATCCGGCGTGGCAAGCGTCGCCGCCAACGGCACCAGAATCTGTGCAACCACGGAAAAAAGTCCGGTCAGCGCCGTACCGAGGATCATCATCGCCAGCGACTGACTGCTGGCGGTAATCAGCATCCCGCCCGCCGCCAGCAGCGTCATGGAGACGATCAGCGTCCGGCGTTCAAACATATCGCCAAGCGGAACCAGAAACAGTAAACCGGCGGCGTAGCCAAGCTGAGCGGCGGTGACGATAAACCCCGCTGAACTGGCAGAAAGTAAGAAGTGGCGTGCGATGGTTTCGAGCAGTGGCTGAGCATAATAGTTGCTGGCGACGGCCAGACCGGTAGCCACTGACATGAGAACGATCAGTGCCGGGCTCAGCCCGTGAGAGGTTTTTGTCATTATGTTCGCAATCGTGAGTCAGGTGATGATTTCTTTGGGAATCAATCATAGCGGACATTTATGAATGTTGGGGATTTGTTGCGTGCCGGATTGTGCGATCAGGGGAGGGAACGGCGGGAGCAGGCCGGGAACTGCGTTCCCGGCTATCGTATGCCAGATAAGCGCATCGCGCGCCCTTCGGCACTCAGGAGGCGATTACTTCTGCGCAGCCAGCGCGTCGTTCACCCAGCCGTCAAACTGCTGCTGGTGGGCTTTTATCCAGCCGTCAACATGACCCTGGACATCAGCTTCCGACGCTTTGCCCTCATGCATCATCGCGTTTTGCGCGTTAATGTCCGCCAGCGGCAGTTTCATGATGGCAAACAGTTTCGCCGCCGCCGGGTTTTTCTCTGCCCAGGTCTTGTTGGCAACGATGTGCATGGTGTTTACCGGGAAGCCATAGTTCGCGCCATTCGGCAGTTTAGTATCGATATCTTTCTGTTCGCCCGGCAGTGAGGAGAACGGCACCTGCAACCAGACCACATCTTTGCCCGGCTTCATCACGTCGCTCACCCAGTACGGCGTCCAGGTGTAATACAGAATTGGTTTACCTTCTTTAAAGCGGGTGATGGTATCGGCCATCATCGCTGCATAGTTACCGTGGCTGACGTCGACGGTTTTTTCCAGATCAAACGCTTTGTTCTGGTGGTTAATCACCGCTTCACAGCCCCAGCCTGGCGAGCAGCCCATCATGTCCGCCTTACCGTCGCCGTTGGTGTCGAAGATTTTAGCGATGTTGGGGTCTTTTAACTGGGCGATATTAGTGATTTTGTACTGCTCAGCGGTTTTCTTATCGATCAGGTAACCCTGCGCAGCCCCGGTGACGAATGTGCCTTCGCGGTAAAACTTCTTGTCCCCGCCTGCCGCAGAAAACATATCGTCGTGCAGCGGCTGCCAGTTGACGGCGGTAAAGGTAGCGTCGCCGGAGGCAATAGAGGTGTAACCCACGTTATAGTCGACTTCGCTCGGTTTATTGACGGTGTAACCCAATTTCTCCAGCGCGCGGCTCACCAGCAGCGTCTGAAAGGTTTCTTCGGTGATGGTGCTCTGTACCGGTTGGACGGTAATGCCTTTGCCTGGCAGGTCGGCAGCGAAAGCGCTGGTAGAGACAAGGGTGGCAAACGCTGTGGCAATCATGATTTTCTGTCGCATCGTTGTTCCTTAATTATTGGAGGGACGTGTAGGCCCGGTAAGCGCAGCGCCACCGGGCAACAGGTGAATTACTTAATGAAAGGGCGCGTAACGAGCCCGACAGGACCGGTGGTGTACCAACGACGGTTACCGCGGCTGCGTGAGTCGCGACCCACGGCCTGAGTCAGACGATCCAGAATGATGGCGAGGATCACAATGCCGACTCCGCCGACGGTGGCCAGTCCCATATCGAGACGACCGATACCGCGCAGTACCATCTGGCCCAGACCACCGACGGCAATCATGGAGGCGATCACGACCATCGAGAGCGCAAGCATGAGCGTCTGGTTGACCCCTGCCATAATGGTGGGCATCGCCAGCGGTAACTGAACTTTGAACAGCATCTGACGCGGACTGGCTCCAAATGAACGTGACGCTTCGATCAAATCAGCCGGAACCTGGTTAATCCCAAGGATCGTCAGACGCACAATCGGCGGCAACGCAAAGATGATCGTCACGACCACCCCCGGCACGTTCCCGATACCGAACAGCATCACAATTGGCACCAGGTAGACGAACGCCGGCGTTGTCTGCATGGCGTCGAGCAGTGGACGAACGATCTTCGCCGCCCGTGGGCTGCGCGCCAGCCAGATCCCCATCGGCAGGCCGATTACCACGCAGAACAGCAGGGCGGTCAGCACCAGCGCCAGCGTAATCATCGCCTGCGACCAGGCGCCGATCGCGCCGATGGCAATCAGGGAAACAAGTGTTGCAACGCCCATCCCGACGCCGGAAATCTGCCAGGCGATCAGGGCGAAAACGACGATCGCTACCGGAGCCGGCATTCCCAGCAGCAATTGCTGAAAACCGTTAAGGATGTAATCCACCGGCACACGAATGCCCTGGAAGACGGGACGAAAATGGGTAACCACCCAGTCGATCCCTTCAGTGACCCAACTGTCGAGCGGGATCAGCGTCTTATGGAACGGATCCATAATGTTGAAATGTTCAGGTGCTGGCGCAGGTGCGCTGGTCAGCCAGTCTGCGCTGCCGCTATCGGCAGGCGTCCCGGACGGCGTGCTCCAGGCGTCAGCGGATGGTGCGGCGCTCTCAGCCGCTGGTGCGGTATCCCACGGATTAGATTGATCAGCCATTGTTTGTCCCCTCGCGATCTAAAGCCTGTAGCAGCATGCGTTTTGAAATAATGCCTACATACTGTTGTTCCTCATCGACAACCGGCACCGCGCACGGCGCTTGCCCGACATGAGAAAGCAGCTCGCTAAGTGGGGTTTGTGCATCTACGGCCAGCGGCTCGTCGATTAACGCCCCTTCAATGCCCTGAGCCTGACCTAATGCCGCTTTTAATGAGTCGATGGAGACCACGCCAACAAACTTATTGCCGCGTTCGATGACGTAACCGTATTCCCGATCTTCGTCCTGTAATAATTTCAGGGCTGAACGGGGGCCAAAGCCCGGCGTTTTACGAATCAGTCCCACCGGGCTACGGCGGGCAATATCTTTCGCGCTAAAGACCTGGCTAATATCGACGCCACGGAAGAAGGTACGCACATAATCGTTCGCCGGATTATTCAGAATTTCATCCGGTGTACCGACCTGAACTACTTCGCCATTTTGCATAATGGCAATTCGGTCGCCAATACGCATCGCTTCATCAAGGTCGTGGGAAATAAAGACGACGGTGCGCTGATGTTTCGCCTGCAGTTTCACCAGTTCATCCTGCATCTCGGTACGAATTAAGGGATCGAGCGCAGAGAAGGCTTCATCCATTAATAAGATGTCAGGGTTAATGGCTAATGCTCTGGCGAGACCGACACGCTGACGCATGCCGCCGGAAAGTTCATCCGGGTAGCCGTGCGCATAATTTTCAAGTCCCACCTGGCGCAGGGCATCCAGCGCTTTTTCGCGACGTTCCTCAGCACTTACACCGGCTAATTCCATGCCGAATGCGGTATTGTCCAGAACGGTCATGTGCGGCATCAGCGCAAATGACTGGAAGACCATCGCAATCTTTTTTCTGCGCACCTCGCGGAGTTCGGCATCCGATATTTTGGCGATATCGACGCCGTCGATCAGTACCTGTCCGCGGGTGGGTTCAATCAGGCGATTGAGAAGGCGTACCATTGTGGATTTACCCGAACCGGATAATCCCATGATGACAAATATCTCGCCTTCTTCAATGGCCAGACTGGCGTCTTTAACGCCAAGCGATAGCCCTGTTTTTTCCAGAATTTGTTCTTTCGAAAGTCCTTTTTCAATATATTTGAAGGCGCGCTGTGGATGCTCTCCAAATACTTTATATAGATTTTTCACTTCTAATTTAATTGCCATGCAATAGAAAGATTCCTGTTATTTATTTATGTCGATATGATACCTGATAGAAATAGTCACCTTTTTCTACCCTAACATACTGAGAATCTGAGACAACCCTGAATGCGATATGAGGGGAAATAGAGAGGAAGGAAAATTGCCGGGACTTCCCATGATATAAGGGCTGAGAGCAAACCACGGCCGGTGAATATTTTTTGTAAGGACCACTGGAAAGGCGCCTGAATTTCGAAAATTCAGGCGAATATGACAACAGCTATTGAGTGTAGAACACCCTGAAATAGTTTGGTGAGTAAAACGTGATCTGCTTAAAATATTAACGTAAATATTGTAATGATATTCCCTATATTAATTTGTGTTAAAAATTCCAGTCTTCGTCTTCTGTTTCGACGGCTTTACCCATTACGTATGACGATCCTGAGCCAGAGAAAAAGTCGTGGTTTTCGTCGGCGTTAGGCGAAAGCGCAGCAAGTATCGCCGGGTTCACCTCCGCCATTTCCGCCGGGAACAGCGCCTCATAGCCCAGGTTCATCAACGCCTTGTTGGCGTTGTAGCAAAGGAACGCATTGACATCCTCTGCCCAGGCGGTGTCGGCATACAGTTCTTCGGTATAACGGACTTCGTTATCGTACAGTTCCATCAGCAGCTCGAGGGCAAAATCCTTCAGCTCGTCACGCTCGGATTGAGAGCGTTTTTCCAGTCCTTTCTGGTATTTATAGCCGATGTAATAGCCATGAACCGCTTCGTCACGAATGATTAGCCGGATCAGATCGGCGGTGTTGGTGAGCTTACCGCGGCTGGAGAAATACATCGGCAACCAGAAGCCGGAATAGAACAGGAAGGATTCCAGAAACACACTGGCAATCTTCTTCTTTAACGGGTCGTCGCTGGCGTAATGCGCGAGGATAATCTGCGCCTTTTGTTGTAACGGCGCATTTTCTTCGCTCCAGGCATAAGCGGCATCGACATCTTTCGTCTGGCACAGCGTAGAGAAGATGGAACTGTAGGAGCGGGCGTGCACCGCTTCCATAAAACTGATGTTCGACAGCACCGCCTCCTCATGCGGTGTCAGGGAATCTGCCATCAGCGACGGGGCCCCGGCGATATTCTGGATGGTGTCGAGCAGCGTCAGGCCGGTAAAGACGCGGATGGTCATCTGCTGCTCGGCGGCGCTCAGGTTTTGCCACGCTGGAAGATCGTTAGACAACGGTACTTTCTCCGGCAACCAGAAGTTGCTGGTCAGGCGGTTCCACACTTCGAGATCTTTGTCGTCCTGAATCTTATTCCAGTTGATGGCGCTCACGCGTGATAATGTCATACCGGTCTCCTTACAATGCGCACGAAACGCAGCCTTCAATTTCTGTACCTTCCAGCGCCAGCTGTCGCAAGCGAATGTAATATAACGACTTAATGCCTTTTCGCCAGGCGTAGATCTGCGCTTTGTTGATATCGCGGGTGGTGGCGGTATCAGGGAAAAACAGCGTCAGCGACAGGCCCTGATCGACGTGTTTAGTGGCTTCGGCGTAGGTATCAATGATTTTCTGTGCGCCGATTTCATACGCGTCCTGATACATATCCAGATTCTCATTGGTCATGAACGGGGCCGGATAGTAGACGCGCCCGGTTTTGCCCTCTTTGCGAATCTCCACTTTCGAGACAATCGGATGAATGCTCGACGTCGCATGATTGATGTAGGAGATCGAACCGGTCGGTGGCACCGCCTGTAAATTCTGGTTGTAGATGCCATAGCGCATTACTTCATCGCGCAGATACCGCCACATTTCACGCGTCGGCAGCGTGATGCCGCTACGGGCAAACAGCGCCCGGACTTTCTCGGTTTTCGGCGTCCAGTTCTGCTCCAGATACTGCGTGAAGAACTCGCCGCTGGCGTAGCGCGACTGTGCGAATCCGGCAAAGGTCTGTCCACGTTCGCGTGCCAGCAGCATCGACGTATGCAGTGCATGCCAGGTGATGGTGTAAAAGTAGAGATTGGTGAAATCCAGTCCTTCTGGCGAACCATAGGCGATGCCTTCGCGCGCCAGATAGCCGTGCAGGTTCATCTGTCCCAGTCCGATGGCGTGGGAGGCGGCATTACCGGCAGCAATCGACGGGACGCTGTGGATATGGCTCATATCTGACACCGCCGTCAGCCCGCGAATCGCTGTTTCGACCGTCCGGCCAATGTCCGGAGAATCCATGGTGTGGGCAATATTCAGCGAGCCGAGGTTGCAGGAGATGTCATGCCCGGTCTGGGCGTAGTCAAGATTCTCCTCGTAGGTAGAGGCGCTGTTGACCTGCAAAATTTCCGAGCACAGGTTGCTCATATTAATGCGACCCGCAATCGGGTTGGCGCGATTCACCGTATCCTCATACATAATGTAGGGATAGCCGGATTCAAACTGAATTTCTGCCAGTGTCTGGAAAAAGTCGCGGGCGTTAATGTATTTTTTGCGCACTCGCTCGTCGGCGACCAGTTCGTCGTATCGTTCGCTTATGGCGATATCGCCGAAGGGCTTACCGTAAAGACGCTCGACGTCATACGGTGAAAACAGCGCCATCTGCGCATTCTGTTTGGCCAGGCGGAAAGTGACGTCCGGGATCACTACCCCTAGTGAGAGCGTTTTAATGCGGATCTTTTCGTCGGCGTTTTCGCGTTTAGTATCGAGGAAACGCAGAATATCCGGATGATGCGCATGCAGATAGACCGCCCCCGCCCCCTGACGTGCGCCTAGCTGGTTGGCATAGGAAAAGGCGTCTTCCAGCATCTTCATCACCGGGATCACCCCGGAGGACTGGTTTTCGATGCGCTTGATGGGCGCACCGGCTTCGCGCAGGTTAGAGAGTAAAAACGCCACGCCGCCGCCGCGTTTGGAGAGCTGAAGCGCGGAGTTCACCGCCCGACCGATCGACTCCATGTTATCTTCAATCCGCAGCAGGAAGCAGGAGACCAGTTCGCCGCGCTGCTGTTTACCGGAGTTTAAGAAGGTAGGCGTGGCGGGCTGGAAACGCCCAGAGAGCATCTCATCGGTGAGTTGTGACGCCAGCGCTTCATCCCCCTGCGCAAGTGTGAGCGCAACCATCACCACACGGTCTTCAAAATCTTCCAGGTAGCGTTTGCCATCAAAGGTTTTCAGCGTGTAGCTGGTGTAAAACTTCCAGGCGCCGAGGAAGGTCTGGAAACGAAAACCGCTGGCGTGGGCGCGGGCAAACAGCGATACCACGAAAGCGCGATCGTAGCGTGCCAGAACGCTTTCGTCGTAATACCCTTCGCGCACCAGCGTTTGCAGACGTTCCTCCTGACTGCTAAACGTGACAGAGTGGGGGCCAACATGGGCGGCAAAAAAGGCGTCGACCGCCTGCCGGTCCTTATCGAACTGAATACGGCCTGCTTTATCGTACAGATTCAGCATGGCGTTCAGTGCATGGTAATCCAGCGATTCCTGCGTTACGCGTTCTGCGGTTGTCGTTGCCAAAATTCGCTTACTCCTTTTCGAACGTTGTCGATGTCGGCGGGGGTTCCCATCAGTTCAAAACGATAGAGCCAGGGTACGGCGCATTTCTGGGCAATCACTTCCCCTGCGCGACCATACGCCTCGCCGAAGTTACGATTGCCAGAGGCAATGACACCGCGAATTAACGCCCGGTTGTGAGCATCATTTAAAAAGCGGATCACCTGTCGTGGTACTGCGCCGGCCGTGCCGCCTCCACCGTAGGAAGGCACCACCAGAATGTAGGGATCGTCTACCCGGATCCGTTCGCGTTCATTCAGCGGAATGCGAATGGCGGGCAGCCCCAGACGCTGCATAAAACGGTGCGTATTTTCGGAGCTGCTGGAGAAGTAGACGAGCGGGTTCATGCGCTGGCTACCCGAGGCTCTGGATGCAGACGGTTGATCATATCCGGACGAAATCCTGACCAACGGGTTTCGCCGGCAATGACCACCGGCAACTGGCGAAAACCTTGCGCACGCAGGGTCTCGGCCGCGTCGGGCACCAGATCGACGTTCACCATCTCAAATTCAAATCCACGGCTTTCCATCGCCCGTTTAGTGGCGTGGCACTGAACACAGTCATTTCGAGTGTAAATAGTAATGCGCATGATTCGTATTTCCATTTAAAATGAAAGAACGGCGCGATAAGACGCGTCGGTTTGGGTGTGTACTGATAGAGGGAATACTAGATGTAGTTGAAATAAGTTTCAACCATACAAGATATGGGAATTATCGATTGATTACTCCCCACCGATGAGCCTGGCGGGGAGCGGGAGTTTGTGCTGAAAAATCGCCGGATTACATCCGCATGCTAACGGCCAGGCGGTTGAAGCAGTTCATCAGGCCGATCGCAAAGGTCAGGTCGCTGATTTCGCGAGCGCTAAAATGCGTAAGCAGCGGCAGATAAACGTCATCTTCAGCATGGGTTCTGGCGATATCGGTCACCGATTCAGCCCATGCCAGCGCCGCTTGCTCCTGCGCGCTGAAATGATGACTCACTCGCCAGCCGGCCAGCGCGTCCAGTTTACTTTGCGTGACACCCGATTTACGCAGCGCCTTGCTGTGCATTTCCAGGCAAAATGCGCAGCCGTTGATCTGCGAAATACGCAGGTAAATCAATTCCATCAGCGTGGTATCCAGCGCGCTGTTTTCCAGTGCCGTTTTCGCTTGTACCAGGGCGTTATAGACTTCAGGGCTGAGTTCATAGTAGGGCTGGCGTAACGTCGTCATGGTGCTTCTCCTCATGTTGATGGCAGGCAATGTAGCACTATAATGGACTGCAAAAGAGAGCCATATTTTTACGAAAAAAGCAGACCATATGCCGCGCTATCAGCAAATTGCCCGTCAGTTAAAAACGGTCATTGAACGTGGGGAACTCCAGCCCGGAGCCAGACTACCGTCCAGTCGTACCTGGTCACAGGAGCTGGGTATTTCGCGCTCGACGGTGGAAAACGCTTATGCGGAGCTGGTGGCACAGGGCTGGCTGGAGCGGCGAGGGCAGGCGGGAACGTTTGTCAGCGCACAGTTGCATCCGGAACAGACGTACAGCGAACCGGTGGTCTTTGCCGGAGAAAGTACCGTTCCTCAGCCCTTTCAGATGGGGCTTCCTGCACTGGATCTCTTCCCGCGAGACATCTGGGCGCGGGTGATGGGGCGACGACTGCGCACGCAGACGCGTTTTGATCTGGCTCTCGGCGACGTCTGCGGTGAAGCCGTGTTACGCCAGGCAATCGTGGACTATCTGCGCGTGTCGCGCAGTATTGACTGTCTGCCCGAGCAGATTTTTATCACCTCAGGCTATGCGGCGTCGATGACCCTCATCCTGCGCGCGCTGGCCAAGCCGGGCGATGGCATGTGGATTGAAGATCCCGGCTTTCCGATGATCCGTCCGGTGATTGAGCAGGAAAATGTCGCGCTGCTGCCGGTTCCGATCGATGACGACGGGTTGAATGTGGCGACCGGGATCCGCGATTATCCGGATGCGCGTTTTGCACTACTCACTCCGGCCCATCAAAGCCCGCTTGGCGTCGCGCTGTCGCTAGCCCGGCGTCATCAACTGCTGGAGTGGGCATCACATACCCAGGCGTGGATTATTGAAGATGATTACGACAGCGAGTTTCGTTATCACGGTAAACCGCTGCCGCCGCTGAAAAGTCTGGATGCGCCACAGCGGGTAATTTACGCCGGTACGTTCAGCAAATCGCTGTTTCCCGCCTTGCGCTGTGCATGGCTGGTGGTGCCAGTAAACCAGGTGAGTCGTTTTCGTCAGCAGGCGGTACGGATGGCCTGTAGCGTGCCGCTGCTCTGGCAGCAAACGCTGGCGGATTTTATCCGTGATGGGCATTTCTGGCGGCATCTGAAAAAAATGCGTCAGCACTATGCGCAGCGAAGGCAATGGACGGAAAGGGCGCTCGGCGAACAGGGATTTCACGTTGTGCCCCAACAGGGCGGGATACAGCTGGTGATTACTGTTGACGGTGACGATATCGCGCCGGTACGCAAAGCCAATGAGGCGGGCCTGGCGGTCCAGGCCCTGAGTCTCTGGCGGTTGAATACATCGGGGATGGGAGGGATTTTGCTGTCGTTCACTAACATCGCTTCGCCTGAAATCGCAAGACAGGTGGCAAAGCGGTTGCGACAGGCCATTCAGTCAGCGCTTTAGTCGAGTTTATGCCAGGCCGGATATACGTAAACGCTATCCGGCACCGGCCTCATCCTTAGCGACGAAGACTCAGCAACGCACCGACAAAGATCCCCACCGCCGCCGCCGTACCGATGCTACACCAGGGTTTATCACGCACAAACGTATCAGCGCAGCCTACGGCGTCACGGGCGGCTTGCTGCACGCGCGTCCGGCCATGCATTTTCGCACGCGTCTCTTTCAGTAGCGCCTGTGCTTTACGCCGTGCGGTATCTGCTTCATCCTTCGCATCGCTACCCAATGACTTCAGTACGGCTTCCAGACTATCGGCTAATTGATTGACGTCATTATGAATATCCTGCACGCCATCATCTACGTCGTTTCGGTTCGGTCGGTTAAACATATGATCCTCCAGTGATTTCGATGTGACTTTCAGTTTAGTCGATATTTTTAACTTCTGAGACGCCTCACGGCGTTATTGCGCGTTTATGGACTTTTCTGAAAGCGTTGCCAATGCTGAATCAGGTAAGGTAAGCCCGCAGTAAAAGATAACGAGGAAAAAATATGTATTTACGACCTGACGAGGTGGCGCGCGTACTTGAAAAAGTGGGGTTTACCGTTGATGTGGTAACACAGAAAACGTACGGTTATCGACGTGGCGAGAATTATGTCTATGTTAATCGCGAAGCGCGTATGGGACGCACTGCGCTGGTGATTCATCCGACATTAAAAGAGCGCAGTTCTTCGCTGGCTGAACCGGCATCTGAAATTAAAACCTGCGACCATTATCAGCATTTTCCGCTTTATTTAGCCGGGGACACCCACGAACACTACGGCATTCCTCACGGCTTTAGTTCGCGTATTGCGCTTGAGCGTTATTTGAATGGACTGTTTGGCGAGGCGAGTTAATTAAGCGACTGGCACAGCCAGTCGCAAAGTCGTTTCAGGCTTTAACCTGTTGGTAGCGACTCACCTTAAACAGGCGGCGGCAATAATCGAGGAAATAGCCATATACCGCCCCCATCATCATCGATATTACGATATTAGAACTGACTGCGGCGGTAATTTGATGCCAGTCAGCGCCCACCGTCAGCAGAATAGCGACATAAACCGGGGACTGGAAGGTGACATAAGCCAGTACATCCGCCAGGTTTTTCAGCCACCCCGCAGAACCCACTTTACGCGACGCCTTCATAAAGAGATCACGATACATTCCATAGGGCCAGGCGATCAGAATGTTGACCGGAATGGCGACCAGTCGGGACGAAAGTGATTGCTCAAAGGTCATTCCGGAGAGGAAGATCTCGATCAACATGTTCACGACAGAACAATAAACAACCATCGCAAACGTGTCTGCTACAGCATGACGCAAGCGTGACTGTGGTGAGAACATGCTAATGCTCCTTGTAAATAAGGGGTAAAATTGCCGTTAAATAAGTTAGTGTTAGTGTTTTGTTGTGGTGTTTTTGCTTAATGCTAGAGTATATTGCTGCATTGTAACTATCAACTAGCGAAATATTTTTATTTTGACGCTTTTTGTCGATAAAATACTCTGTAACCGCCTGATTTTTGTACCGGATAGAGTTTTTGTTGTTTGTGTATTTTAAATCATTAAAAATCAAGATGTTATGTTGGTGTTCTGATTGAGGGATTTCCCTGTAAGGCAAAAACCGCATTCTATGTTCGATGAGCCGATATGGAGGTTATTCGTCAGAGAATGAGAAAATGAGCCGGAATATTATTTAGCGTATATTAACGGGAGGTGGTATTTCCTCTGTTATATTCCAGGGGCTGGAAAATGTTCTAACAATATAATAGACTGCGCAGTGTAATAATTTGTTTTTGCGTTAAAGGATTTTAATTATTATGAATTTGATGTTACAGAACTTAAATAATATTCGTAAATTACGCGCCATGGCTCGCGAATTCTCCATTGACGTTCTTGAAGAAATGCTGGAGAAATTCAGGGTCGTCACTAAAGAAAGACGTGAAGAAGAAGAACAGTTACAGCGTCAGCGCGCTGAACAGCAGCAGAAAATTAATACTTTGCTGGAAATGATGAAGGCCGACGGAATTAGCCCGGAAGAGTTATTCAGCAATGACGCCGCGGCCATGCGAGTGGGTAAAAAACGCCAGCCGCGTCCGGCGAAATATCGCTATACCGATCTTAACGGGGAAAGTAAAACCTGGACCGGTCAGGGGCGTACGCCAAAACCGATTGCCCAGGCACTGGCGGCAGGTAAATCGCTGGACGATTTTCTGATCTAATTCTGTAAGCGGTGAGGTGTTCCTCACCGCTTATTTCCCGTGATTATTGAGGACGGCGATTCCACGGCATTTTGTCGAGCAATCGCGCCATGCCGCAAAAACCAGTCAGTCCGGCGAACAGCAACCCCGCGCCTACAAAACCGCTGAGCAGGAAAAAGCCGCTGTTGACGCTATATCCCAACACTACGCCCAGTAAGGCCAGCCCGCCTGCGGCAATTTGTACCTGACGCATCAGCGGAAGCGGCTGTGATTTATCTTCTGCCGTGGGGAAACCCGCCGCTTTCCAGCCGTCAATGCCCCCTTCCAGCAACAAGGCTTCAGCCGGTGCGGCAAGAGCCTGCAAGGTAGCCGCATTGTTTTGCGTTCGTTTTCCGGACTGACAATGGAAAATGACGCATTCACCTCGCAGCCTGGCAGGAAAGCCCCCCTGTTCGAGCGTACTCAGCGGTGCGAGATGGGCCTGCGGAATATGTTCACGCAGATATTCGTCGGCATCGCGAATATCAATCAGTCTGGCGCCTTGCTCAATACGGGCCTTTGCGTCGCGCGGGGAAATCGTCCCGATGGTCATGTTCACTCCTTATGGACAATAGACGTTTTTCAATGTGGCAATGAGTGAATTCACCGCTGCATTTTTAATGAAATAGAGGATGCGCTGAGCATCGCGCTGGCTGCCAATCAGCCCTTCTTCGCGCATTTTTGCCAGATGCTGTGAAGTGGCCGAGGGACTTAACCCGGTGGCGCGTGCCAGATCGCCCGCGCTGGTGCCCGGTGAGCCGCAAAGCATACACAGGATCAGCAGTCGCTTAGGGTTGCTCATCGCTTTCAGCAGGGCCGCCGCCTGTTCCGCGCTGGCCTGGAGTTGTTCGAGTTCGCTCATCTTTATTTTAGTGTTTTCTAAATTAAGTAAAGTCTAAAATAAAAATGAAGCGACTGCCAGTGTAAAAATCGTAAAAGAGGGTAAAAGCGAGAGTGATAACTGGCGATCTCCGCTAAGCTCGCTACGCTTAGGGATAAAATCCCTTTTTAAACAATGAGTAATTTTTTTTTTGGAGTGTATATGGGTTTCTGGAGAATTGTATTTACGATCATTCTGCCGCCGCTGGGGGTCCTGTTGGGTAAAGGATTCGGCTGGGCGTTCATTCTTAATATAGTTCTGACGTTACTGGGCTATATTCCGGGTTTGATTCACGCGTTCTGGGTGCAAACCCGTCCTTCATCTCTTTCTTAACCGCCATGATACCGCCCGATAGCGTGACGTTATCGGGCCACACCGGTCGCCGCGCCGTCAGAATTTTAAGCGAAACTTTCTGCTACACTTCCTGAGTGTTTATTGTCAACGATCGAGGTGGATATGGGACTTTTCAACTTTGTAAAAGACGCCGGGGAAAAACTGTGGGATGCAGTAACCGGTAATCACGATAAAGACGATTTAGCAAAAAAGGTGCAGGACCATCTGCATAAAACCGGTATTCCGGACGCTGACAAGGTGAATGTACAAATTGCTGATGGCAAGGCGACGGTGACGGGTGACGGATTAAGTCAGGAAGCGAAAGAAAAAATCCTGATTGCGGTCGGGAATATTTCCGGGATTGCCAGCGTGGAGGATCAGGTTAAAACCGACGCGCCTGCCGCCGAGAGTCAGTTCTACACGGTGAAATCCGGCGATACCCTGAGCGCTATTTCGAAACAGGTTTACGGCAATGCCAACCTGTATAACAAAATTTTTGAGGCGAATAAGCCGATGCTTAAAAGCCCGGATAAAATATATCCCGGCCAGGTGCTGCGTATTCCGGAAGAATAAGCGCCGTCAGGATTTTTGCGCCAGTAGTTTACCGGTCATGGCCTGCTGGATAATAGGTATCGGCGTCAGTAAATGTTGGCGCATGAGTTCACTGGCGCGCGTCGCATCGCGCGCCAGAATTGCCTCCGTTAGCGTCTGATGCTGAATGTGTTTATCCTCCAGCATTTCAACCGACAAGACCGTTTTTCGCAGCCAGATAAACCGATAGCGCGCCGCGAGATCAAACAACCGTTCACGCATTTGCAGCAGATACTGCGAACCGCATCCGGCAACAATAGCGGTATGGTATGCCTGATGGCGTAAATCCCACTCATCCAGCAGGTGTTCGCTGGCGTCGCTGGCCTCTAGCTTGCTGAGCATGTGGGCGCGGGCGAGGATCTCAGCTTCCCATTCGTCACCGCCGCGTTCAATCGCCAGACTTACCAGCATGGCTTCCATATTGGCCCGGGCGTCGAAAATATCGAGCAGTTCCTGCTCTGACATGGACGCCACCCGATACCCTTTTTGATTCACCACCGTGACCAGCCGTTCCGCCACCAGATGAGAAAGCGCCTCCCTGAGCGGCCCAACGCCAAGAGAATAGCGTGAAGTTAATAAACTCATGCGCAGTTTTTCATCAGGTTGATAAACACCACGGATAATATCGTTCTTCAGCCAGCGGTATCCATCTATGGCCGTCGGATGGGAAATGGCGGTCATGGTCTTACTCCTGAATCGTGTTCCCGGCCTGCGCCGGGAAATCATTTAACGGGTATTTTGCAGCGGTGTCTTTTGCCACAATACCAGTTTTTTCCAGCGCGACATAATCGGCACGGTGCAAATAATCCCCAGCCCCAGCAACCCTGTGGAAATCACTTCCAGCTGTTGCGCCGGGCGGAAGAGCATCACAACCAGCACAAAGATGATAAAGCCAATCACCAGCCAGGTCAGCCATGGATAGAGCCACATTTTCAGTTTGATCTCGCCGCCTTCCGCCAGCAGGATTTTGCGCATCCTCAGCTGAGAAACGGCGATAACCAGATACACCAGCAGGGCGATAGCGCCGGAGCTGTCAATCAGGAACTTAAACACTTTTGCCGGGGCATAATAGTTCACGACTACGGTTAAAAACGCCGCGCCTGTCGAGAGTAACACCGCCACCCAGGGGGTTTTGCTGCGATTGATTTTACCCATCATGGCTGGCGCGTCGCCACGGCGGCTCAGGGAGTAGAGCATTCGCGACGCGGTATACAGCGCAGAGTTCAGGCAACTGGTTACCGACAGCAGGATCACACAGTCCATGATCAGTTTGGCATGCGGAATATGCAGCAGTTCCAGCACCGACTGATAGGAACCTACCTCTTTCAGACCCGGCATGTTCCACGGAATCAGGGAGACGACGACAAAGATCGAACACAGATAAAAGATCGAAATACGCCAGATGACCGAGTTAGTGGCGCGGACGATGTGCTTATCCGGCGTGTCGGATTCGGCAGCGGCGATGGTAACAATCTCAGCGCCCATAAAGGAGAACATGGTGATCAGCATGGCGCTTAGCACCGCGCCAAAGCCGTTCGGCATAAAGCCGCCGTGATCCCACAAGCGCGAAATACCGCTGACTTCAGCGTAAGGGTAAAAACCGCTGATCGCCGCGGCACCCAGCGCGATAAAGGCGAGGATGGCAATCACTTTGCACAGCGCCAGCCAGAACTCAAATTCACCGTAGTTTTTGACGCTCAGCAAATTACTGCCGGTCAACGCCAGCGTGATGACCAGCGAGAACAGCCAGATCGGGATGCCGGGGACCCAGGAATTGAGGATGATGGCGGCGATATTCGCTTCAAGCGGGATCACCAGCACCCAGAACCACCAGTACAACCAGCCGATGGTGTAGCCTGCCCAGCGTCCGATGGCTTTATCGGCGTACGTGGAAAAGGAACCGGTGTCCGGCGTGGCGACGGCCATTTCGGCCAGCATCCGCATAATCATCACCACCAGTAACCCGGCGAACAGATAGGCCAGCAGGACCGCGGGCCCGGCCTGGGCTATCGCCACACTGGAACCCACAAACAGACTTGCGCCGATAACCCCGGCAATAGACAGCATGGTGACGTGGCGTGATTTCAGCCCGCCCCCTAAATCATGTGATTGCGACAGTTGCCCCATCTTATGACCTCTTTATTGTTATTGAACCGTTTGCCGGATGGCGGCTCCGCCTTATCCGGCCTTCAGAGGAGAGGTTTTCCAGGCCGGACAAGACGCCGAGGCATCTTGTCCGGCAGCGCTACAGGCGTGTTAACCGTGTTTCGCCTCATCAAAACACTGGGCGATAATGTCCAGCCCCTGGCGGATTTGCGCCTCTTCAATGGTGAGCGGAACGAGGATGCGCAGCACGTTGTAGTACGGCCCACAGGAGAGCAGGATCAGACCTTTATCGCGGGCGCGCGCGACGATCTCTGCCGTCAGTTTTGCATCCGGCTTGTTGTGGTCGCCGTCTTCAAACAGTTCGATGGCGATCATCGCCCCCAGCCCACGGACATCGCCGATTTCACGATGCGTTTCGGCAATCGCCAGCAGACCGTTGCGCAGGGTTTTGCCGAGTTCGTTGGCTTTTTGCAGCAGATTTTCCTGCTCGAAAATGTTCAGGACCGCCAGCGCGGCGGCGCAGGCAATCGGGTTACCGGCATAGGTGCCGCCCAGTCCACCCGGCGGGATGGCGTCCATGACGTCGGCGCGTCCGGTGACGCCCGCCAGCGGGAAGCCCCCGGCAATGGATTTGGCGAAGGTAGTGATGTCCGGTGCCACGCCCATCTGCTCCATCGCAAACAGCGTACCGGTACGCCCCGCACCGCTCTGTACTTCATCGGCAATCAGCATGATTCCGTGCTCGTCGCAAATCGCGCGCAGGCGCTGCATAAAGGCCGGAGAGGCGGCGTAAAAACCGCCTTCGCCCTGTACTGGTTCAATCACGATGGCGGCGATATCTTCCGGCGCGGCATCATTTTTAAAGATGCGGTGAATGCTGGCGATGGCGTCATCTTCGCTAATGCCGTGCAAGGCGCACGGATAGAGCGCGCGATAGACGTGACCCGGCATCAGCCCCATTCCGGCGGAGTACGGGTTCACTTTCCCGGTCAGCGACAGGGTGTAGTGAGTGCGACCGTGGTATGCACCGCTAAAGGCGATCGTCCCCGTCCGTTTCGTTGCCGCGCGGGCGATCTTCACCGCGTTTTCTACCGCTTCGGAACCGGTGGTGACCAGCAGGGTCTTCTTGGCGAAGTCGCCCGGCACTTTCTGGTTCATGATTTCGCACAGTTGCAGATACGGCTCATAGGCCAACACCTGGAAGCAGGTGTGGGACAGTTTTTTCAGTTGCGCTTCGACTGCCGAGACGATCTGCGGGTGCAGGTGTCCGGTGTTCAGCACCGCGATGCCGCCAGCAAAATCCAGGAATTCACGGCCTTCCACGTCCCAGACCCGGCAGTTTTCCGCGCGCGCGGCAAAGATCGGATGAATTTGTCCTACGCCACGCGGGACGGCATGAGCGCGACGCTGCATTAATTCGTTATTGGTGCTCATCAGGTGTTCTCCAGTTGATTTATTATGAAAGGCCAATGCACAGGTATTTGATTTCTAAGTAATCTTCGATGCCGTATTTGGAACCTTCACGGCCAAGACCGGAGGCTTTGATTCCGCCAAACGGCGCGACTTCGTTCGAGATAATGCCGGTATTAATGCCGACGATGCCGTACTCCAGCGCCTCGCCAACGCGAAAGACGCGGCTCAAATCGCGGGCGTAGAAATAGGCCGCCAGACCAAACTCGGTGTCGTTGGCCTGTCTGATAACGTCGGCTTCATCACTAAAGCGGAACAGCGGAGCCAATGGACCGAAGGTCTCTTCTTTGGCGACCTTTGCGTTGTCTGGCACGTCCACCAGAATGGTGGGCTGGAAGAAATTACCGCCCAGCGCGTGCGGTTTTCCGCCGGTGATGATGCGCGCCCCTTTTTCCAGCGCATCGGCAATATGCTCCTGCACTTTGGCGACCGCTTTCTCATCAATCAGTGGGCCGGTAGTGACGTCGGGTGCCAGACCGTCACCGAGATGCAGTTTTTCCACCGCCTGTTGCAGCTTCTCCGCAAAGCGCTCATAAACGCCGTCCTGCACATACAGACGGTTGGCGCAGACGCAGGTCTGTCCGGCGTTGCGGAACTTGGACGCCAGCGCGCCTTCAACCGCTTTATCGAGGCAGGCATCGTCAAAGACGATAAACGGCGCATTACCGCCCAACTCCAGAGAGACTTTTTTGATGTCTTTGGCGCACTGTTCCATCAACTGACGACCAATCTCCGTCGAACCGGTGAACGACAGTTTGCGCACCAGCGGATTGTGGGTCAGTTCGTTACCGACCGCGCCCGCCGAACCGGTGACAACACTGAATACGCCCGGCGGGATCCCGGCGCGGTTTGCCAGTTCCGCCAGCGCCAGCGCGGAGAACGGCGTCTGGCTGGCGGGTTTAAGCACCATCGTGCAGCCAGCCGCCAGTGCCGGACCGGCTTTGCGGGTGATCATCGCTGACGGGAAGTTCCACGGCGTAATGGCGGCAGTAACGCCAATCGGTTGCTTAATGACGATCAGGCGTTTGTCGGCCTGGTGTCCGGGAATGGTGTCGCCATAAATGCGTTTGCCCTCTTCGGCAAACCACTCAATAAAGGAGGCGGCATAGCTGATTTCCCCTTTGGCTTCTGCCAGCGGCTTGCCCTGTTCCAGGGTCATCAGGCGGGCGAGATCGTCCTGATGCTCCAGCATCAGATTGAACCAGCGACGCAGAATATTCGCCCGCTCTTTGGCGGTGAGGTCGCGCCAGGCGGGCAGCGCGCGGTTAGCGGCCTCAATGGCATCGCGGGTTTCCGCGCTGCCCATTTTCGGCACGCTGCCCAGCGTCTTGCCGTTGGCCGGGTTGGTCACCGCAATGACTTCGCCGCTATCGGCATCGCGCCACTGGCCGTCGATCAAGGCCTGCTGACGGAACAACGTCGGATCGTTTAGTTGCATGATGGCTTCCTGTCTGAAAAAAGGTTAACGGGTGAAAGCGGCGTGTAAGGTGTCCACGCTACGTGCCGCACGCAGCGTGCGTCCGGGGTTGCTCTGGTTTGCCAGCAGCGTTTGTACCTGGCTGACGATGTGTGCGCCGATAGGCAGCGCTGACGTCGCCGCAGGGGAGGGGGCATTGCAGGTGTGGATCGATCGCGGTGTGGTGACAAACAGAAAATCGTCAATCAGCTTGCCGTCCGGCGAAACGGCCTGAGCGCGGACGCCTGCAGGCCACGGTTGCAGATCGTTTAGCGTCAGGCTCGGGCAGTACTTTTGCACCAGTCGCAGATAGCCACTCTTGCACAGCGAGTTTTTCATTTCGCTTAAACCGGCGCGCAGGTTGTTTTGCAGAACCCGACGAATGCCGGAAGAACCGAGGATCTCCAGCGTATCGCTGAGCGAAAAGTCGCGTTTGCGATAGCCCTCGCGCTTAAACGCCAGCACCGCATTTGGCCCAACCGTGACGCTGCCGTCGATCATGCGGGTGAGATGGACGCCGAGAAACGGCATCGCCGGATCGGGAATCGGGTAGATCAAATGGTTGACGATATGGTTGTGTTCCGCCGCCAGGCGGAAGTACTCGCCACGGAACGGGCAGATGATAAAGCCTGGCTCGACGCCGAGCATTTTCACCAGCCGATCGGCCATCAGTCCGGAGCAGGTAATTAGCGTCGACCCTTCAAATTCCTGTCCCTGGCGGGTACGCACGACCATGCCCGAGGCGTGCTCTTTCAGAGCGCTGACGTCGGCGTTGTAGATAATTTCGCCGCCTCTGGCCTGGAAGATTTTCGCCATCGCCGCCGTGACCTCCCGGTAGCTGACGATCCCGCTGGACGGCACAAAAATGCCGCCGAGTCCGGTGATGTTTGGTTCGCGCTCGCGCAATTCCTGCGCATTCAGCCACTCGCGTTCTAAGCCATTCGCGGCGGTGCGATCCCACAGGGCGCGCATCCGTTCCATTTCCTGTTCAGAGGTGGCGACCAACATCTTGCCGCAGGTGTCGTAGCGGATGCTGTTTTGATCGCAAAAGGCTTTGGTCGCACGGTTACCGACGAGACAAAACTGCGCTTTAAGACTGCCGGGAGTGTAATAGACCCCGGCATGGATCACGCCGCTGTTGTGGCCCGTCTGATGACAGGCCGGGCCGGACTCTTTTTCCAGCAGCGCGATGCGAGCGTCCGGATAGACCTCACTTAACTGCATGGCGGTCGACATGCCAATAATGCCGCCGCCAATAATCACAAAATCATACATCCGCTTGTTCCTTCACGCTTACTGATGCGTCTGGTAGTGGTGGGTGGAATAAGCGAAGTAGCCGCGCTGACGCATGAGTTCGCGGCGCAGGTCCGGGTGCGAGGTAAAACGATCGCGACCGTGTAGCCAGAACAGGTTGTTGATCAACAGGAATTTACCCACCGAAACCGGAACGGACAGGATGCTTTTGCTGGTTTCCAGCGCATCAGACAGCTCGCTCAGCCAGACACCTTCTTCAAAATCTTTTGGCTGCACAAACTGGTCGATGTAGCGCATAACCGGGCGGCCCTGTTGGTCGACGTCAAATACCGGGTGGTACACATCATGACTGACGTTCTTGCTGGGCGGCGCAGCGAAGCGCATCGGACGGCGCGCCAGTGGGTGGCTGAAGTACTCGTCAAGATGTTCCCAGTCGTCAAGATGCAGCAGCAGCGAGTTGCCGCCGGTCATGTTTTGCTCGTCGATTTTCATCATCAGCACGTAATCGGTGATCTCTTCGACGTAGGTGCCGTCGTTATGCAACTCCATTACGCGGTGTGGCTGACGCAGATAGCTGTCTGAGTTATCGACGTTTTTTACCACAAAGCGCGCATAATACTGACCGCTCATGGCATCAAAGTTGGAGCGTCCAACCAGATGGGCCACCGCGGTTGCCAGTTTGACCATATCGTCAGCCTGCGCCACGTTATCGATGCCTTCTGCGTTGATCAGCAACGCGCCCTTTGCGCGATCCAGCAGCGTTTTCAGCAGCAGCGGCTGCAGCTGGTTGTCGCACAGATCGTCAAGGATCTTGCCCACTTTGAAGCGCAGGAACGATTTGTATTCCAGTGCCTGCACCGGCCATTGCGCGACCTGCCGAAGAAAGTGTTCTGTCGTCCGGGCGGAAAAGGTCAGCTCTAGCAGACGTGGGGATTGGGCTGACGGTTTCAGCGTAAATCCGTTGCCAGGTTGGCCTGGATCTTCAGCGTTTGGTTTAACGGCAGTCAGTGCATTCATCAGAATCGATCCTCTCAGTAGATGGTCAGGGAGACATGGCGAAGCTCATTTCGTAGCCATAAATTAAAAATATCTACATTTTTAGAAAGCGTGCACAAAATGAACCTTTTGTTTCTTTTTTGTGATCAAAAACAACAAATATTTAACATTATTAAATGCAGGGGTAAATGCATGCGTATCGGGAGAAAATGGCGGAAAAGGTTGAGGAAACCGCCGGTTAGCCTACACTAACGCCGGTTGCGGTGTGTCTGATGAGCGAGGTTCGGGATAAACATGTTGCTTAAAAACCTCTTCCGTCGGGTGAAGTGGGTCAGTTCCGGCCTGTTGGCGCTGATCAAACACGTGGTGCTGACGCTGCTGGTGGTACTGATTATTTTTCTCGGCGTGCGGGTGTATCAGACAGAGAGTGGGCCTGATCTTCATTCCTGGCATACCTGGCACGGGAATGAAATGAGCGCGGCGGCGCTGGATAACGCCACCTTTGCGCAGTATCAGGTACGGGAAGCGGCGCTGTTTGCCGATCTACAAAAACAGGTGGGCGATACGCTGAGCCCGGATGAGCAGACGCCGATCAACCGTTTCTGGTTGGGCAGTCGGGTTGCTCCGGGGCAATTTACCCCCAACTGGAACCGCTCATTCGTGTTGATGCCGCAAGGCAAACCGCGCGGCGTTGCCGTGATGCTCCACGGCCTGACCGACTCGCCCTACAGCCTGAAAGATATCGCCCGGATCTACCAGCAGCAGGGATTTATCGCCGTGGTGCCACGCCTGCCCGGACACGGTACCGCGCCAGGCGCGTTAACGGCGGTCGACTGGGAAGCGTGGCTGGCCGCGACACGTCTGGCGGTGCGTGAGGCGACGAGACTGGCGGGTAACGAGGTGCCGCTGCATCTGGTGGGGTACTCTAACGGCGGCGCGCTGGCGCTGAAATACACGCTGGACAGTCTGGACGACGCCACGCTGCGACGTCCGCGTCAGGTGGTGTTGCTGTCGCCGATGATTGGCGTCACGTCATTCGCCCGTTTTGCCGGGCTGGCGGGGTTACCGGCGCTGTTTCCCGCGTTTGCCAAAGCCGCGTGGCTCAACGTCACGCCAGAATTTAACCCCTTCAAATACAATTCGTTTCCGGTCAATGCGGCGCGGCAGTCTTATCTGCTGACCAAAGCGCTACAGCAGCAAATTGTGCAGGATGCGCAGACTATGCGACTTCACGATCTGCCGCCGGTGCTGACCTTCCAGTCGGTAATGGATTCCACCGTCAGCACCCAGGCTGTAGTGGAGTCGTTGTATCGCTATCTGGGACCTAACGGCAGCGAACTGGTGCTGTTTGATATCAATCAGGCGGCTAACCTGCGCCCTCTGCTGCGGACATCTTCTTATACCGCCGCCGCGACGTTGCTGCCCTCCGTACCGCGAGCTTACCGCACAACGGTGGTCACTAATGCCACGGCAGAAACGCTGGCCGTGGTGGCGCGTGACACCCTCGCCGGAACGCGTGATGTGCAGGTTCAGCCGTTACAGGAGGCCTGGCCGCAGGAGATGTATTCGTTGTCGCATGTGGCGGTGCCCTTTCCAATGACCGATTCGTTGTATGGGTTGAAGCCGGATGTGTTGAATCGCTATGGGCTGAGCATTGGCACGATTGCGCTGCGCGGAGAGACCTCCACGCTGCTGGTGGGGCTGGATACGTTAATGCGTGTCACCTCGAATCCGTTCTTTCCCTATATGAAGGAACGGATTGAGGCGGTTATCGGAAGGAATGTTAAGAATTGAGACTGTTGCCGGATGACAACGCGGCGTGTTTTATGCGGCCTGGGTTGAGGGTAGGCCGGATAAGCGAAGCGCCATCCGGCGAGGCATTACCCGACATCCACCTGCGGTTTGGTGTGGCGCTTACGGAGGATCCGTAACAGCGGCGGGATCACAATGACTGCCACCGCCATCACCAGCAGCACTTTGGTGACGCTACTTTCCCACAGAATCGCCATATTGCCGTTGCTGATCGACAGCGCACGGCGCAGGTTTTGTTCGAGCATTTCGCCCAGCACAAAGCCTAAGATCAGCGGCGACATCGGGAAGTGCATTTTGCGCAGAACGTAGCCCAGCACGCCGAGCGCGACCATCAGCACCAGATCGAAGGTTGTACTGTGTACGGCGTACACGCCGACTGCGGAAACCGCCGCGATAGCCGGTACCAGGAACCACAGTGGGATGGTCAGCATCCGGGTGAACAGGCCGATCAGCGGAATGTTCATCACCAGCAGCATCACGTTGGCAATCAGCAGAGCCGCAATCAATCCCCAGACGATATCCGGTTGTTCGGTAAACATCGCCGGTCCCGGCGTGATGTTGTACAGGGTTAGGGCACCCATCATCACCGCCGTGGTGCCGGAGCCCGGCACGCCCAGCGTCAGCATCGGAATAAACGAGCCACAGGCCGACGCGTTATTCGCCGCTTCTGGTGCGGCAACTCCACGAATATCGCCTTTGCCGAAGCTGTCGCTGTTGCCGCTGATTTTTTTCTCGGTCATGTAGGTGATGGCGCTGGCGATGGTGGCACCCGCGCCCGGCAGCACGCCGACGAAGAAGCCAATCACCGACGAGCGCAGCGTCGCGCCGACGCACTGCGCGCCTTCTTTGGCGTTGAACAGCATGCGCCCTGTTTTGCGTACCAGTTTCTGCCCGCTGCTGGTATGTTCCAGCATCAGCAGGATTTCAGAAACCGAGAACAGGCCGATCACCACGACGATAAACTGCACGCCGTCAGAAAGATGCACGCTGTCAAAGGTAAAGCGATACACCCCGGTGTTGGCGTCAACGCCGACGGTCGCCAGTCCCAGACCAATCAGCGCCGCCAGAAACGATTTCAGCGGATTTTGCGCCATCATGCTGCCAAGACAGGCAATCGCAAAAACCATGAGCGCGAAGTACTCTGCCGGACCAAACGCCAGCGACCATTGCGCCAGTAAGGGGGCGAACAGAATGATTCCGCCGATGGCGATCAGTGAGCCAAAGAAGGAACTGACCGCTGAAATAGAGAGCGCGACGCCGCCGCGCCCCTGTTGCGCCATCGGGTAGCCGTCCAGCGCGGTCATAATTGCCGCCGCATCGCCGGGCACGTTGAGCAAAATCGACGAAATGCGTCCGCCGTATTCGCAACCAATGTAAACCGTTGCCAGCAGGATTAGCGCCGATTCCGCTGGCAGATGCAAAGCAAAGGCCAGTGGCAACAGGATCGCCACGCCGTTGATCGGCCCCAGACCCGGCAGCAGACCGACAATGGTGCCGACGAAGCAGCCGATCAGCGCGATCACCAGGTTTTCCGGCGTCATCGCCACCGCAAAACCCTGAGAAAGATATATCCAGGTATCCATCGTTTCTCCGTTAACTCAGCCAGGCGCCGAGCGGTAAGGTGACATCAAGCAGGCGGTCGAAGGCATACCACAGGGTGATGCCAAGAACGGCGCCGGAAATGCCCGCGGCGGGTAATGTGGCGCCAAACAGAATGCCAATCACCAGCGTCAGAATGGCGGTGGCGACAGGGAAGCCCAGCCACTCAAAGCCCCAGGCGTACATCAACAGGACGATCACCATGGTTAACAGTTTTTGCAGGACGTGCCGGCGCGGCCAGTCCACAACATCCGGATGGCGTAACAGTAGTGCCAGCGCGCACAGCGCCATCAGGGCGATAATCCCCAGCGGAAACGGACGCGGGCCGACCGGTTCGTAACTGTATTCACTCTGAATTTGCCAGGCGATAAACAGCCCGGCGATACACAGCAACAGCCAGATACCGGCGAAAATACGATCGCTCATCGGAGCCTCCATCTTTATTTCGCCAGGCCAAAGGCTTTCGCCTGCTCGCGGTAACCGGTCACCTGTTTTTTGACATACTCATCAAGCTGTTGACCCGTCATATTGAATTCGAACAGGCCACGCAGGTCGCGCTGCTTTTTGAACGCGTCGGTCTGCTGGAGTTTTTCAAATGCCTGCACCCACCATTGATACTCGTCATCACTGACTTTTGGGCCGACATAAAAGCCGCGAATGATGGGCCAGACCAGGTCGTAACCCTGCTCTTTGGCGGTAGGCACATTGGCGAGTTGTCCGGGCAGACGGTTTTCAGAGAAGACGGCGAGGACGCGGATTTTATCGCCGCTCAGATAGGGCACCATCTCACTGAGATCGCCGGAAACCACCTGTACATGATTGCCCATCAGTGCGGTGACTGGTTCGCCGCCGCCTTCAAAGGCGACATAGCGCATCTTGTGCGGATCGACGTGAGCCTGTTGCGCCAGTAGCGCCGACTTCATCCAGTCCTGGCTGCCAATAGAGGCCCCGGCGCCAATCACCACGCTGTTGGGATCTTTTTCCATCGCGGTGAGCAGATCTTTCAGTGACTTCCACGGTGAGTCGGCGCGCACGGCGATCATGCCGTAGTCCGTACCGACGCTCGCCAGCCAGCGCACATCATCCACGCCGTAACGACCAAATTTACCCTGCGACAGGTTCAACAGCGAACCGCCGGAGAACGCCACGACCGTCCCCGCTTCGGCGGGCCGTTGCGCGACGATCGCGTTATAGGCGACTGCGCCCACGCCGCCTGGCATGTAGGTCACGCGCATCGGTTTCTCGATAGCGCCGGTTTCCATCATGCTTACCTGAATCAGTTTGCAGGTAAGGTCAAAGCCGCCGCCCGGTTTCGCCGGGGCGATACATTCGGTACGCGACGGCGCTTCTTGCGCCAGGACAGAGGTGCTCATCAGTAAAACGCTTGCAGCAAGGGTACGAACGAACTGTTTTTTCATTATTTATCCTCACGCCGGAGAACCGGATGGTAGGGTTCGGAAGATTATTTTTTGATTATGTGAACCAACATGTAGCGGTTCAGTTGCGTGATTGTTAAAACATTAACCTTTCATTTCCCTTTCAATGCGGCAGAAACTTTACAGGATGTGATATGCGTCTCTTATTGGCGGAAGATAACCGTGAGCTGGCTCACTGGCTGGAAAAAGCGCTGGTACAGAACGGATTCGCCGTGGACTGTGTGTTCGACGGACTGGCTGCCGACCATCTTCTGCATAGCGAAACCTATGCGCTGGCGGTTCTGGATATCAACATGCCTGGGATCGACGGACTGGAAGTGGTGCAGCGTCTGCGTAAGCGTGCGCAGACGCTGCCGGTGCTGCTGCTGACAGCGCGTAGCGCGGTGGCGGATCGGGTAAAAGGACTCAATGCCGGAGCGGATGATTATCTGCCCAAGCCCTTCGAACTTGAGGAACTGGACGCCCGGCTGCGGGCTTTGCTCCGGCGCAGTGCGGGACAGGTACAGGAGCTTCAGCAACTGGGCGATCTGGCATTCCATGACGAAGGATATTTCTTGCTTCAGCAGCAACCGTTGGCGCTCACCCCGCGTGAACTGGCGCTGTTGACGGTGCTGATGTATCGCAGAACCCGTCCGGTATCGCGCCAGCAGTTGTTCGAACAGGTCTTCAGCCTGAACGATGAGGTCAGCCCCGAAAGTATCGAACTGTACATTCATCGTCTGCGGAAAAAATTACAGGGCAGCAATGTGCGGATCACCACGCTGCGCGGGCTGGGATACGTGCTGGAGTGCGGCAATGAGGTGGGTTAAACCCCAGTCGTTATACCTGCAATTGATGCTGTTTCTTGGTCTACCGTTGATTCTGCTGTGGGGACTGTCGGCGTTTAACAGCTACGTCAGCGCCCTGCAGGCGGCAACGCAGGCCTATGACCGCACGCTGCTGTCGTCTGCCCGCACGGTGGCGGAGCGGCTGGTGGTCCGCAATGCAACGCTGGAGGTCAATGTTCCGTGGGTGGTGCTGGACAGCTTTGAACTGAACATGAACGACCGGCTGTACTATAAAGTGGTGGATCCGTCGGGGAAGGTGATTTCGGGTTACGACGACCTGCCGGCAATGCCGCCTTCCACCTCTCGTACGCAACTCTACCCTGCGCTGGCCTGGTTTTATCATACGCAATATCAGGGGCAGGCCATTCGCGTGGCGCGCCTGCTACAGCCGGTAAACGAGGGCGGCATTGTCGGGATGGCGGAGATCTACGTCGCAGAGACGCTACAATCGCGGCGTTACCTGGCAGGACAACTGCTGTTTTCGTCATCGGTAACGCAGGGTCTGTTGGTGCTGCTGACGCTGGTGCTGGTCGGCTGGCTGCTGCGCCGCGTGCTGCGGCCGATGCGCCAGCTCTCCTCACTGATGGTGCGACGTGAACCGGAACTCCTGACGCCGTTACCTGAACTGCTGCCCTGGTCGGAGACGCGGTTGCTGATCGTCGCGTTTAACCGCTATCTCGATCGCCTGCGCGCGCTGATCTCCCGGCAGGAACGGTTTAGCGCCGATGCCTCTCATCAACTGAAAACCCCGCTGGCCGTGTTGAAAACGCAGGCCGCCGTAGCGCTTGCCAGCGAACAGCCTCAGCAGTGGCACGAGAGTTTACGGGCGATGAGTACGACGCTGGACAACACCATCCTGCTGACGGAAAGGTTGTTACAGCTTTCAGCGGTGAAGCGAAAAGAGCAGGGGGAGCGGCAGTTTTCACCGGTCAATCTGTTCGAGGTGGTGCAGACGAGCTGTTTCACGCGACTGGCGCAGGCGCGCAGTAAAGGCATCGACCTGGGTTATGAAGGCGTGCTGGAGGCGATATGGATAGACGGTGATGATGTCCTGCTGGGGGAATTGTGCGGTAATTTGCTGGATAACGCCCTGAAATATACCCCGGCCCAAGGGACGGTGACCGCCAGGTTACGTCGGGAAGGTGAGGCCGTGGTGCTGGAGGTCGAAGATAGTGGTCCTGGCATCGAAGATGAACAGATTCATCAGGCAATGCTGCCGTTCCATCGTCTGGAAAATGCCGGAACGGAAGCCGGAGCAGGCATTGGCCTGGCGCTGGTTTCTGATATTGCCCGTTTGCATCGCACCCATCCTCATCTTTCACGCAGCAATACGTTTGGCGGTTTACATGTTCGGGTTCGCTTTTTAGTGGTCGCTCACATCCCGATGAAAACATAAATATTCTTTATAGACAATCAGATAGCCGGAATTACCACATTGAGCCATAAAAGCTTTTAGCAAAAAGTGCTTTTCAAAGGCAGTTTTTACACGCTGGCAAAATGTTAAAAATCTTATTACGCAATATAAAAATCCTGGGTTCCTCTCTATTTCCCCTTTCATGATACGGAAAAATAGAATTTCGTCATCTGTCCTTCCCAGGAATTTATGCTCACTAATTATTATTTTCTGATATTAATGTTCAGGCTAATAGTCCGGGGGCGTATTGACAGCTTTTTAGGCGAGTGTAAAACTGAGCGCAAGAATTACATAAACATTATTAACCAAACAGCAAGCCGCAATGGCTGCCGCCGAACCGATCCCGGGTCGTCACCAGAAGGTCTGAATTTATCGTGTGTTGTCAGTCACCAACTGGCATGAGTGGATGTTTTGTACAGGGACACGCGTTATATATTTGCATAATATTGTTTTTTATTTCTGACGATGGTCTGTGATTCATTAACGCCCTCTCCGGAGAGTAAATCGTGGATCCTGGATGTTCGTTATTTACTCATGCATGGATACTATTGTCGGAGACAATATGTGAAATCATTATAACACCATCAATAGATTATTTAATTTAAGACTGTTCAGAATTCATTTCTGAATAGTCCTCTATTTCCTATTTCCAGGTGAGGGAAGCTTATCGATTCTATGTTGCGTATTAAAAACAATTACACCGCATATAAACATTTTATCAGATTATGAGCATTTTTTATGAACACAAATTATCGCGTTATATGGAATGAAGTTCTGAAGGTATTTCAGGTTTGTTCCGAGTTGGTGAGAGGGAAAAGCCAGTCATCAACCCATTCATCTTTGAATACAACGTCCTCTTCCGCGCAACAACACCATGCTTTGCAACCGCTTTTTAAACGTAGTGTCCTGTCACTGCTGCTGCTGGCCTCTCTGCCCGCCTATTCGGCCATTATTGATAATGGCGAGGTGGTCAACGTGTCGACGGGATATTCACTGGATTACTACACTTTCGTCGGCATGAACGGCGTGGGCACGCTGAATATTCTCGCGGGCGGTGTGGTAGCAGGATCGGATGTCTACAAGCTCATTATCGGCGATAACACCCAGGCGAACGGTACGGTGAACGTCGATGGTTCCGGCTCTTCGTTACGTTCAGGAGCGATGACCATTGCCGAGTACGGTGTCGGCACCATGACCATCTCCAACGCTGCGGTGGTGAATACTTCAGGGTTGGGCGTGTTGGGCGGATCAAATGGCAGTCACGGGGCCGTTACGATCCGTTCGGGTGGACTGTGGAATTTAGTGAATCCTTCGGGGGCGCTCCAGGACCTGAATATTGGTTATGGCGGCACAGGAGTGATTAACATTGAAGAGGGCGGTGCGCTGAACGCCGGTATGACAACGATTGGCAGTTTTGAGGCCGGGGTCGGAACCGTCAGCGTTAGCGGTCAGAATTCAACAATGAGCACCGGCGCGCTGCGGGTCGGGGATTATGGTTCGGGAACGCTGAATATCTCTGACTCTGCCATTGTACGCAGTAGCGCCGACAGTATGCTGGGTCGTTCGCCTGCTGGTTACGGGCGAGTGAATATCAGTAACGGCGGGGAATGGCGGATCGCTGACGCCAGTGACGTCACCAAAAAACTCAACGTGGGTCATTCCGCGACAGGGATACTGGATATTCAGTCGGGTGGGAAAGTGGTTGCCAGCGCGGTGAGCCTGGCGGCAAATGGCGGCGAGGGGACGGTGAATATCAATGGCGCCGGATCGCGTCTGGATGCGACGTCAGCCACCGTCGGCGCCGTGGGCGACGGTACTCTCAACCTGAGTAACAGCGGCGCGCTTAACCTGAATGGCAAACTGTTCATTGCGCAGAATGCCTCAAGCACCGGCGTAGTGAACATTGGCGCGGCTCAGGGACAGGCCGCCGCCGGAGCGGGCGTGATTTCCGGCGTGACCGGCGTGACGTTTGGCTCGGGTACCGGTTCTCTTGTGCTCAATCACATCACCAACGATCCCTCCACCGCGGGAGGATATCAGCTCGCTATGCCGATTACCGGCCAGGGAACGATTGTTCATCAGGCCGGGCATACCGTACTGACGGGGGACAATACCTACAGCGGGAAGACCCTGGTCAATGGCGGCACGCTCACCTCGGCTCTGCAATCTAGCGCTAACAGAACCGGCCTTGGCAGCAGTGAAGTGACGATTGGCAGTGATGGCACGCTCGAAATTGTCGGTGCCACCGACACCAGCACTAATGACTTTGCTTTTAGCAATGTGTTGAACGGCACGGGGTTGATGTCTGTCAATCTGCACGCTGGAGATGATGTCTTTTCCTTTACGCCTGCCGTCGGCAACAGTTTTCGCGGAGCGGTTGAGTTGCGAAATAGCACATTTGCGCTTTCCGGGACTAACGCTTCGTCATTGGCACAATCGCTGTTAATCAGCAGTGCGGGGAACACCACAACCGTCAGCGGTACGCAGGATCTTACGGGGCTACTTTTTAATGGGGGCACGCTGGCTTTTGACGTTACGCTTCCGGGGTCAACGATCTCCAACAGTCTGGTGTCGGTCAATACCCTGGTTGCCGGCGCAGCGGGGGTAATGTACAACGGACGCGAACATCAGGCAGACGGTACCGGCACGGTGAAAGTAAATCTTGCCGATCCCTGGAACGATACTGGCACGGCGGCGAATCCAGATACTACCGCAAACCTGCTACAGCAGGATGACGCCGGGATTGGCGTACAACTGGTGAAAGCGTCGATTGTGCTTGGGTCGGGTGGTTCACTGACGCTTGCCGATCAAAACGGTGCGCCGATTGCGGGAGATAAAACCCTTCAGATAGCGCAGAACGGGACGACCGTGGCGAACGGGCAGTATGGTTTTCGCCTGACCACCGCACCGGGTAATGGCCTGTATGTAAACTACGGTCTGAAGGCGTTGGATATTCTCTCCGGACAAACGTTGGTGCTGTCGCCGTATGCGGGTGTGACGGGGGCTGGCGCTGATATGTCGGCGACGATCTCCGGCAGCGGCAATCTGGCGGTGAATACGGCTGATGTCGTGTCGCTCTCCAACGGCCTGAACGACTACAGTGGTGCCACGCAGGTACTGGCAGGGACGTTGCGCACCGACGCCGATGGCGCGCTGGGCGAGACCAGCGAATTGCACATCAGTAGTGGAGCAACCGCCGATCTCAATGGTACAACCCAGACGGCGGGTACGTTGACAGGACAGTCCAACTCCACCTTAGCACTAAATGGCGGCTCGCTGACCCTGTCGAACGGTGGGCTTAGCGAGGGACGTCTGACCGGCAGCGGCGCGCTGAATGTTAACGGCGGCCTGTTAACGATTGACGGTGCTAACGCCGCCCTGACGGCCAAAACGACCATCAGCAGCGGGGCGGAAGTGAGCGTAAATGATGTGCTGGGTGCAGGCAGTGGCGATATCGTTGACGGCGGGACATTGACCCTGAATGGCGTTGTCGGCACGCTGACGAACACCCTCAGCGGAGCGGGCGGCATTGATGTGGCAAACATGTCAGATGTGGTCGTCAGCGGGGATAACAGCGGTTTTAGCGGCCTGTTCAATATCGACGCAGACAACAAACTGACCGTCAGTGAACAGCAGAACCTTGGCACTGCTTCTGTGACGGATAACGGCCTGTTGACGGTAGCGACGGACACGAACTGGACGCTGGACAATGCCATTAACGGCACAGGCAATCTGACCAAGACCGGTAGCGGCGTGTTGACACTGAAACAGGATTTGACCTCCTGGACGGGCACCACCGATATTCTCGACGGTGAGATTGCGCTGGGTAGCGATGCCGATTCTGCCGTCGATATGGCTAACCAGCAGGTAAATATTCACGATGGCGCTACCCTGTCGGGGTATGGTCGCACCGCCGGGGATGTGGATGTGATGAGCGGCGGGACGATGCAGGTGTCCGGCTTTACAGTCGGCGGCAATCTGACTCACAGCGGCACTGTGATCCTGGGGCGTTCGGGCATGCAGCCGGGTAATCACCTGGATGTGAACGGTAACTACCACGGTAATGACGGTCTGATGGTATTTAACACAGCCCTCGGCGGTGATGATTCCGCCACGGACAAACTGACCGTACATGGCGATACCTCCGGTAACACGCGGGTGGACGTCAATAATGTCGGCGGTATTGGCGCGCAGACCCGCAACGGCATTGAACTGGTGCAAGTGGAGGGCAATTCAGCCGGTCAATTCGCCCTGACCCGTGGCTCCGTGGAGGCCGGTGCGTATGTCTACACGCTGGCGAAGGGAACCGGCGAGGCGGCGAAAAACTGGTATCTGACCAGCAAATGGAATGGTGTGATTGATTCGGACAACCCGCCGGTTGTTGATCCGCGGACGGTGGATGTTCTGCGACCGGAAGCGGGTAGCTATACCAGCAATATTTCTGCTGCGAACACGCTGTTTGCTCACCGTCTGCACGATCGTCTCGGCGAGCCGCAGTACAGCAATGCGCTCCAGGATGAAGGGCTGGCTGGTAGCATGTGGATGCGCCACGTCGGCGGGCATGAACGTTCCACGGCGGGGGACGGCCAACTGAAAACACAGAGCAATCGCTACGTGCTGCAACTGGGTGGCGACATTGCACAGTGGAGTATGGATGGGCTGGACCGCTGGCATCTCGGCGTGATGGGCGGTTACGCCAATGAGCACAGCAACACCCAGAGTAACCGTGCAGGATACGGTTCAGACGGACGTACCAGCGGCTACAGCGCCGGTCTGTACGGAACCTGGTATCAGAATGCCGTGGATAACACGGGGGCGTATGTTGATAGCTGGTTGCTGTACAACTGGTTCGACAACACGGTGGACGCGGATGCGCGTGAGAGCGACAGCTATGACTCTAAAGGGCTGACGGCCTCGCTGGAAGCGGGTTACACCCTGAAAGCCGGTACGTTCAGCGGCAGCCAGGGCTCACTGAACACCTGGTACATCCAGCCGCAGGCACAGATCACCTGGATGGGCGTGAAGTCGGATTCGCATACCCGGCATGATGGTACGCGCATTGAAACAGAAGGTGATGGCAACATTCAGATGCGTCTTGGGGTGAAAACGTACCTCAACAGTCATCACAAAATGGATGACGGACAGCAGCGCGAGTTCCAGCCCTATGTCGAAGTGAACTGGATCCACAATACCGAATCCTTCGGCGTGAAGATGGATGGCGTGAAAATCAGCCGTGACGGCGCGCGCAATCTGGGTGAAGTGCGTACCGGGGTGGAAGGTAAACTGAATAACCGTTTAAGCGTCTGGGGGAATGTCGGTGTGCAACTGGGTGATAAAGGCTACAGCGATACCCAGGGCATGCTGGGAGTGAAATACAGCTGGTAAGTTCAGACGGGGAAAAGCAGAAATAAAAAAGCCGCGTAAGCGGCTTTTTTATTCTTTAATGATCAGGGCGAAAGATTTATTCGCTGATTTTCTTCTCTACGCTGGCTGCGCCTTCTTTGGTTTTATTCCAGCCCTGCTCAGCACTTTCTTTCGTGGCGTTCCAGCCTTTTTCAGTACCTTCTTTGGTTTTATGCCAGGTTTCTTGCGAGCCTTCGCTAACTTTGCTGCTGATATTATCCTGTTTACCTTCGGCGCGGTGTTCTGCTTTCAGTTTTTGCTCTTCACCCTGATTCTGCGCCTGGTGTAATTTCTCTTTCGCTGTATTTGCGTTTTCATGTGCGGCAGCGACATCATTATCGGTTGCGTGTGTCGTAGCGGCAAAAACAGGAGAAGCCAGCAGAAGTGCAGATAATGCGATTAGAGTCTTTTTCATCATGTCCTCGCTTTACGTTATAAGTTATTAGCGTGATTAAGCATGGCATCTAAACGAAGCGCTGGCTTTAGGAAAAAACTGTAAGCGGGAAATATCGATTTTTTTCCATGTGTTACGTCAGGCGCACGTCATGCTGATTGGCGTTGACGGCGATAAATAAATATCGACATGACTATGGTTATTTATCGTTCTTTCTACCATGCTTTTTAGATTCGTGGCGTTAAGCGAGTCAACGACAAAATAATAACTTTTCTTTCGCCCGGGGCTGACAATGCGTAACACTCTTCTCCCTATTATTGTTGCTGTGTTGCTCTTTATTTTCGGTGTTTCTGTTTTAAATGTGCAGCTCTGGTATTCGGCGAGAGCAGGCAGTCTTTCGGGGGCCCGGTATGTTGCGAGTGATATTGATGTCATTCTTGATGAGGCTACTCACGCGACGTCAACGGTCAGTGATATCACGAGAAAGGGTTGCGATCAGGAAGGGCAGTATCGGTTAGGGACGGAAGCCGCGCTACAGCCTCATCTTCGGACCATTTTAATCTACCGCGAAGGCAAAATATGGTGCTCCTCGCTGCCGGGTAATCGCATGCTACTTTCTTATCTTTCTGAAATACCGGATACAACGCTGCAACTCGCGCCAGCAAATAATGCGGTTAACAGACGACCGGTTTTGTTATATCAGAATCAACTTGCCGGGAGCCGAATTGTCATCACCATCAGCGATCAGCATATTCGTGATTCACTGCGCACGCCGCTGAAAGAGGCGAATTATTCATTAATGGTAGGGAAGGCGATCCTGGGGCTGTCCGGTGATGTGGCGACCGTCAACGATACAGGCCAGGAGTTCGGACAGGTAGGATCCAAACGTTACCCCTTCACAATACGTTATAATTTACCGCCCGTGTTTAGCCTGCAAAGACTCATCAGTCAGGGGATGGGGATGCTGATCTTCATTTTTCTCATGTCTTGTTTTGCCGCGTATGCCCTGATTAAGTATTTAAATAAAAGCACCACGCCGGAAGAAGCGCTGCGCAGAGCAATTCTCAAGGGAGAAATCGTGCCTTTTTATCAGCCCGTGGTGAATGGTCGGGAAGGGACGTTACGGGGCGTTGAAGTGCTGGCGAGGTGGAAACATCCGAAAGCCGGATATATTTCCCCGGCGTCATTTATTCCGCTAGCGGAAAAGTCAGGTTTGATTATTCCTCTGACGCAAAGTTTGATGGAACAAGTGGTTACCCATATGAATGCTATCGCCACGAAGTTGCCAGAAGGTTTTCATGTCGGTATTAACTTCAGCGCCTCTCATATTACCGCTCCGACCTTTGTCGACGAGTGTCTGAACTTTAAGGCGCGGTTCAGCCGAAAAGATTTGAATCTGGTGCTCGAAGTGACCGAGCGTGAACCTTTGCATGTCGATGAGCACCTGGTACAGACGCTCAACGTTCTGCACGAAAATGGTTTTGTCATCGCTCTGGATGATTTTGGCACCGGTTATTCCGGACTTTCTTATCTTCATGATCTACACATTGATTACATTAAGATCGATCAAAGCTTTGTGGCGCGAGTCAGCATGGAAGAAGATTCCACCCGGATTCTGGACTGTGTACTGGATCTTGCTCGAAAACTGTCGCTAAGCATTGTGGCGGAGGGCGTGGAAACAAAGGAGCAGGTTGACTATCTGAACCGTAACGATATTACCTTCCAGCAGGGGTACTATTTCTTTAAACCGGTTAACTTCACCGAACTGATAAAAATTATTTTGTCGAAGCCGAAAGTCAAAGTGGTTGTTGAATAGGTGCGTTATTTTTTCTGTGAATTTTGTGTATTCATATTATCCACTTCCTGCATGCCTTTTTGTGGGTCAATAAAATAGCATTTCGTCTTTGACGAATGGGCCAGTGATGCCGTCTCGCATTGCGCCAGATCGCTAAACGCGCCAATCACTTCACTTTTCGTTGTGTTATTGGAAAGGGCGAAAATCAGTGCCAGAACGTACATATTCATTCCTTGAATAAATGGCTCATGGAGAGCCCGTTTTTTATTGACAGGAAGATACTACGTAGGACATGGCGCAAAACAAGTTGAACATGCCTGCAAGTCTGAATCTGGACCAGATCTCGTTTTTTATAAACCAAAGAATTGGCGTGGCTTGTCTGGTGTTCAGGAGGACTCCAGCATATCTCAATGGTGTTAAAGAAAGGCTAAACGCCAGACTATGAAGCCGCCTTAGAACGGTTCAACAAGTGTGTTGCGTCTATCAGTTGAACTCACAGCTCATAGCAGACGCTCACATCAGCTATGGCTAAAAAGCATGTATGAGGGGAAGGTGACAGGCTGCGATGAAAGAAAAGCGGGCTGTTGTTTGCGGCCGCATTGAAAGTGGCGAATGAGGCCAGAGAGCAGCAATAAAAAAGCCCGCATCAACGGGCTTTCATGTCACTCTGGAGCCGCGGCTCCTTTGCGTATCCTTTTTTGTCCCCTCACCGTCTGGTCGGTGTCCTGCTGAGACTGCTAACTTCCTGTTTTTGTTAGTGCTGTCCTGGCACTGTCCAATCATGATTGGCTGGCGGGAGTTGAACCCTCGTCCATCTCTCGGTAACTAACTGTAATTTATTGTTTTTTTTGAAGCCGATCACATACGTACCCTTTGAGGATACTTTTTTTGTATGATATTTTCAGTATGTTGTTTTATCAATCAAATGGATGTAGAGAATGACAATTCCGGAAGTAATTCAACAACGTAATATTACTAGACTGTTTCATTTTACACATAGCGACAATCTATCTTCTATTTTAGAAAATGGTCTTTTATCACGTTCAGAGCTTGATGATGAAGCGAATGAATATAACTATGATTTCAACGATGAAGATAGGATTGATGGGCATTTAGATGCGACATGTTTGTCGATAAGTTTCCCTAATGCAAAAATGTTTTGGAAATATAGGAGCTTAAAACCTGGAAATTGGGTCATATTAGAGATTAATCCATCCATTCTTTGGACTAAGAATTGCGCATTTTACCCCACTAACGCTGCATCAAATAATGTTCGTTTTAACGATCTTGAGTTAATGAAAGGGGATGTAGCATTTAGTGCTTTGTTTTCAGATGAGGTGTTTGGCATTCAGAGAGATGTAAAACTTCCTGCTGAATATACAACGGATGTTCAAGCTGAAGTACTGGTGTTTGAAAAAATTGACCCATCATATATTGTAAATACATTTCACCCTAACAAACAATCTGCTGAACATTTCAAAGGACTATATCCCCAGACACATCAGAGATATTATGCTAATCTTAATGGTAGAACACTCTACTCTCAGAGGCACTATTATTTAGGATAAGTTATGGCCGTTAGACCTGTTTTCATCCCTACAAATGCCGGGAACGTACTATCCGTTACGAAGGATGTAGACTTCCCTTGGGCACCTGGGATGTCTAAAACGCAAAAGCAAAAATCGATCAGGGCATTACATGCAGCTGCGAATGAGCAGGGGGGGAACTCTTTGTTGGAGATTTCTAGTAAATCTGAGGATGAGCTGGGAGTAAAACTTAGTGCCTTTAATCTAAGAATAAAGACCAAAAAACTTGGTAAAGAGTTTACAGTTGAATCTGCGTTTCAGGCAAGTAAAGTATTTGAAATGGGAGGACCATATGTCGATATCTTAGACAAAAGCTCTGTAGAGGCCAAGAAAGATTTGAGATTGAAGGAGTCAGGGAGTCTGGTTAATTTCAAATTTTATAATACTATATGGCCTCTTGTTCCCAGAACGGCTTTTTATGATTGGTTATATTTAAGTGCGCTCAACCAAAATAAAACATTGGCTCTCCATTTATTAAATTTTGACGGCTTTACAGATATTGAATTTAATCCAGCGAAGTCTATTAATTGCCAAGCTAGAGCAGCAGCTCTTTTTGTCTCTTTAGTGCGGAGAAATATGTTGGATGATGTTTTATCTTCAAAAGATAAATTTTTATCAGTATTAGTAACTCATTATGGTATTGAGAGTTACGCTGTTCAAAACACATTGATATAACTAATGGCCTATGATGGCCATTAGTGTTATCTATATTACTGTTTGATTTTTATGTTTAAAGATGTATTTCCATCATACTCTTTGAGGTATGAGCCATAATGTCGAAATAACATTTCTGGACCTTTGTGTCCCATTTGCGTTGCCAGCCAGAATAGGTTAACCCCCCGACTTATCAGGCGAGTAGCGAAGGTGTGACGTGTCTGATATGGATTACGGTAACGAATCCCAGCCTTTCGTAGTGTTGGAACCCAGGCTTTTTTTCTGATTGCGTCAGCACTGTCCCATGGTTTATTGGTTTTTGGATCTTCAAAGATCGTAGTGTCTTTCATGAAAGTGAACATTTTCTGACTTGTCAGTGCTGCCATTGCCTCCTCAGATAGTTCAACTTTTCGTGTACCGGCTTTTGTTTTTGTTCCTTTGATTATGCCAACTACGCTAGCGTTCTGAACGTGTGCCGTTTTTCCTACAAAGTCGATATTACGCCAATGAAGAGCACACAGTTCTGAACTACGCAGCCCGGTTTGTATCGCGAACCTGAAAAGATTCTCCCACTGCTTATTGCCAGCAGCGGAGAGCAAAGCTTCTACTTCTGCTGGTGATAGCGGATCAACAACATAACTACTTTCTGCCTCTGATTTATCACTTTGGTAACGCGAGGCTGTTACCAGTGATACAGGGTTAATCTGAAGCACACCATCCGTCACCGCTTCATCCAAAGCAGAGCGTAGGAATGACAGTTGGTTTCGGATAGTTTTCAATGTCGTTTTCTGGTTCTGGATCCATGTCTTCAATGCGGCCGGCGTCAACTCACTTGCAGGAAAAATATGAAGTGATGACAACGCGCTTCGGCATTTCTTATACCCGCCTATTGTCGAAGGGGATAGATTCCTCGTTTCGCAGATCACCAGGTACTCGTCCAAGTACATCTTCACTGTTTTGCCAGCGGCAGCGTTGCCGAAGATTTTTAGCCGGGTAGAACGGGGAAAGTATTCCGCATAAACAAATGTTCCCCTTTCTATCTTGTTATGGATTTCGCCGAGTGTGCGCTCGGCGTATCTGATGTTTTTTGGGGTTACGTCCAGATTAGAAAGGGGTTCACGGCATTTAACTCCTTTATAAGTGAATGTAATATTGATGGTTTCACCGTTGCGATGTTTCCTTATGGTTACGCCGCGCGGGAGTTTAGGCGATTCTGTCTGGCCCATTTTACAACCTCACTAAGATCAATCCATCTCTCCTTAACGCCTTCGATTTTCAGTACCTGAACCCCTTCACGCCACAAACCACGTTGTACGCGCTTGTTGATAGCATCAGGAGTTTCGCCTGTCTCTTTGCAATAAGTTGAAATGGGAACACAATCGAGGTTCAGCATAGTCATCTCCACTTAGCCCGGCTGCACCCGGGCTTAATTTTAAATATCAATATTGCTCGACACGTTCAACACAGATTTTTGCCTTACGTGAGCAAGCAATTGATTAAACATCAGTGTCAGAGGATTACTGCAGCCGAATGGCAGATCGTTGACGCGGTATGTCGGTGCACCACCACGAACGCCAGTTTTTACTATGTGGCCAGTGGTGTAGAGTTGCGATAGTGCGCCGGCCACGACAGGTGTCCTTCTGTGTAGCGCTTTAGCAATATCACTGCTGGTGGTATTGGGATGGGCCTGGACGTATTCGAATACGGTCATTGCGCATTACCTTCACGTTGTTGATCCAGCCGAGCCAGTGACTCGGTTAACGCTGCATAGGTTGCTTCCAGTCGTGTTGCGACCTCTTTCATAAGCCGCCCATGTTTTGCTGGCAGTTCCGGTACGGAGGCATGCGCCTCCGCAACGAGCTCTTTTACTTTCAGGCGGCGCATTGGCGCAGCTCCATCAGTTCATTGAACCGGTTAATGAACAGGCCGAAGGCCTGGCCGGGGCGCAAAGGATGAATTTCGAATAAATCCGTGGGTGGAATACCTTCCAGAATCGGCCATATGGAGCCGTCGTCGATATCCAGATCCCGGCGTTCGGTCGCTAGCATGGTCAGGTCGGCATATTTAACGAGGTATGTCTCGTCGAGCGGCAGGCCGAATTTCAGGCGGATCAGTTGATCCGTGCGCGTCTCGATCCGGCGGTAATCTGGCAACAATGCTTTCAGCGGGGCAGGGATGTCCAGGCAGTACGCCTCTGCGGCATCATGCATCAGAGCTTCAAAGGCAAACTCTGGCGCCACGAGTTGACTGCACAGAACGGAATGCTGCGCCACGCTGTAAAACTCCGACAGGTGCCCAGCGAAGCGGCAGATATTTGAAAGCGCACTGGCGATATCCTCGATATCAATATCGTCAATGGTGGAGTTGATATAATCGAACTTCTTACCGGAAAGAGTCTGGATAAAACTCATCGTTAGTTCTCCTTAATTGGTGCGCTGCACCGCACGATTTTTGGTTGCACGAATCCCTCGCCATAAGGCGATTAAAAGTTTTGGTTTCGTTTCAGTAAATGCCCCATCCAGAGGCACTTAGTGCAACGGGCGACTGCCATCGCCAGTTAGTTTCTCCACAAAACAGACAAGAGCACCTGCGGCTGCAACCGCCCGGGTGGATTGGGTTATGAGCCCGTCGCCCGGTGATGCCATTGTCTGTTTTGTAAAAAAGGGCGGTACCGAGGTAGAACATTATCTTCGCCCCCCTTTTGTCAGGTTGAAGACCCTGGTACCGCCAAGACTACACACAGCTTTCTTACTTCCTGGTACCACGCTGGCTACGTGATTGGGTTGTGGCGCCAGATGCTTATCTTCTGGTTACCTATAAGGGCTGCAATTCACCACAACTGCAAGCGCACTCCGCCGTTTCACACCTGTCACCCATAACTGGTTAGTGAAGGAGTGCGCTTGCATGTTGTGCCCTGAAAAGGCTGGCGGTTGCCGGAAATACACGGGAAAACGCCGGGCCGCCAGAACAGGGATGTGTTTCTTATTGCTTTGGCCTGCTTTTAACCACTTCAGGCGCGGTGGTATCCTTCTAAGTCGCTACAACCACGAAGGAAAATTTTTATGGGCAACGTTACTTATCTTAACCATGCCAGACTCGATGCTATTGAGTTGGCCATATCAAGGCTGGCCATTGCTATTACTGAGGCTGAAGGCCCACATACTAAAGAACTCGAAAGTTCTATCGCTCATTTCCGTATGCTCTTTGAGAAGCCTGATATCACTGAAAAAGAGCGTGAAACCTACCTCAGAACAATAAGGCTGCTAGATCCTTTGGGTAACGACCCTATCGAACCCTTCTAACTGTTTTCTCCGTTCCAGTAACGCCTCGACAATCTGTACCCCGTTGAGGCGCTTCTTTTCATTTTTGTCATGACCTGCGCTTTTTAATGCGGCTTGCGCAAGAAGAATGCGTGACTCAGTACCTGTGTTCGGTTCAATTTGCTGAACTCGCTTGGCATCCTCCAGTAGCAGAGCTATGACATGCTTCAATTCGTTCTCTTTCATCCTGAACCCCCTTGAGAATTGATGTGCCAGCGAATCATCCGGTCATTCATACGCCACCGGCGGCTACTTCGTGGGCGTCCTGCCTGTTCGCTGTTGGTATGATTAATGTAGGATAACTTACACGTAGTGGTCAAGTAAAAATGTTGGATAACTTACATAAAGGGGCGAAAAAAAACCGGGGATTCCCGGCTTTCTTATAAATCCATTATTACTTGTCTTACTAAACCTACAAGTCGGCAGTTGCCGTTGACCTCTAGCATCCTGTAATTGGGGTTGAGAGGTACCAAGTATTTCAGCGGCCCATCAATGACAAACTTTTTAATGGTGGCCTCATCACTGCCTACAAGCTGCGCAATAACGATTTTACCATTTGCTTGACTGGCATCACCAAAATCAGGCTCAACAACGACAATAGATCCCTCTGGGATACTTGGCGCACCTGTTGGGTTGGTCATCGAGTCACCGCGAACAATGAGTGCAAACGCGCTTTCAGAGACGGCTGCTGAAGTATAGACCCAGTCCTGAATATCTCGTTCCGTAATAGCCCCGCTATTGGCCGTCCATTCCCCGGCCTGTACCCATGTTAGAACGGGAACTGACCTGATTCCGAATCTCTGTTCAGGGTTCATGGTTGGCGGCTGCTGGCTTCCATCATCCTTACCATCCAGCAACCATTGCGGTGTCTTTTCTAATGCAGCTGCAAGCGCCTGGAGGTTTTCACCACCTGGCTTGTAGTCACCGGATTCCCAGCCAGTGATGGTGACGCGATTTACCCCGACAAGTTTAGCCAGGACGGATTGCGTCATCTTTAGTTCTTTTCGTCTGCTTCGGATTCGATCATTCATTTTCATGTAGGCAATCCTACCATTTTATGATGTAGGAATGCTTGACCATTGTATGTAAGATATCCTACTATTTGTGCACTGCATTACCTAACTCCAGAGGGAAAAATGAAAAAGAATGACGTTATCTCTTACTTCGGTGGCGTAGGGAAAACCGCTAAGGCTCTGAATATTTCTCACGCATCCGTATCGGGCTGGGATGAAGTTATCCCAAAGGGGAGGGCATTTGAGATCCAAGCGCTGACGAAAGGTGATTTGAAAGTTAACCAATCACTTTATGAAAAGCGTAGTCATTCGGCTGCGTGATTAAAACCACAGGAATAAGGGGTATGCCGTGGGAAATGAACCTAACTGGAAAGTTGAACGACAACCTGCCTGGCTGGTGGCCGCAATTAAAAAGACCATTACCGATCTGCCTGGTGGTTATGCCGAGGCGGCAGAGTGGTTGGGGGTAACAGAGAATGCACTGTTTAACCGCCTCCGTGTCGATGGCGATCAGATCTTCCCTATGGGGTGGGCAATGGTGCTACAGAAAGCTGCTGGTGTTAGCCACATAGCCGATGCATTTTCTCGTCAAACAGATAACGGGATCCACATTCCAGGCGCAGCGCCAGAGATAGAGAACGAGGAGATTGGTTTAAAGCTGGCTGAGTTGGTGGGAAGACTCGGGGACCTGGTCAACGCATATCGTCGATACATTGATGATGGCGTTGTTGATAAAGGGGAATGGGACAGTCTGAACGAAATCGCGTACCAGTTCCGGGTAACGCTTATGACATTTTTGAACCTGATTTCACGTGTTTATTGCCTTCCAGAAAAGAGTGACGCCCGCGAGTGTGCAGCTCCGGGCGCCGTGGCGTGTCGTATCAGTGGAGAAACTAACGCATGAACAGTTTAACGGTAAAGAACCGCATACCGCAACTACGTGCATTCCCTGTTCGGGGTTACATCATGTTTCGGTATGAACGCATGGTATCAGGCCGCTGGGTTCCCTGTAACCACAGTCGGGCGATGGCAATTGTGGGGGTATGGCGCCGTAGAGGGGAGTCCTTATGCGAGAACTTAACCGATGGTTCAAAGACCACTACGGTATCCCTGTTCGCGTTATCCGATGGGAACCGGAAACTCACCGCGTTATCTACCTGCGCAAAGGCTATGAGCATGAATGCTTCAGCCCGCTCGAACAGTTCCAGCGCAAGTTTACTGAGATAAAGGACGATCATGAGCCAGATATTTGAAATCGTTCAGTCGCTGTCGGGCCAGCGCAACGCAATAACAATCCCGGTCCCTTACCTTGATTTTTTTTCCGGTGATCAGCAGGCGCATGCTTTGGGGGCAGTTCTCAACCAGTTGGTCTTCTGGTCCGGGAAATCAGACCTGAAGGATGGCTGGTTTTACAAAGAGCACAGTGAGTTAGCTGCGGAAATTCGTGGAGTCAGTGAAGACCAGGTACAGCGGCTGGTAAACAAGATTTGCACTCGCTGGTTACCTGGAATTGTTGATAAAGCGCAAAAGCAGGTAAATGGTACGAAAAAGACGCACTACCGTATCGACGGGGATGCATTAATCGGGGCTTTATTCCCTACAACCCTGGATTCCGCAGAATCGCGGAACGGGAAACGCGAAGTCGCGGAACCTATTCCGCAGAATCACGGAACCGAAAACGCAGAATCGCGGAACCATAACCGCGAAGTCGCGGAACCTATTCTCTATACAGATCATTACTCAGATCACCACAAACAGATCATAAAACCTTCTTGTCCGGTTGCGTCGCAACCAGACCCTGAAGTTGCGATCACCGATAATGCCATTCTGGTTTTAACCCATTTGAACCAGGTCAGCGGTTCCCGCTATCAGAAATCAAAAACCTCGCTGGAAAACATTCGTGCTCGTCTGCGTGAAGGTTACAGCGTTGCAGACCTGCAACTGGTTATCGACCTGAAACACGAGCACTGGAATGGCAACGATGAGCAGTACCAGTACATGCGCCCTGAAACACTGTTTGGCCCGAAAAAATTTGAGGGGTATCTGCAAAGCGGGATCCGCTGGGACAAGAAGGGGCGTCCGCCACGTGAATGCTGGGGTGAAAAGAAACATGACCCAATGAAGTTCGGTCCGGTTGATACCAAAATTCCAGAGGGGTTCAGGGGATAATGACAAACAAATATTGCCAGGCGCTGGCGGAACTGCGCAGCAAACCAGCCCACGAACTGAAAGAGGTTGGCGATCAATGGCGAACTCCGGATCTGTTGTTTTGGGGGATCAACGCAATATTTGGGCCGTTGGTTCTGGATCTGTTTGCTGACGACGATAACGCGAAGTGCCCGGTCTGGTACACAGCCGAAGATAACGCGCTGATGCAGGATTGGTCGGAAATGCTGGAGTCAATCGGCGGGGCCGCATTCGGTAATCCACCCTATAGCCGCTCTCAGTACCACGAGAAGCAGGCGATCACCGGCATGACCCACATCATGGATCACACAATGGAGATGCGTGAAAAGGGTGGGCGTTACGTGTTCCTCATTAAAGCGGCGACAAGTGAAACATGGTGGCCTGAAGATGCCGATCACATCATGTTTATTCGCGGTCGCATTGGTTTCGATCTCCCTGTGTGGTTTGTTCCTGCTGACGATAAACAGAAACCCACTGGTGCTTTCTTTGCTGGCGCCATTGCAATCTTCGATAAGTCATGGCGCGGCGAGCGTTTCAGCTACATCAGCCGTACCGATCTGGAGGAAAAAGGGAAGGCGTTTATGTCGCTGGTCACATTTGCCGCTGGTAAGGCCCAGCAGGTAGAAACAGTACAGCCAACTGCGCCGCTGGTATTGCCAGAAGTCGAATCGCGTATCTGGCCTCTCGAGGTTGGTCTGGTGTTTAACCAGGTGGATGGCGTTGACGCCCTGACTGAGTCACAGCAAAACAAGCTGAAAGGCAATATCAATCAGCTATGGCTTGAACGTATGCCCACCAGCGAGATTATTGCTGTTGCCTCTGGTCTTGCCAGCAGCATGCAGGGGGTGACTCATGCGTGAGATTATCGTTGATAACTTTGCTGGTGGTGGCGGCGCGTCAACCGGTATTGAAATGGCGATTGGTCGTAGTGTTGATATCGCGATCAACCATGACGAGAACGCGATCGCGATGCACAAGACGAACCACCCGGACACACTTCACTACTGCGAATCCGTATTTGAAGTGGATCTGCGCGCGGCGACGGGTGGCTTACCGGTTGCCCTGGCATGGTTCAGTCCTGATTGTCGCCATTTTTCGAAAGCCAAGGGTGCGAAGCCTGTTGAAAAAGCGATACGCGGTCTGGCCTGGGTGACACTGCGATGGGGGCTTGATGTTAAGCCTCGTGTTATGAAGCTGGAAAACGTCGAAGAGTTCAGAACGTGGGGACCGCTTCTCGCAGGTGAAATGCGCCCGGATCCTGAACGTGTTGGCGAAACTTTCCGGGCTTTCGTAGCTATGCTAACGACGGGGATTTCTCCCGATCATCCTGCGCTGGTGGAGTGCTGTGAATTCCTGGGTATTCCTCTCGACAGCGAGGACGCCGCCAGACTGGTAAAAGGTCTGGGTTATCTCGTTGAGTATCGCGAACTGCGCGCCTGTGATTACGGTGCGCCGACGATCAGAAAACGCTTCTTCATGGTTATGCGCTGTGACGAGAAACCGATAGTGTGGCCGGAGCCAACACACGGGGATCCGAAATCACCGGCGGTTCAGGCTGGCAAGCTGTTGCCGTGGCGCACCGCTGCGGAGTGTATCGACTGGACCATTCCTGCACTGTCGATCTTCGACCGCAAAAAGCCACTGGCAGTGAACACGCTCAAGCGCATCGCGCGCGGTATTCAGCGTTTCGTTATCGACAGCGCGTCGCCGTTTATCGTGAAGTGCAACCATACCAGCACCAAAACGCATTACGACTGCTTCCGGGGCCAGTCGCTGGAAGAACCACTGCAGACAATCACCAAAACACATGGTTACGCGGTTGCCGTGCCGCACCTGACTAAGTTCAGAACAGGCGCGACAGGGCAGGATGTCACACAACCAGTCCCGACAATCACCGCCGGCACGTCACGGCGCCCGGGCGGGAATGGTCATGCTCTCGGCATCGTTGAGGCCGCGCTTACACCGTTCCTGGCTGGTAACGGCGGCAGTGAGTACCAGGCAAAGCCGCGCCCGCTGGATAAACCCGCTCATACCATCCTGAAGCAGTCCCGTGCCTGTCTGGTTGCGCCGGTCATCGCTCGCCAGTTTGGTGCCAGCATCGGTCACCGGGCAGACGAGCCGAGTGCGACGATTACGGCGGGCGGCGGCGGTCATTCACAGCTGGTGACGCCAACGTTGATACAAATGGGTTATGGCGAAAGACCGGGGCAGGACCCGCGCGTGTTGCAGCTTGAAAAGCCGTTGGGGACAGTAACCGCTGGTGGTAACAAGTTCGCCGTGGCCAGCGCATTTCTGGCGAAGCACTACGGCGGCAACTATACGGGACCGGGCGTCGGGCTGGATGAACCAGTCCACTCGGTGACGACGGTCGATCATCATGCTGTGGTGGCCTCTCACCTGGTAAAACTGCGCGGCACCTGTCGCGATGGTCAGCCCACGAGTGAACCAATGCCGACAGTTACGGCCGGCGGCCTGCATGTCGGGGAAGTCAAAACCACTCTGGCGGTCGAAGACTACGACGAACACCGCGCACAGCAGGCGCTGGCGTTCCTGCGTGAATACTGCGGCGAGGAATGCACCGGGATGGTCGACATCGATGGGATAACGTACCGCATCGTCGATATCGGTATGCGTATGCTTCAGCCGCACGAGCTCTACCGGGCGCAGGGCTTCCCTGACTGGTACATCATCGATCAGGATTATCGCGGCAAGCGCTACGCCAAAGATAAACAAGTGGCCCGCTGCGGCAATGCAGTCCCGCCACCGTTCGCTGAAGCGCTGGTGCGCGCCAATCTGCCAGAGCTATGTGTAAGCAAGGAGGAACAGGCAGCATGATGAACTTAACGGCTCGCCAGCAGCATGTACTGGATACCCTGATCAGCTTTCAACGCGAGCATGGCTATCCTCCAACTAATACAGAACTTTCGGGACTGCTGGGATGCAGTTCGCCAAATGCCGCTGCGGATCATCTGCGCGCGCTGGAGAGGAAAGGGGCTATCACCCTGACGCGTGGTGTTTCGCGGGGAATAGCCATCAACGATCAGGAGAACGCTGCTGATGCAGACTCCCTGCTGCATGCGCTTGTGAATGGTGAGGATGGTGCGAAGGACCGCGCCATCTCCTATCTCAAGAACAAGGGGATCCGGTTATGAAACTGGTGCTGCCGTTTCCTCCGAGTGTGAACACGTACTGGCGCGCCCCGAATAAGGGGCCGCTGGCTGGGCGCCACCTGATAAGTGCCAAAGGTCGCCAGTTCCAGTCGTCAGCATGTGCGGCAATCATTGAACAACTGCGCATGCTCCCGAAGCCGTCATCGTCACCGGCGGCTGTTGAAATAATCCTGTTCCCGCCGGACAACCGGATCCGGGATCTGGATAACTACAACAAAGCGCTGTTCGACGCTCTTACCCATGCGGGGATCTGGGAAGACGACAGCCAGGTAAAAAGAATGCTGGTGGAGTGGGGGCCAGTAGTGAAAGGGGGAAGAGTAGAGATCTCGATCAAGAAATTTGAGGAAAAAATATCATCTTGCTAGAGCAAAACATGGGTAATTCAGGGTATGGTTATCCGGTGCAAGCGAAACGGGAGTGCAGTCCCCTTCGCACTAAAACAGTGGAGAAAACAATGAATCAGTTACTTGTAATTGATGGCGTTTCCGTACGTCAATATTTTGAATCCAATTACTGTCTTAACGATCTGCAAAAAGCAGCGCTTAACGCTTCAGGCGAAAAGCGATCCGCTCGTTCAATGGAAGTCCATGAGTTCATGCGGCGTCCAGAAACCCAGGCGTTGGTGGAATTGTTGGAAAAAGAAACTACGGGAAATTCCCGTAGTATTCCGGTGATGACAATTCAGGGGCGTAACGGAGGAACCTACGTCTGCAAAGAGCTTGTTTACGCCTATGCAATGTGGATTAGCCCATCCTTTAACCTTAAGGTCATCAGAACGTTCGATGCTGCTCAGAATGCGGCTTCGCATTCACAAACTTCAGATAAAATTCAGGCCGGTATTATCCTGCTCGAATCAGCCGCCAAAATGCTGAACCTCTCAAATTCATCAAAGCTTGGGGCGTACCACAAACTGCAGCAAGTTGCTGGCCTGCCAGACCTGATGCCGCACTATGCAATTGATGCACCAGCAGGCGCACAGGACGGGTCTAGTCGACCTACGCAATCACTAAGCGCCCTCCTCAAGGCTAATAATCTCCGGATCACTGCCAATCAGGTCTATCACATGATGTCCCGGCAGGGGATTGTTGAGCAGAAACAGCGCCAGAGCCGTTCAGGTATCAATGGAGTTAAAAAGTTCTGGTCGCTTACTGCGAAAGGCTGTCTGTTTGGGAAAAACATTACCAGTCCAGCAAACCCGCGCGAGACTCAGCCACATTTCTTCGAGTCAAAATTTGCTGAGTTGATGAAGCTTATCGATCTGGTCGGGTGAGGTTGCTGTGAGAGCGTTGTTAACTCCTGAAATAGCTCATCGAATGGGGGTTGTGCTTTTCCGCCCCGGCGCTGAACTGATGCCGCTATTCATGCGCGGTCGGGTTTTACTCGAGCCAGAACCTGAAAGCATGGCCTCTTACGATACTGGTCCTGTGCCGGCAGCTGTTCAGCCACTGGCAGACGATCCGGTAATGAGTGGGATATTTGAAAATCAGCGCGTTATTCAGCGCGCTGGCGGATTGTCTTCGCTTGATACCTGGCTAAATGAAAAGTTCGAATGCCAGTGGCCCCATTCAACATGGCACGACAAGAATTTCACGATCATGCGGCATAAGCCCGGAAGCATCCGGTTGTGCTGGCACTGCGACCACACCCTCGCTGGACAATACACGGAACAGCTTGCAGGTATAGCCAGCAAAAACCTGGTATCCTGGATCATGTCAGTCATCCGTACGGATTTAGGTTTTCCAGAGTCGCATGTACTGACCCTCTCGGAGCTGTGCTGGTGGATGGTCAGAAATGATCTGGGCGATGTTATTCCTGAAAGTGTTGCACATAAGGCGCTGAGATTGCCGGTTGAAGAACCGAAATCGATCATGCGAGAAAGCGATATTGTGCCCTCGTTACCGGCCACTAGCATTGTGCAGGAGAAGGCGAAAAAGGTACTGACACTCAGGGTTGATCCGGAATCGCCGGAAAGCTTCATGCTACGCCCGAAGCGCCGACGCTGGGAAAATGAGAAATACACGCGATGGGTGAAGGCCCAGCCGTGCGCCTGCTGTGGTAAGCAGGCAGATGATCCGCACCACCTGATAGGCCACGGTCAGGGCGGCATGGGGACAAAAGCGCATGACCTCTGGGTGTTGCCTTTGTGCAGAAAGCATCACGACGAGTTACATGCGGATACCGTGGCATTCGAAGAGAAATACGGCTCCCAACTGGAGTTGATATTTCGTTTTATCGATCGCGCGCTTGCAATTGGTGTGCTGGCGTAAGTGGAGTGGAGAAGAATAATGCGTGATATGTATGAAGTTATGGAATTATGGGGCGCTTGGGCATCAGCTGATAGCAGCGGTGTAGACTGGCAGCCAATTGCTGCTGGGTTTAAAGGGGTGCTGCCCTACGGCAAAAAAACACGCATTCAGTGTGATGATGACGAAGGAATCATGATTGATGGTTGTGTGGCTCGCTTGCGAAAGTACAAACCGGAAGAGTATGAGTTGATTATTGCTCATTTTGTAATTGGCATTTCATTACGTGCTATCGCAAAAAAACGGAAGTGTTCGGATGGGACTATTAGAAAAGAGTTGCAAACAGCGCTTGGTTTCATAGAAGGCATAGTTTGCACTCTTATATATTAGATCTTTTTCTCTGTATTTCAATTATATTGGACGCTTTGAACTTGATTTAAAGCGTCTACCACTTATTCCAGAGATCCAAATGTCTTCCTCGATAAAGTCGAGTAGGGCTTTTATTTCTTTTTTGGATGAGGGCATAACGATTTTTTCAACGCCACCAACTACTGTGGTATTTAAAGGGAAATTAACTTTGGTAGCTTCGTTTTTAAATATTGACAGGTTCTGCGGGGTTAACATCCCAGTCTGATTTATTAACGTTACTTTGTTTCTAATCACAGTGTCTGCAACGCTTTTTAAATCAAATCCTTGCGGTGTTGAGAATACACTAAGTTGACTAAAAGTATTAAGTTCTTGATCCGTAGCAGCCGAAAAATAGGACGTCATGTCGAAAATACTTCTCAGCTTAAAGAAGCTCTTAAATCGTATTTTATCATTTTCAATTATGGCAACAAGTTTTTCATCAACATTAAAACCAACACTATCAGCTTTGCTAAAAGTGGTTGTACTTGCTACAAGTTTCCCAAAGAATGATTTGGAGTTATCTAGGATTTGTTTTTTATTGAAGGTTTGCAATGCGATAATATTAGGATTTGTTGGCGCGTCAACTCCAACAAATAATGCTTTAATATTTTCTATGTCTATTTGATTAGGATTCCAGATTGGAACTGCTGTTGGCCTATTGACTGCGTCAAGAAGGCTTGCAGAATCCGTAAATCTTTGTATTTCAAAACACTCATCATATTTAGGGTTGTAACCGGCGTAAAATGGTATTTTATTGTTATGATGACTTTCAAAATATTGACGCTGCTGTTGAAAAATAGCTGTAACAGATGCACTGGCTTTTTTATCAAGCTCAACCCTAACAATTCTCGTTGTTATTGTATTATCCATTACTGCAAAAAGTGCCATAATAATTATCCTTTAACATGTAAAAATGTGTAGTCTGTTAATTGAACCACTGAAAATTTAATATCTTTAATGTCAGTAATAACTGACTTAGAAATCAAGACAAAACCTACTCCTGTGTCATCTTCAGCTTCGTAAAATTTATAACCTATAAGTGAAAGAACGGGGTTAAAGTTATAGTTCTCGGAAAAGCTAATGTAAAATAATAATGATAAGTAAAAGAATAACGCATATGCTTTGTTTTCAGCGATAGAATCAGTACCCAAGAGAGGAAATAGATAGCTTAAGAAATAATTAGTTACTTCTTTGTTTGCAGGAGAAACAGAATTGATATTTTTTGTGAGGGGTTCCAGTTCCCTTTCTGCATATTGGATAAGACCTATAGCTAATAACCAACTTGCTATTCCTACACACAAGCTATATTGCATCAGCCAAACCGTTTCTTTTACATACCCAATAAAAAAAAGAGTGGCGCATACAGGCGCAATTGAGCTTGCTGTTAATAATAAGCGTGCTAATTTATTCATCATGATATCCTTTATACTGTACTTACATACAGTAATTTACATCATGTGTCCCAAAGTATCTATCTTGGGAGTAAATCTAGCACTAAATGACACAGAAAAAAATTAACGCGTACGCAATTCGTCGTGTAATGTGTTAAGGGTGGTCACTAAGACGCGAACTTAAGGTTTCTGTTTCCGTGACCTTTCTCATAGATTACCCCTTTTCTCCTTGCTAGTAATGTGTGTTCCACACAGCAAGGAGAAGGTATGAGTATATGTGGCAGTTGCGCTAAACCTTTACGACGTTCTTTGAAAGTGATGCGTGAGGGAGTCTCCCTCAAGTCATGCCCTGAATGTTCAGGAAGGGCTGGGTATCATGTGTTTTATCGTTTAGAAGACTTTGGTGACCGGGAAATGGAGGACGGAAGAATAATCCCCCAATCCTGGTGCCCAGCGTGCAGAGCCGATGTTCCTTCATCGATCTCACCATTTTTTGTCTGTAAATAATTAAGCACAACAAATTTATAAGGCTCACTTCGGTGGGCCTTTTTTCTTTCCCCTCGTTCTGAGAGGACTCACAGTAATAAGAGGGGGCTAAATGTCCGATCCTGTTTCTGGCACTACTGTAGCGGCTGGTGGACTGATGGGGGCCAGCATGTTTGGCCTGGCAACCGGCATTGATTACGGCGTAGTGTTTGGCTCCTTTGCAGGTGCAGTGTTCTACGTTGCGACGGCGGTGAACATCAGCCGCTTTAAGCTGGTGGGATATTTCATCACGTCATTCATCTTTGGCGTTCTTGGCGCTCCGCTAGTTGGCTCGTTTTTTTCTAAATGGACTGGATACAGCGACAGGCCACTTGACGCGCTGGGTGCGGTACTCGTTGCAGCAATTGCCATTAAGCTACTGACTTTCGTCAACAGCCAGGATTTGGGTAGCCTGTTTGGCATTCTCTCTCGTTTGCGCGGAGGAGGGACCAGTAATGGTAACAAGTGATCCTTCAGCGATGATCAATGCGTTAATCTGCGGGGTCATCGTTCTTGTTCTGATGTTCTACCAACGTGACGGGGCGAGACATCGCCCGATGATATCTATGCTGGCCTACTTCGTAGTGCTGGTATACGCCAGCATCCCGTTTCGGTATTTGTTTGGTCTCTATCATGAATCACACTGGATGGTGGTCATCGTCAATCTGATCATCTGTGCCATCGTGCTTCGCGCTCGGGGGAACCTGGCACGCTTAATTAACATTCTTCAGAAATAAAAAAGGGAAGCGCGACATCTCCGCTTCCCTGAAAGTTCGAGGCTTTGTGTTGTTTTAATGAGGTGGAGTGTCGACTTTAGTCAAACTCTGTTTCGCGGGTATTACATCACATCCTTTGATTTGAGTTTTGTCCTGCCTCAATTTCGGATTAATCACATGAAACAATCACAATTTCAGCAGGCGACTGGTATAAGCGCCGGATTAGCTGCGCGCTGGTTTCCGCACATCGATGCGGCAATGAAAGAGTTTGGCATCACAGCAATTAATGATCAGGCCATGTTCATTGCACAAGTCGGGCATGAATCTGCTGGTTTTACCTCTCTGGTAGAGAGCTTCAACTACTCGGTAAACGGGCTGAAGAAAACATTTGGTAAGCGCCTGACGCCGTATCAGTGCGAAATGCTGGGGCGCGTTGATGGTAAGCAGGTCGCTCACCAGCCGCAAATCGCCAATCTGGTTTACGGTGACCGCATGGGTAATAACAGCCCGGGTGATGGCTGGAAATATCGCGGTCGCGGCCTGCTGCAAATCACTGGACGTGAGAACTACACCAAATGTGGTTCGGCGCTGAAGCTTGACCTTGTCAGTACGCCAGAACTTTTGACGCAAGAGCGACATTCGGCCCGTTCGGCGGCGTGGTATTTCACGTTACGCGGTTGTCTCCTGCATTCGGGGGATGTGGAACGCGTCACGCAAATTATCAACGGCGGACAGAACGGCATTAAAGACCGTCGTGAACGTTACGCCAAAGCTAAAGCTGCACTGGTTTGAGGTCATATGGGACTTGAAATGATTATTGGCCTGGTTGTTGCTGTCCTGGCAGCAATTGCAGGTGCTTTTGGTCTGGGTAAATCACGCGGTACTAACATCGCTGAGACAAAAACGAACCAGCAACGCACTGAAGAGCGTGCAGCAGCTACTGAAGCCGTTGCAGAACGCCGGGTAGAGACAACGAAAGGAGCAAGGGATGTACAGCAGACTGTTAATCATCTTCCTGATGACGATGTTGACCGTGAGTTGCGTGAGAAATTTACCCGCAAAACCTGAAGTAACGGACACGGCATGTGACTGGGTAAACATCATATTCCTGACTGAGCATGACATTGATGTACTGGATAAGCAGACGAAGCGCGACATTCTGGCACATAACAAAGCGTGGCAGGCGAACTGCCAAGATGAGGGAACTTAAGAGAATGGCGAGCAATGAAGCCCGCCATAGATTCTATTGCTCTGCAAGGAAGTCTAAACCGTAGCAACTGATGCGTGTCTTATCTGGTGATAAGAAGTAATTATTACCTGTGTAGTCCCATTTCATATCAGTGATAATCAACTTTTTATCAGACAAATAAAGCATGTGCCCATCGAACTCATTCTCACTACCAACCTCGTTTGCGAGTTCTTGAAGGTACTCGGGAGTAGGGTAGTTCGGATAAACTTCTGCTAATGCATTAAGTATCATAACTAGCTTATCTTTTTGTATTTTCATTATAAATTCCAGTAAGTTACTCACCTAACGTGAGCTATATAGATGTTGGGATTAATTGTAAAAATGCAATAGGTGCAAGCCATTAATTTAAATGGATAACCAGTGGAGGTTATATGCGTCTCACTGTATTAGATGACGATCCCGGCAGGAAGATTAATCCCGGTGTTGAAAGATACGCCGTCTTTCTCAATGGTGCTGAGGTTAAGCATGTCTATAGTGCTGATGATGAGAAAGGTGAAGTGATCTCGGCGGTGCTCGATGAGCGTGGTTACGTGGCAACAGAAAACGGCGAAGTGAAGCGGCAGACACTGTATGGCACTGTGAGGATAGAGCGCTTGCTCGAGCAATAGGACCTCCGCATGAATAAAGAGCCCCGCATCTACGGCAGCAAGTGGGACCGCGAGCGTCTTACATTCCTTCGTGCTCACCCCTTATGCGTCATGTGCCAAGAGCAAGGCAGGGTGACAGCGGCAACAGTGGTTGACCACATCATCCCGCACAAACTGAAAGAGGCTCTGCGCTCTGGTGACAGTCAGGCAATAGCGAAGGCGCAGAAGCTTTTCTGGAGCCGTAAGAACTGGCAAGGGCTGTGTAAGCAGCACCATGACTCCACTAAGCAGAGGATGGAGAAACGTGGCACCGTCATCGGTTGTGATGAGCACGGCATGCCGCTTGATCCTAACTCGCACTGGTTTAAATGAAATCAATTCTCATCTGAGGGGAGGGCGGGTCAAAAGTCCATAAGCCTGACTACAAATGACCGCCGCCCATCCTTTTTGTACACAACCGCGAAATGAAAAGTTTTTTTCCGGGAGGTTCCGATGGCAGGACGACGCCCGAAACCGTCCCACCTGAAAGTGGTGACCGGCAATCCGGGCAAGCGAAAACTTAACGATAAAGAGCCCCAACCCGCGAGAGAAATACCCAGCCCTCCAGCCCACCTTACAGATTGGGGAAAAGTCGCCTGGGGAAAACTCACTGTGCTGCTTGACGGCATGGGCGTGCTCACCGTGGCTGACGTGCTGGCACTGGAGCGCCTTTGCGATATTTACGCCGACATACTCCAGTTGCGCCTTACGATCGCTGACGAGGGCAGGACGTATACCGTTCAGACCGAAGGTGGTTTTTTAATTAAGGCGAATCCGGCGGTGGCCATGTTGGCAGATGCCGATCGCCGCTTTAAAAGTTACCTGGTTGAATTCGGTCTTACCCCGGCTGCCAGAACGAAGGTGAAAGTTGATGGTGGAGAAAAAGAAGAAGACCCGCTCAACCAGTTCTTCGGTTGACCCCGCCACACGATATGCGATGGATGTGGAATCCGGCAGGGAAATTGCCGGACCCGATATACGCAATTCCTGCAAGCGTCACCTTAAAGATCTTGATTCTTGCCATGCGCGGGGCCTGCACTGGGACGCGTCGGCGGCACAGCGTGCTATCGACTTTTTTGCAAAAGTGCTGAAGCTCAATGGTGGTGAGCATGAAGGCCAGCCCTTTAATTTATTGCCGTGGCAATGCTTCATCGTTGGTTCGATATTTGGCTGGAAAAACTCAGACGACTATCGCAGATATCGAATGGCTTATGTCGAATCCGGGAAAGGTTCCGGGAAGTCGCCGTTGGCAGCGGGTATAGCCCTTTATTGTCTGGTCGCCGACAAAGAGCCACGCGCCGAAGTGTATGCCGCTGCAACGAAAAAGGACCAGGCTATGATCCTGTTTCGTGATGCAGTGGCGATGGTGGATCAGTCACCGGCGCTGGCGCAGCGAATCCACAAATCAGGCGGAGCCGGGAAAGAGTGGAACCTTGCATTCCTGCAAACTGGCTCATTCTTCAGGCCTATCAGTTCTGATGACGGTCAGTCAGGTCCGCGCCCGCACTGTGCGCTGATTGACGAAATTCACGAGCACAAAAACAACCAGGTGGTTGAAATGATGCGCGCCGGGACGAAAGGCCGGCGGCAGGCGCTGATTTTCATGATCACCAACAGCGGCCACGATAAAACCAGTGTCTGTTATGACTATCACGAGTACGGGCGCAAGGTCGCTGAAGGGGCTATTGAGGATGACAGCTTCTTCTCATTCATCTGCTCACTTGATGAAGGGGAAGATCCTTTCAAGGATGAATCCTGCTGGAAGAAGGCGAATCCGTCGCTGGGTCACACCTTTAGCGAGCGCTATCTGCGTGAGCAGGTCACACAGGCACGTGGCATGCCATCGAAGGAGAGCATTGTCCGGCGCCTGAATTTCTGCCAGTGGGTTGACGCTGATAACCCCTGGATGAGCAGCGATGTCTGGATGGGGTGCGAAGAGGATTTTGACCTTCAGGAACTGCTGGGGGAGGAATGCTACGGTGGGCTGGACCTCTCCGGTAGTCGTGACCTTACCGCGCTGGCACTGTTCTTTCCGAGAAAGCGGAAACTGCTGGTAGAGTTCTGGACACCAAAAGACACGCTGGCAGATCGCGCGAAAACAGACCGGGTTCCGTATGACGCCTGGGAGCGGGACGGATATATCCACACCACGCCAGGTAAAGCGGTTAAGTATGGATTTGTTGCTGAACGAATAGCCGACCTTTCCCAGATGTTTTTTATAAAAGCTATCGCCTTTGACCAGTACCGCATCAAATATCTTGAACCAGAGCTGGAGGAAGCCGCTGTTTCTGTGCCGCTGATCCCTCACGGCCAGGGCTACTACAAAGCGCAGGAGTCAGGGTTGTGGATGCCACACTCTATAGAGCTTTTCGAGCAGCGTCTGGATGATGGTGAAATCATTATTAAAACAAATCCCTGTCTTCGCTGGAACGCGGCTTCTGCTGTAACTGAAGCCGATCAAAAAGAAAACCGCATATTTGCCAAGAAGAAAAGTACCGGCCGTATTGATGGTGTGGTTGCTTCCGCTATGGCAATAGGCGCATCCGAAGGTGATGTCACTGACGATGGTGATATTGACGACTTCTTCTCACAACCGTTGAGCATGTGATGGACGAGACAAATTACAGCATTGATCTGCGCACAAATAACGGCTGGTGGGCGCGGCTGGCGTCATGGTTTGTCGGTGGAAGGCTGGTAACCCCTGAGCATGGATCGCAAACCGGTCCCGTCTCCGCCAGTGGTACGCTGGGCGACTCGCAGATAACAGATGAGCGTATCCTGCAAATTTCCACGGTCTGGCGTTGCGTGTCGCTGATTTCGACGCTCACCGCCTGTCTGCCACTGGATGTTTTTGAAACCGACCAGGAGGACAATCGAAAAAAAGTCGGTATCAGTAATCCGCTGGCACGCCTGCTGCGTTATTCACCTAACCAGTACATGACCGCGCAGGAATTTCGTGAAGCCATGACCATGCAACTTTGCTTCTATGGCAATGCCTACGCACTGATTGAACGGAACAGCGTTGGGGATGTAATCAGCTTACTGCCGCTCTTATCCGCAAATATGGATGTTCGCCTGGAAGGTCGGCGCATTGTTTACCGCTATCAGCGTGATACCGAATATGCAAACTTCAGTCAGCGGGAAATATTTCATCTGAAAGGGTTTGGTTTTAACGGTTTGGTTGGCTTGTCACCTATTGCCCACGCCTGCAAGTCAGCAGGGGTGGCTGTTGCGATGGAGGATCAGCAGCGTGATTTTTACGCTAACGGTGCAAAATCCCCCAAAATCCTGACTACCGGTGACCGGGTGCTGACAAAAGAGCAGCGCGGCCAACTGGAGGACAATTTTAAGGAGATTGCTGGTGGCCCGGTGAAAAAACGCCTCTGGATCCTGGAGGCGAACTTTCAGGCTCACGATATTGGTGTCAGCCCGCAGGATGCCGAGACAATGGCTTCCCGTAAGTTTCAGGTCAGTGAACTGGCGCGGTTCTTCGGTGTTCCCCCGCATTTGGTCGGTGATGTTGAAAAGAGTACCAGCTGGGGGACTGGCATCGAACAGCAGAATCTGGGGTTTCTTCAGTACACCCTTCAGCCGTATATCTCACGCTGGGAAAACAGCATTCAACGCTGGCTTCTCAGACCGGAGCAGGTTGGTGTTTATCACGCTGAGCATAATCTTGATGGTCTCCTTCGTGGTGACTCGGCGTCGCGGGCGGCGTTCATGAAGGCGATGGGCGAAGCGGGATTGCGAACCATTAACGAAATGCGACGACTTGATAACTATCCTCCTCTGCCTGGTGGTGACGTCGCAATGCGCCAGGCGCAATACGTACCGATAACCGATCTCGGCAATAACACAGAGCCCCGCAGCAATGACGGGGCTTAATTTTTATGGGGGCTATGATGCCTGACATCATCAAAACGCTGTCATTCGACGAAACCGAAATCAAATTTGCCGGTGATGGCAAGCAGGGCATTTTTGAGGGCTACGCCTCTGTTTTCGGTAATACAGACTCTGACGGCGACATCATCTTGCAGGGTGCCTATAAAAGCACGCTTGAAAAGCAGACCCGAAAGGTGGCGATGTTTTTTAACCACCGTCAGTGGGAAATACCGGTCGGTAAATGGGACTCCATTGAAGAGGACAGCAAGGGGCTTTTCGTCCGGGGGCAGCTTACTCCTGGAAACAGCGCTGCGAGTGACCTGAAAGCAGCCATGCTGCATGGCACCGTCGAGGGTATGTCTGTCGGTTTTTTAGCCACAAAAGATGATTACACCCTCGCTGCCAATGGTGGCCGCATCTTCAAAAATATTTCCCGACTGAAAGAGATCAGCGTCTGCACTTTTCCGGCCAATGAGCTGGCGGGCGTGGATTCAATGAAGAGCATTGACGGGATAGAAACTATTCGTGACGTTGAGGTCTGGCTGAGGGATTCAGTTGGGCTGAGCAAGTCACAGGCAGTAGGGCTTATTGCCCGGTTTAAGTCGGCAATTCGGAGCGAGTCCGAAGACGGCGATAACAAACCCGATATCAGCGCTCTGTTGAAGAGCATAAGTAACTTTAACCTGAATTAGGAAATTAACTATGTCAGAACTCGCTCAAATTCAGAAAGCCCTTGAAGAGTCCCAGAGCAAACTACAGGGCCTTTTCGACGAACAGAAAAAACAGATCGAACAGAATGGTACTGTATCCAAGCAGTTGCAGGACGATATGGCGAAGGTCAACGATGAAATGACCAAAACTGGTCAGCGCCTGTTTGATCTGGAACAGCGCCTCTCTTCCGGTCCAGAAAATCCGGGTGAGAAGAAATCTTTTTCTGAGCGTGCCGCGGATGAACTCACCAAGTCGTGGAACGGCAGCAAGGGCCACTTTGAAGCAAAAACTTTTAATAAATCCCTGGGAAGTGATGCAGGTTCAGCAGGTGTCCTGATTCAGCCGATGCAGGTGCCAGGTATCATCATGCCTGGTCTTCGCCGCCTGACTATTCGTGATTTGCTTGCACAAGGGCGTATTTCAAGTAATTCCCTGGAATATGTTCGCGAAGAGGTATTCACCAATAATGCGGCAAGTGTGGCAGAAAAAGCGCTGAAACCGGAATCGGATATCACTTTCAGCAAACAGACTGCAAACGTGAAAACCATTGCCCACTGGGTCCAGGCATCCCGACAGGTAATGGATGACGCTCCAATGTTGCAGTCCTATGTCAACAACCGTCTGCTGTATGGCCTTGCGCTGGAGGAAGAGCGTCAGTTGCTGAACGGAGATGGTACTGGTGACGACCTGGAAGGTATCAACCATGTTGCAACGGACTACGATATCTCCCTGAACGCGACTGGTGATACGCGTGCCGACATTATCGCGCATGCCATTTTCCAGGTTACAGAATCCGAGTTCAGCGCTTCCGGTATCATTCTCAACCCGCGTGACTGGCACAACATCGCGCTGCTGAAAGACAACGAAGGGCGTTATATCTTCGGCGGACCGCAGGCATTTACCAGCAACATTATGTGGGGGCTTCCTGTGGTTCCGACCCGCGCCCAGACTCAGGGGACCTTTACCGTCGGTGGTTTTGATATGGCCTCTCAGGTCTGGGATCGAATGGATGCCACCATTGAGGTGAGCCGAGAAGATCGCGACAACTTCGTGAAAAACATGCTGACCATTCTCTGCGAAGAGCGTCTTGCGCTGGCGCATTATCGCCCGTCTGCGCTTATCAAAGGTACTTTTGCGACAGAGCCTGCTGGCGGTTGATGGAGGAGGCGGGGAGTCCCCGCCTTTAATCATTATGGAAATTAACGATGGGCTGTTGGAGCAGATTAAGCTGCATTTACGTGTTGAAGGTAATGAAGAGGATCAACTGCTCATTGCGTACGCGCAGGCCTCAGCTGATTTTGTAGAAAAATACTGTGATGGTGTTTTGGTTGAAAGCCTTACACCACCTTCTCCAGATGAACCTCCACCACGAGAAATTGTTTTTACTAAAGGGATTTGGGCCGCAATGCTGCTTCTTATTGGGCACTGGTATAACAACAGGGAGGCTTCCGGGCAGAACCTCTCGGAAATTCCTTTGGGTGTTGACGATATTCTTTTTTTGAACCGTAGGTGGAACTAATGTCCTGTTCTGGATGTGCCAGGCGGCGCGAGTGGATAAAAAAGTGGGCGAGAATTGCTTATGAACGAGCAACTGGTAAACGAACTGATGGTGGCACTGCGGGAACAGACCGCAGCACAGAAAGAACAGACGGAAGCAATAAACCGTCTGGCTGAATCAAACGTAGCCTTATGCGACGTCATTATTCAGGCGATGGATGATGAAGACAGAGTTGATATTACTACCGTTAGCGATATCACTCCGCAGTATCTAAGCCAAAAAGCCCGGGGGTAACATGCAAGCTGGGAAATTACGGCATCGGGTAACGATACAGGAACCGGTAAAGATTCAGAATCCTGAAACCGGTTCGGTCAATAACACCTGGCGTGATGTTGCGACTGTCTGGGCCGAAGTTTCCCCATTGTCAGCGCGTGAATTTATTGCTGCGCAGGCTTCTCAGGGTGAAATAACCACCCGTATTGTTATTCGCTACCGTGCCGGGGTTACCAGAAAACATCGCATCTTATTTCGTGGTGCTGTGTATAACATCCATGGTGTTCTGCCCGATCCAAAAAGCGGACGTGAATACCTGACGCTTCCCTGTTCTGAGGGGGTTAATGATGGCTGATAGTGTTGAGGTAAGTCTTACCGGGCTTGAATCACTTCTTGGGAAAATGGAGGCCGTATCAGAAGTCACCCGTAATAAAGCCGGTCGGTTTGCATTGCGTAAGGCGGCAAACATTATACGGGACCGGGCCAGAAGCAACGCGTCACGGGTTGATGATCCTCTGACTAAAGAAGCGATCCACAAAAATATCGTCGCCAGCTTCAGCAGCAAGCAATTCCGCAGGACGGGTGATTTGGCATTTCGTGTCGGGGTAATGGGCGGTGCGAGGCAGTATGCAAATACAAAGGCAAACGTCAGGAAAGGCAGAGCAGGCAGGACATACAAGACAGCAGGCGACAAAGGGAATCCTGGTGGCGACACCTGGTACTGGCGTTTTCTGGAATTCGGAACTGAACACGCCGCTGCAAAGCCTGTACTGCGACCTGCCATGAATGGCGTTGATAATGCGGTTATCAGTATTTTCGCTGAGGAAATGGAAAAGGCTATTGATCGTGCCGTTCGTCAGGCTACCAAAAAAGGAATAAAAGCATGATTGCGCCAGTTTTTGCCGTCTGCTCGGCGGACCTGAAAGTAAAGGAGTTGCTGGGCGATGATCCGGTGAGGCTTTATCCGTTTGGCATGCATGATGATGACCTGGTGTATCCATACGCGGTCTGGCAAAACATTGATGGTGAGCCAGAAAATTATCTGAAACAGAATCCTGATATTGACCGTTATTCAATCCAGGTGGATGTGTATGGGGACACCGACGAAGATGCTATTGCTGTGGCACGAGCGCTACGCGATGCCATTCAGAGTAAGGCCTACATAACCCGCTGGAACGCACAGGGTCGCGACCCATCAACCCTCAAATACCGCTATTCCTTTGACGTTGACTGGCTGGTCAACCGATAGCTCAAACCACTCACATCACACCGGCTAAAAGCCGGTTTTTTTATATCCGGAGATGACTATGTCAGTAGTGACTCAAGGCACTCAACTTTTTGTGCTCGCGAATGGTGTCGTGAGCGAAATCGAATGTATCACGGCATTTTCACCAGGTGGAAGCCCGGCAGATCAGATTGACGATACCTGTCTGAGTGAACGAAACACCCGTAAATATAAAAAGGGATTACGTACACCAGGGCAGGCTACAGTCACACTCAATGCCGATCCTCAGAACGCCAGCCACCTCATGCTCAGTAATATGGCTGAGTCTAACGACCAGAGTGACGTAACGTTTGCGATCGGTTGGTCCGATGGCGAATCATTACCAACCGTCGCGCCGGAAAGTGATCCGGATGCAGTTGACGGCCTGTCCCTGCCATCTGACCGAACCTGGTATGTTTTCAAAGGATACGTTTCCGACTTCCCGTTTGATTTCCAGGGGAATACCGTCGTGCAGACATCCGCAACTATCCAGCGTTCCGGTCAGGGCGGATGGATTCCGAAAGAGCAACCAGGCAGTTAATTAAGCGCGGGGAGTATTCCCCGCCCCATCGATGCTGATACAGGGAAATTTCATGAAACTGACTCTTGATACACTTAAAAAAACAGGTGCTTTCACAGGCCGTCCTGTTGAGAAAGAAATTAAATGGAAAGGTGCTGACGGGAAAGAACACGTTGCTACAACATATATTCGTCCGCTTGGTTACCATACTGCAACGTCTGATGTTCTCGCTGGCTTAGGCAAGATTGATGGCGTGGCTGGTCGCATTGCTGCGTCCATTTGTGATGAGAATGGGCATCAGGTGTTTACCGTGTCTGATGTAACTGGTGAAGCTGATCCAGAGCGTGGCGCGCTGGATGGAAACCTTACGGTAGCTTTGCTGTTGGCAATTCAGGAAGTCAATGATCTGGGAAAGACGGACTCAGCGCAGAAGACGAAATCTGGTGCGAACTAGTCCTTAACGGGATTGGTGGACGTACCATTTCAGAAGCGCAGGAACGCCTCAGTTTTCTGGAGTTCCAGCAGTGGGTTCAGTACCGTCAGAAGTACGGAAGCCTAAACCCTATGATGAGGACAGAATGGGGGGCTGCTCTTGTTTCTTCTGTGCTGGCAAATGTTAACCGCAGTAAAAACACGCCACCCTTTCGGGTAGCAGACTTCGCACCGCATATTGCAGCAGAGCGGGTCGCTGCTAACGAACCAATCAGCCTTCAGGAGGCGATGAGGACTTGGTCATAGTCATAAATTTTTCTTTTAAGTTATTGCTTGATATTATCGATGCGTTAATTTAAATGGAAATGATTTTATGAAAAAGATAATATTATGTGCTCTAATTTCTCTTACTATTCCTGTTGGTTTATCATTTGCCGACACAAAAACATATGATCAGGATATTGTATTGCTATGTAATAATGATGGTAGTGAGAAAAGTATTCTTTGTGCACAGTACGTTAAAAATCTAGTATCAATGGCTATTGATCAAGGTAAAGTTTCATATTTATGTGACGAGTGGAGAAAAAAAGGACATGACGTCACTAAAGAACAAAGATGTGTTGATGCAAAAGAATTTGAGTCATATTTCGACAAAAAATAAATTTCAATTTTTCTGAAAAGCTCGCTTTGCGGGCTTTTTTTATTTGGAGAGCAATATGGCTGGGAAATCACTAGGTACGTTGACTATTGACCTTATTGCTAAAGTTGGAGGTTTTGTTTCCGGACTCAGCCAGGCGGAAAGGGCATCACAGAAATGGCGCAAACAAGTTAAAGACGATGCTAAGGCAGCGGCAGTGGCATTTACTGGCTTTGCTACAGCGGCAAGCGCGGCTGCACTTAGCGTGGGGGTGGCGGGGTATAATCTCCTTAAAAACACCTCGAAGCAGATCACTGAGTCTGATCGCTGGGCTAAGTCGCTGAATATGTCAACTCAATCTTTACTGTCTTGGCAGTATGCTGCGCAAAAAGCTGGCGTATCTGGCGATCAGATGGCTGATATTTTTAAAGATATTGGCGATAAAATTGGTGATGCAGTTCTGAATAAATCAGGAGAGGCTGTTAACGCTCTGGATGCACTTGGGTTATCGGCAAAAAAACTATCAGGGGAGTCTCCAGATAAGCAACTTTTGGCGATCAGCGATGCACTTTCAAAAATAAAAACAAACTCTGAAAAAACAACCATTCTAGAAAGTCTTGGCAATGATCTATCAAAGCTTCTTCCCCTACTTGACCAGGGTGGAGAAAAGTTACAGAAATATCTTAAGGCCGCAAAAGAATTCGGTGTTGCACCTAACGATGCTGATATAGAAAGTCTTGTTAAAGTTAATTCAATCTTTGAGGATATGGAAACCCAAGTTAATGGAGTTAAGATTGAATTAGCTACAGGATTAGCAAAGGTTGACCTTTCAGCCTTGCAGAAATCAATTAGTGACATGGGGGATGTATTTAAAGACCCTGAAGTTATAAAAGGTATAACTGATCTTGTCGGTGGTGTCGTCGATCTTGCAACCTGGCTTGTTAAGGTTGGGGCTGAGGCAGGTAAACTGATTGATCTCTATAAAGGAGGTAGTCCTGTTGGTGATAATGCTTCAGCCGGAGAAATTGAACGTCGTATAAGAAACCTTACAGCAGATCTTGAAGATGAAGGGTTCGCTGCAAGTGTTAACAGAATTGGAATGGATGTTGAAGGGAAAAGGGCAGAAAGAGAACAATTAAGACGGCGTCTTTCAATTTTAGAGTCCGCAAATAATCTACCTCTTACGCCAGCAACAGTGGGAAATTCTTCATCAACTAAGACGGGCTATGGGCTTAGCGAAGGGGAGTCAAACGGGAAAGTAAAAACTGATACTTCTGCTAAGAAACTTGAATCAGCCTTTAAGTCGATGGAAACAAGTTATCTTCGACAGATTTCTCTTATAGATACAACCGGGAAGAAAAGCGCCGAAGTAACTGAACAACAAAAGCTACATTTTGATATCGCCAGTGGAAAGCTAACCGGACTTAATGAAGCCCAGAAGCAACGCCTTGAACAACTGGCAACAGAGGTGGATCGCCTCAACGCTGTTAAAAAGGCAAATGAAGAAAACCTCAAACTAGCTGAGTACATTTCAAATCTGCAACGTGAAAATGCCAATGTCGCTGCTTCCCTTGATGCTGATGTGATCGGCGCAGGGCAAGGGGATAAAACCCGCGAACGGATGCGCGAGCAACTCAGCATTGAGCGCGAGTTTATAGAGAAACGTGAAGATTTGCAGCGTCGATACCAGCGTGGTGATATTCGTAACCAGGCAGATTACGACCGTTATAACCAGGAACTGGATAAAGCGCTCGCTGAAAGACTCGATAAATATCGATCACATTATGATGAACTGGACAGATTGCAGGGTAACTGGCTTGCCGGTGCGCAGAATGGTCTGGCTAACTGGGTAGATACTTCCAGTGATTATTACACTCAGGTATCTGATTTAGTCGGTAACACGCTTGATGGGCTGGTGGATAACATGGCCGATGCGCTAAGCGGAAATAAAGCCGACTGGGCAAGCTGGGCAAACAGCGTGCTCAGCGAACTCCAGAAAGTTCTGCTCAGGGCAATCATGGTAAATAGCCTTAAATCTGCTGGTGAGAGCGGCTGGTTTGGTTCTCTTGGTGGGATGTTTGGTGGTTCTTCTGCCGGAGGTAGCACACCTTCAGGTCTATACGATGGCTTAACACTTAACGCTAAAGGTGGAGTCTATGACTCACCAGACCTGAGCAAATTCAGCAACGGTATAGTCAACAGTCCGACCATGTTTGCTTTTGCTAAAGGTGCGGGACTTATGGGAGAGGCTGGATATGAAGCCATCATGCCATTAACCAGAACCGCTGACGGTAATCTTGGCGTCCGTATGGTGGATGATACAGTTTCTTCTGTTGGCGGCGGTGGAGCCCAGGTTCAGCAAACCATTCAGCAGCATTTTTCCATCTCCGGTAACGGAGATGCGGCACTTAAACAGGCTATGCAGGAAGCCGCCCGTCAGGGGGCGAACGACGGTGCTAAGCAGGCACGTCAGGATTTGCTTAATGACTTTTCCAATCGCGGTCAGGCGCGTCGTTTATTAGGCGTGTGACGTCCAAATTTTTCAATATAAATTGCCGAAAGGCAGGAGATAGTTATGACTTTAGAGCAACGAGTGGAAGCGCTGGAGTTCAAGGTGGAATTTCCAGAAAAGAATGGATTAAGTTTCACTATGAACAAAGACTTAGCCATGAAATTCATACAGCGCATTGGCAGCAATGTGTCGGTAAATATCGGTTCAAAAACGCTGGCTAACATTCCATACAGTGAAGAGTTAACAACTGATTTTACACTAGAAGGGTACAATCAGCGGGCGAAATTGTATGCTGAAAAAATGGTCGCGAAGATTTTTGAAGCGGCCCAGAAACAGGCCGCTCATAAGATGAATATTACTAATGATGAAGTGAAGATAGTTGATAAATGTGGATCTATTCGGGTTTCGTTAGGGCCACTTTGGTAATCATTGCAAGCCGCGCTATATCTTTATGGCAAGGCACACCCTCATTCATTTTATAGGCATTATCAAGCGTCTCGAACAACGCGGAGGAGAACTCAGGATCTAATTTATCTATTGCTCTGGCTAGTGCTGCGTAGCCAACAATAAGTGCATCCACAGTGCGCTCATATGATGGCATATCCAAATCCATGCCTATCTCTTCGAATGTATATTTACTCATGTCATTCCTTATCCAGAGGTAATCAGCCATCCCTCTGCATATAGGTTCGCCAGCGTCCCACCACTGACGGGCTGAGTAACAACCATAACCAGGTATGTAAATCAGTAACATCCTGATAAACGATCAGTAGCCGCCTTATGCGTATTTCACCAGGAGTTATTTATGGCTGCACTTGAATGGCCGAATGATATCTGTCCGGCGTCTTTAACTTGGCGACCTGAAAGCAACACAAAAACTTTTCGCTCCCCCTTCAACGGCGCATCACAGACTGTCCGTTTCCCCGGTACCCGTTGGGTATGTTCTCTGACCTTTAACAATCTTTCAGATGAGAAATCGCGACGTATTGATGCGCTAATTGCTGAACTCGATGGTGAGTATGGCAGGGTGAAAATCCACGACTGGGGGCGGGGAGGAAGAACCCCAGCAGGTGTTCCGGTTGTGAATGGTGCCAGTCAGACAGGGACACAATTGCAGACGCGCGGATGGACTCCTGGCGTAATGATTTTGAAACAAGGCGACTACATCACAGTGAACGATGAACTGAAGATGATCACTGCTGATGTGACGAGTGCTGCGAACGGGACAGCCATGATTACGTTTGCGCCAATGCTTCGTAGTTCCCCGCCTGCTAATGCTGCGATTGAGGTGGCGAAACCTTACGGCATTTTCAAACTGAAGGATAACCAGCAAGGGGCGGGGAACCGGGTGCCGGGTGTGTTCACCAGTTACACGCTGGAGCTTGAGGAGGCGTTTTAATGTTGTATTCCCCATTTTCTGACGCAATGGTTGACTGGCTTTCCCGCGACCGGGTGACAGCGGTGATCGCCGCAAGCATTCAGTTTGAGTCCGGCACTGTTTACGTGCATTCCGGTACCGGGACGATAGTGCTGGGTGGCTACGTCTATTACGGAATGGGACGCATGGGCTCGATTGATGATGCCACTGAGACGAACACGACCAGCCCGACGCAGGTGAAGATGACGCTTTCCGGGCTTGACCTGTCACTGTTCGCCAAAACACTGAATGAACGTTGTGTTGGTCGCAATGCTGAAATCTACCTGGTTGCGATGGATGACAACGGCGTGGTGCAGGTTGCCGATCTTCTGTTTAAAGGGAAGGTATCGGGTACCGGGGCCACAGCCGGGGAAACCAACGCTCTTCAGTACACCATCAGTAATATTTTTGAAGACTGGCAACGACCTTTCCCGGATCGCTATACCGACGAATCACAGCAGGCTTCGTATTCTGGCGACCGCATATTCCGCTATGTGGCGCAGATGGCTGAGCGTTCCATTTTCTGGGGCAACAAAAAGGATGCGCCTGGGTTTACTTATAAGTGAGGAAGCATGAAGCACCCTGACTGGCAAAACAGATTAAATGCAGTGATGAAGGCCGCCATTGAGCGGCCTTTTTCATGGGGCAAACATGACTGTTGCCTGTTTGCGGCTGACTGCGCACAGGCCATGTGTGGCGATGACTATGCGGCAGACTGGCGTGGAACTTATGACAGTGAAACCGGCGCAAAGAAAGCGATTCTTACAGGTGGCGGGACGCTGGAAAAAGTGATCGGCAAATACCTTGACGAGGTTCCGGTGAAACTGGCGCAGCGTGGTGACATCGCCATCGTCGAGAACGGCGGGGCGAAGTGCGCTGGCGTGGTGTATTCCGGTTCGGTCTGGGTGCCTGGTGAAAATGGTCTGGTGAGTTTACGGGTAAAACCGCTGAGCGTCTGGAGGGTTCGTTAATGCCTGCTGCTATTCCCATCATTGCGACCGTTGCAGCAGGTGCTGCTGCTTCATATCAGTATTACGGGATCGCAATGGCTATCACTGTTGCCGCTCAGGTTGCAACTCAGGCACTCACCAAAAAACCATCCATCGATTCATACCGTGACACATCAGAACGTAAACAGGTTCTTCGTGCAGCGGCCAGCGCCAAAACGGTTGTGTATGGACGTACCACTGCCGCCGGTACGTTGTTCTTTTCAGAAGAACAGCCTGGTCAGCAGGATGATGGTGAAATGTTGCACCTGGCCGTTGCTCTCGCAGGGCATTCATTATCCAGCATCGGAACGGTATGGCTCGGCGACGAACCCATCAGCAGTTATCCCGAGCATGCATCATTCCAGTTGCATACGAACCGGCAGACCGCTGATCCGTTCATGCTGTCGAACTGCCCATCATGGAAAAATGACATGATCGGCAAGGGGATCACATGGCTTCGTGTCTCCCTGAAATTCAGCGCAGAGAAATTCCCGTCCGGTATTCCCAATATCAAGGTAGAGAAGTTTGGGCGCGTCGTATACGACCCGAGAACAGGCCTGACCGGATACAGCAATAACGCTGCTCTGGTCATCCTGGACTATTACCGCAACTACCTGAAGGTTCCTGATTCAGACATCAACTGGGATCAGTTTCAGGAAGCCGCCAACATCTGCGATGAGGATGTGATCACCGGCGGCAATACCGTCGAAAGACGCTACACGATCAACGGTGAGTTTGACCTCAGCGAAAACAAGGTGAGCATTCTGGAGGGGATGCTTGCGGCCTGTGCAGGAGACGTCACCTATATTGCCGGAAAGCATGGTTTGCTGGTTGGTGCGTACTATGGCCCGGCAACGGAAGTGATCACTGAAAGCCAGCTGGCCGGTGATATCGAAATCATGCCGGAAGTCTCCCAGGCGGAGCGTGTTAACACTATCAAGGGAACATTCGTCGATCCGCTACAGGGTTTTACTGAGGCTGATTTCCCATCCGTATCTGTAAGCGAGTGGGTGGCGGAGGACGGCGTCGAAATATCGCAGGATATGAAACTGCGATTTGTGACGAGTGAGTTTCAGGCTCAGCGCCTGGCTGATGTGAAGTTAAAGCGTACCCGTATTGCCAGAACGATGAACGTTACGCTGAATCTCAGCGGCTACCGGTATCGCCCCGGAATGTATGTGAAAGTCAATTTCCCGTCTATCGGCATCGTGAACGTTGAGATGCGGGTAACGGACTGGAAATTTGGTGTGCAGAACGGCGTGCAGTTGACACTAAAACAGGAAACGGCTGATGTATGGGGTGATGCTGTTGGCAAGCCTATAGAGCGCCCTCCATTCACTCAGTTACCGTCCGGTGGTGTTGCCCAGCCGCAGAACATGAAGTACACCGTCGAAGAAATCGGTCAGGTGGTCCAGGGGATACTGTCCTGGGAAAATATCGGGCAGGTTGTCTATAACAAAGTCGTCATTCGTCGCAATGGCCAGATGGTGCTTTCTGCTCAGGTGCCGGGGTCTTTCACTCGTCTGACTGGGTTGCCAAGGAATACCTACACTGCGCATGTTTCAGCGGTGAATCAGATGGGGGCTGAATCGCCGGAAGCTTATCTTGAGTTCAGTGTTGAAGCGCCGCCGCCGCCCTCGCATGTTGATATTGAGCAGGGTTTCTTTGCGGTGACGATGTTCCCCCGCCTTGCTGCTATCACCAACGTTTCCACCCAGTTCGACTTCTGGACATCAGGTGAGACGCAACTGTCGGGCACCTCAACTGAGATCGTTGAGGGCAATGCCAGCAGAGAGGGGATGGGTACCACATGGACCAGCAATCAGTTACAGGTCGGGCATACCTATTACTGGTATATCAGGACCATTAACGCATTCGGCGCATCTGCATTTATCGAAGTTCCTGCTCTGTGCTCTATGGATACAGGAAGCCTGATCGACCTCATTGATGATTCTGTTCAGAATTCTGAAGCATTCCAGAACGTTAAAGGCGGGGTTGATACAAACCTTGAAGGCATAATGGAAAATGCCCTCGCCAATCACGGCACGGTCCAGCGTCAGTTTGAGCAGTATGGTGAAGTCAAAGCCGAAGTTATGACGGTGACCACTACGGTTGCAAATCTGGATGGCGCATTCGCTGAACTGGCTGATTATGTACAGGCGCAGATCGGGCCGGATGGGGAACTGATGGCGGCTGTAAATCAGAAATTAACAGCCGAAGTGAACAACGATGGTACTGCGAAAGCGTCGTACACACTGAACCTTGGGATTGTCAGAAACGGTGTGAAATATAACACCGGTTTTGGCATGTCCATTGAGCCATCAGGCAGCACATATAAATCCACAGTGGTTTTTGCTGCTGATCAGTTCGGCATTTATTCTGGTAGCGATCCGGGAAATTACACCGCCGCCTTCTTTGTCTATAACGGGCAGGTATTTATTCGCGATGCGCTTATTCAGGATGCCAGTATCACCAATGCCAAAATTGCAAACTATATCCGCTCGAATAATTTTCTCGCCGGAACACGTGGCTGGAATATTGATAAAAGTGGTGACTGTGAATTCCATGGGAAACTGTATGCGACCAGCGGCCAGTTTGCATTTAACGGTGTGAACAATACGGTCGTTATTAACGGCAATGGAATTACTGTCAATCTGTCTGGTGGCGGGCGAGTCGTTGTGGGTAAATGGTAGGTGAATTATGCCGGAAGGTATTCTGATTGATTATAACGATGGTCGCCCGGTGATGGCGATTACAGCGGGGCTTCGTGCCCCGTCGTTTTGCACGAACTTCTCGGGGCGCGGCACAGCCGGTAATCAAATGACAATAAGCACTCCGCTAACGGCTGGGTCTCAGGTGATTGTCGTACCAACGAAGCCGGTCGAAGTACAGGATATCGTCGATAACCAGGTATTTCTTCAGATCCCCGTATCAATGGCGTCAGTTGCACGAAATGGAAATAGTGGAGTAATCATCAACGGCGGTCCCCAGTTCGGCTACAACCTCACCCCGCAGGACTGGCGCGGCACGGTTCTTGAGATATTGCCAGCTGGAACTTACAACACCGGCTTGCTGGTGGCTGACTCTACCGATTTCACCGCTATATCGAACAACGCTAAATTAATGACATGCGCATGGGTTGGGCAGTGGGTTGTGAATGGGTCCCGCGCCCTTCCTGTAAGCGGGATACCCTTCGCCCGCTGGGATAACGGAGGTGTATCAGTAGGATTCGACGGTACCAATATTATCGTGCGGGATACCAATTACACAGGGTCTGATGACGTCACCGGGAGCGTTACATTAGACCTGGTTATATTCAATAATACCGCCCCGGTTGGGGGACCTGGTATCACCATGACCAACTCAGCGGGGCAGGTGACATTTTCCACACTTAAACGACCATTTATTTACGAACGACTTCTTACGGTGTCCGACAGTAACCAGACAGTCGGAAACAGTTTTACGCAATTATGTTTTGTCGGGTCAAATAGCCGCAAGATTGGCGATTACGATAATGTGCGCTTTAAGGGGATGATTCGTTCCGGAAATAATATTAGAGCCGGACTTAGTCGGGTTGTTGGTAACTATTATAATCAGGGGTTCGACAACAGGTTTAACCAAAACATCGCAATGCCAATCCTTGTCCTTCCCCCAATGTATTGAGGAAATAATATGTCAGCAGGAACATTAACCCTGACCAATAACTCAGATTTGGTCTCCGGGGCAGGCACCTCATTTTCCACGGAACTGACCGCCGGTGATTTCGTTGTCGCTACCGTTGGGGGTGTAACTTATACGCTGCCGGTTAAGTCCGTTGAAGGTGATACTGAAATCACCCTCATCAGCAAATATCCCGGTCCTACACAGCAAGGTTCCGCGTGGAATGCAGTACCACGTGCCACACAGAACCAGGTTACGGCGGCGTTGGTGGTGCAGAGCACCGAGGCATTGCGTGGGCTGAACTACGACAAACAAAACTGGCAGGCTGTATTCAGTGTGGACGGTCATATCACCGTCATGTTACCGGATGGCTCCTCCTTCTCTGGCCCCTCGTGGTTAAGTATTGCAAACATTCTGAACACACTGGATGTTGAGTATCTCGATCAACTTGCTGCACAAATCAAACAGGATGCACAGCAGGTTGAAGCCGATAAAAACACTGTCGTTGAAACTGCATCACAGGTATCAACTGATGCGCAGACTGCGTCCACTGCTGCAACTGGTGCGCAGGGCTCAGCCGCTGATGCTGCCGAGAGTGAAACGAATGCCGAAGGCTATAAGGAACTGGCTCGAAAATATGCGCTTAACCCGGAAGATAACCCGGTAACAGGTAACGAATATTCAGCGCTTCACTATTCGGAGAAAGCGAGGAAGTCCGCTGAAGACGCGGCCTCACATAACCCTGCAGAAGCTCTCGTAAAATCGCTGAACCTGTCTGACCTGGCGGATCGTGCCGCCGCCTGGCTTAACGTTCGTCCGATCGGGTCTACCCCGTTGGCAGGAGACCCGGTAAACCCATATGACGCAACGACGAAACGTTGGGTGGAGAACTATGTATCTGGCGGAGGTGGAACCGGGCCAACCATGAACGGGGTGCAAAACTTCGGCGTGGGTATGCCGACTTTGTGGACCAGTCGCGCATTTATTCCGGCGTGGGCGGTGCTGTCCGACGGGCAATTACTAAACCGCGCTGACTGGCCTGAATTATGGGTGCACGCGCAAATGCACACGCCGATCGACGATGCCGATTGGTTGGCTAACCCCGGGAAGCGAGGCAACTACTCAAACGGCGATGGATCGACTACTTTCAGGGTGCCAGACTTTAACGGTGTTCAAAGCGGGTCAATTCCGGGGCTATTTGGTCGGGGCGATCAGGGTGGATTATTGCCAGCGGGCAATGTATACGAAAGCGCCGCACCTGACATTGCCGGTACATTAAACTTCCGGCAAGTTCGAGCGCCAGCGGGAGAATTAAATAATAACCTAGTTGGGAGTGGTGGCGCGTTCTCCACATCAACCGGAACAACAGGACAGTACGGACCTATTAGCCTCAACGGCACGCTAGCCACTGCGTTGCAGTTGCTATCATTTAAAGCTTCCGACAGTAACCCTGTATATGGGCGTAGCGCTAACCAGGTATGGCCTAACTCTTTTGTCGGTGTCTGGATCATCCGCGCATCCGGCGGGTTTACGGCGGCTAACACGTTGTGGAGCGTTATTAATGAGGACGCAGAAGCACCAGGCCCCGGAGTATTAACGCGCGGCGGTAATGTGATTAGCTCTTATAAAATCGCCGGTGTAGAAGTGGCGCGTGGGTCACTGAGTGTATCGCATAACACGTATTCTTCCGGTTTCAGAGATGTGAGTGCCGTAATAGAAGCATGGAGCACAGACGCTTCGGCTTCATGGTCATTTAACCACGCTGGATTTATAAAGCCTAATACCCCTAGCGGTCAATTCATCACGCAAGCCGAAATCGGCCTTTCTGGTGGGTTATTTGCTAACGGAGACCGATTTATTGCCGTAGGGCTTCGTGACCAGAATACGGCAAACGCCGATGCCGTTGGAAAAACGTGGATAATGTCGCTTAATGGTACATCAGGCTTGCAATTTATTGCCCGTAACCGCGCGCAGTCGAACGTGGGGCAATTGGTTATTAACATGCCGTACTCAAGCGGCACATTAGCGCTTCAGGGTACATCGGGTCTGGCATATAAGCGCGACATAAAAGATGCCGAGCTTGCGGAAGCAGTAAACCGTATTGATGCACTTCGCATGGTTAACTTCGTGTACAACGACGACGAGCAGAACCGCGAGCGATTCGGCATTATCGCGGAAGAAGCAGAACTGGTAGCGCCGCAATACATCAAACACAACTCTGAAGAAATCGCCGATATCATGGATGACGACGGTAACAAGATTGGGGCGGAAACTCGTGATCGGCCATCTGTAGACAACAACCCGATCGTGATGGACTTACTGGGGTATGTGAAGCACCTGAAGGCAGAGATCGAAATGTTGAAAACTGCATTGAAGGGTTAATTAACTGAAGGGGCCGGTTGGCCCCTTTCCCACGCGAACTCTATCTCCAGTTTTGCTTTCCCTGTCTTACCGCTTCCATAATGGCCGCTCCTGTATGCTCGTATTCAGGAAGCGAGAGAACTTGCCAACTTTTCCGCAGGAATGCCAGGATGCAGCAACGCTCACCTACGGTACCCTTGATGGCAAAATTGCGCATGTTATCCGGTGGGATGGGAAGACGCTCGCCGGGTTTAGGGAAATAAATTCTGATCCCCGATATGATCAAGCTGTCCATAGTTCACTCGCTCACCAGCCACATGTCAGACTCTTCAAACATTTCCTCAAGCATGCGGTTCAGCCGTTCTTTCTCAGTTTTTGTGCAGTCGCTGTTTAAGGAGTTGGCCTGCATTGGCTTTACCTTCACCTCGGCATCGGGAAAAATCCGGTGCACCCGCTTTGTCAATTCTGCCAGAATGATGTTACTTGCACCTGGCAACCCTGCAACGTTTCTCTTGTCATAAACCAGCTCGACAAACATATTTTCCCTTCCCTCTTTACTGGTTGGATATACAGTATTTATACTGTTTTTATATCCAGTGTCAATAGAAGGGGGCTATATGGGTTTTCACATTCCAGCATCAGACTATGCAGTTGAAAGGCTTTCTCTCGACAGTAAGTTGATCCCCAGACCAACATCGACTTACATCATGCAGTCTTCGGAAACTATCTGGCGGGTAGGCATCATGAAAGATGCAATGCTCGTGGTGGACAGCGCCGCGACTCCTGTTGATGGTTCCATTGTCATATGTCAGTTAAACGATGAGCTTAGACTTAAGCGTCTACGGTTCTCTCCGGTGCGATGTATTGAAGATCTCAACTATCCGGATCGGCATCAGATGCTGACGTCAGAAACTCTCATTATGGGAGTAGTGACCTATATCATCAATGACGCCCGTAGCGCCGAACTTGACGACTGCCCGGTGATCTGATGTTTGCCCTGGTTGATGTAAATTCATTTTATGCGAGCTGCGAGACGGTGTTCCGGCCCGATCTGAAAGGAAAACCGGTTGTTGTGCTGTCGAACAATGACGGGTGCGTGATTGCGCGTTCTACTGAAGCAAAACTTCTCGGTGTCAAAATGGGTGACCCGTACTTCAAACAGAAAGATTTGTTCCGGCGCTGTGGTGTTGTCTGCTTCAGCAGCAATTACGAGCTTTATGCGGATATGTCCAACCGGGTGATGACCACGCTCGAAGAGATGTCACCGCGTTGCGAAATATATTCAATAGACGAGGCTTTCTGTGACCTTAGCGGCGTGCGGAACTGCCGTGTACTGGAGGACTTTGGTAGGGAACTGCAGGATGCGGTGTATCGCAATACGCGACTTGCTGTTGGTGTGGGAATAGGGCAGACCAAGACGCTGGCGAAACTGGCAAATCACGCCGCGAAACGATGGCAACGACAGACTGGTGGAGTTGTTGACCTGTCTAACGTTGATCGGCAGCGCAAGTTGATGGCGGCACTTCCTGTTGATGAGACCTGGGGCGTCGGCCGTCGAATTACCAAAAAGCTCGAAGCTATGGGGATCAAGACGGTTCTCGACCTGGCTAATACCGACATCCGGTTTATTCGAAAGCACTTCAATGTGGTCCTGGAGAGAACCGTGCGCGAGTTGCGCGGTGAGCCATGTCTTGAACTGGAAGAGTTTGCACCCGTTAAGCAAGAGATTGTATGCAGTCGGTCTTTCGGTGAACGTGTCACTGAATACGATGCAATGCGGCAGGCTATCTGTAGCTACGCGTCGCGGGCAGCGGAGAAGTTGCGTGGAGAACACCAGTATTGTCGGTTCATCTCCGCGTTCGTTAAAACATCGCCATTTGCACTTAATGAGCCATATTACGGTAACAGCGCATCGGTTAAGCTACTGACACCGACGCAAGACAGCCGGGACATCATAGCAGCGGCCACACGGTGCCTTGATGCCATCTGGAAAGACGGACACCGATACCAGAAAGCAGGAGTAATGTTGGGAGACTTCTTCAGCCAGGGTGTCGCACAGCTTAACCTGTTTGATGACAATGCACCGCGCGCCGGCAGCGAGAAGCTGATGGAAGTGCTGGATCAACTCAACGCCAAAGGCGGGAGGGGGACGCTGTATTTTGCAGGACAGGGCATCCAACAGCAGTGGGCGATGAAACGCGAGATGCTTTCACCGCGGTATACAACAAGGTTTTCAGATCTGCTGCGTGTTAAGTGACAGGCTCGATCAACTCTGGCCCCTGATTTTTCACATTGCCAACGGCGCGTGATACAGCGTGCCAGATAAATTTGTCTGCCGGCACTGCTCCGTCGGATGCTATCTCTCCGGCTTCCTTCCCACCAACATCTTGGCGCATCCATTCGCGTGCAGCTTCCGGTGACAAGACAAGCGGCCGGCGGTCGTGAATGTCTACCAGTCCCTTATCAGCCGCTGCAGTCACAATCAGGAATCCCTCTGCATCATCACCGCGTTCGAACGGTATACTGCCAATTGCTGCCATAAATATCGGCTGACCGTCGGCTCGGTGGATGAAATACGGCTGTTTTTTATCACCTTCCTTCTTCCACTCAAACCAACCATCCGCAAACACGATAGCCCGGCCATGTTGCCACAGAGGCTTGAACATTCTGCTGGTGGCTGCAGTTTCAACGCGTGCATTAATCAGCGGTGGTTTATCCCACCATCCGGGCGCATAGCCCCAGAACACCGGATCCAGATGCAGTTGCTCGTCGCGTTCACTGAGCAGCAGAACTTTGGTACCGGGGGCCACGTTGTACCGGCCTATAGGTTCTGGGTCATAAGCGATATCGCGATCGGCTTCATCGGCCAGATATGCCAGGTATTCTTCGCGGGTCTGTGCTTGTGCAAAGCGACCACACATAGGAAACCTCCAGTCGTCAGACTGAAAGTATAGAAGAGGATATGCGAGTGGCTGTTCCGCTGTTTCTTGGGCAACTTATGTCGGAGTAATTCCCCAATTTCACCCCAGTTTCACCCCGTACAAATTTCAGGCATAAAAAAACCAGCCGTAAAAGGCTGGTTCTTAAGGAGTAATTTGGTCGGCACGAGAGGATTTGAACCTCCGACCCCCGACACCCCATGACAGTGCGCAATCATCTGAATGGCAGCTATGTGCCATAAAGGGACACTAATAACACCACAGTAAGTAAAAATATGGAGTTCAGGTCAATCAAGAACCATTCAAATGTTAACCGTCGCGCGCTCATGACAAGGATTTTACTTGCCGCCAAGTTTCTACGCCCAAGCATGTCATTGCATCGAATGCAGCTTGCTTATACCTTGCATACTCGTCATCATCTGACTGCGTGATAGTTGCTGGCGTTTTCTGGAATACTCCCAGTATGAATCTAAGCACCAGTTGAAGCGCGTCGTAAAGCTTGGCTTGATCAGGTTTGTTTGGATTAAGCATTAGCGTGATCATGTTGCATTGCTCCATGATCTCAGAAGACATCTCATCAAGCTGTTTCTGTATGGTAGCAATGTTGCCGGTAGCCACTGGACGCTTCGCAAAATTGTACTGCATGTCTAGCTGTTTATATAAGTTCGAAAACCTTTCACGAATATCTTGTAGCCAACGAAGCCGTTCTGTCGCTACAAGATTCGCCTGTAGGCGTTTGGTTTCGAGTTCCAAATCAGACTTCGCCTTCTGTTTGGCAACCAGGTAGCTGGCCAGTCCGCCGGCCAGTGCGCCGAATACCCCAGCAGCCGCAGAGATAAGCGCGATAAGGGTTGCTGAATCCGTAGAAGCATTGCCGCTCGGAGTCGAGACAGTCGTTATGGTTGGTGTTGGTGGCATGTTGACTGTCTGAGAAACGGTGTTTGATCCGCAGACGAGGCTTATTTCAGGTCTAACAGGCTGCGCAGACTTGCGAGGCTGCGTTGGACGCGGAAGCTCACATATGGTCTTTGCTCCAGACTCTTCAGCCAACACAGGAGTGAAAGCGAATAACAACGCCGATAGAGAAAATATGTGCAGTTTTAAATTCATAGGATCGCTTACCGCTCCTTGAGACGGCTAACAGTGATTAGATGGAAGGCTGCACTAACAGATTAATAGTGCCTTCCATCTAACTCCGCTCAGTCGGATACATGATGCGACCAATGGCATTTTAAATCAATCACATAAACTCCACCCTCATAATCTGGGTATATGCGTTTGAACTCTTCTTCTTTTTCCGCAAACATATATGGTTGTATCGCAAGGCGCGTGACGAGAAAGCTACAAAGAACAGAAACAAAAAAGCCCGCATAAGCGGGCTTTTTTGTCAATTGGGAGCCGCGGCTCCTTTACGTATCTTTTTTTGTCCCCTCACCGTCTGGTCGGTGTCCTGCTGAGACTGCTAACTTCCTGTTTTTGCTAGTGCTGACCTGGCACTGTCCAATCATGATTGGTGGAGCTGGCGGGAGTTGAACCCGCGTCCGAAATTCCTACATCCTCGGTACTACATGCTTAGTCAGTCTTTACATTCGCCTGGCACCTGCGGATTGACACGCCACTACCAGACTAGCCTGATTAGTTTTAACGCTTCAACCCCAGGCAGGGCATCCACGCGATCTCTTTTGGGTTTGACCTCTCTTTGATCCCCGTCTTAAGAGCGGAAGCTAGGGAGAGAGGGCTCAGAGCAGGTTATTAAGCTGCTAAAGCGTAGTTTTCGTCGTTTGCGACTATTTTTTGCGGCTTTTTACGAGGCCAACCGCCCCTCGGCATGCACCTTGGGTTTCGCAAATCCCGTCGAATCCAGAATCAGCCCCAATGTGTTAAGACAAGTATAACAGACTTGTGACAGCCCTTTCCACCCCAAATCATCAGGCATTTACCGCTCGCGCAGCGCTTCTTTGGCTCGGTTGAACGGTTTGATTAAATAGTCGACGATGCTTTTTTCACCTGTTTTTATATCCACTGTCGCGATCATGCCCGGTACGATGGAAAAACGGCGTCCCAGCTTGTTTTGCAGATAGTCCTGATGGGTACGAATGAAAACGCGGTAGTAGAAGATTTCCGGCTTCACTTTGTCCTGAATGGTATCCGGCGAAATGGTTTCGACAACACCTTCCAGTCCGCCGTAAATGGCGTAATCGTAGGCGGTGATTTTCACCAGCGCGCGCTGGCCGGGGTGGATAAAAGCGATGTCGCGCGGCGACAGACGCGTTTCAATCAGCAGATGATCGTCAACCGGTACGATCTCCATCATCTCGCCGTTTGGCGGGATCACGCCGCCGATGGTCGTGACCTGAATGTTCTTCACAATGCCGCGAACCGGTGAGCGAACGGTCAGGCGGGTCACCGAATCTTCGCGTCCCTTAATGATGGCGGAGAGCATTGCCACTTCGGCGTTGGCTTTAGACAGCGCCTCGCGCGCCTGGACGTAATATTGCGAGCGCAAATCCGTGAGCTTCAGACCAATATCGCTTTTTTGCCGTTGCAAACGTAGCACCTCGACGTGGCTGGCGGCGCCGCTTTTTGCCAGCCGCTCGGTGATCGCCAGCTCTTTATTCACCAGCGTCAGCGCCTCTTTGAGCTCAGACTGCGCGTCGGCGAGTTGTGCGCGGCGACTGGTGTAAAGTCGCGTTTCCGAGGCGAGCAGATCCGGCCAGGCGTTCAGTTCGTCAGAGAAAACCAGCGGCTTGTCGCTAACCTCAGCCGTCAGGCGCTGACTGGATGCCAGCGAGGCACGATAGCGGGCGGCGCTTTCGCCGACGTTAGACTCCGAGCGCGTCGGGTCCATTCGCGCCAGTACCTGTCCCGCCTGGACCTGATCGCCTTCATGCACCATCAGTTCGGCGAGGATCCCCCCGTCGAGCGACTGCAATACCTGCTCGCGCGAACTGGGGATTACCTTGCCGGTGCCCGTCGAGACCTCATCAAGAATGCCGAACCACGCCCACACCGCGAGAAGCAGACACAAGATCGCGGTGAGCCAGATGATGCGGCTGGCACCTGAGAATTCTCGCTCGCGGCTGTCGTCGAGCGCGTCGTGGGTCGCGTCAGGCTGACTGGTTTTCATTTTTCCACTCCCGCGTGTTGACCTGCGCGGCCATTCGACTTTGCCCCAGCGCCTGCGCTTTCGGCGCGTCCATCACCAGTTGCCCCTCTTTAAGCACCACCACCCGTTCGACCAGCTCCAGTACCGGTACGCGATGGGTGGCGACGATCAGAGTGCGGTTGCCGAGCCATTGTCCCAGTCGTTGAATAAACTCGCGTTCGGAATGCTCATCCAGCGAGGCGGTGGGCTCATCGAGCAGGACGATATTGGGGGCGCGCAGCAGCATGCGGGCGAGCATAATGGACTGTCGCTGACCGCCGGATAACCCGCTGCCGCCTTCCATAATCGGATGATCGAGCCCTTTCGGCAGCCGTTTCACGAAGTTGGCTGCACCGCAAATCTCCAGCACGGTAAATATCTCGTCGTCGCTGGCGTGCGGGGCGCCGAGCGTCAGGTTCTCGCGCAGGGTGCCAAAAAACAGGCGCGCGTTCTGGCTCAGTAGCCCGACGTTGCGGCGCAAATCGGCCATATCGATGTGCGGCAGGCTGAGGTTATCGAGACGGGCGTCGCCCTCGACCAGATCCACGCCGCCTGCCAGCGCCTGCAACAGCGTGGATTTGCCCGCGCCGTTGCGCCCGAGCACCGCGATGCGCTCGCCGGCGGCGATCTCCAGTCGGTTAATGCGCAGTGGCACTCGCTGGTCTTCACTGTGATAGCGAAACTGTGCGTTCTCGAACAGATAATGACCGTGAAAGATCTCCTGATGCACCCGCGTTTCGTCACGCTGGGTCTCAGTGGGAAGTTCCATAATGCTGTCCAGCCCCTTTTTAGCGGCTTTCACCTGCTGCCAGCGTGCCAGCACGCCGCACAGATTACCCATCGGGGCGATCATCCTTGAGCCAAGCATGGAGGCAGCAACCACCGAGCCGGTCGTCAGCGTGCCTTCAATCACCAGCGGAGCGCCAAACATCACCATTGCAGCATAAACCAGCCCCTGGACGGTCACCCCCCAGTTGATTAGCCCTTGCGACAGTTCGCGGGTGCGCAGTCCGGACTCGGCGGTGATGCGGATATAGCTGTTCCACTGTTGCAGAAACCGGTTCTCCGCCTGCATCAGCTTGATGTCCTCCAGCCCCTGAACGCTTTCGACCAGCACGGCGTTACGCAGCGTGGCCTCGTGCGCTGACTGATTCGCCAGCTCCGCGAGCTTTTTTTGCAACAGTAGACCGGGAAGGATCATCAGCAGCGCGGCGACCGGGGCGATCCAGGCGAGCGGCGGGGCGATGATCGCCAGCACCACGATGAACAGGAAAAAGAAGGGCAGATCCACAATGGTGGAGATCGTAGAAGAGGTCACCATCTCGCGGATCTGTTCCAGCTCGCGTAGCTGCGAAATAAAGCTGCCGGTGGAGCGCGGGATCGCGCTATTACGCAGGCGTAGAGCGTGGCTGAACACGCGATCCGACACCCGCATATCGGCGCGCTTACCCAACCGATCCATCACATGACCACGGGAGAGTCGCAGCAGAAAACCAAACAACATGGCGATCAAAACGCCGACGGCAAGGACATACAGCGACGACCACGATTGCGCGGGGATCACCCGGTCATACACCTGCATCGAGAAGACGATCCCGGAAAGCGACAGGATGTTGATCAGCAATGCTGCCAGCATCACCGGGCCGTAAGGACGTAGATCTTTCAGCACCAGGCTTTTCAGCCAGTCGGGTTTGAAACGCGAGATATAGGTATCCACCCGGCGGTCTTTCACGGCGGAAAGCGGACGTAACGCGATAATGAAACGGACCGTCGGCAGCAGGTCGCGCAGGGCGATCCGGTTGCGCTGGAGTTCGCCGTTGATAAAACAGACGTCAAGCTGGTCTTCGCCGTCGAACTGTTCAACCAGTACCAGTTCACCCTCCTGGAGCTGGATCACCACCGGCAGACGCCATCGGGTGAGCGACTGTTCGCTGGGAGCCAGCGGCTGAAAAGAGAGTCCGGCCTGGCGGGCCAGTTGGCTGAGCGCCTGCGGCATCGGTTTATCCTGGAACCACGGGGCGCAGGCCTGCAACGCGCCGGGAGAACAGGCAATACGATAATGGGTGGCGATATGGCTCATTGCCCGCGCCCAGTTGGCCAGCGCCGGTGCGGTGATGCGCTCGTCGCCAGGAATGTCGGCGTGAGTCATGGCTGAATCTCCACTGACTGAATGGTGCGGTTTTCCAGACCAAAGGCCTGGCGCATCTGACCGGTGTTGTACAGGCAGTTAAGCTGCAGTTGATGCAACTGACTCTCTGTCTGTAACTGTGCGAAGCGCGCCTGATAGACCTCCTGTTCAGCGTTAAGCACATCGAGAAGCGGTCGGGAACCAAGGTCGAGATACTGTTGCTGGTACAGCTCGCGCGTCCGTTCACTCAACGTCTCCTGACGCTTCTGGATCTGCAAGGAGGTCACCAGGTTCATCGCTTCACTGCGATCCGCAAGCAGCTTCTTGCGAACGTCCAGCCGGGTGCGCTGGATGGCTGACTGGGCGGAATCCACCGCGTGGCTGGCGGCGTTGCGCCGGGCGGTTAAGCCGCCGCCCTGATAAATGGGCATCTCCACTTTGACCCACGCCGAATACTGAGTGCGGTCAACGGACTCATGCCCGGCATAATTATCATTGAGATAGTGGCGAACCTCCGGCTCCAGCGAAACCGTCGGCGTCATCTGCGCGTTGGCGTAGTCGAGATTAGCCTGGGCGACGTTGGCCTGCGCCCAGGCGGCAAGAACGGCGGGTACCAGCTTGTCATCCGGTTTTGCCAGTTCGCAACTGCGGCCCAGCTTTTGCGGGAAGTCGTTGCTGATGGTGTTAAGGTTTTTCCAGCCCAGCCAGGTCATGAGCGTCGCCTGCGAGCTCTCAAGATTGGCCTGATACTGTACGAGTTGGGAGCGGGCGCCCTCAATGCGCGCATCGGTCTGCACCACGTCCGACAGCGAGCTGGCGCCTTCATCGTTGCGCTGATTCGCCAGCCTGCCAATGGCGCTCAGGGCATCCAGTTGCTCCTTTGCCACCGCCACCATCTGCTGCCAGGTCTGCACCTGTACAATAGCGGTTGCCGTTTCATGGCTGACGGTATCAATGCTGAGCAGCACGTTGGCCTGCTCCTGCGCCACGCCGGCGTTTTCTGCCCGCACCTGGCTTGCGACTTTTCCAAAGTCATAGAGCATTTGCGACAGTGACAGTACCAGCGACGGGCTGAATCCGCTGTCGGAATAGCTGTTGGTATAGCCGTTATTCATCCCGGCGTTAACCTGCGGATAGTATTTGGCTTTTGCAACATCGACCTGCTGAATTTGGGCATACAGTTTACCGACCACTTCCGCGATCGATGGATGCCAGGTGACGGCGCGATTGACCGCCTGAGAGAGGGTCAGTTCGCCGGGCGCGGCGCTGTCGCCGCTTTGCGGCATCGGGCCATCAAGCGCGGGCAGTTCCTGCCGTTCAACCCACTGCTGCGGGGCGATGCGGGGCATTTCCACGGCAGCGATAGCGGGCGCAGCGCACAGATTGCCCGCCAGCCACCAGAAAGTAAGCTGTCGTTTTCCCATTTTCTTCCCTAATTGAGCGTTGTTTTTTGCCCCGGGCGAGCGTGCGCCCGGGGTCGTTGTGTTGTCGTGCTACTGGCCTTTATCAGGTCACAATATGGTTTTGTTCGATAAGCTCCGTCAGCGTGGTTTGTACATTCTCCAGGGTTACCAGTTGCGTGGAGTGGTAAGTGCTGCCCGCCCCGTCACGGTCAATAGAGAGAGTGGTATTGCCGCCGCTGGTGCTGACGCTGAGATAGTTGCCCAGCGAGGCGGTTTGCCCGTTCCAGCCCACCAGCAAATCGCCGATGTCAATTTTGTCGCCCTGCGCCAGCGAGAAGTTTCTCCATGTGTCAGTTCCGTTGCCGCCCGTGGCATCGCTGGCGTTGAGCAGGTTGTAGATCAGCGTGTCGCCATATACCGATCCCACCAGCACGTCGCTTTGCACGGTACTGCTTACCTGCGGGGCGATATCCACCGTCAGCGTGGCGGTATCGGTATGACCGTGGGTGTCATTGAGCGTGTAAGTGAATGTCTCCTTCGTGGTGATGGACGAGAGCGCCACACCGTTGTTGAGCGTGTAGGTGTACGAACCGTCGGTGCGAATTTGCAGCGAACCGTAGTGGCCCTGAATGGTTGTAGTGGCGCTGGAGTAAGGATCCAGCGTGGCGGTACTGCCGTTGTAACCGGTAATGGTCAGGCGCGTATCGACGGTATTCAACTGGTCCATCGCACCGCCGGAGTCGCTGCCGTCAAAGATATTGCCGCTGACGGTGTGCGTGCCGGAGGTTTCGAAGTTATCCAGATCGACCGTCGTCCCGGTGATTTTCGGCGTAATGGTCGCTGCGCCCGCCAGGGTGTTATTGCCGGTGAAGTTCAGCGTGTAGGTGCCGCCATCCAGCTCCAGCCCGCTCAGATTGACGGTCACGGTGGCGCCGCCGAGCGTGATATTGGCGACCGGCACGGTACCGGAGCGAACGACCACGCCGTTTTCCAGTATTGACCAGCTAATGGTCAGATTGCCCAGCGTCACCAGCGTCGAGACATCAAAGACGATGGACGCGCCTTTCAGAATGGTGCCTGCCGCGACGTCAAAGGTTCCGCTGCCGCTACCGGTTCTGCCAAGTACTCCCCAACTGGCACTCCCGACGGTGGAATCCAGATAACTCGTGGTGTCCTGTACGGACGGGGCCAACAGGGTATCGCTGACATCGTTCACGGCATCCAGCGGACGGGCAGTCGGCTGGATATTGAGCGAGGCGGTATCGGTATCCCCGTTTGGCGCTTTCACCGTGTAGATGAAGCTGTCCGGTGTTTTGGTGCCGTCCGCACCTACGCCGCTTTTCAGGGTGTAGGTGTAGTTCCCTTTCGCATCAATGGTTAACGTGCCGTAGGTGCCGACAATGGTTGTCGTGCCGGTAGCGGCAACCGCCACACCGTTTACCTGGGTGACCAGCGTGCCGGCGGGGGCGATATCGTCGCTCAACACATTGCCCTGGGTGCTGGTGGTCAGGCTGTCAACGCTGTAAACATGATCCTCCAGCACGTTCAGGGTATAGCCGGTCAACGCCGTGACGCCAAATGCCGGGTTCAGCAGGAACAGGTATTCGCCGCCCGGCAGATTCAGCGTCAGCTTGTCGGACTGACCGCCCAGCAGCGGTGCGTTCAGCCAGTTTTTCTCCACTTGCCACTGTTCAAATTTCTGGGTGACGTCGTTGAAGCGATAGATGTACAGATCGAAACTGGACGCCACCGCCACGCCGCCAATGGAGGATTGCAGCGTCATGGTGCGCGTAGAACCCTGCTCAACGTCGAAAATAATCGGGTTGCTCAGTTTGTCCAGTACGCCCAGATCCAGCACGTTGCCCAGACTGACGTTCACCACCGTAAAGCCGCCCTGCGAGGACGCCCCGTTGTTGATCGCCTCCACATGCGTGTCATAGGGCAGGGTGGAGACGTTATCGACGGCGGTCACGCTGCTGACCGGAGCGTCATTGCCCAGAGTAATCACCAGCTTCGCCGAGGCGCTGTTGCCGCCGCCGTTGATGGTGTAGGTGAAGCTCTCCGTGCGGCCAATCACTGAGGCCGGACTGTTCGGGTTCAGCGCATAGCTGTAGCTACCGTCCTGATTAATCGTCAGCGTGCCATAGTCGCCCTGAATGACGTTACTGCCAGCGTTAAGCGTAAAGACTTGTCCGTTGGCGTTAGTGACTGTGGTGACAAGAGTATCCTGCGGCGCGCTGTCGTTATTCAGCACGTTGCCAGTCTGCGGCGTAGTGGTAGTGATGGTACCGGCACTGGTCTCTTCGACGCTGACGTTCAGTGCGGTATAAGAGCCGGTTGCCAGCAGCGCGGTGTTATAGGTCAGAACCCGATAAGTACCGCCCTCCAGTCCGGACACGTTCACCGTGACGCCGCTGCTGCCGAGCGTCAGTAAATTGGCAAACTGTGCCTGCGCGGTGTCGATGACCGTGGTCCACGAGTTAGTCGCGGCATCATATTTCTGGATCGCCACCTCCTGCGTATTCAGCAACGAGAGCACAACCCCGGTAGCGCTGGCGTCTATCACAAGACTGGCGCTGCCGCCGTCCTGAATGGTGAACTCCACGGCTGCCGTATCGTTACCTAACACGTTCGCCACGTTGCCCAGCGCGCCAACCAGCAGCAAACCATAGTCGCTCAGTTGCTCGGTTGTGACGGTGGCACTGGAGGTTAACTCCAGATTTTCAACGTTATCGCTGGCCGAGATGGGCAGCGTTGGCGCGGTGACCTGCGTCGGGGTCGAGGCGTTGCCGACGGCGTCCGTGGCGCTGACGCTGATGTTCTCGCCGCTGGTCTGTTTGCGATCGAAGGTATAGGTGTAATTGCCGCTGCTGTTGGCGGTCGTGGTCACCGTTAAGCCCGTGCTAAGCGTGATGCTCACCGTACTGCCCGCTTCAGCGGTGCCGCTGATACTGGCACCGTCGGCGCTCACGGTGCCCGTTGGCGCGGCCGTGACCGTATCCACCGTGACGGTATAACCGGATGACAGCGTACTGGTGCCGTTGGTGTTAGTGGCTGTGGCGGTGAGGATGTGCGTTCCGTCGGCGATGTTGGCCTGCGGGGTCAGTGACCAGTTACCTTGCGCATCCACGCTGGTGCTGCCAATAGAGACGCCGTCGCTGTACACCGTGATGGTGGAGAACGGCTGACCCGTCCCGTTTAACAACGGTCTGGCGTCATTGGTGCCCTGACCGTTGGCCACCAGGCCGGTGATAGAGCCCACATCGTCCGTCAACGAGGCGATCACCGGGGCTCCAGGCAGACCACTGAACGGCGCAATGACGCTGCCGGAGGTCCCGGTATTACCCGCTTTGTCCTGGGCGACTACCTGCAACGTCTCTCCACCGACCTGCGCAGGGGTAATCAGAATGTTAAAGCTGCCAGTGGTGCCGTCCGCAACGCCGGTACCCAGCACCGTGCCATTGCTGCTGGTGATAGTGACCGTGCTGCCGGCCTCTGCCGTACCGGTGACGTGACTGCCGTTGGTGACCACCGCCAGATTGCTCGGCGTGCCGGGCGGCGTGGTATCCACCACGATGGTCGATGTCGCCGATGATGCGCTGACATTGCCCGCGGCGTCGGTGGCTTTGGCGGTAAAGGTATGCGCACCCTCCGTCAGTGCGGTGGTAGGCGTAAAGCTCCACGCGCCGTTGGCATCCGCCTGAATCGGGGTTGGCGTGAGTAACGTTGCGCCGTCATAGAGTGTGATGAATGCGCCCGGCTCGCTGGTGCCACGCAGCTCTGGCAGGGTGTCATTGGTGCTTTGTCCGCTGCCGACGGGACCGATGATATTGCTGACATCATCAAGAATGGTGGTAATCACCGGCGCGGTTGGCGCCAGCGTATCCACCGTGACGGCGAAACTGGCCGCCGGACCGACGTTGCCCGCGGCGTCAGTCGCGGTCACAGCAAGGGTATGCGCGCCGTTAGTCAGGGCGGTGGTTGGTGTGAAGGTCCAGTTGCCGTCCGTACCGACAACGAGGCTGCCAATGACCGTGCCGTTATCGGTAAAGGTTAGCGTGGTGCCAGGCTCTGCCGTGCCGTTAAGCGTTGGGCGAGTGTCATTGGTGCTCTGATTGGGCGACAGATTGCCGGTTTGCGGCGCGCTGTCATCGACCACAGAAGTGATTACCGGTGCCAGCGGTGCGGCGGTATCTATCGTGACGGTGAAACTGGCAGAAGGACCGACGTTACCGGCGGCATCCGTTGCGGTGAAGGTTAACGGATGATTCCCCTGGCCCAGATCGCTGGTGGGGGTAAAGGTCCAGCTTCCGTTCGCCTCAACCGTCACGCTGGCGAGGGGAACGCCGTTGTCCGCGATGCTGATTGTGGTCCCCGGTTCACCGGTGCCGGTGAAAACAGGACGCGCATCGTTGGTGGTTTGACCGCTGCTCAGACTGCCGGTGACTGGGCCAACGTCATCCTGCACATTACTGATTATTGGCGCGCCGGGCGAAACGGTATCGACCGTCAGCGTAAAATTCGCTGATGCCGGGCCGGTATTGCCCGCGCTGTCGGTGGCGGTGACCCTCAGCGAGTGGCCCCCCTGGGACAATCCGTCCGGTCGGTAGCTCCAGCTCCCGCCTTCGGTCACGGTGGCGGTGCCAAGCAGAACGTTGCCATCGTAGACGTTAATGGTGCTACCGGGTTCACCGGTTCCGGTCATGATCGGGCGGGTATCATTGGTGCTTTGCCCGCTGGTGAGCGCACCGGTTCCTGGCGTCACGTTATCGGTGACGCTGACGATGGTGGGAGCCGGAGGGGAAACCGTATCGACGACCACAGTAAAGGTAGCGCCAGGGCTGACGTTACCGGCCGCGTCTGTGGCGGTTACGTTGAACGTGTGTGAGCCATTGCCCAGCGCGGTGGTGGGCGTAAAGGTCCATGCGCCTGTACCGTTGGCCTGCACGGTGCCTAGCAGCGTGGTGCCGTCAAAAATGCTGACGGTGCTGTTCGCTTCGGCGGTTCCGGTCAGCGTTGGCCGCGTGTCGTTGGTGCTTTGTCCGTTGTTCAGCGAACCACTATTCGGGGCGACATCATCACTGACGGAACTGATGACAGGAGCCGATGGCGCCTGTGTGTCCACGGTCAGAGTGAACGCGGCGGACGGGCCTTCGTTGCCTGCCGCGTCCGTGGCCGTGACGGTCAGATTGTGTGGGCCGCTGCCTAATGGGGTATCCGGTGAGAGCGACCAGCTTCCATCGGTGCCCACCACCACGCTGCCCACGGCGAGTCCGCCGTCATACAGCGTAACAGTGGCGCCCGGCTCCGCCGTTCCCTGGAAGGTTGGCTGAGTATCATTGGTGCTTTGTCCGTTCGCCAGTACGCCGGTTGACGGGGTGGTGTCATCGGTGACGCTTTGAATCACCGGTACCCGTGGCGCGGTGGTATCGATGTTCACCGTGTACGCAGTGGAAGGCGCGCTGACGTTACCCATCGCATCGGTGGCGGTGACGGTAATCACATGGGAACCTGTGGCAAGCGTCGGAGAGGTAAAACTCCAGCTACCGTTGGTGACCTGCGTGGTGCCGATTTTCACGCCATTGTCATAGAGGGTAATCGTACTGCCTTCTTCACCGCTGCCGGTAAAGGCGGGTGTGGTGTCATTGGTGCTGCCACCGTTACTGATGACGCCTGTTTGCGGCTCGCTGTTATCTGTGGCGCTGGTAAGGGTTGGCGCTACTGGCGGCGTGGTATCCACCACCACGACAAATGCTTCCGACGCGACGCTGGTATTCCCTGCCGCATCGGTGGCAGTGATGGTCAGATTGTGGCTGCCTTCCCCCAGACCGGTGGAAGGCGTAAAACTCCACGTGCCGTTGACGACCTGTACCTGACCGATTGGCGTATTGCCATCGTAAATCGTGATGGTTTCGCCGTTGGTGCCGCTGCCGCTCAGGGTGGGACGGGTATCGTTGGTCGTCTGCCCGCTGGTCAGCGTTCCCGTACCCGGGGCGACATCATCTGTCACGCTGCCAATCGACGGTTGTGCCGGTGGAGTGAGATCGACGGTGATGTTGACCACGGCTGACGCTTTGCTGCCATCCACAGTATCGATAACCTCGAAGGTGTGCAGGCCTTCGGCTAACGTGGCGGTGGATGTCCAGTTCCAGTTGCCGTTCTCGTCAACCGGGACGTTTGACGCGACAACGATGCCGTCGACCAGAATATCGACGGTTGAGTTCGGTGTGGAAACGCCGCGCAGCCCTGGTTGCGTATCGTCAGTGGTTTGTCCGCTCTTCAGATCGCCCTGAATGGTGCCGGTGTCATCGACTATCGCGCTGATGACCGGCAACCCGGTGCCGGAGCCGGTAAAGTTAGTGGGATCGCTGGTGTTACCGGCGGCATCCTGCGCCGTAGCGGTCAGCGAATTGACGCCCGTTTGCGCTGGCGTGACCTGAATCTGGAACGTGCCGTCCGTTGCCACGCCCGTACCAATCACATTGCCGTCGGTATCGCGGATCGTCACCGTGCTGCCGGTTTCCGCCGTGCCGCTGACCGTCGCGCCATCGGCTGTGATCGTTACCTCCTCCGGGGACGCCGGTTTAGTCAGATCGACGTTCAGCGAGATGGAGGCAGAAGGTGTGCTGACGTTACCCGCCGGATCGGTGGCCGTTGCCGTCAACGTGTAATTGCCTTCGGTGAGCGGCGAATCCGGGGTGATCGTCCAGTTCCCTGCGGCATCGACTTCAGCGGTGCCAATTACCGTACCACCATTCGACAGGGTGATGGTGCTGCCGGGTTCGCCGGTACCGCTAATGGGTAACCCGGGCTGATTGGTGACTGCCGGACTGCCCAGCGAGGTGATAAACGGCGCGTCGGGTGCCTGGGTATCAATGATGATGCCAGTCGCCTCCGACGGCTGACTGGTGTTACCTGCGGCATCTTTTGCCGTCACGCTAAAGTTGTAATGGCCTTCGACCAGGGCGCTATCCGGGGTAAAGCTCCAGACGCCATCAAAGACCTCGGCAGTGCCAATCTCCACGCCGTTATTCAGAATGGTGACAATGCTACCCGTCTCGCCCGTCCCACTCAGCGTTGGGGTGGTATCGTTGGTTTGCGCTCCGGCGTTCAACGCCCCGTCATCATCGCTCACAGCCAGCGTTGGCGTGCCAGGCGCCTGGGTATCCACGCGAACAATGCGATCCGGCGAGGTGCTGCTGTTACCGGCGGGATCGGTCGCGGTGACCTTGATGATATGGTCGCCCTGCGCCAGCAGTGGCGACGGGACGCTCCAGTTCCCGGAATTGTCAATCACCAGCGATGGCAGCGCGACGCCATCCAGCGTGATAGTGATCGTGTCGCCTGGCGTACCGTTTCCGCTCAGCAGCGGTCGCGTATCATCGGTGTACTGACCGTTATCGAGAGTGCCGGTCTGATTGCCGACGCGGTCAGTGACGGTCAGGTTGGGCACGGCGGGTGGGGTGGTATCTACCAGAATGCCGATCGGCGCGGAGGGTTCACTGATATTGCCCGCCGGATCGGTGCTGGTGAGGGTAAAAACATGGTCGCCTTCATCAAGGGCATCCGACGTGTAGCTCCAGACGCCGTTAGTCACCGTGACGGTGGTAACCAGATCGCCATTGTCGTAAATGCTGATGATATCGCCATCTGTTCCCGTACCGCTCAGAACCGGCTGGGTTTCCCGGGTCGCCTGACCGTCGGTGAGTGGGCCATTTGCGCCATCCGTCAGCGTCAGCGCCGGAGTGTCGGGGGCGGTGGTATCCACCGTAATGGTTATCGGGGAGGATTTCTCGCTGGTGTTGCCCAGAGGATCGCTGGCGGTGACGCGCAGCGTATGGTCGCCTTCGCCCAGCGCGGGAGTCGGGGTAAAGCTCCAGCTCCCGTTTTCCGCAACTTTTGTCGTGCCAATGATCGCCGTTCCGTCATACACCGTAATGGTGTCTCCGGCGGTGCCGCTTCCACTTAACACCGGTTGCGTGGCGTCGGTTACGTCGTTGTCCGTCAGTTCACCTACGTTGCTGCCAGTGTTGTCAGTCAGGGTCACGATCGGAACGACTGGCGGCGTGGTATCGACGGTAATCGTGATGGGTGCAGAAGGTGTGCTGGTCTGGTTTTCCGCATCGGTCGCGGTGACGGTGAAGGTATGGTCGCCGTCGCCCAGCACCGGTGTGGTGAGCGTCCAGTTGCCGTTGCTGTCCACGGTGGCGGTTCCCGCAAGCGGGGTCCCTCCGTCCAGAATGGTGATGGTTGCGCCGGGTTCACCGGTACCGTTGAAGGTCAACGTGTTGTCGTCCGTGCGCTGGCTATCACTCAGATTGCCTTTCTGCGCGCCGGCATCATCGATAATCGCACTGACGACGGGGGCGTCTGGCGCTGTGATATCCGGGGCCGTAACGTCAGTTGGCTGGCTGGTATTGCTCGCGGCATCGGTGGCGGTGACGCTCAGCGTTTCACCGTTGGCCTGCGGCGGGTTAAGGGGGATCACCAGCGTTCCGCTCTCCGGTACCGGACCGGTTTCCGCCAGCGTATTGCCGTCACTGTCTTTAATCGTAATCGTACTGCCGGGTTCGGCGGTGGCGGTCAGGGTGGTGCCGTCTGTTGAAATAACCGCCGTAGGTGGCTGCGGCGCGGTGGTATCCGGCGCGGTAACGTTGGCTGGCGTGCTGTTCTGATTTGCCGGATCGGTCACTGTGGCAGTAAGCGTTTCACCATTGGTTTGTGGCGTGTCCAGCGTGACGGTGAAATTCCCCTCGCCGTCGGTTTGACCCTGGCCAATCGGGTTACCGTCCGGATCGCGAATCGTCACCGTGCTGCCGGGTTCTGCTGTCCCCGTCACGGTGGTACCATCATCCGAGACGTCCAGGTTTCCGGCGGGCTGCGGCGGGGTCGTGTCCGGGGCGAGGGCGGTCGCCGGAGGACTGGTCAGATTCGCCGGATCCTTGACGATGGCAGTTAAAATTTCTCCGTTGGTTTGTGGTGGGTTCAGTGTGACGGTAAATGAGCCGTCGGGTTGAACCTGTTCAGATCCCAGCGGGGTGTTGTCGCTGCCGTAAATAGTCACCGTCGTGCCAGGCTCGGCGGTACCGGTTACGGTTGTCCCATCATCGGAAACATCCAGATCACCGGCCGCCTGCGGAGGCGTGATATCAGGAGCGGTTGCGTTGGCAGGCGAGCTGTCATTTCCCGCTTTATCCGTGGCGATGGCGGTCAGAACTTCCCCGTTTACCCGTGGCGGATTGAGCGGGAAGCTGAATTTCCCTTCGCTGTCTGCCGTCACGGTGCCGAGCGTGGTGCCGCTGGCGTCAGCAATGGTGACTTTACTTCCCGCCTCGGCGTTGCCGGTCAGCACGGTTCCGTTTTGCGAGACGCGCAGATCGTCGGGAGCCTCCGGTGGGGTAGTATCCACGGTGACCGCAAATTCTATCGTATTGCCGCTGACGCCGTCCTCTGTGGTCTGTGTGGCCGTGTAGTTGTGCAACCCTTCAGGCACACCTGTCAGATCGAACGTCCACGTGCCATCGTTGGCACTCGCCGTGCCGATCGCGATACCATTTTCATAAATGGTCACGACTGCGCCAGGCAACGCGGTACCTGTAAGGGTGGGGGTAGTGTCCTTGGTAAACTGACCGCTGCCTAACGTCACCGCGGTGGGTTGCGTGTCATCAATGATGCCGGTAATGGTGGGGGCATCAGGAAAACCTGAGTCGGAACCGAGAAAGGCGGCTTCGTCACCTTCGTTACCCGCAGCGTCAGAAATATCGGCATACAGCTGTTCGGAATCGGTTTGCGCTGAAGTGAGGCGAACGGTAAACCGGCCAGTGTCATCGACCTGAACCGAGGCCAGGACATTGTGCTGGTTGTCGAAAATCGTGACGACACAACCCGCTTCTGCGATCCCTGAAACCCAGAGCCCATCTTCAGAAATCGCTAACCCGGAGACCTCATCAGGGGCAATCGTGTCGACGGTAAAGGTGAAATCACCGGAGATGGCGCTGGTATTACCGTTTTCGTCCGTCGCGGTCGCGGTCAGTACGTGTTCGCCTTCGGAAAGCGGGAGGTCGGGTTTATAGCTCCAGTTTCCTTGTTCATCGACGATAACGATCCCCATGACCTGCCCATTGTCATAGAGGGTGATGACGGAGCCAGCTTCACCTGTACCGGCAATCATCGGCTGGCTGTCGTTGGTGCTCTGGTTTTCCTGAATCGCCCCCGTAATGGCGGAGACGGCATCTGTTGCGCTGGTAATCACAGGGGCCGTCGGTGGTGTGGAATTTTCCCCGCCCGGAAGGTTCGTGTTGTTATCGCCGCCGCTGTTATTTCCACTTCCGTTATTTCCGCCCGCATCCCCCGGCGTGCCGCCGTTCCCGGAACCATCATCAGGATTACCATTGTCGTTATCATGATGATGACTGCTGCCACCTCCCGAGGATGCGATGGCCACGATTCCACCGGCAGCAACCGCGCCACCCAGAAGCCATGGCCAGAGTGCTCCGCCTTCGTGAGATTCGCCGGCAGTAACCAGTAAATCGTCAATGGTTGAAATTTGTTCAAAATGCAGACCGTTTTCCGGGTTTTCCACCCACCACAGAGCACCGTGACTGTCTTCCAGCACCAGTTGGCTGGCCCCCTGGTCGTTCGCCACATAGAAATTTTTAACGGTCAGTTTTTCACCGGACGTAAAGGTGATCACCAGATCCTGATTCACGCGAGCCAGTTGGCTGATGTCGCTACGCTCTGCGGATAATTTCACAATGGAAGGGGCATTAAGTGTGACTTCAGAGGCTTCAACATTGGTGGAAACGCCCGTCAACCTGGATATAACGGCGAGATGACGCATATGATCACTCCTGATGGCTAGCTCTGTGCATAAATTCGTTAAAACTACCGGGCAGGGAAAAGTACAGACGAGCGATCCCGTTCATCATGTGGATGAATTCTTGCCGGTGATGACAATGTTATGGCCGTGCAGATGATGGTTTCTGTTGCGTTGAATAACCCTTTGTTTTTTTGATCCACTGGTACTTTCGTATTAGATGATATAGTCAGAAAGAACTCATTCTGCAAATTAACGTATATTTGCGATTTGTTTAGTGGCGGTAAAATATATACAGTTTTGCACCGATTGGCGACGTGAAACGGTACGGTGCGGAAAGCGAGTGTGATTTATCTCATTGTATTGAAATTAATTTTATGATTTCTGTTAGCCGGATAGGTATTGATTTCTTACATAAATTGTATTGGTATTTTTGACTATTAAAATGTCAAAAAAAATTATTTGAAGTATTAGATTATTGGACTATGTACGTAATATGAATAGGGTTGAAGATATATTCTTATCAGTTTTACGTTTCGGGGAAATAGAAATAATAAAGGAGAGAATATATTTTTGGAGATTCAACAGGTAAATAATGATGACCTACCTCAAATGCGAGGCAGGTCACATAATAACATCGTTAGCGTCCGGCATTTTTCATAATGCGCGCTTTATCCAGTTGCCATTCACGTTCTTTCAGGTCGGAACGTTTGTCGTGCTGTTTCTTACCCTTCGCTACGCCAATTTTGACCTTGCACCAGGCATTCTTCCAGTACAGAGAAAGGGCGACAACAGTGTAGCCTTCACGATTCACACGACCATACAGGGAATCAAGTTCACGCTGATTCAACAGCAGTTTACGGGTGCGAGTGGGATCGCACACCACGTGCGTGGAGGCCACCGCCATCGGCGTAAAGTTAGCGCCGAACAGGTACGCTTCGCCGTCTTTCAGGATCACATAGCTGTCGCCGATGTTGGCTTTACCGGCGCGCAGGGATTTCACTTCCCACCCTTGCAGAGCGAGTCCCGCTTCGAACTCTTCTTCGATAAAGTATTCGTGTCGCGCGCGCTTGTTGAGCGCGATGGTGGCTGAGCCAGGTTTGTGTGCTTTTTTCTTCGTCATAGTGCCGCTCAGTATAGGTAATCTGGAATCGAAAAACACCCCATTTCATCCTTTGGGGCGCAAGGAGATATCTTAACATGAACGAGGTTGTACCCTGTTGTGGGATAGCGTTTTTTTTACCTTGTGATAAATGGTATTATTTGTTCGATTTTTGTTGATGGAAAGAGCTATGCCGCAGATTAGTCGAACCGCGTTAGTCCCTTACAGTGCGGAACAGATGTATCAGTTAGTGAATGATGTTCAGTCCTATCCCCAGTTTTTACCGGGTTGTACCGGCAGCCGTGTTCTCGAGTCTACGCCAGGACAGATGACGGCCGCAGTGGATGTCTCTAAGGCGGGGATCAGCAAGACGTTCACCACGCGAAATCAGTTAACCAGTAACCAGAGTATCTTGATGCATCTGGTCGACGGTCCGTTCAAAAAATTGATTGGTGGCTGGAAATTTACGCCGCTGAGTACGGATGCCTGCCGCATTGAGTTTCATCTCGATTTCGAGTTTACCAATAAGCTGATCGAGCTGGCGTTTGGCCGTATCTTCAAAGAGCTGGCATCCAATATGGTGCAGGCTTTTACGGTTCGAGCCAAAGAGGTCTACCGTGTCGCCTAAGATTGTCGTTGAGGTGGCCTATGCGCTGCCTGAGAAACAGTACCTGCAACCGGTGACGTTGCAGCCGGGGGCAACGGTCGAAGAGGCTATCCGCGCGTCGGGGCTGCTGGAACTGCGAACCGATATCGACCTGATGAAAAACAAAGTCGGTATTTACAGCCGTCCGGTCAAGCTGGCGGATGTATTACAGGATGGCGATCGGGTAGAAATTTACCGACCACTGATTGCCGATCCGAAAGAGTTGCGCAGACAGCGGGCAGAGAAATCGGCAAAAAAATAGCAGATAACAAAAAAGGTGCTCTGAGAGCACCTTTTTTGTTATCTGAAGACAAGCTTACGGGTTGTTGGTCAACGAAGGCTTGTTATCGATATTGGTCAATACACCGCTGCTGTTGAAGGTTAACGTCAGCGTTTGCTGCGTAACACCTTCATGGCCCGGCTGTTGACGGAACACATAGAACCAGGTGTTGGTGCCAAACGGATCGGACATCATCGGCGTACCCAGCGCATAGGCAACCTGTTGTTGCGTCATGCCCACACGAATTTTGGCTACATCGTTCGCGGTCAGATAGTTCCCCTGGTTGATATCAGGGCGGTAAACCACTCGCTCCAGAGTGGAACAGCCTGCGGTCAACATCAATAATACTGCTGCGGCAGCAGTCAGCGTTTTACAGCGCATAGTGATTTGATTCCTTTTCGGGCCCGAGCAGTACGTGGCTCATATGTAATATGCCGATGATAATAGACCTTTCACCACTTTAAAACCTTTTGCTTACGGGTCCGACGGCGTTTTTGTTGTCTACTCTGACCGTTAAGGTGCAAAAAAGTTTACGCTGCCAGCAGTTCTTTCGCATTTGCTAGGGTGTTGCGCGTTACTTCGCTGCCGCCCAGCAGGCGCGCCAGCTCCTGCAACCGTGCGCGTTTATCCAGTGGTTGCATGTGCGTTTCGGTCATTTCGCCGTCGGTCTCTTTACTGACAAAAAAGTGCTGATGACCGCATCCCGCCACTTGTGGAAGGTGCGTGACGCACATCACTTGTGTTGACTCACCGAGCTGACGCAGCAATTTCCCGACCACTGCGGCTGTTGGACCACTGATGCCGACATCGACTTCATCGAAAATCAGCGCTGGGGTTTCCATCTTACGTGCGGTAATCACCTGAATGGCGAGAGCAATACGCGACAGTTCCCCACCGGAGGCCACTTTGGCAATCGGCTGCATCGGCTGGCCTGGGTTAGTTGTCACTTTAAACTCGACGCGGTCTGCGCCGTCCTGGCTCAGATGGTGCTCATCAAACGCCACGTCGATAGTGAAACGACCGTGTGGCATAGAGAGTGAGTGCATACTCTCGGTAATGAGGGTACTCAGTTCCTGGGCATAGTGCTGACGTTGCTCATGCAGCGCTTTCGCTGCTTCCAGCGCCTGCTGGCGGTGTTTGTTCACGGCCAGAGTCAACGTTTCCAGCGAGTCGGCCTGATCGTCGAGCTGCTGCTGTTCCTCCAGTAACGACTGGTAATACTGTGGCAGCGCTTCCGGACTGACGTGGTGTTTACGGGCCAGCGAAATTTGCTTCGAGATACGCTGTTCCAGTTCGAACAGGCGATTAGGGTCTAAATCCAGGCGATCGCAATAGTGGCGCAGCTCGTCACTGGCTTCCGTGAGTTGAATCGTTGCCTCTTCCAGCATATCAAGAATGCCTGAGAGCTTACCGTCCATACCGACCAGTTCACTAACCAGTTGCTTTGCGGTATAGAGCTGACTTTGTAGGTTAACGTCTTCACCGTCTGCCATCAGCGACAGCGCATTCTGGCTGGTGGAGAGAAGCTGGCCGCTGTTGGCCAGGCGCTTGTACTCTTCATCAATCTGTTCAAATTCACCCGGCTGCGGGTTAAATTCATTCAGTTCTTTAAGCTGATACTGCAGCAGTTCCGCACGAGCGGCACGTTCCTGACTCAGCTGCTGGTGATGTGCTAAATCACGGCAGCTCTGGTGCCAGAGTTGGTAACGCGCAGCCATATCCTGCACCCGCACGGATTCATTCGCGTAGCCATCAAGCAAGGATTTTTGGTGTTCAGCTTTGGTCAGCAACTGATGCGCGTGCTGGCCGTGAATTTGAATGAGCAGTTGTCCCAGTTCGCGAAGCTGAGAGAGGGGAACCGCAGTCCCGTTGATAAAACCACGGGAGCGCCCGTCGCTGCTGATCACGCGGCGAAGTAAACACTCACGTCCTTCTTCAAGCTGGTTTTCTTCCAGCCAGCGCAGGGCGGCAGGGGTATCCTTCAGCGAAAAACGGGCGCACAGGTCAGCACGGCTGGCGCCGGCCCGGACCATGTCGGCTTCAGCACGGCCACCAAGGCACAAGCCGAGCGCATCAATTGCAATAGATTTACCCGCCCCGGTTTCACCGGTGATGACGGTCATTCCGCTCTGAAAATCGATCTCAAGTTCACGAACGATAGCAAAATTGCTGATGGTCAGTTGTGCCAACATAATCGTTTTCCTGTATGAAAAACCATAACTGTAATTACATACAGTATAAACTGGTTTTTTATACAGTAAAGAGGTTGGTGTTAAATTAGAATAATTTTTTTGACCAGCCTAATTTGGTACTTAATGTATTGAAATAACTATAATCTTTAGGGTGGATGAGATTCAGGTGATAGTCACAGCGGCGGATCAGTACATCTTCACCTTCCTGGATCGGCAACGCGATCTGGCTGTCACAACTGATTTCGAGATCGTTACGGCGGTGCGAGAAGCGCAACCGAATAGTGCTGCTGCTGTTGATGACCAGCGGACGCGCAGAAAGGGTGTGCGGGAACATCGGCACCAGCGTGATGGCATCAAGCGACGGGGTCAGAATCGGCCCGCCGGCGGAGAGGGAATAGGCGGTGGAACCGGTAGGCGTTGAGATGATCAGGCCATCGGAACGCTGAGAGAAGGCAAAGCTTTCGTCAATATAGACTTCAAACTCAATCATATGCGCGACTTTGCCGGGATGCAGCACCACTTCGTTAATGGCGGTACTGATACGCTTCTGGCAGTCCTTCTGACACACCTGTGCTTCCAGCAGAAAGCGTTTTTCCGCGACGTAATGACCTTCCAGCACGTCGGCGAGCTGTTGCTGCGCGTTATCGGGGTCAAGGTCAGTCAGAAAGCCGAGATTGCCACGGTTGATACCGATCACTTTGATATCGTATCGCGCCAGCGTTCGCGCCGCACCCAGCATATTGCCATCACCGCCGACAACCACCGCGAGGTCTGCCTGCTGGCCAATCTCCGCCAGGGTGCCAATTTTCACATTCTTCAACTGCAACTCGTGAGCGATTTGTTGCTCAACAATGACCTCATACCCTTTCGTGCATAACCAGCGGTAGAGCATTTCATGTGTCGTGAGTGCCGTGGGGTGACGAGGGTGTCCCACAATGCCGATACACTTGAAATGATTATTCATTTTTTCGAGGTCCTTGTGACGAAGATTGATGACAATGTGAGTGCTTCCCTTGAAACCCTGAATCTGATCCCCATAATAAGCGAAGTTAGCGAGATGAATGCGAAAAAAACGCGGAGAAATTCATGAGTAGTAAAGAACAGAAAACGCCTGAGGGGCAAGCCCCGGAAGAAATTATCATGGATCAGCACGAAGAAGTTGAGGCGGTTGAATCAGACGCTTCTGCTGAGCAGGTGGATCCGCGCGATGAAAAAATTGCGAATCTGGAAGCGCAGCTTACTGAAGCTCAGACCCGTGAACGTGATGCGGTGCTGCGCATAAAAGCGGAAATGGAAAACCTGCGTCGCCGTACCGAACTGGACGTTGAGAAGGCGCACAAGTTCGCGCTGGAGAAATTCGTCAATGAACTGCTCCCGGTGATTGATAGCCTGGATCGCGCGCTGGAAGTGGCGGATAAAGCCAATCCGGATATGAAGCCTATGGTGGAAGGGATCGAACTGACCCTGAAATCGATGCTGGATGTGGTGCGCAAGTTTGGCGTTGAAGTGATTGCTGAGACGAACGTTGCGCTGGATCCGAACGTGCATCAGGCGATTGCGATGGTCGAGTCTGAAGACATCGCGCCGGGCAACGTGCTGGGTATTATGCAGAAAGGCTATACGCTAAACGGTCGTACGATCCGCGCGGCGATGGTGACCGTTGCGAAAGCGAAAGGTTAATCTTTCGGCTATTTATATTGCCGGATGGCGCTGATGTTTATCCGGCCTACGGCCCACTGGAAAACCGGCGGGCCGTTTTCATTACTCCGCGACACTCTCCCGCAGCGGTTTCACGGGCAACACTTTGACCTGTTTAATCATATTCTCCTGGACGTCGAGAATATCGATATCATATTGACCGATGCGCACGCGAGTGCCCGCAATCGGGATCTCTTCCAGTGCTTCCAGAATCACGCCATTTACCGTACGCGCGTCGTCTTCCGGCAGATGCCAGTTAAACGCTTTGTTAATTTCCCGCACGTTGGCGCTGCCATCGATAATCACCGAACCGTCATTTTGCGGCGTCACTTCCTCAGCCAGCGTAGGTGACATCGAGGTGGTAAAGTCGCCGACAATCTCTTCAAGAATATCTTCCACCGTGACCAGCCCCTGAATATCGCCATATTCATTGACCACCAGGCCGACTTTCTTTTTATTACGCTGAAATTTGATGAGCTGTGTGCTGAGTGGCGTGCCCTCCGGGACGAAGTAAATCTCATCGGCGGCGCGCAGCATGGTCTCTTTGGTGAACTCTTTCTTTTCCGACATTAACCGCCAGGCTTCGCGAACGCGCAGCATGCTGATAGCGTCATCCAGCGAGTCACGGTACAACACAATACGCCCGTGCGGCGAGTGCGATAGCTGACGCACGATGGACTTCCAGTCGTCATTGATATCAATTCCCATAATTTCACTGCGCGGCACCATGATGTCATCCACGCTGACCTTTTCCAGATCGAGCACTGACAGCAGCATGTCCTGGTTGCGCCGGGAAATTTGCGAGCGGGATTCATTCACGAGGGTTCGTAACTCATCTTTACTCAACGAACCGCTGATGACGATATCGGTTTTAATGCCCATCATGCGCATCAGTAATCGGGTGATGGTGTTGAGCAACCAGACCAACGGCATCATCAGAATCTGTAACGGCGCCAACAGGAAGCTGCTGGGATAGGCCACCTTTTCCGGGTACAGCGCCGCAATGGTTTTTGGCAGAACTTCGGCAAACACCAGCACGACGAAGGTCAGCACGCCGGTGGCGATGGCAACGCCCGCATCGCCATACAAACGCATACCGACAATGGTGCCGATGGCCGAAGCAAGAATATTGACCAGGTTATTACCAATTAGTACCAGGCTTATCAGGCGATCGGGCTTACGCAGCAGCTTTTCAACACGCTTTGCCGGACGGTTCCCTTGTTTGGCAAGGTGGCGTAAGCGATAGCGATTCAGGGTCATCATTCCGGTTTCGGAACCGGAAAAATAAGCGGAGATAACCACCATGACGATCAATGTGACGATCAGCGTGGTGGTGGAGATGTGTTCCAGGGGGCGCCTCCTTTAAGGCTTAGCTGACAAACTGCTGCAATATCCGGCTACCAAAATAAGCCAGCGTCAGGATCCCGGCGCCTGCGACGTTAAACCACACAACACGACGACCGCGCCAGCCTTCATGATAATGTCCCCACAACAGAACAATATAGACAAACCATGCGATGATCGAGAGCACCGCTTTGTCGATATTTTCCATGCTGAACAGATTGTGCATGTAAAACAGGCCGGTACACAGGGTGAGCGTCAGCAGAACCACGCCAATCTGCGTGATGTGGAACATCTTGCGTTCGATGCTCATCAGCGGCGGCATTTCATTATTGAACGCCAGCTTTTTGTTTTTAAGCTGATAGTCGATCCACGCCAGTTGCAGCGCGTACAGTGCGGCGATAATGAGTGTCGCATAAGAGAACAGCGACAACCCGATGTGGACCATCATTCCCGGCGTGGCTTCAAGGTGGGTGATGAACTCGTTCGGCATAAAGGTCGCGAAGGCCAGATTGATCAGCGCGAAGGCATACACCACCGGCAACAGCAGCCAGCCACGGTTGCGCGAGGCGACAATCGTCATCACCGTACAGATCATCAGGCTGACCAGCGAACCGACGTTCAGCAGGCTCAGGTTTTGTCCGCTATCACCACCTGGCAGAATGCGGGCTTCAAGCGCAATGGCGTGACACACCAGCGCGACAACCGCAGAAAGAATGGCCATACGCCGCCAGCCGCTGTTTTTTTGCAGCAGAGCGGGGACGATCAGCGCGAGGCTGACGGAATAGGCGACAAGGGCGAGCAAAGCAAAAACGGGCATAGTGGTGTCGACAGTTGGCCAGTGAGAAAGAGAAGCAGTATAGCGTTACGTGACCGCGGCTCCAACCGTTGCATAACAACAAAGACGGCTTCATGTTATACTGCGACAAAATTCTGTTCATGTGTCGCTTGAGCGACCAACCGTTTCCACCCCAGGCGAGAGACAATGTTTGATAATTTAACCGATCGTTTGTCGCGCACGCTGCGCAATATCAGTGGCCGCGGACGCCTTACTGAAGACAACGTTAAAGAGACGCTGCGCGAAGTGCGCATGGCGCTGCTGGAGGCTGACGTTGCGCTGCCGGTAGTGCGAGAGTTTATCAATCGCGTAAAAGAGAAAGCGGTTGGGCATGAAGTTAACAAGAGCCTGACGCCAGGGCAGGAGTTCGTCAAGATTGTCCGTAACGAACTCGTGGCGGCGATGGGCGAAGAGAACCAGAGCCTGAATCTGGCTGCGCAGCCGCCAGCCGTGGTGCTGATGGCGGGCTTGCAGGGTGCGGGTAAAACCACCAGCGTCGGTAAGCTGGGTAAGTTCCTGCGCGAAAAGCACAAGAAGAAAGTGCTGGTCGTCTCCGCTGACGTATATCGCCCTGCGGCGATCAAACAGCTGGAAACGCTGGCCGAGCAGGTTGGCGTTGATTTCTTCCCGTCGGATGTCGGCCAGAAGCCGGTCGATATCGTTAACGCGGCGCTGAAAGAAGCCAAACTCAAATTCTACGACGTGCTGCTGGTGGATACCGCCGGTCGTCTGCACGTTGATGAAGCGATGATGGACGAAATCAAGCAGGTTCATGCTTCTATCAATCCAGTAGAAACCCTGTTTGTGGTCGATGCGATGACCGGTCAGGATGCGGCGAATACCGCGAAGGCGTTCAATGAAGCGCTGCCGCTGACCGGCGTGGTGCTGACTAAAGTTGATGGTGACGCCCGTGGCGGTGCTGCGCTCTCTATTCGTCACATCACCGGCAAGCCGATCAAATTCCTCGGCGTTGGCGAGAAAACCGAGGCGCTGGAGCCGTTCCATCCGGATCGTATCGCGTCACGTATTCTCGGCATGGGCGACGTGCTGTCGCTGATCGAAGATATCGAAAGCAAAGTTGACCGCGCGCAGGCTGAGAAGCTGGCGACGAAACTGAAAAAGGGCGACGGTTTTGATCTGACCGACTTTCTGGAACAGCTGCGCCAGATGAAAAACATGGGCGGCATGGCGAGCCTGATGGGCAAGCTGCCGGGCATGGGGCAGATCCCGGACAACGTGAAGTCACAGATGGATGACAAAGTGCTGGTGCGCATGGAGGCGATCATCAACTCGATGACCCTGAAAGAGCGCGCGAAGCCGGAAATCATCAAAGGGTCCCGTAAACGCCGTATCGCACAAGGCTGCGGTATGCAGGTGCAGGACGTTAACCGCCTTCTGAAACAGTTCGACGACATGCAGCGCATGATGAAGAAGATGAAGAAGGGCGGAATGGCCAAAATGATGCGCAGTATGAAAGGGATGATGCCGCCAGGATTCCCTGGTCGCTAAAAACAAGGGTATAAGGCTATCTTGTTTGCCATTTTAGTTCCGGGGTGTGCTCGAAATGCTCACGTACTACGTGTACGCTCCGCTTTTTGCGCACACGCCGAAACGAAACTGGCTTCACCGATATACGCCTTCTATCCCTTGCTTACTGTCCAGCATCAAGATGCTGATTGCAATTTCCCCAGAAATCAGTAAAATTTTCGGGCTTTTAATATGACACCGGGCTCCGTTCCTCGATGGGGCCCGGTTGTTTTATTCACACAAGAGGATGTTATGGTAACTATTCGTTTAGCTCGTCACGGCGCTAAAAAGCGTCCGTTCTACCAGGTTGTTGTTACTGACAGCCGTAACGCACGTAACGGTCGCTTCATTGAGCGCGTTGGCTTCTTTAACCCAATCGCTAGCGAAAAAGAAGAAGGCACTCGCCTGGATCTGGATCGCATCGCTCACTGGGTTGGCCAGGGCGCGACCATTTCTGATCGCGTTGCTACGCTGATCAAAGAAGTAAGCAAAGCAGCTTAATCTGTCACGGTGGTCATGATGAGCAAGCAACTCACTGCGCAAGCACCCGTGGACCCGATTGTCTTAGGGAAAATGGGATCGTCTTACGGTATTCGTGGTTGGCTCAGAGTGTTTTCTTCCACTGAAGACGCCGAAAGCATTTTTGACTATCAGCCCTGGTTTATCCAGAAGGCGGGTCAGTGGCAGCAAGTACAGCTGGAAAGCTGGAAGCACCACAATCAGGATCTGATCATCAAGCTGAAAGGCGTTGAAGATCGGGATGCTGCGAATCTGTTGACCAATTGCGAAATTGTCGTGGATTCTACGCAACTGCCAAAACTGGAAGAGGGTGACTACTACTGGAAAGACCTGATGGGCTGCCAGGTAGTGACCACTGAAGGCTACGATCTCGGTAAAGTCGTCGACATGATGGAAACCGGATCGAATGACGTCATCGTCATTAAGGCAAACCTGAAAGATGCGTTTGGTATCAAGGAACGCCTCGTGCCGTTCCTCGATGGGCAGGTTATCAAGAAAGTCGATCTCACTACGCGGACTATCGAAGTAGATTGGGATCCTGGTTTTTAAACCACCGGATAAGCGGTAAATGACGGCGTGATGGGGATTGGCTTGTGTTTATAGGTATCGTTAGCCTGTTTCCAGAAATGTTTCGTGCAATTACCGATTACGGGGTAACTGGCCGGGCTGTTAAAAATGGCCTGCTGAACATCCAGAGCTGGAGTCCTCGTGACTTCACGCATGACCGGCACCGTACCGTGGACGATCGTCCTTACGGCGGCGGACCGGGGATGTTAATGATGGTTCAACCCTTACGGGATGCCATTCATGCAGCAAAAAGCGCGGCGGGTGAAGGCGCTAAGGTGATTTATCTGTCACCTCAGGGACGCAAGCTTGATCAAGCAGGCGTCAGCGAACTGGCTACGAATCAAAAGCTGATTCTGGTCTGTGGTCGCTACGAAGGCATAGATGAGCGCGTGATCCAAACCGAAATTGACGAAGAATGGTCAATCGGCGATTACGTTCTCAGCGGTGGCGAGTTACCGGCAATGGTACTGATTGACTCCGTTTCCCGGTTTATTCCGGGGGTTCTGGGTCATGAGGCATCGGCAACGGAAGATTCCTTTGCGGATGGATTGCTGGACTGCCCGCACTATACCCGACCTGAAGTGTTAGAAGAGATGGACGTCCCGGCAGTGTTACTGTCAGGAAACCATGCTGAGATACGTCGCTGGCGCTTGAAACAGTCGCTGGGTCGCACCTGGCTTAGAAGACCTGAACTTCTGGAAAACCTGGCTCTGACTGAAGAGCAAGCAAGGTTGCTGGCGGAGTTCAAAACGGAACACGCGCAACAGCAACATAAACATGATGGGATGGCGTAAGCCCCCGATTATCAGTTTACCCAGGATAAGAGATTAAATTATGAGCAACATTATTAAGCAACTTGAACAAGAGCAGATGAAGCAGGACGTACCTTCCTTCCGTCCGGGTGATACCGTGGAAGTGAAAGTATGGGTTGTTGAAGGTTCCAAAAAACGTCTGCAGGCATTCGAGGGCGTGGTTATCGCTATTCGTAACCGCGGTCTGCACTCTGCATTCACTGTTCGTAAAATTTCCAACGGCGAAGGCGTTGAGCGTGTCTTCCAGACTCACTCTCCGGTTGTTGACAGCATTGCTGTTAAACGTCGTGGTGCCGTTCGTAAAGCTAAACTGTACTACCTGCGTGAGCGTACTGGTAAGGCTGCTCGTATCAAAGAGCGTCTTAACTAAGATATCGCTCAGGCGACATCCTGTTAGAAGGGCTGGCCAGTTGGCTGGCCCTTTTTTTATCTCCGTAATACTCACAACGTTAACTTTCAGTTCATAAATCATTTACAATGCCCCTCATTCTCTGCGGGAGGGACAGTGAATAACGGTAAATTTCGTCAGTCAGGTTTTCAGCGGCACGCGGCATGTCTCGCGTTGTTTGCGATCCTGCTGATTGTCATTGCCCCGCTAATCTCCGTTGCACTGCAAAAAGATCCAATGAGCGCGATGCCGGGTATGCATCATGAGATGAGTTCGATGGCGAAGCACACCGGGCATCACGGTGATTCTCCTTCCATTCCGATACCTGTCGATCACGGCGAAGCCTGTGGCTATTGTGTATTACTGGCTCATGTTCCAGGGCTTATCCTGGCGATGATGATTCTGCTCTGCGGCGTTCTGCTCAGAGTGCAATGTCAACCCACTCGTCCGACGGTAAAACACTGGTATTTCTTCCCCTGGCTGTATCCTGATACGCGCGCGCCGCCGCGCAGGTCCTCACTTTCCTGTTACTGAAAATAAGATTGACGCATAAGCGTCACGATACTCTTTTGCTTTTTCTGAGGAAAAGTATGACAACCTGCACACCGCGCGCGGCATGGATAACCCTGCTGCGACGCCTTCATTTCTATATCGGCCTGTTTGTCGGGCCATTTATCTTTGTTGCCGCACTGACCGGCACGTTGTATGTGGCGACGCCGCAACTGGAAGAGGCCATTTACGCTCAGGCACTTAACGGGACGACGCAGGGAGAGACGCAATTGCTGGCGGCACAGGTTGCGATCGCGCAGCAGGTGACCGGTGGGCACCTGCGCCTGCACGCCGTCCGCCCTGGATTGGAGCCGGGCGATACAACGCGCGTCATGTTTGCCGACCCTGCGCTGGCGGCTTCTGAACATCGGGCCATTTTTATCGATCCGGTAACCCTGGCCGTGAAAGGCGATATGCCGGTGTACGGCACCAGCGGTATCCTGCCGCTGCGGCAGTGGATTGATTATGCCCACCGTTCGCTATTGTTGGGGGAGGTCGGGCGTCTCTACAGTGAACTGGCGGCATCCTGGATGTGGGTGGCGGCGCTGGGCGGTATTACACTCTGGTCAGTAACGCGACCCCGGCGCCGGTTGAACAATCCGTTACAAAACCACCGTCGCTTGCACGTTACGCTGGGATGGCTGTTGTTAGTCGGAATGCTGCTGTTTTCAGCAACCGGACTGACCTGGTCGCAGTGGGCAGGCGGCAATGTGGATAAAATGCGCGCCGCGTTTGGCTGGCTGACGCCACAGCTTAACGCTCAACTTCATGGTGCTCGCCCGCTTCATGATGAGCACGCAGGCCACCATGGCGGCAGGGAGATGCCTGCGGCTCAGGTGAATATCCGTCAGTTCGATACCGTATTACAAACTGCGCAGACAGCTGGCCTCAATGCGCTTCGGATGGAAATTCGTCCGCCGAAGGATGCGCAGCACGGGTGGACGGTAACGGAAATCGATCGCCGATGGCCTACGCAGGTTGATGCCGTTGCCGTTGACCCGACGACGCTTCAGGTGACTGACCATACCCGATTTGCCGACTTCCCGCTGATGGCGAAGTTGACGCGCTGGGGTGTCGATTTTCATATGGGCATTCTGCTGGGATTGCCGAACCAATTACTGCTGATCGGTTTTGGCGTTGGCCTTTGCCTGATGATCGTGATTGGTTATCGGCTGTGGTGGATTCGCCGCCCTGCGGGCCCATCAGCCAGTCCGGCGCAGACGCTGGTTCAAAGCTGGCTCATGTTGAGCGTTTGGGGGCGTACAGGTGTTGGGTTACTGGCGATGACGCTCGGACTGGCAATGCCGGTGCTGGGGGGGAGTCTGCTGCTGTTTATGCTGGTCGACTGGCTGCGCTGGGTTCACGCGTCACGCGCGGGAATCGTGCAGCCAGCCGACTGAGGACTAAGGCGTGCTGATGACCACGGCGACACGGCGGTTTTCAGCGCGACCTTTCGCCGACTGGTTGCTGGCGATGGGGTATTTTTTCCCTAATCCCTGAGTGGTCAGATTGGTGCGCGGAATCTTCGCACCTTCTGACCACGCGTCCGCCACGACATTGGCGCGCTTGAGTGATAACGCCTCATTGTAGCTGTCCTCGCCATAGTTATCGGTATGCCCATCCATACGCGCATGATTCAGACCGACTGAAGCCAGACGAGCGGCCATCGACTGAATCTGCTGCTGGCTTTCCGCACGCAGTTTGTAGTCATTCTTATCAAACAGGATAGTGTCGGAAAGCCCCAGGGACCAGTCTCCCGCGGATTCAGTAAATCCGTACGATTGCATGGCTGCTATCTGCTCAGGGGTGAATTTGCCCTGTGGAGCCTGACAGCCTGCCAGCAGTAGTGTGGCAAGAATGAATGGGGATAAAAGACGCTTAAGCATGTGTGCATTCCTTTTTTATTTTATCGAGCGCACAGCGCGCTGATGTTTAGCCTGATACATATTACGATCGGCCAGTTCTTGTAATTTCTCGGCGGAAGCGTGCTCCCAGGTCAGCGCGTAACCCATACTCAGTGTCATACTGACTAAATGCCCGTTATGCAGGTCAAAAGGACGATTAAACTCTTGTGACAGCGCGGCGCTGATTCGCTGGACTTCATAGTCTGAATGGACGCCGTAAAGCACGACGGCAAACTCATCTCCGCCGAGGCGATAAGGAATATGGCGGTTGCCGCCAAATTCAGCCAGTCGTCTGGCGACTTCAATCAGCACGCGATCGCCTGCGGCATGTCCCCAGGTATCATTTATAAATTTGAAGTTATCGCCATCAAGAAACAGAAGCGCTGAGCTGCTACGGGCTGAATTGTCGTTCATCAGGGCGCTGATGCTGCTCCGGAACGCCGCCCGGTTTGCCAGCCCGGTCAGCGGATCGTGCAGCGCCGTTCGCAATAATTGTGCATTTTTGGCCTGCAAACGCAGCTGCCACTCTTCCATTTCATCCAGCAGGCTGTTGAAGTCCTGGGCAAAGTTGTGGAACTCTTCAATCCGCTCTTCAGAGACGCGGCGGGAGAAGTTACGGTTGGTACGCACATCGTGCACCACCTCGGTGATATTTTGCAGCGCCTCAACCACACCACGGTGCAGGTGACGCGTCAGCAAAATGGCAATACCGGAGGCCAGCAGAATCGACCCGGTAAGTACCGCCAGAGAAAGCCAGATGAAGTGGCTGATTAAGCTGTCGCGTGCGGTAAGTCGAACTTCACCGATAATTTCACCACTGTGCCAGACGGGCTGGGCGACGGGAAAGGGAAAGAGCCAGTGACTAATAAAATCCCCTAGCTTATCGTCGTTCTCCAGCGCGTTGTAGCGCCAGGAGGCAATGACATTCTGATTATTGTCGCGAACCTCAGCGGCGGAAAATTGCCCCTGTTGGCCGAGCGCGGCCAGCGTTTCTGCGGCGGCGGCATCATCGGCGAATACCAGCGCAGCTTCCAGACTATGGGTCATTGTCGCCGCCGTGAGCTCAAGGTTCCTTTGTGCATACTGTTTTAACGTCAGCACCGAGGCCACACATAGCAGCAGCCAGATCAAGGTCATGGTCACGATCACGCTGGTGATGTTAATGCGTCGCAACGCTCGCTTAAATGTGGGACGGGGGGTTGGGGAAAGATCCTTATCCATTTTTATTATTCCGTGCGAGCATCAATACATCCGGATTGACTCTTACGCCACTGCGTGACAAGGAATCCAGATTAACGGCGAATCTGACATCATTATTGTTAATAATCAGACAAAAGGTGCTGCCAATAATGCATTCGGCATTCTGTTCTGCAATTAATAACAACGCCTTAGACGGATATTTATTCGCTAATTCAACCTGAGCAGTGGGAGATTCGCTGCCGAAATAAACACCATCACAACGCGCAGTTAATGCTTCTTGTTCGGTGTAAATAATAACAGGTTGATAAGGCAGCGACGTATCACTGCTGTCTCCCAGGACGTTGACGAACCGGGAAGACGAGAAAATACACAGTCTGGGTGGCCCTGAGAGGGCAGGCCAGCGCGTATAGCTGACAATGCCAGAGACCATGGTGCGAACGTTCTTCGCCGCATCAGGGATGTCATTTGCAAAAACTGGCGATCCTGCCAGTAAGAGCACCAGCAGCATCAGGCATCGGTGAGAAGCGGACATAACGATTTCCTCACCAGCATCTTTTATCAGTCATCAAAATACATCCATGTTTTGTTTAAAGCAAAATAGCATTATTTTTGCGGAGCGTCATTATACCTTGTAGATTAACGTATACGCCTTAAGCTAAATCTGACTAAATATTAATTCAGACGTATTGAGCCAGCATTTTCATCGGCACCTTGTTGCCATGCTTCACGCAACTGGCTGGCATTTTCTACGGTATCGCAACTGGCAGGGAAGGTTTTCCCCGTTACGCCTCTGGCATAGACAAAATTTTGCTGACAGGTTTTACGCTGACCTTCTGCATAACCGTTGAGGTATTGCGAACGATCCACCTCCGGGTCGTTAAAGCTATCGGCCAGCGTTTCATTATCTTTAACCGCAACGCCGGAAATTGCATCTTCGATACCGGCGTCATACCAGTTGGTACTGGTCCATGTTGGCGCGTGGGTGTAAGGATCGATCTGGCAGCCACTAAGCAGAAAAATGACTGCGATACTGACTCTTCTCGTCATTGCTCGTTCTCCTGTTTTTCAAAGCATAGCGGACCGTACAATAACCGTGTGTAAATTATTATGTACGATGTGATGGGCTTTAAATCGAACAAATGTCTATTATGTAACGTAATGTTTACGTATTTTGGATTGATATCTTTACTCGTTGTGTTATCGTTACGTCATCCTCACTGAGGAAAACTATCGCAAACGAGCTAAAACAGGATCGCCATCATGCAAAAAGACGCGCTTAACAACGTACATATTACCGACGAACAGGTTCTGATGACCCCGGAACAACTTAAAGCGGAATTCCCGCTGAGCCTGGCGCAAGAGGCGCAAATCGCCCAGTCCCGCAAAACCATTTCTGACATCATTGCCGGTCGCGATCCGCGTCTGTTAGTGGTGTGCGGTCCGTGCTCCATTCACGATCCTGAAACGGCCCTGGAATATGCTCGTCGATTTAAAGCCCTTGCCGCAGAGGTCAGCGATAGCCTCTATCTGGTGATGCGCGTCTATTTTGAAAAACCCCGTACTACCGTTGGCTGGAAAGGGTTAATTAACGATCCTCATATGGATGGCTCTTTTGACGTTGAAGCAGGTCTGAAAATTGCGCGTCAACTGCTGCTTGAACTGGTCAACATGGGACTGCCGCTGGCGACGGAAGCGCTGGATCCGAACAGCCCGCAGTACCTGGGCGATCTGTTTAGCTGGTCTGCGATTGGCGCGCGAACCACGGAATCGCAAACGCACCGTGAAATGGCATCGGGTCTGTCGATGCCGGTGGGCTTCAAAAACGGCACCGACGGCAGCCTGGCGACGGCGATCAATGCCATGCGCGCGGCGGCGCAATCGCACCGTTTTGTCGGTATTAACCAGGCAGGTCAGGTTGCGCTGTTGCAAACCCAGGGCAACCCGGACGGGCATGTGATCCTGCGCGGCGGCAAAGCGCCTAACTACAGCCCGGCAGATGTCGCCCAGTGCGAAAAAGAGATGGAGCAGGCGGGACTGCGGCCGTCACTGATGGTAGATTGCAGTCATGGTAATTCCAATAAAGATTACCGTCGTCAGCCTGCCGTGGCGGAGTCGGTGGTTGCGCAAATTAAAGATGGCAACCGCTCAATCATCGGCCTGATGATTGAAAGTAATATTCACGAAGGCAACCAGTCCTCCGAGCAACCGCGCAGCGAAATGAAGTACGGCGTGTCCGTTACCGATGCCTGCATCAGTTGGGAAATGACGGACGCGTTACTGCGTGAAATTAACAAAGACTTGAACGGCCAGTTGGCGGCGCGCCAGGCTTAAGAGGTTCGTTATGGTTGCTGAATTGACCGCGTTACGCGATCAAATTGATGAAGTAGACAAGGCGCTGCTGGATTTGCTGGCGCGCCGTCTGGAACTGGTGGCAGAGGTCGGGGAAGTCAAAAGCCGCTTTGGCCTGCCGATTTATGTACCGGAACGCGAAGCCTCAATGCTGGCTTCGCGCCGAGCCGAAGCGGAAGCGCTCGGCGTACCGCCAGATCTGATTGAAGACGTACTGCGTCGAGTGATGCGTGAATCCTATTCCAGTGAGAACGATAAAGGGTTTAAGACGCTGTGTCCTTCGCTGCGCCCGGTGGTGATTGTCGGCGGTGGCGGTCAGATGGGACGGTTGTTCGAGAAAATGCTCACCCTGTCGGGTTATCAGGTGCGGATCCTCGAACAGCATGACTGGGATCGCGCGCAGGAGATCGTCGCGGATGCCGGCATGGTGATCGTGAGTGTCCCGATCCATCTGACGGAACAGGTGATCGCAACATTACCGCCGTTGCCCGCCGACTGTATCCTGGTCGATCTGGCGTCGGTGAAAAACGGACCTTTACAGGCAATGCTGGCGGCGCACGACGGGCCGGTACTCGGTCTGCACCCTATGTTTGGCCCGGACAGCGGCAGCCTGGCAAAGCAGGTGGTGGTCTGGTGCGATGGACGTCATCCGGAAGCTTATCAGTGGTTCCTGGAGCAGATTCAGGTCTGGGGCGCGCGGCTGCACCGTATTAGCGCCGTCGAGCACGATCAGAACATGGCGTTCATTCAGGCGCTTCGTCACTTTGCGACCTTTGCTTATGGTCTACATCTGGCAGAAGAAAACGTGCAGCTTGAACAGTTGCTGGCGCTCTCTTCTCCGATTTATCGCCTTGAACTGGCGATGGTGGGACGGCTGTTTGCTCAGGACCCACAGCTTTACGCCGATATCATTATGTCGTCGGAGAGCAATCTGGCACTGATTAAGCGCTATTACAAACGTTTTGGCGAAGCGATCAGTTTGCTGGAGCAGGGAGATAAACAGGCGTTTATCGACAGCTTCCGCAAAGTGGAGCACTGGTTCGGTGACTACGCGAAGCGCTTCCAGAGCGAAAGTCGTACGCTGTTACGCCAGGCGAATGACAGTCGACAGTAATGGCAGGATTATGCCGGATAGCGCCGCTAAAGTGCCTTATCCAGCCTATGCAACATAAACAACAGGCCGGACAGGCATACGCCCTCCGGCCTTGTTGCACGTTAGCTCGGATCGACTGGCACCACGTTCTCACTGGGATAGCAACCCAACACCTTCATGGAGCGAGTAATCTCGCCCAACTCCTTGAGCGCCTTCTGCATCTGTGGGGATTCCAGATTGGCCTGGATGTCGAGATAAAACATCTCTTCCCACGGATTGCCGTGTATGGGGCGGGATTCCAGTTTGGTCATGATCAGATTGTGGTTACGCATCACCAGTAGCGCTTCCACCAGCGCGCCCGCCTGTTGTCCTGTCGCCATCAGCAGCGTTGTTTTGGCTGGCACCTGGTCAGAAACATTGATCGCTTTACGCGCCAGCACGATGAAACGCGTGATATTTTGCGTCTGATTTGCCTCGATACGTTCAAGAACCTGTAAACCATGCAGCACGCCACCGGCTTCGCTTCCGAGCGCAGCAACGTGCGGAGAGTTCGCCTGAGCGACCTTTTCCATTGCGGCGGATGTGCTTTCGGTGTACTCAATTTTCCAGTGCGGATAACGACTGAGGAACTTGCTGCACTGCTGGAACGGCTGCGGGTGGCTGTACACCGTCTCAATGGTGTCGAGGTCCGTGGTACCGGAAACCAGCACGCAGTGATCGATAGCCACCGTCATCTCACCCACAATGGAGAGACTGGTGTGCTGGAGCAGATCGTAGACATCGTTAATCCCACCCGAGCTGGTGTTTTCAATCGGTACAACTGCGTAATCGGCCTGGCCGGTTTCAACCTGATTAAAGATATCGGCAAACTTTGTACAACCGCTCTCAATAAACTGCTCAAAGTGACGGGCAGCGTACTGACGTGCCGCAAGATGTGAGTAAGAGCCTTTTGGTCCCAGGAACGCCACGCGCGCAGAATGCGGGTTGATCTTATTCAGATGTTGCTGGAGCAGCGCCTGCTGGGTGAGAACGGAGTCTTCGATGATGAGTTGAAAAAGGCGGGTGATGTAGTGCGCATCCAGATGATGGGCTTTGCCAAGCGTAATCAATCTGTCCAGGAGATCGCGCTCGCGGTCGATATCCCGTACCGGGCGATGGGATTCGAGCTTGGCTTTGCCGACTTCAACTGCCAGCCCACGTCGCTCGGCCAGTAACGCCAGTAATTTTGCATCCAGCGCGCTGATTTTATCGCGCAGCGCCAGTAATGGGTTTTCCGATGTCATAGTGTTGCCTTTATTGTTATCAATAAAAAAGGCCCCCCGGTGTGGGAGGCCTTAATGTTCGTCTTCGCATTCTTTTTCACACGACGAAAGCCTCCCATTCAGGGGAAGGTAAAAAAGAATGCGAAGAAGAACGGAGTGTGTTTCATATCAGTTTCCTTAAGTGATGTCAGTAAAGTACCCGTACTGTTTTCACCCTGTCAACAAAAAACGCGCCCGAAGGCGCGTTGGCGATACACTCAATGTAAGGGACTACTCTTCTTCTGCTTCGACGAAGTTGGCGTCTTTTACTGAAGTTGTTGCACGACGGGCTTCGCCTTTGTGCTGCACTTTATTGAGCTGCCGTTCCAGCTTGTTGATCAAATCGTTAATAGCGGTATACATATCTTCGTGTTTTGCGCTGGCGACCAGATGTCCGTTCGGTGTATTGATGGTGGCATCAGCAATGAAACCCTGTGGCTCCTTGGACAGAATGATATGTGGATTAATGAGATGGGTTTGCCATTTTTCAAGTTTGGCGAGACGGTCTGCGACATGTTGGCGAATTGCCGGAGTAATTTCCATTTGTTTACTGGTAATGTTCATTGTCATAAATTTTACCTCTTGTCTTTCCCGTCTTGGTGATTCCAGCATACCGTTCCTAATGTCAAAATGTGTGATTTAAATCACATTATTTTGTCACTTTTTGTCAAGGGTACCTTTTTGTGAGTTATCGCAGGAAGAGGTGATTTTTAACTTGAGGAAAGCCAGAAAGCAGGCCATATTTGATGAGTTGCGTCACGCAAAAGTCATCAGCGCCACGACGCGAAACGGATAAAAAAACGGCAGCTCAGCGCTGCCGTTTTTGCATCTGAAAATCGATCAGGTGTTGCTGCTGTTAGCGGCGATAATCTTCGCCACTTTGTCAGCCTGCGCCGTCATCTGCATTTCGCGATAGGCATTTTCCATCAACGGCAGGGCATCACGCGTTGCCTGCGTATCCGGGAAATCGCGCAGCATACCTTCTACACGGTTAACCACGGCAACCCATGCACCGCGCTGAGTGTAATAATCCGCAACGGAGTACTCATATTTCGCCAGACGATCTTTCAGGAACACCAGACGTTTGGTGGCGTCGGTGGTGTACTGGCTGTTCGGATAACCGCGAACCAGTTTCGAAAAGTCATTGAACGCAGCTCGCGCATGCTGAGGGTCACGGTCGCTACGATCAACACCAAAGAACCCTTGTAATGCGCTGTCATCTAACGCCATATTGGTCAGGCCACGCATATACATGACATAATCAATGTTAGGATGAGTTGGATTCAGGCGGATAAAGCGATCGATAGCAGCCTGAGCAAGCGGCAGATCGGCGTTTTTGTAGTAGGCGTAGATGAGATCTAACTGCACCTGCTGAGAATAAGGACCAAATGGATAGCGGTTATCCAACGCTTCCAATTGCGTTATTGCCTGTTTCCAGTTACCGTCCTGCAGCTTTTGCTGAGCAGTCGCGTAGATTTCATTAGGCGGATTATCGGGCACCTCTTCCTTTGAACCAGAGCAACCCGCCAAAAACAGGCTCAACGTGGCTGCTGCCACCAGATATTTCATGCGCGTCATGACGTTTTGACTTTCCTCAAAATGTTTTACGGGAGATTCTCTGTTCCTGCTCCCGGTTAAGACCAGCTACAATAGCACACTATATTAAACGGCAAAGCCGTAAAACCCAACGTTAAACGAAGAAGCTGTATATGGCACAACGAGTACAACTCACCGCAACGGTATCCGAAAATCAACTCGGTCAACGCTTAGATCAAGCTTTGGCCGAAATGTTCCCTGATTATTCGCGATCGCGCATAAAAGATTGGATTCTTGATCGGCGCGTGCTGGTCAACGGTAAACTTTGCGACAAACCAAAAGAAAAAGTGTTAGGCGGAGAACGGGTCGCCATCGATGCTGAAATCGATGAAGAAATCCGCTTCGAGCCTCAGGATATCCCACTGGATATCGTTTATGAAGATGATGACATCATTGTTATCAACAAGCCACGCGATCTGGTTGTTCATCCTGGCGCGGGCAACCCAGACGGCACGGTTCTGAATGCATTACTGCATTATTATCCGCCAATTGCTGATGTCCCACGCGCAGGTATTGTCCATCGCCTGGATAAAGACACCACCGGGCTGATGGTAGTGGCGAAAACCGTTCCGGCGCAAACGCGGCTGGTGGAAGCGCTGCAACTGCGTGAAATTACCCGTGAATACGAAGCGGTAGCGATCGGTCATATGACGGCTGGCGGCACGGTGGAAGAACCTATCAGCCGTCACCCGACGAAGCGTACTCATATGGCGGTGCATCCGATGGGTAAACCAGCGGTCACGCACTATCGCATCATGGAACACTTCCGTGTGCACACGCGTCTGCGCTTGCGTCTGGAGACCGGACGTACGCACCAGATCCGCGTGCATATGGCGCATATTACCCATCCGCTGGTGGGCGATCAGGTATACGGTGGCCGTCCACGTCCGCCGAAAGGCGCGTCGGAGACATTTATCTCGACATTGCGTAAATTCGACCGTCAGGCGCTACATGCCACCATGCTGCGTCTGTATCACCCGATTTCCGGTATCGAAATGGAATGGCATGCGCCGATCCCACAGGATATGGTGGAACTGATTGACGCGATGCGTGCGGATTTCGAAGAACATAAGGATGACGTGGCCTGGCTATGAGTGAGCTTATTGTCCCGCAGTGGCCTCTGCCGAACGGTGTGGCGGCCTGCAGTTCGACCCGTACCGGTGGTGTGAGTTTGCCGCCGTATGATGCCTTAAACCTGGGCGCCCACTGTGGCGATAACCCGGAGCATGTCGAAGAGAACCGCAGACGCCTGTTTGCTGCGGGCAATCTGCCTTCAAAACCGGTCTGGCTGGAACAGGTGCATGGAAAAGACGTCCTGAAGCTGACCGGCGAGCCTTACGCCTCTAAACGGGCTGATGCGTCATACAGTAATACGCCGGGTACCGTTTGTGCGGTAATGACGGCAGACTGTCTGCCCGTACTCTTTTGTAATCGGGCAGGAACGGAGGTGGCGGCAGCCCATGCGGGCTGGCGTGGATTATGTGAAGGCGTACTGGAAGAGACGGTGGCCTGCTTTGCTGATAAGCCTGAAAATATTCTTGCCTGGTTAGGCCCGGCGATTGGTCCTGCGGCGTTTGAAGTCGGACCTGAGGTGCGCGAGGCGTTTATCGCCAAAGAGACTAATGCGCATGAAGCCTTTGAGCCTCACGGCGAAAAATATCTGGCGAATATTTATCAGCTTGCCCGTCAGCGCCTGGCAAATGTCGGCGTTGAGCAAATTTATGGCGGCGACCGCTGTACTTTTAGTGAAAATGAGACTTTCTTCTCTTATCGTCGCGACAAGACCACGGGGCGTATGGCAAGTTTTATTTGGCTGATATAACCTAAAGAATCAAGACGATCCGGTACGTGTAATTTTCTTTTCACATAATTCAGGTCAATAACCTTGAATAATTGAGGGATGACCTCATTTAATCTCCAGTAGCAAATTTGACCTGTTATGGGAGGAGTTATGCGTCTGGATCGTCTTACTAACAAATTCCAGCTTGCTCTTGCCGATGCCCAGTCGCTCGCACTGGGGCACGACAACCAATTCATCGAACCTCTTCATTTAATGAGCGCCTTGCTGAATCAGGAAGGGGGATCGGTACGTCCTTTATTAACCTCTGCCGGTATTAATGCCGGACAGTTACGCACCGCCATCGATCAGGCGCTGAGTCGTTTACCGCAGGTGGAAGGCACTGGCGGCGACGTCCAGCCCTCTCAGGATCTGATGCGTGTTCTGAATCTTTGCGACAAGCTGGCGCAAAAGCGAGGGGACAACTTTATTTCGTCAGAACTGTTCGTTCTGGCGGCGCTTGAGTCGCGTGGCACACTGCCCGATTTACTGAAATCGGCTGGCGCAACGACCGCGAATATTACTCAGGCAATTGAACAAATGCGTGGAGGTGAAAGCGTGAACGACCAGGGGGCTGAAGACCAACGTCAGGCCTTGAAAAAATACACTGTCGATCTGACTGAGCGTGCCGAGCAGGGCAAACTTGACCCGGTTATCGGCCGTGATGAAGAGATCCGCCGGACCATTCAGGTTCTGCAGCGTCGTACAAAAAACAACCCGGTGTTAATCGGTGAGCCTGGTGTCGGTAAAACGGCGATTGTTGAAGGACTGGCACAGCGAATCATTAATGGTGAAGTCCCTGAAGGGTTAAAAGGCCGTCGCGTACTGGCGCTGGATATGGGCGCGCTGGTGGCAGGGGCAAAATACCGCGGTGAATTTGAAGAACGCTTAAAAGGCGTACTCAACGATCTTGCCAAACAGGAAGGGAATGTCATCCTGTTTATCGACGAATTGCACACCATGGTGGGCGCAGGTAAAGCGGATGGCGCAATGGATGCCGGGAACATGCTGAAACCGGCGCTGGCGCGTGGGGAACTGCACTGCGTAGGGGCGACTACGCTCGACGAGTATCGGCAGTACATCGAAAAAGATGCGGCGCTGGAACGTCGTTTCCAGAAAGTGTTCGTGGCTGAGCCGTCAGTGGAAGATACCATTGCGATACTGCGTGGTCTGAAAGAACGTTATGAACTGCATCACCATGTGCAGATTACTGACCCGGCAATCGTCGCGGCCGCCACGCTGTCTCATCGTTACATTGCCGATCGCCAGTTGCCGGATAAAGCCATCGACCTGATCGATGAAGCGGCATCCAGCATCCGTATGCAGATTGACTCTAAGCCGGAAGAACTGGACAGACTCGACCGCCGCATTATCCAGCTCAAGCTGGAGCAGCAGGCATTAATGAAAGAGTCTGATGAGGCGAGTAAAAAACGCCTCGATATGCTTAACGAAGAGCTGGATGATAAAGAGCGTCAGTACTCTGAATTAGAAGAAGAGTGGAAAGCGGAAAAAGCGTCGCTCTCCGGAACACAAACGATCAAAGCCGAGCTGGAACAGGCGAAGATTGCTATTGAACAGGCGCGTCGTGTTGGCGATCTGGCGCGGATGTCAGAACTGCAATACGGTAAAATTCCTGAGCTGGAAAAACAGCTGGAAGCCGCGACGCAGTCGGAAGGTAAAACCATGCGTCTGTTGCGTAATAAAGTGACGGATGCGGAAATTGCCGAAGTGCTGGCGCGCTGGACCGGTATTCCGGTCGCGAGAATGCTGGAAGGCGAGCGCGAAAAACTGTTGCGTATGGAGCAAGAGTTACATAGCCGTGTGATCGGTCAGAATGAAGCGGTCGAAGCCGTATCGAATGCGATTCGTCGTAGCCGTGCCGGTCTTGCCGATCCAAACCGCCCGATTGGCTCGTTCCTGTTCCTCGGCCCAACCGGGGTCGGTAAAACCGAGCTGTGTAAGGCGCTGGCAAACTTTATGTTTGACAGTGATGATGCGATGGTGCGGATCGACATGTCCGAGTTTATGGAGAAACACTCCGTATCACGTCTGGTGGGTGCGCCTCCGGGATATGTCGGTTATGAAGAGGGTGGCTACCTGACAGAAGCGGTTCGTCGTCGTCCTTATTCCGTTATTCTGCTTGATGAAGTTGAGAAAGCGCATCCTGATGTGTTCAACATTCTTCTGCAGGTACTGGATGATGGTCGTCTGACCGATGGACAGGGGAGAACGGTCGACTTCCGTAATACGGTGGTCATTATGACCTCTAACCTGGGTTCCGATTTGATTCAGGAACGCTTTGGCGATCTCGACTACAGCCATATGAAAGATCTGGTGTTAGGTGTGGTGAGTCACAACTTCCGCCCGGAATTCATCAACCGTATAGATGAGGTTGTGGTATTCCATCCGTTGGGTGAACAACACATCGCGTCTATTGCGCAGATCCAACTGCAGCGTCTGTACAAACGTCTGGAAGAGCGTGGCTATGAAATCCACATCTCTGATGAAGCGCTGAAACTGCTGAGCGCAAATGGTTATGATCCGGTGTATGGGGCGCGTCCGTTGAAACGTGCAATCCAGCAGCAGATCGAAAACCCGCTGGCGCAGCAAATCCTGTCTGGAGAGTTAATTCCAGGCAAAACGATTCGTCTTGAGGTAAACGACGATCGGATTGTCGCAGTACAGTAATTCTTGATGAAATAATTAATGGGCTCTTCGGAGCCCATTTTTGTTTAAAAAACAGGCTAAAATGATGGTTTATAGAGTGGTTTGCCTGGAAAGTGAGCAGTCGATAAGTTTTTTGTATTTTTGACTTGTCAGCCCGAAATAACTCCCTATAATGCGCCTCCACTGACACGGAATAACGGCACACAAGCCGCCGGGTCAGCAGGGTTCTCCGGTGAAAACCAGTGATGAACACCGACAGAGAAAAGCGAAATAAATGCTTGACTCTGAAGCGGGAAAGCGTATTATGCACACCCCGCGCCGCTGAGAAAAAGCGAAGCGGCACTGCTCTTTAACAATTTATCAGACAATCTGTGTGGGCACTCAGAGTGACATGGATTCTTAACGTCGCAAGACGAAAAATGAATACCAAGTCTCAAAGAGTGAACACGTAATTCATTACGACGTTTAATTCTAGGAGCATCAAACTTAAATTGAAGAGTTTGATCATGGCTCAGATTGAACGCTGGCGGCAGGCCTAACACATGCAAGTCGAACGGTAACAGGAAGCAGCTTGCTGCTTTGCTGACGAGTGGCGGACGGGTGAGTAATGTCTGGGAAACTGCCCGATGGAGGGGGATAACTACTGGAAACGGTAGCTAATACCGCATAATGTCGCAAGACCAAAGAGGGGGACCTTCGGGCCTCTTGCCATCGGATGTGCCCAGATGGGATTAGCTAGTTGGTGAGGTAACGGCTCACCAAGGCGACGATCCCTAGCTGGTCTGAGAGGATGACCAGCCACACTGGAACTGAGACACGGTCCAGACTCCTACGGGAGGCAGCAGTGGGGAATATTGCACAATGGGCGCAAGCCTGATGCAGCCATGCCGCGTGTATGAAGAAGGCCTTCGGGTTGTAAAGTACTTTCAGCGGGGAGGAAGGTGTTGTGGTTAATAACCGCAGCAATTGACGTTACCCGCAGAAGAAGCACCGGCTAACTCCGTGCCAGCAGCCGCGGTAATACGGAGGGTGCAAGCGTTAATCGGAATTACTGGGCGTAAAGCGCACGCAGGCGGTCTGTCAAGTCGGATGTGAAATCCCCGGGCTCAACCTGGGAACTGCATTCGAAACTGGCAGGCTTGAGTCTCGTAGAGGGGGGTAGAATTCCAGGTGTAGCGGTGAAATGCGTAGAGATCTGGAGGAATACCGGTGGCGAAGGCGGCCCCCTGGACGAAGACTGACGCTCAGGTGCGAAAGCGTGGGGAGCAAACAGGATTAGATACCCTGGTAGTCCACGCCGTAAACGATGTCTATTTGGAGGTTGTGCCCTTGAGGTGTGGCTTCCGGAGCTAACGCGTTAAATAGACCGCCTGGGGAGTACGGCCGCAAGGTTAAAACTCAAATGAATTGACGGGGGCCCGCACAAGCGGTGGAGCATGTGGTTTAATTCGATGCAACGCGAAGAACCTTACCTGGTCTTGACATCCACAGAACTTGGCAGAGATGCCTTGGTGCCTTCGGGAACTGTGAGACAGGTGCTGCATGGCTGTCGTCAGCTCGTGTTGTGAAATGTTGGGTTAAGTCCCGCAACGAGCGCAACCCTTATCCTTTGTTGCCAGCGGTTAGGCCGGGAACTCAAAGGAGACTGCCAGTGATAAACTGGAGGAAGGTGGGGATGACGTCAAGTCATCATGGCCCTTACGACCAGGGCTACACACGTGCTACAATGGCATATACAAAGAGAAGCGACCTCGCGAGAGCAAGCGGACCTCATAAAGTATGTCGTAGTCCGGATTGGAGTCTGCAACTCGACTCCATGAAGTCGGAATCGCTAGTAATCGTGGATCAGAATGCCACGGTGAATACGTTCCCGGGCCTTGTACACACCGCCCGTCACACCATGGGAGTGGGTTGCAAAAGAAGTAGGTAGCTTAACCTTCGGGAGGGCGCTTACCACTTTGTGATTCATGACTGGGGTGAAGTCGTAACAAGGTAACCGTAGGGGAACCTGCGGTTGGATCACCTCCTTACCTTAAAGAACCTGCCTTTGTAGTGCCCACACAGATTGTCTGATGAAAAGTAAAAAGCAAGGCGTCTTGCCGAAGCAGACTTCAGTGTCCCCTTCGTCTAGAGGCCCAGGACACCGCCCTTTCACGGCGGTAACAGGGGTTCGAATCCCCTAGGGGACGCCACTTGCTGGTTTGTGTGAGTGAAAGTCGCCGGCCTTTGTATCTCAAAACTGACTCAGCGAGTCATGTTTGAGATATTTGCTCTTTAAAAATCTGGATCAAGCTGAAAATTGAAACGACACACTGTTAATGGTGTGTTCGAGTCTCTCAAATTTTCGCAACACGATGATGAATCGAAAGAAACATCTTCGGGTTGTGAGGTTAAGCGACTAAGCGTACACGGTGGATGCCCTGGCAGTCAGAGGCGATGAAGGACGTGCTAATCTGCGAAAAGCGTCGGTAAGGTGATATGAACCGTTATAGCCGGCGATGTCCGAATGGGGAAACCCAGTGCAATTCGTTGCACTATCGTTAACTGAATCCATAGGTTAACGAGGCGAACCGGGGGAACTGAAACATCTAAGTACCCCGAGGAAAAGAAATCAACCGAGATTCCCCCAGTAGCGGCGAGCGAACGGGGAGCAGCCCAGAGCCTGAATCAGCATGTGTGGTAGTGGAACGGTCTGGAAAGGCCGGCGATACAGGGTGACAGCCCCGTACACAAAATTGCATGTGTTGTGAGCTCGATGAGTAGGGCGGGACACGTGGTATCCTGTCTGAATATGGGGGGACCATCCTCCAAGGCTAAATACTCCTGACTGACCGATAGTGAACCAGTACCGTGAGGGAAAGGCGAAAAGAACCCCGGCGAGGGGAGTGAAAAAGAACCTGAAACCGTGTACGTACAAGCAGTGGGAGCCTCTTTATGGGGTGACTGCGTACCTTTTGTATAATGGGTCAGCGACTTATATTCTGTAGCAAGGTTAACCGAATAGGGGAGCCGAAGGGAAACCGAGTCTTAACTGGGCGTTAAGTTGCAGGGTATAGACCCGAAACCCGGTGATCTAGCCATGGGCAGGTTGAAGGTTGGGTAACACTAACTGGAGGACCGAACCGACTAATGTTGAAAAATTAGCGGATGACTTGTGGCTGGGGGTGAAAGGCCAATCAAACCGGGAGATAGCTGGTTCTCCCCGAAAGCTATTTAGGTAGCGCCTCGTGAATTCATCTCCGGGGGTAGAGCACTGTTTCGGCTAGGGGGCCATCCCGGCTTACCAACCCGATGCAAACTGCGAATACCGGAGAATGTTATCACGGGAGACACACGGCGGGTGCTAACGTCCGTCGTGAAGAGGGAAACAACCCAGACCGCCAGCTAAGGTCCCAAAGTCATGGTTAAGTGGGAAACGATGTGGGAAGGCTCAGACAGCCAGGATGTTGGCTTAGAAGCAGCCATCATTTAAAGAAAGCGTAATAGCTCACTGGTCGAGTCGGCCTGCGCGGAAGATGTAACGGGGCTAAACCATGCACCGAAGCTGCGGCAGCGACACTAAGTGTTGTTGGGTAGGGGAGCGTTCTGTAAGCCTGTGAAGGTGTGCTGTGAGGCATGCTGGAGGTATCAGAAGTGCGAATGCTGACATAAGTAACGATAAAGCGGGTGAAAAGCCCGCTCGCCGGAAGACCAAGGGTTCCTGTCCAACGTTAATCGGGGCAGGGTGAGTCGACCCCTAAGGCGAGGCCGAAAGGCGTAGTCGATGGGAAACAGGTTAATATTCCTGTACCAGGTGTTACTGCGAAGGGGGGACGGAGAAGGCTATGTTGGCCGGGCGACGGTTGTCCCGGTTTAAGCGTGTAGGTGTGTGTTCCAGGTAAATCCGGTTCACTTTAACACTGAGGCGTGATGACGAGGCACTACGGTGCTGAAGCAACAAATGCCCTGCTTCCAGGAAAAGCCTCTAAGCATCAGGTAACATCAGATCGTACCCCAAACCGACACAGGTGGTCAGGTAGAGAATACCAAGGCGCTTGAGAGAACTCGGGTGAAGGAACTAGGCAAAATGGTGCCGTAACTTCGGGAGAAGGCACGCTGATATGTAGGTGAAGCGATTTACTCGTGGAGCTGAAATCAGTCGAAGATACCAGCTGGCTGCAACTGTTTATTAAAAACACAGCACTGTGCAAACACGAAAGTGGACGTATACGGTGTGACGCCTGCCCGGTGCCGGAAGGTTAATTGATGGGGTTATCCGTAAGGAGAAGCTCTTGATCGAAGCCCCGGTAAACGGCGGCCGTAACTATAACGGTCCTAAGGTAGCGAAATTCCTTGTCGGGTAAGTTCCGACCTGCACGAATGGCGTAATGATGGCCAGGCTGTCTCCACCCGAGACTCAGTGAAATTGAACTCGCTGTGAAGATGCAGTGTACCCGCGGCAAGACGGAAAGACCCCGTGAACCTTTACTATAGCTTGACACTGAACACTGGTCCTTGATGTGTAGGATAGGTGGGAGGCTTTGAAGCGCGGACGCCAGTTCGTGTGGAGCCGTCCTTGAAATACCACCCTTTAATGGCTGGTGTTCTAACGTGGGCCCGTAATCCGGGTTGCGGACAGTGTCTGGTGGGTAGTTTGACTGGGGCGGTCTCCTCCTAAAGAGTAACGGAGGAGCACGAAGGTTAGCTAATCCTGGTCGGACATCAGGAGGTTAGTGCAAAGGCATAAGCTAGCTTGACTGCGAGCGTGACGGCGCGAGCAGGTGCGAAAGCAGGTCTTAGTGATCCGGTGGTTCTGAATGGAAGGGCCATCGCTCAACGGATAAAAGGTACTCCGGGGATAACAGGCTGATACCGCCCAAGAGTTCATATCGACGGCGGTGTTTGGCACCTCGATGTCGGCTCATCACATCCTGGGGCTGAAGTAGGTCCCAAGGGTATGGCTGTTCGCCATTTAAAGTGGTACGCGAGCTGGGTTTAGAACGTCGTGAGACAGTTCGGTCCCTATCTGCCGTGGGCGCTGGAGAATTGAGGGGGGCTGCTCCTAGTACGAGAGGACCGGAGTGGACGCATCACTGGTGTTCGGGTTGTCATGCCAATGGCACTGCCCGGTAGCTAAATGCGGAAGAGATAAGTGCTGAAAGCATCTAAGCACGAAACTTGCCCCGAGATGAGTTCTCCCTGACCCTTTAAGGGTCCTGAAGGAACGTTGAAGACGACGACGTTGATAGGCCGGGTGTGTAAGCGCAGCGATGCGTTGAGCTAACCGGTACTAATGAACCGTGAGGCTTAACCTTACAACGCCGAAGCTGTTTTGGCGGATTGAGAGAAAATTTTCAGCGTTGATACCGGATTGTAGTGCGCAATAGTTTGCGCAGCGGCAAGGCGGCAAATGAAGTGACGGAAGGAGCATACATGAGTATGTGACTGAGGTTCACGAATGCAGCCAACGCAGCTGATGCGATAAAATATTGCGTACTGAGCACAAAAGAATTTGCCTGGCGGCTGTAGCGCGGTGGTCCCACCTGACCCCATGCCGAACTCAGAAGTGAAACGCCGTAGCGCCGATGGTAGTGTGGGGTCTCCCCATGCGAGAGTAGGGAACTGCCAGGCATCAAACAAGTGAAGAGCCCATCCTGACGGATGGGCTTTTTGCGTTTCTGCGCTGCAAATTTGGAGTGTGGCTTTGCCTTATCCGGCCTGCAGTCAGGGCGAGGCTCCGTGGTTAACGGACGCGACCGTCCAGAATAGTCGAACCTCTGCGCGCGCCGTCACGATGAATCTCATCAACTGATCCCTGCGCTTACTCCTAAATTCTTTCCCTGCTAATTAAAACCGCGATCGCTGTCACACAACAACATATAACAATTATATAACATTTCTTTTACTAAAAAAGACAGCAAACACAACCGGATCTTTGGCAGGAGTACAACTTTAATGACTGAAAGCAGTGTAACTGCGAACGGGTCACTGACTGATAGTGATACCCGTCGTCGCATATGGGCAATTGTAGGCGCGTCATCCGGAAATCTGGTTGAATGGTTTGATTTCTATGTCTACTCGTTTTGCTCGCTCTATTTTGCCCACATCTTCTTTCCTTCCGGAAACACGACAACGCAGCTACTACAAACCGCAGGCGTTTTTGCTGCCGGGTTTTTAATGCGTCCGATTGGTGGTTGGCTATTCGGTCGTATCGCCGATAAACATGGTCGTAAAAAATCCATGCTTTTGTCCGTTTGTATGATGTGTCTGGGATCGCTGGTGATCGCCTGCCTGCCAGGTTATGAAACCATTGGAACCTGGGCTCCGGCGCTGTTACTGCTGGCGCGTTTGTTCCAGGGATTATCTGTTGGTGGGGAGTATGGCACCAGCGCGACCTACATGAGTGAAGTTGCTGTCGAGGGCCGTAAGGGGTTTTACGCCTCTTTCCAGTACGTCACACTTATCGGTGGTCAACTGTTGGCGCTGCTGGTTGTGGTTGTCTTACAGCAGACTATGGAAGATTCAGCCCTCAGAGAGTGGGGCTGGCGTATTCCTTTCGCATTAGGCGCAGTACTGGCGATTGTGGCGCTCTGGTTACGTCGTCAACTGGATGAAACATCAAAGCAGGAAACGCGTGCGCTGAAAGAAGCGGGCTCGCTGAAAGGGTTATGGCGTAACCGTAGAGCGTTCATCATGGTGCTCGGGTTCACCGCGGCGGGATCGCTGTGCTTCTATACCTTCACTACCTATATGCAAAAGTATCTGGTAAACACCGCAGGTATGCATGCCAATGTGGCAAGCGGCATTATGACGGCGGCGCTATTTGTTTATATGCTTGTGCAGCCGCTGTTTGGTGCGTTGTCAGATAAAATTGGCCGACGTACCTCCATGCTGTGTTTCGGCGCGCTGGCAACCCTGTTTACTGTCCCCATTTTGACCGCGCTTCAGAATGTGACTTCGCCGTATGCAGCATTTGGTCTGGTAATGTGCGCGCTGCTGATCGTCAGTTTCTACACCTCGATCAGCGGTATATTGAAAGCTGAAATGTTCCCGGCACAGGTTCGCGCATTAGGAGTGGGGCTTTCTTATGCCGTGGCGAATGCTCTGTTTGGTGGTTCGGCGGAATATGTGGCGCTGTCGCTGAAGTCTGTCGGTATGGAGACGTCGTTCTTCTGGTATGTCACCGTTATGTCGATCGTCGCATTTTTGGTTTCGTTGACGTTGCATCGCAAAGGGAAAGGTCTGCGCCTCTAGTGATGCGCCATTTGCCAGAGTGTATAGCCGGTCGTTGCACCGGCGACATCCCAGGCAAAGTCTTTCCAGCTCCAGCCGCTCCCTGCGGGGCGGCTATCCCAAAGCTCCTTTGACGCCCCCAGACTGACCGAGAACATAAACCCTATCATCGCACTGTGATCGCGGCTGATTCCCTGATGTTGCGCGTACTCATTACCTGCGGCTGAGAGCATCGCGGAAGCAATAAAGTGCTGTGCTTTGTCCTGCCCACTCCAGCTATCCTGCGCCATATGGCTACAGCCTGACAGAATAAAGGCGCTCAGAAGAAAAATAACGCGCACCATGCCCCCATAGAAAAAACCCCGTTCAGGACGGGGTTTCACTTTTACAGAATACGGCTTATCAGCCTGTCGATTCGAATACGACGTAATCGACGGATCAGTTTGCGAACTTTTACCGGGTAATCGGCAATGCTCTGCAAGTCACGATAGTGTTTAACGACCGTGGTATGCGTACGAATTAGCGCCAGCTCTTTCTCGCGCTGTGCAGCCAGCTCTTGCTTAGGATCGTGGATCAGGATTGCATTTTCCAGATCCAGACGCCAGGCGCGCGGGTTGAGGTTGTTCCCGGTCAGCAGCATCCACTTGTCATCGATCCACATCCCTTTGAGATGGTAGGTATTGTCGTCATCTTTCCACAAGCGAACGACCAGTTGATCGGTATTGACATAATACTGCAAACGACTCAGGAAACGACGCAGGTTAATCTCATAGAGATAGGGCAATGCGCCAATTATCTTAAATGGTTCATTTTCCGGGATATAAAAATCGTTGGCGGTTTTATCCCCCACAATGATCTCAACTTTCTTCCCTTCGCGCAGCAGTTGAATGATGTTGCGAACAAGAATTGCTGGCAGGTTGAAATAGGGGGTGCAAATCGTGAGCTTATGCTCCGCACAGGGCATAAGGTGGAAAATGGTTTTGTTCAGCAGGCTGGATTTCCCCAGACCGACCAATGGCGTCACGGACAGCTGTTCATTATCGGCATCGCCCTGGAAGTGATAAGCCGCGTCACGAAGCTCCTGGCGGTATAAACGAATGTCGTTTTTAATCTCCGGGCTTTTCGGACGCTGGGTATTATCCAGACGATTTACGCCACGACCGTTCATCAGGTTCTGGGTCACCCACTCGAACATGATGTCTGCCATTCTGGCGTTGCGGATTAGCTGATAGCGGTCATAGCGATATTTATCGTGCTGATGCAGATAGACATCGTTAAGACTGGCGCCGCTGTACAGGACGCTATCATCAATGATAAAGCCTTTAAAGTGCAGCACGCCAAGGGCTTCGCGGGTATTGATCGGCACACCGTATACCGGCACATCGACACCCGGATTTTCATGCGCCATTCGGCAATACCAGTCGGCGTTGGTATTGGATGCTGCCGCGCCAATACGTCCACGCTGCGCACGATGCCAGTCGACGAGTACCCGAACATCCAACTCAGGACGCTGCCGTTTCGCCTCGTAAAGCGCGCTAAGAATGCCTTTGCCACCGTCATCCTGTTCCAGATACAGGGCAATAATGCAAATGCGCTGCTTCGCGCTGGCTATCTTTTCCAGCAGGGTCTCCCTGAACCTGGCGGGAGCATAAAAGAAATCGACATCATCAACTGATTGAGAAATCTTAGGTAGTTGGGCAAGGTGTTGTTGATGTTTATTACGCTTAAATTTTGACAACATCACAGTGCATTTCTTCTCTGTTCATTGAAGGGTCCTCTGTGCTATGCAGACGACATAAGCGGGCAATGATAACACCGTCCCCGTTAAAGTGGTCAACATTTCCAGTACCTTACTCACGATTCCTCGGGCGGAGCCAGATCCAGCGACAGCCCGACGATTCCCTCTTCGAGCTGGATATCCACGCTAAACCCAAGCTTACGCGCCAGCGCGACCATGCCACGATTATTTGGCATCGTAATACCATTCAGCCTTCTCAGTCCGTGATCTCGTGTATAGGTAATCAATTTTTCCAGCAATCGACGACCCAATCCTAACCCTTTGAGATCGGAACGAACCAGTACGGCAAATTCCGCATCAATATTATCCGGATCGGAGATCGCTCGCGTCACACCCAGGATCTCTTCCGTTCGTTCTACGCGCCTCACTGCAACAAACGCCATTTCCCGATCGTAGTCGATTTGCGTCATGTTGGCTAAATCTTCATGAGTAAATTCATTGATCTCGCTGAAATAGCGGTAATAAAGATCTTCTTTGGTGACCTGGGAAATAAACTGCTGAAGCTGGGGTTCATCTTCTGGCAGGATAGGTCGGAACAGACATTGCTCGCCATTTTTCATCTCCACCCACTCTTCCAGTTGATGCGGATAGGGGCGAATGGCAAGACGACTTTCGTTATCGCCCTCGAATGGGGCGATATCCAGCGTGACATCCAGGGCGGTAAACTCACCGGCGGAGGCCAGCAGCGGGTGAATATCCAGACGCTGGATCTCCGGGCAGTCGACAATCAGGTTTGAGACCTGAACCAGCAACTGACTTAACCCCGCGACATCCAACGGGCGCAGCGCACTGCGGCCACGGATCTTTTTATTCTTGATCGCCTGAATCACTAAATAACGCGCCAGGTTCATGTTTAGCGGCGGTAATGCCACCACGGCCTGCTCTTCAGGCCGCCACTCAACGCCGCCTTCACCCAACATGATCAATGGGCCAAATACGGGATCGTGCTCAACCACCACGCGCAGTTCCTGCGCTCCCGCACGGTTCGCCATACTTTGCACCAGCAGACCGTGGATCCGCGCCTGTGGCCAGGTCATTTTCACACGATCAATAATTGCATTGGCTGCCTGTTGAACTTCGTTTGCCGTACGCAGGTAGAGCATTACGCCCTGAACTTCAGATTTGTGCGGGATGTCCGGTGAACGCAGCTTCAGCGCGACCGGGTAGCCAATCTGTTCTGCAATATGGACGGCCTCGATGCTGTCGCCGGCAATCCAGGTCGGGAGCGTATGTAAGCCATAAGCCTGCAGGATCGGCTGAACCTCATGGGTATCGAGTGAGGTTGCTCCATCGGCAATCGCCTGCTGAAGCAGATCATGCGCCTGGGCCGTATTGGAGGTCAGATTGCTGGGCAGAGCTGGCGTTTCACGCAGCTGTTTCTGGTTGCGCCGGTATTCGACCATATGCATAAATGCAGTGATCGTCCCTTCCGGAGTACGATAGGTAGGGAGTCCGGCTTCACTGAACAGTCTACGGGCTTCCTGAGAGGAAAACTCGCCACACCAGTTGGTCAATAGCGAGACAAATTTTCCACGCGGGTGGTGCTTAACGGTTCCAATCAGCGTTTGTGCACACTCAGTGGCGGGGGCGGCGGCACTGGGGGAGTGAATCACCATCAGAGCGTCAAAGTCCTGGCTGGCGAGCAGAATGTCCAGCGTTCGGGTGTAATGCTCAATGCTGGCATCATCACGCAGGTCCAGCGGGTTGGCGATCTCGACATGGGCAGGCAGAGCATCGCGTAGTTTCTGGCTGGTCTCTTCACTCAGCATGGCGAGCTTGCCGTTGCGGGACCAAAGTTGATCAAGCGCAAGCGCCGCAGGCGCGGCACCGTTACTGATGATCATCAGCCTGTCACCGCGCAGAGGACGCATATGGCTGAGCGTTTCCACTGCGGAAAAGAGCTCATGGGTATCTTTCACGCGCAGCAGACCGGCGCGTTGAATGGCGGCATCCCAGGCCGGATCCATTCCGGCGCTGGTATGCAATAACCGCTGCGCTGCCGGGCTGCGACCGCTCTTAATCACCAGAATGGGTTTGTTGCGCGCGGCGCTACGGGCAGCGGATACAAAGTGCCGGGCATCGCTGAGATGTTCGAGATAAAGCAAAATAGCGCTGGTTTTGCTGTCACGCGCCAGATAATCCAGCAGCTCATCGACATCAATATCCAGGCTGTCGCCGAGGGCGATAAAATAGGAAAACCCCATTTCCCGCTGCTGTGCCCAGTCGAGAATGGTATTGGAAACCGCAGCGGACTGAGAAATAAAGGCCAGTTTGCCGCGCTTAATCGGGACCGGCGAGAAGCTGGCATTCAACCCCTGCCAGGGGGCCAGCAGGCCAAGACTGTTAGGGCCGAGCAGACGCATGTTGTAGCGTTGCGCACAGGTTAGCAGTTCCGCATGTTGCGCGCCTGGAGCCGAGAGAATAATGCAGGTTTTACAGCCTTTTTCCCCAAGCGCTTCCAGCAAGGCCAGATTACGGCTGGCATTGGTACACAGCACGGCAAGGTCGGGGGTGAAGGGCAGACTGGCAATATCGGGCCAGGCCAGGACGCCCAGAACGGCTTTCCAGGCAGGGGTTACCGGCAAAACGGGACCGTTAAATCCTCCTGCCAGCAGATTGCGCATCATCAGATATCCCGCCCGATTGGGCTTCATCGATGCCCCGATCACCGCGATCGATTTTGGTCGCAGAAGTGCTTCCAGTCCTCGCTGACTCATACCGGTTTCCCTTACACAGAAGTGACCGAATGATTCTAAACGCTTTCTGCTGATTCTGCTGTGATGCTTCCCTGATGTTGGGTTTTTCCCGCGAGGTAGCGCGTTTTAAAACGGGTAAAGTGCTCGCCGAGGCTGCTTGCTGCATCGGTATCACCGGCCAGATCCAACAGCGCAATGGCGACTTCAGCGGTACAATACTGCCCTTCGGCATGGACTTCACGCAGGTGATAGGCCGACAACCGCGACAGATCCACCGAGATCACGGGGAGAGAGTCGAGATACGGGCTTTTACGGAACATCTTACGCGCTTCCGGCCAGGTGCCGTCGAGCATAATAAACAGCGGAGGCTTACCTGTCGGTGGAGTGGAAATCACCACACGTTCAGCATCGGCATAGGAGGCGGGGAACACTACCATCGGCTGATACGTCGGGTTTTTCACCAGATCCAGCAAGGCCTGCGGTGGTTCTGTCCGCGACCACTGAAACGCGGCAGTATCCGGTAAAATATCGGCGATCAGACGCCCGGTATTGCTCGGTTTCATCGGTTCAGTATCAAACATCACCAGACAAAAACGGCTCGTTGCCTGAGAAGGCGACAGCGTCGCGCACAGGCAAAGTTTCAGCGGAAGCAAGCAGCGCTGGCAGCGACGAATACGATTGCCTCGGGCGAGAAAAGGGCGAGTGGCGCGCGCCAGACGTTCAGCGCGAAGCGTGAGAACAGCGTTTTCAGTCATAGAGAATGCGTTGAAAAACGCTATTGTCGCAGAGGTGAAAACGGGGCACAAGATGCGCCCCGCAGAGTTTACAGTGACTCGTTCAGCCAACTATCAAATGGCGCTTTGGGAACCGCGCCGTTCAGCATGTCGACAACCTGACCGTTTTTGAAGATCATAATGGTGGGAATACTACGGATACCAAAGCGTGCACTGAGCTCTCGTTCCGCTTCCGTGTTGATCTTCACGAAGCGAACTTTGCCGCTGCGTTCTTCGGCGACATCTTCAAAGATCGGGGCGAAGTTACGGCATGGGCCGCACCACGGTGCCCAGAAATCGATTACGACGGGCAGATCGTCTTTGAGCAGTTTATCCAGTGTTTCACCGGTCGCATTGATCACCTCCCCGTCGAACAGGTCGTGACCACAGCGTCCGCATTTTGCCGCATCCTCAACCCGATCGTCGGGAATGCGGTTGATGGCCTGGCAGCTGGTACAAACGGTATTCATAACTAACCTCTGGATGCGTCGGGGTATTGAACGGCAGAGACGCCGGTATGTTTCTAATATGTTACATATTATCGATGAGACTGTTTTAAACGACAATCTGTTTTATTCAATGAGTACAATAGTCATAAGCTTTTAAATGAAATAATGGCTAACCTGGCGCACATCGGGTAATCTGCGCGCTTCGCGCAGCGCTGGTGGAGAAAAGCATGAACGATGAATTGAAAAACAAAAGCGGCAAGGTCAAAGTGATGTATGTCCGCAGTGATGATGATTCTGATAAACGTACCCATAACCCGCGTACCGGGAAAGGTGGCGGACGTCCAGGAAAATCTCGTGCCGACGGTGGCCGTCGCCCCGCCCGCGATGAAAGAACCCCTCCGAGCCGCGATCGCAAGCGTGAAGACTCACCGTGGCGGACCGTGTCCCGCGCGCCGGGTGATGAATCGCCTGAAAAAGCCGATCACGGTGGTATCAGCGGTAAAAGCTTTATCGATCCTGAAGTCTTACGTCGTCAACGTGCAGAAGAGACCCGCGTTTACGGTGAAAATGCCTGTCAGGCCCTGTTCCAGAGTCGCCCGGACGCGATTGTCCGCGCCTGGTTCATTCAGAGCGTCACGCCGCGCTTCAAAGAAGCATTACGCTGGATGGCGGCAAACCGCAAAGCGTACCATGTGGTTGATGAAGCGGAACTGGCGAAAGCTTCAGGTACCGAACATCACGGCGGTGTCTGCTTCCTGATTAAAAAACGTAACGGCACGACGGTGAAACAGTGGGTAAGCCAGGCGGGCGCGCAGGACTGTGTGTTAGCGCTGGAAGCTATTTCTAACCCGCACAACCTCGGTGGCATGATGCGTAGCTGCGCGCACTTCGGTGTGAAAGGCGTAGTGGTGCAGGATGCGGCGCTGCTGGAGTCCGGTGCGGCGATTCGTACTGCAGAAGGTGGTGCCGAACACGTTCAGCCGATTACCGGCGACAGCATCGTTGATGTGTTGGATGATTTCCGTCAGGCGGGTTACACCGTGGTGACAACGTCCAGCGAACGCGGTAAGCCGCTGTTTAAAACTGAACTGCCAGAGAAAATCGTCCTGGTGTTAGGTCAGGACGTTGATGGTTTGCCGGATGCGGCGCGCGATGCCAGCGATCTGTGCGTTAAAATCGACGGTACGGGGAATGTTGAAAGCCTGAACGTCTCGGTGGCAACCGGTGTGCTGCTTGCCGAATGGTGGCGTCAGAACAAAGCCTGATGGAAAAATGCCAGCGATTCGCTGGCATTTTTTTATTCGCTCTCCGCCGGTAAAACGGGCATCCAGTCAATCGGCTTCTCGCCGCGTTGTTCCAACCACTGATTCGCCAACACAAAATGGTTACAGCCAAAAAATCCACGATGCGCCGAGAGCGGTGAAGGATGAGGCGCTTTCAGGACATGATGACGTTTTTGATCAATGATCGCGCCTTTCTTCTGCGCATGAGAGCCCCAGAGCAGAAAAACCACCCCTTCACGATGTTGATTAATCAGGCCGATCACTTTATCGGTGAACGTTTCCCATCCCAGACTGGCATGAGAGTGCGCCTGACCCGCCCGCACGGTTAATACCGTATTAAGCAGCAGAACGCCCTGATGCGCCCAGCTTTCCAGATAACCGTGGGCAGGACGAGTGAAACCGGGGATCGACCCCTCCAGTTCCTTATACATATTCAGCAGCGAAGGAGGAGTAGCAATACCGGGGCGGACAGAAAACGCCAGACCATGCGCCTGTCCGGGACCGTGGTAGGGATCCTGTCCAAGGATCACGACCTTGACATCACCCAGCTCGGTGAAACGAAACGCATTGAACACATCTTTTTGCGGCGGATAAACCGTGATCCCGGACTGACGCTCTCCGGCGACGGTATGCAGCGTATTGATAAAGTAGGGCTGCTGTTTCTCTTCAGCCAGCACATCGTGCCAGGTTAATTCAGTGGCCATCTCGCTCTCCTGCGAATTCTCGATCGTCATAGCTTAACTGCTTCTTTCGACGGCGCAAAATTCTCTCCGCGATGATGTGCGCTATGCACTTAATAAAGTTGAAAATTTATGTAAAAAGTTTATGTCTTCACATGGCGTAAGTTGATGTAAAACAATAAAATCACTTCATCCCCCTATTCGACATGTGGATTTTATTGATTTAAATCAATGAATCGAGGGTGTTAGGGGGGTATATATACACTCAAGCAACAATGGTTTTACCAATTGGCCGCGAGCCGGCCAACCCTAATCAAATACTTTGCCGGGGAGGCATCACAATGATTACAGGTATCCAGATTACTAAAGCCGCTAATGACGATCTGCTGAATTCCTTCTGGCTGCTGGACAGCGAAAAAGGCGAAGCGCGTTGCATCGCAGCGAAAGCCGGTTTTGCCGAAGATGAAGTGGTAGCGGTCAGCAAACTGGGTGAAATTGAGTACCGCGAAATTCCGATGGAAGTGAAACCGGAAGTTCGTGTGGAAGGTGGCCAGCACCTGAACGTTAACGTTTTGCGTCGTGAAACGCTGGAAGATGCGGTTAAGCATCCGGAAAAATACCCGCAGCTGACTATCCGTGTTTCGGGTTATGCCGTGCGCTTTAACTCACTGACGCCGGAACAACAGCGCGACGTTATCGCTCGTACCTTTACTGAAAGCCTGTAAGGCTTAACGTTTAAATAAAAACGCCGGGAAATCCCGGCGTTTTTTTATTCTTCGTTTGACTCCTGCGGCGTCGTTGCCGTACTCGGCTTGCGACGTTTACCAATGTTCCTGGTATCGCGATGGCGTTTCTTCACGCGCGGTTTATCTTTGTCTTTCTCTTTTTTCTTCTCTTCACGTTTCGCGAGTGCTTTTTTCGACGGTTTGCCCGTCATCTTTTCGCTCGGAGCGCGTGAGGTTGGGCGCAACTCATCAATCACCCTGGATTTCAGCGGTTCTTCAATGTAGCGACCAATTTTCAGCAGCAGCAGGTGATCGTGCGCTTCGACCAGCGAGATTGCGGTGCCCTTGCGACCGGCGCGGCCAGTACGGCCAATGCGGTGCAGATAGGTGTCTCCGCTACGCGGCATGTCGAAGTTAATCACGTGGCTGACGTCAGGAATATCGATCCCGCGTGCGGCAACATCGGTGGCGACCAGCACGTTAACGCGACCGTCAGTAAGACGCTTAATGCCTTCGTTACGCTTGATCTGCGCCATCTCACCTTCGAGATAGCAGTTGTTGATCCCCGCCAGACGCAGCTTTTCAGCCAGTTCGTGCACGCGCTCGCGCTTGCGGACAAACACAATGGTACGGGTGGCGTCGTCTTGCTTCAGCAGGTGCTTCAGCAGTTCGAATTTATGTTCGACGTTATCCGCGCGGTAATACCACTGGTGGATCTTCTTACGTTCGCGGGTGGATGGCGTAGCGGAGACTTCGACTGGCTCTTCCAGCAGACGTTCGGCAAAATCTTTAATCGCATCGCCTTCCAGCGTGGCGGAGAACAGCATCGTCTGTTTGCGCCAGCGCGTTTCCCCGGCGATGTGCTCGATGTCCTGGGCAAAGCCCATATCCAGCATTCGGTCGGCTTCGTCGAGGATCAGCGTTTCGACGGCGCGGCAGTCAAAATTCTCTTCTTTAATATACTGCAGCAGACGTCCGGTGGTGGCGACCACGATATCCTGGTTTTCACTGAACACTTCGGCGTGGTTCATGTAGGCTACGCCGCCGGTAATTGTCGCGATATCCAGATGGGTGTTTTTGGCCAGTTCACGGGCATGATCGGCGACCTGCATCGCCAGTTCGCGAGTCGGAGTCAGGATCAAAATACGTGGCGGACCGGATTTTTTACGCGGGAAGTCGAGCAGGTGCTGCAACGCTGGCAGCAAATACGCCGCCGTTTTACCGGTGCCTGTCGGCGCAGAACCGAGTACGTCACGGCCTTCGAGTGCAGGCGGAATGGCGGCAGCCTGAATGGCGGTCGGGCGAGTGAAACCTTTTTCCTGGAGGGCATCCAGCAGGCTTTCATCGAGTTCAAGTTCGGAAAAAGTCGTTACAGTCATGTTCTACCTCTGTGTGGGGCGCTGATTATAGACGTTACGGCTGCAATCTTCATCTGTTTGTATGGATATCGCTTCTCAGGTATTGTTTTCACCAGGTGCTGTTGCCGTTTTTCCTGCAAGGTTTTTAATTCATGCCTCAGTCTACATCCGTCCTTCGTCGTAATGGATTTACTTTTAAACAGTTTTTTGTCGCGCACGATCGTTGTGCGATGAAAGTCGGAACAGATGGGATTCTGTTAGGGGCATGGGCACCGGTGGCGGGCGTAAAGCGGATCCTCGATATCGGTACCGGCAGCGGACTGTTGGCGCTGATGCTGGCGCAGCGTACTGATGAAAGCGTCACCGTTGATGCCGTTGAACTGGATAGCGACGCCGCCGCGCAGGCGCAAGAAAACGTTACCCAGTCGCCGTGGGCGGATCGGGTAACGGTGCAGGCGGAAGATGTCCAACATTGGGCGGCACGGCAGACCGTTAAATATGACCTTATCATCAGTAACCCGCCGTATTACGAGCAGGGCGTCGAGTGTGCTACACCGCAGCGGGAACAGGCGCGTTATACCACGATGCTGGATCATTCTGCGCTGTTAGCGACGGCGACGGGGCTGATCACGGAAGAGGGATTCTTGTGTGTTGTGTTGCCGGAAAATATCGGCAATACCTTCACGCAGCAGGCGTTAAATATGGGCTGGCATTTACGGCTACGCACCGACGTTGCTGAAACGGAGGCGCGGTTGCCGCATCGGGTGCTGCTGGCATTCTCCCCTAAGAAGGGGGAATGCTTTAGCGACAGGCTGGTGATTCGCGGGCCGGATCAGCGTTACTCCGAAGGTTATACGGCGCTGACCCAGGCATTTTATCTGTTCATGTGAGCCGTTAACGGCGAGAGCACAGACGGGCCAGATTCCTCCAGCAGTGCCGGATAATCGAGCGTGTAGTGCAGACCGCGGCTCTCTTTGCGCATCATCGCACAGCGCACAATCAGCTCGGCGACCTGAACCAGGTTGCGTAACTCCAGCAAATTATTCGAGACGCGGAAATGGGCGTAATATTCGTCGATCTCCTGTTGTAACATAGTGATACGACGCAGGGCCCGCTCCAGACGTTTGGTGGTGCGCACAATCCCCACGTAGTCCCACATAAACAGCCGCAGCTCATGCCAGTTATGCTGAATCACCACCAGTTCGTCAGGGTTGTCCACGCGACTTTCATCCCAGGCGGGCAGGGCGCTTACGCCACGGGCGTAAGGCATTCGTCTGTCGATATCTTCCGCTGCGGACCAGCCGTACACCAGACACTCCAGCAGCGAGTTTGAGGCCATCCGGTTCGCGCCGTGCAGGCCGGTGTAGCTCACTTCCCCGATCGCATACAGGCCGTCCACATCGGTACGACCAAAGTCGTCAACCATCACGCCGCCGCAGGTGTAGTGTGCTGCTGGCACGATGGGCACTGGTTCTTTGGTCAGGTCGATACCCAGCCCCAGCAGCTTTTCGTAAATCATCGGGAAATGCTGACGCACAAAGGCTTCTGGCTTATGGCTGATATCAAGGAACATACAGTCCGCACCGAGACGCTTCATTTCATGGTCGATAGCGCGGGCGACGATATCGCGCGGCGCCAGTTCCCCTCGCGCGTCAAAGTCTGGCATAAACCGCGTGCCGTCCGGGCGTTTGAGATGAGCACCTTCTCCGCGCAGCGCTTCGGTAAGCAGGAAATTACGTGCCTGGGGATGATACAGCGCGGTAGGGTGGAACTGATTAAATTCGAGATTCGCAACCCGGCATCCGGCACGCCAGGCCATCGCAATACCGTCGCCGGAGGAAATGTCCGGATTCGTTGTATATTGATACACCTTTGATGCGCCGCCGGTCGCCAGCACGACAGACTTCGCGTGACAGGTTTCCACCGCCTCTTTATTCCGGTTCCAGACCCATGCCCCCACGACGCGTCGTGTGCCGGGCAGGCCAATTTTGTCGGAGATGATTAAATCGACGGCATTACTGCGTTCCAGTACCCGGATGTTCGGATGGCTTTGCGCCTTGCTGACCAGCGTGGTTTCCACCTCTTTACCGGTGGCATCAGCGGCATGCAAAATGCGACGATGGCTATGACCACCTTCACGCGTCAGATGGTAACTCTCTTCACCGTTAGGCTGCACCTGGGTATCAAATAGCACCCCCTGATCAATCAACCACTGTACGCAGGGGCGGGCGTTGCTGGCGACAAACTCCACCGCATGGCGATCGCAAATACCGGCGCCGGCAATGAGCGTATCTTCGACATGTGAATCAATGCTGTCGGTTTCATCGAAAACGGCGGCAATCCCGCCCTGCGCATAGAAAGTGGAGCCTTCGCTGACGGGACCTTTACTCAGCACGATAACCTGGTGCTTTTCAGCCAGGCGCAGCGCCAGCGAGAGTCCGGCAGCGCCGCTACCAATAATTAACACGTCACAAGAAAGTTCAGGCGTAGTTTTCATGATATTTTGTTTAATGTACTAAACAGTGTTTGGCCAGCATAGCACCAGAATCTGCGATTCAGCACGTTTTATTTTCAGTGTTGTTGTAATGACTAAACAAAACGGTGCGATGTAAAAGGATGTCAGGTGGGGAAACCATTTTGCGCGGCGGGCCGTAAGCATCAGATTAGAGGATGAAATAAAGTGGCCGTTGGGTTACTCTGCAACCGGTTTATGGGCATTTTTAAAGATAGTGCGTTGTTCAGACTCGGTAGACTTATAATGAGAGATAATGACCGTCTACAACATGACAAACAAAAAACAGATGCGTAACGGAACTTTACAAAAACGAGACACTCTAACCTGTTGCTTGCTCATAGTGCAGCTAATGGAGTGGCGTTTCGCGAACGCGTGGAAATTTGGTTTGGGGAGACTTTACCTCGGATGAGCGAGCAGTTAACGGACCAGGTCCTGGTTGAACGGGTCCAGAAGGGAGATCAGAAAGCCTTCAATTTACTGGTAGTACGCTACCAGCATAAAGTGGCGAGTCTGGTTTCCCGTTATGTCCCGTCGGGCGATGTTCCCGATGTGGTGCAAGAATCATTTATTAAAGCCTACCGTGCGCTGGACTCGTTCCGGGGAGATAGTGCTTTTTATACCTGGCTGTATCGCATTGCGGTGAATACAGCGAAGAATTACCTGGTGGCTCAGGGGCGTCGTCCGCCATCAAGCGATGTTGATGCGATTGAAGCAGAAAACTTCGAAAGTGGCGGTGCGCTGAAAGAAATTTCGAACCCTGAGAACTTAATGTTGTCAGAAGAACTGAGACAGATAGTTTTCCGAACTATTGAGTCCCTCCCGGAAGATTTACGTATGGCAATAACCTTGCGGGAGCTGGATGGCCTGAGCTATGAAGAGATAGCCGCTATCATGGATTGTCCGGTGGGTACGGTGCGTTCACGTATCTTCCGAGCGCGGGAAGCTATTGATAATAAAGTTCAACCGCTTATCAGGCGTTGACGATAGCGGATACTGGAAAAGGTATTAGGCATGCAGAAAGAAAAACTTTCCGCTTTAATGGATGGCGAGACGCTGGATAGTGAGTTGCTTAACGAACTGGCTCACGATTCGGATATGCAAAAAACCTGGGAAAGCTATCACCTGATCCGTGATTCAATGCGGGGTGATACACCTGAGGTGCTTCATTTCGATATTTCCGCTCGCGTAATGGCCGCTATTGAAGATGAGCCGGTACGCAATACGGTGCCATTCATTCCAGAGGCCCAGCCTGCGCCGCAGCAATGGCAGAAAATGCCATTCTGGAAAAAAATGCGTCCGTGGGCCGCGCAACTTACCCAAATGGGCGTTGCCGCGTGCGTATCGCTTGCAGTTATCGTTGGTGTCCAGCACTATAATGGACAATCTGAAACGTCCCAGCAGCCTGAAACGCCGGTCTTTAATACTTTGCCGATGATGGGTAAAGCCAGCCCGGTAAGCTTGGGAGTACCTTCTGATGCGACCGCGAATGGTGGGCAACAGCAGCAGGTACAGGAGCAGCGTCGTCGGATCAACGCCATGTTGCAGGATTACGAACTGCAACGCCGACTGCACTCCGAACAGCTTCAGTTTGAGCAGGCACAGACACAGCAAGCAGCTGTTCAGGTGCCAGGAATTCAAACTTTAGGAACGCAATCGCAGTAATGAAGCAACTTTGGTTTGCCATGTCACTTGTGACGGGTAGCCTGTTCTTCTCTGTCAACGCCTCGGCCAATACTGCGTCCGGGGCGTTGTTGCAGCAGATGAATGTGGCGAGCCAGTCACTCAATTACGAGCTGTCATTCGTCAGCATCACGAAACAAGGCGTTGAGTCTCTGCGTTATCGCCATGCTCGCCTGGAAAATCGTCCGCTTGCGCAGCTGCTGCAAATGGATGGTCCGCGTCGTGAAGTGGTCCAGCGCGGAAATGAAATTAGCTACTTCGAGCCTGGACTCGAACCGTTCACTCTGAACGGTGACTACATCGTCGACTCCCTGCCGTCGCTTATCTATACCGATTTCAAACGTCTTGCTCCCTACTATGATTTTATTGCTGTGGGTCGTACCCGAATTGCCGATCGCCTGTGCGAAGTGATTCGCGTGGTCGCGCGTGATGGTACGCGTTACAGCTATATTGTCTGGATGGATACGGAAACGAAGCTGCCGATGCGGGTCGATCTCCTCGATCGCGATGGCGAAACGTTAGAGCAATTCCGGGTGATTGCCTTCACCGTGAATCAGGATGCCGGTAGCGGCATGCAGACGCTGGCGAAAGCCAGTTTGCCGCCGCTGCTCTCTGTTCCGGCGGGTGAAAAAGCCAAATTCAGCTGGAATCCGACCTGGCTTCCGAAAGGGTTTAGCGAAGTGTCCAGCGGGCGCAGACCGTTGCCAACGATGGACAACATGCCGATTGAATCGCGTCTCTACTCCGACGGTCTGTTTAGCTTCTCTATTAACGTCAATCGGGCAACTCAGGCCAGCACCGACCAGATGCTGCGCACCGGGCGCAGAACGGTCAGCACCAGCGTACGCGACAACGCGGAAATTACCATCGTGGGTGAATTGCCGCCGCAGACAGCGAAGCGCATTGCCGACACCATTAAGTTCGGAGCCGCGCAATGATCAAAGAGTGGGCTACCGTGGTGTCATGGCAAAACGGTGAGGCATTGGTGAGCTGTGATGTGAAAGCGTCCTGCAGCAGCTGCGCTTCACGTTCAGGATGTGGCACCCGCGTGCTGAATAAACTCGGGCCGCAGACCACGCATACCATTGTGGTGGCGAGCGATGTGCCGTTAGAACCTGGGCAGAAAGTGGAGCTGGGGATTGCCGAAGGCAGTCTGTTAGGTTCCGCCATGCTGGTTTATCTGTCGCCGCTGGTGGGGTTATTCCTCATCGCCTCCCTGTTTCAGGTGCTGTTTGGCTCAGATCTCGCGGCGTTAAGCGGCGCGATACTGGGCGGCGTCGGCGGATTCCTGATTGCCCGTGGCTATTCCCGCAAGCTGGCTGAACGCGAAGCCTGGCAACCCGTTATTCTTAATGTTGCTCTCCCATCCAGTACGATTCGCGTTGAAACGCCCTCCACCGAAACGGCACCATGATATTCTTGCCGGATGGCGGTTTCGCCTTATCCGACTTACAAACGGTCAGCAAGTCCAGTAGACCCGATAAGCTTGCGCCATCGGGCATCATGCTTCTCTTACGATGTTTTACATCAGAAAAGCGATGCCGTTTCCAGTTCCCGCTATCCTGACTTTATGAACATTTCCTCGCCTCAGCGTTGTAGTGTAGAATGCGGCGTTTCAGTTAAACAGACGTTAAGCTCAGAACAGCGACTTCTCAAAGCCTGTCCAACCAGGCGTAAGGCACAATAATTACACTATATGAAGAACATACGTAACTTTTCGATCATTGCTCACATCGACCACGGTAAATCGACGCTGTCTGACCGTATTATTCAGATCTGCGGTGGCCTGTCTGACCGTGAAATGGAAGCGCAGGTTCTCGACTCGATGGATCTTGAGCGTGAGCGCGGTATTACTATCAAAGCGCAGAGCGTAACGCTCGATTTCAAATCCGCTGATGGTGAAACATACCAGCTTAACTTCATCGACACCCCAGGCCACGTTGACTTCTCGTATGAAGTTTCTCGTTCGCTTGCCGCTTGTGAAGGCGCACTGCTGGTGGTGGATGCCGGGCAGGGCGTCGAAGCGCAAACCCTGGCAAACTGCTACACCGCGATGGAAATGGATCTCGAAGTGGTGCCGGTCCTCAATAAAATTGACCTGCCAGCCGCCGATCCCGAGCGTGTCGCCGAAGAGATTGAAGACATCGTTGGTATTGATGCGACTGATGCCGTGCGCTGCTCGGCGAAAACTGGCGTGGGCGTGACCGACGTTCTGGAACGTCTGGTGCGTGATATTCCGCCGCCGCAGGGCGATCCGGATGGACCGTTACAGGCGCTGATCATCGACTCCTGGTTCGATAACTATCTCGGCGTTGTCTCGCTGGTGCGTATTAAAAACGGTACCCTGCGTAAAGGCGACAAAATCAAAGTGATGAGTACCGGTCAGACCTATAACGCTGACCGTCTGGGGATCTTCACGCCTAAACAGGTTGATCGTACCGAGCTGAAGTGCGGCGAGGTAGGTTGGCTGGTGTGTGCGATTAAAGACATCCTCGGCGCACCGGTTGGCGATACCCTGACTCAGGCACGTAACCCGGCAGAAAAAGCGCTGCCAGGCTTCAAAAAGGTAAAACCGCAGGTTTATGCGGGCCTGTTCCCGGTCAGCTCTGATGATTACGAGAACTTCCGCGACGCGCTGGGCAAGCTTAGCCTCAACGACGCCTCTCTGTTCTATGAGCCGGAAAGTTCTACTGCGCTGGGCTTCGGCTTCCGCTGTGGCTTCCTTGGTCTGTTACACATGGAGATCATTCAGGAGCGTCTGGAACGTGAATACGATCTCGACCTGATCACCACCGCGCCGACGGTTGTGTATGAAGTCGAAACCACCGCGAAAGAGACGATTTACGTCGACAGCCCGTCCAAGCTGCCACCGCTGAATAACATCTATGAGTTGCGCGAGCCGATCGCGGAATGTCACATGCTGTTGCCTCAGGCATACCTCGGTAACGTGATTACCCTGTGTATTGAGAAGCGTGGCGTGCAGACCAACATGGTTTACCACGGTAACCAGGTGGCGCTGACTTATGAAATCCCGATGGCTGAAGTGGTACTCGACTTCTTTGACCGCCTGAAGTCCACCTCACGCGGTTATGCGTCTCTGGATTACAACTTTAAACGCTTCCAGGCCTCCGACATGGTGCGTGTTGATGTCTTGATCAACAACGAACGTGTCGATGCGCTGGCGCTGATCACTCACCGTGATAACTCGCAGAGCCGTGGTCGCGAGCTGGTGGAGAAGATGAAAGACCTGATCCCACGTCAACAGTTCGATATTGCGATCCAGGCGGCGATCGGGACGCATATCATTGCGCGTTCTACTGTGAAACAGTTGCGTAAAAACGTTCTGGCAAAATGCTATGGCGGCGATATCAGCCGTAAGAAAAAGCTGTTGCAGAAGCAGAAAGAAGGTAAGAAGCGGATGAAGCAGATCGGTAACGTTGAGCTGCCTCAGGAAGCGTTCCTCGCCATTCTGCATGTCGGCAAAGACAGCAAATAATCCTTAAGGAGTTGGCATGGCGAATATGTTTGCCCTGATTCTGGTGATTGCCACATTGGTCACGGGCATTTTATGGTGCGTGGATAAATTTATCTTCGCACCAAAACGTCGGGAGCGTCAGGCGGCGGCACAGGCTGCAGCCGGAGATTCACTGGATAAGGCAACGCTGAAAAAAGTCTCGCCGAAGCCTGGCTGGCTGGAAACTGGCGCTTCGGTTTTCCCGGTGCTGGCTATCGTGCTGGTTGTGCGTTCGTTCATCTATGAACCTTTCCAGATCCCATCGGGTTCGATGATGCCGACGCTGTTGATCGGTGACTTTATTCTGGTGGAGAAATTTGCCTACGGTATTAAAGATCCGATTTACCAGAAAACCCTGATCGAAACGGGTCATCCCAAACGCGGTGATATCGTGGTCTTTAAATACCCGGAAGATCCACGGCTGGATTACATCAAGCGAGCGGTCGGTTTGCCTGGTGATAAAGTGACCTATGATCCGGTCGCGAAAGAAGTGACTATTCAGCCGGGTTGCCGTTCGGGTCAGGCGTGTGAGAACGCCCTGCCGGTCACCTATAGCGATGTTCAGCCGAGCGATTTTGTGCAGACGTTTGCACGTCGTAACGGTGGTGAAGCCACCAGTGGTTTCTTTGAGATCCCGCTGAGTGAAACGAAAGAGAACGGTATTCGTCTGTCCGAGCGTAAAGAGACGCTGGGCGACGTGACGCACCGTATTCTGACCGTGCCGATTGCTCAGGATCAGGTGGGGATGTATTACCAGCAGTCCGGGCAGCCGCTGGCGACCTGGATTGTGCCGCCGGGCCAGTATTTCATGATGGGCGACAACCGCGATAACAGCGCGGACAGCCGTTACTGGGGCTTTGTCCCGGAAGCGAATCTGGTCGGTAAAGCCACTGCCATCTGGATGAGTTTCGACAAACAAGAAGGCGAATGGCCGACTGGCGTTCGTTTAAGCCGCATTGGTGGTATCCACTAATTGCCGCGAATCGTTCACGTTGTCGTCGTTATGACGGCAACGTGAATTATTTCTTCGATAAATCTGCCCAGGCTAACGACATCCCTCGTCGTTGTGTATAGAATATTCCCCCGAAGTTTCAGGTTGGCGCCTCCAGGTCGCCACGGCACACGAAACAGCGTTGGTCCCCCTATATGAGCGTACATAAGCTGCTTAACGCGGCCGGAAGGATGCTACATATATCAGGTCTGTTTCGTGTGCTGAATTGTTGACGCATTTATTTATTGGTATCGCATGAACCCCATCGTAATTAATCGGCTTCAACGGAAGCTGGGCTACACTTTTACTCATCAGGAGTTGTTGCAGCAGGCATTAACCCATCGCAGTGCCAGCAGCAAACATAACGAGCGTTTAGAATTTCTTGGCGACTCAATTTTAAGTTTTGTGATTGCAAATGCGCTGTATCACCGTTTCCCGCGGGTGGACGAGGGTGATATGAGCCGTATGCGCGCGACGCTGGTGCGCGGGAATACGCTGGCTGAATTAGCCCGCGAGTTTGATCTGGGCGAATGTCTGCGCTTAGGGCCTGGCGAACTGAAAAGCGGTGGCTTCCGTCGCGAATCGATTCTGGCCGATACCGTCGAAGCGTTGATTGGCGGGGTTTTCCTTGACAGTGACATTCAGACCGTCGAAAAGCTGATCCTCAACTGGTATCAGACTCGTCTGGACGAAATCAGTCCTGGCGATAAGCAAAAAGATCCGAAAACGCGTTTGCAGGAGTATTTGCAGGGTCGCCATCTGCCGCTGCCGTCTTATCTGGTGGTACAGGTGCGTGGTGAAGCGCACGATCAGGAATTTACTATCCACTGCCAGGTCAGCGGCCTGAGTGAACCGGTGGTTGGCACTGGTTCGAGCCGTCGCAAGGCGGAACAGGCTGCCGCCGAACAGGCGTTGAAAAAACTGGAGCTGGAATGAGCGACGAAAAAACCTATTGCGGATTTATTGCCATCGTCGGTCGTCCGAATGTTGGCAAATCCACGCTGTTGAACAACCTGCTCGGGCAGAAGATTTCGATCACCTCCCGTAAAGCGCAGACTACGCGTCACCGTATTGTCGGGATCCATACCGAAGGGCCCTGGCAGGCGATTTACGTCGATACCCCCGGTCTGCACATGGAAGAAAAACGCGCGATTAACCGTCTGATGAACAAAGCGGCCAGCAGTTCCATTGGTGATGTTGAACTGGTGATCTTTGTGGTGGAAGGCACCCGCTGGACGCCGGATGACGAGATGGTGCTCAATAAACTGCGTGATGGTAAAGCGCCGGTGATTCTGGCCGTCAATAAAGTAGATAACGTGCAGGAAAAAGCCGATCTGCTGCCGCATTTGCAGTTCCTGGCAAGTCAGATGGACTTCCTCGACATCGTACCGATCTCTGCGGAAACCGGGATGAATGTCGACACCGTCGCGGGCATCGTGCGCAAGCATCTGCCGGAAGCGGAGCATCACTTCCCGGAAGATTACATCACCGATCGCTCACAGCGTTTTATGGCTTCTGAAATCATCCGTGAAAAGCTGATGCGTTTCCTTGGCGCTGAACTGCCGTACTCCGTGACTGTGGAAATCGAACGCTTCGTGTCAAACGAGCGCGGCGGTTATGACATCAACGGGCTGATCCTCGTTGAGCGCGAAGGGCAAAAGAAGATGGTTATTGGCAACAAAGGGGCCAAAATCAAGACCATCGGTATTGAAGCGCGTAAAGACATGCAGGAAATGTTCGAAGCCCCGGTTCATCTTGAACTGTGGGTGAAAGTGAAATCCGGCTGGGCCGATGACGAACGCGCGCTGCGCAGTCTCGGTTACGTCGACGATCTCTAAACCTGCGCTCCGAACAGGCGACGAGTATGATGGAGGGCTGGCAGCGCGCATTTGTCCTGCATAGTCGCCCCTGGAGCGAAACCAGCCTGATGCTGGACGTCTTCACGGAAGAGTCGGGTCGCGTGCGTCTTGTTGCTAAAGGCGCACGTTCTAAGCGCTCTAATCTGAAAGGTGCCCTTCAACCTTTTACCCCCCTGTTAGTCCGCTTTGGCGGACGTGGCGACGTCAAAACGCTGCGTAGCGCGGAAGCGGTTTCTCTGGCGCTCCCTCTGAGCGGTATCACGCTGTACAGCGGCCTGTACGTCAACGAACTGCTCGCCCGCGTGCTGGAGCACGAAACCCGCTTTTCTGAACTCTTTTTCGATTATCTGCATTGCATTCAGGCACTGGCGGGGGCTACGGGAACGCCGGAACCCGTGCTGCGTCGTTTTGAACTGGCGCTGCTCGGCCACCTCGGTTACGGAGTTGATTTCCTGCACTGTGCGGGCAGCGGTGAGCCGGTGGATGACACCATGACCTACCGCTATCGCGAAGAAAAAGGCTTTATCGCCAGCGTTGTGATTGACAACAGCACCTTTACCGGACGCCATCTGCGGGCGCTGGCAGAACGCGAATTTCCGGATGTTGATACGCTACGCGCGGCGAAACGCTTTACCCGCATAGCGCTGAAGCCGTATCTTGGTGGTAAACCCTTAAAGAGCCGCGAATTATTCCGGCAGTTCATGCCGAAGCGAACATAAAATCACGAGGATTGTCATGGCTGAATTACTGTTAGGCGTCAACATTGACCACATTGCCACGTTACGTAATGCACGCGGTACTGCATATCCGGATCCGGTTCAGGCGGCATTCATTGCCGAGCAGGCGGGGGCTGATGGCATTACCGTCCATTTACGTGAAGATCGCCGTCACATTACCGACCGCGATGTCCGCATTCTGCGCCAGACGCTGGACACGCGTATGAACCTGGAAATGGCGGTGACGGAAGAGATGCTGGCGATTGCCGTGGAAACCAAACCGCATTTTTGTTGCCTGGTGCCGGAAAAGCGCCAGGAAGTGACCACCGAAGGCGGTCTGGATGTGGCCGGGCAGCGCGACAAAATGCGTGATGCCTGTAAACGTCTGGCTGACGCCGGGATCCTTGTGTCGCTGTTTATTGACGCCGATGACGCGCAAATCAAAGCGGCTGCTGACGTCGGCGCACCGTACATTGAAATTCATACCGGCTGCTATGCGGATGCGAAAACCGATGCGGAACAGGCGCAGGAACTGGCGCGCATCGCGAAAGCCGCCACCTTTGCCGCCAGCCTGGGGCTGAAAGTCAATGCGGGACACGGCCTGACCTATCACAACGTCAAAGCCATTGCCGCACTGCCGGAAATGCACGAGCTGAATATCGGTCATGCGATTATCGGTCGTGCGGTGATGAGCGGGCTGAAAGACGCCGTCGCGGAAATGAAACGTTTGATGCTGGAAGCGCGCGGCTAATGGCCATTCTTGGATTAGGCACCGATATCGTGGAGATTGCGCGCATTGAAGCGGTGATCTCCCGTTCCGGTGACCGGCTTGCCCGACGAGTGCTCAGCGCTAACGAGTGGGCTATCTGGGAAACGCACCAGCAGCCGGTGCGTTTTCTGGCAAAACGCTTTGCCGTCAAAGAGGCGGCGGCGAAAGCTTTTGGTACCGGTATTCGCAATGGGCTGGCATTTAATCAGTTTGAAGTGTTTAACGACGAACTTGGTAAACCGCGCTTGCGATTATGGGGAGAGGCGTTAGCGCTGGCGGAAAAACTAGGCGTTGCGCATATGCACGTAACGCTGGCCGACGAACGTCACTATGCCTGCGCCACGGTCATTATCGAAAGTTAGATTTTATCGGCGTGGTGCATCTGGACAAATTTGTCCCACAGTTGTTCTTCTGTTTCGACATGTGCCGGGTCTTTGAGGATCGTATTGGGGATCGGGCACACCTTCTGGCAGGTGGGCGTGTCGTAATGCCCGACGCACTCGGTGCATTTGTCGCTGTTAATCTCATAGATGCTGTCACCCATCGAAATGGCCTCATTTGGACATTCGGGTTCGCACATATCGCAATTGATGCATTTTTTCGTGATTAACAGGGCCATCAGGAAACTCTCAAAACAACACAAACCGGGCGGGCATTATACGCGCATTCCTTGCTCAGACCAGTTTTTTTACCAGCGCCTCGCTGTGGCGAATACGTTCAGGTGCGTGCTCCAGATCCTGCTGTACCAGCGCCATAAAAAGCAGATCGGTGAGCATCATTTGCGCGTGGGTTGAAGAGATCGCCGCACTGCGGGTGGCCTGTTCTTCCGCGATGGTATACAGGCAGTGGCTGGCGCGCTGCTGAAGCCCATTAGGGGTGAAACCCGTGATCGCCAGGATCTGCCCGCCGACGCGTAAAGTCTCTTCTGCCGCCAGGTTCAGTTCTCGGCGTTCGCCGCTGTAGGAAATCGCTAACAGCAGATCGTCCGGCGTCAGCGCCTGAACCGTGGCCAACAGCGCATGCATATCGCGCTCAACAATAGCGTTCAGGCCAATTTTCATCAGCTTCCAGGCAAAATTCTGCGCTACCAGACCGGAGGCACCAATCCCGGTTAACACGATCCGACGGGCGTTACGCAGCATCGTCACGCTTTCGCTCAGCTTCTCTTCCGTGTTGACATCCAGCGTGGCATGCATCGCCGCCACATTCTCTTTGATCAATTTCTCGCCGACCAGACGCAGGGGATCGTCGCCACGGATCTGGTTATGCACTGGCACCGAATGCGGGTTCGGATTGCTGACCAGCGCTTCGCTGATCGCCAGTTTCAACGCCGGAAATCCCTTATAGCCGAGCTTTTGTGCGAACTTCACCACGCTCGACTGACTGACGCCCGCTTCGGCGGCCAGTTGCTGAGAGCTAAGGTGGCGGGCAGTGTCGGGTTGTATCAGAAGATAGTCCGCGAGTTTTTTATCGCTCTGCGCAAATCCCGGGTAGCGCTGGCGGATGCGAATTAAACAGTTCATGGTCTCTCCTGACGAAAACGTGATGGCGGCGACAAAATGAAATTTCACTCGCCTGTACGAATATTATATTCCATTATTGGTCGTTAATATGAATTAAAAATTCCTGAGGAGCAAACATGAATCTCGGCGCTTTAGTATCAGAAACCCGTAATCCGCAAACAATGGACCTCGACGCGTTATCAACGCTGGATCTGGTTCACCGTTTTAATCAACAGGATACGCTGGTAGCGAAAGCAGTAAAAGCAACATTGCCCGATGTTGCGAGCGCCGTCGATGCCGCGGCTGAAGCGTTAAAATCCGGTGGTCGGATTATCTATATGGGCGCAGGGACCAGTGGGCGACTCGGCGTGCTGGATGCGTCTGAATGCCCACCGACGTTTGGCGTTCCTCATGGTCTGGTGGTGGGGCTAATCGCCGGTGGTCCGGGAGCGTTGCTGAAAGCCGTTGAAGGGGCAGAAGACAACGCGCAGCTCGGTGAAGACGATCTTATTGCCCTGAACCTCGTGCCGCAGGATCTGGTGGTTGGGCTGGCGGCATCAGGGCGTACGCCGTATGTCATCGGTGGACTGAAATATGCCCGCAAAACGGGTTGTACCACGGTTGCTATCTCCTGTAATCCGGACTCGCCGATTGCGCAGGAAGCGGATATTGCGATTTCACCCGTAGTAGGGCCTGAGGCGCTGACAGGCTCAACGCGTCTGAAATCCGGTACCGCGCAAAAGCTGGTGCTCAATATGATCTCCACTGGGGCGATGGTGAAGTTTGGCAAGGTGTACCAGAACCTGATGGTGGATATGAAAGCCACCAATATCAAACTGATGGACCGCGCGTGTCGAATGGTGGTTGAAGCCACAGGCATTGCCCGCGCTGAGGCGGAAACGCTGCTCAGACAGACCGATTTTGACGTGAAACCGGCCATTCTTATGGCGCTGAGCGGTCTCAATGCTGATGCGGCGCGCGAAAAACTGGCCGCCCATCAGGGATTCTTACGCGCTGCGTTAGCTGATTCATCGAGGTAACTATGGATAAGATGGCGACCCTTGCCAGCGATATTCTGCTGGGAATAGGCGGAGAACAAAATATTCTGCGTCTGGAAAATTGTATGACGCGCGTCCGGGTGGAAGTGAAAGACGATACGCTGTTGGATATCCCGCATCTGAAACAGCTACCGGGCGTCAGTGGCTACGTGAAGCAGGGGGCGCAGCATCAGATCATCGTCGGACCCGGAAAGGCGGCAAAGGTCGTTGATGCCATGCGAGCGCTGTTGGCGCAGGGGAGTGCGCGCCCGGCAGTCGATGACATTGAGCGCACGAAATCGCAGGCCAAAGCAAAGTACAAAGCGCCGATGAGCGATGCGCTACGCAAGCTGGCGAATGTTTTTATTCCCCTGATCCCGGCGTTTATCGCCTCCGGTTTAATCACCGGCATCATTAACATTCTCAAACGCCCGGATATCGTCGGCGATTTCGCCACCCATTACCCCAACATGCTGGGGCTGATGGGGATCTTCGGCAGTGCAGTTTTCGCCATCATGAACATTCTGGTGGGGGTGAATACCGCCAAAGTCTTCGGTGGTTCGCTGGCGATGGGCGGCGTGATGGCGGGCATTCTGTCGAGTCCGCAACTGGCGCAAATTACGCTGTTTGGTGAAGCGCTCCAGCCAGGCCGTGGTGGGGTGATTGCCGTGCTGCTGGTGGTGGCGCTGATGTGCTGGATCGAGCGTAAATTCCGCGACGTGTTACCCGGCTCGCTGGAGCTTATCCTCAATCCGCTACTGACGACCATCATCACCGGCTCGATTGCGATTGTGGCGCTGCAACCGCTGGGCGGCTGGATTTCGGAGTCTATTGCTCACGGCGCGTCCTGGGCTATCGATCGCGGCGGCTTTCTGGTCGGCGCGGTTCTGGCGGGAACCTTCCTGCCACTGGTGCTGACGGGGCTGCATCAGGGGCTGGTGCCGATTCACGTTGAGCTGGTGCAGGCGCATGGCTATAACGCGCTCTTTCCCATTCTGGCGATGGCGGGCGTCGGGCAAGTGGGCGCGGCAATTGCCGTGCTAATGAAAACCCGTAACGCGCGGTTGAAAAAAGTGATTAAGGGGGCGTTACCGGTGGGATTACTCGGTATTGGCGAACCGCTGATTTTTGGCGTCACGCTTCCTCTGGGCAAACCGTTTATTGGTGCCTGTCTTGGTGGCGCAGTAGGCGGAGCGCTGATCAGCTACTGGAAGGTCGCCACCGTCATCACCTTCGGTATTTCCGGATTACCGCTGGCGTTAACGATTGTTGCCGGAAAAGTGATGTTCTATCTGTTAGGCTATTTAGTAGCAGTGATAGCCGGGTTCCTGTTTACCTGGCTGTTAGGATTCAACGATCCCGAGGAGTAAGGTTTGACCAATCATGCGCGTCGTGTCGTTTTTTTTGATTTGGATGGTACGCTACATCAGCAGGATATGTTTGGCAGTTTCCTGCGCTATCTGTTGCGTCGCCAGCCGCTGAATGCGCTGCTCGTGCTGCCGTTGTTGCCCGTGATTGTCGGTGCGTTATTGATTAAAGGACGCGCTGCGCGCTGGCCGATGAGTCTGCTGTTGTGGGGATGTACCTTCGGCCACAGCGAGGCCAGTCTACAGGCCAGGCAGGCCGATTTTGTTCGATGGTTCCGACAGAACGTTACGGCGTTTCCTCAGGTACAAGAGCGTCTGACCACCTATCTGCTCAGCTCCGATGCCGATATCTGGCTCATCACCGGTTCGCCGCAGTCGCTGGTGGAACAGGTTTATGTTGATACGCCGTGGCTGCCGCGCGTGAATCTGATCGCCAGCCAGATGAAGCGGGGGTACGGCGGTTGGGTGCTGACCCTGCGCTGTCTGGGGCATGAAAAAGTTGCACAGCTGGAGCGTAAAATCGGCACGCCACTGCGCCTTTACAGCGGCTACAGCGACAGCAATCAGGACAACCCGCTGCTCTATTTTTGCCAGCACCGCTGGCGCGTCACGCCTCGTGGAGAACTCCAGCAACTGGAATAGTTGAAAGACGAAGGGTATCGCGACCCTGTATAATGCGCCCGCAATGATTACCGGAGTAACCCCTTTGTCAGATGTTGAATTTAGTCACGAATACTGGATGCGTCATGCGTTAACGCTGGCGAAGCGCGCCTGGGATGAACGTGAAGTCCCGGTCGGTGCCGTATTAGTGCACAACAATCGCGTGATCGGTGAAGGCTGGAACCGCCCGATTGGCCATCACGATCCCACCGCGCACGCAGAGATCATGGCGCTACGTCAGGGCGGCCTCGTCCTGCAAAATTATCGTCTGATTGACGCGACGCTGTATGTGACCCTTGAGCCGTGCGTCATGTGCGCTGGTGCGATGGTACACAGCCGTATCCGCCATGTGGTGTTCGGCGCGCGCGATGCAAAAACCGGCGCTGCCGGTTCGCTGATGGATGTTCTGCATCATCCGGGAATGAACCATCGCGTTGAGGTCACTGAAGGAATATTGCGTGAGGAGTGTGCGACGCTGCTCAGCGATTTCTTCCGCATGCGCCGTCAGGAGATCAAAGCGTTGAAGAAAGCCGCAAGCCAGTAGGCATTGCGGTTCTGTTTACTCTTTGTCCTCTTTCTTCTGCGGTAAACGCAGCAGCGACGGCGAGTGCGTCAGATAACTGGATGACGATTGCGACAGGAAGGCGGCGAGTGGTCGCCGCTGTTTGCCAAATTCCGTTGGTGAGACGACCGGATACTCTTGTGCCAGTTTCATCTCTTCAGCCAGTTGCTTTTCTTTCTCCTGCAAATAGCCCTGCAGGCTTATCTGATATTTACGGATGTTTTCAACGTAGGCGTAGGCCTCATGTCCGCGCGCATAGCCGTAGGTCAGCTTGCTGTAATACTGTTTTTGACTGAGCAACGGCAGACGCTGTTTGACGTCTGCCCAACTGTCCGGGTTTCCCTTCGTTTTGGCTGTCAGCGCACGCGCATCAAGCATATGCGCATAACCCATGTTATAGGCCGCCAGCGCAAACCAGATACGCTCGTTCTCGGGTACGGTGTCCGGCACTTTACTCATCATGTCCTGTAAGTAGCGTGCTCCACCGCTGATGCTCTGCTCAGGATCGGTTCTGTCGGTCAGACCGAGACTTTGTGCGGTGTTTTTGGTGAGCATCATCATGCCGCGCACGCCGGTTGGTGATGTGGCCTGCGGATCCCAATGCGATTCCTGCCAGGAGATCGCCGCAAGCAGCTGCCAGCCAATCTCCTGGGCGTGTTTTTCAAACAGAGGTTTCAGGTCGGGGAGCATGGCATCAACCGCGCGCAGAAAGGTGCGGGTATCGACATAGTCAAAATCATCGCCGTGCCCCAGATATTTTTCTTCGAGACGGGCCAGGGAGCCGTCCTCATTCATGCCGTTGAAGAAATCGAGCAGGGCGGCAGACAGCGTGTTGTCATCATCCAGCTGACTAAACCAGGTCACCGGCTGTTCGTCGGTGATATCCAGCGCAACAGCAAGTTCGGGATGAACGCGTTGGTAGAGGCTGATGGCGACAGAGTCGGCAATGGTGTAATCCAGCTGTCCGGCAATCACCGCATCCAGCAGTTCCGTTGAGCCTTTTTTCTCATCGATCCGCCAGCTCAGCTCAGGGTATTTTGTCTGTTTCAGCGTTTGCAGATCGTTTGCCACCACGTGTCCCGGCGTGATAGTGAGTTGACTTTCCGTCACGCTGCCCAACGTACGGGGACGATACTGACCCACTTTGTAGACCAGTTGCTGGGATACCGAATAGTAAGTCGGCCCTGGCTGATAGTTTTTCACTCGTTCACTGTTGTAGACCAGCCCGGCCGCCAGCAGGTCGGCGTCACCATTATCCAGATCGTCAAACAGCTGGCTGATGTTCTGGCGGACGGTAATCTTCAGTTTTACCCCCAGATAGCTGGCGAACTGCTGCGCCAGCTCGTAATCGAGCCCGTACGGCTTACCGTCGAGTTTCGCCCAGGTGAGCGGCGACTCAATTGTGCTCACGCGCAACTCTCCCCGCGACTGGATCGCGGCGATACGATTATCGGCTTTACCGAACCAGGGGATAGAGGGCCAGAGGGCCGCCGCCAGCAGCAGCGTCAGTATGCCGATGAACAGATAATTAATCTTTAATTTTTTCAATTAGTTAATTCTCTGAACCGTGCGTTGCCTCAGGATGGGAAAAAGAATAGAAAGGCCAGGAGTATTCATCAATGAGCGGCATTTTGCTTAAACTTGCGCCAGTTGGCAACTAATTACAGCCATTGGCAGCATCGTATGACAATAACGGCGGTGGATTTTATTTCGACGCAAACGGTTTCGTCGGCGGCTCAGATTCTTTATAATGACGCCCGTTTCCCCACTTGGGCACACCGAAAGCTTAGCTTAGAAGACGAGAGACTTATGATGGAAATTCTGCGTGGTTCGCCTGCACTGTCCGCATTCCGTATTAACAAACTGCTGGCACGTTTTCAGGCTGCCAACCTCCAGGTAAGCAATATTTACGCCGAGTACGTCCATTTCGCTGACCTGAACGCTCCGTTGAACGAGGATGAGCACGCGCAGCTTGCCCGTCTGCTGAAATACGGTCCCAGCCTGAGCAGCCACACCCCGGAAGGGAAACTGCTGCTGGTGACGCCGCGCCCTGGCACCATCTCCCCCTGGTCTTCCAAAGCGACAGATATCGCCCATAACTGCGGTCTGCAACAAATTGACCGTCTGGAACGCGGCGTCGCTTATTACGTTGAGGCCTCCACGCTAAGCGCTGAGCAGTGGCAGTGGGTTGCCGCTGAACTGCACGATCGAATGATGGAGACGGTGTTCTCTTCGTTAACCGATGCGGAAAAACTGTTTGCTCACCATCAGCCGGCGCCTGTTGCAAGTGTTGACCTGCTGGGTGAAGGCCGTCAGGCGCTGATTGATGCTAACCTGCGTCTCGGTCTGGCGCTGGCGGATGACGAAATTGATTACCTGCAGGACGCGTTTACCCGACTGGGGCGCAACCCGAACGACATCGAACTCTACATGTTTGCGCAGGCGAACTCTGAGCACTGCCGTCACAAGATTTTCAACGCCGACTGGATCATCGATGGCAAGCAACAACCGAAGTCGCTGTTCAAGATGATCAAAAACACCTTTGAAACCACACCGGACCACGTGCTTTCCGCGTATAAAGATAACGCGGCGGTGATGGAAGGGTCTGAAGTGGGGCGTTACTTTGCCGACCACGCGACCGGTCGCTATGACTTCCACCAGGAGCCGGCGCATATCCTGATGAAGGTGGAAACCCATAACCACCCGACGGCGATCTCGCCGTGGCCGGGGGCGGCGACTGGTTCCGGCGGTGAAATCCGTGATGAAGGGGCAACCGGACGCGGCGCGAAGCCAAAAGCGGGTCTGGTAGGCTTCTCCGTTTCTAACCTGCGCATTCCGGGCTTTGAGCAGCCGTGGGAAGAAGACTTCGGCAAGCCAGAGCGTATTGTGACCGCGCTGGATATCATGACTGAAGGCCCGCTGGGCGGCGCGGCGTTTAACAATGAATTTGGTCGTCCTGCGCTGAACGGCTATTTCCGTACTTACGAAGAAAAAGTGAACAGCCACAATGGCGAAGAGCTGCGCGGTTATCACAAGCCGATCATGCTGGCGGGCGGGATTGGTAACATCCGTGCCGATCACGTACAGAAAGGCGAGATCGTCGTCGGGGCGAAGCTGATCGTTCTCGGCGGTCCGGCGATGAATATCGGCCTGGGCGGCGGCGCGGCTTCCTCGATGGCCTCCGGCCAGTCTGACGCGGATCTTGATTTTGCCTCGGTACAGCGTGATAACCCGGAGATGGAACGCCGCTGCCAGGAAGTGATCGACCGCTGCTGGCAGTTGGGTGACGCCAACCCGATCCTGTTTATCCACGACGTTGGCGCCGGCGGTCTGTCGAACGCGATGCCTGAACTGGTTAGTGACGGTGGACGCGGCGGTAAATTCGAACTGCGTGACATCCTCAGCGATGAGCCGGGTATGAGCCCGCTGGAGATCTGGTGTAACGAGTCCCAGGAACGTTACGTGCTGGCTGTGGCGGCGGACCAACTGCCGCTGTTCGACGAGCTGTGTAAGCGCGAGCGCGCGCCGTATGCGGTAATTGGTGAGGCGACCGAAGAACAGCATCTGTCGCTAAACGATCGTCACTTCAACAACCAGCCTATCGATCTGCCGCTTGACGTACTGCTCGGCAAAACGCCGAAGATGACCCGCGACGTTCAGACGCTGAAGGCGAAAGGTGAGGCACTGGATCGTGCTGACATCACCATTGCGGATGCAGTTAAACGCGTTCTGCATCTGCCGACGGTGGCGGAAAAAACCTTCCTGGTCACCATTGGCGACCGTACTGTGACCGGGATGGTGTCTCGCGATCAGATGGTCGGTCCGTGGCAGGTGCCGGTGGCGAACTGCGCGGTGACCACCGCCAGCCTCGACAGCTACTACGGTGAAGCGATGTCGATCGGCGAACGTGCGCCAGTGGCGCTGCTCGACTTCTCCGCTTCTGCCCGTCTGGCGGTCGGGGAAGCATTGACCAATATCGCGGCAACGCAGATTGGCGATATCAAACGCATTAAGCTTTCCGCTAACTGGATGGCCGCAGCCGGTCACCCGGGCGAAGATGCCGGTTTATACGAAGCGGTGAAAGCGGTCGGTGAAGAACTCTGTCCGGCGCTGGGTCTGACGATTCCGGTGGGTAAAGACTCGATGTCGATGAAAACCCGCTGGCAGGAAGGCAACGAACAGCGCGAAATGACCTCGCCGCTGTCGCTGGTGATTTCCGCTTTTGCTCGCGTGGAAGATGTGCGTCATACCATCACCCCGCAGCTTTCTACTGAAGACAACGCGCTGCTGCTGATCGACCTGGGCCGTGGCCACAACGCGCTGGGCGCGACGGCGCTGGCGCAGGTATACCGCCAGCTTGGCGATACGCCGGCAGATGTGCGTGACGTCGCGCAACTGAAGGGCTTCTACGACGCGATGCAGGCGCTGGTGGTGCAACGTAAACTGCTCGCTTATCACGACCGTTCCGATGGCGGCCTGCTGGTGACGCTGGCGGAAATGGCCTTTACCGGTCACTGTGGGGTGCAGGCGGATATCGCCGCACTGGGCGACGATCGTCTGGCGGCGTTGTTCAACGAAGAACTTGGCGCGGTGATTCAGGTTCGCGCAGCGGATCGCGAGGCGGTGGAAGCACTGCTGGCGCAACACGGTCTGGGCGATTGCGTACATTACCTGGGTCAGGCCGTCACGGGCGATCGTTTTGTTATCGAAGCCAACGGTCAGACCGTCTTCAGCGAAAGTCGCACGACGCTTCGCATCTGGTGGGCCGAAACCACCTGGCAAATGCAGCGTCTGCGTGATAACCCGGAGTGTGCCGATCAGGAGCACGATGCGAAAACCAACGATGCCGATCCGGGCCTTAGCGCGAAGCTGACCTTTGATATTAATGACGATATCGCCGCACCGTATATTGCGACCGGTGCGCGTCCGAAAGTGGCGGTACTGCGTGAGCAAGGGGTGAACTCTCACGTCGAAATGGCTGCGGCGTTCCAGCGTGCAGGCTTTGACGCGATTGACGTGCACATGAGCGATCTGCTCGGTGGCCGCACGGGTCTGGGTAACTTCCAGGCGCTGGTGGCCTGCGGCGGCTTCTCTTACGGCGACGTACTGGGCGCGGGTGAGGGCTGGGCGAAATCAATTCTGTTCAACAACCGCGTGCGCGATGAGTTCGAAACCTTCTTCCATCGTCCACAAACGCTGGCGCTGGGTGTGTGTAACGGCTGTCAGATGATGTCGAATCTGCGTGAACTGATCCCGGGCAGTGACCTGTGGCCGCGCTTTGTGCGTAACCATTCGGATCGCTTTGAAGCCCGCTTCAGCCTGGTTGAGGTGACCCAGAGCCCGTCTCTGTTGCTGCAGGGCATGGTCGGGTCAATGATGCCTATCGCCGTCTCGCACGGAGAAGGGCGCGTTGAAGTTCGCGACGCAGCCCATCTGGCGGCGCTGGAAAGCAAAGGTCTGGTCGCACTGCGCTTTGTCGATAACTTTGGCAATGTAACGGAAACCTACCCGGCTAACCCGAACGGCTCGCCGAATGGGATTACCGCTGTCACCACGGAAAGTGGTCGTGTGACGGTGATGATGCCGCATCCGGAACGTGTGTATCGTACCGTCAGTAACTCATGGCACCCGGAAAACTGGGGTGAGGACGGTCCGTGGATGCGTATCTTCCGTAACGCCCGCAAGCAGTTGGGATAAACCTTCTGAAACAGAAAAACCCGGTGAAATAAACACCGGGTTTTTTTACTGAACGGTATCAATTGTTCGCGGTATCAAACCCAACGTTGATCAGAGCGGTGAGTTCATTGCTGGCAAATAGCCTTGCCCGGTAGCATTCTCCAGGAAACTCCGGATAGCCATCCAGTGAACAGATAAGATCGTAAATCGTTGCAATGAAATTCCCGCTGGCGTCGCTGATAAAGAAAGAACGCGCGTGGTTGGTATAGATAGTGTAGTTGTCATTGTGATCAAAAACCGCCCCCATGAAGTCCGTTACTTGTGGGACACGGGCTGATGCCAATGAAATAGGTTCTGCTGCTTTCGTGATGGTTCTGGCCGTTAAATCAACGGCGTAAAACAAAACACGAGCTTCCAGGGTTTGATACTGCTTTGCAGCGTCTGCATCCGCGTCGATAGGGCGGATAACAGGCTGACCATCAGACGTTATGCAAGAGCGGTTATCAAAGACAGAAAGGACAAACTTCCCTGCGTTGTAATCTGTGAGACTGGAAAATGCGCTATTACTGGTGACTAAAACGGTATGGCCGCCGTTTTCATTATCGCCAATTCCGGTTGTACTGATATTTATAACCGATTGATCTGCAGGGAATTGTGGGTTGAAACCGCCAGTATCGATTGTCCAGAGAATCCGGCCATCTTCTGGCGATACGCCAAAAGTAACCCCGGCTGAACGGGTGTGGACAATAATAGCCTCACTGTTTTCAGAGCCTGCTGGGATCCAGGAGAGTGAGTTAAGATGCGCATCATTGGTTGGGCTATTATTCAGAATCGAGGCGTTATCGAAGGCGCGAGTGTAATTTTTGGCCCAGATCATTTTCCCCGACTGTTCATTGAATTTTAAGATCCAGGCATCCTGTCTCATTGTAGATGTCGAACGATCCGGTATATCGTTACCGATCATATAAAGGTTATTTGCCGAATCCCAGGCTAGATCGTGCGTATTTGCGTAAAGATTGCCATCACTATCGCGTAAATCATATTCAAGGATTTCATTGCCAAGAATATCAATTTTAAAGAAGCGACGGCCATACCAATGTTCGTCCTCGTCGCTACCTATGTAAAAATACCCATCGTGCGTTCTTAACATTTGGTTTCCATTCATCCGCAAAAATTGTTTTCAGTTCAAAGCTTTTAACCGTGTGACGATGATTTTTTGTGTTGACATCCAGCACCAGTTTACCGATATCAATGCCACCGCTGTCGGTCGAGAGGATGAGGGTATTGCCCACTTTAATTGGTTCTGGCGTGCCAACATGCGCATGGCCAGTAATGAGAAGATCGAGGCCTTTGACCTGTTTTGCGGTCTGAATATCCTTATCCAGCGCACGTCTGACGTCCGCATTGCCGATGCTGGACTGGCGCGCCGGTGTGCCTTCGTGCATTAACGCGACGGTGATATCCACTTTTCCACGCAGCTCATCCAGATAGCGCTGTAGATACTTGACTTCATCACGCGCTTCAATTCCCTGGCGCATGGCTGACGACACCGTATCGTCGAAGGCAAACACACCGTGCAAACCGATGACACCGATTTTGACGCCGTCTTTTTCCACAATAGTGTACGGTTTATTCCAGAAGGGCAGAGTGCTGTTCTTAAAAAAGACGTTACCCAATAAAATAGGGAACGTCGCCTGGCTGAACTGCAAAAGGGTATTATCCCAGCCATGGTCAAATTCATGATTCCCGACAGAGGCCGCATCCACCGACATTGTATTCATTATATCGATAATTGCTTTTCCTTTAGTCAAGCTGCTTATATATGGACCGGTAAAATAATCACCGGCATCAAAATAAAACGTCGCCTTATTTTTAGCTTTTTCCTGTTTAACCAGTGTGGAAATATTAGCAAAACCGCCAATCTCCCGTTTACCTTCAGCAATATACGGCAGTTTATACGGTTCAACGTGGGCGTGGAGATCATTGGTATAGATGACGGTAACATCCTGCGCACAGGCATATCCCGCATATCCAGCGATGAGTAACGAGGCAATCAAGCGTTTTTTCATTGTTTATCCTTAACGTATAAATGAGAGTGCTATTGTCGTTTCCGCTTGCCTGGATTTTGTGAGGCTCCTCACGACAGTAAATCTGAATAACCGCCAGAGTTATTCGACTGACAAAATCAGTTGGTCGAGTGAAATGGAAATCCAGGACAAAATACATCTCAATGTTTGTAAAAGTTGGTCGTGCCCCAATCTCGGCGTGGCGGAAGCGGCTGACTATCTTTATCCCGTTTATCGTCTGGGGTATGCGGCGCTGGAATGCCAGAAATGTGGCAGTCTGCCCCCCTTATTTAATGAGCGTGAATTTAACCACTGGTTTGCACGGTTAATAAAAAATAAACCGGACGCAACCGGAACAGAATGCCCGCGCTGCTCTGCCAGCGACGTGATTCGCTATGGGCGAACGCAGGCAGGTCATAGTCGATTCCAGTGTCGTCTTTGTCGGACGGTTTTCACTCCCCGACAGACGAAGCGCTGTTTCGAACGCACCATCGAGCCGTTTCTCTTGCGACTTCAGCAGGGTGATTACGCGGCAGAAACCACGCAATATCGACTGCTGGCGAAAGCGGTTAACTGGTGTGAGCAGCAAGCGCATCATGCTAACCGTGATGTGAAACGCGTTGCGACAAAGGTTCTGGCGTTGCCTTTCCAGGGACAGGCGGCAGAACAGCGGCTGTATGTGGTGATCAGCGCTGATGCCTGTTCTGGTCATATTCTCCAGGTCACAACTAACTACTGTGATGAGGCGGTAGGTGACTCTTTGCTTTATACCGGTTCGGCGAGTCCTGTGCCGCAAATGGCGCATGAGTGCTCGGTGGAGTCCCTTCGCTGGCAGGAAATGCAGTTCATGCAAAGATGTCAGTTTGATGAAATTCACTATGGCAGTGCGCGACTGAAAGGCAACGATCGCGGGTGTATCCTTCGCCCTGCGATCGCGATTCACGGTCATTTCCAGCGGTTGAAACGGCGGTTTCCTGCTATCACCGATCACTACCTGGCGCACGAGTGTGTGCTGCGTGGCGCAGCGATTACGGCCTGGTCAGCGGAAGTACAGCGTGGTACGACGAATCTGTGGTTTGTGCTGGAAGATGCCAACCCGCCATCCGGGACAGAGGCGGAGTACAGGCTGACAGGCAGGTGGAACATTGGGTGGTGGAACAATGTCTGGCAGCGGTGGAGTTGCGGCGGAGCGGATAAGATCGTCTGCTCATTAACCGGGCAAAAGCAGGCCGGGAACATTGCTCCGGTTTCTCTGCGCGCCAGCGATGTCTTTGTTCGCTGGCTGTATACGCACCCGTGGTCCTCGGGTCAGTCAGGATTAGGGCCGAAGGTGTTGAGCCGGCATGTCGTGTGCCTTGCGTATCTTTATAATCACTATCGTTAATTTGGTCTGTCGGGAATTCACGACAAATGCGCGCAAGGGGTGTCTCCAAAAAGAGACATATAACTTGTTGATTTTTATGGGGCTAAATCCATTTCGTTTAAGGTGTTGCTAATTGGCGACAGTTTGTATGAAAGTCGTTCACTGCATTAATCGATTAATTATCAATAAAAAACAATTAAATTCAGGGTGTTAATAATTTGTTTTGAATGTTGGCATAGTTACTGCATAATAGTAACCAGTGGCTCATTCACCTTCTTATGTCAGCCCCTTCGGGACGTGCTACATAAACTTCGAATGACGCACAACAAGGTGCCTGCCGTCCAACTTCTGATAATAGCGCTGCTTTATCAACCATCGGGCGAAACGTCGAGTTAGGCACCGCCTTATTCCATAACAAAGCCGGGTTCAGCCCGGCTTTGTTGTATCTGGCGTTTCCCTCAGTTAGCATCGTTCTATTCATCTCCTGTGAGAGTAATGCCTTGAAGCGCTGGTCTGTTTTTCCCCGGTCACTACGCCAACTGGTGACGCTGGCATTCCTGCTGATCCTGTTACCGCTGCTGGTCCTCGCCTGGCAGGCGTGGCAAAGCCTGAACGCGCTTAGCGCCCAGGCGGCGCAGACTAACCGTACTACCCTTATCGATGCGCGTCGCAGTGAGGCGATGACCAATGCCGCCCTGGAGATGGAGCGTAGCTATCGTCAGTATTGCGTGCTTGACGATCCGACGCTGGCAAAGGTGTATCAGAGCCAGCGCAAACGCTACAGTGAAATGCTGGACGCCCATGCGGGTGTTCTGCCTGACGATAAGCTGTATCAGGCGTTACGTCAGGATCTGAACGACCTGGCGCAACTGCAATGCCGGAACAGTGGGCCTGAAACCGCCGCGGCCGCGCGACTGGAAGCATTTGCCAACGCCAATACCGAAATGGTGCAAGCGACGCGTACCGTGGTTTTTTCACGCGGGCAGCAGCTACAACAAGAGATTGCCGAGCGTGGACAGTTCTTCGGCTGGCAGGCGCTGGTATTGTTTCTGGTGAGTCTGGCGATGGTGCTGTTGTTCACGCGGATGATTATCGGGCCGGTAAAGGGCATTGAGCGGATGATCAATCGTCTGGGGGAAGGGCGATCGCTGGGCAATACCGTCACCTTTACCGGACCGCGCGAACTGCGTTCCGTTGGGCAGCGGATCATCTGGTTGAGCGAGCGCCTCTCCTGGCTGGAGTCTCAACGCCATCAATTTTTGCGCCATCTCTCCCATGAGTTGAAAACCCCGCTGGCCAGCATGCGTGAAGGCACTGAACTGCTGGCGGACCAGGTAGTGGGGCCACTGACGCCGGAACAAAAAGAGGTGGTTGGCATTCTCGATGACAGTAGCCGTAACCTACAAAAATTGATTGAACAACTGCTTGATTACAACCGCAAACTGGCGGATAGCGCCATTGAAATGGAAAGCGTGGAGATTGAACCGCTGGTAGATATGGTGGTTTCCGCTCATAGTCTACCGGCTCGCGCTAAAATGATGCATACCGACATTGCGCTGGCGGCCGATCGCTGCCTGGCCGAGCCGATGTTACTGATGAGCGTACTGGATAATCTTTATTCCAATGCGGTGCACTATGGGGCTGAATCCGGTAACATCCGTATTCGCAGCCGCTTACAGGGATCAACCGTGTATATCGATGTTATCAACACCGGAACTCCTATTCCTGAAGCGGAAAGAACTATGATTTTCGAACCTTTTTTCCAGGGAAGTCATCAACGGAAAGGGGCAGTGAAAGGGAGCGGACTGGGGCTAAGTATCGCCAGAGATTGTATCCGCCGTATGCAGGGTGAGCTCTATCTTGTCGATGAACAGGCGCAAGAGGTTTGCTTCCGCATAGAACTGCCGTTATCTGCAACGAAAAACGACTAAATAATGCTAAGCCTGGTGAATATGCCACACGTTTTTTCTCACATTTTCCAACGTCTATTCTCCCGCCAGTTCATCCTGGCGGGAATGCCGTGCCTTGCGCTGATGGGGTGTACGCCGCATTCAGTGAAGCACATCACCGGGGATGCGCCGCAGGATGCCCTCCCGACGTATCAACTGGCGGATTATCTGTCTGTTGAGTGTACTGATATCTGGGCATTGCAGGGGCAATCGACGGATACCAACCCTCTTTACTGGCTGCGCGCCATTGACTGCGCAGATCGCCTGTTACCGGTGCAGTCGCGCAGCGAGGCCCGCTCGCTGAGTGACGACAGCTGGCAAAACGCTTTTAAGCGCGGCATCTTGCTGGCGAATGCCAAAATTACGCCGCTGGAGCGTCGCGAAAACGTCTCGCGACTGGATGCGTTCAGCCCGCAGATCCCGGCGCAGGTGCGCCCGCTTTATCAGGTCTGGCGCGACGGACAGTCGTTACAGCTCCAGCTCGCCGAAGAACGCCAGCGTTACAGCAAACTGCAGCAAACGACCGATGGCGATCTGGATACGCTGCGTCAGCAGCATCAGCACCTTCAGGCACAGCTCGATCTCACCACGCGTAAACTGGAGAACCTGACCGATATTGAGCGCCAGCTTTCCACCCGTAAACCGGCGGGAAATTACAATCCGGATGCGACGCATGGCGGCGACAAGTCTGAAGGACAAGCCCCGGAATCATCACAAGATGAGGTGACCCCATAATGAGTCGTAAACCGGCGCATTTACTGCTCGTGGATGATGATCCAGGCCTGTTAAAACTGCTGGGCATGCGTCTGACCAGTGAAGGCTATAGCGTGGTGACCGCAGAGAGCGGGGCAGAAGGGCTGCGTGTTTTGAACCGTGAAAAAGTGGATCTGGTGATAAGCGATCTGCGGATGGATGAGATGGACGGCATGCAGCTGTTCAGCGAGATCCAGAAGGTGCAGCCGGGAATGCCGGTCATCATTCTTACCGCCCACGGTTCGATTCCGGATGCGGTCGCGGCAACGCAAAAGGGCGTGTTCAGCTTCCTGACTAAACCCGTGGATAAAGATGCGCTGTATCAGGCGATTGACGAGGCGCTTGAGCAGTCGGCACCCGCCACGGATGATAGCTGGCGTGAATCGATTGTTACCCGTAGCCCGCTGATGCTGCGTCTGCTGGAGCAGGCGCGGATGGTGGCACAGTCCGACGTCAGCGTATTGATCAATGGTCAGAGCGGTACCGGGAAAGAGATCTTCGCCCAGGCTATTCACAATGCCAGCCCGCGCAGCAGTAAACCGTTTATTGCCATCAACTGTGGGGCGCTACCGGAACAATTGCTGGAGTCGGAGTTATTCGGCCACTCGCGCGGCGCGTTTACCGGCGCGGTGAGTAACCGCGAGGGGCTGTTTCAGGCGGCGGAAGGCGGGACGCTGTTCCTGGACGAGATTGGCGACATGCCCGCGCCGCTACAGGTCAAACTGCTGCGCGTCTTGCAGGAACGCAAAGTCAGACCGCTTGGCAGCAACCGCGACATCGATATTGATGTGCGTATTATCTCGGCAACCCACCGTGACTTGCCGAAAGCCATGGCGCGCGGCGAGTTTCGTGAAGATTTATACTACCGCCTCAACGTGGTAAGTCTGAAGATCCCGGCGCTGGCGGAGCGGACCGAAGATATTCCGCTGCTGGCAAATCATCTGCTGCGCCAGTCGGCGGAGCGGCATAAGCCGTTTGTGCGGGCGTTTTCGACGGATGCAATGAAGCGGCTAATGACCGCCAGTTGGCCGGGCAACGTGCGTCAACTGGTGAACGTGATTGAACAGTGTGTGGCGCTGACCTCTTCGCCGGTTATCAGCGATGCGCTGGTGGAACAGGCGCTGGAAGGGGAAAATACCGCGCTGCCGACTTTTGTTGAAGCGCGTAACCAGTTTGAACTGAACTATCTGCGCAAGTTGCTGCAAATCACCAAAGGCAATGTGACGCATGCGGCAAGAATGGCGGGCCGTAACCGGACGGAGTTCTACAAACTCCTGTCACGCCATGAGCTGGATGCAAACGATTTCAAAGAATAACGTTGCGTAATATGTTACGTTTACCCGATTAAAAGACAGGCGACCTTTTCAAGGACTAGCATGAAAAAGATTGATGCGATTATTAAACCCTTCAAGCTCGATGATGTTCGTGAAGCGCTGGCTGAAGTCGGTATTACCGGGATGACCGTCACCGAAGTGAAAGGCTTTGGGCGTCAGAAAGGGCATACCGAGCTGTACCGCGGCGCGGAATACATGGTGGATTTTCTGCCGAAGGTGAAAATTGAAATCGTCGTACCAGACGATATCGTTGAAACCTGCGTGGATACCATTATTCGCACAGCGCAGACGGGCAAAATCGGCGATGGTAAGATCTTCGTCTTTGATGTGGCGCGCGTGGTGCGTATCCGTACCGGTGAAGAAGACGACGCGGCAATTTAAGCCGCGCCGTGCGCATGCCGGATGGTGGCGTAAACGCCTTATCCGGCCCTGCATCCTATAGGCCGGATAAGCACAGCGCCATCAGGCATGACATCATTACAAGACCTTATGCGGGCCGAAGCATTCGTAATGAATGTTTTCGTTTTTCACACCCAGCTCAACAAGCTGCTTCGCGGCAAACTGCATAAAGCCCACCGGACCGCACAGATAAAACTGCATCGCCGGATCGCTGATTGCGCCTTCCAGTTTGTTCAAATCCATCAGCCCAACGCTATCAAACGCGCCTTTCGCGCGATCGGCTTCGGTTGGCTCACGATACCAGGTGTGGGCGCTAAAGCGTGGCAGCATTTTACCCAGTTCACTCACTTCATCGGCAAACGCATGGACGTCGCCGTTTTCTGCGGCGTGGAACCAGTTGACCTGCGCGGTGTGGTTTGCTTTTGCCAGCGTATCCAGCATTGCCAGCATGGGCGTTTGACCGACGCCAGCAGAGATCAGGGAAACCGGCGTATTCGGGGTGACTGCCATAAAGAAATCGCCAGCAGGTGCGGCCAAATGCACGACATCGCCGATGTTCGCATGGTTATGCAGCCAGTTTGATACCTGACCGCCTTCTTCACGTTTCACGGCAATACGGTAGCTTTTACCATCCGCTTTACGGGTCAGAGAATACTGACGAATCTCCTGATGCGGGAAGCCTTCCGGTTTCAGCCAGACACCAAGATACTGGCCAGGCTGGTATTCGGCCACGGTGCCGCCGTCTACCGGTTCAAGTTCAAAGCTGGTAATCAGTGCGCTGCGCGGGGTTTTCGCCACGATCCGGAACGGACGCGTGCCTTCCCAGCCACCGTTTTTACGGGCGTTTTCACTGTAGATTTGCGCTTCGCGGTTGATAAAGACGTTCGCCAACACGCCGTAGGCTTTGCCCCACGCATCCAGCACGTCCTGGCCTGGACTGAACATTTCGTCGAGGGTTGCCAGCAGGTGTGTACCGACAATGTTGTACTGCTCAGGTTTGATCTGGAAGCTGGTGTGCTTTTGGGCGATTTTCTCAACCGCAGGCAGCAGGGCAGGCAGATTCTCAATATTGCTGGCATAAGCGGCAATGGCATTAAACAGGGCTTCACGCTGATCGCCATTACGCTGGTTGCTCATGTTAAAAATTTCTTTGAGTTCAGGGTTATGAGCGAACATGCGATCGTAAAAATGGGCGGTCAGTTTGGGGCCGGTTTCTACCAGCAGGGGAATGGTGGCTTTTACAGTGGCGATGGTTTGGGCGTCAAGCATACGGTCTTCCTTTATGTGAATCTTTAATGATGTATGTCAAATACATCTTATAAAAAATATCCCTGCTTTGTAAATGGTTCTTTGACGCTTGACGTGTTAAACGTTACAACGTGAAAAATCTGCATCACAAACCTGAAAAGAAATCCGTTGAAATTCGTAAGGTCTTCATTCCGCAAAGCCTTGTGTCCTGTGAAGGTAATCGTTTGCGTAAATTCCTTTGTCAAGACCTGTTATCACAGAATGATTCAGTTATACTGTTGCCCGTTGTCCAACAGGACCGCCTTTTAAGGCCAAAAATTCTATCGTTAGCTGAGTCAGGAGATGCGGATGTTAAAGCGTGAAATGAACATTGCCGATTATGATGCCGAACTGTGGCAGGCTATGGAGCAGGAAAAAGTACGTCAGGAAGAGCACATCGAACTGATCGCCTCCGAAAACTACACCAGTCCGCGTGTCATGCAGGCGCAGGGCTCTCAGCTGACTAACAAATACGCTGAAGGATATCCGGGCAAGCGCTACTACGGCGGCTGCGAATACGTCGATATCGTTGAGCAACTGGCGATTGATCGCGCCAAAGAACTGTTTGGCGCAGACTACGCTAACGTACAGCCGCACTCCGGCTCTCAGGCTAACTTCGCGGTCTACACCGCGCTGCTGCAACCCGGTGATACCGTTCTGGGTATGAACCTGGCGCAAGGCGGCCACCTGACTCACGGCTCTCCGGTGAACTTCTCTGGCAAACTGTACAACATCGTACCTTACGGTATCGATGAGTCCGGTAAAATTGACTACGAAGAGATGGCGCAACTGGCGCAGACGCACAAACCGAAAATGATCATCGGTGGCTTCTCAGCTTATTCCGGCGTGGTTGACTGGGCAAAAATGCGTGAAATCGCTGACAGCATCGGTGCGTACCTGTTCGTTGATATGGCCCACGTTGCGGGTCTGATTGCCGCAGGCGTTTACCCGAACCCGGTTCCGCATGCACACGTTGTGACCACCACCACCCACAAAACCCTGGCGGGTCCGCGCGGCGGCCTGATCCTGGCGAAAGGCGGTGATGAAGAGCTGTACAAAAAACTGAACTCTGCCGTTTTCCCAAGCGCGCAGGGCGGCCCGTTGATGCACGTGATTGCCGGTAAAGCGGTTGCACTGAAAGAAGCGATGGAGCCAGAGTTCAAAGTCTACCAGCAGCAGGTTGCGAAAAACGCCAAAGCGATGGTGGAAGTGTTCCTGAACCGTGGCTACAAAGTGGTGTCCGGCGGTACTGAAAACCACCTGTTCTTGCTGGATCTGGTGGACAAAAACCTGACCGGTAAAGAAGCTGACGCCGCGCTGGGTCGTGCCAATATCACCGTGAACAAAAACAGCGTGCCGAACGATCCGAAGAGCCCGTTCGTCACTTCCGGTATCCGTATCGGTTCTCCGGCCATTACGCGTCGCGGCTTTAAAGAAGCGGAAGCGAAAGAGCTGGCGGGCTGGATGTGTGATGTGCTGGACAACATCAATGATGAAGCGGTAATCGAGCGCATCAAAGGGAAAGTTCTGGATATCTGCGCACGCTTCCCGGTTTACGCATAATTCCGTTTTGCTGCAAGCAAAAGGCCGCCGATGCGGCCTTTTTCCTTTTTAGCGCCGGTCAATGGAAATCGCGCCCGGCCCCGTCAGTGCCAGCAGCAGGAAACCGCCTGCGATACTGACATTCTTATAGAAGTTAATCATATTCGGTCCCACCGCATCACCGGTCATATTCCAGAAGTGATGGCCGATCACGGCGGTACCCAGCGTATAGAAAACGAAAATAACCGCCAGTGGACGCGTGAAAAAGCCCAGCACAATCAGTATCGCTGCCGGAACCTCCATAACAACGGCAATGATCGCAGCAAGCATCGGCGCAGGGGTACCGAGAGACGTCATATATTGTACGGTACCGTCGAACCCTGTCAGTTTAGGAAAGCCAAAAATAATAAACAGAATTGCCAGCGCAATACGGGCAATCAATAAAAACAGATGGCGTGATTCTCCAAAATCAAAATAACGTAACGTGTTCATAGCAGGCTCATTAGCATGAGTAATGTACTTTAAAACTACTACACAACCCCGAGCCTCGCCATTCGCGCCATAAGCTTATATTTCGTTCAGTTGCGACTCCACGTACAGATAGCCAATGCCCATCAGTTGCTGGGCGCGGGTCAGCGTGCCAACGCTAATTTGCGTCGCTTTCGCCCGCGGGTTATCGCCGTGATCGAAAGGGTTAAATCCCGTCTGTTGCCGTAGCGTATTGAGCCAGGATTCACCAAAGGCGCAACTGCGTCCGTACAGCCAGATCTGGTTGATATTCAGGATATTAAGAAAGTTATACAGGCTTAAACCAATCGCGCTGGCGGCATGTTCCACCCATGCCTGAATGCGTACATCACCCTTGCGCCAGGCGTCGATCAGTAAATCCGTGGTCAGCGTTTCCGGATCCCTTCCCGGCACTGGCTGCGCCTTCATCCAGACTCTGGCCTGCTTTTTCAGCGCGCTCAGGGAGGCGACGGTTTCCAGACAGCCGTAACGACCGCAGTCGCAGGCGATCCCGTCGGGGTTAACAATGGTATGCCCAATCTGACCGCTGCCGTACAGGCTGCCGCGCCAGATATTGTCGTGAATGACGAACGATGAGCCAATGCCGTAATCGACGTTAATCACGCAGAAGTCCTCGTTGGCCGCCGGGTTTTGCCACTTTTCCGCCAGCGCCAGCATTACGCAGTCGTTGTCGAGGCGGACCTGTATACCGAGCCGTTCCTCCAGCAGATACTTGATTTCCACCGGCGTTTTCCACGGCGCCTGTGGCATCGTTTTCGATGCACCGGTGATCGGATCCACCTGACCGTGGACGCCCAGCGCGAGGTTGATCGTGGTGTCGGGATAGCGCTGACGCCAGCGCCGCCAGTGGTTGGCTATTGCGGCAAGCAGCGCGTCAGGCGTCGCGGCATTAATCACCTCATGCTGCCAGTCGCCAACCGCCACCAGACGCGCATCGGCCAGCTGGCTGGTCAGACTGGTCGGGGTGACGTTCATGCACAGCGTCCACGTGCCCTGTACCGGCAGATGAAAACTCCCGCTGCTGAGTCCGCGCTGGCTCAGCGTTTCACGGGAATGGCACAGCCGCCCTTCGTCCAGCAATTCTTCAAGAATGTTACTCACCGCCGGAATCGACAGGCCGGTGAGCTGCGCCAGCTGCGATTTACTGAGCTGCTTTTCGCGCCACAAATGCGACAGGAAGATCTGTTTATTCGCCTGTCTGACACGGGCGTTATTGAATCCCGAACGCTGCATACACTTAACTCCCTTAACTATATTGCGTGAGCATTGCGCATTTTACCGCCAGTTAACTGCCACACAATAGCCACATGATGACATTTTACTTTTGTTTATTGAGTGGAGGCAGCATGTACGGTTCAGTTAAGGTCTGGCAGGAAACCCTCTCACTACCGACCTGGACGGTGGGTGAGGAAGATCCGAACCCGATGTTTCTGGAAAAACGGGTTTATCAGGGCTCTTCAGGTGCGGTTTACCCCTACGGCGTGATCGACACCCTGACCGGCAAGCGCGAAATGCGCGATTACCAGGCCGTGTGGATGGAAAACGATTTTATCCGCGTCATGCTGCTGCCCGAACTGGGGGGGCGTATTCACCGTGCGTATGACAAAGTGCAGCAGCGCGATTTTGTCTATTACAACGAAGTGGTGAAGCCTGCGCTGGTTGGCCTGTTGGGGCCGTGGATCTCCGGCGGGATCGAATTTAACTGGCCGCAGCACCATCGCCCCACCACTTTTATGCCGGTAGATTTTACACAGCGGGCAGGGGAACACGGCGAACAAACCGTCTGGATGGGTGAAGTGGAGCCGATGCGCGGTCTGCAGGTGATGACTGGATTCACCCTCTACCCGGATCGCGCGTTGATAGAAATCACCGGTAAAGTCTTCAACGGCAACGCCACGCCACGTCATTTTTTATGGTGGGCGAACCCGGCGGTGAAGGGCGGCGACGATCATCAAAGCGTGTTCCCGCCTGATGTCACGGCGGTGTTCGATCACGGCAAGCGCGATGTCTCCGCTTTTCCGATCGCCACGGGCACCTATTACAAAGTTGACTACTCGGCAGGGGTGGATATCTCCCGCTATAAGAATGTGCCGGTGCCGACTTCGTACATGGCGGAAAAATCGGACTATGATTTTGTCGGTGCCTGGCATCACGGTGAGCGCGGCGGGTTGCTCCATGTTGCCGATCATCACATCTCGCCGGGGAAAAAGCAGTGGAGCTGGGGCTACGGGGATTTTGGCGTGGCCTGGGATCGTAACCTGACCGATGAGAATGGCCCGTACATCGAATTAATGACCGGGGTGTTTACCGACAACCAGCCGGATTTCACCTGGCTTGCACCTTATGAAGAGAAGGTATTCGTCCAGAACTTCCTGCCATACAGTGAATTAGGAATGGTGCAAAACGCCAGTACCGACCTGGCGTTGCGACTGGTGCGTGATGAAAGCCAGCTGTCCGTTGGTGTCTATGCGGTTGCGCCATTGCAGGATGTGCAAGTGACGCTCAGTGCAGACGGCGCGCCTTTCTTCGAAACCGCGCTGACGCTGGCACCGGGGAAAAGCTGGCTGACGACGCTTGCCGATTCGGGCTATGCGCGGATCACCATGACGGTCACCCGTCACGATGGTCAGACATTGCTGCAATACGAAGAGCATATTGCTGACGATTTGCCGCTGCCCTCGGCGGCAACGGCCCCGGCACAGCCGGAGGCATTATCTAACACTGATGAACTTTACTTTATCGGTCAGCATCTGGAGCAGTACAACCACGCCAGTCGTTACGCCGGGGATTACTATCGCCGGGCGCTGGAAATAGATCCGCTGGATTACCGCAACAACGTTGCACTGGGGACGCTGGCATTGAACCAGGCTGACTGGGCGCAAGCTGAACGCTGCGCGAAAGCGGCATTAGCGCGGGCGCATCACCTGAACAAAAACCCGCGCGATGGCGAAGCCAGTATGCTGTTAGCCGCTGCGCGGGAGCGCCAGGGCGATTGCCAGCAGGCCTGGGATCATTACTACAAGGCGAGCTGGAGCGGAAACTGTCGCGACGCGGCCTTCTGGGCACTGGCCCGGCTTGCGATGGCGCGTGGCGATCATGCAGATGCACTGGCAAAAGTAACGCAGAGTTTGCGCTTTAACGGCAGCAACAATCTGGCGATGGGACTGAAAGCGCTGGTACTGGCAGAACTGGGGCGCACGTCTGAGGCGCTGAAGTACATCGAGCAGCAGCGTAATGACTATCCGCTTAGCTACGTGCTGCACTATGCCCGCTGGGCGATACGCCGGGATGAACCGTCGAAAACGGCGCTTATCACTATTACCGGTCGCCGAGGTACTAACGCCTGCGAACTGGCAGGATGGCTACTCTCTTTCGGTCAAAAAGCTGCAGCCCGCGAACTGCTGGAACTGCTGGACAGTCAGGAAACGCTGCCGTTGCTGTGGCGGGCGTCGCTGAGCGACCATCCGCAGCCGTTCATCGCCCAGGCGCGTGCTTGCCTGCCTAACCGGGTACGTTTCCCGAATACCCTCGACGAAGTACAGATGCTGCAAACGCTGGAGCATAGTGCTTACGCCCGCTATCTGTTGGGCTGCTTCTGGTACAGCAAACGCCGCTACGAAGAGGCGCTTACCTGCTGGCAATTTACCCTGCAACAGGAGCCTGAATTTGCGCCTGTGCACCGTCTGCTGGGGATTTATGCGTGGAACAAACAGCACGATGGCGTCAAGGCACACCAGTATTTGTCACAGGCCGTGGCGCTGGAACCTGATAACGCCCGCTTCCTGTTTGAACTGGATTACCTCAATAAACTCCTGGCGACGCCTGCTGAACAGCGTCTGCAACAGCTGGAATCGCGTAAGGCGGTGGTGTTCCAGCGTGACGATTTAACCGTGGAGTTGCTCAGCCTGTGGAACGGACTGGGCCATTACGATGATGCCGCAAAGGTGCTTGGTGAGCGCGTATTCCACCCCTGGGAAGGGGGCGAAGGGAAAGCGACCGGGCAGTACCTGTTGAACCAGATGCACCGGGCGCTGGCGGCGATTGGCAAAGAGGAATTCTCCGACGCAGTCAGTCTGCTACAACAGGCGCTGATCTATCCGCATAACCTGGGGGAAGGGCGCTTACCCGGACAAACCGATAACGATATCTGGTATTTGTTGGGCTATTGCGCTCAGCGTCAGGGATATCATGACGAAGCGCATCGTTACTTTGCCCGCGCCACCCGTGGTGGAAGCACGCTGGATGCCGGACGCTACTACAACGATCAGCCCGTGGACTATCTCTTCTGGCAGGGCATGGCGCTGAAACAGTTGGGTGAACGTGACGATGCAGAGCAGCTTTTCCACAGCTTCCTGCAATGGGTGACATCACAACGCGACCACGTGCCGGAGGTGGATTTCTTCGCCGTCTCATTACCGGATCTGGTGGTGCTCGATACGCCGGCGGAGGCAAAGCACCAGCAGCACTGCCTGTTTATTACCGCGTTGGGGCATCTGGGGCTTGGGGATTTATCCGCCTGCCAGCAGGCGCTTGACGCACTTCTGCAACAGAACCCGGCGCATGACAAAGCTCTGCTTGTGCGCCATGTCATCAGACTGGAGTTATTGCACTAACCCTGAACCGGTGGCGGTAACGCCACCGGAAACCTACTGTTCCCTGCGTTTCCCTGAAAGAGGAATCATAATGAATAACGCGCAGACACATTTGAAAATCGGCTACGTCTGGACTATCTGTCTGGTCGCAGCCTGTGGTGGTTTGCTGTTTGGCTACGACTGGGTGGTGATTGGTGGGGCAAAGCCTTTTTATGAAGCGTACTTCTCGATAACCGATCCGGCGCAGTCGGGCTGGGCGATGAGCTCCGCGCTGGTGGGCTGTATTTTTGGCGCGCTGATTTCGGGCTGGTGCGCGGATAAATTTGGTCGAAAAATGCCGCTCATCCTCTCTGCTATTTTGTTCAGCGCCTCGGCATGGGGAACCGCCGTTGCCAGCAACTTCGACATGTTCGTGATTTACCGCATCGTTGGCGGCGTCGGGATTGGTCTTGCGTCAGCGCTCAGCCCGCTGTACATCGCTGAAGTCAGTCCGGCGGAAAAACGCGGACGTTTTGTGGCGGTGAACCAGTTGACCATTGTCATTGGCGTTCTGGCGGCGCAACTGATCAACCTGATGATCGCTGAACCCGTTGCCACAGGGGCGACACAGCAGGCGATTGTTGAGAGCTGGAACGGGCAGATGGGCTGGCGCTGGATGTTTGGCGCAGAACTGGTTCCCGCGTTGGCGTTTTTGGTGCTGATGTTTTTCGTCCCGGAATCCCCACGCTGGCTGGTGAAGGCGGGTAAACCGGAGCGTGCGCGTGCCATGCTGCTACGCATTGGCTCTGCGGAGTACGCCGGACAGACGCTAAAAGAGATCGAACACACGCTGCTCAAAGATAATCACAGAGTCGCATGGTCAACGCTGCTGCAACCGCAGATCAAACCGATCGTGATCATCGGCATGGTGCTGGCGGTCTTCCAGCAGTGGTGTGGGATCAACGTGATCTTTAACTACGCGCAGGAGATTTTCGCCTCTGCCGGTTTCGACATCAACGGTACGCTGAAATCGATCGTTGCGACCGGCATTATCAACCTGGTCTTTACCCTCGCCGCACTGCCGCTGGTGGACAAAATTGGCCGGCGCAAGCTGATGCTGTTCGGCGCATCCGGCCTGACGGTGATTTATGTGTTGATTGCCGGTGCCTACGGGATGGGGATTATGGGCTGGCCGGTGCTGGTTCTGGTGCTGGCGGCCATTGCCATTTATGCCCTGACGCTGGCACCGGTCACCTGGGTGCTGCTGTCTGAAATCTTTCCTAACCGCGTGCGCGGGCTGGCGATGTCGCTGGGTACGCTGGCGCTGTGGATTGCCTGTTTCCTGTTGACCTATACCTTCCCGCTGCTCAATGCCGGGCTGGGTGCCGCCGGGAGTTTCCTGCTCTACGGCGTGATTTGCGCAATGGGATATGTGTATGTGCTGCGTAATGTACCGGAAACCAAAGGCGTAACGCTGGAAGCGCTGGAAGAACAACTGGCGGCGAGACATTTGAAAGCCAGTCCGTCGGTACAGCCAAAAAGCGTGCGCTGATGACCACGCCGCTGACGCTGCATAACGCGCATCTGCGGATGCGCGTGGATCCTCAGGGCGGCGCGCTGTTGTCGCTGTTTTCGTTACAACATCAACAACCGGTTCTACGCGAAAGCGAGGGAAAAACCGCCGGTGATGGCGGGCTGTTTCCGATGCTGCCGGTTGCCAATCGCGTGGCCGGTAACCGCTTCAGCCAGCGCGGAACCGAGGTGCAATTGCCGTTATATGAGGTCGACGACGCGTTTTTCCTGCACGGTGACGGCTGGCTTAAACGCTGGGAAGTGACGGCGGCGACCGATGATAGCTGTTCGCTGCGTCTGCGCAGTCAACTGGCATGTGGCTATGATTATCAGGCGGAACTGCAGTATGTGCTTGACGCGTCAGTATTCAGGGCGTCGCTGACGATCGCTCATCTGGGCAAGCGCCCCATGCTGTACGGCTGCGGTTTCCACCCGTTTTTTGTCTTTGATGCGCGAAGCACCGTGCAGTTTTCTGCCAGCGGTTACTGGCCGGAAGGCGCGCACCATTTGCCGCTGGCCTGGCAGAGTGAACTGCCGACGGAGGCTGATTTTACCAGGGCGCAGTATGGCGCGGATCGCTGGTTAAATGTGGGGTATTCCGGCTGGAGTGGGCAGGCGATCGTTCAACGTAATGTGATGCGCGTCACGATTTCTGCGCAAACTCCCTGGCTTATGCTTTTCAGAATGCCGGGTGAGTCATTTCTTTGTCTGGAACCGCAGACGCATCCGGTGAATGCCCACCACATGCCGGGGCAGCCGGGATTACGGATGTTAGGCTCTGGAGAACAGTGCCGTTTCGCGATGGAGATTCGCGTTGATTAGCGGCAAAACGTTGTTATGTTGCTGTTAATGTTCACTTGCGCCAACCTGCGTTTATCGCCAGACTATCGCCTCCACACGGGAGGGGATCATGTCTTTGCACTCCACGCGCTGGCTGGCGCTCGGTTACTTCACCTATTTTTTTAGCTACGGGATTTTTCTTCCCTTCTGGAGCGTCTGGCTTAAAGGGCTTGGCCTCACGCCGGAGACGATCGGCCTCTTATTGGGCGCTGGTCTGGTCGCCCGTTTTCTTGGCAGTTTGATCATTGCCCCGCGGGTCAGCGATCCATCACGGCTGATCTCCGCGTTACGCATTCTGGCGCTACTGACGCTGATCTTTGCGCTGGCCTTCTGGGCCGGAACCCATGTCGCCTGGCTGATGGTGGTGATGGTCGGCTTTAACCTCTTCTTCTCGCCGCTGGTGCCGCTCACGGACGCGCTGGCGAATACCTGGCAAAAGCAGATCACCATGGATTATGGACGGGTGCGTCTGTGGGGATCGGTCGCGTTTGTGATTGGTTCGGCGCTAACCGGCAAACTGGTCAGCCTGTTTGATTACCGGGCGATTCTGGCGCTGCTGACGCTGGGCGTCGCCTCAATGTTGCTGGGAATGCTGATTCGCCCCAGCGTGTTGCCCAAAGGGGAAAACCGTCACCAGGAGAGCGCTGGCTGGCCCGCCTGGCGTTCGCTGGTCACACAAAGCTGGCGCTTTCTGGCCTGCGTCTGTCTGTTGCAGGGGGCGCATGCCGCCTACTACGGTTTTAGCGCTATTTACTGGCAGGGGGCGGGGTATTCCGCGTCGGCGGTCGGCTATCTCTGGTCGCTCGGCGTGGTGGCAGAAGTGATTATCTTCGCCCTGAGCAATAAGCTGTTCCGCCGCTTTAGCGCCCGCGATCTGTTACTGCTCTCCGCTATCTGCGGTGTGATTCGCTGGGGACTGATGGGCTGGACGACGGCGCTGCCGTGGCTGATTGTGGTGCAGATCCTCCATTGTGGCACCTTTACCGTCTGCCACCTGGCGGCGATGCGTTATATTGCGGCGCGTCAGGGAAGCGAAGTCATTCGTCTGCAGGCGGTCTATTCTGCTGTGGCGATGGGCGGCAGCATTGCCATCATGACCGTGTTTGCTGGCTTCCTGTACCAGAATCTGGGCAACGGCGTCTTCTGGGCGATGGCGCTGGTGGCGTTGCCGGCTATGGTACTGCGGCCAAAAGTGGCCGCTTCAGCCTGATTCCAGCATCTTGCGGATCTGCTGCTGCTGATGTGGCGTTAGCGCCTGATCCGCATGAATCAACGGGGGTGAAAAGAGCGGCAGCAGCGTGGCGTAAGGGGTAACAATCAGCGCCACGCCGCGCGGTGAGCCTTCCTGCTGGAAAGTTCGCATCGGCAATGGCTTGATGTTCAGCGGCAGTAGCGTCAGTTCACGCAGTTGTTGTTCTATCTGCTGCTCCAGTTGCGGATTATCACCGGTCAGTAAGACGACCTGTTTCTCATGCAGGTCATTATCCTGCATCAGCCATGCGCCAAAAATCACCGCCACCAGTCCCGTCTCTTCTTCAGAAAACTCAACGGCATACTCTTCTTCAAACCCGCGTAACGCATCGCGGGTGGTACGCATCAGACGCGGATAGAGGCGGGCGAACTCTTCCGGCAAGGTGTTATCGATGCCAATCGAAAACAGGCAGCGGTTCAGCGCCTGGGACAGATGGATATAGAGCTGATCGTTTAGCCCCTGCTCGTCGTTAAAACGCACCGCGCCCATTTCGCGAAAACGCAGGATCAGGCGGGCGATCGCCAGACGCAACCGCCGGTTCTGCTGATGGTTATCGCGAATCGGGTCCGGGATGCGGACCATCGAAAACAGCAGCGCCATAAACAGCGATTCCGTTAATGGCGCATCCTGCCGGACACGACGCTGCCAGTGACGGCCAATCTCCTGCGCTAACGCGTATTCGGCGCAGGACTGCGCCCAGCGCTGCTGGACGGGATTGAATTCCGGCGAGATCCCCGCATGATGTTGCAACAGACAATATTGCAGATAGAGGCGCAGGAACTGGATGTCCCGGCACTCGAACGGCTTTTGCAGACGACGCGCACAAAGGTTAATCAGCGCATGCAGATTGGTATCGTCATACAGCGTGCGCAGGATCCCCCGCTGTTTTAGCTCAATTTTGAGGGCGGGGGCAAAGTGTTGATTAATGAACGCCGGACACAAACGCAGGCCGCGTCTGAGCCAGTGTAAGAGGCAGAGGCGTTGGTTAAGCGCGGTACCTTCGATCCGGTAGCACCCATTCGGACCAGTGCTAATGCTAAGTCGATGATAGCGTTGGATCTCCAGTCCCGTTTCGACAATATCCTCACGGGCAACAGTATCATCGACACCATTTAGCGCACTGAACATTTCCGCGGTGGCAATCTGCCCCGGCTGGAAAAGCGTCAGCAAAACCTGGCAACGGCGCTGGGGAGCAGAAAGTACAGATGGCGGAGCAAGCGTTGTCATCATCTGTCGGATCTCCCTTAGGTATGTTAGATAAGAATAGCTAAAGTTTTTCCATAGCCATTACGAATGAAATGTTTTGCGTCAGGAATGTAGGGAGAGGTCACAGAATTTTTCACGTGTGCAACCGCGTAAGAGAGTTTAACGCAGCGCTTTATTAGGATTTTCCGCGTTTTTATCTTCAGATTGTGCAGTAAAAAGCCTCGCCAGGGGAGACGAGGCTGAAAGGTTATTAATGGATTAACGATTCTGTCGCAGGGTTAACCCGACATCCCCACCCGGATGCACGGCCAGCAGCGTTTCTCTGGTATAGCCGCTTTCACTCATCAGGCAGGCGCAGGCAGCATCAAAGATCGCAATCACCAGCATGATGGAGGTGGTCGCCAGCATGTTCAGCGGATCCGCCTCGCGCTGGACGCCGGTGGAAATCACCAGCCGGGCGGCCTTTGCAATGGCGGAATTCGCGTTTTCCGTAACGCTGATAATCGGCACGTTGCGCGCCGCAAGGCCTGGCAATAAGCGCGTGAGCTCGTCAGAGTTACCGCCGCGCGAGAGTAAAATCATCCGATCGTCAGCGCGTAAAAAACCGAGATCGCCGTGCGCGGCATCGGTGGCGTTGAGGTAGATCGCCGGGCGCTCAACGCAGGAGAGCATGTGGGCGATTTTACGCGCCGCAATGCCAGAGGTGCCGACGCCGGTGACCACGATTTTTCCCCGACATTCGCGCAATTCCGTCATTAATGCATTCCAGACCGGTTCGCTCAAATGCTGACCCAGACCGGCCAGCGCCTCACTGTAGAGGGTCCAGGTATCGGTGGCCTGTTGCCATGGGCTACTCATGCATCCCCCTGCATCAACTGACGGTACTTCATGTGATCCTGATACATCTCGTGGAACACCTGATATTTACGGTCGTAATACTGCTTAATGCGATTGGTCTGCGGGGTGACCGTTTTACCTATCCGGCTCATGGCCGACATTGCTTCCGGGAAGGTCTCGAACACGCCGGCGGCGATGGTGCCCATCATTGCGCCACCGAGCAGCATCGCTTCGCTCTCTTCCGGAAGTAGCATGGCGCAACCAGTGGCATTGGCATGTTCCTGCACAAAGATAGGGTTCTTGGTGCCGCCGCCGCTGGCCATGATAGTGTCGATGCTGTACCCACTCTGGTTCATGGTTTCAATGATGTGACGCGTACCCAACGCGATGGCCTGAATGGTTGCCAGATAGTGCAGCGCCATGTCTTCCGGCGTGCGGGAAAGCTTCAGCCCACTGATCGCCCCGGTCAGCGTCGGATTGGCGCGCGGCGAACGGTTGCCGTGGAAGTAGGGCAGGATATGAATATCACGGGTCAGGAAGGCGATATTCTCCGGCTCGCCTGCCATTTTACGCAGCAGCGCGTTCAGCACTTCATAAATGGTTTGCCCCTGCGCTTTGGCTTGCGCCAGCAGCGTATCGTAACAAGGGTGCGACTGAATAATGTGGTCGATCAGCGCGCCGGTCGCGGACTGTCCGCCTTCATTGAGCCAGTATTCCGGCAACACGGCGGAATAGTAAGGACCCCAGACGCCGCCAATAAAGCGAGGCTCTTTTGAGATCGCCATGTGCCCGGTAGAGGTTCCACCAATCAGGGCAACGCGACGGTCAAAGTCAGCGACTTCGCCAGAGACACCGCAGGCGCCAAGCGTGCCGAGGGTACCCGCATGGGCATCAATGATCGACACGCTGACGGCAGTGCCTGGAATCAACCCCATTTCACTGGCGGCGCGCTGAGTCAGTCCGTGACCAAGCGGTTCGCCCATCGTTTTCACATAGCGACCAATTTTTGCCGCATCGTGTTCCAGCAGATCTTCCAGTCCGATCTCCCGGAAGTAGCTGGCATCCCACTTGTCTTCATGGCCCATGTAGGTCCATTTGCACACCGTGGAACACAGTGAACGCGTGTCGTCGCCGGTGGCGCGCCAGGTCAGGAAGTCGGGTAAATCAAAATAGTAGCCCGCGTTGGCCCAGGTGTTAGGCATATGCTGTTTCAGCCACAGCAGTTTCGGCGTTTGCATTTCCGGGGAGATGATCCCGCCTACGTAGTCCAGCACCCGATGGTGCATCGCGTTGATGCGCTCGGCCTGGGTGATGGCGCGGTGATCCATCCACACGATGATGTTTTGCTCGCTGCGCCCGGAAGGGCTGATGGTCAGCGGTTTGCCCTCCTTATCCAGCACCACCAGCGAACAGGTGGCGTCAAATCCCAACCCTTTCACCTGAATGGGGTTGATATCGGACTGATTAATGGCATCACGAACCGCGTTGCAGACAGCCTGCCAGATGTTATCGGACGACTGCTCGACGAAATCGGCCTGCGGGCGGTAAATTTCAATCGCGCGAGTGGCCTGGCCGACCATTCTGCCGTTGAGATCAAACACCCCTGCGCGAGCGCTGCCGGTTCCTACATCCACACCAATAAAGTAACTCGCCATAATTTTTCTCCTGAAATCAGGCTCTACGATTCTGTAATGCGATAAAGAGGATGAGTACCGCGCCCCAAAGCGCCATCGTCAGATAGCTACTGATCCCCAGCAAGTTAAAGCCGCTTTCCAGCATTTGCAGCACAATCAGCGCCAGCACCAGGCCGATGATACGGCCAAATCCGCCGTCCGGATTGATGCCGCCCAGCACCGAGGCGAGAATAGTGACCAGCAGATAAGACTCACCGTATCCGGCCTTCGCCGAGTTGAATTTCGCCATCATTAAGATTGCGGCCACCCAGCCGAGCAGGGCGGAAATGACGTAGACGGAAATCTGCACCCGAACGGTATTCACGCCGCTGTAGCGGGTCGCCTGTTCGTTGGATCCCATCAGATAAAGACTACGCCCGAGCGTGGTGTGTTCCAGCAATACCCACAGCAGCACCGCAACCACGATGAACAGCAGCAGAGCCACGGGAATACCTGCGAGGGTGGCGTTGCCGAGGTACTGAATTGCCGCCGGAAAGCCAGAAATCACCGTGCCGTTAGAGAGCAAAATGTTCAGCCCGGAGATCAGCGTCATGGTGCCGAGCGTGGCGAGGATCGGTGACACGCCAACCCAGGCGATCAGCGCGCCGTTCAGTGTCCCTATCGCCACGGCGACCGCTGCACCGGCCAGCAGCGCCAGTGCGAGGAACAACGGGTTGTCCGGATGGCTGACGATGACCGCCGCCATCACCAGCGAACAGGCGTTGGCACCGGCAATAATCGACAGGTTAATGCCGCCCGTCAGCATGGTCATCCCCATTCCCAGCGCCAGCATGCCGAGGATCGGTAACTGTGAGCCGATGGACTGGAAGTTTGCGACGCTGAAAAAGCGAGTGCCCAACAGCGCTGAGAAGACGACGGCGACGACGATAATAATCACGCACTGCAGGCGGATGATGGCATCACCGGGTAATACTCTTGCGAACGCTTTCATCTCAAAGCTCCCTTGCCAGTTTGCGTTTTTCGTTCCACGCGGTGGCGCTGATGCTGACCAGGATAATGATGCCGCTGAAAACGGTGTGCCAGTACGAGGAGACGCTGAGTAGCGTCAGACCGTTTTGCAAAAAGGCCAGCAGAATCACCCCCAGCAGCGTTCCGGTCAATGTGCCCCGACCGCCGCTCATGCTGGTGCCGCCGAGCACCACCGCCGCCAGCACCGTCAGCTCAAAACCGAGCAGCGAGTTTGGCGCTACGGACTGGGTGATCTGCGCCTGCACGACGGCGGCGACGCCGGCCAGAATACCCATGTAGCCGTAGACATAGAAATGCAGTTTCAACAGATTCAGCCCGAGGCGGGAGGCGGCGTCACGGTTACCGCCCATCGCGTAAATCTGGCGACCGAGACGGGTGTAGTTCATCAGGATAGCGGTGAAGACGATCACTGCCGCCAGACACAGTAACGGCAGGGTAATACCGTAGTCATAGCCATCTGCTGCGGTGAACGAGAACCAGTTGATACCGTTCATGAACCAGTCCGGGAAGCCGTACAGCCAGGTGCCTTTGGTGGCGTAAACCAGCAGACCGTAATAGACGTTAAGCGTGGCGATGGTGATGATGATAGCGGGCACGCGCAGCCAGTAGACCAGGAAGCCGTTAATCAGCCCGAGCAATAACCCGACGGCGATGGCGATGGTCAGCGCCAGCAGAAAGTTGCCGCCGTGGGCGATCACCCAGCTTGCCATCGCGTACTGCGCTATCGCCGTCATCGCCGGGAACGAAATATCGATTCCGCCGGAGATCAGCACGACAAACAGCCCGCAGGCGAGAATACCGAGAATGGCGTAGCTGGTGGCGACGTCCGTCAGATTACCGAGTGACAGGAACTCGTCAGTGCTGACGCTCAGCCCAACGGCAAGCGCAATCACCAGCAGGCCCAGCCAGAATTCATGGTGCCCGATTAAACGGGAGAGATGAAAGTTATTCATGGATGACCTCGACCACCTCTGCAATGTCTTCTTCACGACAGCGATGCGGATTAAACTCGGCAACCAGCTTTCCGCGACGCATGACCAGTACGCGGTGGCTGTTGTAATACGCTTCCGGGATCTCATCGCAAATCATCAGCACCGCCATGCCTTGTTCCGCTAGATTGCGGGCGATCTGGTAGATCCCCTCTTTGTTGGCGATATCAACCCCCACCGTTGGGGAGTCCAGGATCAGGATATGCGGTTGGGTCGCCACCCATTTGGCGATGGCGATACGCTGGGCGTTGCCGCCGGAGAGCGTTTTGACCGGCAACTGCGGATCGGAAACTTTAATGTTCAGTTCACGGATCAGGTCGGCGACCAGCGTTTTGGCTTTACCGTGATCGAGCAGGCCGCTGCGGGTATGCAGTTTGTCAAAGACCGTGACAATCGTGTTGTCGTAGATCGACTGTTCCATGATCAGCCCCTGGGTCAGGCGATCTTCCGAGACATAGCCGATCCCGTGTCTGATAGCGTCATGGTTGTTGCGCAGTTGAATCGGTTTCCCGTTAATGCGAATTTCCCCGCTGTCCGGATGCGTCATGCCAAACAGACTCAGGCAGAGCTCGGTGCGGCCCGCGCCAAGCAGGCCGACAATTGACACGATCTCACCGCTGCGCAGCGACAGGTTGATGTCCTGATATTTTCCTTTTCGGCTCAGGTTGCGCAGTTCCAGCATTGGCTCCTGCTCAACCGGCGGTTTTTCCGGCAGCGGACTGTAGTGGAAGCGTTGACCGGTCATCAGGAATGCCAGTTCATGGCTGTCGAGTTCGCTGGCGGGATACGTCCCCACCAGTTTGCCGTCGCGCATTACGCTGATGCGGTCCGCCACTTCCATCACCTCATCGAGACGGTGGCTGACGAACACCACGCAAATCCCGTCGGCTTTCAGTTCGTTGACCACGCGCAGCAGGCCGTTGACCTCCTGGCGCGTCAGGGAAGCGGTGGGTTCGTCCATAATCACCAGACGCGCGTCGGCGGCAATGGCGCGACAAATCGCGACGAGCTGACGGTCGGCAATGGAGAGTTTTTCCACTTTTTTATCGGGATCGATGCTGACGCCAATCCGCTTCATTGCCGCCAGCGCCTGTTGCTTCATCGTACCGCGCCGCACCCAAATGTCGCCGCCGGGCAGGTAGCGGTTGACGGCAATATTCTCCGCCACGCTGAAGTTAGGAAAGAGGGATAAATCCTGATAGATAACCTGGATGCCGTAATGCGAAGAGAGCTGTGGTGACAACTGGTGAAACAGTTTGCCATCCAGCAGGATCTGCGCTCCTTTTTCCGGCTGATAGACTCCGGAAATCACTTTAATAATGGTGCTTTTACCGCAACCGTTCTGTCCTGCCAGACAGTGAACTTCGCCTTTTTTCAGCGTCAGATTCACATTATCCAGCGCCAGCACGCCCGGGAATTGCTTGCTGATATTCTCAAGAGTGATAAATGCGGTGGTGTCTGTCATGGACAATACCCCTGCGAGCGCCCTGACGGGCGCAGAGTGTTAAGCCTGTTGATAGCGCCGACCAGACGGTCGGCGTTAGGTTTCCCTGGTGGTGGCTGGAGCCTTAGAAACCGAGTGATTGCGCGTTGTCTTTGGTGACTTCGAGGATCTTGTTAAAGCGGATCACTTTCTTCTCCATGTCGACATCGGCTTTCCCTAATCCTTCAATGGTCAGATCTGGCGTGACCTCTTTGCCCTGCAGCAACTGATCTGCCACGGTCACCAGCGCGTAGCCGGCATCTTTTGGATCCCACAGCATCGCTTTTTTGATGTCGCCACGCATCAGATAAGGCGCTGCCTGTGCGGGCATTGCAATCCCCACCACGGCAATTTTATCTTTCGCGCGTTTTTTCTGTACTGCCTGACCGGCACCAATCGGACCCAGCGAACCGAAGCCAATGATGCCCTTCATCTGCGGATAGGTTTTCATCAGGTCCAGCGTCGTGGAGTAGGATTTGTCGATGCTCTCAGCCACCGGCAGACGAGTGGTGACTTCAAACATCTCCGGGTATTTTTCTTTCTGGTACTTGATGGCGTAATCGGCCCAGGCGTTGTGCAACGGCACGGTCAGCGAGCCGACGTAAATGGCATAGCCGCCTTTCCCGCCCATATCCTTCGCCAGCTCGTCAACGTTAGCCTGCGCGTACTTCTCGCTGTCGATCGTTTCGATATCCCACTGGCCGATTTGCTGATCTGGCGATTCGTGAGTCAGGACGACAATACCCTTATCGCGCGCTTTTTTAAGCACGGGCTCAAGCACCTTGGCGTCATTAGGTACCACAATGATCGCGTTAACGTTCTTGGCAATGAGATCTTCAATCACTTTTACCTGCTGAGCCGGATCCGGTGTGGAAGGGCCAGTCTGGTAAGCATTCACATCCAGTTTCTTCGCGGCTTCATTCACGCCGGTTTCCATACGGTTAAACCACGGAATACCGGTGACTTTAGCAACCACAGCGATTTCATATTTTTCTGCCGCAAAGGACGGGCCGGACAACATGCATGCAGAAACCAGGGTTGCACTGAGTAATGCGAGTTTGAATTTCATAGTTGTACCTTTTGTAGGGACCGGGGCATGTCACGAACAGGAGGTTATCAACGAAGGGAAGAGGTAATGAATCTCAAGTTTCATAAATGTGATAAATGCCCATTTTTGTTAATTTATGGGTGTTTTATGGTTAAATTATAGTTAATTTGAGCGATTGAAATGCTTTTTTGGTTAATTTAATTGTTAATAATTATCGAAAAATGCTTATTTGTTTTTATAATTCATTATCAAATTGGCTATTGCACACAGAAAATAACCGCAGCAGGCGTACCGCCCTCAGCGACGAAATCGCAAATCTGAGAACTGAATCGAGTCCAGAAATCAGCGCCCAACATTCCTCATTTCAATGTTATTCTCACGGACAATCCTGCCACGACGATCGTGACTCGCGTGGCCCGTCCTGTTTTTGTGGGGAGTTGATACCATTCATGATACGCGGCGCTTTGCTGGTATTACTCGCATTTTTGACGTCTACGGTGAGTGCACATCCTCACAGTTTTATTCGTCTGAAAACGGAAGTGATCGGCGATAACGGGACTTTTGTGGCGCTGAAGATGCGCTGGACAATGGATGAACTGACCTCTGCCGATCTGCTTTATGATGCGGGCGACGCTCAACCGGGTTCTGAAATCTGGAAGAAGCTGGCGGCGGAAGTGATGGCGAATGTGCTGGGACAGCATTACTTTACCGAAATGTGGCATAACGGGCAGCGCGTTAAATTTAAGAACCGCCCCACGGAATATAGCATGGAGCGTGTTGAGCATCAGGCCGTGCTCACCTTTGTGCTGCCGCTTGCCGAACCGCAACCATTGAGCGGGCAGCGTTACACCTTCTCGACCTTTGATCCCTCTTATTATGTCGATATGAGCTACGAAGAAGATAACGATGTAACGCTATCGTCGGCGTTGCGTGAGCAATGTGAAATCGCCGTGAACACACCGACGCCGAGCGAAGAATCGCTCAGCTTTGCCCAGTCGCTGGATAAAGAAGACGCGCCTCCGGAGGATATGGAACTGGGGAAACAATTTGCACAGACGGTGACGGTCTCATGTCAGTAATATCCACAACCCGCATTCGCGCACGGCGTTGGCTGTCGCTGTGGCCGCTGGCGCTGTTTTTGCTGATTGCAGCGATCGGTGGTGTCTGGCTGTGGTACGCCTGGCCGCAGGTGATGATCAAAAGTATTGTCTGGCAGCGGGAGGTGAATCAGCAGATGAGCGTATTGCTGAAGGCCGTTGCCGCCAGTCCAGCCCAGGCGGGTGGGTCATTGCTGCTGTTTAGCTTTTTATATGGTGTGCTGCACGCACTGGGACCGGGGCATGGAAAGGTCGTGATCACCACCTGGCTGGCGACCCATCCTTCAAAGCTTAAGTCGAGCATCGGGCTGACGCTGGCTTCTTCGTTATTGCAGGGGCTGGTGGCAATCGGGCTGGTCGTGGTCGTGCTCAGCATACTGCAACTGCCGGCGAGACAGTTACATCTGAGCGGTTTCTGGCTGGAGAAGGGGAGCTATGCGCTGGTGGGGATTCTGGGCGTTTTGCTCTGCTGGCGGGCGCTGAAGAAACTGCATGCGCTGCTGCGCAAACCCAGGTTTGTCGCCTTCACGCCACACCATGTGCACCATGAAAACTGTGGCTGCGGGCATCAGCACATACCGAATCCGGAGCAGATCCACCACGATGATGACTGGCGCGCGCGGCTAATGATTATTCTGTCGATGGGGATGCGTCCCTGTTCCGGGGCGATCATGGTACTGCTGTTCAGCAAAGTCATCGGCGTCTTTGGCTGGGGAATAGTTTCGGCGCTGGCAATGGCGGCGGGAACGTCGCTGACGATTACCTCTCTGGCGCTGCTGGTGCACAGTTTTCGTACGCTGGCAGTCAGGTTGAGCAGCAATCATGCACCGGTACTATGGCGGCAGGTCGGTTGGTTAACGCTGGCGTTAGCCGGTGGCGCAATATTAGTGGTGGCAGCAGGAGTGATGTGGGTGAGTGCGGTGCCAATGGGAAGGGGATTAAGACCGTTTTGATTTTGCCGGATGGCGTTAGCGCTTATTTGGCCTACTGTTCGTGTAGGCCCGGTAAGCGTTAGCGCCACCGGGCAGTACTGAGATTAACGCTTCAGCGCGTCGCTCAGTTCGTCACGCATATTCGCCAGCATCGCTTTAACCACGCGCGGGTTACCCGCCACGATGTTGCCGGTCGTCATGTAGTTGTGACCACCGGTAAAGTCGCAGACCAGGGCGCCAGCTTCACGGGCGATCAGTTCACCCGCGGCGAAATCCCACGGACGCAGACCAATTTCGAAATAACCGTCAACGCGCGCAGCGGCAACATAGGCCAGATCCAGCGCAGCAGAACCGGTGCGACGGAAGTCAGCACACTCGGTAAACATTTTGCCGAGGATATTCATGTAAGAGGTGGCGTGCTGTTTGGCTTTGAACGGGAAGCCGGTCGCGATAATAGTGCCGTCCAGGTCACGCGCATTGCTGCCGCGCAGACGGTAACCATTCAGCTGTGCGCCCTGACCGCGAGTTGCGGTGAACAGTTCATTACGCATCGGATCGTAAACCACGGCGACTTCAGTGCGGCCTTTAATACGTACGGCGATGGAAACCGCGAAGTGCGGCAGACGTTTTACGAAGTTGGTGGTGCCATCCAGTGGATCGATAACCCATTGAACATCCTGATCGGTACCTTCATGTTCACCGCTTTCTTCGGTGATGATGGTGTGCTGCGGGTAAGATTTGCGGATCGTTTCGATAATAATCGCTTCAGCGGCTTTATCGACGTTGGTCACGAAATCATTGCTGCCTTTCTGGCTGGTTTCTACTGAGTCAGGCGTTTCGTAGTGTTTGGCAATTACATTACCCGCCTTGCGCGCTGCGCGCACGGCGATGGTCAGCATCGGATGCATCGGTCTCTCTCACTGGATGTTAAAGAACGGGAAAACGGCGCAGAGTATAGCAGCGAGATCGGAATATGTCTTCGATTTATGATAATATGGCTGAATAATCTTTAGCTGAAGAAAGACAATGCTGCAAAATATTCGAATCGTGCTGGTGGAAACGTCTCACACCGGCAATATGGGCTCTGTTGCCCGCGCCATGAAAACAATGGGGTTAACCAACCTGTGGCTGGTGAACCCGCTCGTGAAACCTGATTCCCAGGCTATCGCCCTGGCGGCAGGGGCCAGTGATGTGATCGGCAACGCGCAGATCGTCGATACCCTCGATGAAGCGCTGGCCGGATGTAGCCTGGTGGTCGGGACCAGCGCACGTTCGCGTACGCTGCCGTGGCCGATGCTTGACCCGCGCGAATGCGGTTTAAAAAGCGTAGCGGAAGCGGCAAATACCCCCGTGGCGCTGGTGTTTGGTCGTGAACGCGTTGGGCTGACCAATGACGAGCTGCAAAAATGCCATTACCATGTCGCGATTGCGGCGAACCCGGAATACAGTTCGCTGAACCTGGCAATGGCGGTACAGGTCATCGCGTATGAAGTGCGCATGGCCTGGCTGGCGACGCAGCAAAATCCTGATGCGGTCGTGCATGAAGAAGCACCGTACCCGCTGGTAGACGATCTGGAGCGGTTTTACGGTCACCTTGAGCAGACGTTGCTGTCAACGGGGTTTATCCGTGAAAACCATCCGGGACAAGTGATGAACAAGTTGCGCCGTCTGTTTACGCGTGCGCGTCCGGAGAGCCAGGAGCTGAATATTCTGCGTGGAATGCTTGCTTCTATTGAGCAGCAGAATAAAGACAAGTAAGTGCAAGCCATCCGGCAAAGCAAAATGGCACTGAAGGTTAAATACCTGACTAAAACAGTCAAGTAAATAGTTGACTGATTTAGTCGGGAATGTCAGACTTGGCCCTGCTATGCAATACCCCCATTTTACAATAAAAAACCCCGGGCAGGGGCGAGTTTGAGGCTAAGTAAGACATGAGACTGACATCTAAAGGGCGTTATGCCGTGACCGCAATGTTGGACGTTGCGCTCAACTCCGAAGCGGGCCCGGTACCGTTGGCTGATATTTCTGAACGTCAGGGAATTTCCCTTTCTTATCTGGAACAGCTGTTCTCCCGTTTGCGTAAAAATGGTCTGGTGTCCAGCGTACGTGGGCCAGGCGGTGGTTATCTGCTGGGTAAAGATGCCGGCAGTATTGCAGTCGGTGAAGTGATTAGCGCTGTTGACGAGTCGGTAGATGCGACACGTTGTCAGGGCAAAGGCGGTTGTCAGGGCGGCGATAAATGCCTGACCCACGCGCTGTGGCGCGATCTGAGCGACCGTCTGACCGGTTTCCTCAACAACATTACGTTAGGTGAACTGGTGAATAACCAGGAAGTCCTGGATGTGTCTGGTCGCCAGCACAGCCACGACGCTCCACGCACAAATCGTGCACAAGACGCGATTGACGTTAAGTTACGCGCTTAATTTAACCGTCCTGTTTCGGGTTGCATCTGCGTTGGCTGCACATGTTCACCCCGCTTACTTTTGTAAGCTCTCGGGGATTCGCATGTTTACCGCCTTGCTAAACGCGAAACAGTTAGGTTAACGATAAGAAGATTTTCGAGTCAGGCCGGAGCGTTTGCGCTCCGTTAACACGGTCGTACATCCAGCCGGTTGCCTGACTCCTTGCATTGAAGCGATGTACGGAGTTTATAGAGCAATGAAATTACCGATTTATCTCGACTACTCCGCAACCACGCCGGTGGACCCGCGTGTTGCCGAGAAAATGATGCAGTTCCTGACACTGGACGGAACCTTTGGTAACCCGGCCTCCCGTTCACACCGTTTCGGCTGGCAGGCTGAAGAGGCGGTTGATATCGCCCGTAATCAGATTGCCGATCTGGTGGGTGCCGATCCGCGTGAAATCGTCTTTACTTCCGGTGCGACTGAATCCGACAACCTGGCGATCAAAGGTGCAGCCAACTTTTATCAGAAAAAAGGCAAGCACATTATCACCAGTAAAACCGAGCACAAAGCGGTACTGGATACCTGCCGTCAGTTGGAGCGTGAAGGGTTTGAAGTGACCTACCTGGCGCCGCAGAGCAACGGGATTATCGATCTCAAAGAACTGGAAGCGGCGATGCGTGACGACACCATCCTGGTTTCCATCATGCACGTGAATAACGAAATCGGCGTGGTACAGGATATCGCGACTATCGGCGAAATGTGCCGTGCTCGCGGCATCATCTATCATGTTGACGCCACCCAGAGCGTGGGCAAACTGCCTATCGATCTGAGCCAGTTGAAAGTTGACCTGATGTCCTTCTCCGGTCACAAAATTTATGGCCCGAAAGGGATCGGCGCGCTGTACGTTCGTCGTAAACCGCGTATTCGCATTGAGGCACAGATGCACGGCGGCGGTCACGAGCGTGGCATGCGTTCCGGTACGCTGCCTGTCCACCAGATCGTCGGTATGGGCGAAGCCTATCGCATCGCGAAAGAAGAGATGGAAACCGAGATGGCGCGTCTGCGCGGTCTGCGTAACCGTCTGTGGAACGGCGTGAAAGATATGGAAGAAGTCTACCTGAACGGTGACCTTGAGCAGGGCGCACCAAACATCCTCAACGTCAGCTTTAACTACGTTGAAGGCGAGTCGCTGATCATGGCGCTGAAAGACCTCGCGGTCTCTTCCGGTTCTGCCTGTACCTCTGCGAGCCTCGAGCCTTCCTACGTGCTGCGCGCACTGGGAATGACCGACGAGCTGGCACATAGCTCTATTCGTTTCTCTTTAGGTCGTTTTACTACCGAAGAAGAGATTGATTACACCATCGAACTGGTTCGTAAATCTATCGGCCGTCTGCGTGACCTTTCTCCGCTGTGGGAAATGCACAAGCAGGGCGTGGATCTGAACAGCATCGAATGGTCACATCATTAATCGGTACCGATAAGGAGAATTCATCATGGCTTACAGCGAAAAAGTAATCGATCATTACGAGAATCCACGTAACGTGGGCTCTTTTGACAACAGCGACGAGAACGTGGGTAGCGGCATGGTGGGTGCACCAGCCTGTGGCGACGTGATGAAGTTGCAGATCAAAGTTAACAATGAAGGTATCATTGAAGACGCGCGTTTCAAAACTTACGGCTGCGGTTCCGCTATCGCCTCCAGCTCCCTGGTTACCGAATGGGTGAAAGGGAAATCACTGGACGAAGCACAGGCGATCAAAAATACCGATATTGCCGATGAGCTTGAGCTGCCGCCAGTGAAAATTCACTGTTCTATTCTGGCAGAAGACGCGATCAAAGCCGCCATTGCGGACTACAAAAGCAAACGTGAAGCAAAATAAGAAGAGTTGAGGTTTTATTATGTCGATTACACTTAGCGACAGTGCAGCAGCGCGAGTAAATACCTTCCTGGCGAACCGTGGTAAAGGGTTTGGCCTGCGTCTGGGCGTGAGAACCTCCGGCTGCTCAGGTATGGCGTATGTACTGGAATTTGTTGATGAACCGGCGGCAGAAGACACCGTGTTTGAAGACAAAGGCGTTAAGGTTGTGGTCGACGGGAAAAGCCTGCAATTTCTGGACGGAACGCAGTTAGACTTCGTGAAAGAAGGTCTGAACGAAGGGTTCAAGTTCACAAACCCGAACGTGAAAGACGAGTGTGGTTGCGGCGAAAGCTTCCACGTGTAACGCGCGTCATCCGAAAACCCCGCCGTGGCCTTGCTACGTGTGGGGTTTGTTCTAACAGGCTACCCCTGAGAATGTTATGGACTACTTCACCCTCTTTGGCTTACCGGCCCGTTATCCGCTCGATATTCAGGCGCTGAGCCTTCGTTTTCAGGATCTGCAACGCCAGTATCACCCTGATAAATTTGCCAGCGGTACCCAGGCGGAACAGCTTGCTGCCGTCCAGCAATCTGCCACTATCAACCAGGCCTGGCAAACGCTGCGCCATCCCCTGATGCGCGCAGAATATCTGCTGTCGCTACACGGTTTTGATCTCAGCAACGAGCAGCACACGGTGCGCGATACCGCGTTCCTGATGGAACAACTGGAACTGCGTGAAGAACTCGATGAGATCGAACAGACGAAAGACGAGGCGCGGCTGGAACAGTTTATTCAGCGCGTGAAAAAGATGTTTGATAGCCGCCATCAGTTGATGGTGGAACAACTGGATAGCGAGACGTGGGACGCCGCGGCCGATACCGTGCGTAAACTGCGTTTTCTCGATAAACTGCGAAGCAGTGCAGAACAACTCGAAGAAAAACTGCTCGATTTTTAAACTTCGGAAGCAATTATGGCCTTATTACAAATTAGTGAGCCTGGTCTGAGCGCAGCGCCACACCAGCGTCGTCTGGCTGCGGGTATCGATCTCGGGACCACCAACTCTCTGGTCGCAACCGTGCGTAGCGGTCAGGCGGAAACGCTGGCCGATCACGACGGTCGTCATCTGCTGCCGTCCGTCGTTCACTATCAGCCGCAGGGCCACACGGTCGGCTATGATGCGCGCGCTAATGCCGCGCTGGATACTGCCAATACTATCAGTTCAGTGAAACGCATGATGGGACGTTCACTGGCGGATATTCAGACTCGCTACCCGCATCTGCCATACCGTTTCCAGGCAAGTGAAAATGGCTTGCCTATGATTGAAACGGCGGCGGGTTTGCTAAATCCGGTCCGTGTTTCAGCCGATATCCTGAAAGCGTTGGCGGCGAGAGCCTCTGAGTCGCTTTCCGGCGATTTGGATGGCGTGGTGATTACCGTACCGGCGTACTTTGACGATGCACAGCGTCAGGGGACCAAAGATGCCGCACGCCTGGCGGGCCTCCATGTGCTGCGCCTGCTCAATGAACCGACCGCTGCGGCGATTGCCTACGGTCTGGATTCCGGCAAAGAGGGCGTCATTGCAGTGTATGACCTCGGTGGCGGAACGTTTGATATTTCTATTCTGCGCCTGAGTCGCGGGGTGTTCGAAGTGTTGGCGACAGGCGGGGATTCCGCGCTTGGCGGCGATGACTTCGACCACCTGCTGGCGGATTACATCCGTGAACAGGCGGGAATTGCCGATCGCAGCGATAACCGCGTGCAGCGCGAACTGCTGGATGCCGCCATCGCGGCGAAAATCGCGCTCAGCGATACCGAGTCAGTCACGATTAACGTGGCGGGCTGGCAGGGCGAGATTACCCGCGAACAGTTTAATGAACTCATTTCCGCGCTGGTTAAGCGTACGCTGCTGGCCTGTCGTCGTGCCCTGAAAGATGCCGGCGTTGAGGCGCAAGAGGTGCTGGAAGTGGTGATGGTTGGCGGTTCCACGCGCGTACCGCTGGTGCGTGAACGTGTGGGCGAATTCTTCGGTCGCCCGCCGCTGACGTCAATCGACCCGGATAAAGTGGTGGCGATTGGCGCGGCAATCCAGGCGGATATTCTGGTTGGTAATAAACCGGACAGTGAAATGCTGCTGCTCGACGTGATCCCGCTGTCGCTGGGACTGGAAACGATGGGCGGCCTGGTGGAGAAGGTGATTCCGCGTAACACTACGATTCCGGTGGCGCGCGCGCAGGACTTTACTACCTTCAAAGACGGCCAGACCGCGATGTCTATCCACGTCATGCAGGGTGAACGTGAACTGGTGCAGGACTGCCGTTCGCTGGCGCGCTTTGCCCTGCGTGGTATTCCGGCGCTCCCGGCAGGCGGCGCGCATATTCGCGTGACCTTCCAGGTGGATGCTGACGGTCTGCTGAGCGTCACTGCGATGGAAAAATCCACCGGCGTTGAGGCTTCTATTCAGGTGAAACCGTCCTACGGTCTGACCGACAGCGAAATTGCCTCAATGATTCAGGATTCGATGAGCTTTGCCGAGCAGGACGTAAAAGCCCGTATGCTGGCAGAGCAGAAAGTCGAAGCGGCGCGCGTGCTGGAGAGTTTAACCGGCGCGCTGACCGCTGATGCCGCGCTGCTAAGCGCCGCAGAACGTCAATTGATCGACGATGCCGCCGCGCACCTGAGCGAAGTGGCGCTGGGCGATGATGTTGACGCTATCGAACAAGCCATTAAAAACGTAGACAAACAAACCCAGGAATTTGCCGCTCGCCGTATGGATCAGTCGGTCCGTAGCGCGCTGAAAGGCCATTCCGTGGACGAGGTTTAATATGCCAAAGATTGTTATTTTGCCTCATCAGGATCTCTGTCCGGATGGCGCAGTTCTGGAAGCTAAGACCGGTGAAACCATTCTTGACGTTGCGCTGCGCAACGGTATCGAGATTGAGCACGCCTGCGAAAAATCCTGTGCCTGTACGACCTGCCACTGCATTGTGCGTGAAGGTTTTGACTCCCTGCCGGAAAGCACGGAAGAAGAAGACGACATGCTGGATAAAGCCTGGGGACTGGAGCCGGAGAGCCGTTTAAGCTGTCAGGCTCGCGTAACCGGGGATGATTTGGTAGTCGAAATCCCACGTTACACAATCAATCATGCTCGTGAGCATTAACAGAGGGTAGTATGGGACTGAAGTGGACCGATAGCCGCGAAATCGGTGAAGCGCTGTACGATGCGTTCCCCGATCTCGATCCAAAGACCGTTCGTTTCACCGATCTTCATCAGTGGATCTGCGATCTTGAGGAATTTGATGACGACCCTGACGCATCCAATGAAAAAATTCTGGAGGCGATTCTGCTAGTCTGGTTAGATGAAGCAGAGTAAGTCACATAACGGGCTGCCATGAGGCGGCCCGTTTGCTAATAAGGATAAATAACATGACAGAAGCCATGAAAATTACGCTTTCCACACAACCTGCTGACGCACGCTGGGGTGAAAAAGCCACATACAGTATCAATAACGATGGTATTGCCCTGCACCTTAATGGGAAAGATGACCTGGGTCTTATTCAGCGCGCGGCACGTAAAATCGACGGCCTTGGCATCAAGCATGTGCAACTGGCAGGCGAGGGCTGGAATGCAGACCGCTGCTGGTCATTCTGGCAGGGCTACAAAGGGCCGAAAGGCAGCCGAAAAGTGGAATGGCCAGAGCTGGACGACGTACAGCGTCAGGAGCTGGATAACCGTCTGACCATCATTGACTGGGTGCGTGACACCATTAACGCACCGGCGGAAGAGCTGGGGCCAGAGCAACTGGCGCAGCGTGCCGTTGACCTGCTGTGCAGCGTGGCGTGCGATCACGTCTCTTACCGTATTACCAAAGGCGAAGATCTGCGTGAGCAGAACTATATGGGGCTGCATACTGTGGGGCGCGGCTCTGAACGTCCTCCGGTCCTGCTGGCGCTCGACTACAACCCGACAGGAGATAAAGAAGCCCCAGTTTTTGCTTGCCTGGTCGGGAAAGGGATCACCTTTGATTCCGGCGGTTACAGCATCAAGCAGAGTGCCTTTATGGACTCCATGAAGTCCGACATGGGCGGTGCCGCAACGGTAACCGGCGCGCTGGCGTTTGCGATCACGCGCGGTCTGAACAAACGCGTGAAACTGTACCTGTGCTGTGCGGATAACCTGATCAGCGGTAACGCGTTCAAGCTGGGCGATATCATCCACTATCGCAACGGTAAAAACGTCGAAGTGATGAATACCGACGCGGAAGGGCGTCTGGTGCTGGCGGATGGCCTGATTGACGCCAGCGCGCAGAAGCCAGAGCTGATCATTGATGCTGCGACGCTGACCGGAGCCGCGAAAACCGCGCTGGGTAACGACTACCACGCGCTGTTCAGCTTCGATGACCAACTGGCGAACCGTCTGCTGGCAAGCGCAGCCGAAGAAAACGAGGCGTTCTGGCGTCTGCCGCTGGCGGAATTCCACCGCAACCAGTTGCCGTCTAATTTTGCCGAGTTGAACAATACCGGCAGCGCGGCGTATCCGGCAGGGGCGAGCACAGCCGCAGGATTCCTGTCGCACTTTGTGGAAAACTACCAGCAGGGCTGGCTGCATATCGACTGTTCGGCAACCTATCGCAAAGCGCCGGTTGAGCAGTGGTCTGCCGGGGCGACCGGTTTGGGCGTGCGTACAATCGCGAATCTACTGACTGCCTGAAGGGTATTTTTGTAGGCCGGGTAAGCGAGGCGCTCCCCGGCATTTTGCCTGATGGCGACGTCATACGTCTTATCAGGCCTACAATCCATATATTATTTGTGATCTCTATGTCTGAAACAAAAAATGAATTAGAAACCCTGCTGGAGCAGGCGGCGACTGAACCCGCACACCGTCCGGCATTTTTCCGCACCCTGTTGGAATCCACTGTCTGGGTACCTGGTACTGCGGCAGACGGCGAAGCGATTGTCGAAGACAGCGCGCTCGATCTTCAGCATTGGGAAAAAGAAGATGGCACCACCGTTATCCCCTTTTTCACCTCGCTGGAAGCGTTGCAGCAGGCCGTCGAAGATGAGCAGGCGTTTGTGGTGATGCCAGTACGGACGCTGTTTGAAATGACGCTCGGCGAAACGCTGTTCCTCAACGCCAAATTGCCGACTGGTAAAGAGTTTATGCCTCGCGAAATCAGCCTGCTGATGGGGGAAGAGGGCAATCCACTGAGCACGCAGGAAGTGCTGGAAGGTGGGGAATCGCTGATTCTCTCCGAAGTGGCTGAACCACCAGCACAGATGATCGATTCGCTCACGACGCTGTTTAAGACCATCAAGCCGGTGAAGCGTGCGTTTCTCTGCTCAATTAAAGAGCGCGCGGACGCTGAGGCAAATCTGCTGATTGGTATTGAGGCCGATGGCGATATTGAGGAGATTATTCAGGCTGCGGGCAGTGTGGCAACTGATACGCTACCGGGCGATGAACCGATCGATATCTGTCAGGTGAAAAAAGGGGAGAAAGGGATCAGCCACTTTATCACCGAACACATCGCGCCGTTCTACGAACGCCGCTGGGGCGGGTTCCTGCGTGATTTCAAACAGAACCGAATTATTTAAGTGAAGGAAAGCCGCCCCGAAAGGCGGCATCCTCGTTTACCTGCCCTGGTCGCTGGTCTTTACGAGAACAGAATTACTGGGGTAACTCTGGTCTGCGTGAAGGCACAACACACCAGAAACAAGAAGCACGATACAGACGTACCGTATCTTCATTGTGCGGTCCATGCAAAGACCGCTTCACGACAGCACCACTGGCGATAATGCCGTGACAGCAAGCACTACGACATGCCTGCGCTAACGGCCAAGGGACATCCTTTTCTGAAGCCAGTGCCCGCTTGCGAGGCGGCGAAAAGGGCCGGGAAGAATGATACATCAACTTCCTAATAGTTTCCTGGCTAACTAACTTGACATTATCTTCCTTAAAAGAGAGTATTACCCCACTACGGCATGCCTGCATTGCTATGGCAACACAGCCAGCTGGAAAGGCCGCGAACCGGACCAGCACAAAAAAACCGCTCAAATGTTTGAGCGGTTTTTTTGTGGGCGAAGCTGACTAAGAAATCAGAATTTATTCAGCGTCAGCCGGTTCTACCGGTAAATCGGTACGCGATCCCCATTCACTCCACGCGCCGTCGTACAACGTGACGTCTGGCACGTCCAGCGTCGCAAGCGCCAGCACGACGATGGCTGCCGTCACGCCAGAACCACAACTGGCGATAATCGGACGATCAAAACTGACGCCGTGGCGAAAGAAGATGGCATCCAGTTCGTCGGTTGTTTTCAATTCGCCTTCCTGAACCAGTTCTGTCCACGGCACGTTTAAGGCGCCGGGTATATGACCGCGTCTGAGACCTGGACGCGGCTCGTCGACTTCAGCATTAAAACGTGCTGCCGGGCGGGCATCGACAATCTGTGCGCTTTTCTCATGGCTGGCGAGCAGGACGTCGGTGACGCGCACGACGGCTTCAGAGGTAAACGCTGCATCAAACTCACCTTCCGGGAGTTCGACGTTACCTTCCTGTAGCGGCAACTCATCACGTTGCCAGCCCGCCAGACCACCACCCAGAATGGACACGTTCTCCACGCCAAAGGTGCGCAGCATCCACCACGCGCGCGGGGCGGAGAACAGATTACCCTCGTCATACACGATCAGATGTTTATCCTGATGTACCCCCAGTTCACGCATCGCCACGGCGAAGCTTTCCGGGCGTGGCATCATATGCGGCAGAGGTGAAGTGTGGTCGGAGAGCGCTTCGATATCGAAAAACACCGCACCCGGGATATGTCCCGAGCGATACTCTTGCGCAACGTCGCGGTCTTCCTGTCCTGGCGGCGCCATGCGGGCGTCGATAATTTGAATCTGCGGATCGTCAATATGCTCGGCAAGCCAGTCGGCGGCGACAAAAAAGGCGGTAGTCATGGGGATCTCCATGTTTATCAGGTGTCCGGTAAATTGTCAGGCCTTTGCCGACAGGGGACAAGTAAAAGAGGCTGATTTGTCCGGTGATCCCACATTTCTTAATTAAATTCAGACAAGATGGGAGGGGAAAGAGACTTACACAAAGTGAAATCTCACGCATAATAACGATTCTACGTTGCTAACGGGCCATACAGGCCAGGGATGAAAAATGAAACACATACGCGTAGTCGCCTGCATGCTCATGCTGGCGCTGGCTGGGTGCGACAACAACGATAAAGCTCCGATAGCGGCAAAAAACGACGCTCCCGCCGCACAACCCGCGGCGGAAAAGAAAGCAGAAAAAGATACCGCGCAGTTGCAGAAACTGGCCCGAGAAAGCGAGGGCAAAGCGCTGACGCTGCTGGATGTCTCAGAGGTGCAACTGGACGGTGCATCGACGCTGGTGTTGACCTTTTCCATCCCGTTAGATCCTGAACAGGATTTTGCCCGTCTCGTCCACGTGGTGGATAAAAAAAGCGGCAAAGTCGATGGCGCATGGGAACTGTCGCCGAATCTGAAAGAGCTGCGTTTACGCCACCTGGAACCGAATCGTGACCTGCTGGTGACCATTGAGCGCGATCTCAGGGCGCTGAACAACGCGACCTTCGAAATCAACTATGAGAAAAGCCTCACCACGCGTGATATTCAACCCAGCGTGGGTTTTGCCAGCCGTGGTTCACTGCTGCCGGGGAAAGTGGTGGAAGGGCTGCCCGTGATGGCGCTCAACGTGAACAACGTAGACGTTAACTTTTTCCGCGTGAAACCTGAATCGCTGGCGGCCTTTGTCAGTCAGTGGGAGTACCGGAATTCGATGTCCAACTGGGAGTCCGACAATCTGCTGAAAATGGCGGATTTGGTCTATACCGGTCGCTTTGATCTCAATCCTGCGCGTAACACCCGCGAAAAACTTCTTCTGCCGCTGAGCGAGATTAAGCCGTTGCAGCAGGCGGGTGTCTACGTCGCGGTGATGACCAAAGCCGGGCAGTACGAGTACAGCAACGCCGCAACGTTGTTCACGCTCAGCGACGTCGGCGTATCGGCACATCGCTATCAGAACCGGCTCGATGTGTTTACGCAAAGTCTGGAGAATGGTGCCGCGCAGCAGGGGGTAGATGTCGCTTTGCTGGATGAAAAAGGACAGACCCTGGCGAAAGCGACCAGCGATGCGAAAGGCCATGTACAGCTTGAAAATCACCAGAATGCCGCGCTGTTGCTGGCGCGTAAAGAGGGGCAAACCACGCTGCTGGATCTGAAACTCCCGGCGCTGGATTTAGCAGAGTTCGACATCGCGGGGGATCCCGGCTACAGCAAACAGTTCTTTATGTTTGGCCCGCGCGATCTCTACCGTCCTGGCGAGACGGTGATCCTCAACGGTCTGCTGCGTGACAGCGACGGCAAGACGCTGCCCGATCAGCCAGTGAAACTGGAGGTCGTTAAACCGGACGGCCAGGTGATTCGTACTGTCGTCAGTCAACCGGATAACGGGTTGTATCACTTTACTTATCCGCTGGACAGCGGTGCGCCAACCGGAATGTGGCACATTCGCGCCAACACGGGCGATAACCAAAGCCAGATGTGGGATTTCCACGTTGAAGATTTCATGCCGGAGCGAATGGCGTTGAATCTCACCAGCCAGGAAACGCCTTTGTCGCCGTCTGATAAGGTGACGTTCTCGGTGGTGGGCTACTACCTCTACGGCGCCCCGGCGAATGGCAATGCGCTGCAAGGGCAGCTGTACCTGCGCCCACTGCGTGATGCCGTGCCGTCACTGCCCGGCTTCCAGTTTGGCAATATTGCCGAGGAGAACCTGTCGCGCAGTCTCGATGAAGTCCAACTGACGCTGGATGAAACCGGGCGTGGTGACATCAGCACCAATAGCGAGTGGCGTGAGACCCACTCACCGTTGCAGGTGATCTTGCAGGCCAGCCTGCTGGAGTCCGGTGGTCGTCCTGTTACGCGTCGCGCTGAGCAGGCGATCTGGCCGGCAGACACATTACCGGGTATCCGCCCGCAATTTGCCGTTAAAGCGGTATATGACTACCGCACCGATACTACGGTGAATCAGCCGATTGTTGATGAAGACAGCAACGCCGCTTTTGACATTGTCTATGTCGATGCCCAGGGAGAGAAGAAAGCGGTCTCCGGCTTACAGGTGCGTTTGATTCGTGAGCGTCGCGACTATTACTGGGACTGGCTGGAAAGCGAAGGCTGGCAGTCGCGCTTTGATCAAAAAGATCTGGTGGAAGGTGAGCAGACGCTGGATCTGAAAGCCGATGAAACCGGCAAAGTGACATTCCCGGTCGAATGGGGTGCCTACCGACTGGAAGTGAAAGCGCCAAACGATGCGATCAGTAGCGTCCGTTTCTGGGCAGGTTACAGTTGGCAGGATAACAGTGATGGCAGCGGGGCGGCTCGGCCGGATCGCGTGACATTGAAGCTGGACAAACCGGCCTATCGTCCGGGCGACACCATGAAGCTACATATTGCAGCACCGGCGGCGGGGAAAGGCTATGCGATGGTAGAATCCAGTGAAGGTCCGCTGTGGTGGCAGGAAATTGATGTCCCGGCACAGGGGCTGGAGCTCTCCATTCCGGTCGATAAATCATGGAATCGCCACGATCTCTACCTGAGCACGCTGGTGGTGCGTCCGGGAGATAAATCTCGTTCTGCAACGCCGAAACGTGCCGTAGGCTTGCTGCATTTACCGCTGGGAGACGAAAACCGACGTCTGGAGCTGGCGCTGGAAAGCCCGGCTAAAATGCGTCCGAACCAGCCGTTGACCGTGAAGATCAAGGCCAGCAGTAAAAACGGCGAGACGCCAAAACAGGTTAACGTCCTGGTGTCGGCAGTGGATAGCGGCGTGTTGAACATTACCGATTACGTTACGCCGGATCCGTGGCAGGCCTTCTTTGGACAAAAACGCTACGGCGCGGATATTTATGACATTTATGGTCAGGTGATTGAGGCCCAGGGGCGTCTGGCCGCACTGCGCTTTGGCGGTGATGGCGATGAACTGAAGCGCGGCGGTAAACCGCCGGTCAACCATGTAAATATCGTGGCGCAGCAGGCGCAACCGGTCACGCTCAATGAGCAGAGTGAAGGCAGTGTGACGCTACCGATTGGCGATTTTAACGGCGAGCTGCGCGTGATGGCGCAGGCGTGGACGGCGGATGACTTTGGCAGCAATGAAAGCAAAACTATTGTCGCCGCCCCGGTCATTGCTGAGCTGAATATGCCGCGCTTTATGGCCGGTGGCGATACCTCGCGACTGGTGCTGGACGTGACCAACCTTACCGATCGACCACAGTCACTGAACGTGACGCTGGCCGCCAGCGGACTGATCGAACTGGTCAGCGACCAGCCTGCGCAGGTCAATCTGGAGCCGGGCGTGCGCACGACCTTGTTTGTTCCTGTTCGTGCAAAAGAAGGATTTGGTGATGGTGAGCTGCAGGCGACGTTAAGTGGATTGAACGTGCCGGGAGAAGACATCGGACCGCAGCAAAAGCAGTGGAAAATTGGCGTACGTCCGGCATTCCCGGCGCAAACAGTCAATAACGGCGTGATGCTGCAACCGGGGGAAAGCTGGACCCTTCCTGAAGAAGGGGTGATGAACTTCTCGCCGGTGACGGTACAGGGCCAACTGTTGCTCAGTGGTAAACCGCCGTTAAATCTGGCGCGCTATATTCGTGAACTGAAGGCGTATCCATACGGCTGTCTGGAACAAACCACCAGTGGCCTGTTCCCGTCGCTTTATACCAATGCCGCGCAGCTACAAGCGCTGGGCATCACGGGTGATACCGACGAGAAGCGTCGTGCGGCAATCGAAACCGGGATTGCCCGCCTGTTACAAATGCAGCGTGATAACGGTGGTTTCGCGCTGTGGGACAAAAATGGTCCGGAAGAGTACTGGCTGACCGCCTATGCGATGGATTTCCTGGTTCGGGCGGGTGAGCAGGGCTATAGCGTTCCAGCGGCGGGGATCAATCAGGGCAATGCGCGCCTGCTGCGATACCTGCAGGATCCGGGAATGATGTCGATTCGCTACTCCAGCGATACGCAGGCAAGCAAATTTGCCGTGCAGGCTTATGCCGCGCTGGTCCTGGCGCGGCAGCAAAAAGCCCCACTTGGCGCGCTGCGCGAGATCTGGGAACGGCGCAGTCAGGCGGCATCCGGCTTACCGCTGCTGCAATTAGGTATAGCGTTGAAAACGATGGGGGACGCGAAACGGAGTGACGATGCGGTTGCGCTGGCGCTCTCCACCCCGCGTCACGATGAACGTCAGTGGCTGGCTGATTACGGTAGTCCGCTTCGCGATAACGCCCTGATGCTGGCGCTGCTGGAAGAGAATAACCTTAAGCCGGACGTCCAGAACTCGCTGCTGAACACGCTCTCTGAACAAGCGTTTAGTCAGCGCTGGCTGTCAACGCAAGAGAATAATGCGCTGTTCCTGGCAGCCCGTTCGCTGCAGGATCTACCCGGTACCTGGCAGGCGCAGACTTCTCTTGCGGAGCAACCGCTGACGGGCGATAAAGCACAAACCCGTAATCTGGATGCCGATCAACTTGCGGCGTTGCAGGTGACGAATAACGGTGCTCAACCGATGTGGTTGCGCCTGGACGTGAGCGGCTATCCACAATCGGCTCCGGCACCTGCCAGCAATGTGCTGCAGATTGAGCGTCATATTCTGGGCAGTGACGGGCAGAGCAAATCGCTGGATTCCCTGCGTAGTGGTGAACTTGTTCTGGTCTGGCTGGAAGTGAAAGCCAGTCAGGATGTACCGGATGCGTTGGTGGTGGATCTGCTGCCAGCCGGGCTGGAACTGGAAAACCAGAATCTGGCAAACGGTAGCGCCAGCTTGCAGGACAGCGGCAGCGAGGTGCAAAACCTGCTCAATCAAATGCAGCAGGCAGATATTCAGCACGTTGAGTTTCGGGATGACCGCTTTGTTGCCGCCGTGGCCGTGAATAGTGGACAGCCGGTGACGCTGGTCTATCTGGCGCGAGCGGTGACGCCGGGAACCTATCAGGTGCCGATGCCCATGGTAGAATCGATGTATGTTCCACAATGGCGGGCGACCGGTGTAGCCGGGGACATTCTGATTGTTAAGCCGTAAATGGGGCGATTAACCGGCAAACGCGGCGGTTGGCTTTGGCTGACCGCCGCGTCTGTTTTACTCGTTTGCGCCGTCTGGGTGGCAGATAAAATCTGGCCGCTGCCTTTACGTGAGGTCAATCCGGCGCGGGTGGTCGTGGCCCATGACGGAACGCCGCTGTGGCGGTTTGCTGACGCGGATGGCATCTGGCGCTATCCGGTAACGCCTGAAGAGGTCTCTCCGCGTTATCTTGAGGCGCTCATTAACTACGAAGACCGCTGGTTCTGGAAACATCCGGGGGTAAACCCTCTCTCCATACTTCGTGCCGCCTGGCAGGATCTCTCCTCCGGACGAGTGATTTCTGGCGGCAGTACGCTGACCATGCAGGTAGCGCGATTACTCGATCCACATCCCCGCACTTTAGGCGGTAAGTTTCGCCAGCTCTGGCGCGCTCTGCAGCTCGAATGGCATCTCTCAAAACGCGACATCCTGACGCTGTACCTCAATCGTGCGCCGTTTGGCGGCACGTTGCAGGGAATTGGCGCGGCCAGTTGGGCCTATCTCGGAAAACCTCCGTCACAGCTCAGTTACTCTGAAGCTGCGTTACTGGCGGTATTACCGCAGGCACCGAGTCGACTGCGCCCTGATCGCTGGCCGGATCGGGCAGAAGCTGCGCGCAACAAAGTGCTTGAGCGGATGGCAATGCAGGGGATTTGGTCGCCGCACCAGGTGGAGGAATCACGTGAAGAGCCGGTCTGGCTGACGCCTCGCCAGATGCCGCAACTGGCACCGCTGTTCTCGCGGATGATGTTGGGTAAAAATCAAGGCGACAAAATTGTCACCACCCTGGATGCCGGGCTGCAACGACAGCTGGAAGAACTGGCACAAAACTGGAAGGGCAGGCTGCCAGCGCGAAGTTCGCTGGCGATGATCGTCGTCGATCACACTGACATGAGCGTGCGTGGCTGGGTCGGTTCGGTCGATCTGAATGATGCCACGCGTTTCGGTCATGTGGATATGGTCAAGGCGATTCGATCGCCCGGTTCCGTGCTTAAGCCTTTTGTCTATGGGCTGGCGCTGGATGATGGATTAATCCACCCGGCGTCTTTATTGCAGGATGTACCGCGCCGTAGTGGGGATTATCGTCCAGGTAATTTTGACAGCGGTTTTCATGGCCCTGTCAGTATGAGCGAAGCGCTGGTGCGCTCGCTGAATTTACCTGCGGTACAGGTGCTTGAGGCCTACGGTCCGAAGCGTTTTGCCGCACAATTACGTAATAGTGGACTGCCGCTGTACTTGCCTGCGGGCGCGACTCCTAATTTGTCGCTTATTTTGGGGGGCGCAGGCGCGCGGCTTGAGGATATGGTCGCGGCGTACAGCGCTTTTGCTCGCCACGGCAAAGCGGGAAAATTGCGTTTGCAGCCGGGCGATCCCCTTGTCGAACGCAGACTGATGTCGCCCGGTGCGGCGTGGATCATCCGGCGTATTTTGGCCGATGAAGCGCAGCCGCTGCCGGATAGCGCGCTTCCCCGGGTGGCCCCGTTGGCATGGAAAACGGGCACCAGCTATGGCTATCGCGATGCGTGGGCGATTGGCCTCAATGCTCGCTATGTCATCGGTATCTGGACGGGCAGACCGGACGGTACGCCCGTTGCCGGACAGTTCGGTTATGCCAGTGCAATCCCGCTGCTCAATCAGGTAAACAACCTGCTCTTAGCCCGTGGCGCCTCGCTGCCGGAAGATCCGCGCCCGCAGTCGGTCACCCGTGGCGTTGTGTGCTGGCCTGGCGGGCAGTCTCTTCCCCCTGGTGACAGCAATTGTCGGCGTCGTCTGGCCACCTGGCTGCTGGAAGACGTGCAGCCGCCCACGCTGTTGCTGCCGGAGCAGGAAGGGGTGAGCGGTATTCGTTTCCCGATCTGGCTGGATAAGGCAGGCCGACGCGTTGCCGCAGATTGTCCGCAGGCGCAAGAACAAATGCTGATTGTCTGGCCGTTGCCGCTTGAACCGTGGTTGCCCGCCGCTGAGCGTCGCCGTGCGCGCTTGCCGTTATCCTCAACGGTGTGTCCGCCGCACGGGCAGGATCCCGCATTACCACTGTTGCTGTCTGGCGTGCGTGATGGCGCAATCGTCAGACGTTTACCGGGGGCTACAGAGGCGAGCGTAACGCTTCAGAGCAGCGGCGGCACAGGAGAGCGCTGGTGGTTCCTTAATGGCGAACCGCTACAAGAACGTGGGCGCGGTGTCACGTTACGTCTGCGCGAAAAAGGTGACTATCAGCTACTGGCGATGGATGAGAGCGGGCAGGTTGCGACGGTGAGGTTTACGTTGCAGTAGACCAGGTTGACACTTTTTGTTGCTAATGCTCATCTTATTTTAAAAAAATGTTACCTTCATCCATATGCAATAGCCGGGATGCTCTTTATAATCCGCGCCAGGTAAAACACAACAGAACATCTTTCAGAGGTAATCATGGCTATTGAACGTACTTTTTCCATCATCAAGCCAAACGCGGTGGCAAAAAACGTTATTGGTAATATCTTTGCGCGCTTTGAAGCAGCAGGGTTCAAAATCGTCGGTACCAAAATGCTGCACCTGACCGTTGAACAGGCGCGCGGTTTCTATGCTGAGCATGATGGCAAACCGTTCTTTGACGGTCTGGTCGAGTTCATGACCTCTGGTCCTATCGTGGTGTCCGTGCTGGAAGGCGAAAACGCGGTACAGCGTCACCGCGATCTGCTGGGTGCAACCAACCCGGCTAACGCCCTGGCGGGTACGCTGCGTGCCGACTACGCCGACAGCTTCACTGAAAACGGGACTCACGGTTCGGATTCAGTGGAATCCGCCCAGCGCGAAATCGCCTATTTCTTCGGTGAAGGCGAAGTGTGCGCTCGCACTCGCTGATCCCTTCGGGAATAATTTTCGGTAAATGCCGCGTGCAAACGTGGCATCCTTGCGCCAGACTTTGTACAATGCAACGCCCCGGATGAGCACAGCTTACCGGGGCGTTTCTTTTCAACCTCCCATGGGCCATAACGTGTAACAACGAGGCCGGAAAAAATTATGTCTGAATTAGTTAACACTTCCGAAATCATCACCCCTGCGGTTCCTGCGAAAAATGGCAAAATCAACCTGCTGGATCTGAACCGTCAGCAGATGCGCGAATTCTTTAAAGAGATGGGTGAGAAGCCGTTTCGCGCTGACCAGGTGATGAAATGGATGTACCACTATTGCAGCGACAACTTTGATGAGATGACTGACATCAACAAAGTGCTGCGCAACAAGCTCAAAGAGGTGGCGGAAATCCGCGCACCGGAAGTGGTTGAAGAACAGCGCTCCTCCGATGGCACCATCAAATGGGCAATTGCCGTGGGCGATCAGCGCGTCGAAACGGTGTATATCCCGGAAGATGATCGCGCCACGCTGTGCGTCTCTTCGCAGGTGGGTTGTGCGCTGGAATGTAAATTCTGTTCAACCGCACAGCAGGGTTTTAACCGTAACCTGCGCGTTTCTGAAATTATTGGTCAGGTCTGGCGTGCGGCGAAAATTGTCGGCGCGGCGAAAATCACCGGTCAGCGTCCAATCACCAACGTGGTGATGATGGGGATGGGGGAACCGCTGCTCAACCTGACTAACGTTGTGCCAGCCATGGAAATCATGCTTGATGATTTCGGCTTCGGTCTGTCCAAGCGTCGCGTCACGCTGTCGACTTCCGGCGTCGTGCCTGCGCTCGACAAATTAGGTGACATGATTGACGTCGCGCTGGCGATTTCGCTGCACGCGCCGAATGACGACATTCGTGACGAAATTGTACCAATCAACAAAAAGTACAATATCGAAACCTTCCTGGGCGCGGTTCGCCGCTATCTGGAGAAATCCAATGCCAACCAGGGACGCGTCACTATTGAATACGTCATGCTGGATCACGTTAACGATGGCACAGAGCATGCGCATCAACTGGCAGAGTTGCTGAAAGACACGCCTTGTAAAATCAACCTGATCCCATGGAACCCGTTCCCGGGGGCACCTTATGGACGTAGTTCTAATAGCCGTATTGACCGTTTCTCTAAGGTGCTGATGAGCTACGGCTTTACCACCATTGTGCGTAAAACGCGCGGTGATGATATTGACGCTGCCTGCGGACAACTGGCGGGGGATGTGATTGACCGGACTAAACGTACTCTACGTAAGCGTATGCAGGGTGAGGCTATCGACGTTAAAACCGTCTGATGCACATTGCGCTACAGCCGGATTTTTGTGCTGTGGCGCAATGTAATTTGCATGAGGGCCAGGGTTGTACTTGTCCGGTCAATAATAACGGTGCGTTTTTGTCGACTTTAAGGCAGTATGTACGGCGCGACAATAGTTTAGCCCTCAGGCTTAAGCTGTTTTTGTTAAGAGTCAGCAGAGAGGTTTATACTGTTTGACTCAGGTTGACTGAACCGATTTTCGCGGTGTGGGTGGGCATTGTGACTCACCGGCGCCTGAACCCTAATTTTCACCAGCAGCTGTAGCGAATGAATACTGAAGCCACTCACGACCAACATGAAGCACAATCCACCGGCGTTCGCCTACGTAATGCCCGTGAACAACTCGGACTCAGCCAGCAGGCTGTCGCTGAGCGACTTTGCCTGAAGGTATCCACCGTACGCGACATTGAAGACGATAAGGCGCCTGCCGACCTGGCTTCAACGTTCCTGCGCGGATACATTCGCTCTTATGCACGCCTGGTCCATATTCCTGAAGAAGAACTGTTACCGGCTCTGGAGAAACAGGCTCCGGTTCGTGCGGCGAAAGTGGCACCGATGCAGAGCTTCTCATTAGGCAAGCGTCGTAGAAAGCGTGATGGCTGGTTGATGACGTTTACCTGGCTGGTGCTGTTTGTGGTGGTCGGCCTGACGGGCGCATGGTGGTGGCAAAACCACAAAGCGCAACAGGAAGAGATCTCCAAGATGGCCGATCAATCCTCTGCTGAGCTGAACGCCAACAGCGAAAACACACAAAGCGTGCCGCTGGACACCAGCGCGACGGCAACTCAGGACAACACACCAGCGGCAACCGGTCCGGCGGAGACGGTGCAAACGCCTGCGCCGACGACGGCACCTGCGGTTGACCCGCAGCAGAACGCCGTAGTCGCGCCTTCTCAGGCCAACGTTGATACCGCTACAACCTCTCCTGCGACACCGGCAACGCCGGATGGCGCGGCACCGTTGCCGACCAATCAGGCGGGTGTGGAAGCCGCTGCGGATCCAAACGCGCTGGTGATGAACTTTACCGCCGATTGCTGGCTGGAAGTCAGCGATGCGACAGGTAAAAAGCTGTTCAGCGGAATGCAGCGTAAAGATGGTAATTTAAACCTGACCGGTCAGGCACCTTACAAGCTTAAAATTGGCGCGCCGGCTGCGGTGCAGATCCAGTATCAAGGAAAACCTGTCGATCTGAGCCGTTTTATCAGAACTAACCAGGTTGCGCGTCTGACCCTAAATGCCGAACAATCACCGGCGCAGTAATAGACGGGTAACGCGGGAGATTTTTCATGCATAACCAGGCTCCAATTCAACGTAGAAAATCAACGCGAATTTACGTTGGGAATGTGCCGATTGGCGATGGGGCTCCCATCGCCGTCCAGTCGATGACCAACACGCGGACCACGGACGTGGAAGCGACGGTTAATCAGATCAAAGCGCTGGAACGCGTTGGCGCTGACATTGTTCGTGTCTCCGTACCCACGATGGATGCCGCAGAAGCCTTCAAACTGATCAAGCAACAGGTTTCTGTTCCGCTGGTCGCCGACATTCACTTCGACTACCGTATTGCGCTCAAAGTGGCGGAATACGGCGTTGACTGCCTGCGGATTAATCCAGGCAACATCGGCAATGAAGAGCGTATCCGCATGGTGGTGGATTGCGCGCGCGACAAGAATATCCCGATTCGTATCGGTGTTAACGCCGGATCGCTGGAAAAAGATCTACAGGAAAAGTACGGCGAACCCACGCCGCAGGCCTTGCTGGAATCGGCAATGCGCCATGTGGATCATCTCGATCGTCTGAACTTTGATCAGTTCAAGGTCAGCGTAAAAGCGTCTGATGTTTTCCTCGCCGTTGAATCCTATCGCCTGCTGGCGAAGCAAATCGATCAACCACTGCATTTAGGGATCACCGAAGCCGGTGGTGCGCGCAGTGGTGCGGTGAAATCGGCAATCGGTCTTGGTCTGCTGCTGTCCGAAGGGATTGGCGATACGCTGCGCGTTTCGCTGGCTGCCGATCCGGTGGAAGAGATTAAGGTTGGCTTCGATATCCTGAAGTCTCTGCGCATTCGTGCTCGCGGGATAAACTTCATCGCCTGTCCGACCTGCTCGCGTCAGGAGTTTGACGTGATCGGTACGGTCAACGCCCTGGAGCAGCGTCTGGAAGACATCATTACGCCGATGGACGTTTCCATCATTGGCTGTGTCGTTAACGGACCGGGTGAAGCACTGGTTTCGACGCTGGGCGTGACGGGCGGTAACAAAAAAAGCGGCCTCTATGAAGACGGCGTGCGAAAAGATCGTCTGGATAACAGCGATATGATTGACCAGCTTGAAGCCCGTATCCGCGCCAAAGCGACGATGCTCGACGAAGCGCAGCGGATTAACGTGCAGCAGGTTGAAAAATAATAACGTGATGGGAAGCGGCGTGCTTCCCGTGTATGATTGAACCCGCATGGCTCCCGTATCGCTCGGGGAAGCGCTGAGGGTTCATTTTTATATTCAGAAAGAGAATAAACGTGGCAAAAAACATTCAAGCCATTCGCGGCATGAACGATTATCTGCCTGGCGAGACCGCCATCTGGCAGCGCATTGAAGGCACACTCAAAAACGTGCTCGGCAGCTACGGTTACAGTGAAATCCGCTTGCCGATTGTAGAGCAGACCCCGTTATTCAAACGCGCGATCGGCGAAGTGACCGACGTGGTTGAAAAAGAGATGTACACCTTTGAGGACCGCAATGGCGATAGCCTGACGCTGCGTCCGGAAGGCACGGCGGGCTGTGTACGCGCCGGCATCGAGCATGGTCTCCTGTACAATCAGGAACAGCGCCTGTGGTACATCGGGCCGATGTTCCGCCACGAGCGTCCGCAGAAAGGGCGCTATCGTCAGTTTCATCAGTTGGGTGTCGAAGCCTTTGGTCTGCAAGGGCCGGATATTGATGCCGAACTGATTATGCTTACCGCGCGCTGGTGGCGTGCGCTGGGTATCGCTGAACATGTCAATCTTGAGCTGAACTCCATCGGATCGCTGGACGCGCGTGCAAACTACCGCGATGCGCTGGTGGCATTCCTGGAGCAGCATGTTGAGAAACTGGACGAAGACTGCAAACGTCGCATGTACTCCAACCCGCTGCGCGTGCTGGATTCAAAAAATCCGGACGTACAGGCGCTGCTCAACGATGCTCCTCAGCTTGGCGACTATCTGGATGACGATTCCCGCGAACACTTTGCTGGCCTGTGCAAACTGCTGGAAGCCGCAGGGATTGCCTACACTGTCAACCAGCGTCTGGTTCGTGGTCTCGACTACTACAACCGCACCGTGTTTGAGTGGGTCACCAGCAGCCTGGGCTCGCAGGGTACCGTCTGTGCGGGCGGTCGTTATGACGGACTGGTTGAGCAACTCGGCGGTCGCGCGACGCCGGGAGTGGGCTTTGCAATGGGCCTGGAACGCCTTGTTTTACTGGTTCAGGCAGTTAATCCGGAATTTAAAGCCGATTCTGTTGTCGATATATACCTGGTCGCTTCAGGTGCGGATACGCAGTCTGCGGCAATGACACTGGCTGAGCGCGTGCGTGATGAAATCCCGGGCGTGAAGCTAATGACAAACCACGGCGGCGGCAACTTTAAGAAACAGTTTGCCCGAGCTGATAAATGGGGTGCCCGCGTTGCACTGGTGCTTGGCGAGTCCGAAGTGGCTGCCGGTACTGTTGTAGTGAAGGATTTGCGCTCCGGTGAGCAAACTGAAGTTGCACAGGATAGCGTTGCAACGCATTTGCGCACGTTAATGGCTTAAGGAGAAGGACTGCGTGGAAATTTACGAGAACGAAAACGATCAGGTTGAGGCGATTAAACGCTTCTTTGCCGAGAACGGCAAAGCCCTGGCTGTTGGGGTTATTTTAGGTGTTGGTGCGCTGGTAGGCTGGCGCTACTGGAACAATCATCAGATTGAGTCCGCACGCTCTGCTTCTCTGTCATATCAAACCGTGGTGAGTTCGCTCAGCGCGGGTAAAGCGGAAGACCTGTCAGCCGCAGAGAAATTTGCTGCCGACAATAAGAACACCTACGGCGCGTTAGCGTCGATGGAACTGGCGCAGCAGTTTGTCGATCAGAATCAACTTGAGAAGGCCGCAGCCCAGCTTCAGCAGGGACTGGCCGCCACGAGTGATGAGAATCTTAACGCAGTGATCACGCTGCGTCTTGCTCGCGTTCAGATTCAACTCAAGCAGGCGGATACGGCGCTGAAAACCCTGGAGAGTGTGAAGGGTGAAGGATGGGCGGCGATTGTTGCCGATCTGCGCGGCGAAGCGCTGCTGAGCAAAGGTGATAAACAAGGTGCGCGTAGTGCGTGGGAAGCGGGCGTGAAAAGTAACGCCTCCCCGGCACTGAGCGAAATGATGCAGATGAAAATCAATAATTTGTCCATCTGAGAGGGACCCGATGCAATTGCGTAAATTACTTCTGCCAGGGCTGCTTTCCGTTACCCTGTTGAGCGGCTGTTCACTGTTTAGTGGCGAAGAAGACGTTGTTAAAATGTCCCCATTACCGGTGGTTGAAAATCAGTTTACCCCGTCTACGGCCTGGAGCACGTCTGTAGGCAATGGTATCGGCGATTTCTATTCCAACCTCCACCCGGCGTATGCCGATAACGTGGTCTACGCAGCCGATCGCGCTGGCGTGGTGAAAGCGTTAAATGCTGATGACGGCAAAGAAGTCTGGTCGGTGAACCTGGGTGAGAAAGATGGCTGGTTCTCGCGTTCGTCAGCGCAGTTGTCTGGCGGCGTAACGGTTGCTGGCGGTCACGTCTATATTGGTAGCGAAAAAGCGCAGGTTTATGCGCTGAGCGCAGCGGACGGTACGGTTGCATGGCAAACCAAAGTGGCTGGCGAAGCGCTTTCCCGTCCGGTAGTCAGTGACGGCATGGTGCTGATTCATACCAGCAACGGTCAGTTGCAGGCACTGAACGAAGCCGATGGCGCCATTAAGTGGACCGTGAACCTGGATATGCCTTCGCTGTCACTGCGTGGCGAATCTGCGCCGGCAACCGCCTTTGGTGCGGCCATTGTCGGTGGCGATAACGGCCGCGTGAGCGCCGTACTGATGCAGCAAGGCCAGATGATTTGGCAGCAGCGTATTTCTCAGGCGACCGGTTCTACAGAGATTGACCGTCTGAGCGATGTGGACACCACTCCGGTCATCGTCAATGGCGTCGTTTACGCCCTGGCTTATAATGGTAACCTGACCGCGCTGGATCTGCGCAGTGGCCAGATCATGTGGAAACGTGAACTGGGCTCGGTGAATGACTTTATCGTCGACGGCAACCGTATCTATCTGGTGGATCAGAATGACCGCGTACTGGCGTTGACAACCGATGGCGGCGTTACGCTGTGGACGCAAAGCGATCTGCTGCACCGTCTGCTGACTTCCCCGGCGTTGTATAATGGCAACCTGGTGGTGGGTGACAGCGAAGGGTATCTGCACTGGCTTAACGTCGAAGATGGCCGTTTTGTGGCTCAGCAGAAAGTAGACAGCTCCGGCTTCCTGACTGAACCGGTCTCAGCCGATGGCAAGCTGCTGATCCAGGCCAAAGACGGTACCGTGTATTCTATTACACGTTAATCGTCCTGGTCGTACGCTTTAAAAAACGGCTCCTGGTGCAGGGGCCGTTTTCCTGTTTTTAACAACGGCGCAAAAATCGCGTCTGTTGTCTGATGATTTTTAAAATGAGGCTTTAAACATGGTACCTGTGGTCGCGCTTGTCGGGCGCCCTAACGTCGGAAAATCCACGTTATTTAACCGTCTAACTCGCACCCGAGATGCGCTGGTGGCGGATTTCCCGGGTCTGACTCGTGACCGTAAGTACGGTCGTGCGGAGATTGAAGGCCGTGAGTTTATCTGCATTGATACCGGCGGGATTGATGGCACCGAAGATGGCGTAGAAACCCGTATGGCGGAACAGTCGCTACTGGCAATTGAAGAGGCGGATGTGGTGCTGTTCATGGTGGATGCGCGCGCTGGCCTGATGCCTGCCGATGAAGCGATCGCCCAGCATTTACGCTCTCGTGAAAAACCGACGTTCCTGGTCGCCAACAAAACGGACGGACTTGATCCGGATCAGGCTATCGTTGATTTCTACTCGCTGGGCCTGGGTGAAATCCATCCGATCGCCGCGTCTCATGGCCGTGGCGTGCTCAGTCTGCTGGAACACGTTCTGCTGCCGTGGATGGACGATGCCGCGCCGCAGGAAGAGGTGGACGAAGACGCCGAATACTGGGCACAGTTTGAAGCTGACGAGAACGGTGAAGAAGAGCCTGAAGATGACTTCAATCCGCAGGATCTGCCGATTAAGCTGGCTATTGTCGGTCGTCCGAACGTCGGTAAGTCCACACTGACTAACCGTATCCTGGGTGAAGACCGCGTGGTCGTTTATGACATGCCGGGCACCACGCGTGACAGTATTTATATCCCGATGGAACGTGATGAGCGCGAATACGTGCTGATCGATACCGCCGGGGTACGTAAACGCGGGAAAATCACCGATGCGGTAGAAAAATTCTCCGTTATCAAGACGTTGCAGGCGATAGAGGACGCTAACGTGGTGTTGCTGGTGATTGATGCCCGCGAAGGTATCTCTGACCAGGATTTGTCGCTGCTGGGCTTTATCCTCAATAGTGGGCGCTCACTTGTTATCGTAGTGAACAAGTGGGATGGCCTGACTCAGGAAGTGAAAGAGCAAGTGAAAGAGACGCTGGACTTCCGTCTGGGCTTTATCGATTTCGCGCGTGTGCATTTTATCTCTGCGTTGCATGGCAGCGGTGTCGGCAACCTGTTTGAATCCGTCCGCGAAGCCTATGACAGCTCCACCCGTCGCGTTAGCACGGCGATGCTGACCCGAATCATGACGATGGCGGTTGAAGATCATCAGCCACCGCTGGTCCGTGGTCGTCGCGTGAAACTGAAATATGCTCATGCGGGGGGCTATAACCCGCCGATTGTGGTGATTCACGGTAACCAGGTCAAAGACCTGCCGGATTCCTATAAGCGCTACCTGATGAACTACTTCCGTAAATCGCTGGAAGTGATGGGGACGCCGATCCGTATTCAGTTTAAAGAGGGCGAGAACCCGTATGCCAACAAGCGCAATACGCTGACCCCGACTCAGATGCGCAAGCGTAAACGTCTGATTAAGCACATCAAAAAAAGCAAATAATTCATTACGCCCTCTCCCGGCGGGGAGGGCGCCATCAACAGGAATATGAGGAGAAAGTGTGGAACTCATTTGTCCCGTTTGTCAGCATCCGCTCGATCGTCATGGCGATAACGCACATTGTGAAACCTGTCAGACAGACTTTAGCGTAGAAGCGCGTTGCCCGGACTGTCATCAGCCGCTCCAGGTCTTGAAAGCCTGCGGCGCAGTCGATTATTTCTGTCACAACGGTCACGGGCTGATTTCGAAAAAACGCGTTGAGTTTGTGCTGTCGCAGGATTAATCGCAGATACAGGCTTCGCCCTTTTGCCAAAGATCGACCAGTGAGGCTGGCGCATCGTTTTCCGGTACCAGTACGATGATGTCGGTAACGCCTGCCTGATTATGCTGTGTCCAGATGATCTGTATACGAAAGTAGCGCTGGTCGCCGCGACCCGGCGATCCCGTCTGTCCCGGAGGCATACCGACGGTCAGGCTCTGCCGGAGAATGTCGGCCACGCGCTGACGCTGAACAGTCGATAAGGTCGACAGCGCAATTTTGCGCTGCCGTGCCAGTTTGGGCATAAACGCGACGCCACCTTCCCGGGCCAGTTCTACCACGGCGTCATCGGTTAATTCTGGGATCTCCATTCACATCACTCCTGTGGCTTTCCAGGCCGCTTCTATCGCCTTCGCCGTTTCCGCGCCGCTGCGCTTGTCGCCGTGATAAACGGTTAAGCGGGCAAAATCAATGAAGTCTGCATCCTGTGCCAGTTGTCGATCGCAGACCGTATCATACCAGGCATAACCTGCTTTTTCCCATGCGTAGCCGCCGAGCGCGGTGGCTGCCAGATAAAACGCCCGGTTCGGGATGCCAGAGTTAAGATGAACACCGCCATTGTCTTCGCGTGTCTTAATAAAGTCCCGCATATGCGCAGGTTGTGGGTCTTTCCCAAGCAACGGGTCGTCATAGGCTGTGCCCGGTGCTGACATGGAGCGCAATCCCTTGCCATTAATGCTGTCCGCCAGCAATCCTTGCCCGATAAGCCAGTCAGCCTGATCGGCGGTTTGTTTGAGATGATACTGTTTAACCAACGCACCAAATACATCGGAAACCGATTCGTTGAGCGCCCCGGCCTGTTCAAAGTAAATCAACCCTGCTTCTGATTCGGTGATCCCGTGTGCCAGTTCATGAGCCACGACATCAATGGCAATCGTAAATCGATTAAATATCTCACCATCGCCGTCGCCAAAGACCATCTGCTGACCGTTCCAGAACGCATTCTGGTATTCATGCCCGTAATGCACGGTCCCGGTGAGAATTAAGCCTTTGTTATCCAGCGAGTCGCGGCGCCAGTTTTTCCAGAAAAAGTCATGCGTGACACCGAGGTAATCATAGGCTTCGTCCACTGCAACATCCCCGTTTGAGGGATGGCCTTCATAGCGCACCTGCGTGCCGGGTAATTCCTGCCTGTTTTTCGCATCGTAGATATCACGTTCAAGTTGACCGGGTTGATTCACATGCGGCGCCGCTGGTTTTCCGGGCATGTGCGCCATCAGGGTTTGTACATGAGTCAGCGTCTGGCGTGCGCACTGTTGCTGCATCGCCGAACCGCTTTCAATAATGCGTCGCAGGATATAGGGCGGGATCACACTGTAAGCATGGGACATAAGGCTCTCCTGAGTCTGGCAATGCCGAAAAAGTAAGCATGTTAAGTGTAAATCATAGAAGCAAACCTGCAGGAAAGTCGGACAAATCAGCGCTGCTGAAAGTGGCGCAACTGACTATCAGGGTTTACGTTTTTAACGACGCATAAGGTGAGGGGAACAATGAATAAACATGTCGCGCTGGGGATGACGGGTTTCTCACTGATTGCTGTGACTTACGGAATGGCGAGATTTTCATGGGGAATCATGCTGCCTGATATCCGTCAGGCGATTCCCTTCACGCCAGAAGTTGCCGGGATAATTGCGGCCTGCAGCTATGTTGCCTACTGTTTATCCGTTTTTTTGGCCTCCTTTCTGACGGATCGCTTTGGTCCACGACTCCCGGCCGTTCTGGCGGGGATCTCCGCAGCAATTGGATTAGTTATCCTGGCGTTGGCGTATTCCCCCCTTATTCTGGCGACAGGTCTTTTTATCGCCGGGCTCAGCTCCGGGCTGGCCTCACCGTCCCTTGCCGCAGCGGTGAGTAAGCGAATCTCTGCGGAACGGCAAACCCAGGTAAATACCCTTATCAACGCCGGAACGAGTGGGGGGATCATCCTGTCGGTTCTGGTGTTACGGGTTATGTCGGGTAACTGGCGCATGGCATGCATCGTCTTTGCAGTCATGGCGCTACTCTGTCTGTTTGCCGCTCTGCGTACGTTGCCTGGGGAACACGCGGAACAACTCCGAGCGCCGCCGCGCTGGCGCGTTGTCCTTGCGAAATCGGGGATGTTTCGCCTGCTGGTGATAGCCTTTGTTAGCGGTGTCGCCAGCGCGGCATGGTGGAGTTTTGGCCCCGAATTGCTGCAGCGCCATACCGGGCTGGACAGTGCCATCACCCATATGCTGTGGCTGGTCAGCGGTGGTGCAGGAATTGCCGCTGTATTTACCGGAAGTGCGGCAAAGCGTATCGGTATGCGCGGGGTTTACTGTTGCTCGCTGCTGTTTATGGCGGTTTCGCTAGTGTCCCTGGCGCTAAGCCACGGTTTCGCCTGGTGGCTGTTTCCGGTGGCGGCGTTAAACGGGGCGGGATATGTCATTTTATCCGGTGTGCTGTTGGTGCGGGGCGCCGCGCTGGCGGAGCCTTCACCAGCGGCGGGCGTCAGTCTGGCTTTCCTGATGCTGGCCGTTGGGCAAATTGTTGGCTCAGTGGCATTTGGTCAGCTTTATGGCGCGATTGGCGCGGCGGGGGCACTGGTTGTTTTTTCTGGGCTGTCGGGGGCATTGCTGTTCATTTCACCTGAAGACGAACGCTAGCCTGATGTCAGGCTTTTTTTCGCGCGCGTTTTTTCACCGGCGTTATGCTTTTGACTTCACTTTCTACCCAGCCGTCTTCCAGCCGGGTCGTCATCACATCACCGGCTTTCACTTGTGTCACTTTTTTCAGCACTTTGCCGTCGGTGGCCGTAGAGACGCTGTAACCACGCGCCAGGGTCGAGAGTGGGCTGACCGCTTCCAGGTGGGTAACTGCGTTGCCAAAGCGTTCCCGCGTGGCGCTCAGACGGGAACGCACATTCTCCGCCAGACGATATTCCAGTTGCTGAATGCGGGTTTGCGCACGATGAATGCGTGGCTGCGGATTTTGCTGGTTCAGGCGTTGCAGCAGACGGGATTGCCGCTGGCTGGTGCGCTTCAACTGGCCGTCGATGGCCACGTTCATACGCTGATTCAACCTCTCCAGTGCCGTCTGCTGACGAGCGAGACGCAACTGCGGATGTTGCTGTTGCAGGCGATGATAAATCTGAGTGAATCGACGACTGCGGTTCGCCAGAAAGTAATCCATCGCCATGCCGAGACGCTGCTGTGCAGACAGGATCTGACGCAGCAACTCATGCTGATTGCGGCTGACCATTTCAGCGGCGGCCGAAGGCGTCGGCGCACGCAGGTCGGCAATAAAATCGGCAATAGTGACGTCCGTTTCATGGCCGACGGCGCTGACCACCGGAATCGCGCTGGCAAAAATAGCCCGTGCGACACGCTCGTCGTTAAAACTCCATAAATCTTCCAGCGAACCGCCGCCGCGACCGACGATCAGGACATCACACTCCTGGCGCGCATTCGCCAGTTCGATTGCACGGACAATCTGTCCCGGTGCGTCGTCACCCTGGACGGCGGTCGGATAGATGATAACCGGTAAAGAGGGATCGCGACGTTTCAGAACATGGAGAATATCGTGCAGTGCGGCCCCGGTTTTCGAGGTAATCACCCCCACGCAGTGGGCGGGAGAGGGAAGTGACTGCTTATGCTGCTGATCAAAAAGCCCTTCAGCCTGCAGTTTAGCTTTTAACTGTTCATATTTTTGCTGGAGCAGACCTTCACCGGCAGGCTGCATGCTTTCGACGATAATCTGATAATCGCCGCGCGGCTCGTACAGGGTGATATTGGCGCGAACCAAAACCTGCTGGCCGTGCTGGGGGCGAAAGGTCACCCGACGATTGCTGTTGCGGAACATGGCACAGCGAACCTGTGCCGTGTCATCTTTTAGCGTGAAGTACCAGTGCCCCGATGACGGCTGTGAGAAATTGGAAATCTCGCCGCTGATCCAGACCTGTCCCATTTCCTGTTCTAACAGCAGACGAACCGTCTGATTAAGGCGGCTAACAGTAAAAATTGCGGAGGTCTGAGAGGATAACATGTGAGCGGGATCAAATTCTAAATCAGCAGGTTATTCAATCGATAGTAACCCGCCTGAGCAGGAGCGCAAGCATTATTTGCAAAAAAGTGTGGATGCAACCGATTACGCTCTGTATAATGCCACGGCAATATTTATCCACCCCCAGGTTAGAGATATTGCCCATGCTACGTATTGCTAAAGAAGCTTTGACGTTTGACGACGTCCTCCTCGTTCCCGCTCATTCCACCGTTCTGCCGAATACTGCTGACCTCAGCACGCAGTTGACGAAAACGATTCGTCTGAACATTCCTATGCTCTCCGCAGCGATGGATACCGTGACTGAAGCGCGCCTCGCGATTGCACTGGCACAGGAAGGTGGCATTGGTTTTATCCACAAAAACATGTCGATTGAGCGTCAGGCAGAAGAAGTCCGCCGCGTGAAAAAACATGAATCTGGCGTAGTAACTGACCCGCAAACCGTTCTGCCGACGACTACCCTGCGTGAAGTGAAAGAACTGACTGAACGCAATGGCTTTGCAGGTTATCCTGTCGTGACCGAAGACAATGAGCTGGTTGGGATCATCACCGGTCGTGACGTGCGTTTTGTCACCGATTTGAGCCAACCGGTCAGCGTTTACATGACGCCGAAAGAGCGTCTGGTCACCGTTCGCGAAGGCGAAGCGCGTGACGTCGTGCTGGCAAAAATGCACGAGAAACGCGTTGAGAAAGCGCTGGTTGTTGATGACAGTTTCCATCTGCTCGGCATGATCACCGTAAAAGATTTCCAGAAAGCTGAACGTAAGCCGAACTCCTGTAAAGATGAGCATGGCCGTCTGCGCGTTGGCGCTGCGGTTGGCGCAGGCGCTGGCAACGAAGAGCGTGTTGATGCGCTGGTCGCGGCAGGTGTTGACGTGCTGCTGATTGATTCTTCTCACGGCCATTCTGAAGGTGTTTTACAGCGCATTCGTGAAACCCGTGCGAAATACCCGGATCTGCAAATCATTGGCGGTAACGTGGCGACCGGCGCGGGGGCTCGTGCCCTGGCGGAAGCGGGCGTGAGCGCGGTGAAAGTGGGTATTGGCCCTGGCTCCATCTGTACCACTCGTATCGTGACTGGCGTGGGTGTTCCGCAGATCACCGCAGTGTCTGATGCTGTTGAAGCGCTGGAAGGGATGGGGATTCCCGTTATCGCTGACGGCGGTATCCGTTTCTCTGGCGATATCGCCAAAGCTATCGCGGCTGGTGCAAGCGCGGTGATGGTGGGTTCCATGCTGGCGGGCACGGAAGAATCCCCGGGTGAAATCGAACTTTACCAGGGCCGTTCCTACAAATCCTACCGCGGTATGGGCTCTCTGGGCGCAATGTCCAAAGGTTCTTCTGACCGTTACTTCCAGAGCGATAACGCCGCAGACAAACTGGTGCCGGAAGGTATCGAAGGCCGCGTTGCCTATAAAGGCCGCCTGAAAGAGATTATTCACCAGCAGATGGGCGGCCTGCGCTCCTGTATGGGGCTGACCGGCTGTGGTACTATCGACGAATTGCGTACTAAAGCGGAATTCGTACGTATCAGTGGTGCGGGTATTCAGGAAAGCCACGTTCACGACGTGACCATCACCAAAGAGTCCCCGAATTACCGTATGGGCTCCTGATAAGTTTCCGCGCCCGGTTTTAACCGGGCGTTTTGTTATTGTTTCACTTGCCTCGGAATTAGCGTCAATGACAGACAATATTCACAAGCATCGCATTCTCATCCTTGATTTCGGATCGCAGTACACACAACTGGTTGCACGTCGCGTACGTGAACTGGGCGTTTACTGTGAACTGTGGGCGTGGGATGTAACTGAAGCACAGATTCGCGAGTTTAATCCTAGCGGCATCATTCTTTCCGGTGGCCCGGAAAGCACCACGGAAGCAAACAGCCCACGTGCACCGCAATACGTTTTCGAAGCCGGCGTTCCGGTCTTCGGCGTGTGCTACGGCATGCAGACGATGGCGATGCAGTTGGGCGGTCATGTTGAAGGGTCGACTGAGCGTGAATTCGGCTATGCGCAGGTTGAAGTTGTAACCGATAGCGCGCTGGTTCGCGGTATCGAAGACTCCCTGACCGCTGACGGCAAACCGCTGTTGGATGTGTGGATGAGCCACGGCGATAAAGTGACGGCAATCCCGTCCGACTTCGTCACCGTTGCCAGCACCGAAAGCTGCCCGTTTGCCATTATGGCGAACGAAGAAAAACGCTTCTACGGCGTTCAGTTCCACCCGGAAGTGACCCATACCCGTCAGGGGATGCGTATGCTGGAGCGTTTTGTCCGCGATATCTGCCAGTGTGAAGCGCTGTGGACGCCGGCAAAAATCATCGACGACGCCGTTGAGCGTATCCGCCAGCAGGTTGGCGATGACAAAGTGATCCTCGGCCTTTCCGGTGGCGTGGACTCTTCCGTCACGGCGATGCTGCTGCACCGTGCGATTGGTAAAAACCTGACCTGTGTCTTCGTCGATAATGGTCTGCTGCGTCTGAATGAAGCCGGGCAGGTGATGGATATGTTCGGTGATCACTTTGGTCTGAACATTGTTCATGTTCCGGCTGAAGATCGTTTCCTGACCGCGCTGAAAGGCGAGAACGATCCGGAAGCGAAACGTAAGATCATTGGCCGCGTTTTTGTTGAAGTCTTCGACGAAGAAGCGCTGAAGCTGGAAGATGTGAAATGGCTGGCGCAGGGCACCATCTATCCTGACGTTATCGAATCTGCCGCTTCTGCGACCGGTAAAGCGCATGTCATCAAATCTCACCATAACGTAGGTGGTCTGCCTAAAGAGATGAAGATGGGTCTGGTTGAGCCGCTGAAAGAGCTGTTCAAAGACGAAGTGCGTAAAATTGGTCTGGAACTGGGCCTGCCGTACGATATGCTCTACCGTCACCCGTTCCCGGGACCAGGTCTGGGCGTGCGCGTGCTGGGTGAAGTGAAGAAAGAATATTGCGACCTGCTGCGTCGTGCGGACGCTATCTTCATTGAAGAACTGCACAAAGCCGACCTGTACAACAAAGTGAGTCAGGCGTTCACCGTGTTCCTGCCGGTTCGCTCTGTTGGCGTGATGGGCGATGGCCGTAAATACGACTGGGTGGTTTCTCTGCGTGCGGTTGAAACCATCGACTTCATGACCGCGCATTGGGCACACCTGCCGTATGACTTCCTGGGCCGTGTGTCTAACCGCATCATCAACGAAGTGAACGGCATTTCCCGCGTCGTGTATGACATCAGCGGTAAGCCGCCAGCTACGATCGAGTGGGAATAATATCCCCACACGTCACTGACGGATAATCGACAAAACCCTCTGTTTAGACAGGGGGTTTTTGTTTTATTTGGGCGTATAAAAGACCAAATGGCGTCTGTCTGAAATAACAGGATTAACGTTGAGCAGGCGTTTCGACAGACAGAGTAGACTGTTGCGCGTCTTTTTTGTCCTGATGATGATGCCAGGCGCCGATAGAAGAGTAGACAAAACGTCCAAAAAAGAAGATAAAGCTGATAAGCAATACGATACGGGTCATGCGACTGTTAAATCGATGTCGTTTTCGCATACTGGTTGCCTGACTCACAAAAGGTTCCTTAAGGGATGCCCATACGGGCGATAGATACATTAAGGCACACTGTGTCAGGCGGGTCAATTCTTGATTATGTAAAATTGCGTCAGTTGAACCATATCTCGTTGTTATGAAGAATAATGATATTATTTACATTAATAATATGAGAATGATAACACCGTGAAATAAAGGTAATAATTGATTAATGGGGACGGAATTATTTGATATACGTCAAAAATAACTTCCCGTTGATAACTAAAATCTGTGCGACATGTATGGTGAGTTTTTCATCTTAATTTTGACGTCAGGTGGGATGCCTGTCTGATTCACCCCTTAAGGATCCAGGGGTTCCGCTGAGCGTCTATGCGACTGAATAAAACTTATATTGCAATCAGAGATAAGTGGTGGGGACTGCCTCTGATTTTGCCTTCCCTGTTTTTACCGCTCGTGAGCCATACGAATACCTATGCGCATGTGGCCACCGGGGATGTCATCCTTTTCTACTTACCGTTATCACTCATGATGAGCCTGATGATTTTTTTCGGTTGGGCGGCATTACCCGGTATTGTTCTGGCGGTTTTTATTCGCAAATATCCGCAGGTAGGTCTGGCGGAAACATTGCCTGTTATTGCGCATTTTCTTATTGCTGTCGTGCTCAGTTGGGGCGGTTACCGTGTTTTTACGCCCCGACGTAACAACATCTCGCATGGTGACGCGCAGCTGGTCTTCCCCCGCATTTTTTGGCAAGTTTTTTGCCCCGCAACGCTATTTCTGGTGCTTTTCCAGTTCGCAGCCTTTGTGGGGTTGTATGAAAGCAAGTTGAGCTTAATGGGGGGAACACCATTTAACATCAACGCATTAATAAACTACCAGGGTATTCTGGTGGGCAATTTGATTGGTGTACCGCTCTTCTACTTTATTATTCGCGTTATTCGTAACCCGCTACATTTACGCGGCTATTATTCGCAATTAAAGTTACAGTTTGATGCCAAGGCCTCGCAAAAAGAGATCATTATTTGGTTGCTGGTATTGTCCGCTTTAATGTCTTTGCTTTGTATGCCACTGAATGAAAATAGTTCCATATTCAGCACGAACTATACTATGTCATTATTACTCCCGGTTATGTTATGGGGAGCGATGCGTTATGGCTATCGATTCATATCACTGCTATGGGCGCCAGTTTTAATTATTGCGATCCATAATTACAGAAGCTATACGCCCTATTATTCAGGTTACGATGTACAACTGGCGATTACCTCTTCCAGTTTCCTGGTTTTTTCTTTTATTGTGAATTACATGGCGGTGCTGGCGACGCGTCAGCGGATTGTGAGCAGTCGTGCCCGACGGCTTGCGTTTCTTGATCCGGTTGTCCATCTTCCCAATCTTCGTGCGCTCAACCGCGCGCTGAGAAATACGCCCTGGTCTGCGTTGTGCTTTCTGCGCGTTCCTGAACTCGAGTTTCTCGTGAAAAATTACGGAATAATGCTGCGTATCCAGTACAAGCAACAGCTCTCCCACTGGATTGCCGAAAAGTTGGGTCCTGATGAGCATGTTTACCAAATGTCCGGGCCTGACCTGCTGCTACGCTTAAATACAGAGTCACATCAGCAACGCATTGACGATCTGGATGAGCATATCAAGATGTTCCGGTTTGTCTGGGATGGCATGACGTTCCAGCCACAGGTGGGGATGAGCTATTGCTATGTGCGTTCCCCGGTAAATCACATTTACCTGTTGCTGGGGGAGTTGAGCACGACGGCTGAGCTGTCCATCATGACCAACACGCCGGAAAATTTAGAGCGTAGTGGTGCGATGAACATGCAGCGTAATCTGCGAGACAAAGTCGCAATGATGAACCGGTTACAGCATGCGCTGGAGCATGACCGTTTTTGTCTGATGGCGCAGCCAATCGAAGGGCTTCGCGGCGATGTTTATCATGAGATTTTACTGCGATTGCTGGATGATGACGGTGGCATGATCAACCCTGATGCCTTCCTGCCCGTCGCGCATGAGTTTGGTCTCTCCTCGAGAATTGATCTCTGGGTTATCGAACACACGTTACGCTTTATGGCGGAGAATCGTGCGCAGATGCCTGCCCGTCGCTTTGCGCTTAACCTGTCGGCGTCCTCGGTCTGTCGGGCCAGGTTTGCGCAGGATATCAGCAAACTACTGAGCAAATACCAGATCGAAGCCTGGCAATTGATATTTGAAGTGACAGAAAGTCAGGCGCTGATGAATGCCGGACAGGCGGAGGCAACGCTGCAAAACCTGCAACAACTGGGCTGCCAAATCGCTATTGATGACTTCGGTACGGGTTACGCCAGTTATGCAAGGCTGAAAAACGTTAACGCCAATATTCTGAAGATTGACGGTAGTTTCATCCGCAATATCGTTTCGAATAGCCTCGACTATCAGATTGTGGCCTCAATCTGTCATCTGGCGCGTATGAAGAAAATGCAGGTGGTCGCTGAATTTGTCGAAAGCGAGGAGATTCGCCATGCCGCGATCTCTCTGGGGATTGACTATATGCAGGGATATTTAATCGGGGTGCCGCAGCCGTTAAGCGACACGCTGAAAGAGCAGGTGCCAGTGACTGGCACCTGAGTGTGCTTCACGCGGCGATTTCCGGTGAGCGTTCTTCTTCAATTTTCAGACGCCAGCCGGTCACCGCTTCCCAGTATTGCTGTTCTTTTTCCAGATCGAGCAAAACCAGCGCGTTCTGGCTGAACCAGTCGTGAGGGAAACGCAGGGTCCAGTGGTTGTCATCGGTGATGAGCGTCAGCGTAGGCGGTGTGGTCGTGGCCTGGCGCTGGTTGTTCAGCAGTACGCCAAGACGCAATAGCTGAATGAGCGGCAGGAACTGCTTCTTCTTAAACAGCGTAAAACGGGGGAGATCGTCCAGCTTCACCGCCTTACGATGGTAGCGAACCAGCGTGGCCATCATGGTTTGCTGCTCCTGATTAAAACCAGGCAAATCGCTGTTTTGCAGGATATACGCCGAGTGACGGTGCAGGCCGCTGTGATTAATGTTCAGTCCAACCTCATGCAACATCGCTGCCCATTTCAGCAACGCTTCAAGCTGCGGATGCGCCAGCTTCGGCTGCTGCGTTTGCCATTGGTCATACATCTGCATCGTGGTTTCCAGCACGCGTCGCGCCTGTTCGCTGTCGATATTGTACTGATTCGCCAGGCTGCTGGCGGTGCGACTGCGGACATCCTGATGGCGGAAGCGACCTTCCATTTCGTACAGCACGCCTTCGCGCAGCGCACCATCGGAAAGGCGTAACTCGCGGATCGCCAGCGCATCAAAGACACCGCATAAAATCGCCAGACCTGGAACAAAGACCGCTTTTCGCTCTTCAGATAACCCCGGCAGGCTTAGCGACTCGAAACTGCGGTGTTGCAGCAGTTCGGTTACCAGTCGGTCCAGACGTTCTGGGGTGATGAACCCGTCTTTCTCGCCCATTTCTAAGAGTACTTCGTGCGCGGCTTTGATGGTGCCAGAGGCCCCCAGCGCAACGTTCCAGCCCTGAATACGGAATTGCCAGGTCAGGGTTTCAAGCTTCTGCGCCGCCGCCATTCTGGCACGCTGGAAGTTTTCCTTGCTGATGACGCCGCCGGGGAAATAGATCTGGGCAAAACTGACGCAACCCATACGACGGCTTTCAACCAGCTTCGGTTCGAAGTTTTCGCCAATGACCAGCTCCGTCGAGCCGCCGCCAATGTCGATGACCAGCTTGCGGCCTTTTTCCGGTTGCGTATGTTCTACGCCCATAAAGATCAGACGCGCTTCTTCATTACCGGAAATGATCTCGATCGGATAGGGGATAACCTTTTCCGCTCGTTTGAGAAAATCGGTGGCGTTTTGCGCCTGACGAAGCGTATGGGTACCGACAATACACACGCTGGAGGGGGCGAACCCCTGAAGACGTTCAGCAAACAGTGACAGGCAGCTTAGCCCGCGCTCCATTGCCTCTTCGCTCAGCATGTTGTCTTCGCCGAGACCATCCGCCAGATGCACGCGCTGTTTCAGGCGACCGATAATCTGCATGGCGCCATCCACCACACGGGCAATCACCATGTGAAAACTGTTTGAACCGAGGTCGACCGCCGCAAACTCCTGCGGTCGTGGGGTCTTATCATGTATTGGCATAGCGTTAGTCAGATTGCTCGAGTGATTTGATATAGTCGTAAATAGCCAGTTGCGACTGCACTTTGCGGCGGTTTCCACGCGGCACGTAGCGATTACTCAGTTCTTTATCGATGTAGCGGGCTTTTACCGTATCGCTGAACAGGATGTCAATAATATCCAGCACCCGCTGCTTCAGGCGCGGATCAAGCAGCGGCGTCGCCACCTCAATGCGGTAGTCGATGTTACGCGTCATCCAGTCGGCGGAAGAGAGATAGACCTGCTTATCGCCGCCGTTTTCGAAGATATACACCCGGTCATGCTCAAGATAACGGTCCACAATACTGATGACGCGGATATTATCGCTGATACCTTCCAGATTCGGAATAAGCGAGCACATACCACGAATCAACAGATTGACCGGTACACCTGAGCTGGAGGCGGCATACAGCCGATCGACCAGCCCTTTGTCCACCAGGTTATTCAGTTTCAGTGTGATGCCGGAGGGGAGTCCCTGTTGAGCGTTGGCGATTTCACGATCGATCATCTCATACAGCAGGCGGCGCGAGTTTTGCGGCGAGACCAGCAGATAATCAAACGTCACCGGGCGATACGGGTTCTCGATAAAATTGAACACCCGACGGACTTCGTTAGTGATCCGCGCGTCGGCGGTCAACAGCGAATAGTCGGTATACAGACGCGCGGTTTTTTCGTTGAAGTTACCGGTGCCGATATGGGCGTAACGCACCACCTCTTCGCCTTCTTTGCGCGAAATCAGGAACAGCTTGGCGTGAATTTTTAAGCCGGGCGCGGAGAAGATGACATGCACGCCCGCTTCCGTCAGGCGTTTCGCCCAGTGAATGTTGGCCTCTTCATCAAATCGTGCCTGTAACTCCACCACAACGGTCACTTTTTTACCGTTATGGGCGGCGTGGATCATTGAGTCGATGATCCGCGAGTCTTTTGCCACGCGGTAGATGTTGATTTTGATTGCCAGCACGCTCGGGTCAAACGAGGCCTGGCGCAGCAGTTCCAGAACGTGCTCAAAGGTGTGATACGGATAGTAAAGCAACACATCGCGTTCACGAATGGCGTCAAATCCGTTACGGAACTTCTCTTTATCAAACCAGATATGGCGTAAGCGCGGCAGCGGCTTATTCACCAGATTGGCTTTGCCGACATTAGGGAAGTTAATGAAATCTTTGAAGTTGTGATAACGCCCGCCGGGAACGATAGAGTCATAGCGTGAAATCGTCAGCTTCTCGCGCAGCACTTCGACCAGTGCATTAGGCATGTCGCGCTGATAAACAAAACGCACCGGCTCGGCGGTCAGACGCTGTTTCAGGCTGGAGGACATCAGCTCCATCAGGCTGGATTCCATCTCGTGCACCAGATCGTACTCGGCGTCACGGGTCATCTTCATGGAATAGGCATTCAGTGCGTCATAATCAAAGAAGCCCTTAAAGATGTCGTCCAGACAGTAGCGCAGAATGTTATCCAGCAGGATCATTGGCTTACGGCGACGCGGGGCTTCCGGCGGCAGATTCACAAAGCGTGGAACCTTGTCTGACGGAATTTCCAGCAGCGCATAGCGAATGGTGTCGCCGCGAATAATTTCGACTGCCAGATAGGTGTAGTCATCCTTCAGGAACTGTACCAGATCCGTTTCGCGGTTAATTAAAATTGGGGTGATGTGCTGGCGCAGATACTGCTTAAAATAGTGGCGCAGCCAGCTTTGCTGATTGACTGACAGTTGACGCTCGTTGATCAGGAAGATCTGATTACGCGCCATCTCCAGCAGCAGTTCGTTATACAGGCCATCGAATTCCTGGTCGGCTTTCAGTACGCGGGACTGGATTTTGCCTAACAGGTGGCGAGAATGTGAATTTGAACCCTGTTCTTCGCTGATGATGATGCGACGTTTGAGCTCTGCGAAGCGAACTTTGTAGAATTCATCCAGGTTATTGGAATAGATGCCTAAGAAACGCATCCGTTCAATTAGCGGGTTTGATTTATCCGCGGCTTCCTGAAGCACACGTTCGTTGAACGCTAACCAGCTGAGCTCTTTCTCGATATAAAGCTTTTCCTGACCCATTAATACTTATACTCCGTTTTATTCACGGGACACTGCCTGATTATTATGGCGAGCATTGCGCTCAGATGTCCAACTGTGCCAGAAAAATATGACAATAAACCGTCTGATCGCAAAGGGGAAGGGGGACTGGAGGTCTGAAGAGAAGCGCTGGCCGGATAAGGGATGACATCCGTTATCCGGCACCGTTTTTACTCGTCGGCAGCGTAGCCCTGTGGCGGCAGGCGAACACCGTCCAGCCAGGCGGCGTTATCGCGCATTTTCAGCCGTCCGTCCACAAACCAACTGACGACCAGCGGGTAAATGGCGTGTTCCTGAACCTGAACGCGGGCGGTGATTTCATCTTCGTCATCGCCCTCAAAAACCGGAACTTTGGACTGCAAAATGACCGGTCCGCCGTCGAGCTCGTCAGTGACAAAGTGGACCGAGGTGCCGTGTTCCTCATCGCCGTTTTCCAGCGCCTGACGGTGGGTGTGCAAACCGGGATATTTGGGCAACAGGGAAGGGTGAATATTCAGCAGTCGACCGTTATAGTGCGCGACGAACGCCGGGCTCAGAATGCGCATAAAACCGGCCAGCACCACAACGTCAGGCGCATACGCGTCGATCTCAAGGATCAGCTCGCGGTCAAATGCTTCACGGCTGGAAAACTGATCCGCCGTTAGCGTATGGGCCGGGATTGCCGCTTTTCTGGCACGCTCAAGGCCGAACGCGTCGGCCTTGTTGCTGAATACTGCCCGCAGGGTGCCATTGATTTTCTTCTCTTTGCAGGCATCAATAATCGCCTGCAAATTGCTTCCGTTACCGGAAATAAGCACCACAATATTCATTATTCAATAACCACGCGCTGCGCGGAATCGGAAGCCTTGATGACGCCGAGCTTCCAGGCTTTTTCACCTTTTGCCTTCAGCAGGGTAAGGGCGTTGTCTACTTCTGCCGCCGGAAGAGCAATGACCATGCCGACGCCGCAGTTAAAGGTACGATACATTTCATGCTGGCTGACGTTACCGGCGCTTTGCAGCCAGTTAAAAACAGCTGGCCACTGCCAGGAGGATTCATCGATCACCGCCTGCGTGTTGTCCGGCAGTACGCGCGGAATGTTTTCCCAGAAGCCGCCGCCGGTCAGGTGCGCGATAGCGTGCACATCAACCTTTTCAATCAATTCCAGAATCGATTTCACGTAGATGCGGGTCGGCGCCAGCAGGTGGTCGGCCAACGGTTTGCCTTCCAGAACCGTCGTTTCTGGATCGCAGCCGCTGACTTCAACAATTTTACGTACCAGTGAGTAACCGTTGGAGTGCGGACCGCTGGAACCCAGTGCAATCAACACATCGCCATCGGCCACTTTGGAACCGTCAATGATGTCTGATTTTTCGACCACGCCGACGCAGAAACCCGCGACGTCATAATCTTCACCGTGATACATCCCCGGCATTTCAGCGGTTTCCCCGCCGACCAGCGCGCAGCCGGATTGCAGGCAGCCTTCGGCGATACCGTTAATCACGCTGGCTGCGGTATCCACATCCAGTTTGCCAGTGGCGTAGTAGTCGAGGAAAAACAGCGGCTCAGCACCCTGAACGACCAGGTCGTTGACGCACATCGCCACGAGATCAATGCCGATGGTATCGTGACGCTTCAGATCCATCGCCAGACGCAGTTTTGTCCCGACGCCATCAGTACCGGAAACCAGCACTGGTTCACGATATTTTTGCGGCAATGCGCACAGCGCACCGAAGCCACCCAAACCACCCATCACTTCCGGGCGGCGAGTTTTCTTCACTACGCCTTTGATTCGATCCACCAGAGCATTACCCGCGTCAATATCAACACCGGCATCTTTGTAGCTAAGAGAGGTTTTATCGGTCACTGCCTGGTTCCCCACGTTTTCTTACGGTAAAAGTAAAATTCGGCGCAATTCTAGCAGGGAAAGCAAACGTTTGCGAGCCTGTGTTGCATCCGTTTTTATCTGTCGAGATTTGCTGCATTTTCTCCGCGGCGCGGTGTTTTTATGACCTGAACCACGAAAATGAAACCGGGTTCAGTTTCACCCTTGAAAGCAGTGCCGGGATTGCTCAGTATCATACTGAAACCGGTTTCTGTTTTGTCATAGCAAATTAACGAGGGAAACTATGTCTGGATTTAACGCGAATTTCATGTGGGGCGGGGCGGTCGCCGCTCATCAGCTTGAGGGCGGCTGGCAGGAAGGCGGAAAAGGGATCAGCGTTGCTGACGTCATGACGGCGGGCGCTCATGGCGTGGCGCGAGAAATTACCGATGGCGTGCTGCCCGGCAAAAACTACCCTAACCACGAGGCGATCGATTTTTATCATCGCTACAAAGAAGACATTAAGCTTTTCGCGGAAATGGGCTTTAAATGTTTCCGGACGTCCATTGCCTGGACGCGCATTTTCCCACTTGGGGATGAAACGCAGCCAAACGAGGCGGGACTGCAATTTTACGACGATCTGTTTGATGAATGCCTGAAGTATGGCATTGAACCGGTAATTACCCTGTCGCATTTCGAGATGCCCTACCATCTGGTGACGGAGTATGGCGGCTGGCGCAACCGGAAGCTGATCGACTTTTTTGTCCGCTTTGCGAAGGTCGTCTTTACCCGCTATCAGGGCAAAGTGAAGTACTGGATGACCTTCAATGAGATCAACAACCAGGCCAATTACCATGAGGATTTTGCACCGTTCACGAACTCCGGCCTGAAGTATCAGCCAGGTGAAGATCGTGAACCGGTAATGTACCAGGCGGCGCACTATGAACTGGTGGCCAGTGCGCTGGCGGTGAAGGCGGCACGAGAAATTAACCCGGCATTGCAGATCGGCTGCATGATCGCCATGTGCCCCATCTACCCACTGACCTGTGCGCCAAACGACATGATGATGGCGATGAACGCCATGCACCGTCGCTACTGGTTTACCGATGTGCATGTGCGGGGGAAATATCCGCAGCATATACTCAACTATTTTACGCGCCGCGAGTTTGACCTCGATATCACGGAAGAAGATCGTGTTGCTCTGTCCGAAGGCTGCGTCGACTACATCGGTTTTAGCTATTACATGTCGTTTGTCACCAAAGCGACAGACGATAACCCGCAACTCGATTATGACGAGAGCAAAAGTCTGGTCTCCAATCCCTACGTACAGAAATCGGACTGGGGCTGGCAGATTGATCCGGTGGGATTGCGCTATTCGCTGAACTGGTTCTGGGATCACTACCAGTTGCCGTTGTTTATCGTTGAGAACGGGTTTGGTGCGATTGATGTTCAGTTGCCTGACGGCACCGTGGATGACAGCTACCGTATCGAGTATATGGCGGCACATCTTCGTGAAATGAAAAAAGCGGTGGAAGAGGATGGCGTGGATCTCATGGGGTACACGCCGTGGGGATGTATCGATCTGGTCTCTGCGGGAACGGGAGAGATGAAAAAGCGTTACGGGTTTATCTACGTTGATAAAAATAATGACGGCAGTGGGACACTGGCGCGCAGCCGTAAGAAATCATTCGCCTGGTATCAGCAGGTGATAAAAAGTAACGGTGAATCCCTCTGATTTCAGCCACTTGATACTTGGCCCCGCACAGAATGCGGGGCGTGTTTTATACTCATCACCCAAACGTATACTACTTTGCTTGATCCAGGTCATGCATACGTTATGTTGCGCCAGAGAGGAAAAGCGGTATAATCCGGCGATTTTTTTTGTGGTTGCCACTCGTCTGAGGAAAGGAGAAGAGTATGAAGATCGTGGAAGTCAAACACCCACTCGTCAAACACAAGCTGGGTCTGATGCGTGAGAACGATATCAGCACCAAACGCTTTCGTGAACTCGCCTCGGAAGTAGGCAGTCTGCTGACCTACGAAGCGACTGCGGGCCTGGAAACCGAAAAAGTAACCATTGAAGGCTGGAATGGTCCGGTCGAAGTGGATCAAATCAAAGGCAAAAAAATTACCGTTGTACCTATCCTGCGTGCCGGTCTGGGCATGATGGAAGGCGTGCTGGAAAACGTACCCAGCGCACGTATCAGTGTGGTCGGCATGTACCGCAACGAAGAAACGCTTGAGCCGGTCCCGTATTTCCAGAAGCTGGTGTCCAATATCGACGAGCGCATGGCGCTGATCGTCGACCCGATGCTGGCAACCGGGGGTTCTGTTATCGCCACTATCGATCTGCTGAAAAAAGCGGGCTGCAGCAGCATCAAAGTGCTGGTGCTGGTGGCGGCGCCGGAAGGGATCGCCGCGCTGGAAAAAGCGCATCCGGATGTGGAACTCTACACCGCGTCGATCGACCAGGGCCTGAACGAGCACGGATACATTATTCCGGGGCTGGGTGATGCCGGCGATAAGATTTTTGGTACGAAGTAAGTGAATAACTGATAAATAGCCGACTCTAAGAGTCGGCTTTTTTTTGAATAAAACAACTCAACGATTCATAACAAACACACTCAGAGGAAAACACTATGACGCGCCGTGCTATCGGGGTGAGTGAAAGACCGCCACTTTTACAGACAATCCCGCTTAGTTTGCAACACCTGTTCGCCATGTTTGGCGCAACCGTGCTGGTGCCAGTTCTGTTTCATATCAACCCGGCTACCGTTCTGTTGTTCAACGGGATCGGGACCTTGCTGTATCTCTTTATCTGTAAAGGAAAAATTCCTGCCTATTTAGGTTCAAGCTTCGCGTTTATCTCACCGGTTCTGCTGCTGTTGCCGTTGGGATACGAAGTGGCGCTGGGCGGTTTCATCATGTGTGGTGTGCTGTTCTGCCTGGTTTCTTTCATTGTCAAGAAAGCGGGAACCGGCTGGCTGGACGTGATGTTTCCTCCTGCGGCAATGGGCGCAATCGTTGCCGTCATCGGTCTTGAACTGGCAGGCGTGGCCGCTGGTATGGCTGGATTGCTGCCTGCGGAAGGACAATCTGCGGATTCGAAGACCATCATTATCTCGATGGTGACGCTGGCGGTGACCGTGTTTGGCTCGGTGCTGTTTCGTGGTTTCCTTGCGATTATCCCGATCCTGATTGGGGTACTGGCAGGTTATGCACTGTCATTTGCGATGGGCGTGGTTGATACCACACCGATTGCCGAGGCGCACTGGTTTGCGCTGCCGACCTTCTACACGCCGCGCTTTGAGTGGTTCGCCATTCTGACTATTCTGCCTGCGGCGCTGGTGGTGATTGCCGAACACGTCGGTCACCTCGTGGTCACGGCGAATATCGTCAAAAAAGATCTGGTTCGCGACCCGGGCCTGCATCGCTCGATGTTTGCCAACGGTTTGTCGACGGTGATTTCTGGCTTCTTTGGCTCCACGCCGAACACCACCTACGGTGAGAACATTGGTGTAATGGCAATCACCCGTGTTTACAGTACCTGGGTAATTGGCGGCGCGGCGATTTTCGCGATTCTGCTGTCCTGCGTCGGGAAACTGGCGGCGGCGATCCAGATCATTCCGCTACCGGTGATGGGTGGGGTGTCATTGCTGCTGTACGGGGTGATCGGGGCATCCGGTATTCGCGTGCTGATTGAATCGAAAGTGGATTACAACAAAGCGCAGAACCTGATCCTGACCTCTGTCATTCTGATCATTGGCGTCAGCGGCGCGAAAGTGCACATTGGCGCGGCGGAGCTGAAAGGAATGGCGCTGGCGACGATCGTTGGGATCGGTCTGAGCCTGATCTTCAAGCTGATTTCTGTCCTGCGCCCGGAAGAAGTGGTGTTGGACGCGGAAGATGCGGATACGCCGAAGCCGTAAAATGGGATCCGGGCAGTGATGCTGCCCGGTTCTAACGCGACGGAATTCTGTGGTAAACTCATCACGATTTTAATGAAATCTGGGTTGAGGTCTCTCTGAACACACCGGCACAGCTCTCTTTGCCACTTTATCTGCCTGACGACGAAACGTTTGCAAGTTTCTGGCCGGGAGATAACGCCTCTTTACTGGCCGCACTGCAAAACGTGCTGCGCCAGGAGCATAGCGGATACATCTATCTCTGGTCGCGTGAAGGCGCCGGCCGCAGCCATTTGCTGCATGCTGCCTGTGCTGAATTATCGCAGCGTGGTGATGCCGTGGGCTATGTGCCGCTGGACAAGCGCACCTGGTTTGTACCGGAAGTGCTCGACGGGATGGAACACCTGTCGTTAGTCTGTATCGACAATATTGAATGTGTCGCGGGTGATGAAGAGTGGGAGATGGCGATTTTTGATCTCTACAACCGCATTCTGGAATCCGGAAAAACGCGGTTACTGATCACCGGCGATCGTCCTCCACGGCAGTTAAAGCTGGGGTTGCCCGATCTGGCCTCGCGTCTGGATTGGGGGCAAATCTACAAGCTGCAACCGCTGTCGGATGAAGATAAGCTGCAGGCGCTACAGCTACGCGCCCGACTGCGCGGATTTGAACTCCCGGAAGACGTGGGGCGCTTCTTGCTCAAACGGCTCGACAGAGAAATGCGCACGCTGTTTATGACGCTCGATCAGCTTGATCACGCCTCCATCTCCGCGCAGCGCAAATTGACCATTCCGTTCGTGAAAGAAATTCTGAAGCTCTAGCCGAAATACAAGATTACGCATCGCAGTCGGTCTGATAAGCGTAGCACCATCGGGCAGAACGGTACGGATGCCGGAGGGCGACGTCGCCTTATCCGGCCTGATTACCCAAACAAACGCCCTCACTCAGAGGGTGACTCCTCAACTGCCAGATCGTTAAGTAAATGCTGCATCAGCAGTGGAATCGGCCTGCCCGACGCCACGCTTCTTCCTCCTTCGCGCCACAACGCCGTACCGCTGACGTCGAGATGCGCCCATGGAATCGTCGCCGGACAAAAATGATGAAGCAGCCAGGCCGCCGATGCGCTGATTGCCGCGTTGTTAGTCGGCGTATTGCACAGATCGGCAATCGCGCTCTCCGTTTGTTTTTTCAGGTGAGCGTCCAATGGCAGCGACCAGACTCTATCTCCGCTCTGCTCACCGGCAACGGTTAACGCCGCACGCAGCGCGCTATCCTGGGTCATCAATCCACTCAGCTCATAGCCCAGCGCTTTCACCACGGCGCCGGTCAGCGTTGCTAAATCAATGATATAGCGAGTCTCTTTGTGGCGCTGGCTGGCCCAGGCAATGGCGTCAGCAAGTACCAGTCGTCCTTCGGCGTCGGTGTTGTTGATCTCCACCGTCATCCCGTTACAGGCGCGTGCTACGTTACCCGGTTGCATGGCGTCGGGACCAATGGCGTTTTCCGCCAGCGCCAGTACGCCCATGACTCGAACCGGCAGCGCCAGCCGGGCAATACTCAGCATCAGCCCAAGCACGTTGGCTGCGCCGCACATGTCGTACTTCATGGTGTACATGCCCGCGCCTTCTTTCAGCCACAAACCGCCGGTGTCGAAAGTGATGCCTTTCCCGACATAGCTGCGCACCGGGCCGCTGCTGACGCCGTCGTAATGAATCGCCAGCAGGCGGGGCGGGCGGCTGGAGCCTTTCCCCACGGCGTGCAGCAAGCCAAGGCCTTGCGCTACGATGGCTTGTTCGTCCAGCACTTCGCAGCGCAGGTCAGGGTAAGCCGCGCATAGACGTTGGGCCTCTTCGACAACGACCTGCGGCGTACACTGCTCGGATGGCATATCCGCCAGGCGGCGGGCGGCGACCATGCCGTTGGCAATGGCCTGCTGCCGACGGAAAATTTCCTCTAACGCTTCCTGCTGTTCGGGTAAACAAAGCGCCGTTATGTGGTCGAGTCGTATCGTCGCGTTGTCTGTAGTTTTCAGTTGCAGGTCGTCAAGGCGATGTACCTGATTGAACAGAAAACGCAGAACCTGAAGCAGCACGGTTTCGTGTATTTCGCGAACATCAATGATCACGTGAGAACTGACCGGCGTGGTGAACAGTGGACGTAATGCGTTCAGCAAACCGTCGGTCAGGTTGTCCTGCCACAGTGCTGATGGAATGAGGGTGATGCGTTTGTAAGGGGCGCAGCCAAAACAGGTATCCGCCATGTTACCCGTGGCACGCATTTCGTTTATCAGCGCGGTGTCTGGTAACTGTTGGCTTGTGGGACGGGCAATCAGGTGCGCGTTGGGTTGCGCCTCTGAAAGGGACTGAATGAACTGATATGTCATCATTATTCTTCCTCTATTGGCGCACGGATCCGTGCCGCATAGGCCTGCATCCACGCCTCATCGACTGGCTGGTAATACGTCTTTTCGTGCCGACGTTCCGCGAGATAGACGGTGAGTGGATGACTGGCGGTGGCAACGGTAAACGAGAAGGTTTTGATATTGGTCGCCGCGCCAAATTCTCCCCGGTGATTCATACACACGACGGATAAATCGCCCACCCTGCCAAAGCGGGACATCAGGTTGTCCTCCAGTTCAAAAACCACTGAGTCCGCAGCCTGCTGCGGCGTCATGCCCTGTGCCATACGGCGAACGATTTCGTAGCTGGTGCAACCCTTCATCAGGTCTTCGCCAACGCCAGTGGCGGTCGCGGCGCCGATTTGACTGTCGCAGTAGAAGCCGGAACCAATAATCGGGGAATCTCCCAGACGACCGCGTTTTTTCATAAACAGACCGCTGGTGGAGGTCGCCACGCTCATCGAACCTTGTGTGTCCAGTCCGATAATGCCGACGGTATCATGGCCGTCATAAGGACTCAGTCCCTTATCCAGCGTCTCGCGGCAGCGTTTGCGATAGTGTTGGATGGCACGGTCGGTAAGCATGGTTTTTTCTGCAAACCCCTGGCTTAACGCCCATTCTCGGGCACCCTGGCCGACAAGCAGGCTGTTATACCGTTGACGACTCAGGGCGTGCGCAACGCGTACCGGATTGGCGATATCCACGAGATTGCCCACGGCGCCGAACGCCAGCGTGTCGCCATCCATGAATGCGGCATCCAGTTCCACCTCACCCTTTTCGGTTGGCAGTCCGCCGTAGCCAACGGACTTGTATAATGGGAAGTCCTCAACTGCGGCAACGGCATCGACTACCGCACTGGCCGCTGTTTGGCCTGCAGCCAGCGCGGAAGCGGACTCAGTAACGCCTTCAAGCGCCATTCGCCAGGTGGCGATAATTCCCCACATGTTTTACTCCTGTTTAACGGGTGTACTCTCGTTTTGGGCCAGCGTGGTGACTTCCGCCGCGCGGTACTGTTTATCGACAATGCGCATAAATGGCAGATAGAGCATTGCGCCAATCAGTAAATTGATGATCTGCATGACGCTACCGCTGAGATGGCCTGTGACGATAAAACCACTGATAACCGGCGGCAGCGTCCATGGAATAAACACGCCCGTCGTGACGGCAACAGCGCCAATTTTCATTGCGACGTACTGGATGGTGACTAACACCAGAGGCACCAGGTTGAACGGTATTAGCATGATGGGGTTCATGATGACCGGCAGACCGAACAGAATGGGTTCGTTGATATTGAAAATCGATGCGCCGGCTCCCAGTCGGGCCACTTCCCGCATGTTTTTACTGCGGGCAAAAATCAGCATTGCGATAACCAGCGATAAGGTTGCGCCAGCGCCCCCCATCCAGATCATGTCAAAAAACTGCTCGGTGATAATATGCGGTGGCGTAACGCCCGCCTGAATGGCGGCGATGTTATCCGTCTGGTTCTCCATCCACAGTGGCCGGATAATGCCGTTGATCATTGAGCCTGAGTTAATCCCTACCGACCATAAAATCGTAATGCTGAAAACCGTCATCAGCGCGCCAAAATAGGAGGTGCCATAGTGACGAACCGGCGTCGCAACCACTTCATAGATAAAGCGGTGAATTGTCTGGTAGTGGGTATTTTCAAACAGGATGCGAATAATCAGCACCAGGATCATTACCAACAGGGCGGGGATCAGCGCGGCAAATGATTCCTGCACGGCAGGCGGAACCCCTTCGGGCATCTTGATGACCAGTTTTTTGCGTTTCAGCCAGCAGAACAATTCTGTCCACAGCAACGAGCCAATCATTGCCACAAATAGCCCTTTAGTGCCGATCCATTCTACTGGTATCACGGTGATGCCGCCGTTATCCGCAACTTTGATAAACGGGGTGAGGATCAGGAAGCAGACCAGCGCCAGGATGCCGCAGGAGATACGGTCTTCACCGTAATGTTCCGCCAGACGGTAGGCAACCAGGAAACTGATGAACAGTGACATCGTTGAGAACACCGCGTTAAACGGGATCTCGATAATACTGCTCCAGCTTTCACCAAACGCGCCAGACATAAATTGCTGATAGGTCTGGTTCGGAAAGGAGGAAATAACCAGCAGAATGGAGCCGACGATAATGAACGGCATAAAGGAAACATAGGCGCCGCGGATCGCGCCCAGGTGACGCTGCTGCGCCGTTTTGGCCGCAAGCGGCATCAGTTTTGCTTCAAGAAATCCCAGAACATTGTTCATTGTGAACTCCGTACAAGATCGGATGAGAGTATTTATGGTATGCCAGAGGATTATCAGGGAAGCTCCGCAGTCGAAAGGTGAATCTGGTCACAATGTGTTCGCCTTATAAATATAAATCTCATATCATTAGTTATCTCTTTGGAAAAGGATTTGGCGATGGAAATAAAACTGCATGCCAATGCCACCACGACACCGCGCATCCGTCGTTATCTGCAGCAGTCGGATAAAAGCGACAGAGCGCTGGCCACTGAGCTGGGGATTTCCGTCACCACGGTCAGGCGCTGGCGACAACGTGAGCAGACTGCCGATCGGCAAACTACGCCGAAAGTGATACACAAAGCGATGAGACAAGAGCAGATTGCGCTGATTAACGGACTGCGGGATGCGACCGGCGCGCCGTTAGATGAGCTTTTGTTACTGGTCAATGAAGGGCTGGGCATTCACGTTTCCCGTGCGACGCTAAATCGTTATCTTAAACCTGCAAGGTTGATGCGTCAGGGGACACCTTTGCAGGGGAAAAAGGCACTGAAGGCCGGGCATTTCCCTCATGTGCTTGAGGTGCATCACCTCCCGCTTTCACTGCATATGGAGGATAGCGGGGAGCATCATGTGCTCTGGGCTCGTGAACCGGTGAGCGGCTGGTGCTACGCGCGACTGTATGCCGGGATTTCGCCGCATCTGGTCATGAAATGGCTGGATGCGCTGCTGACAGCCTGTCCAGCTGATATACAATCTATTGAGACATTCTTTTCTGACACCTATCTTGATGGGCTGGAACAGGGGCTGATAGCACGAGGGATGACGCACAACATAAACCATAACGTGCAGAATGCGATTCAGGTTAACCTTCCACTGGTGGCGATTGTGCCGCGGGTAAAGGACGTATCAGCCAGTCAACTGCTGGCAGAGATTTGCGAAAGTTATAATACCGGCAAGGCGCAGAAAAAACTGGGGGAGATGACGCCGCAGGCTTTTCTCGAAGCACTACGGCGGGAGTGATTAGCCGATGATTTCCAGCACGTGTTCCGGTGGACGGCCAATACGCGCCTGGCCGTTCGCCACTACAATTGGACGTTCCATCAGTTTCGGGTGTTCCACCATCGCCTGAATCAATTCATCTTCACTCAGACTGCTGTCAGCCAGGTTGAGCGACGCGTAGAGATCCTCTTTTCGGCGCATCAGTTCCCGGGCGCTTTCCATGCCCAGCATCTTCAACAACTGACGCAGCGTTGCGGCATCGGCAGGCGTTTCCAGGTAAAGCACCACTTCTGGCTCCACACCGTGCGATTGCAGCAGGTTCAGCGTTTCGCGGCTCTTGGAGCAGCGCGGGTTATGGTAGATTTTTACGGCCTTTGACATGGAGAATCCTTTTTACATTTTCGTGTACGGCTTAAAGCGTTCCTGCAACTGGCGCAGTTGGTCGATGCGCGCATCGTAACGCGCCTGTTGTTGGCTGCCCAGCTTCACTTGCGAACTGGCGCTGCTCAGTAACGAGATGGCCTGATCGAGACGGCCCGCCAACGCATACCCTTCCGCACGCGCGGCCAGTTCCTGATCGCGGTTATACAACGCGGCTTCCGCCTGCGCCAACAGATCCCAGCCGTTGGCGTCGTCCTTGTTGTTAAAGGTATAACGGTTAAGGATGGTTGCCGCTTCTTGTGGCTGACCGCCCTGTAGCAGGGCGTTCGCAAGGTTAAGTTGCAAAACCGGGTTGATTCGCAAATCACGCGCTTTTTTCAGTCGGGCAATCGCGTCACTGGTTTTCTTTTGCCCGAGGTCGATGTCGGTGGCCAGATCCAGATACCAGGCGTTATTGGGCTCTGCGGACAGCAGCGGTTGCAGCGCTTTGCGAGCCTCGTCGTATTTATTGGCTTCCATCGCCTGTAACGCACGGCCATACTGCGCTGCGCGCTGCTGTCGGACGTTACCTTTTGCCCACTCGTCGAGCATGTCGCTGGTCAGTTGGTTTCGCCCGGAGTTATACATCCCCAAAGTTCGCGCTTTCGCCAGATAGAAATCTTCAGAGGATTGCACCACCACCGGACGCATCTGGTTTGCGCGATTGCGGGTATCTGAAAGACGACTTTCCGGCAGGGGGTGGGTCAGCAAAATTTCAGGCGGACGCGAGGAGTAACGCGCCTGGTCGAGCAGTTTTTCCAGGAAGGTCGGCATCGCCTGCGGATCGAATCCAGAACGTTGTAAAACCTGAATGCCGATACGGTCTGCTTCCTGTTCATTTTGCTGCGTGAAGCTAATCATCCCTTGACGCGATCCCGCCAGCGTGCCGGTGAGCGCGGCCATCCCGGCCTGAGGGCTCGCCATCGCCAATAGAATGGAGCCTAACGCGCCAACCCAGGTCAGCGGCGCGCTGCGTTTCTGATCTTCCATGGCGCGCGCCAGGTGGCGTTGGGTGACGTGTGAGATTTCGTGCGCCATAACTGAGGCGAGCTGACTTTCGTTATCGGAATAGCGAAACAGGGCAGAGTGCAGCACGACGTTACCGCCAAAAAAAGCAAAGGCGTTGATTTCGTCATTGTTAATCAAAAAGAAATGGAAGGGCGTCTTGACCGAATCGGCGTGTGAAACCAGACGCATACCCAACCCATTAATGTACTGAACCAGCAGCGGATCGTTAATCAGCGGCGCGCTGCCACGCAGCTGGCGTACATAATAATCGCCCATCTGCATTTCCTGACCGATGGAAAGCGTACTTGCCGCCGAGGTTCCCATGTCTGGCAAGCTGTCCGCGGAGTTTGCGAACGCGGGAGCCACCTGACTCAGGGTCAGCGCGGCAATGAGGGTAGCAACCAGGTTCTTCTTAAACTGCCTGAACATAACCTCTGTCCTGTTTTCTTTGAGATAGTCATTTGACCGATGCCGGGTCGTATCGTTCCGTGTCTGCCGACACAGGCAGTGTAACGGCGAAATTTGTCGATGAATACCCTGCACAAATGACTTTTCAGTTTCCAGAATCAGCAATAAAAAGCGAAGTCTTTTTTGTGACATTTCGATACAATTCGGGATCGCAATCCCGCTATTGAGGTTCAGGGAAGGTTTTATGCTCGAAATGTTGATGCAATGGTATCGCCGTCGCTTTAGCGACCCCGAGGCGATTGCCTTGCTGGTTATTCTGGTTGCCGGGTTTGGCATTCTTTTCTTTTTTAGCGGATTACTGGCGCCGCTGCTGGTTGCCATTGTGCTGGCGTACCTGCTGGAATGGCCAACGGTGCGTCTTGAAGCCATCGGCTGCTCGCGCCGCTGGGCGACCTCTCTCGTGCTGATCGTATTTGTCGGCATTTTGCTGTTGATGGCCTTTGTGGTGATGCCGGTGGCATGGCAACAGGGGATCTTACTGATTCGCGACATGCCAGGCATGTTGAACAAACTGTCGGATTTTGCCGCTACGCTGCCGCGTCGTTATCCGGCTTTAATGGATGCGGGCATTATCGATGCGATGGCGGAAAATATGCGCACCCGCATGCTGACGATGGGCGATTCGGTAGTGAAATATTCGCTGGCCTCTTTGGTCGGGCTGCTGACTCTGGCGGTCTATCTGGTGCTGGTGCCGCTGATGGTGTTCTTCCTCGTCAAAGATAAAGAGCAAATGCTGAACGCCGTGCGTCGTGTGCTGCCGCGTAATCGCGGGCTGGCGGGGCAGGTCTGGAAGGAGATGAACCAGCAAATCACCAACTATATCCGCGGCAAGGTGCTGGAGATGGTGGTGGTGGGCGTGGCGACCTGGCTGGGCTTCCTGATGTTTGTCCTCAACTACTCACTGCTACTGGCCGTGCTGGTGGGGTTCTCGGTACTCATTCCTTATATTGGCGCTTTTGTAGTCACCATTCCTGTGGTAGGCGTTGCGCTGTTCCAGTTCGGTCTGGGGACCGAGTTCTGGAGTTGTTTCGCCGTCTATTTGATTATCCAGGCGCTGGACGGCAACCTGCTGGTGCCGGTGCTGTTTTCTGAAGCAGTCAATTTGCATCCGCTGGTGATTATCCTGTCAGTGGTGATCTTTGGCGGCCTGTGGGGATTCTGGGGCGTGTTCTTCGCCATTCCGCTGGCGACGTTAATCAAGGCCGTTGTCCATGCCTGGCCGGATGCGCAGGTCGTTGACGAGTCCTGATGCGTTTATGTAACAGGGAAGTGGTGAACTGTGTGCTAGTCGATGCGCTCTGAGCGAAAGGCAAAAAGGTAGCGCGAGATAAAAAGGCGAGTGTAAAAAAGGACGCTTAAACAGACAGCCGATTACCCGGCCTACACACGGTAGGCCGGACAGGGCGTCAGCCGTCATCCGGCAGCGTGAAAGTCAGGCGTTTTCTTTCAGCCAGTTCAGCACCACATCGTGGTGATTACTGGTTTTGAAATCATCGAAAACGTGTTCAATCTTACCGTCAGCGTCAATCAAGAAGCTGATGCGATGGATCCCATCATAGGTTTTCCCCATAAAGGATTTCTCGCCCCAGACGCCAAACTGCTCGCAGACCTGATGATCCTCGTCGGACAGCAGGGTAAAGTTAAGCAGCTCTTTTTCGGCAAAACGGGAAAGCTTTTCAGGCTTGTCAGTGCTGATGCCCAGCACGTCTACACCTGCTTTTTTCAGCTCATCCATGTTATCTCGCAGGCCACAGGCCTGAACGGTACAGCCTGGCGTCATGGCTTTCGGATAGAAATAGACCAGCACACGCTGTCCCTGGAAGTCGGTCAAATTTACTTGTTCTCCGTCTTGATCCGGCAAGCTAAATTTCGGTGCGATGTCACCGGCTTTCAGTGGATTCATTACTTAACTCCATCCTGTTCATCATGTTGTGAATAATTAACAACGTTAATACTGCCTTGTGCATTGAGTTCTGTACATAGTGCTTTAAAGGCCAGTTCAATATTTGCGGCATCATCCGACGCCGGACTGTGGGCGGTAATCTGGATGTATAACTGCGCCGCCTTATCATTTTCAGCAGGTTGCGTGCGCGAAACCAGTTCCGCAATGTTCATTCGATGGTTATCAAACAGGGCTGTAAATCGTTCAATTAAATGTGGCGAATCCGGTACATCAACCTGAACCCATACCGTTGCCGGCATTGGCGGACGGGGATGCGCCGTCGTACGCTTCATCACAATCAGTAAATCCAGCTCTGCACCTTTCAACGGCAGGGTCGATTCGATCAGGGTGATGGCATTCCAGGTACCCGACAGCAGCATGATAAACGTAAACTCATCGCCCAACATGGCCAGGCGACTGTCTTCGATATTACAGCCGCAACTGCTGACATGGCGGGTGATCGTGTTCACAATTCCAGGGCGATCGGCACCCAGCGCAGTAATAACCAGATAATGTTGCGATGAAGGTGTCAAACCTGTTCTTCCTTTGAGAGGTGGGGTAATCATAAGGAAAGCATAAAAAAAACCTGCATACAACAATCAGAAGGGCTCTCGTCGCTTGCTTTTATTGTCGTACCAAACGTAACATTGAGACACTTGTTTGCACAGAGGATGGCCCATGTTCACGGGAAGTATTGTCGCGCTTGTTACACCGATGGATGAAAAAGGTAATGTCTGCCGGTCAAGCCTGAAAAAACTGATTGATTATCATGTCGCCAGTGGCACCTCGGCGATCGTTTCTGTTGGCACTACCGGTGAGTCCGCTACGCTGAGTCATGATGAACATGGCGATGTGGTGATGATGACGCTGGAGCTGGCTGATGGGCGTATCCCGGTGATTGCCGGTACGGGCGCGAACGCGACCGCAGAAGCCATTAGTCTGACGCAGCGTTTCAATGACAGCGGAATTGTCGGCTGCCTGACGGTAACGCCTTACTACAACCGTCCGACTCAGGAAGGTTTGTTCCAGCATTTCAAAGCCATCGCGGAACATACTGACCTGCCCCAAATTCTGTATAATGTGCCATCCCGTACCGGTTGCGATATGCTGCCGGAAACCGTTGGTCGTCTGGCGGAATTAAAAAATATTGTCGCAATTAAAGAGGCGACAGGGAACTTAAGTCGGGTTCACCAGATCAAAGAGCTGGTTTCCGATGATTTTCTGCTGCTCAGCGGCGATGACGCGACCGCGATGGACTTTATGCAGTTAGGCGGTCATGGCGTGATCTCCGTGACGTCTAACGTTGCGGCGCGTGATATGGCGGAAATGTGCAAACTGGCGGCGGAAGGGCGTTTTGCCGAGGCGCGTACCATTAATCAGCGTCTGATGCCGTTACATAACAAACTGTTTGTCGAACCCAACCCAATCCCAGTGAAATGGGCATGTAAGGCGTTGGGCCTTGTGGCGACCGATACGCTGCGCTTGCCGATGACACCCATCACAGACAATGGTCGTGAAATTGTCAAAGCGGCGCTCAAGCATGCCGGTTTGCTGTAAAGTTTAGGGAGATTTGATGGCTTACTCAGTACAAAAGTCGCGCCTGGCCAGGGTTGCGGGTGTTTCGCTTGTTTTGCTGCTCGCGGCCTGTAGTTCTGACTCGCGCTACAAGCGCCAGGTGAGTGGTGATGAATCCTATCTGGAAGCCGCACCGCTTGCTGAACTTCATGCGCCTGCCGGTATGATTCTGCCGGTGACCACGAGCGACTACAACATTCCGGTCACCAACGGCAGCGGTGCTGTTGGGAAAGCGTTGGATATCCGTCCGCCGGCACAGCCGCTGGCGCTGGTTTCCGGTGCCCGGACCCAGTTTGCGGGTGATACCGCCACGCTGCTGGTGGAAAACGGGCGTGGAAATACGCTGTGGCCGCAGGTGGTCAGCGTGATTCAGTCTAAAAACTACACGATTGAAAAACGTGATGATGCCAGCCAGACGCTGACAACCGGTTGGGTTGACTGGAACCGTCTGGACGAAGACGAGCAGTACCGTGGCCGTTATCAAATCTCGGTTAAACCGCAGGGCTATCAGCAGGCGGTGATGGTGAAACTGGTCAACCTTGAGCAGGCCGGTAAGCCTGTGGCGGATGCCGCTTCACTGCAGCGTTATAGCACTGAGATGATGAACGTGATTTCTGCGGGCCTTGATAAGACCGCGACTGACGCCGCGAATGCTGCACAGAACCGTTCTGCCGCCACGATGGATGTGCAGAGCGCCGCGGATGACACCGGTTTACCGATGCTGGTGGTGCGTGGCCCATTCAACGTCGTCTGGCAGCGCCTCCCGGCAGCACTGGAGAAAGTCGGCATGAAAGTGACCGACAGTACCCGTTCGCAGGGGAGTATGGCTGTTACCTACAAACCGCTGTCCGATAGCGGCTGGCAGGAGCTGGGCGCTCGCGATCCAGGGCTCTCTTCCGGTGACTACAAACTGCAGGTCGGTGATTTAGACAACCGCAGCAGCTTGCAGTTTATCGATCCGAAGGGGCATACCCTGACGCAGAGCCAGAACGACGCGCTGGTTGCTATCTTCCAGGCAGCGTTTAGCAAGTAAAAAAACAGGGCTGGAGAAATCCGGCCCTTTTTATTTCCGTGCTACGCAAACGTGTGCGTGGCATAATATTCCCCGTTTTGAATACAAATGATCACACCCAGGAGTAATGAAGATGCAAAAGCAAGCTGAGTTGTATCGTGGTAAAGCGAAGACCGTATACAGCACGGAAAACCCGGACCTGTTGGTGCTCGAATTCCGCAATGATACGTCAGCAGGGGATGGCGCGCGCATTGAGCAGTTTGATCGTAAAGGTATGGTGAATAACAAGTTCAACTATTTCATCATGACCAAACTGGCCGAAGCGGGTATCCCGACGCAGATGGAGCGACTGCTCTCTGATACCGAATGTCTGGTGAAAAAGCTGGATATGGTGCCGGTCGAGTGCGTGGTGCGTAACCGTGCGGCAGGCTCTCTGGTTAAACGTCTGGGTATTGAAGAGGGCATCGAACTGAATCCGCCGTTATTCGACCTGTTCCTGAAAAACGATGCAATGCATGACCCAATGGTCAACGATTCCTACTGCGAAACCTTTGGTTGGGTGAGCAAAGAGAATCTGGCACGAATGAAAGAGCTGACCTATCAAGCGAACGATGTGCTGAAAAAAATGTTCGATGACGCAGGACTGATCCTCGTCGACTTCAAACTGGAGTTCGGTCTGTACAAAGGCGAAGTGGTGCTCGGCGATGAATTCTCTCCGGACGGTAGCCGTCTGTGGGACAAAGAGACCCTCGAGAAAATGGACAAAGACCGTTTCCGTCAGAGCCTGGGTGGCCTGATTGAAGCCTATGAAACCGTGGCGCGTCGTCTGGGTGTGAATCTCGACTAACTTACCTTTCGGGTCGGGGACGCTCTCCGACCCGCTCTTCGCACTTCAATCTTGTTTTCCTGTGGTAATCTTCCGCTGAACCGCCTACGATCATCATCATAACGAATAGAATGTTGAGGTAAGTATGCGCTGGCAAGGGCGTCGTGAAAGTGACAATGTGGAAGACAGGCGCAGCAGCTCAGGCGGTGGTCCCTCTCTGGGCGGGCCAGGATTTCGTCTGCCGAGCGGCAAAGGCGGGATTATTCTGCTCATCGTCGTGCTGGTTGCCGGGTATTACGGCGTCGATTTAACCGGACTGATGACGGGACAACCGGTCTCTCAGCAGCAGTCTCAGCGTTCCATCAGCCCGAATGAAGATGAAGCGGCAAAATTTACCTCGGTGATTCTGGCAACGACAGAAGACTCCTGGGGACAGCAGTTTGAAAAAATGGGGCGTACCTATCAACCGCCAAAGCTCGTGATGTACCGTGGTGCAACGCGAACTGGCTGCGGTACCGGACAATCCATCATGGGGCCGTTTTATTGCCCGGCGGATAGCACGGTCTATATCGATCTCTCCTTCTACGATGACATGAAAGACAAACTGGGCGCGGACGGTGATTTCGCTCAGGGGTATGTGATTGCTCACGAAGTCGGTCATCACGTCCAGAAACTGCTTGGCATCGAGCCGAAAGTGCGTCAGATGCAGCAGAACGCCTCGCAGGCGGAAATCAACCAACTCTCTGTCCGTATGGAACTACAGGCGGACTGCTTTGCCGGTGTCTGGGGCAACAGCATGCAGCAGCAGGGCGTACTGGAGTCCGGCGATCTGGAAGAAGCATTGAATGCCGCCGAAGCGATTGGCGACGATCGTCTCCAGCAGCAAAGTCAGGGGCGCGTCGTTCCGGACAGCTTCACCCACGGGACGTCAGAGCAGCGCTATCGCTGGTTTAAGCGCGGTTTCGATAGTGGCAATCCGGCGCAATGTAATACCTTTGGTAAAGGTTTTTAACTTCTGAGGCAGGGATGTCTGGTTACACCGCGCTGAATGCGTTAACCGCGCAAATGACCCGGGAGGGGATTCGCCGCCTGCTGGTGCTGAGCGGCGAGGCGTCCTGGTGTCATGAACAAGTACAGCACCTGCGCGACACGTTGCCCGGCGACTGGCTATGGGTTTCCCCTGATGCCGCCGCCGAACCCAGTTGCACGCCGCTGGCGCTGCAAACGTTACTGGGACGTGAATTCCACCATGCCGTTTTCGATGCTCTGGCCGGGTTTGATGCGGCGGCTTTTGCTGCCTTAAGCGGAACGCTGCGCGCGGGCAGTTGGCTGGTGTTACTCACGCCGCCACTGGCGCGCTGGCATCTCTGTCCTGATAATGATTCGCTGCGCTGGAGCGACTGCGCGCAACCTATTGCGACTCCCCATTTTATCCACCGCATTCGTCGCCTCATCGCGGCGGATGAACAGACGCTGTGCTGGCAACAGTCGCAGCCGTTTTGCGTACCGTATTTTTCAGAACGTCCTCACTGGCAGTCCGCAACCGGTGCGCCGCTGCCGGAACAGGCCGCTATTCTGACGCAACTGCTCCGGATGCCCGAAGGGATCGCCACGGTGACCGCCGCGCGTGGACGTGGGAAATCGGCGCTGGCCGGTCAGTTGATTTCACGTATTACGGGCAACGCCCTTGTGACGGCACCGGCGAAAGCGGCAACGGACGTGCTGGCGCAATTTGCCGGTGACCGTTTCCGCTTTATGGCGCCAGATGCGCTGCTGAGTGCGGAGGTTGATGCCGACTGGCTGGTGGTGGATGAGGCGGCGGCGATCCCTGCGCCGCTCCTTCAGCGTCTGGTTTCCCGTTTTCCGCGCGCCCTACTGACAACGACCGTACAGGGCTACGAAGGCACCGGACGCGGCTTTTTGTTAAAATTTTGCGCCCGCTTCCCGGAACGACAGCGTTATGAACTTCAGCAACCCGTCCGCTGGGCGCAGGGATGTCCGCTGGAGAAATGGGTTAGCGACGCGCTGGTTTTTGATGATGACGATTTTGCGACTACCCCGCAGGGCTGCATGGTGATTAGGCCTTTCGAACAGGACGCCTGGCAGACGCAACCGGAAATGCCTCTGGCGGTCTATCGGCTGCTTTCCGGGGCGCATTATCGTACCTCTCCGCTGGATCTACGCCGAATGATGGATGCGCCGGGGCAGCATTTTTTCCACGCCACCTGTGACAGGGAAATCGTCGGGGCACTCTGGCTGGTTGAGGAAGGCGGTCTTGCTCCCGAACTCAGCCAGGCGGTCTGGGCGGGATTTCGGCGACCGCGGGGGAATCTCGTCGCGCAGTCGCTGGCGGCACACGGTGGCGATCCGCTGGCGGCTACCCTGACCGGTCGTCGAATCAGTCGCATTGCCGTCCATCCGGGACGTCAGCGTGAGGGGATTGGACAACAGCTGATCGCGCAGGCTCATACGGCACACTGTGACTATCTTTCCGTGAGCTTTGGCTATACGCCGGAGCTGTGGCGCTTCTGGCAGCGCTGTGGTTTTATCCTGGTGCGGGTAGGCAACCACAAGGAGGCCAGTAGCGGCTGCTATACCGCAATGGCGCTCTTACCGCTAAGCGCGGCAGGCAGGCGCCTGGCCGAATATGAGCACCACCGTTTGCGTCGCGATGCGGATATTCTTACGCGGTGGAATGGGGAGGCGATCCCGGTTGAACCGCTGAAAGCGACTACGCTTAATGAAGATGACTGGCAGACGCTGGCAGGGTTTGCTTTCGCGCACCGTCCGTTGTTGACCTCTCTCGGTGGTCTGAACCGCCTGCTGTCGACCAGCGCGTTGCCGCTACCGGCGCTGCGGGGCAGCCTGCAAGCACGCCTCAGCGATGCGGAACTCTGTGTGACATTGCGCCTTTCAGGGCGCAAAGCACTGCTGAAGCGTCAGCGGGAAGAGGCGGCGCAGGCGTTAGCCGGGCTGGATCCCGCACGGACTGAGCATGACCGTAATCGCATTCTGCAATGGCAATTTTTTCACTAACTCCTTCAATTTTCTGGCATGGTCATTGCGATTGAGCAGCGTAGAATTAACGACATCAGTTAAGGAGATCGCCATGAAACATGACCATTTTGTTGTTCAAAGTCCGGCCCAACCTGCTCAACAGCTGTTGCTGCTGTTTCATGGCGTGGGTGATAACCCCGTTGCGATGGGAGAGATTGGTTCGTGGTTTGCCCCTCTCTTCCCGGACGCGCTGGTGGTCAGTATCGGCGGCGTTGAGCCGAGCGGACCGGCATCCGGGCGGCAGTGGTTTTCCGTGCAAGGGGTGACGGAAGAGAACCGTCAGGCACGGATTGACGCTATCATGCCGGTGTTTATCGAAACCGTACGTTACTGGCAAAAACAGAGTGGCGTAGGGGCAAATGCCACGGCGCTGATTGGTTTCTCGCAGGGCGCGATTATGGCGCTGGAGAGCATCAAAGCCGAGCCTGGGCTGGCCTCGCGGGTGATTGCGTTTAACGGACGCTACGCCAGCCTGCCGGAAACGGCATCGACCGCCACCACGATTTATCTGATTCACGGTGGGGAAGATCGGGTCATTGAGCTTTCGCATGCGGTAGCCGCCCAGGACGCGCTGTTAAGCGCAGGCGGGGATGTCACGCTGGATATTGTGGAAGACCTCGGTCACGCGATTGACGACCGTAGCATGCAGTTTGCACTCGACCATTTGCGCTATACCGTGCCGAAGCACTACTTTGATGAAGCGCTCAGCGGCGGTACGCCGAACGATGATGACGTAATTGAGATGATCTAAAAGACAAAGCCGGAATGGGGAAACCCCTTCCGGCTCTGGTTTATTTCTTCGGTTGGTCTTTCTTCGGCCAATCGTCGTCGTCATCCCACTTATCGTTAAAATCACGATGCGGGGGAAGTTCCGGTTTATTCGCGAGGAATTTTTTGTGGTCGACGCGTTTGAGATCCTTGATCACATTCAGCAGCACACCTACCAAAAACACCAGCACCAGAATCCACCAATATTTTGCCAGCCAGTCCATGCGCGTTACCTCTTGCAGGAACCTCGTCAGGCGACGAGTTGTTCCATTATACGTTGATACATACGGGCAAGCAGTTGCAGGTCGGCGGCGTTCACACATTCATTAATTTTATGAATCGTGGCATTCACCGGACCGAGCTCTACGACCTGCGCCCCCATACGAGCGATAAACCGTCCATCGGACGTACCGCCCGTGGTCAGTAACTGCGGTTTAATTTCATTATAGTGCTCGATGGCGTTCACGACTGCATCCACCAGTTTCCCGCGATCGGTCAGGAACGGCTGGCCAGAGAGCCACCAGTCAACGGTATAGCGCAACTGATGTTTCTCGAGCAGCGCGTGCACCCGCGCTTTGATCATCTCGTCAGTCAGTTCGGTACTGAAACGGAAGTTGAACTGCACAAACAGTTCACCGGGGATGACGTTATTGCTACCGGTACCCGCCTGGACGTTGGCAATCTGCATGCTGGTGGCCGGGAAAAACTCATTGCCCTGATCCCACTCAATATTCACCAGTTCATTGAGCATCGGCGCGGCGCGATGTACCGGGTTATCCGCCAGGTGTGGATAGGCGACGTGACCCTGCACACCGTGGATAGTCAGGTTACAGGTGAGCGATCCGCGACGGCCGTTTTTCACCACGTCACCCACGACTTCGGTACTTGAGGGTTCGCCAACCAGACAGTAATCCAGGCGCTCATTTCGCGCCATCAGCGCCTCAACCACCTTAACGGTGCCGTTTTTCGCGCTGGCCTCTTCATCGGAGGTGATCAGAAACGCCAGCCGCCCTTTGTGGTTAGGGTGCTGAGCGACAAAACGCTCTGCCGCCACCACCATGGCCGCCAGCGAACCTTTCATATCCGCCGCGCCGCGGCCGAACAACATCCCGTCGCGGATGGTTGGCTCGAAAGGTGGGTTGATCCAGCGATCGGCATCGCCCGCCGGCACGACGTCGGTGTGACCGGCAAACGCCAGCGTCTCACCCTGTCCGCGCCATGCCCAAAAATTCTGTGTATCCGCAAAATCCATGCGCTCAACGGTAAAACCGATCGCACGCAGGCGCTCAATCATCAACGCCTGACATCCGGCATCATCCGGGCTCAGGGAAGGGCGGCGAATAAGCTGTTGTGTCAGCTCAATAACCGGGCACGACATAGACTACACCTCGTCAAAAAACTGCTGATAACTGGATTCACTAAAACCCAGCAGCATAGGCTTCCCGGGCGCACAGAGCAATGGGCGTTTGATGATTGCCGGCATTTCAGTCATTAATGCGGCGGCGGACGCGGCATCCGTGATGTGACTGCGTGTGGTTTCATCCAGTTTTCGCCACGTCGTCCCACGGGTGTTGAGAAGCGGTTCCCACCCTAATTCATTGATAAATGAAGTGAGAAGTGTGCTGTCCAGACCATCGACACGGTAATCATGAAAACGGTAGTCAATGCCGCGCGCTTCCAACCAGCGGCGGGCCTTTTTAATGGTGTCGCAATTTTTAATACCGTAGAGGGTAATCATGTGCATCCTTATTAACGTAAACTGATTATATAATCATCAATATCGTTACGTCCGATAATACATCTTGTCATTTAATCGTGATCGGTAAATATAACATTGTTGAAGTAATGTGAATAATAATTCCTGAATTTGTTGGAATTTTCTTCTTAATCAAAATTCGGAATTTTCTCCGACGCAGTCACTTGTTTTTAATCGAAATTGAAGAAGTACCAGATAAGGTATGATTGTTGCGAATTATTGCAGTAAGTCACATAAAATTTATGATGACCGCGCCATAGTAATCACATCAACCACACCCCGGAGGATGTAATCACAGCAATCGGTTAATTTGTCTTCACCAGATGAGAATGTTTTTGTAGAATACCCATAATAAGAAGCAGAGGTTGTTATGATTGAACGCGAACTGGGGAACTGGAAAGATTTTATCGAAGTTATGCTTCGCAAATAAATTTCTGGAAGGATGACCAAATAACAGAACATATCGTGTGAGATTCATCACACAGAAAGGGCGACCCGTTGGCAGGTCGCCTTTTTTTGTCTGTTATTCCGGACGCGGCTTCAGTGGGAAGCGGCGACGTACCAGCACGAAAAACAGCGGCACGAAGTAGATTGCCAGCACCGTTGCCGAGATCATCCCGCCCATGACGCCCGTCCCGACGGCGTGTTGACCGCCGGAGCCTGCGCCGCTGCTGATCGTCATCGGCAGTACGCCAAAGATAAACGCCAGTGAGGTCATCAGGATCGGACGTAAGCGCTGCCGACATGCATGTAGCGTCGCATCCAGCAGATCGTGTCCTTTCTCATTCATCTCATTGGCAAATTCAACGATCAAAATGGCGTTTTTCGCCGAAAGCCCAATGACCGTCAACAGCCCGACCTGGAAATAGACATCGTTTTCCAGGCCACGCATCCAGGTCGCAAGCAGCGCGCCGATGACCCCCAACGGCACCACCAGCATCACTGAGAACGGTACTGACCAGCTTTCATACAGCGCAGCCAGGCACAGGAATACCACCAACAGTGAAATGGCATACAGGGCCGGCGCCTGCGCTCCGGAGAGTCGCTCCTGGTAAGACATGGCGGTCCATTCCAGTCCAAATCCGGTCGGCAACTGACGCACCAGCGACTCCATCACATCCATCGCTGTCCCGGTACTCACCCCTGGTGCGGCTTCACCGACAATTTCGACGGCGGAATAGCCGTTGTAGCGCTCCAGACGTGGAGAACCCGTCTCCCAGCGAGAGGTGGCGAAGGCGGAGAAAGGCACCATACCGCCGCTGTTATTGCGCACGTACCACAGGTTGATGTCGTCTGGCAGCATACGGTATTTCGCTGCCGCCTGGACGTAGACCTTCTTGACGCGGCCACGGTCCATAAAGTCGTTGACGTAGCTCGATCCCCATGCGGTCTGCAACGTATCGTTGATGTCGTCAATGGATACACCCAGCGCCTGCGCTTTGCGTTGGTCGACATCAATTTGCAACTGAGGACTGTCGTCCAGACCGTTGTGTCGTACACGAGTCAGGGCGCTATCCTGCGACGCCAGGCGAAGCAGTTGGTCACGCGCGGCCATTAAGGCGTCATGACCGGCGCCGGCGTGATCTTGTAGTTCCATATCAAAACCTGCGGAACTGCCGAGACCGCTGATGGCAGGCGGACTGCTGGCGAACACGCGCGCCTCTTTGATTTTGTTAAACGCCTTCGTCGCACGTTCGATAATGGCAAACGAGGTGCCAGTCGTCGGGTCGCGTTCGCTCCAGTCTTTCAGGCGTACAAACATACGCGCCACGTTCTGACCGTTGCCCCCTGGGCCAGAACCGACCGTCGCAAAGACGGACTGGACGGTATCCTTTTCCTGGGTGAAATAATATTTCTCGACTTCCTGTACCACTTTTAAGGTTTGTTGCTGCGTTGAGCCGCTTGGCAACTGAACCGAGGTGATAAACATGCCGCGATCTTCCAGCGGCAGGAACGAGGTCGGCAGACGCAGGAACAGAACCACCATCGCGCCAAGCAGCAGCACATAAATCAGGAGCCAGCGCAGGCTGCGATGCAGAATTTTGGCAACGCCTTTTTCGTAGCGTTCGGCGTTACGGTTGAAGGTACGGTTAAACCAGCCGAAGAAACCGGTTTGCCCGTGATGCTCGCCTTTATGCAGTGGTTTAAGCAAAGTGGCGCACAGGGCAGGGGTAAGGATCATCGCCACCAGAACGGAAAGCACCATGGCCGCCACAATGGTAATGGAGAACTGACGGTAGATTGCCCCGGTGGTTCCGCCAAAAAAGGCCATCGGTACGAAGACGGCTGACAGCACCATCGCGATACCGACCAGCGCACCCTGAATTTGTCCCATCGATTTTCGCGTCGCCTCGCGCGGCGTGAGGCCTTCCTCACTCATAATACGCTCGACGTTTTCCACAACCACGATGGCGTCATCCACCAGCAGGCCGATTGCCAGTACCATCGCAAACATCGTCAGGGTATTGATGCTGTAGCCGAAGGCATAGAGCACCGAAAACGTCCCCATCAGTACCACCGGTACGGCAATGGTGGGGATCAGCGTGGCGCGGAAATTTTGCAGGAACAGGTACATCACGAGGAACACCAGCGCGATGGCTTCCAGCAGTGTTTTCACCACGTCTTCAATCGAGGCTTTAACGAAGGAGGTGGTTTCATAGGCCACCTTGTACTCAAGACCATGTGGGAAGTATTGCGCCAGTTCATCCAGACGCTTAATGACCTGGGTCGCGGTGGCCATTTCGTTGGCCCCCGACGCCAGTTTCACTCCAAGACCGGATGCCGCATTGCCATTGAAGCGGCTGAGATAGTCATACTTCTCAGCCCCCATTTCGACGGTGGCGACATCGCCCAGGGTTACTTCTGAGCCATCCTGATTGACACGTAACGTAATGGCGCGAAACTGTTCCGGCGTTTGCAGCAGCGACTGGGCGTTAATGGTGGCATTCAGCGCCTGGGTATCAATGGAAGGGGTTCCGCCAAGCTGTCCGACGGCGATCTGCGCGTTCTGCGACTCAATGGCGTCGGTGACATCTTTCGCCGTCATCTGGAAGCTGTTGAGCTTTGCCGGATCCAGCCAGATGCGCATGGAATATTGCGAGCCGTAGGCATCGATGTCGCCGACGCCGCTCACCCGGCTGAGCGGATCCTGAATATTACTGGCTACGTAGTCCGCGATATCCTGCTTATCCATCGACCCGTCGGTGGAGACAAAAGCAATCGTCAGGATGTTGGTATCCCCGGTCTTACGGACCGTGACACCCTGGTTCTGTACCGCCTGCGGCAGTTTACGCATCGCCGACTGTAACTGGTTCTGGACCTGTTGTACGGCTTCATCCGGATCGGTGCCCGCCACGAAGCTCAGTGTAACTGACGCTTGCCCGGTGCCGCTGCTTTGCGATGACATGTACATCAGATTATCGAGGCCGGTCATGTTCTGCTCAATGACCTGGGTTACGGTGTTTTCCAGCGTTTGGGCGGAAGCGCCAGGATAGTTTGCCGTGATGCGCACGTTTGGCGGCGCCAGATCAGGATATTGCTCAACCGGCAAAGAGAAAATCGCCAGGGTACCTGTCAGACATAACAGAATAGCCAGCACCCAGGCAAATATGGGGCGATCGATAAAGAAATTCGCCATCAGAAAGAGGACCTCATTATTCTACATATCTTTATAGGTATGACTTGCTTCACTGTATCGGGAAGGTACGAGCCAAACGTGGAGAAAAAAAGGAGATAATGTAAATTATCATGCCTGATTACAGTGTTTGTCAGCTTCCCACATGCTCACGTCCGGTTTTGTGCGATTTTATGCCAGATGACTCGCATCCTCTTCTGATTCTGTCGAGCGAAAGCTAATGCTCACTAACGTCCCACCGCCGGAAGGCTGCGAAAAACTTAACGTGCCGCCAAGACGTTCCGCGCGCTCGCGCATAATGTTCAGGCCGTAATGCCCCGCCGGTTCTTTAGGTTCGCCAATGCCCACGCCGTTATCGCGAATATACACCGTGTGATTGCCATCCGGCGCTGTCACACAGCTGACGGCAATCTCACTGGCACTGGCGTGCTTCATCGCGTTGAGCACCGCTTCCCGGATAATCTGTAACAGATGGACCTGCATCTGCGCATCGAGCGCCAGCGTCGGCAACCGGCAGTCCAGAGTGAGTTTAGCGGCAGTTTGTCCTTGTAGCGCTTCGAGCATTTCATGCAGTGCGGAAGGTAAATCAGCCTGTTGCAGGGTCAGGCGGAAGGTGGTCAGCAGTTCACGCAGTTGACGATAGGCGTCGTTCAGCGCCCGCGAGAAGTCATCCATAATGGCCTGCGCCGGGGCGTTATCCTCAGGAATGGCGCGTTTGAGCAGCGTCAACTGAATGCGCAGATACGAGAGCACCTGCGCCAGAGAGTCATGCAGTTCACGGGCAATAGTGGCGCGTTCTTCCATCAGCAACAGTTGCTGGAAGTGTTTCTGCGCATGGTTGAAGTACAGGCCGCGCCCCAGCATTGTCGATACGCTGTTTAACAGCGGGATCGCGCTGGCGACATGCTGACTTTGCCAGTGCAGCTCGCCGTAGACCGTCTCCTGCATGGTCACCGGCAGGATTTGCATCGGCAGGTCGGCCTGTTTTTCACCTTCACTGATACGCCAGTTTTCGCCGACGGTAAGCTCCAGAAATAGTGCCGCTTCGTTATCACGGACAATCTGCAAAATATGGCGGAAGCAGTGCACATCAATCTGACTGGTATTTAGCGCCTGAGAACACTGGTACAGCACTTCCAGACGTCGCTTGGCTTCATGGAGATCGTGTGTCTTTTCTTCGACCTTCGCTTCCAGCGAGCGGTACAGCTTATGCAACTCGCTCGACATCTGATTAAAGGTCTTCGCCAGTAGCCCCAGTTCGTTGGGAAGGTGCGTATCCAGCGGCGGCGAATCAAACTGACCGTGTTCGATGCGCTGGCTGGCCATTACCAGTTGGTTCAGCGGGCGCACAACCTGATGACGAATACGGCGCAGGGTGAAAAAGACGAGGGTAAAAATCCCGATACCGCCCGCCAGCGAGATCCCCACCACCAGCATCACTTTGCGCTCGGCATAGTGCTGCAAGGCCAGCACGAAGAGATCGATCTTATCGACGTAGGCGTTAATGTTGTTCTGATACCACTGCAGATCCCCATCAATCAGGCGGGCATTCATCTCCAGCCAGTTGGCATGCAGTTGCGCGTAGCGACCTTTCACCGCCTGAGGCACATACCAGGCATTCAGATTGCTTAACGCCGATGAGTTGAGGGCCTGTTGAAAGAGCAGACGATGGGCGTTTAATTGCGGGCTGTGGCTTTGCAGATCGTACCCCAGACGATAGCTCTGCATACGTAATGAACCCGCCACGTTAATGGCTTCGGCATCCCGCAGGCTGCTGGCCAGCGTCAGTAACGCCACGCCGGTTGAGAGAATCGAGAGCAGGACAATGTAAAAAAAGGCCCGGGCCAGGCTGGCCGAGACGGGGCGTTTGACGATCACACGCGTAATTTCCTTTAAAAGTGCTTACGGTAAAAATCTCTCGCAGATCTGAAACGTAATTTCACTCTGGCTGAAATAAATTGATCTGCCACAGGTTCTGTAGAAATAGTTGTGCTTCCTGGGCAAATGAACATTGCCGACGTGTGGTCAGTCGGTTAATAACAACACTTATATAAAGAATAAGGTTTTTACAACCAAAAAAGAAGGTCGCCATGAACCGTTTTATTATGGCCAACAGCCAACAGTGCCTGGGATGCCATGCCTGTGAAGTCGCTTGCGTTTTGGCCCACAATGAAGAGCAACACGTCCTTAGCCAACGTCACTACCAGCCCCGGATCACGGTTATCAGGCATCAGCATCAGCGAAGTGCAGTGACCTGCCACCATTGCGAAGATGCTCCCTGCGCCCGCAGTTGTCCGAATGGAGCGATAAGCCACGTCAACGACAGCGTGCAGGTCAATCAGCAAAAGTGTATCGGCTGTAAATCCTGCGTGGTGGCTTGTCCGTTTGGCACCATGCAAATCGTCCTGACCCCCGTCGCCAACGATCAGGTCAAAGCCACAGCACATAAATGCGACCTCTGTCAGGGGCGGGAAAAGGGGCCGGCCTGCGTGGAGAACTGTCCTGCGGACGCACTGCAACTGGTGACGGAAGGGTCGTTAACCCGGCTGGCGAAAGCGCGACGTTTACGTACTGCCCGGCAGGAGAATCAGCCGTGGCATGCCGATGCCACAGCGACCGCTTTCCCCGCAATGAGCAAAATTGAGCAAATGCACGCGACGCCGGCGCGCGGTGAGCCGGATAAACTGGCTATCGACGCGCGAAAAGTCAGCTTTGATGAAATCTATCTGCCGTTTCGCACGGCTCAGGCGGAGCGGGAGGCCTCACGCTGCCTGAAGTGTGGTGAACACAGCATTTGCGAATGGACCTGCCCGCTACATAACCACATCCCTCAGTGGATTGAACTGGTGAAAGCCGGAAATATTGATGCGGCAGTGGAGTTGTCTCACCAGACGAATTGTCTGCCGGAAATCACCGGGCGCGTTTGTCCACAAGACCGACTGTGCGAGGGCGCCTGTACGGTGCGCGACGAGCACGGCGCGGTGACGATCGGCAACATTGAACGCTACATTTCTGACCGTGCGCTGGGTAACGGCTGGCGGCCGGATCTGAGTCATGTCCAGAAGGTCGATAAGCGTGTGGCGATTATTGGCGCCGGTCCGGCAGGGCTTGCCTGCGCCGACGTGCTGGCGCGTCACGGTGTCAGCGCCACGGTTTTTGATCGTCATCCTGAAATCGGCGGACTGCTGACCTTTGGCATCCCGGCCTTCAAACTGGATAAATCACTGCTGGCGCGTCGTCGGGAAATTTTTAGCGCGATGGGGATCCATTTTGAGCTGAACTGCGAAGTGGGCAGGGATGTGAAAATGGAGGCGCTGCTCGAGGATTACGATGCCGTATTTGTCGGCGTGGGAACCTATCGTTCGATGAAGGCCGACCTGCCTAACGAAGAGGCTCCGGGCGTCTATGACGCGCTGCCATTCCTGATCGCCAATACTAAACAGGTGATGGGACTGGACGAATGTCCTGAAGAGCCGTACATCAACACCGCCGGACTTAACGTGGTGGTGTTGGGCGGTGGCGACACGGCGATGGACTGTGTCCGTACCGCGCTGCGTCATGGCGCAAGCCAGGTCACCTGCGCCTATCGCCGTGACGAAGCCAACATGCCGGGTTCGAAGAAAGAGGTGAAAAACGCGCGTGAGGAAGGGGCGAAGTTCGAGTTCAACGTCCAGCCGGTCGATCTGGAACTGAGCGCGGACGGGCGCGTTTGCGGCATTCGTTTTCTGCGTACGCAATTGGGTGAGCCGGATGCCCAGGGACGCCGCCGTCCGGTGCCGATTGCTGGCAGTGAATTTGTGATGCCGGCAGATGCTGTGATCATGGCGTTTGGTTTCCATCCGCACGGGATGCCGTGGCTGGAGAGCCATGGAGTGCAAGTGGACAGCTGGGGGCGCATCGCGGCAAACGTGGAGAGTGCATACCGTTACCAGACTAGTAACCCGAAAATTTTTGCCGGCGGCGATGCTGTTCGCGGCGCCGATCTGGTGGTCACCGCGATGGCGGAAGGGCGCCATGCGGCGCAGGGGATCATCGACTGGCTGGGGCGGTAAACGTTTGACTATCCCGTAGGCCGGATAAGGCGTAACCGACATCAGGCTTGATAGCGCTGCGCTTATCAGGTCTACAATTCACCTCTGTCCGGCATAAATCAGCCTTATCTTACACAGACAAATCCGGCTTCACGGCGTAGTATAATTTCTCTTCTTACGCTGTGGAGTCGATATGTCGCAAAAAATCACCCTCGTTAAAGACAAAGTCCTTTCTGATAACTATTTCATCCTGCGCAATATTACCTACGATCTGACCCGCTCGAACGGCGATGTCATCCGCCACAAACGTGAAGTGTACGATCGCGGCAATGGGGCAACGATCCTGCTGTATAACGCAGAGAAAAAGACGGTGGTGCTGATTCGTCAGTTCCGCGTAGCGACGTGGGTGAACGGTAACGAAAGCGGGCAGTTGATTGAAACCTGCGCCGGGTTACTGGACAACGACGAGCCGGAAGCCTGCATTCGCAAAGAGGCCATTGAAGAGACAGGCTATGAAGTAGGTGAGGTGCGCAAGCTCTTTGAGCTGTACATGTCTCCCGGCGGTGTGACGGAGCTGATTCACTTTTTTATCGCCGAATACAGCGAAAGCCAGCGTGCTAACGCGGGGGGTGGTGTCGAAGATGAAGACATCGACGTGCTGGAATTACCGTTTACTCAGGCACTGGAGATGATTAAAACCGGTGAAATACGAGACGGTAAGACCGTGTTATTGCTCAACTATTTACAATCCTCACATTTAATGGATTGATAAATAAGGTTTATATTTCTTTACGAATGATTGAATCTATCCGACAAATCCGATTGAGCATGGTCAACAGCACAACGAAGATACGACCTGTGTTGTTCGTTTGACTTCTGGGGTTATTACCGTCCATGCGCTATCGCGTTATTTTCCTTTTCCTGCTCGGCCTGATTCCGGCCCGCTTGCTGTGGGCCGCGCCCGCGCAACAGGCCTTTTCTGACTGGCAGGTAACCTGTAATAACCAGAATTTTTGCGTCGCGCGTAACACCGGTGAACATGGCGGGCTGGTGATGACGCTGAGCCGCAGTGCCGGGGCGCATACCGATGCCGTCTTGCGCCTCGATCTTGGCGGATTGACCGCGCCCACCAACGAAGCGGATATCGCGCCACGCCTGTTGCTGGATGGCAAACCGTTGGCGCTGAGCCCAGATCACTGGAGAATGACGCCGTGGCACCTGATGACAGACGACCCGGCGACTATCGCTGAATTTCTGCTGACGATTCAGGACGGGAAGGCGATTACCCTGCAAAAGGGCAATCAAACCATTTCGCTGGCCGGGCTGAAAGCGGCGCTGTTGTTCATCGACGCGCAGCAGAAGCGGGTGGGCAGCGAAACGGCGTGGATTGAAAAAGGGGACGATCCTCCACTGAGCGTGCCACCGGCACCGGCGCTGAAAGGCGTAGCCGTCGTTAACCCAACACCCACACCGCTCTCCCTCGACGAACGCAACGACCTTCTTGATTACGGCAACTGGCGAATAAACGGCATTAAGTGTTCACTCGATCCTTCACGCCGTGAGGTGCGGGTGACCGCCCTTACCGATGACAAAGCCCTGTTGATGATCGCCTGCGAAGCCGGAGCGTACAACACCATCGATCTGGCGTGGATCGTGTCGCGGAAAAAACCACTGGCCTCACACGCCGTACGGCTACGTTTACCGTTTAACAGCGGCGCGGAAAGTAATGACATGGAGTTAATGAACGCCGTGTTTGATGAGAAGTCGCGTGAACTGGTTACCCTGGCAAAAGGGCGGGGATTAACGGACTGCGGCATCCAGACTCGCTGGCGTTTTGACGGTCAGCGTTTTCGTCTGGTGCGTTATGCCGAAGAGCCGAGCTGTGATGGCTGGCATGGGCCAGATGCCTGGCCCACGCTGTGGATCACGCGTTGATTTTTTATCGGATGACGACGCAGTCGTCATCCGGCGTTGCAGACATCAGGCGTTCAAAACCTTGTGTGCTTTCTCCACAATGTTCTCCACCGTAAAGCCGAAGTAAGGGAACAGCTTCTCTGCTGGCGCGGATTCACCGTAGCCGGTCATCCCGACAATCGCCCCTTTTAAGCCCACATATTTGTACCAGTAATCGGCAATACCGGCTTCGACCGCGACGCGCGCGCTGACGTTCGATGGCAGCACCGACTCGCGGTATGCCTCGTCCTGGGCATCGAAAATATCCGTTGAGGGCAGCGATACCACGCGGACGTTACGCCCTTCGCCGGTCAGTTTCTCCGCGGCCTGCAGGGTAATCTCCATTTCTGACCCGGTGGCAATCAGAATGATATCCGGTTTGCCGCCGCTGTCTTTCAGCACGTAGCCACCGCGGGCGATCGCTTTCACCTGCTCCGGCGTGCGTTCAACCTGTGCCAGGTTCTGTCGTGACAGGATCAGCGCCGTGGGACCATCATGGCGCTCGACCGCCAGCTTCCAGCCCACTGCAGCTTCAACCTGATCGCACGGACGCCAGGTGCTGAAATTGGGCGTCAGACGCAGGCTGGCCAGTTGTTCCACTGCCTGGTGGGTCGGACCATCCTCCCCCAGGCCGATGGAGTCATGGGTATACACCATGATTTGTCGCGCTTTCATCAGTGCCGCCATGCGCGCGGCATTACGCGCATATTCAACGAACATCAGGAAGGTGGCGGTATAGGGCACGAATCCGCCGTGATGGGCGATGCCGTTGGCGATGGCGGTCATACCAAATTCACGCACGCCATAGTGAATGTAATTGCCCGCCAGATCCTCTTTTAGTGAGGTGGAACCTTTCCAGATTGTCAGGTTGCTTGGCGCCAGATCCGCCGAACCGCCTAACAGCTCCGGCAGAAGTGGGCCGTAGACGTTGAGAGTATTTTGCGATGCCTTGCGGGTGGCGATTTTGGCGGGGTTCGCCTGTAACTCGTTGATGTATTTCTGTGTGGTTTTTTCCCACGCCTCTGGCAGACCGCCGGTCATGCGGCGCGTGAACTCTGCGGCCAGTTGCGGGTGCGCTTTCTGGTAAGCGGCGAATTTTTCGTTCCAGTGCTGTTGCGCTTTCTCGCCTTTTTCGCGGGCGTCCCAGGCGCGATAAATCTCTTTCGGGATCTCAAATGCCGGATGGTGCCAGCCGAGTTTTTGGCGGGTCAGCGCCACTTCTTCTTCGCCCAGCGCCGCGCCGTGGGATTCCTCTTTCCCTGCTTTGTTCGGTGAGCCAAAGCCGATCACCGTGCGGCAGATAATCAGCGACGGTTTGTCCTTCACGCTCTGCGCTTCCTGAATCGCTCTCTTCACCGCTTCCGGGTCGTGGCCATCAATCTCGTGGACGACATGCCAGTGGTAGGCCTCAAAGCGTTTGGCGGTATCATCGGTAAACCAGCCGTCGGTTTCACCATCAATGGAGATACCGTTGTGATCGTAAAAACCGATCAGCTTGCCCAGCCCCAGCGTTCCCGCCAGCGAACAGACCTCATGCGAAATGCCTTCCATCAGGCAGCCGTCACCCATAAACACATACGTGAAGTGATCGACAATCTCGTGGTCCGGCTGGTTAAACTGTGCCGCCAGCGTGCGTTCGGCAATGGCTAAACCGACGGCGTTCGCCAGCCCCTGGCCCAGCGGCCCGGTGGTGGTTTCCACGCCTGGCGTATAGCCGATTTCCGGGTGGCCTGGCGTTCTGGAATGCAACTGGCGGAAGTTTTTCAACTCTTCAAGCGGCAGGTCATAGCCTGACAGATGCAGCAGGCTATAGAGCAGCATAGAAGCGTGACCGTTCGAAAGAATAAAACGATCGCGATCGTACCAGGTTGGATCGGTCGGGTTGTGCTTAAGAAAATCGTTCCACAGCACTTCGGCGATATCCGCCATTCCCATCGGCGCGCCGGGGTGACCGGAATTGGCTTTCTGAACAGCGTCCATACTGAGCGCACGAATGGCATTGGCAAGGTCTTTACGGGACATAGAACACTCCGTGGCAAGGTTTAGAGTTTGGCCGCAAGCAGGTCTTCCAGTTTGCGTTGGTCAACGGCGAACAGACGGATACCGTCAGAGAGTTTCTCTACCGCCATCGCATCCTGGTTATGCTCCCAGCGGAATTCAGCTTCGCTCATGGGGGCGGGACGATGGAAGGTTTGCGAAGACGGCACCAGCTTGCGCACGACCGGTTCTTCTTTTTCCTGTAATTCTTTCAGGAGATTGGGGGCAATCGTCAGGCGATCGCAGCCGGCCAGCGCGAGGATCTGCTCAGTGCGGCGAAAACTGGCGCCCATGACGATGGTGTCATAACGATGCTGTTTGAAGTAATCGTAGATATTGCGCACCGACTTCACGCCGGGATCTTGCTCGACAACGTACGGGTCCATCGGGCTGCGCGCCTGATACCAGTCATAGATGCGCCCGACAAACGGAGAGATCAAAAAGACGCCCGCTTCAGCGCAGGCGCGGGCCTGAGCAAAGGAAAACAGCAGCGTCAGGTTGCAGTTAATTCCCTCTTTCTCTAACGCTTCTGCCGCGCGAATACCTTCCCATGTGGAGGCCAGTTTGATCAGTATGCGGGATTTATCGATCCCCTGCTGCTGGTACAAATCCACCAGGTGGCGGGCCTTGTCGATACTCTTTTGTTGATCGAAGGAGAGGCGGGCATCCACTTCGGTCGACACGCGTCCCGGAATGCTTTTAAGAATTTCCGCACCAAAATTGACCGCCAGTTTGTCGCAGGCTTCGGCAACCTGCTGTTCCTGGGTTTTACCCCGCTGCTTTCCCCAGCGGATCGCATCGTCAATCAGATGCGCGTAGTGCGCCAGGCCAGCGGCTTTCAGCAGCAGGGAAGGGTTGGTGGTGGCATCCTGGGGTTGGTAATGACGAATAGACTCAATATCGCCGCTGTCGGCCACGACAGTGGTGAATTGTTTGATGCCGTCTAACTGGTTCATAGGAAATACTCCTTGAAAAGTAACGTGTTAGGTGAGTGCTTAAAATCACACTTCTGAGAAATTCATGATGTGCACCACAAAAAAGCATAGCAGACAGGCATGGTATTGCTGGCTTAAGCAGGTAACATGGTTGTTATGAGTTGATTACGAAATCTTTATTTAAGTCGTGATAGTTTGGGGACCTTCAAAGTTTGCGTCCCGCAGTGCGGTGATAATGTGCGACGCACCTGGCTGCGCGTGACTTTTTTGAACGATACGTGAAAGGAACAACAAGATGGATGACCAGTTAAAGCAAAGCGCCCTTGATTTCCACGAATTCCCGGTACCTGGTAAAATCCAGGTTTCTCCGACCAAGCCCCTTGCCACGCAGCGCGATCTGGCGCTGGCCTACTCGCCGGGCGTCGCGGCACCTTGTCTTGAAATCGAAAAAGACCCGCTGGCTGCGTATAAATACACCGCGCGTGGCAACCTGGTTGCCGTTATATCTAACGGGACGGCGGTGCTGGGCTTAGGCAATATCGGTGCGCTGGCCGGTAAACCGGTCATGGAAGGCAAAGGCGTTCTGTTTAAGAAATTCGCCGGTATTGATGTGTTCGATATCGAAGTCGATGAGCTCGATCCGGACAAATTTATTAACGTCGTTGCCGCGCTGGAACCGACGTTCGGCGGGATCAACCTGGAAGACATCAAAGCGCCGGAGTGTTTCTACATCGAACAGAAACTGCGCGAACGCATGAATATTCCGGTGTTCCATGACGATCAGCACGGCACCGCGATCATCAGTACCGCCGCCATTCTTAACGGCCTGCGGGTGGTAGAGAAAAATATCTCCGACGTGCGGATGGTGGTATCCGGCGCGGGCGCGGCGGCGATCGCTTGTATGAACCTGCTGGTGGCGCTGGGAATGCAGAAGCACAACATTGTGGTCTGCGACTCCAAGGGCGTTATCTACAAAGGTCGCGAGCCGAATATGGCTGAAACCAAAGCGGCCTACGCGGTAGACGATGACGGCAAACGGACGCTGGATGACGTTATTGACGGCGCGGATATTTTCCTTGGGTGTTCAGGCCCGAAAGTGCTGACCCAGGAGATGGTCAAGAAAATGGCCCGCGCGCCGATGATTCTGGCGCTGGCTAACCCGGAACCAGAAATTCTGCCGCCGTTGGCAAAAGAGGTGCGTCCGGACGCCATCATCTGTACCGGCCGTTCCGACTACCCGAACCAGGTCAACAACGTCCTGTGCTTCCCGTTCATTTTCCGTGGCGCACTGGACGTTGGCGCGACGGCAATCAACGAAGAGATGAAGCTGGCTGCGGTCCATGCCATTGCCGAACTGGCGCATGCCGAGCAAAGCGAAGTCGTGGCCTCGGCCTATGGCGACCAGGATCTGAGCTTCGGCCCGGAATATATCATTCCAAAACCGTTCGACCCGCGTCTGATTGTTAAAATCGCACCAGCGGTTGCCAAAGCAGCAATGGATTCCGGCGTGGCAATGCGTCCCATTGCCGACTTTGACGCTTATGTCGACAAGCTGACGGAATTTGTCTACAAAACTAACCTGTTCATGAAGCCGATTTTCTCGCAGGCACGCAAAGCACCGAAGCGTGTCGTGTTGCCGGAAGGGGAAGAGGCGCGTGTGCTGCACGCAACGCAAGAACTGATCACGCTGGGTCTGGCGAAGCCGATCCTGATCGGCCGTCCGGGCGTAATCGAAATGCGCATTCAAAAACTGGGGCTGCAGATCAAAGCAGGCGTCGATTTTGAGATCGTCAACAATGAATCCGATCCGCGCTTTAAAGAGTACTGGAGCGAGTACTACCAGATCATGAAGCGTCGAGGCATTACCCAGGAGCAGGCGCAGCGTGCGGTGATCGCCAACACCACGGTGATTGGGGCGATCATGGTACAGCGCGGTGAAGCGGATGCGATGATCTGCGGCACTATCGGTGATTACCATGAACACTTCAGCGTGGTGAAAGCGGTGTTTGGCTACCGTGAAGGCGTCCATACCGCCGGGGCGATGAACGCGTTACTGCTGCCGAGCGGCAACACCTTTATTGCCGATACCTACGTCAATGACGATCCTGAGCCGGAAGAGCTGGCGGAAATCGCCGTGATGGCGGCGGAAACCGTGCGTCGCTTTGGTATCGAACCGAAAGTGGCACTGCTGTCGCATTCTAACTTTGGTTCGTCCAACTGTCCGTCTGCCGGCAAAATGCGCGCCGCGCTGGAGATTATCAAAGCACGTGCGCCTGACCTGATGATTGACGGCGAAATGCATGGTGATGCCGCGCTGGTGGAAAGCATTCGTAATGACCGGATGCCGGACAGCCCGCTGAAAGGCTCGGCCAATATTCTGGTGATGCCGAATATGGAAGCGGCGCGTATTAGTTACAACCTGCTGCGTGTTTCCAGTTCGGAAGGGGTCACTGTTGGGCCGGTACTGATGGGGGTCTCGAAACCCGTTCATGTATTAACGCCGATCGCCTCTGTTCGTCGAATCGTTAATATGGTCGCGCTGGCGGTGGTTGAAGCACAAACACAGCCGCTGTAATTCATTGTCATGATGATTTAAGTCCCGTTCTTACCCTGACTGACTCAGGGTAAGAACGTTCTTTATGTATCCTGTCCACATTATTATTAAGCAGATCGTCACCGGTGCGCTATCTGTTTCTTTCTCGTTGCCTCCAGATTAAAACGCCATTAAATTCCTTGCGCTGGCTGAATGAAATCGAAATAATGTTCTCTCGCATAAATTCTGGTTGCTGAAAATGTCTTTGAAATCAATTTTAAGAGGTTTTTTTTATCGTTTTTGTGATTATCAGTCTTCTTATATTGATAATTCAAATATAAAGCTAGCGGTTATTCATATCCCTGACCAAATCGGGGATGCGATGTCAATTTTTCCGGTAATACGTGCGCTGGAATCGAATAATGTAGAACATGTGTTAATTGTATCGTCAACGATTAATCAGTCAGTATTTGAGGCACTTTCGATGCGACAGACAAAATTGACCGTAATAAGCATGACGATGCAGGACTCTGCCACGTTGAATGAAATAAAAGCGGTCGCCAGAAAAATAAGACGGGAATATGGAGTTCCCGATATCTGCATCGAAGCCATGCGCCGGAAGAACCTGAAAACAATGGTGTTCATCAATGGATTAAGGGCAAAAACGAATCTTCAGGCGGCTGGATTAATGATGAAGTGTTATTCCCCGGTGTGTAAAATTGCTTCAAGAATGGATCAGGTCCTTCGTGCTCCAGTGCCAATGACCTGGGCAATTTTGATGAGGGAAGCGGGATTCCCTGCGGTAAGGGCTGCTTTCGAACTCCCACTCAGCGAAGTGGTGTTAACAGAGGTTCGCCGTGAGACCTCGACGTTAGGGCGGTATATCGCCCTGAATTTAGAAGGCAGTGCGCAGGAACGCTCGTTCTCACACGCAGTTGCCGAAAAGCTCATCGCGATTATCAAACAAGAGATTGAACTGCCGATTATCATTGTCCATGGGCCGAAGGGGATCGATAATGCAGTATCATTAACGCAGTCGTGTGAAAATGTGCATCGACTGTCTTTATCGCCATCCATAATGCGTTCCGCTGCGGTTATCAACGGAGCCTTTCTGGCCATTACGCCAGATACGTCCATATTACATATGACAAGTGCATACAATATTCCTGTCATTGCGGTTTATGCCGACTATAAAACACGTTGGCCGGCAATGCAGGATATTTCAGAAACGATAGTGGTCGGCAAAGAGATTGACTATATCAATCTGGATGAATTTAACGTTGCAATAAAGCGTGTTATCGCGCGGATTCAAAATTGCTCATAAGAGCATAAACTTTGGGATCTATTTTTTGGATTGGCCTTAGAACATCTTCATAAAGATTCTATCCCCCCATCAACCCAATTGGGTCCTGCGTGATATACCTTCCCTGTAACGGGTCGTAGTACCGGTGCCGGTTATAGTACAGCCCTGTCTCCTCGTCATACTGCTGTCCCGGCAAACGAATAAGCTGTTCCAGGTTATGCGGGTTATCTTCCCGTAGGATATTCCCCCATTCATCAAACTCTGCGCGCCACGCAATGGCCCCGTGAACGTCAATCAGTGCCAGCGGCAGGCCCCGGTGGGCGCTGCAAGTTATGGTGATAGCAAATTATAACTTAATCTGGTTTGCCATTATCTCTTGAGAGGTCTTATGTTAAGACTGTAATTCATTCTTAATCTAATTCTTATGGCTAGAATACTTATCTAACTTTTCTCTATATTTGGAATTTAGAATCAAGGCGATTGAAAGTATCCAACCGCCTGATAAGAAAGTTACCGAGCAGAAATAGAAAGCAGCATTGTCATTGATAGTGTTTAATAATGATGCAGGAAAATAAAGCCATTCTATTAATGTATAAACTATGAATGGAATAGAAAACATAACCGTTAGAAGAGTGATCCTAAAAATTTTTCCATTTACATTTCCATAAATGGAATTGATAATCAAAAATGATATTAAGCTTGAAGCAAAGACATAAGGCCAGTTTTCTCTACCGACTTTATGTGTTCCTGCCAATATATAGCATTGAAGAATACAGCATATAATGGAATTTATATATAAATATATACATTGTTTGGTTTTTAACATCAGGTCACCCCTGTAAGTAAAATTATTATCACTTCACTCCAGCTTTTGAATAGTCTATGCCTGCATTTCTAAATAAATCCCCTGGGAAAAAAGTTCCCCCTGTAACACGAGGAAAAAAGGAGAACCTTCAAGAATAGTAGATATTGTTGTGGCGCATGCAGGACCAGACCTATCACCTAACTCCATAACTTTTTTATAGAAATTCATTTCTGCCTCAGCAGTAGTTTCATAGTTGCAGGTAATATCGACAGTAGAATTATCATGTTTTCTATAGAAATCTTTATATATCTCAAATGACGCATTGTCATGAAATAACTGTTCCCCGTACCCTGTATCAATTGATCTTGCATATGAACCAGAAGGTTCATATATTACAGGCTCATACTGTCCGTTATCAATATAAGCTCTTTCAATAAATAACGACGCATGGTCTCTGAATCCTAGCAGCAATGACATTCATCCTTTTGTTACTAAGATACAGGTTTTTAATCCCATCGGATCTATATTATTCATTGTGTCTAAAGGATATCTGTAAGCGTTTAGCCTCCTTCTAGCTCCTCAAGTACTACGTGTAGCTTCGGTTTTTGCGTGCTGTCCGGCCTCAAACAGGCTTCAACAATTACGCCTACTGGTATAGGCTCTAATACTGATTATATGAAAATATCATCACTTATTATTTTTTATAAAAATCACCAAAATATAGATTATTTTAGAAAATATATATCCAATAATACTATATTGAATGCACCCTATAATATATAAAAATGCAATATCAAAAATTATATTCCTTGAGATGTGAAAAATGCCAATTATACTGTAAAACACACTTGATAAGGGAATGTTTATGATCGCAATAATCCAAATCGATTCATATGACTGTGAAAAATCAAATAACAATAAAAACGCGACTGTATATATTAACACAAAAGTCACTGGCAATACTTTGAGTGCGTTTTCCAAAATGCAATCCTCAAAAAAAATTAAAATAATGGGCATGTATATATCCCCATAAAAATAAGAAGCCAGGAGCATCTATTCAGGATACATTGCCCACCATTGCATTGGAATTTTAGTTACCCCACTATTTTTTTGTTTAGATAAATTATTCATTTCATCCAAAAAATCATTTGGAGACCATGGGGCCACCCATGGGGTGGATAATTTCACCCCTCCGGCTTTTAAAGTCTTATATGCCTGAACAGTGCAATTTGTTTCATTTGCATTATTTGAATACCAATCCCAAGAATCTTTATCTCGCTCATCTTTTGCTGCTTTATCAAAAGAATCATCATCCGGAACAGAGATAAGATAAATACCATCAGGTGTTCGTCCTTCGGCTACTTGGGTATTAACCCAATTTTTGGTTGTATTTACTCCATGCATCCCATGAGGTGTTGGGAAGCTACTCATATACACATTACTATTTGAATCCCCCAAAAAAACATGGCCAACAGATTTATCCAAAACCCTACGTCCCCAAACAACAGCAACTACGTCTTTTAGACCTAAAGGATCAATAAACTGTACCGGATTGAGTGGATACTGGTAAGGATTTAATCCCCCCATCAACCCTATCGGATCCTGCGTGATATACCTTCCCTGTGCAGGGTCGTAGTACCGGTGTCGGTTATAGTACAGTCCGGTCTCTTTATCCCACTGCTGCCCCGGCAGACGGATGAGCTGTTCCAGGTTATGCGGGTTATCTTCCTGCAGCACATTCCCCCATTCATCAAACTCTGCGCGCCACGCAATGGCCCCGTTAACGTCAATCAGTGCCAGCGGCAGGCCCCGGTGGTCGCAGTGGTACAGGTGGATTTTGCGTTCCGGCGTGTATTCCGGCTCCAGCTGATTTTTCATCTGTTCCGGCGTCAGGCCGCACTGTGCCAGCCACGTCCGGCTGGCTTCGCTGAGTTCCCCGCGCCGTAGTTCCGCTTCCAGATTATCCACCATCGCCACCAGTTCCGGCGGGAAGGTCACGTTTGCTTCCTGCTGAAATTTCTCGGCCAGCGTGCGGCGGGTGGCTCTGGTCAGTTCTCCGGTTGCCGTTTCAATACGGATGAGCGGCGTGAAGCTCCCAGGCAGGTACACAGTCTGAATGCGGGTTTCGTCCGTCTGCGTGGTGGTCAGCCGGTTGCCATCCCAGGCGTACCACACGGTTTCCTGTAGCGCCGGCTGTGAACACGAGCCATCGTGAAAAACCGTACATGCCCACACCCGTTTGCTGATGCGGCGGCCCGGCGGGTCGTAAAGATAACGACTTTCCGTCAGCACGTTGCCCTGTTGCATCCGGCGGTAGTGCGTCAGCCGGTGCTGGTTATCATAGCGGTAATGATGCACGACGCTGCCGTGCGGGCGTATCCGGCGCTCGTCTTTCTCTGTCAGCCTGCCGTGTTCGTCATAATGATAAAAGTTCTCCACATCCTGGGTGATGTGGTTATCCGGGAAGCGTTCCGGCAGCATCGGGTATTTATCCTGCTGCGCTGTCCGGTTGCCCGCCGGGTCGGTGAACGTCCACTGCGCCAGGTCGTGGTGGGGCGATGTGATATGTGTACAGAGCAACCTTCCGGCGTCGCCGTACTGATAATCCCGCTGCTCATGCTGCCCGCGGATGTGAACAAGCTGCCCGCCGCTGTTCCAGGTGTAGTCGCGGTTAAGCTGAAGAATGCTGAGGTGATGGCTCTGTAGCTGACCGCCCGGCGTGTATGCCGTGGTCAGGTCGTATTCGCCGAAGCGGCGCTGCGTTTCCCGGTGCAGGCGGTCGCGGGTGAACTCAACCAGCGGCGTGTCGCCGAGCTTCATGCCGGCCAGATACCCGCTGCCATACGTGAGCCACGCCACCGGGGGAAGGGCGTCCGGTGTCACGCGGTCCGGCAGTCCCTTGGCGCTGTAATCGTGCCGGGTGGCGTGCTGCCACAGCAGCTCTCCCGTTTCGGGATGCTGCACCGTCTGGCGTTCAAGGTTCATCCGTCCCTGTTTATCGTACTCATACTGCACGGCGACGCGGTGGCCGTCGCTGAGATGGCTGACTTCGGCCAGCCAGCCACGCTCGTTGTACTGCCAGCGTTCTGCCTCTTCGTCATTCACCGTTCGGTATGTCAGCCGGTCTGACGCATCGTAATGCCACAGGGTGATGAGGCTTTCGTCCTCACTGCGGATAAGCTGCCCGGTAATACCGTACTGATAACGCTGCGTCCTGCCGTCAAAGCCCGTTTCCTGCACCAGCCTGTCCAGCACATCATAAGCGAAGGTGGTGTGGCTGCCGTTTTCGTTGGTCAGTTGCGTCACACGGCCTGCGGCGTCGTATGCCATCTGCCGGGTCAGGCCGCCAGTGGTGGTGCTCACCGGGTGTCCAGCGGCATCATACTCTGTGGTCTGCCTGCTGCCGTCCGGGTGGAGCACGACCATCAGGTCGCCCGCGATGCTGTACTCATAGCGGGTTTCGTGGCCCTGTGCATTTTTCTGGCTGACCAGTCTGCCCCGGTCATCGTAAGCACGGTACTGGCTGAGGCCTTCTTCCTGATGAAGGGCAGTGACCTGACCGAAGCGGTCATATTCGTAACGGGTCTGGTAGCCTGAGCAGTCGGTGAAGCTCAGCAACTGCCCGTAGCGGCTCCACGTCATCTGTTTCCGGCTGCCGGTGGCATCTTCGCTGGCGGACGGGTATTCGCTGTGCGGGTTGTCATAAAACCAGCGGGTGGTGCTGCCGTCGCGCAGGGTGTCGGCGATGAGTCTGCCCTGAATGTCGTATTCCTGCCGGCTTTGCAGGCCGTCCGGGTATACGGTGTCCGTCAACTGGCGCTGGCTGTTGTAATAAAATTCAGTACGCCTGCCGTCTGGCGCGACGATTTCTTTTAACTGGCCGGAGCCGGGACTCAGGCGGTATTCCGTCTTACGGCCCGCCGCATCGGTCTGTGCAATAAGTCTCCCTGCCGGGTCGTATTCACTGTGAATGGCGCTGCCATCGGAGCGTTCCTGTTTCACTACCCGCTTCAGCCCGCCTTCGCCTTCGGTGTAAAGCACCTCCCGGCGGTTCAGGCTGTCGGTGATAATGACGCGGTTCTGTTCATACGAGTAGGTATAGCTTAAGCCTTCCGGGTTACGCTGTTCCGTTACCCGCCCGGCGATGTCATAGCGATAGCGTATCTCTGGTCTGCCCGCATAACGGTGTGCCACCATGCTTCCCGGATGCGGCGGGTCATACGTAAAATGGCGTACTGCCGTGCCGCTGCGGTCGTATACCGTTGCCAGTTCGCCACGCGGGGAATAGTCGTATCGCGCCAGCGGCGCGGCGGGCAGAGTGTCCGGGTATTCCGGGTCGTGGATCAGCCATACTTCTGCCAGACGAAGGCCGTTGTCCGTGCCGTACGCGGTGGCGGGCAGAGCATCCGGGAAGGGAAGGGGTTTTGTGCCACTGGCGGTTACCTGCTTCCGGTACTGTGCGGCCCGCTGCGCCTGCGTGGTCAGCACCAGCCGGAAGCGGCGGCCTGCACCGTCCGTCACGGCGGGGATATTCCCGGCTGCATCACCGGTAGCGGCACGATGGAAGACCATTCTCCGCCCTAAATTGTCCACCAGAGCCGTCAGCGTCCGGTACGGCGGCAGCGGGGCAGGTAAGGGTTCCTCCGCTCCCGGTACGCGCGCAGACCAGCCCAGGATCCACCACGGTCCCTGAACGCTGCTGGTTGCCAGATACACGTGTGGACTGGTGCGAATGTCTTCCGGCAACGACTGCCACAGTGTGTGCAGCGGATTGCTTTCATGCAGCGCCGGCACGCCGCCCCGCGCCAGCCAGAGCGATTCGCTGCGGCTGAAGGCCGTTTCACCGGGAAACAGCGGCTCAAAGTGGATGCTTCTGCCGCCGTTATCGTTAATTATCAGTTCGTTATCGTGGATTTGTAAGCGGATATCGAAGGGCGCTTTCCAGCCGGGGCCAAAAATACCCACCGGTGCAGGCGTTTTCGTCCGGTAGCTGTTGTAGGTTCTGGAGAGCACAAACGGCAACGGACCCGGCAGGGCGAAATCGGTTTCGCCGGGCAGCACCTTTGCACCCAGCAACGGGTTGACTGGATTACCGGAAGTCATGCCCCCAGGGCAGACCGAACAGGCCACACCGGTGGGGGCGCCAATCATCACACCCGCAGAGCCCTGAACAATGCTACCGCCCGTCTGCGTCATGTCGCCCTGACGCGCCGCCGGTTTTCCGCTCATGCTCAGTCCCTTTTGTTGTCATTCCCGCGATGGATACACAATAAATTTCTGAAGCAGAAAATAAAGTTTCACGTTTAAAGAAAAGATAAAACTAAGAATTTATTTAGATAAGTTAAAGGAATGTTCTTTTTGATTGATTGCGGCGGCCAAAAGAATGTTCTGCCATTTCGGCAGTGAGACTTCCAAAAATACGACCCCATTATTAGTGATCCACTTCACCTTTTAAATCACCTTGCCGAATTTTGTTATTTACCCTGACAAAAAATTGCCACGATAAGCCCAGTCTTAACACAGGCGGTGAGCAATGGATAAAGAACGCATCATTCAGGAATTTGTGCCGGGCAAACAGGTCACGCTGGCGCATCTCATTGCGCATCCTGGTGAAGAACTGGCGAAAAAGATCGGCGTTCCCGAAGCAGGTGCCATTGGCATTATGACCCTGACGCCGGGTGAAACGGCCATGATTGCCGGCGATCTGGCGATGAAGGCGGCTGACGTACACATCGGTTTTCTCGACAGATTCAGCGGCGCGCTGGTGATCTACGGCTCGGTTGGCGCGGTAGAAGAGGCCTTATTGCAAACGGTCAGCGGGCTGGGTCGGTTATTACATTTCACGCTCTGCGACCTGACGAAAAGCTAATTTTGAGGTGCTCATGAAACGTATTGCGTTTGTTGGCACTGTCGGCGCGGGAAAAACAACGCTTTTTAATGCATTACAGGGAAATTATTCCCTCGCCAGAAAAACCCAGGCCGTGGAATTTAATGAAAATGGCGATATCGATACGCCGGGGGAATATTTTAGTCATCCCCGCTGGTATCACGCCTTAATTACCACGCTGCAGGATGTAGATACGTTGATTTATGTCCATGCGGCCAATGACAAAGAAAGTCGCTTACCTGCCGGGCTGTTAGATATCGGTGCCAGTAAACGACACATCGCCGTGATCAGCAAAACGGATATGCCGGATGCCGACGTAACCGCAACGCGGGAATTACTGCGCGGAATTGGGTTTCAGGAGCCGATTTTCGAGCTCAACAGCCATGACCCGCAAAGCGTGCAGCACCTGGTGGACTATCTGACTGAGCTCAGCCAAAAGGAGGAAGGGGCAGGTGAAAACACTTATCACAGCTAACGATATACGTGCGGCGCACGCACGAGGCGAACAAGAGATGTCGGTGGTGCTGCGCGCCAGCATCATCACCCCGGAAGCCCGTGAAGTCGCGGAGTTACTGGGCATCACGATTGTGGAGCGCGAGGGATCCGCGCCAACGGCAGCGTGCAGTGTCGACGAGGCCAAATCTGAAACCCAGCGCATTCGTGAAACTATCATCGCGCAACTACCAGAAGGGCAGTTTACCGAGAGTCTGGTTTCACAGTTGATGGACAAAGTGCTGAAGGAAAAACAGTCGCTGGAACAGGGCGGGATGCAACCGGGATTTACCTCGGTGACCGGCAAAGGCGGCATCAAAGTGATCGACGGCAGCAGCGTTAAGTTTGGCCGCTTCGATGGCGCGCAGCCACACTGCGTAGGCCTGACCGATCTCGTCACCGAGCAGGACGGCAGCAGTATGGCCGCCGGGTTCATGCAGTGGGATAACGCATTCTTCCCGTGGACGCTGAACTACGACGAAATCGACATGGTGCTCGACGGAGAACTGCATGTGCGCCATGAAGGCGAAACGATGATCGCTAAAGCCGGGGACGTCATGTTCATCCCGAAAGGCTCGAGCATTGAATTTGGCACGCCGACGACCGTGCGCTTCCTGTACGTTGCTTGGCCTGCGAACTGGCAATCGGTATGAAAGATTTCATCACCGAAGCATGGCTCAGAGCGAACCATACGCTCAGCGAAGGGGCGGAAATCCATCTCCCCGCTGACGCTCGCCTGACGCCCTCTGCCCGCGAACTGTTGGAAGGCCGTCATCTGCGCATCAAGTTTCTGGATGAGCAGGGCAGTCTGTTTGTCGACGACGAGCAACAGCAGCCGCAGCCGGTGCACGGGTTAACCAGTAGCGATACGCATCCCCAGGCCTGCTGTGAACTGTGTCGCCAGCCGGTGGCGAAAAAGCCTGACACCTTGACCCACCTGACGGCGGACAAAATGGTCGCCAAAAGCGATCCGCGTTTGGGCTTTCGCGCAGCGCTGGACAGCACCATCGCGCTGGCGGTGTGGCTGCAAATCGAACTGGCGGAGCCGTGGCAGCCCTGGCTGGCGGATATTCGTTCGCGGCTGGGCAACATTATGCGCGCCGATGCGATGGATGAACCCCTGGCGGCACAGTCCATCGTTGGGTTGAACGAGGATGACCTGCATCGTCTTTCCCATCAACCGTTGCGTTATCTGGAGCACGATCATCTGGTACCTGAAGCCAGTCATGGTCGTGAGTCCGCGCTGCTGAATCTGCTACGTACCAAAATTCGCGAGACGGAAACGATCGCCGCCCAGGTCTTTATCACCCGCGGATTTGACGTCCTGCGCCCGGATATTTTGCAGGCGCTGAACCGTCTCTCCAGCACGGTCTACGTGATGATGATTCTGTGTGTCACCAAACACCCACTCACCGTCAACCAGATCCAACAGCGACTGGGAGGTGAACAATGATCATTGAACGCGCCCGTGAACGGGCTCAGCAGTCGCCGGCCCGGGTGGTCTTTCCGGATGCGTTAGACGAACGCGTGCTGAAAGCGGCGCACTACCTGCAACAGCACGGTCTGGCGCACCCCATTCTGGTGGCCAGTCCGTTCGCACTGCGCCAGTTTGCCCTTACGCATCGAGTGGCGCTGGACGGTATTCAGGTTATCGACCCGTACAGCAATCTGGCGATGCGTGAAGCGTTCGCCCAGCGCTGGCTCGCCCGGTCTGGAGAGAAAACGCCGCCGGATGCCCTTGAGAAACTCAATGACCCGCTGATGTTTGCTGCGGCGATGGTAAGCGCAGGCAAGGCGGATGTCTGTATCGCTGGCAACCTTTCATCCACAGCTAACGTGCTGCGTGCGGGCTTACGCATTATTGGCCTGCAGCCGGGATGTAAAACGCTGTCGTCCATTTTCCTGATGCTGCCGCAGTACGTCGGACCCGCGTTAGGGTTTGCCGACTGCAGCGTGGTGCCGCAGCCGACGGCGGCGCAACTGGCAGATATCGCGATCGCCAGCGCCGACACCTGGCGCGCCATCACCGGTGAAGAACCGCGTGTGGCGATGCTGTCATTCTCCAGTCAGGGGAGCGCCCGTCATCCCTGTGTGGCGAACGTGCAGCAGGCAACGGAGATTGTTCGCGAACGTGCGCCCACGCTACTGGTGGATGGCGAATTGCAGTTTGACGCCGCCTTTGTGCCGGAGGTCGCTGCGCAAAAAGCGCCCGCCAGCCCTTTGCGCGGTAACGCCAACGTGATGGTTTTTCCGTCACTGGAGGCCGGCAATATTGGTTACAAAATCGCCCAGCGTCTGGGGGGGTATCGTGCCGTCGGGCCGCTGATTCAGGGGCTTGCCGCACCGCTTCATGACCTTTCGCGAGGCTGTAGCGTACAGGAAATTATCGAACTGGCGTTGGTGGCAGCCATGCCGCGCCAGACTGACGTGAGACGCGAACGTGACTCACAAACCCTGGTTGTATAAATGGTCCCGTTCTGGACCCCATGAGAGGAAAACACAATGGAAGCTTTAGGAATGATTGAAACCCGGGGCCTGGTTGCACTGATTGAGGCCTCTGATGCGATGGTAAAAGCCGCACGCGTGAAGCTGGTTGGTGTGAAACAGATTGGCGGCGGTCTGGTGACTGCGATGGTTCGTGGCGATGTCGCGGCCTGCAAAGCAGCAACAGATGCCGGTGCCGCAGCGGCACAGCGTATCGGCGAACTGGTCTCCGTTCACGTGATTCCGCGTCCGCATGGCGATCTGGAAGAAGTCTTCCCGATCAGCTTCAAAGGCGACAGCAACATCTAAGCAGGACTGGGGGCCGGATGGCGCTGCGCTTATCCGGCCTACAGGATCGCAGCACAACGTAACCCACGGAGGCGGGTATGAAACTGGCAGTCGTCACAGGACAAATCGTTTGTACCGTACGCCATCAGGGACTGGCACACGACAAATTGCTGATGGTGGAGATGATCGATGCCCAGGGAAATCCCGACGGGCAGTGTGCCGTCGCCATTGACAGCATCGGGGCGGGAACCGGGGAGTGGGTGCTGCTGGTTAGCGGCAGTTCTGCTCGCCAGGCGCATCGCAGCGAAGCGTCCCCTGTCGATCTGTGCGTGATTGGTATCGTCGATGAAGTGGTGGCTGGCGGTCAGGTGATATTCCACAAATAGGACTGAACATCATGAATCAACAGGATATTGAACAGGTGGTGAAAGCGGTACTGCTGAAAATGAAAGACAGCAGTCAACCCGCGACCGCCGTTCATGAAATGGGCGTCTTTGCCTCCCTGGATGATGCGGTGGCGGCAGCAAAAGTCGCTCAGCAGGGGCTGAAGAGCGTGGCGATGCGCCAGCTTGCCATTCACGCCATCCGTGAAGCGGGCGAAAAGCATGCCAAAGAATTAGCGGAACTTGCCGTCGCAGAGACCGGCATGGGACGCGTCGACGATAAATTTGCCAAAAATGTGGCACAGGCTCGCGGGACGCCGGGCGTGGAGTGCTTATCGCCGCAGGTACTCACCGGCGATAACGGCCTGACGCTGATCGAAAATGCGCCGTGGGGCGTCGTCGCCTCAGTGACGCCATCTACTAACCCGGCGGCGACGGTGATTAATAACGCCATCAGCCTGATTGCCGCGGGTAACAGCGTCGTGTTCGCTCCCCATCCGGCGGCGAAAGGCGTTTCACAACGCGCTATCACACTACTTAACCAGGCGGTGGTGGCGGCAGGTGGCCCGGAAAACCTGCTGGTGACCGTAGCGAACCCGGATATTGAAACTGCGCAGCGGTTGTTTAAGTACCCAGGCATTGGTCTGCTGGTCGTCACCGGCGGCGAAGCGGTGGTCGACGCTGCCCGCAAACACACCAATAAACGTCTGATTGCCGCCGGTGCCGGTAATCCGCCGGTGGTCGTCGATGAGACGGCGGATCTGGCGCGGGCTGCACAATCCATCGTCAAAGGCGCTTCTTTCGATAACAACATCATTTGCGCGGATGAAAAGGTACTGATTGTCGTCGATAGCGTGGCGGATGAGCTGATGCGCCTGATGGAAGGCCAGCAGGCAGTGAAACTGAGCGCCGCACAGGCCGAACAGCTCCAGCCGGTGCTGCTGAAAAATATCGATGAACGCGGCAAAGGCACTGTCAGTCGTGACTGGGTCGGACGCGACGCGGCAAAAATCGCCGCCGCCATTGGCCTGCAAGTTCCGCCGCAAACCCGTCTGCTGTTTGTTGAAACGTCAGCCACGCATCCTTTTGCCGTCACGGAACTGATGATGCCGGTTCTGCCGGTGGTGCGGGTGGCAAATGTCGACGAAGCGATTGCGCTGGCGGTGCAACTGGAAGGCGGCTGCCACCATACCGCTGCGATGCACTCACGCAACATCGACAACATGAACCGGATGGCGAACGCCATTGATACCAGCATCTTTGTCAAGAATGGACCGTGCATTGCCGGGCTGGGGCTGGGCGGTGAAGGCTGGACCACCATGACCATCACCACGCCAACCGGGGAAGGGGTGACCAGCGCGCGTACGTTTGTGCGTCTGCGTCGCTGTGTATTGGTGGATGCGTTTCGAATTGTATAAGGGATGAATGATGGCGCACGACGAAGAAAGTTGGCTCACGCCAAGACTGCAAAAAGCCGCTGACCTGTGTAATCAGGCGCCTGCGACGAGCGATTCCGCGCTGTGGCTGGGTGTTGATCTCGGCACCTGCGACGTGGTGTCGATGGTTGTCGACGGTGACGGACAGCCGGTCGCGGTGTGTCTTGACTGGGCTGACGTCGTGCGCGACGGCATCGTCTGGGATTTCTTCGGTGCGGTCACTATTGTGCGCCGCCATCTCGATACGCTCGAACAACAGCTCGGCAGCCGGTTTACCCACGCGGCGACGTCGTTCCCGCCGGGCACCGACCCGCGCATTTCCATCAACGTGCTGGAATCTGCCGGGCTGGAGGTCAGCCATGTGCTGGATGAACCAACCGCGGTCGCCGATCTGCTGCAACTGGATAACGCCGGTGTCGTGGATATCGGTGGCGGCACGACCGGGATCGCCATCGTCAAACAGGGCAAAGTGACGTACTCGGCGGATGAAGCGACGGGCGGCCACCACATTTCGCTGACGCTGGCCGGAAACCGGCGCATCGAGCTGGAAGAGGCCGAGCAGGTCAAGCGCAGCAACGCGCAGGAGATTTGGCCGGTGGTGAAACCGGTCTACGAGAAAATGGCGGAGATCGTTGCTCGTCATATCGAAGGACAAGAAATAGCCGATTTATGGCTGGCGGGCGGCTCTTGTATGCAACCGGGCGTAGAGGCGTTGTTTCGCCAGCGCTTTCCTGAACTCCAGGTACATCTGCCCCGGCATAGCCTGTTTATGACACCGCTGGCGATCGCCAACAGCGGGAGAGAGAAAGCGGAGGGAATCTATGCAAGCTGAATTGCAGACGGCGCTCTTTCAGGCATTCGATACCCTGAATCTGCAACGCATGAAAACGTTCAGCGTACCGCCGGTCACGCTGTGCGGGCTCGGGGCGCTCAGTTCCTGCGGACAGGAAGCGCAATCGCGAGGCTTAAGCCATCTGTTCGTGATGGTCGACAGTTTCCTGCATCAGGCGGGGATGACCGCGTCGTTAGAGCGCAGTCTGGCGATGAAAGGCGTGGCGATGACGGTCTGGCCGTGTCCGATGGGTGAGCCGTGCATCACCGACGTCTGCGCAGCGGTCGCCCAATTGCGCGAGTCAAAATGCGACGGCGTTGTTGCCTTTGGCGGCGGTTCGGTGCTGGATGCGGCAAAAGCTGTCGCCCTGCTGGTGACGAATCCACATCAGACGCTGGCCCAGATGACGGAATACAGCAGCTTACGCCCGCGACTGCCGTTGATTGCTGTCCCCACCACCGCCGGAACCGGATCGGAAACCACGAACGTAACGGTGATTATCGACGCGGCGACAGGACGCAAGCAGGTGCTGGCACATGCGACGCTGATGCCGGACGTGGCAATCCTTGATGCCGCGCTGACTGAAGGCGTACCGCCTCATGTGACGGCAATGACCGGGATTGATGCGCTGACGCACGCGGTTGAGGCATACAGCGCGCTGAATGCCTCGCCGTTTACCGACAGCCTGGCGATTGGCGCAATTGCAATGATTGGCAAATCGCTGCCGAAAGCGGTGGGCTACGGTCACGACCTCGCCGCACGGGAGAGCATGCTGCTGGCCTCCTGCATGGCAGGAATGACGTTTTCCAGCGCCGGGCTGGGGCTGTGTCATGCGATGGCGCATCAGCCTGGTGCCACATTGCACATTCCGCACGGCCAGGCGAACGCCATGCTGCTGCCAACGGTGATGGGCTTTAACCGTATGGTGTGTCGCGAACGCTTTAGCCATATCGGACGCGCCTTGACCAATAAGAAAGCAGACGATCGCGACGCTATCGCCGCCGTCAGCGAACTGATTGCGGAGGTGGGCCTGAACAAACGGCTCGCTGATGTCGGCGCAAAACCAGAACACTACAGCGTCTGGGCGCAAGCCGCGCTGGAGGATATTTGTATACGCAGCAACCCACGCACCGCCACGCAGAGCAACATTATCGAGTTGTACGCGGCGGCACAATAAAAGCATACCAGGACGTAGGCCAGATAAGGCGTTCGCGCCGCCATCCGGCAAAACGCGACATCATTGCCTGATGACGCTGCGCTTATCCGGTCTACGAAAACCCTGGCAAATGGAGATAAGGGTATGGGAATTAACGAAATCATCATGTACATCATGATGTTCTTTATGCTGATTGCCGCCGTGGACAGGATCCTGTCGCAGTTCGGCGGGTCGGCGCGTTTCCTCGGGAAGTTCGGCAAAAGTATTGAGGGATCCGGCGGTCAGTTCGAAGAAGGGTTTATGGCGATGGGCGCTCTGGGACTGGCGATGGTCGGTATGACCGCGCTGGCGCCGGTGTTAGCCAAACTGCTCGGGCCGGTGATTATTCCGCTGTATGAAATGCTTGGCGCGAACCCATCCATGTTCGCCGGAACGCTGCTGGCGTGCGATATGGGCGGCTTCTTCCTTGCCAAAGAGCTGGCGGGTGGCGACGTCGCGGCGTGGCTCTACTCGGGGTTGATTCTGGGGGCAATGATGGGGCCCACCATCGTGTTCTCTATCCCCGTTGCGCTGGGCATTATTGAGCCGTCTGACCGCCGTTATCTGGCGCTTGGGGTTCTGGCAGGCATTGTCACGATCCCTATCGGCTGTATTGCCGGTGGTCTGGTCGCGATGTATTCGGGCGTTGAGATCAACGGACAACCGGTCGAGTTCACCTTCGCGCTGATCCTGATGAACATGATCCCGGTGATTATCGTCGCCGTGCTGGTGGCGCTGGGGTTGAAATTCATCCCGGAAAAAATGATCAACGGCTTCCAGATCTTCGCCAAATTCCTCGTTGCGCTGATCACCATTGGTCTCGCCGCGGCAGTCATCAAGTTCCTGCTGGGCTGGGAGCTGATCCCCGGTCTCGACCCCATCTTTATGGCACCTGGCGACACCCCCGGTGAAGTGATGCGTGCCATTGAAGTGATCGGTTCTATCTCCTGCGTACTGCTCGGGGCGTATCCGATGGTGCTGTTACTGACCCGTTGGTTTGAGAAACCGCTGATGCGCGTCGGAAGCCTGTTGAAAATCAACAATATGGCAGCTGGCGGCATGGTGGCGACACTGGCGAATAACATCCCGATGTTCGGCATGATGAAGCAGATGGATACCCGCGGCAAAGTGATCAACTGCGCCTTCGCCGTCTCCGCAGCCTTCGCGCTGGGTGACCACTTAGGCTTCGCGGCGGCCAACATGAACGCCATGATCTTCCCGATGATTGTCGGCAAATTGATTGGCGGTGTTACGGCGATTGGCGTGGCCATGATGCTGGTGCCAAAAGATGAAAACGTTCCGGCAGAAACGGAAGTGGAGGCGCAATCGTGAACACGCGCCAGCTACTGAGCGTCGGTATCGATATCGGCACCACGACCACGCAGGTGATCTTCTCGCGCCTGGAACTGGTTAACCGTGCGGCAGTGTCGCAGGTGCCCCGTTACGAATTCATCAAACGCGACATTAGCTGGCAAAGCCCGGTCTTCTTTACCCCCGTCGATAAGCAGGGCGGGTTACGGGAGGACGACCTTAAAGCGCTGATCCTCGCGCAGTATCAGGCGGCGGGGATCGCGCCGGAATCGGTTGATTCAGGAGCCATCATCATCACCGGCGAGAGCGCGAAAACCCGCAACGCGCGCCCGGCGGTGATGACGCTCTCCCAGTCGCTCGGTGACTTTGTGGTTGCCAGTGCCGGACCGCATCTGGAATCGGTGATTGCCGGTCACGGCGCCGGGGCGCAAACCCTGTCTGAACAGCGGATGTGCCGGGTGCTGAACATCGACATCGGCGGCGGCACTTCGAACTATGCGCTGTTTGATGCCGGAAAGGTGAGCGGCACCGCCTGTCTGAACGTCGGCGGGCGTCTGCTGGAGACCGACGGTCAAGGGCGCGTCGTACATGCCCATCAACCCGGTCAGAAGATTGTCGATGAGGTATTCGGGGTGGGTACCGATGCCCGTTCACTGACCGTCGCGCAGTTAGGGCAGGTGGCGCAGCGGATGGCGAGTCTGATCGTAGAAGTGATCGACGGCGCGTTGTCGCCGCTGGCGCAAACGCTGATGCAAACCGGGTTACTGCCAGCGGACGCGAAGCCGGAGGTCATCACCCTGTCCGGCGGCGTGGGAGAGTGCTATCGCAATCTGCCTGCCGATCCGTTCTGCTTTTCTGATATTGGGCCGCTGCTGGCGACGGCGCTGCATGAGCATCCGCGTCTGCGTGCGATGAACGTGCAGTTTCCGGCGCAGACCGTGCGCGCTACGGTGATTGGCGCAGGGGCGCACACGCTGTCGCTCTCGGGCAGCACCATCTGGCTGGAAGGGGTTCAGTTGCCGCTGCGCAATCTGCCGGTGGCGATCCCGATGGATGACGCCGATCTGGTTGGCGCGTGGCAACAAGCGCTGACGCAGCTCGATCTGGATCCACAGACTGACGCATACGTACTGGCGCTTCCCGCCTCGCTACCGGTGCGTTACGCCGCATTACTTACGGTCATCGACGCGCTGCTGGCCTTCATCGCGCGTTACCCGAATCCGCATCCCCTGCTGGTGGTGGCCGAGCAGGACTTTGGTAAAGCGCTGGGCATGCTGTTGCGCCCACAGTTACAGCAACTCCCGCTGGCGGTCATTGACGAAGTGATTGTCCGGGCGGGCGACTATATCGACATTGGTACGCCTTTGTTTGGCGGATCGGTTGTGCCGGTGACGGTGAAATCACTCGCATTTCCTTCCTGAGGGAACGACTTATGAAACTAAAGACCACATTGTTCGGCAATGTTTATCAGTTTAAGGATGTAAAAGAGGTGCTGGCAAAAGCCAACGAACTGCGTTCGGGGGATGTGCTGGCCGGCGTCGCGGCGCAAAGCTCGCAGGAGCGTGTCGCGGCGAAACAGGTGTTGTCGGAAATGACGGTGGCGGATATTCGCAATAACCCGGTGATTTCCTATGAAGAGGATTGCGTCACACGCCTGATTCAGGACGATGTCAACGAAACGGCCTACAACCGCATTAAGAACTGGAGCATCAGCGAGCTGCGTGAGCATGTGCTGAGCGATGACACCTCGGTTGATGATATTGCCTTTACGCGTAAAGGACTGACCTCGGAAGTGGTGGCGGCAGTGGCGAAGATCTGCTCTAACGCCGATCTGATCTACGGCGGCAAGAAAATGCCGGTGATCAAAAAGGCCAACACCACGATCGGTATTCCGGGCACCTTCAGCTGTCGTCTGCAGCCGAACGATACTCGTGATGATGTGCAGAGTATTGCCGCGCAAATCTACGAAGGACTCTCTTTTGGTGCCGGCGATGCGGTGATTGGCGTCAACCCGGTGACCGACGATGTGGAGAACTTAAGCCGCGTACTGGACACGGTTTATGGGGTGATCGACAAGTTCAACATCCCGACCCAGGGCTGTGTGCTGGCGCACGTTACCACGCAGATTGAAGCGATCCGTCGCGGTGCGCCGGGTGGACTGATCTTCCAGAGTATCTGCGGCAGTGAAAAGGGCTTAAAAGAGTTCGGCGTAGAGCTGGCAATGCTGGACGAAGCGCGTGCGGTAGGGGCGGAGTTTAACCGGATCGCCGGAGAAAACTGCCTGTATTTCGAAACCGGACAGGGCTCGGCGCTTTCCGCCGGGGCGAACTTCGGGGCGGACCAGGTAACGATGGAAGCACGTAACTACGGCCTGGCGCGTCATTACGATCCATTCCTGGTGAACACCGTGGTGGGCTTTATCGGGCCGGAGTATCTCTACAATGACCGCCAGATTATTCGTGCCGGTCTGGAAGATCACTTTATGGGCAAGCTGAGCGGCATCTCGATGGGCTGTGACTGCTGCTACACCAACCATGCCGATGCCGATCAGAACCTCAACGAAAACCTGATGATTCTGCTCGCCACCGCGGGCTGTAACTACATCATGGGTATGCCGCTTGGCGACGACATCATGCTCAACTACCAGACCACCGCCTTCCACGATACGGCGACCGTACGCCAGTTGCTGAATCTGCGTCCGTCGCCGGAGTTTGAACGCTGGCTGGAAACGATGGGCATTATGGCAAACGGTCGCCTGACCAAACGGGCGGGCGATCCGTCACTGTTCTTCTGATGACGCGGGGATGACAAACAATGGATCAAAAACAGATTGAAGAAATTGTACGCAGCGTAATGGCGTCAATGGGACAGACACAGCCGCAGACCGCCGCCCCGTCGCAGTCCTGCGACAAACCTCAGTGTGCGGCACCGTCGACTACAGAGAGCTGCGCGCTGGATCTGGGCTCCGCTGAAGCAAAAGCCTGGATTGGCGTGGAGAACCCGCATCGCGCAGAGGTGCTGACCGAACTGCGGCGCAGTACCGCAGCGCGCGTTTGCACCGGGCGTGCCGGTCCGCGTCCACGCACTCAGGCGCTGCTGCGTTTTCTCGCCGACCACTCACGCTCAAAAGACACTGTACTGAAAGAGGTGCCGGAAGAGTGGGTGAAAGCGCAGGGACTGCTGGAAGTGCGTTCGGAAATCAGCGACAAAAATCTCTACCTGACGCGCCCGGATATGGGCCGCCGTTTGAGTCAGGAAGCCATAGAGGCGCTGAAATCGCAGTGCGTCGCAAATCCGGATGTTCAGGTGGTGGTGTCTGACGGCCTGTCTACCGATGCGATCACCGCGAACTATGAAGAGATCCTGCCCCCGCTGCTGTCCGGTCTGAAGCAGGCCGGACTGAAGGTCGGGACACCGTTCTTTGTCCGCTATGGCCGCGTGAAGATTGAAGACCAGATCGGCGAGATCCTCGGAGCGAAAGTGGTGATTCTGCTGGTCGGTGAACGTCCAGGACTGGGGCAGTCGGAGAGTCTCTCCTGCTACGCGGTCTATTCACCGCGTGTGGCGACGACGGTGGAGGCCGACCGTACCTGTATTTCCAACATCCACCAGGGCGGTACGCCGCCGGTAGAAGCCGCTGCTGTCATCGTGGATTTGGCCAAACGCATGCTGGAGCAGAAAGCGTCCGGCATCAACATGACCCGTTAAGGAGGCATCATGCCAGCATTAGATTTGATTCGACCGTCGGTCAGCGCGATGCGCGTGATTGCTTCCGTGAACGACGGGTTTGCACGCGAACTTAAATTACCGTCGCATATACGTAGCCTCGGTCTCATCACGGCAGATTCTGATGACGTGACGTATATTGCCGCAGACGAAGCGACAAAACAGGCGATGGTTGAAGTGGTGTATGGCCGTTCGCTGTACGCCGGGGCGGCCCATGGGCCATCGCCGACAGCCGGTGAAGTGTTGATTATGTTGGGCGGTCCAAACCCGGCGGAAGTGCGCGCCGGGCTGGATGCGATGGTGGCGCATATCGAAGGCGGCGCGGCGTTCCAGTGGGCGAACGATGCGGAAAACACCGCGTTCCTGGCGCATGTGGTGTCGCGTACCGGCTCTTATCTGTCGTCAACGGCAGGGATCGCGCTGGGCGATCCGCTGGCTTATCTGGTGGCACCGCCGCTGGAAGCAACGTATGGCATTGATGCGGCAATGAAATCCGCCGATGTTCAACTGGTGACCTACGTGCCGCCTCCGTCAGAAACTAACTACTCGGCGGCGTTTTTGACCGGTAGCCAGGCTGCCTGTAAAGCTGCCTGTAATGCCTTTGCCGATGCGGTTCTGGACATCGCCCGTAATCCTGTTCAGCGCGCGTAATGGAGGTCATCAATGATCAATGCACTGGGGTTACTGGAAGTGGAGGGCATGGTTGCCGCCGTGGACGCGTCGGATGCCATGCTGAAGGCGGCTAATGTCAACCTGCTGAGTCATGAAGTGCTTGACCCGGGCAAAGTGACGCTGGTGGTGGAAGGCGATCTGGCGGCGTGTCGTGCGGCGCTGGATGCCGGAAGCGCCGCAGCACAGCGGACAGGCCGCGTCATCAGCCGCAAAGAAATTGGTCGGCCAGAAGACGACACCCAGTGGCTGATCGGCGGATTTAAGCGCGCGTCGAAATCCCCTGAGCAGAAGATAGCGCCGAAGCCTGAAGCACCTGTACGGTCTGAATACGCCGACGCGCTGCTGGCGCAGCTCGCTACAGCGCGTCAGGGAATGACGGCAGGAGAGGTCGCCGCGCACTTTGGCTGGCCGCTTGAAGAGGCCAGAAACGCACTGGAACAGCTCTTCACTGACGGGGCGTTGCGTAAACGCAGTAGTCGCTATCGCTTAAAAAATTAACCTGTCGGAGGGCCGGGCGTCTTACCAGGCGTCCGGCATAAAAGATCATGAAAAAGACCCGTTCAGCCAGTTTGCACCATCTTTATCATGAAGCGTTACCCGAAGACGTTAAACTCACGCCAAAGGTGGAAGTGGACAACGTTCACCAGCGGCGGACCACGGATGTTTATGAGCACGCCCTGACCATCACTGCCTGGCAGCAGATTTACGATCAACTGCATCCGGGGAAGTTTCATGGTGAATTCACGGAAATCTTGCTCGATGACATTCAGGTTTTTCGCGAATACACCGGACTGGCGCTGCGTCAGTCATGCCTGGTGTGGCCGAATTCGTTCTGGTTTGGCATTCCGGCCACGCGGGGCGAGCAGGGATTTATTGGCGCACAGTGTCTCGGCAGCGCCGAGATTGCGACCCGCCCGGGCGGTACGGAGTTCGAGCTGAGCACGCCGGATGATTACACGATTCTCGGGGTAGTGATTTCAGAGGATGTGATTTCCCGTCAGGCACAGTTTTTACATAATCCGGAAAGGGTGCTGCATATGCTGCGCAACCAGTCGGCGCTGGAGGTCAAAGAGCAGCACAAGGCGGCGCTGTGGGGCTTTGTCCAGCAGGCGCTGGCGACTTTTAGCGAGAACCCGGAGAATCTTCATCAACCCGCAGTGCGTAAGGTGCTGGGGGATAATCTGTTGTTGGCGATGGGCATGATGCTGGAGGACGCGCATCCTATCAACTCGGCGGAGAGTATCAGCCACCAGGGCTACCGCAAACTGCTCTCCCGGGCGCGTGAGTATGTGCTGGAAAATATGTCGGAGCCGCTGACGGTACTCGACCTCTGCAACCAGCTTCACGTCAGCCGTCGTACGTTGCAGAATGCATTTCACGCCATTTTGGGGATTGGACCGAATGCGTGGCTGAAAAGGATCCGCCTGAATGCGGTGCGACGGGAATTAATCAGCCCGTGGTCGCAGAGTACCACGGTCAAGGATGCGGCAATGCAGTGGGGGTTCTGGCATTTAGGGCAGTTCGCCACCGACTACCAGCAATTGTTTGCCGAGAAGCCGTCGCTGACGTTGCACCAGCGTATGCGCCAGTGGATGTGATGAACGCAGGCTGCAATGGATTGTAGGCCTGGTAAGGCGTAAGCCGCCATCAGGCAATTACACCCACTCACGCACCTGAATAAAATCGCTGAGAGCGGCCTCCGGGCTGCCAGCGTCCGGCTGCCAGTCGTATTCCCAACGCACCAGCGGCGGCATCGACATCAGGATGGATTCTGTGCGCCCGCCGGTCTGAAGCCCAAACAGGGTGCCACGATCCCACACCAGATTAAACTCCACGTAACGACCGCGACGATAGAGCTGGAAGTTACGCTCACGTTCACCCCAGTTCATCGCCTTGCGGCGCTCAACGATCGGCAGATACGCCTCGGTATAGCCTTCGCCGACGGCCTGCATGAAGGCGAAACAGTGGGCAAAATCCGGCGTGTTCAGATCGTCAAAAAACAGCCCGCCGATGCCACGCTGCTCGTTGCGATGTTTGAGGAAGAAATAGTCATCGCACCACTTTTTGTAACGTGGATAGACATCGTCGCCAAACGGCTGACACAGATCGCGCGCGGTGCGATGCCAGTGAATGGCGTCTTCTTCAAAGCCGTAGTAGGGCGTTAAGTCAAAACCGCCGCCAAACCACCAGACCGGGTCGGCACCCGGCTTTTCGGCAATAAAAAAACGCACGTTGGCATGGCTGGTGGGAATATAAGGGTTAAGCGGGTGCACGACCAGCGACACGCCCATCGCTTCAAAACTGCGTCCTGCCAGTTCCGGGCGATGGGCCGTGGCCGATGCTGGCATGGCGTCACCGTGTACGTGAGAAAAATTGACGCCAGCCTGTTCGAAGATGCCGCCGTTACGCAGCACCCGACTCCGTCCGCCGCCGCCCGCGTCACGCTGCCAGCTATCTTCGACAAACTCCGCACCGTCAATGGCGGTGAGCTGCTGGCAAATGGCATTCTGCAAGTTCAGCAGGAACTGTTTTACGCGTAGAGCATCGGGTTTCATGATTACCGTTTCTTCGAATGGGCTTTCTGATTATCAAACCAATGGAAATAGCTGATCACACCATTAGCGATGGCGGTGGCGATCTTCTGACGAAATGCCGTGGTGCCCAGCAGTCGCTCCTCTTCCGGATTGGTGATGAACGAGGTTTCAACCAGTACCGACGGGATTGACGGTGATTTTAGCACCACAAACGCCGCCTGTTCCGTATTCCGGCTGTGCAGTTTATGTACCGGTTTGATCTTCCTGAGAATATGTGACCCCAGCGTCAGGCTGTTTTTGATGGTATCCGTCTGTACCAGGTCAAAGAGCACCTGTTGCAACAGGTGATCCTTGTCGGTCGTTTTCTTACCGGCGACTTCGTCGGCGCGGTTTTCGCGGTCGGAAAGGTATTTCGCCATGGCGCTACTGGCCCCGCGATTGGAGAGGGCAAACACCGACGCGCCCGCCGCACTGGGATTGGTAAAGCCGTCCGCGTGGATTGACATAAACAGATCCGCGCCGTGCTTGTGGGCGATTTCGACGCGGTCGTACAGGGGAATAAAGGTATCGCCCGAACGCGTCAGGCGGCAGTCGATCCCCTGACTGCGTAAAATGGAACGCACATTTTTCGCTATCGCCAGCACAACATGCTTTTCTTTGGAGCCGTTGCGGCCAATGGCTCCGGTGTCGATACCGCCGTGGCCCGGGTCCAGCACGACAATGCGCTTGCCACCTGATTTTTTCGTGGCAGGCTGACTGTGACCATTGCTGGTTTTCAGTGGGGCTTCTTTGGCTGTGGCGTTCGCCATCCCTGTTAATGTCAGTGCCGCCAGTCCGGCTTTCAGCACCTGGCGGCGCGATGTGAGAGTTTTTAGCGGTTTAAAAGTGCTCATACGGCCTGAGTTGTAAAAAAAAGAGTCCTGATGTTATATCGTATCGCGTAATCCGTTACGACGCTTGATGTTGAGAATTGTTTTACTTTTCATTTCAATACGTGACAATCCGCTATTATGCCATTTTTTCCGCCGTTTCGCGTCAGATATTGGCTAAATGGGGCGTTCGCGCCATAATCGGAGTTTTAACCTTGAAAAGGGCCTCAATACCATGGAGATACGCGTTTTTCGCCAGGAAGATTTCGAAGAGGTGATCACCCTCTGGGAGCGCTGCGATTTGTTGCGTCCGTGGAATGACCCGGAAATGGATATCGAGCGGAAGGTGAACCATGACGTTAGCCTGTTTCTCGTTGCGGAAGTAAACGGGGAAGTGGTAGGGACGGTGATGGGCGGCTACGACGGTCATCGCGGATCGGCCTATTATCTTGGCGTGCACCCGGAATTTCGCGGTCGCGGCATCGCCAATGCGCTGCTTAACCGGCTTGAGAAAAAACTCATTGCGCGCGGTTGCCCGAAGATTCAGATCATGGTGCGTGAAGATAACGACGTGGTGTTGGGGATGTATGAGCGACTCGGCTATGAGCATTCCGACGTGCTGTGTCTCGGAAAACGCCTGATCGAAGATGAAGAATATTGAGTTTCATCCTGCAGATTACGACGGCCACGGCCATTTGCGTCTGCCCTTTTTGTTCTGGCTTGTGCTGCTGCTTCAGGCGCGGACCTGGGTGCTGTTTGTGATCGCCGGTTCTTCTCGCGAGCAGGGTACTGCGCTGCTGAATCTGTTTTATCCCGATCACGACAACTTTTGGCTGGGGCTGCTACCCGGCATTCCTGCCGTGCTCGCATTTTTACTGAGCGGGCGACGTTACACTTTTCCGCGTTTATGGCAGGCATTGCGACTGCTATTGATTGTTGCGCAGGTGGTCCTGCTCTGTTGGCAGCCCGTTCTCTGGTTCAATGGCGATCCTGTCAATGGCGCGGGTCTGGCGCTGGTGGTGGCGGATATCGTGGCACTTTTGTGGCTATTGACCAACCGACGGATGCGCGCCTGTTTTACTCTGGAGAAAGAATAACGGAACTTTTTGGTGAAGCCGGACTCCAGGTAACGTTGATCATTAATGAAAGGAAGTGAGATGAAATCGCTGCGTGTAGTGTTATGTGCTATGCCGCTGGTGCTGACCGGCTGTTCGACGCTGTCGTCGGTAAACTGGTCTGCCGCCAATCCGTGGAACTGGTTTGGTTCATCGACAGAAGTAACCGAACAGGGCGTTGGCGCACTCACGGCATCGACGCCGCTAAATGAACAGGCCATTGCCGATGCGCTGGACGGCGACTATCGCCTGCGCAGTGGCATGAAGACCGAGAATGGCAATGTGGTGCGCTTTTTCGAAGCCATGAACGGCGACAAGGTGGCGATGGTCATTCACGGCGAGCAGGGAAACATCAGCCGCATTGATGTCCTGGATAGCGGGATTCCTTCCAGCGCGGGCGTTGAAATTGGCACACCGTTTAGCGACCTCTACAGCAAAGCGTTCGGCAATTGTCAGCCTGCCAGCCACGCTGAGCAGAGCGCAGTAGAATGTAAAGCCGAAGGCAGTCAACACATCAGCTATCTCTTTACCGGTGAATGGAAGGGGCCTGAAGGGTTAATGCCGCCGGACGATACGCTGAAAGCGTGGAAAGTGAGCAAAATTATCTGGCGTCGTTAATTTGCGTCTGAACAAACCCTCGAACGTAAAAACAGGGTAAAATAACGCCCATCAATGCCACGATTGCGTGGCATTCTCATTTTTCAGGAGGAATGATGTCTCAGGTTCAGAGTGGCATTTTGCCAGAGCATTGCCGTGCGGCGATTTGGATTGAAGCGAATGTAAAAGGCGACGTTGATGCCCTGCGTGGTGCCAGCAAAGCGTTCGCCGATAAACTGGCGACCTTCCAGGCGACATTCCCGGACGCCCATCTGGGTGCGGTCGTGGCCTTCGGCAACAACACCTGGCGCGCCCTGAGCGGCGGAGTGGGGGCTGAAGAGCTGAAAGACTTTATCCCTTACGGTAAAGGGCTGGCCCCGGCGACCCAGTACGATGTGCTGATCCACATTCTTTCTCTGCGTCACGATGTGAACTTCTCTGTCGCTCAGGCGGCGATGGAAGCCTTCGGCGATTGCATTGAGGTCCAGGAAGAGATCCACGGTTTCCGTTGGGTGGAAGAGCGTGATCTCAGCGGCTTTGTCGACGGTACGGAAAACCCGGCAGGGGAAGAGACGCGCCGCGAAGTGGCGGTCATCAAAGACGGCGTGGATGCGGGTGGCAGCTACGTCTTTGTTCAGCGCTGGGAACACAATCTGAAGCAGCTCAACCGCATGAGTATTCACGATCAGGAGATGATGATCGGGCGTACCAAAGAAGCCAACGAAGAGATCGATGGCGACGATCGCCCAGTAACGTCGCACCTGAGCCGTGTAGATCTGAAAGAAGACGGCAAAGGGCTGAAAATTGTTCGCCAGAGCCTGCCATACGGCACCGCCAGCGGTACTCATGGTCTCTATTTCTGCGCCTACTGTGCGCGTCTGCATAACATTGAACAGCAACTGCTGAGCATGTTTGGCGACACCGACGGAAAACGTGACGCCATGCTGCGCTTCACCAAACCGGTGACCGGCGGGTATTACTTTGCGCCGTCGCTGGACCGTTTGCTGGCACTGTAATTTTCCGCTTACGCACGTCGCTACGACCAGCATAAAAATAGTGTCCCCGCCCCGGCGGGGATGATTTTTATCTAAGATTTACCTTAATTAGTGAGCTGTTCCTCAGCACGTATCCTTTTTTCCTGTATTTTCAATGTTAATGGAGTGTGAGACTTCATATTCACAAGGAGAGCATTGAAATGGGTAAACTCACGGGCAAAACAGCATTGATTACGGGCGCATCACAGGGCATTGGCGAAGGCATCGCCAAAGTGTTTGCCCGGCATGGGGCGAACTTAATCTTGCTGGATATCTCCGATGAGATTGAAAAGCTGGCGGATGAACTCGGTGGCCGCGGGCATCGCTGTACGGCGGTGATTGCGGATGTGACCAATCCCGCCTCCGTGGCGGCGGCGTTGAAGAAAGCGAAAGAGGTGGAAGGCCGCATCGACATTCTGGTCAACAATGCGGGCGTTTGCCGTCTGGGAAGCTTCCTCGACATGAGCGACGAAGATCGCGACTTCCACATTGATGTGAATATCAAAGGCGTCTGGAACGTGACCAAAGCGGTCCTGCCGGAGATGATTAAGCGTAAAGACGGACGCATCGTGATGATGTCCTCGGTCACTGGCGATATGGTCGCCGATCCGGGCGAAACGGCCTATGCGTTGTCGAAGGCCGCGATTGTCGGGCTGACCAAATCGCTGGCGGTGGAGTACGCCCAGTCGGGGATTCGCGTGAATGCGATTTGCCCGGGCTACGTGCGTACCCCGATGGCGGAAAGCATTGCGCAGCAGTCTAACCCGGACGATCCGGAATCAGTGCTGACCGAAATGGCGAAGGCGATCCCGCTGCGTCGACTGGCCTGCCCGCTGGAAGTGGGTGAACTGGCCGCCTTCCTGGCGTCGGATGAGTCCAGCTATCTCACGGGCACGCAAAACGTGATTGACGGCGGCAGCACGTTGCCGGAGACCGTCAGCGTCGGAATCTGACGACCGCACAACCCCTTCTGACCATCAGGAGGGGTTTCTCTTATTCCCTTTTCAACTTTCAAATCAGTAAACGGTATATAAAACCGTTACTCCTTTCACACTCGTTATAAATATTATGGCTATTAGAAAGTCATCAAATTTATAAGGGTGCGCAATGGCCGTTAACTTACTGAAAAAAAGATATCTGACGCTGGTGGCGTCGTTGTTACTGGTCGGTCAGGCGCAGGCGACGGAGCTATTGAACAGCTCGTACGACGTCTCCCGCGAACTGTTTGCTGCCCTTAACCCGCCGTTTGAACAGCAGTGGGCGAAAGATAACGGCGGCGATAAGCTGACGATTAAACAGTCGCACGCGGGCTCCTCAAAGCAGGCGCTGGCAATTTTACAGGGACTGAAAGCCGACGTCGTGACCTACAATCAGGTGACCGATGTGCAGATCCTGCATGACAAAGGCAAGCTGATTCCGGCTGACTGGCAAAGCCGTCTGCCGAACAACAGCTCACCGTTTTACTCCACGATGGGATTCCTGGTACGTAAAGGCAACCCGAAGAACATTCGCGACTGGAACGACCTTGTCCGTTCTGATGTGAAGCTGATCTTCCCGAACCCGAAAACCTCCGGTAACGCCCGTTACACCTATCTGGCTGCCTGGGGCGCCGCCGATAACGCGGACGGCGGCGATAAAGCCAAAACCGAACAGTTCATGACCCAGTTCCTGAAAAACGTCGAAGTGTTTGATACCGGCGGTCGCGGTGCGACCACGACGTTTGCTGAGCGCGGACTGGGCGATGTGCTGATTAGCTTTGAGTCCGAAGTGAACAACATTCGCAAACAGTATGAAGCGCAGGGTTTTGAAGTGGTTATCCCGAAAACCAATATTCTGGCTGAGTTCCCGGTTGCCTGGGTGGATAAAAATGTGCAGGCCAACGGCACCGAGAAAGCGGCGAAAGCCTATCTGAACTGGCTGTACAGCCCGCAGGCGCAAACCATCATCACGGACTACTACTACCGCGTGAACAACCCGGAGGTGATGGACAAGCTGAAAGATAAATTCCCACAGACCGAACTGTTCCGCGTGGAAGAGAAATTTGGCTCCTGGCCTGAGGTGATGAAAACCCATTTCACCAGCGGTGGTGAACTGGACAAACTGCTGGCGGCGGGGCGTAAGTAATGTTTGCAGTCTCCTCCCGACGCGTATTGCCTGGCTTTACTTTAAGCCTGGGCACCAGCCTGCTGTTCGTTTGCCTGATTTTGCTGCTGCCGCTCAGTGCGTTAGTGATGCAACTGGCACAGATGAGCTGGGCGCAATACTGGGATGTGATTACCAATCCGCAGGTGGTTGCTGCCTATAAAGTGACGCTATTGTCGGCGTTTGTAGCGTCGATTTTTAACGGTGTGTTTGGCCTGCTGATGGCGTGGATTTTAACCCGCTATCGTTTCCCGGGGCGCACGTTGCTGGATGCGTTGATGGACCTGCCGTTTGCGCTGCCGACGGCAGTTGCCGGTCTGACGCTGGCTTCGCTGTTTTCCGTTAACGGTTTCTACGGCGAATGGCTGGCAAAATTTGATATCAAGGTGACATACACCTGGCTTGGCATTGCGGTGGCGATGGCGTTCACCAGTATTCCGTTCGTGGTGCGTACCGTGCAACCGGTACTCGAAGAGTTAGGCCCGGAATATGAAGAAGCGGCGGAAACCCTGGGCGCCACGCGGCTGCAAAGCTTTCGCAAGGTGGTCCTGCCGGAACTGTCACCTGCGCTGGTGGCCGGTGTCGCGCTGTCGTTTACCCGCAGCCTTGGCGAGTTCGGCGCAGTGATTTTCATCGCCGGTAACATTGCCTGGAAAACGGAAGTCACCTCGCTGATGATTTTTATTCGTTTGCAGGAGTTTGATTACCCTGCCGCCAGCGCGGTTGCCTCGGTGATCCTCGCGGCATCGTTATTGCTGCTGTTTTCAATTAACACCCTGCAAAGTCGCTTTGGCCGACGTGTGGTAGGTCACTAATGGCGGAAGTTACTCAATTGAAGCGTTATGACGCCCCCCGCATCAACTGGGGAAAATGGTTTCTGATTGGCACCGGCATGCTGGTGTCGGTGTTCATCCTGTTGGTGCCGATGATCACCATTTTCGTCCAGGCGTTCAGCAAAGGGGTGATGCCCGTGCTACAGAATCTGGCCGATCCGGATATGCTGCATGCCATCTGGCTGACGGTGTTGATCGCCCTGATTGCGGTGCCGGTGAACCTGGTGTTTGGCGTTCTGCTGGCCTGGCTGGTGACCCGTTTTAACTTTCCGGGCCGCCAGTTGCTGCTGACGCTGCTGGATATTCCTTTTGCCGTCTCGCCGGTGGTGGCGGGGCTGGTGTATCTGCTGTTTTACGGTTCCAACGGCCCGTTGGGCGGCTGGCTGGACGAGCATAATCTGCAAATTATGTTCTCCTGGCCGGGGATGGTGCTGGTGACCATCTTCGTCACCTGTCCGTTTGTGGTACGTGAACTGGTGCCGGTGATGCTCAGTCAGGGCAGTCAGGAAGATGAGGCGGCGATTTTGCTGGGCGCATCCGGCTGGCAGATGTTCCGTCGCGTGACGCTGCCGAACATTCGCTGGGCGCTGCTGTATGGCGTGGTGCTGACTAACGCCCGTGCGATTGGCGAGTTTGGCGCGGTGTCGGTGGTTTCCGGCTCAATTCGCGGCGAAACCCTGTCGCTGCCGTTACAGATTGAATTACTGGAGCAGGACTACAACAGCGTCGGCTCTTTTACCGCTGCGGCGCTATTGACGCTGATGGCGATTATTACCCTGTTTTTGAAGAGCATGTTGCAATGGCGCCTGGAGAATCAGGAAAAACGCGCGCAACAGGAGGAAAATCATGAGCATTGAGATTGCCAATATTAAGAAGTCTTTTGGTCGCACCCAGGTGCTGAACGATATCTCACTGGATATTCCTTCAGGTCAGATGGTTGCCTTGCTGGGGCCGTCCGGTTCCGGTAAAACCACACTGCTGCGCATTATTGCCGGGCTGGAACACCAGTCCAGCGGACATATTCGCTTCCATGGTACCGACGTCAGCCGCCTGCATGCGCGCGATCGTAAGGTGGGATTTGTCTTTCAGCACTACGCGCTGTTCCGCCATATGACGGTGTTCGACAACATCGCCTTTGGCCTGAGCGTCCTGCCGCGTCGTGAGCGTCCCAATGCGGCGGCGATTAAAGCCAAAGTGACGACACTGCTGGAGATGGTGCAACTGGCACACCTGGCGGATCGCTTCCCGGCGCAGCTTTCAGGTGGGCAAAAACAACGTGTCGCGCTGGCCCGCGCGTTAGCGGTTGAACCACAAATTCTGCTGCTGGATGAGCCGTTTGGTGCCCTTGATGCGCAGGTGCGTAAAGAGCTGCGCCGATGGCTGCGTCAACTGCATGAAGAGCTGAAATTCACCAGCGTCTTTGTCACGCACGATCAGGAAGAGGCCACTGAAGTGGCGGACCGCGTGGTGGTAATGAGCCAGGGGAATATTGAACAGGCCGATGCGCCGGATCAGGTCTGGCGTGAACCGGCGACCCGCTTTGTACTGGAATTTATGGGTGAAGTGAACCGCCTGCAAGGCACCATTCGTGGTGGGCAGTTCCACGTTGGCGCACACCGCTGGCCGCTGGGCTATACGCCTGCGTATCAGGGGCCGGTCGATCTGTTCCTGCGTCCATGGGAAGTCGATATCAGCCGCCGTACCAGTCTGGATTCGCCGTTGCCTGTTCAGGTTATTGAAGCCAGCCCGAAAGGTCATTACACCCAATTGGTCGTGCAGCCGCTCGGGTGGTATCACGACCCGTTGACCGTGGTCATGCAAGGGGACGATGCTCCGGTACGCGGCGAGCGTCTGTTTGTAGGCCTGCAAAATGCACGCTTGTATAACGGCAATCAGCGTATTGAACGTCATGATGATGTTGTTTTCGCAGAAATAGCGTAATCTCAGAGCGTTTATTATGTAGGCCGGATAAGGCAGTTATGCTGCCTCCGGCAATACACATTTGCCTGATGGCGCTGGGTTTATCAGGTCTGGGTTGTGGACTGAAATTGTGAACACATTAGAACAAACTATTGGCAACACGCCGCTGGTGAAGCTGCAGCGGTTGACGCCGGATAATGGCACTGAAATTTGGGTCAAACTGGAAGGCAATAACCCGGCGGGGTCGGTGAAAGATCGTGCTGCGTTATCGATGATTGTTGAAGCGGAAAAACGCGGGGAGATTACGCCTGGTGATGTATTAATTGAGGCTACCAGCGGGAACACTGGCATTGCGCTGGCGATGATTGCGGCCCTGAAAGGCTATCGTATGAAGCTACTGATGCCGGACAACATGAGCCAGGAACGCCGCGCCGCGATGCGCGCCTACGGTGCCGAGCTGATTCTGGTGACCAAAGAGCAGGGGATGGAAGGGGCGCGCGATTTAGCGCTGGAGATGGCTCAGCGCGGCGAAGGCAAGCTGCTGGACCAGTTCAATAACCCTGATAACCCATACGCGCATTACACCACTACGGGGCCGGAAATCTGGCGGCAAACGTCCGGACGTCTCACCCATTTTGTTTCCAGCATGGGGACGACCGGTACTATCACCGGGGTTTCTCGCTTTCTGCGCGAGCAGGCCCGCGCGGTCACTATTGTGGGTCTGCAACCGGAAGAGGGCAGCAGCATTCCGGGGATTCGCCGCTGGCCAGCGGAATACATGCCGGGCATTTTTAATGCTCAGCTTGTCGATCAGGTCGTGGATATTCACCAGCGAGACGCGGAGAACACTATGCGTGAACTGGCGGTACGTGAAGGGATCTTCTGTGGCGTCAGCTCTGGCGGCGCGGTCGCCGGTGCAATACGGATTGCGAAAGCCAATCCGGGCGCGGTGGTCGTGGCGATTATTTGCGATCGCGGCGATCGTTATCTCTCTACCGGCGTGTTTGGCGAAGAGCACTTCAGCCAGGGCGCGGGGATTTAACCCCATTGCCCGGCGATGACCGGGCATGCGGATTAACCCTGACGTTTTTTCACCAGCAGATCCAGGAACTGCCAGAGTTTTTCATTCATTTCCTTATAATCCCATTCGCGCATTTCCGCCTTCGAGCGAATAAAGCGCTTCCCTTTGGCTTCCGCCAGCTCTTGCTCAGAATGTTGAATCAGTCCTTCCACCGCCTCGGCAGTAAATTCCATATGGCACTGGAAGCCGTAGACAAAGTTGCCGTATTGCACGATCTGTCGTGGACAGCCGATGCTTGTGGCAAGCACCGTGGCCTGATCGGTAAGCCCTGGCATGTCGTTATGCCAGTGGCCGACCGTCAGCGGAGAGCCGAAGTGGGCAAGCAACGGATGCTGTTTTCCTGCTTCGGTCAGCGTAATGGGATAGTGACCAATCTCTTTTTCTGGACTCTGGCAGACCCTGGCTCCCAGCGCTTCGCCAATCAACTGTGAACCCAGACAGATCCCGACCACGATCCGACCCGCCGAGATAGCCTGGTTGATCAGGTGTTGTTCAGCCTTAGAGTCAAAATAAGGGCACTCTGCAAGCGTGGTGCGCGGTGACTGCGGGCCGCCAAACACGACCAGCATATCAAAGCCATCGGCGTTGGCCGGAACCGGTTCGCTGTCATAGACGCGGGTCCAGGTGATGTGATGACCGCGCGTTTCAGCCCACGGCAAATAAGCGCCTGCCGATTCAAATGATTCGTGAATAATAAAATGGACGTGCACGGATACTCTCCTGTTATTGGCTCAGCGCCTGATGAAGATGGCCGGCCAGGCGGTTGATGTCGTTGTCATTGAGTGTGGAAAGGGTGATACGCAGACCCTGTGCGGGCGTGTTAACGCCGAAAGCGTCGCCTTCACGCACCAGCCAACCGGATTTCGCCAGCGCGAATGCAACGTTTTGGCTGGCTTCGGCAAGGGGTAGCCACAGGTTCAGACCATCGCCGGGGAAAATATTGTTGATGCCTTGTGCGTGCAGCGCCTGCGCCAGTTTGCGCTGCTGATCGGCGTAAAACTGGCGGGATTCGGCGAGCGTTTGCTGCCAGACGGGGTCTGCCAGACAGGTGTAAACCAGATCCTGCAAAATGTGGCTGACCCACTGACTGCCGGCGTTTAGACGCAGGCGTAATTTTGCTGACGTCGCGGGATCGCTGGCGACAATGGCAAGACGCAGGTCTGGCCCCAGCGTTTTCGACATTGAGCGAACGATCGACCAGTGGAGTGTTTCTGCCGCAATCACCGGATGCCACGCGCAGGCGGAAAGCAGGGCAAAGTGGTCGTCAACAATCACCAGTACCTGTGGGTATCGTGCAAGGATGGCCTGTAATGCGCCAGCGCGTGCGGCGCTTAAACTGCATCCCGTCGGGTTGTGCGCCCGAGGTGTAACGATCACTGCCCGGGCGCCTTTACTCAGCGCCTGTTCGAGCCCCTCTGGTCGCATCCCTTCACTGTCGACGCGCACCGGGCTGGCGCTGAATCCGGCGTATCGCAGCATATTGATACTGCTTAAAAAGCAAGGGTCTTCAACCACCACGCTATCGCCGGGCAGCAGATGGGCGCTCAGCAGGCGTTCAATGGCGTCAATTGCGCCGCTGGTGATATCAATTTCACCCGCAGCGGGAACGGCATCCTGCATCCACTGCGTGGCCCAGCGCTTTAGCTCCGGGGAAACCGGCGTGTCACCGTACAGGCGGTGGTCGTGATGACATTTTGCAAAGTAACGGCTCAGGTCCGGCAGGCGAGTCGGGTCAGGATTTCCGCTGGAGAGATCGTGAAGCGGCGTGTGGGGGTCGCCGCCTTCGCGTGCGATGGGCGTCGAGGCGCTTTTAATAACGGTGCCATTGCGGCCACGACTTTGCGCCAGTCCGGATGTCACCAGGCGTTTGTAAGCCGCTGCAACAGTATTGCGATTTACATTGAGTTGCGCAGCCAGTTCCCGTACCGGCGGCAATGTTTCACCTGCAGACAACACGCCGCTGGTGACGTGTTGCCGTATACTGTCAAAGATTTCGCTGGCGGTTTTTCCGTCGATCATTATTGACCTATGACAAAATGAATTTTAGCATATGACGATAATAGTGAGGCACCCGCCCGCTGTCCAGTGAGAGGAGAAGTTAATGGAGCAGGAGAGTGATATTCAGTCAGTGCTCTTCGACGATAAGCATCGGGCGTTGCAGACCGATATTGTCGCCGTTCAGTCACAGGTGGTGTATGGCAGCGTCGGCAATAGCATCGCTGTGCCAGCCATCAAAGCAAAGGGTTTGCGGGTGACGGCGGTGCCTACCGTCCTGTTCAGTAATACTCCGCACTATGACACGTTCTACGGGGGCGTTATTCCGGCCGACTGGTTCCGCGGTTATTTGCTGGCGTTAAGCGAGCGTGATGCGCTGCGCGAGTTAAAGGCTGTGACCACCGGTTATATGGGCAGCGCAGAACAAATCGTGCTGCTGGCGCAATGGTTGCAAAACGTTCGTCAAACGCATCCTGACATTCCTGTTCTGGTCGATCCGGTGATTGGCGATACCGACAGCGGAATGTATGTGAAAGCCGAGATACCGGATGCCTATCGACATCACCTGCTGCCGCTGGCGCAGGGGCTGACGCCGAATGTCTTCGAACTGGAGATGCTCAGCGATATGCCGTGCCGCACCCTGGAGGAGGCTGTTATCGCGGCGAGATCGCTGCTGACCGACACGCTGAAGTGGATTGTCATCACCAGCGCGCCAGGACAGGACAGTGAAACCATCAATGTGGCGGTGGTCACGGCCCAAACGCTGGATGTGATTGAGCACCCGCGGGTAGAAACCGATCTGAAAGGGACCGGCGATCTGTTCTGTGCCGAGTTGATTAGCGGCATTGTGTTGGGGAAATCGTTGACGCAGGCAACGCAACAGGCCGCGGAACGCGTACTGGCGGTGATGACCTGGACGCAGCAATGCGGATGTGACGAACTTATACTGCCTCCGGCAGGGGAGGCGCGATGAAGAGTTATCGGTTAGTGGTTCGTCAGCAGGGACGTATCGTGGGACATTTTGAAACCAGCGGGCTGAATGCGCTGGAAGATATCTGCGTGGCGCGCGCGATGTTTGGCATCACGGGCGGCTATCAATGCGAACTGTTGGTTTCTGATTCAGAAAAGCGGATGCTGGAGAGCGGGCCGGAAGGGATGAAAATCCTGATGCGTGAAAAGTGTTATCGCCCGGTGACCTCACCATTGTAACCGCGAACTGATGCCGGATGGCGGCGTATGCGCCATCAGGCGGGTTTTGCCATCCGGTAGATAAAAAAATGGCGCCAGAAGGCGCCATTTTTCTCTGCGGCAAGAATTATTTCTTGATGCGGATAACCGGGGTTTCACCCACAGTCACGCTACCGGACAGTTTGATCAGTTCTTTGATTTCGTCCATGTTGGAGATAACAACCGGAGTCAGGGTTGACTTGGCTTTTTCTTCCAGCAGCGGCAGATCGAATTCAATTACCGGGTCACCCACTTTCACACGCTGTCCTTCTTCAGCGATACGCTTGAAGCCTTCGCCTTTCAGCTCAACGGTGTCGATACCGAAGTGAACAAACAGTTCGATACCGCTATCGGATTCGATAGAGAACGCATGGTTGGTCTCAAAGATTTTGCCGATGGTACCGTCAACCGGTGCAACCATCTTATTACCGGTTGGTTTGATAGCGATGCCATCACCCACGATTTTTTCAGCAAAAACGACATCCGGTACGTCTTCGATGTTGACGATCTCGCCAGAGAGCGGTGCAACAATCTCAATAGTTCCGGTGTCTTTCTTATCATCAGAAACCAGAGACTTCAGTTTATCGAACAAACCCATGATCTTCTCCTAAGCAGTAAATTGGGCCGCATCTCGTGGATTAGCAGATTGTTTTTTCTTCAATGAACTTGTTAACCAGCGTCATTAACTCGTCCGTTGTCGGTTGAGCAAGAGCCTGCTCTGCTAACACCTTCGCATCTTCGAAGTTCGTGTTACGGATAATCTTCTTAATGCGCGGGATAGAAATGGCGCTCATAGAGAATTCGTCCAGACCCATCCCCAGCAACAGAAGTGTAGCACGTTCGTCGCCTGCAAGCTCACCACACATGCCAGTCCATTTACCTTCAGCATGAGAAGCATCAATAACTTGCTTGATCAATGTGAGGACAGATGGCGACATTGGCTGGTAGAGATGTGAAATCATATCATTACCACGGTCAACTGCCAGAGTGTACTGCGTTAAATCATTGGTGCCGATACTAAAGAAATCAACTTCTTTGGCTAAATGACGAGCAATCGTTGCCGCAGCCGGTGTTTCCACCATCACGCCAATCTCAATGGTCTCGTCAAAAGCTTTACCTTCGTCACGCAGTTCCTGTTTGTAGATTTCGATCTCTTTACGCAGTGCGCGAACTTCTTCAACAGAGATGATCATCGGGAACATAATGCGCAGTTTGCCGAAAGCAGACGCGCGCAGGATAGCGCGAACCTGATCGCGCAGGATCTCTTTACGATCCATCGCGATACGCACAGCACGCCAGCCCAGGAACGGGTTTTCTTCTTTCGGGAAGTTCATGTACGGCAGCTCTTTGTCGCCGCCGATGTCCATGGTACGCACGATCACCGCCTGAGAGCCACACGCTTCAGCCACGGCTTTGTAAGCTGCAAACTGTTCTTCTTCAGTCGGCAGCGCGTCGCGATCCATAAACAGGAATTCAGTACGGTACAGACCCACACCTTCCGCACCGTTGCGCTCTGCGCCTTCGACGTCACGCACGGTACCGATGTTGGCGCACACTTCAACCTGATGGCCATCCAGGGTGATGGCAGGCAGATCTTTCAGTTTAGCCAGTTCCGCTTTTTCAGTGGCAACTTGCTCCTGAACGGCGCGCAGTTTTTCAATTTCTTCGTTGGTCGGGTTGACGTAAACCTGGTTGTTTACGGCATCCAGAATCAGATAATCGTCGTTTTTCACCTGAGAGGTGACGCTACCGGTACCCACGATGGCTGGCAGTTCCAGAGAACGCGCCATGATAGAGGTGTGGGAAGTGCGGCCGCCCACGTCGGTAATGAAACCCAGCACCTTTTTCAGGTTCAGCTGTGCGGTTTCTGACGGGGTCAGGTCAGCAGCAACCAGGATGACTTCATCCTGAATTGCGCTCAGGTCAATAATTGCCAGCCCGAGGATGTTGCGCAGCAGGCGCTTACCGATGTCACGTACGTCAGCCGCACGTTCTTTCAGGTATTCATCATCCAGTTCTTCCAGGGCAGTGGCCTGACCTTCGATAACTTCATGCGCAGCTGCGTCAGCCGTCATGTGTTTATCTTTAATCAGGGCTATGATTTCCTGCTCCAGCTCCTCATCTTCGAGCAGCATAATATGCCCTTCGAAAATGGCTTCTTTTTCTTCACCGAACGTTTCACCAGCTTTCGTTTTGATCGCTTCTAACTGTGCAGATGCCTTGGCACGACCGCTCAGAAAACGTTCAACTTCCTGATCAACCTTGTCGGCAGAAATTTTTTTCCGGTCAATGACGATTTCGTCTTCTTTCAGCAAAAGTGCTTTGCCGAAAGCGATACCCGGGGATGCTAAAATGCCTGAAATCATAACCCTACCTTACTTGTGACTGATTTTTAAAAGAACCCGGAAAAACTTATTCCAGTTCCGCCATCAGCTTGACCAGATGTTCTACGGCTTTCTGCTCGTCTTCACCTTCTGCAGAGATGGTCACGACGGTACCCTGAGTCAGACCCAGAGTTTGCAGTTTAAACAGGCTTTTCGCGCTGGCGCTTTTGCCGTTGGAAGTCACAGTAATCTCAGAAGTGAAGCCTTTCGCTTCTTTAACAAACTGAGCAGCAGGGCGGGTGTGCAGACCGTTCGGAGCGGTAATGGTAACTTCTTGCTGGAACATTGTATTTCCCCAACTTATAGGTTTAGTGTTGTGGAACTAAAGTCTAGCCTGGCGGTTTGACTTTAGCCTGTATTGTTAGCGCCGGCGTAAACGGGCGCGACACACCAGGTGTTTTACGCCATCCGTTGCTGTCAACCTCTGGCCGCTGACGTTTCGCTCGTCATTAAACATTATGCCGCTAAATCAATACTTGAACCAAATCATAAAATCGATTCAGCTAGCAGTTTTCCTGTAACGATTAATTTCGCGCTTCAAAATAATTAATCAGGTTAAATACCAGACCTGGCGGGGTGAAGCAATGGCAGGTGGGGTGAAAGTTTGAAGCAGGCCACAAAAAAGCACCTGAAAAGGTGCTTTTTTACGCGTTTTTAACATGCTGGCATTACTGTTGCAATTCTTTCTCTGTGAAGAGATCGGCAAACAGTGCAGTGCTCAAATAACGCTCACCCGATGACGGTAGGATAACCACAATATTCTTATTGGTAAAGGTTTCATCTTCCTGAAGCTTAAGCGCGGCAGCCACTGCGGCTCCGGAGGAGATACCGGCAAGAATGCCTTCCTCTTCCATTAGGCGGCGGGCGGTGGAGATCGCCTCTTCGTTGGTGATGGCGACCACTTTGTCGATCAGTTTCAGATCCAGGTTACCCGGAATGAAACCGGCGCCGATACCCTGAATTTTGTGCGGACCTGGCTTCAGCTCTTCGCCTGCCAGCGCCTGAGCAATGACCGGGGAATCCGTTGGCTCAACGGCAACGGTAATCAGGTCGGTTTTGCCTTTGGTGCCTTTAATATAGCGGGTGACGCCGGTTAGCGTCCCGCCAGTCCCCACGCCGGAGATGAAAACGTCAACCTGGCCGTCGGTATCTTCCCAGATTTCCGGACCGGTGGTTTTTTCGTGAATTTCTGGGTTTGCCGGGTTGCTGAACTGCTGAAGCAACAGATATTTCGCCGGATCGCTGGCGACAATCTCTTCAGCTTTCTGAATGGCGCCTTTCATGCCTTTTGCGCCTTCGGTCAGCACCAGGTTGGCACCCAGCGCTTTCAGCAGTTTACGACGTTCGATACTCATGGTTTCCGGCATGGTCAGCGTCAGTTTGTAACCACGTGCCGCCGCGACATAGGCCAGCGCGATACCCGTGTTGCCGCTGGTGGGTTCAACCAGCTCGACGCCCGGTTTCAGCACGCCGCGTTTTTCAGCATCCCAAATCATATTGGCACCGATACGGCATTTCACGCTGAAGCTCGGGTTACGTGATTCCACCTTCGCCAGAATGCGTCCGTTACCGATACGGTTCAGTCGAACCAGCGGCGTATGACCGATAGTCAGCGAGTTGTCTTCAAAAATCTTACTCATGGCCTGTCCTTAACTGTATGAAATTGGGATACCTTCCCAGCATACCCTTCAGACGAATATGGGGAAGTAAGGATTTCGCATATCTATATGCTATGAAGAAATAATGGGTATCAGTATGGAATAAGAGGCGTTATAAACAACCTCTTATTTACACAAACTTTCGTTATTTCCATAACGCGTGCTTAGCACGATAGCAATCCACCCACATCGCCGTGGCGCCACAGACTGCCACTGGCATGATGAAGAGATTAAGAACCGGGATCAGGGTAAACAGGCTGGTGAGCGAACCAAACTGCATATTGGTGACCTTACGGCTGCGCAGAGCAGTGCGCATCTCTTTAAACGGCACTTTATGGTTGTCAAAAGGGTAATCGCAATACTGAATGGCCAGCATCCAGGCGCTGAACAGGAACCACAGTACGGGGGCGACGGTTTGCCCGATGCCGGGAATAAAGTAAAGGATCAGCAGTACGATGGCGCGTGGCAGATACCAGGCCAGCTTTTGCCATTCGCGTTTCATAATCCGCGGCACATCTTTCATGATCCCCAGAATGCCCGTGTCCGGCGGCGTTGCGCCGGTGAGTCGCGCTTCCAGTTGCTCCGCCAGCAGCCCGTTAAACGGCGCGGCAATCCAGTTGGCCAGGGTCGAGAAAAAATAGCCAAACACCAGCAGCACAGAGATGACCGCGACAGGCCACAGCAGATAGCTCAGCCATTGCAGCCAGTCCGGGACGTGACTCATAAGCGACGGGATCCAGACATCCAGCTGTGTGAACAGCCACCAGAACGCACTGCCCATTAGCAGGATGTTGACCAATAGCGGTAAAATGACATAGCGACGGATCCCTGGTTGCGAAACCAGTTTCCATCCCTGAGCAAAGTAGTAAAAACCGCTGCGTGGCGCAGTGACAGATGATGACACCATAGTCAGGACATGCTCCTTTTCGTATAAGTCCTAAGCGAACACGGGTATCTTACCGGGTTATCGCACACAGAACAGTTCGGAAATGTTCGAAAAAACAGCAAAAAGCACGATTTCGTTCATCTTTATGCTGTGAAAGCTAAGAGTACACTTGCACTTGACGTAATCGGCAAATACTCTTAGTGAGTAAATGTTTGCCGTGGTGGCAAGGTGTTAGAACAACAGAGAATATAATGATGCAGGATTTGCGTCTGATATTAATCATTGTTGGCGCGATCGCCATAATCGCTTTACTGGTACATGGTTTCTGGACCAGCCGTAAAGAACGATCTTCTATGTTCCGCGATCGTCCACTGAAACGCATGAAATCAAAACGCGACGACGACTCGTATGACGATGATGTCGAAGCAGACGAAGGCGTGGGTGAAGTTCGTGTTCACCGCGTGAATCATGCCCCTGGCAACCCGCAGGAGCATGAAGCTCCTCGCCAGTCGCCGCAACACCAGTACCAGCCGCCTTATGCGTCGGCACAACCGCGTCAGCCGGTTCAGCCATCGCCTGAAGTGCCGGTACAGCCGCAGCATGCCCAGCGTCCGCCGCAGCAGCCGGTACACCAGCCACAGCCTGCGCCGCAGCAATCCGCTCAGCCGCAGCCAGTGCATCAGCCTGCGCCACAGCAACCTGTGCATCAGCCGCAGCCAGTGCATCAGCCTGCGCCACAGCAACCTGTGCATCAGCCGCAGCCGGTTCAACAACAGCCCGCCGCGCCGCAGATTCAGCCCGTTCAGCCGACTGCACCGCAGCCGTCGCCACAGGCTTTCCAGCCTGCAGAACCCGTGGTCGAGCCACAGCCTGAGCCCGTCGTTGAAGAAGCACCAGCCCCGGAAAAGCCTCAGCGTAAAGAAGCGGTGATCATCATGAACGTCGCCGCCCATCATGGCAGCGAGCTTAACGGTGAAGTGCTGCTCAATAGCATTCAGCAGGCCGGATTCAAGTTTGGCGACATGAATATTTTCCATCGTCATCTGAGTCCGGATGGCAGCGGCCCGGCGTTATTCAGCCTGGCGAATATGGTTAACCCGGGTACGTTTGATCCAGAAATGGTCGACTTCACCACGCCGGGCGTGACCATCTTTATGCAGGTGCCGTCTTACGGCGATGAACTGCAGAACTTCAAACTGATGCTGCAATCCGCACAGCATATTGCCGATGAAGTCGGTGGTGTGGTGCTCGACGATCAGCGTCGGATGATGACGCCGCAAAAATTGCGCGAGTATCAGGACCGTATCCGCGAAGTGAAAGACGCGAACGCCTGATACACTCAAGGCACGACAACTTCCTTTCTGAACCCCCGCCTGTCGGGGGTTTTTTATCATTGATGGTGCGATATGGAATCAATCGAACAACAACTGACCGAACTGCGAACCACGCTTCGCCATCATGAGTATCTTTACCATGTGATGGATGCGCCGGAAATCCCCGATGCAGAATATGACCGCCTGATGCGCGAGCTGCGTGAACTGGAAGCGCAACACCCGGAGCTGATTACTCCGGACTCTCCGACCCAGCGCGTGGGCGCTGCGCCGCTGGCGTCTTTCAGCCAGATTCGTCATGAAGTGCCGATGTTGTCGCTGGACAACGTCTTTGATGAGGAGAGTTTCCTGGCGTTTAACAAGCGCGTGCAGGACCGTCTTAAGAGCAGTGACAAGCTGACCTGGTGCTGTGAGCTGAAACTGGACGGTCTGGCGGTCAGCATTCTCTATGAAAACGGGGTGCTGGTGAGTGCCGCAACTCGCGGTGATGGTACGACCGGTGAGGACATTACCTCAAACGTGCGGACTATTCGCGCCATTCCGCTGAAACTCCACGGCGATAACATTCCGACGCGTCTGGAAGTGCGAGGCGAAGTTTTCCTGCCGCAGGCGGGTTTTGAAAAGATCAATGAAGATGCTCGCCGCACGGGCGGAAAGCTGTTTGCTAACCCGCGAAATGCGGCAGCGGGCTCGCTGCGCCAGCTCGATCCGCGTATCACCGCGAAGCGACCACTCACTTTCTTCTGCTATGGCGTTGGCGTGCTGGAAGGCGGCGAACTGCCTGATACTCATCTGGGGCGTCTGCTGCAATTCAAAGCATGGGGGTTGCCGGTCAGCGATCGCGTGACGCTGTGTGACTCGCCGGAAGCGGTGCTGGCGTTTTACCACAAGGTGGAAGAGGACCGTCCGACGCTGGGTTTCGACATCGATGGGGTGGTGATTAAGGTCAACTCGATGGCGCTACAGGAGCAACTGGGTTTCGTCGCACGTGCGCCGCGCTGGGCGGTGGCCTTTAAATTCCCGGCGCAGGAACAGATGACCTTTGTTCGTGACGTGGAGTTCCAGGTCGGACGCACCGGAGCAATTACTCCCGTTGCGCGTCTTGAACCGGTACAGGTCGCGGGTGTGCTGGTGAGTAACGCCACGCTGCATAATGCCGATGAAATCGAACGTCTTGGCCTGCGCATTGGCGATAAGGTGGTAATTCGCCGTGCTGGCGATGTTATTCCGCAGGTGGTCAACGTGGTGCTTTCCGAACGTCCGGACGACACGCGTCCGGTAGCATTTCCGACGCATTGCCCGGTATGCGGTTCAGACGTTGAGCGCGTGGAAGGTGAAGCGGTTGCTCGCTGTACCGGCGGTCTGATTTGCGGCGCGCAGCGTAAAGAGTCTCTTAAGCATTTTGTGTCTCGTCGTGCGATGGACGTGGACGGGATAGGCGACAAAATTATCGACCAACTGGTCGAGAAAGAGTATGTCCACACGCCGGCGGACCTGTTTCGGCTGACAGCCGGGAAACTGACCGGTCTCGACCGAATGGGGCCGAAGTCGGCGCAAAACGTGGTGGATGCGCTGGAAAAATCGAAATCGACCACCTTTGCCCGTTTCCTGTATGCACTCGGTATCCGGGAAGTTGGAGAGGCCACGGCCGCTGGTCTGGCCGCTTACTTCGGTACTCTGGAAGCGCTGGAAGTGGCGTCTATTGACGAGCTGCAAAAAGTCCCCGATGTGGGCATTGTGGTCGCCACCCATGTGTTCAATTTCTTTGCTGAAGAGAGCAATCGCGAAGTCATCGGGCAACTGCTGGCGGAAGGCATTCACTGGCCTGCACCGGTGGTGATCAATGCGGAAGAGATTGACAGTCCATTTGCCGGGAAAACGGTAGTGCTGACGGGAAGCCTGAGCCAGATGTCGCGCGATGATGCTAAAGCGCGGCTGGTGGAGCTCGGTGCGAAAGTGGCGGGCAGCGTCTCGAAGAAGACCGATCTGGTTATTGCTGGCGAAGCGGCCGGGTCCAAACTGGCAAAAGCGCAGGAGCTGGGGATTGCAGTGATTGACGAAGCGGAAATGCTCCGCCTGCTGGGTGTCTGAGATGGAGAAAGAGCAGCTCGTTGAGATTGCCAACACGGTGATGCCGTTTGGTAAATATAAAGGGCGTCGGCTGATCGATGTGCCGGAAGAGTATCTGCTGTGGTTTGCCCGCAAGGATGAGTTTCCGGCGGGTAAACTGGGCGAGCTGATGCAAATTACGCTGCTAATCAAAACCGAAGGGCTGAGCCAGCTGGTTCAGCCCCTGAAGCGCCCGCTTTAAGCTTTGGCGGCGCGGCTGTCCTGCCGCGCCTGTAACTGTTCGGTCTGGCGCTTATAGCGGCGAGCCAGTACTGCACAGACCATCAACTGAATCTGGTGGAAGATCATCAGCGGCAGCACCATCATCCCAATGACGGACGTCGGGAAAAGGATGTTGGCCATGGGGACGCCGTTTGCCAGACTCTTTTTCGACCCGCAGAAAACAATCGTGATTTCGTCGGCTTTGTTGAAGCCGCATTTGCGCGCCACAACGATGTTTACAGCAATCACGATGGCGAGCAACACGATGCTGACCACGACGATAAACAGCAGCGATCCCCAGCCCACTTTGTGCCAGATCCCGTTCACGACGGCTTCACTGAAGGCGGAATAAACCACCAGCAAAATTGACGTTTGATCGGTCTTCGCAATCCATTTTTTATTTCGTGCGACCCACTTGCCGATCCATGGGCGGGAAAGGTGCCCGAGCACAAATGGCAACAGCAGTTGCAGCATGATTTTCCCGACCTGCTCCAGACTGCCTTCTGCGCCGTGAATATTCATCACCAGACCAACCAACAGCGGGGAGAGGAAAATCCCCAGCAGGCTGGAGGCTGAGGCTGAGCAGACCGCCGCCGCAACGTTTCCTCCCGCCAGCGACGTAAAGGCAATCGCCGACTGTACCGTAGCGGGCAAAATGCACAGATACAGAAAGCCGGTGTACAGCATCGGATCAACGTTGACCGGCGCCCACCAGGCAAACAATACGCCGAGCACCGGGAACAGAATGAAGGTGCTGCACATCACCCACAGGTGTAACCGCCAGTGGCTGCCGCCCGCGATAATGGCTTCGCGTGAGAGCTTTGCCCCGTGCATAAAGAACAGGAGCGCGATGGCCGCGGTGGTGATGCCTTCAACAACAGGCACAAAATCTCCCTCAGCGGGGAAAAATGAGGCCAGCAGGACGACCGTAATCAGGGTCAGCGTAAACGGATCGAGGATACGAAAAATATTCATAAATACTCCAGGAATTCGGTGTCCTTATTTTGCGTTTTTCATTTTGAGAAATAAAATTGATTTATTGCATCTATATATGAATCGAATCGATGAATTATTCACTGCGTCAACTTCGGGTGTTTGTCACTGTAGCCCAGGAAAAAAGTTTTAGCCGTGCAGGCGAGTGCATTGGCCTGAGTCAGTCGGCAGTGAGCCACAGTATTAAAGAGCTAGAGCGCCAGACGGGCGTTAAACTGCTGGATCGCACGACGCGAGAAGTGGTGCTGACGGACGCCGGCCAACAACTGGCGGGTCGTCTGGAGCGACTGCTGGATGAGCTACACATCACGCTGCGTGAAGCGGGTAGGGTGGGCACGCAACTCACCGGTACGGTCCGCGTGGCGGCAAGCCAGACGATCTCCGCCCATCTCATTCCGCAGTGCATTGCGCAAAGCAACTTGCGCTATCCGGCGATCGACTTTGTCCTGCACGATCGACCGCAGCAGTGGGTACTGGAGAGTATCCGCCAGGGAGAAGTGGATTTTGGTATTGTGATTGATCCGGGGGCGGTGAGCGATCTGCAATGTGAAGCTGTGCTCTCCGAACCTTTTCTCCTGCTTTGCCATGAGTCACACTCGCTGGCGACACGGGAATGGGTGAACTGGCAGGATCTCCGGGAGGAACGGTTGGTCTTACAGGATTATGCATCGGGGAGTCGACCGCTCATTGACGCGGCGCTCGCGCACTTTGCGATAGAGGCCAATATTGTGCAGGAGATTGGTCATCCGGCGACGCTGTTTCCGATGGTAGAAGCAGGAATAGGTATTAGCATTTTGCCTGCGCTGGCGTTACCGCTGCCGCAGGGGAGCCACTTGCAGGTGAAGCGACTGACGCCGGTGGTGGAGCGGCAACTGATGCTGGCGCGTCGCAAGAATCGCTCGCTGTCGACAGCCGCCCAGGCGCTGTGGGAAGTGGTCCGCACCCAGGCGAATGCATTAACAAATTTACGTGCGCAGGATCCGCTTTATCAGATATAAACATCAATCTGATGGTCGTCGGAAGGATGATTAACGCCTTGCGCGTTTACCTGGGCTTGTTCCTGCTTTTGCTGAGCTTCTTCGGCCTGCTGGTGCTGTAACTGCGCCAGTTGTGCCTGCAACACTTTGATCTGTGTCTGGAGCATTTCTTGTTGTTTTTTCTTCTCTTCCGCGCTGCCAGTGCTATCCGGCACCTCTTTGAGCTTCTGCGTCAGTTGGGTGATTTTCTCCACAATCTGGGCGATCTGCGCGGCGGTACTGTTACCTGAAGCGGTTTTTGCGCTACTCCCGCCGCTTTGAACGGAAGGGGTTGAGACGTTGATGGTGGTCATCGTGGTTTCCTTTTGCCATTAAACCTACGATATCGGCATAGAAAGACAGACCTTCAGTGCATCCTCCTATTTCTGGCAGGGACAATTAGCCTTCATACGCGCCTGCCGGGCCCAGGATTGATATACATTTGCTATCGATCATCCGGGAAAACTGTATTGGTAATCGATTGCGTACTCTCGCTATAACCATTACCTCCCTCACTCAATGAGTGACTAGCTGATTATAAGGACATCTCATGACCGACTCCCACTTTTCCCAGAATCCCTGGAACAGCGCTGATATTATCCGCGGCTATAAACCTGACTTCACGCCGCGCGTCGCTTTTATCCTTGGATCGGGTTTAGGCGCGCTGGCTGAGCAGATAGAAGATGCGGTGGCGATCTCTTACGAGAAGCTGCCTGGGTTCCCGGTGAGTACCGTTCACGGGCATGCCGGTGAGTTAGTGCTCGGTCATCTGGCCGGGGTTCCGGTCGCCTGTATGAAAGGACGGGGGCACTTCTACGAGGGGCGCGGCATGACCGTGATGACCGACGCTATTCGCACAATGAAGCTACTGGGTTGCGAACTGCTGTTCTGCACCAATGCGGCGGGGTCTCTGCGTCCGGAAGTGGGGCCAGGGAGTCTGGTGGCGCTGAGTGACCATATCAACACCATGCCAGGAACGCCGATGGTTGGGCCGAACGATGAACGCTTTGGTGAGCGTTTCTTCTCGCTGGCGAATGCCTATGATGCCGATTATCGTGCGATTTTACAGACCGTAGCTGCCGACGAGGGTTTTACGCTGAGTGAAGGCGTATTTGTTTCTTATCCGGGACCTAACTTTGAGACGGCCGCAGAGATTCGCATGATGCAAATTATCGGCGGCGATGTGGTGGGGATGTCGGTGGTACCTGAAGTTATCACCGCCCGCCACTGCGGACTGAAAGTGGTTGCCGTGTCGGCGATCACCAATCTGGCGGAAGGGCTGGGGGATGTGAAACTCTCGCACGCGCAAACCCTGGCGGCGGCTGAACTTTCACGTCAGAACTTTATCGACCTGATTTGCGGGTTCCTGCGTAAACTGGCCTGAAACCGATAATAATGACCCCGCCAGCAGGCGGGGTTCGTACTCTACGGCAAGGAAGAAAAAAATGGGTATTGCGTCCCGATTAAAGATCATGTCGTTTATGCAATATTTTATCTGGGGAAGCTGGCTGGTGACCCTGGGTTCATACATGATTAACACCCTTCATTTTACCGGTGCCAACGTGGGTATGGTGTACAGCTCAAAAGGGCTGGCGGCGATTATTATGCCCGGCATTATGGGGATTATTGCGGACAAATGGCTGCGGGCAGAGCGTGCTTATATGCTTTGTCATCTGCTCTGTGCGGGCGCGCTGCTCTACGCGACGACGGTGACCGATCCGGACACCATGTTCTGGGTGATGTTGATCAACGCAATGGCCTTCATGCCGACGATTTCGCTTTCCAACAGTGTCTCATATTCCTGTCTGGCGCAATCAGGGCAGGATCCGGTGACGGCATTTCCGCCTATTCGCGTTTTTGGCACGATTGGTTTTATCGTTGCGATGTGGACCGTCAGCCTGATGGGCCTGGAGCTGAGCAATGCGCAACTGTACATTGCGTCTGGCGCATCGCTGCTACTGGCTGCCTACGCACTCACGCTGCCGAAAATTCCGGTCGCCGAGAAGAAAGCGAGCGCGTCGTTTGCCAGTAAGCTGGGGCTGGATGCGTTTGTGCTGTTTAAAAATCCGCGGATGGCGATTTTCTTTCTGTTTGCCATGATGCTGGGTGCAGTGCTGCAAATTACCAACGTTTTTGGTAACCCCTTCCTGCACGACTTTGCCCGCGATCCGCAGTTTGCCGACAGTTTTGTGGTGAAATACCCGTCCATCTTACTCTCTGTCTCGCAGATGGCGGAAGTCGGCTTTATTCTGACTATCCCGTTCTTCCTCAAACGCTTTGGCATCAAAACGGTCATGCTGATGAGCATGCTGGCGTGGACATTGCGCTTTGGCTTCTTTGCCTTTGGCGACCCGTCTCCACTCGGATTTGTTCTGCTGCTGATGTCGATGATCGTCTACGGTTGCGCATTCGATTTCTTCAACATTTCAGGCTCGGTCTTCGTTGAACAGGAAGTGGATTCGAAAATTCGTGCCAGTGCGCAGGGGCTGTTTATGACGATGGTCAATGGCGTCGGCGCGTGGGTTGGCTCCATCCTGAGCGGTATGGCGGTGGATTACTTCTCAGTGGATGGCGTGAAGGACTGGCAAACTATCTGGCTGGTCTTTGCGGCGTATGCCCTGGTGCTGGCGGTGATTTTTGCGCTGTGCTTTAAGTACAAGCATGAACCTGAAAAGCAGGCACAGCCCTCGCTGGCCCGTTAATCCCCCTTTGCGGCGGGCATATGTTGCCCGTCGTTCCTGTTCTGCGACGCAATGTGGTAATTTGGCGCATCAGTCCTCTCCTCAGGAGCGCATTACCCATGGAACGCACGCCTCGTATCGATCTCAAGTTACTGCGTTATTTTCTTGCTGTCGCCGAAGAGTTACATTTTGGACGCGCCGCCGCTCGTCTGAATATGTCGCAGCCTCCATTGAGTATTCATATTAAAGAGCTGGAACAGGAGCTCGGCACGCTGCTGTTTATCCGCCATTCGCGCAGCGTAGCGTTGACCCATGCAGGGAAAATCCTGATGGAAGAGTCACGACGTCTGCTTTCCAGCGCCAGCCAGGTGTTAGCACGCGTCGAACAGATCGGGCGCGGTGAGGCAGGGCGGATCGAACTGGGCGTGATCGGCACGGCGATGTGGGGAAAAATGCGCCCGGTAATGCGGAGATTCCTGAAGGACAATCCTAACGTTGAGGTGCTGTTTCGTGAAAATATGCCCGCGATGCAGATGGCCATGCTGGAGCGGCGTGAGCTTGATGCCGGTATCTGGCGAATGGCAACGGAACCGGCGCCTGGGTTTACCAGCCTGCGACTGCATGAATCCTCTTTTCTGGTGGCGATGCCGGAAGGTCATCCACTGACTGTGCGGGAGGCTGTACCATTAGAAGCCCTGCGTAACGAATATTTCGTCACCATGCCTTCCATTCACACTGACTGGGCATTCCTGCAACGCGTTTGCCAGAGTGCGGGGTTCTCTCCGATGATCATACGTGAAGTGATGGAACCGCAAACGGTACTGGCGATGATCAGTATGGGAATTGGCATTACGCTGATTGCCGACAGCTACGCGCAGATGAACTGGCCGGGTGTGGTGTTCCGTCCATTAGAAGAGCGTATTCCGGCTGATTTGTACATTGTGTATGACCAGCAACAGGCGACACCCGCACTGGAACACATGATTAATGCCTTAACGGCGTAACGGGTACATCGCGTACTTTTTTGCTTCAACGTACCCGAACCGACCCCCGTTGTGGTACCTGGACGTCTGCCAGTGGATCAATCATTGTATAGCATCACCAATTGATCCTATGCGGTTGATGGTGACGCTGGGAATATATGTTTGAACCAATTGCCGCAAGGATTATTCACAATTTCGGTAAATGAAAATGTAGCAATGTATATGCGGTAGGTGAAATTTAAATTTGTTCTTTTTTATTGAATTTTTCCGTTCGGGGCGTATGCTGAAGTAAAATAAATGGAGGTTGTAATGTGCGAAAGGATATTAAGGAACGCTTCTTTTGATCATGAAGGCACTATTCTGAGAGACTGTCAGGAACGATGCACAGAGCCAGGGTTATCTTCTGGGTCTGATTCTGTATTATTCAGGCCATTAACCTCCGGAGAGTTAAAGCTGGCGCAAACTCTATTTAAGAATATCATCAACTACTACAGAGTAAAAATATATTGTGACCACAATCATTCAAGGTATCAATCTAAAGTAATAACCAATACCAGAAATGGTGAGATTCTTTTGAGTGTAAACGAGTATAAATCTGATTTTTCAGCCGATTATACAAACTACCATGATTCTGTAAAATATCCTCATTTGTTTATATTTGCCATGTCTTTTGTCTGGCAATATTATCGGCATGACTCTTCTTTTCATGATAATACCTATGCATCAACACGCTGGGATTCATATCATCTTGATGAGCCTCATTTTATTTTTTACTCTATGGAGCAACAGGCGGCAATGATTGCTGACTACTGGTTATTAAAAAAGTATGGATTTACGGAATATGAAAAGTTAAGCAGATATAAAAAATATGAGCAATTTAATTTTAATATAAGAAAGAAGTTATTGGATAAATACGAATCTATTTTATGGATGCATATTCAAACTGCGTAATCTTCCTGGCAATTTAATAGGCATTTTGTTGGGGTTATTACCTTTCTTGTATGCATCCTTACCAAAACGTTCGAAAAACACCCTTATAGTTTTATTACTTTTCCACGCTTGCCACCGTCATCAATAAAATACGTTCCTAAACGCAATTTATCACTATCATCCTTTCTCATTAGAGCAAACTCCTCTACTAATGAATAATGTGTATAGGTTGAGCGATAAGTAAGCATCACCACATTAGAATTAATAACATTACTGGATATTAAATCAGACTTTATGAAATCGCCTAAGATTTCTTTTTTTCTCCTCATTAACATAAAAAAACTTCTTTGCTTGTAATTTTCGGGAAATCATTAGTTCCATTTGCATACATATTAGAGAAATCATTTTTATTATATAAGCTTTGAATGTAAACAACCTCTTGCTGAGCCTCGTTTCTTACTTCCGCATCACTCCGTATAAAAGAATGCGTTACAAGTCTTTCTATAAATACGACAAGTACAGCAAAAAAGAACGCTACCGCAATCAATATGCATTTCTTGCTCTTCATTTAATTACCCCAACAATTCTGTCACGCATCGAGAAATTTGAGAACACGTTAACTCCCACCAAAAACACCTAACCCAGGACCAGTGCTGAGTGCTCCTGAATAATTGCCAGCCGAATCCTTTGTTCCTGAACCAGAAAATTTACCCAATAATCTTCCTGAATGTATAATCCCTTTCGACTTGGTTTCTCCAGGAAATATACCACCACCAGAAATAGTCCCTGATATTGATAGCCCACCAGCAATTCCTACTCCGCTGTGCTCACAAAGAATATAGTACGCACAAATGTCACTATTTCCTGATGCCCTATTATTTGTCCCAATTGATATTTCAGTAGCAAAACTTCCTCCGCTAAATGTATCCAAAGAACCGCCAATATCAACTGAAAGAGAACAAGTTGGTGGTAAATATGTTGGCCCATTAGCTACGTCTATTGAAGCAGCAGAATTATCGTAAGACATTTGACCTTCCGATGCGGCATTGGCAGCGGAATCTGCCCATCAAGGTAGAAACAGACTTTAATATCATCATTATTATCATAATATTAAACGCCACTCGACATTCTTGAAAAATTAATTGCCTGACCCCATTCCCCCCCTCTTGTTAAGGATATCTACATTCTGTTTGAGATTTATAGGTATCATCCTCGATCGGAGAGGAACGATATTTTTGGCTATACCCTGCGGCCATTTTTTTTGCTTCGATGAGTTCTTCATTACTCATTTTTTTGGTAAGAAAATCAAGTTCATGTTGAGTACTTAAAGAACCATTAATATACGCAACATAATACCATGCGTAGGCTTTTTTATAATCTATCGGCGCTTCTCCATTATTTTCAGTATAAAATGACCCAAGATTAATCTGTGCCTGGACATACCCCTGGCATGCTGAAGCTTCGACCAGAGGTAAAACTTTATCCCGATCTTTCGAATGGAGTCCTAATCCTTTGCCATAAAAAGCCCCCAGTGAATTTCTTGCACTCATAGAACCAAGAGCAACAGCTTTAAGATACCATTTCTCAGCATCAATATTATTTTTTTCAACCCCTAAACCGTTAGCATAAATTTGCCCCAGGTTGTTCATTGCATTGGTATCATTTTTTTCTGCAGCCTTTAATAGCCATTTTTTTGCTTCTGGATAATTTTTTTGTACGTTGGGGTTTGCGAGATACAGTGTGCCAAGATTCACTTGGGCCTTTGTCATGCCTTGCTCCGCTGCTTTTTTATACCACTTTATCGCTTGTTGGGGATCACTTAAAGTGCCCCAACCATTCTCATAGTAAAGGCCAAGGTTAAATTGTGCCTGTGCATAACCTTGCATCGCCGCCTTATTATACCAGTAGAGCGCTTTTGCGTAATTTTGACTTATACCATCACCATTTCCATAAGCAACTCCCAAATCTGTTTGAGCCTCCATATTTCCACTTTTTGCTAACTTGGTTAGATATGATATATCAACCGCCCTTTTTCTTTCTTTTAGATTCAAGTTTTTATTTAAGTAATGGAAACAAGAAATAATTAGTAAGAATGTTAGGGTTAATGTGATTTTTATTATCAATTTGTTTTTTTTCATGTTACTGTGACACCTTTATAAGTAAGATGAATGAATTTTCACTATATTATAATAAATAATGACTATTGTTTTTGTTCATAGGATAAAAGTGTATCAATAAGATAATCTGATACCTTATTTTGAAACTTGCTACTTCCTTTATTTATAATGCTTTTCCCGCAGATCAACGCTAAATTCTTTGGATTTCTTTCACCATCTTTTATCATAGAATTAGCCACGTTTTCGATACATGCTGAACCTTTTTCTGCTACGGTCGCCACTCCGAAACTCATACCAGCCATAGCAATGACGGCTGAACCTTCTGATATCCCGAGTACATATTCAGATAGCGGATTGTAGGCATTATGCATTGTTTCCATGTTATGTATCACTCCCGCTGCATCACCCGGTGACAGATGGGTTACAGCTGAACTTGCCTGCTGGCAATAATTGCTAAACCCATTACCAAAATCTCCTATTCCGTTTAAACCTAAAGGATCTCTATATGCGACAGGATTTAACGGATATTGATACAGATTCCACCCGCCTTCCAACCCAATCGGATCCTGCGTGATATACCTTCCCTGTAACGGGTCGTAGTACCGGTGCCGGTTATAGTACAGTCCGGTCTCTTTATCCCATTGCTGTCCCGGCAGGCGGATGAGCTGTTGCAGATTCTCCGGGTTATCTTTTAGCAATAGGTTCCCACGCTCATCAAATTCTGCGAACGAATGATTAGCTGCACTTCCCTATAGGCGCAGTGGAGTTTTTTACTAACTTAACTCTGCCAGGCCAATTTGAACAATCAGCCTGGACTTTCTTTATCCTCATTTCTTACTTTTCGAATGTCGAAGTTTTCTTACTATTAGTGTGCATCCTCCTCCAATCCCACCTAAAGCAGCGCCAGTTGATATGCCTTCAAGAAGCAAAATATAGTCATTTGGTCCTACGCCTGAAAGTAAAAAAGTATACATAACACCTAAAGCTACGACTAATGAAGAATGAAATATACTTTTTTTTGTATTAAATGGCCAGCAATGCAACCACACCAAAATAACATGGAGTAAGCTATTGCATTTGAAATTTTTATTAGCCAGATGTTTTGGAAAGAATCATTAAAAATATACCACATAATAATTCTAAAAGAGTTCCTCATAAATGCAATTAGATTTATACATATGATATAAGAAAGTGTCAATCCTATTCGTGATGGCAATTCAGAAATCTTGTTTATATATTTATTCATTATGGTTTTACTCAGTCTCTCCGCATAATTTATTCCCTAACTCTGGGGTCGCAACTGTATCCATGAAGCATTCATAACCATTTTTTGAACCGCACGTTAATGCCCTTGAATGAGCTTTTACGAGATTCTCAATGCAATCTGCAGCGGTGTTTACAGGAGCTGATTTACTTCCAATATTTTCGCTAGGGTCAGGTATCCCTTTCCCTGCTTCAATTTCATTCAACGGAAACAAACCGGTTTGAAAAACTTTTGCAGCAACAGACTTTGTGTTATCAAATTGATCCTTACACATTGCATACACATTTATATAATTAGTCCCGAGATGATTACTTCCTTTAACCACATTCCATTCGGAAAATTCCCATTCGGATATAGGTTTTGCAATTGGACCTTCGGCTTCACCTGCTGCATGATTATAAGCCTCTTTCATACCTGGCTGGCTGAGCCAATTGCCTAATCCATCCCAGCCAGATAACCCTAAAGGATCTATTATTTGTATCGGATCCAGCGGATATTGATACAGATTCCACCCTCCCGCTAACCCAATCGGGTCCTGCGTGATATATCTTCCCTGTGCTGGGTCGTAATACCGGTGCCGGTTATAGTACAACCCCGTCTCTTTATCCCACTGCTGCCCCGGCAGACGGATGAGCTGTTCCAGGTTATACGGGTTATCTTCCCGCAGGATATTCCCCCATTCATCAAACTCTGCGCGCCACGCAATGGCCCCGTTAACGTCAATCAGTGCCAGCGGCAGGCCCCGGTGGTCGCAGTGGTACAGGTGGATTTTTCTTACCGGTATATATATCGGCTCCAGCTGATTTTTCATCTGCTCCGGCGTCAGGCCGCACTGTGCCAGCCACGTCCGGCTGGCTTCGCTGAGTTCCCCGCGCCGTAGTTCCGCTTCCAGATTATCCACCATCGCCACCAGTTCCGGCGGGAAGGTCACGTTTGCTTCCTGCTGAAATTTCTCCGCCAGCGTGCGGCGGGTGGCTCTGGTCAGTTCTCCGGTTGCCGTTTCAATACGGATGAGCGGCGTGAAGCTTCCCGGCAGGTACACCGTCTGGATGCGGGTTTTGTCCGTCTGCGTGGTGGTCAGCCGGTCGCCATCCCAGGCGTACCACACGGTTTCCTGCAGTGCCGGCTGTGAACACGAGCCATCGTGAAATACCGTACATGCCCACACCCGTTTGCTGACGCGGCGGCCCGGCGGGTCGTAAAGATAGCGGCTTTCCGTCAGCACGTTGCCCTGTTGCATCCGGCGGTAGTGCGTCAGCCGGTGCTGGTTATCATAGCGGTAATGATGCACGACGCTGCCGTGCGGGCGTATCCGGCGCTCGTCTTTCTCTGTCAGCCTGCCGTGTTCGTCATAATGATAAAAGTTCTCCACATCCTGGGTGATGTGGTTATCCGGGAAGCGTTCCGGCAGCATCGGGTATTTATCCTGCTGCGCTGTCCGGTTGCCCGCCGGGTCGGTGAACGTCCACTGCGCCAGGTCGTGGTGGGGCGATGTGATATGTGTACAGAGCAACCTTCCGGCGTCGCCGTACTGATAATCCCGCTGCTCATGCTGCCCGCGGATGTGAACAAGCTGCCCGCCGCTGTTCCAGGTGTAGTCGCGGTTAAGCTGAAGAATGCTGAGGTGATGGCTCTGTAGCTGACCGCCCGGCGTGTATGCCGTGGTCAGGTCGTATTCGCCGAAGCGGCGCTGCGTTTCCCGGTGCAGGCGGTCGCGGGTGAACTCAACCAGCGGCGTGTCGCCGAGCTTCATGCCGGCCAGATACCCGCTGCCATACGTGAGCCACGCCACCGGGGGAAGGGCGTCCGGTGTCACGCGGTCCGGCAGTCCCTTGGCGCTGTAATCGTGCCGGGTGGCGTGCTGCCACAGCAGCTCTCCCGTTTCGGGATGCTGCACCGTCTGGCGTTCAAGGTTCATCCGTCCCTGTTTATCGTACTCATACTGCACGGCGACGCGGTGGCCGTCGCTGAGATGGCTGACTTCGGCCAGCCAGCCACGCTCGTTGTACTGCCAGCGTTCTGCCTCTTCGTCATTCACCGTTCGGTATGTCAGCCGGTCTGACGCATCGTAATGCCACAGGGTGATGAGGCTTTCGTCCTCACTGCGGATAAGCTGCCCGGTAATACCGTACTGATAACGCTGCGTCCTGCCGTCAAAGCCCGTTTCCTGCACCAGCCTGTCCAGCACATCATAAGCGAAGGTGGTGTGGCTGCCGTTTTCGTTGGTCAGTTGCGTCACACGGCCTGCGGCGTCGTATGCCATCTGCCGGGTCAGGCCGCCAGTGGTGGTGCTCACCGGGTGTCCAGCGGCATCATACTCTGTGGTCTGCCTGCTGCCGTCCGGGTGGAGCACGACCATCAGGTCGCCCGCGATGCTGTACTCATAGCGGGTTTCGTGGCCCTGTGCATTTTTCTGGCTGACCAGTCTGCCCCGGTCATCGTAAGCACGGTACTGGCTGAGGCCTTCTTCCTGATGAAGGGCAGTGACCTGACCGAAGCGGTCATATTCGTAACGGGTCTGGTAGCCTGAGCAGTCGGTGAAGCTCAGCAACTGCCCGTAGCGGCTCCACGTCATCTGTTTCCGGCTGCCGGTGGCATCTTCGCTGGCGGACGGGTATTCGCTGTGCGGGTTGTCATAAAACCAGCGGGTGGTGCTGCCGTCGCGCAGGGTGTCGGCGATGAGTCTGCCCTGAATGTCGTATTCCTGCCGGCTTTGCAGGCCGTCCGGGTATACGGTGTCCGTCAACTGGCGCTGGCTGTTGTAATAAAATTCAGTACGCCTGCCGTCTGGCGCGACGATTTCTTTTAACTGGCCGGAGCCGGGACTCAGGCGGTATTCCGTCTTACGGCCCGCCGCATCGGTCTGTGCAATAAGTCTCCCTGCCGGGTCGTATTCACTGTGAATGGCGCTGCCATCGGAGCGTTCCTGTTTCACTACCCGCTTCAGCCCGCCTTCGCCTTCGGTGTAAAGCACCTCCCGGCGGTTCAGGCTGTCGGTGATAATGACGCGGTTCTGTTCATACGAGTAGGTATAGCTTAAGCCTTCCGGGTTACGCTGTTCCGTTACCCGCCCGGCGATGTCATAGCGATAGCGTATCTCTGGTCTGCCCGCATAACGGTGTGCCACCATGCTTCCCGGATGCGGCGGGTCATACGTAAAATGGCGTACTGCCGTGCCGCTGCGGTCGTATACCGTTGCCAGTTCGCCACGCGGGGAATAGTCGTATCGCGCCAGCGGCGCGGCGGGCAGAGTGTCCGGGTATTCCGGGTCGTGGGTCAGCCATACTTCTGCCAGACGAAGGCCGTTGTCCGTGTCGTACGCGGTGGCGGGCAGAGCATCCGGGAAGGGAAGGGGTTTTGTGCCACTGGCGGTTACCTGCTTCCGGTACTGTGCGGCCCGCTGCGCCTGCGTGGTCAGCACCAGCCGGAAGCGGCGGCCTGCGCCGTCGGTCACGGCGGTGATATTCCCGGCAAATTCCCCGTCTGCGTCCCGGTGAAAGGTTTGTGTGCGCCCGAAACGGTCAGCCAGCCCGGTCAGCGTCCGGTACGGCGGCAGCGGGGCGGGCAGAACTTCATCCGCTCCCGGTACGCGCGCAGACCAGCCCAGTATCCACCACGGTCCCTGAACGCTGCTGGTCGCCAGATACAGGTGTGGACTGGTGCGAATGTCTTCCGGCAACGACTGCCACAGTGTGTGCAGCGGATTGCTTTCATGCAGCACCGGCACGCCGCCCCGCGCCAGCCAGAGCGATTCGCTGCGGCTGAAGGCCGTTTCACCGGGAAACAGCGGCTCGAAATGAATACTGCGCCCGCCGTGGTCGTTGAGTATCAGTTCTTCATCACGAAGCTGTAAGCGGATATCGAAGGGGGCTTTCCAGCCGGGGCCGAAGATGCTCACCGGTGCAGGCGTTTTCGTCCGGTAGCTGTTGTAAGTCCTCGAGAGCACAAACGGTAACGGACCCGGCAGGGCGAAATCGGTTTCACCGGGCTGCACCTTTGCACCCAGCAACGGATTGACCGGGTTACCGGAAGTCATCCCTCCCGGGCAGACCGAGCAGGCCACGCCTGTTGGCGCGCCAATCATCACGCCCGCCGAGCCCTGGACAATGCTACCGCCCGTCTGCGTCATGTCGCCCTGACGCGCCGCCGGTTTTCCGCTCATAGACAAATCCTTCTGAAATGCTGAATGTACTGTTATCGTTTTACATAAACGCAAATGCGCAGCCGTTGACTCAGTACTTACGCATATCCGGCGGCTGACTGCTGCTTTCTTCCGGCACCTTCGGCGGGTCTTCCGGCACCTTCGGCGGGTCTTCCGCTGCGCCGCAGTTCCAGTTAATCATCAGCGCGTCGCCACTGAGTGTTTGCACGCCCTGAAGATTAATAGCCGTGCCGTTAAGGAAGATTTTGCCGTCCTGCGTCAGCACCAGGCGCGCCTGTCCACAACGCAACTCCAGATGTTCTCCGGCAGAGTACACCGCCACCTTTCCGGCGCTTTCTGTCCGGGTTTTGCCTACCGTGAAGCTGACGTTTTCCCCCACGCTGACGTCATACCCTTTGCCAACCAGCAGGGATTTCTGAATACCGATCTGTGAGGACTGCATCAGCGCCACCGAGGTGTTCATCACTCCACCCACCGTAGTCTGGTATGCCACCCCCACGCTCAGGGCGCGGACAATCCCCACCGTTTCCGCCTGATTCATGCCCACGGTGACACTCTGATTCTGGCCCACGGTCTCTTTCTGGTTCTGCACCACTGTCTGTATCTGGTTTTGCTTCACGGTGATAAGCTGATTACCGCCGATCGTTTCCCGGTGGTTTGCCGTCACGTCAGTGGTGCGGTTATTCAGAACATCGGTGTCCATGTCTTTCTGCGCATGGATATACACCTGCTCCTGCCCGGTCGCATCCTCAAAACGCAGTTCATTAAACCCGCCGCCCTTATAGGTTTTTGAGCGAATGGTCATCTGTGTTTTCGTGCCGGGCAGGCTGCCCGGGGAGCGGTTATCGTCGTGATAGGTACGGCCCATAATGATGGGCTGGTCGGGGTCGCCATTGAGAAAGTCCACGATGACCTCCTGGCCCACGCGCGGAATGGCCAGATTGCCGAACCCGGCACCCGCCCACGCCTGCGACACCCTTATCCAGCAGGAACTGTCCTCATTGCTCTGATGATAACGGTCCCAATGAAAGCGCACCCGCACACGACCATGCTCATCGCAGAAGATTTCTTCGCCCGGCGGCCCGGTGACGATAGCGCTTTGTGGACCATCCACTTTTGGCTTTATCAACGGCTGCGGTCGCCAGGTTCTGTCGGCTGGGATCACTTCAAACTGATTATTCAGCGTGGTGCCCATACCCTGTCCGCCTTTCATCGCCTGTGGCTGTTTTCCCGTCAGAACGCTGCTGACAACCTGCCACTTTTGGTTAAGCGTGTTTACCGGATGCCCGGTAAGTGTGAAGGTTGTGCCCGGCCACAGTAGGGGAGAGTTGCTGATACAGGCGGCGGTTTCCGCATTGTTACGCCAGCCCTCTATCTGGTAGCGGGCGAAATCCTGCCCGTGTTGTTCATCCTTAAAACGCCCCGGCCAGTCAAAGACTTCATACTGCTTCCTCTGTCCGTTCAGATTTTCACCAGAATGTCCGTAATACCCGGGCCACTGCGGCATTTTAAAGGTGTAGTCCTGAGTTTCTACGGAAGAGGGGCGGATTTGCGCCTGGTAACTGAAGGTACTGACACTCGGAATGGTAATTTCTAATGAACAGTTTGGATTGAATGGCAGTTCACCGGCATCGGATAATCCGGCAACGTTATCGCATAGCGTCAGTGTCTGCGCCGGGCTGTCAGCAGCAAAACGATCAAAAAAGAAAATACCTTCCTCTGACCACAGCCTGGTAAGAAACGTAAGGTCCGTCTCACCATACTGAACGCAGAATTCTCGCGCCGGGTGGTCTTCATAAAACCAGGGCTTCCAGTCAGTAATGCCGTTCTCCTCCAACAAGGTGGCGGAAATGGTCTGAATGTCCTGTTGCTGGAAGATGCGAAAATTCTGGCGCAGACCGCTGCGCCAGAGGGGAGGAGTGATGGTTAGGCTGTAGCACATCTGCCAGCCGTTGTACTCTTTCATCCCAAACCGGGTAACGATACCGCTGACATAGCGCTGAGGAGTATTGCCCTGCCAGATAGTCAGGGTGGCATTTTTCTCCAGTAGCTTTTCTGCGGTCTCTCCGAAAGAATCGCTGGCAACATCAATATCCAGCACAAACGGAAATGAGTGGCGCTGCCTTAACACAAAATTCACCACGGCGAAGGTTTTTTGCCCCAGTCCGTCCACGTCCAGCGTAAAACGCAGTCCTTTCAAAGACACAACGACCTCCCCTGATGCAGATAAAAGTATCCTGCGGGAACCGATAGTGCGGCGGAGGATAAAGCGAACCTGACGACACAATACCGAACAGAATAATAACTACTGTTATTGTATGAAACGGAATACTCTCTTTCGGGGCTGTTTTTTTTGATGGATATCAATGGAATGGACAGACGGGGAAAGTATTTTCCCGAAACGGGCTATATTTTGCGCTATTTATTTTTATTCTGAATTTATATTATTTTTAATATTTACAGCGTGCTTGATTTGGCATGAAATTCCCCAGACTCGGTACAGGCTCGAATCTGACAAACAGTACATAGCAAAAAGGCGCCTTTAGGGCGCCTTTTTACATTGGTGGGTCGTGCAGGATGACTCGGCTTCGCCTCGCCCTTCGGGCCGTCGCCGCCAGCGGCTCCGTTGTCTCACTGCGTGAGACTCGAACCTGTAGCAGGTTCTCATCCTGACGATTTTCGCATAGCAAAAAGGCGCCTTTAGGGCGCCTTTCTACATTGGTGGGTCGTGCAGGATTCGAACCTGCGACCAATTGATTAAAAGTCAACTGCTCTACCAACTGAGCTAACGACCCGAAGTGGTGGGTGATGACGGGATCGAACCGCCGACCCCCTCCTTGTAAGGGAGGTGCTCTCCCAGCTGAGCTAATCACCCACTTCGGTACTTCACAATAAGAAATTTAGCTGGCGAGAAAGTGGTGGGTGATGACGGGATCGAACCGCCGACCCCCTCCTTGTAAGGGAGGTGCTCTCCCAGCTGAGCTAATCACCCACTTCTCAATTTCTTATCGACACGGCGGAGACTACATAAAGTAGTTGGTGGGTGATGACGGGATCGAACCGCCGACCCCCTCCTTGTAAGGGAGGTGCTCTCCCAGCTGAGCTAATCACCCCCGCTGTGTGGAGTCGCATTATAGGGAGAGTTGAAAATGAGTCAACGCATTTTCTAAAGAAATTGTTTGTTCGTCGTAATTTTAAGCAAAACGATCGTGAAACGGTCTCTGGCGCATGATTTCTAAACAAAAAGGGTTCTGTACGGCGTTTACCCGGTAACAACATTGAGGATTTACTTCACAGTGATAGAATATCGGCCATTCCATTTTTCCCGGATTTGCCGGTTGTCGGCATCTTTATAAACGTAAGGCCATTTCATGAAAATCAAAACTCGCTTCGCGCCAAGCCCGACAGGCTATCTGCACGTCGGTGGTGCGCGTACTGCTCTCTATTCCTGGCTTTTTGCACGTAATCACGGCGGTGAGTTTGTGCTGCGTATTGAAGACACCGATCTCGAACGTTCCACGCCGGAAGCTATCGAAGCCATTATGGACGGTATGAACTGGCTGAGCCTGGAATGGGACGAAGGTCCGTACTTCCAGACTAAACGTTTCGATCGTTATAACGCAGTGATTGATGAGATGCTGGAAGCGGGCACGGCCTATAAATGTTACTGCTCCAAAGAACGCCTGGACGCACTGCGTGAAGAGCAGATGGCGAAGGGTGAAAAGCCGCGCTACGACGGTCGTTGCCGTCATGGTCATGAACATCACGCTGATGATGAGCCTTGCGTTGTCCGTTTTGCCAACCCGCAGGACGGCTCTGTCATTTTTGACGACCAGATCCGTGGCCCGATCGAATTCAGCAATCAGGAGCTGGACGATCTGATCATCCGCCGCACCGACGGTTCCCCAACCTATAACTTTTGTGTAGTGGTGGACGACTGGGATATGGAGATCACCCACGTCATTCGTGGTGAAGACCATATCAACAATACCCCGCGCCAGATCAACATTCTGAAAGCGCTGAACGCGCCGGTGCCGGTGTACGCCCACGTCTCTATGATCAACGGCGACGACGGTAAAAAACTGTCCAAACGTCACGGCGCGGTGAGTGTGATGCAGTATCGTGATGACGGCTATCTGCCGGAAGCGCTGCTGAACTACCTGGTGCGTTTGGGCTGGTCCAGCGGCGATCAGGAGATCTTCACCCGTGAAGAGATGATCAAGCTGTTCTCCCTTGGAGCGGTCAGCAAATCCGCCAGTGCGTTCAACACGGAAAAACTGCAGTGGCTGAACCATCACTACATTAACTCGCTGGCGCCGGAGTATGTGGCAACGCATCTGCAGTGGCACATCGAGCAGGAAAACATCGATACCCGTAACGGCCCGGAGTTGGCTGAACTGGTGAAACTGCTGGGCGAGCGTTGCAAAACACTGAAAGAGATGGCGCAGAGCTGCCGTTACTTCTACGAAGACTTTGCCGAGTTTGATGCCGATGCCGCGAAGAAACACCTGCGTCCGGTGGCGCGTCAGCCGCTGGAAGTGGTGCGTGACAAACTGGCAGCCATTACCGAGTGGACGGCTGAAAACGTGCATCACGCGATTCAGGCTACTGCTGATGAGCTGGAAGTGGGGATGGGTAAAGTCGGTATGCCGTTACGTGTGGCGGTAACCGGTGCGGGTCAGTCTCCTGGCTTAGACGTAACGGTGCACGCGATTGGAAAAACTCGCAGCATTGAGCGCATCAATAAAGCTCTGGCTTTTATTGCGGAGCGTGAAGCGCAACAGTAAGCGATCGCCGCATTAATGAAACGGCAGGGGAGACTCTGCCGTTTTTCTTTGCATTACTCAGAATCGTTCAGACCCAGGCGTGTAAGGAAACCACGGATACCTTCACGTGAAAGGAATAGCGCTAACTTTTCCTGTTCCGCAGCGGACATATTTTCCACGGCATCAATAATTTGCCTATAGGCATGACTGCGTACGACGGGATTGTACTCGGCCAGCGGCTCTTCAGCCTGATAAAATGCAGAATGGTTACGAAACGCCGGGATGTTCAAAATAAACTCCCGCACGCGTGTATCGATATGAACGAGTCTTGCCCGACCACCTTTAACACCTGGAAATTTTTCCGTTTCCCATTTTTGTTCACGTATCCAACGATTCACGGTTTGCTTAGCGACACCGAGGCAATCTGCCAGTTCTTCGGTGGTCATTTTGCTGCGTAATCTTTTCATATTATTTGCTGTCGCGGATCCCTAAGCGTTGTAATAAACCGGTAATCCCTTCCCGCAGTAGCAAAGAGGTAAAGTGTTTTTGTTCGGCAGGCGTCATCTCTTTCACCAGCTTGATCAGGAGTGCTTCCAACGAGGCATCGCCAGGGGGTGAGAAGGTGTCAGACAATCCTTCCGCTGAGCGTTCTGCGCTGCGGATATATTCACGAACCTGTTCGTTAACATGCACCAGTCGCGCTTTACCGCCCTGAACGCCTGGTTTTGGTGATGTCGCCCAACCTTCTTTTCGCACCCATTTATTAATAGTCTGTCGGCTGTAACCCGTCAGATTCGCGAGTTCTTCTGGCGTCATCCGTTCCTTGAACATAACGATTCCCTGAATAGTCGTGTGGTTAATTAGTGGTTCATTTTATAGCACCATTTTAGTGGAAACCGTGACGTGTTTAACTACTGAATGCGAGTTGTTGCGCATTGTTCTTCATTTGTCTGCTTTTTCAGCGATTAGAATCGGCGCTTTCAATTTGCCGTTGACACATGCGAAGGGAATTCATATGATGCCGCCCGTCAACTCGACAAGCTTTACGTAATGGGGCTATAGCTCAGCTGGGAGAGCGCTTGCATGGCATGCAAGAGGTCAGCGGTTCGATCCCGCTTAGCTCCACCAAAAATTGAACCCAACAATTTTGGTACGTAAACGCATCGTGGGGCTATAGCTCAGCTGGGAGAGCGCTTGCATGGCATGCAAGAGGTCAGCGGTTCGATCCCGCTTAGCTCCACCAAATTCAGAACCCTCGCTGCAAAGCGGGGGTTTTTTTATCTCTGCGCGCCTTTCATTTTTGTAATACAGTTTCTATTAAGCCAGAATCTGTGCTCACAAATTCGGTGGATTTATCTGGCGGGTATAGGTTTGCTTCGCGGTGCGAATAAACTTATCATTTATGTGACAAATAGTTCGTTCCGTGAGAGCAGTTAATTCATGCCACCCAAGCGTAACCTGATAAATAATATAAGAATATTCGCTCTTGCGATCGTACTCTCCATCGCAGCCATCCAGTTTTCACGTTTGATTTCCCCGCGGACCATAGTGGACTCCAGCGATATCTATCTTTCGTGGCTACCGCTGTGCGTTCTGCTGTCGATGCTGCTGCTGTTTGGTCGACGCGCTGTTCTGCCCATTGTGCTGGCGTTATACCTGACCAATCACTGGAATCTTCATCTGCCGTTTGCGCAAGGTATCGTGTTGCTCTTTTGTCAGATGTTTGCCGTACTAGGAACGAGCGCGCTTGTTCGCTGGCATATTGGACCGCGCTGGCGTTACGGCTTGCCCGATCGCAATATCTGGCGCAGGGTGATTTGGTTTGGCTTTGTGGCTCCTGTCGGGATGAAGATCAGCATGTATCTCGCCGGGCATTATCTCGACTTCCCGGTCGCGGTGTCGACATTCTTTGGTGCTGCGGCAGCCATCTTCACGATTGTCGATATTCTGAGTCTGATCTCGGCGGCGCTGATCTTCACCTTGCTGTTTTATTATCCGCTACGGATGATTGTGAATCCACGGTATGCCCGAACGTTCTGGTGCAGAGACATTGCCCCGTGTTTCGATAAAGAAAAGCGCTTATTTACCGTCAGTTGGCTGGCCTGTATTTCGGCCCTTCTTGTCATTATGTGTTCTCCCCTGGAGAGCGGATACATTGCAGGGTATCTGGTGCCGGTCTTCTTCATTATTTTTACCACCGGCGTGGGTAAACTCACCTATCCGTTTATTAATCTAAGCTGGGCGATTAGCACGCTGTTCTTGTTGACCTATAACCGCAATTTCTTACAAGGCGTGGGGTCGGAGTATTCGCTGGCGTTTATCCTGTCGGTTCTTGTTTCGTTCAGTATCTGCCTGATGTATATGATGCGCATCTTTCAGCGTAGTGAATGGCTTAATCGCCGCTGGCATATGCAAGCGCTTACCGACCCCTTAACTCGTTTACCGAATCTGCGTGCGCTGGAGCAGTTCCTGAAAAAAGAGTCAGGGCAGAGCGTCTGCTGTCTGCGGCTGGAGAATCTGGAGTTTCTGAGCCGTCACTACGGCATGTTAATGCGCGTGCACAGCAAACGCACGGTGCACCGTATGCTGCAACCGTTGATGCTTGAGAATGAAAAAATCTTTCAGTTGCCGGGGAGTGAATTATTACTGGTGCTTAACGGGCCGGAAATGGACGCCCGTCTGCAACATATGCTCGACCTGTTGAACAGTCGTAAAATTTACTGGAACAACACCGGGCTGGACATGGGCTACGGCGCATCCTGGGGGCAATGGGATGGGAAGCAGGAGACGCTGCAACCGCTGTTGGGTCAGTTAAGCTGGCTGGCGGAACAATCCTGCGCCAATCACCGGGTACTGGCGCTGACGCATAGCCAGGAAGTCGCGACGGGCCAGACGACCGAACGGGTGCTGCTGCTCAATAAAATTCGTAAAGCGCTCGATAACGGCGATCTCCTGCTTTATGCGCAGCCTATCCGCGACGCTCACGGCAAAGGGTACGACGAGATTCTTGCGCGGCTGAAAAGCGATGAAGGTATCATGACGCCGGATCAGTTCATCCCGCTGATCGCGCAATTTAACCTCAGCGCCCGTTTTGATTTGCAGGTGGTGGAAGCCTTGCTGAACTGGCTATCTGCGCATCCTTCTGGCGAGGCGGGACCGCTTTTCTCGGTGAATCTCATGCCGCTGACCCTGCTGCAAAAAGAGACGGCGCCGCGCATTATTCGCCTGTTCACCCGCTATGGTATCGCCCCGGAAACGGTGATCATTGAGATCACCGAAGAGCAGGCATTTTCCAATTCGGAAACCAGCATGCAGAACCTTGAACAGTTGCATAAATTCGGCTTCCGGATTGCGATTGACGATTTTGGTACCGGGTATGCCAATTACGAGCGCCTGAAGCGTTTGCAGGCTGACATCATCAAAATCGACGGCGTGTTTGTAAAAGATATTCTGACAGATTCACTGGACGCGATGATTGTGAAGTCGATAACCGATCTGGCAAAGGCGAAGTCGTTAAGCGTAGTGGCGGAATACGTGGAAACACCTGCGCAGCGGGAGCTGCTGTTAAGCCTGGGCGTGAACTACCTGCAAGGGTATCTGATTGGACGACCGAGGCCGTTAGGGGAATCACAGGTATAAAAAAACGGGGATACGCTCCCCGTTTTTTGTGTCAGTGCTGTCTTACAGAACCAGTGCGGCGATAGAGGCAGACAAGACGCTCACCAGCGTAGAGCCGTAAACCAGTTTCAGACCGAAACGGGATACGACATTACCTTGCTCTTCGTTCAGGCCTTTAATCGCGCCTGCGATGATACCGATAGAAGAGAAGTTGGCGAAGGAGACAAGGAATACAGAAAGGATACCTTCCGCGCGCGGAGAGAGCGTGGCGGCGATTTTCTGCAGATCCATCATTGCAACGAATTCGTTGGAAACCAGTTTGGTCGCCATGATACTGCCTACCTGCAACGCTTCGCTGGACGGCACACCCATCACCCAGGCAATCGGATAGAAAATGTAGCCCAGGATGCCCTGGAAGGAGATGCTGTAGCCGAACCAACCGGTGACGGTGGCGAACAGGGCGTTCAGCGCGGCGATCAGGGCGATAAAGCCGATCAGCATGGCGGCAACGATAATCGCAACTTTAAAGCCCGCCAGAATGTATTCCCCCAGCATTTCGAAGAAGCTCTGGCCTTCGTGCAGGTTGGACATCTGGATGTTTTCTTCGCTGGCATCAACGCGGTACGGGTTGATTAGCGACAGCACGATAAAGGTGCTGAACATGTTCAGAACCAGCGCCGCAACCACGTATTTAGGTTCCAGCATGGTCATGTACGCACCGACGATAGACATGGAAACGGTGGACATTGCTGTCGCGGCCATGGTGTACATACGGTTGCGGGACATTTTGCCGAGAATATCTTTATACGCGATAAAGTTCTCAGACTGACCGAGGATCAGCGAGCTGACGGCGTTGAAGGATTCCAGTTTGCCCATGCCGTTGACTTTGGATAACAGGAAACCAATGGCACGGATGATAATCGGCAACACGCGAATATGTTGCAGAATACCGATCAACGCTGAAATGAAGACGATAGGGCAGAGAACTTTCAGGAAGAAGAAGGCCAACCCTTTATCGTTCATGCTGCCAAAGACGAAGTTCGTCCCTTCATTGGCGAATCCGAGCAGTTTTTCAAACATTTCGGAGAAGCCTCTCACGAAGCCGAGGCCGACGTCAGAGTTCAGGAAGAACCACGCCAGTAACACTTCGATAACAAGCAGTTGAACGACATAACGAATGCGAATTTTTTTACGGTCACTGCTTACCAGCAATGCGAGGATCGCAACAACGGCAAGTGCCAGGACAAAATGAAGGACGCGGTCCATATTTGCTCCAAATATGAGGCAGGTTAAGTTTTCGTGCACATTCTATGCAACGTGTACAAAGAAAACGAGATCTAACACACACTATAATCAGGACCTGTGACGAGATTCAAAAATAGTGATCCGGCATACACTTCTGTTATGTCTAATGCGAAAGTAAATAGTTAAGTTATTGTGCTAATATAATAACAATTATTAAACATGCCACGCGCATTCTTGTACCCACACTTTTATCGTTCCCGCCTATTAGAGAAATCAAGGTTACCTTTTTTACATGCACTTGATAACCATTCTCATCAGGCGTACTATAAAACATAGCAAAGGCTATGTTTCCGAGGCAGAAGATGACAAACGATCGCGTTGAGAGTAGCAGTGGAAGAGCAGCGCGCAAGTTAAGGCTCACATTAATGGGACCTGCGTTTGTCGCGGCTATCGGCTATATCGACCCGGGCAATTTTGCGACCAACATTCAGGCCGGTGCCAGCTTTGGTTATAAACTGTTGTGGGTCGTGGTCTGGGCAAACCTGATGGCGATGCTGATTCAGGTCTTGTCTGCGAAACTGGGTATTGCGACGGGTAAAAATCTGGCTGAACAAATTCGCGATCACTATCCGCGGCCGGTAGTCTGGTTCTATTGGGTGCAGGCGGAGATTATCGCGATGGCGACCGATCTCGCGGAATTCATCGGGGCGGCGATAGGATTCAAACTGATCCTCGGCGTTTCGTTATTGCAGGGGGCGGTGCTGACCGGGATCGCCACCTTTCTGATCCTGATGCTCCAGCGGCGTGGACAAAAACCGCTGGAAAAAGTGATCGGCGGCCTGCTGCTGTTTGTCGCCATGGCTTATATCGTTGAACTGATCTTTTCCCAGCCCAACTTTGCACAGTTGAGTAAAGGCATGATAATCCCTGACTTGCCCAACTCTGAAGCGGTATTTCTGGCCGCCGGGGTGCTGGGCGCTACCATCATGCCACATGTAATCTACCTGCACTCTTCGTTAACACAGCACCTGCATGGCGGCACGCGTCAGCAGCGCTATGCGGCGACAAAATGGGATGTAGCTATCGCCATGACCATTGCGGGGTTCGTCAATCTGGCGATGATGGCGACTGCCGCCGCCGCGTTTCACTTCAGTGGTCACACCGGTGTTGCCGATCTGGATCAGGCTTATCTGACGCTGGAGCCGTTATTAAGTCACGCGGCGGCAACGGTCTTCGGACTGAGCCTGGTGGCGGCGGGGTTGTCGTCAACGGTGGTTGGTACGCTGGCGGGGCAGGTCGTGATGCAGGGGTTTGTCCGCTTTCATATCCCCTTATGGGTGCGTCGTACCATCACCATGATGCCGTCCTTTATCGTGATTCTGATTGGCCTTGATCCGACGCGGATTCTGGTGATGAGCCAGGTGCTGTTAAGCTTTGGTATTGCACTGGCGCTGGTGCCGCTGCTGATATTTACCAGCGACAGCAAACTGATGGGCGATCTGGTGAATACCCGCTGGGTTAAACAGACTGGCTGGATGATTGTGGTGCTGGTGGTGGCGTTGAACCTGTGGTTGCTGGTCGGCACGGTGCTGGGGTTGTGATCTAACCCGCCGTGACACGCAACAGGTCACGGTTTTAGTCCTGGATTTCCGTTATCCTGCATCTTGCATTATCCACTGGCGAGCGTTCATGAATCACTTTGATCTCTCTTTCCTGAAGTATTTACAGGATAACAGCCCGCTGTCGATTGACGAGGCGGTTCAGCGTTTCGGTAAGACTCTCTCCACGCTAAAACGCACCATGAAAGAGCTCAATGAACTCTTGCCGGAAGACGTCCAGCTCCATCAGGATAATCAGTTTATTACGACCCGGATTGGCTATAGCGAATACCGGCAATTTTTAGCGCGTATACGTTTTAATCGCTATATCACTACGTCGGAAGAGCGTGTGAGGGATCTCCTCGTGGCGCTCTGTTTGCATGATGTGGTGAATAAAAACGAGTACTACAAAAAGTTTTATGTCAGCGCGGGGACGGTCAAAAATGATAATCCCGTGATGTTGCGTCTGGCGCAAGAACACGCCCTGACGGTACAAAGCATCCCACGTACCGGGTCGCGGCTTGTCGGCGATGAGTTCTCGTTGCGCCTGGCTGTGTGCATATTAATACTCAAAACCGTTGAGATTGGTGAACACCACCAGTTGATAGCCCATCAGGCGAATGAGCCCGTCAGTCGTTCGATTGCCGATCAGTTTCTGAGTGAATGTGCTTCGGAGATTACCCAGGCTGCACGTTGCTATGAAGACGTTATCCGGCCGATTAACACGCTGGGTTACAATGGTCGGAAATACCTGCTGGTGTATTTGAGCCTCGCGTTACATCGCATCCGCCGGGGACATGTAATCAAAGAGAGTACGACGACGCCGTTTTTGACGACGTTCCCTTTTGAGGCCATGACCAATCCGCAGGAAAACCGCTGTCTGGATCTCCTGATTGCTTCGCTGACGTTTACGTATCGCCCTTTCACCTTATATGACGCCAGCCTGGTGGCGCATGTGAAACGGACCTGTGAACGTTTAGCCGCTAGCCTGAACAACACCATTCACAATCAGCATGCCTGGTTTGCCGAGGTTTATCACTTTATCTATGCCGCCATCATCCAGAATAAATTTCATCTCTGGTTTGATGATAAAAAACTGCATAACGTCCAGAATCGTTACCCTGAACTCTGGGACGACGTTCAGTCTGCGGTGAGCGAGATTGAAAAAGGCTGGCAAACGACGTTTTCCGCCATTCATCTGGCGACACTGGTGTTGATCACGAAAAAATATGAGCTTAAAAACCGGGTAGTGAGTGAGCCGAAAAAGCGGGTCATTATTGTGACGAACTCTTCGGAAAGTAAGGTCGGGTATTTCAAAGAGGTCCTGTCCTCACGTTTTCATATCGATATCCCGGTATGTATTAATATCAATGAGATTGAACAGCTCCAGTCACGTGAGTTTGATCTGCTGATCACCTTTACCAATAAGATCTCAAGCCATTTGCGGTATGCCGGACTGGATTACGTCAAAGTTAACTTCTGGCTAACGCAGGATGACTTCCAGTTGCTTCGTGAGCGGGGACTTGCCTCCGCGCGCAAAAAAATACCGGCTGAGCAGTTTGTTCAGCAGGTACAGGGTATGAGTCCCGAGGCGCTCAGGGATTTCCTCGAACGCCATTATGGTGATGTGTTTATTTAGCCAGCGGTTGTAAGACGCCGCGACACCAGACGGCTTCAAGATCTAACGCCTCATCAAGGACAAGAATATCGGCATCTTTTCCGGGCGTCAGGCTGCCCTTACGCTGTTCAACACCGGCGAGAATCGCCGGATTCAGGCAGGCAATCTGCGCTACGGAAACCCAACTATTCTCCAGACGACCAACCACATTTTTCACTGAATCCAGAAAGCTCATCTCCAGTGTGCAGACGTCCGCCCAGTCATCAGGCGAGACCGTGCGGATATTGCCGTGGCGATCGGTAATTTCCAGAAGATGATGGCGAATACGAAACGTCTCCTGACGCAGGTAATGGTGAAATTCAAACCCTTCCGGGAAATCCACATATCCCAGACAGTCGCTGACCATGACCAGACGACGATCTTTTTTCAGACGATAGAGAATATCGAACACTTCCGGGCGTAGGGTGATGCCGCTTTGTTTTGCCACTTCGGCGAAGGTGTCCTGGTGGTACATTAGCGCGCCGACAACGCCTGGCTCACGATGATGTAATCCGCGCATGGCGCTGAAGGCGTGGGTAAAGTGACATAGCCCTGCTTCAATCGCCCGGGTGGTTTCGTCAAACGTCGCGTCGGTATGCCCTGCGGATACCGTGACGCCAGCCTGGCGCAAATGACGGATCAGCGGCAGCGCATCCGGCAACTCTGGCGCCAGCGTCATTAAGCGAATATGCCCCCGTGCAGCCTGCTGATAGCATTCAAAGCCCTCAATGCTGGGGAGCTGAATAGACTCCTTGCGCTGCATCCCGCTGTATTTGGCATTGATAAACGGTCCTTCCATGTGAATGCCGACGGCTTCAGCCCCGTCTTCTGCTTTCGCGTGCGCAATCCAGTCGGCGGCCGTGGTCAGACTCTCCAGTAAGAACGCGTCCGGCTGGGTGGCGGACGTAGCAAGCCACGCGGTGACCCCGGCATTGACCAGATCCCGGCTCATCGCCTGTAAAGAGTGACGCTCCCCCTTCCAGGCAAACGAACCTCTTCCCCAACCGTGGACGTGGATATCGACAAAACCCGGCATCAGCATCGCATGTTGGTAATCAACCACCTGGCCGCGAGGAGAATTATCCAGGCCAACAATCTGTCCCTGTTTGATATGCAGATAACCGCGTTGTATCCCGTCGGGTGTGATGATTCGGTCGCTTGCCAGAGAGAGCATCGGGTCAGACATCCTCTTTCTCCCATACGCGCGATGCCGTTTCGGCGGCGATCTCCGCACACAAACCGAGGTAGTGGGCGGGATCGAGCAGGGCATCGATTTCTGTATCGCTAAAATGCTGGCGAATCAGGGGGTCGGCGCGCAGCACGTCGGCATAGGGCAATCCCTCGTGGGTGCTGCGCATCGCCAACTGGTACACGCGCTCGTGCGCCGCGTCTTTGCCTAACCGCTCTACCAGTTGCATCATGATTTTTTCGCTATTGATCAAGCCATGGGTTAAGTGGACGTTCTGGCGCATACGTTCAGGATTAATCACCAGCGTACGGGTCAACTCTTCCGCGCGCATCACGATCTCCGCCATCAACTCCATGCTTTCCTGAATATTTCCGTCGAAGATAAAGTAGGCTGAACTGTCTGCTTCAAATGGGCGAGGGCTGACATACAGGCAGGAAGTGAGCACGGAATACAATTTTTGCGCGTTGGCGATAATCCCTTTAGCCAGTTTGGGGTTCACTTTTTGCGGCATAGTGCTGCTGCCAACCGTTCCTTTGGTAAACGCTTCAGAGACTTCAGCGAACTCTTCGCTGGAAGTCTGATACACCTCTTCGGCGATTTTATGCAGCGTGGTGGCGAGCAGGCACAAATTGCTGATGTATTCCGTGCGATAAACGCGGGAGTTACGCGAAGGGATCGCCATGGAGTGCATTCCCAACCGTTGTGCGACGCGATCCTGCACCCGACGTCCAGTTTCGCCAGTGGCGTGAAACGCCCCCACAGCCCCCCCCATCATCACCGTGAAAACGCGTTTTTCTGCTTCCTGCATGCGCTGTTGGGCACTCAACAGTTCGTCAATCCATACGGCAGCTTTATAGCCCCAGGTCACCGGTAAGGCATGCTTACCGTGGGTGCGACCTGGCATCAGGGTGGCCTGATGATCGGATGCCATTTTCGCCAGGTTGCGCAGAATATCGTTCACAAAGCCCTGCATGATGTCATCGAACTGCTTTGCCAGGTAAAGCTGTGCGGTTTGCTGGATATTCTGGGTGGTGACGCCATAGTGCACATACTTCCCGCTTTCGCTGTCGCAGGCTTTGACCAGTACTTTGATCACCGGGACAAAGCCGTGGCCGATCTCGCGGAGCAGGCGTTCCATTTCTGTCAGGTCGATTTTATCGACGCGACAGTTGGCGGCAATATTTTCTGCCGCACGGGTGGGAATCATCCCGTATTCAGCCTGTGACAGCGCCAGGGCAGCTTCGACATCCAGCCAGGACTGGACCCGCGCAGGTTGAGCGAGCAGCGTTTTCATTCCCCGATCGTCGATGGTTTTACTTTTTGAATCATACAATGCGCGCATTCCTGTCTCCTTAAGCTTATTTCGCGCCGACAAGGCGGTCATCTACCGCATTGCGGACAAATTCGACGTGTGGGCCAAAGACCACGTGGACATGGTTGCTGGAGGGGATAAAGGTACCCAGCGATCCCGATTCTTTCAGCACGGTCATGTCCATTTTTTTCTGATCCTTCACATCGACACGCAAACGCGACACACAGTTTTCAACATGTTTAATGTTGTCGGATCCGCCTAGCCCATGAATAACCAGTTCAGCGACCTTGTCGTACTCTTTATTATTCAGCAAGGTACTGTCTGACGTTTCACTTTCGCGTCCCGGCGTTTTTATATCAAAGCGAGCGATCGCGAAGCGGAAAACGACGTAGAAAACGACAAAGTTAATGGCACCAAGAAGCAGTAAATTTACCCAGTGCGTCTGTTCATACATCAGACCAAAAATACCGAAGTCGAAGATCGTGCCGCGAATATAGCCGATGGACACATCCAGCATTTGCAGTGGAATAGTCAGCAAACCGCAAAGTATGGCGTAAACAATAAAGAGCTGTGGAGCAATAAACAGGAAGGAAAACTCCAGCGGTTCGGTGATATTCCCCAGCATGGCGGTGAGCACCACGGTCAGAATCATCCCTTTGGCAAATTTCTTATTCTTAAAATAGGCCATGTGATACATCGCCAACCCAATCGCTGGCACGCGGAACAGCGTGGTGAGCATTTGCGACGACGCCAGATAACTGGTGAGCGTCGGCATATATTCCTTCCACGCAGGATGGGAAGGGCCAAGCTCAAACAGGATCTTATTAATCGCAGGCAAAATGCCGACATACGTTTGTCCGTCAATGAGATAGGTACCCCCAGCCGCGGTAAAACGGACGGTCGAACTCAGGACATGGTGTAAACCAAATGGAATTAACAGACGGTTGAGCGTCATGTAAATCCCGGCACCGATATTAGGAGCCATCATAATGGTTGAAATGGCGCGCATACCGGCAGTAAACAGATCCCAGATAAAAGGGATAATTAACCCCACGGGAATCGAAAAGGCGATAGCCAAAATCGCTACGGATTTCTTACCGCTGAAAAAAGCAAAGGCGAGAGGAAGTTGCAATCGGTAAAACCGGTCGGTGACTTTGGCCGCCAGTAGCCCGGCAATAATGCCGCCAAGCGCTTCGATTTTCAGCGTCTGAATACCGAGTACCATTCCTTGCCCAACGAGCGCCAGCTCATCTTTTGCCAGTGTACCCGCCAGTTTGAGGTGAACATGCATGGCGATAAGTAGCGTCAGATAGGCCACCACGGAGGCAAAAACCGCAATCCCTTTCTCTTTTTTGGACATGCCGTACGCCACACCCATCGCGAATAATAACGGGATATTGTTGAATACGACGCTACTGATTAATCCCAGTGAAGAAAGAATGGCTTTAAATATATCGTTCCCGAGAAACGGGAGTTTTTCTATCATATAGCTCTGGCCTAACGCAGAGCTAATTCCCATGACCATCCCCACGGGCGCCAGTACGGCAATCGGCAATAACAGCGATCGACCGAATGTCTGAATTTCATTCTTAAAATTAGCATTCATAAGTTAATCCTGACGTGAATTCTCATGAGGATAAGATACGTTCAGGATATTTTTGCTCAAGGGCAAATGGTGCAGGATAAAAAGCGCAGGATTTGACCATAAAAAAGAGCCCGAAGGCTCTTTTTTTTAATGATGGTGACCGTGGCCTTTTTTCCCGCGCCCGCGATGGTCGTCGCGATCGCGCCAGCCTTCCCGGTATCCGCGCTCGTAAGCATTACGCTTATCCCAGCCACGGTGATAGCCATTGTCATGTCGCCACCAGCGATTTTTACGCCATTCATAATTGCGATGCCAGTAGTCACGGTCACGCCAGTGTCCGCCGTCCCAGTAGTTACCGTAATTATCGCGATCGCCAATTTGTAATTTTATCGATGGCAACAGGGTGATTTCGCCCGCGTTTGCGGCAAGCGGTGTAAAAGCCAGTAGGGCTGCCGCCAGAATCAGTGACCTGAACATTCTTTATCTCCTTCACGATCGAAGCCGTAGTCGGCCTGTTAACGTAATATTACGGGGCCGTAAAGCCCCATTTCATCGCCTTAACTCTTAAATCATGAATGAGAGCACGAATTGCTAAAAACGCTGCTCACGCTTACTGTTCAGAATGTTGTCGATATCGGCGCATTCCTGGTCAGTGAAATGACGATTGGCCAGCATGCCGACCGCATCCTCAATCTGCGAGGTTTTACTGGCACCAATCAGGACCGAGGTGATGTTATCGTCGCGCAGTACCCATGCAAGCGCCATCTGCGATAATTTTTGTCCGCGCTTTTCAGCCAGTGCATTGAGCTGGCGAACGGTTTCCAGCTTTCCGGCGGTAAGCTGATCAGCATTCAGAAAACGGCTTCCGCTTGCCGCTCTGGAATCAGCCGGGATCCCGTTCAGATAGCGATCGGTGAGCTGTCCACCCGCCAGCGGGGAAAAGGCAATGCTGCCCACCCCTTTTTCCTGCAACATCGTCAGCAGTTCCTCCTCCACCCAGCGTTCAAACATCGAATATTTAGGCTGATGGATCAGACATGGCGTGCCCAAATCATTGAGGATATCGATAGCTTCACGAGCGCGATCGGCCGGGTAATTGGAAATCCCGACAAACAGCGCTTTCCCCTGGCGTACGAGGTGATCGAGCGCTTGCATTGTCTCCCGCAGGGGCGTTTCAGGATCGGGACGGTGGTGGTAGAAAATATCTACGTACTCCAGCCCCATTCGCTTCAGGCTTTGATCAAGACTGGCAATCAGATACTTGCGGGATCCCCAGTCGCCGTAAGGGCCGTCCCACATGGTATATCCCGCTTTGGTGGAGATAATGAGCTCATCGCGCCACGGTAAAAAATCTTCCTGCAGGATGCGGCCAAAGTTGCATTCCGCTGAACCCGGCGGGGGACCGTAGTTATTGGCGAGGTCGAAGTGGGTAATCCCCAGATCAAATGCGCGCTGAAGCAGTGCCCGGCTGTATTCCACCAGGGTGGTATCGCCGAAGTTATGCCACAGGCCAAGCGAAATGGCGGGTAGCTTCAGGCCGCTCTGACCGCAACGGCGAAATGCCATTCTCTGATAGCGATTTTCATCAGGCTGGTAAACCATTGTCTTCCCTCGCAGTGAATTCAGCTCCCCAGTGTATACGTTTACACTGGTGATTTTTCAATGACATTTTCACTCCGGAAACTGTAAATCCTGCTTTCCACCCTCATCGCCGCCTCTTTCTGGACAGCCCCGACGCTTCTTCAATACTCAACATGAGGTTACCGTCAGAAGGAAAGCTGTCATGCAAACCCCTTACACCGTTGCGGATTACCTGCTCGACAGAATTGCCGGGTGCGGCATCGGGCATCTGTTTGGCGTGCCGGGTGATTACAATTTGCAGTTTCTTGACCATGTGATCGACCATCCGCACGTGCGCTGGGTTGGGTGTGCCAACGAGCTTAACGCTGCCTATGCGGCGGACGGTTATGCCAGGGTCGCCGGATCCGGAGCGCTGCTGACTACCTTTGGGGTCGGGGAGCTGAGTGCGATGAATGGCCTGGCGGGCAGCTATGCGGAATATGTCCCCGTTCTGCATATTGTTGGCGCCCCATGTAGCGGCGCGCAGCGTCGGGGAGAACTGATGCACCACACGCTGGGCGACGGCGATTTCCAACACTTCTACCGGATGAGCCAGTCCCTGTGTGCGGCCAGCGCTGTGTTGGATGCGCAAAACGCCTGTCATGAGATTGACCGTGTACTGAGTACGATGTTGACTGCCCATCGCCCGGGTTACCTGATGCTGCCTGCTGATGTGGCGAAACGTCCCGCGTTGCCCCCTTCAGCGGAACTGATCCTCTCTGCACCGGAATCGCAGGGGAGCGTGGTGACGGCATTTCGCTACCATGCCCGACAAAAGCTGATCAACAGTCCCCGCGTGGCGCTGCTGGCCGATTTTCTCGCCCACCGTTTTGGTCTACAACCGGTCCTGCAACGCTGGATGGCCGAAACGCCTATCGCCCACGCCACGCTGTTGATGGGAAAAGGACTTTTCGATGAACAACAGCCGGGATTTGTCGGCACCTATAGCGCGGGGGCCAGCAGTGACGACGTCCGTCAGGCGATAGAAGAGGCGGATACGACGATTTGTGTGGGTACCCGATTCGTCGATACGCTAACGGCTGGCTTCACCCAGCAACTGGCGCTGGAACGCACAATTGAGGTGCAGCCGCAGGCATCGCGGGTGGGAGGCATCTGGTTCAGTGGACTGTCTATGGAGCAGGCGGTTACCACGTTACGTGAGTTATGCCTGGAACTCTCCATTGCGCCGCCGCCCGTTAAACCTGCGACCGTACAGCTGCACATCGAACGAGGTCCACTGACCCAGGAGAACTTCTGGCATACCGTGCAGCAGGCGCTGGCACCCGGCGATCTGATCCTGGCCGATCAGGGAACGGCGGCATTTGGGGCCGCGTCCCTGTTGTTGCCTACGGGGGCGGAACTGATTGTCCAACCGCTCTGGGGATCGATAGGCTATTCGCTGCCCGCCGCGTTTGGCGCGCAAACGGCGGCGCCTGAGCGTCGGGTTATCCTGATAACCGGCGACGGCGCGGCGCAACTGACCATCCAGGAAATCGGCTCCATGTTGCGCGACGGGCAAACGCCGGTAATTCTGGTACTCAACAACGACGGCTACACCGTCGAGCGAGCTATCCACGGGGAGAAACAACGGTACAACGATATTGCTTCCTGGAACTGGACGCAGATCCCTCGGGCATTCAGCCTTGCGGATCAGGCTGAATGCTGGCGGGTGACTCAGGCCATCCAGCTCGAGGAAGTTCTGGCCCGGCTGGCACGTCCACAACGGCTCTCGCTGATAGAGGTCGTGCTGCCAAAAGCCGATTTACCCGTGTTATTACGTAAGGTCACCCAGGCGCTGGAGTCGCGTAACAGCGGATGACTATTTGTCCTCCCGGTTGGCGACCATCATGGGTTTGCCCGCCAGCAACAGCCAGGCCGGAAGCATCACAATACACAGCAGCGGCAGCAGGGTGGTATCCGGTACCACCACAGCAGCCATAAACAGGCTAAGCCAGCCGTCACGGGTGACGACCAGCACCAGGCCAAGAATAGCGCAGGAAACGGTAATCGCGGCCGGAACGGCTTCAACGTGGGCGTGCAGCATCAAACCTAATGCCACGCCGATAAACACGGCCGGGAAGATCCGCCCGCCGCGAAAACCACTGGCCGCAGCAATGACCAGCGCAGCGAGCTTTATCACCGCGAGCATGAAGAAATCCGTGGTACCGAGCGTCTGACTGAACGCCATTTGCTGCATTTCATCCAGACCTTTAAACAGCGTCAGTGGTCCACCCATCACGCCGAGTAACCCTAACAGGAAACCTCCAACGCCGAGGATCAGCACCGGATTCTTCAGGCGATGCAGTAAAGCGTGCAGCCGGGGTAAGCACCAGACCGCCACCATCCCCGCGGCAATAGCAATCGCCGCCACCACGGCTCCGGAGAAAATGTCCACGATGCGCATCTGGGTGTAATGGGCGATCGGGAGCGAGAAATGCGGGTGAAAAAACAGGCTGGTGGTCAATGAACCTGCCGCCGCCGCCATTAACGGCACAAAGAGGCGATCCCACAAAGGGGTATCGTTAGAGCCACTCAGGGTTTGCGAGAAAATCAGCGCGGCGGCGACCGGCGTGCCAAACAGGGCGCCGATGGTGCCGGCCGAGGCCAGAATGGTCCAGTCGAGGGCACCAATCCGTGGGAAAAACCGACGTCCCAGCGCAACGGCTAGCGCGATGTTAACGGCCATAATCGGATGTTCGGGACCAAGGCTGACGCCACCCGCCAGACCCAGCACCAGTGCGATGATTAGGCCTGGCAATGCAACAGGAGAAATTGGCGCACCGATCAGCGGTTCGGTGGCCGGATCAGGGCCAGCGTGCCCGGTGCTGTAACGAATCACCAGCCCCACCAGAACCCCGGTTAACGTCAGGGTGAGCATGATCCAGAGCGGGGAATCGGCGGCAATCCCCACACTTCCCGGCAGACGTTGCCAGAGTATGCTCTGTAAGATGGAAGCAAACTTCATGACCACAATCAGGACTAAACTGGATGCAACCCCCAGAATCAGCGCGGGGATCGACAATAACAACATGGTTCTGGCTCGCGGATGGAGCATGTTTTTTTCCTTAATACCGTGTCTTACGTTCAGTTTGCCGCGTCAGCCAGATGGCATCGCTGCAAATGGTGCTGAAACGATAAAGTTATTGTGTGACCTGGATCGATATTTTCAGGGGACTCGCTTTTCTGAGATTGTTGTTATGCCCCCGTATATTTACAGTGTGGCAAAGACTTATTTTGACTTTAGCGGAGCAGTAGAAGAATGACAAAGTATGCTTTAGTAGGTGATGTCGGCGGCACCAACGCTCGTCTTGCTCTGTGTGATATCGACAGTGGTGACATCTCACAGGCTAAAACCTATTCCGGTCTGGACTATCCCAGTCTGGAAGCTGTCGTGCGTGTTTACCTCGATGAGCACAAGGTGAAAGTGGACGCGGGCTGTATCGCGATCGCCTGTCCGATTACGGGTGACTGGGTGGCTATGACCAACCATACCTGGGCGTTTTCTATTGCGGAGATGAAAAAAAATCTCGGTTTCAGTCATCTGGAAATCATTAATGATTTCACTGCGGTGTCGATGGCGATCCCGATGCTGAAAAAAGAGCATTTGATCCAGTTTGGCGGCGCGGAACCGGTTGAAGGTAAACCTATCGCAGTGTATGGCGCGGGCACCGGTCTGGGGGTATCGCATCTGGTTCACGTCGACAAACGCTGGGTTAGTCTGCCGGGCGAGGGCGGTCATGTCGACTTCGCGCCGAACAGCGAAGAAGAGGCGATCATCCTGGAGGTCCTGCGCGCTGAGATTGGTCACGTCTCTGCTGAACGCGTGCTTTCTGGTCCGGGTCTGGTAAATTTGTATCGTGCAATCGTCAAATCTGACGGACGTCTGCCAGAAAATCTGCAGCCAAAGGATATTACCGAACGTGCGCTGGCCGACAGCTGCACGGACTGTCGCCGCGCGCTGTCGCTGTTCTGTGTGATTATGGGGCGCTTTGGCGGCGATCTGGCGTTAACGCTGGGCACCTTTGGCGGCGTCTACATTGCCGGTGGTATCGTGCCGCGCTTCCTGGAGTTCTTCAAAGCCTCGGGGTTCCGTGGCGGTTTTGAAGATAAAGGTCGCTTTAAGGCCTACGTTCAGGATATTCCGGTGTATCTGATTGTTCACGATAACCCCGGCCTGCTCGGTTCCGGCGCGCATTTGCGCCAGACGTTAGGCCAGATTCTGTAAGTCTCGTTCCACAGGAAAACCGCGTGTCCCACGCGGTTTTTTGGTCTCTGCTCTCTGCGTCGCACGGGTTCACAGTTTATGACCAGGCGGCATCCGTAACCCTGTCCGAGCATAACGAGACCCGTAAACCACGTCCACCAACTGGTATCGTCGCAAAAATTGCAGGTATAATCTCAGACATCATTCCACAGGTTTATAAGTAAAGATGACGAAACTTACCTTACAAGAGCAGATGCTAAAAGCGGGTTTAGTAACCAGCAAAAAAATGGCGAAAGTCCAGAGAACGGCTAAAAAATCACGCGTGCAGGCTCGTGAGGCAAGAGAGGCAGTTGAAGAGAATAAAAAGGCACAGCTTGAGCGTGACAAGCTGCTCAGTGAGCAGCAAAAGCAGGCGACGCTGGCGAAAGAATTTAAAGCCCAGGTAAAGCAACTGATTGAAATGAATCGTATCACTGTCGCAAAAGGCGACATTGGCTTTAACTTCACCGATAACAATCTCATCAAGAAAATCTACGTCGATAAACTGACCCAGACGCAGTTGATTAACGGACGTCTGGCGATTGCGCGTTTGTCTACCGATAACAGCCCCGAGAGCGAATACGCGATTATCCCGGCCAGCGTCGCCGATAAAATTGCGCAGCGTGACGCAACCAGCATCGTATTGCACAGCGCGTTGAGTCAGGAAGAGCAGGATGAAGACGATCCGTATGCTGATTTTAAAGTGCCTGATGATCTGATGTGGTAAGTCGTATTCAGAACGGCGCGGCGTGATGCACGTTGATGCGCTCCCCGCTAATGGGGTGAGTAAAGCGTAATTCGCTGGCGTGTAGCATCAGCCGTGCGGTTTGTTCTGTACCGGGCAGCAGGCGACCGCCATACAGGTCGCAACCCAGAATAGGGTGCCCCAACAGCTGGCAGTGAATACGTAGCTGATGCGTACGTCCGGTCTCCGGCGTGAGCTGGACCCGCGTCAACGGTAGTATAGTTCCGTCGTCCTGCGGTTGGTTAATTCGTGCGACGACCTGATAACGTGACCGCGCGGGTTTGCCATTGACCGGGCTAATTGACATCAGCGGGAACCGTGCCGGATCGTTGGCTATCGGCGCATCAATCACTCCTTCGTCAGCGTTCAGATGGCCGCAGAGCAATGCGCTGTAGACTTTACTGACGGTGCGCTGGCTGAACTGGTGGCAGAGGGCGGCATTGACGGCCTTATTACGCGCCACGACCATCAGTCCGGACGTGCCGAAATCCAGACGGTGGACCAGCGTGCAGCCAGGATATTGCTGAACCAGCCGATAGTGTACCGAATCGAGATTTTGTGGATTTTTCCCTGAAAGACTGAGCAGCCCGCTGGGTTTATTGATCAACAGCAGGTGATCGTCCTGATAGAGCGTCTCTATCTCGTCGTTGCACGGTGGGGCAATAAAGGTATCAATAATCGTAGACATCAGGCTGCCCGACGGGAAAGTGGGTGCGGATGATAACCCATTTTCAGCCGACCGGCGAATGACGGCGGCTTTACTTTCTCTCGCGTCGCTAAAATTAATCATCCAGACTTAAGCCAAAGACGTGGCCTGCGCAGGCAATGTGCTTTACACTGCGCGCTGCAAAAAATTGAGTGGATTAACCAGACGGTAATGGCGATGAACGGAACAATCACAACGTGGTTTAAAGATAAAGGTTTTGGATTTATCAAAGATGAGAACGGCGATAATCGCTATTTTCATGTGATTAAGGTTGCCAACCCTGAGCTTCTCAAGAAAGATGCGGCGGTAACCTTTGAGCCCACCACCAACAACAAAGGTCTTTCTGCGTATGCGGTGAAGGTCGTGCCGGACAGCAAATATATCTATATCGCGGGCGAGCGTCTTAAGCTCACCTCGATTAAGTCCTTCGTGGTATTCAGTGAAGAGATCCCGGCCGACACGCCGATTGATAAAGAAAATGCAGTGCTCTCTGTCGGGCTACTGATGAGCAACATCCGACCGAAAACTACGGCGACACCGGGTGAAATGCGCACGGTAAAAAAACTGGCGATCACCACTTTCCAGGGCACGACATTAATCTTCTCGGAAGATGAGATTGATATCGAGTCCACGGTTAAAATGCTCAAAGTTTGATTTTTTGTGCTTCCGCGCAGCAGCACAGTTCAGCCGACTACAGATGCATTAACTGGCGGAATTCTTTCACCTTACTGCGGCTTACGGGAATTTCAAATTCCAGATCCTTGAGCCGCAGAATATAGGTATTGTTGAACCACGGCTCGATCTCGCGAATCTTGTTCAGGTTGACGCAGAACGAGCGGTGACAGCGGAAAAAATGCGAAGGCGGCAGTTTGTTGCAGAACTCGGTGATGTTGATGGGCATCACGTACGATTCCCGCCGCGTATAAACAAACGTCATTTTCTCATGCGCTTCGGCATAATAGATATCGTTGATCGGGGTAACGATGATCCGCTCATCTTTAATTAGATTGATGGTGTCATTTTCACGCGCCACGGACCCAACCCCAGCAGCGCCAGACTGTTGCTGCTGCCAGGCCGCCTCCAGTTTTTGCAGCATTCCGACAATTCGCGATTCCTGATACGGCTTGAGAATATAGTCAAACGCTTCCAGTTCGAACGCTTCAACCGCATGTTCTTTCCACGCGGTAATAAACACAATAAACGGCTTATGGGCGAACTGGCTGATATTTTGCGCCAGCAGAACGCCGTCCAGAGACGGAATATTGATATCAAGAAAAATGGCGTCAACGCGCTGATGCTGCAAAAACTTCAGCACATCCAGACCGTCGTCAAACGTCCCGACAATCTCCATCTGGCTATGTTCTTTAATCAGCCAACTGAGTTCCTGTTGGGCGAGGAATTCATCTTCAACGATGATGACTTTCACAGTGTTACTCCGGCTTAAAGCAATAACGTGGCGGGCGTAGCCGTTGCCGAACGCTGGTTGGGGACATAAAAGGCGATTTCGGTGCCTGGTTCCAGGCGGCGTATATGCAGGCCTTCACCAAATAGCAGCTTAACGCGATGATGGACATTAAGCAGGCCAATTTTATTGCCCGGCATTTCGTTGGACTCCACGCGCTCGATCACTTTCGGATCGATACCGTGGCCGGTGTCCCTTACCGCAATGCGCACCCGGTTGCCGCACTCGGCGACGCTAATCGTTACCACGCCTTTCCCTTTGCAGGGCTGAATGCCGTGGACGATGGCGTTCTCCACTAACGGTTGTATCAACAGGCTGGGAATGGAGCAGTTGACCTCTTCATCAATATCATAAATCACGGTCAGCTTGTCGCCAAAACGGGCCTGTTCAATGGCAATGTAATCCTTGATTTGATACAGCTCTTTTTTGATGTCGATCTGTTCGTCGTCCTTTAACTCAATGTTATAGCGCAGATAACGCGACAAATTAAAAATGAGCTGACGGGCAGTGTCCGGATTAAGTCGAATCGATGACGAAATCGCGTTCAGGGCGTTAAACAGGAAATGAGGATTAATTTTGCTTTGCAGCGCACGTAGCTCTGCCTTATTTGCCATTTCCCGCAATTGCTCGGTGCGGGAGACTTCGAGCTGGGTTGAGATAATTTGCGACAGACCCACCGCCATCTCCTGCAATGATGAGGTGATTTGATGGGCGTGACAGTAGTAAATTTTTAGCGTACCGGTCACCACACCTTTTTCCCATAATGGAATGACCAGCATGGAGTGGATCTCCGGGGTGCGGTGCGCTTCATCATTGTTTTTAATGATGATTTCACCGTGATTGATCGCCTGCTGAGTGGTCGGACTGACGAAGTCATCGTGGTTGCGGTAATTTGCTTCCCCGACGCCGACGTAGGCCAGCACATGCTGGGTATTGGTAATGGCGACCGCATCGGCGTGGATATCGTGACGAATGATGTCGCAGATCTGGCGCAGCGATTCGCTGTTGACCTTGCGAAACAGGGGCAGGGTTTTATTGGCGATATCCAGCGCCAGCTTGGCTTGCCGCGCGGCGCTCGCTTCTTTTTCCCCCTCAACGCTCTGAACCAGCAGCACGATAAACCCGATACAGACGCTACCGAGGATCATCGGAATACCGATTTTCGAGACAATATCCAGCCCCAGTTCAGTGGTTGGCGCCCAGAGGACCACCAGGATCATCGTCAGCGTTTCGCAAAGCATGCCGCCTAAAATCCCGGCGCGCCAGTGTTGGGCTTTGGGGATCCTGCGGTTAATCCAGCCCGCGAGGCAGCCCGCCAGAATGCTGGTAATAAAGCAGGGGATTGCCGTCACGCCGCCAATGTCGATCAGGTAACGGTGCGTTCCTGCGATCACCCCCGTAATAATGCCGACCCACGGACCAAACAGGATGCCGCCGGACATTACGGCAATGATCCGCACGTTCACCAGCGATCCTTCTACCGGTACACCAGACCAGGTACTGAACAACGCGAACATCGAAAAAATCGCGGTGACAGCAAGCAATTCCTTTGGCGTATGGGCAGACTTATGCAGCAGCTCGCGAAACAGGCGGATGCGGATGAGAAAGAACAGGCAAAATAGCATCAGCGCTGCGCGGTCAAACACGGCCAGCAGCATGGTAAATATTTCGTGCACGGGGGGACTCTTGCCAAAGGATTAAAGCCCTATGATAGGTAACCTCAGAGGGGATGACCAGCCTGCTGAGATCTTGCGGCTAATGAGGAAAAACCATAATTTTAAAAGGGGATTGATGGTTGATTGGTGTATTTACAATACATCTCATAAAATGCCCGCTTTCATAGTTATCATCATGGCAACAAAATGTTATTGGAAGGTAATATTGAGCGGTGTCGAAAACCTGTTATTTCCCCTTTTAAAATTGTTATTCCTCTTTTGGTGAACGAAAAAATATTTTCCTTTCCCTCTCGACAGAAGGATTTTAATCAGGCTATTTTCTAAACATGCCACCATCGTGGCAGCGTCGCTCGGACGGTCCGGGCGCTAACGTGAATCTGAGGAAATTATGGCTGACTCTCGCCCTGAACGTCGCTTTACGCGTATTGATCGTCTTCCCCCTTACGTTTTTAACATCACCGCTGAACTGAAGATGGCTGCGCGTCGGCGCGGCGAAGATATTATCGACTTCAGCATGGGGAACCCGGACGGCGCGACGCCGCCTCATATCGTCGAAAAACTGTGTACCGTGGCGCAGCGCCCGGATACGCACGGTTATTCAACTTCTCGCGGTATTCCGCGTCTGCGTCGGGCCATCTCCCGGTGGTATCAGGAACGTTATGATGTCGATATCGACCCGGAATCCGAAGCGATTGTCACCATCGGCTCAAAAGAGGGGCTGGCGCATCTGATGCTGGCCACGCTCGATCACGGTGATACGGTGCTGGTGCCGAACCCCAGTTATCCCATTCATATTTACGGTGCGGTGATCGCCGGCGCGCAGGTCCGTTCTGTTCCGCTGGTGGAAGGTATCGATTTCTTCAACGAGCTGGAACGTGCGATTCGCGAAAGTTATCCAAAGCCGAAGATGATGATCCTGGGCTTCCCGTCTAACCCGACGGCACAATGCGTTGAGTTAGAATTTTTTGAGAAAGTGGTCGCGCTGGCGAAGCGTTACGATGTGCTGGTGGTGCACGATCTGGCTTATGCCGACATCGTTTACGACGGCTGGAAAGCGCCGTCCATCATGCAGGTGCCTGGCGCTCGCGACGTGGCGGTGGAATTTTTCACCCTGTCGAAAAGCTACAACATGGCCGGCTGGCGTATTGGCTTTATGGTCGGTAACAAAACGCTGGTCAACGCGCTGGCGCGGATTAAGAGCTATCACGATTACGGGACGTTTACCCCGTTGCAGGTTGCGGCGATTGCGGCGCTGGAAGGCGATCAGCAGTGCGTACGGGATATCGCCGAGCAGTATAAGCGTCGCCGTGACGTGCTGGTGAAAGGCCTGCATGAGGCCGGATGGATGGTCGAAATGCCGAAGGCTTCGATGTACGTATGGGCGAAGATCCCGGAACAGTATGCCGGCATGGGGTCGCTGGACTTCGCGAAGAAACTACTGAACGACGCCAAAGTATGTGTATCGCCAGGCATTGGTTTTGGTGATTACGGCGATACCCATGTCCGCTTCGCGCTGATTGAGAACCGCGATCGCATTCGTCAGGCGATCAGAGGGATTAAATCAATGTTCCGCGCCGATGGCTTGCTGCCAGCCGGGACGAAATCACCCTCTGAGACACTTGAGTAAAACCCAGTCCTTCCAAACGCAAACAGGAGCCATCGGCTCCTGTTTTTTTGCTGCATTGTTGTCTTTAGATCATCAGAGCAAACGTACCGGCCCAAACGATGACCATAAAAGAAATGCCCATAAAGAAATATTTCACTTTCATCTCTCCGCGCAATAACTGATACGCCTGAATGAATTTCATCTCATCTGATTATAGAGAGCTGATACCGGTAAAAACGAAACCCAGAATATTCCTCATTTCGTTTACGGCACCACCTCAGAATTCTGTGCGTTGATTGCTCCAGACGGCGCTAATGTACGCCTAAAAATGAGGCGAGACAAGAGGGATTTTTTTATTTACTTTTAGTAACTTACAACTGTCGTGATTCGGCGACAGTATAATTGCAGAGGGTAATAAATCACATTTGAGCGACGCGATTGACGACCTGAAAAACGAGGATAAAAACCATAACATAATCAAGGTTATTGGCGAGTGACAGGCAATAAAAAAGGCCTTGCGGCCTTTTTTAAATGTAGAGTGAGGTTTCACCCATTGGACGGGTTTTAAAGCGGCGATGGATCCAGAGATACTGTTCGGGTGCGCGCATGATCTCTTTCTCGATAATCTTGTTCATATAGGCAGCAGCCTGATTTTCATCCGCCGGGTAGCCTTGCATCTCTGGTGAGATATACAGACGGTAGCCGCAATTACCGGCTTTTCTGACCATCGTTACGGTGAGCATCGCGGAACCTGACAGGCGCGACAACACATAGGTACCATTAGTGGTCGCTACGTTTTTAACGGCGAAGAACGGCGCGAAAGAACTGCCTTTCGGGCCGTAATCCTGGTCGGGGGCAAACCAGACGGCTTCCCCTTTTTTCAGGGCACCGACGATACCGCGCAGATTGTTTCTGCCGATCATCGCTTTATTCGAACGCATCCGTCCGCGGGTCTGTACCCATTCCATCAGCGGATTGTTGTGTGGACGATAGGTTGCCATCATCGGCTGGCAAAGCCCCATTACCCGGCCACCCAGTTCCAGTGACATAAAGTGAACGCCAACGACCATCACGCCGCGGTTTTGCGCCTGCGCGCGCTGTAGGTTTTCCAGTCCCTCAACATCAAACCATTTACGCACGCGACGGTCAGGCCAGAACCAGGCCATACCGGTTTCCAGCAGCGCCATCCCGAGAGAACGGAAATTCTCTTCAATCATCTTTTCTCTCTGTTCCGGAGAATAAGACGGGAAGCAGAGCTCAAGATTTTTGCGGGCAATAGACTCGCGACGTTTCAGTAAGGGGCGCGCCAGTGTGCCCGTCCGGGTGCCGAGAAAGCACAGAACAGGGTAGGGCAGTTGCACCAATAACCAAAGCACACCGAGGCCAAACCAGGTGAGCCAGTAACGCGGATGCAGAAACGCGCGGGAAAATTTGCATGTTGGGAACATAAACACCTTCTATAGATACCCATTTTTGTATCGCAGAAGATGAATTCTCCAACGCGGTACACTCAATGTCTTAGGCCATCATGTACGACAATGGTTCCTGCTAAGAGTGTAAAACTGCGTCAGGATAAAACCACGAGGGGCATGAATGCTGGACGTATAATGTACCATCAGGGGATTAATGTCAGCCACAAATAATTAATCAAGAAGCGTAAATATTTGCATGGCGTATAAAGAATAATGGCGTGTTTTTTAATTATTTGTTTTTAATAAGGTTAGAAAAGCACAATGCGGAATATTCGTATAATTAGACTTGTTATAAAAAAGTTGTGAAATTTGCTGGTGGTGGCGCTTTAGTTTATGATGAAAAGTATAAGGAGAGTAAGGATTTAGGTTTGGAGTTCACGCAAAAAGGAGGTACAGCGATGATCTTTTTTTTAGCCTTTCTGCTCGCGAGTATGCTGGGTGTCAGCGGGTATATCGCGCAGGTTTTAGGTTGGATATCAGCCATTAGCGCGCTTCTTGGCATGGTCGTTCTGGCAGTGCTGATATACTACACCACGATGTGGTTGACTGCGGGTGATGAAATGGTCACAGGATTGTTTCTTTTTCTTTCACCTGCCTGCGGCCTGATCATTCGTTTTATGGTGGGTTACGGTAAGCGTTAATTTGCACGGCAATAAATCATTATTATTGATGATTGCCATTTTTATATTGGGTTGTCGCGTCCTGTGGGAAAGTGCCAGCCAACTGGCACTTTCGTTGTCAGCCCCCCGAAACGACCCGGTTAATCCTCTGTTCTTCCGTTCGCGCCTTACTCGGCGACTGACCACTCCTGTGGATAGCGTGTGGGAACGAAACGCACTGTGAGCGCCATCAGTCCGGCGATACAGAGGGCATGGAACGTCCAGTCAAGCCAGTAATTGCCGCTCAGACTGCGCAAGAGACCAGAGAGCCAGGGAGAGAGGCCAGCAATAATAAAACCAATCCCCTGCATGAAAGCGACTAATTTACCGGAGATTACCGGATGTCGGGCATGGTCGAGCGCCAGCACCAGACATAAAGGAAACGCGCCGCCCAGGCCGATACCGCACACCACCGCCCAGAGAATCGGCAATTGCGCAGGCCAGAGGATAAAACCACAAAAGCCGAGCATCTGTAGTGCCAGCGTGAAAAGCAGCAATTTACGGCGATCCTGATGATGCGCGAGCATAGGCAATATGAGCGCTCCCGCCGTTTGACCGACGGTCATCAGCGCCAGCAGCGTACCGCTGAACTGTGCACTTTTGCCTAGTTGAATATAGTACGGCGGCAGCCAGGCAATCAGACTGCCGTAACCGCCATTGATCACGCCAAAATAAAGCCCCAGCGTCCAGGCTCGCGGGTTGAGGACGACGCGCACGGCGGTACCTTTCGGGTGAGTGATCGGCATCTCTGCGGAGCGGCGTTGTGCTAGCCAGCCAACCAGAGCAATCAGCGCGGGCAAGGCCCACCATGCCAGCGAGCGATGCCAGAGTTCACTGTGTTGCGCGATCCACGGCGTCAGCGCCGCCCCGAGTCCCCCGCCCCCCATCAATGCGGCCGACCAGAGTCCCATCACCTGCGGCATGCGGCGATGAAAAAGACGCTTAATCACCGTGGGCATCACCACCTGAATGATCCCGATACCAATGCCGCCCAGCAGAGCGCTGCTGAGCAGCACAACGCTGTGCGGCGCCAGTTCACGAAGCAACGCGCCGGTCATCACCATCAACAAACTCAAGGCGACATTGATATGCTCGCTGATATGGCGATTGATCCACCCGCCAGCCAGCGCCAACGCGCCCATGGCGATCATCGGTAGCGCCGTGAGCAGCGACGCCACGGCAAAGCTCATGCCGCTGGCGGCGCGCAGCTGTGGCAGAAGCGGGCCGACAGAAGTCAGCAGCGGACGCATGTTCAGGCCTATCAGCACCAGAACCAGCAGCATCAGGCCAACGCGGGGAGTTTTGTTCATGACTGTTTTTCAGCCCAGCGTTGATACACCGCCAGACCGTTAGGCTGCGGAAGATGATGAACGGGCAGGGTTTGCTGCTCGAGAGGCTGCTGTAGTTGCTGATAAATGGCAGCCGTAGAAAGACGGAACGTTTCGCCGTCGCCATTGCTGTTGGCGAACCAGACCTCTTTCACCCCGGTGAGATACATCGCGCTAAGGCACATTGGGCACGGTTGTCCGCTGGCGTAAACCACGCATTCGCGGAGCGCTGCACTGCCTGAATGGGCAGCAATCGCCCGAATGGCATTGAGTTCCGCATGTCCGGTGGGATCATCATCCAGGTGCAGCGTATTGACGGCTTCGGCGATCGCGACGCCGTTGCGGACAATGACCGCGCCAAACGGGCGTCCACCCTGTTCAACGTTACGGGCCGCCAGGGCCAACGCCTGTTGCAGATAGTTATCATGTGCAGACATGCTTTACTCCTGTGAGCAAATAAAAGAAGAACGATACGCCTGCGCGTACCGTTCTGATGGATTAAAAAGGCTTCGTTGGCAAGTACTTACCATCCAGAGTAATCACGGCGCGCTCGCCACCTTCTGGATCCGCCACTTTTTTTACATCCAGCCTGAAATTTATGGCGCTGATAATGCCGTCGCCAAATTTTTCGTGGACCAGCGCTTTTAGCGTGGTGCCGTAAACCTGCAACATCTCATAGAAGCGGTACATCGTCGGGTCTGTCGGTACGCGATCGTCAATACTGCCGCGCAGGGGAATGGTCTGTAACAACAGGACTGCATCGCTGTCGAGGGCCAGCTTCTCGCCGATGAGGCGCGCAGCATCGGCCGGGAGGGCATGTTGACCGAGCAGCGCGGCGGTGACAAAGGCTTCGGATAAGCCGGTACCGTCCGCAAGCTGGGCAAATGTGAGATCCTTTTTGGCTTTGCTCAGCAGGATCTGGTCAGCCAGGACCAGGCGAATATCACGGTTAATTTGCGACTGAATCATGATGAATCCTCATTGATACGTTAAAAAATAGCTCAGGCTGCGGATGGCTGGCGGTAAGGCATCGCGCAGGTGTCTGGGTTTTTCGCCAAAGAGACGAACTGTCTGCTGGCACCGTCGTAAGCGGCAATCTCTGCACTTTCGATGTCGTAAACCCAGCCGTGTAGCGCGATGCGCCCCTCTTCGAGCGCGAGGCGCACGGAGGGATGGGTCTGGATGTTGGCGAGTTGCGCGATGACGTTTTCACGCACCATTGAGGCCGTTTTCTCAGCCAAAGAGGTGTGCATTCGTGACTCGTTAACGACGCGAGCGGAGTCCGCATAACGCAACCAGTGGTTGACGGCAGGCATATGATCCAGGCAGTGACAGCCGGCAATGGCGGTCATCGCACCGCAGTCTGAGTGTCCGCAGATCACAATGTCGCTGACGCGAAGCGCAGAGACGGCGTATTCCACCGAGGCGGTTACCCCGCCGGGCTCCGGCCCGTATGACGGCACAATATTTCCGGCGTTGCGGATCACGAACAGATCGCCAGGCTCGCGCTGCGTGACCAGTTCGGGAACCAGGCGGCTGTCCGAACAGGAGATGAATAACGCCCGGGGATTTTGCTGGGTGGCAAGGCGTCTGAACAATTCCGCGCGTTCAGGAAAGACCTTGCGCTGAAACTTCAGGAAGCCATCAATAATCTCTTTCACGAATAATCCTCTGTCTCGCTATGCGATGGACACAGGCTACGCACTTCATGTCATAAGATAAAAGACTCATTTATAATGGAGGCTATTGGAAAATCTTATAGGTAATGGCGATGCTGGATCGACACACTCACTATTTTCTTGCCGTCGCGGAACATCACGGATTCACTCGTGCAGCGGCGGCGCTGCACGTTTCGCAACCGGCGCTTTCACAGCAAATCAGGCAACTGGAGGAGGCGCTGGGCGTTCAGTTGTTCGATCGTAGCGGGCGTTTGACCCGGTTGACCGATGCGGGAGAGGTTTATCTGCGCTATGCGCGTAGCGCGCTACAGGCGCTGGAAGAGGGCAAACGTGCCATTCATGATGTGGAGGATCTGAGCCGGGGGACCCTGCGCGTCGCGGTGACGCCTACATTTACCGCCTGGTTTATCGGCCCGTTACTGGCCAAATTCTATACCCGCTATCCTAATGTGACTTTACAGTTGCAGGAGCTCTCGCAGGACAAAATCGAAGAGAGGCTGGTCAACGATAAACTGGATGTTGGCATTGCTTTTGATGAGATTCACTCTGCGGATATCGATGCACAGCCGTTGCTGACTGAAAACCTGGCCCTGGTTGTGGCGAATCATCATCCGCTGGCGGCACAGGCGTCGGTGGATTTAAGCGTGCTCAATAATGAAAAGTTGATTTTATTGAGCGCGGAGTTTGCTACCCGGGAACAGATTGATCGTTACTGTCGTCAGGCTGGACTGCAACCGCAGATCCACATGGAGGTTAATTCCATCAGCGCGGTGCTGGAACTGGTGCGGCGCACGGGATTATCCACGCTATTGCCTGCGCCTATCGCGTTGCAAAGCAACGATCTGCGGGCCATTTCACTGACGCCACAACTGCTCGAACGCACGGTCGTATTATTGCAGCGCAAAGGCGCCTGGCGAAGCGCCGCCGCCAGGGCGTTTGTCGCGATTGCGCAAGAAGGCGTTAAGACGGTGAAAGCGACACGCTAAGCGGCGTTTCGGCGAGGTAAGCCGCGGAGCAGATTGTGATTGCATAAGGAAAGTAGTTTGGGTATTTTTATGCAGTAAATGTGCATAAAAATAACAGGAGAAGGGAATGTTCAGTCAGTGGATAAAAGCAGGATGTTTGATGATGGCGTTGACCGGGGCCGCTTTTGCAGCACAAGAAACCTACGTGGTCGGCGCGGGTGGCACCTATCGCCCATTTGAATTTGAAAACAGCCAGAAACAACTGGAAGGCTTTGATATCGATATTATTAAAGCCATTGCTAAAGCAGAAAATTTTGATGTCAAACTGGTCAACACGCCGTGGGAAGGTATCTTTGCGACGCTGGGTTCCGGGGATCGCGACATCATTATCTCGGGGATCACCATCACGGATAAACGTAAGCAGATGGTGGATTTTTCTCTTCCTTATTTCCCGGCGGAGCAGTCCATTGTCGTTCCGGCTGATTCAAAAGTGAGTTCTCTGGACTCGCTGAAAACGGAAAAGGTTGGCGTCGTTAACTCCAGCACCGGCGACATTGTGGTTTCTGGCGTTCTCGGGAAAAACAGCACCGCAATTAAGCGTTTCGACAACACGCCGTTAATGCTGCAGGAATTGTTTGAAGATGGCGTCAGCGCGGCGGTTGGCGATGTTGGCGTGGTGAAATACTACATCAAGCAGCATCCGGAAAAACAGTTCAAGCTTGTGCCGGATGCCAAGTTTGAGCGCCAGTATTTTGGTATTGCGGTCGCCAAAGGGAATACCGAATTACAGCAAAAGATTAACGCGGGATTGAAGAAAATCATCGCTGACGGTACCTACGATAAAATTTATAAAACCTGGTTTGACAGTGAAGTCCCGACGCTTCCGTCAGAGTAATTTGCATTATTAATTTATTTTTTAGGCTGACACGCGGTCTGTGTCAGCTTTTTTGCAGGGGAAAACCATGACGGGATTTCGTTGGGAAATCATCCAGGAGTATGCGCCATTATTTATGGAAGGCGCGTGGATGACCATAAAATGCACCATCATCTGTGTCTGTCTTGGCACACTCTGGGGGCTGACGCTGGGGCTGGGCCGCATGGCGAAAGCCGAGCACGGTTTCTGGAAATACGCACTCCGCTATTTTGTTCAATATCCCGTTCGTTTCTACGTCAGCGCCTTTCGCGGAACGCCACTGTTTGTTCAGATCATGGTCGTCCATTTTGCGCTGGTACCGCTGTTCATCAATCCCCGTGACGGAATTCTGGTCACCAGCGGGCTGATGAGCGCCGATTTTGCCCGCGAATTGCGCTCGGGCTACGGGGCTTTCTTATCCTGTATTGTGGCGATCACGCTGAATGCCGGGGCTTATGTTTCTGAGATCTTCCGCGCGGGGATCCAGTCGATTGACCCCGGTCAGATGGAGGCCTCGCGAGCGCTGGGGATGCCGTGGTGGAAAACCATGCGCAAAGTCATTCTGCCTCAGGCTTTTCGCCGTATTCTTCCACCGCTGGGCAATAACGCCATTGCGATTGTCAAAGATTCCTCACTCGCCTCGGCGATCGGTCTTGCCGATTTGGCCTACGCGGCGCGTACGGTTTCAGGCGCTTACGCCACCTACTGGGAACCCTACCTGACCATTTCACTGGTGTACTGGGTACTCACCTTCCTGCTGGCGCAGCTGGTTAACCGTCTGGAAAAAAGGTTTGGTAAAAGTGATCCACATTAAAAATTTACATAAACATTTTGGTGACAACCACGTTCTGCGCGGGATTGACTGTGATATCAAACCGCAGGAAGTGGTGTGCATCATTGGCCCGTCAGGGTCCGGGAAAAGCACCTTTTTACGCTGTATGAATGCGCTTGAGACAGTCACCGAAGGCGAAGTGATGGTGAATGGTTTTGCCGTTCACGATCGCAAAACCGATCTCAATAAAATGCGCGAAAGCGTGGGGATGGTGTTCCAGCGTTTTAATCTGTTTCCGCACATGACGGTGCTGGACAACCTGATGATGGCACCGCAAATGTTGTTGGGGCTCTCGCGTCGAGATGCGACCAGCCGGGCAGAAATGTTGCTGGAAAAGGTCGGATTAAGCGATAAACGCGACGCCTGGCCTTCACGCCTGTCGGGCGGTCAACAGCAACGTGTGGCGATTGCCCGCGCGCTGGCAATGAACCCCTCGATCATGTTGTTCGATGAGCCAACCTCGGCGCTGGATCCAGAGTTAGTGGGGGATGTGCTGGAGGTTATGAAGAATCTGGCCAATGAAGGCATGACCATGGCGATTGTCACTCACGAAATGGGGTTCGCCCGTGAAGTGGCTGATCGGGTCATCTTCATCGATCACGGTATTATCCAGGAAGAGGGATCGCCTGACGTGCTTTTTACATCGCCAGCGAATCCGCGAACGGCTGAATTTTTAAGTAAGGTTCTTTGATATTAGAGGCCAGATCGGTATTTCCCGATCTGGCCAATTACGTCAAAATCCGATCTGCTCTTTTATCGTTTTGCTACTGCCGTTTGTTTTTACTGGCGCGATGCCCGCATCACGCGATTGCACGGAGGCATACATCTGGCTGACGCCAATAATCTGATGATTACCTGCTTTCAATACAAAACGGAATTGATCGTTTGTACTCTTACTCAATTCAAACCAACCGGCCATCATTATCGCCTTTTTGAAAAGAGAGGAATTACCGGACCGTATTGAGCATCGTTTAGTGATAATTTATCAGGCACTATTCGAAGGGAACTGTAAAGTCTCAAACTAGTCGCGATGCAGAAGGAGAGAAATGAAACAGATCAATGTGCGTCTCGCAAAGCTCAGAAGTCGGTTTCCGCCGCCGGTCATTTTGTTAATCTTTGTGGTCGGGGATTGTTTGACCGCAAATCCGCGTTTTACCTTTGGCCTGGTCACCCAGGTGCTGAGTCTGGCGATTGCTGCAGTCAGTCTTGGCATCATTCTGACGACCGCGTGGCACATGCATGTGAGTCGCACTACCCTCAATCCACTACAGGCGGATAAAACAACGACGCTGGTTACGCACGGATGTTATGCCTGGAGTCGAAATCCTATTTATCTTGGACTGATCGGTGTGCAATTTGCCGTTGCGCTCTGGATGGGCAGTCTGCCTGGCATGATTGCCGTGCCGCTCTTTATGCTGGCGGTGGCCCGGTTGCATATCGATTTTGAAGAGTTCGAGTTACATAAGCGTTTTGGTGCACAGTGGGAGCACTACACTAAACAGGTTCGCCGCTGGCTATAAAGGCAGGATGTCGACTATCCGCAGACCGCGTCAACAAATGCGATGGCATCAGCGACAGCATGGCGCGCCTGCCACGCAAGGTATCCGGGGCTGTCTGCGTCACAAAAGCCGTGCTGTGCATCGTACATATGACATTGCACCAGGGGCAATGTTTCCAGCTTCTGTTGTAGCGCCGTAGGGTCGAATGACGGCTCATGGCGAGCCATGATCATCAGCGCAGGGCAGTGCGGTAACTCATCGCTGTACTGGCGAATGCGAGAGCCATAATGACAAATAACCCCGTCACACAAGCCGCTTCCTGCGACCCGCCATGCGAGCGTTGCCCCGGTGCTGTAGCCGATGACAATCAATTTGCGATGTTGCGCACGCAGTGTGGTAAGCAACGTTAAGATGGGTTGTGGATCAAAACCAACGTGGATTGAAAAATAGCGATACGCCTCATCCTGCTGAGCATAGCTGTACGGCGCGTCATGCGGAAAAAGTGCGGGAACGTAGACGTCGAAACCACGCGCCCGCCACATTTCCCTGGTGCGATGTATATGCGCATTGATGCCGTAGATTTCATGCAGGATCACGACGGCATCTGACCGTTGGGTTGGCATCGGCGGTTTAGTCGTCTGCTTTGTGTGCCCAGGCAGGCATGGATGTCAGGTAACGGATTGCGCGCTTACGTGACTCCTCAGGGCCCACTTTTTGCCAGGAATCCAGAAATCCTGCCAGACCGGAAACGGCGTCATCCCAGGGCTTCAGATTGCCTTCGGCATCGCTGCAATAGGCACAGTATTTATCGCTCGCCCCTTTGGCATCGGGTGCGGAAAGTGGCATTCCGCAGGCATGGCAAAACTGTTCTTGCTGTGACATTTCACGCTCCTTGTATCCTGTGGTTGATGAATGAATATACGGTTATTTTTCGAGAAGAATCCGATGCCAGATCAAATAACCCTGATAGTAGTGTCACAAATATTGATTTGATTTATGTATTGAGAGGCCAGGGGTCTGTTAGTCTTGCTGGCCTATCGGTAACTCAAGGGATTGTTGTGCTGGAAATCTTTTCTTAACCCACTGAAAAATATCTTCAAATATTTTTCGCATAGCAAAATTCATGGTTCGTCCAGGACGAATCCGTTTTTGTATGGGTTAAAAAAGGGTCAACATGCACGTCACATGGACTGTCAGTCCCGTGGGATATCAGCGCATTGCGAAGCGCTGTCCTGCCTGCAATATCAAACGCGATTTCATCCCTTCCGGGGCTTTCAGAATGAATTCGCAAAAGAAGCTGCTTGATGTCTGGAGCATCTATAAGTGCCTTCATTGCGATTATACCTGGAATATCAATCTGTTCTCTCGACTCCCTGTCAGCCGTATTGACCGCGATCTTTTTGCGCGGATCGTTGGCAATGACGCAAGCGCGATCCTGCTTTTCGCTCACGATCGCCAGGTTTTGAAGCGAAATAATGCTGAGCTTTCCGGTAGCCCGGAGTTTGCTGTTCGCGAACAGTGGCGGATGGCGCTTGCCCGGCATCAACAGGTGAAGGTCACTATCCGCTTAACGACCGCCTTTCAGGTCAGTCTGTTGTCGGTGATGAAAAAGCAGTTACGACTCAGTACGGGGGAGGTCGCGCGACGGATTGCAGAAGGGAAGATTCGCGGCATTACGCTGCGTGAGCTAAAAAATCGCAAAATTCATGAGACGACTCATGAGTTTTGGATGAGTCCCGACGCGTTCTACGCAACCCGAAAAATATACATCGGAGTGAAACGCTAAACCAGACGACGCCCGCCAGTATGGCGGGCGTCACCGTCCAACGAGTCAATCCTGCGAGGGATATCGCGTTTCCGTGATGAGGTTTTTTATTTTACGGACAATTTCTCCTGAAATATCAATCTTCAAGTGAGATAAATTCTTCGCAAAAAGGCGTATAGGGACGCAGATTCGCGTAATTCCGCGAGAAGCGAAGTCTGCGGTCAATATTTTTGACCAGCCTGTTTGTGGAATCTTCATTCAGGAGTTTACACACGTGCCGTGTATCCAGACGTAATATTTTGCACGCCTCCAGCGTTGGACAGAAATTCATGGAATGGAACGTGATCTGTTTTTCACTTCTCGCCACCACAGGCATTTCATCAACTGTGGTGTGAAATCGACTTACCAGCAAGCGATGGGCCGCTTCTAACAGATTGCTGTGTTCAGCACGCAGTATCGCGCTATTCTCACAGAACCAGGCCGTTCGACGCGCAATGGAATCGGCATTCAGCGCCCTAAGATCGTCATCGGTCGCCGAACGTAGTCTATTGATTTCATTTCGAACATCCGCGCGATAAAGAGTTGCGCATTCTCGCTGAAGAATACCTTTATGTACGGTAATATCCATTCCTGCTTTATCAAACGCTTCAGTACAGAGGAATAAAATCCGCCGCCGCCCCTGGGCCAGCGCATCCTGAATAGAGTATCCAAAGGCTATCTCTTTGATACCTGACCACGCAATGGCGAAGGCACACATCGGACAAGGTTCACTGGTTGAGAGAAGAAGACAACCGGATAAATCTTTGCCGATCTTTTTCCCGGCGAGTTTAATGGCATTAATTTCCGCGTGCGATGTCGGGTCTGATTCTGTTTCCTCACCATCATGCGCAGAGGCAATGATTTCCCCATCCTTGATGATGACTGCGCCAAAACCTTTATTTCCTTCACGCAGACTTTCTTCTGCTTCACGAATGGCGTGGCGCATATAGGATTCAAGTTGAATAATATCATCCATAAGTTATTTATTCCGTGGCGTATTTTTATGAATTATTACACCGCCGTTATTCCGCTGGCAAGGAACAATAACAGAATTTACTGCCACACAAAAAAGCGTTATTTACGTAAGGTTTGGTGACTCATTATTTATTTGAAAAGAGATTTCTGCATAAACGCGCCGATCCCCTGTGCGATGCCGCCGAATAAAAACATCAGTATTCCCGGAACGACTGACGCCGTGCCAAACGGCTGCGCGTTTTTTCGCAACCGTCTTTTTTTGCATAACACAATTAATGCGTTCTTATTACAAAAATAGTTTCTATTCGCATCTTATCTATTCTTGCGGTCGCTGTAATTCCATACTTTTTATCTGGTTATCTGTGAATGCTTTCACAACATCCATTCAGTCATAAGCCTAGCCTCATAAGTAGCTATTTGTACTCAGTTTGCCTTACGTAAACTTATTATTAAGGAATGGCATATGTCGCAACGAGACTACCTTGATGAACTGATTCCTGGCTTCACGCCCTTGTTGGCTATCAAAGAAGCTTCCCGCTGTTTGCTGTGTCACGACGCACCGTGCAGCCGATCCTGTCCGGCGGAAACAGACCCGGGGAAATTTATCCGCTCTGTTTATTTCCGTAACTTTAAGGGCGCGGCCGAAACCATTAGAGAAAATAACGCGCTTGGCGCCGTCTGCGCCCGGGTATGTCCCACGGAAAAACTCTGCCAGCACGGCTGTTCCCGTTCCGGAATTGATAAACCTATCGATATTGCCCGTTTGCAACGGTTTGTCACCGACTTTGAACGACAAACGCAGATGCAGATTTATCAGCCAGGCCGTAAAGATAAGGGCAACGTCGCCATCGTGGGGGCGGGCCCAGCCGGGTTGCAGGCCAGTGTCACGTTGTGCAATCTGGGCTATGACGTCACTGTGTTCGAAAAAACGGCCCAACCCGGCGGTTGGTTGCGCCACGGCATTCCTGAATTCCGTCTGCCGCAATCGGTGCTGGACGCTGAAATTGCGCGTATTACGGAAATGGGGGTGACAATCCGCTGTGGCTGCGAGATTGGCAACACCGTCACGCTGGAGGCGCTCAAAGCTGAATATCGCGCTGTCCTGCTGACGGTCGGCCTGTCAAAAGGCATGTCGCTGCCGTTGTTTAATGACGCGGGGACGGCAGAAATCGCCGTCGACTTTTTAAAACGCGCGCGTGGCAAGGCGGGTGGCATATCCGTGCCGCAAAGCGCGCTGGTGATTGGCGGCGGCGATGTCGCCATGGACGTGGCCAGTACGCTCAAAATTCTCGGCTGTGAATCGGTTACCTGCGTGGCGCGTGAAGAGCTTGCGGAGTTCCCGGCCAGTGAAAAAGAGTTCACCACCACCCAGGCGCTGGGCGTCTCTATCATTGATGGCTTTACGCCAACGGCAGTTGACGGAAATAAGGTCACCTTCAGGCACGTGCGCCTGCCTGGCGAGCTATCTCTGACCGCAGAAAAAATTATCCTCGCCGTCGGTCAGCATGCCGGGCTGGAAGCCTTCTCCGGCATTCGGGTACAACGCAATACCGTCGACACTCAACATTACCAGACTGCAGTTCCGGGACTGTTCGCCGCTGGCGATATCGTCCAGGGAGATAAAACCGTGGTGTATGCCGTTAAAACCGGGAAAGAAGCCGCTCAAGCCATTCATCACTATTTAGAGGAGGCATCATCATGCTAACCAAAGATCTCTCTATTACCTTCTGCGGCGTGAAGTTTCCCAATCCGTTCTGCCTCTCTTCTTCCCCGGTCGGCAATTGCTATGAGATGTGCGCTAAAGCCTACGATAGCGGCTGGGGCGGCATCGTTTTTAAAACCATCGGTTTCTTTATCGCCAACGAAGTTTCTCCCCGCTTCGACCATCTGATTAAAGAAGACACCGGGTTTATCGGCTTTAAAAACATGGAGCAGATTGCTGAGCACCCGCTGGCAGAAAATCTTGCGGTGATTCGTCGGCTCAAACAAGATTACCCGGATAAGGTGCTGATCGCCTCGATCATGGGGGAAAATGAGCAGCAGTGGCAGGATCTGGCGCATCTGGTCGAAGAGGCTGGCGCGGATATGATTGAATGCAACTTCTCCTGTCCGCAGATGACCTCTCACGCCATGGGGAGCGATGTGGGGCAAAGTCCTGAACTGGTGGAGAAATATTGCCAGGCGGTGAAACGCGGCTCTTCTCTGCCGATGCTCGCTAAAATGACGCCCAATATCGGCGATATGTGCGAGGTTGCGCTGGCGGCGAAACGCGGTGGTGCCGATGGTATTGCCGCCATCAACACCGTCAAGTCAATTACCAATATTGACCTCAAGCGTAAATTGGGTCTGCCAGTCGTCAATGGCAAATCCAGTATTTCGGGCTATTCAGGTAAAGCGGTGAAACCGATTGCCCTGCGCTTCATTCAGCAGCTACGCATCCATCCTGAGCTGAAAGATTTTCCGATTAGCGGTATCGGTGGAATTGAAACCTGGGAAGATGCTGCCGAGTTCTTGCTGCTGGGCGCCGCAACACTTCAGGTGACAACCGGCATCATGCAGTACGGTTATCGCATTGTTGAAGATATGATCAGCGGCTTGTCGCACTATCTTAACGATCAGGGTTTCGACTCGCTGGATGAGATGGTGGGGCTGGCAAATGCCAATATCGTTCCGGCAGAAGATCTCGACCGCAGTTATATCGTTTACCCGCATATTAATCAGGAAAAATGCGTCGGCTGCGGTCGTTGCTACATTTCTTGCTTCGACGGTGGTCATCAGGCGATGGAGTGGAACGAACAGACGCGGACCCCGCACTGCAATACCGAAAAATGCGTCGGCTGCCTGCTGTGCGGCCATGTTTGCCCGGTCGCGTGTATCAGCCTCGGAGAGGTAGTATTCAAACCCGGCGAAAAAGCGCATTCGGTCACCCTTTAACGCCTGGACGTTTTCCGGCTCGCCACGGTGGGCCGGATGGTGTCCCCTGCAGGAATCGAACCTGCAACTAGCCCTTAGGAGGGGCTCGTTATATCCATTTAACTAAGGGGACGAGGCGGCACGAGTATACCGGTTTTTGTTTGCCCCGGTAAGAGAGTGACCGCCTGACTGTTCAAACCGTCGCCATTCAGGACTGTTTTTCCTCCTTTTTCTGCGCATTGTCTCTTTTTTGCGCCGCGATTCTGGCTTCTTCTTTGCGGGCGTTGCTCATATCGTTGCGGATCTGCGCGTGGCTCATCAGGGCAAAGATAAAGGTGCCGCCGCAAATGTTTCCGGCAAGCGTGGGTAAGGCAAACGGCCAGAGGAAGTCGCTCCAGTGCAGCGTGCCGTTAAATACCAGATAGAGAATTTCGACCGACCCGACGACGATGTGGGTGGTATCGCCCAACGCAATCAGCCACGTCATCAGGATGATCACCACAATTTTCGCTGCACCCGCCGCCGGGAACATCCAGACCATGGTGGCAATCAGCCAGCCGGAAATAATGGCATTGGCAAACATCTCCGTAGGTGAATTTTTCATCACGTCCATGCCGATCTTCACGAACGCATCGCGGGTCTCTTCGTTGAAAATGGGCATGTATTCAAAGGCCCACGCCGCGACGCCGGTGCCCAGCACGTTCCCCAGCAGTACGATACCCCACAGTCGCATCAACAGGCCCGCGTTACTGAGCGTCGGATTCTGCATGACGGGCAGCACGGCGGTGACGGTGTTTTCAGTGAACAACTGCTGACGAGCCATGATGACGATGATAAAGCCAAAGGTATAGCCGAGATTCTCCAGCAAGAAACTGCCGGGTACCCCCTCCAGTTCAACGTGGAAGATCCCTTTTGCCAGCAGCGAAGCCCCCATCGAAAGCCCGGCGGCGATGGCAGACCACAGCAATGCCATCGCGTCCCGTTCCAGCTCTTTCTCCCCGTCCTGACGAATATGCTCATGAATCGCCATCGCCCGCGAGGGGAGGCGATCCTCATCCAGTTCTATCTTCTTCCCATCCTGTTTTTCTTCACTTTCGACGGCAAGTTCGTCGCTATGTTTATCTAATTTGTCGTTTTCATGATCGACCATCATTCGTCTCCGGTATGAGCACTGACACGTTAAAGCGTAGCGGTTTTTAGCCTGCCCCCGTCAGGACATGTTCTGAAAACGCAAAAATGGTAACGTTTGTTTTTCTTCATCCCGCTAAAATAGAAGCGCGACGATTCTGGTGTGACCAGGCTATGATCAAATCAACAAGTTCGGTGATATAGACATCGTTTGACGTACTGTTACAATCGCTCACACCTTTACAGGCGGATACGATAGCGTTCCGTCATGGATGGCAATCAGCGATAGCCATAATTAACAGGGAGACATTTATGAAGCTTCGCCTGTCGGCGCTTGCGCTGGGAACCACACTGCTGGTGGGGTGTGCGAGTTCCGGCACAGAACAGCAGGGGCGTTCAGACCCGCTTGAAGGGTTCAACCGCACCATGTACAACTTCAACTTTAATGTGTTGGATCCGTATATCGTTCGACCGGTGGCCGTCGCATGGCGTGATTATGTTCCGCAGCCTGCCCGTAATGGTCTGAGCAACTTCACTGGCAACCTGGAAGAGCCGGCGGTGATGGTGAACTATTTCCTGCAGGGCGATCCGTATCAGGGGATGGTGCATTTCACCCGCTTCTTCCTCAACACGATCCTGGGGATGGGGGGCTTTATTGACGTCGCCGGTATGGCGAACCCGAAACTGCAGCGTGTTGAACCGCATCGCTTCGGCAGCACTTTAGGTCACTATGGCGTAGGTTACGGTCCTTACGTGCACTTACCGTTCTATGGTAGCTGGACGATCCGTGATGATGGCGGCGATATGGCGGATACGTTATATCCGGTGCTCTCCTGGCTGACCTGGCCGATGTCTATCGGTAAATGGACGGTTGAAGGGATTGAAACCCGTGCCCAGTTGCTGGATTCCGATGGTCTGCTGCGTCAGTCTTCCGATCCCTACATTATGGTTCGTGAAGCTTACTTCCAGCGTCATGATTTTATCGCTGATGGCGGCAAGCTCAAGCCGCAGGAAAACCCGAACGCGCAGGCGATTCAGGATGAACTCAAAGAGATCGATTCCGAGTAAGCCAGATTGAGCAAATAAAAAGGTGAGCTAAAAAGCTCACCTTTTTTACATCTGCAAGAAATCAGAATGCGTAGTTGAAGTTGGTACCGAACAGCCAGGCTTTACCTTCAGACTCGAACTGGTACGGACCTTCGTTAATCTTAACGCTCTGACCGTGCATGTAAGAGACACCAACGTCCACAGACGCATCTTTATTGAAGGCGTAGGTGGTACCGGCGCTCAGCCAGAAGCGGTCTTGATCCGGAATCGAGATAGAGCGGTTTTGTGATGGAACCGGGCTATCATCGAAGGCGATACCGGTACGGAACGTCCAGTTATCATCGTAGTAGTAGGTGGTTCCCAGTGCGATGCGGTAAGCGTCTTTAAAGCCTTCATGTTTCTGGAACAGCGTATCACCACTGGTGGATTTCGCTTTCAGCTCCTGGAACTGACTCCAGCTGGTATAGGCCAGGCTGTAGTGGATAGCCCACTGCGGCGCTACGCGGTTATAACCGGACACTTCCCACATTTCTGGCAGGTTAAGCGTCAGGTAACCTGACTGAGTGGCGCCGCCGGTAGCGGTCGGGATACCCAGGTTGTAGTTGTTGATCGCCGGAGGCAGATCGCTGCTGTAATTACCTTTAAAGTCAATTTTGACTTCAGAACGGTAGGTCAACGCGTAGCGGTTGTTTTTATCCAGTTCATACAGGATCCCGGCGTTCCAGCCGAAGCCCCATTGGTTACCATTCAGATGAGCAATTTTGGTATCGCTTGGGATGCCATTTGCGGTGGCAGCCAGTTGCTGACCCTGCGGCGTTTGTCCGGCAGGAGAGTTCATCACCTGACCGGCGACCAGTTGCCCCAGGTCACCGGCGAAGCGTTCGATTTTCGCACGCGCATAAACGGCGTTCAGACCAAGACCGAAGCTCCAGGCGTCGTCTAAGCGATAGGCGCCGCTTAAGTTGAGGTTCATGGTTTCGAGGTCGGTGGTACCGCCAACAGAACCGCCTGCGTAGGTATCGTTGAACTCTGTTGCCAGACCGTAGTTAGAGGTAATTGATGCCCCCCAACCGAACTGATCGTTAATTGGCGCAACAAAGTGTGCGTTTGGCACCCACGCCGTTGGCGCGATGTTATCGGCATCAAGGCTACGGCCAGACGGAGAGCGTCCGCTGATGTTGACGTCCGGATCGATATAGACCGCACCCGCAGAGAACGTCGGGCGATCGAACATTGTGATCAGCGCTGGGTTACGGCTGACGTTACCTGCATCGTCTGCGATAGCGCCTTCACCCGAATAGGCCCGGCCGAGGCCAGAGGAAGAAAATTCGTTTAACTGAAAGCCTGCAGACCAGGCCTGGGTGGAGATAATTGCCACTGCGACTGCGAGAGCAGACTTTGTTAACAGGGTTTTCTGGCTCATGACCATAACCTCAATTGATTTATTTTTATACAAACTATGTTACATGGTGTAACAGGAGCGCGAAGTGTAGGGTCTGTGGTACAACATAGAAATCAGACCAGTGGCGTGAGTATAGGTCTGACCAGCTGAAATGTTGCAAGTATGTTTATAACTTTTTTCAATTGTGATCTTAAAAACGCGATCCAGCTGGCAAAATTGACGGTTTGCGTACTCACCCTTTTAGGTGAAATTTGTTTTAGATCATTTTTAATTGTGATTTCGGTCACTTATCGCATTTCGCACAATTAACAACTGGAGAGGTGAATGTGGGGGGCGTAAAATATCCCCATCGTTTATCTGGCACCCTGGGTGCGAAATACAGAGGAAATCTACAATGAGTAAATGCAGTGCTGATGAAACCCCGGTTTGCTGCTGTATGGATGTTGGTACCATCATGGACAACTCCGATTGCACCGCATCATACAGCCGCGTGTTCGCTAACCGCGCAGAAGCTGAAGAGACGCTGGCGGCGCTGACCGAAAAAGCCCGTAGCGTGGAATCTGAACCGTGCAAAATCACCTCGACCTTCACCGAAGAGTCTGACGGCGTGCGTCTGGATATCGATTTTGTCTTCGCCTGCGAAGCCGAAACCCTGATTTTCCAGCTGGGTCTGCGTTAATCCCGCCTCGTTGTTTCTGATGCCCCGGTGAGTTTTCCCCGGGGCATTTTCGTTTCAGGCAGTGATTATTCACTGTGTCGTAGCTCTCACTTTCTTTGCGCTCCGCTTGGCTAAATGTAAAAAATTGGTTAAGACTATGATCAGGTCAGACCACTTATTTATTTTTTACAGGGGAGTGTTATGAGTCAGGCATTACCGCTGGTCACCCGTCAGGGCGATCGCATCGCCATCGTGAGCGGATTACGTACGCCTTTTGCCCGTCAGGCGACCGCATATCATGGCATTCCCGCCGTCGATCTCGGCAAAATGGTGGTTGGCGAACTGCTTGCACGCAGTGAAATCCCTGCTGATGTGATTGAACAACTGGTTTTTGGCCAGGTGGTACAGATGCCGGAAGCGCCGAACATCGCGCGTGAAATTGTGCTCGGGACGGGGATGAATGTGCATACCGATGCCTACAGCGTCAGTCGTGCCTGTGCAACCAGTTTTCAGGCAGTGGCTAACGTCGCAGAAAGCCTGATGACCGGCACCATTCGTGCGGGTATCGCCGGTGGGGCTGATTCATCTTCGGTGCTGCCCATTGGCGTCAGCAAAAAACTGGCGCGGGTGCTGGTCGATGTCAACAAAGCCCGCACGATGGGGCAGCGTCTGAAACTCTTTTCCCGTCTGCGCTTGCGCGATCTGATGCCCGTCCCGCCTGCTGTGGCGGAATACTCAACCGGTCTGCGAATGGGCGATACCGCTGAGCAGATGGCGAAAACCTACGGGATTACCCGTGAACAACAGGATGCCCTGGCGCATCGTTCTCATCAGCGGGCCGCCCTGGCGTGGGCAGAAGGTAAGCTCGCCGATGAAGTCATGACCACTTACACACCGCCTTTTAAAGAGCCCCTGTCTGAAGATAACAATATTCGCGGCAACTCCACGCTGGCAGATTACGCCAGACTGCGTCCGGCATTTGACCGCAAGCATGGCAGCGTTACGGCGGCAAACAGCACTCCGCTGACCGATGGCGCGGCGGCAGTCATCCTGATGACGGAATCTCGAGCGAAAGAGTTGGGGCTGGTTCCGCTCGGCTATCTGCGCAGCTACGCGTTTACCGCGATCGATGTCTGGCAGGATATGCTGCTGGGTCCGGCCTGGTCTACGCCGCTGGCGCTGGAACGTGCGGGCATCACAATGGCCGATCTGACGCTTTTCGATATGCACGAAGCCTTTGCCGCGCAGACGCTTGCCAATCTCCAGTTACTTGGCAGTGAGCGTTTTGCCCGCGACGTGCTCGGTCGAAGCCATGCCACTGGCGAAGTGGATGACAGCAAATTTAACGTACTTGGCGGTTCAATTGCCTTTGGACATCCATTTGCCGCGACGGGCGCGAGGATGATCACGCAAACGCTGCACGAATTACGTCGTCGTGGTGGCGGCTTTGGCCTGGTCACCGCCTGCGCAGCGGGTGGGCTGGGTGCGGCAATGGTTCTGGAGGCGGAATAATGGAAATGACATCGGCTTTTACGCTTAACGTGCGTCTGGACAACGTCGCGGTCATCTCTGTTGATGTCCCCGGAGAAAAGATGAATACCCTTAAGGCGGAGTTTGCCTCGCAGGTACGCATCATTCTTAAACAGATTCGCGAGAACAAGGCGATTCGCGGCGTCGTCATTATTTCTGCAAAAGCGGACAATTTTATTGCCGGGGCGGATATCAATATGATTGGCCGCTGCAAAAGCGCCCAGGAAGCAGAAACGCTGGCGCGACAGGGGCAGCAACTGATGGCCGAGATTAACGCGCTGCCGATTCCGGTGGTGGCCGCCATTCACGGCGCTTGCCTGGGTGGCGGACTTGAACTGGCGCTGGCCTGTCATACTCGCGTTTGCACGGACGATGCAAAAACCGTACTCGGTTTACCGGAAGTGCAACTCGGGCTGCTGCCGGGGTCGGGCGGTACCCAACGGCTACCCCGACGGGTGGGTGTTAGTACGGCGCTGGATATGATCCTCACTGGTAAGCAACTTCGCGCGAAGCAGGCGCTGAAAGCGGGGCTGGTGGATGAGGTAGTCCCGCAGACGATCCTGCTGGATGCTGCCGTGGAATGGGCGAAAAAAGATCGTCCCGTTCACCGCGCTTTACCGGTTCGTGAACGTATTCTGGCGGGCCCGCTCGGACGGGCGTTGCTGTTCCGCATGGTCAGCAAGAAAACAGAACAGAAAACCCAGGGAAATTACCCGGCGACAGAACGTATTTTACAGGTGATTGAAACCGGACTGGCACAGGGGAGTAGCAGCGGCTATGACGCGGAGGCGCGCGCGTTTGGCGAGCTGGCGATGACGCCGCAATCGCAGGCGTTACGCAATATCTTTTTTGCCAGTACGGACGTGAAAAAGGATCCGGGCAGCGAGGTGCCGCCAGGGCCGCTTAACAGCGTCGGCGTTTTAGGTGGTGGACTGATGGGAGGCGGTATTGCGTACGTCACAGCCTGTAAAGGTGGCTTGCCAGTTCGTATCAAAGACATAAATACCAAAGGAATCAATCACGCGCTGAAATACAGCTGGGATCAGCTTGAAACGAAGGTACGTCGTCGGCATATCAAAGCCAGTGAACGTGACAAACAGCTGGCGCTAATATCGGGTTCGACCGACTATCGCGGCTTTTCCCATCGCGACCTGGTGATTGAAGCGGTATTTGAAGATCTGTCGTTAAAACAACAGATGGTGGCGGAAGTTGAGCAGAATTGCGCATCCCACACCATTTTTGCCTCCAACACGTCATCTTTACCGATTAGCGATATTGCGGCCAAAGCGGCCAGGCCTGAGCAGGTGATTGGTCTGCACTTCTTTAGCCCGGTAGAAAAAATGCCGCTGGTGGAGGTGATTCCGCATGCTATGACGTCGGGGAAAACCATCGCCACTACGGTTAAGCTGGCGAAAAAACAGGGCAAAACGCCAATTGTGGTGCGTGATAAGGCTGGGTTCTACGTAAACCGCATTCTTGCGCCGTATATCAATGAAGCGATTCGCCTGCTGACCGAAGGTGAGCGGGTCGAGCAGATCGACAGCGCACTGGTAAAGTTTGGTTTTCCGGTTGGGCCAATCCAACTTTTGGATGAGGTCGGAATCGACACAGGCACTAAAATTATACCGATACTGGAAGCCGCTTATGGCGAGCGTTTTAGCGCCCCTGCAAATGTTGTTTCATCAATTTTGAATGACGATCGCAAAGGTAGAAAAAATGGTCGGGGTTTCTATCTTTATGGGGCGAAAGGGCGTAAAAGCAAAAAACAGGTCGACCCTACAATTTATACGCTTATAGGCGCTCAGGGGCAGAGCCGGCTCTCCGCTTCGCAGATTGCGGAACGCTGCGTCATGTTAATGCTCAATGAGGCGGCGCGCTGCTTCGATGAGCAGGTGATCCGTAGCGCGCGCGATGGTGACATTGGCGCAGTGTTTGGTATTGGTTTTCCTCCGTTTCTCGGTGGCCCGTTCCGTTATATGGATTCTCTCGGGGCGGGTGAAGTGGTTGCGGTATTGCAACGTCTGGCTTCGCTGTATGGTCCGCGGTTCACGCCGTGCGATACGTTGTTACAGATGGCGGAGCGGGGTGAAAGTTTCTGGAAAGCAGATGAAACTGACCTGAAAGAACAAGGTCAAATGTAAGGTATATCCGCACTGAATGGCTGTGGGTTGGTTAAATTGTAAACACAGATTGACTATACTTACGCCATTGAGGTAAAACACAGCGTTTCATTCAGTGAACGGATAAGGCACAATGCCGGCCACTGCATTACAGCAACCCTGAGGGGTTTTGGCTGGGGTGCGTGTGATTCTGGTTAACAAAAGCGGTGCAATATGCAAGTTTTTATCATGCGTCACGGCGACGCGGCCCTCGATGCCGCCAGTGATTCGGTTCGTCCCTTAACCCCCTGCGGTTGTGACGAATCACGCCTTATGGCGAACTGGCTGAAAGGTCAAAAAGTGGATATCGAACGTGTTCTGGTGAGCCCGTTCCTGCGAGCCGAACAAACGTTGGATGTGGTAGGGGGATGCATGAACCTGCCACGCGACGTGGATGTTTTGCCGGAGTTGACTCCCTGCGGCGATGTCGGTCTGGTCAGCGCCTATTTGCAGGCTCTGGCCAATGAAGGCGTAGCCACCGCGCTGGTAATCTCCCACCTTCCGTTAGTGGGTTATCTGGTGTCCGAGCTGTGTCCAGGCGAAACGCCGCCGATGTTTACTACCTCCGCGATTGCCAGTGTGACGCTGGATGAAAGCGGAAAAGGGGTGTTCAACTGGCAGATGAGCCCGTGCAACCTCAAAATGGCGAAAGCGATTTAACCGCTGTATTCTCTGTAAAGAACCGCTGATGCGGCTCTTCAGACTGCTGACAAAGAAGAAAAAACGTGGTTTTTCCTTCTTTGTGGTTATCAGCCGAAAATCAATAAATTGATTTCCTGGTTTTTTAATGAGGTGCTCTCTGCTTGTCGGGGGGCCGGAATCAGGTTTATCAGTACGCTAAAGAGCCGCTGATGCGGTTCTTGTTGTTTCTGTGCTCAGGGCAGTTCCGGCGGCGCCCACTCTTCCACTTCGATTAACACCAGCAGCGCGGCATCGCCGCCGTACTCTTTCGGTGCCTGATGGAAGGCCATGACGTGCGGATGCTGCGCCAGCCACAGCGGCGTCTGTTGTTTCAGCACATGTTTGCCGTGACCGTGCATCACGCAGGCGCAAAACACATGTTCCCGGCGGCAGGCGGCAATCAGCGCGCCCAGTTCCTGCTTTGCCTGAAGCTGCGTCAGACCGTGTAAATCGAGAAACAGCTCCGGAGAGTAATCGCCACGGCGCATTTTCTTCAGCTCGAAATGGCTCACGTCAGGACGGACATATTTGACCGGGCCTTCCGTATTCAGCAGCGGCTGAAACTCATCAGAGAAATAATGGCTGGCATCGGCCTGCTCCGAAAGCAGCCGCTTAACCGGCACCTCGGTGATCTTTTTACGCAGCGGGCGATGAACAATGGTGTCCTGTTTAATCTGACGGGTGCCGGTCATCAGCTGCCGGAACAGCGCCTGGTCCTCCTCGCTCAGCGATGTTTTCTTTTTCATTCTGTGATCTCATCTTTTTTTATTGTCCGTTAGTTTACCCGACTCGATGCGGATGCGAATGCTCAAAACGCAATTTTCACCCGCAACCCCTGCGTGATTGCTGATTTATCGCCGTCTTCATGGCAAACTAGCCGCCGAAATTAATGCGAGCATGCCCTGGAGGAACAGGTGGATAAAATTTTCGTTGATGAAGCAGTGAGTGATCTGCATACCATTCAGGACATGTTGCGCTGGGCGGTCAGCCGTTTTAGCGCGGCGAACATCTGGTACGGTCACGGTACCGATAACCCGTGGGATGAAGCCGTGCAACTGGTGTTGCCATCGCTGTATTTGCCGCTGGATATTCCAGAAGATATGCGTACCGCGCGCCTGACCTCCAGCGAACGCCACCGTATTGTTGAGCGCGTAATCCGCCGTGTGAACGAACGTATTCCGGTGGCCTATCTGACCAACAAAGCCTGGTTCTGCGGCCATGAGTTTTATGTTGATGAGCGCGTGCTGGTGCCGCGTTCTCCAATTGGTGAGTTGATCAACAACCGCTTTGCGGGGCTGGTCAGTGAGCCGCCTCAGCTAATCCTTGATATGTGTACCGGTAGCGGCTGTATTGCGATTGCCTGCGCCTATGCCTTCCCGGAAGCGGAAGTGGATGCGGTAGATATCTCGGCGGACGCGCTGGCCGTGACCGAACACAACATTGAAGAGCACGGTCTGATCCATCATGTCACGCCGATTCGTTCCGATCTGTTCCGTGACCTGCCGAAGGTTCAGTACGATCTGATCGTAACCAACCCGCCGTACGTTGATGCGGAAGATATGTCCGATCTGCCTAATGAATATCGTCATGAGCCGGAACTGGGTCTGGCGTCCGGCACTGACGGCCTGAAACTCACCCGTCGCATTCTGGGCAACGCGCCGGATTACCTGTCTGATAACGGCATTCTGATTTGTGAAGTCGGTAACAGCATGGTACATCTGATGGAACAATATCCGGATGTGCCGTTCACCTGGCTGGAATTTGACAATGGCGGCGATGGCGTCTTTATGCTGACCAAAGCCGAGTTGATTGCTGCCCGCGAGCACTTCAGCCTCTATAAAGATTAAACCACAACGACAACAACGAGACCGCAATGGCAGGAAATACAATTGGACAACTCTTTCGTGTAACCACCTTCGGCGAATCGCACGGGCTGGCGCTCGGTTGTATCGTCGACGGTGTGCCGCCAGGCATTCCGCTGACAGAAGCTGACCTGCAGCACGATCTCGACAGACGTCGCCCTGGCACGTCGCGTTACACGACGCAGCGTCGCGAACCGGATCAGGTGAAAATCCTCTCCGGCGTGTTTGAAGGCGTAACGACGGGGACCAGCATAGGTTTGCTGATTGAAAACACCGATCAGCGCTCGCAGGACTACAGCGCTATTAAGGACGTGTTTCGTCCGGGACACGCAGACTACACTTACGAACAGAAATATGGCCTGCGCGATTATCGTGGCGGCGGGCGTTCTTCCGCGCGAGAAACCGCGATGCGCGTGGCGGCAGGTGCCATTGCTAAAAAATATCTCGCTGAAAAATTTGGCGTAACCATTCAGGGCTGTTTGACCCAGATGGGCGACATTCCGCTGGCAATCAAAGACTGGTCGCAGGTCGAGCAAAACCCGTTCTTCTGTCCTGACCCTGATAAAATTGAAGCGCTGGACGAGCTGATGCGCGCGCTGAAAAAAGAGGGCGATTCCATTGGCGCGAAAGTGACCGTGGTCGCCAGCGGTGTGCCGGCAGGCCTGGGTGAACCCGTCTTTGACCGACTTGATGCCGATATCGCCCACGCGCTGATGAGCATCAATGCGGTGAAAGGCGTCGAAATTGGTGACGGCTTTGAGGTCGTGGCGCTACGCGGCAGTCAGAATCGTGATGAAATCACCAAAGACGGCTTCCAGAGCAATCACGCCGGCGGTATTCTGGGCGGGATCAGTAGCGGCCAGCAAATCGTGGCCCACATGGCGCTGAAACCGACGTCCAGTATTACCGTTCCGGGTCGCACAATTAACCGTTTTGGCGAAGAGGTGGAGATGATCACGAAAGGTCGTCACGATCCGTGCGTGGGGATCCGTGCGGTACCCATCGCGGAAGCGATGCTGGCGATCGTGCTGATGGATCACCTGTTACGTCAACGGGCGCAAAATGCGGATGTCAAAACGGATATTCCACGCTGGTAAGAGATGAAAAAAACCGCGATAGCATTGCTGGCTCTGTTTGCCAGCGCGGCCAGTCTGGCGGCGACGCCGTGGCAGAAAATTACCCAGCCCGTGCCGGGCAGCGCACAGTCAATTGGTGGTTTCTCGAACGGCTGCATTGTGGGGGCGGACACGCTTCCCGTGCAGTCGGATCACTATCAGGTGATGCGCACCGATCAGCGCCGCTATTTTGGCCATCCCGATCTGGTGATGTTTATCCAGCGACTGAGTACGCAGGTGAGCAATCTGGGGTTGGGAACGGTGCTGATTGGCGATATGGGAATGCCCGCCGGTGGTCGATTTAACGGCGGACATGCCAGCCATCAGACCGGTCTGGATGTAGACATTTTCCTGCAGTTGCCAAAAACACGCTGGACTCAGGCGCAACTGTTGCGTCCCCAGGCGCTGGATTTGGTCGCCCGTGACGGTAAACATGTTGTGCCTTCGCTCTGGAAACCGGAAATCTCCAGCCTGATTAAGCTGGCGGCGAAAGATAACGACGTCACGCGTATTTTTGTGAATCCTGCCATAAAACAACAGCTCTGCCTGGATGCCGGTACCGATCGCGACTGGTTACGTAAAGTGCGACCCTGGTTCCAGCATCGTGCGCATATGCATGTCCGATTACGTTGCCCTGCCGACAGCCTGGAGTGCGAAGATCAACCTTTGCCTCCTCCGGGCGACGGTTGCGGCGCTGAGCTACAAAGTTGGTTTGAACCGCCAAAACCTGGAACAACAAAGCCTGAGAAGAAGACACCGCCTCCGTTGCCGCCTTCCTGCCAGGCGCTTCTGGATGAGCATGTACTCTAATGGATAATTTTGCGGACCTGTTTATGGTCTCTCCGCTGCTGTTGCTGGTGCTGTTTTTTGTGGCAATGTTGGCTGGATTTATCGACTCACTGGCGGGCGGCGGCGGCCTGTTGACCATCCCCGCGCTGATGGCGGCAGGGATGTCTCCCGCGCAGGCGCTGGCAACCAATAAACTGCAGGCCTGCGGCGGTTCGATTTCATCTTCAATTTATTTTATTCGCCGTAAAGTGGTGAACCTCGCCGAGCAAAAACTCAATATCGCGATGACGTTTATTGGTTCGATGAGCGGCGCACTGCTGGTGCAGCATGTGCAGTCAGGCGTGTTGCGACAGATCCTGCCTGTTCTGGTGATCTGCATTGGTCTCTACTTTTTGCTGATGCCGAAAGTGGGCGAGGAAGACAGACAGCGTCGCCTGTACGGTCTGCCGTTTGCCCTGGTGGCCGGTGGCTGCGTAGGCTTCTACGATGGTTTTTTTGGCCCGGCGGCTGGTTCATTTTACGCGCTGTCGTTTGTCATGCTGTGCGGCTATAACCTTGCTAAATCGACGGCTCACGCCAAGGTGCTGAATGCCACCTCCAATATTGGCGGCCTGCTGCTGTTTGTCATCGGTGGGAAAGTGATTTGGGCCACCGGATTTGTCATGCTGATCGGGCAATTTCTCGGGGCGCGGATGGGCTCCCGACTGGTACTGAGCAAAGGACAAAAGCTGATTCGGCCCATGATCGTCATTGTCTCGGCGGTGATGAGCATGAAACTTCTTTATGATAACCATGGACAGGAGATTCTCCACTGGCTGGGGATGAATTAATGAACAGTACGCACCGCTACGAACAATTGATTGAGATTTTTAACGGCTGCTTTGCCGATGATTTTAATACCCGTCTGATTAAAGGCGACGACGAACCGATCTATCTTCCTGCTGATACGGAGATCCCGTATCACCGGATTGTTTTTGCGCATGGCTTTTACGCCAGCGCATTGCATGAGATTTCGCACTGGTGCATTGCCGGAAAAGCGCGCCGCGAGCTGGTGGATTTCGGCTACTGGTATTGTCCGGACGGTCGCGATGCGGTGACACAGGGGCAGTTTGAAGATGTGGAAGTGAAACCGCAGGCATTCGACTGGTTGTTTTGCGTGGCGGCGGGATATCCGTTTAACGTCAGTTGCGACAACCTGGAAGGCGATTTTGAACCGGACCGCGTGGTGTTTCAGCGTCGGGTTCATGCACAGGTGATGACGTATCTGGAGGAGGGCATTCCCGAACGTCCGGCGCGCTTCATCAAAGCATTACAGAATTATTATCACACGCCTGAACTTACGGCGGAACAATTCCCGTGGCCAGAAGCGCTCAACTGAAGCCAGTGCCACGTTACAATGAGGAAAGAAGATGATCGCGGAGTTTGAATCACGCATTCTGGCATTAATCGACGACATGGTAGAGCATGCAAGCGATGATGAGCTGTTTGCCAGTGGATATTTGCGTGGCCACCTGACGTTAGCCGTCGCAGAACTGGAAGGTACTGATGACCATTCTGCTCAGGCCGTCTATGCCAACGTCACCCGCAGCCTGGAAAACGCTATCGGTGCCGGTGAGTTGTCGCCGCGCGATCAGGCGTTAGTCAAAGAGATGTGGGACGCGCTGTATCAGAAGGTGGCGCATCAAGGCGTTTAATAATGACTCAACAGAGGGTCAATTAGACATCTAAGCGAAAGTGTCTCATTGTGGGTCCGATAGTGAATTCTTTATTGGACCCAAATTCTGGCAGGTCGCAAAAAAACAAATCTATTTAAATATATTGCATTATATTATCTCATGTGTAATTTAATTTAAATTAATCAGAAACGCCTCAAAAAAAGAAGAAAAAACGCACGATATAATTCCCACAAATTCAAATCAATCGTTTTGATGAATTGTAATCTGACAATTCAATCCCCTTCGCTATATAAATATAATCTTAAAAAAAATCATAGGGTTATATTTTAGAAATCCAAAGTTCATAATGTTTCCAGCTTGAGCCATATACGAATTCAGGCTGCAGACTGTGTATACGCGCGACTAGCTATCAGGGTTGTTAGCTACTAAATGTATCATAATAGGGACTAAGAAAATGAATGAGCTACTCATCAAAGCTTATGTTAAGGGGTTAAATGGGGCCGAACGTGTCCATAACTACTTTAAAGATGAGCGAGGCGTGACAGCTGTAGAATATGCAATTGTACTCGCTGGCGTTGCAGCTGTGGTTGCGGTGATCTTCGGTAGAGGTGGTACTGTAGAGAATTTGTTAAAAAGCATCTTCTCAACGGTATCGGAACAGGTCATGAGCTCAATTACTTCATAATAAGCATTGAGCTAATGCGGGCAGAAAATATTCTGTCCGCACAGTTTAATAAAGTGAATATTAATAAAATGGTGTGAAAACATCATTTTTTATGTGTAAGCAAAATATGGTAATCCCTTTGTAGGCTTCGCAATCAGCAAAGTCCGTGCGGTAGCTATGTCCTAAATAAATGTATATCATGTACGTATTCCTCAATATACATTTACTTCTATTATAGAACTTAATTCTTATATTCAATTTTCCCATAATATGCGGACGATGATGGCATCATAAATCATAGTTTGCGTCATATAAATTATGACGTCACACATATTAGCCTGATAACGTTGAGGATATCAATGAGCAAAAAATACTCATTAATAATTAATATTGCCATGATCGTTATTGGTATCATTGGTATGCTTTTTTATTATATGGCGAGCAAGAAACCCCAGTACAAGCCCAGTCAGGTGCAGAAAGTTGTTCAAACAAAAGTTATCGAAGCGCCTACGGAAAGTATTACCGTCGCCGTTGCGAAGAAAAATCTGCAAAAAGGGACGCGATTAACCTCTGGGGATTTTCAACTCGAAACCCTCAAGATAAAAGAGGGGGGGAATGAAAAAAGTACACTTTCTGTGGGCGATATTGATAACTGGATGCTGAAAAGTGATATTTCAGAAGGCGCAAAAATTCCCCAGGCAATTTTAGTTAAGCCAGGTAGCGAAGAATATATAAAAATGTCAGCAAAACCTGGAAGTATAGTCTACGGATTCTCTATTAAAAAAAATGATAGCTATCTCTTCAACAATGCGCAAGCTGGCGGCGGAGTAGATATTTATCTGGCCTATAATTTGAGAGTAACAAAAGACGAATCCGGAGAGATAAAGACCACGCCAGTAACAGATGCAACGGATCATATTAATGGTCGGCATTTTAAAATGTTAATGAAAAATAAGAAGATACTGTCCATTCAAACAGTTACATCGAAAGTTAAAGCAGTAGTAAATGAACAAAACCCCATGATAAATGAAGGATATGTTTTAGTGGAGCTTACGCCTGCAGAAGTGATAATGCTAAAAGGTTTAGAGGATGCGAAACTGTATATTTTCCCTACGAGTGAAAATATTGCTGAATTTGATCCTGCTCATTCTGTCTTAGTGGGGGATGAAGGTCAGTGGCCGATTGATAATAGAAATATTTTATCGACAGCGGTTCAAAGTGCGACAACGATTCAAAATGACAGTGAGTTTATAAGAGAGTTTCGCGGTGAGAATAGTGCTAACAGTTCGATAAATAGCAAATAGCGCTAAAAGTATTAATAATACGGATGCTTAAAAATAAGGATAGATTTATGTCGAAAACAGCAAAAGTGCTCGTTTTATTTTGTTTATGTCCATTATTACTATCGTCTGCCTTTGGAGAAGATTTAACACTGAAGGAAGGGCAAGCAAAAAATATTTCATCGCAGCAGAAAATAGAGACTGTTTTCATCTCAAACCCAGAAGTTGCAGATTACAAAGTCATTGATAATAAAAAAATTGTCCTGTTCGCCAAGCAACCAGGTGTGGCTGATCTAACGATTTACGGAGTGAAAGGTAAAGTATTAAAAAAAATCAGCGTTGCCGTTGATGAAATTGGAAGCTCCCTGGCCCAAAAGGTGAATAAAAAATACCCTGGCACCAAAATTAGCATTGAGCGCTACATGAGTAAAGATAAGGCAACTTATATTATTCAGGGTGAAGTGGCGACAGAAGAATTAAGAGATGAGATCTATAACACTGTTGGTAGTCTTGTTGGCAGTGATAAAAAAGAAGAAGACGTCACCTGGAATGAAAACTCGCAAGGCGGCGGCACGGGCGGCACCAAGATCGACCATTTAAGTAAAAAAAGATGGGACAATATCATCGATCGCATGACTGTACTATCATCGCCGCAACAGGTTAATGTGAAGTTAACCGTTGTTGAAGTGACTAAGCAATTCACCGATGCGTTGGGCATTGAATGGAGCAGCTTAACACTTGACAGTATCATCAACGGTGGGAGTACAGCAAACAGCGCGGGAGTCTTCAGCTTAATAGGCTTTAAAGGCGGATTTGATGCAGGAAACATTAGTACTGTTATCAACGCCGTCAAAAACGACAGCATTGCGAAAGTGTTAGCACAACCGAATTTAACCGTTCTCTCAGGAGAGTATGCCAGCTTTTTGGTAGGAGGGGAGATTCCAATTGTTGTCGACAGTGGTGGCAACAGTACGGCATCTGTGGAGTATAAGGAATACGGCATACGTCTTAATATTGGCGCAAAGGTGAATCGCACTGATAAAATCCGTCTTTTCATATCTAACGAATTAAGTAATGTTACAGGGAGCTACACTTACAACTCCTATGCTATCCCGACCATTAACACCAGAAGAACACAATCCACAATAGAATTAGCCGATGGAGATAGTTTTGTCATCGGTGGATTACTGACTGAAACTGACCGAGAGTCTTTATCTAAAGTGCCGTATGCCGGCGATATCCCAATCCTTGGGGCTTTTGCCCGCAGCTCACAGACTGAAAGAGAGAAGAGTGAGCTGGTCGTATTCGCAACTGTAAAATTAGTAAAACCATTTTCAGCAGAAAATAGCTATAAAATCCCCACTCCCCAATACCATAAAACTTCAGTAGACAAACTTTTTTTCAATGTCGGCGTTGCTGATGAACATACTAATAGACTAGAAGAAGACGCAAGAAGTTTCATTTCACGCGGTGGATTTATCCGATAAGGAACGGGAGGGGAAATGCTGGATCTTACTAAAATTAACAAAAGAAATATTGAAAATAAAAATAACAATTCCACCATTGGAACTGTTGCTGTCATCTCATCACGTAGTCATGTTTCTGCTGGGGTAATGACCCAAATACGCGTGAACGGCTGCCATGACATTATCCAGGTAAATAAATTTTTCAATGATATTATCGATGATAAAGAATTAACATCGTCAGAGTATCTCATCGTTGATATTGAAGATTTTAACGATGTAGACGCTATACAGCAAAAGATAAAATATCTCTTTCCAGCTGCAACGAAAAAAATATTTATTGGTGATGTTGATTCAATTACCTTCAGCAATGAGATGAAGCGAATTGGGGCTGTATATTTGCATCTTGATTCACAAATTACATTGCTCGGTGTAACATTGAAGAATTTTGAAACTGATGTTACAAGTGTGAGCTATACACAACGCATCAGTATCCTGGGCTGCAAAGGGGGAAGTGGAACTTCTTTTGTCGCATACCAGTTTTTTAGATCAATTTGTGGATTAAGTCATTTACCTGTATTGCTTGTTCAGGGGCATACAGGCACACCCGATCTTGATCTCATATCAGATACCGCTCTACAACATGACGGTGTAATATCTTATATTGACGCAAATCGCGGAATGAAGATTGCAACTGATGAAGAGCAATGGCAGTTTGATTCGGACGAATACAAAAATTATAATATTGTTGTTTTTGACCATAACGTTACAACACAGGTGAGAGATAAACTTGCCTACATTGTCCCTGGTTCCGATTTTATCTTTATTGTTGTAACCAGAGAACTCTCATCAGTACGCAATGCCCGTCTTATCATTGATGAATTAGAAAGAACAACCACCACGTCAGACAATCAGAAGAAAAATTCAAAAAACATTATCATTCTGAATGAAAATCATCATTCAAGGCCGAATGAGTTGAATAAGGAAGATATAGAAAATTACCTGGGTAAGAAAATTGACATTGTACACCCTTACATTAAAGATGTAAAAAAGACTGATAACAAATCAGAACTTTATTTCTTTACGGCCAAAATGTTGGGTAAAAATATGAAAGGTGAGAAACCTGATGGCAATAAGAAAGGTCTATCACTATTTTCAATATTTAATAAGAAGAAAAATAATTAATGACCAGGTTATCATCGTGGCTATCCCTCGTCAAGGCACTATATTAATCATGGGCCTTATATGAATAAATCAATTTCCTTTATCTATTTCAGACAAGAAGTACTTAAAAACATAGATCTGGAACAAATTGAAAGTATCAAAGAAAACCGTGCGGAACTCATTAACGAAGTTAATACGGTTATTCGTAATGTTATTAATAACAATCGCACAGAGAATTATCTCTCTGCACCGGAGCGACAGGAGCTGTGTGAGTTAGTTGTTGATGAAATTACTGGCTATGGTCCATTGCGCGAGTTAATGGAAGATGAGTCGATTAGCGATATATTGGTCAACGGCCCGGATCGTATCTTTGTAGAACGTAAAGGTCGCCTGGAACTCTCTGATAAGCAGTTCATCAATAATGAGCAGTTAACAGATATTGCCCGACGTTTGGTGGGTAAAGTAGGAAGGCGAATTGATGACGCGCAACCGCTTGTGGATGCGCGTATGCCTGATGGTAGCCGACTCAACGTAGTTATTTCTCCAATATCTATTGATGGCACTTCAATGTCCATTCGTAAATTTGGTAAGGGAAATATAACTCTGGGAGAGCTAATCAAATATGGCAGTATGAATGAAATGATGGCTAATTTCCTGGTAATTGCAAGTCGCTGTAGAGTCAATATCATTGTCTCCGGGGGGACAGGCTCGGGTAAAACAACTCTACTAAATGCGATGTCCCAATATGTTGACGAAACTGAACGTGTCTTGACACTTGAAGATGCAGCGGAACTTCGTTTACAACAAGCACATGTATTAAGACTAGAAACGCGATTGGCAGGTTCAGAAAACCAAGGGCAAATCACGATGCGAAATTTGGTTATCAACTCACTTCGTATGCGCCCGGATCGTATTATTATTGGGGAATGCCGCGGACCAGAAGCCTTCGAAATGCTGCAGGCAATGAACACCGGACATGATGGTTCTATGTCAACGCTGCATGCAAATAACCCGCGTGATGCATTAGCTCGTCTTGAGAGCATGGTAATGATGGCCAATTCAGCATTACCCCTAGTAGCAATACGGAGAAATATTTCAACTGCTGTGAATATCATTGTTCAAGCTTCACGTCTTCCCGATGGGTCCAGAAAAGTAATAAATATATCCGAAGTCATGGGGATGGAAGGTGAGAATATTATTCTACAGGATATCTTTTCTTATGCTGCTAATCCTGAAAGAGATAATAATGGTATGATCACGGGTACATTTACATGTAACGGTCTTTTGCAGCGGTCAGCAGTTTATCGGCAAGCTTTAATTCATGGTTATCTTGATCCGTTACGGCAACTATTTGGGAATAAAGTCTCATGATAATGGCAATGATTTTTATTGTTATCTCTATTTGTGGCGTTCTTCAAATATATTTATCGTTAAAAAAAACGAAAGAAATAAAAGGAAAAATACTCTCAACGAACATCATTGCCAGCCAGGAAGTAGCAAATAAAAAACAACCATTCAAAGATTCAATGGCAGGAGTTTTTATTTTTATTGAAAAGCTTCATGCTAATCTAATTGGAAAAAAAAACGAGCACATTTTTAAGCATGTAGCGATAATACTGGTGGCATGTGCCGCAGCATTATATGTAAACATGGAATATCTGAATTTCAGCAATGTCGTAATAACAAATATAACGTTACTTGCTACCATCTATATTTTGTATATGCGACAAGTAAAAAAGTACCGGCGAGAGTTTGAGAGGGATTTCTCCGAGGCACTCAATATAATTAATAGCGCGGTACGAGTAGGGCGCCCGGTATTGCAGGGCTTTGAAGAATGCTCGCGGGTGATAGACAGCGATTTCGGAAGAGAGTTCAAACGTATTCTCATGCGACTGGATATCGGAGATGATCCTGAGCGCATATTTATGGATTCTTACGAAAAATTTCCCTATAGTGAATATTTTTCATTCGTTATTACGGTACTTATAAATATGAAAGGCGGAGGGCAAGTTAGCGAAGTGATGTCTCGCCTGACAATGTTAATCTCAGCAAGTAAGACGTTGGACAGAAAAAAAATCGCAATGACTGCTGAGGCAAGAATGTCGGTTAAAGTACTTGTCATTATTCCTGTCTTTTTTTTCTTTTTCTTGAAATTTGTGGCACCAGATAACTTTGAAATTCTTATTGGAACAGATGCAGGGAAATATATTCTTTATTACGCATTAACAAGTATATTAATAGGGCTATTTATCGTTTGGTCTATGATGAATAAGGTTGGGTGAAATGATATATATTATTTCTTTTATTGTTTTTCTGACTGGAATGAGAAGTATATTACTCCTTATTTATCGCAAGCAGCGAGCTAATAAAGTTAAGAAGTTAATCAATTTTTCTAAAGTAGATAGTAATAAAAAGAATATATTAACATATGGAACAAATTTGATAGAGACGCAACTGGATAAAACATTCAAGAAAAATAGTAAACTTGTTTCAATTTCATCTGAGTTAGATAAGAATGTTAAAGTTAAGGCATTTTTATTTGTTGTGATAGCTTCACCAGTGCTCATAGCGAATTATATGGGATGGATGAAGCTTGATAATCAGGTGCTAATGATTGCACTGTTAGCTATACTCGGAGTGATTGTTATCGTACCTTCGAGAGTGCAAACAGCTATTTCTCAGCGGCGATTTAGAAGAATATCTAATGACATTCCTTACTGTATAGATCTTTTAGCCGTATGCATCCAGTCAGGTATGACAGTCGAAGCTTCGCTTGCTTATATTTCTCATAAGATGGAAGTGATCAATAAAGATCTGTCTTCGTTGCTTATCCGCACTGTTTTGAGAGCTGATGTTAGTGGCATTAACGCTGCACTTGAACAACTTTCAGGTGAAGTGGTTAATGAAGAAGTAAGAATGATGTGTTCAGCATTATTGCAGAGCACAAAATTTGGCTCGTCGATATATGCTGTACTTATAGATTTATCTAAAGAAATTAGACAGATGCAATTACTTGCAATGGAAGAAAAAGTTGCAGCACTTTCTGCAAAGATGACATTCCCAATGATTGCTTTTATTCTCTTTCCCCTGATCGCAATTGTTGCCGGTCCGGGCCTGATTAAGATGACTTCGACATGGTAAAAAGATTATTACCCCTATTAATGCTTGCTGTGCTATCTGGCTGTACAGGTGGACCTACGAATGCATCTGATGAAGAACAAAAGGAATATATCCTAACTCAACTGAATGATTATCAAGGGCTTATTGAGATATACAGAAATAAACTCAGTGTTAAAGATAATGATGATGAACGATATTATCTATCACAGCTATATAATAAAATTGGCGACTATAACTCATCAAATATTTATCTGGCACCATTGGTAGAAAAAAAAGGAAGTAAAGAATATTTACTGCTTAAGACACAGAATCTGCTTGAGTTAGGAAAGGAAAATGAAGCCCAGACCATTCTAAATGAAATGCTTGCACATGATGACTCAAACGGGGAATTATGGAATTTACAGGGTATTTTACTGGCTCAAACAGGAGACTATCTTAAGGCAACGTTATCTTTTGAAAAAGCAAGAGGGCTTTTTTATGATGAAGAGGTCGTCGTCAATAATCTGGCCATGATGGCTATTCTGCAAGGAGATTATATTACGGCAAGAAATTATCTTCTCCCTCTGTATTCCAGGAAAGAATATAAACCACAAACTGCGTATAACCTAGCCTATGCTCTGGTAAAATCCGATGATTATGAGAGTGCGAAAAAAATTATTATTGATGATAAACTCTCAACATCACAACCTGATGCGCTAATTGCATCTTTGGCAAAATTATCACCGCGAGAACATTTTAAAATAGAAGGACAAAAAAAGATGTTGCAGTGACTGCAAGCACAAGCGTTGGCCTAAATCAAAATAAGCCCCTGACAATACCTGTATCGGATATGCAGAATAATATAAAATCTGATGATTCCTCTCAACTGGTGAACAGTGGAATATCACAGAATTGTACATTTGATAAAAGTATATCTGATGCTGTCCTTCCTTTTGCTGGAGAAATACCACATGCTAAATTAATAGCCAATGTGACATCTGCCAGTATTTCGGGTGGAGATAGAATTGCTCTTTATTCTGCCTATCCACTTAATTATAGTGTGATGCCAAAACGTTATGACAATATAGTCGAAATAGAGATATTTAACGCTCAGCCTATGAAACGTATTTATGATTCGCTCCTCGCAAATATACAAAAACGGCAGAATATTAAAAAAATAGAAATCATGAATAATGGCAATGGGAATTCGAAACTGCAAATAGTAACTAACAAATGTATTACAACTAAAAATGTTTCACGTTTATCAGTTAACGGTCAATATAAAGAGAAAATAATAGTTGATATTAACTATTAGCATATTGCTTACTTAATCTACTCGCTTATGCTTGCGAGGCTGTAGATTGTCTGTCCTGGATATTTAAGAGTTAATAGTCATAGTGCACTCTTTTACTGTCAATATTATTGGGGTAAAGAGTGAATGGAGCGAGTATGGAACATAAAATTAATAATTTGCTTGATACCTTATCTGGGATTGATGGAGTTCTGGGCGTTGCTTTAATAGATAACACAATTAAAGAAATCGTACACAGCAAAAATATCAATGATAGGTTTGGTTTTTTGAGTACAGGTATGAGTGATATTATCAGGGCGAATATAAAATTCAGTAAACTCTCTGCGCAACAAAAGACTATGGAAGATATATTAATTACCTATAGTGATGATATATTTCTTTTAAAACAAGTTCCTGAAGCAGCAAAATATTTTATTTTTATTCGTATTGCGCGTGATGCAAATATTGCATTAACTCGCCTGCGATTAAATGAAAAATTTTCTAATTTGTCTGTGCAATAATCTTTAAAAGTTATTGTTGCATACAGTCCAGGTAATTTGCTTTATCGGAAAGCAAATTGGTGTTGAAAAATTTACGATGGTTAATGACGATGGATAAAATTATGTTACCGTTTGGTATGAATGACGTTGAGTCTGACCCCTCCGAGCCAGAATTAGAAGCGCATGATCAATCCGATTCGATGGAACAGCATAGCGATACAGATGTTAATACTATATCTGATTTGTTGATCAATGAATTAAAAGCCGAGCTTGAACGCTTCTCTGAGGGGAATGCAGTATTAAAAAATTTGCTCATATCTACTGCAGATGGCTTTGAAATTGCCTCTCTTCTTACGGCAGGCTATGAACTCCATATTCGAAAAGTATCAGCATTAACCAGTTCCCTGCTGGGGATCAGCTCTGCGATGTTAACTGAAGTGGGGGGCGGTGAGCAAAATGCCGTTTTTATGGAGAGCGACCAAAACATGATTCTTTTTAATCGCATCCCGGCCGCACAGAAGATGTTATGTTTGATGGCAATAACATCAAAAGATGAGTCAATAGGTCAAATTTTCTGGCGTGTAAGGCAGCTTTCGGAAAATATAATTGAGATTTGTAATAAACATTTATAAACACGGTGAGGTAATGTAATGAATAGTTCGTTTAGCTTTGAAGCCGCAGTAGGCTTGTGCGCTTCTGATTTTATCAGCGGTTTTATTTCAGCGAAGCCTGTCATTGAATCGCGTGAGAATATTACGGTAAATCGAATTTCACAGCTTCATGAGATGGTATCACAGATCAGAAAAGACCTTTTAGATAAAATGTCTGATGAACCTGTCGAGAGAATAGATTATTGCCTAAAGAAGGCTATTCATCTTACTCGTGCTGATATTACCTGTGGTGTTATTGCAATTGAACCGATTCTTTGCGATCGTGACACGCTGATCCGTGACACAATTAGTAACTATTTCAGTATGATATGGTCTCTTTTCGAAAAACACGACATTCGACTCGTTAAGAATGAAAGCATTACAGTTTGTCACCAGCAAATTTCTTCAGCAGAAGTAGCTATTAAACATCAGGATGTGGTTATTCCTGTGTATCACAAAATGAAGAGTGCTAAGAAGAAAAAGGGTAAAAGGTGATTTCTCTTTTTTATCTTGTCTGAAAACAAATTGTCATGGTATGAACTAATGATCTTATTGCAGAGAGGTTTGATAGTATTAATTGCCATTCAATTGATATATTGCTGTTATACGGACATTTTTGAGAGGAAAATTAGAAATAAAGTGGTTTTTACTATTTTGCTTCTCTCGCTTCTTCTCTCATTCGTCGTACAAGATATTAATATAAAAATTCCTCTCTCTATTATGATTGTTGGTTTTTTCATAAATCTTTTAGGGGTAATAGGTGCCGGGGATATAAAACTAATCGCATCTTTATCTTTTAGCATTCCAGCCAGTCAATTTATTGACTTTGCAGTTTTTGTCAGTTTACCCGGCGTATTTTGTGCGCTTTCAATCTTATTGTTCACTCGATGTGTACTACATCATAATGAAACCTCTGTCCCATTTGGTGTTGCGATTACTATTGGTTATATCATGACCATGTGGAGGTTTGTTTATTAAAATGTCAAGACTCAGAAGATTATTTGCAGAGGAAGATGGTGCTGCAGCAATCGAATTTGCATTTGTTATCGTACCATTCATTGTTTCTATTCTTTTTATAATGGAGTTGTGCCGTGTAATTTTTATCATGGCTTCTCTGGACGCTCTCCTGGCAAATAGTGGGAATGCGTCAGCAAATATACAGGATCCCTCAAATCCGGATGTGGTACATGAGTATTTTCAAAATGCAATCAATGAAAGTGCCAACGGGTGGGCTTTATTGACTTTAGGTAAAGAGGTTGAAATAAAGACTGAAATAGCTTCATGTGGTTATGACCACAATGAAAAGGAACCATTTGTTAATTGTAGTGAACTGAGTAACACGAAAAATCCAATTTCCATATATAAAATTGAAGTTCCCTATGAACCGCTATTTTTTGTGTTCCCTGTTGATATTATGCAGGAAAAAATGACTCGACGAATTGTCTATATACAAGAGGCCAATATTGACAGAAGCTTTAAGGATGGTTATTAACGGGAGCGATGTTTGCGCTTTGTGAATCAGTGAACTATTTAGCAAATAATAAACGCTTGCATTAATAATTCTTCTGGTGCAGAAGGTGCGAAAATACTTAGAGCAAGTTTTCATACGTATCATGATAACAATAAATAAAAACAGTTTTACCTATAAATTAGACATAGTCACTCTTGTTAAGTGAATCCTCTATATACAGGATGTTGCGATGAAACGTTACGGTTTATGGAAAAGATTATATTCTGAGAAAGGAACCTCAAGCATCGAGTTTGCTTTTTATTTACTGATTTTCGCTTTGATGTGCGGATTCCTGATTGATATGAGTTTTTCACTCATTAAAAAAAGCCATATGGAGCGCGTTAATTATTCATTAACAATGATTTTTCGTGAGCGAAACGGTCTGTTTGGTGGCGGTAACGCTTCCGATATTAGCAAAAGCGATCTGGATACCTTAAAAGCAACGCTGGACGAGATGTTGCGCCAAAAAGATGGTTCCGTCGAGCCCTATCAGCTCGGTATACAAATTCTACAGCCTACAGCCCAACAATGTAGTATTCAAAGTAGTCCCCTAAATAATTGCCCAAGCTCGCATCCCGTTAAACCAGACGGGCCACTTTCAAGATATACATCAACCTCTTTTAATACCATGTTCATTGAGGGTTGTGATGTTACACGTAAGTATTCCCGTCGTGAGGATCTTGCGAAGCTTTCGGTCTGGGGTCATCGCCCGGATAGATCTCCTGACGCTGATCAAGATTGGTTTCCGGTTTATGAAGTGATTTTGTGTGTTCCCGGAGCAGAAAGTTATTTTAATCGAGCTTTGGGCATCTTTAATAAGGACCTCGGTAGTCTTTATATTCGAAATGTCGCGCTGCCGCGGTAAACAAAGCTATCATTTCTGCTGGTAACTCAGGTAGATATAAAATGAAATATTTAATCAAACGATTTTTGTTATTCATTATTTGCAGGGAAGGCGCTGTAACAATAAGTTATGCGCTTATGTTGCCTACGCTTATCGGTTTCTTTTCATTAGCAATTGATGGGGCTCGATTTATCACTGAGCGGTCTCGTTTATCAGATGCTATTAATCAGGGCGTCTATTCAATTGCGATGTCATATGACAGTGACGATAAAAATGCAGATGCTGAAAAAACAGTAATGTATTTATCTTATTATCTCCCTGGTGAGGAAATAGACAAAAACAAAGTCTATATAAATGTTGATAAAGAAAAGGATAAAAATGGTAAGGTGGTGTCGACAGATTTTTCCTTAGATTCTGATATCATCACCCATCCGTTACTTTCTTTATACAAAGAGGGTTATAGTGGTTTTCATTCGAACATAACTTTGCATGGCGAGCGGTCGTCGGGTCATATCCGCAAATCACTTGAAGATCTTTCCGTCCCTGCAGATTATACGTTTGTACTCGACTTTTCAGGTTCTATGAATAGTAGTTCAGCAGAGAGAGGCTACACTCGTATTGAATTATTAAAAAAAGTGTTTACCGATCTTGGTAACCGAATATTCGATAATGACAATGGTAGTACGATTGGTATTGTACCGTTCTCTACGGGAATTCCTGCCGTATTAGACAAGACGAATTACGCAAGTACGACAAGTAAAGAGGTTGGGTGTACTTATATTGGAAAGCTTCAGGATAAGTATTCAGGGTTAGACTGGAGTTTTTGGTATAACAAACAACCACCGGAACGCACGACAGGTAATACCTTTATAAACAATACAGACGCCTATCTTAATAGTTATTATAAGGATGTAATCGCGAAAGCCAATGGTTATACGACAACCTCTGCGGAGACATGGTTAATTGATGAGGGGTATTGTAGAAAAGATAGTGGCAAGTTAACCTGTGATGCAGACCCTAGTTCTGATATTCATAACCCAGATAATTATGAGGAATTTACCAATAACTTTAATAAGTTTAATTTGCTAACAGCATCAGTAAGTAAATATAATTCTATCGCTAATATTGAAACAATGGATTACGAAGGTACTGTTGCAGACGATTATCTATTTACTGATGATAATGTTGTGACTTTTATTAATTATCTTAATGGTCCCTCTCAGTATTCTTCCGATCATGTTATTCCTTTTGAGTCTCTTTGCGCCTACGCTACTTCGGGGACCCATGATCATGCAAATGTCGCTAAATTTATCAGAACCATCGAAAAGCCCAATTACTATCTGGTGGAGCTTACAGATAACCGTTCCATAATAGACAATTTTAACAACATGGGACCTCCAGGTGGGGGGACGGATAGTATTAGTGGATTATTAAGAGCTGTACCACTCATAACCAAAGGCAAAAATGACGTTAAAATGATATTTGTCATCTCTGATGGTGAGGATGATACCTATTCAAAGAAAAATAGAAAGACACTAATGGATACATATCATCTCTGTGATGTAATCAGAAACGGTCTTAAAAAATATCCTGCTGGAACGACGACGACAGATGTGGAAATATATTATATCTCTTTAATAAGTAATGGTTCTGATTTAGACTGGCAAAACTCTTGTGTCGGTCCTGGACACGCTTTTATAGCAACTAATTACGATGCGCTTTATGATGTCATTGCCGGAGCGATGGCAAGAGAAACGACCCGCTATGTAAACCCGGATGAATAGTCAAAATTCCCGTAGTGCAAATAAACGTCGCTACATTTTTCTCTATTTTCTGAAAGGGTTTGAGAATGTTTGACTTGCCCGCTATTACGGCACAATGCGGTGCGGAAGTGTACACTGAGGCTATACATCGAATTATCAGCGTTGAGTCTTCTTTTAACCCTTATGCCATAGGCGTGGTGGGGGGAAGACTGGCTCGTCAGCCTGTAAATAAGGAAGAGGCTATTGTTACAGCTCGCTATCTTGCTAACGCTGGTTGGAATTTTTCAATGGGGCTGGCGCAGATAAACCGGTATAATTTGTCCAGATATGCCCTTGATTATGAAACTGTATTTGAACCATGTTCAAACCTCCGCGCTGCGGCTTCTATTTATCAGGAATGTTACGATCGCGCGTTAAAAGTATCTGATGCGGAAACCGCCCGGCTGAAAGCGTTCTCCTGTTACTACAGTGGTAACTTTAGTCGGGGTTTCATTGCAGATGCTGGAGGAAGTTCCAGCTATGTGCAACGGATTGCAAATGTGAAGATGGATAATCAGGCAATCAATAACGTGCTGCCTATACCTGTGTTAGGGAACGGAGGTAAGGATAGCCATACTGCTTCGAGCCAACACAAAGGAACACGAGGTAAGTCGAATAAGAATACTGTTGATTCACGACGTATGCGAAGCCTTAATTCTCATCATGATGCAGCTCAGGGAATTAAACAGCTTAGAGGTGATTAATGGGTAATGCGTGGATTTCAGAACAATTTTTAATTCTTTTTTGAGAAAATCAGTAACTCTTGCCTGGATTGTATCTTACCTATTCAATCTGCTCATCATTTAAATGGAAGTATATTATTACAAGCATGTTTTAGTTCTATTGTTTGCCATTTTTTTTTAGTCTGATGAATATTATGCGTATGACCTTTTGGAAGGGCGGTTTATATTCATGTGTCGATGGTGCATTATAATGCTGGCAATTTTTTCTGGTTATTTCCTTTTTTATGCTTATAATGTATTTCATACGGTGAGCCTCTGAATGTTGCAAAAACACACTAATTTGCTATCTGGTGTTTTTATATATGAATGAATTAAAAATAGTGTTCGTGGGTCCAACAGGGGCTGGTAAAACGACAGCCATAAATGCAGTTAGTGAAATATCTGTTGTGAGCACGGAGGTTATGCGTTCCTCATTAGATACGGAGTCTTTGAATAGTCAGCTGGTTCCAAAGAAGACAGTCACTGTTGGCATTGATTATGGTGAGTTTAGCTTTAATAATGATACCCGTGTGAGACTCTATGGTGTCCCTGGTCAGATGAGGTTCGAGTTTCTCTGGGAGTTTATGAGTAAAGGATCAAGAGGCACTGTAATACTTTTTGATATTACCAGCAAGACATTTACAGATGAAATTAATTTTTTCATCAATAGGTTTCGTGATGTGTTGTTGACCAGTAAATGTATTGTAGGAATTAGTAAGTATAGTGAGTCTTATTCCGATAGAGTCATTGAAATATTAGATTTAATTAATGATTCAAATGTTCCTGTTATTGCTGTTGATATCAGGAATAAGGAGGATGTACTGAAGTTATTGGCGTTGTTGATCGAGTAGTTTTATTGGAATTAATCTATTTTTTTATAAAGGACTTATCATGAGTAATATTTCTGAATCATTAAATTCGCTGATGCAGGTTTCTGGTGCGATCGTCGCTTCTGTTGTTGACTCTAATAGCGGTATGATGCTAGGTCAGGCTGGCTCAGGCATTAACCTGGAACTGGCTTCTGCAGGTAACACCGAAGTAGTGCGTGCAAAAATGAAAACGATGGAAACCCTTAAGCTCAACGATAAAATTGATGATATTCTGATTACATTAGGTAAACAGTATCATATTATTTGCCCTATTGATAAGAATCCAGGGCTTTTTATCTATTTTGTTCTTGATAAGGCGAAAGCTAACTTAGCCCTGGCTCGTCACCATGTAAAAGAAGTTGAGTCCCAGTTAGTTGTATGATTATTGATTGAGTAAAGAGTTTTGTCATTGTCATACTATGTCAATGACTGTAGGCTCAACAAATTCATTAATACCCTACCGGCATTTTGCTTGTAGGGTATTTTATTGTTTTATGTTTATAAAAACATTCATTATGAATAATATACTTATGGGAAACAGTTGATAAATAATTTTCTATGACGTCAGCATTTCTAATGCCTGAGATTTAAAAGGATGCGGTTTATTATGGAAATGGGGAATGAGAGTTGGTCTTTTTTAGCAGCATTGCTTTATTTGTCTGCTTTCTTTTTTTTCTTTAAAAGCCACAGTCGAGGTATCGCCGGCTCGATCATTGCTACCTGTTTTATCCTTATTACAATAATTTTTAGTTTATTGACAGGGTGCTATTTAGTCGCTAATTGGTTTACGGGTATAGGTTTTGATGATTCTGTTTTCTACCATCTTCGATTCGGAGTCGAAGGGGGAGATTTTAGTGATTTTTACTTTTTAATATTTTACTTCTTATTGTCGCAAGCTATTTTTGCAGTTCTTATTATTATCTATTTGAGGTCTTTTTTAAAAAGCAAAAATACCAAATTCAAAATTGTGCCGGTGGTTGAAGGCGTGATAATGGTGTTATGCGCATTCTTTTGTACTCCTGCAACCTCAAATTTAATTTCGTATTCGTTGACATCGCAATCCTCAGGTGATTTTTCTGATTATTTTATAAAGCCGCAAGTCATATCATCGACTCAAAAGCCTAAGAATATCATTTATTTTTATCTGGAGAGTCTGGAAGGGAATTATATGGATGAAAGTCTTTTCCCTGGATTACTTCCTGAGTTGCATAAAATTGAAAAGGATAGCGTTACATTCACTAACATTGGTCAAACTATTGGTAGCAGTTGGACAATGGCCGGAATGGTTTCCAGTCAATGCGGTTTGCCGTTATTATCTGTGTTCACCAATGATAATTTCCAGATGAATAATTTTATGCCCAATGCTGTATGTTTAGGGGATATTTTAAAATCGAAAGGCTATCACCTGGAGTTTATGGGCGGAGCCGAAACTGAATTCGCAGGAAAAGGGCAGTTTTATAAGGATCATGGTTTTTCTGATGTGAAAGGTAGGAAAGAGTTTATTGATCAACATGTGGCCAAAGATTACATAAACAACTGGGGGCTGTATGATGATACCCTTTACGAACAATTACTGACGCGCGTTGCTTCTTTGCGACAGACCCAGGCGCCCTGGGGACTCTTTTCAATCAATATCGGAACCCATCAGCCGGAAGGGTATCTGGCACATGAATGCGCGACTATGAAGTATGGTGATGGTAATGATCATCTGCTGAATGCGGCGCATTGTACCGATTTCCTTATTGGTAAAGTGTATCAGTCCTTGAAGAAGAAAGGTCTTCTGGATGATACGTTACTGGTTTTTGGTTCAGATCATCTCGCTCCAGTAATGGTAAAGACACTAGAGACGTTGAAGAAGAAGGAACGCCATAATTTATTGATGATCACTGGCGCGGGTATCAAACCAACTCAAAATCCTCGTCATGGTACAACTCTTGATGTTTCTCCGACCATTCTCAATTATCTGAACTATGGTTCTCACCCTGTAGGGCTTGGCCGTGATTTAAATGGCAATATGGCGACGATCGCGGAAAATTTCTCGGGGCAAATGTTCCTGGACAGAAAACTACTTTCCTGGCGAACGACTATTGATATGGCATTCTGGGGTTACCCTGATATTAATGGCAGCGTTGAAATTGATTCCCACAAAAAGCAAGTTAAGGTAGGCGATAAGTCATTTAAGATCCCTTCTCTTATCCGTTACACGAAAACCGGTAAAATAGAAGATGTTGTCTTTAGCAGCGATAATATCATCTCTGTCGGGAATAACAGCTATCTTCCCGCATTTTTCCTTGTGAACCTTATTAGCAACAATCAAATGTTTTTGTGGATAGATACTTGTCGTGAGTTATCAACACTGAATCCTGAGTTGCGTAGTTTTGGCAATCAGTATTGCTATTACAATGGTTCTCTGGCTTCCGTTCATTCGACATCAGGTCTTATTTCTAAAACACCCATGGCAGTTAAGGTCAATCTGAATGAAGATAATGCTTATTCTTCCTCACGAGCGAATGATTTACGTAATGCGTTGAAGGATAAAAATCTAATGGTCTGGACAGAGACGCTGTTAAAATCTGAAAAAACACATAGTTTTCCGCCTGTTAATATCATGTCTGCCGGACATCATTCACTTATTCAGCCTTCAATACTTGCTAACCGCTTTCTGGAAGGCGATGGTTTGTTTTTGACCCGTTTTACCTATACAAATCTCCCTTCGGTGGGGGTTACCATCTACCCGGAAGTCATTGGAAAACTGGCGGTTTGCGATAAAAAACAGGGGGGAATCTCCCTTTCCCGGATGATTAAAGATGCCTCGCCTGCAAAAGGAAAAACGAATCTGTTTTATGCCATTATGGGTAATGTTGATCCGGAGTGTTCAAAAGGGGTTGCTAACCGCATTGATCTCGATTTGCCTCAGTTCGCTGCATTGACTGCGGAGAAGCCTTATATCGCTATTCTTGATGATAATCTGAGGCCTCTTACTGAGAACGCTGGTCGTCCTGATCAGTCTATAGCCATACAGGTCAAGTTTAATGATGATGAATAACCGCACGAGTCCGCGTAATGCTTGAGCCGTTTACCGCGTCAAGCTACATGATACGCCTGCGTTGACTGCTTTAAGACGAGGCGTATTGATACCTTCTACGCGATATGGTCTGTTCTCGTTGGGTTTAGCTCATCATGCCGGAACTGATTTGATGGGCTACTCAACAGGCCGACCTTTCAGGAGTTTACGGATCCACAGTCGATTCGGGTTCAGTGCAGCCAGTGTCAATTTGTCGAGGGGAAGAGGTTCACTGCTCATTTGGGAAGCCAGAATTTCAGCTGCAAGTGGCCCAGAACAAAGTCCGCGAGCACCCAGGGCACCAATCATATACAGGTCCGGATAATATGGGGCTAAAACGGCATCTTTAGTCTGTTCATTGAGTGTTGCATAGCATGAAAGCGTCGACGCGTAGTCCGGAACGCTTCCTACCATCGGTAAATGATCGCGGGTGGCACAACGCACGCCGCAGCGAGCATCTTTGTCGTTCACATCGACTTCTTTGGCCCAGTCTACCGCCGGGAAGCAGTCAATCAGGCGCTGCCTATTTTGCTGCTGATCGTCTTCCCGATACTGCGTCTCTTCGCTGCCGCGATGGTAGCTGGCGCCGATACAGTGTTGTTGATTCGTCGGATTTTGCGGCGTCAGATAACCGTCATAGCACAGCACCTGACGGATCCCGGAAAGCGCTGGCGTCGTCGGAATATGACTGACCTGGCCGGCGACAGCGTAGACGGGTAACGGCTGCGTTTGGGCAAAATGGTTAATCTGATGACCATTGGCCAGCACTACCGCGGCATGTTCTGCGTGACTGCCGTGCGTAAAGTGCAGATCCCAGCCGGAAGCTGAACGGTGAAGAGCTGCCAGAGAGTGTTGGTAATGGCAGCGTAGCCCCTGCTTTTCCGCGAGTTTCAGCACGGCAGCGGTCAGTTGCGCCGGGCACAGCCAACCGCCTTGCGGATAGGTTATGCCACCGCACCCAGTGTCTACCCCGGTAAGTTTTTGTGCCTGGGTAATATCCACCGCACTTGCCAGCGCAGACGGCAATGCCAGCGACAGCATTTGTTGGATCTTGTGCTGGCTCTTGTCGTCATAGCCAAACTGCGTGACGCCACACCAGTCATGATCAAATTCTACGGGCAGGGCGTCATACAAGCGACGGGCAAAGGTAAATGCCGCCGGGAAGAAAAGGGTGAGCGCCGAGTCGTGCTTGCTGAGCAGGGGATAAAGTGCTCCCTGACGGTTGCCGGATGCGCCCAGGGCGGGGGCGTCATCGGCACAATAGAGTGTCACTTGCCAGCCCCGGCGTAACAACGAAAGCGAAAGCAGTGCACTGGCGATCCCGCCGCCAATGATTGCGACGTCACGTTTTTCGCTTCCCTGACGAGCAAACCACGGCGTTGAGGACGGGATTTTCAGCGTCTGTTCCATGGTTCCGCGCAGCATTTCGCGCTTGCGGCCAAAACCTTTGCATTTCTGCATAGTAAAGCCGGCATCCTGCAAACCACGACGAACAAATCCCGCAGATGTAAAGGTTGCCAGCGTACCGCCAGGACGAGCCAGACGCGCCATGGCGTTAAACAGATTTTGCGTCCACATGTCCGGATTTTTGGCCGGGGCGAAGCCGTCGAGAAACCAGGCGTCAACTTTTTGATTCAGGCTGTCGTCGAGTTGATCGGTGAGTTCATTAATATCGCCAAACCAGAGGTCGAGCGTGACGCGTCCTTCTTCCAGCAGCAGGCGGTGGCAACCCGCCAGCGGCAACGGCCACTGGGCCTGAAGTGGCCCGGCAAATTCGGCCAACTCCGGCCAGTGCTGATGCGCCGCTGTGAGATCGTCACGACTCAACGGAAATTTTTCAAAACTGATGAAATGTAATCTTTGTAGCGTAGCATCGGGCTGAGTGGCGCGAAATGCGGCGAACGCCTGCCAGAGCGTGAGAAAGTTCAGACCCGTGCCGAAGCCGCTCTCAGCCACCACAAACAACGGGCGAGGATGTTCCACAAAGCGTTCAGCGATCCGGTTGCCTCCGAGGAAGACATAGCGCGTCTCTTCCAGACCGTTGTCGTTGGAAAAGTAGACGTCGTCAAAATCTCGGGAAACAGGTGTACCCTCAGCGTTGAATTCGAGGTTGGCGGGTTGTATAGCGTATTGTTTCACGTAAGTTACTCGTCTGACAGGCAGTGTCACGATATTAGCGATGTGTGCCAGGCGGCGCAAATTTCAGTATAAATTGGCTGATCGGACTTGTTCGGCGTACAAGTGTACGCTATTGTGCCAATCGAAACTTACTATAGTGCGACTGACAGAGGTATTGAATGAAACGTGCAGTGATTACTGGCTTGGGCATTGTTTCCAGCATCGGTAATAACCAGCAGGAAGTCCTGGCATCTCTGCGTGAAGGACGTTCAGGGATCACTTTTTCTGAAGAGTTTAAAGATGCGGGAATGCGCAGCCACGTATGGGGTAACGTCAAACTGGACACCACTGGTTTGATCGACCGTAAAGTGGTGCGTTTCATGAACGATGCCTCTATTTATGCCTATCTCTCCATGCGTGAAGCTATCGCAGACGCTGGTCTGAGCGAAGAGGTTTATCAGAATAACCCGCGCGTTGGCCTGATTGCAGGTTCCGGTGGATCGTCTAAAGCGCAGGTTTTCGGTGCTGACGCCATGCGCAGCCCGCGTGGTCTGAAAGCAGTTGGCCCGTATGTGGTCACCAAAGCGATGGGCTCTGCCGTTTCGGCCTGCCTCGCTACACCGTTTAAAATCCATGGCGTAAACTATTCGATTAGCTCGGCCTGTGCGACGTCTTCTCACTGCATCGGCAATGCGGTTGAACAAATTCAACTGGGTAAACAGGACATCGTATTTGCGGGCGGCGGCGAAGAGCTGGGCTGGGAAATGGCCTGTGAGTTCGACGCGATGGGCGCACTGTCCACCAAATATAACGATCAGCCTGCTAAAGCTTCCCGTACCTATGACGCGCACCGTGATGGTTTTGTTATCGCGGGTGGCGGCGGTATGGTGGTGGTTGAAGAACTGGAACACGCCCTGGCGCGTGGCGCGCATATCTACGCGGAAATCGTGGGCTACGGCGCGACCTCTGATGGCGCGGATATGGTGGCTCCGTCCGGCGAAGGCGCAGTGCGCTGCATGCAGATGGCGATGCACGGTGTAGATACGCCGATCGACTATCTGAACTCCCACGGTACTTCAACGCCGGTGGGCGACGTGAAAGAGCTGGGCGCGATTCGCGAAGTGTTTGGCGATAAGAGTCCTGCGATCTCTGCGACCAAAGCGATGACAGGTCACTCTCTTGGCGCCGCGGGCGTACAGGAAGCAATTTACTCTCTGTTGATGCTGGAGCATGGCTTTATTGCACCGAGCATCAATATCGAAGAGATGGACGAGCAGGCTGCAGGCCTGAACATCGTGACCGAAACTGTCGATTGCGAACTGAACACCGTTATGTCTAACAGCTTCGGTTTCGGCGGTACTAACGCCACGCTGGTGATGCGTAAGCTGAAAGCGTAAGACAATTATTGACGGAAAAGGGAGCCATAAGGCTCCCTTTTTACTTTTTAAGCGGTTCGTATTCCGGCGCAATTTCTGCTGACCACGCCCTGGCACGGGCAATGGCACCGGCGCTGTAAATGGGATGTTCAAACTGGTTTCCGACATCCCTGACACGATAGATTTTCCAGTGTTTTTCTTCCCAACGCGTATAGACCTCCAGTTGAACGGGCGCTATGTTGGCGGGTCCACCCAGTTTGACATCCACTTTTTCGCCGCCGAGGAAGGGACGTGCTTGTCCAACCTGTAACAGTGGGATCCACTCAGGGGCATAATCCTGCACATACATAAAGTAGTCTGAGTCGACGATGTCTTGCTCATAATAGCTATCGATCAACGTCAGGCGATCGATAACCTCTTTAGTAACATAACGTTGCATTACCCCGCGGGTATCGTGAGGCTTATCTGGTGCATCGATAAATGCCGCCATCCACGCGAGATAGAATTGTTTAACGTCTTCTGTGCTGTCGTGCCGGGGCGTGGAGCAACTGCAAAGCAGCAGGACAAGTGCTAAAAAAGAGAAGGCTCTCATCGCTATTTCCTGTAGATGATATAGGCCGGTTTTGCCGCCCGGTAACCAGGGCCTGCCCACATGTCGCGTTGTCTGAAATCTGAGTACCACTCTGAACCGTCGTAAATCGCCATATGACCGCTGGGGTTTCCACCGGAATAGGGTTGAATCACGATGACATCACCCGCCTGAGGAGACTCATAGGCACCAATCGGGACAAAACCGGCGTTTTTTAGCATTGGGCCATAATCCTTGGCGTGGTTAGTGTTGCCAAGTAAGACGCCTCCCGCCAGGATCGCTTTACGGGTAAATTCTGCGCAGCGGCTTTGTGAATGCGCGCCTGCATGAGATTTTGCATAACTCACGGCGGCTGTTTTATCCCAACTCATAATAACCTCTGTTAGTGATACGCGTAATAAATTACGAGAAGCATTAACAATATCTATTCGGTCAGGCGTAACTTTTAATGCTATTTTTATCCGTAAGGTTTTTTTTATTTATTAGTCATTCTCGCGGGTGATTAAATATATCTGAAATATACGCTCATATTATTTTTTAAGGCACTCGGTGGCAGATTCTGTCGGCTGGTTGATATAACGGGTTGGCCAAATTTTTTCTGGCGTGGTTTCCAGCGCGTTAGCGATAATTTGTTCGGCGCGAGGCCAGCTACGAGTAAAGACGTTACGCAGCGAGTCTGGTGATAAACCTGCTGCGCGTGAAAGTTCCCTGAGTGTTATTCCCTTTTTTTCGAGTGCGCTTTTAATATCTGCACGATGCCAGTCTTGGCTTTTTTCTCTCATTCTGTAATCCTACGAAGATGTGTTATCGGCGCCGATATTTTTTACGGTTTTAAATGACTGTGACAAAAGAAGGTGTTTTTCTTTTGTCGGATTATTTTCCCACAATAACCCTGAAATTTCGCGCAAAAAAGAAAATTTATTATTATTTCATTGGGGAAAGGAACGAAACGATGTCTAAAGAATGGCTCACGGTACAGGAATGTATTGGTCTGCCGGGTTTTCCCGGTAGCGTTCCCGCTGTTCGTAGTCGACTCAACATCCTGAGTACGGGTAAAGAAGGCGTTAAGCGCAAACGCAGAAAATCGAAGGCATGGGAATACCATATTTCGATTCTCCCCGTGTATGTTCGTCCTTATGTTGCAGACAGCGACCCGGAATCTGCGCGAAATGATGCCTCGGCCTGGGAAGCGGAACCGAAAGAGATTTGGGATATGATGTTCAGACTCCTGACGCCTGAACAGCAGCAGCAGGTGACTTATCTGTTTGGCACGAAAGGGATTGGAGCGGTCCTTCCTTCGCTTTTCGACAATAATCCCCCGTACTGAGCACACGGTACGGTTTGCGGTTGACAACATTAGTCACTCGCAGGCAGACTTCAGGCCCATCATTATCTTCCGGATAATGCGTAAGCGTTTGACGTTATCCAACGCACCTTAATCCTGACGGTCAGGTGGAGGGGGCGTGGCGTTTCCTCGCCTTACTCTGCATTCTGGAGTAACGCATGACAGCAGTAACCCATAAAGAAAAAACATCTGCAGCGAACACATCGCTTTTTCGTATCGCGTTTGCGGTCTTTTTGACCTACATGACGGTCGGCCTGCCGCTACCCGTCATTCCACTTTTTGTTCATCATGAACTGGGCTATGGCAATACGATGGTCGGTATCGCCGTGGGGATTCAGTTTCTCGCAACCGTCTTAACGCGCGGCTATGCCGGGCGACTCGCCGATCAGTACGGCGCCAAGCGTTCTGCGCTGCAGGGCATGTTTGCCTGCGCGCTGGCGGGCGGCGCGTGGCTACTGGCAGCACTCTTACCCGTTTCTGTACCGTTCAAATTCGCGTTATTAATCGTCGGACGGCTGATCCTCGGCTTTGGGGAAAGCCAGTTACTGACCGGAACCCTGACCTGGGGACTGGGTCTGGTGGGGCCGGCACGTTCCGGTAAAGTGATGTCGTGGAATGGGATGGCAATTTACGGTGCGCTGGCGGCAGGGGCGCCGCTGGGTCTGCTGATCCACAGCCATTTGGGGTTTGCGGGTCTTGCGGGCACGGCAATGGTGTTACCGCTGCTGGCATGGGCGTTTAACGGAACGGTGCGTAAAGTACCGGCACATGCGGGCGAGCGTCCCTCACTGTGGAGCGTAGTAGGGCTTATCTGGAAACCGGGTCTGGGCCTCGCGCTGCAAGGCGTGGGATTTGCCGTGATTGGCACCTTTATCTCTCTCTATTTTGCCAGCCACGGTTGGGCGATGGCGGGCTTTACGCTGACTGCGTTTGGCGGAGCCTTTGTGATCATGCGCGTGCTGTTTGGCTGGATGCCGGACCGCTTTGGCGGGGTCAGGGTGGCTATCGCTTCTCTGCTGATCGAGACCGTTGGGCTGGTCTTGCTCTGGCTGGCGCCGACGGCCTGGTTTGCGCTGCTCGGTGCGGCATTAACCGGAGCGGGGTGTTCGCTGATCTTCCCGGCGCTGGGCGTGGAGGTAGTGAAATGCGTACCGTCACAGGTCCGCGGGACCGCGCTAGGGGGGTATGCCGCATTTCAGGATATCTCTTACGCGGTCACTGGCCCGCTGGCGGGGTTGCTTGCCACGTCCTGTGGCTATCCATCCGTGTTTCTTGCCGGTGCGATTTCAGCGGTGCTGGGGATTGTGGTGACGCTACTGTCGTTTCGCCGGCGCTAGATGACCAGCCAGAAAATCAATAACGCGACCAGCAGGGCGATAAACAGCAGTCCTGGACGCGCGGTGAACGAGCGCAGCGTATCGATAACCGGTGTAAACGGACTATAAATCGGTTGAATGTGGCGGGGATCGTTTAATTCCCGATCGCGCTCGACGCGGCGCAGGAAGATCTGATTCAGGAGATCCTGCACTTGCGCGGTGGTCAGCACCGTCTGCGGTTGAATTTGCCAGGTCTGCTGGGCGTAATCTTTCAGGTTGAGCAGTTCATCGGCTTCCAGCGGTTGCTTGAGCGCCGCCTGTAGCGATTGCAGGGTAGGGGCGTGTTGCAGACTCAGGGTTTGACGCGCCTGCAGCCAGGTCGCCAGATGGGTGAACTGTTTTGCCGGGATCAGCTCACCGCTTTTCACGCCAGAAAGTTCCAGCATTGATTGCCAGATCAGCTTGCTGGATTCCCCCGTTGCGGCGGCCAGTTTGGTAACCAGTTGATTTAACGTATTGTGTTCGGCTGGCAGTAGCGGGCGATCGGTCGCCGGGCGCTGCTGCGGCTGCGGGATCGACAACTGTCCCTGCTGTAAAAGCGTTAGCACGTTCTTAAGCTGTTCCGGTTTGAGTTGGCTGAGCGCCGTTTGTCCGTACTGCTGACGAATAAAATCGCTGACCGCCTGGCGGTTATTTCCCTGAGTCAGTAATTCTGTCAACTGTGAAAGCACCTGGCGGTTGGCATGATTTTGTTGGGCCACACCGAGGCGCTGGTTGAGATTTTGTTCCGCCGCAGGGAAATGGCGCGACAGCAGTGGAGTATCGCTTTTTACGCCGAGATCGTGCTTCATACCTGCCCACACTTCCGCACTTTGCTGTTGCGTCAGTGAAATCAGGCGCGTTATCAGGCGTTCCAGTACGGTCCGCTGTTGCGTGGAGAGCGGTTGTTCGCCCGCCGTGGAAACCGCAGGTTGCCCTTCACCGGGAGGGCGTGCGGGAGTACCGGAAATGGGTTGCATCATCACTTATCCTTAAACCATCAATCTTAGCAAAGTATGCCTGGCGGCCAGATTATGGCACACTTGCCCGGTTAACTCTCGTTCTCAAACAGGTACGACAGACGTGAAAATTCTCGTTGATGAAAATATGCCTTATGCCCGCGAATTGTTTAGTCGTCTGGGTGAGGTCAAAGCGGTTCCCGGACGTCCCATCCCTGTCGCTGAGCTGGATGATGCCGATGCGTTAATGGTGCGTTCGGTCACCAAAGTGAACGCGTCGCTGCTGGAAGGGAAAGCCATCAAGTTTGTGGGTACCGCAACTGCGGGTACCGACCATGTGGATGAGGACTGGCTCAGGCTGGCGGGCATCGGATTTTCAGCGGCACCAGGCTGTAACGCCATTGCGGTGGTGGAATATGTGTTCTCCGCGCTACTGATGCTGGCAGAACGTGACGGATTCGCGCTGCGCGATCGTACAGTCGGGATTGTCGGTGTAGGTAACGTCGGTGGACGCCTGCAGGCGCGACTGGAAGCACTGGGGATCCGCACGCTGTTATGCGATCCACCCCGTGCGGATCGCGGGGACGAGGGCGACTTCCGCTCGCTTGATGAACTGGTTCAGGAAGCGGATGTCCTGACATTCCACACGCCGCTGTTTAAAGAAGGGCCTTACAAAACGCTGCATCTGGCCGATGATGCGCTGATTTCTCGTCTGAAACCGGGCTCTATTCTGATTAATGCCTGTCGTGGCGCCGTGGTGGATAACGCCGCGTTGCTGGCGCGTCTTAACGCCGGACAGGATCTGAGTGTGGTTCTGGATGTCTGGGAAGGCGAGCCGGATCTGAATGTCGACCTGCTGAACACGATCGATATCGGCACCGCGCACATTGCGGGCTACACGCTGGAAGGCAAAGCGCGCGGCACCACGCAGGTCTTTGAAGCATATAGCGCATTTATCGGTCATGAGCAGCGTGTCGCGCTGGATACCTTGCTGCCGGCCCCGGAATTTGGCCGTATTACGCTGCATGGTCCGTTGGATCAGCCGACGCTGAAAAGACTGGTGCATTTGGTGTATGATGTGCGCCGCGACGATGCGCCGCTGCGCAACGTTGCCGGAATACCGGGTGAATTTGATAAACTGCGCAAAAATTACCTCGAGCGTCGTGAATGGTCCTCACTGTATGTGATGTGCGACGACGCAGATGCGGCGGCGTTACTGTGTAAACTGGGTTTTAACGCAGTTCATCACCCGACACGTTAATGTCTTCTTAATGCCCCCTGACGAATAATCGGCAGGGAGGCTTATGCTTTTCTGGAGTAAACCACCATGTCTGAAGGCTGGAATATTGCCGTCCTCGGCGCGACGGGCGCCGTTGGCGAAGCGTTGCTTGAAACCCTGGCTGAACGTCAGTTCCCGGTAGGGGAAATTTTTGCGCTGGCACGTAATGAAAGCGCAGGCGAACATCTGCGCTTTGGTGGTAAGTCAGTGATTGTGCAGGATGCGGCCGAATTTGACTGGACGCAGGCGCAACTGGCCTTTTTCGTTGCTGGCGTTGAGGCCACGGCAGCCTGGGTTGAAGAGGCGACAAACGCGGGCTGTCTGGTCATTGATTCCAGCGGTCTGTTCGCGCTTGAACCCGACGTTCCGCTGGTGGTGCCGGAAGTGAACCCGTTCGTGCTGGCGGACTATCGCAATCGCAATGTGATCGCCGTGCCGAACAGCCTGACCAGCCAACTGCTGGCCGCGTTGAAACCGCTTATCGATCAGGGTGGGCTTTCTCGCATCACCGTAACCAGTCTGCTTTCGGCATCTGCGCAGGGTAAAAAAGCGGTCGATGCACTGGCCGGACAAAGCGCGAAACTGCTGAACGGGATCCCCATCGATGAAGATGATTTCTTTGGTCGCCAACTGGCGTTCAACATGTTGCCGTTGTTGCCGGATCGCGAAGGCAGCGTGCGTGAAGAGCGGCGGATCGTCGATGAAGTACGCAAAATCATGCAGGATGATGGATTGTTGATCTCGGCAAACTGCGTACAGTCACCGGTGTTTTACGGTCACGCGCAGATGGTGGCATTTGAAGCGCTGCGTCCACTGGCTGCCGAAGAGGCGCGTGATGCCTTTTCCCGTGGCGAAGACATTGTACTGTCAGAAGAGAGTGAATTTCCGACCCAGGTGGGCGACGCTTCAGGCAGCGCGCATCTGTCTGTGGGCTGCGTGCGTAACGATTACGGCATGCCGGAACAGGTTCAGTTCTGGTCCGTGGCGGATAACGTCCGCTTTGGCGGCGCGCTGATGGCGGTGAAAATTGCGGAAAAACTGGTGCAGGAGTACCTGTACTGATGTCTGACCAGCAACAACTGCCGGTGTATAAAATTGCGCTGGGCATCGAGTATGACGGCAGCAAATATTATGGCTGGCAGCGTCAGAATGAAGTCCGCAGTGTGCAGGAAAAGCTGGAAAAGGCGCTTTCACTGGTCGCCAATGAGCCGATTAACGTCTTTTGCGCCGGGCGCACCGATGCCGGTGTGCACGGCACCGGACAGGTTGTGCATTTTGAAACCACCGCGCTGCGTAAAGATGCGGCCTGGACATTGGGTGTAAATGCGAATTTGCCTGGTGACATTGCGGTGCGATGGGTGAAAGCTGTACCGGAAGATTTTCACGCGCGATTCAGCGCCACGGCTCGCCGATATCGTTACATCATCTACAATCACCGGTTACGTCCGGCGGTGTTAGGCAAAGGGGTGACGCATTATTACGAGCCGCTGGACGCCGAACGCATGCATCGTGCGGCGCAGTGTCTGATTGGCGAGAATGACTTTACGTCGTTTCGCGCCGTCCAGTGCCAGTCGCGCACGCCGTGGCGCAACGTGATGCATATTAATGTGTCGCGCCATGGGGCGTATGTGGTGGTCGATATCAAAGCGAATGCTTTTGTACATCATATGGTCAGGAACATTGTTGGCAGCCTGATGGAAGTTGGCGCCCACAACCAGCCGGAGAGCTGGATAGCAGAGTTGTTAGCGGCAAAGGACAGAACGCTCGCAGCGGCAACGGCGAAGGCCGAAGGACTTTATCTGGTTGCGGTGGACTACCCTGACCGGTTTGACCTTCCTAAACCGCCTATGGGCCCGCTCTTTCTGGCGGACTAATTCGAGTCGTATAAAGGCACAACTATGGACCTGATTTACTTTCTCATCGATTTTATCCTGCACATTGATGTGCACCTGGCGGAACTGGTCGCAGAGTACGGCGTCTGGGTTTACGCAATTTTGTTCCTGATTTTGTTCTGTGAAACCGGACTGGTGGTCACGCCGTTCCTGCCAGGGGACTCCCTGCTGTTTGTGGCGGGAGCGCTGGCGTCGCTGGGCACCAACGATCTCAATGTGCACCTGATGGTGGTGTTGATGCTGATTGCCGCGATTGTCGGGGATGCGGTGAACTACACTATTGGTCGCCTGTTCGGCGAGAAGTTATTCAGTAACCCGGACTCGAAGATTTTCCGCCGTAGCTATCTGGACAAAACACACCAGTTTTACGAAAAACACGGTGGAAAAACCATCATTCTCGCCCGCTTTGTGCCGATTGTCAGAACATTTGCACCGTTTGTGGCGGGAATGGGACATATGTCGTATCGTCATTTTGCGGCGTATAACGTGATAGGTGCGCTGTTGTGGGTTCTGCTCTTTACCTATGCCGGTTACTTCTTCGGCACCATTCCGATGATTCAGAACAACCTTAAGTTGCTGATCGTCGCGATTATTGTGGTATCGATCCTGCCGGGCGTGGTGGAAATTGTTCGCCATAAACGCGCAGCGTCACGTGTAACAAAATAGAAACTAACTCAGCGGTTCGACCACTTTTTTGTCCAAAGTTTCGGGCTGTTATGTTTTAATGTGCAACATTCATGGTCTGTTGGGGGCAAAAATGGCATTATGCGCCCCCACGGCAAAACTGGAACACACCAGGTTCAGGCAGAAAGGTCATAAATGAGCTGGATTGAACGAATTAAAAGCAACATTACTCCCACCCGCAAGGCAAGCATTCCTGAAGGGGTGTGGACTAAGTGTGATAGCTGCGGTCAGGTTTTATACCGTGCTGAGCTGGAACGTAATCTTGAGGTCTGTCCGAAGTGTGACCATCACATGCGTATGTCGGCGCGTAACCGCCTGCATAGCCTGTTAGATGAAGGAACGCTGGTGGAGCTGGGTAGCGAACTCGAGCCGAAAGACGTGCTGAAGTTCCGTGACTCCAAGAAATACAAAGACCGTCTGGCGTCCGCGCAAAAGGAAACCGGCGAGAAAGATGCGCTGGTCGTGATGAAGGGTACGCTTCACGGCATGCCGGTTGTGGCAGCGGCATTTGAGTTTGCTTTCATGGGCGGCTCGATGGGTTCTGTGGTCGGCGCACGTTTTGTCCGTGCCGTTGAACAGGCGCTGGAAGATAACTGCCCGCTGGTATGCTTCTCCGCCTCCGGCGGTGCGCGTATGCAGGAAGCGCTGATGTCGCTGATGCAGATGGCGAAAACCTCTGCAGCGCTGGCAAAAATGCAGGAGCGTGGTCTGCCGTACATCTCCGTGCTGACTGACCCAACAATGGGCGGCGTCTCTGCAAGCTTCGCGATGCTCGGCGATCTCAACATTGCTGAACCGAAAGCGCTGATCGGCTTCGCGGGTCCGCGAGTTATTGAGCAAACCGTACGTGAGAAACTGCCGCCGGGATTCCAGCGCAGTGAGTTTCTGATCGAAAAAGGCGCTATTGATATGATCATCCGCCGTCCGGAGATGCGCCTGAAACTGGCGAGCATTCTGGCGAAGCTGATGAATCTGCCGGCGCCAAATCCGGATACTCCGCGTGAAGGTGTGGTGGTGCCGCCGGTGCCGGATCAGGAACCCGAGGCCTGATAACTGAAAAGGGCAGGGCCACAGGCGCTGCCCTTTTGCTTTTCTCAACGTAACGATTTCACGGGCATCATGAATAACAAACGTATTCCTAAAGCCACGTCGCCCCTGGCCTCGTGGCTTTCTTATCTGGAAAACCTCCACGCGAAAACGATCGATCTGGGCCTTGAGCGCGTAAGCCAGGTGGCTGCGCGACTGGGCGTACTGAAGCCTGCGCCGTTTGTCTTCACCGTGGCTGGCACTAATGGCAAAGGCACGACCTGCCGGACGCTGGAGTCGGTATTGACGGCGGCGGGATATAACGTCGGGGTATACAGTTCGCCACATCTGGTGCGTTACACCGAACGTGTGCGTGTACGTGGCAATGAACTGCCCGAATCGGCTCACACCGAATCCTTTGCCGAGATCGAAGCGGCGCGTGGGGACATCTCGCTGACCTATTTCGAATACGGCACTTTGTCTGCATTGTGGCTGTTTAAGCAGGCACAACTGGATGTGGTGATCCTGGAAGTTGGGCTGGGTGGACGACTCGACGCGACAAATATCGTCGATGCCGATGTTGGCGTAGTCACCAGCATCGCGCTGGATCATTCCGACTGGCTGGGGCCGGATCGTGAAAGCATTGGCCGTGAAAAGGCCGGTATTTTCCGTGCGGGAAAACCGGCGATTGTCGGCGAACCCGAAATGCCTTATACCATCGCCGATGTCGCACTGGAGAAAGGCGCGCGGTTACAGCGTCGTGGCGAGGACTGGCAGTTTACGGTAACGGAGACGGGCTGGTCCTTTAGCGATCGCTACGGTAGCCTGGTGGATTTACCGCTGCCACAGGTGCCTCAACCTAATGCGGCGACTGCGCTGGCGGCACTGCGCGCCAGCGGCCTGAACGTCAGTGAGCAGGCGATTCGCGACGGGATTGCCCGGGCGATTCTACCAGGACGTTTCCAGATTGTGAGCGAGTCGCCGCGCGTCATTCTTGATGTCGCGCATAATCCTCATGCGGCGGAATATCTCACCGGACGGCTGAAAATGTTGCCGAAAAAGGGGCGCGTTCTTGCCGTTATCGGTATGCTACATGATAAGGATATTGCGGGAACGTTGGCCTGGTTGAAAAGCGTGGTCGACGACTGGTATTGTGCTCCGCTGGAAGGCCCCCGGGGCGCAACGGCAGAACAACTGCTGGAACATCTCGGTAAAGGCAGTGTCTATGACAGTGTCGCGCTGGCATGGCATGCGGCGCTGGCAGACGCGAGACCAGAAGATACCGTACTGGTGTGCGGTTCATTTCACACGGTTGCACATGTCATGGAAGTGATGGACGCGGGGAGAATCGGTGGCGAGTAAGTTTCAGAATCGTTTAGTCGGCACGATCGTGCTGGTCGCGCTGGGCGTCATTGTGTTGCCCGGGCTGCTCGACGGGCAGAAAAAACATTATCAGGATGAATTCGCGGCGATCCCGCTGGTCCCGAAACCGGGCGATCGCGATGAGCCGGATATGATGCCAGCGGCAACGCAGGCTTTGCCGACTCAGCCGCCAGAAGGGGCGGCGGAAGAGGTACGGGCAGGTGATGCGGCGGCACCGTCGTTGGATCCGTCACGCTATGCATCAGCGAATAATCCTGAGCTTGATTCGACGCCAGCGCCGGTAGAGCAGCCCAAACCAAAACCGGTTGAAAAGCCGAAGCCGCAACCGAAGCCGCCTGTAGAGGCAACGCCTGCTCCGGTTCCCGCTCCTGCGCCAAAACCGGCGGCAGAAGAGAAACCGGCGCCAACGGGTAAAGCCTACGTTGTGCAGTTAGGGGCGCTGAAAAATGCCGATAAGGTCAATGAGATCGTGGGTAAACTTCGTGCCGCAGGTTTCCGGGTATATACTTCTCCGTCAACGCCAGTACAGGGTAAAATAACCCGTATTCTCGTGGGGCCGGATGCATCACGCGACAAGCTGAAAGGCTCGCTCGGTGAGCTACAGCAAATCTCCGGATTAAGCGGAGTGGTGATGGGGTACAGCCCGAACTAAGTGAGGGTTGCCTGATGACAGCGCTCGGCGTCTTATCAGGCTTCCAATCTTGTTGTATGTCGGCCGGATAAGGCGTTTACACCGCCATCCGGCAGTGCCCGAAGAGGCATAAAACGGTATGGCGTTGAAGTTTTTTTCAGCGCCATTTTTATTTACGCGCGGGAAGGAAATCCCTACGCAAACGTTTTCTTTTTCTGTTAGAATGCGCCCCGAACAGGACGACAGGGCGTAAAATCGTGGGACACATATGGTCTGGATTGATTACGCCATTATCGCGGTGATTGGTTTTTCCTGTCTGGTTAGCCTGATCCGTGGCTTTGTTCGTGAAGCGTTATCGTTGGTGACATGGGGTTGTGCTTTCTTTGTCGCCAGCCATTACTACACTTACCTGTCTGTCTGGTTTTCGGGCTTTGAAGACGAACTGGTTCGAAACGGGATTGCCATCGCGGTGCTGTTTATCGCGACGCTGATCGTCGGCGCCATTGTGAACTACGTGGTAGGGCAACTGGTTGAGAAAACCGGTCTGTCAGGTACCGACCGGGTTCTGGGGGTCTGTTTCGGGGCTCTGCGCGGCGTGTTGATTGTGGCTGCTATTCTGTTCTTTCTCGACACCTTTACCGGCCTGTCGAAAGGTGAGGACTGGAGTAAGTCACGGCTGATCCCGGAGTTCAGTTTCATCATCAGATGGTTCTTTGACTATCTGCAAAGCTCGTCAAGTTTCTTGCCCAGAGCATAAGCGTTGGGTTGTAGCTTAACGAGGAAAAAGACGTATGTGCGGTATTGTCGGTATCGCCGGTGTTATGCCGGTTAACCAGTCGATTTATGACGCCTTAACAGTGCTTCAGCATCGTGGTCAGGATGCCGCTGGCATTATCACCATCGATGCAAATAACTGCTTCCGTTTGCGTAAGGCAAACGGTCTGGTGAGTGATGTTTTTGAAGCTCGCCACATGCAGCGTATGCAGGGCAACATGGGCATCGGTCATGTGCGTTATCCAACGGCTGGCAGCTCCAGCGCCTCTGAAGCTCAACCTTTCTACGTCAACTCCCCGTATGGCATCACGCTTGCCCACAATGGCAACCTGACCAATGCCCACGAACTGCGTAAAAAGCTGTTTGAGGAGAAGCGCCGTCACATCAATACCACCTCAGATTCTGAGATCCTGCTCAATATCTTCGCCAGTGAACTGGATAACTTCCGTCACTACCCGCTGGAAGCAGACAACATTTTTGCCGCGATTGCCGCGACCAACCGCCAGATCCGCGGCGCGTATGCCTGTGTGGCGATGATTATTGGTCACGGTATGGTTGCCTTCCGTGACCCGAACGGTATCCGTCCGCTGGTGTTGGGTAAACGTGATGTCGGCGACGGTCGCACCGAATATATGGTGGCGTCTGAAAGCGTCGCGCTGGATACCCTGGGCTTTGAATTCCTGCGTGACGTTGCGTCGGGCGAAGCGGTTTATATCACGGAGAAAGGGCAGCTATTCACCCGTCAGTGTGCCGAAAACCCGGTCAGCAATCCGTGCCTGTTCGAGTATGTTTACTTCGCGCGTCCGGATTCCTTCATCGACAAGATTTCCGTCTACAGCGCCCGTGTGAACATGGGTACCAAGCTTGGCGAAAAAATCGCTCGTGAGTGGGAGGATCTGGATATCGACGTGGTCATCCCGATTCCAGAAACCTCCTGCGATATCGCTCTGGAAATTGCGCGTATTCTCGGCAAGCCGTACCGTCAGGGGTTTGTGAAAAACCGCTACGTTGGTCGTACCTTTATCATGCCGGGACAGCAGCTGCGCCGTAAGTCCGTACGCCGCAAACTGAACGCCAACCGCGCGGAGTTCCGTGATAAAAATGTCCTGCTGGTGGATGACTCCATTGTGCGCGGCACCACCTCAGAGCAGATTATTGAAATGGCACGTGAAGCCGGGGCGAAAAAGGTCTATCTGGCCTCTGCGGCACCGGAGATTCGCTTCCCGAACGTGTACGGCATCGATATGCCTACTGCAAACGAACTGATTGCGCATGGTCGTGAAGTGGATGAGATTCGCCAGATCATCGGCGCAGACGGTCTTATCTTCCAGGACCTGGACGATCTGATCGACGCGGTCCGTACCGAGAACCCGGATATCCAGCAGTTTGAATGTTCCGTGTTTAACGGCGTATACGTTACGAAGGATGTGGATCAGCAGTATCTCGATTTTCTCGATTCCCTGCGTAATGACGATGCCAAAGCAGTTCAGTTGCAGAACGAAGTTGAAAACCTCGAGATGCACAACGAAGGGTAATCCCTGACCTGCCAGGGGGCGAATCCCGCCCCCTGACTTGCAACTCCCCATAAAATCCTGCAAAGTCAGCCCAGAAGTCAGACAGGGCGATAAATCATGAAGCGACTCATTATTGGTATTTCGGGTGCCAGCGGCGCCATTTACGGCGTGCGGCTGCTCCAGGTGTTGCGCGATGTACCGGATGTTGAAACGCATCTGATCATGAGTCAGGCCGCCCGCCAGACGCTTTCTCTCGAGACTGACTTATCGCTGCGTGATGTTCAGGCGCTCGCGAGCGTGACGCACGATGCGCGCGATATTGCCGCCAGCATCTCCTCCGGCTCTTTTCAGACCGCCGGAATGGTCATTCTGCCGTGCTCAATTAAAACGCTTTCTGGCATTGTCCATAGCTATACCGATGGCCTGTTGACCCGCGCGGCAGACGTGGTGTTAAAAGAGCGCCGCCCACTGGTGCTGTGCGTTCGGGAAACGCCGCTCCATCTGGGGCATTTGCGCTTAATGACCCAGGCAGCGGAAATTGGTGCGGTCATTATGCCACCGGTTCCGGCGTTTTATCATCGTCCTCAGACGCTAGATGATGTGATAAATCAGACAGTTAATCGCGTCCTCGATCAGTTTGATATCGCCCTTCCGCAGGACCTTTTTACCCGTTGGCAGGGTGCATAATATTGCCCCGTCGGCGGGCCTTTTTGCATCAATTGCCCTGAAACAGGGCAATTTTGTAACCGCGATCATATCCTCAACATTTAATTCGCTAAATCCATCTGAAACGCTGCGGTTCATCCGTCAGACCTGCTATCTTCAACATCAGGACAATATTGCAACGTTTTATTAACATATTTAACGTCGAATATCTCGAGCGGCGCGAAAATGGCATAAGACCTGCATGAAAAAGCCTGCAAACGCACAACACAACGTAAAACATAATAAAGTCATTCCACTTGAGGGTTATGTATGAAGAAGTCAATTCTCGCTCTGTCATTGCTGATTGGTCTATCTGCTACTGCATCCAGCTATGCAGCGCTGCCGCAAACGGTGCGCATTGGCACGGATACCACCTACGCTCCGTTCTCTTCAAAAGATGCCAAAGGCGACTTCATCGGCTTTGATATCGATTTGGGCAATGAGATGTGTAAGCGTATGCAGGTCAAATGTACCTGGGTCGCCAGTGATTTCGATGCACTGATCCCGTCGCTCAAAGCGAAGAAAATTGATGCCATTATCTCTTCGCTCTCCATAACCGATAAGCGCCAGCAGGAAATTGCCTTCTCCGACAAACTGTACGCGGCGGATTCGCGTCTGATCGCGGCGAAAGGCTCCCCGATTCAGCCAACGCTTGACGCGCTTAAAGGTAAGCACGTTGGCGTGTTACAAGGCTCCACTCAGGAAGCCTATGCCAATGACACCTGGCGTAGCAAAGGCGTGGATGTGGTGGCCTACGCAAACCAGGATTTGATTTACTCCGACCTGACGGCGGGCCGTCTTGATGCGGCATTGCAGGACGAAGTTGCCGCCAGTGAAGGTTTCCTCAAACAGCCTGCGGGCAAAGACTTTGCTTTTGCCGGCCCTTCCGTGAAGGATAAAAAGTACTTCGGCGACGGTACAGGCGTTGGTTTACGTAAAGACGATACGGAACTGAAAGCTGCCTTTGATAAGGCGCTGGCCGATCTGCGTCAGGATGGCACTTACGACAAGATGGCGAAAAAGTATTTTGACTTTAACGTCTACGGCGACTGATACCTGAATACGGGGGACCTGACTGCACCGTTTGGGTTAGCCATAGCGGTGCGTGACGGGTTGAATGCACCATTATGGTGCAATTATGGCGGGTGAACAGAGCGGAAGTGCATATTTAAGCGCTTTTCATGCAAAATAAACCGGGGACAGGGCAGAATGTTTTGCCTTGTCGACCCGATTAATGGCACGATAACTGCACCTGGTCCTGTAAACATCCCCTATAAAAGACAGTCTGTTGAGGATAGTTATGAAAAAACTGGTGTTATCTCTTTCTCTGGTCCTGGCTTTCTCCAGTGCTACCGCAGCCTTTGCCGCCATTCCACAAAAAGTTCGTATTGGTACCGATCCAACCTACGCCCCGTTTGAGTCGAAGAATGCGCAGGGTGAATTGGTGGGTTTTGATATCGATCTGGCGAAAGAGCTGTGCAAACGTATTAATACGCAATGTACCTTCGTTGAGAACCCGCTGGATGCGCTGATCCCGTCGTTAAAAGCGAAGAAAATCGACGCTATCATGTCCTCGCTTTCGATTACTGAAAAGCGTCAGCAAGAAATCGCCTTCACTGACAAACTTTATGCAGCTGACTCGCGTCTGGTCGTGGCCAAGTCATCAGACATTCAGCCGACCGTTGAGTCGCTGAAAGGCAAACGCGTCGGTGTGCTGCAGGGCACCACTCAGGAGACGTTTGGTAACGAACACTGGGCGCCAAAAGGCATTGAGATTGTGTCGTATCAGGGGCAGGACAATATTTACTCTGACCTGACTGCGGGGCGTATTGATGCTGCATTCCAGGACGAAGTTGCCGCAAGCGAAGGCTTCCTGAAACAACCCGTTGGCAAAGATTACAAATTCGGCGGCCCGTCTGTGAAAGACGAAAAACTGTTTGGTGTAGGGACCGGCATGGGTCTGCGCAAAGAGGATAACGAACTGCGTGAAGCCCTGAACAAAGCGTTTGCAGAAATGCGCGCTGACGGAACTTACGAGAAGCTGGCGAAGAAATACTTTGATTTTGATGTTTATGGCGGTTAATCCCCGCAGGTGCAGATAAAGCCCAGGACGTGATGATGAACCGGTTTTATGCCTGATGGCACTGCGCTTATCCGGCCTACAGGTGATTGCTGTAGGCCGGATAAGGCTACGCCGCCATTCGGCATAACAGGTAGCACCATCACGTCAAAAGAGGCTTCTAACTCGCCACTCACGACAGGACAGGCAGCATGTTGTACGGGTTTTCAGGTGTTATTTTACAGGGCGCAATTGTCACGCTGGAACTGGCTCTCAGTTCCGTGGTGCTGGCCGTTCTGATCGGGCTCGTCGGTGCGGGGGCTAAACTCTCGCAAAACCGGGTGACGGGGCTTATTTTCGAAGCTTATACCACCCTCATTCGCGGGGTGCCGGATCTGGTGCTGATGCTGCTGATTTTTTATGGCCTGCAGATAGCACTCAACACATTAACCGATGCGATAGGCATCAGTCAGATTGATATCGACCCGATGGTCGCTGGTATTATTACGCTCGGTTTTATCTATGGCGCGTATTTTACAGAAACCTTTCGTGGCGCTTTTATGGCGGTACCAATAGGTCATATTGAAGCCGCTACCGCTTTCGGTTTTACCTCTTCACAAATTTTCCGCCGTATTATGTTTCCGGCAATGATGCGCTATGCGCTGCCGGGGATTGGGAATAACTGGCAGGTGATCCTCAAAGCGACGGCGCTGGTCTCGCTGCTCGGTCTGGAAGATGTGGTCAAAGCCACGCAACTGGCCGGAAAGAGCACCTGGGAGCCATTCTATTTCGCCATCGTCTGCGGGCTTATCTATCTGGTATTTACTACGGTTTCCAATGGTGTGCTGCTGTTCCTTGAGCGCCGTTACTCCGTCGGTGTGAAGAGGGCTGACCTGTGATTGAGATAATTCAGGAGTACTGGAAATCCCTGTTGTGGACGGATGGCTACCGGTTTACGGGGGTGGCGATTACGCTGTGGCTGCTGATTTCCTCCGTGGTGATGGGCGGCATTCTGGCCGTTTTTCTGGCCATTGGTCGTGTTTCCAGCAACAAATTCATCCAGTTTCCCATCTGGCTGTTTACCTATATTTTTCGCGGGACGCCATTGTACGTTCAGCTACTGGTGTTCTATTCAGGGATGTACACGCTGGAGATAGTCAAAGGCACCGATTTTCTGAACGCCTTCTTCCGCAGCGGTCTGAACTGTACCGTTCTGGCGCTGACGCTGAACACGTGCGCCTATACCACAGAGATTTTCGCCGGGGCCATTCGCTCGGTTCCGCACGGTGAAATTGAAGCCGCGCGCGCGTATGGCTTCTCCTCATTCAAAATGTATCGTTGCATTATTCTGCCTTCGGCGTTGCGTATCGCGTTACCCGCGTACAGCAACGAGGTTATTTTAATGCTGCACTCCACGGCGCTGGCGTTCACGGCAACGGTTCCGGATCTGCTGAAAATCGCCCGTGATATTAACTCGGCGACCTACCAGCCCTTTACCGCTTTCGGTATTGCCGCCGTGCTGTACTTAATCATATCGTATGTCCTGATAAGCCTGTTCCGCCGTGCGGAAAGGCGCTGGTTGCAGCATGTTTCCTCTAAATAATTCGGGTAACACGATGTCTGAGAATAAATTAAACGTTATCGATTTGCACAAACGCTACGGCGAACACGAAGTGCTGAAAGGGGTTTCACTGCAGGCCAACGCCGGAGATGTGATCAGTATTATTGGCTCATCCGGCTCCGGGAAAAGTACATTTTTGCGCTGCATAAACTTCCTCGAAAAACCGAGCGAAGGGTCGATTGTGGTCAACGGCCAGAACATCAACCTGGTGCGTGATAAAGACGGTCAACTGAAGGTGGCGGATAAAAATCAGCTTCGTTTACTGCGTACCCGCCTGACGATGGTGTTTCAGCACTTTAACCTGTGGAGCCACATGACGGTGCTGGAAAACGTCATGGAAGCGCCAATTCAGGTGTTGGGTCTGAGCAAACAGGAAGCCCGTGAACGGGCGACCAGATACCTGGCGAAAGTCGGCATTGATGAGCGTGCACAGGGGAAATACCCGGTGCATCTTTCCGGTGGTCAGCAGCAGCGAGTGTCGATTGCACGCGCCCTGGCGATGGAGCCGGAAGTGTTGCTCTTTGATGAACCAACCTCGGCGCTGGATCCTGAACTGGTCGGCGAGGTGCTGCGTATCATGCAGCAACTGGCCGAAGAGGGGAAAACGATGGTGGTGGTGACGCACGAAATGGGCTTTGCCCGCCATGTCTCCAGCCACGTGATTTTCTTGCATCAGGGGAAAATCGAAGAAGAGGGCAATCCAGAGCAACTCTTCGGTAACCCCCAAAGTCCACGCCTGCAACAGTTCCTGAAAGGATCGCTGAAGTAACGGGTTCAGGCGTATCGTTAAGGTAAGCCGGGAAAGGCAACAGCCTCCCGGCTTTTTGCGAGTGACTTTCCGTAAGCCCTGAAAATATTGCAGACCAGCGCATTTACCCTGGATTCATCACCGCAAAGCGCAACGTCTGTTGGTGTCGCAGACGATCAAAGCGCGTAACGTCATGTCATCGACTCAAAGGGATGATGGTATGGCCATGACAACAGCTAAGGTTACAGCGCATGATGCGGTGTTTAAAACGTTCATGTGCCACCCGGACACTGCCAGAGATTTCCTGGAATTCCATCTGCCTGTTTCATTGCGGCAACTTTGCGATCTGGACTCGCTGAAACTCGAGTCAGGTAGCTTTATTGAAGAGAATCTCCGTGCGTATTATTCCGATGTTCTTTGGTCGTTAAAGACGGCGGAAGGAGAGGGCTTTATCTATGTGGTGATTGAACATCAAAGTTCACCCGATGCTCATATGGCATTCCGACTGATGCGCTATGCCATGGGGGCAATGCAACGTCATCTCGATGCCGGACATAAAAAACTGCCATTGGTGATCCCGATGTTATTTTATCACGGCGCGGTGACGCCCTATCCCTTTTCCTTGTGTTGGCTGGATGAATTTGCCGATCCCTCTACGGCAAGACAACTCTATACCGCCGCCTTTCCTCTGGTTGATATTACGGTTGTGGCGGATGATGACATTATGCAGCATCGACGGATAGCGCTCCTGGAGTTAATGCAAAAGCATATCCGCAAGCGTGATTTAATGGGCTTGATGGAGCAATTAGTTGCCCTGTTGATTAAGGGTTACGCTAATGACAGCCAGTTGAAAACGCTGTTTAATTATATGATGCAAACCGGTGACGCCGCGCATTTTAGTGAGTTTCTTGCCGAGGTTGCCCAGCGTTCACCCCACCACAAGGAGAGACTAATGACTATCGCCGACAGATTGCGTCAGCAGGGGTTAGATCAGGGGATTCAACAGGGCAAACGCGATGAAGCCCAGCGGATTGCACGTATGATGCTGGCAGATGGGATTGATGCCCACACCGTCGCCAGGATAACCGGTCTTCCCGTTGACGAGCTTACCGCTACGCGCGCCTGAGACTTTCTTGCGTCGATGAACGGTTAACCTCACGCCATCTCCAGACGGTATCCCCAGTCGTCATAGTGGATACCGTTGATCTCAAACGCTTTCTCCAGCACCTGCGTACGCACAAATCCCAGTTTTTCCAGCAGGCGGACTGAACCCCGGTTCTCGGCAAGCACCCAGGCGTTGATGGCTTTCACGCCAGCTTCGCGGAAGGCATAGTCGCAGACGGCACGAACGGCCTCACTGGCGATACCGCGTCCCTGGACGGCGGGGATAACGCAATAACCGATGTCAGCTTCCTGCGGAAAATGATGACTGATTTGTAAGCCAATGTCGCCCAGCGGTGTGGCATCGTGATGCTGGCGGATCACAAAGGTGTGTTTTGAGGTAAGACGACGCGCAAACAGCAAACGCGTTTCGCGTTCCGGGCAGAGGTTGCCCATAAAACGCATGATGTCCGGATTTTCACGAAGCGCGAGGAAAAAGGGCCAGTCTGTGGGTTGAAACGGGGAAAGCGTCAGTCGTTCGGTTGTGAGTCGTGCCATAAAATCGCCATTCCGGGAGCCAGTGAGACTACCTTACCACCGGAACGGCGAGAGTGAACAGGGAAGACGTTAGCGAACGACATCCGACAGCGCTTCTTCAAGGTCATACCAACGGAAGGGAAATCCGGCGGCTTCCAGTCGTTTGGGCAGGGCGCGTTGCCCACCCAGCACCAGTACCGATGATTCGCCCATCAGCAGGCGAATCACGGTGGCTGGTACGCGAAGAATGGCTGGCCGTTGCAGGGCATGTCCCAGCGCATGAGCAAACTGCTCATTGCGTACCGGATAGGGCGAGACCATGTTGAACGGCCCACGCAGGTCGTTATCCAGCAGCCAGAGAATCGCATTGACCATATCATCAATGTGGATCCAGGCCAGATACTGGCGGCCGTTGCCAATGGGGCCACCGAGGCCCAGGCGAAACGGTGGAACCATTTTACCGAGGATCCCGCCCTTTGGTGCCAGCACCACGCCGGTACGCAGCAGGCAAACACGCGTTTTGTCGCTTTGCGCTTCGCAGGCAATTTGCTCCCAGCGTGCGCAAAGTTTATGGGTGAATTCGTTATGCGGCGGTTCTTCCTCAGTGACGACCACTTCGCCCAGATCGCCATAATAACCTGTGGCAGAACCTGAAATCAGGACTGACGGCGGGGTTTCACTGGCATTAATGAGGTCCGCCAGTTTCTGGGTGATGCGCCAGCGGCTCTGACACAAGCGATCTTTTTGCTCCGTCGTCCAGCGCTTGTCAGCAATGGGCTCACCGGCCAGGTTAATCACCGCGTCAAAACCGTCGAGATTTTGCTTATCTCCCAGCGTGTCCCACAGTGTCACCCGGTCATTGAGCTTTTCCCGGGCAGTATCGCGGTGGCGGGTCAGTACGGTCACCTGATGACCCAGTTCCTGCAGGCGCGGGACCAGGTGTCCTCCAATAAGGCCAGTCCCTCCAGTTACCAGTATCTTCATGCAGCCTCCCGTGATGGCGGTTAGCGCTGCCAGCTCAACGTCATGGAGACGGAATCGGCATAACGCAACGCGTGTAGTTTGTCGACTTCCACTTCAGCATAAGTGACCCAGTGGTGTTCGCGTGCGATATCGAGCACATCCTGGGTTAATTTTTCTAACAATGAGAAGCGATTGTTCTCAACGTGCAGGATGATATTTTTAGTGATCGTGCGGTAATTCAACGCATCATTGATATCTTCGCTGACGCGAGCCTTGTCCGCCGGATAGTGAATCGCAACGTTGATGACAATATCCTGTCGGTTATTGATCTCTTCCTCTTTGATGCCAATGAAAGTGCGTAAGCGAAGGTTTTTTATACGAATTATAGCGTCATGATGTGACATTGCAGGTCTCCTCCATGTATGAACTCTCGCATGATACACGAGAACCCGGTCGCGTTATCCTCTTGCTCACGCAGGATCCTGATACGCCAGCATCATTGCGCGTTCTGTGGCGGGCCGACTTCGAATGCGCTCAAACCAATTCTTCACGGCGGGAAACATGTCCAGGTCGACGCGCTGACGCTGCCAGGCGTTCACCCACGGCCAGCAGGCGATATCGGCAATGCTGTAATGCTCGCCGCCCAGCCACGGCGACATCTCCAGCCGTTTATTGAGAACGTTATACAGCCGTTGTGTTTCAACCTGATAGCGCTCAATAGCGTAGGGGATGGACTGTGGAGCAAAATGGTTGAAATGGTGGTTTTGACCAAGCATTGGGCCCAGCCCGCCCACCTGCCAGAACAGCCATTGCAGCGTGCTATGGCGCTCGCGTAATTCACGGCTAAGCAACAGGCCGCTCTTTTCCGCCAGATAGAGCAAAATGGCACCGGACTCAAACAGGCTCAGCGATGTGCCGCCATCGAGCGGGTTATGATCGACGATCGCGGGAATTTTATTGTTGGGTGAAATGGCGAGGAAATCGGGGCGAAACTGATTACCCTTACTGATATCCACTTTAATTAATCGGTAGTCCAGCGCGGCTTCCTCAAGGAAGAGGGTAATCTTGTGCCCATTGGGTGTCGGGGCGTAATAGAGGTCGATCATTTCTGCTCCACAACGTGTTTATCGGATAAGCCAACCACAAGTATAGAAAGCCTGTCGTGCTGTGTGAGTTTTCATCAGGTGACAGCGAGCGAAAGACCCTCTATGTTGGGAGAAAAGCCTAATAAAGACGAGGATGCCATGAGTAAACCCACTATCACGCTGTGGTCCGATGCAAACTATTTCTCCCCCTATGTGCTCTCCGTGTATGTCGCTTTGCAGGAAAAGGGACTGCCGTTTAGTCTGAAAACCGTCGATCTTAACAACGGTGAGCATCTACAACCGGGCTGGCAGGGGTATGCACTGACGCGTCGGGTACCGTTGCTGAACATCGATGGTTTTGAGTTGAGCGAGTCCTCCGCGATTGCTGAATACCTGGAAGACCGCTTTTCGCCACCCACCTGGGAGCGAATCTATCCTCACGACCTGCAAAAACGCGCGCGTGCGCGGCAGATACAGGCATGGTTGCGCAGTGATTTAATGCCCATTCGAGAAGAACGTCCGACAGATGTCGTTTTCGGTGGGGTAAAAAAAGGACCGCTGAGCGAGGTGGGGAAAATCAGCGCAGACAAACTGTTCTCCATAGCGGGGAATCTGCTGGCACATGACATGCCAAATCTTTTCGGTGAATGGTGTCTGGCCGATACTGATTTAGCATTGATGCTCAACCGTCTGGTTCTTAACGGCGACGACGTCCCGGAGCGACTGGCGGAATATGCAGCATTTCAGTGGCAACGCGCCTCTGTCCAGCGTTATATTGCGCTTTCCGCGAAGCGTTCAGGCTGATAAAACGTTTGTAATCCAGTATCATAATGCGGTTTTTGATGACACGGAGCATGTGATGAAACTGATGTTTGCATCCGACATTCATGGGTCCCTGCCCGCTACAGAACGCGTGCTGACCCTGTTTTCACAGAGCGGCGCGCAGTGGCTGGTGATACTGGGCGATATCCTCAACCACGGGCCGCGAAATGCGTTACCCGAAGGCTACGCACCCGCTCAGGTCGCTGAGCGGCTCAATGAACAGGCGTCGCAGATTGTCGCGGTGCGGGGAAATTGTGATAGTGAAGTGGATCAAATGCTGCTGCAGTTTCCAATAACCGCGCCCTGGCAGCAGGTGCTACTGGAAAATCAGCGACTGTTTCTGACTCACGGTCATCTCTTTGGGCCGGAGAACCTGCCGGCACTGCGGGCCGGTGATGTCCTGGTATACGGGCATACGCATCTGCCGGTGGCAGAAAAAAGAGGCGATATTTATCACTTCAACCCGGGTTCAGTAAGCATTCCGAAAGGTGGCTACCAGGCAAGTTATGGCTTGCTGGACGATAATGTTTTGAGCGTTATCGCACTCAATGATCAAAGTATCATTGCGCAGGTGGCGATTAATTCGTAATTTACCCCCACATATGTAAATGCGCCGTAAGAGCGCCAGAAAAAGAAGGTTTCCTGATGGTGGAACAGCGTCGTTTGGCAAGTACGGAATGGGTGGATATTGTGAATGAAGACAACGAAGTCATTGCACAATCCAGCCGGGAACAGATGCGAGCGCAGGGCCTGCGTCATCGTGCGACCTATATTGTTGTACACGACGGAATGGGCAAAATACTGGTGCAACGTCGTACCGAGACAAAAGACTTTTTACCCGGAATGTTAGATGCCACTGCCGGTGGCGTTGTGCAGGCTGACGAACAGTTGCTGGATTCTGCCCGCCGTGAAGCGGAAGAAGAGTTAGGCATCGCCGGTGTGCCATTCGCCGAACATGGTCAGTTCTACTTTGAAGATAAGAACTGTCGCGTCTGGGGTGCGCTGTTCAGCTGTGTGTCGCACGGCCCGTTCGCCTTGCAGGAAGAAGAGGTCAGCGAAGTTTGCTGGCTGACGCCGGAAGAAATTACCGCCCGCTGTGATGAATTCACGCCCGACTCGCTGAAAGCGCTGGCGCTGTGGATGACCCGTAACGCTAAAAATGAAGCGGCAAGGTCAGAGTCGCAACAGGAGAAGCAGGAAGAGGCGGAGTAACGCCCTTTCTGAACTAACCGTAAAAAGGAGCCATAAGCGGCTCCTTTTGTCTTTTAGTGGTATCCCATGATTTGAGCGCCAATCACCACCACGCTGGACATAATGAACAGCAGCCCCAGCAGCGTCGCACCCACTTTCAACCAGTTACGGAAATCCACCCGACAGACGCCTAATGTCGCCATCAGTGATGCAGAGGTCGGATAGATGATGTGGCTAAAGCCATCGCCAAACTGGAACGCCAGTACGGTGACCTGACGGTTAACCCCCACCAGATCGCCGAGCGGCGCTAACAGCGGCATGGTCAGCGCCGCCTGGCCCGATCCCGACGTTACAAAGAAATTAAACACTGCCTGGAAGAGCAGCATAAACCACGCGGCAACGGCGTTGTCCAGTCCGCTGATGCCGTTGGCGATGCTGTGTAACAGCGTATTGAGCACGCTGGCGTCACCCGCTTCGCCGTTGCCTACCAACAGTAAAATGCCTTTGGCAAAACCTACCAGCAGGGCGGGGGCAATCATCATGCGTGCGCCTTCGGTGAATGAGGACGCCATAATATTGACCGTCATGCCGTTAAGACGGAAGACAACGGCGATAATGCCAATGACCAGGCCCATGGTGAAAAACTGACTGGCTATCTCCGGAATAAACCATGCGTTGACGATAACGCCCCAGACCACCCAAACCATCACCCCGGTCAGCACCAGCAGCACCAGCCAGTCGCCGATTGTGAAGCGGCGCTCGACAACATCATCCTGCTGTTCGCGAAAGAAACGGTCAGATTCATGCACGCGTGACAGAAGCGGGTTCTTTTTCACCCGCGAGGCATAGACCAGGGTAAACGTCAGACCGATCAGTGTCGAAATAACCCATACCACGATACGCAGACCGGAACCGGAAAGGACCGGTACGCCGGCAATGCCCTGCGCGACCACCACGCAGAAAGGGTTCATCCACGAACTGGCAAAGCCAATTTGTGTCGCAATATAGGTCACTAACACCGTGGTGATACTGTCATACCCCAGTCGCACCATCAGGGGCGCGATGATGATCGCGAAGGCAACCGCCTCTTCTCCCATGCCGAACACCGCACCGCCCAGCGAGAAGAGAATAAACAGTACCGGGATAAACAGAACCTCGTTGCCTTTGGTATGACGGATGAGCGCAAGGATGCCGTTATCAATAGTTCCCGTGCGCATAACGATGCCAAACGCACCGCCAATCACCAGCATAAACATGATGATACCGACGGCGGTACCGAATTTAGAGCCGGAGGTCAGCCCTTCGAACGGGAAGTTCATCAGTCCCGGGCTTTCATCGCCGGTAGTGAAGAATTTAACCGGATGATACTGCGCTTCACCGGCCTCGTTGGTCAGAATACGGAAAGAGTGGGGGTCAACCACTTTACGGGTTTTTGTCTGACCATCCACCTGGTATTGCACCTCCTGGCTGTCGAACATCCCGACGGGGACAACCCAGGTCGCAAGGCTGGTTAAAATGGCGACAAAGAAAATAATGACCAGCGTATCGGGCATGGCCCATTTTCTGGCTGGCTGTGTTTCGGTTACTGCAGACATGAAAGACTATCCCTGTTGCAAAGCAAAGAGGCTAAGTATGCAAACAGGCGAATGGTTATTCATTGATGCAGCGCAGTTAAGCAAATAAATCCGTTTTTGCATTGCCAGAAACGGCAATAAAAAAGCCGGAAATCAGGGTGATTTCCGGCTTTTGACCGGGCCCGTCTGGACCCAGCGGAGACAACTTACTGCTGTTGTGAAGACTGAATCGCGGTCAGAGCGATGGTGTAGACGATATCGTCAACCAGCGCGCCACGGGACAGGTCGTTCACCGGCTTGCGCATACCCTGCAGCATCGGCCCGATGGAGATCAGGTCGGCAGAACGCTGTACCGCTTTGTAAGTGGTGTTACCGGTGTTCAGATCCGGGAAGATGAACACGGTAGCGCGACCCGCAACCGGAGAGTTCGGCGCTTTGGATTTTGCCACGTCAGCCATCACGGCGGCATCGTACTGCAGCGGACCGTCGATCATCAGGTCAGGACGTTTTTCCTGTGCAAGACGAGTTGCTTCACGCACTTTCTCAACGTCGCTACCCGCACCAGAGGTGCCGGTGGAGTAGGAGAGCATTGCGACGCGCGGTTCGATACCAAAGGCAATGGCAGAGTCAGCAGACTGGATAGCGATTTCAGCCAGCTGTTCAGCGGTCGGATCCGGGTTGATCGCGCAGTCGCCGTAAACGTAAACCTGTTCTGGCAGCAGCATGAAGAAGACGGAGGAAACCAGTGAACTGCCTGGCGCAGTTTTGATAAGCTGCAGCGGCGGACGAATGGTGTTAGCCGTGGTGTGAACAGCGCCTGATACCAGACCGTCAACTTCGTCTTGTTCCAGCATCAGCGTACCGAGAACCACGTTGTCTTCCAGCTGTTCGCGGGCAACGGTTTCGGTCATGCCTTTGCTCTTACGCAGTTCAACCAGACGCGCGACATAGCTTTCGCGAACCACTTCCGGATCCACGATTTCGATGCCAGCGCCGAGCTCAACGCCCTGAGAGGCCGCAACGCGGTTGATCTCTTCCGGGTTACCCAGCAGTACGCAGGTTGCGATACCACGTTCAGCACAGATGGCTGCCGCTTTCACGGTACGCGGTTCGTCGCCTTCTGGCAGCACAACGCGTTTACCGGCTTTACGCGCCAGTTCGGTCAGCTGATAGCGGAAGGCTGGAGGAGACAGACGACGGCTACGCTCAGAGGTCGCGGTCAGGGACTCGATCCAGTCAGCGTTGATGTAGTTCGCCACGTATTCCTGAACTTTCTCGATGCGTGCGTGATCGTCAACCGGCACTTCCAGGTTGAAGCTCTGCAGGCTCAGAGAAGTTTGCCAGGTGTTGGTGTTCACCATGAATACCGGCAGGCCGGTAGCGAAAGCGCGTTCACACAGTTTAGAGATGCGCGCATCCATTTCGTAGCCACCGGTCAGCAGCAGGGCGCCGATTTCAACGCCATTCATCGCGGCCAGACATGCGGCAACCAGCACGTCCGGACGGTCAGCGGAGGTGACCAGCAGGGAACCGGCGCGGAAGTGTTCCAGCATGTGCGGAATGCTACGCGCACAGAAAGTGACAGACTTCACGCGACGCGTATTGATGTCGCCTTCGTTGACGATGGTGGCATTCAGGTGGCGCGCCATGTCGATCGCACGGGTCGCGATCAGCTCAAAGCTCCACGGCACTGCGCCGAGAACCGGCAGTGGGCTGCTCGCGGTGAGCTGTGCCGGATCGACTTTTACGACCTGCGCTTTGGAAGAGTCGTCGAAAATCTCAGACAGATCCGGACGGGTACGACCTTGTTCATCAACCGGAGCGTTCAGTTTGTTCACGATAACGCCGGTGATGTTGGTGTTTTTTGCGCCGCCGAAGCTGCTGCGAGTCAGTTCAATACGCTCGTTCAACTGTTCCGGCGTATCGGTGCCCTGAGACATGACGAAGACGATTTCCGCGTTCAGCGTTTTAGCGATTTCGTAGTTCAGAGACTGCGCGAACTGGTGTTTACGGGTTGGGACCAGGCCTTCAACCAGTACCACTTCTGCGTCTTTGGTGTTCGCATGGTAGTTTGCGATGATCTCTTCCATCAGCACATCTTTCTGATTGCTGGACAGCAGAGACTCTACGTGGCTCATCTTCAGCGGTTCAGCCGCGGTGACAGAAGAGTTTGCACGAACGATAGCGGTGGTCTGGTCTGGCGCATCGCCACCGGCGCGTGGCTGGGCGATGGGCTTAAAGACACTCAGACGAACGCCTTTGCGTTCCATAGCGCGGATGACGCCGAGGCTGACGCTGGTCAGGCCGACGCTGGTTCCGGTAGGGATCAGCATAATAATACGGGACACGGTTTATCCTCTTTCGTTACCGCCCGTTGGGCGGGTTACAAAACAGCACCGCCAGCTTAGCTGGCGGTGTGATATCAGGCAGTCAGACGGCTCGCGTCTTGCGCGATAACCAGTTCTTCGTTGGTTGGGATCACCACCGCAGGACGGGTACCTTCTTTGTTGATGAAACCAGATTTGCCGAAACGGGCAGCCAGGTTACGTTCATGATCAACTTCAAAGCCCAGCACGCCCAGTTTACCCAAGGACAGCTCGCGAACCATGGCCGCGTTCTCACCGATACCGCCGGTGAAGACAACGGCGTCCAGACGACCGTCCATCAGCGCCGTGTAGGAACCGATGTACTTCGCCAGACGGTGGCAGTAAACGTCCATTGCACGTTTCGCGTCTTCTTTGGTGGTGTAGTTGTCTTCAACATAACGGCAGTCGCTGGTCACTTCGGTCAGACCCAGCAGGCCGGATTCTTTGGTCAGCATCTTGTTGATCTGATCAACGCTCATGCCCAGCGTGTCGTGCAGGTGGAAAATGATTGCCGGGTCGATGTCACCAGAGCGGGTACCCATCACCAGACCTTCCAGCGGGGTCAGGCCCATAGAGGTATCAACACATTTACCATTGCGGATAGCAGAAACAGAACCCCCGTTGCCCAGGTGGCACGTGATGATGTTCAGCTCTTCTACCGGTTTGTTCAGCATTTTTGCCGCTTCCTGGGTAACGAAGAAGTGGCTGGTACCGTGCGCGCCATAACGACGAACGCCGTGTTCTTTGTACAGGCTGTACGGCAGGGCATAGAGGTAAGACTCTTCCGGCATGGTCTGATGGAACGCGGTGTCAAACACAGCCACGTTTTTGTCTTTCAACTGCGGGAAGGATTTCAGTGCTTCTGCAATCCCGATCAGGTGAGCCGGGTTATGCAGCGGTGCGAAAGAGGCAGAATCTTTGATGCCCTGAATAACAGAGTCATCGATAACCACGGAGCTGGTATACTTCTCGCCGCCGTGTACGATACGGTGACCGATTGCAGTCAACTGCGCAGACAGTTCTGGTTTTTGTGCCAGAATAGTATTAACGATAAAGTTCAGCGCTTCACTGTGAGCGGCGCCTGCACCTAAAGCCGCTTCTTGTTTACCGCCGTCCATTTTCCATTTGATACGTGCTTCAGGGAGATGGAAACATTCGGCTAAACCAGAAAGGTACTCTTCACCGTTAACTGCATCGATGATTGCAAATTTCAGTGAGGAGCTACCGCAGTTCAGAACCAGTACTAACTTACTCGACATGGAAGTACCTATTATTGATACGTGGCTAAAAAAACGTCAGGGAGCCATAGAGCGTAGCGCAGTGTGACGCTGACATTTATGATTAACATCATGCCAGTTGTCTTTTTTGGCATGATGGAAGAAATACCTTTGAGTCTATGCCATTTTGCGTATTTTTCAGCCAATGGCATACTATATGTAAATTTGACGACTCAATGATTTTGGACTACAGGCCTTTTACAGGCCGCTACAGGATACCCGATAGTGGGTATCAATGACAAAATGTTTTGAACGTTGTCCCGTATAGTTGTTGTTTTGCACAAATATTTGAAATTTTATATGTGAAGTTGAGGTAAGCCATGTCGACGCCGGATCATCGCTCCGTAAATTTTTTTAGCCTTTTTCGTCGGGGGCAACATTACTCAAAGACGTGGCCAATGGAAAAGCGCCTTGCCCCCGTCTTTGTTGAGAACCGCGTGATTCGGATGACACGTTACGCTATTCGCTTTATGCCGCCGATCGCTATCTTTACCCTGTGCTGGCAGATAGCACTGGGCGGCCAGTTAGGGCCTGCCGTCGCCACCGCGTTGTTCGCGCTCAGCCTGCCGATGCAGGGGCTATGGTGGTTAGGGAAGCGTTCCGTCACGCCGCTGCCGCCCTCGATCCTGAACTGGTTCTATGAAGTCAGAGGCAAATTACAGGAGGCGGGGCAAGCGCTCTCCCCGGTTGAAGGGAAGCCGGATTACCAGGCGTTAGCTGACACGCTTAAGCGTGCCTTCAAACAACTGGATAAAACTTTCCTTGATGATTTGTAATTGCCCCCTGATTACGCATATAAAAGAAGGCATATTAATGCCTTCTTTTTTTTCACCGTTGTAGAGTGATACAGGAGTCCCAAATGGAAATGACCAACGCTCAACGTCTTATTTTGTCTAATCAATACAAAATGATGACTATGCTCGATCCGACTAACGCCGAGCGTTATCGTCGTCTGCAGACGATCATTGAACGCGGTTACGGTTTGCAAATGCGCGAACTGGATCGGGAATTTGGCGAGCTGAAAGAGGAAACCTGTCGTACGGTTATCGACATCATGGAGATGTATCACGCTCTGCATGTCTCCTGGGCCAACCTGAAAGATGCGCAAAGTATTGATGAACGTCGGGTAACCTTCCTGGGCTTTGATGCCGCAACGGAAGCGCGCTATCTCGGTTATGTTCGCTTTATGGTGAATGTGGAAGGACGTTACACCCATTTTGATGCCGGCACGCACGGTTTCAACGCGCAGACCCCAATGTGGGAAAAATACCAGCGGATGTTAAGCGCGTGGCATGCCTGCCCGCGTCAGTATCATTTGAGCGCCAACGAAATCAACCAAATCATCAATGCCTGAGGAGGTGAACGTGCAATGCAAGGGCTTTCTGTTTGACCTGGATGGAACGCTGGTTGACTCGTTACCTGCTGTGGAACGTGCATGGTGTAACTGGGCCGATCGTTTTGGGCTGACTCATGACGAAGTGTTAAGTTTTGTTCATGGCAAGCAGGCGATAACCTCTTTGCGCCATTTCATGGTGGGCAAACCTGAGGCGGAAATCGCTGCGGAGTTTACGCGTCTGGAGCAAATAGAAGCGACAGAAACGGCGGGCATCACCGCGCTGCCAGGTGCGGTTGCGCTGCTTAACCATCTGAACAAGGCCGGGATCCCGTGGGCAATTGTAACATCAGGGTCGATGCCGGTTGCGCGCGCACGTCATCAGGTGGCCAACCTGCCAGCCCCGGAGGTTTTCGTGACCGCTGAGCGGGTCAAACGTGGTAAGCCGGAGCCGGATGCTTATCTGCTCGGCGCGCAACTGCTTGGTTTAGCGCCGCACGAATGTGCGGTGGTGGAGGATGCCCCTGCGGGCGTGCTCTCGGGACTCGCCGCAGGCTGCCATGTTATCGCAGTAAATGCCCCGGCGGATACGCCGCGTCTGGATGAGGTCGATTTCACCCTGACCAGCCTGGAGCAGCTTTCGGTGACCAAACAACCGAATGGTGATGTGGTTGTATTAAGAAATACCTGATCATGATTTAGCCCCGGCTTGTCGGGGCTTTTTTATGGCAGAATCATTCCATCTTCTCATCTGACAAGGATAGGTTGTGAACGGTGAATTGATCTGGGTTCTCTCGCTGTTGGCGATTGCTGTGATTTTGTTTGCGACGGGCAGAGTGCGTATGGACGCGGTAGCTCTGTTTGTCATCGTAGCCTTTGTTCTCAGTGGCACACTGACCCTTACTGAGGCCTTTTCGGGATTCAGCGACCCTAATGTGGTGTTGATTGCCGCGCTGTTTATCATCGGTGACGGGCTGGTACGCACCGGCGTGGCGACCGTCATGGGCACCTGGCTGGTGAAAATGGCAGGCAGTAGCGAAATCAAAATGCTGGTCCTGCTGATGCTGACCGTTGCCGGACTGGGCGCGTTTATGAGTTCAACCGGCGTCGTTGCTATCTTTATTCCCGTGGTACTCAGCGTCTCGATGCGTATGCAAACGTCGCCGTCGCGCCTGATGATGCCGCTCAGTTTCGCCGGGCTTATCAGCGGCATGATGACGCTGGTGGCCACCCCGCCAAACCTGGTCGTTAACAGTGAATTGTTGCGTGAAGGCTATGCCGGTTTCAGCTTCTTCAGCGTCACGCCTATCGGCCTCGTCGTGCTGGTGCTGGGCATTATCTATATGCTGCTGATGCGCTTTATGCTCAAAGGCGACAATCCACAACAGCAGCGAGATAGCTGGAAACGTCGCACCTTTCGCGATCTGATCAAAGAATATCGCCTGACAGGGCGCGCGCGTCGACTGGCGATTCGTCCGGGGTCACCGATGATCGGTCAGCGCCTCGACGATCTTAAACTGCGTGAGCGCTATGGCGCCAACGTGATCGGCGTCGAACGCTGGCGGCGTTTTCGGCGGGTGATCGTAAACGTGAATGGGGTATCGGAGTTTCGCGCCCGTGACGTGTTACTGATTGATATGTCCGCCGCCGATGTCGATCTCCGTGAATTTTGTAGCGAGCAATTGCTGGAGCCAATGGTGCTGCGTGGGGAGTATTTCTCTGACCAGGCGCTGGATGTGGGAATGGCGGAAATCTCGCTGATCCCGGAATCGGAGTTGATTGGCAAGTCGGTGCGGGAAATCGGTTTTCGTACCCGTTATGGGCTGAATGTGGTTGGCCTGAAACGTGACGGCGTGGCGATCGAAGGTTCGCTTGCCGATGAGCCGCTGCTGATGGGCGATATCATCCTGGTCGTCGGTAACTGGAAACTGATCGGGATGCTGGCAAAGCAGGGGCGAGATTTTGTCGCGCTTAATCTGCCAGAAGAGGTAAGCGAGGCTTCCCCGGCGCACAGCCAGGCCCCGCACGCGATTTTCTGTCTGGTGCTGATGGTTGCGCTGATGCTGACTGACGAAATTCCTAATCCCATCGCGGCGATTATTGCCTGTCTGTTGATGGGAAAATTTCGCTGTATTGATGCCGAAAGCGCCTACAAAGCCATTCACTGGCCCAGCATCATTTTGATTGTCGGCATGATGCCTTTTGCGCTGGCGCTGCAAAAAACCGGTGGTGTGGATCTGGTCGTGAAAGGATTGATGGACGTGGGCGGCGGTTATGGCCCGTACATGATGCTGGGCTGTCTGTTTGCGCTGTGCGCGACCATTGGTCTGTTTATCTCGAATACCGCGACGGCGGTATTAATGGCGCCGATTGCGTTGGCGGCGGCGAAGTCGATGGGCGTTTCTCCCTATCCCTTTGCGATGGTGATCGCGATGGCGGCCTCGGCGGCCTTTATGACGCCGGTTTCATCACCGGTCAACACGCTGGTGTTAGGACCAGGGAATTACAGCTTTAGCGATTTTATTAAGTTGGGCGTACCGTTCACCATTATCGTTATGGCGGTATGCGTGGTGATGATCCCGATGTTGTTTCCGTTTTAATGTTGTATCGCATTGCCGGATGGTGCTGACACGCATCCGGCAAACCGTTACAGCGGAGAGTCCTGGCTAATTTCATCGAGAGACAGGTGAAAACTGGGGACGAAGACTTCCATAAAGTAATCCATCTCTGGGCTGCGGCGTGACTCCAGCGTTTTTTCCAGTCGCGTCTTTGCCAGCAGGAATTCATTATTCCCTGCCGACAACTCTTCCAGACACTTCAGATACGCACACAGCGCATCGGCCTGTTTCACAATCGACTTTTCATCTTCGCTATATGCATGCTCATCAATCAGCGGGGCAAAAATATCCCGCAGCTCATCGGGCACCATATCGACCAGTTTCTGCTGAGCGATTTTCTCAATAGCCTTATATTCCTGGGCGATTTGCGAATTGAAATATTTTACCGGCGTGGGCAGATCCCCGGTCAGCACTTCTGACGCATCGTGATACATCGCCAACAGCGCAATGCGTTCGGCATTAACCTGACCGGCAAACTTACGGTTTTTGATCGCCGCCAGCGCGTGGGCCACCATCGCGACCTGGAGACTGTGCTCAGAGACGTTTTCTGTGCGCACATTGCGCATTAAAGGCCAACGGTTAATGAGTTTGAGGCGGGAGAGGTGGGCAAAAAAATGGCTCTGCTTCATAGTGACCTTTTCATGATGACAACCTGGAGGTCATTGTGCGCAGAGAAGGCCGCCGGATGCAAATGCTCGTCATACTTCACGTTGCAGGACAAAACACCCTGGGTGTTTTGTCCTGCAACGCATTTTGGATTAAAGCTGGTGATATCCCGACAAGAAACGTGCAAATTTGCTCAGCGACATCTCTATGTCGTCGATGCGGGGCAGGGTGACGATGCGCACGTGATCCGGCCACGGCCAGTTAAATGCCGTCCCCTGAACCAGCAGGACTTTTTCCTGTAACAGAAAATCGAGCACCATTTTCTGGTCGTCATGAATATTGAAGCGCTTCGCGTCAATTTTCGGGAACATATACAGCGCACCGCGCGGCTTCACGCAGGAGACGCCCGGAATATCGTTGATCAATTCCCAGGCGCGATTGCGCTGCTCATACAGACGACCGCCGGGCATGATGAATTCACTGATACTCTGGTAACCGCCCAGCGCCGTCTGAATGGCATGCTGTGCCGGCACGTTGGCGCAAAGACGCATCGATGCCAGCATTTCCAGCCCTTCGATATAACCTTTCGCATGCTTCTTCGGCCCGTTGAGAACCATCCAGCCCTGACGGAAACCGGCCACGCGATAGGTTTTGGACAGGCCGTTAAAGGTCACGGTCAGTAGATCCGGTGCCATCGCGGCGATGGAATGGTGCTCGGCGTCGTCATACAGGATCTTATCGTAGATCTCATCGGCAAAAATAATGAGATCATTCTGCCGCGCGATCTCGACGATCTCCATCAACAGCTCTTTGGAATAAACCGCGCCGGTCGGGTTGTTCGGGTTAATGATGACGATCCCACGGGTACGCGGCGTGATTTTGGCGCGGATGTCATCAAGGTCCGGGAACCAGTCGGATGATTCATCGCACAGGTAATGCACCGCATTGCCGCCGGAAAGCGCGACCGCCGCCGTCCACAGCGGATAATCCGGCGCGGGCACCAGCATTTCGTCCCCACTGTTCAGTAATGCCTGCATCGCCTGCACGATCAGTTCTGAAACGCCATTACCGATGTAGATATCTTCGACGGTGACGTCACGCATGCCACGCGCCTGATAGTGCTGCATGATGGCTTTACGCGCGGAATAGAGGCCTTTGGAATCGGAATAACCTTGTGCAGTAGGCAGATTACGGATGACATCCACCAGAATTTCATCGGGGGCGTCAAAGCCAAAAGGGGCGGGGTTACCAATGTTCAGTTTCAGAACCTTATTGCCTTCTTCTTCAAGGCGTTTCGCTTCCTTCAGAACAGGACCGCGGATGTCATAACAGACGTTATCTAATTTGCTGGATTTCTCAATGGGGGACATGAACCTTGACCTTTATGCTGTTATCACCACTTCCTGCCGTGGAAGTCAGTTTGGAACAATGTACTCCCCCAGCGGGGCGTTTTGAAGGCTTTGCAGAAGAAGATTTTGCTGAATGGTGACGTGCTATTGTGCTGTCATTGACTGATTTTTGCGTAATATATAGAGATAAAAATAGGTTATTCCGATTTTTATAGCATGATATTGCGATTTTTACGTTCGAGGGTGGCCGATTCTCTTGCTTACAAAAAGGTTCAGCGCCCGTGAAATTTCGGGGAGAATTCTGACGTCATTTAATAATTCGTAAATACTGAAAGATTAATCACTGCCCGTGTTATCGGGATGTACGGGAACCCTGGCGGTGTAAATCTAATGTTAAGCAGGATTTATGAATGACCTGGAATCTCATTAATTATTATTTAATAATTAAAAAGGCTTTACGCAAGGCGCGAATAATAGCGAGTTGATTTGAGAAACATAACAAAACTTTGCATCAGATTATTCGCATTAATGCTTATAAATAAAAAGGTTTTAGGTTAAGATACGCATGATGAAATGACATGTGGCCGCATGATTTGTTAATATCCCGAATGGGTTTTTGTGGCTAACTTACTGCCATGTATGCTTATTTCTCGTTGATGTATGCCCGGTTCCATTCTTTACATTTACACTTTTTACATCCAGAAAATGGCAGAAATCTACATAGGCTTTAATAGGTCAGCCCGTTCTTAACGAAATAACCTGAGAGTTCGCGTAAGGTATTATTACGTAAGAAAGAGGGTAGCATTTCGCCAGTCACATGATATACCTATTTACTTTCACCTGCTGTCAGCGGGTGACTCTGCTAAGGAAGCGCATTACAAACGGAATTGCTTGATTTTGTATGCACAGCATTAACAAGCTCAGTATGAGCCGCCAGTAAGTGAAAAATTATGATAAATGCAAATCGTCCGATAATTAACCTCGACCTCGATCTGCTGAGAACATTTGTTGCTGTTGCCGATCTGAACACATTTGCAGCAGCAGCTGCAGCGGTGTGTCGTACTCAGTCTGCGGTGAGCCAACAGATGCAGCGCCTCGAACAGCTCGTGGGAAAAGAACTCTTCGCTCGTCACGGTCGTAACAAACTGTTGACTGAACACGGCATTCAGCTTTTGGGTTACGCCAGAAAAATCCTACGTTTCAATGATGAGGCCTGCTCATCATTGATGTTCAGCAATCTTCAGGGAGTATTAACTATCGGGGCTTCGGATGAATCCGCCGATACGATACTGCCTTTCCTCCTGAATCGCATTAGCTCGGTTTATCCGAAGCTTGCGCTGGATGTCAGAGTGAAGCGAAATGCCTTCATGCTCGATATGCTGAAATCGCAAGAGGTGGATCTGATCGTCACCACTAACCGTCCCGGACCGTTTGAGAGCCTGACGCTGCGTACCTCGCCGACACACTGGTACTGTGCCGCAGAGTATGTGCTGCAAAAGGGCGAACCGGTTCCGCTGGTGTTGTTGGATGATCCCAGTCCGTTCCGTGATGTGGTTCTTGCCACCCTGAATGCGGCGAACATCCCCTGGCGACTGGCCTATGTGGCGTCGACATTGCCGGCCGTGCGCGCGGCGGTGAAAGCTGGTCTTGGCGTGACGGCGCGTCCGGTAGAAATGATGAGCCCGGATCTACGCGTGCTAGGGGCAGTTGACGGATTACCGCCGTTGCCGGACACCGAATACCTGCTGTGCCGTGACCCGGCCTCGAAGAACGATCTGGCGCAGGTTATCTATCAGGCGATGGATACCTGGCAGAATCCGTGGCAGTACAGCCCAATTACCCCAGAAGGGGGAGATGATTCCGTGCTGGTCCAGGGAGACTATGAGTAACGGGTCACAAAAAAAGCATTAAAAAGGGCAAGTGTAAAAAAGAGCCACTGGAGATTAAAAAACATCCAGTGGTTCTTTTTTTGTACTAATATCCTTAACGGGCAGGAGGAAAAAGGTAAAAATCCTCATAAATCAGCGAGTAGACGTTGCGATTAAAAAATGCGTAAAAAAGAAGCGAAATTCGCAGGTCAACCCTCTCATGTTAAAAAACGAGAGAAATTGTTGCTGTTTTTTGAGGTGGATTAACAAAAGCGTGTCACAGATCAAGAAAATACTCCCTTTTAGGGGAAGGCTTTTGGATCAATTCCTGTCAAAATAGGCGCGTTTTTTTCTACTTACTTCACAACGGACACGATTCAACAACATCCCCATTTAGCCTGTGAATCGATCGACACGGTGCTAAAGCGCATTAAATGTTAAGGGTGTTGTTATCATGTAAATTAATGTGAGGAAACTTTTGTTAAAGTTGACAAAAGGTTATAGAAAGGAGTAAAAAACCCCATCAATTGGCTGTCTAAAACATTTTCTGCAGCGATTGTAAGGTTTTTTTTATTCCTCCCCATGAATCGATGTGGCGTTCATCTGCCGAAAAGAGCAGAGAATTTGGCGCTACTTTTGATGAGTAAGCAATGAGTATGTCAACATCCACTGAAGTCATCGCTCATCACTGGGCATTCGCTATCTTTCTTATTGTTGCCATTGGCCTGTGCTGCCTGATGCTTATCGGCGGTTGGTTTTTAGGCGGTCGCGCACGCGCGAGGTCAAAAAACACCCCGTTTGAATCAGGTATCGACTCGGTCGGCACCGCCCGCTTACGCCTGTCTGCCAAGTTTTATCTGGTAGCCATGTTCTTCGTTATCTTCGACGTTGAAGCGCTGTATCTGTTCGCATGGTCGACCTCTATCCGCGAAAGCGGTTGGGTAGGCTTTGTGGAAGCTGCAATTTTTATTTTTGTGTTACTGGCAGGTCTGGTTTATCTGGTGCGTATTGGCGCGCTGGACTGGACGCCCGCGCGTTCACGCCGCGAGCGTATGAACCCGGAAACGAACAGTATCGCTAATCGTCAACGCTAACCGCGAGGCATTAAGATGGATTATACGCTCACCCGCATAGATCCTAACGGTGAGAATGACCGTTACCCCCTGCAAAAACAGGAGATCGTAACCGACCCCCTGGAACAGGAAGTTAACAAGAACGTGTTCATGGGCAAACTGCATGACATGGTTAACTGGGGTCGCAAAAACTCAATCTGGCCTTATAACTTCGGCCTTTCCTGCTGCTACGTAGAGATGGTGACCTCGTTCACCGCCGTACATGACGTGGCGCGCTTTGGCGCGGAAGTCCTGCGTGCTTCACCACGTCAGGCTGACTTGATGGTGGTAGCGGGGACCTGCTTTACCAAAATGGCGCCGGTCATTCAGCGTCTTTACGATCAGATGCTGGAGCCGAAATGGGTCATTTCCATGGGCGCATGTGCCAACTCCGGCGGTATGTACGATATTTATTCGGTAGTGCAGGGCGTTGATAAGTTTATCCCTGTGGATGTTTACATCCCGGGTTGCCCGCCGCGTCCGGAAGCGTACATGCAGGCGTTAATGCTGTTGCAGGATTCCATTGGCAAAGAACGTCGTCCGCTCTCCTGGGTGGTTGGCGATCAGGGCGTTTATCGCGCCAACATGCAGTCAGAGCGCGAGCGTAAACGCGGCGAACGCATTGCAGTAACGAATCTGCGTACACCAGACGAGATTTAATTTGCGCCTGTCGGCAGCAGCATTTTACTTCGCCTATCACTACATAAATCGCGCGAAGCTCTGTCGACAGTCACCACGGACCATTTGCAATGGTGAACAATATGACCGACTTAACCGCGCAAGAAGCCGCATGGCAGACCCGGGATCACCTTGATGACCCGGTCATCGGCGAACTGCGCAACCGTTTTGGGCCGGATGCCTTTACCGTTCAGGCGACTCGCACCGGGGTACCCGTTGTTTGGGTCAAGCGTGAACAATTACTGGAAGTGGGCGATTTCTTAAAGAGGTTGCCGAAACCTTACGTCATGCTGTTTGACTTACACGGCATGGACGAACGTCTGCGCACACACCGCGAAGGGTTACCCGCCGCGGATTTTTCCGTTTTCTACCACCTGATTTCCATTGAACGCAATCGCGATATCATGCTCAAGGTGGCCTTGTCTGAAAACGACCTGCGTGTACCGACCTTCACCAAACTGTTCCCGAACGCTAACTGGTATGAGCGTGAAACCTGGGACATGTTTGGTATTGAATTTGACGGACACCCGCACCTGACGCGTCTGTTGATGCCGCCAACCTGGAAAGGCCATCCGCTGCGTAAAGACTACCCGGCGCGTGCTACCGAATTCGATCCGTTTGAGCTGACCAAAGCGAAGCAGGATCTGGAAATGGAAGCGCTGACCTTCAAACCGGAAGACTGGGGCATGCAGCGTGGTACCGAAAACGAGGACTTTATGTTCCTCAACCTCGGCCCGAACCACCCGTCTTCACACGGTGCATTCCGTATTGTTCTTCAGCTTGATGGTGAAGAGATTGTCGACTGTGTGCCTGACATCGGTTACCACCACCGTGGTGCTGAAAAGATGGGCGAACGTCAGTCCTGGCATAGCTACATTCCGTATACCGACCGTATCGAATACCTCGGCGGCTGCGTCAACGAGATGCCGTACGTGCTGGCAGTGGAAAAACTGGCGGGCATTACCGTACCGGATCGCGTTAACGTTATCCGCGTGATGCTCTCCGAGCTGTTCCGCATTAACAGCCATCTGCTGTATATCTCGACGTTTATCCAGGACGTCGGCGCCATGACGCCGGTCTTCTTTGCCTTTACCGACCGTCAGAAAATCTACGACATCGTAGAAGCGGTCACCGGCTACCGTATGCACCCGGCCTGGTTCCGTATTGGCGGCGTGGCGCATGACCTGCCGCGCGGCTGGGACAAACTGCTGCGTGAATTCCTCGACTGGATGCCGAAGCGTCTGGCGTCTTACGAGAAAGCCGCACTGCAAAACACCATTCTGAAAGGGCGTTCGCAGGGCGTTGCCGCTTACGGTAAGAAAGAAGCGCTGGACTGGGGCTGCACCGGCGCGGCGCTGCGTGCGACCGGTATTGATTTCGACGTGCGTAAAGCGCGCCCTTACTCTGGCTACGAAAACTTTGACTTTGAAGTGCCGGTTGGCGGCGGGGTTTCCGACTGCTACACCCGCGTAATGCTGAAAGTGGAAGAGCTGCGCCAGAGTCTGCGCATCCTTGAGCAGTGCCTCAACAACATGCCGGAAGGCCCGTTCAAAGCGGATCACCCGTTGACGACGCCGCCGCCGAAAGAGCGCACGCTGCAACATATCGAAACCCTGATCACCCACTTCCTGCAAGTGTCGTGGGGCCCGGTTATGCCGGCGAATGAGTCCTTCCAGATGGTGGAAGCGACTAAGGGTATCAACAGTTACTACCTGACCAGCGATGGCAGCACCATGAGTTATCGTACCCGTATTCGTACCCCGAGCTACGCGCATTTGCAGCAGATCCCGGTGGCAGTACGTGGCAGCCTGGTGTCCGACCTGATCGTCCATCTGGGTAGTATCGATTTTGTTATGTCAGATGTGGACCGCTAATTATGCACGAGAATCAACAACCACAAACCGAGGCTTTTGAGCTGAGTGCGGCAGAGCGTGAAGCCATTGAGCACGAGAAGCACCACTACGAAGACCCGCGTGCGGCGTCCATTGAAGCGCTGAAAATCGTTCAGAAGCAGCGTGGCTGGGTGCCGGACGGTGCGATCCACGCGATCGCCGATGTGCTGGGGATCCCGGCAAGCGATGTCGAAGGTGTTGCGACGTTTTACAGTCAGATCTTCCGCCAGCCGGTGGGTCGCCACGTGATCCGCTATTGCGACAGCGTGGTGTGCCATATCAACGGTTACCAGGGGATTCAGGCTGCGCTGGAGAAAAAGCTCAACATCAAGCCGGGGCAGACGACCTTCGACGGTCGCTTTACGCTGCTGCCGACCTGTTGCCTTGGGAACTGCGACAAAGGGCCGAACATGATGATCGATGAGGATACTCACGCTCACCTGACCCCGGAAGGCATTCCTGAACTGCTGGAGCGGTATAAATGAAAGACATTATCCGTACTCCCGAAACGCATCCGCTGACCTGGCGTCTGCGTGATGATAAACAGCCCGTGTGGCTGGACGAATACCGTAGCAAGAACGGCTACGAAGGTGCGCGTAAGGCGCTGACTGGTCTGTCCCCGGACGAAATCGTCAACCAGGTCAAAGACGCTGGCCTGAAAGGGCGCGGCGGCGCAGGCTTTTCCACCGGTCTGAAGTGGAGCCTGATGCCAAAAGACGAATCCATGAACATCCGCTACCTGCTGTGTAACGCGGATGAAATGGAGCCGGGCACCTATAAAGACCGTTTGCTGATGGAACAGCTGCCGCATCTGCTGGTGGAAGGCATGCTGATCTCCGCGTTTGCGCTAAAAGCGTACCGGGGCTACATCTTCCTGCGCGGTGAATACATTGAAGCCGCCGTGCATCTGCGCCGTGCGATTGCGGAAGCGACCGAAGCCGGTCTGCTCGGCAAAAACATCATGGGCACCGGTTTTGATTTCGAACTGTTTGTTCACACCGGGGCAGGGCGCTACATCTGCGGTGAAGAAACGGCGCTGATCAACTCCCTTGAAGGCCGTCGCGCTAACCCGCGTTCGAAGCCGCCGTTCCCGGCGACCTCCGGCGCATGGGGTAAACCGACCTGCGTCAACAACGTGGAAACGCTGTGTAACGTTCCGGCGATCCTCGCCAACGGCGTGGAGTGGTACCAGAACATTTCGAAGAGCAAAGATGCTGGCACCAAGCTGATGGGCTTCTCGGGTCGCGTGAAGAATCCGGGACTGTGGGAATTGCCGTTCGGTACCACCGCACGTGAGATCCTCGAAGATTACGCGGGCGGCATGCGCGATGGACTGAAGTTCAAAGCCTGGCAGCCTGGCGGCGCGGGAACTGACTTCCTGACCGAAGCGCACCTCGATCTGCCAATGGAATTTGAGAGCATTGGTAAAGCCGGAAGCCGTCTGGGTACCGCGCTGGCAATGGCAGTTGACCATGAGATAGGCATGGTGCCTCTGGTGCGTAACCTGGAAGAGTTCTTTGCTCGTGAATCCTGCGGATGGTGTACGCCATGTCGTGACGGCCTGCCGTGGAGCGTCAAAATTCTGCGTGCGCTGGAGCGTGGCGAAGGCCAGCCTGGGGATATCGAGACACTTGAGCAACTGTGTCGTTTCCTCGGCCCGGGTAAAACCTTCTGTGCACACGCACCGGGCGCGGTTGAGCCGCTACAGAGCGCCATTAAATATTTCCGCGAAGAATTCGAAGCTGGCATTAAGCAGTCGTTCAGCAATACCCACGCGATTGGTGGTATTCAGCCGAACCTGCTGAAAGAGCGCTGGTGATTACAGGCCTCTGAGCCTGTATCGCGATATGAATTTCGATTAACGCTTAGTCTCTGACTAAGCCAACTGGAAGCATGCTGACTATGGCTACGATTCATGTAGACGGCAAAGAATATGAGGTCAACGGAGCGGACAACCTGCTGGAAGCTTGTCTGTCTCTCGGCCTTGATATTCCGTACTTTTGCTGGCATCCGGCGCTGGGAAGCGTTGGTGCTTGCCGCCAGTGTGCGGTGAAGCAATACCAAAACGCGGAAGACACGCGTGGTCGCCTGGTGATGTCTTGTATGACACCGGCAACCGAAGGCACGTTTATTTCGATTGACGACGAAGAAGCGAAACAGTTCCGCGAAAGCGTGGTGGAGTGGTTGATGACCAACCACCCGCACGACTGTCCGGTCTGTGAAGAGGGCGGTAACTGCCACCTTCAGGATATGACCGTGATGACCGGCCACAGTTTCCGTCGCTATCGTTTCACCAAACGTACTCACCGCAACCAGGACCTGGGGCCGTTCATCTCTCATGAAATGAACCGCTGCATCGCCTGTTATCGCTGTGTGCGTTACTACAAAGATTATGCAGACGGTCAGGATCTGGGCGTGTATGGCGCGCACGATAACGTCTACTTCGGACGTCCGGAAGACGGTACCCTGGAGAGTGAATTCTCCGGTAACCTGGTGGAAATCTGCCCGACCGGCGTATTCACCGATAAAACGCATTCCGAACGCTATAACCGTAAATGGGACATGCAGTTTGCGCCGAGCATCTGCCAACAATGTTCCATCGGCTGTAACATCAGCCCGGGTGAGCGTTACGGCGAACTGCGTCGTATCGAAAACCGTTATAACGGGACCGTTAACCACTACTTCCTCTGCGACCGCGGTCGTTTTGGCTATGGTTACGTGAACCTGAAAGACCGTCCGCGTCAGCCAGTACAGCGTCGTGGCGATGACCTGATCACCCTCAACGCCGAACAGGCAATGCAGGGCGCGGCAGATATTCTGCGTCAGTCGAAGAAAGTGATTGGCATCGGCTCACCGCGCGCCAGCGTTGAGAGCAACTTCGCGTTGCGTGAACTGGTCGGGGCGGAAAACTTCTATACCGGGATTGCACAATCCGAGCAGGAACGTCTGCAACTGGCACTGAAGGTGCTGCGTGAAGGCGGTGTGCATACCCCTGCGCTGCGTGATATTGAATCTTACGATGCGGTACTGGTGCTGGGCGAAGACATCACTCAGACCGGCGCTCGCGTTGCACTGGCCGTGCGTCAGGCGGTGAAAGGCAAGGCACGCGAAATGGCGGCAGCCCAGAAAGTGGCTGACTGGCAGATTGCGGCGATCCTCAACATCGGCCAACGCGCGAAGCACCCGCTGTTCGTGACCAATGTGGATAACACCCGTCTGGATGATATCGCGGCCTGGACCTACCGTGCGCCGGTTGAAGATCAGGCGCGTTTAGGCTTCGCGATTGCCCATGCGCTGGACAACAATGCGCCAGCCGTTGACGGCATCAGCAGTGACCTGCAAAACAAAATCGACGTGATCGTCCAGGCGCTGGCCGGGGCGAAAAAACCGCTGATCATTTCCGGTACCAACGCCGGTAGCGCAGAAGTGATTCAGGCGGCTGCCAACGTGGCGAAAGCGCTGAAAGGTCGCGGTGCGGACGTCGGCATCACGATGATTACCCGTTCGGTTAACAGTATGGGTCTGGGCATTATGGGCGGTGGTTCGCTCGACGATGCGCTGACCGAACTGGAAACCGGTCGTGCTGACGCGGTGGTCGTGCTGGAAAACGATCTGCATCGTCATGCGTCGGCAACGCGCGTGAATGCTGCGCTGGCAAAAGCGCCGCTGGTGATGGTGGTTGACCATCAGCGTACGGCGATCATGGAAAACGCCCATCTGGTGCTTTCCGCCGCCAGCTTTGCCGAAAGCGACGGCACGGTCATCAACAACGAAGGCCGTGCTCAGCGTTTCTTCCAGGTTTACGATCCGGCGTACTACGACAGCAATACCATCATGCTGGAAAGCTGGCGCTGGTTGCATTCACTGCACAGCACCGTACAGAACCGCGAAGTGGACTGGACGCAGCTTGACCACGTGATCGACGCGGTCGTCGCCGCGATGCCTGAACTGGCCGGTATTAAGGATGCTGCGCCGGATGCCACCTTCCGCATTCGTGGACAAAAACTGGCGCGTGAGCCGCACCGTTACAGTGGTCGTACGGCGATGCGCGCGAACATCAGCGTTCATGAACCGCGTCAGCCGCAGGACAAAGACACGATGTTTGCCTTCTCAATGGAAGGGAACAACCAGCCGTCTGCGCCGCGTTCACAGATTCCATTTGCCTGGGCGCCGGGCTGGAACTCTCCACAGGCGTGGAACAAGTTCCAGGATGAAGTGGGCGGGAAACTGCGCCATGGCGATCCGGGTGTGCGTCTGATTGAAGCCTCGGAGGGCAGTCTGGATTACTTCACGACGGTTCCTGCAAGCTTCCAGGCCCAGGACGGTCAGTGGCGTATCGCGCCGTACTACCATCTGTTTGGTAGCGATGAACTGTCTCAGCGTGCGCCGGTCTTCCAGAGCCGCATGCCGCAACCGTACATCAAACTCAACCCGGCCGATGCCGCGAAGTTGGGAGTGAATGCCGGTACCCGCGTCTCCTTTAGCTACGATGGCAATACGGTCACGCTGCCGGTTGAAATCGCCGAAGGGCTGACGGCAGGGCAGGTTGGCTTGCCGATGGGCATGCCGGGCATTGCCCCTGTTCTGGCGGGTGCGCGTCTTGAGGATCTGCAGGAGGCACAACAATGAGTTGGATTACACCGGATCTGATCGAAATCCTGCTGACCATCCTCAAAGCGGTGGTGATTCTGCTGGTGGTGGTCACCTGCGGGGCATTCATGAGCTTTGGCGAACGTCGTCTGCTGGGTCTGTTCCAGAACCGTTACGGACCGAACCGTGTAGGCTGGGGTGGTTCGCTCCAGCTGGTTGCGGACATGATCAAGATGTTCTTTAAAGAAGACTGGATCCCGAAATTTTCGGATCGCGTCATCTTTACCCTTGCGCCAATGATCGCCTTTACCTCGCTGCTGCTGGCGTTTGCCATCGTGCCGGTGAGTCCGGGTTGGGTGGTCGCGGATCTGAACATCGGGATCTTGTTCTTCCTGATGATGGCGGGTCTGGCGGTGTATGCGGTGCTGTTCGCCGGTTGGTCGAGCAACAACAAATACTCGCTGTTGGGTGCGATGCGTGCGTCTGCGCAGACGCTCAGCTACGAAGTGTTCCTCGGGCTTTCCCTGATGGGCGTGGTGGCGCAGGCCGGTTCCTTTAACATGACCGACATCGTCAACAGCCAGGCTGATATCTGGAACGTTATTCCGCAGTTCTTTGGTTTTGTCACCTTCGCTATCGCGGGCGTGGCGGTGTGTCACCGTCATCCGTTTGACCAGCCGGAAGCCGAGCAGGAACTGGCCGATGGTTACCACATTGAATACTCCGGGATGAAATTCGGTCTGTTCTTTGTGGGCGAGTACATCGGTATCGTCACCATTTCTGCGCTGATGGTTACCCTGTTCTTCGGTGGCTGGCAGGGCCCGTTCTTACCGCCATTCATCTGGTTCGCGATTAAAACCGCGTTCTTCATGATGATGTTCATTTTGATTCGTGCGTCGTTACCGCGTCCTCGTTATGACCAGGTAATGTCCTTCGGCTGGAAAATCTGCCTGCCGCTGACGCTCATCAACTTGCTGGTAACGGCGGCTGTCATTCTCTGGCAGGCGCAATAAGGGGCACAAAGACCATGACCTTAAAAGAATTGTTAGTAGGCTTCGGCACCCAGGTACGCAGTATCTGGATGATCGGCCTGCATGCGTTCGCCAAACGCGAAACGCAGATGTACCCGGAAGAGCCGGTCTATCTACCGCCCCGTTTTCGTGGTCGCATTGTTCTGACGCGCGACCCGGACGGTGAGGAGCGCTGCGTTGCCTGTAACCTGTGTGCGGTAGCGTGTCCGGTAGGCTGTATCTCTCTGCAAAAAGCAGAGACCAAAGATGGTCGCTGGTATCCGGAGTTTTTCCGCATTAACTTCTCACGCTGCATTTTCTGCGGTCTGTGCGAAGAAGCCTGTCCAACAACCGCGATTCAGCTTACGCCAGATTTCGAACTGGGTGAGTACAAGCGCCAGGATCTGGTTTACGAGAAAGAGGATCTGCTGATCTCCGGTCCGGGCAAATACCCGGAATATAACTTCTACCGGATGGCAGGTATGGCAATCGACGGCAAAGATAAGGGCGAAGCAGAGAACGAAGCCAAGCCTATCGACGTCAAGAGCCTGTTACCGTAAGGAGAGGGGCAATGGAGTTCGCTTTTTATATCTGTGGCCTGGTCGCCATTCTCGCAACCTTGCGGGTGATCACCCATACCAATCCGGTGCACGCGCTGCTGTACCTGATTATTTCGCTGCTGGCGATTTCCGGGGTGTTCTTCTCGCTGGGCGCTTATTTCGCGGGTGCGCTGGAAATCATCGTTTACGCGGGCGCCATTATGGTGCTGTTCGTGTTTGTGGTGATGATGCTCAACCTGGGCGGTTCTGAAATCGAACAGGAACGTCAGTGGCTGAAGCCGCAGGTGTGGATTGGCCCGGCAATTCTGTCGGCTATCATGCTGGTGGTGATTGTTTACGCCATTCTGGGGGTTAACGATCAGGGTATCGACGGTACGCCAATCAGCGCGAAAGCGGTAGGTATTACCCTGTTCGGGCCTTACGTACTGGCGGTTGAACTGGCATCCATGCTGCTGCTGGCAGGTCTGGTTGTTGCCTTCCACGTTGGACGCGAAGAGCGTTCAGGTGAAGTGCTGAGCAACCGTAAAGACGATAGCGCGAAAAGAAAAACGGAGGAGCACGCATGATCCCCTTACAACATGGACTGATCCTCGCTGCGATTTTATTCGTTCTGGGTTTAACCGGTCTGGTTATCCGCCGCAATCTGCTGTTTATGCTGATTGGCCTGGAAATCATGATCAACGCTTCCGCGCTGGCCTTTGTGGTTGCCGGTAGCTACTGGGGCCAGACCGATGGTCAGGTGATGTATATTCTCGCCATCAGCCTTGCGGCTGCCGAAGCGAGTATAGGGCTTGCGCTGTTGCTGCAACTTCATCGCCGTCGCCAGAACCTGAACATCGATTCAGTAAGTGAGATGCGTGGATGAACATGCTTGCCTTAACCATCATTCTGCCATTGATTGGCTTTGTCCTGCTGGCGTTCTCTCGCGGACGCTGGTCAGAAAATCTCTCCGCAACCGTGGGCGTAGGCTCCATTGGTCTGGCGGCGCTGGTCACTGCCTTTGTCGGGATGGACTTCTTCGCCAACGGCAAGCAGGCGTTCAGCCAGCCGCTGTGGACGTGGATGTCTGTCGGTAATTTCAACATTGGTTTCAACCTGGTACTGGACGGCCTGTCGCTGACCATGCTGTCGGTTGTCACTGGTGTCGGTTTCCTGATCCACATGTTCGCCTCCTGGTACATGCGCGGTGAAGAGGGCTACTCCCGCTTCTTCGCTTACACGAACCTGTTTATCGCCAGCATGGTTGTTCTGGTGCTGTCCGATAACCTGCTGTTGATGTACCTCGGCTGGGAAGGCGTGGGCCTGTGCTCTTACCTGCTGATCGGTTTCTATTACACCGATCCAAAGAATGGCGCTGCGGCGATGAAAGCGTTCGTCGTGACCCGTGTGGGTGACGTGTTCCTCGCGTTCGCACTGTTCATTCTGTACAACGAGCTGGGTACCCTGAACTTCCGTGAAATGGTTGAACTGGCGCCAGCACACTTCGCCGCAGGCAACAATATGTTGACGTGGGCGACGCTAATGCTGCTGGGTGGTGCTGTGGGTAAATCGGCACAGTTGCCGTTGCAGACATGGCTGGCTGACGCGATGGCGGGCCCGACGCCTGTCTCCGCGCTGATCCACGCCGCAACAATGGTGACCGCCGGTGTTTACCTGATTGCCCGTACGCATGGCCTGTTCCTGATGACCCCGGAAGTTCTGCATCTGGTCGGTATCGTGGGTGCGGTGACGCTGGTGATGGCAGGTTTTGCCGCACTGGTGCAAACCGACATCAAGCGCGTACTCGCTTATTCCACCATGAGCCAGATCGGCTACATGTTCCTGGCGCTGGGCGTTCAGGCATGGGATGCGGCGATTTTCCACCTGATGACGCACGCCTTCTTTAAAGCGCTGCTGTTCCTGGCGTCCGGTTCCGTCATTCTGGCCTGCCATCACGAACAGAACATCTTCAAGATGGGTGGCCTGCGTAAGTCCATTCCGCTGGTTTATCTCTGCTTCCTGGTGGGCGGTGCGGCGCTGTCGGCGCTGCCGCTGATTACCGCAGGCTTCTTCAGTAAGGATGAGATTCTGGCAGGCGCGATGGCGAATGGTCATATCAATCTGATGGTGGCAGGACTGGTCGGTGCGTTCATGACCTCCCTGTATACCTTCCGTATGATTTTCATCGTGTTCCACGGTAAAGAACAAATTCATGCTCATGCAGGGAAGGGGATTACTCACCACCTGCCGTTGATTGTCCTGATGATCCTGTCCACCTTCGTAGGCGCGCTGATTGTGCCGCCGCTGCAGGGTGTACTGCCACAGACAACTGAACTTGAGCATGGCCGCGTGATGACCCTGGAAATGACTTCTGGCGTGGTAGCGATTGCGGGCATCCTGATTGCCGCATGGTTGTGGCTGGGTAAACGTACTCTGGTGACCTCGATTGCCAACAGTGCGCCGGGTCGTCTGCTGGGCACCTGGTGGTATAACGCCTGGGGCTTCGACTGGCTGTACGACAAAGTGTTCGTTAAGCCGTTCCTTGGCGTCGCCTGGCTGCTTAAACGCGACCCGCTCAATGCCCTGATGAACGTGCCAGCTATCCTTTCCCGCTTTGCAGGTAAAGGCCTGCTGTTCAGCGAGAACGGTTATCTGCGCTGGTATGTCGCATCAATGAGCATTGGCGCCGTAGTGGTGCTGGCACTGCTGATGGTACTGCGTTGAGTTTGCGGGCTGGATGAACGACTGCCGGATGGCGCTACGCTTATCCGGCCTACACGCTCAAAGAGAATTTTTAGAAAATTCGTTGAAAATCAGGTCCAACTGGACAGGCGTTATCGGCGAAGTCAGAGTGAGCACCGCCTGTGCACCGCAACCGGAGCGTACTGAGGTATGTGAGGATTGCGAGCACTGTCGGGGTTCGCTATGACGAGTGAGATAGCCTGAACCGGACTTAAACAAGGAACAAAGATCACCATGTTATTACCTTGGTTGATATTAATCCCCTTTATCGGTGGCTTCCTGTGCTGGCAGACCGAACGCTTTGGCGTGAAGGTGCCGCGCTGGATCGCGCTGATCACCATGGGACTGACGCTCGCGCTTGGCCTGCAACTGTGGCTACAGGGCGGTTATTCGCTGACGCAGTCTGCTGGCATTCCGCAGTGGCAGTCTGAATTTGTCCTGCCGTGGATCCCGCGCTTTGGCATCTCGATTCACCTGGCAATCGACGGTTTGTCGCTGCTGATGGTGGTGCTGACCGGTCTGCTTGGCGTTCTGGCGGTGTTGTGTTCCTGGCGAGAAATCGAAAAATACCAGGGCTTCTTCCACCTGAACCTGATGTGGATCCTGGGCGGCGTGATCGGTGTGTTCCTTGCCATCGACATGTTCCTGTTCTTCTTCTTCTGGGAAATGATGCTGGTGCCGATGTACTTCCTGATCGCGCTGTGGGGCCACAAGGCGTCCGACGGTAAAACGCGTATCACGGCGGCAACCAAGTTCTTCATTTACACCCAGGCGAGCGGTCTGGTGATGCTGATTGCCATCCTGGCGCTGGTGTTCGTTCACCATAATGCGACCGGCGTGTGGACCTTCAACTATGAAGACCTGCTGAAAACGCCGATGTCGCATGGCGTCGAATATCTGCTGATGCTGGGCTTCTTCATCGCGTTTGCGGTGAAAATGCCGGTGGTTCCACTGCACGGCTGGCTGCCAGATGCGCACTCCCAGGCACCGACCGCGGGTTCTGTTGACCTCGCCGGTATTTTGCTGAAAACCGCCGCTTACGGTCTGCTGCGTTTCTCTCTGCCGCTGTTCCCGAACGCGTCAGCGGAGTTCGCGCCTATCGCGATGTGGCTGGGCGTTATCGGTATCTTCTACGGTGCATGGATGGCGTTCACGCAGTACGACATTAAACGTCTGATCGCCTACACCTCGGTTTCACACATGGGTTTCGTGCTGATTGCCATCTACACCGGCAGCCAACTGGCGTACCAGGGGGCGGTGATTCAGATGATTGCGCACGGCCTGTCCGCTGCGGGTCTGTTCATTCTGTGTGGTCAACTGTACGAACGTCTGCACACCCGCGACATGCGTATGATGGGCGGCCTGTGGGGCAAAATGAAATGGTTACCGGCGCTGTCGATGTTCTTCGCCGTGGCGACGCTGGGTATGCCTGGCACCGGTAACTTCGTTGGCGAATTCATGATCCTGTTTGGCAGCTACCAGGTGGTTCCGGTCATCACCGTGATTTCGACCTTTGGTCTGGTGTTTGCCTCTGTTTACTCGCTGGCGATGCTACATCGCGCTTACTTCGGTAAAGCGAAGAGCCAGATTGCACAACAAGAACTGCCAGGGATGTCGCTGCGTGAGCTGTTTATCATCCTGTTGCTGGTCGTGCTTCTGGTACTGCTTGGCTTCTATCCGCAGCCGATTCTGGATACCTCGCATTCTGCGATGAGCAACATCCAGCAGTGGTTTGTTAATTCCGTTACTACTACAAGGCCGTAAATCGCCATGACAATAACTCCACAACACCTGATTGCGCTGCTACCGCTGCTGATCGTCGGCTTGACGGTGGTGGTTGTGATGCTCTCCATTGCGTGGCGACGCAATCACTTCCTCAATGCCACGCTGTCGGTCATTGGGCTTAACGCCGCGTTGGTTTCGCTCTGGTTTGTTGGCCAGGCTGGCGCGATGGACGTGACCCCGCTGATGCGGGTTGACGGTTTCGCAATGCTCTACACCGGACTGGTTCTGCTGGCGAGTCTGGCGACCTGTACTTTTGCCTACCCGTGGCTGGAAGGCTATGACGATAACCGGGAAGAGTTCTACCTGCTGGTGTTGATTGCCGCGCTGGGTGGCATTCTGCTGGCGAACGCCAATCATCTGGCGGCGCTGTTCCTTGGTATCGAACTGATCTCCCTGCCGCTGTTTGGTCTGGTGGGCTATGCCTTCCGTCAGAAACGTTCGCTGGAAGCCAGTATCAAATACACCATCCTGTCTGCTGCCGCCTCATCATTCCTGCTGTTTGGTATGGCGCTGGTGTACGCGCAGTCTGGCAACCTGTCGTTTGTTGCGCTCGGTAAGAGCCTCGGCGACGGTATGTTGAACGAGCCGCTGCTGCTGGCGGGCTTCGGGATGATGATTGTTGGTCTGGGCTTTAAACTCTCTCTGGTTCCGTTCCACCTGTGGACGCCAGACGTATACCAGGGCGCACCGGCTCCGGTTTCCACCTTCCTGGCGACGGCGAGCAAAATCGCTATCTTCGGCGTGGTGATGCGTCTGTTCCTGTACGCGCCGGTTGGCGACAGTGAAGCGGTTCGCGTGGTGCTTGGCGTGATCGCCTTTGCTTCCATCATCTTCGGTAACCTGATGGCGCTGAGCCAGACTAACATCAAGCGTCTGCTGGGTTATTCGTCTATCTCTCACCTCGGCTACCTGTTAGTGGCGCTGATTGCTCTGCAGAGCGGCGAGATGTCCATGGAAGCGGTCGGCGTTTACCTTGCCGGTTACCTGTTCAGCAGCCTCGGCGCGTTCGGCGTGGTCAGCCTGATGTCCAGTCCGTACCGTGGTCCGGATGCCGATTCTCTGTTCTCCTACCGTGGGCTGTTCTGGCATCGTCCGATCCTCGCGGCAGTGATGACGGTAATGATGCTGTCTCTGGCGGGTATCCCGATGACGCTGGGCTTTATCGGTAAATTCTACGTGCTGGCAGTCGGTGTGCAGGCGAACCTATGGTGGCTGGTTGCTGCTGTGGTGGTTGGTTCCGCGATTGGTTTGTATTACTACCTGCGTGTTGCCGTGAGTCTGTACCTGAGCGCACCGCAGCAGCTTAACCGCGATGCGCCGTCTAACTGGCAGTACAGCGCAGGCGGTATTGTGGTACTGATCTCCGCACTGCTGGTGCTGGTGCTGGGTATTTACCCGCAGCCGCTGATCAGTATTGTGCAGTTAGCCGCACCGCTGATGTAAGCGACAAGCAAAAACGAAAAACCCGCCGAGGCGGGTTTTTTTATGGATGAAGAATCTTCAGGCAATCAACTGACGACTGACCAGCGGGCCGCTGATGTTTTGCGCCGCGCGGTCCATCACTTCCTGAATAACGGATGACAGTTCATTCACTTCAAACTTCGCCACGTAGCCATCGGCTTTCACTTTGCGGACGTGATCTTCATTGGCACTACCGGAAAGAGAAGAGTGGATCACCACCGGAATTTTCTTCAGCCGCTCGTCGGTTTTGATTTTTCGGGTCAGGGTGAAACCATCCATCTCCGGCATTTCCAGATCGGTTAACACCAGTGCGATCTTCTCGCTAATCGCTTTACCTTCCGCTTCCGCTTCCTGCGCCAGTTGCTGAATTTTGTCCCAGGCATCTTTACCGGTGACGTGCATTTGATGGGGAATGTCCATGGCCGTCAGACCTTTCTCCAGCATCGCACGGGCTACGCGGGAGTCTTCCGCGACAATAGCCACGGCACCGGGAGTGATGTTGAACTTATTGGTTTTCAGTTCCGTTGCGCGCAGGTCGTGATTCGATGGCACGATGTCATACAGAATCTGTTCTACGTCGAGCACCAGCGCCAGGTTGTTGGTCTCTTTGTCTTCATCCAGACAGGCGATACTGGTGATGTAGCGGCCGTTCACCGCTTTCTCTGCGGTGTGTACCTGCTTCCAGTCCAGGCGCATGATGTTTTCGACCGACTCGACGGCGAAGGCCTGCACGCTACGGGCATATTCGGTGATTAACAGAATGTTGAGTCCATTCTCCGGCTTGCAGCCGGCTACGGCGGGGAGGTCAATAACCGGAATCACCTGATCGCGAATATTGACCATTCCCAGCAATGGCGCCTTCATCCCTGCCGGACGAGTAAAGGCAGGCATAGGTACAATTTCGCGCAACTTGAACACGTTAATGCCAAACAGCTCAGATTTCTGTTCGTGCAGGGAGTTTCCCAGACGAAACAGCAGCAGTTCAAAGCGGTTGGACAGGGTCAGATTCGCCCTGTCATCGATATCTTTCTGGAAATTGTCCATGCTGTCCTCAGTGTGAATACTGCGTTTTTACTGTTATCGGCACTGAGAGCAAAAAATGGAGCCCTAAACCGTGAAAATGGCGAAATCGTCGGCAAGTTCAGTGGAAGGGAAGATAGCCTGACACTCTGCCAGCAGTCGCTGGCAACCTGCGGCGTCATAGCGCGAACTGACGTGCGTTATGATGAGCTTTCCGACTGCAGCCTCCCGTGCCAGCAGTGCCGCCTGGCGGGTGGAACTGTGTCCACGGCTGTTGGCCTTTTCTTCCATTGACGTATCCAGCGTGGTTTCGTGAATCATCACGTCGACCCCTTTCGCCAGATCAAGCGCGGATGCGCAGGGCGCGGTATCGCCAAAAATCGCGACCGTTTTACCGGGCGTCGCTGGGGCAAGAAAATCGGCCCCGCGTATCACGCTGCCGTCTTCCAGGGTGACCGTTTTGCCTGCTTTCAGATCCTGAAACCAGGGACCGGCCTTCACCCCAGCGGCTTTCAGCGCTTTGGCGTTGAGCGCGCCGGGTTTATCATGCTCCTCAACGCGGTAACCGTAACATTCCAGCGGGTGTTCAAGCGGGTAAGCCGTTACTTTTCGCAGCCCGTCATCAAGAATTTCCCCGGCGGTGATTTCGACGATTTCCAGCGGATAGTCAGTCCATGAGCCGCTCAGACGCAGCGCGGTTTCAGTAAACTCACGCAGCCCCTTCGGCCCGTAAAGCGTTAGCGGATGAGCATTGCCCGCCATCGAACGACTGCACAGTAAACCCGGCAAACCGAACAGATGATCGCCGTGCAGATGGCTGATGAAAATCCGCTCAATTTTGCCGGGATGATATGCCGTGCTCAACATCTGATGTTGCGTACCTTCACCACAGTCAAACAGCCATAGCGCGGGCTGCGTCGGGTGTTGATGATGTAGCAAAATGGCTGTCACGTTGCGCGTACGCGTGGGCACGCCAGCTGAGGTACCCAGAAAGAGAAATTCCATTATTTCATTACACTTTTGAAAAATAATCTGGCTAGTATAAATCGTTTACGGAAAAGGAGCGCACGATGATTACCTGGCAAGACCTGCATCATTCGCAATTAACCGTCCCACAGCTCTATGCGCTGTTAAAACTGCGCTGTGCGGTGTTTGTTGTAGAGCAGAACTGTCCCTATCTCGACGTAGACGGTGACGATCTGGTGGGTGAGAACCGCCATATCCTGGGCTGGCATGACGGCGAGCTGGTGGCGTATGCGAGGATTCTGAAAAGCACTGAAGATCTGGAGCCCGTCGTGATTGGACGGGTGATCGTCAGTGAAGCGTTACGCGGTGAAAAGCTGGGCCAAAATTTGATGGCGCAGACGCTGGCGTCTTGTCAGCGACACTGGCCGGAGAAGGCGCTGTATCTGGGCGCACAGGCGCATTTGCAGGCATTCTATGCACGATTTGGTTTTGCTCCGGTCACCGAAGTCTATGAGGAAGATGGCATCCCACATGTGGGGATGGCGCGCGAAGCGATTCGGGCGGGATCCTGAGTCGTTGTCTATAGTTAGGGGCAGGTTTACTAACATGGAGAACGAGAATGTCTTATCAATTTGGTGATTCGCGTATTGATGACGACCTGACGTTGCTGAGTGAAACGCTGGAAGAGGTGCTGCGTTCCTCAGGGGATCCCGCCGATCAGAAATACATTGAGCTGAAAGCGCGGGCTGAAAAGGCGCTGGATGAGGTCAAAAATCGCGTAAGTCAGGCTTCAGATAGCTATTATTATCGTGCCAGACAGGCCGTTTATCGTGCAGATGATTATGTGCACGAAAAACCCTGGCAGGGGATTGGCGTTGGCGCGGCGGTCGGACTGGTGCTCGGCTTACTGCTGGCACGACGCTAATCTGCAAGCGAGATCGCATTGACTCCCTAAACTGGGGTACTGCTTTTTTTGTGCAGTACCCCGTATAATGTGAGGTTTTTAACAGGGAGAGGTCCGCGTGCATTCACTCACTACTGCGCTGGAAGGTCTGACGCGTCTTTTGTCGCAGGCAATCCCGGCGGCACCAGGCATTCGGGTTCTCGATGTTCCTTTTCCCCTTAATGACGCTTTCGATGCGTTAAGCTGGCTGGCAAGTCAGTCCATTTATCCGCAATTTTACTGGCAGCAGCGCAACGGTGATGAAGAGGCCGCCGTGCTGGGCGTCGTTGCGCCATTTTCTTCTCTCGATGAGGCGCAATGCTTTCTTCGCCAACATCCGCAGCAAACCGACCTGCGTATCTGGGGACTGAATGCGTTTGATCCAGAGCAGGGTAACCTGGTGTTACCGCGTCTTGAGTGGCGGCGCTGTGCGGGCGTGGCTGTGCTGCGTCTGCATTTGTGGAGTGATGTTTCTCTGCGCGAGGATGCTGACCGGGCGCTGACCTTTCTCGCCTCGCTGGCGAGTGTAAAACCGCTGCCGACATTACGTCTGAGCAAAACCGCTGAACAGCACTGGCCCGAAAAAGCAGGCTGGATCACCCTGATTGAGCAGGCCACGCAGACGATTGCCGAAGGTGAACTGGATAAAGTGGTGCTGGCGCGCGCCAGCGATCTGCACTTTTCTCGCCCGGTGAATGCCGCTGCTGTGATGGCTTCAAGTCGCCGTTTGAACCTGAACTGCTACCATTTTTATATGGCTTTTTCTGCGCAGAGTGCGTTCCTGGGTTCGTCTCCGGAACGTCTCTGGCGACGTCGCGATACCGCGCTCCGTACCGAGGCGCTCGCCGGGACGGTAGCGAATCACCCGGATGATTATAAGGCCTGGCAACTGGGCGAATGGCTGATGAAGGACGACAAAAATCAGCGCGAAAATATGCTGGTGGTCGAGGATATCTGTCAGCGCCTGCAGGACTACACGCATACACTGGACGTTTTGCCGCCGCAGGTGCTGCGGTTGCGAAAAGTGCAGCATTTGCGACGCTGCATCTGGACGGCGCTGAATCAGGCGGATGACACGCTCTGTTTACTGCAGTTGCAGCCCACGGCCGCCGTGGCCGGGATCCCACGCGAACGGGCACGGGCATTTATTCAGCAGCGTGAACCTTTTGCGCGGGAATGGTACGCCGGGTCGGCGGGCTATCTGTCATTACAGCAAAGCGAATTTTGTGTTTCGCTGCGGTCGGCGAAAATCAGCGGTAACGTGGTTCGGCTGTATGCCGGTGCGGGTATTGTTCGTGGGTCAGACCCTGAGCAGGAGTGGCAGGAAATCGATAATAAAGCCGCTGGTCTGCGATCTTTGTTACAGATGGATGGATAATGAGTTACATATTCCCGACTCATATCAATAATCCCTTTTTTCCGTTCTTTATACTGAGTCGCAATATTGATACCGGACAATCTCATGTCAGTAAGCGCATTTAACCGACGCTGGGCGGCGGTCATTCTGGAAGCATTAACTCGCCATGGCGTCAGGCATGTTTGCATTGCCCCTGGCTCTCGTTCCACGCCGCTCACCCTGGCGGCGGCGGAAAATTCGGCTTTTATTCACCACACGCATTTTGATGAGCGTGGTCTTGGCCATCTGGCGCTGGGACTGGCGAAGGTGAGTAAACAGCCTGTTGCCGTGATCGTGACCTCCGGTACGGCGGTCGCTAACCTCTATCCGGCGCTGATTGAAGCGGGGCTGACCGGTGAAAAACTGATCCTTCTGACGGCCGATCGTCCTCCTGAACTGATTGACTGCGGCGCGAATCAGGCGATTCGTCAGGCGGGCATGTTTGCGTCACACCCGTCACAAACGCTTTCGCTTCCGCGCCCGACGCAGGACATTCCGGCCCGTTGGCTGGTGTCGACTATCGATAATGCGCTGGCCTCGCTGCATGCCGGCGCGGTCCATATCAACTGTCCGTTTGCCGAGCCGTTATATGGCGAGATGGACGAAACCGGTCTGGCCTGGCAACAGCGTCTCGGTGACTGGTGGAAGGATGACAAACCCTGGCTGCGCGAAGCGCGTCGGCTGGAGAGCGACAAACAGCGCGACTGGTTCTTCTGGCGGCAAAAACGCGGCGTTGTTGTTGCCGGGCGAATGGGTGCAGAAGAGGGCAAGAAAGTTGCGCAATGGGCGCAGACGTTGGGCTGGCCGCTGATTGGCGATGTGCTGTCGCAAACCGGACAGCCGCTTCCCTGTGCCGACCTCTGGCTCGGCAATCCGAAGGCGGTGACGGAACTGCAGCAGGCACAGATTGTGGTGCAGCTGGGCAGCAGTCTGACCGGAAAACGCTTACTGCAATGGCAGGCAAACTGCGAGCCGGAGGAGTACTGGATTGTCGATAATATCGAAGGGCGGCTGGATCCGGCGCATCATCGCGGTCGTCGTCTGGTGGCAAAAATCGGCGACTGGCTGGAACTGCATCCTGCGGAAAAACGGCAACCGTGGTGTGTAGACATTCCGCGTCTGGCGGAGCAGGCCTGGCAGGCCGTGGCGGCGCGGCGTGATACTTTTGGCGAGGCGCAACTGGCGCATCGCATTCGCGACTATCTGCCCGAGCAGGGGCAGCTTTTTGTCGGCAACAGCCTGGTGGTACGCCTGATTGATGCGCTGTCGCAGCTTCCGGCAGGTTACCCGGTTTACAGCAATCGCGGCGCAAGTGGTATTGATGGTCTGTTATCGACCGCTGCGGGCGTGCAGCGCGCCAGCGCGAAATCGACGCTGGCGATCGTGGGCGATTTATCGGCGTTGTACGATCTCAATGCGTTAGCCCTGTTACGGCAGGTCTCCGCGCCGTTCGTACTGATTGTGGTGAACAATAACGGCGGGCAGATTTTCTCGCTGCTGCCCACGCCGCAGAGCGAACGTGAACGCTTTTACCTGATGCCGCAAAATGTCCATTTTGAACACGCGGCTGCAATGTTTAACCTCAAGTATCATCGCCCGGAAAGCTGGGATGAACTGGAGGCGGCGCTGGCTGGCGCGTGGCGTACGCCTGCGACCACGGTGATTGAACTGGTGGTCAACGACACCGACGGCGCGCAGACGCTACAACAGCTGCTGGCGCAGGTGAGCCAATTATGATCCTGCACGCGCAGGCAAAAGCCGCGCAGTCAGACTCACCCTGGCTGGTTTTCCTGCACGGTTTTTCCGGCGATAGCCAGGAATGGCAACCGATCGGCGAGCGGCTTTCCGGCTTTTCACGCTTGTACATCGATCTGCCTGGTCACGGTGGATCGGCGGAGATCCGCGTCAGCGGATTTACCGATGTGATCAGCTTGCTGCGTGATACTCTCCTTAGTTACAACATACTGAAATACTGGCTGGTGGGATATTCCCTCGGCGGCAGAGTGGCGATGATCGCGGCCTGTCAGGAAATGCCGGGGCTTTGCGGCCTGGTGGTTGAAGGCGGGCATCCGGGACTGCAAAGCGACGCCGAACGCGACACGCGCCGGGATTCTGACCATCACTGGGCGGAACGTTTTCGCCATGACGCGCTGACTGAGGTGTTTACTGACTGGTATCAGCAGCCGGTTTTTGCTTCGCTGAACGCGCGGCAACGAGAAGCGCTGGTCGCGCTGCGTAGTCAGAATAACGGCGAAACGCTGGCGGCAATGCTGGAAGCCACTTCGCTGGCGGTCCAGCCTGATTTACGCGCTGCGCTCACCGCGCGCGCCTTTCCGTTTTATTATTTATGTGGTGAACGTGACAGCAAATTCTGCGCCCTGGCGACGGAATTAGCGGCGACCCGCCATGTGATTCGTAACGCCGGACACAATGCGCACCGGGAAAATCCCGCAGGCGTGGTGGACTGTCTGGCTCAGATTCTGCGTCTCTGACTAAAGGACACACTATGATCTATCCTGATGAAACAATGCTTTACGCACCGGTAGAATGGCACGATTGCTCGGAAGGCTACACCGACATTCGCTATGAGAAATCGACCGACGGTATCGCAAAAATCACCATTAATCGTCCGCAGGTGCGCAACGCATTCCGTCCTCTGACCGTCAAAGAGATGATTCAGGCGATGGCGGATGCCCGTTACGACGATAACGTGGGCGTGATTATTCTGACTGGCGCAGGCGATAAAGCCTTTTGTGCCGGCGGCGACCAGAAGGTTCGCGGCGACTACGGCGGCTATCAGGATGACTCTGGTGTGCATCACCTGAACGTGCTGGATTTCCAGCGCCAGATCCGTACCTGTCCGAAGCCGGTCGTGGCGATGGTGGCGGGTTATTCCATTGGCGGTGGTCACGTGCTGCATATGATGTGCGACCTGACGATTGCGGCGGAAAATGCCATCTTCGGGCAGACCGGCCCGAAAGTCGGCTCCTTTGACGGCGGCTGGGGGGCGTCTTACATGGCGCGGATCGTGGGGCAGAAGAAAGCGCGTGAAATCTGGTTCCTGTGCCGTCAGTACGATGCCAAACAGGCGCTGGATATGGGGCTGGTGAACACCGTTGTCCCATTGGCTGAACTCGAAAAAGAAACCGTGCGCTGGTGTCGTGAAATGCTGCAAAACAGCCCGATGGCGCTGCGTTGCCTGAAAGCGGCGCTGAACGCCGACTGTGATGGTCAGGCCGGTTTGCAGGAGCTGGCGGGTAACGCCACCATGCTGTTCTACATGACGGAAGAAGGTCAGGAAGGCCGTAACGCCTTCAACCAGAAACGTCACCCTGATTTCAGCAAATTCAAACGGAATCCGTAATGCGTAGCGCGCAGGTATACCGCTGGCAGATCCCCATGGACGCGGGGGTGGTTCTGCGCGACAGGCGGTTAAAAACGCGTGACGGGCTGTATGTTCGCCTGCACGACGGCGAGCGTCAGGGATGGGGAGAGATCTCCCCACTGCCGGGATTCAGTCAGGAAACCCAGGAAGAGGCGCAGGTTGCGCTGCTGGCCTGGGTTGACGGCTGGCTGCAGGGAGAAGATGCATTGCCTGACATGCCTTCTGTGGCCTTTGGCGTCAGTTGTGCGCTGGCGGAAATAGCCGGAACGCTGCCTGAAGCCGCAGACTATCGGGCGGCGCCGCTGTGTACCGGCGATCCGGACGATCTGGTGCTGCAACTGGCGGATATGCCCGGCGAAAAAGTCGCGAAGGTGAAGGTCGGACTGTACGAAGCGGTTCGCGACGGCATGGTGGTCAACCTGCTGCTGGAGGCGATCCCGGAATTGCGGCTGCGGCTGGATGCCAACCGCGCCTGGACGCCGTTGAAGGCGCAGCAGTTCGCGAAGTACGTGAACCCGGACTACCGTAACCGCATCGCTTTCCTCGAAGAACCGTGCAAAACGCGGGACGACTCGCGAGCCTTTGCCCGTGAAACCGGGATTGCTATCGCCTGGGACGAAAGCCTGCGTGAGGCGGATTTTGTCTTTGAAGCAGAAGAGGGCGTACGTGCAGTGGTGATCAAACCGACGCTGACCGGGTCGCTGGAAAAAGTGCGTGAGCAGGTACAGGCCGCGCATACACTGGGGCTGACGGCGGTGATCAGTTCATCCATCGAGTCGAGCCTGGGTCTGACCCAACTGGCGCGCATTGCCGCGTGGCTGACGCCGGACACCATTCCGGGACTGGATACGCTGAGCCTGATGCAGGCGCAGCAGATTCGCCACTGGCCGGGAAGTCCATTACCACTGATTGACGAATCAGCCCTGGAACGCCTGCGATGACCTTTCCTGACTGGCCGTGGCGATACTGGCGGCAGGTTCAGGGAGACGCGCCAGCCTTACGCCTGAATGATGAGGTGCTAAGCTGGCGCACGCTCTGTACGCGTATTGATGCCCTGGCGAGCGGTTTTGCCGCACAGGGGGTTACCGAAGGCTGCGGCGTGATGCTGCGCGCCTGGAATCATCCGCAGACACTGCTGGCATGGCTGGCGCTGTTGCAGTGTGGGGCACGGATCCTGCCGGTCAACCCGCAGCTTCCTCACGCCTTACTGGCAACATTGCTGCCCGATCTCACGCTGCAGTTTGCGTTGGACCTGGAGGGGGAGAACGCCTTTCCCTTTCTGATCCCGCTGAACTGCCTGAACGCGAACGGGCAGCATGCCGTCGACTGGCAGCCGCAGCGTCTGTGTTCCATGACGCTGACCTCCGGTTCGACCGGTCTACCGAAAGCGGCAGTTCATACCTGTCAGGCGCATATTGCCAGTGCTGACGGTGTGCTGTCGCTGATGCCGCTGGCAACAGAGGACGACTGGCTGCTCTCTCTGCCGTTGTTTCATGTCTCCGGACAGGGGATTCTGTGGCGCTGGTTAGTGGCCGGGGCGCGGATGACGGTACGGGAAAAACAGCCGCTGGAACAGATGCTGGCCGGATGCACCCATGCTTCGCTGGTGCCAACGCAACTCTGGCGACTGCTGGTGAACCAGACGCCGGTGGCGCTGAAAGCCGTTTTGCTGGGTGGCGCGGCGATTCCGGTGGCGTTAACCGAGCAGGCGCGCGCGCAGGGCATTCGCTGCTGGTGCGGATACGGCCTGACGGAATTTGCCTCAACGGTATGTGCAAAAGAGGCGGACGGTCTGGTTGATGTCGGTATGCCTTTACCGGGACGAGAAGTCAGAATCGTAAATGATGAAGTCTGGCTGCGGGCGGCCAGTATGGCGGAAGGCTACTGGCGAGACGGTAAACTGGTTTCGCTGGTTAACGATGAAGGCTGGTTTGCCACACGCGATCGCGGCGTGCTGAATGACGGAAAACTGACCATCGCCGGACGTCTGGATAATCTCTTTTTTAGCGGCGGAGAGGGGATACAACCCGAAGAGGTGGAACGGGTCATTGTTACGCATCCTCACGTGCTGCAGGCGTTTATCGTGCCGATCGAGGACGCCGAATTTGGTCATCGACCGGTGGCGGTGGTGGAATGTGACGCAGACGTCGCAGAGACAGAACTTAACGAATGGGTGAAAGACAAACTGGCACGTTTCCAGCAGCCGGTACATTGGCTTTCTCTGCCTGCCGAACTGAAAAATGGGGGGATCAAGATATCCCGGCGTGCCGTCGTTGATTGGGTGAATGAAACATTAGGAAAACATTAATTTCACTTCGCAGTTTTACCAATTGATGCCCATTGCCACTTTGTTTATCTGCTACTGTGTAACGTAATGTAAAAGTTCCCGATACGTAAAGGTACGCAATGGAGTGGCAGGTGAAGAAGTCGTGCTATGACAAAAGGTCAGGGAAGCATGCATTAGTGTTAAGTGATGCCGGCGGTTCACTGAAAATGATCGCTGAAGTCCAGTCTGACATTGTGGTGAATGCCGGTGATATCCTTTCCCCGCAGAAGGATGCGCTGTATTCCGTCAACCGTGACAGCGGGCGGACGGTGAAGATTCTGGATGCCAGAAATTATACCTGCGACGAGTGGGAGCGCCTGAAGACGTTGTTGGGGAACAAATAAACGTCAGCGCGTTTTCCGCGGTGCGGGCAGAAAAATGAACATCAGTCCGGCCATGATACACAGTACGCCCAGCAGTGCTTTCAGAGAAAACGTGCCCTGCCAGCCGGGTAAGATTATCGACGCCACCCACACCAGCACATAACTCAGGCTGAGCAGCGCGTAAGCCTTGCTCAGCGCGAGGTGATGCAGCGCGTTATGCCAGCAGAAAACCGACAGCAGATAGCCCACTAAACTGGTGAATAGCACGAGCGTACCGGTATGGAGGGAGAACAGCACCGGGATAAACGTCTGCCACTGTGTCATCGGCGGCAGGTTTGCCATCGCAAAGCTCAGGCCCAGTTGCGCGACGGATGTGATGATCACGCTGCACAGTCCCCAGAGTAATCCCATTACGCCGCACTCCCCAGAATAAAAATACCGCTGATGATCAAGACGATGCCCAGCCAGTGACGAAGCGCCACCGGTTCACGCCAGATTTTCCATGCCAGCAATGTGACCCAGACAAAGTTGAGACTGAGCATCGGGTAAGCGATACCCACGGGAATGTTCTGCAATACCAACAACCACAGGATCATCGCCAGGCCAAGGCAGGCGATCGCCAGCCCCAGCCACAGGGCAACATGGCGTCTTCGCGCGCGGGTCGGCACGGGGAGCGTTGCCTGTTTCTGGCATAATTGCCCTGCAACGCTGAGCAGGCTGGCGAGTACTAATACCAGCCAGATCATTTGGGACGATACTGAATCAGCACCAGACGCCCCTGATTATCGATACTGTCAGCAGGGGGAATGGCAAGGCGGTTGATGTCTTCATCCTTCGCGATGGTGAGCACGAGCGTAATAATACCCTCCTGACGGTGCTGGCTGAGCCAGTCCGCAAAATCGCCGTAGCGAATGAACCGGCCTTTAGCATCGGGATAGTTAAGGCCATATTTCAACTCGCCGGTTTGCCCGTACATTAAAATGTCGTCGCGCTTCAGGCTCCAGGCCAGCCCGGCGGCGACGCCTACGCTGTCGGTAAGAATGTAGCGGCTTGGCGCCAGGTTTTCCCGGGTCATCTCGACAAAAAACTGTGGCTGTTTGGATTCCATGACCCGATCGGGCACGGAAAAACCAAACAACAGCGCCAGCGCCACGGGACACAGCGCGGCATAAATCCAGCTCTTTTCGGTGTTAGTCAGCGTATACCAGCCGAAAAAAGTCCACAGAGCAAACATCCCCAGCGTGCAGAAAACCTTATACACCTCAATGTGCATCCAGACCGGCGATTTCAGCGGTCCCCACGGCGAGACAACCAGCGTAGCGATAATCCCGATGACGCCGAACAGAATATTGATCCAGCCGTTGATGCGCAGCGCGGCAAAGCCCTTTTCCGCTGCGTTCAATCCGTATCTCGCCATCAGTATGGCGAGCGGGGCGAAACAGGACAGAATATAGGTCGGTAATTTGCCTTTCGCGATGCTGAAAAACACCAGCGGCATTACGATCCAACCGAGCAGATAGAATGCGCTGCGCGATTCATCTCGCGTCTGCCAGCCGGTCTTTAAGGCTCCGGGAAGCAGCGCAAGCCACGGCAGGCTTCCGGCGATCAGCACCGGCAGATAGTACCAAAACGGCGCTTTGTGCTGGGCGTCATCCATCGCGAAACGCTGGATGTGTTCGACCCAGAAAAAGTAGTGCCAGAAATCGGGTTCACGTTGGGCGATTGCCAGTCCCCACGGCAGAATGACGACGACACAACTGATGACCGCTAATCCGCCAAAGAGGAACAGATCTTTCCAGCGTTTCTGCGCGGCGACCCACGGCAGAACGCTGAGCACCGGTACCGCAAGCGCCAGAAAACCCTTGGTCATCACGCCCATCCCGCAGGTGACGCCCAGCAGCAGGAATCCTGCACTTTTCCCTTGCCAGGTGGTTGCCTGCATCGCCTGCCAGAAGCAGCACAGTCCCGCCATTAGCCAGAGCGCAATCAGCGGATCGAGCACCGCATAGGTGCCAATCCCGTAGACAATAAACAACGACAGGAAGATGATGGCCGACAGCAGGGCGGTACGCGTATCGCGCCATAGGCGCATGGCAAGCCATGCCACCAGCACGGCGGTGACCAGCGTCGCAAAAATGGCGCCCGCGCGAACGCCGAAATTGTTCGCACCAAACAATCCCTGCCCGATGCTGTTGATCCAGTACCCGGCAATGGGTTTTTCAAAGTAACGGACGCCAAGAAAATGAGGAACAAGCCAGTCGCCGGAGGCCAGCATTTCACGACTGATCTCGGCATAGCGTGTTTCATCAGGTTGCCACAACAGACGCAGGTTGATGGGGATGATGTACCAGAACGCGATTAGCGCGGCCAGTATCTGATAATAACGGGTGTTTTTCATCGTATGACACTCATTGCTTGCTGGCAGCCTAACCATCCTTCTCTTCCCGCGATGTGACCGCGAATAATCTCTCCCGGCGGCAAGGTGTTGCGATCCTCAGGCAGGAGATCGCCAAGTGGGCAGAAGGTGATGCCCGCATCGGCCGCACGCTGGAGCAGTTCCTCAAACTGGCTGTGCCAGGCACCGCCTTCGACTTCGGCATGAATGGTATACACCGGCGTACCGGTATCCCGCTGTATTCGGGAGAGGATCCAGTCGTTGAAATCCTCTGCCTGAACCTCACGACCCACCGCTTCATCCCACGTGGGCAACGTGACCGGAATTTGTGGCGTAGCGAACGCATCAGCCCCGAGAACCGGACGGAACGGCGCCCAGCCGCGGCAGTCGCTGTTGTATCGCAGAGGAAATGCCTCTTTGACGAGCACCACACGCTGGTCAGCGCGCCAGCCCGCGACGGCTGAACAGGTCACGGGCTGGCCGGTGATGGCCTCAAGGGCGGCTATTCCATGTGAAATATCGGCGATCAGTTGCTGTTCGCTCCACTGAGGACTTCGGGACTGCCAGGCGTGGTGATCCCAGGCGTGCAGCCCCGTTTCATGCTGGCGTGCCGCTTCACGGATAATCTCGGCGTTTGCGCGACCGATTTCTTTTCCCGGCCAGGCGGTACCGGCCAGCAAAATATCCCAGCCGTAAAGAGATGCGGCGTTTGAGCGCAGCATTTTCCACAGAAACTGCGGTTTAATCAGGCGCCAGAGATGGCGCCCCATGTTGTCAGGCCCAACGCTGAAGAAAAAACTTGCCCGAATGTGGTATCGGCTCAATGACGCTAACAGGCGCGGCACGCCTTCGCGGGTGCCGCGGAAGGTATCGACATCAATACGCAAGCCGACTTTTGTCATGATGAATGTTCCGTGAGATCTACACTGCGCAGGAAGAAATCCAGCGTCTCGTCAACCGTTTCGCGCATATCGATGGTAGGCTCCCAGTCCAGGCAACGTTTTGCATTACGGATGTTGGGCTTACGGTGCTCCACATCCTGATAGCCTTTGCCATAATAGCTGCTGCTTTCAACCACCCGTAACCCGGCAAACGGTGGAAAATGATGGCGCAGTGGATGTTTGTCGAAACTCTCCAGCAGCATTTCCGCCAGTTCCTTGATGCTGGCTTCGTTTTCCGGGTTGCCGATGTTGATGATTTCACCGTCGCAGCGACCCCCCGCATTTTCAATGATCCGGTACAGCGCTTCGATGCCGTCGCGGATATCCGTAAAGCAGCGTTTCTGTTTTCCGCCTTCGATAAGCTTAATCGGCGAGCCTTCCACCAGGTTAAGGATCAACTGTGTGATGGCGCGTGAGCTGCCAATTCGCGCAGAATTCAGGCTGTCGAGTCGCGGCCCCATCCAGTTGAAGGGGCGAAAGAGGGTAAAGCGGAGCCCGTCTTTTTCGCCATAGGCCCAAATGACACGGTCGAGAAGCTGTTTGGACACCGAGTAAATCCAGCGGGGTTTATTGACCGGCCCGACAATCAGATTCGAGCTGTCTTCATCAAACACTTTGTCGGTACACATCCCGTACACTTCAGAAGTCGAGGGGAAAATGATCCGCTTACGGTATTTCACGCAGTAGCGAATGATTTTCAGGTTTTCTTCAAAATCCAGTTCAAAGACGCGCAGTGGGTTGCGGGTATATTCAATTGGCGTGGCAATGGCCACCAGCGGCAGCACCACGTCGCATTTCTTAACGTGATATTCGATCCATTCAGAGTGAATGCTGATGTCGCCTTCCACAAAATGAAAACGCGGGTGGTTGAGGAAGCGGCCAATCGCATCGCTGCCGATATCCAGACCATAGATTTCGTAGTGGTCTTCGCGCAGCAGGCGTTCGGTAAGATGGTTGCCAATAAAACCATTCACGCCGAGGATCAGCACGCGGGTACGGCGCTTGCTGGTGGCCAGTGACTGACTGTTTAAACGAGACCCCGCAACCAGGCCGAGAACCTGCGCTAACTGTTCACCCTGCATGGTGATGCCGTTACCCGCCTGTCCGGTCATTACCTCCAGTGCGCCTTCGGAACAGGCGATCAGCAGGGGCGCGACGGAAATCACGGTACCCGGTTGCGCGGTCTGGGGCTGTGAGTGGACGCGGGATGACCAGATGGTGAATTTTTGCGTGCCGGAATAGCTGAACGCGCCCGGCCAGGGGGCCGCGACCGCCCGCACCATGTTATACAGCGTCGTTGCCGGTCGGTTCCACGTCAGGAAACTGTCTTCAGGCGTGCGACGACCAAAGTACGTTGCGTCGCTCTCGTTTTGCAAAACGTCACGCGTCTCTCTTCGTTTGATAACGGGTAGTGCCTGTTCCAGCACCTGTCGGGCGGTCTGGCAAAGCTTATGATGTAGCGTAAGGGCCGTATCGTCAGGCGAAATAGCGACACGCTGTTGCCCGATAATGGCGCCTGCATCGGCGCGGTTGACCATGCGATGCAGCGTCACGCCGGTTTCGCTTTCGCCATTCACCAACACCCAGTTCAACGGGGCGCGACCGCGATACTTTGGCAGGAGTGAACCGTGCAGGTTGAATGCACCAGCCGGAGCCTGTTCCAGAATTGCATCGCTGAGCAGATGACGGTAATAGAAAGAGAAAATAACGTCAGGAGCGAGTTGGCTGATACGCTCAGCCCAGATTGGATGGTTCACGTCATCCGGGGCGTAGACCGGGATCCCCGCCTCAGCGGCCAGGCGAGAAACGGAGCCAAAAAACGTGTTTTCTCCTGGATTATCCGCATGTGTAAAAATGGCGGCAATGTCATAGCCGGCGTCGAGCACGGCCTGAACGCCCAGACAGCCCATATCGTGATACGCGAAGACAACGGCTTTCATTATTGATTTTCCTTTGTAGAGAGCGGGCTTTCCGGACGAATAACTTGCTGGACGAAATAGCGGGGGCGGGCGCGAACATCGTTGTAAATTCGACCGATATATTCACCGAGTAATCCCATGCCGATGAACTGCGCGCCGATAAAGGTAAACAGAACGGCAAACAGCATGAATACCCCTTCAGCCGCCCATTGTGGCCCCAGCGTCAGGCGGAGAATGACGAGGAGTATCGACAGAGTAAATCCGGTAACGGCGATGACGCTGCCGAGCAGGCTCAACATGCGCAAAGGCGTCGTCGTCAGGCAGGTCACCAGGTCGTACATCAGGTTAATCAGCCGCATAAAGCTGTATTTGGAATCACCAAATTCACGTTCCGCGTGATGAACGGGGATCTCCGTGGCGCGCCGGGCAAAAATATTCGCCAGAATCGGGATAAATGTGCTGCGCTCATGACAATGCAACATGGCATCGATAATGTGCCGGCGATAGGCGCGAAGCATGCAGCCGTAGTCGCCCATGGCTTTGCCCGTGGTGCGCTGAATCAGATGGTTGATCATCTTCGAGGCGGTTTTACGGAACAGACTGTCCTGACGATTCTGGCGTACGGTGCCAACGACGTCATACCCTTCATCGGCTTTTGCCACCAGACGCGGGATCTCTTCCGGCGGGTTTTGCAGATCGGCATCGAGCGTAATGATCAGGTCGCCAGTAACGTGACTGAATCCCGCCATGATGGCGGAATGCTGCCCGTAGTTGCGATTGAGTAAAATCGAAACGATGTGGCTGCCTTCAGCTTCTGATGCGTCGATCAACAACCGGGCAGAATGGTCGCTGCTACCGTCATCAATCAACAGGATTTCATAGTCTTTTCCCAGACTCTCGCAGGCCGCAGTGGTTCGCCTGAACAGTTCCGGCAGGCTTTCCTGTTCGTTATAGACAGGGATCACCACCGACACTTTCGTAATCGGAAGAGCTTCAAACATGGTTATTTACCTGCAATCTGGCGAAGTGCGGTGATGACACGAGCGGTATCCGCCGGGGTCATATCAGGAAACAGCGGTAGCGAGCAGATACGTGCGCTGTTCCATTCGGTATGGGGGAGCGACAGGGTGTTAAAGCGCTCGCGGTAATATTTCTGCGTGTGTGCCGCGCGAAAATGCAAACCGGTCCCGATTCCCTGGGCTTTGAGTGCCTCCATCAGCGCGTCACGACTGATGCCACAGCGATCTTTGTCGGTACGAATAATAAACAGATGCCATGCATGGACGTGGGGCCATGACGGCAGGCTCAGCGGTTGAAACGGCAGATCGGCCAGCGCTTGTTGGTACGCGTGGGCGATAGTTGCCCGGCGACGGTTTAGTGTCTCTAGTTTGTCTAACTGAACCAGCGCCATCGCTGCGTTAATATCGGTTAGATTGTATTTGTAACCTGGTGTCAGTACCTCGGCCTGAGGCGCGCGACCCCAGGTCTGGCGATCGTAGGCATCCACGCCGAGTCCGTGGAATTTCAGGGCGCGTAACTGCCGGGCGAGTGGCTCATCATCGGTGACGATCAGTCCTCCCTCTGCGCAGGTGACATTCTTGATGGCGTGAAAGGAGAAAATCGCGGTACCTCGTGCGCCGACGTGACGACCCTGATAATAAGTCCCGACCGCGTGGGCGGCATCTTCGATAACCGCAATGCCGTGACGTTCCGCAAGGGCGTAAATGGCATCCAGATCGGCCGGTGCGCCGGCGTAATGGACGGGAATAATGGCTTTCGTGCGCGGCGTTATGGCAGCTTCAATGTGCTCAGCGGTGACCATCAGCGTGTCGCGGTCGACATCCACCAACACTGGGGTGGCGCCCAATAGCACAATCATGTTCAGGGTGGAAACCCAGGTCATTGACGGGGTGATGACTTCATCACCGGCACCGATTCCCAGCGCCATGAGGGCGATATGCATACCTGCCGTGGCGGAGCTGACAGCAATAGCGTGGTGGTTTCCCGTCAGCTGGCAGAAGGCCTCTTCCAGTTGCTGATTTTTCGGGCCGGTCGTAATCCATCCGGAATCAAGAACCGCTTTGATTGCGGCAAGTTCTTCCGTACCTATCGCCGGGCGAGAGAAAGGCAGAAAATCAGACATTATATTTCCTTTAGCCATTTGGATACTGCGATCCTCTTATTTATTAAGTCATAAACAGGAGGCTAAATGAGGATTATCCAGTTAAAGCCAAATAATAGTGGCTGAATATTAATTTAACCTTAAGAACTTAACGTTAAGAAAATATATCCGTTTTTCTCTATATTGCATTTGCATTGGCCAGGGTTTTCAGGCATTTTGCCCACTTAAATGATCATGCCTTTGATTAAGCAGTACGCCGTAAAGTGATATTTCTGTTCGCCGGTAACGGGTGGAGTTTATTGTGTTTATCGTGTCCCAGTATTTCATTAAATCCAAAAAATATACGGTTATCCTGTTATCAGCGCTGGTGATAATGGTAGGGCTGGGCAGTCATTTCGCCTGGAGTAGTAACGGATTGCCGCGAATCGATTCCCGTACCCTGGCGGTACTGGCAAAACAGCATCCGGTGGTGGTGTTGTTTCGTCATGCCGAGCGCTGCGACAGATCAGACAATCTCTGCCTGTCGGATAAAACCGGCATTACCGAGCATGGCGCGAAGCAAGCCCGTGCGTTGGGTGCCGCGTTTGGTAAAGAGATAAAAGACTACGATTTGTATGCCAGCGATACGGTACGCACCATTCAGTCAGCGACCTGGTTTTCTGCGGATAAAAAACTGACGGTAGATAAAGGCATGCATGCCTGTGGGCGGGGGACTTATCAGGCCATTGAGCGTTTAGCCAATAAGTCGGAAAATAAAGATGTGGTAATTTTTACCCACAATCATTGTTTGACATATCTGGCAAAAAATATGCGGGGTGTAAAATTGACCCCGGATTATCTGGACGGCCTGGTGATGCATGTCGATAAGGGAAAATTATTCCTTGATGGCAAACTGGTATCACTCTAACCCCTATTATGAATAAAAAATGACAGCCGTAATGGCTGTCATCAAATATTACAATAACCCTTTCAGTGTTAAGGTTTTCACCGTCGCAACGTTCAGATCGTATTTCGCTAAATCTTCCGGCTTGACCCAGGCAAACGCCTGAAACTCGTCATTGATATGTACCTCACGATTGGCAGCGATGCAGTCGAAAATCAGGTAAATCATATAAATCTCTTCCTGACGGCCATCGGGGTAGGTTTTGGTACGGATATCATCGCTGAAGGTCCAGGGTTTGATATCAGTCAGAACCAACTCAGTACCCAGTTCTTCGTGAATCTCACGGCGCAGGGCCTCTTCAATGCGTTCCCCTGGTTCAACGCCACCACCAGACAGTGCCCATTGGCCCGGGAAAACGCCCCGGTCGTCGGCCATCTGGCACAGGAGATAACTTCCAGCATTCTGTATTAAGGGGCAAACAATAGTCCTTTGACGCACGGTAATGTTCCTTGAAGCAGAGGGAGTGTTAGCAGGGAAAAGTTTATCCCCTGGCAACAGGGGAGAAAATGTTTATTTTCTATTCATATGAGAAATGTACTTTGATGGATTGCTATGAATAAAAAATAGTATCCTGGCGCTTTTCCGGACGGTAAAGAGGGTTAATGGGACTCTTCTTGCCTTTGAACAGTATTATTTAGTTACAAAATGCTGCACGATCGCTTTTTTAGCTCATTGATTCCTTTAGCGCTGGCAGTACAATCCTGCGGCTTTGGGGAACTTTACGTATTTGCTTGCTGGAAAGGGTAAAAATGAAAAAAAGCGTATTATTTGGCATAGCGGGAATGCTGTTCGTTTCCGCCTCTGCGAGTGCAATGAGCATCAGCGGACAGGCGGGTAAGGAATATACCAACGTTGGCGTCGGCTTTGGCACCGAGTCCACGGGACTGGCGCTGAGCGGTAACTGGATGCATAGCGATGACGACGGCGACGTCGCGGGTCTGGGGCTGGGGCTAAATCTACCGCTCGGTCCGCTGATGGCGACGGTGGGCGGCAAAGGGGTCTATACCAACCCGAACGACAGTGATGAAGGCTATGCTGCTGCGGTTGGCGGTGGATTACAGTGGCCAATAGGCGACAGTTTCCGCCTGTTCGGCGAGTACTACTACTCACCGGACTCGTTATCCAGCGGGATCCAGAGCTATGAAGAGGCGAATGCCGGCGCGCGTCTGACGATCATGCGTCCGCTCAGCATCGAAGCGGGTTATCGCTACCTCAACCTGGCGGGTAAAGACGGCAATCGTGATAACGCCATTGCGGACGGCCCGTATGTTGGGGTCAATGCCAGCTTCTGATTTTGGTGGCGCGGTCTTCTGCCGCGCCACTTTTGTTACCTTCCTGATATTTCTCTACCACGCCACTTCCCCCTTTGCGTTATAGTGTTTTCATCATAAAAGCAGGAGAACACGATGTTAAACGTGGAGATGTTATCCACCGGGGATGAAGTGTTGCACGGGCAAATCGTCGACACGAATGCAGCCTGGCTGGCCGATTTTTTCTTTAATCAGGGATTGCCCTTAACCCGTCGTAATACGGTGGGCGATAACCTCGATTGCCTGGTCGCCATTCTGCGCGAGCGGAGTCAGCATGCTGACGTACTGATCGTCAACGGTGGACTGGGGCCGACCAGTGACGATCTCAGCGCGCTTGCTGCGGCGACGGCGAAAGGGGAAGGGCTGGTTCTGCACGAAGCCTGGCTTGCCGAGATGGAACGATTCTTCCGAGAGCGCGGCAGAGTGATGGCGCCCAGCAACCGCAAACAGGCGGAACTGCCCGCCAGCGCTGAATTCATCAATAATCCTGTCGGCACCGCCTGTGGTTTCGCGGTACAGCTTAATCGCTGTCTGATGTTCTTTACGCCGGGTGTACCGTCAGAATTTAAGGTGATGGTAGAACATGAGATCCTGCCGCGTCTGCGCGAGCGCTTCTCTCTCACTGAACCGCCGCTGTGTCTGCGTCTGACCACCTTTGGTTGTTCGGAAAGCGATCTGGCGCAAAGCCTCGACTCGCTTTCATTACCAGAAGGGGTGACGCTGGGTTACCGTTCTTCGATGCCGATTATCGAACTGAAATTAACCGGACCGTATGCCCAGCGCGAAGCGATGCGCAGTCTGTGGCAGGAGGTCAAACGCGTTGCTGGCCAAAGCCTGATTTTTGAAGGTACCGAGGGACTTCCGTTGCAAATCGCCCGCGAGTTGCAGAAAAGGCAGCTCAGCCTGACGCTGAGCGAGCAGTTCACCGGCGGGTTGGTGGCACTGCAGCTCTCCCGCGTGGGCGCGCCGCTGCTGGCCAGTGAAGTGGTGCCTTCGCAGGAAGAGACGCTGGCGCAGACTGCGCACTGGACGACAGAACGGCGCGATAACCATTACGCCGGACTGGCGCTGGCGATCTCCGGGCTGGAAAACGATCACCTGAATTTTGCGCTGGCGACCCCCGACGGGACGTTTGCCCTGCGCGTGCATTTCAGCGTGACCCGTCACAGTCTGCTGGTCCGTCAGGAGGTCTGTGCGATGATGGCGCTAAACATGTTACGTCGCTGGTTCAACAAGCAGGATATTGCCAGCGAACACGGCTGGATTGAGGTGGTTGAATCCCTGACGCTGTAGTCTTTACCTCGCCCGAAGGCATTGCGCTTTTCGGGCTGATTCTTTTTTTGTCCAACCCATTGTACTCCCCACGAAAAAATCCGTGCGCCACCTCACATTCCTGCACGTAATTTCTCCATTCTGCTGGAAGAAAGGCGCGACATGACGCGCTTCACAAATTTACCTGGCGCGACCGATCACACTGATTCCAGTATCTCAGACTGGAGTCCAGTATGTTGGAATCAAGCAAAGTCCCGGCGCTCACCCGCGCCATCGATATTCTCAATCTGATTGCGCGGATTGGCCCCTGTAGCGCCGCCACGATTATCGAAACGCTGGGTATTCCCAAAAGCACGGCGTACCTGCTGTTGAGTGAACTGAAGCGTCAGCGGTTTATCAGTGTCGATCACCAGGAGAACTTTTGTCTGTGGACCAAACTGGTAGAACTCTCCGGCCATGCGCTCAGCAAAATGGATCTGCGTGAACTGGCGCGACCACGCCTGACGCAACTGATGGATGAAACGGGGCTGCTCTGCCATTTGGGGATCATTGACCATGAAAGCGCGTATTACATCCTGAAGGTGGAATCGTCTTCGACCATCAGCGTGCGCTCTCACGAAGGGAAAAGCCTTTCGTTGTATCGCTCTGGTATTGGTAAGTGCCTGTTGGCCTGGCAGCCCGCCGCCGTGCGTAACGCCATTATTGAACAGTTGGTGTGGGAGCAGACGACCCCCACCACGATCACCCAACCTCAGCAACTTAGCGATGAACTGGAACGCATCCGTCAGCGCGGCTGGAGCTTCGACAACGGAGAGGATTATCCGGATGTACGCTGTGTTGCTGCCCCTGTATTTAATGCCAATAACGAACCCGCCGCCGCCATTTCGGTGGTTGGCACTCGCTTAGAAATTAACGAAGAGAATCGTGATTATCTTGCCGGCAAAGCCATTGCCTGCGCGAAGGATATTTCACGTCTGTTGGGATGGAAAAGTCCCTTCGATTCACTCGCATCATAATAATGGAGAACATCATGACCCTACCCAAAATTAAACATGTCCGCGCCTGGTTTACCGGTGGCGCTACCGCAGAAAAAGGCGCTGGCGGCGGTGATTATCATGACCAGGGGGCGAATCACTGGATTGACGATCATATCGCCACGCCGATGAGCAAATATCATGAATACGAACAGTCACGCCAGTCCTTTGGGATTAACGTGCTGGGTACGTTGATTGTCGAAGTTGAAGCCGAAAACGGACAGACGGGATTTGCGGTCTCTACGGCAGGGGAGATGGGGTGCTTTATTGTTGAAAAACACCTCAATCGCTTTATCGAAGGAAAATGCGTCAGCGATATCAAACTCATTCACGATCAGATGCTCGGTGCGACCATGTATTACTCAGGCTCTGGCGGTCTGGTGATGAACACCATCTCCTGCGTTGATTTGGCGCTGTGGGATCTTTTTGGCAAGGTGGTCGGCCTGCCGGTCTACAAACTGCTGGGCGGCGCGGTGCGCGATGAAATTCAGTTTTACGCCACGGGTGCTCGTCCGGATCTGGCAAAAGAGATGGGCTTCATTGGCGGCAAAATGCCGACGCACTGGGGACCACACGACGGCGATGCGGGGATCCGCAAAGATGCCGCGATGGTGGCGGAGATGCGTGAGAAGTGCGGCCCGGATTTCTGGTTGATGCTGGACTGCTGGATGAGTCAGGACGTGAATTACGCCACGAAGCTGGCTCACGCCTGCGCGCCATCTAACCTGAAGTGGATCGAAGAGTGTTTACCGCCACAGCAGTATGAAGGCTATCGCGAACTGAAACGCAATGCGCCGACAGGCATGATGGTCACCAGTGGTGAACACCACGGCACACTGCAGTCCTTCCGTACGCTGGCGGAAACCGGTATCGATATCATGCAGCCGGATGTCGGCTGGTGCGGCGGCCTGACCACGCTGGTCGAGATTGCTGCGATTGCGAAATCGCGCGGACAACTGGTGGTACCGCACGGCTCGTCGGTCTACTCACATCATGCGGTGATTACCTTCACCAACACGCCGTTCAGTGAGTTCCTGATGACCAGCCCGGACTGCTCAACCATGCGTCCGCAGTTTGACCCGATTCTGCTTGATGAACCGGTACCGGTACAGGGCCGCATTCATAAGTCCGTGCTGGATAAACCAGGATTCGGCGTGGAGCTTAACCGCGACTGCAATCTGAAACGGCCTTATAGCCACTAATGACCTGTGCGTTGCCGCAGCGTCGGCAACGCCCTCATCTCTTTGAGGATCTTGCTATGAGTACCACTCTTCTTGATGGCGTGGTGAAGAAAAACCGCGCACGTTTAATCCCGTTTATGCTGGCACTGTATGTACTGGCGTTTCTGGACCGTTCGAACATTGGCTTTGCCAAAGAGACCTATCAGATTGATACCGGGCTGAGCAACGAAGCCTATGCGCTTGGCGCGGGGATTTTCTTTGTGGTCTACGCCTTTCTTGGCGTGCCCGCTAACCTGCTGATGCGCAAGCTGGGGGCCCGAACCTGGATTGGCACCACCACGCTGTTGTGGGGATTCCTCTCCGCCGCGATGGCGTGGGCGGATACCGAGGCGAAATTCCTGATTATCCGTACCCTGCTGGGAGCGGCGGAAGCCGGTTTCTTCCCCGGCATGATCTATCTCACCTCGCAATGGTTCCCGCAGCGTAACCGCGCCAGCATTATGGGGCTGTTTTACATGGGGGCGCCGCTGGCGTTGACGCTGGGATCGCCGCTGTCCGGCGCGCTGCTGGAGATGCACGGTTTCATGGGGCATCCTGGCTGGTTCTGGATGTTCGTTATCGAAGGTTTGCTGGCAGTTGGTGCCGGGGTCTTCACCTTCTTCTGGCTGGATGATACCCCGCAGCAGGCCCGTTTCCTCAGCGCAGAAGAGAAAGCGGCGCTCATAAGCCAACTGGCGAGTGAAGAAGAGAAGAAGACCACGTCAAAACTGACGGATGCCCTGCGTAACGGACGCGTCTGGCAACTGGCGATTATCTATCTGACGATTCAGGTGGCGGTGTACGGACTGATTTTCTTCCTGCCGACTCAGGTTGCTGCACTGCTGGGCACCAAAGTCGGCTTCACGGCGTCGGTGGTGACTGCCATTCCATGGGTTGCCGCACTGTTCGGGACCTGGCTGATCCCTCGCTACTCAGACCGTACGGGTGAACGTCGTAATGTCGCTGCGCTGACGCTGCTGGCGGCGGGGATTGGCATCGGCGTATCCGGGCTGGCGTCTCCGGTGGTGGCGATTCTGGCGCTTTGCGTAGCGGCTGTCGGTTTTATCGCCGTACAACCGGTGTTCTGGACCATGCCGACGCAATTACTTTCCGGCACCGCGCTGGCGGCGGGGATCGGCTTCGTGAACCTGTTTGGCGCGGTGGGCGGGTTTATTGCGCCAATCCTGCGCGTGAAGGCGGAAACGATGTTTGCCAGCGATGCCGCAGGACTGTTGACGCTGGCGGGCGTCGCCATCATCGGCTCATTGATTATTTTCACCCTGAGCGTAAATCGTCCCGCGTCGCAACCGGGTGCTGCGCATCAATAAGTTTATCCATGTTGTAAGGATCATTATGAACGCATTGTTAGCAAACCCTTTTAAGGACGCACTCCGCAAAGGGGAAGTACAAATCGGACTGTGGCTGAGTTCGACCACCTCTTATATGGCGGAAATTGCCGCGACGTCGGGTTATGACTGGCTGCTGATCGACGGCGAACACGCGCCGAACACGATGCAGGATCTCTATCATCAGTTGCAGGCGATAGCCCCTTACGCCAGCCAGCCGGTGATTCGTCCGGTAGAAGGCGCTAAGGCATTGATCAAGCAGGTACTGGATATCGGCGCGCAGACGCTGTTGATACCGATGGTCGATAGCGCAGAACAGGCGCGGCAGGTGGTTGCTGCGACCCGTTACCCGCCGGTGGGGGAGCGCGGCGTCGGCGCCAGCGTGGCGCGGGCAGCGCGCTGGGGACGCATTGAAAACTATATGGCGCAGGCCAATGAGTCACTTTGTTTACTGGTGCAGGTTGAAAGTAAAGCCGCGCTGGATAATCTGGATGCGATCCTCGATGTAGACGGGATTGACGGCGTGTTTATTGGTCCCGCCGATCTTTCGGCTTCGTTGGGGTATCCGGACAACAGCGGGCACCCGGAGGTGCAGAGGATTATCAAAGAGAGCATCCAGCGCATTCGTGCGGCCGGAAAAGCGGCGGGTTTTCTCGCCGTCGATCCGCTCATGGCGCAGAAATGTCTGGAATGGGGGGCAAACTTTGTCGCCGTGGGCGTTGATACTATGTTGTATACCGACGCGCTGGATCAGCGGCTGGCAATGTTTAAGCCCGGTCAGACGATGCCGAAACTGAAAAGCAGTTACTAAATCCATAGCCCGGCGGCGCTGCACCGCCGGGCCATCTGTCAGACTTTACGGACTGTTTGCCATGATATCGTCGAGTGACAGTCCGGTTATCATCAACACCTTGTCGCGTTCGATCCCGCTCTTCAGCATCATCCGCGCGATACGTAATGCCTCCTTCCTGGTGCCTTTTTGTAATCCTTCCTGTCGTCCCTTCTGTAGCCCCGTGTCGTGGCCTTCCTGCCGAAGCCTTTCTGCAATCGTCATCAATTTCTCCTTGTGATGGGGAACTCGCTCAGCGACGTTACGGATAAAGTCACTGAAGCGGGACACATCGCCGTACTGCACCAGATAATTAAACAGTGTATGCAACTGGCTGTCATTAGCAGTACCTGTAATTAACAGCGTGACCAGTCGATCAACCAGCCCCATCAAATCACGATCGCGGATATGTTTTTGCATCAGTTCCAGCAGAGCTATGCGCTTATGCTGCATGATTTCGTCGTCAGAGATGACCGTGATATCGATCAACGGAAAGGCTTCCGTGTAGAGTTGCCGCGCCAGCTGTGGGTCGTTAAATTCGTCCAGCCAGTTCAGTGAGAAAGGGTATGGGCTTTGTTCGCCATGATAAAACAGCATCGGGATCACCAGCGGCAGGGTTTTATTTCCGCTATCAAGGTGGTGTTGCATCGCGGCAGTGGCATAGCGCATCAAACGAAAGGCCATGTGCGGCACGGCGGTACTCTGATGTTCGATAACGCAGTAAATATAACCCTCACCCTCGCGTGTTTTCAGCGACCACAAAACATCGGAATAGTAGGTTCTCAGGTCGTCTTCAATGAAGGTGGTGGATTCCAGTTTGAGCGTGGTTAACTCGCAAAGTTTGCATAATGACTCAGGAAGATGAATCTTAAGAAAATCCTGCGCAATTTCAGGATGGGTCATCATCTTTTTAAACACGGCATCGTGCGGTGTTGACGTCGTTGATTTCACCATGGTTGTCCATCACCAAAGAATCCAGTGACGTGACGATACGAGGTTACATTAAGGGCTGCATGCCCGAAATTCAGTCTTTGCGAAGAGGGACGGGAGATAAATACGTACGACGGTAACGTATTCAATTTTGTGGAAGGCTAAACGCAAAAACGCCCGGGGCACCGTGCCGCCGGGCGAGTCATTTAGCCTAATGCTTTCGCCAACAGGGTGATCGGATGTTCGCAGCGTTTGCTGGTGGACATCTCGATTTGCCATTTGCAGGTCTCGCAGTCGGTCACCACAATATCCGCGCCGCTGTCTTCAATCTGTTTAAACAGCGGTGCGCCGATGGCTTGCGAGGTAGGATAGTTCTCTTTTTTAAAGCCGTAGGTACCAGCTATTCCGCAGCACTGAGAATCCAGCACCATGAGTTCCAGCCCCGGAATGCGGCGTAACAGTTCAAGGGTGTACAGCGTCCAGCCCATTTTTTCCATATGGCACGGCGTGTGATACACCACTTTTAACGGTAACGGCTTCAGCGGCAGGGTTTTTCCTTCGTCCAGTTTTCGCCACAGCCAGCGGGTTGCCAGTTCGATATGTTCCCGCAGACCGCTGTTGTCGACGTCCAGCACTTCCGGGTACTCGTCACGCAGCGCAAAAGTACAGGTCGAGGAAGTGGCAATGACCGGAATCCCCTTCACGCCAATCGCTTCACGCAGTGATTCGACGTTAGTCACCGCCTGTTTACGCGCCTTGTCGGTGAACCCGTTGGCAATCAGCGGCACGCCGCAGCACTTCTCTTTACTCAATAACTGGACGCCGGTGCCCATCGCGTTCAGCACTTTGATCAAATCTTTGCCGAGCTGCGGATGGTTGTAATTCACAAAACAACCGTGGAAGAAGGCAACCTGATCGTTGTACTGTGCCTGCTGGGCCGCCACGCTGCGATACCAGCGGCGGAAGGTGCCGAAAGAGTATTTTGGCAACGTCCGGCGATGGTCGATTTTCAGCGCGTAATCGAGCAACTGGCGCACCGGTTTCAGTGACGTTGCCGTGTTGACCACCGGCGCGAACGGGGTGGAAACACTGCCCATCAGATCGGTGTGGCTTAAGATAAAGTTACGCAGCGACGGGGTGGAGGTGTCATATTTTGCCCGCGCGCGCTGAATGATATCGCCGATTTTGACGTCAGACGGGCAGGCCACTTCGCAGCGTTTGCAGTTAATGCAATATTTCAGCGCGTCGTCGTACAGCGCGCCATCTTTCAGACGCAGGCGCTCGCCGTCGGGACCGGCCTGTTTGGGGCCCGGGTAACCTGGATTCACACGGCTGACCGGACAGGCGGTAGTACAGACCGTGCATTTGATGCAACTTTCAAAACTCGTATCGCTCATTGCTCACCTCCTGCACGTGCTGCAATGTGATGGGCGGCATGTAACGCGGTGACTGCGCAGACGCCGCCTCCGCATCCCTGGGCAATGGGGTCGAATCCGCCGAGAACCGAGCCAATCGCATAGAGGTTGTCTACGGTTTGTCCGGCCAACGACGGGCGCAGCGCCTCATCAGTGGTGACGCCAAACTGTTGCCAGGGTTGCGCGTCAAAGAAATCGCGTTGATACCATTCGGCGCGGGTCGCCGTTTGCTGAACATCCAGTCCCAGAATCGGTTCGCGGATCCCTTCACGTTCGGCAAGCAGGCCGCTGCTAAAGAAACTCCCGCTGGCAAGCACCGCGAAACGCGGGCGTAGCGGAATGTCCGCGTGGTTGCGCGTCCAGATTTCGCTCACCACGCCATTTTTGCAGGTGACTTTCTTCACCTCATCGCCTGGCATCCAGATCCCGCCCTGACGGACGAACTGACGCTGCAACTGGTTATGCAGACGGATCCCCAGCACCGATGGCGGTAGCGTAGGCAGTAGCATGAGCGAGCATGGCAGACGCTCGTTGAGCCAGCGCCAGAGGCGGTCATCCGCCAGACCAAAGCAGGCGGGCATGATGATCATTTCGCAGGTTTTTGCGATCGGCAACAGCGCGTCATACAACAAGGGCCATTTATCTTCGTTATCCAGAAAACGCGCAATATTCACCGCCCGAAATTCGGTGGCGTTGTCACGCAACACGTCCAGTTCCGGCAGGTCGATTTCGGCGGTTTCAACCGTCAGATCCTGTTGACGTAAAGAGGCCGCCGCCAGGTGCGCCTGAAAATCGAGTAAGCCGCTAATGCCCACCACACAAAGGCGTTTTGCCGCCAGCGGCCAGACAGGGACTTCCGGTGAACTGAGCCAGGTCGAACGCAGTGTGCCGAGCGGGGTGACCCGCTGATGTGACTGCCGAACCTCGCCTTGCAAATGCGCGCCGGAGGCTTCCAGCAGCGCCTGTGTCTGTTCAGCGAGTGTCAGAACGCGTTGTGTACCCAGCGTGGCGTAGGGATGTGTTGGGGCCTGTTCGCGCAGGGCGTCCAGACCGGCAGTGATGTCATTCACTGGTTGCCCGTCCGGTAGCGCGCTGAGCAGATCCAGCGAGCCGGAAGAGAAGTGCAGCGCGCTCTGACCGCGAGTGACCACCGCACAGCGTAATCCGCTCTTTTGCAACTGCAGTCCGCACAGCAGTCCGGCGAGACCGCCGCCCATAATGACCGTATCAAATCTCATCGCGAGGCTCCTTTTCCAGACCACATAATCCCTGGTATACCCAGCGGGTAAATTCGCTTTCGCGCAGGGCATCACCCCAGGCGATCGGTTGTACGCCTTTCCAGCGTTCGTTGAGGAAGTCTGACAACTGGGTAATGGACTGCGCAGCGGTGGTGATGTTAAAGCGTTGCAGCAACCCGGCGGCACGGCAGGCGCAGAGCTCGCCCTGACAGGTGCCCATCCCCACGCGGGTGCGACGACGGAGATCAAGCAGGCTGTTGACGTTTAAATTTTCGACGGCGTACTGCACTTCACCCGCGGTGACGGCTTCACATTCACAGACCAGACTGCGGTGCTGACGACCATGACTCAGCCATGCTGGCGTACGGTCGCCGTGGCGATACACCGCGGAGCCTCGCAGTGGGGCTGGCAGAGAGATCACGCGCTTCAGCGTGCTTTCCGTGGGTTCCTGCGAGCCCGGTAGCGGCGTGTCTGCAGTGATGCAAGGACGCGTGTTACCCAGTTTCCGGCAGACCGCGTCGGTGGCCCATTCCGCCATAAGACGATAAGTCATCAGTTTGCCGCCGGTAATCGTGATAAACCCGTCCAGACCGTCGCGTTTCGCGTGATCGAACAGCACAATGCCGCGACTGACGTTACGACCGCTGGGATCGTCATCGCTTGCCACCAGTGGACGCACCCCGGAGTAGGCGCGCAGAATGCGCGTTTTCGCCATGATCGGCGCCAGCTTTTCACCTTCGCGCAGCAGAATATCGACCTCATCGGCGGTGACGCGGTTGCTGTCGATATCATTGTAATCAATGTGGGTTGAGGTGGTGCCAATCAGCGAAATGGTATCGCCGGGTACCAGAATATCGGCGTCGGAAGGCTTGCGGCAGCGGTTAATGACGTGCTGGTTGATGCGGTGGTCCATAATGAGCAGCGACCCTTTCGCCGGGAACATGCGGATACTCAAATCGGCATATTCCGCGATCCGCTGTCCCCAGATCCCGGCGGCGTTCACCACCACCGGCGCATGCAGCGTTTGCGTTTCGCCATTGAGATGGTTGCGCACATGGACACCGCTAACGGTCGCGCCTTCACGGATCAACCCCGTCACTTCGTGGGCGGTCAGGATAATGGCACCGTGCTCTTTCGCATCAAGCATGTTGGCTGCAGTCAGGCGGAACGGATCGACCGTTCCGTCCGGCACTTTGACCGCGCCGATCAGCTGTGGATTCACCGACGGTTCGATAATCCGCGCCTGTTGCGGATCGATCGCTTCTGCCCGAATGCCCGCTTCTTCACAGGCACGGATAAAGGTGGCCTGAAAGGAAAGCTCATCTTCGGGCAGGGTAATAAACAGACCGTCTGTCGGCTCAACGCAGTGGCGGGCGATACGTTTCAGAATTTGGTTTTCGCTGATGCATTCGCGGGCAGATTCGGCGTCAGTCACCGCATAACGTGCGCCGCTGTGCAGCAGCCCGTGGTTACGACCGGTCGCTCCGGTCGCAATATCATGACGCTCGACTAAAATAACACGGAGTCCACGCAGCGCGCAGTCGCGGGCAATCCCTGCGCCAGTGGCACCACCCCCAATGATAATCACGTCACTGGTTTGCGAGTCGCGAGTTTTCATTGTTTTCCCTCACAGTTCGTTTTTTATCATTTAGCCACATAAAAAGCATGGTTTGTTTGATTTCGCGCATATTCGCTCATAATTCGAAAATGAAACGTGATTTCGTGCGCCTTTCTGAACATTCATCATAAATCTGTAACAATATGTGCTGTAATTCACATTCACGGCATGTATCTTTGCATAACATCGCGACCAACACTGGAAGCAGCGGGGGTTGCGTGTACCACCTGCGGTGTTTACTACTTATAAAAGACGGGCCACGGAGGCTACATTATGTTGAGTATTTTTAAACCAGCGGCGCATAAAGCTCGCTTGCCTGCAGCGGAGATCGATCCGACATACCGCCGGCTTCGCTGGCAAATATTCCTGGGGATATTCTTTGGCTATGCCGCGTACTATCTGGTACGCAAGAACTTTGCCCTTGCAATGCCTTACCTGGTCGAGCAGGGGTTTTCACGCGGTGATTTAGGTTTTGCCTTGTCGGGGATCTCTATTGCCTACGGATTTTCGAAATTCATCATGGGGTCGGTTTCGGATCGCTCGAATCCGCGCGTTTTCCTGCCAGCCGGTCTGATTCTGGCCGCGGCAGTGATGCTGTTCATGGGCTTTGTACCGTGGGCGACATCGAGCATTGCCATTATGTTCGTGCTGTTGTTCCTCTGCGGATGGTTCCAGGGAATGGGCTGGCCGCCGTGCGGACGTACCATGGTGCACTGGTGGTCGCAGAAGGAACGTGGCGGGATTGTCTCCGTCTGGAACTGTGCGCATAACGTCGGTGGCGGGATCCCTCCGCTGCTGTTCCTGCTCGGGATGGCCTGGTTTAACGACTGGAAAGCTGCCCTGTATATGCCAGCGTTCGGCGCCATTCTGGTGGCTATTTTCGCTTTCGCGCTGATGCGTGATACGCCGCAATCCTGTGGCCTGCCGCCCATCGAAGAGTACAAAAACGACTATCCGGACGACTACAACGAGAAAGCGGAAGAAGAGCTGACCGCGAAGCAGATCTTCATGCAGTACGTTCTGCCGAATAAACTGTTGTGGTACATCGCGATTGCGAACGTGTTCGTTTATCTGCTGCGTTACGGCATTCTCGACTGGTCTCCAACCTATCTGAAAGAAGTGAAGCACTTTGCGCTGGATAAATCCTCCTGGGCCTACTTCTTCTATGAATATGCAGGGATCCCTGGCACGCTGCTGTGCGGCTGGATGTCGGACAAAGTGTTCCGTGGTAACCGTGGCGCGACCGGTGTGTTCTTTATGACCCTGGTGACGATCGCTACCATCGTTTACTGGATGAACCCGGCAGGTAACCCGACCGTCGATATGGTTTGTATGATTGTGATCGGCTTCCTGATTTACGGTCCGGTGATGCTGATTGGTCTGCATGCGCTGGAACTGGCACCGAAAAAAGCCGCAGGGACGGCAGCGGGCTTTACCGGCCTGTTTGGTTATCTCGGCGGTTCCGTGGCGGCCAGCGCCATCGTCGGCTACACCGTGGACTTCTTCGGCTGGGACGGCGGTTTCATGGTGATGATCGGCGGCAGCATTCTGGCGGTGATTCTGTTGATTGTGGTGATGATCGGCGAAAAACGCCACCATGCTGAGATGCAACTGAAACGCAACGGGGGCTAAGTGAATGAAAAAAACACTGAAAAACCTGAGCCTGACGCTGATGATGGCGGGCGCGGTAATGGGAAGTCATGCCCTGGCCGCCAGCAACACGGATAAAGTTGTGATTGCCCACCGTGGCGCGAGCGGCTACCTACCGGAGCATACGCTGCCCGCGAAAGCGATGGCCTACGCGCAGGGGGCGGATTATCTGGAACAGGATCTGGTGATGACCAAAGACGACCAACTGGTCGTCCTGCATGACCACTATCTTGATCGCGTGACGGATGTCGCCGAGCGTTTTCCGGATCGTGCGCGCAAAGACGGTCGTTATTACGCCATCGACTTTACGCTGGACGAAATCAAATCTCTGAAATTTACCGAAGGGTTTGATCTGGAAAATGGCAAGAAGGTGCAAACCTATCCTGGCCGTTTCCCGATGGGTAAATCGGATTTCCGCGTGCATACCTTTGCTGAAGAGATCGAGTTTGTTCAGGGACTGAACCATTCTACCGGCAAGAACATCGGTATCTATCCGGAGATCAAAGCGCCGTGGTTCCATCATCAGGAAGGGAAGGACATTGCGACGAAGACCCTGGAAGTGCTGAAACAGTACGGTTACAGCGACAAGCAGGACAAAGTCTATCTGCAAAGTTTTGATGTAGCAGAACTCAAGCGCATCAAAAATGAGCTGGAACCTAAAATGGGGATGGATCTGAACCTGGTGCAGTTGATTGCCTATACCGACTGGAATGAAACCCAGGAGAAGCAGCCGGACGGCAGTTGGGTCAATTACAACTACGACTGGATGTTCAAACCCGGGGCGATGAAACAGGTGGCGGAATATGCGGACGGCATCGGTCCGGATTACCACATGCTGATTGACGAGAAGTCGACGAAAGGCAATATCGTCCTGACAGATATGGTGAAAGAGGCCCACCAGAATAAGATGGCGGTTCATCCTTATACGGTGCGCGCCGATCAGTTGCCGGAGTACACGACGGATGTGAATCAGCTGTACGACATCCTCTACAACAAAGCGGGCGTGGACGGGCTGTTCACCGACTTCCCCGACAAAGCGGTGATGTTCTTACGTAAAGAGTAACAACCGCGTTATCCCTCTCCACTGCACCCCAAAGGCGGGCAACCGCTGAGTAAGGTGCAGTTTTTTTTATCTCTTTTCCTGCCGGTTTAATGCAAAAAAGCACACGTCAGATCAAGAAGTCCGTAGCCGATCATGAATTTCTTAAGATTTCCTTAAGAAGAAGATTTATATTTGTTCGATAAATAATTTATGTCGTTACTGTAACGGATGGTCACAATGGCGCAGGCAGCAGTGCAGGATGAGTTTGAGAGCTGGTGGGCAACGGAAGGCGATTGGGTCGAAGAACCGAATTATCGACGCAAAGGGATGAGCGGTGTGCAATGCATCGAACGTGACGGGAAGAAATTGTATGTGAAGCGGATGACACAACACCTGTTTCACTCGGTACGCTATCCTTTCGGACGTCCGACGATTGTGCGCGAAATTGAGGTGATCAACGAACTGGCCCGCGCGGGCGTTATCGTGCCGAAAATTGTCTATGGCAACGCGACAAAAGTTAACGGTGAGTGGCGTGCGCTGCTGATCACCGAAGATATGAAAGGCTTTGTGAGCATCGAGGAGTGGTATAAACAGCATGCAGTGACGCCGTATCCTGATGAGGTGCGTGATGCAATGCTAAACGCGGTCGCGCTGGCCTTTAAAAAGATGCACAGCGTCAATCGTCAGCACGGCTGCTGCTACGTAAGACATATCTATGTGAAAACGGAAGGGACGGTAGAAGCCGGGTTTTTAGATCTGGAAAAAAGCCGTCGTCGTTTGCGCCGCCATAAAGCGGCGCACCATGACTTCTCTCAGCTTGAGAAGTACCTGAGTCCCATCCCGAAAGCGGACTGGGAACAGGTGAAAGCGTATTACTACGCGCTGTAACGCGCGCTACATCTCAATTTCGATGTCGCCTTTTGCCCTGCAACAGCAGGGCAAAATTTCGCCGGGCTGAATGAATGCTAACGGCTCGGCGATCCAGTCCACTTGACCTGCAACCAGACGGCAGCGGCAAGAGCCGCAATAGCCTTCGCGGCACTGATATTCCACTTCAACGTTGTGCGATTCAAGCGCGGCGAGCAGGGAAGGGTGTTCATCCTGGCACAGCAACTGTGTGCCAGTGATGCGCAGCGTGACGCGTCCCATCAGAGCTGGAAGTTACTCAGATCGTCGGTATCGACTTCAGAGTCGATCTGCCCGACCAGATAAGAACTCACTTCCACTTCCTGCGGGGCCACCTGAACGTTATCGGACACCAGCCAGGTGTTGATCCACGGGATCGGGTTGGAACGGGTCTGGAACGGCAGATCCAGACCGACCGCCTGCATACGAATGTTGGTGATGTATTCGACGTACTGGCACAGAATGTCTTTGTTCAGGCCGATCATTGAACCGTCGCGGAACAGATAGTCTGCCCACTCTTTTTCCTGCAGGGCGGCCTGCACAAACAGGTCATAGCACTCCTGCTTACACTCTTCGGCAATTTCCGCCATTTCCGGATCGTCAACGCCGCTGCGCAACAGGTTCAGCATGTGCTGAGTGCCAGTCAAGTGCAGCGCTTCGTCACGGGCAATCAGGCGAATGATTTTAGCGTTGCCTTCCATCAGTTCACGCTCGGCGAAAGCGAATGAGCAGGCGAAGCTGACGTAGAAGCGGATTGCTTCCAGCGCGTTGACGCTCATCAGGCACAGATACAGTTTTTTCTTCAGCGCACGCAGGTTCACGGTGACGGTTTTGCCGTTCACGGTGTGCGTCCCTTCGCCCAGCAGGTGCCAGTAGCTGGTCATCTCAATCAGCTCATCGTAATAGCTGGAAATGCCTTCCGCACGTTTCTGGATCTGCTCGTTGGTGACGATGTCATCAAACACAATAGCCGGATCGTTAACGATATTACGAATGATATGGGTGTAAGAGCGCGAGTGAATGGTCTCGGAGAAGGCCCAGGTTTCGACCCAGGTTTCCAGTTCCGGAATGGAGATCAGCGGCAGCAGTGCCACGTTCGGGCTACGCCCCTGAATGGAATCCAGCAGCGTCTGGTACTTCAGGTTGCTGATAAAAATGTGTTTTTCATGCTCCGGCAGCGCCTGGTAGTCGATGCGGTCGCGTGAAACGTCAACCTCTTCAGGACGCCAGAAGAAGGAGAGTTGTTTTTCGATCAGCTTTTCGAAGATGTCATATTTTTGCTGATCGTAGCGGGCCACGTTAACCGGCTGACCAAAAAACATCGGCTCCAGCAGTTGATCGTTTTTCGTCTGTGAAAATGTGGTGTATGCCATTGAAGTGAGTCCTGTCAGCTGTGTAATGCCGGATGGCGCTTCGCTTATCCGGCCTACAACATCCGATTGATTTTGTAGGCCGGATGAGGCTTTTCGCCGCCATCCGGCAACAGATTAAATCTTACATGCGCCGCTTTCGCAGCCATCGTCCTGAATGGATGGCACCAGATCGTCCTGGGCATCTTCCGCGCCGTCGCGGGTGTTCTGATAATACAGCGTTTTGACCCCGAACTTATAGGCGGTGAGCAGGTCTTTGAGCAACTGCTGCATCGGCACTTTTCCGGACGGGAAGCGCGACGGATCGTAATTGGTGTTGGCTGAAATCGACTGATCGATAAACTTCTGCATAATCCCGACCAGTTGCAGATAACCGTCATTCCCCGGCATTTCCCACAGCAGCTCATAGGCGTTGCCCAGGTGCTCGTAGTCCGGCACGACCTGACGCAGGATGCCGTCTTTCGATGCTTTAATACTGACGTAACCGCGCGGCGGCTCAATACCGTTAGTGGCGTTCGAGATCTGCGAAGAGGTCTCGGACGGCATCAGGGCAGAGAGCGTTGAGTTACGCAGACCGTGGGTCTTGATGGACTCACGAAGCGCTTCCCAGTCATGATGCAGCGGTTCACTGGTGATGGCATCCAGATCTTTCTTGTAAGTATCGATCGGCAGAATGCCCTGTGCGTAGGTGGTTTCGTTAAACCATGGGCAGGCGCCTTGTTCAATCGCCAGTTCGTTAGAGGCCTTCAGCAGATAGTACTGAATGGCTTCAAACGTTTTGTGCGTCAGGTTGTTGGCGCTGCCGTCGGAGTAACGTACGCCGTGCTTCGCCAGATAGTAAGCGTAGTTAATCACGCCAATACCCAGCGTACGACGCCCCATCGCACCACGTTTGGCGGCCGGGATCGGGTAGTCCTGATAATCTAACAGCGCATCAAGGGCACGAACGGCCAGTACCGCCAGCTCTTCCAGTTCCTCGAGGCTGTTGATTGCTCCCAGGTTGAACGCGGAGAGCGTACACAGGGCGATTTCACCGTTTTCGTCGTTCACATCCATCAGCGGTTTGGTTGGCAGCGCGATTTCCAGACATAAGTTGGACTGGCGCACCGGCGCGACCTGCGGATCGAACGGGCTATGGGTGTTGCAGTGGTCAACGTTCTGAATATAGATACGACCCGTAGAGGCGCGTTCCTGCATCATCAGCGAGAACAGTTCAACGGCTTTGACACGCTGTTTGCGGATGCTGTCGTCTTTCTCATATTTCGTGTACAGACGCTCGAACTCGTCCTGATCGGCGAAGAACGCATCATACAGGCCAGGGACGTCGGACGGGCTGAACAGGGTAATGTCTTCCCCTTTCAGCAGACGGGTGTACATCAGTTTGTTGATTTGTACGCCGTAGTCCATGTGACGCACGCGGTTGCCTTCCACGCCACGGTTGTTTTTCAATACCAGCAGGCTTTCCACTTCCAGATGCCACATCGGGTAGAACAGCGTGGCCGCACCACCGCGTACACCGCCCTGAGAGCAGGATTTCACGGCGGTCTGGAAGTGCTTGTAGAACGGGATACAGCCGGTGTGGAACGCTTCGCCGCCGCGAATCGGGCTGCCCAGCGCACGGATACGACCGGCGTTGATACCGATACCAGCACGCTGGGAAACGTATTTCACAATCGCGCTGGAGGTGGCGTTGATCGAGTCCAGGCTGTCGCCGCACTCGATCAGCACGCAAGAGCTGAACTGACGCGTCGGGGTACGAACGCCAGACATGATCGGCGTCGGCAGAGAAATTTTGAACGTCGACACCGCGTCATAAAAACGTTTGACGTATTCCAGACGGGTTTCGCGCGGGTAATTCGAGAACAGGCAGGCTGCTACCAGAATATAGAGGAACTGGGCGCTTTCGTAGATCTCACCGGTGACACGGTTTTGTACCAGATATTTCCCTTCCAGCTGCTTAACGGCGGCGTAGGAGAAGGTCATATCACGGTCGTGTACGATGAACGAGTCCATCTGCTTGAACTCTTCTTCCGTGTAGTCTTCCAGCAGATGATTGTCGTATTTGCCCATTTCAACCATTTTCACCACATGGTCAAACAGTTTCGGCGGTTCAAATTCGCCGTAGGCTTTTTTACGCAGATGGAAAATCGCCAGACGCGCAGCCAGATACTGATAATCCGGCGCATCGCGGGAGATCAGGTCCGCCGCCGCTTTAATGATCGTTTCATGGATATCGGAGGTCTTGATACCGTCATAAAACTGGATGTGGGAGCGCAGTTCGACCTGAGAGATCGATACGTTATTCAGTCCTTCTGCCGCCCAATCCAGAACCCGATGGATTTTGTCGAGATTGATGCGCTCTGTACTACCATCACGCTTTGTCACCAGCAGACTCTGATTCATGTGGTTTTTTACCTGTCCGTGAAAGAAAAAATATCCCCTGCATTATCCACAATGCCACCTTGTGACTAACTCTGTGGATAAATACTACATGTAGGGGTTGAGTGTTAAAGTAAACGCTATATGGTGAGTATTCTAGTAGGGATTCTTTTCAGCACAAGAGTTGATTTTGAGGTTAAATTGAGGTTGCAAAAGGGTAAGAAAGGCTAAGTGCACGTCGCATAAGGCCTGGCGGGGATGTCAATAATTCATAAAAAAAATAGATAATTTGATCGAGTGCTGATTTCTTCAACGAAGGTGTAGAAAGTTCTCATGATCTGGCGCAATTTTTGTAAGCCGGATGGCGACAGTAATGTTGTATCCGGCCTACAGGCACATCTTTGTAGGCCTGATAAGCGAAGCGCCATCAGGCAGGGGGCTTATTCCGCTTTTGCGGTGGTATGCACCATATAGTTCACATCAACGCCAGGGCCAAGCTTGAAGGTGTTGGTGATAGGGTTGTAGTGCAACCCGGTCATATGGCGCTCCTGCAAGACCGTCTGATCCACCCAACCTAGCAGCTCCGCAGGTTTAATAAATTTCTTCACATCATGGGTCCCTTTCGGCACCATGCGTAAAATATATTCCGCACCGACAACCGCCATCAACCAGGATTTGCCATTACGGTTGAGCGTTGAGAAGAACACCTCGCCGCCGGGTTTCACCAGTTGTGCGCAGGCGCGAACCACCGATTGCGGATCGGGCACATGTTCCAGCATCTCCATACAGGTTACCACGTCATACTGATGGGCATGTTTTGCCGCGTGTTCTTCCACGGTTTCCTGCACGTAATCCACCTGAATACCACTTTCCAGCGCATGCAGTTTTGCTACCTGCAAGGGCTCAAACCCCATGTCCAGACCGGTCACTGTGGCGCCTTCACGCGCCATGCTCTCTGCCAGAATGCCGCCGCCGCAGCCGACGTCGAGCACCTTTTTACCAAACAGGCCGCCTGAGCGTTCAGCAATATAACCCAGCCGCAGCGGGTTAATGCGATGCAACGGCTTAAATTCGCCTTCCAGATCCCACCAGCGCGACGCGACTGCTTCAAACTTGGCAATTTCTTCATGGTCAACGTTGTGGTTTACCGGTGGTTTTACGGCATTCATCGGGGCTTTTACTCCTTATAGGGCTAGTGACAGGAGTATATCAGTCCACGCGGGTGAATAAAGCTTATTGGTTTACCTCAATCTCTGCGGTTGTGTTATAATTTGCGACCTTTGAATCCGGGATACAGTAGAGGGATAGCGGTTAGATGAGCGACCTTGCGAGAGAAATTACACCGGTCAACATTGAGGAAGAGCTGAAGAACTCTTATCTGGATTATGCGATGTCGGTCATTGTTGGCCGTGCGCTGCCGGATGTCCGAGATGGCCTGAAGCCGGTACACCGTCGCGTACTTTACGCCATGAACGTATTGGGCAATGACTGGAACAAAGCCTATAAGAAATCAGCCCGTGTCGTTGGTGACGTAATCGGTAAATACCACCCGCATGGCGACTCTGCGGTATACGACACCATTGTCCGTATGGCTCAGCCGTTCTCGCTGCGATATATGCTGGTGGATGGCCAGGGGAACTTCGGTTCCATCGATGGCGATTCCGCGGCGGCGATGCGTTATACGGAAATCCGTCTGGCGAAGATTGCCCATGAGTTAATGGCCGATCTGGAAAAAGAGACGGTTGATTTTGTCGACAACTATGACGGCACGGAAAAAATCCCTGACGTTATGCCGACCAAAATCCCGAACCTGTTGGTAAACGGTTCGTCCGGTATCGCAGTAGGGATGGCGACCAACATCCCGCCACACAACCTGACGGAAGTGGTTAACGGCTGCCTGGCGTATATCGACAATGAAGACATCAGCATTGAAGGGCTGATGGAATACATCCCGGGTCCGGACTTCCCGACGGCGGCGATCATCAACGGTCGTCGCGGTATTGAAGAAGCTTATCGTACCGGTCGCGGTAAAGTGTACATCCGTGCCCGCGCGGAAGTGGAAGTAGACGCGAAAACCGGTCGTGAAACCATTATCGTGCATGAAATTCCGTATCAGGTGAACAAAGCGCGCCTGATCGAGAAAATCGCGGAACTGGTAAAAGACAAACGCGTTGAAGGCATCAGCGCGCTGCGTGATGAGTCTGACAAAGACGGTATGCGCATCGTGATTGAAGTTAAGCGCGACGCGGTCGGGGAAGTGGTGCTGAACAACCTCTACTCCCAGACTCAACTGCAGGTCTCTTTCGGTATCAACATGGTGGCACTGCACCATGGTCAGCCGAAGATCATGAACCTGAAAGACATCATTTCAGCGTTTGTGCGCCACCGCCGTGAAGTGGTGACCCGCCGTACCATTTTCGAACTGCGTAAAGCCCGCGATCGTGCGCATATCCTTGAAGCACTGGCGATTGCGCTGGCGAACATCGACCCGATCATTGAGCTGATTCGTCGTGCGCCGACCCCGTCGGAAGCGAAAGCCGCATTGATCGCACGTCCGTGGGATCTGGGCAACGTGGCTGCGATGCTGGAACGTGCTGGTGACGACGCTGCGCGTCCGGAATGGCTGGAGCCAGAATTCGGCGTGCGTGACGGTCAGTACTACCTGACAGAACAGCAGGCCCAGGCGATTCTGGATCTGCGTCTGCAGAAACTGACCGGCCTTGAGCATGAAAAACTGCTCGATGAATACAAAGAGCTGCTGGAACAGATCGCGGAACTGCTGCACATTCTGGGCAGCGCCGATCGCCTGATGGAAGTGATTCGCGAAGAGCTGGAGCTGATCCGCGATCAGTTTGGCGATGAGCGTCGTACCGAAATCACCGCGAATAGCGCTGATATCAATATCGAAGATCTGATCAACCAGGAAGATGTAGTTGTGACCCTGTCTCATCAGGGCTACGTGAAGTATCAGCCGCTGACCGACTACGAAGCACAACGTCGTGGTGGGAAAGGCAAATCGGCTGCACGTATTAAAGAAGAAGACTTTATTGACCGTCTGCTGGTGGCCAACACCCATGACACGATCCTCTGCTTCTCCAGCCGGGGTCGTCTGTACTGGATGAAGGTTTATCAACTGCCAGAAGCGAGCCGTGGTGCGCGTGGCCGTCCGATCGTCAACCTGCTGCCGCTGGAAGCCGACGAACGTATTACCGCTATCCTGCCGGTTCGTGAGTACGAAGAGGGCGTGAACGTCTTTATGGCGACCGCCAGCGGTACGGTGAAGAAAACCGCGCTGACCGAATTCAGCCGCCCGCGTTCTGCCGGTATCATTGCGGTGAACCTGAACGATGGCGACGAACTGATTGGCGTGGATCTGACCTCCGGTTCTGACGAAGTCATGCTGTTCTCGGCGGCGGGCAAAGTGGTGCGCTTTAAAGAGGACGCCGTCCGTGCGATGGGCCGTACTGCGACTGGCGTACGAGGCATCAAGCTGGCGGGCGAAGACAAAGTCGTCTCCCTGATTATTCCACGTGGTGAAGGCGCGATCCTGACCGTGACGCAAAATGGTTACGGTAAGCGTACGGCGGCGGAAGAGTATCCGACCAAGTCCCGTGCGACGCAGGGCGTTATCTCTATCAAAGTGACCGAGCGCAACGGTTCTGTTGTTGGCGCGGTGCAGGTTGATGATTGCGACCAGATCATGATGATCACCGATGCCGGTACGCTGGTGCGTACTCGCGTGTCGGAAATCAGCGTGGTAGGACGTAATACTCAGGGCGTGATCCTCATCCGTACGGCGGAAGATGAAAACGTGGTGGGTCTGCAGCGTGTGGCTGAGCCGGTGGATGACGAAGAACTCGACTCCATCGACGGTAGCGCGGCGGAAGGGGATGATGATATCGCCCCGGAAGCGGAAACCGACGACGATGTCGCCGATGACGCTGACGAGTAATCGGCGAGTTTAACGACTGCACAAAAGGGAGGCGCTGCCTCCCTTTTTTTCGTCCTGAATTCACCATTTCCCCTTGCCAAAAGGTCCTGTCCGGTGACTTTTTCCTTCATGTATAAAAATACAAAATAAAATGAATAATTATAACTCTGTGAAGGTGCTCACTGTTTGTGCAGCCATTTCCCGTTAACTTTCCTGTTACCAAACCGCGATATTTACGAGCCCTTACTGCCAGGAGAACTGAAAAATTATTAAATAACATCATCTGAATTCTTAAAGACAAAAGCGTTGGCTGCCTTCATCTGTCAATACACTTCTGACGGATGAATATACTTATACCTACACGTTGGGAGTTAACTATGATAGTTGAAATAGCAGAAGGCTTTATCCATCTTTTCCAGAGCGCAGGTAAGATATTCTCCGGGATGATCGTCAGTACCATTCCGATGCTGATAACCTTAATTTTGACCGTTAATTTTATTATGAAATTAATTGGCCAACAGCGAATGGAAAAAGTCGCCACCCTGATGGGGAAGTCAAAAATATTAACCTATGGAATTTTGCCGAGTTTTGCCTGGTTCTTTCTTAGCAGTCCGGGTGCGCTGACGATGGGTAAATTTCTGCCCGAACGTTGTAAACCCGCTTATCAGGATGCGCTGGGCAGCACCGTACATCCGCTGACCTCTCTGTTCCCACACATTGTGCCATCTGAACTCTTTATCTGGCTGGGCGTCGCCGCTGGCCTGACGCGACTCGATCTACCGGTTGCCGACCTGGCATTACGCTATATCGCTGCGGGTATTCTACTCGGTTTTATCCGTGGTTTTCTGACGGAATATATCTTCACCCGGCTGGAGAAACGCGAACTTAATCAGGAATAAGGGAAAACAATGAAAGTACTATTTTCGGCTGACGTCGTAAAGGCTGGAAGAAAAGTGGAAGAGGGACTGCTTAATGGCATGTTGATTACCTTTAATGACCATGCTCCGGAAGATTATCTCGATTATGTCCTGGTCATTAAGAATATTGTTTGTGATGTTACCCCATTACAAAAAACAATGGATTATGTTCTGCAGATTAATAATCAGACCTGGAATATAACCTGCTGGGGAGAGGCCGCATGGCAAAATTTATGCGAGTTAGGTCATGTGACAGTGGTATTTGACGGGGCTGAAAAGCCAATAGCCTATGGTTCATTACACGTTAACAGTCATTGTTCTCCATCCGTAAATGAATTGATTGGCCTATTGACAATAATGAGGAAAACCAATGAAAACCGTACTGATTAAAAAAGGTCATTCAGGGATTGGCGATGACATGTATTTATCTCGCGATACCCGCATGGTCATCCTGTCGCTTACCGGCAAAACCATTGATCCGGTCGCGAAAAAACTGGGTGAAATGCTGGAAATGACCGTGGTTAACGGCTTTGACGCCATGCCGGATGATAAGAAAATCCTTTGTGTGGTCATCAACTGTGGCGGTTCACTGCGCTGCGGCATTTATCCGCAGAAAAGAATCAAGACAATCAACGTACTCCCTACCGGTGCGATGGGGCCGCTGGCGAAATATATCACCGAAGATATTTACATCTCTGATGTCAGTCTTGAATCGCTTTCGCTGATTGAAACCATTAATCAACCGGTAACCGGGGAGGAAAACGTTGAGCTCAGTGATCCTCTCCCGGCAGACCATGCCTGTGCCGTGGCTCACGAACACGTGGAGGCAAAACCACGCGGTTCCGCGACCAACACCGCGCTGGAGTTGATGACGCGTTTTGCGACGGGAATCGGTAACTTTGTCAGCCTGCTCTACTCCTCGGCGCGTGAATCGGTCGAGCTGTGTATTAAAAACGTGATCCCCTTTATGGCCTTTATCTCGGTTCTGATCGCTCTGGTTCAGGAGACCGCGATTGGTCAGTGGACCGGGAATGCGCTGTCGCCGCTTGCCGGATCGTTAACCGGTCTGTTTGTGATTGCGATTATTTGTGGTCTGCCCTTCATCTCTCCCATTCTGGCTCCTGGCGCGGCGATTGCGCAGGTCGTTGGTGTGCTGGTAGGAACGCTAATCGGTAGCGGGGTGGTTTCACCGCTGATGGCGTTGCCGGCGCTGTTCGCGATTAACGTCCAGGTCGGTGCCGATTTCATTCCCGTTGGGCTTTCCATGCAGGAGGCGAAAGAGAAAACCATTCGTCTTGGCGTGCCCTCTTTCTTGCTGTCACGGATGATTACCGCGCCTCTGGCGGTGGCCATCGGTTATCTGTTTTCGTTTGGCTTGTTTAACTGAGGAAATGTGTAATGAACAAAATCAATGCCGCGGTGGTGGGGGCCGGTATTTATGGCAAACATCATATCAATGCGTATCACTATAATCCGTGGGTGAACCTGGTGGGGTTTTGCGAGATCAATCCGGACATCCGCGCCAACGTTGCGGCGGAGTTTCAGGTGCCTGGTTATGCCTCGCTGGCAGAGTTGTTTGCCGCGACGGACGTTGATCTGATATCAATCGCGACGCCGGATCCGTTCCACTTTGATGCCACGATTGAAGCCATCAGGGCGGGCAAACATGTGCTGATTGAGAAACCGATGGCGACAACGTCAGCGGAATGTCGGGAAATCATCCGCTGTGCGCAGCAACAAGGAGTGAAGATTGGCGTTGATTACCACAAGCGTTGGGACGGGATGGCACAGCATATTCACCATGAGCTGTTGAAACCCGAAACCGGTCAGGTCCTGCGTGGCTATATGAGCATGGACGATATTATCGACGTGCCGAAAAACTGGCTGTCATGGGCGAATGAGAGTTCTCCCGTTCATTTTCTCGGAACGCATTGTTTTGATTTGATTAGATATTATATGAACGGCGCCAATGCGGTGAGCGTCTATGCGATAGGGCAGAAGAAGAAGCTGGTGGCGGAAGGCGTTGATTCCTGGGATACCATTCAGTCGTTTGTCACCTTTGATAATGGCGCGCAATGGACCGTTGAAGTGGGGTGGTGCTTACCACCTTCATTTCCCAAAGCAAACGATGGGCGTAGTTTTGTTATTACCGAGAATAACTATTATCGCGCCGATGCGCAGTTGCGGGGATATGAAATGTTCACCCCTCAGCGCAGTGCAACGCCAAATTATAATTTTATTAATTACGTTAATAATAAAGCCAGTGGCTATGGGATTCAGCCAATACATGATTTTGTTGAGCACATATTATTTGATACCCCTTATCTGGCAACCGCTGATGATGGGTTGCAGGCGACGTTAATATGTGAAGCCGTGCATCATTCGTTATCGACAGGACGTATTGTGCAGTTATAACTCATCGGTGGTTTACGCCTCATAAACCGTTTTGCTGGCTTTAATTTCTTTGATTAAGGCAGGGTTCGTTATTCCCCCTCAACCCGGTCGATGATCATCGTTTATGAGGCGCCTTTTCATTATTCATATTCAGATAGCAATATTGCAGCGCGTGGAAAAAAAGCGTGTGTAAAGACATTTTCAGTGCGGCGAAACTGAGGGGGCTGACGCTGGACTGAGGCGTATATAAGGTTACATCGGCAAGCGTCGCGCCGCTCTGATGGCAGGAGACTGCCAGTGAGGCGGCCTCATGCTCGCGAATCAAGGTAATGAGTTGATTATCCGGCTCATCTTTGAGTCCAGGAAGCAGGATCACGGAATCACAATCCGTCAGGGTGTTTGTCAGCAATGAATGGGCATTCTGGTACTCTACGGGAATGCAGACTTTACCAATATCACTATAATCCTGAATGATATTGCTGAGTAATGAACTCAGTTCTCGCGGATGACAGAAATAGAGGTTACGGCTGGAATTAATAATTTCAAAAAAAGTATTAAGGGCCGCAGGGTTATTATTATTAATAAACTCGCCAAGAATAACATTGTTTTTCGTTGCCTGGGCCGGAAGCAGTGCCTCAGGTTCGCTGCGCAGACACTTAATTAAATCATATTTAAATGAAGTAAAGCCGGTATAACCGAGAGATTGCGCAAAGCGAACAATGGAGGGTTGGCTGGTTTGCGTCTTTTTTGAAATTGCCGTCGACGTCAGTTTTTCCGCGCCCGATAATGTAGCCAGAATGTAACGGCTAATTGTTTGCTCCGCGTGCGTACCTGTTTTTACCAGTAACTGAAGTTGTTCGATAATGTTCATTGAGGTCCCTCGGTTTTGTTTATTATGACAGATACACTTTATCCTTCAAGCAGCCTCTGTGTTGGCGATGGAGCGATCCGGCTCGTCCATGAGCCTCGTCCCTTTAAGCCAGCGCAAGCGTTGTTCAAAATGCCTGCTGCCTGTTGTCCTGCGACTCGAAGGATTTAGTGTCTAACCAGGGGACCCCAGGGATTAATTCATCCTTTCCACAATCATTGCAATGCCCTGACCGCCGCCGATGCACAGCGTTGCCAGACCCAGCGTTTTATCCCTGGCGGAAAGCGCATGCAGCAATGTCACCAGGATCCGCGCGCCGCTGGCGCCGATCGGATGCCCAAGCGCAATCGCGCCACCGTTCACGTTCACCTTTTGTGGGTCGAAGCCCAGCGTCTTGCCGACGGCAAGGAACTGCGCGGCAAACGCCTCATTGGCTTCAATCAGATCGATATCGGAAAGCTGCAATCCGCATTGTTTCAGGGCTTTCTGCGTGGCGGGTACCGGCCCCATCCCCATCAGCGCTGGCGCGACGCCGCCGCTGGCATATGCCTTAATGCGTGCCAGCGGTTTCAGTCCTGCCGCCAGTGCGGCAGATTCTTCCATGACCACCAGCGCGGCCGCGCCGTCGTTGATCCCAGAGGCGTTGCCAGCGGTGACGGTGCCGGCCTTATCAAACGCCGGACGCAGTGCCGCAAGACCTTCTGCTGTTGAGTCAGCCTTGGGGAATTCGTCGCGGTCAAAGACAATGGTTTTTTTACGCGACGTGACGCTGACCGGCACAATTTCGGCCTCAAAGGCGCCAGAATGGATGGCGGCGACCGCTTTTTGCTGAGAGAGCAGTGCGAGCTCATCCTGCATGTCGCGGCTGATACCGTATTCACGGGCGACGTTTTCGGCGGTGATCCCCATGTGATAACCATGGGTGGCACAGAGCAGACCGTCACGCAGAATCACATCCGACAACTGGCCGTCGCCGAGGCGATAACCCCAGCGGGCTTTCGCATCCAGCAGATAGGGGGCCAGACTCATGTTTTCCATGCCGCCAGCAACCAGCGCCTGTGCCTGACCGGCCTGAATTGCCTGGGCGGCCAGTGCGACGCTTTTGAGCCCTGAACCGCAGACTTTGTTGACGGTAAACCCGCAGACGGTTTCGCTAAGGCCGCTTTTTAACAGTGCCTGGCGCGCCGGGTTTTGTCCCAGACCGGCCTGCAACACGTTGCCCATGATCACTTCATCCACACGTTGCGGGTCGAGTTGCGCGCGTTCCAGCGCGGCGCTAATCACAGTCGCGCCAAGTTCGATGGCACTGGTGGTGGCCAGCGCGCCGTTGAAGCTGCCGATGGCGGTACGTACTGCGCTGACGATGACACAATTTTTCATCTTCTGTTCCTTAAAAGTGAGTCGCTGCCGTCAGAAAAAGGTCAGACCGACAACAAAAATGACACCGGAGAAAAGCAGGGCGGTGATGCAGTACCCCATGATGTCGCGAACCCCCAACCCGGCGATGGCCAGTGCGGGAAGCGCCCAGAAGGGTTGCGCCATGTTCATCCACTGCTCGCCGTAGGCAATCGCCATCACGGATTTACCCAGATCGGCCCCTAGCGCTTGCGCGGCTGGCATGACGAACGGTCCCTGAATAACCCAGTGACCACCGCCTGACGGCACGGCAAAGTTGATCAGCGCAGAGCTGAAGAAGGTCATGACCGGGAAGGTGTCTTTATTGGCGACGTTGATGAAGAACTCGGTGATGAGTCCTCCGAGACCGGAGTGCTCCATCATCAACTGGATACCGGCATAGAACGGGAACTGCACCAGGATACCGGCGGTGCTGCGCGCAGCGGCACTAATGGCGCGCATATAGGCCATCGGCGTTTTGTGCAGCAGCAGACCGGCAATCATAAACATCAGGTTGACGGTGTTGATGGTGATGTTGAACCCTTTCTCGGCGAAGTAGATCCCGAGATAAGCGATGCCTAATGCCCCAATGATCAGCGCCAGGATTCGGCTCTCTTCCAGTTTTTCGGACGGAGGCGCATCTGCTGGCAAGGTCTTCTGGAAATCAGGCTCTTCCATCAACAGTTTCGGATCGACGCTGACAACATCCGACGGTTTTGGCGTCATCATGCGGGTGATAAACGGCATGACCACAATCAGACCGAGAGTGATGAAGATGTTGAAACCGGTAAACAGGGTGTCGCTGACCGGAATCAAGCCCGCAATGTGTTCCACCGGGTTACCCGGCGTTGCCGCCAGCAGGGGCATCGAGCCGGAGAAGCCGCCGCCCCAGGTCAGAAAACCGATATAAGCGCAGGCAATCAGCAGCGGATAATCGGATCCCGGCACGCGACGGGCAACTTCACGGGCAAACATCGCTCCCACTACCAGACCGAAGCCCCAGTTAATGACGCAAGCGACGGAGCCAAAGAAGGTCACCAGCATTACGCCCTGCGCGGGCGTTTTTGCGGCAGACGCGGCAGTACGCAGCAGGTTTTTCACCGGACCGGAACTGGCCAGCGCGTGACCTGTCACGATGATCAACGCCATCTGCATCCCGAAGGCCAGCAGATTCCAGAAGCCATCCCCCCAGAAACGCACCATACTGATCGGCGTTTGCGGCGTCAGCCACAGCGCGATGCCGAACGTCAACAGCGTCAGCAGCATGGCGAAAATCAGGGGATCGGGCAGCCAGCGACTGACGAAGCGCGTCATGAAACGCGAGATACGGCCGATCATGCTTCACCTCGCTGAACGACCAGATCGGCGGCAATGTCAAACTGCGCTTCTGTTTTTGCTCGCAGAGTATCGAGGTCGCACCCGTCGACGATTTCCGTCAGCCACATTTTGCCGTCGATAAAGCGGAACACGGCGAGTTCGGTAACCAGCATATGCACCGCATGTTGGGCCGTCAGTGGCATGGTGCAGTGGCGAAGGATTTTCGCCGAGCCGTCTTTCGCGCAGTGTTCCATCGCGATAATCACTTTGCGCGCTCCGGTTACCAGATCCATCGCGCCGCCCATCCCAGGGACCATTTTGCCGGGCACGACCCAGTTCGCGAGGTTAGCCTGTTCATCAACCTGCAACCCGCCCAGTACGCAGGCATCGACGTGGCCGCCACGAATCAGCGCGAATGACATCGCGCTGTCGAACATCGCCGCACCCGGCAATATTCCGCAGGGTTGACCACCGGCGTTCACCAGATCGGGATGCGCGGTCGTGACCGGTCCCAGTCCGAGAAATCCGTTCTCTGATTGCAGGGTGATATGAATGTCATCCGGCAGATAGTTGGCGACCATCGTCGGCAGGCCAATGCCTAAATTCACAACATCACCATCGCGAAGTTCTTGCGCCACACGGCGCGCAATACGTTGTTTAGCATCCATTATTTGCTCTCCTGTGGCATGACGATATGGTCGATAACGGCGCCGGGGGTGACTATCTGGTCAGGCAACAGATCGCCTGTCTCAACGAGTTCGTCAGGTTCCACCAGGGTGATATCGGCGGCGAGGGCAATAAGCGGGTTGAAGTTGCGGGCGCTGAGTTGGTAGGTCAGGTTGCCGAGTGGGTCGGCACGGTGCGCGCGGATGAGTGCCAGGTCGGCACGCAACGGTCGCTCCAGTAGCCAGGTTTTGCCGTCAAGCGTCAGGGTTTGTTTGCCATCTTCCACAATCGTGCCGACGCCGGTTGGGGTCAGGAAGCCGCCGAGTCCAGCACCGCCGCAGCGGATCTGTTCAATCAGCGTACCCTGCGGCACCAGCTGAACGTCCATCTCTTTGGCGATCATCCGACGCCCGGTTTCCGGGTTAGTGCCGATATGGGACGCAATGACTTTGTTCACCCGGCCATTGACGATCAGCGGGCCGATGCCGGTATCGACAAAGGCGGTATCGTTGGCGATCAGTGTCAGGTCTCTGACGCCGGATTCAAGTAAGGCTTCGACAAGGCGGGGCGGGGTCCCGACCCCCATAAAACCACCAACCATGATGGTCATGCCGTCACGAAAGAATCCGGCAGCGTTCTGTAAGGTAATCAGTTTTGTTTTCATTATGTTTCCCTTTTGCATACTCCATTTTGGGTACACAAAGGGAATAGCAAGCGGGATGCCAGAATGGCTAACGGACAGGGATATTAGTTAACCTGTTGAATATAATTAAATATTCATGGGGGTGTTGTGTGATCTTAGTGCGGATGCTATGCAGAATTTTGCGCACTGTGCAAAATTCTGCATAGCAGATTCTGGTTCTACAAGCCTGCCGTATCGATACCGTATTCCTGCAATTTATACATCAGGGCACGTCGACTGATGCCTAACATCAGGGCGGCGCGGGTGCGGTTTCCTTCATGCTGTTCAAGTACCTCGATAATGATCCGCTTCTCTTCGCGTTTAATCTCTTCTTTCAGATTGCGTTCACCGGGCTGTGTGGCCTTTATCTCGCTGCCACCACCCACCGGCTGGCGGAGCGGGGCAGGCAGATCTTCTGCAAAAATGACGGCACCGGTATTCATCACCACCGCCCGCTCAATGACGTTTGAAAGTTCGCGGATGTTTCCGGGCCAGGGCCAGGTGGTAAGCATCGACATGGCCGCCGGATCGATCTCAATAATGTCGCGCTGATTTTCCGAACTGAATTTCTGCAGGAAGTGGTTAGCCAGCAGCGCAATGTCTTCCCGTCGTTCGCGCAGCGGGGGAAGTTGCAGATGAATCACATTCAGACGATAGAACAGGTCTTCACGGAAAGCGCCTTCTTTCACCATCGCATGGAGATCGCGGTTGGTGGCAGCGACGATGCGGATATCCACCTGAATCGTCTGATGCCCGCCCACGCGTTCGAATTCCCGTTCCTGCAGAATGCGCAGTAATTTAGCCTGGAGCACCAGCGGCATTTCACCAATTTCATCGAGTAGCAGCGTTCCCTGATGAGCGCGTTCGAACAGTCCCTGACGCTGAGTTTGTGCGCCGGTGAAAGCCCCTTTTTCATGACCGAACAACTCGCTTTCCAGCAGCGACTCCGGTAACGCGGCGCAGTTGATTTTGATAAACGGACCGTTTGCCCGGCGCGAATTGTAGTGAATAGCGCGCGCAATCAACTCCTTGCCGGTACCGCTTTCACCACTGATCAGAACGTTGGCCTGCGACAGGGCAATTTTCGCCGTGTCTTTGCAGATATCCATCATCCGCGGACTGTTGGTCAGGATATGTCCCCACTGCCAGCTGGTGCTCAGCGCCTGATGCAGGCTGCGGATCTCCTGTTTCATCGCCTGCAGTTGCAGGGCGCGTTGGATCAGTAAATTCAGTTCATCGAGATCGAAAGGTTTGATCACGTAATCAAACGCCCCGCTGCGTAATGCTTCGACGGCGGTTTCGACTTCGGCGTAAGCGGTCATCAGGATCACGGGGATGCGCGGCTGCTGAGTGCGCATGACTTTCAGGGCGTCGATCCCGTTCATTTCCGGCATGCGGATATCCATCAGCACCACATCCGGTGGAGCGTCGGCAAAGCGCTGCAACGCTTCCTCCCCGTTGCTGGCACAGTGCGTTTCATGCCCCTGTAGCGAAAAGGCGGTGGTGAGCATGCGACGAACGTTATCTTCGTCATCCACAATGAGGATACGGTAGCGGGTTTTCATACTGACAAGTTTCCCTGTGGGTTAATCGGTAAAATAAGGGTAAACGTCGCGCCACATCCGGGCATGCTGGCGACGTGAATATCGCCCTGATGAGCATTGATAATGCGTTGGCTGAGCGCGAGTCCAAGCCCTGTTCCTGAGGCTTTGGTGGTGAAAAAGGGGTCAAAAATCTTTTTCTGTAGCGCGATATCGATCCCACCGCCGTTATCTTCAATCGCCACGGCTTGTTGCGTGGCTGAATATTGCCAGGTGCGAATGCGGATTTCACCGCGTGCGTTGATGGCCTGCACGGCATTAATCAAAAGATTGAGGATCACCTGTTTTAACAGCTCACGATCGGCAACGATGGCAGGCAGCCCCGTATCCTGTTCAAAGTTGAACGTGATCCGTGCCTGAACGCCGGAGGTTTGCACCAGAATCAGCGTCTCTTCGATCAGCGAATTGAGCAGCACTTGCTGCCACTGGCTTTGTCGCGGCCGGGAGAAATCCAGCAACTGCTGAATGACTTTGTTGATGGAATCAATTTCTTTTAGTACCACGGACAGATATTCCTGATGCACAGGCAGGCTGGTTTGTTGACGGATGATCTGCACATAACCCCGGATGGCGGTGAGCGGATTACGTACCTCATGCGCCACCCCGGCCATCAGTTCACCCAAAGTGGCAAGTCTCTCGGTTTGCGCCAGGCGACGCTGCGTTTCTTTGCGGGCGGTCAGGTCGGAAAAAATCACCAGCGCACCGATCAATTCACCATTGGGGTTATGAATACGGCTGGTGGTGACACTGAGTTCAATGGTGCGGTCGCGCGCCGGAAAGCTAACTTCCTGTGCCAGATGCTCCGTCCCGTGCGCCAGGGTATCGAGAACCGGGCTGGCAAAATGCGGGTCGGAGAAGAGGGTGGCATAGGGGCGACCGACCAGTTCATTGAGCGTATAGCCGGTAATCATTTCCGCCGCAGGGTTCATGGTGGTGACATCGCCCTGTCTGTCGATTGCGATCACCCCATCGGCGGCGTTTTCAATGATCAGATCGTTAAGGGTTTTCGTTTCACGCAACGTTTGCGCCAACGCGTTAACGCTGCGGCTAATTTGCCCCAGTTCGCCAGGCAGATTGGGAAGTTGCGCTGGCGTTTTTTGCGCCAGCGTCGACAGACCGTCCGTGATGATGTCGATATTGGTGCCAAGGCGTCGGGAAAACAGCACGATCAAGAGCAGGCTACAGAGCAGACCTGCCGCCAGCACCGCCATGATGCGCACGTCCATCCTCCACGCCTGACGCTGGATATCTTCCGTCAACTCATTCGCCCAGATGTAGCCCAGCACGTCGCCATCCCGGGTGATGGGGATCATTGAGTTAAGAATATCGCCGCGCACCTGGCGACCGGAAAAGACGACCGGGGCATTGCTGCGCATCACTTCGCGTCCGGGGTGATCGGCGGCAATCGTCACGCCAACGTTATTTTGGTACAGCGCGGAAGGGGCGTAGGTCACAATCGCATCCAGCGCTTTGTTATAGTAGCCCGCGCCGACGCCCGGAAATGCCTGAGTGATCCGCTCGGTGATGGGGCCGAGTTCGGTATTCAGCGCCTGAATACGTTCGTCCCGCGGCAGCGCCGTAAAATGGGTAAAGCGATCGCCCAGCGCCTGATCGAGCAGGTGTACAACGGCAGATAATTTTTTCTCTTTTTCAGATAAGACTGCTGACCGTCCTTCGGTTTCTACGATATAACCAATCGACAGCGTCGGCACGATGACCATCAGAAGCGCCATCAGGATCATCTGATTGCGTAAGCGTCGCGGGTATAACCCTCTCAAAAAGCGCATGCTGGCATCCCTGTGACCCATTTTCTGACAAACGCTAATTATCGGGGGTTGCGGCAACTGTTTCTCAGCGGTGTATCATATTCCCGCAAACGCAGGCGCGGGCATTGCGACGACGCGCATTTACCGCTACCTTAACCACACTCCATTTATCGCCTGAGGCGGAGCTTCGCCCTTTTGAAATACCTTGCATCCTTTCGCACGACCCTGAAAATCTCGCGCTATCTGTTCAGAGCGTTGGCGCTGTTGATTTGGCTGCTGATTGCCTTTGCTTCGGTGTTCTACATTGTGAACGCCTTGCATCAGCGGGAGTCAGAGATCCGCCAGGAGTTTAATCTCAGTTCCGATCAGGCCCAGCGCTACATTCAGCGCACGTCGGATGTGATGAAAGAGCTCAAGTACATCGCGGAGAATCGCCTGACGGCGGAGAACGGCGTGTTGTCTTCGCGGTCGCGTGACGATAAAACCGAGGTGCCGACCTTTCAGCCGCTGTTTGCCGATTCCGACTGCGCGGCAATGGGCAACGCCTGGCGCGGATCGCTGGAGTCGCTGGCGTGGTTCATGCGCTACTGGCGTGACAACTTTTCCGCTGCGTACGATCTGAATCGTGTATTTCTCATTGGCAGCGATAATCTCTGCATGGCGAATTTCGGCCTGCGCGATATGCCCGTCGAGCGCGATAACGCGCTGAAAACGCTGCACGAGCGGATTATGAAGTACCGCAACGCGCCGCAGGATGAATCCGGAAACAACCTCTACTGGGTGGCGCAGGGACCACGTCCAGGGATTGGCTATTTCTACGCGCTGACGCCGGTTTATCTGGCAAACCGCCTGCAGGCGCTGTTGGGCATTGAACAATCCATTCGAATGGAAAACTTCTTTACGCCGGGCAGTCTGCCGATGGGCGTGACCATTCTGGATGAAAATGGGCATGCGTTGATTTCGCTGACCGGGCCGGAAAGTACCATCAAGGCGGAACCTCGCTGGATGCAGGAACGCTCCTGGTTTGGCTATACGCCGGGCTTTCGTGAGCTGGTGCTGAAGAAAAATCTGCCGCCGTCTTCGTTAAGCATTGTCTATTCCGTTCCGGTCGATCTGGTGCTGGAACGGATCCGGATGCTGATTCTGAATGCCATTCTGCTGAACGTGCTGGTAGGTGCGGCACTGTTTACTCTCGCGCGGATGTACGAACGACGAATCTTTATTCCGGCGGAAAGCGACGCCCAACGGCTGGAAGAGCATGAGCAGTTTAACCGTAAGATTGTCGCGTCCGCACCGGTCGGGATCTGTATTCTGCGCACCGTTGACGGTATTAACATCCTCAGTAACGAGCTGGCCCATACCTACCTGAACATGCTCACCCATGAGGATCGACAGCGGCTGACTCAAATCATCTGTGGACAGCAGGTGAACTTTGTCGATGTGCTGACCAGCAATAACACCAATTTGCAGATTAGCTTCGTCCATTCCCGCTATCGCAATGAAAACGTGGCGATTTGCGTGCTAGTGGATGTTTCCGCCCGCGTCAAAATGGAGGAGTCGTTGCAGGAGATGGCGCAGGCGGCTGAACAGGCGAGTCAGTCGAAATCGATGTTCCTGGCGACCGTCAGCCACGAGCTGCGCACGCCGCTGTATGGCATTATCGGTAACCTTGATCTGCTGCAAACCAAAGAATTGCCAAAAGGGGTCGATCGCCTGGTGACGGCGATGAATAACTCTTCCAGTCTGCTGCTGAAAATCATCAGTGACATTCTCGACTTCTCGAAAATCGAATCGGAGCAGTTGAAAATTGAGCCGCGTGAATTCTCGCCACGTGAGGTGATGAGCCACATTACCGCGAACTATCTGCCGCTGGTGGTGCGCAAGCAGCTCGGGCTGTACTGCTTTATCGAACCGAATGTGCCGGTTGCGCTTAATGGCGATCCGATGCGCCTGCAACAGGTGATTTCTAATCTGTTGAGCAACGCGATTAAATTCACCGACATCGGCTGCATTGTGCTGCATGTCAGCCGCGACGATGATTATCTTAGCATTCGGGTGCGGGATACCGGCGTCGGGATCCCGGCGAAAGAAGTGGTGCGCTTGTTCGATCCGTTCTTCCAGGTCGGTACGGGTGTGCAGCGCAATTTCCAGGGAACGGGGCTGGGACTGGCGATTTGCGAAAAGCTGATCAGCATGATGGATGGTGACATTTCGGTTGATTCTGAACCAGGGATGGGGAGCCAGTTTACAGTGCGTATTCCGCTGTATGGCGCGCAGTATCCGGCGAAAAAAGGGCTTGATGGACTTACCAGAACACGTTGCTGGTTGGCGGTGCGTAATGCGTCTTTGTGCCAGTTTGTCGAAAACAGCCTGACGCGTAACGGTGTTGAGGTGATGCGTTATGAAGGGCAGACACCGGCGAGTGATGACATGTTGATCACCGACGATGCCCTGGAACAGCCGTGGCAGGGGCGGGCAGCGGTGATTTTCTGTCGGCGCCACATTGGTATTCCACTGGAAAGGGTGCCGGGGGAATGGGTGCACAGCGTGGCGTCGCCACATGAACTGCCGGCGCTGCTGGCCCGGATCTACCGTATTGAGCTGGACGATGAGGAGCTCTCTTCCGCGTTACCGGCTCCGGAAAAAGCGGCGGCCACCAATGATGACATGATGATCCTGGTGGTTGACGATCATCCGATTAACCGCCGTCTGCTGGCCGATCAACTGGGATCGCTCGGGTATCAGTGCAAAACCGCCAATGACGGCGTGGATGCCCTGAACGTGCTGAGCAAAAACCATATCGATATCGTGCTGAGCGACGTAAACATGCCGAATATGGATGGCTATCGACTGACACAGCGCATACGTCAGTTAGGGCTGACTTTACCGGTAGTTGGGGTGACGGCCAACGCTTTGGCCGAAGAGAAGCAGCGCTGTCTGGAGTCGGGGATGGACAGTTGCCTGTCGAAGCCGGTCACGCTGGACGTTATCAGGCAGACGCTGGCGGTGTATGCGGAGCGGGTCAGGAAAACGCGAGCATAAAAAAGCCCGGTAAGCGCTGAAACTTACCGGGCTTTTTTACGTCTGCAAGAATCAGTCTTTGTCTGCCGGACTCAGGGTCACGGAAGAGAGATAGTTCAGCAGTGCGATATCGTTTTCAACGCCCAGTTTCATCATTGCTGATTTCTTCTGGCTGCTGATGGTTTTGATACTGCGGTTCAGCTTCTTGGCGATTTCAGTCACCAGGAAACCTTCGGCAAACAGACGCAGAACTTCACTCTCTTTCGGAGAGAGACGTTTGTCACCGTAGCCGCCCGCGCTGATTTTTTCCAGCAGGCGAGAGACGCTTTCCGGGGTGAACTTTTTGCCTTTCTGCAGCGCAGCCAGCGCTTTCGGCAGGTCTGTTGGCGCGCCCTGTTTCAGGACAATCCCTTCGATATCGAGATCAAGCACCGCGCTCAGGATTGCCGGGTTATTGTTCATGGTCAGAACAATGATCGACAGGCTTGGGAAATGACGCTTGATGTATTTGATCAGGGTGATCCCATCGCCGTACTTGTCGCCCGGCATAGAGAGATCGGTAATCAACACGTGTGCATCTAATTTTGGCAGGTTGTTGATCAGTGCTGTGGAGTCTTCAAATTCGCCAACAACATTCACCCACTCGATTTGCTCAAGTGATTTGCGAATACCGAACAGTACAATCGGATGGTCATCGGCAATAATTACGTTCATATTGTTCATGTAAAGGCTACCTTGCTACAGCAAGCTCTTGACGTAGGTGTCAATGTCGCTGATGTATTTTTCTATTCCTGGAGCATCTTTCTCACGAATCAGATGTTCCAGCGTTTCACATAACTGCTTGCCGGGTACCAGATTTAGCATGGCAAACACGCCTTTCAGGCGGTGAGCCGTTTGGGCTAGCGCAGCAAAATCGCTGATTGCAGCCTCAGTATACAACCTCTTAACATCATCCGGTACTGTGTCTACAAATAGTGCGTAATAACCGCTGGCATGAAGTTCGGCGTTTTCATCACCTCCCAGAGGGGATTCCGGGATCGCTTCTTGTGCCAGTTGCTCTTCAATTAGTTGTAGTACAGCTTCCTGCATAGCGTTGCTCATATTAAAGTTGACGCGAAGCTGGCCTGGGCCAATTTTCCGCACGCCTGACTCATCATCGCTTAAAAGCAAGCCGGAGGCAGTAAGATTAGACGGATTATCAGTTAAAAAGAGATCATATTCTTGACTTATGAGTCTCTCATCCGGGGTGATGCAGGTCGCTCCCCAGTTTTCCAACTGGCGAAGCACGATATTGCGCACCTCGTTAGAGGTCACGTCGATCATCACGCTGACATCATCCAGCAGACGCTCTTCGTCTTCTTTATGCTGGTCGAGCGGCGTCATTTTAACATGGACTGTATAGCGTGTACCCAGCGCATCTCGCGCTTTTATGCTCAAATGTCCGCCAAGTTTACGCGCCAGCTGATCGCATAACCAAAAGGCCAGCGGATTGGCTTTACCGTAACGGTCTTTCTGCGTCTCACTGATGAACGGGAAATGCAGGTTGTCAATTTCGCTTAACGTCACGCCTTCGCCGGTATCCAGAATGCGGAACGTCAGGCGCTCGGCCACCGATTCGTCCTGATCAACCTCGAGCGTGATTTTGCCAATCTGGGTAGTTGTTACCGCGTACTGCATCAACAGCAGTAAGATCCGTCGCAGTGCATCGCGATCGCCATGTCGTTCGTCGTTTGCCTTCAGATGGTTGTTGATGAGCAGTTGCAGGCCTTTACGCTTCATCGCGGGCAGCACTTGCGGGACGACTTCGTCAATTAACGCCTGAACCGAGAAGAGGGTAGGCTCACTCTTCCAGGCGTCGTTTTCCAGCATGTTCGCCAGTTGAATTTCATCGATCATGCGGACCAGTACATCGGCATGATTCGCCAGTTGCTGTGCATCAGACGTTTGCAACTGGGCAACTTCCGCTGCCAGCGTTTTGACCGGCTCTTTCAACGTCTCGCTGATGTTTTGCATAAAGGCGACGCGGCCCTGCTGATTTTTTTCATATAACCGCTGAGCCTGTTTGAGCTTTTTGTTCACCAGCACTTCACGATCCTGGTCGCGGATAATAAAGATCTGGGTGCGTGGAGCGACCTGGCTGCGGAACAGGCGTATCTCATACAGCTCGTTATTGACGGTCGCCTGGATCACGCCCTGATGCTGTTCCGCCATGCTGGTGATGTTTTGCAGATTCAGATGCGGCAACAGATGGTCGGCAATTTTGTTACTCATCACCGTGCGGTTCGCTTCTTGATCATGCACCAGCAGACCCAGCGGCAGTAGGGAGACAATCTCTTCGTTAATCGCACGCAGAATCCGTAGCTCATTATTAGCTGCGGTATTGGGCGCGACTTCCGTTGTGCGTCCCGGCTGGTTGCGGAAGGTGGTATAGCCGAACAGGGCGAGCGCCAGCAGCCCGATATTCAGCAATAGCGGTAACAGGATGTTTTGCAGCGTATCGAGCAGTAGGGTGCCAAACGGCACCTGCCAGACCAGGCGCATTCCCGTCGAGTTCAGCGCCGACGAGATTTCAATTTTCGAACTGTTAAAGCTGATGCTTACGCTGTCGGGCGATTCTTTATCTGCATTGCGTGCGCTGGCTGGAGTCGTGTCAGGCTCAAGGCGGAAGCTGTCCAGTGGCATGCCGGGAGGAATTAAGTCGTTGATGGGCAGGTCAAACGCGACAACGGTCGCCAGGTGTCCCGGCTGATTAAACGTGGTTCGCAGCGTAAAATAGTGGCCGTTTTGCCACGCCAGCCGACGCAGCGATGAGAAACTTTCCCGTTCGTCAAGCGCATTGGCCTGCTGGAGCATTTCTGCCCGACGGGAATCGACAATGCTGCCGATGGTCGACTCTTTAAATCCTGAAGAGAGATCTTTTAACGGCAGCGTCGAGATGAGCGTCAGGCTGTTATCCTGCCCGTTGAGATAATACATGGACCACGGCACCGTCTCAGCGCCCCACAGCGTGTCGAGGTAGGACGAGATGCGCTGCGTCATTTCCAGCGTTGAGCTGTCATGCGAGCCAAAGATCAGCGCTTCGGTTTTTCGCCGTGGTTTTTCAAGATAGTAAACGTCCTGTTTCAGGCGCGTTTCCTGCAATCCTTCGCTGCTCGACGGATTCGTCGTCGCGGCGATGTTGTCATAGATTTGCCAGGTCGCGTAACGCCAGGTATCGATACGCTTATGAATTGCATGGGTGATATCGACGATTTGATAGCTTTTATCTTTCAACCAGGCGTTAACCGCGCTTTGCACCATCACGCCCATCGTCACCAGCAACACAATGATCAGCAATAAAAAGAAACGGGTAATGCTTCCCGGCAGGAGGGAAAATCGGGACGTAGCCGTTGTATCAGACTGACTCATTCGTGGTTATGACCTGTAAAACAACGCAGAAGGTGAAAGGGCAGTATAAAGGGTACGGTGTGAATTTCCACACTCTCTACTCATTGATGTTCTGCATTTTTTGCCAAAAAGAATTCATCAGTTAAATGGCGTAAAAGTGTACAGGCCCACCAGAGGCGTACACATATTCCCCGTCAAGTGTGAAGAAATAGCACGAAATAACAAGAAATCGGTTTCTGATATCAGTCAGTGACTGAGTGAAGGTAAATAGTTAATAGTTGTTATTATTTTTATGCGGTAGCACATAAAGAGAAAATAAGTGTAAAGAAGGGTAAAAAAAAACCGGACGCATCGCATCCGGTTGAAATAGGGGTAAACAGACATTCAGAAATGAATGACGGTAATAAATAAAGTTAATGATGATAGCGAGAGATATTTTAGAGATGCATGACGATTTTGTTTTGTCATTCAGTGCTATCAAACTTATTTGTGTAATTAATTGTTTTATATGTATTTTATATATTTCTTGAGTGATCGTGCTTATTTTTTGTCTTTTTGAAGCAAAAAAAAAGTTCCTTGGAATTTACATTTTGAAACATCTATGTGGATAAATGAAACATCTTAAAAGTTTTAGTATCATATTCGTGTTGGATTATTCTGCAATTTTGAGGAGAATGAACTTGCCGACTGGTTAATGAGGGTTAATCAGTATGCAGTGGCATAAAAAAGCAAATAAAGGCATATAACAGAGGGTTAATAACATGAAAGTTAAAGTACTGTCCCTCCTGGTACCAGCACTGCTGGTAGCAGGCGCAGCAAATGCGGCTGAAATTTACAACAAAGACGGCAACAAATTAGACCTGTTCGGTAAAGTCGACGGTCTGCATTATTTCTCCGATGATAAAAACGCTGATGGCGATCAGACCTATATGCGTATCGGCTTCAAAGGCGAAACCCAGGTTAACGATCAGATCACCGGTTACGGCCAGTGGGAGTATCAGATCCAGGGTAACGCGCCTGAATCCGAAAACAACTCCTGGACTCGTGTTGCCTTCGCCGGTCTGAAATTCGGCGATGCGGGTTCTTTCGACTACGGTCGTAACTACGGCGTTGTGTATGACGTCACGTCCTGGACCGACGTCCTGCCAGAATTCGGTGGGGATACCTACGGTTCTGATAACTTCATGCAGCAGCGTGGTAACGGCTTCGCGACTTACCGTAACGCTGATTTCTTCGGTCTGGTTGATGGCCTGAACTTTGCCCTGCAGTATCAGGGTAAAAACGGTAGCCCATCTGGTGAAGGTGCTGATGGCATCGCTTACACCGGCGTGACTAACAACGGTCGTGAAGCGCTGCGTCAGAACGGTGACGGCGTTGGCGGTTCTGTAACCTATGACATCGGCGAAGGCTTCGGTCTGGGTGCGGCAGTGAGCAGCTCCAAACGTACTGATGAGCAGAACAGAGCGATCTACCTGGGTAACGGCGATCGCGCTGAAACCTACACCGGTGGCCTGAAATACGACGCTAACAACCTGTACCTGGCGGCGCAGTACACTCAGACCTATAACGCAACGCGTGTAGGCGGCGAAGGTTGGGCAAACAAAGCGCAGAACTTCGAAGTGGTTGCTCAGTACCAGTTCGACTTCGGTCTGCGTCCGTCCGTTGCTTACCTGCAGTCCAAAGGTAAAAACCTGGGGACTCTCAACGGTCGTAACTACGACGATGAAGATCTGCTGAAATATGTTGATGTGGGCGCAACCTACTACTTCAACAAAAACATGTCCACCTACGTTGATTACAAAATCAACCTGCTGGATGACAACAACTTCACTCGTGATGCCGGTATCAGCACCGACGACGTTGTTGCACTGGGCCTGGTTTACCAGTTCTAAGTTTGCTTAATGTCGATAAAAGGCCCTGCGGGGCCTTTTTTTGTGCGGTTTTTCGGCGTACAACCGCCGGTTTTTGGTGTACTCTTGCGCCTCTTTTGCAGGAGGACAATCACGTATGGAAATGAACGTTGCTCGTGCGGCCTTACTGGCTGTGACTCTCTTTTTTACCGGGTGCGATAACGCACCGGACGCGGCGCAAACGCCTGCCGCGGCTCCGGTCGTGCTGGAAGGGAAAACAATGGGCACCTTCTGGCGCGTGAGCGTGGTCGGAGTCGATGCCAAATCAGCAGCGGCGCTACAAACGAAAATTCAGACGCAACTGGATGCCGACGACCAACTGCTCTCCACTTATAAAAATGATTCGGCGCTGATGCGCTTCAACCAGTCGAAAAGTCTTTCTCCCTGGCCCGTCAACGAGGCAATGGCGGACATTGTTACCTCAGCGCTGCGTATTGGGCAAAAAACCCAGGGGGCGATGGACATCACCGTTGGGCCGTTGGTGAACTTGTGGGGGTTTGGTCCCGACAAGCAACCGGTCCAGATCCCGACGCAGGCGCAAATTGATGCGGCAAAAGCCAACAGCGGGTTGCAGCACCTGTCGGTGATCAACCAGGCGAAACAGCAGTACCTGCAAAAAGATCTGCCAGATTTGTTTGTCGATCTCTCCACTGTCGGTGAAGGCTATGCCGCCGATCACCTGGCACAGTTGATGGAGCGCGAAGGTATCGCACGCTATCTGGTCTCTGTCGGGGGGGCGCTGAACAGTCGCGGGATGAACGCTGAAGGGCATCCGTGGCGGGTGGCGATCCAGAAGCCTACCGACCGTGAAAACGCGGTTCAGGCGGTGGTGGATATTAACGGGCACGGTATTAGTACCTCCGGCAGCTATCGCAACTATTATGAGCTGAACGGAAAACGCCTCACTCATGTTATCGATCCGCAGACGGGACGCCCCATTGAGCATAATCTGGTGTCAGTGACGGTGATAGCGCCAACGGCGCTGGAAGCGGATGGCTGGGATACCGGACTGATGGTGCTCGGCACGGAGAAAGCCAAAGAGGTCGTACGCCGGGAAGGGCTGGCGGTGTACATGATTATCAAAGAGGGGGAGGGATTCAAAACCTGGATGTCTCCGCAGTTTGAAAGTTTTCTCATTCGTGAACAAAATTAAAAAGCAAGATTGCGGGTTTTCGTGTGATGGGTTTCGGACACACTGCCGCTAAGCAGGCACTATGCTTAACGAAGGAGTCCAGTATGAAAAATTCTCTACGCGTAAATGACGACCAGCGCTGGCAATCGGTGCTGGAACGTGATTCTGAGGCTGACGGACAGTTTGTCTTTGCGGTGCAGACGACCGGCATCTTTTGCCGACCTTCCTGCACGGCAAAACATGCGCTGCGTAAAAATGTCCGCTTCTTTCCTGACGCGCAGGCCGCGTTGCTGGCCGGGTTTCGCCCGTGTAAACGCTGTCAGCCGGATAAAGCCAACGCCCGGCAGCATCGACTGGATAAAATTACGCTTGCCTGTCAGCTTCTGGAGCAGGAGAGCCCCATCACGCTCGATGCGCTGGCTGAACAGGTGGCGATGAGTCCGTACCATCTGCATCGCGTGTTCAAAGCCACGACCGGGATGACGCCAAAAGCGTGGCAGCAGGCGTATCGCGCCCGCCGACTGCGCGACGCCCTGAGCCACGGCGAAAGCGTGACGCAGGCGATTCTGAATGCCGGATTCCCGGACAGCAGCAGCTACTATCGTAATGCTGATGCAACGCTTGGGATGACGGCGAAGCAGTTCCGTCGCGGCGGTGACAAGCTGGCGGTGCGCTATGCGCTGGCGGATTGCTCACTCGGACGCTGTCTGGTGGCGGAAAGCGAGCGGGGGATTTGCGCCATTTTGTTAGGGGATGACGATGCGGCGCTGAAGGCTGAACTGCAGACATTGTTCCCGGCCGCTCAGGCTCAACCCGCCGATCCCGCTTTCCTGCAGCGTATTCGCCACGTTATCGCCAGTATTGACGGGCGTGATGCCGCGCTGTCGTTGCCGCTGGATATTCAGGGTACCGCGTTTCAACAACAGGTCTGGCAGGCGCTGCGGGCGATCCCTTACGGTGAGACCGTCAGCTACCAGCAACTGGCAAAAGCCATCGGTAAGCCGAACGCGGTTCGTGCCGTCGCCAGCGCCTGTGGCGCGAATAAACTGGCGATCGTGATCCCCTGTCACCGCGTTGTGCGAGGCGACGGTTCGCTTTCCGGTTATCGCTGGGGCGTGTCGCGTAAGGCACAAATCCTGCGACGTGAGTCTCCTGATGAGGGGGCATAATGCTTGATTTGTTTGCCGATTCGCAGCCCTGGCAGGAACCGCTGGCACCTGGTGCCGTCATTTTGCGTCGCTTTGCCTTCAACACAGCGTTGCAACTGGTGCAGGAGATTGAGGCGGTCGCCCGTCGGTCGCCGTTTCGCCAGATGATCACCCCCGGCGGTTACACCATGTCGGTGGCGATGACTAACTGTGGACGGCTGGGCTGGACGACCGACCGTCACGGCTACCTCTATTCGCCAATCGATCCGCTGACGGGGGACGCCTGGCCGGATTTTCCGCCGTCCTTCCTGCGGTTGTGTCAGCAGGCGGCAACGGCGGCAGGCTATACGGATTATCAGCCGGACGCCTGCCTGATCAACCGCTATGCGCCTGGCGCAAAGCTTTCGCTGCACCAGGATAAAGACGAGCCGGATCTGCGGGCGCCCATTGTTTCTGTCTCGCTGGGATTACCGGCTGTCTTTCAGTTTGGCGGCCTGAAACGTAGCGATCCGCTGACGCGCGTTCTACTGGAACATGGCGATGTAGTGGTCTGGGGCGGCGAATCGCGCTTGTTTTACCACGGAATTCAGCCGCTGAAGGCTGGGTTCCATCCGGCGACCGCCGACTGTCGTTACAATCTGACTTTTCGCCAGGCGGGTAAAAAAGAATAAAAATAAGAATTATTATTGCTGAACGCGTTGAGATGTTTAAACTGCGGGCTGTTATTCCTTGTCCGGGTTGTATGAATGGAACTACTTCTTCTTGTCTGGCGGCAGTATCGCTGGCCATTTATTTGCGTGATGGCGCTCAGCCTCGTCAGCGCGGCGCTGGGGATTGGCCTTATCGCTTTTATCAATCAGCGTCTTATTGAGACTGCGGATCCCTCTCTGCTGGTTTTACCGGAATTTCTCGGACTACTGTTACTGCTGATGGCGGTGACGCTGGGTTCACAACTGGCGCTCACCACGCTGGGACACCACTTTGTCTTCCGTCTGCGCAGTGAATTCATCAAGCGTATTCTCGATACGCACGTGGAACGTATTGAACAACTGGGCAGTGCCTCTCTGCTGGCCGGGTTGACCAGCGACGTGCGCAATATCACCATCGCTTTTGTTCGTCTGCCTGAACTGGTGCAGGGGATTATTCTGACCGTCGGTTCGGCGGCGTATCTGGCGATGCTGTCGACCAAAATGCTGTTGGTGACCGCTATCTGGATGGTCATAACCATCTGGGGCGGGTTTATGCTGGTATCGCGGGTTTACCGGCACATGGCGACGCTGCGCGAAACCGAAGATAAGCTGTATAACGATTATCAGACGGTGCTGGAAGGACGCAAAGAGCTGACGCTCAACCGCGAGCGGGCGGAACATATCTTCAACAACCTCTATATTCCGGATGCCAAAGCGTATCGCCACCACATTATTCGCGCCGATACCTTCCACCTCAGCGCCGTAAACTGGTCGAACATTATGATGCTCGGCGCGATTGGCCTGGTGTTCTGGATGGCAAACAGTCTCGGCTGGGCGGATACCAACGTTGCGGCGACCTACTCGTTAACGCTTTTATTCCTGCGCACGCCGCTGCTGTCGGCGGTGGGGGCACTCCCTACGCTGCTTACGGCGCAGGTTGCTTTCAACAAGCTGAACACATTCGCGCTGGCACCGTTTAAAGCAGAATTTCCGCGCCCGCAGGCGTTCCCGGGATGGAAAACCCTCGAACTGCGTAACGTCATGTTCCACTATCAGGACAACGCGTTCTCCGTGGGGCCGGTGAATCTGACGATCAATCGCGGTGAGTTGCTGTTCTTAATCGGCGGTAACGGCAGCGGCAAATCGACGCTGGCGATGCTGCTGACGGGGCTGTACCAGCCGCAGTCCGGGGAGATCTTGCTGGACGGTAAGCCTGTCAGCGCCGAAAAGCCGGAAGATTATCGCAAGCTCTTTTCCGCGGTGTTTACCGACGTCTGGCTGTTTGACCAGCTACTGGGACCAGAAGGCAAACCGGCCGATCCTGCTCTGGTTGAGAAGTGGCTGGGGCACCTGAAAATGGCGCACAAACTGGAACTGAGCGATGGCCGGATCCTGAATCTGAAACTGTCGAAGGGGCAGAAAAAGCGCGTGGCGCTGCTGCTGGCTCTGGCGGAAGATCGCGACATTATCCTGCTCGATGAGTGGGCGGCCGATCAGGATCCGCACTTCCGCCGCGAGTTTTACCAGGTGTTGTTGCCGCTGATGCAGGAGATGGGGAAAACCATTTTCGCCATCAGTCACGACGACCACTATTTTATTCACGCCGATCGTTTGCTGGAAATGCGTAACGGACAACTGATTGAGCTGGTGGGCGATGAGCGTGATGCTGCGTCACGCGATGCCGTCGCGCGCACGGCCTGATTCATCTGACCGTGGTCCCGATGGCGCAAGGCGTTTCGGGACAACGGTTGTTTTTTTATTCATCTGACGCCCCCGTTTATTGTTATTTACATAACCTCGCGCCATGCTTAATGGCATCTCGTATCATGGATTTATGATTAATGTTCGCAAAACACCAAAACAGCGCAAGGCTGCGCGATGAAGAGCGTGCGCGGCTGATCTGGCTGCTTACCACCGATAAAGCCATTGTTTCCACCCTGTTAGGCAAGCTCACCCTGGCTGAGCAATATGATGTCGGAACGTTAGCCGACGATATTGCTGAGGTAGGCGCGCTGGTCGACCATCTTCCACCACCTGACCTGGCGGATACCCTTGAAGCGCTCCCGTCGGAAGAACGTCACGCCCTCTGGCGGCTGATTCAGAGTGAAAAGCGTGGATACGTCCTGCTTGAGGCGTCCGAAAACGTCTGGGATGACCTGATCGATGAAATGACCGATCGGGAACTGCTTGAGGCGCTGCAATATCTCGACATCGACGAACAGATTTACCTGGTTCAGCACCTGCCGCGTAACCTCACAGGCCGGTTGCTGGCGACGCTGCCGCCCGAAGAGCGGGCCCGCGTGCGCCAGGTCATGCATTACGAAAAGAATCGCGTCGGCGCGATCATGGAATTCGAGGTCATCACCGTGCGCCCGGATGTGACGCTGCAAGTAGTGCAGCGTTATCTGCGTCGTCTGGGCAAGATGCCGGAAAACACTGACAAACTGTTTGTCACCCGTCGCGACAAAACGCTGGTCGGTGAGCTAACCCTGACCTGTATTTTGCTCAATGACGTGCAGTGCAAAGTCAGCGAGGTGATGGATGACGATCCGCTGACCTTCGCCCCGGAAGATAAAACGGAAAATGCGGCGCGTACCTTCGAGCGTGACAACCTGGTCAGTGCGGCGGTAGTCGATTCTGCCGGTAAACTGATGGGACGCTTGACGATCGACGAGATCGTCGACGTGGTCTACGAAGAGACGGACACCGATCTGCGTCGAATGGGCGGATTGAGCGCCGAAGAGGATGTTTTTGCGCCCGTTCCCAAAGCGGTGAAAACGCGCTGGGCGTGGCTGGCTATCAACCTGTGTACTGCGTTCATTGCCTCGCGCGTGATTGATGGCTTTGAACACACCATTTCACAACTGGTGGCGTTAGCGTCGCTGATGCCCATTGTCGCCGGGATCGGCGGGAATACCGGTAATCAGACCATCACCATGATTGTTCGGGCGCTGGCGTTACAAAACATCCAGCCGGGCAACCTGACGTTTCTTATTCTGCGCGAGATGGGGGTGGCACTGGTCAATGGCCTCGTCTGGGGGGGGATTATGGGCGGGATCACCTGGTGGCTGTACGACGACATGGCGCTCGGCGGGGTGATGACCCTGGCAATGATGCTGAACCTGTTAATGGCGGCGCTGATGGGGGTGATTATCCCGATGACGATGGTGAAGCTCGGGCGCGACCCGGCGGTCGGCTCGAGCGTGATGATCACCGCGATTACCGATACCGGCGGATTCTTTATTTTTCTTGGGCTGGCGACGCTGTTTCTGATGTAGTGCGTCGTTTACGTTTCACGACGCGAGGCAGTAATCCCATCGCCACCACCCCGGCAACCACGCCAATCGCCAGGTTGCCGGTGGAGACCGTTGCGCCAACGGTAATGACCATTACCAGCGTTTCCACCACGGGCAGTGTCGTCAGGGTGGCGGGCTGGATACTGTGCCAACTGAACGTTTTCACCGCCACAATCACCATGATCCCGGCCAGAACCGACATCGGGATTTTCGCCATCACGTCGCTCAGCGCGGTGACCAGCAGCAGTAAAATCAACCCGGCGGCGATCGTCGACACGCGGCTACGGCCTTTCCCCATCTCCACATTCACGATGGTCTGTCCGATCATCGCGCAGCCAGCAATGCCGCCGTAAAAGCCCGCCAGAATGTTGGCGAACCCCAGACCCGCGCTTTCACGATTTTTGTTCGACGGCGTGACCGTCAGGTCATCAACCAGTTTCGCCGTCAGCAGAGACTCCATCAGGCCCACAAAGGCGATACTCAGCGCGCAGGGCCAGATAATTGTCAGCGTTTGCAGATTCAACGGCACTAACAGCTGCGTCAGTCCCGGTAGCCCGCCGCTCATTGCGCCTTCATCACCAACGGTCGGCAGCAATTGTCCGGTGGTTGCGGTAAACAGCGTCAATAAAACAATGGCAATCAGCGGCGCAGGAATGCTTTTAATAACGCGCGGCACCCACAACACAATGAGTAGCGTTAAGGCAAACAGCCCCCAGATGAGCGGGCTTTTGCTCCAGAAATGGGGGACCTGGGCGAAAAAAATCAGAATACCGAGGGCGTTCACAAACCCGGTCATGACGGCGGCGGGAATAAAACGCATCAGGCGCGCCATCCCGGTAACGCCAAACAGAATCTGGATAAACCCGGCTAATACGACCGCTGGCAGAATGTACTGTACGCCATGCTGGTGCACCATCGGGCCTATCACCAGCGCAACTGAACCGGCTGCTGCCGTGACCATCGCCGGGCGACCGCCCATGAAAGACATTGCCAGACAAAGCACCACTGAGGCAATCAGGCTGACTTTCGGGTCAACGCCGGCAATCACCGAAAAGGAGATCACTTCCGGGATCAGCGCCAGCGCGGTGATCACCCCAGCCAGCGTTTCGCGTACCAGCAGACGTGGGGCGCGAAGAACGCCACTGACCGTGTGTTCCGCTGCCAGAGCAGGAGACGAAGGGGTTACAGACATATTTACTCTCAGGTCGGAAAGGGCCTGATAACAGCAGACCGACAGGCGTCCGTGCGGTGAATCACAACGCGCCGCATAGTACCTTTCTGGAGCGTCTGTTTCCAGAAAATATTGTGAATAACCCTATAAAGATTCAACGTATTTTTAACGTTTTTAAAATCTTAATATAATTTATAAACAATATTTAAATATTATTACTGAAGTGTTAACGTTGGTGCCGCTCGATTTTCACCTGCAAAAAAGCAAAAAAACGATACTAAAAGTAAGGCATTAACCATATGAAAAAAGTGACTGCCATGCTCTTCTCGATGGCCGTAGGGCTGAATGCTGTCTCGATGGCGGCAAAAGCGAAAGCGACGGAAGAGCAGGAGACGGACGTACTGTTGATCGGCGGCGGCATCATGAGCGCCACACTGGGAACTTATCTACAGGAACTGGAACCCGACTGGTCGATGACCATGGTGGAGCGCCTGGACGGTGTCGCGCAAGAGAGTTCAAACGGCTGGAACAATGCCGGTACCGGGCACTCTGCGCTGATGGAGTTGAACTACACACCAAAGAAAGCCGACGGGAGTATCAGTACCGAAAAGGCAGTCGAAATTAACGAAGCTTTCCAGATTTCCCGCCAGTTCTGGGCGCATCAGGTCAAGAGTGGCGTGATGCACAACCCGCGCACCTTCATCACCACCGTTCCGCACATGAGCTTCGTCTGGGGTGAAGAGAACGTCAACTTCCTGCGCGCCCGCTATGCGGCCCTGCAACAAAGCACGCTGTTCCGTGGTATGCGCTACTCCGAAGACCACGCGCAAATCAAAGAGTGGGCACCGCTGGTGATGGAAGGGCGCGATCCGAAACAGAAAGTCGCCGCTACGCGTACCGAAATGGGAACGGACGTGAACTACGGCGAAATTACGCGCCAATTGATTGCTTCGTTGCAGAAAAAGCCTAACTTTGCACTGGAGTTGAGCACCGAAGTCCGTGGATTTAAACGTAACGACGATAATACCTGGACGGTGACCGTCGCCGATCTGAAAAACGGCGAAGCGGAACATAACATCAAAGCCAAATTCGTCTTTATCGGTGCGGGCGGCGCAGCGCTGAAACTGTTGCAGGAAACCGGTATTCCGGAAGCCAAAGAGTACGCAGGCTTCCCGGTTGGTGGGCAATTCCTGGTCGCAGAAAACCCGGACGTGGTGAACCGGCATCTGGCGAAAGTGTACGGTCAGGCTTCCGTCGGCGCGCCGCCGATGTCGGTCCCGCATATCGATACCCGTATTCTGGATGGTAAACGTGTCGTGCTGTTCGGGCCGTTCGCCACCTTCTCCACTAAATTCCTGAAAAACGGTTCGCTATGGGATCTGCTGAGTTCAACCACGCCTTCCAACTTCATGCCGATGGTCAACGTCGGGATGGATAACTTCGATCTGGTGAAATACCTGATTAGCCAGGTGATGCTGAGCGATGATGACCGCTTCGACGCGCTGAAAGAGTACTATCCGCAGGCGAAGAAAGCGGACTGGCGTTTGTGGCAGGCGGGTCAGCGTGTCCAGATCATCAAACGTGATGAAGACAAAGGGGGCGTGCTGCGTCTGGGGACGGAAGTGGTGAGCGACAAAGAGGGGACCGTTGCCGCACTGCTGGGCGCGTCACCGGGCGCATCCACTGCGGCACCGATCATGCTCCATCTGATGGAAACCGTCTTTAAAGAGAAGGTGAGTACGCCGCAATGGCAGGCGAAGCTGAAAACGATTATTCCGTCTTACGGTACAAAACTGAACGGCAACGTTGAGGCGACGCAGCAGGAACTGCAATACACCAGTGAAGTGCTGGGGCTGCAATATGTTCAGCCGCAGACGACGGGCGCGGCACCAAAAGCGCAGCTTAAACCACAGGCTCAGCCTGCGCGTAAAGAAGTGGCAGATATCGCACTGTAACGGTATTGCCGGATGGCGCTGTGCCGCCATCCGGCATCATCAGAGACTTAACGCGTTACCGCGTTCTGCACGTTATCTTCCGCTTTCCAGATGCGGAATTTCACATCAACATTTGCCGGGGTATACACCACGATCGGCAACTTGCTGTTGTAACGCAGCATACCGTCATTACCCAGATAGGCGGTCACAAATTTCTGCTCTTTTTTGCCATCCGGACAGGCCATCATGGTCGATACCGGGGAGGTGACTTTATTAAAGACGTAGTAGTCATAACCCCAACCTTCCAGCGTTTTGCTTTCCAGCTCGCCGCCCAGGCGATGCTGATTGCAGTCGACTTCCAGCGTCTGTCCGATCATTAGTTCCACTTTAAGAGTAGATTCATCTTCCTGATGGGGTAGCTGAATAACCTGGCGCTTCATGCCTTTTTCCGCCTGCGGCCAGGGGGCGATTTTTTCCAGCGGTTGCGGATTAGCTTCCGTGGAGGCCGCCCACACAGAGGTGCTGGCGAAAGCAGCGAACAAAACGGCAGGAACCATTGTCTTTATTTTTGAGTTCACAGGTTTTCCTTTTTTATCTTATGAACGATTTCACGGCAGATTAACATATAGACCAGAATCATTGATCTGTCTTTACGTATTTTTAAAGTCTATTTACTGTGGTTATGTAAATTGGTTGGTTATTTATTCTTGTTTTTGCCGTTTGTTTTGGTTAATTATCCCGGCAATCATTGCGATATATAAAATATTACATAACCATTTGATCTGTGCGGAGAAGCACATTCTGACAAGCTTCATTAACACTCTTTTGATCCAACCACTGGTTTTACCCCGATTGGGGTATGCACCTGGAACACATCCTTTACTATCTTACCGATCATAATAATGACTTAGTAGTAACGCGGTTTTTATTGTCGTTCACCCAGCCGGGGGAGCGTCGTTTATGGAAGGGCGATGCCATGGTTGATCTATCCCGTCGAGGCATACTGACTGGCAGTTGGCGTAGTGCCAATCGTGGGATTCGTCCGCCGTGGATCATGGAAGCATCCCAGTTTCTGTCCCAGTGCACCCGTTGCGACGCCTGTATTCAGGCTTGTGAACACGATGTTTTGCAGCGTGGCCCGGGTGGCTATCCGAGCGTTAATTTCCAACAAAGCGAATGCACCTTCTGCTACGCCTGCGCGCAGGCTTGCCCTGAATCTCTCTTTTCTCCGCGCCACACCAGGGCATGGGATCTGATTTTCACCATTGGGCAAGCGTGTCTGGCGTATCAGTCCGTAGAGTGCCGCCGCTGTCAGGATAGCTGTGAACCGCAGGCGATCCTGTTTCGCCCAACGTTGTCCGGCATTTATCAGCCACAACTCGATAACCAGAACTGTAACGGATGCGGCGCGTGTGTCGCCAGTTGCCCGGTGTCAGCCATTACCGCGGAGTATAACCATGCACATTAACTGGCAGGTCTGCAGCCTGATTGTTCAGGCCAAAGGCGAACAAGTACAGGATATTAGCACGCAGCTAAATGCTTTGCCGGGCTGCGAAGTGGCCGTAAGCGACGAGCAAAGCGGCCAGATGATTGCGGTGGTTGAAGCAGAACACAGCGAAACGCTGATGCAAACAATTGAGTCGGTACGCAACGTTGCGGGCGTGCTGGCGGTGTCGCTGGTTTATCACCAGCAGGAAGAACAAGGTGAGGAAACACCATGAAACTCAGTCGTCGTAGCTTTATGAAAGCTAACGCCGTTGCGGCCGCTGCGGCGGCTGCCGGGCTAAGCGTACCGGGCGTTGCCCGCGCAGTTGTCGGTCAACAGGAAGCCATTAAGTGGGATAAAGCCCCGTGCCGTTTTTGTGGTACAGGCTGTGGCGTGCTGGTCGGCACTCAGCAGGGGCGTATTGTCGCCTGTCAGGGTGATCCGGAAGCCCCGGTTAACCGTGGTCTGAACTGCATCAAGGGCTATTTCCTGCCCAAAATTATGTACGGAGAGGACCGTTTAACGCAGCCATTGCTGCGTATGAAAGACGGTAAGTACAGCAAAGACGGTGAATTTACGCCGATCAGCTGGGATCAGGCTTTCGATGTGATGGAAGAGAAGTTTAAAACCGCGCTGAAAGAGAAAGGCCCGGAGTCTGTCGGCATGTTTGGTTCCGGCCAGTGGACCATCTGGGAAGGTTACGCCGCCTCCAAACTGTTTAAAGCGGGCTTGCGCTCGAACAACCTCGATCCCAACGCGCGTCACTGCATGGCCTCAGCGGTGGTAGGCTTTATGCGTACCTTTGGCATGGACGAACCGATGGGCTGCTACGATGATATCGAGCATGCCGATGCGTTTGTCCTGTGGGGCTCGAACATGGCGGAAATGCACCCGATCCTCTGGTCGCGCATTACCAACCGTCGTCTCTCCGATCCGAATGTTAACGTCTCCGTGCTGTCTACCTTCCAGCACCGTAGCTTCGAGCTGGCGGACAACGGGATGGTGTTTACGCCACAGTCTGACCTGGTGATCCTCAACTACATCGCTAACTACATCATTCAAAACAACGCGATTAATCAGGACTTCTTCAGCAAACACGTCAACGTCCGCAAAGGGGCAACGGATATCGGTTACGGCCTGCGTCCGACGCATCCGCTGGAAAAAGCCGCGAAAAACCCAGGCTCTGATGCTTCTGAGCCGATGAGCTTTGAAGACTACAAAGCGTTTGTGGCTGAATACACGCTGGATAAAACCGCTGAAATGACCGGCGTGCCGAAAGATCAGCTGGAGCAACTGGCGAAGCTGTATGCCGACCCGAACAAGAAAGTCATCTCTTACTGGACGATGGGCTTCAACCAGCATACGCGCGGCGTGTGGGCCAACAACCTGATCTACAACATTCACCTGCTGACTGGCAAAATCGCGCAGCCGGGGTGTGGACCGTTCTCACTGACCGGTCAGCCTTCTGCCTGTGGTACCGCGCGTGAAGTGGGAACCTTTGCCCACCGTCTGCCGGCGGACATGGTGGTCACTAACGAAAAACACCGTGAGATCTGTGAAAAGCACTGGAATATCCCGGCTGGAACCATTCCGGCGAAAATCGGTCTCCACGCAGTTGCCCAGGACCGGGCATTGAAAGACGGTAAGCTGAACGTCTACTGGACGATGTGTACCAACAATATGCAGGCCGGTCCGAACATCAACGAAGATCGTCTGCCGGGCTGGCGCGATCCACGCAACTTTATCATTGTCTCCGATCCGTACCCGACCGTCAGCGCGCTGGCCGCGGACCTGATCCTGCCAACCGCAATGTGGGTGGAGAAAGAAGGGGCTTACGGTAACGCCGAGCGTCGTACCCAGTTCTGGCGTCAACAGATTAAAGCGCCGGGCGAATCGAAATCCGATCTGTGGCAACTGGTTCAGTTCTCGCGTCGTTTTAAAACGGAAGAGGTCTGGCCGGAAGAGCTGCTGGCACAGAAACCGGAACTGCGCGGCAAAACCCTGTACGACGTGCTGTTTGCCACCCCTGCGGTGAGCAAGTTCCCGTTGACGGAGTTGAAAGAGGATCAGCTTAACGACGAATCTCGTGAGCTGGGCTTCTATCTGCAAAAAGGGCTGTTTGAAGAGTACGCCTGGTTTGGTCGTGGACACGGTCACGATCTCGCCCCGTTCGATGACTATCACAAGGCGCGCGGCCTTCGCTGGCCGGTGGTTGACGGGAAAGAGACGCAGTGGCGCTACAGCGAAGGCAACGATCCATACGTCAAAGCAGGTGAAGGCTACAAGTTCTACGGTAAGCCAGACGGTAAAGCGGTGATCTTCGCGCTGCCGTTTGAACCGGCCGCAGAAGCGCCGGATGCCGAGTACGACCTGTGGCTTTCCACGGGGCGTGTACTGGAGCACTGGCATACCGGCAGTATGACGCGCCGCGTGCCGGAACTGCACCGTGCGTTCCCGGAAGGGGTTCTGTTTATCCATCCGCTGGATGCGAAAAAACGGGATATGCGCCGTGGCGACAAGGTCAAAGTGATCTCACGTCGTGGTGAGGTGATTTCCATTGTTGAAACCCGTGGACGTAACCGTCCGCCGCAGGGGCTGGTCTACATGGCGTTCTTCGACGCCGCACAGCTGGTGAATAACCTGACGCTGGATGCGACGGATCCGCTCTCTAAAGAGACGGATTTCAAGAAGTGCGCCGTGAAACTGGCGAAGGTGTAACACGCCATGTCCAGGTCAGCGAAACCCCAAAATGGCCGCCGCCGCTTTCTGCGCGATGTTGTTCGCACTGCAGGCGGACTGGCTGCCGTTGGCGTGGCGCTGGGGTTACAGCAGCAAACCGCACGGGCTACAGGCGTGCGGTTGCGCCCGCCTGGGGCCGTGAACGAGAACGCCTTTGCCAGCGCCTGCGTGCGCTGCGGGCAGTGCGTTCAGGCATGTCCGTATGACACCTTAAAACTGGCGACGCTCGCATCAGGGTTGTCGGCGGGGACGCCGTATTTTGTTGCCCGCGAGATCCCGTGCGAGATGTGTGAAGACATTCCGTGCGCCAAAGTCTGCCCCAGCGGGGCGCTGGACCGGGAGATTGCCTCCATTGACGATTCGCGGATGGGGCTGGCGGTGCTGCTGGATCAGGAAAATTGCCTGAACTTCCAGGGATTACGCTGCGACGTCTGTTATCGAGAATGCCCAAAAATCGATGAGGCTATCACGCTGGAACTGGATCGCAACATGCGAACCGGCAAACATGCGCGATTTATCCCGACCGTTCACAGTGACGCCTGCACGGGTTGCGGGAAATGTGAAAAAGTCTGCGTGCTGGAACAGCCGGCAATAAAAGTGTTGCCGCTGTCGCTAGCGAAAGGGGAGTTGGGTCACCATTACCGCTTCGGCTGGCTGGAGGGGAACGATGGCAAATCGTAAACGTGATGCCGGGCGTGAAGCGCAGGCGAAAAAAGGCGTCTGGCGGAGTCATCGCTGGCTGATTTTCCGCCGGCTCTGTCAGTTTATGGTGCTGGGGATGTTTCTGAGCGGCCCGTGGTTTGGCGTGTGGATCCTGCATGGGAATTACTCCAGCAGCCTGTTGTTGGAGTCGATCCCGTTGACCGATCCGCTCATCACCCTGCAAAGCTTGGCGAGCGGTCATCTGCCTGTGGCGGTGGCGCTAACAGGTGCGGCGATTATTACCGTGCTTTATGCCCTGGCAGGAAAGCGATTGTTTTGCGGTTGGGTTTGCCCGCTGAACCCGATTACCGATTTTGCGGCCTGGCTACGCAGAAGGTTTGACCTGAATCAGTCCGCAACCATTCCACGTCATATACGGTACGTACTTCTGGTTGTCGTGCTGGTGGGTTCAGCACTGACCGGGACGCTACTGTGGGAATGGATTAACCCTGTTTCACTGCTGGGGCGTAGCCTGGTGATGGGATTCGGTAGCGGCGCACTGCTGATTATCGCTCTGTTTTTATTTGATTTGCTGGTCGTTGAACACGGCTGGTGCGGGCATCTTTGTCCTTTAGGCGCACTGTATGGCGTGCTGGGTAGCCAGGGCGTATTAACCGTTGCGGCGCAAGACCGACAGAAATGTAACCGCTGTATGGACTGTTTTCATGTTTGCCCGGAACCGCATGTATTACGTGCCCCGGTGCTGGATGAGCAAAGCCCGGTGCAGGTCACCAGCCGCGATTGCATGGCCTGCGGTCGCTGCGTGGATGTCTGTTCTGAGGACGTATTTACAATAACTACACGATGGAGTTCGGGAGCGAAATCATGAAAAGCCATGACCTGAAGAAAGCGCTGTGTCAATGGACAGCCCTGCTGGCCCTGGTGGTGAGCGGTGCGGTTTGGGCGGCAAACGGAGTGGATCTTAGCCAGTCTCCGGAAGTGTCGGGGACACAGGAAGGGGCGATTCGCATGCACAAAGAGCAAGAGCGTATGCCGCTGAATTACGTGAATCAGCCGCCGATGATTCCCCATAGCGTCGATGGTTACCAGGTGACCACTAACACCAACCGCTGCCTGCAATGCCACGGCGTTGAAAGCTATCGTACCACCGGCGCGCCGCGTATTAGTCCGACGCACTTTATGGACAGCGACGGCAAAGTGCTGGCCGAAGTGGCGCCGCGTCGTTACTTCTGTCTGCAGTGTCACGTGCCGCAGACTGACGCCCCGCCGATTGTGGGTAACACCTTTACCCCATCGAAAGGTTACGGGAAATAAGAGGTTATTATGGAAAATGCTAACCGTAAACCAGGCCGGATTAAGCGCCTCTGGCAATGGTGGCGTCGCCCCAGTCGCCTGGCGCTGGGTACGCTGCTGTTAATCGGGTTCGTCGGCGGGATTATTTTCTGGGGTGGATTTAACACCGGGATGGAAAAGGCCAACACCGAAGAGTTCTGCATTAGCTGCCACGAAATGCGCAATACCGTGTATCAGGAATACATGGAAACCGTACACTACAACAACCGTAGCGGTGTGCGTGCGACCTGTCCTGACTGCCACGTACCACACGAGTTTGTGCCGAAAATGATCCGTAAGATCAAGGCCAGTAAAGAACTGTACGCAAAAGCATTGGGACTGATTGATACCCCGCAGAAGTTCGAAGCGCATCGTCTGACGATGGCACAGAATGAATGGCGAAGAATGAAAGATAACAATTCTCAGGAGTGTCGTAACTGTCACAACTTTGACTTCATGGACTTAACGGCCCAGAAGAGTGTCGCCGCAAAAATGCACGATCAGGCGGTGAAAGACGGGCAAACCTGTATTGACTGCCATAAGGGGATTGCGCATAAGCTCCCCGATATGCGCGACGTCAAACCGGGCTTCTGACGGGATGGTAATGAGTGGGTAGTATGCTTGAAGCCAGAAAGCTCCTCTGTGAGCGGGATGAACGAGTCCTGTTTAGCGATTTGTCATTCCAGGTCAACGCCGGGGAGTGGATACAGGTCACCGGCGGCAACGGCGCAGGGAAAACCACCCTGTTGCGGTTGCTGACAGGACTTTCTCGTCCTGATGCCGGTGAGGTGTGCTGGCAGGAGCAACCGCTACATCGTGTGCGGGACAGCTACCATCAAAATTTGTTGTGGATTGGCCATCAGCCGGGGATCAAAACCCGGCTGACGGCGTTGGAGAACCTGCGTTTTTTCCATCAGGACGGCGATATCGCGAAATGTCTCGCGGCGCTGGCGCAGGCCGGTCTTGCCGGTTACGAAGATATCCCTGTTAACCAGCTTTCTGCCGGACAGCAGCGCCGGGTGGCGTTAGCGCGTCTCTGGCTGACCCGCGCCACGCTCTGGATCCTCGACGAACCCTTTACCGCCATTGATGTGAACGGCGTTGAACGCCTGACGCAGCGGATGGCGCAGCATACCGAAGAAGGTGGGATCGTTATCCTCACCACCCACCAGCCAATGAACGTTGCTACAGACCGTATTCGCCGGATTGCGCTGACTCACGAGAGGGCAGGGCAATGATGTGGCGTATCTTCCGTCTCGAACTGCGCGTTGCCTTTCGCCATAGCGCGGAAATTGCCAACCCGCTGTGGTTCTTCCTGATTGTTATTACGCTGTTCCCGCTGAGCATTGGGCCGGAACCACAGCTGCTGGCGCGCATTGCGCCGGGGATTATTTGGGTTGCTGCACTGCTGGCCTCGCTGCTGGCGCTGGAGCGACTGTTTCGCGATGACCTGCAGGACGGCAGCCTTGAGCAACTGATGCTGCTGCCAATCCCATTACCGATGGTGGTGCTGGCAAAAGTGATGGCCCACTGGATGGTCACCGGTCTGCCGCTATTGATCCTCTCTCCGCTGGTGGCATTGCTGCTGGGGATGGACCTCTACGGCTGGAAAATTATGGCGCTGACTCTACTGCTGGGGACGCCGACGTTGAGCTTTCTCGGCGCACCAGGGGTGGGGTTAACGGTCGGGTTAAAGCGCGGCGGTGTATTGCTGAGCGTACTGGTACTGCCGTTGACCATTCCCTTGTTGATTTTTGCGACTGCCGCGATGGATGCGGCATCCATGCATCTTCCAGTGGATGGATACATGGCGATTTTGGGCGCGTTACTGGCAGGTAGCGCGACGTTAAGTCCTTTTGCAACGGCGGCGGCGTTACGCATTAGTTTGCAGTAATGAGTTGCCTGATGGCGCTGCGCTTTTCAGGCCGACAAGAGCCGGGTTTTTAGGTCGGATAAGGCATCAGCCGCTATCCGGCATGACGGTAACTTTATTCGTTTGAGTCTGGTGACTGAACTATGTGGAAAACACTTCATCAACTGGCTATGCCCCCACGGCTGTATCAGCTTTGTGGCTATTTTGTGCCGTGGCTGGCCGTCGCCTGCCTCCTGGTTCTGGCGACGGGCTGGATCTGGGGGTTCGGTTTTGCGCCGGCGGATTACCAGCAGGGGCAGAGCTACCGCATTATTTATCTGCACGTTCCGGCGGCGATCTGGTCAATGGGGATTTATGCCTCGATGGCGGTAGCCGCGTTTATCGGTCTGGTCTGGCAGATGAAGATGGCGAACCTGGCGCTGGCTGCAATGGCGCCGATTGGCGCGGTGTTTACGTTTATTGCGCTGGTCACCGGCTCGGCCTGGGGTAAACCGATGTGGGGTACCTGGTGGGTGTGGGATGCGCGGCTGACGTCAGAACTGGTGCTGCTGTTTCTCTACGTCGGCGCAATTGCTCTGTGGCACGCCTTTGATGACCGTAAGATGGCGGGGCGCGCGGCGGGGATCCTGGTGCTGATTGGCGTGGTGAACCTGCCGATCATTCACTATTCGGTGGAGTGGTGGAACACGCTGCATCAGGGCTCGACCCGTATGCAACAAAGCATCGATCCGGCCATGCGCACGCCGCTGCGGCTGGCGATTGTCGGCTATCTGCTGCTGTTTATCACGCTGTCGCTGATGCGGATGCGTAACCTGATTCTGATAATGGAAAAACGTCGCCCGTGGGTGAGTGAACTGATCTTAAAAAGAGGCCGCCAATGACCACTGCATTTGCATCCTGGAGTGATTTTTTTGCGATGGGCGGCTACGCCTTTTACGTCTGGCTGGCTGTGGCGCTGAGCGTCATCCCGCTGGCAGTGCTGGTCATTCATACCGTGACGCAGCATCGCGCAATTTTGCGTGATGTCTCCCGTCAGCGGGCGCGTGAAGCCCGCCTGCGTGCAGCGCAGACACAACGGGAGGCGGCGTGAATATTCGACGTAAGAACCGTTTATGGATTGCCTGCGGCGTGCTTGTCGGGTTAGCGCTGACGATTACGCTGGTGCTGTATGCGCTGCGCGCCAACATCGACCTGTTCTACACGCCAGGCGAGATTCTCTACGGCAAGCGCGAAACACAGCAAATGCCGGAAGTGGGCCAGCGGCTGCGAGTAGGTGGTATGGTTATGCCCGGCAGCGTCAAGCGCGACCCCAACTCGCTGAAGGTGAATTTCAGCATCTATGATGCCGAAGGCGTGGTGGATGTGACCTACGAAGGCATTCTGCCGGACCTGTTCCGTGAAGGACAAGGCGTGGTGGTGCAGGGGGAACTTGGCGAGAAAAACCATATTCAGGCGAAAGAAGTCCTCGCCAAGCACGATGAAAACTACACGCCGCCGGAAGTTGAAAAAGCGATGCAGGATAACCACCGCCGTCCCGAGAGCGTCTATAAGGATAAAACATCATGATGCCTGAAATTGGCAATGCGCTGTTATGCCTGGCACTGGGCGTTGCGTTGTTACTCTCAGTCTATCCGCTGTGGGGCGTGGCGCGAGGCGATGCGCGGATGATGGCGTCGGCAAGACCGTTTTCCTGGCTGTTGTTTATCCTCGTGATGGGCGCCTTTCTGGTGCTGGTCAACGCCTTTGTAGTGAATGATTTCACCGTCGTTTACGTCGCCAGTAACTCCAACACGCAGCTGCCGGTCTGGTACCGCGTCGCCGCCACCTGGGGGGCGCATGAAGGCTCGCTGCTGCTGTGGGTGTTGCTGATGAGCGGCTGGACCTTTGCCGTCGCGCTGTTTTCCCAGCGGATGCCGTTGGTTATCGTCGCCCGCGTACTTGCGGTGATGGGGATGGTTAGCGTCGGTTTTCTGTTGTTCATCCTGTTTACCTCCAACCCGTTCACCCGCACGCTGCCGAATTTCCCGATAGAAGGGCGCGATCTCAACCCGTTGTTGCAGGATCCTGGGCTTATCTTCCATCCGCCGCTGCTGTATATGGGCTATGTTGGTTTCTCGGTCGCCTTCGCGTTCGCTATCGCGGCGTTGATGAGCGGTCGCCTGGACAGCACTTTCGCCCGTTTTTCCCGTCCATGGACGCTGGCCGCGTGGGTTTTCCTGACGCTGGGGATTGTGCTGGGTTCAGCATGGGCGTATTACGAACTGGGCTGGGGAGGCTGGTGGTTCTGGGATCCGGTGGAAAATGCCTCGTTTATGCCATGGTTAGTGGGAACCGCACTGATGCACTCGCTGGCGGTCACTGAACAGCGCGGCAGTTTCAAGGCGTGGACGCTACTGCTCTCCATCTGCGCGTTTTCGCTCTGTCTGTTGGGGACGTTCCTCGTGCGTTCGGGCGTGCTGGTGTCGGTGCATGCGTTTGCTTCCGACCCGTCTCGCGGGATGTTCATTCTGGCCTTCATGGTGCTGGTCATCGGCGGCTCGCTGCTGCTGTTTGCCACGCGAGGACATAAGGTTCGCTCCCGGGTCAATAACGCCCTCTGGTCGCGTGAATCGCTGCTGCTCGGTAATAACGTGCTGCTGATTGCCGCCATGCTGGTCGTGCTGCTCGGCACGCTGCTGCCGCTGGTGCATAAGCAACTCGGTCTGGGCAGTATCTCTATTGGCGAACCGTTTTTTAATACCATGTTTACCTGGCTGATGGCGCCGTTTGCCCTGCTGTTGGGTGTTGGCCCGCTGGTCCGCTGGGGACGCGATCGACCGCGTAAACTGCAACGACTGCTGGTTATCGCGCTGGTCAGCACCCTCGTACTCTCTCTGCTGCTGCCGTGGCTGTTTGAGAACAAGATTGTCGCCATGACCGTAGTCGGGCTGGCAATGGCCTGCTGGGTGTTTGTGCTGGCGATGGCGGAGCTTGCGCAGCGAATTTCACGTGGCGCGAAAATGACGCTGAGCTACTGGGGAATGGTGGCCGGGCACGTCGGCCTGGCGGTGACAATTGTCGGCATCGCCTTCAGCCAGAACTACAGCGTCGAGCGCGATGTTCGCATGAAAGCCGGTGACAGCGTCGATATTCATGAATATCGCTTCACCTTCCGTGAAGTGAAGGATATCACCGGACCAAACTATCGCGGTGGTGTGGCGATTATCAGCGTGACCCGTGATGGCAAGGCAGAAGCAACGTTGCACGCTGAAAAACGGTTCTACAACAGCACCAGTTCGATGATGACGGAAGCGGCGATTGATGGTGGCATCACCCGCGATCTGTACGCCGCGCTCGGTGAAGAGCTGGATAACGGCGCGTGGGCTGTTCGTCTATATTACAAACCGTTTATTCGCTGGATCTGGGCGGGTGGGATATTGATGGCGCTGGGAGGGCTGTTATGCCTGTTTGACCCGCGTTATCGCAAACGCGTACAACCGCAAAAATCGGCGTCGGAGGCGGTATGAAGCGCAACGTACTTTTGATTCCCTTTGTGATTTTTCTCGTGATTGCCGCAGCGCTGCTGTGGCAACTGGCGCGTAACGCAGAAGGCGACACGCCGACGAATCTGGAGTCGGCGCTGATTGGGAAACCGGTACCGACTTTCCGGCTTGAGTCGCTGGAGAACCCCGGTAAGCATTATGAGGCAGACGTGCTGACTCAGGGTAAACCGGTCTTACTCAACGTCTGGGCAACGTGGTGTCCGACCTGCCGCGCTGAGCATCAGTACCTGAACCAGCTGTCGGCACAGGGGATTCGCGTAGTGGGGCTGAATTATAAAGACGATCGCCAGAAGGCCATCGTCTGGCTGAAAGAGTTGGGCAATCCTTACGCGCTGAGCCTGTTTGACGGCGACGGTATGCTGGGCCTGGATCTTGGGGTCTATGGCGCGCCGGAAACCTTCCTGATCGACGGTAAAGGCATTATTCGCTATCGGCATGCCGGGGATTTGAACGCCCGCGTCTGGGAGAGTGAAATCAAGCCGCTGTGGGAGAAATACAGTAAGGAGGCCGGGCAATGAGAATTTTGCTGAGTGTGCTGATGCTGCTGTTTTCTGCTAACGCGCTGGCCACCATTGATGTGATGCAGTTTAAGGATGAGACCCAGGAGCAACAATTCCGCCAGTTGACTGAACAGCTGCGCTGTCCAAAATGCCAGAACAACAGCATCGCGGATTCCAATTCGATGATTGCGACCGACCTGCGGCAGAAAGTCTATGAGCTGATGCAGGAAGGGAAAAGTCAGAAAGAGATCGTCGACTATATGGTGGCGCGCTACGGTAACTTCGTCACCTATGATCCGCCGCTGACACCACTGACTGTCCTGCTGTGGGTGCTTCCCGTGGCGGCAATTGGCGCAGGTGGCTGGATTATCGTTGCCCGTTCGCGTCGGCGGGTACGCCTGAAACAGGAGGTGTTCCCGGATGAGATATCGTTACCGGAGGGTAAACGAGCCGGGCTGGCGGTTTATCTGCCAGGGATAGTGATTGCCGTCATCGTGGGGGCCGTCAGTTATTACCAGACCGGGAGCTATAAGCAGGTGGAAATCTGGCAACTGGCGACGGCACAAAGTCCGGCACTGCTGGAACGCGCGCTGGATCCAAAAGCGCAGCCGCTGGATGAGGAAGAGATGACGCGTCTGGCGCTGGGGCTACGTACTCGTCTGCAAAGTGATGCGACGAACGTAGAAGGCTGGATCATGCTGGGGCGGATCGGAATGGTGCTTGGCAATGCCAGTACCGCTACCGAAGCGTATGCCAACGCCTATCGACTCGATCCGAAGAACAGCGATGCTGCGCTGGGCTATGCCGAGGCGCTGACCCGTTCTTCCGATCCTGATGATAACCGTCGTGGAGGGGAGCTGCTGCGAGAACTGGTGCGTAGCGATCACGCCAATGTGCGGGTTCTGAGCATGTATGCCTTCAACGCCTTTGAGCAGGAGCGTTTTGGCGAGGCGGTTGCCGCCTGGGAGATGATGTTGAAGATGCTGCCAGCGAACGATACGCGTCGTGCGGTGATTGAGCGCAGTATCGCGCAGGCGATGCAGCACTTATCGCCAAAGAGCGAGTAACCACCCGGCCAGATGGCGAGGCACAGGCCCGATAAGCGTAGCGCCATCGGGCATTTGCTGGGCTATTGCATACCGCGGGTTTGTAAAAACACGATGGTCGCGGCAACGCGTGAGCGTACGTTGAGCTTGCGCAGCAGGTTGCGAATATGCACTTTTACGGTTTGTTCGGAAATATTGAGGACCGAGGCAATCTGCTTGTTAGACAGCCCCTGTGCCAGCTCGTGCAACACATCCAGCTCTCGCTCGGTCAGCATGCTGAACGGATCGTCCTCTTCACCAAACATTTCGCGCTCGCGCAGATAATCGCTGACGCGTTCGCTGAAAACTTTGCCGCCATTGGCGCCTGTGCGAATGGCATCCAGCAGAACTTCCGGATCGCTGTCTTTCAGCAGGTAGCCATCTGCGCCGGCGTCAATCAGGGCGTAGATGTCGTTGGCCGAATCCGAAACGGTGAGAATGATGATCTGCGCCGTGATCCCATCGCGGCGCAGGGCGTTCAACGTATCCAGACCGCTCAGCCCTTTCATATTCAGATCAAGCAGGATTAAATCCAGATCGAGACGGTTTGCCAGATCAATCGCCGTTGCACCATCGCCCGCTTCGGCAACCACCTCAAATGTCGGATCCAGTTCCAGTAATTGACGGATACCACGACGCATAAGAGGGTGGTCATCTACCACCAGCACCTGAAAAGGCGTTGCTTCAGGCATAGTTATCTCCCGAGATTTTATTAGAATCATTATTGTTATTCGATCGCGAATCGTCCAGATTCACCGCATCGATAAGAGGGAGAAATATTACCCCAGATTACGCATGGGTAAGAAGTAAAACCTGAAAGATGAAAGGATATTCAGGAGCATAAAAAAACCAGCCCATCAGGGCTGGTTCTTAAGGAGTATTTTGGTCGGCACGAGAGGATTTGAACCTCCGACCCCCGACACCCCATGACGGTGCGCTACCAGGCTGCGCTACGTGCCGACTCGTGGGAGCTAATACTACCGCTTTCCGTACCGAATGCAAGGGGACATCCAGCTAACTGATTAATAATAAATCAGTTAGCGATAAAACGCTTCTCGTCTGTCAGCACCTGTAATAACAGACTCAACTGTGGCTTCTGATCTTTAATCTTCTCGCCGCGTAAATCGTATGTCTGGTACTTGCCGTTGTTGTTCAGCACCAGCGTCATTTCCGGCGTGGTGATTGCCAGCGTACTGAGATCGGCCGCCGTTACCCAGTAGTGACGACGATTGGCATTGAACAGATCCTGCCCCTGCGAATATTCATTAGCCGGCGTGCTGACGTGGAGCAGACGCTGCATCAATGTGGTCATGACGTCTGTGTGATCGGTCAGGCTGTTGATCCGCTGTGCGGGAGTCCCCGGCCAGTGAATAATGAGCGGAACCTGCAGGTGGCCGTGCGACCAGGCGAAGTTTTTCTCTTCATCGCTCAACGCGACGCCGCGACCGGCGGTGATTATCACCACCGTGTTATCCAGTTTACCGGACTCACGCAGTGCGCCGAGCACACGGTTGATCTGCTTATCGACATCTCCCGCCGCGCGAGCGTAGCGGCGAACGAAGTTAGACTGGTTGCTGTCGTCAACGTTGGTGCCGTTAAACGAAACCCATGAGAACCAGCGGTTGTCTTCCTGCGCGTAACGCCCCAGCCAGTTGATCCACTGGCTGGCGGTCTGTTCGTCAGACTGCGTCTGTACGCTTGGCATCGAGAAATCAGACAGTAACGCCTGGCGGTAGAGTGGGCTGGTAAAGCCGTCGGAAGAGAACAGTCCCAGCTGATAGCCTTGCTGATTCAGAGCCGAAATCAGCGCAGCCGGCGTTCGGGTGGACAGAATACCGTCCATATAGCTCGGCGACACGCCGTAAAACAGGCCAAAAATACCGTTATCGGTGGTGTTGCCGGAACTCATGTGGCGCGTGAAGGCAATGTTTTGCCCGGCAAATTCGGCAAGTGCCGGCATCTGCTTTTCATAGCGCGAATAGTTCAGGCCATCGACCGTGATCAGCAGGACGTTTTGCCCGGTTCCCATATCGCGATAGCGTAATTCGCTCAGTGGATACTGCACGGACACCGCTTCCGGATTCCCCTGTTCGACCAGACGGCGCTGATACTCCTGCGCATCCAGCAGGCCATGTTTTTCCAGAAACCGGCGCGCGGTCATCGGATAGGAGAGCGGCAGGTTGGCGCGCTGCATGGTGATCGGACGATAGAAATTGGCATCCGCCCAGATATAGACCACATGTGAAGCAATAAATGACACAAAGAAGAAGGCGGCCAGCGGCTTGGCGAAGTGACGACGACGCGTCAGGCTGCGCAGTTTTTGCCAGCTCCAGGTCGCAAACAGCATTTCAATCAACAAGATAACCGGTACGCTGATAAACATCAGCTGCCAGTCGCGCGCCATTTCATTTTGGTCGGGGTTAATCACCAGTTCCCAGACGATGGGATTAAGATGCAGGTGGAAACGGGTAAACACTTCGCTGTCGATCAGCAGAAGCGTCATTCCGGCCGTCGCCAGAATGGCTGACAGGAAACGCATCAGCCTCTGGGACATCACAATGAACGTCAGCGGGAACAGAATCAGCAGATAGGTGGCAAACACCAGAAAGCTGAAATGGCCGACGATACTCAGATAAGAGTAAACGCGACCGGCCAGCGTTGTCGGCCAGTCGGCGACAAACAGGTAACGGCTGCCGAGCACGATAGCCAGCAGAATGTTGAACAGTGCAAACCAGTGCCCCCAACTAACCATCTGGGAGACTTTTTCACGGTAGCGCTGACGATGAGTTACCATAACGTGTCGTTCGTTTCCCCGAAATCGGCTTTTAGTGCGCTTTGTCGTCGTTAACCGAGGACTGCAATGCGCGGGCAAAAGAGTTCGCAATCGCCTGGCGCTGAGCCGGGGCAATGCTGGTATTAATAAGGTTGGTGACCATGTTTCCCAGCACCATCAGGGAAAGATCAGTCGGTGCCTTATGTTTTTCCAGTACGTTGAGCATCTCGGTGAGCAGCTGTTCAACGTGTTCGTCACTATAGCGGGAGATTTGTGGCATAAATCGACATCAGTTTATTCATGAAAGGGCAACATATTACCGTAGCAACAGTTTTTTTTCCGCTTTTTTATCCTCAATAATTCGCGTTACCGTGCGACAGGCAAAACGGCGCTGCATCTTCTGTTGCGTCGCCTCGCCGGTGGTGGTTGAATACCGCCCGGTCTTTAAGGAGAGTTTATCATGAGTCTGGATATCAACCAGATTGCCCTGCACCAGCTTATCAAGCGTGATGAGCAAAACCTTGAGCTGGTCCTGCGCGATTCATTACTGGAACCGACAAACACCGTTGTCGATATGATGGCTGAACTGCATCGGGTCTATAGCGCGAAAAACAAAGCGTATGGCCTGTTCAGCGAAGAGAGCGAACTGGCGCAAGCGCTGCGCTTACAGCGCCAGGGTGAGGAGGATTTTCTCGCCTTTAGCCGTGCGGCGACCGGACGTTTACGTGACGAGCTCGCCAAATACCCGTTTGCTGACGGCGGCATTGTGCTGTTCTGTCATTATCGCTATCTGGCGGTAGAGTATTTACTGGTGGCGGTGCTGAACAACTTAAGCAGCATGCGCGTCAATGAGAATCTGGATATCAACCCGACGCACTATCTGGATATCAACCATGCGGATATCGTCGCGCGTATCGATCTGACCGAGTGGGAAACCAATCCGGAATCCACCCGCTATCTGACCTTCCTGAAGGGGCGGGTAGGGCGAAAAGTGGCTGACTTCTTTATGGATTTCCTCGGAGCCAGCGAAGGTCTCAACGCCAAGGCGCAAAACCGTGGACTGCTGCAGGCGGTCGATGACTTCACCGCTGAAGCGCAACTGGGTAAGGCCGAGCGCCAGAACGTGCGCCAGCAGGTGTACAGCTACTGCAACGAGCAGCTTCAGGCCGGTGAGGAAATTGAGCTGGAGTCGCTGTCAAAAGAACTTTCTGGCGTCAGTGAAGTGAGTTTTAGCGAGTTTACGGCAGAGAAGGGCTATGAGCTGGAAGAGAGCTTCCCGGCCGATCGCAGCACGCTGCGCCAACTGACCAAATATGCCGGCAGCGGCGGTGGGTTAACCATTAACTTTGACGCGATGCTACTGGGCGAGCGTATTTTCTGGGATCCGGCAACGGATACGTTGACCATTAAAGGCACGCCGCCGAACCTGCGCGATCAGCTTCAGCGCCGTACGTCTGGCGGTAATTAAAAGCCATAAAAAAACCCCGCCGGAGCGGGGTTTTCTTCAACTTGTTGGCGATTACGCGCGAACGAAGTCGATGTGAGTCAGCTTTGGCTTGAACGCGTGACGCTGTACAGCCTGAGCTTTAACTTTTACTTCTTTACCGTCAACAACGATGGTCAGAACGTCGCTATAGAAACCTTCTTTAGCTTGCATGTTCATGATGGAATCGTGGTCCAGTTCGATAGCAATCGGGGCTTCTTTGCCACCGTAGATGATTGCCGGGAACTTGTTAGCGGCACGCAGGCGGCGGCTCGCACCCTTACCCTGCTCTTTACGTACTTCAGCGTTGATAGTAAACATTTAAATCTCTCTTTAATAATTCCTGCTACAGGCGACCCAGCAACAGGTAAGTGATCTGCTTTGCGTATGCAAAAGCGGGCGAGATTCTATCCTCAAACGCCCGTTACATCAATCAAAAGTACGATTAACCGCGTAATTCATGTGCCCGACGGAAACGCCCCTCGTAATCGAATACCTTTTCCCGCACCTGCCAGTACTGGCCTTTCATCCGCGCCACCACAAAGTCGGGATGGCGTAACAAGGGTTGTTGCGCGAGGATATCCGCCGCGGTGATCCAGCGTAGCGGCACACCTGGCGTGCGGGTATGCGGGCGGATAAACAGTTGTTCAAATGCCGTACGTTGGGCAGGGGTTTGCAGGCGAAAGCGCTCGCTAACGTCCGCGCCATCTTCGTCATAGTAGGTGATTTTCAGCCATTCGCCTTTCTCGTCATGGCCGTGCTGCAACGTCATGCCGCTACAGCGGAGCACCAGCGCGTCTTTCAGTTTCAACGCTGCTTTCAGCATGTCGTCGGGATCGACAAGGATCGTATCGCATTCCCGACAGCGGCGAGCGGCAATGTCGTTTTCGGCGTTGCACTGCGGGCAATTTTTAAAGCGGAAGCGAAAATCGCACTGCTCGCGATGTCCTTCATCATCTTCAAACCAACCCTGACAGCGGCGGCCAAAATGTTCGAGCAGCGTACCGTCAGCGGTGGTTTTGCCCCAGAAGGTATTTGCGAAACCGCAGGCCGGGCAGAAGACCTGGACCGGCACGTTATCACTTTTGCCTTTCGGACTCCCCACCTCCGGAGAATAGAGATCGTGCGGATTACCGGCGTAATCCAGAATCAAACAGTCCGTTTTTCCCGGTGCGAGACGCAGGCCGCGACCCACAATTTGTTGGTACAGACTGACTGACTCGGTGGGGCGCAGAATGGCAATGAGATCGACGTGCGGGGCATCGAAGCCCGTGGTTAAGACGGAGACGTTGACCAGATAACGAAAACGCTGAGCCTTAAACGCGTCTATCAGCTCATCACGTTCAGGACCCGGCGTGTCGCCGGTAATCAGCGCGGAATCCGCTTTCGGCAGCAGTCCGGCAATCTCTTTGGCATGCTCGACGGTGGCGGAAAAAATCATCACCCCTTTGCGGGTCTGGGCGAATTCAATAATCTGGCTGATGATATGCGGTGTGATACGCTGCTGCTTTTTCAGCTCACGGTTCAGGTCGGCTTCGCTAAACAGACCGTTGCTTTGCGCCTGCAGGCGGCTGAAATCGTACTGCACCACCGGCATGTCGAGGCGTTCCGGCGGCGTAAGATAGCCGTGCTTAATCATGTAGCGCAGCGGCAGTTCGTAAATGCAGTCGCGAAACAGCGCCTTGTCGTCGCCGCGCACCATACCGTGGTAGTGAAAATGATAGATCCAGCCTTTGCCCAGACGAAAAGGGGTGGCGGTCAGCCCCAGCAGGCGAATGTGGGGATTGGCGTTGCTCAGATGGGTGAGTATCTGCTGATACTGGCTCTCTTCGTCATCGCCGATACGATGGCATTCATCAACAATCAGCAGCGAAAACTCGCTCTGGAAGGCGTCCAGATTGCGAGCCACGGACTGAACGCTGCCGAACACCACTTTACCGTGGCTCTCTTTACGTTTAAGTCCGGCGGCAAAAATATCGGCTTCCAGCCCCAGTGCGCAGTATTTGGCATGGTTTTGCGCCACCAGCTCTTTCACATGCGCCAGAACCAGCACGCGGCCTCTGGCGACGCGCGCCAGTTCAGCAATCACCAGGCTTTTACCGGCGCCAGTGGGCAGAACAATCACCGCAGGCGTGCGATGGCGACGGAAATGGTTGAGCGTGGCATCCACGGCTTCTTGCTGGTAGGGGCGAAGTGTAAAAATCATGGTCTCACAATACGTAACGAACTCGGGTATAGTATGCCACGAATCGTTTTCCCTTGAGGGATGTTGTTAGCCCGCTATACTGGGCAGATAACGGCTCCACTTTTCGGGCGACGCGCCCGACTCCCGTATTTTTACAGGCAAAATCACACTCATGCGACTTGATAAATTTATCGCTCAGCAACTCGGCGTCAGCCGCGCTATTGCCGGGCGTGAAATCCGCGGTAGCCGTGTTACCGTGGATGGTGAAATCATCCGGAATACTGCGTTCAAACTGCTGCCAGAACACGACGTAGCATATGACGGCAACACGCTGGTTCAGCAAAACGGCCCACGTTACTTTATGCTTAATAAACCCCAGGGCTATGTGTGTTCGACGGATGACCCGGATCATCCGACGATCCTGTATTTCCTGGATGAGCCGGTCGCGCATAAATTACACGCTGCGGGTCGCCTGGATATCGACACCACCGGTCTGGTGCTGATGACCGACGACGGGCAGTGGTCGCACCGCATCACCTCTCCGCGTCACCACTGCGAGAAAACGTATCTGGTCACGCTGGAGTCGCCCGTCGCCGAAGATACCGCCGCGCAGTTTGCAAAAGGCGTGCAGTTACATAATGAAAAAGATCTCACCAAACCGGCTGTGCTTGAGGTTATTACCCCGACGCAGGTGCGTCTGACCATCAGCGAAGGACGCTATCATCAGGTGAAACGGATGTTTGCCGCCGTGGGTAACCACGTGGTAGAACTGCACCGCGAGCGGATAGGCGCCATTACCCTTGATGCTGACCTTGAGCCCGGTGAGTATCGCCCTTTGACCGAAGCCGAAATTGCCAGCGTCGGCATGTCGTCCAGCTAAATTCAGGAGTTTTTTGTGACCACCCGGCAGCACTCGTCCTTTGCCATTGTTTTTATTCTCGGTCTGCTGGCGATGTTAATGCCGCTGTCGATCGATATGTACCTTCCGGCGCTACCGGTGATCTCCGAGCAGTTTGGCGTGCCGGCGGGCAGCGCGCAGATGACGCTTAGCACCTATATTCTGGGCTTCGCAGTCGGGCAGCTACTGTATGGGCCGATGGCGGATAGCCTTGGGCGAAAACCGGTGATCCTCGGTGGCACGCTGGTGTTCGCTGCCGCCGCCGTAGCCTGTGCGCTGGCGCAGACCATCGATCAGCTGATTGTGATGCGATTCTTCCACGGTCTGGCTGCAGCCGCTGCCAGCGTGGTGATCAATGCGCTGATGCGCGATATGTATCCTAAAGAAGAGTTCTCCCGCATGATGTCGTTCGTCATGCTGGTGACCACGATTGCACCGCTGATGGCACCAATCATCGGCGGCTGGGTGCTGGTGTGGTTGAGCTGGCACTCTATCTTCTGGATCCTGGCGATCGCCGCGGTTCTGGCCTCTGTCATGATCGCAACGCTCATTAAAGAGACGTTACCGGTTGAAAAGCGCCAGCCGTTCCATATCCGCACGACAATAGGTAACTTTGCCTCGCTGTTTCGCCATAAGCGGGTGCTGAGCTATATGCTGGCAAGCGGCTTTAGCTTTGCCGGGATGTTCTCTTTTCTCAGCGCCGGGCCGTTCGTGTATATCGAAATCAACCACGTATCGCCGCAGGATTTTGGCTACTACTTCGCGCTAAACATCGTCTTTTTATTCATTATGACGATTTTTAACAGTCGCTTCGTACGCCGGATCGGTGCGCTGAACATGTTCCGTACCGGATTGTGGATCCAACTGGCGATGGCGGTGTGGATGGTGCTGAGTGCGCTGTTTGGCATCGGTTTCTGGGCGCTGGTGCTGGGGGTGGCAGTCTTTGTCGGTTGCGTGTCGATGATCTCTTCCAATGCGATGGCGGTGATCCTCGATGAGTTCCCACACATGGCGGGAACGGCCTCATCGCTGGCGGGCACTTTCCGCTTTGGCATTGGCGCGCTTGTTGGCGCGTTACTCTCTCTGGCAACGTTTAACTCAGCCTGGCCGATGATTTGGTCTATTGCCTTCTGTGCAAGCTGTTCAATTTTGTTCTATCTCTATGCGAGCCGCCCGAAAAAACGGTGATCAAATACACAATATGGAAGCCGTTCGGCTTCCTTTGTTGATGTATGTCAACGACAATCCTATCATTCCCCCGATATATGTTTATTTTATGTAAAATCAATTTATGTAAAAAGTCACATCATTGTAGTTAAAAAGGTTGAGTTAGATCGCAGAAACGGGTACATATAGCCCGCGCTCCTGTCCCGACTGGAAATCTCTATTTTAATAAAGGCCATACCCAACATACTGGCCACGCGGGAGAAGGATTGCCACGTTATGCATCCGTTTAAGGACGGATTGTCAATGATGTGTTAATATAGATGTAAATAAATTGTGAAGTGATTGTGCTTCCGGGGAAAGAAAGTGACAACATTACAGCTCTCAATCGTTCATCGCTTACCACAGAACTATCGTTGGTCTGCGGGTTTCGCAGGTTCGAAAGTTGAACCGATTCCGCAAAATGGCCAAAGCGTCGAAAACAGTCTGGTGGCGCTTAAACTGCTGAGTCCGGATGGCGATAGCGCCTGGCCGGTGATGCATAAACTCAGTCAGGCGCTCAGTGATATCGAAGTGCCATGTTCCGTACTGGAATGTGAAGGCGAACCGTGCCTGTTTGTGAATCGCCAGGACGAATTTGCCGCGACTTGTCGTCTGAAAAACTTTGGCGTGGCCATTGCCGAACCGTTTTCTAACAACAATCCATTTTGAGCGTCAGCTTAGCGTGAGAAGTTGACGCGTATACGCCTGTTGCGGTGCGCTAAAGACGCGCTCGCATTGCCCCTGCTCAATAACCTCTCCCTGTTTCAGCACAATCACCTGATGGCATAGCGCACGTACCACGTGCAGATCGTGGCTTATGAAGATATAGGCCAGGCGATGCTTTTGCTGTAGCGATTTCAACAGCGCGAGAATTTGCGCCTGCACGGTCCGGTCGAGAGATGATGTCGGTTCATCAAGAACAATCAATGACGGCTTCAGGATCAGCGCTCTGGCTATCGCAATCCGCTGGCGCTGACCGCCGGAAAACTCCGCCGGATAGCGGTGGCGCGTGTCGGCATCCAGTCCCACTTCCGCCATCACCGCCATGACCTGCTGCTCGCGCTGTTCGGCTGAGAGCGATGGTTGATGAACGCGCAGTCCCTCTTCAATGATTTGTAACACGCTCAGACGCGGATTCAGCGAGGAGTTGGGATCCTGGAAGACCACCTGAATACGATGACGTACGGACAACAACTGTCGGCGGTTAAGATGTTGTAACTGTTGGCCGTCAAATTCTATGCTGCCCTGAGAGGTGATAAGCCGCAGGAGCGCCAGCCCGGTGGTACTTTTCCCTGACCCTGACTCACCAACCAGCCCCAGCGTTTCACCCGGTTGCAGACTGAAACTGATGCCTTTCACCACCTCATTGTTTGCCACCACGCGCTTGAGAATCCCTTTGCGAATGGGGAAGGCGACGCGCAAATCCTCGACCTTTAGCAGAGGTGAATGTCCGGCTGGTAGCGGTACGGGGTCGCCTGTCGGCTCGCTGTTGAGCAATTTCTGCGTATAGGGATGCGTGGGCGCGTGGAGAAGGGGAGCGGCCCGGTTTTGCTCAACGCATTGCCCGTTTTGCATCACCGCTATGCTGTCGGCGAGCTTCCTGACAATACTGAGATTATGGGTGATAAACAGCATCCCCATGTTCAGCTCGCGCTGGAGTTCGCGCAACAGTTGCAGGATCTGCGCCTGTACCGAGACATCCAGCGCGGTAGTCGGCTCGTCGGCGATGAGTAATTCGGGTCGCGTTAACAGCGCCATCGCAATCATCACCCTCTGACGCTCGCCGCCGGAAAGCTGGTGCGGATAATCGCCCAGCCGGGTTGCAGCCTGCCGAATACCGACCCGATCGAGGCAGCTTATTATCTCTGCGCGTGCCGCCTCCCGGCGCATACCGCGGTGCAGGGAAAGGACTTCATAGAGCTGTTTTTCGAGGTTATGGAGCGGGTTCAGCGACACCATCGGCTCCTGAAAAATCATGGCGATCTTGTTGCCGCGCACGCCGCGTAGCGTCTGCTCGCTGGCGTGGAGTAATGACTCGCCGTGAAAACGGATATCGCCGCTAAGATATACGGCGGGCGGCGTGGGCAACAGGCGCAGAATCGACAGTGCGGTAACACTCTTGCCGGAACCGGATTCTCCTACCAGCGCCAGCGTTTCGCCGGCCTCCACGCGCAACGACACCGCGTTAACTACCGTACGAACCGTTTCCTGCTTACGAAATCCCAGCGTCAGATTGTCTATATCGAGCAAAGGTTGCGTCATGTTACACCGCCTTGTTGGGATCGAATGCGTCACGGACGGCCTCGCCAATAAAGATCAGCAGCGAGAGGAGAATGGCGACCGACAAAAACGCAGTAATACCCAGCCACGGCGCCTGCAGGTTGTTTTTGCCTTGCAGGAGTAACTCACCGAGCGAAGGAGAACCTAACGGTAAACCAAAGCCAAGAAAATCGAGCGACGTCAGAGTGGTGATGGAACTGCATAAAATGAACGGTAAGAAGGTCAGGGTGGCAACCATCGCGTTGGGCAGCATATGGCGAAAGATAATACTGCGGTCGCTGACGCCGAGCGCCTGGGCGGCCCGGATATAGTCGAAGTTTCGCGTGCGTAAGAACTCCGCACGCACCACGCCGACCAGACTCATCCAGCCAAACAGCACCGTAATCGCCAGCAGCCACCAGAAGTTAGGCTGCACGACGCTGGAGAGCAAAATAATCAGGAACAGCGTCGGCATACCCGACCAGACCTCGATAAACCGTTGGCCCCATAAATCCACTTTGCCACCGTAGTAGCCCTGTAGCGCTCCGGCCAGTACACCCATGACGCTTGAACACAAAGTCAGCATCAGGCCGAAAAGAATGGAGATCCGCGTGCCGTAAAGCACTCGCGCCAGTACGTCGCCGCCGTTGGCATCGGTACCCAGCCAGTTCTGCGCCGAAGGGGGCGAGGGGAAGGGTTTGTCAGTCGCAAAGTTGATGCTGTTCGCCCCAAAGCGCACCGGAGCCCAGAGGACCCACCCGCGGCTTTCCAGTTGTTGCTTCAGCCACGGGTCCTGGTAATCCGCCCTTGTTGCCAGCGGCCCGCCAAAATCGCTCTCACTGTAGTTCTTGACCAGCGGGAAATACCAGCTTCCGTCGTAGCGCACTAACAGCGGTTTATCGTTAGCAATCAATTCAGAACACAGACTCAGACCAAACAGGACGAGAAAAATCCACAGCGACCAGAAGCCACGACGATGATGGCGAAAACGCGCCCAGCGGGCCTGATTGACGGGGCTTAAATGGGCCATTAACGTCCCTCAAAATCAATGCGCGGATCGACCAGCGTATAGCTGATATCACTGAGAATATTCAGCAGCAGGCCGATCAAGGTGAAGATGTACAGCGTGCCAAACATCACCGGGTAGTCGCGTGACACCGTTGCCTCATAACCCAACAGGCCCAGACCGTTGAGGGAAAACATCACTTCGATCAGCAGCGAACCGGTAAAAAACATGCTGATGAAGGTGGCCGGAAAACCGGCGATCACCAGCAGCATGGCGTTACGAAAAACGTGCTTCCGCAGGATATTCCCTTCACTGACCCCTTTGGCGCGGGCAGTGACGACATACTGCTTGCGCACTTCATCAAGAAAGGAATTTTTGGTCAGCATCGTTAATGCAGCAAACCCGCCAATGACTGTCGCCAGGACGGGTAAGGTGATGTGCCACAGATAGTCGGTTACCTTTTGATACCACGGCAGCGTGTCAAAATTCGCCGAGACCAGACCACGCAGCGGGAAGAGGTCGTAATAGCTGCCGCCGGCAAAGAAGACAATCAACAGTATTGCGAACAGAAACGCCGGGATAGCGTAGCCGATGATAATAAACGCGCTACTCCAGACGTCAAACCGGCTGCCGTTATGCACGGCCTTGCGGATCCCCAACGGAATCGACACCAGATAGATGATGAGCGTACTCCACAACCCCAGGGTGATCGACACCGGCAGACTCTCTTTGATGAGCGTCAGTACCGAGGCGCTACGAAACAGGCTGTCGCCGAAATCGAAGCGGATATAGTTCCACAGCATGGTGAAATAGCGCTCGTGCAGTGGCTTATCGAAACCGTAGCGTTGGGTGATTTCGGCAATCACTTCCGGATCAAGGCCGCGTCCCCCGCGATAGTTGCTGTCGCTGATATTTCCCACCCCGGTTCGGGCATGGCTGGCGCGAACACCTTCGCTCCCGGCACCGGGCAGCGCGCTCGTTTGACCAAATTCGATGGCGGCAATCGCCTGATCGACCGGGCCGCCGGGGGCAATTTGCACGATAAAAAAGTTGATGGTGATGATTGCCCAGAGCGTCGGGATAACCAGCAACAAACGACGAATCAGGTACGCGCCCATTTATTCACCCTGCCGTCTGGCGGCAGGTAACTTCGCTGCCCGGTTTACGTCATACCACCAGTTATCCAGGCCAATGGTATAAATTGGACGAATGCCTGGACGGGAAAATTTATCCCACCAGGCCAGTCGATCTTCCGCCATGTACCACATCGGCAACATGTAGTAATTCCAGGTCAGCACGCGGTCCAGCGCACGTCCAAGCGGCAGCAGTTTGTTTTTATCACCCTGTGCGGCGATGATTTGGGCGATCAGTTTGTCGACCACCGGACTTTTCACACCTGGAGAATTATAACTTGAGTCGATATACTCGGACGCCCAGGAGATTTGCAGATCGGAACTGGGCCACGGCATCGCCTGCCACAGGGTCGGCATCATGTCGTAGTCCCGGCTGCGCAGGCGATTGGTGAGCTGTGAGTTATCCACCTGACGAATAGTCATCGTAATCCCCAGACGCTGGAGATTATGCTGGAAGGGCAAGACCCACTGGCTGTTACTGGCGGCGGAAATGAGCAGTTCAAAATTCAGCGGTTTGCCAGTGACCGTGTTAATCCGTTGCTGACCTTTCAGTTCCCAGCCCGCGTCTTTCAGTAATTTATCCGCTTTTAACAGGTTTTCCCGATCGTAACCGTCGCCTTTGGACACGGGAGGCTGATAAATCTGGCTGAAGACTTCCGGCGGCAGATCCTTTTTCATTGGCGCAAGCAGGACCAGTTCAGCCGCATCGGGGTAGTTTCTGGCCGCATACTCGGTGTTCTGGAAATAGCTGTTTGCCCGGCTCCAGGCGTTGTAGAACAGCGCTTTATTCATCCATTCAAAATCAAACGCCAGCGTAACGGCTTCACGGACGCGTCGATCATTGAAAACGGGGCGCTGAATGTTGAACGCCAGCCAGCGCGTATCCTGCGCTGATTCATTTTTCTGCTCATCTTTGATGATGTACTGATTATCAAAGTTTTTGCCAACATAGCGCGTCGCCCAGTTTTTGGCATCGCTCTCCAGGCGCAAATCAAACGCGCCGGCCTTAAAGGCCTCAAAGGCTACGTTGTCGTCGAGATAATAGTCATAACGAATGACATCGAAGTTCCAACGGCCACGATTGACCGGCAGATTGGCCGCCCAGTAATCCTTCACGCGCGTATAGACAATATATTGCCCCATCTTCCACTGACTAATGCGATAAGGACCACCACCCAGCGGCGGTCTGGACAACGGGTCGCTGAGCTTATGATCTTTCCAGTACGCTTGTGGCATTACGGGTAATGAGAACAGACTGAGCATATCCTCTTTACCCGGCTTCGCGAGCTCCATGCGTACGGTGAGTGGGGCAATGGCTTTAACCGTTGTGCCTTTGTAGACCAGACGAAACTGTGGCACGCCTTCAGTCATAAATTTGTTGAAAGTGAAGGCGACATCTTTGGCCATGACGGGCGAGCCATCATGAAAACGAGCGCGGGGGTTGATCGTGATTTCCACCCACGAATAATCCTCTGCATAGCGTGCGCTCTCGGCGATCAGCGGATAATAGCTGCCGGGCTCGTCATCAGAGGTGGTAAACAGGGTGTCGTAAAGCTGTTCGGTCCGGGCGCCGGGGTTACCTCGCAGGGCGTAGCGGTTGAAGTTGTCGAAGGTGCCGAGCGCGGAAAGGGTAATCTGACCGCCTTTGGGGGCGGCGGGATTGGCGTAATCAAAATGATCAAAGTTGAACGCGTATTTAGGCTCTCCCAGTACCGCGAAGGCATAACTCTCTTTGATCGCCTGCGCCTGGACACTCGCGCTTATCAACATGACAAACAGCAGCAATATGCGAACGATTATCTGCAAAGGGATTCCTTGTCTTGCTTACCTGCCCGCGCAGGTCACTCTGATGCCTGAATAATAGGGCAGGTGGCGTCTGTTGTGAATCCACGCGTTGGGACTTTACCATTTCAGCGCGTGTGGCTGTGAAACCCAATCAACAAATTTGTCGAGCGGCAGCGGGCGGCTAATCCAGTAGCCCTGCAGGAAGCGAACCCCGCGTTCATGCAGCCATTTTGCCTGCTCAGGCGTTTCCACCCCTTCGGCTACCGTCATCATATCGAGGCGTTTAGCGAGCGTCAGCACTGCATCCAGCACCGGCGAAGTGACGGTTTCTGTTCCAATGGCGTTAATAAAACCGCGATCGATTTTCAGATAATCCAGGGTGTAGCGTTCCAGATAAATCAGCGCACTGTGGCCGGTGCCGAAGTCGTCTATCGCAATTTCGAAGCCCGCGGCGTGCAGCCACTCAAATAACTGTGACGCTTCATGTTGCTTGAGCATGTCGCGTTCAGTAATTTCCAGCACGATCTGGAAGTGGTTGGGCGGCATCGCGGCGACTAACTGCCGAACGTCATCTTTAAAACTGCTGCTGTGCAGGTGATCAGGCGCAATATTGATACCGTACTTCGCGCCGACCGGGAGGACTTTTTGCAGCGTAGGGGCGTCCCGCGCCACCAGCTTAAACAGATGTTGGGTCAGCGGCACAATCATGTGCTGGGCCTCAGCGTAATGAATAAACGCATCAGGTGGGATTTCTCCCGCCGTTGGGTGTCTCCAGCGCAGCAACACTTCCAGCCCGGTGACCTTCAGCGACTGCGTATCCACGACAGGCTGATAGACGACGTAGAACTGATCGCGTTTGATCCCGGTGAGGATCTCTTTTCCGGGCCGCAAGCGAATGCTCATGACGTAGTAGCAGAGTAAACCCGCAATGATCCCACCCATCCCGCCGAGAAGCAGGGCATACCATAAGTCGGGCCAGGTCCAGTTGGTTGCGTATAGCCTGATCGTCACCGGAACACCGGCAATTTTTGCTTCGCGCTCCGGTGAACCGTCGAGTTCATCAACGGTGAGCAGATGGTCTGAAAAGGTCGACAACACGGTGTTGCCGACGATGATGGCAATCCCGTCAAAGTCTTCCTGGCGGGCGGTATAGAGCAAATACGGCGTAAGGTTGATATTCAGGGAGGTGAAAACGCCGCTATTCATCATCAGGGGATTACGATACCAAATCACCATCGCGGGTTTATTGGGCATCATCGGCGTTCCCGGGATAATCGCCATATCGATATCTTTACCAATATCGAGGCTGGGGACCAGTTCAGTCAGCAGCGTATCCATGCCTCCGGTTGCCGATGAGCAAAATGCTTTCTTATCCTTGACCAGCAAAAAGGCACGAACGTTCAGGCTAAAGGCGGCACGGGAAGTGAGTTCTGCGCTGACTTGTTTACAGGTCTTTAAAGTCAACGGTTGAAGAATGTCGGTAGTACTTTTGAGATCGGCAAAATAGCTAACCAGGTAATGCTGAATGTCAGAAACCAGCCTGTCGTATTTAACTTCCCGCTTATGCCACGCCATCACGAATTGTAAGCTACTGATAACAATAGCAACGACAACCCCGGTAATCAGGCAGGTAAGCACGATTTTTCGACCAGTCGTTAAGGCGTGAGTGAACATGATGCCTGGCTTTATCCTGAGATTGCGATGATGATAAATGTGATGGAATAACAAGACTATAGCCTGGATTGCTTCGGCGAGTCATGCTTTTCCACAGGGAGAAAAAGGGAATCAAAAAAAAAGCACCGCCGAAGCGATGCTTTTCGTCTGTCTCGTCAGGGTCGCCAAGGGATAGCAACCAAACGATTAACTGCGGCTCAGAACCCGACGCGCTTCGTTATAGCGCTTCTTCCAGTATGGCTCGTTCATGCTGGAGATGATGACACCGCTGCTGGTAGAGGCATGAACAAACTGGTTGTTGCCAATGTAAATACCAACATGACGGCCCGTCGAACCTGCGCGAAACAGAACCAGATCGCCAGTACGCAGATTAGTGCGCGAAACGGATTTACCGGTTTCCTGTTGCTCGTAGGTGGAGCGTGGGAGTTCTAAACCAAACTGTTCACGGAATGTACGCTGTACAAAGCTGGAACAATCAATACCTTTTTTGGAGTTGCCGCCGAGACGATAGCGCACGCCTTTCCAGTCAGCGTACTGATCCATAATCCGCGATTTAACATCGAGGTTACGTACCATACTCTCAAATTCATCCTGAGAAGCTTGCAGTGAGGAAGCTTCTTGATTCACACCAAGCGTCTCAGAATGCGTGTTCTTTGCGGTGTTTGTGGTAGTGCTACATGCAGAAAGCAGTACCGCGACTGCTATCGCGGGGATCCCGCGCAAGATATATCTCAAGATCGGTTGAGATTTGACCATTTTGTTTGTTTTCCCTTGAAGTCCTTAACGATAAATATCGTTATAAAAAATGCCAAACGTGACGAGACTAATTACCTGCGCACAATGAGACAATTCTTTAAGCGCAAAACTGTGGCAGAACGCACAAATTTATTCGCGAAGAGAATAATAACCCAGCGAGGCAAAACGAGTTCGAGGTTACCCGATCGTTTCAGGCTTGGCGAGTGATTTTATCTGAATTTTAATAAGAAAATGTGATACAGAAAGTGAATAAACGGGATTGGTCAATTTAAACGCAAAATGGCGGAAAAACAGGCAACTCATTCATTCTAAAAGGTAATGTTATGACAAAATAATGACGATGAGATGAATAATTTATCTTAACACATCATCAGGGCGTAAGAATAAACCCTGATAATGTTAATAACTGTGGGTTATTTGTTTAAGATTTGTGTGTTTTTGCCGGGAAGATAATTGTCGAAAAGCGCGATAAGGCGATCGCTTAACGGGGTCAGGAGACACCAGGGCAGGCCAATTAGAACCACGGTTAATGATCCTACGGCGATATCGGTGAACCAGTGGGCGCCGATCATGACACGCGGGAAAGCAAAAACCACAACAATAATAAGGCCGATAAATCCTGCGGCTTTTCCGAAATAGCGCAACATAAATGCGGCGAAAATAAGCAGCATCATCCCGTGATCGCCAGGGAAACTGTCTTTGGAGGCATCCTTCGTCGAAATATGCAGCAATTCGCTGACGCGATAAATATTAGCAAAACTGAGCGTAGGACTGGCGCGTTTTACAGGCAGCAGCGCCTGACCTGCCTGGTTCAGAACCACGGCGGTAAGCAGCATCACCAGACCGATGATGACAATACGGCGGCGGCCTGCAGGCGTCTCTTTCAGCCAGAAATTCAGCATCAGACAACCCATCGCCAGCAGGGAACAGGCGTCAAACGCCCGATTATTGGTGATGGCGACCAGCCACAGGAAGGCCTGGCTCTCTACCAGTTTCTGGTTAAAGAAGTGGAAAATGCCGGCGTCAACCGGGAACCAGAATCCATGATTCACGGGCATATACCAGCTCATGAATAACGCCAGACCGGCAACATTCAGCAGAAGTATCAGTGGTAACCGGATTTTCATATTTAACGTGTTCGCTGTTCAATAAATCGCAGGCAACCTTACGCGTGTTCAGCTAAACGAAGCTTCAACAATGCGCTCTGCAACGTATTCCAGTCTGCCTCGGTGCTGGAAATCAGTTCAATACGACTGTCCGGCGGCGCGACATTCTGCGTTTCAATGTGCAGATCTTCGCCCTGGCGATTAATGCGCACGAGGCCTTCCGGAATACGCATGACTCCCTTCACCCGGCCAACCGGCGCCAGTCGTGCCCATTCCAGCAGTCCGATGGTGTCAAAGACCGTATCGGCATCAAAAATCCAGCCGCAGGCCTGATGCCCCTGACCGCTGTTCAGGCTACGACGCCAGCGTTGTTGAGTTGGCAGGCTCAGCGCCGCCAATCCTCGCGGTTCTGGATGGCTGTGCGAATGCGCGGCGCTGGTGGGCAATTCAGCCAGATTCAGACGCGGTAAATCGAGCAACTGTCTGTCAATCTGACCATGCGTGACCTGCACTAACTGACGGTTGCCGCCAAACTGTTGCCACCAGGTTTGCAGCGCACGTTCACTTTCCGCAGTCGCACGATCGGTTTTATTCGCCACAATGATATCTGCTGCCGCTAACTGATCGCGGAAGTTCTCATTGGTAACGCTTTTTTCATCCAGCAATCCGCGAGGATCAAGAATGCACAACGTGGCGCGCAGGTCGATCCAGGGTTCATACACCGGTGCGGTGAGGAGGGAGAGGATCTGTTTCGGATGCCCCAGTCCAGTTGGTTCGATCAGCAGGCGGTCTGGTTTTCCCTGACGCAGCAGGGTATTCAGTCCAACCTGCATGGGCAGGCCGTTCACGCAGCACATACAGCCGCCGGGGATCTCTTTGAGCAACGCGCCGCTATCAGCAAGCAGAGCGCCGTCAATGCCGACCTCACCGAACTCATTGACCAGTACCGCCCATTTTTCGGCGGGGTCTTTGTGCGCTAACAGATGGAGGATAGAAGTGGTTTTTCCGCTGCCAAGGAAACCGGTGATGAGGTTAGTTTTGGTCACGCCTGCTCCAGAATAATGTACCGTAACGGTTTCCATTAATCCTGGCGAAAAAAAGTGAAAAAGAGAAGGGCGGGGCGAACGAAGACGGCCTTCGTTCACCTTAATGGCAGAAATTGTTAATTTTTTAACGTATCAATCACCGCCTGATGTGCACCGTGTTGCGCGATACGCTGCCAGGCCGTTTCAATCGTCTGGACAAAAACCGGATTGTGCGGGAGGTCGTTGCCGAAAATTTCCGATAAGGAGAGCAGTGCCGACACGCGCTGATCCTCATGATGGGTGGTCACTATAGCGCGGATTTTATCATTCAGCGGGTCGCGAACGTCGATGGTCGTGCCGGCATCATCGACGCCGCTGACATAGCGCATCCACCCCGCCACGCCCAGCGCTAAGAGTGGCCATGCGCTTTCGCGTGCCAGATGGAGACGAATGCCCGCCAGCATCCGCTGCGGCAGTTTCTGACTGCCGTCCATCGCGATTTGCCAGGTTTTATGCTTCAGCGCCGGATTCGCAAAGCGTTCAATCAGGCTTTGCGCGTAACCGGTCAAATCCACGTCAGTAATAGTGAGCGTCGGCGCCTGTTCGTCCATCATCAGTCGGTACGCGGCTTCGCGGAATGCGCTGTCCTGCATGCACTCATTAATATGCTGAAATCCGGAAAGATAACCGAGATACGCGAGAAACGAGTGGCTGCCATTAAGCATCCGTAATTTCATCTCTTCCCAGGGACGCACATCGCTGACCATCTGCACGCCAGCCGCTTCCCATGCGGGACGACCGGCGACAAAGTGGTCTTCAACCACCCATTGAATGAACGGTTCACAGCTGATGGCGCAAGGATCGGTCACGCCCAGTTCGCGAGTGATCTCCGCCAGCGACTCTTCCGTCGCGGCCGGAACAATGCGGTCAACCATCGTGGCAGGGAAGCTGACGTGCTCGCGGATCCAGTCCGCCAGCGCGGGGGATCGTTTTTCCGCCATCCCCAGCACGGCGTTCTTCACGACGTGGCCGTTATCAGGAATGTTATCGCAGGAGAGTACAGAAAAAGCTGCCAGGCCGCGTGCCTGCCGACGTGACAGCGCTTCCACCAGAATACCCGGTGCTGAATGGGGTTCATCAGGCGATTGCAGGTCGTGAACAATGCGCGGATTTGTCAGGTCCAGCGCGCCAGTAGCCGGATCGATGCAATACCCTTTTTCGGTGATGGTCAGTGAGACAATCGCCACCTGAGGTTCGCAGAATTTTTCGATTATAGCGGCGAGCGAATCGAGTTTCGCATTCAGACATTCGTTGACGGCACCGACAATAATCGCCTGATTGCCGTCTGCGCCTTTTTCCAGCACGGTGTATAAATGATCCTGCTCGCGGAGTTGACGCATCAGCGTGTCGCCGCTGAACAGGCTGATTTCACAAATTCCCCAATCTCCGCCCTGGGCGTTCAGCACCCGATCGGTCAGTAATGCCTGATGCGCACGATGAAAGGCACCAAAACCGAAATGCACCATGCGGGTTTTCAGTTGCTGGCGGTCATAGCGTGGCGTTTGTACGCCATCCGGCAATATTGCTGAGGCAATTGTAGTCATTTATTACACACCTGATTAACCATAAATTAACAACGCCAGTGTAAAGTTATATGACAACAAATGAAATTGGTAAGCCTGATTTATCCGGGTAATGTGAGCTGGATCAATCAATCACGCCCCTTTTATTGATCACCTCGTAGAAGCCTGTATGGTAGTCGTCATTCTGGTAAGCTAATTTGGTATAACAACTTTGTGAGGTAAAGCAATGGAACAAACCTGGCGTTGGTACGGGCCTAACGATCCGGTATCGCTTGATGATGTGCGTCAGGCTGGTGCAACGGGTGTTGTGACAGCATTGCACCACATTCCGAACGGTGAAGTGTGGCCGGTCGATGAGATTAAAAAACGTCAGGCGATTCTGGCGGAAAAAGGGTTAACCTGGTCGGTGGTCGAAAGTATTCCGGTTCATGAAGAGATCAAGACCCGCTCCGGTCAGTATCAGACATGGATCGCAAATTATCAGCAGAGCATCCGTAATCTGGCAGCCTGCGGCATCGACACCGTCTGCTATAACTTTATGCCGATTCTGGACTGGACGCGTACCGACCTTGAGTACGAATTGCCAGACGGTTCGAAAGCGCTGCGTTTCGATCAAATAGCCTTCGCCGCTTTTGAGTTGCATATCCTCAAGCGTGCGGGTGCGGAAGCGGACTATAGCGAAGAAGAACAGCGTCAGGCGTTGGCCTATTTCAATGCCATGAGCGACGCGGATATCGAAAAACTGACCCGTAATATCATTGCCGGTCTGCCTGGTGCGGAAGAGGGTTATACGCTCGATCAGTTCCGCGCGCGTCTGGCCGAGTATGACGGCATCAGCAAAGACGATCTGCGTGACAATATGGCCGTGTTCCTGCGTGCGATTGTCCCGGTGGCTGAAGAAGTGGGCGTGCGTCTGGCAGTGCATCCTGACGATCCGCCGCGTCCGATTCTCGGGTTACCACGCATTGTCTCCACCATTGAAGATATGCAGTGGCTGAAAGAGACCGTCGACAGCATCTACAACGGTTTCACCATGTGCACAGGCTCTTACGGCGTTCGTGCGGATAACGATCTGGTGAAAATGATTGAAACCTTTGGCGATCGTATCCACTTTACCCATCTGCGCTCGACGTGCCGCGAAGCGAACCCGAAAACCTTCCATGAAGGCGCACATTTGCAGGGTGATGTGAATATGGTCGCGGTGGTGACGGCGATTCTGACCGAAGAGCAGCGCCGCAAGAAGGCGGGGGATTTGCGTCCCATTCCGATGCGCCCCGATCACGGTCATCAAATGCTGGACGATCTGCATAAGAAAACCAACCCGGGTTATTCCGCGATTGGCCGTCTGAAAGGGCTGGCGGAAGTGCGCGGTGTAGAACTGGCGCTGAAAATGACCCAGTTCCGCGACCTGCTGTAAAACAGCAAACGACAAAAAAAGGACAGCTCAGGCTGTCCTTTTTTACATCCATTCAAAAATTAATCCGCACGGCCCATATAGCGGCGCTCTTCGATATGAATGCGGATTTTCTCACCGGCGCTCAGGTATTCTGGCACCTGAATAACCAGACCGGTGCTCAGCGTCGCGGGTTTGTTACGCGCACTGGCGGAAGCGCCTTTGATGCCTGGAGCGGTTTCCACGATTTCCAGATCCACCGTCTGCGGCAGTTCGAGCGCCAGCAGTTGACCGTCCCAGGTCAGCACCTGCATATCCGGCATTCCACCTTCCGGGATAAACAGCAGCTCTTCTTCGATCTGATCTTTGGTGAAGGTATAAGGCGTGTAGTCTTCTTTATCCATGAACACGTATTCGTTGCCATCGATATAGGAGAAGTCGACGCCACGGCGGCTCAGGGTCACGGTATCGACAATGTCATCGCCCTTGAAACGCTCTTCCACTTTCAGACCCGTGCGGACATCGGAGAACCGCATTTTGTACAGCGTTGCCGCGCCACGGGCTGTCGGGGACTGAATATCGATATCTTTCACAATCAGCAGTTTGCCGTTGTAATTCAGTACCATACCTTTTTTGATTTCGTTCGCTCTTGGCATCGAAAAGATCCTGTTATAGAGATTAGCTAAATTATCGCGTCAAACTACTCGCGCCGGGTCATTCAGGCAAGTGGAATTCACCTTTAGCTGGTGCAAAAAAGGTGGTACTGTGCGCGCCTGTCCGGTGGTCACAATAAAGAGAGTCAGATTATGGAATGCCGTCCGGATTGTGGGGCGTGTTGTATTGCCCCTTCTATTTCCAGCCCCATCCCCGGCATGCCGCAGGGAAAGCCCGCAAACGTCAGGTGCGTCCAGCTCTCAGATGACAACCTGTGCCGTATCTTTGGCTCCAGCCTCCGCCCCAACGTCTGTCGCAGCCTCAAACCGTCCCAGGAAATGTGCTTAACGAACCGCGACGAGGCGATGACCTGGCTTATTGATCTTGAAGCGCTGACCGCGCCCTAAACATCCTTAATGCGCGACAGGCAGGCCATGGTGGCGACAATCATCACCAGCGCAAACCAGAAAACGGCATGGTAGTTCCAGATTTCAGCGGCAATGCCCGCCAGCGATCCGGCGATAATCCAGCCGACGCGGATGGTATTGGTGTAGAGCGTGGTGGCGGACCCTGCCTGACCAGGCATCAGATCCTGAAAATAGAGCATACCGATGCCGCCGAGAATACCGATATAGATGGCGTTCAGCAATTGTAAACCCAGCAGCACAACAGGGGAGTGCGCGACCAGCATTCCTGCGTAAAAGCAAAAACCGGCAGCGACCGCAATGCACATTAGCAGACGTTTACCCAGACGTTTTGCGAAGTAGCCAGCAATCAACATGGTCGGGATTTCCAGACCGGCCGCTGTCCCCATCATCACACCCGCCAGTTTCTCCGGCAGATGCAGCTCATTAATAATAAACAGCGGCATATTAATGATATACAGGCTGTTGGTACCCCACATTAAGGTACAAATGGCAAACAGCAGCAGGGTATCGCGACGGTTACGACGCGGCGCTTCCAGCGTACCGATCGCCAGTGCGGTCTCTTTGCGCATGGATGGTAAGAAAAACCATACCATTGCCCCGCAAACCACAAACGCCACCGCGGCACTGAGGTACATCACCGTAAAGCTGAAGCCCATTGCCAGCGCGTAAGCCAGCGGCGGGCCGATCACCCACGCGAGGGAAACCTGGGCGCGCAATATGGAGCTGAACATCACCGCTTCACGGCCTGTGCGGTCAGCATGTTCGCGGGCCAGGGCAAACATTTGCGGGTTGGCGGTCGAACCAAAACTGCTGAGAAACACCCCGACAAACAGCAAAATAAAGTAGTTACGATTCCAGGCAAATAACACGCACGCCAGCATGCCCAGCGCACAGCAGAAGACGATCAGCTTTTTGCGATCGCCTTTTTTATCTGAACGTCCCGCCAGAAACTGGCTCACCAGGATGCCGATCACCGCACTGCCGGTAAAAAAGAAGCCGACCATTGCTGGGCGCGCATGGACTTCATCAGTCAGAAAAAGGCTTAGCGTGGGGGTCTGTAGCGCACCGGCGATACCGGTGAGAAAGGCGACAATAAGGAAAGCCGTAGACGTCAGGTCAAACGTTTTTGGCGAGGCGGCAGCGGGGGTATTGTGCATGTTTGGATATCAGTAGTGTGACGAGACGCGGAGTTTACGCCGCTTAGTGAGAAATAAACAGATGACTAAATCAAAATCGCCACGAAAAATCAAAATGGCATTTCACTCTGACAATGCTGTTAGCTGACGCTGCTGAATCTTAAGTGAAATGACGCTGTATTGACTTCAGCAACCTACCGCCAGTGAGGCAAAAATGTGCATTGCTTCTAAATTTTGCGATCAAAAATGCAACTTTACTTGCGTGCTGAAGCAGAAAGCGCAAGACTTCTTGAAACGTTTCAGCGCTGTCGAGTTTCAGTTGAGGGAACCGTATAGCGTCTTTTTTCTCATGTAAGCTGAATCGTTTCAATTCAGCAGGAGAGGAGAACCATGTTTCAGTTATCCGTTCAGGACATTCATCCGGGCGAGCAGGCCGGAGATAAACAGGAAGCCATCCGTCAGGTTGCCGCTGCGTTAGTGCAGGCTGGCAACGTTGCGGACGGCTACGTAGACGGCATGCTTGCTCGCGAGCAGCAGACGTCCACTTTTCTCGGCAACGGGATTGCGATTCCGCATGGCACAACCGACACCCGCGATCAGGTGCTGAAAACCGGTGTACAGGTTTTTCAGTTCCCGCAGGGCGTAACCTGGGGTGACGGTCAGGTGGCATATGTGGCGATTGGCATCGCCGCCAGCTCCGATGAGCACCTTGGTCTGCTGCGTCAGCTGACGCACGTGCTGAGCGATGACTCCGTAGCTGAACAGCTTAAGTCAGCGACCACTGCTGAAGAACTGCGTGCGTTGTTGATGGGCGAAAAGGAGAGTGAGCAGCTGAAGCTCGACAACGACACGCTGATGCTGGATGTCGTCGCGACCGATTTAGTGACGTTGCAGGCGCTGAATGCGGCACGTTTGAAAGAGGCTGGCGTCGTAGATGCGGCGTTTGTCGCGAAAGTGATTAACGAACAGCCGATGAACCTGGGTCAGGGGATCTGGCTCAGCGACAGTGCTGAAGGCAACCTGCGCAGCGCCGTGGCGGTAAGTCGTGCGGTAAATGCTTTTGACGTACAGGGCGAAAAAGCGGCGCTGCTAGTGACCGTTGCCATGGCTGACGACCAGCCCGTCGCCGTGCTGAAGCGTCTGGGCGATCTGCTGCTGGAGACGAAAGCTGACCGTCTGCTGAACGCCGACGCGGCGACTGTCCTGGCACTGCTGACCAGCGATGACGCTCTGACTGATGATGTGCTGAACGCCGAGTTTGTGGTCCGCAATGAGCACGGCCTGCATGCCCGTCCGGGGACCATGCTGGTCAATACGATTAAACAATTCAACAGTGAAATTACCGTGGCAAACCTTGATGGAACCGGCAAACCGGCAAATGGACGTAGTCTGATGAAAGTGGTGGCGCTGGGCGTGAAGAAAGGACATCGCCTGCGCTTTACGGCGCAGGGGGCTGATGCTGAACAGGCGCTGAAAGCGATTGGCGATGCCATCGCTGCCGGTCTTGGGGAGGGCGCGTAATGAGCAGACGTGTTGCGACCATCACGCTAAACCCGGCCTACGATCTGGTGGGGTTCTGTCCTGAAATTGAGCGCGGTGAAGTTAACCTGGTAAAAACGACCGGTCTGCACGCGGCGGGGAAAGGGATCAACGTCGCCAAAGTGCTGAAGGATCTCGGGATCGACGTGACGGTCGGCGGTTTCCTCGGCAAAGATAACCAGGACGGTTTTCAGCAGTTGTTCAGCGAACTGGGAATTGCTAACCGTTTTCAGGTGGTGCAGGGGCGTACCCGCATCAACGTCAAGCTGACCGAAAAAGACGGTGAAGTCACCGACTTCAACTTCTCCGGTTTTGAGGTCACGCCTGCCGACTGGGAGCGTTTTGTTAATGATTCCCTGAGCTGGTTGGGTCAGTTCGACATGGTGTGCGTCAGCGGCAGTCTGCCATCCGGCGTGAGTCCGGAAGCCTTCACCGACTGGATGACGCGTCTGCGCAGTCAGTGTCCATGCATTATCTTTGATAGTAGTCGTGAAGCCCTGGTTGCAGGACTAAAAGCCGCGCCGTGGCTGGTGAAACCGAACCGCCGTGAACTGGAAATCTGGGCCGGCCGCAAGCTGCCAGAAATGAAAGATGTGATTGAGGCGGCGCATGCGTTACGTGAACAGGGTATCGCACATGTGGTGATCTCCCTGGGGGCAGAAGGCGCGCTGTGGGTGAACGCCTCGGGAGAATGGCTCGCCAAACCGCCTTCGGTTGACGTGGTCAGCACCGTAGGCGCCGGGGATTCGATGGTTGGCGGCCTGATTTACGGTCTGCTGATGCGTGAATCCAGCGAACATACGCTGCGTCTGGCGACAGCCGTTGCTGCGCTGGCAGTCAGTCAGAGCAATGTTGGTATTACCGATCGTCCTCAGTTGGCCGCAATGATGTCGCGTGTCGACTTACAACCGTTTAACTGACAGCAGGAGAGGCATAATGAAAACGCTGCTGATTATTGACGCTAACCTCGGGCAGGCTCGCGCTTACATGGCGAAAACTCTGCTCGGTGCGGCGGCGCATAAAGCAAATCTGGATATCATCGACAATCCAAATGACGCTGAACTGGCGATCGTACTGGCCGATGCCATCCCTAATGACAACGCGTTGAACGGCAAAAAAGTCTGGCTGGGTGATATTGCCCGGGCGGTGGCGCATCCTGAGCTATTTCTTAGCGAAGCCAAGGGTCACGCGAAGCCTTATAGCGCACCGGTTGCTGTAGCGCCTGTTGCCACAACCAGCGGTCCGAAACGCGTCGTGGCCGTGACGGCATGCCCAACCGGCGTAGCACATACCTTTATGGCGGCGGAAGCGATCGAAACCGAAGCGAAAAAACGCGGCTGGTGGGTGAAAGTCGAAACCCGCGGTTCTGTGGGCGCTGGCAATGCCATTACACCGGAAGAAGTGGCCCAGGCGGATCTGGTGATTGTGGCCGCAGATATTGAAGTGGATCTGGCGAAATTTGCTGGTAAACCCATGTACCGTACCTCTACCGGTCTGGCGCTGAAGAAAACCGCGCAGGAACTGGATAACGCTGTGGCGCAAGCCGTGGTATATGAGCCCGCCGGCAAAGCGCAGGCTGCGGCGAATGAAGGGAAAAAAGAGAGTGCTGGCGCGTATCGTCACCTGCTGACGGGCGTGTCCTACATGCTGCCGATGGTGGTTGCCGGCGGTCTGTGTATCGCGCTTTCCTTCGCCTTTGGTATCGAAGCGTTTAAAGTCGAAGGGACACTGGCGGCCGCGCTGATGCAAATTGGCGGCGGTTCAGCCTTTGCTCTGATGGTGCCGGTTCTGGCGGGCTACATTGCTTTCTCGATTGCTGACCGTCCGGGTCTGACGCCAGGTCTTATCGGCGGTATGCTCGCCGTCAGCACGGGTTCTGGCTTTATTGGCGGGATCATTGCGGGCTTCCTTGCAGGCTATGTGGCGAAGGCCATCAGCACGAAGTTGAAGCTGCCGCAGAGTATGGAAGCGCTGAAACCGATCCTGATTATTCCGCTGATTTCCAGCCTCGTGGTGGGTCTGGCTATGATCTACCTCATCGGTAAACCGGTCGCCGGGATCCTCGAAGGGTTAACGCACTGGCTGCAAACCATGGGGACGGCGAATGCGGTGCTGCTGGGTGCGATCCTCGGTGGGATGATGTGTACCGACATGGGAGGGCCGGTTAACAAGGCGGCATACGCGTTTGGCGTCGGTTTGCTGAGTACACAAACCTACGCGCCAATGGCGGCCATTATGGCGGCAGGCATGGTGCCACCGCTGGCGCTGGGGCTGGCAACCATTGTTGCGCGTCGTAAGTTCGACAAGGCGCAGCAGGAAGGGGGTAAAGCGGCGCTGGTACTGGGTCTGTGCTTTATCACCGAAGGAGCCATTCCTTTCGCCGCGCGCGACCCGATGCGTGTTCTGCCGTGCTGTATCGTTGGCGGCGCGCTGACGGGGGCGATCTCAATGGCGGTTGGGGCGAAACTGATGGCACCGCATGGTGGTCTGTTTGTTCTGCTGATCCCAGGGGCGATTACCCCGGTGTTGGGATACCTGATTGCCATTGTCGCCGGTACGCTGGTTGCGGGTCTGGCCTATGCCTTCCTGAAACGTCCGGAAGAAGATGCCGTCGCCAAAGCGGCATAAAGTCATCATTTCACACCAGGGCAGAGAGTTCTCTGCCCTTTTTTTTATCTTCGTTTTGTGTCCTTCCTCTCAAATATTTCCTCGCTTGCAAACTGTATCTATAAAAAATTGTGATTCTGTTCATATCTGGCGGTTTTTGCTCTTGCCAGTGCGTTTACTTTCATAAAAACAAGCTTACTATAAACACATGTTTGAATATAAACATGTGCTCTAATAAGTCGTTTGAGCCGTGAATAGTCTTAACAATCTCAAAGTCATGGTATTTTCGTACCAGGAGATGTGCTATGCGCGAAAAGGAATACATCATCACGATTGGTTCCGCCAATATGGACGTTGCAGGATATTCGCATGCTTCCTTGAATTATGCGGACTCAAATCCGGGTAAAATTAAATTTACACCTGGCGGAGTTGGTCGCAATATCGCTCACAATCTTGCATTGCTCGGGAAAAATTCCTGGTTAATGACGGCGGTTGGCAATGATTTCTATGGCCAATCGTTATTGGCGCAGACGAATCAGTCAGGCGTGCATGTGGATAATTGCCTGATTGTTGCCGGTGAGAACACCTCAAGTTATTTATCGCTTCTCGATAATACCGGTGAAATGCTGGTGGCAATCAATGACATGAGCATTACCGAACATATTTCGGCGGCGTTTCTGGCGCAGCATCTCAATTTTATCCGGGGTGCCCGTGTCATTGTGGCAGATTGTAATATTAGTGAACAGACGCTGGCCTGGTTACTGGATAACGTGGGGGATGTACCGGTGTTTGTTGACCCGGTATCGGCGTGGAAATGCGTCAAGATCCGCGAGCGTCTGGCCCAAATTCATACCCTCAAACCTAATCGTCTTGAGGCGGAAACTCTCAGCGGCATTGCGCTTTCAGGGCGCGAAGATGTTGCGAAAGTCGCTGCCTGGTTCCATGCGCGTGGCCTGCACCGTCTGGTACTCAGCATGGGGGGCGATGGGGTCTATTACAGTGAAAAAGACGGTGAGAGCGGCTGGTCGCTACCGATAAAAACCCATGTCGTTAACGTTACCGGAGCGGGAGATGCCATGATGGCGGGACTCGCTTCCTGCTGGGTTGAAGGCATGCCCTTCATTGATTCTATTCGATTTGCACAGGGTTGTTCCTCAATGGCGCTGGCCAGTGAATATACCAATAACCCTGAATTATCTGTTGCGAACGTTAAAACCCTTGTGGAGAACACAGAATGTCTGAATTAACGATTTCCTCTGAATTACTGCATATTTCGCCAGAAGTCCAGGACGCTATTAACAGTAAAAAACCGATTGTTGCGCTTGAATCGACAATTATTTCTCACGGTATGCCTTTTCCACAAAATGCGCAGACGGCAATTGAAGTCGAAGAAACTATTCGTAAGCACGGTGCTGTGCCGGCAACGATTGCCATTATTGGCGGAGTAATGAAAGTCGGCCTGAGTAAAGAAGAAATTGAATTATTAGGTCGCGAAGGACATAGCGTAACTAAAGTCAGTCGTCGTGATTTACCGTTTGTGGTAGCCGCTGGAAAAAATGGCGCGACCACGGTTGCTTCAACCATGATTATTGCCGCCCTTGCGGGTATTCACGTTTTTGCTACCGGGGGTATTGGCGGCGTTCATCGCGGTGCGGAACATACGTTTGATATTTCCGCCGATCTTCAGGAACTGGCTCATACCAATGTAACCGTGGTTTGTGCCGGCGCGAAATCTATTCTCGATTTAGGTTTAACCACGGAATATTTAGAAACGTTCGGTGTGCCGTTAATTGGATATCAGACCACTGCGTTACCGGCATTTTTCTGCCGTACCAGTCCGTTTGAGGTCAGCATTCGTCTCGACAGCGCGAAGGAAATTGCCCGGGCGATGGCAGTGAAATGGCAAACCGGCCTGAACGGAGGTCTGGTGGTCGCCAATCCAATCCCGGAAACCTACGCCATGGCGGAAGAGAAAATCAATGCGGCGATTGACCAGGCCGTCCGGGAAGCGGAAGAGCAGGGCGTTATCGGTAAAGAGAGCACGCCGTTCCTGCTGGCGCGCGTTGCTGAATTAACCGGAGGCGACAGCCTGAAGTCCAACATCCAACTGGTGTTTAACAACGCCGTACTGGCCTGCGAGATAGCGAAGGAATATCAACGCCTCGCCTGATCGAAACGAACGGGCAGCGTGCGGTCGCCCGAAACCACCAAAACCTGGCCTCGCGCCGGGTTTCCTGGCATGAAGGGAAATCATTATGGATATAATGAGAAGTGTTGTGGGTATGGCGGTACTGCTGGTGATCGCATACTTACTGTCAGTGAATAAAAAACACATCAGCTTACGTACCGTGGGCGCAGCGCTGGTGCTGCAAATTGCGATTGGCGGGATCATGCTCTATTTCCCGCCGGGCAAATGGCTGGTTGAACAGGCGGCGCTGGGTGTGCATAAAGTTATGTCTTACAGTGACGCGGGCAGTGCCTTTATTTTTGGCTCTCTGGTTGGGCCAAAAATGGATGTGCTGTTTGATGGCGCCGGTTTTATCTTCGCCTTCCGCGTGCTCCCGGCGATCATTTTTGTCACCGCGCTTATCAGCCTGTTGTACTACATTGGCGTGATGGGACTGCTGATTCGCATCCTGGGCGGGATTTTCCAGAAGGCCCTGAATATCAGTAAGATTGAATCGTTCGTTGCGGTCACGACGATTTTCCTCGGGCAAAACGAGATCCCGGCGATTGTGAAGCCGTTTATTGACCGCCTGAATCGCAATGAACTGTTTACCGCGATCTGTAGCGGGATGGCCTCGATTGCGGGCTCGATGATGATTGGCTACGCCGGTATGGGCGTGCCGATTGATTATCTGCTGGCGGCCTCGCTGATGGCGATTCCTGGCGGGATCCTGTTTGCGCGTATTCTGAGTCCGGCAACGGAAGAGTCAAAAGTCACTTTCGAAAACCTCTCTTTCACCGAGACGCCACCGAAAAGCATTATCGAAGCCGCGGCAAGCGGTGCGATGACCGGGCTGAAAATTGCCGCAGGCGTGGCAACGGTGGTCATGGCGTTTGTCGCGATTATCGCATTGCTTAACGGCATTATCGGCGGAATTGGCGGCTGGTTCGGCTATGGTCATGCGACGCTTGAAGGGATCTTCGGCTGGGTGTTAGCCCCGCTGGCGTGGATCATGGGCGTTGACTGGAGCGATGCCACCCTGGCAGGGAGCCTGATTGGGCAGAAGCTGGCAATCAACGAATTTGTCGCTTACCTCAACCTGTCGCCTTATTTGCAGGATGGCGGCACCCTGGATGTGAAAACCATCGCCATCATCTCTTTTGCGCTGTGTGGGTTTGCCAACTTTGGTTCCATTGGCGTAGTGGTCGGGGCGTTCTCGGCTATTTCGCCTCAGCGCGCGCCGGAAATCGCCCAGTTGGGTATGCGGGCGCTGGCGGCAGCCACGCTCTCTAACCTGATGAGTGCGACCATTGCCGGGTTCTTTATTGGACTGGCGTAGCGTGGCTGATGGCTTATCCGGTCAGGGGACCGACCCTGGGCCGGATAAGCCGTTTTCACTGGCTTGTTTTTAACAGATACAGCGCGTTATCAGCGGAAAGGGTGGGGTTGTTGATACTGACGCTGGCGCGTGACAGGGCCGCACAGGCCATTGCGAAATTCGCGCTTTCGCGAAAATCGCTCCCTTCCAGAAAGCAATAGATCAGTCCGGCCATAAAACCGTCATCGGCACCGAAGCTGTCGACCACCGTATGCGCGGGCGGCGTGAGCAAGAATTGCTCGCCATCTTTCTCGCTACAAAAGACTGACTCATCTTCCAGACAGACAAAAATCTGTTGAATGCCCTGTTGATGAAGGGCATTCACCGCGCTGAGTCGATCGGCATCGCTGTTGATGGGGTGACCCCATAAGATCTCCAGCTCTTTTTGTGTCGGTTTCAGCGTATGGATGCGCGTAAACCAGGTTTTCACCTTCGTCGCTTTGAACTCGGAAACGGTATCAATAAATACCGGAATATCATCAGCAACCGTAAAGACCCATTCGATGGCTTCCGGCGTCAGGTTGCAGTCCGCCAGCACCACTCCGGCGTGACGGATTAAATCCCGCGAGCTGTTCAGCAACTGCGGCGTCAGCTGTTGCAGGATATGGGTATCATTAATTGCCAGCACCGTCTCTTCTTGCTGATTGGCGATGGAGAGATAAGTTGAGGTGTTATGCCCGTGCAGGCGAATGCAACTGGAGATATTGACGCCTGCCTGGCGTGTTTGTTCCAGCAACGTCTCGCCGTAAAAATCACTGCCGACAGCGGAAATCAGATGCACATCGCGACCCAGCAGGGCGAGGTTATGGGCAATGTTGCGCCCGACGCCACCTGCAGAACAGTGGATACTGCCTGGGTTAGAGGCGGCCTGCGGGTAGTGGATATCCGCCATCCCACGAATATCCATGTTAATCGCCCCTACCACCACGCAATAGGCCTGTTCGGTAAGTATGTAACCTTTTCCTTTGATTGCCCCTTTACGCATCAGGTCCATGATGTGCGCGGCGACGCGTGAACGGCTGATCTGCAAAATATCAGCGATTTCGTTTTGCTGAATCAGCGGGTTGCGGCGCAGAATTTTGAGTATCTGTTTTTCCCTGTCGTTCATGATTACGCAACCGCCTTTTCAGTTTGCTGCGCTTTCAGCCACGCGATCTCTTCTGCCCAGATGTCGGGATTGATGGTTTCCAGCACCAGCGGAATGCCGTCGAAACGGGCGTCCTGCATGATCCAGCGGAACGCGTCATGACCAATGTTGCCTTCGCCCAGACTGTGGTGACGGTCGACCCGGCTGCCAAAGGCACTCTTGGCATCGTTCAGGTGCATACCGCGCAGATACTGGAAACCGACGATGCGCTCGAATTCGGCAAAGGTTTTTTCGCATTCGGCGGCGGAACGCAAGTCGTAACCCGCGGCGAAAGCGTGGCAGGTGTCAATGCAAACGCCGACGCGTGATTTGTCTTCTACGCCATCGATGATGGCGGCAAGGTGCTCGAATTTGAATCCGAGGTTGCTGCCCTGACCGGCAGTATTTTCAATCACCGCAGTCACCCCTTCGGTCTGGGCGAGTGTGATGTTGATCGACTCAGCAATCTTTGCCAGACACTCGTCTTCCGAAATTTGCATCAGGTGGCTGCCTGGATGGAAGTTAAGCAGAGATAAGCCGAGTTGTTCACAACGCTGCATTTCATCAAGAAAAGCCGCGCGGGATTTTTCCAGCGCCTCGCCGACCGGGTGGCCCAGGTTGATCAGATAGCTATCGTGCGGCAGGATTTGAGCGGATGTGAAGTGGTATTGCTCACAGGCGGCTTTAAAGTCATCGATGATTTGCGCGGTAAGAGGGGCGGCGCGCCATTGACGTTGATTTTTAGTAAAGAGTGCAAACGCGGTTGCCTCGATTTCAGCGGCGCGAATTGCGGCATTTGCCAGCCCGCCAGCTGCGCTGACGTGTGCTCCGATGTATTTCATTAAAGACTCCTGTTAACCCACCAGATGTGGCCTGGCGGATTTGTGTATCCGGAAATTGAATCTTGCCAATCATAGCGGGTTAACAGGGTCAGGATGTAGTGAATTATGCAATAACGTGCTGGACCAGGACGTTAATCACGCCACCGCCGACAATCAGCCAGATGAACAGCACCAGTGCCATCAACAGCGGTTTCGCCCCGGCTTTCTTCAGCGCGCTGACATGCGTCGTCAGCCCCAGTGCCGCCATTGCCATGGCCAGCAGGACCGTATCCAGTGTGACCAGCATGTTCACCACTGCCTGCGGTAGCAGGTGGAATGAGTTGAAAATGGCGACCACAATGAACAGAATCGCAAACCACGGAATGGTGATTTTGCTTTTTTCCCCACCGCTGGCCGGTGACAGTTGCTTAACGCGAGCGGCCATAAAGATGAGGAACGGAGCCAGCATCATGACGCGAAGCATTTTGGCAATCACCGCTGCGTTTTCGGCGTCCGGGCTAATCGCGTGTCCTGCCGCCACAACCTGAGCAACTTCATGCATGGTGGAGCCAATGAAGATGCCGTAGGTTTCCGGACTAAACCAGTGCGCCAGCAGCGGATACATCGCCGGGTAGAGGAAAATCGCCATCGTCCCGAAGATCACGACCGTTGCGACGGCAACCGTGACTTTGCTGGCTTCGGCTTTCACAACTGGTTCCGTCGCCAGTACCGCCGCCGCGCCGCAAATGCTGCTACCCGCGCCGATCAGCCAACTGGTCTGGCGATCCAGCCCAAAGACTTTTTGCCCCAGAAAGCACGCCAGCATAAAGGTGCTGGACAGCGTCAGGATGTCGATCAGAATGCCGCTGACACCTACGTCAGCAATTTGCGCGAAGGTGAGGCGAAAGCCGTAGAGGATGATCCCCAGGCGCAATAAATGTTGTTTGGCAAACAGGACGCCGCCGTCACAGCTTTTCCAGATCTGGGGATAGACGGTGTTACCGATCACCATCCCCAATAAAATCGCTAAGGTGAGGGCGCTGAATCCGGCACCCGCCACGGCGGGAATGGACCCGCCCCATAAGGCGACTCCGGTAATCACTGCACTCAGGGCAAGCCCCGGAATAAAATGCCACATTGTTCGACGATGATTCGTTAAGGTGAGTTCTGTCATTGCCTTCTCCTCTTTTATGGGCAAAAGGTTACGGCGAACTGGCTTAAAAATAAAATTGATTATATATTTATAATTAATCTTTATAAGTGGTAAGCGACCATGCACATCACCCTGCGGCAACTCGAAGTCTTCACCGAAGTTTTGAAAAGCGGCTCAACAACGCAGGCATCGGTGATGCTGGCGCTGTCGCAATCGGCAGTCAGCGCGGCGCTGACCGATCTGGAAGGTCAACTGGGCGTTCAGCTTTTCGACCGCGTAGGCAAACGGCTGGTGGTGAATGAGCACGGGCGCTTGCTTTACCCGCGGGCGCTGGCGTTGCTGGAGCAGGCGGTGGAGATCGAGCAGTTGTTCCGCGAAGACAACGGCGCGATACGCGTGTATGCCAGCAGCACCATCGGCAACTATATCCTTCCGGGGGTGATTGCCCGTTATCGGCGAGATTTCCCCGCGCTGCCGCTGGAACTTAGCGTCGGCAACAGTCAGGATGTGATTACAGCGGTGCTCGATTTTCGGGTCGACATTGGGCTTATCGAAGGGCCGTGTCACAATACGGAGATCATCTCGGAGCCGTGGCTGGAAGATGAACTGGTGGTCTTCGCCGCACCATCTTCACCGCTGGCGCAGGGACCGGTGACGCTTGAACAGCTCGCAGCCGCCCCCTGGATCCTGCGCGAACGCGGTTCCGGGACGCGCGAAATTGTCGATTATCTGCTGCTGTCGCACCTGCCCAAATTTGAAATGGCGATGGAGCTGGGAAACTCAGAAGCCATCAAGCATGCCGTTCGTCATGGGCTGGGCATTAGCTGTCTGTCACGACGCGTGATTGATGAACAACTCCAGGCGGGAACGCTGAGCGAAGTGGCGGTGCCGCTTCCGCGTCTGGTGCGTACGCTCTGGCGGATCCATCATCGCCAGAAACACCTCTCTAATGCGCTCCAGCGCTTCCTCAATTATTGCGAATAATGCCTGCCGGGGACCGATCGCCTGACGGTGATAAGTCCTGGGGGCAGTAAGTTCCCCATTCTCTGCTATTACTTATAATCCGCGGCCAGTCATGAAGGTCTCTTATAACAGCGCATTTGTGCCGGAAGACGAGCGTTTCGTCTGCTACAATCGCGCCTCATTTTTTGGATGGATAGCATTTTCACATGGTTTCCGAAACTAAAACCACAGAAGCGCCCGCGTTACGTCGCGAACTGAAGGCGCGTCACCTGACGATGATCGCGATTGGCGGTTCTATCGGTACAGGTCTTTTCGTGGCATCTGGTGCCACCATTTCCGCAGCGGGTCCAGGCGGTGCGCTGTTTTCCTATATTCTGATTGGCCTGATGGTGTACTTCCTGATGACCAGTCTGGGCGAACTGGCGGCGTATATGCCGGTGTCCGGTTCGTTTGCGACCTACGGTCAGAACTATGTTGAAGAAGGCTTCGGCTTCGCGCTAGGCTGGAACTACTGGTACAACTGGGCGGTGACCATCGCTGTTGACCTTGTGGCGGCACAGCTGGTGATGAGCTGGTGGTTCCCTGATACCCCAGGCTGGATCTGGAGTGCGCTGTTCCTCGGCGTCATCTTCCTGCTGAACTACATCTCGGTCAGAGGTTTTGGTGAAGCGGAATACTGGTTCTCACTGATCAAAGTGGCCACTGTGATTATCTTCATCATTGTTGGCGTTATGATGATCGTCGGTATTTTCAAAGGCACTCAGCCGGTGGGCTGGAGCAACTGGACGACGGGCGATGCGCCGTTTGCCGGTGGCTTTGCGGCGATGATTGGCGTGGCGATGATTGTCGGTTTCTCCTTCCAGGGGACGGAACTGATTGGTATTGCCGCCGGTGAATCTGAAGATCCGGAGAAGAACATTCCGCGTGCGGTGCGTCAGGTGTTCTGGCGAATCCTGCTGTTCTATGTCTTCGCGATTCTGATTATCAGCCTGATCATTCCGTACACCGATCCGAGCCTGCTGCGTAACGATGTGAAAGACATCAGCGTCAGCCCGTTCACGCTGGTCTTCCAGCATGCCGGTCTGCTCTCTGCGGCGGCGGTGATGAATGCGGTGATCCTGACGGCGGTGCTGTCGGCGGGTAACTCCGGGATGTACGCCTCAACCCGTATGCTTTACACCCTGGCCTGCGATGGTAAAGCGCCGCGTATTTTTGCGAAACTGTCTCGCGGCGGTGTTCCGCGTAATGCGCTGTATGCCACGACGGTGATTGCCGGTCTGTGCTTCCTGACCTCAATGTTCGGTAACCAGACGGTGTACCTGTGGCTGCTGAATACTTCCGGGATGACGGGCTTTATCGCCTGGCTGGGGATTGCCATCAGCCACTATCGTTTCCGTCGTGGGTATGTTCTGCAAGGGCATGACGTGAAGGATCTGCCGTATCGTTCCGGCTTCTTCCCGCTGGGGCCGATCTTCGCGTTTGTTCTGTGTCTTATCATCACGCTAGGCCAGAACTATGAAGCGTTCCTGAAAGACACCATTGACTGGGGCGGCGTGGCGGCAACCTATATTGGTATCCCGCTGTTCCTGATTATCTGGTTCGGCTATAAGCTGACCCGCGGGACTCACTTCGTACGTTACAATGAAATGCACTTCCCGGAACGCGTGAAGAAATAGTCGTCACCGCATGAATAAAGCGATAAAAAAGCCTCCGTTGCGGAGGCTTTTTTTTGGGAGGGACTCAGAAGTTGTACGTCAGACCTACCGTATAACGACGACCATCGAGAATGGTGTCATAGGTATCGTAATCAATCTGTTTATCCAGCGCGTTATACACCCCGGCTGTCACCAGCAGGTTTTTGTTCGCGTTGTAACGCAGACCGACATCAACCTGCGTATAGGACGGTGTGCCCTGCGACATTGAGGTGCGGCTCAGGTATTCAGACGTTTTACCGCGGAAGTTCAGACGGCTCCAGAAGCCGACGGTCTCCGTTGCCTGCCAGTCCAGCGTGGTGTTAAACATATGCTTTGGCATTTTGTTTAATGGCTTGCCTTCAAACTGGCCGCTCTTCTGTTCTGACTCGGTATAGGTGTAGTTAGCCGTCCAGTTGAGGTCGCGGGTCATCTTCCAGCCGAATGTGGATTCCACGCCACGCATGTTGGCTTTATCGACGTTCACGCGATCGCTGACAAAATCATAGCTTTCGCTGCCAATCGTACAGGCCGGATCGGCGCTGCTGTTGCAGCGACGGACTTCGGTGATCTTGTCTTTGAAATCAGTATTGAACAGGGTGATGCCGGCATTAAGGTTATCGCCGTTATCCCACAGCAGTCCCAGCTCTTCGCTCAGGCTCTTTTCCGGTTTCAGATCCGGGTTGCCGACAATAATGCCATTCAAACGACCGCCACCGGTTACCTGACCCCAGTTTGCGGAGGATTGACGCAGATCGGGTGCGCGGTAGCCTGCGGAGACGCCACCTTTTAAGGTCCATTGATCGCTCAGATGCCAGACGCCATAACCGCGCGGCGTCCAGTTGTCGCCGTAGTTTTCGTCCTTATCCATACGGATCCCGCCGGTCAGGGTAAAACTATCGGTCATCGCCCATTCGTCTTCTGCAAACAGCGCCCAGCTCCAGCGGGTCAGTTTATTCAGACCGTCAGCCGCTTCCAGTTGGTTGCCGTTATCGCGCAGTTTTTCATAACGGTACTGACCGCCCAGCGTCATCGTATGGGCGCCGAGGAAAATCTGGTTCTGGTTATTGAAGATCGTGTTGTATGACTTCATCTCACGACCCGGGTTGTGGGTCTCTTCCTGCTGGATATAGCTGGTGCTGTTGAAATCATCGTAATAGCCGCTGTGCGTCAGTGAATACGTGGTGTGCTCATAGCGGTTTTCACTTTTCGTGTTTGGCTTACAGGTGCCTTTCCGGCAGGTTTCCTCGGCCATCGATTTACCTGGCGTACTGTTGCGATCCTGCAATTCACGAGCGATATCAAAATCGATGTCGTTCTTATCATCCGGTGTAAAGTTAAGGGTCAGACCGCCGTTACGCAGGCGCTGCTCATTGTAACCGTTGACGATCTGATCTTCCGCGCGGCGGGACAGCAGTCCGGTGACTTTCGCACCCAGCAAGCCGTCGATCAGCGGACCAGAAGCATAGGCATTGGTCTGGAACAGATCGCCGGAGTCGCTGTTTTCCTGGAAAGTAGCGTCACCGTGCAGAGAACCGGTCCAGCCTTTGGTGTTAGAGACTTTTTTGGTGATCACGTTAATCACGCCGCCCATCGCATCGGATCCGTACAGCGAGGACATCGGGCCACGGATGACTTCGATACGCTCGATGGACTCCAGCGGCGGCAGCCAGCCCTGCTCGATCCCAGAATTATCGCTGTTCGGACGCGTACCGCGAGTGCTGATGCGTTTACCGTTCACCAGGAACAGCGTGTATTGCGACGCCATCCCTCGGATGCTGATATCACTGCTGCTGCCCCCGCCTGTGACGACTACGCCAGGGACATCTTTCAGTGCATCGGTAACGTCACGATAAGCTTTGTCTTCAATTTGCTGTTTTGAAATAACCGAAATTGAAGCTGGGGCGTTCTGGATCTTCTGCTCAAATCCCGTCGCGGTAACCACAACGGTATCCTGATCGGCAGCATGAACGAGCGATGGGAGGCATGCCGCGCTGACGACGATGGCAATAGCCTTAACGTGAGGTATAGTCATTTTGTCATTCCATTAAACGAATAAAAACCGCGTGCCATGTAAAAGGCCATGACAACTGTATGTGTTTGTCTTTTAAGAACTCTTAGCGGTAAAGAAGCGGGGGAAATTGTACAAAAGAATGAATATTTGTAAACACAAATGATAATTGAAATCATTTGCGTTTGTTTGGTTTGTAAGGAAAAACCTTTTAAGTCAATAAGATAGCGGAACGTAAATGTGAGGAAAAAATGAAGAAATCATGGAGATGTGGAGAAGAAGAAGGAGGGCGCATTGCCCTCCTGCGGTTATTTCATCAAATGTTCGGCATGGAAGCGCAGATGATCCTCAATGAATGAGGCAATAAAGTAATAGCTATGATCGTAACCAGGCTGAATACGCAGCGTCATCGGCCATGCGGTCTGGCGTGCGGCTTCAGCCAGAACCGCGGGTTGGAGCTGATCGGCCAGAAACTGATCGCTGTCGCCCTGGTCAATCAGCGTCGGGATGGCGTCTTCCGGCTGGCTGGCGTACATCAACGCACAGCTATCCCATTGCGCCCATGCGGCGCGATCCTCGCCGAGATAGGCGAGAAACGCTTTTTCTCCCCACGGGACGCGGCACGGGTTAACGATGGGGGCGAATGCAGAAACGCTGGTGTATTTGCCTGGATTTTTCAACGCCATGATCAGCGCACCGTGACCGCCCATGGAATGTCCACTGATCGCGCAGCGATCGCTGACGTTAAAATGCGCCTGAATCAGCGACGGGAGTTCGTCCCGCACGTAATCATACATGCGGAAATGAGCAGCCCAGGGTTGCTGCGTCGCATTGAGATAAAAACCGGCCCCCTGACCAAGATCATACCCCTCATCGTTGGCGACCTGTTCACCGCGCGGACTGGTATCCGGCATGACTAAAACGATGCCTAATTCAGCCGCGATACGCTGCGCACCGGCCTTAGTGGTAAAGTTTTCATCATTACAGGTTAACCCGGACAGCCAGTACAGAACCGGCGGAGGGGTAGTATCACGAGGGGGAGGGAGAAAAATGCTGAACGTCATTGCACAGTTCAGCGTGGTGGAGTCGTGACGCCAGCGTTGCTGCCAGCCTTCAAAACAGCGGTGCTCTTCGAGCATTTCCATGCGTGGCTCCTTGTTATGTTGAACCTGAATGTGTTCGCAAACTCCCCATAATACAGATAATTCATGGCACTGTGAGTAACTTTCACTTCCGCATCGCGCAGACTTGCTTCATCATTGAGCACACGTCGATGTAACCCTTCCCGTCCCCTTTTACGAAACGTGGTTTGAAAGGCAACGGCGATTTCAATAATTATCGTTGTGAATACTGGATTATGTGCGCGGCCTCACGCACAATAATCAGGCTGTCAACAGCCTACAAACTTTGCCCCACGCAGGGCAGAGGCGCCACACCTGCAGGAGAAGAATAAATGTCATCACTCAGTAAAGAAGCGGCCCTGGTTCATGAAGCGCTGGTAGCGCGAGGGCTGGAAACGCCGCTGCGCCCGCCCGTGCATGAGATGGATAACGAAACGCGCAAACGTCTTATCTCAGGCCATATGACCGAGATCATGCAGTTGCTGAACCTCGACCTGAGCGATGACAGCCTGATGGAAACCCCGCATCGCATCGCCAAAATGTATGTCGATGAGATTTTCTCAGGCCTGGATTACGCCAATTTCCCGAAAATCACCGTCATTGAAAACAAAATGAAAGTCGATGAGATGGTCACCGTACGCGACATCACTCTCACCAGCACGTGTGAACACCATTTTGTGACCATTGATGGTAAAGCCACCGTGGCCTATATCCCGAAAGAGTCGGTGATTGGTTTGTCGAAGATCAACCGCATCGTCCAGTTCTTTGCCCAACGTCCGCAGGTACAGGAGCGTCTGACGCAACAGATCCTGACCGCGCTGCAAACTCTGCTGGGAACCAATAACGTGGCCGTATCGATTGATGCGGTGCATTACTGCGTGAAAGCACGCGGTATTCGTGATGCCACCAGTGCAACCACCACCACCTCGCTTGGCGGTCTGTTTAAATCGAGCCAGAATACGCGTCAGGAATTTTTGCGCGCGGTCCGTCATCACAACTGATTAAGGCAGGAGCTATGGAGCGTAATGTCACGCTGGATTTTGTCCGTGGCGTCGCCATCCTTGGCATCCTGCTGTTAAATATCAGCGCCTTTGGTTTGCCAAAGGCGGCTTACCTCAATCCCGCCTGGTACGGAAATATCACGGCTTCAGATGCCTGGACATGGGCCATTCTGGATCTGTTCGCGCAGGTAAAATTTCTCACTTTGTTTGCACTGCTGTTTGGCGCGGGCCTGCAAATGCTGCTGCCGCGCGGTAAGCGCTGGATCCAGTCCCGCCTGACTCTGCTGGTGCTCCTTGGTTTTATTCATGCCTTGCTGTTTTGGGACGGCGATATTCTGTTGGCCTATGGGCTGGTGGGGCTGATCTGCTGGCGACTGGTGCGCGATGCACCATCGGTGAAAAGCCTGTTTAACACCGGCGTGATGCTCTATGTGGTCGGCATTGCCGTTCTGCTGCTGCTTGGCGCGATCTCCGGCAGTGAAACAAACCGCGCCTGGACGCCGGATGCGTCTGCGTTGCTGTATGAACAATACTGGAAGGTGAATGGCGGCGTGGAAGCCATCAGTAATCGGGTCGATGCCTTATCGAATAGCCTGCTGGCGTTGGGCGCGCAGTACGGCTGGCAACTGGCGGGTATGATGTTGCTCGGGGCGGCACTGATGCGCAGTGGCTGGCTGAAAGGGCAGTTTCGTCTTTCGCATTACCGACGCAGCGGTTTTTTACTGATCGCCGTGGGTCTACTTATTAACCTGCCTGCCGTGGTCGTACAGTGGCAACTGGAGTGGAGCTATCGCTGGTGCGCGTTCTTGTTACAGGCTCCGCGTGAGCTTAGCGCACCATTTCAGACGCTCGGCTATACCGCGCTGATGTTTGGTTACTGGCCGCAGTTAAGCCGCAGCAAAATCGCTCATGCGATTGCCTGTGTCGGGCGAATGGCGCTGACAAATTATCTGCTGCAAACCGTGATTTGCACCACGCTGTTTTATCAATTCGGCTTATTTATGAAATTTGACCGACTGGAACTGCTGCTGTTTGTCATCCCGGTGTGGCTGGCAAACCTGCTTTTCTCCGTGATCTGGTTACGATTCCTGCCTCAGGGCCCGATGGAGTGGCTCTGGCGGCAATTAACCCTGCGAGCGTCAGGGACGTCATTGTCCCGTACATCCAGATAACGATCTGGATCACAATCATTAACAAAATGGATGTAAGCGCTTTCATCGCTGTGACCGCACTCACGTAGTCCTTTTCCCTCCGCTGACAAAATAGCCGCCAGTTATGCAGCGAGTGGCTGCAATTCCAGACAGGGTAGTGAATATGATCACCATTCGTGATGTGGCGCGTCAGGCAGGCGTATCGGTAGCGACGGTTTCCCGCGTGTTAAATAACAGCGCGCTGGTCAGTCCTGATACGCGCGAGGCGGTAATGAAGGCGGTGACGCTGCTGGGCTACCGGCCAAACGCCAATGCCCAGGCGCTGGCCACGCAGGTCAGTGAAACCATCGGCGTGGTGGTGATGGACGTGTCCGATGCGTTTTTTGGCGCGCTGGTGAAAGCGGTAGATCTGGTCGCTCAACAGCATCAAAAATATGTGCTGATCGGCAACAGCTATCATGAAGCCGAAAAAGAGCGTCATGCCATTGAGGTGTTGATCCGCCAGCGCTGTAACGCGCTGATCGTTCACTCAAAAGCGTTAAGCGATCGGGAACTGGGCGAGTTTATGGATCAGATCCCCGGTATGGTGCTGATCAACCGCATTGTCCCTGGCTACGCCCACCGCTGCGTGTGCCTGGACAATATCAGCGGCGCGAAAATGGCGACCCGTATGTTATTGAATAATGGTCATCAGCGGATTGGCTATCTGGCTTCCAGCCACCGCATTGAAGATGACGTCATGCGCCGGGAAGGGTGGAGCAGTGCGCTTAAGGAGCAGGGCATTGTGGCGCCTGAAAGCTGGATTGGCATCGGATCGCCGGATATGCAGGGCGGTGAGGCGGCAATGGTTGAGCTGCTGGGGCGCAACCTGCAGCTAAGCGCCGTGTTTGCCTATAACGACAATATGGCCGCGGGCGCGCTGACGGCGCTAAAGGACAACGGCATTTCCATTCCCTTACACCTTTCAATCATTGGTTTCGACGATATTCCCATCGCCCGTTACACCGATCCCCAGTTGACAACGGTGCGCTATCCCATTGCTTCTATGGCAAAACTGGCGACAGAACTCGCATTACAGGGCGCTGCGGGAACGCTGGATTTATCCGCGACCCACTGCTTTATGCCGACCCTCGTGCGGCGTCATTCGGTTGCTGTACGACAGAATGCGGCGGCGATCACTAACTTATGATTTCGCCAGATGTAACCGCTTTCAATATGTGAGTAAATTCACAGTATCTTAACATTGTGATAGCTATGATGGCACCGCTTGTCGCACTGTAACTACGATGTAACTGTGAGTAATCACTTTTACCGAGGTAAAAGCGCTTTAAGCGAAATTAAAGCCTATTTCTGGAGCGTTACCGGGCAAGGAAGAGAGATTTTTTTAAAATGAGCTTCGGCGTTTACATAACACTTCATTAACGTTTTGTCCCGCCGGGCATTTATCTTACGTACTACCCTGCATAATAAAACCGGAGTTACCATGAATAAGAAGGTGTTGACCCTTTCTGCCGTTATGGCAAGCATGTTATTCGGCGCGGCTGCACACGCTGCGGATACTCGCATCGGTGTGACAATCTACAAATATGACGATAACTTTATGTCCGTGGTGCGTAAGGCTATCGAAGCAGATGCGAAAACGGCGCCAGATGTGCAACTGCTGATGAACGACTCGCAGAACGACCAGTCCAAACAAAACGATCAGATCGACGTGCTGCTGGCAAAAGGCGTGAAAGCGCTGGCCATCAACCTGGTTGACCCGGCGGCTGCGGGCACCGTTATCGAAAAAGCGCGCGGTCAGAATGTGCCTGTGGTCTTCTTCAACAAAGAACCTTCCCGTAAAGCCCTGGACAGCTATGACAAGGCTTACTACGTCGGTACTGACTCCAAAGAATCCGGTATTATCCAGGGCGATCTGATTGCCAAACACTGGGCGGCAAACCAGGGCTGGGATCTGAACAAAGACGGTCAGATTCAGTTCGTGCTGCTGAAAGGCGAGCCGGGTCATCCGGATGCTGAAGCGCGTACCACTTACGTTATCAAAGAGCTGAACGACAAAGGCATCAAAACCGAACAGCTGCAGTTAGATACCGCCATGTGGGACACCGCAATGGCGAAGGACAAAATGGATGCGTGGCTTTCCGGTCCGAACGCCAACAAAATTGAAGTGGTTATCGCCAACAACGATGCGATGGCAATGGGCGCCGTTGAAGCGCTGAAAGCACACAACAAAACCAGCGTACCGGTATTTGGCGTCGATGCGCTGCCAGAAGCGCTGGCACTGGTGAAATCCGGCGCACTGGCCGGTACTGTGCTGAACGATGCGAACAACCAGGCAAAAGCGACCTTTGACCTGGCGAAAAACCTTGCCGATGGCAAGGGGGCGGCTGACGGCACTGAGTGGAAAATCGAAAATAAAATCGTCCGCGTTCCTTACGTAGGCGTTGATAAAGATAACCTGGCCGAGTTCACTAAGAAGTAAGTTTGTGGGGCGCGATGTTATCGCGCCCTTTCATCACGCACTCTGCGAGGCCAACAAGGTATAATTATGGTCAGCACAACTACTCAGCCGTCAGGCGAATTCTTGTTGGAAATGAGCGGCATCAACAAGTCTTTTCCCGGCGTTAAGGCACTTGATAATGTTAATTTAAAAGTCCGCCCACATTCGATTCATGCATTAATGGGAGAGAATGGCGCAGGAAAGTCGACACTATTAAAATGTCTTTTTGGGATCTATCAAAAAGATTCTGGCAGCATATTATTTCAGGGTAAAGAAATCGATTTTCATTCAGCCAAAGAAGCGCTGGAGAATGGTATTTCAATGGTACACCAGGAATTAAACCTGGTATTACAACGTTCTGTTATGGACAACATGTGGCTGGGGCGTTATCCCACCAAAGGCATGTTTGTCGATCAGGATAAAATGTACCGCGATACCAAAGCGATTTTTGACGAGCTGGATATTGATATCGATCCGCGTGCGCGCGTCGGAACATTGTCCGTCTCGCAAATGCAGATGATTGAAATTGCCAAAGCGTTTTCGTATAACGCCAAAATTGTGATTATGGATGAACCGACCTCTTCATTAACCGAAAAAGAGGTCAACCATCTGTTCACCATTATTCGCAAGCTGAAAGAACGCGGTTGCGGTATTGTCTACATCTCCCACAAAATGGAAGAAATTTTCCAGTTGTGTGATGAAATTACCGTGTTGCGCGACGGACAGTGGATTGCGACGCAACCGCTGGAAGGGCTGGATATGGACAAGATCATCGCCATGATGGTCGGCCGTTCCTTGAACCAGCGATTCCCGGATAAATCCAACAATCCGGGGGAAGTGATTCTTGAAGTGCGCAACCTGACCTCGCTGCGTCAGCCGTCTATTCGGGATGTTTCCTTTGATTTGCATAAAGGCGAGATCCTCGGTATCGCAGGACTGGTCGGCGCTAAGCGTACTGACATCGTTGAAACGCTGTTTGGTATCCGTGAGAAATCATCGGGCACCATTACGCTGCACGGCAAAAAGATTAATAACCACAGTGCGAATGAAGCCATTAACCACGGTTTCGCGCTGGTCACCGAAGAGCGTCGTTCTACCGGGATTTATGCTTATCTGGACATTGGTTTTAACTCCTTAATTTCCAATATTCAGAATTACAAAAATAAAGTGGGTCTGTTAGATAACTCACGAATGAAAAGTGATACCCAATGGGTTATTGACTCTATGCGGGTAAAAACGCCAGGTCACAAGACGCAAATTGGTTCGCTTTCAGGCGGTAACCAGCAGAAAGTGGTTATTGGTCGCTGGCTGCTGACGCAACCGGAAATTTTAATGCTCGACGAACCCACCCGTGGGATCGACGTCGGTGCGAAGTTTGAAATTTATCAGTTAATTGCGGAACTGGCGAAAAAAGGTAAGGGGATCATTATTATCTCCTCCGAAATGCCGGAATTGTTAGGGATAACGGATCGTATTCTGGTCATGAGCAACGGCCTCGTTTCTGGAATTGTTGATACAAAAACGACAACGCAAAACGAAATTCTGCGTCTTGCGTCTTTGCACCTTTAAGATCAGGGGCTCCTCATGAGTGCGTTAAATAAGAAAAGTTTTCTTACTTATCTGAAAGAGGGCGGTATTTACGTCGTTCTTTTAGTCTTGCTGGCCATTATTATTTTCCAGGATCCCACGTTCTTAAGTCTGCTTAACTTAAGTAATATTCTGACCCAGTCTTCCGTGCGTATTATCATTGCACTGGGCGTCGCCGGTCTGATTGTCACCCAGGGGACAGACCTGTCAGCGGGTCGTCAGGTGGGTCTGGCGGCGGTGGTGGCGGCAACGTTGCTACAGTCGATGGAGAACGCCAATAAAGTGTTCCCCGAAATGGCGACCATGCCGATTGCGCTGGTTATCCTGATCGTCTGTGCTATTGGCGCGGTCATCGGTCTGGTGAACGGGATTATCATTGCTTACCTGAACGTAACACCGTTTATTACGACGCTCGGCACGATGATTATCGTCTACGGGATCAACTCCCTGTATTACGACTTCGTGGGGGCTTCACCGATTTCGGGCTTTGATAGCGGCTTCTCGACCTTTGCGCAGGGCTTTATCGCACTGGGCAGCTTCCGGCTGTCGTATATCACGTTCTATGCGCTAATCGCCGTGGCGTTTGTCTGGGTGCTGTGGAATAAAACCCGCTTCGGTAAAAACATTTTCGCCATCGGCGGTAACCCGGAAGCGGCTAAGGTATCAGGCGTGAACGTGGCGCTGAACCTGCTGATGATCTATGCGCTGTCCGGTGTGTTCTATGCCTTCGGCGGTCTGCTGGAAGCGGGGCGTATCGGCTCGGCAACCAACAACCTGGGCTTTATGTACGAACTGGATGCGATCGCGGCGTGCGTGGTCGGCGGCGTGTCGTTTAGCGGTGGGGTGGGAACGGTGTTCGGCGTGGTGACCGGTGTGATCATCTTTACCGTCATCAACTACGGTCTGACCTACATCGGCGTTAACCCGTACTGGCAGTACATCATCAAGGGCGGCATCATTATCTTTGCGGTCGCACTGGATTCACTGAAATACGCGCGTAAGAAGTAATCCCTTCAGGGCAGAATCAAACCGGTGCAGACGTGCTCTGCGCCGGTTTTTTTATTTGATAAAAACTAACCAGATGCCGACAAGCAGCGCGCCGACCGAAAGGCCAAAGTAGACGCCAATATAGCTCCAGTAAGCGCCAGGTTCCGCTGCGCGCTGAATTAAGCGCGGCGTTTGCGAACCTTTGACCGTTTTCTCAACGACGCCAGAGCGTAACCCTTTAATACCTTCCCGCAGGGTCCAGGCGACGATCATCAGTACGCCAATCACGATAAAAAGCGTTTTGTCTTCCATGCTTATTTTCCTTGTCTCTTTTGCAGTTCAAGCAATTGTTCCGGTGTTACGGCCGGATAGCCCTGGGCATCGTCGGGAACCTGATGCAGGGAGGGAATTGGCACTAACGGGCCGAGGAAACGGGGTTCACGTTTAAACAGATACAGATCGGCCAGCGCGCCAAAACGTGCGCCAAACTCGCGTACCCGAACCGTCAGCATATCTTTTGGCGACGGCACGGCGTAGCACTGTGCCTGAATCCCCATATGCAACGCGATAAACAGCGCGCGTTCGCAGTGGAAACGCTGGGTAATGATGATGAAGTCATTGGTGTCAAAGACTTTACGGGTGCGGACAATCGAATCGAGCGTGCGGAATCCGGCGTAATCTAACACAATATCGGCAGGATCGACGCCAGCGGCAATCAGGTCTTTGCGCATCGTCATCGGTTCGTTATAGCTTTGCAGGGCGTTGTCGCCGCTGAGCAGCAGATAGTTAACTTTGCCGCTGTTATAGGCGTTCAGCGCACCCTGAATACGGTAGCGATAATACTGGTTGATCACCCCGGTACGATAATATTTGGCCGTGCCGAGCACCACGCCAACCTGGCGGTAGGGCAGGTCCTGAAGCTCATCGTAAATATAGGGGGCAGTTTTCCAGCTCATCCAGCGATCAAGGCCCAGCACGATCAACAGCAGCAAGCCGATCAGGACCAACAGGCTGTAGAGGGCGCGCTTTAGCATGAAGAAAACTCTGTCACTGGATGAAATTTCAATCAGGCTACTGTACCCGCTGGCGAAGCGCAAGAAACAGCAGTCTGATTGGGGGGATTTTCAGCAATACGTGAAACAAGCGTAGGCCTGATAAACGTTGCGCCATCAGGTGGTTAGACCGGATAGCGATGAAAACGCCTTATCCGGCCTGTGCGCGGACGCCCTCAGACAATTAGCCCAAAAGTACGCGATCGATGTTGCTGCAGCCCAGCGCTTTCAGCGTGGCGGCGGTGGCATCCCACTGGATCAGCGGCGCGTCGGCTTTTTCCGCCAGCACCGCACGCTGAATATCGGCATAACCATAGCCGTTCAGATTCAACATAATCAGCGCGCCCTGTAGCGGTGGGATGGTCGGGTTAAATGCGGCGTTTTCGCCATAGCTTCCGCTAAAGATACGTCCATCTTTGCACTCCAGCGCTACACCGCTCGGTGACTGGCTGTACGGCATATGACTGCGGCTCGCGGCGGCAATGGCCGCTTGCGTCAGCGCATCTCCCTGAGGGGCGAAACCGTGATCTTGTTCGTCCATCAGTAGCGTTTTGATGTCGAGATCTTTCGGCCCAAACGCATCCGGCAAATAGTCGCGCAGCGTATGCGGTTCCCGACCGGGCAGGTGAATGCGCAGATCCAGCCCGCTGTTCAGTTCGTTCATAAACTGGCGGCAGTGGCCGCACGGGGTGTAGTTAACGGTGATTGCGGCGAGACCTTTCTCGCCGCGCAACCAGGCGTGGCTGATGGCGCTTTGTTCAGCGTGAACCGTTTGTTGCATCGTCGCGCCGAGGAATTCCATATTGGCGCCGAAATACCACGTTCCGCTCACGCCGCGCGCAATTGCGCCAACGTTAAAGTTCGACAACGGCGTACAGGCGCAGGCCGCCGCCAGCGGCAGCAGCGCGAATGCCAGTGCGTCTTCGTCCAGTCCCGTTGCGCTTTTAAGCATTGATACCTGCTCAGCCGTCAGCGACGCGGGGAAATGCGTATCTGCCAGAATGGGCGCCAGCGCGGATTGCAGGTTGTCCGCAAGTTGGCTAAACGCAGTGTGAAAACGTGGGTGCATGGCGTTGCCTCATAACAATGTATTGGGATCGTAGTGTACGGGCCTGTTATGGCTATATGTGTGATCTAATTCTCATTGTGTATGCAACTTATGAAACATAAATTAAAAATGCGCGACGTATCGCAAATTTTAGCCCACAACCGCGAGAATAACCGGAAACAGGAACGGGGCGATCAGCGAGGTAATAATCCCGCAAATCACCAGAGCCAGCGAACTGAATGCGCCTTCCTGATAATCCAGCTCCGCACAGCGGGCGGTGCCGAGGGCGTGGGACGCGGTGCCCATCGCCAGTCCGCGTGCGGCTTTGGTTTTAATGCGCATGGCGTTTAACAGGGTATGACCAAAGACGGCGCCGAGTATACCGACGAAAATCACGCACACGGCGCTGACCGCCGGAATGCCGCCGATGCTGCCGCCCACGGCCATCGCAATCGGCGTAGTGACGGATTTCGGTAAGACGGAGGCGGCGATTTCAGGCGTGGCGCCCATCAACAGCGCCACTGTGGTGCCGGTCACCATCGCCACAACGCTGCCAACAAAACAGATAGTAATGATTGACTTCCAGCGGGCGCGAATCTGATGCAGCTGTTCATACAGTGGATAGGCCAGCGCCACGACCGCCGGTTGCAGCAGGTCATTCAGCACTTCGCTACCTTTAAAATAGCTGTCGTAGGAGATGCCGGTCAGCAGGAGGAACGGGATAATCACCACCATCGCCACCAGCAGCGGATTCAGTAAGGGAAATTTAAACCGTGTCGCCAGTTTGCGCGCACCGAAAAAAACCGCCAGCGTCAGCGGTAAAGACCACCAGATTGACGACATCATTCTTTAGATCCTTCCTGACCCACCACTTTCCGTTCACCGTGAACCAGATGTGAACTCCAGCTCACGACCAGAAACACCACCAGCGTACTGATCGCACACGACACCACCACCGGGCCAAACTGCGCGCGCAGCAGATCGAAGTACTGCATCACGCCGACGCCAATCGGCACAAATAACAGCGCCATATAGCGAATCAGCACATAGCAGCCAGGATTCACCCATTTCGCCGGGATAATTTGCAGCGCCAGCAGCACAAACAGGATCAGCATCCCGATGATGCTGCCAGAAATGGCGACAGGCAGCAGGGACGCAATAAAAATGCCTGCATACAGACAGGCATAAATCAGCACGAAAGCGCGTAAGTATTGCCAGATGATATTCAGTGTCTTGCTCATGTTGAAATTCCTCGAAGCGACGGATTCATCATACAATTAAACTTTAAAACGTGCTATCGATCACATCATGAATTCTTAGCATACTGAACATAGACAGCGGGAACATTGGGCAATATCCCCAATACGTGATGCTAAACTTGTGCCAGCAGTTGCAGAAAACGACTCAGCGCGCTGGACGGCGTCTCATTATTGCGCCAGAACACGCCCACGCTGCCTTTTTGTTCAATCTTCGGTAGGTTGAGGATCACCAGCTGTCCCTGGCTGGCATAGCGCTGCGCCAGCCGTAAAGAAAGGATAGAGATCATATCGCTGCTTTGCAGCAGGTTAGTACTGACGTTCATCGATGCCGACTCGATGGTGTTCTCCGGCAACATCACTCCGTTATCGACCAGCGCGTTATCAATACTCAGGCGGATAGGCGTTCCCGTCGGCCAGACGATCCAGCGCCAGTGCGCTAGATCGGCCCAGCTCAGGGTGTCAAACTTCGCTAATGGATGGTGGGGACGGGCGACAAAGCAAACGGGTTCGGTATACAGCACCTGATAATTGAGCGGAAGCTGCAGTGCCCGCCCACCGACGCGGCCGACCACGACATCCACGGAACCGGCAAGCAGGTCGTGCAGCAGCGGCGTCATGACCTTTTCTTCAATGTTAAGGTGCAGCGTCGGCATCTCCACGAGCAGATTAAGGATCGCCTGCGACACACAGTCGGTCGCCACTGGCGAGCAGCCAATCTTCAGGCTCCCTACCAGCCCGCCTTCTTTAAAGCGTGCCATTTCATACTGTGAACGCTCCATGTCATTGATTAAGCGCTGGGCGTGTTGCAGCAGCAACTTGCCGCCTTCCGATGGGCGCAGGCCTTTACTGTGACGTTCAAAGAGCGTGATCCCCATCTCATCTTCGAGCTGTGACAGCCATTTCGACAGCGCGGGCTGGGTGATATTCATCATTCGTGCAACGTGCGTGAGATTCCCTTGTTCGCCCAGCGCCACCAGCATTTGCAGATGGTGCAGCTTCAGTTTTTGCGCCCAGTTTGCCATCAGCGATAACCTCCAGGTTATGTCTCTGCATGAAATGCCATTGTACATTTTATCGCCCAGTCTACAAACTCGTAACATACCAAAAACAAAACAACATCTGTCCCTACCTGCACCGAGGCATTCACTATGACTCAACGACGTGAACTACAAGCCCTGATCGATGCTGCTCCTGTCAGCAAGACACAGTGGCGGGTGATCATCTGCTGCTTTCTGGTGGTCATGCTTGATGGTTTTGATACCGCAGCCATTGGCTTTATTGCACCCGATATTCGTACCCACTGGCAGTTAACTGCCGGAGACCTCGCTCCGCTGTTTGGCGCAGGTCTGTTAGGACTTACCGCCGGCGCCTTACTTTGCGGACCGCTGTCTGACCGTTTCGGTCGCAAACGGGTGATTGAGCTCTGCGTGGCGTTGTTTGGTGCGCTGAGCCTGATCTCCGCCTTTTCGCCGGATTTGCAAACGCTGGTTATCCTGCGCTTTCTGACCGGTCTGGGCCTCGGCGGTGCCATGCCCAACACCATCACCATGACCTCTGAATACTTGCCCGCCCGCCGCCGCGGTGCGCTGGTCACCCTGATGTTCTGTGGCTTTACGCTCGGTTCAGCGATGGGCGGAATTGTCAGCGCGCAGCTGGTGCCGGTTATTGGCTGGCACGGGATCCTGGTCCTCGGCGGCGTGTTACCGCTGATGCTGTTCTTCGTCCTGCTCGCGGTCCTGCCGGAATCTCCACGCTGGCAGGTCCGTCGCCAGTTGCCGCAGGCAACCATCGCCAGAACGGTCAGCGCGATCACCGGCGAACGTTACGACAATACCCAGTTTTACCTCCAGGAGGCGGCGGCGATAGCCAAAGGCAGCATTCGTCAGCTGTTTGTTGGCCGTCAGTTGCCCATTACCCTGATGTTATGGGTGGTGTTCTTCATGAGTCTGTTAATCATCTATCTGCTGTCGAGCTGGATGCCGACGCTGTTGAACCATCGTGGGATTGACCTGCAGCAGGCTTCCTGGGTGACGGCGGCGTTCCAGATTGGCGGTACGCTCGGCGCGCTGGCATTGGGCGTGCTGATGGATAAACACAATCCCTTCCGGGTGCTGGCTACGAGCTACGCGCTGGGAGCGGTATGCATTGTCATGATTGGCCTGAGCGAAAACGGTTTATGGCTGATGGCGCTGGCGATTTTCGGTACCGGGGTAGGTATCAGCGGATCGCAGGTGGGCCTCAATGCCTTAACCGCCACGCTCTATCCCACCCAGAGTCGGGCGACGGGCGTGAGCTGGTCCAACGCGGTGGGGCGCTGCGGAGCGATTGTCGGTTCGCTTTCCGGCGGCGTGATGATGGCGATGAATTTCTCTTTCGACACCTTGTTTTTCATTATCGCTGTTCCGGCGGCCATTAGCGCGGTGATGTTAGCCGTACTTACGGTAGTTGTCCGCCAGTCAGCCTCTGTCCCTGATGCTATGCCGCACGCAAGCGTCGTGAACGAATAAGGAGAATCCCTATGTCAGACCATAATCAGGATGTTAAAAACAGCCGTCAGCAGTTTTACCAGCATATTTCGGGGCAGAACCTGACCCCGCTGTGGGAATCGCTGCATCATCTGGTTCCACAAACGCCGAATCCGACCTGTGCGCCAGCATACTGGAACTACCAGGAAATTCGTCCGCTGCTGCTGGAAAGCGGCAACCTGATTGGCGCAAAAGAGGCGATTCGTCGCGTGCTGGTACTGGAAAACCCGATGCTGCGCGGTCAGTCCTCTATTACGTCAACGCTCTATGCGGGACTGCAGCTCATCATGCCGGGCGAAGTCGCTCCCAGCCATCGTCATAACCAGTCGGCGTTACGCTTTATTGTGGAAGGGAAAGGGGCATTTACCGCCGTGGACGGTGAACGCACCCAGATGCACACCGGCGATTTTATTCTGACCCCGCAGTGGCAATGGCACGATCACGGTAACCCTGGCGATGAGCCTGTCGTCTGGCTGGACGGTCTGGATCTGCCGCTGGTTAACATTCTGGGCTGTGGTTTTGCCGAGGATTACCCGGAAGATCAGCAGCCGGTTTCACGCAAAGAGGGCGACTATCTGCCGCGCTATGCCGCCAATATGTTGCCGCTGCGCCATCAGAAAGGCAATTCATCGCCAATTTTCAACTATCGCTATGACCGCAGCCGCGACGCGCTGCAAGACCTGACCCGTCTGGGCGATGCCGACGAGTGGGATGGCTACAAAATGCGCTATGTCAACCCGGTGACCGGCGGCTACCCGATGCCATCGATGGGGACGTTCCTGCAACTGTTGCCAAAAGGCTTTACCTCGCGGGTGGCGCGTACCACTGACAGCACCATTTATCACGTGGTTGAAGGGGCGGGTGTTGTCACCGTCGGCAACGAGACGTTCCATTTCTCAGCCAAAGATATTTTTGTGGTTCCGACCTGGCACGGCGTGTCATTCAAAACCACCGATGAGACCGTTTTATTCAGTTTTTCGGACCGACCGGTACAGGAAGCCCTCGGGTTGTTCCGCGAAGCCCGCTATTAATTTGGGAGAGAACCATGACTCAGTATGTATTTGCACCACAGGCCCCCGTTACTGTCCCGGTTGTCGGCAGCGATGCGCAGTTCCCCGTCCGTCGCGTGTACTGCGTGGGGCGTAACTACGCCGCCCATGCCCGCGAAATGGGGTTTGATCCGGACCGAGAGCCGCCGTTCTTTTTCTGTAAGCCTGCCGATGCGATTGTGCCGGTTGCCGCAGGCGAAACGTTAGCACTGCCATACCCGGCGCAAACGGATAACTATCACTATGAAATTGAGCTGGTGGTCGCCATCGGCAAAAAGGGCAGCGATATCCCGTTAGAAAACGCTCATGAGTATATCTGGGGCTATGCCACCGGACTGGACATGACCCGCCGCGATCGCCAGATGGAGATGCGTCAGATGGGCCGTCCGTGGGAAATCGGCAAAGCGTTCGATCTCTCTGCGCCCATCGCGCCGCTGCATAAAGCGGATGAAATTGCGGATATCACCTCTGCGCCCATCTGGTTACAGGTGAATGGCGACGATCATCAGCGCAGCGACATTCGCCATCTGATCTGGTCGGTAAATGAAACGATCAGCTATCTGTCCGGCTTCTTCGAACTGCAACCGGGCGACCTGATCTTCACCGGCACGCCGGAAGGCGTGGGTGCCGTAGTGAAAGGGGATGTGATCACCGGAGGCGTGGACGGACTGACGCCTATCGCTGTGAAGATTGTCTGAGGTGATGTATGAAGCTGTACAGTTTTTTTAACAGTTCGGCGTCGTACCGCGTGCGTATCGCGCTGGCATTAAAGGGCATCGACTACCACACGGTGGGCGTCAATATCCGTATTGGGCAGCAAAATGAACTGGCCTACCGGCGGATGAATCCGGTGGGGCTGGTACCAACGCTGGTAACCGATGATGGCGAAGCGCTGGGCCAGTCGCTGGCGATTATCGACTGGCTGGACCGGCATTTTCCGCAATCACGCTTGCTGCCCGTCAGCGATCCGGCGCGCACGCAGGTGCTGGAGATTGTCTATGCCATCGCTTGCGATATTCATCCGGTTAATAACCTGCGGGTGCTGCGCTATCTGAGCGAGGAACTGAAGGTCAGTGAAGAAGAGAAAAAACGCTGGTACGCGCACTGGATCCAGCAGGGGTTAAGCGCCGTTGAGCAGCTACTGCGTCAGAGTCAGTCGCAGAACTTCTGCGTGGGTAATGCACCGACGCTTGCCGACTGCTGTCTGGTCCCGCAATGGGCGAATGCGTTAAGAATGGGGTGCGATCTGAGCGGCTATCCGCGCTGCAAAGCCGTGTATGACGCCTGCACACAGCTCCCGGCGTTCATCGCCGCCGCCCCGGAAAATCAACAAGATAAAATCTCAGCCTGAGAAGGAGAATGACAATGGCTAAAGTGACGAGCGCAATTATTGTCGGCGGCGGAATTGGCGGGGCAGCCACCGCGCTTTCGCTGGCGCGTCAGGGTATCAAAGTGATGCTGCTGGAAAAAGCCCATGAAATTGGTGAGATCGGCGCGGGCATTCAGCTCGGTCCCAACGCCTTCTCTGCGCTGGACAGCCTCGGCGTCGGCGACGTCGCGCGTCAGCGTGCGGTGTTTACCGACCACATTACCATGATGGATGCCGTGAACGCGGAAGAAGTGGTGCACATCGAGACCGGGCAGGCCTTTCGCGACCACTTCGGCGGTCCGTATGCGGTCATCCACCGGGTCGATATTCACGCTTCCGTCTGGGAATCCGTACTGACTCATCCAAACGTTGAGTACCGGACCTCGACCAATGTGGTCGACATTCGCCAGACGGCGGACGACGTAACGGTGTTCGACGAGCAGGGGAATAGCTGGACCGCTGATATTCTGGTCGGTTGTGATGGCGTGAAGTCGGTGGTGCGTCAGAGTTTGCTGGGCGATTCGCCGCGCGTGACCGGACACGTCGTTTACCGTGCGGTGATTGACTGTGCGGACATGCCGGAAGACCTGCGCATTAACGCGCCAGTGCTCTGGGCCGGGCCGCATTGCCACCTCGTGCACTACCCGCTGCGCGGTGGCAAGCAGTACAACCTGGTCGTCACCTTCCACAGCCGCCAGCAGGAGGAGTGGGGCGTGAAAGACGGCAGTAAGGAAGAGGTGCTGTCGTATTTCGCCGGGATCCATCCGCGCCCGCGGCAGATGCTGGATAAACCCACGACCTGGCGTCGCTGGTCAACCGCCGATCGCGAACCGGTAGAGAAATGGGGCACTGAGCGCATCACGCTGGTGGGCGATGCCGCGCACCCGGTGGCGCAGTACATGGCGCAGGGTGCCTGTATGGCGCTGGAAGATGCTGTGACGCTGGGTAAAGCGCTGGAGCAGTGCGATGGCGATGCGGCGAAAGCCTTTGCGCTGTATGAGTCGGTACGCATTCCACGCACGGCGCGCATCGTCTGGTCGACGCGCGAAATGGGGCGCGTGTATCACGCAGCAGGCGTGGAGCGTCAGGTGCGAAACCTGTTGTGGAAAGGTAAATCGCAGGCGGAGTTTTATCGCGGCATGGAATGGCTGTACGGCTGGAAAGAAGATAACTGTCTTCTGCCACGCTGAGAAAACAGGCGCTTTGCGCCGTCATCCGGCAAAAGGTTTTGCTCATCGCACAGAGGCGCTATGATAGCGCCTCTTTTTTTTGCGGATAACGATATGCGTGTTTTACTGGCGCCGATGGAAGGCGTACTTGATTCACTGGTGCGCGAACTTCTGACGGAAGTGAATGACTACGATCTTTGCATCACCGAATTTGTGCGCGTGGTGGATCAACTCTTGCCAGTAAAAGTCTTTCATCGACTCTGTCCCGAACTGCTCAACGGTAGCCGGACCCCATCCGGCACCTTAGTGCGCGTGCAACTGTTAGGGCAGTATCCCCAGTGGCTGGCGGAAAATGCCGCCCGCGCCGTGGAACTCGGTTCTTACGGTGTTGATCTTAACTGCGGGTGTCCGTCAAAAATGGTCAACGGCAGCGGCGGCGGTGCGACGCTGCTGAAGGACCCGGAACTCATCTATCAAGGCGCGAAAGCGATGCGTGAAGCGGTGCCGGCGCATCTGCCGGTGACGGTGAAAGTGCGTCTGGGCTGGGACAGCGGCGACAAAAAGTTTGAGATTGCAGATGCCGTCCAGCAGGCCGGGGCGAGTGAACTGGTTGTACACGGGCGCACCAAAGAGCAGGGCTATAAGGCGGAACATATCAACTGGCAAGCGATTGGCGAAATTCGCGAGCGACTGTCTATTCCGGTGGTTGCCAATGGTGAAATCTGGGACTGGCAAAGCGCCCAGGAATGCCTGGCCGTCAGTGGCTGTGACGCGGTGATGATTGGCCGCGGGGCATTAAACATTCCCAACCTCAGCCGGGTGGTGAAGTATAACGAGTCGCGAATGCCATGGCCGCAGGTTGTCGAACTGCTGAAAAAGTATACCCGTCTGGAAAAACAGGGCGACACCGGTTTATATCATGTCGCGCGTATTAAACAATGGCTGGGCTATTTGCGAAAAGAATATGAAGAAGCCACGGACGTTTTCCAGTCGATTCGCGCCTTAAATAATTCACCGGATATTGCCCGCGCGATCCAGTCGATTGAAATTTAATATTATTGAGCTGCATATATTCTGCTTGGATATATTTTGCCAGGTGTGACTTTTCATTGCTGAAGATGTTATGCCACGCGTAACTAAAAAAGCGCGCACAACAACGGGTAAGCTCCGCGCACCTTTTCTTATCAGAATATTTTAATGACTCGTTACTCTTTTCACGCGCTGAAAGCGGGCTTTCCGCTGGTTATTCTGCTCGCGGGATGTGCTCACATGCATGACACTCAACAGACGCTGACTCAACAACTTCCCGCTTCTCACGTAGATTCGGCGCTGCCGTCAGCGTTGAAGAACGGGTGGCCCGGAAGCCAGTGGTGGCAGGATTATCATGACGCACAGTTGAACGAGTTAGTGAAGAACGCACTTTCCCGTTCTCCGGATATGCAGGTGGCGGAACAGCGAATCAGACTGGCCGAAGCGCAGGCTAAAGCCGTTGAAGCCCAGGACGGGCCGCAGGTCGATTTCTCCGCCAATGCCGAACGGCAGAAAATGTCCGCGGAAGGCATCATGGGGCCGTTTGCCCTGAACGATCCGGCCGCAGGCACGACGGGGCCGTGGTACACCAACGGTACGTTTGGCCTGACGGCCGGTTGGGATCTCGATTTATGGGGCAAGAACCGCGCGGAAGTGACCGCGCGCATCGGGGCGGTGAAAGCGCGGGAAGCCGAGCGTGAGCAAACCCGTCAACTGTTAGCCAGCGGCGTGACGCGGCTTTACTGGGAATGGCAGACCGAGGCGGCGCTGAGCAAACTGCTGACTCAAATTGAACGGGAACAGCGTAACATCATTGCTAGCGATCGCCAGTTGTACAATAACGGCATCACCTCTTCGGTAGAAGGCGTGGAAACGGATATCGATGACAGTAAAACCCAGCAGCAGTTGAATGAGGTTGCCGGGAAGATGAAGGTGATTGAGGCGCGTCTGAGCGCGCTGACCAACACGCAGTCGGCGGCGCTGAAGCTGCATCCGGTGAGCCTGCCAAAAGTGGAAAGCCAGTTACCGACGCAACTGGGCTACTCCTTACTGGCGCGCAGAGCGGATTTACAGGCGGCGCACTGGGTGATCGAATCGTCAATGAGCAGCGTGGAGGCGGCGAAGGCAGCATTCTACCCCGACGTCAATCTGATGGCCTTTTTGCAACAGGATGCGCTGCATCTGAGCGATCTGTTCCGCAGTTCCGCCCAGCAGATGGGCGTGACCGCAGGCCTGACGCTGCCGATCTTCGACAGTGGCAGACTGAATGCCAACCTTGATATCGCTCAGGCGCAGAACAATTTGTCGATCGCCAGTTATAACAAAGCCGTCGTTGATGCGGTAAATGACGTGGCGCGCACGGCCAGTCAGGTGGCGACGCTGATGCAGAAAAATCAGCATCAGCAGCAGATTGAACATGACGCCGATCGAGTGGTCAGCCTGGCGCAGGCGCGCTATAACGCCGGGATTATCGCAGGCTCTCTCGTTAGCAAGGCCAGAATTCCCGCGCTGCGCGAGCAGAGTAACGGACTGATTTTGCAGGGGCAGTGGCTGGATGCCTCCATCCAGCTTACCAGCGCGCTCGGCGGCGGTTACCATCATTCCTGATTATTTCGGTTGCTTCGAAGAGAGTTTCTATACTTAAGGCTCAGTTCTGTTGCAACCGGAGGATGATATGGCAAAAGCAGCAATCGTGACGGCTTCCGATTCAGGTATTGGCAAGGCGTGCGCCCTTCAGTTAGCGAAAGCGGGATTTGATATCGGCATCACCTGGCATTCAGACGAGCAGGGAGCGCGTGATACCGCCCGTGAGGTGGAAAGTCATGGCGTCCGGGCGGAGACCCTTCAACTGGACCTGAGCCAGCTGCCGCAGGGTGCACAGGCGCTGGAACATCTGATTGCGCGCTTTGGCCGGATCGATGTGCTGGTCAATAACGCGGGAACGATGAGCAAATCCGCATTCCTGGAGACCTCCTTTGACGACTGGCGGCAGATATTTACGGTCGATGTCGATGGGGCGTTTCTCTGCTCACAGTTGGCGGCCCGCCAGATGGTGAAGCAGGGACAGGGGGGGCGCATTATCAATATTACCTCGGTGCACGAACATACCCCGTTACCTGAGGCCAGCGCCTACACGGCGGCGAAACATGCTCTCGGCGGACTCACCAAAGCCATGGCGCTTGAGCTGGTCCGCCATAACATTCTGGTTAACGCTGTGGCGCCTGGGGCGATAGCCACGCCGATGAATGATATGGATGACAGTGACGTTAAGCCGGGAACCGAGCCGTCAATCCCGCTGGGAAGACCTGGGTCGACGCGGGAAATCGCCAGTCTGGTCGCCTGGCTGTGCTCGGAAGAGGCGGGTTATACCACCGGGCAATCGTTTATTGTGGATGGGGGATTTATGCTGGCCAATCCCCAGTTCAGGCCGGAATAACCCGCTTACCCCACCTGTTTACGGCTGCGGCGTTTCAGCCACCAGCGAACGCCGATCACCAGCACCACTGCCAGAATCAGCCAGATCCAATGTTTGAGATGCTGATCGAGATGATGCAACCATGGCGCGACCACTTCACCTCCTGCATAACCCAGGGTGGTGAAGATCAGCGCCCAGACCAGCGCGCCAAGGATATTCAGCGGTAAAAAAATCTTTGGCGGCAGATGGCTGGCGCCAATCAACAGCGGGCCAATCACGCGAAACCCGTACATAAATCGGGTGCCGATCACGAACAGATACGGGCGACGCTGGATCATCTTCTGCGCCTGACGAATTTTGTCACGATGACGAGCAAAGCGGCGCAGGATCCTGCCACCAAAGCGGCGTCCCAGCAGATAAAGTAACTGATCGCCTATCATGCCGCCTAAGGCCACGGCCACGACCACGAGGGGGAACTTGAGTAATCCCTGATGCGCCGCCACGCCCCCCAGCAGAGTAATGGTTTCGCCTTCCGCCAGACTTCCAACCACCAGCGCGGCATAACCGTATTGCGCAATAAGACTGTTTATATCCATACGTATGTATGACCTCCACAATGGTAAGCATACACCCTCTGAATTCGTGATGCTCAAAAAGGGCCATCAGGCGCGGCGGCATTTCTTTATCTGTACAATAAATAATCGCAAAGCTGAATTATACTTGAAGTGTTAGGTTCACAGCTGACAACAAGGGGGCGGTATGAACCATGTCTGGGGGCTGTTTTCTCATCCCAATCGTGAAATGCAGGTGATCAACAGCGAGAACGAAACGGTTTCGCATCACTACACCCACCATGTGCTTTTGATGGCGGCCATCCCGGTCATTTGTGCCTTCATTGGTACGACGCAAATCGGCTGGAATTTTGGCGACGGCACTGTCCTGAAGCTTTCTCTGTTTACGGGCCTGGTGCTGGCTGTTCTGTTCTATGCCGTGATGCTGGCGGGCGTGGCGATCATGGGGCGCGTGATCTGGTGGATGGCGCGGAGTTATCCGCAGCGTCCGTCTTTGACGCACTGTATGGTGTTTGCCGGTTATGTGGCGACGCCGCTGTTTCTTAGCGGTCTGGTGGCGCTGTATCCGCTGGTGTGGCTTTGCGCATTTGTCGGGACGGTAGCGTTGTTCTATACCGGCTATCTGCTCTATGTAGGCATTCCGACATTCCTGAATATCAATAAGGACGAAGGGCTGAGCTTCTCCAGTTCAACCCTGGCTATCGGCGTACTGGTACTGGAAGTGCTGCTGGCGCTGACCGTCATCCTCTGGGGATACGGCTATCGCTTGTTCTGATTATCGTGCTGCGTTGCTGGTGCAAAAGCCAGCAACGCAGCCTTTCCTGACGATTCTCTTCTGGCGGCAAGGTCATTAGCTCGCTATGATTCCTCTGCTAGCCTGAGCCATCCTGACTTCGGCGGTGCGTGTCATCACGCGTGAATCATTTTCTGAAATCTCATCATGCTGAAATTCCGAGTTTCCATACTGAGCCTGGCGCTGATGCTGGCTGTGCCTTATGCGCCGCAAGCGCTGGCAAAAACGGCGGCGGCTGCCGCGGCGTCTCAACCTGAGATTGCCTCCGGTAGCGCGATGATCGTGGATCTGAACACCAATAAGGTGATCTATTCGAACCATCCGGACCTGGTGCGTCCGATTGCGTCGATAACCAAATTAATGACGGCGATGGTGGTGCTTGATGCACGGCTGCCGCTGAACGAAAAACTGAAAGTGGATATCAGCCAGACGCCAGAGATGAAAGGGATCTACTCTCGCGTGCGGCTGAACAGTGAAATCAGCCGTAAAGATATGTTACTGCTGGCGCTGATGTCCTCGGAAAACCGGGCCGCAGCAAGCCTGGCGCACCATTATCCGGGCGGCTATAACGCCTTTATTAAGGCGATGAACGCGAAGGCAAAAGCGCTGGGCATGACCCGGACGCATTTTGTGGAACCAACCGGTTTGTCGATTCACAACGTGTCGACCGCGCGCGATCTCACCAAACTGCTGATCGCCAGCAAGCAGTATCCGCTGATTGGGCAACTGAGCACCACGCGTGAAGATATGGCGACCTTCGCCAACCCGGCGTATACGCTGCCGTTTCGCAATACCAACCATCTGGTGTATCGCGACAACTGGAATATTCAGCTCACTAAAACTGGTTTCACCAACGCCGCAGGGCATTGCCTGGTGATGCGCACGGTAATCAACAATAAACCGGTGGCGCTGGTGGTAATGGATGCATTCGGCAAGTACACCCATTTTGCCGATGCCAGTCGTTTACGCACGTGGATCGAAACCGGGAAAGTGATGCCGGTTCCGGCGGCGGCATTGAGCTATAAAAAGCAAAAAGCCGCACAGATGGCTGCAGCGGGCGGCAATGCGGGTGAGCAGACCGCGCAAAACGATTAATTACTCTGGCAGCGTCCAGTCACCTTCGTTGAGTGGGCGCTGCATAATCAACGTATCCCGCCAGTCTCCTTTCTTATACCCGACGCTACGCAATTGTCCGGCAATCTCGAAACCGTGTTTTTTATGCAACCGTAGCGACCCGGGATTGTTATGCCCGTCGCCAATCACCGCCACCATCTGCCGCCATGGCCCTTCCTCGCAGCGGGTGATTAACGTCTGCATCAGCAGGCTGCCAATGCCGCGTCCGGTCATGCTGGCATCGACATAAATCGACTCTTCCAGGGTATAGCGATAGGCCGGGCGCGGGCGATATTGTGTGGCGTAGCAATAACCGACAACCACGCCGCGATAGAGCGCCACCAGCCACGGCAGACCATACTGCGCGACCGTACGCATACGTCGGCGCATCTCATCGATCGTCGGAGGCGTTTCTTCAAAAGAGGCGCGGCCATTCAACACATGCCACGCATATAACGAGGAGATCGCCTCTACGTCGTCGGGCAGCGCGTCGCGCACCGCAATATCGTTATCAGAAAGCGTATCGGCAACAGACATGGTTCTCACCTTTGCGAAGAAAACCGGAGTCCTCACGACTCCGGTACATCTGCTTACTTTTGCACGATATTTCGTGCAAATCCAGCCTGCGCCATTAAGCAGTTTACTGGAGTTAATCAGAAGAGGGGACTTTCCAGAATTTCTGCTTACTGGTCTTGCCTATTCCGGGATTCATACTGTTGGTCGGGTCATTTTCGCGATAAAAACGGGTCAGCGCGGGCGGTGCTTCATACAGATGCCCGACGTTATGCTCTGCCGGATATTGCGCACCGCGCTGTTGCAGCAGTTCCAGCATTTGCTCTTTCAACGCGTGAGCATCCACGCCTTTCTTCACGATGTAATCCTGGTGGAAGACATAGCACATAAAGTGACCGTAATAGAGTTTATGTACCAGTTGGCTGTCGATTTCCGCCGGCAAATGTTCATACCATTCGGTGTCATTGCGGCGCAGGGCGATATCCAGCGCCAGAATATCCTCCACCTCATCGGCATGAACCGCCTGGTAGCGAATCGCTGCGCCAGCGGCTGCAAAGCGGTGCAGGAAGGCCTTGCTGCCTTCTTCCGGCGTGCAGGCAAAGAAGTCGCCTTCTGCGGTTTTAAAAAATTCCGTGAGCCAGTTTTGCGCTTCAGCGACGCCATCGCCCGCCATTTTTAACAGCAGATGATGTTCATATTTATCGCGCCAGCTTTTCATGCGCGGCGGCAGATGACTCGGGAACAGGTGACCAAACTTTTGCATCGCGCGGTCGGTAAAGTGCGGACGGAAGAATTTCACCTTTTCCAGCATCGCATCGGTGCGGCCCTTCAGCGTGAAGAAGAACGGCATTTTGTCGGTGCCGAGCTTGTCAATCATCAGGAAGGTGTCTTTGCCGTATTGTTCAGCAATGTCGTAGATATCGCGGTGCATGTATTCACCCGCGACCGGCAGATTGTCGAACGTCGACAGAATATGGCGACGGAGCGCTGTCAGCACCTCGGGTTGGTTGGTGCCAATGTAAAATACCTGCTGGTTTTTTTCCGCTTCAAAGGTGTCGAGACGCACGGCGAAGACCGCCAGTTTCCCGGCGCAGCCGGAGGACTCGAACAGGCGCTCCGGGTCAGCGTTATAGCGCGCGGGGGTGTCGGCATCAATGTCTCTGACGCGGGTGACGTAGTCGTGGTCATGCGCATGACGCCCGTCGTGGCGGACATTTTCCTCTTTGATCCGCTCATCGTCCAATTGACTCAGGATCTGCTCCGGCGTTTGCCCCAGATCGATCCCCAAATGGTTAACCAGTTGCAGCTTGCCGTTTTCATCAATGCGGGCAAACAGGGACATTTCGGTATACGCTGGGCCTCTTTGCACCAGCGAGCCACCGGAGTTATTACAGATCCCACCAATGACCGACGCGCCGATACATGATGAGCCAATCACCGAGTGCGGTTCACGCCCCAGGGGTTTCAGCGCTTTTTCCAGTGAGTACAGCGTGGTACCTGGATACGCCAATACCTGCTCGCCTTTGCCCAACACGTGCAGTTTGTCGAGGCGCAGGGTGCTGATAATCACAATCTCGCGGTCATAGTCATTGCCGTTCGGCGTGGAACCTTCGGTCAGGCCGGTATTGGCGGCCTGCATCAGGATAATTTTATCGGCGTTGACGCAGGCGTTCAGTACGCGCCAGAGTTCCAGCAGCGATCCGGGAAAGACCACCGCCAGGGCGTCGCCCTGACCGGAACGGAAGCCCTTGCGATAGCGGGCGGTTTTAGCCGGTTCGGTAAGCAGGTGTGAATGTCCCACCAGACGGGCGAGCTCATTCAGGAAGGTTTTATTATCAGTTGTTGTAATGGAAGACATTTTCCACTCCTTGTGGTGGGACAAAATATCAGGTTCAAGCATAGCGCTTTGTATGACAATACGCTTTCTCATTCACGCTGTCTTTGAATTGGCGGCGTTGAAAATTAAGAGAATAACCTTAGCTTTCTGCCGCGCTGCCGTTTAGGCTTATGGCAAAATGTGGTTTTTGCTATATTTTCGCTGCCACGTCGGGCTTTAGAGGAAGAGAGAATCAACATGAAATGGCTATGTTCTGTAGGTGTCGCAGTTAGTCTGGCATTGCAACCCGCGCTGGCGGAGGAGCTGTTCGGAAACCATCCGCTGACGCCGGAAGCGCGGGACGCGTTTGTCACCCAGTTGCTGACGAAAATGACTGTCGATGAAAAGATTGGTCAGTTGCGTTTAATCAGCGTCGGTCCGGATAACCCGAAAGAAGCGATCCGCGAGATGATCAAAGACGGCCAGGTGGGGGCAATTTTTAACACCGTTACCCGTCAGGATATCCGCAAAATGCAGGATCAGGTGATGGAACTGAGCCGCCTGAAAATCCCTCTCTTTTTTGCCTACGACGTATTGCACGGCCAGCGTACCGTCTTCCCGATTAGCCTCGGACTGGCGTCCTCTTTTAACCTCGACGCGGTGAAAACCGTCGGACGCATCTCGGCGTATGAAGCCGCCGACGACGGCCTGAACATGACCTGGGCGCCGATGGTCGATGTCTCCCGCGATCCGCGCTGGGGACGCGCCTCGGAAGGCTTTGGCGAAGATACGTATCTGACCTCCATCATGGGAAAAACGATGGTGGAAGCGATGCAGGGCAAAAGCCCAGCGGATCGCTATTCGGTGATGACCAGCGTTAAGCACTTCGCCGCCTACGGCGCCGTGGAGGGCGGTAAAGAGTACAACACCGTCGACATGAGCCCGCAGCGCCTGTTTAACGACTACATGCCGCCGTACAAAGCCGGGCTGGATGCAGGCAGCGGCGCGGTGATGGTGGCGCTGAACTCATTGAACGGCACGCCAGCGACCTCTGATGCCTGGCTGCTGAAAGACATTCTGCGCGACAAGTGGGGCTTCAAAGGCATTACCGTTTCTGACCATGGTGCTATCAAAGAGCTGATTAAACACGGCACCGCCTCCGACCCGGAAGATGCCGTCCGCGTGGCGCTCAAGTCCGGCATTAACATGAGTATGAGCGACGAGTATTACAGCAAATATCTGCCAGGGCTGATCAAATCCGGCAAAGTGACGATGGCGGAGCTGGATGACGCGGCGCGGCATGTACTCAACGTGAAATATGACATGGGGCTGTTTAACGATCCGTACAGCCATCTGGGGGCAAAAGAGTCTGATCCGGTGGATACCAACGCCGAAAGCCGTCTGCACCGGAAAGAGGCGCGTGAAGTGGCGCGTGAAAGTCTGGTGCTGTTGAAAAACCGCCTCGACACGCTGCCGCTGAAAAAATCGGGGACGATTGCGGTTGTCGGCCCGCTGGCGGACAGCAAACGCGACGTGATGGGCAGTTGGTCCGCCGCAGGCGTTGCCGATCAGTCCATCACGGTGCTGACCGGTATTAAAAATGCTCTCGGTACAAAGGGTAAAGTGGTGTACGCCCATGGGGCCAACGTCACTAACGATAAAGACATTGTCACCTTCCTCAATCAGTACGAAGAGGCGGTGAAGGTGGATCCACGTTCACCTCAGGAGATGATTGATGAAGCCGTCAAGGCGGCGAAGCAGTCTGACGTAGTTGTCGCCGTAGTGGGTGAGGCGCAGGGCATGGCACATGAAGCGTCAAGCCGTACGGATATCACGCTGCCACAGAGCCAGCGCGATCTGATTGCGGCCCTGAAAGCGACCGGCAAACCGCTGGTGCTGGTGCTAATGAACGGTCGTCCGCTGGCGTTGGTGAAAGAAGATCAACAGGCCGATGCGATTCTGGAAACCTGGTTTGCCGGTACAGAAGGCGGCAACGCGATCGCCGACGTCCTGTTTGGCGACTACAACCCGTCGGGCAAACTGCCCATGTCTTTCCCGCGTTCGGTAGGGCAGATCCCGACCTATTACAGCCACCTCAACACCGGTCGTCCGTATAACGCCGACAAGCCGAACAAATACACCTCTCGCTACTTTGACGAAGCGAACGGTCCGCTCTATCCATTTGGTTATGGTCTGAGTTACACCACGTTTGACGTTTCTGACGTGACGCTCTCTGCGCCAACCCTGAAACGCGACGGCAGCGTGACGGCAAGTGTGAAGGTGACCAACACCGGTAAGCGTGAAGGTGAGACGGTGATCCAGCTGTATGTGCAGGACGTCACGGCTTCCCTGAGCCGCCCGGTGAAAGAGCTGAAAGGCTTTAAGAAAGTGAACCTGAAACCTGGTGAAACGCAAGCCGTTAGTTTCCCGATTGATATCAATGCGTTGAAGTTCTGGAATCAGCAGATGAAGTTCGATGCCGAACCCGGCAAGTTCAACGTCTTTATCGGCGTCGATTCTGCCCGCGTGAAGCAGGGGTCGTTTGAATTGCTGTAACGGTTACAGGGGGAACTGACCAATGGGTTCCCCCTTGTTGGTCCCGTGAAAATACGGAAATGTCGGGTTAACCGAATACTTTTCGACTATGCTTTCCCCTCAAGTCGCTGAAAAAGTCGGCAAAAAGATGAGGAAAGCTTCATGACAATCTCAAAGATTTGGGCCGGTTCGCTGGCGCTGTTAGCGGCAGTGAGCTTACCCTTGCAGGCGGCGTCGCCGGTAAAGGTCGGTTCGAAAATTGACACCGAAGGCGCGCTGCTCGGCAACATCATTTTGCAGGTGCTGGAAAGCCACGGCGTCAAAACGGTCAATAAAGTCCAGTTGGGCACCACGCCGGTCGTGCGCGGCGCGATCACCTCAGGCGAACTGGATATCTACCCTGAATATACCGGTAACGGCGCGTTCTTTTTCAAAGATGAAAACGATCCGGCGTGGAAAAACGTACAAGCTGGCTTTGAGAAAGTCAAAAAACTCGATGCGGAGCAAAACAAGCTGGTCTGGTTAACGCCGGCGCCAGCCAATAATACCTGGACTATCGCGGTGCGCAGCGATGTCGCCGAAAAAAATAAACTCACCTCACTGGCCGATCTCGGGCGTTATCTGAAAGAGGGCGGTACTTTCAAACTGGCCGCCTCCGCTGAATTTATCGAGCGCGCAGACGCGCTGCCCGCTTTCGAAAAAGCCTACGATTTCAAACTCAGTCAGGATCAGTTGCTGTCGCTGGCAGGGGGTGACACCGCCGTGACCATCAAAGCGGCCGCGCAGCAAACGTCCGGCGTCAATGCCGCGATGGCCTACGGTACGGATGGTCCGGTCGCCGCGCTGGGGCTACAGACCTTAAGCGATCCTAAAGGCGTTCAGCCCATTTATGCGCCAGCGCCTGTGGTGCGTGAGGCGGTACTGAAGGAATACCCGCAGATGGCGGAATGGCTGCAACCGGTGTTTGCCAGCCTCGATGAAAAAACGTTGCAACAACTTAATGCCAGCATTGCCGTTGAAGGGTTGGACGCCAAAAAAGTGGCGGCGGACTATCTGAAACAAAAGGGATGGGTGAAGTAAACGGACTGAAAAAGGTTGGGTGACGTGTCAAAAGTCAGTATTCAGCGCGTACTGTTGCTGCTGGTTATTCTTTCAGCCGCTGCTGTCGCGCTGCCGTTTGTGAACTATGCGCCGAATCGCCTGGTATCGGGAGAGGGACGCCAGCTCTGGATGCTCTGGCCAGGTTCGGTGTCGATGCTCACCGGCGCGGGTTGCGCCATGTTGACCTTGTGCTTTGTGCCGGGAAGAAAGGGGGCCGTGTGCACGCTGGTGGTGGCGCAACTGCTGGTGATCCTGATGTTGTGGAGCGTCGGCAAGGCGGCGACGTATCTGGCTGAAACCGGGACACCGCTGGCGCGAACCAGTGTGGGAAGCGGTCTGTGGCTGGGGCTTGCGCTCGGATTGCTCGCCTGCAGCGATGCCATCCGACGGATCACCGGGCAACCTCTCTGGCGCTGGGTGTTACATACGCAGATAGCGATTGTTCCCGTCCTACTCCTGTTGACGGGAACGTTCGACGATCTCTCGTTACTCAAAGAGTACGCTAACCGCCAGGATGTCTTTGATGATGCACTGGCTCAACATTTGACGCTGTTGTCAGGTACCGTATTGCCCGCGCTGGTGATTGGCATTCCCCTCGGTATCGGATGTTATTTTTTCCCGTCCCGCCAGGGACCGGTGTTTACCGTCCTCAATGTGATCCAGACCGTTCCTTCCGTTGCCCTGTTTGGCTTGTTGATTGCGCCGCTTGCCGGACTGGTAAAATCGTTCCCCTGGCTTGCCACGGTGGGCGTGTCGGGAACCGGTTTGACCCCGGCGTTGATCGCGCTGGTGCTGTATGCGCTTCTGCCGCTGGTTCGTGGCGTGGTGGCCGGGCTGAATCAGGTTCCCCGTGATGTTCTGGAAAGCGCACGCGCGATGGGCATGAGCACCGCTCAGCGTTTCCTTCACGTGCAGTTGCCGCTGGCGTTGCCGGTCTTTTTACGTAGTTTGCGGGTGGTGATGGTACAGACCGTCGGGATGGCCGTCATCGCGGCGCTGATTGGCGCTGGCGGTTTTGGCGCGCTGGTGTTTCAGGGACTGCTCAGCAGTGCCGTGGATCTGGTGCTGCTGGGGGTGATCCCGGTTATCGCGCTGGCGGTACTGATTGATGCGCTGTTTGATTTAGGGATCGCTCTGCTGAAGGTAACCCACCATGATTGAATTTAGCCACGTAAATAAAGCCTTTGGTGAGCACAACGCGGTTAGCAACCTGAACCTGCACATTCAGGAAGGCAGTTTCTCAGTACTGATTGGTACCTCGGGCTCGGGGAAATCCACGACCCTGAAAATGATTAACCGACTGGTGGAGCATGACAGCGGCAGGATCCGCTTTGCAGGCGAAGAAATCCGCAGTCTGCCGGTGCTGGAACTGCGCCGACGGATGGGCTACGCGATTCAGTCGATTGGCCTGTTTCCGCACTGGACGGTGGCGCAGAACATCGCCACCGTGCCGCAACTGCTGAAGTGGCCGCGCAGAAAAATTGATGAGCGGGTGGCAGAATTAATGGCGCTGCTCGGGCTGGAAGAGGGATTGCGCGAGCGCTATCCGCACCAGCTTTCCGGTGGGCAGCAGCAGCGCGTGGGCGTGGCGCGGGCGCTGGCCGCCGATCCGCAGGTGCTGTTAATGGATGAACCGTTTGGCGCGCTGGATCCGGTCACGCGTGGGGCGTTGCAGCAAGAGATGACCCGCATCCACCGTTTGCTGGGGCGAACCATTGTGCTGGTGACGCACGACATTGATGAAGCGCTGCGACTGGCGGAGCATCTGGTGCTGATGGACGGCGGCGAGATAGTCCAGCAAGGGACACCGTTGGCGATGCTGACGGCCCCGACGAATGATTTTGTGCAACAGTTTTTCGGTCGCAGTGAACTGGGGGTGCGACTGCTGTCACTGCGCACCGTGGCGGACTATGTTCGCAGGGATGAGCGCATTGACGGAGAGGCGCTGACGGAAGCGATGACGCTGCGCGATGCGCTTTCAGCGTTTGTCGCGCACGGCCGCGATGTGTTACCGGTGGTCAACCGGCAGGGCATGGTTTGCGGGACGCTGCATTTTCGCGATCTGCTATCGGAGACGCTGACGCATGAAACGACTGCGTGACCCGCTGCTCTGGCTGATCGCACTTTTCCTGCTGATGCTGGCAGGTTTACCGCACAGTCAGGCGATTTTCGCCAGCCTGTTTCCCGAACTTCCACGTCCGGTCTATCAGCAGGAGAGCTTTCTCGCGCTGGCGCTGGCCCATTTCTGGCTGGTGGCCGTGTCGAGCCTGTTTGCTGTGGTGATTGGTGTCGGCGCCGGGATTGTGGTGACCCGACCATGGGGAAGAGAGTTTCGTCCGTTGGTGGAGACCATTGCCGCCGTTGGACAAACCTTCCCGCCCGTCGCGGTATTGGCGATTGCGGTGCCGGTGATGGGGTTTGGTCAGCAACCGGCCATTATTGCGTTGATTCTGTACGGCGTGTTACCCATCCTCCAGGCGACGCTGGCGGGGATAGGATCGATCCCGGAAAGTGTGTGCAGCATTGCCAGTGGCATGGGGATGAGTCAGGGACAACAGTTACGCAAGGTTGAGCTGCCGCTGGCGGCACCGGTGATTCTGGCAGGTGTGCGAACGTCGGTGATTATCAATATTGGCACCGCGACTATCGCGTCGACGGTAGGTGCCAGCACGCTCGGTACACCGATTATCATTGGTCTGAGCGGGTTCAATACGGCGTATGTCATTCAGGGGGCGCTGCTGGTTGCGCTGGCGGCGATCATCGTAGACCGCCTGTTCGAACGGTTAGTGCAGCACCTTAGCCGGCACGCAAAATGAAGGTATAGCCTGCAAGCATCACGCCGCCAATACCGCCAATGGCCATGAGTAAAAAGAGGGTGATGACACCGATTTTCGCTATGCTCATGATGTTCTCCTTATGTTAACCCAGAGATTATACAGAGAAGCGTAGCTGTTAATGAATCATTAAATGCCAAGCGGGTAAATATCGTGCCCTTCCGCACGCCAGGCATTCAGTTGCTGTTGCTGCGCCGATGTCTGATTTTCACCGCACCACACCAGTAAGGTGCGCCCTTCGAACAGGTCCGGGCGAAACTGGCTCAGCGAATGGGCCAGAACGTCAACCCGCCATCCCTGCTGACTGGCGACCCAGCCTTCCAGCCACAAACGCGTGGTATCGTGAATATTCCAGCCCACCACCAGCGCATCTTTCCCCTGTTTTTTTCTGGCTGAGGCGAGGCAAATGGCGACGTAATTGATCAGTACGCCATCAAGGATCCCCAGTAGCGCCAGTAGCGTCGGCTGTTGGCACTGCAATCGTCGACGTAGCGGAAGAAAAAGATGGGTGGTCAGCGTTTGCGCGGGGAAATCCTGGCCACGCTCTTTCAGCCAGACCCGCAGGTTGTGCAGATTGTTGTTTTGCAGATAGTGCAACAGGATTTCCTGTTGTTCACGCCAGCCGTTTTGCAGGTCTACGTTCTCATTGCTCAACAGCATTTTGACTTTGCTGACCTGCACCCCGTTATCTATCCAGTGCTTGATTTCGCGGATCCTGTCGATATCCGAATCATTGAACAGGCGATGCCCGCCGTCGGTACGCTGGGGTTTCAATAATCCATAACGCCGTTGCCACGCGCGAAGCGTAACGGGGTTAATATCACAAAGCAAAGCCACTTCACCTATGGTGTAAAGCGCCATTATTTTATCCTTGCTCGCGAGGTCCCAGTCTAACTTTAGTCGCTCTTTTTCGAACCAGGTAGTTTTGTCTGTTTTTTGTTCAGGTGAGGGGTGGTTTTATCAGTACACCGGTACTTTTTGTGTGATATCCCTTACTAATTTCTCATTTTATGCAACAGTTCAAAGACAGATCCCGCGAGTCGATGTATGTTACGCGGTTTTAGTTGATGTGTGGTCTGCAGGTATGTACGAGTTTAATCTGGTGTTGCTGCTGCTTCAGCAGATGTGCGTGTTCTTGGTTATCGCATGGCTGATGAGTAAAACTCGTTTATTCATACCATTGATGCAGGTAACCGTTCGTTTGCCGCACAAACTGCTGTGCTACGTAACCTTCTCCATTTTCTGTATCCTCGGCACCTATTTCGGTCTGCATATTGACGACTCTATCGCCAACACACGGGCAATTGGCGCGGTGATGGGCGGTCTGCTTGGCGGGCCGGTCGTGGGTGGACTGGTGGGGCTGACCGGGGGTCTGCACCGCTACTCAATGGGCGGCATGACGGCGCTCAGTTGTATGATCTCCACTATCGTGGAAGGATTGCTGGGTGGCCTGGTGCACAGCGTGCTGACGCGGCGGGGACGCACGGATAAAGTCTTTAATCCGCTGACGGCCGGGGCGATCACATTTGTCGCCGAAATGGTACAGATGCTGATCATTTTGCTGATAGCCCGGCCGTTTGACGATGCTTACCGACTGGTCAGCAATATCGCCGCTCCCATGATGGTCACCAACACCGTCGGCGCGGCGCTGTTTATGCGTATTTTGCTCGACAAGCGGGCGATGTTTGAAAAATATACCTCTGCGTTTTCCGCTACTGCGCTGAAAGTGGCGGCCTCCACCGAGGGGATCTTGCGCCAGGGATTCAACGAAGTGAACAGCATGAAGGTGGCGCAGGTGCTGTACAAAGAACTCGATATCGGCGCGGTGGCAATCACTGACCGCGAGCGGCTGTTAGCCTTTACCGGGATTGGCGACGACCATCACCTGCCGGGCAGGCCGATCTCCTCCGGTTACACGCTGCGGGCCATCGAGACGGGCGAGGTGGTTTACGCTGACGGCAACGAAGTGCCGTATCGCTGCTCACTGCATCCACAGTGCAAGCTCGGTTCTACGCTGGTCATTCCCTTACGCGGAGAAAACCAACGGGTGATGGGCACCATCAAACTCTATGAAGCGAAAAACCGGTTGTTCAGTTCCATTAACCGAACGCTGGGTGAGGGGATTGCGCAGCTACTTTCTGCGCAGATCCTTGCTGGACAATATGAACGTCAGAAAGCGATGTTGACGCAGTCAGAAATTAAGCTGCTGCATGCGCAGGTCAATCCGCATTTTCTGTTTAATGCGCTCAACACCATCAAAGCGGTGGTGCGCCGCGACAGTGAACAGGCGAGCCAACTGGTACAGGATCTCTCTACCTTTTTCCGTAAGAACTTAAAGCGCCCGTCGGAGATCGTCACACTGGCCGACGAAATTGAGCACGTGAATGCCTATCTGCAAATTGAGAAAGCGCGATTCCAGTCGCGGTTGCAGGTGAGTTTAAACGTGCCGGATGCGCTGGCGCATCAACAGTTGCCAGCCTTCACCCTGCAACCCATAGTCGAAAACGCCATTAAGCATGGGACATCGCAACTGTTGGGCACGGGGGAGGTGTCCATCACCGCCCGTCAGGAAGGGCAGTATTTGATGCTGGATATTGAAGATAACGCCGGGTTGTATCAGCCCTCCGCGAACGTCAGCGGTCTGGGCATGAATCTGGTGGATAAACGCCTGCGTGAACGGTTTGGCGATGATTATGGTATTAGCGTCGTCTGCGAACCGGATTGCTTTACCCGAATAACCCTACGACTGCCCCTGGAGGAGACGCATGATTAAAGTGCTGATTGTGGATGATGAACCGTTAGCGCGGGAAAATCTGCGGATCCTGTTACAGGAACAAAGTGATATCGAGATCGTTGGCGAGTGCGCCAACGCCGTAGAAGCGATTGGCGCGGTGCATCGACTGCATCCGGACGTGCTGTTTCTGGATATTCAAATGCCGCGTATCAGCGGGCTGGAAATGGTGGGTATGCTCGACCCGGAGCATCGGCCGTATATTGTTTTTCTGACCGCTTTTGACGAATACGCAATTAAAGCCTTTGAAGAACACGCTTTTGATTATCTGCTTAAACCGATAGAAGAGGCGCGGCTGGAGAAAACCCTTAGCCGCCTGCGCCAGGAGCGGAGCAAACAGGACGTATCGGTATTGCCGGAAAACCAACAGTCGCTGAAGTTTATCCCCTGTAGCGGCCATAGCCGGATCTATCTGCTGCAAATGGATGATGTCGCTTTCGTCAGCAGTCGCATGAGCGGTGTTTATGTCACCAGCAGCGACGGCAAAGAAGGCTTTACTGAATTGACGCTCAGAACGCTGGAAAGCCGCACGCCATTGCTGCGCTGTCATCGACAATATCTGGTTAACATGGCTCAGTTACAGGAAATTCGTCTGGAAGATAACGGTCAGGCGGAACTGATACTGCGTAATGGGTTAACCGTTCCGGTCAGTCGCCGCTATCTGAAAAGTTTGAAAGAGGCGATTGGCCTGTAAAACTGATACACTGCGCGCCATTGCATTATCGACAGTTGAAGGCTCTATGCTAAGTAACGATATTCTTCGTAGCCTGCGCTACGCCCTGAAAGCCAATAATAACGACATGGTGCGCATTCTTGCGCTGGCCGACATGGAATCCACCTCTGCGGGTTTCGACACCTGGATGACCAGGGAAGATGAAGAGGGGTTTGTCCGCTGCCCGGATATTATCCTCTCCGGATTCCTGAACGGCCTGATTTACGAGAAGCGTGGCAAAGATGAGTCAGCGCCTGAACTGGCGCTTGAGCGTCGGGTGAACAACAATACGGTGCTGAAAAAGCTGCGTATCGCTTTTTCACTGAAAACGGATGATATTCAGGCGATTATGACCCAGCAGAACGTTCGCGTTTCAATGCCGGAAATCACCGCCATGATGCGTTCTCCGGATCATAAAAACTACCGCGAGTGTGGTGATCAGTTTATGCGTTATTTCCTGCGCGGATTGACGGCGCGTCTGCACGGCAATAAAGGCTGATAGAAAGCGACGACCCGGCTGGATGCCAGGTCGTCGTCGTTTGATTATTTCACTTCTTTAAAGCCAGCGGTTTCCAGCATTTTCTGGCTCTGTTTCATGCTAATGCCGTTGCTTGGGTCACCCGAGAATTGCGTACCCATCACGCCCTGCAGCTTTTTAAAGTCAACTTTTTCCATGTCAACAGAAACGGTTTCTTCCGCGTAGCCATCCTTATAGGTCAGCTTTTCTTCCACGCCAGGAATGTTTTGATATTTTTCGCTGATCGGATCGAGGATTTTCGCCGCATCTTCTTTGGTTTTTACCCCGATAGAGGCGTAGTTGATTTTGTTCTCTGAGGTCTGCTTAATGACTTTGTCACCCTTGTAGGTATAGGTCATTACGATCTCAGTGCCATTGACGTCCGCTTTGAATGTTTTGCTTTCTTCCTTGTCGCCACATCCTGCCAGAGAGAAAACGAGAACTGACGCAAAAACGACCGAAAAAAACGTATTTAATGCTTTCATGTAAAACTCCATTTTATTAAACGTCTGCTGCTCAAAAATAAACCTTGCAGGGTATGTATACCAGAAATGAGGCAGGAGAGGGGAAAATGGCTACTGAATATGTCTGATAATGATCATTGAAAAATCTGAAATCATGCGAGTTATTGCCTGGATTAATATGACGCAAAAGAAAAAGCGCCGTGAGAGCGGCGCTTTAGAGAGGCTTATTTAACCTGGTGTCCAGGCTTTGCGCCTTCATCCGGGGTCAGCAGGAAGATGTCTGTCCCGCCAGGACCTGCGGCCATCACCATCCCTTCTGAGATGCCAAAGCGCATTTTACGCGGCGCCAGGTTTGCCACCATGACCGTATGACGACCAATCAGCACCTGCGGGTCCGGATAAGCAGAGCGAATGCCGGAGAAGACGTTACGCTTCTCGCCACCCAAATCCAGCGTCAGGCGCAGCAGTTTATCGGAGCCATCAACGAATTCAGCGTTTTCAATCAACGCTACGCGCAGATCGACTTTCGCGAAATCGTCAAAGGTAATGGTTTCCTGAATCGGGAAGTCCGCCAGTGGGCCGGTTACCGGAGCTGCCATAGCTTTCACCTCTTCTTTAGAGGCTTCCACCAGCGCTTCCACCTGCTTCATATCGATACGGTTATACAGAGCTTTGAAAGTATTGACCTTATGGCCCAGAAGCGGTTGCGCAATAGCATCCCAACGCAGTTCGGTGTGCAGGAATGCTTCAACGCGCTCGCTCAGCGTCGGCAGCACCGGCTTCAGGTACGTCATCAGCACGCGGAACAGGTTGATGCCCATCGAGCAGATCGCCTGCAGATCGGCGTCGCGACCTTCCTGTTTCGCCACCACCCACGGCGCCTGTTCATCAACATAGCGGTTCGCGACATCCGCCAGCGCCATGATTTCACGGATCGCTTTGCCGAACTCACGGCTTTCCCACGCCTCGCCAATCACAGCCGCTGCATCGGTAAAGGTTTTATACAGCGCAGGGTCAGCCAGTTCAGCCGCCAGTACACCATCGAAACGTTTGTTGATAAAGCCAGCGTTACGGGAGGCGAGGTTAACCACCTTGTTGACGATATCGGCGTTTACGCGCTGGACGAAGTCTTCCAGATTCAGGTCGATATCATCAATGCGCGAAGAGAGCTTCGCAGTGTAGTAGTAACGCAGGCTGTCTGCATCAAAATGGTTCAGCCAGGTGCTGGCCTTAATAAACGTGCCGCGGGATTTGGACATCTTCGCGCCGTTGACCGTGACATAACCATGCACGAACAGGTTCGTCGGTTTACGGAAGTTGCTGCCTTCCAGCATGGCAGGCCAGAACAGGCTATGGAAATAGACGATATCTTTGCCGATGAAGTGATACAGTTCGGCAGTAGAATCTTTCTTCCAGTATTCGTCGAAGCTGACGGTATCGCCGCGCTTATCGCACAGATTTTTGAAAGAGCCCATGTAGCCGATTGGCGCATCCAGCCAGACATAGAAATATTTGCCCGGCGCATTCGGGATTTCAAAACCAAAGTAAGGGGCATCGCGGGAGATATCCCATTGCTGCAGGCCGGATTCAAACCATTCCTGCATTTTGTTCGCCACCTGCTCCTGCAGCGCGCCGCTACGGGTCCACGCCTGTAGCATTTCGCTGAAAGAGGGCAGGTCAAAGAAGAAGTGTTCGGAGTCACGCATCACCGGCGTCGCGCCAGAGACCACAGACTTCGGCTCGATCAGCTCCGTCGGGCTATAGGTCGCGCCGCACACTTCGCAGTTGTCGCCATACTGATCCGGTGATTTACATTTCGGGCAGGTACCTTTCACAAAACGATCCGGCAGGAACATACCTTTTTCCGGATCGTAGAGCTGAGAAATGGTGCGGTTCTTAATAAAACCGTTCTCTTTCAGACGGGTATAGATGAGCTCAGACAACTCCCGGTTCTCGTCGCTGTGCGTGGAGTGGTAGTTGTCATAGCTAATGTTGAACCCGGCGAAATCCGTCTGGTGCTCCTGACTCATTTCACCAATCATCTGCTCCGGGGTGATGCCAAGCTGCTGTGCTTTCAGCATGATCGGCGTGCCGTGGGCGTCGTCGGCGCAGATGAAGTTGACCTCGTGGCCGCGCATTCGTTGGTAACGGACCCAGACATCAGCCTGGATGTGCTCCAGCATATGGCCGAGGTGGATTGAGCCGTTGGCGTACGGCAGCGCGCACGTTACCAGAATTTTCTTCGCGACTTGAGTCATAGTAGATGTTACTTCTTCTCTGTTGAAAGGGGGTTCTGATGTTACCTGAAAGGGAATAACTACGCCAAGAATTAAGGGCATCAAACCACAAATGAATAATCGTTACCGCTGGAGTACACTACCTCACTACAATTGACCTTTTCAGAACAACAAAAAGGAGTCGGGATGAACGCACAATCCCAGGCCAAATCACCAGAAACCCTGCGCGCCATGGTCGCCGGGACGCTGGCCAATTTTCAGCACCCCACCCTGAAGCATAACCTGACGACACTTAAAGCGTTACACCACGTCGCCTGGATGGATGACACGCTGCACGTTGAACTGGTCATGCCGTTCGTCTGGCACAGTGCCTTTGAGGTGTTAAAAGAGCAATGTAGCGCTGATCTGCTGCGAATTACCGGGGCGAAGGCGATCGACTGGAAGCTTTCTCACAACATCGCCACCCTGAAGCGCGTGAAAAATCAGCCGGGCGTGAACGGCGTGAAGAACATTATCGCCGTCAGCTCCGGCAAAGGCGGCGTCGGTAAATCGTCGACTGCGGTAAACCTGGCGCTGGCATTAGCGGCAGAAGGGGCGAAAGTAGGGATTCTGGACGCCGACATTTATGGTCCGTCGATCCCAACTATGCTGGGGGCGGAAAACCAGCGCCCAACCTCGCCGGATGGTACCCATATGGCACCGATCATGTCTCACGGGCTGGCGACGAACTCCATCGGTTATCTGGTCACTGATGATAACGCGATGGTGTGGCGTGGGCCGATGGCCAGTAAAGCGCTGATGCAGATGCTACAAGAGACGCTGTGGCCGGATCTGGATTACCTCGTGCTGGACATGCCGCCGGGTACTGGTGATATCCAGCTGACGCTGGCACAAAACATCCCGGTCACGGGGGCCGTTGTGGTGACCACGCCGCAGGATATTGCGTTGATTGACGCTAAAAAAGGCATTGTCATGTTCGAAAAAGTCGAGGTGCCGGTGCTGGGCATTGTCGAAAACATGAGCATGCATATCTGCAGCAACTGCGGTCATCATGAGCCGATCTTTGGTACCGGTGGCGCGCAAAAACTGGCTGAGCAGTATCACACGCAACTGTTGGGACAAATGCCGTTGCATATTAGTCTGCGTGAAGATCTCGATCGCGGGACGCCAACCGTGGTCAGCCGTCCGGACAGTGATTTCACCGTAATGTATCGCGAACTGGCGGGACGTGTTGCCGCACAGCTTTACTGGCAGGGTGAAGTCATCCCCGGCGAAATTGCCTTTCGCGCCGTCTGATTTCGGCTAATCGGTTTTATTCTTTCTATTCACCGCATTGATTTTATATCGGTGTGGTGAATATCTAATTTGAATAACGCTATCTGAGTTATGCAGAGCCACTGAATAACGTGGGCGTTCTTCTTAAATCTGACCGTCTGTGCGGGGTTATCCTGATGACCTTAACGATAAAATAAGCGTTGGATTCCCCCTCAGCCCGAGGGGGGCGAACCTCAACGATGATAGAAAATCTCGCCGTCGTAAGCTTTAATAATTTTACCGTCAGCATCATTGATCAGCACATAGGCACCGCCCATGTAGGTCCAGTGTGTCCCGGCATCTGGCGCAGGTAAATTACGCAGATTCCACTGTTTGATGGTGTACTCGTCAGTGCGATACATCTCTGGCACCGTATCGCCAGGCTTGAAGTGGGTAAAGTCGGCGATGAAACCACTGAGTTCATATTGATCAATCCCCTTCGCGGGGACGGCTGTAGCTGGTGCGGCCCAGACCGCGCTGGATGCGAGCAGCAGCGCGCCTACCACCAATTTATTGTTCATACTTCTACGCTCTCCACTGTTAGGACCCTCAAAATCAGTCGTGTATCTTTCCCGGCCTTCATGATAACTGACAAGCGCGGGTTTGTTAGATTCCCGAAAAATTCGTAAAAAATGTAAAATTTATTAGTCTGACATGCACTATAGAAGAAAATCGCCAAATACGGGGAGAGAGGCGATGCCTTTCGGAACACAGGCTAACAGTGGATTAGCCCCATATGCAAAAATGCAGACGTTCAGCGTACATCACGCCTGCAATAAAACCCGCACTGATGATAAGGGTGTGCAGGAAAAAATGAAAAATAATTAACTTCACTATCCGGAGGCTCATTTTTAAATACGTATTACAGACGATGTTGTTGAGAATTGTCTAGCTATAACAATTAATTAATGTCAACATATAAACAGATTGAAATAAAACTATGGATTGTTTCTGAATTTTCAATATTGATAAAGATCATGGAAAACCCGCTGAATAGCAATTAAGAATCATCGTTTTGATGACATTAGTCTTTTGTATTTGTTACGTTAATTAATTGCAAATTTGAAGGCGGGGAATAACTATTTTCTTCGGATTTATCCTGGTGTCATGCATTCTCTAAGTTATTTGATCTTAATTTCCCTAAATTATATTGACATATGAAAGCGGCCTAAATATTCTGCGCACTAAATAGTGATATAAAAACACGCTGCTTTTGCAGGGTGATATTATTTTGTTAATTAATGATGGTGATGGCAGTGATGAAACAGTTAACTATAAAAAAGGCGGTATTTTCGCTTTTGGTTGTCAGTATTCTGTCCGGCTGTGTGTCGGAAGAGCAGCGCCTGGCGCGCTGTGAAGCCAAAGGCGTCAGTCGTGATGTCTGCTATCAGGTAGAACAGTCTAATCAACAGATGATTATCAATAACGCGGAGCAAAACGCGTATGTGAATGCACGTGAAGCGGTAAAGCAACACGCTCAGGCGGCAAAGAAAAAAAACATATATCACTTTGAAGGCATGGAAATTAAAAAGGTGAGCACCGGGCTTGATATTGATGGAGCTCATGCTGCGGTTATCGAGAAAGAGGAAAAAGCGACAGTCTATCAACAAGGGTTGCACTATTTTGTCGTGTACACCAACGGACGGTTAGCCGTGCTGAACGAACAGAGACAGTTTTTGGGGTGGGCGAAATGAGAAATTATCTGTTAGCGCTTATTCCGCTAACGTCCTTTTCCGCAGATGCTTCTGATATTGCGCAGGCACAACAAGCCGTTGCTCATGCCCAACCAATGGTTGACGCGGTATAAGAGGATATTGCCGCCGTGCGGGTGGCGGCTTTCACTATTGATGTTCAGGCTGAACAGGTAAATGCAGAGTAGCGAAAGGGTTACAAATCGGGGCAGTGAGGGTATCATCACGCGAGTGACCTGACCGTCACGCAGAAAAATTTCGTTAATGACTCGGGGTGCCCCTTTTCACGAAGGGCTGAGAAATACCCGTACCACCTGATCTGGATAATGCCAGCGTAGGGAAGTCAGACACTGCTCGTGTCCCTTCTTCGCGCGGGCAGGAGCGTAACCATGCAGCCTGACCTGCACAGCCGCGAACATGCGGTTCGTACCTTACAAGATTTTCGTACCCTTTCTCCGTTAACACATTGTATGACCAATGACGTCGTGCAGAGTTTTACCGCCAATACGCTACTAGCGCTGGGGGCTTCTCCGGCGATGGTGATTGAGCCCGAAGAAGCTCGCCAGTTTGCAGCCCTTGCCAGCGCGTTGCTCATCAACGTCGGCACGTTGACACAACCGCGTGCACATGCAATGCGGGCGGCGGTTGAGCAGGCAAACAGCGCCAAAACTCCATGGACACTGGACCCGGTTGCCGTAGGCGCGCTTGAATACCGTCGCCGTTTCTGCCTAGAACTCCTTGCCTTAACACCGGCTGCCATTCGCGGTAACGCCTCTGAGATCCTGGCGTTAGCCGGTGAAAGCGCTGGGGGGCGTGGAGTGGATGCTACCGACCCGGTTGCAACGGCTCTGCCGGCGGCGCAGATTCTGGCACGCCACACCGACGCTGTTGTGGTAGTCACCGGCGAAGTGGATTACATCACCGACGGCGAGCGCACTCTGAGCGTCACCGGCGGCGATCCGCTGATGACGAAAGTCGTGGGCACTGGCTGTGCGCTTTCTGCCGTGGTCGCCGCCAGCTGCGCGCTACCCGGAAACCGGATCGAAAACATCGCGTCCGCCTGTGGATGGATGAAACTGGCAGGACAGCACGCCAGCAAAATCTGTCACGGACCCGGCAGTTTTGTTCCGGCGTTTCTTGATGCGCTCTACACCCTGGATGCGGAGGTCGCAGCATGAAGCGGATTAACGCACTGACCATTGCCGGTACCGATCCCAGCGGCGGCGCCGGTATTCAGGCCGATCTGAAAACCTTCTCGGCGCTCGGCACTTACGGCTGTGCGGTAATTACCGCGCTGGTGGCGCAGAATACACGCGGCGTGCAGTCGGTGTATCGCATTGAACCGGATTTTGTCGCCGCGCAGCTCGATTCGGTGTTCAGCGATGTGCGCATCGATACCACCAAAATCGGTATGCTGGCGGAAACCGATATCGTTGAGGCGGTGGCGGAGCGACTGGAACGCCATCAGGTGCAGAATGTCGTACTCGACACAGTCATGCTGGCGAAAAGTGGCGATCCGTTATTGTCGACTTCCGCCGTTGAGACATTGCGCAGGCGACTGTTGCCACAGGTTTCACTCATTACGCCTAATCTGCCCGAAGCGGCAGCGCTGCTGGATTGCCCGCACGCACGAACAGAACAAGAGATGCTGGAACAGGGGCGGGCGTTGCTGGCGATGGGCTGTGGCGCAGTGTTGATGAAAGGCGGTCATCTGGACGATGAACAAAGTCCTGACTGGCTCTTTACAGTGACCGGTGAACAGCGCTTTACCGCACCGCGGGTGATGACCAAAAACACGCACGGCACCGGATGTACGCTCTCTGCGGCGCTGGCCGCGCTGCGTCCACGGCATGCTGACTGGGCCGGGACAGTGCAGGAGGCGAAAGTCTGGCTGTCGGCGGCGCTCGCGCAGGCTGACACACTGGAGGTTGGACACGGCATCGGGCCGGTTCATCATTTCCACGCGTATTGGTAGCGTATATACTGGCAGCAGACTGGCTGTCAGGAAAAAGACTCATGGAACAAGCGCATACTCAACTTATCGCGCAACTGAACGAACGTATTTCAGCGGTGGATAATACCCCGCTGTATATCAAGTTTGCCGAAACGGTGAAAAATGCCGTGCGGAGTGGTGTGATTGCGCATGGCAACATTTTGCCTGGCGAACGCGATCTCAGTCAGTTAACGGGCGTTTCGCGCATCACGGTGCGCAAAGCGATGCAGGCGCTGGAAGAAGAAGGCGTGGTGACGCGTGCTCGCGGCTACGGCACGCAGATCAACAACATCTTTGAATATTCGCTGAAAGAGGCGCGTGGGTTTTCTCAACAGGTGGTGCTGCGCGGGAAAAAACCGGACACCTTATGGGTCAACAAACGGGTGGTTAAGTGTCCGGAAGAGGTGGCGCAACAGCTGGCGATTGCCGCCGGCAGCGATGTGTTTCTGCTTAAGCGCATCCGCTACGTTGATGAGGACGCAGTTTCTATCGAGGAGTCGTGGGTACCCGCGCATCTTATTCATGATGCCGATGAAATTGGCATATCGCTGTACGACTATTTCCGCAGCCAGCATATCCATCCCCAGCGCACGCGCTCACGGGTGAGTGCAAAGATGCCGGATGCTGAATTCCAGTCGCATATCCAGATGGACAGCAAAGTGCCGGTGCTGGTGATCAAACAGGTAGCGCTTGACCAACAGCAGCGGCCCATCGAGTACAGCATCAGCTACTGCCGAAGCGATTTATACGTCTTTGTGTGCGAGGAGTAACGCCTCGCGAAACGGCGCACAGTCACCGCCGCGATGTCCTACCACCCACGATGCCACGGCGTTGCCGAGCAGCACGGCATCCGCCAGCGACCAGCCCGACGCCAGCCCGGACAACATGCCGCCCGCGTGGCTGTCACCGGCGCCAATCGTGTCAACGACCGTTGTCGGGAAGGCGGGGACGCATCCGGAAGATTGCGCGCTGAAGTACCAGGCGCCTTCTTTGTCATGGCGCACGATTAACGGCGCAGAAAATTGCTTCACCCATTGCGCACCTAAGTCTTCCACATCCTGGCTGAGACCAAACCGCTCCGCCGCGATTTCGGCTTCCTGACGATTGAGCGACACCAGAGGGCGACAAGCCAGAATGCGTGACATCAGTGCATCAGGAATATCGCCAATGCGCGGGCCAAAATCGATAAACGGCATAACGCGATCCAGCCCTTCCAGCCACTGCACCAACAGCTCGCCGCAGGGTGAGGAGAGTTGATAGCCCGAAAGATAAATCAGGCTGTCAGGTGGGATGGTGAGCTGGGCCAGCCAGTCGGTATTCCACTGGTTCTCCACGCCGCTGAATGACATAAACGTGCGCTCGCCATCCGGTTCGACCAGCGCAAGGCACCAGCCGTTGTCACCTTGTGTGGTCTCGATGAGGCTGTGTAACCCTTCTTTCGCCATCCGGTTACGAATGATCTCGGCCCATACGCCCTGGCCCAGCGGCAGGGCGTTACCGGCATCAATACCCAGCCGTTTCAGCGCCACGGCGATGTTCAGCGCGCAGCCGCCGACGTTAACGCCTTGCTGTTTGAGTTCAATGTCACACCCGCGCCAGGGCAGGGCATAGGCATCAGCGATGACATCGATGACCGCCGCGCCGATAACCGTGACCGGATGGCGGGTCGTTAACCCCGGCAACAGTTCGGCTAAACGTGAAGTGTTCATGACGCCTCCCGACGTTGGCGCAGACGAGCAAGCGCCGTCGCATAGCGGTTGAAATCGAGCTGATTGACCGTATCCAGCTCTTGTTTCCATACCGGGTTGATGGCACCTATACCCTGCAACGCGCCGCAAATGGCCGTTGCCATTGCTCCAATGGTATCGGTATCGCCGCCGAGGTTGGCACACAAAATGGCGCAGCGATTGGGATCCGTTTGCGCCAGTTCGACCATCGCGATGGCGCAGGCCACCGATTCGATCGTGCTGGTTCCGGCGCCAATCACCTGATACAACTGTTCGCTGGCCGCTTCGGCTCCGTCAGCATTGCGCACAATTTTCAGCGCCATCTCCAGACGCGCACAAAGCGATGCGCTGAACGTAGTAATGCGCTTTTGCTGGGCGTGCAGGGCGATGGCGGGAAGCGAGTCAACAATTGCGGCCCAGGAATCACCCTCAATCGCCCGTGAAATCGCCCATGCCACCACCACCGCACCGGCGATAGCCAGATCGGATTTGTGCGTCGGGCTGGAGGCCAGCGCGATATCCTCAATAAACGCATCCAGATCGCGGGCGGGCAGCAGGCATCCCAATGGCGATACGCGCATGGCCGCGCCGTTGGTGACGCCGTTATTCTCCAGTTCTGCTACCGGTTTCCCGTCGCGAATCGCGTTCAGGGCGATTTTCGACGTCGGCCCGAGAACGTTTTTATTGAAGGCGTCAAAGCGCAACGCCCAGTCGAGAATGTTCCGTCCAATCAGGTCCGGGTCGATCTCGCCGTCGCGTTCCAGCAGAGCATCCGCCAGACAGAGCGCCATTGAGGTATCGTCGGTAAATTCTGCGCGGCCAAAATAACAGGCCGCATTATTTTCTTTTGGGCCCGGCAGAAAGCGGTCAATCCAGCCAAAGTGTGCTTTGACGCGGGTTCTTGGCCACAGTTCTGACGGCATACCCATCGCATCCCCTAACGCCTGCCCGTAAAGAGCACCGAGAATACGTTCTGCTTTCATTTTACTTCCCCTTGTGTCAACGCAGTCTCGCGAACCTCAATAGCGGTAATTTCTTTGTCCGATTCGCGAAAGAAAATCATGAATAGTAGGGCTATCACGGCGATCATCACCGCCCCGAATGTCCACATGCCCGCCCAGTTGAAGGTCAGGCCATTGACCGGCTCCGGATAAGCAAACATTTTTTCCATCATCACGCCGCCGAGACGGTAGCCCAGCAGGCTGCCGAAGCCCTGACAGCAGAGCGTAATCAACCCCTGTGCGGCGGTACGCATATGCACTGGCGCTTTTTTATCGACGTAGATGTACGCCGTCACGTAATAGAAGTCATAGCTCACGCCGTGCAGCAAAATACCGAGGAACAGGAGGGCATAGGTGAAATATTCGTCTGCGCTGCCGTAGATGAAAAAGCCGTAGCGGATCGCCGCGGTGATAAGACCAAGTAGCAATACCTTCTTAATACCAAAGCGTTTCGTAAAGAAAGGCAGCGCCAGCATAAAGAAGATTTCGGAGAACTGACCGAGGGTCATCCAGCCGGTGGCGTTTTTCATCCCCACTTCGGTCAGATACCCATTGGCGAAGATGTAATAGAACGCCAGTGGCATCGCGAAAAGGAACGAGCAGAAGAAAAAGACGAGGAAGTTTTTATCACGCAGCAGGATCAGCGCATCCAGGCCCAGCATGACTTTGACGTCCATCTTGCCGGTGCTTTTCGGCGGGGTATCCGGCAGAAAGAAGGCAAACACACCCAGCAGCGCAGAGCTGGCCGCCGTCACCAGCAGCGGGATGTTGGTTGGCGAGATGTCATTATAGCCCAGCATCTGTGGCAGGAATCCACAGGCGAGACCAGAGGCAATCCAGCCGATGGTGCCCATTACGCGGATGCGCGGGAAGTCACGCTCCACGTCCGGCACGTTAGCAAACGCGATGCTGTTGGTCAGCGCAATGGTTGGCATATAGGTGAGCGAATAGGCCAGCAGCAGCGGGAAGAATCCACCGAACGTCGTCTGCTGAGCGGCAAAATACATCAGTACCGCACCGGCGAACATCAGTACTGCCAGCACTTTTTGCGCCGAGAAGAAACGGTCGGTCAGCGAGCCCACGAGGATTGGCGACAGAATTGCGGCGATCGCCGTACAGGCATAAGACCAGCCAATCTCACCGGCGGTAAAACCACTTTTACTCAACCAGAGCCAGAGCGGAACAAACCAGGCTCCCCAGATAAACCATTCAACGAACATCATGAACGACAGTTTCACTGTAGTTTTCATCTTTAAATCCTTCATGACAGGTAAGGTACGTCATGACAGTACCACTTAATAATACCTTTTAAATACCTTTGAGGTGAAACCTTGACCGTCTTAACACTTTATCGTCAGTGAATCGTGCCAGCAGATAGCGCTGAAAAATCCCCGAAAGATGGAAAAAATGGTCGGTCGGTACCAGACTTATGGCTGCCCGCAAAACGCGGGTCAGGACAATCCACATTCCGACGCATTCGGAACTTACGGGAGCATAACTATGACTGATATTGCGCAGTTGCTTGGCAAAGACGCCGACAGCCTCTTACAGCATCGTTGCATGACCATACCCTCAGACCAACTCTATCTGCCCGGACATGATTACGTCGACCGCGTGATGGTGGACAACAACCGTCCGCCTGCGGTACTGCGTAACATGCAGACGTTGTATAACACCGGGCGTCTGGGGGGAACGGGTTACCTGTCCATTTTACCGGTCGATCAGGGAGTGGAACACTCGGCAGGGGCGTCGTTTGCCGCCAACCCGCTCTATTTCGACCCGAAAAACATCGTTGAACTGGCGATCGAAGCCGGATGTAACTGTGTGGCCTCAACCTATGGCGTACTGGCTTCCGTCTCGCGTCGTTACGCGCATCGCATTCCGTTTCTGGTGAAACTCAACCATAACGAAACCCTCAGCTATCCGAATACCTACGACCAGACGCTGTATGCCAGCGTAGAGCAAGCGTTCAATCTGGGGGCGGTGGCCGTAGGCGCAACCATCTACTTTGGTTCAGAAGAGTCACGTCGGCAGATTGAAGAGATTTCCGCCGCCTTTGAACGGGCGCATGAGCTGGGTATGGTCACCGTACTGTGGGCCTATCTGCGAAATGCCGCGTTCAAAAAAGAGGGCGTCGATTACCACGTCTCCGCCGACTTAACCGGGCAGGCGAACCATCTGGCGGCAACGATTGGTGCGGATATCGTCAAACAGAAAATGGCGGAAAATAACGGCGGATACAAAGCCGTGAATTATGGCTACACCGACGATCGCGTCTACAGCAAACTGACCACAGAGAACCCGATCGATCTGGTGCGCTATCAACTGGCAAACTGCTACATGGGGCGTGCCGGGTTGATTAACTCCGGCGGCGCGGCAGGCGGCGAAACTGACCTGAGCGACGCGGTACGTACGGCTGTAATCAACAAACGTGCAGGCGGGATGGGGTTGATTCTGGGTCGTAAAGCTTTCAAAAAATCGATGGCTGACGGCGTGAAATTGATCAACGCCGTGCAGGATGTCTATCTCGATAACAAAGTGACGATTGCTTAACGCAGTAGCGGGCAATCTGGCGGCAGTCGACACCGCAACGCGGCGGGCAGGATTTCGATATGAAATTCCTGTCCGCTCAGCGGTTCGCCATCAAGATTAAAGGTAATGTCATGCGGTGCCCGGATATCAAACCAGGCTGAAGCGCCGTCGATGATATTGGGGTTTTCCTCCTGTGGTTTCAGGGTGGAAAATAGCGCGGGCAGGATCTCTTCCCCGGTGAAAATCCGCAGTTGCAGCAAACCGTCGTTGATCAACGCATTCGGACACAACTGCTGACCGCCGCCAGCCTGACGCCCATTACCAATTCCAATCACCAGCGCATCACCCTGCCAGTGGAAGTTCTCACCACGGATTTCGCAACGGTCCGGTTTTAGCGTATCCATGCGCATCAGGCCGTGAATGATGTATGACACGCCGCCCAGCGCCGCTTTCAGTTTTTCCGGCGTCTCGGTGGTGATACGCGTACCAAAACCACCGGTTGCCATATTGATAAAACAGGTTTTATCGTTGACTTGCGCCATATCAATCTCAATGGCGTTACCGACAATCGCCAGCTTCAGCGCCTTATCTAACTCCTCAGGGATCCCGACGCTGGTGGCAAAGTCATTGGCGGTGCCCAGTGGCAGAATGCCCAGTGCGGGAATATCGGCCCCCTCACACTGGATCAGCGCCATCGATACTTCGTTAATCGTGCCGTCACCGCCGCCGGCGATCACCGTTTCAACGCCCAGACGACGAGCCTCTTCGACATAGCGCTGCGCATCGCCTTTTTCCCAGGTAACGCGAACGTGAATCTCTACTCCTTCGTCACGGAGCAGCCCAATGGCGTCCCGCAGTACGGGGTTATCAGCACTTTTACCATTCAGAATCAATACGCTGGAGGGAAAATGATCCATTCCTTTTTTGCCTGTTTGTTTTTGGAATCTATGAAGAAAGTGTATAGCAGAAACGAAAAGGGGAGGTCAGAACAGGCTTAAAATACGCACACAATATACGATCAGGCCGCAAAAAAATAAGCCTGCGTAAGGGAGATTACGCAGGCTAAGGAGGTGGTTCCTGGTACAGCTAGCATTTATGGGTTATGTTTTTCAGCGAAACGGATAATACCCTTAATGAACGAAGCGGTATGTGATCGGTTTCTAAGATTCCTCCTGGCGTGAAAAAATAACCCTGATTAACTATTTAGCGTGCGGATTTCGCGTCGATTCGCCGGAAAAATTGCGCATTAACAGTGCATAATCCAGCATCAGATCCTGTGGAACAGGGATCCATACGGTATAACCGTCCCCCGGCGCCACTGGCATTGGCTCGCCTTTGGCGTTTTCCATCTGCGCTAACGTGAAGTTCACGTTGCCCTGTGGGGTCATCAGTTCCAGGCTGTCGCCGACGGAGAATTTATTTTTCACTGCCACGGCCGCGAGGTCGCCATTGCGCTCACCGGTAAACTCACCCACGAACTGCTGACGCTCGGATACCGAGTAACCGTATTCGTAGTTCTGATAATCGTCATGGGTGTGGCGACGCAGAAAACCTTCGGTGTAACCACGGTGCGCCAGACCTTCCAGCGTTTCCAACAACTGCGGATCAAACGGCTTACCGGCAGCGGCGTCGTCAATCGCTTTACGATAAACCTGTGCGGTACGCGCGCAGTAGTAGAAAGATTTGGTACGGCCTTCAATTTTCAGCGAGTGCACGCCCATCTGCGTCAGGCGCTCAACGTGGGCGATGGCACGCAGATCTTTCGAGTTCATGATGTAAGTGCCGTGCTCGTCTTCGAACGCGGTCATGTATTCGCCCGGGCGCTGGGCCTCTTCAATCATAAACACTTTATCGGTTGGCGCGCCGATACCCAGCGTCGGCTCCACGTTTTGTACCGGGATCGGCTCGTATTTGTGGACGATATTACCGACCACATCTTCTTTGCCTTCCTGTACGTTATATTCCCAGCGGCAGGCGTTGGTACAGGTGCCCTGGTTCGGGTCGCGCTTATTGATGTAACCGGAAAGCAGGCAGCGACCAGAATAGGCCATGCACAGTGCGCCGTGAACGAAGATCTCAATCTCCATCTCCGGTACCTGGTTGCGGATCTCTTCAATCTCTTCCAGCGACAGTTCGCGCGACAGAATCACACGGGTCAGCCCCATCGATTGCCAGAATTTTACCGTCGCCCAGTTCACGGCGTTGGCCTGGACCGAGAGGTGAATCGGCATTTCCGGGAAATTCTCACGTACCAGCATGATAAGACCTGGATCGGACATGATCAGGGCATCCGGACCCATTTCCACCACTGGCTTCAAATCGCGGATAAAGGTTTTCAGCTTCGCATTGTGCGGGGCGATGTTGACCACCACATAGAATTTTTTCCCTAGCTCATGGGCTTCATTAATGCCGCGCTGCAGATTCTCGTGGTTGAATTCGTTATTGCGCACGCGCAGCGAGTAGCGCGGCTGGCCCGCATAGACGGCATCTGCGCCATAGGCGAAAGCGTAACGCATATTTTTCAGCGTTCCCGCCGGTGAAAGGAGTTCCGGTTTAAACATAATGTTCTCGTTCTGATGACAGGTCAGATCCGCTTCACCTGATGAAGCGGCTAGAGGAGAGTCCTCACGTTAAGGGCGGGCATTGTAGCGCTGCGGGCAAATGAGGTAAAGGAAAACGCCGGGCCCGATAACGCGGCGTTATCGGGCCACTATTTGCGCTACCGTGTCAGACAATCCGGCAGGCATCCGCTTCCCAGCGATAGCCGACGCCATACACTGCACGGATAAACGACTGCTCTTCGTCAAGCGCTTCCAGCTTGCGACGCAGGTTTTTGATATGACTGTCGATGGTGCGGTCGGTCACCACGCGATAATCATCATAGAGATGATTCAGCAACTGCTCACGGGAAAACACTTTCCCCGGTTCGTGAGACAGCGTTTTCAGCAGGCGGAACTCCGCAGGCGTCAGGTCGAGCATTTTATTACGCCAGGAGGCCTGAAAACGGCTTTCATCGACGATCAGCGGGCTTTCGGCGTCCAGTTGCTGTAATTCACGCTGCGGCTTACAGCGGCGCAGAATGGTCTTCACGCGGGCGACCACTTCGCGCGGACTGTAGGGTTTGCAGATGTAATCATCCGCACCAATTTCCAGTCCCAGCAGGCGGTCGATCTCCTCAATTTTGGCGGTGACCATCACGATTGGCACCTCGGAGAAGCGACGGATTTCGCGACACAGGGTCAGGCCATCGGTACCCGGTAGCATCAGATCCAGCAGGATTAAATCCGGCGGCGTCTGGCGCACATAAGACAGTACCTGATCGCCATGGCTAATCAGCGTCGGGGCATAGCTCGCGGCGCGCAGATAGTCGATAAGTAACTGTCCCAGCTTGGGTTCATCTTCCACAATCAGAATGCGTGGCGTGTTTTCATCAATGGGTAACTCAGTCATACGTCTCTCTGTAAATCGCGTTCCAGCGGTAATTCTACTGTAATGCTTACCCCGCCAAAAGGCGAATGGGCAGCGTGGATGCGGCCATTATGGGCCTCAACGATGTTGACGCAGATCGCCAGTCCCAGTCCGGACCCTCCGCTGGCGCGGTTGCGCGATCCTTCGGCGCGGTAGAATCGCTCGAACAGTTTCTTAAGCTGATCGTCACTGACGCCCGGCGCGGAGTCGGCGAAGGTGATCAGCACGCGCTTGTCGCGCTGCTCTGCGCTGATACGTAAGCTGCCGCCGCTGTCGGTGTAACGAAGGCTGTTTTCTAACAGGTTGTTGAATAACTGCATCAGGCGATCGCGATCGCCGAACACGGTAACGCTATCGGGCAGGGAAAACTGTAGCGTCAGACCCCGGCTGGCAAAACGTTCGCGGAATGCGCCGCCCGCCACTTCCAGCAGTGGGATCACGTCGACGGTAGTTTTTTGGTAGGCCAGCGCGCCTTCGTCAGACATCGAAAGCTGGTGCAGATCGTCGACCAGTTTGGTCAGTGTCCCCACTTCCGCCTGTAACGAGGCCACCGATTCCGGCGTGAATTTTCGCACGCCGTCCTGAATCGCTTCCAGTTCACCGCGCAGAACTGCCAGCGGCGTGCGCAGCTCATGCGAGATATCGGCCATAAAATCGCGACGCATCTGCTGATTCTTTTCCAGGGTACTGGCGAGCTGGTTAAAGTCCTGCGCCAGTTTGCCCAGCTCATCGGCGCTGGTGGCGGCAACACGGGTGGTGAAATCCCCCGCAGCCAGTTTGTGCGTGCCTTCGACCAGCCGTTTGACCGGGGCCAGCAGTCCGCGCGCGAGTGGAAAGGTCGCCAGCGCCGCCAGCAGGGTTGAGAGCGCCACAATCAGCCAACTGGTGCGCCGCTGCTGTTTATCGAAATTAATGTCGGTGTTACGTGTCAGACGTTCAACAGGGGAGGCAATGACGGCACCGACCTCCTGACCGTTAACCAGAATGGGCCGCCGCGTACCGTCTGCGGGAACCGGGCCGCGCGGGCCAACCATGACATGCGCATCCTGGTCCACCACCCAGAACTGCGTGCGCCAGCCGTGTGGCGGCATACCAGGGCCTTGTTTATCATCGTCTTTGTCATGTTCAAAGGAGCGGAGGATCTGAAACACAAAGCGGTCATTATTGCGCAAAAAGCGCCAGCTGCCGTGCTGTTGGTACTGTTCTCCTAACGCATCGCTGAGCATGGTCAGACGCTGCTCGTTGCCGTTTTTGATGTAGTCAATGAACCCTCGCTCGAAGCTGATGCGTACCGCCCAATGCATACTGATCAACAACACGATGCAGGTGGCGAAAATCGCCAGAAACAGTTTGCCGGTAATGCCGGGTCGCCAGAGCTTCATCAGGTTCTCCTTTTGCGTCGCGCAATGACGACATTTTTATGGGTATCGTTTGGGACGCGGGCAAAGATCACGGCGGGCAACGCAATGATTAAAGCCATGCACAGCCAGGTGTACATAAAGACGGTATGCGACGTTCCGCTATCCACCGTAAACTGTTGTTGTCCGAACATCCCTAGCAGCAGACCGGCAACGGTGACGCCGATACTCATTGAGAGTTGCATAATCATCGACAGCAGGCTGTTCCCGCTGCTGGCCAACTCATCCGGCAGATCTTTCAGGGTCAGGGTGTTCATGGAGGAGAAACGCGTCGAATTGACCATGCCCTGAACAAACAGCACCAGCGGCAGCACGTAATACCAGCCCAGCAGCGCAGTGGACATAAACAGCAGGGTTACCACCGACAACCCAAGCGTCGTGGCGACCAGCACCCGACGGTAACCAAAGCGGTTAACCACCTGTACAACAATGCGTTTCATGCCCATGCTACCCAGCACCATCGGGATCATCATCAGCCCGGCGTGAAACGGGGAAAAGCCGAGACCAATCTGCAAAAAGACCGGCGTCATGAAAGGCAACATGCCGCTGCCGATGCGTCCGGCAAAGCTGCCGAACAGCCCCAGCGAGAAGGTTGGCGTGCGGAACAGGTGGAGACTGAACAGCGCTCGCGGGTTAGCTTTGGCGTGTTTCAGGTAGAGCAAAATGGCCGCCACGCCGCCCACTACCAGCGCGCCGAGCGCGAACGACGACATCCCCATCCCTTTGCTGCCGTCCAGCGCGATGGTCAGAACCGCCATCCCCGTCGCTAGTAGCAGAAAACCCGAGAGATCAAAGCGTCGGGTTTGCATGGTGTAGTTGGGCATCAGCAGCAGCGTGGCGATCGCGCCGACAATACCGACCGGCAGATTAATCAGGAAAATCCAGTGCCAGGTGGCATATTCCACGAGGATCCCGCCCAGCGCCGGGCCCAGCAACGGGCCTATCTGACCTGGCAGCGTGACAAACGTCATCGCCGCCATGTACTGTTCGCGCGGGACAATCTTCATCACCGTCAGCCGGCCGACCGGTACCATCATGGCACCGCCAACGCCCTGTAACACCCGCGCCATGACCAGTTCATTGAGCGTGCCGGAACCGGCACAAAACAGCGAGCCCAGGGTAAACAGCACAATGGCGGTAAAGAAAATATTCCGCACACCGATTTTGTCTGCCAGCCACCCGCTGGCAGGCAGCATGACCGCCACGGTCAGCACATACGAAACCACGACCATGTGCATATGCAGCGGGCTTTCCCCGAGGCTTTTTGCCATCGAGGTAAGCGCGGTATTGACGATGGTGGTATCCAGCGACTGCATAAAGAAGCCGAATGCCACAATCCACAGTTGCCAGCGGGTGCTGTTGGGAAGTTCTGTCATGTCTCTGTTATCGGTTTACGGTGTTTACGCGAAAAACGCAGCCGCAGACGGTCGAAGAAGAGGTACACCACCGGAGTGGTATAGAGTGTTAACAACTGGCTCATCACCAGACCGCCGACAATGGTAATCCCCAGCGGCTGACGCAGTTCAGAACCGTCACCGCCGGAAAGCACCAGCGGCAGCGCGCCAAACAGCGCGGCCAACGTGGTCATCATAATCGGGCGAAAACGCAGCAGACAAGCCTGGAAAATCGCCTGTTCTGGCGTTAGGTTGCCATGCCTTTGCGCCTCCAGCGCAAAATCGACCATCATGATGGCATTTTTCTTCACGATGCCAATTAAGAGCATGATCCCTATCAGGGCGATGAGGCTGAACGGGGCATCGAAAATCTCCAGCGCTAAGAGCGCGCCCACCCCCGCGGAGGGAAGCGTGGAGAGGATGGTTAGCGGGTGGACATAACTTTCATACAGTATGCCAAGCACAATATAGACCGTGGCGATCGCGGCAATAATCAGGATCACCTGGGAATTCATGGTTTCCTGGAAGACCTGCGCGGTCCCGGCAAAACTGCCGCGCACGGTAGACGGCACGCCCAGTTGGGTCATCGCCCGATTAATGGCGTCACTGGCTTCTGACAACGAGGAACCCGTAGGCAGGTTGAAAGAGACGGTGGACGCTGCCGACAGCCCCTGATGATTCACCGACAATGGCGCGTTCGCCGGTTGCCATTTGGCAAACCAGGAGAGCGGAATCGCCTTACCGTCACTGTTAATGACGTACATTTTCTCCAGCGCGCTGATGTCCTGGGTGTAACGCGGGTCGACTTCCATCACCACTTTATATTGGTTCATCGGCTGATAGATGGTGGAGATCTGCCGCTGACCAAAAGCGTTGTTTAACAGGCTGTTTGCCGCCTGCACGTCAATACCCAGGCGCGCCATGGTTTCACGATCGTAGGTAAGATTCATCTCCGCGCCGTTATCCTGTTGATCAGAGTTGACGTCCGCCAGTTGGGGCAGGGCGGCTAAGGCTTTACGAATCTTCGGTTCCCATTCGCGCAGCGCCGCCAGATCGTCTGACAGCAAGGTGTACTGATAGCTGGCATTGGACTGGCGTCCGCCGACACGAATATCCTGCACCGCCATCAGGAACAGATTGGCACCGGGCTCTTTTGCCAGTTTCACCCGCAGACGGTCGATCACCTGCTGCGCGGTCTCCCGGCGTTCATCACGGGACTTAAGGGTGATAAACATCATCCCGCTGTTGACTCGCGAGCCGCCGGTAAATCCGGTGACATTATCCACTGCCGGATCATCGCGAATAATCTTCATAAAGTCCTGAAGCTTACCGCGCATCGCCTGAAACGAGATGCTCTGGTCAGCCTGAATCCCGCCCATCAGTACGCCGGTGTCCTGTTCCGGGAAGAAGGTTTTCGGAATCGAAATGTAGAGCCAGATATTCAGCGCAATAGTGCCGAGCAGCACCACGCCGACTAGTCGCGTATGGTTGAGCACCCATTTCAGCGACTTACCGTAGCCCTGTTGCAGCGCGACCAGCATGCGGCCAAATCCGCGCAGCCGCTTCTGCTCCCGTGGCTGGCTGGATTTTAGCATCCAGCCGCACATCATCGGGGTGAGCGTGAGCGACACCAGCAGCGAGATACCAATCGCCACCGACAGCGTGACGGCAAATTCACGCAGTAATCGTCCCGGCAGCCCGCCCATCAGCAGCAGCGGCAGGAACACGGCGACCAGTGACAGGCTCATGGACAGCACGGTAAAGCCCACTTCACGCGTGCCCTGAAGCGCAGCCTGCAAAGGTTTCATTCCGGCTTCCAGGTGGCGCGAGATATTTTCCAGCACCACAATGGCGTCATCGACCACAAAGCCGGTGGCGATGGTCAGCGCCATCAGCGACAGGTTATTGAGACTGAATCCGCACAGATACATCGCGGCAAAGGTGCCAATTAACGAAACCGGAACCGCCACGGCGGGGATCAGCGTGGCGCGTCCGGATCGCAGGAACAGAAAGACCACCAGAATGACCAGCGCCACGGAAATGACCAGCGTCTGCTCAACTTCCTCCAGCGAGGCGCGGATGGTCGGCGAGCGATCCTGCGCGATTTGCATATCAATCGACGCCGGGATGGTGGACTGCAACTCCGGGAGTCTGGCCCGAATGCTGTCGACCGTCTGGATAATGTTGGCTTCCGGCAGTTTGCGGATCATCAGCAAAATCGCCGGCTTGGCGTTGGTCATCCCGGCGTTGCGGACATCCTGTACTGAGTCCGTCACCGTGGCGACATCACCCAACCGTACGGCGCCGCCATTATTGTAGTGAATCACCAGTGGTTGATATTCCGCTGCCGTTTTGAGTTCGTCATTGGTCTGGATCTGCCAGCGATGCGTGGAATCTTCCAGCGCCCCTTGCGGTTTGCGCACGTTGGCGTTGCTGATAGCGGTGCGTACCTCATCCAGCGAGACGCCCTGATTAAACAGCGCCTGCGGATTCAAACCGACGCGCACGGCGGGCAGCGAGCTGCCGCCTACGTCGACGTCGCCGACACCGTCGATTTGTGCGATGGTCTGCGCCAGTTGGGTTGAGGCGAAGTCGTAGAGCTCACCTTGTGAGTATGTCTCCGAGGTTAGCGTCAGAATCATGATCGGCGCGTCGGACGGATTGGCTTTGCGGTAAGTTGGGCGGCTCGGCATGCCACTTGGCAGCAGACTTTGCGCCGCATTTATCGCGGCCTGCACATCTCGCGCCGCGCCGTTGATATCGCGATCGAAGTTAAATTGTAAAATGATGCGCGTGCTGCCGAGGGAACTGCTTGAAGTCATCTCACTGACGCCGGCAATGCGCCCAAGTGATCGCTCCAGCGGCGTTGCGACGGATGACGCCATGGTCTCCGGCGAGGCTCCTGGCAGCGAGGCGCTGACCATAATCACTGGAAAATCAACCTGCGGCAGCGGGGCGACAGGCAACAGTCGAAATCCCAGCACGCCGCAGAGCGTGATGGCGAGAGAAATTAAAATCGTCGCCACCGGGCGGTAAATGAAGAGAGCGAAAAACTTCATTTACGCCTCCTCTTCCCGGTGAGAGAAGCGGTTTTTCATATACAGTGACAGGCGGTCAAACAGCAGATAGATAACCGGGGTGGTGAACAGCGTCAGCACCTGGCTGACCAGTAAGCCGCCCACCATACCGATCCCCAGCGGACGGCGCAGTTCTGCCCCCACGCCGGTGCTCAGCATCAGTGGCAGTGCGCCCAGCAGCGCCGCCAGTGTGGTCATCAGGATCGGACGAAAACGCAGCAGACAGGCCTGGAAAATCGCCTCGCGCGGCGCCATCCCCTGTTCGCGCTCAGCGGCAAGGGCAAAGTCGATCATCATGATGGCATTCTTCTTCACAATGCCGATCAGCAAAATAATGCCGATAATGGCGATCACGCCGAGTTCACTACCGGCAATCATTAGCGCCAGCAGCGCGCCGACTCCAGCCGTGGGCAGCGTAGAGAGAATGGTGATTGGGTGAATAAAGCTTTCGTACAGCACGCCGAGCACGATATACATCGCCACCACCGCCGCGACAATCAGCCAGATGGTGCTGCTCAGCGCCGCCTGGAAGGCGAGGGTGCTACCCTGGAACTGAGTGGTGATATCCACTGGCAGATTCAGCGTTTTTTCGCTGTCCAGAATCGACTGGACCGCATCGCCCAGCGAATAACCGTCCGGAACGTTGAACGAGATAGTGGTGACCGGGAATTGATCCAGATGGTTAATCGAGAGCGGCGCAAAGCGTTGTTCAACCTTAGCGATCGCGCTGAGCGGCACCATGCCGCCGTCGCTGCTGGTCAGACGGATTGAATCCAGCGCCGCCAGTCCAGGCGTCATTTCCGTATTGTGTTCCAGTACCACGCGATACTGATTCGCCTGAGTGTAGATCGTGGAAATCAGGCGCTGACCGAAAGCGTTATACAGTGCGTTATCGACATCCGCCATGCTGATCCCTAGCCGACTGGCGCTGTCGCGATCGACATTCACATACGCCACCAGCCCCTGATCCTGCCAGTCGCTGCTGACGTCAGAAAGCTGCGGCAACGCCTGTAGTTTTTCCATTAGTTGCGGCACCCAGGTGCTGAGGGCATCCAGCGAGGTGGCCTGCAGCGTGAACTGATATTGCGTGCGGCTGACCTGTGTATCAATCGTCAGATCCTGCGTCGGTTGCAGATACAAGTCGACGCCCGGCACTCTCGCCACGGCGTCCTGCAAACGGGCGATCACTTTCTGGACGCGGTCATCACGTTCGTCGAGCGGCTTCAGGTTGATTTGCAGACGCGCGCTGTTCAGTGACGGGTTGGTGCCATCGACGCCAACGAAGGAGGTCAGGCTCTCAACCGCCGGATCTTTCAGTATCACGTCCGATACCTGCCGCTGGCGCTGGGCCATACTGGTAAAGGAACTGGACTGCGGTGCCTGCAACGTGCCCTGAATGATGCCGTTATCCTGGATCGGGAAGAAGCCCTTCGGAATAAACACCCACAGCATGATGCTTAACAGCAGGGTGCCGAGCGCCACGCTCAACGTCAGCCACGGATGGTTCAGCACCTTCGCCAGCCAGTGTCCGTAACCGGCAATCACCCGATCAAACATTTTCTCCGACGCGCGGGAGAAGCGGTTTTGCTTACGCAGTGACTCCTGGCTCAGCATTCTGGCGCACATCATCGGCGTCAGGGTTAACGACACCACGGCAGAGATTAAAATCGCCACTGCCAGCGTCACGGCAAATTCGCGGAACAGACGTCCGACGATATCGCCCATGAACAGCAGCGGGATCAGGACCGCAATCAGCGAGAAGGTCAAGGAGATGATGGTAAAACCGATTTCTCCGGCTCCTTTCAGCGCGGCTGTCAGCGGCTTTTCCCCTTTTTCGATATAGCGCGAAATGTTTTCGATCACCACAATCGCATCATCCACCACAAAGCCGGTGGCAATGGTCAGCGCCATAAGCGTCAGGTTGTTGATGGAGAAATCGAGAAACACCATTACCGCAAACGTGCCGATCAGCGACAGCGGGACGGCGACGCCCGGAATAATGGTGGCGGGAATATTGCGCAGGAACAGATAGATAATCATCACAACCAGCGCAATAGCCAGCATGAGCTCAAACTGCGTGTCGCTGACCGAGGCGCGGATGTTAGTCGTGCGGTCAGACAGTACCGTCACGTTTACCGATTTTGGCAGGCTCTCTTTAAGCTGTGGCAACATCTGATGAATGCTGTCCGCCGTTGAGATGATGTTCGCGCCAGGCTGGCGCTGGACGTTCATCACAATAGCCTGTTCTTTATTTGCCCATGCGCCGAGCCAGCTGTTTTCCGCCCCTTGTTCTACGGTCGCGACATCGCCCAGACGAACCGGCGCGCCGTTCTGGTAAGCAATAATGAGCTGACGGTATTCGTCGGCAGACTGCATCTGATCGTTCGCCGAGAGCGTCACCGCGCGGGTGGGGCCATCAAGGCTACCTTTGGCGGAGTTGACGTTTGCGCCGGTAATCGCTGTGCGGACGGTTTCACTGGTCAGGCCCAGCGCGGCAATGGCCTGTGCATTGAGCTTCACGCGGACCGCCGGACGTTGACCGCCGGAGAGCGTCACTAACCCGACGCCGGAGACCTGGGAGATTTTCTGCGCCACGCGGGTTTCGACCATGTCTTCGACCTGGGTCATCGGCATGGCGGTAGAGGTCACCGCCAGCGTCATGATCGGCGGATCGGCAGGGTTGACCTTGCTGTAGACCGGCGGGTTCGGCAGGTCGCTCGGCAGCAGGTTGGTGGCGGCGTTAATGGCCGCCTGAACTTCCTGTTCGGCCACATCCAGCGGCAGGGTCAACTGGAACTGGAGCGTCACCACCGACGCGCCGCCGGAACTTTGCGACGACATCTGTTTCAGCCCGGACATCTGGCCGAACTGGCGTTCCAGCGGCGCGGTGACCGCAGAGGTCATCACATCCGGGCTGGCGCCAGGATACAACGTCACCACCTGAATGGTGGGATAGTCCACCTCCGGTAGCGCGGAGACGGGCAGAAAACGATAGCCGATGATCCCGGCGAGGAGAATCGCCACCATCAGCAGCGTGGTGGCGACAGGACGCATAATAAACAGGCGCGACGGGCCGCCTGTGCTGCTCGGAGGTAACACCTGCATCAGGAGCGCGCTCCTTTCTGACCGTATTCACGGCTGGTGGCTTTTGTATCGGTGGTGACGGCGGCTTGCGCTTCCACCACTTCCACTTTCGCCCCTTCCGTCAGGCGGTCAATCCCGTCGGTGACGACGCGGTCACCGGCCGAAATCCCGGCGCTGATCACCACCTTCTGACTGTCCTGAATGCCCGTTTTGACCAGATGCTTACTGACTTTGTTTTCATCGTTCAGCACCCAGACGAAGTGTCCTTCGTTGCCCATTTGTAGAGCGGCTGTCGGGATCACCACGGCGTTTTGTTCCGTGTCGACCAGCATCCGGGCATTCACAAACTGATTCGGGAACAGCGCGTCATCCTGGTTATCAAAGCGAGCTTTTACTTTGATCGTCCCGGTCGTGACGTCGATCTGGTTGTCCAGACTCAGCAATACGCCCGCGCTGAGCTTTTTCGAATTGGTGCGATCCCAGGCTTCAACAACCAGCGATTGTCCGCTTTTTTGCGCCTGCACGACGGTGGCGATATCGCTTTCCGGTAGGGTGAAAATCAGGTCGATGGGATGCGTCTGGGTGATCACCACAATACCGTTGGTATCACCACTGGAAATCTGATTGCCGACATCTACCTGTTTCAGACCAACCCGACCATCAACCGGTGTGGTGATTCGGCTCCAGTCAAGTTGTAGCTGCGCGCTGGCGACGCTGGCCTCATCGGCCTTAATCGTACCTTCGGATTCGCTCACCAGCGCCTGCTGGGCGTCCAGCTCCTGGCGGGAGACTAAGTTGCTTTTGACCAGTTGCTGGTAACGAGCCAGATCGCGACGCGCGTTAGCGAGGGTGGCTTTGTCTTTCGCAAGGACGCCCTGCGCCTGTGCCAGTGCCACTTTAAACTGGCTGGGATCGATCTCCGCCAGCAGGTCACCGGCTTTAACCTGTTGACCCTCCTGGAAATGAAGCGCCAGTAGTTGTCCATCCACGCGGCTACGTACGGTGACGGTGTTAGCGGCGGTCATCGTGCCCAGACCGGTGAGATAACGCGGAACGGCCTGCTCCGTGGCGGTCGCGGCCTGCACTGGCGCGAGTGGACCTGAGCGCATACCACGACGACCTGCGCCAGCCGTGGGTTTCGCTTGTCCGGTTGCGCCGGGCGCGCTGCTCTGCGGTTCGCTCCGGTTCTGCCAGAACCCGTATGCGGCGATGGCGGCGATGACCACCACGATGGTGATTACCCAGCGGGATTTGTGACTGCCTTTCATCGTTATGAGTTTCTCATCCTGAAACGTTTCGCGGAATGATACTAGTTTAGCCAGCCATCAAGGGAGAAAAATGGAGGAATTATGAAACCCTGTACGGATTCATCCGAATGGCGGCGCGCTTTGCGAGGCGTTACGCAACAATCATCGCTGAAAAAGGCGCATGAAAAATTGTGCGCTACAGTGGCGGCACGGCAAAAAGGAGGTAAGCCACGGATTTCAGCAGGACGCTGAAACGGGAAAGCCCCTCCCGAGGAAGGGGCCAAAATAAGGAAAGGGTTATGATGAAGGTAGTCATCATACTGGTGATACTCTTAGTCATTAGCTTACCGGCTTACTAAGACACCAGGGGGAGGGGAAACCCTCCCTTACCCTCACTCCTGAAACTAAGCCACATGAACCTTAATGTCAATCCATCCGCGTTCAGCTTGCGAGGCGTTTAGCGGAATACCACTTCAGCCCAGCGGGCCAGACCGGCGGTGACGGAGCCGAAGTCATCGCCACCGGCAATGGGAATACCCGGCAGTTTGGCGGCCAGCGCTTTTTTGATCAGCGGCGAGCGTGCGCTGCCACCGGTCAGATAGATGACGTCTGGCTTTTCCTGGGCGTTATCCAGCGCCAGTTGCACCTGTTCCAGTATCCGGGAAAGCGGCTGATCCAGCGCGCTCTCCAGCCCCTGTTGGCTGATGACGGCGGCCAGATCGTCACGGATAAACGGGAGCGCTGCATTAACTTCGGGTTGTGCAGACAGCGTAATTTTGCTCTCTTCGGCGCTGCGGACCAGCCGATAACCGAGACGCTGACGCCAGACTTTCAGCAGCAGCGCCACCTGCTCCGGTTCGCGGGCATCGCGTACCAGGTCGTTCAGCAGACGCCCCGTGGCGCTGCTGTAGAAATCGCTTTGTGCCGGAACGTCGTTGATCGCCACCGCGTTCCACCACGGCAGCACCGGTAGGGCGATCCCTTTCTCGGTTTCGCCCCCCATCCCCAGCAGCGGCATCAGGTGTTTAAACGCCAGCGCGATATCCAGATCGTTCCCGCCAACGCGACAGCCGCTGTGACCCAGCAGGCTGGATTCGCGGTCAGCGCGGTGATGCCATTGTGGCCCCATCAGCAGTAACGAACAGTCGGTGGTCCCCCCGCCGATATCCACCACCAGGACGCGTTTCTCTTCCTGTAATGTCGCTTCGTAATCCAGTCCCGCCGCCACCGGCTCATACTGGAAAACGACATCCTGAAAGCCAGCTCGTTTTGCCGCTCGTTCCAGAATACCCTGCGCCTGGCTGTTCGCCTCATCGCCGCCTAATCCCTGGAAGTTAATGGGACGTCCGATCACGGCCTGGGTGATGGCTTCGGGGAGTTGGTTTTGTGCCTGTTGACGAATGTGCAGCATCATTGCGCAGACTAAATCTTCGAACAGCGCGACCTGTTGCGGTTTTAGTCCGCTGGCGCCGAGGAAGGATTTCGGCGACTTAACGAAGTACACCTCTTCCGGGTCATCAATATAGTGTCCAAGCGATGACAGGCCAAACTGTACGCTGCTGGCGTGAACGTCAATGTCCTCGTCGCGATTGAAGCGAATGGCCCGACGCAACAGCGCCTGCGTTTCATCGTCTGGTGTCGGAACATCATGATGGCGGTAGAGCCATTCGCTCACCGATTCACGCGTCGGCGCGCAAAGCATGGAAGGCAGCAGCGTACTGCCATTTTCCATTTTCAGCAGTTGCGGCTTGCCGTCGCGCATGACGGCGACAGAACAGTTAGCGGTACCGTAATCAAATCCAATAAACACCTTGAAAATCCCCATGCCAGTGAAGAAGGGGCGTGACTTTAGCGAAATGTCGTCGTCGCGACAACTGGAATATGAAAGCAAAGCACAACGCCTGAATAGCGATTATGCTGAAGGTTTGCAGAAAAAGGAGAGGATGATGTTTACCCTGAACTGGCAACCGCCTTATGACTGGTCATGGATTCTGGGTTTCCTTGCCGCCCGTGCGGTCGACGGGGTGGAAACCGTTGAGGCGTTACGCTACACGCGAAGCCTGGCGATAGGACAACATAAGGGAATCATCGCCGCCGTTCCCGACACCGCGACGAACACGCTTCAGGTGACGCTGAGTGAAGGGCTATTGCCGGTCGCGGATATCTGCCTTGAAAAAATGGAGCGACTGTTTGATTTGCGCTGTAAACCACAGCAGATCAGCCATGCGTTAGGTGAACTGGGCGCGGCGCGTCCGGGACTGCGCCTGCCCGGTTCGGTGGACGCCTTTGAGCAGGGCGTCCGGGCGATTCTGGGCCAACTGGTGAGCGTGGCGATGGCGGCAAAGCTGACGTCGAAGGTTGCACGATGGTATGGCGACGTGTTAGTGGACAGCCCGGAGTACGTCTGTTTCCCTACGCCTGAACAGCTAGCCGCAGCCGATCCGCTGGAACTGAAAGCGTTGGGCATGCCGCTGATGCGCGCCAACGCGCTTATCTATCTGGCGCAGGCCGCCCGGGATGGAATACTGGTAACCCAGCCGCCGGAAGATATTGAACAGGGAATCAAAATGCTACAGGGATTTCCGGGGATTGGTCGCTGGACGGCAAACTATTTTGCCCTGCGCGGCTGGCAGGCGAAGGACGTGTTTTTGCCTGACGACTATCTGATCAAACAACGTTTCCCGGGGATGACTCCCGCGCAGATCCGTCGCTATGCGGAGCGCTGGAAACCCTGGCGCTCCTACGCGTTATTGCACATCTGGTATACCGAGGGATGGCAGCCGTCAGTTGATCGCGAAATAACTGGTGTTGAGTAGCAGATCCAGCGGTTGCGCTTCGGCGATGATATCGCCATAAATCTGGTCGATACCAATACCTGACAGCGTATCCATGACGATCGGCGTTTGCACCGGCCCGGCAATGGTTTTCATCCCCAGGCGCTGGGCGTGGCCCTGGATAATCGACACCAGCATTTCATCCATCATGTTGCCGTGAATGCTGGCGCTCAACTCACTGTCGAGCAGCAGGTAATCCGCCAAACTTTTGGTCATCAGATTGAAGATCTGCAGATCGCGGCCAATCTGGCTCACAATGATGTGACACCCTGCCTGGCGCAATGTCTGAATTGCTTTGGTGCTCTCCTGTGGGTTCAGTAACAGCGCTTCCGCAGGCACAATCAGATGTAGCAGGCGTCCCGGCAGAGTGCTCTGCTCCAGTTGAGCCAGAAGTTCGTCAATCAGCGTTGTGCTGATTAATCCCGCCACCGAAAGCGGCAGGGCGACGCTGAGTCCTTTGCTGGCAACCGCTGGCGCTGCATGATGGAAAAATTCATGGAGCACGCGGCGATCCAGCGCATGGCTGAGCGCCGGATCGGCTAAGCTTGCCCGAAAGGCCTGCTCTTCCATGACTTCTCCTTCACTGGTCCACAGTCGCAGCGAGATCAGCCAGAAATTACGTGCTTCGGGAATGCGTGGTGACGCAACGCCGCGGGCGACCATCAGCAAGTGGTTATCTTTAATCATCCGCCATTGCTCATCCAGCGACATCATCGCGCGCTCGTGATGCGCCTGCTCTTGTTGTGGTTCATACACGGTCACCTGGCCGCGCCCGCCATTTTTAGAGGCATAGCAGGCGATATCTGCCTGCGACATCACCTCAACCGCCTGGCAATTGTTCTCGTCGATGAGCGTGATCCCGGCGCTGGCACCAATGCGATGCAGGCGGCCTTCCCACATAAAGTGGTAATCATTGACGGCGTTAACGATCCGCGTGGCGATAAAGCGCGCGCTTTCAATATTACACTCCGGCAACAGCAGGCCGAACTCATCACCGCCCAGACGCGCCAGCACGTCGCTGGAACGCAACATGCTGAGCATCAGTTGCGCCAGTTCGCGCAGCAGCGCATCGCCCGCCGCGTGACCGGCGCTGTCATTTACCGCTTTAAAACGATCAAGATCGATAAAGACCAGCGCGTGGCGCTGATGCGCACTGCGGACGGTTTGCAGCAGCAGTTTCAGCTTGTTTTCAAAACTAGCCCGATTGGTCAGGTGGGTGAGGGCGTCGTGGGTGGCGCTGTAGCTTAGCTGGCGCAACATCTTACGTGACTCGGTGACATCCTGAATCACCAGCACTGAACCGATATTTCCACCGTCCAGGGTGCTAAGCGGGGTTATGCTGTAGTGAATGTCGTAACTGCCGCCGTTGCGACAATGGAGAACCACATCCTGTTCGATGGCGGAGCGGGACATATCAGCACTGTAGATGTTCTCCATCAGCGGGCCGTTATCGCCAAAGGTGATGCGCAGTACCGTCAACAGCGGTACGCCAATGGCATTCTCCTGCTGCCAGCCGCTCATCTTCTCGGCGACCGGGTTCATAAAAGTAACTTTCAGATCAACGTCAATACACACCACCGCTTCCCCGATGGAGTCGAGGGTAATGTGCAAACGCTCTTTTTCCTGAAACAGCGCTTCATTCAACTGCTTCACTTCGGTCATGTCCATATTGATACCGAGCAGTCGTTCGACTTCGCCATCTTTATTTAACACCCGATTCGCCAGCGAGCGGATATGGCGGACGCCGTCTTTCACCGCAATGCGGAATTCCATCTTAAAAGGCTGGCGCGCGGCTAAGGAGTCACGAACCACCTTTTCTGCATACTCGCGGTCTTCCGGGATAACGCAGTCGTACCAGAGCGACCAGGTAGGCTTAACATGAGCGGGAACCTCATACAGTTCGAACATACGCTTATCCCAACTGATGACGTCGGGTTGCAGTTCCCATTCCCAAATCCCAATGCCGCCAGCTTCGTTTGCCAGCGTGATGCGTTCCATCAGCCGTTTGTTAACCCATTCTGTATGTTTGAGATCGTTGATGTCTTCAATTTGGGCAATAAAGTAAAGCGGCGTGCCGTCAGAATGGCGGACCAGCGAGACGGTCAGCAGCGCCCAGACGATCTCGCCCGTACGGGTGTAATAGCGTTTCTCCATCGAATAGCTATTAATGTCGCCGCTCACCAGCATGGTGAGTTGCTCCAGATCTTTATGCAGGTCTTCCGGCCAGGTGAGCTGTTGAAAGGTCAGCGCGCGTAACTCATCCTGGTTATAGCCGAGAAACTGGCATAACGCTTTGTTGGCCTGCAGCCATTGCCCTTCTGTACCGACCAGCGCCATACCGATCGCTGAATACTCCATCGCGTTGCGAAAACGTTCTTCGCTTTCCGTAATGTGCTTACGTTCGGCGCGAAAGGCGTACATCACCATGGTCATGATGTTCGCGGGTAAGAGAATCATTAAGAACGGCAGCCACGGCAGGTTGTTCATGACATGCACTTTGGGGGTGACCAACAGTGACGGGTCGGCCGCCATCATCAGCGATACCATCATGACGGTAGCGAGGAAGATGAGAAAGGCTTCCATCCGTGGCAACCGCACGGCGCTCCACATCAGCAGTACGATCACTAACGTAAAGGGCCATGGAACATACTTCATGGCGAACCAGCTCAGAACCAGGGTGACGACTAGCGTCAGCAATGTTTCCAGGAGCAGACGCGGGTTGCGGTGGCGCAACAGGTAGTGTGGTTTGAACAATAATCCCAACGGTACCAGCGCCAGCGCGCCGATGGATTCCGACAGCACCCAAATCAGAAACGCTTTCAACGGCGTTTCATTCGGCGACATAATCCACACCAGAATACCGCCCAACAGCGGCGGGATAACCGCACTGCCGAAGGCAAGACGTAGCCAGTCATTGAGATTCTGTAACGGGTTGTACCAGGGTAACAGCTTACGTAGCAGCATGGCGCCGACGACGGCTTCAATGATGTTGATCGCGGTGTAGGTAAAATTCAGCGCGCTGGGCGGGAACAAGACCAGCGATGCGCCGATGCTCCCTAACGAACAGGCGAGCGCAATTCCGGGCCACATCCGTCCGGCGTGACGGTAAAAGGCCACCATCATGATCGACGTCGGGAACCAGAGCGGGGCGAGTTGGGTGCCAAACTGGGATAATTCCAGTGAGAAAAGGGTAAAAATAAAAGCCGTCAGCCCTAAACTGACGAAGCGCAGCAGAGGATGCGGCAAGGTAACTAAAACATGTTGGGATGGTTTACTCATTACCCTGTATCCGAGTGGCCGGAACGTCGCGGAACGCCCGGACGCATCGTGATATTCTCTGTTTATGCTAGTACAAACAATTTACAATTTATATCCCGGTTGCTCATTATTTGACATTATATGGCGATTAATTACTGCGAAACCGGGTTAATTCCGCGGGGTGCTCTAAATCTGAACAAATAAATTTGCGACAGGGAAACGTTGGGCGCGAAATACACTCCCTGCTATCTCGACTGGTATCGCACGCCCGAAATCCCTATAATTGCCGCGTTTGACGCCCATGCGGCGTCGTCCTTCCTAACCAGGTTATTCAGGTCGCTAAATTTATGACTGATCAGTCCCATCAGTGCGTCATTATCGGTATTGCTGGCGCATCAGCTTCCGGCAAGAGTCTTATTGCCAGTACCCTTTATCGCGAGTTGCGTGAACAAGTCGGTGACGAACATATCGGCGTTATTCCCGAAGACAGCTATTACAAAGATCAAAGCCATCTGTCGATGGAAGAACGCGTTAAAACCAACTACGACCATCCGAATGCGATGGATCACAGCCTCCTGTTTCAGCACCTGCAGGCCCTCAAACGGGGTTCGGCGATCGAACTACCGGTATACAGCTACGTCGAACACACCCGCATGAAAGAGACGGTTCGTGTTGAGCCAAAGAAAGTCATCATTCTTGAAGGGATTTTGCTGCTGACCGACGCGCGTTTACGCGAAGAGATGAACTTCTCTATTTTTGTCGATACCCCGCTGGATATCTGCCTGATGCGCCGTATCAAGCGTGATGTTAACGAACGTGGTCGTTCAATGGATTCCGTCATGGCGCAGTATCAGAAGACCGTGCGTCCGATGTTCCTGCAATTTATTGAACCGTCTAAACAATACGCCGATATTATCGTGCCGCGCGGTGGGAAAAATCGCATCGCCATTGATATTCTGAAAGCGAAAATCAGTCAGTTCTTTGAATAAGCCCGGCGAATTGTGTACCGTTCAGTGATAACCTGGTTTGCCCTTAATGCACAATGCGTTAAGCGCCCGATGCACGAAAGGAGAAAGTGCCATGCGTCTGTGTGACCGAGATATTGAAGCCTGGCTTGATGAAGGCCGTTTGTCGATCAACCCGCGTCCGCCCGTTGAGCGCATTAATGGCGCAACCGTGGATGTGCGCCTGGGCAATAAATTTCGTACATTTAGTGGACATACCGCTGCCTTTATCGATTTAAGTGGACCGAAGGCAGAAGTGAGCGCTGCGCTGGATCGCGTTATGAGCGATGAGATCGTCCTGGCGGAAGGGGATGCATTTTACCTGCATCCTGGCGAACTGGCGCTGGCAGTGACCTATGAGTCGGTGACCCTGCCAGCGGACCTGGTGGGGTGGCTGGACGGTCGCTCTTCACTGGCGCGCCTGGGTCTGATGGTTCATGTGACAGCGCACCGTATCGATCCGGGCTGGTCTGGCTGTATCGTGCTGGAATTCTATAATTCCGGTAAATTGCCGCTGGCTCTGCGCCCAGGGATGCTGATCGGCGCGTTGAGTTTCGAGCCGCTATCGGGGCCTGCGCTTAGACCTTACAACCGTCGTGAAGATGCGAAGTATCGCGATCAGCAGGGCGCTGTCGCCAGCCGGATTGATAAAGACTGAGTCTACTCCATTGAGGATAGCATGAGACGATTTCTGACGACGCTGATGATTTTGCTGGTCGTGTTGGTGGCCGGCTTCTCCGCGTTAGTATTGTTAGTCAATCCGAATGATTTCCGCGCTTATATGGTGCAACAGGTGGCTGCGCGAAGCGGTTATCAACTGCAACTGGACGGCCCACTGCGCTGGCACGTCTGGCCGCAACTCAGCATCCTCTCCGGGCGTATGGTGTTAACGGCAGAAGGGGCCGCTGAACCCCTGGTTCGTGCGGATAATATGCGTCTGGATGTCGCACTGTGGCCGCTGCTGAGCCATCAGCTCAGTGTCAAACAGGTGATGCTCAAAGGCGCAGTGATTCAGCTAACGCCGCAAACGGAAGCGGTACGCCGTGAAAACGCCCCGGTGGCCCCGAAAGACAACACCTTGCCAGATGTTGCTGAAGATCGCGGTTGGTCGTTTGATGTCGCCAGCCTGCGTGTAGCGGACAGCGTACTGGTCTTTCAGCATGAAGATGATGAACAGGTAACCGTTCGCGATATTCGTTTGCAAATGGAGCAGGATGCACAGCATCGCGGCACCTTCGAATTTTCAGGCCGGGTGAATCGCGACCAGCGCGACCTTACCCTTGCTTTCAACGGTACCGTTGACGCTTCCGACTATCCGCATAACTTCACCGCGGGTATTCAACAGTTAAGCTGGCAGTTACAGGGCGCCGATCTGCCGAAACAGGGCATCCAGGGGCAGGGACAACTGCAGGCGCAGTGGCAGGAAGAGAAGAAAACGCTCACCTTCAGCCAACTCAATGTGACGGCGAACGACAGCGCCCTGACCGGAAACGTGCAGGTGACGCTGAAGGAACAACCGGCATGGCTCGTCAACCTGCAATTTGCCCGCCTGAATCTGGATAACCTGTTAGCGCCGCCCGAAAATGCCAGCAGCGCCAACGGCGCGGTGGCGCAGGGGGGAAGTCAGCCGCCGCTGGCGCGTCCGGTGATTTCAAGTCGTGTGGATGAACCCGCCTATCAGGGGCTGAAAGGCTTTAGTGCCGATATCGCGCTGAAAGCGGATAACGTGACATGGCGTGGGATGAATTTTACCGACGTCAGTAGCCGTATGACGAATCAGTCCGATGTGCTGACGATCGCCGAACTGCAAGGCAAACTCGATGGCGGGATGATATCGTTGCCGGGGACGCTGGATACGCGTGCGCAAACGCCACAAGTGGTATTCCAGCCGCGTCTGGACAACGTCGAAATCGGTACGATCCTCAAGGCATTCAACTATCCGATTGCCCTGACCGGCAAAATGTCGCTGGCGGGAGATTTTTCCGGTGTGGATATCGATGCCCAGTCATTCCGTCACAGCTGGCAGGGGAAAGCCCATGTTGACATGCGCGACACGCGGATGGAGGGCATGAACTTCCAGCAGTTGATTCAGCAGGCCGTGGAACGCAGCGGCGGCGATGTACAGTCGATGCAAAGCGTTGATAACGCGACGCGTCTGGCCCGCTTTGTCACGGACCTGACGCAGGATCACGGTAAACTGACGCTGGATAACATCGCAGGCGAGTCCGCAATGTTGTCCCTGACGGGGCAGGGGACGCTCGACCTGGTCGGGCAAACCTGTGATACGCAGTTTAACGTGCGGGTGCTGGATGGCTGGAAGGGCGAAAGCAAGCTGATCGATTTCCTGAAGGCGACTCCGGTTCCGCTGCGAGTTTACGGTAACTGGCAGGCGCTGAATTACAATCTGCAGGTGGATCAGTTACTGCGTAAGCATATGCAGGATGAAGCGAAGCGTCGTCTGAACGACTGGGCGGAGCGAAATAAAGATTCCCGCAACGGCAAAGATGTGAAGAAACTGCTGGATAAACTCTGATTCGGTAGGGCGTGTGTACCGGATGGCGACGCTTCGCGTCTTAATCCGGCCTGGAAACGGATAATGGCCATATGCCGGGCGGCACATTCGTCACCCGGCATTGTTTTATATTAAACCTCGTAATCCATCTCATCCTCATTGCGTAAAGGCATAATTTGAACCTTCTGTACGCGATGGCTTTCCACCTGCAACGTTTTGAGCAGGAAATCGCCCACCTGGACTTCTTCTCCCGGCTTCGGCACGCGCTGCAATTCTTCCATCAGCAGACCCGCAATGGTGTGATATTCCCGTTTTTCATCAAGCGGCAGCGGGACATATTGCACCAGATCTTCCAGCGGCATGTGGCCGTTGACGGTCCATGAGCCGTCCGGGTTTTTCTGGATGTCATGGCGGGCATCTATCTCTTCCGCCTCGTTCGGCAGATTACCGGCAATGGTTTCCGTGACGTCACTGAGCGTCACGATCCCTTCCACTGAGCCGAATTCATCGACGACAAAAGCAAAGTGTGTCCGCGCATTGCGGAACTGCTCCAGCGCCGGAAGCAGAGGTAGCGTTTCCGGGAACACCAGCGGCTGACGAATCAATACCCGCAGGTTCAGAGGTTCACCGCGCAGCGACTGTTGTAGCAGGTCAATCACGTGCACCACGCCCAGCAGATCTTCCTCATCGTGACCACCGGTCACCACCAGGCGCGTATGCTGGTTTTTTTCCAGCAGCGAGCGAATCTCTTCTTCCGGCGCGGTGAGGTCGATATGCTCGATGTCATGGCGCGAGGTCATAATACTGCTGACCGTGCGCTGATTGAGGTTGAGTACGCGCTCAATCATTCGACGCTCTTGCGGGTTGAAAATCTGGCTGTCGTCATGGTCAACCAGCAGCGAGGCGGTTTCCGCATCCAGTTCGGCTTCTTCTTTCTGGCCGCTCAACAGACGCATTACCGCCTCGGTCGTCCGTTGGCGCAGGGTGTGATTGGCCGACAGGAAACGACGACGGTTAAAGATAGCCAACTGGTTCAACGCTTCGATCATCACCGAGAAGCCAATGGCGGCGTACAGATACCCTTTCGGAATCCGGAAGCCGAAGCCTTCCGCCACCAGACTGAAGCCGATCATCAGCAGGAAGCTGAGACAGAGGATGACAATGGTCGGGTGGCTGTTCACAAAGCGGGTGAGCGACTTACTCGCCAGTAGCATCAGGCTGATGGCAATAATCACCGCCGCCATCATCACCGCCAGGTGATCCACCATACCGACGGCGGTGATCACGGAGTCGAGCGAGAAGATGGCATCCAGCACCACAATTTGCGCCACCACACCCCAGAATTTCGCCCCTTTACGCTGAGTGGGGTTGTTGCTGTCTTTCCCTTCGAGCCGTTCGTTCAGCTCCATTGTGGCTTTAAACAGCAGGAAGAAGCCCCCAAACAACATGATCAAATCGCGGGCGCTAAAGCTCAGACCGTGCACGCTAAACAGCGGTTTGGTCAGCGTGACCAGCCACGAGATTGATGCTAGCAGCAGCAGACGCATCAGCATTGCCAGGATAAGCCCGGTCACGCGCGCACGGTCGCGCTGCGCAGGCGGCAGTTTCTCTGCGAGGATGGCAATAAAGACTAAGTTATCAATGCCGAGGACTAATTCGATCACGACCAGCGTGACCAGTCCGGCCCAGATTGACGGATCGGCGATCCATTCCATAGTAAATGTAATACCTTTCGTTATATGACAATTGTCACAATTCGATCATGGATAAAGCGGACGGAAAATGCAATGGCGAGAGGGGATTTCTCATGTATTCACCTTGCTGATTGCGCTGAAAATAACCATAAAGTTTCTGTCGGGAATAATTAAATATGGCAAAAAGCTATTTAGGAAATATCGCAGGGTGAATAGAGGAAATAGATTCTGTCAACATCAAGTAATTCCTAAAATCTGGCCAATATATCGCTTAATATTAATCTTAAAAACAGAGAATAGCAGGCGTGTTACCTTGCCTGCAATTACGTTAGCTGTAACAATTCTTCCAGCGTTAATGATGGACGAGTAAATATATTACGTGGGGTTCCGGTTCATTAATGGCTGACATTCAGAATGCCTTAACATTTTCTCTGTTACGACAAACAGTGAAATAACAAGGCTTATAAAAACATAACCTAATCAGTGTATTGGTAGCTAAAAAGCCAGGGGCGGTAGCGTGCCTGAACGCCTGATGACGAGTCTGCATTATTCTGTCAATAGCTTACGGATGAATTCAATTTTTTTAGGACTGATGCCAGTTAAATTTCTTTTCAATTAACTGCAATGTAAATGTGTACGGCGAAGTCGCTATTTAAATTGCACAGGATAATTACTCTGCCAAAGTGATAAATAATCAATGATGAAATCCAAAATGAAATTGATGCCATTATTGGTGTCGGTAACCTTGATAAGCGGTTGCACAGTACTTCCGGGCAGCAATATGTCTACGATGGGCAAAGACGTGATTAAACAGCAAGACGCTGACTTTGATCTCGACCGGATGGTGAACGTGTATCCACTCACGCCACGACTGGTAGAACAATTACGCCCGCGCCCGAATGTCGCCCAGCCGAATATGTCGCTGGACCAGGAGCTCGCCAGCTATGAGTACCGTGTCGGGGCAGGGGATGTGCTGAGCGTGACCGTCTGGGATCACCCGGAACTCACTACGCCTGCGGGCCAATACCGTAGCTCCAGCGATACCGGTAACTGGGTTCAGCCCGATGGCACCATGTTTTACCCGTACATCGGCAAGGTCAGCGTGGTCGGAAAAACCCTGGCAGAAATCCGTAGTGATATTACCGGGCGCTTAGCGAAGTACATTGCTGACCCGCAGGTGGACGTTAATATCGCCGCTTTCCGTTCGCAAAAAGCCTACATCTCCGGGCAGGTGAATAAATCCGGGCAGCAGGCGATCACCAACGTGCCGTTGACCGTGCTGGACGCCATTAACGCCGCCGGCGGCCTGACGGAAGTGGCTGACTGGCGCAACGTGGTGCTGACGCACAAAGGTAAAGAACAACGCATTTCACTGCAGGCGCTGATGCAAAACGGCGATCTCAGCCAGAACCGTCTGCTTTATCCCGGCGATATTCTCTATGTGCCGCGCAATGACGACCTGAAAGTGTTCGTGATGGGTGAAGTGAAAAAACAGAGCACCCTCAAAATGGACTTCAGCGGCATGACGCTGACCGAAGCGCTGGGTAACGCCGAAGGCATCGATCTGACCACCTCCAACGCCAGCGGCATCTTCGTGATCCGTCCGCTGAAAGGCAAAGGCCCTGGCGGCAAGATTGCCAACATCTATCAGCTCGATATGTCTGATGCGACCTCTCTGGTCATGGCGACGGAATTCCGTCTGCAGCCGTATGACGTGGTGTATGTCACCACCGCACCGGTCGCGCGCTGGAACCGTCTGATCAATCAGTTGCTGCCGACCATCAGCGGTGTCCGTTACATGACGGATACGGCCAGCGACCTTCATAACTGGTAATCGTCATGTTTAACAAAATATTAGTGGTTTGCGTGGGGAACATTTGCCGTTCCCCGACGGCAGAGCGTTTGCTTAAACAATATCACCCGCAGATAACGGTGGAATCCGCCGGTCTGGGCGCGCTGGTGGGAAAAGGCGCTGACGCTTCAGCGGTGAGCGTGGCGGCAAGTCATGATCTTTCTCTGGAAGGACACTGCGCGCGTCAGGTCACCGGGCGGCTGTGCCGGGACTATGACCTGATCCTGGCGATGGAAAAAAGACATATCGCCTCTCTGCACGAACTGGCGCCCGAGATGCGTGGCAAGGTCATGCTTTTCGGGCACTGGGACGATGAACGCGAAATTCCCGACCCGTATCGTAAAAGCCGTGAGGCGTTTGAAGCGGTGTACGCCTTACTTGAACGGTCTGCTCGCCAGTGGGCGCAGGCATTGAACGCAGAGCAGGTAAAATAATGACAGAAAAAGTAAAACAGTCTGCCGCACCGGTAACGGGCAATGATGAGATCGATATCGGTCGTCTGGTGGGAACCGTTATTGAAGCGCGCTGGTGGGTGCTGGGCATTACGGCGGTCTTTGCGCTATGCGCGGTGATTTACACACTCTTCGCCACGCCGATCTACAGTGCGGATGCGCTGGTACAGATTGAACAAAACACCGGCAACTCGCTGGTGCAGGATATCGGCTCTGCGTTATCCAACAAGCCGCCGGCTTCGGAAGCGGAAATTCAGCTCATCCAGTCGCGTCTGGTATTAGGCAAAACGGTGGACGATCTGGATCTGGATATTTCGGTCACCAAAAACACCTTCCCGCTGTTCGGCGCGGGCTGGGAACGGCTGATGGGGCGACAGAATGAATCGGCAAAAGTCACCACCTTTACCCTGCCGAAAGGGATGAACGAGCAGACCTTCACCCTGACAGTGCTAAGTGACAAAGACTACCAACTGACCAGCGACGGCGGCTTCAGCGCGCGCGGACAGGTCGGGCAGACGCTGAGCAAAGACGGCGTCACGATAGTAGTCAGTGAAATTCATGCTCGACCGGACACGGAATTTACTGTCACCAAATTCTCCACGTTAGGGATGATCAATAACCTGCAAAACAACCTGACGGTAGTCGAAAACGGCAAAGATACCGGCGTGCTCAGCCTGAGCTTTACTGGCGAAGACCGCGATCAGATCCGCGACATTCTCAACAGCATTACCCGAAATTATCTGGAACAGAACGTTGAGCGCAAATCTGCCGAGGCGGCGAAAAGCCTGGCCTTCCTGGCGAAACAGCTGCCGGAAGTGCGCCAGCATCTGGACGTGGCAGAGAATAAACTCAATGCGTTTCGTCAGGATAAAGACTCCGTCGATTTGCCGCTGGAAGCGAAAGCCGTGCTGGACTCAATGGTTAACATTGATGCGCAGCTTAACGAACTGACCTTTAAAGAAGCGGAAATCTCGAAACTCTTCACCAAAGCGCACCCGGCGTACCGCACGCTGCTGGAAAAACGTCAGGCGCTGGAAGATGAAAAAGCCAAACTGAACGGGCGCGTGACGGCGATGCCGAAAACGCAGCAGGAGATTGTGCGCCTGACGCGTGACGTTGAGTCGGGTCAGCAGGTCTATATGCAATTGCTGAACAAACAGCAGGAGCTGAAGATCACCGAGGCCAGCACCGTGGGTGACGTGCGGATCGTTGACCCGGCCATTGCCCAGCCTGGCGTGCTGAAGCCGAAGAAAGCGCTGATCATTCTCGGCAGCATCATTCTGGGCCTGATGCTCTCTATCGTTGGTGTGCTGCTGCGTTCACTGCTCAACCGCGGTATCGAAAGCCCGCAGGTGCTGGAAGAGAATGGCATCAGCGTATACGCCAGCATTCCGCTGTCGGAATGGCAGAAAGCGCGGGATAGCGTCAAGACCATTAAGGGTGTTAAGCGTTACAAGCAGAGCCAACTGCTGGCAGTGGGTAACCCGACCGATCTGGCGATTGAAGCCGTGCGCAGCCTGCGCACCAGCCTCCACTTCGCCATGATGCAGGCACAAAACAATGTCCTGATGCTCACCGGGGTTAGCCCGTCTATCGGGAAGACCTTTGTCTGCGCCAACCTTGCGGCGGTGATCAGCCAGACCAACAAGCGTGTACTGCTGATCGACTGCGATATGCGTAAAGGCTATACCCACGAACTGCTCGGCACCAATAACGTCAACGGTCTGTCCGAGATTCTGGTCGGCAAAGGGGATATCGCCTCCTGCGCGAAACCGACGTCCATTCCTAATTTTGACCTTGTACCGCGCGGTCAGGTACCGCCAAACCCGTCTGAGCTGCTGATGAGCGAACGCTTTGCTGAACTGCTGCGTTGGGCGAGTAGCCACTATGACCTGGTGCTGATCGATACGCCGCCAATCCTGGCCGTCACCGACGCCGCGATTGTCGGACGTCACGCAGGCACGACGTTGATGGTCGCTCGCTATGCCGTCAATACCCTGAAAGAGGTGGAAACCAGCCTGAGCCGTTTTGAGCAAAACGGCATTCAGGTGAAAGGGGTGATCCTCAACTCCATCTTCCGGCGCGCCACCGGGTATCAGGATTACGGGTACTACGAGTACGAATACAAGTCCGACACAAAATAAAAAATCGTGAGTGGCCTACACGTTGGGCCCTCCGGCATCACTTCCTGGGAAAAGAGCATGAATACAGAAAATCCGCTGATCTCCATTTATATGCCAACCTGGAACCGGCAGCAGCTCGCCATTCGGGCAATTAAATCGGTGCTGCGTCAGGACTATCCCCACTGGGAGATGATCATTGTTGATGATTGCTCTTCCTCTTATGAACAGCTACAGCAGTTTGTTGAGGGATTAAACGACCCGCGCGTACGTTACACCCATAATGAGATCAACTCTGGCGCCTGCGCGGTGCGTAATCAGGCCATCGTCCAGGCGCAAGGGCATTACATCACCGGTATTGATGATGATGATGAGTGGACGCCAAACCGTTTGAGCGTGTTCCTTGCCCATAAACATCAACTGGTGACTCACGCTTTTTTGTACGCCAACGATTATGTCTGCGAAGGCGAAGTTTACTCGCAGCCGGCGAGCCTGCCGCTGTATCCGAAATCCCCTTACTCGCGCCACCTGTTCTATAAACGCAACATCATTGGCAATCAGGTCTTTACCTGGGCGTGGCGGTTTAAAGAGTGCCTGTTCGATACCGAACTGAAAGCCGCGCAGGATTACGACATCTTTCTGCGGATGGTGGTGGAGTATGGCGAACCGTGGAAGGTGGAGGAGGCGACGCAGATCCTGCACGTTAATCATGGCGAAATGCAGATCACCTCGTCGCCGAAGAAATTCTCTGGCTACTTCCATTTTTACCGCAAGCATAAAGATAAATTTGACCGCGCCAGTAAGAAATATCAGCTGTTTACGCTCTACCAGATCCGCAATAAGCGCATGACCTGGCGCACGTTGCTGACGCTGTTTTCACTGCGCAACGGCAAGCGTCTGGCTGACGGGCTGCGAGGACGTTAAGCATGCTGGAAGATATCCGTGCGAACAGCTGGAGCCTGCGCCCGTGCTGCATGGTGCTGGCCTACCGGGTTGCTCATTTCTGCTCCGTCTGGCGCAAAAAAAACGTGCTGAACAATCTGTGGGCCGCGCCGGTGCTGGTGCTGTATCGGCTGATAACCGAATGCCTGTTCGGCTATGAAATCCAGGCGGCGGCCACCATCGGACGACGCTTCACCATTCATCATGGTTACGCCGTGGTGATTAACAAAAACGTGGTGGCCGGTGACGATTTCACGGTTCGTCATGGCGTCACTATCGGCAATCGTGGTGCTGACAGCCTGGCCTGTCCGGTGATAGGCAACGGCGTCGAACTGGGTGCCAACGTGATCGTGCTGGGTGACATCCGCATCGGAAATAACGTGACGATTGGCGCAGGCAGCGTGGTGCTCGACAGCATCCCGGACAATGCGCTGGTGGTGGGCGAGAAGGCCCGGGTGAAGGTAATTAAATGAATATTGTGCAATTTAATGTGCGACTGGCGGAAGGTGGTGCGGCTGGAGTGGCATTAGATCTGCATCAGCGCGCACTGCAAAAAGGGCTGACTTCGCAATTTATTTACGGCTACGGCAAGGGCGGGAAAAAGAGCGTCAGCCATAGCCACTATCCTCATGTCATCAAACAGACGCCGCGTCTGACCTCGGTGGCGAATATCGCCCTGTTTCGCCTGTTCAATCGCGATCTGTTTGGCAATCTGAACAATCTCTATCGTACCGTGACCCGCACGTCAGGCCCGCTGGTGCTGCATTTTCACGTTCTGCACAGCTACTGGTTGAATCTGGCTGACGTGGTAGCGTTCTGCGAAAAGGTGAAAAACCACAAGCCGGACGTCACGCTGGTCTGGACACTGCACGATCACTGGAGTGTGACCGGGCGCTGCGCCTTTACCGACGGCTGCGAGGGGTGGAAAACCGGCTGCCAGAAATGCCCGACGCTGAGTAATTATCCGCCGGTGAACGTTGACCGCGCGCATAACCTGGTCGACGGAAAACGCCAACTGTTCCGCCAGATGCTGACGCTGGGTTGCCAGTTTATCTCTCCAAGCCAACACGTTGCCGATGCGTTTAACAGCCTGTACGGCGCGGGGCGCTGCCGCATTATCAATAATGGGATCGATGTGGCGACCGAAGCGATTCTGGCAGAATTGTCTCCGGTCAATGAGACCCCGGGGAAACCGAAAATTGCGATTGTGGCTCATGACCTGCGCTATGACGGAAAAACCAATCAGCGTCTGGTGCGCGACATGATAGCGCTGGGCGATAAGGTTGAACTGCATACCTTTGGCAAATTCTCGCCGTTTGACGGGGCAAACGTGGTGAATCACGGCTTCGAAACCGACAAACGCAAACTGATGAGCGCGCTCAACCAGATGGACGCGCTGGTGTTCAGCTCCCGCGTGGACAACTATCCACTGATTTTATGTGAAGCGTTATCAATCGGCGTGCCGGTGATCGCCACCCACAGCGACGCGGCGCAGGAAGTGCTGCGCAAGGCGGGCGGAAAAACGTTTGCCGCTGAAGAGGTGCTGTCACTGGTGCAGATGAACAAAACTGACATCGCGCAGACGGTTTTTGGTACCTCGCTCAGCGCCTTCCGCGAGCGCAGTCGTGCGGCGTACAGTGGTCAACAGATGCTGGAGGAATATGTCTCGTTCTATCAGAATCTGTAGCTATCTGCTGCTGCCGCTGATCTACCTGCTGGTCAACGTCAAAATTGCCCAACTGGGCGAAAGCTTCCCCATCACTATTGTCACTTTTTTACCCGTTTTATTGCTGCTGTACGTTGAACGAATCAGCATTAAGAAGCTGATGATTGCATTAGGGATTGGTGCAGGGCTGACGGCGTTTAACTATCTGTTCGGTCAGTCGCTGGACGCCAGCAAATACGTCACCTCGACGATGCTGTTTGTCTATATCGTGATCATTATCGGTATGGTCTGGAGCATTCGCTTCAAAACCATCTCGCCGCATAACTACCGTAAGATCCTGCGCTTTTTCTATCTGGTAGTGGCGTTGGTGGTGGTGCTGGCGGCGGCGGAAATGGCGCAAATTATCCTGACCGGCGGCAGTAGCCTGATGGAAAGCATTTCGAAGTACCTTATTTACAGCAATAGCTATGTGTTGAATTTTATTAAATTTGGCGGCAAGCGAACCACCGCACTCTATTTCGAACCGGCATTTTTTGCTCTGGCCTTAATCTCAATTTGGCTCAGCATCAAACAGTTTGGTATCAAAACGCCTAAAACCGATGCTATGATTCTGGCAGGGATAATATTATCAGGATCGTTTTCAGGGGTAATGACATTTATCCTGTTTTACCTGCTGGAATGGGCGTTCCAGTATCTGAATAAGGATGCGATAAAGAAAAAACTGCCGCTGGCGATAATCTCATTAGCCGTGTTTTTAGTAGGGGTGATATTTGCATTTCCTTATATCTCCACACGTCTTGGAGATTTAGGAACGGAAGGGTCGTCTTCTTATTATCGTATTGTCGGTCCGTTAGTGATGGTCGGTTATTCTTTAACCCATATCGATGGCGTCGTCAGATTTGGCTCACTTTATGAATATGTCGCATCATTCGGAATCTTTAACGGTGCAGATGTCGGGAAAACAATAGACAATGGTTTGTATCTGCTGATTATTTATTTTTCCTGGTTCGCGGTGTTAATGACGCTGTGGTACATGTGGAAAATCTTAAAAATGACGTTAAATGCATTTGGCGATAATCGGAATTTTCGGGTGCAACTTTATCTTTTTACACCGGTGTCACTGTTTTTTACCGGTTCAATATTTAGCCCGGAATATGCATTTTTAATCGTTTGTCCGTTTATTTTGCGCAAGGCGCTGAATATGACAAAAGTATGATGAGGTTAATTCTATGCTGCTCAGTATTATCACCGTCGCGTTTCGCAATCTGGACGGCATCGTCAAAACCCATGCGTCGCTGGCGCATCTGGCGAAGGCGACCGACATCCGCTTTGAGTGGATCGTGGTGGACGGCGGTTCAAATGACGGTACGCAAGAATTTCTGGAAAACCTCTGCGGTAACTACCACTTACGTTTTGTCAGCGAACCGGATAACGGCATCTATGATGCGATGAACAAGGGCATTGAAATGGCGCGTGGCAAGTTCGCGCTGTTCCTTAACTCCGGCGATATCTTTCATCCGGATGTCGCCCACGTTGTACGTCAGTTACAGACACAAAAAGATGACGTGATGATTACCGGTGATGCGCTGCTCGATTTTGGCGATGGTCATAAAACGAAGCGTAGCGCGAAACCCGGTTGGTATATCTATCACAGCCTGCCGGCCAGCCATCAGGCAATCTTTTTCCCGCTGGCGGGACTAAAAGTCTGGCACTACGACCTGCAATATAAAGTGTCATCGGATTATGCGCTGGCCGCCAGATTGTATAAAGAAGGTTATGACTTTAAAAAACTGGACGGTCTGGTCTCTGAATTTTCAATGGGCGGTGTGTCAACGACGAATAATCTGGAATTATGCGAAGACGCCAAAAAAGTGCAGCGTCAGATATTACGCGTGCCGGGTTTTTGGGCTGAATTATCGAAGCTATTACGCTTACGTACGACAGGTAAAACGAAAGCCTTATATAACAAAGCCTGAAATATAAGGATTAATGATGCAGGATTTACGTGGTTTCTCCGTACCGAAAGGATTTCGCGGCGGAAATGTAATTAAAGTGCAATTGTGGTGGGCCGTACAGGCAACATTATTTTCCTGGTCACCGCAGGTGTTATATCGCTGGCGCGCTTTTTTGCTCCGTCTGTTTGGCGCGAAAATAGGAAAAAACGTAGTCATTCGACCGTCAGTGAAAATTACCTATCCGTGGAAATTAACCATTGGTGATTATGCCTGGGTAGGGGATGACGTCAATTTATATACGCTCGGCGATATTACGATTGGTGCCCATGCGGTGGTTTCGCAGAAAAGCTATTTGTGTACCGGCAGTCACGATCATACCAGCGCGCATTTTGATATTAACGCCACCCCGATTGTGATTGGCGATAAATGCTGGCTGGCAACGGATGTGTTTGTGGCGCCAGGCGTAACGATAGGCGATGGCACTGTCGTCGGTGCGCGCAGCAGTGTTTTTAAATCGCTACCGGCAAATATGATTTGCCGTGGCAATCCCGCAGTTGTGATACGCGAACGCGTTGAAAAGTAATCAGTTTCCCCGTCATGTTTCGGGTTGTAGCGGTGTTGGCATTCCTTGATTATCCGGTCACTTACTTCTGTAAGCTCCTGGATAAGCGGCGTCACCGCCTTGCTATAGCCCGAACGATTTAGGGGATAATTAAGAGGTAATAAAATGTCTAAAGTCGCTCTCATCACCGGCGTTACCGGGCAGGATGGTTCTTACCTGGCAGAACTTCTGCTGGAAAAAGGTTATGAAGTTCACGGTATTAAGCGTCGTGCGTCTTCATTTAACACCGAGCGCGTGGATCACATCTATCAGGATCCCCATGCGAGCAACCCGAAATTCCATCTGCACTACGGTGACCTGACGGACTCCTCCAACCTGACGCGTATTCTGCAGGAAGTGCAGCCGGATGAAGTCTACAACCTGGGTGCGATGAGCCACGTTGCGGTTTCCTTCGAATCGCCGGAATACACCGCCGATGTGGATGCGATGGGAACGCTGCGTCTGCTGGAAGCCATCCGCTTCCTCGGTCTGGAAAAGAAAACCCGTTTCTATCAGGCATCGACCTCTGAGCTGTACGGTCTGGTGCAGGAAATCCCGCAAAAAGAGACCACGCCATTCTACCCGCGCTCGCCGTATGCGGTCGCCAAACTTTACGCCTACTGGATCACCGTCAACTACCGTGAATCCTATGGTATCTACGCCTGTAACGGCATCCTGTTTAACCATGAATCGCCGCGTCGTGGCGAAACCTTCGTCACCCGTAAAATCACCCGCGCGATTGCTAACATCGCTCAGGGGCTGGAGTCCTGCCTGTATCTCGGCAACATGGATTCCCTGCGTGACTGGGGCCATGCGAAAGACTACGTCAAAATGCAGTGGATGATGCTGCAACAGGAACAGCCGGAAGACTTCGTGATCGCGACCGGCGTGCAGTACTCCGTGCGTCAGTTCGTCGAAATGGCGGCGGCCCAGCTGGGGATCAAACTGCGCTTTGAAGGCGAAGGCGTGGAAGAGAAAGGGATTGTGGTTTCTGTCACCGGTCATGACGCGCCAGGCGTGAAACCGGGTGATGTGATTGTGGCCGTTGATCCGCGCTACTTCCGTCCGGCAGAAGTGGAAACTCTGCTGGGTGACCCGAGCAAAGCGCATGAGAAGCTGGGCTGGAAACCGGAAATTACGTTGCAGGAAATGGTCTCCGAGATGGTCGCTAAAGATCTGGAAGCGGCGAAGAAACACTCCCTGCTGAAATCTCATGGCTACGAGGTTGCCATCGCGCTGGAGTCCTGAGAATGAGCAAACAACGTATTTTTATCGCTGGTCATCGCGGAATGGTGGGTTCCGCGATTGCCCGCCAGCTTGCGCAGCGTGGTGATGTGGAGCTGGTGCTGCGCACCCGCGATGAGCTGAACCTGCTGGACAGCAAGGCAGTGCTGGATTTCTTTGCCACTGAGCGTATCGATCAGGTTTATCTGGCGGCGGCGAAGGTGGGCGGTATTGTTGCCAATAACACGTATCCGGCCGATTTCATCTTTGAAAATATGATGATGGAAAGCAACATTATTCACGCCGCGCATCTGCATAACGTGAATAAGCTGCTGTTCCTCGGTTCGTCCTGTATCTATCCCAAACTGGCAAAACAGCCGATGGCGGAGAGTGAACTGTTGCAGGGCACGCTGGAACCAACCAACGAGCCGTATGCCATTGCCAAGATTGCCGGTATCAAACTGTGCGAGTCATACAACCGCCAGTACGGGCGCGACTATCGTTCCGTGATGCCGACCAATCTGTATGGTCCACATGACAACTTCCATCCGAGCAATTCGCACGTGATCCCGGCGTTGCTGCGTCGTTTCCACGAAGCGACCATGCAGAATGCGGCGGACGTGGTGGTGTGGGGCAGCGGGACGCCGATGCGTGAGTTTCTGCACGTCGATGATATGGCCGCCGCCAGCATCCACGTGATGGAACTGGACAGCGAAGTCTGGCAGGAGAACACCCAGCCGATGCTGTCGCACATTAACGTCGGTACGGGCGTGGATTGCACCATTCGCGAACTGGCGCAGACCATCGCTCAGGTTGTGGGCTACAAGGGCCGCGTGGTGTTTGACGCGACGAAGCCGGACGGTACGCCGCGAAAACTGCTGGATGTGACCCGTTTGCATCAGCTGGGCTGGTATCACGAGATCTCACTGGAAGCGGGCCTTGCCAGCACATATCAGTGGTTCCTTGAGAATCAGCATCGGTTCCGGGGGTAAACATGTTTTTACGTCAGGAAGATTTTGCCACCGTCGTGCGTTCCACGCCGCTTGTCTCCCTCGATTTGATCGTGGAAAACGCGCAGGGGGAATTTCTGCTGGGTAAACGACTGAACCGACCGGCGCAGGGCTTCTGGTTCGTGCCCGGTGGCCGGGTGCAAAAAGATGAGCCGCTGAGTGCGGCCTTCGAACGCCTGACCGAAGCCGAACTGGGGCTACGTTTGCCGCTGTCTGCCGGGGAGTTTTATGGCGTCTGGCAGCATTTCTATGACGACAACTTTTCCGGTGAAGACTTCTCAACGCATTACATCGTGCTCGGTTTCCGTCTGCGGGTGCAGGCGCATGATGTGCCTCTGCCTGACGCGCAGCACGGCGCTTACTGCTGGCTGACGCCCGCGGCGTTGCTGGCTAGCGACAACGTCCATGACAACAGTCGGGCGTATTTTTTGCCGGAATGTCAGGCTAAGGCGCTGGGATTATGAGGATCCTTGTGTATGGCATCAACTACTCACCGGAATTAACCGGCATCGGTAAATACACCGGTGAAATGGTGGAGTGGATGGCGCGCGAAGGCCATGACGTGCGGGTTATCACCGCGCCGCCGTATTACCCGCAGTGGAAAGTGGGCGAGCGCTATTCAGCCTGGCGCTATCGCCGGGAAGAGGGGGATGCCACTGTCTGGCGCTGCCCACTGTATGTGCCAAAGCAGCCGTCAACACTGAAACGATTACTGCATCTGGGCAGCTTCGCCCTCAGCAGCTTTTTCCCGCTGATGGCGCAGCGTCGCTGGAAGCCGGATCGCATTATTGGCGTGGTGCCCACGCTGTTTTGTACGCCGGGAATGCGGCTGCTGGCGAAACTCTCAGGCGCCCGCACGCTGCTGCACATTCAGGATTATGAAGTCGATGCGATGCTGGGGCTCGGTCTGGCAGGCAACGGTAAAACCGGCAAAGTGGCACAGCTGGCGACCGCTTTCGAGCGTAGCGGTCTGCATAACGTCGACAATGTCTCCACCATCTCCCGCTCAATGATGAATAAAGCCCAGGCGAAAGGGGTGGCGGCAGAGAAAGTGATCTTCTTCCCTAACTGGTCAGAAGTCGCCCGTTTTCAGAATGTTAACGATGACGAGGTTATCAGCCTCCGCCAACAGCTTGGTTTGCCGGATGACAAAAAAATCATTCTTTACTCCGGCAATATCGGCGAGAAGCAAGGGCTGGAAAACGTTATTGCGGCGGCGGAACAACTGCGTGAGCAGCCGCTGGTTTTCGCTATCGTCGGGCAGGGCGGCGGCAAAGCGCGTCTGGAGAAAATGGCCCGCGAGCGCGGTCTGCGCAACGTTCTGTTTTTCCCGTTGCAGCCTTACGAGGCGCTACCTGCGCTATTGAAGATGGGCGATTGCCACCTGGTGGTGCAAAAACGCGGGGCGGCGGATGCCGTTCTGCCCTCCAAGCTGACCAATATTCTGGCGGTGGGCGGCAATGCGGTGATTACCGCAGAACCGGAGACGGAACTCGGCCAGCTTTGCGACCGCTATGCAGGCATTGCGGTGTGCGTTGAGCCGGAATCGGTCGATGCGCTGGTGGCAGGGATAACGATGGCGCTCACCATGCCAAAAAACAACACGGTGGCACGTGAATATGCCGAACGCACGCTCGATAAAGAGAATGTGCTACGTCAATTTATGAATGATATTCGGGATTAAATTATGAGTCAGACAACACTCTATCCGGTTGTGATGGCCGGTGGCTCCGGTAGCCGCTTATGGCCGCTTTCCCGTGTACTTTATCCTAAGCAGTTCCTGTGCCTGAAAGGCGATCTCACCATGCTGCAAACGACCATTTGTCGTCTTAACGGTGTGGAGTGCGAAAGTCCGGTGGTGATCTGCAACGAGCAGCATCGTTTTATCGTCGCGGAGCAATTGCGTCAGCTTAATAAACTGACGGAGAACATTATTCTTGAACCGGCGGGACGTAATACCGCGCCGGCCATTGCATTAGCGGCGCTGGCGGCAAAACGTCACAGTCCGGACTGCGACCCGCTGATGCTGGTGTTGGCGGCAGACCACGTGATTGCCAACGAAGAGGCCTTCCGCGACGCGGTGCGCAACGCAATGCCGTACGCCGAAGCCGGAAAGCTGGTCACGTTTGGTATCGTTCCGGATCTGCCGGAAACGGGCTACGGCTATATCCGTCGTGGCGATGTCACCCCCGGCGTTAACGATGCCGTGGCGTTTGACGTTGCGCAGTTTGTGGAAAAACCGAGTCTGGAAACAGCGCAGGCCTATGTCGCCAGCGGTGATTATTACTGGAACAGCGGGATGTTTCTGTTCCGCGCCGGACGCTATCTGGAAGAGCTGAAAAAATACCGTCCCGATATCCTGGAAGCCTGCGAAAACGCGATGAGCGTGGTCGATCCGGATCTCGATTTCATTCGCGTGGATGAAGCATCATTCCTGGCGTGTCCGGAAGAATCTGTCGATTACGCAGTAATGGAACGCACGGCGGATGCGGTGGTGATGCCGATGGATGCGGGCTGGAGCGATGTCGGCTCCTGGTCCTCGCTGTGGGAAATCAGCGCCCATACCGCCGAGGGAAACGTCCATCACGGCGACGTCATCAGCCATAAAACCGAAAACAGCTACGTCTATGCCGAATCGGGACTGGTGACCACCGTCGGCGTGAAAGACCTGGTGGTGGTGCAGACCAAAGACGCGGTGCTGATTGCCGACCGTAACGCGGTGCAGGACGTCAAAAAAGTGGTTGAACAAATCAAAGCCGATGGCCGCCACGAACACCATATTCACCGCGAAGTGTACCGTCCGTGGGGGAAATATGACTCCATCGACGCCGGTGACCGCTATCAGGTCAAACGCATCACCGTGAAACCAGGGGAAGGGCTGTCGGTACAGATGCACCACCACCGCGCCGAACACTGGGTGGTGGTGGCGGGTACCGCCAAAGTCACCATTGACGGTGAGATCAAACTGCTCGGTGAAAACGAGTCTGTCTACATTCCGCTGGGAGCCACCCACTGTCTGGAAAACCCAGGGAAAATTCCACTCGATCTGATTGAAGTGCGCTCAGGTTCTTACCTCGAAGAGGATGATGTAGTGCGGTTTGAGGATCGCTACGGCCGGGTGTGACGCCCTAACCATCATCTTTCGCGCCGCAGATGCGTTGGCTTCCTTTACGCACCCCGGTCACTTCGTTGACTAAGCTCCCGGGGATACGCGCAGTCGCCGCCTTCCTGCAACGCGAAATCTAATGGTTATGTACTTTACAAAAAATATCTCCAGTCCGGAGAGGGACAACTGTTGCCTGAATAAGGGTAAAAACATGACAAAATTAACCTGTTTCAAAGCCTACGATATTCGCGGCAGGCTGGGCGAAGAGCTGAACGAAGAGATTGCGTGGCGGATTGGTCGCGCTTACGGCGAATTTTTGAAGCCGAAAACCATTGTGCTGGGCGGCGACGTGCGTCTGACCAGTGAGGCGCTGAAGCTGGCGCTGGCAAAAGGGTTGCAGGATGCCGGCGTTGACGTGCTGGATATCGGCCTGTCGGGCACCGAAGAGATCTACTTCGCGACTTTCCACCTTGGCGTGGACGGCGGGATTGAAGTCACCGCCAGCCACAACCCGATGGACTACAACGGCATGAAGCTGGTGCGCGAAGGCGCGCGTCCCATCAGTGGCGATACCGGTCTGCGTGACGTGCAGCGTCTGGCCGAGGCCAACGACTTCCCGCCGGTGAACCCCGCGCAGCGCGGAAGCTATAAGCAAATCTCCCTGCGTGATGCCTATATCGACCATCTGTTCGGCTACATCAATGTTAAAAACCTCACCCCGCTGAAGCTGGTGATCAACTCCGGTAACGGCGCGGCAGGCCCGGTGGTGGACGCCATCGACGCGCGCTTTCAGGCGCTGGGCGTGCCGGTAGAATTGATCAAAGTGCATAACACCCCGGACGGCAACTTCCCGAACGGCATTCCTAATCCGCTGTTGCCGGAGTGTCGCGCCGATACCCGCAATGCGGTGATTGAACATGGCGCGGATATGGGGATTGCCTTTGACGGTGATTTCGACCGCTGCTTCCTGTTCGACGAGAAAGGCCAGTTCATCGAGGGTTACTACATTGTCGGCCTGCTGGCGGAAGCGTTCCTCGAAAAACAGCCGGGCGCCAAAATCATTCACGACCCGCGTCTGTCCTGGAACACGGTGGATGTGGTGAAAGCGGCGGGCGGCACGCCGGTGATGTCGAAAACCGGTCACGCTTTCATTAAAGAGCGGATGCGCCACGAAGACGCCATCTACGGCGGCGAGATGAGCGCCCACCACTATTTCCGTGATTTTGCTTACTGCGACAGCGGAATGATCCCGTGGTTGCTGGTGGCGGAACTGGTGTGTCTGAAGGGACAGTCACTGGGTGAACTGGTACGAGACCGGATGGCGGCATTCCCGGCGAGCGGCGAAATCAACAGCAAGCTGGAGGAACCGGCGGCAGCGATTTCTCGGGTGGAACAACACTTTGCCAGCGAGGCGCTGGCGGTGGACAGAACCGACGGGATCAGCATGTCGTTCGTCGACTGGCGTTTCAACCTGCGCTCCTCCAACACCGAACCGGTGGTACGCCTGAACGTGGAGTCACGCGGCGATATTCCGCTGATGGAAGCGCGAACGCGCACTCTGCTGGCGTTACTGAATCAGTAAGGTCAGATCTTCCCTTACCCGCTGGCGGGTAAGGGGCTAATAACAGGAACAACGATGACAAATCTAAAAAAGCGCGAACGGGCCAAAACCAATGCATCGTTAATCTCTATGGTGCAACGCTTTTCAGATATCACCATCATGTTTGGCGGGCTGTGGGTTGTCTGCGAAGTCAGTGGACTGCCTTTCCTGTATATGCACCTGTTGGTGGCGCTGATCACGTTGGTTGTTTTCCAGATGCTGGGTGGCATAACCGATTTCTATCGCTCATGGCGCGGCGTCAAAATTTCCACTGAACTGACTCTCCTGCTGCAAAACTGGACGCTGAGCCTCGTCTTTAGCGCCGGTCTGGTGGCATTCAATCAGGATTTCGATAACCGCCTCGCGGTCTGGCTGGCGTGGTATCTGCTGACCAGCGTCGGACTGGTCTTCTGCCGATCGTTTATTCGCATCGGTGCAGGATGGCTACGCAACCGTGGCTACAACACGCGCCGGGTGGCCGTCGCGGGCGATCTGCCTGCCGGACGGGCGTTGCTCGATAGCTTCCGCAACGAACCGTGGTTAGGTTTTGAGGTAGTTGGCGTTTATCACGATCCGAAACCGGGCGGCGTTACCTCTGACTGGGCAGGTAACCTCGAACAACTGGTTGAAGACGCGAAAGCGTCACGCATCCATAACGTCTACATTGCGATGGCGATGTGCGACGGCGCGCGGGTGAAAAAACTGGTGCGCGAACTGGCGGATACCACCTGTTCGGTGATCCTCATTCCGGACGTGTTTACCTTCAACATTCTGCATTCCCGCATCGAAGAGGTGAGTGGCGTGCCGGTGGTGCCGCTGTATGACACGCCGCTGTCGGGTATCAACCGTCTGCTTAAGCGTGCGGAAGATATCGTGCTGGCGTCGCTGATCCTGCTGCTGATCTCCCCAGTGTTGTGCTGCATTGCGCTGGCGGTGAAGTTGAGTTCGCCGGGGCCGATCATCTTCCGTCAGACCCGTTATGGCATGGACGGTAAACCGATCAACGTGTGGAAATTCCGCTCAATGAAGGTGATGGAAAACGACAAGGTCGTCACACAGGCGACGCAGAACGATCCGCGCGTCACCCGAGTGGGGAATTTCCTGCGTCGTACCTCGCTGGATGAACTACCGCAGTTTATTAATGTGCTGACCGGTGGCATGTCTATCGTCGGGCCGCGTCCGCATGCGGTGGCGCATAACGAACAGTATCGTCAACTGATTGAAGGCTACATGCTGCGCCACAAGGTGAAGCCGGGGATCACCGGTTGGGCGCAAATCAACGGCTGGCGCGGTGAAACTGACACGCTGGAGAAAATGGAAAAACGCGTGGAGTACGATCTGGAGTACATCCGCGAGTGGAGCGTGTGGTTCGACATCAAGATCGTTTTTCTGACGGTGTTTAAGGGCTTTGTTAACAAAGCGGCGTACTGAGGAACGGTCATGAGCTTACGTGAAAAAACCATCAGCGGCGCGAAGTGGTCGGCGATTGCCACGGTGATCATTATCAGCCTTGGGCTTATCCAGATGACGGTACTGGCGCGGATCGTCGATAACCACCAGTTCGGCCTGCTGACCGTGTCGCTGGTGATCATTGCGCTGGCCGATACGCTGTCTGACTTCGGTATTGCCAACTCCATTATTCAGCGCAAGGCGATAAGCCATCTTGAGCTGACCACGCTGTACTGGCTGAACGTCGGGTTGGGAATCATCGTCTGTGTGGCGGTCTTCCTGCTTAGCGATGTGATTAGCAATGTGCTGCATAACCCGGATCTGGCGCCGCTGATTAAAACGCTGTCGCTGGCGTTTGTGGTGATCCCGCACGGGCAGCAGTTCCGCGCGCTGATGCAGAAAGAGCTGGAGTTCAACAAGATTGGGATGATTGAAACCAGCGCTGTACTGGCAGGCTTTACGTTTACCGTTGTCAGCGCGCATTTCTGGCCGCTGGCGATGACGGCCATACTCGGTTACCTGGTAAATAGCGCGGTGCGCACGCTGTTGTTTGGCTATTTTGGCCGCAAGATCTACCGTCCGGGTCTGCACTTTTCGCTGGCGTCCGTTTCGTCGAATTTGCGCTTTGGTGCGTGGCTGACGGCGGACAGCATCATCAACTACGTCAACACCAACCTTTCCACGCTGGTGCTGGCGCGTATTCTCGGTGCCGGCGTCGCAGGGGGCTATAACCTGGCGTATAACGTGGCAGTGGTGCCGCCGATGAAGCTCAACCCCATCATCACCCGCGTGCTGTTTCCGGCATTTGCCAAAATTCAGGACGACACCCAGAAGCTGCGCGTGAACTTCTACAAACTGCTTTCCGTGGTGGGCATTATCAACTTCCCGGCATTGCTGGGCCTGATGGTGGTTGCTAATAATTTTGTGCCGCTGGTCTTTGGCGAGAAGTGGAACAGCATCATTCCTGTGCTGCAACTGCTGTGCGTGGTGGGGTTGCTGCGCTCGGTTGGTAATCCGATTGGTTCGCTGTTGATGGCGAAAGCGCGGGTAGACATCAGCTTTAAATTCAATGTGTTTAAAACGTTCCTGTTCATCCCGGCGATTATTGTCGGCGGGCAGATGGCGGGCGCAATTGGCGTGACGCTGGGCTTCCTGCTGGTGCAAATTATCAACACCATTCTGAGCTATTTCGTGATGATCAAACCGGTGCTGGGTTCCAGCTACCGCCAGTACATTCTGAGCCTGTGGCTGCCGTTCTATCTCTCATTGCCGACGCTGGCGGTGAGCTACGGTCTGGGTATCGCGTTACAGGGACATCTGTCGCTCGGTGTGCTGCTGGCGACGCAGATTGCCGCCGGTGCGCTGGCGTTCGCGGTGATGATCGTGCTCTCACGCCATCCGCTGGTGGTGGAGATGAAGCGCCAGTTTTGTCGCAGCGAAAAAATGAAAACCTTGCTTCGTGCAGGATAAGTTTTGCCGGATGGCAACGATTTTAAGAGGGTGAAATGAAATTATTGATTCTGGGCAACCATACCTGCGGCAACCGTGGCGACAGTGCGATTTTACGTGGTCTGCTGGACGCCATTCACCGCCTCGAACCTGACGCGGAAGTGGATGTGATGAGCCGCTACCCGGTGAGTTCGTCCTGGCTTTTGAATCGCCCGGTGATGGGCGATCCGCTCTTTTTACAGATGAAACAGCACAACAGCGCGGCTGGCGTAGTGGGGCGGGTGAAAAAAATCCTCCGTCGTCGCTATCAGCATCAGGTGCTGCTTTCCCGCGTTACTGATACCGGCAAGCTGCGTAATATCGCGATTGCTCAGGGTTTTACCGATTTCGTGCGTTTGCTTGCGGGTTATGACGCTATCGTTCAGGTGGGCGGTTCGTTCTTCGTCGACTTGTACGGTGTTCCGCAGTTTGAACACGCGCTGTGTACCTTTATGGCGAAAAAACCACTGTACATGGTCGGTCACAGCGTCGGTCCGTTCCAGGATCCGCAATTTAATCAACTGGCCAACTATGTTTTCGGCCACTGTGATGCACTGATCCTGCGGGAGTCGGTCAGCCTGGAGCTGATGAAACGCAGTGACATCACCACCGAAAAAGTGGAGCACGGCGTGGATACCGCCTGGCTGGTGGATCATCATGATGAAGATTTTACGCCGGGCTATGCCGTTCAACACTGGCTGAGCGTAGCGGCGCAGCAGAAAACGGTGGCAATTACTCTGCGAGAACTGGCGCCGTTTGATAAACGCCTGGGCACCACGCAGGAGGCTTATGAGAAGGCCTTCGCCGGTGTGGTCAACCGCATTCTGGATGAGGGCTATCAGGTTATCGCACTGTCTACCTGTACCGGCATTGACAGCTATAACAAAGATGACCGCATGGTGGCGCTGAATCTGCGCCAGTACGTCAGCGACCCGGCGCGTTACCACGTGGTGATGGATGAACTCAATGATCTGGAGATGGGCAAGATCCTCGGCGCATGCGATCTGACGGTTGGCACACGCCTGCATTCCGCCATTATCTCGATGAACTTCGCGACGCCTGCTATTGCGATTAATTACGAGCACAAATCGGCGGGCATCATGCAGCAACTGGGGATGCCGGAGATGGCGATAGATATCCGTCATCTGCTGGATGGCAGTCTGCAAGCGATGGTGGCGGATACGCTCGGACAGTTGCCGCAGATCAATGAGCGTCTTGCGCAGGCGGTGCGTCGCGAGCGTGAACAGGGATACCGTATGGTGGAGTCGGTGTTAACGCGCATCGGGGAGGGGAAATGAAGGTCAGCTTTTTTTTACTGAAATTTCCGCTGTCGTCGGAAACCTTCGTCCTCAACCAGATTACCGCGTTTATCGACATGGGTTTTGACGTTGAGATTGTCGCCCTGCAAAAAGGTGACACGCAAAATACGCATGCCGCCTGGGAAAAATATGGCCTGGCGGCCAGAACGCGCTGGCTACAGGACGAGCCGCCGGGACGTCTGGCAAAGCTGCGCACTCGGGCAGTGAAAACGCTGTCAGGACTGCACCGGGCGACGACGTGGAAATCGCTCAATTTTTCTCGCTACGGCGATGAATCACGTAACCTGATCCTCTCATCAATCTGTGCGCAGATAAGTCAACCCCTGCGTGCGGATGTCTTTATCGCCCACTTTGGTCCGGCGGGCGTAACGGCGGCGAAGCTGCGTGAGCTGGGCGTTATTCAGGGCAAGATTGCGACGATTTTTCACGGTATTGATATTTCCAGTCGGGAAGTTCTTAACCATTACACGCCGGAGTACCAGCAATTGTTCCGTCGTGGCGATCTGATGTTGCCGATTAGCGATCTCTGGGCTGGAAGGCTGAAAAGTATGGGCTGTCCACCGGAGAAGATTGCCGTTTCGCGGATGGGCGTGGATATGACGCGCTTTACGCACCGGCCAGTGAAAGCACCCGGTACGCCGCTGGAGATTATCTCTGTTGCGCGACTGACTGAGAAAAAAGGACTGCATGTGGCGATAGAGGCCTGCCGCCAGTTGAAAGAGCAGGGTGTGGCGTTTCGTTATCGCATTCTGGGTATGGGTCCCTGGGAGCGGCGATTGCGCACGTTGATTGAGCAGTATCAGCTCGATGATGTGATTGAGATGCCGGGATTTAAGCCCAGCCATGAAGTGAAAACGATGCTGGATAACGCGGATGTCTTTCTGTTGCCGTCAATTACCGGCACGGATGGCGACATGGAAGGCATTCCCGTTGCGTTGATGGAAGCGATGGCGGTGGGGATCCCGGTGGTCTCTACCGTTCACAGTGGGATCCCGGAGCTGGTGGATGCCGGGGAATCCGGCTGGCTGGTACCGGAAAACGACGCCCATGCGCTGGCGCAACAGCTCGCGTTGTTCAGCCAACTTGACCACCAGACGCTGGAACCCATCATCCAGCGTGCGCGTGAAAAAGTTGAACATGATTTTAATCAGCAGGTGATCAATCGTCAGTTGGCCAGCCTGCTGCAAACGATGTAAACCGAGGTTGTATGCCAGAGAAAACACTCTCCCGACGTACCTTCCTGACGGCAAGCTCCGCGCTTGCCGTACTTCCTGTCCTCCATTCACCTTTTGCCCGCGCCGTTGCGTCCCGCAAAACCGTCAATATTCAGGATTACAATGCGAAAGACTGGATTGCCTCCTTTCGACAGGCCTTCAGCGACGCAGAGACCGTGGTGGTGCCAGCGGGACTGGTGTGCGAGAACATCAATACCGGCATTTTTATCCCACCGGGAAAAACGCTGCATGTGCTGGGCCGCCTGAGCGGTAATGGGCGTGGTCGCTTTGTGTTGCAGGAGGGATGTCAGGTCACTGGCGAGAAGGGGGGGAGCCTGCACAATATTACGCTGGATGTTCGCGGTTCCGACTGCGCGATTACCGATCTTACGATGAGTGGTTTCGGGCCGGTGACGCAAATTTATATCGGCGGGAAAAAGCCGCGCGTGATGCGCAATCTGGTCATCGATAATCTCACCGTGACCCAGGCCAACTATGCGATTCTGCGTCAGGGATTCCACAATCAGGTCGATGGCGCGCGTATTACCCACTGTCGTTTCAGCGACTTACAGGGCGACGCCATTGAATGGAATGTCGCTATTAACGATCGCAATATCCTGATTTCTGACCACGTCATTGAACGGATCAACTGTACCAACGGCAAGATTAACTGGGGGATTGGCATTGGGCTTGCGGGGAGCACCTACGACAACACCTATCCGGAGCAGCAGACGGTTAAAAATTTTGTGGTCGCCAACATTACCGGATCAGATTGTCGGCAACTGGTGCATGTCGAGAACGGCAAACATTTTGTGATTCGCAATGTGAAGGCGAAGAACATCACCCCGGATTTCAGCAAGAAGGCCGGCATCGACAATGCGACGGTTGCCATTTACGGTTGCGATAATTTTGTGATTGATAATGTCGATATGGTTAACAGTGCCGGGATGCTCATTGGCTATGGCGTGGTCAAAGGGAAATATCTCTCCATCCCGCAAAATTTCAAACTCAACCATATCTCCCTTGATAACACGCAGCTTGAATATAAATTGCGCGGCATTCAAATTTCGTCGGGTAATGCCACCTCCTTCGTTGCACTGACTAATATCGAGATGAAACGCGCGACGCTGGAGTTGCATAATCAGCCGCAGCATCTTTTTCTGCGCAATATCAAGGTGATGCAAGAGTCAGCAACGGGACCGGCGCTGAAGATGCACTTTGATCTGCGCAAAGACGTGCGCGGTAAGTTTATGGCGAAAGAGGACACGCTGTTGTCGTTGGCAAACGTACATGCGGTGAATGAGAAGGGGCAAAGCTCAGTGGATATAGACCGCATAAACCATCATGTGGTGAACGTTGATGCGATCAACTTCCGCTTACCGGAGGGGAGGGGGTGATGCAACCCGCCATAATCTTACTGGATATCATGTGTTAAAAGATTATAATTGCGGAATTACTGTTAAAGCTGGGGCTGGGCAGCACTGACTACTCAGGGAAGATTCTCATCTTTATCTTGTGTTTTTGTCTTAATAACCAGACTAAGTGATTTATGAACGATAACGTTTTGCTCATCGGAGCCTCCGGGTTTGTTGGAACGCGCCTCCTTGAAACCGCCGTTGATGACTTTAACATTAAAAATCTGGATAAACAGCAAAGCCATTTCTATCCGGAAATCACGCAAATTGGCGATGTCCGCGATCAACACGCACTGGATCAGGCGCTTTCGGGTTTTGATACCGTAGTCCTGCTGGCGGCTGAGCATCGCGATGATGTGAGCCCAACTTCTCTTTACTATGATGTCAATGTTCAGGGTACTCGCAATGTTCTTGCCGCCATGGAAAAAAATGGTGTCAACAACATCATTTTTACGAGCTCTGTTGCTGTATATGGTCTGAACAAAAATAACCCTGATGAGACACATCCACACGACCCCTTCAACCACTATGGTAAAAGTAAGTGGCAGGCCGAAGAAGTGCTACGTGAATGGCATGCAAAAGCACCTGATGAGCGTTCGCTGACTATTATTCGACCAACGGTGATATTCGGTGAGCGTAACCGCGGCAATGTTTATAATCTGCTTAAGCAGATTGCGGGCGGTAAATTCATGATGGTGGGGTCTGGCACTAACTATAAGTCTATGGCCTATGTTGGCAACATTGTTGAATTCATTAAGTATAAACTTAAGAATGTACAGCCAGGCTATGAAGTCTACAATTATGTAGATAAGCCTGATCTGAACATGAATCAGCTTGTTACGGAAGTTGAACAGAGTCTGGGCAAAAAGATCCCTTCAGTTCATCTGCCGTATCCATTAGGCATGCTTGGGGGCTATTGTTTTGATGTTCTCAGTAAACTCACTGGGAAGAAATTTGCGGTAAGTTCTGTTCGTGTCAAAAAATTCTGCGCTACCACGCAGTTCGATGCGACTAAAGTTCACTCTTCAGGGTTTGTAGCGCCTTATACCCTTTCTCAGGGGCTGGACAGAACGTTAAAGTTCGAGTTTGTCCATGATAAGAAAGACGATATTACGTTTGTTTCCGAGTAAGACATGACGTTAAAGTGATTGCACTGCTACCTACGATAATTCGGAAAGCGACTAAGCTATTGTAAGCAGAGAAGGTTTTCCGAGTTATCTGAGTTAAACCTCACGTTGATGAAGTGTAGTGTGAGAAGACATTTTATCTCAACGGTGTGAATTCAATCACGCCAAGGGAGAAGGAAGCCTGGAACTGACTAGCTCATGGCAAAGACCCAGACTTCATCAGCCATTCAAAGGTAGGATAGATAATGACGAATTTAAAAGCAGTTATCCCGGTAGCAGGACTCGGTATGCACATGTTGCCTGCCACCAAGGCAATTCCTAAAGAGATGCTGCCGATCGTCGACAAACCCATGATTCAATATATCGTTGACGAAATCGTAGCTGCAGGGATCAAAGAAATCCTCCTGGTGACTCACGCGTCTAAAAACGCCGTTGAGAACCATTTCGATACATCCTATGAACTTGAGTCACTCCTTGAGCAGCGCGTGAAGCGTCAGTTGCTGGCGGAAGTGCAGTCTATTTGTCCTCCTGGCGTGACCATTATGAACGTGCGGCAGGCGCAGCCGCTGGGGCTGGGTCACTCCATTCTTTGCGCGCGTCCGGCGATTGGCGATAACCCTTTTGTGGTGGTATTGCCTGATATCGTTATTGATACCGCCAGTGCCGATCCGCTGCGCTATAACCTTGCGGCAATGGTTGCGCGTTTTGAAGAAACTGGCCGTAGTCAGGTTCTGGCGAAACGTATGCCGGGTGATCTTTCCGAGTACTCCGTCATACAGACGAAAGATCCGCTGGATAATGAAGGCAAGGTCAGTCGCATTGTCGAATTTATCGAGAAACCCGATCAGCCGCAGACGCTGGATTCTGATCTCATGGCGGTAGGGCGTTATGTCCTCTCAGCGGATATCTGGGCCGAACTGGAAAGAACCGAACCGGGCGCCTGGGGCCGTATCCAGTTGACCGATGCGATTGCAGAACTGGCGAAAAAACAATCTGTTGACGCCATGCTAATGACCGGCGACAGCTACGACTGCGGTAAGAAATTGGGCTACATGCAGGCGTTTGTGAAGTACGGACTGCGTAACCTGAAAGAAGGGGCGAAGTTTAGGGATAGTATTGTTAAAATGATAAACAATTAATTTGTGGCAATTAACGAATTAATAAACTGATATCAAAGCAGTAGTCTTATAAGAGCTAATAATTAGCTACTGCTTTTCTTTTTGCAAAAAAGTGCACTGGTAACTGTTAAGCCAGGGGCGGTAGCGTGGAATTTTGAATGCGTAAAAACAAGGCTGCTGGTCATATGATAATATTAGCCGTTGGTACCCTATTAACGGCATTGTTAAATTTTGCTACGCAATTCATGCTTGCAAAACATATGTCACCAAGCGATTTCGGGATTTTTTCATCTGCTTTTTATTTAACAATGACTGTTGCTCCATTATGTGGTTTCGGAATACCACAATTTTGGTTGAAAGCGTTTGGAAGTGAGGGGTGGGGAGGTGTTAGATTTATTATTCCTGGTTTAACATTTACATTATTCACGACGTCAATCATAATTGTCATTCTCTCAGGTTGGTTCTTATATACGGAATATTATCATCAAAAATTATTATTTTTATTGTCATTTATCGTTCTTTCCCAAGTGATAATAGAGTTACTAGGCGCGCTTTATCAATTAGAAGAAAACTATATAGCTGTATCTGTAGTGCAAACATCAGTATATATTCTGCGTTTCAGCGTATTAATTATTATTTACCTTCTTTTTAATGAAGTTTCTATAAGTAGCATTTCTGTTGGGTACGCAATGATATCCTTTTTGATGGTAATTTCAACTTATAGAGTGATTGAAAGGCTAATTAAGAAGAATGTATATTTAAAGGGTCATACTGAAAGAAAATTCATTAAACGCCAAAATGTTGATAAGCTTGAGATGATTAAAGAGTCTGCAATTTTTGGGATTTCTGGCGTTTTCTATATGGTTTATTATCAAGTTAATATTGTCCTTGTTAAATATTTTATTTCCACAGAAGATGCAGGTTATTATAGTGTCGCGTTTTTATTCATTTCTGCCGCTATACTGTTCCCTACAGTGATATATCAAAAATATCTTCTTCCAAAACTACATCGATGGGCTTATCAGGACATCTCAAAACTAAAAACAGTATATAAATATGGCAACATACTAATGTTTATGCTTGGGGTTATAGTAACAAGTATCATATATTTTTTATCTCCATTTATAATTCCATTCTTATTTGGATGGAAATATATCGATGCAATTGAATTAATTCAATTAATGGCAGTCAGTATTCCAATTATTTATTTAGCAAGTAATTCAGGTGCAATACTTGTTACTAAAGATAATATGCGATCAAAAGTGAAAATAATGTGTATCGCGAGCATTATAAGTCTGATTAGCTTTTTCTTGTTCTACAAACATATCGGCGTTTATGCCGGAGTTCTTGCAACAATTTTAAGTAATTTATTCATATGCCTTGCATATAATTATAAAAGCATTCTTTTTTTTAGGGAGGGTGAATGAGTATTCAGAATGTAATAAAAAATAACTACTGCATAGGATGCGGAGCATGTTCTTATAAAAATAATAAGATAACACTTGAATGGGATGAATATGGAATACTTAAACCGCAGGGTAATATTGATGAACTTGATGATGAAATATGTCCATTCTCATCTCACCATAATGAAACGAGTATAGCAGATTCATTATATGGGGAAGTTGATAGTTTAAGTTTCCATCAGAAAGTTGGCTATTATCATGAGATTTTCGCTGGTTATGCTAGTGAGGGAAATTATAGAGAAAATGCAAGTTCTGGAGGACTCACAACATGGTTGCTTGTCGAATTGATGTCAAAAAAATTAATCGATGGTGTAATTCATGTTGGGGCATCAAAAAGCAATGAGCAGTTATACACTTATTCAATATCAGAATCTATTGAAGATATAAAATTAAAAACACGATCTCAATATTATCCAACAAAATTTGATAATGCACTAGAAAATATTGATTCAAGGAAAAAATATGCTGTAGTCGGTATTCCTTGCTATATCAAAGCGATCCGCCTCTTGTGTAAGAAAAATGATGAACTAAATATCTCTTTGAAATATTTTATCGGCATATTTTGTGGGCATCTCAAGACAAAAGCATTCTCTGAACTTCTCTCCTGGCAGCAAGGTATCTTACCTTCAAATCTTAGGCACATAAATTTTCGAGTCAAAAATTCATTTGGGACAGCTAGCCGTTATAGCATAAAAGTCACATCATCAAGTGGTGTTGAAAGGATGGCTCAGACAGGACATCTATACGGAACAGATTGGGGATTAGGATTATTCAAACCTGAAGCATGTGAATGGTGTGATGATATAGCAGCTGAAGTTGCCGATGTTGTCTTTGGGGATGCATGGCTTCCAAAATATGTCTCGGATCCAAAAGGGACCAATATAGTATTATCGAGAAACCTTGAAATATCGACTCTTTTAAAAGAGGCGGCTGGCGCGGAGCGACTATTTTTAGAGCATATTGACGTTGATGATGTCATACATGCTCAGGCAGGCAATTATAGGCATCGACAGGAAGGACTTTTAATAAGAATTAAGGATGCAGATCTTGAAAAAAAATGGCATCCTCAGAAAAGAGATTTTTTACTACCTACAAAAGTTGATGAAAATCGCAAGGAAATCTATCGCATAAGAAAAATTATATCAAGTAAATCACATGCAATATTCTTCGAAGCCAAAAAGAAGAATAATTTGATGTTTTTCTTTTATAAAATGGCATTCCATGAAGTTAAGTATCGAATTCTAACTAAATCATTAATTAAAAATAGCATTAAGCATATATATTTTATTGCTAATTATTTGAAGAGAAAAGGTGTCAAATGAGTAAAAAGATAGGGTTGCTCACGTTACCATTGATTTCTAATTATGGTGGCATTCTACAATGCCTGTCGCTAACTTTTGTTCTGAAAAAAATGGGGCATGATGTAACGCTAATTGATATAAGACCTGCGTTAAATCCAACAAGGCGTTTTTTGTTATATATATTAGCACGATGTCCATTTCAGAATATTCGTGGCATTCGTGAGAGATTTATTAAAGAAAAGCAAAATAAAAAAACCATTAAGAAGTACATAAATAAACATACAAAGAAAATTGAAAATTTAAATCAATTAAAAAATGAAAGCAAAACATTGGTTCTGGATGCTATGATCGTAGGTAGTGACCAAGTCTGGCGCTATGATTATATCAATAATGACATGTATTCTGCCTATTTCTTAGATTTTTATGAGGGCGAAAAATGTAAAAAAATATCATATGCAGCTTCATTTGGAGTTGATGTCTGGAAGCATGAAGACAAAAGACAATTAACCAGGTCATTACTTAAACAGTTTGATGCGATTTCAGTACGTGAAGATACAGGCGTTGATATTTGCCGAAATGAGTTTTCTATAGAGTCTGTAATACATGTTCTTGATCCAACTATGCTTGATTTATCCTTCTATGATGATCTTCTTTCAGAGCATTCACCAAATCAGGATACAGGTTATTTACTTAAGTATATTCTTGATGAAAAAGAAACAGCGAGTGTTTTCTCAAGCATAATTAAAGATAAACGAGAGATAAATTCAGAAAAAGACATACATGATGACAATAAATATTATACCCTTGCTGAATGGGTGCAGAGATTTAAGAATGCAGAATATGTAGTGACAGATTCTTTCCATGGCATGGTATTTTCAATCATCTTTAACAAGAATTTCATAGCAATAGGGAATAAATCCAGAGGGCTAAGCCGCTTTATATCTCTCTTAACACTGTTGGGGCTTAAAGAAAGACTCGTTTATCCAGAGGATATTAAAAGTGGTACTGACTTAACTAATGTTTTGTCAAATGATATTGATTATGTGAGAGTCAATGAAATTGTTGAAGTCTGGCGAAAGAAATCATTAAATTATTTGGCAGATAGTCTTAGATAATTCAAAGAAACCATTTAGAGATAATATATTTAAATGCATACAGCCCCACTTTCATATAAGTTAATCCTTTTATTAGGCGGTGTAAGTTTATTATCCATCCCTTTTTCACCAATTGCCAGTTTTGCCATTTCAATTTTAACGCTACTTACAATGTCAAAACATCTTATTGGCTATTTTCGTCAATGTTTAATATTGCTGGCATTCATTTCGCTTTTAATAATTATCGCGTCCAGAAATTACACTGATGAACTTGATCATGATTTAAGTCATTATTTCATGGTGTATAAAGCAATTTCCTCTGGATATTACAGTGAAATTTTTGGGTTTTCAGGTGGCATCGAAGTTGGGTGGCCATTGATATATTTATTTATATCGAAATGCACGGCAAATATATCACCAGTGGGTCTTGCAGTAATTAATACTTCTATATGTCTCATTCTCCTGTACGTATGGATGCTTAAATATGCTTTCAAAAATGAGTTACATAGTCAGATAGGAATAATCGCTGCGTTAATTATTCTATTTGCATCAATTCAGACGTATGGCTATTTACAAAGGCAAGCTATATCGACAGTAATATTACTTTTTGCTATATCGACGTCAGGTAAAAAAAGTTTCTTTTATTTAACAATAGCTACGTTATTCCATTTAACTTCACTTCCTATAGGATTACTTTATTTATTCTTGAAGAGATACTATAGTAAAATTAGTTTGCGTCATATAATTATAATTTTTATTTTACTGATAATAATAAAATTAAATTTATATTTTGTTCTCAACTTTTTATCTGAAGTTGGGGCAGGATTACCAGGGGTAAACAAATTAAATTTTTATTTGATGACAGCAACAGAGTTTAGCTTTACATCAAAAAGATTTGCAATATTAATCTTCCCATTAACGATTGTACTGATGCTATGCTGGAATAAAATTAACAATAGCTATTGGAAAATTATCGCGATATATAGTTGTCTTTCATATATAGGTTTCTTGGGGGTCCCTTTGGGACCTGAGAGAATTAATTTTATATTGCTATATATATATGGCTATTTTGTATATATGTATATATATAAATTCTACCCTTCTTTAACAACATATTTTATATTGATTTATGTCTTGTTGTTTATTGCTGAGAAAATGAATTTTTTCGGAAATTCTTTAGATCCATTTTGGTCCCGATATCCTTTCTTTTCATTTGAACCGTTTTATTATCTCTACTAATTAATAATCTGCTGGAGAATGTAATGTTATTGTCAGTTGTAATACCACTATTTAATAAAAAAGAATCGATCCAGTCAACAATTACAGCAGTATTAAATCAAAGTTATGCAAGATTTGAATTAATTATAGTGAATGATGGTTCGACTGATGGAAGTGAGAATGTAGTAAGAGAATTTAATGATAAACGCATTAGACTTATTAATATTGAAAACTCCGGGGTGTCAGTAGCACGAAATATTGGCATAGAAGCGGCTAAATCAGAATATGTTTGTTTACTAGATGCTGATGATTATTGGAATTCTGTTCATTTGGAAAAAATCGTCAATCTAATTACTTCGTATCCGCATTGTGCATTGTATTCTTCTAGTTACTTTGAGATTTTAGAAGACGGAACTACATTCATACCAAAGAATAAATATTCGAAAAGTTATATGGGTGTATTAGAAGATTTCTATTTAGATTACTCTTGCTGCAGAGGTCTTATTCACTCATCTTCTGTTTGTGTAAATAAATTTCTATTTCAAAAGATGGGAGGATTTCCTCGAGGTGTGAAACTCGGGGAGGACATTTACGTGTGGCTAAAAATGTCTATGCTTGGGGACGTAGCATACTCTGGGGATCCCCAAGTTGTCATTCGGAGGAATGCTGAAAATAGAACATCAACTAGAGTGAACAATGATATTCTATACCATGTTAAGTATTTCCATGAGCATCCAGAAGAAAAAAATATGCTATCTGATGAAAAGATTAATTCATTAAACATTTTCCTTAAAAAAAATGTATTTATTAATGCACTTTACTCCTTATCTATAAAGGATAAGGTAACGTTCGATAAGTATTTGATTGCTTTAAAATCGATTAGTTTGTCATATTATATATATCATAGTATATTAGGTAAAATACTTAATCCAAAGTTGCTTAAAATACTTAGAAAATTTAGAAATAGAATACAGAGCTCATAATGGAATTTTTTTTTTGAGTATGTAATTATCTAACGGGTAAAGTTATGTCTATATTAGTGACAGGTGGTTGTGGGTATATCGGAATCCATACCGTGTATTCTTTGGTTTCCCAAGGATATTCGGTTATAGTACTGGATAATTTTTCAAATTCAACTATTGAACCTTTGCGTAGAGTTGAATCTATGACTGGCCAGAATATTACTTTCTATGAAGGCGATTCTTGTTGTGAGAAAACACTGGAAAATATCTTCAGCAAAAATAATGTTACTGCGGTGATTCATTTTGCAGGATTAAAGTCAATAGGTGAGTCTATTAAAAAACCTGTTGAATATTATGTAAATAATGTTTCAGGTACACTGACGTTATTGAAATGTATGATAAAAAATAATATTACTAATTTTATTTTTAGTTCTTCGGCAACTGTCTATGGCAAAACAACTAGTTATCCAATAAGTGAATCAACATCTATAGGGGGAACTACAAACCCATATGGAAGCTCAAAATTATTCATGGAGTTAATGCTCAATGATATATCACAAGCTCATGAACAACTGAAAATCACAATATTACGATACTTTAACCCTATTGGCGCACATGAATCCGGAAATATTGGCGAGCAGCCTAATGGAATACCAAATAACCTAATGCCCTATTTAACACAGGTCGCAATTGGCTCTTTGCCGTATTTAAAAGTATATGGATTTGATTACCCTACACACGATGGTACAGGTGTTCGGGATTATATCCATGTAATGGATCTTGCTGAAGCTCATGTACAGGCATTGTCTAAAATTTCTTCTTCTGATGGTCTACAAATTTATAATTTGGGTACTGGCAAGGGATACTCGGTTTTAGAGATAATTAATACGTTCGAAAGCGTTACTGGAATTAAAATCCCATATAAATTAGTACCTCGTAGAAAAGGTGATATTGCAGAGTGTTGGTCTGATAGTTCAAAAGCAAATATCGAATTGGGATGGAAGGCCAGGAGGGGGATCATCGAAATGATTCGAGACGCCTGGAAATGGCAGTCTAACAACCCTAATGGATATGGAAAATAATTCCCACTAAAATAATTATATGGTAACTGAATGAATTCCGTTAAAAAAAATCTAGTTTTTGTGATTACAAAGTCAGAAGTTGGCGGTGCTCAAAAATGGGTAAGCGAGCAAAAAAAAATTCTCGATAATTATTTTAATGTTTATCTTGTTACTTCAGACAAAGGATGGCTAACAGAGGAATTTCCTGTTAGTAATACATTTATTATTCCAAGCTTAATAAATGTAAAAAACATACTAAACATATTTCATGTTGCTAGAGCTTTAAAAAAAATTAAAGCTGATATTGTTGTTAGTAATTCGGCAAATGCCGGCCTGTATGCTCGTCTTTCTAAACTAATTTGGAAGCACCGTGCTATTTATGTCTCACATGGGTGGTCGTGTATATATAATGGTGGTCGAGCACAAAAAATTTACTGTCTAATTGAAAAATGGCTGTCTTATCTTTCTGATTCTATTTTATGTGTTTCAGATAATGACAGGAGAAATGCTATTAAAGTAATAGGTATCAAAGAGTGTAAACTGGCCCTTATAAATAATGCAACTCTTCCTGCTGAAACTATGGTTGACCCCGTTAAGTATCATTCTGGGCCATTAAGACTGGTTTTTGTTGGACGGATGACATACCCAAAGAGACCCGAATTGCTTGCTGAAGCATTGCATAACAAAGAAGATGTCAATATGTTTTTTATTGGCGGTGGTGAGTACCTTGAGGCGCTTAGGGTGAAGTATAGAAATCAAGATAATATTCATTTTCTTGGTGAAGTTAAAGGGTTTTGTAGCTACAGGGATTATGATGCCTTTATTTTGACTTCAGATAGTGAAGGGCTCCCAATGTCTGCAATAGAGGCTGGGGTTGTTGGCCTTCCATTACTATTAAGTGATGTTGGTGGTTGCAGTGAACTCATTTATGAATTTGATGGTGAAAAAAACGGAATTTTATTTGGGAACAATGTTGAGGAAGTTTCATCAGCTATTGATGAAATGCAAGCGCATTATAACGAATATAGATTCGTGGCAAATAAAGTTGCGCATCACTTTAATTTAAATAATCTGAAAGATGAATACATTAACTTATATAAAGGTTCGCAATAGTAAATTAGCCTACTCTGGCACCAGGGTCTGGTCATTACTTTTCCTCTGCTGTAAGATTTATCCACATTCAAGCCGCGCATACATCGCGCGGTGACCACACCTGACAGGAGTATGTAATGTCCAAGCAACAGATCGGCGTCGTCGGTATGGCAGTGATGGGGCGCAACCTGGCGCTCAACATCGAGAGCCGTGGTTATACCGTCTCCGTGTTCAACCGCTCCCGTGAAAAGACCGAAGAAGTGATTGCCGAGAACCCGGGCAAGAAACTTGTGCCTTACTACACGGTGAAAGAGTTTGTTGAATCCCTCGAAACGCCTCGTCGTATCCTGTTAATGGTGAAAGCAGGCGCGGGTACCGATGCAGCCATTGATTCTCTGAAACCGTATCTGGATAAAGGCGATATCATCATTGATGGTGGTAATACTTTCTTCCAGGACACCATTCGTCGTAACCGTGAACTTTCTGCTGAAGGTTTCAACTTCATCGGCACCGGTGTTTCCGGTGGTGAGGAAGGTGCGCTGAAAGGGCCGTCTATCATGCCGGGTGGGCAGAAAGAAGCCTACGAACTGGTGGCTCCGATTCTGACGAAGATCGCTGCAGTCGCTGAAGATGGCGAGCCTTGCGTGACTTACATCGGTGCTGATGGCGCAGGCCATTACGTGAAAATGGTTCACAACGGTATCGAATATGGCGATATGCAGCTCATCGCTGAAGCCTATTCTCTGCTGAAAGGCGGCCTGAATCTCTCTAATGAAGAGCTGGCCAGCACCTTTACGGAATGGAACAACGGCGAGCTTAGCAGCTACCTGATTGATATCACTAAAGACATCTTCACCAAAAAAGATGAAGAGGGTAAATACCTCGTTGATGTCATTCTGGACGAAGCGGCAAACAAAGGTACCGGTAAGTGGACAAGCCAAAGTTCTCTGGATCTCGGCGAACCGCTGTCTTTGATCACTGAATCTGTTTTTGCGCGTTACATCTCCTCGCTGAAAGACCAGCGTGTTGCTGCTTCTAAGGTCCTGACCGGTCCGAAAGCGCAGCCTGCAGGTGATAAAGTTGAGTTTATTGAGAAAGTTCGTTGTGCGCTGTATCTCGGCAAAATCGTTTCCTACGCGCAGGGCTTCTCTCAGCTGCGTGCGGCGTCCGACGAGTACAACTGGGATCTGAATTACGGTGAAATCGCGAAGATTTTCCGTGCAGGCTGCATTATTCGTGCGCAGTTCCTGCAGAAGATCACGGATGCCTACGCGAAGAATGCAGGCATTGCCAATCTGCTGTTAGATCCGTACTTCAAGAACATCGCTGATGAATATCAGCAGGCGCTGCGTGATGTTGTTGCCTACGCTGTTCAGAATGGCATCCCGGTACCGACCTTCTCTGCGGCCGTTGCCTACTATGACAGCTATCGTGCTGAAGTACTGCCAGCTAACCTGATCCAGGCACAACGTGATTACTTCGGTGCGCATACCTATAAGCGTACTGATAAAGAAGGTGTTTTCCATACCGAATGGATGGATTAATTACATTGTTTGTCAGAAGCCCGGTCTAAAGACCGGGCTTTTTTTTATCCTGATTCTTATTGCATAATTTTCATCGCTTAATATTAACTTAATATTGTCCCTTTAGGATGATAAAGATAATCCTAATTGTATTAGGCTTCGTTGACACATTATTCGCCCAGGCGCTAAAACAATAATAACGTGTCAGGATGTGAATACATCATGATGTCTAATTAAGTTAATTCTGAGAGCATGCAATGAAAATCACCATCTCCGGTACCGGATATGTCGGGCTGTCCAACGGTCTGCTAATCGCACAGCATCATGATGTGGTTGCGTTAGACATCATCCCCTCTCGTGTTGAAATGTTGAATGATCGGATATCTCCGATTGTCGATAAAGAAATTCAGCAGTTCTTAACGTCGGAGAATATTAATTTCAAAGCCACACTGGATAAGCATGACGCCTATCGAAACGCAGATTATGTTATTATTGCGACGCCAACCGATTATGATCCGAAGACCAATTATTTCAATACTTCCAGTGTAGAGTCAGTCATTCAGGATGTGACAGCGATTAATCCAAATGCGGTGATGATAATTAAGTCTACCGTCCCGGTTGGGTTTACCGCCGCGATGGGTAAGAAATTTAATACGCAAAATATTATTTTTTCCCCTGAATTTTTGCGTGAAGGTAAGGCGCTCTATGACAACTTATATCCGTCGCGTATTGTCATCGGCGAGCGCTCTGAACGGGCAGAGCGGTTTGCCGCTTTGCTTCAGGAAGGGGCGGTGAAGCAAGATATTCCTACGCTGTTTACGGATTCTACTGAAGCAGAAGCGATCAAGCTTTTTGCTAACACCTATCTGGCGATGCGCGTGGCCTATTTTAACGAACTCGATAGCTACGCTGAAAGTTTAGGTTTAAATACCCGCCAGATCATCGAGGGGGTTTGTCTGGATCCGCGTATTGGAAATCACTACAACAATCCCTCATTTGGTTACGGCGGTTATTGCCTGCCAAAGGATACCAAGCAGCTTCTGGCTAATTATCAGTCAGTCCCGAATAACATTATTTCAGCGATCGTTGATGCCAACCGCACCCGTAAAGACTTTATCGCTGATGCCATTCTCGCCAGAAAACCAAAGGTTGTAGGGATATATCGTCTGATCATGAAAAGCGGCTCGGATAACTTCCGCGCATCGTCCATTCAGGGGATCATGAAGCGCATTAAAGCCAAAGGTGTAGAAGTGGTGATTTATGAACCTGTGATGCAGGAAGAGATGTTTTTCAACTCGCGTATTGAGCGTGATTTGACACAGTTTAAACAACAGGCTGACGTCATTATCTCGAACCGGATGGCTGAAGAACTCAAAGACGTATTCGAGAAAGTCTATACCCGAGACCTTTTCGGTAGTGATTGATAAGTCAACTGAGGGGAAGGGAGTCCCTGATAATGGGCTAAAGACCTACCAGAATTTTCGCAATCCTGTCAAATTTCCTATGGCATAAATTACGTTTCCCGATAAACTGTGGCGAGTTTAGAGCTTTCTTGTTTAGGGCAATGATGACAGTGGAAAATAACAACCTATCCGGGCGCAGCAACGAACCGGAACAGATTGATTTGATTGACTTAGTGATTCAGATTTGGCGCGGTAAAGTGACAATAATCATCTGCATTATTGTGGCTATCGCTCTGGCCGTGGGTTACCTGGCGGTGGCGAAAGAAAAATGGACCTCAACGGCGATTATTACTCAACCTGATGCGGGCCAGTTGGCATCCTATACCAATGCCATGAGTATCCTTTACGGTCAGGATGCGCCAAAAGTGAACGATGTTCAGTCGGGTGTTATTGGCCGTTTTAACTCGGCATTTTCCGTGCTTTCTGAAACGCTCGATAATCAGGAAGAACCAGAGAAGCTGACCATCGACGCGTCTGTAAAAGGCCAGCCTCTTCCGTTGAAAGTCTCCTATCAGGCAACCTCGGCTGAAGCTGCGCAAAAAACGCTGGCGCAGTACATTCAACAGGTTGATGAAGCGGTCTCCAAAGAAATTAATACTGACCTCGCGATGAGCATTAAAACACGTGCTTCTGACTTAGAGCATTCACTCGTAGCGCAGGAAAAGGTCGCTCAGGAACAAAAAGCACTGCGCATTGCCCAGATCAACCAGGCGCTTTCCGTTGCGAAACAGGCCAACATCAAGCTGCCGCAGGTCCAGCAGGCCGATCAGGTCTCTCAGGACATCATGTTTATGCTGGGGAGCGATGCGCTTTCATCGATGGTGAATAACGAAGCGACCCGCCCGCTAACGTTTTCGGATGACTACTACCTGACCCGTCAGAATCTCTTAGCGGTTAAGGCGCTGAAAGTGCAGCCTGACAGTATTCATGCCTATCGCTACGTGATGAAGCCGACGTTGCCGATTCATCGCGATAGCCCGAAAAAAGCGATTACCCTGGTACTGGCGGTACTGCTCGGTGGAATGGTTGGTGCCGGCGTGGTGCTGGGGCGTAACGCGCTGCGTAACTACAAACCCAAAGCGCAGTAATATTACCCCCTCAAGAAAAAACCGGGCCAGTTGGACTGACCCGGTTTTTTTACGCCTTACGATCACTGATGGCGCTTGCGCAGGTTCTCAATGACCGTCGTCAGGTCGAGATCCTGATCCTGTAGCAGGACCAACAGGTGATACATCAAATCCGATGCTTCGTTGGTCAGTTCGAATTTGTCATGTACCGTGGCTGCCAGCGCGGTTTCGACACCTTCTTCACCCACTTTTTGTGCGATGCGCTTGGTGCCGCTGGCATACAGTTTCGCGGTATAGGAACTTGCCGGGTCGGCTGTTTTGCGTTCAGCGAGTAGCTGTTCAAGTTGATACAAGAACAACCACTGATGACTGGTCTCGCCGAAGCAGCTACTGGTGCCTTTGTGGCAGGTGGGTCCGACAGGATTCACCAGCACCAGCAGGGTATCGTTATCACAGTCTGGCGCAATGCTGACCACGTTCAGAAAGTTGCCTGACGTCTCGCCTTTGGTCCACAGACGCTGTTTGGTGCGTGAGAAAAAGGTGACTTTGCCGGTTGCAAGGGTTTTATCCAGCGCGTCTGGGTTCATATAGCCCAGCATCAACACTTCACCGGACACCGCGTGCTGTACGACGGCGGGCATCAGTCCGTCGGTCTTTTCCCAGTCCAGTTGGCTGCGTTGTTGCTCTGTTAACATATCCTGATCTCCACGCCCTGCGTTGCCAGGTACGCTTTTAATTCACCAATATTGATTATCTGTTTGTGGAAGACGGAGGCGGCAAGCGCGCCATCGACATCGGCATCGCGGAAAGCCTCGAGGAAGTGTTCCATGGTTCCCGCACCGCCGGACGCGATCAGCGGTACGCGGCAAACGTCACGTACCTTTTTCAACTGTTCGAGGTCGTAACCGTTACGCACGCCGTCCTGGTTCATCATGTTGAGGACGATTTCTCCGGCACCGCGCTTTTGCACTTCCTGTACCCAGTCAAGAGTTTCCCAGGTGGTAACGCGGGTGCGGCTTTCGTCGCCGGTATACTGATTGACATGGTACTTACCGGTTTCAGCGTCGTACCAGGTATCAATACCCACCACAATACACTGTACGCCAAAGCGATCTGCCAGACGGGTAATCAGCGTCGGGTCAGCCAGCGCTGGCGAATTGATGGAGATTTTGTCTGCACCAAACGAGAGAATTTTGGCCGCGTCGTCAACCGACTTGATCCCGCCCGCCACGCAGAAAGGAATGTCGATCACTTCCGCGACGCGCGAAACCCAGCTTTTATCGACCACACGACCATCGCTGGACGCGGTAATATCGTAAAACACTAGTTCATCGGCACCTTCATCGGCGTAGCGTTTCGCCAGCGGGACGATGTCGCCGATGATTTCGTGATTACGGAACTGCACGCCTTTCACGACCTGACCATCGCGAACGTCGAGGCAAGGGATTATACGTTTTGCCAGCATTGGATCGCCTCCTTAACGGTGAATTTGCCTTCCAGCAGCGCACGCCCGACGATCACGCCGCGCACGCCGGTTCCGCGCAGGGCCGCAACGTCATTGATGTCGCCAATGCCACCGGAGGATTGAAAGGCAATTTGCGGGTATTTTGCACAGACTTCTTCATACAAGGAGACATTCGAGCCCGCCAGCGTGCCATCGCGAGAAATATCCGTACAGAGCACATGTTTCAGGCCCACTGGCAGATAGGTTTCGACCAGTTCTTCGAGCGAAACGCCGGAGTTTTCCTGCCAGCCGCTCACCGCCACCTGTTTGTTTCCTTGCTCATCTATGCGGACATCGAGCGCCAACACCAGGGCATCAGCGCCAAAACGCGCGAACCAGCCTTTCACCATGTCTGGCGACTTTACCGCCGTGGAGCCAACCACCACACGAGCGACACCCGCTGCCAGCAGGGCCGCAACGTCGTCTTCAGTACGTACGCCGCCGCCGACCTGGACCGGTACGTTCACGCCAGCTACCAGGGTTTTTATCAGCGGGATCTGTCGTTTCGCCGGATCTTTCGCGCCGGTTAAGTCAACCAGGTGTAACACCTCGGCACCCTGCGCTGCGTAATCCTGTAAACGCGGTAGTGGGTCGGTGCCATAATCGCGCTGCTGTGCATAATCGCCCTGATGGAGACGCACGACGGTGCCGTCGATCAAATCTAAAGCCGGAATAATCATCACATCTCCAGAAAGTTTTTCAGCAACTGTGCGCCAGCGGCACCCGAACGCTCCGGGTGGAACTGCACGCCAAAGAAGTTATCTTTTTGTACGGCGGCGGTGAACGGTTCGCCGTAGTGGCATTGGGCGATGGTCCACGGATTGACCGGCATGGCATAGCTGTGCACAAAATAGAAATACGCGCCGTCTTCAATACCCTGGAATAACCGGTTGCCTGCCTGCGGGTAGACGCGGTTCCAGCCCATATGCGGCAGCGGTAAACCGAAATCGGTCATCTTCGGTACGTCCTGATCGACGATGCCCAGCAGGTCGACGCCGTTCGTCTCCTCACTTCGCCGCCCCAGAATTTGCATTCCGAGGCAAATGCCCAGCACTGGCTGCGTGCAAGCTTTTATCAGCTCGATCAGTTCGCGCTCGCGTAACTGGTCCATTGCCGCCTGTGCCGTACCGACGCCGGGGAGAAAAAGTTTATCGGCCATTAACACCACGTCCGGGTCGCGGCTGACCACCGGATCATAACCGTGACGCGCGACTGCGGATTTCACCGAGTTCAGGTTGGCGCAGCCGGTGTCGAGGATCACCACGTTCATCACAGCACTCCTTTGGAGGAGGGAAGGGTATCACCCTCAACGCGAATGGCCTGGCGCAGGGTACGGCCGAAAGCTTTGAACAGACTCTCCACGCGATGATGGTCGTTTTTACCTTTCGTTTTCAGATGCAGCGTCACGCCCATGGTGTAGGAGAGTGATCGGAAGAAGTGTTCGATCATCTCGGTACTCAGATCGCCGACGCGCTGATAGGTGAACTCGGCACGGTATTCGAGGTGCGGACGCCCGGAGATATCCAGCGCACAGCGCGCCAGGCATTCGTCCATCGGTAGCACAAAGCCAAAACGGTTGATACCGCGCTTATCACCGAGCGCCAGTTTTAACGCTTCGCCCAGCGCCAGACCGGTGTCTTCCACGGTGTGGTGATCGTCGATGTAAAGATCGCCTTTGACGGTAATCTCCATGCGGAACCCGCCGTGTGTCGCAATTTGATCGAGCATATGGTCGAAGAAGCCGACGCCGGTGTTAATTTTGCTGCCGCCTTCACGGTCCAGCCACACTTTAACGTCAATCTGCGTCTCTTTGGTGACGCGCTCAACGTGGGCGTAGCGATCGCGTTTCGTCAGTTGCTCACCGATTGCCGTCCAGTTCAGCGTCTCGCGATGGTAACGGAGCCCGGTAATCCCCATGTTTTCAGCCAACTGGATATCGGTAGCGCGATCGCCAATCACGTAGCTGTTGGCGCTGTCCATCGCCTGCTCAGCGAGATAGCGTTCGACCAGCTTCACTTTCGGCTTACGGCAGTCGCACTCCTCTGCAGGCAAGTGCGGGCAGATCAGCACTTCATCAAACTGCACGCCCTGAGAGGTCAGGATTTGCATCATCAGATTATGCGGGCCGTCGAAATCGGCTTGCGGGAAGCTTTGCGTTCCCAGACCGTCCTGATTAGTGATCATCACCAGCTTAAAGCCCGCGTTTTGCAGCTTCAGCAGCACCGGCACTACGTCGGGCTCGAAGGCGAGTTTGTCAAAGCGATCCACCTGGAAATCGCTCGGCGGTTCGGAAATCAGGGTTCCATCACGATCGATAAAGAGATACTTCTGGCTCATACTTGCTCCGCACGTAAAGCGTCAATGACGCGCTGGCTTTCTTCACGGGTACCAACAGTAATACGCAGACAGCCGCTTAAAGAAGGTTGCTTGTTCTGGTCTCGTAAGATAATGCCCTGATCCCACAAAGATTTAAATACGCTACTGGAGGCGGTAAAGCGCGCCAGAATGTAGTTGGTTTCGGAGTCAAAAACCTGTTCAACACAGGCAATCTCTTTAAGCGCCTTCACCAGGTACTGACGCTCAAGCAGGATCTGCGCCACGCGTTCGCGCATAGCATTGACGCCTTGCGGGCTCAGCGCTTGTTCGGCAATGTCGGCAACAGGGGTAGAAAGCGGGTAGGGCGCGATCACTTTCAACAACAGGTTAATCACCTCCTCATTCGCCAGCGTAAAGCCGCAGCGCAGACCAGCGAGGGCAAACGCCTTGGACAGCGTGCGCAGAATGACGAGGTTAGGATACTCAGAAAGCCAACCCGCCAGCGTTGCCTGCGGGCAAAACTCGATATAGGCCTCGTCGGCGACCACAATGGCTTTGTCGCGCGTCAGTTCCAGCAGCGTGCGCAGATCCTGCGGGTTAATCAGTTGTCCGGTGGGGTTATTGGGACTGCACACGTAAACCACCTTCACGCCATCCAGATTGTCAGAAATGGCCTGCATATCCAGTTGCCAGTCGGCGAGCGCCGGTACGGTACGGCATTCGACGCCGATGGTTTCGGCGCTGACGCTATACATCCCATAGGTGGGCGGGCAGAAGAGAATCGCGTCTTTCCCCGGTTCGCAGAAGGCGCGGATAAGCAGCTCAATGCCTTCATCTGCGCCACGACTGACCAGTACCTGCTCCGGTTTAACTCCGGCGTACTGCGCATAATTTTCAATCACCGCTTTCGGCTGGCATTCCGGGTAACGGTTCAACGTTTGTCGGGTGAGTTGATATTCAACCGCTGTCGGGAATTCGTTGGCATTGAGCCAGACGTCGCCGTTGCCGCCCAGACGACGAGCAGATTGATACGGGGTCAGATTGCGGACGTTTTCACGGGCTAAGTCGGTGACGCTGAACGTGTTTTCAGTGCTCATGCTTGCTCCTTCAGGGCGTTAACGCGCAGGGTGACGGCATTTTTGTGAGCGGTCAGGCGTTCCGCCGCCGCCAGTGTCTCGATGGTTGAAGCCAGCGCGGAGAATCCCGCTTTCGACAGTTCCTGAACTGTCATGCGCTTCTGAAAATCCGCAAGCCCGAGGCTGGAACAGGTGGCGGTATAGCCGTAGGTCGGCAGCACGTGGTTAGTCCCGGAGGCGTAATCACCCGCTGACTCCGGCGACCAGTCGCCGAGGAACACCGAACCGGCACTGGTGATGTCATCAACCAGCTCGCGGGCATGACGGGTTTGAATAATCAGGTGCTCAGGTCCATAGAGGTTAGAGATGGCAATACACTGCGCCAAATCTTTCGTCACGATTAATCGACTGGCGCTGAGCGCCTGACGCGCCGTTTCTGCGCGCGGGAGTTCAGCCAGTTGACGTTCAACGGCTTCGGCAACGCGACGGGCGATGTCGGCATCCGGGGTCAGCAGAATGACCTGGGAATCCGGACCGTGTTCCGCTTGCGAAAGCAGATCGGAGGCGACGAAATCCGGCGTGGCGCCGCTGTCGGCAATCACCAGTACTTCGGACGGTCCGGCTGGCATATCAATCGCCGCGCCGTCAAGACGCTGGCTCACCTGACGCTTCGCTTCGGTCACAAATGCGTTTCCAGGGCCAAAAATTTTGTCTACTTTCGGCACGGATTCGCTGCCAAACGCCAGCGCGGCAATGGCCTGTGCACCGCCAACATTAAAGACTTCCTGCACACCGCACAGCTGCGCCGCGTAGAGAATTTCATCGGCAATCGGCGGCGGGGAACACAGCACCACCTTCTTACAGCCCGCAATACGTGCCGGGGTGGCGAGCATCAGCACGGTAGAAAAGAGCGGGGCGGATCCGCCGGGAATATACAAACCGACGGACGCCACCGGACGCGTCACCTGCTGGCAGCGGACGCCTGGCTGGGTTTCCACATCAACGGTCGGTAATTGTTGCGCGTTGTGGAAGGTTTCAATGTTTTGCACCGCGACAGCCATCGCCTGTTTGAGATCGTCGCTTAGTCGTGCGCTGGCGGCGGCTATCTCTGCTGGGGTCACCTTCAGCGCCGCAACCTCGGTTTTATCAAACTTCGCGCTGTACTCGCGCAAGGCGTCATCGCCACGGGTTTTGACGTTATTCAGAATCTCGCTCACGGTGCGGGTGATGCTGTCAGACGCGGAAATCGCCGGGCGCGTCAGTAATTCACGCTGCTGCTCAGGGGAACAGGCGTTCCAGTTAATGATTGTGCTAAAGCTCATGGCCATCACTCCATCATCTTCTCAATCGGCAGCACCAGAATCGAGCTGGCGCCGAGCGCTTTCAGTTTTTCCATCGTCTCCCAGAACAGGGTTTCGCTGCTGACCATGTGCATCGCCACGCGTTGCTGATCGCCAGCCAGCGGCAGAATAGTTGGGCGTTCGGCGCCTGGCAGCAGCGCGATGACCTCTTCCAGACGCTCGCTTGGCGCGTGCATCATGATGTATTTCGATTCGCGAGCCTGGATAACGCCCTGAATACGGGTCAGCAGCTTATCGACCAGTTGCTGCTTGGCGTCGGTCATCTCACCGTCACGCTGGATCAGACAGGCTTTAGAACGGTAAATCACTTCGACTTCGCGCAGCCCGTTGGCTTCCAGGGTCGCGCCGGTCGAGACCAGATCGCAGATGGCATCGGCGAGGCCCGCGCGCGGAGCCACTTCCACAGAACCATTCAGCAAGCAGGATTTAAAAGAGACGCCTTTCTGGTCGAGATAACGTTTGAGCAGGTGCGGATAAGAGGTGGCGATGCGCTTGCCATCCAGCGCGGCGGGGCCATCCCAGGCTTCATCCACTGGCGTTGCCAGGGAAAGGCGGCAACCGCCAAAGTCGAGACGACGCAGCGTAAAGTAGCGAGGATCTTCACCCTGGGCGCGGCGGTTCAGCAGTTCTTCTTCCAGAACGTTCTCACCGATGATGCCCAGGTCAACCACGCCGTCCATCACCAGACCGGGGATATCGTCGTCACGCACACGCAGAATATCAATTGGCATATTCTCTGCCATCGCAATCAGGCGCTGAGTGTGTAAATTAATTTTAATCCCACAGCGGGCGAGTAATTCGCGTGAGTCATCGCTCAAACGACCTGATTTCTGAATAGCTATGCGTAAACGGCTGTTGTCTAACATTCTCTTTTCCTCTTTATCCTGTCTGAACCTGTCTGAATTTCGCGCCAAAAAAAAGCCCCCGGAAGATGATCTTCCGGGGGCTTTCTCATGCGTTCATGCACCACTGGAAGATCTGAATGTCTCCCAGCACACATCGCCTGAAAGACTAGTCAGGATGATGGTGATGATGGTGATGTTTAAATTGAACGCGTGTCATAAAATTCTCGATGAATGCTTATTCATGTGATGCCTTTTAAGCTAAACCACTTTAACGTCTTAAAGCAAGCGCTTTTTTTAATTCCTATTTATAGTATGAATTGTCAGTCTTAAAGCGCTGGCGTAGCCTTATAGACATAGTGCTGGAGTCAGGAGAAAACGGATGAAAAAGGTCGCAGTTGTCGGTTTAGGATGGTTAGGCATGCCGCTGGCGATGTCGCTCGCTGCCAGAGGCTGGCAGGTGACGGGGAGCAAAACCACCCAGGATGGCGTGGAAGCGGCCAGAATGAGCGGGATCGAAGGATATCCGCTACGGCTCGAGCCTGAATTGGTGTGTGAAACAGACGATCTGGATGCGCTGATGGATGTCGATGCCCTGGTGATTACCTTACCGGCTCGACGCAGCGGTCCGGGAGAGGACTTCTATTTGCAGGCGATGCAGGAGCTGGTGGACAGCGCGCTGGCGTATCGTATTCCGCGCATTATCTTTACCAGTTCGACCTCCGTCTATGGTGATGTCCAGGGGACGGTAAAAGAGGGAACCCCGCGCAATCCGGTCACCGCCAGCGGTCGTGTGTTAAAAGAGCTGGAAGACTGGCTGCATAATTTACCGGGTACCTCAGTTGATATCTTGCGACTGGCCGGGTTGGTAGGGCCGGGGCGTCATCCAGGTCGCTTCTTCGCGGGCAAAACCGCGCCTGACGGCGAACACGGCGTCAATCTGGTGCATCTGGAAGATGTGATTGCCGCCATTACGCTGCTGTTACAGGCACCGAAAGGGGGACACATCTATAATATATGTGCGCCTTCGCATCCTGCACGCAATGTGTTTTATCCGCAGATGGCGCGTCTGTTGGGAATGGAGCCGCCGCAGTTCCGCGATTCAGCGGATAACGGTAAAGGTAAAATTATCGATGGCAGCCGGATTTGTAATGAGCTTGGGTTTGAATACCAGTATCCCGATCCGCTGGTGATGCCGTTGGAGTAATGCATACCGCCAGCAGTTAGTCGCCATACAACGCAAGGGGGCGTGTATGAAACCACTGCTGGACGTGCTCATCATCCTTGATGCCCTTGAGAAAGAGGGCAGCTTCGCGGCGGCGTCCGCCAAACTGTATAAGACGCCGTCAGCTCTTAGCTATACCGTCCACCGTCTGGAAAGCGACCTCAACATTCAGATCCTCGATCGCAGTGGCCATCGCGCCCGGTTCACGCGCACGGGGCAAATGCTGTTAGAGAAAGGGCGAGAAGTTCTGCATACCGTGCGGGAACTGGAAAAGCAGGCGATAAAACTCCACGAAGGCTGGGAAAATGAACTGGTGATCGGCGTGGACGATACCTTTCCTTTTTCCCTGCTCGCCCCCCTGATTGAATCCTTTTATCAGCACCACAGCGTCACGCGCCTGAAATTCATTAATGGCGTGTTGGGGGGATCGTGGGATGCGCTGATCCAGGGCAGGGCGGATATTATTGTTGGCGCGATGCATGAACCTCCTTCATCCAGCGACTTTAGCGTTGCGCGCCTGGGTGAGCTGGAACAGATTTTCGCCGTTGCGCCACACCATCCGCTGGCTGAAGAAGCCGAGCCGCTGAGCCGCAGTACCATCAAACGCTATCGCGCGATTGTGGTCGGCGACAGTTCGCCTCTCGCTGCTGCAACGGCGACGCAACTGCTTGACGATCAAGAGGCAATCACCGTCTTCGATTTTAAAACCAAACTGGAACTGCAAATCAGCGGTCTGGGATGCGGTTATCTTCCGCGTTATCTGGCGCAGCGCTTCCTGGAAAGTGGGGCGCTGATCGAGAAAAAAGTGGCGGCGCAAATTCTCTTTGAACCAGTATGGATGGGGTGGAATGAGCAGACGGCGGGGCTCGCCAGCGCCTGGTGGCGGGATGCGATTTTAGCAAATAGTGCTATTGCGGGGATCTATAAAAAAGACGATAGCGAAAAATCAAACATTTAAGAAAAAATAGTTCGCGACAAGCTACTCATTCTCTTGTCTTTTCGCCTCATTTTAGTGCACAATGCGCCGCTTGCAAAAAATGACATTAACCGACGTTTTAATACGCGTCGGTTATTTTTTTGCATCAAACCAATCATTCATACAAAGAGGCCGGGCTTCGTACCGGATAGATATTTACTAAAAACCGACAGTTGTTGTCGCTGAGGAATCCAGAAGATGGGGCAATTTTTTGCTTACGCGACGGCATTCGCCGTAAAGGGGAATGACCATGTCGCATAACGCTACTCCAAAAACCTCTCGCGTGGAATTGCGTAAAACGCTTACGCTGATTCCGGTTGTCATGATGGGCCTTGCCTATATGCAGCCAATGACGCTGTTCGATACGTTTGGTATCGTTTCAGGCCTCACTGACGGTCACGTTGCAACGGCGTATGCCTTTGCGCTGGTCGCTATTCTCTTTACTGCGTTGAGCTACGGTAAACTGGTTCGCCGTTTCCCGTCCGCTGGCTCGGCGTATACCTATGCCCAGAAATCCATTAGTCCGACCGTCGGCTTTATGGTTGGTTGGTCATCTCTGCTGGACTACCTGTTCATGCCGATGATCAACATCCTGTTGGCAAAAATTTATTTTGAAGCGCTGGTGCCGTCCGTACCGTCGTGGATCTTTGTTGTCGCGCTGGTGGCCTTTATGACCATTTCCAACCTGCGCAGCATCAAGACCGTGGCAAACTTCAATACCCTGATTGTGATCCTGCAGATGGGCATTGTGGCGGTGATTGTTGGCCTGATCATCTACGGCGTTTCGAACGGTGAAGGCGCGGGTACGCTGACCAGCACGCGTCCGTTCTGGTCGGAAGGCGCACACGTCGTGCCAATGATTACCGGAGCAACGATTCTGTGCTTCTCGTTCCTGGGCTTTGACGGTATCTCTTCGCTGTCTGAAGAGACCAAAGATGCAGAGCGCGTGATCCCGAAGGCTATCTTCCTGACGGCGCTGATTGGCGGCCTGGTATTCATCGGTGCCTCTTACTTCCTGCAACTGTACTTCCCGGATATCTCTCGCTTTAAGGATCCGGATGCCTCTCAGCCTGAAATCATGCTGTATGTGGCGGGTAAAACCTTCCAGTGGGGCGTGCTGATTTTCTCCAGCGTGACCGTTCTGGCGTCCGGTATGGCGGCACACGCAGGCGTCTCTCGTCTGATGTACGTGATGGGCCGTGACGGCGTATTCCCGACGCGCTTCTTTGGTTACATTCATCCGAAGTGGCGTACCCCGGCATGGAACGTGCTGCTGGTGGGGGCAATTGCGCTGATGGCGATTAAATTTGACCTGGTGACGGCGACGGCGCTGATCAACTTCGGTGCGCTGGTGGCGTTTACCTTCGTGAACCTGTCTGTGATTTCACAGTTCTGGATCCGCGAAAAACGCAACAAGACGCTGAAAGACCACTTCAATTATCTGGTGCTGCCGGTATGTGGCGCGCTGACTGTTGGGGCGCTGTGGATCAACCTGGAAGAGAGCTCTATGGTTCTGGGGCTGATCTGGGCCGGTATTGGTCTGGTGTATCTGGCCTGCGTGACCAAAAGTTTCCGCAACCCGGTTCCGCAGTACGAAGATATCGCCCAGTAATTCATAAGGTTTGTAGACCCGGTAAGCGAAGCGACACCGGGCAGGAAGCCGGAGTTAACCACTCCGGCTTTTTTTATGTCTCTGGTTTATTTCCCGTCATTATTCATAACCATTCGTTCTAAATTAGAGAATTTCGTTATTGGTTCCCGGCCGCATGCTCAGGAATAATTTCCTGATTGATATTCTTCAGGCTAATGAATTTATGTTTTCAATGATTTTAAGCGGGGTTATCTGCGGCGCGCTGTTGGGCTTTGTAATGCAACGTGGTCGATTCTGCCTGACCGGCGGTTTCCGCGACATGTATATTGCTAAAAGCAACCGTATGTTTTATGCGCTGCTGATTGCGATTTCCGTGCAGAGCGTCGGTGCCTTTGCGCTGATTCAGGCGGGAGTGATTCGTTACGATGCGGGCGCGTTCCCGTGGCTCGGTACCATTGTTGGCGGTTATATCTTCGGGATTGGAATTGTCTATGCGGGCGGATGTGCCACCGGAACCTGGTATCGTGCGGGTGAGGGGCTGATCGGCAGCTGGATAGCACTGGCGACCTACATGGTGATGAGCGCGGTAATGCGTTCGCCCCATGCCAGCGGTTTAAACCAGACGTTAAAAACGTACAGCACGGAGCACAACTCCATTGCTGACACGCTGAACCTCTCCGTCTGGCCGCTGATCGCCGTTCTGCTGGTGGTGACGCTCTGGGTAGTCAGTAAAGAGCTGAAAAAGCCAAAGCTGAAAGTCGCCTCTTTGCCGCCGCGTCGTACCGGGCTTGCACATATTTTGTTTGAAAAACGCTGGCATCCGTTCGTGACGGCGGTACTGATTGGTCTTATCGCGCTGCTGGCCTGGCCGCTGAGTGAAGCTACCGGGCGTATGTTTGGACTCGGGATCACCTCGCCGACGGCTAACATTCTGCAGTTCTTGGTGGCGGGAGACAGCAAAATCCTTAACTGGGGCGTTTTCCTGGTGCTGGGGATTTTCCTTGGTTCGTTCATCGCGGCGAAAGCCAGTCGTGAATTCCGCGTGCGGGCTGCCGATGCGGCAACCACGCTGCGCAGCGGCTTCGGCGGGATCCTGATGGGATTTGGCGCCAGTATTGCCGGTGGCTGCTCTATCGGTAACGGTCTGGTGATGACGGCGATGATGACCTGGCAGGGCTGGATTGGCCTGGTATTTATGATCCTTGGCGTCTGGACCGCGTCATGGATTGTGTTTGTTCGACCGCAGCGTAAAGCCCGTCTGGCAACCGCTGCGGCAAATTAAGCGTAAGGATTAATGATGGCGATTAAAAAACTGGACGTGGTCACACAGGTTTGCCCGTTCCCACTGATTGAAGCAAAAGCCGCGCTGGCTGAAATGGCGAGCGGTGACGAACTAGTAATTGAGTTTGACTGCACACAGGCGACAGAAGCGATCCCACAGTGGGCTGCTGAAGAAGGGCATGCGATTACAGATTATCAGCAGGTTGGCGATGCCGCCTGGAGCATCACCGTCCAGAAAGCGTGATAACAGGCCCTCCGCCGTGGCGCGGAGGGCGATTCTCAGACGATCTCTTCAGCGTACTGCCACAGCGCCTTCAGCAGTACCTGCTTCTCTTTATCATCCGCATATTCCTGATACAACATCTGCAACTCGTCGGCGTAGCGCTGCAAATATTCCGGCGTAAAGACCTGACGACGGTGCTCCAGCCAGCGCTGTTGCTCCGCTTCATCCAGCGTGCCGGGGAAATTACGCGCCCGATAGTTGAACAGCAGTTTCTCAATACGTGGATCGACAAAGGTGATGTCCAGTGCCGGCAGGTTTTGCGGGTCGGTTTCCAGCACAATTTTCATTGCCGCACGGTCAGCATCGCTAAAGAAACCATTATAAAGCTGGGCATCGACGTTGTCAGACGGCGTGAACGGCTCGGCTTCGGCAAAGATGGCGACCACTTTGTCACGCACCTGCGGATTTTCACGCAGGACTTTCAGATTATCGAGACAGTGCTGGCGATTAATCCCCAGACGGTCGGCATCTTCCGGGCGCAGCGTGTTCGCCTGCGCCAGCACCGGGCATTTGTTGATGTGCACCAGCTTCAGCGGCACGGCGGCGGTATCGCCCAGATCGGCTTTGGCGGTGTACAGACGTTCGCGCAGGGTGTCGCTGTCCAGTTCCAGCAACGGCGAAATATCACCGGCCAGGTCGACCATGATCACCGCATTACGGTTATCCGGATGCCAGGCCAGCGGTGCAACCCAACTGGTGTTGCCGCGCCATGCGCCAAACATGCCGGAAACATGCACCAGCGGTTTCATTTGCGGCACGTCAATCAGCGCGGCCAGCTTGTGCTTATTGCGGTGCGTATAGAGATACTCAAACAGACGTGGCTGCCGTGACTTCACCAGTTGCGCCATCGCAATGGTGGCATAGACATCCGCCATCGCATCGTGCGCGTTGCTGTGCTCAATACCGTTTGCTTTCGTCAGATGCTCCAGGCGAAAGCTGGGGAGGCCGTCGTCATTTTCCGGCCAGTTGATGCCTTCCGGGCGCAGGGCGTAGCAAGCGCGCATCACGTCCAGCAGATCCCAGCGCGAATTATCATGCTGCCAGCTCCAGGCGTAGGGATCGTAGAAGTTACGGTACAGCACGTTGCGCGTAACCTCGTCGTCGAAGCGCACGTTGTTGTAGCCAATAATGCAGGTTTTCGGCACCGTAAACAGGGCGTGGATCCGCGCGGCAAACGCAGCTTCATTATCACCTTTCTCTCGCGCTTCCTGCGGGGTGATTCCGGTGACCATCACCGCGCCCGGCTGGGGCAAATAGTCATCCGCCGGTTTGCAGTAAAAAACCTCAGGTTCACCGATGATGTTGAATTCGCTATCGGTACGCAGAGCGGCAAATTGCGCAGGTCTGTCGAGCGCCGGATGAATGCCAAAGGTTTCGTAATCGTGGAAGAGAAAGGTGGGTTGTTGCTTGCCGTCATTCATAAATAAGTGGGTTCCGTGACTTCTGGTTGCGCGCTGCCTGGACTGCACAGAGTACCAAAATTCGGCGTGGTAATCAGCCTGACTCACAGAGAAGAAAGACAGAAAGCGGCTGGAGATAAGGTGCAACGGATCAATCAAACAGGGAATAATGTGCGATAAGTCACATTTTCTTGCAATTATTCCCTGTTCGTTTATCAGAATTTCCGTAAAAAGGACGGCTCTTTTGAAACGTCTGAGGACATGCTGTTGAAACCCCGTCTGTTTATTACCGCTTCTTTACTCGCGATGCATCTCTCTTCTGCACTTGCTGCCGGTACGGCTGACTTTGCGCCACCGCCACCTGGCATTGAAGCCGGTTCATGGGTGCTTATGGATTACACCACGGGGCAAATTCTCACGGCGGGTAATGAACATCAGCAGCGCAATCCTGCCAGCCTGACCAAGCTGATGACCGGTTACGTGGTTGACCGCGCCATTGACAGCCAGCGCATTACCCCGGACGACATTGTCACCGTGGGACGCGACGCGTGGGCGAAGGACAACCCGGTGTTCGCCGGATCCTCATTGATGTTCCTCAAAGAAGGGGACCGGGTGTCCGTGCGCGATTTAAGCCGTGGGTTGATTGTTGATTCCGGTAACGACGCCTGCGTAGCGCTGGCTGACTATATCGCCGGAGGACAACCGCAGTTTGTCGCGATGATGAACAATTACGTCAAGAAGCTCAATTTGCGGGATACCCATTTTGAGACGGTGCACGGACTGGATGCCCCTGGTCAGCACAGTTCAGCTTACGATCTGGCGGTGTTGTCCCGGGCAATCATTCATGGTGAGCCGGCGTTTTATCACATGTACAGTGAGAAAAGCCTCACCTGGAACGGTATTACCCAGCAAAACCGTAACGGACTGCTGTGGGATAAAACCATGAACGTTGATGGCCTGAAAACCGGGCACACCTCAGGCGCGGGGTTCAATTTGATTGCTTCTGCGGTGGACGGTCAGCGCCGACTGATTGCCGTGGTGATGGGCGCGAATAGCCCAAAAGGGCGTGAGGAGCAGGCACGTAAACTGCTGCACTGGGGACAACAAAATTTCGACACGGTGCAAATCCTGCGCAGCGGTAAGCAGGTCGGAACGGAGCGTATCTGGTACGGTGATAAAGAGAAAATCGCGTTAGGTACCGAACACGATTTCTGGATGGCGCTGCCAAAGGCGGAAATGCCGCACATCAAAGCGAAGTACATCCTGGATAAGAAGGAACTGGAAGCGCCGCTTGCCGCCCATCAACGGGTCGGGGAAATCGAACTCTACGACCGCGACAAACTGGTCGCTCACTGGCCTCTGGTCACGCTGGAAGCTGTCGGTAAGGGAGGCGTCTTCTCCCGTCTGAGTGATTATTTCCATCACAAAGTCTGAATCGTACTGACAGAGACTGGCAGGAGTTCGGTTCCGCTCACATAATAACCACAAAGTGCTTGTGACGGCGGTTTAGTCTTCGTTATGCTGTATATAAATACAGTGTAACGATGGAGGCAACATGAATTACGAGATCAGAAACGCTGATAAGCGCACCGTTGCAGGTTTCCACCTGGTGGGACCGTGGGAGCAAACGGTGAAACAAGGCTTTGACCAGTTGATGATGTGGGTCGATGGCAAGCAGGTTGTGGCGCAGGAGTGGATCGCCGTTTACTTCGACAATCCGGATGAAGTGCCCGCCGAAAAACTGCGCTGTAGTACGGTCGTTTCCGTGCCTGCTGATTTTGTCATCCCGGAAAACAGCGAAGGCGTGACGCTCAGCGAAATCGACGGCGGTCAATATGCGACGGCAGTTGCACGCGTCGATAATAATGATTTTGCCACGCCGTGGTATCAGTTCTTCAATAGCCTGATGCAGGACAAGGCATATGAAATGGCATGCAAACCCTGCTTTGAAGTCTATCTGAATAACGGTTGCGAAGACGGTTACTGGGATATCGAGATGTATATCGCGGTGCAACCAGCCACGAAGTAAGTCTAAAACCAGGCGGACCGGCGCGGAGCGACTACGCTTAGCGAGATGTCCTGTCCGCCACAGTGAACTTCTGCGCGTAAAAACAGGTACAATCATTTTGCTTTTTCCTGATGGAGTGCATGAGTGCGTGCCGACAAGTCACTGAGTCCATTTGAAATCCGCCTGTATCGCCATTACCGCATTGTGCATGGTATTCGCATCGCGCTGGCCTTCATCCTGACTTTTTTGCTTGTTCGTTTATATAACATTCCGGAAGGGACATGGCCCTTGATTACGCTGGTGGTGATTATGGGGCCGATCTCGTTCTGGGGAAACGTGGTTCCCCGTGCCTGGGAGCGGATTGGTGGTACGATCCTCGGATCGGTGCTGGGTCTGGTGGCGCTGCGTCTTGAGCTATTCTCATTGCCACTGATGCTGCTCTGGTGTGCGGCAGCTATGTTCCTGTGTGGATGGCTCGCGTTAGGAAAAAAACCGTATCAGGCGCTCTTGATTGGCATCACGCTTGCTGTCGTCGTGGGTGCGCCCGCTGGCGATATGGAGACCGCACTCTGGCGCGGCGGCGATGTCATTCTGGGGGCGCTCCTCGCCATGCTGTTCACCGGAATCTGGCCGCAGCGCGCCTTCATTCACTGGCGCATCCAACTGGCGCACTGCGTGACGGCCTATAACCGGGTGTATCAGGCCGCGCTGTCGCCTAATCTGTTAGAACGTCCCCGTCTGGATAAACATCTGCAACAGCTATTAGGTGACGTGGTAAAAATGCGCGGACTTATTACGCCGGCGAGCAAAGAGACGCGTATCCAGAAATCTATTTTTGAAGCCATTCAGACCGTCAATCGTAATTTGGTTTGCATGCTCGAATTGCAGATCAATGCCCTGTGGGCGACCCGTGAAAGCCATTTCGTCATGCTCAATGCCCATACGCTGCGGGAAACGCAGCAAATGACCCAGCAGGCGCTGTTGACGATTGCCCATGCCTTGTTCGAAGGTAATCCGCAGCCGATTCTCGCCAACAGCGAAAAACTGAACGAGATCGTTAACGAATTGCGCACGCTGATCCGTCAGCACGATGAACATCATGTGGCTGAAACGCCGATTCATGGCTATGTCTGGCTAAGCCTGGAAACCGCCCGTCAACTGGAGCTGCTGTCGCATCTTATCTGTCGCGCACTGCGCAAATAAAAAGCAGGTAAGGGGAATGCTGCCCTGGCTGCTTCGATTCAGCAAGGAATAAGGGTATGATGGAAACCAGAATGAAGCCATTGTCATTTGCGGCTGCGAAAAGTAATGTTAGCCCTATCGTTTAAACGAATCCGACTCTCACATTATCAGGGGTGTAAAAATGGAAACTACCAAGCCATCTTTCCAGGACGTGCTGGAATTTGTCCGTCTGTTCCGTCGTAAAAACAAACTGCAGCGTGAAATCCAGGACGTTGAGAAAAAGATCCGTGACAACCAGAAACGTGTTCTGCTGCTGGACAACCTGAGCGATTACATCAAGCCGGGGATGAGTGTTGAAGCTATTCAGGGCATCATCGCCAGCATGAAAAGCGACTATGAAGATCGCGTTGATGACTACATCATCAAAAATGCAGAGATCTCCAAAGAACGCCGCGACATCTCCAAAAAGCTGAAAGCGATGGGTGAAATGAAAAACGGCGACGCGAAAGCGGAGTAACGTTTTGCCAGCAGTGAGGATCCGTCAGGCGATCCTCACTGTCGTTTTACGCCACCGCTGACCATTCGCAATAAATGCTGTTCCGGCCAGTGCTCAGTCAGTCTGTTCCTTGCCAGTAACCACTTAACGTAATCAACATCGTGTCGCTGTCTGTCGAGCATCAGTCCGACGACGCTGCCGCTGTGCGCCACGTTCACGCCGTATAAACCACACTCTTCAACCAGCGACAATAGCGCGTCGAAATCCGGTTTTGGCAACAGCATCTGGCTGGCAATAGCGCTCAGCGTCGCCGCTTCTCCCATACGATAAGGATTTTGCTCCGCACAGGCTTCCTGTACTTTTTCCCATGCCCGCTTCAGCGCCGGTGCGCCCGCATGTAAACCTGCCTGCCGGGGAATGCGATGATAATCCGCGGTGCGTAAAGTTTGCGGACTCTCCAGTACGAGAAGATCCAGCGCCGGTTGAGCATCGCAGGGGATTTGCGTTGATGCGTCGTTGTGGTCAAACAGCGTCAGTTGCTGAAAAACGGTGCTGTCCGTCGGTTCCAGCGAGACGCATAGTTGCGCGAGGGTGGACTCATCCAGCTGATGGCCCAGATGCTGCGCGGTGGCGACAGCGGTTGCGGCAATATCCGCCGTACTGCTGGCCATGCCTTTGGCAATCGGGATAGTTGAATGGATCGAAACACGGATATCCTGACTCAGGTGGGCAGGGTAGTCCCAGTGTTCAAGAAGTCGGTTGACCATCGCCCGCGAAAGAGGGCGCTCATCCGCCAGAGGGGAACCGGTGCTGACCTCGACGGTGCTGTACCAGTCAACCGGACAGGAGATCAGTTTCTCGCTGCCCATTATCCAGCCCTGAATAAGTTCACCGCACGACGCGGGGCACTGCGCAACAGCCACGTTATCACCTTTCTGATCTGTAATCCTCGGCGCATAGTGTCATGGCGATTGCGCTATTACCATGATTTGCCGCAATTTGCGCGGCGCGAACTCAGGCCGACACGGCGATACTTTCTGATTCTGCGAGAGCAATCCGCATCACATCCTGGGCTATCATCAGCTCTTCGTTGGTGTTGATGACCGCCACTTTAACCATGGCGTTTTCCGCCTGAATAAAGGTCGCATTCCGCTGATTCTTCTCTTCGTCTACGATCAGACCCAGGAAGTGCAGATTCTGGCAGATTGCCGCTCTGGCGCGCGCTGAGTTTTCCCCGATACCTCCGGTAAACACCAGCGCATCCAGACCACCCATTTGCATGATATAGCTGCCAATCGTGGCGCGAATACGCTCTGCAAACAGTGACAGGGCGAGCGCGGCGCGGGGATTTCCGCCGTCAGCAGCCTGCTCAACGTCACGATAATCATGCGAGACGCCTGAAACGCCAAGCAGTCCGGATTCATTGTTCAACAGGTGGTTAAGTTGCTGTGGCGTTTTGCCTTCACGTTGCGCAACCCATGGCAAGATGGACGGGTCGATATCCCCGCTGCGGGTACCCATCATCACGCCGGACTGTGGGGTGAAGCCCATCGAAGTATTAACCGACTTACCGCCTTTAATCGCGCAAATACTGCTGCCATTGCCCAGATGGCAACACACGACCCGCAGCGCGCTAAGCGGGACGCCAAGTTTTTCGGCGAGCGTCGCGCTGACGTACTTATGGCTGGTTCCATGAAAACCGTAGCGACGGATGCCAAACTCTGCGTAATACCGCCACGGAAGCGGATAGATATAGGCTGGCTCTTCCAGCGTTTGATGAAACGCGGTATCAAACACGGCAACCGAAGGCACGTTGGGCAGCAACTGGCGAAACACGTTGATGCCGAGCAGGTTAACCGGGTTGTGCAAGGGCGCCAGTTCGGCAAGGCGTTCAATTTCCGCCAGTGATTCATCGGTCACGCGCGCAGAATCTTTAAACGATTCCCCGCCATGCGCCACACGATGGCCGACCCCCTCGATGTCCTGCAGGCTGGTAATAATGCCGTGGCTGATCAGCATTTCGAGAAGCAGGGTCACCGCCTCGCGATGGTCGGCAACCGGGGTGGTCTGCTGCCATTTTTGATCCTGCGCTTTCAGGGTGATCCGGGCATCCGGCAGGCCGATACGTTCAATCAGCCCCTGACACAGCAAATCACCCTGCGGCATGTCCAGTAACTGAAATTTAAGGGACGAGCTGCCCGCGTTGATCGCCATTATTTTGTGAGACATGAAGATTCCTTTTGGTTCAGAAAGGCAAACAGTTCATCGAGTCCGGAATGGTTGACGGCGCTGGTCACGAACACACGTTCTGCGCCAGCCTGTTCCAGCCAACCTGTGACCTGCGCAATTTTCTGCGGGTCCGCTAAATCTGATTTGGTCACAACGCCGAACGCCGGTCTGTTCATTGGTGCCGTAAAACCGGGGGAAAAAGGTGACCACTGTGCATCGCTGTTGAGCACGAGCGCAATGACATCCGCCTCGCAGGCACTCGCCAGCAGCGCGCTGTAAAGACAGCGGTTTTCCAGATATTCGCCAGGCGTGTCGATGGTTTCGGCAGACCAGACAATCGCCTGCGTTTTCTGATATGCGAGAGCCTCGCCGCGCAGACACTGCGTCAGCGAGGTCTTACCGCACTGGCTGGGGCCAATTAACATCATGCGCTGCATCACGCTATGTCCGCGTGATGGAACAGGTTGTAAAGCGCATCATTTCGCCGAGCGTGCGCGTAACCTGTTTGAGGGCGTATTCCACCGCCGAGACGTCGCCGGTTAACACCACCGCACCCGTGAAGCGGTCAAGAAAGCCGATCTCGACTGCGCCGGATTTCGTCGCGATATCGCAGGCAATAATGGATGCTTCACTTGGCGTGATGGTGAGAATGCCAATCGCCGAGACGCTGTCCTGCAACCCCAGCTTTTTGAACAGGTCTTTGCCGGGATTCGCAATCAGATGCGCCAGCGTGACCTGTTTGCCTGGTACGTACTCTTGGATCATGCGATCCGTGGTCGGTTGCCTTTCCATCATCCCTCCACCATCTGACGCCACATCGCTTCGTGCGGGCGAGGGATCACTGAACGATAAACCAGCAGGCCTTTTTCACCCGCGCTCTCACTGGCAACCGCGACCGCGTTGTTGACATCGGAGACATCACCCGCGACCACCATGTAGCATTTACCTCCGATACCGAACGCCATATGAACGCGCACGAGCGTAACGTTGGACGCCTTCACCGCCCGGTCAGCCGCGCTGATACAGGCTGCTACGCTCCAGGTTTCAACTATCCCCACAGCCTGACGTTTGTCCACGCTGTTCAGTCCGCTAATCGCGGGAAGCACGCTGGCATGAATATTGGGTAACACCAGACTGTCGACCAACATCTCGCCAGCGAGCGCATTTCCGGTCTCGATCGCCTGTTGTACTGCGCCGACATCGCCGCCCAGCATGAGCAAAAACTTACCCGGACAAATGGTTTTGCTGACCAGCAGATCCACATTGGCGCTTTTCAGCATGGCATCGCCTGCTTCCATCCCTTTGGCAATGCTGGTGAGTTCTAAAATACCTATGGCCTGAGACATGGTTAACCTCTTACAACGATGATGGCCTGATCTGTTACCTCACAGACAATGCCGTCAATACTGGCGTGAACAGGCGCGCCGAGCGCACCTTGCGGAATTTCAGCGACGCACTGACCACGCGCGACACGCTCGCCTTTCTGAACGCAGGGTACCGCGCTGGCGCCGATGTGCTGGCGCAACAGCAGCGTCGTTCTCTCAACAACGGGCTCGCTGTCGACTAAGGGCGCTTCCCGATACCACGGTGTCAGCCCCAGTTTGGCGATGAGTCGTTTTACCGGCACCAGACGGTATTTTGCCATCTCATCCGCCGGGTTGAGCGGCCCCTCGTAGCGCTGATTCTGTGCACGTAGCTCGCGCTTCAGCATCCGGTTAATCCGCATAGGTGAAATACCTACCGGGCAGGCCACACTTTCACAGACGTTACATTCAGAACAGGTGAGGGCACTGAGCAACAGCTGTGGCGTGGCGGCCTGATGGAAATTGACTGCGCGCACCAGCAGATGCGGAGAGAGCTCGTGACCGATGAGATGCCTCGGGCAGAGATCGGTACACAGGCGACACTGTTCACAGACTGTTCTCGCCACCGACAGCACGGTGCGCTCATCCTGCATACGTCGCTGAATCAGTGGATGTGTTTTCGGCAAAACCAGCAGTCCGCCGGTGGTTTTCGTGACCGGCGCGTCCAGTGACGTCACCAGGCTTCCCATCATCGGTCCGCCGTTGATAAACCCGGGATCGTCGATGGTCGCGCCGCCAGCCATCTCCAGCACGTCGCGTAAGGACATACCGATGGGGACGGTCACGGTCTGTGGACGAGCAACGGCGCCGTTGATAGTGAGCGTGCGGCGCGTCACTGGATAGTGCTGTTCGACCGCGCGGGCGATATTCAGTACGGTTTGTACGTTATTGACCACAACGCCCACGCTGACCGGCAGCGCAGCGGGGGGAACGCGGCGACCCGTCGCCATCCAGATGGTCAGTACTTCATCGCCTGCCGGATAAACATCAGGCAGAATGTGCAGTCTGATCGCCGGAGGTAAAAGCGGCGTCAGGGCGGTAATCGCTGGCTGGTACTTCTCTTTCAGGGCGATGATCCCTTCGCAGGCGCCGGTGGCCTTCATTGCATACTGTACGCCGCGAATCAGACGCGCTGCCTGCTGCGCCATGAGTTGCTGATCGACTTTCAGCATCGGCTCGCATTCGGCTGCATTGACGAGAAAAATGTCCACCTGAGCCTGGAGTTTGACATACGTCGGAAAACCGGCACCACCAGCCCCCACAATGCCTGCCGCACGAACGCGTTCAACGAGCGTCGGCGCATCCAGGACGTCTGGTTTATCATTCAGGGCGGTATTCATAACAATTCCTCAAGCAGTTCCTGAATGGCCCCGACATCCGCCGCTCTGGGGTTGGTTTTCAGCGTCACGTCTGCCAGCGCGGCTTGAACCATTGCCGGAATGCGCGCTGACCAGTTCTGTTTCTGTTCTTTAAGCGCCACGGCAAGGGTTGGGATAGCACACGCTTTTTTCAGTTGCTCGATGTGCTGCACCAGCGCGTTCACGCTCGCCGTTTCATTGGCGCTGTCAGTACATAAATGACAGGCCTTCGCGAACCGGGCGTAACGTTTAGCCGCTCGCGGATCGTGCGCGTTGAAGCGGATCACCGACGCCAGCAGCAGGGCATTCGCCAGACCGTGCGGTAAATGGAACTGACCGCCTAACTGGTGGGCGATGGCGTGGTTCAGTCCCAGTCCAGCCTGGCTGAAGGCCATCCCTGCCAGCGTAGAGGCGTTGTGCATTTTGCCGCGTGTAGCGAGGCAGTCGCCTTTACGAACCGCGACAGGCAGATACTGAAAGACTATCTGAGCGGCTTTTTCCGCGAGTGCGTCGGTAAAGTCACTGGCGCGCGTGGACACATAGGCTTCCAGCGCGTGCGTCAACACATCCATTCCGGTATTGGCGGTAATGGCGGGTGGGACGCTGACGACCAGCATCGGATCAAGGATCGCCATGTCCGGGTAGAGCGCGTTATTGAACAGCGGATATTTAATGCCTTTCTCCGGATCGCTTATCACGCAGGCGCTGGTCACTTCCGATCCGGTTCCGCTGGTGGTTGGGATCGCCACACAGGTTTCAATATCAATATCAAATTGACGACTGAACCAGACAATGGCTTTCGCAGCATCCAGCGCGGAGCCACCGCCGAAACCAATCACCACGTCGGGGCGCAGGGACTGCATTTGTGCAATCCCCTGAACGACGGTTCCGATAGTGGGGTCGGGCGTAATCTCACTGAAGACGCTGATCCGGTTATCTGCCGGTATCGCCTCGCGAAGCGTATCAATCAGCGGCGAACGGGCGAGAAAACCATCGCAGATAATCCAGATGTGCTTGTTCGTAAAGCGGCCAAGCACTTTCAGGCTTCCAGGGCCGCTGTACAAACGGGTTTGTAGTGAAAAAGTATTCATCACAACCTCATTAGCGGATTGAGAAACCGTTAGTCAGCACACAGCGACGGGAGCGGGCAAACGTGCGTGCCGATGTTGTCCCTTCACCCGTCGGCGTGGCGATGGTGAAGGTGGTAAACCCTTCGCCGCCGACGCCAATCCCCGCATAGGAGGGGCCGTTTTTAACGAAAATGGAGGTCTGCAGCGTTCGCGCCGCAAGGTTCAGGCGAGAGACATTCTGCGAATGCATAATGGCGGTGTGGTGTAATCCTTCTTCCACTTTCAGCGCCAGCGACAACGCGGCGTCAAAATCTTTCACCTTCACCACGGGCAGCATCGGCATTAACTGCTCGCTGGTTACCCAACTGTCGTCGGCGCTGACGACGCCAATCAGCAGGCGCGGCGCTTTTGCCGGGAGCGGAATACCGGCGGCTTCAAGCATAGCGCAAGGGCTTTTACCCACCAGTTTTTTATTGGCTACCCCCTCTGGCAGACAGGTTGCACGCAGCTTCTCTGTCTCGGCTGGACTCAACAACAGCGCGCCGAAACTTTGCATCTGCTGAATCAGTTGTTCAGCGACGGATTCCACCACTATCAGGCTTTTTTCTGCGATGCACGGCAGGTTGTAGTCAAACGACGCGCCGTTGATAATATCTTCCGCCGCTTTCACCAGATCGGCCGTCTCATCGACGATGCAAGGAGGATTCCCCGCGCCTGCACCAATCACTTTTTTTCCGCTCTTCATACCCATTGCCACAATGCCCGGACCGCCGGTAATCGCCAGCACGGCAATTTTCGGGTGCGCCATCATCTGCTGGGTGGCTTCAAACGTCGGTTCGGCAACGGTCACCACCAGATTGCGAATGCCGCAGCGACGAAACGCAATATCTTCAATCATGGCGATAAGTTTCAGTGACACGGCCTTCGCACCCGGATGCGGGCTGAAATAGACGCTGTTGCCCGCCGCCAGCATGCTGATGCTGTTGTTGATAATGGTCTCTGTCGGGTTAGTGCTGGGGGCGACGGAGCCGATCACGCCAAACGGTGAATATTCAAACAGCACCATGCCGCCATCGCCGGTGAGCGCGGTGGTAGTCAGATCTTCGATGCCAGGAGTATTGTCCAGCGCCGCTTTGTTTTTGAGGAACTTGTCCTCTTTGTTACCCATTCCCGTTTCCGCGGCACTCTCTGCTGCCAGCGAGGCCAGCTGTGGCGTGAGCTCTTCACGAATGGCGCTGATAATAGCGCTGCGCGTTTTCAGAGGTGACTGCTGATAACGCAAGAATGCCTGGTGGGCAGCATCGACAGCTTCACCAACAGACTGAAAGATGCCGTTCCCTTTGATTTCAGTTTTTGCGGGAGCCAGTTGCTCGCTCAGAATAGTGCGGATGAGGGTTTCCAGTTCGGTCGTATTCATTGATGTGTTCTCACGTTTATTGCCGCAATGGCAGCCTGTGCAATGTCCATGTCCTGTTCAACGCTTCCACCGCTGATACCAAGACCCCCAATAAGCAATCCATCACGCCATAGCGCGTAGCCGCCACCAAAAGTGACGACTTTTCCCTGCATATGACTTTCCAACCCGTATAGCGGCGCGCCGGGCTGAACTACTGACGCAAGTTCGTGCGTCGCGGTTTTCATCGCCACCGCAGTCCAGGCTTTTTTCGGCGCCAGTTCACTGCTGACCAGCAGGGCATCCGGCATCCGCCAGGTGACGGCTTCGGTGCCGTTAGCATCAACAATGCTGATGACCACCGGGACGTTTAAGACTTGCGCTCGCTCGACGGCGGCGCGTGTTAACTGGTGAAGATCGCCAAAGGAGAGCGACATCGTAGATTCCTTTTTGACAGGGGCGTGACCCGCTGCCAGATAGCGCTTCGTCACTTCCCGGATAATGGTGTCCTGATGGGCGTCGTGATCTTCCGCGCGCGCCAGTGCATACAAGCAGTCTGACAGGCGGTTGATATAGCGCATCAGCACATGCCTGACGGTGACCTCGGCCGCGAGTTCCACCAGACGGCGTTCGGCCCGGCGCGCCAGAGTGCGGGCAAAATGCAGGCGGCTTGCGGCTTCGCAACGGCCAGGCAAAATGAAACTGCGCAAGGGGGCAACGCGTCCCATCGCGGTGTCGATAGCCGCTTCCAGTGCGGCAATTTCCTCAGAGCTGATATAGCGCTGATCCGCAGACGGCTGCTCGCTTTCGCTGGCAAGTTCAGCGCTGAACCAGAAAATTTGCAGTTGAATGGCCTCCAGCAGCGCGCGATGCTGCGCGCTATGGGTGGCGCAGACGCACAGGCTCAGCGCGGCGTTAAGCTCATCGAGCGTGCCATACGCTTCCACGCGGGGGTGCGTTTTACTGACGCGCTGTCCGGTAAAGAGCGCGGTTGTGCCAGCATCACCTGTGCGGGTATAAATCGCCATAACTCCCCCTTACCGAGAAAGCGTGTCGACAATGCCGACAACGGCCAGATCGATGGCCTCATTCGGCCCGGAAAAAACATGTCTGGCGCTGGAGCCACTACTCAGGAGCACCAGTTCGCCAACGCCTGCGCCGACGGAGTCAACGGCGACTTCATCACCTGCCGTTGGGTTCGCCGGCAATTCACCGTCGGCACTCACGCGGCGTACCAGCAGAAGTTTTTTTCCGACCAACGAGGGCGATTTTTGCGTGGATACCACCGCGCCTGTAACACGTGCCAGATGCATGGTTCACTCCTGCTTCATCAATTGGATGTGGCGCGAGCTCGCGGTCTCGCGAGCCAGCGCGGTAACAACACATTTGCGATGCAGCACCAGCAACCCTGCAGGTAACGGGGCAACATCGGCATAACTTAACAGTCGGGTGGGGTGCAGCATGATAGGCTGCCCCTGTTCGTCACAGAGAATCAGCGGCAGTCGGGCCAGTTTTTTTACCGGCACGGCGGGCAGTAACCGACGTTGCACTGAGAGTTGCACCCGCAGGCCCAATGCCAGCGCCTCATGGATCATGACGGCGGCGGCATGTGACGAATCGTTGTTGGCGATCTGCTCCAGCAGGGGCAGATCGACCTGTAAAATATGCACAGAGGCATACTGAGAAAACAGGGCGCGGGACGGTGTTTCCCGCAGTTGCGCGACGCTCAGCGTGACGGTGCTTTGCGCACGACGTTGCAGGCGGGAGACCACCTCCTCGACGATTCGCTGCAACAGATCGCCGTTCATCGCTCAGTCACCAGTGTGACGAAAGCATTGGGATCATCTGCCCCGGCGGCATTGGCCTCGTCCGTATCAATATGCATCTCCAGACGCATGTCGGGGGAAACGCGTACCGCAACGTTATCGAAGATCAGCCGACGATCGGTGCCCTCAATGGCGACACTGACGCTATCGCCGTGAGCAACGCGCAGGATCAGCGCATCCAGCGGCGACATATGAATGTGGCGCTGGGCGACGATCACCCCGGAGGTGAGTTCGAGTTCGCCAAAGGGACTCACGAGGCGAATACCCGGCGTACCTTTGAGATTTCCGGACATCCGCAACGGCGCGGCGATGCCCAGCGTTCTGGCATCTGTGCGCGAAATCTCCACCTGGCTGGTGCTACGCAGCGGCCCCAGCAGGCGGACATTTTTCAGTTGACCTTTTGGTCCCACTAACGTGACGGTTTGCTCAGCCGCATACTGTCCCGGTTGTAGAAGCCCTTTTTTCTCACTAATAGGATGTCCCGGAAATAGACGGGCATAATCCTCAGCGTTAAGGTGGATATGACGGTTGGAAACGCCCAGTGGAATGGGGCGATCCCGTAATTCATTCAGCACTTTGCTGACCGTCGTTTCCAGAAGTTGCTTATCCATTACGCTTAACCTCGTTTACCTGAATGCAGGCAGAGCGACCGGGGTTCGCCTTTCTGGCGCTTACAGGCCGGGTCCAGACACAAATTGCAGCTGATGATCCCGTCTTCAGGCGCCGCTTCCGGTGCTGACTCTTCTACAACGACTTCAGTTTCAGGTTCTTCGATGGGGGCTGGCACGGATTCCGGTGCAGACACCGTTGCGGGTGCAGGCACAGGTGCCGGAGTGGCAGCCATCGCGCGAGAAAGAATGCCCTCGCCAGGTCTGGCGATCACTTTATGCGCGACCAGGCCATCTTGCTGTTCAGCGAGATGAGCACCGGTGATAATGGCAGACTGTACTGATGCCACATCACCGGTGATCTTGATCACCGTCCAGCCTGAACCGTTGGTTTTTTCAAGGCCAACCAGCGTGATGGAAGCCGCTTTCGCCATGGCATCTGCGCAACAGATGGCTAATGCCAGACCACTAACTTCGAGTAATCCCAGTGATTGCTTCACGCTGTGCTCCTTTTCGATAATGCTCAGGCCGATTTCGGTAAAATAGCCTCAACGTCGCTGTGCGGACGCGGGATAACGTGGCTGGATTTCACCTCACCCACGACGCTTGCTGCCGCGCAGCCTGCATCAACGGCGGCTTTAACGGCGCCGACGTCACCGCGAACCATGACGGTCACCAGGCCGGAGCCGATTTTTTCGTAACCGACCAGTTGCACGTTGGCGGATTTCACCATGGCATCTGCGGCTTCAATCGCGCCGACCAACCCTTTTGTTTCAACCAGACCCAGTGCGTTATTCATACTGCAATTCTCCTGTGGATTAAGCATTGAGATCCCGGAAGGGGATCCCTTTGACTAACCTTGCCGCGTTGTTTCCAGTACTTCGCCGGTCAAGGCTGTTTTGGCGATACGTCAGCGTAAAAAGCGGCGCTGAAGTGGGTAAATTCTTGTAGTGCACGACCAGGGTTTCTTCATTGCAGGCGATGCCGACCAGTAGCGGAGACTGGCGGGCCGCCTGCCATGCGCTCTGAACGACTTCTCCCGCCGCCTGGTTTTGGATCACAAACGGAATGCCTTCTTCTTCAATGCCGAGCAGCACCTCTTTCCAGACTGAAAGGCAGTCGCCGATGGTCGAAATCACAATGGCAGGCGTGGTGACGCTACTGTCCATGGGCAAACTCCTTATGCCAGGAGAGGATGAGCCCAGTCGCAACCGCGTTTCGCGGGCCTTCGGTGCCGCGAATGTTTCCGCGTCCGGCCACCAGGCGATAATGCGCCAGGGCGTCCGTCACCAGTTGCGGCACTTCAAAGTCCAGCGAGGAGCCACCGACCAGAACGACAAACGGAATATCGCGGATATTGCCCGTCGGGCTAACCTGTCGCAGTGCGCGCAGGGCGTTGGTGACAAACACGCGCTCTTTGGCGCTGCGGCGAATGGCGCGAACTTTCTCCAGCGCGAGATCGCCGGGCAGGGGCACCAGTTCATCCGGCTTGACCACACAGACGCGGGCAAACACCGCAGGGGGAAGTGGCGTCGGGAAGAATTGAACGCTACCGTCTTCATGGCGCAGATGGAAAAGGCTTTCGACTTTGGCTAACGGATACTTTTTGATCTCTTCCGCCAGATAGCGGTCATCAAGTCCCAGCTCCCGGGCGATGATCATGGTAACCATGTCGCCAGCCCCGGCGAGGTGGGTGGCGATAATTTCGCCTTTGGGATTGATAATGGAGGCGTCGGTCGAGCCCGCACCTAAGTCCAGAATCGCCAGCGGACGCGTGGTACCTGGCGTGGTGAGCGCGCCCAGAATTGCCGCTTCGGCTTCTGCACCGCCAACCTGTACATCCACGTTCAGCTTTTCTTTGATTTCGCTGGCGATCATTGCCATCTGCAGACGGTCTGATTTCACCATCGAGGCGATACCGACAGCCTGCTCAAGAGAAAACTCACCGGCCAGTCCACCGGTGACACTGACCGGAACGGAGGTATCTACGGCCAGTAAATCCTGGATAAAAATTTCGTTGCTTGGCTTATTGGTCAGTTCAGCCATTGTCTGGCGAACGTGTTCCAGCATACCGCCAATATTGGTGCCCGCTTCACCGGTAACGTTGTCCAGTTTCGGGCATTCGCCAACTGCTTTCATAATGGCATCGGCGCCTGCAGCGACATCAACGCGTAGCGTGCGCCCTTGGGACTGCAGTTCAATGTTTCCGGCAGGAATGGCACGTGCTTTAACATCGCCTGACGGGGTTTTCACCACCACGGCGGAACGGTTGCCAATCAGCGCTCGCGCCATCGGGACAATGTTTTTGGTCTCGTCCGCATTGAGATTAAACACCGTCGCGATGCCATAAGGATTTGACAGCGTTTCGATGACTTTACCGGGCACGGCGACCTCAATGGCGGCCAGCATTCCGAGCGGGATACGGTCGATGTACAGCACTTCGTCAACGATGGGCAGGGGTTTTTCCAGTCGGTTACTGACCAGAACGCCATCGTCCTGTTGCAAAATGACACCGGTTAACTGGTAACCGGCACGGACAGAGGCGTTAATCATGGTGGCGACATCAGCGAAATCGAAAGCAGATGACACCACCAGAATTAACGGGGTATCCGCCGGTCGGGTGAGTAACTCTTCCGGCGTGATAGTGATCCCCACCCCCAGGCCGACGCCGCCCGGTGTTTTCGGGTTATGACCGATCATGGTGGATTCGGTGATGATGGTTTCCGTGATGGTTTCCATCGCGACATCACCAATCACCGGGGTGGCTTCGTTGATACGGATAAGCGAGATATCGCTGACATTGATGCCTGCACGGTTAGCCGCAAGCGTGAGCGCCTCCTGAATCCCAAACACATTACGCAATGTGCCTTTTATCCCGGTGGTTTCTGCCAGCGCGCTACCGGTAATGGTGAGCGCGCCAGTGTCATCCAGCGTCGCCAGCGCGACTTCTGTGGATGAGTTGCCGATATCAATACCAGCTATATATCTCATGACCTTTCCTTAGTCGTCGCCTTTCAGCTTCTTACGCTCGACGTACAACACCGCCGCTTCACGAACAAACGCGGCGCAGATTTTGGCCTGATAGCGGTTTTCAAGATCGTCCGCGATCGCGAGCAGTTCTTCTTTCGTTGAACGATAAGGACGCAGGGCGTTATAGATCTCGAGAATGCGATCGTCCGGCACCGCCGTCAGTTCTGCGGCGCGCTCAAAGTTCATCGCCAGGCGGTCACGTCCGGCATCTTTGGCAATAGCCGCCTGAATGCGCAGCGTTTCCGGTGTGATACGCATATCCTGTGCGGTCACTTTGTTGCTCAGAACGTTTTCGAGGGTGAACTCATCCAGCGTTTTGTTGGTGGCCGTTTTAACCCACTCAGGGTGCTTACTGGCGAGCGGATAGTCAGTCACTTTGGCGGTCTGGGTCGTAGTGCCCGAAGCTGCTGCCGGGGCAGATGTGTCGCCCTGCAGGCTGTTCATGCGGCTCAACACATCCCGAACCATCGATTCAATTGCATCGGTATTCATAAAGGGATCCTTATTAAAGCGCCACGCGCAGTTCCTGCGGGTTTTTGCCCGTCACGACGTACTTCGTCTCTTTAATGTGCAAGATGGCGGATTTAGCCTGATATTTCGGGCGCGCCATCTGGTCGTTCAGCGTCGGGACCGGCTGCGGTGATTCACGCTTGGCATAACGCGCGGCGTTTTTCCCAATCTGGCGATAGGTTTCCAGCGTCAGCAGCGGAGCCTGCGGGAACAGCTCCAGGTTGGACAGCGGCGGCAGTCCCTGTTGATGGATGACCGTCGTGCCTTTTGACTGGATGCCGATAGAGATGCCGGAACCACTCAGACGGTTACCCTCAACGGCAACGAAGGCCACGTCGGATGATTTAAAGCAGCGAATTACACGCGCTTTAATACCTTCCTCTTCAATCCCGGCAATCACTTCGCGCAGAATGTTTTTATGCGGTAGACCGACGATGTTAACGGTCTGAGAGAGACCAAACGCCGGGCCGACCGCAATAATCACTTCGTCCTGTTGCGTGCCCTGTTTCGCCTCGCCAATTTCCGTCAGGAAACTGTCACCGGCCGGTGCAGCAGGCGCGGTTGACGTTCCCGGTGCACGAAATGAGACGGGCTTATCGCTGGTCTGCATTTCGGACAGCACGTCTTCGATAATCTGGCGCAGCAATTTTTCATTAATTTCCATTGTTCACCCCTTAGCCAAGCTCGTTGGGATCAAGTGCGCCAGGGATGTTTTTAATTTCTTCCCAGCGTTCGCCTTGCAGGCGATAACCTGTTGCCGGACCGGCATAATCGTTGACGTCATTGACGGCAGAGAGCACTTGTCCATCGCCGACGATGATGGCGGAGGTATGCAGATAGTCCCCGGTTAACTTGGCCTTCTGGATGTTGAGCATGTCCTGCGCGACATCGGTAAAGCCGCCCTGAGCCAGTGCTTTCACCACTTCCAGACCGTTGCGGTTCTTATTGATGATTTCCTGCGCAAACTTGATGTCCTCAACGATGTTACGTTCAGGCATATCTTTCGAACCGTGGGCGTAGGTTGCGGCTTCAACTTCTTCATCCGTAATGGGCGGCAGCCCCATGCCAGCGAAAACCGCCTGCAGAGCGCGCGCTGCTTTGTTACGAATGGCGATAACGTCTTCTTCACGTACCGGACGCAGACCACCGTCCACTTTCAGGTCGCGCTGGATAACGTTGTAGTCATCAAAGTCTTCCGCATCTTCGTTGGAGCCCGCGAACATGTTGTCGTAGTTCGGCACGGCGGAATAACCGGAAGAGATAAAGTCTGTCCCCGGCAGGAACTGCATCAGCAGACGCGCGGTACGACGCATATCGGAGTGGGTAAAGGTCTGGTCGTTACTGGAGGCGCATTCCAGATCCAGCGAGGAACAGATCAGGTTTTCTGCCAGTACCGCACGAATTCCTGATGGCACTGCGGACGGAACGCCGATGCAGCTTACGGAGCCGTTTTGCAGACCCTGTACGCCTGCCGCTTTGGTGATGTAAATGCAGCGCGCTTCGAGATACAGCATGGATTTGCCCTCGGCATAACCCATCTGTACTTCAGAACCTGAACCGGAAGTGAAGCGCATTTTCAACCCACGCGAAGCGTAAGAAGAGGCGAGGAAACCTTTTGACCACGGCGTGTCGTCGCCGTCAGTAAAGACCGGTTCGGTACCGTAGACGGAAATGGTTTCGGCGTAGCAGGTGTGTCCCAGCATACCGAGCTTCAGTTCGGTTGCCTCTTCCAGTGAACACTGGGTTAACACGCCGGGGCGGCCCACCTGGGAACCGACGAGCAGTGCAATGGCGTTGAACGGAGCATAACGCGCCACGGCTACTGTGGTCTCTTGCTCGTCAAATCCGCGCCATGCGCCTTCTGCGGCGTCGGCCGCAATCTGTACCGGGTTATCTTTGACGTTGGTGACGTGCGCCTGTTGGGATGGCGTGCGACGCGCGCGCATCTTTTGCATCGCCATCATCATCTCAACCACGTTCATGTGCGAAACCACTTCGACAATTTTTGCCGGGGTCATCGCCGTGGTCAGTGGCACAATGTCGCGACGTTTTACGTTAGGATCGCACAGCATGTTAGCGAGTTTTACGGAGTCCATCGCCATCACTTCTTCTGCGCGTGCCAGGTTGATGCCGTAACGGGCAATGAAGTGGTCAATCAGGTCAAACTGGCTGACCGATTTGCCATCGAGTTCGGTGACGGCGCCGTTAACGATTTTAATCGACGGCTTGGGATCGTTCGGGCTTTCCATCGCAATGAAGCCTTCTTCGATCCACTCCTTAACGAATCCGTCCTGATTGACAGGGCGTTTCGCCAGTGCTTCAAATCTTTTCGATCTCATGAATGAGCCTCACGGAGTTCAGATATAGGACGGGCGATCGTTTTTCGGTTCAGCACCGAGGGTCGCAAGAACGGTTTTACCGATTTCTCGCGCTGAGATAACCGCCTGACGCACTGCGCCAGAATCGCCGGAGATCACCAGGATCGCTTCGTTACTGAAGCTGGTGCCATGTGCCGGAGAGCTGTAGGCCACAACTTCAACGTTCGCGGCTTTCAGGGCGGTATCTGCCATTAACACGCCGACGGAAGCCGGAGCACCCACAATCACGCCGCAGGCACGGCCAACCGGCGCACCAAACGCTTTTTCCAGCGCGTAACTGGCGCGAGCGGTGTACTGCAGTTCGATATGTCCGGCTTCGTTGCCATACACATCACCAAAGGTGCGATCGAGTTCTTTCAGCGCCACTTCAATTCCGCGCTTAACGTCGGAAACGTCGTTACCGCCGATAATGATGAGAGAACCGTGACCCGCGCCGCCTTTGGTATCGCGAGGGAGTTCAATGCTTACCACTTCGGTATTGGTGGCTTTGACCGCTTCGTCTGCCGCCATAATGTGCGGACCCGCGCCGGTACGCGCGCCCAGGATGCCAATGGAGCGATAGCGCTTCTCAAGCTTCATTGCTTCCAACAGGGCACTGTCTACGTTTGCAATCACCAGACCTACGGTGTCGCCAATCGCGGTGCCAACAAATTCCGTTAAACTGCAGCTCTTCTCTGCCATAGCCGTCTCTCGTTTTGGATGGGTTTTATCAGGGATACCCGCTTGATCAGGCGTTGCCACACGGGCAATGACCTGCGCCATGATCTGTTCAACCAGTTCATTGCTGCTCATGGGTTAATTCCCTTCGGTAAGATTTTTTCAACATCGGTATGAGGGCGTGGAATCACGTGTACGGCTTTCACTTCTCCCACGTTGCGCGCAGCAGCAGCACCAGCATCGGTCGCCGCTTTTACGGCACCGACATCACCGCGAACGATGACGGTTACCAGCCCTGAGCCAATTTTTTCGTAGCCGACCAACATGACATTGGCTGACTTCACCATTGCATCTGCGGCCTCTATGGCTGCAGTTAAGCCTTTGGTTTCTACCATTCCTAATGCTTCTTGTTGCATAAAGACCTCGCCTGGGTTGTCCCGATATTCATGACTATAAAAAGAAGCGAGGAAAAAGAATGGCTGACTTGAAAGTCTGGGTGAAAAATTAGTGGGCTGTGAATGTGACAAACTTGCTATGTTTTATTTTATCTATTTGTTTTTATTGTTTTTATTATTTTTTATTAATGTGATATTTTAGCTTTTTATATTCCATATTTACATTTTAGAGGGTGACAAGGTTAATTTAATTTGCTATGCGGAAAATCACAATTTGTGACGTTGATTGAAAAAGGAAAATCTTCAAATAACCAATTTTTGCTATCACGAATCGTCCTGGTTAATTACATTCAGGCACTCTACACGCTGCCTTTGAATAAATAGATGGCAAGAAATTGCTATAACAACACGATTTTTCCAGGTCTGAGAATGCGCAGTTTGCCAACAATTTTCAGCGGCCTCTTCCTATAGTAGTGCCGTTGTACTCTACGACCAGCAAGGGTCCGCTGGTAAGGACACGAACGCTTCTAAGAAGGTGTCACAATGAATGATTCACTGAAAGCGCAATGCATTGCCGAGTTTTTGGGTACCGGATTGTTTTTGTTTTTTGGTATCGGCTGCCTTAGCGCACTGAAAGTCGCAGGCGCCAGTCTGGGTCTCTGGGAAATTTGTATTATTTGGGGTCTGGGTATTTCGCTTGCGGTTTATCTGACGGCGGGAATTTCCGGAGCGCATCTGAACCCGGCCATCACAGTCGCACTCTGGCTGTTTGCCTGCTTCCCGGGACGCAAAGTTCTGCCTTACATCATCGCGCAGGTCGCGGGAGCGTTTGGCGGTGCGGTGCTGGCTTATCTGCTTTACGGCAATTTATTCACCGAGTATGAAACTGCCCACAACATGGTTCGCGGCAGTGTCGATAGCCTCTATCTGGCCAGTATTTTCAGTACCTATCCGGCGGCTGCGCTAAGCGTGTGGCAGGCGGCAGGGGTCGAAATCGTCATCACCTCAATCCTGATGGGGCTGATTATGGCGCTGACCGACGATGGTAACGGTGTGCCTAAAGGGGCACTGGCGCCACTGCTGATCGGTATTCTGGTGGCGGTAATTGGTGCATCCACAGGCCCATTAACCGGCTTTGCCATGAACCCGGCGCGTGATTTTGGTCCTAAGCTGTTCGCCTGGATGGCAGGTTGGGGAGATATTGCGATGACTGGTGGACGCGATATTCCGTACTTTATTGTGCCGATTATTGCGCCATTGATTGGTGCGTGTGCGGGCGCGGCTATCTATAAGTACCTTATCGGTAAGAATTTGCCCTGTAATACGTGTAAAATCGAAGAGACGGACGCGTAATTTTGGCTGGCGTGGCTAATATCACGTCTTTAATTTCTTTTTCGTGATCTGCTTTCACGAACTGACTAAAAAGTCTCCCCACCCAGGGAGACTTTTGTTATTGTCCCTTGTACTTTCTGTCATTTACATACAAGGATGGGGATGATAAGAAGTAAATGTAAAATTTATGTTTTCATTATAACAATGGATTAACTGAGGGATTTTATCATGATTTCTGCGAGCACCCTGAACTCAGAACTCATTAATAAAATCGCACAGGATTTTGCGCAAGCGACCAGCCTGGCTGTTGTGGTTGTCAATATTCACGGTGATGAGATTTCTGAGCTGTTTAATTTCACACCTTTTTGCCAACTGATGCGTCAGCATCCGCAACACAGTACCCGGTGTCGTATGAGCGATCGCTGTGGGGGACTGGAAGCGTCAAAATCGGATCAACCCTGTATCTATCGCTGCCATGCCGGGCTTACCGATTTCTCTATTCCTCTCGTGATCGCAGGCCATCTTGTTGGATTCGTTCTCTGCGGCCAGGTGCGTTTACGTAACGATGATGGTGCCGATCTGCTCGATATCATGAAGGTTGACGATCGCTGGCAGGCCGATCCTGAACTGCTCAATGAGTTCAGTAATGTCCCGGAAATGGACTATTCTCGCGTGATGGCCTCGGCGGATCTGCTCAAACTCATTGTTGAAAACTGCCTCAAGAAGCAACTCAATTTCGTGGTGATCAAAGACAGCACGCAACCTGCTGAGCCTTCACGCCCGACCCGCGCCGCCAGCCCTCATGACAGCAAAATGAAAAAGGCGTTACGCTATATTGATGCCCACTTGTCAGACGATCTTCGCCTTGAAGATGTGGCCTCGCATGTTTACCTGAGCCCGTACTACTTCAGCAAACTGTTCAAAAAATATCAGGGCATTGGTTTTAACGCGTGGGTCAATCAACAGCGCATGGCCAGTGCCAGAGAGCTGCTTTGTCACAGTGACTGGAGCATTGCCAGTATTGCCCGCAATTTAGGTTTTTCGCAAACCAGCTATTTTTGCAAAGTGTTCCGTCAGACTTATCAGGTTACGCCGCAGGCCTATCGGCAAAAAATAAATGAAAACTTGCCTGCTGAATCGGCATAAATAGCAATATTTTGCTATTGCCGATTTTTGATATTCCCGCGTAATCCGGTCATTTATAATGGTTAAGTGTTTTTAGTACAGCAATAAATTGTCATAGCGCAATAAAATATCGCTCTTTACGGAATAAACTTCACCAGTTTTTATTTCTGTGATGAGATACAGTGTCATTGTTAAGAGGTTTCATTATTCTCTTGCATGACATTTCATTCAGAATCGTTTTATTGCGGCGTTTTTTGTTGATAAAAAATGCGTAACGAATAAGTAACGAAAAGTATTGTTGTGATGAGGAGAATTCATTCTGTTCATCATTTAAGCCGACAGGTTTGACACATTTGTGTCTGGGAAGGGGGTGAAAATCCCCCGCAGCCCCCGCTGCTGTGATGCTGACAACCCCGTGAAGACCACTGATCGCAAGATTGGGAAGGACGGGCGAGGACGACGCTAAGCCAGAAGACCAGCCTGTCGGATACTACCAACAACTTCGGTGGGAAGTGGGTTGCTCAGATGCGTACAGTCGGAAGACTGGGTGTCAGTACATCCCTACCACCCTGAACAGGATCAGGGTCATGGCGGCAAAGCAGTACGCGTTTGTTCTGGCAGGTACCGGTAGCGGCTGTGGTAAAACCACAGTGACGCTGGGCTTGCTGAACGTGATGAAACAACGTGGTTTACGCGTCCAGCCCTGCAAAGTCGGCCCTGATTACCTTGACACCGCCTGGCATACGGCCATCAGCGGTACCGCCTCCCGCAACCTCGACAGTTTTATGCTCCCCGAGCCGGTGCTTAATGCGCTGTTCCGCGAACAGATGCAGGATGCAGATATTGCAGTGATCGAAGGGGTGATGGGGCTGTACGACGGTTACGGTACAGATCCTGATTATTGCAGTACCGCCGCGATGGCCAAGCAGTTGGGCTGTCCGGTCATTCTGCTGGTTGACGGGAAAGCCGTTTCTACTTCCATTGCCGCCACGGTGATGGGCTTCCAGCATTTCGACCCGACGCTGAACATTGCCGGCGTCATCGTTAACCGCGTCAACAGTGAGCCCCATTTCCAGTTGCTGAAAACCGCTATCGAGCACTACTGCGCTGTGCCGGTGCTGGGTTACGTCCCGCGCGTTGACGGCGTCGCGCTACCCGAACGGCATCTGGGATTGGTGACCGCGCGTGAGTCCGTCGTCAATCAACAATCGTGGCAGGATTTCGCCGCCCGGCTGGAAAGTACACTGGATATCGATCGGTTGCTGGCGTTAAGCCACCTTCAGGCATTGCCGCCAGGCGAATGGCCTGAACGTCCTGCGCCCAACGCCGGAGAAGGACTGACGCTGGCGATGGCTGATGATGAGGCCTTTAATTTTTATTATCCCGATAACGTGGCGCTGCTGGCGCGTACCGGCGTCAACATTGTGCGCTTCAGCCCGCTCCACGATCGCGAATTACCCGATTGTCAAATGGTCTGGCTGGGCGGCGGTTATCCGGAACTGCACGCGTCCGCGCTGGCGGCCAATACTACTATGCTGACAAGCCTGCGCGAGGCGCATCAGCGCGGTGTCGCCATTTATGCCGAATGCGGCGGATTGATGTACCTCGGCAGCCTGCTGGAAGATGCCGACGGGGTTGAGCATCGCATGGCCGATATCCTTCCCGGTCGCAGCAAAATGGGTAAACGGCTAACCCGCTTTGGCTATTGTGAAGCGCAGGCTTTGCAGCCCACGCTGCTGGCCGCGGAAGGCGATGTGCTGCGCGGTCATGAATTCCATTACTCCGATTTTTCCCCTGAAACCCCCGCTGTGCTGGCTTGCCGTAAAGTCCGTGACGGTCAGATGGTGCAGGCGTGGTCCGGTGGCTGGCGAACGGGCAACACCTTCGCCAGCTACCTGCACGTTCACTTTGCTCAGCGTCCATTAATGCTTAATCACTGGCTGAATGCCGCGCGGGAGGCGTTATGACGCTACTGGCATGGTGTGTGGCCTGGCTTCTCGATGTCGTGATTGGCGACCCACCACACTGGCCGCATCCGGTGCGCTGGATAGGCAATCTGATCACTACCGTGCAGCGGATTATCCGCCGCTACTGCCACAGCGACCGGGCGTTACGCATGGGTGGTGGGGTGATGTGGCTGGTGGTTGTCGGCTTGACGTGGGCGGTTGCCTGGGGCGTGTTACACCTGGCGGCGTGGATTCATCCATGGCTCGGTTGGGTCGTTGAAGTCTGGATGATTTTCACCGTGCTGGCGGGGCGCTGTCTGGCAACGGCGGCGCAAGAGGTTGAGCGCCCGCTGCGCGAAGGTAACCTTGCACAAAGCCGCGAAAAGCTCTCGTGGATTGTGGGGCGCGACACATCGCAACTTCAGCCAGAACAGATCAACCGGGCGGTCGTGGAAACCGTGGCGGAGAATACGGTTGACGGCATTATCGCGCCGCTGTTCTTCCTCTTAATTGGCGGCGCGCCGATGGCGATGGCCTACAAAGCGGTGAACACCCTGGATTCCATGGTGGGTTATAAACACGAAAAATACCGGGCGATTGGCATGGTCAGTGCTCGCCTGGACGACGTCGCGAACTACATTCCTGCACGGCTGAGCTGGCTGCTGCTGAGCGCGGCAGCGGTGTTGTGCCGTCGTGACGGCGCCCGGGCGCTCTGTGTGGGCTGGCGGGATCGCTATAACCACAGCAGCCCGAACTGTGCCTGGGCGGAGGCTTCCGTTGCCGGTGCGTTGGGCATTCGACTGGGCGGCCCGAATGATTACTTTGGCGAGCGCGTTGAAAAACCGTGGATCGGCGACGCGCAGCGCACTATTTCCATAGATGACATTTCCCAAACGATTCGACTGATGTGGGTTGCCTCAACGCTGGCTCTGGTGCTGTTCCTTGTGACGCGCTGGCTGGTAATGGGTGTGGCCTGAGGATAAATGACAATGCAATACATCCAGCAACCCCAGGCGATTGAAGCCAAAAGTTTTGACATCATTGGCGAGATCATTCATGAAACGCGCCCGGAGTACCAGTTTGCCAGTCCGCTACATGAAGCCATCATCAAACGGGTGATTCATACCACCGCTGACTTCGACTGGCTGGATATTCTCTGGTTTTCGGATGATGCGCTGGAACAACTTTGTGCGGCGCTGAGCCGCCCGACGGTTATCTATACCGACACCACCATGGCGCTTTCGGGGATCAATAAAACCCTGCTGGCGAAGACGGGGGGCGAGTGTCGCTGCTATATCAGCGATCCGCGCGTGGTAGCGCAAGCGAAAGCGCAGGGTATCACTCGCTCAATGGCGGCTGTCGACATTGCCGTGACGGAAGAAGGCGAAAAAGTGTTTGTCTTTGGCAACGCGCCCACTGCGCTGTTTCGCCTGTTGGAAAAAGATGTAGCGGTAAGCGGCGTGGTGGGCGTGCCGGTGGGATTTGTCGGCGCGGCGGAATCCAAAGAGGCGCTGACGCACAGCCCGTTGCCCGCCATTGCCGCCCTCGGACGCAAAGGCGGCAGTAACGTTGCGGCGGCGATCGTGAACGCCATGCTGTATTACATGCAGGGGGCGCGATGAGCGATCAGACTTTCGACGCGCCCGTCTGGCATAACGGCAAAGCGCTGCGCAAAGGTTATACCACTGGATCGTGCGCCACGGCGGCGGCAAAAGTCGCCGCGCTGATGGTGTTGCGTCAGCATCTGATCCATCAGGTATCGATTGTCACACCTTCCGGCGTCACTCTGTGTCTGAACGTGGAATCTCCACACATTGAAGGACAGCAGGCCATTGCAGCGATCCGTAAAGATGGCGGCGATGATGTCGACGCCACCCACGGGATGTTGATTTTCGCCCGCGTCACGTTGAATGACAGCGGTGAAATTGTCCTGTCCGGGGGCGAAGGCGTCGGCACCGTCACCCGCAAGGGGATTGGTCTGCCTGTCGGCAGCGCGGCAATTAATCGCACCCCGCGTCACACCATTGAGTCCGCCGTGCGTGAGGCGATAGGCCCGGTACGCGGGGCGGAAATCGAAATATTTGCCCCGGAAGGCGAAGAACGAGCGCAAAAAACCTACAACTCGCGTCTCGGTATTCTTGGCGGAATTTCCATTATTGGCACCACCGGTATTGTGACCCCCATGTCCGAAGAGAGCTGGAAGCGGTCGTTATCGCTGGAGCTGGAAATCAAACGTGCCGCCGGACTGGAGCGGGTAGTTCTGGTGCCGGGTAATCATGGTGAGCGTTTCGTCCGCGAACAGATGGGCATCGATACCAACGTGGTGGTCACCATGAGCAACTTTGTCGGCTACATGATTGAAGAGGCGGTGCGGCTGGGATTTCGCCAGGTCGTGCTCGTCGGTCATCCTGGGAAATTGATCAAAATTGCTGCCGGGATCTTCCATACCCACAGCCACATAGCCGATGCGCGAATGGAAACGCTGGTGGCGCATCTGGCGCTGCTCGGCGCGCCGCGGGAGTTGCTGACGCTGGTAAGCGATTGCGACACCACTGAAGCGGCAATGGAGCACATCGACGCGTTCGGCTTTCAGCACCTCTACAACCATCTTGCTGAACGCATCTGTCAGCGCGTGATGCAGATGCTGCGCTTTACCAAAACCCCGCCGACCTGCGACGCGATCATGTTTTCGTTTGATAACCAGGTTCTGGGTAGCAACCGCCCCGTCGACGCTATCGCCCGGGAGATGCAATGCTGACGGTCGTGGGGATGGGGCCAGCCGGTCTGCACCTGATGACGCCGGCGGCGCGCGCGGCGGTTGATGAGGCCGATGTGCTGGTCGGCGGTAAGCGCCATTTGCAGCAGTTCCCGGACTTTCGCGGCGAGCAGTTTGCGCTGGGCGCCAACATTCCCGAACTGCTGGCATGGATTGCGGCGCATCAGGATAAGCGGGTGGTGGTTCTGGCTTCTGGCGATCCGCTGTTTTACGGCATCGGTACGCGGATGGTGGCGCATTTTGGCGTTGCGCAGGTACGCATCATTCCAGGTATCAGCGCGGTGCAGTATCTGTGCGCGCAGTCGGGAATCGACATGAATGACATGTGGCTCACCAGTAGCCACGGGCGCAGCGTCTGTTTCGATACGCTGGCGCAGCATAACAAGGTGGCAATGGTCACCGACGGTCAGTGCGGGCCGCGTGATATTGCTGCACAACTGGTTGCACGAGGAAAGGGCGATCGCTGGATGGTGATTGGTGAAAACCTGGCGATGGAAAACGAACGGATCCACTGGCTGCGCGTCAGCGAGGTCCATGCCGAATATGAGATGAATGCAGTGGTGATCCTTGATGAAAGATGAGCTTTTCCTGCGCGGTGAGAAGGTGCCGATGACCAAAGAAGCGGTACGTGCGCTCGCTCTCGCAAAACTTGAACTGCACCGGGCCAGTCACCTGATTGATATCGGGGCCGGAACCGGCAGTGTGTCCATCGAAGCCGCGCTACAGTTTCCGTCGCTACACATTACGGCTATTGAGCGCAATCCGGCGGCGCTGCGTTTACTCGACGAAAACCGTCAGCATTTCGCCTGCGCGAATATCGATATTCTGCCGGGTGAAGCGCCAATGATGATGACCGAGAAAGCCGATGCCGTCTTTATGGGTGGCAGTGGGGGACACCTCACGGAACTGATCGACTGGTCTATGCGCCAGTTGCACGTTGGTGGACGCCTGGTGATGACCTTCATCCTACAGGAAAACCTCAACACCGCGCTGGCACATTTGCAACAGCGCGGTGTGCAGGACGTGGACTGCCTGCAAATGCAGATTTCGTCGTTGACCACGCTGGGCGCGGGTCACTATTTCAAACCGAACAATCCCGTTTTTGTCATCGCCTGCCAGAAGGAAGAACGCCATGTCTGAGACATTTGATCCCCGTTGTGTGTGGTTTGTCGGCGCAGGTCCGGGTGATCGGGAGCTGATTACGCTTAAGGGTTACCGGCTGTTGCAACAGGCGCAGGTGGTGATTTATGCCGGATCGCTGATCAACACCGAACTGCTGGAGTATTGTCCGGCGGACGCAGAGTGCCACGACAGTGCGGAACTGCATCTTGAGCAAATCCTCACCCTGATGGAAGAGGGGGTGAAGGCCGGAAAAACGGTAGTGCGCCTGCAAACCGGCGACGTGTCGCTGTATGGCTCGGTGCGCGAACAGGGGGAAGAGCTGACCAAACGTGGTATCCCCTGGCAGGTGGTGCCGGGGGTCAGCGCTTTCCTCGGCGCGGCGGCGGAGCTGGGGGTTGAGTACACCGTGCCGGAAGTCTCGCAAAGCCTGATTATTACGCGACTCGAAGGTCGCACGCCGGTGCCAGAACGTGAACAGCTGGAATCGTTCGCCAGCCACCAGACCTCAATGGCAATTTATCTCTCCGTCCAGCGCATCAACCGGGTTGCGGAACGGTTGATTGAGGGCGGTTACCCGGCGACCACGCCGGTGGCCGTGATCTACAAAGCGACCTGGCCGGAAAGTCAAACTGTGCGTGGCACGCTGGCGGATATCGCCGATAAAGTGCGCGACGCCGGGATCCGCAAAACGGCGCTCATCCTGGTCGGGAATTTCCTCGGAGATGAGTATCACTACTCCAGACTTTATGCCGCGGACTTTAGCCATGAATACCGTAAAGCCTGAATCAATCGCGCTGTTTTGCCTGACGCCCGGCGGTGTAACGCTGGCTAAACGGCTGGCAACGATGTTACCGCTGACCTGTTTTACCAGTGAAAAATTGCTGGAGGACGGTTTCTTACCGTTCGACGGCGGGTTCGCCCACGCCGCGCGCGACGCGTTTTCGAACTATTCCGCGCTGATTTTTATCGGGGCGACCGGCATCGCGGTGCGCGTGCTGGCCCCGCTGGTGAATGACAAATTCAGCGATCCGGCGGTGGTGGTGATCGACGAGCGCGGCCAGCATGTGATCAGCCTGCTTTCCGGCCATGCGGGCGGCGCGAACGCGCTGACCCGTTATCTCGCCGGCATGCTGGGCGCCGATCCGGTGATTACCACAGCCACCGATGTCAATGAGATGGCGGCACTGGACACCCTCGCGTTTCAGCTCAACGCCCGTATGACCGACTTTCGCACCGCAGTAAAAGCGGTGAATCAGATGCTGGTGAGCAACCAGCGCGTGGGTCTGTGGTGGGATGAAGAACTGGATGAAGACGTCCGCCACTGCGATCGCCGTGGGTTCATTACCGTTACCGATCTCCAGCAGTTGCCTGAACTGGATGCGCTGGTGTGCGTCACGTTACGTAACGAATTGCCGGATATTCCGGTTCAACACTGGAAACTGGTGCCACAACGGGTGGTCGCTGGCATTGGCTGTCGTCGCGATACGCCGTTCCCACTACTGGCTGCGCTGCTGGCGCGTCAGCTTGAAGCGCAGCGCTTTGATCCGCTGGCGCTGAAAGCCATCGGCAGCGCGTCGCTCAAGAAAGACGAAGAGGGGCTGATCCAACTTGCCTCCTGCTGGCGTGTGCCGTTTGAAACCTTTAGCGCTGACGCGCTGCGTGAGCATGAACATCACTTTCCGGCTTCGCCGTTTGTTCGCCAGACGGTCGGCGTCGGAAGCGTCTCGGGTCCGGCAGCATGGCTGCTGAGTCATGGGCAATTGACCGGCGAAACCTTGCGTGAGCAGGGCGTCACTATCACTTTGGGAGTTTCACACTGATGTTAACCGTAATCGGAATCGGCCCCGGCTCACAGGCCATGATGACCATGGAAGCCGTTGAGGCCCTGCAGGCGGCAGAAATTATTGTGGGTTACAAAACCTACACTCACCTCGTCAAAGCGTTTACCGGTGACAAGCAGGTGATCAAAACCGGCATGTGCAAAGAGATCGAGCGCTGCCATGCGGCGATTGAACTGGCGCAGGCCGGACACAACGTGGCGCTGATCAGCAGCGGTGACGCCGGTATTTACGGCATGGCGGGGCTGGTGCTGGAGCTGGTCAGCAAACAGAAACTGGACGTTGAAGTGCGCCTGATCCCGGGGATGACTGCCAGTATCGCGGCGGCGTCGCTGCTCGGCGCGCCGCTGATGCACGATTTTTGTCACATCAGTTTAAGCGATTTACTTACGCCGTGGCCGGTTATCGAAAAACGTATTATCGCCGCCGGAGAAGCGGACTTCGTCATCTGCTTCTACAACCCGCGCAGCCGGGGCCGTGAGGGACATCTGGCGCGCGCATTTGAACTGCTTTCCGCCAGTAAGAGCGGGCAAACGCCGGTGGGAGTGGTGAAATCTGCCGGGCGTAAAAAGCAGGAGAAATGGCTGACTACGCTGGGCGAGATGGATTTTGAACCGGTGGATATGACCAGTCTGGTGATCGTCGGTAACAAAGCGACTTATGTGCAGGACGGTCTGATGATCACGCCACGAGGTTACGTGCTGTGAGTTTTGGTGAGGTTCTGGTCATGGGCGGCACCAGCGATGCCCGTGCGCTGTGCCAACAACTGGATGCCGCTAATGTGGCCTACACCCTGTCGGTGGCGACGCCGACCGGGAAACAACTGGCTGGCGATATCAAGGGGCAGGTGCGCTGTGGTCGGCTCGAGCAGGATGAAATGGTGAACTGGCTGAAGGAGAACGGAACGCGATGGGTGATCGATGCTTCGCACCCGTATGCCGAAGTGGTGAGCCGCAATATTCTGTGCGCCTGCGAACGGGCTGGCGTGCTGCTGAGCCGCTACCAGCGCCCGGAACAGCTTAGTGAACTGACGCATCCGCTGCTCTTTACCGTACAGAGCATTGCCGAGGCGTGCGACGTTGCACGACGTTTTGGCGAGCGCGTACTGCTGACCACCGGAAGTAAAGATCTGGCGCTGTGGCGCGCGGGGTTGCCGGAAAAAACGCTGCTCGCCCGCGTGTTGCCCGTCCCCGAGGTGATTCAACAGTGCGCCGATCTGGGCTTTGGTGTAGGCGAGACGTTCGCGCTGTGCGGGCCGTTCAGCGCTGAATTTAACGCTGCGTTTTATCGTCAGTGTCAGGCTGACGTCGTGATAACCAAGGCTTCTGGCGCAGAGGGCGGTTATCAGGAAAAGGTTCAACCCTGTCTGGATGCAGGTATTCCCTGCATCGTGATTACCCGCCCGGCGCCGCTGGTGACGGGAGATGAGTTACTGGAAAGTCAGGCCGCATTTGCGCAACGTTTGGCGCGCTGGCTGGCCGCTGCTTAAGGAATCAGAAAATGAAAAAAGCGCTTCTGGTGGTTAGCTTTGGCACCAGCTATCACGATACCTGCGAGAAGAACATTGTGGCCTGCGAGCGCGATCTGGCCGCCAGCTGTCCTGACCGCACCCTGTTCCGTGCCTTTACCTCTGGAATGATTATTCGCAAGCTCAAACAGCGTGATGGTATTGAGATAGATACCCCGCTGCAGGCGCTGCAAAAGCTTGCTGATCAGGGATATCAGGATGTGGCGATTCAGTCGCTGCACATCATTAACGGCGACGAATATGAAAAAATTGTCCGTGAAGTGCAGACTCTGCGTCCGCTGTTTGCCCGCCTGACGCTGGGCGTGCCGCTGTTGAGCAGCCATGACGATTACGCGCAGTTAATGCTCGCCCTGAAACAGCAGATGCCTGTCCCCGCCGCCAATGAGAAAGTGGTATTCATGGGCCACGGCGCCAGCCATCACGCGTTTGCCGCTTATGCCTGCCTCGACCACATGATGATGGCGCAGGGCTTCCCGGCGCGCGTCGGCGCGGTGGAGAGCTATCCGGAAGTCGATATTCTGATTGAGAGCCTGAGCAAAGAGGGGGTCAAAGCCGTCCATCTGATGCCGCTGATGCTGGTTGCAGGGGATCACGCCATCAATGATATGGCTTCGGACGACGATGATTCGTGGAAAACGCTGTTTACGGCGGCGGGGATCACGGCAACGCCGTGGCTGAGCGGTCTTGGCGAAAATCCGGCGGTGCGGGCGATGTTCGTCGCGCATTTGCAACAAGCGCTGAGCGTGGCGATGGAGGAAGCGGCATGAGCGGCAAACTGTACGCCCTGAGCACTGGCCCGGGAGCAGCCGATCTGATTACCGTTCGCGCCTCACGTATTCTGGGTTCACTGGATATTCTCTATGCCCCGGCGGGACGTAAGGGTGGCGACAGCCTCGCGCTTTCCATCGTGCGGGAGTACATCGGCACGAACACAGAAATTCGTTGCTGCCATTTCCCCATGAGCGCAGACAGCGCGGAAAAAGAGGCGGTCTGGGATGAAGTGACCGCAGCGTTGGTTAAGGAAGTGGAGGCAGGCAAACAGGTGGGATTTATCACCCTGGGTGACGCCATGTTGTTCAGCACCTGGGTCTTTTTACTACAGCGCATCGGGTGTCCTGACTGGCTGGAGATCGTGCCTGGTGTGACGTCGTTTGCCGCCATTGCCGCCCGATCCAAAACGCCGCTGGCGATGGAACAGCAGTCGCTGGCGGTGATCTCCTGTACCGCACCGGAAGCGGAGATCGCCCAGGCGCTACGTCAACACGACAGTCTGGTACTGATGAAGGTCTATGGTCGCTTTGCGCGGATTAAAGCGCTGCTGGATCAGGCCGGATTACTGGATTGTGCACTGATGATGTCCGAGGCCACGCTCCCTGGAGAGCAGTGCTGGCGGCATCTCAACGAGGTCAGCGACGATCAGCCGTTGCCTTATTTCTCGACCATCCTGGTCAACAAACAGTGGGAGTATGCAGAATGAAACTCGAACAACAGCTCAAACAGCTGTCATTCAGTGGTCTGGCTGCGGCGCTATTGCTGATGATTGTGCCGGAGCAGGCGTTCGCCATGCACATCATGGAGGGATTTTTACCGCCGATGTGGGCGCTGGCCTGGTGGTTGCTGTTTTTACCGTGCCTGTGGTACGGACTGGTGCGCCTGCGACATATCGTGATGGATGACAGCCATCAGAAAGTGCTACTGGCGCTGTGCGGGGCGTTTATTTTTGTGCTGTCGGCACTGAAGATCCCGTCGGTTACCGGTAGCTGCTCACATCCGACAGGCGTCGGGCTGGCGGTGATCCTGTTTGGTCCGGGCGTGGTGGCGGTTCTCGGCGCTATCGTACTGCTGTTCCAGGCGCTGCTGCTGGCGCACGGTGGCTTGACCACCCTGGGCGCTAACGGCATGTCGATGGCGGTGATTGGCCCGGTTGTCGGCTATATGGTGTGGAAGATGGCCTGTCGCGCCGGGATCCGTCGTGATGTTGGCGTCTTCCTCTGCGCCATGCTGGCGGATCTGGTGACTTACTTTGTGACATCTGTACAGCTTGGCGTGGCCTTCCCGGATCCCGAAGCGGGCGCGCCAGGATCTGTCGTCAAGTTTATGGGGATTTTCTGCCTGACGCAGATCCCGATTGCTATCGCCGAAGGCTTGCTGACCGTGATGATCTACGACCAGCTGACGAAACGGCAACTGATAACCGCGCAAGGACATTAACATGAAAAAGACGCTGATATTGTTAGCCATGGTGATTGCTTTGGTCGTGTTGCCGTTCTTTATCAATCACGGTGGTGAATACGGTGGCTCGGACGGTGAAGCGGAAAGCCAGATTCAGGTGGTTGCTCCGCATTATGAGCCGTGGTTCCAGCCGCTGTATGAACCGGCGAGCGGAGAAATTGAAAGCCTGTTGTTTACGTTGCAAGGCTCGCTTGGCGCGGCGGTGATTTTCTATATTCTGGGCTACACCAAAGGCAGACAACGCCGTGATGACCGGGCTTGATCGACTGAGCTATCAGAGCCGCTGGTTTCACGTCGCACCAGAGCGTAAGTTCCTGTTCTGGCTGCTGCTGATGACTCTGGCGTTTACCCTGCCCGCCTGGGGGCAGGGTATCGAGCTGGCGCTGATTGCCGGGCTGACCTGCTGGCTGCTGCGCATCTCCCTGCGCCGTTGGTGTCGCTGGATGGCGCTGCCGTTTGGTTTTCTGGTGGTGGGGGTGGTGACGATTCTGTTCAGCGTCAGCCGCGACCCACAAACGCTGTTGGTCAGTTTTCCGCTTGGCAGTTACTGGCTGGGGGTCACGGCGTCTGGGCTGCACACCGCGAACGAGACGTTCTGGCGGAGTCTGGCCGCGCTGGCCGCCACGTTCTGGCTGGTGCTTAACCTGCCGTTTCCGCAGCTGATTTTACTGCTCAAACGGGCACGGATACCGCGTCTGCTGACGGAACAGATCCTGCTGACCTGGCGCTTTATTTTTATTCTGTTAGATGAAGCGATGGCGATTCATCGCGCGCAGACGCTGCGTTTTGGCTATCGTAGTCTGCCGATTGGCTATCGCTCGCTGGCGATGCTGGTGGGCGTTTTGTTTACCCGGGTGCTGATTCGCTATCAGCAAATGGCGGCGACGTTAGATATCAAATTGTATCAGGGCGATTTTCACCTGTAAGGAAAAGCATGCTTGCCACCACCGAACTCTGGTTTCGTTATCAGGATGCGCAGGTACTTAAAGGGCTGACGCTGGATTTTTCACAGCATGCCGTCACCGGACTGGTGGGAGCCAACGGCTGTGGGAAATCCACCCTATTTATGAATCTGAGCGGATTACTGCGACCGCAACAGGGCGCGGTATTGTGGCAGGGAAAACCGCTGGACTACAGTAAGCGTGGCCTGCTGGCGCTGCGTCAGCAGGTCGCGACGGTGTTTCAGGATCCCGATCAGCAAATTTTCTACACCGATATCGACAGCGATATCGCCTTCAGCCTGCGCAATCTTGGCGTGGAGGAGGGAGAAATTGCCCGACGAGTCGACGAGGCGTTGACGCTGGTAGATGCGCAACATTTTCGCCAGCAGCCGATTCAGTGCTTAAGCCACGGACAAAAGAAGCGGGTGGCCATCGCCGGTGCGCTGGTGCTACGGGCAAAATACCTGTTACTGGATGAACCCACGGCGGGGCTTGATCCTTCAGGACGTAGCCAGATGATCGACATCATCAAACGGATTGTGGCGCAGGGAAATCACGTGGTGATCTCCAGCCATGATATTGATCTGATTTATGAAGTCAGCAATGCCGTCTACGTTTTACGTCATGGCGAAGTGCTGGCGCACGGTGAGCCGGGTGAGGTTTTTGCCCGTACAGAACTGATTGAAGAGGCCGGGTTAACGCAACCCTGGCTGGTGAAACTGCACGCAGAGCTAGGTATGCCGCTGTGCAAAACCGAAGATGAATTTTTCCGTTGTATGCGACAACGCGCAATCAAGGAGGCGTCATGACGCAGGCCATTATGTTGCAGGGAACGGCGTCTGACGTCGGCAAGAGTGTTCTGGTGGCGGGACTGTGCCGCATTTTTTATCAGGATGGTCGGCGGACCGCACCGTTTAAGTCGCAGAATATGGCGCTCAACTCCGGCATCACGCCGGAGGGGAAAGAGATGGGCCGCGCGCAGATTTTCCAGGCCGAAGCGGCGGGCATTGTGCCAGATGTCCGCATGAATCCGGTGCTGTTGAAACCGACCAGCGATCGCAAGGCGCAGGTGGTGCTGATGGGACAGGTGGCGACCGATATGGATGCGGTCAGCTATCACGAATACAAGCCGCGTCTGCGCGAGCAGATCCTCTCAGTTTACACCAGTCTGGCACAGGATTTTGACGTGCTGGTGCTTGAGGGGGCGGGCAGTCCGGCGGAAATTAATCTGCGTGACCGCGATATCGTCAATATGGGGATGGCCGAAATGGCGCAGTGTCCGGTGATCCTGGTGGCTGATATTGATCGCGGCGGGGTGTTCGCGTCGATCTACGGCACGCTCGCGCTGCTGCATGAGCACGAACGTGCTCGGGTGAAAGGGGTGATCATCAATAAGTTTCGCGGTGACGTGGCGCTGCTTTACTCCGGGATCGAACAGATTGAAAACCTGACCGGTGTGCCCGTACTGGGCGTAATGCCGTGGCTGGATGTCGATCTCGAAGATGAAGATGGCGTGGCGCTGCAAAAAGGGAAATACCTGCGCACCGAAAAACGCGACATCAACATTGCCGTGGTGCAGATCCCGCATATCTCCAATTTCACCGATTTTAACGCGCTGGCCGCGCAGCCCGATGTGCGCGTGCGCTATGTGCGTCATCCGCAAGAACTGGCGGACGTTGACCTGGTGATCCTGCCGGGCAGTAAAAATACGCTCGGCGATCTGGTGTGGCTACGTGAAAGCGGCATGGCCCACGCGGTTTTGCAGGCGCACCAACAAAACATCCCCATTGTCGGGATCTGTGGTGGCTACCAGATGTTGGGCGAGACCATTATCGATGAGGTCGAGTCAGGGCTGGGAACGCTACCGGGTCTGGGGCTGCTCGATACGGTAACGCATTTTGCCCAGCGGAAAACCACAACCCAGGTAACGGCGACGATGTCGTCGACACTGCCGGACTGGTTGTCTGCGGCGTCCGGGTTGCCAGTGCGCGGCTATGAAATTCACATGGGCGAAACGACGCTGAACGGCGATTGCCAGTCGGTGATGCAACTGCAGAAGCACGGCGAAAACGTCGCGGATGGTGCCGTCACCGCCGACGGACGAGCGTTTGGGACTTATCTGCATGGCTTGTTCGACAGTGATGATTTTACGCGAGCGCTGGTCAATGGCCTGCGCGTGCGTAAGGGGCTGACTCCCCTGGATCCCACCTTCCAATACGCGCAATATAAATCGCAGCAGTTTGATCTGCTGGCGGATGCGATGCGGCAACACATCGATATTGAGAAAATATATACCATCATGCAGCAACATCGGGAGTCAGTATGATGATTCTGGTCACTGGCGGCGCACGCAGCGGTAAGAGTCGTCATGCCGAAGCCCTGATCGCTGATTTCCCGCAGGTGCTGTACATCGCGACATCGCAGATTTTTGATGACGAAATGGCAGCGCGCATTCAGCATCATCGTGATGGACGTCCAGCGCACTGGCGTACCGCCGAGCGCTGGCAGCATCTTGATGCGCTGATCACTGCGGATAACGCGCCGGATGAAGCCATTCTACTGGAGTGCATCACCACCATGGTCACTAACCTGCTGTTTGCTTTGGGCGGCGACAGTGACCCCGATAGCTGGGATTACGCCGCGCTGGAAACGGCGATTGAGGCGGAGATCCAGACGCTGATCGCGGCCTGTCAGCGATGTCCGGCCAGGGTGGTGCTAGTGACCAACGAAGTCGGGATGGGGATCGTGCCGGAAAACCGTCTGGCGCGGCACTTTCGGGATATCGCCGGGCGTGTGAATCAGCGTCTGGCGGCAGCGGCGGATGAGGTCTGGCTGGTGGTATCTGGTATTGGAGTCAAAATTAAATGAGTAAGTTGTTCTGGGCAATGCTCTCTTTTATTACGCGTTTGCCCGTTCCGGGTCGCTGGTCGCAGGGACTGGAATTCGATCAGTATTCTCGCGGTATTGTGACTTTCCCGCTCATCGGTCTGCTACTCGGTGCGTTGAGTGGGCTGGTGTTTATGCTCTTTCAGCCCTGGTGCGGCGCACCACTGGCGGCGCTCTTTACCGTGTTAGCGCTGGCGCTGATGACCGGGGGCTTTCACCTCGACGGTCTGGCTGATACCTGCGATGGCGTTTTCTCCGCCCGCAGCCGCGAACGTATGCTGGAGATTATGCGCGACAGCCGACTGGGAACGCACGGCGGTCTGGCGCTCATTTTTGTCTTGCTGGCGAAAGTGCTGGTGATCAGTGAACTGTCGCTACGCGGCACTCCTGTGCTGGCCGCGCTGGCAGCCGCCTGTGCCGTTGGGCGTGGGACAGCCGTGTTGTTGATGTATCGCCACCGCTACGCCCGTGAAGAGGGATTAGGCAACGTGTTTATCGGTCATGTCACCGGGACGCAAACCTGTTTTACCCTTGGTCTGGCCGCGATTCTGGCGGCGGTTCTGTTGCCTGGAATGCAGGGGGTGGCGGCACTGGTCGTGACGATGGTGTCTGTCTTCCTGCTGGGACAACTGTTAAAACGGACGTTGGGTGGGCAAACCGGCGATACGCTGGGTGCGGCAATAGAACTTGGCGAGTTGATATTCCTGCTGGCTCTGCTGTGAGTCAGCCAACACAATGAGAACGCATATGCAAACGTTAACCTCTTTACTCCGCGAAATTCCGCCGCCAGACCGTGGCGCGATGACACGCGCGCAACAGCATATTGATGGCCTGCTTAAACCGCCCGGTAGTCTGGGTCGGCTGGAGGCGCTGGCGGTACAGCTGGCCGGTATGCCAGGTCTACACGGTGTACCGCGTGTCGGTGAAAAAGCGATACTGGTGATGTGCGCCGATCACGGTGTCTGGGATGAAGGGGTTGCCGTTTCGCCTAAAGTGGTGACCGCCATTCAGGCGGCAAATATGACGCGCGGCACGACGGGCGTTTGTGTGCTTGCCGCTCATGCCGGTGCAAAGGTTCATGTGATCGACGTGGGGATTGATGCTGAACTCATCCCCGGCGTAGTGAACATGCGCGTCGCACGTGGGTGTGGAAACATCGCCACTGGCCCTGCGATGAGCCGTACGCAGGCGGAAGAGCTACTGCTGGAAGTCATTCGCTACACACGCGAACAGGCGCAGCGCGGCGTGACGCTGTTTGGCGTTGGCGAGTTGGGGATGGCGAATACCACGCCTGCTGCGGCGATTGTTAGCGTCCTGACAGGCAGTGAGGCTGAAGCGGTGGTGGGAATTGGCGCTAACCTGCCGCTTTCCCGTGTAGGCAATAAAGTGGAGGTGGTTCGCCGGGCGATTGCCGTCAACCAGCCCAATCCGCATGATGGGGTGGATGTGCTGGCGAAAGTCGGTGGATTTGACCTGGTGGGCATGGCGGGAGTTATCCTGGGCGCCGCGTCCTGCGGTTTACCGGTGTTGCTGGATGGCTTCCTGTCCTATTCCGCTGCGCTGGCCGCCTGTCAGATTGCGCCGGAGATCAAACCGTATCTGATCCCATCACATTTCTCCGCCGAAAAGGGCGCACGGATTGCGCTGGAGCACCTGGAGCTTGAGCCTTATCTCAACATGGGAATGCGCCTGGGGGAGGGGAGCGGTGCTGCACTGGCGATGCCGATTGTGGAAGCGGCCTGCGCGATGTACAGCAACATGGGAGAACTGGCGGCCAGCAATATCGTGCTGCCGGATGGCAAAGAAGCGTAATAAGGTAACCTTGCCTGGCCGGTAAACCGCGCAGTTTGCTGGTCAGTGTGAGAGAAGAGGTTAATCGCCTTTAAAAACGCTATAATTTGCCCACATCTGCCGCGACTGAGGAAAGGGAAATGTTGCCTCGTGTAAAATTGTTTTGTTCATTATTTATGCTGCTTGCAAGCCAGAGCGCGCTGGCTGTCAGCTATCCACTGCCACCTGAAGGAAGTCGTCTGGTTGGAAATCCGCTGACGATTACCGTTCCCGACAAGAATACGCAACCGCTTGAAGCATTTGCCGCTCAGTATGGGCAGGGGCTGAGTAATATGCTGGAAGCGAATCCGGATGTGGATGTGTTCCTTCCGAAGTCGGGTTCAACGCTGATTGTGCCGCAGCAAATCATTCTGCCTGCTACCGTTCGTCAGGGCATTGTTGTGAACGTGGCGGAGATGCGTCTTTACTACTATCCAAACGGCAGCAACACGGTTGAGATTTTCCCGATTGGTATTGGCCAGGCAGGACGAGAAACGCCGCGTAACTGGGTGACGAGAGTCGAGCGTAAGCAAGAGGCGCCGAGCTGGACGCCGACGGCGAATACCCGCCGTGAATACGCAAGCAGAGGAGAAAGCCTGCCCGCCTTCGTTCCTGCGGGGCCGGATAACCCGATGGGGCTGTACGCCATCTATATCGGCAAGCTGTACGCTATTCATGGCACCAACGCAAATTTTGGCATTGGTCTGCGCGTGAGCCAGGGCTGCATTCGTTTACGCAATGATGATATCGAACATCTTTTCCAGAACGTGCCCGTCGGCACCCGCGTGCAGATTATCGATCAGCCGGTGAAAACCACGACGGAACCTGACGGTAGTCGCTGGATAGAAGTGCATGAACCACTGTCCCGCAACCGCGCGGAATATGAATCTGACAGAAAAGTCCCGCTGCCGATCACACCTGTGATGCGTAGCTTTATGAGCGCTGAGGGTGTGGATACGAACCGTGTCAGCGAAGCGCTCGAACGCCGTTCGGGGATGCCCGTCAACATCAGCCACGGACAAACTCGCATTTAATGACGCCGGGATGGTGTTCTGAAAAGCAAAAAGCCCGCTAAAAAGCGGGCTTCTTAAATTTGGCTCCTCTGACTGGACTCGAACCAGTGACATACGGATTAACAGTCCGCCGTTCTACCGACTGAACTACAGAGGAATCGTGTGAACGGGGCGCATATTAGCGACGCCCACTGCCGTTGTCAAAGCCTGAATGCACCATCGCGATCGTTTGTCGAAATATTCCTCATTTCGTTGTTTATTCAGACACAACGGGTGATTTTGTCAGCTTTTGATGTTCCGGGCGCGGGTATTTCCATAGCCAACGTCCGCTAACCATACGCCAGTAAAACAGCGCTGCACGTACCGCCCAGTCGAAGAACATTCCCATCCAGACCCCGACAACACCCCAGCCAAGTACAATCCCCAGCGTATAACCAGCAACCACTCGACAGCCCCACATTCCCAGCATCGATACCCACATGGCAAAACGTGCATCGCGCGCGCCTTTAAACCCTGAAGGTAAAACCCAGGATGCAGCCCAGATCGGCATAAACGCCGCGTTGAGCCAAATCAGGATGACAACCACGTCTTTTACCTCCTGATCGCGGGTGTAAAACGAGGCCATCAGCCCGGCAAACGGCGCGCTCAGCCAGGCAATCGCGGTCAGGCCAATCGTGGAAAGCCAGAACACGTGGCGCAATTGAATCTCCGCCTGGGCAATCTTTCCGTTTCCAAGACGTCTTCCGGTAATAATGGTGGATGCCGACCCCAGCGCGTTTCCTGGCAGGTTAATTAGCGCGGCAATGGAGAATGCGATGAAATTACCGGCAATGACGCTGGTGCCCATCCCGGCGACAAACATCTGCGTTAATAACTTGCCGCCGTTGAACAGTACCGATTCAATGCTGGCCGGGATACCAATCCCCATCACTTCCCAGATAATGGCGAAGTTCAGCGGTTTAAAATAACTTTTCAGCGGAATGCGCAGCGCCGGGTTAAAGCCAATCATCAGCACCCAGATAATGGCAACCGCGCCAATATAGCGCGAAATAGTCAGGCCCAGTCCTGCGCCGACAAAGCCGAGCCCTTGCCAGGAAAAAACTCCGTAAATCAGGATGCTACTGATAATGATATTAAGGATATTCATCCCACCATTTATCAGCAGCGGAATTTTCGTATTGCCCGCGCCGCGCAACGCGCCACTACCAATCAGAGCAATCGCTGCGGCAGGATAACTAAGGACCGTTAATTCCAGGTAAGTCAGCGCCAGCGCCTTCACTTCCGCTGTCGCTTCGCCTGCCACTACATTGATAATCTGCGCGCCAAAGTAATGAATCACCGCCGCCAGGATCACGGCAAACAGCGTCATAATCACCAGAGATTGTCGGGCCGCAGCACGGGCGCGTCGGCGGTCACGTTTACCGAGGCTAAAGGCCACCACCACCGTCGTCCCCAGATCGATAGCGGCAAAAAAAGCCATAATTACCATGTTGAAGCTGTCAGCGAGACCGACGCCCGCCATCGCTTCTTTACCCAACCAACTGACCAGAAACGTACTGAGTACGCCCATCAGCAAAACGCAGGTATTCTCCAGAAAAATAGGCACAGCAAGTGGGGTAATTTCGCGCCAGAAAAGTACCTTATAGCTCTTGCGTTTGGCATACCAGGGCGTGCGGGTGACGGCCTGACGTAGGGCAGCGGAGACGTTCAAAATGGACCTTAGAGAAGAAAGTTGAAACCTCATTTCAAATGATGAGGGAGAAACGGAAAAGCTGCAAAGTTTTTTGCCGATTAAATCTCCGCAATTGCAACAAATTGTTGAGAGAAGCGCCAATTAACCGTGCATGTCTGAAATGGGGTTTGACAAAAGATTTTTCGCCGCTAAGATAAGCCTCCACAACGATTCCTCTGTAGTTCAGTCGGTAGAACGGCGGACTGTTAATCCGTATGTCACTGGTTCGAGTCCAGTCAGAGGAGCCAAATTTAAGAAGCCCGCTTTTTAGCGGGCTTTTTGCTTTCTGCCTCTGGTTCTTCTTAACGGAATGGTGGCTCGTTGAAGGTGCGCAGTTTGCGGGAGTGCAGACGGTCGCCTTCAGCACGCAGCAGGTCAATGGCGCGAATACCAATCTGCAGGTGTTCGGAAATGGCCCCCTCGTAGAAACGGTTTGCCTGACCGGGCAGTTTGATCTCACCGTGCAGCGGTTTATCCGAAACGCACAACAAGGTGCCATAGGGCACTCGGAAACGGTAACCTTGTGCGGCGATGGTGGCGCTTTCCATATCAATTGCCACGGCGCGACTCAGGTTAAAACGTAGCGCAGAGGCGGAGTAACGCAATTCCCAGTTGCGATCGGAGGTGGTCACCACCGTTCCGGTACGCAGACGTTGTTTGACTTCTTCACCGGGCATGCCGCTGACCATCTTCGTTGCGTCATACAGGGCGCGCTGTACCTCTGCAATGCTAGGAATCGGGATATCCGGCGGCAGTACCGCATCCAGCACCTGATCATCTCGCAGATAGGCATGGGCAAGCACATAATCGCCAATCGCCTGGCTTTCACGCAGGCCGCCGCAGTGACCAATCATCAACCAGACATCAGGGCGCAGAACCGCCAGATGGTCGCAAATTGTTTTGGCGTTAGACGGGCCTACGCCAATATTTACCAGCGTGATCCCCTGACCGTCGGCAGTGATCAGATGCCAGGCGGGCATCTGGTGTTTCTTCCAGGCCAGATCGGAAATGGCTTCTTCGGGCGCTTCCGTTTCAGCGGTGATCCAGATGCCTCCGGCGCAGGAAAGCGCAATATATGGGCTGTCCGGATCGAGAATTTGACTGCATCCCCAGCGCACAAACTCATCCACATAGCGGGTGTAGTTGGTGAACAACACGAACGGCTGAAAATGTTCCACCGGCGTGCCGGTATAGTGACGTAACCGGGCGAGTGAGAAATCGACCCGTCGTGCGTCAAAGTGCGACAGGGGAGAATACTCGACGGGATGATAGATGCCATCTGCGGTTTCATCACCAATTTGCGCCAGTTCGGTGGTTGGGAAATGGCGGGTTAGCCCAGCGCTCATTGAGCGGTCAAGTGTGAGCTCAGAACCGTCAATCACGTACGGATAGGGGATCTCATGCTGTGATGGCTCGACGGTGATCTGCGCGTCGTAGTCCTGATACAACAGCGTGAGCTGTTCTTCCAGATAGGGGCGGAACAGTCCCGGACGAGTGATGGTCGTGGTATAGCAACCTGCATGAGTAAAACGCCCATAAGCACGGGTTTTCGGGGGATTGGTGGCATTGCCATCCCAGGTAACAGAAAGCGATGGATAAACAAAAAGACCTTTACTCCGGGCGGTGAGATCGGGAAGTTCCCCCGTTTCAATGTACGTGCCAATGGCACTGCGTAGCGCCTGAACCGACTGCTCGTAGAGTGCATCAAGTTTTTCCAGCGCTTGTGCAGGCGTCAGGCTGGAGCCCTTACTCTTCATCTGTGTCTCCTTGTTCTACAGGTGTACTGCTCACCCGATAGTATGTCACCGGAATGTGAAACAAAAGTCAGAGTTTTAGAGAAGAGGCGAGAGCCGAATGGCCCTCGCAGAGAACTCAGGCGTGTTGCTTATCTTTCATCAGCAATGCGGTGGCGGCCGAAATCAGGCAGCCTGCCAGCAGGTATATAGCCACGCTGTGCCAGTCGCCACCGGAGAAGGTAACCAGCGCCGCGGCGATGAAGGGGGTGAATCCGCCGCCCACCACGCTGGCAACCTGATAACCCACGCCAGCCCCACTGTAGCGATATCCTGCACCGAACATGCCGGTGAACATCGGTTGCTGCACACAGACCACCATGTCATGAGCAATGTTAGCAAGCATGATCGAGAAGAACACAATCCAGAAAATCGACTGTGATTCGAGAGCCATAAAGAACGGAAATGCGCTTAGCGTGCCAATCAACGCACCGGTAATATAGACGCGCCGACGGCCAAAGCGGTCTGCCAGCCAGGCAAAGCAGGGGATGGTCAGGCAGCTTAACCCACCGACCAACAGGCCGATATTCAGAAAGAGCTCACGCGGCAGGCCGAGGTTTTGCGTTGAGTAATTCAGGGCGAATGCGGTAACGATGTACATAGTCAGCAGTTCGCACAGACGGAGCGCAATAATCTTTAAAAAGGCACCCGGATGGCGTACGAGCGCTTCCATCACCGGCAGGCGCTTTTTCTCTTCAGGCGCCTGCTGTTTCTGCTGTTCAAATTCTGCTGACTCTTCCATCCCGTTTCGCACCCATAACGCACCAAGCACCAGGACGATGCTGAACAGGAACGGAATACGCCAGCCCCAGCTCAGGAACTGCTCGTCGGTCGTCAGATAACTGATCAATGACACAAGACCTGTGGAAAGCAGCAGACCGACGCCGTAGCCCACTTGTACACCACTGCTATAGAACGCTTTTTTGTTTTCTGGCGCGCTTTCTACGGAGAGTAATGCGGCACCGCCCCATTCACCGCCGACCGCAAATCCCTGAATCGCGCGCAGCAGTACTAACAGTACCGGCGCCCACCAACCAATAGCGGCGAATGAAGGAAGAATGCCAATCAATGCTGTGGCAATACCCATCATCCAGACGGTGAGCATCAGCATCCGCTTACGGCCTAAGCGATCGCCGAAGTGGCCGAAGATCACGCCGCCCAGCGGACGGAACAGGAAACCGACACCAAAGGTGGCAAATGCGGCAAGCGTACCCATTGCCGGGCTGACCTGCGGGAAAAACTCACGGTTAAAGACCAGTGCGGCGGTAATGCCATAAAGCAGAAAATCGTACCAGTCGACGACGGCACCGGCAAAGCTGCCCAGCGCGGCACGTCTGGCGCGATTAAGCGATGGGGTTTCCTCTACGGAGGGGGTGGAGATGAGGGTGGAATCCATAGTAATCCTGTCTGTACTGATTTTATTATTAGTATGGGAATAAGAGTCACACACATTGCGGCCAACCTATAAGTGGTTGTTATGAGACTACCGCGACAGACAGGAAGAGAAAACGATTTTTAATCCACAAAGGGCAGAACAGGAAAATGAAGCGGATATGGCGTCCGAAAAAGCAAAAAGCCCGCTAAAAAGCGGGCTCTTCAAAATTTGGCTCCTCTGACTGGACTCGAACCAGTGACATACGGATTAACAGTCCGCCGTTCTACCGACTGAACTACAGAGGAATCGTGTGAACGAGGCGCATATTAGCGACGACGATTGGGGTTGTCAAAGGGGGAAATGCGATTGTGCGTCTGTTTGCTGACAAAACCAGCAAAGCGGTGAACTTTCGGTCTCCGGTGGGCTTTGCCCCATTCTGGTGCGTGTCTACCCCGGATGGGGCAGATCGGAAACCGCTGACGAGAATCGATATTACCGATAACAATCATAAATGCTTATTTTACGGCGATTTAACACCAATTCCTCCTCTTATCCGAAACTGGCAAGCATCTTGCAATTCTCTCCTGACATCACTGCCAGCATGGGTTCTGGCATTCCGGACAGGAGGCAAAATGAACTTCAGACGATTGAAATATTTCGTGAAAATTGTCGATATTGGTAGCCTGACACAGGCCGCTGAAGTATTGCATATCGCACAGCCCGCGCTGAGTCAGCAGGTTGCCACTCTTGAAGGCGAGCTCAATCAGCAATTGCTCATTCGCACTAAACGAGGGGTGACGCCGACTGAAGCGGGAAAAATCCTCTACACCCATGCGCGGACGATCCTTCGTCAGTGTGAACAGGCGCAGTTAGCTGTCTGTAATGTTGGGCAAACCTTAACGGGACAGGTGTCGATCGGTCTTGCACCGGGCACTGCTGCGTCGTCGGTCACCATGCCGCTGCTACAGGCGGTGCGCGCAGAACTGCCCGAGGTACTGGTGTATCTGCATGAAAACAGTGGGGCCGTACTGAACGATAAATTATTGAGTGGTCACCTGGATATGGCGGTGCTCTACGAGCGTTCTCCGCAGGCAGGCATTACCAGCCAACCTCTGCTCAAAGAAGACCTCTTCCTTGTTGGTACCCGCGATTGCCCGGGGCAGAGCATAGACCTTACCGCTGTTGCACAGATGAATCTTTTTCTCCCTCGTGACTACAGCGCAGTCCGGTTGCGGGTTGATGAAGCCTTCTCACTGCGGCGTTTAACGGCGAAAGTCATCGGCGAGATTGAGTCGATAGCCACGCTGACCGCCGCGATTGCCAGCGGCATGGGCGTGACGGTGCTACCGGAATCCGCCGCGCGTTCTCTGTGTGGTGCGGCAAATGGCTGGATGGCACGCATTACTTCGCCGTCGATGAATCTGTCGCTGTCGCTGAATATGTCAGCAAGAGGGAGTTTGTCACCGCAAGCACAGGCGGTGAAAGAGATCCTGATGTCGCTGGTGAGCAGTCCGGCACTGGATAACCGCGAGTTGCAGTTGGTCAGCTAAACGTTATTCCATGACGGAATAAGATGCAGGTTTTTATTATTTGTTATGCCGGACATCTGACTTTAACAATAGCGGCATGTCTGATGTATCCGGAGCAACAAGTGAATTTCCAGCAGCTAAAAATTATCCGTGAGGCAGCCCGTCAGGATTACAACCTGACGGAAGTCGCCAATATGCTCTTTACCTCACAGTCAGGGGTGAGTCGGCATATTCGCGAGTTAGAAGATGAGCTTGGGATCGAGATATTTATCCGTCGGGGCAAGCGTCTGCTTGGCATGACCGAGCCAGGTAAGGCGTTATTGGTTATCGCCGAGCGCATTTTAAATGAAGCCAGTAACGTACGCCGACTGGCGGATTTGTTCACTAATGACACCTCGGGCGTGTTAACTATCGCCACGACGCATACGCAAGCGCGATACAGTCTGCCGGGGGTGATCAAAGCCTTCCGCGAATTATTCCCGGAAGTTCGTCTGGAATTAATTCAGGGAACGCCGCAGGAAATAGAGACGTTATTACAAAATGGCGGAGCGGATATTGGTATTGCCAGCGAACGGCTGAGCAACGATCCCCTTTTGGTTGCTTTCCCCTGGTTCCGCTGGCATCACAGCCTGTTAGTGCCGAATAATCATCCGTTGACCCTGGTTTCGCCGCTTACGCTGGAGTCGATCGCCCACTGGCCGCTGATCACTTATCGGCAAGGGATCACCGGGCGTTCCCGCATTGATGAAGCTTTTGCCCGTAAAGGTCTGCTGCCGGATATTGTTCTCAGCGCGCAGGATTCCGATGTGATTAAAACCTATGTCGCGTTAGGACTTGGGATTGGTCTGGTGGCGGAACAGTCCAGCGGTGAACAGGAAGAGGGGGCGCTGACGCGACTGGATACCCGGCATCTGTTTGACGCCAATACTGTCTGGCTAGGACTGAAGCGCGGGCAACTCCAGCGCAACTACGTCTGGCGATTTATCGAACTGTGTAATGCGGGATTGTCCGTGGAGGATATCAAGCGGCAGGTGATGGACCCTGATGACGTGGCGATTGATTATCAGATATAAAGCAAAAAGCCCGCTAAAAAGCGGGCTTTTTAAATTTGGCTCCTCTGACTGGACTCGAACCAGTGACATACGGATTAACAGTCCGCCGTTCTACCGACTGAACTACAGAGGAATCGTGTGAACGAGGCGCATAATACTGACCTCGCTACGGCGTGTCAACAGTAAAATTAGCACGCTTTTTCAAGTGGTTAATTAATCCCCAAAATGGAGGATCAGTGAACCTGCGCAGGGTCAAATGGGTCATCGTCTTCGTTATCACGAAGGCGTTGCAGAGGGTCCTGCTGATAGAACTGGCAGAAACGTTGCCACAGCGCGGGGAACCGTGGCGCAAAGAGTTCCGGGGCGCTGAAGAAATATTCTGACAGGACCGCAAAACATTCCGCCGGATCGCTCGCCGCATAGGCATCAATGCTCGATGCCGTTTCACCCACCAGATCAATTTCATCCTGAATATTGTTCATTGCGGCGTGCAGGTCATGCTCCCAACTGGCGACTTCCCGCAGAGGAATCAGCGGGATGCCGCTGGCGCGATCGCCATTACGCATGTCCAGCTTATGGGCAACTTCATGAATAATCAGGTTAAACCCGGAGGCGTCGAAGGAGTCCTGAATATCCAGCCAGTTCAGGATGATTGGTCCTTGCTGCCAGCTTTGTCCGGACTGAACAACGCGCTGGTTGTGGACCAGACCAATATCATCTTCCCATTCGTCATCGACGACAAAGGGCGCAGGGTAGATCAGCACTTCATGGAAGCCATCCAGCCATTCGATACCCAGTTCCAGAACCGGCAGACAGAAAAGCAGGGCGATGCGCGCGCTTTTCAGCGAGTCGAGTTCGAAACCCTGAAGGGCGACCAGCCTTTTTTGTTGCAGGAATCGCTCTGCCAGCGCAATGAGTCTGGCTTGTTCTTGCGCGGTCAGGGTCACAAGCAGGGGGATTGCAAGGGCTTCCTCCCACTGAGCAGACTCATTTTGTGCGGTGTCTTGTGCTTTCCAGGGCCACTTAATCATCGATTTGCTCGCAAACTCGTCACTTGAACAAAATTGAAGGGACAGGGTCTGTTAAAATGCCAAATTACCTGGCATGATGGCAACCATCAAAACGGAGAGATGCCGGAGCGGCTGAACGGACCGGTCTCGAAAACCGGAGTAGGGGCAACTCTACCGGGGGTTCAAATCCCCCTCTCTCCGCCACTATTCAAACACTTACCCTTCCTGTTGTCAGTGACACACGTCCCGTTGAGAAAAACGAACAGAGATATAACGCCGAAGTTCCCTTCAGCGCCATTATGTTCGTCACATTTTCAATGACGATCACGAACAGCCAGGAAGCCTGGAATCACAGATTGCCGGTTCCACCATCTACCAGTAGTTCCGTACCTACGGTATAACCCGACTCATCAGATGCCAGATAGAGCGCGGCCTTCGCCAGTTCCGTTGGCGTACCCATGCGTCCCAGAGGCACCAAGCTGGCAATGTCACTTTGCAGCGTGCGCTGCGCTTCTTCACTAAGTCCCAGCTTATTGAGCGCGGGTGTGGCAACTGGGCCTGGACTTAAGCCATTAACGCGTATTCCTCGGGGTAAGAGTTCTGCCGACAGTGTGCGTGCGAGCGATAATAATCCGGCCTTACTGGCGGCGTAAACGCTGCTGGTTGGCAGACCAATATGCGCGCTGACCGAGCCGCAAAGGATCACGGAAGAGGGATTATTCAGAAGTGGCAGCAGTGCCTGCAGCAAAAAGAAAGGCCCCTTTAGATTGATTTGCATCAGGCGGTCCCACTTTGCCTCATCCCACTCTTCGATCAGTCCGTGCGTGACGTCACCCGCATTGACGAAAACGGCATCCAGCCCCGGCCAACGCGAAGCGAGGGTTTCTGCCAGCCCTTTTTGTGCCTGAATATCCCCGGCATCGGTGGCAATCACCCATGCGCTGTCACCCAGAATGCGTTGGGCTTGAGCGAGCGTGCCGGGATTGCGCCCTGTGACAGCGACATGCGCGCCTTCGGCAATAAACTCCTGCGCAGTTGCCAGACCAATACCACTGGTCCCGCCTGTAATGAGCGTATATTTACCTGTTAAGCGACCCATTTTACTTCTCCTGAATTGTCTCTGGAGAATGCACTATAGAAACGTTAGTATCTAAAGGAAACCAGGTACCAAATGGATACTAAAGAGGCAAGAGGTGTGCTATGGCGGAATCAGCCGACGGTGTAACGGAGAAAAATTTTCAGCATCAACCCTGTCCGATGACTCGCTTCGTCAGTCTGGTCTCCGGAAAGTGGGCAATACCGATTTTGTACCGTCTGATCGTACTGAATGCCCCGGTGCGTTTCGGCGAGTTATTGCGGGCTGCAGCCCCCATTACGCAAAAAGAGCTGACAAAACAGCTGCGTTTATTTGAGTTACGCGGACTGGTGTCACGTACAGTTTATCCGGAAATTCCACCGCGCGTTGAGTATCAGATAACGCCATTGGGATTGACCATGCATGGTGCACTGGCGCCTCTGGCTGACTGGATGCGGGAAAATGGCGACAAGCTCAATACTGAGTGACATTTCAGGCACAAAAAAGCCCGCCGGAAGCGGGCCTGGAATTATTCTGGCGATTAGAACTGATACACCAAGCCCACAGCAACGATGTCATCGGTCGCGATGCCATTGTCTGCATAGAAGTGGTCATCGTTATCCAGCAGGTTGATTTTGTAATCAACGTAGGTGGACATGTTTTTGTTGAAGTAGTAAGTCATACCTACATCAACGTATTTCACCAGATCTTTGTCGGTGTAACGTGGGTTACCATCACCATCATGATCCTGACCACCCAGTTCCTTCCCTTTAGATACCAGGTAGGCGATAGAAGGGCGCAGACCGAAATCGAACTGGTACTGTGCAACCGCTTCAAAGTTTTTGGTCTGGTTGGCAATACCGCCATTGGTTTCACCTTTACCGCCGCCGTAATAGGTCATATTGCGAGTTTCGGCATACATCGTGGCCAGATAGATATTGTTCGCGTCATATTTCGCGCCAATGGTCCAGGCTTCAGCTGTTTCACCACCGGCGTAGTTGTTGGCACGAGAACGATCGCCATATCCGCGAGAAACCTGATCATCCGTGCGGTCAGATGAAGAATAGGCAGCACCCAGGCTTAAACCGAAGTCAAAGTCATAAGAGGTGGACATACCGAAACCGTCGCCGTTTTCCTGGGCCAGTTTACGATTTGTGCTATTGCCCGAGCCTTCCTGGCCAAAACTTGCGCCTTCATTGTTGCCCTGATACTGCAGCGCGAAGTTCAGGCCATCAACCTGACCAAAAAAGCCTTTGTTACGGTAGGTGGCTACGCCGTTAGTACGACCCAGCATATAGACGTCGGTCTGGGTGTAGGAGTCACCACCAAATTCCGGCAGCATATCAGTCCACGCTTCGACGTCATAAACCACGCCGTAGTTACGACCATAGTCGAAGGTACCATTCTGACCGAAACCTAAACCCGCGAAGCCCAGACGCGTTGCGGAATCGCCTTTGTCACCTTCGGTACCGCTTGCGTTAATGTTATATTCCCACTGACCGTAACCAGTCAGTTGATCCATGATCTGGGTTTCACCCTTGAAGCCCAGACGCACATAGGACATGTCGCCATCACTGTCAGTGTTGTCTGAGAAGTAGTGCAGTCCATCCACTTTCCCATAGAGGTCCAGTTTATTGCCGTCTTTATTATAGACTTCAGCAGAATGGGCTGCGCCAGCAATCAATAATGCTGGAACGAGCATTGCCAATACTTTTCTTTTCATTATGTATTCCCTTATGATAATAATCTTCATGAATAAGTGCTGCTTTCCAGAAGAGCACGTCTGGATACTATTCCAGGAGTTCATTTTATTTTAAAAATAACATGTAACAATTGTATTTTAAATATTTCTAAATGTTTCAATATGGGTATTTATAATTCATATTGTATGATAAATATAAAACAAATTCATGATCTTTATGGTTTAATATCAAGTATTTATGCTTTTTGTTTTGATATTGATGACTTGGATGTTTTCCAGATGACAATCGTACCCATTTGCCGAGTGTGATAATTAAAAAAAACCGGCATAAATGCCGGTTATAAAAAAATGATTAAATGATAAAAAGGCTAATAACACGTTTATAGTGCCATGATTAATATAAAACAAAAACCAGATTCATGGGTTGGCGTTTTATTTGTTTATGATATGAGTAAATAAACAGGAGTCTGGATATTTTTGAAAATAAATGGAAATAACAGAGTGTTTTGTGACATAACTAAAATTGCCCTGGATCAATACATCTGCAAAATCAATGATTCGTGACTATATTGTGACGCACAGAACAGAAAAATGTGACTATAATCACAAAAAAAGAGCAAAAAAATCTCTCGAGTTACGTCACAAAAATGGAGTTTCCTTTGAGCAGTATGGAAGAAAGAGCAACGCGGAGTCTGGGCGGTAAACTGGCATTGTGGGTGTTTTACGCTTTCTGCGTCTATTTTGTCTGGGCCATGCTTCGTTATGCCTGGGTGATCAGCCACATCCAGTCAATTCCGGTTGCCGGATTTGAAAGTTCGCTTGGCTCAACCAGCGGAAAATGGATGGGGGCTTTGCTGGGGTTTCTGGTACTTGGGCTGGTGGGGCTGATTCTTGGCGGCATCGCCTGGTATACGCGCCCGCGTCGTCAGCCAACGTGAAGCTGCCGGAGAAACTTGCTACTGTAGCCTTTCTTAACGTACGGGAGGCACTGTGGATCTTCAGCACTGGCAATCACAATTTGAAGCATGGCTTTGCCATCATCACACCCGGCAGGACGCCGCGCATGATATTTTTCACTTCCGCCGCGTCTGGGCGACATCCCGACAGTTGATGGAGGGACAGACGGTCGATGAGCTGGTCGTGCTGACCGCGTGTTATTTTCATGACATTGTCAGCCTTGCCAAAAATCATCCGGATCGTCATCGCTCGTCGGTCCTGGCGGCGGCAGAAACCCGCCGTATCCTCATCCGTGATTTTCCCGCTTTCCCCGAGTCGCAACTGGCCTCGGTTTGCCATGCGATTGAAGCCCACAGTTTTAGCGCAAATATTGCCCCCCTCACGTTGGAAGCGAAAATTGTTCAGGATGCCGACAGGCTTGAAGCGCTGGGCGCGATTGGGTTGGCGCGTGTTTTTGCCGTTTCCGGCGCGTTAGGCGTGGCGCTTTTTGATGGCGAAGACCCCTTCGCCGAGCGGCGAGCGCTCAACGATAAACAGTTTGCCCTTGATCACTTCCAGACCAAATTACTGGCGTTGCCCGACACCATGCAAACCGAGCGTGGCCGGGAACTGGCCCGGCATAATGCCGGCTTCCTGGTGAACTACATGGCAAAACTGAGCGCGGAGCTAAAAGGGGAGTACGAATCTGTCGATCCGGCGGTGATCCGCACGTTTAGTCCCAGCCACTCGTGAGGTCAATTTTATGTTAACCTGACGCCACTCTTTTTTGGTCGGTTAACGATATGCAGCAAAATCTTTCAGTAACAGGTTCGCTGGTTCCCGCAACAGACAGCAATGCAGACGTTCCGCAGGCGTTATTGGCGAAATTGTTGGAAATTTATGATGTTAAAACGCTGGTGGCTCATCTGAATGGAATCGGCGAGAACCACTGGAGTCCGGCCATTTTAAAGCGCGTGGTGGCGAATGCCTCCGCCTGGCACCGATTAAGCGAACGAGAGTCGGGGTTTTTGCGTACCCTGTTGCCCACGCCGCCAGCGCACCATCCGCACTATGCCTTCCGCTTTATCGATCTCTTTGCCGGTATTGGCGGTATTCGTCGCGGATTTGAGGCGATAGGCGGGCAGTGTGTGTTTACCAGCGAGTGGAACAAACATGCGGTGCGTACCTATAAAGCTAACTATTACTGCGACCCGGCCAGCCACCACTTTAATGAAGACATTCGCGACATCACGCTCAGCCATCGCGAAGGTGTCAGCGACAGTCAGGCGGCGGATCATATTCGTCAGCATGTGCCGCAACATGATGTCCTGCTGGCAGGCTTTCCGTGCCAGCCGTTTTCCCTTGCCGGGGTGTCGAAGAAAAATGCGCTGGGACGCGCCCACGGTTTTGCCTGCGATACTCAGGGAACACTGTTCTTTGACGTTGTGCGAATCATCGATGCCCGCCGTCCACCGATTTTTGTTCTGGAAAACGTGAAAAACCTGAAGAGCCACGATCAGGGCAAAACGTTCCGCATTATTATGCAGACGCTGGACGCTCTGGGTTACGACGTTGCCGATGCAGAGGATAATGGCCCGGACGATCCGAAAATCATCGACGGCAAACATTTTTTGCCGCAGCACCGGGAACGCATCGTGCTGGTCGGGTTTCGTCGCGATCTGAACCTGAAGCGCGATTTTACCCTGCGTAACATCAGCACGCGTTACCCGCCGCGGCGGACGACGCTGGAGGAATTACTGGAACCAGTGGTTGAAGCCAAATATGTGTTGACGCCTGTACTGTGGAAATATCTCTACCGCTACGCGAAAAAACATCAGGCGAAAGGTAACGGTTTTGGCTACGGCATGGTCGATCCCGCGAATCCGAATAGCGTGACGCGAACGCTTTCCGCGCGCTATTACAAAGATGGTGCTGAAATTCTGATCGACCGCGGTTGGGATTTCGCCACCGGGGAAGTGAATTTCGACGATCCGCAAAATCAACAGCATCGTCCACGTCGCCTGACGCCGAGAGAGTGCGCACGACTAATGGGCTTCGAGTCGCCGCAGGGATACCAGTTCCGTATCCCTGTTTCTGACACCCAGGCCTATCGCCAGTTTGGAAACTCGGTGGTCGTGCCCGCGTTCGCCGCCGTGGCGAAATTGCTGGAAGAGAACATTAATGCGGCGGTCGCGTTACGGCAGCAAGAGAGCGCTCATGGCGGACGTTCACGATAAGGCAACGCGCAGTAAAAACATGCGGGCCATTGCAACCCGCGATACGGCTATCGAAAAACGACTGGCGGGGCTGCTGACGGAGCAGGGGCTCGACTATCGCGTTCAGGATGCTTCACTACCCGGTCGTCCTGATTTTGTGGTGGATGAGTATCGCTGTGTCATTTTTACCCACGGCTGTTTCTGGCACCACCATCACTGTTATCTGTTCAAAGTGCCCGCGACGCGCACCGATTTCTGGCTGGATAAGATTGGTAAAAACGTGGCGCGCGATCGCCGCGATATCCAGCATTTACAGGAACTGGGCTGGCGGGTGCTGATCGTCTGGGAATGTGCGCTACGCGGACGGGAAAAGCTTAGCGACGCTGCGCTGTCAGAACGTCTTGAAGAGTGGATCTGCGGCGGCGGCGCGCCCGCGCAGATCGACACTCAGGGGATGCATTTACTGTAACGTTTTTTTGTTTTCCACCGCGTCAGGCATCGGTTTGGCCGGGAAAAGGTATTTCCCCAACGTGACCAGAACGACCGCAAAGACAATGACCCCCAGCGCCAGCCATTCAATCGGCGCCAGACGTTCACCTCCCAGTCCCGTCCCCAGTAACACCGCAACGACCGGATTCACATAGGCATAACTGGTTGCCAGCGCGGGGCTGACGTTACGGATCAAATACATATAGGCATTGATGGCAATGATGGAACCAAACAACGCCAGGTAGCCGACCGCCAGCAAGCCTGACAGCGACGGCAGCGCGGTCAGTTTTTCACCGCTGAGCAGTGAGGCACACATCAGTACGATCCCGGCGGCGAGCATCTCTATTGCGCCGGCCATCATCCCCACCGGTAGCGTAATACGCGAACCGTAGACGGAGCCAAACGCCCAACTGATCGAACCGATCAGAATTAATATCGCCCCCCACGGATTGCCGCTCAGATTACCACCGCTGTTGAGCATCACGATCCCCGCCAGCCCAATCGCAATCCCCAGCCATTCGAGCCTGCGGGTTTTAATGCCAAAGAAATGGCTAAAGCACAGAGTGAATAGCGGCACCGTCGCCACCACGACCGCCGCGATCCCGGAAGGGACGTTTTGATGCTCCGCCACGGTAACCAGACCGTTGCCGACGGCCAGCAGTAAAATACCAATCAGCGCCGCGTTAAGCAGAGGACGAAGCGGCGGCAGTTTATGGCCGCGCAGTAGTAAAAAGGCGGTTAACAGTCCCCCGGCGGCGAGAAAGCGCACGCCAGCCATCATCAGCGGCGGCCAACTTTCCACACCGATACGGATGACGAAATAGGTGGAACCCCAGATGATATACAGCGCGAACAGCGCGCTGAAAAGCGGTAACAACTGCCTGAAACGCATAATCCCTCACGTGAAAAACGCTAACAAGCGACATAGTAAACGCGAAAACTATCAGGCTGGCGAGCGATATAATTCATGCGTTTTGTTAAAAAAATGTTGACGAATAACACCAGTTTCGGCCTCGCGTGTTTTACTCCATACTTAACGCTTCAAGAATAAAAAAATGAGGGAATAATTTTGGCAGGAAGTAGCTTACTGACCTTACTCGATGATATCGCCACGCTGTTGGATGACATCTCGATGATGGGCAAACTGGCCGCGAAGAAAACCGCTGGTGTACTGGGGGATGACCTGTCGCTTAACGCGCAGCAGGTGACGGGGGTAAGAGCAAACCGCGAGTTGCCGGTGGTCTGGAGCGTTGCGAAAGGCTCGCTGGTTAACAAAGTGATCCTGGTGCCGCTGGCGCTGCTCATCAGCGCCTTTATTCCCTGGGCGATTACGCCGTTGTTGATGATTGGCGGCGCCTTCCTCTGTTTTGAGGGCGTGGAGAAAGTCCTGCACACCTTCGAATCGCGAAAACACAAAGAAGATCCGGCTGAGCGACAGCGGCGGCTGGAAGCGCTGGCGGCGCAGGATCCGCTGGCGTTTGAGAAAGATAAAATCAAAGGCGCAGTGCGAACCGACTTTATTCTTTCAGCAGAGATCGTGGCGATTACGCTCGGGATTGTGGCCGAGGCGCCGTTGCTCAACCAGGTGCTGGTTTTGTCAGGCATCGCGCTGGTGGTGACCATTGGCGTTTATGGCCTGGTTGGTCTCATCGTTAAGCTGGATGATATGGGGTACTGGCTGGCAGAAAAAACCAGCGTGCTGGCGCAGACATTAGGGAAAGGGCTGCTGGTTGTCGCGCCGTGGCTGATGAAATCACTGTCGGTGGTGGGTACGCTGGCCATGTTCCTGGTGGGCGGGGGAATTGTGGTACACGGTATTGCGCCGTTGCATCATGCCATTGAACAGTTTGCCCAGCAGCAAAATGCCGTGGTGGCGTTGATTTTACCGACGCTGCTGAATCTGGTATTGGGGTTTATCATCGGTGCCATCGTTGTGCTGCTGGTGAAAGCCGTTGCCAGAATGCGCGGGGTTGCGCACTAAAAGTCTTCCTCAGAATGAGGCAAAACCGGACATCCTCGTCTAAGGTGAAAACGTTCACTGGATACAGGAGGTAACATGGTTTTTTTGGTCAGTGAGGAAGTGACTGTGAAAGAGGGCGGTCCGCGTATGATTGTCACCGGCTATTCCAGCGGTATGGTGGAGTGTCGGTGGTATGATGGGTTTGGCGTCAAGCGAGAGGCATTCCATGAGTATGAACTCGTCGCTGGCGCTACCTGTAGACGGTGTGATGAAGCCTGATGACAAAACGCCCGGCGGATGTCGGGCGTTTTCTTAAAAAATGCGTGGCGGCAACAATACGTAACGTACTGCGTTATGCCAGGATTAGGAAAGCAACAGCGAGTAGGGAGTGGGCAGAGTGCCGCACGAAGCAACGATGGAAAACGGGGGCTGGCTGAAAACGTTGGCGCGGCGACTCGGCCCTGGCCACGTCGTGAATCTCTGCTTTCTGATTGTCATGTTTTTTTCGACTCTTCTGACCTGGCGGGAAGTGGTCGTCCTGGAAGACGCCTATATCTCCAGCCAGCGTAATCATCTGGAAAATGTCGCCAACTCGCTCGACAAGCAGTTGCAATTCAATGTGGATAAGCTGCTGTTTCTGCGTGACGGGATGCATGAGGCGCTGATCACCCCGCTGGGGTTTTCGGTCTTAAGAGATGCGGTTACCCATTTTGAGCAGTTGCGTCATTCACGCGTCTGGCAACTTGAGCTGGATAAGCGACGGACGCTGCCGCTGAATGGCGTTTCTGATGCGTTTGTAAGTCAAACTCAGTTGCTCTCGCGTGACGATCAATCGCTGAATAACGAGCTGACCGCCGCGCTGGAAGTGGGCTATTTGTTGCGTTTAGCGATCATCCGTACATCGATGTCGCAACAGGCGATGTATGTCTCGCGCGCGGGCTTTTACGTCTCCACGTTACCGACATCGCTGTCCAGCGATATTACTACCCGATATTACGACTACGTGATCCAACCCTGGTTTACCGAGCAGTCGCAGCGAAAAAACCGCATGCGCGGCGTACGCTGGTTCACCACGCCGTCACCCGATCTCTCTTACGAGCAGCAGCGCGTGACCGTTAGCGTACCGCTGGATTATCACTTTTACTGGCTTGGCGTGCTGGCGATGACCATCCCCGTGTCGGCAGTCGAACGGTTTATGGATGAAGCCATCGATAAGGACGTGGAGGGGGTGTATCAACTCTATGACAGCAAACTGAAGCTGCTGGCCGGTTCCTCGGCGGAATTGAGAAACGCGAACACCTTTGATGAGCGCGAACTGGCGATGCTCGCGCACGATATCGAACAGGATACCGTAGGCGGTTTGCGCATGGGGAGCCGCTACATCAGTTGGCAACGTCTGGATCATTTCGATGGCGTACTGGTGCGGGTACATACCTTAAGCGAAGGGGTACACGGCGATTTCGGCAGCATCAGTATTGCGCTGGCGTTACTGTGGGCGCTGTTCACCGCGATGCTGATCATCTCCTGGGTGGTCATCCGTCAAATGGTCAGCAATATGTTTGTGCTGCAAAGTTCACTCCAGTGGCAGGCCTGGCACGATACGCTGACCCGCTTGTATAACCGCGGCGCGCTGTTTGAAAAAGCTAAGCACTTGACTCAGCGTTGCCGAACGCAAAAACAACCGCTGTCGGTTATTCAGATCGATCTGGACCACTTCAAAAGTATTAATGATCGCTTTGGTCACCAGGCCGGGGATCGGGTGTTAACGCATGCCGCAGGCTTAATCAGCGGGACATTGCGTACTTATGATGTTGCGGGACGAGTCGGCGGGGAGGAGTTCTGTGTGGTCCTGCCGGAAACGTCTCTGGCGCAGGCGGAGCAGATAGCTGAGCGCATCCGCCTGCGGCTGAATGAGAAAGAGATTCTGGTGGCGAAAAGTGCCACGTTGTGGATTAGCGCCTCACTCGGGGTGAGCAGTACCCAGGAGACCGGAGACTATGATTTTGAGCAGCTCCAGTCACTGGCGGACCGTAGACTCTACCTGGCAAAACAGGCAGGCCGTAACCGGGTCTGTGTCTCGGATAAAGGCTAAGGCGTGGCGAAAAAATGGGTCATGCCTTCGTCCCAGCCTTCCGGTCCCTCTCGCTGCGTGCGGTAAACCTGCACGGTGCTGTCGGGGCGTAAAATTACCCCTTCGCGACTTAAGCCTTTCACGATGACGGCGTAATCCATCGCCTCCAGCAGTGGCGCGTCATTCGGGCCGTCGCCCAGTCCGACGGTGACCGGACGTCGCTTCCCCTGTTGCTGATATTGGGCAATCAGCCCGTTTGCAGCCTGATCTTTTCCAGCGCTGGCATCCAGGACATGCCAGAAGCGAGCGCCATGGACAAACTGTAATCCCAGGTCGTTTAGCTGTCGGGTGAAGTCGGCCATTCGCTCATCGCTGTCGCGCCAGATCAGCGTGACTGAGGCTTCATGCAGGCGCGTTAAGCTGGCCTGGGCATGTGTCAGGCCAGTCCACTCGGCGATGGTGGATTCATCGACATCATCAAACGTCGTAAATTTAAACGAGGATCGGGTACGAAGTTTGTTAATCACGGCGCTAATTTCAGCATGTGAAGCACCGGCTATCTGTCGCGGGAAGTCAGGATGCGTCTGCCAACGGCTGTCCAGTTCAACCACGGCGCCATTCTCAGCAATCAGCGGCAATCCCTGTAAGCCGAGTAACTTCTGGATGTGCAGCATTTCCGCCGCCGTTTTGCTGCTGCACAGGATCAGCGGAATATTTTTCTCACGCAGTCGGGCGAGCCAGGCGGCGGCAGGCTGCCAGTCATAAGTGTGACTGTCCAGCAGCGTGCCATCCAGATCGGTAAAAATCAGCAGTGGAGCGTCGAGTGAAAGCATTTTTATTCCTGTCACGTGGGCCGCCGTATTCTGGATAAATCCTAAAAACAGGGTGTTTGGCCTGAAGGGGGAATGGGATCGATCCCGTCATCAGGCGCGCTGGCAGCCGGTCCGCCCCAACCATTAGAAGGATTAATCATTTGTCTGAAAAATATTTGCTTGTCATGCAAAAAAATTGCGGATAAGGTTTAGCGTACATCAGATTTCCTGGTGTAACGAATTTTCAAGTGCTTCTTGCATAAGCAAGTTTCATCCCGACCCGTCAAGGTCGGGATTTTTTTCGCTGCAGCTCATCGATTAATTTCTGTCACGCTAAAATCATGGATGTCGAGCTCAAACGCCTCGGCCAATTCATGCCATGTATGATACTCACGGCCATCCACACTGACTCTGTCCGGGTCGTTTCCGCTACGATGGATCTCACTCTCGCTGATTTCATTAATCGCCGCCAGCAACGCGTCAACATCGACGCTGACTTCACGTTTTGCGGTATCGCTGTACTCTTTCGCGGTCTTCATTTCAACCTCGTCATTCACCGTGCCAAAGTCTAAGTATAGACCGTTGAGAAAACCCGCAATCGAACCGCTCAGACGCTGTCAGGCAGCGGTTTTTGTTCTACACTGGCACAAAGCCACAGGAGGATAATGATGAAGGTGAATGATCGGGTCACAGTCAAAACGGACGGCGGTTCTCGTCGTCCTGGCGTGGTACTGGCAGTGGAAGAGTTTAGTGAAGGCACAATGTACCTGGTTTCGCTGGAAGACTACCCGCTCGGCATCTGGTTCTTTAATGAGTCAGGGCATCAGGATGGTATCTTTGTGGAGAAGGCGGAGTAGGATTGCGACAGCCGATGTAAACCCGGCTGGTGGGACATCCACCAGTCGGGACGTCTCATCGCATGTTAACAAAGATACCGTTGGTCACGTTATCGGTTAGTCTGACGACATGATAGATAACCTGTTTGTTATGCGTCTTTATCTTTCGTTTTATATTCCCCTTATGGGATGACACCGTTTTTGCCTTGATATTCATTTGATCCGAAATTTGAATTGTTCCCTGGCCTTCCATCCACATGCGCAGCATGCTGGACTCAGTACGACTTAATGATAACGTCGGTAAATTTATTACACTGGCGGAATCCGTCTCTTTTTTCAGAATATCGCCAAGGAGATCGTCCAGTGATTTTGGCTTTATTGATTTTGAACTGATCAATAAGTTTTTTCTGACTAACAGATATTCATCAAAATGCACATTGGCAATTGCCATAAAAACAATAAATAACGTATTGGGATGCTGATTAATGATTTGCTTTATATGCTGACTGTTGGCTGGGTCATGGATAAAACAGTCTTCATTAATAAACACCACAGAAGGTTGGTGTGTATCACAAGCGATGTCGAGTTCGTCAACGGTCTCGATGTCGTTGATTTCCCTTTTTTTCACCCCTCTGCTTACCAGATACCCGGTCAAACCTAGCCGGGTGTAACTGCATAGATCCATAATAATCGTTGACATGGCTTACCCTCACTCAATGCGTAACGATAATTCCCCTTACCCGAATATCTCACACAACTTAACGGAACCGAATGCTTCACCTAATGAGACGCGTTTGCGGTTTTCAGGCGGACTTACTATCCCGTAAAGTTACGTATAATTTGCCTGGAATTGTCTTAAAGTAAAGTAAATGTTGCGTTATGTGAGTGAGATAAAAACAAATAAAGCGCGTGAGAGTTATCCTGGTAGATGTTTTTACTGAATGACTTTAGGATAATCCTTAGAATAACAAGATAAACATTATGGACTATTATTAACGGGCAATTCACTAACAATATCAGCTAATAAATTGAAAATTTCGCTAAATAGGTGTTCACAAAACGGCGCAATCAACGGCATTAATGCCGCGATTAACGCGATGCCCACGGTCAGGGTAAGCGGAAAACCAATCACAAATACGGATAATTGCGGAGCCATACGATTTAGTAATCCCAGTGCCAGGTTCAGCGTTAGCAGCATGGTGATGACCGGCAGCGCCAGCATCAACCCGTTGAGGAAGATCAGGCTGCCCGCTCTGGCCAGCGCCAGAAACGCGTTGCTGTTCACCGGATTACCGCCAATGGGCAGGGTGTGGAACGTGTCGACCAACAGCGAAATCAGCCACAGATGACCGTCAAAGGTCAGGAACAGCAGCATCGCCAGCATATCAATGATTCTGGCAAGCACCGGCATATTCAGATGGCTTGCCGGATCGACAAAGGTGGCAAAGGAAAGCCCCATCTGCAGACCGATAATCTCACCCGCTGTACGCACCGCCGCAAAGGCAAACTGCATGGTAAAGCCGAGCGCGATGCCGATCAGAATTTGCTGCATCGCCAGCCATAGCGCATTAAACGAAAAAATCGGCACGTCGTTAGGCGGCAACGAAGGGGCAATGACGAGGGTAATGATGATCCCCAACCCCAGTTTCACCCGTTTGGGGACGGCACGTTCCCTGAGGATCGGAGCGGTAGTAATCAGCGCCAGTACGCGCAGCAGCGGCCAGAAATAGAGGCTCAGCCACTGCAGCCATTGATCGCTGGTTACCTGCAACATCCGTCGTCTTACCCGATGATGTATGGCAGGTTGGTGAACAGCGTGCGCACGTAATCCAGCAGCAAATTCAGCATCCACGGACCGGCCACGATAATCGCCGTAAACACCGCCACGATTTTCGGGATAAACGACAGTGTCATTTCGTTAATCTGTGTGGCGGCCTGTAAAATACTGATGATAAGCCCCGTCACCAGCGCGACCAGCAGCAGGGGGGCGGCAAGCGCCAGGGCAACTTTCATGGCCTCGGTGCCAATCATCATGACCGATTCGGGTGTCATTTTTCGCCTCTAACTGTAGAAACTTTGTGCAAGCGAACCCACCAGCAGTTGCCAGCCATCAACCAGCACGAACAACATCAGTTTGAACGGGAGGGCAATGGTTGCCGGGGGAACCATCATCATCCCCAGCGCCATCAGCACGCTGGCGATCACCAGGTCGATAATCAGGAAAGGAATGAAAATCGTAAAGCCGATCTGGAACGCGGTTTTCAGCTCGCTGGTCACATAGGCGGGAAGCAAAATGCGCATCGGTACCGCTTCTGGCCCCTGAAGCGGACCGCTGTTTGCCAGACGGGCGAACAGGGCCAGATCGGCTTCGCGGGTCTGGCGCAGCATAAATTCACGTAGCGGCTGTGCGCCTTTGTCCAGCGCTTCCTGCATCGAGATTTTCTCTTCGCTGAACGGTTGATAGGCCTCAACATAAATCTTGTCGATGACCGGCGACATGATGAAAAAGGTCAGGAACAGCGCCAGTCCCAGCAGCACCTGGTTTGGCGGTGCGGACGGTGTACCGAGCGCATTACGCAACAGACCGAAGACGATGATGATGCGGGTGAAGCTGGTCATCATCAGCAAAATAGCCGGAATAAAGGTCAGCGAGGTGATGAAGACCAGCGTCTGTACGGGGAGCGACCAGCTTTGTCCGCCGCCGGGCAGCGGTTGGCTCACCAGTCCAGGAAGTTGCGCCAGCGCGGCGGGGCTGATTAGCCATAGACCGGTCAGCGTAAGGGATAACAAACGGCGCATCAGGATCTCCCGGAACGCTTAAGCAAACTCTTCATCATGGCCTGAAAATCGGCAGGAGCAGACGGCGTCTCTTCTGGCACGACAGGGGCTGGGGGGAGGGTATGCAGCACATTGATGGTTGACGCCGTGACGCCAAGCACCAGCCGTGCATCCTCAACATCCACAATCACCACCCGCTCGCGCGGACCCAATGAGGTACTGGCGGAGACTTTCAGGCCGCGCGTACTGCCGCCTTTCGGCGCAAAACCCAGGCGCTTGATTACCCAGGCGGCTACCAGGATCAACAGGATGATCCCCAACAGCGCGCCGCTTACCTGCATCAAAGGCGAGCCCGGTATGGCAGAAGGCTGTTGAACGGTGGCCTGGGTTTTCATGATTAACGACTCAGACGACGCATACGCTCGGACGGGGTGATGATGTCGGTAATGCGTACACCGTATTTATCGGCCACGACCACCACTTCACCCTGGGCGATCAGATAGCCGTTGATCAGGATATCCAGCGGTTCACCCGCCAGGCCGTCCAGCGCCACCACGGAACCCTGCGTCAGGCGCAGCAGCTCTTTAATGGTCATCCGCGTGCGGCCCAATTCGACGGTCAGTTTGACCGGAATATCCATGATCAGATCGATATCCTGTAGCGTGCCGCTGACATCGCCACCGCCAAGCTGCTGGAAAACGGCGTCGGCCGCACTTTTGCTGGTCGTGGTTTTTTGCTCGTTCAACGCGTCAGCCCACAGATCGTCCAATGCGCCAGTGTTCTCATCAGACGGATTATTCATGTCACTCATTTGGGCTGTTCCTCATTCAGCGAATTCAAAATCGGGTTAATCAAATGTTCCACGCGTAACGCATACTGGCCGTTAACCGTGCCGTATTGGCTTGTCAGTACAGGTACACCGTCCACATGAGCAATAATGCGGTCTGGTTTTTCTATTGGCAGCACATCGCCGGGTTGCAGTTTTAATATCTGAGAAAGGCGCAGCGGAATATCGGCAAAGTTCGCCACCAGCTCCAGCTCGGAGTGTTGAACCTGACGCACCAGATTGTCGCGCCAGTTCTGATCTTCATTGCGGGAGTTTTCCAGCGGCGGGTTCACCAGCAGTTCGCGCAGCGGTTCAATCATGCTGAACGGCAAACAGATGTTGAACTCACCGGTCAGGTTGCCAATCTCGACATGGAAAGGGGTATTGACCACGATATCGTTCGGTGACGTGGTGATGTTGGTAAACTTCACCTGCATTTCAGAACGCACGTATTCCACTTCCAGCGGATTGATCGCCTTCCAGGCGTCGCTATAACCTTCCAGCGCCAGTTTCAGCATGCGGTTGATGACGCGCTGTTCGGTGTGGGTAAACTCGCGGCCTTCCACTTTCGTCGGGAAGCGGCCATCACCGCCAAACAGGTTGTCGACGGCGATAAACACCAGGCTCGGCGAGAACACTACCAGACCCGTACCGCGCAGCGGCTTCAGGTGGATCAGGTTCAGGTTGGTCGGTACCGGCAGGTTACGAGCAAACTCGTGATACGGCTGAATGCGGATCGCGCCGACGGTGATATCCGGACTACGACGCAACAGGTTAAACAACCCCATCCGGAACTGACGGGCAAAACGTTCGTTGATGATCTCCAGCGCCTGCAGACGCTCGCGCACTACGCGACGCTGGGTATTGGGATCGTACGGGCGAATTTCGCTTTCGCCCGCGATACCCGGAGTCGGCTCGTCTTTCGTGTCGCTGTCGCCATTCAACAGCGCATCGATTTCAGCCTGAGAAAGAATACTGTCGCCCATGTCTTTACCGCAGAATGAAAGCTGTATACAGCACGTCGGTGACGTCCTGTTTGGGTTGTCCGGCAACGAGCGGAGGGGAAAGCGTCTCTTTAATCGCCGCGATCAATTTTTGCTTACCTTCTTCGGTAGACAGTGCGTTGGCGTCCTGACGAGAGAACAGCAACAGCAGACGGCTACGGACTTCTGGCAAATATTCGTTCAGGCGCGTGCGCGTGGCTTCATCCTTCAGACGCAGCGTCACGCCGATATACAGAACGCGATCCGCATCGCCCAGATTGACGGTAAACGTATCCAGGGCGAAGAACACCGGCGCAGGCGGCGGCGGTGGCTCATTGGCCGCCGGAGTGGGATGCTGCTGCATACGCCAGTAGCTATAGCCTGCGGTGGCGCAGGCGGCAAGGGTAATGATTACCAGCAGCGGGATCCAAATTGAGCGTTTGCTCTTTTTGCTAATCGCGGAATCAGTCATCTGATACGGGCTTCCTGTTTCGGTACAGCTTATCGGCTGATTATCCCGTGTCCTGACCACGGCAAAGCGTGGAAAAGACGCGGATAATCGTGCTACCTCTGGCGTTAGGCGAAGATATCGACGGCGCCATTACCGCGTGCGGCGGACTGGAGCGAAGCGGGAACCGCCAGCTCGCTCTCGTCATCAACCATGAGCCGATCCTGTCCCTGCGTGCGAGCCGTCTGCTGCTGTTGGGATGAGGCGTGCTGCTGGTCGGCGAAACTCTCGCTGCTAATGCTGCTTTGTCCCAGTTGAATGCCACTTTCCGCCAGTTGCGTGCGCAGCGTCGGCAGGGCGGCTTCCAGCGCCGCGCGAACGTGACTATGGGCTGAGACCATCTGCAATTGTGCCTGGTTATCATCAAGTTTAAGCGAGATTTGTACCTGACCCAGATCTTCCGGATGCAGACGCAGTTCCGCGCTCTGCTGACCCTGACGGGTAAACAGCGTGATGTGTTGACTCAGGGATTGCTGCCACTCATGGCTACCCAACGGTGCGCTCAGAACCGGTGCGGCGCTGGTGGGCAGCGGCTGTGAGGCGGAATGCGGGGTTGTGGTTATCGCGATGCCTGGCGTCACGGGTGAAGGCGTACTGTCGATCTCCGCGTTGACGGCAGCGGCAGCCACCACAGGCGTAGTGACCGGCTGACCTTTAGCGCTTTCCGCAGCGATCACCGGCGTGGCATTGTCCATTTTGCTTTTTTTCGCATCGTCATGGGTCAACGGACTGGTCGCGGCCTGCGCGAGCGAACGTGGATCGGTGCTCAACGTGGTGCTCAGCACACGCCCTTTTTCACCGGTAGTTACCGGCGGTGTCGTCATTCCCGGTTGACCCGGCAGCATGGCGAAAAGAGCGCTGAGGTTGGCGAGATCGTCATCGCTGAGAGCCGTGGCACCTTCATCTTTCTGCGCGGACTGGCGCAGGGCCGCGAGCGCACTGCTCTTTTGTGTGGGTGTCAGGGCGGACAGCAGGGCCTGCGCATCGCTCAGTCCTTTTTGCAACTCTTCAGACTGTCCTTCTTTGGCCGCTAACAGGTCGGCCAGTTTCACGGTCTGCGAAGCGTCACCGTCCTGTGCCAGCAGTCCTTTTTGCAGTTTGCCGCTGGCGGCATGTAAATCGGCTAACGTCAGCGGCGCGTCTTTACTCTGTGCGTCGCCTGCGCCTAATGCGCCTGCCAGCAGGGTCAGAAAATCCTGGGCGGAATCCGTCGCCTTACCGGACGACAAGCCGGTAATAAGGTCAGTGTCCGTGGTGACCCGTTGGGGTAAAGTGATCATTCTGGTTTCCTCATTGCTGCACGCTGCGCAAATTCATCCATTTTTTTCTGATCCAGGCGGTTTTCAGCCAGTAAGGCCGCCGCGTTCTGTCTGTCTTGTAAGGTTTGCCAGGCCTGAAGCCGTTGTTTTTTTTCACGCCAGCTGTTCAGCGCCATATCTACTTTTTGCGTCCACTGCGTTAACTGCTGGCGGTGTTGTTCCACCGCTTTTTCCAGGGTCTGAATAAATTGCTGATAGTTAATCCAGCGATTACTGGCAATCCCCTGACTCATATCGTTGTTGAGGTTGCTGCGATATTCATTCTGGTAGTCAAGCAGCATCGTGAGCTGTTCTTCCGCCTGCTGAAAACCGCGGCGCATTTCACCTAACAGCAGCGCCGCGTCATCCACCTCTTTTTCGGCGAGATCTTTGAGTGTTGCCAGTGCACCATGTTCAGCCATGACCATTACCCTCTTGCTTCATCACACCGTCGGGAAAATCAGATCGAGCGCCGACAGAGAATCCTCCCAGTCAGCGCGTTCGAAAATACCTTGCTGCAAAAACGCCTCCAGTTGTGGCCACAGCGCGATGGCTTTATCGAGCATCGGATCGCTGCCTTTGGCATAGGCGCCGACGCTGACGAGATCGCGGTTGCGCTGGAAGCTCGACAGCAACTGCTTGAAGTGACGTACTTTGGCGTAGTGTTGTTCCGTTATCAGCGCCGTCATCGCACGGCTAATCGACGCTTCAATGTCGATAGCGGGGTAGTGTCCGGCCTCCGCCAGACGTCGCGACAGCACAATGTGACCATCAAGGATGGCTCGCGCCGAGTCGGCAATCGGGTCCTGCTGATCGTCGCCTTCGGTCAGTACCGTATAAAAGGCGGTGATGGAACCGCCGCCGTGGATCCCGTTACCTGCGCGTTCAACCAGCGCCGGAAGTTTGGCGAAGACCGACGGCGGATAGCCTTTGGTGGCCGGTGGTTCACCGATCGCCAGCGCGATTTCACGCTGGGCCATGGCATAACGGGTCAGGGAATCCATGATCAGCAGCACGTGCTGACCGCGATCGCGGAAATCTTCGGCGATACGGGTGGCATAAGCGGCACCCTGCATGCGCAGTAAGGGCGACACGTCCGCCGGTGCGGCGATCACGACCGAACGCGCGCGTCCGTCGGCACCGAGAATGTTTTCGATGAAATCCTTCACTTCGCGACCACGTTCGCCAATCAGTCCAACGACGATGACGTCGGCGCGGGTATAGCGCGCCATCATGCCAAGCAGCACGCTTTTCCCGACGCCGGAACCGGCGAACAGCCCCATACGCTGGCCGCGACCGACGGTTAACAGGGCGTTGATCGGGCGCACGCCGGTATCCAGCACATGCTCAATCGGCGTACGTTGCAACGGGTTAAACGGCTGGGTAATCAGCGCTCCGGTTTCCGTGGTGTCGGGGGAGGGAAGGCCGTCAAGCGGTTTGCCGCTGCCGTCGAGCACGCGACCTAACAGCGCCGGACCCAGCGGCAACTGTTTACCGCTTTGCAACCCTTCACCGGCGATGTTTTTGGCGTAGACACGCGCGCCGGGCAGAATGCCTTCGACCTCTTCGAGCGGCATCAGAAACAGGCGCTGACCGTTAAAGCCCACCACTTCACTTTCCACTTCGCGGGTTTCCGTTCCGTCCTGGCGTTCAATCACGCAGGTCGCGCCGAGCGGCAACTGCAACCCGGTGGCCTCCAGAACCAGGCCGGTGGCGCGGGTCAGTCGTCCGTAACGACGAACGGCCGGAAGCTGCGCCATTTTGGCTTCGAAATTATCCAGCGTTGTCAACCAGCGAGTCAGGCGTGAGGTCATCAGATCACTCCCGGCGCGGCCAGACGACACAGTTCTTGCCAGCGGGTCGCCACGCTGGCGTCGAGATCGCCTTCATCCGCAGAAACTTTGCAGCCGCCATGGTGCAGGGTCGGATCGCCACGCAAACGCCAGCCGTGCAGGCTGAGGGTGGCACCGAGCATCTCTTCAACGCGCTGTAAATCATCCGGATGGACGCGCAGCTGCGGTTTGCCGCTGAACAGGGGCTCCTGTTGTAAGAGCTGTTGGATCTGCTTGATTAAGGCGGAATTATCTACCGCGGGCGTCTGACCAATGACCTGACGCGCGGCTTCCAGCGCCATCTGCATCAGACGCGAAGCGATCACGCTGTCCAGCGCGTCCAGCGTGTGCTGGAATTCGCTGACCAGTTGTTGCATCCGCGCATGAAGCGGGGCCTGCTGGGTGCGCGCCTGCACCTGGCCCTGTTCAAGCCCTTGTGCCAACCCTTCCTGATAGCCTTGTTCATGACCGGACTTACGTCCTTCCGCCAGTCCCGCGTTGTAACCTTGCTCGTGGGCCTGAATTTTCAGCTGGGCTAACTGTTGCTCAAGCTGTTGTTCCGCACTGATCTCGGGTTCGTCCTCTTCAGACACGGGGTCATCGTCGTGCTCCATGGGCACAAATTCAGCCAGCGGCGGCGCGAGATCGTCCGGGGTCCAGATTTTCCACGGCAGCTCGTTAGACATAAGTATCCTCGCCGCTGCCAATCATCATCTCGCCGGTCTCGGCCAGACGACGCACAATCAACAGAATGGCCTTCTGCTCGTTTTCCACTTGCGACAAACGCACCGGGCCACGGTTGGCGAGGTCGTCGCGCAGGATATCTGCCGCACGTTGCGACATATTGCGCAGGAACTTCTCGCGCAGCGGCTGTTCCGCGCCTTTCAGGGCGATCAGCAGCGACTCGGAATCCACTTCCTGTAGTAAACGCTGGATGCTGCGGTCGTCCACATCGACCAGGTTTTCGAACAGGAACATCTCGTCGATAATTTTTTGTGCCAGCTCGCCGTCGAATTCGCGCACAGCGGTAATAACCGCTTCTTCTTGCTGCGTTTTCATCAGGTTGATAATTTCTGCCGCCGTTCTCACGCCGCCCATTTTGCTGCGCTTGAGGTTCTGACCGTCGAGCAGGCCGTTGAGCACTTCGGTCAGTTCCGCCAGCGCGGCAGGCTGTACGCCGCCGAAGGTGGCGATACGCAGCATGACATCGTGACGCAGACGTTCGTCGAACAGCGCCAGGATATCCGCCGCCTGACCGCGTTTGAGGTGCACGAGGATGGTGGCGATAATCTGCGGGTGTTCGTCGCGGATAAGGTCGGCGGCGCTTTGCGGCTCCATAAAGTTGAGCGTTTCAATGCCGCTGGCGGTATCACGGGTTTCAAGAATATCTTCCAGCAGGCTGGAGGCTCGCTCTTCGCCCAGCGCCTTCACCAGTACCGAACGCAGATATTCGTTGGCATTGATGTTCAGGGCGGCGAACTGCTCGGCTTCCTGCTCAAACTCCGCCAGCACGTCGGTCAGCTGTTTGTTGGAGATCTGGCGGACGTTCGCCATGGCGGCGCTCAGGGTCTGCACTTCGCGCTGGGAGAGGTGTTTGAACACTTCCGCCGCGCGATCTTCGCCAATGGTCATCAACAGGATGACGCTTTTATCGGTACCGGAAAGAGCATTACTCATGATCGTTATTCATCCACTGGCGAATGACCAGCGCCACGACGCGCGGATCGTTATCTGACATTTCGCGAATGCGCTGGCTCATCACTTCGGCGCCCAGGCGCTGATTTGCCCGACGCTGCTGAGTCTGCTCATCTTTACTGAGGCGAACCTCAACGGCTTCTTCGGTCTCCTGACGGAGTTGCTCGCGTTCCTGCGCGGCTTTCGCCTCTTCAGCGCGACGGGTCAACTGCGGACGAATCGCTTTGCGCCACAGGATCCATGCCACCAACAGCACCAGCAACCAACGTCCGGCCGAGATCAACTGTTCGATAAACAACGGCTGTTTCCAGAACGGCAGTTCGCCAGCGTTGTCATCGGTAGCGCTGAACGGTGAGTTGACCACGTTCAGGGTATCGCCGCGCTTGTCCGAGAAGCCCATTGCTTCACGGGTCAAATCTTCAATCTGCTTCATTTGATCGGCAGTGAGCGGCAGTGGCTTGCCATCCGGCAACGTTTTGTAGTTCACGACCACGGCGACGGAGAGTCGCTGTATATCGCCGACGTTCATTTTTGTGTGGCGAATGGTGCGGTCAACTTCATAGTTGCTGGTTTCGTTGCGTTGGGTATTACGTGGACCAGCACTGGCGCTGGTGGCCGTCTGCTGCTGCGCGTTCTGTCCATTTTGTGCATTCTGCGCATTTTGCTGATTCGCTGGCGGCGTGGTGATCGGCGCCGTATTGGCTGGCGCAGGCTGGTTAGAGAGGGCACCCGGTACGCCACCTGGCAGACCGGAGCCAATTTGCTCGCTTTCATTCAGTTGACGCGAACGCAGTACGGCCTGAGAGGCATCGCCGTTTGGCCGATACTGTTCTTCTGTCTGCTCTTTATTGGCGAAATCCAGCTGCGCGGTGACCTGCGCGTGGACATTCCCGTTACCGACAATCGGTGACAGGATCGATTCGATACGGCGCTGGACACGGCCTTCCACGTCGCTGGCGTATTTCAGCTGTGCGTCGTTCAGATCGCGACTGCTGGTATTCGACTGCGTGAGCAGATGACCGGCCTGATCGACCAGCGTCACGTTGCCCGGCGGCAGACCGGCTACCGCGCTGGAAACCAGATGCACGACCGCAGTGATTTGACCTTCATCCAGCGCACGCCCCGGTTCCAGATTGACGGTCACCGAGGCTGAAGGGGATTTCTGTTCACGCACGAACAGAGACGGCTTGGGCATTGCCAGATGTACGCGGGCGCGCTTAACCGGGCCAAGGGTTTCGATGGTGCGTGCCAGTTCGCCTTCCAGCGCACGCTGGTAGTTAACCTGCTCGCTAAACTGGCTGATGCCGAACTTTTCCTGATCCAACAGCTCAAAGCCCACCGCCCCCCCTTTCGGCAGTCCTTGTTGGGCAAGACGCAGGCGCAGTTCATGGACTTTGTCGGCGGGAACTTCAATCGCGCCACTGCCTTCCGAGAAGCGGTACGGGATGTTCATCTGGGTCAACTGGGTGACGATCGCGCCGCCATCCTGATCGGATAAATTGCTGAATAACGTACGATAATCAGGCGCTTTAGCCCACAACACCATCGCCACAATAATGGCGACGGCCGCAGAGCCTGCCACAATCAGAGGAATTTTGGGATTCGCACGCAGGCGATTAAGCCACTCGAGAGGTTTAGATTGGGTTGCAGCCGATGCAGTCGCGTTCATCTCGCACCTCGTGACTGCTCGTGGACGGCTTTATTTGCAAAGTGGAACAAGACTCACTCCCGGGTCAGCAAAATCGAAAAATTGACGGTCTCATTATTTGCGGTTTCGTTTTTTTCTATGCGGCAAAAACCGGGGTTTTTTATCGTTATTTAGCGCCTTTATCTTATTGACAAACTGGTAATCTCTGCTGCGTAGAAAACCATCCAGAGGATTATCATGTCAGCGATTCAGGGGATTGAAGGGGTTATCAGCCAGCTCCAGGCGACGGCGATGAGCGCCAGGGCGCAGGAGACACTGCCGCAACCGACCGTGAGTTTTGCCGGTCAATTGCACGCGGCGCTGGACCGCATCAGCGATACGCAAACTGCTGCCCGCGTACAGGCGGAAAAATTCACGCTGGGTGAGCCGGGGATTGCGCTCAACGATGTGATGACCGATATGCAAAAAGCCTCAGTTTCCATGCAGATGGGAATTCAGGTGCGCAACAAACTGGTGTCGGCCTATCAGGAAGTGATGTCCATGCAGGTGTAGGTTTGAGTGCCGGATGGCGTTGGCGCTTATCCGGCCTGTGATTCCCTGTAGACCGGATAAGGGGCCGTTGCCTTCCGGCAAACAGTTACTTCTGAATCAAATAACGAATTGTCGGCCCATCTTGCTGAATATCGAGCACGGTATAGCCATGGTTGCGCGCATCCAGCGGAATGTTATTGATGGACTGCGGACAGTCGCTGACCACTTCCAGAATTTCCCCTTTCTTCAACTGCGGCATCGCTTCCAGCGTCGCGACGGCAGGGTAAGGGCAGGGCTCGCCGACCATATCAAGGCGATAATCAGGAACAATGTTTTTCATGCGGATTCCTTAGCAGGGGTCAGCCCGGCACGACGGAAGAAATGTTTTTCCCAGCCGATGATTAACATCAGGGCGGCAAACAGCAGCAGATAGGTTACCAGCAGGCCGCCGAGCGGACCGAAGGTATTGAGCAGGTTAATTTTATCCCAGTTGGTGGCCAGCGCAGGGGCGAAGTCATCCCAGTAGTAGGCCAGAATCGTTGAGCCGATGACGTTACCGAGACCCACCCACCAGTAGTGTACCTGGCCTTCCACCGCGCGGTACATCCAGCCGGTTTCACACCCGCCCGCCAGCACGATACCAAAACCAAACAACAGCCCGCCGATTACTGCATTTGGGCCCGCCCACATGATTTTGGCTTCCACGCCCAGTTGTACGTAGCTGAAAATACCGATTGCGCTGACGCCCATCCCGAAGATGATCGCCTTTGCCATATGGGTGCGTCCGGTGATCCACAGATCGCGGAAGGCGGAGGTGAAGCAGATTTGCGCGCGCTCGATCAGCAGACCAAAACCCACGCCGAACAGCATCGCCAGACCCAGCTTCGGCTGGTTCATGGCGGTCAGTAGCGCCCAGCCAATCATGCCGATAAACACCAGCATGCCGAGGCGGAAACGACGGCGCGCCTGATCCGGTTTCTGCGTCAACGGCGACGCAGCGGAGACTTTCTGCATGTTGACCGGAATGCGGAATATTGGCAGCAGGGTAAAACGTGCGCCAAACCAGGAACCGATGGCGGTTGCCAGGGCAAAGAACCAGGCGTGCAGAGAGAATTGAGGAATACCAGTAAAGAATGCCGCCAGGTTGCAGCCCATCGCCATACGCGCGCCGAACCCGGCGATGATCCCGCCCAGCACCGCCTGCATGATGCGGATGCGACTGCGCGGCATGCGTAGTTTGACGTTGTTGGCCCACAACGCTGCCGCGAAGCAACCGCCGAACATACCGAGGATCATCATCCCGTCGATGCGAGTGAGCGGGGTGCCTTCCAGGTGGATCAGCTTGTAGTAGCCCCATTCTTCCGCATGGACGCCAAACAGTTGCAGGATTTGTCCGCCCCAGCGGGTAAATTCACCCGTGACGGCCCAGAAGGTGCCAGTGATGCCAAAATAATACGTAGAGAGAATACCCGCTGCGATGACCGCAGGGATGGGCGCCCAGAATTTAACTAACCAGGCTTGTTTGAATTGTTGCCATGACATGTGTTTTGCCTCTGAACTCAGAAGGTGTGAAACAAGAAAGCGGATAGTACACCACGGCGGCAATTTTGCCTGGTACTATTAAGCGGTAATCCCAAATGGATCAAAGTTCTGCTGGCACCGCGAAAGGCTGGCGACCGCAGGCCTTTAATGCCACAATCCTCTTTTCTTCGCATGCAGGATGAATGATGAAAAAATGTGCAATCGTTGGGGCGTTACTGATGTTAGCGGGATGCGCCGAGGTGGAAAACTACAATGATGTGGTCAAAACGCCTGCGCCCGCCGGGCTGGAAGGGTACTGGCAGACTAACGGGCCGCAGCGCAAACTGGTGAGCCCGGAAGCTATTGCCAGTCTGGTGGTGACCAAAGAGGGCGATACGCTCGATTGTCGCCAGTGGCAGAGGGTTATTGCGCTGCCGGGTAAGCTAACGATGTTGTCCGGTGACTTAACCAACGTGACGGTCAAACGTGAACTTTATGAGATCGAGCGGGAAGGGAACACCCTGGAATATGACGGGATGACCCTGCAACGCGTGGACCGTCCAACGGTGGAGTGTGCCGCCGCGCTGGAGAAATCCCCGCTGCCAACGCCATTACCGTAATCAATTGTCCCCGACACTTTTCCCTGTCGGGGCGCTTCATCAGATCACCTCTTCAATGACCCATACGCTGACGCTGCCGCCATTGCAGTAAAACGTAGCCCCGCCATTTTCGTCAGTGATGACGATCTCCTCGCGGTTTCCCAGATAGTCGCGCCAGGTTTTATTGCCGTAGTTTTCACCCAGCATAAGCGTTTTTTCACCGTCGTCGCCATTGGATAACACCACCACGCATCCGGGATCGTCGTCCGTTCCGCTACGGCTGAAAGCAATGCAGTTGGGGTGATCAAACCAAAGCGTCTGAATGCCGTGGGCGAAACGCTGGCGGGCAAGAATGAGTTCGGCGAGTTGCTCGATGACAGGCATGTCGATGGTATAGGTTTCTCCGTCGCCTCCGGTATCTTCATAGTGCGCGCCATAGAGATCTGGATAGAAAATCGACGGTACGCCATTTTCCCGCAGCAGGATGAGCGCGTAGGCCAGCGGTTTGAACCATGCTTCAACGGGGGCTTCCAGCGCCTGCAACGGCTGGGTGTCATGGTTGGCGACCAGCGTCACGGCGTGAAACGGATCGGCTTCTACCAGCGTGCCGCTGAAGATCTGGCTCATGTCGTAATCACGTCCCTGACGCGACGCTTCATGAAAATTGAGCTGTAACGGGGCGTCGAACAGCATCGTTTTGCCTTCCACCTGGTCGATATAGGTTTGCAGCTTATCCACTTCGTGCGACCAGTATTCGGCAACGATAAACAGCGGCTTCGGTGCCACCTCCTGAACGTGTTCAATCCACTCTTTATAGAACCAGGCCGGAATGTGCTTTACCGCATCGAGACGAAAGCCATCACACTGCGTTTGTTCCATCACCCAGCGCGCCCAGTATTTAATCTCTTCGGTGACGGCGTGATTACGAAAGTCGATGTTTTCGCCCATCAGGTAATCGAAATTGCCCATTTCATCGTCGACCTGGTCGTTCCAGCCCTCGCCGGTATAGTCGTTGACGATTTTAAAAATGCCGTCTTCGTCAGGGTTTTCGATGTGGTCGATGCCGCTGAAGCATTTGAAATCCCAGATGAACTGCGAGTACTGACCGCCTCGCGCCGGGAAGGTGTAACGCGTCCAGGCTTCGCATTCGATGATCTCATCGGCAATCTGCGTGCGATCGTCTTCGTTGACCCGCTGTACGCGCAGGGGCTCTTTTTCGTCCGCCCCCATTTTGTGATTCACCACCACGTCGAGTAGCACCGCGATGTCGTTTTTCTTCAGCGCGTCGATAGCCGTAAGAAGCTGCGCCTTATCACCATATTTGGTGGCAAGGGAGCCTTTTTGGTCAAACTCGCCGAGATCAAACAGATCGTAAGAGTCATAGCCGACGGAATAGCCGCCTGACGCGCCTTTATAGGCGGGCGGCAACCAGACCATGTTGATACCGATATCATTGAGGCTGTCTGCGCGCTCTGTCACCTCTTGCCAGAGTTTGCCACCTTCAGGGTAATACCAGTGGAAGAACTGCAGTAACGTGGGGTTTTTCATCTTCCGAGCTCCAGAAGTCTTGTAGACGACCTCTGGAGTATGGAAGATTTTTGCTAACGTAGCGGGAATTATTGTGGAGCAGGGGGAGCGTCGGGTACCAGCAGCATGCCAGAAAGTCGACCATAAGCATTGTTGAGCGACTGCTGACGCGTTGACTGGCCTATCAGACCACTAAGCTCATCGAGCCGTTGGCGCAGTAAACCTTTCAGGCATTCTTCGTTATCCAGCGTCTGTTTGATATAACTGGCCACGATATCCTGAATGCTGCGTGTCATGCCCGGTGGAGTTTGCGTTTCAACGACCGCTTCAATACTTTGCAGATAGGTGACTTCCTGTTCCAGTAAAAGGTCCCATTCACCCCGCTGCGCAAGTTCGAGCAGCGACTGACTGAGCAGCGCAATGCGCTGCCAACGGTTGATAAACTCCACGGCTGAGGTCATTAACGAGACTCCTGGGAAGATGCTTTCGGTGAGATCTGTTTCCAGGCTTCCGCAATGTTGCCGAGTAACCCTTCCACTTCTTCAATGGCTTGACTGTCATTGCGTAAATTAGCAAGTAATAAACGACGGATCATATAGTCATACAGCGAAGAGAGATGGTCGGCGAGTTCGCCGCCATTCTCCTGATCCAGTCCCGCTTTCAGACCATTATCAATGATATTGATAGCCTTACTCAATGCTTCCCCTTTGGCGGTAATATCACCTTGCTCTAAAAACAGGCGAGCGCGCACCAGGGCGCTGTTTGCGCCATCAAACAACATTTCGATCAACTGGTGCGGACTCGCACTCATCACGCCGCTTTCCACGCTGATTTGCGCATAAGCTTTGGTACCGCTCGCGGTATACATGTTTACCTCTGGTTATCAGGAACTGGTCATCGCAGTAAATTGCTGGTTCAGGTAGCTACTGGTGTTATTCAACTTGCTCATCATGGTATCCAGTTGCGTAAATTGAGCCTTATACCGCGCAATGGTATCGTCGATACTGGTGCTGACGGCCAGATATTGCTTGGTCAGCTTTTTCAGTGTGGCGTTAATGTTGTCTTGTGCACTATCAATAATGCCGTCGTCGGCCAGGTAACCTTTAACTTGCTCTGCAATTTTGCTGGTGATTCCGGTTTCTTTACCATCACCGACCAGTAATTCGCGTGTACCAGCGGTATTTTCATCCAGCGCTTTTTTCAGTTTGGCATCGTCGATTTTTAATTTCCCGGTTGTGCCGTCGGATGTGATGCCAATTTCGTTCAGGGTTTTAAAGGCTCCGGTGCTGCCGGCATTAGAAAACTGAGCGCGAATACCCGTCTGAATAGTACGCACAACGCTATCCCCGAGCAGCGCACCGTTATTTTGATCCTGTTCTTCTGCTCCAGGATCCACCTCAGTGTACTTGGTCAGTGATGAGAAGGTGTCAAGCAAGGAGTTATAGGCATCCACCCAGCCTTTAATCGCATCAGTCGCTTTGCTATTGTCTTTGGTGACCGTCAGGCGTGCGTCGGTGACTTCTTTGGTCAGATTCAGCGTGACGCCCTGCGGCGCATCGGTAATCGTATTACTGGGACGCTCAATCTCGATGCCATTAACGGTAAGTTGCGCATTTTGCGCGCTAACCAGCTGTTTCATATTCCCGCTGCCAGCGGTGCTGTCATAGGCTAATAAATCGTTAAGTTTGCTGTCGCCTTCAACCGAAATTGTCATCGTGTTCTCAGTGCCAGAGTCGGCAGTGAGAACTAACTGATAATCACCTTCTTTTACTTTGACGATACTGGCCGAAATACCACTATCGGCATCGTTAATGGCATCGCGAATACCTTCCAGAGACGTCTGGTCTTTAGACAGTTTAATTTCCAGCGGCTCTTTGCGCCCGGCTTGTTCAATTTTGATGGTGCGAGTGTCAGAAGAGGTATCACCCAGCGCATCTTTCGTGGAACTGATGTCTACTGTGGTACTAAGTGACTGCGCCTGCGCCAGTTTGGTCACGCTGACGGTATAAGTTCCTGCTGCTGCGCCCGCAGTCGTCGTCGCGGTTAAATCTTCCGTGCTGCTGGTAATGGTTGTGCTCTTAAAAAGATCGGCACTGTTCAAAGTGGTGTTGGCGGTCTGAAACTTTTCCAGTGCGCTTTTAAGCGTGCCATAAGCCGTTAATCGCGCGGTATTTGCGCTCTGTTGCTGTGTAATAGGCGTTAAGCGTTTTTTTTCTGCAGTGGTCAGGTTCGTCAGCAATGTGTCCAGTGGTAAGTTTGAGCCTACGCCCAATGATGTAAACGAAGCCATGCCTTATTCCTTTTGATTGCAAACAGTAGTTAAACGCGTTATCGGCAATCCCGGGGCAAAGTTTAATAATAGTTTTCGAAAAATAATGCCCGGAATAATGGCGTATAAAGAGGGTATTTCAATGGCTAAGAAAAAATGATTGGGAAACTCAAAATTCTCTAAAGTTCGAAATTCAGGTGCCGATACAAGGGTTACGGTGAGAAACCGTGGGCAACAGCCCAATAACATCAAGTTGTAATTGATAAGGAAAAGATCATGGCACAAGTCATTAATACAAACAGCCTGTCGCTGTTGACCCAGAACAACCTGAACAAATCTCAGTCTACCCTGAGTTCTGCTATTGAGCGTCTGTCTTCCGGTCTGCGTATCAACAGCGCGAAAGACGATGCTGCGGGTCAGGCGATTGCTAACCGCTTCACCTCTAACATTAAGGGCCTGACTCAGGCTTCTCGTAACGCCAACGACGGTATCTCCATTGCGCAGACAACTGAAGGCGCTCTGAACGAAATCAACAACAACCTGCAGCGTGTGCGTGAACTGACTGTTCAGGCAACTAACGGCACGAACTCCGATAGCGACCTGACCTCTATTCAGAACGAAATCACCCAGCGTCTGAGCGAAATCGACCGCGTATCCGGTCAGACTCAGTTCAACGGCGTGAAAGTACTGGCTCAGGACAACACCCTGAAAATTCAGGTTGGCGCTAACGACGGCGAAACCATCTCCATCGACCTGAAAAAAATCGACACCCAGAGCCTGGGCGTGTCTGACTTCCGCGTGAACGGCGCGCAGAAAGCCACTGCCAGCGACCTGATTTCTAAATTTGGCGCGACCGGTACTGATAACTACACCGCTATGGTTAGCGATGGTACTAAAAATCCTGGTGATGCTGACTATTCTGCGGAATCAACCAAAATTACTGTTGATGTTAAATCCCAGACAGTAATGAACGATGGTAAGGCACTGTATGTTAGTGCGAAAGATGGCAGCTTAATTGATACGGCCACAGTTGGTAATACAGCTTCCACCATTTATACAACCACTGCAGCCCAAAATGATAGTGCTGAGGGGCTGGCAAAATTAGGTGCTAGTGCAAAAGCTGGTGATAAATTCACTTATGATGGCATGGAATTCACCGCTAAAGCTGATTCTGACGAATTTGGTAATGGTACCTATACGGCGAAAGTCGATGGAAAAACCGTCACCTTCACTGTTGCTGGTGAAGATGTTGATGGAGATAAAGCAACAGTTAAGACTGACGTAGCACTGTATGCTTCTCAAAGTGGAACTTTGACCACTAACGCAACAACCGCCAACAAAGCCGCTACAGTAACCGATCTGCAGAACGTCAGTGCAACCAAAACAGGTAGCACGCTGAAATCAAGCGGTGCAACCTATAACGTTGACGTTGACGGCGTTGTGACTAACGATGCTGACGATAAAGTCATGTACCTGACTACCGACAAAAACGGTAGCGCTAAACTGGTTAACGAAGACGTGGCGAAAGCCAGCACCAGCACTGAAGACCCGCTGGCTGTGATCGACGCTGCGCTGGCACAGGTTGACGCTCTGCGTTCTGACCTGGGTGCGGTACAGAACCGTTTCGATTCTACCATCACCAACCTGGGCAACACCGTTAACAACCTGACTTCTGCACGTAGCCGTATCGAAGATGCTGACTACGCGACCGAAGTGTCCAACATGTCCAAAGCACAGATCCTGCAACAAGCAGGTACTTCTGTTCTGGCACAGGCTAACCAGGTTCCGCAGAACGTTCTGTCTCTGCTGCGTTAATTTACGCTTCTTGCGCAAACCCCGCTCCGGCGGGGTTTTTTCGTTCTGGCTTTACCGGTAACCCCTAAATAACCCCTCATTTCACCCACTATTCACCCGATTAAAACCCCTGCAGAAACGGATAATCATGCCGATAACTCATTTAACGCAGGGCTGTTTATCGTGAATTCACTGTATACCGCTGAAGGTGTAATGGATAAACACTCGCTGTGGCAGCGTTATGTACCGCTGGTGCGTCACGAAGCGTTGCGCCTGCAGGTGCGTTTGCCCGCGAGCGTAGAACTGGACGATCTGCTACAGGCGGGCGGTATCGGGTTATTGAATGCAGTTGACCGATATGACGCTCTGCAAGGAACGGCATTTACCACTTACGCAGTGCAGCGTATTCGTGGGGCGATGCTGGATGAACTACGCAGCCGCGACTGGGTGCCGCGTAGCGTTCGGCGCAATGCCCGCGAAGTGGCACAGGCGATGGGGCAACTGGAACAGGAATTAGGGCGCAACGCGACGGAAACTGAGGTGGCGGAGCGGCTGGCGATTCCTGTAGAAGAATATCGTCAGATGTTGCTTGATACCAACAACAGCCAACTCTTCTCCTATGACGAGTGGCGGGAAGAGCATGGCGATAGTATCGAGCTGGTGACAGAAGAACACCAGCAGGAAAACCCGTTACAACAGCTCCTTGAGAGCAATTTGCGCCAGCGCGTGATGGATGCCATTGAAGCCCTTCCGGAACGCGAACAACTGGTGCTCACGCTCTATTACCAGGAAGAACTCAATCTCAAAGAGATTGGCGCGGTTCTGGAAGTCGGAGAGTCACGGGTCAGCCAGTTGCACAGTCAGGCCATAAAACGGTTACGCACGAAGCTGGGTAAGTTATAGCGAACGACGTTGTCGGCGCTGAAAAATGCCGCACAACGTATTGACTACCAGGAGTTCTCATGACGGTGCAGCAATCAAAAAGACGGCCTCTAAGCCGCTACCTCAAAGACTTTAAACACAGCCAGACGCATTGCGCCCATTGCCACAAGTTACTGGATCGCATCACGCTGGTGCGCAAAGGGCAGATCGTCAATAAAATCGCCATTTCCCGCCTCGATACGCTCATGGATGAAGCCGCCTGGCAGCAGGAGCAGAAAGAGTGGGTGGCGCTATGCCGTTTCTGCGGCGATCTGCACTGCAAAACGCAGAGCGATTTCTTCGACATCATTGGTTTTAAACAATTCCTGTTTGAACAGACCGAAATGAGCCACGGAACCGTACGCGAGTATGTTGTCCGTTTGCGCCGTCTCGGTAACCATCTCAGCGAGCAGAAAATTTCTCACGATCTACTCCAGGACGGTTATCTTGATGAAAACCTGGCGCCGTGGCTGCCGGAGACCAGCACCAACAACTATCGCATCGCACTGCGTAAGTACGCCCAATATAAAGCGCATGCTCGCCCCGAACCGCAACAGAATTCCTCCCTCCGGATGACTTCTGATATATATTAAAAATGAATAAGATGTAGCAGAGTGATTTATGTCGTTACCCATAAACGCTCTACACTACGGGCATTCATAACAACATTCGGGGTAAATATGAAATTAGCACTTCTGGGACGCCAGGCGCTGATGGGCGTGATGGCTGTGGCGCTTGTCGCGGGAATGAGCGCAAAAACGTTTGCAGATGAAGGTCTGTTGAAGAAGGTTAAAGATCGCGGCACGCTGCTGGTGGGGCTGGAAGGTACCTATCCGCCGTTCAGTTTCCAGGGCGATGACGGTAAATTGACCGGTTTTGAAGTGGAATTTGCCGAAGCGCTCGCGAAGCATCTGGGCGTGAAAGCCACGCTGAAACCGACCAAATGGGACGGGATGCTGGCCTCTCTGGATTCTAAACGCATCGATGTGGTGATCAATCAGGTCACCATCTCCGACGAGCGGAAGAAGAAATATGATTTCTCTACCCCTTATACCGTCTCCGGTATCCAGGCGCTGGTGAAAAAAGGCAATGAAGGCGCGATTAAAACCGCAGCCGATCTGAAAGATAAGAAAGTGGGCGTGGGCCTGGGGACTAACTATGAAGAGTGGTTACGTCAGAACGTCCAGGGCGTTGATATCCGGACTTATGATGATGACCCGACGAAATATCAGGATCTGCGCGTAGGCCGTATCGACGCCATTCTGGTGGATCGTCTGGCGGCGTTGGATCTGGTTAAAAAGACCAAAGATACGCTGGCGGTCACCGGTGAAGCCTTCTCCCGTCAGGAGTCAGGCGTTGCGCTGCGTAAAGGCAATGAAGATCTGCTGAAGGCGGTGGACGCAGCGATTGCTGAAATGCAGAAAGACGGCTCGCTGAAGGCGCTTTCTGAGAAGTGGTTTGGCGCGGATATCACCAAATAGTCCAAACGATATGAAAAAAAAGGCGCTTTAATCAGCGCCTTTTTTATTTCATGCGTTTGAACGTGCATAATAAAAAGAACATCACAACAACGAATAATCGGAGGCTTTATGCCACTGCACAACCTGACACGCTTTCCGCGCCTGGAATTTATCGGTGCGCCGACGCCGCTGGAATACCTGCCGCGCTTTTCTGACTACCTGGGACGGGATATCTTCATCAAACGCGATGACGTCACACCGATGGCGATGGGCGGAAATAAGCTGCGCAAGCTTGAGTTCCTGGCCGCAGATGCGCTGCGTGAAGGCGCTGATACGCTGATCACGGCAGGCGCGATTCAGTCTAACCACGTGCGTCAGACGGCGGCGGTCGCCGCGAAGCTGGGACTGCACTGCGTGGCGCTGCTGGAAAACCCCATTGGCACCACGGCGGAAAACTATCTCACCAATGGCAACCGACTGCTGCTGGATCTGTTCAACGTACAGGTTGAGATGTGCGATGCGCTACATGCACCGGATGCCCAATTGCAAGAACTGGCCACCCGAATCGAAGCGCAGGGCTTTCGTCCCTACATTATACCGGTTGGTGGTTCAAACGCGTTGGGGGCATTAGGCTATGTTGAAAGCGCGCTGGAAATCGCTCAGCAGTGTGAAGGCGCGGTGCAGCTCTCTTCGGTGGTGGTAGCATCTGGCAGTGCAGGAACGCACGCCGGGCTGGCGGTTGGGCTGGAACAACTGATGCCGGATGTGGATCTGATTGGCGTAACCGTTTCACGCAGCGTAGCCGATCAAAAACCGAAAGTGGTGGCGCTGCAACAGGCTGTTGCCAGAGAACTGGAACTGACAGCGGCGGCGGAGATTTTGTTGTGGGATGACTACTATGCCCCAGGCTATGGCACGCCAAATGAAGAGGGGATGGAAGCCGTGAAGTTGTTGGCGCGTCTGGAAGGGATCCTTCTCGACCCCGTCTATACCGGAAAAGCGATGGCCGGACTGATTGACGGAATCAGCCAGAAACGCTTTAAAGACGAAGGCCCGATTCTCTTTATCCATACTGGTGGGGCGCCTGCGCTGTTTGCCTACCATCCACACGTGTAATTTCGGATAAGCTCATGCAAGAAAGTATCCAACTGGTTATTGATTCCCTGCCGTATCTGCTCAAAGGGGCTGTGTTTACGCTGCAACTCAGTATTGGCGGGATGTTCTTCGGCCTGCTGCTGGGATTTATCCTCGCGCTGATGCGCCTGTCGCCGCTGCTGCCACTGCGCTGGCTGGCGCGTTTCTATATCTCTATTTTTCGCGGTACGCCGCTTATCGCACAACTGTTTATGATCTACTACGGTCTGCCGCAATTTGGTATTGAGCTGGATCCGGTGCCGTCCGCAATGATTGGCCTGTCGCTCAATACGGCGGCCTATGCCGCGGAAACGCTGCGCGCGGCGATTTCATCGATTGATAAAGGACAGTGGGAAGCGGCTGCCAGTATCGGGATGACGCCGTGGCAGACAATGCGTCGCGCCATTTTACCGCAGGCTGCCAGGGTAGCGCTGCCGCCGCTGAGCAACAGTTTTATCAGTCTGGTGAAAGACACGTCGCTGGCGGCCACCATCCAGGTGCCAGAACTGTTCCGTCAGGCGCAGCTGATCACCTCGCGCACGCTGGAGGTATTCACCATGTATCTGGCGGCATCGCTGATCTATTGGATCATGGCAACCGTGCTGTCTTCATTGCAGAACTACTTTGAAAATCAACTGAACCGCCAGGAGAGAGAGCCGAAATGAGTGCGATCGACGTAAAAAACCTGGTCAAGAAATTTCATGGGCAGACGGTGCTGCACGGCATCGATCTGCAAGTGCAGGCGGGAGAGGTGGTCGCGATCATCGGTCCCAGCGGGTCGGGAAAAACGACGCTTCTGCGCAGTATTAACCTGCTGGAACAACCGGAAGCGGGTACGATCACCGTGGGTGATATCACCATTGATACGGCGCGATCGCTCGGTCAGCAACGAACGCTGATTCGCCAGTTGCGCCAGCATGTGGGCTTCGTGTTCCAGAGCTTCAATCTCTTTCCCCATCGCACGGTACTGGAGAATATCATTGAAGGTCCGGTTATCGTGAAAGGCGAGGGCAAAGAAGAGGCGATGGCGCGGGCGCGGGAACTGCTGGCGAAAGTGGGGTTGGCCGGGAAAGAGACCAGCTACCCGCGGCGCTTATCCGGCGGGCAGCAGCAGCGAGTGGCGATTGCCCGTGCGCTGGCCATGCGCCCGGAAGTGATTCTGTTTGATGAACCGACGTCTGCGCTCGATCCTGAGCTGGTGGGCGAGGTGTTGAGCACTATCCGTCAACTGGCGCAGGAAAAACGCACCATGGTGATTGTGACCCATGAAATGAGCTTTGCCCGCGATGTTGCGGACCGGGCGATATTTATGGATCAGGGGCGCATTGTGGAACAGGGGCCAGCCAAAGCGCTATTTGCCAATCCACAGCAACCGAGAACCCGTCAGTTTCTTGAGAAGTTTCTGCTGCAATGATTGGTTTTCTCCACTCGTCCGGGATTATCCCATTTCGGCCGAGTGGAGATGCATAAATAGTAATACCAGACGCATGATGATGAACGTATTTCCCTGGACAAAATACGCGAACTGAAACAACGCTCAAGTAATCTGCTCCCTGACCGATATTTTATACATCTACCGTATGTTTATGTGATAGGTTATTTCTCACATTTAAAATGATTATCACTCTCAAGGGTGCGAATACTGAGTATGCAGGATTTAGATTTCTTTACCTGGCGACGGACGATGCTGTTACGCTTTCACGAAATGACTTGCGCAGAAGACGTCTACAGCGAATTACAGCAGCAGACACTATTGCTGGAATTTGATTATTACGCGCTGTGTGTCAGGCATCCGGTTCCGTTCACGCGTCCTAAAATTTCCCTTCATACCACTTATCCCGATGCGTGGGTTTCGCAATATCAGGCGGAAAACTATTTCGCGATTGATCCTGTGCTGAAGCCGGAAAACTTCATCCAGGGACATCTGCCCTGGAATGACGCATTATTCAGTGACGCGCAGACGATGTGGGATGCTGCTCGTTCACACGGATTACGCAAAGGCGTCACGCAATGTCTCATGCTGCCAAATCGCGCATTAGGCTTTCTCTCGGTCTCACGGTCAAGCCTGCGTAATACGCCGTTTGCGGGCGATGAAGTCGAATTGAAACTGCAGTTGCTGGTGCGCGAAAGCTTAACGGCACTTTCCCGACTCGAAGATGAAATGGTGATGGCGCCGGAAATGCGCTTTAGCAAACGAGAAAAAGAGATTCTGAAATGGACGGCGGAAGGGAAGACTTCAGCTGAAATTGCGATGATTCTGTCGATATCAGAAAATACCGTTAACTTTCACCAGAAGAATATGCAGAAGAAGTTTAACGCGCCGAATAAGACGCAGATTGCGTGCTATGCCGCGGCGACCGGGCTTATCTGAAACAATAAACGTTCTGCGTGGCAGACGATAAACCGGCTGAAAGCATTGCTCTCAGCCGGTTTTTCTTTACTGACGGTAAGCTTGTTTAATTTGCTTAACAGTGCTGGAAAATACTGCAGCCTGCGCGTCGTCTTCGACCAGCGCGATCTGTTTTTCCATTTTAAGAATCACGCGGCCCGCATCGGCCTGGCCCATGGCTTGCAGCATCAGCGTTAACAGCGCCTTCAGGCAGGTGACTTCATTAGCCAGTTCTTGATTATTCTCGGCAGTGGAAAAATCAGGCGTACTCATTTATTTTCCTCGTAATGTTTCAGTAAAAATTTGCGATGATAAATGTTAAGGCCGCGGAGTATACCATAAGCTGAGGGAAAAATAGCAGTGGTTGTTTTTCGATCGGAAATCACACCAGCGGAGTTAAATTAAACAACAACATAAGAAGTCTATATTTTCCTCATTTATTGTTTATTCCGAGTATTTTACTCGTTAATTATTGTTACAAACTTACCTGTCTATTTAGCATTTAGGCGAGAGAAAGCGAGCTTTTGTCACTATTGTGAAACCTCGTTCCCGAAAATAGTGCGTGTAACTGGCTGTTCTTAGCCTAAGTTTCCACAAAGCGTACAGACTAATTTCCGAAAACGAGAGCAAAATCGGTTACCGGACGTTTTTTACGTTTTAAAGTTGAGATAAAACCCGCTAATATAGTGGCGATCCACTATCAGTAGCGTTATCCCTATTCTGGAGATATTCCTTTGATCAACGTTCTTCTTGTTGATGACCACGAACTGGTGCGCGCAGGGATACGACGCATTCTTGAAGATATAAAGGGTATAAAAGTTGTCGGTGAAGCAGGTTGCGGTGAGGATGCCGTTAAATGGTGTCGCGCCAACACCGTCGACGTCGTGTTGATGGACATGAACATGCCCGGTATTGGTGGCCTTGAAGCCACGCGCAAAATTGCGCGTTCAACTGCCGATATTAAAGTGATTATGTTGACCGTTCACACGGAAAACCCGTTGCCGGCAAAAGTGATGCAGGCCGGAGCCGCAGGTTACCTGAGTAAGGGCGCTGCGCCTCAGGAAGTGGTAAGTGCCATCCGCTCGGTTTATTCCGGGCAGCGCTACATTGCTTCTGACATCGCCCAGCAAATGGCATTAAGCCAGATTGAACCCGAAAAAACGGAAACCCCGTTTGCCAGTTTGTCTGAGCGCGAATTGCAGATTATGCTGATGATCACTAAAGGTCAGAAGGTGAATGAGATTTCCGAGCAGTTGAATCTCAGCCCTAAAACGGTGAACAGCTATCGCTATCGTATGTTCAGTAAACTAAACATTCATGGTGATGTAGAGCTGACTCACCTGGCAATTCGCCATGGCCTGTGTAATGCGGAGACGTTAACAAGCCAGTGAGCGATCAGTTTGACGCGAAAGCGTTCCTAAAAACCGTAACCAGTCAACCCGGCGTTTATCGTATGTATGATGCCGGTGGTACGGTTATCTATGTGGGTAAAGCGAAAGACCTGAAAAAACGGCTTTCCAGCTATTTCCGCAGCAACCTGGCTTCGCGTAAGACCGAAGCGCTGGTTGCGCTCATTCAGCAAATCGATGTGACGGTGACGCACACCGAAACGGAAGCGTTGCTGCTCGAGCACAACTATATCAAGCTGTATCAGCCGCGTTACAACGTGCTGTTACGTGATGACAAATCCTATCCCTTTATTTTTCTCAGCGCGGATACGCATCCCCGGCTGGCTATGCACCGTGGCGCGAAACATACCCGAGGCGAATACTTTGGCCCGTTTCCCAACGGCTATGCCGTCCGTGAAACGCTGGCGCTGTTACAGAAAATTTTCCCGATCCGTCAGTGTGAAAACAGCGTTTATCGCAATCGCTCGCGCCCTTGTCTGCAATACCAGATCGGCCGTTGCCTGGGGCCCTGCGTCGAAGGCCTGGTGAGTGAAGAAGAGTATGCGCAGCAGGTTGACTATGTTCGGTTGTTTTTATCCGGTAAAGATGACCAGGTCTTAACTCAACTGATCGCGCGGATGGAGAAAGCCAGTCAAAATCTGGCGTTCGAAGAGGCTGCGCGTATACGCGATCAGATCCAGGCCGTGCGCCGGGTGACGGAGAAACAGTTCGTTTCCAACGCGGGGGACGATCTGGACGTGATCGGCGTTGCGTTTGATGCCGGGATGGCCTGTGTCCATGTGCTCTTTATCCGCCAGGGGAAAGTGCTGGGCAGCCGCAGTTATTTCCCGAAAGTGCCGGGAGGGACTGAACTGGGCGAAGTGGTAGAAACCTTCGTCGGGCAATTCTACCTCCAGGGCAGCCAGATGCGCACGTTGCCTGGCGAGATCCTGCTGGATTTCAATCTGCACGACAAAACGCTGCTGGCCGATTCGCTTTCTGAACTGGCAGGGCGTCGTATTAATGTGCAGACCAAACCCCGCGGCGATCGCGCACGTTATTTGAAACTGGCGCGGACCAATGCCGCCACGGCGCTGACCACGAAACTCTCTCAGCAGTCGACCATTACCCAACGGTTGACGGCGCTGGCAACCGTGCTGAAGCTGCCAGCTGTAAAACGGATGGAATGTTTTGACATCAGCCACACGATGGGCGAACAGACGGTGGCATCGTGCGTGGTCTTTGATGCGAACGGGCCGCTGCGTGCGGAATACCGTCGCTACAATATCACCGGTATCACGCCGGGCGATGACTATGCGGCAATGAATCAGGTACTGCGTCGCCGTTATGGTAAAGCCATCGAAGAAAGTAAGATTCCGGATGTGATCCTGATCGACGGCGGAAAAGGGCAACTGGGGCAGGCGAAGGCCGTTTTCGCCGAGCTGGATGTCCCCTGGGATAAAAACCACCCTCTGCTGTTAGGTGTTGCAAAAGGCGCTGACCGTAAAGCCGGTCTGGAAACGCTGTTCTTTGAACCGGAAGGTGAGGGATTTAGCTTGCCGCCGGATTCGCCGGCATTGCATGTGATTCAGCATATCCGCGATGAGTCCCACGATCATGCCATTGGCGGCCACCGTAAAAAACGGGCGAAAGTGAAAAACACCAGTACGCTGGAGACCATCGAAGGCGTTGGACCGAAGCGTCGCCAAATGTTGTTGAAATATATGGGTGGTTTGCAAGGATTACGTAACGCCAGCGTTGAAGAAATTGCAAAAGTGCCGGGTATTTCGCAAGGACTGGCAGAAAAGATCTTCTGGTCGTTGAAACATTGAGTCCGCTGTAGCAACATAGGGGTAAATTCTCTGACAACAGATAGTTACCCGTCACTATGCAATTTAATATTCCAACGTTGCTTACGCTGTTTCGCGTCATACTTATCCCATTCTTTGTCGTGGTGTTTTATCTGCCATTCACCTGGGCGCCGTTCGTTGCTGCGCTGATCTTCTGTATCGCTGCGGTGACCGACTGGTTTGACGGTTTTCTGGCGCGTCGCTGGAACCAGAGTACGCGCTTTGGTGCGTTTCTCGACCCGGTTGCGGATAAAGTGCTGGTGGCAATTGCGATGGTACTGGTGACCGAGCACTATCACAGTTGGTGGGTGACGCTGCCCGCGGCCACGATGATTGCACGTGAAATCATCATTTCCGCGCTGCGTGAATGGATGGCGGAACTGGGTAAGCGCAGCAGCGTGGCGGTCTCCTGGATCGGCAAAGTCAAAACCACCTCGCAAATGGCAGCGCTGGCCTGGCTGCTGTGGCGTCCGAATATCTGGGTGGAGTACGCGGGGATTGCACTGTTCTTCGTCGCTGCGGTCCTGACGCTGTGGTCAATGTTCCAGTATTTGAACGCCGCGCGTGGGGATTTGCTTGAACAGTGATCGTTTCGCCGTAAATTTCAGCAAACGAGCGTAAGTGGCGAAAAATATCGTTGACTCATTGCGTCAGGTAAGTAGAATGCAACGCATCGAACGGCAGCGCAGATTGCCAGACGATAGTAAAATCAAGTGATTAACGATTTGCTTGATGATGCGGGAATAGCTCAGTTGGTAGAGCACGACCTTGCCAAGGTCGGGGTCGCGAGTTCGAGTCTCGTTTCCCGCTCCAGATTAAGACATCGGCAGTTGCGGGTGTCAGTCGCAAGACAAAGATTTAAGGCGCGTTAGCAAAGCGGTTATGTAGCGGATTGCAAATCCGTCTAGTCCGGTTCGACTCCGGAACGCGCCTCCACTTTCTTCCCGAGCCCGGATGGTGGAATCGGTAGACACAAGGGATTTAAAATCCCTCGGCGTTCGCGCTGTGCGGGTTCAAGTCCCGCTCCGGGTACCATGGGAAAAGCAGAATAATCAAAGCAATAAGCAGTGTCGTGAAACCACCTACGGGTGGTTTTTTTGTGTCTGAAATTTGCCTCCAGATTGTCTGGTAACCGTCTGTGGGCGTCTTTTCATGGACGAGAGTTCATTGTGTATTGTGCTGAAACCGAACGCGTTTTCTGTATACTGATCTCCAGTCTGGCGATTCGCAGTGAGGCGACATCATGTTAAGCATTGAAGCTAAGCGCAAAAGAGACGCACTTTTCAGGAATTACGCAAGCAATGTAGATTTCGTGCTTAACACGCCTCTTCATGAGCAAAGAAGAGTATGGGAAGAAGGGGCAAAGAATGTTCCGTTACCCGAAAATGTCAGCACAGAAGAAATTGATGAAGAGGGTATTTCAGCGGAGTGGGTGCGACATTCGCAGGCCGAAAAGCGGAAAGTTATTCTGTACCTTCATGGCGGAGGTAACAGTCAGGGATCAAGCATCACACACCGGAAACTGGTTGGACATATTGTCCATTATGCAAACGTGAATGCCCTCACGCTCAACTATTCATTAGCTCCTGAAAATCCCTTTCCCGCCGGTTTGATGGATGCCAAATATGCGTGGCAGTGGCTATTAGCGCAGGGGTATCGGCCTGATGAGATCATTCTTGGCGGTGACTCAAGCGGTGGAGGGCTGGTTTTATCTCTGCTCCTGCTACTCAAAAGTGAAAATTTTCCGTTGCCGCATTCCGGTTTCTTATTATCTCCGATGCTTGATTACACCTTATCGGGCGACAGCATCTCTTCCTGTGCAGATAAGGACCCGCTGATCGTTATTGAGGATTTGCGGCAAACCGTCGCATACTATTGTTCTGATGCCGAAACCTCAAATCCGCTGGTTTCTCCTCTTTTTGGCGATCTGACCGGACTTCCCCCTCTCCTGGTACAGACAGGAAGCGATGAATTACTTCTCGATGACGCGATCCGCCTGACGAAACTAGCCACAGAGGCCGGTGTTAACGTTCAAATTGAAGTGTGGAAAGGTATGTGGCACGTATTCCAGTCATCCGCAGACAAGATACCGGAAGCAAATCGCGCAATACGCCGAATTGCTTCCTTTATTCATTCGCAGCCGCTTGAGGCGTTGTAGAGGGGACTTCAAACAAAGCGCGTCAATATAATACGCAACAGAGATATATTGGGTCTGTAAAAAACCAGGAATAATCTAGTCCCTATTTAACAAGTCAATGATAAAAATAGAATGATATTTTCACAAATAAATAGCTCTATACATTTGGCATTTTTCTGGCTATATTTAATACGGGTGATTTCTATTCTTCATCTTTCAGTAGATGAAATCATCTGATGTTACGAGAGTATTTTATCATTTAACATGAAGGCCATTATTCTGAAACGTACAGTTTTGGTGGTTTTCTGTGCATCTAATTTTATATTCTACCGGCTTTTATATGACGCCTGAAAAGTAATATTTCTTTTAAAAACAAAGAGAATTATTATCAGGAGTATTGGTTTTTAATAAATCGGAATAATGGGAATTGGATGCTAATTATCTTAATTAGCAAGGTTATACGCTGTTATTAAGAACCTGGTATTGATGAAATATATCGTAGTGAGGAGATAGTGTTATTGTTTTATTTAAAATCATTAGCCGGGAAATTTTCTTTCTGGGGAAAAACGTTATCGCAGCGACACTGGCAATGAAAATGCTTATCAGGAGGACAGACAAATGATTCAAGGGATATTGAAAAAGATATTATTAGCAGCTTCAGGTTGTACCGTTATAGTTGCTTTTCCTGTCTACACGGAAGAATTAGTCAGCCGGAATTACACCACCGGCATAAACCAGATTGCTTCGGGTGATCATACCGTAACGGCGGGTGATGTGTTGCTGGATGCCAGCGGATATACCGGAATGTTTTATTACCAGCGTTCAATACTTAATACGACTAATGGCAGGATGAATATTGACATTGCTCAGGGCAAGACATTGAGCATTATAGGGTTTAATAATAATCCCGTTGATAACAGTTCTGCGGTTTATGCCTGGAAAAGAGGAACACTTAGCGGAACGATGACCTTTACCGGAGGCAATGTTGTTGTCAGCAATGTTGTTAAAGACAGCTATTCCGATATCTATGGACTCTTTGCCGGGCCTGGAGGGGTACTAAATTTTGAGAGCGATGGTGAAAATAAAATCAATCTCTCTGTGCTCGTGCCTCTGGCCGATGAGGTTTCTACGCACCGCCATGGTATTGGTCTTTATGGGGGAGAGTTGAATTTTGACGGAGGGCTGTTTTACATCAATGTTGATGGCGATCCGGGGAGTTACTCGATTGACAGACGCATCGGGATATTAATAGCCGGGGGCAGTTCAGTGAACGTCAGGGCGGATAACATTCTGATTGATACAAATGAATCTGCAATCATGGTCGGGAGAGATGCAGGATCGGCTAATTACCCGATGGCCAATAATGTCGTCAACAGCGCGAATCTGGAAGCAAATTTCATCCATCTGAAAAGCAGCCAGGGTATTTTATCCAGAGTGAGTAGCGATTACCTCACCCGCTCGCGTTTCACCTTCACCGGCACTACGCTCATTGAAGCCATTGTCCATGGAGATATAGACAATCTTTTTGGTGACAATGTTGGGGGGGACATTCTTTCTGCTAACTCGACAGATTTTGTCTTTAACAGCGACACGACCCTGATTGGTGAAAACCTGACGCCACTCGGTACGCGTGGTGAATATGAACACGAATATCTTGGATGGTTAGATGGGCACTGGCTTAGAGGCGTCGCGCTGATGGATACCTCATCATTAATCGCCAATGCGGATTTCAAACTCCAGAGCAACGGGGGATATTACAACACGGGACTCTACCTGTGGGAAAGTCAGGCCCTCTTCAAAGGGAGAACGTCTATTTCCGTATTAAACGGCGTGGATACAACTCGGGGTGTCTATCTTTATGGCAGTCCCGAAGAAACGACTTATGCTGAATTTCAGGATGACCTGACGGTTTCCACTTCAGGTTCTCAGGCGGAGTATATTTCCGGGATTGAAGTTCTTGCCGGAGGCAAAGCGGACATTCAGAAAGGGTTATTTATCAATGATAATCCTGCGATAACCTGGTCGCTGTTCTCATCAGGCGATGGAAGCCTGATTGATGTGAACACATCAGAAACCGGAACCGTTCAGATTGACGGCGATATTGGGGCGACAAACGGCGGTACGCTGAATATGACCCTCAATAATGCCAACTCCTGGTTAACCGCGGCCAGTTATACCGCAACAACAACGTCGACCAGCCAGGGTGTCGTAGACATGAATATCACTAACGGCGCGGTATGGAACATGACTGGCAATTCGCATGTCACTAACCTGTCGCTGTCGGGCGGGCGCGTGAATATGCTGGCGCCGGGCAATACTGGCGCGTTTAAGTCTTTGACTGTGGAAGGCGATTATACCGGCGGTGGCACCCTGATGATGAACACGGTACTCGGAGGGGATAACTCCGCAACGGACAAACTCATCGTAGAGGGAAATACCTCCGGCCACACGTTGGTGGCAATCAATAATATTGGTGGCATGGGCGCGCAGACGGTCGAAGGGATTGAAATTGTCAATGTTGCAGGAAACTCCAGTGGGACTTTCGAGAAAGAGAGTCGCATTGTTGCCGGTGCGTATGATTACAATGTGATCCGGCGCGGCAGCAACTGGTATTTAAGCAGCACTGGGGGGCTGAGTGACCCCGTTGACCCGGGCGTGCCAGCTTCGCCAGAAATCCCGCAGGCACCGGTTCACCCTGGTGGTCCTTCACAGATTCGCCCGGAATTTGGCAGTTATCTGGCTAATAACCTGGCTGCCAATACCCTGTTCATTTCGCGGCTTCACGATCGTCTTGGCGAAACGCAGTATACCGATGCGCTAACTGGTGAGAGTAAAACTACCAGCATGTGGATACGCAACGTGGGAAGTCATACGCGCTTTAACGACGATAGCGAACAGTTAAAAACCCAGAGCAATAGTTATGTGCTGCAACTTGGCGGCGATCTGGCGCAGTGGAGTTCAGATGGTCTGGACCGCTGGCATCTTGGGCTAATGGCGGGTTATGCCAACAGCCGTAGCCGCACCACATCAGCGTTAAATAACCATCATTCCCGTGGTTCGGTCGACGGTTACAGTGTGGGTCTGTATGGTACCTGGTATGCCAACGAACCTGATCAATCCGGAAGCTATGTGGACACCTGGATGCTCTATAACTGGTTTGATAACACCGTCAATGGTCAGTATCAGGCAAGTGAAACGTATAAATCCAAAGGCATCACGGCTGCGGTTGAGGCGGGTTACAGCCTGAAGGTTGCAGAAAGTCAGCAATTGACCTACTGGATCCAGCCCAAAGCTCAGATCGTCTGGATGGATGTGCAGGCGGACGATCATCGGGAACGTAATGGCACGCCGGTGAAGGCGGATAGCACTGGTAATCTGATGACCAGTCTGGGTGTCAGAGCATACGTCAATCGTAAACCCACCGTCGAAGAGGACAAGATGGCAGGCATCCAGCCATTTGTTGAAGCGAACTGGATCCACAACTCACACAGCCCGCGAGTGACCATGGGTGAGATGCCAAATGACGTCCAGGGAGTGAAAGATTTGGCAGAACTGAAAATTGGTGTGGAAGGACAACTCTCCTCTCGCTTGACGGTCTGGGGAAATATCTCCGGGCAAGTGGGGAGCGACCACTACAGCAATGCCCAGGGCATGGTGGGTGTGAAATACAACTGGTAAGCATGGGACTGGATATTCCATGAGAAGGGTGAGGGGCAGGGTAAAATCTGCTCCTTTTTTATTCGGGCCTGAGTCGAGTCTGTTCCAGCTAATTACAAAAGATGGGTCGTCTGTCTTCGTTTCAGAGGGTATCTTGAGAGAATCGATGTTTATCTCCCTCCATGGCCATGAGAAAACGACCATGAAAAAAGACGTTCATCAGGTGAAGCAGTACCGTCGTGTGATACCTGATGTTGAAATACTGTCGTTATATTCAGCGCGCGCGTTCCCTCGTCACTCTCATGATCAATTCGGCATTGGGGTTTTCATCCAGGGAAGCCATCGCTCATGGAGTAATATCGGCAATGTAAATGCGGTAACAGGGGATATCATCATGGTCAATCCCGGCGAAATTCACGACGGGATCCCCGCTACGGGTCCGCGGGGCTGGCACATGTTGTACATCAATCCTGACGTCTTTATAAAAGAATGGAATACCGACATACCCACAGGTGATTTAACCCTGAAGCCTGTGGCTAACGATCCTACTCTTGGTCTGATGATTAGGCAGTTTCTTCATCAGCTGGCTACCGATGATCCTGATGCTATGGCGATTGAAGAGATGATCATGCGTTGCCTTATGCAGGCTGGACGGCACCACACCCTTTCTGCCGCACCGCGTATTCTGCCTTCTCCGACAGTACGACGGGTAAAAGAGTTCATTGATGATGCCCCGGAGGAGAACATGACATTGACAGGATTAGCCAGTCTGTGTGACATCTCCCGATTCCAGCTCATTCGCCGTTTTTCCAGGGAGGTGGGGATGACGCCGCATGCTTATCTTTTACAGTCCAGAGTTCGGCTGGCAAAAAAACTCTTGGCACAGGGCAAGAGAACGGTTGATGTTGCATTAATGGCTGGTTTTTCCGATCAAAGCCATCTGACTCATGCATTTCAGAAACAGACAGGCATCACGCCGGGGCAATATCGTTCCGCGATGGTGGATTAACCATCTGCAATTTTCTACAAGATCTGCAGGGGTATCCTGATAAACACTGCCTCTCCTGTTTTGTGTTTACCAGAGATAACGCCATGCTAATCAGTATCGAATTCTTATTAACCTCTTTGATTGTGATCATTTCGCCGGGAACCGGTGCTATCTACACCATCGCGATGGGGCTGTCGCGGGGGACAGCGATGAGTTTGCTGGCTGCCGTGGGATGTACAATGGGGATTGTTCCGCATATGTTGGCCGCCATCACGGGATTAGCCGCCATTTTCTACTCCAGTGAAATGGCGTTTACCGTCATCAAATATGCCGGGGTCGTGTGGCTGTTATATATGGCGTGGAATATCATAAAAGAGAAATCAACATTACAACCGGATGATTGCGACATTTCTCAGTCAAGGGTAAAAGTGATCCTGCACGCGATATTTATCAATCTGTTAAATCCCAAGTTGTCACTGTTCTTTTTGGCCTTCCTTCCTCAATTCATTCAAACCACATCAACCGCACCGGCAACCGATATGTTAATACTGAGTCTGATCTTCATGTTAATGACGCTGCTCGTGTTCATGTTGTATGGTGTTTTTTCATCCTTTATGCGCACGAAGGTATTAAACCACCCGATGATTTTGTCGGGACTACGGATCCTGTTTTCATGTGGTTTTGTGAGTCTGGCGGTGAATTTATTGTTAACCCAGCGTGGGTAGCGCGAGTCAGGTCTATGGCATACTATGTCTGTGGGAAGGTTATTCCTGAGAATTGCTCTTGCGGTGAGTTTATTCATTACGCCGCAAGAACGCTCTGTAATAGGATGGGATATTATCGGCAAGCAATGGCGTCAAGTTGAAACAACATTCCTGATGTGCCTCCGCGATGAGCAAATTCAGTCTGAATGGATTTTCTGGCCGGAAATTGGCCATCAAAGCGCTGCTTCATGACGTTCTCCATCACCGGAATATCCCACACGTCGCGGAACAGCGCATCAATTTTCACGACTGACTGCAGCGTCAGGCCGATAGTGCTTAGCCTTTCACTCAGATTATCAAACGCGCCATTGATTTGTGCCTCAATGGGTTGTCCGATATTACCAACACAGTAACTCACAAAGATAAAACCGCCAGCCTCAACCATTCCGGCAAGCGCCCAGTCTTCATTTATTTCATGCCTTGTAATCGTCGTCATAATGTAAGTCATTATCCTTTGGTTTTACATGGGGTCGTTTCTGTCACCATACTAGCCTCAGACATTCTCATGATAAAGGGATCTTTCAAAGATGAGAAATAAAAAAGGTCAAATGTCCTTAAAGATTTTTTTATCATTTTTTATAAATACTCCGACGTGGTTAATGCGTTTCTCCAGAGGGGAGGCTTCTCGATCCAGGTAAGAAAATAACATTATTTTTAGTAAGTAACATTCGGTGTAAAGAATGAGTAACGTATTTAAACTTCTTATGGTCAGTGAGAAACTCAGGCTGCTTATCCCGGCGTCATTGCATGAGACGGGTGATCTCAGGACTGCATCATTCATCAATATTCCTTTAATATGATTTTATTGTGTGCTGACAGTTTAATGTTTTTGTTTTATCTTATTGCAAATCATACGGTTACAAACATGATTTTTACTTGAGATGTCTGATGTTCTTCATTTAAGGTCGTTTAAGGCTATTTAAAATGACAGTTTAAGATATTTACAGCAATAATCAATATCATAAAGACGGTAGTTGTCTTTATTGTGGTTTTGTTTGAATTTTTCAATTAATTTTCAGGAATGTATCGCCAGGCGAAAGGAATCGACTCTGTGGAAACGGTAAAAATATAATGTTGTAATAGATGAATTTAGCATGCAATTTCAAATCCTGGAAATATCGCTGTTACAAGTGGAGTTAACGAATAATGCATATATTTTCACATGATCAGTACTTTATTGCTGGTCTGCAGCAAATACTGTTCTTTACTGGTCTTGATAAATCACCTGAGATTGTTGTTTTTGATCCAGGAGGTGGTACTGTTTATATTACAAACAGTATTGAATGTCTGCGTGCGGATACAATGGATACGTTAACGCATTTTACACAACTACGATGCTATTCATTGACCCGAAATGCGCCTTTAACGGAGTACTTTTATGTACTGGATCAGCTGAAGCAGAATAAGCGGATCCCTCTGCATACCCGATCATTGTCGAACAGGGAACGGATAATCATTGAATATTATCTGGCGGGACTCGGAAAGCGCGCCATTGCACGAAACATGCTGCTCAGCGAGGGAGCTATCAGCAATAGTCAGTTAAGAGCGTTGCGGAAAATGAATATGAAGAATATTGCATTGTTTCTTCAGGTTATGCGCAACTGGTGCGTCTTCAGAGCCAAATATTCCTGTGAACGCAGTATCACATTTTTGCCATAGGCTTTAAGAATTATCGATTATTCCATTGGGCAACATGTCCAGGGGACGACATGGTGATGAAGAACCATTTTAGGGGGATAACGGGAATTATCCAAAGGACATGGCGATGATATTGTACTTAATTAATGGAACAGTAGAGTTCAATCCGCAGACCAGAAGCCTGAAAAATCAATCAACTGGAGAGGTTGTTTATTTACAGCAACCCGCCACGGCATGTTTCCTTTATCTTATTTTGAATCAGGGTAGGGTCATCGCGCAAAAAGAACTGGTAAACGAAGGCTGGAAAGCGCGTGATGTTGTGACCCTGCCCAATACGTTTTATCAGACTATTTTAACATTACGTAAGACACTGGAAGAGATAGGATTACCAAGACATATGGTAAAAACTATTTCCCGTCAAGGACTAACATTATCATCAGATATTGTGATTGAACCGTTTCCTCTTCAGAATCTTGCTATTTCAGAAAATTCATCAATCAAAACGCTAACCAGTGAAAAAGAATGCACCGCAAGCATTCTACCGAACAAATCCCGCGGGCTACGCATTGGAATATCCTTTTTCTTTATTGTGACGATAATAAACTGCATGTTTATGTATCAGAATCGATTGAAAATGCCATTTCAGAATTTTGTGGCCCTGCACATGGATAAGAAAAATGATAATCGCTGCCATGTCTATTATGAAGTGACGCAGTCGGTCACTGATAATTACGCTGCGCTGATAAAAAAATATCCGAACTTTTGCCAGGACAACAATTATATCTTTCTCTCTGACTACGCCAACACCGGACGTGCTGTGGCTTTTGTGTGCAACAAAGATGTTCGATCTGACACTGAGGCATTTTGTTCATCTCATTTTTTCTGGAATTTACACCAATGAGTAAAAATACGGTTGTATTACTCCTGATTTGGTTGTTCAGCACATCGGTGATTTCCGGTGTTTACCTGTTATATCTGCTATTCAAACCGTCATACCTGGATTGTATTGGTGATGCTGACTGGAATGTTGGTGATGCCCGTTTTGTTGGCGCGGTTTCCTATCAGATGCACAAGCGAGAAGGGCTGGCCGTCATTACGGGTAAAGTGGATGGCGAGACAAAGATTAATGTCAATCGGCTGGTCTATTTTAACTATACCCAGCAGTTCAGAACGCGGATTTTACATACAGTACGCATTGTCAAAACCTTTTCCGATACCGTGACGGATGAAAAACTCGAAAAGATATTATCTCCATTCTTTTTGAAGAAAGGTGGTGAATTGACCCTGACCGTGGATGAGTATCAATCTGCGTATGTCTTTTCAAACGCCAATGTGCCGTATCTATTTTGCAGAAAGAAATGATGAGGAGAATGGGTACCCTATGTGAGGTGTCCCACGCGGCAATCAGTATCCGTTTCCTCGTTCGCCATGTAAGATAGCCGCTGGCGAGAGTGTTTACCGAGGACAAGTATGATGAAAACGGGACCGTTGAACGAAAGTGAACTGGAGTGGCTGGATGATGTGCTGACCAAGTACAACACCGAACATGCCATTCTTGACGTGGCAGAACTGGATGGACTGCTGACGGCTGTACTCAGTTCACCACGTGAAATTGAGCCAGAGCAGTGGCTGGTTGCCGTATGGGGTGGGGCGCAATATGTGCCGCGCTGGTCCTCTGAAAAAGAGATGACGCGTTTTATGAATCTCGCTTTCCAGCATATGGCGGACACCGCTGACCGGTTGAATGATTTCCCGGAACAGTTTGAACCGCTGTTTGGTCTGCGCGAAATTGAAGGGCGTGAGATTACCATCGTGGAAGAGTGGTGCTTCGGCTACATGCGCGGCGTTGCGCTTTCCGACTGGTCCGCGCTACCGGATACACTGAAACCCGCTCTTGACGCCATTGCGTTGCACGGTACAGAAGAGAATTTCGAGGTGGTTGAGAAACTCACCCCGGAAGCGTTTGAAGAAAGCGTTGAGGCGATCCGCCTGGCAGCGTTGGATCTCCATGCATACTGGATGGCGCACCCGCAGGAAACGCCAGTGCAGGTGCCAGTGAAAGCGGAAGTGAAAGTCGGCCGCAACGATCCATGCCCGTGTGGAAGCGGTAAAAAATACAAGCAGTGCTGTCTGCACTGAAAAGAAAGGGGCTGACGCCCCTTTTCTTTATCCCACTTCGGGCAGCAGTCCGGCGGCAATCAGAAATTGTACGCCGATCACCACAATGCCACAGGTAAACACCAGTGCCAGTGCGGGGCGTCCGCCCAGTACGCGATAGCCCGCCTGCGGATTCTGTTTACGACTCTGCCATGCCAGCAGTGAAGGGATGATCAGCGCCAGCACTGCCAGCGCGACGCCGGCGTAGCCCAGCGCCATCACAAAACCACGTGGATAGAAGAGGGCGAAAGCCAGCGGTGGCAGAAAGGTGATTGCACCCGTTTGCAACCGGCCAGCGGCTGTATTGCGGCGCTGAAACAGATCGGCCAGATAATCGAACAGCCCCAGAGCGACGCCGAGGAAAGAGGTTGCCAGCGCTAAGTCAGCAAAAAGGTGCACCGCCAGCTCAACGTGCGGCGAGGCAACGACCTCCCGTAACGCCTGCAACAAACCATTCAACCCGGCATGATTTGCCAGCAGTCCCATAAACGTTGTGGAGTTGATGCTACCGAGCGTCGCCAGTTGCCAGAAAATATAGGCCACTAACGGAATCGCGCTGCCGATAATAAATACCCACCGCAGTTTGCGGATGTTGCCTTCCATGTAACTCACGATGCTGGGGACGCTGCCGTGAAAGCCGAAAGAGGTGAAAATGACCGGGATAGCCGAAAGCGCCAGCCCCTGCTCAAGCGGCAGGGTCAGAAGATTGACTTTATGAATGTGCGGCATCAGCAGCGCCAGCATCACGACCAGGAAAATAATCTTGGCGCTAAAGAGAAAGCGGTTAAACAAATCGACCAGCGAGGTGCCCACGCAGACGACGCCACCGGCAACAAAGGTGAACAGTAATACGCCAGCGGTGGGGGACATTTCGCTTCCGGTCCAGTCGCTGATACTGGAGGCGAGTAACTCACCCGCGCCGCTGATATAGGCAGCGGTCAGCGCATACATCAGGAACATCATACTGAAGCCGGTTATCCACTGACCATAGCGTCCCAGATAGCGCTTAGCCAGCGTCCCTAAACCGGTGTCAGCCGGGACGTGCTGATACACTTCAAGCAGCAACAGCGCGGTGTAGCACATCAATGCCCACAACCCAATCAATAACGCTAAAGTGACGCCAAAACCGACCCCGGCGGCCGCCAAAGGCATCGCCAGCATCCCTGCGCCAATCGTGGTGCCTGCCACGATGAAAACACTTCCCAGAGTTCTATTCTTCACGCTTTACACTGTCCCAGAGAAAAACAACGGTTAGATCTGCGGCGCAGGGTAAGGCAAAACGCTATTTTCGTCAAATGACCGTTACATCGACTGTATAAGAATATTTACGCCCTAAATGAGCGCAACCTGCGTTGGCGCAAAGCAGCGGATGCCGTTTCGCCGTAGGCTACGCACTTTATTGAGGAGGAATGATGGATTCTGTTCACGGTCACGAAGTGTTGAATATGATGATTGAGTCAGGCGAGAACTATTCTACGGCTAGCCTCGAAGCTGCGATTAAGGCGCGGTTTGGCGAAGCGGCGCGTTTTCATACTTGCTCAGCGTCGGACATGACGGCGGGAGAACTGGTGGCGTTTCTGGCGGCGAAAGGGAAATTTATCGCTCAGGATGGCGGTTTCTCTACGCACGAAAGCAAGATATGCCGTCATTAAGAAAACGGTGAGGAATTTCCTCACCGTTTTATGATTAATTTGCGGTATCGAGCGTCGACAGTTCTTTATCGATAAAATACAAACCTTCGCCGCTTTTTCCTGCCAGCGTTAATTTATCAATCACCGATTTAAACAATTTCTCTTCTTCATGCTGTTCGGCAACATACCATTGCAGGAAATTAAAGGTCGGATAATCCTGACTGGTCATTGCGGCATGCGCCAGCTCGTTAATTTTCTGGGTGATCAACTGTTCGTGTTCGTAAGTCACACGGAATAACTCATCCAGCGATGCATATTCAGCAAAAGGCGATGAGACGGTATTAATGCGCGGCAGGCTGCCGGTATCGGTCAGATAGTCAAACAGACGCTGCATGTGCGTCATCTCTTCCTGCGCGTGGCGACGCAGGAACGCGGCGGCACCTTCAAAGCTGTGGTAGCTACACCAGGCGCTCATCTGCTGATAGAGCAGGGAGGAATATAATTCCAGGTTCATTTGCTCATTCAGTTTGTCGATCATTTCTGTTTTCAGCATGACTTCGCTCCACAAAATTCATAAATATGTTGATGTGGCGTCACTATAATTTGTTATTTAAATATTTGCAAAAGGTAAAATAATAAATTTAATTATTAAAAATACGAATGGGAATAAAACGCATTTGCGCTATAAAATAATTAGCGCGGGATAAATCAGGCCAGTTAATACTGGCCCGTAAATTAATAATAATGAGGTGCTGCTTGCGAAATGGCGATGCCCTGACATTGCCAGGAGAGTGTAATTTTCGTGTTCATACACAGGGAGCCAGCATAAACACTGCAGGTGCTGACGGGTTGACCGAATGGCTGGGCGCTGGCATAGCCTAGTTGCTGACACGCGCGTGTGGCGGTGCCCTGGGCGATATAATCGTCGGTATAGGCGTTTTGCAGCATCGCCTGATCATAAGTCAATCGCACAACGCCGGTTGTCGCGCTGGCATCACTTACCTGCGCCTGTCTGTTGATCGCGCATCCCGTCAGGAGTATCAGTGAGAGGGCAATAAAAAGAGTCTTCATGGTATCGCTCTGAATGTTCGGTGATACGCTATCCTAATTCACACATCAGCGTTTCAATGGCCTGAATAACTTATAGATCAGCAACGACTAATTCACACGACGACGGTCATTTTGCGGTCACCTGAAGAAAATGTGAAGCTACCACTCATTTTTAAAACCATCTTTCATAAAATTTGAAAGTATGTTTGCTAAGTAGTACTGTGCGGTATCGTGATGACTCAAGGCGGGACTTCCCGCATCGCATTCAGGAGAAGACAGAATGAAAATTGCACTGATGATGGAAAACAGCCAGGCGGGTAAAAACGCCATCATTCACCGCGAGCTCAAAGCGGTGGCGGATGAAAAGGGTTTTCCGGTATTCAACGTCGGGATGAGCGACGAGAATGACCACCACCTGACCTATATCCACCTTGGCATCATGGCGAGCATTCTGCTGAATTCAAAAGCGGTTGATTTTGTGGTGACCGGCTGTGGTACAGGCCAGGGCGCGTTGATGTCACTGAATATTCATCCGGGCGTGGTGTGTGGCTACTGCATTGATCCGGCGGATGCCTTCCTGTTCGCGCAGATTAACAACGGTAATGCGCTGTCTCTGCCGTTTGCGAAAGGGTTTGGCTGGGGGGCAGAACTGAACGTGCGCTTTATCTTCGAGAAAGCCTTTACGGGGCGCAATGGCGAAGGTTACCCGCCAGAGCGTAAAGAACCGCAGGTGCGTAACGCCGGGATCCTTAACCAGGTCAAAGCGGCGGTCGTTAAAGACAACTATCTTGATACGCTGCGTGCAATCGATCCGGAACTGGTGAAGACGGCAGTTTCTGGGCAGCGTTTCCAGCAATGCTTCTTTGAAAATGGCCAGAGCAAAGAGATTGAAGCGTTCGTTCGCGAAATCCTCGGCTAATTTTTGCTGACAAGCCGGAGGGCGTAATGCGCATCCGGCTTTCCACTTTACTTCCTGGCAGACACCGCGCTGCCCGCCTCTTTCACCAGTCGTAACGTCTCCACCATGCCAGTCAGGCAGATAAGCGCGATGACCACAAAAACCAGACGAAAGCTGATGCCGCTAAACTGAATCCCGAGGTACAGCACCAGCAAAATAAGCCAGACAGGCGTGCTGAAGGTGATCTGGGTGGCAGAAGAGATTCTTCGTTTGCTTTCTGTGGTTCGAGCTTCTTGCATCGTGCACTTGCCATTCAAAAAAACGATAAAAATTCACCAGAACTGATATTGCTGTAGGTAATTGATTTATCGGTGAAAGAGTCGCAAATGCAAAGAATATGTTAAGTATAAAACGTGATGCAAATCACGAAGTAGTTGATTTTTGTGATGACGGTCATACTATATGCGCATAGACGATAACACCTGCATAACAAAATAGTTGGAGTCATGGCATGAAACTGCGCAAAATCCTGAAAAGCATGTTTGAAAATTATTGCAAAACGTTTAAAGACGTACCGCCGGGCGATATGTTCCGCTGATAAAAAACCTGCTTCGGCAGGTTTTTTTATACCCGTCGTCCGCGGCGTCAGGTGTGGCTATCGTTTCGGCCTCTGAATCGGTACTATGACGGTCTTTCATCACTAACAGGAACGCCTGCTATGTCCCAACCGCTGAATGCCGATCAGGAACTGGTCTCTGACGTTGTCGCCTGCCAGCTCGTCATCAAACAAATTCTCGATGTTCTCGACGTGATTGCTCCCGTTGAAGTTCGCGAAAAAATGACCAGCCAGCTGAAAAACATTGATTTTTCAACGCATCCCGCAGCTGCCGATCCCGTCACGCGGCGCGCTATCCAGAAAGCGATCGCACTGATTGAACTGAAATTCACGCCGCAGGGCGAAGCGCACTAAAATAAGCCGTTGTTTTATATTATAGAAATACTTTTTGCAATGCCTCCCAAAGTGGAGGCATCAGGCTGAAAAGGCTTTGCGAATTGGCCTGCCGGGGAGTGAAATGCAGGCCAATAGCGTGGTCAATTAATGCTGTTGATAATTGACGACGTTGAGCACGTGCTGATCGGTCTGCTCCGGGCACAGTCCCGCGCGTTTGGCGCTACGCACTTCCTCAAGAATCGTTTGTAACAACAGCCCATCTTGCTGCTGTTCTTTTTCCAGAGCGTGGAGAAAATTCAGGGTAGGCGCATCGTTCAGGGCTTCCGCTTCGTTGGTGAGCTGCGAAAGCGTGCTGGCGCGCTGCTCATAATCTTCCATTGTTTTCTGAAACAGTTCTTCCAGCGAATGTAAGTCTTCGCCTGGTACATCAATGGCCTTAACGACCGGATTCGCCCCGGCATTTTTCATGAAGTTAAAGACGCGCATCATTTGGGTGACATTACTCTGGGCTTGAGTACGTAAGAAAGTCGCAGTACCCATCAGACGGTGTTCAGAACACCACTCACTCAGATGGAGGTAGAGATTGGAAGCATAAAACTCAAGATTCATTTGATTATTGAGTTTGTTTACCATTCCAACTGCAGCCATATCAATATCCTTATTTCCTGATAGAAGGGATGTGCAGCGCTAATCTGCACAACTTACTGTTAGCAGAATACGTCCATTCTGCCAGTCCATTATGTGATCGAAGAGTCAATTCCATCGCGAATCGAAAATAAGCATACCTGCATCAACGGAATAAGAAAATCCTTAAGTGGCATTGTTTATGATTTTTTACACATTACTGAAGTTAATACATCAACCCGTATTTGGTAAACATAATGTGAAATTATATATCTGATTGATTTTGTTGAAGCTTGAATGGTTTTCTGAGTTTGAAATGATGTTTTAAGTCACAAAAGTGGATAGTTTAGCGTGGTAATATCAGAATATTGATAATCTTTACCGTCCCTGCCGCGATAATAATCCTGTGAAACCGTTCTGGCAGAAATAATGCCAGTTTGTCTCTTACTAAAAATCAGGGCAGCGACATCTTGTTCAATTATAACCGAATGATTAATTCGTCATTTTCGGTGTTATCAGCCTGTAATAAATGAGGAAAGGTGAATGAAAAGAGTGGCCGTCTTGCTGGCATCGGGTTTCGAGGAAGCGGAAGCGATCGTTACTATTGATATCTTGCGTCGTCTGAATATTGACGTCGATACCCTGGCCTGCGCGGAATCTCGCGCCGTCGTGAGCTACCACAATGTCCCAATGGTCACCGATTACACGCTGGCGGGGCAGCAGGAGCGCCTGTATGACGCGGTGGTGCTGCCGGGCGGCCCACAAGGGAGCGTAAACCTGGCGGCGAATCCACAGGTTATTGAGTTTGTCTCGCGCCATGATGCCGCCGGAAAATTAATTTGTCCCATTTGTTCAGCGGCCGCTCGTGTATTAGGCGGCAACGGCTTACTGAAGGGGCGTCGTTATGTCTGCTCAGGCGATCTCTATAAAACGGTGACTGATGGCGTTTATGTTGATGCGCCGGTTGTGGAGGATGGGCATCTCCTGAGTAGTAAAGGATTAGGCCATATTTTTGATTTTGCCCTGACGCTGTCAGCCCGTTTGTTAGGCGTTGACCAACCCGTTCGTGAACATGCTGAACATATCTATTATCCGTGGTAATTCGTTTGTACCCGAATACAGGGGTATTCGGGTACAAGGATTTGTGAGCTGACCTTATGGATTAATGTGCTACGCCATTTTTTATTTGTCTGACAATTACCCCATTTCTTATGTCATTTTCCGCTGAATTTATGTACGCAATTACTGTAATTCTGCGGTGTGATGCCGCTCTCCTATGGAGAATCAATTTCCCGCTACAACTATTCCAGCACTGGCACTTATCTTGAGTTCTTTTGGTAATGCCTTGTTTTTCGTCTGAATTACATAAAGTCGTTGAATATTACCCTACATAAAATGACGCTAAAGCTGGAGTTAACCATGCACAAATTCACTAAAGCGCTGGCAGCCATCGGTCTGGCTGCCGTTATGTCACAATCCGCTATGGCAGAATCGATGAAACTGGGTTTTCTGGTGAAACAACCGGAAGAACCCTGGTTCCAGACGGAGTGGAAATTTGCCGATAAAGCCGGGAAAGATTTGGGCTTTGAAGTGATTAAAATTGCGGTGCCGGACGGCGAGAAGACGCTGAATGCGATCGACAGCCTGGCGGCGAGCGGGGCGAAGGGGTTTGTTATTTGTACCCCGGATCCAAAACTGGGTTCCGCCATTGTCGCGAAGGCGCGCGGCTATGACATGAAAGTGATCGCCGTGGACGATCAGTTCGTCAATGCCAAAGGCAAACCGATGGATACCGTCCCGTTGGTGATGATGGCGGCAACCAAAATCGGCGAGCGTCAGGGCCAGGAACTGTATAAAGAGATGCAGAAACGGGGTTGGGACGTCAAAGACACCGCGGTTATGGCGATTACGGCCAACGAACTGGATACCGCACGTCGTCGTACCGGCGGTTCGATGGAAGCGCTGAAAGCCGCCGGTTTCCCGGAAAAACAGATTTACCAGGTTCCTACCAAATCTAACGATATCCCCGGCGCATTTGATGCTGCCAACTCCATGCTGGTTCAGCACCCTGAAGTTAAACACTGGTTGATTGTCGGCATGAACGATAACACGGTACTCGGCGGCGTGCGCGCCACTGAAGGCCAGGGCTTTAAGGCGGCGGACGTGATCGGCATTGGTATTAATGGCGTTGACGCAGTGAGCGAACTGTCGAAAGGGCAGGCGACCGGCTTCTACGGCTCACTGCTGCCAAGCCCGGACGTTCACGGTTATAAATCCAGCGAAATGCTCTACAACTGGGTGACTAAAGGCGCAGAACCACCGGCATTCACCGAAGTGACTGACGTGGTGCTGATCACCCGTGACAACTTCAAAGAAGAGCTGGCGAAAAAAGGGTTAGGCGGTAAGTAAGACGACAGCAAGTGAAAAGCCGGATGGCATCGCTCATGTCGCCATCCGGCAACCGGTTAGAACGATACTGACTCACGGAGACGTTATGCAACAGTCTACCCCGTATCTCTCATTTCGCGGCATTGGTAAAACCTTCCCCGGCGTTAAAGCGCTTACGGATATCAGTTTTGACTGTTACGCCGGTCAGGTGCATGCGCTGATGGGTGAAAATGGCGCCGGGAAATCAACGCTTTTAAAAATTCTCAGCGGTAACTATGCGCCAACCACGGGCTCTTTGGCGATTCGCGAGCAAGAAATGAGCTTCGCGGATACCACCGCCGCGCTGAACGCCGGCGTTGCCATTATTTACCAGGAATTACATCTCGTGCCGGAGATGACCGTTGCCGAGAATATCTATCTCGGGCAACTGCCACACAAAGGCGGCATTGTGAACCGCACTCTGCTTAATTATGAAGCGGGTTTACAACTTAAACATCTGGGGATGGATATCGATCCTGCGACCCCTCTGAAATATCTCTCCATCGGCCAGTGGCAGATGGTGGAAATTGCCAAAGCACTGGCGCGCAACGCCAAGATTATTGCCTTCGATGAACCGACCAGTTCGCTCTCTGCAAGGGAGATCGAAAACCTGTTCCGGGTGATACGCGAACTGCGTAAAGAAGGGCGCGTCATTCTGTATGTCTCGCACCGCATGGAAGAGATTTTCGCCCTCAGTGATGCGATTACCGTGTTTAAAGATGGCCGTTACGTGAAAACCTTTACCGACATGCAGCAGGTCAACCACGATGCGCTGGTGCAGGCGATGGTTGGGCGCGATCTGGGCGATATTTACGGCTGGCAGCCACGTCCCTATGGCGCAGAACGCCTGCGTTTGCATGCCGTAAAAGCGCAGGGCGTACGCACACCCATCAGCCTTACGGTACGCAGCGGCGAAATCGTTGGGCTGTTTGGGCTGGTAGGCGCGGGCCGCAGTGAGTTAATGAAAGGCTTATTTGGCGGCACCCGTATCAGCGAAGGGCAGGTGTACATCGACGAAAAACCGATTGATATCCGCAAGCCGGCGAATGCTATCGCGGCAGGCATGATGCTGTGCCCGGAAGACCGGAAAGCGGAGGGGATCATCCCGGTGCATTCGGTACGTGACAACATCAACATCAGTGCCCGGCGTAAGCATGTGCTGGGGGGATGTGTGATCAACAACGGATGGGAAGAAACCAATGCTGACCATCACATTCGCTCGCTGAATATCAAAACCCCCGGTGCCGAACAGTTAATTATGAATCTCTCCGGTGGTAACCAGCAAAAGGCGATTCTCGGTCGCTGGCTATCGGAAGAGATGAAAGTGATTTTGCTCGACGAACCGACACGCGGCATTGATGTTGGCGCGAAGCACGAAATTTATAACGTTATTTATGCCCTGGCCGCACGCGGCGTTGCCGTGCTGTTCGCCTCCAGTGACCTGCCGGAAGTCCTCGGCGTGGCTGACCGCATTGTGGTGATGCGGGAAGGAGAGATCGCCGGGGAATTACTTCACGAACAGGCGGATGAGCGCCAGGCGCTAAGCCTTGCGATGCCTAAAGTTAGCCAGGCTGTCGCCTGAGAAAGGAGAGAATGATGTCTTCCGTAACAACTTCCGGATCGGGCGCACCAAAGTCGCCATCACCCTTTAGCCTGGGACGTATCTGGGACCAGTATGGCATGCTGGTGGTCTTCGCCGTCCTGTTCCTCGCCTGCGCTATTTTTGTGCCGAACTTCGCAACATTCATCAACATGAAAGGGCTGGGGCTGGCGATCTCCATGTCGGGCATGGTGGCCTGCGGCATGTTGTTCTGCCTGGCATCAGGAGATTTTGACCTGTCCGTGGCGTCGGTGATTGCCTGTGCCGGGGTGACCACGGCGGTGGTCATCAACATGACCGAAAGCCTGTGGATTGGCGTGGGGGTGGGTCTGTTGCTGGGGGTGCTGTGCGGGCTGGTTAACGGCTTCGTGATTGCACAACTCAAGATCAACGCGCTGATCACCACGCTGGCAACGATGCAAATCGTCCGTGGTCTGGCATACATCATTTCCGACGGTAAAGCGGTGGGGATTGAAGACGAGCGCTTCTTTACCCTCGGCTACGCCAACTGGTTCGGCTTACCGGCGCCGATCTGGCTCACGGTAGGCTGCCTGATTATCTTTGGCTTGTTGTTGAACAAAACCACCTTCGGGCGCAACACGCTAGCGATTGGGGGCAACGAAGAGGCGGCGCGTCTGGCCGGGGTGCCGGTGGTGCGTACCAAAATCATTATTTTCGTGCTCTCCGGTCTGGTCTCTGCGGCGGCCGGGATTATCCTCGCCTCGCGTATGACAAGTGGACAGCCGATGACCTCCATTGGCTATGAACTGATCGTCATCTCCGCCTGCGTGTTAGGCGGCGTTTCCCTGAAGGGCGGCATCGGAAAAATCTCATATGTGGTGGCGGGGGTCCTGATCCTGGGGACCGTGGAGAATGCGATGAACCTGCTGAACATTTCGCCCTTCGCCCAGTACGTCGTACGCGGCTTGATCCTGCTGGCAGCAGTGATCTTCGACCGTTACAAACAAAAAGCCAAGCGTACGGTCTGATAAAAAAGTCTAACTTTTTAGTCTAGTTCCTCTCCTTTGCCAGCCGCTACACCCGGCTGGCAATTGTCTTTGCAAATGGCGAGCATCGTCACACTGTCTATACTTACGGTTGCTTATGAGGCGCGATTCGCGCGGCTCAGATATAACAATAAGGAGGAGTACCGGGTGGCAGAACCGTTAACCGTAACCCCTGAACAGTCCGTGCACTATGCTTATTTTTTTGATCTCGATGGAACCCTTGCGGAGTTAAAGCCGCATCCAGACCAGGTGGTGATTCCTCCCACGATCCTTCAGATGCTCCACCACCTTGCAGAACGCAACGCAGGGGCTTTGGCATTGATTTCAGGGCGCTCAATGGTTGAACTTGACGCGTTGGCTTACCCCTGGCGCTTTCCGCTGGCAGGGGTGCATGGGGCTGAACGCCGTGACATCAATGGGAAAATGCATATTGTGCATCTCCCTTCGGCAATAGAACGCGATATTAGCGTGCAGTTACATACGGCGCTGGCAAAACTGCCGGGGACGGAGTTGGAAACCAAAGGGATGGCGTTTGCGCTGCACTATCGACAGGCGCCAGAACATGAAGCTGCGCTGCAGGCGCTGGCGCTGCGTATTACGCAAACCTGGCCGCAGCTTGCGCTCCAGCAAGGGAAGTGCGTTGTCGAAATTAAGCCGAAAGGCACCAATAAAGGTGAAGCGATAGCCGCGTTTATGCGTGAAGCGCCGTTTGCCGGGCGGGTCCCTGTTTTTCTGGGTGACGATCTGACCGATGAGACCGGGTTTCGCGTGGTGAACGAGGCGGGTGGCATTTCAGTGAAGGTGGGAGAGGGGGAGACGCAGGCGCAATGGCGATTAGCCGGGGTGCCAGACGTCTGGCGCTGGCTGGAGTCTGTTTACACTGCACAACAAGAAACAACCATGAATGACAGGAGAGATGGCCATGAGTCGTTTAGTCGTAGTATCTAATCGAATTGCGCCCCCCGATAACAAAACCAGTGCAGGCGGCCTGGCCGTTGGTGTGCTGGGCGCGCTGAAAGCGGCGGGGGGACTGTGGTTCGGTTGGAGTGGCGAGCTGGGTAACGAGGATCAGCCATTAAAAAAGGTCACCCGGGGCAATATCACCTGGGCGTCGTTTAACCTGAGCGAAAAAGACCACGAGGAGTATTACAACCAGTTCTCTAATGCCGTGTTGTGGCCCGCCTTTCACTACCGTTTAGATCTGGTGAATTTTCAGCGCACCGCCTGGGAAGGCTATCTGCGGGTGAACGCGCTGCTGGCAGATAAGCTGCTGCCGTTACTGAAAAAAGATGACATCCTCTGGATTCATGATTATCACCTTTTGCCGTTCGCCAGCGAACTGCGTAAACGTGGCGTGAATAATCGTATTGGTTTCTTCTTACACATTCCTTTCCCAACGCCGGAAATCTTTAACGCGTTGCCGTCATCGGAAGAGTTGCTTGAGCAGTTATGCGATTTTGACCTGCTGGGATTCCAGACGGAAAACGACAGGCTGGCCTTCCTTGACTGTCTCTCCAGCCTGACGAGAGTCACGACTCACGATACGCGCAGCCACACGGCCTGGGGAAAATCGTTCAGCACCGAGGTGTATCCCATCGGAATCGAGCCGCAGGAGATTGCCCAGCAGGCTTCTGGTCCACTGCCGCCAAAACTGGCGCAGCTGAAAGCGGAGCTGAAGAATCTAAAGAATATCTTTTCCGTTGAGCGACTGGATTACTCAAAAGGGTTGCCAGAGCGTTTTCAGGCCTACGAGGCGTTGCTGGAGAAATACCCTCAGCATCACGGAAAAATCCGTTATACGCAGATTGCGCCCACTTCACGTGGCGATGTGCAGGCGTATCAGGATATCCGTCACCAGCTTGAGACAGAAGCCGGGCGCATTAACGGTAAATACGGGCAACTGGGCTGGACGCCACTGTTCTATCTCAACCAACATTTCGACCGCAAATTACTGATGAAAGTGTTTCGCTATTCAGATGTAGGGCTGGTCACGCCGCTGCGAGATGGTATGAATCTGGTGGCGAAGGAATTCGTTGCTGCCCAGGATCCCGCCAATCCAGGCGTTCTGGTGTTGTCTCAGTTCGCCGGTGCGGCAAATGAGCTGACCTCAGCGCTGATCGTTAATCCTTACGATCGCGATGAAGTCGCGGCGGCGCTGGATCGTGCACTCACAATGCCGCTTTCCGAGCGTATTTCGCGGCATGCTGAGATGCTGGAAGTGATTGTCAAAAACGACATCAACCACTGGCAGGAGCAGTTTATCTGCGATCTAAAGACGATCACCCCGCGCAGCGCTGAAACTCTTCAGCAACGGAAAGTCGCGACGTTTCCAAAGCTTGCCTGAGCGAGGTTTTTAGGGATCAATCTCCTTCAAGCGGGACCAGCAGGACGTCCACCAGGCTTGAACTCACCACACTTTTCGCCGAGCAGGAGGCTCGCGAAAAGAAGCTATGGTTGTGGTTGCCACAGATGACCAGATCCACGTCGTGTTTGCGGCACACGTCCAGAATATGCTCGCTTAACTCGCCGTAGGTAATGAACGTCTGCGCGATCGGATAGCCCGCCTCTTTCCCCAGTTTTTCAAGAAAATCAGTGGTCTCCTCATGCATTACCGCGCGTAAATCCTCCAGCATGGGGGCGGCAAATTGATTGTATAACTCGGGGTCGGAGGCGAGGGTGATGAGGCTGATTCGTGCGTTGACGGGACGGGCAATGGAGACGGCTTTCGCCAGGAGTTGTTGGCTTTCCGGGGTGACTGCCACGGCGACAAGAATGTGGGTGTAGCTCATAACTCGCTCCTTATTGCAAGAATATGAGGTGGTTCTTCAGCATTACTCCGATTTGCTGACAACTGCAATGCCTCTATATGACAATAATGTGAACGCTATCATAATTATTCATTAATATTCCTTATAGGTGGAACTCAGGAATAACTAAAAAAGTTAACCAAATCGATTGACTTAAATTAAATCAGCGAGTCAATCAAAATTTGGTTTAACAAATTCATGTTCGTGATTAATCGCAATCTAATCATAAGCTCTGCGTATTCATAAAAAATAAGTAACAATTAACATATTGTTTCACAAGCATAAAAATAATTTTGCTTGCGCAGGCGGATAAATGCATTTCAATTATTTTACTTACGTGATATTAACGCTGGTTGCGTAAAATCTTTCGCCGCCCCTGACGCTTGATTTAATACCCGTGAGAATAAAATGGTGTTTTGCTGATTAATTTCCCAGCAAAATAAAAGCCCAACTGATGGATTTATGTTAACGATTAAGTTAATTTATGTGATGTGCATCACATATTTTCCAAATTCGCAGCGTGGATTTGTTGTATGTCTCGGGTGTGACGAGTACAGTTGCGTCGAATTAGGAAAAATCTTAGGCATTTGTAAGAATTCATGTGCTCGCGTTACAACCAGGCAAGATGCCAGCGTGACGCACGCATTGATGTTTTAAGCGCCTGAGTCGAAGGTATGTGTTTGACCTATTTGCTTTTTTTACCGGGAATTCCCGGCGACATCACGGGGTGCGGTTTTTCCGCATAAAAATAAAAGTTGGTTATTCTGGATGGGAATAATGCATACATCCGAGTTGCTGAAACACATTTATGACATCAATTTGTCATATTTACTCCTTGCACAGCGTCTAATCGTTCAGGACAAAGCGTCCGCCATGTTTCGTCTCGGAATCAACGAGGAAATGGCGACCTCTCTGGGGGCGCTGACCCTTCCGCAAATGGTAAAACTGGCAGAAACGAATCAGCTTGTGTGTCATTTCCGTTTCGACAGTCATCAAACCATTACGCGTCTGACTCAGGATTCCAGAGTAGACGATCTCCAGCAAATTCACACCGGTATCATGCTGTCCACGCGTCTGTTAAGTGATGTCAATCAGGCTGATGAAACCGCGCGTAAGAAAAGGGCCTGATGATGAGTGAAAAAAGCATTGTTCAGGAAGCTCGTGATATCCAGTTAGCGATGGAATTGATCACACTGGGTGCCCGTTTGCAAATGCTGGAAAGCGAAACGCAGTTAAGCCGCGGTCGCCTCATCAAGCTGTACAAAGAACTTCGCGGCAGTCCCCCGCCAAAAGGCATGCTGCCGTTTTCCACTGACTGGTTTATGACCTGGGAGCAAAATATACATGCTTCCATGTTCTGTAATGCCTGGCAGTTCTTACTTAAAACGGGCCTGTGTAGCGGTGTTGATGCCGTCATTAAGGCGTATCGACTGTACCTGGAACAGTGTCCGCAGGGTGAAGATGGGCCGCTGTTGGCGTTGACTCGCGCGTGGACGCTGGTGCGTTTTGTCGAAAGCGGCTTGCTTCAGTTATCAAGCTGTAACTGCTGTGGTGGTAATTTCATTACCCACGCTCACCAACCTGCGGGCAGTTTTGCCTGCAGTTTATGCCAGCCGCCTTCCCGTGCGGTAAAAAGACGTAAACTTTCCCAGGATGCTGCCGATATTATTCCACAACTGCTGGATGAACAGATCGAACAGGCTGTTTAACCGATACGGTGTGGACGAAACACTCCAGCAGCGGTAAGTCATTACCGCTGCTTTTTTTTGCCTCGCCAACGCGTTAACGCCCCGACTGCACATCCTGTCATAGTCAACAGCAGAAGGATGATGTCGTGCTTATCTTATTAGGTTACCTGGTGGTTATTGGTACAGTTTTCGGCGGTTACATGATGACTGGTGGAAACCTGGGGGCACTCTATCAACCGGCTGAATTTGTCATCATCGGTGGCGCGGGAATAGGGGCATTTATCGTGGGTAACAACGGTAAAGCCATCAAGGGGACACTGAAAGCGCTGCCGTTACTGTTTCGTCGTTCGAAATACACCAAAGCGATGTATATGGATCTGCTGGCACTGCTCTATCGCCTGATGGCTAAGTCTCGCCAGCAGGGGATGTTCTCGCTTGAACGAGACATTGAGAACCCGAAAGAGAGCGAAATTTTTGCCAGCTATCCCCGTATTCTGGCCGACTCGGTGATGCTGGAATTCATCGTCGATTACCTGCGCCTGATCATCAGCGGCAACATGAATACCTTCGAGATCGAAGCGCTGATGGACGAAGAGATTGAAACGCACGAAAGTGAATCGGAAGTCCCGGCCAACAGCCTGGCACTGATGGGGGATTCACTGCCGGCGTTTGGTATCGTTGCGGCGGTGATGGGGGTTGTACACGCCCTCGCGTCAGCGGATCGACCGGCTGCAGAACTGGGCTCACTGATTGCCCATGCGATGGTCGGTACATTCCTCGGTATTCTGCTGGCCTACGGTTTTATTTCACCGCTTGCCAGCGTCCTGCGTCAGAAGAGTGCGGAAACCAGCAAAATGATGCAGTGCGTGAAAATCACGTTGCTGTCAAATCTGAACGGTTACGCCCCGCCGATCGCCGTCGAGTTTGGGCGTAAAACGTTGTATTCCAGCGAGCGCCCGTCATTCATTGAACTGGAAGAACATGTTCGCGCCGTGAAAAACCCGAACCAACAGCAGCATACGACGACTGAGGGCGCATGAAGAATCGGTCTCATCCTATCGTCGTGGTTAAACGGCGCAAACATAAGGGGCATGGCGGCGGCGCACACGGATCGTGGAAGATTGCTTACGCTGACTTTATGACCGCCATGATGGCCTTTTTTCTGGTGATGTGGCTCATTTCCATCTCCAGCCCTAAAGAACTGATTCAGATTGCCGAATACTTCCGTACCCCGCTGGCGACAGCGGTGACGGGAGGGAATCGCATTTCCAATAGCCAGAGCGCGATTCCTGGCGGTGGCGATGACTTTACCCAGCAACAGGGTGAAGTGAATAAGCAGCCGAACCTCGATGAACTGAAAAAACGTATGGAACAAAATCGCCTGAGCAAACTGCGTGGTGACCTCGATCAGCTCATCGAATCGGATCCCAAACTGCGGGCGCTGCGTCCACATCTGAAGATTGACCTGGTGCAGGAAGGGCTGCGTATTCAGATTATCGACAGCCAGAATCGCCCGATGTTTAAAACCGGTAGCGCTGAGGTTGAGCCTTATATGCGTGACATCCTGCGGGCAATCGCCCCGGTGCTGAACGGTATTCCCAACCGTATCAGCCTGTCCGGGCATACGGATGATTTCCCTTACGCGAACGGTGAAAAAGGCTATAGCAACTGGGAGCTCTCTGCCGATCGCGCCAATGCTTCGCGGCGTGAACTGGTACAGGGCGGTCTGGATGACGGAAAAGTATTACGGGTGGTCGGCATGGCCGCCACGATGCGTATGAGCGATCGCGGTCCGGATGATGCCATCAACCGCCGAATCAGTCTGTTGGTGCTGAACAAACAGTCCGAACAGGCCATTTTGCATGAAAACGCTGAAAGCCAGAACGAGCCGGTAAGTGTATTACAACAGCCTGAGGCTAGTCCGCAGGTAAGCGTTCCCACATCGCCACCAGCCAATCCGAGGTGATAGCGTGAGCATGGATATAAGCGATTTTTATCAGACTTTTTTTGATGAAGCTGACGAGTTGTTGGCTGACATGGAGCAACATCTGCTCGATCTGGCGCCCGAAGCGCCGGATGCCGAGCAACTGAATGCCATATTTCGTGCAGCGCACTCCATCAAAGGGGGCGCCGGCACGTTCGGCTTTACCGTTTTGCAGGAAACCACGCATCTGATGGAGAACCTGCTGGATGATGCGCGTCGCGGTGAGATGCAGCTCAATACCGCCATTATCAACCTGTTTTTGGAAACGAAAGATATTATGCAGGAACAGCTCGATGCCTATAAAAGTTCGCAGGAGCCGGATGCCGCCAGTTTCGAATACATCTGCACGGCATTACGCCAGTTAGCGCTGGAAGCAAAAGGTGAAACCGCGCCAGCGGTGGTGGCGAATGCCCGACTGAGCGTGGTCGACAACACGACACCTGACGACGTGGTCGTGGCAGAAGAAGCGAAATTACGCATCTTTCTCTCGCGCCTGAAGGCCAGTGAAGTGGCCCTGCTGGAAGAAGAGCTGGGCAATCTGTCCACCCTGTCTGATGTCGTCAAGGGCGAAGACAGCCTGGCGGCCACGCTTGATGGCGACATTGCAGAGGATGACGTCATTGCCGTGCTGTGCTTTGTGATTGAAGCCGACCAGATTGCCTTTGAGAAAGTGGTGACAGCGACGGCACCCGCGGTCCAGCCGGAAGTGGCTGAAGTGGCTGAAGTGGTTGCGGTCGAACAGCCTGTCGTCGCCGTCCCAGCGGTGAAAGCGGTTGGCAGAGAAGCGCAAACCGGACGCGTAGAGCGGGAAAAACCGGCACGCGCCAGTGAATCCACCAGCATTCGCGTGGCGGTGGAGAAGGTTGATCAGCTGATCAACCTGGTCGGTGAGCTGGTGATTACCCAGTCAATGCTGGCCCAGCGTTCGAACGAACTCGACCCGGTCAATCATGGCGATCTCATCACCAGCATGGGGCAGTTACAACGTAACGCCCGCGATCTGCAGGAATCGGTGATGTCGATTCGTATGATGCCCATGGAATACGTGTTCAGCCGCTTCCCGCGTCTGGTGCGCGACCTGGCGGGCAAGCTTGGTAAACAGGTTGAACTGACGCTGGTCGGCAGCTCGACGGAACTCGACAAGAGCCTGATTGAACGCATTATCGACCCGCTAACGCACCTGGTGCGTAACAGCCTCGACCACGGAATCGAACTGCCGGAAAAACGCATGGAATCCGGTAAGAATGTGGTGGGCAATCTGATTTTGTCGGCGGAACATCAGGGCGGCAACATCTGCATCGAAGTGACCGATGACGGGGCTGGACTGAACCGCGAGCGCATTCTGGCGAAGGCGATCTCCCAGGGGATGGCGGTCAATGAAAACATGACCGATGACGAAGTGGGGATGCTGATTTTTGCCCCAGGCTTCTCGACGGCCGAGCAGGTGACCGACGTTTCCGGACGCGGCGTGGGTATGGATGTGGTGAAACGGAATATCCAGGAGATGGGCGGCCACGTTGAAATCCAGTCGAAGCAAGGGACCGGCACCACCATTCGTATTTTGCTGCCGCTGACGCTGGCGATCCTCGATGGCATGTCCGTGCGCGTCGCCGACGAAGTCTTCATTCTGCCGCTGAATGCGGTGATGGAATCCCTGCAACCACGTGACGATGATCTGCATCCGCTGGCCGGGGGCGAGCGTGTGCTGGAAGTACGCGGCGAATATCTGCCGCTGGTTGAGTTGTGGAAAGTCTTTGAAGTGGAAGGGGCGAAAACCGAAGCCACCCAGGGCATCGTGGTGATCCTGCAAAGCGGCGGTCGCCGTTACGCGCTGTTGGTCGATCAGTTGATCGGTCAGCACCAGGTGGTGGTTAAAAACCTGGAGAGTAATTATCGCAAAGTGCCGGGTATTTCAGCCGCCACTATTCTTGGCGATGGCAGCGTCGCGCTGATTGTGGATGTCTCCGCCCTGCAGGGTTTAAATCGCGAACAACGTATGGCGATCACCGCCGCCTGATTGAGTAAGAAAGGGTAAAATATGACCGGTATGACTAATGTAAGCAAACTGGCCGGCGAGCCGTCAGGTCAGGAATTCCTGGTGTTTACGCTGGGAGATGAAGAGTACGGTATCGACATCCTGAAAGTGCAGGAGATCCGTGGTTACGATCAGGTCACGCGCATTGCCAACACGCCTGCCTTCATCAAAGGGGTGACCAACCTGCGCGGCGTGATTGTGCCGATTGTCGATCTGCGCGTGAAGTTCTGCCAGGGTGATGTTGATTACAACGATAACACCGTGGTGATTGTGCTGAATCTGGGACAGCGCGTGGTGGGGATCGTTGTCGATGGCGTGTCTGATGTGCTGTCGCTGACCGCAGAGCAAATCCGTCCTGCACCGGAATTTGCCGTAACGCTGTCAACGGAATACCTGACCGGACTCGGTGCGCTGGGCGACCGGATGTTGATTCTGGTGAACATTGAGAAACTGCTGAACAGTGACGAAATGGCGCTGTTAGATATGGCCGCCTCTCACGTCGCCTAATCGCATGATCAGATGACGGCGTAAACGCCTTATCCGGCCTACCACCTCAAGGTAGGCCGGATAAGCGAAGCGCTATCTGACAGTCAACCGTTATGCTCCGACCTGCTGTGACACCGCCTCCTCACTCTCTTCCAGTAAACCTTCGTTTTGTGCCAGCATCGCCGTCGCAATACCGTTACCTAACACGTTAATGGCGGAACGGCCCATGTCGAGAAAATGGTCGATACCCATCAGAAGCAAAATGCCGGCGACCGGAATGTTAAAGCTCGGAATCGTTGCCGCCAGCACCACTAACGCGGAACGCGGAACGCCGGCAATACCTTTTGACGCCAGCATCAGCGTGAGCATCAGGACGCTAATCTCAGCAAACGACAGATGAATGTTGTAGGCCTGCGCGATAAACATCGACGCAAAAGAGCAGTAAACCATTGAACCGACCAGGTTGAACGAGTAACCAATGGGCAGCACGAAAGAGGCGATGTTGCGCGAGCAGCCAAATGTCGTCAGTTGCTCCAGCGTTTTCGGATAGGCCGCTTCAGAACTGCTTGTGGTAAAGGCCACCAGAACCGGATCCTTGAGCATACCAAGCAGGCGAAACACCTCTTTTTTCAGTACCAGATATCCCACTGCCAGCAACACCAGACAGGTCATCAGAATTGCCACGTAATAACCGCCAATGAACGAGGCGTAGTTGAGTAAAATGCCCAATCCTTCGGTGGCGATCACCGAGGAGATGGCGGCAAAAATGGCCAGCGGGGCGACGTACATCACGTAGCCGGTCACTTTCAACATAATGTGGGAAACCACGTCCAGCGCCGCCACCAGCGGGGTATTGAATTTTTCGCCCAACGACGCGCCGCCGATCCCGAAGAACATCGAGAACACCACAATCTGCAAAATTTCGTTATTGGCCATCGCACCGGCAATGCTGGTAGGAATGGTATGTGACAGGAAACCTTTCAGGCTCATCCCGCCGACGGCGAGACCGGTATCCACGGCTTCTTTCGGGATAGCCAGATTGAGTCCGCTGCCGGGTCGTTCCAGGGTGACAATAAAAAGGCCCACCAGAATGGAAAGAATAGAAGAGCTGATGAACCAGATCATCGCTTTGCCGCCCACACGTCCGATGGTGGACGTCTCGCCAAGACGCATAATGCCCACAGTCAGAGTGCTGAACACCAGGGGGGCGATAACCATCTTAATCAAACGTAAGAAGATGTCGGTGAGGAGGGTGATGTTATCCGACCAGGCGGCAATGACGCTTTCGGATGTATACGAGTGAATAACCGCACCTGACACAATACCTGCCAGCATGAAAATCACGATGAATATCGTGAGTTTATTTGCATTTGCCACTAAAAATCCCTCGGGCTGAATTTAACAATTTTTTATCAGCGATACATATGTTTTATGTATTTAATTACGCCGAATCATTTCCTACCTAACCTGGAGTAATTCGTCGTGGGTTACAACTTTTTTTTATTATTTGCTTATTTTGTTGTATTCATGACCGCGTACTTTTTAGCACGGGATAGCATAAACGTCTGTGACTGCCAGCCACGCGTCTGCCATCTCAGTGACTGGGTGGAGTGGATATCGCCTTCTGACCTGGATTTCCCTTTCGCAAACGTAAAGTTCTTATCAAGGGTGCCGATAACGTTGTTAACTCGTTTTCAGGAAGGTGCCTTATGTTTAACCGTATCCGCGTTGTCACAATGCTGATGATGGTGCTGGGGGTTTTCGCACTGCTACAGCTTGTCTCTGGTGGTTTGCTGTTTTCGTCTTTACAGCAGAATCAAAAAAGTTTTGTTATTTCCAACGATCTACGCCAACAGCAGAGTGAACTGACCTCGACATGGGATCTGATGCTGCAAACACGTATCAACCTCAGCCGTTCCTCTGCACGCATGATGATGGACGCCAACAATCAGCAGAGTAGCGCAAAAAACGATCTGCTGAAGAGCGCGAAAAATTCCCTCGCTCAGGCGGCAGAGCACTACGCCAGATTTAAAGCTATCGATCCGCTGCCAGAGATGGTGGAGGTCAGCAACAATGTGGACGAAAAATACCAGAACTATTTTGCCGGTTTAACCGAACTGGTGCAGTTCCTGGAAAGCGGCAACATGGATGCCTTTTTCGCGCAACCGACGCAGGGAATGCAAAACGGGCTCGGCGACGCGAAGAGCAAGTACGCCAGCGTCAGCGAAAAACTCTATCGCCAGGCGTTTGATGAAAGCGCGCGCGACTACCAGTTTGCGCAGTGGCAACTCGCCATTCTGGCGGTGGTGCTGGTGCTGATCCTGGTGGTGGTGTGGTACGGCATTCGTCACACCCTGCTCAACCCGCTTGCCAGCGTCATCGCTCATATTCGTGAAATCGCCGGCGGTAACCTGACCAACACGCTGACCGTTGCCGGACGTAATGAAATTGGCGAACTGGCTGGTAGCGTCGATCACATGCAGCGCTCGCTGGTAGACACCGTCACCCAGGTGCGCGAAGGCTCCGATGCCATCTACGCCGGTACCACGGAAATCGCCACCGGCAACACCGATCTTTCATCGCGGACCGAACAACAGGCGTCGGCGCTGGAAGAGACGGCGGCCAGCATGGAAGAGTTAACCGCGACGGTGAAACAGAACGCCGACAATGCCCGACAAGCGTCGCAACTGGCGCAGAGCGCCTCGGAAACCGCGCAGCACGGCGGCAAAGTGGTGGATAACGTCGTTAAAACGATGCATGAAATTGCCGGTAGCTCGAAGAAAATTGCCGACATTATCAGCGTTATCGACGGTATTGCCTTCCAGACCAATATCCTGGCGCTGAACGCCGCGGTGGAAGCCGCGCGAGCAGGTGAGCAGGGGCGTGGCTTTGCGGTGGTCGCCGGTGAGGTACGTAATCTGGCCAGTCGCAGTGCGCAGGCGGCAAAAGAGATCAAAGCGCTGATTGAAGATTCCGTTTCGCGCGTGGATACCGGCTCCGTGCTGGTCGAAAGCGCGGGCGAGACCATGAACGATATCGTCAATGCGGTGACCCGCGTGACCGACATTATGGGCGAAATTGCCTCTGCTTCTGATGAACAAAGCCGTGGCATCGATCAAGTGGCGCAGGCGGTTTCTGAAATGGACCGCGTGACGCAGCAAAACGCCTCGCTGGTCCAGGAATCCGCAGCCGCTGCGGCCGCGCTGGAAGAACAGGCCAGCCGACTGACGATGGCGGTCTCCGCATTTCGTCTTGCCGCGCGTCCTTATGCGGTAAAAACCAAAGAAGAACGGACTTCTGCAGACGCGCCCCGCAGCGCGCAGAAGCCCTCGTTAAGCATGGAGCACGATACTAACTGGGAAACATTTTGACCGAAATTTAACACTGCGGCCGTTGCCGCCTGATGGGAGCGTTGATGTTTAATCGTATTCGAATCTCGACCACGCTGTTTTTGATTTTGATCCTCTGCGGTGTATTGCAGATTGGCAGTAATGGCTTGTCTTTCTGGGCATTTCGGGACGGTTTTCAGAGCCTGAATCAGGTCGAGCAGAGTAATCAGCAACGCGCGGCGCTGGCACAAACGCGTGCCGTTTTATTACAGGCGAGTACCGCCCTCAACAAGGCCGGGACATTAACGGCGCTGAGCTATCCGCCCGATGACATCAAAAGCCTGATGGTTATCGCGCGCGAAAGCCTGGCGCAGTCCGCCACGCTGTTCAATGGCTTCAAGGCTATCGAGGCGAATACGGAATCGGGCAAAGCGCTGCAGGACGCAACGGAGAAAAGCTTCACCCAGTGGCACAGCGATCTGGAGCATCAGGCCACCTGGCTTGAAAACAACCAGTTGTCAGACTTTCTGACCGCGCCAGTGCAGGCGTCACAGGATGCCTTTGATGTGAACTTTAACGCCTGGCAGCAGAACATTAACCATGTGCTGCTGGTGGCGGGGCAACAGAGCAAAAACAACTATCACATGTCGGCAGCGATCTTTATCAGCATGGTCATTATTGCCGCGCTGTTAACCACCGGAGCGCTGTACTGGTCGCGCAAAATGATCGTCCAGCCGCTGGCGATTATCGGCAGTCATTTTGACAGCATTGCCGAGGGCAACCTGGCGCGGCCGATTGCGGTTTACGGGCGTAATGAGATTTCGGCGATCTTTGCCAGCCTGAAAGCGATGCAACAGGCGCTGCGGGAAACCGTCAGCGACGTGCGTCAGGGCAGTCTGGCGATGCACACCGGGATTTCTGAAATCGCGATGGGTAATAACGATCTCTCCTCACGCACCGAGCAGCAGGCGGCGTCATTGGCGCAGACGGCGGCCAGCATGGAGCAGTTAACGGCTACCGTCGGTCAAAACGCCGACAATGCGCGCCAGGCTTCCGGGCTGGCAAAAAGCGCCGCCGATACGGCGAAAACCGGCGGCGAACAGACCACCAAAGTCGCCAGTACGATGCAGGCGATTGCCGCCAGTTCGCAAAAGATTGGCGACATTATCGGGGTGATAGACGGTATCGCCTTCCAGACCAATATTCTGGCGCTCAACGCGGCGGTCGAAGCGGCGCGTGCTGGTGAGCAGGGGCGTGGATTTGCTGTGGTTGCCGGAGAAGTACGAAACCTGGCGAGCCGCAGCGCCCAGGCAGCAAAAGAGATTAAAGGGTTAATTGAAGAGTCGGTGAACCGCGTCCACCAGGGATCGCAACTCGTCGATACGGCTGCCCGCACCATGACGGAAATCGTCAGCTCGGTCACCCGAGTCAACGACATCATGGGCGAGATTGCCTCGGCGTCAGACGAACAACGCAGAGGAATAGAGCAGGTGGCACAGGCCGTCACCCAGATGGATCAGGTGACACAACAGAACGCCGCGCTGGTGGAAGAAGCCGCCGCCGCGACCGGGCAACTCGCGCATCAGGCCGACACGCTGTCAGCCCGTGTAGCAGTATTCAAACTTGAAGAGCATGTGGTAACACACCAAGAATCGGCACCGCCGCAGGCTGTGCCCGTTGTATCCTGAATGTGATTGAGAAGGCGCTATGACATCATCTCTGCCCAACGGGCAAACGTCATTATTGTTACAGATGACCCAGCGCCTTGCGCTGTCCGACGCGCACTTTCGTCGGATATGTCAATTAATCTACCAGCGTGCGGGGATCGTGCTGGCGGACCACAAGCGGGACATGGTTTACAACCGCCTGGTCCGTCGTCTGCGTACGCTGGGAATGGATGATTTTGGTCACTATCTCAGCGTGCTGGAAGCGAATCAAAGCAGCGCAGAGTGGCAGGCTTTTATCAACTCGTTGACCACTAACCTGACCGCTTTTTTCCGCGAAGGGCACCATTTCCCGGTATTGGCGGAAAGCGCGCGTCGTCACAGCGGCGAATACCGGGTCTGGAGCGCCGCGGCATCGACCGGTGAAGAGCCGTACAGTATCGCCATTACGTTGGCCGATACGCTGGGCATGGCGCCAGGGCGCTGGAAGGTGTTCGCCAGCGATATTGATACCGAAGTGCTGGAAAAGGCCCGTAGCGGGATCTATCGCCTGGACGAACTGAAGACCCTGTCGCCGCAGCAGCTCCAGCGTTATTTCATGCGCGGAACCGGTCCTCATGATGGGCTGGTGCGTGTACGTCAGGAACTGGCAAGCCACGTCGAGTTTTCCGTGATTAACCTGCTCGATAAGCAGTACAACGTGCCGGGACCGTTCGACGCCATTTTCTGCCGCAATGTGATGATCTATTTCGATAAAACGACGCAGCAGGACATTCTGCGCCGTTTTGTCCCTCTTCTTAAGCCTGATGGTCTGCTGTTTGCCGGGCATTCAGAGAACTTTAGTAACCTCGTGCGCGACTTTAGCCTGCGCGGTCAAACGGTTTATGCGCTAAGTAAGGGTAAAGCATGAGTAAAATCAGGGTGTTGTCGGTCGATGATTCTGCATTGATGCGCCAAATCATGACCGAAATTATTAACAGCTATAGCGACATGGAGATGGTGGCAACCGCACCCGATCCGCTCGTCGCCCGGGATTTGATCAAGAAATATAACCCTGACGTGCTGACGCTGGACGTCGAAATGCCGCGGATGGACGGCCTCGATTTTCTTGAAAAGCTGATGCGACTGCGTCCGATGCCGGTGGTGATGGTGTCGTCGCTGACGGGGAAAGGCTCGGAAGTGACGCTGCGGGCGCTGGAACTGGGGGCGATCGATTTTGTCACCAAGCCGCAGTTGGGGATCCGCGAAGGGATGCTGGCCTACAGCGAGATGATTGCGGAGAAAGTGCGCACGGCGTCACGCGCACGTCTGACAGCCCATAAACCGCTTGCGGCGCCGGTCACCTTAAAGGCGGGACCGCTGCTCAGTTCGGAAAAACTGATTGCGATTGGCGCCTCGACGGGGGGCACCGAGGCAATTCGCCATGTGCTGCAACCGCTGCCACTCTCCAGTCCGGCGGTCATTATTACGCAGCATATGCCGCCCGGTTTTACCCGCTCGTTTGCTGAACGTCTGAACAAGCTGTGTCAGATAACCGTGAAAGAGGCGGAGGACGGCGAGCGTGTTCTGCCGGGTCATGCCTACATTGCGCCGGGCGATAAACACATGGAACTGGCACGCAGCGGGGCAAACTATCAAATCAAAATTCATGACGGTCCGCCGGTTAACCGGCACCGGCCGTCGGTGGATGTGCTGTTTCATTCGGTAGCGATTCATGCGGGGCGCAATGCTGTCGGGGTGATCCTGACGGGAATGGGCAACGACGGTGCCGCCGGAATGTTAGCGATGCACCAGGCGGGCGCCTGGACGATTGCGCAAAATGAAGCAAGTTGTGTGGTGTTCGGCATGCCGCGCGAAGCCATCAATATGGGTGGCGTCAGCGAAGTGGTCGATCTTAGTCAGGTTAGCCAGCAGATGCTGGCGAAAATCAGTGCCGGACAGGCAATACGTATTTGAATCAGGAGTAATTTTTTATGGCGGATAAAGAGCTTAAGTTTTTGGTTGTGGATGACTTTTCCACCATGCGTCGCATCGTGCGTAACCTGCTTAAGGAGTTGGGATTTAACAACGTGGAAGAAGCCGAAGATGGCGCGGATGCGTTGAATAAACTGCAGGCAGGTGGGTTTGGTTTTGTCATTTCCGACTGGAACATGCCGAACATCGACGGTCTCGAGTTGCTGAAAACCATTCGCGCGGACAGCGGAATGTCCTCACTGCCGGTGCTGATGGTCACGGCAGAAGCGAAGAAAGAGAACATCATTGCCGCGGCGCAGGCCGGGGCCAGCGGCTACGTAGTGAAACCGTTCACGGCGGCGACGCTGGAAGAAAAACTCAATAAAATCTTTGAGAAACTGGGCATGTAAGGGGCTGACCATGATGCAACCACAGATTAAACCCGTAGATGAACATTCTGCCGGGGATATCATTGCCCGCATTGGTAGCCTGACCCGTATGCTGCGTGACAGTCTGCGCGAACTGGGACTGGACCAGGCGATTGCCGAAGCGGCAGAAGCCATTCCTGATGCCCGTGACCGTCTGGACTATGTAGTACAGATGACCGCGCAGGCGGCTGAGCGCGCCCTGAACAGCGTTGAGGCTTCTCAGCCGCATCAGGACGAGATGGAGAAAGGGGCGAAGGCGCTGAGCAAGCGTTGGGACGAGTGGTTTGAAAACCCGATTGAGCTCTCTGACGCCCGCGAGCTGGTGACAGACACTCGAAAATACCTCGGCGATGTGCCCGGGCATACCAGTTTCACCAACGCACAGTTGCTTGACATCATGATGGCGCAGGACTTCCAGGATCTGACCGGTCAGGTGATTAAACGCATGATGGATGTGATTCAGGAGATTGAACGTCAGCTGCTGATGGTACTACTGGAAAATATTCCAGAGCAGAGTTCTCGACCCAAACGCGAAAGTGAAAGCCTGCTGAATGGTCCGCAGGTCGATGCGACCAAAGCGGGCGTTGTCGCCAGCCAGGACCAGGTGGACGACCTGCTCGACAGCTTAGGTTTTTGAGAAACAGTAGCACCCAGCGAAAGCTGGGTGATCACACGGTTAGCGGAGATCCATCTTCACGGTAACGTTGCCTTCAAATTGACCCGGCTCTGGTTTAGTCGACGTGGTGCTAACTGGGGCCGCTTTCATTATTATTATGCCGTTGCCCTGCTCGTCCATCGTGACCGGTAAGTCGACTGAACCGTCCAGCACAACGTTTCCGTTATTCTGATCAAACATTCGTACGCCGACATCATCCCGGCCCTGCATTTTGGCAATCAGGCTGTTGCTGCCCGGAGCGACACCCTGATCGGCGCTGAGTGTCAGTTTAATTTTCCCGCTGTTAGCTGCTGCGGGATCGTCGCAATGGTAAGAGATATCGACGTCCCTGAGCGTATAACTTGTCGGGGGCTCACCGGGTGAAAAGAACTGTGAAGTAACAATATTGCCCAGTTCAACTTCTATGGTGCTGCCAGCGTTAATCGTACAACTGAGCGGGACGCTGAGCTTACCTGACAGCCTTAAATTAGACACAAGCTGCATGTCGGTGCTGGCACAATAGTTTCCGGTCGAAAGGCAGGAGTAGCTTTGCGCAATAACGGTTTCAGGGATGATTTCTTCACCCAAAATGGCTTGCTTAACATAAAGGGTGAGCACAGCGACATTCCACTTAAACTCCCGTTTTATACTGCTGCCGCCGGAAGGACGCGTTGAATCGCTGCAAACATCTTTGGTCCCTTCACTCGGTTTTATCGTTTCTGAACTCCTTTTCATGCTAGTGAACGGCGTTGGGTAGCTATCAATATTGATTGGCGTTAAGCCAGTTCCATCGGGTGAGTTTATGGCATCGGTGTAGCCCGTGACATCGACATCGAAATGTTCGGTCAGATAGCCATATCCCACTGTACCTGCGGGTAACGGACTTCCCGCTGCGGTGATTTCATATACGTAAGTGCCTGAGGATGTGTTCATCCCCTTCGGGCAGGCGCAGTTGGCAACCACGGATGGCCCTTGTGCAACCAGATGATAATCAGCATCATTGCCGATAACTTGTCCTGCTTGATTATTTTCAGCAGGGATCTCCACGTTGACAGTCGCGCTGTAGTCCACCGGAGGTGGAAAACAGTTGGTTAATACGACTGTGGCCGCCTGAGTGCTGGTCATAAAAGCCAGGAGTGTCACCATCAGAGCGTGTTTAAATACCAGACGGCGAATAAGGCAGGCCTTTTTTTTATTCTGCATGGTTTGTCTCCGGCTTGCAGAGCGCACTGACCTGGCGAATACCACCGGGAGCAGTGTCAGAAGAGGGGGGGAGTGTAACCTCAGCATGGCAGATCTGTTCTGCTGAGCTGCCCCATTTCACGGTCAGGGGGATAGTTTCGCCGACGCCGGCGAGATAGAGCACGCCGCGATCGTCGACGATGCCGCTGAGGGAGAGGTTGTCCACACTGGCGACTGCGCCAAAGGGAATGGCGCGTCCATCAGGACGGCTGAGCGAAACCAGAACCCGGTAGCCGATATGCGCCGCAAATTGTGTGCTAACGGCGGCGTTGCGACTTGGCACCACTGTCATCGCTGTGGCATCCGTATCCACATCAGACGGCAAACTGGTCGTATCGACGCGGATAACGTTTTCCTGATAGGGCGTCAGTGAAGGGATGACGGCGTTGCCAAAAAGGTCGGTTTGAATGCCGCGCTGATTGACAAAACGCACGCCAGACGCACCTTTGGCGCTGACTATGGCGAATTGATCGCCTAAGGGCTGAGAAAGTGTGATACCAGCCGGATGAGCGACAATGCCACCGCTGAGTCCGTAGCTCAGTTGCTGAGAGCTATCGGATGCATAAGCGTATCCGGCGTTGAGGTTGGCATAGGGTGAACGATAGCTGCTGTAGATGCTACTGCTGTCTTCTCCGTTGTAGTTAGTCCGACTCTGCTGAAAAGAATAACTGAGGCGATCGTCATCCAGTAACGTGCCATTAAGCCCGACGTTATGCGTGGTGCTCCCTTGCTTGCTGGTGCTGAGATTATAGCTGGCCCAACTTTTAGGCAGCCATTGAGAAAGCGGCAGGTTAAAACTCAGAGATAGCATCTGATCGCCGGGCTGATCGCTGGTTTTGCTATAGGTATAAGCCAGATTGAGGCTGACACCGCCGATCATCCGATTGATGCCTGAGGTGATGCTTCGCTCTTTATTGCGGGTCTTCCAGTAATCCTGTTGATAACCAGAGATGTAAACATTACTGTCCAGCAGGCTCTGGGCAAGGTTAATCTGAATCCTGCTACGTTTGTTGTAGTGGTAAGACCAGTTGATATCACTTGCATCATATTTTTGGTTTGCATCGGCGAACGTGTAATAACCGCTGGTCGAATAACGATAGTTCGCCAGAGTTAGGTTGGTGTCTGTTGATTCAAACTGTTTGGAATACAACAAACGCCAGGACTGTCCGTTATGCTGCTCGTTGTTATCCAGATTCGCGCGGGCCAGGGCCACATCGGTTGAAATAGCACCGAACTCACCCATCATCATGCCTGTACCGAGATCGCACGCCTGGTAATCCGACGAAGTGGTCACGCCACCAAACAATGTCAGAAAGTTATTCAGACCATAAATGGCGCTACCCTGAGCAAAAATGGGGGTATGGCTTGCATGTGCATCGTCTGCGCGAAAACGGGCGAGGGTGACTTCGTAGCGAATACTCCCCGGACGCTGCATGATAGCGACGCTTGAATAGGGTTGGGTGAAATGATGCTCGGTTCCATCGGCTTCCTTAACGGTAACTTCGAGATCGCCGCTATTGCTGGTGGAGTAGAGATCAGTAATTTCAAACGCACCCGGTGCGACGTTGGCCTGGTAGATGATATATCCATTTTGCCGCACCGAGACTTCGGCGTTAGAACTTGCGATACCACGAATAATTGGGGCAAATCCACGCTGGTTAAAGGGTAGCATTTGATCGTCAGAAGCTATGTTGATGCCGCGGTATTGGATTCTGTCAAAGATTTCCCCACGGGTACTGTTTTCGCCAGCGACAAACTGGGCTTTTAAAGAACGAATGTCGTGTTGCAGCCAGGTATTGATGGTTTGCCACGTTTGCGTCTCATCGGAACGATTCCACGTTGAATAGTTGCGTAGTCGCCAGCCGCCGAGATTGGCGCCGCTTTGCAGGTTAAGATATTGACTGGAATAGCGGGACGACTCGCCCCCGGTACGCTCTGAGCCAGAGAACGCATAGTTGGTGAAAAGTACCGGCACACCGTCGTTCCACATTAATTCTGCGGCCATATCACCATAGTGTTCATCAATAGCTGCTTGCGGCATACTGATGAACAATGTCATCGTGTTAAATTCAAACTTAACGGCAGCAAAGGGAATATAGTCCCCTAGAGGTTTCTCAAGTGGCTCATCGACTGGCAATTTCGCCAGTTCAGCATAGGCATCGACGCGAATACCCCATTGCCGCAACTGCGTTGGCGTTAAGCTCGGTTGTAGCGCTCCTGATTTATCATTGATAAAGGCAATCAATTTATCGTCGATGTAGCGCTTATTCATGAATACTTTGGTTCGATACGTGCCAGCTAACTGGCCATTTGCTTTGGAAAAGAGAGAGAGATCGATATCCTGTTGTGATAGCTCATCCCCCTCTAGAGCTGAAGGAGAAAAATAATACTCCCGTGCAGACACATGACTTACTGCAACGAGGAGCAAACCACTCAATCCTTTGATGAGAGTGGGGAAACGAAGCAAAGGAGGGGACAGGTGTAGTCCTTTAGCAGCCATTGCTTACCACTATTTCTGCGTTAAACTGGCGGTAAATTCAGCGGTTGCATTGCCATAATCGGTAATGCAACGCCAGGCTACCTTCGAACCCACAGTGGCGTTAGCAAGGGGAAATGTGTTGCTGGCTTTAGGGGCCACCATTTCGACGGCTGTCACTGACTTGCCATTAACCCGTAGGGTATCGAAAACGCTGTAATATTCCCCGCTATTAGTAATAGAGATCTGCCCATTGCGCTGGCTGAATTGAAGATGCTTACAGGCTTCTACAGGAGCGTCTTTTAATCCCACCGGACGCCAGAACAGTTTTAGCCTGGTTTTGTAAATAAGGCGTAAGACGTTTTTTGTCGAATCATCAGTGGCGGTGGCCGGGATGGTGCGAACGTTCATATAAAACAGGGATTCACGATCGGTGGGTAGCGCTTTACCCGACCAGGTAATACGTAAGTTCTGCTCTTTTTGCGGATCGAGCCGGAACAATGGGGGGGGTGACAATAAACGGACCCCGTGTTTTTCCATCGCCAGTGTCTGTCCATGATTGAATAAGCCAAGGGAGCTCTTTTTCTGTATTGGTCAGCGTCAATGCAGCTTCTTTCTTGCTTGCATCATAGATAATACGTGTGCGTCCCACCTGGATACCTGCCGCATGGCTGAAAGCGGTAAATGCATAAGTCGTGATAAAAAAGATGAGCAAAGGAGTACGCATATAATTCCTTTTAATGCACGCACATGTTAGAAACTATCCTGGACGTGTTATTAAGCTTATCATTAATAACACGCGAGGAAATGTTTTAGCTTCACCTATAAAGAATATTAATTGTTAAATCGGCATCGGCCGCACCTGCGGTTATTGTTGAAGAGACAGATTTATAACGGGCCTGCAGAGTGGTTGAAATAGTGTCTGATGCAACGGCTGGCAATGGGATAAAGACTTGCCCGTCCGACTTATCAAGTTTGATCAGAGTATCTGTATGCCCTTCTTCGCTGAGCACGATACCTATGCCACCTGCCCCGGAGACGGCCAGTTTATCCGTTGTGCTCGCAACCGTTGTACCATTAAAGGTGAGCTGAACATTTGATAATCCATCACTTGCCATCGGGCAGCTGCTAAGCGAAATAATCACCGGAACCAGGTCGGTTTCAACGCCTACAGATGTAAAGTAAGATGTCGGATAAGTACCCAGCGGCACGTTATAAGTGGTACCACTGTCGCCGACAATCACACAGCTCGGCGTAATGATTTCCCCTGTAAAGTGGATTGTCCCTGCATTATCTTCTGGCGCCGCAACAGCGGTTGAAGTTGACAGCGCCAAAATCAGGCAAACAAAAATGTTCCTTTTCACTGTCTTATTCCCCATGTAAATAAAATTGGCGTATCAATTGAAAAAAAGTATATCTTTGAGATATAACCCTTAAGGGTATAGTGCAGTATACACAGAAATTCGTTATTCGAAAGTCCGTTTTTTAATTCTTGAAGTGAAATAATTAAGCTCGGGAAGGAAATATTGTTGTTTATACATGGTCCGCATGAATATAAGTTGATTTATATTTATTGATAATGGTGCTATGTTTTAACGATAAAAAAGTTGTAATGATAAATTTATATTAAAAATATAATGTTTAATTATTAATGATTGTAATTAAATGTTAATATCATCTTGCAGTAAAGCCATAACCAGACATTGAAGATTTCGCGCTTAAAGGTTATCAACGGTTTAAAAAGACCAGTTTACAGGGTCTTTTTAAGCCATTGCCCGGATGAAGATACTGTCATCATAACGCAAAGACAATCTGGGTTGAGCGCGTTCCTTGGCAGACGAAAACGACAACGACGACAAAACAGAAGCCCCCACACCCCACCGACTTGAGAAAGCGCGGGAAGAGGGGCAGATCCCCCGTTCCAGAGAACTGACCTCACTGCTGATTTTGCTGGTGGGCGTCTGCATTATCTGGATTGGCGGTGAGTCGTTGGCCAGACGGTTATCGGGCATGTTGTCGGCAGGACTGCGTTTTGACCACAGCATGGTCAATGATCCTAATCTGATCCTCGGGCAAATTATTCTGCTGATTAAAGAAGCGATGATCGCGCTGCTGCCGCTGATTACCGGCGTGGTGCTGGTGGCGCTGATCTCGCCGGTTCTGCTTGGCGGTCTGGTCTTCAGCGGTAAATCACTGCAACCCAAATTTTCCAAGCTCAATCCGCTGCCAGGCATCAAACGCATGTTTTCCGCGCAGACCGGGGCGGAATTGTTGAAAGCCATTCTGAAATCCACACTGGTGGGCAGCGTGACGGCGATGTATCTGTGGCATAACTGGCCGGAGATGATGCGCCTGATGGCGGAGTCACCGCGCGCGGCGATGGGCAATGCGCTGGATCTCGTTGGGCTGTGTGCGCTGCTGGTGGTGCTGGGGGTGATCCCGATGGTCGGATTCGACGTGATTTTCCAGATCATGAGCCATTTGAAAAAATTACGCATGTCACGCCAGGATATCCGTGACGAATTTAAACAGAATGAAGGCGACCCTCATGTGAAGGGGCGTATCCGGCAGATGCAGCGCCAGGCGGCGAGTCGACGCATGATGAGTGATGTCCCTAATGCCGATGTCATCGTCACCAACCCGACTCACTATTCGGTGGCGCTGCAATACGACGAAAATAAGATGAGCGCGCCGAAAGTCGTGGCGAAAGGGGCCGGACTTGTGGCCCTGCGCATTCGCGAGATCGGTGCCGAGAACAAAATTCCCACCCTTGAAGCGCCGCCGCTGGCGCGTGCGCTTTATCGCCATGCTGAGATTGGTCAGCAGATCCCCGGACAACTGTACGCCGCCGTCGCGGAAGTGCTGGCCTGGGTGTGGCAGCTTAAACGCTGGCGGCTCGCCGGTGGGGAACGTCCACCACAACCTGCAAATCTTCCAGTGCCTGAAGCCCTGGATTTTATGAACGAGAAGACTACCGATGGCTAATCTGGTTGCGATGCTGCGCCTGCCCAACAACATGAAAACCACGCAGTGGCAGATCCTTGCCGGGCCAATCCTCATTCTGCTGATCCTGTCGATGATGGTCCTGCCGTTGCCGGCGTTCATCCTTGACCTGCTGTTTACCTTTAACATCGCACTGTCGATTATGGTGCTGCTGGTGGCGATGTTCACCCAGCGCACGTTGGAGTTTGCCGCGTTTCCGACCATTCTGCTGTTCACTACGCTGCTGCGTCTGGCGCTGAACGTGGCTTCCACTCGTATTATTTTGATGGAAGGGCACACTGGCGCGGCGGCGGCGGGCAAGGTCGTTGAAGCGTTTGGTCACTTCCTGGTCGGCGGTAACTTTGCTATCGGCATCGTGGTGTTTGTTATTCTCGTCATCATCAACTTTATGGTTATCACCAAAGGTGCCGGGCGTATCGCTGAAGTGGGCGCGCGCTTCGTTCTTGACGGGATGCCGGGTAAACAGATGGCGATTGACGCCGACCTTAATGCCGGCCTTATCGGTGAAGATGAGGCGAAAAAGCGTCGTTCTGAAGTGACTCAGGAAGCCGACTTCTATGGCTCAATGGACGGTGCGAGTAAGTTCGTTCGTGGCGACGCCATCGCCGGTATTCTGATTATGGTGATTAACGTTGTGGGCGGTCTGCTGGTGGGGGTGCTGCAACATGGGATGAGCATGGGGCATGCTGCGGAAAGCTATACCCTGTTGACCATCGGTGATGGTCTGGTGGCGCAGATCCCCGCGCTGGTGATTTCAACCGCGGCGGGCGTCATCGTCACCCGCGTCAGTACCGATCAGGACGTCGGCGAGCAGATGGTCGGGCAACTGTTCAGTAATCCGAGCGTGATGTTGCTGAGCGCCGCGGTTCTGGGTCTGCTGGGCCTGGTGCCGGGCATGCCAAACCTGGTGTTCCTGATGTTTACCGCCGCGCTGCTGGGACTGGCCTGGTGGATCCGGGGGCGTGAGCAGAAGGCGCCTGTCGAGCCACAACCGACTAAAGTTGCGGAAAACAACTCAGTGGTGGAAGCCACCTGGAACGATGTGCAACTGGAAGACTCACTCGGCATGGAAGTGGGCTATCGCCTGATCCCGATGGTCGATTTTCAGCAGGACGGTGAACTGCTGGGGCGTATCCGCAGTATCCGTAAAAAGTTTGCCCAGGACATGGGCTTTCTGCCGCCAGTGGTGCACATCCGCGACAACATGGATCTGCAACCTGCGCATTACCGCATCCTGATGAAAGGGGTGGAGATTGGCAGCGGCGACGCCTATCCGGGACGCTGGCTGGCGATAAACCCAGGCACGGCGGCGGGGACATTACCCGGCGAACAGACAGTGGATCCGGCATTTGGACTGGACGCGATCTGGATCGAAAGCGCCTTAAAAGAGCAGGCGCAGATTCAGGGCTTTACCGTGGTGGAGGCCAGTACCGTAGTTGCCACCCATCTGAACCATCTGATTGGTCAGTATGCGGCTGAACTGTTCGGTCGCCAGGAGGCGCAGCAACTGCTGGATCGCGTGTCGCAGGAGATGCCGAAGCTGACCGAAGATTTAGTGCCGGGTGTGGTGACCCTGACCACGCTGCATAAAGTGTTGCAGAATCTGCTGGATGAAAAAGTGCCGATTCGCGATATGCGCACCATTCTGGAAACGCTGGCGGAACATGCGCCATTGCAGAGCGATCCGCATGAACTCACGGCGGTGGTTCGCGTGGCGCTGGGGCGCGCGATCACCCAGCAGTGGTTCCCGGGTAATCATGAAGTTAACGTGATTGGTCTCGACACCGCGCTCGAACGTCTGCTATTGCAGGCACTCCAGGGCGGTGGGGGACTGGAGCCGGGCCTCGCCGATCGACTATTGGCGCAAACTCAGGAGGCGCTGTCCCGCCAGGAAATGCTGGGTGCGCCGCCGGTGCTGCTGGTTAACCATGCGTTGCGTCCTCTGTTGTCGCGCTTCCTGCGCCGCAGCCTGCCGCAACTGGTGGTGCTGTCGAACATGGAGCTGTCCGATAACCGTAACATCCGCATGACGGCAACCATTGGAGGTAAATAATGCGCAAACTGCTTTGGCTGTTACTTTTCCCGCTGGTGGTACAGGCTGCCGGGGAAGGGGCGTGGCAGGCCAGTAGTATCGGCATAACCCTGAATCATCGCGGCGTGGCGGCCTCGTCGTCGCCGCTTTCATCCAGCCAGCCCGTCTCCGGTCTGATGACGCTGGTCGCCTGGCGATATGAACTGAATGGCCCGACGCCTGCCGGTTTACGCGTGCGCTTATGTTCACAATCACGCTGTGTAGAGATAGAAGGGCAGAGCGGCACCACGCAGGCATTTAACAACGTGCCTGCCGTTGAACCCCTGCGTTTCATCTGGGAAGTCCCCGGCGGTGGTCGCTTAATTCCCGCATTAAAAGTTCAGAGCAATCAGGTGATTGTGAACTATCGTTAACGGTTATTCTCCTCATCAGGCAGTACGCTAAACTGCTGCCTGACTCTCATTTTTGACCTTACCTTTTGATTGAAAAGAAACGCTGTTTTATAAATCGGTGACACGCGTTGCCGGTCTCTTTGCGTTTTTGCCATTTCACTCTCACCGGTGGCAAAAACGAAAAGGTATCCCACTTTGTAAGCTCTTACTGTAGCCGTGTAAGAACTCCTTTGGCGCAGCCAAACGGCCGGGAGTCCCCCAACCATTTGCAGGGTTAACGGCAATGAAAACACGTAAAATTGGATTGGTGAATTATTTCGCCTATGGTTCAGGCGATTTTCTGGGAGCAGGCACCACGGCGCTCACGGCAGCCTGGCTGCTCTATTTCTATACGACGTTCTGCGGGCTTTCTCCTATCGAAGCGACCTTCATCTTTGCGGCTGCAAGGGTGCTTGATGCTGTCGTCAGTCCGCTGATGGGCTTTTTGACCGATAACTTCGGTTCCACCTGGCTCGGTAAACGCTTTGGTCGGCGTAAATTCTTTATCTTGCTGGGGATCCCATGTGTATTCAGCTATTCACTGATGTGGGTAGGGGACATGGGATTCTGGTATTACCTGCTGACCTATCTGCTGTTTGATATCGTCTATACCATGATTCTGGTGCCTTACGAAACGCTGGTGCCGGAGATGACCGATGATTTCAAACAGAAAACCAAGTTTTCCGGCGCGCGTATCGGAATGGCGCAAATGTCCGCCATTCTGGCCTCTTTCCTGCCCGGCATTTTGTTAACCGCCTTCGGCAAGGACAACCCCATCTCCTTCTTTTATGCAAGCCTGGTGTTCTCAGTGCTGTGCGCACTGATGCTGACTTTTGTCTGGTTCTTTACCTGGGAACGCCCGCGTGAAGAGTGGACGGAAGCGGCGCTGCGGGCGGAAGAAGAGAAAAAGAGCCTGACGTTCAGCCAGAGCATGAACCGCCTGTTCGTAGAGTTGAGTTCCACACTGCGGATTAAGATTTTCCGTCAACATCTGGGGATGTATCTCGGCGGTTACATCGCGCAGGACGTGTTCAACGCCGTCTTTACTTACTATGTGGTGTTTGTCCTGATGCAGGAAGCGTCAATGGCGTCGAATTTGCTCGGTACGATGGCGATTTTCCAGTTCATTGCGGTTATTGCCATGATCCCGTTGTGCATCCGTTTTGGGCCCGCGCCGTCCTATCGAATGGTCGTGGTGTTGTTCGGTCTGAGCTCGCTCTCTTACGCGGTGCTTTACTACGCCGGATTGAGCGACATCTACTCTCTGTTGCTGCTGGTTTCTGCGGTGGCTGGGCTGGGCCGCGGCGGTATCAACTACGTTCCGTGGAACACCTACATTGCGGATGTCGATGAAGTCATTACCGGTCAGCGCCGCGAAGGGATCTTCGCCGGGATCATGACCCTGACGCGTAAAGCGTCGCAGGCAGGGGCGGTGATGCTGGTTGGGATTGTCATGCAAATGTCGGGCTTTGTTTCAGGGCAGAGCACGCAGCCTGAAGCGGTCAGCCATACCATTCTGTTGATTCTCAGTTGCGGTACGCTGCTGGTGCTGGCCTGTGGCTTCCTGGTCTCCCTGCGCTTCAAACTGAATTTGCAGACCCACAGCACGCTGCGTGAAGAGACGGTGAAAATGCGCGAATCCGGTCGCACAATGCCGGAAAGTATTACCCCACAGGCACGCGCCACCGTCGAGATGCTTGCCGGGCTGCCGTATGAATCACTTTGGGGTAACAACAATATTGGTTACCTGAATCGTAATAAACCCGCGGCTCCTTCACTGAAGCAGGCTGCGATATGGAATTCGACTTATCACAGAGGGTAAAGATATGAAGGTTTGGCCTGTCAAACATAGCTCGTTACTGCGTCAGCCGGAACGGTTTATCTCACGGGAAGCGCTGAAAGCGTTAATTCAGACGGTGACGACCAATCTGGTGAACATTAAGGACGAGACGGGTCAATTTCTGCTGCGCCTTGACGACGGACGTGTGATAGACACCAAAGGCTGGGCAGGATGGGAATGGACGCACGGCGTTGGGCTGTACGGGATGTATCAGTACTACCAGCAGACCGGCGACGAAACGATACGCGACATCATCGACAACTGGTTTGCTGACCGTTTTGCTGAAGGGACCACCACCAAAAACGTCAACACGATGGCACCATTTTTGACTCTGGCGTATCGCTACGAGGAGACGCGTAATCCCGCTTATCTGCCGTGGCTTGACGCGTGGGCGGAATGGGCGATGTATGAGATGCCGCGCACCGATCACGGCGGTATGCAGCACATCACGCTGGCGGAAGAGAACCATCAGCAAATGTGGGATGACACCCTGATGATGACGGTGCTGCCACTGGCGAAAATCGGTAAGTTGCTTAAGCGTCCTGAATATGTGGAAGAGGCGACCTATCAGTTTTTGCTGCACGTACAGAATCTGATGGACCGGGAGACTGGCCTGTGGTTCCACGGCTGGAATTACGACGGGCATCATAACTTTGCCAGTGCCCGTTGGGCACGCGGCAATAGCTGGCTGACCATTGTGATCCCGGACTTCCTCGAACTGGTGGACCTGCCAGAAAATAACGCCGTGCGCCGCTATCTGGTACAGGTGCTGAATGCGCAGATTGCTGCGCTGGCGAACTGTCAGGATGAAAGCGGGTTGTGGCACACGCTGCTTGACGATCCGCACTCCTACCTGGAAGCCTCCGCTACCGCAGGATTTGCCTACGGAATTTTAAAAGCGGTGCGCAAGCGTTATGTCAGTGCGGACTATGCCGAGGTGGCGGAAAAAGCGATTCGTGGAATTGTGCACAACATTTCCCCGCAAGGGGAGTTGCTGCAAACGTCTTTCGGTACGGGCATGGGCCACGATCTCGACTTCTACCGGGCGATTCCGCTGACTTCCATGCCCTATGGCCAGGCGATGGCGATGCTGTGTCTGACGGAGTATTTGCGGAAGTATTTCTGATAGCCTGAAAAAACAGAACCCGGCATTTGCCGGGTTCTGTTTATCGCTTACATGCGTTCTACGGTTTCGATACCCAGAGTATCCAGACCGAGCTTCAACGTTTTCGCCGTCAGCAGCGCCAGTTTCAGGCGGCTGTTACGAACTTCTTCGTTTTCTGCGCTCAGGATTGGGCAGTGTTCGTAGAAGCCTGAGAACAGACCGGCGACGTCATACAGGTAGGCACACATTACGTGCGGCGTCCCTTCACGCGCAACAACGGTCAGCGTTTCTTCAAACTGCAGCAGACGGGCAGCCAGTTGCGCTTCGCGATCTTCGCTGAGCTGTACCTTCGCGTTCGCCAGATCATTTTCATCCAGACCGGATTTACGGAATACCGACAGCACACGAGTGTAGGCATACTGCATGTAAGGCGCGGTATTGCCTTCGAAGGCCAGCATGTTATCCCAGTCGAATATGTAGTCGGTGGTGCGGTTTTTGGACAAATCGGCGTATTTCACCGCGCCTATCCCGACGGCGTTGGCCAGTTTTTCCAGTTCGTCTGCCGGCATGTCCGGGTTCTTCTCGCTCACCAGACGACGGGCGCGTTCCAGCGCTTCGTCCAGCAGGTCTGCCAGTTTCACCGTACCGCCTGCGCGCGTTTTGAACGGCTTACCGTCTTTGCCCAGCATCATGCCGAACATGTGATGTTCCAGCGGCACGGCGTCAGGCACGTAACCGGCTTTACGCACGATGGTCCACGCTTGCATCAGGTGCTGGTGCTGACGGGAGTCGATGTAATAGAGCACGCGATCGGCATGCAATGTTTCATAACGGTACTTGGCGCAGGCAATATCGGTGGTAGTGTACAAATAGCCGCCATCTTTCTTCTGAATGATGACCCCCATCGGTTCGCCTTCCTTGTTTTTATACTCATCAAGGAATACGACGGTGGCGCCTTCGCTTTCGACGGCCAGACCCTTGGCTTTCAGATCGGCCACGATCCCCGGCAGCATCGGGTTGTACAGGCTTTCGCCCATCACATCGTCGCGGGTCAGGGTTACATTCAAACGGTCATAGGTGATCTGATTCTGGGACATGGTGATGTCGACCAGTTTGCGCCACATCTGCAGGAAGTATTCGTCGCCACCCTGCAGTTTTACCACGTAGCTACGGGCGCGCTCGGCGAAGGCTTCATCTTCGTCGTAATGTTTTTTGGCTTCACGATAGAAACCTTCGAGATCCGCCAGCGCCATTTCACCGGCGTTTTCCTGCTGCTGTTTTTCCAGATACGCGATCAGCATGCCGAACTGAGTGCCCCAGTCGCCGACGTGGTTGGCGCGAATAACGTGGTGGCCGAGGAACTCAAGGGTACGCACGGCGGCGTCACCGATAATGGTGGAGCGCAGGTGGCCGACGTGCATCTCTTTCGCCACGTTTGGCGCGGAGTAATCGACAACCACCGTCTGCTTCGCCGGTTTAGTCACGCCGAGACGATCGGAGGTCAACGCCTGTTCCACATGTTCCGCCAGGAATGCCGGGTCGAGGAAGATATTGATAAAGCCAGGGCCCGCGATTTCAACTTTGCTGGCGATACCGTTCAGATCCAGATGAGTCAGCACCTGCTCAGCCAGTTGTCGTGGAGCCATACCCAGTTTTTTAGCAACTGCCATCATGCCATTGGCCTGATAGTCGCCGAACTGTACTTTTGCTGACTGACGAACCTGCGGTTCGCAATCTGCAGGCGCGCCTGCAGCAATCATGGCCTGACTGACTTTTTCTGAGAGAAGAGCCTGAATATTCACCGGAATACCTTACGTTGATGAAGCGGGTTGATGTTTACCGCACCAGTTTAAGAATTAAGGGCGGGAGTATACTGCAAATGCCCCCCTGCGTCAGCACTGCGCAGCCGTAAGCGCGTACAGAAAATAAGCGTTAAAGGAGTGCATAAGCATGCATACCACAAATCCTGCAATCTACGGTTGGTTGCGAGAGGTCAACGGAGTAAATTAGCGGCTTTGAACACCGATAAGAGCTCTTATTATGGCGAACTGGCAGACCATTGACGAACTGCATGATATTTCCGCAGATTTACCGCGATTCACTCAGGCGTTCACAGAACTTTCCACTCGCCTCGGTCTGGATGTTGCACCGCTTGAGGCCGATCACATTTCTCTGCGTTGTCATCAGAACGCCACTGCTGAACGCTGGCGTCGAGGATTTGAACAATGCGGCGAGCTGCTGTCGGAAAATACCATCAACGGGCGACCAATTTGTCTGTTCAAATTGCATGAGCCGGTGTGCGTCGCGCACTGGCGCTTGAGCATTGTGGAACTGCCGTGGCCCGGGGAAAAGCGGTATCCTCATGAAGGGTGGGAACACATTGAGATTGTCCTGCCTGGCGCTCCTGAAACCCTGAATGCCCGTGCATTAGCGCTGCTTTCAGATGACGGACTGAGCCAGCCGGGCATTTTTGTGAAAACCAGTTCACCGAAAGGGGAACACGAACGTCTGCCGAACCCGACGCTGGCGGTCACTGACGGGAAGGTCACCGTCAAATTCCACCCGTGGTCAATTGAGGCAATCGTCGCCAGCGAACAGCAACAGGAGTGAATATGACATTGCTGGAAATCTGTTGTTACAGCATGGAGTGCGCGCTTACGGCGCAGCAAAACGGCGCGGACCGCATTGAACTGTGCGCCGCGCCAAAAGAAGGGGGCTTAACGCCATCACTGGGCGTGCTGCGCTCGGTTCGTCAGGCGGTGACGATTCCGGTACATCCGATCATTCGGCCGCGCGGTGGAGATTTTTGTTATACCGACGGTGAGTTCGCGGCGATGCTGGACGATGTACGGACCGTACGTGAACTGGGGTTTCCCGGACTGGTGACAGGCATTCTTGATCCTGACGGTCATGTCGACATGCCACGTATGCGGCAGATTATGGACGCGGCAGGTCCTCTGGCTGTGACCTTTCACCGCGCGTTCGATATGTGTGCTAATCCGTTAAATGCACTACATAATCTTGCGGAACTGGGTGTCGCCAGAGTGCTGACGTCGGGGCAGAAATCAGATGCAGTGCAAGGTTTAGCAAATATTATTGAACTTATTGCTCACCCCGGTGCTCCAATCATTATGGCCGGAGCGGGGGTTCGCGCAGAAAATCTGCCGCGTTTCCTGGATGCCGGAGTACGGGAAGTACACAGCTCCGCCGGAACCTTGCTGGTTTCACCTATGCGCTATCGCAATCAGGGTCTGTCAATGTCGACAGATAAGCAAGCGGATGAATATTCCCGCTATGCGGTAGACGGCAAGTCGGTTGCTGAAATGAAAGGAATCATTGTTCGCCATCAGGCCAAATGATTTTACCGTTGCATCATGTCGCCCAATATGATGCTTGCTCGTACCAGGCCCCTGCCCATTCAACAGGGGCCTTTTTTTACGCTAAATTTCGCTGATGAATGAAACCATAGGCCGGAGGCGCTTCGCTTATCCGGCTTACGACCCATGACATCACGGCTTACGCGCAATTAATACGGCACGTAATGGGGCGGGGTAGCCTTCGACCGTTTTGCTGTGATCGTTCGGATCGAGGAAATCGGCCAGCGATTCGGTGACCATCCATTCGGTACGGCGCTGCTCTTCGGTCGTCGTCACGCAGACATCCGCGATGCGAACATCAACGAAGCCACATTTTTCCAGCCAGTTTTTCAGCGCCAGCGCGGAAGGGATGAAATAGACGTTGCGCATCTGCGCGTAGCGATCGCCCGGCACCAGCACAGTATTTTCATCGCCTTCCACCACCAGCGTTTCCAGCACCAGTTCGCCGTCTTTCAGCAGTTGATCTTTCAACTGCCAGAGATGCTCCAGCGGGGAGCGGCGATGGTAAAGCACGCCCATCGAAAAGACGGTATCAAACGCATTCAGCGCCGGAAGTTGTTCTATACCCAGCGGCAGCAGATGCGCACGCTGATCGTTCCCCAGCAGCTTTCGCACCGCTTCAAACTGGCACAGGAACAGTTGCGTCGGGTCAATACCAACAGCCAGATGCGCACCCGCGCCAATCATGCGCCACATATGGTAGCCGCTGCCGCAACCCACATCCAGAATCGTGCGACCGGTCAGATCCGACAGATGCGGCAGTACGCGATCCCATTTCCAGTCAGAACGCCATTCGGTATCAATGTTCACGCCATACAGCGAGTATGGCCCTTTACGCCATGGCATCAGATTTCGCATCAGGGTGTCGATACGCTTGATCTGCCCCGGGCTCAGCGGCGCTTCACTTTCCGCCGTCACGCTGTGTAATAAATCCAGACGGTACGGCGTCAGTTCCGGCAGAAATTCCACCGCGTTTGACCACTGCTTAAACAGACCGTGCTGATCGCGCTGCCAGGCGGCAATCTGCGCGGGCAGCGTTTCCAGCCAGTGGGCAAGATGATTTTTGGCAATCAGCTGATAGAAGTTACCAAAGTCGATCATGCGCTTGCCTCAGCTTTCAACGCCACCAGTGAACCAAAGTTGAAGCACTGGAACCACAGTTCGCTGTGCTCAAAACCGGCCTGACGCAGGCGGGCTTTATGGGTTTCAACTGAATCGGTCAGCATCACGTTTTCCAGCATGCTGCGCTTCTGGCTGATTTCCAGTTCGCTGTAGCCGTTGGCTCGCTTGAAGTCGTGGTGCATGTTGAACAGCAGTTCGCCCACTTTCGCATCTTCGAAGCTGAATTTTTCCGACAGCACCAGCGCGCCGCCCGGATTCAGCCCCTGATAAATCTTATCCAACAACGCCTGGCGCTCCGGCGGCTCAAGGAATTGCAGGGTAAAATTCAGTACCACCATTGAGGCGTTCTCGATGGTGATGGCGCGGATGTCGCCTTCCACAACCTCAACTGGCGTGGGCGCCTTGTAAGCATCGATATGACGGCGGCAGCGTTCAATCATCGCCGGGGAGTTATCAACGGCGATAATTTTGCAGTTTTCATGATGGATATTGCGACGCACCGAGAGCGTCGCCGCACCCAGCGAACAACCCAGATCGTAGACCTGCGTATCCGGCTGCACAAAGCGCTCGGCAAGCATGCCAATCATCGAAATAATATTGGAATAGCCGGGAACAGAACGCTGGATCATATCCGGGAAGACTTCGGCTACCCGTTCATCGAAGGTCCAGTCGCCCAGGCTGGCGATGGGCGCAGAAAAAAGCGTGTCGCGGTGAGACATAACGTAAAAATCCGGGAAAAATAAAGTGGCGTATTGTGCGCTAATGCAGGGAGAAAACCAACTCCCACGGCATATACCAAAGGTTCGCCAGCACCATCAGTAACAATGCACACCAGGTGGCACTCATGCCGGAGCGACGCCAGCGGAACAGACGGTGATGGAAACCGTAATAATGCATCAGCCGACCCACGAGCAGAATAATGCCGCAAATATGCACCATCCAGGTTTCTGCGCCGTTCATTTCCATAAACAGCAGCAGCACTAACGCGACGGGAATATATTCCACCGCATTACCATGAATGCGGATGGCTGTCTGGAGTTCACTGAAGCCGCCGTCACCATAGGCAACGCGGTATTGCATCCGCAGGCGGACAACGTCAAAAGAAAACTTCATCAACAACAACGCACCCAAAACGGCATACAGCGCGCTTACCATACAAACTCCCTTTAAAATGGCTGATGGCACTGTCTATGATAGGTGGCAATTTCAGAAAAGAGAAGATTGCTGTGGAATGGACGGAGCAGTTCCGATATCCGGTAAAACATCTCGCAAGTCCTGCCACAGGGTATCGACCAGTTCCGGAGCCTGCGCGATATCCGGGGTATGCAAAAAGAGATACGGTGTGGTGGCCTGTTCCCAGAGCGGTAATTTTTTTAGCCAGTCGGCAAAGAACGCCCGGTTTTGTCGCATATCATCGCTGCCGATAAAGCGCACCAGTGGATGGTTCGCGGTCACTAATGCATGTACCGGCAGTTTCGGCTTCTTGCGCTGGGCGTCGCGGATTGCTTCATTATGCGCATGGGCCGCGTGTACCGGACGACTGTCGAGGATAACCCGATTCACTCCGCGCTGATGCAATCCGCTATTAAGCTGCTGTTCAGCGTCGCCTTTAGCGAAAAATTCAGGATGACGGACTTCGACGCCGTAGGTAAATATCTGTGGCAGGGCATCGAGAAAATGCCAGAGCGCAGGGAGATCACGTGGGCCAAAGGTGGCGGGCAATTGCAGCCAGTACTGACCGATGCGGCTTTCCAGCGGCGACATTCGGGTCAGGAATTCGTGCAGCAGATCATCGCAATTGCGCAGAGCTGCCTGATGGGAAATGGTCGCTGGAAATTTAAAACAGAAACGAAACGCATCCGTCGTTTGTGCGTACCAGCGTGCCACAATCTCCGCTTTTGGTAGCGCATACAGCGTGGTGTTGCCTTCCACACAGTTAAAGTGGCGGGCGTACTCTTCAAGACCGGTGATGCCAAGACGCACCCATTTTGGGTGCGACCATTGCGGCAGGCCAATGTAGATCATAAGGCGTTGACGATCTCTTCTGTGCTGCGCACTCGCGCAATACGAGGGAAAATGTGCGTCAGGCTGTTCTTATGCTGGTCGGCGCTGGCGGCACTACAGGCGTCTTCGGCAATCACCAGGCTAAAACCCAGCTCCCAGGCGTTACGTGCGGTGGACTCGACGCCGATATTGGTCGAAATCCCGCACAGTACGATGGTGTCGATACCGCGGCGGCGTAACTGAAGCTCAAGATCCGTGCCATAGAATGCGCCCCACTGGCGCTTGGTGACTTCCAGATCGCTGTCGTCTTTGCCCAGCGCAGGCGGATAGGTCCACCAGTTTTCCGGCAGCGCATGGGCCGGTGCCTGTGCATCTACGGGTTGTTTGAGCGCTTCGGCGTAATCATCAGACCAGCCCACGCGGACCATAACCACCGGGGAGCCGTTAGCACGAAACGTCTGTGCCAGTCGGGCAGCGCGCGCCACCACGTCATTGGCAGAATGAGGGCCGCCGGCGAAGGGCAGGATCCCTTCCTGCAGGTCGATAATGACCAGGGCGGTCGTTTTTGCGTTCAGTTGTAACATGATAACTCCCGTCAAGAATCGAAATTCCGTTACACCTTAATCGCGATTGGGTGTGTAACGAGCGACAATTTTTGTTATTTTTTGTGAGAATACGCAATGCCCGTCCAGGAAACAGGCGTACAGTCAGTACCGGGCTTATCGTGCGGCGGAATTTCCAGTATAATAGCCGCCTTTTTTCATTCAGTTGTGACATACAGTTAAAGCTGCGACATCGTGGCCTGCAAGACAGGCGACAATCCGCCTGCGGCTAATTAAGGGATATCTCATGCGTACAGAATATTGCGGACAGTTGCGTCTGTCCCACGTGGGGCAGCAGGTGACTCTGTGTGGTTGGGTCAACCGTCGTCGTGATCTTGGTAGTCTGATCTTCATCGACATGCGCGATCGCGAAGGTATCGTGCAGGTGTTTTTCGATCCGGATCGTGCGGACGCGTTAAAGCTGGCCTCTGAACTGCGTAATGAGTTCTGCATCCAGGTGACGGGCACCGTGCGTGCGCGTGACGAGAAAAACGTCAACGGTGAGATGGCAACCGGCGAAATTGAAGTGCTGGCCTCTTCGCTGACGATCATCAACCGTGCAGAATCACTGCCGCTTGACTCTAACCACGTGAACACCGAAGAAGCGCGTCTGAAATACCGTTATCTGGATCTGCGTCGCCCGGAAATGGCGCAACGCCTGAAAACCCGCGCGAAGATCACAAGCCTGGTACGTCGCTTTATGGACGACCACGGTTTCCTCGATATCGAAACCCCAATGCTGACCAAAGCCACGCCGGAAGGCGCGCGTGACTATCTGGTTCCTTCGCGTGTACACAAAGGCAAATTTTACGCGCTGCCGCAGTCACCTCAGCTGTTTAAACAACTGCTGATGATGTCCGGCTTTGACCGTTACTACCAGATCGTCAAATGCTTCCGCGACGAAGACCTGCGTGCTGACCGTCAGCCTGAATTTACCCAGATCGATGTGGAAACCTCCTTCATGACCGCCGAACAGGTACGTGAAGTGATGGAAGCGCTGGTGCGTAACCTGTGGAATGAGGTGAAAGGTGTGGAACTGGGTGACTTCCCGGTCATGACTTTTGCTGAAGCCGAGCGTCGTTACGGTTCTGACAAACCGGACCTGCGTAACCCGATGGAACTGGTGGACGTTGCCGACCTGCTGAAGGCCGTTGAGTTTGCCGTGTTCTCTGGTCCGGCGAACGATCCGAAAGGTCGCGTTGCTGCGCTGCGTGTACCAGGCGGGGCGAGCTTAAGTCGTAAGCAGATCGACGACTATGGTAACTTCATTAAGATCTACGGCGCGAAAGGTCTGGCTTATATCAAAGTCATCGAGCGAGCGAAAGGTCTGGAAGGTATCAACAGCCCGGTGGCGAAATTCCTCAATGCGGAAATCGTGGAAGCCATCCTTGAGCGCACAGGCGCGCAGGATGGCGATATGATTTTCTTCGGTGCGGACAACAAGAAAGTGGTGGCTGACGCGCTGGGCGCGCTGCGTCTGAAACTGGGTAAAGACCTGGGTCTGACTGACGAAACGAAATGGGCGCCGCTGTGGGTCATCGACTTCCCGATGTTTGAAGACGACGGCGAAGGCGGCCTGACCGCGATGCACCACCCGTTCACCTCACCGAAAGACATGACGGCTGCAGAACTGAAAGCGGCGCCAGAAGACGCGGTGGCGAATGCCTACGATATGGTGATCAACGGCTACGAAGTCGGTGGTGGTTCCGTGCGTATTCACAGCGGTGAAATGCAGCAGACCGTGTTTGGCATTCTGGGCATCAATGAACAGGAACAGCGTGAGAAGTTTGGCTTCCTGCTCGACGCACTGAAATACGGTACGCCGCCGCACGCGGGTCTGGCATTCGGTCTTGACCGTTTGACCATGCTGCTGACCGGCACCGATAATATTCGTGACGTAATCGCCTTCCCGAAAACCACCGCTGCGGCGTGTCTGATGACCGAAGCGCCGAGCATCGCGAACCCGGCAGCACTGGCTGAACTGGGTATCGACGTGGTGAAGAAGGAAGAGAAATACTGATATGGCTGATATGCACGAAATCATTCGCGCTACCTCGCGGCGGCAACGGAGTGAGTTCCCATGATCATAGCTAACACTATGAATGGGATGAGCGAAGGCAGCCAACAACGAGATAGCGTGAAGGATAAAGTGTATAAGCGTCCCGTTTCGGTTCTGGTCGTTATCTACGCGCAGGACTCGAAACGGGTGTTGATGTTACAGCGACGCGACGATCCTGAATTCTGGCAGTCGGTTACCGGCAGTGTGGAAGAGGGAGAGACCACGTCGCAGGCCGCCATGCGCGAAGTAAAGGAAGAGGTCGCCATTGACGTTGCGGTTGAGCAACTGACCTTAATTGACTGTCAGCGCACGGTGGAGTTTGAGATTTTTTCTCATTTACGTCATCGCTATGCACCGGGTGTGTTGCGCAATACAGAATCCTGGTTCTGCCTTGCGCTGCCGCACGAGCGTCAGATCGTTTTTAGCGAACATCTGGCCTACCAGTGGCTTGATGCGCCAGCTGCGGCGGCGCTCACCAAGTCATGGAGCAACCGGCAGGCGATTGAAGAATTTGTGATTAACATCGCCTGAGAGGGCGTGCTTTTTTGAGGAAATATTTATGGCAGGTCATAGTAAATGGGCCAACACCAGACACCGTAAAGCGGCGCAGGATGCGAAGCGCGGCAAAATCTTCACCAAGATTATTCGTGAGCTGGTGACAGCAGCCAAACTGGGCGGCGGCGATCCGGATGCGAACCCGCGTCTGCGTGCGGCTATCGACAAAGCGCTGGCTAACAACATGACCCGTGACACGCTGAACCGTGCAATCGCCCGCGGCGTGGGTGGTGATGATGATGCGAACATGGAAACCATCATCTATGAAGGTTATGGTCCTGGCGGCACTGCCGTGATGATTGAATGTCTGTCTGACAACCGTAACCGTACCGTTGCCGAAGTACGTCACGCCTTCAGCAAAACCGGGGGTAACCTGGGCACGGATGGTTCTGTTTCCTACCTGTTCAGCAAAAAAGGCGTCATCTCATTCGAGAAAGGGGATGAAGACGCCATTATGGAAGCGGCACTGGAAGCGGGTGCGGAAGACGTGGTGACCTTCGATGATGGCGCGATTGATGTCTACACGGCATGGGAAGAGATGGGTAAAGTGCGTGACGCACTGGAAGCCGCCGGTCTGAAAGCCGACAGTTCTGAAGTCTCTATGATCCCGTCGACCAAAGCGGAAATGGATGCGGAAACCGCACCGAAACTGATGCGTCTGATCGACATGCTGGAAGATTGTGACGACGTGCAGGAAGTTTATCACAACGGTGAAATCTCTGATGAGGTTGCCGCTACATTAGAATGATGGGGCTTAATCCCGTTAGAACCGGAGGCGCGTGATGTCCATCATTCTCGGTATTGATCCGGGCTCCCGCATCACCGGTTACGGCGTGATACGTCAGGTCGGTAGACAACTGACGTATCTCGGCAGCGGCTGCATTCGTACCAAAGTCGACGATCTTCCGTCACGCCTGAAGCTGATTTATGCCGGCGTGACGGAAATCATCACCCAGTTTCAGCCCGACTACTTTGCCATCGAGCAGGTGTTTATGGCGAAGAACGCCGATTCTGCGCTCAAACTGGGGCAGGCGCGCGGGGTAGCGATTGTGGCGGCGGTCAACCAGGAACTGCCGGTATTTGAATACGCGGCACGTCAGGTCAAGCAGACGGTGGTTGGCATTGGTAGCGCAGAGAAAAGTCAGGTGCAGCACATGGTGCGAACCTTGCTGAAACTGCCCGCGAATCCGCAGGCGGATGCGGCAGATGCGTTGGCCATCGCCATTACGCACTGCCATGTTAGTCAGAATGCGATGCAAATGAGCGAATCACGCCTCAATCTTGCCCGAGGTCGCTTGCGATAATGACAAATGAGGCTGGATATCTATCCAGCCTTTTTTTATGATACAGCTTTACTTTCGGCCCAACGCAGGAGCGTAACGTGATAGGCAGACTCAGAGGCATCATTCTGGAAAAACAACCCCCGCTGGTGTTACTCGAAGTGGGCGGCGTCGGCTATGAAGTGCATATGCCCATGACCTGTTTTTATGAGCTCCCGGAATCCGGAAAAGAAGCCGTTGTCTTTACCCACTTCGTGGTTCGCGAAGACGCGCAGCTGCTGTACGGTTTTAACAATAAGCAAGAGCGCACGTTGTTTAAAGAACTCATTAAAACCAACGGCGTCGGGCCTAAACTGGCGCTGGCGATCCTCTCCGGGATGTCCGCACAGCAGTTCGTCAATGCTGTCGAACGCGAAGAACTGGGCGCGTTGGTCAAGCTGCCTGGTATTGGCAAAAAAACGGCTGAACGACTGATTGTCGAAATGAAGGACCGTTTCAAGGGTCTGCATGGCGATCTCTTTACGCCAGCCGCCGATCTGGTGCTGACCTCGCCAGCGAGCCCGGCGACGGACGATGCCGAACAGGAAGCGGTTGCGGCGCTGGTGGCGCTGGGCTATAAACCACAGGAAGCCAGCCGCATGGTGAGCAAAATCGCTCGCCCGGATGCCAGCAGTGAAACACTGATCCGCGAAGCCCTGCGCGCCGCGTTATGAGGTAAAGGATGATAGAAGCAGATCGCCTGATTTCGGCAGGTGCCGCACTCACAGAAGATGTCGCCGATCGCGCCATTCGCCCGAAATTACTCGAAGAGTATATCGGTCAACCTCAGGTGCGTTCGCAGATGGAGATTTTCATCCAGGCGGCAAAACTGCGGGGTGATGCGCTCGACCACCTGCTGATTTTTGGTCCTCCCGGACTGGGGAAAACCACGCTTGCCAATATCGTTGCCAATGAAATGGGCGTCAATCTGCGTACCACTTCCGGCCCGGTGCTGGAAAAAGCGGGCGATCTGGCTGCGATGCTGACCAACCTTGAGCCGCACGACGTACTGTTTATCGATGAGATCCATCGACTGTCGCCGGTGGTGGAAGAGGTGCTCTATCCAGCGATGGAAGATTATCAGCTGGATATTATGATCGGCGAAGGGCCGGCGGCGCGTTCAATTAAAATCGATTTGCCGCCGTTTACCCTGATTGGCGCAACGACTCGCGCGGGTTCACTGACCTCTCCTCTGCGCGATCGCTTTGGCATTGTGCAGCGTCTGGAGTTTTATCAGGTGCCGGATCTCCAGCATATCGTTGGGCGCAGCGCGCGCTTTATGGGGCTGGAGATGAGCGAGGAAGGGGCGCTGGAAGTGGCGCGTCGCGCACGCGGTACGCCGCGTATCGCCAACCGGCTACTGCGGCGCGTACGGGATTTTGCCGAAGTGAAGCATGATGGCACCATTTCCGCCGATATAGCTGCTAAGGCGCTGGATATGTTGAATGTGGATGCGGAAGGGTTTGATTACATGGACCGCAAGCTGCTGCTGGCGGTGATCGACAAATTCTTTGGTGGGCCGGTCGGGCTGGATAACCTGGCGGCAGCCATCGGTGAAGAGCGTGAAACCATTGAAGATGTGCTGGAGCCGTATCTGATTCAGCAAGGTTTTTTGCAGCGCACGCCGCGCGGAAGAATGGCGACAGTACGCGCCTGGAACCACTTTGGCATTACGCCACCGGAAATGCCTTAATGCCTGATGGTGCTGCGCTTATCCGGCCTACAAAATCACGTAGGCCGGATAAGACGCGTTAGCGTTGCCATCCGGCAACATACCCGTCAGCTTGCCTGCTTCTTCATCATGCTGAAGATAAACAGCAGTGCGGCGCACAGCACCACTGATGGGCCCGCAGGGGTATCGTAGAAGGCCGAGAAGGTCAGCCCACCTGTAACCGCTATCATTCCAGTTCCTACTGCAACGCCAGCCATCTGTTCCGGCGTCCGCGCAAAACGACGCGCTGTAGCTGCCGGGATAATCAGCAACGAGGTGATGATCAGCGCCCCGACGAACTTCATCGCCACGCCAATGGTTAATGCTGTCACCAGCATCAGTAAAAGCTTCACGCGCTGCAGTTTCACCCCGTCAACAAATGCCAGATCGGGGCTGATGGTCATTGACAGCAGATTGCGCCATTGCCAGAAGAGGATCGCCAGCACGATCACCACGCCCATGGCGATAGAGATCAAATCGTCCGGCGTAACCGCCAGCAGATCGCCAAACAGGTAAGCCATAAGATCCACGCGAATATTCGACATCAGGCTGACCACGACCAGGCCCAGCGACAGCGCACTGTGCGCCATAATGCCAAGCAGCGTATCGATGGCAAGGTGAGGGCGCTTCTCCAGCCAGACCAGGCCTGTCGCCAGCATTAGCGTCACAGCAATGACCGCATAGAAAGGGTTCACATCCAACAACAGGCCAAAAGCGACGCCGAGCAGCGACGCATGTGCCAGCGTATCACCAAAATAAGACATCCGACGCCAGACGACGAATGAACCCAGTGGACCCGCCGCACAGGCCAGCATGATCCCGGCTAACCAGCCAGGCAGTAATAATTCAATCATGATTGACCATTTCCCCGGCGCAACACAATACGACCCTGCAGGTCGTGGCGGTGATTATGATGATGACGGTAAATTCCCAGTTGCTCCGCGCCGCGAGGGCCGAACATCGAGATAAATTCCGGGTGCATGGAAACGATTTCAGGAGTACCTGAACAGCAAATGTGATGATTCAGACACAACACTTCGTCGGTTTTTGCCATCACTAGATGCAGGTCATGGGACACCATCAGCACGGCGCAATCCAGCTCACGACGTAACTGATCGATAAGGTCGTACAGCGCGACCTGGCCGTTGACATCTACGCCCTGAGTGGGTTCGTCAAGCACCAGAAGCTGTGGCTGATTGAGGAGCGCGCGCGCTAACAGGACGCGCTGCGTCTCGCCGCCGGAGAGCTTTTGCATCGGCGCGTCAATCAGATGCCCGGCCTGTACACGTTTCAGGGCCGGCAGGATGTCATCTTTCTTCGTACCGGGGCGCAGGCGTAAGAAACGACTGACGGTAAGCGGCAGGGTGGTATCGAGATACAATTTCTGCGGAACGTAGCCAATTCGCAGCTTACCATTACGCGTGATCACCCCTTCATCCGGGGCGACCAGTCCGAGAACGACGCGAACCAGCGTTGACTTCCCGGCGCCATTTGGGCCGAGTAGCGTTAAAATTTTTCCGGGTCTCAGTTCAAGCGAAACGTCAGAAAGGACGCGGCGCTGGCCGAAAGAGACCGAGACATTTTCCAGTGAAACCAAAGTCGTCATGTCAATTTTAGTCTTGCAGAAGTTATAGAATGTTATAATATCACATTTCTCACATTCGTTACGATGATTGGTCGCATTATGTTACATAAAAATACGCTTCTTTTCGCTGCATTATCCGCCGCTCTTTGGGGCAGCGCAACACAGGCGGCAAATGCCGCCGTTGTCGCTTCTCTCAAGCCATTAGGGTTCATTGCTTCTGCCATTGCTGATGGCGTCACGGAGACCCAAGTCTTACTTCCGGATGGGGCATCCGAGCATGATTATTCACTACGTCCATCTGACGTAAAACGCTTACAGGGCGCGGACTTAGTTGTCTGGATTGGGCCGGAAATGGAAGCGTTCATGGAAAAGTCCGTCAGCAACATTCCCGCCGCTAAACAGGTAACGATTGCGCAACTCAAAGACGTGAAACCGTTGCTCATGAAAGGGGCTGACGATGATGATGATGAGCACGACCACGATCATGACCACGGCGAAAAAGGTGACGCACATCACCATCATGGTGATTACAACATGCATCTTTGGCTCTCCCCAGAGATAGCGCGGGCCTCAGCGGTTGCAATCCATGGAAAATTAGTGGAACTTATGCCGCAAAGTCGAGCCAAACTTGACGCCAACCTGAAGGATTTTGAGGCACAATTAGCCGCAACCGATAAGCAGGTCGGTAACGAGCTCGCACCGCTCAAGGGCAAAGGGTATTTCGTTTTTCATGACGCCTATGGCTATTACGAAAAACACTACGGACTCACTCCATTGGGTCACTTCACCGTCAACCCTGAGATACAACCTGGTGCGCAGCGTTTACATGAAATAAGAACACAGTTGGTTGAGCAAAAAGCAACCTGCGTTTTTGCTGAGCCACAGTTCAGGCCAGCGGTCGTTGAAGCCGTTGCGAGAGGGACATCCGTTCGAATGGGAACGTTGGATCCCCTCGGGACAAACATCAAACTGGGTAAAACGAGCTATTCAGCGTTCTTGAACCAACTAGCGAACCAGTATGCGAGCTGCCTGAAAGGAGATTAATGAGGAAGTGAATACGTGCAACAGATAGCCCGCTCTGTCGCCCTGGCATTTAATAATCTGCCCAGACCCCATCGCGTTATGCTGGGGTCGCTTACTGTTCTGACACTGGCCGTTGCTGTCTGGCGGCCTTACGTTTATCACCCGGAATCTGCCCCCATTGTTAAAACGATCGAACTGGAGAAGAGCGAAATTCGTTCACTGCTCCCGGAGGCCAGCGAGCCTATCGATCAGGCGGCACAGGAAGATGAAGCCATTCCTCAGGATGAGCTGGACGACAAAACCTCGGGAGAAGCGGGCGTTCATGAATATGTCGTTTCGACGGGCGATACCCTCAGCAGCATTCTGAATCAGTACGGCATTGATATGGGTGATATCACCCAGCTTGCCGCGTCCGATAAAGAGCTGCGTAATCTGAAGATTGGTCAACAGCTCTCCTGGACGCTGACCGCGGACGGCGATTTACAGCGTCTGACGTGGGAAATGTCGCGTCGCGAAACCCGTACCTATGACCGTACTGCGGCGAACGGCTTTAAAATGAGCGCGGAAACGCAGCAGGGCGATTGGGTAAACAGCCTGATGAAAGGCACCGTTGGCAACAGCTTTGTCGCCAGTGCGAAAGCTGCCGGGCTGACCAGCGCTGAAATTAGCGCGGTGATCAAAGCGATGCAGTGGCAGATGGACTTCCGCAAACTGAAAAAAGGCGATGAGTTCTCTGTGCTGATGTCTCGTGAAATGCTGGACGGCAAGCGTGAGCAGAGCCAGTTGTTGGGCGTGCGTTTGCGTTCAGAAGGTAAAGATTATTACGCTATCCGTGCCGAAGACGGTAAGTTCTACGACCGCAATGGTACCGGGCTGGCGAAAGGCTTCCTGCGTTTCCCGACGGCGAAACAGTTCCGCATTTCGTCTAACTTCAACCCGCGTCGAACCAACCCGGTTACCGGACGTGTCGCGCCGCACAGAGGCGTGGACTTCGCGATGCCGCAGGGGACGCCGGTGCTGTCCGTGGGTGACGGTGAAGTCGTCGTGGCGAAACGCAGCGGTGCGGCTGGCTATTATGTGGCGGTGCGTCACGGTCGTACCTATACCACGCGCTATATGCACCTGCGTAAACTGCTGGTGAAACCGGGACAAAAGGTTAAACGTGGCGATCGTATCGCACTCTCCGGTAATACCGGACGTTCTACTGGCCCGCATCTTCACTATGAAGTCTGGATTAACCAGCAGGCGGTTAACCCGCTGACGGCGAAACTGCCGCGTACTGAAGGACTGACCGGTAAAGATCGTACCGATTACCTGGCGCAGGTCAAAGAGGTTCTGCCGCAGTTACGCTTCGATTAATCACTCATGACCTCAAAGCCGGTACGCAGCGCGTGTGCCGGCTTTTTTATTTTGTGCGCGGCAGGGTGCGCCGCTACACTATCATCAGATTTACTTTTCGCGTCATCAGGCACTGGATAAGCATGGAAACAAAAAAAAATAATAGTGAGTACATCCCTGAGTTTGAGAAATCTTTTCGCCATCCGCGTTACTGGGGCGCATGGCTGGGCGTCGCGGCGATGGCGGGTATCGCCTTAACGCCTGCATCCTTTCGCGACCCGCTGCTGGCAAAACTGGGCCGTTTCGCCGGGCGTCTGGGTAAAAGCTCGCGTCGCCGGGCGTTGATTAACCTGTCATTGTGCTTTCCGGAACGTAGCGAAGCTGAGCGCGAGGCTATCGTCGATGAGATGTTTTCAACTGCGCCGCAGGCCATGGCGATGATGGCGGAACTGGCGATTCGCGGTCCGGAAAAAATTCAGTCGCGCGTTGACTGGGAAGGGCTTGAAATCATCGAGGAGATGCACCGCAACAACGAAAAGGTGATCTTCCTGGTGCCGCATGGCTGGGGTGTGGATATTCCGGCAATGTTAATGGCGTCTCAGGGCCAGAAGATGGCGGCAATGTTCCATAATCAGGGAAACCCGGTGTTTGATTACGTCTGGAACACGGTGCGCCGCCGCTTTGGTGGTCGCCTGCATGCGCGTAATGACGGCATCAAGCCGTTCATTCAGTCTGTTCGTCAGGGGTACTGGGGATATTATCTGCCCGATCAGGATCATGGTCCTGAACACAGTGAGTTTGTCGATTTCTTTGCCACCTATAAAGCGACGTTGCCGGCCATTGGTCGACTGATGAAAGTGTGTCGGGCGCGCGTCATTCCGCTGTTCCCGGTATACAACGGCGATACCCACCGGTTGACGATTCAGGTGCGCCCGCCCATGGACGATCTTCTGACCGCTGATGACAACACTATTGCCCGTCGAATGAATGAAGAGGTGGAAGTTTTTGTTGGCCCGCATCCCGAGCAATATACCTGGATCCTGAAACTGCTGAAGACCCGCAAACCGGGCGAGATCCAGCCGTATAAGCGCAAAGATCTCTACCCCCTCAAATAAAAAAAGGCCTCTCACATGAGAGGCCTCTTTGTATCAGCCGTCGATTACTCGACGGTCAGAATACGCGTGGTATTGGTTGAGCCAATGGTGCTCATCACGTCGCCCTGCGTCACGATCACCAGATCGCCGGACACCAGGTAGCCTTTGTCACGCAGCAGATTCACCGCTTCGCTTGCTGCGACAACGCCTTCCGCCGCACTGTCGAAATGCACCGGCGTGACGCCACGGTACAGCGACGTCAGGTTCAGCGTACGCTCATGACGGGACATGGCGAAAATCGGCAGGCCGGAGCTGATGCGAGAAGTCATCAGCGCAGTACGACCGGATTCCGTCATGGTAATGATCGCGGTCACCCCTTTCAGGTGGTTTGCCGCGTACATGGCGGACATCGCAATCGCTTCTTCAACATTGTCGAACTGTACGTCCAGACGATGTTTGGAGACATTGATGCTGGGGATTTTTTCTGCACCCAGGCAGACGCGCGCCATCGCCGCGACGGTTTCCGCCGGGTACTGGCCTGCCGCCGTTTCGGCTGACAGCATGACCGCATCGGTACCATCCAGCACGGCGTTCGCGACGTCCATCACTTCCGCACGGGTTGGCATTGGGTTGGTGATCATCGACTCCATCATCTGGGTCGCGGTAATCACCGCGCGGTTCAACTTACGTGCGCGACGAATCAACGTCTTCTGGATGCCGACCAGTTCCGGATCGCCAATCTCAACGCCGAGGTCGCCACGAGCGACCATCACCACGTCAGAAGCCAGAATGATGTCATCCATCGCATTCTGGTCGCAGACCGCTTCCGCACGCTCAACTTTGGCCACAATCTTGGCATCACAGCCCGCATCACGCGCCAGGCGGCGAGCGTAGTTCAGATCTTCGCCGCAACGCGGGAAGGAGACAGCCAGATAGTCAACGCCAATCTGAGCGGCGGTCACGATATCGGCTTTGTCTTTTTCGGTCAGGGCTTCTGCGGAGAGACCGCCGCCCAGCTTGTTGATGCCTTTGTTGTTGGAGAGCGGGCCGCCCACGGTCACTTCCGTGAACACTTTCATACCCTGAACTTCCAGCACTTTTAACTGCACGCGGCCATCGTCGAGCAGCAGAATGTCGCCAGGTACCACGTCTGCCGGCAGACCTTTGTAGTCAATGCCGACTTTTTCTTTGTCGCCTTCACCTTTACCCAGGTTGGCATCCAGGAGAAATTTGTCACCGATGTTGAGGAATACTTTGCCTTCTTTAAAGGTAGAGACGCGAATTTTTGGCCCCTGGAGATCACCCAGAATGCCTACGTGGCGTCCCAATCTGGCAGCGATCTCACGAACTTTATCCGCGCGCATTTTATGATCTTCTGGCGAACCGTGAGAGAAATTCATCCGCACGACGTTAGCACCAGCAGCGATAATCTTTTCAAGATTGTTATCGCGGTCGGTAGCCGGGCCTAATGTCGTAACGATTTTGGTTCTGCGAAGCCTTCTGGACATGTAATACTCCGTTGACTGAAACAACTAGGTGTTGCGTGAAAATTGATCCGGCAGTTCTGAAAAACCTTACCCCCGTCATACTTCTGGTTGCCTGTGCGTTGGCCTCCTTGCTCACCCCAGTCACTTACTTCAGTAAGCTCCTGAAGATTCGCTGCGTTGCCGCCTTTCCACAACTCGAATTACGTAGGGTCTACATAGCATAGCGAACAAGACCGGATGACGAATTTAAGTCGTACTTATTATTGCTATTAGCGGTCATTACTCTTGATGAGCAGTTCTTTATCAAAACGCGATTCCTTGAGCGCTTCTTTGACACGCTTCAAGTTATCTCTGAATTTTGCCCCACGGCGCAAAGTAAATCCCGTAGCCAGCACATCTATCACGGTCAACTGCGCAAGTCGAGAGACCATGGGCATATAAATGTCAGTATCTTCCGGCACATCGAGCGTAATTGCCAGCGTGGCTTCACGCGCCAGCGGCGTATCAGCGGAGGTTAACGCGATCACCATGGCATCGTTATCACGTGCAAGCTGCGCCAGTTCGACCAGACTCTTGGTGCGACCGGTATGCGAAATCAGCACGACCACGTCATCGTCACTACAATTCATACAGCTCATCCGTTGCAAAACGACGTCGTCGGAGTAGATAACCGGAACGTTGAAACGGAAAAACTTGTTCATGGCATCATGGGCGACGGCGGCGGACGACCCCAGGCCAAAGAAAGCGATTTTCTTGGCCTGCGTCAGTAAATCCACCGCGCGGTTGATCGCCGATTTGTCCAGCGACTGGCGAACGTGGTCAAGACTGGCCATCGCGGATTCGAAAATCTTGCCCGTATAGGATTCGACACTGTCATCTTCATCCACATTACGATTAACATAAGGGGTACCATTTGCCAGACTTTGTGCCAGATGCAGTTTAAAATCGGGGAAGCCCCGGGTTTCCATGCTGCGACAAAAACGGTTCACCGTCGGTTCACTGACGTTGGCTTCCTGCGCAAGCGTGGCAATACTGCAATGGATGGTCCGCTCGGGTGAGGCGATGATGACATCGGCGACTTTGCGTTCAGATTTGCTCAAATGTTCCAGTTGAGACTGGATCTTTTCCAGCATATTCATGATGTAGACCCACGGAAATAACGATTTCAGTGATACAAGAAATCGAGAGGCAATTTTGGTAGATAGTACCCCTGCTAATCAGAGAAGGGGGCAAAATGGTCAGCAGAGTTGTTGTTTTTTTTCATAACATGATCAACATCGTGTTTTGACTCAACGTTATGCGTCGCAAACCAACGACAATTTTGACCAATTTGCGCCGTTAAGCGCCAACCGCACAGTGGGTTAAGCGTTTACGGTTTCCGGAATCACGTAAAAGCAGTACAGTGCACTGTAATAAAATTACAAGTAATGCCTGGCAAAGTACCAGGATAGCTAACTAAGGAGAATGACATGGCGGTAACGCAAACAGCCCAGGCATGTGACCTGGTCATTTTCGGCGCGAAAGGCGACCTTGCGCGTCGTAAATTGCTGCCTTCCCTGTATCAACTTGAAAAAGCCGGTCAGCTCAACCCTGAAACCCGCATTATCGGGGTAGGCCGTGCCGACTGGGATAAAGATGCCTACACGAAGGTGGTGCGCGAAGCGCTCGAAACCTTCATGAAAGAAAAGATAGATGAAGGATTGTGGGACACCCTGAGCGCTCGCCTGGATTTCTGCAATCTGGATGTGAATGATACCGCGGCGTTTACTCGTCTTGGGGCGATGCTCGATCAGAAAAACCGCACCACGATCAACTACTTCGCCATGCCGCCAAGCACGTTTGGCGCAATCTGTAAGGGACTGGGCGAAGCGAAACTGAATGCCAAACCGGCACGCGTGGTGATGGAAAAACCGTTGGGTACCTCACTGGCGACATCTCGCGAGATCAACGATCAGGTTGGCGAATATTTTGAAGAGTGCCAGGTTTACCGCATTGACCACTATCTGGGAAAAGAGACCGTTCTGAACTTGCTGGCGCTGCGTTTTGCCAACTCCCTGTTTGTGAATAACTGGGATAACCGCACGATCGATCATGTGGAAATCACCGTGGCAGAAGAGGTGGGCATTGAAGGGCGTTGGGGTTATTTCGACCAGGCCGGGCAGATGCGCGACATGATCCAGAACCACCTGCTGCAAATTCTGTGCATGATTGCGATGTCGCCGCCGTCGGATCTGAGCGCTGACGCCATTCGTGATGAAAAAGTGAAGGTGCTGAAGTCGCTGCGTCGTATCGATCGCTCAAATGTGCGTGAAAAAACCGTTCGCGGCCAGTACACCACCGGCTTTGCTCAGGGCAAAAAAGTCCCGGGCTATCTGGAAGAAGAGGGTGCGAACAAGAGCAGTAACACCGAAACGTTTGTGGCGATCCGCGTCGACATTGATAACTGGCGCTGGGCGGGCGTGCCGTTCTACCTGCGTACCGGTAAACGTCTGCCGACGAAATGTTCTGAAGTTGTGGTTTACTTCAAAACGCCTGAATTGAACCTGTTTAAAGAGTCCTGGCAGGATCTGCCGCAGAACAAGCTAACCATTCGTCTGCAGCCGGATGAAGGCGTGGATATCCAGGTTCTGAACAAAGTTCCGGGTCTTGACCACAAGCATAACCTGCAAATCACCAAGCTGGATCTGAGCTACTCCGAAACATTCAATCAAACGCATCTGGCGGATGCTTACGAGCGTCTGCTGCTGGAAACTATGCGCGGCATTCAGGCGCTGTTTGTGCGTCGGGATGAAGTCGAAGAGGCGTGGAAGTGGGTAGACTCCATTACCGAAGCGTGGGCGATGGACAACGATGCGCCGAAACCGTACCAGGCCGGGACCTGGGGGCCGGTTGCTTCGGTGGCGATGATCACCCGTGACGGTCGTTCCTGGAATGAATTCGAGTAAAAAGTGTCTACCACTCCTGTGTTATTTTACCGGTAACATGATCTAACACAGATTGTTGAACAATTTTTGCACTTTTAAGCCTCGTGTGGATTCACCCGCGAGGCTTTTTTTATTACACTGCCTGAAACGATTTTGCCCCTGAGCTCCGGTGAACAAGCGTTTCCTGTATTTATACACGCAGTAAATGAACTTGCCAAACCTGTAGCTCTGACAGATAAATTTCAGGAGCCTCTATGAATCCGAATTTGTTACGCGTAACACAACGTATTGTTGAACGTTCCCGTGAGACCCGTTCTGCCTACCTCGCTCGTATAGAACAGGCTAAATCCTCGACCGTTCACCGCTCACAACTGGCATGCGGGAATCTGGCGCACGGATTCGCGGCTTGTCAGCCAGACGATAAAGCCTCTCTGAAAAGCATGTTGCGTAACAATATCGCGATCATCACTTCCTACAACGACATGCTCTCCGCACATCAACCCTACGAACATTATCCGGACATCATTCGCAAAGCGCTGCATCAAGCCAATGCGGTCGGGCAGGTCGCGGGCGGCGTTCCGGCAATGTGTGACGGCGTCACGCAGGGGCAGGACGGTATGGAGCTTTCGCTGCTGAGCCGCGAAGTGATTGCGATGTCCGCCGCGGTGGGACTCTCTCACAACATGTTCGACGGCGCGCTGTTCCTCGGCGTCTGTGACAAAATCGTCCCGGGTCTGGCGATGGCGGCGCTGTCATTCGGTCATCTGCCTTCCATCTTCGTGCCGTCAGGTCCAATGGCGAGCGGCCTGGCGAATAAAGAGAAAGTCCGCATTCGTCAGCTCTATGCTGAAGGTAAAGTTGATCGTATGGCGCTTCTGGAGTCTGAAGCCGCCTCCTATCATGCGCCGGGCACCTGCACGTTCTACGGTACCGCGAACACCAACCAGATGGTGGTGGAGTTCATGGGGATGCAACTGCCGGGGTCCTCGTTTGTTCACCCGGATGCTCCGCTGCGTGAAGCGCTGACGGCAGCAGCAGCGCGCCAGGTGACGCGCCTGACCGGTAACGGTAACGAATGGATGCCGATCGGCAAAATGATTGATGAAAAAGTGGTGGTGAACGGGATTGTCGCGCTGTTGGCGACCGGCGGTTCAACGAACCATACCATGCACCTGGTGGCGATGGCCCGCGCTGCGGGTATCCAGATTAACTGGGATGACTTCTCTGACCTCTCCGACATCGTGCCGCTGATGGCGCGTCTCTATCCTAACGGCCCGGCGGATATTAACCACTTCCAGGCCGCGGGCGGTGTCCCGGTCCTGATGCGTGAACTGCTGAACGCGGGTCTGCTGCATGAAGATGTCAACACCGTGGCCGGTTACGGCCTGAAGCGCTACACCCTGGAACCGTGGCTGAACAATGGCGAACTCGACTGGCGTGAAGGCGCGGCCAAATCGCTGGACAGCAATGTCATTGCTTCCTTTGACCAGCCGTTCTCTCATCATGGTGGCACTAAAGTGCTGAGTGGTAACCTCGGTCGTGCGGTTATGAAAACGTCCGCCGTACCGGCCGAGAATCAGGTGATTGAAGCGCCGGCCGTTGTTTTTGAAAGTCAGCATGATGTCCTGCCGGCCTTTGAAGCGGGTCTGCTGGACCGTGACTGCGTGGTAGTTGTGCGTCATCAGGGACCAAAAGCGAACGGAATGCCAGAATTACATAAACTCATGCCGCCACTTGGTGTATTATTGGACCGTCGTTTCAAAATTGCGTTGGTTACTGATGGTCGACTTTCCGGTGCGTCCGGTAAAGTGCCTTCAGCCATCCATGTAACCCCGGAGGCCTATGATGGCGGACTGCTGGCAAAAGTACGCGATGGCGACATTATTCGGGTGAACGGACAGACAGGTGAATTGACGCTGTTGGTTGATGAGGCGGAGCTTGCCGCTCGCCAGCCGCATATCCCGGATCTGAGCGCATCGCGCATCGGTACGGGGCGTGAAATGTTCGGCGCGCTGCGTGAACAGTTGTCCGGCGCAGAACAGGGCGCAACCTGTATTCATTTTTAAGGCATATTTTGTAATCAGGCGAGAGAAAAACTCTGATGAAAAACTGGAAAACAAGTGCAGAAGCAATCCTGACCACCGGCCCGGTTGTCCCGGTGATCGTAGTGAATAAACTGGAACACGCTGTGCCGATGGCAAAAGCGCTGGTTGCGGGTGGGGTGCGCGTACTGGAAGTGACGTTACGTACCGCCTGCGCGATGGATGCTATCCGCGCTATCGCCAAAGAGGTTCCGGAAGCCATTGTGGGTGCGGGTACGGTGCTGAATCCGCAGCAGCTGGCTGAGGTTACTGCAGCCGGTGCGCAGTTCGCTATCAGCCCAGGTCTGACCGAGCCGCTGCTGAAAGCGGCAACCGAAGGCACGATCCCGTTGATTCCTGGCATCAGCACCGTTTCTGAACTGATGCTGGGTATGGACTACGGCCTGAAAGAGTTCAAATTCTTCCCGGCAGAAGCCAATGGCGGCACTAAAGCACTGCAGGCCATTGCCGGTCCGTTCTCTCAGGTGCGTTTCTGCCCGACTGGCGGCATCTCTCCCGCTAATTACCGCGATTACCTGGCACTGAAAAGCGTGCTGTGCATCGGCGGTTCCTGGCTGGTGCCGAATGACGCGCTGGAAGCCGGTGACTACGATCGTATCACCAGACTGGCTCGCGAAGCGGTTGAAGGCGCGAAGCAGTAAGCTACCCATGTATAAGCCGTAGGCCCGATGAGACGCGTTAGCGCCGCCATCGGGTTTTGCCGGATGGTGGCATGACTGCCTTATCCGGCCTACGGTTGCTGTTGTTTACCCTGTCACTTTCACCTGCGCGGCGGCGTTCTTCGCGCGTTCAATAGCGTCAGCAACGTTGTCTGCCGTTGCCAGCGCCACACCCAGGCGACGCGATCCTTCAATTTCCGGCTTACCGAAGAAACGGACCTGCACACCGGCACCGACGGCGGCCTGAACATTGCCAAACGTCACGTCCTGACTGGTCAGTTGCGGTAAAATCACCGCAGAAGCTGCCGGACCATACTGACGAATGGCCCCCACGGGCAGTCCGAGGAAAGCGCGTACATGCAGGGCAAACTCCGACAGATCCTGAGAGATCAGCGTCACCATGCCGGTATCATGCGGGCGAGGGGAGACCTCGCTGAAGATGACCTCATCCCCGCAAACAAACAGCTCCACGCCAAACAGACCGTGACCACCCAAGGCTAATACCACTTTACGGGCAATGTCCTGAGCGCGTTCCAGCGCCAGTGCGCTCATCTGTTGCGGCTGCCAGGATTCACGATAATCGCCATCTTCCTGGCGATGACCCACCGGTGCACAGAAATGGACGCCATCGACCGCGCTGACGGTGAGCAGGGTGATTTCAAAATCAAACTTCACAACCCCTTCGACGATGACCCGACCGGCACCCGCGCGACCGCCCTGTTGGGCATAGTCCCAGGCTTGTGCCAGCTGCGCTTCGGAACGAATAAAACTCTGCCCCTTGCCGGATGAACTCATCACCGGTTTGACAATGCAGGGATAACCAATTTCAGCCACGGCGTCGCGGAAGGTGGCTTCACTGTCGGCAAAACGGAAGGTTGATGTGGGCAGTGCCAGTTCTTCTGCCGCCAGGCGGCGAATACCTTCACGGTTCATCGTGAGTTTTGTCGCGCGCGCGCAGGGCACGACGTTCAACCCTTCCTGTTCCAGCGCTACCAGCATATCCGTGGCAATGGCTTCAATCTCTGGCACGATATAGTGCGGTTTTTCCAGCTCCACTACGCGACGAAGCGCGTCGCCATCCAGCATATTAATGACGTGAGAACGATGTGCGACATGCATGGCCGGTGCGTCGGCATACCGGTCCACCGCGATCACTTCCACGCCGAGACGCTGGCACTCGATGGCCACTTCTTTACCCAGTTCACCAGAACCCAATAACATCACCCGAGTTGCTGCCGGACGCAGCGCTGTGCCTAATATCGTCATGAAAATATCCCCCAACAAATTTGGCCGCAGTATATACGAAAACGTTTGCGTCTGTCTTTATTGCCAGGTTGATTTCAGCGGTGAAATAGAATATACTGTACATAAATACAGTAATATTGAGAGGCTGCAACATGGCGGTTGAAGTTAAATACGTAGTCATTCGGGAAGGTGAGGAAAAAATGTCATTTACCAGCAAAAAGGAAGCCGATGCGTATGACAAGATGCTGGATACGGCGGATCTACTCGACACCTGGCTTGAACAGTCCCCGCTAACGCTGGAAGACGAACAGCGTGAAGCACTGTCGCTGTGGCTGGCCGAACAAAAAGAGGTGCTGAGCACCATCCTCAAAACCGGCAAGTTGCCTTCTCCGCAGGTGGTTGATAATGACGCCGCTGCCGGGGACGATACGCAGGCGGCCTGAATCTGACTTGCGCTCCTGACGTTTTGTACCATGCTTTTCCCTGTATCACTGTGCTATGGAGAAAGGGAAAAGTATGAAAAGAACGGGCGTGTTAGCCTGCTTGCTGTTGTTATGCACCAGTGTATCGGTGTCTGCGGCAGGTACGGACAGTAAGACGGTTAAGTTCCTTAACTGTGAAGGTCTGGATACCGAGGGTATTGCGGCGAGCGTTAAGCGCGATTATCAGCAGAATCGCATTGCGCGTTGGGCCGACGATCAAAAACATGTGGGTCAGGCCGACCCGGTGGCATGGGTTAATCCAAAAGAGATCACCGGTGGCGAGGGTAAGTGGGTAGTACCGCTGACCGTGCGTGGGAAAAGTGCGGATATTCATTATCTGGTGAAGGTCGACTGCAAGGCCGGCACGGCGGAATATCGTTCGCAATAGCACGAACATTTGCGCATCTTTAGCGCTGACAGACATTTCCTGACATCCCCTCGGGTACGCTTTGACAATTCATTGTCAGTACTTGAGGGGCAAAATGGCTAACTGGCTTAATCAATTACACTCTCTTCTCGGGCAAAACGGATCGTCCTCCTCTTCTTCAGGTGAACAGGGATTAAGTAAGCTGCTGGTACCCGGCGCGTTGGGTGGTCTGGCGGGGTTACTGGTCGCTAACAAATCCTCACGCAAACTGCTCAGCAAATATGGCACCAGCGCGCTGCTGGTCGGCGGCGGTGCGGTAGCGGGGACGGTCTTGTGGAACAAGTACAAGGATAAAATCCGTGCGGCGCATCAGGGTGAACCACAGTTCGGCGCGCAAAGTACGCCGCTGGATGTGCGCACCGAACGGCTGATCCTGGCGCTGGTCTTCGCCGCGAAAAGTGATGGCCATATCGATGCCAACGAGCGGGCGGCAATCGAACAGCAACTGCGTGAAGCAGGCGTAGAAGAGCAGGGGCGCGTTTTCATTGAACAGGCGATTGAGCAGCCGCTCGATCCGCAGCGCCTTGCGCAGGGGATCCGCAACGAAGAAGAGGCGCTGGAGATCTATTTCCTCAGCTGTGCGGCGATTGATATCGACCACTTTATGGAGCGCAGCTACCTGAACGCGCTGGGTGATGCGCTGAAGATCCCACAGGATGTCCGTGATGGCATTGAGCAGGATCTGAAACAGCAAAAACAGGCATTACCTGGCTAACGAAATACCGCGCGCAGCATGTTTCGCTTGCATCATTCGTGACTTTTGCCACCCTTAGAGGATGTATAAAGACGAAAGAAACAGACACATGCTGCCAAAAGCAAATCGTATCCCTTACGCCATGACGGTCCATGGCGACACGCGCATTGATAACTACTACTGGCTGCGGGACGACACGCGCTCGCAGCCCGAGGTGCTTGACTACCTGCAACAGGAAAACCGCTACGGACATCAGGTTATGTCTACGCAGCAAGCCTTGCAGGATCGCGTGCTAAAAGAAATTATCGATCGCATTCCTCCCCGCGACACCTCTGCGCCATACGTGAAGAACGGTTATCGCTATCGCCATCTCTATGAACCCGGGTGTGAGTACGCCATTTATCAACGCCAGTCTGCACTGAGTGAGGAATGGGATGACTGGGAAACGCTGCTTGATGGCAACAAACGGGCGGCACACAGTGAGTTCTACACTCTGGGGCGACTGGCGATAACGCCGGATAACACCATTATGGCGCTGGCGGAAGATTATCTTTCGCGCCGCCAGTACGGGATCCGTTTTCGCAATCTGGAAAACGGTAACTGGTATCCGGAGATGCTGGATAATGTGGCTCCCGAATTTGTCTGGGCAAATGATTCCCTGACCTTTTACTACGTCCGTAAACATGCCACGACGCTCTTACCTTACCAGGTCTGGCGTCATACCGTCGGCACGCCCTCAGCCGATGACGAGCTGATTTACGAAGAAAAAGACGACACTTTCTACGTCAGCCTGCACAAAACGACGTCGCAACATTACCTCGTCATTCATCTGGCGAGCGCGACGACCAGCGAGGTTTTACTGCTGGATGCTGAACTGGCTGATGCTGAACCTTTCATCTTCCTGCCGCGCCGCAAGGATCACGAATACAGCCTCGATCACTATCAACATAAGTTTTATCTGCGTTCGAACCGCGAGGGTAAAAATTTTGGTCTTTATCGCACCCGTGTGCGCGATGAGAAACAGTGGGAAACGCTGATCCCGGCCCGTGAAGCGATCATGCTGGAAGGGTTTACGCTTTTTACCGACTGGCTGGTAGTGGAAGAGCGCCAGCGTGGCTTAACCAGCCTGCGGCAGATCAATCGTAAAACTCGCGAGGTGGTGGGGATTGCCTTCGACGATCCGGCTTATGTCACCTGGCTTGCGTACAATCCGGAACCGGAAACCTCACGCCTGCGCTATGGCTACTCCTCGATGACCACGCCGGACACGCTGTTTGAACTGGACATGGATACGGGTGAACGACGGGTAATTAAACAGACAGAGGTACCGGGATTTGACGCCGCCAACTATCGCAGTGAACACCTGTGGATCACCGCCCGTGATGGTGTCGAGGTTCCGGTATCACTGGTCTATCATCAGAAATACTTCCGTAAGGGGCAAAATCCGTTACTGGTTTACGGCTACGGTTCCTACGGCGCCAGCATGGATGCCGATTTCAGCAGCAGCCGGTTAAGTCTGCTGGATCGTGGATTTGTCTATGCCATCGTTCACGTGCGAGGCGGAAGCGAACTGGGGCAGCAGTGGTATGAAGACGGTAAATTCCTGAAAAAGCGCAATACCTTCAACGACTATCTTGATGCCTGTGATGCGTTGATTGCCCAGGGCTACGGCTCGCCCTCTCTCTGTTATGGCATGGGCGGTAGCGCGGGAGGAATGCTGATGGGCGTGGCGATCAACGAGCGTCCCGAACGCTTTCATGGCGTGGTTGCCCAGGTGCCGTTTGTGGATGTGGTGACGACGATGCTGGATGAGTCGATACCCCTGACGACCGGTGAGTTTGAGGAGTGGGGGAATCCAAAAGATCCGCAGTATTACGCTTACATGAAAAGCTACAGTCCGTACGATAATGTCAGGGCGCAGGCTTACCCGCATCTGTTGGTCACCACCGGACTGCATGATTCGCAGGTCCAGTACTGGGAACCGGCAAAATGGGTGGCGAAACTGCGCGAGCTGAAAACTGATGACCATCTGCTGTTACTGTGCACCGATATGGATTCCGGACACGGCGGTAAGTCAGGTCGTTATAAATCCTGGGAAGGCGTGGCGCTGGAATTTGCATTCCTGATTGGTCTGGCACAAGGAACATTGCCCGGTAACGGCGCTGTTCAGGCGTTATCCAGATAGTGTTTGAGGGTTAAACGCAGCTCCGGGCTCATGCTGTCGAGGTTGTTAAACAACCAGCGCAAATAGCCCGGATCGCGCTCTGCGACATCGGAAACGGCTTTGCCGCGATACTTACCAAAGGTGAAGGTGGTCAGTAACCCCGGCCGCCCGGTGATATCGACCATCTGCTCCGCCGTCCAGCCGGAAGTATTCATAATATCGATGAGCAGCGCGGCGGTAATATAGCAGTCATAGAGTGCGCGGTGGTGATGCAGACCCGCAGGCGTTTGCACGTTCAGTTTACGTGACTTATAGAGCGCCATATTACTGTACTTAATCCCTGGCCAGAGGCGACGGGAAAGTTTCATGGTGCAGATCCACTCGCCTGGCATGTCTGGCAGCACACGACGGTCAAAGCTGGCGTTGTGCGCCACATACCATTCGCTGCCGTAATAGTGGGGGATAACCTCTTCAATCCACGGCTTATCTGCCACCATCGCTTCGGTAATGCGATGAATGGCCATCGCCTGTGGCGAGATTGGCCGGTCAGGGCGCACCAGGTGGCTCATAGGATTCACGATCTTACCGTCAACCACGTCAACAGAGGCGATCTCTACAATCCCGCCCTGCAGGCCACAGGTCTCAGTATCGATGATGCGCAGCATGTAAAACTCCTGACCGAAAACGATTAGCGTAATGGAATGATATCACCTTGCCAACCCTGCGTTGTGCGCTGCCCCGTTAATAACAGCGAACCACGGTCGGCGCGGACAATTAATTGCCCGCTTTCATCCCATAATGCGCTACTTCCTCGCGCATTGGCCATCAGTACGGCAATCGAGAATTGATGTGAGAAATGTTGTAACTGCGACGTGGAGGTCAGCAATTCCGGCTCACTGACGCTTTGGCTGGTGGTAAACAGAGAAAACGCCGGATCCATATCGACACCTTCCGGTTGCTCATCCACCACGCTGATGGCTTTAAGACCCTTACCAAGACACGCGCCGTGGCTTTGAGGAAACAGACGCAGTGAGGTTATCCATGGTGCGAAGACGGCAATCCCTTTGACAAAACGGTTGTTATGCTCGACCGGAAGACCGGCAATGATCGTCATGCGGTGCGCGTGAGCGGCCTGAGAGAGCGGTTGTAGCAGACTGATATCGATATCCGGCGGCGCAGGCAGGCACTGCGATTCGTCCATGCAACCGAGTAAGGAGAGGGCGGGAAACACCAACAGTTCGCACTGTTGCCGGGCTGCTGCGTCGATGAAATTCAGGTGATGAGCGATATGTTCACGAACAGATGTTTTTAGCGGTTCATACTGTGCAGCAGCGATTTTCCAGCGTGACATAATGACTTCCTTTTCATAGTGTCTACAATCATCCTTAAATCATAGAATAAGAATGCACTTATACTGTAGCAGGCAATATGTAAGGATATGTAACTTCACGCCGAAAAATTATTTAGGTTTCGGCTCATACGGTAAACGGGACAACGAAACGGACGCCAGACGATGGGCGATCAGACGCTCGCGAAACCAGTCGCGCAGATGTGCAGGTTGCTCACGTTCTACCACTTCAGCGACAACGGGCATGTTGTAGCGCTCTTTAAACGCGACGCCGGCAGCGGCCAGATCTACGTTTACTTTGTCCATTTCAGCCTGTTCAAGCTGAGCCAGATTTTTGTGCATGGGCTTCTCCTTCGATCTTGCGCGCAGAAGTTACTAAGAGTCGACCACAATGGCAAGCCGCAATTGATGATTGTCGACGCGAACATTATAGAAGGTTATCCTCTCAGGATAAGTCATTACAAAAGGGAATAGTTGATATGGTCTTTCCTGCACGTACTTTCCGCTATACGCTCCTTTTTCTGGCAGCCGCTCTGGCAACCCCCACCGTGTGGGCGCATGCGCATCTGACACACCAGTATCCCGCGGCGGATGCCGAGGTGACCGCCGCGCCGCAGGCGCTGACGCTTAATTTCTCTGAAGGTATTGAGCCCGGATTCAGCGGGGCGACAATTACCGGTCCAAAACAAGAGGGAATCAGAACCCGTCCCGCAAAGCGTAACGAACAGGATAAAAAACAGCTCATCGTCCCGCTTGATGAAACGCTGAAGCCGGGCGAATACACGGTGAACTGGCACGTGGTGTCTGTCGATGGACACAAAACCAAAGGGCAGTACACCTTTAGTGTGAAATAAACATGCTGACGCTGACGTGGGTTGTTCTCCGCTTCATCCATTTTACCGCCCTGATGCTGGTGTTTGGCTCTGCGCTCTACAGCGCATGGCTTGCGCCGGCATCGATCCGCCGTCTGATGAGCAGACGCTTCCTGCGCCTGCAACAACATGCTGCGTTATGGAGTTTTGTGAGTGCATTACTGATGCTGGCGATCCAGGCGGGGCTTATGGGCTCTGGCTGGCAGGATGTTATCTCCGTGTCTGTCTGGGGCGCGGTATTGCAAACTCAGTTTGGCGGTGTGTGGCTCTGGCAAATCGTTCTGGCGCTGGTTACGTTGGTTGTCGCGTTGATTGTGCCGCGTGATTTAGCGCGACTATTACTGCTCTTAACTCTCGCACAGTTTGCCCTGCTGACGGGGATTGGGCATGCCACACTGCACTCGGGGGTTATTGGTGCGCTCCAGCAGACAAACCATGCAATGCATCTGATTTGCGCTGCAACCTGGTTTGGAGGACTGCTACCGGTGATTTATTGCATGCACATGGCAAAAGGACGCTGGCAACAGCAGGCGGTTTACACCATGATGCGTTTTTCCCGCTATGGGCATCTTGCCGTGGCGGGCGTATTACTCACCGGTATCACCAATCTGCTGTTTATTCAGGGTTTTTCCCTGCCATGGCAGACCGCCTGGGGGCAACTGCTTTTGCTAAAATGTGCACTTGTCCTGCTAATGGTGGCAATCGCACTGGCGAATCGGTATCTTCTCGTACCACGAATGCGGCAGGATAGTCGACGCATCAATCGGTGTTTTATTTGGATGACGAAGATCGAATGGGGAGTTGGCGCCGTCGTGCTGGCAATCGTCAGTGTGTTTGCGACGCTGGAACCGTTCTGAAGGACAGGCAAAATTCATGAAAAAAGTGATTCTCTCTTTGCTGCTTCTGACTAGCTCAGGGGTTGCGCTGGCGGCACCGCAGGTCATCACCGTAAGCCGTTTTGAAATCGGTAAAGATAAATGGGCGTTCAATCGTGAAGAGGTGATGCTGACCTGTCGGCCAGGAAACGCGCTGTATGTGATTAACCCCAGCACGCTTGTTCAGTATCCGTTAAACGATGTTGCACAAGAGCAGGTGGCGAGCGGTAAAACAAATGCGCAGCCCCTGTCGGTGATTCAGATTGACGATCCGGCAAAACCGGGTGAAAAAATGAGTCTGGCACCGTTTATCGAACGAGCGGAAAAGCTCTGTTAGTTACCAAAAGTATCTTTCTGATTTCCAATAAAAAACCGCAAGCCTTTTGTAAAGCGTCTTGCGGTTTTTACATTTCAGCCAGTGATCAGCGCCGTTTTTTTCCAGCCGTGCAAGCCGCAGACTGGAAAACCTGGCGTCGTCATCTATTCTTAAAAGGCAAGGCGACTTAGCCTGCATTAATGCCAACTTTTAGCGCACGGCTCTCTCCCAAGAGCCATTTCCCTGGACCGAATACAGGAATCGTATTCGGTCTCTTTTTATCTATAGAACGGGTGCTTTTCCTGAGCCTAATGGCATTTCGCACTTATCATTCTGAGTAAACCATACCCACACCCGGGCATAAACGTCCAGCGTTTTTTGCTGCTATTGTTAAATTTGTGTTAGGGCGTGACTGAGGACAAAACTCTCATGAAACAGCCTGAAAAAAGCTACCAAATGATCGAAGGGGCACAGTGGCGACACATCTGGGTGGTCGGGGATATCCACGGCTGTTTTGCGCTGCTGATGGCAAAGCTGCGGGCCTGTCGCTTTGATCCCTGGCAAGATTTACTGGTCTCTGTGGGCGATCTCATCGATCGCGGTCCTGACAGTTTGCGCTGCCTGCAGTTGCTGCATAAGCGCTGGATGGTGGCAGTCAGAGGGAACCATGAACAGATGGCGATAGATGCATTGCGTACGTCACAGTGGTCGTTGTGGACGATGAATGGTGGCGGCTGGTTTACGGCGTTGCCTGAGCAGAAACGGCATCATGCAACGCTGGCACTGGAATACTGCCAGCATCTGCCGTGGATCCTGGAATTGCATTGCCGCGAGGCGACCCATGTGGTCGCCCACGCCGATTACCCGGAAGATATTTATCAGTGGCAAAAGCCGGTTAACCTTACGGAGGTGTTGTGGCGACGCGCGCGACTGAGTGCGCATCTGGCAGGAGAAGGGACAGCTATCGCCGGCGCTGACCATTTCTGGTTTGGCCATACGCCGTTGCGTCAACGTGTAGACAGCGACAATCTGCACTACATCGATACGGGAGCGGTATTCGGCGGCGAGTTAACGCTGGTACAACTACAGTAATTAAAAGTCGCTGTATTGCTGGGCGGGCGCCCAGAATCCATCGATAAAATCCTCAACCGGAAAGCAGCCGCCCTGACGAATCCGTTGATCGTCCATATAATACAGGCACTGCCGCTCTGTATCGTAAACATCCACTACGATATCTTCGCAACCACCATCCAGATAACAGACAAACAGAACCAGTGCGAACATCCTATCCTCATTTTGTACAGCCATAACAAAAGTGTAGGAGGAATTAACGCAAGCGGGAAGGGGGAAATAAATAACCCGCCGGCAGACGGGTTCTTTTTGAATCAGGCAAGACGCATGATCCAGGCATCAGACTTACGATCGTAGTGTTTACGGAAAAGAACCGAATGTTCGCCATTCAGTAGGGCCGGAACGCTGGTTTCGTCGTCCCAGGCATCCAGTTGCATGCATAAATCCGGATCAGATTTACACGGAATGGTTAACGTTCGGTCTCCCGGTGACTCGCCGTGTAACTCGGCATCGTCAATTTCAAAGGCGCCAATGCGCACACTGGTTTTCATCATCGTGCTCTCCGTTAATTCGCTGATTGTGGTACGACCAGTTAGGCCGTCCATTTTTCAGCGTAGTCAACGCAGGCAAAAGCGCCAGTCAAAAAATGCGCAAATTTTCTGATTTCAGACATTACCGGTAAACAATTTGCCATCACGAACCAGTTCACGCGGGTAACTGTTTTTCAGGCGCGAGCCGATCCGTTTGGCAAGGCCAATCGGCTGATGCTGGAAGGTCACCAGCACATCGTCAGTGGTGGGGACGGTCTGCGGGTAGACATCGCGACCGCGATACCACTCTTCGGCTTCCTGCTGAGACAGTTCAAACGCACAACGATGATTGACATCAGCCAGCGCGATGACCGCTTCGTGCTGCCAGCGATAACCTTTATTATGCGTTTCAGCCAGCTTAATGCCGAGCCGGGAGAAACGGACTTTGCCGATCAGCGGTTCTATCTCCGCCGGGAAAAGCCAGACCTCTTTATCACGCTGCCAGAGGTGCAGGTTTTCGCCCCAGTGCAGACTGAGGGCATTAGCTGCCTGGGTCAGATTCGCGGCTTCGCGACCTTTGACGGGGGTGAAGGGGAAGGTGCCCACTTTGTACTTCGGTGCTGGCAGTGCGGGAATGGAGGCCGTTTTACGCAGGCGGGCGACGAAGAATCCTTCGCAGTCATAAATCTGCGGGAACACATGCAAGAAACCTTCTGCCGTCAGCGCCTGATTCGCCTCAGGAAAAAGATCGCCCAACGGTAAAAATTCCACTGCCTCCGGCCAGGTCTCTTTCAGCCAGGCCAGCACCGACTCGTTTTCTTCACGATTCAACGTACAGGTTGAATAGACCAGCGTACCGCCAGGGCGCAGGACGTGAAACGCACTTTCGATCAGTTCGCGCTGGGTTGCGGCAATCTCAAGATTGCTCTCAACGGACCAGTTTTTTAGCGCATCCGGATCCTTACGCACCACACCTTCACCCGAGCAAGGTGCATCAAGCAAAATCGCATCGAACATTTCCGGCAGCGCTGCACCAAATACGCGGCCGTCAAAATGGGTCAGTGCCACGTTACTGATCCCACAGCGACTGATATTGGCATGCAGCACTTTCACCCGACTGGCTGAGTATTCGTTCGCGAGGATCGCGCCCTGATTACCCATGCGCGCAGCGATTTGCGTGGTTTTTGAGCCAGGCGCGGCAGCAACGTCCATCACGCGTTTGGGGGAATTATCGTCGGCAAACAGGGCGGCAACCGGCAACATGGAACTGGCTTCCTGAATATAAAACAGACCGCTCAGATGCTCGGCGGTACTGCCGAGCGGCAGCGCATCTTCATCCTCACGCTCAATCCAGAAACCTTCTTCGCACCAGGGAACGGGCGTCAACGACCAGCCATACGGGGCGGTTAAGGTGAGAAAATCGGCCACAGAAATCTTAAGCGTATTCACGCGGATGCTGCGGCGTAATGGGCGCTGGCAAGCGGCGAGAAAATCGTCAAAAGAGAGGTGCGCAGGCATTGCCTCGCGCATTTGCGTTAAAAAGGCGTCAGGAAAATAAACAGCGTGTTGAGTCACGGGGGAGTACCACCGGCAGAAAAACAAGCGCGCAGTGTAGCATAAAGGCTCCGGCGCGAGCACGCCGGAGCCGGATATTAACGTGGCAGCGCGGTGCCCCATTCACGCCACTCTTTCGGTTCACTTTCCAGCAGCAGGAAGTGTTTACCCGCCTGCGCTTTCGGCGCCAGCGGAGTGCCAGGGGGCGTGGCGAAGGCGATGCCGCCGCGAATGAACTGATTAAAGGTACCGGTCTTCACTACGCCGCCCGTCAGGCCGAAGTCCAGACTGTAACCGGACGCCAGCCAGAAGACAGAGTTGTTGCGGACCAGGTGCTGGTAGCGTTGACTGATGCGCAAGGCGATCATCACGCGGTCAGACAGGGTGCCGAGCGTCATGCCGGTGACAGTACCAACTTCAATCCCGCGGAACAGTACCGGCGTACCGATCGCCAGCGAGCCCGCTTCGGGAACTTCGAGCACAATACTCAGCCCGTCAAGGTAGCGTGAGTCGGTAATGGTCGCTTCTTGCAGTTCAAAGTCACGGCGCGGATTACCCCGACCCGGCTCGACGTTGATGTAGGGTTGCAGGATCGTGTCGAGATGTTCCACGCCAGCGGCCGAGATTTGCGGCGTAATCACAGAGAAGCGCGTCCCGCCACGGGCGAAGGTCTGCACATATTCCGGATACAATACCGCCTTCGCCTGTACCTCGTTGCGCGAAGTGAGCAGCTCAAGCGTCTGGATCTGTCCGATATCAATACCGAGGTAGCGAATGGGCATTCCTGCCGCCAGTTTCCCGGCATCAAAGGCGTGAAGGGTAATCTGCCCGCCAACCGCACGTGCGGCGGTTTCGGAAGCATACAAAATGCGCTTGTCGCCTTTGCGCTGGCTGGCGCTGGCGCCGCTGAGGTTATCAAAGCTGATCGCCCCCTTCAGCGCACGCGACAGGGGAGAGGCCTGCACGGTCAACCCGCTGCCGTTGAGCTGCACTTTAGCGCCACCTTCGGCCCAGAAGACGCTATTGCTGGTCAGCAGGTTGCGGTACTCCGGTTTGATGTGCAGATCGATATCAAAGGCGTCGGCGCGCGGGCGTACGGTAATCACTTCACCCACTTCAAATTTACGATACAGCACCACGGAGCCGGCCTGCACGTCCGGCAATGTTTCTGCTCGCAGGCTCAGGGTAGTGGTCGGCAGATCGCTCAGGCTATTCTCTACCGCTTTTTCCAGGTTGGCATACAGCGGATAGCTTGATTTCATTTCCCCTTTGCTGCCGGGCAATATGCGAATACCGCCACTGATCCATTCGCTGGCGCTGGCACCGAGGAACTCCACGCCATCCAGACCTACTTTGACATCCACGCGGCTGTTGACCACGAATTTGCTGTCACCCTGGACCAGGCCACGATGTTGCGGATCGACCGCCACAATAAACTCGACCCCTTTGCTGGTCAGCTTACGTTCGATCACCTGGCCCACCTGGACGCCGTGAAGGATCAGCGGTTGACCTGCATCGATACCGTAGCTTTCGGGCGCGGTCAGGGTAAAGGTCAGGACGTCCGGTTCGTGGAGCAGTGCTTTTTCACCGGGGACGACCACGAACTCGCTGCGCGGTTCACCGGTGCCGGGCACCAGTTCAAAGGTTTTACCCGTCAGTAACGAACTGATATTAGCGTCACTGAGAGAAAGTTTGGGACTGCGCAATTCAATGCGCGTGCCGTCACGTAACAGTGCTACGACGCTGGGGTCAACGGTCATTTCACCGGTGACTTTGCCACCGGATTGTAAATCCAGTTTTGTGAGCTGGCCGACTTCGAGCCCCTGATACATCAGGGGAGTAGAATCAGCCTTCAGTCCTTCGCCGCTCGGCAGTTCAAGTTTAATAATGACGCCGCGCTGACTGTGGGCCAGATCTTTATACAGGCCGAAGGTATCATCTTGCTCTGCCGTTTTTGAATCATCGGGTGAGTCAAAGGCGATTGCACCATTCACCAGGGCCGCCAGACTTTCCAGTTTAACCTTCGCACCACTCAGGCTGACGTCAGCATCCACGCCGGAAACGTTCCAGAAGCGACTGCCTTTTTTCACCAGATTGGTAAAGCGGCGTTCAACCAGCACGTCGATGGTGACGCCCTGTTTGTTCGGGTTAATGCTGTAGTCGTAGACTTTACCGACCGGGATTTTGCGGAAATAAACCAGCGAGCCGCTGTTCAACGAACCGAGGTCGGGCGCGTTGAGATGAATCATCAGATCGCCGTTATCCAGCCGATATTTCGGCTGGGTGTCGAGGGCGACGAAATGATCTTGCTCTTTACCTTTACCGGGCATCATGCCGATATAGTTGCCGCCGACCAGCGCATCGAGGCCAGAGACGCCTGCGAGCGACGCTTTAGGCGTCACCAGCCAGAACTGCGTCTCTTCGCGTAGCGCGTCTTTCATGTCGGACTTGATGCTGACCCGCACCTCAATTTTGCGTAAATCCTTGCTCAGGCTGATGTCCTGAACCGTACCCACCTCAACGCCCTGATAGCGAACAGGCGTACGGCCCGGGACAATGCCATCCGCAGACATGAAGTCGATGGTCACAGTGTTACCGCGATCTTCATAGCTATTCCATATCAGCCATCCCGCAATCATTAATGCGATCAGCGGGAGTAGCCAGAATGGTGAGATACGGCGTTTCGTTTTAATCTGCGCTTCAGTCTGCGAAGCGGGCGTTTCCTGACTCATGTGCATCCCAAAGTAAGCGGCTGTCCAGCCATTCCACTGCAAGAATAGTCAAAATGACCGCTGAGCCGAAATAAAACGCAGCCGGTCCCATAGTAAAAGCAAGAATCTGGTCGCGGTTAATCAGCGACATGGTTAAAGCGATAACAAAAAGATCCAGCATCGACCAGCGACCGATCCACGTGACCAGACGCAAGAGTTGCATTCGCGTGCGTAAACCCTGTTCGCATTTGAACTGAATGCTGAGTAGCAGCGTAAACATGACGATCACTTTAGTGAATGGCACCAGAATACTGGCGATAAAGACCACGGCGGCCACGGCGACATTGCTGTTCGCCAGCGACAGGATACCGGACATGATCGTATCTTCCTGTCGTCCGCCGTTCACGTAGATAACCGAGATAGGCAGAAGGTTAGCAGGCAGCAGCAAAACAATCGATGCCAACAATGCCGCCCAGCATTTTTGGATGCTCTGGTTTCGGCGCTCGCGTAAAGGAATATGGCAGCGCGGGCAGCGGCCACGCGGGTCCGGATAGCCGGTAAAATGGCAGCCGAGACAAACGCGCAACTGCTCATCCGGACGCTTTGCCGGTCTCTGCGGATAAAAACGTTCCCACAGTTGTTCGATGTTCAGGTGCGACAGCGTCAGGATGCTCAGGACCACCAGCGCAATAAAGGCGTAAAGTCCTACGCCCGGCTGCAAAAAAGCGTAATCCTGAACTTTGATCGATGCCACACCAATGCCCACCAGATAGATGTCCAGCATCACCCACTCTTTAAGCCTTTCCAGCATTAGCAGCACCGGGCGCAAATTCATACCGAGAATATTGCCGAACCACAGATACGCAATTGCGGTGACGAGGATCAGCGGCGCGCCCGCGACACAAAACAGCACCATCGCCGCGGTAATGGGATCGCCTTGCTTTGTCATCTGCCAGATCCCCTGCATCACATTGGCATCAATACGGATGCCCAGCAGATAGATGTGCAGCAGCGGCTCGCCCCAGGCGAAGGGCATCAGCAACAGCATGGTGACCGCCATCGCGCCCAGCCGCGTCAGCGACCAGTCGCGGCCATCACGAATTTTCGCCTGGCAGCGGGGACAGTATGCGCTCTGGTGAGAACGCATCTTCGGCAGACTAAACAGCAAATCGCACTGAGGGCAACGCTGATAGTGCGCACGAGGCAGTGCTTCGCTGATGGATCGGATCGCTATTTTTTTTGTCGGCGTGATCTGGGGTGTCTTGAGAGCCATGTATCGCGAATCAAAGTGTTAGATTTATGTAATCTTAACTCATGACGGGAATGATCTTGAGCATTAACGCATTTAATGCTTATTTTAATAGGCTGGCAGTATCAGAGTAAGACAACTAAGTGATTATATAATGAACAAGACAGAGCTATACGCGGAACTGAACCGCGATTTCCAGGCATTAATGGCAGGAGAGACCAGTTTTCTGGCCACGCTGGCGAACACCAGCGCACTGTTATACGAACGTCTTTCGCAAGTGAACTGGGCGGGGTTTTACCTGCTTGAGGGCGATACGCTGGTATTAGGTCCGTTTCAGGGCAAAATTGCCTGTGTACGAATCCCGGTGGGTCGCGGTGTGTGCGGCGCAGCCGTTGCCCACAACCAGGTGCAGCGGGTTGACGACGTTCACGCCTTTGATGGTCACATCGCCTGCGATGCGGCCAGTAATGCGGAAATTGTCCTGCCATTAACCGTCAATGGTCATATTATTGGCGTGCTGGACATCGACAGTACGGCGTTTGGGCGCTTCACCGCTGAGGATGAAGAGGGGCTTCGCCGGCTCGTTGCGCAGCTTGAAACCGTGCTTGCAATGACGGATTACAAAAAATTCTTTGCGAGCGTCGCAGGATAATCAACGGATAACGTAGCAATTACTGATGGCGTCATTATAATGACGCCTGTTCATGCCTGCTGCTTGTTGGCTACGTCCGTTGTAATCAGGAAATTTCATGGAAAATCAACCTAAGTTGAATAGCAGTAAAGAAGTCATCGCGTTTTTGGCCGAGCGTTTTCCGCAGTGTTTTAGTGCGGAAGGCGAAGCGCGCCCACTGAAAATTGGCATTTTTCAGGATCTGGTAGAGCGTATTGAGGGCGAAATGAACCTCAGCAAAACGCAACTTCGTTCCGCTTTACGTCTTTATACTTCAAGCTGGCGTTATCTGTACGGCGTTAAGCCGGGCGCAACGCGTGTCGATCTCGACGGCAACCCGTGCGGTGAGCTGGATGAGCAGCACGTTGAACATGCGCGTAAGCAGCTTGAAGAAGCGAAAGCTCGCGTTCAGGCGCAGCGTGCAGAACAGCAAGCGAAAAAACGTGAAGCTGCCGCTGCTGCAGGGGAAACTGAAGACGCCCCGCGTCGTGAACGTAAGCCGCGTCCTGCACCACGCCGCAAAGAAGCGACTGAGCGTAAACCGCGTGCTGAAAAACCTGCCGCGAAAGCGCCTCGCGCACCTCGTGAAGAGAAATTGACTCCGGTTTCGGATATTTCAGCGCTGAGCGTTGGACAGTCTCTGAAGGTGAAAGCGGGCAACGATGCGATGGATGCCACCGTATTAGAAATCACCAAAGATGGCGTCCGTGTACAGCTGAATTCGGGTATGTCTTTGATTGTACGCGCAGAACACCTGGTGTTCTGAAACGGAGGCCAGGCCTGGCATGAACACATTTTTTAGGCTTACCGCGTTAGCTGGCCTGCTTGCAATAGCAGGCCAGACCTTCGCAGTGGACGACATTACGCGTGCCGATCAGATTCCTGTTCTTAAGGAAGAAACCCAGCACGCGACGGTGAGTGAACGCGTCACGTCGCGTTTTACGCGTTCTCACTACCGTCAGTTCGATCTCGATTCGGCCTTTTCCGCCAAAATTTTCGACCGCTATCTGAATTTACTCGACTACAGCCACAACGTGCTGTTGGCGGGTGATGTCGAACAGTTTGCGAAGAAGAAAGGGCAACTGGGTGACGAATTGCGTTCGGGTAAGCTCGACGTTTTTTACGATCTCTATAATCTGGCGCAAAAACGCCGCTTCGAGCGTTTTCAGTACGCACTGAAAGTGCTGGAACGTCCGATGGACTTCACCGGGACTGACACCTTCAATCTCGATCGCAGCAAAGCACCCTGGCCAAAAGATGAGGCTGAGCTGAATGCGCTGTGGGACGGCAAGGTGAAGTTCGATGAGTTAAGTCTGAAACTGACCGGCAAAGACGATAAAGAAATTCGTGAGACGCTGACGCGTCGTTATAAATCCGCGATCCGTCGTCTGACGCAAACCAACAGTGAAGATGTCTTCTCACTGGCGATGACCGCGTTTGCGCGGGAAATCGATCCGCATACCAACTATCTCTCGCCACGCAATACCGAGCAGTTTAATACCGAGATGAGCCTGTCCCTTGAAGGGATTGGTGCCGTGCTGCAAATGGACGATGACTATACGGTCATTAACTCCATGGTGGCTGGCGGTCCGGCGGCGAAGAGCAAGGCGATTAGCGTCGGCGATCGCATTGTTGGTGTGGGTCAGACCGGTAAGAGCATGGTCGATGTGATCGGCTGGCGCCTGGATGATGTGGTTGCGCTTATCAAAGGGCCAAAAGGCAGCAAGGTTCGTCTTGAAGTTCTGCCTGCCGGCAAAGGCACAAAAACCCGTATTGTCACACTGACGCGTGAGCGTATCCGTCTGGAAGACCGTGCCGTTAAAATGTCTGTGAAGACGGTAGGTAAAGAGAAAGTCGGCGTACTGGATATCCCGGGCTTCTACGTTGGCCTGACTGACGATGTCAAAGTTCAGTTGCAGAAACTGGAAAAACAGAACGTCAGCAGCATCGTCATCGATCTGCGGACCAACGGCGGCGGGGCGCTGACGGAGGCTGTTTCGCTGTCCGGTCTGTTTATTCCTTCCGGTCCGGTGGTTCAGGTTCGTGACAACAACGGTAAAGTCCGTGAGGACAGCGATACCGATGGTGTTGTGTATTACAAAGGCCCGCTGGTGGTTCTGGTCGATCGCTTCAGCGCGTCGGCATCGGAAATTTTCGCCGCGGCCATGCAGGATTACGGTCGTGCGCTGATTGTTGGTGAGCCGACTTTCGGTAAAGGTACCGTGCAGCAGTATCGTTCGCTGAATCGTATTTACGATCAGATGCTGCGTCCAGAATGGCCCGCACTGGGCTCCGTTCAGTACACGATCCAGAAGTTCTATCGTGTGAATGGCGGCAGTACTCAGCGTAAAGGCGTCACGCCGGATATCATCATGCCGACGGGGAATGAAGAGACCGAAACCGGTGAGAAATTTGAAGATAATGCGTTGCCGTGGGATAGCATCGATGCCGCAACGTATGTGAAATCAGACGATCTGACGCCGTTCGGCCCTGAATTACTCAAAGATCATAACGCGCGTATCGCGCAGGATCCTGAGTTCCAGTACATCATGAAGGATATCGCCCGTTTCAATGCGATGAAGGATAAACGCAACATCGTATCTCTGAATTACGCACAACGTGAAAAAGAGAATAACGAAGATGATGCGCTGCGCCTGGCGCGAATCAATGACCGGTTTAAACGAGAAGGAAAACCGGTTCTGAAGAAACTGGACGACCTGCCAAAAGATTACCAGGAACCGGATCCGTATCTTGATGAAACAGTGAAGATTGCGCTGGATCTGGCGACGCTCGAGAAAGCGAAGCCCGCGGTACAACCGACCGCAACGAAATAACCTCATACAGGCACAAGAAATTGTGCCTGTTTTTTTAACAAGCGCATGAAGTCGTCAGCCTGATGCAGAAAAATGTAAAGTTGTGTCTTTCTGGTGACTTACCGGGCATTGATGCTTGAAAATAGCCGTACGACCCATACGATGTGGGTAATCGCATAGTGCGTTTTGTTAAGTTGAGGTTAAAAGAAAATTATGATGCGAATCGCGCTTTTCCTGTTGACGAACCTGGCCGTCATGGTCGTTTTCGGGCTGGTGCTGAGCCTGACAGGGATTCAGTCGAGCAGCGTTCAGGGCCTGATGATTATGGCGCTGCTGTTCGGTTTCGGTGGTTCCTTCGTTTCACTGCTGATGTCAAAGTGGATGGCCTTACGCTCCGTCGGTGGGGAAGTGATCGAGCAACCGCGTAACGAAAGAGAGCGTTGGTTGATGAATACGGTCGCCACGCAGGCGCGTCAGGCCGGTATCGCCATGCCGCAGGTCGCTATCTACCATGCGCCGGACATTAACGCGTTTGCCACCGGGGCGCGCCGTGATGCCTCTCTGGTTGCGGTCAGTACCGGTCTGCTGCAAAACATGAGCCCGGATGAAGCTGAAGCCGTTATTGCTCACGAAATTAGCCATATCGCGAACGGTGACATGGTTACCATGACGCTGATCCAGGGGGTTGTGAACACCTTTGTTATCTTCATCTCGCGCATTCTGGCGCAGATCGCCGCTGGTTTTCTCGGTGGTAACCGTGATGAAGGCGAAGGCAGCAATGGCAACCCGATGATCTACTTTGCGGTCGCAATGGTACTGGAACTGGTGTTCGGTATTCTGGCGAGCATCATTACCATGTGGTTCTCTCGTCACCGTGAATTCCACGCTGATGCGGGGTCCGCCAAACTGGTCGGCCGTGAAAAGATGATTGCTGCGCTGCAGCGTCTGAAAACCAGCTACGAACCGCAGGAAGCATCCAGCATGATGGCCTTCTGTATCAATGGTAAAGGTAAATCGCTGAGCGAACTGTTTATGACTCACCCGCCGCTGGATAAACGTATCGAAGCGCTGCGCAGTGGGGAATACCTGAAGTAAGCCTGTCGGTAAGAAGAGAAAGCGCGTCCATGGACGCGCTTTTTTTTACGCCTGTGCCCGGGGCTGTGTGATGCGTAGACCGCTCACCACCGCTGCCACGGTCGCCAGAATCCCTGCCATCAGTAAAGAAACATGCGTGCCGTTATCTCCGAACTGGTTCAACAACAGCGCAACCAACGCCGCACCTGAGCTTTGTCCTAACAGACGGGCGGTGCCCAGCATGCCGCTGGCGCCGCCGCTGCGTTCACGTGGCGCAGAGGTGATGATCGTGTGGTTATTGGGGGATTGAAATAAACCAAACCCGGCACCGCAGAGAATCATCGGCCAGATGATATTCAGATCGGACGGCACGGCAGGAAGTAATACCAGGGCAAACAGTCCACTTGCCATCACCAGCAGGCCCAGCGCGCCCAGTAAACCGGCATGGACGCGTTCAATCAGATACCCGGCCAGCGGCGCCATGACCATCGTTGCCAGCGGCCAGGGGGTGAGCAACAAACCGGTTTCTACTTCACTCCGCCCCAGTACCGTTTGCAGATAGAAGGGCAGGGAGACCATCGCCAACATCTGCGCGCAGAAAGAGCAGATTGAGGTGCCAATCGACAGTGAAAAAAGAGGAATACGCAGCAGGTCGACCGGCAATAATGGTACCGGTAATGAAAGCTGACGACGGATAAAGAAATAGCCCACCACCATCATTGCCGCCACTTCGGCCCCGATCAGCGTCATGGGTTGTCCCTGTGCAAAACCACTCAGTGCGGTGATCAACAGACCAAACGTCAGCGCATTCATCACGGCGCTGGGGAGGTCAAAACGCGGTTTATTGCTGCGTGAGCCATTAGGCGGCAGAAAGCGCATTGCCAGGATCAACGCAATAATCCCTAACGGCACATTGATCAGAAACAGCCATTTCCACGAGGCAATTGAGAGGATGGCGGCCGCGATGGTTGGGCCTGCGGCCGCAGAGACGGCAACGATAAAGGAGTTGATACCCATCCCGCGACCCAGATGGCGCTGAGGATAAATCAGACGAATCAACGCCGTGTTGACGCTCATCAGCGCCGCGCCGCCGAAACCCTGAACGACGCGCGCCATCGTCAACATTTGTAGCGAGTCCGCGAGAGCGCAAAACAGTGAGGCCAGCAGAAAAACCACTAGTCCGCATTTGTAGATGCGTCGATAGCCAAACATATCGCCGAGAAACGACAGCGACAGTAACGAGACGACAATGGCGATCTGATAGGCGTTGACGACCCATATTGAGCTGGCGGCTGAAGCGTGTAAGTCAGTGGCTATCGTGGGGAGCGCCACGTTGGCAATGGCGCCGTCCAGTACGGCCATCGAAATACCAATAACGATGGTTAAAATAGCACCATATCGCTGTGGAAGCGGCAGGCCGTCGGCCTGGGATTTATTCATGTGATTGATAGTTTTTGCGAAGAATATGATCAGGGTAGTGATTTTAGCATTGATATTCAGGCTTTATATCGCAGATTTGTAACGAAGTAAGCAAAGATGGATTGCGGGGGCCTGGCCATGAAATTATAATAAAAAATCGTTCTGATTTTTATAAAACACTCGTAATGAGGTGATAGATGGCTAACGCAGATCTGGATAAACAGCCTGATTCTGTATCTTCCGTGCTGAAGGTTTTTGGCATTCTGCAGGCGCTGGGTGAAGAGCGCGAAATAGGGATTACCGAGTTATCACAACGCGTCATGATGTCAAAAAGCACCGTTTATCGCTTTTTACAGACCATGAAAACACTGGGATATGTGTCACAGGAAGGTGAATCCGAGAAGTATTCTCTGACGCTGAAACTGTTTGAACTGGGCGCTCGCGCGCTACAGAATGTTGACCTTATCCGCAGTGCGGACATCCAGATGCGTGAACTCTCTCGTCTGACGAAAGAGACGGTGCACCTCGGCGCGCTGGACGAAGACAGCATCGTCTACATTCATAAGATTGATTCGATGTACAACCTGCGCATGTATTCGCGTGTGGGTCGCCGCAACCCGCTTTACAGCACCGCGATTGGTAAAGTGCTGCTGGCCTGGCGCGATCGTGACGAAGTGAAGCAGATTCTGGACGGCGTTGAGTACAAGCGCAGTACCGGGCGCACTATCACCACCACGGAAGCATTGCTGCCGGTGCTGGATAAAGTCCGCGAACAGGGTTATGGCGAAGATAACGAAGAACAAGAAGAAGGTTTACGCTGCATTGGCGTACCGGTATTCGATCGTTTCGGCGTCGTGATTGCGGGGCTGAGTATCTCCTTCCCCACGCTGCGTTTTTCTGAAGAAAAACTGCATGACTACGTTTCGATGCTGCATACCGCGGCGCGTAAAATCTCTGAGCAGATGGGTTACAACGATTATCCGTTCTGACGATGTCATGCTGTCGATAGTAAAGAAACGGCCGGCATTTTCGCCGGCCGCTTTAATCCTGTGACATTCTGCTTAAGCAATACGCCAGGCGCGACTCACGACGATGGGATATTAACCGTTATCGACGACCACGGTACTCTTGCGCAATATCGGACAATCCGTTAATCCGATGATACCGCTATCGGTATGAACATATTGCGCGGTGGCGGTTCCTCGCGCGGTGAGATACTTGCATTGCAACCCCAGCCCGGCAGCATTCTCCTGACTGCCTATCAGCACACCATACCCACTGAGTAATAATCCAATCCATACAAGCGCAAACAACACGATAGCGCGAATAATCAAACGCATTATGACCTCTTTTCTTCTATAAGTTAGATTGAGCTTAGCGCTTACGCTCATTGATACAAGTAAATGATTCTTAAAAAATCGCGAATGTCTGCTGTAGTTAGTCCTGGTTTAAGATACGCATGATAATTTGGTGGCATAAGATGTTGATGCGGAGAGTGGAGTGAAAAAGTTTCGATGGATAATTCTGGTGGTGGTAGTGCTTGTGTGTCTGCTGCTGTGGGCCCAGGTGTTCAACATCATGTGTGACCAGGATGTACAATTTTTCAGCGGAATTTGCGCCATCAATAAATTTATCCCCTGGTGAGATCATTTTTTCATCCGTTGATTTCCTTCCTGTGGCGCGGTGGTAAAATGGCGCGTCTACATTGAGGTGGTGAAATGAACGAAGTCCTGAATTCCGGCGTGCTTAATTTTGCGTCGTTGATTGTATCGGTGGGGGTTCTGGTTATTGGGCTGGTGCTGTGGTTCTTTATCAACCGTGCGAGCTCGCGAACCAATGAGCAGATTGAGCTGCTTGAAGCGTTGTTAGACCAGCAGAAGCGACAAAATGCACTATTGCGTCGTCTCTGTGAAGCGAACGAGCCGGAAAAAGTGGCAGAGGCATCGCCTAAGGCTAATGACCCGCAAGAGGATGAGGATATCATCCGTCTGGTCGCAGAACGTTAATCCTCGTGTAACAGGAAGCGAAGGGGCTGGCGTCTCGCCAGTATTTCCTTCCTGGTTTGTTATCCTGCACCCTATTAGTGCAGTCGCATGCCGCTTCGCTATATCCGTTCCTTCTTGTGTCATTGTGCGAGTTATTGCCAGCACACACGTAATTATATTTTTCCATACGTTAATAATGTGATCTTCCCCGTTTTGTGAGAATGATCGGCTTTATAATAAGCGAAACGTTTCTTTCACTATTTTTGTGCATTGTCATCATTCTTTCATTAAATGAGTGCATAAGAACAGTAGATATCAAGATGGAGCGAAATGTGGCGTTATTATGATATCGGGCCATTTTGCGTTGAAACAAATTATGCATAACAAAGCAGAATTTGTGATAACCGCAGATCGCTACGTTTTGACATCGCAACGATCTGGAAGTCGCGAAATTATTGAGCTATGGTTGAAAAGATCCCGCCGCGCTGCGGGTCTGGTAAGGGCTCAGCGAGCGCGCGGGAATATATCGGCTTGAGGATTGACGCATAACTGTGCAGATACTCTGTATCGACTGGCGAGATTTGTGCGACCGATCGAGACACGTTTAAAAATGGCTTGCCATAATTAACGTTGTATGTGATAACACGTTTTGGGTTAAACGAGGTACAGTTCTGTTTATGTGTGGCATTTTCAGTAAAGAAGTCCTGAGTAAACACGTTGTCGTTGAATACCGCTTCTCTGCCGAGCCTTATATTAGTGCCTCAAGCAGTAATGTCTCAGTTTTATCTATGTTATGCCTGCGGGCGAAGAAAACACTCTAAGGAATTTTGCAAATGGCAAAGATTAAAGGTCAAGTTAAGTGGTTCAACGAGTCTAAAGGTTTTGGCTTTATTACTCCGGCTGATGGCAGCAAAGACGTGTTCGTACACTTCTCCGCTATCCAGGGTAATGGCTTCAAAACTCTGGCTGAAGGCCAGAACGTTGAGTTCGAAATTCAGGACGGCCAGAAAGGTCCGGCTGCTGTTAACGTAACAGCTATCTGATCGACACCACTGATTTGAAGCGCATCTGCGCATCAACCTCAGATTTAAAGCCTCGCTGATGCGGGGCTTTTTCATTCATCTTCCTTCAAAGTATGTCTGAATGCCTCCTCCGTTAGCGCTTTGTTGCAAAGCCGTGATGTTATTAGCATAGTTTTCACAGCTTTCCCGCCGTTATTCCCGTTAAATCAGTCACCTGAATATCATGTTTGCCGGAGAACAGGTGAAAAAGAAAAATGATGGTACGGTGCGAAGTTTCACACCGCTGCGTTTTGCGCTGCTTTGTATCGCCATATTGCTGAGCCTGGGACTGTTGCTAGGGCGCGTTGCCTGGTTGCAGATTGTCGAACCCGACCGTCTGGTCAAACAAGAAGATATGCGCTCATTGCGTGAAGTCACCACGGCATCGCCGCGTGGAATGATCACCGATCGGCAGGGGCGACCGCTGGCGGTCAGCGTACCGGTGAATGCGGTGTGGGCTGACCCCCACACGTTATTGAGCAAAGGAGGCGTAGGCGACAACGAACGCTGGCAGGCGCTGGCCAACACGCTACATCTTTCACTCACGAACCTGGCGGCGCGCGTTAACCACGATCCGTCGGCAAGGTTTATCTATCTTGCGCGTCAGGTCTCTCCTCAACAGGCGCAGTGGATCGATAAGCTGAACCTGCCCGGCATCAATTTGCGCGAAGAGTCCCGGCGCTTTTATCCGGCAGGACATGTCGCGGCGAATCTGATTGGTTTCACCAATATCGACGGGCAGGGCATTGAAGGGGTTGAGAAAAGTTTTAACGCACAGTTAATCGGAAAGCCGGGCTCCCGCCTGGTCCGCAAAGATAAATTCGGTCACGTGATTGAAAACATCACGGAAGTTAATCCTGTGCCAGCGCATGAACTACAACTCAGCATTGATGAGCGGCTGCAGACCGTCACCGAGGATGCGCTGGACAATGCGGTTAGCTGGAACAAAGCGGAATCCGGCGCCGCCGTGCTGGTGAACGTTGCCACTGGCGAGATCCTGGCGATGGCCAGCTTCCCCGATTTTAACCCCAACAATCGTGATGGTGCGGTGCTTGATGATTTTCGCAATCGTGCGATTAGCGATACTTTCGAGCCGGGCTCGACGGTGAAACCGCTGGTTATCATGACGGCGCTTGAGCAAGGGATTGTCCAGCCTGATAGCGTGATCGACACGCATCCGTTTTACCTCGACGGGCATCGGATTCGCGATGTGGGCTTTTATCCGGAACTGACGCTGACCGGCATTTTGCAAAAATCGAGTGACACCGGGGTCTCGCATCTTTCATTAGCGATGCCCGTCCAGCGTGTCGTCGATACCTATCGCCGCTTTGGCTTTGGTCAACCCACGGAGCTGGGACTCACCGGTGAGAGTCAGGGGGTGATGCCGCAACGTCGTTACTGGAGCGATCTGGATCGCGCGACCTTTGCCTTTGGCTACGGCCTGATGGTGACGCCGCTGCAACTGGCGCACGTCTATGCCACGATTGGCAGTTTTGGCCTGTACCGACCACTCTCTATCACGCGCATCGACCCGCCCGTTATCGGCAAGCGCGTCATGTCGGAAGCGCTGGTCAGACAGGTGGCGCACATGATGGAAAGCGTCGCCCTGCCGGGGGGCGGCGGGACGAAGGCGGCGGTCCGGGATTATCGCGTGGCGGTTAAAACCGGGACGGCGAAGAAGATCGGCGCTGACGGTAAATACGTTGATAAATATGTGGCTTACACCGCAGGGGTGGCACCGGCAAGCAACCCGAAGTTTGCGCTGGTGGTAGTGATCAACGATCCGCAGAACGGGGCCTATTACGGTGGCGCGGTGTCGGCACCGGTTTTCAGCCAGATAATGGGCGATGTGCTGCGACTGGAAAACGTCAAACCGGATGGGATGCCCGCCGACTCCAGCCATTTGCTGGTGATGCAGAGCAATTCGCCGACACACTCCACGCGCTAAGTGATTCTCCCGGGGCGTAAATCGCGTTACACTTGCGCCCTGAATTTACCTGCCGGAGTTGTTATGTCGTTTTCCTGTCCACTTTGTCACCAGCCCCTTGCGCACGTTAATAACAGTTTTATCTGTCCGCAGCGGCATCAGTTTGATGTGGCAAAAGAGGGATACGTTAACCTGTTGCCGGTACAGCATAAGCGTTCACGCGATCCGGGCGACAGCGCGGAGATGATGCAGGCACGGCGTGCGTTTCTGGATGCCGGACATTATCAACCCTTGCGTGATGCTATTGTTGAGCAGCTTTCCGCGCGTCTCGACGCGTCGGCAACCTCGATTCTTGATATCGGCTGTGGGGAAGGGTATTACACTCATGCCTTTGCCGATGCGTTGCCGACGGCGACCACCTATGGACTGGACGTGGCGAAAGTGGCCATTAAAGCGGCGGCCAGACGCTATCCGCAGGTGACATTCTGCGTCGCCTCGAGCCATCGTTTGCCGTTTGCAGATGCAAGCCAGGACGCCATTGTGCGGATTTACGCGCCGTGTAAAGCGCAAGAGCTGGCGCGCGTGGTCAAACCGCAGGGGGGGGTGATGACGGCAACGCCGGGACCGCGCCATTTAATGGAGCTGAAAGGGTTGATTTACGATGAGGTCCGACTCCATGCGCCGCATGCTGAGCAACTGGAAGGGTTCACCCTGCTGGAGGATATCGCACTGGCGTATCCGATGCGCCTGAACGGAAAGGAAGCGGTAGCGCTATTGCAGATGACGCCTTTTGCCTGGCGGGCAAAGCCGGAGGTCTGGGAACGTCTGGCGAGTACAGAAGTGTTTAACTGCCAGACAGATTTTCGTCTTCACCTCTGGCAGCGTGCGGATTAACCGTGAAAGTGCGTCCAGAGGATCTGGACGCCGATACCGATCAGTACCACCCCGCCCAGAATTTCAGCCCGTTTGCCAAGCAGCGGGCCAATGAAGCGACCAACCATCATTCCCAGTGTGGACATGATAAGCGTGGCACAGCCAATAGCCAGTGCCGTCGCGATAATATTGACCTGTAAGAACGCCAGACCCACGCCGACCGCCATAGCGTCGAGGCTAGTGGCGATAGCGGTGGTGACCAGTAACCAGAAACCGTGACGGCGCAGCGGTTCATCATCTTCATTATCCGCGCCGCGAAATCCCTCAATAATCATTCGTCCGCCCAGAAAGACCAGCAGGATGAAAGCAATCCAGTGATTCCATTCCAGCACGAATTTGCTGGCTAACATACCGAGCGCCCAGCCGATTAGCGGCGTTAATGTTTCAACTGCGCCGAAGATTAAACCGGTACGCAGGGCTTCAGAGAATTTGGGTTTATGCAGGGTAGCGCCTTTGCCAATTGATGCGGCAAAAGCATCCATCGACATGCCAAAAGCGAGAATAATAGTGGCGGTGATATTCATGACAGCGTCCTGACCGGGGTTTCCATAAAACACACCACTGCCCCCAGTAAACATGCACACCTGAACCCGGGGTTCATACAGTATGCATAGCAGTTGATGTGCCTATGGTCTCGCCTGACTGAAAGAGATTTCAGTCCGTACGTGCCACGTTTTGCAACGAGTATGTTGACACGTACATTTCCGGAGTCTGGAAATCGGCTACTCCCCAAATGACGGCGCAACCTTAACATATTTTGAGAATATAAAACAACAACGGAGAAATATTATTTGATCTCTAATTGAAAACGATTTTCATTTGGGTTTATTGGTAGATAGAACGTTAAAATAAATAACATTTGCGCTGTCGTATTATAGCCTTAGCTATGTTTTTAACTGCAAGTAAATTGCGAAAAATAAAGCCCAGGCTATATCTCTAACTTACTGAGAGGAAACGAGAAGTTTATATATCTTTTCCAGATCGTCGATATTCCGTACACGAATAAGCAGACGCCGTTGCTCTAATTGCATCACCAGAACACCATCTTCCGATAAATTCATCGCTTTAATGCGGTTATATTCTATCCAGACGTTGGCGAAGAAAAATCCATCCTGTTTGAAGAGGATCTTAGGGACCCGGATCCAGAAAATATAAAACCCCATTAAGGCCAGAGCACATAATAACCAGGTGGTGATGATTGCCCCATGGCTGGTGACATTGTTGTAGATAAGAATTGCGATGAGGCCAATGAAGATGATGCTGTCGACGCGGCTTCGGCGCAGCAGGGGAATAGCAAGCAAAGTCGGGCCATTGCGGCGTGGCATGATGAACTGATCGTAAATGGCGTAAGCCAGTAACGCGGCAATAAAGAAAACCAGCACCAGGTCCGTGATAGTCATTGATCCTTGTTCCTCCAGATAAAAAAAGGGGCCTTATAGGCCCCGGTAGTGTACTACAGTCTTACAGACCCAACAGGCCGAGCGCATAACCCGCGATACCGATGACAAAGAAGCCAACGATAATCCACAGCGGGTTGACTTTCTTACGCAGCAGCCACATACAGGCGAAGGTCAGCAGCAGCGGAACCAGACCCGGCATCAACTGGTCGAGAATGGTCTGTACGGTGGTAACACGTGTCTGTCCATCCTGACCGGTGATAGTTGAAACCACCAGTGGGATGTTCACATGCGTCCACTTGTTCACCAACGCCCCCATGACAAACAGGCCGAGGATTGACGCCCCCTCAGTCAGTTTTTGCAGGAAGCCGCCGCCCATATCTTTAACGATATCGACACCTTTGCGATAACCGTAGGCGACACCGTAGTAACGGGTCAGCAGACGGACTGCGTTGAACAGAATGAAGAACAGCAAGGGACCGAGCAGGCTGCCGCTCATCGCGATACCCGCACCTAACGCGGCGAATACCGGACGCACAGTACCCCAGAAAATCGGGTCGCCCACGCCTGCCAACGGGCCCATCAGACCGACTTTGATACCGTTAATGGCACCATCGTCAATTTCTGCCCCGTTAGCACGCTGTTCTTCCATCGCCAGCGTTACGCCGAGCACCGGCGCGGCTACGTACGGATGGGTGTTAAAGAATTCCAGGTGACGCTTGATGGCTTGCTTACGCGCATCATTGTTCTCTGGATACAGGCGACGGATAGCCGGTACCATGGAGAAGCAGAAACCCAGCGCCTGCATACGTTCGAAGTTCCATGAACCCTGAAACAGGTTAGAACGAATGAACACGCCACGAATGTCACTCTGTGTGAGTTTTTTCTCAGTGGTAGTTTTAGTCATATCAACCATTTCGCTCACCTGCTAGTCCAGTTCGTTATCGAGGGAGTTGTCACCCGCAGCCTGTGCTGGTGCACCCGCCACGCGGTTATATTTCGGGCTCAGTTGGATGTAGAGGATGGCCATGACCGCACCAATCACACCCAGAGCAACCAGGTTGAAGTTAGTAAATGCCGCAGTCACGAAGCCGAGGTAGAAGAACGGCATCAGGTAGCCTGCACGCATCATGTTGATAACCATCGCGTAACCGACCACAACGATCATGCCACCGGCGATGTTCAGACCGCCAGTCACCACTTCCGGAATCGCATTCAGCATGCCCTGAACTTCGCTGGTGCCTACGGAAATCGCAACGATAACCGCCGGGATAGCGATACGCATCGCCTGCAGGAACAGGGAAGAGACATGCAGCCAGGAGAGCGCTGTCAGGTTACCGTTTTCCGCCGCTTTATCCGCCGCGTGCTGGAATGCCACGGTGATAGTACGAACGATGATCGTCAGAACCTGGCCTGCTGCAGCCAGCGGAATCGCCAGCGCGATACCGGCACCGATGCTTTGGTGACCCGCAATAACCAGAACGGTAGAGATAATGGACGCCAGTGCGGCATCAGGTGCAACGGCAGCACCGATGTTCATCCAGCCAAGGGCGATCATTTCCAGGGTACCACCGATGATAATACCGGTTTTCATATCCCCGAGAACGGCACCAATCAGCGTACAGGCCACCAGTGGGCGGTGGAACTGAAATTCATCGAGTACCGACTCCATACCCGCGATACATGCGACGATGAACACCAGCACAATCTGAAGAGTGGTAATCTCCATTGTACTTCTCCTATTGCTATAACAGCCTTAAGTGTGAAAGCTCATTCAATGCCAGGGGTTACTTGCCCACTTTGGCAATCAAATCCATCATTTTCAGTTTCTGATCGGTTGACACTTTACGCGCCTCAAGCTCAATACCGCGGGCATTAAGTTTGTTAAAGGCTTCGATGTCTTTCTCATCGACAGAGATGGCGTTGTTGACCTGCGTTTTACCCTGACGGAAAGCCATGCCGCCAATGTTTACGGAGGTGATTTTTACGCCGCCTTCGACAATGCGTTCAACATCGGTCGGATTGGTGAACAGCAGCATTACACGTTCGCCCGCGTATTTCGGGTTGTTGTAAACGCGAATCATCTTGGCAACATCCACCACGTGAGCGGTCACGCCAGGAGGCGCCACCTGCGTCAACAGCGTTTTACGCACGGTGTCTGCCGCCACTTCATCGCTGACTACGATAATGCGGGTCACGTTGGTTTCTTTGGTCCAGCGGGTAGCCACCTGACCATGGATCAAACGGTCATCAATACGGGCAAGACCGATTTGCATATAATCGTTCGGTCCCATTGGTTTTGCCGGAGCCGCGGCTTTGGGGGCCGTTGCGACGGGGGCAGGGGCGGCTTTTTCCACCGGTTTCGCTTTCAGCGCTTTCACGCCTTCGCGACCGGTTTCAACTGCCAGCGCGACCAGTTCATCGAAGCTTGGGTTGTCGTCACGCGCCATCAGCGTTTCGACCAGCATAGGGATGTTCACCCCGGCAATCACTTCATACTGTTCTTTGTCGACGACAATGCGGCTGGCAGCGTTGAACGGACTGCCTCCCCATGTATCGACGAGAAACAGCACGCCGTTACTGGTATCGAGTTTTGCCAACTGAGCGTTGTACTTTTCAATCAGCGTTTCGGCATTTTCGCCGGGCACGAAATCGATCCAGCCGACGTTTTCCTGCTCGCCTAACAGCATTTCTGCTGTCTTGAGTAACTGCTCTGCAGCCCAACCATGTGTGCCTATAACAATAGCAATGGTCACTTGCTACCTCCTTTATTATCGTTAACACATCAACGTGAGAGATGTATTTGAATCGCCGTCCGCAACAGAATCGATTCAGATAAGGGTTACAATGGAAAACATATGATGTCCGTGAATTATTTTAGATATCGAAAAAAATATTTTATGTGATGAAGATCCGTAATTTAGTTTTCGGCAATGAGAAATTTCGTAGAGTAAAATATCCCTGTTACAACACTTTGCAAAGGAAGGTAAATCTTTGCCAAAAACAGGTTGCCTCTGTTATGTTTACGTTCTGTTTAACTAACCAGGAGTATAGGGCACTAGCCCGCTGTATGGATCGTCACCGACGTCATTTCACTTTCAGGCCGCATCGCGCCTGCCAGTCTGGCATGTCTTGCCACACGTTTTATCTGCACTGTGTTTTATCGCCTGTTAACCATTCCTTAAGCAGGAGCTTGTCATGGAATTCTTAATGGACCCCTCGATTTGGGCGGGTTTGCTCACGCTTGTCGTCCTGGAAATTGTCCTGGGTATCGATAACCTGGTTTTTATTGCGATTCTTGCGGATAAGCTGCCGCCGAAGCAGCGTGACAAAGCGCGTCTGATTGGTTTATCCCTGGCGCTCGTGATGCGTCTGGCCTTGCTGTCTATTATTTCGTGGATGGTCACCCTGACCCAACCGCTGTTCACCGTCATGGATTTCACTTTCTCCGGTCGCGATCTGATCATGCTGCTGGGGGGGATCTTTCTGTTGTTTAAAGCCACGACGGAACTTCATGAACGGCTGGAAAACCGCGAACACGATTCCGGGCATGGTAAAGGTTATGCCAGTTTCTGGGTGGTCGTGACGCAGATCGTTATCCTGGATGCGGTATTCTCGCTGGATGCGGTGATTACTGCCGTCGGTATGGTGAACCATCTGCCTGTGATGATGGCGGCGGTTGTGATCGCGATGGCGGTGATGCTGCTGGCATCCAAGCCGCTGACGCGTTTCGTCAACCAACATCCGACGGTGGTGGTGCTCTGTCTGAGCTTCCTGCTGATGATTGGTCTGAGCCTGGTCGCCGAAGGTTTTGGTTTCCATATTCCGAAAGGCTACCTGTACGCCGCGATTGGCTTCTCGATCATTATCGAAGTGTTTAATCAGATTGCGCGTCGCAACTTTATTCGCCATCAGTCAACACTGCCGCTGCGTGCGCGCACGGCTGACGCGATCCTGCGTCTGATGGGGGGTAAACGTCAGGCGGCGGTAGCGCATGAATCCGACAGCCAGGCCGCCGTTCCGATCCCGGAAGGGGCATTTGCGGAAGAAGAACGCTATATGATTAACGGCGTGCTGACGCTGGCACAGCGCTCGCTGCGCGGCATCATGACTCCGCGCGGTGAAATCAGCTGGGTGGATGCTAATCTGAGCGTTGATGAGATCCGCGAGCAGTTGCTCTCCTCGCCGCACAGCCTGTTCCCGGTGTGTCGTGGCGAATTGGATGAGATCATCGGTATCGTGCGGGCGAAAGAGCTGCTGGTGGCGCTGGAAGAGGGCGTTGACGTCGCGGCTATTGCGTCGGCTACACCGGCTATCGTGGTGCCGGAAACGCTGGACCCTATCAACCTGTTGGGTGTCCTGCGTCGTGCACGCGGTAGCTTTGTTATCGTCACCAACGAATTTGGCGTGGTGCAGGGGCTGGTTACGCCGCTGGATGTCCTTGAAGCCATTGCCGGTGAGTTCCCGGATGCTGATGAAACGCCGGAAATTACCGTTGACGGCGAAGGCTGGTTAGTCAAAGGCGGCACCGATCTGCATGCCCTGCAACAGGCGCTGGCGGTGGATAACCTGGTTGATGAAGACGAAGACATCGCCACGGTCGCGGGACTGGTGATTGCGGCTAAGGGTCACATTCCCCGTACGGGCGATGTGATCGAGGTTCCTCCGCTGAGCATTACCATTGTCGACGCTAATGACTACCGCGTGGATCTGGTGCGAATTGTTAAAGAACAACCTGCGCAAGAAGAAGAGGAATAATCCTCTCTAACGCAGGGGCATAACGGGCGCGATGCGTCCGTTATGCCTGGGCGGCGGCGGGTGACTGCCCGCCAGCCACTGCGGAAAATCGCGCAGCGGCATCGGCTTCGCAAATAAAAATCCCTGCAGTAAATCCACACCGTGGCGACGCAGATGCTGCGCCTGCTCCTGCGTTTCAACCCCCTCCGCGACCAGTTCGATATTTAGTCGTTGCCCAAGGGCGATGATGATGTCGGTCACCGTTGAATTGACCGCATCAGTACCAATCGCATGGGTAAAGGACTTATCAATTTTCAGAATGTCAGGGCGCAACTTTTCCAGCCATGACAACGAACTGTTGCCGGTTCCAAAATCATCGATCGCCAGCTTGATGTTTTGCCGTTGCAACGCGTGAACGATTCGGTAATCAACATCCTGCAGCGCATCCCGCTCGGTCAGTTCTATCACCAGTTGCTGAATGGGCTGCTGACTGAACCAGTACTGATCGAGATCTTTTAGCAATTCACCCTGCTGAAAATGGCTGGCAGCGACATTAATACCAATATGAAACTGGCTGCTCATGGGGAAAAAATGACGTTGCCGAATGGTTTCCGCTAGCACATAACGCGTCAGTGGTGCGATCTGGTGATGCTCTTCGGCAATCGGGATAAAGACGTCCGGTGAAATCCACCCCTGACGTGGATTATTCCAGCGCAGCAGGATCTCCACCCCCATGCACTGTCCGGTCCGCCCGTTCAGTAGCGGCTGGCAAAAAAGCTCAAATTCGCGCTGTGCCAGCGCGAGGTTAATCTCCCAGGAAAAACTCATTCGACTGGCGGTGGCCAGCCACGCCAGATAGCCCACCAGCAGACTGAGCAATAATGCCAGCGGCAGCTGCGCGGGCAGGGCTTTGAACGCCAGCGCTTCTGCTGCTGGCCCGGTCACACTAATAGTAAAGGGATAGTGCTGTGAGGTGAGTTGATAGCGTTGCTCATCGTTGAGCGCAGGCAGGCGCTGTACTACGCCGCTCCCGTAAATTAAATGTCGGTTGCCGACTGTCAGGCTGGCAGCGGTAATCTGCGGCTTACGCGGTTCCAGCAGCAGCCTGGTAAGCAGGTCGATATTGATAATCTCCAGTATTCCGTCCTTTCCGTCGGGAGAGGCCGGGTACCACTGGACGAGAATCGGGCTGCCTTTAATCAGCAGTGGATCGGTGGACAACAGCAGTTGCGCGTTTGCGGTAGGGAGGTCGGGCTGAAGCTGATGAACCGGGATATTGCGATAGCCAAAGACGCTGGAACAGTACAGTATGCCGCGCTGGACCAGGGCAATTGCGCGTACCGTTTGCAGTCTGGCAGCTTGTTTGCGCAGCGGGAGATGCGTAGCGGAGCAGGGAAGGCCAATCAGTGGTAACAGGATATCGCGGCCATTCTGCAACGGACGTAGTACTTCATCGAGCGTGGCGACCGCCCTGGAGGCAAAGGTAACGGTGTGGTGGTGATTTAAATTGCGCTGTGAAATAAATCGGACGCCCAGGGTCAGGATGAGCGTAATGAGCGCGCAAAGTATGCACAGGATAAAACGTTTACGACGATATTTTTTTATGATCCGTTGTGCTGTCTGCATGCGGGCCGCCTGATAACCGTCAGCCACAAAAGCCAACCGTAACAGAGCAAGTGTAGTGGGGAAATGGCGAGCAGACGAGAAAGGGGGCAAAATTTCGCCCATCCGTTGCAGATGGGCGAGGAAAAAGTATTAGTGTTGCTTGCTGAGGTGTTTAGTCACACTGAACTTTAATCGCCAGGCCGCCGCGTGAGGTTTCGCGGTATTTGGCGTTCATATCCTTACCGGTTTCGTACATCGTTTCGATGACTTTATCCAGTGAGACGCGCGGTGCGCTGGTACGACGCATCGCCATCCGTGCGGCATTGATCGCTTTTACAGAGGCAATTGCATTACGTTCAATGCACGGTACCTGCACCTGACCGGCAACCGGGTCGCAGGTCAGCCCCAGGTTATGCTCCATGCCAATTTCAGCGGCGACACACACCTGCTCCGGGCTCGCGCCCAGCAGTTCCGCAAGACCGGCCGCCGCCATTGAGCAAGCCACGCCCACTTCGCCCTGACAGCCGACTTCCGCTCCCGAAATCGAGGCATTCATCTTATACAACGCGCCGATGGCGCCTGCCGCCAGGAAGTAGCGGGTATAAATATCGGGACTGACGGACTCAATAAAGTGATCGTAGTAGGCCAGAACGGCTGGCACGATACCGCACGCGCCATTGGTTGGCGCGGTGACCACCCGACCGCCTGCCGCGTTCTCTTCGTTGACCGCGAGGGCGAACATGTTCACCCAGTCGATCACATTCATCGGGTCGTTAGAGAGCTTATCGCTTGAAACCAACATCCGACGCAGCGCAGAGGCGCGACGCGGAACGCGCAGTGGACCCGGCAACACGCCTTCGGTATTCATACCGCGATCGATACAGGCCTGCATGGTCTGCCAGACGTGACCGAAGTATTCTTCAATCTCTTTTTTGTCGTGCAAGGCCAGTTCGTTCTGCATCGCCAGTCCGGAAAGGGACAGGCCAGTGTTGTTGCAGTACTCCAGCAACTCGGTTGCAGATTTGAACGGATAAGGAACGCTTACCTCATTTGCCGCATCCTGACCAAAGTGCTCTTCATCGACGATAAAACCGCCGCCGATGGAGTAGTAGGTTTTGCTGTAAACGACGGCATCGCCGTTATACGCATGGATCTGCATGCCGTTTTCGTGCAGCGGCAGGTTGCCGTTATGAAAACGCATGCCGTCGTTTTGGGGGAAATCCACTTCGTGCTGACCGTGCGCCAGCAGCAGGCGACCGCGCGCCTCTACGTCGCGGATGAAACCTGGGATACTATCAATATCCACGGTGGCTGGCTCATTGCCTGCCAGACCCATAATAATGGCGATATCGGTGTGGTGACCTTTACCCGTGAGCGACAGTGAACCATACACGTCGACGGCAACACGAGTAACGCTATCCAGTAATCCTTTTTCGACCAGGTCATCGACGAACTGTTTACCCGCCTTCATAGGCCCTACAGTATGGGAAGATGAGGGACCAATCCCCACCTTAAACATGTCGAATAGACTAATCACGATAATACTCCTGACAGGGTGACTGGAAACTTCCAGAAACGATGTAATAACTGCGCATAGTGTAAGAGGGAACGCGGGGATCGGCTTAACTATTCACATGAATTAAACTAATGGGTAACCGCGTTTTTACTAATGTTGTGACGGGAGTTTCAGGTTGTGTCTTCTGCGCGTAAAGATAAGTATAGTCAGGGCTTCACACCAATTTGTAGCGCCAGTTCACGAATAATTCCGGCGGTCATTCCCCAGACGAAATAATGCTCATACCAGGAAAGCCACACGCGATGCGAATCCCCGCGACGCCAGACATCCAGCGGGTGATAGCGGCCTAAATGCAGCGCCTGCGCCAGCGGCATTTCAAAGACGGCGGAAACCTCGTCTTCGCTGGCGCGGTAAGGCAGATTAGGCGGAATAATGCCCACTACCGGCGTGACCTGGAAGCCGGTCACGCTGTCCACCGGCGGCAGCACGCCGATCACATCAACGGCTTCAGGCGGGATTGCCACTTCTTCTTCGGCTTCACGCAGCGCGGCGGCGATGAGAGAGGCGTCGGTGCTGTCAACCGCGCCGCCGGGGAAGGCCACCTGCCCGGCGTGTTTGCGTAAATGCACCGAACGCTGGGTCAACAGCAGCCCTGGCTGGGGGCGGCGAACCACGGGAATGAGCACGGCGGCCTGGCGCAGGTTCAGCGACTCGCGATTAATCTGCGGGCGCAAAAGTTGGAAGCGCGATAGAAAATCATCCAGCGTCAGGCTCTTGTTTTCCACGTTTCAGTTCTCCAGTTGTTGCAGGATACGATTCACTTTATCAAAGGTTTCCTGATATTCCGCCTGTTCCTCGCTATCGGCAACAATACCGCCGCCAGCGGAACAGTACAGTTGACCGTTCACGGCGGTCAGGGTGCGGATGGTAATGCTGGTATCCATATTGCCGCAGACGCTCAGATAACCGATGCTGCCGCACCAGGCGTTACGACGGTGGGGTTCCAGCTCATCAATAATTTCCATGGCGCGCACTTTCGGTGCCCCGGTAATCGAGCCGCCCGGAAACGCGGCGCGGAGCAGGTCACTGGCATGCCGCGTGGGGGGTAACCGCGCGATCACGGTGCTGACCAGATGATGCACCGCCGGGAAGGGTTCAACCACGAACAGTTCCGGCACCTTCACCGAGCCCGGTACCGCCACGCGACCAATGTCGTTGCGCATCAGATCGACAATCATTACGTTTTCCGCCCGATCCTTTGCTGAGTTCGCCAGTTTCTGCGCCTGTTTCCGGTCTGCCTCTTCCTGCGGCAATCGCGGCAGGGTGCCCTTAATGGGGCGGGTCTGAATGTCGCCATCAGCCAGAAGAATAAACCGTTCAGGCGACAGGCTCAGAATGGCGCCGTCATCCAGGCGTAAAAACGCGCTGAACGGGGCGCGGTTCGCCTGATTGAGCCGCGCGAAGGCCAGCCACTCATCGCCCTGATAAGACGCCTGAAAACGCTGGGCCAGATTGACCTGATAGCAGTCGCCACTGTGCAGATACGCCTGCACCTGGCGGAATTTTTCGCCGTATTGCTCACGCGTCATGTTCGATTGCCAGTCGGTGGTTAACCTGAACGGCACACGCGCAGGAGGTTGCTGGCTTTCCAGCCAGGCGAGTCTGGCGTGGGCGTCCGTGTGGCTGAGTAAGCTCACGGTCTGGCGCTGATGATCGACAATCAGCGCCCAGTCGTAGAGGCCTATCGCCATGTCCGCCAGCGCGATATCCTGCCGGGCATGGCTGGGCAAAGATTCGAAGCGGCGTCCCAGATCGTAGCCAAATAACCCCAGTGCGCCACCCTGGAACGGTAAATCGGCGTTCACTGGCGGCTGAAGATTCAGCGCGGTCAGTGTGCTTTGCAGTACGGCCAGCGGATCGTCATGAGTAAGACGACAGCCTTGCGCATCGCGAATCTGCGTGGTTTCGCCGTGCGTTTTCACGGTGCAAAGCGGATCGGCTACCACAATGTCAAAACGGCTATGTGGGTGATCCGCGTGACCGGAATGCAGCAGCATTGCCCACGGCAGATGGCTTATTGGCGCGAAATACTGTTCGGCGGCGTCCTGACGCCAGGGGAGCGTGATAATAGCGGGAGATAACGTCTTCATTGATCCTGACTGTACTGGCTATGTTCCGGGTTGCATGAAATAATTAGCGCAGACAATTTAGCAGGAGTTAACGATGTTTGCAGGTTTACCTTCACTCAGTCACGAACAGCAACAGAAAGCGGTTGAGCGTATTCAGGAACTGATGTCACAGGGTGTGAGCAGCGGTCAGGCGATTGCGCTGGTGGCCGAAGAGCTGCGCGCCACCCATACCGGTGAGCGGATTGTGGCGCGTTTTGAAGACGAAGACGAGTAGTCCCGGCTTACACCGCGGCGACAATTTTAATCTCAACTTTATATTTCGGGTTCATTAATCCAGCCTGAACCGTACAGCGTACCGGCGCATGACCGGCCACAACCCAGGCGTCCCAGGCTTTGTTCATCGCTGCGAAATCATGCTTATCGGCAAGGAAAATGGTGGCATCAAGAATGCGTGACTTGTTGCTGCCTTGCTGTTCCAGCGCGGCGTCAATCTGTGCCAGCGTGTTGGCGGTCTGCTCGAAGGCATCGGCATCAAGGTTTGCTGGTACGCCAGTGTAGTAGAGCGTGTTGTTGTGGATCACCACGTCAGACCAACGATCTTCGGCATCAATACGGATGATAGTCATAAAGCCTTCCTCTTTTACGTTCTGCATAAAATGGCAAGACTGCCATATTGTCAGGGCGGCGTCACCTCTTCAACTGGCGTAAGCCGCTGCGGCCTGACATAATCCCTGTTCAAATCAACAGGGGGTAGTGTGACGGACGATTTTGCACCAGAAGGTCAACTGGCTAAAGCGATACCGGGTTTCAAACCGCGCGAACCACAGCGGCAGATGGCGATGGCCGTCGCTCAGTCCATCCAAAAATCACAGCCTCTGGTGGTAGAAGCCGGAACGGGGACAGGGAAAACCTACGCCTATCTGGCACCGGCGCTGCGCGCAAAAAAGAAAGTGATTATCTCGACCGGTTCGAAGGCGTTGCAGGATCAGCTATACAGCCGCGATCTGCCAACGGTGGCTAAAGCGCTGAAGTACACCGGAAGGCTGGCCCTGTTGAAAGGACGTTCAAACTATTTATGCCTGGAGCGCCTTGAACAGCAGGCGCTGGCGGGTGGCGATCTGCCTGTTCAGACCTTAAGCGATGTGATCCTGCTGCGCTCGTGGTCGAATCAGACCGAAGATGGCGACATCAGTACCTGTGTCAGCGTAGCCGAGGATTCTCAGGCCTGGCCGCTGGTCACTAGCACAAACGACAACTGCCTCGGCAGCGACTGCCCGTTGTATAAAGACTGTTTTGTGGTGAAAGCACGTAAAAAGGCGATGGACGCGGACGTGGTAGTGGTGAACCATCACCTGTTTCTGGCCGATATGGTGGTCAAAGAGAGCGGTTTCGGTGAGCTGATCCCGGAGGCGGAGGTGATGATTTTCGATGAAGCTCATCAGCTACCGGACATCGCCAGCCAGTATTTTGGCCAGTCGCTCTCCAGTCGTCAGCTGATGGATCTGGCGAAGGACATCACCATTGCCTATCGTACCGAGCTGAAAGACACCCAGCAGTTACAGAAATGCGCCGACCGTCTGGCGCAAAGCGCGCAGGATTTCCGCTTGCAACTGGGTGAGCCGGGATATCGCGGCAACCTGCGTGAACTGCTGGCCGATCAGCGGGTGCAGCGCGCGTTTTTACTGCTCGATGATACGCTGGAGCTGTGTTACGACGTGGCGAAATTATCCCTTGGACGTTCGGCGTTGCTTGATGCCGCGTTTGAGCGCGCTACGTTGTATCGCGCACGTCTCAAACGGTTGAAAGAGATCAACCAGCCCGGTTATAGCTACTGGTACGAATGTACCTCGCGCAATTTTACCCTCGCGCTGACCCCGCTGACGGTGGCGGACAAGTTCAAAGAGGTGATGGCGCAGAAGCCAGGAAGCTGGATTTTCACCTCGGCAACGCTGTCGGTGAATGATGACCTGCATCACTTTACGGCGCGTCTGGGGATTGAAGAAGCGGAATCAATGCTGTTGCCGAGTCCGTTTGATTACACCCGCCAAGCCCTGCTCTGTGTGCCGCGTAATCTGCCACAAACCAATCAACCGGGCGCGGCGCGACAGCTGGCGGCAATGTTAAGACCGATCATCGAAGCGAACAACGGACGCTGCTTTATGCTCTGTACCTCGCATGCGATGATGCGCGATCTGGCGGAGCAGTTCCGCGCTACCATGACGCTTCCGGTGCTGTTGCAGGGTGAAACCAGCAAAGGCCAACTGCTGCAACAGTTCGTCAGCGCGGGTAACGCATTGCTGGTGGCGACCAGCAGCTTCTGGGAAGGGGTGGACGTGCGCGGCGATACGCTGTCGCTGGTGATCATCGACAAACTGCCGTTTACATCGCCAGACGATCCGCTACTGAAGGCACGGATGGAAGACTGTCGTTTACGTGGCGGCGATCCGTTTGATGAGGTGCAACTGCCCGACGCGGTGATTACGCTGAAGCAGGGCGTCGGTCGTTTGATCCGTGATGCCGATGACCGTGGCGTGTTGGTGATTTGTGACAATCGACTGGTGATGCGACCTTATGGCGCGACGTTTCTTGCCAGCCTGCCGCCGGCGCCGCGCACCCGGGATATCGCCCGTGCTGTGCGATTCCTCGCAATACCATCCTCCGAGTAATTTGTTACGGAGTATGGTAAGATGCGGGCCATTTTATTGATCTAAGCACGAAGACTCATGCGAATTCTGGCTATCGATACCGCCACAGAAGCCTGTTCTGTGGCGCTGTGGAACGACGGTACTCACTCTGCTCATTTTGAGCTTTGCCCACGAGAACATACTCAACGCATCCTGCCGATGGTGCAGGATATCCTTGCCGCTAACGGCACCTCTCTGACTGAACTCAATGCGCTGGCCTACGGGCGCGGGCCGGGCAGTTTTACTGGCGTGCGCATCGGAATTGGCATCGCCCAGGGGCTGGCGTTAGGTGCTGACCTGCCGATGATCGGCGTCTCCACGCTGGCGACAATGGCGCAGGGCGCATGGCGTAAAACCGGCGCGACTCGCGTTCTGGCGGCCATTGATGCGCGAATGGGCGAGGTCTACTGGGCCGAGTATCAGCGTGATGAAAAGGGCGTCTGGCACGGTGAAGAAACCGAGGCCGTGTTGAAGCCTGAGCAGGTCACCGAGCGCTTACAACAGCTTTCCGGCGAATGGGTGACTGTCGGGACGGGCTGGCCTGCCTGGCCTGAACTTGGCAAAGAGAGCGGACTGGCGCTGCGCGACGGTGACGTCCTGCTGCCCGCCGCGGAAGATATGTTGCCGATCGCCTGCCAGATGTTGGCTGACGGTAAAACCGTGGCGGTCGAACACGCGGAACCGGTTTATTTACGTAACAACGTGGCCTGGAAGAAACTTCCCGGAAAAGAGTGAATCTCAGTAGTATGACCCGTAAAACATCGGGTTAGCCGTTTGAGAAAAGGAGTCGCAGTATGGCGGTTCAAAAACAAGTTGTGAAAGGCCTGCTCGCGGGCGCCATCGCCCTCATGTTAAGCGGGTGCGTCACGGTTCCGGAGGCGATTAAGGGCTCCAGCCCCACGCCGCAGGACGATCTGGTGCGGGTGATGAATGCCCCGCAGCTGTATGTCGGACAGGAAGCGCGCTTTGGCGGTAAAGTGGTGGAGATTCAAAACCAGCAGGGAAAAACCCGTCTGGAAATTGCCACTGTTCCGCTCGATAGCGGGGCGCGGCCGATTCTGGGCGAACCGTCGCGTGGTCGTATATACGCCAATGTGAATGGCTTCCTCGACCCGGTTGATTTCCGGGGGCAACTGGTGACCGTCGTTGGGCCGATTACGGGTACCGTTGAAGGTAAAGTGGGTAGCACGCCGTACAAATTCATGACCATGGACGTGACGGGCTACAAACGCTGGCGGCTTGCTCAGCAGGTGGTGATGCCACCACAACCGATCGACCCGTGGTTCTACGGCGGGAGAGGCTGGCCGTATGGCTATGGCGGTTGGGGATGGTACAACCCTGGTCCTGCACAGGTTCAAACGATCGTCACAGAGTAACGCGTTGTATTATCAGTAAAAGAAACAGCGGCTGGTCCGCTGTTTCTGTTTTATTAACGTCATAACAAAAATAAATAGTGACGCGCTTCGCAACCTTTCAGTTGAGTAATTAATAAACTGGTACGCTGAGTTAATATTATGTTAACGACTTGTTTATTATCTGGGGTTGAGATGACGACGAACACTCATTTTAGAGGTGATGCAGTGAAGAAGGTTTGGTTAAACCGTTACCCCGCAGATGTGCCTGCGGAGATCAATCCTGACCGTTATCAATCCCTGGTGGAACTGTTTGAACATGCTGTCGCGCGTTATGCCGATCAGCCCGCGTTTATGAACATGGGGGAGGTAATGACCTTCCGCAAGCTGGAGGAGCGTAGCCGCGCCTTCTCAGCTTACCTGCAACAGGGGCTGGGGCTGAAAAAGGGCGACCGCGTCGCGCTGATGATGCCAAACCTGCTGCAATATCCGGTGGCGCTGTTTGGCATTTTGCGTGCCGGGATGATTGTGGTGAACGTCAACCCGCTTTATACCCCGCGTGAACTGGAGCATCAGTTAAACGACAGCGGCGCGGCGGCGATTGTGATTGTCTCCAACTTCGCCCATACCCTGGAAAAAGTGGTTGATAAAACCAGCGTTAAGCACGTCATTCTGACCCGTATGGGCGACCAGCTTTCCACGGCTAAAGGCACGCTGGTGAACTTCGTAGTGAAGTACATCAAACGACTGGTGCCGAAATATCATCTGCCGGATGCGATCTCTTTTCGCAGTGCGCTGCACGCCGGGTACCGTATGCAGTATGTTAAACCGGAAGTGGTTTCTGAGGACCTGGCGTTTTTACAGTACACCGGCGGAACGACCGGAGTGGCGAAAGGGGCGATGCTGACGCATCGCAATATGCTGGCTAACCTGGAGCAGGTGAAAGCCACTTACGGACCGCTTTTGCATCCGGGTAAAGAACTGGTGGTGACCGCGTTGCCGCTGTACCACATTTTTGCCCTGACCATGAACTGCCTGCTGTTTATCGAGCTGGGAGGGCAGAACCTGCTGATCACCAACCCGCGCGACATTCCGGGGCTGGTTAAAGAGCTGGCGAAGTATCCGTTTACCGCGATGACCGGCGTGAACACTTTGTTTAACGCCTTGCTGAACAATAAAGAGTTCCAGCAACTGGATTTCTCTTCGTTGCATCTTTCTGCGGGCGGCGGCATGCCAGTGCAACAGGCGGTGGCAGAACGCTGGGTAAAACTGACAGGACAGTATCTGCTTGAAGGGTATGGCCTGACCGAATGCGCGCCGCTGGTCAGCGTTAACCCGCACGATATTGATTATCACAGCGGCAGCATCGGCCTGCCAGTGCCATCGACCGAAGCCAAACTGGTGGACGATGACGACAACGAAGTGTCACCGGATCAGCCGGGTGAACTGTGCGTGAAAGGGCCGCAGGTGATGCTGGGCTACTGGCAGCGTCCTGATGCGACTGATGAAATCATCAAAGACGGCTGGCTACACACCGGTGATATCGCAGTCATGGACGATGAAGGCTTCCTGCGCATTGTCGATCGTAAGAAAGATATGATTCTGGTCTCCGGCTTTAACGTTTATCCGAACGAGATCGAAGATGTGGTGATGCAGCATCCGGGCGTGCTGGAAGTGGCTGCCGTCGGTGTTCCGTCCGGCAGCAGCGGCGAAGCGGTGAAGATTTTTGTGGTGAAAAAAGAGGCTTCACTCACCGAAGAGGCGCTGGTCACTTTCTGCCGCCGTCAGCTCACGGGCTATAAAGTCCCGAAACTGGTTGAATTCCGCGATGAACTGCCGAAATCAAACGTCGGCAAAATTTTACGTCGAGAATTACGTGACGAAGCCCGTGCCAAAGTGGACAATAAGGGCTGAGCGTTAAGCAACACGTCAAACGCCGGGTGAATCCGGCGTGAGAGTGATCGCAAACCTTATGCCGATACCGGACAAGCCGAGATCACCTTATTAAAACCAGGAAAATCAATTTATTGATTTTCGGCTGATAACCACAAAGAAGGAAAAACCTCGCTTTTTTCTTCTTTGTCAGCAATCTGACGCCGGGTGAATCCGGCGTTTTTTTTGGCGTAAACCGAAGAGAATGCAATTTGAATTACCAAATGATCACCACTGACGACGCGCTGGCGACCCTGTGCGAAGCGGTCCGTGCGTTTCCTGCGATTGCCCTGGATACCGAATTTGTTCGTACCCGCACCTATTATCCGCAACTGGGCCTGATTCAGCTGTTTGACGGCGAACATGTCGCGCTGATTGATCCGCATGGTATTAGCGACTGGTCGCCGCTGAAAGCGATTCTGCGCGATACCGCCATCACCAAGTTTTTGCACGCGGGCAGTGAAGATCTGGAAGTCTTTCTGAATGCGTTTGGCGAACTGCCGCAGCCGCTGATCGATACCCAAATCCTGGCGGCATTTTGTGGTCGTCCCCTGTCGTGGGGTTTTGCATCAATGGTGGAAGAGTTCACCGGCGTGGCGCTGGATAAGAGCGAGTCACGTACCGACTGGCTGGCGCGTCCACTGACTGAGCGCCAGTGCGAATACGCGGCAGCCGACGTCTGGTATCTGTTACCGATTGCCGGGAAACTGATGGCGGAAACCGAGGCGGCGGGCTGGTTGCCTGCGGCGCTGGATGAGTGTCGTCTGATGCAAACCCGTCGTCAGGAGATCCTGGCACCGGAAGATGCCTGGCGCGAGATCACCAACGCCTGGCAGCTACGCACGCGTCAACTGGCCTGCCTGCAACTGCTTGCCGACTGGCGTCTGCGTAAAGCGCGTGAGCGCGATCTGGCCGTTAACTTCGTGGTTCGCGAAGAGCACCTGTGGTCCGTGGCGCGCTATATGCCCGGCAGCATGGGTGAACTCGACAGCCTGGGGCTTTCTGGCAGTGAAATTCGCTTCCACGGCAAAACGCTGCTCTCGCTGGTTGCCAAAGCGCAGGCGTTGCCGGAAGAGGCGCTGCCGGAACCGCTGCTGAATCTGATGGATATGCCGGGTTATCGCAAAGCGTTTAAGGCGATCAAGGCGCTGGTGACGGAAGTGAGTACGGAACATCACGTCAGCGCAGAGCTGCTGGCGTCACGTCGTCAGATCAACCAGCTGCTCAACTGGCACTGGAAGTTAAAGCCGCAGACAACGGAACCTGAACTCATTTCCGGCTGGCGTGCGGCGTTAATGGCGACGAAGCTCAATACGCTATTGCAGGAATACCCGCAATAAGCGGCTGTTGCCGGATGTCATTAGCGGCATCCGGCACGATGGTTTTACGACTCTAACACCTTACAAATGGCATCACCGACCTGCTGCGTCGATGCGCTACCTTTCAGATCCGGCGTTTTAGGGCCAGTGGCAATGACGTGCTCAATCGCTGCCAGAATTCCGTCATGCGCGGCGGTGTACTTCGCTTCTCCTGCACCGAGGAAATCCAGCATCATCGCCCCCGCCCAGATGGTCGCAATCGGATTGGCGAGGTTTTTGCCATAAATATCCGGTGCGGAACCATGTACCGGTTCGAACAACGAGGGGAAGTTACGCTCAGGGTTCAGGTTAGCCGAGGGGGCAATGCCAATGGTGCCGGTACAGGCCGGACCGAGATCGGAAAGAATGTCGCCAAACAGATTCGAGGCGACCACCACATCGAAGCGCTCCGGCTGCATCACAAAACGGGCGCAAAGAATATCAATGTGCTGCTTGTCCCAGCGGATATCGGGGTAGTGCTGCGCCATGGCTTCTACGCGTGTATCCCAGAACGGCATACTGATTGCCAGACCATTGGATTTGGTCGCCGACGTCAGCGTCTTACGCGGGCGGCTTTGGGCTAATTCAAACGCATAGCGCAGAATACGATCCACGCCCCGACGGGTGAAAACGGACTCCTGGATGACCACTTCATGCTCAGTGCCTGGGTTGATATGTCCGCCCAGTGAAGAGTATTCCCCTTCAGTGTTTTCACGCACGACGTAGAAATCAATATCGCCAGGCTTCTTGCCGGCCAGCGGGCAGGGCACGCCGGGGAAGAGGCGAACCGGGCGCAGGTTCACATACTGATCGAATTCCCGACGGAATTTCAGCAGCGACCCCCACAGGGAAATATGGTCCGGAACCGTCTCCGGCCAGCCGACGGCGCCAAAGTAAATCGCGTCAAAGGAGGATAACTGTTCGCGCCAGTCATCCGGCATCATTTTCCCGTGCTCAAGGTAATAATCGCAACTGGCCCATTCGAACGTCTCAACGCTGAGCGACAGATCCCAACGTCTGGCGGCGGCCTGCAAAACGCGAATGCCTTCTGGCAGCACTTCCTTACCGATGCCATCACCAGCAATGGCGGCAATACGACAGGTTTTTTTCATACCAGTTCTCACTTGTAGGGTAGCAAAATTGACTTCCTCCTTATCCTATAATTGACTGATCCATAGTTAATCTCCCTAACTGGTGAAACATAAAACACAGATCATGAATAATCCTCCTCTGCTGACTGATTTACGCGTCTTTATGCTGGTCGCCCGTCGGGCGGGATTCGCTGCCGTCGCCCAGGAACTGGGGGTCTCACCCGCCTATGTCAGTAAACGCATTGCGCTGCTTGAACAGAACCTGAATGTGGTTCTGCTGCACCGCACCACGCGTCGCGTCACCATTACGGAAGAGGGTGAGCGCATCTATGAATGGGCGCAGCGTATTCTGCATGATGTCGATCAGATGATGGATGAACTCTCTGATGTCCGGCAGGTTCCGCAAGGGATGCTGCGCATCATCAGTAGCTTTGGTTTTGGTCGACAGGTGGTGGCTCCTGCGCTGTCCGCCCTGGCAAGACAGTATCCGCAACTGGAGTTGCGCTTTGATGTGGAAGACCGGCTGGTGGATTTAGCCAATGAAGGTGTCGATCTCGATATCCGTATTGGCGACGACATTGCGCCAAATTTGATCGCCCGCAAGCTGGGAACGAACTACCGAATCCTTTGTGCATCGCCGTCGTTCCTGGCACAGCACGGTACGCCAAAACAGCTTGCCGATCTTGCTACCTGTTCCTGCTTAGTGATCAAAGAGCGTGACCATCCCTTTGGGATCTGGCAATTGCAGAATAAAGAGGGGGAGCACGCCATTAAGGTGACCGGGCCGCTGTCATCGAATCATGGTGAGATTGTGCATCAGTGGTGTCTGGACGGACAGGGGATTGCGCTGCGCTCCTGGTGGGATGTCTGCGATAACATTGCCAGCGGTCATCTGGTGCATGTCCTGCCGGAGTATTACCAACCGGCCAATATCTGGGCGGTGTATGTTTCACGACTGGCGACGTCAGCCAAAGTGCGTATTACGGTGGAATTCTTACGCCACTATTTTGCCGAGCGCTATCCGGCATTCTCACTGAAATAAAGCGGGGGATAAGCGCTTCCCTTGGACTGGTGCATCCGTTAGCATATTGTTTCGCAGTTAAGCGAAAAAGTGGTTTCAGGAAGAAGAGGTTAACGTGTTTGCAGAGTATGGTGTACTGAATTATTGGACTTATCTGGTCGGGGCTATTTTTATTGTCCTGGTTCCGGGACCGAACACGATATTTGTGCTGAAAAACAGCGTCGGACGTGGAATGAAGGGCGGTTACCTTGCGGCAAGCGGGGTATTTATTGGTGACGCGGTGCTCATGTTTCTGGCGTATGCCGGGGTGGCGACGCTGATTAAAACGACGCCAGTGCTGTTTAATATCGTCCGCTATCTCGGTGCCTTTTACCTGCTTTATCTGGGCGCAAAAATCCTCTATGCCACGCTTAAAGCAAAAAGCGGTGAGACAACTGAAGACGCGGTTCCCTTTGGCGCCATTTTTAAACGTGCGCTGGTATTGAGCCTGACGAACCCAAAAGCCATTCTGTTCTACGTCTCCTTTTTTGTGCAGTTTATTGATGTGAATGCGCCGCACGCGGGACTGTCATTCTTTATTTTAGCGATCACGCTTGAAGTGGTAAGCTTCTGCTACCTGAGCTTCCTGATTATCTCGGGCGCCTTTGTCACACAGTATATTCGTACTAAAAAGAAACTGGCGAAGATCGGAAACTCGCTGATTGGCCTGATTTTTGTCGGTTTCGCCGCACGGCTGGCGACCCTACAGTCGTAAGCCATGGAGCCCGCCATCGGCGGGTTTTTTATTGAGGTAAACGACAACAAAACAGCGTGTCATTGGCGGTTCACTTTTGAATAATCTCATGTAAAATCCGCACTTTATATTTCGTTCGCAGGATAATCGATGAAGTATCGTTCTGATATTGACGGCATAAGGGCGATTGCCGTATTGCTGGTGGTGTTATTTCACGCCGGATTTTCGCTATTTGCATCCGGTTTCATCGGGGTCGATATTTTCTTCGTCATTTCAGGCTTTCTCATCGCATCGATAATAAAAGACCGAATGGATGCGGGGCATTTCAGCTTTAGCGATTTTTATTTGCGTAGAATATGGCGATTGCAGCCAGCAATGCTGACAATGATGCTGCTGTGCGTTGTCATTGCGTCGCTATTCTGGTTGCCTGAAGATTATGCCTCTTTTCTCAAAAGCATAAAGCAGACGCTGCTGATTGTCTCAAACCGCTATTTTGGCGATGAAACAACCGCCTATGCAGCGCCTGATTCAAACGCCATGCTGTTGCTTCACACCTGGTCTTTATCCATCGAGTGGCAATGGTATGTCTTTTTCCCGGTAATCTATTACGTCATCCGTAAAAAAACGCACGAACGGGCGCTTAACTACCTGGCGCCATTGCTGACGATTGCAGGCATCTATATCGCCTGGCACTACTCAGGTGCGCATCCGACGAAAACGTATTATTTCTTCGCCTCCCGACTCTTTGAGTTCATGCTCGGTGTCTGTGCCTGTATTTATCTCCCGATGGCACAAAAAATAAACAAGATCGCGCTTAATAGCCTTTCGTTCATTGCGGTGGCGGCAATATTGTTTGTTAGCGTCAGAAGTGATGTCATTCTGGGTTATCCCAATGCTTACACCCTGATCGTTTGTGTCAGTACCGCGGTGTTAATTTTCACCGGTAGCCAGCAAAATATTCTGACCTGTAAATTGCTGTCATTCCCGCCGTTGGTCTGGCTTGGCACGATCTCCTATTCGCTTTATCTCTTTCATTGGCCGATTTTCGCGACACTGCACTACATCGGTATTACCAGTGTCTATGCCAGAATGGCTGGTCTGGGTCTGGCTGTGTTGCTGGCGATGGGATCATATTATTTCATCGAGAAACCCTACCGGAAGCCTCGTCAGTCGTTAAAAAAAACGCTGATTCTGCTGGTGGTTATCCCACTGATTGCCATTATTACCCTGATGTCGGTCAGTAAGCGTTTTGACGGATTTAGCTATCTACGATTCGGCGAGTCGTTAAGTCATATCAACCATGTGCTCAAAGAGACGAAGATAAAGCAGCGTCAGGATTGTATGAACGAAAACGTCACAGGAACCGATATGGCTTGTGTGGTGGGGGATAAAACCGCTTCTGAGAAAGCGCTCCTGATGGGCGATTCGCACTCTAATCAGTACTGGAATTTCTTCGATATTATGGGGAAAAATGCGCATGTTGCTGTTGATATGAAAGCGACTTCACTGTGCCTGGCGATTCCCCGTGTGTATCACGACGATCTCTATACTTATAAAGGCGATTATTACCGGGCCTGTCATGAGAATGTCAAAAAATACTATGAAGCGATCCGAAACCATAAATATAAATATGTGATCATTTCTCAGGTCTGGGAAAACTATGCGGCATTCAGGGTCAGATCGCAGATTGAGGATTCCCCATCGCCTGCGGAATCTATCAATATTCTCACCCGAGCCACGGAACAGGCAATACAGGACATTATTGATGCCGGGGCGCAGCCGGTACTGGTGAAAACGATGTTCCCGATGCCGAAGAATTTCCTGACCTGTTTTTATGAACATTTTAAGACGCGGGGAGAGTATGAGCCTCAGGCATGCAACCAGAATCCACAGATTAATAAAAGTGTCTGGACGGAACTGTTTTTTGCCACGTTACAGGCCCGCTTCCCATCGTTGATTATTGTCGATCCCAAAAATGTGCAATGTCCTGACGGGCTGTGCAGGACGGAAATTGAGGGCATACCGCTGTATCGTGACGTCGGTCATTTAAATGATTACGCCACGAAAGCGTTGGGGGAGGTGTATCTGGAGCAATTTGGCAATCCATTAAAAACACCTGGTCGATAATATAGCAGGAGGAGAGCCTGGAGACAGGCTTTCCTCTGTCAGACAAAACCAGTGATGAATGTCACTTGCCCCTTTTGGTGTATTTAAAATGCCAGTTATGAGGCGTAACCTTTCTGGAACAGCGGTTTACTCACAATCGCATCCTACCGACTGGAAGAGGGAAGGACATGCTTCAGATTCCACAAAATCATATTCACACACGTGCCACGCCGTTCTGGAACAAAGAAACGGCACCTGCCGGAATTTTCGAACGCCACCTTGATAAAGGAACCCGACCGGGCGTTTATCCCCGTTTGTCGGTGATGCAGGGGGCGGTCAAATATCTCGGATATGCGGATGAACACAGTCCGGAAGCCGAAACAGTGATGATCATTGAAGCGGGCCAGTTTGGTGTGTTCCCACCGGAAAAGTGGCACAACATCGAAGTGATGAGCGATGACACCTATTTCAATATCGACTTTTTCGTCGCGCCAGAGGTACTGATGGAAAGCGCGAATCAACGAAAAGTCATTCATACCGGGAAGAAATAATCATGGGCAAAGCAACCTATACCGTCACTGTGACGAATAACAGCAATGGCGTCTCTGTCGATTACGAAACCGAAGCGCCAATGACTTTACTGGTGCCTGACGTCGCCGCTGAAGTGGTGAAAGATCTCGTCAATACCGTGCGTTCCTACGATACGGAAAATGAGCACGACGTCTGCGGCTGGTAAGTCACTCTATGCAGAGAGGAAACCGGCTGTCATCGCCGGTTTTTTTTTCGCTTTCCGGAAATGCTCCCTCATACCCGTCCTGAAACGGCGGACGTCGTCACCCAGCGCAAAAAATTTACAAACCGTATATTTGTAGGATCAATAAATGCTTACGCACAATGTGGCGACGCTTTGCGCAGCGGCGTGTTGCCAATGACTTGATCCCTGTCGGAGTTGAAATTACTGTATATAAAAACAGTGTTAAAGGTGTGCATTATGACGTTGTACAGACCTGCGGAATGGCATGAAGTCATTACCTTTCCACTTTTCAGCGATCGGGTTCCATGCGGATTCCCCAGTCCGGCGGCCGATTACGTTGAGCAGAGTATCGATCTCAACAAATTACTTGTTCAGCATCCCAGTTCGACTTATTTCGTCAGGGCTGCTGGCGACTCGATGATCGATGCGGGGATCGGCGACGGCGATCTGCTGGTGGTGGACAGTTCACGTACTGCCAGCCACGGAGATATCGTGATTGCGGCGGTGGAGAGGGAATTCACGGTGAAGCGGTTGCAGTTGCGACCTACCGTTCAGCTTAACCCTATGAACAGCGCCTATTCTCCCATCATCATCGGCAGTGAGGACGCCCTGGCGATTTTTGGCGTCGTGACATTTATTGTAAAGGCAGTGAGTTAACTATTGCTGCGTATTGTTCGTCCCCCTGACGTTGCAAACCGTACACGGCTGATTTCTTTGTCATTCCCCGGTGGCCTTAAGTGGTATCCCAATGGCAGGCAGGTTAATTACTCATTAACCTGCCTGTTTTGTGAGCAGACATACCCACTTCGGTTTACGTTGTTACGGAGAGGAACGGAGATATCCGGCTGACGTAGGGATACGGCATGCGAACAAACCTGATTAACAACGTCATGTCACTCACCCACAGGGTTATGCACCGTTTCTGTGGATAACCGACCACTTTTCAGGCAGAACAATCCACTAAAAAAAGCGCCAGAATTTTGCTTGCAAGTTATAAAATATTTTAAATAATACTGTATATAAATACAGTTATTGTGGGGTGTGACGTGTTTGCGTTATGCGATGTGAATTCATTTTATGCGTCCTGTGAGACGGTGTTTCGGCCCGATCTGAAAGGCAAACCGGTTGTTGTGCTGTCGAATAACGATGGTTGCGTGATTTCCCGCAGTCCCGAAGCGAAACCGTGGGTGGTCATGGGAGCGCCCTATTTCAAGCAAAAAGAGGCGTTCCGGCGTCATGGGGTGGTGTGTTTCAGTTCGAATTATGAACTCTACGGCGACATGAGCAATCGGGTCATGTCGACGCTCGAAGCGCTATCACCACGCGTTGAAATTTACAGTATCGACGAGGCCTTTTGCGATTTGACGGGAGTCCGAAACTGTCGGGATCTCACGGATTTTGGCAAAGAGATCCGCAACACGGTCTTAAAGCGGACACATCTGACGCTCGGCGTGGGGATTGCACAGACAAAAACGCTGGCCAAGCTGGCCAACCACGCGGCGAAGAAGTGGCCGCAGCAGACGGGTGGTGTTGTGGATCTGTCGAATCTCGAACGGCAGCGAAAACTGATGGCGGCTCTGCCGGTTGATGAGGTGTGGGGCGTTGGTCGTCGTATCAGTAAAAAGCTGACCGCGATGGGCATAAAAACGGTACTCGATCTGGCGGATACGCACATCGCGGTGATACGCAAGCACTTCAATGTCGTACTGGAAAGAACCGTGCGGGAGTTACGCGGTGAGCCTTGCCTGGCGCTTGAGGAGTTTGCGCCCGCGAAGCAGGAGATTGTTTTCAGTCGCTCATTCGGCGAGCGCATTACGGAATACGAACAGATGCGCCAGGCGATTTGTGCTTATGCGACGCGCGCGGCGGAGAAGCTCCGGAGTGAGCATCAGTATTGCCGGTTCATTTCGACATTTGTGAAAACGTCGCCGTTTGCGCCGAATGAAACCTGGTACGGCAATAGCGCGTCCGTAAAACTGCTGACACCGACACAGGACAGCCGGGACATCATCAGCGCAGCCACGCGATGCCTGGACGCTATCTGGAAAGAGGGGCATCGTTATCAGAAGGCTGGAGTCATGCTCGGTGATTTTTTCAGTCAGGGCGTGGCGCAACTCAATCTGTTCGATGATAACGCACCGCGTCCCGGCAGCGAGAAGTTGATGGAAGTTCTGGATACGCTCAATGCCAAACAGGGAAGAGGAACGCTGTACTTTGCCGGGCAGGGGATTCAGCCACCATGGCAGTTAAGACGGCAGATGCTTTCTCCGCGCTACACCACGCGTTTTTCCGATCTGCTGGTGGTCAGGTGATCGTCGCTGCAGGTATGAATCATCGGGAGACAGAAAACACGGTCTCCCTTCACATAATCTGCTCCTACATGGGGAAAGTCAGCGTGAGTCCCACGCCCGTTTCTTTGAGATCCACATAACGGGACAGATGGATTTTTGCGGCAAGATCGGTGCAATGGCTGGGATAAAGCGTAGTAGCCGACAATGCGCTAAGATATTTCCCGGTTTCCGAGAGTAAGGATTCATCAGCATTAAGGAGATGAAAGCCGCCTATAACGGAAGCAATTTTCGATTCTCCAGTGACTGATTTTGCGTGCTCAATAATATTACAAATCCCGGCGTGAGAACATCCGGTGACAATCACCAGTCCATCCTTTGTCTTAATTGCCATTGCACTATCATCAATCACGTAATCAGCCGTTAACTCACCATCATGATTATGTGTGTGGCCTACCGGATTTTGCGCTTCAAAATGGTTAAGGCGGGGGATTTGCCCTAAAAAAGTGATGTCTTCGGATAATTTCAGGGGTTGTGTGGAACTGACGATATTAAAGAAGTAATCAAAACAAAGGGCATTATGGTTCATCCCAATGGGTTTCGACTCATAAAATTTAGGCGTAAATGCGGCGGGGTGGGCGATGATATCGACTTTCTTTGCTGGAGATGATGGAAGTCTGTCGTAATGCTGGAATAAATGGTTTAACCCCCAGGTGTGATCGTTATGTCCATGTGATAATACAATTTTATCAATGTGCGTAAGATCGATATCCAGGATCTGTGCATTTTTTAAAAAAATATCAGAATAGCCAACGTCAAAAAGAAGTTTTAAGCCTGAGCATTCAATGTAATAGCAAACGCCAGGTTCTCCGGTCAAATACCTGTCAATGTAAGTATTGTTATCTACCAGTATGGTTAATTTCATCACTCTGCATCCCATTCGGATTCACTATATCGATTGAGGCCATTATCGAACCTTTTGATTTTCTGACGCAAATCATAACCGCGATCTCTGTCACATAAGCGAGGAGCGGAAACGGCGGACGTCAAAACAAGGGGTAGTCGCACAGCGCAATGTGGTGTATAAAAGACTTATACAAAAAGTATAAATTAATACATTATGTATTAGCTATGGAACGCAGGAGAGATGCACATGCACCCGGATATCACATTGAACACAACATCCCATGGGCTTCCTCCCGCTGGACACTACTCGGCGAGCGTGACAGCAGGGGGATTTGTTTTTATCTCAGGGCAACTGCCAATCACCCCGCATGGTGAGAAAAAGGCGGGGGCGTCTTTTGAGGAACAGACCAGACAAGTTCTGGAAAATGTCGATGCCTGTCTGAAGGGGGCCGGTGTCTCCCGTCAGCATCTGGTTTCCGTACGTGTCTATGTGACAGATATCAACCAGTGGCCGACGTTTAACGACATTTACGCCGAATGGATTGGCGATTTCCGTCCATCTCGTGTCGTTGCTGGGGTGGCAGAACTGCATTATGGTTCTGCCTTAGAAGTAGAAGCACTCGCGCTGGCGCAATAAGCCCGACGCTTAACGCTATACAGGTGAAAAAATGGTTGAGATTACACTCCCGGAATATGCTGATGTTGCCGCCGCCGCAGGGCGTATTGAAGGATATGCAAACAAGACGCCGGTGATGACCTCCCGGACCGTCAATGCGGAATTTGGCGCTGACGTTTTCTTTAAATGTGAAAACCTACAGCGTATGGGAGCCTTTAAGTTTCGTGGGGCGATGAATGCATTACGCCAGTTTACGCCGGAACAACGTGCTGCTGGCGTGGTGACATTTTCTTCCGGAAACCATGCTCAGGCGATAGCGCTGTCAGCTAAATTGCTGGGTATTCCGGCGACAATCATCATGCCTCATGATGCGCCAGCCGCGAAAGTAGCGGCAACCAAAGGGTATGGTGGCAATGTTGTTATGTACGATCGCTATACGGAAGATCGTGAACAGATTGGCCGTGAACTGGCTGAGAAACAGGGACTGACGCTCATCCCTCCCTACGATCATCCGCATGTTATCGCCGGTCAGGGCACGGCCACCAAAGAGTTAATTGAAGAGGTTGGTCCGCTGGATGTTCTTTTTGTCTGTCTGGGGGGCGGTGGTTTACTTTCAGGTTCAGCACTGGCCGCCCGGCAACTTTCGCCAGATTGCATAATTTATGGCGTGGAGCCTGAAGCCGGTAACGACGGACAGCAGTCTTTTCGAAGCGGAAAAATCGTTCACATCGATACGCCAAAAACGATTGCTGATGGTGCACAGACGCAACATCTGGGGCACTATACGTTCCCTCTGATTCAAAAATACGTCAATGATATTCTGACCGTTTCAGACGATGAATTAATTGCTTCGATGAGGTTTATGGCCGAGCGTATGAAAGTCGTCGCAGAACCCACGGGCTGTCTTGGCTTTGCAGCGGCAAGGGCGAGAAAAGCAGAACTCAGCGGGAAAAAAGTCGGCATTATCATCAGCGGCGGCAATGTGGATATCGCGCGCTACGGTGAGTTTCTGGCCGGGAAATCCGTTTCGTGAGGCTGTAAACGGATAGCAATAATGACAACGGGCATCACTGTGGGAGACCGGCATGCCAAAAAACGACGAGAATTCGCTTCTCAGCCAACTTGACACTATCGCGAAGGGATTAAGCGAAACGTTTTCTCCTTTTTGCGAAGTGGTTGTTCATGACCTCAAGGATCCTGAGCATGCGATTATGTCGATACATAATAATTTATCCGGTCGTGAGGCGGGACAACCGGCGACGGAACTCGGGCTGGCAAGGATTGCCTCTTCAGATTTTCCTGAAATAATTGCGAACTACGGCAATCAGTTTGCTGATGGCCGTCCGGTAAAAAGTACGTCTATTGGCATTAAGGATGAAAAGGGTAATTACGTCGCCGCATTATGCCTTAATGTCGATATGACGCTTTTCCGGGGGATGCAAAGCGCGCTGGCGCGTTTTACCGAAACAGAGAGTTCACCGGTGCGTGAACATCTTGACCCCGGGAGCACTGAAGTCATTCGCCAGCGCATTGATGACTTTGCCGCGAAACGCGCCACCACGGCGCGCGCGCTTAAAACGGAAGACAGAAAGGTTCTGATCCAACAGTTACGCAAAGAGGGATTGCTGAATGTGCGTAAATCCATGGATACGGTGGCACAGCATTTAGGGGTGTCACGGGCGACAGCCTACCTCTATGCGCGCCAGTCCGGGTGAATTCGCCGGTGTGCGATATATCATCTCTTATATATTGCCCAGCATGAATAATGAGCAAACGAACGGTAATAATAAGGGAAAGTCATCCACACCTATTGCAGGGGTAATTTGAGTTATGTATTATCTCGCCCGGTTCTGATAATGAGTAGATTCTCAATCGGAAATAAAAACCGGCAGACCGCCATTAGCTCATCTGGAAGAGCGAACGACTTTTGTTGTAGGGAACGGGGTTCGAGGCCTCGATGGCGGCCCAAATTTGAAGGCCCAGACATCTGTCTGGGCCTTTTTGCTTTCTTCGCTTACCCGCCGGGCTCAAAGCCCTTCCGTCACAATCTTTGCAGCGGCGGCCAGAATATCTTTACGCCCTTTGGCATCCTGCTGTGGCTGTGTAAAGTAGGTGACGAGGATCAGCGGCGCACGATCTTCGGGCCAGATCACCGCGATATCATTGGTTGTGCCGTAATCACCGCCTCCGGTTTTATCGCCAACCACCCACCCTTCAGGGAGTCCGGCACGAATGCTCTGACCGCCGGTCGTATTGCCTTTCAACCATTCGACAAGCTGTGCACGCTGTGCGCCAGCCAGCGCATCGCCCAGCGTCAGTTTGTGCAGGCTTTTCGCCATCGCCAGCGGCGAGGTCGTGTCGCGCTCATCGCCAGGGATGGCGGTGTTCAGCTCGGGTTCTTTCCGGTCCAGACGAAACGTCGTGTCGCCAATTGAGCGGGCAAAAGCCGTGACGTTACTGGTACCGCCCAGGTGCTCAAGTAATTTATTCATTGCCGTATTATCGCTGTATTGCAGCGTGGCAGCGCTTAGCTCCGCTAATGTCATCTCTTTATCGACATATTTTTCCGTCACCGGATTCCAGTTCGTCAGATCGGCTTTTTTGATGACCATTTTCTGCTGCAAAATATCGTGCTGAGTTTCACTCTGTTTTAATACCGCGGCAGCGACCATCGTCTTACTGGTGCTGCACATGGCAAAGCGCTCATCACCGCGATAAAGAATTTGCGAACGATCGGCGGTATTAATCAGCGCAACGCCCAGTCGACCACCCGATTGTTTTTCTAATGCTGTCAGCTTTTCTTGGACCTGTGCGGGATCCCCCTGCGTGCGAGCCAAAAGCGGTGAACTGGCAGTAAAGAAAGCGAGCACGGCGGCAATAAGTACCGTCTGATGACCTCGTTTTTTAAACATAAATAACATCCTTGATAATCAGTAAATTGATCAATGCACGCACTTTATTTTTCCGCTCAAACAGACAAAAGAAGAAAGAGAATTAAAGGCGCATGATGTGTTTGCGATGCCAGAACTATCCGCTCTCTGCGCTTGCTTAACAAGCGAGAAGAATTTACCCTGGGATAAAGAAAATCTTATGAGTCTTTATTATGCGCTCTAATCTTCCGCTTAATGCCCTACGAGCCTTTGAGGCTTCGGCTCGCCATTTGAGTTTTACTCGTGCGGCACTGGAACTTTGTGTCACGCAGGCCGCCGTCAGCCAGCAGGTACGTATCCTGGAAGATCGCCTGAACAGAGTGCTGTTTAAACGTCTGCCCAGAGGGCTGGAGATGACGGATGAGGCGCAGGTACTGTTTGCCGTCCTGACCGACGCCTTTGGTCAAATCGACACCATTTTTCGTCAGTTTGAGGGTGGGGAATATCGCGAAGTGCTCACGGTTGCTGCGGTTGGTACCTTTGCCGTTGGCTGGTTACTGCCGCGCATTGAACAATTCCGGCAGGCGCATCCGTTCGTTGAGCTACGCCTGCGTACAAATAATAACGTTGTGAATCTGGCGGCTGAGGGACTGGATTTTGCCATCCGCTTTGGCAATGGCTTGTGGCCCGCCACCCATAACGAAATGCTGTTTGAGGCTCCGCTGACTGTCCTGTGCACGCCAGAAACGGCCCAACGGCTCAGGCGGCCAGCCGATCTCTTGCAAGAGAATCTTCTGCGTTCATATCGGGTAGATGAGTGGGATAACTGGTTTGCTGCAGCAGGCGTGACGGCAGAGCGGATCAATGGTGCCGTTTTTGACTCCTCACGTCTGATGGTTGAAACGATTATCCATACCGGCGGTGCGGCACTGGTTCCGGCAGTGATGTTTGCCAGAGAACTGGCGGCCGGACAACTCGTTCGCCCCTTTGACATTGAGATCCAAATGGGCGGTTACTGGCTCACCCATCTGAAGTCGAAACCGATGACGCCCGCGATGGAAATCTTCCGCGACTGGATCGTGAAAATGGCATAAACGGGAGCCAGCAGGCTCCCGTTTGCGGCTCAGCGAACGACCAGCACCGGACAGTGCGCGTGACGCACAACGGCGGCGGCGGTAGAACCTAACAGATATGTTGAAATACCGGGCTGGTGTGACGCGATGATCACCAGGTCAGCACTGACGGTATCCGCCAGCTTCAGGATCTGATCCTTCGGGGGGCCGTATACCACATGCGTCTGTACCCGTCCTTCAGGGATATCGAATTGCTTCACAATCTCGTTGAGTTTTTGTAATGCCTTCGTCTGCAGTCCATTTTTATCCGGGAGTTCGCCAGAGTAGGCGAGCCCCAGGGATGCATAAAAGGGGACTGAGGGAATGACTGACAGAAAATGGACTTTTGCCGTTTTGGCGTGGATTTTGACCTGAGGAATAAGCTGCCGGGTGAGATCGGCTTCTGAGATATCAATGGGCACCAGAACAGAACGATACATAGCCATTACCTCCTGTTTTTTGTCTCCGGTTTCAGTATATCGAATCTGGTTTTTGCATAAAAAGTGACCAGATCAAGTTTCCTTCATTTACGCGCAACAGTGTTGAATAAATTTTATTGTTATAATATAACATTTCATCTTGTTCATTTGATTGAGGGTACGACGTTGGCTATTCATTGGAAAAAATTATCTGTTTCTCTGGGAATGTTGTGGTTCAGCAGTTATGCCTTCGCCCATGGCGATCACGCGCATGGTGTGCCGTTGACGGAGATGGAACAGAAAGCAGCGGAAGGCGAATTTGCGGATAGCAATGTTAAGGACAGGGCGCTTACCGACTGGGATGGCATGTGGCAATCCGTTTATCCTTATCTGGTCAGCGGTGAGCTGGATCCGGTTTTCAAACAGAAGGCGGCAAAGGATAAGGGGAAAACGGCGGAAGAGGTGAAAGCCTATTACCGGAAAGGCTATGCGACGGAAGTCGACACCATTGGTATCGAAAATGGCGTGATGGAGTTTCATACCGGTAAGCAGGTGGCCTCCTGTCAGTATGACTATGCCGGGTACAAGATCCTGACCTACACCTCAGGTAAAAAAGGGGTGCGTTATCTGTTTGAATGCAAAGACGCAAACAGTAAAGCGCCGAAGTTTGTGCAGTTCAGCGATCATATTATTGCGCCGCGGGCGTCGAACCACTTCCATATTTTTATGGGCAATACCTCACAGCAGGCGCTACTGGAAGAGATGGATAACTGGCCAACCTACTATCCTTATCAACTCAAGGCGCAGGCCGTGGTAGACGAAATGCTGCACCACTAAATTCAGGCTCAGCCCGTTGCTTGTCAGCGGGCTTCCTGTCGCGCTAAGGTGGCACCTGACATGATGACGGTGAGGCGATGACATTGAAGATTCCGGATACCCTTCGGAAACAACTGGAAAAGGCGACGGCCATCATTGAACGGATCTTTGAAGAGGATCTGTTGGCCATTCACCTGTACGGATCTGCCGTTGAAGGTGGGTTAAAACCTCACAGCGACATTGATTTGCTGGTCACCACGCGTGTGCCGCTGACGACGGCACAGCGAGAAGCGCTGATGCAGGAACTCCTGTCGGTGTCAGCCTGGCCTGGTACGTCGACGCTCTGGCGGGCGCTTGAGGTGACGGTTGTGGTGCATACCGATGTGGTGCCCTGGCGTTTTCCCCCCCGACGGGAAATGCAGTTTGGCGAGTGGTTGCGCGAGGATATTCACGCCGGGAAGTATGAGCCCGCACAGCAGGATAGCGATCTGGCGATTTTATTGACTCAGGTGCGTAGTGCCAGCATGGCTTTAACCGGCGAGCGTGCGGATTTGCTTTTTGAGCCGGTCCCGGAAAACGACATTCGGGAGACATTCCGTCAGACGCTGACGCTCTGGCAGGACAACGGTGATTTACAGGGCGACGAGCGCAATATCGTGTTGACCCTGGCGCGCATCTGGTACAGCGTGGCGACAGGTGGCTTTACCGCGAAAGACAGCGCGGCAGACTGGTTAATGCCTTATCTCCCGGACGAGCACGCTTCTCTACTTGCAGCCGCGCGGCTCGACTATCTGGGACAGGCAAGCGTTGACTGGGCAGAGATAATGCCCGCTGTTTCGCGCTTTGTCTGCTATGCAAAAGCAAAAATAGCCGAACAGTTATCGCACGTGGATAAGTGATGCCATATTTCAGGCATCGTGATTGCCGCAACAGAAAAATGGCTGATAATAAAAAAGGCAGATTGCTCTGCCTTTTTTTATCAGGAATTATCTGAGAAGAGCGTTTATTTCAACTCTTCAGCTTCCGGCAATGTAACGTTAAGTTCGAGAATGGAAATATCGCCGTCCTTTTGTTCAAGCTGAACGGTGACCATTTCCGGATCAATTTGTACATACTTACAAATGACCTCAAGAATATCTTTACGCAACTGCGGTAAATAATGCGGCTCAGCGTCACTACGACGACGCTCAGCAACGATAATCTGCAATCGCTCTTTCGCGATGTTCGCTGTACTCTTTTTCCGCGAGAGAAAAAAATCCAGTAATGCCATAACTTATCCTCCGAACAGGCGTTTGAGGAAACCTTTCTTCTCTTCGTCAATGAAGCGGAAAGGACGTTCTTCTCCCAACAGACGATCTACCGTATCGGCATACGCTTTACCTGCGTCTGCATTGATGTCCAGAATGACCGGTTCGCCCTGGTTAGAGGCGCGCAGAACAGACTGATCTTCCGGGATAACTCCGACGAGTTTAATGCGCAGGATCTCCAGCACATCTTCCATACTGAGCATGTCGCCACGGTTAACACGGCCTGGGTTGTAGCGCGTCAACAGCAGATGTTCTTTAATCGGATCTTCACCGTTTTCGGCACGGCGCGATTTAGACGCCAGGATTCCCAGGATACGGTCAGAGTCGCGTACCGAGGAGACTTCCGGGTTGGTGGTGATAATCGCTTCGTCGGCGAAATAGAGCGCCATCAGCGCGCCAGTTTCAATCCCCGCAGGGGAGTCGCAAACGATAAACTCGAAATCCATTGCTTTCAGATCGTCGAGAACCTTTGCCACGCCTTCACGCGTTAATGCGTCTTTATCGCGCGTCTGAGAGGCCGGAAGAATAAAGAGATTCTCAGTGCGCTTGTCCTTGATGAGCGCCTGATTGAGTGAAGCATCACCCTGAATGACGTTGACGAAATCATAAACAACCCGACGCTCACACCCCATGATCAGATCGAGGTTACGCAGGCCGATATCAAAATCAATAACGACAGTTTTCTTTCCCTTCTGGGCCAAACCAGTAGCGATGGCCGCGCTGGAGGTGGTCTTGCCAACGCCCCCTTTACCCGAAGTAACTACAATAATGCGTGCCATAGAAATTCCTTGTTAAAAAGGGATCAATTCAACGGTTGAACTGTCAAAGCGTTATCTACTAACTGCAGACGTGCCGCTTTGCCATAAAATTCTGCTGGGATTTTATCACTCAGCCAGTAAACACCTGCGATAGACACCAGTTCTGCCGTCAGATGGGTACAAAAAATTTGCGCATCCCGGTCACCACTTGCCCCTGCCAGCGCGCGGCCTCTCATCATGCCATAGACATGAATATTGCCATCGGCGATCAGCTCAGCGCCAGCACTGACGTGACTTGTAACAATCAGATCACATTGTGGTGCATAAATGCGTTGACCGGAACGAACGGGTATATCAATAAATCGCGTTTTTGTGACGGGAGTAGCGTTTTGCACTACAGCGGCGGGAGCAACGGGTTCAGCCGGAGCGGAACGCGCCATTTTCTCTTTACCTTCAGTGAGTAAAGGAAGGCCCATTTTGTCGATTTCAGCTTTGAGCCGGGCATCTTTACAACCGCTGACGCCAACAATACGCAATCCCGTCGACGCCACCACCTTCTGCAACTGCGGCCAGTTTACCGGCGCATCAAGGCTACTGACATTCACTACCACAGGAGCATGTTTTAAAAAAGCAGGAGCCTGAGCGATTTTGTCTTCTAACGCCTGACGAATAACCTCGGGTTCTGCTTCATGTAAATGAACCACTGATAAGGTGAAGCTACTGCCTTTAAGTTCGATGGGCGTGTTTGACATCCTGGCCTTACTCAATTTGCTATTTATCATCCCCGATGTGGAGTGATATTCCGAAGTCCAGAAGGCATGTTATAGTCACTATTATATTGAGGCAAGTCGCCATCCGTTTAATTCAGAGTAAAATGTATGTTTTGTGTGATCTACAGAAGTGCTAAGCGTGACCAGACCTATTTGTATGTCGAAAAAAAAGACGATTTCTCACGTGTGCCTGAAGAACTGATGAAAGGATTTGGTCAACCACAGCTGGCAATGATATTGCCGTTAGATGGTAGCAAAAAGTTAGTCAACGCCTCGCTGGATAAAGTAAAACAAGCCTTAACGGAGCAGGGATATTATTTACAACTGCCTCCGCCACCCGAAGATTTATTGAAGCAACATCGTTTCAACGCCTCACAAAACAATCCAGAAACCGATAAATAAACGGTACCCGGCGTCATACCTGTCGGTGCCATTCCTGAAGTCAACGATGACAAATTAGGGGAAAATGAATGTATCAACATCATAACTGGCAGGGTGCGCTGCTTGACTACCCGGTAAGCAAAGTGGTGTGCGTGGGGAGCAACTATGCCAACCACATCAAGGAAATGGGCAGCGTCACGCCGGATGAGCCGGTGCTGTTTATCAAGCCGGAAACCGCCCTGTGTGATTTGCGCCAGCCGCTGGTCATTCCGACGGATATGGGCTCGGTGCACCATGAAGTCGAACTGGCGGTATTGATCGGCGCGACGCTGCGTCAGGCGACCGAAGAGCATGTTCGTAAGGCTATCGCTGGATATGGCGTGGCGCTCGATCTGACGCTGCGTGATATCCAGGGCAAAATGAAGAAGGCCGGGCAGCCCTGGGAGAAGGCAAAAGGATTCGATAATTCATGCCCGTTATCCGGATTCATTCCGGTCGCAGAATTTAACGGCGATCCGCAGGCGACGCCACTGGGGCTGACGGTCAATGGCGAGGTTCGCCAGCAGGGTACAACGGCGGATATGATCCATAAAATCGTCCCCTTAATCGCCTATATGAGCAAATTCTTTACCCTCAAAGCGGGTGACGTCGTGCTGACCGGCACCCCGGAAGGCGTCGGACCGCTCGCCAGCGGCGACGAGCTGGTGGTCAATTTTAACGGTCACACCCTGACAACCCGCGTCCTGTAACGCCTGCTTGCCGCCTTTTTAGGCGGCAAAACTTGCATCAACGTGCCAGACTGGTTATAAGGTGCAGCTTTATAGCAATGGCGGATACCCTGATGAGCGATTTACCTTTCTGGCAACGTAAAACCCTGGATGAAATGACCGATGCCGAATGGGAGTCGTTATGTGATGGCTGCGGTCAGTGCTGCCTGCATAAGCTGATGGACGAGGATACCGACGAGATTTATTTCACCAACGTCGCCTGCCGCCAGCTCAACATCAAAACCTGCCAGTGTCGCAATTACGAACGTCGGTTCGAGTACGAGCCTGACTGTATCAAGCTAACGCGTGATAACCTGCCCACCTTTGAATGGTTGCCGATGACCTGCGCCTATCGTCTGCTGGCGGAAGGGAAAGGACTGCCTGAATGGCACCCGCTGCTGACGGGGTCGAAAGCGGCAATGCACGGCGAGCGAATTTCGGTGCGTCACATTGCGGTAAGAGAGTCAGAAGTCCATGACTGGCAGGACCATATTCTCAACAAACCGTCATGGGCGGACTAAACCGCCTGGTCTGATTTCAGGCTAACGGCAAAAAAAACGCTCCCGGTTGGGAGCGTCAGACTGCTGACAAAGAAGGAAAAAACGTGGTTTTTCCTTCTTTGTGGTTATCAGCCGAAAATCAATGAATTAATTTTCCGGGTTTTTAATGAGGTGATCTTTGCTTGTCCGGTATCGGGATGATGTTTGTCATCACTCTCACGCTCCCGGCTGGGAGCGTCTGAGATTAACGACCGAACAGATCGCGTCTTTTCGGTTTAAGCGGCTGAGCAATCAGCACCAGAACCGCGACGACCAGATAGGCAACGAAAATGCCTAATAGCCATTGCGGCATTTCCAGAGATAAAAATTCCCACTGACGCTCGGCGCAATCACCAGAGGCGACAAACACCTGTGGTAACCATTTGTCCAGTGGCAACCAGGCAGGGAAGCGAGCCATGAAATCACAGGTCATGAACGGGGAAGGGTGTAACTGGATCATGGTATGTTCCCATGTCAGTTGAACCCCACGCCAGGCACTGTAGATCCAGATAATCAACGCCACATAGCGCAACGGTGTTTTAGGCGCAATAGCCCCAACCAGACCGGCCCCCATGACGCCAAACAGCGCACAGCGTTCGTAGATGCACAGTACGCACGGCTTAAGCAGCATAACGTGCTGAAACCACAGCGCGACCAGTTCAAGCGCTAAGGCAGTAAAAGCCATCAATAACCACGCGCCCCGACCCCGTGAGCACTGGTTCAAATATCGCAACATAATAATTTCCCTGCAACATGCGTAGACACGGCAGTGTAAACCAATTCGATTACCGCGCCACCAGGAGAAACTCAAATATTGTGTAATTGGAGAAATATCACGCAAAAAGGCAAACCGGGCAGTGAAATGCCCGGTTAGTTGTTATGAAAGTGTAGCTAACCAACCGGTTTGCATCATCCACTCGGTCATTGGCGTCAGGGTAAACTCGACGCACAGCAGGCCGACTAGCGTCAGCACGATGGTATAGGGCAGCGCCATCCAGACCATCCGACCATAGGAGAGGCGAATCAACGGTGCCAGTGCGGAGGTAAGCAGGAACAGGAATGCCGCCTGACCGTTCGGCGTCGCCACGGACGGCAGGTTTGTCCCGGTGTTGATCGCAACGGCTAACAGCTCGTATTGTTGCAGGGAGATCGCACCACTTTCCATGGCCGCTTTGGCCTCGTTAATGTAGATAGTACCAACGAAAACATTATCCGAGATCGACGAGAGCAGACCGTTGAAGAGATAGAACAGCGTCAGTTGCGCGTGCTCTGAGGCTTGCAATACGTACTGAATAATCGGCGAAAAGAGATGCTGGTCGATAATCACCGCGACAATGGAGAAAAAGACCGTCAGCAGCGCGGTGAATGGCAGAGATTCGGTGAACGCCTTGCCAATGGCATGTTCATCCGTCACGCCGGTCAGCGACGTTGCGAGGATAATCACGGAGAGGCCAATCAGTCCCACTTCCGCCAGATGCAGCGCCAGGGCAATCACCAGCCAGACGCCGATAATCGCCTGCACAATCAGTTTTACTCTGTCCTGACGTGAACGCTGATGGCGGCTCTGATCGTCAAACTGCTGCAAGACGTCACGCACTTTTTCCGGCAGTGTTTCGCCATAGCCAAACCAGCGCAGTTTCTCAACCAGTACACAGGTGAGCAGGCCGCAAATCAGTACCGGAACGGTAACAGGCGACATCCGCAGGAAGAAGTCGCCAAAGTGCCAGCCAGCGGCTTTGGCGATGATCAGGTTCTGCGGCTCGCCCACCATCGTCATCACGCCGCCCAGAGCGGTACCCACCCCGGCATGCATCATCAGACTGCGCAGAAAGCCGCGGAATTGCTCAAGCACTGTTTTGTAGTGTTGATCAATGTGACTGTCATCCAGGATGTCGCTATCATCGCCGCGGGAAGAGGCCACGCGGTGATAAATGCCGTAGAACCCGACGGCGACGCTGATCACTACCGCTACCACGGTCAGTGCGTCAAGGAAGGCGGAAAGGAAGGCCGCCGCCACACAAAACGCCAGCGACAGCAGCATTTTAGAACGAATGCTCAGCAGCAGCCGGGTAAAAATAAACAGCAACAGCTGCTTCATAAAATAGATGCCCGCGACCATGAACATCAGCAGCAGTAAAACTTCCAGATTGTTTGCCACCTCTTCGCGAACATGCGCGGCGCTGGTCATCCCGATGATAACTGCTTCAATGGCTAACAAACCGCCCGGTAGCAGTGGATAACACTTCAGCGCCATCGCCAGCGTGAAGATGAATTCCGCCACCAACAACCAGCCCGCAACAAACGGGTTGATGATGAAAATCAGTGGATTAACTATCAGGAAGATCAGTAGCGCAAGCTTGTACCAGTCTGGCGACTGGCCTAAAAAGTTGCGCCAGAGCGCGCGGCCCCATGAGAGTTCCATTATGGTTTCCCTTACCTTATTTATTGAAATGATGTTTTTATGGTTAGCGACAAAGAGTAACGGTCAGTCTGAATGCAGGCAAGCCTTTCACCCCAGACAGCCAGCGTTATCAAGAAAATGAAGCCTTGATCCACTTTTTCTTCGTTGTGTCTCCTATCGGGCATGTAACCCGTCTGGTATGATGAGTGTAACTATGTTTTGCTGTGTAATGGAAATCTCACTATGGTCATTAAGGCGCAGAGCCCGGCGGGTTTCGCGGAAGAGTACATCATTGAAAGTATCTGGAATAACCGCTTCCCTCCTGGCACTATCTTGCCTGCAGAACGAGAACTCTCCGAACTGATTGGGGTGACACGTACCACTTTACGTGAAGTGCTGCAGCGCCTGGCGCGAGACGGTTGGTTGACCATTCAGCATGGCAAACCGACGAAGGTGAATAATTTCTGGGAAACCTCCGGACTGAATATTCTTGAAACGCTGGCGCGTCTCGATCACGAAAGCGTCCCGCAGTTGATCGACAATCTGCTTTCGGTGCGGACCAACATCTCCACCATCTTCATTCGTACCGCGTTTCGTCAGCATCCTGACAAAGCGCAGGAAGTGCTGGCGACCGCGCAGGAAGTGGCCGATCACGCCGATGCGTTTGCCGATCTCGATTACAACATTTTCCGTGGTCTGGCATTTGCCTCCGGCAACCCGATTTATGGTCTGATCCTGAACGGCATGAAAGGGTTGTATACCCGCATTGGTCGTCACTATTTTGCCAATCCGGAAGCGCGAAGCCTGGCGCTGGGTTTCTACCATAAGCTGTCGCAACTGTGCCTGCAGGGCGCGCACGATCAGGTGTACGAAACGGTGCGTCGTTACGGTCACGACAGCGGCGAGATTTGGCACCGGATGCAGAAAAACCTGCCTGGCGATTTAGCCATTCAGGGCCGCTAAAAACGAACCCCCTCACGATGAGGGGGTTTTTGTTTACAGGCTGTTCATTCTGGGGGGGCAGCGCTCCAGCAGTTCCACGCTTCCGTCCTCGTTTTGCTGTTCCAGCAACACATCAAATCCCCACAGCCGATGCACATGCTTGAGCACCTCTTTGCGGCCTTTATCCAGCGGCGCGCGATTATGCGGAATATAGCGCAGGGTGAGGGAACGATCGCCCCGCAGATCCACGTTCCAGACCTGAATATTCGGCTCTACGTTGCTCAGATTATATTGCGACGAGAGGCGGTTGCGGATTTCGCGGTAGCCTTCTTCGTTATGAATGGCAGAGATTTCCAGATAGTTATGCCGATCGTCATCCAGCACCGTAAAGAGGCGAAAATCGCGCATCACCTTCGGCGACAGGAACTGGCTGATGAAGCTCTCATCTTTGAAGTCGCGCATGGCAAAATGCAGCGTTTCCAGCCAGTCGGAACCGGCGATATCCGGGAACCAGTACTTATCTTCTTCCGTCGGCGACTGGCAGATGCGCTTGATGTCCTGGAACATAGCGAAACCCAGTGCGTAAGGGTTTATGCCGCTGTACCACGGGCTGTTATAAGGCGGCTGGAACACCACGTTGGTATGGCTGTGTAAAAACTCCAGCATAAAACGTTCGGTGACTTTCCCCTCGTCATACAGGTGGTTCAGGATGGTGTAATGCCAGAACGTGGCCCAGCCCTCGTTCATCACCTGCGTCTGTTTTTGCGGATAAAAATACTGACTGACTTTGCGCACGATGCGCAGGATCTCGCGCTGCCATGACTCCAGCAGCGGGGCATTTTTTTCCATAAAGTAGAGCAGATTTTCCTGCGGTTCTGAGGGATAGCGCCGCGCTTCGGCAATCGTCTTCTCTTCCTCTTTTTTCGGCAGGGTACGCCACAGCATGTTCACCTGGCTTTGCAGATACTCTTCACGACTCTGTTGGCGGGCCTTCTCCTCCTGGAGGGAGATTTTCTGCGGGCGTTTATAGCGATCAACGCCGTAGTTCATCAGCGCGTGGCAGGAGTCGAGCAATCGCTCAACCTCGTCCACGCCGTATCGCTCTTCGCACTGAGTGATGTAATTACGCGCGAAGATCAGGTAATCAACAATGGAGCTGGCATCAGTCCAGCTGCGGAACAGATAGTTATTTTTGAAGAACGAGTTATGTCCGTAACAGGCGTGCGCCATCACCAGCGCCTGCATGGTAATGGTGTTCTCCTCCATCAGGTATGCAATACACGGGTTGGAGTTGATCACAATCTCATAGGCCAGCCCTTGCTGACCGTGCTTATACAGTCGTTCGGTCTCGATGAATTTTTTACCAAACGACCAGTGAGGATAGTTAATCGGCATTCCGACGCTGGAGTATGCATCCATCATCTGCTCGGAGGTGATGACCTCAATCTGGTGCGGGTAGGTATCCAGTCTGTAGAGTTTCGCCACCCGATCTATTTCCGCCAGGTAGACATCCAGCAGCTCAAACGTCCAGTCGGGTCCATCGCTCAAGCGTGTGGTGTCCTTGTTCATGGAATCAATCGTAGCCATTCGCGCACCCTCATTGTTGGCGGCACTCTCTGTGTGGAGCACCTCATTTCAAGCATAGAACACCCGGTTAAAAACCGTGTCAGTGAAGAAATATTTTCTTTGCGATTTCCGCTGGTCGACTCGCCAGATTACGGGGTAGTCACGATATTTTCTGCTGGATAAAAATAACCCACAGCAGGAGATACCAAAGCAGAGAGTTCACTGTTCTACCTGCTATATGTGAGATGTGTCACCATAAAAAAGCCATATGTTGAATAATATTTTCATCTGGGTTATCAAGATGTAATTAGATGATTGTTCTTTTACTGTTACTGTTAACGGAGTGGCTATGCGAGTTGTCATACTGGGAAGTGGCGTCGTTGGCGTGACCAGCGCCTGGTATCTGAGTCAGGCTGGACATGATGTTACCGTCATCGATCGTGAACCCGGCCCGGCGCTGGAGACCAGCGCGGCGAATGCGGGGCAGATCTCTCCGGGCTATGCCGCGCCCTGGGCTGCGCCGGGTGTACCGCTGAAAGCGATTAAATGGATGTTCCAGCGCCATGCGCCGCTGGCCGTTCGTCTTGACGGGACACAGTTCCAGTTAAAGTGGATGTGGCAGATGCTGCGCAACTGCGACACCAGCCACTACATGGAAAACAAAGGGCGGATGGTACGTCTGGCGGAATACAGCCGTGACTGCCTGAAAGCGCTACGTGCATCGACCGGTATCCAGTATGAAGGGCGGCAGGGCGGGACGCTGCAACTGTTCCGTACCGCGCAGCAGTATGAGAACGCCACGCGCGACATCGCCGTGCTGGAAGACGCCGGTGTGCCGTATCAGTTGCTGGAAGCCAGTCGACTGGCGGAAGTCGAGCCGGCGCTGGCAGAAGTGGCGCACAAACTGACCGGCGGCTTGCGTCTGCCGAATGACGAAACCGGCGACTGCCAGCTCTTTACCCAGCGTCTGGCGCAGATGGCCGAACAGGCGGGCGTCAAATTCCGCTTCAACACACCGGTGGATAAACTGCTCTGCGAAGGCGAACAGATTTACGGCGTGAAATGTGGTGATGAGATCGTTAAAGCTGATGCGTACGTCATGGCGATGGGGTCTTACTCCACGGCGATGCTGAAAGGGATTGTCGATATTCCGGTCTATCCGCTGAAAGGCTATTCGCTGACGATTCCGGTGGCGGAAGAGGACGGCGCGCCGGTTTCTACTATTCTTGATGAAACTTACAAAATCGCCATTACCCGTTTTGACCAGCGCATCCGCGTGGGGGGGATGGCGGAAATTGTCGGTTTCAATACCGAACTGCTTCAGCCGCGTCGGGAAACGCTTGAGATGGTGGTGCGCGATCTCTACCCGCGCGGGGGGCATGTTGAGCAGGCGACATTCTGGACCGGTCTGCGGCCAATGACGCCGGACGGTACGCCCGTTGTGGGACGTACCCGCTTCAAAAATCTGTTGTTAAATACCGGACACGGTACGCTGGGATGGACGATGGCCTGTGGTTCAGGGCAGTTGCTGAGCGATATATTGTCAGGTCGCACGCCCGCCATTCCGTATGACGATTTGAGCGTGGCGCGCTACCACGCAGGCTTTACGCCTTCACGTCCCCAACATCTGCACGGCGCACATAACTAAGAAGGACGAGAGATGACCCGCCCTATACTGGCCAGCCTTGACCTGCAGGCGATGAAACAAAACCTGAGCATTGTGCGTCAGGCCGCACCGGACGCCCGCGTCTGGTCAGTGGTGAAAGCCAATGCTTATGGACACGGCATAGAACGTATCTGGAGTGCGCTGGGCAACACCGACGGTTTTGCCCTGTTGAATCTGGAAGAGGCGGTCACCCTGCGTGAGCGCGGCTGGAAAGGGCCGATCCTGATGCTGGAAGGTTTTTTCCACGCTGAAGATCTGGAACGGTATGACACCTGGCGTCTGACCACCTGCGTGCACAGCAACTGGCAGCTCAAAGCGATCCAGAATGCGAAGCTGAAGGCGCCGCTGGATGTCTATGTGAAGGTTAACAGCGGCATGAACCGCCTGGGATTCCAGCCGGAACGGCTGCAAACCGTCTGGCAGCAACTGCGCGCGATGCCGAACGTCGGTGAAATGACGCTGATGTCGCATTTTGCCGACGCTGAGCACCCTGACGGGATCCACAATGCAATGGCGCGCATCGAGCAGGCTGCGGAAGGGCTGGATTGCCGGCGTTCGCTGTCAAACTCCGCGGCCACGCTGTGGCATCCTGATGCACATTTTGACTGGGTACGCCCGGGCATTATTCTCTATGGCGCTTCGCCGTCAGGTCAGTGGCGCGATATCGCCAATACCGGACTGAAGCCAGTGATGACGCTGAGCAGCGAAATCATTGGCGTACAGACACTAAAAGCGGGAGACCGCGTCGGCTATGGCGGACGTTATACCGCCAGAGGCGAGCAACGCATTGGCATCGTGGCGGCTGGCTATGCGGATGGCTATCCGCGCCATGCGCCTAGCGGCACGCCGGTGCTGGTGGACGGTGTCCGGACCACGACGGTGGGGACAGTGTCAATGGATATGTTGGCGGTGGATTTGACGCCATGCCCGCAGGCGGGCATCGGAACGCCGGTGGAGCTGTGGGGCAAAGAGATCAAAATTGACGACGTGGCGCAATCAGCTGGAACGGTGGGTTATGAGCTGATGTGTTCGCTGGCGTTGCGCGTTCCTGTTGTGACGGTGTAACTTTTATGGTATTGCCGGATGCCGGCGCGATGCGCCTGATCCGGCCTACAGCACACGCTACGCGGCGTCTCAGTAGGCCAGATAAGCGCAGCGCCTTCCGGCAGAGTCACTATTCTTCGTCTTCATCCCCGGCAACGCGGACACCGACTTTGCGCACCTGATTATCCTCTTTTTCGGCAACCGTCCAGATCATCCCGGCAAATTCGACCTGGTCGCCGACGACCGGGGCGGCACCCAGCAGTTGCTGAACAATTTCACCCAGCGTTTGCTGCTTATCGCGGTACTCCGTTCCGTCATCCAGACCATAAATCAGCGCCACATCGGCATACTTAGCGTTGGCTTCGAGAATAAAGTCGCCGAAGAAGCGCTGATCCAGCGCCACCGGCGGCGACTGGCTGAACAGTTTGCCCAGCGCCGGAAGATCGCGTTCACGCCCGATGACGCACAGTACATCGCCTTCACGCAGACGGGTGCTGCCGGTGGGATGAAACAGTACATTGTCACGAAACAGCGCCGCAATACGTGTTTCCTGAGGCATATGCAGATCGCGCAGCGCCGCGCCGACACACCATTTATCGGCACTGAGCTGATAGACAAACTGCTCCCACGGATTGTCCGGATGAATATCCAGACCCACGCGTGAGACCGGCCAACCGACCGGTGGTACCACCACCTTCGCCTTTTTCGCCGCCCAGGAGAGCGACGTCCCCTGCAAAACCAGTGACACCAGCACTACGAAGAAAGCGACGTTAAAGAACAGACGGGCATTTTCCAGACCCGCCATCATCGGAAAGACGGCAAGAATGATCGGTACCGCACCGCGCAGACCCACCCAGCTAATAAAGACGCGTTCACGCAGATTAAAACCGCGGAACGGCAGCAGTCCAATAAATACAGAGAGTGGACGGGCAATGAAAATCATCCCGGCGGAAAGAATCAGCGCCGGAATAGCAATCGGCAACAGGTCAGAAGGATTCACCAGCAGTCCGAGCACAAGGAACATGCCGATCTGTGCCAGCCAGGCCAGTCCGTCGAAGTTTTGCAAAATGCCGTAGCGGTTGCGGATAGGGCGATTGCCCAGTAAAAAACCGCACAGATAGACCGCCAGGATCCCGCTGCCTTCCAGCGCCGTGGTCAGGGCAAACACCAGAATCCCGCCGCTCAGGGCTAATAGCGGGTAGAGTCCGGCGGGCAGAGAGATACGATTAATCATCTGCTGTAACAGATAGCCGCCGCCCAGCCCAAGCAGGATGCCCAGACCAAACTGCTGAATAATGTGGACAGCGAACATCCAGCTTAAGCCGGTTTCGTGTTGCTGAATCATCTCGATCAGCGTAATGGTCAGAAATACTGCCATCGGGTCATTACTGCCGGATTCAATTTCCAGCGTCGCGCCGACACGCTCGTTCAGCCCTTTGCCGCCAAGCAGGGAAAAAACCGCCGCCGCATCCGTTGAACCGACAATGGCGCCAATCAACAGACCCTGAATCAGATCGAGATTAAACAGCCAGGCGGCAATCATACCGGTTAACCCGGAGGTGATCAGGACGCCAACGGTCGCCAGAGAAAGCGCCGGGCCCAGCGCGACACGAAACGAACTGGCCTGCGTGCGCATCCCGCCATCGAGCAGAATAATCGCCAGCGCAAGGTTACTGACCATATAGGCGAAGGGATAATTATCGAACGGGATGCCGCCGACGCCATCGACGCCCGCCAGCATGCCAATGGCCAGGAAGATAACCAGAATCGGAATGCCAAGGCGTGATGAAAATGAACTGAGTAAGATACTGCTGGTAACGAGGACGGACCCCAAAATGAAAAGACTGATTATTGCCGCGGCGTCCAACGTTCGATTACTCCTCAATCAGGAATTTTTTGGTGCATTGACATTATCATATTAACGGCTACATCCGGGCGTTACTTAGTCCTGCAGCCGTTTTTTTTATGATTTCAGAAAGGGATGACCCGAGATCGTCAGTTGTGTACCGTTTTGACTGTTTTGCAATACGGCATGCGCGCCCAACGCCAGCGTAACGGTTCGCGGCTCATGACCAAAATCGAGTCCAGTTATCAGGGGAATAGAGAGGCGTTCACGTAAAAACGCATACACGGTGTTAAGATCGTAACCGGCATCATACTCATTCGGGGTGCTACCGCTGAAACTGCCCAGCACAATGGCGCTCTGCCGGTTCAATATACCGGCGTCAACCAACTGCAATAACATGCGCTCAACGCGAAAAGGGTGCTCGTTAATGTCTTCCAGTACCAGAATGCCGTTTTCTATTTTGGGCATCCACGGGGTACCGATGAGCGAAATCAGCATCGCCAGATTACCGCCCCACAGCGTTCCTTGTGTGTGGCAGGCCGGACCGTCGCCTTGCCATTCCACCGTGTACTGCGCGTGACGCAATGCCTGCCAGAAATGGGTTTGCGTAAAGGTATTCAGCTCCGGCGCGCCAACGTTCGCCGCCAGCATTGGACCACTGAAAGTGATGACATTGCCCAGCGCCAGCAGACCGCACTGGATCGCCGTAAAATCACTGTGTCCGCAAATAAGCAGCGGATCCCGCTGTTGTCGGGCGGTAAGGGCCTGCCAGTCGATGTGTTGCAGTAGACGGCTCGCTCCATAGCCACCGCGCACCGGCATGACGATGGTGTCCGGCGCGGTGAGATGCACAAGGTCGTTCACGTCCGCCAGACGCTCCGAATCCGTACCCGCAAAGCGTTGATGGCGACGACTGACCACCGCCGTATTATCGACCTGATGCCCGGCCTCTTTAAGGCGCTGGATACCAAGTAAAGCCGCGTGCTGATTGATGCAGTAACCCGAGGGGGCAATTAAGTGAAACCGGGACATGGCAATTCCTTGCTACAACAGAAACCAAATGTATATCATGCCGCTTATAGTAGAACGTTTTGCCGGAGGGTGCTTTGCTTATCCGGTTTATAACGGTGGTTTTAGTAACAAAGCGTTCCGGCGATAAGGACAGAAGACGTGAAATTGAGATGGTTTGCTTTTTTAATTGTGCTGCTTGCAGGCTGTAGTTCAAAACAAGATTATAAAAATCCCCCGTGGAACGCGGAAGTGCCGGTAAAACGTGCCATGCAATGGATGCCGATCAGCGAAAAAGCCGGTGCGGCGTGGGGCGTTAGCCCACAATTGATTACGGCGATTATCGCCATTGAGTCAGGCGGGAATCCCAATGCGGTTAGCAAATCGAATGCGATAGGGTTGATGCAATTAAAAGCGTCAACTTCAGGACGCGATGTCTATCGTCGGATGGGCTGGAGCGGCGAGCCTACGACCAGTGAACTGAAAAACCCGGAACGGAATATCTCAATGGGCGCTGCCTACCTGAGTATTCTGGAGACCGGCCCGCTCGCCGGCATTGAGGATCCGCAGGTGATGCAGTACGCGCTGGTCGTCTCCTACGCTAACGGCGCAGGCGCACTGCTACGCACGTTCTCTTCCGACCGGAAAAAGGCAATTAACAAAATCAACGATCTCAGCGCTGATGAGTTCGTTGAACACGTCGCGGATAATCATCCTGCGCCTCAGGCGCCGCGCTACATCTATAAATTGCAGCGCGCGCTGGATGCGATGTAATTAGTCGCGCACTTTATTTGATTTTTCGCGCGCTTCGCGCTCAAGGGAAAAGATAATCCGCTGAAGTTCCCGCTCCACCGCCGGGCCGACGTTGAGAAAACGAAAGCTCAGGCGGGGAGTGGAAATGGTCTCGTTTTTGCCGTCAATCACTTTGCGTTCGGTGACGGAAATCAGCTGTGCGTCAAAGTGAAACATCCCCCATTCCCCCATATCCAATGCCACCTGCGAAAAACGCATCCCTTCGGTGAGACCTGACGGTTTCGGGCCTTCCAGCAGAGCACCCATTCCGCCGAGGGAAAGATCGTACAGACGAAAACGTAGGGTGCTGTTATCCGGCATCTGTGCCGTACAACCGTAGGGAGGATGGAGCGGTGCGCAGATGCGGAAGTATTCCCGTCGTTGCACAAACCATAGCGCCGGAGGGAGCGGGGTGATAAAGGCGGGAAGCTGCTGATACTCACCGCTGTGCAACTGCTCAAGAGTAAACTCGACCTTCGCGCCCTGGGTTTCGGCGGTAAAGGTAATATTGCGCGCTTTTTGCACGGCGAGATTTTCTTTTTGCTGACTGCCAAAATCCATCACCAGTCTTTCGGCCGAGACGTCAAGGATCTTGCTGATGAATTGTCCGCCGGACCAGGAGACGCGCAAAGGCACCTGGTTGCTGTTTAAGTCGCGAAGAACCCCCAACACCGCCAACGGATTTTGCTTCAGGAACTGCTCATTGTAATGACTCACGCGGAATGCCTCCTGGCTGCCTGACAGTCTATCGAACGGTTATCGGCAAGACGCAGGAGAACTTAATACAAACGCGTGATTTTTTTTACCAAAGACAAATAATTCAGCCTCGCGGAAACAACGGGGATCAAGGGGTTGCCTATACTTAACGGACAAGCGCAAGAAACGGTTGCGTGTGGTTTCCCTGAAAAGAGGGTCTGAACATGGGAATTATTGCCTGGATTGTATTTGGTTTGATTGCCGGTGTTATCGCCAAATTGATCATGCCGGGACGTGACGGCGGCGGATTCATCCTGACCTGTATACTCGGCATCGTCGGTGCTGTAGTGGGCGGATGGCTGGCGACCATGTTTGGTATTGGCGGCACGATCAGTGGTTTTAACCTTCACAGTTTCCTGGTCGCTGTGGTGGGCGCCATTGTGGTGCTGGTGGTATACCGGCTCGTACGCCGCGATTAATAACAATACGGCTCCTGCGGGAGCCGTGTTTTTAATGGTATTCCCCTTCAATTCCTCTCTTGATTTACCCATTGAAATGAGAATAATTGGCATTCCAATTTAAACTGATAATTATTCTCACTATGACAACTTCTTGTTTTCGACTTTGTGCGCTTTCTGGCTGTATCTCACTGGCTCTGACCACATTGTCATATGCGGCGGACACCAACGAATCGACTATTGTCGTTTCAGCGACAGGTCAGGAGAGCCTGTTGCCTGCCTGGACTAACAGCGCCACCAAATCTGCTGTCCCGGAAAGTAAAACGCCGCAGGTGATTAATACCATCGATAATCACGAGATCGCGTTACGTCATGCGAATTCCGTCAACGAGATCCTGCGCTATGCGCCGGGGGTGTCGACAGAAATGCGCGGCAATACCTCCTACCTGAGCGAGTACAAGATTCGCGGTTTCTCTGTCGATCAGGAGTACTACAACGGCCTGCAGTTGCCGTACAACGTCACTGGCAACACCAAAGCACGTATCGACCCGCTGCTGGTGGAAAGCGTCGATATTCTGAAAGGGCCCGCCTCTGTGCTGTATGGCAGCGGTTCGCCAGGAGGACTGGTGAATATTCAGGGCAAAAAACCGCAGGCTGAACAAAAAACGGAGATCGGCTTTAATACCGGTACGCGAAATCTGAAAGAAGGCTATCTGGATTCCACCGGCAAAATCAGCGACAGCGACTGGAATTACCGTCTGCTGGGCAAGGCGACGGAGGGCGACGATCAACCGCGCACCACCCGTTATGAAGACTATCTGTTGGCGCCCTCCGTCACCTGGCAACCAGACAGCAAAACGCGCCTGACGCTGGATGCGCTGGTGCAAAATACACCGTCGTTGTCGCCGTCAAACCCGTTACCCATTGCCTATTTGCGCTCGGGGTATGCCGATCGCCGTGATTACGCCGGTGATGAGTGGAGTGGCTTTAAGCAGCGTCAGTGGATGGTGGGTTACCATTTCGAACATGAATTTGACAGCGGTTGGGGATTCAGTCAGCAGGCGCGCTATTTTGATGTTGATACGCACCAGCGCAGCGTCTATTCAACCGGCAATGGCACAAACCCGGTCTGGATGCTGAACCGCTTTGCCTATACCACCGATGAAGATCTGAAAAGTTTCAACATTGACAACCAGGTAACGAAAACGGTCACGCTGGGCGACTGGCAGCACCATATTCTGGCCGGTTTTGATTATCAGAAACTCGACAGCCATTACTTCTACCGTTACGCCAGCGCCACGCCGGGAATCGACATGCGCGACCCGGATTTCCATCAGGTGCATACTGCCGATCTGGGGTTGTACACCGCACAGAAAAACCGCCTTTCTTATCAGCAAAATGGCTACTACTTGCAGGATCAGGTGGCGTTTGGCGGCTTAAATCTGTTGGCCAGTCTGCGTTATGACGACTATCGGTCAACGACGACCGACGCGCTGCAAAATGATGAGAAAACCTGGATCGCCCAGGACCGGGTGACCAAACGTTTTGGCGCGCTTTATGCCTTTGAAAACGGTATTTCACCGTTTATCAGTTATTCCGAAGGCTTCAAACCGATTTCACCGCAGGGCACGCTGACGTCAAAAGAGGTGAAGCCGACAACCAGCAAACAACTGGAAGGCGGGGTGAAATACCTGCTGGCCGATTACGCGACCACGCTGACGGCATCCGTGTTTAACATCCGTCAGAAGAATGTTCTTTCCGCCACGCCAACCTGGGATTATCGGCAGACCGGGGAGATCGAATCAAAAGGCGCGGAACTGTCGGTGATTAGCCGACCAGGTGACAACGTCACGTTGGTTGCCAACTACGCCTATACTCATGCGATCAATACTGAAGACGAAACATACGAAGGCAAACGCCCGACACAGGTGCCGGAGAATGCGTTTAATCTGTGGGGCGATTACACCTTCGATGCGACCATACTGCGCGGGCTAACAATGGGCGCAGGGGCGCGCTATACCGGGCCGATGGAAATTGCGCCGGATAACAAGAGCGGTAAACTCGGAGGCACAACGCAGTACGATCTCGCCGTGTCATATCAGTTGGGCGAGGCGCTGCCTTCATTGCGCGGCGTGACGTTAAAAGCCAGCGCGCAGAATATCACCAACAAAGAAACCTTCAGTTGCTACGACAGCACCAATTGCTGGATTGGTCGTGATCGTACCGTTCAGGTCGGGGCAAGCTACCGTTTCTGATCGCGTGAAGCGAAAACCGGCCTGGTATTTCCAGGCCGGTCAGGCGTTGGCTATTACGGCGTTGCCTGTTTTTGTGTCGGTTCGGTGGAGGTCTGGCGAGTCACAGGACGTTTTTCCGGCACGTTGTCGCATGGATTTTCCTTCGAACAGATCAGGTCGAGCATCTTCAGCGTGACGCCGTTGCTCCAGCCAAAACCATCCTGTAACGGATATTCACCGCCGCCACCGCCGGTTCCGGTGCTGCTGACGTCATATTTTTCCACCAGCTTTTGCTCGCGATCGTAAGTGTGCTGCACGTTGGTCAGAAAACGCCAGCTTACCTCCATTGCCACCTCACTCTGTCCATAGTTCTGTAAGCCCTCGGTGGCGACCCACTGCAACGGCGCCCAGCCGTTTGGCGCATCCCATTGCTGTCCGCTTTTCACCGAGGTGGTGGCAAGCCCGCCCGGCTGAAGCAGATGCGCGCGAGTGGCCACGGCCATTTTGCTGGCGCGATCTTTCGAGGCCGCGTTGACATACAGTGGGAACAGGGCGGCAGCGGTCAGTTGATTACGCACCTGCTTGCTCTTCAGATCGTAATCCGCATACCAGCCTTCTTTGTCATTCCACAGGTAGTGCTCAATCGCTTTCTGTCTGGCGTTCGCCAGCGAATCGTACTGGTTGGCTTTTGCTTCATCCCCCGCGGCTTTGCTGGCGCGCGCGAGGATTTTTTCCATCTTGTACAGCAGCGCGTTAAGATCCACCGGAACGATGCTGGTGGTCCGCAGCGTGCCGAGCTGCTGTGGGTTATCCATCCAGCGCGAACTGAAATCCCAGCCGGATGCCGCCGCAGCGCGCAGATCGCGATAAATGTCGGTGGCCGGACGGTTTGGATTGCTTTTTGCCGTGGCGATATCCTCAACCCAGGATTCCGGTCGCGGCGTATCCCGCTCATCCCAGTAGCGGTTCAAAATGGTGCCATCATCCAGTTTCACCACCCGTTTGTTCTGTTGACCTGCCTGCAGCGTTTCGACGCCTTCCATCCAGTAGAGATACTCTTTTTGCAGCTGCGGCAGGTATTTTTTCAGCGCATCGTCGCCGTCATGCTGCGCCAGCAGTTCCACCATCAGGGAGAAGAAGGGGGGCTGGGAACGGCTCAGATAGTAGGTGCGGTTGCCATTGGGGATATGACCGAAGGCATCAATCTCCCAGGCAAAGTTCGCCACCATATCGGCAATTTTGTCCCAGTGATCGCTTTCGGCAAGTCCCAACATGGTGAAGTAGCTGTCCCAGTAATAGACTTCCCGGAAGCGCCCGCCGGGTACCACGTAAGGTTCAGGCAGCGGCAGCAACGAATCCCATTTTCCCGCGCTTTCGGTAGAGCGTGTTAATACTGGCCACAGCCCGTCGATATGTTCGCGCAGCGATTGTCCTTCCGGCGGAACATATTTTTCTCCCTCTTTTGGCAACGTGAAGTTGACGCTCACAAAGTGGCGTAAATCGAAACTGGATTGATTTTTTTGCATCCGGTAATCCGCAAGGATCATCAGCGGATCGCTGTTTGGCACGGCATCAGCAAAGGTCTTTTGATCGGGGAACAGTCTGGCATTCTGCACATCGTTAAACAGCGGGCCGAGCAAAATATCCGGCGGTTGCGGCGGGGTAACCGGCATCTCTTCTGCGTGCACAGACAGTGAAGAGAAGGACAGAAGGGTGCCGGAAACCGCTAATTTTATGACCCACGACAGCGAACCAGACGTGCAAAAAGCAGGGGTATGCATTGATTCATCTCCTTAGTGTGTACCGAAAAACGGTATCTACCATGAGAAAATCGTAGTCCAGGATCGCCCCCGGCGCGTTGTTACCCTCCTTTTTTTGCGACGTTACAGGGTTTTCCTTTCCCTGACGACGCGATTTTGCGCCACATCAAGGGTCAACCGCTCACCCGTCTGCACATCGTCAAGTGCGTCGCCCTGCTGGCATATCCAGGCGATGCCCATCTCGCGGGCGATCAAGGCGCCATGCGCGAGCGGACTGCCTTCACGCAGGCAAATGCCTTTCACCACGTTCGGGTCGAATTCCGGCACCGTTGAGGGAAACAGATTGTCGGCGACCAGGATGGCAGGCGCGGTGAAATCAGGCAACGTCAGCGGGCTTTGCAGCAAATGACGTAGCGTGCGATGCAGGAGATCGTCGATATCGATGTAGCGCGCCTGCAGATAGGCATCATCCAGTTGCCGATACTGCATGCTGAGGCTGCTCAGCACCTGCTGCCAGGCATATTCCGCCGTACAGTGTTCACTACGCAGGATCCCGCAGGCGGTATCAAACAGCTCTGGATCGTCCAGCAACATATGGTGACCAGAGAAAATGGCCGCCAGGTTACCAGGCCAGTGTTCTTCCATGCGGGTGAGCAGCGTCATCAGATCGAGCAGGGTGAGATCCAGCGCGTTACGCAGTCGCGCCTGTTCTGCAACGGGACTGAGATCCGAGGCTTGTCGAACCGGCGGCAGCGTCGGGGTGTAACAGAACGCGCTGCCCGTAATCTTCTCCGTCGACGATGCGGTAATTGCGACATCGTCCAGCGATTCACCGAAGTTCTCCGCAGCCAGTTGGCTAAATGCGGCCAGCGCGTCATCCGCCTGCGCTCCGCTTGCCAGCAGACGGATCGTGTCATTACAGCGAACCTGCAACAGCGATATCTGATTAAGGCTATCCGGCGTGACGCACTTGCCATTTTTTTCCAGCAGCAGATCCGCGTCAAAGGCTGACAGCGTTGCCACAAGCCGGGACGCCGGACGAATGTGCAAACCGTTAGGGTTTTTGATCACCACGGACACTGATTTTGCCGCTGCGTCCGGTGCGCTAAAAACCGGAGTCATGCGGCGCTCATCAGCAGAAGAGGGTAAACCCAGTTGCTCGCGCTTAGCTTCAAGGGCGTTCGTCGCATCGGCGATGACCTTTTCGATATCCGCGCCCGCGGCGGCGCTCACCGTTGCCGCCAGCGTCCCTTCAACCAGTGGCGCGGCGCACAGTCGCACTTTCCCGGCAATGCTCGGGTCGAGAAGATCCAGCGCCGTTTCCGCACTGAGCAGGGCACTGCCGATGTCCATCATCACCAGCACGTGGTCGGTATCAGCAACAGACTCGATCGCCTCCATCACCTTGATAGGGTCGGTACCGATGGGGTTTTGCGGATCGTCGATACCGGCGGCAACGGCGATTTTACAGTCGCCGCCCATTAACATCTGTTGCGCCAGTTCGCCCACCCCCTCACCGAGGCGGGCGCTGTGAGAGACTATCACCAGGTTTACCATCTTACTGTCCTTACTCTTTTGCTGCGGCTGCCAGCATCTGGATCATAAACATCACCGAGGTTGCGCCCGGATCCTGATGCCCGATGCTGCGCTCGCCCAGATAGCTGGCGCGACCTTTGCGGGCTTGCATCGTAATTGTGCTTTGCGCGGCGGCTTCAGCCTGAACGGCGGCGGCGTCCAGCGCGGCGGTGACGGAGAGGTTCTGTTCGCTCGACTGGCGCAGTGACTCCGCCACCGGCACCCAGACATCACACATCGTTTTATCACCCGGCTCGGCTTTACCCCGGCTGATCACGCCATCGGCGCCTTCACGCATCATGTGATAGAGTTCATTAAGCGACAAACTCTGGTGCGCCTGAGTGACCTGCGCGGCGCGGATAAAAAAGGTGCCGAACAGCGGGCCGCTGGCTCCCCCGACGTTTGACAGCAGCGTCATCCCGGTATTTTTTAAAATGAACCCAATATCTTTATCCGCAATGGACGGTAATTTTTCGACCACTTTGCTAAAGCCGCGATGCATATTCAAACCGTGGTCGGCATCGCCAATCTCGCGATCCAGCCCGGTGAGATAATCACTCTCTTTGCTGAAAATCTCCCCGCAGCGATAAAGCCAACTCACAATTTGTTCTCTGTTCAGTGACATGACGCTCTCCTTAGTTGCCCCAATTCAGGCCTGGGGTATGAACCGGTGCGTCCCAGAGTGCCAGCGTCTCGTCATCCACTTTTAACAGGGTGATGGAAAAGCCGGTCATATCCAGTGACGTACAGTACGAACCAATCAAATTACGTTCGATAACGATACCCGCCTGCTGGCAGCGTTCGTCAAGGCGGTTATAGACGCCATACAGTTCAGAAAGCGGCGTGGCGCCGAGGTTATTGACCAGCGCGATGACGCGATCGCCACGCTGCAAAGGCTGTTTGCCTTGCTTATCCTCCTGCCAGACGCCCTGAGCGGGATCCCAGTGGCGCAGCGTGCGGCTATAGGTGCCGTTTTCCAGCAGGGTATCGAACATCTCATCAACGGTCTGATCGAGGGAGACGAAAGCGCGACGGTCGATGCCGGGCTCGCCGTGGATCCCGACTCCGAACTCCATTTCATTGTCGGCAAGGGTGAAAGAGGGCTGACCGGCGGCCGGAACCGTACAGGCAGCGAGGGCGATACCGATCGAATGGCCGTGATTATTAAGTTTACGGCCAAGTTCCGCACACGCTTCCAGGGAATCGCCGCGCTCTGCCGCCGCCCCGACCAGTTTTTCAATCAGCACGGTGTCGGCGACGCCGCGTCGTCCGGCGGTATAGAGACTGTCTTTGACGGCCACGTCGTCATCCACCACCACAGTGGTGACTTTCACGCCACTTTCGTGCAGCAGTTCAGTGGCGGTTTCGAAGTTAAGAATATCGCCGGTGTAGTTTTTCACGATCAGCAGCACGCCTTCGCCGCCGTCAATCTGCATGGCGCATTCAAACATTTTGTCGGGTGTTGGAGAGGTAAAAATTTCGCCGGGGCAGGCGCCAGACAGCATGCCCTGACCAATATAGCCGCAGTGCATGGGTTCATGCCCGCTGCCACCGCCGGAAAGCAGCGCGACTTTGCCCTGAACGGGGGCATCTGCACGGGTCACATACACCGGATCCTGATGCAGGGTCAGCGACGGGTGCGCTTTTGCGAGGCCAGCCAGTTGTTCACTCAGTACGTCTTCCACACGGTTAATCAGCTTTTTCATTCTCTTGCTCCGGGTCTTAGGCTCCAGGGGATCGATGGTGTACAACGCCACGGCGACCGCTCGCTGCCGATAACGTAATTGTGCCCCAGCGCGCCAAAAAGAAAATTCATCGATGTTATGTTCCAAAAGAGAACATTTATTTTGATGAATGTTCCATAACGGAACGTAAAAGCGCGAGATACCGCAGAATTGCGAGCGACCGCACCCTGAAATGAGGGAAAACAGACAGTGAATAACAGCGTGAACATAAGCGATGAATCGAATATCCCTGAATTTATTCGCGACTCGTGGCTACGCTGCGGCAAAATAATGCAGCGTGATTTCTGGGCGCAACCGCACCGGGCACAGGGACTGACGTTTGATTCGATTTGTCGGCGTAAGACGGCGATGCTCACGCTTGGACAGGCGGCGCTGGAGGACGCATGGGAATACATGGCGCCGCGAAAGTGTGCGCTGTTCATTCTGGATGAGAGTGCGTGTTTGCTGAGCCGCTGTGGCGATCCAAAAACGCTCGGGCAACTGGCGGAACTCGGTTTTGTCGACGGCACCTATTGTGCCGAAAGCATCATTGGCAGTTGCGCGCTGTCGCTGGCCTCTGTCGTAGGGCAACCGGTAAAAACGCTGCCCGATCACCATTTTAAACATGCGCTCGGTGCGTGGTGTTTTTGCTCAACGCCTGTTTTCGACAACCATGGACGCCTCTTAGGATCCATTGCGCTGGGCTGTCCGGCAGATCACGCATCGCCTGCCGATCTGCCATTAACCCTGGCGATTGCGCGTGAAGTGGGAAACTCGCTGCTCACCGACAGCCTGCTTGCCGAATCAAACCGTCATCTCAATCAACTGTACGGTTTGCTGGAGAGCATGGATGACGGCGTGATGACCTGGAACGCGCAGGGCAGTCTGCAATTCATCAATGCTCAGGCGGCACGGCTACTGCATCTTGATGTGACGGCTGCCCATGGCAAAAACCTCAATGAACTCCTGACGCTGCCCAGCGTGCTGGTGCGTGCGATCCGCCATCAGCGCCCGCTGCATCATGTTGAGGCGACATTTGAAAGCCAGCATCAGTTCATTGATACCGTGATTACTCTCAAACCGATTGTCGAAACGCAGGGCACCAGTTTTATTCTGCTGCTGCATCCGGTGGAGAAGATGCGCCAGTTGATGACCAGTCAATTGGGTAAAGTAAGCCATACCTTCGCGCAGATGGCGCAGGACGATCCGCAGACCCAGCGTATCGTTCATTTTGGTCGTCAGGCGGCGCGGGGCAGTTTTCCGGTGTTGTTATGCGGCGAAGAGGGCGTGGGTAAAGAGTTGCTGAGTCAGGCTATTCATAATGCCAGCGAACGGGCAGAAGGCCCGTATATTGCGGTGAACTGTCAGCTGTATGCCGATCAGGTACGGGATTTTATCGCCAGTACGGCGGATGACGACAGCGAAGGGCGGTTGAGCCGCCTGGAACTGGCGCACGGCGGTACGCTGTACCTGGAAAAAATTGAGTATCTGGCGCCAGAACTGCAGTCGGCGTTGTTACAGGTGATTAAACAAGGGGTGATCACTCGCCTGGACGCGCGGCGGGTGGTGCCAGTTGACGTGAAAGTGATTGCCGCCACAACGGTAGATCTGGCGCGGCTGGTGGAACAAAACCGCTTTAGCCGCCAGCTCTATTACGCGTTGCACGCCTTTGAAATAATGATTCCACCGCTGCGACAGCGGCGTAACAGCATTCCTTCGCTGGTGAATCACCGCCTGCGTCGCCTGGAAAAACGCTTTTCGACCCGCCTGTTTATGGATGACGATGTGCTGACTCCGCTGATTGCCTGCGACTGGCCGGGGAATGACTTCGAGCTCAACAGTGTCATTGAAAATACGGCGCTGAGAAGTGACAACGGGCGTATTCACCTGAACCATCTGCCGGAATATCTCTTTAACGAGCACCGTGCCTCAGAACCCGCGACCGATCGTTTCTCTGCCAGCGTCGCTTTCAGTGATATTGAGAAAGACGCCATTATTCATGTGGCAAGGGTGACCGGTGGGCGGATTCAGGAGATGGCCAGCCTGCTGAAAATTGGCCGCACCACCTTGTGGCGAAAAATGAAATTGTACCATATCAACGCGGCTCATTTTAAGTTGAGTCCCTGATAAGCGGGATTGTTGCAGGAGAGTGAAGGCGATTTTTGTAGGTTGCGACAAAGGGTACCCATGACGGGTGCCCTTTGTGCGATCTGCAGTCTGGTACCAGGGAGGCGGGTCTGTTCTGAACGGTGAGTCCAACGGGTCGATGGACACTATCCCTGATACCCGGCTAAATATGCTTCGTTATAACAACGTGATAAGGTTAAAAACCTGCCATAATGGCAGATTCCTTTCATTCTTAATTAGAGGTTTGCAACGTTATGATAGACTTTTTGAACATCATCGTCATCTTCAAGGGCATTAACAAGACCTTCAAAGATTTCTAAATCTTCTGGTGAAAGTTCAACTTCAGATTGAGCAATCATTTCTAATTCTGTTGTTGAGAATTCAGTAATACCTGCTGCTTTTAGCGCTGCAATTCCTTTGTGAAGGTCCGTAGGTTCAGTATAAATAACGATGTTTCCTTCTTCTTCGGTTACATCGCGAACATCAACTTCAGCTTCAAGCAAAATTTCAAAAATATGGTCAGGGTCTGTTCCTTTAAATACAATCACGCCAGTATTGTCAAACATATAGCTGACAGAACCTGCCGCGCCGATATTGCCGCCTTTTTTATTGAAAATTGTGCGGACATTAGCAATCGTACGGTTAACATTCGACGTTAACGTTTCAGCGATAACCATTGCACCATTGGGGCCAAAGCCTTCATAACGCCCTGGCACGAACGTTTCATCTCCGCCACCTTTAGCTTTATCAATGGCTTTATCAATAACGTGTTTTGGGACCTGTGCTTGTTTTGCACGTTCAATAACGAACTTTAAAGATGTGTTTAATTCAGGGTCTGGTTCACCTTGTTTAGCCGCGGCATAAATTTCTACACCGAACTTTGCATATACGTTAGATGTTGCACCGTCTTTAGCCGTTTTTTTAGCAACAATATTGGCCCATTTACGTCCCACTGGAATAGTCCCCTCGAAAATTTAATCACAAAGCATACAGGTTAATAACCTGCGTGCTTTTCCTCGTACATTATATCATGATATGTAAATTCTCGTCTATGAGAAATAAAAATATCCCATTTCATGGAGTGTTGTTTTAATACTATCAATTGTTAATATTATGGATAAACTATATTCGAAATGTTTCTGATTCTTTTCCTATTCTTAATTGTTGAACCGCAGCAATAATACATACGACAAGAGAAACAAAAGTGATTAACCTGGCAAAATACCTTTTTAAAGGCTTTCGATAACGCATTAACTAAACAGCTATCAAAATGCTGGGTCTGGCATTATGCAGGCCACAGGAGAGATCGGATTATGAAGGTTGTCATTTCAAATGGCATTCATGCAAGTACCGCCTTCGCCTTATATAACACGTTCACGTCTGCTGTTGGCTCGCAGAGGATAGACTGGCTGGTCCTCAGGTCTGCTATGAACGATAAACGAAGGTCAGAAGCGCCTGAAAACTCGCTATCAGAAGAAATACTCTTTATTAACTACACCATGAAATACCTTTTGGTGATAGGGTTATATTTCTCAATAACAGGAGATAAAACTAATGATTGTAAGAACCTGGCACGGCTGCGTTCCACTTGAACATGCGGATGGTTTTGCTATGCATCTGGAGAAAACAGGAGTAGAGCATTCAAAGAGCATCCCAGGAAACATAGGCGCGTTTGTTCGCAGAGAAACGCAGGGTGGTTGGGAACTTTTTTTTCTTGCTACCTACTGGCAGGATCTCCAGTCGGTGAAGGCGTTTGCTGGAGAAAACTATCACGTGGCGGTCACCTACCCGGATGACGAAGAATTTGAACTACTTTCTGATCCTTACGTTTTCCAGCATGTTGTTGAGTCCGTCTCACCCCTTTAATCCCATGTCGGGGCAACCTGTCTGTAACCCGGAAGTAGAATAACACCCGTACTAATTACTATCAGCAACGTCCGCTCATGGCACATAGCCGACGTGATATTGATTTCCCCTGGCGACGAGTTTTGCCCAACATTTCAAAGAAAATGTGGGCAGCATGTCGATGGACTACCCTATGCGTTAGCGCATGTTGTTGGCCTGCGATCGTCTGAAAAATACCGAAACATCGTCGTACTGATTGCCAACGCGTTGGATTACGAGTCTGACAGTGCGTTTGGTAAAGTCTTTAAACGTCTGATGGGCTGTTCACCCAGATTGCACCGCCAGGTAAGCGGCAGCAATTAAAAATCCACGCCAGGCGTGGATTTTTGAGGGGGCGATAGCAGGAGATTAGTGTTCACGCCTTGCCATCAACAGTGCCAGGTCGACGAGGCGGTTGGAGAATCCCCATTCATTGTCATACCACGCCAGAATTTTGACCATATTTCCGCCAATCACCAGCGTCGACAGGCCGTCGATAATGGAAGAACGCGGGTCGCCCTGGTAGTCGCTTGAGACGAGTGGTTCATCGCTGTAACCGAGGATCCCTTTCAGTGGTCCCGCTGCGGCGGCTTCACGAAACGCATTATTGACCTCTTCCGTCGTCACATCCCGCTCAAGCGTTACGGTTAGATCGACAATGGAAACCACCGGAACCGGTACGCGCAGCGAGTAACCGGTCAAACGACCATCCAGCTCAGGAATGACTTTGCCAAGCGCCTTCGCGGCACCGCTGGAGTAAGGCACAATCGACAGTGCGGCGGCGCGAGCGCCACGAAGGTCTTTTTCCGGCTGGTCATGCAGCGCCTGACTGTTGGTATAGGCGTGGGTGGTGTTCATCAGACCATGCTTAATACCGAAATGCTGGTGCAGAACCTGCGCGGCAGGTGCCAGACCGTTAGTGGTGCAACTACCGTTGCTGACCACGACGTGTTTATCCGGGGAGTAGAGGCCATCGTTAACGCCCATCACGATGGTTAAATCTTCGTTTTTACCGGGGGCGGAGATAATCACGCGCTTTGCACCACCGCTGTGGATATGCACCGCTGCTTTGTCACGGTCAGTGAAGAAGCCGGTTGCTTCAATAACAATATCAACTTCGCTTTGACGCCATGGGATGTTGGCGGGGTCGCGTTCGCTGAACACGGTAATGGGTTTACCGTCAACGACAAGCTGCCCTTCACCGGCGGTGACGTCGGCATCGAGTTTTCCGAGCAGCGAATCGTATTTCAGCAGATGCGCCAGTGTCTTACTGTCTGTCAGATCGTTGATTGCCACAATCTGAATATCCGGGTTACCCAGCGCTGCACGCAGTACGTTGCGTCCGATACGGCCAAAACCGTTAATACCGACCTTTACCATGATTAACTCCTTATCTGTTGTCTCTGAAGGTAATGTAGGTCGGTCATCAGTTGGCGTAAATGACAAAAAAGGATCACTTTACGCCATTTTACGACAGTGAAAGCGCTGACGATATTCTCCCGGGGTGAGCTGGAGCTGTTTTTCAAACAGTCGCCGTAGGTTAATGCTGCTGCCAAATCCCGTTTGTTCAGCGATACGATCCAGCGTCTCGTTGGTCTGCTCCAGACGCTGTCGTGCAGCAGCCAGACGAGCTTCGGCGACGTAACGGGCCGGCGAAGCGCCGGTTTCCCGGGTAAACACGCGGGTGAAATTACGCGGGCTCATGGCGACTTTTGCCGCCAGTTTATCCACACTCAGGTCGGCGGTGAGGTTTTCGAGCAGCCAGGCCTGTAGATCGCTAATGGGGCCCTGGGTACTGCTCTGCTGAAGGTTGTAGCGGCTAAACTGCAACTGGCCTCCGGGTCGGCGCAGGTACATGACGAAGTCCTGAGCGATGTCGCGTGCCAGACTGAAGCCGTAGTCCTCTTCAACCAGGGCAAGCGTCAGGTCAAAGCCGGAACTGACTCCGCCTGACGTCCAGATGTGTTCGTCCTGAATGTAGAGCGGACCGCCTTCGACGCGCACCTGAGGGAATTCTGCCTGCATAGTTTCCAGTAGCTTCCAGTGGGTGGTGGCTCGTCTGCCGTCCAGCAGTCCGGTTTGCGCCAGCAGCATCGCGCCGCCGCAAATGGATGCAATGCGGCGGGCATGGGGAGCGGCAAGGCGCAGCCAGTCAACCACTGCAATCCCTTCCTGCGGATTTTGACCTCTGCCGGTGATAATGATGGTATCCAGAGGCTCACGAGGGTCAATTTCATGCAGGCGATGATCTGCCAGTAAATTTAAACCAGACTGACCATGGATCACCTGATGCGGTTGAGTTGTTGCTAACTGCACCTGGTAACAGATGTCCGTAGCACCTTCCGGATGCAGGCGATTGGCCTGCATCAGAATGTCGGCAATACCAGCGGATTCAAACAGCATACCGCCATCGGGGACAATGATGAGTATCTTCTTCATGTCCTGAAAAGTAATCTTTTTACAGAATAAGTCAACAGCACAGACGCAGATGGAAGCGGTCTTATCCCTGCCGCAGAGACTGTCCCGCCTCTGACCGCCAGTAAACGGGCGGTGAGTCGTGACAATAAGCGGCGAAGAGAGGGTCAATCAATTCATCAGGCTGGCGTAGAGGTATTCGCAGTGACCCTGACCCACGACAGAGGCATTACTGACATTGGCGTTTACTCAACGGGCAACCGGCATTGCGGCGCCATGCGCCGGGGGCCTGACCATACTGACGCTTGAAGCTGCGGTTGAATGACTGCTGAGAGTCAAAGCCCAACGCGATCGCCACGTTCAAAATCGGTTCGTCGCTGTGGGTTAAGCGTTCAACCGATTTTCGCAGCTTTTGCGCGCGAATATACCCGGCGATGGGATAACCCGTATGTTCTTTGAAGATGCGCTGAAGGTGCCATTTCGAATAACCGGCTCGTCTGGAAACGGTGTCGATGTCCAGGCGGTTATCAAGGTTGTTATTGATCCAGTCGAGTAAATCGTGAATAAATGCGCCAGTGTTCATCTCGCTTCCCCCGGGCTGCGTATCAAAAAGCATCTTTATCTGTTGCATTTAAAGGTGGCTCCTTTTGAAAATAATTGCAAGTTTTATTGTTACATTTAAATCCCTGCCTGAAACAGGTCTTTTCACATCCGCTCAAATAGCACATAAAGTGCAACAATTATTCTTGCACTTAGTTAAGCGCCTTCCTACAATCGCCGCGATAGTGTATTTGCAACTGTTACAGTTTTGTGGCGATGAACGACACAAATGGCCTTAAGTCAGCTACCGGACAAAGGAGGTGGCGCGGCGTCTCCCGCAGCGTCTTGCCCGGCGGCTACCAATACCGGAATAAAAATAATGAGCCTGCAAAAAACCTGGGGTAACGTTTATCCGAGCGCGCTGGGGGTGATGTTGCTCTCTATGTTGCTTGTCGGATGTGATAACAGCGTCGCGCAAAACGCCGCGCCGCCTGCGCCCGCCGTCAGTGCTGCTGACGTGGTCGTAAAATCCATTAGCCAGTGGGATAGCTTTAACGGTCGGATTGAAGCGGTGGAGAGCGTCCAGCTACGCCCCCGCGTCTCTGGTTACATTGATAAAGTGAATTACACCGACGGTCAGGAAGTGAAAAAGGGCGAGGTGCTGTTCACGATTGATGACCGAACCTATCGCGCGGCGCTGGAACAGGCGCAGGCGAACCTGGCAAGAGCTAAAACGCAGGCAAGCCTGGCGCGAAGTGAGGCAAACCGCACCGATAAACTGGTCAACACGAATGTGGTATCCCGCGAAGAGTGGGAGCAGCGCCGTTCGGCTGCCACCCAGGCGCAGGCCGATATTCGCGCTGCGCAGGCGGCGGTTGACGCCGCGCAGCTGAATCTGGACTTCACCAAAGTCACCGCGCCTATTGACGGTCGCGCCAGCCGGGCGCTGATCACCAGCGGGAACCTGGTGACTGCGGGCGACAGCGCCAGCGTCCTCACCACGGTGGTCTCGCAGAAGACGGTTTACGTCTATTTTGACGTGGACGAGTCAACCTATCTCCACTATCAAAATCTGGCCCGTAGCGGGCAGGGGGCGTCCAGCCATCACACGGCGCTGCCGGTTGAGATTGGCCTGACGGGCGAGGAGGGCTATCCCCATCAGGGCAAAGTGGACTTCCTGGATAACCAGCTGACGCCGAGTACCGGCACCATCCGTATGCGCGCGCTGCTGGATAACGCGCAGCGTCAGTTCACACCGGGACTTTTTGCCCGCGTACGCCTGCCGGGTAGCGCGGAATTCAAAGCCACGCTGATTGACGACAAAGCGGTGCTGACCGATCAGGATCGTAAGTACGTGTATATCGTGGATAAAGAGGGTAAAGCACAGCGTCGTGATATTACGCCGGGGCGTCTCGCCGCCGGCTTACGCATCGTGCAGCAGGGACTGAACCCTGGCGACAGAGTCATCGTCGAGGGCTTACAAAAAGTGTTTATGCCGGGTATGCCGGTTAACGCCAAAACCGTTGCCATGACCGCCAGCAGCGCCCTCAACTGATCCCTTGACCTGAGAATCCAACCCATGGACTTTTCCCGCTTTTTCATCGACAGGCCGATTTTTGCCGCCGTCCTGTCGATTCTGATTTTTATCACCGGGTTAATCGCCATCCCGCTGCTGCCGGTGAGCGAATATCCTGACGTCGTGCCGCCAAGCGTGCAGGTGCGCGCGGAATACCCCGGCGCCAACCCGAAAGTGATTGCCGAGACCGTGGCGACGCCGCTGGAAGAGGCGATCAACGGCGTTGAGAACATGATGTACATGAAGTCCGTCGCGGGCTCCGACGGCGTGCTGGTGACCACCGTCACCTTCCGTCCGGGAACCGACCCGGATCAGGCGCAGGTTCAGGTGCAAAACCGCGTTGCGCAGGCCGAAGCGCGTCTGCCGGAAGACGTGCGGCGTTTGGGCATTACCACCCAGAAACAGTCCCCGACGCTGACGCTGGTGGTGCATCTGTTTTCGCCCAACGGTAAGTACGACTCCCTGTATATGCGTAACTACGCCACGCTGAAGGTGAAGGACGAGCTGGCGCGCCTGCCGGGCGTCGGCCAGATCCAGATTTTCGGCTCGGGTGAATACGCGATGCGCATCTGGCTGGATCCCAACAAGGTGGCGGCGCGCGGGCTGACCGCGTCGGATGTGGTGACAGCGATGCAGGAGCAAAACATACAGGTGTCCGCCGGGCAGCTTGGTGCCGAGCCGCTGCCGAAAGAGAGCGATTTTCTGATCTCCATTAACGCCCAGGGCCGTCTGCATACAGAAGAAGAGTTTGGCAATATTGTCCTGAAAACGACGCAGGACGGTACGGTCGTCCGCCTGCGCGACGTGGCGCGTATCGAAATGGGGTCCGGCAGCTATGCGCTGCGTTCCCAGTTGAACAATAAAGACGCGGTCGGGATTGGTATCTTCCAGTCGCCGGGGGCGAACGCCATTGATTTGTCTAACGCGGTACGCGCGAAAATGGACGAACTGTCCACGCGCTTCCCGGCAGATATGAAGTGGGCGGCACCTTACGATCCGACGGTCTTTGTACGTGATTCGATTCGTGCGGTGGTGAAAACGCTACTGGAAGCGGTGGTGCTGGTGGTGCTGGTGGTGATCCTGTTCCTGCAAACCTGGCGCGCGTCGATTATTCCGCTGATCGCGGTGCCGGTTTCGGTGGTGGGTACTTTCAGCATTCTCTACCTGCTGGGCTTCTCGCTGAATACCCTGAGTTTGTTCGGGTTGGTATTAGCCATCGGTATCGTGGTGGACGACGCCATCGTGGTGGTGGAAAACGTCGAGCGAAACATTGAAGAGGGGCTTGCGCCTCTTGCGGCAGCTCACCAGGCGATGCGAGAAGTGTCCGGGCCGATTATCGCGATTGCGCTGGTGCTGTGTGCGGTGTTTGTGCCGATGGCGTTTCTCTCGGGCGTCACCGGGCAGTTCTACAAGCAGTTTGCGGTGACGATCGCGATTTCCACGGTCATCTCTGCCATTAACTCGCTGACGCTCTCTCCGGCACTGGCGGCACTGCTGTTAAAACCGCACGGCGCGCCGAAAGATTTCCCGACCCGGCTAATCGATCGTCTGTTCGGCTGGATTTTCCGTCCGTTTAACCGCTTTTTCCACCGCAGTTCAAACGGCTATCAGGGGCTGGTGGGCAAAACGCTGGGACGACGCGGCGCGGTATTTGCGGTGTATCTGCTGCTGCTTTGTGCCGCAGGCGTCATGTTTAAAGCGGTGCCCGGCGGGTTTATCCCGACGCAGGATAAGCTGTATCTGATTGGCGGCGTGAAAATGCCGGAAGGTTCGTCGCTGGCGCGCACCGACGCGGTGATCCGCAAAATGAGCGAAATCGGGATGAATACCGAAGGCGTGGACTATGCGGTTGCGTTCCCGGGGCTGAACGCGCTGCAGTTCACCAACACGCCGAATACCGGGACCGTCTTTTTTGGCCTGAAGCCGTTCGACCAGCGTAAACATTCTGCGGCGGAAATAAATGCGGAGATCAACACGAAAATTGCGCAAATTCAGGAAGGTTTTGGCTTCTCCATTCTGCCGCCGCCGATATTAGGGTTGGGGCAGGGCTCCGGGTATTCGCTGTATATTCAGGATCGCGCAGGTCTGGGTTATGGCGCGCTGCAAAACGCGGTGAATACCATGTCCGGGGCGATTATGCAGACGCCGGGAATGCATTTTCCGATCTCAACTTATCAGGCTAACGTTCCGCAGTTGGATGTACAGGTCGATCGTGATAAGGCGAAAGCGCAGGGCGTGTTGCTGACCGACCTTTTCGGTACGCTGCAAACCTATCTGGGCTCGTCGTACGTGAATGACTTCAACCAGTTCGGCCGTACCTGGCGCGTGATGGCGCAGGCTGACGGGCAGTTCCGCGACAGCGTGGAAGACATAGCCAATTTACGCACCCGTAATAGCCAGGGCGAAATGGTGCCAATTGGCAGTATGGTGAAAATCACGACCACCTACGGGCCGGATCCGGTAATCCGCTACAACGGCTACCCGGCGGCGGATCTGATTGGCGATGCCGACCCGCGCGTGCTCTCGTCTGCGCAGGCGATGACGCAGCTGGACGCGATGTCTAAGCAGATCCTGCCGAACGGGATGAACATTGAATGGACGGATCTGAGCTTCCAGCAGGCCACCCAGGGCAACACGGCGCTGATCGTCTTCCCGGTCGCGGTGCTGCTGGCGTTCCTGGTCCTGGCGGCGCTGTATGAAAGCTGGACGCTGCCGCTGGCGGTGATCCTTATCGTCCCGATGACCATGCTCTCCGCGCTGTTTGGCGTCTGGCTGACCGGGGGTGATAACAACGTGTTCGTGCAGGTGGGACTGGTGGTGCTGATGGGGCTGGCCTGTAAAAACGCGATTCTTATCGTGGAGTTTGCCCGCGAGCTGGAAATTCAGGGCAAAGGCATTATGGAAGCCGCGCTGGAGGCGTGCCGCCTGCGTTTACGTCCGATTGTGATGACCTCCATCGCCTTTATTGCCGGGACTATTCCGCTGATCCTCGGCCACGGCGCGGGCGCAGAAGTGCGCGGCGTCACCGGGATCACGGTCTTCTCCGGGATGCTGGGCGTGACGCTGTTTGGTCTGTTCCTGACGCCGGTGTTTTACGTGACGCTGCGTAAGTTCGTTACGCGCGGTAAACCGATAAGGGATGTTTTGCCGGTTTCTTAAGGAATTGCACATAACATAAAACCGCCTTCACCGTTAAGGCGGTTTTTTGCGGTTAAGGAAATAATTAATGCGCTTTTTTAGACTGGGTATCAATCTCAGGGACCGGATCGCACCCGCTGGTATCGGCTTTTTTGACCTTCTCCAGCGCGCTTGCCACGGTATGGCGAGCTAATACCTCTAACGAAGCTTGCTCCGCTTCATCGGCGATAGATTTGAAGTACCAGCAAGCGTTGGCGCTGACCACGCAGCGAGCCGGTACGTCAGGACGCGATGCCCATAGCTTTTTATCTTCAATAACAGAAAGGTAGATATCACGCAGGGTGATCTCTTCCGCCGGGCGACCAAGATGAATAGAACCGTTGCGGCCAAGCGTTGAGACGATGATACCGTCTCGCGTGAGCGGAACCATTAATTTGCGAATAAAGCTCGGATTTGCTTCCAGACCATAGGCCAGAATTGCACTTGTCGAACGTTCACCCGATTGCTCCGCCATCGCTACGCTGAGAACCATCTGCAAAGCTGTCGGGAAGCGGTAATCTAACATTTTATTGTCCTGGGTTGCGGTGAATCTTGTTCTTTTTGGCACCGCGGAGGTGGATAATCAGTAAGCATCAATATAACAAAAACGGTAATTTTTTTGAAGCAGTCAACATTTGACCTGACATGCCAGACGAACAGCCTGGGATCTCAGTCCAGAGAATCAGACACTGAAACGATGTTATCGAACCAAAGGAGTGAAACCCTGTTTTACACATTGTTATAAACCCAGGTGACGTCAAATAATTCTGTGCTGAACGTGGTTTGTATTCGTTATAGCCATACTCATATTCAGTGGTGAGTTTCTTTGCCTGAACAATATCGCCGAATCTGCGTTCACTTATAACACCAAATGTACGCTATACGTAGGGGGGCAAAATATCATCAATTCAGGTCTGTGGAGTAAAAATATCAGTCTATCCTTTCTGAAACTTTCAATGGATTAAAGCCTGTCGTTTAAGAATAGTGGTGTTTTCTTTTTATCGGAATACGTTAGTATCAATGTTAACTATTTTCGATGCAATTAATGGAAGTGGGTTGAGGGGGTATCATTAGATTAATATGGAATCGGTTGTTGTTTTTTTATTCTTTTGTTTCCGGTATGAAATTATGCGATAAAAATTGAGTTGTCTTTTTCAATTAAAAAACAACATGATACGGTTTGTTTTACACGCGATTTCCTGTCTCGTTTCACAATGTCAATGTTTTTCTAAGAGAATGGTCACGTTAAAGTCCTCTCCCTTTCTGCCGATAGATACGCTGGCACATGTTTAAAACATGATCAATTTCAATATGTTAGCTTGACTCCGCCCTTAAGTCGAACGCTCCCGGCATTGTTCTGGTTTTTTCAACGGGTGGCAGGGAAAAGGTGACTTTTTTTGTATGAGATAGCAAATGAAAATAAATGATTTTGGTGTTGGTACCCGAATGGGAGTTGGCTTCAGTATTGTTCTCACCCTTGTCGTTATTATGGCTGTAACGGGGATCGTTAAATTAAATGGCATATTGAAAGAAACCCATGCTATTACGGACAGGTTGCTGGTGCTGGAGCGACTCACGGGGGCGTGGGGGGCGGCAATTGACTATAATGGTGCGATGGGGCTATCTGTACTGACTTCCTCTGATGATGGAATTAAAAAATTTGCCCAGTCAAAGATGAAGGTAATGTCAGAGCGGGTGAGTGCCATTCAGAAGGAACTGGCAGAATTAATTGTCTCTGATACGGGTAAGTCACTCCTGGCGACCGTGGGAGATAAAAGAAAGCTGTACATCGATATCCGCAATGAGGCGATTCGCATCAGTGAACAAGGGAATGGTGATGCCACCAATGCATTTATTCGCCAGAAACTCATTCCCGCCATGGAGGTCTATTCCGGCAGCGTAAAAGCACTGGAAAATTACGATAAAGCACAAATTGATGAAGCCAGTGGGTCCATTCAGGAGAATGGCTCGGCGGCAATTCAGGCTCTGATTGTTCTTGGCGTCATCGCTATTGTCGTCGGCAGTCTGTTAGCGTGGTTTATCACACGTGGGATAACTCGCCCATTGCTGTCAGCCGTTAATGTGGCTCGGGAAGTGGCGTCCGGTAATCTGGGTATCGACGTCAAAGTGGAATCCCGAGACCAGCCTGGACAACTGATGCTCTCCCTGAGGGAAATGACAGAGAGTCTGCGTAATACGGTACGCAAGGTTCGTGAAGGGGCCGACAGCATTGCGTTAGCCGCGGCTGAAATTAATAGTGGTAACACCGATCTGGCCTCTCGCACGGAAGAGCAAGCGGCAGGGGTAGAAGAGACTGCCTCGACGCTGGAAGAGCTGACGGCAACTATTAACAATACTGCAGCAAACACGGCGCAGGCGCATCGTTACGTGAGTGAGACAGCTTCTGTCGTGAAACAGAATGGCGCCGTTATGAGTGAAGTGTCTTCCCGGATGCAGGAAATTTACGATTCCTCATCAAAAATGGCGGACATCATCCAGGTTATTGATGGTATAGCCTTCCAGACCAATATTCTGGCGCTGAATGCAGCAGTAGAAGCTGCGCGAGCGGGTGAATCCGGACGTGGTTTTGCTGTGGTGGCTGGAGAAGTCCGAACACTGGCACAACGCAGTGCGTCAGCTGCCCGTGAAATTAAGGAATTGATCGATGATTCTGTCTCCCGTATTGCCTCTGGCCGCAATCTGGTTGAAAAAGCAGATGCTGGCATGATGGGAATTGTTTCCAACGTCCAGAACATGACTCAACTGATTGAGGAAATCGCACAAGCGAGTCGGGAGCAGAGTGATGGGATTGCCCAAATCAACAGTGCGATGGGACAGATTGATACCACCACACAGCAAAATGCCGCGCTCGTTGAAGAGTCAGCTGCAGCTGCCTCTTCAATGCAGGAGCAGTCTCGTGTACTCCAGGATATGGTGAGCGTGTTCAGTTTGAATGAGGAAGGAATACAACCAGTAAACATGACCTCAGAAAAACGTGTTAGTCGCCCGAGGGAGAGGAATAATGGCGAAAAATATGTAGTGTCCAAAAAGATAGCTTCAGAAACAGACAACTGGGAAACGTTCTGAGCACCCTAATACGAAAAATCCACGCAATTGCGTGGATTTTATAGTTTTTTGTGATTCTCATGAGATTCAGCGAAATCTCATGAGACAACAGAAACGAATTAGACGTTGAACAGGAAGTTCATCACATCGCCATCTTTAACGATGTAATCTTTCCCTTCAGCACGCATTTTACCGGCTTCTTTCGCGCCTTGTTCACCTTTGTAGGTGATGAAGTCGTCAAACGCGATCGTCTGTGCGCGGATAAAGCCTTTCTCAAAATCGGTATGGATTTTACCTGCCGCCTGCGGTGCGGTGGCGCCGACAGGAATGGTCCATGCACGCACTTCCTTCACACCAGCGGTGAAGTAGGTCTGCAGGTTCAGCAGCTTGTAACCAGCACGGATCACGCGGTTCAGGCCCGGTTCTTCCAGCCCCAGTTCCTGCATGAACTCGTCGCGCTCGTCATCGTCGAGTTCAGCGATGTCCGCTTCAACGGCGGCGCACACCGGAACCACGACGGAACCTTCCTTCGCGGCAATTTCACGTACCTGATCGAGATACGGGTTGTTTTCGAAACCGTCTTCGTTCACGTTGGCGATATACATGGTCGGTTTCAGCGTCAGGAAGCTCAGGTAGCGGATCGCCGCTTTATCTTCGTCAGTCAGATCCAGAGAACGCAGCATGCCAGCTTCAGAGAGTTGCGGCAGGCATTTTTCCAGCGCGGCCAGCTCGGCTTTTGCGTCTTTATCGCCGCCTTTGGCTTTCTTCTGTACGCGGTGAATAGCGCGTTCGCAGGTATCGAGATCCGCCAGCGCCAGCTCGGTGTTGATCACGTCGATATCTTCCGCCGGGTTCACTTTGCCCGAAACGTGAATAATGTTGTCGTTTTCAAAGCAGCGCACCACGTGGCCAATCGCTTCGGTTTCACGAATGTTGGTCAGGAACTGGTTACCCAGACCTTCACCTTTGGACGCGCCTTTTACCAGACCGGCAATATCAACAAATTCCATTGTGGTCGGCAGGATACGCTGCGGTTTAACGATCTCAGCCAGCTGCTCCAGACGCGGGTCGGGCATCGGCACGACGCCGGTATTCGGCTCAATCGTACAGAATGGGAAGTTTGCCGCTTCAATACCGGCTTTGGTCAGCGCGTTGAACAGGGTAGATTTCCCGACGTTGGGCAAACCGACGATACCGCATTTGAATCCCATGATTTAAATCACCTTAATATCTTAATAATCAACCTGTTGTAGAAAACAGATTGTAGAAATGGAAATAACTTTGCCTATTATACACAGCGTACGGCAAAAATGCCGCACATCACTGCTTATTGCGCTTTAAAGGCGTGCAATCGATTCGTTGCTTTGGTCAAACCGTCTTTGAACCATACCTCAGTGCAACGCGCCGCTTCGTCAATCGCGTCGTCAATTAACTTCTGTTCTGAAACAGGCGGTTTGCCTAATACAAAGCCGACAACTTTATTTTTATCGCCCGGATGACCGATTCCGACACGTAAGCGATGAAAGTTAGGGTTATTGCCGAGCTTGCTGATAATGTCTTTCAGCCCGTTGTGTCCGCCATGACCTCCGCCGAGTTTAAATTTTGCCACGCCAGGGGGAAGATCCAGTTCATCGTGGGCCACTAAAATTTCGTCGGGATTGATGCGATAAAAACTCGCCATTGCGCCGACCGCTTTGCCGCTCAGATTCATAAACGTGGTGGGAACTAATAAACGGACATCTTCACCTTCCAGACTGACTCTGGAGGTGTAGCCAAAGAATTTCGGCTCTTCGCGCAGAGGAGCACGCAACCGCTCTGCCAGTAAATCGACGTACCATGCGCCCGCATTATGTCGGGTGGCTGCATATTCAGCGCCGGGGTTCGCCAGGCCGACAATCAGTTTAATCGTCACGTTTTTATCCTGAGTGTTTCAATAACTGGCGCGTAGTTTACTGTCTGTCGCCCCGCTTGACAAAGCACCGTGTCACTTTACCCGGAAACTGAATAATTGCCTGTATTGATTATTGGAAAGTCAAGGTGTTCAGAGGCTTATTTGTAAAGATTTGTTGAATAATGGGGTGTAATTGTGATCGCAGGCGCACTACCAAAGTGGTGTGTTGTCTATACTTTACACATATGGATTAGGGGTATTCCCTGAAGCAACCCAAAAGTTCCGGAGGTGACACATGAAACGCAAAAACGCTTCGTTACTCGGTAATGTGCTCATGGGTTTGGGGTTAGTGGTTATGGTGGTTGGTGTGGGTTACTCCATTTTAAACCAGTTGCCGCAATTTAACCTGCCACAATTTTTCGCACATGGTGCAGTGCTCAGTATCTTCGTCGGCGCCATTTTGTGGCTGGCGGGTGCCCGCGTAGGGGGGCATGAACAAGTCAGCGACCGCTACTGGTGGGTGCGCCATTACGACAAACGTTGCCGCCGTAACGATAATCGTCGTCACAGTTAACGTTCCCTGCAAGATAATGACCAGCCAGCATCAGGCTGACTGGTCACGGTTTGCGATTTCTTTCTCGCGTTATTGTTGTGCGCGTCTTTTCATCCGCAGCATCATCCATAATAACGCCAGCATGATGGCGAGATACCCCATGACGTACATTCCCTGATGTTTTCTCGCCGTCAGGTCGGGATCGGCCGCCCAGGTCAGAAAGGCGGTGACATCCCGTGCGTATTGTTCTTCAGTTTGCGCGACATGCGATTCTGACTGCCATTCGATTTCGCCGTCCGCCAGCGGTTTTGGCATGTTAATCACCCCACCAGGATAATAACGATTCGCCTTCAGTTCTGGGTCATCAGGCAGATAACCGGTTAAGAGCGCGAAGAGGTAATCCGCGCCTTGCTCAGTGTAGGGAATAAACGCGTCCAGCAGAAATTGCGGAAAGCCGCGATCGTAGGTTCGGGCGCGAACGATATAACTTAAATCCACGGGCAGGGCGCCGTTATTCAGGTGTCTCGCTTCCTGATCGTTGAGATAAGGCGAAATAAAGCTGTCGTTCAGGGTGCCGTCCCGCTCACCGGGTTGACCGTCATCCTGAATAATCGGAAAGACATAGCCGCTGGCGAGATTTTTCGCGTCTTCTGTCGTTAGTTCCGGGCCGCCGGGTTTGGTCAGCGTGCGAAACGTCAGGTATTTCATGCCGTGACAGGCCCGACACTTCTCTTCATAGACCTGCAAACCGCGTCGCAATTGCGCCTTATCATATTTTCCGGAGAGACCGCTGAAGCTCCACTCCTGGCGCGTGGGAACAGGCTCTTGCGCGAATGTGGGGCTCATCGCGCAGAGTACCACCCACAGCATGCTGCATCTGAGTAATTGTCTCATCATCTTCAGTCCTGCTTTTCCAGAAAACGACGACAGGGCAGCACCAGTAAAAACCAGGCGAAATAGCCGATTGTCGACAGTTGCGAGACCGCGCGGATCCATCCCTCTTCATTACGAATGCCCTCCGTCAGATCGGGGCCAACCAGGGCTTTTGATCCCAGCCACCCAAGAAAACAGACGTTCAGCACCCACAGCCAGAAACCCCATTTCACCCATTTGCTGTAGTGACGAAAACGTGCGCGGGAGGTATCCAGCCACGGCAGAAAATAGAAGATCAGCACCGCGCCGCACATCGCCACCAGCCCGACGAGTTCGTTCGGGAAGCAGCGCAGAATGGAAAAGAAGGGGAGAAAGTACCACTCCGGGGCAACAATCGCCGGAGTCACCGTGGGATCCGCCGGGATGAAGTTATCCGCGCTGCTCAGATAGTGCGGCGCGAAGAACAAAAACCAGGTGAACAGCATCAGGAATAACGTGATTTTAATAGCATCTGCATCCGTGATTCGGTAATCGAAGAGCAGACGACGAGACGCTTTCTCACTGAAGGCCCGTTTCATCGCGTGAGCAAAGGCCGACTGTACCGTACGGACGTGGAAAATCGTCATCACCACGACCACAACGGGAAGAATAAAGTGCAGGACGTAAAAGCGCCCAAGCGTGGAGGTGCCAGGCGCATAGCCGCCTACCAGCAAGGTATACAACCCGTCGCCCACTACCGGAATAGCGCGGGCGAAACTGGTGATCACCGTCGCTGCCCAGTAGCTCTTTTGCCCCCAAATCAGGCTGTAGCCAAGAAACGCGGTGATCATCAGCAGCACGTACAACGTGACGCTAACCATCCACATCGTCACATACGGTCTGCGGTAGACGCTGTAATACATGCCACGGAAAATATGCAAATAGCAGGCAAAGAAAAACAGCGATGCGCCGATGGCGTGCATATTGCGCAGCAACTCTCCGTGACTGACCGCGCGCATGATGTGGATGATGGAATCAAACGCCAGCGATGTCGTCGGGACGTAAAACATCGCCAGCACGATACCGGTCAGGATCTGTATTCCCAGCATCACCAGCAGGATCGCACCAACGGCAAACAGCCATACACCGGCGATGGAGCGCGGGAAAGGAATGCGCCAGCGGATCATCTCACACGTCCTTAGCGCCTATACGCACGGTCAGACCATCAGGATGAAAGGCAAACTCAGGAACGGCCAGATTAGTGGTTGCGGGGCCGCGGGTGACCCGTCCGGACGTATCAAACTCCGAACCGTGACACGGGCAAATCCAGCCCTGTCCACCGGGTCTGGTATTGGGAACACAGCCGGCATGCGGACAATACCCCTGAACAACCAGCCACTGCGGATAGTCAGACGCGACCCGTTCGCTGTCCGATTGCGGATCGACAAGCGTGCTGTGGTCACCCGTGCGGGCCGCGACGATCTCTTCCGGCGTGCGATGATGGATGAGGATCAGCTTCCCTTGCCAGATGCGTCTGAGGGTTTGTCCTGCGGCGATCCCCGCCAGCGAGACGTCTATCGGCTCATTTTCTCCGCGCGTTGTTTCGTCCGGACCTAATGCGGAAATTAACGGCCAGACGGCGGCGGTCACTCCCGCTGCGCCAACAAATTTTGTCAATTTGCACAGGCAGTTGCGTCGTTGCTGCTGAATGTCTTTATCCGGCTGTTTGTTCTCCACCACCACAGCGCTCTCCCTTACTGTTTATCAATACGCGAATAGATATCCTGAAAGCGCTTATTAGCGATCCCGGGGGCCGTAAACGCGCGATAGCTGTCCGGCAGGGTGGCGTTGCCGACTTTAATCAGCATGACCATCCCTTGCGCATAATGCGGGGTGCATTTAATGCCGTAGAAGCCCGCGTTGTCATACTTCACTGCGATCTCCTCATCGATTTTGCCGATAAATCCCGGGTAGCCCGCAGGCGAGAGTTCAGCAATCGAGGCTGCGTTGTGACTCTTATGTTTGCGGATAAATTTCACCGTATCACCAGGCTGAATCTCCAGGTAGTCTGGCTCATAGACCATGGGGCCTGCTGAACCGCGATTCTTCATCAGTACTTCGTGGGTTTGCGCGAAGGCAGAAGCGGTAAGGACCAGCAAACACAATACGTTCAGGCTCTTTTTCAGAGAGTTCATGGGGGGCTTCCTTAGGTTTCTTCAGGTCTTTGATAACGAATAAAACAGTTCGCACCATGGCGATCGCGCTCGACGATGGCGTCAATGCCAAACCAGGCGCGGAGATTCTCGCGGGTGAAAATGGTGCAGGGACGGCCCTGCATTTCCAGACGACCGGCGTTCATCACGATGATGCGATCGCAGAACATGGCCGCATGATTGAGATCGTGGAGAGCGGCGACAACCGTCAGTTTTTCGCGTTTCACCAGACTGAGAAGGCCAATCTGATGTTGAATGTCGAGGTGATTAGTGGGCTCGTCCATCAGTAGCAGTTGTGGCTGCTGAGCGAGCGCGCGGGCAATATGCAGGCGTTGTTTTTCGCCGCCGGAAAAGGTGTGCCAGCAGCGATGGCGAAGATGCTGAAGATCGACTTTCTCCAGCATGGTCTGGACGATATCGTCATCGTTGTCCGACCACGGATTCAGTAGGCTCAGCCACGGGGTTCGCCCCAGCGAGACGGCCTGTATCGCGGTCAGGCGCTCACTGGTTTCTGCCTGCTGCTCAACCAGCGCGACCTGCTGCGCCAGTTGACGACGTGAATAGCGATGCAGCGCTTTTTGCTGCAACAGGATGTGACCGGCGGTGGGCTTCAGCAGACCGGCCAGCAATGAAATCAGCGACGTTTTCCCGGAACCATTGGGGCCGATAATGCCGACAAACTCACCCGGCGCCACGCTGAGTGAGACGTCATTGACGATCACTTTGCCTTTCACCTGCCAGTGCAGACTTTTCGCCTGAATTATCGCGTCGCGGATGGCAACCGGAGTCGGTACAGGATTGACGGTCATTTGGTCGGGTTTCCTCTGATCAGGATGATGGAGAACGCGGGCGCACCGACCAGGGCCGTAATAACGCCGATAGGCAGAACTTGTCCGGGGAGAAGCGTGCGGGAGATAACATCGGCGACGATCAGGAAAATGGCGCCGATCAGCGCGCTGACAGGCAGCAAACGATGGTGCTGATTGCCTACCAGCAGACGGGCGGCGTGAGGGATCACCAGTCCCACAAAGCCAATAGCGCCGACGATGGAGACCATAATGGCCGTCATACCCGTTACGGCGGCAATCAGCACGCCACGTGTGCGTTTTACCGGAATCCCCAGTGAGGCGGCGGACTCCGCGCCAAAAGAGAAGGCATCCAGATGGCGGGCATAACAGAAGCATATCGCAACGCCAACTAACGCTGTGGGGATCGCCAGCACCACATCCGGCCAGCGGACGCCGCTCAGATTCCCGAGTAACCAGAACATAATGCCGCGTGCCTGTTCCGCGTTAGCTGAACGGGTGATGATCAGCGAGGTCAGCGCATTGAATAACTGGGAACTGGCAATGCCAGCGAGAATGATTTGCGTCGTCACCCCACCGCCTTGTTTGCCGCCTGCCGCTACCGCCAGAAGGGCCACAAACAAAAAGGCAGTCAAGGCACCGACAAATGCGCCGAACGACATGCTGATCATCCCGGCGCCCAGTCCGGTCAGCGCAACCAGCACCGCACCGGTTGATGCGCCTGCGGAAATGCCCAGCAGATACGGCTCGGCAAGCGCATTGCGCAGTAACGACTGTAAAACCACGCCCGACACGGCCAGGCAGGCGCCACAACTGGCGGAGACCAGCGCACGGGTCAGGCGATAGTTCCAGACAATCCCGGCATCCAGCGCATCAACCGGATAATCGGTATCAAACAGATGGTTTGCCAGCGTGTTGAATACGTGCTGCCAGGGAATAAACGTCTCGCCAATGGCGATCCCTGCCAGCAGGACGCCACACATCAGCACGCTAACCCAGAGGGCATGGCCACAAACATTGACCGCCAGCCGACTAACGGCGTGACGCGTCCTGCGTAAATCGCTCATAGTAACCTGCGTTTGGAGTGCATAACACGCGCCGGCCCCGTCAGGAACTGGCGCGAAACGAGGGTTAATGCGCGGCTTGTGGATGCGCTAAGCCATACTCAACCAGGGCGTCAGCCAGTTTTTCAACACCGTCAATCGTTCTGATTCCGGCATTCATGGTCTGTACATCAATCACTGGTAAATGATCGGCTTTTACGGCGGGGATCAACTGGGTGACCGGGTCGGATTTCAAATAATCCATTTTCACCTGCCAGTCATCGGCCGGGAAACGTCGACGACTCATTTCCCCCAGCACAATCACTGTCGGTTGGGCTTTGGCGATGGTTTCCCAACCGACCGTTGGCCACTCCTCTGCGGAATCAATGATGTTTTTGATACCCAGGGTCTGCGCAATCCAGGCAGCAGGCCCTAATTTCCCGGCGACATACGGATCCAATTGCAGGTCGGCGCTGGAGAACCAGAAAACGGCGGAGACGCTGTTGTCCATCCCGGCGATTTTGTTCTTCGCTGCCGTTTCACGTGCTTTGAGGCTGGCAATCAGTTCTTCGCCCTTATCCTGAACGTCGAAGATCCTCGCTAAGTCGGCCACTTCCTGATAGACCATTGCGATATCAAACATGCCTTTGCGCACGCCGTCACCGCCATCTTCGTTATCTTTCGCGCAGTCTGCCGGTGCGGTATAGACCGGCACTTTCAGTTCGCTGAACTGTTCATAAGACGCCACCGTGCCCGCAGGGCCGATCTGCCATTCGAACTGGCTGGCGACCAGATCCGGTTTTTTGGCAATGATGCCTTCGAAGCTGGGGATGTTCTGCGCAATAACCGCAATCTTGTCATTTGCCGCCTTATACGCGTCGGGAACGGGCCCGAACCACAGCGATGTGCCTACCACGCGATCGGCCAGGCCCAGCGCATACAGGATCTCAGTGCTGTTTTGTCCTACGGTGGCAACACGTTTTGGCGCTGCGTGAAATGTCATATCCCGACCACAGTTTTTTATCGTCAATGGATATTCCGTTTTGGCTGCATGAGAAAGACCTGAGGTGAGAAACAGTGCGGCACCAGCAACAACCAGAAGCATTTTTTTATAAGGTAAAGAGGTAACATTAGCGTGCATTATTATCATCCCGTTCATGCCAGAATCTGAACGTCTGGTCATGGATTATATCGTTCCATATATCGGGAGAGTTCATGACGATAGATGACAGGACATCGTGAAATTTATGCATGACGTTATGCAAATAAAGAAAGTCAGCGGTTCAGTCAAGGATCTGATTCACTCTTTCACGGTGCCTAATATCAAATAATTCATCACATGGACCATCCCGTCCACTCAATGGGGTATAAATTTGACAGCAGGTCTCCTGACTCACGGTAATCAGAATATCGGCCTTCCCATAAAGATTCGCTTTACAGTGACCTGCAACAAAATATGCTGCACGAGGATATTCTGCATCCGCCTACAGTTGCGGGGGCAGTCATGGAATGGGATTGCAATAATCCGCACCATGTTCCTATTCATTACAATGTTGGTGCAATGAAATACTGTCGAAAAAGACTGTATCGGCATTTGTTAACAAGATCAATCGCAAGGGGAAAGACGAATTTTATTGAGTGGGATAAATTTTAGTTGTTGTGTATCAATGTGTTATGTTTTTTTTGAGGATGAAATTGCGGATGTCGAAATGTAATAATGAAAAGCTAAATGAGAATTGATTGACATTGATCAAGTAATATTCTTATTCATGCGTGATTTACGTGATCTCTCCATATGCACTAATTGCCAATCATCGTGCATATCCATCACAACCTGAAAATGATTACGTCGCCAGAATGAATAACCTCCCGGTAAAAAATGATGGGTATGTAAGTATAATAAGTTGTACCGTTGCTGCTCGCAGAATGTTTCAGCAAAAGCGAGTAACTGACGTCCAATACCTTTTCTGCGGTAACGTTTGTCCACATAGCAGCGACAAATTTCTGCCGTTTCTGTCAAAATATAGCGTCCGCGAAGTTCGGCTATACGGTCGTCATATTGGCAGACGGCCAGGGTCGCAATGAGTTCCTGCTTTTCGCTCCAGGCGCACAGCAATACATTGCGCTGCTGTTGAATATACTGCTGTTGCAGGTTAAAAACATCCTGTCCGGGAGTAGGGGCAGGTCTGTCAGCCGCAAAAAATTCATTCAGATGTTGAATCAGAAATAACTGAACCGCCGGAATATCTTCTCCGGTCATTTCACGTAGCGTAAATGAAATCACGAGTTGTCACTCTTATTTGCAGAAACTGAAAGCTGATAATAACAACACGGGAGGGGAAAAACAGGGGACAGAGCGGAAAATGTTACCGGCCTGTACAGGAACAGACCGGTAAGCGCAAAAAGATTATAAATCAGCCAGCGCCGCGTCGCGGTTCGGGAAAAAGGCCAGACGACCCGGAATCGGCTTAATGCCAGCGCGCGCCATCGTGCGCAGCGGCTGGAACTCAAGGTTACTTACGCGCAGTTCGCAGCCTTCTGGCAATCTTTTCACAAAGCGCTGGAAGGCATCCAGACCACCTGCGTCCAGCACCGGTACCGCGTCCCATTTCAGTACGACAATGCGTTTTCCTTCGATGCGTGACTCCAGATCGGTAAACAATCCTTCAGCGGCTGCAAAGAACAGTGGGCCGATCACGCGCAGCACCAGTACATCATCGGGGACCTCGACGTTAACCGCTGCCAGTCGCGTCATGCGTGCAATACGGCGCATAAACAGTAACGAGGCCAGTACAATCCCGACGCTGATGGCAATGACCATGTCAAACAGCACTGTCAGTGACATACACATCATCATCACAATGATGTCGTCTTTGGGCGCATGACGCAGCAAATCCACAACTTTGTGCGCTTCACTCATGTTCCAGGCCACCATCAACAGCAGGGCCGCCATCGCCGACAGCGGCAGCCATGAGAGCAGCGGTGCCAGCGCCAGCAGCGCCATGATCACCAGCAGCGCGTGGATCACGGCGGAAATAGGGGATGTTGCGCCAGCGCGGACGTTTGCCGCCGAACGGGCAATCGCCGCCGTTGCGGTAATCCCACCAAAGAAGGGGGCGACAATATTACCCAGGCCCTGACCAATCAGCTCGCTGTTGGCTTTGTGTTTCGTGCCGGTCATTCCGTCGAGTACCACGGCGCAGAGCAGGGACTCGATTGCCCCCAGCATGGCCATTGAGAAGGCCGCCGGAAGCAGGGCGCGCAGGGAATCCCAACTCAACGTGAAATCAGAATCCGGCAGGTTCCACGGCAGCACCAGTTGCGGCAGCAGTTGCGGTATCCCGTTGCCCTGTGAGCCGTCGGCCAGAATATAGTGGAACTGAGAACCAATGGTGGCAACGTGGCCGCCCAGCAGGTTGACGATCCCCATGACAGCACAGCCGGCGAGTAGGGCGGGCAGGTGGCCCGGCAGGCGAATGCCCAAACGCGGCCACATCATCAGCGTGCCCAGCGTGACCACCCCGATGGCGGCATCGCCCAGGTTAATGCTCGGCAGAGCCATAAATAGCGCGCCGACTTTTTGCAGATAGTGTTCCGGAACGTGGGCCATCTGCAAACCGAGGAAATCTTTGATTTGCATGGTACCAATGGTGATACCAATCCCTGAGGTAAAACCTAAGGTAACTGAGACCGGGATGTACTCAATCAGGCGGCCAAAGCGGGCCAGGCCAAAGAGGATCAGGAAGACCCCGGACATCAGCGTCGCGACAAGCAGGCCTGCCAGCCCAAACTGTTGTGAAACGGGGTAGAGGATCACCACAAACGCGGCGGTCGGGCCTGAGACGCTAAAACGCGAGCCCCCGGTTAAGGCAATAACAATCCCGGCCACAGCGGAGGTATAAAGTCCGTACTGCGGCGCGACACCACTCCCGATAGCCAGTGCCATCGCCAGCGGGATAGCAATAATCCCGACGGTGATCCCGGCAATCACATCACGGGTAAACCGTGAGGCGGTATATTTTTCTTTCCAACAAGCGTCGATGAGGGCGCGGAAAGGCATCACATGTGAGGAAAAAATTCTGTTCACAATAATGTTTCATCCATGAGCGCATCATCTGTCAACTCAATGAAATGGCGGGTTGGCAGGTGAAGGAGGCATAAGTCATACAAATAAAGGTTACAGACAAAAAAACCCGCCGCAGCGGGTCTTTGAGCCGGGTTCGATTAATGCTCGAACATAGCAGAAATCGATTCTTCGTTGCTGATACGACGAATCGCTTCGGCCAGCATACCCGACAGGGTCAACGTACGCACGTTCGGCAGTGCTTTGATTTCGTCGGTCAGCGGAATGGTATCGCAGACAACGACTTCATCAATCACAGAGTTACGCAGGTTGTTTGCCGCATTGCCTGAGAAGATCGGGTGAGTGGCATAAGCAAATACGCGTTTTGCACCACGTTCTTTCAGCGCTTCAGCTGCTTTACACAGCGTACCACCGGTGTCGATCATATCGTCAACCAGCACGCAGTCACGACCCGCTACGTCACCGATGATGTGCATCACCTGAGAGACGTTTGCACGCGGACGGCGTTTGTCGATGATCGCCATATCGGTGTCATTAAGCAGCTTAGCGATAGCGCGGGCACGCACGACGCCACCGATGTCCGGAGAAACCACAATCGGGTTATCCAGATTCAGCTGCAGCATATCTTCTAACAGAATTGGGCTACCAAATACGTTATCAACCGGTACGTCGAAGAAGCCCTGGATCTGTTCAGCATGCAGGTCAACGGTCAGAACGCGGTCAACGCCGACGCTGGACAGGAAGTCAGCGACAACTTTTGCCGTAATCGGCACACGAGCGGAACGTACACGACGATCCTGGCGCGCATAGCCAAAATAAGGGATAACGGCGGTGATACGGCCTGCGGAAGCACGGCGCAGGGCATCAACCATAACGACCAATTCCATCAGGTTGTCGTTCGTTGGAGCACAAGTGGACTGGATGATGAAAATATCACCACCGCGTACATTTTCGTTAATTTGTACGCTGACTTCGCCGTCGCTAAAGCGACCTACAGCGGCGTCGCCGAGAGAAGTGTACAGGCGGTTGGCAATACGTTGTGCTAGTTCCGGGGTGGCGTTACCAGCAAAAAGCTTCATATCAGGCACGAGAAGAACCTCAGGCATGCGTCCATTGGTGGAAAGAGTTTGCCAAAAACTGTGCGGGCCAGGCAGGACTCTCTCCATGCGGTGTATTAACGAGCGCGATGCAACGTCTGGAACAGGGTGACGTTGTCACCGAAACTCAGCTTGCCCGGCTTACCCGTCATCATTTATGTTTTATGCGCGCTGGGTTCAAGGCCTCACACCAGTCACATACTGATGTATGCGGCTGGCAATTCGTCATCTCGCCAACGTACTGAAACTTCAATGAGTTAGAGTAACGCTCTATGCAGTGGAGAGAGGTTGACACCCTTCGCCACAAAGGCATTGAGCCATTCCGGGGCTTGCTCAAGCACCTGCCGGGCACGAGACTCTGTATCGAATTCAGCAAAGACACAGGCTCCTGTACCAGTCAGGCGCGACGGCGCGTATTCTAACAGCCAGGAAAGCGCCGCATCAACCTCGCGAAAACGTTTTCTTGCGATAACCTCGCAATCATTGCTGAATTCACATTTTAATAACGTTTCTATTGACCTTTTTGGCGTATTACGGGGGAGGTCGGGATCGTTAAAAATCATCGGCGTTGGAATACTGACGCCAGGATGAGCCACCAGGTACCATTTTTCGGCCGGTTCCACCGGGGTCAGGATCTCTCCGACGCCTTCGGCAAAGGCGGCGTGTCCGCGGACAAACACCGGCACGTCAGCCCCGAGCGTTAAACCGAGCTCGGCCAGTTCGTCCAGCGACAGACCACACTGCCAGAGATGGTTTAGCGCGACCAGTACGGTTGCCGCGTTCGACGATCCGCCGCCCAGGCCTCCGCCCATCGGCAGACGCTTTTCGATACGGATATCCGCACCGCTACCGGCTGGCAGCCGACCGCGCTCTGCGGCTGTTTTCATCAGCAGTCGCGCGGCACGGACGATCAGGTTGTCTTCATGTGCCACGCCGTCAACCGGCGTCAGGAGATGAATTTCGCCGTCGCGACGCGGTTCCAGGCTGAGGGTGTCGCCATAATCGAGGAACTGAAACAGCGTTTGCAGCGTGTGATAACCGTCCGCACGTCGTCCGGTGATGTATAAAAACAGATTCAGTTTTGCCGGAGAGGGCCACTGGGTCATCATTTTACAATCCAGTTATCCATTTTCAGCTTGATACGCTGAGCACCGTCGGAGAGTTCCATATTGGCCGGCATTGCCGGGGAGGTTTTGCTGTCGTACGCGCTATAGACCACTTTCCAGTTTTTTCCGCCCTGGCTGTAGTTCACTTCGCTCAGGCGGTACTGGTCGTCGAGTTTATAGTCGGTCGCGTCGCCCGGCAGGCCCAGGATCCACTGACGCAGGCTGTTTAGCGGGATCGGCATACCGGTCAGCTTGCCGATCATCTCTTCGGCATCGTCAGCGGTATAGCGCTGGCCTTTATTGTCCATCAATTGCACGTTACCCGGCTGCGCGTTCAGTTCAAGCTCGGTGCTGCCAAGCGGGTTGGTCAGCAGCAGGCGATAGCGATCCTGGCCGGTCTGCTGCCAGAAAAAGCGCGCATAGACCTTCTGCTCGTCGGAAATATAGGCAAACGCGCCGCGCGTTTGATACTGATTTAACTGGCGAACCTCCTGCTGATGTTGCCGCCATTGAGGAGAGTCCGGACTTTTCCCCGGGCCTTTCGGCGCGTTGAGCGTACAGGCGGTCAGAACCAGGGTTGCCAGCGGAAGCAGGCGGATCAGGCGAAAATCAGGCAGGGTCATAATGATGACGAATCCTTGTGATACGTTGCAATAATAACCCTTAATGCTAGCGCCGCGCGGGTATATCGTCTACGTTCACGTTATCTTAATTTAAGCAATAAGCGATTACTCCAAAAGGGGGCACTCTCTTTTATTGATTCCGCGCATCCTGTATGATGCGAGCAGACTAACCATATCAACGCTGGTACTACTCCCGCAGACATGACCCTTTTAGCGCTCGGCATTAACCATAAGACGGCACCTGTATCGCTGCGAGAACGCGTAACGTTTTCGCCAGATACGCTCGATCAGGCGCTGGAAAGCCTGCTTGCGCAGCCAATGGTGCAGGGCGGCGTGGTCTTGTCGACGTGTAATCGCACGGAGCTGTATCTGAGCGTGGAAGAGCAGGATAACCTGCAGGAAGCGCTGATTCGTTGGTTATGTGATTTCCACAATCTTGATGAAGACGATCTGCGCAGCAGTCTCTACTGGCACCAGGATAACGATGCAGTCAGCCATCTGATGCGTGTCGCCAGTGGTCTGGATTCGCTGGTACTCGGTGAACCACAGATTCTTGGCCAGGTGAAAAAAGCGTTTGCGGATTCACAAAAAGGCCACCTGAACGCCAGCGCGCTGGAACGTATGTTCCAGAAATCGTTCTCCGTTGCCAAACGGGTTCGTACCGAAACCGATATCGGCGCCAGCGCCGTGTCCGTTGCGTTTGCCGCCTGTACGCTGGCGCGCCAAATCTTTGAATCACTTTCCACGGTCACTGTGCTGTTGGTCGGCGCGGGCGAAACCATCGAACTGGTGGCGCGCCATCTGCGCGAACACAAAGTGCAGAAGATGATTATCGCCAACCGCACCCGTGAGCGGGCGCAGGTTCTGGCCGATGAAGTGGGTGCTGAAGTGATCGCACTCAGCGACATCGACGAACGTCTGCGGGAAGCTGACATTATCATCAGTTCAACCGCCAGCCCGCTGCCTATCATTGGTAAAGGGATGGTGGAGCGTGCGCTGAAAAGCCGCCGCAATCAGCCGATGCTGCTGGTGGATATCGCCGTTCCGCGCGATGTCGAACCGGAAGTCGGTAAACTGGCGAACGCTTATCTCTATAGCGTTGACGATCTGCAAAGCATCATTTCGCACAACCTGGCGCAGCGCAAAGCTGCGGCAGTGGAAGCCGAAACGATTGTCGCGCAGGAAACCAGCGAGTTTATGGCCTGGCTGCGTGCTCAGGGCGCCAGTGAAACCATTCGTGAATACCGGAGTCAGTCTGAGCATGTACGGGATGAACTGACTGCAAAAGCGCTTGCTGCTCTGGAACAGGGCGGTGACGCGCAGGCCATTATGCAGGATCTGGCATGGAAACTGACCAACCGCCTGATCCATGCACCAACCAAATCTCTTCAGCAGGCCGCCCGTGACGGGGATGACGAACGCCTGAATATCTTGCGCGACAGCCTCGGGCTGGAGTAGCAACACACCCTTCTTTTTACAAGGTGCATTTACGCCTATGAAGCCTTCTATCGTTGCCAAACTGGAAGCCCTGCATGAACGCCATGAAGAAGTTCAGGCGCTGCTGGGTGATGCGGGAACCATCGCAGACCAGGAACGTTTTCGCGCACTGTCGCGCGAGTATGCACAGCTAAGCGATGTTTCTCGCTGTTTTACGGACTGGCAACAGATTCAGGACGATATCGAAACAGCACAAATGATGCTCGACGATCCTGAAATGCGTGAAATGGCGCAGGAAGAACTGCGCGAAGCGAAAGACAAGAGTGAACAACTGGAACAGCAGCTACAGGTATTGTTACTGCCGAAAGATCCGGACGATGAACGCAATGCGTTTCTGGAAGTCCGCGCCGGGACTGGCGGTGATGAAGCGGCCTTATTTGCCGGTGATCTGTTTCGCATGTACAGCCGCTATGCCGAAACACGCCGCTGGCGCGTGGAGATCATGAGCGCCAGCGAAGGCGAGCACGGCGGCTATAAAGAGATTATCGCCAAGATCAGCGGCGACGGCGTCTATGGTCGACTGAAGTTTGAGTCCGGCGGGCATCGTGTGCAGCGCGTACCGGCAACGGAATCGCAGGGCCGAATCCACACCTCTGCCTGTACCGTGGCGGTGATGCCGGAGCTGCCGGAAGCCGAACTGCCGGATATCAACCCGGCCGATCTCCGTATTGATACCTTCCGTTCCTCCGGGGCGGGTGGTCAGCACGTTAACACCACCGACTCCGCGATCCGTATTACTCACCTGCCGACCGGCATTGTGGTGGAGTGTCAGGACGAACGTTCGCAGCACAAGAACAAAGCCAAAGCGCTCTCGGTGCTCGGCGCGCGTATTCGCGCGGCAGAAGTGGCGAAGCGTCAGCAGGCCGAAGCGTCAACGCGTCGTAACCTGCTGGGCAGCGGCGACCGCAGCGACCGCAACCGGACCTACAACTTTCCGCAGGGGCGTGTGACCGATCACCGCATCAACCTGACGCTCTACCGTCTGGATGAAGCAATGGAAGGCAAACTGGATATGCTGATTGAGCCGATCGTGCAGGAATACCAGGCCGATCAGCTGGCGGCGCTGTCCGAGCAGGAATAATGGATTTTCAGCACTGGTTACGTGAGGCGATAAGCCAGCTACAGGAGAGTGAAAGCCCGCGTCGCGATGCCGAGATCTTACTCGAATTCGTGACCGGAAAAGGGCGCACCTGGATACTGGCGTTTGGCGAAACGACGTTGACCGACGCCCAGCAGGCGCAACTGGCGACGCTGCTGGCTCGCCGTCAACGGGGGGAACCGATCGCACATTTAACTGGCGTGCGGGAATTCTGGTCGTTGCCGCTGTTTGTTTCACCGGCCACGTTGATCCCGCGTCCGGATACCGAATGTCTGGTGGAGCAGGCGCTGGCGCGACTGCCAACAACCCCGTGCCGCATTCTCGATCTGGGTACTGGCACTGGTGCGATTGCGCTGGCGCTGGCGTCTGAGCGCCCTGACTGCGAGGTCACGGCGGTTGACAGAATGCCGGATGCCGTTGCGCTGGCGCAGCGTAATGCGGCTCATCTGGCTATCAACAATGTCCATATTCTGCAAAGCGACTGGTTTAGCGCCTTGCCGGGGCAGCAGTTTGCGATGATTGTCAGCAATCCGCCGTACATTGACGAGCAGGATCCGCATCTGGCGCAGGGCGATGTCCGCTTCGAACCGCTGAGCGCCCTGGTCGCCGGTGACTGCGGAATGGCCGACATTGTGCACATCATCGAGCAATCTCGCACGCGGCTGGAAGCGGGCGGTTTTCTGTTGATCGAGCATGGCTGGCAGCAGGGCGCCGTGGTGCGTGTCGCCTTTAATCGCGCGGGCTACCAGGCGGTAGAAACCTGTCGCGATTATGGCGACAACGAGCGTCTTACGCTCGGATGCAAGCCCGTATGAACAGCGTTACGCTCCTGTTAGGGGTTCACCTCGCTAGCATTGCGCTTTCCGTTAGTCTGTTTGTGCTGCGTTATGGGTGGCGTGAATGTCATTCTGCGCGGGCTCACGCGCGCTGGACGCGCGTCGTACCGCCGATTGTTGACACCGTTTTGTTGCTCACTGGTGTGGGGTTGATCGCTAAAACGCACATCCTGCCATTCACGGAGCAGGGGACATGGCTGACTGAGAAGCTGTTTGGAGTTATCATTTACATCGTTTTGGGTTTTATTGCGCTCGATTACCGTCGGGCGCGCAGTCGGCAGGCGCGATTAATCGCGTTCCCGCTGGCGCTGGTGGTGCTGTACATCATCATTAAACTCGCCACCACAAAAATACCGTTACTGGGGTAAGTCATGAGGTCGTTAGCTGATTTCGAATTTAACAAAGCGCCATTGTGCGACGGGATGATCCTGGCATCGGAATCGATCCGCCTGGATTTCCCTTCGCAAACTGTCTATGACGAGCTGGAACGTCTGGTCAGCCTGGCGCAAGAAGAAATTAGCCAGCTTTTGTCTCAGGATGAGCAACTGGAAAAATTGCTGGCACTTTTCTACGGCGAGTGGGGCTTTACTGACACCCGCGGCGTTTACCGCTTGTCCGACGCGCTATGGCTTGACCAGGTACTGAAGAACCGCCAGGGCAGTGCGGTGTCACTGGGGGCAATTTTACTGTGGATTGCCAACCGATTGTCATTACCGCTGGTGCCGGTGATATTCCCGACGCAGCTTATTTTGCGTATCGAGTCGCTGGAAGGCGAGATGTGGCTCATCAACCCGTTTAACGGGGAAACGTTGAATGAGCATACGCTGGAAGTGTGGCTGAAGGGGAATATCAGTCCGGTCGCTGAGTTATTTAACGAGGACCTGGATGAAGCGGATAACGCGGAAGTGATTCGCAAGCTGCTGGACACGCTGAAATCTTCCTTAATGGAAGAACAACAGATGGAGCTGGCGCTGCGAGCGAGCGAAGCGTTACTGCAATTTAACCCGGAAGATCCGTATGAAATACGTGACCGGGGCTTAATTTATGCGCAACTGGAATGTGAACATGTCGCGCTGACCGATTTAAGCTATTTCGTTGAGCAGTGTCCGGAAGACCCGATCAGCGAAATGATTCGTGCGCAGATTAATAACATCTCGCATAAGCAAATTGTCCTGCATTAATTTATCGACATTCTTACTCATCATTAAGGCGATCCTATGAAACAAAAAGTGGTTAGCATTGGCGACATCAAGGTAGCAAACGATCTGCCGTTCGTGCTGTTTGGCGGGATGAACGTGCTGGAATCGCGCGATCTGGCGATGCGCATTTGTGAGCACTACGTGACCGTTACCCAGAAACTGGGTATCCCTTACGTGTTCAAGGCCTCTTTTGATAAAGCCAACCGTTCCTCTATCCACTCCTACCGTGGACCGGGCCTGGAAGAAGGGATGAAAATCTTCCAGGAACTGAAGCAGACCTTTGGCGTAAAAGTGATCACCGACGTTCATGAAGCCAGCCAGGCGCAGCCTGTCGCTGACGTTGTAGATGTGATTCAGTTACCGGCGTTCCTCGCGCGTCAGACCGATCTGGTGGAAGCGATGGCGAAAACCGGCGCGGTCATCAACGTGAAGAAACCGCAGTTCGTGAGCCCGGGTCAGATGGGCAACATCGTGGATAAATTCCATGAAGGCGGTAACGACAAGGTGATCCTGTGCGACCGTGGGGCAAACTTCGGTTATGACAACCTCGTTGTCGATATGCTGGGCTTCAGCGTGATGAAGAAAGTTTCTGGCAACAGCCCGGTGATTTTCGACGTGACCCACGCGCTGCAGTGCCGCGACCCGTTTGGCGCAGCGTCTGGTGGCCGTCGTGGTCAGGTGACTGAGCTGGCGCGTGCCGGTATGGCGGTCGGTCTGGCCGGTCTGTTCATTGAAGCGCATCCGGATCCGGACAACGCGAAATGCGACGGCCCCTCCGCGCTACCGCTGGCGAAGCTGGAACAGTTCCTGGTGCAGATGAAAGCGGTTGACGATCTGGTGAAAAGCTTCGACGAGCTCGACACTGAGAACTAAGTCACGCAGAAACAGAAAACCCCGCCGCAGCGGGGTTTTTTTCGTCTGAGGGATCAGGCAAAGATCGTCATCAGATAGGCGGCAAACAGCGCCAGATGCGCCGCACCGTTCAGTACGTTAGTGCGCCCCGTTGAGAACGAGATATGGCACAGCACCAGTGACGCCACCATCACCACCATTTCTGGTGCGTCTAAGCCGAACACCAGGTCATTCCCCGTCGCCCACGCAATCAGCGTTACCACCGGTACCGTCAGGGAGATAGTGGCCAGCACTGAACCGAAGAACAGATTCATGGCGCGCTGCACCTGGTTATTCAGCACTGCTTTCAGCGCCCCAAGCCCTTCCGGAGAGAGGATCAGCAGCGCGACCAGGAAGCCGGTAAAGGCGACCGGGGCGTTCAGTTCGGTCAGCAGTGTCTCCAGCGGGTTTGCGTTCATCTTGGTGACGGCAATGACCGCAATCAGATGAATCACCAGCCAGACGGCATGCCACACATTACTGTGCGCAGAGGGCTTACCGTGATGCGGGTCGTCGTCGTCGCTGTCATCTTCGTGCTCATAAACAAACAGACTCTGGTGCGTTTTGGTCTGAATGAGCAGGAATACGCCGTACATCGCGGCAGAAATTAAGGCCACCAACAGCGCCTGGCCGGTGGTGAAATTCGCACCGGGCAGCGCCATCGGAAACACCAGCACGATAATTGCCAGCGGAAACAAGGCAATCAGATACTGTTTGATACCGAACAGATTCATATACTGAGTGGCGAACTTACGCCCGCCCAGTAATAACGAAAAGCCCACCAGACCACCAGTGACAATCATGATGATGGAATAGAGCGTGTCGCGCATCAGCGTAGGTGCCGCATCACCGGTCGCCATCAGCGCTGAGATCAGGCTGACTTCAAGAATGACCACGGACAGGCTCAGAATGAGTGAGCCGTAGGGTTCGCCGAGGCGATGAGCCAGTACGTCGGCGTGACGAACAACGCTAAAGGCGCTGCTTAAAATACCAATCAGGGCAAGAAGGTTAATGCCGATTACCGCTGGTAGTGAATGGCTGCCCCCCCACAGGAACAGCACTACCAGCGCCACAACCGGGAAAATAAGCGATGTCTCCTTATGGCGGGTTTTCACCGCCTCATGTGCATGTGTCATGAATGCTCTCCATCTCTGCAGGTCGATTTTAGTTATAAATGTAATAAAGCGTGTAAAAAATAACAGAAAACGCAGGCTTTACGGTGATATTTTACGAAATTTTACGGCATTTCGGCCTTTCACCTTTAAAACGACAGAAAGAGAAACTCTTGTTTATAGAGTGTTTAAATAACAGAAACTTATGCAGGCTACAGAATGAATAAACCTTATTGTAGTGGCAGAGGCGCTCAGGGTTGACCACACTTAAGGTTTAGCCAAAAAGTGGAGTCAATGATGCCCTATCAAGCAAAAAAAGATCTGCCAGACAGCGTACAACACGTCTTACCCGCCCATGCCCAGGAGATCTACAAAGAGGCGTTCAATAGCGCCTGGGAGCAGTACAAGGACAAAGCCGATCGCCGCGATGATGCCAGTCGGGAAGAGACCGCACATAAGGTGGCGTGGTCAGCAGTGAAAAAAGAGTATGCCAAAGGTGAAGATGATAAGTGGCATAAGAAATCCTAACCACTTCAATTATAAGGTCTAACGCTATAGCTCCCGTGAACGCGTAGGCGAATCGTGCTACCCGCCCCCGTTGCTGCCTTGCAAGCGGCCCATGAATTGCATATTGTCGTGATATTGGTTTCAAAATGAGCAGTTAAAATGCCCGGAAGGCGTCAAAAAGTTGTCGCAGGGAAGTATGCAGTGGCGGAGGTGTAAGGTGTTAACGCGTGATTTCTTGATGAATGCCGATTGTAAAACGGCATTTGGTGCTATTGAAGAATCACTCTTATGGTCAGCAGAGCAACGTGCAGCGTCCCTTGCGGCGACGCTGGCATGCCGACCAGATGATGGACCGGTGTGGATCTTCGGTTATGGATCGTTGATGTGGAACCCGGCGTTAGAATTTGAGGAGTCATGTACCGGTACGCTGGTGGGATGGCATCGGGCCTTTTGCCTGCGTCTCACGGCAGGGCGCGGAACCGCGTGTCAGCCGGGACGAATGCTTGCACTAAAAGAGGGCGGACGCACCACCGGTGTGGCCTATCGTCTTCCGGATGCCTCGCTTGAACAGGAATTAACGCTGTTGTGGAAGCGCGAAATGATCACCGGCTGCTACCTGCCGACGTGGTGTCAACTGGCGTTGGACGACGGACGAACGGTCAATGCACTGGTATTTATTATGGATCCGCGCCATCCGCTGTATGAGTCGGACACCCGAGCGCAAATTATCGCCCCGTTGATTGCTGCTGCCAGTGGGCCGCTTGGCACGAACGCGCAGTACCTGTTTTCGCTTGAACAGGAGTTGCAGAAACTGGGGATGCAGGATGAGTGTCTTAACGATCTGGTGACTAACGTGCGCGGTTTGTTAGGGGAGTCCCTGCCTGAAGGTGTTTTGCGGCCGGGTTTCGCGTGAGGCTTATGTCGGCCCGGCTGCGTAAGCGCGACCGGGCCATTTGCGTATCAGGCGGCGATATAACTGATGGAATGTTCAAGCGACTGGCTATGACTGTCGATCAGGACATTCCAGACGCCGGTATACGGTACGGTCAACCATGCGTTATCACGGTTCTGCACGCTTAATATGTCGGTCTGCGTGTCTTTAACGTGATTTTTTTCGCTCATCAGATGGATGTGGCAACGCTCCGAACAGCGTACGACCACGGTATCCCCACCAAATAACTTCAAACTTGCCTTTACTAATGCCATTTCTCACCCCGTATTGAAAACAACGTACTTCCTTTCGAAAGTGCTGCGTGATGTTGTTCACATTTTACCCATGAGGCATAACACCAAAGAGTTAGGCTGCGGATGCTGATTTTGATCAAAAAATGGCATAACGATTAAACAATAGTGACAAAATCCCGGAGAAAAGCGTGATCGGGCGCACTTACTTTTGGTAAAGATACGCCCCAATAAGATTAAATTCGGAAATAACCGGCTGTTTCAGCAAGCTTGCCTGAAAAGGGGGATTAAAAGGTGAGCACTTTGTCGGCGGCCAGCGTCCATTGTGCCAGTTCCACCAGCGTTCCGACTTCCACGCCGTCGATCAGCGGCAGTGTCGTGATCCCGCGCCCGTCCGTGCAGGTCTTGCACAGTTTTACCGGGACGTTCTGGGCAGTAAGGATCTCCAGCATCTGCTGGATGTTGTAGCCTTCTGTGGGCTTCTGACCGCGCAAACCCGCCGTAACGGCATCCGACATCAGAAACAGACGAAGGTCGAGGTCGCTCGCCTGTTCACGTAACGCGATCGCCAGTCGCAGGCTGTTAAATAACGATTCGCTACCGTATGCCGCACCGTTGGCAATGATCACTATCTTTTGCATGTTGACTCCTGTTAGCGGGGAAGTTTGAAATGTCAGTCACTTATGTTACCGCGCAAGCGGGGTGATACCAACGAAAGTCTGCGGAAAAGGAGAGCCTGGCAAGAGTAAGGATATTCCTGAAAGTGTGAGAAAACCTGCAAAACGACGAGGAGTCAGGTAAGCTTTTAAAGGTTAAGTTAACTGAATTCCGTAAGAAGCTATCGTCAATTTGAGTCGTTTTGTATCGCATTCCCTCCCTCTCTGGTTACTCTTGCTGTTAGCAGGCGGTCACGCCAGTGCACAATCCTCCTTTATGCAACAGGCCGAAAATCCCTTTGATAATAACCAGGACGGGTTGCCCGATCTGGGCATGGCTCCCGAATCGCATGAAGGCGAAAAACATTTCGCCGAGATGGTAAAAGCCTTTGGCGAGGCGAGCATGATCGACAACGGTCTGGACACCGGCGAGCAGGCAAAACAATTTGCCTTTGGCCAGGTGCGCGATGCGGTGAGTGAGCAGGTGAATCAACAACTGGAATCCTGGCTGTCGCCATGGGGGAAGGCCAGCGTCAACGTGCAGGTCGATAACGAAGGCAATTTCAACGGTAGTCGCGGAAGCTGGTTTGTCCCCTGGCAGGATAACTCGCGCTACCTCACCTGGAGTCAACTGGGTCTTACTCAGCAGGATGACGGGCTGGTGAGTAATGTGGGTATCGGCCAGCGCTGGGTGCGTGACGGCTGGCTGCTCGGCTATAACACTTTCTACGATAATCTGCTCGATGAAAACCTCCAGCGCGGCGGGCTGGGCGCTGAAGCGTGGGGGGAATACCTGCGGCTGTCGGCCAATTATTACCAGCCGTTTGCCTCATGGCGCGCCCATACGCCGACGCTGGAGCAACGAATGGCGCGCGGTTACGACGTAACGGCGCAAATGCGACTGCCGTTCTACGAATATCTCAATACCAGCGTTAGCGTGGAACAATATTTTGGTGACAGCGTCGATCTGTTCGATTCCGGAACGGGCTATCACAATCCGGTGGCGGTGAAACTGGGGCTGAATTACACCCCGGTCCCGCTGGTCACGGTCACCGCCCAGCACAAGCAGGGGGAGAGCGGTCTCAGCCAGAACAACCTCGGGCTTAACCTGAACTACCGCTTCGGCGTACCGCTGAAAAAACAACTGGCTGCCAGCGAGGTGGCGGAGAGCCAGTCGCTGCGCGGAAGCCGCTACGATCATCCGCAGCGCAACAACCTGCCGACGATGGAGTATCGTCAGCGCAAAACCCTGAGCGTATTTCTGGCAACCCCACCGTGGGATCTGCATCCGGGCGAAACGGTGCCGATAAAATTGCAGGTACGTAGTCGGCATGGCGTTCGTCATCTCACCTGGCAGGGGGACGCGCAGGCGCTGAGCCTGACGGCGGGGGCGAACGCGGAAAGCGTTGAGGGCTGGACGGTGATTATGCCGGCCTGGGACAGCAGCGAAGGCGCGAATAACCGCTGGCAGTTGTCGGTAGTGGTGGAAGATGAGAAGGGGCAGCGTGTCTCTTCCAATGAGATCACGCTCACGCTGACGGAACCCTTTATGGCAATGCCAGGGGACGATCCGCGCTGGAGGTTGCTCCCGGAGGAGTAATCAGAAGATACGTTCCTGATGCACCCACACTGCCGCTTCAACACGTGATTTAAGCTTCATCTTCTTCAGCATATGCTTCACGTGGACTTTCACCGTGCTCTCGGTGATATCCAGGCGGCGGGCAATCATTTTGTTCGGTAGACCCTGGGCGATAAGCTTCAGAATGTCACGCTCACGCGGGGTGAGTTGGGTGACATCGCGATCGGAGGTGGCACGGTTGGCGCGCAGGCTGGCAGCCAGCACCGGCGTTAACGCTTCGCTTAAGACCATTTCTCCGGCGGCAGCCTGCTGTAACGACTTAAGCAGATCTTCCGGTTCCATATCCTTCAGCAGATAACCATCAGCCCCGCGCTTGAGCGCCGTCACGACATCTTCCTCATGATTCGACACGCTAAAGACGACGATCCGTCCGGACAGCGCTTTCTCACGTAATTTGTCTAAGGTTTCCAGCCCGTTCATCCCTGGCATGTTCAGGTCGAGCAGGATCAGATCCGGGTCAAGCGATTCGGCCAGTTCGATACCCTGTTCGCCGTTGCTGGCTTCACCGACCACGGTGATATCGGGCGCCATGCTGACAAGCTGTTTGACGCCGGTCCGCAACATCGGATGATCGTCGATGAGCAGGATAGTTGCCGGTTCCTGATTATTCATGGGTATCTCCTTGAACTTCTGTGAAGTATTTTTCGGGAATAAACGTGACAGCGACTTCAGTGCCTCCCGTCTCGCGACGGCGTACCTGGCAATCTCCGCGCAGGCTCTGTGCCCGGTCGCGCATAATGATCATGCCATAGTGGTTACTGCGTTCGGCGTTCTCAGGAACGCCGCAGCCGTTGTCCTGTACAGTCAATTTTACCTGCTTGCCTTTCAGCGCCACGGTGACCACCACATCATCAGCGTGAGAATGCTTAAGCGCATTGCTTAAGGCTTCGCGGGCAATTTGCAGCAGGTGAATCGCCTGATGCGAAGGCACCAGGCGCGGTGGTAACTGATAATCCAGTTTCACCGTAAAACCAAAACGGACGCTGTATTCCTGGCAGCTGGCTTCCAGCGCGGGGCGCAGACCGGGTTCCGTCAGCCGTAAGCGAAACGTCGTCAACAGTTCACGCAGTTGCGCCCATGACGCATTCAGCTCGTTGCGGATCTGGCCGAGCAGGTCGCGGCTGCTGTCCGGCAATGTCTCTCCCTGCATTTGCAGGCAACTGACCTGCATCTTCATACAGGACAGTGATTGTGCAATAGAATCATGCAGTTCGCGCGCAATGGTTGCACGCTCTTCCATGACAATCAACTGCTGCTGGCGTTCCTGATTGCGATCCAACGCCAGCGTCGCGGTGAGCTGTTCCACGACGGTATCCACCAGTTGCTGCTGATCGTGACTCAGGTGATGCCCCTGCGGCAGGGTCGCCAGCAAAATGCCGTACTGGGTATGGGTGTCCGTTAAGCGCCATTTCAGCGTCATTCCCCCTTCAATTGGCGGCAGCGACTCGCGGGGACAGAGATGGCACCCTTTATCATCACAGCTGATATCGGACTGGCAGGTAAATTCCTGATGGTTCTCTTCATCTTCCTGGTCATAAACCCGCAGTTCGATGTCATGCATTTGGGTCAGGTTTTGCAGACCGTTCAGCACCGGGGAGAGTCGTTCGCAAAGCGGCACCGGCGAATGCAGACGGCGGTTGGCCTGCCAGAGAAAAGAGAGGATCTGGTTTTTCTGCTCCAGCCCGGCCGTTTTTTCTCTGACGCGTTGTTCGAGCACTGAATAGCTTTCTGCCAGTTCGTCGGACATGTTATTAAGCGCGTCGCCGAGCATCGCCATCTCATTACGCCCGCCGATTTGCGCGCGTTGGGTAAAGTCGCGCTGACTGACGGCGCGGGCCATCGACAACAATTGCTTCCACGGCTGAAGCAGTCGCGCCCGCAGCCAGATAATGGTAAAGACCAGCAGCAGCGCCATAAAAATCGCCATCACCCGGTGCACCATCACCACGCGTTCGATGCGCATTTCGGTGGTGTGGTCAAACGCGGAGACGAGCCGATCAAGGCCAGCGACAAACTGGTTGACGTCGGCCGCGACGGCGTCTCTGCTACTGGCTTGCCGCAGGCCGGGGGAGAGTTCGCGATGCCAGTAATCCTGGAGGGCGCGCAGTTGTTCCTGCTGACCGTCGCGTTCTGCTGCGCGGGTCAGTTCCGGGCTGAACGCGGTCTGCTCCATCTCATCAAGCAATTTCTGGTCGTCACCGCTCAGTGGTACCGCGGCGAGCAGTCGATAGCTTTGCATCCGCAGCGATCCGGTTTTATTAATGGCGTGCGCGCTACCCTGGACGCCCTGAACCAGCCAGCCAGAGACAGCCATACCCGCCACGCCGATCGCGGTTGAGAGCATCACAATAAGCGCCACCTGGTTAACCAGCGTGAGCGGAGAGAGACAACGTTTTAGCATAAAACCTTCTTCCTTCAGGTCTCCGGACAGCGAATGGGGAAACCTCAATGAATGACGAGAGTGCCGGGCAGAATCGGCAGTGGCGTTATTCTCGACCATCCCCTGGAGTATACCCATACCTAAAGCGAGTTACCTCTTAATTGCCGTATCCGGAGGGGATTTGAGGAAGGGGGTAGCTGCGGCAGGCAGCACTGTGAAAAACCACGTATTTTTTGGTGAATTATCCTACTCACTTAGGGTGATCATGATTTTTCTGTTGAGATATCGACAACTTTTCCTTTGATTTATATCAACTTACCTCGCGCTGTAAACCCTAATGTTTCAGGCATCGAATCGAGTATCAGAGGTGTCTATGAGTCACTCATCCGTCCCCGAAAGGGCATCTGGAGCTGTAATCACAGAATGGCGGCCGGAAGATCCGGCATTCTGGGCACAGCGAGGTCATCGTATCGCCAGTCGCAACCTGTGGATTTCTGTCCCCTGTCTGCTGCTGGCGTTTTGCGTCTGGATGTTATTCAGTGCTGTTGCGGTGAATCTGCCGAAAGTCGGTTTCACGTTTACCACTGAACAGTTGTTTATGCTGACGGCGTTACCGTCGGTCTCTGGCGCGTTATTACGTGTGCCTTACTCCTTTATGGTACCGGTCTTCGGCGGTCGTCGCTGGACCGCGTTCAGTACCGGGATCCTGATTATCCCGTGCGTCTGGTTAGGGTTCGCGGTGCAGGATACGTCCACACCGTTCAGTACCTTTATCGTGATTTCACTGCTGTGCGGCTTTGCCGGCGCAAACTTTGCCTCCAGTATGGCGAACATCAGCTTCTTCTTTCCAAAGCAGAAGCAGGGCGGTGCGCTTGGGTTGAACGGCGGTCTGGGAAATATGGGCGTCAGCGTGATGCAGCTTGTTGCGCCGCTGGTGGTCTCGCTGTCGATCTTCGCTGTCTTTGGCAGCCACGGCGTTGATCAACCGGATGGTTCGCAACTGTATCTGGCGAATGCCGCATGGATCTGGGTGCCGTTCCTCGCCTTCTTCACGCTGGCGGCCTGGTTTGGTATGAACGAACTGGCGACCTCAAAAGCATCGTTGAAGGAGCAATTGCCGGTTCTCAAGCGCGGTCATCTGTGGATCATGAGCCTGCTTTATCTGGCGACGTTCGGCTCGTTCATAGGGTTTTCCGCCGGTTTTGCGATGCTGTCAAAGACCCAGTTTCCGGAGATTCAGATCCTGCATTATGCATTTTTTGGTCCCCTGGTTGGCGCGCTGGCGCGTTCTGCGGGCGGGGCGATCTCTGACCGATTAGGCGGGACTCGTGTCACGCTGGTGAACTTCGTGCTGATGGCGATTTTCAGCGGTCTGCTGTTCCTGACCTTACCAACCAACGGCGCGGGCGGCAGTTTCATCGCCTTCTTCGCGGTCTTCCTTGCCTTGTTTATGACGGCCGGGCTGGGTAGCGGCTCCACCTTCCAGATGATCTCCGTTATCTTCCGTAAGCTGACGATGGATCGCGTGAAGGCTGAAGGCGGCTCTGAAGAGAAAGCGATGCGCGAAGCGGCGACCGATACGGCAGCAGCGTTAGGCTTTATCTCTGCGATTGGCGCGATTGGCGGCTTCTTTATCCCGAAAGCGTTTGGTACCTCGCTGGCCTTAACCGGCTCACCGGTTGACGCGATGAAAGTCTTCCTGATCTTCTATATCGCCTGTGTGATTATCACCTGGTTGGTATACGGACGACATTCGAAAAAATAAAAACAGCAGTCATGTATTCCCCATTGCGCGGCGTTAGACCGCGCTTTTTTTTTGCCTCTGATTAGTTACAACATACTGATGGTTTTATTGTCACGTCGCTCTGTCAGTTCGTTGCGAAAAGAGGTCAACCAGAGGGGCATACCCCTTAATACCCACTCGTAAAGAATTTAACATTTACGGAAAATACGATTGAAAAAATAAGCTTTAGAAACAGATGGATATAGTTAAATGCCCAATCCTCCGAAAGGGGTATTTCAAAAATTACCCTCCGTTTTCATCCCTGTATGCCTTGATCGTTATCAATTCTCACGACCTTTCAGAGCGTTACCTTCGCTCTCAATCAAGCAATGTCGATTTATCAGAGAGCCGTCAGGCTCCACAGGAGAGAACCGATGAGTAAATTCCTGGACCGGTTTCGCTACTTCAAGCAGAAGGGTGAAACCTTTGCCAATGGGCACGGCCAGCTTCTCGAAACCAACCGGGACTGGGAGGATGGATATCGCCAGCGTTGGCAGCACGATAAAGTTGTGCGCTCAACTCACGGGGTTAACTGCACCGGCTCATGTAGCTGGAAAATCTACGTTAAAAACGGTCTGGTGACCTGGGAAACCCAGCAAACCGACTACCCACGTACCCGTCCGGACATGCCAAACCACGAGCCTCGTGGCTGTCCGCGTGGTGCGAGTTACTCCTGGTATCTCTACAGTGCTAACCGACTGAAATACCCGCTGATGCGCAAACGTCTGATGAAGATGTGGCGTGAGGCGAAGACACTGCACAGCGATCCGGTTGACGCCTGGGCGTCCATCATCGAAGACGCCGATAAAGCAAAAAGCTTTAAACAAGCGCGTGGTCGCGGTGGTTTCGTCCGTTCTTCCTGGCAGGAAGTGAATGAGCTGATTGCCGCTTCTAACGTCTATACCGTGAAAACGTACGGCCCGGACCGCGTGGCGGGCTTCTCGCCGATCCCGGCGATGTCGATGGTTTCTTATGCGTCCGGCGCGCGTTATCTCTCCCTGATTGGCGGCATCTGCCTGAGCTTCTACGACTGGTACTGTGACCTGCCACCGGCATCTCCGCAGACCTGGGGTGAGCAGACCGACGTGCCGGAATCCGCTGACTGGTACAACTCCAGCTACATCATCGCCTGGGGATCTAACGTTCCGCAGACCCGTACGCCGGATGCTCACTTCTTTACCGAAGTCCGTTATAAAGGCACCAAAACCGTTGCGGTAACGCCGGACTACGCTGAAATCGCCAAGCTGTGCGACCTCTGGCTGGCGCCGAAGCAGGGCACCGATGCGGCGATGGCGTTGGCAATGGGTCACGTCATGCTGCGTGAATTCCATCTCGACAATCCGAGCCAGTACTTTACCGACTACGTACGTCGCTACACCGATATGCCGATGCTGGTGATGCTGGAAGCGCGTGACGGTTACTATGCCGCGGGCCGTATGCTGCGCGCTGCTGACCTTGTGGATTCACTGGGCCAGGAAAATAATCCGCAATGGAAAACCGTTGCCATTAACAACAATGGTGACATGGTTGTGCCGAACGGCTCGATCGGTTTCCGCTGGGGTGAAAAAGGCAAATGGAACCTCGAGCAGCGCGATGGTACGACCGGTGCCGAGACAGAACTGCAATTGAGTCTGCTGGGTAGCCAGGACGAGATCGCCGAGGTGGGCTTCCCGTACTTTGGCGGTGAAGGCACCGAGCACTTCAATAAAGTCGAACTGGAAAACGTGCTGCTGCACAAACTGCCGGCTAAACGTCTGCAACTGGCAGACGGCACAACGGCGCTGGTTACCACCGTCTATGACCTGACGATGGCTAACTACGGTCTGGAACGCGGTCTGAACGATGCCAACTGCGCCACCAGTTATGACGACATCAAAGCGTATACCCCGGCATGGGCAGAACAGATTACCGGCGTGCCGCGTGCACAGATCACACGCATCGCGCGTGAGTTTGCCGACAACGCCGATAAGACGCATGGCCGTTCGATGATCATCGTCGGTGCCGGTCTGAACCACTGGTATCACCTCGATATGAACTATCGTGGTCTGATCAACATGCTGGTGTTCTGTGGCTGTATCGGCCAGAGCGGCGGCGGCTGGGCGCACTATGTCGGTCAGGAAAAACTGCGTCCGCAGACCGGCTGGCAGCCGCTGGCGTTTGCCCTTGACTGGCAGCGTCCGGCACGTCACATGAACAGTACGTCGTACTTCTACAACCACTCCAGCCAGTGGCGCTATGAGACCGTTACCGCGCAGGAACTGCTGTCACCACTGGCGGATAAATCGCGCTACAGCGGTCATCTGATTGATTTCAACGTGCGTGCTGAGCGCATGGGCTGGCTGCCGTCCGCACCGCAGCTTGGTACCAACCCGTTGACTATCGCCGAAGACGCGAAGAAAGCCGGGATGACGCCGGTGGATTACACCGTCAAATCATTGAAAGAAGGTTCGATCCGTTTCGCGGCCGAGCAGCCGGAGAACGGGAAAAACCATCCGCGCAACCTGTTCATCTGGCGCTCCAACCTGCTGGGCTCATCCGGTAAGGGGCATGAATACATGCTGAAATACCTGCTGGGAACCGAACACGGGATCCAGGGGAAAGATCTGGGTCAGCAGGGAGGCGTGAAGCCGGAAGAAGTGGAATGGCAGGACAACGGTCTCGACGGCAAGCTGGACCTGGTCGTGACGCTGGACTTCCGTCTGTCGAGTACCTGTTTGTACTCCGACATCGTGCTGCCAACGGCGACCTGGTATGAAAAAGACGACATGAATACCTCGGATATGCATCCGTTTATTCATCCGCTGTCTGCGGCCGTTGACCCGGCCTGGGAATCGAAAAGCGACTGGGAAATCTACAAGGCTATCGCGAAGAAATTCTCAGAAGTCTGCGTGGGGCATCTCGGGAAAGAGACAGATGTCGTCACGCTGCCGATTCAACACGATTCTGCCGCCGAACTGGCGCAGCCGCTGGACGTGAAGGACTGGAAAAAAGGCGAATGCGATCTGATTCCGGGCGTCACCGCGCCGCACATTATGACCGTTGAGCGCGATTACCCGGCGACTTATGAACGGTTCACCTCGATCGGCCCGCTGATGGAGAAAATCGGTAACGGCGGTAAAGGGATCGCCTGGAATACTCAGAGCGAAATGGACCTGCTGCGTAAGCTTAACTACACCAAGGCAGACGGCCCGGCAAAAGGCCAACCAATGCTCAACACCGCCATTGACGCGGCAGAGATGATCCTGACCCTGGCGCCAGAAACGAATGGCCACGTGGCGGTAAAAGCCTGGGCCGCGCTCAGCGAGTTTACCGGACGCGACCATACGCATCTGGCGACCAATAAAGAAGAGGAAAAAATCCGCTTCCGCGATATCCAGGCGCAGCCGCGTAAGATCATCTCCAGCCCGACGTGGTCCGGTCTGGAAGACGAACACGTCTCTTACAACGCCGGTTACACCAACGTACACGAGCTGATTCCGTGGCGTACGCTGACCGGTCGTCAGTCGCTGTATCAGGATCACCAGTGGATGCGTGATTTCGGCGAAAGCCTGCTGGTTTACCGTCCGCCTATCGACACCCGTTCGGTGAAATCAGTGATGGGCGAGAAATCCAACGGTAACCCGGAAAAAGCGCTCAACTTCCTGACGCCGCACCAGAAATGGGGCATCCACTCTACCTACAGCGACAACCTGCTGATGCTGACCTTGTCGCGCGGCGGCCCGATTGTGTGGATGAGTGAAACCGACGCCAAAGATTTGGGCATTGAAGATAACGACTGGATCGAAGTGTTCAACAGTAACGGTGCCCTGACGGCGCGTGCGGTGGTAAGCCAGCGTGTTCCGGCCGGGATGACCATGATGTATCACGCCCAGGAACGTATCGTGAACCTGCCAGGGTCTGAAATTACCCAGCAGCGCGGCGGGATCCACAACTCAGTGACCCGTATTACGCCAAAACCCACTCACATGATTGGTGGCTATGCGCAACTGGCCTACGGCTTTAACTACTACGGTACCGTCGGTTCAAACCGTGATGAATTTGTTGTGGTACGTAAGATGAAGAACATTAACTGGTTGGATGGCGAAGACAATGACCAGGTACAGGAGAGCGTAAAATGAAAATTCGTTCACAAGTCGGCATGGTGCTGAATCTCGATAAGTGCATCGGCTGCCACACCTGTTCTGTGACCTGTAAAAATGTCTGGACCAGCCGCGAAGGGATGGAATACGCCTGGTTCAACAACGTGGAAAGCAAGCCTGGCGTTGGTTTCCCGAATGACTGGGAAAACCAGGAGAAATGGAAGGGCGGCTGGATCCGTAAAATCAACGGCAAACTGCAGCCGCGTATGGGGAACCGTGCGATGCTGCTCGGTAAAATTTTCGCCAACCCGCATCTGCCGGGAATTGACGACTATTACGAGCCGTTTGACTACGACTACCAGAACCTGCACAACGCGCCGGAAAGTAAGCACCAGCCGATTGCCCGTCCACGCTCGCTGATTACCGGCAAGCGGATGGACAAAATCACCAGTGGTCCGAACTGGGAAGAAATTCTGGGTGGCGAATTTGAAAAACGCGCCAAAGACCAGAACTTCGAAAACATGCAGAAGGCGATGTACGGTCAGTTTGAAAACACCTTCATGATGTATCTGCCGCGCCTGTGCGAGCACTGCCTCAACCCGGCGTGCGTGGCGACCTGCCCGAGCGGCGCCATCTACAAGCGTGAAGAAGACGGCATCGTGCTGATCGACCAGGATAAGTGCCGCGGCTGGCGGATGTGCATCACTGGCTGTCCGTACAAAAAGATCTACTTCAACTGGAAGAGTGGGAAGTCCGAGAAGTGCATCTTCTGTTATCCGCGTATTGAAGCTGGCCAGCCAACCGTCTGTTCCGAAACCTGCGTGGGCCGTATTCGTTATCTCGGCGTACTGCTGTATGACGCAGATGCGATTGAAAGCGCGGCGAGCACCGAACACGAAAAAGATCTGTATCAGCGCCAACTGGATGTCTTCCTCGATCCGAACGACCCGGTGGTCATCGAACAGGCGCTGAAAGACGGTATTCCATTGAGCGTGATTGATGCCGCACAGCAGTCGCCGGTTTATAAAATGGCGATGGACTGGAAGCTGGCACTGCCGCTGCATCCGGAATATCGCACGCTGCCGATGGTATGGTATGTGCCGCCGCTGTCCCCGATTCAGTCGGCGGCGGATGCGGGTGAGCTTGGCAGCAACGGCATTCTGCCGGACGTCGACAGCCTGCGTATTCCGGTTCAGTACCTTGCTAACTTGCTCACCGCAGGCGATACCCAACCGGTGCTGCTGGCGCTGAAACGGATGCTGGCGATGCGTCACTATAAACGTGCGGAAACCGTTGACGGTAAAGTGGATACCCGCGCGCTGGAAGAGGTGGGCTTAAGCGAAGCACAGGCGCAGGAGATGTACCGCTACCTGGCGATTGCCAACTACGAAGATCGTTTTGTCGTACCGAGCAGCCATCGTGAACTGGCGCGTGATGCGTTCCCGGAGAAAAGCGGTTGTGGCTTTACCTTCGGCGACGGTTGCCACGGTTCTGACACCAAATTCAACCTGTTCAACAGCCGCCGCATTGACGCCATCGATGTGACCAGCAAAACGGAGCCGCACCAATGATTGAACTCGTCATTGTTTCGCGTCTGCTCGAGTACCCGGATGCTGCCCTGTGGCAGCATCAGCAGGAACTGTACGATGCACTCGCGTCATCTGAAAATCTTGATAAAGAGGATGCGCATACGCTCAGCGTTTTCCTGCGCGATTTAACCGCGCAGGAGATGCTGGATGTGCAGGCCAACTACAGCGAACTGTTTGACCGCGGTCGGGCAACCTCGCTATTGCTGTTCGAACATGTCCACGGTGAGTCACGCGACCGCGGTCAGGCGATGGTTGATCTGATGGCGCAGTACGAGCAGCACGGTTTACAGCTCGACAGTCGTGAATTGCCGGATCATCTGCCGCTGTATCTGGAATACCTGGCACAGTTGCCGAAGCGCGAGGCGCTGGGCGGGTTGCAGGACATCGCCCCGATTCTGGCGCTACTGAGTGCGCGTCTGCAACAACGTGAAAGCCGCTATGCGGTGCTGTTCGACCTGCTGCTGAAGCTGGCGAATGCGACGATCGACAGTGACAAAGTTGCCGAAAAAATTGCCGATGAAGTTCGCGACGATACGCCGCAAGCGCTCGATGCGGTCTGGGAAGAAGAGCAGGTGAAATTCTTTGCCGATCAGGGCTGCGGCGAGTCTGAAATCTCCGCTCACCAGCGTCGTTTTGCCGGAGCCGTTGCGCCGCAATATCTGAATATCACCACCGGAGGACAGCAATAATGCACTTCCTGAATATGTTCTTCTTTGACATCTATCCGTATATCGCCGGGTCTGTGTTTCTGATTGGTAGCTGGCTGCGTTATGACTACGGTCAGTATACCTGGCGCGCCGCGTCCAGCCAGATGCTGGATCGCAAGGGGATGAACATGGCCTCAAACCTGTTCCACTTCGGGATTCTGGGGATCTTCGCCGGTCACTTCCTCGGTATGCTGACGCCGCACTGGATGTATGAAGCGTGGCTGCCTATTGAAGTGAAACAGAAGATGGCAATGATTGGCGGCGGCGCGGCGGGCCTGATGTGTCTCGTGGGTGGCGTGTTGTTGCTCAAACGTCGTCTGTTTAGCCCACGCGTGCGGGCGACCACCACCGGCGCTGACATCCTGATCCTCTCGCTGCTGGTGATCCAGTGTGCGCTGGGACTGTCGACCATTCCGTTCTCCGCCCAGCATATGGACGGCAGCGAAATGATGAAACTGGTGGGATGGGCGCAGTCTGTGGTGACGTTCCACGGGGGGGCATCGGCGCATCTGGAGGGGGTGGCGTTTATCTTCCGTCTGCACCTGGTACTGGGGATGACGCTGTTCCTGCTGTTCCCGTTCTCCCGTCTGGTACACATCTGGAGCGCGCCCGTGGAGTATCTGACGCGCAAATACCAGATTGTTCGCGCCCGTCACTGATGGGTGGCTTTATCAGAAACCTCGCATTTGCGGGGTTTTTTTTTCGCCCCAGCCGAGGTTATTTCCTGCCGCCGCAAACAGAATTAACGCGCCGCCTGTCAGTTGTGTGGCGTTAAGTGAATGACCAAACACCACGTTATCGACGACGATCGCCACCACCGGATAAATAAAGGATAACGAACCGGTAACAGGCGTGGGCAATTTCTGAATGGCGCTGTACAGCAACTGGTACATGATGCCGGTATGAACAATCCCCAGCGTCAGTAAGATACCCCACGGGTATGCGTGGATGAGCGCCTGGAACTGGACCAGTGGCAAGAGCATGACCACCCCCGTCAGCACCTGAATAAAGGCAATATGCTGTGGCGCGATGCTTCTCAGTCTGCGGGTAATGATTGCCGTCAGGGCGTAAAAGAACGCTGCACCAAGTGCGAGGGCCACACCGGTTAACCAGGCTGTAGGATGGCCTCCGGTCAGTTCACCCGATAATAAAATGACCACGCCACCAAAGGCGAGGAACAGCCAGCCCCATTTTACTGCACTGACTCGCTCGCCCATCAGCATTCCCATCATCACCAGCATAAAGGGCTGGGTGTTGTACACCACGGTCGACAGACCGATTGAGATGCGCTCGTAGGCGGCAAACAGCAGCAACCAGTTTACGACCAGCGCGATGCCGCCCAGGATTGCCAGCCCCAACGTGACGCTGGTCAGCGGGCTAAACGGTTGTTTGCTGAGACGGATAAAGAGAAATAGCGCGATAGCCCCAATCAGGCAGCGCCAGAACACCACGTCAGTAACCGGCAGGCCGGAAAGTAACACAAACGCGCCGATTGAACCGGAAATCACCATTGCCAGGCTCATTTGCCAGACGCCTTGCTGAAGATCACGCATCACACACCTCCTGATTGAAGGCTCTATTTTCGAAAATGGCTGTTCGCTTTTACAGCGTTGATATAAGGTGAAATGCGTGAATAACTTTTTATTATCAGGAAAAATTGATGAATGACCTTATTGATGAAATCGACCGACGGATAGTAGCGTGTCTGGTAGAAGATGCGCGGATGTCATTAAAGGTATTGAGTGGTCGGGTAGGATTGACTTCACCGAGTACCGCTGAGCGTGTGAAACGCCTGGAAGAGCGCGGCGTCATTCAGGGATATGGCGCGCAGGTAAACCTGACTGCGCTGGGATATACCTTGCAGGCGCTGGTACGGGTTCGGCCTTTACCGGGCCTGCTTCATAAAGTGGATAAATATATTCAGGCGATGCCCGAATGTATTGAAAGCGACAAAGTGACCGGCGAGGATTGTTTCGTTATCCGGCTGGTGGTGCGCACCATCGATCAACTCGATACCCTGCTTGATGGACTTTCCGAGCATGCGCAGTGTAATACATCGATCGTGAAAAGCTCGCCGGTGAAGCGCAGATTGCCACCGATGTAGCGTTTTGCTGGGTGGCGTTCGAATCGAACCTTAATCGAAGCTTCTCATCCTTCCCCGCATGGGCAGAATATAGGGAAACATCAATTGATTTGGCAAAGGGATAACAGGGAAGTGATGGTGGTGGGGGAAGGATTACTCGGCGCGTTGCGCCTCGCCCTTCGGGTCGTTGCCTGCGGCAACGCTTTCTCGCTACGCTCGAATCGAACCTTTGTCGAAGCTTCTCATCCTTCCCCGCATAGGCAGAATATAGGGAAACATCGATTGATTTAATAAAGGGATAACAGGGAAGTGATGGTGGTGGGGGAAGGATTCGAACCTTCGAAGTCGATGACGGCAGATTTACAGTCTGCTCCCTTTGGCCGCTCGGGAACCCCACCACGGGGTAATGCGTTTTACTGGCCTGCTTCCATTTCGGGAAGCGGGGCGCATCATATCAAATGATGCGCCCCTGTAAAGCATTCCGGCGAGAAAAATAAACTGGTTGCCTGATTTTTACCCGTAAAGGCGTAAAAGCTAACCAATTCATTTCTCAGTCGATTAAAGAATAATCGTCCGGTTGCCGTACACAAACACGCGCTGGGCAAGTACCTGATACAACGCGCGGCTCAGAACGTTCTTTTCGACGTCGCGCCCGGCGCGCATCATGTCTTCGGCCGTGTAGGTGTGATCCACATGGATGACGTCCTGCATGATGATCGGACCTTCGTCCAGATTGTCATTCACGTAGTGCGCCGTCGCGCCGATGATCTTCACCCCGCGCTCATAAGCCTGGTGGTAAGGGCGTGCGCCGATGAACGCCGGCAGGAACGAGTGGTGAATATTAATAATCTGGTTCGGGAAGCGCGCCACAAACTCCGGTGTCAGCACGCGCATATATTTCGCCAGCACCACGTAATCCGGTTGGTGCGCGTCAATCGCGTCCGCCATCTTCTGATCGTGCTCTTCACGGGTTAATCCTTCGTGACTGACCAGCTCGAAAGGAATTTCAAAACGCTCGACCAGCGAACGCAGCGTTTCGTGATTACCAATCACGGCGGCGATATCCACATCCAGACCGCCATAGTTGGCTTTCATTAACAGATCGCCCAGACAATGCGCTTCTTTGGTGACCAGAATCACCACGCGACGGCGCCCGGCAGGATTCAACTCGCGAATGGAGCCTTCCGGTAAGGCGCTATCCAGATCGGCCAGCAGCGTGGCGTCGTTAAAAATGCCTTCCAGTTCGGTGCGCATGAAAAAACGACCGGTGCGGTGGTCTACAAACTCATTGTTCTGCACGATATTCAGTTCATGTTTGTAGCAAATATTCGTAATACGCGCGATAAGCCCCTTCTGGTCAGGGCAGATGGTACGAAGCACTTTTCGTTGTAAAGAATGCATTGCAGCGGTAATCCTGTTGATGATGTTTGCTGAGTGAATACTGTCGGGCAATTGACTAGCCGCAGCATTTTTTAAATTTTTTACCTGAGCCACAAGGGCAGGGGTCGTTGCGTCCAAATTGCGGGCGTGTACCATCGATATAGTACCACTGACCGTTTTCTTTTAAAAAACGAGAACGTTCAATGATCGCCCCTGGTTTTTCGTGTTCGCGAAAACGGGCGACAAAACTGACGTAACCGGTGTTGTCCGCCTCAGACACGGTGTGTTCGAAAACGGTCAGCCCCAGCCATTCAGTTGTGGCAAATCCGGCACCGATCTCATCCCGGAAACGGGCCGCGTGACAGACCGAATGCCAGGTCCTGATCAAATAATCTGCGTCTTTCATCACAAAAGCGCAGTAGCGCGAACGCATGAGGTGCAATGGATCGGGTGCGACTTGCTCGCCAGACAGATATCGGTGGCAACATAGGCTATACTCGACTGCGCTACCACAGGGACAAAGCTGAGACACAAAAAACTCCCTGATAAAAAAACGGCGTATAAAAAAGCCTGGGTAGCACTATGTTAACTGAGCGTTGGAGATGTTGCTACGCCCGTAAGCCAGGGGAAGTTTGTTGGTCAAATGAGAAAAATGAAAATAGGTCTGGCGCTGGGCTCAGGTGCTGCGCGAGGCTGGTCCCATATTGGTGTCATCAAAGCCCTCAAACACATGGGCATTGATGTTGATATCGTCGCTGGGTGCTCCATCGGTTCGCTGGTTGGTGCCGCCTACGCCTGTAACAAATTGCCCGCGCTTGAAGAGTGGGTCTGTTCATTCAGCTATTGGGATGTCCTGCGTCTGATGGATCTCTCCTGGCGTCGGGGCGGACTGTTGCGCGGCGAGCGCGTCTTTAATCAATATCGCAACGTCATGCCCGTGGCTGAAATTGAACAGTGCAGCCGTCGGTTTGCGACGGTGGCGACCAATCTCAGCACGGGGCGTGAATTATGGTTTACGGAGGGCGATCTCCATCTTGCCGTTCGCGCCTCCTGTAGTATTCCCGGCCTGATGTCGCCCGTCGCTCACAATGGCTACTGGCTGGTGGACGGCGGCGTCGTTAATCCGGTTCCCATCTCACTGACCCGCGCACTGGGCGCGGATATTGTGATTGCCGTCGATCTGCAACATGACGCGCATTTGATGCAGCAGGATCTGTTGTCATTGAATGTCAGCGATGACAGCCCGGAGGGAGATAATGACGGACTTTCCTGGCATGCGCGCCTGAAAGAACGGCTGGGCAATATTACCGCCCGCCGTGTGGTGACAGCGCCAACCGCGATGGAAATCATGACCACCTCGATTCAGGTGCTGGAAAATCGTCTCAAGCGTAATCGCATGGCGGGCGACCCGCCGGATATCTTAATTCAACCGTTCTGTCCACAAATCTCCACCCTGGATTTTCATCGCGCCAGCTCTGCCATAGAAGCAGGGCGATTAGCGGTAGAGAAAAAGATGGACGAGCTTTTACCTCTGGTGCGTGCCGGCGTTTGACGCACCATTTTTAACTACACTTAAGCATATTCTGACAGGCGTGTGTGGCAATAGCATGCCACTATTGAGTAAAGCCAGTCAGGGGAGAGAACATGACGCAGCCATTGGTCGGAAAACAGATTCTAATCGTTGAGGACGAGCCGGTTTTCCGCTCGCTTCTGGATTCGTGGTTTTCCTCTTTGGGAGCGACAACAGCACTGGCGGCCGATGGCATAGAAGCACTGGACCGTTTAGCTGATTTCACACCCGATCTCATGATTTGCGATCTTGCAATGCCAAGAATGAACGGCCTCAGTCTGGTGGAGCATTTGCGTAATCGCGGTGACCAGACGCCGATTCTGGTGATCTCGGCGACAGAAAATATGGCGGATATTGCCAAAGCTTTACGTCTTGGCGTAGATGACGTCCTGCTGAAGCCGGTGAAAGACCTGACCCGACTGCGGGAAACGGTGTTTGCCTGCCTGTATCCGAATATGTTTAATTCCCGGGTTGAAGAAGAAGAGCGCCTGTTTCGCGACTGGGATGCGATGGTGGATAATCCTGCCGCCGCGGCAAAATTACTTCAGGAACTTCAGCCTCCGGTGCAGCAGATTATTTCGCATTGCCGGGTCAATTACCGACAACTGGTTTCGGCGGATAAGCCTGGACTGGTGCTGGATATCGCGCCACTTTCGGATAACGATCTCGCATTTTATTGTCTGGACGTTACCCGGGCTGGCGACAACGGTGTGCTGGCGGCGTTACTCCTGCGGGCGTTATTTAATGGTCTGTTACAGGATCAACTTGCACATCAGAATCAGCGTCTGCCGGAACTGGGAGCATTATTGAAACAGGTCAACCATCTGCTTCGCCAGGCCAATTTACCCGGACAGTTTCCGCTATTAGTTGGCTATTATCACAGTGAGCTTAAAAATCTGATTCTGGTTTCTGCCGGACTCAATGCGACATTAAATACCGGATTGCATAATGTGCAGATCAGTAACGGCGTTCCACTGGGAACGTTGGGTAATACTTACCTTAACCAAATTAGCCAACGCTGCGACGCCTGGCAGTGTCAAATTTGGGGGGCAGGAGGTCGGCTACGTCTTATGTTGTCTGCGGAATGAACAATCGAGAGGGCGGATGCAAATTGCCGTATCTGCCTTTCTCTGCGGGTGTTACTATCTGCGCCAGTCTTATACGTATTTATCTTAATTATACGAACACGCATCCTTTTCGGACCTGAGGCTTGTGTCAGTCCTGATATACTCGATGCGATACAGATTGATGAACACGTTCAATACATGAACAGTCCAGGAGAATTTAAATGGCTGCCATTAACACGAAAGTCAAAAAAGCCGTTATCCCGGTAGCGGGATTAGGAACCAGGATGTTACCGGCGACGAAAGCGATCCCGAAAGAGATGTTGCCGCTGGTTGATAAGCCATTAATTCAGTATGTCGTAAACGAGTGTATTGCTGCGGGCATCACTGAAATTGTACTGGTGACGCACTCCTCGAAAAATTCGATCGAAAACCACTTCGATACCAGTTTCGAACTGGAAGCGATGCTGGAAAAACGCGTTAAGCGCCAGCTACTCGAAGAAGTTCAGTCTATTTGTCCGCCACACGTCACGATAATGCAGGTTCGCCAGGGGCTGGCAAAAGGCCTGGGCCATGCGGTATTGTGCGCCCATCCCGTGGTTGGTAATGAACCTGTCGCGGTTATTTTGCCTGACGTTATTCTTGATGAGTTTGAGTCCGATTTATCCCAGGATAATCTGGCTGAAATGATCCGTCGATTTGATGAAACCGGAAATAGCCAGATTATGGTTGAACCGGTCGCGGATGTGACCGCATACGGTGTGGTTGACTGTAAAGGCGTACCGCTGGCACCAGGTGAGAGCGTGCCAATGGTGGGCGTTGTGGAGAAACCGAAAGCCGATGTCGCCCCGTCAAACCTGGCGATTGTTGGCCGCTACGTGTTGAGCGCGGACATCTGGCCTCTGCTGGCGAAAACCCCTCCAGGCGCGGGTGACGAAATTCAGTTGACTGACGCGATTGACATGCTGATCGAAAAAGAGACTGTTGAAGCCTACCATATGAAAGGAAAGAGCCACGACTGCGGCAATAAATTAGGTTATATGCAGGCGTTTGTGGAATATGGCATTCGACATAATTCGCTTGGTAGCGAATTTAAGGCCTGGCTCGAAGAAGAGATGGGTATTAAAAAGTAACCAGACGTTATAATTAACGAACTGAGACGGCGCTGACATCCAGCGCCGTTTTTTTATACCAACGCTTGATGAGAAATCGTCAGATTGCAGGCATAAAAAATCCCGCAGAGCGCGGGATTTTAAGCAAGGAGATTACAGATTATTCCTTAATCAGGAAATCGTCCAGTTGTTTACCTTGCTCTTCCATTGCTTTCTTGATCACTGCCGGAGTACGACCCTGACCAGTCCAGGTTTTAGTTTCACCGTTTTCGTCAACGTAGCTATATTTAGCCGGACGCGCTGCACGTTTAGCTTTGGTGCCGGATTTAACCGCTGCCATGCTATTCAGCAGTTCATTCGGATCAATACCGTCAGCAATCAGCATTTCACGATATTGTTGCAGTTTACGAGTGCGCTCTTCAACTTCAGCGGCTGCCGCGCTTTCTTCTTCACGACGTTCGTTAACAACAACTTCTAATTTTTCCAGCATTTCTTCCAGCGTCTCAAGGGTACATTCTCTTGCCTGCGCACGAAGAGTACGGATGTTGTTCAGAATTTTAAGTGCTTCGCTCATTGTAGTAATCTCAAACTTATATTGGGGGTGGTTTGTTGAGCTAATAATAGAGCGTTAAATTCAGATGTGCAATAGCCAGGAATGTAAGGAATTCAAAATTGCCCTTTATTTTTTGCCTGCAATAAATATCCGAACTTAAATTTTTCTTGAAGGAACGCACAAAAAAAGGCTTATTGGCTGAGCGGTTACTCCTTTTTTCAGGCGAGAACATCCGGATTCAGGTCACATTTTCACATGATGAAATAGACATTCATTGTAGTGATTTCAACCTTTTGTATTAGTTTTGTTGATGGGCACAGTCTATTACTTCGCAACAGTTATGTAGAACAGTAACAATAAGTTCAGGGTTTCCATTAGGTCAGCGTTGATAAGCAGCGTTGATGAATATCAAACGCACATTACGACAAGAATGGGAGCCGCCGCGCATTGTTTGTTCAATTGTTAATTCGTATTTTCCGTACATTCGGCCCTACAGATTTTTCTCGCGCCGGGAGGGGGAGGCGGAAGATATAGCCAACGAGAACAGAACCTGGCACCGATAACGATTGAAATTATGCTACACTGCGCCCCGTCTTTATTTCACTTTGGTGAGGGTCTGTGGCCGATGGCACAGCTATATTTCTACTATTCAGCAATGAATGCAGGTAAGTCGACAGCCTTACTGCAATCTTCATACAATTACCAGGAACGCGGGATGCGTACTGTCGTATATACCGCGGAAATAGACGATCGTTATGGTGCGGGGAAAGTGAGTTCGCGTATCGGGTTGTCTTCTCCCGCCAAATTGTTTAACCAGAATTCATCGTTGTATGAAGAGATTGCAGCTGATAATGCGCGTCAACCTATTCATTGCGTGCTGGTGGATGAATGTCAGTTTTTAACCCGGCAGCAGGTTTATGAATTATCGGAAGTTGTTGATCAACTGGATATTCCGGTGTTGTGCTACGGATTACGCACTGATTTTCGCGGTGAACTATTTGTGGGTAGCCAATACCTGTTGGCGTGGTCAGATAAGCTGGTGGAATTAAAAACGATCTGCTTCTGCGGGCGTAAAGCAAGTATGGTGTTGCGTCTTGATCAGGCGGGCAGACCCTACAATGAAGGCGAGCAGGTAGTTATTGGCGGCAACGAGCGGTATGTCTCGGTCTGTCGTAAGCATTATAAGGAAGCGCTGGAGGAGGGCTCTCTGACGGCGATACAGGAACGCCATAGCCACGACTAATTTTACCTACTGATAAACGCTTAGCGACGCGCTGAACCGTTTACAGACCCGACCGTGGGGCAACAACAGAGACGGATTTCGGAGACAAAAAAAGCGGCCTCATCAGAGGCCGCTTTTACGTTGTAACAGTTCAGCGAGAATTACGCAGATTTCTTTGCTTTTTTCTCTGCTTTCGGAGCAGCGGCAACTTCTTTCGCCGCCGGGGTGCCTTCAGAGAACTCACGACCGTAGAAGGTATCCAGCAGGATCTGTTTCAGTTCGGAGATCAGCGGGTAGCGCGGGTTAGCGCCGGTGCACTGGTCATCGAATGCATCTTCAGACAGCTTGTCAACGTGAGCCAGGAAGTCAGCTTCCTGAACGCCTGCTTCACGGATTGACTTCGGAATACCCAGTTCAGCTTTCAGGCTTTCCAGCCATGCCAGCAGTTTCTCAATCTTCGCAGCAGTACGGTCGCCCGGTGCGCTCAGACCCAGATGGTCTGCGATTTCAGCATAACGACGGCGTGCCTGCGGACGGTCATACTGGCTGAAGGCAGTCTGTTTGGTCGGGTTGTCGTTCGCGTTGTAGCGAATAACGTTGCTGATCAACAGGGCGTTCGCCAGACCATGCGGAATGTGGAACTGTGAGCCCAGTTTGTGCGCCATGGAGTGACACACGCCGAGGAAGGCGTTCGCAAACGCGATACCGGCGATAGTGGCTGCACTGTGAACACGTTCACGGGCGACCGGGTTTTTAGACCCTTCGTTGTAAGACGCCGGCAGGTTTTCTTTCAGCAGTTTCAGCGCTTGCAGTGCCTGACCATCAGAGAACTCAGAAGCCAGTACGGAAACGTAAGCTTCCAGGGCGTGAGTGACGGCATCCAGACCACCGAAGGCACACAGGGACTTCGGCATGTCCATGACCAGGTTAGCATCGACAATTGCCATATCCGGGGTCAGGGCGTAGTCAGCCAGCGGGTATTTCTGACCGGTCGCATCGTCAGTAACAACCGCAAACGGAGTTACTTCAGAACCGGTACCAGAAGTGGTGGTGACCGCAATCATTTTCGCTTTGACACCCATTTTCGGGAACTTGTAGATACGTTTACGGATGTCCATAAAGCGCAACGCCAGTTCTTCGAAGTGAGTTTCCGGATGTTCGTACATCACCCACATGATTTTCGCGGCGTCCATAGGGGAACCGCCACCCAGCGCAATGATCACGTCAGGTTTGAAGGAGTTTGCCAGCTCTGCACCTTTACGGACAACAGAGAGCGTCGGGTCCGCTTCCACTTCAAAGAACACTTCAGTTTCAACGCCAGCCGCTTTCAGCACAGAGGTGATCTGGTCTGCATAACCGTTGTTGAACAGGAAGCGGTCAGTCACGATGAGCGCACGTTTGTGGCCATCAGTAATCACTTCATCCAGCGCGATTGGCAGTGAGCCACGGCGGAAGTAGATAGATTTCGGAAGTTTGTGCCACAACATGTTTTCAGCTCGCTTAGCAACGGTTTTCTTGTTGATCAGGTGTTTCGGACCAACGTTTTCAGAGATGGAGTTACCACCCCAGGAACCACAACCCAGAGTCAGGGAAGGTGCGAGTTTGAAGTTATACAGGTCACCGATACCACCCTGAGATGCCGGGGTGTTGATCAGGATACGTGCGGTTTTCATCATCTGACCGAAGTAAGCCACGCGCTCCGGCTGGTTGTCCTGGTCGGTGTACAGGCAAGAGGTATGACCGATACCGCCCATCGCCACAAGTTTCTCCGCTTTAATGACCGCGTCTTCAAAATCTTTCGCACGGTACATCGCCAGCGTCGGGGACAGTTTTTCGTGAGCGAACGGTTCGCTCTCATCAACCACTTTCACTTCACCGATCAGGATCTTAGTGGTTTCTGGCACAGTGAAACCTGCCAGTTCAGCGATTTTGTGCGCAGGCTGACCTACGATAGCGGCGTTCAGCGCGCCATTTTTCAGGATCACGTCCTGAACCGCTTTCAGCTCTTTGCCTTGCAGCATGTAGCCACCGTGGCTGGCGAAACGTTCGCGAACGGCATCGTAAACAGAATCAACCACAACAACAGACTGTTCAGAAGCACAGATAACGCCGTTGTCGAAGGTTTTGGACATCAGTACAGAGGCGACTGCACGTTTGATATCAGCGGTTTCATCAATAACTACTGGCGTGTTACCTGCACCCACACCGATAGCGGGTTTACCGGAGCTGTATGCGGCTTTAACCATGCCAGGACCACCAGTCGCCAGAATCAGGTTGATATCCGGGTGGTGCATCAGTGCGTTAGACAGTTCAACGGAAGGTTGATCGATCCAGCCAATCAGATCTTTCGGCGCACCGGCAGCGATAGCAGCCTGCAGTACGATATCGGCCGCTTTGTTGGTAGCATCTTTTGCACGCGGATGCGGAGAAAAGATGATCGCGTTACGGGTTTTCAGGCTAATCAGAGACTTAAAGATTGCCGTAGAGGTTGGGTTAGTGGTTGGTACGATACCGCAGATGATACCAATTGGTTCAGCAATGGTGATGGTCCCGAAGGTGTCGTCTTCAGACAGCACGCCGCAGGTTTTTTCATCTTTGTAAGCGTTATAGATGTATTCAGAAGCAAAGTGGTTTTTAATCACTTTATCTTCGACGATACCCATACCGGATTCGGCAACGGCCATCTTCGCGAGAGGAATTCGAGCATCTGCAGCAGCCAGAGCGGCGGCGCGGAAGATTTTATCAACTTGTTCTTGAGTGAAACTGGCATATTCACGCTGGGCTTTTTTGACGCGCTCGACGAGTGCGTTAAGTTCAGCGACATTAGTAACAGCCATAATGCTCTCCTGATAATGTTAAACTTTTTTAGTAAATCATCTGCTCGATACGTGAGTATAGACAGCGGGCGTTAGTTTGTATAACAGCCAGAAAATCAATTGGTTACTTAACGTTCAGTTTGCTCTGATTTACTAAAAGAGCTTATGCGTCAGCGTCATCTAACTCTAACGCGTTACTTCCAGGTGGCGTAAGCAAGGTTACTCACTTCTGAGTAGCGATTACGTGATCTGGATCAAGATTTAGCAAAGCTGACACCTTTCAGCAGGCCGTTTTAGCCCTAAACGCTAAGTGTTGTGTAATTGTAGTGGTGAATGGGTCTCAAATTATCATAATTAAAACATATTAGTAACACTCAGGAATGGTAGCAATTTTACGTTTGCCCTGGTGAAATGTGCTGTGAAAAGGCGTATCTTCAGCACGGTTTTTACTCGGTTATTTTAACTTACTTTATACGGCTAACGCTTCGGAGCTAACCGTGATCCAAACGCTGTTTGATTTTCCTGTTTATTTTAAATTTTTCATCGGGTTGTTCGCGTTAGTGAACCCGGTTGGGATTATTCCTGTCTTCATCAGTATGACCAGCTACCAGACAGCGGCGGCGCGCAACAAAACGAACCTCACTGCTAACCTGTCCGTTGCGATCATTCTGTGGACCTCGCTATTCCTCGGCGACGGCATTCTGCAACTGTTCGGTATCTCAATTGATTCGTTTCGTATCGCCGGCGGGATCCTTGTGGTCACCATTGCGATGTCGATGATTAGCGGCAAACTGGGTGAGGATAAGCAGAACAAGCAGGAAAAATCAGAAACGGCGATCCGTGAAAGTGTAGGTGTGGTTCCCCTGGCGCTGCCGCTGATGGCAGGCCCCGGCGCGATCAGTTCAACCATTGTGTGGGGAACGCGTTATCACAGTGTGATGTACCTGCTTGGCTTCTTTGTGGCGATTGCGCTTTTTGCCCTGTGCTGTTGGGGACTCTTCCGCATGGCACCGTGGTTGGTGCGTGTTCTGGGCCAAACGGGTATTAACGTGATTACCCGAATTATGGGGCTACTCTTAATGGCGCTGGGCATCGAGTTTATTGTCACCGGTATTAAGGCCATATTTCCAGGGCTTTTAAGCTAATTCGCTTTCAGATGAAATATCCCACGGAGCTGTTCACGGCTCCGTCTTTTTTATTGTCCCGTCTCGTCACCTTTCTTACTTTCAGTCCCGCCTACCGGGAATCACTGATGCCTCTGTCGGTATTAAGTCCCTTGATTTAACAGTCTTTTTAATCCCTTTGCGAGGCTCTGCATTGTTATTTTGCTCACATCACAATCCGGGGCTTGCTGAAGGATAATTGAGATGATATTAGTTAATTCAATGAACTTGCAGAGTAATGTGCTAAAAAATAACCAATTGTTAAATTTTTGTATATTTATACGCCTTTTGCAGAGATCAAGGGTCTCAGACGAATGGGGTATCACTAATTGATTGATTGCTAAGCGATTGTTGTTATTTTGCTTGTTTCGGAACGTTCCGCCGGAACGCAATTTTTTCTCTAAAAGAGAATTGCTTAACAAATCTGTAAATTGTATTGGCGGTTAATAAATGCTTTTGTTACTTTCCGACAGTTCATATTGCAGCGGATTGCTTGTTGATGAGAATAAATATCAACTAAGCAGTCTGGCCACTATTCATGCGCCCCCTGACAGGGGAGGTGCATAACGAATCGACGTAAGGTGATCAAACGAATCGCCAGAATAAATAAAGTCGGTGATAGCAGGCAGTAAACGACCTGGCAGCTGAAAGTCTCCGAAGCTGATCAGAGATCCCTGACGGGATTAACAGGCTGGTGATAAAACCAGTAATTATAATGAGGGAGTACAAACACAATGACCAACACGAAGAAAAGTTTAGTGGCGGCAGGAATTTTAACTGCGCTCATCGCCGGAAATGTCGCGACAGCTGCCGTCGTCCCCGCAGGTGTGCAACTGGCGGAAAAGCAGACGCTGGTGCGAAATAATGGTTCGGAAGTTCAGTCTCTCGATCCGCATAAAATCGAAGGGGTGCCGGAATCCAATATCAGCCGCGATCTGTTTGAAGGCTTAATCATCAGTGACGTCGACGGTAAACCGTCTCCGGGCGTGGCTGAGAAATGGGAAAATAAAGATTTTAAAGTCTGGACATTCCATCTGCGCAAAGATGCAAAATGGTCCGATGGCTCACCGGTGACGGCCCACGATTTTGTTTACAGCTGGCAACGTCTGGCGAATCCGAATACCGCATCCCCGTACGCCAGTTATCTGCAGTATGGTCATATTGTCAATATTGATGACATCGTTGCCGGCAAGAAACCGCCAACCGATCTTGGCGTTAAAGCCATTGATGATAATACCTTTGAAGTGACCCTCAGCGAGCCTGTACCTTATTTCTACAAACTGCTGGTGCACTCATCCGTTTCCCCGGTTCCTAAAGCCGCCGTTGAAAAATACGGTGAGAAGTGGACTCAGCCAGCCAATATCATCACCAACGGTGCGTATAAGCTGAAAGACTGGGTGGTTAACGAGCATATCGTGCTCGAGCGCAATCCTAATTACTGGGACAACGCCAAAACGGTCATTAATCAGGTGACGTACCTGCCGATCGCATCAGAGGTGACAGACGTTAACCGTTACCGCAGCGGTGAAATCGACATGACCTATAACAACATGCCGATTGAACTGTTCCAGAAACTGAAAAAAGAGATCCCGAACGAAGTTCATGTTGACCCGTATCTGTGCACCTACTATTACGAAATCAATAACCAGAAAGCACCGTTTACGGATGTCCGCGTGCGTACCGCGCTTAAGCTGGCGCTGGACCGCGATATTATCGTTAATAAAGTGAAAAACCAGGGCGACCTGCCGGCATACAGCTTCACGCCTCCGTATACTGACGGCGCAAAACTGGCTGAACCAGAATGGTTTGGCTGGACGCAGGAAAAACGTAACGAAGAAGCGAAAAAATTACTGGCCGAAGCCGGATATACCGCTGATAAACCGTTGACCTTCAACCTGCTGTATAACACGTCCGATCTGCACAAGAAACTGGCTATCGCCGCGGCGTCCATCTGGAAGAAAAACTTAGGTGTGAACGTCAAGCTGGAAAACCAGGAATGGAAAACCTTCCTCGATACGCGTCATCAGGGCAACTATGATGTTTCCCGTGCGGCCTGGTGTGCGGATTACAACGAACCGACTTCCTTCCTGAACATGGTGTTGTCTGACAGCTCAAACAACACGACGCATTATAAGAGCCCGGCGTTTGACAAGATCCTTGCCGATGCGCTGAAAGCAACGAATGAAGAGCAGCGTACTGAGCTTTACGGCAAAGCCGAGCAGCAGCTTGATAAAGATTCTGCGATTGTGCCGGTGTTCTACTACGTCAACGCCCGTCTGGTGAAACCGTGGGTGGGTGGTTATACCGGTAAAGACCCGATGGATAATATCCACGTCAAAGATTTGTATATTATCAAGCATTAATGGCAAAGGGTGGGGCAGCAGACGTTGCCCCACAGTGTCTTTTTTCGTCGACTCTCAACACCTCTCATTAGCGGTTCTGCGTGAAGGGGTGTAAAGGCACACGCCAGAAGGTACGGGCAATGTTGAAATTTATTCTACGCCGCTGTCTGGAAGCAATTCCGACGCTGTTTATTCTTATTACCATTTCGTTCTTTATGATGCGTCTTGCGCCGGGAAGTCCCTTCACCGGTGAACGCGCGCTGCCGGCAGAAGTTCTGGCAAACATTGAAGCGAAATACCATCTTAACGACCCTATCATGACCCAGTATTTCAGCTATCTGAAGCAACTGGCGCACGGTGATTTCGGTCCTTCCTTTAAATACAAAGATTATACGGTTAACGACCTGGTCGCTTCGAGTTTTCCGGTATCGGCGAAACTGGGTCTTGCCGCCTTTTTTCTGGCCGTGATCCTCGGGGTGAGCGCTGGCGTAATTGCCGCGTTGAAGCAAAACACGCGATGGGACTATGCGGTCATGGGGGTGGCGATGACCGGGGTGGTAATACCGAGCTTTGTGGTCGCGCCTCTGCTGGTCATGATATTTGCGATCACCCTCAAATGGCTGCCGGGTGGCGGCTGGAATGGCGGGGCGCTGAAATTTATGATCCTGCCGATGGTGGCGTTATCACTGGCCTATATTGCCAGTATTGCGCGTATCACCCGTGGCTCAATGATTGAAGTGCTGCACTCAAACTTCATTCGCACCGCGCGAGCGAAAGGGCTGCCGATGCGCCGTATTATTTTCCGCCATGCGTTGAAACCGGCGTTACTCCCGGTGCTCTCCTATATGGGACCGGCATTTGTCGGGATTATCACAGGTTCAATGGTCATTGAGACAATCTATGGTTTGCCGGGGATTGGTCAGCTGTTTGTTAACGGCGCGCTGAACCGCGATTACTCGCTGGTTCTCAGCCTGACGATCCTCGTGGGGACATTGACCATTGTCTTTAATGCGATTGTTGACGTGCTCTATGCCGTCATCGACCCGAAAATTCGTTACTGATACTGGAGCTCGCGATGATGTTAGGTAAGAAAAACAGCGAAGCGCTGGAGAATTTCAGTGAGAAGCTGGAGGTCGAGGGGCGCAGCCTGTGGCAGGATGCTCGCCGTCGTTTTATGCATAACCGCGCTGCGGTTGCCAGTCTGATTGTGTTGGTGGTGATTGCGCTGTTCGTGACGCTGGCACCGATGCTGTCGCAGTTCACCTACTTCGATACCGACTGGGGCATGATGTCTAGCGCGCCGGATAGCGAGTCTGGTCACTATTTTGGTACCGACTCCTCTGGACGCGACCTGCTGGTGCGCGTGGCGATTGGCGGGCGGATCTCGCTGATGGTCGGCATCGCGGCCGCGCTCGTTGCGGTGGTCGTGGGGACGCTGTACGGCTCGCTTTCAGGCTATCTGGGCGGCAAAATCGACTCGGTGATGATGCGCCTGCTGGAAATCCTCAACTCCTTCCCGTTTATGTTCTTCGTTATCCTGCTGGTCACCTTCTTCGGGCAAAATATTCTGCTGATTTTTGTGGCGATCGGGATGGTTTCCTGGCTGGATATGGCGCGTATTGTGCGCGGGCAAACCCTGAGCCTGAAGCGGAAAGAATTTATTGAAGCCGCGCAGGTGGGCGGCGTGTCGACCGGTAACATCGTCCTGCGTCATATTGTGCCTAACGTGCTGGGCGTGGTGGTGGTGTACGCCTCCTTGCTGGTGCCAAGCATGATCCTGTTCGAATCGTTCCTCAGCTTCCTGGGGCTGGGGACGCAGGAGCCGCTGAGCAGTTGGGGCGCGTTGCTAAGCGATGGCGCCAACTCGATGGAAGTGTCGCCGTGGCTACTGCTGTTCCCGGCCGCTTTTCTGGTGGTGACGTTGTTCTGTTTTAACTTTATTGGCGATGGCTTGCGTGATGCCCTCGACCCGAAAGACCGTTAAGGAGTGCAGCCATGAGCGTAATTGAAACTGCAGGCGTGCCGTTCGCGCAGCAAAGGGCTAACGCACTGCTGGACGTAAAAGATCTTCGTGTGACGTTCAGTACCCCGGACGGTGATGTCACCGCGGTGAATGATTTGAACTTTACGCTGCGCGCCGGAGAAACCCTCGGCATCGTCGGTGAGTCCGGTTCAGGTAAATCACAGACCGCGTTTGCGTTGATGGGGCTGCTGGCCGCGAATGGTCGGATAGGCGGTTCGGCGACGTTTAGCGGCCGCGAGATCCTCAATCTGCCGGAGCACGAACTGAATAAGCTGCGCGCCGAGCAAATCTCGATGATTTTTCAGGACCCGATGACCTCGCTGAATCCCTACATGCGTGTCGGGGAGCAACTGATGGAAGTGCTGATGCTGCATAAAAGCATGAGCAAAGCGGAGGCGTTTGAAGAGTCGGTCAGAATGCTGGATGCGGTCAAAATGCCGGAAGCGCGTAAGCGGATGAAAATGTTCCCGCATGAATTTTCCGGCGGTATGCGTCAGCGCGTGATGATCGCAATGGCGCTGCTGTGCCGGCCGAAGTTACTGATTGCCGACGAACCGACGACCGCCCTGGATGTTACCGTGCAGGCGCAAATCATGACGCTTCTCAATGAACTGAAGCGTGAATTCAACACCGCCATCATCATGATTACCCACGATCTTGGGGTGGTGGCCGGGATTTGCGATAAAGTGCTGGTGATGTATGCCGGTCGGACGATGGAATACGGTAATGCCCGCGATGTCTTTTATCAGCCCGTTCATCCTTATTCGATAGGTCTTCTCAATGCGGTGCCGCGTCTGGATGGCGAAGGTGACGAGATGCTGACGATTCCGGGGAACCCGCCCAACTTACTGCGTCTGCCGAAAGGCTGTCCGTTCCAGCCGCGCTGTCCGCATGCGATGGAGATTTGTAGCACCACTCCGCCGCTGGAGGAGTTCAGTCCAGGTCGCCTGCGCGCCTGCTTTAAACCGGTGGAGGATCTGGCATGAACGCTGTAGATGAAAAACGTAAAGTCCTCCTGGAAATCGCCGATCTGAAGGTGCATTTCGACATTAAAGATGGCAAGCAGTGGTTCTGGCAGCCCTCAAAAACGCTGAAGGCAGTCGATGGCGTGACGCTGCGGCTGTATGAAGGAGAGACGCTGGGGGTCGTTGGCGAATCCGGCTGCGGGAAATCGACCTTTGCCCGGGCCATTATCGGGCTGGTAAAAGCGACCGATGGTCGGGTGGCATGGTTGGGTAAAGACCTGCTGGGGATGAACCCCGATGAATGGCGGGACGTTCGCAGTGATATTCAGATGATTTTCCAGGATCCGCTGGCATCGCTGAACCCTCGCATGACCATTGGTGAAATCATCGCTGAACCGCTGCGAACCTATCATCCGAAATTACCGCGTCAGGAAGTGCGCGATCGGGTGAAAGCGATGATGATGAAGGTGGGCTTACTGCCAAACCTGATTAACCGCTATCCGCATGAGTTTTCGGGCGGTCAGTGCCAGCGTATCGGGATTGCCCGGGCGTTGATTCTGGAGCCGAAGCTGATCATCTGCGATGAGCCGGTCTCCGCGTTGGACGTGTCAATTCAGGCGCAGGTCGTCAACCTCTTGCAGCAGCTTCAGCGGGAAATGGGGCTGTCGCTGATCTTCATCGCCCATGACCTGGCGGTCGTAAAACATATCTCTGATCGCGTGCTGGTGATGTATCTGGGTCATGCCGTGGAACTGGGGACCTATGACGAGGTCTATCACAACCCACTGCATCCCTACACTAAAGCGCTGATGTCGGCGGTACCGATTCCCGATCCCGATCTGGAAAAGAACAAGACGATTCAGCTACTGGAAGGGGAATTGCCGTCACCGATTAACCCGCCGTCAGGCTGTGTATTCCGTACCCGTTGTCCGATAGCCGGCCCGGAATGTGCGAAAACGCGTCCGGTACTAGAAGGCAGTTTCCGGCATGCGGTTTCCTGCCTTAAAGTAGACCCGCTATAATCGCAAGGGCTGACAAACTGTCAGCCCTTCTTTTCGCAGAGGTTATCGTGTCGTTTTCCTTGTCATCGCTTCGCAGGCAGATTTATCACCGCTTGTTCGATCTGAACACCCGCTCAGGGCGACGGGGCGAGGGGTTATGTGCTCTGTTCGCGCTGTTGAGCGTGCTGGTTATTTTTATTGAATCGGGCCTTGGCACGCAATATCACCTGACGCTTGATGAGTGGCATATTTTTGTCTGGCTTGAACTCATCATCACGCTGGTCTTTACGCTGGAATATTTGCTGCGTTTAGTGAGCTGGCCGAATCCGGCGAAATATGTCTTCAGCTTCTGGGGCTTAATTGATTTAGCGACTATTCTGCCGTTGTATGTGATGTGGCTGTGGCCGGAAATCAGCCTCAATTACGTTTTTGCCTGGCGGGCTATGCGGGCCATTCGTATCCTGCGGATCCTTAAGCTGTTGCGTTTTATGCCTTCATTACGGGTATTCTGGCGGGCGATTATGAGTGCCCGGCATCAACTGATTCTGTTTTATTCGTTTATCGGCATTTTGATGATTATTTTCGGCACGCTGATGTATCTCATCGAAGGACCGGAATATGGATTCACCACGCTGAATGCGTCGGTCTACTGGGCGATTGTGACCGTCACGACGGTTGGGTATGGCGATATTTCGCCACATACGCCATTGGGGCGGATTGTGGCATCAGTCCTGATTTTGATTGGCTATTCAGTGATTGCCATTCCTACTGGGTTGATCACCACGCATATGAGCATGGCGTTTCAAAAGCGGAATCAACAGCGCCAATGCCCACAGTGCCAGCAGAGCCAGCATGAACATAGCGCGAAATTTTGTAACCACTGCGGCAGTAAATTGCCGGACTAAATAAAAAGAGCCGCGATTGCGGCTCTTGTCTTTGATTATTCGCGCCAGAGAATATGGCAGAGCTTGTGATTTTTTTCGCGACACAGCAACACGCGGGCAAAAATATCGTTGATCTCGCCGTCTTCACTGTCTGCCAGACCAATTACCACTTCGGCAAAGAAGTCCGGGTTCAGGTCATAATCCACGTGATCCTGCCAGTCTTCTGACGGATCAAATAACTCTGCGCCGCCGCGCTCCTCAAACTGCAGGTTGAACAGAATAATGTCCGCCGGGTCGAGGTTATCGGCCGCCAGTTCGAGAAAAATATCGTAAGCCTGCTCAAGCGTTTCGTCTTCAGTCAGGCGATTGTTCAGATCCATATCCATAGTGACTACCTGTTTACCGTCTCTTGGGCACGTTTTACAGCAACGGACTGAAGAAGTAAAACAGTCGCTCGGTGATCCGCTGCCAGAGCGGGCGTTTTAGCCACAAATTCGCGTCCAGCAGGCGAGAACGGGAGATATAATCGTCCTGCACAGCCGCCAGATCGCCGCCGAATCCGACGTCATCAATCACCAGCGTGATCTCAAAATTCAGCCACAGACTGCGCATATCCAGATTCACGGTCCCGACCAGACTGAGTTCACCATCGACCAGTACGCTCTTGGTATGCAACAGACCGCCTTCGAACTGATAAATTTTCACCCCGGCCGCCAACAGCTCGGTAAAGAAGGCGCGGCTGGCCCAGCCAACCAAGAGTGAATCGTTCTTGCGTGGCAGAATAATACTGACGTCCACACCGCGCTGCGCCGCTGTACAGATGGCATGCAGCAAATCGTCGCTCGGCACGAAGTAGGGGGTAGTCATAATTAAATATTCACGCGCCGAATAAGCCGCCGTCAGCAGCGCCTGGTGTATCAGATCTTCCGGAAAGCCTGGGCCGGAAGCGATGGTATGAATTGTGTGTCCGCTGGCCTCTTCGAACGGCATTATGTTGACGTCCGGCGGCGGAGGCAGAATGCGTTTGCCGGTTTCAATCTCCCAGTCGCAGGAATAGACGATGCCCATTGCGGTTGCGACCGGACCTTCCATCCGCGCCATCAGATCCACCCACTGACCGACGCCCACATCCTGTTTGAAAAAGCGCGGATCCACCATATTCATGCTGCCGGTATAAGCAATATAGTTATCAATCATCACCATTTTGCGGTGCTGACGCAGGTCCATGCGACGCAGGAACACACGGAACAGGTTAACCTTCAGCGCTTCGACCACTTCGATACCGGCGTTGCGCATCATCGCCGCCCAGGGGCTGCGGAAGAAAGCGACGCTACCGGCAGAGTCCAGCATGAGTCGGCAATGGATCCCGCGTCGTGCGGCAGCCATCAGGGATTCCGCCACCTGATCCGCCATACCGCCAGGTTGCCAGATATAGAACACCATTTCGATGTTATGTCGTGCCAACTGAATATCGCGGATCAGCGCCTGCATCACATCGTCAGAATCGGTGAGCAACTGGAGTTGGTTGCCTTTAACCCCCGCGATGCCCTGGCGACGCTCACAGAGTTTGAACAGCGAAGCGGCGACGCTGCTGTTCTCTTCGGCAAAGATATGTTTGCAGGCTTTAAGATCGTTCAGCCACTTTGCGGTGGATGGCCACATTGCGCGAGCGCGTTCTGCCCGACGCTTGCCCAGATGCAGTTCCCCGAAGGATAAATAAGCAATAATTCCGACCAACGGCAGAATATAAATGATCAGCAGCCAGGCCATCGCAGAAGGAACCGCGCGACGTTTCATTAAAATACGTAATGTTACACCGGCAATGAGCACCCAGTAGCCCAGAATGACCAGCCAACTCACCACCGTGTAGAAGGTTGTCATAGATTAAAAATCCTTTTGAAAGCGTATTGTTATGAGTTTACGCGTCATGATAAATCTGGCAAATAAAAACACGGCAAAAGCGCTAGCCTGCCTGTCTGTGGGGGGTATAATGCCCATTCTTGCACTGTAAGAGTAGGTATCATGAAGCGGAGTAGAACGGAAGTGGGACGCTGGCGGATGCTGCGTCAGGCCAGTCGCCGTAAAGCGCGTTGGCTTGAAGGACAGTCGCGTCGGAATATGCGGATCCACTCAATCAGAAAATGTGTCCTGAATCAGCAACGGAATTCGCTGCTGTTTGCGATCCATAGCCTCTGAGTGAACAGGGCACCGCATGCGGTGCCCAATGAACACGTCTTTCAGAACGTCTTCTTAAAGGGTTTCACTGAAACCTGCGCGTAAACCCCGGCGGCAACATACGGGTCAGCCTCGGCCCAGGATTGCGCCTCTTCCAGTGAGTCAAATTCAGCAATCACCGTGGAGCCGGTAAAACCTGCCGCACCGGGATCGTTACTATCTACCGCTGGCATGGGGCCTGCAGTCAGGAGACGTCCTTCGTCGTGAAGCAACTGTAGTCGTGCCAGATGCGCGGGGCGGACGGAAAGACGCTTTTCAAGTGAATTCGGGTTATCTTGCGCGTAGATGACATAAAGCACGGATAGGGCTCCTTGTTCGGTAAAAGTGCTAAATACGTTATTTGAAAGGCCTCTTTACTGCAACGCAAAGATGACAGCCTTGTTAAGGCCGTACAATTGTCAGGGAATTTTTAGGAGAAAAATGGCGCTTATGGCGATGGCTTATTGAATATGATTGCTATTTGCATTTAAAATTGGGGCCTGGTTTTTCAACTGAAACGATTATGACTTCAATGACCCTTGATTTACCTCGTCGCTTTCCCTGGCCGACGCTACTTTCTGTCGGCATTCATGGCGCTTTAGTGGCGGGACTCTTGTATACCTCGGTACATCAGGTTATTGAATTGCCTGCCCCTGCGCAGCCCATCTCCGTAACGATGGTTTCGCCAGCCGACCTGGAACCGCCGCAGGCTGTCCAGCCGCCGCCGGAAGCGGTTGTCGAGCCTGAACCTGAGCCGGAACCGATTCCCGAACCGCCCAAAGAGGCGCCGGTTGTTATCGAGAAACCGAAGCCTAAACCCAAGCCCAAACCGAAACCGGTGAAAAAGGTACAGGAGCAGCCGAAGCGTGATGTCAAACCTGCCGAGCCGCGTCCGGCGTCGCCGTTTGAGAATACCGCGCCTTCGCGTCCGGCCACCAGCACTGCGCCGGCAACCAGCAAGCCGACAGTGAGCGTTCCGGCAGGTCCACGTGCGTTAACGCGTAACCAGCCGCAGTATCCTGCGCGCGCTCAGGCATTACGCATTGAGGGGCGGGTAAAAGTGAAGTTTGATGTTACGTCCGATGGCCGGGTGGACAACGTACAAATCGTGTCAGCGCAACCGGCTAACATGTTTGAACGTGAAGTGAAGAATGCGATGCGCAGATGGCGCTATGAAGCCGGTAAACCGGGTTCAGGGCTGGTCGTGAATATCGTCTTCCGTCTGAACGGCACCACGCAAATCGAATGATCATCTGGTGATAACGTAAAAGCCTCCGTAATGGAGGCTTTTTTGTATTTATTCTACCGGTAGCGGGCGGGGTTTACCGTCTGGATCTACCGCGACGTAGATAAACAGTGCCTCTGTCGCTTTGTAGCGCTGGCCAATTGGCTCTGACGCCACTTTCTTGACCCAGACTTCAATATTGATGCTGACGGAAGTGGTTCCGCGCTTCACACAACGGGCGTAGCAACATACCACATCGCCGACGGCAACCGGACGCAGAAAGCTCATTCCTTCCACACGGACGGTCACCACGCGACCATGGGCAATCTCTTTGGCCTGAATAGCACCGCCAATATCCATCTGCGACATCAGCCAGCCGCCAAAAATATCACCGTTGGCATTGGTATCGGCAGGCATAGCCAGTGTGCGTAAAACCAGTTCGCCCTGCGGGGCGTGAGTTGTTGTTGTCATTGTAAAACCGACTGTAGAAAAAAATTTCAGGCGCGATGCTACTATGATTTTAGCATGGAGAACAGAGGGGAAACGCCCGCGAGACGGGCGTTTGGGTGATTAGAATGACATCGTTACGCCCGCATAGTAAGCGCGTCCGGGTTCGTTGTAGGTTGAGGCGCCATCGTTTTCACGATAGATCCGCTTGTCGAAGAGGTTACTGATCCCGGCATTCAGGCGCAGGTTTTTCGTCATCTGGTAATTAGCGCCGAGTCCGACAACCGCGTAGGCACCCATCTCCTTATCCGACATGGCACCCGTTTCGTTGCGCGTTTCAGCATACTCGCGCGGTTTTTGTCGACCGTACTGCGTCCACTGTAGCTGCGTGGAAAGCTTGTCGTTCACCTGCCAGTCGAGCAGGGTATTAATGGTGTATTTCGGGATCACGGAGAGCGGGTTACCGGTGTCCTTGTTCTCTGATTTGATCATATACGTCGCGTTTGTGCGCCAGCTTAACGTTTCCGGCACCAGCGGGATCACCACGTTACCTTCCAGACCTTCGACAATCGCTTTGCCACCATTTTCCCATTGCAGGATGTTATTTCCGTTGGAGGCGTAACCGATAATATCGGTCCCGGCGACGATTTTATTCTTATAGTCATTACGGAACCAGGTGATTCCCGCATCCCACCCAGCGTAATTAAATTCCAGGCCGATCTCTTTGTTAATACTGATTTCCGGGTCCAGATCCGGATTACCCAGCAGATAACAACTGCCGGTGGCGATAGTATTCGGACACCCGTTGCCGCGCGTGGAGAGCAAATATCCCTCGCTGGACTGATACAGGTTTGGCGCTTTAAAGACGCGCGCAATCCCGGCTTTCAGCTTAAACAGATCGCCCAGTTCCTGCGACATATTCAGACTGGGGCTCCAGTTGCTGCCAAATTCGTCGTGATAGTCAAAACGGATCCCCGGAATAATATCCGTGCCAGGCCGCGCTTCGATATTATCTTCCAGATATATACCGGTGAGCGTGGCGCTATTTTTGGAACTGCGACTGGAGGCGTCACCGGAGACATTGCCAATCTGCACGCCGGATGCGCTGGTGGCCTGCATAGACGCCGGATCGTTGAGTTCGTCACGGTTCCACTCCGCACCCACCGTCAGGGTTTGATCAACCAGCCAGAAGACAGGGATGTTGAGTTCTCCGGAAGAACGATAAGATTCCAGGCGGCTGGTGGCGTATTCGGTGTTATTGATCATCCCTTCCACTTTACCGGTCGAGCCTTCCTGCATTCGGGTGTTATTGGTTTTTTCGTAGTAGACGCCGAATGTAGACTGCCCCCAGTCCCAGATGCCGTTATGCGTCAGCCCCCACGACTGACGATACATCCGGTTGGTTTCATCGCCGTAAAGGGTACTGACCAGCCCGTCAGGACTGACGTTAGCGTTGCTATACTGGGTATCCCCGGCATAGATATTGCCCTGACGACTGTAGCTGTAGTCAAAATCGACAATTTGCTGTGGCGTCAGTTTCCAGGAGAGCAGGGCGTTGATGTCTTTATTGCGCACCCCTTCGCGCCCTGCGGCATAGGATCTATTTTGCCGGGTATTGATATCCGCCGCATCGGCGTCAGTTTTGTTGATGTTGCCATACAAACGCATGGTGAGAACATCGTCAATGAGCGGGCCGCTCAGATTGACGTTCGCTCGCCTGGTGGCACCTTCTTTGCTGTTCTCGGGCTGGTTGGTATAAAGAGACAGCGAACCATGCCAGTCGTTCGTTGGCCGTTTAGTGATGATATTTACGACGCCACCCGCCGCGCCGGAACCGTAACGTGCCGCTGCCGGGCCACGCAGCACCTCAATACGCTCGACCATCTCTGCCGGTACCCAGTTTGTGTCACCACGGGTATCACGCTCCCCGCGCCAGCTATAGCGCACCGAGTTTCGCGAGGTGACCGGCACGCCGTCAATCAAGATCAGCGTGTTTTCCGGACCCATGCCGCGAATATCAATCTGACGGTTATTTCCCCGACTGCCGCTGGCGCTGTTGCCCGTCAGGTTCACACCGGGCATGGTGCGAATAATATCGGAGAGGTCGTTGACCGGTGGGGATTTTTCAATGTCTTTGGCGGTGATAATAGAAACACCGGGTTGTTGCTTGAGAGCTTCTTCGGCGGTGGCCTGGACGACCATCGTTTCACCGTCGTTCAGAACGTCGTCTGTGGCGAATGCATTTCCGCTTAATGCTGTGGCAATCAAAAGCGCCAGTGGGCGTGGAGAAATTTTTGTTATCGTATTCATCAACTGACATCCCAATTGTAAAAATTCGATACGGAATATAAATGATAATTATTCTCATTTCAATGTTGTGAAGGCAATCTCCATAATATCTTCACGATTCAGGCAATTTAGGGCGAGTACGGCAGGGATTGTGCAGAAAGCAAAACCAGGCCCATGGGCCTGGTTGGATGAGCATTTACGATTTGTCTTCTTGCGGGAGATGGCGATAGATATAAACACCACTCAACAGGGTAAAGATCAGCGTCAAGGCGGTGAGGCCGAATACCTTAAAGTTCACCCAGATATTTTGCGGTAGCCAGAAGGCGATGTAGATATTGGCAAGCCCACACAGAATAAAGAAGATGGCCCACGCGAGGTTGAGCTTAGACCAGACCGGCTGTGGTAGCGTCAGTTCTTTACCCAGCATGCGCTGGATCAGCGGCTTTTTCATGATCCACTGGCTAACCAGAAGCGCACCGGCAAACAGGCCGTAAATCACCGTCACCTTCCATTTAATAAATTCATCGTTATGGAAGAAGAGGGTTAACCCGCCGAACACGGCCACCAGAACAAAAGTGATCAGCGCCATTTTTTCAACTTTGCGATAGCGAACCCAGCTGTAGATGAGCACGATTGCCGTTGCGACAATGAGCGCCGAGGTGGCCGCATAGATGTCGTACACTTTGTAAAAAACAAAGAAGACAACCAGCGGTAAAAAATCAAGAAACTGCTTCATTCTTCGATTCCGTAATCAAACGCGTCGGGCATTACTGCCGGCGACGCAGACAGGGTTATTGGCGAATCAACATATACAGACGGAACAGGTAGATGAGCAATATGGCGGAGATCAGATTGCTCAACGTATTCGCGATAACGGCGCCAACGTTAGGGTCAAGCGCAGCAAAGCTGGAGGCAAACAGCAACAGTAGCGTTTTTGCCAGCAGCCAGCCCATCACAGCCGGGGCGACCAGTCGCATATTAGACCACGCCAGACGCATACTGTTGCGCATTGCGGCGAATACACCCATTTTATCCTGAACCAGCATAATCGGCGCAAGCGCCAGCAGGATAGCCAACAGGATGCCTGGTACCACGACCAGCATAATCCCGAGCTGTACCAGCAGGGTCGTCAGTAAAATCAGGATGAACAGACGCGGCAGGATCGGCGCACTGGCACCGATCGCGCGCAGGGCGCTGACGCGATGACCGGCTGAAATTAACTGAATCATTAGCAGAACGCCACCGGCCAGGACGGCATTACCAATCAGTCCTGAAAAGGTAGACGCTGCCGAGGCGCGCAACAGGATCTGCTGCTGCTCCGGCGTCATGTTTTGCACCAGTTCGAACAAGCCTACGCTTCCTTCAAGATGATCCCCTTCACTCAGTTGCGCAATCTGCGCATCGCTGGGTGAGAAGGCATGCCCTAATACCACCGTGATGAACGCGCACAGCAGCGAGATCAGCAGGATGGTTAAAAATTGATTACGGAAAAAATTCCCGGTGTCACGGTATACAGATTTCGCCGTGATAGACATGCACTCTCCTTGAGTTCTGCAGGTGTTGTTAAGCATGCAATTGTACCCTGGATAACTGCGCAGTGGCAGCATCAAGGGGTGTATGGAAAAGCATATCTTTGTAAAGCCAGAGTAATTTGCTCAACAAATCTACGGGGAGTCAGTTTTAACAAACGCAAAAAACGCAAGAAATGCATTCATCATGGAAATATTAAAAATTGATCTGATTCCAATAGTTGTATTTTCAATGCCACTTCTACTTTAATCTGGATCAACAAACATTGAATTTGATAGTCGAATGTGACCCTGGAGAGATCACTTATTACTCCAATGTAGGTATATTTGTAACGTATTTATAACCATAACGATGGAGCGGATATGAAAAAATTAACAGTGGCGGCGTTGGCAGTATGTACACTTCTCTCTGGCAGCGTTTACGCGCATGAAGCTGGCGAGTTCTTTATTCGTGCCGGTTCGGCGACGGTAAGACCGACGGAAGGTGCGGATGGAACGTTAGGCCATTTAGGCGGCTTTAATGTCAGTAACAACACGCAGTTAGGTTTGACATTCACTTATATGGCGACCGATAACATCGGTGTTGAACTGCTGGCGGCAACGCCATTCCGCCATAAAGTAGGCACGCAGGCAACCGGTGATATCGCCACCGTTCATCACCTGCCGCCAACCCTGATGGCGCAGTGGTATTTCGGTGATTCCAGCAGCAAACTGCGTCCTTATGTTGGCGCAGGCGTTAACTACACCACCTTTTTCGACACGAAATTCAATGATGATGGTCAGAATGCAGGGCTGTCCGATCTTAGTCTGAAAGACTCGTGGGGTGTGGCAGGGCAAGTCGGTCTGGATTATCTCATCAACCGCGACTGGCTGATCAACATGTCAGTGTGGTACATGGATATTGATACCGAAGCCAAATATAAATCTAACGGCGCCGTACTGCCGGAAGGTCGTTACAACGACAACATCCGCCTCGATCCGTGGGTATTTATGTTCTCTGCCGGTTACCGTTTCTGATTGGCCTAAAAAAGACCCCGTATTTACGGGGTCAACAGGGACATGACACACACGGTTTTATCGCTATATCTGCTTATGCTTTGTCCTTTGGTTCGCCATCACCCAGCTCAGCGCCGGTTAATGGGTCTGCGTTCGGATCGGACTGGGTCCTTTTCGCCATGGCTTTGACCATCGCCTGTTGCTCTTTGGTCAGTTTGACGGTCGCCAGGCCATCTCCGCCATCCACGGCAGGCTGCGGATCGGCAACATAATCGAAATAGTCATCGCTGTTCCAGCTTCCACGCGGATCGTCGCCTTGCGACATGTTGTAATACACATTCGTGTATTGCTCGACCGGTGGCAGTTTGCCCGGCGGAAAATTATTACGAATAGAGTAGAGCGCCTTTTCAAAGGAGAGCTGGTGTGCCGCTTCGCGCGTCATCAAAAATGCCAGTGCATCCTTAACACCGGGATCGTCCGTTACGTTGATCAGGCGTTCGTAGATGATTTTAGCGCGTGCTTCAGCCGCGATATTGGAGCGTAAATCGGCTGTCACTTCGCCAATCGTATCGATATACGCCGCAGTCCAGGGCACACCGGCGGAGTTAGTGAGGGCCGGACCGCCGCCATACAGCAGCGAGGTGATATGGCTGTCATTCCCATTTGCCGTTAAGGATCGGTACAGTTCTGCTTCATTTTCCGTCCCCTCAGCCAATGCGCCTTTGACCCCTTTATTCAGCATCCCGACAAGGGAGCCGATGATTTCAAGGTGACTCAGTTCTTCGGTCGCAATGTCCATCAGCATCTCTTTGCGTCCAGCATCATCATCACCCAGGCCCTGAGTGAAGTAACGACATGCCGCAGCCAGTTCGCCCTGTGGGCCGCCAAATTGCTCCAGCAAAAGATTCGCTAAACCAGGGTTAGGCTCGCTGACTCGCACCGTATATTGAAGTTGCTTAACGTGTCGAAACATTATGCCTCCTGATGTATTTGTTATTTTTTGGCTTCTACGCCGTCAGTTTCCGAGCGCAGTAAAAATTGTTCCGTCGTTTGCGGAATATGCTTAATCAGCCAGTCAGCCATTTGTTTCTCTTCATTGAGAATAGATTCAATAGCCGGAATTGAGGCGGTATCGCCTGCTTTTTGCGCCGCAGCAAGCAGGGAGGTATAGCAGGCAATTTCGAATTGTTCAAAAACATAACCGCTGATCGAACCTTTTACGATTTCATCAGATGGAAAAATACCACCAATGGATTGTCCCAGCGCCGCCATTTTACTCATGGAATCTTTAATGACAGAACGTGAGATATTATTGCGGTCGAGGATCTCTTCCAGAATCGTAATTTGATGTTTGGTTTCGCTAATATGTTGCTCAATTCTCGAGCGTAGATCAGGATAGTTATCGATACGACCCGCCATGGATTCCAGCATCGATTCGGCTTGTTTTTCCATAGCATGGGCGTCACGAAGCCAGTCATGATAATGTTCGATAGCATTCATTTGTAATGTCCTCTGGGAATGAATTAATTAAAAGCGGATATTTAATAACCAGGATAAAAATAATTCAGGATTTATTTTGCGCTTTCTTATTCACGTTGCCGATGGCTAAATCGGTCAGTTTAATATCGGTTGCTTTCTCTTCTTCCAGGGTTTCATTCAGCAGTTTCACTGCTTTGCGATAGCCCAGTTGCTCTGCGAGAGTGGCAAGGGTGCCGTAGCTGGCAATCTCATAGTGCTCAACTTTCTGTGCGGCGGCAATAAGCGCAGCGTCACGCACGTCGTTTTTCTCGGTGCTCTCAATGACCTCGTTGGCCTCTTCGATCAGACCTTCCATCGCCACACACTTCATGCGTTTTACTTTAATACCCGCTTCGGATTCAACGATCTGATCAATACGTTCATTTGCCCTTGGGTCTCTTCAAGGTGGGACTGAAATGCCTGACTTAATTTTTCACTGGAGGCAGCTCTGGCTAATTTCGATAGCGCCCGAGTCAATTGTTTTTCTGCGCTGTAGGTGTCTGAAAGCAGGTGGATAAAAACATCTTCAACAGTTTTAATATTCATCTCTATTCTCCTGGGATGATACTGCGAGTCGAAAGACTCGCAGCGTTCGTAAACGATAAATCTTAAAAATTATAAAAAAAAAGGATGTCTACGATTTGTCGGATTTATTTCCGCCACGGCTGTTTTGGCCGCCTTTTTTACCTGCTTCAGAAGCACGTTGCGGATCGTTTTTAAAATTTCCGCCGCTATGTTGGCCACCTTTACGGCCCGCTTCTGATGCTTTTTCACGATTCTCGGCGAAATTTCCAGAACCACCACGATGTTCGGCCATGTTATTTCTCCTGTTTCGTTGGTAAACATAAATGTTAATTTGTGACCGGTGTCGGTACCTTTCTAAAATTAGTCGCTATCCCGGGATAGTCAAATTGTTACGGATTTGTCACGAGGGGGAAATATAATGTGGTGCAGCCATCAGAAAATAATAATGTAGCCCTTTAGAAATGAGCGACTTAACGCCTTATAATTCACTATTCTATTAATAACTCATGGTATCATAATGTGTGGTTATATTAATACTGTTAATGTAATTGACGTAAATTTACATTTATGTGGATGGGTTGACATTGTAAATAATCATAAGACTGTCTCTTTAAGAATATTCCTGGTCGCAGATCTGTGCTACAACCCAGAGGACGCAGGCATCAAAACCGCTCTTTCAGCCTGATGACAGGCTAACGCTGAGTGTTTGCGCACCACGTAAAGCGGCGCAGGTAGACTAAAATTATTTGTAGCGGGGCGGTTCTACTCACAAGTCGTCTGACAGAAGGGCGAGATTCTCCCGTGAGACCTGTACTGCCTTCTTAAAATCGAATAACGTAGTGTTAACAGCGTGTTGATGCTCAGGGTGCCTTAGTGAAAATCGTGCAGGACAGTTTAAGAAACAGACAGGCACTTATTATTTCAGCGCTAACCACGCTGCTATTTACATCACTTTTTTTGTTTATTATTTATGAGCAGCGACTGGCAGCAGTCAATGAAGGAATGAACCGCCTGCAAAAGCGGATGCTTGATATCTTCAATGATAATGAAATGATCGCGGATGCGACCGGCGTGCGCTACCGGCAGATCAAAGCCGCCGATCAGTGTGGTGCCATGTCACTATTTCTCCCTCGTGGAAGGGTCTGGGGAATTAACGCCGACAGGAAACGCATTCACTCCGCATCGGGCGCGATGGTGGCGCGTGAACCGACGTTAAACGCACTGTGCATGTATACCGCCGCTGAGTTTATTCGCGGTAGGGTGAATGCGCTTAACCCCGGAAATTTCGATGCTCATCGCTACGTTATTGCCGAGGATGCGAGCTATTTTTACTGGTTTACGCCGACTGACACCAAAGCGTTTAATTATCGTACGTCGCAAATGGCGCAGAATATCTCCGACTTCTTTTTACCTCCCGTCGATTTTTATACCCGCCTGTTGGAAAAGAGTGTCAAAACGAAGGCCTTAAGCTCCACGGATTTTTATAACGATAAAATCACGGATGAGAAAGCCTTTAGCGTCGTGAGTTATATTTATGACCTCTCGCGTACTGAGATTTCCGACCATATCCTTGGCTATCTGGTTTACGATCATGCGAAGCCGGAACTTCAGGAGGCATTACGCGACGCCTTTGATGGACAGGTGCCGCATGGGCTGAACGTTTCGCTGGTGAATACTTTGAATCAGCAGTCGCTTTGTCTGTGGGGGGAATGTAAAAAGCGTCCGGAAATTGCCTTCAAAGTGCTCTCTGAGAAATATGTCATTCACTACGCTATCTCGCTCAGTGGGTTTGCGATGCATGACACCCAGGCGGGGTTGCTGATCCTGATGGCACCGTTCTTCTTTGTACTGATCATGATGGGGTTAAAATCCTGGCTAAATGAGAGCGATCTGAAAGTCTACATCGACTCGTTGACGGGCTGTTTCAACCGTAAAATTCTCGACATCATCAAGCGGCGGGATCTCTCTGACAGTTCGGTGGTGTTGGTTGATTGCAATAAATTCAAAGCAATTAACGACACCTGGGGACACGTTGCCGGGGACAGAGCGCTACAGATTATTGCCAACCGGATGTTGTCCAATACCCGCACCAGTGACGATCTGGTGATTCGCACCGGGGGAGATGAGTTCGTGATTGTGCTGTATAAGGCGAAAACGAGCGATGCGGTCGCCATCGCGGAACGTATCACCCAGCAAATCAATGAGTATCAGTTTCTCGTGAAGGAGACGCAGGTGCCGCTTTCCATCTCATGGGGCGTAGCCGAAGTGACTGAGGGCATTGATGATGCCATTCAGTATGCAGATGGCGAGATGTACAAAATGAAGCAGGCTAAATAATGGGACCGCCAGCGCGAGACTGGCGGTCTTTGGGTATTACTGACGGGTAGCGGCTTTTAATCTGCTGACGAATGATTTGAGTTCTGCGAGCATCTGATCAGGCTGCTCGACATTTTTCTCAACGATTTTGACGATCGCGGAACCGGAGATCGCGCCAGCGGCGCCGGCGTCAATGGCGGCAGACACCTGCTCCGGTGCGGAAATACCAAAGCCCTGTAAAGCAGGCGCGGCGTTGTACTCTTTCAGTTTCTCTACCAGATGATGCAAAGGCAGCGCAGCGCGGTTTTCTGCGCCCGTCACCCCTGCGCGAGACAGCAGATAAGTATAACCCCGGCCATAAGAGGCGATCTGGCGCAGCAGGTCATCATCGGCATTGGGCGGGCAGATGAAAATCGGCGCAACGTTGTGGCGCAGCGCCGCCTGACGGAATGGCGCGGACTCTTCCACCGGCACGTCGGCGACCAGAACCGAATCCACGCCGACCTCGGCACATTTGGCATAAAACGCGTCAATACCTTTGCTGAATACCAGATTCGCGTACATCAACAGACCAATGGGAATGGTCGGATGTTTTTCGCGAATGGCGGCCAGCATCTCAAAACAACGGGTCGGCGTGACGCCAGCGGCAAACGCGCGCAGCGTGGCGCTCTGAATGGTCGGGCCATCAGCGAGCGGATCGGAGAAAGGGATCCCTAACTCCAGCGCATCTGCACCTGCCTCAATCAGGGCATCGATAATCTTCAGCGACTGTTCAACGCCAGGGTCGCCGAGGGTCACGAAGGGAACAAAGGCACCTTCCTTGCGATCGTTTAGTTGTGCAAACAAACTTTCATAGCGTTCCATCAGATTTCCCCTCGCGCTTTCAGAATATCGTGTACGGTGAAAATGTCTTTGTCCCCACGACCGGAAAGGTTAACCACCAGCAGTTGCGCTTTCTCCGGATTCTCACGCATCATTTTCAGCGCGTGGGCCAGGGCGTGTGACGACTCGAGCGCCGGGATAATGCCCTCGTGCAGACAGAGCGTTTTAAAGGCGTCCAGCGCTTCATCATCGGTGATCGACACGTAGTCGGCACGACCAATGCTGTTCAGGTACGCATGCTGTGGGCCGACGGACGGGAAATCCAGACCTGCAGAGACGGAGTAGGACTCCTCGATCTGTCCCTCATCGGTCTGCATCATTGGCGCTTTCATACCAAAATAGATCCCGACGCGACCGTGCTTCAACGGCGCACCGTGTTCACCGGTTTCAATCCCGTGACCACCCGGTTCTACACCAATCAGCCCAACGTTTGGCTCATTAATAAAATCGGCAAACATCCCGATGGCGTTGGAACCGCCGCCCACGCAGGCGATCACCGCGTCCGGCAGGCGACCCTCTTTTTCGAGGATCTGCGCTTTGGTTTCTTCACCGATCATGCGCTGGAATTCACGCACGATGGTCGGGAACGGGTGCGGGCCAGCAGCGGTGCCGAGCATGTAGTGCGCGGTGTCGTAGCTACCAGACCAGTCACGCAGCGCCTCGTTACAGGCGTCTTTCAGCGTGGCTGAACCGCTGTGAACCGGAATCACTTCCGCACCCATCAGACGCATACGGAAGACGTTTGGTGACTGGCGCTCAACGTCTTTTGCCCCCATGTAGATACGGCATTTCAGGCCGAGCAGGGCGCTGGCGAGCGCCGAAGCTACCCCGTGCTGGCCCGCGCCCGTTTCCGCAATAATCTCGGTTTTACCCATGCGTTTTGCCAGCAATGCCTGACCTAACACCTGGTTGGTTTTATGCGCGCCGCCGTGCAGCAGATCTTCACGTTTCAGGTACAGCGTGGTATTGGTCCCGGCGGTGATGTTCTGACATTTGGTCAACGCGGTGGGACGCCCTGCGTAGTTTTTCAACAGGTCGGTAAACTGGGCCTGAAACTCGGGATCTTTTTGCGCACTGACAAACGCGTCTTCCAGTTGACGCAGAGCAGGCATCAGAATCTGCGGCACATACATGCCACCGAATTCACCAAAATAGGGATTGAGTAATGTTGTCATGTCCTTTTCCTTAATATGCGCGCAGTGTCTGAAATACCGAGGCCAGAAGGCGTGCATCTTTGATGCCCGGCTGTGACTCTACACCTGAATTAAAATCGAGACCGGCACAGCCAGTCTTAGCAGCCTCAACGCAGTTATCCGCGCCAAGACCGCCTGCCAGCAATACGTTATCCAGCGATTGTCCTTGCAGTAACGACCAGTCAAAACGCTGACCGCTGCCGCCCTGGCCGTTATCCAGCACGTATTTGTCGACATGCTGATAATCGCGGGCCGGGAGAGTGTCACCGACGCTCAGCGCTTTCCAGATCTGTACGTTTTCAGGCAGCGCGGCGCGTAGCGCATCAACATACGCCTGATCTTCGCGGCCATGCAGCTGTACGGCTGTCAGTGAAAGCTGTACAGCTTTTTCACAGACGTCGGCGATGTCGTGATTGCGGAATACGCCAACATACTGTAGCGGGGCGGCGGACTGCACTTCGCGGGCCTGTTCAATATTGACAAAACGAGGTGATGAAGGAACAAAAATCAGTCCACCATAGATCGCGCCAGACTCGCAGGCGGCTTTGGCATCTTCTGGACGCGTCAGGCCACAGACCTTATTCTCGCCCAGCAGAACACGGCGTACGGCGGCGTTAAGATCGTCATGCGCCATGAGTGCGGAACCAATCAGGAAACCATTAGCAAAATGGCTCAACTCGCGAACCTGAGCGTAGGTGTTGATCCCCGATTCGCTAATCACCGTCACACCCTGGCCCAGTTTCGGCGCCAGTTGGCGCGTCCGATTTAAGTCAATCGACAGGTCGCGCAGGTCGCGGTTGTTAATCCCGACCACTTTCGCGCCAAGCGCAATGGCGCGCTCCAGTTCGTCTTCATTACTGACTTCTGTCAGCACGCCCATTTTGAGACTGTGTGCCACGGCAGAAAGCTGGCGATACTGCTCGTCGTCGAGGACCGAAAGCATCAGCAGACAGGCGTCGGCCTGATAGTGGCGCGCAAGGTAAATCTGGTAAGGGTCGATAATAAAGTCCTTACACAAAATCGGCTGCGGCGCGATGCGGCTCACGATCGGCAGGAAATCAAAACTGCCCTGGAAGTACTTCTCATCCGTCAGAACGGAAATGGCGGAGGCGTAATGTTTATACACCCCGGCAATCCGCGCCGGATCGAAATCATCGCGGATCACGCCTTTAGACGGGGAGGCTTTCTTACACTCCAGAATAAAAGCCGTACGCGCGCCCTGTAAGGCGTCATAAAAGTGACGCGAGCTGGGCTGGACATCGTTTTGAAAACTGGCCAACGGTTGTTGCTGTTTGCGGGCTTCCACCCAAATCGCCTTGTCTGCGACGATTTTCGCTAAAACGGTTTGCATCATTTACCCTCTTGCCGCCAGAGCGGTGACTCGGTCATAAGCGGAACCACTGTGCAAGACCTCGAGAACGGTTTGCGCATTAGCCTTGAGATCTTCTTCACCATGCAGTCGCATTAACATTGCGACGTTTGCGGCAACGGCTGCCTCATGGGCGGCGTCACCTTTACCTTGTAGTAAGCGTGTCAGAATGTCACGGTTTTCTTCCGGCGTACCGCCTGCCAGTTGTTCCTGGTGGTAAGGGGTCAGGCCAAAGTCATCTGCCGTCAGCTGATAGCTTTTGATCTCGCCGTCATGTAGCTCCGCCACAATGGTCGGCGCATGCAGAGAGACTTCATCCATTCCGCCGCTGTGTACGACCGCGGCACGCTGGTAACCCAGCACGCGCAGGGTTTCGGCAATCGGCAAAACCAGTTCAGGGCTATAAACGCCAATCAGCGCCAGCGGCGGATGCGCCGGGTTAATCAGCGGCCCCAGTACGTTGAACAGCGTACGGGTCTTCAACTGCTGGCGTACCGGCATCGCATGACGGAAACCGGTGTGATATTTCGGGGCAAACAGGAAGCAAACGCCCAGTTCGTCCAGCGCCTGACGCGATCGGTCGGCATTCATATCGAGATTGATACCGAAGGCGGCCAGCAGGTCTGATGAGCCGGATTTACTGGAAACGCTGCGGTTGCCGTGTTTTGCCACCTTCAGGCCGCATGCCGCCGCGACAAATGCACTGGCGGTAGAAATATTAATGCTGTTACTGCCGTCGCCGCCGGTGCCAACGATATCGGCGAACAGATAATCAGGGCGGGGGAACGGCGCAGCGTTTTCCAGTAAGGCGGTTGCCGCACCGGCAATCTCATTCGGATGCTCGCCGCGAATCTTCATGCTGACCAGCGCGGCAGCCAGCTGTTCCGGTTTCAGTTCACCGCGTACCACGGCGGAGAACAACTGGTGGCTTTCCTGCTGGCTCAGGGTCTGTGCCTGATACAGTCTTTCGAGGATCGGCTGCAAGGTATTGGTCGGCTCCAGCTTCTGCTGCGCCCAGGCCAGCGTCTGCTCAAGCAGACGTGCACCCTGGGTGGTCAGAATGGATTCCGGGTGGAACTGTAAGCCGCACACGCGATCGGCATCATGACGAACCGCCATCACCATGCCGTTAAAATGGGCGTTGATGGTCAGGCCGGCGGGGATATTGCTACCGATCAGAGAGTGATAGCGGGCAACCGGCAGCGGATTCGTCAGACCGGCAAACATAGCCTGTCCATCGTGTTCAATGCTGGATGCCTTACCGTGCAGGATCTCGCCGGCCTGTCCGACGTAGCCGCCGTAGGCTTCGACAATCGCCTGATGGCCCAGGCAGATACCGATAATTGGCAGCTTGCCGCGCAGACGGGTCAGCAGTTCCGGCATGCAACCTGCTTCACTGGGTACGCCAGGGCCTGGAGACAGCACCAGCACCGGGTTCTTCATGGTGGCCAGACGCTCAATCAGAGTCTGAGCCGGAATATGGTTACGGTAAATCACCACGTTATGACCGTTGGTACGCAGCTGATCTGCCAGGTTATAGGTGAATGAGTCGATGTTGTCGAGCAGCAGAATGTCAGCCATCAGAAAGTCTCCTGTGCGTGGTGCGCGGTGGCAATGGCACGCAGGACCGCGCGCGCTTTGTTACGGGTTTCGTCGGCTTCTGACTGGGGAACAGAATCGAGCACAATACCGGCGCCCGCCTGGACGGTGGCGATACCGTCTTCCACCAGCGCGGAGCGAATCACAATGCAGGTATCCAGATCGCCGTGCGCGGTGAAGTAACCGACTGCACCGCCGTAGCTGCCGCGTCGACGGCCCTCGGCTTCGGCAATCAACTGCATTGCCCGCACTTTCGGTGCCCCGCTCAGCGTGCCCATGTTCATGCAGGCGCGGTAGGCGTGCAGGACATCGAGATCGTGGCGTAATTCGCCGACGACGCGAGAGACCAGGTGCATAACGTGAGAATAACGGTCAACTTTCGTCAGGTCTGCCACGTACCGACTGCCTGGCGTACAGATTCGGGCGAGATCGTTACGCGCCAGGTCAACCAGCATCAGATGCTCGGAAAGCTCTTTATGGTCGGTGCGCATCTCCAGTTCAATGCGGCTGTCGAGGTCGCGATCTAACGTTCCGTCGGCGTGACGACCACGAGGACGCGTACCGGCAATCGGGTAAATTTCAATCTGGCGGCTGGTGGCATCGTATTTCAGTGAACTTTCCGGCGACGCACCAAACAAGGTGAAATCGTTGTCCTGCATAAAGAACATGTACGGGCTGGGGTTGCTCTTCTTCAGCACGTAATAGGCCGCCAGCGGCGACGGGCAGGGCAGTGAGAAGCGGCGGGACGGGACCACCTGAAAAATTTCCCCGGCGCGGATCGCTTTCTGCATTGAGCGAACCACCGCGCCAAATTCTTCATCGCTCTGATTACATTCACAGCGCATTTGTGGCACGGAAACGACCGGTAACGGCGGCGCAGGTTCGGTCAACTGCTGGCTCAGACGTGCCAGACGTGCGGTGAGTCGCTGTTTTTCCGCCTCATTGTCGCTGAACAGGCTGGCCTGAATGCGGGAGCTTTGTTTCTGGTGGTCGATCACCACAAGCGTTTCCGCCAGATAGAAACAGTAATCCGGGCAGCGGTTGCCAGCCTCAAGCTGCGGTAAATCTTCAAAACCGGCAACCAGATCGTACGCAAACAGACCGCCAAAGAACATCGCTTCGCGCTCTTGCGCCGGGACGTTCACCAGTCCCTGCAGCAGGCGGAAGGCGTCAAAGACCGAGAGTGCGCACAGGCGTGCATCTTCGTCTAATAATGGGCTGACTGGCGGGAAACGCAGCACGCGACCTGCGTCCTGGCGTTCATTTTCAACGCCTGCGGGCAGGGCGGCATCGAGCAATGTCAACAGTGCGGCGCCATTGTCAGTTAAGGCCTGAATGGTGACAGTGTCACCGGTAGCGGTGATGCGTAGTGCGCTATCCACCAGTAACAGGCTTTTAAGGTCGTCTTTGCTGTCGATATCCGCAGATTCCAGCAGCAGCGTTGCCGGACGATTGCCGCAAACCTGGTGGAACAATTCCGTCGGGTTTTTGCGATAGGCGGCATCGCAGGTAATGAGTTCAAGTGTCGGTTTTGATGTCTGCATGGTTATTCTCATTAATTTTGTTCAAAAAAAAGCCCGCGCTGTTGGCGGGCCGGGTATCTGGTGGCGATCTACACGCGAAATACACTGCCCGAAATCAGGAAGTGCGCCACCCACCGTGCAGAACAAACGTTGCTTTCATTTCGATACCCTTTTGCTTGTGAACTTTCGTACTAGTTAACTAGTTCGATGGGTTATTGTCAACACCTGATTTCAGTAAATTTGCCGGAACCGTTATGATGCGCAGGAAAGACTATTTTTGAGAGACGGGAGTTCGCCTTGAGCGACACGAATTATGCAGTGATTTATGACCTGCACAGTCACACCACGGCATCCGATGGACGGCTGACGCCAGAAGCACTAGTCCACCGCGCCGTCGAGATGCGTGTAGGCACGCTGGCGATTACCGACCATGACACCACAGCCGCGATCCCCGCGGCAAGCGAAGAAATTTCACTTTCTGGCCTTGCGCTAAATTTGATCCCTGGCGTTGAGATCTCCACGGTCTGGGAAAACCACGAAATCCATATTGTGGGTCTGAATATTGATATTGAAAATCCGGCGATGTGCGCGTTTCTGGCGCAACAGACGGAACGCCGACAGCAGCGGGCGCGGCTCATCGCTGACCGCCTGGAAAAAGCGCACATCACCGGCGCATGGGAAGGGGCATTGCGCCTGGCCGATGGCGGCGCGGTGACCCGTGGCCATTTCGCCCGTTATCTGGTGGAGTGTGGTAAAGCGACCACCATGGCGGATGTGTTTAAAAAGTATCTCGCGCGCGGGAAAACAGGATACGTTCCGCCACAGTGGTGTACAATAGAACAAGCTATTGATGTCATTCATCATTCTGGCGGTAAGGCGGTACTGGCCCATCCTGGGCGGTATGATCTTAGCGCTAAGTGGCTGAAAAGGCTGGTGGCGTATTTTGCGCAACATCGTGGTGATGCGATGGAAGTCGCGCAGTGCCAACAGTCCCCGAATGAGCGCACGCAACTGGCTACGCTCGCCCGCCAGCATCAGCTATGGGCATCGCAAGGTTCTGATTTTCATCAACCTTGCCCGTGGATCGAGTTGGGTCGCAAGCTCTGGCTGCCGGCAGGCGTTGAAGGCGTCTGGCAGACGTGGGAGCAGCCACAGAACACCACAGTGAGGGAAGTATGAGCCAGTTTTTTTATATTCATCCTGATAACCCACAGCAGCGCCTGATCAACCAGGCGGTTGAGATTGTGCGTAAGGGCGGGGTGATTGTGTATCCAACCGACTCCGGCTACGCGCTCGGTTGTAAAATTGAAGACAAAGGCGCGATGGAACGGATTTGCCGTATTCGCCAGTTGCCGGATGGACATAACTTCACCCTGATGTGTCGCGATCTGTCCGAACTGTCGACCTATTCGTTTGTCGACAACGTGGCTTTTCGCCTGATCAAGAACAATACGCCGGGTAACTACACCTTCATCCTTAAGGGGACGAAAGAGGTACCGCGTCGGTTGTTGCAGGAAAAACGTAAGACCATTGGTCTGCGCGTGCCGTCGAACCCGATCGCGCTCGAACTGTTGCAGACGCTGGGCGAGCCGATGCTCTCTACCTCGCTGATGCTGCCAGGCAGTGATTTTACCGAGTCCGATCCGGAAGAAATTAAAGATCGACTGGAAAAGCAGGTGGACCTGATTATTCATGGCGGTTATCTGGGCCAGCAACCCACAACGGTGATTGATTTAACCGATGATTCTCCGGTTGTCTTGCGTGAAGGCGTCGGCGACGTTAAACCTTTCTTATAAGGACGCAACTCTGTATACTACGCGGCCTTAAAATGGCGCTGAAAAGCGCCGTTGATTCTCCTGTTCGACGCCTGTGAAGGCGACAGCTAAAGGAAGCTCTATGAGCGAAAAGTTACAGAAAGTGCTGGCGCGCGCTGGCCACGGCTCCCGCCGTGAAATTGAATCCATCATTGCAGCAGGTCGCGTCAGTGTAGACGGCAAAATTGCCACGCTGGGCGATCGCGTTGAAGTGACTCCCGGCCTGAAAATTCGTATCGACGGTCACCTGATTTCGGTGAAAGAGTCGGCGGAACAAATTTGTCGCGTTCTGGCCTATTACAAGCCGGAAGGTGAACTGTGCACGCGTAACGACCCGGAAGGTCGTCCTACGGTGTTTGATCGCTTACCGAAACTGCGCGGTGCTCGCTGGATTGCGGTAGGGCGTCTGGACGTTAATACCTGCGGTCTGCTGCTGTTCACTACCGATGGTGAACTGGCAAACCGCCTGATGCATCCGAGCCGTGAAGTTGAACGTGAATACGCGGTGCGCGTCTTTGGCCAGGTTGACGATGCTAAACTGCGCGATCTGAGCCGTGGCGTGCAGCTGGAAGACGGTCCGGCGGCGTTCAAGACCATCAAGTTCAGCGGTGGTGAAGGGATCAACCAGTGGTACAACGTCACCCTGACCGAAGGGCGCAACCGTGAAGTGCGTCGGCTGTGGGAAGCCGTTGGCGTGCAGGTAAGTCGTCTGATTCGCGTACGCTACGGTGATATTCCGCTGCCGAAAGGTCTGCCGCGCGGCGGCTGGACGGAACTGGATCTCGCCCAGACCAACTATCTGCGTGAGCTGGTGGAACTGGAGCCGGAAACCACCTCGAAAGTGGCGGTAGAGAAAGATCGTCGCCGCATGAAGGCAAATCAGATTCGCCGTGCCGTGAAGCGTCACAGCCAGGTGAGCGGCGGTCGCCGTGCAGGCGGTCGTAATAACAACGGTTAATCCGCTATCCCGTAATTGCTAAAAGGCCCCGAGGGGCCTTTTTTAATAATCAATCCCCATCTGGGCTTTGACCCCTGCCTCAAAGGCATGTTTGACCGGTCGCAGTTCACTGACGGTATCGGCCAGTTCGAGAATATCCCGATGGCAGCCGCGACCGGTGATGATCACCGTCTGGTGAGACGGGCGCGCATTCAGCGCGTTAATCACCTCTTCAAGCGGCAGATAGTCGTATGCCACCATATAAGTCAGTTCGTCCAGCACCACCATATCCAGTTGCGGATCGGCAAGCATGCGTTTGCCGTGATCCCATACAGCCAGACAGGCTGCGGTGTCAGCTTCGCGGTTTTGCGTCTCCCAGGTAAACCCGGTCGCCATCACCTGAAATTCAACGCCGTGCGGCTCCAGCAGGTTACGCTCGCCGTTGGGCCAGGTCCCCTTGATAAACTGCACCACGCCGACCTTTTTACCGTGTCCCACTGCGCGAGTGGCGGTGCCGAAGGCGGCGGTGGTTTTTCCTTTCCCGTTGCCGGTGAAGACAATCACGATGCCGCGTTCGTCCTGGGCCTGGGCTACCCGGGCGTCAACCCGGTCCTTCACGCGCTGCTGGCGTTGTTGATAGCGTTCTTCACTCATTGGGCGATTCCTGGTTTGCGGCCCGGTTGGGCGTCGAAGGTCATGCCGGTCTTGCGGCGGCTGTCGTCGCCCATTAGCCACAGGTACAGCGGCATAATATCGGCGGGTGTTTTGAGTTTTTGCGGATCTTCCGTTGGAAAGGCGTTGGCGCGCATCCCGGTACGGGTGCCGCCCGGATTGATGCAATTTACGCGCAGCGGACGGTTTTGGTACTCATCTGCCAGCACCTGCATCATGCCTTCGGTAGCAAATTTAGAGGCCGCGTAGGCGCCCCAGTTAGCACGACCCTGCTGGCCCACGCTGGAGGAGGTGAAGACTAACGATCCGGAATCTGACTTAAGTAATAAAGGAAGCAATGCCTGGGTCAGCATAAACGTTGCATTGACATTGACCTGCATAACCTGTTGCCAGACCTGCGGGTCCTGCTCGATCATCGGACAGACGTCACCCAGTAAACCGGCATTGTGTAAGACGCCGTCCAGTCGCGGATACTGTCCGCCGATGCGCTGCGCCAGTTGATGACAGTCATCAGCGGTGCAGGTTAACAGATCGAGTGTAAACCACTGCGGCTGGCGGTCCGTTTGCTGGGTAATGCTGTCGGCGACGTGGCGCAATTTCTCATCATTACGGCCGAGCAAAATGACGTTGGCGCCATAGCGAGCGTAGGTCAGGGCCGCTTCACGGCCAATGCCGTCGCTGGCGCCGGTCACCAGAATAATGCGATCCTGCAGAAGGTCTTGTTTCGGTTGATAATGCATGGGGACTCCTCGGCGACATGCCTGGTCGCTCTGCTTCTCGTTGGTGTGTCGGGTTTATGCCTGAAACAGGACTCAATTTCAATCAGCCAACGGCGATAACGCCCTAAAATGAACACTTTGTCATACTTTTATCCATCCGCATATCCCGCGAGACGACGCATTACACCTGATGTACACTGAGCCGACGCTAAGTTGTTTAACCAAGGTGGGACGTGTGGAATTGTTGTCTGAATATGGCTTGTTTTTAGCAAAAATCGTGACCGTTGTGCTGGCTATCGCGGCGATTGCCACCATTATCGTGAATGTTGCCCAACGTAAGCGCCAGCGTGGCGAACTGCGGGTTACCAACCTCAGCGAACAATATAAAGAAATGAAGGATGAACTGGCGATGGCGCTGCTCGATAGCCATCAACAGAAACTCTGGCATAAAGCGCAAAAGAAAAAGCATAAGCAGGAAGTGAAAGCCGCCAAAGTAAAAGCCAAACGGGGCGACAGCGACACGTCGGATAAACCGCGCGTCTGGGTGCTGGATTTCAAAGGCAGTATGGATGCCCACGAGGTCAGTTCACTGCGTGAAGAGGTGACGGCCGTACTGGCGGTGGTGAAACCGCAGGACCAGGTGGTGGTGCGTCTGGAAAGCCCTGGTGGCGTTGTGCACGGCTACGGCCTTGCCGCATCACAACTGCAACGCTTACGCGATAAAAAGATCCCGTTGACCGTGACCGTGGATAAAGTCGCGGCGAGTGGCGGTTACATGATGGCCTGTGTGGCGGACAAAATTGTCTCCGCACCCTTCGCGATTGTCGGTTCGATTGGCGTGGTTGCGCAGATCCCCAACTTCAACCGTTTCCTGAAAGGCAAGGATATCGATATCGAGTTGCATACCGCCGGACAGTACAAACGGACGCTGACGCTGCTGGGTGAGAACACCGAAGAAGGGCGGCAGAAGTTTCGTGAGGATTTAAACGAAACCCATCACCTGTTTAAAGATTTTGTCCATCGTATGCGTCCGACTCTGGACATTGAACAGGTTGCGACGGGTGAACACTGGTACGGACAGCAGGCGCTGGAGAAAGGGCTCATTGATGAGATAAATACCAGCGACGAGGTGATCCTTGGGCTGATGGAAGGACGAGAGGTACTGAACGTTCGCTATCTGCAACGGAAGAAACTGGTCGATCGGGTGACAGGCAGTGCCGCGGAAAGTGCCGATCGGCTGCTCCTGCGCTGGTGGCAGCGCGGACAAAAACCGTTGATGTAAGAGACGGTATTAATGAAAAACGCGAGGCTCCAAGGCCTCGCGTTTTTGCTTTAATCAATCAGGTGATACTTTTCAGAAAGTACATGCGCCAGATGTTTAAACATATTGAACACGGCAGTGCTCTTTGGCGTGGGTAAACCTTGCTCGTCTAAAAAGTAATCCCCACTGAAGACCAACACCCCATTTCGCTGGGTCACACCGGTGGCAACAATGCCCGCCAGCGTATCTTCATGCTCACGAATGATTTTGTTGGCTTCAATCAACAGTGTTTCGCGATCGATAGGTTGTGTCTCTTTGCGCATTTTTTACTCCTTAAACAAGGGCATTAGTCTACGCCGACCGACTCTTTTGGGCAAATATTCCCTCAGTGTGTACAAGGGGTTGTCAACCTTTGCTGACTGGCAGGATTTAGTTTTGCATGCTAATAAAGTTGCGTAACGAATTTTATCAGGTACAGTGTGACGCTTTCGTCAACCAGGCAACAGATTTGCTTGACATTCGACCGAAATTCCGTCGTGCTATAGCGCCTCTGTGCGAAAAAACCTGTCAACTCAGTCACCTGGCTATTTAGTGTACAGAGTCAGTACAAGGGGTTGATATCCGCAGACGCAGGGACCATATCCGTGGCTCGTCGCCAGTGGATGGTGTATCAACGTGCGACGCATTCCTGGAAGAATCAATTTAGGTAAAGGTGAATATGGGTAAAGCTCTTGTCATCGTTGAGTCCCCGGCAAAAGCCAAAACGATCAACAAGTATCTGGGTAATGACTACGTGGTTAAGTCCAGCGTCGGTCATATCCGTGACTTGCCGACCAGTGGCTCAGCAGCTAAAAAGAGCGCCGACTCTACCTCCACCAAAACGGCTAAAAAGCCCAAAAAGGATGAACGTGGCGCGCTCGTCAACCGTATGGGCGTTGACCCGTGGCACAACTGGGATGCGCACTATGAAGTGCTGCCCGGTAAAGAGAAGGTCGTCTCTGAACTGAAACAACTGGCTGAAAAGGCCGACCACATCTATCTCGCAACCGACCTTGACCGCGAAGGGGAAGCCATTGCATGGCACCTGCGGGAAGTGATCGGGGGTGATGACACGCGTTACAGTCGCGTGGTGTTTAACGAAATTACCAAGAATGCGATTCGTCAGGCGTTTGAAAAGCCGGGCGAACTGAACATTGACCGGGTTAACGCTCAGCAGGCACGTCGCTTTATGGATCGCGTGGTGGGCTATATGGTCTCGCCGCTGTTGTGGAAAAAGATTGCTCGCGGTCTGTCAGCCGGTCGCGTTCAGTCCGTGGCGGTGCGTCTGGTCGTTGAGCGTGAGCGCGAGATTAAAGCGTTTGTACCGGAAGAGTTCTGGGAAATTGATGCCAATACCACCACGCCTTCCGGCGATGCGCTGCCTTTGCAGGTGACCCATCAGAACGACAAGCCGTTTCGTCCGGAAAACCGTGAGCAGACGCTTGCGGCGGTAAGCCTGCTGGAGAAAGCGCGCTACAGCGTTCTGGAACGTGAAGACAAGCCGACCAGCAGCAAGCCGGGCGCGCCGTTTATCACCTCCACGCTGCAACAGGCGGCCAGCACGCGTCTCGGTTTTGGCGTGAAAAAGACCATGATGATGGCGCAGCGTTTGTACGAAGCGGGCTACATCACCTATATGCGTACCGACTCGACCAACCTGAGTCAGGATGCCGTGAATATGGTGCGCGGTTACATCGGCGACAATTTCGGCAAGAAATATCTGCCGGAAAGTCCGAATCAGTACGCCAGCAAAGAAAATTCGCAGGAAGCACACGAAGCGATTCGTCCTTCCGACGTCTCCGTGCTGGCGGAAACGCTGAAGGATATGGAAGCCGACGCGCAAAAACTGTATCAGCTGATCTGGCGTCAGTTTGTCGCCTGTCAGATGACCCCGGCGCAGTACGATTCCACCACCCTAACCGTGGGTGCGGGTGATTTTCGTCTGAAGGCGCGCGGTCGTATTCTGCGCTTCGACGGCTGGACGAAAGTGATGCCCGCGTTGCGTAAAGGTGATGAAGACCGGACGCTGCCGGCGGTGAATAAAGGTGATGCGCTGTCTCTGGTTGAACTGATCCCGGCTCAACACTTCACCAAGCCACCGGCGCGCTTCAGCGAAGCCTCGCTGGTGAAAGAGCTGGAAAAACGCGGAATTGGCCGTCCGTCGACCTATGCGTCGATCATTTCGACCATTCAGGATCGTGGCTACGTGCGGGTGGAAAACCGTCGCTTCTATGCGGAAAAAATGGGTGAGATTGTCACCGATCGTCTGGAAGAGAATTTCCGCGAGCTGATGAACTACGATTTCACCGCGCAGATGGAAAACAGCCTCGACCAGGTCGCGAATCACGAAATCGAATGGAAAGGCGTGCTCGACAACTTCTTCAGTGATTTTACTCAGCAACTCGACAAAGCGGAGAAAGATCCGGAAGAGGGCGGGATGCGTCCGAACCAGATGGTGTTGACCAGCATCGACTGCCCCACCTGCGGACGCAAAATGGGAATTCGCACCGCCAGTACCGGCGTGTTCCTTGGCTGCTCGGGTTATGCGTTGTCGCCGAAAGAGCGCTGCAAAACCACCATTAACCTGGTGCCGGAAAACGAAGTCCTGAACGTGCTGGAAGGTGATGACGCGGAAACCAACGCCCTGCGCGCCAAACGTCGTTGTCAGAAGTGCGGTACGGCGATGGACAGCTACCTGATCGATCCGAAGCGCAAGCTGCATGTTTGTGGTAATAACCCGACCTGCGACGGCTACGAGATCGAAGAAGGCGAATTCCGTATCAAAGGGTATGACGGTCCGATCGTCGAGTGCGAAAAATGTGGCTCTGAGATGCACCTGAAGATGGGGCGTTTCGGTAAGTACATGGCATGCACTAACGACGAGTGTAAAAACACCCGTAAGATCCTGCGTAACGGTGAAGTTGCACCGCCGAAAGAAGATCCGGTTCCGCTGCCCGAGTTGCCGTGTGAAAAATCGGATGCGTATTTCGTGCTGCGTGATGGCGCTGCCGGGGTCTTCCTGGCCGCCAATACTTTCCCGAAATCCCGTGAGACGCGCGCGCCGTTGGTGGAAGAGTTATACCGCTTCCGCGATCGTCTGCCAGAAAAACTGCGTTATCTGGCCGATGCGCCGCAACAGGATCCGGAAGGCAATAAAACGCTGGTGCGTTTTAGCCGTAAGACCAAACAGCAGTATGTTGCCGCTGAAAAAGACGGGAAAGCGACCGGCTGGTCTGCCTTCTTTGTTGATGGCAAATGGGTCGAAGGCAAGAAGTAACCGCCCACGGTGCAGTTGTGCTGAAGAGGGTCGCGTAAGCGGCCCTTTTTTTGTTTTTATAGCGGACTTATTATTTTTTACTCACCGCTATACAGCCTGTTTATTAATGATATAGTGGTTATAGTTAACGGCTTTTTTATTATTAAATCGTATTAGCAGCGCATCACTGCCTGCTCTGAAACGATGACCTGATGGCGCTAATCTGGATGGTTTAACATGAAATTACAGCAGCTTCGCTACATTGTTGAGGTGGTGAATCACAACCTTAACGTCTCCTCCACCGCGGAAGGCCTTTATACCTCGCAACCGGGTATCAGTAAGCAGGTTCGCATGCTGGAAGACGAACTTGGCATCCAGATCTTTGCCCGTAGCGGTAAGCATCTGACTCAGGTGACGCCGGCTGGTCAGGAGATTATCCGCATTGCGCGCGAAGTGCTCTCCAAAGTGGATGCGATAAAGTCCGTTGCCGGTGAGCATACCTGGCCGGATAAAGGCTCTCTCTATATTGCGACGACGCATACCCAGGCGCGTTATGCGCTACCGAATGTGATTAAAGGTTTTATTGAGCGCTATCCTCGTGTGTCGCTGCATATGCACCAGGGATCGCCGACACAGATCGCTGAAGCGGTTTCAAAAGGAAATGCCGATTTTGCCATCGCTACCGAGGCGCTGCATCTGTATGACGATCTGGTTATGTTGCCATGCTATCACTGGAATCGTTCGATTGTGGTGACGCCTGAGCATCCGCTGGCCAATAAAGGGTCGGTGACCATTGAAGAACTGGCACAGTATCCACTGGTGACGTACACCTTTGGCTTTACGGGGCGCTCTGAACTGGATACCGCGTTTAACCGCGCAGGTTTGACGCCACGTATTGTCTTTACGGCGACTGACGCCGATGTGATCAAAACCTACGTGCGTTTAGGCTTAGGAGTGGGGGTGATTGCCAGCATGGCCGTCGATCCGCTGTCTGACCCGGATCTGGTTCGCGTGGACGCCCACGACGTCTTCAGCCACAGCACGACAAAGATTGGTTTTCGTCGCAGCACGTTCCTGCGCAGTTACATGTATGATTTCATTCAACGTTTCGCCCCGCATTTGACGCGTGACGTGGTGGATACCGCCGTGGCGTTGCGCTCGAACGAAGAAATAGAAGAGATGTTTAAAGATATCAAATTACCTGAAAAGTAATCGTCACAGAAAACGGTCGGTATCTTTTGTTAGCAGGAGATACCGAAAGTTTTAATTAAATCGCCATTGGTTTTATTAAGGCTGGCGTAATAATAATGTCCACATGATGATTATGGATAATCAACCGTAAAGTAGTGTCTTATTCCCCGCCTCGCAAATTTCCCTTTTCAAATATTTATTTTCGATCAAAAGATTGATTTATTCACTGGAAACGATTCGTAAATTCACTGGATTTTTGACTAAAGTTTCATTAGGATTTGTCTCATCTGATGATTAATTGTACCGATTGTTGGTGCTTAAATGATAAGTGATGCCGATTGTATGAGGTTAGCAATGCCGTCTGAAAACCAGGAGCCACGTCGGGACCCTGAGATGAAACGCAAAGCCTGGCTTGCGGTTTTCCTGGGCTCAGCGCTGTTTTGGGTCGTGATCGCACTGTTGATCTGGAATGCCTGGGGGTAAAAATGGAGGTTCACGACCCACAACAGACGTCGTTACCTACATGTCACTCTGGTGACACTGTACGAGAAACGAAAAAAGGCGCGTGCGTGAAAACTGTTCCCAAATCCTGGAAGCTGACTCAGCAACAGCAAAAGTTTATTGAGTTATTCGACGAAGACGATCAACAGAAACAATAATCGTCACCATTCTTATTACCGTTTCTTTTGTACCGATAAATTATCACGGTGCGCTTTTACCTATACACCGCAGCAATAAAGCGTTGAGAAAGTCTCAACACAATGTATTAAACAAAACGGGTATAGCCGATGATGTCTGCAAATATGAAATACTGGTCCTGGATGGGCGCATTTTCCGTCTCGCTGCTCTTTTGGGCTGAACTGCTCTGGATCGTGATGAATTAATCTCAACCCTTCCGCCTGATGGCGCTACGCTTAGCAGGCTCATATGTGGCCTGAGCAACACATTGATATCGAAAAGTCTGTAGAACAGGTAAGCCTTAGCCGCCACCCGGCATAAACACAAATCTACAGGTTGCCAGCAATCTGAAACCTCGCTACGGCGAGGTTTTCTTCCCCCTCATACACGCGCTCGTCCTCACTTGTATCTTCGCCGTTCGGTTTTTCCTCTTTTATCAATTTGGGTTGTTATCAAAACGTTACATTCTGTTTGTGTTATCTTTAATATTCACCCTGAGGAGAATCAGGGCATCGCAACCCTGTCATTAAGGAGGAGCTATGTCGTCAACCCTACGAGAAGCCAGTAAGGACACACTGCAGGCCAAAGACAAAACCTACCACTATTACAGTCTGCCGCTGGCTGCGAAATCTTTGGGCGATCTCACCCGTCTGCCCAAATCACTGAAAGTCTTACTGGAAAACCTGCTGCGCTGGCAGGACGGCGATTCGGTTACCCAGGACGATATCCAGGCGCTGGCAGGGTGGCTAAAAAATGCCCATGCCGATCGCGAAATTGCCTACCGTCCAGCACGCGTACTGATGCAGGACTTTACCGGCGTCCCGGCGGTGGTGGACCTCGCCGCAATGCGCGAAGCGGTAAAACGCCTGGGCGGCGATACGGCGAAAGTGAATCCTCTCTCGCCAGTGGATCTGGTGATCGACCACTCCGTCACCGTTGACCATTTTGGCGATGATGATGCATTCGAAGAGAACGTGCGCCTTGAAATGGAACGTAACCATGAGCGCTATGTGTTTCTGAAATGGGGCCAACAGGCCTTCAGTCGCTTCAGCGTCGTGCCGCCGGGAACCGGTATTTGCCACCAGGTTAACCTGGAATATCTTGGCAAAGCGGTGTGGAGCGAATTGCAGGACGGTGAATGGGTGGCTTATCCGGACACGCTGGTCGGCACAGATTCACACACCACCATGATTAACGGTCTGGGTGTTCTGGGCTGGGGCGTGGGTGGTATCGAGGCTGAAGCGGCAATGTTGGGGCAACCTGTCTCAATGTTGATCCCGGATGTGGTGGGTTTCAAACTGACCGGAAAACTGCGTGAGGGGATCACTGCAACGGATCTCGTGTTAACCGTCACCCAGATGCTGCGTAAGCACGGTGTAGTCGGCAAATTTGTCGAATTTTATGGCGACGGGCTGGATTCCTTACCGCTGGCTGACCGGGCCACCATTGCCAATATGTCGCCGGAATATGGTGCGACCTGTGGTTTCTTTCCGATCGACGGCGTGACGCTGGACTATATGCGGTTGAGCGGACGCAGTGAAGACCAAATCGAACTGGTGGAGAAATACGCGAAGGCGCAGGGGATGTGGCGCAACACCGGTGATGAACCGATCTTCACCAGTACCCTGGCACTGGATATGAATGATGTTGAGGCAAGCCTCGCCGGACCGAAACGTCCGCAGGATCGCGTTGCACTCGGCGATGTGCCGAAAGCCTTTGCTGCCAGCAGCGAACTGGAACTGAACACTGCGCAGAAAGACCGTCGGCCAGTAGAGTATGTGCTAAACGGACAGTCATATCAGCTTCCTGACGGTGCGGTGGTCATCTCGGCCATTACCTCCTGTACCAACACCTCTAACCCCAGCGTGCTAATGGCGGCGGGTTTGCTGGCGAAAAAAGCCGTTACGCTGGGACTGAAGCGTCAGCCGTGGGTGAAAGCGTCGCTGGCGCCAGGGTCGAAAGTGGTGTCAGATTATCTGGCAAAGGCGAAACTGACACCGTATCTCGATGAACTGGGCTTTAATCTGGTGGGATATGGCTGTACGACCTGTATTGGTAACTCTGGACCGCTGCCGGAGCCTATCGAAACCGCGATTAAGAAGGGCGATCTGACCGTAGGCGCGGTGCTGTCAGGCAACCGTAACTTTGAAGGTCGTATTCACCCGCTGGTGAAAACCAACTGGCTGGCGTCACCGCCGCTTGTCGTTGCCTACGCGCTCGCGGGCAATATGAACATCAACCTGGAGAAAGATCCGCTCGGCCACGATCGCAAAGGCGATCCGGTCTATCTGAAAGATATCTGGCCGTCGGCGCAGGAAATTGCCCGCGCCGTCGATCTGGTCTCTTCAGAAATGTTCCGCAAAGAATATGCGGAAGTGTTCGAAGGGACGCCTGAGTGGAAAGCGATCAATGTTGACCGTTCAGACACTTACGGCTGGCAAAATGACTCGACCTACATTCGCCTGTCGCCGTTCTTTGACGAGATGCTGGCGCAGCCAGCACCGGTGACCGATATTCACGGCGCGCGCATTCTGGCGATGTTGGGGGATTCGGTGACCACTGACCACATTTCTCCGGCCGGGAGTATTAAAGCTGATAGTCCTGCAGGGCGGTATCTGCAAAACCACGGCGTGGAGCGCAAAGACTTCAACTCCTACGGTTCGCGACGCGGTAACCACGAAGTGATGATGCGCGGGACCTTCGCTAACATCCGTATTCGCAACGAAATGGTGCCGGGTGTGGAAGGCGGAATGACGCGACATCTGCCTGGCACCGAGGTGTTGTCTATCTATGATGCGGCTATGCAGTATCAGCAGGAGAACATCCCGCTGGCGGTGATTGCTGGTAAAGAATATGGGTCGGGTTCCAGTCGTGACTGGGCGGCGAAAGGGCCGCGATTGCTGGGAATTCGCGTCGTCATTGCGGAGTCGTTCGAACGTATCCACCGCTCCAACCTGATTGGGATGGGGATCCTGCCTCTGGAGTTCCCACAGGGTGTTACGCGCAAAACGCTGGGGCTAACCGGGGAAGAGACTATCGATATTGCCGATCTGCAACAACTGAAACCTGGCGCGACGGTGCCGGTGACGTTAACCCGGACCGACGGGAACAAAGAGGTGGTGCAGTGCCGTTGCCGCATCGATACCGCGACCGAGTTAACTTACTACCAGAACGATGGCATTTTACATTACGTGATTCGTAACATGCTGAAGTAAGTCGTAAAAAAGCCTGCATGACACGATGCAGGCTTTTTTTAACGCATGGCTTACTTACTCAACAAGTGACCCATCTTGGCCGCTTTGGTATCCAGATAATGTTCATTATTGGGATTACGGCCCACAATCAGCGGGACCCGCTCCACGATATTGATCCCGGCTTCAGTGAGAATCTCAACTTTCTTCGGGTTATTGGTGAGCAGACGTACTTCGTCAACGCCCAGCAGCTTGAACATATCCGCGCAGAGGGTGAAATCGCGCTCATCCGCGGCAAACCCTAACTGGTGATTGGCCTCTACGGTGTCGTAGCCCTGGTCCTGCAACGCGTAGGCGCGAATCTTATTGAGCAGGCCGATGTTACGTCCTTCCTGACGATGATAAAGCAGAATACCGCGTCCTTCTTCCGCAATATGCGTCAGGGCGGCTTCCAGTTGAAAACCACAGTCGCAGCGCAGGCTGAACAAGGCATCGCCCGTCAGACATTCTGAATGGACACGGGCCAGAACCGGCGTCTGACCTGAAATATCACCATATACTAACGCGACGTGATCGTGTCCGGTTGCCAGTTCTTCAAATCCCACCATCAGGAAATCGCCCCATGGGGTTGGCAGTTTGGCTTCTGCCACTCGTTTAAGCTGCATGTGTTTCTCCAGATAATGCCGGCACGCGATGTTGTGCCGTTGCCTGTTGGCTTATCTTCTTATTTTGCCATAAGGCGACGGACTTCACCTAATCGCCGCCGCGCAATCATCCTGCGAATGGCACAAATCTGTCAATTTCCCCGAACAGGGGATTTTTCGGTTATGATTGTGACACTTATCCGTTAAAGAGGTGTTCATGCTGTCGATTGCAAAGCGTACTGCGGCTGGCGCGGGATTGTTGTTGATTATGCCCGTTACCGTGTGGGTGTCCGGCTGGAGCTGGCAACCGGGGCAGGATACCGGATGGCTAAAAGCGATGTACTGGATAACCGAAACGGTCACTCAGCCGTGGGGTATCATCACACATGTTATTCTCTGTGGCTGGTTCTTCTGGTGTTTGCGCTTTCGTCTTAAAGCGGCGGTAATGCTTTTTACTATTCTGGCGGGGGCGATCCTGCTAGGTCAGGGCGTCAAGTCGTGGGTGAAAGAGCGGGTACAGGAACCGCGTCCTTTCGTGATATGGCTGGAAAAAACGCATCATATTCCGGTTGATGAGTTCTACACTTTAAAACGTAAGGATCGCAGCGACCTGGTGAAGGAGCAACTTACCACCCAGCAGGCTATTCCACACTTTTTACGCCAACACTGGCAAAAAGAGACCGGGTTTGCGTTTCCGTCAGGTCACACGATGTTTGCGGCAAGCTGGGCGCTGCTCGCTGTCGGCTTATTGTGGCCGCGACGCCGGACGGTGACGATTGCCATTTTACTGGTGTGGGCGACGGGCGTGATGGGCAGTCGTTTGCTGCTCGGCATGCACTGGCCGCGTGATCTGGTGGTCGCGACGCTGATTTCATGGGCGCTGGTGACGCTGGCGACCTGGCTTGCACAGCGGTTCTGCGGGCCTTTGACGCCGCCGCCAGAAGAAAGGCAGGAGATTGCTGAACGTGAGCAAAACCGCTGACCAGGGTTGATTTTGACTGGTTTACCCTTAAATCATCCAATAGCTGACTGCTTTCCCATTTCGCACACGCCGTGAAAATGGTAATTTAAAAGGCTAAATGCGGTAAGTTGAACACGATTTATTCGCTTAAACCACATAACGGGAAGTAATGTGAAATATTTACTCATTTTCTTACTGGTGTTGGCGATATTTGTTATCTCGGTAACATTGGGTGCGCAGAACGATCAACAGGTGACATTTAATTACCTGTTGGCTCAGGGCGAGTATCGTATCTCAACCTTGTTGGCCGTTTTGTTCGCTGCGGGTTTCGCCATTGGTTGGTTGATCTGCGGTCTTTTCTGGCTGCGGGTTCGTGTTTCTCTGGTGCGTGCTGAACGTAAAATTAAACGACTGGAAAACCAACTCTCGCCTGCGACAGACGTTGTGGTGACGTCTGGTACGTCGGTCGCGAAGGAATAATCGTTTATGCTGGAGTTGTTGTTTCTGCTTTTACCTGTTGCTGCCGCCTATGGCTGGTATATGGGTCGCAGAAGTGCGCAACAAACAAAACAGGATGAAGCTAACCGCCTGTCCCGCGATTACGTCGCGGGGGTTAACTTCCTCCTGAGCAACCAACAAGATAAAGCGGTGGATCTGTTCCTCGATATGTTGAAAGAGGATACCGGCACCGTTGAGGCTCATCTCACCCTCGGAAACCTGTTCCGCTCTCGCGGCGAAGTCGACCGCGCCATCCGTATTCACCAGACTCTCATGGAAAGCGCCTCGCTGACCTATGAACAGCGGCTGCTGGCGGTTCAGCAGTTAGGCCGTGATTACATGGCCGCCGGGCTGTATGACCGGGCGGAGGATATGTTTAATCAGCTTACTGATGAAACGGAGTTTCGCGTAGGCGCGTTGCAGCAACTGTTGCAGATCTATCAGGCGACCAGTGACTGGCAGAAGGCCATTGAGGTTGCCGAGCGACTGGTCAAACTGGGTAAAGATAAACAGCGTATCGAAATCGCCCATTTTTACTGCGAACTGGCGTTGCAACAGATGGGCAGCGACGATATGGATCGCGCCATGGCGCTGCTGAAAAAAGGGGCAGCGGCGGATAAAAATAGCGCCAGGGTTTCTATCATGATGGGCCGCGTCTGGATGGCGAAGGGCGATTACGCGAAGGCCGTTGAATGTCTCCAGCGGGTGATTTCCCAGGATAAAGAACTGGTCAGCGAAACGCTGGAAATGCTCCAGACCTGCTATCAACAGCTAGGTAAAAATGATGAATGGGCGGAATTCTTGCGCCGTGCGGTAGAAGAAAATACCGGCGCGGCCGCAGAACTGATGCTGGCCGATATTCTCGAAGCGCGCGAAGGGACGGAGACCGCGCAGGTGTATATTACCCGTCAGCTCCAGCGTCATCCGACGATGCGCGTATTCCATAAGCTGATGGATTATCACCTTAACGAAGCCGAAGAGGGTCGTGCAAAAGAGAGCCTGATGGTGCTGCGTGATATGGTGGGCGAGCAGGTGCGTAGCAAGCCGCGCTACCGCTGCTCTAAATGCGGTTTTACCGCGTATACCCTGTACTGGCACTGTCCATCCTGCCGCGCCTGGTCAACGATTAAGCCAATTCGTGGACTTGATGGATTGTAATTTTTAAAAAAAAATCCGCTTTAGTTACAACATACTCATAGTTTAGTCCATTTCCTCACGTTGGCATCGGCGCCACATCGCCTGGCAGTGGTGTAATCGCGTCTGTTAATTTTTGCGCCTGACAGGTAGAATGCACGCCGTTTACCCATTTGCCCCCTTAGCAAGAAGGCCTGGTTATGACGTTAACTGCTTCATCTTCTCCCCGCGCTGCTACCGATTCTCCCGTCGTCGTTGCTCTCGATTATAATAACCGTGATAGCGCCCTGGCGTTTGTCGATCGAATCGACCCGCGCGACTGTCGTCTGAAAGTTGGCAAAGAGATGTTCACGCTGTTCGGACCTCAACTGGTACGCGATCTCCAGCAGCGTGGCTTTGATATCTTTCTGGATCTGAAATTCCATGATATCCCAAATACCGCCGCTCATGCGGTGGCTGCTGCAGCGGATCTTGGCGTCTGGATGGTCAACGTCCATGCGTCGGGTGGGGCGAGAATGATGACCGCCGCCCGTGAAGCGCTGGTGCCGTTTGGTAAAGATGCGCCGCTGTTAATCGCGGTCACCGTGTTGACCAGTATGGAAGCCAGCGATCTGGCGGATATCGGCGTGACACTGTCACCGGCTGAGCACGCCGAGCGCCTGGCGGCATTGACGCAAAAATGTGGTCTGGATGGCGTGGTCTGTTCAGCTCAGGAAGCGGTGCGCTTTAAGCAGGCATTTGGCCGCGATTTTAAACTGGTTACCCCGGGTATCCGACCGCAGGGGAGCGCCGCTGGCGATCAGCGGCGGATAATGACCCCTGAACAGGCACTGGCGGCGGGTGTTGATTATATGGTTATTGGTCGTCCGGTGACGCAGTCTGACGATCCGGCGCAGACGCTGAAGGCCATCAATGCGTCATTGAAGCGGGAGGCGTAATGAGCGATTCCAACAGCCGTCTGGTTTATTCGACGGAGAGTGGGCGGATTGATGAACCTAAAGCCGCGCCCGAACGTCCGAAGGGCGACGGGATTGTCCGTATCCAGCGCCAGACCAGCGGGCGCAAGGGGAAAGGCGTGTGCCTGATTACTGGTATTGATCTGGATGACGGCGAACTCAGCAAACTGGCTGCGGAACTGAAGAAAAAATGTGGCTGCGGTGGAGCAGTCAAAGATGGCGTAATTGAAATTCAGGGTGATAAGCGCGATTTAATTAAGTCGCTACTGGAAGCTCGCGGCCTGAAAGTGAAACTGGCAGGTGGTTAACGAAAAAGCCACGATATAAATATCGTGGCTTTTATTGTTACTGCTAAATAAACTGTGTAGTGCAGACCAGAAAAAAATAATCGTATTATTATATCGAGCCGGACAACCGTAGATTATTTACGATTATTTACCTACCTGGTGGCCGATAATACCACCGACAGCGGCACCACCCAGCGTACCCAGTGTGCTACCATCCGTTAAGACAGCGCCACCTAATGCACCCGCACCCGCACCAATAGCGGTGTTACGATCACGTTTAGACCAGTTAGAACAGGCGCTCAGGGACATTGCCAGGGCAATCGCCAGCACGGCGGCGGTCATTTTTTTGCTCGTTACAAACATAATACTTTCTCCTGAATTAATGATTCACGGAAGTAAGCTCTCTTTAACTATAGTTAAAATATCGGTCATTAAAGAGGGCATCCGTGAAACCTTAGTGCGCAGGGTAATATCACGCAGGTGATAGTCACTTCCTGTTATATCGCTAATAGTAATTTTACGACTTTCGCCTGTGAACAACAGGTAAATAGTCTTAATTCGGGAGTCAGAATAGTCTCAGAGCGCAAATGATCTGCGATGAGCAAATCATTTGCGGATATTTTACTCGGCGTCGACGATATTAACGGTCAGACCACGCTGTTCCATCAGCGCCCGGTCACTGGCGCTAATTCTGGCATCGGTGATCACACGGCTAAACCGCTCGATAGGGCCAAGGGTGTAGGGATGGACCGCGCCGAATTTTGAACTGTCGGTCAGGACAATGGCTTCCGATCCTTTCTCCAGCACGGCATTGACCACATCAGCACGCATCATGTCGCGCCCCGTGAATCCCGTTTCGGTCTGCCAGCCATCAATGCCGATAAACGCCTTACTGAAATGGACCTGCTGAATAAACTGGCGAGTCAGCGGTCCCACCATGCTTTCGCTTTTTTTCTGATAAATACCGCCAAGCAGGATCACTTCGCAGGGCGTCTCTTTTAGCAGGTGCGCAATGTAACTGCTGACCGTGATGATGGTGACGTCCTTTTGTTCCGCCAGCGTTCTTGCCAGCAGGGCATTGCTACTGCCATTTTCAATGAATACCGACTCGCCAGGGCTGACCAGCGACGCCGCAAACTCGGCAAGCTGACGCTTCAGGGTGTAGTTGGTCATCATCCTGGTTTCCACATCTTCGCTATCCAGCGAAACGGCGAAACCGTGCGCGCGGCGCAGAAAGCTCTGCTTCTCGAGGGTATTTAGATCCTGTCGAATGGTAACTTCAGAAACGCCAGTGATTTTGGCCAGTTCAGAGACGCTCATCTGGCCTTTATCAATGACCATTTGCAAAATTTTTTGTTGTCGGGAGTTCATAGCGTTAGTTTTTATAGCGGTAATGATACCGCGAGATTAAACACATGCGGCGGTGTGGCATCCAGGCGACACAAGCCGCGCGCGAAAAATTTAGATCTCCCACGGTGCCCGGGGCTTGTTCGCCGCTGATATGGCGTCATCCTGCACCTTACTCAACAATTCCGCCTTCAGAATTTCGAGATTATGGATGGCGGAGTGGACATCACCGGCCACCAGGATATCAAGCACGGTATCAATACGCTCGGCAACCCGTTTAGCATCGATATCAGACATGGGGGGATCCTTGGTCAAAGTATGAAAGGATTTAATGATGCAAAAAATGGCGGCAAAAGAGAAGGGAAAATTCAGCCAGACCTGAACCTTTGGGGAATATTATATATTCCGCGATTACAGACAGATATGAATAGGGCGAAAAGCGATACTTCCCGTTTCGCCCGGATGATCATATTGCTGGCTTAGCGCTTTTTCTTGTTGAGGTAACGTTTGTACCAGCGCTCAAACGCAACGGCAGGCATCGGTTTGGCAAATAAAAAACCTTGTCGCTCATTGACGCCGTTTTTCGTCAGAAAAGCATCCTCTTTGGCGCTCTCCACACCTTCGGCAATCACCTGGAGATTCAAAGCCTGTGCCACGGCGACGATCGCGCGCACCATCGATTGTGACACCGACTTTTTGTGAATGTCGCGGACAAAAATCTGATCCAGCTTAATGGCATCAATTGGGAAACGTGTCAGTTGCGAAAGCGAGGAATAACCGGTACCAAAGTCATCCAGGTGCACCTGAGCGCCAAGCTGGCTAAACTGCTGAATGACGGATAGCGCAAGTTCTTCGTTCTCAATCAGGCAACGCTCCGTCAGTTCGACATCAATAGGGCAATATTCGAAATTGAGCTCGCGCAATACGCGCTTCAGATCGGTGAAAATCGTTTGATCAGCCAGTTGCCGGGCAGAGATGTTAACCGCCACGCGCAGGTTTATGCCTTTATCCCGCCATTTCGCGACCTGGCGTATAACATCGAGGATCACCCAGCGGCCGAGCGGCACAATCAGCCCGGACTCTTCAGCGTATGAGATGAACTCCAGCGGAGGGATAAGCCCACGTTCAGGGGACTGCCAACGCACCAGCGCCTCAAGGCCGCGGACTTCACCTCGCCAGGTCACTTTCGGCTGATAGTGAATCAGTAACTGATCGTTTTCCAGCGCTTTGCGCAGGTTGGTGTCCAGCCACAGGTATTCGAATACCCGCTCGTTCATTTCTGGCGAGAAAACGCAGAACTGGCCACGTCCGCCTTCTTTGGCGGTGTACATTGCGGTATCCGCATTGCGGATCAGGTTGCTGCTGTCCTCGCCGTGCTGAGGCGCCATCGCGATACCGACAGAACAGCCGGTATAGACTTCTATGAGGCCGATACGAAAGGGCTGGCGCAATCGGGTGAGGATCCGCGAGGCGACCGCCTCAAGCGAGCTCTGAGACGTCTGGCTGGCCAGCACAATAAACTCGTCACCGCCGAGACGTGCCAGCAGTTGATTCTCTTCCAGACAGCTCAGGAGGGCTAACGATACCGCCTGCAAAAGCTGATCGCCAAACATATGACCATAGGCATCGTTCACCTTCTTGAAGTTATCCAGGTCGAGATAAACAATACCCACCTGACTGTCGCCAGCCTGTTCGATGGCCTCATTAATCAGTTCATGGATAGCGTTGCGGTTTGGCAACCCGGTAATCGTGTCGGTATTCGCCAGCACGCGCAACCGTTCCTGCGTACGTCGTTCTTCCGTGATGTCCGTACCGGAACAGATCAGGTAGATTTCGTTTTTACCGCTGCCGCTGTGGACAAATTTATTGCGGAACAGGAACAGACGCTGTCCCTTGCGGGTCTTTACCCAGCGTTCCACTTCATACGAGTTGCCGTTGCGAAAGAAGCCGCTGATGTTGCGACGCGAAGCGGCGGCTTCCCGGCGGCTCATGAAGAGTTTAAAGACGCTCTGTCCAATCACTTCCTGCTCTTTCAACCCGGTGTACTCTTCACACAGGCGATTGAAACGCTGAATGTTACCCCGACTGTCGAGGATCACAATCGCCGAGTTGGCTTCTGTCACTACTTGTTCAGCAAACGAGAGCCCCTTGACCAGGTCACGCGCAACAGAAGGGGTGTCGTGCCAGGCCGACGCACTGCCAGCCCATTCATGTTTGTTAATTTTGCGGCCCACCAGGTGCACCGGGACATCGTTGTCTTCAAAGGGGAGTGTCATCATGAGACCGGAGGTGATGACGGTCATTTCACGGATCCGTTCGGCTTGCTCGGGCGCAAGCTCAACGCTCTCCACTCGGTCGGTCGCTTCGGTGACGGACAAATGCAGGGTGTTGGAATCTTCTGACAAACGCCAGTAAGGCGCGTGAGTACCCAAAAAGCTATACAACGTTGTGGACTCCAGACTGTCTTTCATCATGAACACCCTCCCGCTTAAAGCACAAACAACCCTGAATGGAAGGGATTAGCCAGCGTTAATTAAAAATTACGGTAGCTGAACATCTTGTTTTGTTTATGTATTTATTTGTAATTCAGAACCGGGAAAAAGCATAGGCGCTGTAGAAAATATATCCGGCTGACAGTCAGAGTGTAGTGAGAGAATGGCGATTTGGGGGAAAGAAAACGGCCTTTCCTGAAAAGAAAGGCCGTTACTGGGCAGGTCGTCAGGCGGCAGGACGGGCGATGATGCTGCGGGTTTCCATCCGCACTTCGGCGATGGTGACATCAATCACATCCGTCACTTTATAGACGGTTTCACCTTTGATCTGGACGGTGCCGCTCTCCTGGCTGCAAACCAGTTCATCGCGCACCGCATGCAGGAATGGCGCAGGGATAAAGGCTACCGCGCCGTTATCCACCAGACGTACACGCATCCCGCCACGGCTGACATCAATGATTTCCGCCGCGAAGCGGGTATCCGTGCCCGCTTTATCACTCAGGAAGCGGGCATATAACCAGTCGCCAACATCGCGTTCCGCCATGCGGTTCAGGCGACGACGCTCAGCCATCTGTACGGTGATCTCTTCCTGCGGACGGTTAATGGTTTCACCTTTGATGACGGCTTTCAGCAGGCGATGGTTGATCATATCGCCATACTTACGAATCGGTGACGTCCAGGTGGCGTAAGCCTCCAGACCCAGCCCGTAGTGCGGACCCGGCTCAATGCTGATTTCCGCAAAAGACTGGAAGCGACGAATACGGCTGTCGAGGAAACCCGACGGTTGCGCATCCAGTTCACGACGCAGCTTGCAGAAGCCTTCCAGAGTTAATACTTCTTCGGCGTTCACATGCATTCCGTGAGATTGCAGCAGCGCGGCCAGCGCATCGGCATTGGCCGGGTCAAAGCCCAGGTGAACGTTGTAAATGCCAAAGCCGAGTTTGTCGCGCAGCACGCGTGCGGCACAGATGTTGGCCGCAATCATGGATTCCTCGACAATCCGGTTCGCGATGCGACGCGGTTCTGCGACGATATCGAGCACTTCACCTTTTTCGCCGAGAATGAAGCGGTAGTCTGGGCGATCTTTAAACACCAGCGCATGCTGATGACGCCACTCACCACGGCTCAGGCAAATACGCTGCAGCAGACGAATCTGCTGGGCGATGTCTTCACTTTCAGGCTGCCAGCGACCGCGGTTTTCCAGCCAGTCAGAGACGTTGTCATAAGCCAGTTTTGCTTTTGACTCAATGGTGGCAGCGAAGAACGTGATGTCATCTTCAATGGTGCCATCTGCGGCAATGGTCATGCGACAGGCGAGTACCGGGCGCACTTCATTGGCGCGCAGTGAGCAGAGGTCGTCAGACAGTTCGCGTGGCAACATTGGAATGTTGAAGCCCGGCAGATAGTTAGTGAACGCCCGGATTTTCGCGGCGTTATCCAGTTTGCTGCCTTCGGCGATCCAGGCGGTAGGGTCGGCAATCGCCACGGTCAGTTGCAATTTGCCGTCAGCCAGTTCTTCGGCATACAGCGCATCGTCCATATCTTCCGTGCTGGCGCTATCGATAGTAACGAAATTCAGCGCTGTCAGATCCTGACGTTCCAGCCCTTCATCCAGCATTTCCGTCGCTACGCCATCCGGCGCTTCTTTTTCAAGATTATGCCGCGCCAGGGTGACCCACCAGGGGACGAAGTGGTCGTCGGCAAACGTGATGAACTGGGTTAATTCGGCGAAGAAGGTGCGATCGCCTTTGAGCGGATGACGGCGCATTTCAGCAACGGCCCAGTCACCCTCTTTAAATTCATGCTCCACACCGCGAGCGGCGCGGCAGGGAATGGCGTCTTTCAACAGCGGGTGATCCGGCACGATGGACAGGCGATCGTTCTTACCCTGTACTTTACCGACAAAGCGGGTCAGGAACGGCTCAACCAGCTCTTCCGGCTCCGCAGATTCGCGATCTTTTTCAGTGTGGATGACGGCGATGATACGGTCGCCATGCATCACTTTTTTCATCTGCGGCGGTGGAATGAAATAACTTTTTTGCGCATCGACTTCCAGGAAGCCAAAGCCTTTTTCCGTGGCTTTTACCACCCCTTCAGCACGTGGCGTCTGGGAATGCAGTTGCTGTTTAAGCTGCGCTAGCAGCGGGTTGTCCTGAAACATATTTGTCTATTTTCGTGGCCATAAGAGCGGCTGACAGTTTTACGCGAAAGTACCTGATGCGGCAAGCGCTCTTTATGGCAATGAAAGGGTTAATGTGTCTCGCCCAGCGCGATTTTCAGACGATTCAGCCATCCGCATAACCCCGACCAGGCCAGCAGGTTGATTGCCTGTTCAACGGAGGTACAGGACTCGTTGAACGGGTTGAACTGCGCGGCACTGAAACGATCGGGGGCCCGCGTCAGCAATTGTATCGCCTGGAACAGCGGACGCTCAACCGGCTGCTGTTGTTCCCGGCGTTCTATTTCGTGTTCGCTCTGGCGCAGTAAGTCGGCGAATTCCACTGACGTCGCCTGCTGGTTAAAGCAGCTTGCACTGCCGTTAATTCGCGATGTCAGTAGTGTGGTGAAATTGTGCGCGGGGGACTCAATGGACAATGTGCTTTTAAGCAGGGTACCGAGCAGCGTAAGCAGCGTCGGTTGATGAACCAGATTAGGAGCGATGGGCTGAAGGGCGGCGATTGGCTGATAACACGACAGACACTCCAACTGTTCCGCCGTTGCGAAGCGCAGTTCGACCTGCTCGTGCGCCGAGTGCCAGGTGGAATCGGGTTGCTGAAACAGGGATACGTCGGCGAATGATTGCGTGTCCAGACCTGGCACCCAGCGTACCGGTTGCCCCAGCCATGCCTGAAACGTAGCGACGACACGCGCCTGAAAACCGACATAGCCGATGATTTGGTTCATCAATGCAATATCCCACGCAGAAAGGCCAACATCGCATAAATGCTGGCGCGCGCGGTTATCAATCACTGAGGGTGAACTGGCGAGCTGGCGCGCGTACTGAGTAATCTGCGCCAGCCGGTGATTACTTTCACGTGACGAATCCGGGCCGGGAAGCGGCGTCAAACGGGCGGCATAGTGGTTGCAAAGCCGCTGAACACCATACACCTGGGCGACCGTCAACGCGGTACTCATGCGTTCATAGGCGCTGAAGGTATGTAGGCGGTTCAACAAAACGGTGTCAGGAAACAGTTCATGAGCAAGATGGCGGGCCGGTTGCAGCCAGGACTGAAAGGGTAAAAGCGCATCTTCAGGGATCACCAAATCCAACAGAAAGCGGTCTTCAACGTGTGCGGCTTCGGGCACCAGCGGCAACACGTCCTGCGGACCGGTGCTAGACTGGGTTTCATGATACCAGTGGCTTTTGCCGTTGAATCGGCGTTGTTCCATGGGCGTTCCTTGGTCTGTATGTGGCGACCCGGACACGTCGTCGTCGAATCACGCCGGATCGTTCTCGCTGCTTTATCCTGGCGTAAGCGGGGGAAGGGATGAAAGATTGTTGCGTGATAACAAAGATCAAAAAGCTATATTGCTGGGAAGAGTTAAGAGCATGGGCGGCAGGGCGCCGCCCACGGGGGAGGTCGGCACGATTATTTCAGTTCCAGTTCGTTCATTGCAGCGATACTGAATCCGCCGTCAACGTGAACCACTTCGCCAGAGATACCGCCGGACAGATCGGAGCACAGGAAGGCTGCAGAGTTGCCCACATCTTCGATAGTCACGGTACGACGAATCGGGGTTACCGCTTCGCAATGCGCCAGCATTTTACGGAAATCTTTGATGCCGGAGGCGGCCAGAGTCCGGATCGGACCGGCAGAGATGGCGTTAACACGTACACCTTCCGGGCCCATCGCGTTCGCCATATACCGAACGTTCGCTTCCAGAGACGCTTTTGCCAGCCCCATTACGTTGTAGTTCGGGATCGCGCGCTCAGCGCCCAGGTAGGAGAGCGTCAGCAGGGCAGAACCCGGATTCAGCATAGAACGGCAGGCTTTCGCCATTGCCACAAAGCTGTAGGAGCTGATGTCGTGAGCGATTTTAAAGCCTTCGCGGGTGACCGCGTTCACGTAGTCGCCGTCCAGCTGATCGCCAGGGGCAAAACCGATCGAGTGAACGAAACCGTCAAATTTCGGCCAGGCTTTGGCCAGCTCTGCGAACAGGGTGTCGATGCTTTCATCTTCTGCGACATCGCATTGCAGAACGATGTCTGAACCCAGTTGAGCAGCAAATTCTTCCACACGGCCTTTCAGTTTGTCGTTCTGGTAGGTGAATGCCAGTTCCGCACCTTCGCGGTGCATCGCCTGAGCGATACCCCAGGCGATGGACAGTTTGCTGGCAAGACCGGTTACCAGAATACGCTTACCGGAAAGAAAACCCATAGCTTAAATCCTTATGTGAATGTTGTGGCGACCGGCCTCGGTTAGGGGGCCAGTGCCGTTAAAGCGCGGTCATTTTAACATGTGACATCGGGCGATCGAGTCCGACCACAACAGGAGAGCGGTTAACGGTCTTTTCGCCAGGCATCGGCCGTCAGCGCTTCGCCAAAATGACCGGCGATTAATCGTTTTGTCAGTTCATGCAGCGGAGAGGCCAGTACATCGGCGGTACTGCCGCGTTCGACGACTTCCCCCTGATGCATCACCAGAACCTGATCGCTAATGTGTTTCATCATGCCAAGATGCTGGGTGACGTAGATATAAGAGATACCCTGTTTCTCCTGCAATTCCAGCATCAGGTTGATTAACTGCGAGCGCATCGACATATCGAGCGACGCCAGCGCTTCATCGGCAATAATGACTTTCGGGCGCAGGATCATCGCGCGGGCGAGTCCCAGACGCTGTTTTTGTCCTGGCGCCAGCATATGCGGATAATAGCTGACATGATCGGGCAGCAGTCCTACCATCCGCATGGTCTCAATAATCTGCTTGCGTCGCTGTTCCGGCTCAAGGTCGGTATTCAGGCGCAACGGAAAATCGAGGATTTGCGAAATACGCTGACGCGGGTTCAACGAGGTCGACGGGTCCTGGAAAATCATGCGAATGCGCTGACTGCGAAACGAATAATCACCAAATTCGAGCGGATGATCGTCAATCAGTAACTCGCCGCTGGTTGGCTCGACCATTCCTGCCAGCATTTTGGCCAGCGTGGATTTGCCGGAACCGTTCTCGCCGATGATGGCCAGCGTCTGTCGCTCACGGAGGGTAAAGCTCAGCGGTTTCACGGCTTCTACGGTCTGACGGCGAAACCAGCCTGTCCGGTAGCGGAAGGTTTTACTCAGATTGCGAACTTCAAGTAAGGTCTCAACCATCTCACTCTCTCTCCATGTTGAGGGGGAAATGACAGGCGTAGAGATGATTTTTCGCCCCGGTCAGACGCGGCGTTTCTATACATTCGCGCTGTGCGTAGGGACAGCGTGGCCCAAGACGGCAACCGATGGGCAATTGTTCCAGCAAAGGGATGGCTCCGGGCATGGTGTTCAGACGACTTTTGTGCGGCATGGCGCTACCAAAGTCAGGAATAGCGCGGATCAGTGCCTGGGTGTATGGGTGATGGGGCGTCGTCACCAGCTCTTTACTCGGCGCGGTTTCCACCGTCTGACCACAGTACAGCACGTTAATCTTGTCCGCCCACTGGCTGAGCATCTGCAGGTCATGGCTGATCAGCAAAATGGTAGTATTGCTGTTCTGATTCAGGCGCGTCAGCAGGCGGAAGATCTGCGCCTGAGTGGTCGGCTCCATCGCGTTGGTCGGCTCATCCGCAATCAACAGTCGCGGTTGATTCGCCAGCGCAATGGCAATCATGACTTTCTGACATTCACCGTCGGTCAGTTCATACGGGAAGCTGCGCATGGCGTCTTTATGATCTTTAATCCCGACGCGGTGCAGCAGTTCAATGGCGCGACGTTTCCGCCAGCCAATACGTTGCCACCAGCGGCCTTTGTACGTCCATGCCGGAATGTTTTGCATCAACTGGCGACCCACGCGCTCGGACGGATCCAGACACGACTGCGGCTCCTGGAAAATCATCGAAACGTTATGTCCCACCAGTTTACGTCGCTCACGCGGCGAAAGGCGCAGCAGGTCGATATCGTCAAAACGCATCCGGTCGGCGGTGACGCGCCAGTTATCTTTGGCAACGCCGCAGATGGCTTTGGCAATCAGGCTCTTACCGGAGCCGGATTCACCCACCAACCCACGAATTTCCCCTTCGCTTAAGGTCATGCTGACGCGGTCGACGGCTTTGACCCACTCTTCACCGGCCTTAAATTCAATGGTCAGGTTGCGGATATCCAGTAATGGCATTATTCCACCCCCGCAATGATAGCGCGGCGAACGCCGTCACCCAGCAGGTTGACCAGCAGGACGCTGATCATGATGGCTGCACCGGGCAGCATCACCGTCCACGGCGCAACGTAAATCAGCTCCAGCGCATCGCCCAGCATCGCACCCCATTCGGGAGAGGGGAGCTGCGCGCCAAGATCGAGAAAACCGAGCGCGGCAATATCCAGTATCGCCATCGACAGCGCGCGGGTGATTTCGGTGATCAGTCCTGCGGTAATGTTGGGCAATATGGCGAACCAGAGGATGTTCAGCGTCGAGGCGCCATCAAGACGCGCCGCGATGACGTACTCTTTTTCCAGTTCGTCATGCACCATGCTGTAGACCGAACGGACCATGCGTGGCAACAGCGCCAGCCAGACGGCAAACATGGCATGGGTTAAATGCGGCCCGGCGAAGGCGACAACGATAATCGCCAGCAGCAGAGACGGAATCGACAGCAGCGTATCGAGAATATGGTTCAGCACGGCAGAACGCAGACCGTGCGTTGCTCCGGCGACCACGCCGAGAAACAGCCCGCACAGCGTTGCGGCGAGCGTAACGACAAACGCGCCGCCCACGGTGGGGGCTGCGCCGCTGAGCAGTCGGCTCAGGACGTCGCGTCCCAGATCGTCAGTACCGAGGAAGAAAGAGACTTCGCCATAGCGTGACCAGGAGGGCGGCAACAACTGATAGCCGAGGAACTGCTGATCGATGCCATACGGCGCAAACCAGTTGCCGAACAGGCACAGTACCACCAGCCCTGCACAGCCGTACAAGCCAACCATTGCCGTAGTATCGCCATAAAATTTGCGCCATGCGGTGCGCAGCGTACCTGGCGGGCGCTTTTCGCTATAAACGCTATCGTAAGGCATACCATTCCTTATGTTTCAGAGGGTTAGCCATAGCACCCAAAATATCGGAAATCACGTTGACGATGATGACCAGCGAACCAATGACCATCACGCCTGCGGATATCGCTGCGTAGTCCTGCTGACGGATGGCGTTAATCAACCAACGACCGAGACCAGGCCAGCTAAAGACCATCTCGGTGATCATTGCCAGCGTCAGCATCGTTGAGAATTGCAGGCCCAGGCGGGGGATCACCGGCGGTAAGGCGTTATGCAGTACATGGCGCCGCAGGATCGTAAATCGTGACAAACCGCGCGTGGCCGCAGCCTTCACGTAGTTCTGATCAAACACCTCAATGGTACTGATACGCATCAGGCGAATCACTTCGGTGGTCGGCGCAACCGCCAGCGTCAGCACCGGCAACACCATATGGCGCACTGCGCTCATCACCATCTCATCCCGCCAGGGAGAGTCAGAGATCCACGCATCGACAATAGCCAGACCGGTGACCGGTTTCACTTCGTAAAGCAGATCGAATCGGCCCGACACCGGCAGCCAGCCGAGAGTCAGGGAAAAGAAAAGGGTCAGCAGCAGTGCCAGCCAGAACACGGGGATTGAAAAGCCGAGCAGGGCGAGGGCGCTGATCAAGCGGTCCTGCCACTTGTTGCGGGTAATGCCCGCCAGCATACCCACCGGAATCCCCACCATTAGCGCAAAGCCGAACGCCAGCGTGCATAGCTCCATCGTGGCCGGGAACACCTCTTTGAGCTGTTCAGTGATAAGCTGTCCGTTGATGCTGGAGACGCCAAAGTCCCAGTGGATGAGGCCATTGAACCAGAACACCCAGGCATTCCACAACGATGCGCCTTGTAGCGGCGCATGCGGCGTAAAATAGCTCAGACTGAAGCCGATAAAGGTCAGAAAAAACAGCGTGACCATCAGCAACAGCAAACGACGCAAGGTGAAGATAATCATGGTTTTTTCACCTCATCGTTTTTTTCGCGCGACACGCCGGCGAAAGAGGCATTACCAAATGGGCTCAACACCAGGCCTTTAATGTCATACCGATAGGCCTGCAGGCGCAGTGACGAGGCGAGCGGCAGGATGGGCAACTCTTTAGCGAGAATGTTCTGCGCTTCATCATACGCATCAATACGCGCAGAAAGCTGCTGAGAAGAGAGCGCTTTGCGCAGCACGTTGTCGAACTCCGGGTTGCACCAGTGGGCGAAGTTAGTCTGTGAATTGATGGCCGCGCAGCTGAGCAACGGGCGGAAGAAACTGTCCGGATCGTTACTGTCGGTTGCCCAGCCGGACAACGTCAGATCATGGTTCATGTCCATCAACCGCGCCTCCTGGAAACGACCTTCAACCGGTACAATCACCACGTTCACCCCAACCTGCGCCATATCCGCCTGGATAAGTTCAGCGGTTTTCAGCGGGCTCGGGTTCCACGCCTGTGAACTGGTCGGCACCCACAGGCGCAGCGTCAGATTCTCCAGCCCCAGCGCTTTGAGTTGCTCACGAGATTTGGCCGGATTGTATTCTGTTATTTTAGCCTCGTTATCATAGGCCCACGAGGCGCGAGGTAAAATAGAGGCCGCCGTTTCTGCCGTGCCGTAATAGATAGATTGCATCAGACGCTGGTTATTAATGGACAGCGCCAGCGCGTGGCGAACCGCCGGATTATTCAGCGGAGGCTTGTCGGTATTAAACGCCAGGTAGGCGATGTTCATCCCCGGACGCAAGGTCAGGCGCAGGCGTGGGTCGTCGCGCAGGATCGTCAACTGGCTGGCGGCGGGCCAGGCCAGCACGTCACATTCGCCGGTAAGCAGTTTCGATAAACGTCCGGTTCCGCCGGATCCGAGATCCACTACCACCTGCGGCATCAGCGGCTTGCCCCGCCAGAATTTGTCATGACGTTGCAGGCGGATGTATTGTCCAGCGCGATACTCGGAAAGCTGGAACGGGCCGGTGCCAACCGGCTGGCGGTCAAGCTGTTCCTGGCGATCCTGTTTTGTCAGTTGATCAGCATACTCCGCCGACATCACGGACGCATAGTGGGTTGCGAGGTGCCATAAGAAAGAGGCGTCCGGCTTCGTCAGGCGAAATTCCACGGTGTGACTGTCGAGCTTACGCACGCTCTGCACGTTATCGGCGAACTGCAGACTGTCGAAATAGGGGAAATTGCCGCCGTTGACGTTATGCCACGGATGGTTGCGATCAAAGATGCGCTGAAAGGTAAAAACCACGTCGTCGGCATTCAGTTTACGCGTAGGCGTAAACCAGTCCGTTTTCTGAAACGCCACGTCGCGGCGCAGATGGAAGCGGTAAGTGGCGCCGTTATCCAGCACTTCCCAGCTTTCCGCCAGTTCCGGGACCAGACGATAAGTATAGGGATCGACATCCAGCAACCGATCATAGAGCTGGGCGGCGAGCGTGTCGACAATCAGCCCGCTGCTCACTTTTTGCGGATTGAAGGTATTGACCTGTCCATTCACGCAATAGACAAAGCCGCTGTCACGAATATCTTCACGTGGGGCGGTTTCAGGCGCAGCAGTAGCCTGACCACTCAGAAGTCCAGCCATCACGATCAGAGACGATAAAACCAGGCGCATAATTTTTAAGGTTTTTAGGTACGATTTGCAAAGTGTATCGCACTATAGCCCGCGAGGTACAAATGTCTGCGGGCAACTGGCGTAAATATGCGCAATCAGGGGGTGAGACGCGCTAAATCTGATGTTTTTTGAGCAATGCGCGCAACTGGTGATAGGTCAGCCCGAGTAATTCCGCCGCCCGTTTCTGATTAAATTTTGCCTGTTCCAGACTGGTTTGCAGCAGCTCTTTCTCCTGTTGCTGCTGAAACGCACGTAAATCGAGGGGCAGCGAAGGACCCGTTGCTGCAGTTTCAGCGGCAGGGGACGTTGGCGCGTGGCGTTTAAATGGGTCGATCACAATCTCATCCAGCGGCGTTTCGCTGGTGCCATGCCGGTATACCGAACGTTCGACCACGTTTTTTAATTCGCGGATATTTCCCGGCCAGGCGTAGTTAAGCAGCGTCTCTCTGGCATACGCTGTAAATCCGGGGAACAGCGGCAGACGAATTTCCCGGCACATCTGAATAGCAAAGTGTTCTGCCATGAGCATGATATCCGCCTGACGTTCGCGCAGCGGCGGCAGTTGCACCACGTCGAACGCCAGTCGGTCAAGCAAATCTGCCCGGAAGGATCCTTCGTTAACCATCGACGGAAGATCCGCATTGGTCGCACAAACCAGACGGACGTTTACCTGTAATGGCTGACTGCCGCCGACGCGCTCGAGCTCGCCGTACTCAATCACTCTGAGCAGCTTTTCCTGTACCAGCATTGGGGCCGTGGCGAGTTCATCCAGGAACAGCGTGCCGCCGTCGGCCCGTTCAAAACGTCCGGGATGGCGCTTTTGCGCACCGGTAAACGCCCCGGCTTCATGACCGAACAGTTCACTATCGAGCAGGTTTTCATTCAGCGCCGCGCAGTTAAGCGAAATAAACGGCCCCTGCCAACGAGAGGAGAGATAATGCAGACGGTTGGCAATCAGTTCCTTACCGGTACCGCGCTCGCCGATAATCAGTACCGGTTTGTCCAGCGGTGCGAGGCGGGAAACCTGCTCCAGTACCTCCAGAAAGCTGTTGGCTTCCCCTAACAAATTATCTTTGTATTCTGCCATGATGAATTTCACCACATGTTAGTGTATTTCACCACTTTACTCTGTTTTCTCGTCGAGGTAAAACCGTACATCTCAATATAAATCAATAAATTAAAAAGTTGGCACGCGGATTGTATTAGAGAATCAGCAGGGCATCGCCCGACATCAGAAAAATGTGAGGATAGAATTATGGGTATTTTTTCTCGTTTCGCCGACATCGTGAATGCCAACATCAACGCACTGCTCGAGAAAGCGGAAGATCCGCAGAAGCTGGTTCGTCTGATGATTCAGGAAATGGAAGATACGCTGGTTGAAGTGCGTTCCAATTCGGCACGTGCGCTGGCGGAAAAGAAACAGTTATCACGCCGCATCGAACAGGCGACGGCTCAGCAGGCAGAGTGGCAGGAGAAAGCGGAGCTTGCGCTGCGTAAAGAGAAGGACGATCTGGCCCGCGCCGCGCTGATCGAAAAACAGAAGTTGACCGATCTGATTGGCAATCTGGAGCATGAAGTGACGCTGGTGGACGATACGCTCACGCGCATGAAAAAAGAGATTGGCGAGCTGGAGAACAAACTCAGCGAAACCCGTGCCCGTCAGCAGGCGCTGACGTTGCGCCATCAGGCCGCCAGCTCATCCCGTGACGTGCGTCGTCAACTGGACAGCGGTAAGCTGGATGAAGCGATGGCGCGCTTTGAATCTTTCGAGCGTCGCATCGACCACATGGAAGCGGAAGCTGAAAGCCACAACTTTGGCAAACAGAAAACGTTGGATCAGCAGTTTGCCGACCTGAAAGCGGATGATGAAATCAGCGAACAACTGGCGCAACTGAAAGCCAAAATGCAGCAAGACAAGCAATAATAATACCTGGCGGCGCTCGAACGCGCCGCCGCTCATCACCTGTAAGGAGACCTCATGAGCGCGCTATTTCTGGCCATTCCGTTAACCATCTTCGTGCTGTTTGTGTTACCGATTTGGCTATGGCTGCATTACAGCAACCGTTCCAGTCGCGGAGAATTATCGCAAAGCGAACAGCAACGTTTAGTTCAGTTGACCGATGACGCGCAGCGCATGCGTGAACGTATTCAGGCGCTGGAAGATATTCTCGATGCGGAACATCCGAACTGGAGGGATCGCTAATGGGCGGTATTGATCTGAACAAAAAATTATGGCGTATTCCGCAGCAGGGCATGCTGCGAGGCGTGTGCGCAGGGATCGCGCAGTATCTGGATGTGCCGGTAAAACTGGTGCGTATTTTAGTGGTGTTGTCGATCTTCTTCGGGCTGGCCTTTTTTACCCTGGTCGTCTACATCATTCTGGCATTTGTGCTTGATCCGATGCCGGATAACCTTGCCGCAGGCGAGCAGCAACCGTCCAGCGGTGAGCTATTGGATATCGTCGATAAAGAACTGGCGGCGGGGGAGAAACGCTTACGTGAAATGGAGCGTTATGTCACCTCGGACACGTTTACTTTGCGTAGCCGTTTCCGTCAATTGTAAGTCATTAAGAGAGCTGAGATGAATAATCGCTGGCTACGCGCCGGGCAAAAGGTAAAACCCGGTATGAAAATAGCAGGTAAGCTGGTGCTTCTGACTGCGCTACGCTACGGCCCCGCGGGTGTCGCAGGGTGGGCAGTAAAATCCGTCGCCCGTCGTCCGCTAAAAATGTTGCTGGCGCTGGCTCTGGAACCGTTTTTAAGCCGTATGGCGGCGAAAATTTCAAAACGTTATTCTGGAAGTTAATTTCCATTGCCTTCTTTTTAACAATTAAATCACATCCTGGTTATTAATTTGCGGCAGCTCACAAATCGATTGTTGAGCTGCTAAAATTCTATTAATTCCTGCTTTTAACCTCTTTCACTGCATTGACAGTTAATTTCCTCGAGAGTAGTCTTTTTTGTCATGGGACCGCTACCACGGAAAAACAAAGTGAACCGAAAAATTAAGGAATGCCTCAGCGCCGTCTATGGCGATACATGGACAGGGCTTCACGATGGGTCATTAAAAATGCGCATGGAAAGGGCGCGTAAGATTATTAATAAAAAGCGTAAACCTCATTGGGATGAAAGTGATGTGGTGCTCATTACGTATGCCGATCAATTTCATAGCGAGAAAGAAAAACCGCTGCCAACCTTTAATCAGTTCTGGATGCGCTGGTTTTCCTCGGTATTCTCACATGTTCACCTTTTGCCATTTTACCCCTGGTCATCAGATGATGGTTTTTCGGTTATTGATTACTATCAGGTGTCTCCCGAAGCCGGCGAGTGGAATGATATTCGTGAGTTAAACCGCTCCTGTTGTTTGATGTTTGATTTTGTTTGCAATCATATGTCAGCAAAAAGTGACTGGTTTGAACGTTATTTGCGGCAAGCTCCTGGATACGAAAACTTTTTTATTGAGATGGACCCAGAGACTGATTTACATGCCGTAACGCGTCCACGGGCATTGCCGTTATTAACACCGTTTACCATGCAGGATAAATCCGTTCGTTATTTATGGACGACATTTAGCGAAGACCAGGTTGATCTCAACTACAGTAACCCGGACGTGCTACTTGCCATGATTGACGTACTGCTGACCTACCTGGAACACGGAGCCGATTATGTACGTCTGGACGCCGTTGGCTACATGTGGAAAACGCCGGGTACGACCTGCATTCATCTGGAAAAAACGCATCAACTGATCAAGTTATTTCGCGCGATAGCAGATGAGGTTGCCCCCGGCACGGTCATCATTACTGAGACCAATGTCCCGCACAAAGACAATGTTTCCTATCTGGGTAACGGGCATGACGAAGCACATATGGTTTATCAGTTCTCTTTGCCGCCACTTGTCCTGCACTCCCTGCATCGCCAGGATTGCCGGGTGCTGTGCCAATGGGCGCAGTCGTTATCATTACCTTCGACAGAGACCACCTGGTTCAACTTTCTGGCTTCGCATGATGGCATTGGATTGAATCCACTGCGCGGGCTGTTAGCGGAAGACGATATTCTGACACTGGTGACGGATCTGCAGAAAGAAGGGGCCTTAGTGAACTGGAAAAATAATCCAGATGGCACCCGGAGTCCGTATGAATTAAATGTGACCTGGATGGATGCGTTAGGCCATCAGGATGACAGCGATGAAGAACGCCTTGCCAAATTTATTCTCACCCATGTTCTGCTATTAACCTTCCCTGGCGTTCCTGCGATTTATATTCAGAGCATTCTGGGGTCGCGCAATGACTACGAAGGCGTCGAAAAACACGGTTATAACCGGGCTATTAACCGAAAAAAATATGAGCAAAAATCAATTGAACAGGAATTGATGACTGAAGGTTCTCTTCGTCATGAGATTTATCAGGCGTTGTCCCGATTAATTGTTATTCGCAGGGGTAATAAGGCGTTTCATCCCGAGAGCATGTTTGATATTCGCTGTCTGACACCTTCTGTTCTGCGGATTATTCGCTCGACCGATGAACATGAAAAAATCAATGCACTTTTTAATTTTAGCGATCGCCAACAAATCATTGATGCCAGTATTTATACAGGCGTTGATTTAATTAGCGGAGTGAGTGTTTCCGGAGAGACATTAACACTGCAACCCTGGCAGGTTATGTGGATTAAAAAATAAAAAGGAATATCTGATGATCAAAACTAAAATGGTGCTGTTATCAGCACTGGTTTCCTGCGCCCTGATTTCTGGTTGTAAGGATGATAAACCCGCCCATGTTTCAATTGAGTTTATGCACTCTTCTGTGGAACAGGAGCGCCAGGCCGTTATTACCACGCTGATTAAACGCTTTGAAAAAGCGAACCCGGATATCAGTGTTAAACAGGTTCCAGTTGAAGAAGATGCCTATAACACCAAAGTTATTACGCTGGCGAGAAGCGGGTCGCTACCGGAAGTGATCGAAACCAGTCATGACTATGCCAAGGTCATGGATAAAGAGCAGTTAATCGATCGGGATGCGGTGGCGAACGTCATTCAGAAGGTCGGGGAAGATATCTTCTACGATGGCGTATTGCGCATCGTTCGTACCGAAGATGGCAGCGCGTGGACAGGGGTTCCGGTGAGCGCCTGGATCGGCGGTATCTGGTATCGCAAAGACATCCTTGCTCAGGCGGGACTGGATGAACCGAAAAACTGGGAAACGCTGCTTGCCGCTGCGCGAAAACTCTATGATCCGGCGCATAAAAAATATGGCATTGCCCTGCCGACCGCAGAAAGCGTGCTGACGGAGCAATCATTCTCGCAGTTTGCCTTATCCAATAATGCCAACGTCTTTGATGCCCAGGGCCACATCACGTTCAACACGCCTGAAATGAATCAGGCGTTGGGATATTACCGCGATCTGGCCGCCACCACGATGCCGGGCTCTAACGACATCATGGAGGTGAAAGATGCCTTTATGAATGGTACTGCGCCGATGGCGATTTATTCCACCTACATTCTCCCCGCGATAATTAAAGAAGGGGATCCCCAGAACGTGGGCTTTGTGGTTCCGACCGAAAAGACAGCGGCCGTTTATGGCATGTTGACCTCACTGACGATCACGAATGGGCAAAAAGAAGAGGAGACGGCGGCAGCCGAGAAGTTTGTCGCGTTTATGGAACAGGCAGACAACATCGCTGACTGGGTGATGATGTCGCCGGGCGCTGCGTTGCCGGTCAATAAGGAGGTCGTAAAAACCCAAACCTGGCAAAACAACAGCGTGATTAAAGCGTTAGGTGAACTCCCGGCACAACTCATTGCTGAGCTACCGAATATTCAGGTTTTTGGCGCGGTAGGGGATAAGAACTTCACCCGTATGGGGGACGTCACCGGTTCCGGCGTGATAAGCACGACGGTACATAACGTGACGGTAGGCAAAGCCGATCTCCCGACAACGCTTCAGAAAAGCCAGCAAAAACTGGATGCCCTGGTAGGGCAGCGTTGATGGGTAAGAGGAACGTCGTTATGGCCCGATTATTCTCCGGTCGCTCCGATATGCCCTTTGCGATGCTATTGCTGGCACCCAGTTTGATTCTGTTGGGTGGCCTCGTGGCATGGCCGATGCTATCGAATATTGAAATCAGCTTTCTGCGCCTGCCGCTGAATCCGCGTATCAACGCCACATTTGTTGGGGTCGCGAATTACGTTCGCATCCTTTCCGATCCGGATTTCTGGCATTCGTTGTGGATGACGGTCTGGTATACCGCGCTGGTGGTGACGGGCAGTACCGTGCTCGGACTCGGGGTGGCGATGTTCTTTAATCGCGAGTTCCGGTTACGCAAGACGGCGCGCTCACTGGTGATTCTCTCTTATGTCACGCCGTCTATCTCGCTGGTCTTTGCCTGGAAGTACATGTTCAACAGCGGATACGGCATCGTGAACTATCTGGGAGTCGATCTGCTGCATTTGTACGATCAGGCCCCCTTGTGGTTCGACAATCCCGGTAGCAGTTTCGTGCTGGTGGTGCTGTTTGCCATCTGGCGCTATTTCCCGTACGCCTTTATTTCGTTTCTGGCAATTTTGCAGACCATCGATAAATCGCTCTATGAAGCAGCCGAAATGGATGGCGCGAATGCCTGGCAGCGTTTTCGTATCGTCACGCTGCCCGCCATTATGCCGGTCCTGGCGACGGTGGTTACCCTGCGTACCATCTGGATGTTTTATATGTTTGCCGATGTGTACCTGCTGACGACAAAGGTCGACATTCTCGGGGTGTATCTCTACAAAACAGCGTTTGCTTTTAATGATTTAGGTAAAGCTGCAGCCATTTCCGTCGTGCTTTTTATCATTATTTTCGCCGTCATTTTACTGACCAGAAATAGGGTGAACCTCAATGGCAACAAATAAACGCAGACTCGGACGCGTGGGCTTTTATTGTGGCCTGATTGTGTTTTTGATCATCACATTGTTTCCCTTTTTTGTGATGTTAATGACGTCGTTCAAAAGCGCGAAAGAAGCGATTTCATTGCACCCGACATTGCTGCCGCAAGAGTGGACGCTTGAGCATTACATCGACATTTTTAATCCACTGATTTTTCCGTTTATTGATTACTTTCGTAACAGCCTGCTGGTCTCCGTTGCGTCATCGGTGGTGGCGGTATTCCTGGGCACGCTCGGTGCCTACGCGCTGTCCCGACTGCGTTTTAAAGGGCGGATGACCATCAATGCCAGTTTTTACACCGTCTACATGTTCTCCGGCATTTTGCTGGTGGTCCCGCTGTTCAAAATCATTACCGCGCTGGGCATTTACGACACAGAAATGGCGTTGATTGTCACCATGGTCACCCAGACGTTGCCGACCGCCGTATTCATGCTGAAAAGTTATTTCGACACGATTCCGGATGAGATTGAAGAAGCGGCGATGATGGATGGGCTGAATCGCCTGCAAATCATCTTTCGTATTACCGTGCCGCTGGCGATGTCCGGACTGGTATCGGTTTTTGTCTACTGCTTTATGGTGGCCTGGAACGATTATCTGTTCGCCTCGATCTTTCTTTCCAGCGCCAGCAATTTCACGTTGCCGGTGGGCCTGAACACCCTGTTCAGTACGCCGGATTATATCTGGGGGCGGATGATGGCGGCGTCGCTGGTGACGGCATTACCGGTTGTCATTATGTATGCACTTTCGGAACGGTTTATTAAGAGTGGTTTGACCGCGGGTGGCGTGAAGGGCTAAAGCGGCCAGTTTAAACAAGGAGTGGTAAATGAAGAAGTTAGTCGCAACAGAACCGCGCGTCGCGGCGCTGGTAGAGTATGACGATCGCGCTGTCATGGCGAATGAGGTGAAAATTCGCGTGCGGTTTGGCGCACCGAAACACGGTACGGAAGTGGTGGATTTTCGCGCCGCCAGTCCGTTTATTGATGAAGATTTTAATAGCGAATGGCAAATGTTTACGCCACGTGCGAAAGACGCGCCGCGCGGTATTGAGTTTGGTAAGTTCCAGCTCGGCAATATGGTCGTTGGCGACATTATCGAGTGCGGGAGCGACGTCACTGACTATGCCATTGGTGATAGCGTCTGTGGTTACGCCCCTTTAGCCGAAACGGTCATTATTAACGGCGTCAATAACTACAAACTCCGCAAGATGCCGCAGGGGGCGAGCTGGAAAAACGCGGTGTGCTACGACCCGGCTCAGTTTGCGATGAGCGGCGTGCGTGATGCCAACGTGCGGGTAGGTGATTTCGTCGTCATCGTTGGTCTTGGCGCGATTGGGCAGATAGCTGTCCAGTTGGCAAAGAAAGCTGGCGCGTCGGTAGTCATTGGCATCGATCCGATCGCCCATCGTTGTGATATCGCTCGCCGCCACGGCGCGGATTTCTGCCTGAATCCGATGGGTACTGATGTCGGTAAAGAGATCAAAATGCTGACCGGTAAGCAGGGGGCGGATGTCATCATCGAAACCAGCGGCTATGCCGACGCGTTGCAGTCCGCGCTACGTGGGCTGGCTTATGGCGGCACTATCTCTTATGTCGCGTTTGCCAAACCCTTTGCCGAAGGTTTCAATCTCGGGCGCGAAGCCCATTTCAATAACGCCAGAATTGTCTTCTCGCGCGCGTGCAGCGAGCCGAACCCGGACTATCCGCGCTGGAGTCGCAAACGTATTGAGGAGACCTGCTGGGAACTGCTGATGAATGGTTATCTTAACTGTGAGGATCTTATCGACCCGGTGGTGACCTTTGCGGCTAGCCCGGAAAGCTATATGCAGTATGTCGACAGACATCCGGAACAGAGCATCAAAATGGGCGTCACATTTTAAGCGTAAAGGAAGACGAGCAATGAAAATCGGCACACAGAATCAGGCATTTTTTCCGGAAAATATTCTGGAGAAGTTTCGCTGTATCAAAGAGATGGGTTTTGATGGCTTTGAGATCGACGGCAAATTGCTGGTTAATCACCTTGATGAAGTCAAGGCTGCCATTAAAGAAACGGGCCTGCCAGTCACGACCGCCTGCGGTGGTTATGATGGCTGGATCGGCGATTTCATCGAAGAGCGTCGTCTGAACGGATTACAGCAGATCGAACGCATTCTTGAAGCGCTGGCGGAAGTGGGTGGGCAGGGCATCATTGTGCCTGCGGCATGGGGAATGTTTACCTTCCGTCTACCGCCAATGACCTCGCCGCGCAGTCTGGCTGGCGATCGCAAAGCAGTTAGCGACTCGCTACGTTACCTTGACAGTGTGGCAGCACGTACCGGTACCACCGTCTATCTCGAGCCGCTTAACCGTTATCAGGATCATATGATCAACACGCTGGCGGATGCGCGTCGGTACATTGTGGAAAACAATCTGAAGCACGTACAGATCATCGGCGATTTCTACCACATGAATATCGAAGAAGAAGATATGGCGAAGGCGCTGCACGATAACCGCGATCTGCTGGGACATGTGCATATCGCGGATAATCATCGCTATCAACCGGGCAGCGGCAGCCTGAACTTCAGCATGCTGTTTGATCAGTTGCGCGAAGATAACTATCAGGGCTACGTGGTGTATGAAGGGCGGGTGCGGGCAGAAAATCTGTCGGAAGCCTACCGTCAGTCATTGGCCTGGTTGCGTACCTGCTAAGAGGTTGCCGTGAAAAGTGCAATGACTCGTTCTCCGCTTCGCGTTGCCATCATTGGCGCCGGACAGGTAGCGGATAAAGTTCATGCTTCGTACTACTGCACCCGCGAAGATCTGGAACTGGTGGCTGTCTGTGACAGCCGCCGTTCTCAGGCGCAAACGCTGGCAGATAAATACGGCAATGCGCAGGTCTGGGACGATCCGCAGGCGATGCTTCAGAAGGTAAAGCCCGATATCGTCAGCATCTGTTCACCGAATCGTTTTCATTACCAGCATACTTTGCTGGCACTGGAGGCCGGTTGTCACGTGATGTGTGAGAAACCGCCAGCGATGACCCCGGATCAGGCGCTGGAGATGCGTAATACCGCGCGTCGTATGGGTAAAGTACTGGCCTATGATTTCCATCATCGGTTCGCGCTGGATACGCAGTTACTGCGTGAGCATGTCATGGCGGGCGTTCTTGGTGAAATCTACGTGACCAACGCCAGAGCGCTGCGTCGTTGCGGCGTTCCCGGATGGGGGGTTTTTACCAATAAAGCGCTGCAGGGCGGCGGGCCGCTGATCGATCTTGGTATTCACATGCTGGATGCCGCGATGTATGTACTGGGGTTCCCAATGGTGAAACGGGTCTGGGCCCACAGTTTTCAGAAAATTGGCACACAGAAAAATTGTGGCCAGTTCGGTGAGTGGGATCCGACGACCTATACCGTAGAGGATTCTCTGTTTGGCACCGTCGAGTTCCACAACGGCAGCATTCTGCGTCTTGAAACCTCCTTTGCGTTGAATATCCCCGAACAATCCATCATGAATGTGAATTTTTGTGGTGACAAAGCGGGGGCAACGCTGTTCCCGGCGCAGGTCTATACCGATAAGGGCGGCGAACTGGAGACGCTATTTGCCCGTGAATGTGCAGACGATCAGCGTCATTTTCGCAGTATGGAAGCTTTCGTGAATCATGTTCGCGGTGAGCCGGTCACTATCGCGGACGCCGAACAGGGATGGCTGATCCAGCAACTGGTGGCGGCGCTGTATCAGTCTGCAGAAACAGGGATGTGTGTTGAATTATGAGCAAGCCAGTTACGTTATCCGAATCGGGTTTTTGTCCGCACAGCCTGAATAAATATGCCTCACTACTGGCGACAGGCAATGGTTACCTGGGGTGTCGCGCCAGCCACGAAGAAGCTTATACTCATCAAACGCGTGGGATGTATCTGGCCGGGTTGTATCACCGGTCCGGGAAGGGGGAAATCAATGAACGGGTGAACCTTCCGGACGTTATTGGCGTCGACATCTTCCTGAATGGTGAGCTTTTCTCGTTGCTCAGCGGAACTCTCGAAAGCTGGCAGCGACAGATCGACTTCGCTACCGGCGAGTTAACGCGTTCGCTGATCTGGCGTGCGCCTGACGGGGCGCGTTTTGCCATTGAGAGTCGACGCTTTGTATCAGCAGAGCAATTGCCACTCCTGGCGATGACGTTGTCGATTACCCCGCTCGACAGCGATGCCTTAATTGCGTTATCGACCGGCATTGACGCGACAATCACCAACCATGGTCGCCAGCATCTGGATGAAACGCAGTTGCGGGTGTTCGGACAACATCTCCTGCAAGGGATTTACACCACTCAGGATGGTCGAAGTCATGTCGCTGTTTCCACACATTGCCGCGTCAACGGTGATGCGCAGTCCTGCTTTACGGCAAAAGAACGGCGGCTGATGCAGCACACCAGCTCGTTGATGAAAGCAGGGGAATGCCTGACGCTGGAAAAACTCACATGGGTGGACTGGTCCACAGAGTGCGATGTCTCACTGGAAAGCTGGGGGCAAAAGGGGATTCTGCACCTGAATGCCTGCGTGGGGCTGGGTTATGACGCGTTACTGGCGCAATCCGCCGCCAACTGGCAGCGCTGGTGGCAGCATTGTCGAGTAGAAGTGAATAGCGTAAACGCAGACGATCAGCGTGCGCTGGACTTCGCCCTGTATCATTTACGGATTATGACACCTGCCCATGATGAGCGTTGTAGCATCGGCGCGAAGGGGATGACCGGTGAAGGTTATAAAGGACACGTTTTCTGGGATACCGAAGTCTTTCTGCTTCCTTTTCATCTGCTCACTTACCCTGACGTCGCGCGGAATTTGTTGCGCTACCGTTGGCATAATCTGGCCGGGGCGCGGGAAAAAGCGCGAATAAACGGCTGGCAGGGGGCGCTGTTTCCATGGGAAAGCGCGCGCAGCGGTGATGAAGAGACGCCGGAGTTCGCGGCGATCAACATTCGAACCGGATTACGTCAGAAGGTGGCTTCTGCGCAGGCGGAACATCATCTGGTGGCCGATATTGCCTGGGCCGTTGTGGCGTACTGGCAGGTCACAGGCGATGAGCAATTTATGTCCCATGAAGGACTAACGCTTCTACTGGAAACGGCACGGTTCTGGCTGAGTCGTACAACGGAAGTGAAGGGGCGACTTGAGATCCATGATATCATTGGCCCGGATGAATACACCGAACACGTGAATAATAACGCCTTCACTAACTATATGGCGTATTACAACGTCGAGCAGGCACTGCATTTTGCCCGTCGCTATGGTTGCACGGACGACGCGTTTATTCATCGTGCCGAGCATTTTCTCCAGTTCTTATGGCGACCAGAGGTTCTGGCAGATGGCATTTTACCGCAGGATGATACGTTTCTCAGCAAACCGGCTATTGATCTGAGCGCGTACAAGACAACGGCGGGCAAGCAGACGATCCTGTTGGATTACTCGCGGGCGGAAGTCAATGAACTGCAAATTCTGAAGCAAGCGGATGTGGTGATGCTGACCTATATGCTCCCGGAGTTGTTCACAGCGGAAGTTTGCCTCAACAATCTCCATTTCTACGAAGCGCGCACCATACATGACTCCTCTTTAAGTAAAGCGATTCACGGGATCGTAGCGGCACGCTGTGGCAACCCAGAACAGGGTTATCAGTTCTGGCATGAAGGCGCGCAGATCGATCTTGGCGACGATCCGCACAGTTGCGACGACGGCATCCACGCGGCGGCAACGGGGGCCATCTGGCTGGGGGCGATTCAGGGATTTGCGGGGCTGAGCGTACGTAACGGTGCACTGCACCTCGACCCGGCGCTGCCAGAGGGATGGAAAAAACTGATGTTCCCTCTGTACTGGCAGGGAAGCGAGATGATGATTTCGCTCAGCAAAAGTCACGTGACGATAAGCAGTTCACGACCGGTTACGCTGTGGCTTAATGCAAAACCAATCGTTATTGATGGTGAATACAAACTCGCATTTCCTGACATGATTTTGCCTGTTTTTGGGACCGCTACCACGGAAAGGGGAAAAGAATGAAACCACAGGCAATAGTGTTTGATCTTGATGGGGTCATTACCGATACGGCACATCTGCATTTTCTTGCCTGGCGAGAGGTGGCTGCTGAATTGGGAATCGTGATTGATGAGGTGTTCAACGATCGCCTGAAAGGGATCAGTCGTGGTGAGTCGCTGCTGCGTATTTTGCGTCACGGTGGAAAAGAAGGGGTATTCACCCAGGCGGAACGGGAGCAGATCGCCGCGCGTAAAAATGCGCTTTATGTTGACTCGCTGCGCTCACTGACGCCGGAGGCGGTACTGCCGGGAATTAAGGAACTGCTGACTACGCTGCGTACGGAACAGATAAAAACCGGACTGGCGTCAGTGTCACTGAATGCGCCCGCGATCTTACAGGCGTTGCAAATGACATCGTTATTCGATTTTTGCGCCAATGCCGCGCTGATCCGCCGTTCTAAACCGGATCCGGAGATTTTTCTCGCGGCGTGCAACGGTCTGCACGTTAATCCACGGGCATGTATTGGAATAGAGGATGCGCAGGCGGGGATTGAGGCGATTAACGCCAGTGGAATGCGTTCGGTGGGTATTGGATCCACCTTAACCGACGCAGATTTGCTACTTCCGACAACGGAATTTTTGACGTGGCCGCGCTTATCGGCTTTCTGGCAACTCGACAAGTAAAGGAATCAACATGGCACAGCTTTCGTTGCAGCATATACAAAAAATTTATGACAACCAGGTGCATGTGGTTAAAGACTTCAATCTGGAAATTGAAGACAAAGAGTTCATCGTTTTTGTCGGCCCGTCGGGATGCGGAAAATCAACCACGCTACGAATGATTGCGGGACTTGAGGAGATCAGCGCGGGCGAACTGTTGATCGACGGCAAGCGGATGAATGATGTGCCCGCAAAGGCGCGCAATATTGCAATGGTCTTCCAGAACTACGCGCTGTATCCGCACATGAGTGTCTATGACAACATGGCGTTCGGTCTGAAGATGCAAAAGATTGATCCCGGCGTTATTGACGAACGCGTCAACTGGGCAGCGCAGATCCTCGGTTTACGGGAGTACCTCAAGCGCAAACCTGGCGCATTGTCGGGCGGGCAACGCCAGCGTGTTGCGCTGGGCCGGGCCATTGTGCGTGAAGCGGGCGTGTTTCTGATGGATGAGCCGCTCTCTAATCTCGACGCCAAACTCCGTGTCCAGATGCGCGCAGAGATCAGCAAACTACACCAGAAGCTGAATACCACCATGATTTACGTCACGCACGACCAGACAGAAGCCATGACCATGGCGACGCGGATTGTGATCATGAAAGATGGGATCGTCCAGCAGGTTGGAGCGCCCAAAATGGTTTATAACCATCCCGCAAATATGTTTGTTGCAGGTTTTATCGGTTCTCCGGCAATGAATTTTATCCGTGGCGCGATTGACGGAAATAAATTTGTTACGGAAACCCTTAAATTAACCCTTCCGGAAGAAAAATTACGGGTATTAAAAGCGAAGGGTTATGAACATAAAGCTGTCGTGCTGGGGATCCGCCCGGAGGATATTCACCCTGGAATACAAGAAGAGAATAGCGTGACAGCAAAAATAAGCGTGGCGGAACTGACCGGCGCAGAATTTATGTTGTACAGCACGATTGGGGGGCACGAGCTGGTGGTCCGTGCCGGGTCTGTTAATGACTATTATGCAGGAGACAATATCACCATCCATTTTGATATGGCGAAATGCCATTTCTTTGACGTAGAGACGGAATTCGCTATTTAACAATAAATATCTCCAGGGGCGTGGCCCCCTGGCTTTCGCGATATTTTATTTATCTGTACTTTAACAAGGAATAAAAATGAAAACCTTACTGTCCTCTTCAGCGCTGCTGATATGCGCTGGGATGGCCTGCGCGCAGGCTGCCGATAATAAAGACTGGCATTTTAATATTGGTGCCATGTACGAAATTGAAAACGTTGAAGGTTACGGCGAAGATATGGACGGACTTGCTGAACCGTCTGTCTATTTTAATGCCTCGAACGGTCCGTGGAGAATATCCCTGGCCTATTATCAGGAAGGCCCGGTTGACTATAGTGCTGGCAAACGCGGTACCTGGTTTGATCGCCCGGAACTGGAAGTTCACTATCAGATCCTGGAAAGTGATGATTTCAGTTTTGGTTTGACGGGTGGCTTTCGTAACTACGGCTATCACTATGTGAATGAAGCGGGCAAAGACACCGCAAATATGCAGCGCTGGAAAGTGGCGCCGGACTGGAATGTGAAGCTCACGGATGATTTGCGCTTTAGCGGATGGCTGGCGATGTATCAATTCGTCAACGATCTGACGACCACCGGCTATTCAGACAGTCGTGTCGAAAGCGAAACGGGCCTGAATTATACCTTTAATGAAACGGTGGGACTGACGGTAAATTACTATCTGGAGCGCGGTTTCAACCTTGCTGAACATCGTAATAATGGCGAGTTTTCTACTCAGGAAATTCGCGCCTATTTACCGATTTCGCAGGGCAATACCACGCTGACACCCTATACCCGTATTGGTCTGGATCGGTGGTCAAACTGGGACTGGCGAGACGATCCGGAGCATGAAGGTCATGACTTCAACCGTCTCGGATTACAGTATGCCTATGATTTCCAGAATGGTCTGTCGATGACGCTTGAATACGCCTATGAGTGGGAAGATCACGATGAAGGTGACAGTGACCGGTTCCATTATGCGGGCATAGGCGTTAACTACGCCTTCTGATAGCCCTGGCTGCCCGTCAATTACGGGCAGCCATTCGCTCAGGCCAGAGATGCGGTCAGAGAGATACGGGTTTCGACGGTGATGGAGCGAGCGTCGGTTTTTCCGGCAATATGCTTAAACAACAGATCGCAGCTTTGCTCGCCGAGTTCACGTGTCGGGACGTCAATGCCGCCGGGCGGAGGGGTGAGAATAAAAGAGAGCATTTCGTTGCTGTAACCGACGACCGCCAACTGCTGCGGAATGGCAATTTTTCTCTCCGACGCTGCGCGATATAAACTGAGGATCTTAATGCTGTCGGTGGCAAAAACAGCATCCGGTAAGGGGTGCTGGTTTAATAATGCTCTCGCCGCTTCCAGCGCACTTTCGTGCGTATAGCCACCATCAATAATCCAGCGTTTATTTTCTGCCAGTTGATGCGTCGCCAGACTGCGCTTATAGCCATTTACGCGATCAACAGAAACATGGTATTCCAGCGGCGCATGCAAACAGGCAATATTCTGATGGCCGCTGTCAATCAGGGCATCAGTCAGTGCAATACTGTCACGATAATTATCGGTATCGACCGAGTAAACGTGAGTGTATTGACCTTCTACCTTACCGATGACCACCACTGGAATATCATATTTATCCAGACGCTCGAAAAAAGTCTCATCTGCGGGCGAACTAAGCATGATAATGCCTTTGATCATCTTCTGCTTAATCTTGCTCTCGCACTTTTGCAGATCGTCTTCAGTACTACGTGACGTTTGTAGGATCACGTCGAAACCTTCCTCCTCTGCTTTTGCGGTAATGGCGTGCAAAACTTCAGAGAAGAAGGGGTTACCAGCAGTTGTTTTGGTCGAGCGTGTTGAAATCACCATGATGGCGTCAAACCCGGATGAGGTCAGGGCGCGGGCCAGTTTATTCGGCTGATACTGCAGTTCATCAATAGCGCGCTGCACTTTTTCCAGCGCTTCCGGTGAGATATTGGTTTGCTTGTTTAATACGCGCGAGACCGTCGACTTCGACACACCCGCCACGCGAGCGATATCATAAATAGTGGGGGTCATACTCCTGCAACTCCATCGGAGAGTTAATACCATACATCTTAGGGAGTTAGTCTGCGGTTGACAACACAGCGCGGTGGATTGTGCCGTGTAGCAATGAACTTCATGAATCAGCATTTCTGTGGCAGCCCGAACCTGGCGCGGCAGATTGATTGCAGACCATTGCATGAAGTTATCGGGTTTGATAAAACCTGATATCCCATCCTTTAATAATGCGACGCTCATGATGCAAAGCCACTCTTTCCTGGTCCCTTTTCAGGGCGAAACGCTTTACGCTGAAAGTACGTTTGGCCGCAATGGACATGTCCTGATGCTACACGGCGGCGGGAAAGACAGAACCATTTTCCACAAGTATCGCGTTATGTTGGATGAGTCAGGTTTTGGAACGACGATATTCGATTTTTTAGGTCATGGAGAAACCGGCGGCGACATTCGCGATTCCTCGTTGTTGAGCCGCACCCAACAGGCAACGGCGGTGATGGATTTTCAGGGGCAGATTTTTACCGGTTGTGTGGGCGTCAGCATGGGGGCGTACAATGCGCTTCAACTCAGTAAAATGGTTCCGCTGCGCTCGTTGATTCTGATGGTGCCAGGTGTCTATGCCACGCCCGCGTATCCGGTTAAATTTGGCCCCGATTTTTCGGCCATCATACGCCAGGATCGCAGTTGGGACGCGACGGATGCGTGGGCCATCACCGCTGAATTTACCGGTAATTTGTTGGTTATCGCTGCCGAAAATGACACTATCATCCCTGCCGATATACCGAAAAAACTGGTCTCGTCGGCAGCGCAGGCCTGCCAAAAGACACTACTCACGATCGATGGGGCGGGTCATAACTCGATCTGGGAGCAGTTGATGCGTTCAAGAGCATGCTATGAAAGTGTTCGCTCGGCTTTTGAACGCTGCTTAGCTCATTAGCATACTTTTATTTCAGCCTGTCCTGTTTTCCCTTAACGGGGTCAGTCGGGTGAACATCCCACTCGACACAACCCGATTGAAAATCAACGACCTGCCCCTATATTAGAGGGATGCGTTATACTTTTTTCTGGTCTTCAGGCATAACGGGATGGCGATGAAGAGACTCACCAATGAACTCAATGCGCTGGTTAATCGCGGTGTAGACCGGCATTTGCGCCTCGCGGTCACCGGGCTGAGCCGGAGCGGAAAAACCGCATTTATCACGGCGATGGTTAATCAGTTGCTCAATATCCATGCCGGTGCGCGGCTGCCGCTGCTTAGCGCAGTACGCGAGGAGCGCCTGCTCGGGGTGAAACGTGTCCCCCAGCGAGATTTTGGCATTCCTCGCTTTACCTACGATGAAGGGCTGGCACAGCTGTATGGCGATCCGCCGACGTGGCCGACGCCCACCCGTGGGGTCAGCGAAATTCGCCTGGCGCTGCGCTATAAATCCAATGACTCTCTGCTACGTCACTTCAAAGAGACGTCGACGCTGTACCTGGAAATTGTCGATTATCCCGGCGAATGGCTGCTCGATCTACCGATGCTGGCGCAGGATTACCTGAGCTGGTCACGGCAAATGACCGGTCTGCTTACCGGGCAGCGAGCGGAATGGTCGGCGAAATGGCGACAGCTGACGCAAGGGCTGGATCCGCTGGCACCCGCCGATGAGAACCGCCTGGCCGACATTGCGGCAGCGTGGACGGACTATTTGCATCAATGTAAACAGCAGGGACTGCATTTCATCCAGCCGGGGCGGTTCGTCCTGCCTGGTGATATGGCCGGCGCGCCAGCGTTGCAGTTTTTCCCCTGGCCGGATGTGGACGCGTGGGGTGAATCAAAACTGGCTCAGGCAGACAAGCAGACTAACGCCGGGATGCTGCGTGAACGCTTTAACTATTACTGCGAAAAGGTGGTGAAGGGGTTCTATAAGAACCATTTTCTGCGTTTCGACCGCCAGATTGTGCTGGTGGATTGCCTGCAACCGCTCAACAGCGGGCCGCAGGCGTTCAACGACATGCGTCTTGCCTTAACTCAACTGATGCAAAGTTTCCATTACGGTCAGCGTACGCTGTTCCGCCGGCTGTTCTCGCCGGTGATCGACAAGCTGCTGTTTGCCGCCACCAAAGCGGATCATGTGACGATCGATCAGCACGCCAATATGGTGTCGCTGCTGCAACAGTTGATTCAGGATGCCTGGCAGAACGCCGCGTTTGAAGGGATCAGCATGGATTGTCTGGGGTTGGCCTCCGTTCAGGCTACCACCAGCGGGCTGATTGACGTGAACGGTGAGAAGATCCCGGCGCTACGCGGGAATCGCTTAAGCGATGGCTCTCCGCTGACGGTCTACCCCGGTGAAGTGCCGGCACGTCTGCCGGGACAGGCGTTCTGGGACCGCCAGGGATTTCAGTTTGAAGCATTTCGACCGCAAAAAATGGACGTCGATAAGCCGCTGCCGCACATTCGCCTGGATGCCGCGCTGGAGTTTTTAATAGGAGATAAATTGCGATGAGCGAACCGATAAAACCGCGGATTGATTTCGCTGGTCCGCTTGACGTCGAGCAGAGCCCGGCTTTTAAAGCGCAACAAACGTTTAGCGAGACGCAAGCTCAGTCCTTTGCCCCGGCCACCGTTGATGAACCGCTGGAAGAAGAGGGACAAGCCGAAGCGGTGATTGACGCGGCGCTACGCCCTAAGCGCAGTCTGTGGCGCAAGATGGTGATGGGCGGCCTGGCGCTGTTCAGCGTAAGCGTGGTGGGACAAGGTGTTCAGTGGACAATGAACGCCTGGCAAACCCAGGACTGGGTGGCGCTCGGCGGTTGCGCGGCCGGGGCGCTGATTATTGGGGCGGGAGTCGGATCGGTGGCAACCGAATGGCGACGTCTGTGGCGTTTGCGTCAGCGTGCTCACGAGCGCGATGAAGCGCGTGACCTGCTGCACAGCCACGGTGCCGGCAAAGGACGGGCCTTCTGCGAGAAACTGGCCCAGCAGGCCGGAATCGACCAGTCGCATCCGGCGTTGCAGCGCTGGTATGCCTCGATCCACGAAACGCAGAACGATCGCGAAGTGGTCAGCCTTTACGCCCATCTGGTTCAGCCGGTGCTGGATGCTCAGGCGCGGCGAGAAATCAGCCGTTCGGCGGCGGAGTCGACGCTGATGATCGCAGTCAGTCCGCTGGCGCTGGTGGATATGGCATTTATTGCCTGGCGCAATTTGCGACTGATTAACCGCATCGCCACGCTGTACGGGATAGAGCTGGGCTATTACAGCCGTTTGCGTCTGTTCCGACTGGTGTTGCTCAACATCGCTTTTGCCGGAGCCAGCGAACTGGTACGGGAAGTGGGGATGGACTGGATGTCGCAGGATCTCGCGGCGCGCCTGTCGACCCGAGCCGCGCAGGGGATCGGCGCGGGGTTGTTAACCGCACGACTGGGGATCAAAGCGATGGAGCTTTGCCGCCCGTTGCCGTGGCTGGACGATGACAAACCGCGCCTGGGTGATTTCCGGCGTCAATTGATCGGGCAGCTCAAAGAGACGTTGCAGAAAAACGGCTCCCCGCGAGAAAAGTAATCTAATCACAGGCGTTGACCGCGTAACTTTACGCCGAACCGCCTGTTTTTCCGTCATGCTGTCAATATTTGTTGACAGAATCCTTCCTGGTTCCCCATTCCTGGCTTATCATCATATCTATAGCTCATTATTCAGTTGAAGGTTCCCCCATGCGTCTGGAAGTCTTTTGTGAAGACCGACTTGGTCTGACTCGCGAATTACTTGATTTACTGGTGCTACGCAGCATCGATTTGCGCGGTATCGAGATTGACCCCATCGGGCGAATCTACCTTAACTTTGCTGAACTGGAGTTCACTAACTTCAGCAGTTTAATGGCGGAAATTCGCCGCATTGCAGGCGTCACCGATGTACGCACTGTGCCATGGATGCCATCAGAGCGGGAGCACCTCGCGCTTAGCGCGCTGCTTGAGGCACTGCCTGAACCTGTTCTGTCGCTGGATCTGAAAAGCAAGATTGAGATAGCGAACCCGGCAAGCTGCCAGCTGTTTGCGCTTAACCCGGAGCGGATGCGCAACCATACCGCTGCACAACTGATCAACGGTTTTAACTTCCAGCGCTGGCTGGAAGGCAATCCGCAGACGTCCCATAACGAACATGTGGTGATCAACGGGCAGAATTTCCTGATGGAAATCACGCCGGTTTATCTGCAAGGGGAAACTGACGAAACCATGCTCACCGGTGCGGTGGTCATGTTGCGTTCAACACTCCGGATGGGACGTCAGTTGCAGAATCTGGCAACCCAGGATGTCAGCGCTTTTAGCCAAATCATCGCCGTCAGCGGAAAAATGAAGCATGTTGTCGAACAGGCGCGCAAACTGGCGATGCTGAGTGCGCCGCTGTTGATTACCGGCGATACCGGCACCGGTAAAGATCTGTTTGCGTATGCCTGTCACCAGGCCAGCCCGCGCGCGGGCAAACCGTATCTGGCGCTCAACTGCGCGTCGATCCCTGAAGATGCGGTGGAAAGCGAACTGTTTGGTCATGCGCCAGAAGGCAAAAAAGGCTTCTTCGAGCAGGCAAACGGCGGTTCGGTGCTGCTTGATGAGATTGGTGAAATGTCGCCGCGCATGCAGACCAAGCTACTGCGGTTCCTCAATGACGGTACGTTTCGTCGGGTGGGGGAAGATCATGAGGTACATGTCGATGTGCGCGTGATCTGTGCGACGCAAAAGAATCTCGTTGAACTGGTGCAGAAAGGGCTGTTTCGCGAAGATCTCTATTATCGCCTTAACGTGCTGACGCTGAATCTGCCGCCGCTGCGCGATTGTCCACAGGACATCATGCCGCTGACTGAACTGTTTGTGGCGCGTTTCGCCGATGAGCAGGGCGTGCCGCGTCCTAAACTGGCTGCCGATCTCAGTACGGTATTGACCCGTTACGGCTGGCCCGGCAATGTGCGTCAACTGAAAAACGCCATCTACCGGGCGCTGACGCAGCTTGAAGGTTACGAACTGCGACCGCAGGATATTTTGCTGCCTGACTACGATGCGACGACGGTTGCGGTAGGTGAAGATGCGATGGAGGGGTCGCTGGATGATATCACCAGCCGTTTTGAGCGCTCAGTGTTAACCCAGCTTTATCGCAGTTATCCCAGTACCCGCAAGCTGGCGAAACGCCTGGGGGTATCCCATACCGCGATTGCGAATAAGCTGCGTGAATATGGCCTGAATCAGAAGAAGGGCGAAGAGTAAAAAAATGCCTCCGAAATGGAGGCATTTTTGTATGACGGGGACCTTACGCTTTCAGGACTTCCAGCGCAGCGGCATAGTCAGGTTCGTTGGTAATTTCATTCACCAGTTGGCTGAAGATGACGTTGTCATTTTCATCCAGAACGACGACCGCACGCGCGGCCAGACCTTTCAGCGGGCCTTCGGTGATTTCAACGCCGTAGTTTTTCAGGAATTCAGCGTTACGCAGCGTGGACAGCGTGATAACGTTGCTCAGACCTTCAGCGCCACAGAAGCGGGACTGGGCAAACGGCAGATCGGCAGAAACACACAGCACCACGGTATTGTCGATTTCGGTGGCCAGTTGGTTAAACTTACGTACCGATGCGGCGCAAACGCCGGTATCGATGCTCGGGAAAATGTTCAGGACTTTGCGTTTGCCAGCAAACTGGCTCAGTGCGACGTCAGACAGATCTTTTGCCACGAGGGTAAAAGGCTGCGCTTTGCTACCCGCTTGAGGAATGGAGTTGGCGACTGCAACCGGGTTGCCCTGGAAATGAACGGTTTGTGACATGGTTATCTTCCTGTTTACATATAGTTAACGTCACAGCTAGTTTATGCCAACAGCCGATAACACGGCAAACGCTATTTCGGTGAAGCGCACAAACCACCACGTCATTGCTTAAGGAGAAAAAATGCGTTCTGTGAAGGTATACGAGGAAGCCTGGCCGTTACATACCCCTTTTGTGATTGCCCGTGGCAGCCGCAGTGAGGCGCGTGTCGTGGTGGTTGAACTGGAAGAAGAGGGTGTGAAAGGGATTGGTGAGTGCACGCCCTATCCGCGTTACGGGGAAAGTGATGCCTCCGTAATGGCACAGATCATGAGCATTGTCCCGCAACTGGAAAAGGGGGTGACCCGGGAAGCGCTGCAAAAACTGCTCCCAGCAGGTGCGGCACGCAACGCGGTTGACTGTGCGCTGTGGGATCTCCAGGCACGCCAGCAGCAACAAACGCTGACGGAAACCCTTAACGTGGCGCTGCCGACGACAATTGCCACCGCACAGACCGTCGTGATTGGTAGCCCGGAACAAATGGCGGCCAGCGCAGCGGCGCTATGGGAAGCCGGAGCCAGGCTGCTGAAGGTGAAGCTGGACGATCGCCTGATCAGCGAACGTATGGTGGCGATTCGGTCGGCAGTACCAAAGGCGACCTTAATTGTCGATGCCAATGAGTCCTGGCGGGCGGAAGGGCTGGCGGCGCGCTGCCAGCTGTTAGCAGATTTGGGTGTCGCGATGCTGGAACAACCGCTTCCGGCGCAGGATGATGCCGCGCTGGAAAATTTTATCCATCCGCTGCCGATCTGCGCCGATGAGAGCTGTCATACCCGTAGCAGCCTGAAAGCACTTCATGGGCGTTATGAAATGGTCAATATCAAGCTGGACAAAACCGGCGGACTGACCGAGGCGCTGGCGCTGGCTACCGATGCCCGCGAACAAGGATTTGCCCTGATGCTGGGCTGCATGCTTTGCACGTCACGGGCCATTTCTGCCGCATTACCGCTGACGCCGCAGGTCAGCTTTGCCGATCTTGATGGTCCTACCTGGCTGGCGGTCGATGTGGAGCCCGCATTGCACTTTACGACCGGACAACTGCATCTTTAGGATGCCAGCGCAGAAGCGTCGACATCGCCTGGAGATATTTCTCGCTGGCCTCATCTGATGAGATCGGTGGGAATTCCGCTGTGATGCAGTGTAAATTCAGATCCGCACACCAACTGCCGAAAGAGCCGGGCGTTTCGTAACCAACGCTTGTCACCAGCGGTAGTTCGAACGCTTGCGCCAGCCATTCACCGAGCTCGCTGCTTTTGGGATCTTCAATACAGGCCAGTGGGTCATGGAAAGAAACCACCCACGCGGGGTGAATGCGGTGAATGAGCTGACATAACGCCTGAGTTTCCGGTTCCGAACCCGGATGATCCCCTGTTAACAGCACCACGTCACGCGTTTCCGCAGCGCTGTTCCAGCGATAAACTGTCTCGCCGGCTTTCCAGTTTGCTGACGGAAAATTGCGATTAAGGTCGACGCCGTTAGCGTTCGCACGCAAACCGAGCTGACAGCCGTCCGGGTTCACTGCGAGGATCACATGGTGGCGGCGCAGTGAAGGCGTCAGCGTGCGCAGTGCGCAGGAGAGCGTGACCACCGATGCATTTTCGTCACCATGCGTTCCCGCGATAATCAAGCCACTGTCACGACTGGCGACGGCTGCCGGAAACCAGATCAGCGGTGCGCCCAACAGTGAACGACCATAATGTTCAGTTCCTGGCGGGAAGGCGCCGCGTTCGGCGCGAGGGCGGGTAACGGTCATAAGCGTCTCTGAATTCAGGGATTATTACTCGCAGTGTTGTGCAAATTGGGTCGATAATCAAATCGTTTTCGCATGGACGGATTTTTAGTCGTAATATCAATTTTCTGCAGGAAGATGTTTGCATTTCCTTCAGGCGAAACAAATAATTACGCCATCGTGAATAAGCCGGATTGAGGGGACTCTATGAAGCACGCTGTTTCAGTAACCTGTTGTGCGCTGTTGGTTAGCAGCATTTCTCTGTCATATGCTGCGGATGTTCCCAGCGGAACGGTACTGGCAGAGAAGCAGGAGCTGGTTCGCCATATAAAAGATGAACCGGCGACGCTTGATCCGGCAAAAGCGGTTGGCCTGCCGGAAATTCAGGTTATTCGCGATCTGTTTGAAGGACTGGTGAACCAGAACGAGAAGGGTGAAATCGTACCTGGCGTCGCCACGCAATGGAAAAGCAACGACAATCGCATCTGGACGTTTACGCTGCGGGATAATGCGCGTTGGTCAGATGGTACGCCGGTGACCGCCCAGGATTTTGTCTATAGCTGGCAACGCCTGGTGGATCCGAAAACGCTGTCCCCCTTTGCCTGGTTTGCCGCGCTGGCAGGGGTCAATAACGCCCAGGCGATCATTGATGGCAAAGTGACGCCCGATAAGCTCGGTGTGACCGCCATTGATGCCCGCACCCTGAGAGTGCAACTGGATAAGCCGCTGCCGTGGTTCGCCAACCTCACCGCCAGTTTTGCGTTCTATCCGGTGCAAAAAGCCAACGTGGCAAGCGGTAAAGACTGGACCAAACCGGGCAACCTGGTGGGGAATGGCGCCTACGTGTTGCAGGATCGCGTGGTGAATGAAAAGCTGGTGGTGGTGCCGAATACGCAGTACTGGGATAACGGAAAAACGGTGCTGCAAAAAGTGACTTTCCTGCCGATTAATCAAGAGTCATCGGCCACTAAACGTTACCTGGCGGGTGATATTGATATCACCGAATCATTCCCGAAAAATATGTACCAGAAGCTGTTAAAGGACATTCCAGGGCAGGTTTATACGCCACCGCAGTTGGGAACCTATTACTACGCCTTTAACACGCAAAAAGGGCCAACGGCGGATTCCCGCGTGCGTCTGGCGCTGAGCATGACCATTGACCGTCGCATTATGGCGGAGAAAGTGTTGGGTACCGGGGAAAAACCGGCCTGGCACTTTACGCCGGACGTCACTGCCGGTTTTACGCCTGAACCGTCTCCGTTCGAACAGATGAGCCAGGAAGAGCTGAATGCCCAGGCGAAAACGCTGTTGCGTGCGGCGGGATACGGTCCGCAGAAACCGCTTAACCTGACGCTGTTATACAACACCTCTGAGAACCACCAGAAAATCGCCATCGCGGTGGCCTCGATGTGGAAGAAAAACTTAGGTGTGGATGTGAAGCTGCAAAACCAGGAGTGGAAAACTTACATCGACAGCCGTAATACCGGGAATTTCGATGTGATTCGTGCTTCCTGGGTGGGGGATTACAACGAGCCTTCGACCTTCCTGTCGCTGCTGACGTCGACGCACTCAGGCAATATTTCGCGTTTTAACAACCCGGCGTATGACAAAATCATCACTCAGGCGACGATGGAAAACACGGATAAAGCGCGTAATGCGGACTACAATGCGGCGGAAAAAATCCTCATGGAGCAGGCACCCATTGCGCCAATTTATCAGTACACCAACGGGCGCTTAATCAAACCGTGGCTGAAAGGGTACCCGATCATGAACCCGGAAGATGTGGCCTACAGCCGGACCATGTATATCATCAAGCACTAACCCTCCGTCAGCAGGCGCGGAAACGCGCCTGCCGTTCACACCGTATAAATGCGGATATCATGTTCGCGAAACGCCTCGCAATACGCCTTGCTGATATTCGCTTCAACTACCATGACATCGATCTCACTGCTCTGGGCGACGACATAGCGAGCCACCGCCGGGATCTTGTCCGCCGTCAGCGCGACAATGGTCTCATTACACTGTCGGATCACTGCGCGTTTGAATTCACAATCGGCGTAATCAAACCCGGTCAGACCGGATTCCGGCGCCATCGCGCAGCCGCCGATAAACCCCTGGTCGAATAACATCCCCTGAACCTGCGCAATCGCCGAAGCGCCGACGCAACCACCAGAAGAGCGCTGCAGCTGACCGCCGAGCATGATGACGTCATACAGGGGCTTTTTTAACAGTACGGCAGCGATTTCCGGCGAGTTGGTCACCACGGTCAGAGAAAGTTCTGCCGGAAGCGCCTCCGCCATCGCCAGGTTGGTCGTACCGGTATCGATAAAAATACAGCTACCGGATTTGACCAGTCGTGCACATTTTTGCGCGATGCTGCTCTTTTGGTCGGGCTTCTTCGTTTTGCGAATGGAATAGTCACCCGCTTCCGGCAGCATCATGACCGCGCCGCCATACACCTTCTTGCAGATGCCTTCCTTGCTGAGTTCATGGAGATCGCGGCGAATCGTGTGCTCCGAGACGTTCAGCCGGGAGGCGAGGTCACTGCATACCACGCGCCCATTCTCCTGCAGGATCTGCTGAATCAGGGCTTGTCGTTGTTCCGGGAAAGCTGCATAATCGAGCATAATAAATCCTGAAAACCATATCATCGAGCAATATAGAGCATGATCGGGCAAAACGGTCAGTGCTGTCAACATTCTAACGGGTTGAAACGAGGGGAAACATGAAAATCGCACATATGGCGTTATGGACCACAGAACTGGAAGCGCAGGCGCGCTTCTGGACCGGTTTTTTTGGCGGGACGCTTAATGAGAAATACATCAGCAAGAACAACCCCGGATTTGAGTCTTATTTTGTGCGCATCGGTGATGATATTGCGATTGAACTGATGACGAAACCCGCCCTGCGAGCCCTGCGCCCGGATAACCAGACGACCGGGTGGGTGCATCTGGCAATCGCGGTTGGCAGTGCTAAAAAAGTGGATGCGCTGGCAAAAAAAGCACGGGCGCAGGGGATCCTGGTTTCACCACCGCGCACGACCGGGGACGGTTATTATGAAGCCGTCATCAAAGACCCGGACGGGAATTTCATCGAAATTGTTGAATGAACAGAAAATAACGCATTGTCTGAGTAAGGAGCCTCAGGTAAATATGTCCTGAGGCTATCACGAGTCGGGCAGGGGCGTTTTACATTAACCCTGACTGCTATTATTGAGATAGAGTGTCTGGCTCGGGAAGGCGAAATCAGCGCCATGGCTCTGCACGATATCAATAATGTTAAGATAAACCTGTTGTTGAACCGCTAACCACTCTTCCCAGACCGTTGTTCGGGTAAAACAATACACCATAATATTTAATGAAGAGTCACCAAAGCCGTTAAAATAGACCAGCAGCGTTTGTTGCTGATCGATATCGGCATGGGTTTGTAGCATTTGTCGAATAGCATTGACGATCGTGCCCACTTTGCTGGCATCTTCGTAACGTAACCCGACAACCGTGTTGATTCGACGGTTACTCATCCGACCGGGATTCTCTACGCTAATCGAGGAAAACACAGAGTTTGGAACGTATAACGGACGGTGATCAAAGGTGGTGATTTTGGTCATCCGCCAGCCAATTTCCGCCACGGTGCCTTCGATATTGCGATCTGGGGAACGTACCCAGTCGCCGATACTGAAGGGGCGATCGAAATAAAGCATAATGCCGGAAAAGAAGTTACTGAGGATATCTTTCCCTGCCATGCCCACGGCGATGCCGCCGATGCCGCCAAAGGTGAGTAACCCCGACAGGCTCATGCCGAAGTGTTCACCATAAAGCAAAATAATGACGACAATGAGGGTGATTTTGATAATCCGCGATAAAATTCGCGCGCTGGTGACGTCTCGCCCTTTTTTAATTTGCGATTTTTCAAACTGATTAATCACCAGAAACAATTTAATAGTCAGAATCAGGGCGATCAACGACGTACAGACAAAGTCGATAATACTGGATGAAACCGCGCTGATGTTATAATGGCTAATAACGGTGTTAGCGATTCGCCCTAATGTACCGATAATCAGCGCATAAATAAGAAACTGAGCCGTATGGAAGACAAACCCTTTCTTGCGTTTATGTGCATGACGAAAGAAAACATTCATCAGAATTAAGCTAAAGACGCTACTCAAAATAACCGTCAGATTGAAGACGTTTTTTACGAACAGCTCTGCAAACATATTTATCCCCGGCTTTCCGCTGCCACTGACATAACAAAAAATAAACTGCAACTCATTAATGGTACTCAGGATAAACATTCAAGTCATCAATAAAAAGGGGGAATAAATAGCGCTTTTAGCGTTTTTACGCAAAGGCGCTTTCAATGTGACGGATTTGTCAGGGGAACTGATGCAGACTTTTTCATATTGTCATGGTATTGTTGCGCTAAGGTAACAAAAGTTTGGTGACAGAAGGACACTATGATGATAATGGAAAAGCTGAAGACGGCGAAGGGCAAAAAGTTTCTGCTCTGTCTGCTGGGTGTGTTTATTATTGCCGCATCGGTTGTCACGCGCGCCACGATCGGTGGGGTGATTGAACAGTATGATATTCCGCTTTCTGACTGGACGACGTCGATGTATGTCATTCAGTCATCAATGATTTTCGTCTATAGCCTGGTTTTCACCGTGCTGCTGGCCATCCCGTTGGGAATTTATTTCCTCGGCGGTGAGGACAAGCATTAAAAGAAAAGGCCCAAATCATTGGGCCTTTCGTTTTTTACACAACGCGTTAGTCGTCTTCCTCGTCGTCAAGCTCAACGGGCGTCTGGTACTGGTCGGGTTTGATGACCAGCAGGTCACAACGCAAATGGTCGATGACCTGTTCTGCTGTATTCCCCAGGAAGGCAGCGGAAATGCCCGTGCGGCCCACTGTACCCAGAACCACAATCCCCGCCTGCAGATGTTCCGCTAAATCGGGGATTACCTCCTCCGGTAATCCTTTCTCAACGTGTGTGACTTTCTCGTCGATACTGAATTTTTGCCGCAGCGCTTTCATTGCCAGCAGGTGCTGACCGCGAATCGCATCGTTGTAGACGCTGGGATCAAATTCCGGCAGTTCAATCGCGATGTTGATCGGCGTGACAGGGTAGGCCCCGACCAGATGCACCTCTGTATGGTTGACCTGTTCGGCGAGTTGCAGCGTCTCTTTTACCAGCTTCTCATTCAGCGCATTATGGTAGGGTTCTTCACTGGCCAGGTTTACCGCCACCAGCGCTTTACCGCCTTCCGGCCAGGGTTGATCTTTCACCATCCACACCGGACTTGGGCATTTACGCAGCAGATGCCAGTCGGTAGGAGTGAAGATCACTGCTTCCAGTCGGTCATGCTGGTGCGCCATTTTCAGCACCAGATCGTGTCCGCCGCTGATCACTTCCTGAATAATGGCTTCAAAAGGACGGTTGTGCCAGACCACTTTAATTTCAACAGGAACGCCTGCTTCAATATAGTATTTTGCTTGTTCGCGTATCCACGCCGTCCGCTGACTAATGACGCCCTGACGCATTGCCGTACGCTCATCAGGCGACAACAGGGTGGTCATCTCGTAGGAAAAGTCATAGATCGGCAAAAAGGCTTTAATTTTGCCACCAATCCGTTGATGCAAATAAACCGCACGCCGTAACGCAGGTTGATCGTCCTGATTCGGATCGATAACCACCAGCATGTTTTGATACATAGCCATACAGGGTCTCCTTACAACTGTCATCGCAGTTTGTAACTAAAAGAGTAACCCAAGAATGTGAATTGAAACAGGGAAGAACCTTCTGTCAGATCAATAAATCAGGAAAATTTAACGATTCGACAGAAGGGTTTCAGAAGGGTTGCGGAAAGATTAAGCAACGTTGCGGGTGTGTCCGGCGAGAACCGCCAGCGCATCACTGTTTTCGATAGTGATGTATTTCCCTTTCACCGCCAGCATTCCGCTTTTCTGGAAACGACCCAACAAACGGCTGATTGTTTCAACAGTCAGGCCCAGGTAGTTACCGATATCGCCACGGGTCATGGTCAGACGGAATTCACGTGGAGAGAAGCCACGCTGCGCAAAGCGACGAGACAGGTTATAGATAAATGCCGCCAGACGCTCTTCCGCGTTTTTCTTCGACAGCAACAGGATCATATCCTGGTCACCTTTGATCTCACCACTCATCAGACGCATCATCTGCTGACGCAGATTAGGCATTTTGCCGGACAGATCATCAAGAGTCTCAAACGGGATTTCACAGACCATGGAGGTTTCCAGTGCCTGCGCAAAACTCGGATGATGGCCGCTACCAATCGCGTCGAAACCGACCAGGTCGCCCGCGAGATGGAAGCCGGTGATTTGCTCATCGCCTTGTTCAGTAATGGTATAGCTCTTGATCGTACCGGAACGAATGGCATAGAGCGATTTCAGCTCATCACCCGCTTTAAACAGCGTCTGGCCTTTCTGGATCGGCTTTTTACGCTCGATAATATTATCAAGCTGATCAAGCTCATGCTCGTTAAGTGTGAACGGGATGCAAAGCTGGCTGATACTGCAATCCTGGCAATGGATAGCACAACCGCCAGACTGAATGCGCCGTATAATTCGCTTTTCCGGGATCATAGGTCTGCTCAAGCCGTAATTGATATTTGTCAATTTTAACATCTTTTTGGTGAGCACGTAAGTCTGAGGTCACCCCAATAGCGGATAATTCCGACATGTGTGAATAAAATATTTCTATCCCTTTGAAAAACCTTACTTTCCCTGTGGCGTCTTTACGTAAAAGTGTGAGCAAGAAGGCACGAATTGCCTGGATACTACAGCAACAGGTAACCTTCATGGCGCAACAACCACTCTTTCCGCTGCACGCCACCGGCGTAACCGGTCATGGTGCCGTTACGTCCGATCACGCGGTGGCAGGGCACCACGATGCTGATCGGATTTGAACCGTTCGCCGCGCCAACCGCTCGCGCCGCGCCAGGGCGTCCCAGTTGCTCAGCCAACTGACCGTAGTGCATCACCTGACCACAAGGAATAGTGCGCAAGGTTTGCCAGACTTCCCGCTGAAAAGGGGTGCCGCCGGTGGCGGTTGGCAGCGTATCGATCGCGCTGAGGTTACCGGCAAAATAGTCGGCAAGTTTGTCGCACAGACCGCCCGGATTGGTCGCACTAATACGGGTATAACCTTGTGCGCGGTAATGAATATCCAGCAGTTGCACCATGCGCTCACTGTACTGTTCCCACTCGATAGCGCGAAGTCTGAACTGCTCGTCGCAAATGACCCAAAGTGGGCCCAGCGGGGTCATCATTTTCTCTTCCAGTAGTGTCAGCATCGGTTGCCTCGTTGGCATGCAGTCGGTGGGGCATCAACGTATCATGGTCACTGCCAGCAGTGCTATACCCCTGATTTGGGATAAAAAAATAGAGCCTGTCGACATCCGCCAGACTCTACAGTACACACAGCAGTTTATCCTTCATCTATGCCCGTTATTTTTCCTGGTGGCGGGTAATGTCTTATAGCAAGAACCGTTTAACTATGCCAGCAAACTGGAGTGATTGATTTCACGAAAATCTAAGGTAAATCAACCAGATTAAACGGCACTGCTGCACTGTTTTACTCTGAGTAAAACCAGCGTTAATTAGTAAAGCAAAGGTATGTGACACGTGGATGTTTACTGGAAGCATCTGTAAACCGTTGTCGCCCTCCAGGGGGACGGCTATGATAGTAGCTGCCTTTAAAAAGCGGGAGGACACAGCATGAATCTTGACGACAAATCGTTATTTCTTGACGCCATGGAGGATGTTCAGCCGCTGAAACGTTGCGCCGACGTACACTGGCAGCCCGTGCGCAATGCGCGGACCCCGCAACGTATTGATACACTCCAGCTTGATAATTTTCTCACCACCGGTTTTCTGGAGATCGTCCCGCTGGCGCAACCTTTAGAGTTTCGCCGTGAGGGGCTGCAACAGGGCGTACTCGATAAGCTGCGTACGGGGAAATACAGCCAGCAGGCGAGCCTCAATCTGTTGCGTCAGCCAGTGGAAGCCTGTCGTCAACAGCTGTACAGCTTTCTGCTCCAGTCGTTACGCGATGGACTGCGCAATGTGCTGATCATTCACGGTAAAGGGCGAGACGATAACTCACATGCCAACATCGTGCGCAGCTATCTGGCACGCTGGTTGACCGAATTCGACGAGGTTCAGGCCTACTGCACGGCGCTGCCACATCACGGCGGCAGCGGAGCGTGCTATGTGGCGTTGCGTAAATCCGCACAGGCGAAGCAGGAAAACTGGGAACGTCACGCCAAGCGCAGCCGTTAATGCAGTAAAAGCGACAACTCCTGCGCGGCTTTTTGCAGCTCGGGCAGTACGCGGCTGCGCAGCTCGTCCGCCGTCACCTGTCCGGCATGTACACCCACATTCAGCGCCGCCTGGACCTGACCCTGGCTGTTCATCAGCGGCACAGCAATGGACCGCAGCCCCATTTCCAGTTCCTGATCGTTGAGCGCATAGCCCTGCTGCCGGACTCTCTTCAGTTCGGCGCGCAGGGCGGGGACGGAATCCACAGTCTGCGAGGTGTAGCGGATCATGGTGATGCGCCCGAGCATGTCGTTCAGCTTGTCCTCAGAAAGATGGCTAAGCAAAACGCGTCCCATTGAGGTGGACCACGCGGGCAGCCGACTGCCGATGTCCAGATCGATGGTCATAATGCGTGAGCTGGAGGCGCGGGCGATATACAAAATATCGTCACCGTCGAGGGTGGCGATGGAACAGGATTCATTGAGCATTTCACTCAGATGTTTCAGAACCGGTTGAGTGGCGCGAGCCAGCGGAGTGGAGGCCAGATAGGCATGTCCCAGTGCCAGGATCCGCGGACGCAGTTCGAAATTTTTCCCATCTTCGGCATAAACGAAACCCAGTTTTCCCAGCGTATACAGACAGCGTCTGACTGCCGCGCGAGGGATCCCGGTTTTCTGGCTAATCTGCGATATCGACATAACCCGTCGCTGCGGCGTGAACGCCTGAATCACCTCCAGCCCGCGTGCCAGTGATGCCATATAGTTTGGATCGCCCTTAAACGGATCGGTCTCGTTGTTCAGTCGGTCATCAGGATGTTTTTCCACTGTTTTCCTCTCGTTGTTCGCCACGGATCACATTCTTCGTACAAACATAAACGATGTTCGATTATCGCACCATATTTCGATTATCGCCCTTGCCTGACTTCGTTAAGTGGGTCACATTTTGTGCGAACAACGCAAAAATGTGCGAAATCCGCACCACAAGGAGCGAGCTGATGATTGATAAAAGTGTGCCTTCGCTGGAGGAGGCCATCGCCGGGATCCCGGACGGTGCGACCATCATGATTGGTGGTTTTGGTACGGCCGGACAACCCACCACATTGATTGATGCGCTCATCGCGCAGGGGGCTCGCGACCTTACCATCATCAATAACAATGCGGGTAACGGTGAAGTCGGTCTGGCGGCACTGTTGAAGGCCAGACGCGTACGCAAAATGATCTGCTCTTTTCCGCGTCAGGTGGATTCACAGATTTTCGATGACCTGTATCGCCGTGGCGAGGTTGAACTGGAGCTGGTACCTCAGGGGAATCTGGCGGCGCGCATTCAGGCTGCCGGTGCTGGCCTGGGGGCTATCTATACGCCAACAGGCTACGGTACGCCGCTGGCTGAAGGCAAAGAAACCCGCCACATCGAAGGGAAAAACTATGTGCTCGAATACCCGATTAACGCCGATTTTGCCCTGATAAAGGCGCATCAGGCCGATCGCTGGGGGAATCTGGTGTACCGCAAAGCGGCACGAAACTTTGGTCCGATCATGGCGACCGCCGCGCAAACCACGGTGGTGGAGGTGAATCAGATTGTCCCTCTCGGCGAGCTTGATCCCGAGCACGTCATCACGCCGGGGATTTTTGTCCAGCGCGTATTTTCTCTGGAAAACCTCACCCACGCCGCGCTGCGGGCCTAAGGAGTAAACGATGAAGAAATTATCCCGTGACGAAATGGCCAGACGCGTAGCGCAGGATATCCCGGAAGGAGCATACGTCAATCTGGGGATTGGTTTACCAACCCGTATCGCCAACTACCTGCCTGCGGAAAAAGAGATTTTCCTGCACAGTGAAAATGGCCTGCTCGGGATGGGGCCAAAACCGGCGGAAGGGGAAGAAGATCCGGAGCTGATTAATGCCGGGAAAGAGTACGTCACGCTGTTGCAGGGCGGTTGCTATTTCCACCATGGTGACTCCTTCGCCATGATGCGCGGCGGGCACCTGGATATCTGCGTGCTGGGGGCGTATCAGGTCTCAGCCTCCGGGGATCTCGCCAACTGGAGCACCGGCGCGCCGGACGCCATTCCCGCCGTGGGCGGCGCGATGGATCTGGCGATCGGCGCGCGTCAGGTATTTGTGATGATGGACCATCTGACCCGCGACGGCGAGTGCAAACTGGTTGAACACTGTACCTATCCCTTAACCGGCATGGGCTGCGTCAGCCGCATTTATACCGACCTGGCGGTGATCGACATTACCGATTCGGGACCGGTTGTCCGGGAAATTTTCAATGGTCTGTGTTTTGAGGAACTGCAACGTCTGACGCCGGTGACTCTGAGCTGTGAACCGCTGGCGCAAAGCGCATAAGGAACTATGATGAATCAGGCATTTATCTGCGATGCAGTGCGCACACCGTTTGGTCGATTCGGCGGAACGCTGGCGAACATCAGGGCCGACGATCTGGCCGCTATTCCACTGAAAGCACTGCTTGAACGCAACCCAGGCCTTGATCCTGCGGCGATCGATGACGTGATTTACGGCTGTGCGAATCAGGCGGGAGAAGATAACCGCAACGTGGCGCGGATGGCGCTGCTGCTGGCCGGGTTGCCGGAAAGCGTCCCGGGCAGTACGGTAAACCGTCTGTGTGGTTCCAGCCTCGATGCCATTGGTATTGCCGCGAGAGCGATTAAAAGCGGCGAAACACAGCTGATGATCGCCGGTGGCGTGGAGAGCATGTCACGTGCGCCGTTTGTGATGGGCAAAGCGGAAAATGCGTTCAGCCGCAACATGAAAATCGAAGACACTACGATTGGCTGGCGCTTTATCAACGCGCAAATGAAAGCCCGCTATGGCGTGGATTCTATGCCGGAAACGGCAGAAAACGTGGCGCAGGAGTTTGGCATAACGCGCGCCGATCAGGATGCGTTTGCGCTGCGCAGCCAGTTGAGAACCGCTGCCGCTCAGGAGCAGGGGCTATTTGCACAAGAGTTAATTTCAGTGACAGTGTCACAAAAAAGAGGCGAGCCGCTGCTTTTTGGCAAAGATGAACATCCGCGTGCGACATCGCTGGAGGCGCTCGCCAGGCTGAAAGGGGTCGTCCGTCCTGACGGTACCGTGTCGGCGGGCAATGCGTCTGGCGTTAACGACGGTGCCTGTGCGCTCCTCATCGCCAGCGAGCAGGCGATGGCGCAGCAAAGTCTGCACCCACTGGCGCGGATTGTCGGCGTGGCAACTGCCGGCGTCGCCCCGCGAATTATGGGGTTTGGCCCGGCGCCAGCGGTCCGTAAAGTACTGGCGCAGACGGGCTTAACGCTTGGCCAGATGGATGTTATCGAGCTTAACGAGGCGTTTGCCGCGCAGGCACTGGCGGTGATGCGTGATTTGGGGTTACCCGATGATGCCGCGCAGGTGAATCCTAACGGCGGTGCGATTGCCCTCGGTCACCCGTTGGGGGCATCAGGTGGGCGTCTGGCGATGACCGCCGCTTACCAGTTGCAGCGTACCGGCGGACGCTATGCACTCTGTACCATGTGCATTGGCGTCGGCCAGGGGATCGCATTGATTATTGAACGTGTGTAAGGAGCAGGAATGACCTTGCTAACCCCGTTGATGCGCGGAACGGCGCTCACGGCAGAATTTTCAGACATCCAGCTTCTTCAGGGGATGCTCGATTTTGAGGCCGCGCTTGCCCGTGCGCAGGCGGCCTGCGGCGTGATACCGGCAACGGCTGTCGGGCCTATCACCCAGGCTTGTCATGCGCAGGAGTTTGATCGACAAGCACTGGCAGAATCGGCGCGGGCGGCGGGCAATCTGGCCATTCCGTTGGTGCAACACTTAACCGCGCGGGTGAAGCGTGAGGATCCTGACGCCGCACGTTACGTACACTGGGGGGCAACCAGCCAGGATGTGATCGATACCGGACTGGTCCTGCAATTGCGAGTGGCGCTCAATCACACGCAATGTGCGCTGAGTCAATTGACGGCGGTCTTTGCTCAGCAGGCGCATCGCTATCAGCATACCGTCATGCCGGGTCGCACCTGGATGCAGCAGGCGCTGCCGGTGACCTGGGGGCTGAAACTGGCCGGTACGCTTGATGCGCTGCAGCGCTGGCAGGAACGCCTGCAATCGCTGTTGCCGCGTGTACTGGTGCTGCAGTTTGGCGGTGCGGCGGGAACGCTGGCGTCACTTGGGCAGAACGCGCTACCGGTGGCAGAGCGACTCGCGCAGGAACTGGCGTTGACGTTGCCAGATACGCCCTGGCATACCCAGCGCGATCGGCTGCTGGAAGTGGGGGCATGGTACGCCGGTGTCGGCGGTACTCTCGGTAAGTTTGCTCAGGACTTCGCGCTGCTGATGCAGACCGAAGTGGCGGAAGTGAGCGAACCCGCCGTCGCGGGTCGGGGCGGATCGTCGGCGATGCCGCACAAGCGAAATCCGGTGAGCTGCGCGGCGATCCTCACTGCCATGCAGAAAACGCCGGGACTGATGGCCACACTCTACAACAGTCAGTTACAGCAGCATGAACGTGCGCTCGGCGGCTGGCAGGCAGAATGGGAAGTTCTGCCGGAGATCGTCATGCTGGTCGGGCACGCAATTGAGGAAACCCAATCGCTCGTCCTGAATATGCAGGTCTTCCCGCAAAAGATGCGTGACAATCTGGATATCACTCAGGGCCTGATGATGGCGGAATCGGTCACGCTGGCATTGGCGGCGTTTATCGGCAAGCAGGATGCCCATCGTCTGATTGAAAGGCTGTGCCATCGCGCGGTGACAAGCGGTCATTCCCTGCATTCGGTACTCGTTGAGGAGCCGCAGGTGATGGCCCATCTTAATGAATCTCAACTGGTGGCGTTACTGGACCCAGGCACGGCAACGGGCTGCGCGGCGCAGTTTGTGCAACGCGTGCTTGCACGTTATGAGGAACAACAGCATGGAACTGAATTACCAGATTGATGGCCCGGACGACGCGCCGGTGGTAGTGCTATCCAATTCTCTCGGTACGACGCTTGCGATGTGGGCGCCACAGCTTGCGGCGCTGAGCGCGCAATATCGAGTGCTGCGTTATGACACCCACGGACATGGCGGGACGAACAATGTGGGGCCAACCGATCTCGCCCGGCTGGGGCAGGATGTGATTGCGTTACTCGATCACCTGGATATCCCGGCAGCGCATTTTTGCGGGATCTCAATGGGAGGACTCACCGGGCTGTGGCTGGCCTGTCATCAGCCGCAACGATTGCTGAGCGTAACAGTGATTAACAGCGCTGCACGTATAGGCGACGAGGCGAGTTGGCGCGCCCGCGCGCAAAGCGTTCGTCAGAATGGACTGCGCGAGATTGCCGCCAGCGCCCCGGAACGCTGGTTCAGCCCTGCTTTTCGTCAGTCGGCACCGCAAACGGTCGCCGCATTGTGTGAGCAACTCGCCGCGTCGTCAGCCGAAGGGTACGCCGCCTGCTGTGAAGCGCTGGCAACGGCCGATTTGCGTGAGCAAATTGCCGGGATCACACGGCCAGTGCTGCTGATTGCCGGTGAAAATGACCCCGTCACCACGGCGGACGACGCTCAGTTTATGCACCAGCGTATTGCCGGTTCTGTACTGGCTGTGGTGAAGGCGTCCCATTTATCCACTATTGAAGCGCCGGGTGCGGTGAACGCGGCGTTGTTATCGTTTCTGGGAGGACAATATGCAGGATGAAGAACGTTATCAGCAGGGAATGGCCGTACGCAGGGCGGTTCTGGGCGATGCGCATGTTGACAGGACGGTGGAAAACCTGACGCCGCTGAATGAAGAATTTCAACACTTTATTACCCGTTATGCCTGGGGCGATATCTGGAGCCGCCCCGGACTGGATCGGCATACGCGCAGTATGATAACCATTGCGATGCTGATTGCGTTAAACCGCGAAGCGGAGCTAAAAATGCATCTCAATGCCGCGTTCAACAACGGCGTGACGCGTGAGGAGTTGAAAGAGCTGATCATGCATTCGGCACTTTATTGCGGTCTGCCCGCCGCCAATGCGACATTGCATCTGGCACAGCAAGTTTTTGACCAGCGCGACGCCGACGGGAAGTAAATCAGGCCCCCGGCGGCGGTGCGTGTCGTCGGGGACGCTGTTTCTCAGGCGGCCAGTACCCGGTTTCTGCCATCATTTTTGGCCCGGTAAAGCGCAGCATCCATCCGCTTAAACAGTTCATCGATACTTTCGTTCGGTTCGCGGTGGGCCACGCCAATGCTCACGGTAAAGCGCGGCAGGCCGGGAAGCCCGATTTTCGCGACCGACGCGCGGATGGATTCGGCTAACTGCAACGCGGTCTCCAGCGGCGTGCGCGGTAACAACAGGACAAACTCCTCGCCGCCCCAGCGAAACACTAAATCCCCTTTGCGTGCGCAGGACTCCAGGTTTCGCGCCAGCTCGCAGAGAACCTCATCGCCTTTCAGGTGACCATACAGGTCATTAATGCTTTTAAACCGATCGGTATCAATGAGCAGCAGGCTGTAGTCCTGGGCCAGGGTGAGATGCTGCATCTGCCCCTGTTCGGTCAGTTGATAGAACTGGCGGCGATTGAGCAGTCCGGTGAGTGCGTCATGCAGGGCGGCGCGCTCCAGTTCCTGTTCAAGACGTTTCTGCTCGGTAATATCGTGAATGATGCACAACATCAGTCTGTCGCCGTAGATTTCAATCGGCCCGGCATAGGTTTGCACATGGCGGGTGGTGCCATCGGCAATTTTATGGACAAAATTCAGCGGTTTATGCCCACCCGGCAGTCGCGCAATTTCATGCATAACAGGCAGAACCTGGCGACCCAACATATTGATTTCCCATGTGTGTTTTTGGCACATCGCCTCCAGGCTGTAGCCGTAAAAATTGAGCGCCGCCAGGTTGGCGTCGACAATCAGACCATCTCTTGACGGATCGATCAGCAGCATAGGGGCGGAGTTCGTGAGAAAAAATCGGGCATAAAATCCCTGCTTTTTACGCTGATAGGTGGCAGACCGGCTGGCTTTCAACCCCTGTACCGCCGGGATATCAATGCCTTCGAACAGAATGACTTCACCGGTTCCTGGCAGATCGTTAATCGATAACCGACAGGTGAGTGCGGCCTGATGATTTTCACGAGGCACCGTCAGAATCTCGACAATATCCCGCTGGCGGCGAAGATCGGTAATATAGTTCGGCAACGTATTCTGCGCATGGGTGGAATACACCCCTTTACGCAGCTGGCTGAAGGTGTACCCTTGCATCACCTCTCTGGCGATACGATTGGCAAAAACTAATTCTTCGGTACAGGGGGAGACGATCCAGACCGGCTGTGTTAATAAATCCAGTGCATTCAGGTTGTGCGCAATCATCAGTAATCCTGTTCTTTTTATTAATTATTGTGCGACCATGCCGATGAAATGCCTTGACCAGATCCCCATACCAAGCGTAATACCGCCCGATAAGCGCCAGAATGCCGATTCTCGACCCGCGCACGCTGTCGAGGGAGACAAATGCAGCGATGAACGTAACAAGAAACGAGATGCTGATTCAAACGGGCGCCCATGGTACGTGCAACATCTGGCTTTCCATCGAATGTCTGTCGTGCAGTTAAATTTAGCAGGGATTCATCCATTCGCATGAGAAATGAAAGGTCAGCTACTGGAATTTTTGCCCACCTCATTAACGTCCAGAGGCGAAAGGCGGCAAGAGCGCGAATGCGCTTATTAACACGTTATGAAATCTAATCATTTAAGCCAGATTAAACGTTCATCAATGATGAGTGTCGTATCACTTAATTGTTAAGCAGTAGAATCGCTTGGGAGGGTAGGGGAAAGCGGCCTCACCTCATGATGAACAATAAGCATAAGGTAAACTTAATCGGCAATATCCTTCTTTAAGGTAAATTTTATGGATCTCTGCGTGAAGTTTGGACAGAGAGCGGAACGAGAAGAATATATGCTTTTCTGATGCTATATAAATATGACCTGCCATATTAACCTCTAACAGGTTTAAAATGTTAAAACACATTAGCGTCAGAACATTTATTATCGTATTTCTGCTATTTACCTTTGGCCTGATTAACACTGTGCAAATAATGTACTCGGTCAGGCTGTCGGTTATTATTTCAATGAACGTGATTTTTTTGTTGGCGCTATTCGCCTTATGGTGCTACATGACAATATATCTTGTCACACCCATTAATACCGTAAAGAAAAGTATTGAACAGGTGACAGCGGGAAATCTCGCCGTTTATATTCCCGAATTTGGTAATAACTGTGCCGGGAGACTGATTCCGGGTATCAACAGCTTATCCGGCAGTATCGCGACGCTGGTACGTGAGATCCGACTTTCCTCGAAGACGGCGCTGTTGTTGTCAGAGCAACTGGCCGCCCGTAGCGCTGAATTATCCGTAAAAACGGAGCAGCAGTCTGCCTCTTTAATCCAGACGGCGGCCAGCATGGAACAGATGGCCGCCAGCACGCGTAACAACGCTGACCACACGCGACTCGCTAACCAGCAGGCCAATAGCGCGATGCAATGTGCATACAAAGGCAGCGAATTAATGGTTCAGGTTGCCAGCAACATGCATTCGATTACGACTTGTACCCAGCAAATGACAGAAATAATTACCCTGATTGATGATATTGCGTTTCAGACCAATATTCTGGCCCTGAATGCCGCAGTCGAAGCGGCGCGCGCCGGTGAGCAGGGAAAAGGATTTTCCGTGGTGGCGACGGAGGTGCGAAATCTGGCGCACAGAAGTGCCGAAGCCGCAAAAAATATTCGGGGGCTTATCGACGTCACCCATCAAAATGTGCAGCAAGGCGCAACGGTTGTGGGCGAGACAGAAAAGAATATGCAGGAAATCGTCCAGGGCGCTGGGCAGTTAAGTCAGCTGATGCATGAAATATCAACCACCACGGCGGAACAGGAAAAAGGAATAAATCAGATAACCCAGGCAATGAATGAACTGGAAAAAGTTACTCAAAGTAACGCATTGATGGTGGATGAATTATCCGGATCGTCGGATGTACTGAAATCACAGGTTGTCGATCTCCAGTCGAAAACCCATCAGTTCCGTTTAAGTGATGCAACAGAAGTGATTTCTCCCTCAGCGCACAAGCGCTACGCTCGCGGGTTTTCATAAGTCCTGATAACACATTGGGAGAATGAGTGGTTGCTTAACATGCGTCGACAGCTAGACTAACCAGAAAAGCGCGAAGTATGGGAGGCAAAATGGAAGCCATTAAAGGGTCTCAAGTTAGTGTGCCGGATGCAGTATTTGCCTGGTTGCTGGATGGCAAGGGCGGTGTGAAACCGCTGGAAGATGATGATGTGATCAGCCGTGAGCATCCGTGCTGGCTGCATCTGAACTACACGCATCCGGACAGCGCGCAATGGCTGGCGACGACGCCGCTACTGCCGAATAATGTCAGGGATGCGCTGGCGGGGGAAAGCCTTCGTCCACGCGTCAGCCGTCTGGGTGAAGGGACGCTTATTACGCTACGCTGCATCAATGGCAGTACGGATGAGCGCCCGGACCAACTGGTGGCGATGCGTCTGTATATGGATGAACGGCTGATTGTCTCCACGCGTCAGCGGAAGGTGCTGGCGCTCGACGATGTCGTCAGCGATCTCCAGGAAGGCACCGGGCCAGTTGACTGCGGCGGTTGGCTGGTGGACGTATGCGATGCGCTGACCGATCACGCCAGTGAATTTATCGAACAGTTACACGATAAAATCATCGATCTTGAAGACAATCTGCTCGATCAGCAAATCCCGCCGCGCGGCTTCCTCGCGTTATTACGAAAACAATTGATTGTGATGCGCCGCTATATGGCGCCGCAACGTGATGTCTATTCGCGACTGGCCAGCGAGCGTCTGGCGTGGATGACGGACGATCAGCGACGCCGGATGCAAGATATTGCCGACCGACTGGGCAGGGGGCTGGATGAAATTGATGCCTGTATCGCCCGCACGGGCGTTATGGCGGATGAAATTGCCCAGGTAATGCAGGAGTCGCTGGCAAGACGTACCTATACCATGTCATTGATGGCGATGGTTTTCCTTCCCAGCACGTTTCTGACCGGACTGTTCGGCGTCAATCTCGGCGGCATACCCGGTGGAGGGTGGCAATTTGGCTTTTCACTCTTTTGTATTCTGTTAGTGGTTCTGATTGGTGGTGTTACTTTATGGTTGCATCGTAGTAAATGGTTGTAAAAACGGGTGTTTTAAGAGATTTCTCTGCCTAAAAACGGCTTTAAGATTGAGCGAAGTCAATAAATAGCACGCCTGTTCGGGGCAATATCACTCTTGCAGGTGAATGCAACGTCAAGCGATGGGCGTTGCGCTCCATATTGTCTTACTTCCTTTTTTGAATTACTGCATAGCACAATTGATTCGTACGACGCCGACTTAAATAAGTCGGCTTTTTTTTGCCTGTACGTTTTCAGCGACTACCCTGAAAGGGAGCCAATGAAATCCCGGAGGCAAAAATGTTCCATCTGTTAACTCACCGCCAACAAGACATTCATTTCTCGGATCCCGTTCCCACCGATCCCGTTCCTGTGCCCGATCCGATCCCACGTCCACAGCCGATGCCCGACCCGCCGCCCGACGAAGTACCGATTAAGTTGTCGCATCACAGCCGCAGATCTGCGAGGATACGCGCCTGCCGACTGTGAGTCGTTTACCGTGAGATTAAATTGTGACTGCTTTTGCTACTCTGAATGTATTACCCGCCGCCCAGCTCGAGAATCTGAACGAGTTGGGGTATCTGTCCATGACCCCTGTCCAGGCGGCGGCGCTGCCAGCGATCCTTGCCGGGCAGGATGTGCGGGTGCAGGCAAAAACCGGCAGCGGTAAAACGGCAGCATTTGGTCTCGGTTTGTTACAGCATATTGATGCCACTCTGTTTCAGACGCAGTCGCTGGTTCTGTGCCCGACGCGCGAACTGGCGGATCAGGTGGCCGGTGAACTACGTCGTCTGGCGCGTTTCTTACCGAATACCAAAATCCTGACGCTTTGCGGTGGTCAACCCTTCGGAGCACAGCGCGATTCTCTTCAGCACGCGCCGCATATTATCGTCGCCACGCCTGGTCGTTTGCTCGACCATTTGCAAAAGGGCACCGTTTCGCTGGACGCGTTGACCACGCTGGTGATGGATGAAGCAGACCGGATGCTGGATATGGGATTCAGTGAGGCAATCGACGAGGTGATCCGTTTCGCGCCCGCGTCGCGTCAGACGCTATTGTTTTCGGCCACCTGGCCGGAAGCGATTGCCGCAATCAGCGGTCGCGTGCAGCGAAATCCGCTCGCTATCGAAATTGACACGGTGGATGCGCTCCCCGCCGTCGAACAGCAATTCTTTGAAACCTCTGCGCACGGTAAGATACCGCTGTTGCAAACGTTGCTCAGTCAGCATCAGCCGGCTTCCTGCGTGGTGTTCTGTAATACTAAAAAGGATTGTCAGGCGGTGTGCGATGCGCTCAATGAGGCCGGGCAAAGCGCGCTGGCGCTTCATGGCGATCTGGAACAGCGAGACCGCGATCAGACGCTGGTGCGTTTTGCCAACGGCAGCGCGCGGGTGCTGGTGGCGACGGATGTTGCGGCCCGCGGGCTTGATATCAAATCTCTGGAGCTGGTGGTGAATTTCGAACTGGCGTGGGATCCGGAGGTGCACGTCCACCGGATTGGCCGTACCGCGCGCGCCGGGAACAGCGGTCTGGCTATCAGTTTTTGTGCTCCGGAAGAGGCGCAGCGGGCGAATATTCTCTCTGAAATGCTGCAGATCCGCCTTAACTGGGTCCCTGCGCCAACGCAACGCAGCATCGCGCCGCTGGTCGCCGAAATGGCGACATTGTGTATCGACGGTGGCAAGAAAGCCAAAATGCGACCAGGCGATGTGCTGGGGGCGTTAACCGGAGATATGGGTCTGGATGGCGCGGACATTGGCAAAATTACCGTGCATCCGGCGCATGTCTATGTGGCGGTCCGTCAGGCAGTCGCGCATAAGGCGTGGAAACAACTGCAGAATGGGAAGATTAAAGGTAAAACCTGTCGGGTGCGTTTACTGAAATAAACCCGAGTTGGGCCGGAGATGAAAACGATCCGGCCCATGGCTATTACTTCACTTCGACAACGTTCAGGCGAAGTTCATCAAGCTGATTATCGTCTTCTTCCGGTTGCCAGCCTGCAGGCTGGAGCGGGATCTCTTCACGATCAAATGCCAGATCGCCGCCATCAATAACGTCAGAACCGTGCTTAATCCCTTTGAAGTCGAACAGGTTAATGTCGCTCAGGTGTGAAGGCACCACGTTCTGCATGGCGCTGAACATGGTTTCAATACGGCCTGGATAACGCTTATCCCAGTCACGCAGCATATCGGCAATCACCTGACGTTGCAGGTTTGGTTGCGAACCGCACAGGTTGCAAGGGATGATCGGGAAGCCTTTGGCTTCAGCAAAGCGTTCGATATCCTTCTCGCGGCAGTAAGCCAGTGGGCGGATCACGATATGTTTACCATCATCGCTCATCAGTTTCGGCGGCATCCCTTTCATTTTCCCGCCGTAGAACATATTCAGGAACAGGGTTTGCAGAATGTCGTCGCGATGGTGACCCAGCGCAATTTTAGTCGCACCCAGCTCCGTCGCCGTGCGATACAGAATACCGCGACGCAGGCGTGAACAAAGAGAGCAGGTGGTTTTGCCTTCCGGGATCTTATCTTTCACGATCCCATACGTGTTCTCTTCAACTATTTTGTACTCAACGCCCAGTTGCTCAAGATACTCAGGCAGAATGTGTTCAGGGAAACCGGGCTGTTTCTGATCCAGGTTAACGGCAACCAGCGAAAAGCTAATCGGGGCGCTTTGCTGTAGATTGCGCAAAATTTCCAGCATGGTGTAGCTGTCTTTACCACCGGACAGGCAGACCATGATCCGGTCGCCATCTTCAATCATATTGAAATCGGCAATCGCTTCGCCGACGTTACGGCGCAGACGTTTCTGCAATTTATTCAGGTTGTACTGTTCTTTCTTCGTCGCTTGTTGATTTTCTAACATTATTTACTGTCTCGAACACCGGAAAGGGGCATGTCACGACACGCGTATCACCGTGCCAGTTTTGCGTTTCGCCTGGCAGTCTGCTCGTCGTCAATACGTCGATTCAGGCTACGTCAATTTCATATACCACCTGCGCGCGTTTCATGCCCCATCGGGTTTGCAATAAAAGACGTGAACGCTTCGGTTGAGCGAAGCCTACAGGCAAAAGTATGTCGCGTATGGTACGGATTACGGCGACGAATACCAGCACCTTTTACACGTCCGACGGTAAACGGCTTAAACTTACTTCTGAATTCTGGTCAGGCAATGATTTTCTGTCACTGGGGCGACGCTGACGATGATTAGCCTGGTCACGGTGCGACAGAATCAGGGCATTACGGATCCCGCAAAAAGTCAATACGCCATTCTGGAGCGTAATGATCATATTTCCGTTATTCCTGATGAAAGCTAAGGAGAAGAAGGATGAATGAAGCAGCCTATAACGAAGCGAAAACCACCGGCGAACTCACGAAACAGCTAGCCAATGTGTTCATTGACCGAGGATTATCGTTAACCACCGCTGAGTCCTGCACCGGCGGTAATCTGGCGACGGCACTCTGTGCGGAATCCGATACCGCCGCCTTTTATGATATTGGTGTTATTACCTTCAGTGACAGGGCGAAGCAGACACTGCTCGGCGTACAGGCCAGTACGCTGGAAAAATATACCGCAGTGAGTGAACAGACGGTCAAAGAGATGTCCACGGGCATACGCGAGCGTGCCGGGACCGATATCAGCATTGCCATCAGTGGGTACGCCGGTCCGGACGGTGGGGAAGACGGAACGCCCGCCGGAACGGTCTGGTTTGCGTGGAATCTCCGCGGGGAGATTGTCACAAAGCGCGAGCTTTTTTCTGGTGAGTGTCAGGATGTTATCGAAAAAGCAGTCCGTTTCAGCCTTGCAGTACTCCTGGAAGAGATCTCTGCCTGGGAGGGGCGTTGACCCCAGTGATCAATCACGCTCTGCGATCTGACGCTCAATGATAGCCTTCACCCCCGGAAACCTTGCCGCGGAAGACAAAGTAGCTCCAGGCGGTGTACATCAAAATGACCGGGATAATCAGCAGGGTTCCCACCAGCATAAACCGTTGGCTGGCAGGCGGTGCTGCCGCCTCCCACAGCGTGATATGCGGTGGGATAATATGCGGCCATAAGCTGATGCCCAGCCCGCTGAAGCCGAGGAAAATCAAACCCAGCGTCAGAATAAAGGGTCGCGCATGGCTGTTCATCTCTGCGCTCAGTCGCCAAATCCACAGGCTCAATACCAGCACAAGAATGGGCACCGGGACAAACCAGAAGAAATTGGGCAGGGTAAACCACCGTTCGGCGATAGCGGGCCAGCCGAGCGGCGTCCAGACGCTCACCACCGCGATAACCCCCAACAGGGCGAGGAGGACTTTACGGGTCAGAACGCGCATTCGCGCTTGCAGCGAACCCTCGCTTTTCATAATCAGCCAACTGGTGCCGAGCAGCAGATAGGCGACGATCAGGCCGACGCCGCAAAAGAGGTTGAAGGGGGTGAGCCAGTCCAGTGCTGAACCCGCAAAACGGCGTTCTGTCACCTCGAAGCCGTTAATCACCGCGCCCACCACAATGCCCTGGCTGAATGTCGCGAGCAGCGAACCGCCGGCAAAGGCGTAATCCCAGAATGGTCGGTGGGAAGGGGTCGCCTTAAAACGAAACTCAAAGGCCACGCCACGAAAAATCAGACCGATGAGCATCATTGTCAACGGAATTGCCAGTGCGTCGGTGATCACCGCATAGGCCAGCGGGAACGCGCCAAAGAGGCCCGCGCCGCCGAGCACCAGCCAGGTCTCATTGCCGTCCCAGACGGGTGCCACGCTGTTTACCATCACGTCACGCTCACCAGCGTCGTGAACCACGCTGAACAACATCCCAATGCCCAGATCGAAACCATCCATCACGATGTACATCAGCGTGGCAAAGATAATGATGACAAACCACATTACGGTGATATCGATACCCATTACGCCTTCTCCTCTTCATCCGTCACCGGTTCTGCCGCCGAGAGGGGGCGAGCCGGGGTGCCATCCGTTTGTGACGTCAGTTCACTGACAGGTTGCGGACCTTTGCGAATGAGCCTGAAAATGTAGTAATAACCCACGCCAAAAACAGCACAGTAGACGATGATAAAGACCAGCAAGCTGATGACCATTTGCATCGTGCTGTGTAATGACACCGCATCGCGGGTGCGTAAGAATCCGTAGATCACCCACGGTTGACGTCCTGCTTCCGTCGTGACCCAACCCGCCAACAGCGCCAGTAGTCCGGCAGGGCCCATTCCCAGCGCAAACCACAGGAACGGGCGAGACTGATACAGGCGCTGGCGCCAGCGCAGCCAGACGCTACAGAGACCCAGCGCAATCATGAGTAAACCTATGCCTACCATGATACGAAACGACCAGAAGACAACAGGGGAGTTAGGGCGATCTTCTTTGGGATAATCCTTCAGCGCAGGAACCTGTTTATCCAGACTGTGGGTCAGGATTAAACTACCCAGCGCCGGGATCTCCAGACCGTATTTTGTGCGCTCCTCTTCCATGTCCGGCATCCCAAACAGCAAGAGCGGTGTAGCCTCGCCGGGCGCGTTTTCCCAGTGGCCTTCGATAGCGGCAATTTTTACCGGCTGATGCTCAAGGGTATTGAGACCGTGCATATCGCCGACCACCGCCTGAATCGGCGCGACGATTAACGCCATCCACATCGCCATGGAAAACATTTTGCGGATGGCCGGCGTGTCGTTGCCGCGAAGTAAATGCCAGGCGGCAGACGCTCCCACAAACATCGCGCTACTCAGGAAGGCGGCGATCGACATATGGAACAGACGATACGGAAAGGAGGGGTTGAAAATGATCGCCATCCAGTCCTGCGGGATCACATGACCGTTTTCAATGCTGAAACCTTGCGGCGTCTGCATCCAGCTGTTTGACGCGAGGATCCAGAAAGTGGACATCAGCGTTCCCAGTGCCACCATGCAGGTGGTGAAAAAATGCAGCGCTGGAGAAACTCTGTTCCAGCCAAACAGCATCACGCCCAGAAAACCCGCCTCCAGGAAGAAGGCGGTGAGCACTTCGTAAAGCAGCAGTGGGCCGGTAATACTGCCGGCAAACTGGGAAAAGCCGCTCCAGTTTGTGCCGAACTGGTAGGCCATCACCAGACCGGAAACGACGCCCATGCCAAAATTGACGGCAAAGATTTTTAGCCAGAAGTTGTAAAGCGAACGCCAGAGGTTGTTGTGCGTGCGCAGCCACATTCCTTCCAGTACCACCAGATAGCTGGCCAGCCCGATGGTAATCGCCGGGAAAAGAATGTGAAAAGAGACAGTGAAGGCGAACTGAAAACGGGCCAGATGAAAAGCATCAAGTTCAGGCACGGTATGCTACCCCATGACAAAGCGCTGCCATAAGCAGAGCGCAACAAAACTGTTTTTTCTTACCAACCAATAACCTCGGGCGCGGTTATCGTTTCTCCGCACTTTTATTGATATTACCGACCGCCAGGTCAGTTAATTTCAAATCGGTTTCTTTTTCTTCTTCAAGCGTTTGCGCCAGAAGTTTTACCGCGGCGGGATAGCCCAACTGTTCGGCGAGGGTTGCCAGCGTGCCGTAACTGGCAATTTCATAGTGCTCAACTTTTTGGGCGGCCGCAATTAATGCAGCATCGCGAACTTCATTTTTTTCTGTACTTTCGATGACCTCATTGGCTTCTTCAATTAAGCCTTCCATCGCTACGCATTTCATGCGTTTAATCTTAATCTTCGGTTCCTGTTCGATTATCTGGTCTATACGCGAAATTTGCCCTTGAGTTTCTTCCAGGTGCGCATTAAACGCGGCGCTGAGTTTTTCGTCAGAGGCCGCGCGGGCCAGTTTCGCCAGACCACGGGTTAATTGTTTTTCCGCGCTATAGGTGTCTGAAAGTAAATGGATGAAAACATCCTCGAGCGTTTTCATATTCATAACATCCTCTCCCGGTTCAGAAAAAATAACTGCGAGTCTACAGACAGACCCGCAGGACACTTTATTTATTAAAGGCTAAAGCAGTCTTACAATCAGGAGTTATCAGACTTACGTCCGCCACTATGGCTGTTCTGACCGCCTTTTTTCCCTGCTTCGGATGCACGCTGCGGATCGTTTTTGAAGTTCCCGCCGCTGTGCTGACCGCCTTTTTTACCCGCTTCAGATGCTTTATCACGGTCTTCTGCGAAATTACCGGAACCACCACGATGCTCTGCCATATCTCACCTCTTGTATATCGGTTATGTCAGTCAGATACAAAAATGTAATTTGTATCCGTCGTTGTTCAGGGCTTAAAGTTAGCGGCTATCCGCGAGGAGTCAAATTTCCACAAAAAATCAGAAAAAATTGACGGGTTACTTTTCAATATATTATCGAAAACACCCGCCTCGCTTATTTTATGGGGGTTTTGTAAATGTTGGTATGTAACTGTCTGAGCGCAGGGCGATTAAAAAAATAGTCTTCAGAATAAAACAGTATTCATTAAGAGGCGGCGTTTGAATGACCGAAAATTAATCACTCAGACGGCTTTGAGAACCTTCTCGCCAATTTTGTTCTACGCTTAAAAGTCCGTAGGAAAAATAACGAGAGGTAAACGCATGGCTGACCAGAATAATCAAAAGCAGATCACCAATAAAACGCATTCTGAGCATTTTCCGGCTCCGCCATTTCCGCACCAAAAACAACCTTTTCCAGGACTTGCCAGTAAAATGCAGCCCCGTCCCGATCATGGCGAAGAGAGCTATCAAGGGAGCGGCAGGCTTAACGGCAAGAAAGTCTTAATCACCGGGGGCGATTCCGGTATTGGTCGCGCGGTGGCGATTGCTTATGCGCGGGAAGGTGCCGATGTGGCAATTAATTATTTACCTGATGAAGAAGAAGATGCCCGTGAAGTGGTTGAACTGATTAAAAAAGCAGGCAGGAACGTGGCCGCGATTCCGGGTGATATCCGCGATGAAACCTTCTGCCAGACGCTGGTTAACCAGGCGGTAGATGCGTTAGGCGGGCTGGATATCCTGGTGAATAACGCGGGGCGCCAGCAATTCTGTGAGTCAATTGACGATCTCACTACCGAAGCGTTTGATGTCACGTTCAAGACCAATGTTTACGCGACATTCTGGATTACGAAGGCTGCACTTCGTCATCTCTCATCGGGCAGTGTGATCATTAACACCACCTCGGTCCAGGCGTACGAACCGAGCGATATCCTGTTGGATTATGCGCAGACCAAAGCGGCGATCGCCGTCTTCACCAAATCGCTGGCGAAACAACTGGCGCCGAAGGGGATTCGGGTTAACGCCGTCGCGCCGGGTCCCTACTGGACGGTGTTGCAGTGCTGCGGAGGTCAGCCACAGGAAAAAATCGAGAGATTTGGCGCGCAGTCCCCGCTTGGTCGACCCGGTCAACCGGCGGAAATCGCACCGCTGTATGTCACGCTGGCGGCACCAGAGAACAGCTACACGTCCGGTCAGGTCTGGTGTTCAGACGGTGGCACCGGGACCTTATAACGCACGGTTTGCCAGCCAATGACGACAGGAGAAATGTGAATGAAAGCACTCACTTATCATGGCCCGCATCACGTTAGCGTTGATTCTGTGCCCGATCCGGGCCTTGAGGCGCCGGACGATATTATTCTTCACGTGACCGCCACCGCCATTTGCGGATCGGATTTGCATCTTTACCGCGGCAAAATCCCTGGTACGCATCATGGCGATATTTTTGGTCATGAGTTTATGGGCGAAGTGGTGGAGACCGGTCCGGAGGTGACGGCAGTCAGTAAAGGCGATCGGGTGGTGATACCTTTTGTCATCGCCTGTGGTGAGTGCTTTTTCTGTCATCTGCATCAATATGCCGCCTGCGAAAATACCAACAGCGGTAAAGGTGCAGCCCTGAACCGTAAAAACATCACGCCGCCCGCCGCGCTGTTTGGCTACAGCGATCTCTACGGCGGGATCCCTGGCGGGCAGGCAGAATTTGTCCGCGTCCCGAAGGCGAATGCCGGCCCCTTCAAAGTGCCGGATACATTGCCGGATGAAAAGGTGCTTTTTCTGTCAGATATTTTGCCAACAGCGTGGCAAGCGGTGAAGAATGCCGACATCAGGCAGGGTTCAAGCGTGGCTATCTTTGGCGCGGGCCCGGTGGGTTTACTCTGCGCCGCCTGTGCCCGGCTGAACGGTGCGGAGCATATTTTTGTCATTGATCATAACGACTACCGGCTCGAGTTTGCGCATCAGCGTTACGGCGCGATCCCGATTAATTTTGATAAAAACGACGATCCGGCAGAATGGATCATTGATAACACGCCCGGACATCGCGGTGTGGATGCGGTGATTGATGCTGTCGGTTTTGAGGCGAAGGGCAGTCTGACAGAAACCGTGCTGAGCACGTTGAAAATTGAAGGCAGCAGCGGTAAAGCGCTCCGGCAATGTATCGCCGCTGTGCGCCGTGGTGGGATCGTCAGCTCCCTGGCGTGTATGCCGGTTTTATTCATGGATTCATGTTTGGTGATGCCTTTGACAAAGGACTGACCTTCAAAATGGGTCAGACCCACGTGCATGCTTATCTGCCGGATCTGCTTAGTCTCATTGAACAGGGGCTACTGACACCGGAAGAAATCGTGACTCACCATATGCCACTCGAAGAGGCCGCGCGGGGTTACGAAATATTTGAAAAGCGTGAAGAGGCGTGTCGAAAAGTGATTCTGGTGCCTGGTCTGACGCAAGAAAAGACCACCGTCTGAGGCGTGGATTGATCAGCAACACCGGTTATGGCACAACGAAAAGCCCGCAGCGATGTGCGGGCTGAAAATGCTAGCGTACGACCAGAACGGAACACTCTGCATGGCGTACCACGGCAGCGGCGTTCGACCCTAACAGATAGGTGGTAATGTCCGGACGGTGGGATGCGATAATCACCATATCCGCAGGCAGTGTTTTCGCCATTTCCAGAATCTTATCTTTTGGCGAGCCTTCAACGACATGGATCTGCACTCTGTCCGACGGGATAGTGAACTTCTTGATAATCTCTTCCAGTTGAGATTTCGCTTCGGCTTTCAGATCGTCCATGGCAGGCAACTCCGCAGAGTAGGCCAGGCCCAGTGCAGAATAGTAAGGCAGAGACGGAATGACGGTCAGGAAATGAACCTGAGCATCGTCAATTTTCGCCTCGGCTTCGACATGATTAATCACACGTTGAGTTAATTCTGAGTCTGAAATATCGATAGGTACAAGAATTGTTCTGTTCATTAAACCTCCTGTTTGAGTATCCCTATAAAGTGTAACGTCTTATCACCGATTCAGTACAATGACAAAGATCACAATTCAACATTATTTGCTTTTGATTTCCGGGTACTTTCCCTTAATAACCCCGTCATAAAATCGGCCTTTTGAGACCACAGAAAGAAAATTTCGGTATATATGCGCAGGAACTCCGCGATATTGCAGAACACCGGTCTGGTAGAAACGGATTTCCAGCGTTGAGGATTTCTCGTCATAGCCGACGGAGGCAATTCGTGATGATTTTACAGGCTGATGGTTCATGGCGGCATCCTCAACGGCAGGTCATACCATGAATATATCATTTAACCCACGGGGATTTTAGTCTTCGTGATATCGCATTTTGTTATAGGCAAAACGAATGGGTTATGACGGTGAGGGAAAGGGCAGAAGCCCGCCGATACCAGCGGGCAGAAGGGCTTAGAACTGATAGACCATACCGAGTGCGACGACGTCATCGGTATTAATATTGTTACGAGAATAGAAGTTGTCGTCGTTATCCAGCAGGTTGATTTTATAATCAACGTAGGTGGACATGTTTTTGTTGAAGTAGTAAGTCGCGCCAACATCCGCGTATTTCACCAGATCTTTGCTGTCGTCATTGCCCTGACCGGTCAGATCTTTACCTTTTGACATCAGGAAGGACACCGCCGGACGCAGACCGAAGTCGAACTGGTATTGCGCCGTCACTTCAAAGTTCTGGGTTTTGTTTGCTACGCCGTCATCACCGTACGGGGTCATGTTACGGGTTTCAGAGTACATGGTAGCCAGATAAATGTTGTTAGCGTCATATTTCAGACCCGCTGTCCAGGCATCTGCCTTATCGCCACCCGCGACGCGGCCACCCGCATTGACTTGCTCGTTGGTACGGTCGGAGGTGGTGTAGGCTGCACCGAAGCTAACGCCCATTCCGAAGTCATAGGTCGACGAGATACCGAAACCGTCGCCGTTGGAGTTCTGGACAGTACGATCGCCGCCGTTGCCAGTACCTTCCTGCTCATTGGTGATTTGATCTTCGTTGGCACCCTGATACTGCAGTGCGAAGTTCAGACCGTTAACCAGACCGAAGAAGTCCGTGTTACGGTAAGTGGCAACACCGTTGGTGCGACCTACCATAAAGTTATCGGAATAGGTGTAGGAGTCGCCGCCGAATTCAGGCAGCATATCGGTCCAGCCTTCCACGTCATACATCACGCCGTAGTTACGACCGTAGTCGAATGAACCGTATTCACCAAATTTCAGGCCAGCAAAAGCAAGACGCGTGAAGCTGTTGCCGTGGTCGCCTTCGGTGGTGTTGGCGTTAACCTGATATTCCCACTGACCGTAACCGGTCAGTTGATCATTAATTTGTGTTTCACCTTTAAAGCCCATACGAACATAAGTTTGATCGCCATCACTGTTGGCATTATCAGAGAAATAATGCAGACCATCAACTTTGCCATAAAGATCTAATTTGTTGCCGTCTTTATTATAAACTTCAGCAGCATGTGCTGCGCCTGCTGCTAACAGGGCAGGGATGACAAGGGCCAGTACTTTTCTTTTCATCGCAGTAATCCTTTAGTTTTATATTTAGCTTTCACTCCCTCTGTTGGGGAGTAATAACATGCTAAAGGAGAAGTTCCGTAAAGAGATAAGTATCAATTGTTACGTCTTAAGTGAAACCTTAAATAAATAATTCCATCGAAATGACAATAATTGGTGTGAATATAATTGCATAAAGCATATAAAATAAAAATTATACAAAATAAATCCAGTGCGATATTCTTCGTTCGTTATATGCCTTTATTGTCACATACTGCTTTTTTGTTGGTCCAATGCAACGCGTACTGATTTGCCGACAAAGAAATTGACAAGCCCGAACAGATGTTCGGGCTTTTTTTTTGGCCGACGTGAACCCTCCGATCAGTCAGTACTGGTCTTCTCCGCTTTACCGGCCAGTTGCGCCAGGAAGTCATAGCGTTTTTGCAGATCGGCCGCGGCGTCCTTCCATAACTGCTCTGCCACTTCCGGTTGCTGCGCATTCAGGCGACGGAAACGCTGCTCGTTGAGTAATGTCTCTGCCAGCGCATCTGACGGCGGGCGAGAGTCCAGCGCCAGCGGCAATTTGCCTTCATCCGCACGACGTGGGTCAAAGCGGTAGAGTGGCCAGAAGCCGGTCGCCGTCAACTGACGCATCTGATCGTGACTCAGTGCGAGGTCATAGCCGTGTTCTTCACACGGGCTGTAGGCGATGATCAGCGACGGACCAGGATACGCTTCCGCTTCCTGAATCGCCTTCACGGTCTGGTTGAGTTGCGCCCCGAGCGAAATCTGTGCGACATAGACATGACCGTACATCATCATGCTGACGCCCAGATCTTTACGCGCCTTCCGTTTGCCGTGCTCACCAAATTTCGTTACCGCGCCAAGCGGTGTGGCTTTCGAGGCCTGACCGCCCGTGTTGGAGTAGCACTGCGTATCCAGCACCAGAATATTGACGTTTTCAGTCAGGCTCATTACATGATCCAGCCCGCCGAAGCCAATATCGTAGGCCCAGCCATCGCCGCCGATCAGCCAGATGGATTTTTCAACCAGCGCATCGGCGTCGGTGAGCAGTTCACGTGCGCCATCGACATCCTTCAGATGCTGACGCAGCGCGGCAACTTGCTCACGACGCACGTCAGGGGTCGCATCGGTATGTAATGCGTCGTTCAGTTCAGCCGGGATCTGGTCGGCAAACTGTTCGAGCAGACGCAGCACGCGTAAGCGATGCTGATCGACCGTCAGACGAAAGCCCAGACCGAACTCTGCGTTATCCTCAAACAGCGAGTTTGCCCATGCGGGACCGCGCCCATTGGCATCGGTTGTGTACGGTGTGGAAGGCAGGTTCCCACCGTAAATTGACGAACACCCCGTGGCGTTGGCAATCAGCATTCTGTCGCCATAGAGTTGGGTCAGTAACTTGATATACGGCGTTTCGCCACAGCCGGAACAGGCACCGGAATATTCAAACAGTGGCGTAATCAACTGAGAGGTACGAATATCGATACGTTCGAGTTTATTGCGGTCAATTTCCGGCAGACTGAGGAAAAAGTCATAATTCACTTTCTCTTCTTCGACGTGCTCAAGGCGCGACATCATATTGATGGCCTTGATTTCCGGATTCTGACGGTCTTTCGCCGGGCACACTTCCACACACAGATTACAGCCGGTGCAGTCTTCCGGCGCGACCTGCAGAACGTATTTCTGTCCGCGCATATCGCGTGATTTCACATCCAGCGAATGCAGGCTGGCGGGAGCATTCTCCATTGCTTCCGGCGAAACCACTTTGGCACGAATAGCCGAGTGCGGGCAGGCCGCAACGCAGTGGTTACACTGAGTGCAAAGCTCCTCTTTCCAGATGGGGATCGCTTCGGCGATGTTGCGTTTCTCCCAGCGGGTGGTACCCATAGGCCAGGTGCCGTCGGGCGGCAGCGCAGAGACGGGAAGGGCATCGCCGAGCCCCGCGAGCATTGCCGCGGTCACCATCTTCACAAAATCAGGCGCGGCGTCAGACACCACCGGAGGACGGTGGGCGCTGTGCGGATCAACCGTCTGCAGCGGCACCTCAGCAACAGACTCGCGCGCCAGCGCCAGTGCCTGCCAGTTGCGTTCCACCAGGTCCTGACCTTTGCTGCTGTAACTTTTAGCGATTGCCCCCTGAAGTTCAGCCAGCGCGCTATCGCCCGGCAGAATTTGAGTCAGATGAAAAAACGCCATCTGCATGACGGTGTTAATCCGCGCCGCCAGGCCACATTCACGGGCGATTTTCGCCGCATTAATGACGTAGAAACGCGCTTTCTTCTGGTTCAGTACCGCCTGCACTTCCTGTGGCAAGCGTGACCAGACCTCATCTGCGGGATACGGCGTATTCAGCAGGAAAATACCACCAGGCTTCAGTCGTTCAGCCATCTGGTATTTATCGATAAACTGCAGCTGGTGACAGCCGACAAAATCGGCCTGTGAGATCAGGTAAGCAGAGCGGATCGGCTGTTCACTCACGCGCAGGTGAGACACCGTCAGACCGCCTGCCTTTTTGGAGTCATACACGAAGTAGCCCTGGGCATACCACGGCGTTGAATTACCGATGATCTTGATGTTGTTCTTGGTCGCCGAAACGCTGCCGTCACTGCCGAGACCGTAAAATAGTGCTTCCAGCTTCGCCGTCGTCGGCAAGGTGTTATCAGGCAGTGGCAACGACAGGTTGGTGACATCATCGTAGATACCAACGGTGAAGCGCGGTTTGGGTTTTGCCTGGCACAGTTCATTAAAGACCGCGAGCACGCAGTCCGGGCCAAACTCTTTTGAAGAGAGACCATAACGGCCGCCAATCATGCGCGGCAACGTTTCACGCTCACTGCCGTTGAATGCTTCCGCCAGCGCGGTCATCACATCGAGATACAGGGGTTCGGCCTGGGCACCCGGTTCTTTGGTGCGATCGAGCACGGCAACCGCGCGGACGGATTCAGGCAAGGCCCGCAGCAGATGTTTAGCTGAGAAGGGGCGGAACAGGCGGACTTTCAGCACCCCGACTTTCTCGCCGCGCGTCAGCAGTTCGTCAACCACTTCTTCGCTGGTGCCGATAGCAGAACCCATCAGAATGATGACCCGTTCGGCCTGCGGATGACCATAATATTCGAACGGCTGATACTGACGACCGGTTGCGGCAGCGAAATCATTCATCGCCTGTTCGACATGATCGTATACCGCGTCATACCACGGGTTGGTCGCCTCGCGGGACTGGAAATACGTATCGGGATTCGCTGAGGTGCCGCGGATCACCGGGTGCTCTGGGTTGAGCGCCCGGGCGCGATGTGCATCAATTTCAGCCTGCGGCATCAGGCCGCGAATCGTGTCATCTGCCAGCGGGATGATTTTGTTGATTTCATGCGAAGTGCGGAAACCATCAAAGAAGTGAATAAAGGGAACCCGGCTTTTCAGGGTCGCGATTTGCGAGATCAGCGCGAAGTCCTGCGCCTCCTGTACGCTTGCGGCGCACAGCATGGCGCAGCCGGTCTGGCGGACCGCCATGACGTCTGAATGATCGCCAAAAATCGACAACGCGTGGGTTGCCACGGTACGGGCGGCGACATGCAGTACAAAGGGGGTTAATTGTCCCGCCAGTTTGTACAGCGTGGGGATCATCAGCAGTAACCCCTGTGAAGAGGTAAAGGAGGTGGCAAGCGCGCCGGTTTGCAGCGCACCGTGAACGGTCGCTATTGCACCGCCTTCCGACTGCATTTCGACGACGCGCGGCGTATCTCCCCAGATGTTTTTCAGCCCGTTGCCTGCCCAGGCGTCAGCCTGTTCAGCCATCGTTGAACTGGGCGTAATGGGGTAGATGGCGATAACTTCACTGGTACGAAACGCCACCGAAGCGACTGCACCATTACCGTCAATAGTAATCATATGACACCCTTACATTGCGCAAAAAAGAGGGACGCAGGAAACCACTTAGCGTCCTGATAGTTATTTCTCTAGTATAGGACTTTCCTGTATTCCCTAGAAGTTGTGCCACTTTCGAGTGCACAAATTGACACAAAGCTCGCAAAAACAATGACAATTTTATTGCCCGGTAGGTAACACCGGGTTGTATATTTAATTGTGCTTTTTTGTTATGAGTTGGTTATTGCCTGCGAGGCAGGCGATATTAAAAACATATTGTCCAAAAGTGGAGTGAGATTTTCTTTAAGGATTTCCTTAATGAATTTATTATCCTCGCCATTATCGTCATGATGTGAATTTCTTAATAAGACTTTTTAAGTTCGGTGTCAGGCCGCCCGCGCCTATACTGAGCGCAATTCAGGACGGGAAGGGCCTGTAAACCTTTGCGTTATTGAAGGTCGATACTCTTGTTATCGTGAATAGACGTTAAAACAAAAATAACTCTTTTATTTATCATTATTGATAACTTTTTTCGTGCGCCAAAAGTATGGATGTGTTCAGGTATTTAATTGTTTTGATTAGGTTATGTTACGAATTTTATTACTTACTTTACTTATTTCCGCCTCATCGTCGTCATTTGCCTTTGTGAAAATTCAGACCAAAAACTGGGGAGCCAATACCTTTTCGCCACTCTCTTATTCTGAAGGGCACTTTTCACAAGCGCCTGTTCAGAATAAGAAAGCGCAGCTTAAGCATCGCATTATGAGTGAATTTGCGCAGTGGAGAGGAACCGATTACCGCTGGGGAGGTGACAGTCGCAATGGTATTGATTGTTCGGCGTTCACGCGCAGAATTATTGCCTCGGTTATCCATAGACGCTTGCCGCGTACCGCGCAGGAGCAAAGTCGCATGGGGCAGAGAGTCAGTCAGCGTGAGCTAAAAGTCGGCGATCTGGTGTTTTTTAAGACGGAGCCGAACGTGCATCACGTTGGCGTTTATATCGGCAATGACTCCTTTATACATGCCTCCAGCTCGCAAGGCGTGACAATGTCACATTTGTCGAATCAGTACTGGCAGGCGCACTATTTGACCGCTCGCCGGGTGAGCGCATAACGACAGAACAGGCCTATGGGATCCCAATCCAGGGGAAAAAGCGCAATAAAATGCGGCGAGGCCGCATAATTGCGCGTTTTGACTCTCGACGCGACGGATTCGGATGCCTATTATTAGTGCGGCTTGTTTACGCTTACAGAATATGAGGGGAGTCAAATGCGCGCAGCGTTTTGGGTAGGATGTGCCGCGTTATTGTTGTCGGCTTGCAGCAGTGACAATGAACCTGTTCAGCAGGCGACAGCAGCGCATGTCGCACCGGGTTTAAAAGCATCGATGACCAGTTCCGGTGAGGCAAATTGCGCCATGATAGGCGGTTCACTTTCCGTTGCCCGTCAGTTAGACGGATCGGCAATTGGTATGTGCGCGCTTCCCAACGGCAAACGTTGCAGTGAACAATCCCTCGCCGCGGGAAGCTGTGGTAGCTATTAAGCACCCATTACTACATTAAATCGGCAAGCTTATAGCTTAACGTATGTTCCGCTGTGGCCAGGGTGAGCTGGTTGGCGGTCAGGTCTACTTGTGCGCCCTGTTTCAGCATGGTGCTGAGGGTATTGTCCAGCTCGTTGAGCTGGGGATCGGCGCACATCATTCGGGTCATCGCCATCTCTTTTACTTTCAATGCACCGTCAGAAAGTGATGCCTGACCGTTGAAGCGATTACAGATATTGCCCGAAATCATCATCTTTTCGCCAAAACTCAGTTCAAGCGGATGACCCGTTGCATTGACCGGTTTACCGTCTACGCTCTCCAGCACAAAGCGGTGATGCTGTAATTGCTCACGGCTGACCGATACTTTTCCGTTGCTTACACAACCTGCAACCAGCAGGCTCAGCGCAACCAGCGCTATGACCTTCTTCATGTTAACTCTCTGCATTTAAACGTAATCGCCACCGACAGCATACCGATCTCATCGCCAGTGGCTTTGGGGAAATTCTGAAATGCCCTCCTGCGAACAGGAAGGCGGCGGATCAGAACAGGGCGTTAGGGCAGGTTTCTCCGTTCGCTAACTGTTGTAAATTTTGCAGCGTAGTCTCAGAAATACTGGTCAACGCTTCAGCGGTGAGGAAAGCCTGATGCCCGGTAAACAGGACGTTATGACAGGCCGACAGGCGACGGAAAACATCATCCTGGATAACGTCGTTCGACTTATCTTCGAAGAACAGATCGCGCTCGTTTTCGTAAACGTCCATCCCCAGTGAACCTATTTTCTGATTTTTCAGCGCTTCAATCGCCGCCTGAGAATCGATCAGGGCGCCACGACTGGTGTTGATGACCATCACGCCATTTTTCATCTGATCAAACGCGGCATGGTTCAGCAGGTGATAGTTTTCCGACGTTAACGGGCAGTGCAGTGAAATCACATCGGATTCGGCGAACAGCGTCGGCAAATCAACATACTCCACGCCGAGTTCGAGCGCAGCTGCGCTGGGGTACGGATCAAACGCCAGCAGACGCATTCCAAAGCCTTTCAGAATACGCAGGGCCGCGATGCCGATCTTCCCGGTACCAATCACCCCCGCCGTTTTTCCGTGCATCGTGAAGCCGGTTAATCCTTCCAGTGAGAAGTTGGCATCACGGGTACGCTGATAAGCGCGGTGAATACGGCGGTTCAGCGTCATCATCATGCCAACCGCATGTTCCGCGACGGCTTCCGGAGAATAGGCCGGGACACGAACGACCTGCAGACCTAACTCTTTTGCCGCATCCAGATCGACGTTATTGAACCCCGCGCAACGCAAAGCAATGTATTTAACGCCATGATTTTTAAGTTCTTCGAGCACCGGGCGACTGCCATCATCGTTCACGAAAATACAAACCGCCTCGCAGCCATGAGCGGTTTTAGCCGTTTTCTCCGTCAACAGAAAATCAAAGAATTCAAGTTCAAAACCAAAGGCTTCGTTAACCTGCTGCAGGTACTTTTTGTCGTACTGTTTTGTACTGTAGACGGCGAGTTTCATAAGTCTTTCTCCAGTGATATCGAATCACAATTATCGAATTCAAATTATTTTACAAAACATAAAATATTATTGAAAGTGATACCTATAATGAATAATTCTAGAGCATCAATAGATTGTTCGTTCAGTGTATCGATTGCAGATTTCAGCAGGTGACAGTGCTGCTCCACACCTCTGTTTCGGTGACGCAAACAGCCCGCTGTTCGTCAGGATACGACTGATATGGCGTCAACATCGATTAATATCAATATGTTCCTGTGTAACAGTCTGCATTTCACCCGAACGATTTACTCACTTCCTACGGCCGTTGACTTTCACATTATCCGGGCCAGATTGCAGAATAGAGGGCAATATTTTGTCGGCTATTGCCCGCTATTAATCTTTAGATTTATCTGATAAGTCTCTGTAATTTATCTGACTTTCTGATCTTAACGATGGTGAAAAGTTTGTGTGTCACCCTGGAGCATCTATTCTTAATCTGGGCATGGTTAACTAAACATGACACAATAACGGCCTAATTCGGCTTAATTTTTCGCTAAATCAGGATATTAACTGCCCATGAAGGGTAAATATAAAGCCGTTCTGGCGCTTCTCTTACTCGTGATCCTCGTGCCGTTGACTCTGGTGATGACGCTGGGGTGGTGGGTTCCGACGCTGGCGGGCATCTGGCTGCCAGTTGGAACGCGCATTGCACTGGATGATAGTCCCCGATTCACGCGCCACGGTTTACATATTCCTGAACTTCGCTATCTGGTTGATGATTGCCAGTTGGCCAGGGTCAGTCAGGCCTGGTTGTCGCATCCCAGCCGTTGGCAACTGGATATTGGCACACTGGAACTCGATTCTGCCTGTCTGGCAAAACTGCCGCAAACGGAACAATCTCCCGCGGCGCCGCGCACTCTCGCGGAATGGCAGTCCATGCTGCCCAATACCTGGATCACCATCGACAACGTTATTCTTTCACCCTGGCAGGTGTGGCAGGGCAAACTGAACGTTTCGCTGACCCCTTCGCTCCAGCAACTGCGTTATCAGGGCGATAAAGTGAAGTTTCAGGGGCAGTTGCGCGGTCAGACGCTGACGGTGAGTGAGCTTGATATCATGGCGTTTGAAGACCAACCGCCGGTCAAACTGGTTGGTGAGTTCACGATGCCGCTGGTGCCGGATGGACTGCCGGTGAGCGGACACACCGTTGCCACGCTCAGTCTGCCGCAGGAGCCATCGTTGGTCGATGCGGAACTGGAGTGGCGTGAGAATGCCGGGCAGCTCATCGTAATGGCACGGGATAATGCCGATCCGCTGCTTGACCTGCCGTGGGAACTCACGCGTCAGCAGTTAACCATCAGCGACGGACGCTGGTCGTGGCCTTATCAGGGGTTTCCCCTCAGCGGGCGTCTGGGCGTGAAGGTGCAGAACTGGCAGGAAGGCACCGAGAACGCGGTGATCAGCGGACGGTTTAATGTGCTGACCCAGGGGGAGGCGGGGAAAGGGAACGCCGTGCTTTCGTTTGGGCCGGGAAAACTGAGCATGGACAACAGCGCGATGCCGCTGCAACTGACTGGCGAAGCCAAGCAGGATGATCTGATTTTCTATGCCAGATTACCTGCCCGGTTGACCGGCAGCCTGACCGATCCGGAGCTGGCGTTTGAACCAGGCGCGCTGCTGCGCTCGCGCGGACGGGTCATCGACTCACTGGATATTGACGAAATTCGCTGGCCGCTGGCGGGCGTGAAGGTCACGCAGCGTGGCGTGGACGGACGATTGCAGGCGATTCTGCGCGCCCATGAGAATCAGATGGGGGATTTTGTTCTGCATCTGGACGGGCTGGCGAATGATTTTCTGCCCGATGCGGGGCGCTGGCAGTGGCGCTACTGGGGCGAGGGCAGTTTTACCCCGATGCACGCGAAATGGGATGTGGCAGGCAAAGGTGAATGGCATGACAACACCATCACGCTGACCGATTTGTCTACGGGATTTGATCAGCTTCAGTACGGCACCATGAAGGTTGAAACACCCCGTTTAATCATGGATAAACCGGTCGAATGGGTGCGTGATGCCGCACATCCCCGGTTTAGTGGGGCGCTCTCGTTCGATGCCGGAGAAACCCATTTCTCCGGCGGCAGCGTTTTGCCGCCCTCAACGCTCAAGTTCAGCGTGGAGGGGCGCGATCCAACTTTTTTTCAGTTCAAAGGCGATTTGCATGCCGGGGCGATCGGCCCCGTGCGGTTAAACGGTCGTTGGGATGGCTTACGTTTACGTGGCCAGGCCTGGTGGCCAAAACAGTCACTGGAGGTGTTCCAGCCGCTGGTGCCGCCAGAGTGGAAAATGAAATTACGTGAGGGCGAACTGTATGCCCAGGTAGCGTTTTCGGCAGCGGCAGAACAAGGATTCGAGGCCGGTGGTCACGGCGTCTTGAAAGGCGGCAGCGCCTGGATGCCGGATAACCAGATCAACGGCGTCGATTTTGTATTGCCGTTCCGCTTTAGTGAGGGCGCGTGGCAATTGGGCACGCGTGGACCGGTGTCGCTACGCATTGCCGAAGTCGTCAACCAGGTGACTGCTACCAATATCACCGCCGATCTGGAAGGCGCTTATCCGTGGAGTGAAGCCGATCCGCTGCTACTGACTGACGTGAATGTGGATGTGTTGGGCGGTAAGGTTTCCATGCAACAACTGCGCATGCCGCAGCACGATCCGGCGCTGGTGCGGGTGCAAAATATCTCCTCAAGCGAACTTATCAGCGCAGTAAATCCGAAACAGTTTGCCATGTCCGGGCCGGTGAGCGGTGCGCTCCCTCTGTGGCTGAATGATGAGAAATGGATTATCAAAGATGGCTGGTTAACCAATCCGGGTCCGATGACGCTGCGCATCGATAAAGACACCGCCGATGCGGTGGTAAAAGACAACATGGCAGCAGGGGCGGCCATCAACTGGTTGCGGTATATGGAGATTGCCCATTCATGGACCAAAATCAATCTGGACAATCTGGGCGTATTGACGATGCAGGCGCAAATTCGTGGCAACAGCCATGTGGATGGCAAGGTCGGTACGGTGAATCTCAACTATACCCACGAAGAGAATGTCTTTACGCTGTGGCGCAGTCTGCGCTTTGGCGACAATCTCCAGGCATGGCTTGAACAAAACGCGGCGCTGCCGGAAAAAACCTGTCAACAAGGCAAGGAATGTGAGGAACCCCAATGAAAACAATGATAGCCATGCTGGCGCTTCTCCCGCTGTGGTTCGTAACGGGCTGTACGCCGCGCATTGAAGTCGCGGCGCCAAAAGAGCCCATCACCATTAATATGAACGTCAAAATTGAGCATGAGATTCATATCAAAGTGGATAAAGATGTTGAAAGCCTGCTCAAATCCCGCAGCGACTTGTTCTGAGGTGATGATGAAAAGAACTTTTATTCTGGCGGCGCTCATTCTGAGTTTGCTGAGTGGCAGTGCCTTTGCGCTGACGTTAAATGAGGCCAGAACCCAGGGCCGGGTCGGTGAAACGTTCAATGGTTATCTGGTGGCGCTGAAACAGGATGCGCAGACGCTGGCGCTGGTCAGTGAGATCAACAAAGCACGCAGCGCCAGCTACCAACAGTTGGCCGAGAGTCATAACATCCCGGTCGATGAAGTGGCGAAAATGGCCGGACAGAAACTGGTCGAGCGGGCGAAACCAGGAGAATATGTCCAGGGCATTAACGGGAAGTGGTTGCGGAAATAATCATTTCACATTGCCGTCTGCGGTTTTTCCTTTTTGTTGGGTGACGCGTAATAATTTGCAGGGTAAGTTTCTATACTCTGTTTTCTTACGCGCTATTCAGCAGAAGGGGCAGTTATGGCAAGTCACGGCATCACAGAAACGTTTACTCTCGGTTCCCGGCAGGTCAAACGCATAGGGTATGGGGCGATGCAACTGGCGGGGCCTGGGGTTTTTGGTCCACCGCGCGATCGTCATGTTGCCTTGACGGTGCTTCGGGAAGCGATCGCGCTGGGCGTCAATCATATTGATACCAGCGATTTTTACGGTCCGCACGTTACCAATCAAATCATTCGCGAAGCGTTGCATCCTTATCCGGACGATCTGGTGATTGTCACGAAAATCGGTGCCCGCCGTGGAGACGATGCCTCCTGGCTACCGGCATTCTCACCAGCGGAACTCAGGCAGGCGGTTCACGATAATCTGCGCAATCTGGGTCTGGATGTACTGGATGTCGTTAACTTACGCATTATGCTGGGCGAGGGTCACGGCCCGCATGAAGGTTCCATTGAAGAGAGTTTCAGCGTGCTGGCTGAGCTTCAGCAGCAGGGGCTGGTCAGACACATCGGTCTGAGCAATGTGACTGCCAGCCAGGTGGCGCAAGCGCGCAGTATCGCAGAGGTGGTCTGTGTGCAAAATGAGTACAATATCGCCCATCGTCAGGATGATGCGCTGATCGACGCGCTGGCGGAAGACGGCATTGCTTACGTTCCCTTTTTTCCGCTGGGCGGGTTTACGCCGCTACAGTCTTCAACGCTCTTCGACGTGGCCGCAAGCCTGAATGCAACGCCAATGCAGGTTGCGCTGGCATGGTTGCTCCATCGCTCACCGAATATTTTGCTGATACCGGGTACCTCTTCAGTGACGCATCTGCATGAAAACATGGCGGCAGGGGATCTGACACTTTCAGCGGAAGTGCTGGCGACCCTGGACAGTATTGCGCAAAAGGCATAAGGCGGAGGTTGACCATGACTGAAAAACGAAATGCACAATGTCACTGCGGGGCTGTCAAATTTACCGTTCAACTTAGCGATGGGTTTAATACCATCCGGCGTTGTAACTGTTCATTTTGTCGGATGCGCGGTGCGGTGGTTGTTTCTGCGCCGTTGATGGGGATAACGGTTCTCTCAGGGCAGGATAAACTGACGGAGTATCGTTTCAATACCGGCACAGCAAGGCACTTTTTCTGTTCAGTGTGTGGGATTTACACTTTCCACCAGCGACGTTCCAGTCCGGATCAGTATGGCGTGAACGTGGCATGCATTGAGAATGTGTCGCCGTTTGATTTTGCCTGCGTGGAAGTCACTGACGGGGTGAATCATCCGAGTGATGGTGCGAGTAATGGCGTGGTGGGATATTTGCGTTATCAGGCGAAGTGATAAAAAAACCTCCCGCCGGAGCGGGAGGGGGAGAACTTACGCTGCAACCACGCTATCGATGGCGGCTTTGGCGTCAGACTGCGCTTTAGACGCTACTTCCGGGCCGTAGGCAATCCCTTCTGCGAACACGAAGTTCACATCGGTGATGCCGATAAAGCCGAGGAAGACTTTCAGGTACGGCGCAATCAGATCAGTTGGGGTGTCTTTGTGGATACCGCCACGGCTGGAGAGGATCACCGCACGTTTACCGGTCACCAGACCTTCCGGCCCTTTCTCGGTGTAGCGGAACGTCACGCCAGCACGTGCAATCAGGTCGAAATAGTTTTTCAGCTGCGTCGGGATGTTAAAGTTGTACATCGGCGCCGCGATAACGATCACGTCGTGTGCTTTCAGTTCAGCGATCAGTTCATCAGAGAGCGCCAGTGCGTCCTGTTGACGAGGCGTCAACGGCGCGTCGCTCGGGCGCAGGGCACCCACCAGTTCGCCATCCAGTACCGGGATCGGATTAGCAGCCAGGTCACGGACGGTGATTTCGTCAGCAGAGTGCTTTTCACGCCACTGTTCAACAAAATAATCAGACAACTGACCAGACTGAGAGTACCCTGCCAGAATACTGGATTTGAGAACTAATACCTTGCTCATGGGTGTTTCCTTATAGGTGTTTGAATGGGCTGTGCCCCGTTGCTTGTTGACACTTTATTCACAATCCTGTCGCAGAGAAAGCGCAATATATCGAATCCTATGTTCGAATTTATTGAACAACACACAAAATGTGCTGATGTGGTACTCTATACCTATCATTTAGAAGAGATTTAACCAGGCAGTGCTCTGCCTTTTAACGCTATGACAGAACAACAAAAATTATCCTTTCATGCCTTACAGCAGCAGTTAGATTCATTAATGCTGCGCGATCGGCAGCGCTTTTCGCGCCGCCTGCACGGTGTGAAGAAGGTTAAAAATCCTGATGCACAACAAGCCATTTACCAGGAGATGGCGAAAGAGATTGAACAGGCAGCAGGTAAAGTTGTGCTACGTGAAGCGGCGCGACCAGAGATTACTTACCCGGAAAACCTGCCCGTCAGTCAGAAAAAACAGGCGATCCTCGACGCCGTTCGCGACCATCAGGTGGTGATCGTGGCCGGGGAAACCGGCTCGGGGAAAACCACTCAGCTCCCGAAAATCTGTATGGAACTGGGGCGTGGGGTGAAAGGGCTGATTGGCCACACCCAGCCGCGTCGTCTGGCGGCGCGAACGGTGGCGAACCGTATCGCCGAAGAGCTGCAGACAGAGCCGGGCGGGTGCATTGGTTATAAGGTGCGCTTTAGCGATCACGTCAGCGATAACACGATGGTGAAGCTGATGACCGACGGTATCCTGCTGGCGGAAATTCAGCAGGACCGTCTACTGATGCAGTATGACACCATCATTATCGATGAAGCGCACGAACGCAGCCTGAATATCGATTTTCTGCTCGGCTATCTGAAAGAACTGCTGCCGCGCCGTCCGGATCTGAAAATTATCATCACCTCCGCGACCATCGATCCGGAGCGTTTTTCGAAGCATTTCAACAATGCGCCGATTATTGAAGTGTCTGGGCGCACCTTTCCGGTGGAAGTCCGCTATCGACCGATCGTCGAAGAGGCCGATGACACCGAACGCGACCAGTTGCAGGCCATTTTCGATGCGGTAGATGAGCTGGGGCGTGAAAGCCCCGGCGACATCCTGATCTTCATGAGCGGTGAGCGCGAGATCCGCGATACCGCCGACGCACTGAATAAACTCAACCTGCGCCATACGGAAGTGTTGCCGCTGTATGCGCGACTGTCGAATAGCGAACAGAACCGCGTCTTCCAGTCGCACAGCGGGCGGCGCATTGTGCTGGCGACCAACGTGGCGGAAACCTCGCTGACGGTACCGGGGATCAAATATGTGATCGACCCTGGTACGGCGCGTATCAGCCGCTACAGCTACCGCACCAAAGTACAGCGTTTGCCGATCGAGCCCGTATCGCAGGCCTCCGCCAACCAGCGTAAAGGGCGCTGCGGTCGTGTATCCGAAGGCATCTGCATTCGTCTTTATTCTGAAGATGATTTCCTGTCGCGTCCTGAGTTTACCGACCCGGAGATTCTGCGCACCAACCTGGCGTCGGTCATTTTGCAGATGACGGCGCTGGGGCTGGGCGATATCGCCGCGTTCCCGTTTGTCGAAGCGCCGGATAAGCGCAACATTCAGGACGGCGTGCGTTTGCTGGAAGAGTTGGGTGCGATTACCACTGATGAACAGGCGACGGTCTATAAACTGACGCCGTTGGGGCGCCAGTTGAGCCAGTTGCCGGTGGATCCGCGCCTGGCGCGCATGGTGCTGGAAGCGCAAAAACATGGCTGCGTGCGCGAGGCGATGATCATTACCTCGGCGCTGTCGATTCAGGATCCGCGCGAACGCCCGATGGACAAACAGCAGGCGTCTGATGAAAAACACCGTCGCTTCCACGATAAAGAGTCCGATTTCCTTGCCTTTGTGAATCTGTGGAATTACCTCGGCGAACAGCAAAAAGCGTTGTCGTCCAACGCGTTTCGTCGCCTGTGCCGGACCGACTATCTGAACTATCTGCGCGTGCGTGAGTGGCAGGATATCTACACCCAACTGCGTCAGGTGGTAAAAGAGCTGGGTATTCCGGTGAACAGCGAACCGGCGGAATACCGCGAGATCCATATTGCGCTACTGACCGGGCTGTTGTCGCATATTGGCATGAAAGATGCCGATAAGCAGGAATATACCGGCGCGCGTAATGCCCGTTTTTCGATTTTCCCCGGTTCCGGCTTGTTCAAGAAGCCGCCGAAGTGGGCAATGGTCGCGGAGCTGGTGGAAACCAGCCGTCTGTGGGGGCGCATTGCAGCACGCATCGATCCCGAGTGGGTGGAACCGGTCGCTCAGCATCTGATTAAACGCTCGTACAGTGAACCGCACTGGGAGCGGGCGCAGGGCGCGGTGATGGCGACGGAAAAGGTGACCGTCTACGGTCTGCCGATCGTCGCAGCGCGTAAGGTGAACTACAGCCAGATTGATCCTGCGCTGTGCCGTGAACTGTTTATCCGCCATGCGCTGGTGGAGGGCGACTGGCAGACGCGTCATGCTTTCTTCCGCGAAAACCTCAAACTGCGTGCCGAAGTGGAAGAACTGGAGCATAAATCGCGTCGCCGTGACATTCTGGTGGACGACGAGACGCTGTTCGAGTTCTACGACCAGCGCATCAGCCATGATGTCATTTCTGCCCGTCACTTTGATAACTGGTGGAAGAAGACCACCCGCGAGACGCCGGACCTGCTCAATTTTGAAAAGAGCATGTTGATCAAAGAGGGCGCGGACAACATCAGCAAGCTGGATTACCCGAACTTCTGGCATCAGGGCTCGCTGAAACTGCGGTTGAGCTATCAGTTTGAACCGGGGGCGGATGCGGACGGGGTGACGGTACATATTCCGCTGCCGTTGTTGAATCAGGTCGACGAAAATGGTTTTGAATGGCAGATCCCGGGCTTACGTCGCGAACTGGTGATTGCGCTGATTAAATCGCTGCCGAAGCCGGTGCGGCGTAACTTTGTTCCGGCCCCGAACTATGCCGAGGCGTTTTTAGGCCGCGTGACGCCACTGGAGCTGCCGCTACTGGACGCGCTGGAGCGTGAGCTGCGTCGGATGACTGGCGTGACGGTTGACCGCGAGGACTGGCACTGGGATCAGGTGCCCGATCATCTGAAAATCACCTTCCGGGTGGTGGATGATAAAAACAAGAAGCTGGAGGAAGGGCGCTCGCTACAGGAGCTAAAAGACCGGCTGAAAGGAAAAGTGCAGGAGACGCTCTCGGCGGTGGCCGATGATGGCATTGAACAGAGCGGGTTGCACATCTGGAGTTTTGGGCAACTGCCGGAAAGCTACGAGCAAAAACGTGGCAATTACAAAGTCAAAGCGTGGCCTGCGCTGGTGGATGAGCGCGACAGCGTGGCGATCAAACTCTTTGATAATCCGCTGGAGCAACAGCAGGCGATGTGGTCTGGCTTACGCCGTTTGTTGCTGTTGAACATCCCGTCGCCGATCAAATATCTGCACGAGAAGCTGCCGAATAAAGCCAAGCTGGGTCTGTACTTCAACCCGTACGGCAAAGTGCTGGAGCTGATTGACGACTGCATTTCCTGCGGCGTGGATAAGCTGATTGATGCTAACGGTGGTCCGGTCTGGACGGAAGAGGGTTTTGCCGCGCTGCATGAGAAGGTTCGTGCCGAGCTGAATGAGACGGTTGTGGAGATTGCGAAGCAGGTCGAACAGATCCTGACCGCCGTCTTTAACATCAATAAACGCCTGAAGGGGCGCGTGGACATGACGATGGCGCTGGGGCTTTCCGACATCAAAGCGCAGATGGGCGGACTGGTGTATCGCGGATTTGTCACCGGCAACGGCTTCCGTCGTCTTGGCGATACGCTGCGTTACTTGCAGGCGATTGAAAAACGTCTTGAGAAACTGGCGATTGATCCCCATCGCGATCGCGCGCAGATGCTGAAAGTCGAAAGCGTACAGCAGGCCTGGCAGCAGTGGTTCAACAAGCTGCCGCCGGCGCGACGCGAAGACGAGGAGGTGAAAGCGATCCGCTGGATGATTGAAGAATTGCGGGTCAGCTATTTTGCCCAACAGCTGGGAACGCCGTATCCCATTTCGGATAAACGTATCCTGCAGGCGATGGAGCAGATTAGCGGGTAATTCAGTACCGGATGGCAATATATTGTCCGTAGGCCCGATAAGCGCAGCGCCATCGGACGCAGGTGAGACGTTCGAGTCTGTACCGTATTGTTACAGAAGCGGCCAGAGGATCTGGCCGCGAAGGGATTACAATTCGTTAGGCTGAGCGTTGATCGCCGGGCTACGTTTCACCCGACTGGCAAAGAAAATGGCAACCAGGGATATCGCCACGGTGGTAAGCAGATACCACGCCACGGGCACCCAGTCGCCGTCATATTTCGCCAGCAACCCGGTAGCGATGAGGGGAGCGGTACCGCCCGCCAGCGCTGCGCCAATCTGGTAACCGAGGGTGATGCCGGTGTAGCGAACGTTAGCGCTGAAAATTTCCGAGCACAGCGTTCCCAGCACGGCGGTGACCGGTGCCCACAGCACGCCGAACATCACGATGGTCGCCAGCATAATGCCCCAGGTGGTGCCGGTATTCAGCAGCAGGAACCATGGCACGATAAACAGGCCAAGCAGGGCGACGCTGATGGCATACATCCGTTTGCGGCCAATTTTGTCCGACAGCAGCCCCATCAGCGGGATCATCACCGTAGCAATCAGTGCACCCACGGTGACGGCTTCCAGCACCTGGGACTTCTGATAACTCAGTGTGCTGGTGGCATAGCTGACCACAAAGGTCGAGAAAATATAGAACGGCGCGGTTTCCACCACCTTCAAACCTGCGGCAATCAGCACTTCACGCCAGTGATGAGTCAGCGTATCGCGCAGCGGTGCTTTGGCAACCTGACCCGTCGCTTTGACCTTTTTGAAGTCTGGCGTTTCATCGATATCCCGACGGATCCACAGTCCTAACAGCACCAGCACGGAGCTCAGCAGGAAGGGAATACGCCAGCCCCAGGAGAGGAAATCTTCCTCGCTAAACAGGGTCATCAGCGAGACGATAAACGTCGCCATCAGCATGCCAATAGTCACGCCCGCCTGCGGAATACTGCCGAAGAAGCCTTTGCGTTTTTCCGGCGCGTATTCATAGGCCAGCAGGAGTGCGCCACCCCATTCGCCACCAATGCCCATCCCCTGAATGATGCGCATCAGGATAAGCAGAATGGGGGCCCAGATACCGATCATCTCATAGGTGGGCAGTAGACCGATCATCACCGTCGCGCCGCCCATCAGGGAAAGCGTCAGCACCAGCGTTTTCTTACGCCCGATGCGATCGCCGATGTGGGCGAAAATTACCCCGCCAATCGGGCGAATAAAAAAGGTCAACGAGAAGGAGAGGTACGAGAGGATCAGACCGATTACCGGGTCAACCATCGGGAAGAAAATCTTGTTAAACACCAGCGCAGCCGCGGTGCCATACAGAAAGTAATCGAACCACTCAATCGCACTGCCGGTCAGACTGGCGACAAGTACCTTCTTATTTTTCTTCAGAATAACCGTACTGCTTTCATGGGTCGTCATTAACTGTAAACCTCCGCCAGAGAACAAAAAAGGTGTCACCTGGCAGTGCGGCAGGTGCAACCTGTTACGTTAAAAGGTTGTGGAATTGTTAATCAAACTAGGTGTGTTAGTAACATTTAACAAGAGGAGGCACGCCGTAATGGGCTAAAAAGAGAGCATTTTGCCAGGATGATTTTCTGTAATTGCAGAATAAATGACGTTAATTATTCATATTCTGATAATTAAACAGGATAATGTGCAGGTGCAACCGCCCGATTTTTAGACGTTTTGTGTTATTTCACTGAGATGACAAAAAAAGCGTCGAAATATCAATCATCAGCCTTTCAGAGAGATCTACTGTTTATTCAGCGTGGGTGCGGTACTCTGCTGAAATAAGAGGAGGAGCTTAATGATGCAACCGTTCCCGAGACTTTCCGCCACCACCCTTGAGGCGATCAACACGGTGGGGCAGTGGCTGGCGCAGGATGATTTCTGCGGCGGGCCTGCTTACCCGGCAGACTGCGTGGTACTGGCGGGCAATGCCGTCATCCCGACAATTGACGCGGCCTGCCAGATAGCCCAACAGCAAGAGGTTCCGCTGCTGATCGCTGGTGGGATTGGTCACTCCACGACCTTCCTGTATGCCGCCGTTGCCCAACATCCCCGTTACAACACGATCCAGACGACCGGACGCGCCGAAGCCGCCATCCTGGCGGATATTGCCCGGCAGTTCTGGCACATTCCCGCAGACAAAATCTGGCTGGAAGATCAGTCAACTAACTGCGGAGAGAACGCCCGTTTTAGCGCGCAAATGATCGCGCAGGCCGCAACACCGATTAACACGGCCATTGTGGTACAGGATCCTACGATGCAACGGCGTACCGTAGCGACCTTTCGCCGGGTAACCCGTGACGATCCGGACGCACCGCGCTGGCTGAGCCATCCAGGATTTACGCCTGTCTTGTGTCAGCAGGAGGACGATATTGTATTTGCTAATGACCCTGGCGGCCTGTGGAGCATCGATCGCTATTTAGCGCTGGTGGTGGGCGAAATCCCGCGCTTGCGCAATGATGACACCGGCTATGGACCTCGGGGGCGTGACTTCATTGTGCATGTGGATTTTCCGCCGGAGGTCGAGGCCGCGTGGCAGATCCTGCAACAGGATGCGGCGCTGAATGAGGCGATGAACCACCGTTCGTTACGCTAACACCTGCCCGTTTGGGAGTATTTTCTCTCAAACGGGCAAAACAAAAATGCCTGCGTTTTCGTTCTCCCCAGCCTGACCCCTCTCTTTTATGAAGCAGTTCACAGAATTACGACACCAGCCGGGATCGCCGAGGCATGATTGATATTTATTAACAATAGTTTCACTTGTTAAAAACAATTCAATCACAGGAGTAGCGCATGTCAGTACCCGTACAACATCCTATGTATATCGATGGACAGTTTGTGACCTGGCACGAGGATGCCTGGATTGATGTCATCAACCCGGCGACGGAAGAGGTGATTTCGCGTATTCCTGATGGTCGTGCAGAAGACGCGCGCAAAGCCATTGCAGCAGCGGACCGTGCGCAGGCTGAGTGGGAAGCGCTGCCAGCGATCGTTCGTGCTGGCTGGCTGCGCAAAATTGCCGCCGGGATCCGTGAACGTGCTGGCGAAATCAGTGCCTTAATTGTGGCTGAAGGAGGAAAAATTCAGCAACTGGCCGAGGTGGAAGTCTCTTTTACTGCCGACTATCTCGACTATATGGCGGAGTGGGCTCGTCGCTATGAAGGCGAAATTCTGCAAAGCGATCGCCCTGGCGAGAATATCTTGCTGTTTAAGCGCGCGCTGGGGGTCACCACCGGGATCCTGCCGTGGAATTTTCCGTTCTTCCTGATCGCCCGTAAGCTGGCTCCGGCCCTGTTGACCGGGAACACCATCGTGATTAAACCCAGCGAATTCACGCCCAATAACGCGATTGCGTTTGCCAAAATTGTTGATGAGATTGGTCTGCCGCGTGGTGTGTTTAACCTGGTGCTGGGGCGTGGTGAAACCGTCGGCCAGGAACTGGCCGGTAACCCGAAAGTGGCGATGGTCAGCATGACCGGCAGCGTGGCAGCAGGTGAAAAGATTATGGCGACTGCGGCGAAAAATATCACCAAAGTGTGCCTGGAGTTGGGTGGCAAGGCGCCAGCGATTGTGATGGATGATGCCGATCTTGAACTGGCGGTCAAAGCGATTGTGGATTCCCGGGTCATCAATACCGGACAGGTTTGTAACTGCGCGGAGCGTGTCTACGTACAAAAAGGGATTTATGACCTGTTCGTGAACCGCCTGGGCGAAGCCCTGAAAGCGGTACAGTTCGGAAATCCAGGCGAGCGTAACGATATCGCCATGGGGCCGCTGATCAATGCCGCGGCCCTGCAACGTGTGGAGCAGAAAGTGGCGAGGGCGGTACAGGAGGGGGCGCGGGTGGCGCTCGGCGGCAAAGCCGTTGAGGGCAAAGGTTACTTCTATCCGCCAACATTGCTGTTGGATGTTCGCCAGGAGATGGCCATCATGCACGAAGAGACCTTTGGCCCTGTGCTGCCTGTGGTGGTCTTCAATACGCTGGAGGAGGCTATCGCGATGGCTAATGACAGTGATTACGGCCTGACATCGTCTATTTATACGCAGAATCTCAACGTCGCGATGAAAGCCATTAAAGGGCTGAAGTTTGGTGAGACTTATATTAATCGCGAGAACTTTGAAGCAATGCAGGGCTTCCACGCGGGATGGCGTAAGTCGGGGATTGGCGGCGCAGACGGCAAGCACGGGCTGAACGAGTATCTGCAAACCCAGGTGGTTTATTTGCAGTCCTGATCGGCAAAGCAGGGCGGAGGTTTCACTCCGCCTTTACGCTTAAAGTTTGACGAACTTATCAAGGGTACGGATCAGTTGCGTCACGAATCCGTATTCGTTGTCGTACCAGGCCACGGTTTTTACCAGTTGCAGATCGCCCACCTCGGTAATTTCGGTCTGGGTGGCATCAAACACAGAACCAAAGTGCGAACCGATAACGTCTGAAGAGACAATTTCTTCATCGGTATAGCCAAAAGATTCATTATCGTGCGTGGCTTTCTTCAGCGCGTTGTTAACCTCTTCCGCCGTCACTTTCTTAGCCAGAATCGACACCAGTTCAGTGACAGAACCGGTTTTCACCGGCACGCGCTGAGCATGACCTTTCAGCTTGCCGCTGAGATCCGGAATAACGAGACCAATTGCTTTTGCCGCGCCTGTGGTATGCGGAATGATGTTTTCAGCGGCCGCACGCGATGCGCGCAGATCTTTGCCACGCGGACCGTCCACCAGTGACTGCGTGCCGGTGTAGGCGTGAATGGTGGTCATGGTGCCCACTTTAATACCAAAGTTGTCGTGCAGCGCTTTCGCCATCGGCGCCAGGCAGTTGGTGGTGCAGGAAGCCACCGAAACAATCACATCACTGGCATTCAGCGTGTCATCGTTAACGTTGTAGACAATGGTCTTCATATCGCCAGCCGGCGCAGAGATCAGCACTTTTTTCGCGCCAGCATCGATATGCGCCTGAGACTTTTCAGTTGAGGTATAAAAGCCGGTGCATTCAATAATGACTTCCGCTCCTTTCGCTTTCCACGGGATATTTTTGGCGTCTTTTTCTGCATAAACCGCGATCGTTTTCCCGTCAACAATCAGCGCGTCTTCGGTAAAGTCTACGCTCCAGGGGAACGGACCATAGTTAGAGTCATGCTTTAGCAGATAGGCAAGGATTTTAGGGGAGGTGAGGTCGTTGATCGCGACCACATCAACATCGCTTTTGACTTCGAGTAACCGACGCAACACCAGGCGACCAATACGACCAAAACCGTTAATGCCAATTTTACTCATGATTAACTCCTGTGAGGATGTAGCGGACATTCTTTTTTCCCTACCAGGCATAGTCCAGGATGCCGGGGTGAGCAATCGCACATCTTGCCGTTAACCCTAACTGTCTGAAATGCGGCGTAGAAAAGTTAATGAATTTTTAAGGAAAGATCGCTATGTTGTCGCTTTATTGTTTTTTACTCAGGAAGTGTTATGGGCAATAAGTACTCAAGCCTGCAAATTGGCATCCACTGGCTGGTCTTTTTACTGGTGATTGTCGCTTACTGTGCGATGGAGTTTCGGGGCTTTTTTCCTCGCAGCGATCGTCCCCTCATTAATATGATTCACGTTTCTAGTGGGATAGCGATTCTGGTGCTGATGGTGGCGCGTCTGCTGATCAGGCTGAAATATCCGGCTCCTCCCATCGTGCCCAAACCGAAGCCGATGATGACCGGACTGGCGCATCTTGGGCACCTGGTGATTTATCTGCTGTTCATCGCGCTGCCATTGATCGGCATGGTGATGATGTACAACCGTGGTAATCCGTGGATGGCCTTTGGTCTGGTGATGCCGCACGCGGCAGAAGGGAACTTTGACCTGGTGGATACGCTGAAATCCTGGCACATCACGCTGGCCAATCTGGGCTATTTTGTGATTGCGTTGCATGCCGCCGCCGCGCTACTGCACCACTATTTCTGGAAGGACAACACGCTGCTGCGCATGATGCCGCGTAAACGCTAGCGTGACTATACAGGCGCGGGGAACGCTTCCGGCGCCTGTAATTAATATAGGCACGACCCTCCCGGGTAATTCTGTTGGTTTCTGAGCTGGTAAAAGAGTATCCCGATTTCTCATAAACCATTCCCACTTCCGGACCGATTACGGTCAGGGCGCCCGCGTCAGATGGAATATTTTGCCCGGGAATTTTCCAGTATTTTATCGTGGCATAAAGGTGAGTGTAGGGCGTCGCTTCATCCCACCTATCCGTAAGGGGATAAGGTTGTAACGAGTGGTATCGCGCACGAAATGACTCCGCCGCAGATATCCCAATCCCCGGAACGTTAGTCGCATAAATATAGTCATTCCCCTGATGGGCAATAGCAGGTGTAGCCGTGAGCAGGGTAAAGCGAGGAGAGAGTCCGTCGATGTCGCAAACCCCAACATCGAGATCAATAACGTGATTCTCAGCCGTATAAATAACGGCCCACTCAGACAGTGGCAACGGCAATGACATGCGAATGTTATCAACATTGACCTCGGTTGCCTTATAGATTTCAGGCCACGCGTGATAACGCGTTATCGCGCGGGGTTGGGATTCGCAGTGAATAACCGTCGCCGACGCTGATGCTACATTCAAAAAAAGAACCAGCATAGCCAACGTGAAAATAGACCTAATAATGCGATGGCTGGCAATCTCAGTGGATTGCCACATCAGTTTTAAATATCTCATGTTATTAACATTGCGTAGTAAAAAATTAACTCCGACACGCGACGACGCGTATTGTTACCTAATAAACTCGCTTTAGAGCTTTTATTCTGTTCGCCAGGCTCACTGTTAAAAGGGTCACTATTACTGGTAATTAGCGATAACCTGTACCACGGCGTTGGCAGGGCCTGGTGCTGAATTACCGGCGGTACGAATATACCGCGCCGCCATCTTTATGGTGTTATCTGAACCGTGGAATCCGTTCCCCCCTACAGGGGTATCATCCGCACTGAAGTTGGGGTTAAGCGTATTGGCAGCAACATAACTGTTTAAGACGACGGGGTTTAACGGTTCTTGTGAATTCTGCGTGGTGTAATCACCCCAGGCCAGTTGTATCCCATAGCCCTGGGCACCTGTGCCGTCGAGCGCGATAATCCCTCTGTTGGCATCCACCACTTGGGTGTAAGGCGCTATACTGATCTGCACTTTTCCGTTTGGGGAATTAGGTGAAAGTTCTGACTTGGGGTCAATATTATAGGGATAAGTATAGGTCGATTTGGAGTTCGTCATTCCATCATATCCCATCGCATTCGGGCATATCAAATTGAAACTGGCATCCTTCCAGGGGAAAGGTGCGGTTGAATCGCCCATATCCACCTTAACATTGTCCCCTTGTATATTGCAGGTGCCAGACTGAAAGGTCATGGTAATGGTTAAAATTCGCGACCCACTAATATAGGCCTTATCGTCACTGACTATCCGGTCGGGGTTCGAACTGGTAAAGGTGCTACCCGAGGACATATATAAAACGGCGGTGTCGGGTCCGGTAATGGTGACCGGGCCGTTATAGGCGGGAATAGTGCCAGGAATTTTCCAGTACTTTATATCTGCTTCAAACTGGAGGCCTAGAATATCCCGGGTATAAAAAAGTGCTTTAGGATAAGCGTTCACAGCATTTTTCCCGACGACATCGGGTGCTGAAACAGAAATGCCAATACCAGAAATATTGGTGCTATAAATGTCATAGCCGTTTATGGAGCCTACAGGCTGTGCGTTGTTCAGAAAAGCATAATACGTGCTGACAACGGAGTTACAGTTTCCTGTATCAATGCCAATAATCGCGTTTACAGAATAAATGGTGTGCCAGTCGGGGATATTAGCCCCTAAGGTAATGGTCGCCCCTGGTGAGGTTAGATTAAAGGGCTGATGCATCGTCGACCATTGGTTATAATTATTGGTGGAGCTTGTTGATGGGTCGCATTTAACTACATAGGCCGAGGCCGAGGCCGAGGCAATATGGAAGAAAAAAAGAATAAATAGATATTTCAAAAAAGACATAGCTACACCTTTTGGCATACGGCAGTAAAACGCTGGATCGCGTTTTTACCTTTCGCGCTGGAATTATCTGGATTAAGGGAATAAGGGACACGACATTGATTATTCGCGTTCTCACCCCATTTCACGAGCAATGTTCCTTTTTGCTTACTGACTTTAACGTAAATAACTCCGCCCTGGGACACCGCACCCACGTGCGTGTCTTCATCATCAAAAATGTCGGCGCCAAAGGGGAGCGGCTCTCCCTGCCAGCTTGTGGTAATCAGCACCGGCGTGCCGGTATGGGTAGCAAATTTTACTTTGACCACCGATCCTGAACGCGGAACAACATTCTGCGCCGTGTTTTCAAAGTCAACGCCCAAATCAGAGCCTTCAGGGTTAATACCTATCCGATTTTCCTGATAGGGGACCAGTGACGGTGACAGAGCGTAGCCTGAACCATCAATGACGGCACCTGCATAACCCGTGACTTTGGCACCTTCTGCCCCTTTTGCTTCAATCAGGGCATAGTTATCGCTGCTGTAAGGCGAGAAAGTAACCCCACCCGAGTGGACGACCATCCCCCCGGACATCCCGACGGAGGTACTGCTATAGCCTTTACCGGTGCTGTAGCTACCGTTCATCGTTGCCTTGCTTCCCTCCCAGGTTCCGCTGACGCTGCCAGAGCTTCCCGAATTGTCATCATGCGCACCGCTAACGTTGTAGCCGTATTTATTGTCTTCACCGAACGAGCCAGAAAGGTTTGCCTGTTGACCACGTCCGCCGGCACTGTCCTGGTTATAGCGCATGCTCAGATAAGGCATTCCTGTACCATTACCCATGCCTAACGGCATGGAAAACGTCAGATACCAGGTGGTTTGATCATTTCCGTTTCCCGCTTTGTTTCGGCTGGCGTTAATGCTGTAGTTCAGCAGCTTATAGTTATTGGAATACCCCAACTGATACTGGGTGTTGTAACCCTCGTTGTTATTCCAGTAGTTTTGCATTGATGAGCTGACATAAAGGTTACCCAGCCCGGCAGGGAGGCCCTGATTAAAGCTTAATGAGAACTGATTTTTAGAACGGGAGACGCTATCCGGATCGCTGCCATTATTCATTGCGTCGCGTGTACTCATGGCGGTTTGAAAATCCATATAACCGGAGCTGGAATAACGATAGGCAGCAATCGTGATGTTACTGTTTGTCGCATCAAACAGTTTGTTGTAACTCAGTCGATAACTTTGCCCCATCGGATTACCGATCTTGCCGCCGATCTGACTCGTCGATTGAGTGACATCCGCGCTGATCGCCCCCGCTCTCGTACCTATTGCTCCCCCCAGCAGGACAGCCTGATAGTGCTGACTGTACTGTAAGCCCGTATAGGCAGTCAGGATATTGGTTAAGCCGCGCATGTAGGTTGTTTCATAGAACAACGGCATTTCAGCGGCGTTGTAGTCGCGAAGCTTGCCAACCGTTGCAGTGAATTGCTGGGTCCCCGGACGCAGTGATTGCGCCAGAGACGAATAAGGCACTGAGTATTGCTGGGTGCTACCGTCCGCTTCTTCGACGGTGACATCCAGATCGCCGCCATACCCTGTCTGCCCGAGATCATCGATCAGAAACGCTCCCGGTGTCACGGTGGTCTGATACAAAATATGGCCAGACTGACGTATCGTCACTTTAGCATTCGTCTTCGCGACCCCTCGGATTTCCGGCGCGTATCCGCGCTGAGAGGCGGGTAACATTCTGTCGTCGCTGGCCAGTTGTGCGCCGGTATACGAAACCGAATTAAACATCTGGCCTGAGGTAAAATATTGACCAAGATAAAGATGACCATGAACAAACTCGGCATCGCGTTGTACATAGCTATTGCTACTTTGATAGCCGCCGCCCTGTTCCGGTGTCCAGGAATAAGAGCCATTGTGGCGAAAGTACCAATTACCAATATTTAGCCCGGCATTTAACGAAGAATAGAGCGAACGTGCCGTGTCGGCATTATTGTAGCGGGAGTCATAGCCATTGACATAATAGCCGAGCATCAGTGCCGGAACACCACTGTCCCAAAGTGACGGATCAACACTTCCTTGCGCCGTGTGCTGAAGGTAGATTTGTGGTATTTCAATATTAAGTTGCTGCTTATCCGCATCAAAATGTACGGTGGCATTTGGCAAGAGTTGGGAGAGGTCAGAACATGCTGCGGGGTTAGACAGTTCGCTGCGCGAATCTTTTGGTACTCTGTCCATATTAAGTTTAATCAACTGAATGATTTTCGGCGTTAAACAGGCCTCAGCCCGGTATTTATCGACTTCAGTAAAAGTGACCTCTTCATGTGAAATTTGAGAACCATTTACAATGATATCGATAAGGTATTTTCCGGGGATAACATTTGAGCCGTAGGTGAAGCGATTTACATCGATTTGATTTGCCCTGTCCTGGCGCAAAAGTTGTGTGTCAAATTCAGCAGCAGTCTCTTCAGATGAGACAGACTTATCCTCCCCAGAATGGTTCTCAGTGTTATTAGCGATAGCGCTAAATGAGAAAGACAATATAACTGTAGAAAAGCAACAGAGATAGAATCCGGGGAGAAATTTATTTGAAATAGACACACGATCTACCCTCAAAAGGCGTTAGCGTTTCGCTTTATGATCAATGAGCGCTCCATAGTCATTGATTGTGCTAAAAGATAACCCATCAATATTGCCCGTATTGTTCAAAGGGAATTGTTTTGTTTCACCCGGTGCCAGCATTTTACCGGCAGTTTCAGATGTGATGTTCTTGTCTTTAAAGTTAACACTAAAAATAGTGACGTTATATTTTGAGCTGTTTTGCACCGTGGCATTTTTACCATTTAATTGCCAGTGTAATTGTTCTGGTGCATCACTGCTTTTACCTTCTAACCCTTCAGGGCGGTAAAAAAGTTTAATACGCGTGCGAAAGACAACATTGAGTTTCTGTTTGATGTCGTCACTGTTCTTATCTTTTGCCGGGACCTCAAGAACATTGAGCCAAAACACTGACTCTTTGTCAGTAGGGAGCGCTGGAACCCCGGTATAGCTGATACGCAGCGTCTGGCCCTTATTCGAGTCTACCCGATTGATCGGCGGAGTGATCACGAAAGGGACGGATATTTTTTCGGGTGACGTGTTCTCATTCCCCGTATCGATCCAACTCTGAATTAATACAGGTCTGGCGTTTTTATTTGTCAGGCTGAGCGTAACCTGACTTTTACTTCCCTGGTATATGACTCTGGTTCCATCCAAAACAATACTGGCGTGACCTGGCTGACTCATCATCATGCCAGCACTAAGGGCGCAATATACTGTTGCTGCCTTTTTACTGAAAAATAACATACAAAATACCTAAGGTTTAACCAGGGAAATAAAATAAGTGATTACTGATACATCAGCTCATAATCCACAGTGCTGACGACTGACCCCGCAGTTGCAGAACCGGCTGCCGATACATATTCAACAAAATAGGGCATCCGGGTTTTACCACCTGCTTCAGTGTCAATAGCGGTGAATTGTGACGTGGTTGACTGACCTGGGTCGTTCACTTTAATTGTGCTACGATTCGAATCCAACAGGCGGAACTGAACATTTGTCGCTGCATCAGTTGACGCTGTATTATTCAGATAGCCCTGGTTGTCACCGTTAGCACTTTTAAAGTTGGCCGCCACTTTGGTTTTTGCAGGCGTACCCAGGGTGCAGTTTTCAGCCACAATAAAGAACGGTACCTGGCCTGCAGAGGAGTTTGCACCAGCCAGCGCTGTTTTTGAAACTTCGTCCAGGGCAATTGTACCTGTACCAGCCGTTCCAACAGCGGCGCCTTTATATTCCAGAGAAACGTCGCATGTTGCATCTGTAATATTACCGTTAAAAGTAATGGTATTTGCTGCGAAGGCGTGCGGTAGATTAACTAAATTCACCGCCAGAATTGTGCCAGCAGCTATTAATTTATTAAATTTCATTTATAGCTCCATCAGAGTGTCGCACTCGTCTTTGTGTAAAATAACTATGGAATAATAAAAGGGACTATTACTACTATATTATAGTAGCTTTAGGTGTCATAATTTATGCCCCATTATAATGGAGGTCTATTGTTTTATGGTCCATATTTGTACTTCAAATTTTGGTTTGAATTATAAGCTGTTAATTTTATTTGAATTTAATTAATTATTAACAATGTAATATACAATATTAAGTATGCGGATAATCTATATTAAACATACATTGCATTAACAATATCTACGAAATTATTTTTAGATGGATACTGTTTTGTGTCATTTTTGCAACCATGTTTTTACCGTGATAGCCATTTTCTGCTATCATAGTGGCATGTGTACGTAGGTTGGTAAAAATAAAAAATGAAGAGCACATTCAATCCAGTAGAGATGGCGGGGCCCATAAGCACGCGCGTTGAATCGCCCTATTTGACGATATTGTTGGATACACTTGATTCGCACCTGCGCTATCAGCAGTGCCCTGTTGGTAAGCGCATTACCATCAGCGCTGCTCACCAGCCTGATTGTTATATTATTCGTAAGGGGGCGCTCTCACTTTACCGGCAGCCCGATGATATTCTTATCGAACTTATCGAAGCCCCGACACTACGTGGGATCATCCCGGTACATGAGTCCTCCCGATCAATACATATCCTTCGCGTTATTGAGCCGGCTGAAATCGCCACGTTGAATAAAGAGGATTTATACGCGCTGCTGACAGAACACAACCTGTGGGAACCCTATGCCAGACATCTGCAACTGATCGCCAGCATGGCCGCAGAGGTACTGTTTAAGCTCGTCTCACCCACCGTATTTGAGCAGGTTCGCTATCAGCTTTTCGAGCTCATGAGCAAACCGCAAACACTGAGAGAGTCGATTACCGCCGAGAATTATATCCGCGGAAAAACCCGGCTTTCTCGTTCCGCAGTGATGAACGTGCTCTCGGCATTAAAAGCCGGAGGCTACATTACAATACTGAATGGGCATCTGAAGGAAATAAAACATATTCCAGCGCAGTTTTAGATATCTGCAAAATTGATATTTCTGGCATGAGATAAATCTACATAACCCAAATTAAAACAGGGCTAAAGTATGGTTTTCGCCGGTGATGAACGAAAGGTACATAGGTAAACCCGCCTTTAAAGGCTGAAACAGTGAAATTTAACGCTCACTAAATAGAAAACGCTTTTTTTCCCTCCTGCGATTAAAACTCTGATAGTATACCCCCCTATAGTATTAAGGGGGGGCTATGCCGCATTCACCTGAAGATAAAAAACGTATTCTGACTCGCGTCAGGCGCATTCGGGGGCAGGTGGATGCCCTGGAGCGTGCGCTGGAGTCTGGCGAACCTTGCCTGGCTATCCTGCAACAAATCGCTGCGGTCCGCGGTGCGTCCAACGGTTTAATGGGCGAAATGGTTGAGATCCACCTGAAAGATGAGCTGGTGAGTGGTGAAACCACTCCTGACCAGCGCGCCGTGCGTATGGCTGAAATCGGCCACCTTCTTCGCGCTTATCTAAAATAAACCTATCACCTCGCAATAAAGGGAAGAGACAGATGAAATCACGTGCAGCAGTCGCGTTTGGCCCCGGTCAGCCGCTCAAAATTGTTGAGATTGACGTCGCAGCGCCGAAAAAAGGCGAAGTTCTGGTTAAAATTACCCACACCGGGGTTTGCCACACTGACGCGTTTACGCTGTCTGGTGACGATCCGGAAGGTGTGTTCCCGGCGGTACTGGGACATGAAGGCGGCGGTGTAGTGGTCGACGTCGGCGAAGGCGTGACCAGTCTGAAGCCGGGCGACCATGTTATCCCGCTGTATACCGCCGAATGCGGAGAGTGCAAATTCTGTAAATCCGGGAAGACCAACCTCTGTCAGGCCGTGCGCGCCACTCAGGGAAAAGGTCTGATGCCGGATGGCACCACTCGTTTTTCTTACAATGGCGAACCAATCTATCACTACATGGGTACCAGTACCTTCAGCGAATACACCGTATGTGCGGAAATCTCACTGGCGAAAGTCAACCCGCAAGCCCCGCTGGATAAGGTTTGTCTGCTGGGGTGTGGCGTCACTACGGGCATAGGTGCCGTGCATAACACCGCGAAAGTCAAAGAGGGCGATACCGTTGCCGTGTTTGGCCTTGGCGGGATCGGCCTGGCGGTGATTCAGGGCGCTGTACAGGCGAAAGCGGGGCGTATTATTGCTGTCGATACCAACCCGGAAAAATTCAAACTGGCGGCTGAAATGGGCGCAACCGACTTCATTAATCCGAAAGATTATGACAAACCGATCCAGGAGGTGATTGTTGAGCTCACCGACGGTGGTGTCGACTTTAGCTTCGAATGTATCGGTAACGTCGACGTGATGCGTGCGGCGCTGGAATGCTGCCATAAAGGATGGGGCGAGAGCATCATCATTGGTGTTGCCGGGGCGGGCCAGGAAATTAAAACTCGCCCGTTCCAGCTGGTGACAGGCCGGGTCTGGCGTGGTTCCGCGTTTGGCGGCGTCAAAGGGCGCACCCAGTTACCGGGCATGGTGGAAGAGGCAATGGCCGGGAAAATCCAGTTGGATCCGTTCATTACCCATCGTTTGCCGCTGGAGCAAATCAACGACGCGTTTGACCTGATGCACGAAGGTAAATCCATCCGTACCGTTATCCATTTCGGCGATAACTGATTCATCCGCCAGCGGAAATCACCGCTGGCGCTTTCCATTTTTTAACATAAATGTTGTCAAACTGTGACGAAAACGGCGCTTTTCCCGGTAAGTAAAATTCGCGGAATGCCGATGACTATCTTACGGGCGCGTATTACGCATTAATCCTACAAGAGAGTCGACGGTCATGGACAACACATCATCGATGCAAGCACCACATAAGCTGGGCTTTCTGCATCACATCAGGCTGGTTCCGCTGTTTTCCTCCATTCTCGGTGGCATCCTTTTACTGTTCGCGCTGAGCTCCGGTCTGGCGGGCTACTTTCTCATGCAGGCTGACCGCGATCAGCGGGATGTGACGGATGAGATCCAGGTCCGCATGGGATTATCGAACAGTTCGAACCACCTGCGTACCGCGCGAATCAACATGATTCATGCCGGCGCGGCGAGCCGAATTGCTGAAATGGATGACATGAAAGCCAACATTGCGGCGGCGGAAAAGCGTATTAAGCAGTCTGAAGAAGGGTTTACTATTTACATGGCGCGCAAGGTGAAAACCCCTGCGGATGAAGCGTTGGATGGCGAACTGGAGAGCAGTTTCAAAGCCTATATAGCGGGAATGCAACCGATGCTCAAGTACGCCAGAAACGGCATGTTCGAAGCGATCATCAACCACGAAAGCGAACACGCAAGACAACTGGATGCCAGTTACAATAAGGTCCTGCTGAAGGCGATTGAACTGCGCATGGCGCGCGCTAACCAGTTAAGCGAACAGGCTCATCAGCGCACCCAACTGGGCATGATATTCATGATTGGCGCTTTTGGTCTGGCACTGGTGCTGACGCTAATGACGTTTATTGTTCTGCGTCGTACCGTCATTCAGCCGTTGCAGCATGCCGCGCAGCGTATTGAGCAAATTGCCGCCGGTGATCTCACCATGCAGGATGAACCTACCGGGCGTAGCGAGATTGGGCGACTGAGCCGCCACCTGCAACAAATGCAGCGTTCGCTGGTGCAAACGGTCGGTTCGGTGCGTCAGGGGGCAGAAGAGATTTATCGCGGTACCAGCGAAATCTCGGCGGGCAATACCGACTTGTCGTCACGCACCGAAGAACAGGCGGCGGCGATCGAACAGACGGCGGCCAGCATGGAAGAGTTGACCGCGACGGTGAAGCAAAACGCCGATAACGCACACCACGCCAGCAAACTGGCGGAAGATGCGTCCGGCAAAGCCAGTCGTGGCGGGCAGATGGTTTCCGGCGTGGTCCAGACGATGGGCAATATTTCGACCAGTTCGAAGAAAATCTCTGAGATCACAGCGGTTATCAACAGCATCGCTTTCCAGACCAATATTCTGGCGCTGAACGCCGCGGTTGAAGCCGCGCGTGCCGGTGAGCAAGGGCGTGGATTCGCCGTGGTCGCCAGTGAGGTCCGCACGCTGGCCAGCCGCAGTGCCCAGGCAGCGAAAGAGATTGAAGGGCTTATCAGCGAATCCGTCCGTCTCATCGATCAAGGTTCTGGTGAAGTGGTCGCGGCGGGGAACACGATGACCGACATCGTGGAGGCGGTAAAACGCGTCACCGATATCATGCTGGAAATCGCCGCGGCGTCGGACGAGCAGAGCCGCGGGATCGTGCAGGTCAGCCAGGCCATCTCTGAGATGGACAAAGTGACTCAGCAGAACGCTTCGCTGGTGGAAGAGGCCTCTGCGGCAGCGGCGTCGCTGGAAGAGCAGGCGGCACGACTGACGGAGGCGGTGGGGACGTTTCGCTTACAGGGTGGAACCACGAGCAAGCGCGTACCGACAACAAACACCCCCGTTCAGCCTCTGACACAGCCGGTTACCGATCACGGGGATAACTGGGAAACCTTCTAAGCGCCATTGCCGGGTGAAGGCGCAAAGGCGCCTCATCCGGCCTGTTATAACGGCATCGATTTACGGATAGCGGCAATTAAGCGTTGCGCGCCAGAAGAGAGCGGTGAATCCACACGGGTGAGAATACCGATCGGCTCGCCTGCGCCCTGTGTGGGCACGGGTAGCGAAACCAGCGTCGCCTGGCGCAAATCCTCTTTCACCGCGCCAGAGGGCACAAACCAGACGTAGTTATAATCAACCGTTAACTGGCGCGACAGCGAGGCGGAGAGCGTCTCAATGCAGCCGGTTGGCATCTTACAACCCTGGCTTTGCAACAGCGTCTCGGCATTCTGCCGTGGTACTGTGCCTTTGGGCGAAACAACCACGGGCCACTCCATCACGCGACTCAGCGTCACGTTTTCCTGCAATAGTGGGTGATTCGGACGCACGACCAGCTTTAATGACTCGAGAAACAGCAGCTCATAATTAAGGCCGCTCATCAATTCCGGATCGGACATCCGGCCAATGCCGATGTCGAGCTCGCCGGATTTCAGGCCCGCCAGCAGCATGGTATTGTTCATCGTTGCCACCTGCAGCGTGGTCTCTTTTTGCTGCTGATGAAACTGACCGATGACCGACGGAAGAATACCCAGCGCGGCGGTCGGTAGCGCGCCTATTCTTACCACATCATTGTTAAGACCTTCTTTACGGTTCAGCGCCTGCCCGGCGGTGTTGAGCGCATCTAGCACTTTCACCGCATGGGTTAAGAACTGCTCGCCAGGTAACGTCAGTTGCGCCCCGAGCCGTCCGCGCTCAAAGAGGCGGGTGCCGGTCAGTTGCTCCAGTTCGTTAAGCGTTTTGGAAAGCGCAGGCTGGCTGAGGTTAAGGGTTTCGGCTGCGCGCCCCAGGGTTCCTTGTTGAGCGACAGCGACAAATGTATGAAGATGGCGCAATCGGATGCGCTGACTGAACAGACTATTTTTTTCCATAAGCGATGTTAAGAACAGAGCGATGCCGGTGACAAGTAAAGTTGTTTGTTTTTGATAACTTGATTGCAAAATATTATTAACATTTAACTTATTTAAGTAACAGCACTTTCTCTTCGGAGGCGAAAATGATCCATGTCGTAGGCCACCTGAATCCGGACAGTGACGCCATTTGCACCGCTTTTATGGCTGCCCGCTGGTTGAACATGCGCGGACGTCAGGCCTCGGCCTGGCGCCTGGGTGAACCCAATCGCGAAACCCAATTTCTGTTTGAGCGTGCGGGGCTGGACATGCCGCGGTTACTGACGATGCCGCTGACAGACCTCGACGTCTGGCTGGTGGATTTCACCGAGCCAGCGCAGGGACCGGAAACCCTTATGGCGAGCAATATCGTGGGTATTATCGATCATCACCGTCTGGGTGGACTGGTGACCCGTTTGCCGCCAGAAGTGTGGATAAAGCCGGTGGGCAGCAGCGCCACGCTGCTATGGCAACTGATGAGTCCGGAGGACAGGGCGCAGATAACGTCTGCGCAGGCGTTATTACTATTGGGCGCAATATTGAGTGACACTGTCACGCTTCGCTCGCCAACCACCACGGCGGATGACCGTCAGGCCGTTGAAGCACTGACAACGCGTGCCGGGGTTGAGCTGGCGGCGTTCAGCGCTGACCTGCTGAGTGCTAAAACCAGCGTCGAAGGATTAAGTGCCAGTGAACTGCTGCAAAAAGATATCAAGCGTTTCACCATCAAGGGTCAGCAGGTGAGCGTTGCGCAGATCGAACTGTATGCATTGAGCCAGGTCGCTGACGTGATGGATGCCCTGCGTCAAGAGATGGCCGATTATGCGACCCGCAGCGGGGCGGATTTGGTGGTGCTGATGTTGACGGATATCAACGCTGGCAATTCGCAACTCTGGTTTGCCGGCCCGCGCCAACTGGAACTGGCACAACCGGTGACGGTAGAGGGGATGTTGAGCCGCAAGAAACAGATGCTGCCGTGGCTCGAAAGCCATGTTGCGAAAGTTGACCAGGCCTGACAAAACGGGCTGAGAGATTCAGCCCGTTCTCTTCATCAGACGTCGAAAAAGACGGTTTCGTTTTCTCCCTGCAGGTGAATATCGAAGATATAGACGATCTCGCTACCACGCTGTTCGCGGCGGGCAATCAGTGTCTGACGGCGAACTTCCCATTCGATCAGATTGAGCACCGGATCGCGCTGATTGGCTTCTTGCTCATCCGCAAAATAGAGACGGGTGTTCAGGCCAATGTTGATGCCGCGCGCGACGATCCACAGATTAACGTGGGGGGCCATCAGGCGGCCATCGCGTCCCACAACACAGCCCGGCTTAATGGTATCGAACCGCCACACGCCGCTGTCGAAGTCTGAACAGGTTCGTCCCCAGCCGCGAAAGTCCGCGTCGAGCGGCTTATCTTCCTGACGGTCAGCCGGATGGTTGTAGCGTCCATGGGCGTTGGCCTGCCAGATCTCCAGCAGCACATCGCGCAACGGCGTACCGGAACCATCAATCACCCGTCCCTCGATCACAATACGTTCGCCTTCGGTATGGCTATTGGTCAGCGTGGAGCTGAAGTTTTTCTCAAAGATGTGAAATCCAGCGGCGTCAGGCGCAAGCCCAATGTGCACATACGGTCCCGCCGTCTGCGAGGCGGTTTCCTGCAAATACTCTTTCATTGCGCGCCTCCCTGAGTGCGGTTTTCAAACAACGTAGCGCGCTGTCCGCGAAGTACGAGGTCAAAGCGATATGCCAGGCAGTCGAGCGGTACGGCGGCGTGGGTATCCAGTTCGGCAATCAATGTGCGGATCGCATCATCGTTATTGATAGTTTTCACAATTGGGCACTGTTTGATCAACGGGTCGCCTTCAAAATACATTTGCGTAATCAACCGTTGGGCAAAGGCCTCGCCGGAGAGTGAAAAGTGAATATGCGAGGGACGCCAGTCACTGACCTGATTGCGCCACGGGTAAGGGCCGGGTTTGATGGTACGGAAAAAGTAATAGCCGTTCTCATCGGTTAATACCCGTCCGCAGCCGCCAAAATTAGGATCAATCGGCGCGAGATACTGGTCTTTTTTATGACGATAGCGACCACCGGCATTGGCCTGCCAGACTTCGACCAGCGTATTTCTCATTGGGCGGCCAAAACCATCGCGCACGTAACCGTGGACGATAATCCGTTCGCCAATCGGCAGGCCGTCTTTGGCGTAATTCATAATCAGGTCGTTATCCAGCGGGCCAAGATCGTTGTCGCTGAATACCGGCCCGGTGATTTCAGACAATGAATTCTGCAAAGAGATCAGCGCGTTGCGTGGCGAGCGCAGAACGCTGGTCTTATAGCCGGGGGCGAAGGCGGGCGGATGGCTGTTATAGTCGCGATGGATCACCTCGCGAGAGGACACTTTTTCACGCATAGCGGACTCCGGTACAGGGAAGAGATTTATTGTTTTATGATGACCTGAGGCAGTGTGTGTAAATGTGTTGTTAATTAAAAGTGAATTTACGTCGATTATTTCATAACCAGTGGCTATACCATGGCGCAAGGACTGATGCAGAGCGAATTCAGGTGAGATCACACTTTGTAAATTCTTCTCCCCAGAGTGAATGGTGTTTCCTACACTCCAGGTAACATTCACTGGAGGCATGACATTATGGCGAACACCATCACGGCAGATGAGATTCGGGAACATTTTTCGCAGGCAATGTCAGCAATGTACCAGCAGGAAGTTCCGCAATACGGCACGTTACTGGAACTTGTGGCTGACGTGAATCTGGCAGTTCTCGAAAATAACCCCACGCTGCATGAAAAACTGGCCAATGCAGATGAACTGGCGCGCCTCAACGTGGAGCGTCATGGCGCAATTCGTGTCGGAACGGCAGACGAACTGTCCACGCTGCGACGCATGTTTGCGATCATGGGGATGTTTCCGGTCAGCTATTACGATCTCTCTCAGGCCGGGGTGCCGGTACATTCAACGGCATTTCGTCCCATTGACGATGCATCGCTGTCGCGAAATCCGTTTCGCGTCTTTACCTCCTTACTGCGACTTGAACTGATTGAAAACGCGTCGCTCCGCCAGCGTGCGGCGGAGATCCTCGCGCAGCGCGATATCTTTACGCCACGCTGTCGCGAACTGCTCGACGTCTGGGAGAGTCAGAAGGGGTTTAACGCGACGCAGGCTCGCGAGTTCGTGAAAGAAGCGCTGGAAACGTTTCGCTGGCATCGCCACGCCACCGTGGATGAAAAAACCTATCATGCACTGCATAACGAACATCGCCTGATCGCCGATGTGGTCTGTTTCCCGGGCTGTCACATTAATCATCTGACACCCAGAACGCTGGATATCGACCGGGTGCAGTCGATGATGCCGGAATGCGGCATTGAACCGAAAGTCCTTATCGAAGGCCCGCCGCGCCGTGAGGTGCCGATTCTGCTGCGCCAGACCAGCTTCAAAGCGCTGGAAGAACCGGTGCTGTTTGCGGGCGAAATGCAGGGGACACACACGGCCCGCTTCGGCGAGATTGAACAACGCGGCGTGGCGCTGACGATAAAAGGGCGTCAGCTATACGATGAATTACTGCGCCATGCCGGTACCGGGAAAGACAACCTGACGCATCAACTGCATTTGCAGGAGGTGTTTAACGCGTTTCCGGACAGCGAATTCCTGCTGCGCCAACAGGGACTGGCCTGGTTCCGCTATCGTCTGACGCCGTCAGGCGAAGCGCACCGCAATGCGATTCATCCTGGCGACGATCCGCAACCGCACATTGAACGTGGCTGGGTGCAGGCGCAGCCCATCACCTATGAAGATTTCCTGCCTGTCAGCGCGGCGGGGATTTTTCAGTCGAATCTCGGTAACGAAACGCAGGCGCGCAGTCATGGCAATGCCAGCCGCGAGGCCTTTGAACAGGCGCTGGGGTGTCCGGTGTTTGACGAGTTTGTGTTGTATCAGGAAGCGGAAGAACGCAGCAAACGGCGTTGCGGCCTGCTTTAATCCAGGTATCCTGTAGGGATCTGCGATTAACGGGTAAATATGGACATGATCAAACCTGGTATTCCACTGATTCAAACCGTACAGGGACAGCTAATGGGTGTCGTCCAGGACGACATCCACCTTTGGCGCGGTATTCCTTACGCCGCGCCACCAACGGGGAAATGGCGTTGGCGCGCGCCGCAGCCGGTTACTCCCTGGTCCGGGATTCGTGACGCCAATACCTTCTCCAGCGCCAGCTGGCAGGACATTGAGTACTGCAAAGAGTTGGGCGGCGGCGATCCCGGCGCATTTTCTGAAGACTGTCTCTATCTCAACGTCTGGTCTCCGGCGGAACGTCATCAGCCGCTTCCGGTGATGGTCTGGCTGCACGGCGGCGGCTACACCATTGGCGCAGGTAGTCTGCCGCCTTATGACGGCGTTGCGCTGGCAAAGCGCAACGTGGTTGTCGTGACCGTCAACTATCGTCTCGGTCACCTCGGCTTTTTTGCTCATCCGGCACTGGAAGGCGAAGAGGGCGAGGCTCTCAATAACTTTGCTTTGCTCGACCAGATAGCGGCGCTGCGCTGGGTACAGGAAAACATCGCTGCGTTCGGCGGCGATCCGCAAAACGTGACGCTGTTTGGTGAGTCGGCCGGGGCGCGCAGCGTACTCTCGCTGCTGGCTTCGCCGCGCGGAAAAGGGTTGTTTCATAAAGCGATTGTGCAGAGCGGCTACACGTTGCCGGACACGCCTCGTGAAATCGCGCTGGAAAACGGCGTTGCGCTGGCTGAACACTTTGGTTTGCAGAATGCAACGGCGGAACAGCTACGCGCGATTCCGGCCGAGGCCTTCTGGCCGTTGGGCGCACCGTACAAAATTGCGCCAACACCTGTCTCTGGCGATGCGGTACTTCCGGAGCCGATGCTGGACGTCTTTTTCGCCGCCAGACAGCACCCGATGCCGGTGATGATTGGTTCTAACAGCGATGAAGCCAGCGTGATGGCGGTTTTCGGCGTCGATCTTGCCGAACAAATTCAGAAACTGCGTCGTGAACGCAGGCTGGGACTCGGCCTGATTAAGCTACTGTATCCGGGCGTGAAGGGCGATGAAGAACTGGGACGGCAGGTGTGTCGGGATATGGCGTTTACGGCATTAGGCTACGTGGTGATGCAGGCGCAACAGCGGGTCGGCGAGCCGTGCTGGCGGTACTGGTTTGATTACGTTGCGGAATCGGAGCATCACACCTATGCCAACGGCGCCTGGCATGGCAACGAAGTGCCTTACGTGTTTAATACTCTAACGCTCGCTGAACCTTCACGAAATTATGTAAACGAAAACGATCTCGCCTTTGCTGTCCACGTTGCGGATTACTGGGTCAATTTTGCCCGTCATGCCAGTCGGAGTTGCGATGTGCTGCACGGACCGGTCCGTTGGCCGGCCTGTATTCAGGGCCGCGATCGGTTGTTACGTATTGGGCTGAATAAGTTTGCTGGTTTTAAGGTGGAGAACCGGTTTATGCGGGCGCGACTTGCGCTCTTTAAACGGGTGATGACCCAGCACGTCAGTCTCGATTAGCTTTGCAAAAGTTGAAAGTTTGCGCGGGGAACTTTACGTGGGAATCAGGCTGTTCCCATCGACACAAAATATTTTCCATTTTGTTCAGATAATCTGCGGCCAACAATTGGATTATTAATCAATTTTGTCTAGAGTGAGCGGTCAGAATTATGCATCTTCTTGCCGCTGTCGAGCGCCAGCGCGGGACCCTTCACATGACCAGAAGGATTTACTTTCAGGTATGAATCGCAGACGATTTATTAAAGGTTCAATGGCAATGGCCGCCGTGTGCGGTACCAGTGGTATTGCATCACTTTTCACCCGTGCCGCGTATGCGGCGGAATCCGACATTGCGGACGGACAAACCGTCCGCTTTGATTTTTCCGTGCTGCAGTCCATGGCGCACGATCTTGCGCAGAAACCGTGGGGCGGTGCGCCGCGCGCATTGCCCAATACGCTGGCGAATCTGACGCCGCAGGCTTACAACAGCATTCAGTACGATGCCGCGCAATCGCTGTGGAACAATGTCGAAGATCGCCAACTGGATGCGCAGTTCTTCCACGTTGGGATGGGCTTCCGTCGTCGCGTGCGCATGTTCTCCGTCGATTCCAGCACCCATCTGGCGCGGGAGATTCACTTCCGCCCGGAACTGTTTAAATACAATGATGCCGGCGTTGATACCAGACAACTGGAAGGGCAAACCGATCTCGGCTTTGCCGGTTTTCGCGTCTTCAAAGCGCCTGAGTTGGCACGACGCGACGTGGTTTCTTTCCTCGGTGCGAGCTATTTCCGCGCCGTCGATGATACCTATCAGTACGGGCTTTCCGCGCGTGGTCTGGCGATAGACACCTACACCGACACCAAAGAAGAGTTCCCGGATTTTACCGCCTTCTGGTTCGATACGGTGAAACCCGGCGCCACCACCTTTACCGTGTACGCGCTGCTGGACAGTCCGAGCATCACCGGCGCCTATAAGTTTGTGATTCACTGTGAGAAGAGCCAGGTGATCATGGACGTTGAAAACCGTTTGTATGCTCGCAAAGACATCAAACAGTTGGGCATCGCGCCGATGACCAGCATGTTCAGCTGCGGCAATAACGAACGCCGCATGTGCGATACCATTCATCCGCAAATCCATGACTCCGATCGTCTGGCGATGTGGCGGGGCAACGGCGAGTGGATTTGCCGCCCACTGAATAACCCGCAAAAGCTGCAATTCAACGCCTATACCGATAACAACCCGAAAGGGTTCGGCCTGCTGCAACTGGATCGTGATTTCTCCCACTATCAGGACATCATGGGCTGGTACAACAAGCGCCCAAGCCTGTGGGTGGAACCTCGTAACAAGTGGGGCAAAGGCACCATCGGGCTGATGGAGATCCCGACAACCGGCGAAACGCTGGATAACGTGGTCTGCTTCTGGCAGCCGGAAAAGGCCATCGAAGCGGGTGATGAGCTGGAATATAAATACCGTCTGTACTGGAGCGCACAGCCGCCGGTCCGTTCGCCACTGGCGCGCGTGATGGCCACCCGCACCGGTATGGGAGGATTCCCGGAGGGCTGGGCGCCGGGCGAGCACTACCCAGAGAAATGGGCGCGACGTTTTGCAGTCGATTTCGTCGGTGGCGATCTGAAAGCGGCCGCACCGAAAGGCATTGAGCCGGTGATTACGCTGTCCAGCGGCGAAGCGAAGCAGATTGAAATTCTCTACGTTGAGCCGTTTGACGGTTACCGCATCCAGTTTGACTGGTATCCCACGTCAGACTCGACCGAACCGGTGGACATGCGTATGTTCCTGCGCTGCCAGGGCGACGCGATCAGTGAAACCTGGCTGTACCAGTATTTCCCGCCGGCGCCGGATAAACGGACCTACGTCGACGATCGCGTGATGCGTTAATCTGCGCCAACGCCCTTCGAAATGCGAAGGGCGTCAACAGCCAGGCATGCGAAATATCTGTTCAGGAATTAAACACGATCCTGTTCGCATTTTTCCCTAAGTCAAATGGGTAAGCTGATGGAGTGTATTTCTTATACACATGGTTTATCACTAACAGGGAGAGCGTATGTTTCCAGAATACAGAGATCTGATTTCCCGACTGAAATCCGAGAATCCTCGCTTTTTGTCGCTTTTTGAAAAGCATAACAACCTTGATCATGACATTGCCAGGCTGGAAGGTTCCGATGGTCGGGGATACAATCTCGAAGTCGTTCGGCTGAAAAAACAGAAGCTTCAACTGAAGGACGATATGCTCAAAATACTGCAGAAAGAAAGTGTTGACGCGGGATAATCCGCATTTATGAGCCGCCAGCCCTGGCGGCTTGAGAGAGATGACAAACCTTATCCTGATACCGGATAAGAAGAGATCACCTCATTAAAAATCAGGAAAATCAATTTATTGATTTTCGGCTGATAATTACAGAGAAGGAAAAACCACGCTTTTTCCTTCTCTGTCAGCAATCTAAGCCGCCAGCCCTGGCGGCTTTTTTGTGCCTGAAACTCAGCGATGTGGTAAAACCAACTGGCATCCCGCGTGGGTATAACGCTGAACAATATCATCCGCTAACGCGCTGTCGCTGATAATCGTTTTAATGCAAGAGAGCGTGGCGACGGCATGGGGTTCCACCGCATCAAACTTTGAATGATCGGCCATCAGTATCACTTCTCGTGAACGCTGAATAATCCGCGTCTTCACGCCGACTTCAAACAGGGTGGCGTTAGTGATCCCCGTGGCCAGCGACAGCGCATCGCAGGAGATAAAGGCCCGTTCCACTGAAAACGCATTGAGCATCTCCAGCGCCAGGCTTTCACCTACCGAAAAGTAACCCGGACGAATAAGCCCGCCGATAATGTAACTTTCGACGTGCGGAAAACAGCCCAGTTCATTGGCGATTTTGATGTCGTTGCAGATGACCTTCACACGTGCATCGGCCAGACATTTCGCCAGTTCGAGACAGGTCGAGCCGGAATCGAGAAAGAAACAGTCACCGTCTTTGATCATCGTGCGGGCAAGGGCGGCAATCTCTTTTTTTGCCTCGGATTGCAGTGTCCGCTTAACCTCAAAGACATACTCTTTGTCGTCCATACTGTCGTCGAAATCCAGACAGCCATGACCGCGAGTCATACCGGGATACTGGCTGGCGATATACTGGAAATCGCGACGGACGGTCGCCTCCGCATAACCAAACAGTTCCATGGCCTGTTGGGTGGAGAGATGACGATGTTGCCACAGATAGTGCAGCATCTGTTTGATACGGTCAGGGCGCTGTTGGCTCATCGAAGCAATCTCCTCTTACAGTCCTGCAAACCGGGATAACGTGGTGTGATAATTCTCTGATGAGAACAGTGCACGCCCCACGACAAGATGTTGTGCGCCCGCCGTCGCCAGGTGTTGTGCCGCAGAAAGCGTAATGCCGCCATCGGCCCAGCACGCGGCTTGTGGAAAATACTCACGCACCTGGCGGACTTTGGCGCACAGGGTGGGAATAAACTGTTGTCCGACCCCGTCTGGTTCGCTGGTCATCACCATTAGCGCATCCAGTTGCGGGGCCAGATAGCGATACCCGTCAATTGGTGTGGCGGGATTCACCGCCAGCCCGGCTTTTGCGCCGATTTCGCGAATTTCTGCCAGCGTCTCAGAAGGGTATGCCAGCGCTTCGGCATGAACAAAAATCCATGTCGGTTTGATCTCCGCCAGGATGGGAAACCAACTCTGCGGGCGGGCAATCATGAAATGAAACGAAAGGGGATGCGTCGTCTGTTGGGCGACAGCCTGTACGGTTTTGAGGCCAAAGGTGATGTTGTTAATAAAGCTGCTGTCTTCGATATCCAGATGCAGTGAGCCGATATCGGCATCGGCCAGCGCGCTCAACGTCGCCCCGTAGTGCAGTGGATCTGCCGATGCGAGAGAAGGGTGCAGAATCATATCGCCTCCGTTAACCGGTAATCTGCGCGAACAGCGCGGCGTCAGTTTGCGCGTGTCGGACTGCTGCGAGTCGTTCAGGCGAATCGATAAACTGGCTGATGCGCTGGATGGTGAGGATATGCGCATTGGCATCCGTCGCGCTGACGCACAGCAGCAGCCAGACCGGATCACACTCTTCATGCCCAAAAGCAACGGGCGTTTTTAACGTCGTGATGCTGACCTGATTATGGTTAGCGCCTTGTTCGGGCCGCGCATGAGGCAAGGCGATGCCGGGGGCAATGACATAGTACGGCCCCCAGTTCAGGGTGTTGTCGATAATACCGTCCACATAGTCTGGTTGCGCCGCGCCAAAGGTAATCAGTGGGCGAGCAGCGATTTCGACGGCCTGACGCCAGTCCCTGGCCTCTCGCTGTGCCTGTACCCACTTAACATCGTTAATCATCAGTCGTTGACTCCTTGCCGGTTAGGGTTACTCTGATAGCGATCCCCGTCGAGACTTTTGACGAAGGCGGCAGGGATCGCTGTTCTACCGGGGGTAAGCGCGCTGCTTATCCCCTTTTTATTGCCGCAGGTGATGCACTTTTTCCATAAAGCGACTGACCCGCGCCTGATCGACAAAGTTGGCGAACACGCCGTCCTTTTTAAAGGTGGTGGCGGTTACGCAACCGTCGGCGATGCTCAGTTGCTCCTCGACGTTTTCCAGACACACCCCGGTATTCGCCAGCACCACGGTATCCGGTACCGTTTCTTTAACCCGCTTCAGCAGGGCGCTGTCGGTGCGTGCGCCCGCCGTCAGACCAGAGACGCAAAGGGCGTCAGGATGGTTGTTAAAGACCGTGGATTTGGCAATGGAACAAATATCGCGATTACCCAGATACACCGCCGCTTCAGGCACAATGTTGAACAGCGTTTTGACTTCACCTGCGCCGATGCGGTGCTGATGACGAATGGTCTCGCCGACGTTCGTGTCCCAGACCCCAAAGTCGCTGGCGTAGGCACCGGTAAAAATCTCGCGAATGAATTTTGCGCCCGTCGCCATTGCCAGATCGAATGATGCGACCGGATCCCACAACACATTGACGCCAAACGGAATGCGGATTTCGCTCATCAACTGCCCAATCACCCTCGCCATTGCTGCCGTGGTTTCCGGGCGAACCTTCGTGAGATAGGGAAGACTAAACTCGTTGGAAAACATGACGGCATCCACGCCGCCATTCTGTAGCGCCAGCAGATCGTCCCGGGCGCGGTCGATAACCCAGTTCATCCCTTTCTGTGCATCAAAGCTCGGGTCGCCGGGCAATGCACGCAAATGGCACATGGCAATGACGGCTTTTTCCGTTCCAATAACCTCTTTCAGCCAACTCATGAAGGTACTCCTTATTCCGATAGTTCACGTTTACGTAAGAACAGCACGACGCTGGCGACGATACCCACCGCCACGACGACGCCAATAATGCCAAGCGACATCAGCTCCGAGATTGACCAGCCAAACATGTTGCCCACGGACAGCGCGGAGATTTGCGCGTTTTCACCGGCAAAACTAAAGCCGCCCTTAAGCGCCATGTCGGTGAAATACGGGGCAAACTGCGTGGCAATCAACAGGACGGTGACCATGACAATCACGCCGCTGATCAAGGTACGAATCAGGTCGCCGCGATGGATCACCGTCGCCATACAGATAAAGAACGGTGCGACGGGCAGATCGGCAAGCGGTAGCACTTTGTTGCCGGGTAAGATGCTGGCCAGAATCAGCATGATGGGGATCAGCAGCAGACCAACGGCAATCGTGGTGGGATGGCCCAGCGTGACGGCGGTATCCAGACCGATATACACCTCGCGCCCTTTGAAATATTTCTGGAAAAATTTCCGTGCGCCGTCGGAGATGGGGAGCAACCCTTCAACAATCAGGCGGATCATGCGCGGGAACAGCACCATAATCGCCGCGACGGTAATCATCAGGCTGGCGCATCCTTTAAAACCTTCACCTGCAGCGAGGCCAAAGATCAGGCCGAGCACGACGCCAATAATGACCGGATCGCCCACCATCCCGTAGCGTTTCTGGATCTCCTGGGCATCGATGTTGCGTCCCTTCATGAACGGGATTTTTTCGTAGATAGCATCCAGCAGAACGAACAGCGGCACGGAACTCGAACCATAACCTTGCGGGATCGAGATCCCATCCAGACCGACAATGCTTTGCACGCGTTTTGCCGTCCAGTCGGCCATTTTTAGCGACAGCGCCGCGTGGCAAATGGCCCCCAGCACGCCATAAATCAGGCTACCGGTCATTAACTGGACCACGGTGCCGGTAATGGCGTAGTGCCAGTAGTTATAGATATCGACGTTCATGGTTTTGGTCAGACGAGTGACCAGCATCGCAACGTTGAGCAGAAAAATGATCGGGATAATCATTGCGCCAATGGCGGTGGCGTACCCGACGCCGGAAGCCGGCCCTGCGCCGACGTCAAACACATGCAGGGTCAGGCCGAAGCGTTCAATCATCACTTTGATGGGCGGGCTGAGGCTGTCGATCGCCATCACGATCACCAGTCCCATCCCGACAAAACCAATCCCTACCGTCACCCCGGCCTTGATCGCCTGCAGCCAGGGAATACGGAAGATCAACCCAATCACAATCATGATGATGGGGACAAAAACAGTACCGCCGAGAGACAGGATGTAGTCAAACATAGTGCCTCCTTGTTATTGCGTTAACAGTGCCTTGATTTCTTGTTTTAAGGCGTCGTCGTTAATTCCCGTTAGCAGGGCCGCGCCGTTTAACGTGGGAACACCGTAATCGTTGTTGGTGCGCATGGAGGTCACAATCAGGTCCATGCCGTTACAGTTCAGCGGGATCTCATTAAGACAGCACTGGGCGGTGCTTGCCGCAATGCCTTGCTCGGCAAGGAACTCCTGCAACTTGTGTGCAATCATGGTTGACGTCGACATGCCGGTACCGCATGCCACAAGGATCTTTTTCATAATGGATTTGCCTCTTGTGTAGTGCCTGAATCAGGCTCAACGGGAAAGTGCCCGGCTGGCAGGCCAGCCAGGGCGGTCAATAAGCGAATGCAGTCAGTCAAATCACGCAGACTGGCGACTTCCGCCGGAGAATGGGTATAACGACAAGGGATGGAAAGGCTGGCGCAGGGAATGCCGTCCTGCTCAACCTGGATATAACCGGTTTCAGTGATAACGCCAGGCGCCACTTCGCGCTGCACGGGAATATGGTGCGCAAGAGCCGTTTGCTCGAGCATCTGGATCAGCCGTGGTGGTGTAATTAATCCCGCCAGCGTGCCACGACCGTGGTAGTTCAGACAGGTGATGCCAACGCCCTGATTGACGCGAACCTCTGAGTAGTCCTGCAGATCCGGCGTATCGCAGGACGGCGTGATATCAATACCGATTGCAAGATCTGGTTTAACGCGACGTAAAACCGGGACAATGCCGCGGATGTTGAACTCTTCCTGCACCGAGGCCACCAGATACACCGCGATATCCAGCGACGCCGCACCGATGGCATCCGCGACGCCCAGTAGCGCGGTACATCCCAGACGATCGTCCAGCGCTTTGCTACACACCAGGTCGTTCGCCAGCAGTTGCGGCGGGTTATACAGCGTAACCGGTGTGCCAACCTGAATGCCCATCCGCTGGGCGTCGGCTTTATCTTTCGCGCCAATATCAATCCACAGTTTATCGACGGAAGGCGACTGCGTGCGTTCATCCCCCTTTGCGAAGTGGTACGCCTTAATGCCGATGCATCCCATCACCGGGCCGTTATCCCCGGCAAGCGTGACCATCGAGCCGGACATGGTGACCTGCGCCGGGCCGCCCACGCGTTCGAAGCGCAAAAAACCCGACGGCTCAATTTTGCGCACCATAAAGCCGACTTCATCCATATGGGCAAACATCATCAGGCGCAAGGCGTTTGGGTTATCACTGCCGTAGCGGGCGACGACATTTCCTAAGCGATCGCGCCAGACCTCTTTTGCCTGACGTGAAAATTCGCGTAGCATGACCTCAGCGACGCTGTTTTCATGCCCAGAAACCGCATTGAGATGCAAAAGCGAGAACAGTGTTTCCTGCACAGAAAATGACATAAGTATCTCCGTAGACGATAAAACAATCACTCGTTGAGCGTTTTATAGGCGCTGGCTGGGCGAATAATTGTGAGCTGCTTCACGTGGAAATAGCGAAAGCTGAGGAAATAAAAAATAATGTGAGGTGAGTGGAATAAAAACGCTCAATGCTGATGAAAGTCTGAACGTGGGAGGAAGGAACGGGTGAGTGAAATTATTGAGATCGATGACACGCTGCAGCTACGGGCGGTTGAAGAATGTCACGTTACCGGGCTGTATCAACTGGTATGTAAAAACAAGGCATGGCTAATGCAGTTCTTTGACTGGCCGCAGTACGTCAATACGGTAGAGGATACGCGCAAAACGGTGCAGGGTAATATGATGCTGCATCAGCGGGACTACGCCAAAATGTTCCTCATTTTTGCCGGCGAGGAGATGCTGGGCGTGCTGTCGTTCAATCAGATTGAGCCGTTGAACAAAGCGGCCTATATCGGTTACTGGATAGACGAAACGCAGCAGGGGAAAGGGATCCTGTCGCGGGCGTTGCAGGCATTTATTCACCACTATGCCGGGCGCGGCGAAATCCGTCGCTTTGTGATCAAATGCCGGATAAAGAACCAGGCAAGCAATCAGGTTGCGCAGCGTAATGGCTTTGAACTGGAAGGCTGCCTGAAACAGGCGGAGTTTCTGAACGGGCACTATGACGATGTTAACCTGTATGCTCGCATCATTGATTCGACGCTACAGTGAGCCAATCAGCGGCGTGCGGGTGATATGCTGATCGCCGTTGAACACTTTCGGCCCGCGCAGGTGAATGGCGTCGTCTGTGGCGGCTTCCACGGTGGTATGTCCCCGGATATCAACGTGATTTTCAATCAGCACCTCACCAAGAATGCGCGCATCGCCTTCAATCAGGATATGATCGTCGAGTAAAATGGGACCGCCGCACAACACGGCGTTTCCGCCCACCAGAACGTGATGTTTAAGGACACAGTTACCTTCAATCCGCGCTTGTTCCGCCACCTGTGAACTGTAGCGTAGCGTGGGGATCGCATCGTCTCCCGTTCCGGCGATCACCTGCGCCCGTCCGTACACTTTCGCGCAATCGCAAATCCAGACGTCGTTTTCGTCATTTCCTTCAATCAGCGCCTCATCAAAGACCTCTGCCCGATGCTCAATAAAGGCGTAACTGACGATGGCATCGCCATAAATTTGTGCCTGATGGACAATGCGTGAATGGCTGACCGTGGTGCGGTCATAGATTTGCAGGATCTGATCGCGCTCGACGGTCAGCCCGCGTGCCGCGATGATTTCCGATTGCTGCAAAATTCGCGCATCGCCAAAGAGGTGGCAATCGCCACGGACCGTGGATGACTGAATGGTGACGTTGTCACTTATTCTGGCGCCGTGACTGAGTTCAGCGCGGTCAATCCAGACATTATCGCTAATGTGAACGTTGTCGCGCAGAAGACAGGGTTGTGTGATACGCGCATTGCCCGAAATCGTACAGCCGGAAAAGGCCAGCGTATTTTCGTCGTAAATCCAGCAGTGTCCGGCGTGGTCCAGCACGCTTTCATCATCAATCCAGCCGCCGGCGTCACCGGCTTTCACATCATTAAAGTCAATGAGTGCAATAATCTGGCGTAGTAATACGCTCATTTTATTGCCATTATCCTGGTAGCTGAACGCGCGCGGTTCGTCGCTGAGTCGGTATTTACGCATGAAGGCATTCCGTTTAGTGGCTTACTCTAACCCTAGCAAATTCTGCGGCACTGGCTAAAACGGATGAAATTCCATAAAATGCATTTCAAATATACTTTATAAAATAAACAAAATGAGTAACAGCAAGCATAGCGATCGTGTTCTGAACCTTCCCGCCGGTTACTTTGGCATGGTGCTGGGAACGATTGGAATGGGGTTTGCCTGGCGTTATGCCAGCCAAATCTGGCCTGTCAGTCACTGGTTTGGTGATGGTCTGGTGATTCTGGCGATGATGATATGGGGGCTGCTGACGCTGGCGTTTATCACGCGTCTGATTCGTTTCCCGCACAGCGTGATTGCTGAAATTCGCCATCCGGTGATGAGCAGTTTTGTCAGCCTGTTTCCGGCCACCACAATGCTGGTGGCGATGGGTTTTGTACCGTGGTGTCGTCCGCTGGCGATGGGGTTGTTCAGCGTCGGGGTGGTTATTCAACTGGTTTACGCCGCGTGGCAGACCGCCGGGCTGTGGCGCGGCTCGCATCCGCAAGAGGCGACGACGCCCGGACTGTATTTACCGACGGTCGCCAACAACTTTATCAGTGCGATGGCCTGCGGCGCGTTAGGCTATACCGATGCCGGACTGGTCTTTTTAGGCGCCGGCGTCTTTTCCTGGCTGAGCCTGGAACCGGTTATTCTGCAACGTCTGCGCAGTGCCGGGGAATTACCCACTGCCATGCGGACTTCGCTGGGGATCCAGCTTGCGCCTGCGCTGGTGGCCTGTAGCGCCTGGCTGAGCGTCAACGGCGGCGAGAGCGACACGCTGGCGAAAATGCTGTTTGGCTACGGCCTGCTGCAACTGCTGTTTATGCTCCGCCTGATGCCCTGGTATTTGTCGCAGCCGTTTAACGCCTCATTCTGGAGTTTCTCGTTCGGCGTGTCGGCGCTGGCGACCACCGGATTACATCTTGGTCACGCCAGCCCGTCGGGCTTTTTTCACACGCTGGCGCTGCCGCTATTCATCTTTACCAATGTTATCATTGCATTATTGCTGGTACGCACGTTCGCGCTGCTGATGCAGGGAAAACTGCTCATTCGCACAGAGCGCGCGGCATTACTGAAATCTGAGGATAAAAAATGACCCTTCGTGACGAAAATTACTTCACTGAAAAATACGACTTAACCCGCACCCACTCGGAAGTGCTGGAGGCGATGAAGGTCGTTAAACCGGGAAAAACGCTGGATTTGGGCTGTGGCAATGGGCGTAACAGTCTCTATCTGGCGGCGAAGGGCTTTGACGTGACCGCGTGGGATAAAAATCCGATGAGCATTGCCAACGTCGAGCGAATTAAGGCGGCAGAAGGGCTGGACAATCTCCAGGCCAACGTGGTGGATCTCAACGCGCTAACGTTTGAGGGCGAATATGATTTTATTCTCTCCACCGTGGTGATGATGTTCCTCGAAGCCAAAACGATTCCGGGTTTAATCGAGAATATGCAGCGCTGCACTAAACCTGGCGGTTATAACCTGATTGTTGCCGCCATGGATACCGCTGATTTTCCGTGCACCGTGGGTTTTCCCTTTGCGTTTAAAGAAGGAGAACTTCGTCGTTATTACGAAGGCTGGGATTTACTGAAATATAATGAAGATGTTGGTGAATTGCATCGTACTGACGCCAACGGTAACCGAATTAAACTGCGCTTTGCCACGCTGCTGGCACGTAAAACAGCCTAAGTCGATGTTCCGCTAACCCCCTCTGCGCCCAGCATTTTTCTTAAAAATGGGCGCTCTGAAAAAATTGTGCTTTGGTTACCATTTTTAATCCAACGCAGATGATTTCCCTTTGCTACTATTTCAACTGCATATCTGCATATTCTAAGGGATCGTTTCATGCGTACTCATACTTTATTTAAAGTTGCAGTGCTTACTGGTTTACTGGCGTTATCTGGCTGTGCCTCAAAAGTGACGCAGCCTGATAAATACTCGGGTTTTTTAAAAGACTACTCAGGTCTTAAGGAAACAAAATCTGCTACGGGGCATCCGGTATTGCGTTGGGTTGATCCCAACTTTAGTGATACCAAATATGACAACATCGTCTGGAACCCAATAACCTATTATCCGGTCCCGAAACCTTCCACACAGGTTGGACAGAATGTGCTGGATCAGTTGTTAAACTACACCAACACAAAGATGAAGACCTCTATTGGTCAACGTAAACCGCTGGTGACCACGCCGGGACCGCGTAGCCTGATCTTCCGCGGGGCGATCACCGGGGTGGATACCAGCAAAGAAGGGCTGCAGTTCTATGAAGTGGTGCCTGTGGCGTTGGTGGTTGCCGGTACCCAAATGGCAACCGGTCACCGCACGATGGACACCCATCTCTACTTTGAAGGCGAGTTAATTGATGCGGCGACCAATAAGCCGGTGATTAAAGTCGTGCGTCAGGGTGAAGGCAAAGATCTGAATAACCAGAATACGCCGATGGCATTTGAGACGCTGAAACAAGTGGTTGATGACATGGCGACCGATGCCACCATGTTTGATGTAAACCAGAAATAATCGTGACGCGCCATCGTTTGATGGCGCGTTTCTTTATGCTGTCCGGCGGCGCAACAGCGCCGGTGGACGGGCAAACATCACCAGGTTTCCCACCAGAATCAGAATCAGTCCCGCTACCGCATTCACCTGCCAGCTATAACCTTCATAAACCGTAGAAAATGACAGCGCAACCAGCGGAAAGAGCAATGTGCTGTACGCGGCATTACTCGCGCCAATTCTTCCTACCAGCGTAAAGTAGGCACCGAAGGCGATGACCGATCCGAATACTGCCAGATACAGCAGGGCGCCGATGTAGCTGAAGGTCCATTGCGGAGTGAAGTTATCCCCGCGCAGAAGGGCAATCGTTGCAATCAGCAGCGTGCCATACAGCATGGCCCAACTGTTAGTAGTCATCACTTCCAGACCTTTTTTCTGATGGCGCAAGCTGATCATATTTCCCAGAGAGAAACCAAATGTCCCCAGCGCGCTCAGACCAATCCCCAGCAGCAGCGATCCGCTAAATCCGCTGTTCATCAGATCCTGCCAGAAGAGGGTGACGATACCCGTCAGTCCCAGCGCGGCGGCGCAGTAAAACCGCAGCGGAGGTTTTTGCCCAAAGAAGAAGAAGCTATTCACCGCGTTAAACAGCACCGCCATGGAAAAGATAACTGATTCCAGTCCGGTATTGATCCAGGCGGCCGCCGTGTAAAAACACCAGAAGTTAAAGCAAAAAACGCAACTGCCTTGCAGCAGACAAAACAGATGGTCACGTAACGACAGCGTCCGTAACTTTCCACGAATCTGCATAATCAACATCATCAACGCCGTCGCCACCGCAAAACGCCAGAAAATCGAGACGGGTGCGGCAACCGGACCTTGCTGTAAATAAATAGCGATCCACGTGGTACCCCAGATCACCACGACCAGACAATATAATAGTGCGTTCATTATTTTCTCCCTTCATACCTAATAATTCACTGTCGCAGATTGCACGGGCGACGCGCTTTCATCGGATTGCGGGATACTTGCAAAATCTTGCGCTTTTTTCCGTCGGACGGGTGGTAACCGCAATGACCTGCGATAGACTGAATGCCTGAATAACAGTGTTTATGTGGTGGTATGACCCGGTCCTACGATGCCTTTGAAAAGTTGAGTCAGCACAATGCCGTGTTACACGAGTCGGTCGAGCTGCGCTCGGGCGTTCAGTTAGCTGCATGGTCGAATAAGCGCGATACCATCACGCAGTATTGCGATCATCACACGCTCAGTCTGTATGTAGCGGATGGTTACGAGAGCTATCAAAAAACGGCCTCAGGCTGGAAAAATGGGGGCGGCCCGGACCGGTTTTGCCTGTTGCCAAAAGAGAGTGAATCTACCTGGGATATCCGCGACGACCTCTCGTTCGTGCATCTTTACTGCACTGACGCGCATTTGCGTGAAGTCGGGGAAAAAGTCTGGGATAAAAGCCCTTACCGTTTTACGCTGGATGAACGGACGTTTGGCAACGATCCAGGAATTACAGCAGTTTACCGCCAGTTTTTACTGGGCAACGACTGGCACCAGCCCGCGAATCACCTGACGCTCAGCGCCGCGTCGTCATTGCTGATGACCCATCTTATTCAACACTACAGCAACGTGCAGTGGCGATTGCCGACGGTAACGGGTGGACTCGCGCCGGTGACGCTGCGTAATGTGCTGGCTTATATCGACGCCCATTTGGCGGAGCCGCTGACGCTAGCCGATCTGGCGCATGAAGCTGCGCTGAGCGAATTTCATTTCGCCAGAATGTTCCGCCAGTCGATGAAAATGGCACCGCATCAGTACGTGATGCAGCGCCGGATGGCAGTGGCAAAGCAACTGGTCTGTCACTCACAGCGTCCGTTAACGGAGATTGCGCTGGCCTGCGGATTCAGTTCGCCAAGTCACTTCAGTAACCGTTTCAAGCAGGTGACCGGGAAGACGCCATCGCAGCTACGCGCGTCGCGCCAGCCTTAAGACGGTGTAACAGATCCCGCCCGCGATCAGCCCCCAGAACGCCGAACCAATTCCGTACAGCGTCAGCCCGCTGGCGGTGACCAGAAACGTCACCACGGCGGCATCACGTTCGTTTTCATGACTCAACGCCTGATACAGGCTACCCGAAATCGTCCCCAGCAGTGCCAGTCCTGCCAGCATCTGGATACCGCTCGCTGGCAGCGCCGCCAACATCCCGGTAATGGAACTGCCGAAAATACCGGCCAACAGATAGAACACGCCGGCGGCAGCGGCGGCCAGCCAGCGTTTTGCTGCATCTGGATGGGCCTCCGGACTCTGGCAAATCGCCGCGGTGATAGCGGCAATGCAGATGGAATAAACGCCGAAAGGAGATAACAGCAGCGCCAGTAATCCGGTGACAATGATCAGGGGCGAGACGGGGACATCGTAACCCGCAGCTTTCATGGTCGCCACACCGGGCGCATTCTGCGACGCCATCGTCACCAGAAAGAGCGGTACGGCAATCCCCAGACAGTGGGCCAGCGAAAACTGAGGGGAAATAAACGTGGGCAACACCGGGGTCATCGCTAACGAAGAGGTGGCAATGTCACCTTCAAATAACGCAATGACCGCACCCGCAATCAGCGCCGCAATCACCGCATAGCGCGGTGCAATACGCTTCAGAATCAACCACGCCAACAACATGCCGCCACAAAGCAGAAACTGATCATTGAGACTGGCAAATGCCTGCAGGCCAAAGCGGAGCAAAATTCCGGCCAGCATGGCTGCCGCCAGCGAATGGGGGATGACCTGCATCAGGCGGGCGAATAATCCGGTCACGCCGCACAACACGATCAGCGCGTTGGCGATGATGAACACGCCAATCGCCTCCGGCAGCGTCAGTCCCTGGAGTCCAGTCACCAACAGCGCCGCACCGGGTGTTGACCATGCCGTCAATACAGGCGCACGATACCAGAGCGTCAGGATCAACGTACTGCTCCCCATCGCGAGGCCCAGAGCGCTCATCCAGCCGGCAATTTGCGCGGAACTGGCACCCGCCGCCACGGCGGCCTGCCAGATGATGGCCGCTGAACTGGCATAGCCGACCAGTACGGCGACAAAGCCAGAAAGCAGCGTGGGTAAGGGGAGGGAAAATGAACGCATAGGCATTCCTTGTGCGTTATAACGGTCATTTAATCTAGCATCTGGGCGTTATAACGTACAAGTGGTAAGCTGATGTTTTGGGAGGATATCAATGGACAACCTGACACACTATCTGGCGAACACCTTGAAAACATTGCGCAAACAGCGTGAGTGGAGTTTATCGCGCCTGGCCGAGGCCACCGGTGTGTCAAAAGCGATGCTCGGGCAAATTGAGCGCAACGAGTCCAGTCCCACGGTGGCGACGTTATGGAAGATTGCCACCGGGCTGAATGTCCCGTTCTCTACCTTTATTTCGCCGCCGGAATCTGAGCCACTGCCGACGTTTGATCCGCAAGAGCAGGCGATGGTCGTGACGCCGTTGTTCCCGTGGGATCCGGTGCTGTGTTTTGATCACTTTTCAATTTTGTTGGCACCCGGTGCGCTCAGCGAATCCACGCCGCACGAAGCGGGCGTGATTGAACATGTGGTGGTAATCGCAGGCGATCTGGAGATGTGCATTGACCAGCAATGGCGCGTCATCAGGGCCGGAGAAGGCATTCGTTTTGCCGGCGATAGCGCCCATGCTTATCGCAACAGCAGCGAACAGACCGTGCACTTTCATTCGCTCATCCATTACCCGCGCAGTTAAGCGGGAAAACTATTTCGCAAAGCGGCGCTTCTGACTACAATAGCCGCCATTTTGCTGCTACTGGATAAAAACAACGCTATGCGCCCGTCTCCACATCGCCTTGAATTGTTAAGCCCGGCACGTGATACCGCCATCGCCCGCGAAGCCATTTTACATGGTGCGGACGCCGTCTATATCGGTGGCCCCGGTTTTGGGGCGCGTCATAATGCCAGCAATAGCCTGCAAGATATCGCGGAGCTGGTGCCGTTCGCCCATCGCTATGGCGCAAAAATCTTTGTCACGCTGAACACGATCCTTCACGACGATGAACTGGAACCCGCACAGCGACTGATTACCGATCTCTACCAGACCGGCGTGGATGCGTTGATTGTGCAGGACATGGGGATTCTGGAACTCGACATTCCGCCGATCGAACTGCATGCCAGTACCCAATGCGATATTCGCAGCGTGGAGAAAGCCAAATTTCTCGCTGACGTGGGGTTCACGCAGATCGTGCTGGCGCGTGAACTGAGCCTTGAGCAGATTCAGGCCATTCATCAGGCGACCGATGCCACCATCGAATTTTTTGTCCACGGGGCGCTGTGCGTGGCGTATTCCGGGCAATGTTATATCTCGCATGCGCAAACGGGGCGTAGCGCCAACCGTGGCGACTGCTCACAGGCGTGCCGTCTGCCATATACCCTGAAGGACGATCAGGGACGGGTGGTGTCGTATGAAAAACACCTGCTGTCGATGAAAGATAACGATCAGACCGCTAACCTTGGCGCGCTGATCGACGCCGGTGTGCGTTCCTTCAAGATTGAAGGGCGTTACAAAGACATGAGCTACGTGAAGAACATTACCGCGCACTATCGGCAGATGCTGGATGCCATCATTGAGGATCGCGGTGACCTGGCGCGGGCTTCCGCCGGACGCACGGAACATTTCTTTACCCCATCAACGGACAAAACCTTTCATCGCGGCAGCACCGACTACTTTGTGAATGCGCGCAAAGGGGATATCGGCGCCTTTGATTCGCCAAAGTTTATCGGCCTGCCGGTCGGTGAAGTGCTCAACGTGGCGAAAGATCACCTCGACGTTGAGGTCAGCGAGCCGCTGGCGAACGGCGATGGCCTTAATGTCCTGATCAAACGTGATGTTGTCGGCTTTCGTGCCAATACGGTGGAAAAAACCGGACAAAATCGCTATCGCGTCTGGCCGAACGAAATGCCTGCCGAACTGCATAAATTGCGTCCACACCATCCGCTGAACCGCAATCTTGACCATAACTGGCAGCAGGCGTTAACCAAAACCTCGAGCGAGCGTCGGGTGGCGGTGGATATTGAGTTGGGCGGCTGGCAGGAACAACTGATCCTGACGCTGACCAGCGAAGAGGGCGTCAATATCACCCATACGCTGGATGGACAGTTTGATGAGGCCAACAACGCGGAAAAAGCGCTGAACGGACTGAAGGACGGACTGGCAAAACTGGGGCAGACAATCTATTACGCGCGCGATATCGCAGTGAATTTGCCCGGCGCGCTGTTTGTGCCGAACAGCCTGCTTAATGCGTTCCGCCGGGAAGCGGTAGAGATGCTGGATGCCGCGCGCCTTGCGAGCTACCAGCGCGGCGTTCGCAAGCCGGTGTCCGAGCCTGCGCCGGTTTATCCGCAATCACACCTGAGTTTTCTGGCCAACGTATACAACCATAAGGCGCGGGCGTTTTACCATCGTTATGGCGTGCAGTTGATTGATGCGGCGTATGAAGCGCATGAAGAAAAGGGCGAGGTGCCGGTGATGATCACCAAACACTGCCTGCGCTTTGCCTTTAATCTGTGTCCGAAGCAGGCGAAAGGCAATATCAAAAGCTGGAAGGCGACGCCGATGCAACTGGTGAACGGCGATGAGGTGCTAACGCTTAAATTTGACTGCCGTCCGTGCGAAATGCATGTGATTGGTAAAATCAAAAATCACATTCTGAAGATGCCGCTGCCTGGCAGCGTGGTGGCTTCCGTCAGCCCGGAAGAGCTGATGAAAACGCTGCCGAAGCGTAAAGGCTAACAAAGCTGCCGGATACGCATAGCGCTATCCGGCGCCCCATTAATGTGATTTAAATCCTGCCGCCGTCATGATCAGGCGAAAGAACATCCCTACGGCGGCCAGCGCCAGCACGCTGCCGCCCCACAAAATGACCAGCCACATCAGGCGTTTCCAGACAGAGTGTTGCATCAGTGATACCCCTCGCCATGTTGAACTTTGCCGCGAAACACGTAATAACTCCAGAAGGTGTAAACCAGAATAACAGGGATGATCAGTAACGCACCGACCAGCATGAAACCCTGACTCTGCGCGGGTGCGGCTGCCTGCCAGAGCGTAATGGATGGCGGAATGATATGCGGCCAGATGCTGATCCCGAGTCCGCTAAAGCCGAGGAAAATCAGCCCGAGAGTCAACACAAAGGGCAGCGCGTGGCGGTGCGGTTGATGAAGCGTTCGCCATAGCCAGATGCTAATCACCGCAACCAGTAGCGGAACCGGCAGCAGGAACCACAGATTCGGCAGGCTAAACCAGCGTTCCGCTATCACCGGGTGTGCCATCGGCGTCCACAGGCTGATCATCGCAATCACCAGCAGCATCAACAGCAGTAACTTTTTCGCCACGGCTCGCATTTTATCCTGCAACGGATTTTCACTTTTCATTACCAGCCAGGTGGCACCCAACAGGGCGTAAGTGACCACCAGTCCCGCGCCGCAGAACAGGGTGAAAGGGGTGAGCCAGTCAAACGGCCCGCCGCTGAAACGACGCCCGGTGACGGCAAAACCATTGATCACCGCACCCACCACCACGCCCTGAGTGAACGTCGCGAGAATCGAACCGCAGAGAAAAGCTTTATCCCAGAACGGGCGATGCGCTGGCGTGGCTTTGAAGCGAAATTCAAAGGCGACACCGCGAAAAATCAGCCCGATAAGCATCAGCGTCAGCGGGATCGTCAGGGCGTCAATAATCACCGCATAGGCCAGCGGAAACGCGCCAAATAATCCCGCTCCGCCGAGGACCAGCCAGGTTTCATTACCGTCCCAGACCGGAGCGACGCTGTTAACCATCACATCGCGATCGTCAGCGTCGCGAATGGCAGGAAACAAAATGCCAATACCCAAATCGAATCCATCCATCACGATGTACATCAGCGTGGCGAAAACGATAATAACGAACCAGATTACCGATAAATCAATACCCATTAGCGGTGTGCCTCATGTTGAGAATCGAGGACGGCAGCAGACAGTGGTCTGGCAGGCGTGCCGGTAGGCGGCGTCGGGGAAATCGTGTCCAGCGGTCCTTTGCGGATGAGGCGGATCATGTAGCTGTAGCCCACGCCGAAGACGGCGCTATAGACGACAAAGAACGCCAGCAGAGAAATACTCATGTGCAGGTCGCCGTGAGCGGAGACCGCATCCGCCGTGCGTTGTAACCCGTAGACGACCCACGGCTGGCGGCCCACTTCCGTCGTGACCCAGCCGGCCAGAATGGCTATCAATCCTGACGGTCCCATCCATAAAGCAAAGCGCAGGAACGCTCGCGAGGTATAAAGACGCTGCCGGTAGCGTAACCACAGAGCGCAAACACCTAGCAGGATCATGAGCATACCCAGCCCCGCCATAATACGAAACGACCAGAAGACCATCGTCGAATTGGGGCGATCCTCTTTCGCAAACTCTTTAAGCGCCGGGACCTGTTTATCCAGGCTGTGAGTCAGGATCAGGCTACCCAGCGCCGGGATCGCCAGACCATAGCGGGTTCGTTCCTGTTCCATATCCGGCCAGCCGAACAGCAGCAGCGGCGTCGATTCTCCTGGCGGATTTTCCCAGTGGCCTTCAATGGCGGCAATTTTGGCTGGCTGGTGTTTGAGGGTATTCAGACCGTGCATGTCGCCAATGAGCGCCTGTAACGGTGCGACAATCAGCGTCATCCACAGCGCCATCGAAAACATGGCGCGAATAGCGGGCGTCGCGTTGCCACGCAGTAAATGCCAGGCCGCAGAGGCCCCAATAAATAACGCGCTACTGAGAAACGCCGCCACCGACATATGCAATAAGCGATAAGGGAACGACGGGTTGAAAATGACGGCGAACCAATCCACCGGCACGACCTGGCCGTTGACGATCTCATAGCCCTGCGGCGTCTGCATCCAGCTGTTGGAGGCGAGGATCCAGAAGGTGGAAATAATCGTGCCCAGAGCGACCATACAGGTGGAGAAAAAGTGTAATCCGGGGCCAACCTTGTTCCAGCCAAACAGCATCACACCGAGGAACCCGGCTTCGAGGAAGAAGGCGGTGAGCACCTCATAGGTCAGTAATGGCCCAGTGATACTGCCAGCGAACTCGGAAAACCCGCTCCAGTTGGTGCCAAACTGATAGGCCATCACCAGGCCAGACACCACGCCCATGCCAAAGTTAACGGCGAAAATTTTTGACCAGAACTGATATAGCGAGCGCCAGACAGGATTTTTGCTTTTCAGCCAATGACCTTCCAGCACCGCAAGATAGCTGGCAAGACCAATGGTGATCGCCGGAAAAATAATGTGGAAGGAAACCGTAAAGGCGAACTGGATCCTTGCCAGATGAAACGCATCAAGACCAGACATGCATTGCTCCGCACTAAAAATTGATTCAGCGCAATTCTAGGCCGGTAAGGGTTTCAGTGGCAGAAACAGAACGGTTCTATTTAACCATAACAGTTGCGTGAATGTTGCAAATTGCATCTGTTGATATAAATTCTGGAATCTGCCTTCCCGAATTGATATGAGCGGCTCTACACGACGGGCATTTTTCTGTATTTCCCTTTTATCAGGCGAGAAAAGTAAGCATAAATGTTTACTTTCCCGTTCGTCTCGTTCCTGCGCCAGAAGGTGGCTATGTGGTTTCGTTTCCGGATATTCCGGAAGCGCTCACCCAGGGTGAGACCCGCCAGCAATCCCTTGATACCGCTCTGGAAGCGTTAGTCACCGCTTTTGAATTCTATTTCGAAGATAGCCAGTCTGTCCCGTTACCTTCGCCGGTGAAGGAAGGTGACGACTTTGTTGAGGTCCCGCTCAGCGTCGCGTCAAAAGTCCTTTTGCTCAACGCTTTCCTGGCGTCAAAAATCAGCCAGCAGGAGCTGGCGAAACGCATTGGCAGACCGAAACAGGAAATTACCCGCCTGTTCGACTTACGACACGCAACAAAAATTGATGCGGTGCAGACGGCGGCGCGCGCGCTCGGCAAAGAACTGTCGCTTACGCTGTCGTAAACCATAACAGTTCTTAGGATGTTGAGTATTTAATTCACTGATATACACTGCAAGGATCACCTGCCACGGATCCACGAGTGAATAACAATGAAAAAGTACCAGCGTCTGGCTGAACAACTCTGCGAACAGATTGCCTCTGGCGTCTGGCAACCTGGCGATCGCCTGCCGTCGCTGCGTGAGCAGGTGGTCAGCAGCGGGATGAGCTTTATGACCGTCGGGCATGCCTATCAGCTGCTGGAAAGTCAGGGGCGGATCATTGCGCGCCCGCAGTCTGGCTATTATGTCGCGCCGCGCCCGGTTCACCAGCCAACGGTGCAACCGGCCCAGGTGATGCGCGACGAAGCGGTGGATATCAACACTTATATTTTCGAGATGCTACAGGCCAGCCGGGATGCGTCGGTGATGCCGTTTGCTTCTGCATTTCCCGATCCGCGTTTATTTCCCCTCCAGCAACTGAACCGTTCTCTGGCACAGGTGAGCAGAACCGCAACCGCGATGAGCGTAATTGAGAATCTGCCGCCGGGTAACGCGGAACTACGCCACGCCATTGCCCGTCGCTACGCCTTACAGGGCATTACCGTCTCGCCGGATGAAATCGTCATCACCGCCGGGGCGCTGGAGGCGCTCAACCTGAGCCTGCAAGCGGTGACTAAACCCGGTGACTGGGTGATTGTCGAAAACCCCTGTTTTTATGGCGCGTTACAGGCGCTGGAGCGACTGCGGCTTAAAGCGCTGTCGGTTGCCACTGACGTGAAGGAGGGGATCGATCTCGCGGCGCTGGAGCAGGCGTTGCAGGCGTATCCGGTTAAAGCATGCTGGCTGATGACCAACAGCCAGAACCCGCTTGGCTTTACTCTCAGTCCGGAGAAAAAAGCGCGTCTGGTTGAGATACTCGATCGTCATAATGTGATGTTGATTGAAGATGACGTTTACAGCGAACTCTATTTTGGCCGGGAGAAACCGCTACCGGCCAAAGCGTGGGATCGGGCCGACAAGGTGCTGCATTGTTCGTCATTCTCCAAGTGTCTGGTACCGGGTTTTCGCATCGGTTGGGTCGCCGCAGGCAAACACGCCCGCCAAATCCAGCGTTTACAACTGATGAGCACACTTTCCACCAGTTCGCCGATGCAACTGGCGCTGGTCGATTATCTCTCAACGCGCCGTTATGACGCCCATTTGCGCCGCCTGCGTCGTCAACTGGCAGAACGTAAACAGCAGGCCTGGCAAACGCTGCTGCGCCATCTCCCTGGCGAAGTGAAAATACATCACAACAACAGCGGCTATTTTCTCTGGCTGGAACTGCCGGAATCACTGGATGCGGGCGAACTGACCGCACAGGCGTTGGCCCACCACATCAGCATCGCGCCGGGAAAAATGTTCTCGACCTCAGACACCTGGAAACGCTTTTTCCGCTTCAATACCGCATGGGGTTGGGGGGAACGTGAAGAAGCCGCGGTAAAACAACTGGGGCAACTCATTCGCGCGCAGATGAAATAAAACGTGCGCGCGATTCAATATAAAAGAATGGCGCGTTCTTATTTAGAAAATATCAGCAAAAACCGTACGACGTTATTTCCCGTAGACCATCATAGGAAATATCAATAGCTTTTGTTTTTCCTCCTCGTCAGCTAACCCCTTGTCTATACTCCAGAAGATAGCCACACAACGCCGCAGTCCGGGGCGTAATGCGCGTTATGTCACAACCTGATTAAATTTCCTCATGCCGGGAGGTGCGCTGACGGCGCGCCGACTATTTTTAGGAAAGGACATATATTTACGGCAAGGCTGCCGCTCAATATTTTGCGACAGGAGTAAGATCTTATGAGCAAGAAATTTGCCCGCAGCAGCCTGTGCGCGCTCAGTATGACGCTGATGACCGCGCACGCCGCCGAACCCCCCACCACGTTAGGTCAGACTGAAGGTCGCCTGGATATTATCGCCTGGCCGGGTTATATCGAACGCGGTCAGACCGATAAACAGTACGACTGGGTAACACAATTCGAAAAAGAGACCGGCTGTGCGGTTAACGTCAAAACGGCGGCGACATCGGATGAGATGGTCAGCCTGATGGCGAAAGGGGGCTACGATCTGGTCACGGCCTCAGGTGATGCTTCGCTGCGTCTGATCATGGGGAAACGCGTGCAGCCGATCAATACGGCGCTCATCCCGAACTGGAAAAACGTCGATCCTCGCGTGGTCAAAGGCGACTGGTTTAACGTGGCGGGCAAAGTCTACGGTACGCCGTATCAGTGGGGGCCGAACCTGCTGATGTACAACACGCAAACCTTCCCGACGCCACCAGATAGCTGGAGCGTGGTATTCGTCGAACAAAACCTTCCGGACGGAAAAACCAACAAAGGCCGCGTTCAGGCCTATGACGGACCGATTTACATTGCCGATGCGGCGCTGTTCGTGAAAGCCACCCAGCCACAACTGGGGATCTCGGACCCGTATCAACTCACCGAAGAACAGTACCAGGCGGTGCTGAAAGTGCTGCGCGCACAGCAACCGTTGATTCACCGCTACTGGCACGACACCACGGTGCAAATGAGCGATTTCAAAAATGAGGACGTCGTGGCCTCGAGCGCCTGGCCGTACCAAGCGAACGCGTTGAAAGGTGAAGGACAACACATTGGCACAGTGTTCCCGAAAGAGGGCGTCACCGGTTGGGCTGATACCACCATGTTGCACAGTGAAGCCAAACACCCGGTTTGTGCCTATAAGTGGATGAACTGGTCGCTGACGCCAAAAGTTCAGGGTGATGTAGCCGCCTGGTTTGGATCGCTGCCGGTGGTCACCGAAGGCTGTAAAGCCAGTACGCTGCTGGGCGATAAAGGCTGCGAAACCAATGGTTACCGCTATTTTGACAAAATCGCCTTCTGGAAAACGCCTGTTGCTGAAGGCGGTAAATTCGTGCCGTACAGTCGCTGGACGCAGGATTACATCGCCATCATGGGCGGTCGTTAACGTCACTGGGGTGATTTATGACGTACGCAGTGGAGTTTGACAACGTCACGCGCCTGTATGGTGACGTGCGGGCGGTCGATGGCGTCAGTATTGCGATTAAAGACGGGGAATTTTTCTCTATGCTGGGGCCATCTGGCTCCGGCAAAACCACCTGCCTGCGCCTGATTGCCGGTTTTGAGCAGCTTTCGGGCGGATCGATTACTATCTTTGGCAAGCCTGCCAGCGATTTGCCGCCCTGGGAGCGGGATGTGAACACCGTGTTCCAGGACTATGCGTTGTTTCCGCACATGTCGATTCTCGACAATGTCGCCTATGGGCTGATGGTCAAAGGTATTGATAAAAAACGGCGACATGCCCAGGCTCGCGAGGCGCTGGAGAAGGTGGCGCTGGGGTTTGTCTTTGAGCGCAAGCCGTCACAGCTTTCCGGCGGTCAGCGTCAACGGGTGGCGATCGCCCGGGCGTTGGTCAACGAGCCGCGTGTGTTGTTGCTGGATGAACCGCTCGGTGCGCTGGATCTGAAACTGCGCGAGCAGATGCAACTGGAGCTGAAAAAACTCCAGCAGTCGCTGGGGATCACATTTATCTTCGTCACGCACGATCAGGGCGAAGCGCTGTCGATGTCCGATCGTGTGGCGGTATTTAACAACGGGCGCATTGAACAGGTGGATTCACCGCGTGAGTTATACATGCGACCGTGCACGCCGTTTGTTGCGGGTTTCGTCGGGACAGCGAACGTCTTTGATCCGGCGATGGCCTCGAAGGTATGCGGGGTGACGGGCAGCTTCTCGCTGCGCCCGGAGCATATCCGGCTCAATGTTCCTGGCGAGATCCAGGCGCAGGGGGTGATTCAGGCGGTGCAGTATCAGGGCGCCGCCACCCGTTTTGAGCTAAAGCTTACCGGCGGTGAAAAGCTGCTGGTCAGTCAGGCTAATCAGTCGGGAGAACCCTTTGCGACCACGCTTGCGCCCGGTCAGCCGGTGATGGTCTCCTGGCCGCGCGAGGTCATGGTACCGCTGGTCGAGGAGAGGTGAATGGCAATGAACGTGCTCTCCACGCCTTCACGGCCCGGCGGCTTGAGTAGACTCACCGGTTTTTTCTGGCGTTATCCCGGGTTGGGACTGTTTTTGCTGTTGCTTGGTCCGCTGATGTGGTTTGGTATTGTCTACTTCGGCTCGCTACTGACGCTGCTGTGGCAGGGGTTTTACACCTTTGACGACTTCACCATGTCGGTAACGCCGGACCTGACGCTTGCCAATCTTCGTGCGCTGTTTAATCCCGCCAATTACGACATCATTTTACGCACGCTGACGATGGCGATCGCGGTGACGATAGCCAGTGCGATTCTGGCGTTTCCGATGGCGTGGTACATGGCGCGCTACACCCGCGGCAAGATGAAAGCATTTTTCTATATCGCGGTCATGCTGCCGATGTGGGCGAGTTATATCGTCAAAGCCTATGCATGGACCCTGCTGCTGGCAAAAGATGGCGTGGCGCAATGGTTTCTGAACCATCTTGGTTTAGAACCTTTACTGACCAGTCTGCTGACGCTGCCAGCCGTGAGAGGAAACACGCTCTCAACGTCGGGATTAGGGCGCTTTATGGTGTTCGTCTACATCTGGCTGCCGTTCATGATCCTGCCGGTTCAGGCCGCGCTGGAGCGGTTGCCGCCGTCGCTGTTACAGGCGTCTGCCGATTTGGGCGCGCGTCCACGACAGACCTTCCGTTATGTGGTTCTGCCGCTGGCGATCCCCGGAATTGCCGCCGGTTCGATCTTCACCTTTTCCCTGACGCTGGGCGATTTCATCGTGCCGCAGTTGGTGGGACCGCCGGGGTATTTCATCGGCAACATGGTCTATTCGCAGCAGGGGGCGATTGGCAACATGCCAATGGCGGCGGCGTTTACGCTGGTACCGATCGTGCTGATAGCCCTTTATCTGGCGTTCGTGAAACGTCTGGGAGCGTTTGATGCACTCTGAGCGCGCACCGTTTTTCCTCAAACTGGCGGCCTGGGGCGGGGTTGTTTTCCTGCACTTTCCCATTCTGATCATCGCCGCCTATGCGTTTAATAGCGAGGACGCGGCCTTTAGCTTTCCCCCGCAGGGACTGACGCTGCGCTGGTTTAGCGTTGCGGCACAGCGGAGCGATATTCTGGATGCCGTGACGTTGTCACTAAAAATCGCCGCGTTATCGACGGCGATTGCGTTGGTGCTTGGCACACTGGCAGCGGCGGCGCTCTGGCGGCGTGATTTCTTCGGCAAAAACGCCATCTCGCTGTTGCTGCTGTTACCGATCGCCTTACCGGGGATTGTCACCGGTCTGGCGCTACTGACCGCGTTTAAGACGGTCAATCTCGATCCGGGTTTTTTCACCATTGTGGTCGGTCACGCGACGTTCTGCGTGGTGGTGGTGTTTAACAACGTGATAGCCCGCTTTCGTCGTACTTCATGGAGTCTGGTGGAGGCATCTATGGATCTTGGCGCGAATGGCTGGCAAACCTTCCGCTATGTCGTGCTGCCGAATCTGGGTTCGGCGCTGCTGGCGGGGGGAATGCTGGCGTTCGCGCTGTCATTCGATGAAATCATCGTCACGACCTTTACTGCCGGTCATGAACGGACGCTGCCGCTGTGGTTGCTCAATCAGTTAGGGCGACCGCGTGACGTACCGGTGACAAACGTCGTGGCACTGCTGGTTATGCTGGTCACAACCATTCCGATTCTGGGGGCGTGGTGGCTCACGCGCGAAGGCGACAGCGTCGCCGGAAATGGTCAATAAACAACGATATGGGAAAATGCTATGCAACATCAATTACTGATTAACGGCGAGCTGGTCAAGGGTGAAGGTGAAAAGCAGCCCGTCTATAACCCTGCCACCGGCGAGGTGCTGCTGGAAATTGCAGAAGCGTCTCCCGCTCAGGTAGATGCGGCCGTCCTCGCCGCCGATCGTGCGTTTAGCGAATGGGGACAGACAACCCCGAAAGTGCGCAGTGAACTGCTGCTGAAGCTGGCGGATGTTATTGAGCAGAATGCGCATGAGTTTGCTGAACTGGAATCGCGCAACTGTGGTAAACCGCTGCATTGTGCGCTCAATGATGAGATCCCGGCGATTGTCGATGTGTTTCGCTTTTTCGCCGGTGCTGCCCGCTGTCTGAACGGTCTGGCGGCGGGGGAATATCTGGAGGGCCATACCTCGATGATTCGCCGCGACCCGGTTGGCGTGGTGGCCTCCATTGCGCCGTGGAACTATCCGCTGATGATGGCGGCATGGAAACTGGCCCCCGCGCTGGCTGCCGGTAATTGCGTGGTGATCAAACCTTCGGAAATCACGCCGCTGACCGCGCTGAAGCTGGCGGAATATGCCAAAGATATCTTCCCGCCGGGTGTGCTCAATGTGCTGTTTGGCAGAGGCAAAACGGTTGGCGATCCGCTGACCGGGCACAAGAAGGTGCGTATGGTCTCGTTAACCGGCTCCATCGCGACCGGTGAACACATCATCAGCCATACTGCGCCGTCGATTAAGCGCACGCATATGGAACTGGGCGGTAAAGCGCCGGTGATTGTGTTTGATGATGCCGATGTGGATGCGGTGGTGGAAGGTGTGCGCACCTTCGGCTTTTACAATGCCGGTCAGGACTGTACCGCCGCCTGTCGCCTCTACGCGCAGAAGGGTATTTACGACGCGCTGGTGGAGAAACTGGGGGCCGCCGTAGCCAGCCTGAAAACCGGCGCACCGGAGGAGGAATCGACCGAACTGGGACCGCTGAGTTCACTGGCGCATCTGGAGCGCGTCACTAAAGCCGTTGAAGAGGCCAAAGCGCTGGGACATATCAACGTGGTCACCGGTGGAAAAAAAGTAGAGGGGCCGGGCTATTACTTTGCCCCGACGCTTCTGGCAGGGGCTAAACAGGAAGATGCAATTGTCCAGCGAGAAGTGTTTGGTCCGGTGGTCAGTGTGACCGTCTTCGAGGATGAAGAGCAGGTGCTGGAGTGGGCCAATGATTCGCAATATGGCCTCGCGTCGTCGGTCTGGACGCGCGACGTCGGACGCGCTCACCGGGTCAGCGCGCGTCTGCAGTACGGTTGTACGTGGGTTAACACCCATTTCATGCTGGTGAGCGAAATGCCGCACGGCGGGCAGAAACTGTCCGGTTATGGCAAAGATATGTCACTTTATGGGCTGGAGGATTACACCGTGATCCGCCACGTAATGGTTAAACATTAAGGGTAATTTACGCCCGAAAGGTGGCGTGGGAAGATGATCACTCGAAGGCAGAGAGAAATATTCTCTCTGCCTGTCTGCGCCGCAAGCTCTCAAAAATTACATAAACCAGCCAAATCTCAATGAGATAAGAGCAAAAAGACCCACAGCAGCAAAGAGATTTATTAACACTACGGTTCTACTGGATACATTCATATTTGCCACCTTGCGTTAGTGCCCCTTTGTGTATAGTCCGGCATCCTGTGATCCGCAATAGTACGAACCAGGGACTTAACGTAAGCGGTCATAAAAAATGGCAAATGGTTTGACCGAAGGGGATAAAACTTGATGTATGTCAAAAAATGGAGCATATTGCGCGCGATTTATTCTTCTGGCCGGATGCCCGTAAATGTCTTTGTACCAAAAAATGTTGATGTTCTATGCGGTGATGGCCGCGATTGCCTTTCTGATCACCTGGTTTCTCTCGCACGATAAAAAACGCATCCGCTTTCTGAGCGCCTTTCTGGTCGGGGCCACCTGGCCCATGAGTTTCCCGGTGGCACTGTTGTTTTCATTGTTTTGAGCAGACATCGCCGGCATCCATTCCGGCGGAACGCTCAAACCGTTGCCAACAGCGCGTTTAGTGCCTTTCGGTCGGCTTCAGTCACTTCCTGCGGATGCTGATATCCCTTGTTTTCCATTGCCCGGGTATACAGCGCAACCAGCCAGTCATAAACATAGCGGCTGGCGGCGTGCACCGGCTGTTCTTCCAGATGCGTCAGACGCGCCATCGGCTGGCGTTTGACCGCGCTGAAAATTGCCGTTCCTTTAGCGATTCGGCTGGCGGGTCGCTCTGTTTCTGCCACTTCGGCATAGCCAATCCAGGCAATAAAGTTGGCGATGCAGGCGTGCAACTGAGCGCCGCAAACCTCTTCACGCTGCAATATTTGTTGCAGTTGCTGCGGCAGTTGCAGGCGATAGCTGGTGATCGCCAGGATGTCGATGACCTGACGCAGCGCAGCGGGCGTCAACCCTAAACGCTGCGCCTGACTGTCATCGCGACTCCACTGGCGAATATGGTTGAGCCACAGGCGGTGCGCCTGATAGCCCGTCTCCTTGTTCTCTGACGGCTGCGGCGTATCACGGACTTCGGCGAAAAGGTCAATGGTCTCATTGAATAAAGCGCTGACCTGTTCTTCACGCGGTTGCTGAATGCGGAGCAGGGTTTCAAACTGTTGAACCGCTGGTAACAAACCATCAAGCAGATCGCCGTGATGTGCCGCCTGTTGCTGTAGCTGGCGAACCACCGCTTCCGCATTGAGCGCTTCAGCAGGTTGCGCAAACATCAGTTCACGAACACGCTGCTGATGCTGTTCGCTCAGCGCCTCCAGGCGTGCCTGACGCTGCGGGGCTGAAGTGACTTGCGACAGCCACTCGATCAGGCGCAGCAGACTGTGTTTGTCCAGCGCCTGCAGGGTGCCCCAGTGTTGGCCTGGTTTTCCCATCAGATGCTGCACCGCTTCATCAAGATTCTGTTGTGTTGTAAAGCGCGCATCTTGCGGCGTAATGGCCCATACCACGCCGGGCAACGCGGTCTCGCGCGTCGGCTGTGTATCGTGCACCCAGTTGAGCAGTGTTCTGGCCGTAGACGGTGTTTGTGTGCGGGTGGCGGTGGCGTTACAGATGACCAACACATCGGGCTGTAACTGCTGGCGGTAATGCTCCAACAACCAGCCGAGTTTGGCCTGCCAGAGCGGCTGCGGGTGACTGAGCGGCGCAAGCGGAATATCCAGCAGATCGACGTTATCGAGTACGCACTCTTCGACGCTCAGTACCATCTCGCGGGTCAGCAGAGCCAGCGATGCCTGAGCCAGGCTGACGGCATTAAGTAATTTCTCATCCACTATCGGATGGACAACCACATCGCTTTGCGCCTCCTGCGAGGCCAGAAATTCCTGGGTGATAAAATTTTCAGACGGTAAGCCAAACTGATCGACCAACAGGCTCAGCGGCGCGGCGACTTCGCCGGCATGACCCGTCTGCTGGAGGACCTGCGCCAGTTGCAGCCACTGCTGCGTCAGTTCTGGCTGTTCACCCCACAGCAACGACCAGGCGCTGGCACGGGTTGAGAGATCGACCGTCGGCAGCAGCAGGGCAAACTGGTGCCACAGCGCGTCATCAATCTGCTGTTGTGAGGCGGGGATACAGCGCTGCCAGAAGCGGGCAATGGTCGCGACTTCCTGCGCCGTCACGCCCTGAACCGGGTGCAACTGACGCAGCGACTGCCACTTTTCAATACGCGATTCGATAATCGCTTTTTCCACCTGCCGGTACGCTGGCTGCGCGCAGGCCTGGGTGATGAAGATCTGCACCAGTTCTGCTTCCGTAACCAGCCGCAGGCGTAACGGCCACTCGTCATCCGGCAGTTTTTTTTGCCGTGTAAAGCGCAGCGCCATATTAGTTGGCGCGTGTCCGGGGTTGAGATGACTGAAATAGTCAAAGCTGCGGTCCGGGGTCATGACATTGACCTTACCGTTGCCGCTGCTGCACAGCGCGGCAAGGAGATGGGCTTTTGCCGCCTGCGAGTAGCCGTAAAGTCCAATGCTGGCGCGATCGTGTCTGGCGGCATTGAGCGCGGATTCGGTGGCGGCTGCGCGGTTGAGTTGGGCCAGTAGCGCATCCGCTTCGTCATCCAGCGTGACGGCATGCTGCCGGGTACGGTTAACCCACGCGATCGCGGCCTGAGTGGTATTCAACATCTTGCTCATTTCAGGTACACGCTCCCGCTGTCAATCCAGTAATGGCTGCCGCTGTGTCGGCGGTCAGCCAGGGTATTCAGTTTTAAAGTCAGGGCATTCGGCGCCACCGGCGTGCCGTCCTGTAACCACGCATCGCTCAGCACAAACGACTCGGGGCCGGTCTCTTTGTTGCCGCCGCGCAGTTGCAAACGCACGTTTAACACGCCGTCACCGGCGATATTCTTTGCCAGATCGGCGGCGTTAATGCTCAGCGTATACAGCGGCGTCGCGGGCCAACGACTGTTCGCCAGTTGGCGAAAACCGAGCGTAACGTTACCGCGGAGCGGGAAGTGCACGCGGGTGTCGAGCTTCGCGCCGGGTTTATCAAGATCGATATCCTGATACCAGACGTTTTCCTCACGCAACGTATTCATCGTATTGTCGAGGACGCCGAGGTAACGCACGGTCGAGTAGGCGCCAATATCAGCGGCTTTAAAGTTAAAGCGCGGCAGTCGCAGATCCAGCGCCAGGCTGCACAGCATCGCGCCGACTGCGGCGGTGGATTTCGGATTGCCGATGCGTCCCTGTTGGCTGAACGGATACCATTCGTGGACGCGGTAGTTATCCATCCACACCATGCGGTTGACCGGAACCGGCTGCAGATGGCGGATCAGCGCCTGAACTGCCGGGATACAGGTCGGTCTGCCGGTGACCAGCAGAACATCACAACAGTAATGTGAAATGGCTTCGCAGACCGCATGCAGTGGGGACGTCAGGGTAAACTGACCTGCCAGCATCGCCTCCTGTAACTGGCTGAACTGCACCTGTAACGGGACGCTAAAGAGATCAAACGTCGGCGAGCCCGACGGCAGCGCGTGATCAATCGCCTGCTGAATGTAATTGAGCACGTTGCGGGTCGGACGATGGTTCAGCAGATCGCCAAAGGTAGCGTGCAGTCCGGCCAGCGGATCGTTAATGTCGCTCTTCTCCCACGCAGAAAGGACCGCGTGACCGAGCGGCATAAAGAGCTGAAGCGCCGTTTGTTGTCGCAAAACGGCCTGGGTGTCGATGCGTCCGGAATCGCCAAACAGCGTGGCGAGCAGGGCGGCGGCATCCGTCACTCCCGCCTGCTGCAGCCGGGTTTGCAAGGCCGGTAAAATGCATTTCTGGATCACATCCAGCAGCATGTCGTCGCCCGCGACCTTAAAACCTTCGCGGAACAGCAGATGCGGCGTGATTTTCACATTGGCGCCGACGCCGTCGTCCAGTTGATAGTGAACAATCGCCATATCGGTGGTGCCGCCGCCGATATCAATCGAGGCCACGCGCAGCGCCCGGCCTTTCGTTTCGCCAGGTTCCGGCAGGCGATCCGGGCGGGCAAGGGTGTTGAAGAATGCTTCGCTGCGTCCGGCGTAATGGGAAATGGCTTCGTTATACAGCCAGACCAGTTGACCACAGCTGGCCTCGTCCCACTCCATCTGAATTTCTGGCACCGGAACCACGCTTTTTTCCTGCTGCTTGCGGGTGCTGAAATCTTCATCCTGCGGGTGCCAGCCCATCGCTTTCCAGACAATCGCTATCGCTTCAAACATGCGCAGACGGAAGATCTCACGCTCCTGTTTCGGCATCGCCGAAGGGAGTGTGAGGATCAATGAGCGTAACTGACGTGGGGACGCCGGGAAACCCAGACGCAGTCGAGTTGCGACACTGTTAATTTGTCCCAGCGCCTGGGCGAGGATCTCACACAGCATGTGGGTCATCAGCGTACTGCGGCTGTACTGAGGCGAAAACACCGGCAGACGGTCATCCTGCGGCAGCGAGTAGAGCGGCTGTCCATCGTCGTTCATCAGGTTCATCAGCGGAAAGGCGGTGGCAAGCGGTTCGCGCTGGGTTTTGCTGTTCATCTGGCTGAAGCGCCAGTCATGCAGTACCGGCGTTTCATCCCACAGATAGCGGCGCGGACTGGAAATGCCGCTGTTACCGTCCGTCCCCGTACGCTGCATCGCCAGCTTGCGCGCTTCGTCACCGACCCGCACAATCGACGGCCAGATGAACGCATCTTCACGGCCGCTTTCTACCGAGAAATGCTGTTTACCAAAGCGGGCTTCTGAAAATTCAAGACGACTGGTGAACAGCGGATCGTTGAGATACTGCGGTTCGCTGAGCGAACGGACCTGCAGTTCCGCCGTCTGGCGCAGCCCGTCATTGGCGTCGCCGTGATCTTCAATCAAGACGCCGCAGGTATGGGTGTTACCGACATCCAGAATCAAATCAACCGGGATCGCCGGGGTACTGAGGGTGTGGGTCACCAGTTTGACTTCCGGTACGGCGAGCTGTTCACCCAGCAGCGTCAGCAGGTTCAGCCAGTGCGCCTGATACTCAAAGTTACGCAGCGCCAGGCTGATGGCCTGCTCAGTCCGGTTTTCCTGCTGGCTGACGTGGTTGAGGAACGCCTCGCGTAGCCAGCCGTCAATCCAGGTCTGATCGAGAAAATCGGCGATCTCATCATCGCGCCAGGCGAGGGCAAAACGGGTGCCGTTCAGCAGATCGTTTTCGCCGGGCGCAAGCGAGGCGGGGGCATTCTCGCTCAACTGGCTATCGAGCGCGAGCGTCACACGATGGGTGTTGCCCGCGCTGTCGGGTTCGGCAAGCTTACGTACCTGAACGCGCGCCCAGTTGTCTGGCCCTTCAACGAAGGTGCGCGGCGGATTAAAACGCAGGAACGGCAGCGGCAGCCAGATGCCGTCGAGAACCTCCAGGGAATAATGCAGCGTTTGCGTACTTTCCGGTTTTACCACTTCCGGCTGCGAGCCCGGTCGCGCAGGCAGGGTATAGCGACCATTCGCCAGGTCGTAATCCAGACGCAGCAGGGGACCGTTGGCCGTTTTACGCACGAAGCGACCATGATGCGCGGATTCCTGCGGCGTCAGCCCGAAATCGAGAAACTGCACGCCGCTGTTTGCGATGAGCGTGACGCTCTGTTTGTAATCACACAAATTCACCAGCATAAAATCAGGCCCCTGTCTTCTTGAACGTCAACGGGATCGCGGCTTTCGCATCGAAGCGGGCGGTACAAACGGCGACATCATGAGTCCCGGCTTTGCAGGTGATTTCCGGCATTGGATAGCGTGAACCGTCGGTGCAGCGCGCATTGCCGCGACTCTTAATCATTAATTCCCCGCTCTGATGCAGCCCTGAGAAGAGGTCCGCGCGGCAGACGATGTTATCGCCGTGAACCACGCGCGCCGTGCCTTTATTGTTCTGGATCTGGTAACGCAGAGACGGCGCTTTACCGGTGACGGGATCTTTCACGTCCACCATGACGCGCCAGTTACCGTTGAGAAAGCGCGTAGTACCAGCCTTCATCTGATTCGCATCCATCACCAGCGCGTCTTTCGGGATCGCGGCAATCACCACCGGCTCATCGGCAGGTTTCTCTTTTTTCACTGGTGCAATGACCTCTGCCTGATGCAGCGGCAGCGCGACGGTGAGCGTTGGCAGAGGCGCCATTTCCGGCTGCGGCGCATTGACCACTTCCGTTGCAATGGCGGGGGCCTGCGCTTTCCACAGCAGCGGGGCGGCAATGGCGGCAACGATCACTGCGGCGACGGGCAGACTCCAGAGCGGCAGGCGACGTGACGGTTTAACCGCAACAGGCATCACCTTTTCTTCCGCGAGCGCGGGAACCGGCTGCGGTGCAATCACGGGGTCAGGCTCGCTGACCGGTACGATCGGCGTAGAGAGCAGCGGTTCATCCGCCTGGGCAAACGTCACTTCAGGCGCGGGCTCTTCGACAGGTTCTGGTTCAATGTGAATTTCCGGTTCGGGTTCTTCCTGGATACGCAGGCATTCCAGTACCTCCTCACGGATGTTCTCATTGAGATTGATAAATCCCCAAAAGGTGATGACCGGCTTGCCATCTACCAGAAAAACGTGATTCTCACCAGGAAACTGGACGGCCTTTTCCAGCAGCGAACCAAACAGTTGCAGTGACGTCTTCCCGGACTGCAGGCTTTTGCGGCTCAGCGATGCAGCGCTTTCCAGCGTCGCGGAAAGGTAGCGCAGGGCGCGAAGGCGAGCCTCTTCATCGGCGGCTTTCCACGCGACGGCTACGCCTTCAAGGGGGGAATACCAGTCAACCCGATCGCCGCTGTCGTTGACTTGTGGAATGGCGAGACAATCTACCATCGCCTGCTGTTTACGCAGACGGAGCGTTTCACGAATTTGTAGTGCTGAATCAAAGACGGCCTGGCCGCCACCGCCGACGGCCTGATAATCATCCAGATTGCCGCTGCGCAAGAGTGTTTTTGCCACGATAAGGTCCCTAAGACTTTTTCACGCATCTACTTTACGGATTCGTGGCTCAGGCAAACGGTGGAAGAGAGGCAAAAAGGGGTGAATTTTCTGGGCATAGAGGCGTTGACGTTTTCGAAAAGCCTTAACGGAAATTCTGTGGCGAAAGATCCAACAAAAATGTGCGGATTCGCATAACCTGAGACGGATTTGTTATTTTTCAGTTTTCTTAATCTATGCTCCTATAACCCCCTCAATAATAACGATGAAGGTTCATATCATGTCCACAGGGAAAACGCTGCTCGCACTGGCGCTCAGTGCAGTGCTACCGACCGGAGCCGCGTTTGCGGCAAATAACGACACGATTGTTTATTGCTCGGAAGCCTCGCCAGAATCCTTTAATCCGCAAATTGCCAGCTCTGGCCCGTCGTTTGTCGCCAGTTCGCAGGTGCTCTACAACCGGCTGATCAATTTTGACCCGGTAAAAAACACGCCGGTACCGTCGCTGGCCACGGACTGGACCATTTCTGAGGATGGCAAAACTTACACCTTTACGCTGCGTCAGGGCGTGAAGTTCAACAGCAACAAGTTCTTCAAGCCGACCCGCGACTTCAACGCCGATGACGTCATTTTCTCAGTATTACGCCAGAAAGAGGCCACGCATCCGTACCACAATGTGTCGCAGGGCAGCTATGAGTATTTCAACGACGTCGGTTTCGATAAGCTGATTAAAGAGGTGAAAAAGGTCGATGATTACCATGTACAGTTTGTGCTGAGCGAGCCAAATGCGGCGTTTCTTGCCGACTGGGGCATGGATTTTGCCTCGATCCTCTCGGCGGAATACGCCGACGCGATGCTGAAAAAAGGGACACCGGAAAACGTCGATAACTGGCCGATTGGTACCGGGCCGTACGTGCTCCAGCAGTACAAGCAGGATTCGCAAATTCGCTATCTGGCAAATCCGAATTACTGGGACGGAGAGGTGCCGACAAAGCATCTGATCTTCTCCATCACGCCAAACGTGCAGACGCGAATGGCGAAACTGCAAACCAACGAATGTCAGATTATCCCGGCGCCATCGCCGGTACAGTTCGACGAAATCAAAAAGAATAAAGACCTGACGCTGCATGCCGTTGAGGCGCTCAACGTCGGTTATCTGGCCTTCAACACCGAGAAAAAGCCGTTTGATAACGTGCTGGTGCGTCAGGCGCTGAACTACGCCACCGATAAACAGGCGATTGTGAAGGCCGTTTTCCTCGATTCGGCGAAAGTGGCAAAATCCCCGATCCCGCCGAATATGATGGGTTTTAACCCGGAACTGAAGGATTACGCATACGATCCGGAAAAAGCGAAAGAGCTGCTGAAGCAGGCCGGGCAGGAAAAAGGGTTTGAGGTGACGCTCTGGTCGATGCCGGTGCAGCGACCGTATAACCCCAACTCGCGACGCATTGCCGAGATGATTCAAAGCGACTGGGCAAAAGTGGGCGTGAAGGCGAAGATTGTCTCTTACGAGTGGGGCGAATACCTTTCCGGTATGCGTAAAGGCGAACATGACAGCGCGCTGTTTGGCTGGATGTCGGATAACGGCGACCCGGACAACTTTGCCGATGTGTTGCTGGGTTGCAACAGCATCAAAACCGGATCGAATGCCGCACGTTGGTGTGATAAGGAGTATGATTCACTGGTCCAGAAAGCGAAGCGGGTCAGCAAGCCGGAAGAGCGTGTGAAACTCTACCAGCAGGCGCAAGAGATCTATTATCAGCAGGCGCCGTGGATTGCGCTGGCAAACGGCAAAACGTTCTACGCCACGCGCAGCAACGTGACCGGTTATAGCGTCAGCCTGATGGGCAGTGATTTTTCGAAAGCAAAACTGAATTAAGGAGTTTTTATGTCGCACCTGGATGAGATCAGCGCCCGTGTCGATGCCGCTATTGATGAGGGCGTCATTACCCATATGAATGAACTGCTGATAGCCCTGAGCGATGATGCGCAGTTAAGCCGTGACGATCGCTACACGCAGCAGCAGCGGCTAAGAACCGCAATTGCGCATCACGGTCGTCAGCATAAGGAAGATATGGAAGCGCGTCGCGAACAACTCACGAAAGGCGGCACGATCCTTTGATTTAGTCTCTGTAGTGCCGGATGACGCTGCGCTGACTTGGCCTATGGCGATGGATATGTGTAGGCCTGATAAGCGTAGCGCCATCAGGCATTAAAACTGGCGTCTCGCCACCAGCCAGGCGCCGACCACCAGCATCACTGCGCCGCAGACCGGGCCGATCAAGGCTCTTAGCGGGACGCCGTGACTGCGCAAAATATCCAGTACGAGACCGCCAATGAGCTGGCTGGCGACCAGCACCGCAATCGTGGTCGCAGCCCCCACATGCTGATAGCCGCTAATGCTGGCGAAAACGAAAAACGAGCCCAGCAGACCCGGAATCAGCGTCCACCAGCGCACGCTGGCGGCCAGTTCACCAAATCCCGCCATTCCCTGTTTGAACCACAGAATGCTGACAAACAGCACAATTCCGACCAGCGAGTTCAGCAACATGGCGATCAGGATGGTCGATGAGGTCTGCGTAATCCGCACCATCAGAGTGTTTTGCACCACCAGGCCGATACCAGCGGCGATCAGAAAGGTGAGGGTGAGCGACTGGTTCATCCGTGCGCGTCCGGTTCGTGGCGATCGTCAAGCTGCAACTGCATAAAGGTCAGATCCAGCCAGCGGCCAAATTTGGTGCCTACCTGCGGCATCTGCGCTGTGGTGTTAAACCCGAGCGTTTCATGTAAATGCAATGAGGCGAGGTTTTGCGATTCGATACCGGCAACCATCACATGTTTACCACAGCGGCGAGCTTCCTCGATTAACCGGCTCAGTAACTGGCGTCCCAGCCCTTTTCCCTGATGATCCGGATGGACATAAACCGAATGTTCGACGGTATGGCGGAAGCCATCAAAGTTACGCCAGTCCCCAAAGGAGGCATATCCCGTGACAACGTCACCTTCTACGCTCACCAGTACCGGATAACCCAGCGCCTGTCGTGCCTCATACCATGCGATGCGGTTATCGGTATCGACCGTCTGGTCGTTCCAGATGGCCGCCGTGTGCAGCACCGCATGGTTATAGATCTCTGCGATGGCGGCGCAGTCCTCTTTGCTGGCGAATCGAATAGACATGTTGAACCTCAGGGGTTGTACACTATAGTATTACGATATGAATACTATTGAAGACAGCATAAATCAACGGATCAGCGCAAGAATTCGCCTTGAACGTGAATCCCGCAGCTGGTCGCTCACCGATCTGGCTGAACGGGCGGGTGTGTCGCGCGCGATGATCCACAAAATTGAACGCGGTGAAAGCAGTCCAACGGCGACGCTGCTTGGCAGGCTCTCCGGGGCGTTTGGCATCAGTATGTCCACGCTGATTGCCCGTGCTGAAATGCAGGAGGGCAAACTGTCCCGTTTCGATGATCAGCCCGTCTGGCGCGACCCGCAAAGCCACTATCTGCGCCGCCATGTGTCGCCGCGCAGCGATTTGCCGATCGATCTGGTGCAAATTGAATTGCCGGCGGGCAGCGATATCCCGATGCCTGCCTCATCGTATGTGCAGGCCCGGCAACTGATCTGGCTGCAGCAGGGCGAACTGGTGTTTATGGAAGGTGACACGCGCCACGAGATGAAGGCGGGTGACTGCCTGGAACTGGGGCCGCCGAATGACTGTCGTTTTATCAATGAGACGACGCAACCCTGTGTTTACCTCGTTGTGCGCTTAAACCAGGCCGGGAGTGAATGACCGCCGCGGCCTGCTACTATTGATGGATTCATGCTAAAAGCAGAGGAGAACATCATGGCTCAACAAACACACCGTAATCGTCGCTGGGTATTAGCATCCCGACCCCATGGCGCACCGGTGGCAGAGAATTTCCGTCTGGAAGAGGACGATGTCGCCACCCCTGGTGAAGGCCAGGTTTTACTGCGCACCATTTATCTGTCGCTCGATCCGTATATGCGTGGGCGCATGAGCGATGAGCCGTCATACTCACCGCCGGTGGAGATTGGCGGAGTGATGGTGGGCGGCACCGTCAGTCGTGTGGTGGCGTCAAATCACCCCGATTATAAACCGGGTGAATGGGTGCTGAGTTACAGCGGCTGGCAGGATTACGATATTTCCGACGGCACGGGGCTGGTGAAGCTTGGAGACAATCCTGAAAATCCGTCGTGGGCGCTCGGCGTGCTGGGGATGCCTGGATTCACCGCCTATATGGGATTACTGGACATCGGCCAGCCAAAAGCGGGCGAGACGCTGGTCGTAGCGGCCGCCACGGGGCCTGTCGGCGCCACGGTTGGACAAATTGGGAAACTGAAGGGCTGTCGCGTGGTGGGCGTGGCTGGCGGAGCGGAAAAATGCCGTCATGCTACCGAGGTGCTGGGCTTCGATCTCTGTCTGGACCATCATGCCAGCGATTTTGCTGAACAACTGGCGAAAGCCTGCCCGCAAGGCATTGATGTCTACTACGAAAACGTGGGCGGGAAAGTGTTTGATGCCGTGCTGCCGTTACTGAACACCTCGGCGCGAATTCCTCTTTGTGGTCTGGTCAGCGGTTATAACGCGACAAACTTACCGGCTGGGCCTGACAGACTGCCGCTGCTGATGGCGACCCTGCTGAAAAAACGGATCCGTATGCAGGGCTTTATCATCGGTCAGGATTACGGACATCGTCTTCACGAATTCCAGCAGGAGATGGGACGCTGGGTGAAAGAGGGGAAAATCCATTATCGTGAGCAGGTTACCGACGGACTGGAGAACGCGCCGCAAACCTTTATCGGCCTGTTGACCGGTAAAAACTTTGGTAAAGTGGTGATACGCCTCGCCGACGACGCGTAAACCATACCTGGCGGCGAGAGCCGCCATAAAAAAATGGGCAAATTTTTAAATTCCAGCTTTAATTATTTAGGGTATATATCACCGCGTAACCGACGAATAATCTGTCGGCGTTGTTAATAAAACGCGGGTAAAGTACTATTCATTACGTTTCACATTTTTTAAACCAGGCGATATTTATATCAATTAGGCGATTTAGCTTAATTGCGATTGGCTATGTTATGAGGTGAAGAAACAGAATGCCTGGTATGGAAAAAACGCAACATATAAGTTTGACCACGCAAGTTGAAAGAGGGCTAAAAGACAAATTAAGCATTGGCGCATTACGTCCTGGCACCAGGCTAATCACTAAAAATATCGCGCAGGAGCTGGGGATCAGTATCACCCCGGTTCGGGAAGCGCTATTACGCCTGGTCTCCGCAAACGCATTGGCTATCGCGCCTGCACAAGCCTTTATGGTTCCGGATATTACAATGACGCGGTTTAGCGAAATCATACACATCCGCTGCGAGCTTGAAGGCATGGCGGTAATGACGGCGACGGACGAGGTGACGGCGGAGCGGATGGAGATTCTGCAAGCGCTTCTGGCGGACTATCAGCTGGCCCACGAGAGCGGTACGGTCGAGGATCGCCTGCTGGCAAACCGGGCGCTGCGCTTCAAAATCTATCAGTTTGCGAATATGCCTACCCTGGTCGAAATGATCGAACAGCTTTGGGTACGCATGGGGCCGAGTCTGCATTTTCTCTATGACAGGGCGAAGCATGACGCTTATCAACACAACGTCGGGCATTATCAGGAATTGCTGAATGCGATGGCGGCGGGAAATAAAGACGCCAGCCGTCATTGTTTAATTGACCTTATCAATAAAAATGTAGCGATAATTAAACAACAGTACCATCATTAAGCCTGGCTTAAATATAGCGGGGAATATCCCCGCTAGTACGTTATGAATAATCGATTTTACTCAAAACGCCAGGCCAGATTGACACCTACACCGTAGTTTCGTCCTGGCGCCGGTTCGTAGTAACGGCCATTCGATTCATTCACGATAACTGAGCCGACATACTCTTTGTCGAACAGATTATCGACACGACCGAACACGTCCACCGTCAGGCTGCTGACGGTGAATTTATAGCCGGTATTCAGGCCGACAACAGTATAAGACGGGGCTTTGGCGGTGTTCTCATCGTCAGCCATGATATCGCCCATATAGCGCGCTTCGGCTCCTGCGTACCAACCTTCATCAGGCACGTAGCCCAGCGAAGCAAACCCCATGTTCCGCGCGATGCCGGGCATTCGGTTGCCATTGCAGTTCTGGTCGCGACACACGTTACTGCGATAAGTGGCATCCAGCCAGGTCCAGGAAGCGTTGAACCGCCAGTTTCCGGCAAAGCGTTGATCCCAGGCGAGCTCCGCACCCTGGCGGCGCGTCTTCCCGGCATTCTTATAGGTCGTGCGTCCGCCGCTACTGGAATCAACGACCAGTTCATCGTCGGTATCGGTCTGGAAAAGCGCCGCCGTCAGCAATCCATCGCCGATCCGGGTTTTGCTGCCGATTTCCACCGTATCGTTGGTTGAAGGTTTGAGACCAAAATTCATCCCGCTTTGCCCGTCTGCACGGTAAGAAAGCTCGTTGATGGTCGGCGTTTCGAAGCCCCGGCCCGCGGCGAGATAGACGTTCCAGGCGTCGGTTAAGGCGTATTTCAGCGAACCGGCAGGTAACCACTGATGGTAACTGGCGTCACCGCTGTCATCGCCATTGCCTGGCGTGACGTAATGATCGTTGGAATCGAACCACACCGAACTGTAGCGCACGCCAGCATCCAGCGAGAGTTTGTCGGTCAGTTGCCACTGGGTTTGCAGATAGGGATCCACGTTCCACATCAGGTTACGTTCATCGCGGCGCAGATCGCCTTTCTGACCGTACTCCGGTACGCCATTGTTCAGTCGATAGTTGTTATAGCCTTTGCGGTTTTCGCTCATGTTTTCGTAGTTCAAACCGGTGGTGAAGATTACGGGGACGCCCAGTTCACCGCGATGCGTCCAGCGACTGTCGATACCCTGGTAATGGCGCTGCAAAGCGATCACGCCGCCCGCATGAGAGGGGCGACGCTGTGGCGCCATAGGTATCGACTGATACTGCGTGGTTTCGCGCTCTCCGGCGTACATCATGATGCTCATGTCATCCTGCGCGCTGAGCTGGCGTTCATAACGCAATCCGGCCTGGGTCTGCTTGATGGTTTTGCGCGTGTTGTATTGTTCAGCGCGGGGGGATTGTTGAGGGTCCGCCCGCCATTCCGCTTCAGTCAGACCACCCGGATCGTCGGCTTTAATATCGACGCTATTGAAAATCAGACTCAGCTTGCTGGCGTCATCGATACGTACGCCCAGTTTTGCGTTGGCCAGATTTTTTTGCGCGCCGCTGCGATCGCGATAGCCGTGGGTGGTGAAACGGGTAGTGGAGACCGTGTAATCCACGTCGCCCGCCTGAGTACCATCACCCATCGCGCCCGTGGCTTTCAGCCCATAACGCCAGCTCCCGAAACTACCGTAATAGCTGCTCGCTTCTATCGTCGGCGGCTGTTGACCGGTTTGGGTCGTGACATTCATCACGCCGCCGGAAGCATTACCGTATAGCGCAGAGAAGGGACCGCGCAGCACTTCAACGTTCTGTACGCTGCTGAGGTCGATGTTCGAGGTCTGCCCCTGACCGTCCGGCATCGTCGCCGGAATGCCGTCCACATACAGACGAATGCCGCGGATCCCATAGGTGGATCGGGAGCCGAACCCACGCATCGAGATCTGCAAATCCTGCGCATAGTTTTGCCGGTTTTGCACCTGAAGTCCCGGCACGCGGGTCAGTGATTCCGACAGGTTGATGCGCGGCGCGGCCAGACGCATATCTTCACCGTCAACGACGCTGACGGCTGCAGGGGTATCCAGTTCTGATATCGCCTGGGGTGAAGCGCTGACGATCATTGTCTGGTCATCGCCAGCCTCATCTGCCATAACCGACGATGAGAACACAAGCGGGAGAAAAAGTGCGGGTACTGCGATATGTCGTGTGGAAATAATATTCATGAAAAAGGCCAGTTAAATTGAACGTACCCAGAGGTATGTAAGTTCTATGTTAATGGATTTGTAAATATTTGAAAATTTTAACGGCACGATGCGTTAAAAATTAATGGGGAAATTAAGAAGATTGTAGCCAGAATGCGAATAAATGCTCCACATTCACATGAATAATGATTACCATTCCCATCTATAAACAAGAGCAATACCAGGATGTTGCTCGTTGAAGCGATGTGAAGCAGCAAAATAGCTATTTATCAAAGGGAGTCGTCATGCATTTTCGTCATCTGTTCTCACCGCGTCTGCGGGGTTCATTGCTGTTAGGTTCACTGCTGGTTGCTTCTTCATTCAGCGCTCAGGCTGCAGAAGACCTGCTGCGTAAAGGTGTGGGCAAAGGCGCCTACGAAATGGCCTTCAGCCAGCAGGAAAACGCCCTGTGGCTGGCGACCTCGCAAAGCCGCAAACTGGACAAGGGCGGTATCGTCTATCGTCTTGATCCGGTGACGCTGGACGTCACGCAGGTTATCCACAACGATCTCAAACCGTTTGGTGCCACCATCAATAATGCGACCCAGACGCTGTGGTTTGGCAACACGGTCAACAGTGCGGTGACGGCCATTGATGCGAAAACGAGTGAAGTGAAAGGGCGACTGGTTCTCGACGCCCGTAAGCGCTCAGAAGAGGTACGTCCGCTGCAGCCGCGTGAGCTGGTTGTCGATGAAGCGACCAATACGGTTTATATCAGTGGTCTCGGTAAAGAGAGCGTGATTTGGGTGGTGGATGGCGAAAAAATTGCGCTGAAAGAGACGATCCAGAATACCGGTAAAATGGGCGCGGGCCTGGCGATCGACAGCCAGGCGAAACGTCTGTACACCACCAATGCCGATGGCGAATTCATTACTATCGATACTGCCACCAACAAGATCCTCAGCCGTAAAAAACTGTTGGAGGATGGCAAAGAACATTTCTTCATCAACCTGAGCCTTGATACAGCAGGTCATCGCGCATTTGTGACCGACTCAAAAGCGGCTGAAGTGGTGGTTGTCGATACCCGCAACGGCAACGTGCTGGCGAAAGTCGCGGCGCCGGAGTCGCTGGCCATTCTGTTCAACCCAACGCGTAACGAAGTGTACGTCACGCACCGTCAGGCGGGTAAAGTGAGCGTGATTGACGCGAAGAGTTACAACGTGGTGAAAACGTTTGATACGCCAACCTTCCCGAACAGCCTGGCGCTGTCCGCCGATGGCAAAACGCTGTACGTAAGCGTGAAGCAGAAATCTACGCGTGAGAAAGAAGCCACTGAACCGGATGATGTGATTCGCATCGCCCTGTAAAGTAAAAGGCCTGCACCGTGTGCAGGCCTTGTTGTTTATGGCGCGCTGCGGTGTATTTCCGCCACTCGCTTACGCACGCCGTACCAACCGGCGACCAGCAGGATGGCAATCAGCGGCAGGGAAGCAATGGTCCATGTCCCGTTCGGATAATCGAAGGCCATCAGGACCAGCACGCTCAACAGGAACAGCAGCGTTAACCACGAGGTAAACGGCGCGCCAGGCAGTTTGAAGCTGACATCGGCGGCTTTTCCTTCTTTGATTGCCTGACGCAGACGCAGCTGGCAGACCACAATAAAGCCCCATGAAGCGATGATCCCCAGTGACGCAAAGTTCAGCACGATTTCGAAGACCTGCGATGGCACCAGATAGTTGAGAAAAACTCCAACAACGTACACCGCCAGCGTCGCCAGAATTCCCGCGTAGGGCACATGCTGACGACTCATCTTACTCATGAATTTTGGCGCAGATCCGCCCATCGCCATCGAACGCAAAATGCGCCCGGTGCAATAGAGGCCGGAGTTCAGGCTGGAGAGGGCGGCAGTCAGCACGACGATGTTCATAATGCTGCCAATGTAAGGCACGCCGAGCTTCGAGAAGAAAGTCACAAACGGGCTTTGTCCCGCCTGATAGGCGTTCCATGGCAACAGCAGCACCAGCAGTACCACAGAACCGACGTAGAACAGGCCGATACGCCAGATCACGCTGTTGATGGCTTTAGGCACCATCGTCTGCGGATCTTTACATTCACCGGCGGCGGTTCCCACCAGTTCGATAGACGCAAAGGCAAAGACCACCCCTTGTACCAGCACCAGCGCCGGCAGCAGGCCGTGGGGGAAGAATCCGCCGTTATCGGTAATCAGATGAAAACCGGTGGCGTTACCGTCCAGCGGTTTACCCGAGCCGAGGAAAATCGTCCCGACCACCAGAAAGAGTACAATGGCCAGCACTTTGACCAGTGCAAACCAGAACTCCATCTCCGCAAACCACTTCACGCCAATCATGTTCATGGTGCCGACGATCGCCAGCGCGCCAAGGGCGAAAACCCACTGCGGAACATCACCAAACGCCCCCCAGTAATGCATATACAGCGCGACGGCGGTGATATCGACGATACCCGTCATTGCCCAGTTGATGAAGTACATCCATCCCGCGACGTAGGCGGCTTTCTCACCGAGAAATTCACGGGCATACGACACGAAGCTACCACTGGAAGGGCGGTGTAAAACCAGTTCGCCCAATGCGCGCAAAATAAAGAATGAAAAGATCCCGCAGACCAGATAGACCAGCGCCAGCGCGGGGCCTGCCATTTGCAGGCGCGCACCGGCGCCCAAAAATAATCCGGTCCCAATGGCGCCGCCGATGGCGATCATCTGGACCTGACGGTTGCCCATCACTTTGTGATACCCCTCTTCATGGGCATTCAACCAGCGTCGTTTCGCCGCGTGCTGCTCCGACACCGTTGTTTCTTGTGTATTCATTACGTTACCTGTTTACCTGTCTGAAAAATCGAACCTTTTGCCGCAACTCCCCGGCGCGACGCCGGTGATGCTTCCCGTCATTCTGGGTAGGGATAACACCACCGGCGGAGCATCCTACCTGCAAATAATAAACGGTGCAAAATAGTCCATTTAAAATGATCAGATTGCGTAATAATCAACCAAAACTGAAGTGGAATCCCGCTCTGAACAGGCAGAGCGGGAGGGGGATTAGGCGGAGGTGCCGAAGACGCTCACCGCCTGTTGCAGGCGTGAGGAGCGCCTGGAAAGACTGCCGGCGGCATCCCTGACGCTTTCCACCATCGCGGCGTTGTTATCGGTCATGGTCCCGATGCGGGAGATCGAATCGTTGATCAGTTCCAGCGCCTGGGTTTGTTCACGCGTCGCAAGGCCAATTTCTCTGATCATGGTCGACATCTGGAACACGTCCTCGATCATCCCGGTCAGATGGGTTTCCGTCTGCTCAACCATGCTCACGCCGGCATTAACGTTGGCGACGTTCTTCTCAATCAGCGAAGTAATCTCTTTGGCTGCCGACGCGGAGTGTTGCGCCAGATTCCGCACCTCGGCGGCAACGACCGCAAACCCACGTCCGGACTCACCGGCGCGCGCGGCTTCGACCGCTGCGTTAAGCGCGAGGATATTGGTCTGGAAAGCAATACTGTCGATCACGCCAATGATGTCGACGATCTGCCCGTTATCACGGGAAATCGACTGCATCATGCCGATCGTCTGCTTCATAAAATCGCCCCCTTCGCTGGCGTTAGCGCTGGTTCTGTCCGCCATCGTCATGGTTTGTGCGGCGGTATCCGCCGTTTGCTGTACTGCGCTGCCAATCTCTTCAATGGCTGCCGCAGTTTGTTGTAGATTGGCCGAGGTCTCTTCGGAACGCTTATGCAACGCCGTGCCTTCCTGACTGACGCGCTTGCTGATTTCCTGAATCCCGGCAATTTGCGTACTCACATCATCCACCAGTGAATTCAGATTTAATCCGGCCTGATTAACCAGACGCATCATCATCCCCAGTTCATCGACACGATTTAAATGAATGCTGTCGGGCTTTCGCCCGGCGACCACTTTCTGCATCTGGGCCAGGATCTGTTTAACCGGATGACAAATTTGATACTTAAGGTAAATAGCCAGCAGCAAAAATAAGAGGGTAAATGCGCCTGCCTGAATAAGCGGATTAATGGCTAAGAAAATAATACCCAAGGTGAGAAACAGACTGATACCGATAGCATAATTGACACGTTGACGGATGGACAACCATTTAAATGCCGACAAACAAGCCAGTACACCACGACGGATAATAATTCCCTTAAATAAACGATGCCCCTTGAAATTGTTATTATTTATCTTGTGATAAAGCTGCTCGCTTTGCTCAATTTCCTGTCGCGCGGGAACGGTACGTACCGAGATGTATCCGGTTAATTGTTCGTTATGCCAGACGGGGGTGACGTTGGCGCGAACCCAGTAATGATCGCCGTTATGACGGCGGTTCTTGACCATGCCGGTCCAGCTGTCGCCCTGTTGCAGGGTAAACCACATATCGGCAAATGCAGCAGGCGGCATATCCGGGTGACGGATGATATTGTGCGGCTCGCCCATCAGTTGATTTTCGCCAAATCCGCTGGCGTCGATAAACGCTGAATTCGCATAGGTAATATGGCTTTGCGTATTCGTTGTCGATAACAGCGTCGTTTTCTCGTTAAGTAAATACTCTTTCTGTGTAACAGGGATGTTACTTCTCATGAAAGACTCCTGGTGATGCTGTGCGGAATAAACACAAAAGTCCGTCAGCCTGGGCTGACGGATAATAAAGATTGATGTATTTAGAATGCTGCATTCTCTACTAAACATAAGAATGGCGAAAGTATTTAAAATGAAATTTACAGGCTTTAATTAAACTGTGATGTCATTAAAATGAAAAATAAATACATCTGCGTAACCTGTGAAGGTGGGTGTGCTCCCTTAAGTAAAACCTGACCGATAAAAAAATGACAAAAAGACAATATGATTGTGCAATTACGGTTAACATCATAAGTTTTACAGACCTATTAATTTTCGTAGGGGGCAGACGGGAAGAACAGTGAGAAAGCCATGCCAGAAATGCAGGTTACTCTACACTTAGAGTTTTAACCTGCAGGAGGCAGTATGATAAAGGTTTATGGCGCGCCTGGGTGGGGTTCAGCGATCAGCGAATTAATGCTTACGCTGGCGGATATTCCGTATCGTTTTGTCGATGTCAGTGGCTTTGACAGCGAAGGGCCACAGCGAGATCTGTTGCAAAAAATCAATCCGCTGTGTCAGGTACCGACGCTGACGCTTGAAAATGGTGAAGTAATGACTGAAACAGCCGCCATCGCGCTGATGGTCCTCGATCGTCGCCCCGATCTGGCACCGCCCATCGGACGCAGCGAGCGTCAGCAGTTTCAGCGTCTGTTGATCTGGCTGGTGGCCAATATCTATCCGACATTTACGTATGCCGACTACCCGGAACGCTGGGCGCCTGATGCGCCCGCAGAGTTGAAAAAGAACTGTATTGAATACCGTAAATCACTCTATCTCTGGCTCAACGATCGGCTCAGCGCGGAACCGTATGCTTTCGGCGAACAGTTAACGCTGCTCGATTGTTATCTGTGCGTGATGCGCACCTGGGGGCCGGGGCATGACTGGTTTCAGGATAATACGCCGAATATCAGCGCAATAGCGGACGCCGTGTGTCAGCGGGCAGAATTACGTCAGGTGTTGAAAAACAATGGGATCCTCTGAAAGCAACGGGAGTGGCGGGTAAACGCACACTAAACTCTTCAGCGAAGGGGAATTTGACGTGATTGTCTGCAGTTCCGATACCCTGGCGGAGGGGGCAATGATGGAAGCGGAAAGCCGTGGATGACGTATTCCGCTGGATTTGGCCGTCATCGGTTTTGGCGACCTCGATTTTGCCGCCAGCAATCGCCCGTCGATCACCACCGACAGCGTCGACCGCCGCGCCATTGGTCAGCGCGCCGCCACGCTGCTGGCGAATCGCATTGAACAAGCGGCAGTGGAAGAGGCCATTATCGATATCGGTTTTCACCTGATCGAGCGTGAATCCGCATAAACCGACACATGCATGTTGTCGAGTGTGCTAGCGTTAACGTCACACTGACAATAAGGAACCTGCTATGCCACACGTTGATATTAAATGTTTTCCGCGCGACCTGAATGATGAACAAAAAGCGGCGCTGGCCGATGATATAACTGAGGTGATCATCCGTCATCTGAAAAGCAAGGAGCGCTCAGTGAGCGTGGCGCTGACTGAAGTTCCGGAGGATCAGTGGCAGGGCGTCTGGGAGCGCGAGATTGAACCGCAAATGGACGTGCTGATTAAAAAGCCAGGCTACAGCATGTAATACAAAAGCCCGGTCACGAAGGTTGACCGGGCCGCATCGGGTTATCGCGTGACGACATTGAATCAGAACTCAAATTTATCCCTTTCTCCAGGCGGCTCGCTCCTTTTTACCTGTTGTCTACCTTTCATCCGTTCTGTGGAATGTCATTGACTGAGGTATAAATTGTCAGTCCATGCTGGCGGGCGACCTCGATATCCATGTCGGCACCTTTAGATGCCCCTGCAATCCGGTAAATCGCGTCACAGCGGGTAATGAGTCGGTGGGCGACCGGGTAGAGCATCGCTTCGCTGATCTCATCATCTAACGACATGGAACCTGCCGCCTTTGCCAGCGGCAACGCGAGCCATTCGCCAATCAGCGGAATGTGTCCGCGTTGGTATACCTCCAGTGCAGCGGCTTCGAGACGATGAAGGTTGGCGTCGATCAGTGCCTGGTTTCCGTCGGTACCGCTGCGATAAGGGCCGGCGATTAAAATGAGTTGTGCTGTCATGATATCCTCACTCTTTGTTGTCGTAGGCAGAAATGCACATTTCTGCACGTTTTAGTTGCCTGAAGGCCGTTGTATTTGTAGAGTACGTATCATAAACAGCAAATTCGTGTACGATCAAGATCAATCGTGCACATTCAGGAATAACCCTATGCTTACCGATCAGCGAAAGAAATTGATCCTTGAACTGCTGGCCGCCGAAGGTCAAGTGTTATCGAAAACGCTCAGTAACCGGTTCGCGGTTTCCGAAGACACGATCCGCCGCGATTTACGTGAACTTGCCGCGGAAGGATTTCTGCAGCGTGTACACGGCGGGGCGCTGCCATCGTCTGGTGCGACGGCGCCTTTTCTTGAACGAAAGTCATTGAAAACCGACGCCAAAAAGCGCGTGGCGCAAAAAGGGGCTACGCTGATTTCCCCCGGTCAGGTGGTAATCATTGATGGTGGGACGACAACAACAGAACTGATCGCCTGTCTGCCGGAAGATTTAAACATTACCGTGGTGACCCACAGTCCGGGCATCGCATTAGGGCTGGTCAATCATCCGCTTATCGAGATCATCCTCATCGGTGGCCGCGTGTATAAGCACTCCATTGTCACGGTAGGCGCGGCGACGGTTGAAGGAATGCGTAACATTCAGGCCGATCTCTTTTTCATGGGCGTGACGGGGATTCACCCGGAAGCGGGGTTAACCACGGGAGATTACGAAGAAGCGTGCATCAAACGTGCATTTTCCGCCAGAGCCGCAGAAACTATCGTCCTGGCGTCACCGGAGAAGATCAGCACCGCGTCTCCTTTTGCCATTGGCGACGTATCGCTGATTAATACGGTCGTCGTGGAAGAGAATACCGACGAAAGCTGGATCCGCGCGATAAACGCGAAGGGGATCACGGTGGTGAGGGCGTAGTTAGCCCGCCGTCACGCGTTTGCCGCTGGTGACAAATGTACCGGCGCCAAGATGATGCAGGGTGTTGAGTTTGTCGTCATCGAACTGCCAACGGCCTTCGACAAACACCCGTTCATCGGCGGCGGCAGAAACCACTTCACCGAATAAGGTATCGTATTTCTCCTGCGCAGCGGTGGCGGGGAGGAGGCGGCATTCCATCCATGCCAGACATTTTTCTTCGACGACCGGCAGTCCCAGTACGGGGCCTTTGACCACCGGAATGCCGTAACAGTTGAATTTGTCTTCATCGCGCCCGGAAACGCTGCCAACGGCGTAAGTCCAGTTAGTGGCGGCAACACCGGGAATGACAATACCGAACAGGCCGCTGCGCTCAATTAATTCCCGCGACCAGGCCGTTTTATCGACCACAATGGCGAGACGAGGCGGATCAAACTCAACGGGCATCGACCATGCGGCGGCCATGATATTGCGCCGGTTGCTGACCTCATCGCGGCTGGTGATCAGTACCGTGGGACCATGATTGAGCAGACGACTGGCGTGGCGTAATTCGACAGGACGAAATCGACTCATAGAATTGTCTCGCAAAGGGTTTTTCTCAGTATTATTGAAAACTGACGTTGCGCCAAGCGCCGAATAACACCCGCCTCACTCTTTGGCACATCGTTTATACTCGGATAACGATTTAAGGCCCACAACAGGAAATCTGATGATGCCTATCCTGAATGCTTATTTTGCTCGTCTGAACTGGTCAGGGCGTGCCGAAGTCAATATTGAGACGCTTCGGGCGCTACATTTGCAGCATAACTGTACTATCCCGTTTGAAAATCTCGACGTGCTGTTACCGCGAGAAATGCACCTTGATGACAGGTCGCTGGAAGAGAAACTGATTACCGCACGTCGCGGCGGCTATTGCTTTGAGCAAAATGGCGTATTTGAGCGCGTACTGCGCGAACTGGGGTTTACCGTGCGTAGTTTGTTGGGACGCGTGGTACTGGCTAATCCTCCGAGCCTGCCACCGCGAACTCACCGTCTGCTGCTGGTTGAACTGGATGGCGAATCGTGGATCGCCGATGTGGGATTTGGTGGTCAGACGCTTACTGCCCCCATTCGTCTGCAAGCGGACATTATCCAGAAGACGCCACATGGAGAATACCGTTTGCAGCAGGAGGGGGACGACTGGATCCTGCAGTTTTGTCATCACGATCGCTGGCAATCGATGTACCGTTTTGATCGGGTGGTGCAGCAGCAAAGTGATTATGTGATGGGCAACTTTTGGTCTGCGCACTGGCCGCAATCGCATTTTCGTCATCATCTGCTGATGTGCCGTCATTTGCCGGACGGGGGAAAATTGACCCTCACTAACTTCCATTTCACGCATTACGAAGGTGACAGAGTGGCAGAACAGCGCAATTTACCGGATGTCGCCTCATTGTACGCGCTACTACAGGAACGTTTTGGTCTGGGAGTGACAGACGCGAAGCATGGTTTTACGGAAACTGAGCTTGCCAGGGTGATGGCGGCGTTTGATACGCATCCCGAAGCGGGAAAATAATGAAAACCCGGTAGGCGCAGGCGCTTACCGGGCATAATTTTAAAAATCTATCGCCCATTCAGCGTGAAACAGAATCACCGCGTTACCCGTGATGGTGACTTTTTCCGGCTGGTTATTCTGAATCGTCACGTTAATTTCAACGGTGCCATCGCGACCCAATGCCCGTCCCTGATGTCCTTTTACCTGCAGCGATTTCCCGTCGTGTTCCAGTAAACCGTGATGCACCAGCCAGGCACCCATCGGGCCATTGGCATTGCCGGTCACCGGATCTTCAACAATACCAATTGCCGGTGAGAACATGCGCCCGTCAGTCTCATTTTTGCCCGGACGGATCTGGAATGGGAAAAAGCCATTGCAGCCAATTTGCTGACTGATGGTACAAAGCGCAGAAAGATCGGGCGCGAGGGCATCGATATCGACTTCAGGCTTAAGCGGAATCATCACTTTAGAATGGCCTGTCGACGCCACCTGAATCGGCAAGCCCGGCAGCATATCGCTTTCATTCAGGTGCAGCGCACGAAGAATAGCCGCGCGGATGTCACCTTCAATCGGCGCTTCAAAGGTTGGCGTGCCTTGTTCCAGCGAAATACGGTAATCACCGTCATCATGACGGATCGCCACCCGGTGTCGACCCGCCAGCGAGGTTTGCCAGACTGTGGTGTTGCCCAGTCCCAGCACCGTTGCGCGGACATAATGCGCCGCAACGGTGGCGTGCCCGCAAATCGGCACTTCTACGGTTGGCGTAAAGTAGCGAATGCGGACATCGCTGTCATCGCTTCGCAGCAGGAATGCGGTTTCGGAGTGGCGTAGTTCGCGGGCAATCAGTTGCATCTGTGTTTCGCTGAGGCCATCGGCATTCAGGACGACACCTGCGGAATTGCCGCGAAAGGGGGTTCTGGTGAAAGCATCAACGTGGTAAACCTGTGGTTTCATTAGCGTTCTCCCTGAGTGAGGGAAGCATCATAACGTGGAAAAGGCCGGATAGCGATGCATCTGTCAATCCGGCGTGTGAAAGAATAAAACCCGGCAGGCATTTACATGAGCCGGGTGTTTTATTATCAGAAGGAGGCTTTAATCCCCACCATTGCAGAGGTATCGCTGTAGCCGTTGTTACCAACCTGCTGAGCGACGTTGCCCCACAGGGCGACGTTCTTCGTCAACTGGCCTTCAACACCGGCTTTCAGTTCGCCGATATTGCGGGCGCCTTTCAGATTCACATTTTCACCGTTCATTGAGACGCCAAAGTCTTTGCTGTTGTGGATCCAGTTGGCTTCGACAAACGGCTGGAAGGTGTGGTCTTTGCCGTCGTCCAGTGTGTTGTGGCCCTTGCCGAACAGACGGACGCCGACGCGTGTCTGGATGTTGCCATCGCCGTTACCTTCAACGCGGGTACCGTTAACTTCTTTGTGCTCATCTGCCTTCACGCCCATCCAGGTGATCTGGGCTTTTGGCTGAATATACAGCGCGTTACGCTCGCTGAGTTCGGCCAGTTTCCAGGTGTAGCCGGATTCAACAGAGGCGGTGAAGCCCTTAGAATCATACTCTTCAGATTCGACGTCACGACCAGAAACGGTGTTATCAAACCAGCTGTACTGCGCCCAGGTATCGACATACGCGCCTTCATGCGTCGCGTTGTCCTGCAGCCAGGTGCCGTACAAACCAACGCTGTAACCACTGATGCGGCTGTCGGCCCGGTTACCGTTACGCTGGTTTTCGGCACGCGCTTTCTGGTTCGCATAACCGGCCATCAGACCCAGATGGTAGCGGTCAGTGTTGTCCGAAGACCACTGCGCAATGTCGCCGCCCAGTTGCATGACATAACGGTTGGCCTGCATATCCAGTTGACCACTGCTGTCTTTCTGACGGGTATGACCGCCCACGTTACGCAGCCACATACTGGTGACGGCTTCTTTGCCGGTCAGCGCGTCCACGTAATGCGTTTCGCCCAGACGATCCTGCAAACGGGTATTGAACAGCGTGTTTGCCGCCTGCAGGTTCATGCCGTACAGACCGGCTTCCGGACGCACCGCGTGTTCGCGCGGCGTCGGAGCTGGCGGCTGCGGATCGGTAGGATTCAGAGGATCCAGCGGAGTAACCGGAGACAGGGCGCTGCTCAGATACCAGTTTTTATTATTCTCGCCTTCACCGCGATGCAGGGTGTAGTCATACGCACCGGCCACGATACGGCCATTTTGTTTAAACACACCGTCAGAATTGCCGCCAACGCTAATCAGTTCGATGCCCGACGTCGTCAGACCGCCCGCGCCCCCGGCGTTCAGTACTTTAACGTTCGTGCTGCCGGAGGTGTTGCCCGCAACGATCATCCGGTCAGTCGGTGAGCTGTCATCGCCCAGTTGGGTGTTCATCACGAGATTACCGTTAGTGCCTGTGTAATCACCGTCCACTGTCAGGGTTTTGAAGCTCGCGGTATCACGCGTCAGCATACGACGCTTTGTGGCGGCTGGCATAAAGGTCAGCGTGGAGTCATTCAGCGTCAGGTTGGTGAGCTGAGAACTTTTGGTCATGTTCCAGGCCGAGCCGTCGGCCAGCGACAGGTTATTCACTGCATTGCCGCTGGTGACCATCCCGCCGACGAAACGCGACTGGTTAATCGCATTCACATCAACCACGGCGGAATCCAGGGCTTCAATCGTCCCGACAACGTCGATTTTCTGCGGGTTAATCGTCACGCGGGAGTCGGCGTTTTCCGCCAGAATGGCAGTGGCATCCGGGTCGTTGTAGTTAACCCCCATCTGTACCCCACCGTTCAGCGTGATTTCGCCGCCCTTGTCCGCACGGACGTAGTTCCAGCTCCCGCTGCGGGTGGTATCGACAACATCAATGTTCAGACGACCATTAATGTCGATTTTACCCGCCGTGAGCGCATCTTCTTTACTGGCCCGAATGCCGGTACCGGTCGTCTGTTGATGCCCTTGAGTATCCAGGGTAATGGTCAGGTTACTACCGGTATATTGCGAGGAGCCCATTGAATCGACGCCTTCAAGAACCGTCTGATCCGCGCCTGATTTTAACAATACTGACGTCGTTCCATGAGTGGTGATGTACGAATCCAAATCGATGTCATCAATACCATCAGATAGCCAGATACCTGTAGCAACCGCCCCAACGTGATTGGCAGTGATATCGACCGCGGTATCCCCAAAGGCTTCAATATAACCCGCGTTAGCATTAATGCCGTCTGCAAACTCATCAGCAACGGATTTCACGGTGGCATTCTGATAACGAATAAGCGAGCGGTGAGTGGAATTTGTCGATTCTGAAACGATCCCCACGGAGTATTCCGTACTCTTGTTATTAACAATCAGGTTTTCAGCGTTGATGAGGGTTCCTTCTTTCGCATAAATGCCAAAAATGTGTCCCTTCGCTCCGGTGATGGTTGCATTCACCGTGGTGTCACCGGTCAGGGTAATCACGCCGTTATTCTTATCAGCGTAAATACCCATGATGTCCTTATTATCACGTTTGTGGCTGATGTTTATGGTTAAATCATCAGCAATAATCGCGCCTTTTTTCGCAAGATAGGCATCGCTTGATCCGCCGACATTGAGAATGCCAACCGCGAACATCGTGTGATAATCATTGTCCAGCGCCAGGTCAGGGCGTCCTTCAACCGTACCCGGAATGTAATCCCCGACAAGCTGATTAATGGTAGAACCTGACCCCAAATTGATTGTGCCGCTATTGGCAACAAAGACAGCGCCAGAGGCAAGTGAAAAATCGCCATCTTCAAACTCGCCCATGCCGCTAACAATCGGTGTTCCAGCCGGAGCCGTCACCGTAATCGCGCCATTGTTTTCTACGAAGAGGGTGTTGTCTTCCCCTGCGACGCTGATAATTTTATAGCTGCCACCTGCAACCAGGGCACCACTGCCGGTGATAATGCCATCATCTTCATCATAAATTTTTGCATTTACGTTATTTGTCATTAACAGGCTGCCGATCAACAGCGCCATAGTGGTTAATTTAAATTCTTTCATATCCCTATTCGCTTTTTTTAATAGACAAATACAGCACGGAATAAATTATATTTCTCAACGCTGCGTTTTGGTTTCCAGACAGAGCGAAAGCAATTTGAGTCAGACGATATCTGCCGAATTCCTTCCAGTAATTCATTCGTGCAACAGTGATTTATTTTTCATGTTGCTGAATGGATCACAAATGAATTGATCTTACGTAACTAAAGAAATCAGTTAAGTGTGAAGTGAAATAATGGATTACAGATGAAATGACGTTAATTTCGCAACAGGCATTGCATATAATAAAAGAGAGGGGTTGATGTCATCTTTATGATTTTTAAAGAGATAACATGTCTTAAATCCGATTTAAGATTTATTAAGATGTTTCATGGCGTAATTTAAACTCATCAGTATCATGACAGACAAATAAACCGCACGGGTAGGAATATTTCCTACCCGAGAATTTTTAAAAATCTATTACCCGCTGTGCGTGAAACAAGTTCGCCGCATTGACGAATATAGTCACTTTAAGCAGTTGGTTACCCTGAATGACTACTTCAATATCGACAATACACTCGCGGACTAATACTCGCTCCTGATGTCTTTTCACCAGCAGCATTCTCCCTGAGGTGAAGAAGCGTCATAACGTGCAGCGTGTCGGATGGCATTACCATCCGACACCGAAATGCCTAACGACGGGAACGAACGATCTGGTAGCGTCGGGTAAAGTACTCAAACGGTGCGCTCCAGACGTGAACCAGACGGGTGAACGGGAAGAGCAGGAAGATGGTCATTCCCAGCACCAGATGCACGCGGAAGATAAACGCCACGCCGTCGAGGTGGGCAGAAGCCCCGCCACGGAAGGTGACAACCGACTGCGCCCATTCCACCAGTTTCAGCATTTCACTGCCGTCCGGGTGCTGGGCGGAGAACGGTATTGTGCTTAAGCCCAGAATGCACTGAATCAGCAGAATGCAGAGGATCAGGATATCTGCCGTGGACGAGGTGGCCCGGACGCGAGAGTTGGTCAGACGACGCACCAGCAAGCCCGCGCCGCCTACCAGCGTCAGTACGCCGCAGATCCCGCCGGCAATCATCGCCATCTGTTGTTTCACCGCAACAGGCAGGAACCAGGCGTACATCCAGTGTGGGGTTAACATGCCGAACAGGTGACCAAAGAAGATCCCCAGAATACCGATGTGGAACAAATTCGACCACAGGACCATCCCGCGCTTGTCCAGCATCTGACTGGAAGACGCCCGCCAGGTGTACTGGCCGTAGTCATAGCGCAGCCAACTGCCAAGGATAAACACCGTCCCGCAGAGATAGGGGTAGATGTCGTAAAAAAAGACGTTCAGGAACTGTATCATTTCGGGCCTCCCGCGCTGACGTCGACGTACTGTGGCGCCACGTCCTGGCTAAAGCGTCGTTGATATTGCTGTAACGGCGAACTGTCACAGGCCGTGGCGTTATCTTCGATAAATTTCACCTGTTCCTCTTCCCAGACGGCATCCAGCGCCTGTCGGGTATCATCACGGTCCTCGGCGTTCACCTGTTTCGTGACGCTGTCACTTGATAGTGGGCTGCCCGCCAGAAAAAGCAGGGCATCAAACAGTTGATACCACGGCGTGTCGCGCTGCTTTAAGCGCCCGCCCAGCAGGGCCAGAATTGGAGCGACGTTCTGCAAACCTTCGCGCGCTTCCGCTTCCGGCAGTACGCTCAGGTATTCCAGATACAGTGGCAGATGGTCCGGCAGCTCGCGACAATCAAGCTGTAGCCCGACTTTCTCGTACTGCGCCAGCAAATCGACCATCGCCTGACCGCGATCGCGCGATTCAGCATGCACATGCTCGAACAACAGCAGCGAAGTGGCGCGCCCTCGATCAAACACTTCGCACCATTCGGCCTGTTTATCGAGCAGCGGCGCGCTGAGCAGGGTTTCGGTGAAGTCGGTGAGCATCGGCGCATCGTGTCGCACCAGCGCCAGCGCATCGTCCTTACACTCCCACAGTTGCTCATCCGGATACTCCATCAGCAGGCCAATCACCTTGAGGATTTGCATCATTCCCCCTCCGCTTTGTCACGTACTTCGGTGATGTTGATCGCGTCAATACGGCTACTGTTGAACAGATTAAATTTGGTATCGGAGCCGTGGCATCCATCACCGAAAGAGAAGCCGCAACCGTTGCGCTCAGGGAAGGCATCACGCGCCATTTCACGGTGGCTGGTCGGGATGACAAAACGGTCTTCGTAGTTGGCAATCGCCAGGTAGCGATACATCTCTTCAATCTGTTCCACGGTCAACCCGACTTCGTCAATCGCGCGGGTGTCGGTGACGCCTTCCACGGTCTGCGAGCGCATATAATGACGCATCGCCATCATGCGCTTCAGCGCCCGCAGCACCGGGCCGGTGTCGCCAGCGCTCAGCATATTGGCGAGGTACTGCACCGGAATACGCAGGCTTTCGATCGCCGGTAGTACGCCGTCGCTTTTCGGCAGTCCACCCGCATCGGCGTAAGACTGAATCGGCGACAGCGGCGGCACATACCAGACCATCGGCAGAGTGCGGTATTCCGGATGCAGCGGCAGCGCCAGCTTCCAGTCCATCGCCATTTTGTAAACTGGCGAACGCTGCGCCGCGTCGATCACGTTCTGTGGAATGCCCTGTTTAAGCGCTTCTTCTATCACCGCCGGGTCGTGCGGATTCAGAAACACGTCGCACTGACGCTCATAGAGATCGGTTTCATGCTCGGTGCTGGCCGCTTCTTCAATGCGGTCCGCATCGTAGAGCAGCACACCAAGATAACGGATGCGCCCGACGCAGGTTTCGGAACAGACCGTCGGCTGGCCCGATTCAATGCGCGGATAACAGAAAATGCATTTTTCGGATTTGCCGCTTTTCCAGTTGAAGTAGATTTTTTTGTATGGGCAGCCGCTGATACACAGACGCCAGCCGCGGCATTTATCCTGATCGATCAGCACAATGCCGTCTTCTTCACGCTTGTAGATAGCGCCGCTCGGACAAGTGGCGACACAGCTTGGGTTCAGGCAGTGTTCACACAGACGCGGCAGATACATCATGAAGGTGTTTTCGAACTGGCCGTACATCTCCTTCTGGATCTTGTCGAAGTTACGGTCTCGCGCGCGCTTTTCGAATTCGCCGCCGAGCAGCTCTTCCCAGTTCGGGCCCCAGATGATTTTGTCCATCCGCTTACCGTCAATCAACGAGCGGGGACGGGCGGTAGGTTGATGTTTGCCTTCCGGCGCGCTGTGCAAATGCTGATAGTCGTAGGTGAAGGGCTCGTAGTAATCATCGATTTGCGGAATGACCGGGTTAGCGAAGATTTTGGTGATGACGCCCATTTTGCCGCCCAGACGTGGTCGGATTTTACCGTTCACGTCGCGAACCCAGCCGCCTTGCCACTCTTCCTGGTCTTCCCAGTTTTTCGGGTAGCCGATGCCGGGTTTCGTCTCAACGTTGTTAAACCACGCGTACTCCATTCCTTCACGTCCGGTCCAGACGTTTTTACAGGTGACGGAGCAGGTGTGGCAGCCAATGCATTTATCGAGGTTCAGTACCATGCCAACCTGTGAGCGTATCTTCATTTTTTCGCCTCCTGTACCTGATCCCGACCTTCATCATCCAGCCAGTCAATGTTTTTCATTTTTCTAATCATGATGAACTCGTCGCGGTTGGAGCCGACGGTACCGTAATAGTTAAAGCCGTAAGCAAGCTGCGCATAGCCACCAATCATGTGCGTCGGTTTCGGGCACACGCGGGTGACGGAGTTGTGGATCCCGCCGCGCATCCCGGTGACTTCCGAACCGGGGATATTCAGGATGCGTTCCTGGGCGTGGTACATCATCGTCATGCCGGGCGGCACGCGCTGGCTCACCACCGCACGGGCGGTGAGGGCGCCGTTGGCGTTGAAGGCTTCGATCCAGTCGTTATCCTCAATGCCGAGCTCTTTCGCATCCGTTTCACTGATCCAGACAATCGGCCCGCCGCGCGACAGCGTCAGCATTAGCAGGTTTTCGCTGTAGGTGGAGTGAATGCCCCATTTCTGATGCGGTGTCAGGAAGTTAAGCGCTTTCTCCGGGAAGCCGTTCGGTGGGATCTCCCGCATTTCGCTGACGCTGCGGGTGTCAATCGGCGGACGATAAGCCACGAGGCTTTCGCCGAATGCCCGCATCCATTGATGGTCCTGATACAGCTGTTGACGACCGGAGAGGGTACGCCACGGGATCAGTTCATGGACATTGGTATAGCCCGCGTTATAGGAGACATGCTCGCTTTCCAGTCCGGACCAGGTCGGGCTGGAGATGATTTTGCGTGGCTGTGCCTGAATATCACGAAAGCGAATCTTCTCGTCTTCTTTGTTGAGCGCCAGATGCGTATGTTCGCGACCAGTCATCGCGCCGAGCGCTTCCCATGCTTTCACGGCGACCTGACCGTTGGTTTCCGGGGCCAGAGCGAGGATCACTTCCGACGCGTCCAGCGCGGTTTCAATCAGCGGACGACCTTTCGCCGGGCCATCACGCTTGGTGTAGTTGAGCTTGCCGAGGAAATCGACCTCCGTCTGGGTGTTCCACGAAATGCCCTTGCCGCCGTTACCCAACTTGTCCATCAAGGGGCCGAGCGAGGTGAAACGCTCGTACGTCGCGGGGTAATCGCGCTCCACCACGACAATGTTCGGCGCGGTTTTACCGGGGATTAACTCGCATTCCCCTTTACGCCAGTCCTGAATGTCGAACGGCTGCGAAAGTTCTGCCGGTGAATCGTGCTGCAACGGCTGCAACACCACGTCGGTTTCTTGTCCCAGATGGCCGACACAGACCTCAGAAAAGACGCTGGCGATGCCTTTGTAGATTTCCCAGTCGCTTTTTGATTCCCACGCCGGATCCACCGCCGCAGACAGCGGATGAATAAACGGATGCATGTCCGAGGTATTCATGTCGTCTTTTTCATACCAGGTGGCAGTGGGCAGAACAATATCGGAGAACAGGCAGGTGCTGGACATGCGGAAGTCGAGCGTCACCAGCAGATCGAGCTTGCCTTCAATGGCGGAGGATTCCCATTCAACCTCTTCAGGTTTAATGCCTTCGCGGGAACCCAGCGCTTCCCCCTGAATGCCGCTCTCTGTTCCCAGTAAATATTTGAGCATGTACTCGTGGCCTTTACCGGAAGAACCAAGGAGGTTAGAGCGCCAGACAAACAGGTTACGCGGATGGTTCTTGCCGCTGTCGGGTTGTTCGCAGGCAAAACGAATATCGCCGGATTTCAACGCCTGAACGGTGTATTCCACGGGAGACAAGCCGGCTTTTTCGGCGCTGGCCTTCACCGTCAGCGGGTTGAGGTTGAGCTGCGGCGCAGAAGGCAACCAGCCCATGCGCTCGGCACGCACGTTGAAATCAATCAGATGACCGGTGAATTTCGAGGCATCCGCCAGCGGTGAGAGCAGTTCCTGGGCGGTGAGTTTTTCATAGCGCCACTGACTGGCGTGATTATAGAAAAACGAAGTGCTGTTCATCTGGCGCGGCGGACGGTTCCAGTCGAGCGCAAAAGCCAGCGGTAGCCAGCCGGTTTGCGGACGCAGTTTTTCCTGGCCGACATAGTGCGCCCAGCCGCCGCCGCTCTGTCCGACACAGCCGCAGAACACGAGGATGTTGATCATTCCCCGGTAGTTCATGTCCATGTGATACCAGTGGTTAACACCGGCACCAAGGATAATCATCGAGCGACCGTGGGTTTTATGTGCGGTATCGGCAAACTCACGGGCGATGGTTTCAATCTGGAAACGCGGCACGCCGGTGATCTGCTCCGCCCACGCCGGGGTATAGGCCTTCACCTCGGCATAATCCTTCGCACCGTACATGTCATCCAGACCGCGATCGAGGCCGTAGTTGGCCAGCACCAGATCGTAAACGCTGACCACCGGACAACGGCGGCCATCGACAAGCGTCAGTTGCTTCACTGGCAACTGGCGCACCAGTACCGGTTCCTGCTTCACGCTGCGAAAATGCGGGTTTTCGTTGCCGCCAAAATAGGGGAATGCGACGCCCAATACCTCATCATGCTGACCAAGCAATGACAGCGACAGCTCGGTTTCCGTACCCGCCGCCAGCGACTCAAGGTTCCATTTACCTTTTTCGCCCCAGCGGAAACCAATCGAGCCGTTAGGCACCACCAGTTCACCGGTGGTGTTGCAGGCGACCGTTTTCCACTCCGGGTTATTACTTTCGCCCAGACCGTCGACCAGATCCGAGGCGCGCATCATTCGTCCTGGCACATAGCTGCCGTCTTCACGGGCGTCCAGTAATACCAGCATCGGCATATCGGTATAGCGACGGCAGTAGTTAAGGAAGTAGTCGCTGGGATTGTCGAGGTGGAACTCTTTTAAGATCACGTGGCCCATTGCCATCGCCAGCGCGCTGTCGGTACCTTGTTTTGGTGCCAGCCACTGATCGCTGAGTTTGGCGACTTCGGAGAAGTCAGGGGTAATGGCGACCGTTTTCGTCCCTTTGTAACGGACTTCGGTAAAGAAGTGTGCATCCGGAGTACGCGTTTGCGGTACGTTGGAGCCCCAGGCGATGATATAGCTGGAGTTGTACCAGTCGGCCGATTCCGGCACGTCAGTCTGCTCGCCCCAGGTCATCGGTGACGCGGGCGGTAAGTCGCAGTACCAGTCGTAAAAACTCAGGCAGGTACCGCCGAGCAGGGAAAGGTAACGGGTCCCGGCGGCGTAGGAGACCATCGACATTGCCGGGATCGGCGAGAAACCGGCGACGCGGTCCGGTCCATAGGTTTTCACCGTCCAGACGTTGGCGGCGGCAATCAACTGGTTAAGCTCTTTCCAGCTAGAGCGGATGAATCCACCGCGTCCGCGTACCTGCTTGTAGCTCTGGCTCTTTAGCGGGTCGTTCATGATTGACTCCCACGCCAGCACCGGATCGGCATGGGTGGACAGCGCGTCACGCCACAGTTCGATCAGACGCTTACGCACCAGCGGGTATTTCAGGCGGTTGGCGCTGTACAGATACCAGGAGTAGCTGGCACCACGCGGGCAGCCGCGCGGTTCATGGTTAGGCAGATCCGGACGCGTCCGGGGATAGTCGGTCTGCTGGGTTTCCCAGGTCACCAGACCATTTTTGACGTAGATTTTCCAGCTACAGGAGCCGGTACAGTTCACCCCGTGGGTGGAACGGACAATCTTGTCAAACTGCCAGCGCTGACGATAGCTGTCTTCCCAGTCCCGGTTGGTATGCATCACCTGGCCGTGACCGTCAGCAAAGGTGTCACCCTTTTGTTTAAAGTAACGGAAGCGATCCAACAGTTTACTCATGACATTTCTCCTGCTCCATAGGGTCTTGTAGGCCGGATAAGTCCTGGAGACCTGATAAGACGCCGCGGCGTCGCTATCAGGCGTAAAATTCTTGCCGGATAGGCGCAAGCGCCTTATCCGACCTACAAAACATCGGTGAATATGTTGTTACTTTTGCTTCGGTTTACGGCGGCCATAGACCAGCCAGGTCACCAGCACGCAGACGATGTAAAACACCAGAAAGATTTTCATGGCACCGACGGGAGAACCGGTCATCGCCAGTGAACTGCCGAAGGCCTTAGGAATGAAGAAGCCGCCGACGGCGCCAATAGCGGAAATAAAGCCCAGCGCGGCGGCGGTGTCGGTCACCGCTTCACGCTGTGCCTGTTCGTCACTGCCACCACGCAGTTTCACCCTGTAGATGGTGAGCTGGCGGAAGATGACGGCGATCATCTGGAAGGTAGAGCCGCTGCCCAGACCGGCGGTCAGGAACAGCCCCATAAAGACCAGATAGAAGGCAATAAAGCTGCCGGAACCGGAGCCGGGAAGCGTCAGGAAGAGCAGGGCCGAGAACAGCGCCATAAAGATGAAGTTAATCAGCGTCACCCGGACGCCGCCGAACTTATCAGAGATGACACCACCTGCAGAACGCGCCAGCGCGCCGATAAACGGGCCAAAAAACGCCAGATTGAGGATGTTCACGTCAGGGAACTGCGTCTTCGCCAGCATGGCAAAACCCGCGGAAAAGCCGATGAACGATCCGAATGTGGCCAGATAGAGCAGGCTCAACAGCCAGAGGTGAAAGCGCTTGAGCACCGGTAACTGAGACGCAATAGAGGCTTTGGAACTGGCAATATCATTGGTGCCAACCCAGGCGGCAATCGTGGCAATCGCCAGCAGCGGCACCCAGATCCAGGCGGCGTTTGCCAGTGAGAGCAGTGACCCATCGGGTTGCGGTACGCCCTGAACGCCGAGGAAGGCGAAGATCGGCAGAAAGATCACCAGCGGCGCGACGAGTTGCATCACGCTGACGCCGAGATTACCCAGTCCACCGTTCACTCCCAGCGCGCTGCCTTGTTTCGATTTTGGGAAAAAGAAGCTGATGTTGCCCATGCTGGAAGCAAAATTTGCGCCAGCAAAACCGCATAGCAGCGCGATAATGATAAATACCTCGAAAGGGGTGGTGGTATTTTGCACCGCAAAGCCGAGCCAGACGCAAGGAATAATCAGGATTGCGGTACTAAACACCGTCCAACGGCGTCCGCCAAATATAGGTACCATAAAGGAGTAGGGAACACGTAATATTGCACCAGAAAGAGAAGGTAATGCGGTTAATAAAAAGAGTTGATCGGTGGTGAAATTAAAACCAATTTTATTAAGATTGACGGCAACGGCACTAAATAACATCCAGACGCAGAAGGCGAGTAAAAGGCAAGCGACTGAGATACAAAGGTTTCTTCGCGCTATGTGCTTTCCTTTATTTTCCCAAAATGCAGGATTTTCCGGCTTCCAGTCACTCAAAAGATAACGATTATTTTTCTCATTTTGTCGTGCCATATTACCCCTCACATGCACAGATCGTTCATAAAAAAATAAGAAATAGTCTGCGTAAAAGGGCGCTATACGCCCTTTTTAGAATTTATTAATGCTTTTAGGAATATTGATGAAAGGATAGATAAGAATGCGCAACCACGCAGAGCGAAGGGGGAATAACAGGTTGCTTAAGTGTTACCAAATGTAAATAAAAAGTATAAGTGATTAACATTCATTCGTTCAGGAAAAAAGCTCCAGCTCAATCATGCGATCAAGATGGCGATCAAACGCCGGATCGGCCATCTCTTGAATGCCGAGAACGTACATGCCATCAAGGCCACAGACCAGTGCAATCAGGCGCCAGGCGATGTCGGCAGGGTCGGAGGCGAGGGTGAACTCTCCGGCGGCGAGTCCGCTTTCGATAATTGCGACCGTTTCCTCGTGCCACATGCGCATGGTGAGGAGATAAGCGCTTTTGATTTCCGGGTCTTTATCCGCAAGGATCTGCGCTTCGCGCCAGAGCTTAATGTAGGGCTCGAATCCGCGATCATCACTGCCCAGCGCGGCGTGCAGACGTGTGCGCCAGGTGGCATCTTCCGCGACCAGTTCCGCATCCAGCAAGGTGCGAATCAGACGAACAAAAGCCTGTGATTTCAGTTCGCCAGCGGAGGTGAAATGGTGGTGGACTTGCCCGGTGGCCACTTTTGCTTCTGTGGCTATCCGTCGGACGGTCATGGCCGAAAAACCGTCTTCGAGCGCCACGCGCATGGCGGCCTGCAATATCACTTCGCGACGCTCATCTTTGTTCAGATAGCTCATATCCCCTCCATTCTTTGCGGAGAGGCAGTGTATCAACAAGCTGGACAACCGTTCAATTGTTACACGCTACAACTGAAGCGAGAGTTCCATCGCGGAACGACGCAGGGGGGCCAGCGCTTTTTCCTTCAACGCGGCGGCGCTCATTGATGACGCCGGCACCCCGACATTGAGGGCCGCCACCACGTTGCCACTGCGGGAAAGCAGCGGAACGGCCAGGGAACAGAGTCCAACTTCGATCTGTCGGTCAGCCAATGCGTAACCCTGGATACGTACCCGGGCGATCTCTTCCCGCAGCGCCGTCAGGTCGCAAATCGTATGCGGGGTATAGCGGAGGAGCTGAGCGCGTGACAATGTCACTTCTAACTGTTCTTCGGGAAGCGCGCTAAGCAGCACGCGACCCATCGACGTGGCCCATGCGGGCAGACGGCTACCGCGTCCAATGTCGACGCTGAGCAGGTTATTCACCGCCGCGCGGGCGATATACAGTACGTTATCGCCATCAAGCGTGGCAGCAGAACAGGATTCGCCGAGTGATTTACCCAGATTATCCAGCGCGGCCTGCGCCACTTTTGCCAGCGGCGTACCGGCGAGATAGGCGTGACCCACGGCCAGTAAGCGTGGCAGCAGTTCATAACTGCGGCCGTCGGGACTGTGCACCATACCCAGTGCCGCCAGGGTATAGAGACAGCGACGCACAGCCGCACGGGAAATCTGCGTTTTCTGGCTGAGTTGTGAAATCGTCAGGCGCTGACGTTGAGGAGTAAACGCATTCAGGACTTCCAGACCCCGCGCCAGGGACAGCATAAAATTAGGGTCAGACTTAGCCGGCGGGCTATTGATAACTATCTGATTTTTATCGCTCATTGAGTCCTTCTCCTGTGCAACGCAAATCTTAAACCGCATCAACTATACCGCGCGAATGAACGCGAGCCCGGGAATATCCCCATTTTCCCACCGGGATCACACTATTAACCTCAACGTAACAATCACGCCGATAATCGCACAACATTTCGATTATCGCCGTTGACCACCTCCATAGCACACACCTATTGTCAAAAGCATCGTCACCGTGGGTTATCACCGGTGGCACGAAAAGTAATGATATTTATGCTCAGGAAGAAACGAATGACTGCGACCGTTGAACATATTGAAAGCTGGGTGGTTGATGTCCCGACGATTCGGCCTCACAAACTTTCCATGACCACGATGGGGTGCCAGACGCTGGTGATTGTCCGAATCACACGTTCAGACGGGATCTGCGGCATTGGCGAAGCCACTACTATTGGTGGTCTGAGCTATGGGGTGGAAAGTCCGGAGGCGATTCAGTCCGCGATTACGCACTATTTCACACCTCTGTTGAAAGGCCAGCCTGCCGGGAATCTGAATGCGCTGACGTCGCGTATTCGCAGTGCAATCAAAGGCAACACCTTTGCCAAATCGGCTATTGAAACCGCGCTGCTGGATGCCCAGGGAAAAGCGTTAGGACTGCCGGTTTCCGCACTGCTGGGCGGCGCGCTGAATACCGTCCTGCCGGTCTTATGGACGCTCGCCAGCGGCAACACGGACAACGATATTGCCGAGGGACAGCGGCTGCTGGATGCCGGGCGGCATCGGGCATTTAAGCTGAAGATCGGCGCCCGGGAGCTGGAAACCGACCTGCGTCATACCCGTGCCATTGTGGAAGCGCTGGGGGATCGCGCCAGCATCCGTGTTGACGTCAACCAGGCGTGGGATGCCACTTCAGCGGCAAAAGGATGCCGGGAACTGGCGGCCATGGGCGTTGACCTGATTGAGCAACCGGTGAGCGCCGAAGACAACAATGCGCTGGTTCGCCTGAGTCATCGCAGTGACGCGGCAATCCTGGCGGATGAATCCGTTGCCAGCCATTTCGACGGTTATCGTCTGGCGCAGCAGGGGTTCAGCGGCGCCTATGCGCTGAAGATTGCCAAAGCCGGTGGACCGGCCAGCGTGCTGAAACTGGCGCACGTTGCACAGGCGGCAGGAATCGGACTGTACGGCGGCACGATGCTCGAAGGTACCGTGGGTACGGTGGCATCACTGCATGCATGGTCAACTCTGCCGTTGCAGTGGGGCACAGAGATGTTTGGTCCGCTGCTGTTAAAAGATGACATCGTCAGCCTTCCGCTCTCCTTCGCCGATGGTTGTGTCACGCTACCGCAAGCACCGGGACTGGGAGTCGAACTGGATGAGGAAAAACTGCAGTTTTATGCCCGCAAGCGTCGGGAATAACAGGAGAGACAAATGTTATTTAAAGTGGATATGACCGTGAATATTCCTTACGGAATGCCGGCGAATGAAATTGAAGAAATTAAATCACGGGAAAAAGCCTATTCCCAACAGTTACAACGAGACGGTAAATGGCGACATATCTGGCGCGTTGCAGGGCAGTACGCCAATGTCAGTATCTTTGATGTCGATGATCCCGAAGAATTACACCGGATATTAATGGCACTGCCGTTATATCCATTCATGGATATTCGTATCGAAGCGCTGTGCCGCCATCCATCGTCTATTCAGAATAACGACCGATAATATCAGTACCGCATGCCGGAAATGATCCGGCATAACCCTACAGAAAATAATAAGCGAGACGCATTATGAGCCATTCTTTTATCCAACAAGATGACGTACAGAAATTATTGCGTGAAGGTGCCGGATTAAATGGGCCGGAAGGGAATGAACGTTTTAAATCGATTATTCATCGCCTGCTCGGTGATATTTGTACCCTTATTGATGATTATAATGTCACGCAGGAAGAATTCTGGCATGCGGTGAATTATCTGCATGAACTGGGCGGACGTCAGGAAGCGGCCCTGCTTGCTGCCGGTCTGGGTCTGGAACACTTCCTCGATCTGCGCCAGGAAGCGATCGAATCCCGCCAGTCATCAGAGACCGGTACCCCGCGTACCATCGAAGGGCCATTGTATGTGGCTAACGCACCGCTGGCTGATGGCTATGCCCGGATGGATGACGGCAAAGATGCTGGCGAAGTGATGTGGTTGCACGGTCAGGTCAAGGACGTACACGGACAACCGGTGGCCGGGGCGATTGTCGATATCTGGCATGCCAACACGCTGGGCAATTACTCTTTCTTCGATCAGAGCCAGAGCGACTACAACCTGCGCCGTCGCATTCGTACCGACGCTGAAGGGCGCTACAGCGTGCGCAGTATTCTGCCTTCGGGTTACGGTTGCCCGCCGGACGGCCCGACGCAGAAATTGCTCAATCAACTGGGCCGCCACGGCAACCGCCCGGCGCACATCCACTTCTTTGTCTCTGCGCCGGGCTTTAAGCACCTGACCAGTCAGATCAACCTGAACGGTGACCAGTATCTGTGGGATGATTTCGCCTTCGCTACCCGTGATGGTCTGATTGCCGACCCGGTGAAAATCAGCGATCCGGCGTTGATTCAGCAACGCGACCTTGCCGGTGAACATACAGAAGTCTGTTTCGACTTTACGCTGTGCGCGGCGCAACGTGCTGAAGAAGAGCAACGAATTACCCGACTGCGCGCTCAGGAATAATACGCGACGCCTGTCTGACCCATACCGTTTTATACCCTACATAATTTGAGCGCAGCCAACACAACTGCCACTTGAAGTATGACGGGTATATACATCCTGAATTATGCAGGAGGGATACACTCATGCAAAAAACGCTCTCGGCATTAAAAGATAAAATCACGCAGGCTCTGATTGTGGATCGTGATAATCATATTTATCGTTGCCATCGTTCTATATTTACCGATGAGCAGTTATTTAATCTGGAACTCAAACATATCTTCGAAGGGAACTGGGTATTTCTGGCGCATGAAAGTCAGATCCCGGAACCCGGTGATTATTTTACGCTGACCCTGGGACGTCAACCGGTCATAATTACCCGCGATAAAAAGAACGAACTGCATGCGCTTATTAATAGCTGTGCGCATCGTGGCGCGATGTTATGTCGACGAAAGACGGGAAATAAAAACTCCTTTACCTGTCCGTTTCACGGCTGGACCTTCAGTAATAACGGCAAACTGTTGAAGGCGAAAGATGAAAGTACCGGTGGTTATCCGGAGACATTCAGGCATGACGGGTCGCACGATCTGAAATCGCTTCCGCGCTTTGCCTCATATCGCGGATTTCTGTTCGGTAGTCTGAGTGAAGATGTGCTGCCGCTGGAAACCTACCTCGGCGAGACCAGCAAAATTATCGATCTGATGGTCGATCAGGCTCCCGAGGGGCTGGAAGTCCTGAAAGGTTCGTCCAGCTATGTCTATGAAGGCAACTGGAAACTGGGGGCGGAAAACGGGGCCGACGGCTATCACGTCAGCGTGGTGCACTGGAATTATGCCTCAACCATGTCGCGCCGTAATTACGAAGCGGAAGGCACGCGGGCGGTGGATGCCAACGGCTGGTCTAAGAGTCTCGGCGGTGGCTACGGGTTTGAACACGGTCATATGCTGCTGTGGACGCGGGCGATGAACCCTGAAGTCCGCCCGGTTTACGATCATCGTGAGCGGTTAAAGGCGGAATTTGGTGAAAATCGCGCCGACCAGATGGTCAATGAGACACGGAATTTGTGTCTCTATCCCAACGTGTACCTGATGGATCAGTTTTCCACGCAGATCCGCGTGATTCGCCCCATCGCGGTCGATAAAACCGAAGTGACGATCTGGTGCTTTGCGCCTAAAGGCGAATCTGACCAGGCTCGCGCGCTACGCATTCGCCAGTATGAGGATTTCTTTAACGTCAGTGGGATGGGAACCCCCGACGATCTGGAAGAGTTCAGCGCCTGCCAGCGCGGCTATCTGGGAGAAAATCTGGCGTGGAGCGATCTCAGTCGCGGCGCGCTGCACTGGGTAGATGGTCCGGATGAACATGCGCAACAGGCAGGATTCAGACCGCTGTTGAGTGGTGTGAAGTCCGAAGATGAGGCGCTCTACATCGCTCATCATCATCACTGGCAAAACCTGATGCTCGCGGCGGTGGAAAAAGAACAGCAGCAATATGAACAGTCGATTACGCAACGCGTGGAGGTGGGCGGATGTTAACGCTTGAACAGGTTCGCCAGTTTCTCTACTACGAAGCGCGGTTGCTGGACGATCGCCAGTGGGACGCGTGGCTCAACTGCTATAGCCCGAAGGTAGTCTTCTGGATGCCCGCCTGGGGCGATGATGATAAAACCACCCGCGACCCACAGCGGGAGATTTCGCTTATCTATTATCCCAATCGGGACGGACTGGAAGATCGGGTGTACCGCATCAAAACCGAACGTTCCGGCGCCAGCACCCCGGAGCCGCGTACCACGCATATGATCAGCAACGTCGAACTGCTGGGCGAGAAAGAAGGCGGCATCGAGGTGCGCTACAACTGGGTCACTTACAGCCACCGTTATCAGCATACCGATGCCTACTTCGGCACCACACACTGCACGCTGGTTGAACAGGACGGCCAGCCGCAAATCACGCGGAAAACCGTGCGACTCAATAACGACTATATCCGTCAGGTGATTGACGTTTACCATATTTAAGAGGTGCTTATGAGTTTTACAATTGCCCTCAATTTTGAGGACGGCATCACCCGTTTTATTCAATGCAACGCCGGTGAAAAGGTACTGGATGCCGCTTACCGGCAGAAGGTGAACCTGCCGATGGATTGCTCCGACGGCGTTTGCGGCACCTGTAAATGCCACTGCGCCAGCGGCGATTACGCGCTGGGAGAGGACTTTCTGGAAGAGGCGCTGAGCGAGGATGAAGCCACTGCACGACAGGTGCTGACCTGCCAGATGATTCCCGCCAGCGACTGTGTCATTGACGTGCCGGTCGCTGCGGCACAGTGTAAAACCAGCATCACGACGACGCATGCAGATGTGCTGGCGATCAATGCGCTCTCTGACACCGCGATTGAACTGGTCGTACGCCCGGATACCGCGCTCCATTTTCTCTCCGGGCAGTACATCAACATTCAGGTTCCGGGGACGACGCAGCAGCGTGCCTACTCATTCAGTTCGCTGCCGGGCAGTAACGAAGGACGCTTTCTGATCCGTAATGTGCCCGGTGGGTTGATGAGTCAGTGGCTGACCCAGCGCGGACAACCCGGTGATACCGTTACGCTTAGCGGTCCGATGGGCAGTTTTTATCTGCGCCACGGCGAACGCCCGGTGCTGATGCTGGCTGGCGGTACCGGACTGGCCCCGATGCTGTCCATGCTGGAAACGCTCGCTGCGCAGGGGAGCCAGCGTCAGATCTCGTTACTGTATGGCGTGACCTATGATGTCGACCTGGTCAAAACCGACGCGCTGGACGCCTTTCAGCAGAAACTGGCTGACTTCCGCTGGTTACCGGTTGTCGCTGACGCGCAAAGTGGTTGTCCACAGCGCGGGTTTGTCACCGATCATCTTAGCGAGGCGATGCTCAATCAGGGCGATGTGGATATTTATCTTTGTGGTCCGCCGCCGATGGTCAATGCCATCACCACGGCGTTACGCGAGCGAGGCATTACGCCAGCCGGATTCTGGTACGAAAAATTTATCGCCAGCCAGAGTGCGGCGGCGTAAGGAGCCTCTATGCGATTTAACGATAAAGTTGTGGCCATTACCGGCGCGGCGCAGGGGATTGGTCGCCAGACCGCTATTCAGGCCGCGCAAGAAGGGGCGCGGCTGTTGCTTATCGATCGTTCCCGCCATGTCCATGAACTGGCGGCAACGCTGGCGTCGGGTGGGTGTCAGGTGCTGGCGCTGGAAGCGGACCTGGAACAATGGGAAAGCACCGAACAGGTTTTTGCCGCAGGCGTCGCACATTTTGGACAACTGGACGTGCTGGTCAATAACGTCGGCGGGACTATCTGGGCCCGACCGTTTGCCGAATACCAGCCGGATCAGATTGAGAAAGAGATCCGTCGTTCGCTGTTTCCGACACTGTGGGGCTGCCGCGCAGCGCTCCCGTGGATGCTGAAACAGGGGCGCGGCAGTATTGTGAATATCTCTTCTGTTGCCACAGGCGGGGTAAACCGCGTGCCATATTCAGCCGCGAAGGGCGGCGTCAACGCGCTAACACGATCGATTGCAATGGAATACAGCGGCTGCGGTATTCGCATCAATGCGGTGGCACCCGGAGGGACCGACGCCCCGGCGCGTCTCGTTCCGCGTAATGACGAAACGCCGTCCGCCCAGGAGCAGGCGTGGTATCAGCAGGTGATTGATCAGACCATCGACAGCAGTCTGATGCACCGCTATGGCACGCTGGCGGAGCAGGCGAATGCGATCCTGTTCCTCGCCAGCGATGACGCCAGCTATATTACCGGCATCATCTTACCGGTTGCCGGAGGCGATCTCGGCTGATGTTGTTCTACCCGTAAGCCGACACGGGAGGTCGGCTTGCTGTTTTATTCCGCTGGATTGCCATCATTCACCGACGTCAAAATCATTCACAGATTCAATAACCCTCATCTTCGATAATCACGTAGCTGAACAAAAAGTTGGACATACGTTCAATTTTCCGTAGGATCGTGGAAGCTGGACATGTGTCCAGTTTGTATTTACAGGGAGCTTTATGTTTCGTCAGTGGTTAACGTTAGTGATTATTGTGCTGGTCTACATTCCTGTTGCGATTGATGCAACGGTGCTGCACGTTGCCGCACCCACGCTGAGTATGACGCTGGGTGCCAGTGGCAACGAGCTGTTGTGGATCATTGATATTTACTCGCTGGTGATGGCAGGGATGGTACTACCGATGGGCGCGCTCGGCGATCGCATCGGCTTTAAGCGCCTGCTGATCCTCGGCGGGACGCTCTTCGGTCTCGCATCACTGGCTGCCGCCTTTGCCCACACCGCCAGCTGGCTGATCGCCACTCGGGCCATTCTGGCAATTGGCGCGGCGATGATCGTACCGGCGACGCTGGCCGGGATCCGCGCCACCTTCTCGCAAGCACGCCATCGCAACATGGCGCTTGGCGTCTGGGCGGCAGTGGGGTCTGGCGGGGCGGCATTCGGCCCGCTGGTCGGCGGCATGTTGCTTGAGCACTTCTATTGGGGCTCAGTGTTCTTAATCAATGTGCCGATTGTACTTGTCGTGGTGGCGCTCACTGCGCGCTATGTTCCGCGTCAGGCCGGACGTCGCGATCAGTCGCTCAATCTGGGACATGCCATTATGCTGATTGTCGCGATTTTGCTGCTGGTTTACAGTGCGAAAACGGCGCTGAAAGGGCACATAGCCACCGGCGTTATCGCGCTGGCGCTGGTGAGCGGCGCACTGTTGCTGGCGCAGTTTGTCCGCATTCAGCTGGCGGCGAGTCGTCCCATGATTGATATGCGCCTGTTCACCCATCGTATTATCTTAAGCGGCGTGGTGATGGCGATGACAGCGATGATTACACTGGTCGGTTTTGAGCTGTTAATGGCGCAGGAATTGCAGTTTGTTCATGGCTTAACGCCGTATCAGGCTGGATTGTTTATGCTGCCAGTGATGCTGGCCAGTGGGTTTAGCGGCCCGATTGCCGGGATGCTGGTATCACGACTGGGGCTGCGGAAAGTGGCAACCGGCGGAATGGCGCTAAGCGCATTGAGTTTCTATGGCCTGGCGGCAACGGATTTCAGTACCCAGCAAATTCAGGCCTGGATGTTAATGGCGCTACTGGGATTCAGTGCCGCCAGCGCGCTGTTGGCCTCAACGGCGGCGATCATGGCGGCGGCGCCAGCCGAGAAAGCGGCAGCGGCCGGGGCGATCGAAACGATGGCCTACGAGCTGGGGGCGGGGCTGGGAATTGCTATCTTTGGTCTGTTGCTCAGCCGCAGTTTCTCTGCGTCGATTGTGCTGCCTGATGGTCTGAACGCCGGAGAAATGGAACGTGCCTCGTCTTCAATGGGTGAAGCGGTACAACTGGCGCAGTCGCTTCCCTCGGCATTGGCGGATCCTGTTCTGCTGGCCGCGAAGCAGGCTTTTACCTGGTCGCATAGCGTGGCATTAAGCAGCGCCGGGAGCATGCTGATTTTGCTGGCAGTCGGCATGTGGTTCAGTCTGGCGAAGGCCGCACGCGAGTAACTCAGTAGGTGAACTGGCAGCGGTTGTCCAGTTCTTCCACTTCCTTGCCGCTCAGACGAGCGTACTGACCTGTAAGCCGCCAGAATGCGGGTTGCGTTTCGGTATAAATCTCAGCGGCGAGGATCAGACGACGACGATCGACCTCGTTAAATTCGAGCAACGTCCAGGGAATGAAGTAGCGCTCAGTGTCGGTCAACTTGATCCACAACGGACATCCACAGCCGGAACAAAAATACCGTTCCCCGCGTGGCGACGATGCAAAGTGCGCCGGGTCGGATGCATCGGCATCCATCATCGGCTGCCCACAGGCTTCCAGATACATCGCGATCCCACCGGACCATTTCTGGCAAATCGTACAGTGACAGGCGTAGACATCGAGGGATTCGAGGTCGACGGTGAAATGGCTCTGCCCGCAGAGACAACGTCCTGTATAGGTTTGCACGGCATTCTCCTTATGACCGATTCGATTTCGGGGGAAAAAAAACCAGCCCATCGTGGGCTGGCTTTTGTACAGCTCAATTCTAAAAAATTAGAACTGATAGGTCAGGCCAACGGCAACGATGTCGTCAGTGCCTACACCAGCAGCACGAGTAAAGTTGCTTTCGTCGATCAGGTTGATTTTGTAATCAACATAAGTAGACATGTTTTTGTTGAAGTAGTAGGTTGCGCCAACATCAACGTATTCAACCAGATCCTGGTCGCCCCATGCACCCAGGTCTTTACCTTTGGATTTCAGGTAAGCCAGGGACGGACGCAGACCGAAGTCGAACTGATACTGAGCAACAACTTCAAAGTTCTGAGTTTTGTTCGCGATGTGATCATCACCGAACGGCGTCATGTTACGAGTTTCAGAGTAGGTAGTTGCCAGGTAGATGTTGTTTGCATCATATTTCAGGCCAGCAGCCCACACTTCAGCGTTGTCGCCGGAAGCATTCAGGCTGTTGTTACCGTAAGCAACCTGGTCATCAGTACGGTCAGATTTCGCATAAGCGGCGCTTGCTGCAAAACCTTCGTACTCATAGCTGGTGGACAGACCGAAGCCGTCACCGTTCGCTTTAACTTCGTCGCCACGATCGTTTTTACCCTGATACTGCAGGGCAAAGTTCCAGCCTTCAACCAGACCGAAGAAGTCGGTGTTACGGTAGGTTGCAACGCCAGTGGTACGGGCAGTCATGAAGTTGTCAGTCTGGGTCCAGGTGTCACCACCGAACTCAGGCAGAACGTCGGTCCATGCGCCAACGTCGTAAGCAACGCCATAGTTACGGCCGTAATCGAAAGAGCCGAACTCAGCAAATTTCAGACCAGCAAACGCCAGACGAGTTTTGTTGCCTTTGTTGCCATTCGCTTCGTCGTTGTTGCCTTTGAATTCATATTCCCACTGGCCGAAACCGGTCAGCTGATCGTTAATCTGCGTTTCACCTTTGAAACCCAGACGTGCATAAGTTTTGTCGCCATCATCGCCGTCATTGTCGGAGAAATAGTGCAGAGCGGTAACTTTACCGTACAGATCCAGTTTGTTGCCGTCTTTGTTATACACTTCTGCCGCATTCACGACGCCTGCTGCCAACAGGCTAGTCACTGCCACTGCAACTAATTTAAGTTTCATTGTTAACAATCCTTATAATTTTCTTGGTGTGATTCCTGAACCATTGTCGATCGAATCATTTAATCAATGGCAAGCTATTTTTAAATTACGCAGCAGTATCAATTCAATAATAAGTTTCATGTAATTGCAGATTATTTCCATTTGTGTGATCCAGATCGCCTTAAGTCAAATCTGAGTCGCAGATATTCTTAGAAATTACCTTTCATGAAATATTTTCACAGGGGACTATATACGCGGAATTGGTTATTAATTGAGTTAGTTAACAATGTGTACTATATACGGGTTAATAATTGTCAAACAATGTAACCCACTGATTTATTAGCGTCTTGTTAGCATAAATTTAACATAAAGTTAAAGAGTTAACGCTCTTACTAAAGATGAAATAAATAAATCCGATTCCATTGATTAATACAGTTATGGTTGAGTGGTCAGAAAAATCAAATAAGAATTTTCTAACAAAAGATGAATATCCTAAAAATAAACGAGTGACAATTTGTCGTGCGAAGGTGAAGTCCGGGCCAGAAAGCGTACCAACCCGGTAGAGTGTTATGCGCGGCGTGTGGCCCACCAGCAGAGCAGAGAACCGATGCAGACCATAATGGCTCCCTGCCAGAAAGAGAACGATAGCGGGGCGCTCAGCAGCACGGCTGCCAGCGCAGATGACAGCACCGGTGTGAAATACGAACCAACCGCCATGATGGTGACATTCCCGTGCAAAATTCCCACGTTCCAGGCCGCATAGGCAAAGCCCAATGTCAGGGCGGCAGAGACCAGTTTTATCACCACCGGTGTACTGAACACCATTTCAGGTTGCGGCGTCAGAAAATAGTGGACCCACAAACTGAGTGCGGTCAGTAAAACAAAAACTGTGATGCCATTAAATCCACGCGCATATTTATTGGTTACGGTACAGTAGGTCGCCCAGATAAATGCCCCAAGAAAGGCGAGAAAATAGCTCAATGGACTGCTGGTGATATTGCTGATAATTTCCCCTGGATTCAGACCATTTTCGCCCCCCAGCACCCAACAAATACCGGTTATCGCGAGCAGTAATCCAGGAACGATTATCCAGCTGGTTTTTTGACCATTAAACAAAATCGCGAATAAAATAGTCAGACTTGGCCATAAATAATTAACCATACCGACCTCAATCGCCTGATGACGTGTGGCGGCATAGCCCAACGATAACGCCAGACATATTTCATAACTGACAAACAGCACGCTACCGGCGATTAAATAACCAACAGGAAAACGACGGATAGTGGGAAATCCCACGGTAAATATCAGTAACAGTCCACTTAATGAATAAATTGCCGCCGCACCGCCGACTGGCCCAAGTCCTTCACTGACGCCGCGAATCAGACCTACCATGGTGCTCCACAGCACAATGGCTATAAGTCCAATCAGCGTTGCTTTTTGTTTCGTCATTCCGTTTGCCGTTTCCCATGCCTTATCTAAAAAGAAGTCGAAATATATAGCACTTTTTTAGCGAAATTATCCAGGTGAATCCAAAGAGGGGTTACCACCTTAGTGGTATACAAAACCGACAATTGGGGCTATTTAGTAGCGGAACCGTTTCGTTATTGATTTGACTCAAAAAAAATATGGGTATTGCTGTTAGTTTCCTCGGCGACATGACAACTCTGGAAAAAGAGGGAAAGCAATGAACGTCAGCCGCAGAAAGTTTTTTAAAATCTGCGCGGGCGGTATGGCTGGAACAACGGTTGCTGCGCTGGGATTTACGCCCAAAATGGCACTGGCTCAATCGCGAAATTATAAACTGTTGCGCGCGAAAGAGATCCGAAACACCTGCACATACTGTTCCGTAGGTTGCGGGCTATTAATGTATAGCCTGGGAGATGGAGCAAAAAACGCCAAAGAAGCGCTTTATCATATTGAAGGTGATCCGGATCATCCGGTCAGCCGTGGCGCATTGTGTCCGAAGGGCGCCGGTCTGCTGGATTACATTCATAGCGAAAACCGTCTGCGCTACCCGGAATACCGTGCACCCGGCTCCGACAAATGGCAACGCATTAGCTGGGATGATGCACTGACCCGCATTGCAAAACTGATGAAAGCCGACCGCGACGCCAACTTTATCGAGAAAAATGAACAGGGCGTAACGGTAAACCGCTGGCTTTCCACGGGGATGCTCTGCGCCTCCGCCGCCAGTAATGAAACCGGCATGCTGACGCAAAAATTTGTGCGCTCACTCGGCATGCTGGCAGTAGACAACCAGGCGCGCGTCTGACACGGACCAACGGTAGCAAGTCTTGCTCCAACATTTGGTCGCGGTGCGATGACCAACCACTGGGTTGATATCAAAAACGCCAACGTCGTGATGGTGATGGGCGGTAACGCCGCTGAAGCCCATCCAGTGGGTTTCCGCTGGGCGATGGAAGCGAAGAACAACAATGACGCCACGCTGATTGTTGTCGATCCCCGTTTTACCCGTACCGCCTCGGTTGCGGATATTTATGCGCCGATTCGCTCCGGCACGGACATTACGTTCCTGTCCGGTGTGCTGCGGTATCTGATTGAAAATAACAAAATTAACGCCGAATACGTCAGGCATTACACCAACGCCAGCCTGCTGGTACGGGATGATTTTACCTTTGATGACGGTTTATTCAGCGGTTATGACGCGAAAAAACGGCAGTACGATAAGTCGTCCTGGAACTACCAGTTCGATGAAAACGGCTATGCCAAACGCGATGACACTCTGTCGCATCCGCGCTGTGTATGGAATTTGCTGAAACAGCACGTTTCCCGCTATACGCCGGACGTCGTCGAGAACATCTGCGGGACGCCGAAGGCTGACTTCCTGAAAGTGTGTGACGTGCTGGCCTCCACCAGTGCGGCGGATCGTACAACCACGTTCCTGTATGCGCTGGGCTGGACCCAACATACGGTCGGGGCGCAGAACATCCGCACGATGGCGATGATCCAGCTGTTGCTCGGCAACATGGGGATGGCCGGCGGCGGCGTGAACGCCCTGCGTGGTCACTCGAATATTCAGGGGCTGACTGACCTCGGACTGCTTTCCACCAGTCTGCCTGGTTATCTGACGCTGCCGTCGGAAAAGCAGAGCGACTGGCAGACCTGGCTGAACGCCAACACGCCGAAAGCCACGCTGGCGGATCAGGTGAACTACTGGAGCAACTATCCGAAGTTTGCCGTCAGCCTGATGAAAGCGTTCTACGGCGATGATGCGCAGAAAGAGAATGACTGGGGCTTTAACTGGTTGCCGAAATGGGATCAGGCCTACGACGTCATTAAATACTTCAACATGATGGATAGCGGGAAAGTCACCGGCTACATCTGTCAGGGCTTCAACCCGGTTGCGTCCTTCCCGGACAAAAACAAAGTGGTTCGCAGCCTGAGCAAGCTGAAGTACATGGTGGTGATCGATCCGCTGGTGACTGAAACCTCAACCTTCTGGCAGAACCACGGCGAGTCGAACGATGTCGATCCGGCGTCCATTCAGACGGAAGTGTTCCGCCTGCCATCCACCTGTTTTGCTGAAGAAGATGGCTCCATTGCCAACTCCGGACGTTGGCTACAGTGGCACTGGAAAGGTCAGGATGCACCGGGTGAAGCGCGTAACGACGGTGAAATTCTGGCCGGGCTTTTCCATCGTCTGCGCGAAATGTATCGCACAGAAGGTGGTAAAGGTGTGGAACCGCTGCTGAAAATGCGCTGGGACTACAAACAGCCGGATCACCCAGAGTCAGAAGAAGTGGCGAAAGAGAACAACGGCTACGCGTTAGCCGATCTCTATGACGCCAACGGCGTGCTGATTGCGAAGAAAGGGCAACTGCTCACCAGCTTCGCGCAACTGCGTGATGATGGTACGACCTCGTCTTCCTGCTGGATCTACACCGGTAGCTGGACGGAGAAGGGCAACCAGATGGCCAACCGCGATAATGCCGACCCATCAGGGCTGGGCAACACGTTGGGTTGGGCATGGGCATGGCCGCTGAACCGTCGCGTGCTGTATAACCGCGCTTCAGCGGATATCAACGGTAAGCCGTGGGATGCGAAACGCATGCTGATCCAGTGGGACGGGGCGAAATGGACGGGTAACGATATCCCGGACTTCAACACCGCGCCTCCGGGCAGCGCAACCGGCCCGTTTATCATGCAGCCCGAAGGACTGGGGCGCTTGTTTGCCCTTGATAAACTGGCGGAAGGCCCGTTCCCTGAACACTACGAACCAATGGAAACGCCGCTGGGTACTAACCCGCTGCATCCGAACGTGGTGTCCAGTCCGGTCGTGCGCATCTATGAAGATGACGTCTTGCGCTTAGGGAAGAAGGACGCGTTCCCGTATGTCGGAACGACCTATCGTCTGACCGAACACTTCCACACCTGGACCAAGCACGCGCTGTTGAACGCTATCGCGCAGCCGGAACAGTTTGTGGAGATCAGCGAAACGCTGGCCGCCGCCAAAGGCATTGGCAACGGTGACTACGTGAAGGTAAGCAGCAAGCGCGGATTCATTCGTGCGGTTGCGGTGGTGACACGTCGTCTGCGTACGCTGCACGTCAACGGTCAGGAGGTTGAAACCGTCGGGATCCCGCTGCACTGGGGCTTTGAAGGGGTGGCGCGTAAAGGCTATATCGCCAACACCCTGACGCCAAACGTCGGTGACTCAAACTCGCAAACGCCGGAGTACAAAGCGTTTTTAGTTAACATCGAGAAGGCGTAAGGGGGGCGAGCATATGTCTTTGGAAACGCAGGACATCATCAAACGGTCCGCAACAAACACGATTACGCCGCCACCGCAGGCGCGTGATTACAAAGCCGAGGTCGCCAAGCTCATTGACGTCTCCTCCTGTGTGGGCTGCAAAGCCTGCCAGGTGGCCTGCTCTGAGTGGAACGATATCCGTGACGAGGTAGGACATTGTGTCGGGGTGTACGACAACCCCGCCGATCTCAGCGCCAAGTCCTGGACGGTGATGCGTTTTAGCGAAACCGAACAGAACGGCAAACTGGAATGGCTGATTCGTAAAGACGGCTGCATGCACTGTGAAGATCCGGGCTGCCTGAAGGCCTGCCCGTCTGCAGGTGCAATCATCCAGTATGCCAACGGGATTGTCGATTTTCAGTCCGAGCACTGCATTGGCTGCGGCTACTGCATCGCCGGGTGTCCGTTTAATATTCCGCGCCTTAATAAAGAGGACAACCGCGTCTATAAATGTACACTCTGCGTCGATCGCGTCAGCGTGGGTCAGGAACCGGCCTGTGTCAAAACCTGTCCGACCGGGGCGATTCATTTCGGCACCAAACAAGAGATGCTGGAAATGGGCGAGCAGCGCGTCGCGAAGCTAAAAGCGCGCGGCTACGAACATGCTGGTGTCTATAACCCTCAGGGCGTTGGCGGTACGCATGTGATGTATGTCCTGCATCACGCGGATCAGCCGGAGCTCTACCACGGTTTACCGAACGAGCCGAAAGTCGACACCTCTATCAATCTGTGGAAAGGGGCGCTGAAGCCACTGGCGGCCGCCGGATTTATCGCCACCTTTGCCGGGCTGATCTATCACTACATCGGTATAGGTCCGAACAAAGAAGTGGACGATGACGAGGAGGACCATCATGAGTAAATCGAAAATGATTGTGCGCACGAAGTTCATCGATCGCGCCTGTCACTGGACGGTGGTGATTTGCTTCTTCCTGGTCGCGCTGTCGGGGATTTCATTTTTCTTCCCGACGCTGCAATGGCTGACGCAAACCTTCGGTACGCCGCAGATGGGACGCATTTTGCACCCGTTCTTTGGCGTGGCGATCTTTATCGCGCTGATGTTCATGTTTGTCCGCTTCGTTCACCACAACATCCCGGACAAGAAAGACATACCGTGGCTGAAAAACATTGTCGAAGTGCTGAAAGGCAACGAACACAAAGTGGCGGATGTCGGCAAATATAACGCCGGACAGAAGATGATGTTCTGGTCGATCATGAGCATGATTTTTGTGCTGCTGGTGACCGGCGTGATTATCTGGCGTCCGTATTTCGCGCAGTATTTCCCGATGCAGGTGGTGCGTTACAGCCTGCTGATCCACGCAGCGGCAGGGATCATTTTGATCCACGCCATCCTCATTCATATGTACATGGCATTCTGGGTGAAAGGATCGATTAAAGGGATGGTTGAAGGGAAGGTGAGTCGCCGCTGGGCGAAGAAGCACCACCCGCGCTGGTACCGTGATATCGAGAAAGCAGAAGCGAAAAAAGAGAGTGAAGAAGGGCTAAACTAATTCCTTTTTCAGCAGATGAAGGCGCTACGCAGGTAGCGCCTTTTTTTTGCCATAAAAACGTCATGATCCTGTCATTAGCTAAACGTAACGTGTTGTCTTCACAAATAACCGAAGAGTTAACCAACAATGCATCTGGTCAAAAAATTGCTCGCTGTGAGCGTACTTCTTTCCGCGTCAGTTCAGGCGCAGAACATTCTCGAATTCCCACAGCCGGAGAACAATCCGGAAGAATTTTACGCCGTGACGGAAATCCCGGCAGGCGGGATCATTAAATATGAAACCGACGCCAATACCGGCTTTATCGTTGCAGACCGCTTTCAGTCGATGCCGGTGGCCTATCCGGCAAACTACGGTTCGCTGACCCAGTCGCTGGCAGGTGATGGCGATCCACTGGATGTGATTTTTTATACCCGTGCGCCGATGGCACCGGGAACGCTGATCAAACTGCGTGCGATTGGCGTACTGAAAATGATTGATGGCGGCGAGAAGGATGACAAAATTGTGGCGGTTCCTGCCAGCAAAATTGATCCTACGTATGACAATATCAAGGAACTGGCCGACCTGCCGAAAATCGAAGTTCAGCGCCTGGAATCGTTCTTCCGCGTCTACAAAGAATTACCGGAAGGGCGCAAGAAAGTGGAGCTGAACGGCTTTAACGACGCGGCGACCGCAAAGCAGGAAATCAAACAGGCATGGGACGCCTGGAAAGCGAAAAAACCACAGCAATAAGCGATTTTGCCGGACGGGGTTTACCCGTCCGGCGGTCAACGCGATTACTGCACCGCCAGACGGCGCAGACGGGACACGTCCACGCTTTTTTGCGCTTGTGCCAGACTCCAGGTATTTTGCAGATTTAGCCACATCTCCGGGGAGCTGCCGATCACCACCGAGAGTTTGATCGCCATTTCCGGGGTGAGTGCCGCTTTGCCCGTGAGTAACCGGCTGGCGGTTGAGGGCGCAATCTCCATTGCTCTGGCAAATTCACGCAAACTGACGTTCAGTTCGTCCAGCGCTTCCTGAATGATATCCCCTGGGCGGGGATGATTCGCCATTTTCATCAGTGATAATCCTCGTCATCCAAAATATACGCATCGCCATTGACGAATTCGAACGTCATACGCCAGTTGCCTGAAACCGATATTGACCAGACGCCATCACGATCGCCGCTCAGAGGATGCAGCCGATAACCGGGCATGTTGATATCGTTCACGCAGCCTGCGGCGTCAATCACGGCGAGGCGGTGTCGCAAACGTTTGACGTGCTTTGCCAGCACGCCTGACGTTTTACCGTGAAGAAACAGGTCGCGTAATCCCTTGTGCCTGAAATTCATGATCATCCTTTTCACCTCGTTCCTTCATGAGGAACATTAGCATTGTGTTCCGTTCGGCGCAACAATTTTCGCCATCGCGTGTGCGATTGTGTGGCGAAATGAACAAAGAGAAAAGGAGAGGGGATGAATACTGGAAAGCGCCACGCAAATTGCCCGGCAAACCTCACGTTGCCGGGCATTGAGGGTTAAAGACGCGCGGTGATGTCGTCTATCTCTTTACGCCACTGAGCCTGCAACTGCGGTTTCTGGTGTCTCGGTTTTCGCGCCAGATCCTCAGCCAGACGCTGTTCGAGTACGAGCAGTTTTTCCAGCAGTTGCTCCTCATCAACCAGCTCCGCGACCAGTGAAGCATTATCCTCCAACACCGCTGGTAAGTGTTCTGTTGCGGATTGTCGGATACGGGCATTGATGGCGTCGACATCGTGCCATTCGCTGAGCTCGCCGTCGTCAACAAACCAAAACCGATTACAGCTCTGGCTGATGAGTTGCCGATCGTGACTGACCAGCAGCACGCCGCCTTCAAAGGTTTGCAGGGTCTGCGCCAGCGCCTCTTTACCTTCCATATCCAGATGGTTGGTCGGTTCATCCAGCATCAGCAGGCTATAGCGCGCCAGCGACAGACCGACAAACAGCAGACGAGAGCGCTCGCCACCGCTTAACGTACTGACCGATTGCGCGTGGCGTATCCACGGGAATCCCGCGCTAATTAGCGCCATTTTACGGATATCCGGCTGCGGGGCGAACGGTTCCAGGGCGTCAAACAGCGACGCGTCATCCGGTAATTGATGCAGCGTTTGATCGTAGTAGCCCAGCGTCACGCGAGGGTGGAGGCGCAGCGAATCTGATTCCTGTTCGGTCTGATAATGTTGCCAGATCAGTTTTAACAGCGACGATTTACCGCAACCGTTGCGCCCGACAATCGCCACCCGATCGCCGCTCTTCAAACGGATGCCCGCAATGGTAAACAGCGTCGGCGCCTCCGGGGCAGGCGTGACCGACAACTGAGACAGTTCCAGCAGACGGTCTGCCCGCAGCGCGTCGCCGCGCAATGTTAGTGACCACTGACTTCCTGCCGTCAGATCCGTTTGCACCTCCTTCAGACGTAATACCTGCTTTTCCATTTGCTTCGCTTTGCGCGACAGATCTTCGTTATCATACACCCGGCCCCAGGTGGCCAGTCGTTTCGCACTGGCGGTGATGCGATCGATCTCTTTTTGTTCCGCCTTATGGCGCAACGCGTCGCTGGCGTCGCGTTCAAGCAGTGCCTGGCGTGCCGCGCTACAGGGCAATGCAAAGGCGTGTAGGGTACGATCGCGCAAGATCCACGTGCCGTTTGTGATCGCGTCAAGCAGTTGCGGATCGTGAGACACGACCACAAAACTGCCGGACCAGTTCTGTAGAAACTGCTCCAGCCACAGTAACGTCGGTAAATCCAGGTGGTTTCCCGGTTCGTCAAGCAGCAGCAGATCAGGCTGGCGCATCAGCGCGCGGGCCAGCAGTAAACGTGTATGCTGACCGCCACTCAAGGTTTGTGCCGTTAATTGCCGATCCTGGACACTGAAGCCCATTTGCGCGAGTAACGCCTCGACCTGCCAGAGCTGGCTGGCCCGTTCATGTTCAGGAAGTTGTGCCAGAACGGCTTCCTGTAACGTCAGCGGCAGGATCTCGTCGGGCAGGTGCTGTTCGACACGCGCAAGATGACAGTGGTTCGCCAGCGCCAGGCTGCCGCCAGTCGGGACAATCGAACCGTCGAGAACTTTCAGCAGCGTGCTTTTGCCGCAGCCGTTGTAGCCGATAAGCCCAATGCGATCGCCTTTTTTCAGGGTAAACGTCAGATCGTCGAAAAGCGTGCCGAACGCGGTATCAACGTGCAGGGATTGTGCGGTTAGTAATGTGCTCATTGTTGCTTACTCAAGAGTTACAGGCGTCAAAACGCCTCGTCAAACATCGCTGACGATAACCCGGTAAGCCCGAGAGAAGGGGAATTCAGAAGTTAGCTTCGCTCAAGCAGAAGTTATCGCAGCACGATACCGATAACGCTTGAGCACTGGCGATCGCCAAAAGCATGTGAAGCGATGAAGCGTTCACAGTACAGCATAAGTATCCTCCTTTTATTTATCCGAATGTTAATCGATGGCGAAAGTGTAATCGCAAGTGATGAGACAGCGCAAGCCTGAAGGCCCGGCAGCGCGTGCTACCGGGCAGTTCGTCAGATAGACGTACGACGATAGTCGCGATATTCCGCCTGCCAGAAGTTCTCTTCGATAGCCTGCAACAGCGCTTCAGCGGAGGTTTTCACCGCCACACCCTGTTGCTGCGCCATCTTCCCGACGGCAAACGCAATGGCGCGCGAGACGGTCTGAATGTCTTTCAGTTCAGGCAACACCAGACCTTCACCGTTAAGCACCAGCGGCGAGTACTGGGCCAGCGTTTCACTGGCGGACATCAGCATCTCATCGGTAATGCGGGAGGCGCCGGAAGCAATCACACCCAGCCCAATCCCCGGGAAAATATAGGCATTGTTACACTGGGCGATGGGATAGACTTTGTCTTTCCAGACCACCGGCATAAACGGGCTACCGGTAGCGACCAGCGCGTTGCCTTCGGTCCAGGCGATGATGTCCTGCGGCGTCGCTTCCACACGCGAGGTGGGGTTAGACAGCGGCATCACGATCGGACGCGGGCAATGCTTGTGCATTTCGCGGATGATTTCTTCGGTGAACAGACCGGTTTGCCCGGAAACCCCAATCAGAATATCAGGCTTAACGTTACGGACCACATCAAGCAGCGACAGCACTTCGTTGTCGCTGTCCCACGCCTGCAGATTTTCACGCTTCTGCACCAGTTTGGTCTGGAAGGAGAGCAGATTCGGCATCTGGTCAGTCAGCAGGCCAAAGCGATCCACCATGAAGACTCTCTCACGCGCGGCTTCTTCACTTAATCCTTCCCGCTGGATTTGAGCAATGATCTGTTCGGCGATACCGCAACCAGCGGAACCCGCGCCAAGGAAAACAATTTTCTGTTCGCTAAGCTGGCTGCCTGCCGCCCGGCTGGCGGCGATCAGCGTACCGACGGTCACCGCGGCGGTGCCCTGAATGTCGTCGTTGAACGAACAGATTTCGTCGCGATAGCGGTTAAGTAGCGGCATGGCGTTTTTCTGCGCGAAGTCTTCAAACTGCAGCAGAACGTCCGGCCAGCGATGCTTAACGGCCTGAATGAATTCATCGACAAACGCATAGTATTCGTCGTCGGTGATGCGCGGATTGCGCCAGCCCATGTATAACGGATCGTTGAGCAGTTGCGGGTTGTTAGTTCCCACATCCAGCACGACGGGCAGGGTGTAGGCCGGGCTGATGCCACCACAGGCGGTATACAGCGAAAGCTTACCGATGGGAATACCCATCCCGCCGATCCCCTGATCGCCAAGACCAAGAATTCGCTCACCGTCGGTGACCACAATCACTTTGATGTTGTGGTTGGGGACGTTTTGCAGGATGTCATCCATGTTGTGGCGGTTCTGATAAGAGATGAACACGCCGCGCGCGCGACGATAAATCTCGGAGAAACGTTCACAGGCCGCACCTACCGTTGGGGTATAGATCACTGGCATCATCTCATCGAGATGGTTGTTAACCAGTCGGTAGAACAGGGTTTCGTTGGTATCCTGGATATTGCGCAGGTAGATATGCTTGTCGATTTCCGTTTTGAATCCCTGATACTGGATCCAGGCACGTTCTGCCTGTTCTTCAATCGACTCAACCACTTCCGGCAGTAACCCCAGCAGGTTGAAGTTACGGCGCTCTTCCATGCTGAATGCACTGCCTTTATTCAGTAAGGGGAATTCCAGCAATACAGGGCCAGCGTAAGGAATATAAAGGGAACGCAGTTTTTTACTTTTGGTTTCCATGTCACTCACTCTTTTTTTGAATATCCGTCCCTGGCACTTTTTATAATATGTTGCCATTCCGCCAGGGCATCGGGCACAGAGTATAAAGCATCGTGCATGAATTAAGGCTTTTGTAAGCAAAAACACCATCGCGTTTGCGATGGTGTTTATCGTCATATTCGGACTGTGCGGTTACTTTTTGCTGTCTGCGTGGCGTTTTCTGCCGGTAGGGTTGTTCACCACGCTGGATTTATCACCTTCAGTCACCACTTTGCGCTGATTGGAGATTTTATGGTCCAGTCCAAGAATATGACGGGCCTGACGGTTCGATTTCATTCTAACTCCTTTATCCTGTTACTGGTTTCAAGGATGAGTCCATATGACTGCGGACGAAATATAACCCTTAAGGTCGACGGTACCGATGGATACCGACCTGATTGATAGTCGGACATTTAATCGGAAAGGTCAATGTGTAAGCAGGGAATTAAGAAGTCTCTGCTAACGGCCACGAAATCGGATGAGCGTCCTATACTTGTTATCCCGACGACAATAAGGAGCGAACGATGACAATCCATAAGAAAGGTCAGGCACACTGGGAAGGCGACATCAAACGCGGAAAAGGCACCGTTTCGACGGAAAGCGGCGTGCTGAACCAGCAGCCTTATGGTTTCAATACCCGTTTTGAAGGGGCGAAAGGCACCAATCCGGAAGAGTTGATCGGCGCAGCGCATGCTGCCTGTTTCTCAATGGCGCTTTCATTGATGCTTGGTGAGGCGGGCTTTACGCCGGAGGCTATCGACACCACGGCTGACGTGTCGCTGGACAAAGTTGATGCCGGTTTTGCGATTACCAAAATCGCGCTGCACAGCGAAGTGAACGTGCCGGGAATCGATGCCGCCACCTTCGACGGTATTATTCAGAAAGCGAAAGCCGGCTGCCCGGTGTCGCAGGTGCTGAAAGCTGAAATCACCCTCGATTATCAACTGAAGTCGTAACGGCAGTATTGCCCGGTCGCGTGATGCTGACCGGGCATAAATACGTTGAATTCGGCCTACGATTCCCGGGCATTATCAGGCACGCCAACAACGAACGTCCGTTCCCGCATCAAGCCTGCGCAGCGCCTGTCGAGTTTCGCAGCCGTGGGTCGCCAACGGGCACCGGTCGCGAAAAAAACAGCCCGTCGGCAGTACCCGGTTGCCAGGTAATTCCGTTTTGCGAATCACCCGTTCTTCTGCCAACGGCACGCCGGTTTTTGGCACGGAATCCAGCAGCAGACGGGTATAAGGATGTGCCGGGGTGGAGAGCACCTGCGCGGTATCGCCGAGTTCGACGATTTGCCCGAGGTACATCACTGCCACCCGGTCGCTCATATGGCGTACAACCGAGACATTATGTGAGATCAGAATGTAGGTCAGATTGCGACTGGCCTGCAACGCAACCAGCAGATTCAGGATCTGCGCCTGGACGGAAATATCCAGCGCGGAGGTCGGCTCATCCAGCACGATCACATCCGGTTCTGACGACAGTGCTCGGGCAATCGCGATACGCTGGCGCTGTCCGCCAGAGAAAGCGTGCGGCAGACGATCGAGATATTCCGGACGTATCCCGACCTGGCTGGCTAAGGTTGCCGCCAGCGCCCGTCGCTCCCGTTCACTGCTGCGTGTTTGAATCCACACCGGTTCGGTGATAATTCGCCACACTGGCAGACGTGGATCCAGTGAGGAGAGCGGGTCCTGAAATACCATCTGCATTTCGGTCGACGATGAATCCTGTTGATACTGCCCCTGGCTGGGCTTTAGCATTCCCATAAGCAACTGCGCCAGTGTGCTTTTCCCACAGCCGGATTCACCGACAATCCCCAGCGTTTCGCCCCGGCGGATCTGTAAATCCATGCCGTTGAGCGCATGCACGCGTTCGGTGACCCGTCCCAGCCAGTTTTTCTTCGCCGGGAAATTGACGTGCACATCGTGTAAAGCCAGTAACGTTTCAGACATGGGGATTCTCCAGATGAGGATACCAGCAGGCCGAGTGCTGGTCGCCAGCGCCATGTGGGCTCATAGCGGGTACCGTTTCACAAAGCGGGCCCGCGGCAAAGCAGCGATCCCGGAACGCGCAGCCGCGCGGCAGACGGGTGAGATCCGGTACGGTGCCAGGGATCGCCGGCAGCGGCTGGCGTGCTTCTCCCTGCTCCGGAGCGCATTTCAGCAGGCCAATCGAATAGGGATGGGTAGGATGGTGGATCACGGCATCGGTCTGACCACTTTCAATCACGCTGCCGGCATACATCACGTACAGCCGATCGCACAGTTGCGATACCACCGCCATGTCATGACTGATAAATAGCACGGCCGTACCGCTGGCGCGGGCCTTGTGTTTCAGCAGGCGCAGCACCTGCAACTGTACGGTGACATCCAGCGCAGTGGTAGGTTCATCAGCGATGATCAGCGCCGGTTCGCAGGAGAAGGCAAGGGCGATCATTACCCGCTGACGCATGCCGCCTGAAAGCTCAAACGGAAAGCGGGTCATCACGCCGGCGGCGTCGGGGATCTGCATCTCCTCCAGCAGGGTAATCGCCTTTTCCCTGGCCTGCGCACGGCTCACCGTCTGATGATGGCGAATCACTTCCACCATCTGCTGGCCGATACGTCGCGTCGGGTTGAGGGCCGTCATCGGCTCCTGGAAGATCATCGCCACGCGCGCGCCGCGCCATTGACGCATTTGTTTCTCGCTGGCGTTCAGCACATCTTCGCCCAGTAGCGAGACGCGCCCCTGATGAATGCGGTAGCTGCCTTCCGGCAGCAGGCGCATGGTGAGCATTGCGGTGACTGACTTCCCTGAACCCGATTCACCCACCACGCCAACAATCTCGCCGCGTTGAATGCGCAGCGACACATGGCTCAGGGCGTGAACGTCGGCCTTGTATCCCGGAAAACTCAAGTGTAAATCGTCTATTTCCAGCACCGGTTGAGTCATTACTGTTTTCCTCCTGCTTTCGGATCCAATAAATCACGGATCCCATCACCGAACAGGTTAAAACCGACGGCCGTGATCAGGATGGCGGCGCCAGGGAAAGCGCAATACCACCACTGATCGAGAACGTAATTACGACCAATCGCGACCATCGCGCCCCATTCGGCGCTCGGTTGCTGAGCGCCAAGCCCGATAAAGCCCAGCGTGGCCGCCATCAGAATGGCGCTGCCAATATCCAGCGATGCCTGCACAATCAGCGGCGGCAACGAGTTACGCAGGATGTGCCAGCTAATCAAATGCCAGCGGGAAGCGCCATACGTGCGGGCGGCCTGAACATAGGTAAACTGGCGCACGACCAGCGTTTGTCCCCGCGCCAGACGCACGTAAAAGGGAATACGTACAATGGCAATCGCCAGCATCGCGTTAAACAGGCTCGGCCCGAGCGCTGCGGCCAGCGCCATCGTCAGCACCAGCGAGGGGATCGACAGCATAATATCCATCATCCGCATGATGATGGCGTCAGCGCGACCGCCCATGACGCCGGACAGGCAGCCGAGCAGTGAGCCAATACCGCCCGCAATCCCGACCACCACCAGCCCGGCGACAATCGACTGCTGGCTGCCCACCAGCACGCGGCTGAACAGGTCGCGTCCAACCTCATCGGTTCCGAACCAGTGCGCCGCCGTTGGCGGCAACAGCCGCGCACTTAAATCGATTGCATTCGGATCGTAAGGCGTAATCCACGGCGACAGCACCATCAGCAACAGCATCAGGACAATAATCACACCGCCAATCATCGTCAGCGGACTGCTTTTCATCAGCCAGAGCAGTCTGGCCCAGTCAATGCGCCGACGCGTCACGCGTACCGGCGTCTCTTCGGTTAACATCATTCAGCACCTCCACGCCCAATGCGCGGGTCCACCCACAGATAGAGCAGATCCACCACCAGATTGACCAGTACATAGGCAAAAGAGACCACCACGGCGAAGCCCATCACAGCCGGGAAATCGAGCGCCTGAATAGAGGTCACCACCCAGGCGCCCATTCCGGGCCAGGCAAAGACGGTTTCGGTCAGTACCGCGCCATACAACAGATCGCCCATCGCCAGTCCAAGCACGGTAATTGACGGGATCAACGCGTTGGGCAGCGCATAACACAGCACGATGTACCAGCCGGGAAGACCGCTGGCTTTCGCCGTGCGGATATAATCTTCGCTGAGCTGTTCCAGCATCGCGGAGCGGATTTGCCGCGCCACAATTCCCAGGTGAACAAACGCCAGCGTCAACGACGGTAAAATCAGATGCTGTAAGGCATTAAAAAAGACCTCACCGTTGCCTTCCAGCAGGGCATCGATCAGATAAAACCCGGTGACATGCATTGGCGGATCCAGCCAGTCATCCAGTCGTCCGCCACCCGGCAAAATTTGCAGATGGCCGTAAAACAGCACGATGACGCCCAGCCCCAGCCAGAAGGCTGGCGTCGAAATACCGGTGATTGCCATCAGACGTACCAGGTGATCCAGCCAGCGGTTACGCCAGACGGCGGAAAGAATGCCCAACGGAATACCAATGACCAGCGCCAGCAGCAGTGAACAAAAGGCCAGTTCCAGCGTTGCCGGGAAAAAGACGCGAAGTTCTTCCATCACCGGACGCCCGGTGCGAATGGAAATGCCTAAGTCCCCCTGGAAGATATCACTCACATAGCGCGCGAACTGCACATACAGCGGTTGATTCAGCCCAAGCTGTTGGCGAATGTTTTCGACAATCTCGTCGCTTGCCCGGTCGCCCGCCAGCAGGCGCGCCGGATCGCCGGGGATCAGGTGCGAAATAATAAAGGTGATAACGCAAACGCCGGCCACCACAAGGACAAGTCCCCAGCAGCGCTGGCGCAAAATGCTCCAGAAAGTCATTGGCTTCCCCTTGCGGAGCCTGTACGGCTCCGCATTAACGTGGCTTATTTGCTCATGGTGCCGATATTAAAGACCTGTTCGAGCATCGGGTTGAACACGAAGCCTTTGACCTCTTTGTTCATCGCTAACTGGTAGTTCTTCTGGAACAGGTAGACGTAGGCCGCTTCATCAATGACGATTTTCTGCGCCTGCTGGTAGTCCTTGGTTCTGGCGGCCTGGTCGGTGGTGCTTAGCGCACTGCGCAACAGCTTGTCGACATCGGCGTTTTCATAGAACGAGCGGTTACCGGGTAGTCCTTTCTTGTCAGACTCGAACCAGTAGTTCATGAACATATAGGGGTCAGCGAAATCCGGGCTCCAGTTGCCGATGGCGATGTCATAATCACCTTTGCCTACACGGTCACGCATAGTGGCGTTCGCCAGTTTCTCCAGCTTGACGGTAATTCCCAGTTTGCTGAGGCTGGCCTGAGTGGCAAGGGCGATCGGCTCCCAGTTCGGATCGTTGTCGGAATAGAGGAAGCTCAGGCTGGTGGGTTTGCTGGCAACTTTTTCCCATTCCGCTTTCGCTTTGGCTTCATCAAAGTTGTATTGCAACGCAGAGGCGTCGTAACCCCACATGCCTTCCGGGATCGGCCCGCGCATCTGCTTGCCGTTGCCGCTGAGGATCCCTTTCACCATTCCCTGATAGTCGGTGGACCAGGAAATCGCCCGGCGCAGATCCGCCTGATTCAGCGGTGCTTTGCTGTTGTTCAGATAGAGATAGGTCACGCGCAGTGACGGATAGTCAGCTACGGCAACTTTGCCTTCCTGTTTTAACGCGTTGAGCTGATCCACCGGCAGGGCATCCGCGATGTCGATATCGCCGCGCGACAGTTGCAGACGACGCGACGCGCTCTCGCCGATAATTTTCACCGATACGCGTTTAAAGTTCGGTTTTGGACCGGCGTAATGCGGGTTCGGGACCAGCACCAGCTGTTGGCCTTTCTGCCAGCTTTTCAGCATAAACGGCCCGGAACCTGCGGTGTTTTGTGCCAGAAAACCACGGGCGTCATCTGCGGCATGCGTTTTCAGCACCGCCGGGTTGATGATGGACGCGCCGTCATTGGCCAGCGTGTAAAGGAACGGGGCGAACGGTTGACTGAGGGTAAATTTCACCGTGTGCGCATCGACCGCGTCTACCTTGAGATCTTTAGGAAACGCTTCTGCCGGCCCCTGGCTGATTTTCAGCAGGCGTTCGAAGGACTGTTTCACCGCCTCAGCGGTGACGGGGGAACCATCGGCAAATTTGGCCTGATCGTTAAGCGTAAAAGTCCACTCTTTCTGGTCATCAGAGGCTTTCCAGCCGCTTGCCAGGTCACCCTCCACCTCGGTTGAGCCTTTATCGCCTTCGGTTTTGTACTTCACCAGACGCTGATAGGACGGGTAGGTCACCGTCCAGTCGTTATTATCGATAGTCACCGCCGGATCAAGGGTTTGCGGATCAGCGGCTTTACCGATCACCAGCATGTCTTTCGGGACGGCAGCCTGGACCGCAGGCAGGGCCATCGCCAGGGAAACGGCAATCAACGCGGGACGAAACAACGAAGTTACTTTCATGACGACGCTCCGGAATCAAAAAGAGGTGTGTGTTGTTGTGGTTGTAACGGGAAAACAGGCAATACAGTCTTCCAGCAGCGGATAGCGACTCGCGGCGGGTAACTCAAAATGCCACCACTCGCTGCTGATGCCGACAAAGCCACCGCCAAACATAATGGCGTTGAGTAACAACCGGTTACGCTGTGCAGCGGCAGGAACAGAAGGGTGATATGCATGTGAACGGTCGTGCATTTCATCAAAACCCGCGCCCATATTGAGGATCTTGCCATTGGCGCCTTTCAGCGTGACGTCGATGGCCGTTCCGCGACTGTGGTTCGAGCCGATGGCTACATCGACCACGTACTGCGGATCGGGGCAGGCATCCCACAGGATTGACTGTGCCTGTTGCGGACGATAGGCGTCATACACCACCAGAGAAAGGCCCGCCAGTTGCGCAATGCTGATGCTTTTCGCCAGCGCGGTGACCGCATCCTGGTGCAGCAGGCAGCGCGATTCGCGATAAATCGGCGCGCCGGTCAGGTTATCGGCGGTCGCATATTTGAGGTCGATATCCAGCGTCGGAAAAATCACCGACAGATCGACCAGTTGCGGAGTTTCAGACATAGCACGTTTCCTGTTTATTGTTCGAATTGACCAAATTCTTGTTGTAACTGGCGGTTGGTCTGTAGCCGCCCGGTAAGTGAATCGCCCAGTTGTTCCGCCACGCCGGAAAGCAGCAGGTTGAACAGGCAGCTCACCGGCGCCAGCGAATCCCAGAAATGTCCGGTGTCCGTTTTCACCTGCAGTAAATCAATGGGGTAATCCCGCGCCCAGGGACACCAGACATCGGTGATCAGCGCCAGCGGAATGTGCCGCTCGCTGGCGACGCGACAGTACTGCCGGGCGATGGCGGAGTAAGCGCGGGTATCGGTCAGCACCACATACGGTTTCTCAAATCCGGAGTTGAGGGATTCCACCCAACTGCCGGAGAGCCCTTCGGAGTAGTTCACCCGAGGACGCAGATATTCGAGATGACTGAAGAAGGCATTGGCGATCCCCCGCGTCGACTGGATCCCCAGGACATACACCGCTTCCGCCTGCGCCAGTTGTTGGGTAATACGCTGGAAAGCGTCCCCTTGCGCCAGTTGATAAACATGGGCGATCGCGTCAATCTCCAGCGATAGCGACTGCCGCGCGCGGTCCGGCAACTGTTGCTGTTGTTGCCAGGAGTCCAGACGTTCGTTCATTCCCCAGGGCTGATAGGGGACAGAAGGCAGTTCACGCAGGCTGGCTTTAGCATCTTCCAGATTGCGATAGCCGATTTTGCGCAGATAGCGCCCAACGGTAATCCCGCTGGTACCCGTCGCTTTGCCAATGCTGTCGGCGGTTTCAAACGGGATTTGCGCCACGTGGGTCAACAGCCAACTGGCAACCCGCTTTTCACTCGGCGTATGCAGGCTGAAGGTCTGTTCAATTCGGTTCAGTAACTCAGGTTTTGCTGTCATCACCGTCTCGCTGTTACCAGGCTGTCAAATGTCCACTGACTGTTAGTTCATTAACAATGCAGGACGCGTGCCATGTTCAAAAACGCCGCCGCGACGGGCGTTAATTGTTAAATTAATGCCGTATTAGTTAACTTATGATCAACATTTGTGCAGCGTAGTGCAGTTTTGGTGCAACGGTAAGGCGAAAGGGCGGTTATCTGCCGGATACGCAGGCGCGATCACACTCTCGCGACGAAATAAACGGCAAACATCAGGATCGGTACCGGGAAATATCAATAACAGCCATAACCAGTGTGGGTGTATTTATTTCTGTGAGGGGAAGGGTATTATTCTTTTCGTTCTACATTAACGGTTTAAAGCGCTCATGTAGAGGTTATTTATATCATTAACGGAGCCATCATAATGAACAAATTTTCCCTTTCTACAGCAGGTATTTTAGTGGCAGCGCTGTTAACCAGTGTCAGCGTCAATGCAGCAACCACTGACGCGAAAACCGACGTCACTCCTAAAAACATGAGCTGCCAGGAGTTCATTGACCTGAACCCGCAGACAATGGCGCCGGTTGCCTTCTGGGTATTAAACGAAGATGAAGACTTTAAAGGCGGCGACTACGTTACTTTCGATGAAACAGTAACAACGGCGGTTCCTCTGACCGTTGAAATCTGTAAAAAACATCCGCAGAGCGAACTGACTAAAATTAAAGACGAAATCAAAAAAGAATTAAGTAAATAAGATTAAGCATGTATTTAAACCCAGCCAGAGTGCTGGGTTTTGCTATTTGTGACAACGTCACATTATTAATTTAAGTCAATACGGAATTCTGTATAAAGCTCTAAAAATACGTGCCGATACTGAATATAAATTACCCTGAAAATAAAAGGATGTTTATATGGTCTGGTATCCGTCACGTATTTCGACTCGTTTGACACTCGGGGGGATCGCGTTACTTGCCGTAACGACGTTAGTGATTGTTGTCATTATGCTTTGGCGCGGGCAACCCCGCGTCGTTGAAGTCAATACGGCACTGATCGAGGAGACCGGGCATGGCCTGACGCGTCAACTCAGCAGCGTCCTGTCACGTATTGAGGGAGAAACCGTCAGTTTGTCGCGACTGGCTGAAGTCCTGCCAAATGATGAAGCGCTGTACCGCGCTGTCGTGCCGCATATTCTCGGCGAACAAAATAATTCGATCATCACCGGGGGCGGGATCTGGCCTGAGCCGGACGCGTTTACGCCTGGTGTTGCGCGGCGCAGCTTTTTCTGGGCGCGCGGTGCTGACGATAAGCTGGTGTATTCCGACGAATACAACGCAGCAGGTGGCAATGGCTACCACAACGAAAGCTGGTATCAGGGCGCGAAGGGCCATTCGCAAGAAAACTGTGTCTGGTCTGATGTTTATCAGGATGCCATTTCCGGAATCAACATGGTGACCTGCAGCATTCCCTATCAACTGGCGGGTAAATTCGCCGGTGTGGCAACCACCGATATTCGACTCGATAACGTCGCCAGCTTTATGCAGCAGCAGGGTGGACGCACCGGAGGATACGCCTTTGTGGTCGACAAACAGGGGCAAATTCTCTATTTCCCACAAAACGATCGGGATCACTACAAGACCGTCGGCGATCTGGTGAAGGCATCAGGCTGGCTGAGTCCTGTCGCTCAACGTTTGCAGAAACTGCGCACTGAAACCACCGATGTCACCTCCGTGGCGCTGGAAAATGATGGCATTCTGAACGCACCATCACGCGTGATGTTGTTCCCGATGGCCGATACCGGTTGGGTAGTGGGACTGGTAACACCGCAAGAACGCATCGTCGGGCTGGCAAAAGTCATGATGCGCGATGTTCTTGAAGTGCTGATCCCGGTCATGACGTTGCTGCTGGTGGGCTCCTGGCTGGTGGTTCGCCGGTTGATTGCCCGTCTGGACGACACGCGGCAGGCACTGGACGATATCGCGCAGGGAGACGGCGATCTGACCCGGCGCTTAGAAGTGAAGGGCAAGGACGAAATTTCAGCGATTGCGGAGGCGTTTAACCTCTTCGTGGACAAAATTGCCGCCATTTTGCTTACGGTGCGCAGCAGCAGTGAAGTGGTGGCGAATAACGCCGTTAGCCTTGCTGACAGTAATACTGAGCTGTCAACACGCGTTACCCAGCAGGCAGCTGCGCTGGAAGAGAGTGCGGCTGCGATGGAACAGCTTAATGCGACCGTTCATCAGAATGCGGGTAATACTCAACTGGCGGATGAACTGTCAGAAAGTACGGCGCAAACGGCCAACCGCTGCGGTGATGTTATGCATGGGGTGATTTCAACCATGGATAACGTCAGCGCCTCTTCGGGCCGCATGGTTGAGATTGTCTCGGTAATTGACAGCATTGCCTTCCAGACCAACATCCTGGCGCTCAATGCTGCTGTGGAAGCGGCTCGCGCCGGGGATGCAGGACGTGGATTTGCGGTGGTGGCGTCTGAAGTGAGAACGCTGGCGCAGCGTAGCGCGACCGCTGCTCAGGAAATCAAAGCGCTCATTGATGAGTCGGTGTCGCACGTCAATGACAGTAGCGAGCAAATTCATCATGCCGGCGATCGTCTACAGGAACTGGTGGGACATGTTCGTCAGGTGCGTCAGTTAATGGGCGAAATTCGCGTCGCAGGGGAAGAACAGCGTAAAGGCGTAGCCGAAGTGACGCTCGCGGTTACGGAAATGGACAGCACGGTCCAGCAGAACGCGTCGTTGATTGATGATGCCGCGGCGCGGACGCAGATCTTAAAAGCGGAAGCAGAAGAGCTGGCCTTACAGGTGTCATCGTTTAAATTGCCGTAACGCCAGGAAGCCCGGTAAGCGCCAACGCCCCGGGCATTCCGTCACAATGAATCAGATTTTCAATGGCAACGCCGTCTGCATCCAGGCGGCGATCTCATCAGCTGGTATGGGGCGAGAAAAATAATATCCCTGAATCACCGGGCAATTCATCGAGCGCAACAACTCAAATTGTTCTTTCGTTTCAACCCCTTCCGCAATGACAATCAGGTTCAGACTCTGCCCAATAGTGATAATCGCTTCCAGCAAGGACTGAATACGTTTCTCGGTCTGGCAGCGATCGACAAACGTTTTATCGATTTTCAATTCCGTCACGGGCAGGCTGACCAGGCGCGAGAGACCGGAAAAACCAGTGCCGAAGTCATCGATCGACAGTCCCACGCCCATGTTGCGTAAGATCTCAATGCGTCTGAAGATCTCTTCATCCTGCTCCATCATCATGCTTTCGGTGATTTCGACCGTCAGTTGATCGCCCGGAATAGCAAATTCCACCATGGCTTCCGACACCTGGTCCGGCAGTTGGTTGCTGCGAAAGTGCAGGGCAGAGAGGTTCACCGACAGGGTCGGAATGGTCAGCGACAGCTGGCGCCACTCCGACAACTGGCGACACGCTTCTCTGACCACCCAGCGACCAATATTCTCAATTTCACCCGTCTCTTCAGCGAGCGGAATAAAACGGTTCGGGGGGACGTGACCATGCACCGGATCGCTCCAGCGCGCAAGCGCTTCGAAACCATACAGTTCGCCGGTCTGAGCAAAGATCTGCGGCTGGTACACCAGTCGTAGCCGGTTATTGGCAATGGCGTTTTTCAATGCGGCGCCCAGTTGCAGACGCTCTTTCACCGCGAGGTTCATTTCCGGGTTGAAGAACTGCCAGCCGTTGCCGCCCGCTTTACGAATAAAATCCATCGCGTTGTGCGCAGTGGACAGCAGATAGTCACGATTTTTTCCTGCTTCATAGCTAATTCCAATGCTGAGGGTCAGCGGGAAGGGTTTGTCGTCAAACAGGGTGGCTTCACTGCCGATATTGATCAGTTCATCCGCAAACTGGGTAATATTACTCATTTCATTGTCGTCACTGACCAGCACGAACTGCGTGCCTTCAATACGGCTCAAATACTGATCGGGTCTGAGCCGCTCGCGGATTTTATTGATGACCTGTTGCAAGACCTGATCGGCCACGGCATAGCCGAGACTGTCGATAACATCCTGGAAGTGATCGACGCTGATGAGAAACACCACTGGTGAAATCCCTTTCGCGCCGTGAATGAGATCATCGAGATAGGAGTGCAGATGATTGCGGTTGGGCAAACCGGTGAGCGGATCAAATTGCAGGAGATGCTCAATATGCTGTCGGCTTTTTTCCTGTTCGAGCGCCAGGGCCGCCATATGCTGACTGATGTCTGCCACGCGTTCAATAAAGGCGCTGGTCTCTTTTCCTTTCGCTGTTTTAATTAACAGCGTCCCGGCTGGCTCACCATCCCGTTGACGGATGGTGAGCGTCCAGACGTTCACCTCTTTTGCGTCAATCTCTTTCGATGACGACGCCCAGAACTGGCGGACGTTATCTTTTAAGGCATACAGTGAAACATGCGTATCCCGCAGCACCGCCTCAATATTGCGGCAAATAATATCGCCCATTTCGTGAAACGGCGGGCTACTGCACATCGCCGCCAGAATGTTGCCTTCGAGCTGACGAATCTGCCGCTCTTCGGTGATATCGGAAAACGTCATAACCAGATTTTGCAGTGCGTTTCGCCGGTCATAAACCTGACTGATAGACACTTTAATCCAGATCTTTTCACCCGCACGGGTGATTACCAGAAACTCATCCTGATCGCGGGTCGTTTTCCAGAGTAACTGTGTGAGTCGCAGGCCATTGTCCGACGGCTCTTCGGGGAGGTTGAGCAGGTTGTCCGGCTGTTGACCCTTTGCATCGGTAATGTCGTAACCAAACATCTCGCTAAAAGCGCGGTTGCACTGCACAATACGCCGCTCAGGGTCGAGTACGATTACCGGGCGGTCCAGGTGGTCTACCGCCAATACCAGGAGGCGTTTCTGTTCCTTTTGCTCCATCTCTACGCTAGCGTCACGCACAAAGGCAAGATAGAAAATTTTGCCTTCAACGTTGACCTTGGAAAGGGCGAAACGGGTCCAGACTTTGGTCCCGTCTTTTCTTTCCAGCAGCAATTCCCGGCTCATGCCTTCAACGCGGGGCTGACCCCCTTCACGGTTATGACGGATAAAATCGGGGTGCGCTGCGCGTAAATCATGCGGGATCAACATCGAAATCCCCTGACCAATCACCTCTTCACGACGGTATCCCCACAGTTTTTCCGCAGCAGAATTGAAAAATAAAACCTCGTCATTGTCATTGATTAGCACGGCACCCATCATGTTCTGCTCAAGAGCAGGAATGAAGATGCTGTCTCCGGTGCTTTTAACGTCGGATAGCTTCATTTATTACCTCTGCTTCCGTATACCCATTAAGAAGCGGGTTTCCACAGTTCAACACAATTTCTGCCCCGTCTTTTTGCGGTATATAACGCTTCGTCTGCTATCTGAATTAAACGTTCATAATCCGGATGACCATTAAACATCGCTGCCCCAATGGACAATGAAAGCGGAATAAAATCCCCCGCAGGCGATTTTATTTTTGTTTTCTCGACGCGACTGCGAATACGCTCCGCAATACGTAGCGTATCGGTTTGTGTCGCTTCAGTAAGAACAATAATAAATTCATCGCCACCGTAGCGAAAAACGTAATCACTGCTGCGAACGTTGTCATAAAAAGCCTGAGACACCCGACGAAGGATCTCATCACCGGTATTGTGCCCCCAGGTATCATTGATCTCTTTAAATTTATCGACATCAATAATAAGAATAGAGAGGGGGGTGCCGGCGCGATTAGCATGGGCGATTTCCCGCTTGAAGATGGTTGGCAGGAAACGTCGGTTGAGTAATTTGGTCAGTACATCCATCCCTACCTCATGGCGGGACACTTCCTCAAACAATTCACGCAGTAGCGTAATGATCTGCGAGACGGTATTGCGGATTTGCAGCAGGAATTTCACCCGTGATGCTTTATTGCTTAACGTTTTCGTTGTCCCACTGGTGTGGTGAAACACGCCGTCAAAGTCCTGAATCAGTCGTGAGATGTGACCGACTTCCGCAATACCACTGAAATAATGACGTCCTTTATGATTAAACCACAAACCAAAATCCGCCTGGCTTAACGGCAGGCTGTTGCCGAGATCGGAGTCGAGTAAGACCTTATAGATAATGTCCATTTCCCACGACAGTAACGCGGCGATTTGGCGCTCTTTCTCTTCTTCTGCGTTTTCCAGCAAAGAAAAAATACGGTAGTTTTCATCTTCTTTTGCTGCGGTACTTTCACTAAAGGAGAAGGCTCTGGACATGACTTCCATCGCCAGATCAATACTGTTAATGGAGAAGTGGTAGACAAGCAGCTTATGTGTCGCTTCATGGTGGCTGTCAATGATGATCGGATAGAGAATTTTCTTCAGTACGCGAAAACCCATTTCAACCAGTTCCACCGGAATACCAATACGCGCATGCACTTCAGCCACCGTATGCTGTATTTTTATCAGTTCATCAATATTGTCGACTTCACTGGAGAGCACATCCACAATCCACTTTTCAAGTGCGCTTTTGAGTTGGCGCTCAACCTGTTCATTACTCAAAAACTCCTCAGCATGCGGATCGGCGAGAACAATACGATAAAACTCAATGCTTAAAGCATGGGCATGGGCGATCGCTATCTCAGAAGCGAGTCTGCGAATGTGAGGGTCGGTCTGTTCAACCAGCGCGACCCATTCGTCTTTCATTCTTTTAAGATACATCTCCATGGTGAAGATCCTTACAGTAGTTAGCGAACAACATTTTGCCTGGCTCAAATGCGCAATCTGGATAGTAAGATGAATCTAAAACATAAAACACCTGAAAGCGTGCAGGGTGACATTAATGAAATAGTGTAATGCCTTAAGCCATATTTTCATTCATTCCGGTGAAGTAAGCCTGAAACAATTATGGATATAGCCAAAAGTAGCAAGAAAAATCCTTTTTAAGCGACTTTTTAAACGCATCAACGTCTGAAAAGTATAGTCCATCCGTTTGATCGTTGAGAGGAATCATGTCCCCCTGTAAGGTAGCTCACACTCTCTTTTAATGTCAGCATTTTTTCAATTCATAAAATGATATGAGAGTTTTTTGAGCGATATGGTCATCATTACGTAATAAATCCCGTTTTGACTGCGGGTAATAATAATCACGTATCAGTGGAGGCTTGAATAATCTTTTTCTCTTAGATATCCCATTTAATCATTACACTATCCTGAAGCGTATCACTGGCATAAATAATGCTATCCCGCCTGTTGAGGCGTTAAATGATGACAACGGGCAATGATGGAGCGAGCGCGGGGACTGGAAACGGAACCTAAATGGCGACGCAAAGAGAGATCGATGTTTCTCTTTACGTTACAGTGTCACTTAGACCAGCGATTTCTCAGGTAACTGACAGCCTGCTGGGCCTGCGGTTGGTTGAGATTGTTTTCTCTGAACAAAATAGTGCCGCTGATTTGTGGCATTGATTCATTTAAATCGAGCTGTTTCTTCAGTTCCGGAACGCCGCCGTTGACCGTCCAGTCCGGTTCATTGCGAGAGGGCTCGCCGACCTTATACAACGCAACGCCAATATAGAGCCGTGTTTTTGTCGGTTTCACGACGTCCGCCCACCATTTTGCCAGCACATCATAACGTGCCGCATCACGAGAGAAGGGCCAGTAAATTTGCGGTGCGATATAGTCCAGCAGGCCTTGTTGAACCCAAAGCCGCGTGTCAGCATACGACTCATCATAAGCGGCAGCGCCACGGGTATCCGATCCGGCCGGATCGTGCGAACGGTTCCGCCAGACACCGGCTGGACTGACGCCAAACTCCACGTCCGGATTGATCTGTCTGATCGTCCGCGAAACCTGTTCAATTAATAGTTGAGTGTTATGCCGACGCCAGTCCGCCTTTGAGCTAAATCCCTGGCCGTAGCGCCGGAAGGTCAGGTTGTCGTTCAGCGCGGAACCGGGGGATTCAGCGTAGAAATAGTCGTCAAACTGGACGCCATCCACCGGATACTGTTTCACCACTTCAGCCACGATACTGGTTATCCAGTCACGGGCCTCCGGGATCCCCGGGTCGAGAACATAGCGGTCACCGGCGGTACGGATCCAGTCGCGATGGAGGACAAACACGCTGGCTGGCTGAAGCGACACGGTACGGTTCAGTTCATTCACCGTTGACGGTTTCACATTGGTGGAGACGCGATAAGGGTTAAACCAGGCGTGAACGCGCATACCACGTTTGTGCGCTTCATCGAGCATGAACTGGAGCGGATCGTAGCCCGGATTTTCACCAATCTTCCCGGTGAGCATGTCCGACCACGGTAAAATGGATGACGGCCAAAGGGCGGTGCCGTCAGGTTTAACCTGGAAGAAGACCGTATTTATACCCAGTGACTGTAAATTATCGAGTTTGTCTGTTAGGGCTTTCTTTTGCATGGCGATCCGCGTGGTGGCGCTACTGACATTCACGGATGCAACCGGCGGCCAGTCAAGACGGGAAACCGTCGCCAGCCACACGCCGCGAACAGGCACATTCAGTTTTTGCGTCTTATACGGCGATGTCGGCGTCGATTTTGGCGGCGTCACCAGTGAGACAGGCGGCTTTGATGAACAACTCGCCAGAAAGATCGTTGCGACAACCAACGTACTGATTTTTTTAACGCGAGACAGAGAGCAAACGGCACGAGAACAGATATCCATATAGGCCAGTCATCCGGTTAACACAAAAGAGAAATTATTTTGTTCCTAATCGACGTTAAGTCAAGCCGGAGAAGGGGTGAGGCGTACAATAAACAGGCTAGCGGAGAGGAATGATTTGTTCAACGGCTTAAAAATGTGTTTACGAATCACCAGAACGCATCTCGCTGAGTATGAGTGAAAACCAGAGCGGTTCTGAAGGCCAATACAGCAGAGAATGACTCAGACACCGGTACAGTGCGGTTGGTGATATTTCATTTAACATAATATACATTATGCGCACCAATAAAGATTAAGACAGAATCTGCCATTTCACGGTCGTCCATTGTCCTGCTGATTACAAGCGTTCTCGCCAGTTCCTGATGCCTACAAACAGAATTCGCTGCAGCCTCTCCAATGAATTACATTCACCAGGCCTCTGGCTCTCTTAGCATATGGACAATGTTGCACGGATTCATGATCCAGCCGCCCTTGAAACCGTTGGGTAACGGTTCAACTGCGTCACAGCGGACTACGCCACATTGTTCAACGTATTGTTCGGCAGCGCTGAAATTAGGCGTGAATAATTCCAGCCAGAGTTCAGCCTGACTGAGTCCCGGCGCTTCATCAATCCAGAGCCTGTTCGATCCGAGTTCGAATCCGACTGCTGGCGGCTTATCGATAATTTCCGGTAATCCAATAACATTGCGATAAAAATCAATCGTCTGTTGATACTGATGTGATGGGACCTTCATCGCAATGTCGATGCCACCTTTGATATCTGGTTTATTCACAAGGAATTTCCTTCCCAGTCGCTGGCAATACTAAACTAGTATAGTTCATACCTTATGCACACTTAGTTGAACCATTGACAGGAGAATTACTGATGTCCGATTGGAATCCGGCGCTGTATATGCAGTATGGCGCAGAACGTTCAAGACCCGCTGCTGAACTGCTGGCCAGAATTCAACTTGAGCATGTCTCTTCCGTGGTTGATTTGGGATGCGGCCCCGGTAACAGTACGGCGTTACTCCAAAGCCGCTGGCCTGGAGCGAGTATTACCGGTGTAGATACCTCTCCCGCGATGCTGGACGAGGCTCGAACGGCTTTGCCAAATTGTCACTTTGTTGAAGCGGATATTCGTCAGTTTCAACCCGTCACACCGCCCGATGTCATTTATGCCAATGCCTCGCTACAGTGGATCCCCGATCACTATGATCTGTTTCCCCGCCTGGTCACCCTGCTGAATGATAACGGCATTCTGGCCGTGCAAATGCCGGATAACTGGCTGGAACCTACACACGTGCTGATGCGTGAAGTGGCTTATGAACAGGATTATCCGAATCGTGGTCGTGACGCCCTGCCCGGCGTTCACGCCTACTACGACATTCTGAGCGAAGCGGGATGCGAAGTGGATATCTGGCGCACAACCTATTATCACAGGATGCGTTCCCATCAGGCGATTATTGACTGGGTCAGTGCCACAGGGTTGCGCCCCTGGCTGCAGGATCTCAATGAACACGAACAGCAACGGTTCCTGGAGCGTTATCATCAGCTTTTACAAGAGCAATACCCACTTCAGGAAGATGGCCAGATATTACTGGCGTTTCCGCGCTTGTTCGTGATTGCGCGTCGCCAGTCCTGATCTCACTCTCTCAGCGGACAGGCTGCTTTCCAGGCGGCCAGCTTCGCTTCATTATTCCCGGTTGGTCGTGATAATAGCCAGTGTGAAAGCTGACGATCGTCCGTTGCGGTACTCTTCTTTACCTGACGAGTTGCAGGTGTCACTTTGGCAGGCGGTGCTGTTAAGTTCCCCGCCGTCGCCGGTGAATGTATTTTGACTAATAGCTGACAATGTCCGCCCCGTACTGCCGTTTTGCGAACGCTGAATTCGATGTCGTGTTTATCGTAGCGGTGACAAAGATAATGCAGTATCCCGCTGGCCCGGCGCAGGTCAATATGAAATGCCTGGCTTACGTCATTGCGTGAAAATTCTTTATTGCGCAGAAATCCCCACCAGGCAACGGCTCTGAACAGCGGCATTTCCCCTAAATGCCGGATTTCCTCGGGCATGTGAAAACGGTGCTCCGCGCGTCTTTTCGTGGTGGAGGACGATGAATTAATAAACATCGCGTTCCCTTAATAACGATTGGCCTGAATATCAGGTGGATTAAAAGTGTCCAATACATTTATCACGCAAATAGAGTGGAATTATTTGATCTCAACGCGCCTGAGATAAATCGCTTTAATTACCTTGTAACGGAGGTTTCCTGCGTTATTCGTCAGGTAATAGAGTGATGCAGTCTATTAATTCACACTTTTCGTTAATAGTTCAGGGAGGTGTTGATGATAGAGACAACCCCGCACATCCTGCAGAATGCGCGGGGTTAAGCGTTAAAAGAGCAGCTTCAGACCAAGCACTGCCTGGGTATCGCTAAATCCCTCACTACCGATCTGCTGACCAATATTTCCCCACAAATGCAGGCGCGAATTTATTTTCGCCTCGACGCCCGTTCTAAGCTCTGCAATATTTTTCGCTCCATCGACTGAGCCACTGATCTCATTCATTGAGACCGTATCATTACGCGTATTATGCAGCCAGTTCAGCTCAACAAAAGGTTGAAAGAGTCGATCTTTACCTTCATCGCGAATAGGGTAACCCTGCATAAAGGCTTTTACCCCAAGACGACTTTGTAGATTACCCTTCCCTTTATCCCGCACCCATGTGCCGTTATCTTCACGGTGATCGTCGGCAGAGACGTCCATCCAGATAAGCTGCGCTTGCGGTTGCAACCAGTAACTCAGACGCGGTTGTTCAGCCAGTTTAACGGTGTGTCCCATCTCAAGAGATGCGGTCATTCCTTTCGAACGATAGCGTTCTTCCGCCAGAGATTCTCCGCGTACCGTGTTTTCAAACCAGTTGTAGAGCACCCATGCGTCTATCCAGGTCCCCTGCTTCGCGGCATTATCGGCATACCAGGTCGCGTACAAGCCTGCGCTGTAACCTGAAACCGTGCTGTCCGCACGATAATGGGATAATGATGACCGGGTATTGCTCTGACTGTTGGCATAACCCGTCATGACACCAAGATGCCAGCGATCCTCCAGACCGGAACTCCACTGAGCCAGATCGCCACCAATCTGCACCACATAACGATTACTTTGGCTGCTTAGCTGGCCGGAACGGTCATGAAAACGAGTATGCCCGCCAACATTGCGTAACCACAGACTGGTGACACGCGTTTCCCCGGTGATCGGGTCGATATACTGCGTTTCATCTAACCGGTCGTGCAAACGGGTAACAAACAGGGTGTTAGCCGCCCTGCGGTTTGCCAGGTATGCCCCCATTTCCGGGCGCATCACCGCCGCGGATGAGCGCTCGACGCCTGGGGATGGCGTAGGCAAGGGAATCGGATCATCCTCTTTCGGTTCAATAATCGGGTCATCTATAGGATCGATATCGTCGACGGGCGCCCAGGTATTGACCAGATACCAGTGGTTGGAATCCATGATCCCGTCGTCATTTTCACTTTCAACTCCGCGCAAAAGCGCGTAATCATACCCCCCGGCAACCAGACGGCTTTGGGCAACAAATTCACCCGCAGAATCCCCTGCAACCTGGACAACTCGCGCACCGTTCAGATCACCAACCGCGACATTGCCTAATTCCTTCAACACGACCCGGGTTGTTCCTGCGGTGTTTCCCAAGACATTAAGCTGGTTAACCACCGGTTTTTGTTGCACTTGATCCTGTGTGCTGTTCAGGCTCAGTAAGCCATTGTCACTGTTGTAATCGCCCCTGACCGTCAGGACACTACTTGACAGCGCCAGAGCATCGCGGTTGGCCAGCGGATCGCCAAAGCTCAGCCTCCCACCAAGCTGAAGTGACAGAATGGTCTGACTGTAGCCGTTCAGATCGAGTGTGGCGCCCTCCCCGACAGTAAAATCAGAATTCGGGCTAAAACCTGTGACACTTCCGGCGCTGAGCGTTCCGCGACTGATGTGAGTATTTCCGGTATAACGATTATCGCCGCTCAGTTGCGTCGTACCCGGTCCGCTATGGTTGACATTACCGTAGCCTTTTATCGCTGCATTAAGAGAATAATCTTCGCTGGTGTGGTTAAAGTTCAGTGTTGCAGTACTATTTTTCTGGTTTGTGTCACTCAGTATAATGAGCGGCGTCTCGATAGATCCTGCTTCTTGTGCAGTTTCACCGGGTTTGCCACCTATATTCAGTGTGGCGGTACTTCCTGTCCCTATGCCAAGCCAGATTCCCTCTCCTGTCTTAACTTTGCCGCCATTACTGATATTAAGTTCACCTTTGGCATCATTTGGCGTGGTTCCAAAGCCCCCTAAAATGAGTAATGTACCAACCTCTAAAAGAGAATTTTCGCCGTCGACATTCACGACGCCGTTTCCTTTAAGCGTTGAGTTTAACGTCTTTCCGACATAGCCAATATTCATATGTCTACTAACTGAAAGTTGACCACCGTTCAAAATATCCAGTCGGCCCTCTGCCTGATCGCCCACAACAGCCCAACCGGAACGGATCGACGAATTCTCACCTTCTACCGTGGTCAGTCCTTTTGCATCAGCATAAAATTCACCGATGCGCAGTTCGTTAATATTGGAGATCTGACTTCCCTCTTTAACGGTTAATGTTCCGTCGCCGTTATTTTTGCCGACAAACAGATTCTCGCCACTGAGATCCCATTGCGCACCTTCGGTTAACGTAACAATTCCGACAGCACCATTACCAATCGCGCTTGCAGAGGATTTAATGGTGCGTCCTCTTATTGTGAGTTCACCTTTTGTGCCCTGACCGACGGTCAGGGAGCCAAACTCACGCCAACCAGGCTCGTTATTCACTTCCGCAGATAAAATGACCTGGGCATTTTCGTTAATAAGAACACTACTGTTCGCCGTCGTGGGCGTCCAGGATGCTGTTAATGTCTTTGTCGCTTTGAGTTTTTTCTCAATACACTCTGCGGCCGTTTCACTTTCACAGCGTATTTCCTCTGCCAACAGACCTGTCGGGGCAAAAAGACCGGTGGTGGCAAGCAGCAGTCCTGGAATAACCGGCAACGGAGAGAGAGACTTTATTGATACCAGTGATGGCGTCGACGCCTTTGCATCGACACGCGGGGTGTCATTCATTCCTGATTGAATAGCGTTCATAGATAATCCTCCTGATCATCGTTTAACATCCTGATATGCACTGATGGCATGCCGATGTTTTAAGAACGCCTTACGACCCTTATCAAGAGTTATTTTTAATCGCGCAGAAAATATGCGGACATTATCTGAAATTCAATCATCGGTGATAAGTTAATCCTGAAAACCGATGTTAGCGCATTGACACACCCAGCCTGTCGTTCATTTACTGGAATGTTCCCTTCTTTTACGTCAACTGGTAGTGCTTATCCGGCATCAGTTTCGCTGGAATGGTCGATTCATCATTCATCTCCAGCAGGTCAATTTCGATGGCATTACAGATAGCATCCAGGGGCAAATCGTTATTCTCTGTTCCAAACGGATCCTCCAGTTCTTCCGCCAGTGCATCCAGAGAGATGAAGGTATAGGAGATGAGGACCGAAATAAAAGGCGTCATGTAATGCAGATCGACCACCAGGGCGAAAGGCAGCATGATGCAAAACAGATAAACGGTGCGATGGAGGATCAGCGTATAGGCAAACGGGACCGGCGTATTGGCGATTCTTTCGCAACCGGCAAGAACGGCGGACATGTCATTTAAGCGATTGTTTAAACTATGAAACAGGATATCCGAGAGTTGCCCGTCTCGACGACGTGTCGCCAGCCATTCACCCATTATCAGTAAAATGCGGTTTGCCGGAGAGTGAGAGGCAAATACACGTTGCAGATCTGCCGTGCCAAGATACTTCGCCAGCGGTTCAGCCTGCGGTTTACGCCGCAGCGTCATGCGCAGACAGTGAGCGAAGGCGATTTGCAGTCGGACAAACTGCCCTAACTCGCGGTCATCCGGTAAGACCGTTTTGACTTCCCGCAGCAGTGAACGAGAAGCGATCATCAGTTGTCCCCAGAGTTGACGCGCCTCAACATAACGGGAATAACAGGCGTTATTACGAAAACCCAAAAAGATAGCGATTGCCACACCGAGGATGCTGAACGGTGCAAGGGTAAATTTGATACCCAGCATCGTATACCACGGCAGCAGGACGATCACGACAATAGACAGCAGAAAATTAAGCAGCAAGCGGGAAGAGATTTTTGCCAGTACAGAGCCGTGCCAGACGAATATCAGGCGTAACCAGTGCTGTTGCGGACGAACGATCATGACGGTTTTCTGGAAAGAAACGAATCCTGCTATTAAACGTGATCTGGATCAAACATTCAAGCATGTCCAACGTGACGTTGTCACCTGCCTTATGCTAATAGACATGTTCATGCACAAGGCTAACAGAGGGGAATAGTTATTAAATGCATTGTATGTTGTAACTATAGTGCTTGTATAAGAAACCCGGCCTTAGCCGGGTCACTGCTTTAGCAAAGCGGTTTCACCGCTTCTCGCATTCCTTTTGACAGAATGGCATCGAGATCGGCAGCCACCTGCTCAACCAGCCCCGCCACTTTCGTCAGGTCTTGCTCCCAGTGTTCTTCTACCGCCAGCACGTCACTCACCAGTTGCTGAGTCGTCATCTGGCGATCGCCATGCTGGCTCCAGAGTTGCTGAAAACGGGTGATCCAGTGCGCATCGTCCTGAACCGGGTAAGCTTCCCCATTACGCTCACCGCGATAGAACGCAATCAGGGCGGATAACGCGAAGGTCAGACGAGCCGGGAGTTGGCCGTTCGCCTTCTGCCCTGCCAACAACTGGGGAAGAATGCGGGTGCGGAATTTAGTCATCCCGTTCAACGCAATCGACAGCAACTGGTGCTTAATATAGGGGTTACGGAAACGTCCGGTAACCGCACTGGCAAATGACTCCAGTTCATCACGCGGCAGATCGAGAACCGGGATGATCTCCTCATAAATCGCTTTTTCCACAAAGGCGCAGATTTCGGTGTCATTCATCGCCTCGCCGACCGTATCCAGTCCTGCCTGGAATGCCACCGGTACCAGCGCCGTGTGCGCACCGTTAAGGATGGCCACTTTACGCTCTTTGTACGGCTTAATATCCTTAACAATCAGAACGTTAAGCGGATATTTATCGAGACGCAGTTCTGCTGCCAGTGATTTCGGTCCCTGGATCACAAACAGATAAAAGTGTTCGGCTGTATCGAGGAAACCATCGTGATAGCCCAGTTCGCTCTCCAGTTGCGCCGCTTCATCGCGCGGATAACCCGTGACAATACGGTCCACCAGCGTGGAACAGAAGACGTTTGCCTGATCCAGCCAGGTGATAAATGCCGCTGGCAGTGACCACTCCTGCGCATAGCGCAGCACCAGCTCACGTAAGGCATCACCATTATAATCAATCAGTTCGCAAGGGATGATGATCCAGCCTTTATCCGACGCGCCGTTGAAATGGCTGTAGCGTTCAAACAGCAGACGCGTCAGCTTCGCCGGATAACTTACCGCTGGCGCATCATCAAATTTATCACCTGCGTGATAACTGATACCTGCTTCCGTGGTGTTAGAGAACACAAAACGCATCTCAGGATTGTGCGCCAGTTTCAGGAACGCATCGTAATCACCGTAAACGCTGATTTCACGATTCACCGAACGAATCAGACGAGCATCGCTGACGGCTTCTCCCTGTTCATTCAGACCGCGAATGATTGTCGTGTAAAGACCATCCTGGGTACTGAGTGAAGGTGGGAATGTACTTTCAATAGGTCGAACAATGACCACACCAGAATTCAGATCGGTATGTTCATTCAGCAGATCAACTTGCCAGTCAATAAAGGCGCGAAGGAAGTTACCTTCACCAAACTGAATGATGCGTTCAGGATAGTGAGCACCGGGAAAATCGCGACGGTTAAGTGTTTTCACAATGGGTTCCCTTTCGATTAGTCATACAACCTGATTAAATTGGTAGAACAGGTTAGCAAAACTTCACGAGAGTAAAACTCTGTTTTGATCAATTCATGACAACTATTTATAGAGATTTATAGAAAAGCGTGGTGCCGGTCAGCTTTCCATCTGGCATCAGCGCATAATCAGGGATCTCACCGGCTTTGCGCCAGCCGCAAGAGTGGTAGAACAACTCAGCATCGCTTCCTGTAGCGGTATCCAGCACCAGCTGCGTTTTTTGCTGCTGTATTGCGCACGTTTCCAGTGCCGTCATCAACTGACGAGCGAATCCCTGACGACGTGCGCTGGAGTGAACTAAAAGTTTCGCCACGTCCGCGCGATGAGGTTGATTTTCCGGCTGCTTGAGAATGAGTTGCACGGTACCGACAATCACGCCTGAGGGGTTGTCGACCGCAAGAACGACGCGATCCCCTCTGCCCGCACTTTGCGCGACGTCATGCCAGAATGCACGTGCTTTTGAACAGGTAAACGGTAATACAAAACTGACTGATGCGCCGCGCGTCACACAGTCGGTCAGGACGTCACAGAGCTCATCAATTCTCGCCTCGATAGCTCCCGCATCCAACACATAACAGGATTTTGCCAGGGTCATGTTGCCTCCGTAATAGAGACAACACCATGCACTTAACATTGTGATAACACAACGGGGAGTTCCATAGGATATTGTTATGCCAGATCGCTTCCAGCAAAGACGGTCTTATCCGTCCGGCGATCGCTGGTCCGATTACGACCTTCGTTCTTCGAACGGTACAAACACTCGTCCGCTTCAACCATCAAGGTGTTGAAAACGTCCGTCAGCAAATGGGTGCCGATACTGCCATTCCCAAGGCCAATGCTGACTGTCAGATAGATATTCTGCTGGTTCCAGGTGAAGGGTTGCTGTGCGACCGCCGTACGAATATTTTCCGCCAGCAGCATTCCCTCATCAGGGTGGACTGAGGGAACCACCACGACAAATTCTTCCCCTCCCATACGCGCCACCAGCCCCCGGTCACCGATAATCTCGCGAATACGTTGTGCAAACACGCGGAGTACTACATCGCCGCATTCATGACCGAAGTTGTCATTAATGCTCTTGAAATAGTCGATATCCAACAGCATGACGGTGATATGCTGCGAGCGCGGATACTCCTGACGCTTCAGCGCTTCATAAAGTCCGGAACGAGAATAAACGTGGGTAAGAAAATCGAAATCGGCGCGCAGGGAAACCTGCTTCATCAGGGAATTAATCGCCGCCACGCTGACTGAAACCATAATGGGGCAAATTGCCATCGTGGCAATTCCCAGTCGGGCTGAGAACATCTGCGGCGTAGACAATGGTGACGCCACCGCGATATTGATTATCGAATTTGCCACCAGCACAATTTCAACGGCGCCGGTAAGAAAAGTCAGCAGACAAGTGACCTGCGGGGTGTAGCGCACCGCACACCAGATCAGCGCCGGCAGCGGAAAGGCCAGGCTTCCGGCGCCGCCAATAATGACCGATGCCAGCACCGAGATAATTAACGCCGCCACCGGCATCAGTTGTTCGGGTTTAAAGCGTTTTACCGCGCCAGGAATACCCAGCGTCAGCATACAGGGCACAATCAGCACCCCGGTTGAGAATTGTTCGCTGAACCAGTCAGCCACCAGTGGCCAGAATGACAGTCGGTCGATACCCACAGATCCCATCGCGCCAATTATGGCGCAGAGCAGTGCCGCAATCAGACAGTAATTAAATAAGCGTAACGCACTGATAGGCTCATATTTATTTTTCCCCAGTCGCTTATCGCGGATCACCAGTTGGGCGACAACCACGATAAACACCATGTTGGAGAGATTAATAATCAGCGATACCCATCCCCACTCGGTGGTGATCGCATCATAACCCAGCATGGCGACGTAGCTAACAGCATAATAATGCAGCTTGTTTAACCAGACATAACGGGCAAAAATCCCGGCGATCACGCCGTTGAGCGGCCAGAACAGCGAGAGTTCATGCACCAGGCGCAGCTCGGCGCCAATAAAGTAGAACAGTGTGGTTAAAGCAAAAATAACGCTGGCGTTACGCAGTGAATGGCCTTCCTGAAACAGCCGGAAAGACGGAATGTGGAGTACGTGCATTAAATATCTATCCATATAATTGCCGTCGGCAATTATCTCTGCGTAATGGTTATAATATTTAAGAGAATAGCATGAATTATTCTCAAAGGTAGTCGTACTCCAGCTGCGTTAACATTTTTATTTGTTAAATTCGCCAGCAATAAACCATGCTTATTTTATGGGATTAACGTAACCATTTAATTATTACGGTGTATTCATTTGAAGCACTAACCAGTGATGGATAACAGCGACCACATACTGCTGTTGCTCATCGCTCAACGGCTGTCCCTGGGCGATATTATGCCATTTAGCAAGACAGCCGCGACAGCAGGTCGCCGTGGCATGTTGGGCGATAAATACCGGATGACCGCGCATCGGCGTTTGTTTGCCGTCATTGACCGGTGCGGCTGGCGCAAGTCGCTTCGCCACAAAATCCGCAGCATGTTGATCGATAACCTCTGCCCCTTTATCCCAGCAATACTGTCTCTCTTTCGTGCCCAGACGAAAACCGGAGCGAAACGGCGAGCGCGACAGACGGGCAAAAAGCGGATCAAACGTGTTCATCAGTAAACTGAACGTCCTAAGCGTTGAGTCAGTTGTTCCAGCGCAGCGATACCCGCGAGCGAATTCCCGGTCGGATCCAGTTCAGGACTCCACACGGCGATCGCCATCTCATGCGGCACTATCGCCACAATTCCCCCGCCTACACCCGATTTCGCGGGCAAGCCAACACGCCACGCAAATTCCCCGGCGTTCTGATACATTCCGCTGGTCGCCATCAGCGCATTGATCTGTCGTGCCTGCATCGGCGTCACCACGGGCTCATCAAGATGAAACGCTTTCCCCTGGTTCGCCAGAAAGACAAACGTCTTCGCCAGTTCCACACAGCTCATTTTCAGCGCACAGTAATGAAAATAGTTTTGCAGGACCGTCGTCACGTCATGATGAAAATTACCGAAGGATTTCATCAGCCAGGCAATGGCGGCATTACGGGCGGAGTGTTCGAACTCTGAACGGGCCACCACCGCATCATAAGCGATATCCGGCACACCGCTCAGCGCACGAACCACTTCCAGCATACGCTGACGCGGTGCGCTGAGTCGCCCCTGTAACATGTCACAGACAACCAGCGCCCCGGCATTAATAAACGGATTACGCGGAATGCCGTACTCCATTTCTAACTGCACCAGCGAATTAAACGGCGAACCGGACGGATCTTTCCCCACCCGTTGCCAGATCTCATCCTCTGAATAGTGACGCATTGCCACCACCAGACTGAGTACCTTTGAAATTGACTGAATAGAAAAGCGTTCAGTCGCATCCCCGGCCTGCCAGAGCTGACCTTCCACGGTACAAATCGCAATACCCAGTCGGGACCCGTCAACCGAGGCCAGCGCGGGAATATAGTCCGCAACTTTGCCCTGACCTATCAGCGGGCGAACCTCCGCCAGAATGGTCTCTAAAATTGAATTGTCCAGAGTGATTGCCACACCACGCTCCTTGCCTGCCGGTCTGAAAAGGGCTGCGAGTATAACAGAGCGGAATACCCCACGTCAGGCCGGAAGTCGGAATCTCGCCACGGCGTGAATCAACTGGTGCGATTCATTATGCAACTGCTGCGAGGAAGCCGATGCCGTATCCACCAGTTCGCGGGTATCACGCGCGACCAGGTTCAGCGCCTGCAGCTGACGCGTCATTTGATGGATTCGGGCTCCCTGATGCAGCGTCGCGGCGGAGATATCATTCAGCGAGGCGCCCAGATTTTCCACCAGCGCGATCACCTGCTGTAAGTTCTCTTCCAGATGCGTCACTGCGCTTGACCCTTCTTCTATTCCTTGCAGAGAGTGATAGATCAGCGCCTGAATATCCTGCGTGGACTGACTGCTCTTGCGCGCCAGCAATCCCACTTCTCTTGCCACCACCGCAAAGCCGCGTCCCTGCTCACCGGCATGGGCGGCTTCGATAGCCGCGTTCAGCGCCAGAATATTAGTCTGGAAGGCGACGTTATCAATCAGCGCAATAATCCCGCGCATTTCCGCCGAGCGCGTCACAATCGCCTGCATTGAACGATTCACGGTATCCATCATTCGGTCACCGCCTGCCGCAATGGCGCGCGCTTCTTCCGCACGCTGATTCGCCAGTTGGGCATATCCGCTGTTATCTTCAACGTGCGTTTCCAGCACAGAAATATGCGAGGTGACGTTATGCAGTTCTTCACTCTGTTTCGCCGACTGCTGATACAAGCGCGTATTGTTCTGCGCCAGCCTTTCGATATTGTCAGCCATCGCCGTCGTTGCCTCACTGACCTGCTGGACCAGCTCACGTAGCCCCTGCTGCATCGCACCAATTCTTACGTGGAGCTGCGACACTTCCCGGTTAGACCCAGGTACGGCAGGAAGCGGCAGTGAGAGATCGCCTGCCGCCAGAATATCAATATGTGCGATCAGCCGACGCAGCGGAGAAATCACCCAGCGCGACATCCCCCACCAGACCGCGATCGCAATGGCCAGCAGCATTATCGGCAGGAGTAAGAACAGATGCTGAAGATTGAGTAGACGATCCAGCAGTTGTTGTCGTCCACTCTCCCGCTCCTGGGCAGTGACTTTTTGCACTCTGGCATAGTTATCATTGAAGTCAGCCTGAAACGCCTGAATGGGCACCGCAAAGAACGCGTCAATCGACTGCGTCTTACTTAGCCCTGTCACCTGTTCCTGGATACCGCCGCTAAAACGCTGATAGCTGTCGACCAGCCCGTCGTCCGCCTGCGGGTTCATTTCGCGCCATGCCTGCCACGCGGTTGTCGACTGAGTTAACGCCTGCCGGGCTTCGTCAATCAACGGCTGCCAGCTGCCTTCAGAACCCGTGGCGGCATCCTGCATAAAGTAAACACCCGCCCGATTGAGCAGATCGCTGGCGGTCAGAAGCGCAATCCGTGCCTCTTCAACTTTTGTCTGTTGACGCAACGCCTGTTGGTTACGCTGCTCGTTTTCCCGGGCCTGACTGACAGAAAACGACAGCATCAATGACGACGTCATTTGCAGCACGGAAAACAGCGCAATGATGCAAAAAATCCCGGTTAACAGGCCAAACTGCTGCGGTAGAAAACGGCGCGCAACGCGACGTAAAATTTGAGTTAAGTTCATAATATTCTTCAGTATCAACACGTTAAGCGCGAGTCTACGAAGCGTAAATGACAAAACTATGGCAGAAATGTGACAAGGCGCCCCGCAGAGCGCCGGAAAGATTAGCGTCGGTTCTTCCAGACGGTCTGCACATTACAGAATTCACGCAGACCAAAGTGCGAGAGTTCGCGACCAAAGCCGCTCTTCTTCACGCCGCCAAACGCCACCCGGGCATCGCTGGCGCTAAAGCCGTTGATAAAGACACCGCCGCATTCCAGACGTGCGGCCATCTCCAGTGCCCGGGCTTCATCGGCGGTAAAAAGGGTCGCCGACAGACCAAAGTCACTGTCGTTTGCGAGTTCCAGCGCATGCTCAGCACTCTTCGCTATGGCGATCGCCGCAACCGGCCCGAACAGTTCTTCGCGAAACGCCGTCATCTCAGGGGTTACGTTGGTCAGCACCGTGGCCGGATAAAAGTTACCGGCTCCGGACGGCATCTCACCGCCAAGTCGTAACTGAGCGCCTTCGGCAATCGCCGCCTGCACCTGCTGATGCAACTCGTCACGCAGATCGGCACGCGCCATCGGTCCGAGTTCGCTCTCCTCCGCCAGCGGATCGCCCTGCTTCAGCGCGGCGGCAGCCGCCACAAAGCGCGCGATAAAGCACTCTGCGATCCCCTCTTCGAGAATAAAGCGTTTCGCCGCCGCACAAACCTGCCCACTATTTTGGTAGCGTCCGGCCACCGCCGCCTGCACTGCCAGATCCAGATCGGCATCGTTAAGCACAATAAACGGATCGGAACCTCCCAGTTCCAGCACACATTTTTTCAACGCGGCTCCGGCCTGAGTGCCAATGGCTGCCCCTGCACGCACGCTACCGGTCACCGTCACGGCCGCAATCCGCGCATCGTTTATCAATGTGCTGACGCCCTGATTATCCGCATTCAGCCAGCCGTAGACGCCGACGGGTATCGCTGCATCAGCAAAAACCTGGCGGATGATTTGCGCGCAGCCAATGACGTTCGGCGCAGGCTTAAGCAGATAGCCATTACCGGCCAGCAAAATCGGCACCGCTCCGCGCAGCACCTGCCACAGCGGAAAGTTCCACGGCATGACCGCCAGAATGGTACCTAACGGACGATACTCAATGACCGCCTGTTGGTTTTCCACCTGCGTGGGTTCAGCGTCCAGCATCGCCGGGCCGTGTTCTGCATACCAGTCACACAGTGACGCCGATTTTGCCACCTCTGCACGCGCCTGTTTAATCGGTTTGCCCATCTCACGGGTAATGCACTGCGCCATCTCTTCGCCACGCACGCGTAAGGCCTGGCCGATGTCACGTAATTTCTGCGCCCGATACGCCACCGTAGTCTGTTTCCAGTCGCGAAATCCCACGGCCGCAAGCTGTAGCGCCTGTTCAATGTCCTGGGCCGTAGACCACGGCAATGCTGAAAGGCGTTCGCCATTGTACGGGTTGGTGGAAATGGCGTGGGTTGCCGGTGAAATCGTCATACAGTCTCTCCATCGTTCTTGATGCGATCATCATGGACGCATTTACTCTTTCCGAAAAATGAATAATATTAACCAAACTATTCACGATGAGAGAACATTATGGATCTGACCCAACTGGAGATGTTTAACGCGGTTGCCGAAACGGGCAGCATCACCCAGGCAGCGGCGAAGGTGCACCGTGTCCCCTCCAATCTCACCACCCGCATTCGCCAACTGGAGGCCGATCTCGGCGTCGATCTGTTTATTCGCGAGAATCAGCGCCTGCGCCTTTCCCCCGCCGGGCACAACTTTCTGCGCTACAGTCAGCAGATCCTCGCGCTGGTTGACGAGGCGCGAATGGTTGTCGCGGGTGATGAACCCCAGGGGCTGTTCTCACTGGGCGCGCTGGAAAGTACCGCCGCGGTACGCATACCGGCTACGCTTGCTCGCTACAATCAGCGCTACCCCAAAATCCAGTTCTCCCTGGCGACCGGGCCTTCTGGCAACATGCTGGACGGCGTGCTTCAGGGTCATCTCAATGCCGCCTTTGTGGACGGACCGATTACCCACCCCGGTCTTGAAGGGATGCCGGTGTATCAGGAAGAGATGATGGTGGTTACGCCGCACGGTCACCCGCCAGTGACACGCGCCAGCGAGGTCAACGGCAGTCACATTTACGCCTTTCGCGCCAATTGTTCCTATCGCCGCCATTTCGAAAGCTGGTTTCATGCCGATCGGGCAATGCCAGGCACGATCCACGAAATGGAGTCCTATCACGGCATGCTGGCCTGTGTGATCGCCGGTGCCGGTATCGCGTTAATCCCCCGTTCGATGCTGGAAAGTATGCCCGGACATCAGCAGGTTGAGGCCTGGCCGCTGTCCGGTAACTGGCGCTGGCTGACGACCTGGCTGGTCTGGCGGCGCGGGGCGAAGATGCGCCAACTGGAGGCGTTCATTGAGCTGCTGACGGAACAATGCTGAAAACGAGATCTGAATCACAAAACGGTTGTCTTTTCATCAGCAAACGTTTTAAGATCGCATCCTCTCCTTTTCGCAACGAACCGATGCACTCTTATGACAACTCAAACGGTTTCCCGCAAAGTCGCGTGGTTACGGGTCGTTACGCTGGCTATTGCTGCGTTTATTTTCAATACCACAGAATTTGTCCCCGTGGGTCTGCTTTCCGACATCGCACAGAGTTTTAGTATGCAGACCGCACAGGTCGGGATCATGCTGACGATCTACGCCTGGGTAGTCGCGCTGTTGTCCCTGCCGTTCATGTTGCTGACCAGTCAGGTTGAGCGGCGTAAGCTGCTGATATGCTTGTTTGTGCTGTTTATTGCCAGCCATGTGCTCTCGTTCCTGGCGTGGAACTTCACCGTGCTGGTGATTAGCCGCATCGGGATTGCCTTTGCGCACGCGATCTTCTGGTCGATTACCGCCTCACTGGCGATCCGCCTTGCTCCCGCGGGCAAACGCGCTCAGGCATTAAGTTTACTCGCCACCGGAACGGCGCTGGCGATGGTGCTGGGCTTACCGCTTGGTCGTATTGTTGGTCAGTATTTTGGCTGGCGAACCACCTTCTTCGCCATCGGGATGGGGGCATTCATCACCCTGATTTGCCTGATCAAGCTGCTGCCGAAATTACCAAGTGAACATTCCGGCTCGCTGAAAAGTCTGCCACTGCTGTTCCGCCGTCCGGCGCTGATGTGCCTCTATCTGTTGACGGTGGTGGTGGTGACGGCGCACTACACCGCGTACAGCTATATCGAACCGTTTGTGCAGACTGTTGCCGGGTTGAGCGCGAATTTCGCCACCGTACTGTTACTGGTGCTGGGCGGTGCAGGCATTATCGGCAGCATCATCTTTGGCAAGCTCGGCAATCACCATGCCTCGGCGCTCATCGGCATCGCCATCGCGCTGCTGCTGCTCTGCCTGGTATTGCTGTTACCTGCCGCTGACAGTGAATCTCATCTGGCTGTTCTGAGCGTTTTCTGGGGGATTGCCATCATGGTGATTGGCCTCGGGATGCAGGTGAAGGTGCTGGCGCTGGCTCCGGATGCCACGGATGTAGCGATGGCGCTGTTTTCCGGCATTTTCAATATTGGTATTGGTGCGGGCGCGCTGGTGGGAAATCAGGTGAGTCTGCACTGGTCGATGTCAACCATTGGCTACGTGGGGGCCGTTCCGGCACTTGCCGCGCTGATCTGGTCGGTGATTATCTTCCGTAAATGGCCGGTCTCATTAGAAGAACAACCACAGCATTCCTGACAGACAGCCCGGTCATCGCGACCGGGCTTTTTGATCAGTAGGTTTTAATAATTTCCAGCACGCCGTTAATAATAAACTGCACGCCCATACAGACCAGCAGAAAGCCCATCAGCCGGGAAATGGCTTCAATACCGCCCTTGCCCACCAGACGCATAATCGCCCCGGAACTGCGTAAGCATCCCCACAGGATCACCCCCACCAGGGCAAAGATGAGCGGCGGCGCGACGGTAATCACCCAGTCAGGAAAATCCGTGCCGTGACGCACCGTTGAGGCGGAGCTGATAATCATCGCAATGGTCCCCGGCCCCGCCGTGCTTGGCATTGCCAGCGGCACAAACGCGATATTGGCGGTCGGCTCATCTTCCAGCTCTTCCGACTTGCTCCGCGCCTCCGGCGATTCATGCGCTTTTTGCTGCGGAAACAGCATGCGGAAACCGATGAACGCCACAATTAACCCCCCGGCGATACGCAGGCCCGGAATGGAGATACCGAAAGTATTCATCACCAGTTGGCCCGCATAGTAGGCCACCATCATGATGGCAAACACGTAAACCGATGCCATTAACGACTGGTGATTCCGTTCTGCGCTGTTCATGTTCCCGGCAAGACCGAGAAACAGCGCGACGGTCGTCAACGGATTCGCCAGAGGGAGAATCACTACCAGCCCCAGCCCTATTGCTTTAAACAAATCCATCATATTGGCCGTCATTCCTGTTTCACCCATGTATTAGCGGCAAGTATAAGTGGAAAACCATGAAGTTAGCCATTCTGGTGCTGTAAGCATTCGTTAGCGACCTGAGAGATAACCGCTAATTATCATTAACTAAATAAAATGTGACACAGCGCGTGTCTTTTCGCTTTTAGCAAAACGTGTGATCGGTAAATCCATTCGTTTGACTTATAGTTGCCTGGGCAATATTATCTGCCGTAACTAAATACTTGCCAGGGCAACCATTGTGAAAAGCACCAGTGACTTATTCAATGAAATCATCCCACTGGGGCGCTTGATCCACATGGTCAATCAGAAGAAAGATCGTCTGTTGAACGACTATCTCTCGCCGCTGGATATCACGGCAGCACAGTTTAAGGTGCTCTGCTCTATCCGTTGTGCGGGCTGCATTACCCCGGTTGAACTGAAAAAAGTGTTGTCTGTCGATCTCGGCGCCTTAACGCGCATGCTCGAGCGTCTGGTCTGCAAAGGCTGGATTGACAGACTGCCTAACCCACATGACAAACGCGGTGTGCTGGTGAAACTCACCGAACACGGCGCGGCAATTTGTGAGCAATGTCATCAATTAGTAGGACAAGACCTGCACCAGGAATTAACAAAAAACTTAACGGCGGACGAAGTGGCAACACTTGAGCATTTGCTTAAGAAAGTACTGCCGTAAAACAAGAAGAGGTATGACGATGTCCAGACGCAATACTGACGCTATCACCATTCATAGCATTTTGGACTGGATCGAAGATAACCTGGAATCGCCGCTCTCACTGGAAAAAGTGTCTGAGCGTTCAGGTTACTCCAAATGGCACCTGCAACGGATGTTCAAAAAAGAGACCGGCCATTCATTAGGCCAGTACATCCGCAGCCGTAAAATGACCGAAATAGCGCAGAAATTAAAAGAGAGTAACGAGCCGATTTTATATCTGGCAGAACGTTACGGTTTCGAGTCGCAGCAGACGCTGACCCGGACATTCAAAAACTATTTCGACGTTCCGCCGCATAAATACCGTATTACCAATATGCGCGGCGAATCGCGGTATTTGCTACCGCTGAACCATTGTAACTAACCATCGCCTGTAAACGACGTAATCGAGGAAATCATGAAACTGTTGTCTTCTGCAATGCTGGCCCTGCTGCTTGTTGTCTCAGGTCAGAGCGTTGCGGAGCAATCCGCGCAGCCCACCACGACAAACAGTCGTGACACGATGATTGTCCCCACTTCACAGGAACAGTCGCCGTTTGATTTTAATCACATGGGCGCGGGAAGTGACAAGTCCGACGAACTGGGCGTGCCCTATTACAACCGGCACAGCCTGTGATTCGTTTTCGCCCTGCTGAAAAGCGGGGCTTTTTTTATCCCCCTGATCGTTATATTCTTAAAATTTCCCGCAGCGCCGTTTTCGCTCTTCTTTTACGTATTCATTTTATTCAATAGGCAAATTATGCTGCTTCAAGAAAGTTAGCTTATCCCAGTAGCCTCTTTGAAATAAAATTTTATTATTTACTATTTGGAAAAAACCGCAACCTCTCAGACCTAATGGGTCACGCCACTCTAAAATTGCCCATTGTCCATCTTCGAAAATATTTTCAACGATACAAACCATATCCGTGTAAGAAAAATCTTGTTCAAACATTTTCTTTATCGCCTCTTTACCAATAACTGGCTCATTGGCAACCTGATGGTTTATTGCATTCTCATCATATAATTCTGAAATAGTTTCTATATCAGCATTATTAAATGCGTCAACCCATTGGCAAAGTATCTCTTTTGGCGTCATATAATTTACCTCCAACCTGTGAACATTCCCTCGTCTTAACATATCATCAAAAAATTATCAAGTTCAACATTTATTTAAAATATAGCCATTACTTAAAAATAGAGCAGCCTGTACATGGCTGCTCTATTAAAATATCTGTTACTATTTTTAAATTCACTTCTAAGTATTAAATGACAATGGATGATTGTGATAATATTAACGTCAGTTTTTACCTGCCAGGCCTGATCAGCGCAGCGACATCAGGCAATCCCTGCGCTATTTGCTTTTTCCGACCTACGATCCCCTCACCTGCGCCGTTCTGCGCCAGCGAAAACCAAACACATTGATGTACAGACCGGCCATGATCAGCACCGCGCCAAACAGCTGTAATGCGCTCAGCGTTTCGTCGAGCAGCAGCGCCGCGCTGGCCAGTCCCACCACCGGCACCAGCAGGGAGAGCGGCGCAACACGCCAGGTTTCATAACGCCCGAGCAGCGTCCCCCAGATCCCGTAGCCGACTATCGTGGCAACAAAGGCCAGATAGACCAGCGATAAGATCGTGGTCAGATCGATGGCAATCAGGCTTTCAACGATTTGCGTCGCGCCGTCGAGCAACAGCGACGCTGCAAAGAACGGCAGTATCGGAATCAGTGCGCTCCAGACCACCAGCGACATTACCGGCGGGCGCGAGGCATGCCCCATTATTTTTTTATTGAAGATATTGCCGCAGGCCCAGCTAAATGCCGCCGCCAGCGTCAGCATAAAGCCGAGCATCCCGACATGCTGTCCGTTGAGGCTGCCTTCAATCAGCACCAGCACACCAAAAATTGCGAGCGCAATTCCGGCAATTTGTTTGCCCTGCAAACGTTCGCCAAAGGCAAATGCGCCCAGCACGATGGTGAAAAAGGCCTGAGCCTGCAATACCAGCGACGCCAGTCCAGCTGGCATGCCAAACTTGATCGCGCAAAACAGAAAGGCAAACTGACCGAAGCTGATTGTCAGGCCGTAACCGAGCAGCAGCGACAGCGGAATACGCGGACGCGCAACAAAAAATATCGCCGGAAACGCCACCAGCAAAAAGCGCAACCCCGCCAGCATCAGCGGTGGCATTGCATGCAGCCCCACCTTAATGACAACAAAGTTCAGCCCCCAAACCACCACCACCAGTAATGCCAACAGCCCGTCTTTGCGCGTCATACCACCGCTCCGCGAAGTTTAAATTTTTGTAAACAAGTTAAAGTAACGGAAATGAGTAGCCCGCAACAGATCATTAATTCTGGTAGGGATAGCAGTGCACAATAGAACAATTTATCCGCTATACATCACACTTTTGCCGTGTTATTTCTTTACATATCTAAAACAAATATAACGAAACGCACTGTCGGGCAGAGAAATGAACAAAACGCTGAGACGATCCACCCTTGCTTTACTCGCCTCCTCACTGTTACTGACGATCGGTCGTGGCGCAACGCTGCCCTTCATGACCATTTATCTGAGTCGCCAGTACGACCTGAGCGTGGATCTGATCGGCTATGCCATGACCATTGCGTTGACCATCGGCGTGGTCTTTAGCCTTGGCTTTGGCATTCTGGCGGACAAATTCGACAAGAAGCGCTACATGCTTCTGGCGATTTCCGCCTTTGCCTTTGGCTTTATCGCCATTCCGTTGGTTGATAGCGTGATGCTGGTGGTGCTGCTTTTTGCCCTGATCAACTGCGCTTATTCGGTGTTTGCCACCGTGCTGAAAGCCTGGTTTGCCGACCATCTTTCGCCCGGCGCGAAGGCAAAAATCTTTTCGCTCAACTATACGGTACTGAATATCGGCTGGACCGTTGGCCCGCCGCTCGGCACGCTGCTGGTGATGCAGAGCATCAACTTACCCTTCTGGCTCGCCGCCTTCTGCTCCGCCTTTCCGCTGGTGTTTATCCAGTTTCTGGTCAAGCGTTCTGCCGCCGCCGTTAATAGCGAAAACAGCGTCGCCTGGTCGCCTGCGGTACTGCTGCATGATAAAGCACTGTTCTGGTTTACGCTGTCGGCGTTTCTGGCCTCGTTTGTTTCCGGTGCGTTTGCGTCCTGTCTCTCTCAGTACGTGATGGTCGTCGCCGATGGCAATTTCGCTGAGAAAGTCGTGGCGGTGGTGTTGCCCGTCAACGCCGCGGTGGTCGTCAGCTTGCAGTATGCCGTGGGGCGCAGACTGACGCCGGCTAACATTCGTCCGCTGATGGGCTTTGGCACCGTCTGTTTTGTCATTGGTCTCGGCGGATTCATGATCTCCGGCAACAGCCTGCTGCTCTGGGGCATATCCGCCGCGATCTTTACGCTTGGCGAAGTGATCTACGCACCAGGTGAATACATGTTGATCGATAACATCGCCCCACCGGGTATGAAGGCCAGTTATTTCTCCGCGCAGTCGCTGGGTTGGTTGGGTGCGGCGTTTAACCCGTTGGCCAGCGGCGTCATTCTGACCTCATTCCCCGCCTGGACGCTGTTTATCGTCCTGATGGTGGCGATTATTGTCGCGTGGGCGCTGATGCTTAAAGGCATGCGTGTCAGACCCTGGGGCCAACCGGCGTTGTGTTGAGCTGATGTCGTGCAGGTCCAAGGCCTGCACGGCTGTCAGATAGCCACTAAACCGCGTACCCCTTCCGATTCCATATTTTCGCCGCGTCCCCGTTGAATAATGCTACCGCGCGACATCAGCAGATAGTTATCCGCCAGTTCCGCTGCAAAGTCGTAGAACTGCTCAACCAGCAGAATCGCCATATCGCCACGCCGGGCGAGCTGAGCGATCACCTGCCCTATCTCTTTGATCACCGACGGCTGAATCCCCTCCGTCGGTTCATCGAGGATCAATAACTGCGGACGACTCGCCAGCGCGCGGCCAATCGCCAGTTGCTGCTGCTGACCTCCGGAGAGATCGCCGCCGCGCCGCTGTTTCATCTCTTTCAGTACCGGGAATAGTGTGTAGATCTCTTCCGGAACCGCTTTCGCTTCGCGTGACGAAAAGCGCGACAGCCCCAGCAACAGGTTTTCTTCCACCGTCAGTCGCGGGAAAATTTCGCGGCCCTGCGGCACATACGCGATGCCCGCCTGTACCCGCTGATGCGGCTTGCGATGGGTGATGTTCTTTTCCTGCCAGGTCACCGTTCCGCTACGCGCCGGTATCAGCCCCATCAGACATTTCAGCAAGGTGGTTTTACCGACGCCGTTGCGACCCAGCAGGCAGGTCACTTCACCAGGGCTGGCGTCAAAGGTGACGCCGCGCAGAATATGGCTGCCACCATAATATTGATTCAGTTCATTTACCTGTAGCATCTGTACTCCTTAGCGCCCAAGATAGACGTCAATCACCTGCTCGTTGGCCTGCACCTCACGCAGACTGCCTTCCGCCAGTACGCTTCCCTGATGGAGCACCGTGACGTGGTCGGCGATGGTTTCTACAAAGCCCATATCATGCTCCACTACCATCAGCGAATGTTTGCCCGCCAGCGTACGAAACAGTTCTGCAGTATATTCCGTCTCTGCATCGGTCATGCCAGCGGCGGGTTCATCCAGCAATAGCAGGTGCGGCTCCTGCACCAACAGCATACCGATCTCGAGAAACTGCTTCTGGCCGTGTGACAGCATCCCGGCATGGCGCCCTCTTTCGGTCCGCAGGCGCAGCAAGCCAAGCATCTCATCGATGCGGTCGCGCTGTTCGCTGTTTAGCTTTGCGCGCAGTGACGCCCACACCGATTTATCGTTTTTCATCGCCAGCTCAAGGTTTTCTGCCACCGTCAGCGCTTCGAACACCGTCGGCTTTTGAAACTTACGGCCAATACCCTGACGGGCAATGGCGATCGGATCCAACGCGGTCAGATCGGTTGACTGGTCATACAGCGCCTTTCCGCTTTGCGGACGCGTCTTCCCGGTAATCACATCCATCAGCGTGGTTTTCCCCGCGCCGTTAGGACCAATGACGCAACGCAGTTCGCCAACGCCAATATTCAGCGTGAGATTGGTTAATGCCTGAAAACCGTCAAAGCTGACGTTGATGTTTTCCAGTTGCAGCACCGGGTCCGTCTGCTGGCGATAGCGATCGCCGGGAACCTGGCGGGTAAAAAGGCCTTCATCCGGCTGCATTATTTGTCTCCTTTACGAAACAGGCCAATCACGCCACGGGGTAAAAACAGCGTGACGCCGATGAAGATCAGCCCCAGAAACAGCTGCCAGTATTCCGGCATGATGACGGTGAAGAGGCTTTTGGCACCGTTTACCATCACCGCACCAATGACCGGGCCGATCAGCGAGCCACGCCCGCCGAGCGCCACCCAGATGGCGGCTTCGATAGAGTTAGTGGGCGACATTTCGCTGGGGTTAATGATCCCGACCTGCGGCACATACAGTGCGCCTGACAACCCGCACAACACGGCAGAGAGCGTCCAGACCAGCAATTTGAAACCTTTCGGGTCATAGCCGCAAAACATCAGCCGGTTTTCCGCGTCGCGCACGGCGGTGAGGATCCGGCCAAACTTACTGCGCGCCAGCGCAAACCCCAGCCACAATGCCAGTACCAGCAACCCTAGCGTCGCCAGAAACAGTCCGATACGGGTGGTGGTGGCAGTGACCGGCAGCCCCAGAAGCGTGGTAAAACCGGTAAACCCGTTGTTGCCGCCAAAACCGGTCTCATTACGAAAGAACAGCAACATACCGGCGAAGGTCAGCGCCTGCGTCATGATCGAAAAGTAGACGCCTTTAATCTTCGAGCGGAAAGCGAAGTAGCCAAAGATCAGCGCCAGTCCGCCGGGCACCAGTACCACCAGCGCCATTGCCCACGCAAAATGCTGGGTTCCCCACCAGAACCACGGCAACTCGCTCCAGGAGAGAAAGGACATAAACGCGGGCAGCCCTTCACCGGAGGCCTGGCGCATCAGATACATCCCCATCGCGTAACCGCCAAGCGCAAAGAAAAGCCCGTGTCCCAGCGACAGCATCCCGGCATACCCCCAGACCAGATCCAGTGCGACCGCCACCACCGCATAGCAGAGAATTTTCCCGGCAAGCGTCAACGTCCACACGGAAATCGCCAGCGGATGATCGGCGGGCAGCAAGGCAAGAAACGGCAGCACCATCAGCGCTAGCAGGATAATCCCCGCCAGCACCCGACTGATACGCGGCGCTTTACGCGCCAGTGTTAAGGCCATTGGCATGGTCATTATTCGGTGACTCTCCCTTTCAGAGCAAACAGTCCCTGGGGTCGCTTCTGGATAAACAGAATGATCAACACCAGAATGACAATCTTCCCGAGTACCGCACCCATCTGCGGTTCGAGGATTTTGTTGAATACGCCGAGACCGAACGCCGCCGCCACGCTACCGGCAAGTTGGCCGACGCCGCCCAGCACCACCACCAGAAAGGAGTCGATGATATAGCCCTGGCCCAGTTCCGGACCGACGTTACCCAGTTGCGACAGGGCGACGCCGCCAAGTCCGGCAATACCTGAACCCAGACCAAAGGCCAGCATATCCACACGCCCCGTCGGAACACCGCAGCAGGCCGCCATACTGCGGTTCTGGGTCACGGCGCGTACCCGCATGCCCAGCCGCGTTTTGTTCAGCAGCAGCCAGGTGAAGAACAGCACCAGCAGCGCGAACCCCAGCACCACAATGCGATTCCACGGTAGCACCAGACTGGCGTAAACCTGTACGCCACCCGACAGCCACGCCGGATTCGCCACCTCCAGGTTTTGTGCCCCGAAGGTCATCCGCACAAGCTGGATCAGCATCAGGCTGATACCCCACGTCGCCAGCAGCGTTTCCAGTGGACGTCCGTAAAGATGGCGGATCACCCCGCGTTCCAGAATCATTCCCGCGCCTGCGGTAAACATAAAGGCAACCGGCAAGGCAACCAGCGGATAAAAGGCCAGCCACTGCGGGACAAACTGCGCCATCGCCTGTTGCACCATCCACGTACAGTAAGCCCCGAGCATCAGCATTTCGCCGTGCGCCATGTTGATCACTCCCAACAGGCCGTAGGTGATCGCCAGCCCGAGCGCCGCCAGCAGCAGCACCGATCCAAGCGACAGCCCCATAAACGCCTGTCCAAGCAGATCGCCAATCGCCATTCGCTGTTGGATACGCGCCAGGCTGTCACTGGCCACCGCGCGCACGCTGGCATCCGGTTCATGCGCTTTGTCAGTAAACGGTTGCAGGCGTGCCTGCATTTCCGGATCGCTGGAGTCGCCCAACAGTATGATCGCCTGACGGCGAATCTCCGCCGATGGACTGGCCAGTTGCAGGTTAGCCAGAACGCGGGTCAGGCGTGATTTCACCTCCGCATCAGTTTCCTGTGCCAGGCGCTGTTGGATAAAAGGCAGCATGGACGGCTGTGCGTCGCGCTGTAGCGTACGGGTAGCCGCCAGCCTTTGTGTGACACTGTCACTAACAAGTTGATGCGTCGCCAGCGCGCCGGCAACAAGAATGCGCAGTCGGTTGGTCAGGCGTAGGGGTTTTAACGTTCCCGTTGGGCTACTGGCCGTTCCCAGAGGCACAACCTGCGTTCCCTCGCGGGTGAAAGCCTGTTTTGTGCTGTCGGTGAGCAGCGCCTCCCGGCTCAGCGCCGTCAGCAGCGGCAAACGCTGAGGGTCAGGTGTTGCCGCCCACTGTTCGAGCAGTTGCGCCTGGACGGTACGGCTGGCGGCGACAAACGCGTCGGCATCGCTGGCCTGAACGAACCCTGGCAGAAGCCCGAACGCCAGCAACAAACCGCGAATAAAGCCCATGGCTTTCATGTCAAGATCTCCAGAAGTCACCCTCTGCGGGAGGGATAAGCACGTTGACAAACCTTGCGACGCTTTCGCCTTATCCGACCTACATCTGCTTAACCCTGCTCGGTGTAGGCCCGATAAGCTTGCGCCATCGGGCATGTCGCCGTCTGCCCCCGCCGAAGCGGTTGATTTTAGTTGCTGGCGGTTTTCACTGGTTGTTCTGATTTCTTGTCATTACCGGCAATGAACGGGCTCCACGGCTGGGCGCGAACCGGTTCTTCAGTCTGCCAGACGACGTTGAACTGACCATTGCCTTCAATCTCGCCAATCATCACCGGTTTATGCAGATGGTGGTTGGTGGCATCCATCGTCAGCGTAAAGCCCGACGGTGCCGGGAAGGACTGTCCGGCCATTGCCGCCCGAACTTTATCGACATCTGTCGTCCCGGCTTTTTCGACGGCCTGCGCCCACATATGCAGACCCACGTACGTGGCTTCCATCGGATCGTTTGTCACCACGGTGTCAGCATTTGGCAGCTTATGGGCTTTGGCGTACGCACGATAATCGGCAACAAATTTCTGGTTGGTGGCGTTATCGACCGATTCGAAGTAGTTCCAGGCGGCAAGGTTGCCAACCAGCGGTTTGGTATCAATCCCGCGCAGTTCTTCTTCACCCACCGAGAACGCGACCACCGGAACATCGGTGGCTTTCAGGCCCTGGTTTGCCAGCTCTTTATAAAACGGGACGTTGGAATCGCCGTTGATGGTTGAAACGACAGCCGTTTTGCCACCTGCGGAGAATTTTTTGATATTGGCGACAATGGTCTGGTAATCACTGTGACCAAACGGGGTGTAAACCTCTTCGATGTCTTTATCCGCAACCCCTTTCGAATGCAGGAACGCACGCAGGATCTTGTTGGTGGTGCGCGGATAAACATAGTCGGTGCCCAGCAGGAAGAAGCGTTTGGCGCTCCCGCCATCCTCACTCAGCAGGTATTCAACCGCCGGGATCGCCTGCTGGTTGGGTGCCGCGCCAGTGTAGAAGACGTTCGGCGACATCTCTTCCCCTTCGTACTGTACAGGGTAGAACAGCAGGCCGTTCAGCTCCTCAAAAACCGGCAATACTGACTTACGCGACACGGAGGTCCAGCAGCCAAACACTACCGCCACCTTATCCTGGCTCAACAGCTGTCGGGCTTTCTCGGCGAACAGCGGCCAGTTCGAAGCCGGGTCAACCACCACCGGTTCCAGCTTTTTGCCTAATACGCCCCCTTTGGCGTTGATCTCATCAATCGTCATCAGAGCCACATCTTTCAGCGGTGTTTCGGAGATCGCCATCGTGCCGGACAGTGAGTGCATAATGCCCACTTTAATGGTATCGGCGGCCTGAACGCTAAAACTGAGTCCCATCGCAGCCACCGAGGCCGAGAGGGCAAACGCTTTGAGTAAGGTACGACGTTGCATAATTTCACTCCTGAAAATAAAAATGCTGTGAGTTCTGGTGCTACCGACAAACAACACGGCGCAAAAAAGAGTTCAGGAGGAATAAGGCAAAAAGGATGCCAGGACGAAGGCAGAAAGGAAAAAGCGTTGGCGTGCGCGGCCTGCAAGGCTTCGCGCGGGGGATGCTCCACAATGTACCCGCGTTGCATTATTTATGTGCAACGCGGTGTGCATTATTGAGGCAACTTACCAGACCTGTTGAGCTATTTCGGTGATAAGTTTGATTTTGTTCCACTGCTGGGCTTCCGTGAGCGAATTCCCCTCTTCCGTTGAGGCAAAGCCGCACTGCGGGCTGAGACAAATTTGCGCGTGGTCGACATATTGTGCCGCTTCCTGCAGGCGTGCTTTTACGCCATCCGGGTTTTCCAGTTCACCATTTTTCGTCGTCACCAGTCCCAGAACCACCTGCTGATGGCCAGGACGGATAAAACGCAGCGGCGCAAAATCGCCAGAGCGATCGTTGTCGTACTCCAGGAAGAAAGCATCGACATTGACGCTGCCGAACAGGATCTCTGCAACCGGTTCATAGCCGCCTTCAGAGATCCAGGTTGAACGGAAGTTGCCGCGGCATACGTGCAGTCCCACCGTCATGTCGGCGGGTTTATCCGCCAGCGCCCGGTTGATCACATCGGCGTAAATTCGCGCCAGCGCGTCAGGGTCGTCACCACGTTCGCGAATTTGCTGGCGCTGAGCATCGGAACAGAGGTAAGCCCACACCGTGTCATCCAGTTGCAAATAGCGACAACCTGCAGCATAGAAAGCGTGGATCGCATCGCGCCAGGTGGTCGCCAGATCGTCAAAATAGTCCTTTAGATCCGGATAGACCGTGGCATCGATATCTTTACGTCCGCCGCGAAAGTGCAACACGCTGGGGCTGGGAATCGTCATCTTCGGCTGGGCGTTACCGCTAATGCTCTTCAGATAGCGAAAATCTTCCAGCATCGGATGATCGCCGAACGCCAGTTTACCCGTGACCCGAACGCCATGTGCTTTGGTCTGTACGCCGTTAAACTGAATTCCCTGCTGTGAGTCATAACGTTCAACCCCTTGCAAACCATCGAAGAAATCAAAATGCCACCAGGCGCGACGGAACTCGCCGTCCGTCACTACATGCAGACCACAGGCGCACTGCTGTTCGACCACCCGACGAATGGCGTCGTCTTCAATGGCGCGCAGCTGCGGTGCGCTTAACTCGCCGCGTGAAAACTGCTGACGAGCCACTTTGATATCGTCGGGACGTAAAAAGCTGCCTACGACTTCTGCGCGAAATGGGGCCTGTTGTCTTTGCATGTGATCTCCTTCGTCGTCAGGCAAAGGTTGCCTGACGTGATAGTTTCTTATTTGAACACTTAGACTTCTGGATGTCTATGCGTCCAAATTGACATACCCTTGTCTGACAGGCAAACGAGATAAATTCATGGCTAATGAAAAAAATTCATCTTCACTCCGCAAGACAGGAAAACGCGAACCCTTCATCTTCCCATCCGGTGATGCCGCCAATCATTACCTTTACCGGTATGCCCAGTCTGGCGAGCGTTAATGCCGCGCGGTCGGCACCGTTACAGTGAGGTCCGGCGCAGTAAACCACGAACAGCGTATCCGCAGGCCACTGCGCCATCCGTTCGGCGGTCATCATGGCGTGCGGCAGATGAATCGCCCCGGGAAGATGACGACGTGCAAACGCCTCCGGTTTTCCCACCACGTGGAGTAAGACGAAATCGGGTTCCCCCTTGCGCATACTCTCATGGACGTCGGCACAATCGGTTTCCAGACTCAAACGCGACAGGAAATGGTTGACCGCAACGGTGGATGCGGCGGCGGGAAACTCAGTGACATGACTCATTCTACTTTCTCCTCAGTGACGATTATGTTTACAATAATTTAACCATCTCTGAGCTGACGTACCGCCTTCGACCATGCCAAAAAACACCAGGATTCTGCCAAAATCGCCGCGCCCGCTTGTGGTCGTACTCGCCTATGACGGACTGTGCACCTTCGAGTTTGGCGTAGCGGTCGAAGTCTTTGGTCTGCCGCGCCCGGAACTGGGCGCGGACTGGTATCGTTTTGCCGTCGCGTCGGTCGATGCTGGTCCACTCCGCGCGACCGGCGGCGTGCGGTTGATGGTGGATGGGGGACTGGAACTGTTGGCTGAGGCCGATATCGTTGTGGTTCCCGGCTGGCGAGGCAGCGACGCGCCGGTACCCGAAGCCTTGTGTACCGCGCTGCGTGCCGCGTGGGCGCGAGGTTGCCGTCTGTTGTCGATCTGTTCTGGCGTGTTTGTACTGGCAGCGACAGGGTTGCTGGACGGGCGCAAGGCCACCACTCACTGGCGCTACACGGACACGCTCCGTCAGCGTTTTCCGGCTATCGAGGTGCTTGATGACGTTCTCTACCATGATGCCGGACTGTTGCTGACCTCGGCGGGCAGCGCAGCGGGGATCGATCTGTGTCTTTATCTGATCCGCGAGGACTATGGTCTTGAGGTTGCCAACAGCGTTGCCCGACGGCTGGTGGTGCAGCCCCATCGCGATGGCGCACAGCCACAGCAGCTTCTGCGCCCCGTTGCCCGGCAGCGTGAAAGTCAGACGCTGGGCCAGTTGTTTGATTTTCTGCATCAGAATCTGACGGTGAATCACGATACCGCCTCGCTGGCCAAACGCGCCGGGATGAGTCCGCGGACGTTTTTGCGTCGTTTTACCGATTGTACCGGCACCACGCCTGCACGCTGGATCCTCAACGAACGCTTATTACGGGCGCGCGATTACCTGGAAAACTCACCGCTCAGCGTGGAATTGATCGCGGAACAAACTGGTTTTGGCAGCGCCGCGTTATTTCGCCACCATTTTCGCCACATGTATTGTCTGTCTCCTTCACAATATCGAAAGAAATTTACGCTTATCGCTAAATAATCACCTAATTCAGCTTTTGTTTAGGTTAAAGCTGCTATTATCTCTTTCACCAACCAAATTAAGGTAAGCGAGGAAACACACTACTCATTAAATGGAGGCAAACATGCTGGGTAATATGAACGTTTTTATGGCCGTTCTGGGAATTATTTTATTTTCTGGATTTCTGGCCGCGTATTTCAGCCACAAATGGGATGACTAATGAACGGAGAAAGTCCTGAACCGATAAGGCCCCTTGTCGCATCACTGCACAAGGGGCCATTTTTTATGGCTGACGGGCAAAAAAAACCGCCGGATAACCGACGGTGAATGCTTGCATGGATAGATTTGTATTTTACTTTTTCCACCGTCCCGCCACTCCCGGCAGCGACAATGGATCACTTACACCTTACCACGCCGATTCTCAATGAATGTTAAACGGCAGGCGCTAAGATTGAGGCGTTTCTCGTTTCCACTCTTTTTTACTCTGGCAAGATGCAGTACGGGAAGACCACGGCTCAACAGAGCGTGTATTCTGTAAGTCCTGCGTTTCGGGACGGGAATTCCAGCGTTTTCTCTGTAATTTCTTGCCCATGAACAGCTGCATATTACCTCCGGTTGTCACTGCTTTAATCCATTAATCAATTTGTTGAAGGGAATGTAGCATATCGAGTACAGGTTAATGTCAATAAACCGCCTGTTTTGTAAAGGCGGCAACCCACCACGAATTATTGGCAGCGAAAACGTCAACTAGCGGTTTAATTTACCGCGGCGCTAACTGACTGAGAATGGTGTGCCCCAGATAATTACTCCAGTTAAAACTATTTTGCAGAACCACCACCGCATTCTGGTTCTTTTTATCAAAGCCAATATAACTGGAATAACCGCCAATATATCCGACCTGATATGTGATCTGACGATCGGCTAACGTATCGGTTACCCATGCAATATTTGCGGCTTCTTTCTGACGATAAAACTGGGTTCTGGCGACGTCCGCAAATGCACGGGCAAGCCCGGCGTTGTCTTGCGAGGCAAAATGCGCTCGCGCATAGCCCGCCAGATCGCGCGCACTGCTGTATAAACTCGCCGCCCCGACCATATTTTGGTTAAACGTCCAGTCAGGCGTCAGTTCACCGCGTCGAATAAGCTTGGGCTGATCCCCCGCGTGACCTAATGCGCGATACGGATAGGCGTTGAGCGTCATGGGCTCAAAACTGCTGTTGTTCATCTGTAATGGCTGGAAGATCAGACGATACGCCAGCGACGGGATCGACTCGCCGGTACGATGCTGCACGATGAAACCGAGCAGCGCGTAACCGATATTGGAATAGTGCGGCACGCGTGCCTCGGGCGCGGTGAAGTCGGCAAGAGAAGTCAGCACCGTATCGTTATCCAGTTGGGTATAGAAATTCTCCCCCGAACTGAAATAGCGCAGGAGATTTTCCAGAGTCAGCAGATCCATCGGCTGTCTGGGCAGGCCGGAGGTATGCGTCGCCAGTTGCAGCAGGGTAATCTTTCTGGCGTCATCGCTCAGCGGCGTATCTGCTGGCAGAAGCTGCGCCAGCGTGTCGTTCCAGTGCAGCACACCCTGATTCACCAGCACGGTAGTGATTTCGGCCGTTACCCCTTTACTCAGCGACCCCAGCGCAAACAGCGTGTCTGGGGTGATCGGATATTGATGTCGGCTGTCGGTCACACCGTAACTGTGGAACTCAGCGGGTCCGTTATGTTGAATGACCGCAACCACCATTCCGCTCACCTGCTTTTCCTGCATATACTGGTGGATCATCGGATCGATACCGCGAGCATAGTACCCCACCACCGCCTGCGCACTCTGTTCGGCAGGCATATTCAACTGCGATAAGGTGCTGTTGCTACAACCAGTCAGCAGCAGAGCAGAAGAAAGAAGGAGTGGCGCGGACGCTTTCATGAGCAGAAAGTCGCCTGAAGGATATCAGCGCAGAAAGGCAGGAAAACAGACATGTACAATACGGACTCCGGAAAAAGGAGCCCGCATTGTACATCAAGTTGCTAATAATGAAGTGTCGATTGTGTTATCCCGCCAGGCCACGATGTTTGAGCATGTGCTCGATCTGTGGCTCACTACCCCGCCATGCCGGGTAAAGGCGTTCTAAATCTTCACTGTTGCCCCGTGATAAAATCGCGTCACGGAACCGCTGGCCGTTCTCACGCGTCAGTCCGCCCTGCTCCACAAACCACTGATAGCCGTCATCCGCCAGCATTTGCGTCCACAGATAGGCATAGTAGCCTGCCGCGTAACCGCCCCCAAAGATATGGGCAAAATAGCTGCTGCGATAGCGCGGCGGCACCGCCGGAAGATCGAGTTGCTCCGCCGCCAGCCGTTGTTTTTCAAATGTTTCAACGTCCTGAGGGGGTTCGTCAACAGACAGACGGTGCCAGCCCATATCCAGCAGCGCGGCGCTCAGCAGTTCGCTCATGTCATACCCCTTATTGAACAGGCTGGCCTTACGCATTTTGTCCTGTAACGCCTCTGGCATTTTTTCGCCGGTGACCGCATGGCGGGCATAGCGGTCAAACACCGTCGGATGGCTCGCCCAGTGTTCATTGATTTGCGATGGAAACTCGACGAAATCACGCGGCGTATTGGTTCCCGACAGCGACGCATAGCGCTGTGATGCAAACAGTCCGTGCAGGGTATGGCCGAACTCATGGAACAACGTGATGACATCATCCCAGAGTAACAGCGCGGGCTGTCCTGAGGCGGGCTTCTGATAATTACAGACGTTGTAAATAACCGGCTGGGTTTCGTTGAGCGTCGACTGCTCGACGAAATTGCCCATCCAGGCACCGCCGCTTTTCGAATCCCGGGCAAAGAAATCGCCGTAAAAAAGCGCCAGCCCAACACCGTTATGATCGAAGATTTCCCAGACGCGCACATCCGGATGGTAGACCGGAATATCAAAGCGCTCGATGAATTTGATGCCGAACAGCTGGTTGGCGGTCCAGAACACCCCTTCGTGCAGAACGGTATTCAGTTCGAAATACGGCTTGAGCTGTGATTCATCTAACGCATATTTCGCACGCCGCACCTGCCCGGCATAAAAAGACCAGTCCCAGGCCTGCGCGGTAAACCCACCCTGTTCATCGTCAATTACCTGTTGGATATCGGTCAGTTCACCCAGCGCCCGTTGGCGCGCAGCAGGGACGATCGCGCGCATAAAGGCCAGTGCGGCCTCCGGCGTTTTTGCCATCTGATCGGCGATTTTCCACGATGCATAATCGGCAAACCCCAGCAGTTGCGCCTGGCGGGCGCGCAGGGCTACCAGCCGCTGAATCAGCGCACGCGTGTCATTGTCATCGCCTTTTTCGGCACGACGCCACCCGGCGTTAAACAGATTCTCCCGGGTCTGGCGATCGCGCAGTGCACATAATGCCGGCTGTTGCGTGGTATTCAGCAGTGGTATCAGCCATCCCTCGGCGAGCCCTTTTTCGCTCGCCGCCTGTCGCGCGCTGGCGATCTCTTCCGCGCTGAGCCCCTCCAGTTGACGGGCGTAATCGACTACCAGTCCGCCAGATTTATTCGCCGCCAGCAGGCGCTGGTTAAACTGGCTGGTGAGCGTCGCGGCTTCGGTATTGAGCGCCCGGAGTTGCGCTTTATCGGCATCGCTCAGTTGGGCCCCGGCGAGAACAAAACGCTGGTGTGTCACCTCGATCAGACGCACGGATTCATCGTCGAGCCCCAGCGCATCACGTTGTTGCCAGACGCAATCAACGCGGGAAAACAACGCGCGGTTCAACCAGATATCATTCGCCAGTTCCGCGAGCTCGGCAGAAAACGCCTCATCGAGACGCTGAAGTTCATCATGCGTATGTGCCGCGGTCATGGCGAAGAAGACGCTGGTGACGCGGGTTAACAGCTCACCACTTTTCTCCAGGGCGAGAACCGTATTGGCAAAATCCGGGGCCGCGCTATTAGCAATTATGGCGGCGATGTCCGCGCGCTTTTGCTTGATCCCTTTGTCAAAGGCGGGACGATAGTGTTCCGTTTTAATCAAATCAAAACGGGGCGCCTGATACGGTAACAGGCTGTGGCTAAAGAACGGATTCGTTAACGACATCTTTCACTCCTGAAAACGATTTGTTCAATAGAGTAGGCTTCAGGGTAAAAGACCGCAATCCTGTAAAACCAGGGTTACCCGTGAGAGCGGATCACATGCTATGGTAGTCAAACGTAAAAAGCGTTGAGGAACAGTGAGATGATCGTTTTAGTAACCGGAGCAACCGCAGGTTTTGGTGAATGCATTACACGTCGTTTTGTTGAGAACGGGCATAAAGTCATTGCCACTGGCCGTCGCCAGGAACGCCTGCAAGAGTTAAAAGAGTCGCTGGGTGATAACGTGCTGATCGCGCAACTGGATGTGCGTAACCGCGCAGCCATTGAAGAGATGCTGGCATCGTTACCTGCCGAGTGGCGTGACATCGACCTGCTGGTCAACAACGCCGGGCTGGCGCTGGGTCTGGAACCTGCGCATAAAGCCAGCGTGGAAGACTGGGAAACCATGATCGATACCAACAACAAAGGGCTGATTTACATGACCCGCGCCGTCCTGCCGGGCATGGTCGAGCGTAACCGTGGGCATATCATCAACATCGGCTCTACCGCAGGCAGTTGGCCTTATGCTGGCGGCAACGTGTATGGCGCGACCAAGGCGTTTGTACGTCAGTTCAGTTTGAACCTGCGTACCGACCTGCACGGCACGGCCGTTCGCGTCACGGATATCGAGCCGGGTCTGGTGGGCGGCACCGAGTTTTCTAACGTGCGCTTTAAAGGCGATGACAATAAAGCGGGAAAAACCTATGAGAACACTACGGCGCTGACGCCGGAAGATGTGACCGAAGCGGTCTGGTGGGTCGCCACCCTGCCTGCCCATGTGAACATCAATACGGTAGAAATGATGCCAGTGACGCAATCTTTTGCCGGACTGAGCGTTCATCGCGGTTAATTTGCCTCCCGGCCCGCGGGCCGGGTATAGCTCGCGACAAAAAAGTGGTAGAATTTGTGGGTTAATTTTCTAAAAAGTAAGAGCGAATGACCGTCGAAACGCAACTCAATCCTACACAGCCCGTAAATCAGCAGATTTATCGCATTCTTCGCCGTGACATCGTGCACTGCCTCATTGCGCCAGGCACGCCGCTGTCCGAAAAAGAGGTGTCTGTTCGCTTCGATGTGTCTCGCCAACCGGTGCGTGAAGCGTTTATTAAGCTCGCGGAAAACGGCTTGATTCAGATCCGTCCGCAGCGCGGCAGCTACGTCAACAAGATCTCCCTCTCGCAGGTGCGAAACGGCTGTTTTGTCCGTCAGGCTATCGAATGCGCGGTGGCGCGGCGGGCCGCAGCCCAAATCACCGACAGTCAGTGCTATCAGCTTGAACAGAATCTTAATCAGCAGCGGATTGCGATTGAGCGCAAACAGCTGAATGATTTCTTCGAGCTGGATGACAATTTTCACCAGAAGCTGGCAATCATTGCGGACTGCCAGCTGGCCTGGGACACCATCGAAAATATCAAGGCCACCATCGACCGTGTGCGTTATATGAGTCTTGATCACGTCTCTCCACCGGAAATGTTGCTTCGCCAGCATCTCGATATTTTTTCAGCCCTGGAAAAACATAACGCCGATGCTGTCGAGAAAGCCATGACTCAACATCTGCAAGAAATCGGCGAGTCGGTCCTGCTGATCCGCCAGGAAAACAGCGATTGGTTCAGCGAAGAGTAATTCCCCTGCCTCATCTCTCGTGAGATGAGGTCTCTCCCTCCCCCCTGCATGTCTACATCAAAAAAGATGTGAGATTGATCAAAAACAAAAAAAATCCTGACTGATAAGCGTATTTATATAGCGCCCGTTACGTGGGACCTGAGCCCACGGGCTTTGACGGTAAGTTAGAAAGGAGAAAATACCATGATGACATACGATCGTAACCGTAACGCAATCACCACAGGCAGCCGTGTGATGATCAGTGGCACCGGCCATACCGGTCGCATTAAAGCGATTGAGAGCGAAGGCCTGGATGCGGCGCAAATTCGTCGTGAAAAAACAGTCGAAGTGGAAGGCTGTGAAGGCAAATTTGCCCCGGTAGAACTGATTCGTCTCGGCATGAACTAATGGTGTGAGTGCCGGATAATGCCTTGATTATCCGGCAGTCCTGAGGCATTTACTTCACGTTTGCTGCATACTTTGCCACGGTGGCTTTCGCCCCTTCCGCCAGCAGCGTCTGATACGCGTCTTTCACGGCCTGCGTGAATAACGCGACCTGCGGCAGTTCGTTACCAAAGATTGCCTCAATAGCCAGCAGCGCTTCAATACGGCTTGCGCCTTCCGCACTGTTTTGTACCGCCTGTTGGATCACTGGCAGAAGCGGATCGTTGACTTCAATGGCATTTCCCTGCTCATCCACGCCGCCGACATAGCGCATCCAGCCCGCCACGCCCAGCGCCAGCAAATCAAAACGACTGTTATGTGCCAGATGCCAGCGTACTGAATCGAGCATCCGCTGAGGTAATTTCTGGCTACCGTCCATCGCAATCTGCCAGGTACGGTGACGCAGCGCCGGGTTGCTGTAGCGTTCAATAAGCAGGTCTGCATAGCGAGTGAGATCCACCCCCTGCACTTTCAGCGTGGGCGCCTGCTCGTTGAGCATCAGTGCGCGGGCAGCCACCCGATAATTTTCATCACCCATGCAGTCGTTGATATGCTGATACCCGGCGAGATAGCCCAGATACGCGAGGAATGAGTGGCTGCCGTTGAGCATCCGCAGTTTCATCTCTTCAAACGGGATCACGTCAGAGACCAGTTCTGCCCCGGCTTTTTCCCACTGCGGACGGCCGGCAACAAAGTTATCTTCAATCACCCACTGACGGAATGGCTCGCAGGCCACACCGGCCGGATCGCGCACGCCGGTCAGGTGTTCAATTTTATCCAGCGTGTCAGCGGTGACGGCCGGAACAATGCGGTCAACCATCGTCGACGGGAACGTGACGTGTTGTTCGATCCATGCGGCCAGTTCGGCGTCCACGGCACGCGCGTAAGCGGTGACCACGTTACGCATCACGTAACCGTTTTCAGGCATGTTGTCGCAGGACATCACGGTGAAGGCGGCTAAGCCCGCCGCTTTACGGCGCGCCAGCGCTTCAACCACCACACCCGGCGCAGATTTCGGCTGATGTGGGTTTTGCAGATCGGCTGCGATCATCGGGTGATCCAGCATCAATTGTCCTGTCGCCGGGGAATGGCAATACCCTTTCTCAGTAATCGTCAGTGAAACAATCGCAACCTGTGGTTCACACATCGCCGCCAGCACGCTCTCCAGCCCGTCAACCTGAGCATGCAGCGCCTTTTTCACCACCCCCACGACTCTCGCGGTCCAGGCATCGGCAGACATTTCCGCCACGGTATAGAGATTATCCTGCTGTTTGAGATCGGCGATCTGCTGTTCCCCGCCGATCAGGTTCACTTCGCAATATCCCCAGTCGCTGTTGTGCTCCGCCGCCAGGATATCGGTATAGACGCCCTGGTGCGCACGGTGGAAAGCACCAAAACCAAGATGAACAATACGCGGGATCAGTCGGTTGCGATCGTAGTCAGGAAGCGTCGCTTTTGCCGTTAAGAGCTTGTTTTGCATTGTATGACCTACTTTGAATGAAATCAGGACGGTTCCAGAGTAACGCCTGTATGGTTGTATGTTTTGATTTGAATTAATCTTTTGCCAATTGGTATAACATCATTTGAAAGTTATGTGACAGGATGCAATTCCTGATGCTGAGCCTGACGCCCAGGGCAGGCTCCCTGGGCTGAGTACTGGCTGCATCCCTGCAGCCATTAGGGGACAATCCTCTTAATCGTGCTTGCGCCACTCCTGGTATTCACGCTTGAGTCGCTGTGGCGCCGTTTCAGGCATCATGAGCAAGCCGATAACAGAAATGATGCCGAGAACAATCACATAGCTTGCTAACCCGTAGTAATGCCCACCGGTCATCTGCAAAATCTTCACTGCCACCAGCCCCAGTACCCCGCTGCCAATCAGTGAACCCAATTGCCAGATTAAAGCGATGCCGCTGCAGCGAATATGCGTCGGGAACAGCTCCGGGAAGAACGATGCCTGCGGTGCGTAGCACATGCTATGGCCAAAGCTAATGACGATAATCATCACCAGCTGCGTCAGCCAGAAATTGTCCTGATTAATGGCCAGGAAGAACGGAATAATCATTATGACCTGAATCAGCGCGCCCATGATATACACCGGCTTACGACCAATTTTGTCACAGAGCGCCCCCATCATGGGTATGGCAAGCACTTCGATCACCACCGCGATGATCATGGTTTCCATTAAGATATTGGCATCCAGATTATTGGCTTTGCCGTACGCCAGGACGATTACCGTGAACATGGCAAACGTACAGGCTTCAATCAGTTTTGCGCAGACGCCTTTTACCACGATGCCAGGAAAATCGCGGATGACTTCAATGAGTGGACGGGACTCTTCTGCTTTCGTCTCACGAATCTGCGCAAAGACAGGAGACTCATCGATTCTCAGGCGAATAAACAGGCCAACGATCACCAGCAGCAGACTAAGCAGGAACGGAATACGCCAGCCGTAATCCATCATTGCTTCAGGAGATAAGGTGGCATTGAGCAGTGCAAACAGTGCCATCGGTAACAAAAAGCCGACCGGCGCACCAATTTGTACCCAACTGGCAAAGAATCCGCGCCGTTTAGGTTCGGCATATTCTGCCGTCATCAAGACCGCCCCGGCCTGTTCACCCCCGACACCAAACCCCTGGAGTACGCGAATGAAGATCAACAGAACGGGTGCCCAGACACCGATTTTTTCGTACGTTGGCAATAAGCCAATGCAGAATGTCCCGAGCCCGACAATCAGTATCGTGATAACCAGCGCTTTTTTACGCCCCACTTTATCGCCGATATGTCCAAAGACAATGCCGCCCAAAGGTCTTGCCAGGAAGCCCACCGCATAAGTGGCAAATGCGGCCAGCGTACTGATTAACGGATCGTCACTGGGGAAAAACAGGTGACCAAAGAACAGCACTGCCGCAGTGCCATAGGCAAAAAAGTCATAGTATTCAGCAGCTGTACCAATCGCTGAAGCAGAAGCGACGCGACGAACTACGGGTTTGCTATCAACATCATTTTTAATATCAACGGAACTAACCATAAATAATTACCTTCGTTGGTTCAGAGGTGAACAACATCCGTGTCGTATAAATGTTAACTTACCAGTTCCACAAGGTGCCATCTTCAAGCCGGGCAACCGGCAGATAGGCGGGGTCATAGGGATATTTCGCCGCCAGTTTTTCATCGAACTCGATACCCAGTCCCGGCTTCTCGCCCGGATGCATATAGCCGTTGTCAAAGGTCCAGTTGTGCGGGAAGACTTCCAGCATCTGTTCGGAATAGCCCATGTATTCCTGCACGCCAAAGTTCGGTACCCACAGGTCAAAATGCAGCGCAGCGGCCATACAAACCGGAGAAAGATCGGACGGGCCGTGTGAACCGGTACGCACCTGGTAGAGCGAAGCGAAGTCGGCGATGCGACGCATGCCGGTGATCCCGCCCGCATGGGTGATCGTGGTGCGGATATAATCGATGAGCTGTTCTTCAATAAGCTGCTTGCAGTCCCAGATGCTGTTGAAGACTTCACCGACGGCAATCGGGGTCACCGTGTGCTGACGGATCAATCGGAAGCACTCCTGGTTCTCGGCAGGCGTCGGATCTTCCATCCAGAAAAGGCGATAATCTTCAATGCTTTTACCAAAGCGCGCCGCTTCTATGGGTGTCAGGCGGTGGTGCATGTCGTGAAGGAGATGCTCGTTAAAGCCGAACGTATTGCGCACCGCCTCGAACAGTTTCGGCGTGAAATCAAGATACTTTTCCGTCGACCACAGTTGCTCTTCCGGCCACTGTCCTTTCGTGGCGGGTTCATAGGCCTGCCCTTTTCCCTTTGCCATGCCGTAGGTGGTTTTCATACCTGGCACGCCGCACTGAACGCGAATGGCTTTGAAGCCCATCTCTTTATGGCGTGCATAGTCTTCCAGCACATCATCCACGGTGTGACCGGTGGTGTGACAATAAACCATCACCCCTTCGCGTGATGCGCCGCCAAGCAGTTGATACAGCGGCATGTTGGCGGCTTTCGCTTTGATATCCCACAGCGCCATGTCGACGGCGGAGATAGCAGACATGGTCACCGGGCCACGACGCCAGTACGCGCCTTTATAAAAGAACTGCCAGATATCTTCGATGCGGTGCGCATCCCGACCGATCAACTGTGGGCAAAGATGATCTTTCAGGTAAGACGCGACGGATAACTCACGTCCATTCAGCGTGGCGTCTCCAAGACCGGTGATACCGTCCTCGGTCGTAATCTTCAGTGTGACAAAGTTACGTCCCGGACAGGTGACAAAAACCTCAGCCCCTACAATCTTCATTTTTTCTTCCTGGTTCTGTGTGGTGATGGTGAGAATCTACGCAATACACATACTACCATACAAGTATGAGCGGTTTATTTTTCAATCTTGATCACAAAAAATCACGGGCTATAAAAAGGAGGCTTTTCAGGGAAAACGTCTGGCGGATGCCTGAACAGAGAAACAGCAGACACCTTAATCCATTGAATTTAAATAAGAATAAAGAGGGATTTACGAGAAATGACACATGTCATACGCCAAGAGCATGACACATCTTGCGCAGGTAACGCTTAGCCGCGCCCCCATCCCGCTACTATAATCAGCATTCCGCACAGTGCGATGAGCGCCCCGCTCCAGTCATACAGGCTGAGTTTGACGCCATCGACCACGCGCAGCCAGATCAGTGCGGTACAGACATAAACGCCACCGTATGCGGCATACACCCGACCGCTGGCGGCAGGATGCAGCGTCAGCAGCCAGACGAACAGTGCCAGCGCAACGCCTGCGGGTAACAACAACCAGACGGTGGCTCCCCGCTTCAGCCAGAGCCAGGGCAGAAAGCAGCCGATAATTTCGCAAAGCGCAGTGGCAAAAAAAAGCAGCGTGGTTTTAAGCATCTGAATCGTTCATTGACCTGAGGTTCAGGCATGATACGCCATAATCCCCCGATCTTATCCATAACCTTGCGGCGGGTATGCCCTGCGCAAGGAATGGTGTAGAATTTGCCTGCAAATGATGCTTTTTGCGTCGCTCATAAAAGGAACTTGCCATGAACATTACGCTTCGCAAACGCCTGTGCCTGACGGCAATGCTGCTGCTGGGTGCTGTCGTCTACACCGCGACCGCGCAGGCTGAGACCAGCCGACTGGTGATTGAATCAGGCGATAGCGCCCTGAGCCGTCAACAGGCGGCCATGCAAAAAGAACAGTGGGATGACACGCGCAGTCTGCGTCAGAAAGTGAACAAACGCGCGGAAAAAGAGTGGGATAAAGCGGATGCCGCCTTTGATAACCGCGACAACTGCGAACAGAGCGCCAACCTGAATGCGTACTGGGAACCAAACACCCTGCGCTGTCTGGATCGTCGCACCGGTCGCGTGATTGCCCCTTAATATAACGCGTTAAAAAGACATTAAGGATTAGGTATGACAAGCGCCCTCAGTGTTAAGCTGCGCCCGCTGGAGCGTGAAGATTTACGTTTTGTCCATCAACTTGACAACAACGCCAGCGTGATGCGCTACTGGTTTGAAGAGCCTTACGAAGCGTTCGTCGAGTTGTCCGATCTCTACGATAAGCACATTCACGATCAAAGTGAACGCCGTTTCGTCGTGGAATGTGATGGCGAAAAAGCGGGCCTGGTCGAACTGGTTGAAATTAACCATGTCCACCGTCGGGCTGAATTTCAGATCATTATTTCCCCGGAATACCAGGGAAAAGGTCTCGCCTCACGGGCCGCTAAACTGGCGATGGACTACGGATTTACCGTACTCAACCTCTATAAGCTGTACCTCATCGTTGATAAAGAGAACGAGAAGGCGATCCACATCTACCGTAAGCTGGGCTTTATGGTCGAAGGCGAGCTGATTCATGAATTCTTTATCAACGGGGAATACCGCAATACGATCCGGATGTGTATCTTCCAGCATCAGTACCTGGCAGAGCATCGCTCGCCGGGATCGACGATGCTAAAACCTACCGCGCAGTAACCGCTGCGCGGTCCTCTCAATAGTAATCGATGGTATTTTTGATCGTGTAGTTGTGCTCGACCGCGGGTTTGACGCTTTCATCAACGATCACCAGCGTACAGTCGGTGGGATTGGCATGACGGTCATAGTCGCAGGTCTGTTTAACGTTCCCCAAAGGGTGATCGTTAAGCAGACTCACCGCCGTGTAATCCAGCTTCTTGCGCGGATCGGTCGAGGGTTTCGCGCTGACGGATAACGTCTGCTCCTTGCTGATCGTGGTCTTGCCGAGCGGATACCCTTCCGCATCATAGCGGTACTGGACTTTCATCTCTTTTCCCGTTGCCGCAACGACAAAACCATTATCATCGGTATCCCAGACGACGCCCGCTGACGGCAGTTCCGCCAACTGACATTTCCCCTGCAAACGCACCTTTTTCTCCAGCGTCTCGGCATCGCGATAATAGTTCGCGTCCAGCACCAGCGCTACAGCGGTATTGTTTTCGAGATCGTGTAACTCAAGCGAGTCAAAACAACCTTCTTCAGACAACGTACCGTTGACGCGCTTCGTCACTTCTCCCTTCTCATTAAGCAACGTCTGGCTGAAATCTTTTACCGGCCCGCGTAAGGGATCAAAGTCAAATTCATTAGAAAAGCTGGCCATTTCCGGCGTAAAGGAGAGCGGCGTTGCGCTGTTGTCACATCCCACCAGCGCAACACCAAGCGACAAAAGAAATATCTGTTTTTTCACAGGTTCCCCAAGAGAAAAAGATGATCTTCAGTCATAGTAGCAAAGACTGTCGTTTACTGTATACCTGCGCGAAAGTGGCATAAACAAGGGTAAATCGTGAGCAGAATTCACGGTTTCCTCTCACGTTAATTGATCAAGATCAAACTAATGTGTATCTGTTTTTTACAGTATTCCTAAAAAATACGCCTCGTGGCATTTAAGTAATGATTACCCGTCAAATGACTAGCCGATGAGTCATTCCTTTGACAATGAAAATGACTCATCCTGCCTATCCATTATCTCATTGTATAAGGATAATTATTTGTACAATTCCTATTATTTTAAATAGCCTTAATAAGATATATTACTTGCAAAAAAAACATATAAGATCTTATATAAGAAAATAAACATTATATTAAATAGATAAAACCTATTAAAGATTCCAATAATTCAAAGATAAAACCATTTCGTTATTTTCAATGATGCAAATAAAATATGCCTTAGATAAACAATATTTATTTACACATATTATATCGCGTTCAACATAAAAGCATTAAGAGATTGTTTTAAAGACGAAATGTTATTTTCAACACCAGGCACTCTCTTATGGAAGAGACAATTATGAAAATTAAATACTTGCACCACCCAAAATCAATGCTCGCAATCGCTGTGGCACTGGCTGTACAAACTGCCGCCGCAGCGAATGTGGATAATATCAATCTGTTAGCTGTTACCCCTCCGACCGGAGGCAACAGTATTGTCCTTGTTAATAATAATGACACACTCACCCTTTCTAACACAGAAAATACTGAGAGTTACTGGAATAACTTCAGTACATTACGTGTTGGAGACGCTAGCGCCGGATCAATGATCATTGACGGGCGGGATATTCTGACAACAACAGGGGCGGAAATTGGCCGTGCGGCAACAGGCTCTGTGACATTAACCAATGGCGCAACCTGGGAACTGAATAATTCGTTAATTCAAATTGGGCTGGAGGGCGGTACCGGCATACTGAATGTACATAACGGTAGCAAAATCACCGGTATTGCTGGATTACGCGTCGGCGAATTTTACGAAACGGGAGAGGGTCTACTTTCCATCGACGGTGCTAATTCATCCGTTGCGACCAACCATATTATCGTTGGAGATCAGAATCACGGTAAATTATTGATTACCAATGGAGGTAAACTCTCAACGACGGAGCACATGAACATTGGCTACGTCGGCAATACGAGTAACACCAGTCGTAATGGCTACGGTGTCGCCCTCGTGGACGGTGAAAACTCACTGCTGGATGTGACGGAAGGTATTTACCTCGGGGGGTTCGCAACAACGCCCAATGACGCCACCGGGATCCTCACCGTCAGCAACGGAGCAACGGTCCGCTCGGATAACTTAATCTGGCTGGCAGTGGGAGAAGGCAGTACCGGCATCCTGAATATTGGCGGCGCAAAGGGCGAAGCACAACAGGCTGCGGGAACACTGGACCTGCCGTGGATCTACCTTGGCAACACCAGCGGTATGAGCACGGCAGAGCTCAACTTTAATCACAACAGCGACGACTTCGTGCTGGCATCACGAATCTACGGTAATGGTGAAGTCAATCATGTTGGGTCCGGTATCACCACGCTGACAGGAGCCAATACCTACAGCGGCAACACGCTTGTCTCCAGAGGTACGCTGCGCGCAGGTGCGGAGAATACGTTTAGCGCCGCGTCAGATTACACCGTCAGCGAAGGCGCCAGTCTGGATCTCAATGGTTATTCGCAAACCCTGAACTCGCTGGATCTGGCAGGTACAGCAACGCTCTCCTCCCCATCACAAGCCAGAGCGGCCTTTACGCCGACCACGTTAACCATCGCGGGCAACTACGCGGGTAACAACGGTCTGCTGGCCTTGCGTACCGTACTGGGTGATGACCTTTCCGCGACTGATAAAATGATTGTCCGTGGTGACACCAGTGGCACTACACGTGTCAGCGTCACCAACGCTGGCGGCGGCGGTTCGCAGACGGTAGAAGGCATCCCCATTGTGGAAGTCGAGGGTGCTTCTAACGGGACCTTCGTCAAAGAAGGTCGTATCGTCGCGGGTGCTTACGATTACAACATCATTAAAAAGAACAACCAGAACTGGCATCTGACCAGCGAGGCGATTCCGACTCCGTTACCGCCAGATGAACCCGCGCCAGCCTCACCGGAAACGCCAGAGCAGCCTATTCCCCAGCCTGGTGAACACCAGTATCGCCCGGAAACCGGCAGCTATCTGGCGAACACCCTTGCCGCCAACACGCTGTTCACCACCCGGCTTCACGATCGTCTGGGTGAAACCCAGTACACTGACGTCTTTACCGGCGAGCAGAAGGTTACCAGCCTGTGGATGCGTCATGTCGGTGGGCATAACCGCTTCAAAGACAGTTCCGGGCAGATCAGCACCCAGAGTAACCGCTACGTGATGCAACTGGGCGGTGATATCGCACAATGGAGCACCGACGGCCTCGATCGCTGGCATCTGGGTCTGATGGCCGGTTACGCCAACAGTAAGAGCCGCAGCCACTCCAGCCTGACCGGCTACACCTCTCGCGGGGAGATCAGCGGCTACAGCGCCGGTCTGTACGGCACCTGGTATGCCAACGACGCCGATAAAACCGGTGCGTATGTCGATGGCTGGCTGCTCTATAACTGGTTTGACAACACCGTGTCCGGACAGGGTCTGGCGTCTGAAAAGTATGACTCGGACGGTATCACCGCCTCTGTCGAAACAGGCTACACCTGGAAACTGGCCGAATTCAGCGAGCGTAACGCGCTGTACATCCAGCCTAAAGCGCAAATCACCTGGATGGACGTGCAGGCTGATACGCACGTTGAGAAAAACGGCACCCGGGTGGTGGATAAAACCGACGGCAACCTGCAAACGCGTCTTGGCGTCAAAGCCTACCTGCAAGGCCATAACGCCATGGATGACGGCAAAGGCCGCACCTTCCAGCCGTTCGTGGAAGTCAACTGGATCCACAACACGCAGAATTACAGCGTGCAGATGGATGACATCAGCAACGACGTGAAAGGCAGCCGCAATATCGGCGAGCTGAAAGCCGGTGTTGAAGGCCAACTGACGAAGAACGTCACCCTGTGGGGTAACGTTGCCCAACAGATTGGCGATAACGGTTATAAAGATACGCAAGGTATGCTGGGGCTGAAATACAGCTTCTAATCCCTTCCCCCATGGCGACATGGAGATTTATCACAAACCCTGACCTTGTCAGGGTTTGTGTGTTTAGGGAGTAAAGCGATCTTTCAGATTCATCAACAAGGTTGGCGGCCATGACAAATGCTTACACTCGCAATGCTATGCTTATTATGAGCATCTCAACAATGGAGCTGATGATGAAATTATCCCGAGGACTACTGACAGGCATTCTGCTGACCGCCTCCCCGCTGGTTTTTGCCGCCCCTGACTCCTGCGAACGCGTCAAGAGTGATATTGAGCAGCGCATCATCAATAACGGCGTGCCGGAGGCCAACTTCACCCTGAGCATCGTACCAAACGATCAGGCCGATCAGCCGGACTCACAGGTCGTCGGACATTGCGCCAACGACACACATAAAATTCTTTACACCCGGACCAGCAGTGGTAATGCCCCTGCCAGCACCACGCCTTCTCAGGAAGGCGCCAACGCCGAACCCCAGTAATTCCGCCTGTTTTTTCCCCTCCGGCAACGGAGGGTTCCCCTCACTTTGATATGCATTAATAACCCCTACTCATTAAGGGGTAAAATTCATTTCTGTTTAGCATGTCTCTGATATCGATATAGAAAATATTATACAGCGATCTGTTTTGAAGGTGCGGCATCAGCACAACGCCCTCCACACCACGTTGATTAAAACAGAAAAAATGCGAATGGCTGTTCCCCGGACAAGGAAGCAACCAGGCCAGTTTTTGACATTAGCAAAGTGAGCAACCATGAAAATCACCACGCCTGAGGCCCTCATGAAGGCCAATATCAGCCGCCGTAGTCTGGTGAAATCATCCGCTATTGGCAGCCTTGCGCTTGCCAGTAGTGCTTTCACCCTTCCTTTCACCCGTATCGCCCGCGCCGCCGACGGCATGACGCCAGCGCCGGTCGAAGAAAAAGCGGTCTGGAGTTCCTGTACCGTCAACTGCGGAAGTCGCTGCCTGCTGCGTCTGCATGTTAAAGATGACACCGTTTACTGGGTTGAATCTGACACTACCGGCAACGATGAGTACGGAAACCACCAGGTTCGCGCCTGTCTGCGCGGTCGCTCAATACGTCGCCGCATGAACCATCCGGACCGTTTGAAATATCCAATGAAACGTGTTGGTAAACGCGGCGAAGGGAAATTTGAGCGTATCTCCTGGGATGAAGCGCTGGATACCATCGGCGACAACCTGAAGCGGATCCTGAAAGAGTATGGCAATGAGGCGGTGCACGTACTGTACGGCACCGGTGTCGACGGCGGCAACATTACCAACTCCAACGTCCCCTACCGTCTGATGAACTCCTGTGGTGGCTATCTTAGCCGTTATGGCAGTTACAGTACCGCGCAAATCAGCGCCGCCATGAGCTACATGTTTGGCAGTAACGATGGCAACAGCCCGGATGACATTGCCAACACGAAACTGGTGGTGATGTTTGGCAACAACCCAGCGGAAACCCGCATGAGTGGCGGCGGCGTCACTTATTATGTTGAACAGGCTCGCGAACGTTCAAATGCGCGAATGATAGTGATCGATCCACGCTATAACGACACCGCCGCCGGACGTGAAGACGAATGGCTGCCCATCCGCCCCGGTACGGATGGCGCACTGGCGGCTGCGATTGCCTGGGTGCTGATTACGGAAGATCTGGTCGATAAACCGTTCCTCGACAAATATTGCGTCGGCTACGATGAAACCACCCTGCCTGCCGACGCGCCGCGTAACGCGCATTACAAGGCCTATATCCTCGGTGAAGGCCCGGATGGCATTGCCAAAACACCGGAGTGGGCTTCTCATATCACCAGTATTCCGGCGGATAAAATCATTCAACTGGCGCGTGAAATTGGTTCGGCGAAGCCGGCCTATATTTGCCAGGGCTGGGGACCTCAGCGTCACTCCAACGGCGAGCAAACCGCGCGGGCGATCGCCATGCTGTCGGTGCTCACCGGTAACGTCGGTATCAACGGCGGCAACTCAGGCGTCCGTGAAGGCACCTGGGATCTCGGTGTGGAATGGTTTTCGATGCTTGATAACCCGGTGAAAACGCAAATCTCCGTCTTCACCTGGACCGACGCTATCGATCACGGCACCGAAATGACCGCCACACGCGACGGCGTGCGTGGTAAAGACAAGCTGGATGTTCCTATCAAATTCATGTGGTGTTACGCCAGTAATACGCTGATTAACCAGCATGGCAATATCGCCCACACTCATGACGTGCTACAGGACGACAGCAAGTGCGAAATGATTGTCGGCATCGAACATTTCATGACGGCATCGGCGAAGTACTGCGACATTCTGCTACCGGATTTAATGCCGACCGAGCAGGAAGACCTGATTTCTCACGAATCCGCCGGCAACATGGGCTATGTGATCCTCGGTCAGCCCGCGACTTCAGCGAAGTTTGAAAGAAAACCGATCTACTGGATGCTCAGTGAAATCGCCCGCCGACTCGGCCCGGACGTCTACCAGACATTCACTGAAGGACGCTCGCAGCATGAATGGGTGAAATACCTGCATGCGAAGACCAAAGAACGCAATCCAGAAATGCCGGATTACGAAGAGATGAAGCAAACCGGTATCTTCAAGAAAAAATGCCCGGAAGAACATTATGTCGCCTTCCGCGCCTTCCGTGAAGACCCCAGTGCTAACCCGCTGAAAACGCCGTCAGGGAAAATTGAAATTTACTCTGCGCGACTGGCCACTATCGCCAATACCTGGGAACTGAAGCAGGATGAGATAATCCACCCTTTGCCCGCCTATGCACCCGGTTTTGACGGCTGGGACGATCCGATCCGCAAAACGTACCCGCTGCAGCTCACCGGATTCCATTACAAGGCGCGCACTCACTCCAGTTACGGCAACATTGATGTCCTGCAACAAGCTTGCCCACAGGAGATCTGGATTAACCCGATCGATGCCAGCGCGCGTGGGATTCAACACGGCGACACCGTCCGGGTGTTTAACAACAATGGGCAGATGCTGATCCCTGCCAAAGTGACCCCACGCATTCTGCCCGGCGTCACGGCCATCGGTCAGGGTGCGTGGCTCAAAGCCGACATGTTTGGTGATCAAATAGACCACGGCGGCTCCATTAACATCCTGACGTCGCACCGCCCTTCGCCGCTGGCCAAAGGCAATCCTTCGCACAGTAATCTTGTTCAGGTTGAAAAGGTCTAAGGAGTAACCGATGACAACTCAGTATGGATTTTTTATTGATTCCAGCCGTTGCACCGGGTGCAAAACCTGCGAACTGGCCTGCAAGGACTACAAGGATTTAACCCCGGATGTCAGCTTCCGCCGCATTTATGAATATGCGGGCGGAGACTGGCAGGAAGACAACGGCGTCTGGCACCAGAACGTGTTTGCCTATTATCTCTCTATTGCCTGTAACCACTGTGAAGATCCGGCCTGTACCAAGGTCTGTCCGAGCGGGGCGATGCACAAACGGGAAGACGGCTTTGTGGTGGTGGATGAAGATGTCTGCATCGGCTGTCGTTATTGCCATATGGCCTGTCCGTACGGCGCGCCGCAGTACAACGCGGCAAAAGGTCACATGACCAAATGCGACGGCTGTCATGACCGGGTGGCGGAAGGCAAGAAACCGATCTGTGTCGAGTCTTGTCCGCTGCGTGCGCTGGATTTCGGTCCTGTCGACGAACTGCGTCAGAAACACGGCGATCTGGCGGCGGTTGCTCCGCTGCCTGGCGCGCACTTTACGAAGCCAAGTATTGTGATCAAACCGAATGCCAACAGCCGTCCGACCGGGGATACCACCGGTTATCTGGCGAATCCGAAGGAGGTGTAAAATGGGAAATGGATGGCATGAATGGCCGCTGGTGCTGTTTACCGTACTCGGCCAGTGCGTCGTAGGCGCGCTGATTGTTAGTGGACTTGGCTGGTTGGCAATGAAAGACGATGCCGCCGCCCGGCAACGTCTGGTTCGCAGCATGTTTTTCCTCTGGCTGGTGATGGGGCTGGGATTCCTGGCGTCAATCATGCACCTGGGGTCGCCGATGCGGGCATTCAACTCCCTCAATCGCATTGGCGCATCCGGGTTGAGCAATGAAATTGCCGCAGGCTCCGTCTTTTTCGCCGTGGGTGGAATCTGGTGGCTGGTCGCCGTTCTGGGTAAAATGCCGCTCGCGCTGGGGAAATTCTGGCTGCTGGTCAGCATGATACTGGGGATCGTCTTCGTCTGGGCGATGACCCGCGTTTACCTGATTGATACCGTGCCGACCTGGTATACTGGCTATACGACGCTGGCGTTCTTCTTGACGGCGTTGCTCAGCGGCCCGCTGTTCGCAGCATTGCTGCTGCGGGCGGCCCGCGTCACCTTTAATGGTACCCTGTTTGCCAGTATCAGCGTGCTGGCCTTGCTGGTCAGCGTGGCGGTCATCGTCCTGCAGGGCATGTCGCTGGCGACCATTCACAGTTCGGTTCAGCAGGCTTCCGCGCTGGTGCCGGATTACGCCTCTCTGCAGGTATGGCGCGTGGTGCTGGTCGCTGCCGGACTGGGCTGCTGGATCTGCCCGCTGGTACGCCGTAAAGAGCCGCATGTCGCCGGGTTGCTGTTGGGACTGCTCCTCGTGCTTGGCGGCGAAATCATTGGCCGCGGCCTGTTTTATGGCCTGCATATGACCGTCGGTATGGCGGTGGCAGGTTAACAAATCCGTGCGGGGAAACCCGCACTTTTCAGGATGTTTCAGATGACTGATTTTACTCAACGTGATGATTTTGCGATGACGGCACGCGTGCTGGGGGCGCTGTTTTACTACGCCCCCGACAGCGCCGAAGCCGCGCCTCTGGTGTCTGCGTTAACCGCTGATGACTGGCAGACACAATGGCCGCTGGCAGCGGAAACCCTGTCCCCGCTGGCAACGGACTTTACACGCGTCAGCGATGAGTCACTTCCCGAGGCATTCCAGCGCCTGTTCGTGGGACCCTACGCGTTACCGTCGCCGCCCTGGGGATCGGTCTGGCTAGATCGTGAAAATGTCCTGTTTGGCGAATCGACGCTGGCCCTGCGTCAGTGGATGCGCGACAACGGTATTCACGTCGAGACAGAGCAGAACGAACCCGAAGATCATTTCGGCTCGTTATTGCTGATGGCGGCATGGCTGGCGGAAAGTGGCCGACACAGCGAATGCGAACAACTGCTGGCTTGGCATCTGTTCCCCTGGTCATTCCGCTTTCTCGACGTGTTCATTGAGAACGCCGGACATCCTTTTTATCAGGCGCTTGGTGAACTGGCCCGCCATACTCTGGCACAGTGGCAGTCTCAGTTATTGATGCCGATCGCGGAAAAAACGCTGTTCCGCTAACGTTTATAAGGCAGGTTTTTCCTGCCTTTTCTGATACCTGCATTATTTTTAATTGTTACAGCGTCACTTTTTATCAGCGTTTTTAAGACAATTCTTTACATACCCTGCTTATCCTTTACGGCATAAGGCCAAATCGCGTTTGGCGATTAATCGTCTGCGTATCTAATTCACCTTCCCGCTGGAATCCTTCCCACCCTGTTGCTATAGCTCAAAACACCCTGCCAAACCATGGCATAACAACATGCGACGATTTTTCGCCGCCATAACGCATGCAAACAGGGAGACACACTGCAATGCACACATCCACGTTAACCCGCGTGCTGGGCTTTAGTATTGCTATCATTCTGCTACTGGCACTGCTGGTATGGGGAATTGGCATCGATACTCTCAAATCGCGTCAGGTTGATTTGCTTTATCTCGGTCAACAGCACCTGATTTTAGTCCTTACCTCGATGTTTTTTGCCCTGCTGGTCGGTATTCCAAGCGGTATTTTGCTTAGTCGCCCCGCCGCCCGCGGTATTGCCGAATATGTCATGCAGATCTTCAATATTGGCAATACCTTGCCCCCGCTGGCCGTTCTCGCGCTGGCGATGGTGATTATCGGCATTGGTGACATGCCTGCCATCGTTGCGCTGTTTCTGGCGTCGTTGCTGCCGATTGTGCGTAACACCTGGGCAGGATTGAGTTCTGTACCGTCGTCGCTGATTGAAGCGGCAAACGGCATCGGTATGACGAAATGGCAACGGTTGCGTCAGGTAGAAATCCCCAACGCCTGGCCGGTAATACTTTCCGGGATCCGCATTGCCACGGCGATCAACGTCGGTACTGCCCCGTTGGCGTTTCTGATTGGCGCCAGCAGCTACGGCGAACTGATTTTCCCTGGCATCTATCTTAACGACTTCCCGACATTGATTCTGGGAGCCACCGCCACCGCGCTATTCGCCCTGATCCTCGACAGTCTGCTCGCCTGGCTTGGGCGCGTCCTGAGCCCACATACGGCCTGATGGCAATGATAAGAACAAGGAGCGCTAAATGAATCTCAAGAAAAAATGGCTGGGATGGTTCGCCGCCGCGCTGTTCATCAGCACCCAGGCTCAGGCGGCCCCGATTATTCTCGCCACCAAAAGTTTTACCGAGCAGCACATTCTCTCGGCAATGACCGTTCAGTATCTGCAAAAAAAGGGATTTCAGGTTCAGCCGCAGACCAATATCGCCACAGTGATTTCGCGTAATGCGATGATCAATAAACAGATTGATATGACATGGGAATACACCGGCACTTCACTGATTATTTTCAACCACATCAATAAGCGAATGAGCCCGCAGGAGTCATACGACACGGTAAAACGCCTTGATGCCAAACTGGGACTGGTATGGCTGAAACCGGCAGATATGAACAACACCTACGCCTTCGCCATGCAGCGCAAACGTGCCGAAGCGGAGAACATCAACACCATGTCGGAGATGGTGGCGAAAATTGAACACATTCGCCAGACCGATCCCGATAACAACTGGCTGCTGGGTCTCGACCTGGAATTTGCCGGACGTAGCGACGGAATGAAGCCGTTGCAGCAGGCTTATCAGATGGATCTCGACCGGCCGCAAATCCGCCAGATGGACCCCGGACTGGTTTACAACGCCGTACGCGATGGCTTTGTTGACGCCGGTCTCATCTACACCACTGACGGCCGTGTGAAAGGGTTTGATCTCAAAGTACTGGAGGATGATAAGGGCTTCTTCCCAAGTTACGCTGTCACGCCGGTGGTGCGTAAAGAGACGCTGGAAGCCCATCCGGGACTTGCTGAGGCGCTCAATACCCTCTCGGCCCAGTTGAACAATGACGTGATCAGTTCGCTGAATGCGAAGGTCGATATCGATCACCAGTCACCTCAGCAGGTTGCTCGTGAATTCCTGCAACAAAAGAACCTGCTGTAAGGAGCGCATATGGATACGATTCACTACATGATGGATAACGCGGGTTATCTGGCGATGCTCACCTATCAGCATCTGTGGCTAGTGGCGCTGGCGGTTGGGTTGGCGATTGTGATTGGCGTGCCTCTGGGGATCCTGATTGTCCGCCACAAATGGCTGGCAACGCCGGTGTTAAGCGTCGCGACGCTGCTGCTGACGATTCCCTCTATCGCCCTGTTCGGGTTGATGATCCCCCTGTTTTCGCTGATCGGTCACGGAATTGGCGCACTGCCCGCCATTACCGCCGTGTTTCTTTACTCGCTGCTGCCTATCGTGCGTAACACCCATACCGCGCTGGACAACCTCCCGCCGGGCTTACGCGAAGCGGGTCGCGGTATCGGCATGACCTTCTGGCAGCGCCTGCGTTGGGTGGAGATCCCGATGGCATTACCGGTGATTTTCGGCGGTATCCGCACCGCCGTGGTCATGAATATCGGCGTCATGGCAATTGCCGCGGTGATCGGCGCAGGCGGCCTGGGATTACTGTTACTGAACGGCATCGGCGGCAGCGACATTCGCATGCTGATTGCCGGTGCATTGATGATTTGTTTTTTAGCGATTGTGCTCGACTGGCTGTTACACCGCCTGCAAGTCGTTCTGACACCTAAGGGGATACGATAATGATAAAACTGGAAAACCTCACCAAACAATTTTCACAGAAAAAGGGTCAGCCGCTGAAGGCCGTCGATAACGTTAATCTGAACGTGCCGGAGGGAGAAATGTGTGTTCTGCTGGGGCCGTCGGGCTGCGGTAAGACCACCACCCTGAAGATGATTAACCGTCTGATTACCCCGAGCAGTGGCAACATCCTGATAAACGGTGAAAATACCAATGAAATGGATACCGTGACCCTGCGCCGTAATATTGGCTATGTGATCCAGCAGATTGGCCTGTTTCCCAATATGACGATTGAAGAGAACATCACGGTCGTCCCCCGCATGCTGGGCTGGGACAAAGCCCGCTGTAAAAGCCGCGCCGAAGAATTAATGGAGATGGTGGCGATGGATGCCAAAAAGTTTCTGCATCGCTATCCAAAAGAAATGTCCGGCGGTCAGCAACAGCGTATTGGCGTGATTCGCGCCCTGGCGGCGGATCCGCCGGTCCTGCTGATGGACGAGCCGTTTGGCGCCGTCGACCCCATCAACCGCGAAGTGATCCAGAATCAGTTCCTTGAGATGCAACGTGCGCTGAAAAAAACCGTGATGCTGGTGAGTCATGATATTGATGAGGCGCTGAAACTTGGCGATCGCATTGCCGTGTTCCGTCAGGGACGGATTGTCCAGTGCGCCAGCCCCGATGAACTGCTGGCCAAACCGGCCAACGATTTTGTCGGTTCATTCGTCGGTCAGGACCGCACGCTTAAGCGTCTGCTGCTGGTTTCGGCGGGCGATGTGACCGATCAACAACCGACGCTGACTGCTCAGCCATCCACGTCGCTGAAGGAAGCCTTTGGCATTATGGATGACAACGATATTCGCGCCATTACGGTGGTGGATGGCGAAGGAAAACCACTGGGCTTTGTGAAACGTCGCGAGGCGCGCCAGGCCAGCGGCACCTGCGCAGATATCCTTCATCCCTTCCGTATTACCGGTAAAGCCGAAGATAACCTGCGGATTGTGCTCTCCAAACTGTATGAAAGTAATACCAGTTGGATGCCGATCGTTGACGAGGAAGGACGCTACAACGGTGAGATCTCACAGGATTACATCGCCGATTATCTCAGTTCCGGACGTACCCGCCGGGCGTTGAACATTCACGAAGAGTGAGGGTTTGTGAAATGACCGGGGAGTATCGTCTACTCCCCGGTTTATTGAAGGCCTGGGTGTTTGCGTCTGTCCTGTCGGGGACGTTACGCCATGATTCTGTCGACCGACAGGACGCTACCCAGCATTGACAGGCGAATGTACTGTCCGAGTTCACGCTGCTCGGCACGCGGTAAATAAGGCAGTTCGCCAATCAGCGGTGCTGGCAGTTTTTTGCTCAGTACATCGATAATCTCTGCGTAATGTGCCAGACCCGGATTAATACGGTTAGCGACCCAACCGATCAGCGGTAAACCGTCATTGGCGATCGCCTGAGCCGTCAGCAGCGCATGGTTAATACAGCCTTCCTGAATACCGACCACCATCAACACCGGTAACTGCTCCTGCACCACCCATTCGGACAGTGGACGCAGATCGTTCATCAGGCTGCGCCAGCCACCCGTGCCTTCAACCACGACATGATCAACCTTTTCGCTCAGGCTAGCCAGCCCGTTAGAAAGCAAGGTGTAATTGATTGGGCCACTGTGGGCCACGCTACTTTCATCTTCGCTCAGGGCGATGGGGTTAACCGCCTCATAGGGTAATTCCAACGTCGACACGCTTTGCAGCACCAGCGCATCCCGGTTGCGCAACCCTTCGGGCGTCTCTTTGCTGCTTTTCGCAACCGGTTTATATCCTGCAACGCTTTTCCCCCCCGACGCTAACGCTTGTAGCAATGCGCGGGAAACAACCGTCTTCCCAACAGAAGTGTCTGTACCTGTAATAAAGAAACGCTTCAGCATCACCAACTCCACCGTTATGCTTCGAAAATATAAGCCAGGAAAATAATACAGTGGAGAAAGTCTAAGGTATGCCCGGTGGAATCAGCTTGAGTTAGCGCAATTTTTGGTAGAACAGTTAAAAAATGTTAACCCTGTAATAGACGAATCAACAAAGAACCATTATACATCGCGTCTTTTACCAGCGCGGCTCCCGCCATTGTCCCCTGATTAGAAAACTGTGTGCTCTCAACGACCATATTTTTGCTGTAGGCCGGTAGCGCCTGCTGGCGGATGCTGTCCGCAATCGCCGGAAACAACACGTCTGCGGCTTTACTGAGCGGCGATCCAATCAGGATTTTTTGCGGATTGAACAGATTGACCATAATGGCAAGGATACGGCCAACGTGGGTTCCCACGCCGCTGATAATGTCTTTTGCCAGCAAATCGCCCTGCAACGCCGCCTGACACAGCGAATCGACCGTCAACGGCTGGCCGTGAAGCGAAGAGCTCATGGATTGCGCCAGTCGCAGTTGCGCCAGCTCCAGCACACTTTCCACGCTGGCGATGGTTTCCAGACAGCCGTGGTTGCCACAGTAGCAGCGTTTTCCGTAAGGATCGACCTGGGTGTGGCCAATCTCCACCAGGCTGCTGCTACCCGCATGCAGTAAATGACCGTCGGTAATCACCCCGGCGCCAACGTTATGATCGATGACCACCTGAATGACATCGCGCGCACCGCGGGACGCGCCAAACAGCGCCTCTGCCATCGTCCAGGCGCTGATATCATGCTGAATGTAGACCGGCACGCCGGTGTGCTGCGCCAGCGTATCACCGAGCGGCATCTCTTTCACATCGGCATAAAACGGCATACGATGCACGATCCCATTCTCGGTATCGATAATGCCGGGTAAGGTAATGGCAATGGAAGTCAGACGTTCGAGCTTCTGCTGATGACGAATAAAAAACTGATCGACCAGCGTGACAATACGCGCCAGCAACGGCGTTTCATCGTTGAGCGGCAGTTCAAGACAGTCTTCTACGACCAGCTTGCTGCTGAGATCGCGCAGGGCGAGAAAGATTTCTCCACGACTGATGCGAAGGGACAGATAGTGCCAGGCTTCGGTTTCCACCACCAGCCCCACTGCCGGGCGTCCGCGACTCCCGGCTTCTTTAATTTCCAGTTCCTGGACCAGATGCGCTTCCAGCATTTCACGCACAATCTTCGTGATACTGGCGGGTGCCAGTTGCGCAAGACGCGAAAGATCAATACGCGATACCGGTCCCAGCTGATCAATCAGCCGATAAACGGCGCCCGCATTGGTCTGCTTTATTTGATCGATGTGCCCAGGCTGACTATCAGCAACCACCTCTGACTCCCTTTATTTTCGCGCTCCGAAATAATCTGTAGGCTATGGTGAAGCACTTCAATACACAACGTCAACTTTTTACTTAGCCGTGTGATTAACTGCACATTTTCAGCCGTTATTAAATGAATTTAAGCGTTCCTGACGGCCTGAATTAATTGCTGACGAAAGCGTAGCGCCGCCTGGCTTGGTTCATGATGCGCCGACCAGACCAGCCACATTTCCGAAACCGCATCGTCTTCCGCAATCGGTACCCAACACATCTCATTGAGCTGCACTTTTTTAAACGAGGCCGGAAGGATCGACACCCCTAATCCGGCAGCGACCAGCCCAATGATCGTCATCGCCTCACCGACCTCCTGGGTAATCACCGGCGTCAACTGGTAACGGCGCATCATGCCGAGAATATCGTCATAAAGACCCGTTCCGACGTGCGGGTCAAAGAAGACAAACGGCTCTTTCGCCAGTTCGGCCAGCGTCACCACCGGCTTTTGCGAAAGCGGGAAAACCCTGGGGATCATCGCCATCAGCGGTTCATGCAAAATCACCTCATGATGCAAGCTCTCTGGCAACGGGGTATTGCGCATCAGGCCCAGATCCAGCGCCCCTTCGCTCAACGGCGCCAGCTGTTCGCGGGTGTTCATCTCGCGGGTCTGCAAATGCATATCCGGGTATTTCTGGCGGAACAGCGACAGGGTATCCGACACCGCGCGGATAAACGGTGCCGACGAGGTAAAACCGATGCGCAACTCTCCGGCTTCCCCCTGATGCAGACGCTCCGCACGGGCGGCGGCATCATTGACCAACCCGAGGATCTGCCGACTGTCGGCGAGAAATTGCTTGCCAGCGGCGGTCAGGGCGACGCTACGGTTAGTTCGCGCGAGCAGGCGCGCGCCGACCTGCTGCTCAAGCATCTGTATTTGCTGGCTCAGCGGTGGCTGCGAAATGTTCAGTCGGGTTGCGGCGCGCCCAAAATGCAGTTCTTCCGCCACGGCAACAAAGTAACGAAGGTGACGCAGTTCAATATTCATATTTTAAACGTATTATTTGAGACTATTAATATATTAGACAGAATAATGAGATTTTCCTACTCTACTCAACAAGGTTATGCCCGTCCCCTCAAAACACGGGTTTGTTGCGCAAGGATTTCCAGTGAGTCGTACAACTACTGTCAATGACGCGACGGCGAGCGATATTGACGACCAACGCATTTCTCAGCCGGTTCAGTTTATTCAACGCGGTACTTCTGCCTTTATGCGCGTCACGCTGGCGCTCTTTTCTGCCGGACTGGCGACTTTCGCCCTGCTGTACTGCGTCCAGCCTATTCTGCCGGTGTTGTCCCATGAGTTTGGCGTATCTCCCGCCAGCAGCAGTATTTCACTGTCGATCTCCACCGGAATGTTAGCCGTTGGTCTGCTGTTTACCGGTCCGCTTTCGGATGCCATCGGGCGCAAGCCGGTGATGGTGACCGCGTTGCTGCTCGCCTCCTGCTGTACGTTGCTCTCGACAATGATGACCAGCTGGCATGGCATTCTGGTGATGCGCGCGCTGATCGGCCTTTCACTCAGCGGCGTGGCGGCGGTCGGGATGACCTATCTGAGTGAGGAGATTCACCCCAGTTTTGTCGCATTTTCAATGGGGTTGTACATCAGCGGCAACTCGATTGGCGGGATGAGCGGACGTCTGATTAGCGGCGTGTTTACCGATTTCTTTAGCTGGCGTATTGCGCTGGCTGCTATTGGCTGCTTTGCGCTGGCATCAGCCCTGATGTTCTGGAAAATACTGCCAGAATCACGCCACTTCCGGCCCACGTCGCTGCGCCCCAAAACGCTGTTTATTAATTTCCGGATCCACTGGCGCGACCAGGGACTGCCGCTGCTGTTTGCCGAAGGCTTTCTGTTGATGGGGTCGTTCGTCACCCTGTTTAACTACATCGGCTATCGTCTGATGCTTTCACCGTGGGAACTCAGTCAGGCTGTGGTCGGTTTGCTTTCCGTCGCCTATCTGACCGGAACCTGGAGTTCACCGAAGGCCGGTTCGATGACGGTACGTTACGGGCGCGGTCCGGTGATGCTCTTTTCCACCGTCGTGATGCTGTTCGGTTTGTTAATGACGTTGTTCAGTTCGCTGTGGCTGATTTTCGCCGGAATGCTGCTCTTTTCAGCCGGATTCTTTGGCGCGCATTCGGTGGCCAGTAGCTGGATAGGGCCGCGTGCGCGTCGCGCCAAAGGCCAGGCCTCTTCGCTGTATCTGTTCAGCTATTATCTGGGGTCCAGTATCGCCGGTACGCTCGGCGGTGTGTTCTGGCATAACTATGGCTGGAACGGCGTTGGGGGATTTATCGCGATTATGCTGGTACTGGCTATTCTGGTCGGCACACGACTGCATCACCGTCTTCACGTCTAGTCTGAAAGAAAAGCCCGGGCTCACCGGGCTTCTCGCCTCTCAACCAACAGTGGTTACCACATTCCTAAGATTGATGAAAAGCCCATCAATTCTCTGACGGCATCCAGTGCCAGAAGAGCAAAGACAACCCAGTGGAGTGGATTCATTTTGCTGTGTGTGTTTATTGTTATTGAACGGGTACGATGTTCCCGTTGGCTACTATAAAAAAGGCTATCGATAAACATAACTACCCATTATGGTGGGGGAACTCAACCCGCCTGTTACGTCGAAGAGGTTACATGGACAACAAAAACTATCAACAACTTACCCGCACCTTCCTGCGTCTCTCTCGCTTCTCGCACCTCTCCGCCATCGCCAGTTGGGATATGTTCGCCATGATGCCACCCGGTGGCAGTGCGGCGCGGGGTGAAGCGCTGGCGGAACTGAGCGTTCTGGAACATCAAATCCTGACCGAACCGAAAGTGGCGCAATGGCTTGCCGCTGCCGCCCAGGAGGATCTCAATGATGTGGAACAGGCCAATCTGCGGGAAATGACGCGTCTGCATACCCAGGCCGCGTTGTTACCGGAGTCGTTGGTGGAGGACAAATCTCTCGCCGGCAGTCGCTGTGAGCACGCCTGGCGCAGTCAGCGTCCTGCCAACGACTGGCAGGGATTCTCTGCGAATTTAAAAGAAGTCGTGAAACTGAGCCGCGAAGAGGCCAGACTGCGCGCCGACGTGAAAGGTTGTTCTCCCTATGACGCGCTGCTGGACATTTACGAGCCGGACATGACCATCGCACAGCTGGACGGCCTGTTTGCCGATCTCAAATCGTGGCTGCCGGATCTGCTCAACCGCGTGGTTGCCCGCCAGTCGCCGCAGTCGCTGATTGCCCCTGTTGGCCCCTTCCCGACTGCCGTTCAGCGCGAACTGGGACTGGAGACAATGTCTGTACTCGGTTTCGATTTTAATGCCGGTCGCCTCGACATCAGCGCACATCCCTTCTGCGGCGGCGTGCCGGAAGATGTGCGCATCACGACGCGCTATGACGAAAACGAATTACTCAGCGCCCTGTTTGGCGTGATCCACGAAACCGGCCACGCCCGCTATGAGCAAAACCTGCCGCGTAACTGGCTGGGTCAGCCCGTCGCCCTTGCCCGCTCCACCGCGATCCACGAATCCCAGAGTCTGTTTTTTGAAATGCAGGTAGGACGCAGCAATGCATTTTTAAGGCGGCTGCTACCTGCCGTGAAGCGTCATTTTGGCGATCAGGCTGCCTTTGAAGAGCAAAATTTCATTGCCTGGAACCAGCGAGTGAAACCCGGTTTTATCCGCGTGGATGCGGATGAAGTCAGCTACCCGGCGCACGTCATCCTGCGCTATGAGATTGAGCGCGCATTGATCAATGGCGATATTGAGGTGGACGACATTCCGGCGCTGTGGGACGAAAAAATGCAGACCTGGCTGGGCCTGTCAACAAAAGGGAACTATCGCGACGGCTGCATGCAGGACATTCACTGGACGGACGGCGGGTTTGGTTACTTCCCTTCTTACACGCTGGGCGCGATGTATGCCGCACAGTTGTTCAGCGCCGCGAATCGCGCATTGCCGGATCTTAGTCAGCAGATTGCAGGCGGCGATTTCAGCGCCTTGTTTGACTGGCTGCAACAGAACATCTGGCAGCACGGCAGTCGCTTTACCACGGCGCAGTTGATTACTCAGGCTACCGGAGAAGCATTGAGCAGCCGTCATTTCCGCGCCCATCTTGAATCTCGCTATCTGTAAATCCCCTCGCCGGGCCGCTGCGCCCGGCGTTGTACATATCGTTACACGCCGAAACCAATGACTCACGGAAGCGCACAGCATCCAGCGATATAGTGATTTCAACGGCCCCGCAGTGGGGTTGAATGAAAAACCAAATCGAGGGTATGAGAATGAAAAAAGTATTAGCTCTGGTTGTTGCCGCTGCTATGGGTCTGTCTTCTGCGGCGTTTGCGGCTGACACTACATCAACTGCACCGGCTGCAGCGCCTGCTGCAAAAGCGGCGCCGGCCAAAACCACACATCATAAAAAACATCACAAAGCGACTACCGAGAAAGCGCCAGAACAAAAAGCGCAGGCCGCGAAAAAACACGTGAAAAAAGCCAAAGCCACGACTGAGCAAAAGGCCCCTGAACAGAAAGCTCAAGCCGCTAAAAAGCACACCAAAAAACACAGCCAGAAACCGGCCGCTAAACCTGCCGCTCAACCGGCTGCTTAAATCCTGACTGTGTAAACTGGCGCGAACCCTTGCGCCATTCTTCAACGGCGCTGAACGCTTTCCCGGTTTAGCGCCGTCCTTTTCGGAGGGTAACATGGTGCGCCGTTATCGCTTTGAGTTCATCCTTATCACGCTTATTTTATGTGCGCTCATAGCCGCCCGCTTTTATCTTTCCTGATCGTAGTACTCTGATTTTTCTCTCACTTTTACGCCGTTACGTCTATAGTAATTACTGAGGGTTCTCTTTTAATAATCATAATTACCCACACAGAGTGTGATATGCGTAAAACCGTTACTGTATTACTGGGTTCGTTGTGCTTTTCATCGGGTATTGCGCATGCGGATAAGCCTGACGCGGATACCGGGACCAGTGAAATCAAAACGTTATTTTTTGGTCAGGACGATCGCGCGCCGGTAAGCGATCCGACTCAATCGCCGTGGGATGCCATCGGACAACTGGAAACCGCCAGCGGTAACCTCTGCACCGCAACGCTCATCTCCCCACATCTGGCGCTCACTGCCGGACATTGCTTGTTAACGCCGCCAAAAGGGAAACCGGATAAAGCCGTCGTCCTGCGTTTTGTCTCGAAAAAAGGTCTCTGGCGTTATGAAATTCACGGTATTGAAGGCCGGGTGGATCCCGGTCTGGGAAAACGTCTGAAGCCCGATGGCGACGGCTGGATTGTGCCACCGGCAGCCGCGTCTTGGGACTTTGGCCTGATCGTTCTGCGCTATCCCCCTTCCGGCATCACGCCGTTACCGTTGTTTGAGGGCGATAAAGCGGCACTAACCGCCGCACTCAAAGAGGCCGGACGCAAGGTCACGCAGTCGGGGTATCCGGAAGATCATCTGGATACACTCTATTCTCACCAGGATTGTATCGTCACCGGCTGGGCGCAAAGTTCGGTGTTATCTCACCAGTGCGACACGCTGCCGGGCGACAGCGGTTCACCGCTGATGCTGAAAACCGAGGCGGGCTGGCAGTTAATCGGCGTTCAGAGTTCCGCCCCGGCGGCGAAAGATCGCTGGCGCGCAGATAACCGGGCGATCTCGGTGACGGGATTTCGGGAAAAGCTGGATGCGCTGGCCGGGGAACAATAAGGCGCATCGTGCTGCCCGCGAATCGCGGGCAGCGATTCATCAGGCCAGTTTAATCATCACCATGCCAGCCAGCAGCAGCACAACGCCGATCCAGCCTTTATGATTCAGACGTTGCCCGAACAGTATCCATCCGGCAGCCAGCGTCGCGGCGATACCAAATCCCCCCCACAGCGCGTAGGCAACGGACAGGTCAATGCCCTTTACCGCCTGTGAAAGCGCACTGAAGGCGGCGAGTACCGCGACCAGCGAGAGAATACCGTACAATTTCCGACGAAAGCCGTCAGAGAATTTTAAAAAGACGTTGGCGATAATTTCCAGCACGATCGCCATCCCTAACCAGGCGGCGTGAACCCATTCAAACTGTTGCATGGGTCACCTCTTTCGTTGACTGACGCGCCTTGCGGGTACCGGATTTGATCAACACGATCCCCACTACCAGCGTTGCCAGACCGGCAATTTTCATGACCGACAGCGGCTCATCAAATAACAACACGCTAAACAGCGTAATAAATAAAATACCGATCCCTTCCCACAATGCGTAAGCCACACCGAGGGCGATTTTTTTAACGGCAAAAGAGAGGAAAATATACGAGGCGGCGATCATCACCAGCATTAAAATAAACCCGCTGTTGTCATCGCTTACGCTTGCCCATTTCATCGACAATGTGCCGGTAATTTCAGCGGCAATCGCCAGACCTAATAAAATCCAGTAAAACATGGTGCTTCTCCTGCTTGAGAATATAATCCTGTGGGCTTGCACAACGCTGCAAACCAGAAAATAAAATCAGTTAGCCAGACGCGTAGCGTCAGCTCGAACAGAAGAAGGGACTAAAGCGCGTTGCGCCAGTGCTGCTCACCTGCAAGCAGGAAAGAGGAGGAAGTGCGAAGAAGAATTTGTGTAGAAAAAAACGTCCTGAACATATTGTCCATAATATTACAATTATCCGCAGTGTTGCTTCTCGTCATCGCGGATGATAATTGTCCTCGGTAGTTGAACACGCCTGATTTGTATCATAGGCCAGGAATTAACTCAAAACCTTTTCACTTCTTTACCCGAATCGTTTGATTTTTCACAGGACGATTCGACCACAATCACATTATTATACGCGGCAAGCAGAAAAATACAGGACGCTCCATGGCAAAACCAATCATCACGCTGAACGGTCTTAAGATCGTCATTATGCTGGGAATGCTGGTGATCATTCTTACCGGTATCCGCTTTGCGGCGGATATTATTGTGCCATTTATTCTGGCGTTATTTATTGCCGTCGTCCTCAGCCCGCTGGTACAGCGGATGGTGAAACTGCGCGTTCCGCGCGTGCTGGCGATATCCTTGCTGGTGATCATCATCGTCATGGCGATGGTGTTACTGCTGGCTTACCTCGGAACGTCCCTCAACGAACTGGCGCGCACCCTGCCCCAGTATCGTTCCTCACTGGTCATTCCGCTGAAAAACCTCGAGCCCTGGCTGGTCCGCTTAGGCATCGGCGTCTCAGTGGATGAGATGGTGAAGTATATTGACCCCAACGCGGCGATGACCCTGATCACCAATTTGCTGGCGCAATTAACCAATGCCATGTCATCGATATTTTTACTCCTGCTGACAGTGGTCTTTATGCTGCTGGAAGTGCCGCAACTCCCCACTAAATTCCAGCAGATTATGGTCCGTCCGGTCGAGGGGATGGCCGCCATTCAGCGCGCCATTGATAGCGTATCGCACTATCTGGTGCTGAAAACGGCAATCAGTCTGGTCACCGGACTGGTGGTCTGGGGCATGCTGTCGGCACTGGACGTTCGATTCGCCTTTATCTGGGGGTTGTTGGCCTTTGCACTCAACTATATCCCAAACATTGGTTCAGTGCTGGCGGCGATCCCGCCCATCATTCAGGTGTTGGCGTTTGGCGGCCTGTACGATGCGCTGGTGGTGCTGGCGGGCTATCTGATCATCAACCTGGTGTTCGGCAATATCCTTGAACCACGCATCATGGGACGCGGTCTGGGGCTCTCTACGCTGGTGGTGTTTCTGTCGTTGATCTTCTGGGGTTGGCTGCTGGGTCCGGTGGGGATGCTGCTTTCGGTACCGCTGACCATTATCGTCAAGATTGCGCTGGAACAATCCATTGGTGGGCAAAGTATTGCCATTCTGTTAGGCGATGCAAATAAAATGTGACCGACGTAAAAACGGCCTCCGCAGAGGCCGTTTCAACAGAACAACGGATTACAGCGCTTTCAGAATCGCATCCACGCTGGCTTTGGCATCGCCAAACAGCATATGGGTGTTCTCTTTGAAGAACAGCGGGTTCTGCACACCGGCGTAGCCGGTATTCATCGAACGTTTGAAGACAATTACGTTCTGCGCTTTCCACACTTCCAGCACCGGCATCCCAGCGATAGGACTGTTTGGATCGTCCTGCGCCGCCGGGTTCACGGTATCATTCGCGCCAATAACCAACACGGTGTCGGTATCGGCGAAATCATCGTTGATCTCGTCCATTTCCAGCACGATGTCGTAAGGCACTTTCGCTTCCGCCAACAGTACGTTCATGTGACCAGGCAGACGACCTGCCACCGGGTGGATGCCGAAACGTACCTTGATACCGCGCGCGCGCAGCTTCTCGGTAATTTCCGCGACCGGATACTGTGCCTGCGCCACCGCCATGCCGTATCCCGGGGTGATGATCACCGTATGCGAGTTTTTCAGCATATCCGCAGTCTCTTCTGCGCTGATCTCACGGTGTTCGCCCACTTCTTCATCACCACTGGACGCTGTACCATCGGTGCCAAAGCCCCCTGCAATCACGCTGATGAACGAGCGGTTCATCGCCTTACACATGATGTAAGACAGAATCGCACCGGAAGAACCCACCAGCGCACCGGTCACGATCAGCAGATCGTTGCTCAGCATGAAGCCCGCCGCCGCTGCCGCCCAACCCGAATAGGAGTTCAGCATGGAGACCACGACCGGCATATCCGCCCCGCCAATGGACGCCACCAGGTGCCAGCCAAACGCCAGCGCAATAATGGTCATCACCAGCAGTGCCAGGACCTGCAAGCCAACGCTTTCGGTACGGACAAAAACCACCAGCAGCAGGAAAGAGACCACCAGCGCCGCGAGGTTCATTTTGTGACGGTTCGGCAGCATCAGCGGTTTAGAAGAGATCTTGCCGCGCAGCTTACCAAATGCCACCACTGAACCGGTAAAGGTCACCGCACCGATAAAGATGCCAAGGAACACTTCGGTCAGGTGAATATTAACCAGAATCGGCTCAAGGCCCGCTTCGTGATACAGATAGCTGTTGAAGCCGACCAGTACCGCAGCCAGGCCGACGAAGCTGTGCAGAATCGCCACCAGTTCCGGCATTTCGGTCATTTCAACCTTCTTCGCCAGACGAATACCAATCGCGCCGCCGATGATCATTGCCACCAGGATCCAGGCAACGTTGCCGGTGTCCGGGCCAAAAATCGTGGCAATCAGCGCAATCGCCATCCCGGCGATACCGAAGTTGTTACCCTGCTGAGACGTTTCATGTTTTGAAAGTCCCGCCAGACTGAAAATAAACAGGATCGCGGCAACAATGTATGCAGCTGTAACTAATCCTCCAGACATGTGTTACCCCTTAGTTTTTCCGGAACATTTTCAGCATGCGCTGAGTCACGGTGAAGCCACCGAAAATATTGATGCTGGCAATCAGGACCGCGATGAAGCTCAGGAAGCTAACCCAGCCGCCCTGGCCAATCTGCAATAGCGCGCCAACCACGATGATCCCCGAAATGGCGTTGGTCACGGACATCAGCGGCGTATGCAGAGCATGAGAGACGTTCCAGACCACGTAGTAGCCTACCACGCAAGACAGTGCGAACACCGTAAAGTGACCGAGGAACTCTTTCGGCGCGACGTCTGCCAGCCAGCCGAACAGAATGATCACCAGCGCCATCAGCGCGTATTTACGCCACGGCGATGCCGGTTTTTCCGGCTCTTTTGCAGCCGGTGCGGCTTTCGCAGCGGCCTGCGGTTGAGCAGATACCTGAATCGGCGGCGCCGGCCAGGTAATTTCGCCGTCACGCACGACCGTGACGCCACGCACGACCACGTCGTCGAAATCAACGGTAATATTGCCGTCTTTCTCTTTGCACAGCAGTTTAAGCAGATTAACAAGGTTGGTGCCGTACAGCTGTGAAGACTGTGTCGGCAGACGCCCTGGCAAGTCGGTATAACCGATCACCTTAACGCCGTTGGCCGTGGTCGTGACCTGATTGGCGACGGTGTATTCGCAGTTCCCGCCGTTTTGCGCCGCCAGATCGACAATCACGCTGCCCGCTTTCATGGAATCAACCATTTCGCGGGTGATCAGTTTCGGTGCTGGTTTACCCGGAATCAGCGCGGTGGTGACAATAATGTCGACCTCTTTTGCCTGCGCAGCAAACAGCGCCATTTCCGCTTTGATAAACGCTTCAGACATCACTTTGGCGTAACCGTCACCGCTTCCCGCTTCCTCTTTGAAATCCAGTTCGAGGAATTCAGCGCCCATACTCTGGACCTGTTCTTTCACTTCCGGACGGGTGTCAAAGGCACGCACAATCGCGCCCAGGCTGTTCGCAGCGCCTATGGCGGCCAGACCAGCAACACCGGCCCCGATCACCATCACTTTGGCTGGAGGGACTTTACCCGCAGCGGTGATCTGCCCGGTAAAGAAGCGGCCAAACTCGTGCGCGGCTTCCACAATCGCCCGATAACCGGCAATGTTTGCCATCGAGCTTAATGCATCCAGCGACTGCGCACGTGAAATACGCGGTACAGAATCCATTGCCATCACCGTCACATTACGCTCGGCGAGCTTTTGCATTAACTCTGGATTCTGCGCAGGCCAGATAAAGCTGACCAGCGTGGTGCCCGGATTGAGTAACGGAATTTCTGCATCTTCCGGTGCGTTAACCTTCAGAATGATCTCTGATTGCCAGACAGCGCTGCTATCGACAATTTCCGCGCCCGCTTCTACAAAAGCTTTATCGTCAAAACTCGCCAGTCCACCCGCGCCGCTCTCAACCGCGACGGTGAAACCCAACTTCAGCAGTTGCTCAACCGTTTTCGGCGTCGCTGCTACGCGGGTTTCATTGGTAAACCGTTCTTTTGGTATGCCAATTCGCATAATGTTCCCTTCCATCGGTATTTTTGATGATGGTTTGTCAGTTAACGTGGAATTGCGCAGGCAATTTCACGCAGGAGGTATAGGTTACCCCGGAAAAATAAAACAGTAACAAACTCTCTATAACGTACTGAAAATAGCGCTTGTGATCTAGCGCCAAAAAACAGTATTTGTCGGGTTATCAGCAAAACAGGAACGATTCAGCCTTCTGACCGGGATAATGACCTTCAATTCGTGGTGAAAGGCCCATAAATCGCTCATACGATGCGGCAAAACATGATTAAGCGCCACGGCAGATCAACTAATTAACATTAAATTAACTTATAAAATTCAGTACGTTCATCAGTTTTTACTGTGAAATGACCATTTTTTCGACATATCATAATTTGTTATCGACCTTGTGACCTCATCTGCTGTGTCGATTGAAAAATCACGCAGACAGTCACCGGGTTTAAATGCAATAATCAGCCACGTTTCTAGTCAATAACAATACCAGTACCTGGTTTGCGCAAGGCGAAGGATTATTTTTATGAAGCTTAAGAACACACTCCTGGCGTCCGCACTTCTTTCTGCGACGGCTTTTTCCGTAAACGCAGCAACAGAATTGACGCCGGAGCAAGCGGCAGCACTGAAACCTTACGACCGTGTCACGGTCACAGGCCGTTTTAATGCGATTGGCGATGCGGTGAAGGCCGTTAACCGCCGCGCAGATAAAGAAGGCGCCGCCTCATTTTATGTTGTCGATACATCTGATTTTGGTAACAGCGGTAACTGGCGTGTTGTTGCAGACTTCTACAAAGCCGACGCCGAGAAAGCGGAAGCCAGCAAGAACCGCGTGATCAATGGCGTGGTTGAATTGCCAAAATCAGAAGCCGTCATGCTGGAACCGTATGATACCGTTACGGTACAGGGTTTCTACCGCAGCCAGCCGGAAGTGAATGATGCCATCACCAAAGCGGCAAAAGAAAAAGACGCTTACGCCTTCTACATCGTGCGTCAGATCGATGCGAACCAGGGCGGTAACCAGCGCATTACAGCTTTTATCTATAAAAAAGATGCGAAGAAACGCGTGGTGCAGAGCCCTGACGCGATCCCGGCGGATTCCGATGCCGGTCGCGCAGCGTTAGCTGCTGGTGGAGAAGCGGCGAAAAACGTCGAAATTCCTGGCGTTGCAACTACCGCGTCGCCGAGTTCTGAAGTTGGACGTTTCTTCGAAACGCAATCCACGAAAGGTGGGCGTTACACTGTCACTCTTCCGGATGGCACCAAAGTTGAAGAGCTGAACAAAGCCACGGCGGCCATGATGGTGCCGTTCGACAGCATCAAGTTCACCGGCAACTACAGCAGCATGACTGAAGTCTCTTACCAGGTTGCCAAGCGTGCAGCGAAGCAAGGGGCTAAGTATTACCACATTACCCGCCAGTGGCAGGAACGTGGTAACAACATGACCATCAGCGCCGATCTGTATAAATAAGGCTCTCCGGTCATAAAATAAGGCGGCTTTATGCCGCCTTTCGCTTTATCAGGCACAAATTTTCCTCTGATCATTGCATGCAGTCTCTTCTCTCCGTAAAATCCCGCGCCTTAGTGGCTTTCACCATTTTTATGCGCTTTGCCACAATAATTATTCTCCATCGATCGTTTGTACCACGGGATAACCATGGAAAAGAAACTGGGACTGAGCGCTCTCACCGCGCTGGTTTTAAGCTCAATGCTTGGCGCAGGTGTTTTCAGTCTGCCGCAGAATATGGCCGCTGTCGCCAGCCCGTCGGCGTTACTTATTGGCTGGGCGATTACCGGGGCCGGGATATTGCTGCTGGCGTTTGCCATGCTAATCCTGACCCGTATCCGTCCCGAACTGGATGGCGGCATCTTCACCTATGCCCGCGAAGGTTTCGGTGAGCTGATCGGGTTCTGCTCGGCCTGGGGCTACTGGCTGTGCGCGGTGATTGCCAACGTCTCCTATCTGGTCATTGTCTTCTCTGCTCTCAGTTTCTTCACCGATACGCCGGAGTGGCGTCTGTTTGGCGACGGCAATACCTGGCAGGCGATCGTCGGTGCGTCGATTCTGCTGTGGGTGGTGCATTTTCTGGTGCTGCGCGGCGTACAAACGGCGGCCAGCATCAACCTGGTGGCAACGCTGGCGAAATTGCTGCCGCTCGGTCTGTTTATCCTGCTGGCCTTTATGGCGTTTAAGCTTGAGGTTTTCAGCCTCGACTTTACCGGCCTCGCGCTGGGTGTCCCGGTCTGGGAACAGGTTAAGAACACGATGCTCATCACGCTGTGGGTATTCATCGGTGTGGAAGGCGCGGTCGTCGTCTCGGCGCGGGCGCGTAACAAACATGATGTCGGTCGCGCCACGCTGTTAGCGGTGCTCTCTGCGCTTGCCGTTTATCTGCTGGTCACTCTGCTCTCGCTTGGCGTAGTTGCCCGCCCGGAACTGGCGGAGATCCGTAACCCGTCAATGGCAGGTCTGATGGTCAAAATGATGGGGCCGTGGGGTGAGATTATCATTGCGGCGGGTCTGATTGTCTCCGTTTGTGGAGCCTATCTGAGCTGGACGATTATGGCGGCGGAAGTCCCGTTCCTTGCCTCAACGCATAAAGCCTTCCCGCGGATTTTCGCCCGTCAAAATGCGCAAGGCGCGCCATCGGCTTCACTGTGGCTCACCAACCTCTGCGTTCAGGTCTGTCTGGTGCTGATCTGGCTAACCGGTTCGGATTACAACACGCTGCTGACCATCGCCTCAGAGATGATTCTGGTCCCCTATTTCCTCGTCGGCGCCTTCCTGCTGAAAATCGCCCCCCGTCCGCTTCATCAGGCGGTAGGTGTCGGTGCATGCATTTATGGCTTATGGTTATTGTATGCTTCCGGGCCGATGCACCTGCTGCTCTCCGTGGTGCTTTATGCTCCGGGTCTGCTGGTGTTCCTGTATGCTCGTAAGACGCATACGCATGATAACGTTTTGAACCGACAGGAAATGGTTCTGATTGGTCTGTTGCTGGTTGCCGCCGTACCGGCGACCTGGCTGCTGGTGGGGTAAACGCATCCCATCGTTTGACGCTAATAGCCTGATTCGCAGGCGCATAAGGAGTTTTTCGATGGGAACCCAACACCCTCTGCCCATTTTAGTGACCGGTGGTGGCCGCCGTATCGGCCTCGCCATTGCCTGGCACTTTATCAACCAGAAACAGCCGGTGATCGTCAGTTACCGTACGCATTATCCGGCGATTGACGGGCTGACCAAAGCGGGCGCCCTGTGCATTCAGGCTGATTTCTCCACCAATGAAGGCATTCTTACCTTCGCCGATACGGTAAAAGAACGCGCCAGCGGTCTGCGCGCCATCGTCCACAATGCCAGCGCATGGATGGCAGAGAAGCCGGGAACACCGCTCTCTGATGTCCTGGCCTGTATGATGCAAATCCACGTCAATGCCCCCTATCTGCTTAACCATGCGCTCGAAGGCATGCTACGCGGGCATGGTCACGCCGCCGCTGACATCATTCACTTTACCGACTACGTTGTGGAGAAAGGCAGTGACAAGCATATCGCTTATGCCGCCAGTAAAGCGGCGCTGGATAATATGACCCGTTCATTTGCCCGCAAGCTCGCGCCAGAGGTGAAGGTCAACGCCATTGCCCCTTCGCTGATCCTGTTTAACGAGGGGGATGACGCCGAGTACCGCCAGCAGGCGCTAAACAAATCGCTGATGAAAACGGCTCCGGGGGAAAAGGAGGTGATCGATTTAATCGATTATCTGCTAACCAGTTGTTTTGTGACGGGTCGTAGCTTCGCCGTAGACGGTGGCCGTCATCTGCGTTAGTGCAGTTTGACCCAGCAAAAGATCAGCAGCCAGGCGCTCAGGCACCAGCAGATCACTGCCCCGCCCAGCGCCACTGGCAGCTTCAGAAAACCGGTGAAATACCACAGCGAAACGAGATAGACAAAATAGGGAATAATCGACCACATGCTGAAGACAATGGTCGTTCTTAGCGCGTCAATGCCCCGCTCGCTGGCCACGATATAATGGGCAATCAGCGCGAATGTCGGGAACAGCGGGATGAGTCCTGCGATGTAGTAATTCTTCGTTTTTGCCAGCAACCCAATCAACACCACCACCAGCGCACCCAGCGCGGCTTTAATCACGAGTCCCATTACCTTGCCTTTACACATCAATAACATCAGCAACCAGCATAACGGAAGCATCACCGTTTAGGAAAGATTAATGGAAGGTAACGCCCCGGCGGTGTATGTTGACGTTTTTGATCGGCAATCAAGACGATGAACACGATTGTATTTGTTGAAGACGATCCTGAGGTCGGCGCGCTCATTGCGGCCTATCTGGCTAAACACGATTTCGATGTGATTGTCGAGCCGCGTGGCGATCTGGCTGAAGCGCGGATCCTCCAGGTTCAGCCGGACCTGGTATTGCTGGATATTATGCTCCCCGGTAAAGACGGCATGACTCTCTGTCGTGACCTGCAAGGGCAATGGCAGGGCCCGATCGTCCTCCTCACTTCGCTGGACAGCGACATGAACCACATCCTGGCACTGGAAATGGGCGCCTGCGATTACATTCTGAAGACCACGCCGCCAGCGGTCTTGCTGGCCCGTCTGCGGCTGCATCTGCGACAGAGCGATCAGTCAGGCCATAGCAAAGGGATTCAGCCTGCCGCCGTCACGCCGCATAAAACGCTGCGCTTTGGTTCCCTGACTATCGACCCCATCAACCGTGTCGTTTTGCTCAGTGGTGAACAGGTTATACTTTCCACCGCGGATTTCGAGCTGCTATGGGAACTCGCCACGCACGCCGGTCAGATTATGGACCGCGATGCGCTGCTGAAAAATCTGCGCGGTGTAAGCTACGACGGCATGGATCGCAGCGTCGATGTCGCCATTTCGCGTCTGCGTAAGAAACTGCTCGATAATGCGGCTGAGCCCTATCGTATTAAAACGGTACGCAATAAAGGCTATCTGTTTGCCCCGCACGCCTGGGATGATGTGCCATCACGGCATTCGGGGATGTAAATGAAGAAACTGTTCGTGCAGTTTTATCTCCTGCTGTTTGTCTGCTTTCTGGTGATGACACTGCTGGTCGGGCTGGTGTATAAATTCACCGCAGAGCGGGCTGGCAGGCAGTCGCTCGATGACCTGATGAAAAGCTCGCTGTATCTGATGCGCAGCGAGTTACGCGAGATCCCGCCGCGCGACTGGGGTAAAACGCTCAAAGAGATGGACCTCAATCTCTCTTTTGACCTGCGCGTTGAGCCACTGACAAAATTCACGCTGGATGATCAGAGTATGCAGCGTCTGCGTGAAGGCGACATCATTGCACTCGACGATCAGTACACCTTCATTCAGCGCATTCCGCGCAGTCATTACGTGCTGGCCGTGGGTCCCGTACCCTATCTCTATTTTCTCCATCAGATGCGCCTGCTGGATATCGCGCTGATGGCGTTTATCGCCATCTCATTGGCCTTTCCGGTGTTTATCTGGATGCGTCCACACTGGCAGGAAATGCTGCGACTGGAAGCCGCCGCCCAGCGGTTCGGTAAAGGTCATCTCAGTGAACGACTGCATTTTGACAGCGGCTCCAGTTTTGAACGGCTGGGCATTGCTTTTAATCAGATGGCGGACAATATCAATGCGTTGATTGCCAGTAAAAAACAGCTGATCGACGGGATTGCCCATGAATTGCGCACCCCGCTGGTTCGCCTGCGCTACCGACTGGAGATGAGTGAAAATCTCACGGAACAAGAATCTCTGGCACTCAATCGCGATATCGGACAGCTCGAAGCCTTAATTGAGGAGCTGTTAACTTACGCCCGCCTCGACAGACCGCAGAATGAACTGCATCTTAGCGAGCCGGATCTCCCGGCCTGGCTCACAGCGCATATTGATGATGTGCAAAGCGTGAATCCTGATCGGACATTGCAGGTTCCGCATCTCGCCCGGGGCAACTACGGTGCGCTGGATATGCGACTGATGGAGCGCGTGCTGGATAATCTGCTGAACAACGCGCTGCGCTACTGCCAGTCCACGGTGCAGATAAGCCTGCAGCTCAGCGATCGTTTCGCCACGCTGACCGTCGACGATGACGGGCCGGGCATTGCCCCGGAAGCCAGGGAGACTGTTTTTGAGCCTTTTGTCCGTCTGGATCCGAGTCGGGACCGCGCCACCGGCGGGTGCGGTCTGGGTCTGGCGATTGTCTATTCCATCGCCCAGGCGATGGGTGGCACGGTGAGCTGCGGGGAAAGTGAACTGGGTGGTGCTCGCTTCAGCTTTTGTTGGCCGATCTGGCACACACTTCCGGAATTAACCGCTGGCTGACGCTATTCGCACGGTAGTCGCAGGTGAGATAACGTGCTATACATTGAGTATGTTGTAACTAATGAGGTGCGCAATGGCCCGTTACGATCTTGTCGACAGACTGAACACCACATTTCGCCAGATGGAGCAGACGCTGGCTGAACTAACGCAAGCGCTCGGAGAACATCATCTGATGATTGCCCGTGTCTTTTCGCTGCCGGAGGTGACCAAAGAGGCCGAGCACGCCCCGCTGGATACCATTGCGGTGAAGCAGCATCTGGGTAAAGAGGCCGAAGCGTTGGCGCTGGCGCACTATCGCCACCTGTTTATTCAGCAGCAGTCCGAAACCCGTAGCAGTAAAGCGGCGGTGCGTCTGCCGGGCGTGCTGTGCTATCAGGTGGGTAGTGCCAGCCAGGCGGCGCTGGAAAATCAGGTACAGCGCATCAATCAGTTGAAAACCACTTTTGAGCATATTGTCACCGTGGAGTCCGGTTTGCCGTCTGCGGCGCGCTTTGAATGGGTCCATCGCCATCTGCCGGGGCTGATTACGCTCAATGCCTATCGGACGCTGACGGTGATAAACGATCCGGCGACGTTGCGTTTTGGCTGGGCGAATAAACATATCATCAAGAATTTGCAACGCGATGAGGTACTGGCGCAACTGGAAAAGAGTCTGAATACGCCGCGCAGCGTACATCCCTGGACCCGCGAGGAGTGGCAGGCAAAACTGGAGCGTGAATATCAGGATATCGCCGCCCTGCCACAACAGGCAAAACTCAAAATTAAGCGTCCGGTCAAAGTCCAGCCCATTGCCCGGGTCTGGTACAAAGGCGAGCAAAAGCAGGTACAGCATGCCTGCCCTACGCCGCTTATCGCGTTGATCAATATGGAAAACGGCGCAGGTATGCCGGATATTGGCGAGCTACTGAACTACGATGCCGAAAACATACAGCATCGCTTTAAACCGCAGGCACAGCCGCTGCGTATGATAATTCCGCGGCTGCACCTCTATGTGGCGGATTAACGACCTGGTTTCATACTGCCGACCATCTGCTCTGGCCGCACCCAGTTGTCAAACTCCACTTCGGTGAGATAGCCCAGCGCCAGAGCCGCAGCTTTCAGCGTCAGCCCCTCTTTATGTGCTTTCTTGGCGATTTCCGCCGCGTTGTCGTAGCCGATATGGGTATTCAACGCGGTGACAAGCATCAGTGATTCATTGAGCAACTGATTAATCCGCTCACGATTGGGTTCGATACCGACCGCACAATGTTCGTTGAAACTTTCCATACCGTCCGCCAGCAGACGCACCGATTGCAGGAAGTTGTGGATCACCATCGGACGGAAGACGTTCAGTTCGAAGTTACCTGATGCGCCGCCGATGTTAATCGCCACATCGTTCCCCATCACCTGACAACACAGCATCGTCAGCGCCTCACACTGGGTTGGGTTAACCTTGCCCGGCATGATCGAGCTGCCCGGTTCATTTTCCGGGATGGCGATTTCGCCAATGCCACAGCGTGGCCCCGACGCCAGCCAACGCACATCGTTGGCGATTTTCATTAGCGACGCCGCCAGCCCTTTCAGCGCGCCGTGAGCATGAACCAGCGCATCACAGGTCGCCAGCGCTTCGAACTTGTTCGGCGCGGTGATAAAGGGAGCCTGGGTGATGGCCGCCAGTTCGTCGGCGACGCGACGGGCATATTCCGGATGCGTATTCAGCCCGGTGCCGACCGCTGTGCCGCCCAACGCCAGTTCCGCCACGTGCGGCAGACTGTTTTCAATGTGCCGCAGGTTATGTTCTAACATCGCCACCCAGCCAGAAATCTCCTGTCCCAGCGTCAGCGGCGTGGCGTCCTGGAGATGAGTACGGCCAATTTTGACAATATCGGCGAAAGCGTCTGATTTCTCGTTCAGCGTCTTCATCAACACCTGCAACTGCGGAACCAGATGATTGCGCAACGCCAGCAGCGCAGCCACATGCATTGCCGTCGGGAAGACGTCGTTCGAACTCTGGCTCTTGTTGACGTCATCATTTGGATGGACTTTGCGCTCCATGCCGCGAACGCCGCCCAACAACTCACTGGCCCGGTTTGCCAGCACTTCGTTCATATTCATGTTGCTTTGCGTACCCGACCCGGTCTGCCAGATAGCCAGAGGGAATTCTTCCGCGTGTTTATCTGCCAGCACCTCATCCGCGGCCTGCATAATGGCGGCAGCTTTGTCGGCGGCCAGCAACCCTAAATCGTCGTTAACCTTTGCCGCTGCGCGCTTGGTGAGCGCCAGCGCGTGGATCAGCGAGACGGGCATTTTCTCGGTGGAGATCCGAAAATGCTCAAGTGAACGTTGGGTTTGTGCCCCCCACAGTTTATCTGCCGGGACATCAATCGCGCCCATCGAATCTTTCTCGCTGCGTACCGTTACCATGACCTGCTCCTTAGATAATGAATTGATTAGGTTATGTTCGACATTGCCCACATGCTTGCGGTCTTATGAGTATCAACGATGACAGCACCACCGTTTGGTGGTTTGTGCGATAAAAAAAACCGCCCCGAAGGGCGGCTGACGTTACTTAACGCAGCGTGCGCACTGCGACGTCTGAATCTGCTGGAAGAAGTCGTTTCCTTTATCGTCAACGAGAATAAAGGCCGGGAAATCTTCGACTTCGATTTTCCAGATCGCTTCCATTCCCAGTTCCGGATACTCCACGCACTCCAGGCTCTTGATGCTGCCCTGCGCCAGTACGGCCGCCGGACCACCAATGCTGCCGAGGTAGAATCCGCCGTGTTTTTGACAGGCGTCAGTCACCTGCTGACTGCGGTTACCCTTCGCCAGCATGATCATACTCCCGCCCTGCGACTGAAGCTGATCAACATACGAATCCATACGCCCGGCGGTGGTCGGACCGAGTGAACCGGAGGCATAGCCTTCTGGCGTCTTCGCCGGACCGGCGTAGTAAATCGGGTGATCTTTTACATACTGCGGCAGCCCTTCGCCATTATCCATCCGCTCTTTTAATTTAGCGTGCGCGATATCACGAGCAACAATGATCGTGCCGTTCAGGGAAAGACGGGTCGACACCGGGTATTGCGACAGCTGTTCGAGGATCGCTTTCATTGGACGATTCAGGTCAACGCGAACCGCTTCCCCTTCGCCCGCTTTACGCAGTTCTTCAGGAATGTATTTACCCGGATTGTGCTCCAGCTTCTCGATCCAGATGCCTTTACGGTTGATCTTCGCTTTGATGTTGCGATCTGCCGAGCAGGAGACGCCCATCCCGACCGGACAGGATGCGCCATGGCGCGGCAGACGGATCACGCGAATATCGTGGGCAAAGTATTTGCCGCCAAACTGCGCGCCTAAACCAAGGTTTTGCGCCTCCGTCAGCAGTTCATTTTCCAGCTCGACGTCACGGAACGCCTGACCATGTTCATTCCCTTCGGTCGGCAGTTCGTCATAGTATTTCGCCGACGCCAGCTTCACGGTTTTCAGGTTCGCCTCTGCCGACGTCCCACCGATCACAAAGGCGATGTGGTATGGCGGACATGCTGCAGTTCCCAGCGTCCGCATCTTCTCAACCAGGTAGTTTTTCAGTTTGCCCGGCGTGAGCAACGCTTTGGTTTCCTGATAGAGATAAGTCTTGTTCGCGGAGCCGCCGCCCTTCGCGATGCAAAGGAATTTGTATTCATCGCCATCGACGCTGTAGAGGTCAATCTGCGCTGGCAGGTTGGTGCCGGTGTTCACCTCTTTATACATATCCAGCGCGGCGTTTTGCGAGTAGCGCAGGTTATCTTCGATGTAGGTGTTGTATACCCCACGCGCCAGCGCCGCCTCATCACCACCACCGGTCCAGACGCGCTGGCCTTTTTTGCCGACAATAATCGCCGTGCCGGTATCCTGGCAGGTTGGCAAAATACCCTTCGCCGCGATGTCAGAGTTACGCAGGAACTGCAGCGCCACATATTTGTCGTTTTCGCTGGCGTCCGGGTCGCGCAGAATATCAGCAACCTGTTGTTGGTGTGCGGGGCGCAGCATAAATGAGGCGTCATGGAAGGCCTGGCGCGCGAGCAGTGTTAACGCTTCCGGATCGACTTTAAGGATCTCTTGTCCTTCAAATTCGGCGACGGAGACGTATTCACTGGTCAGCAGGGTGTATTCGGTATCATCCTTTTTAAGGGGAAAAGGATCCTGATAATGAAAGGGTTTGTTTGACATTGTTCTCTCACTTACTGCTCGGTCTGATTTTCTTAGGCTTCAGGGCAGATGTTCCATTGCCCTCGTTAAAAGCGAGTTACACTATCCTACACAATTTTTTAACAAAAACTGAGACAAGTACGACTTTTTGCGCCCACAGGTTACTTCCCACAGGTTTCTTGCTTTAATAGTCGAATTAAGTTCCCACTGATTTCCAACTTGCAACAGGGCATTGAACATGCAAAAACTCATCAACTCCGTGCAGAACTACGCCTGGGGAAGTAAAACGGCGCTGACGGAACTCTATGGTCTGGCGAATCCGCAGCAGTTACCTATGGCAGAGCTGTGGATGGGCGCCCACCCGAAAAGCAGTTCGAAAATTGAAGATGCCAACGGTCAGGTCGTCTCGCTGCGTGATGTGATTGACGGCAATCAATCCGCGCTGCTGGGTGATGCCGTGGCAGAGCGCTTCGGCGAATTGCCGTTCCTGTTCAAAGTGCTGTGCGCCGCGCAGCCGCTGTCCATCCAGGTGCATCCGAACAAGCGCAATTCTGAAATTGGCTTCGCTAAAGAGAACGCCGCCGGTATCCCGATGGATGCCGCAGAGCGCAACTACAAAGATCCCAATCACAAGCCGGAGCTGGTCTTCGCGCTGACCCCGTTCCTTGCCATGAACGCGTTTCGCGAGTTCTCTGAAATCGTTTCGCTGCTGCAACCGGTGGCTGGCGCACACACTGCCATCGCTCATTTTCTCGAACAGCCCAACGCCGAGCGGCTGAGCCAGTTGTTTGCCGCTCTGTTAAGTATGCAGGGTGAGGAGAAATCCCGTGCGCTGGCAATTCTGAAAGCGGCGCTGGAAACCCAGCAAGGCGAGCCGTGGCAGACCATCCGTCTTATCGCGGAGTTTTACCCGGACGACAGCGGCCTCTTCTCACCTCTGCTACTGAACGTGGTGAAGCTGAACCCGGGTGAAGCGATGTTCCTGTTCGCCGAAACGCCGCATGCCTATCTGCAAGGTGTGGCGCTGGAAGTGATGGCCAACTCCGATAACGTGCTGCGCGCGGGTCTGACGCCGAAATACATCGACATTCCGGAACTGGTTGCCAATGTGAAGTTTGAAGCAAAACCGGCGAACCAGTTGTTGACCACGCCGGTGAAACATGGCGCGGAACTTGATTTCCCGATCCCGGTTAATGATTTCGCGTTCTCCCTGCACGACCTGTCTGCGCAAGAAACCGCGATTGACCAGCAAAGCGCCGCGATACTCTTCTGCGTTGAGGGCGAAGCTATCCTACGCAAAGGCGAGCAGCGCCTGGTGCTGAAACCGGGAGAATCGGCATTTATCAGCGCCGAAGAGTCGCCGGTGAGCGTCAGCGGCGTGGGCCGTGTGGCGCGGGTTTACAACAAACTCTAGCAACTTACTGAATTTTGTAGTTACTCTTGCTAAGCTTGTAATCGGCTTATGACTTTGCCAGGCGGTCTCTACCGCCTGGTTTCATTTTATGGATAAACAATATGAAAAAATCGCTGGTAGCTGCAGGTGTGATTGTCGCACTCGGCGTCGTCTGGACGGGCGGTGCGTGGTACACAGGTAAAAAGCTGGAAACCCATCTTGCTGAGATGGTCGACCAGGCCAATGCGCAGATTAAACTCACCGCGCCGGAAGCAAACGTGGAACTCGCTTATCAGAACTATCAGCGTGGCATCTTCAGCAGCCAGTTACAGTTGGTGCTCAAGCCGGTGGCCGGAAAAGAAAATCCCTGGCTGAAAGCTGGCCAAAGCGTGGTGCTTGACGAATCCGTCGATCACGGCCCCTTCCCGTTCGCGCAACTGAAAACCTTTAATCTTCTGCCGTCGATGGCCTCGGTGAAGACGACCCTGGTCAACAATGACGTCAGCAAACCGCTCTTTGAGATGGCGAAAGGTGAAACGCCTTTTGAGATCAATTCGCGAATCAGCTACAGCGGCGATACCCGTTCCGCAATGTCGCTGAAACCGCTGAACTACGAAAAAGGGGCGGAGAAAGTCGCCTTCAGCGGCGGCGAATTTATTTTCAATGCCGATAAAGAAGGCAACGTGGTTTCCCTTTCCGGTGAAGCGAAGAGCGGTCTGGTCGATGCGGTGAACGAGTACGATCAAAAGGTCCAGCTCTCCTTTAACGACCTGAAAACAGAAGGTTCCAGCACGCTTGCCAGCTTTGGTGAGCGCGTCGGCGATCAGAAAGTCACGATTGGGAAAATGGCCCTCGCCGTTGAAGGCAAAGAGATGGCGCTGCTGGAAGGCATGGAGATCAGTGGGAAGACCGATCTCGTGGATGACGGTAAAACCATCAACAGCCAACTGGATTACACCCTGAACAGCCTCAAGGTTCAGAATCAGGATCTGGGAAGCGGCAAGCTGACGCTGAAAGTCGGTCAGATTGACGGCGCGGCATGGCATCAGTTTAGCCAGCAGTATAATGCCCAGACCCAGGCGCTGTTATCGCAGCCGGACGTGGCGGACAACCCGGAACTGTATCAGCAGAAAGTGACCGAAGCTTTCTTTGGTGCCCTGCCGCTGTTGATGAAAGGCGAACCGGTCATTACCATTGCGCCGTTGAGCTGGAAAAATGCCAAAGGCGAAACGGCGCTGAATTTGTCCCTGTTCCTGAAGGATCCGGCCACCGCGCAAGGTGAACCGCAAACGCTGGCCGACGAAGTCGACCGCTCGGTGAAATCGCTCGACGGTAAGCTGTCGATTCCGGTGGATATGGCCGTTGAGTTTATGACTCAGGTCGCCCGTCTGGAAGGTTATCAGCAGGATGAAGCCGCTAAACTTGCCAACCAGCAGGTGAAAGGCCTGGCCGCGATGGGACAGATGTTCCGCATTACCACCCTTGAAGACAACACCATTGGCACCAGCCTGCAGTACGCGAATGGTCAGGTGACCTTAAACGGGAAGAAGATGCCGCTGGAGGAGTTTGTCGGAATGTTCGGCATGGTGCTGCCCCAGCCGTAATCACCAGAACCCCTCTGCGGAGGGGTTTATTCTTGCACCACCAGTCGCGCAGATAGCGTCTGACTGCGGGTGTGACTTTCCTCACGCGCAATGCGTTGCAGGATGCGTTCCGCCAGACTGTAGCCCATTTCCCGCGCCGGCATTGTCGCCCAGACAATTGGCAGATCGTCCAGCGCGTTTTCCGCCACATCGGCAAAGGCGCCTAATGAAACCTGCTGCTCAAAGTAGCGATCAACCCCCACTTCACCGCTCTGCCGTCCCGCCCGCATCAGGCCAAACCATGCGCCCATCGCAATCGTTTCGTTGTAGCACACCACGGCGCTGATGGTCGGATTGCGTCGTAGTAACGCGCCGATGGCCTCGGCGGCCTGCTTCTGGCTGGATGCGCATTCCATGACCCAGTCGCTGTGAAACGGTAAACCGTATTTCAGCAGTGTCGCACAGTAGCCGCCGACGCGTTCCGCACGCGTTAATGATGAACTCTGCCCACCCAACCATGCGATGCGCTGATGACCGTGACGAATCAGATGCTCCGTCAACAATTGCGCGGCCTGCATATTGTCCGGACGCACGGTATCTACGTCGTCCAGATAACTGGCTCGCGAGGCGAAAACCACCGGAATGCCCTTTTCTTCCGCCATCAGGCGCAGGTCATCGCTGCTGCCCGCCGCCCCGGCGATCACCACGCCGTCAACGCCCTGATTCAAGAGCATGGCAAAACGCTGCGCCAGTTGTTCACCATCCTGACCACCATGCAACAAAAACGCCATCCGGCCCTGTGCTTCCAGTGCTTCCGTTAATCCCGCCGTCAGTTCAGCATAAAACGGAGCCGACAGATCGCGGACAATCAATCCAATCACTCCGCTCTGGCCCCCCCGTAACACCGAAGCCTGACGGTTACGCACAAAACCGAGTTGTTCTATCGCCGCATTCACCCGTTCGCCGGTGGCGGTTGAAATACGACCTTTGCCGCTGAGTACCAGTGAAACCGTGCTGACGGAGACGCCCGCCGCCAGTGCAACATCGTGGATAGTGATTTTTTTGGCTATGGCCATAAAAACGCCAGACTCCCTGATAATGTGACAGATAAAACGTTTTATCTATTACCTCTATTTATACGCGTTAATATCGTCTGATAATGTGATTTTCACCGCACTAAAAAGTGATAAAACGTTTTATCTTCTTGATCAAATTTTCTCATTACCGATGGATTTGCACAAGGAGTCGTTAGATGACGGCGAAAACAACACCAAAAATTACGCTGTGGGAATTTTTCCAGCAGTTAGGGAAAACGTTTATGCTGCCCGTGGCGCTGCTTTCGTTTTGCGGGATTATGCTGGGGATTGGCAGTTCGCTAAGCAGCCACGATGTGATCACCCTGCTTCCGGCACTGGGTAATCCGGTGCTACAGGCCATCTTTACCTGGATGAGCAAAGTTGGCTCCTTTGCCTTCAGTTTCCTGCCGGTGATGTTCTGTATTGCGATTCCGCTCGGGCTGGCGCGCGAAAACAAAGGCGTGGCGGCGTTTGCCGGTTTTGTCGGTTACGCGGTAATGAACCTCGCCGTTAACTTCTGGCTGACAGCAAAGGGTATTCTGCCGACCACCGATGCGGCGGTCCTGAAAGCCAACAACATCCAGAATATCCTCGGTATTCAGTCAATTGACACCGGGATCCTCGGTGCGGTAATCGCCGGTATTATCGTGTGGATGCTGCACGAGCGTTTTCATAACATTCGTTTGCCGGATGCGCTGGCCTTCTTCGGCGGCACCCGCTTTGTCCCAATCGTCTCCTCAGTGGTGATGGGACTGGTTGGTCTGGTGATCCCGTTAGTGTGGCCGGTTTTCGCGATGGGGATCAGCGGTCTGGGTCATATGATTAACAGTGCGGGCGACTTTGGTCCGATGCTGTTTGGTACGGGCGAACGCCTGCTGTTGCCGTTTGGTTTGCATCACATTCTGGTGGCGTTAATTCGTTTTACCGACGCCGGGGGCACCCAGGAAGTGTGCGGTCATACGGTGAGCGGCGCGCTGACCATTTTCCAGGCGCAACTGAGTTGCCCAACCACGCAGGGCTTCTCAGAAAGCGCCACCCGCTTCCTGTCACAGGGTAAAATGCCGGCATTTCTCGGCGGCTTGCCAGGTGCGGCGTTAGCGATGTACCACTGCGCGCGTCCTGAAAATCGTCACAAGATCAAAGGGCTGCTGATCTCGGGTCTGATTGCCTGCGTCGTTGGCGGCACCACGGAACCACTGGAATTCCTGTTCCTGTTTGTCGCTCCGGTGCTGTATGTCATTCACGCATTGCTGACTGGTCTGGGCTTTACCATGATGTCGGTTCTGGGTGTGACTATCGGTAATACTGACGGCAATATCATTGACTTTGTGGTGTTTGGGATCCTCCACGGACTGTCCACCAAATGGTATCTGGTACCGGTCGTCGCGGCAGTCTGGTTCGTGGTGTACTATGCTATCTTCCGCTTCGCTATCACTCGCTTTAACCTCAAAACACCGGGTCGTGACAGTGAGATTGCCAGCTCGATCGAAAAAGCCGTTGCCGGTACGCCGGGAAAATCAGGTTATAACGTACCTGCTATTCTGGCTGCGCTGGGCGGTGCGGATAACATCGTTAGTCTGGATAACTGCATTACCCGGCTGCGTCTTTCTGTTAAGGATATGTCGCAGGTTGATGTGCAGGCGCTGAAGGACAATCGAGCCATCGGTGTCGTGCAGTTGAATCAACATAACCTGCAGGTGGTGATTGGCCCGCAGGTCCAGTCGGTTAAAGATGAAATGGCCGGTCTGATGAACACCGTTCAGGCATAAGGACACGCACATGTTTGATTTTTCACAGGTTGTTGACCGTCACGGTACATGGTGCACGCAATGGGATTACGTAGCCGATCGCTTCGGCACTGCCGACCTGCTGCCGTTTACTATCTCTGATATGGATTTCGCGACGGCTCCCTGCATCCTGGAGGCGCTGAATCAGCGCCTCGCTCACGGTGTGCTGGGCTACAGTCGCTGGAAGAATGAGGCGTTTCTCGGCGCGATTGCCCACTGGTTTGCCCGGCGCCACAATACGCGTATCGATACCGGATCGCTGGTGTATGGCCCTTCAGTGATCTATATGGTGTCACAGCTCATCCGCCAGTGGTCTTCTGTCGGTGACGGCGTGGTGCTCCATACCCCTGCCTATGACGCGTTCTATAAGGCTATCGAAGGCAATCAGCGCCATGTTGTTCCGGTGGCACTGGAACAGCGCAATGGCCACTGGCATTGCGATATAGAGAAACTGGATGCGGCGCTGGCGCGCCCGGAAAGTAAAATTTTGCTGCTATGCAGTCCGCATAACCCGACCGGTAAAGTCTGGACGCGCGAGGAACTGGAAGCGATGGCGGAACGCTGCCAGCGTCACGGCGTGCGGGTCATATCTGATGAAATTCATATGGATATGGTCTGGGGCGAACAGCCGCACATCCCCTGGAGCAATGTGGCGCGTGACAATTGGGCGCTGTTTACCTCTGGCTCCAAAAGCTTCAATATTCCGGCGTTGACCGGCGCTTACGGGATGATTGAAGACGCTGACAGTCGTGATACGTATCTCAACGCGTTGAAAGGTCGCGACGGTCTGTCCTCTCCCGCCGTGCTGGCACTGACTGCCCATATCGCGGCCTATGAACAGGGTGAGCCGTGGCTGGACGCGCTACGGGCGTATCTCCGGGACAATCTACGCTACATTGCAGATACGCTGAACGACGCTTTTCCTGAACTTAACTGGCCGGTGCCGCAGTCGACCTATCTCGCGTGGATCGATCTGCGGATATTAAACGTTGATGATAATGCATTGCAGAATGCGCTGATTCAGCAGGAAAAAATCGCCATCATGCCCGGCTTTACTTACGGTGATGAAGGACGCGGTTTTGTACGACTGAATGCCGGTTGTCCACGTTCAAAACTCGAAAAAGGCGTGAACGGATTAATTAACGCGATCCGATCGGTACGCTGACCCCGGTTGCGCAATGGAATTAATCATTGCGCAACATAGCTTTTCTCCTGCTTTTGTTTTTATAATAGCGCGCACTTTTATATACGAATAATGAGTGCGACCATGATTGATAATTCCCTGCCGTTAACTGACATTCATCGCCACCTTGATGGTAACATCCGGGCACAAACCATTCTGGATCTTGGCCGCCAGTTCAATTTGCCCCTCCCCGCACAAACCCTTGAAACGCTGATCCCTCATGTACAGGTCACGGCCACTGAACCGGATCTCGTTAGCTTTCTGTCGAAACTGGACTGGGGCGTGAAGGTCTTAGCGTCCCTCGACGCCTGTCGCCGCGTCGCGTTTGAAAATATCGAAGACGCCGCCCGCAATGGCCTGCACTATGTAGAACTGCGTTTTTCTCCGGGCTACATGGCAATGACACATCAGCTACCGGTTGCTGGCGTGGTGGAAGCGGTCATCGCTGGCGTACATGAAGGCTGTAAAACCTTTGGCGTGCAGGCGCAACTGATCGGCATCATGAGCCGGACCTTCGGCGAGGCCTCGTGTCTACAGGAGCTGGAAGCACTGCTGGCGCACCGCGATCGGATCACCGCGCTTGACCTTGCCGGTGATGAACTGGGCTTCCCCGGCAGCCTGTTCCTGTCCCATTTCAACCGCGCGCGTGACGCAGGCTGGCACATTACGGTGCACGCCGGAGAAGCTGCCGGTCCGGAAAGCATCTGGCAGGCCATTCGCGAACTGGGTGCGGAACGCATCGGCCACGGCGTGAAAGCGGTTGAGGATCCGGCGCTGATGGATTTCCTCGCGGAACAACGGATTGGCATCGAATCCTGTCTGACGTCGAATATTCAGACCAGCACCGTGGCATCATTGTCCACGCATCCGCTGAAAACGTTCCTCGAGCATGGCGTCCTCGCCAGCCTGAATACTGACGATCCGGCGGTTCAGGGAGTGGATATCATTCACGAATATACCGTTGCGGCACCGGCAGCAGGACTGAGCCGTGAGCAGATTCGTCAGGCACAGATTAACGGACTGGAAATCGCCTTTCTGAACGCGGCGGAAAAACAGGCGCTGCGAGAAAAAGTGGCGGCGGCATAGCGAAAAGAGGCCCGATGTGATTCATCGGGCCTTTCAGACATCAGGCAAGGCATAACGTCGAACGATGTTTCGCCGACTCAATTCCCAGCTCAATCAGTTCCATAATCTGGATAGCCTGGCTCGCCGGTACCGGGTTCTCTCCGTGACCATTCAACGCATCGCGGATCCCGGCATAGTACGCCGGATAATTCCCCGGCACGGTCAGCCAGGTCTCTTCCACCCGTGTTTCGCCTTCAACGCGTGTGACGATGCCATCACGCATATCGTAGCCCCAGTCTTCTTGCGGCAGGCGCTCGCCATTTTTCAGACGCTCTTCCTGCGGATCCAGACCGTACTTCACATAGCTGCCGCGCGAACCATGCACGATGTAACGCGCCGACTCCGCTGCCGCCAGCATCGTACCGTGTAAGATCACCCGACGCTGCGGGTAGGAAAGCGTGGCATGGAAGTAGTCCGTTGACTGTGCCCCCGGGCGCAACTGGGCCAAATCTACCGTCATGCTGACAGGCAGACCGAACAGATTGATCGCCTGATCAAGCAGATGCGGTGCCAGATCGTACCAGATACCGCTTCCCGGTCCCCCTTGCTCACGCCAGCGATCCCGTACCTGCGGACGAAAGCGGTCGAAATGCGATTCAAAATAGGCGACCTCACCCAAAACGCCTTCCGCCAGCATCGCTTTCAGGGTCAAAAAGTCACTGTCCCAACGACGATTGTGGAAAACAGAGAGCACCCGTCCCAGACTGCGTGCCAGCGCATCCAGTTCGCGCGCTTGTGACAGTGTCACGGTGAAAGGTTTATCAACCACCACATGTTTACCCGCTTCCAGCGCCGCTTTGGCCAGCGGGAAATGGGTATCGTTTGGTGTGGGTATGACGATCAGATCAATATTAGGGTCGTTAAACAGATGCTTCGGCTCAGAGACAACGGCCACGGAAGGCCAGTCCGCCTTCACTTTCGCTGCATCGCTACTGGAAACGACGGCCAGTTCCAGTCCCGGCGTGCCATCAATCAGGGGGGCATGGAACGTTTTACTGGCGTATCCGTAGCCAATCAGTCCTACACGGATGTTGTCACTCATATATATGCCTCTCGTTTCAGTCTGTGACTATTTCACACTATCCATGAACCACTCACAATAGTTTAATAACCCTGAGGCTATAAAGGTCGTTATTTAACTTAAGTCAAATAAATGTCACTTTCGGGCAGTTTGTCGGTATAAAGTCGCTGAAATCGTTCCCGAAACACTTGCCGGGATAATTATTGCTAAGTAACATCTGCTGCCGGTATTTAAGGATAAATCAAGCAAATGTCGTCAGTCATCAATCGTCTTATTGAATTAACAGGTTGGGTGGTTCTTGCGGTGTCCGTGGTCCTCCTTGGCGTTGCCAATCATATCGATAATTATCAGCCTCCCGAACCGACTGCCGCTGTTCAGCAGAAATAGCGCACCAGGCGGCGTATGTCGCCTGGAAAGTCGGTTTTCCCGAATTATTTGCAGAAAAAGCCGAAAAATTATCTGAAAAAGCGAATTGTGCGGCCTCCCATGCCGGCGCTTGTTGCCAGTGATGGCGAAGCGCGTTACCCTTCGCTCTGGTGTCGTCTGGCACTGCAAACATCATTTAAGAAAATACTTTTTCGGCCTTTACCTGCCGGTTCCTTTCACCGGGACAGGTTTATTTTACCTTCACCACTCGTGGCTTTATTTTTATATATAGGGATCCCTGTTTATGACTGTTCAGGATTATTTATTAAAATTTCGCAAAATTAGCTCGCTCGAAAGCCTGGAAAAGCTGTTTGACCACCTGCACTACACCCTGACCGACGATCATGACATTATCAATATGTATCGCGCGGCCGATCATCGCCGCGCAGAACTGGTCTCCGGCGGTCGCCTTTTTGATGTTGGTCAGGTACCGAAATCCGTCTGGCACTACGTGCAATAAGAAAGTAGCGCTTGCCGGTAAAAGCTTTATAATAATTGCCCCAAAAACAACGGTACGTCTGGCAATTCCGGAGATTTTATGACCACAACACCGGCACAGCGCATTGGCGGTTGGTTACTGGGCCCGCTGGCCTGGCTTTTAGTCGCCTTGCTGAGTGCGTCGCTGGCCTTGTTCCTGTATGCTACGGCGCTCGCCTCGCCCAAAACGTTAGCGATGCTGGCGGAGCAAAGTACCGGCAACCTGCTGTTGTGGGGCGTCTCTTTTCTCACCGCGATTGCCATGTGGTATTACACCCTGTGGTTGACGATTGCGTTCTTTAAGCGCAGACGCAGTGTGCCGAAGCACTATATTATCTGGCTGCTGGTCTCCGTCTTACTGGCGGTCAAGGCTTTTGCCTTTTCACCGGTGCCCGACGCCTTAGCTGTGCGTCAGTTACTCTTCCCATTGCTGGCGGCAGCACTGTTAGTGCCCTATTTCAAGCGTTCCTCGCGTGTGAAAACGACCTTTGTGAACCCGTAATAACCTTACAGTTAACCTGTTGTCGCCTGCTGTAGATTGTCAGATAATAGGCGGCTTTTTTATTTCAGGCCGAAAAATGACTGATTACCTGCTGCTGTTTGTCGGAACTGTACTGGTCAATAACTTTGTACTGGTTAAGTTTCTGGGGCTTTGTCCTTTTATGGGCGTTTCCAAAAAGCTGGAAACCGCGATGGGGATGGGGCTTGCGACCACGTTTGTGATGACGCTGGCCTCAATCTGCGCCTGGCTGATTGACACCTGGATCCTGATCCCGCTCAATCTCATTTATCTGCGCACGCTGGCCTTTATTCTGGTTATCGCGGTCGTGGTGCAATTTACTGAAATGGTGGTGCGCAAAACCAGCCCGGCGCTCTATCGCCTGCTGGGGATTTTCTTACCGCTGATCACCACCAACTGCGCGGTTCTCGGTGTCGCGCTGCTGAATATCAATCTCGGCCATAACTTTTTACAGTCGGCGCTGTACGGTTTTTCCGCCGCCGTCGGCTTCTCGCTGGTGATGGTGCTGTTTGCGGCGATTCGCGAGCGTCTCGCCGTTGCAGATGTCCCGGCACCGTTTCGCGGTAACGCCATTGCGCTGATTACTGCCGGGTTAATGTCTCTGGCCTTTATGGGCTTTAGTGGTTTGGTGAAGTTGTAATGAATGCTATCTGGATTGCCGTTGCCGCCGTGAGCCTGCTGGGCCTGGTGTTCGGCGCTATCCTGGGTTACGCCTCCCGTCGTTATGCGGTGGAGGATGATCCTGTCGTTGAAAAAATCGATGAGATTCTGCCGCAGAGCCAGTGTGGGCAATGCGGCTATCCCGGCTGTCGCCCCTATGCGGAAGCGATTGGCAGTCAGGGTGAAAAAATTAACCGCTGTGCGCCTGGCGGCGAAGCAGTGATGTTAAAAATCGCTGAACTGCTGAACGTGGATCCCCAGCCGATTGATGGCGATGAACAGGATGTGGCGCCGGTCCGCATGCTGGCGATGATTGATGAAGCCAACTGTATCGGCTGCACCAAGTGTATTCAGGCCTGCCCGGTGGACGCCATTATTGGCGCAACGCGTGCCATGCACACGGTGATGAGTGATTTGTGCACGGGCTGCAATCTGTGCGTGGATCCCTGCCCGACTCACTGCATTGAACTGCGTCCGGTCGCCGAAACACCTGACAGCTGGAAGTGGGATTTGAACACGATCCCCGTGCGTAATATCCCCGTGGAACAACATGCTTAAGTTATTCTCTGCTTTCAGAAAAGATAAGATCTGGGATTTCAACGGCGGTATCCATCCGCCGGAAATGAAAACCCAGTCAAACGGCACGCCGCTGCGTCAGGTTCCCCTCGCGCAGCGCTTTGTTATGCCGCTCAAACAACATATCGGTGCCGAAGGTGAACTGTGCGTCGCCGAAGGGCAACACGTATTGCGCGGACAAGCGCTGACCCGTGGATGGGGAAGAATGCTCCCGGTTCATGCGCCCACTTCCGGGACGGTGGTCGCCATTGCGCCCCACTCAACGGCGCATCCTTCGGCATTAGCTGAACTTAGCGTGATCATCGACGCCGACGGCGAAGACCGCTGGATTGAACGCGAAGGTTGGCAGGATTACCGTTCGCAGAGCCGCGAAGCCCTAATCGAACGTATTCACCAGTTCGGCGTCGCTGGACTGGGCGGTGCCGGCTTTCCAACCGGCAATAAATTAAAGGGTGGCGGCGACAAAATTGAAACGCTGATCATCAACGCGGCGGAATGTGAACCCTATATCACTGCCGACGATCGGCTGATGCAGGATTGTGCGGCGCAGGTTGTCGAGGGTATCCGCATCCTGGCGCATATTCTGCAACCTCGTGAAGTCCTCATCGGTATCGAAGATAACAAACCGCAGGCCATCTCAATGCTGCGTGCGGTGCTGGCCGACGCGCGGGATATCTCACTGCGTGTCATCCCGACGAAATATCCGTCGGGCGGCGCAAAACAGCTGACCCAAATCCTGACCGGGAAGCAGGTTCCGCACGGCGGTCGTTCTTCCGACATCGGCGTACTGATGCAAAACGTCGGTACGGCGTATGCGGTAAAACGCGCGATCGTCGATGGAGAACCGATTACTGAACGGGTTGTGACCCTCACCGGTGAAGCGGTCAGTCGTCCAGGCAACGTCTGGGCGAGGCTGGGTACACCAGTGAAACATCTGTTAAATGATGCCGGTTTCTGCCCTTCTGCCGATCAGATGGTGATTATGGGCGGCCCGCTGATGGGCTTCACCCTACCGTGGCTCGATGTGCCGGTCGTAAAGATCACCAACTGTTTGCTGGCACCGTCAGCGACAGAGATGGGTGAACCACAGGAAGAGAAAGGCTGCATTCGCTGTAGCGCCTGCGCCGACGCCTGCCCGGCAGATCTTCTGCCCCAGCAGCTTTACTGGTTCAGTAAAGGGCAACAGCATGACAAAGCCACGGCGCATAACATTGCCGACTGCATTGAATGCGGTGCCTGTGCCTGGGTTTGCCCGAGCAATATTCCGTTGGTGCAATATTTCCGTCAGGAGAAAGCCGAGCTTTACGCAATAAGCCAGGAAGAGAAACGCGCGGCGGAGGCTAAAGCGCGCTTTGAAGCGCGTCAGGCTCGCCTGGAGCGAGAGAAAGCGGCGCGTCTGGAACGTCACAAGAAAGCCGCCGTGCGGCCTGCGGCAAAAGATCAGGATGCCATTGCCGCCGCCCTGGCTCGCGTCAAAGAGAAACAGGCGCAAGCGACTCAACCGGTGATGATCAAAGCCGGTGAAAAACCGGACAATAGTGCGGTGATAGCCGCTCGCGAAGCGCGCAAAGCGCTGGCACGAGCAAAACAGGCCGGGAACGTCACCGCAGTGGATGCCGATCCGCGTAAAGCCGCCGTTGAGGCCGCGATCGCCCGCGCGAAGGCGCGCAAGCAAGAACAACAAGCCAGCAGCCAACCTGCCGCACCAACTGAACCGGTGGATCCGCGCAAAGCCGCCGTTGAGGCCGCTATCGCCCGTGCGAAGGCGCGCAACCAAGCTCAGCAGGCCAGCAGCCAACCTGCCGCACCGGCTGAACCGGTGGATCCGCGCAAAGCCGCCGTTGAGGCCGCTATCGCCCGCGCGAAGGCGCGCAAACAGGCTCAGCAGGCCAGCAGCGAACCTGCCGCACCGGCTGAACCGGTGGATCCGCGCAAAGCCGCCGTCGAGGCCGCTATTGCCCGTGCGAAGGCACGCAAACAGGCGCAGTTGGCCAGCGACGAACCAGCTGCCCCCTCCCTGGAACCGGTCGACCCACGCAAAGTGGCCATTGCCGCTGCAATAGCGCGCGCAAAAGCTAAAAAAGACGCTCAGCAGCAGGTTGTTAACGAGGAATAAATGATATTCAGAATCGCAAGTTCTCCCTACACGCATAATCAGCGTCAAACCTCGCGCATTATGCTGCTGGTCTTACTGGCTGCGGTGCCAGGCATCGCCGTGCAATGGTGGTTTTTCGGCTGGGGGACGCTGTTCCAGATCGTACTCGCCTGCGCCAGTGCGCTGCTGGCGGAGGCCGCCGTACTCAGATTGCGTAAACAGCCGGTAGTGGCGATTTTAAAAGATAACTCCGCGCTGCTGACCGGTCTGCTGCTGGCCGTCAGTATTCCTCCCCTCGCCCCCTGGTGGATGGTGATCCTCGGTACGGTATTCGCGGTGATCATTGCCAAGCAATTGTATGGTGGTCTGGGACAAAACCCGTTCAACCCGGCGATGATTGGTTATGTGGTGCTGCTAATCTCCTTCCCGGTGCAGATGACCAGTTGGTTGCCCCCGCAGGATATTGCCGCCAGCGCGCCGGGACTGGTCGATGCGCTGCAGGTCATCTTTACCGGGCATACCGCCAGCGGCGGTGATATGAATACGTTGCGTATGGGGATTGACGGGGTAAGCCAGGCCACGCCGCTGGATACGTTCAAAACCTCTCTGCATGCAGGTCATTCTGTTGAGCAGATCATGCAGTACCCCATTTACAACGGTATGTTTGCCGGTGCGGGCTGGCAGTGGGTCAACCTGGCCTGGCTGGCTGGCGGTGTTTTTCTGCTACAGCAAAAAGCTATTCGCTGGCATATTCCGGTAAGCTTCCTGCTCTCATTGGGCGTCTGTGCGACGCTGGGCTGGCTGTTTGTCCCCGAGTCGCTGGCTTCCCCGCAAATTCATCTGCTCAGTGGGGCAACGATGCTTGGCGCATTCTTCATTCTGACGGATCCGGTGACGGCCTCGACGACCAATCGCGGTCGTCTGGTGTTTGGCGCACTGGCGGGCCTGCTGGTGTGGTTAATCCGTAGCTTCGGCGGCTATCCGGATGGCGTGGCCTTTGCCGTACTGTTAGCCAATATTACGGTGCCGCTGATTGACTACTACACGCGCCCGCGCGTGTACGGACACCGCAAAGGATAATCCATGCTGAAAACGATTCGTAAACATGGCATCACCCTGGCGCTGTTTGCCGCTGGCTCGACCGGACTCACCGCCGCCATCAACCAGTTGACCAAAACCACCATTGATGAACAGGCAGCCATTCAGCAAAAGGCGCTGTTTGATCAGGTCTTGCCTGCCGATCGCTATAATAACCGTTTGCAGGATCGCTGCGTCGTGGTCAGCGCCCCTGAGCTGGGCAAAGGCGAGCATCGCGTTTATATCGCTGAGCAGGACGGGACTCCCGTGGCGGCGGTACTTGAGGCGACGGCACCGGATGGTTATTCCGGTGCCATCCAGTTGTTGGTCGGCGCCGATTTCAGCGGTACGATTTTAGGCACTCGCGTGACGGAACACCATGAAACGCCGGGTCTGGGCGATAAAATAGAACGGCGTCTGTCTGACTGGATCACCGGTTTCAGCGGAAAAAAAATCCAGAGTGATAACGACAGCCACTGGGCCGTGAAAAAAGACGGCGGGGATTTTGACCAGTTTACCGGGGCGACGATTACGCCACGTGCGGTGGTCAATGCCGTCAAGCGTGCCGGACTGTATGCCCGAACACTGCCGGCACAACTTCCTCAACTTCCGGCCTGCGGAGAATAAATCATGAGCGAAATTAAAGACGTCATCGTTCAGGGATTGTGGAAAAACAACTCGGCGCTGGTACAACTGTTGGGACTGTGCCCTCTGCTGGCGGTAACCTCTACGGCGACCAATGCGTTGGGGCTGGGCCTTGCCACTACGCTGGTATTGACCCTGACTAATCTGGCGGTCTCGACATTACGTCGCTGGACGCCGGCAGAAATTCGTATCCCAATTTATGTGATGATTATCGCGTCGGTCGTCAGTGTGGTACAGATGCTGATCAACGCCTATGCCTTTGGCCTCTACCAGTCGCTGGGGATTTTTATCCCGCTGATCGTGACCAACTGCATTGTGGTGGGACGTGCTGAAGCCTTCGCCGCCAAAAAGGGTCCGGCGCTCTCTGCGCTCGACGGGTTTTCCATCGGGATGGGCGCAACCGGCGCTATGTTTGTGCTGGGCTCTCTGCGTGAGATTATCGGCAACGGAACCTTGTTTGACGGTGCGGATGGGCTGCTCGGTAGCTGGGCAAAGGTACTGCGCGTGGAAATTTTCCACACCGACTCTCCTTTCCTGCTGGCAATGCTGCCCCCCGGCGCCTTTATTGGCCTGGGACTCATGCTGGCGGTGAAATATCTCATTGATGAGAAGATGAAAAAACGTCGCGCCAGTGCGTCTGTCGCAACGGAGTTGCCTTCCGGTGAACCAGGGAATGTCTCATGAATAAAGCAAAGCGGTTAGAAATTTTAACCCGATTACGCGCGAATAATCCGCATCCGACGACCGAACTGAATTTCAGCTCGCCCTTTGAACTGTTGATCGCCGTGCTGTTATCGGCCCAGGCGACAGATGTCAGCGTGAACAAGGCCACGGCGAAACTCTATCCGGTTGCTAATACCCCCGCCGCCATGCTGGAACTCGGCGTTGAAGGCGTGAAGTCCTATATCAAAACGATCGGCCTGTTTAACAGCAAAGCCGAAAACGTGATTAAGACCTGCCGCATCCTGCTTGAGCAACATCATGGCGAGGTGCCTGAGGATCGTGCGGCGCTTGAAGCCCTGCCGGGCGTGGGTCGCAAGACGGCAAACGTCGTGCTGAATACCGCCTTCGGCTGGCCCACCATCGCCGTCGACACGCATATCTTTCGCGTCTGTAACCGTACCCACTTTGCGCCCGGTAAGAACGTTGAGCAGGTGGAAGAGAAATTGCTGAAAGTGGTGCCCGCAGAGTTTAAGGTCGACTGCCACCACTGGCTGATCCTGCACGGTCGTTACACCTGTATTGCCCGCAAGCCGCGCTGTGGCTCCTGCATCATCGAAGATCTTTGTGAATACAAAGAGAAGGTCGATATCTGACTCGTCGGGGCAACCCCATCCGCCCCGCCATAACTTTTTGTTATCCTCTACTTCTTCCTCTTCATTCCGTCAATGATTCCACGTCATCAGGTTTAGACAAATGAATAATCCTGGTGATTAGTGCTTATTCAGGTTAATCCTTTTTTTAATAACGAAAATTTCTATCCAACTGTGATCCCGATCATAGTGATAACCCTATGTAAATTATTTTGTTGAATTTGGTTAATTATACAATCAGATGACAAGGAGTCAGTTTTTATACACAAAACATTACACTGACTATTTTTTAGATACTGGCCTTTATCACTACGTTAAACGGCATATAGCAGAACATATCGCCATACAGCGATTTTCAGGGCCCGTTGACAGCGTAAAAAACTGCCATTACGCAATTAAAAAAATTTAACGCTAGATAACATTTATCTACCCCGATGAATTCACCAGATGAGATATATGTAACAGGTTATTACAAAAGACTTGTCTGAAAGTGCAAGATAGTGAACATTACTTGCCGTTTCCCCTCCCACTATAACAATTTCACGGCTACCCAGTGGTATCACGTGACAGAACACCCCCGTTAATATGGGATGTAAAAAAAGAGGCTAAAGTGTCTACTGCAAACAAGAAACCAACGGAAAGCGTCAGTCTTAACGCTTTCAAACAACCGAAGGCGTTCTATCTCATCTTCTCGATTGAGCTCTGGGAGCGTTTCGGTTATTACGGCTTACAAGGAATTATGGCCGTTTACCTGGTTAAACAACTGGGTATGTCTGAAGCGGATTCAATCACTCTTTTCTCGTCTTTTAGCGCCCTGGTTTACGGTCTGGTCGCCATTGGTGGCTGGTTAGGCGATAAAATTCTGGGTACCAAGCGCGTCATTATGCTTGGTGCGGTAGTACTGGCTATTGGTTATGCCCTGGTGGCATGGTCCGGACACGACGCTGGCATCGTTTATATGGGCATGGCCGCCATTGCCGTGGGTAATGGTCTGTTTAAAGCTAACCCGTCCTCGCTACTCTCAACCTGCTATGCAAAAGATGACCCGCGTCTTGATGGTGCATTTACGATGTACTACATGTCCGTCAATATCGGTTCATTCTTCTCAATGCTGGCAACGCCGTGGCTGGCCGCGCATTACGGCTGGAGCACCGCGTTCGCGTTGAGCGTTGTCGGTATGCTGATCACCGTGGTGAACTTCGCGTTCTGCCAGCGTTGGGTGAAGAACTACGGTTCTAAACCTGACTTTGAGCCGATTAACTTCCGCAACCTGCTGCTGACCATCGTCGGTGTTATCGCGCTCATCGCGATCGCCACCTGGCTGCTGCATAACCAGCAAATCGCCCGCATGGTTCTGGGTGTGATCGCGCTTGGTATCGTGATTATCTTCGGTAAAGAAGCCTTCTCTATGCAGGGTGCGGCTCGTCGTAAAATGATCGTGGCGTTCATTCTGATGCTGGAAGCGATCATCTTCTTCGTGCTGTACAGCCAGATGCCGACATCGCTGAACTTCTTCGCTATCCGTAACGTTGAGCACTCCATTCTTGGCATCGCGTTCGAACCTGAACAGTATCAGGCGCTGAACCCGTTCTGGATCATCATTGGTAGTCCTATCCTCGCGGCTATCTATAACAAGATGGGCGACACCCTGCCGATGCCGACGAAGTTTGCCATTGGTATGGTGCTGTGTTCAGGCGCGTTCCTGATCCTGCCGCTGGGTGCCAAATTCGCCTCCGATGCGGGCATCGTTTCCGTTAACTGGCTGATCATCTGCTACGGCCTGCAAAGTATCGGTGAGCTGATGATTTCCGGTCTGGGCCTGGCCATGGTGGCACAGCTGGTTCCACAGCGTCTGATGGGCTTCATCATGGGTAGCTGGTTCCTCACCACTGCCGGCGCCAACATCATTGGCGGTTATGTCGCCAGCATGATGGCGGTTCCGGAAAACGTAACGGACCCGCTGATGTCTTTGGAAGTGTATGGTCGCGTGTTCCTGCAGATTGGCGTGGCGACCGCAGTGATCGCTGTTCTGATGTTGCTGACGGCGCCGAAACTGAACCGCATGACTCAGGACGACGAACCTCGCGAGAAAGCGTCTAAAACCGCTACCGCGTAAATTTCTGGGAAACGCATAATGAAGCTGCTAACGTTGCGTTAGCGGCTTTTTTTTTGCCTGAACCCGAACCAGGATACGTTAAACCTCAGTTGAAAGGAGTTATCGATGAAACTGTTCTACAAGCCAGGCGCCTGCTCTCTTGCCTCCCATATTACCCTTCGCGAGAGTGGGAAAGACTTCACGCTGGATGGCGTGGATTTGATGAAAAAGCGTCTGGAAAACGGCGATGATTTTTTCGCGGTCAATCCGAAAGGACAGGTTCCCGCTTTGCTGCTCGATGATGGTACGCTGCTGACCGAAGGCGTGGCGATAATGCAATATCTCGCCGACAGCGTTCCTGATCGCCAGTTGCTGGCTCCCGTAAGCAGCATTTCACGCTACAAGACGCTGGAATGGCTTAACTACATTGCGACTGAACTGCATAAAGGCTTCACGCCGCTGTTTCGCCCTGACACTCCAGAAGAGTATAAACCGACCGTTCGCGCGCTTCTTGAGAAGAAAATGCAGTACGTTGATGCCGCTCTCAAAGAGGGACAATGGATTTGTGGCTCGCGTTTCACTATCGCGGATGCCTACCTTTTCACCGTACTGCGCTGGGCGTATGCGGTAAAACTCAATATGGACGGGTTAGAGAATATTGCGGCATATATGAAACGAATGGCTGAGCGTCCGGGCGTTGCGGCAGCGCTGAAGGCGGAAGGAATACAGTAAGCGAATCAGGCCGGATGGCGGCGGTCAACGCCGCATCCGGCAGGCAAGTCAAAGCTGTGTGGCGCTAAAGTAGTGGTCTGGTTGAGCGATACGATCCTGCGCCGCCACCACCTGCAGTTCATATTCCTGCATTGCTTTGGTAGCAATCATAATCTCATACACCGCCGCCGTCACATGTTCCAGCGCCTGCTGGATTGTCGCCCCCTGCAGCAATTTCACTAACAGTAAACCACTGGTCACATCGCCCACGCCGACCGGCTGACGGACACCGAAATCCACCAGCGGACGACTGATGTGCCAGGCGTCATCGGCAGTAACCAGCAGCATTTCAAAACGATCCTGACTGTAACCCGCTCGCGCCAGGTGTTTGACCAGCACAATCTCCGGCCCCTGTGCAATGAGCTCGCGGGCGGCGGTAACCGCTTCATCCACGGTGTTCACCGCGTGTTCACAGAGAATTTCCAGCTCAATCAGATTCGGGGCGATGATGTCGCTGGCAGGTAACGCGTGGCGAACATGAAATTCGGCGACGCCAGGCGCGACAATACACCCCTTTTCCGGATGTCCCATCACCGGGTCACAAAAATATTTCGCCGCCGGATTCGCCGCTTTCACCTGACGCACAATCCCCAGAATATGCTCGCCCTGCTCGGCAGAACCCAGATAACCGCTCAGCACCGCATCACAGCGCTTCAGCTGATCGATATCGGCAATGCCCTGCACAATCTCCGTCAGATGCGAGGGCGGCATGACGCAGCCAGTCCATTTGCCGTATTGCGTGTGATTAGAGAATTGAACCGTATTGAGGGGCCAGACGTTGGCACCGAGGCGGCGCATCGGAAACTCCGCGGCGCTATTGCCAGCATGTCCAAAAACAACGTGGGACTGAATGGCGAGGATATTCTTCATTTTTTGCTTACCACAACCCTGAAAAAATAAAGGGGCGTGGTTTCCCACGCCCCTGCTAACTTTCGATTACTTCCAGCACACCAGACAGTAATTCTTCTTACCGCGACGCAGCAGCGTGTAGCGGCCGTACAGACGATCGCCTTCGGTGAAGGTGTACTCCGGATCCGACTGCTTCTCGCCGTTAATGGTGATCGCGTTTGACGCAATGGTCTTACGCGCCTGACCACGAGACGGCTGCAGTTCGGAATCCACCAGCGCCTGCATCAGATCTGCGCCTTTTTCCATCTCGACCATTGGCACACCGTCCTGCGCCAGTTGTTCGAAGTCCGCTTCGCTCAAATCGCTCAGCGTACCGTTAAACAGGCTCTCGGTGATACGTTTTGCCGCGATAAGGCCCTCTTCGCCATGCACCAGACGCGTGACCTGCTCGGCCAGCACGTACTGCGCACGCGGCGCTTTACCGCTGTTCTTGTCTTCTTCTTCCAGCGCATTGATCTCTTCAATGTCCATGAAGGTGAAGAACTTCAGGAAGCGATACACGTCGGCGTCCGCCGTGTTGATCCAGAACTGATAGAATTTGTACGGACTGGTTTTCTTCGGATCCAGCCATACTGCGCCGCCTTCGGTTTTGCCGAACTTGGTACCGTCCGCTTTGGTGATCAGCGGAACGGTCAGACCGAAGACCTGATTCTGATGCAGACGACGCGTCAGGTCGATCCCGGAGGTGATGTTACCCCACTGATCGGAACCACCGATTTGCAGCGCCACACCATGCAGTTTATTCAGACAGGCAAAGTCATAACCCTGTAACAGGTTGTAGGAGAACTCAGTGAAGGAGATCCCTTGATCGTCACGGTTCAGACGTTGCTTCACCGCTTCTTTGTTGATCATCTGGTTGACAGAGAAATGCTTACCGATATCGCGCAGGAAGGTCAGCACGTTCATGTTGCCGAACCAGTCATAGTTATTCGCCGCGATAGCGGAGTTGTCGCCGCAGTCGAAATCCAGGAACGGAGCAACCTGTTTACGGATTTTGTCTACCCACTCCTGAACGGTGTCTTCGGTGTTCAGTTTACGCTCGGCGGCTTTAAAGCTCGGGTCGCCAATCAGACCGGTCGCGCCACCGACCAGCGCCACAGGTTTATGACCTGCCTGCTGGAAGCGTTTCAGGCATAACAAGGGAACCAGATGCCCCAAATGCAAGCTGTCAGCGGTAGGATCGAAGCCGCAATAGAGCGCGATCGGGCCTTGCGCCAGTCGCTCTGCTAACGCTTCCTCGTCCGTCACCTGGGCAACCAGCCCCCGCTCTTGCAATTGTTTAATCAAGTTACTGCTTGCCATCAAAATCTCCATGTATAAAACGACTGCACCTTTGCCGGTACACGACTTTTCGCCAGACGCGAAAGCTCTATAGAATAAAGCGCTGGCGCACACAGCGCTAGCGCTTAACGCAACAATTTTCCGGGTTTATGGTGCGAGACGGTCAATTTTCCATGCGTCATTTTCACGCTGGTATAAAAAGCGGTCATGCAGTCGGTGCTCACCGCCCTGCCAGAACTCCATCTGTTCTATGCTGACGCGGAATCCGCCCCAGAAACTGGGCAGCGGCACTTCTCCTTGCTGGAATTTCTGTTTTAATTCGAGGAATTTACTTTCGAGGATCCCGCGCGCGGAAATGCGGCTGGACTGTTTCGAGACCCAGGCGCCGATCTGGCTGTCACGCGGACGGCTGTGGAAATACTTCACCACTTCCAGGGTCGATAAGCGTTCGGCTTTACCCGTCACCATCACCTGACGTTCCAGCATATGCCAGGGAAACAGCAGGCTGATGCGGGGATTTTTTTCGATTTGATGCGCTTTACGGCTGCCGAGGTTGGTATAGAACACCAGCCCTCTTTCATCGTAGTGTTTCAGCAACACAATACGCTGATACGGTTGGCCATTTTCGTCAACGGTCGCTACAACCATGGCGGTGGGATCCGCCAGTCTGGCGTCACATGCCTGAGCCAGCCAGCGTTCGAAAAGCGTTAACGGCTCAGCGGGAAGATCGCGGCGGCGCAGACCGCCTTTGGTGTATTCACGGCGCAGATGCGCGATTTGCTGCAATTCGTCGTTATCAGACATGGGGTTCGCTACGGATTGTCAGTGGGTGGCGCTATTGTGCGCCGCCCTGCTGGAAATCTCAACGCTTCGGGTTTTGTAACTGGCAGTTATTCAGCACGATACGGTCACGTTTGTAGACGGTCGCGCCGTCGCCTTTCGACCAGAACACATAGATTCCGTCGGTATAGCGCGCGCCTGACGCCGAAATACCCTGCTTCAGATTAAGCAGTTTGTTGTCATAAACAAAATTCACCTCCTGACGGGTATTATTCAATTTTACCGTCAGCGGTTTTTCATCACACTGGTATTCCAGCGTATCCGTTTGCATACGTTCAACAAACTGGTTGTAGACGCTACAACCAGAGAGCATAAGCGGAAAACAGATGAGTAGCAGTTTTTTCATAGACGTATCCTGTAGACTTTCCTGGTCCAGGAGAGTGAATTCACCCTCCTAATCTCCACAGTGTAACGGCAGAAGACGAAAGAAAAATTCAGTTAACTCTGAGTTCGTGGGTTGGCGGGAAACACCGCGCCCAGAATGCTTGCTTCAGAGGCACCGGTCACCGAGGGCAAATTGCCCGGAAGACCAGCCAGCGTGCGCCACGCCAGCCAGGCAAATGCCAACGCTTCCATATCATCGCCGCTGATCCCGGCCTCATCGGTGGTCGTCACTTCCGTTCCCGGCAGCAGTCCCGCCAGTCGGGTCATTAACAAAGGATTACGACTACCGCCGCCGCAGACCATCAGACGTTCACAGCCCCCACTCAGCAACACCTGTTCAGAGATGGTGACCGCCGTCAGCTCCGTCAACGTCGCCTGAACATCGCGCGGCGCAATCCCCGGGAACGCCGTCAGTTGCCGTTCAATCCAGCCGTAGTTGAAGTATTCACGCCCGGTACTTTTCGGTGCCGGTAGCGAGAACCAGGGATCGCTGAGCATCGTTTGTAGCAACGGAATAATCACCGTCCCACCGCAGGCCCATTGCGCATCTTTATCATAGGGTTTGCCGCACTGCCGCCAGATCCAGGCATCCATCAGCATATTGCCGGGTCCGGTGTCGTATCCACGCACGGGCTGCCCTGGAATCAGCAGCGACAGATTCGCGATGCCGCCAATATTGAGCACCATTCTCCGCTCGGTCGGATGCGCGAGCAGCGCCTGATGAAATGCAGGTACCAGTGGCGCGCCCTGTCCGCCCAGCGCGATATCACGACGACGGAAATCGCCGACTACCGTGATTCCGGTATGCGCCACAATTTGATTGTTATCGCCGATCTGCAGCGTATGCGGCGCCGCGCCGGTGGGTTCATGCCACACCGTTTGCCCGTGGCAACCGATAGCGATAATGTCTTGCGGACGCAGTTTTTCCTGCGCCAGTAGCGCGTTGACCGCCTCGGCAAACAGTTTGCCCAACCGAACATCCAACTGCCCCAACTGGGAAAGCGTCAGAGATTGCCCCTGGCAAATATCGAGAATCGCCTGTTTAAGGGAAACAGGCATCGACCAGGTGAGACTCCCCTGTTGGGCCACCATCGTGTCATCTATCGTCGCCAGTACGACATCAACACCATCAAGGCTGGTGCCTGACATCACGCCAATGTAACGGCCCGATTTCATACATGTTCCTTTTTAAGCATGACTTTTTGCCAACACTCCATCATAAACGCGCAGTCAATGCTACGCTTCATTCACGTTTTTCCCGAAAGCACCCTCGCCGCGTTGATTTAATAAATTCACTGAATAGTTCGTTTAAAGTTGGTTAAGCTGCCTGTTATTATGATTTCTGCATCATTCAGACAGAACATGTGACCTTAAACGCGCAAATGCCATATAATTTGACCATGAGGGATGCTTGGGTAGCGTTTCATGGTGAACAGGAGATTTTTAAATGATTAAACGTGTACTGATCGTTTCACTGGCTGGCTTATCTTTAGTGGGTTGTGCCGACACGGATAGCCTTTCAGGCGATGTCTATACCGCTTCTGAAGCGAAGCAGGTTCAGAACGTTACCTACGGGACGATTGTAAACGTGCGTCCGGTAAAAATTCAGGCTGGTGATAATGATAACGTGATCGGCGCCATTGGTGGTGCTGTGCTCGGTGGCTTCCTGGGTAACACTGTGGGTGGTGGTACGGGTCGTTCTCTGGCAACGGCGGCGGGTGCTGTCGCCGGTGGTGTCGCCGGACAAGGCGTGCAGGGTGCGATGAATAAAACGCAGGGTGTTGAACTGGAAATCCGTAAGGATGATGGCAACACCATCATGGTTGTTCAGAAACAAGGTGATACGCGTTTCTCTGCCGGACAGCGTGTCGTACTGGCCAGCAACGGTCGTCAGGTTACCGTTTCTCCGCGCTAAGTGAATTAACGTGTGGTCAGGTCCTGACCACACGTTTCATGACATTAATCGTGCGACTGTAGCTCAATAATATTGTGTTCAAGTCGGGTGATCAGTTTAATCAGCAGGTCAATTTCCTGCGCAGAAATCCCTTCCAGAATTTCACCACGCGTTTTGTTGATAACCGCTTCCATATCAGCAATCAGCGGCTCTGCCTTTTCTGTCAGTTTAATCCGTTTGGCCCGGCGATCGCTGACACAGGTCTGACGCGAAATAAGCCCTTTCTCTTCGAGCTGATCCAGCGTACGTACCAGTGACGGCTGTTCGATGCCAATCGCTTTTGCCAGTTGTATCTGTGATTGATCCGGTGGCAGTTGATGAATATTATGCAGCGTAACCCAGTGCGTCTGCGTCAATTCCAGAGGCTTAAGACGGTGGTCTATCAAAGCACGCCAAATGCGCACCAACCGTGCCAGATCAGAACCTAGTGGCGATTCCAATTTCATCTCCTTATAATTAGCTTGCTAAGATATTATACTGATTTTAGAATAGTGTGCAGCAATTGTATTGCTAAAACAAATGTATTGCTGCATTTGGTTACCGACAGACATATTTTTCAGACATTACGCGAAAAAAGCACGCTTCGTACCAGTTTTTGCTAAACCTGGATAAACGTAGCCTGACGCAAAGGACTATTGCTTGTGACCTCCGCACACAATACAACAGGGATGCCCTTACAGGATTTAGTGATTGGCGCATCTGTTTACTTCCCGCCGCTGTTCAAGGCCTTTGCGCTGGGATTTCTCCTCTGGCTTTTCATCCATCGCCTGCTGCGCGAACGGATTTACTCGGGTGAAATCTGGCATCCTTTATTGATGGATCTGTCAATTTTTGCCCTCTGCGTCTGTTTGGGTCTTCTTTTATTGGTTGCATTGTAAATATGACGCTGAAAACACTGAAATATTTCTCCACCATTGTGGTTGCTACCCTCGCCGTTCTGGCGGGATGGTTTATGTGGAATTATTACATGCAATCCCCGTGGACGCGTGACGGAAAAGTGCGAGCCGAACAGGTCAGCGTTACGCCGCAGGTGTCCGGCGCCATCGTCGATCTCCCGATAAAAGATAACCAGTTCGTCAACGCCGGCGATCTGCTTTTTCGTATCGATAAGACCCCTTTTCATATCGCCGAGCTCAACGCGCAGGCGCAACTGGCTAAAGCACAATCGGAACTGGCGAAAGCCAATAACGAAGCCACTCGCCGTCGTCACTTATCGCAGAATTTTATCTCCGCTGAAGAGCTGGATACCGCCAATCTGAACGTCAAAGCGATGCAGGCAAGCGTAGACGTCGCTCAGGCGACGCTCAGACAGGCGCAGTGGCAACTGGCGCAGACGGATGTCCACGCCCCGGTCTCCGGGTGGATAACCAATTTGTCGACGCGTACCGGTGACTTCGCCACCTCCGGTCAACCGTTGTTTGCCCTGGTGGACAGCCACTCCTTCTATGTGATGGGTTATTTTGAAGAAACCAAGCTGCGTCATATCCGCGAAGGCGCACCTGCCCAGATTACACTTTACAGCGGCAATATTAAGTTACAGGGTCACGTATCCAGCATTGGCCGCGCGATTTACGACCAAAGCGTGGAGAGCGATTCCGGTCTGGTGCCGGATATTAAACCCAACGTGCCCTGGGTGCGTCTGGCGCAGCGCGTTCCGGTGCGTATCGAATTTGACCAGCTTCCACGTGACGTAACGCTCGTTTCCGGCACGACCTGTAGCGTAGCGATCGGCAACTAAATGAAGCGACTGCGCGTGTCTCTGGGCAATACGCCGTGGCTGAAAGCGACGGCCGGGCAGTGGCGCTATGCCCTGCGTAATACCCTCGCGATGTGCCTGGCGCTGACGTTTGCCTACTATCTCAATCTGGATGAACCCTATTGGGCGATGACCTCCGCCGCCGTGGTCAGTTTTCCCACCGTCGGCGGCGTAATCAGTAAAAGTCTCGGGCGCATTGCCGGCAGTCTGCTGGGGGCGACCGCAGCGTTAATTCTTGCCGGGCATACGCTCAACGAACCGTGGCTGTTTTTGTTGAGCATGTCCGCCTGGATTGGTTTCTGTACGTGGGCCTGCGCGCAGTTTACCAACAATGTGGCTTATGCCTTCCAGCTCGCGGGATACACCGCCGCCATTATTGCCTTCCCGATGGTGAACATTGTCGACATCACTCAACTCTGGGATATCGCCCAGGCGCGTGTTTGCGAAGTGATTGTCGGGATCCTCTGCGGCGGCACGATGATGATGATTTTGCCCAGCACCTCTGATGGCACCGCGCTACTGACCGCGCTGAAGAACATGCACGCGCGCCTGTTGGAACACGCCAGCCTGCTGTGGCAACCTGAGTCTACTGACGCCATCCGCTCGGCCCACGAAGGGGTGATCGGGCAGATTTTGACAATGAATTTACTGCGTATTCAGGCATTCTGGAGCCATTACCGCTTCCGGCGTCAGAATGCGCTGCTGAACGTCCTGCTGCACCATCAACTGCGCCTGACCAGTGTCATCTCGAGCCTGCGCAGAATGTTACTGAACTGGCCGACGCCTCCGGCCCACACACGTGATGTTATTGACCAACTGTTGACAGCACTGGCCCGTTCACAAACTGACAGTTATGCCGTCGCGCGGATTATTGCGCCACTCGCCCCCACCGACGTAAGCGACTATCGTCACGTCGCCTTCTGGCAGCGGTTACGTTATTTCTGCCGTCTCTATCTGCGTACCAGCCGTCAGCTACGCGTGATTGAAAATGGCGGGCCGCTTACTACCGTTAACATTCCGCGCGCGCCGGCGCTGGCACGGCATACCGACCACGCAGAAGCCCTCTGGAGCGGCCTGCGCACCTTCGTCACGCTAATGGTGATTGGCACATGGAGCATTGTTTCACAGTGGGAATCGGGATCGGCGGCGCTGACCCTGGCGGCCATCAGCAGCGTGCTTTACTCCGTCGTCGCCACACCTTTTAAATCACTCTCACTGCTGATGCGCACGCTGGTATTGCTCTCGCTGTTCAGTTTCGTGGTCAAGTTCGGGCTGATGGTGCAGATTAGTGACCTGTGGGAGTTCCTGCTTTTTTTGTTCCCCTTGCTGACCACCATGCAATTATTGAAATTGCAGATGCCAAAACTGGCGGGGCTTTGGGGGCAACTGATTGTCTTTATGGGTTCGTTTATCGCCGTGACCAACCCGCCGGTCTATGACTTTGCCGATTTTCTGAATGACAATACGGCGAAGATTGTCGGCGTGGCGTTGTCATGGCTGGCGTTCGCGATTTTGCGTCCCGGTTCGGATGCACGCAAAAGCCGGCGTCATATTCGGGCGCTGCGCCGGAGCTTTGTCGATCAGTTGAGCCGTTATCCGACGTACAGTGAAAATGAGTACGAGTCGCTGACCTATCACCATATCAGTCAGTTAAGCAACAGTCAGGATGCGCTGGCACGGCGTTGGCTGCTACGCTGGGGCGTGGTGTTGCTCAACTGTTCGCACGTCGTCTGGCAACTGCGCAGCTGGGAATCGCGTTCTGACCCGCTGTCGCAGGTCAGGGACATCTGTATTGCTTTACTGCATGATGTGATGAGCGAACGCGGCGTCCAGCAACGACCGCTTGCCGCGACGCTGGCTGAACTCCTGCGGATTTGCCAGACGCTGTCTCACCATCATCAACCCGCCGCGCAAGAACTGGCGGCGATCGTCTGGCGACTGTATTGTTCGCTTTCCCAACTGGAACAAGCGCCGCCAGAAGGGTCGCTGACGTCCTGATTATTTGATCACGCCACAAGCGAAACGCGCCCCACCACCGCCCAGGGGTTTGGGCTGATCGGACATATTATCGCCACCGACGTGGATCATCAGCGCTTTGTCTTTGATGTCGTTAAGAGATTTCAGGCGCGTTGCCGTGACAGGAACAATGGCTTTACCTTCGTCATTCACCACCAGCACGGGCAAATCGCCCAGGTGCCCTTCGCCATCCGGTCCGGCGTGTTTACCGGTTTTGTGCGGGTCAAAATGTCCCCCCGCAGACTCAGCAGCAGACGCTTTACCGTCTTTAATGGCAGGCTGACAGCTGCCGTTGGCATGGATATGAAAACCATGTTCTCCCGGCGGCAACGCTTTCAGATCCGGTGTAAACTCCAGTCCGTTCTCGGTTTCCGCAATGGTGACTTCCCCGATGGACTGCCCGACACCTTGCGGGGTAACCAGATTCATCTCCACTGTTTCACTGGCGGCTTGCGCCCCCGCACAGGCTAACAGGGTTAACACAGCCAGACTCAATCGCTTCATAGGACCTCCGTTCTGTATGTATGTCGGTTAAGTGTAAACCAGTGACGCGATTTTGAACGGAGATCCTCGATTTTACGTTTACGGGACGTCGTAACCCAGTGCAGCTTTACGGATACGGAACCACTGCTGACGACTCATTTTCAGAGACTCGGCTTTCACTGCCGCACGTACACGCTCGATTTTTCCGGAGCCTATGATCGGCAGCGGCTGCGACGGCAGACGCAGTATCCAGGCGTAAACCACCTGCTCAATAGAAGAGGCATTCAGTTCTTGCGCAATGACCGCCAGTTCGTTACGCAGCGGCTGGAACGCATCGTCATTAAAGAGACGTCCGCCACCAAGGCAGGACCAGGCCATTGGGCGAATACGCAGTTGCTGAAGCTGATCGAGGGTGCCGTCTAACAGCAGCGGTTGGTGAACCGGAGAGATCTCCACCTGGTTGGTCGCCAGCGTGAACGGAAGGCGCGATTGCAGCAGCGTAAACTGCGCCGGGGTGAAGTTGGAGACGCCGAAGTGACGCACTTTTCCACTCTGATGCAGATGTTTGAAGGCTTCGGCGACCTCATCGGCATCCATCAGCGGGTCCGGGCGGTGGATCAGCAGCAGATCCAGATGGTCGGTCGCCAGATTGATCAACGACTGTTCCGCACTTTTCACAATATGATCGCGGTCGGTGATGTAGTGGCCGAGCGCGTTTTCCGCACGGGCGGTGGTGGCGATCCCGCATTTGGTGACAATCTGCATCCGCTCACGCAGATGAGGAGCCAGTTTCAGCGCTTCGCCAAAGGCGGCCTCGCACAGATAGCCCCCGTAAATATCCGCATGGTCCACGGTCGTGACACCTAAATCCAGGTGCTCTTCAATAAAGCTCACCAGCTCCCGGGGGGACATATTCCAGTCCATCAGTCGCCAGTATCCCATGACAAAGCGGGAGAATTCCGGGCCTTGTGGCGCAAGAGTAATACGCTGAACCATAACTGCTTCCTCGTGAAGTAAATTACAGCGAGTATATACAATTAGTGGCTTAAAAGAGTGAAGGCTGTTGAGGTTCTTCTGGCGCGGCGGGTTTATTTGCGCGTAATTTACGCAGCAGACGCTGACGGCATAACCGCAGCACATCTTGTTTTTGTGCGTCGCTCATTTTTTGCCAGTTGAACCGCTCATCCCGACTGCGCAGGCACCCCCGGCAAAAACCGCGTTCATCTGACTGGCAAATTCCCCGACATGGGCTCTGAACGGGAAAAAACTCTAACTGCTCTGCCACGCCCTTTCCTCTTCATTAGGTCTTCACTCTATTGAAGACGTAAACACGATTTCTGGCAACCTGTCTTGCATTAGACCGACTGGTCTATTACACTCCCTGCCATGAACAAGCAAACTGAGTACGATACCCGCGAACACTTACTGGCTACCGGTGAGCATCTTTGCATGCAGCGAGGCTTTACCGGTATGGGACTGAGCGAGTTGCTCAAAACCGCCGGGGTGCCGAAAGGATCGTTTTATCACTACTTTCGCTCTAAAGAAGCCTTTGGCGTCGCAATGCTGGAACGGCATTTTGCCGGTTATCATCAGCGGCTGACGGTGCATTTTGACACGGGTCCAGGCAATTACCGCGATCGCATTCTGGCTTATTATCAGGAAACCCTGAATCAGTTTTGCCAGCAAGGAATCATCAGCGGCTGCCTGACGGTTAAACTCTCCGCCGAAGTGTGCGACCTGTCGGAAGATATGCGCACCGCAATGGACCAGGGGGCCGGGAAAATTATGGTCATCCTGGCGCTGGCGCTGGAAAAAGGACGTGATAGTCATTGTTTGACGTTTGCAGGAGAACCACTGCAGCAGGCGCAAATCCTTTATGCGCTGTGGCTGGGAGCGAATCTGCAGGCCAAAATTTCTCGCAGTGCCACCCCGCTGGAAAACGCGTTGGCGCACGTGAAAAATATTATCGCAACGCCTGGTGCTTAACAGGCGTTTTATTTAACTACTTACTAGACGACCGGTCTATTCATAACGGAAAACATTATGTCATCAGATAAACTGTTTACCCCACTGAAAGTGGGCGCGATCACCGCACCAAACCGTATTTTCATGGCCCCGCTGACGCGTCTGCGCAGCATTGAGCCAGGCGACATCCCGACTCCGTTAATGGCCGAGTATTATCGCCAACGCGCCAGCGCGGGTCTGATCATCAGCGAAGCGACGCAGATTTCCGCACAGGCGAAGGGTTATGCCGGCGCGCCGGGCCTGCACAGTGATGAGCAGATCGCCGCATGGAAGAAAATCACCGCCGGTGTTCATGCTGAAAACGGCCACATCGCCGTTCAGTTATGGCACACAGGCCGTATTTCTCACGCCAGCCTGCAACCGGGTGGACAGCCGCCGGTATCCGCATCCGCTATCAGCGCCGGGACCCGTACTTCCCTGCGTGATGAAAATGGTCAGGCTATCCGAGTGGATACCTCTATGCCACGCGCGCTGGAAACCGATGAAATCCCGGGAATCGTCAATGATTTCCGCCAGGCTATCGCCAATGCGCGTGAAGCCGGTTTCGATCTGGTTGAACTGCACTCCGCTCACGGTTATCTGCTGCATCAGTTCCTTTCCCCTTCTTCTAACCATCGTACCGATCAGTACGGCGGTAGCGTGGAGAATCGCGCGCGCCTGGTGCTGGAAGTAGTCGATGCGGGCATTAAAGAATGGGGTGCGGACCGTATCGGGATTCGCGTTTCGCCTGTTGGCACCTTCCAGAATGTCGACAATGGTCCGAACGAAGAAGCCGATGCGCTGTATCTGATTGAAGAACTGGGTAAACGCGGCATCGCCTATCTGCACATGTCTGAACCAGACTGGGCTGGCGGCAAGCCGTATACCGACGCGTTCCGCGAAAAAGTACGCGCTCGTTTCCACGGTCCGATTATCGGTGCCGGCGCCTATACGCGTGAAAAAGCAGAGATCTTAATTGAGAAGGGTCTGATCGATGCCGTCGCGTTTGGTCGTGATTACATCGCTAACCCGGATCTGGTGGCGCGTCTGCAACGTAAAGCTGAACTCAACCCGCAACGCAGTGAAAGTTTCTACGGCGGCGGTGCGGAAGGCTACACCGATTACCCGACGCTCTAATTCCCTCCATCGCATTCCTTCATTGATAGCGGCGTAAAAACGCCGCTATACTAAAACAACATTTTGAATGTATTGACCATTTTTTAAGGGGACAAAACATGCGTTTACTTCATACGATGCTGCGCGTTGGCGATCTGCAACGTTCTATTGATTTTTACACTAAAGTGCTCGGCATGAAGCTGCTGCGCACCAGTGAAAACACTGAATACAAATACTCACTGGCATTTGTCGGTTACGGCGAAGAAAGTGACGAAGCGGTGATTGAATTGACCTATAACTGGGGCGTTGACAAATACGAGCTGGGTACGGCTTATGGTCATATCGCCCTGAGCGTCGATAACGCGGCTGAAGCCTGTGAGCGCATTCGTCAGAATGGCGGTAACGTCACTCGTGAAGCTGGTCCGGTTAAAGGCGGCACGACCGTGATCGCTTTTGTTGAAGATCCGGACGGTTACAAAATCGAGCTGATCGAAGAGAAGGACGCCGGGAAAGGTCTCGGTAACTGATTCCTGCCGGGCGCAGTGGCTTTCTGCGCCCGTTGTTTTACTGCATCACTCCGCTTTTTTTGGCATAATGCGCGCTGCAATTTTTCCGTACTAAGAGACCCTGATGTCCGATAACGCTCAACTTACCGGTCTGTGCGACCGTTTTCGTGGTTTCTATCCTGTCGTCATTGATGTTGAAACGGCCGGATTTAATGCCAGAACCGATGCGCTGCTTGAGATAGCTGCCATCACGCTGAAAATGGATGAACAAGGCTGGCTGATGCCGGACAGCACGCTGCAATTCCACGTAGAACCGTTTGAAGGCGCAAATTTACAGCCTGAAGCACTGGCGTTTAACGGTATCGATCCATCCAACCCGCTGCGTGGCGCGGTGAGTGAATATGACGCCCTGCACGCCATTTTCAAAATGGTCCGCAAAGGCATTAAAGACAGCGGTTGCAGCCGCGCCATTATGGTCGCCCATAATGCAACGTTCGATCATAGCTTTATGATGGCTGCCGCTGAGCGTGCGTCGCTCAAACGCAACCCGTTCCATCCGTTCGTGACGTTTGATACTGCCGCCCTGAGCGGACTGGCTCTGGGACAAACGGTGCTCTCCAAAGCGTGTCTGGCGGCTGGCATGGAGTTTGACGGTACCCAGGCGCACTCAGCGCTGTACGATACCGAGCGCACCGCCGTGCTGTTTTGTGAAATTGTTAACCGCTGGAAGCGTCTCGGCGGCTGGCCGTTACCTCTGCCCGAAGAAGCCTGATTTGGTGACCTGATAACGTCGGTTATCAGGTCGCTCCCCCTTCCACCTATACTGTATATTTGACCAGTATCAATACACCCTGCGCATTTCCCGCTATTCTGTTAAAAGGTCTTGATTCGCCAACATCGCTAAAGGGACAGGGAACATGTCAGCAAAAAATGCGCCGCCTCCGCTGCCGGATATTTTCTCACCGGCAACCCGCGACTGGTTTACCTCGGCATTTCAGCATCCTACGCCGGTGCAGTCGCAAACGTGGGCCGTGACCGCCGCGAATCAGCACGCGCTGGTGATCGCCCCGACCGGTTCGGGGAAAACCCTTGCCGCGTTTCTCTATGCCCTGGATAGCCTGTTTCGTGAAGGCGAGGCAGCGCACGCCACCTCCTCCTCCGGCAAAGAAAAGAAAGTCACCCGAATCCTCTATATTTCCCCGATAAAAGCCCTGGGTACGGATGTCCAGCGCAACCTGCAAATTCCCCTGCTGGGGATTAGCGAAGAACGGAAGAAATCCGGCGCGCCAGAGGTGGCTATTCGGGTTGGGATCCGCACCGGCGATACGTCGCCTCAGGAGCGTGCGAAGCTGAGTCGTCATCCGCCCGATATTCTGATCACCACGCCGGAGTCGCTTTATCTGATGCTCACCTCCCGCGCCAGAGAGACGCTGCGCGGCGTTGAAACGGTGATCGTCGATGAAGTACATGCGGTAGCTGGCACAAAACGCGGCGCGCATCTCGCGCTGAGTCTCGAACGGCTGGATGCGCTTCTGGCAACGTCGGCGCAGCGCATTGGTTTGTCGGCGACCGTGCGTTCGGTTAAAGCCGTTGCCGCTTTTCTGGGCGGCGATCGTCCGGTTACCGTTATCAATCCGCCTTCTACCCGTCACCCGGATATCCACATCGTCGCTCCAGCCGCCAATCTTGATGACGTCTTAGCGGACAATAGCGACAGCGGCGAGGCCATTCACAAGGGTCGAGAAGGTTCCATCTGGCCGCGCATTGAAGCCGGTATTCTCGATCAAATCCTTAGCCATCGTTCCACCATTGTTTTCACCAACTCGCGTGGGCTGGCGGAAAAGCTGACGGCCCGCCTGAATGAACTGTATCTTTCGCGACAACAAGCGTTGCCCCAACCGCAGGCAAAGCCGGTGCACTTTGACTCGCTAACCGGGTCCACCAGTAACCGGGCGCAGGACGCCGCAGAATACATTGCCCGTTCGCATCATGGTTCGGTGTCCAAAGAACAGCGCGCCGTCACCGAACATGCGCTGAAATCCGGCGAACTTCGCTGCGTGGTGGCGACCTCCAGTCTGGAACTGGGGATCGACATGGGGGCGGTTGATCTGGTGATTCAGGTGGCGACGCCCCTTTCTGTCGCCAGCGGCCTGCAGCGCATCGGGCGCGCCAGTCACCAGGTCGGCGGGGTATCAAAGGGGCTGTTCTACCCCAGAACCCGTCGGGATCTGATTGACTCTGCCGTCATCGTCGAATGTATGTACGCCGGACAACTGGAAACGCTGACGCCGCCACGCAACCCGCTGGATATTCTGGCGCAGCAAACCGTTGCTGCCGTATCAATGGATCCACTCAATGTTGATGACTGGTATGCCCTCGTCCGCCGGGCTTCACCGTGGCAGGATTTGCCGAGAAGCGCATTTGACGCCACGCTGGATATGCTGGCAGGGCGCTATCCCTCCGGCGATTTTGCCGTCTTCCGACCGCGCATAATCTGGAACCGCGAAACCGGGTTATTAACGGCCCGTCCTGGCGCGCAGCTTCTGGCGGTAATCAGCGGCGGTACCATTCCGGACCGCGGCATGTTCAGCGTGCTGCTTCCCGAAGGGGATGAACAAGCCGGATCGCGTCGCGTAGGCGAACTGGATGAAGAAATGGTGTACGAGTCACGCGTCAACGACATCATCACGCTGGATGCAACCTCGTGGCGAATTCAACAAATCACCCGCGATCAGGTTATCGTTGTCCCCGCGCCCGGACGCTCGGCCAGACTGCCGTTCGGGCGCGGCGAAGGCGTCGGGCGCCCGGCGGAACTGGGAGAACGCATTGGTGATTTTATCCATACGATGTCCGATGACAACGCAGAACGCCGGCTCTCACCCCGACTGCGCGATGACAATGTTCTGTCGAATATCAAAGGGTTAATTGACGATCAAAAAAATGCTACGGGCGTGCTCCCCTGGAGTCGTCATCTGGTGCTTGAGCGCTGTCGCGATGAAATGGGTGACTGGCGGGTTATTCTGCATTCCCCTTATGGTCGTCGGGTACACGCGCCCTGGGCGCTGGCGATTGCCGGACGCCTCCATGCGCAGTGGGGGGCTGACGCGTCGATTGTTGCCAGTGATGATGGGATTGTCGCGCGCATACCGGACAGCGACGGGAAACTGCCCGATGCCGCTATTTTCCTGTTTGAACCGGAAAAACTGCTGCGCATTGTCCGGGAGGCCGTCAGCAGTACGGCGCTGTTTGCTGCCCGCTTCAGAGAATGCGCCGCCCGCGCCCTGCTGATGCCGGGCCGCACGCCAGGGCGTCGTTCGCCGCTCTGGCAGCAACGCCTGCGCGCCAGTCAGCTTCTGGAAATCGCGGCGGGCTATCCTGATTTCCCCATTATTCTGGAAACGGCTCGTGAGTGCCTGCAGGACGTTTACGATCTCGACGCACTTGAGCAGGTCATACGCCGGTTGAACACCGGCGAGATCCAGATTTCTGAAGTGACCACGCCAACCCCCTCACCCTTCGCCACCGATCTACTCTTCGGCTACGTCGCGGAATTTATGTACGCCACCGACGCGCCGCTGGCGGAACGTCGGGCTTCGGTACTGGCGCTGGACAGCGAGCTGCTGGGCAACCTGTTAGGCCAGGGCGATCCACTGGAGTTGCTTGACCCGGAAATTATCCGCCAGGTTGAAGATGAACTTCAGCGGCGGGCGGCGGGCAGGAAAGCCCAGGGGATGGAAGGCGTTTACGATTTACTGCGCGAACTGGGACCAATGAGCGTCGACGAAATTGCCGCCAGACACGAAGGAACGCTCGCTGACATCAGGACATGGCTTGATGAGCTGTCCGCTGAAAAACGTATTTTCCCGGTCGTTATCGCGGACACGGCGCAGATGGCCTGCACGGACGATGCAGCCAGACTTCGTGACGCGCTGGGTATTCGCCTGCCTGCGACGATTTCACCGGCGTGGCTGCATCCGGTGAACGCGCCGCTGCGCGATCTTTTCCTGCGCTTCAGCCGTACCCGCACGTTGTTTACTCGCGCCCAGATTGCGCAGACGTTCGGGTTGGGGGTAGCCGTCGCCGGCGATCAACTGCGTCAATTGCGCGATGAGGGTGTCCTCATTCCGTTGCGTGCCAGTACTTCTTCCACGCCTGACGAAGCGTCAACGTGGGTGAATGAGGACGTATTTCATCGTCTTCGCATCCGCTCGCTGCATGCGGCAAGAGAGGCAACCCGTCCGGTTCCGGCAACGAGCTACACCCGACTGTTGCTGGAGCGTCAGGGACTTATTTCATCCGCCGACGGCAGCCCGGCGCGCCTACCGCCCTCCTCCACGGGTACGCTGGAAGGAAGTGACGGCGTCACGCGTGTTATTGAGCAACTGGCCGGAGTCGGCCTGCCTGCCTCGTTGTGGGAAAGCCAGATTTTCCCTGCTCGTGTCCGCGATTATTCACCGGATATGCTCGATGAGTTGCTGGCGACGGGTGAAGTCATCTGGTCAGGACAAAAGAAACTGGGCGACGATGATGGACGGGTGGTACTGCATTTACGGGATTACCTGGCAGAAACGCTTTCCCCGCCATCCGGTGACAGCGAGGCGATTTCAGACTTACAGCGCGCAATTTTGGACGTTCTTTCTGGTGGTGGCGCATGGTTTGCGCAGCAACTTAGCGCGTTGATTCAGACGCGTGCGGCAGACGCTGGCGGTGACGAGTGGTTAACGCCAGCCACGCTGCATGAGGCACTTTGGGGTCTGGTCTGGCAAGGGTATATCACGACCGATATCTGGGCTCCGCTGCGTGGCCTGACGCGTACTGTCGCCGCATCGCGTCAGCCGTCACGACGTTCGCCGCGTATGCGTCGTGGACGCCCGGCTTATGCCGCGCCGCGCCTCTCGTCCATCGCTGTACCGGTTTCTTACACCACGCCTGCGCTGGCCGGTCGCTGGTCGCTGCTGCCGCGAGAGACGTTGAATGATACTGAACGGATGCTGGCCTGTGCCGAGAATATGCTCGATCGCTACGGCGTAATTGGTCGCCAGGCCGTGATTGCCGAGAATGTGCCTGGCGGCTTTCCCGCCATGCAGACGCTGTGCCGAAGCATGGAAGATTCTGGGCGAATTCTGCGTGGGCGGTTCGTGGAGGGAATGGGCGGCGCGCAGTTTGCCGAGCGGGACACTGTCGATCGTCTGCGCGATCTGACGTCGTCGACGTCTGAACAACAGGCGTTTACGGCGGTGGCGCTATCTGCGAACGATCCCGCTAATCCCTGGGGAACGCTACTACCGTGGCCGACACATCCGTCATCTCTGGTCCCCGGGCGGCGTAACGGCGCGTTTGTCGTGATTTCCGCTGGACAGTTGCGGCTGTACCTTGCTCAGGGAGGAAAAAAGATGATGATCTGGACAGAAAATGAGGAAATGCCTTCGCCGGAGATTTTCAGGGCGCTGACGAGCGCCTTACGCCGTGAACCGCGACTGCGTTTCACACTGTCGGAAGTTAACGATAAACCGGTACGGCAAACCCCTCTCTTTACCCTGCTACGGGAAGTCGGGTTTTCCAGTTCGCCGCAGGGGCTGGACTGGGGATAGGAAGCGCAGAAATGAAAAGGAGCTTAACCTGAGTCAGGAAAAGCTCCCCTTTAACCGTCTACTGATTACTCAGCGTCTGATTCTTCAGATTTGTATTTTGCAGCGGTCTCTTTGATCAACTGCTGCAGTTCGCCGCGCTGGTACATTTCAATCAAAATGTCGCAGCCGCCAACCAGTTCACCGTCAACCCACAGTTGTGGAAAGGTCGGCCAGTTTGCATATTTTGGCAGTTCTGCGCGAATATCCGGGTTTTGCAGAATATCCACATAGGCAAAACGCTCACCACAGGCGGAAAGTGCCTGCACAGCCTGGGCGGAGAAGCCGCAGCTTGGCAGTTTTGGAGAACCTTTCATATACAGGAGAATCGGGTTTTCAGCGATCTGGCGCTGGATTTTTTCGATAGTGGTGCTCATTGTCTTGCTTCCTTAACTTCTTTTACGGCAGTCGACTGACATTGTAGCGTTTCAGAGCGACATCGGAAAATAACATTTTCATTACGCTTTACTATTTTATCGTCTGAACGCATAAGTTGCATTCCCAATAATAGTTTCCTCAGTGCCTGTGTCGAAAGTGTGCGCTAAATAAGCAGATTTAGCTTTGGCTGCTGTTTTTTTTTGCACTCAATAGCGAAACCGTATTTTTAACAATAAAAGCTATTAACTTTATTCGTTTCTATAGATTAGAATCATCAGGTTTTGTAAATCACACGCAGGTATGATTGCGACCTGCCTTAACAGAGGAATGCTCAGTGGCGCGGATAAACCGACTTTCCCTCACGCTCTGTGCTTTGCTATTTACAACGATTCCCTTTATGCCGATGGCACATGCGTCCAAGCAAGCCAGGGATACGGCTGGTCTTACGGATAGTAAGAAAACCAGCAACAAAAAGAAAAGTACGGCAACAGCAAAAAAAACGAATAAAACCAATCAAAAAACCGCCAGGAAAACGACCAGCAAAACCAGCACGAAAACCGCCTCTTCTTCTAAGAAAAAAATCACCGCCTCTGCCAAAACCAGCAAAACAGCCAGTCGCAAAAGTAAAACCGTCGCTGCGAAAAAGACAGCCGCTGTCAGCTGGAGTGAAAAGTGCACCCCGCGTAAAGGACACAAGCCGACGTGTGTGAAAGTGAAGAACACGGCGTCAGGAAAAATTGCGGATGCCCATAAAGTGAAAGTGCAAAAAGCGACCAGCACGGCGATGAACAAATTAATGAGTCAGATTGGCAAGCCGTACCGCTGGGGTGGTACGTCTCCGCGCACCGGTTTCGATTGCAGCGGTCTGGTTTATTACGCTTATAAAGATCTGGTTAAATTCCGTATTCCGCGCACAGCAAATGAAATGTATCACCTGCGTGATGCCGCACCGATTGATCGTGGGGAATTGAAAAATGGCGATCTGGTGTTCTTCCGCACTCAGGGACGTGGTACTGCCGATCACGTCGGCGTTTATGTCGGCAACGGCAAATTTATTCAGTCACCGCGCAGCGGTCAGGAAATCCAGATCACATCGCTCAGCGAAGATTACTGGCAACGCCACTATGTCGGCGCTCGCCGGGTCATGACGCCCAAAACCATTCGTTAAAACTTTACCCTGTTGTTAACGCAACAGGGTAAGTTCATCTTTTGTCTCACCTTTCAATTTGCTACCCTATCCTTACGCACAATAATGTTATTGCGCGAAATACTATTAATAATAAGGAGAGAAGCAATGTCGTTCGAATTACCTGCACTACCGTATGCCAAAGATGCGCTTGCGCCGCACATTTCCGCCGAGACGCTGGAATATCACTATGGCAAACACCATCAGACCTATGTCACCAACCTGAACAACCTGATCAAAGGCACCGCCTTTGAAGGGAAATCACTGGAAGAGATCGTACGCAGTTCGGAAGGCGGCGTGTTCAATAACGCTGCTCAGGTCTGGAACCACACGTTCTACTGGAACTGCCTGGCACCGAATGCTGGTGGCGAGCCAACCGGCGAACTGGCTGACGCGATTGCCGCCTCTTTCGGCAGCTTTGCCGAGTTCAAAGCGCAATTTACCGACGCGGCGATCAAAAACTTCGGCTCTGGCTGGACCTGGCTGGTTAAAGGAAAAGAGGGCAAGCTGGCTATCGTTTCAACCTCCAACGCTGGCACGCCGTTGACCACCGACGCCACGCCGTTGATGACCGTCGACGTATGGGAGCATGCATACTACATTGACTACCGCAATGCGCGTCCTGGCTACCTGGAACACTTCTGGGCGCTGGTAAACTGGGAGTTTGTAGCGAAGAACTTCGCCGCGTAAAAAAGATAACGCAGAAGGGAATCCCTTCTGCGTTTTTGTCCTGCCGTTAACTGGCGACGCACACCTGTTCAGGTTGTTTTCTCGCCGAGATAAACACAAGCAACAGCGCCATACCCGCCACAATCGCCCCCATCACAGGAACAAAACTGTAGCCTAATCCGCCTGAAATGACGGCCCCGCCAGCCGCAGCGCCCAGCGCATTTCCAAGGTTAAACGCGCCAATGTTCACGGAAGATGAGAGACCCGGCGACTCATGAGCCACACGCATGACGCGCATTTGTAACGGAGGGACGACCGCAAAGGTTGCCGCCCCCCAGACCACCATGCTGACCGCCGCGCCCAGTTCATTCTGCGCCAGGAAAGGGATCGCCAGCATATTTACCATCAACAGCAGCAAAAAGCCCTTCAGCGTGCCGTTAACCGAGCGATCGGCCAGTTTCCCTCCGAGGTAGTTGCCAATGGAGAAGCCCACACCGATCAGAACCAGCATCCCGGTCACAAAGGCCGGTGTCGCATGGGTGATGCTTTGCAGAACAGGCGAAATATAGGTATAGAGCGTGAACATGGCGCCCGCTCCCAGTACGGTAGTCAGTAGCGCGGAGAGCACCTGAGGACGCATCAGCACCGCCAGCTCTTTTTTCACTTCCGGGCGCGCCCCGGCACCGCCTTTTGGCAATGATAAGAAGAGACTCAACATCGAGATAACGCCCAGCCCCGCTGTCGCCATAAACGACATCCGCCAGCCGATGGTTTCACCCAGCCAGGTCGCCGCCGGCACACCGCCGATATTGGCGATGGTCAGCCCCATAAACATGGTCGCAACGGCGCTCGCCTGCTTGTGCTTCGGCACCACGCTTGCCGCCACCACCGAGCCCAGGCCGAAGAATGCGCCGTGGTTAAGGCTGGTTAAAATACGTGACAACATCAGTGTGGTGTAATCTGGCGAAATCGCCGAGAGCACGTTACCGAGCGTAAAGATAGCCATCAGAAAAATGAGCGCATTACGGCGTCCGCGATGTGACAGCAACAGCGTCATCAACGGCGCGCCGACCATCACGCCAACCGCATAGGCACTAATCAGCATACCTGCCGCGGGAATAGACACATCAACGCCACGCGCGATGACGGGCAGCAATCCCATTGGCGAGAATTCGGTGGTGCCGATGCCAAACGCACCAATGGCCAGCGCCAGTAACGGATAATTAATTTTCATGCAGTGATGACTCCGGCTCTTCGCGACAGGGCGCGATGCTTAACAAAGAGTCAAAAGCATGACATCAATCACAAAAAAAGAGAAGTTAACAAAAATACAAAAGACTTTTGCAGATTCAATAACAATATGGCGGGAGGTTCGAGGGAGCAGGAACTCCCCCGAGGGGATCAGTGCAGTGCCGCCGTCAGGCCGCCCGCAACGATTAAAGCCAGAACAATAAACGTGGTCACTAATGAAAATTTCAGATCGGTGCTCATCAACTTTTCTCCTTTTTATACCCACACAAAAAGTGATATAGCGCATTTTTACACACTTGAGTGTAAAAATCTCCCACGATTTAGAGTGATATGTGCTTTTAATACTTCCCCTTTTCGTAAAGATCAGACAAAATTCGACGCTTACTTGATTAGCGTACCGGCCATTGACCCCTTCCTGACGTTCCGTGTCGTTTCCCGGCGTGCCGCAGCCCTGACGTTGGGCACAGGATGAGTAAAGGCAAACGTTTACTTGGCGTAATTTAATGTTCAGGTTGGGTCTGGAGTGAGATTTAATGGCAACAATTAAAGATGTAGCGAAGCGCGCAAACGTTTCCACTACAACCGTGTCACACGTAATTAACAAAACGCGTTTCGTCGCTGAAGAAACACGCAATGCAGTGTGGGCGGCAATCAAAGAATTGCACTATTCCCCCAGCGCGGTTGCCCGTAGCCTGAAAGTTAACCATACCAAATCTATCGGTTTGCTGGCGACGAGCAGCGAAGCCCCCTATTTTGCTGAAATTATTGAAGCGGTTGAGAAGAACTGCTTCCAGAAGGGCTATACCCTGATCCTCGGCAACGTCTGGAACAACCTGGAAAAGCAGCGTGCCTATCTGTCGATGATGGCGCAAAAACGCGTTGATGGCCTGTTGGTAATGTGTTCCGAATACCCCGATCCCCTGCTCTTGATGCTGGAAGAATATCGTCATATCCCAATGGTGGTGATGGACTGGGGCGAAGCCAAAGCCGACTTCACTGATACGGTGATTGATAACGCCTTCGAGGGCGGCTACATGGCAGGCCGTTACCTCGTCGAGCGTGGACATCGCGAAATTGGCGTGATCCCAGGACTGATGGAGCGTAACACCGGCGCAGGCCGTTTGGCCGGATTTATGAAAGCGATGGATGAAGCGCTGATTAAAGTGCCTGAAAACTGGATTGTACAAGGCGACTTCGAGCCGGAATCCGGCTACCGCGCCATGCAGCAAATTCTGTCGCAGGCGCATCGCCCAACGGCGGTCTTCTGTGGCGGCGATGTCATGGCGATGGGCGCCCTTTGTGCCGCTGATGAGATGGGTCTGCGCGTCCCGCAGGACGTGTCGCTGATAGGCTACGACAACGTGCGCAACGCCCGCTTCTTTACACCAGCGTTGACCACCATCCACCAGCCGAAAGATTCACTGGGTGAGACGGCCTTTAATATGTTACTGGACCGTATCGTCAATAAACGCGAAGAGTCGCAGTCTATTGAAGTCCACCCGCGCCTGGTGGAGCGCCGCTCCGTGGCGGATGGCCCGTTCCGCGACTACCGTCGTTAAGCCTCTTCTGCGGGAGTCTCATCGGGCTCCCGCAGCCACTCTTTGTTCAGCGTTTCACTGTCTCCCAGATAATCCAGCAGCCAGATCAGCGCAGGTGACATATCATTCTGCTGCCAGGTCAGGCAACAGGCCGCATCCGGGAAAGGATTCTCCAGATTTAACGCGACCCACTGCCCCTTGTTGAGATACGGCTTGGCGAAATGTGTCGGGACCATGCCGACACAGAGTCCGGCGCTGATACAGGTCGCGGAAGAATCCCAGTCCGGCACCACCACCCGCTTCTGATTGTCCAGCAGCCAGGTCACGCGTTTCGGCAGCGTGCGGGAGGTATCTTCCAGCACCAGCGACGGCCAGTTGCGCAACGCGTCATCGCTTAACGGCCCGCTCATGGCGGCCAGCGGATGCGTACTGGCAACGACACAACACCAGCTCAGCTTACCCATATCGCGGAAAGTGTATCGTCCGCCAACCGGGATCGCCTGGGTTGCCCCGATGGCGAGTTCGACCCGACCATCTGACAGCGCGTCCCAGACGCCATTAAACACCTCCTGGAAGACCAGTAGTTCCACGTCATCAAAGTGGCGGTAGAAATCGACGATCAATTGCCGCGTGCGTTCCGGGCGCACGATATTGTCCACCGCAATGGGGAGTTGCCCACGCCAGCCGTTAGCGATCTGCTGACACTGTTGACGCGTGATCTGCATTTTTTTGATGACAGAGCGGCCTTCTTTCAAAAACCAGGCGCCCGCCGGGGTTAACACCACATCACGATGGCGACGTTCAAAAAGCGGGACGGCCAGCCACTCTTCCAGTTGGCGAACCGTATAGCTGACCGCTGAAGGCACCCGGTGCAACTCCTGGGCCGCGGAACTGAAGCTCCCGTTGCGTGCCACGGCATCGACCACTTCCAGCGCATATTCTGACCACATAATCTGCCTACAAAATTTTTGAATGCAATAAACAAATATTACCGTTTCACAAGCCCAAATTCACTCCCTACACTCAGCGCCAGTGTGATTAATCAAAATTAGAGAACAACTATGCAACCAGGAAAAGGGTTTTTAGTCTGGCTGGCAGGGCTCAGCGTGTTGGGTTTTCTGGCAACCGACATGTATTTGCCCGCTTTTGCCGCCATTCAATCTGACCTGCAAACACCGGCCTCTGCCGTAAGCGCCAGCCTGAGTCTGTTTTTAGCAGGCTTTGCCGTCGCCCAACTGCTGTGGGGACCCCTCTCTGACCGTTATGGCCGTAAACCGATCCTGTTGCTGGGTCTGTCTGTCTTCGCCCTCGGTAGCCTGGGTATGCTGTGGGTGGAGAGCGCAACGGGCCTGTTAGTACTGCGTTTTATTCAGGCCGTGGGAGTCTGCGCGGCGACCGTCATCTGGCAGGCGCTGGTTACCGATTACTATCCTTCTCATAAAATTAACCGCATTTTCGCGACCATCATGCCGCTGGTCGGGCTGTCTCCTGCACTGGCGCCGTTATTAGGCAGTTGGATTCTGACCCATCTTTCCTGGCAGGCGATCTTTGCCACGCTGTTTTTCATCACGCTGCTGCTGATGCTGCCCGCCCTGTTTTTAAAGCCCACCACCCGGGCTCGCGATGACAGCAAGGACAAACTGACGTTCACCACCCTGCTGCGTGCGAAAGCGTACCGCGGCAACGTCCTGATTTACGCCGCCTGTTCTGCCAGCTTCTTTGCGTGGTTGACCGGTTCCCCGTTTATTTTGAGTGAAATGGGCTACAGCCCGGCGGTGATTGGGCTGAGCTACGTACCGCAGACCATTGCTTTTCTGATTGGCGGCTATGGCTGTCGCGCCGCGTTGCAAAAATGGCAGGGACAACAGCTCCTGCCCTGGCTGCTGGTTATCTATGCGCTGAGCGTGGTGGCAACCTGGGCGGCAAGTTTTATCCATCACATCACGCTTGCAGAGATCCTGATCCCCTTCTGCATAATGGCGATTGCCAACGGGGCTATTTACCCGATTGTGGTTGCCCAGGCGCTGCGTCCATTCCCGCAGGCGACGGGTCGTGCCGCAGCCCTGCAAAATACCCTGCAGTTGGGTCTGTGCTTCCTGGCAAGCCTGGTCGTTTCCTGGCTTATCAGCACACCGCTGTTGACCACGACCAACGTGATGTTGTCTACGGTGGTACTGGCTGGACTGGGCTATAAGATGCAACTGCATCCTTCTAACGACTGTGCGCAGCATGATAATTGCGGGATTGCCCACAGCGAATCCCATTGATATCACTCATAATCACCGTTAATTAGTCGGCTAACAATTTTTGGTTGTATCATCGTTTTTTGAGGCCTATACTAAATTTCGGTTGTTAAAAATTACGATAATTATTATGTGTTAACGGGAACCGGAGCGTTCCCGGTTCCCCATGGATGGCCTTTTCGGCAAGGGGTCCTCCCTTCCTCTGTTCTACGTCGGATAATAGACTCGCGGAATGTTTCCGTGAGATTTCTCACAAAGCCCAAAAAGCGTCTACGCTGTTTTAAGGTTCTGATCACCGACCAGTGATGGAGAAACTATGAGTTCATCGTGTATAGAAGAAGTCAGCGTACCGGATGACGACTGGTACCGTATCACTAACGAATTATTAAGCCGCGCAGGCATTGCCATCAACGGCTCTTCACCAGCAGATATACGCGTTAAAAACCCCGATTTTTTCAAACGCGTTTTACAAGAGGGGTCGCTCGGTCTGGGTGAGAGTTACATGGATGGCTGGTGGGAATGCGATCGGCTGGACCAGTTTTTTAGCAAAGTTCTGCGAGCAGGACTGGAAAACCAACTTCCCCATCATTTCAAAGATACCCTCCGCATCGCGGCCGCTCGCCTGTTCAATCTGCAAAGTAAAAAACGAGCGTGGATCGTCGGTAAAGAACATTACGATCTCGGCAACGATCTGTTCAGCCGTATGCTCGACCCTTTTATGCAGTATTCCTGCGCGTACTGGAAAGACGCGGATACTCTGGAGGCGGCGCAGCAGGCCAAACTGCGGTTAATCTGCGAGAAATTGCAACTGCAACCCGGTATGCGTGTGCTGGATATTGGCTGCGGCTGGGGTGGTTTATCGCACTATATGGCGATGCATTACGGCGTCAGTGTGGTTGGCGTGACGATTTCAGCCGAGCAACAGAAAATGGCTCAGGCCCGCTGTGCCGGGCTGGATGTGTCGATTCTGTTGCAGGATTATCGTGATTTGCACGATCAGTTTGACCGCATTGTCTCGGTAGGCATGTTTGAGCACGTCGGCCCTAAAAATTACGCGACCTATTTTGACGTGGTTGATCGCAATCTGAAACCCGAAGGGCTGTTCTTATTACATACCATCGGTTCGAAAAAAACCGACAATAATGTCGACCCGTGGATCAACAAGTATATCTTCCCGAATGGGTGCCTCCCGTCAGTACGTCAGATAGCCAACGCCAGTGAATCGCACTTTGTGATGGAAGACTGGCATAACTTCGGCGCGGATTACGACAAGACGCTGATGGCATGGTACGAGCGTTTTCTCGCTGCCTGGCCTGAAATTGCCGAGAACTATTCCGAGCGTTTTAAACGGATGTTCAGCTACTACCTCAACGCCTGCGCCGGCGCGTTTCGCGCCCGCGATATTCAGCTCTGGCAGGTGGTATTCTCGCGCGGCGTCGAAGACGGCCTGCGCGTAGCCCGCTAAACTTTCTTATGCCCCCGCCGTCTTGCGGGGGCTGGAGGGTTTTACGCTTCGCTGGCGGTTTTCGTTACCGCCGCTTCACGCGCAGCCAACACGCGTTCTACCGTATCCACCACCGCCTGCGTTTGCGGATCGATTTCGATATTGACGCGCGCGCCCAGTTTTTTCTTACCCAGCGTCGTGCGTTCCAGGGTTTCCGGAATGAGATGCACGCAAAAACGCGTCGCGGTGACTTCTCCGACGGTCAGGCTGATCCCATCAATCCCGATAAAACCTTTGTACAAGATGTATTTCATTAGCGTCGGATCCTGGACTTTGAACCAGATCTGACGGTTGTTTTCGGAGGTTAAAATCTTTGACACTTCCGCGGTGGTCATGATGTGACCGGACATCAGATGCCCGCCAATCTCATCGCTGAATTTTGCCGCACGCTCGACGTTAAGCAGGTCGCCCACCTTCAGATCGCCCAGATTGGTGATCCGCAGCGTTTCTTTCATCAAATCAAAACTAATGCGATTGCCGTTAATTTCTGTGACGGTCAGGCAACAGCCGTTATGCGCCACCGATGCGCCCGTTTCCAGCGCGTCCAGCATGTATTCAGGTAATTCCACTACATGGGTGCGAAAATTGGGTTTTTCATCGATCGACACCAGTTTTGCGGTGCCCTGCACAATACCTGTAAACATACCTGCAACTCCTGAATTCAGTTAAGCCATTTCTGCCTGCCACAATAGCAGTTGGAAAATCAGGTTGCCAGTGAAGTGCCCCTTGGCCTGTTTTTTTCACTGGTGAAATTAGCATTCATCGCTACAATAGACTGAAATTTCCCCTTACATCTTCTTCTTGCTGCCACCCGTGGCGGCTTTTTTAGTCTCTCAAATAAAAACAAAATGATAGGTGTACACGTGCAGAAGTATATCAGTGAAGCGCGTCAGTTATTGGCTCTGGCAATACCGGTGATTCTTGCGCAAATCGCCCAAACCGCAATGGGGTTCGTCGATACCGTGATGGCGGGTGGTTACAGCGCCACCGACATGGCGGCCGTCGCCATTGGGACCTCCATCTGGCTGCCCGCCATTCTGTTCGGCCACGGGTTGCTGCTGGCGCTGACTCCGGTGATTGCTCAGCTCAATGGTTCCGGACGCCGCGATCGCATTGCGCATCAGGTGCGTCAGGGCTTCTGGCTAGCGGGTTTCGTCTCACTGCTGATTATGATTGTGCTGTGGAACGCCGGTTATATCATCCGCTCTATGCATAACATCGATCCGGCCCTGGCGGATAAAGCCGTCGGTTACCTTCGTGCATTGTTATGGGGCGCACCGGGCTATCTGTTCTTCCAGGTTGCGCGTAACCAGTGCGAAGGTCTGGCGAAAACCAAACCCGGCATGGTGATGGGTTTTCTTGGCCTGCTGGTCAACATCCCGGTGAACTATATCTTTATCTATGGTCACTTCGGCATGCCGGAACTCGGCGGTGTCGGCTGCGGTGTGGCGACTGCGGCGGTCTATTGGGTGATGTTTAGCGCCATGCTCTGGTACGTGAAACATGCGCGTTCAATGCGCGATATCCGCAATGAACAGCGTTTCAGCAAGCCGGATAACGTGGTGATGAAGCGCCTGGTGCAACTGGGTCTGCCGATTGCGCTGGCACTGTTCTTTGAAGTCACATTATTCGCCGTGGTGGCGCTCCTGGTTTCACCGCTGGGTATTGTCGATGTCGCCGGTCACCAGATCGCCCTGAACTTCAGTTCGCTGATGTTTGTTTTGCCGATGTCACTGGCGGCGGCGGTCACTATTCGCGTGGGCTATCGTCTCGGACAAGGTTCAACGCTGGATGCGCAAACCGCCGCGCGTACCGGTTTAGGTGTTGGCGTCTGCATGGCGTGCCTGACGGCTATCTTTACCGTGACGCTGCGTGAGCACATCGCCCTGCTCTATAACGACAATCCTGAAGTCGTGACGCTGGCGGCGCAACTGATGCTGCTGGCGGCAGTTTATCAGATATCGGACTCCATCCAGGTCATCGGCAGCGGGATCCTGCGTGGTTATAAAGATACGCGTTCGATTTTCTTTATCACCTTTACCGCCTACTGGGTGTTGGGATTACCGAGCGGTTATATTCTCGCCCTGACCGACCTGGTGGTGGACAGGATGGGGCCGGCTGGATTCTGGATGGGCTTTATCATCGGCCTGACGTCGGCGGCGGTTATGATGATGCTGCGAATGCGCTTCCTGCAACGTCTGCCTTCTACGGTGATTCTGCAGCGCGCTGCGCGATAAAACGACGATAGCCGCCAGCTGGCGGCTATTCTCTCGACATTTTGCGCACTTCCTCCGCAATCGAGTGAAATCCGGAAGAAAATTACCATTTCCCTCTTGCCACCTCCCGGCTCTGCCGCTAATATTCGTCCCCGTTGTCACACACAACGTTGCGTTCATAGCTCAGTTGGTTAGAGCACCACCTTGACATGGTGGGGGTCGTTGGTTCGAGTCCAATTGAACGCACCATTTTGCGTCCGTAGCTCAGTTGGTTAGAGCACCACCTTGACATGGTGGGGGTCGGTGGTTCGAGTCCACTCGGACGCACCATTTCACCGCCTGGTGATAGGGTGCCTGTTCTCTTTCCCTGCTCTCCTATTTTTCTCTGGTATTATTTCTCATCACTCAGTTTCGCGTAATAAAAGTCAATAAATTACCCATTCATTGATTCATATTCCTGACTTGCGGGTGTGGGGGAAGTCTTCGCTTACCTTCCCATTAACCGTGTTGTATTGATGTAGCTTATTAACTACTTTCACTCCTCGCTTGCCATGACCTCCACTGCAGCATGAATGGGGTTTGCGCGCCCTGATTCTGGTACACTCCCCGACATAGTGTCAGGGAGAAGAGTTCAGTTCATTGTCACTGTGAATGATCATTACGTCGTTGAATGGAGAATGGATATGCCGAAATTGTTACAACTTCACTTCGCTTTTACTGGCCCATTTGGCGCAGAAATGGCTGAGCAACTGCGTGGTCTGGCGGAGTCGATTAACCAGGAGCCGGGATTTATCTGGAAGGTGTGGACGGAGAGTGAGCAAAACAAGGAAGCGGGAGGGATCTATCTTTTCGAAAGCGAGGAGACCGCGCTGGCTTATCTGGATAAACATACCGCGCGTTTAAAAAACCTTGGCGTTGACGAAGTCATCGCGAAAGTGTTTGACGTGAATATTCCGTTGAGCAAAATCAACAACGCCAGAGTGGGTTAATAATGCCGCAGAGGGGGATTTTCCCCCTCTGCGGATTTAACGTGACGCCAGGCTGGAGAGATATTTTTCCCCCGAGCGTTGCACGATTTGACTGGCATTGTGGGTAATATTCTGCCCTTCAAATGCCCCGTACAGACTGGAAAACGTCACCGTGTTTAACCGCTGGATGATCCCACCGACGGTTTTCGATGACAGCGGCAACATGTTCGGATAGCTCCACATAAACGACACCGCGTCAGCACCGGGAGTGACCTGCAAGATATCTCCGGCGAGGATCGTCCCTTCCCCCTCCTCCAGATACAGAACCGTTCCCCCCGCAAAATGGCCGCCCAGACGCAATAAGCTGACGCCAGGAAGCACGTTGTGTTCTTCCCCTTCCCATAGCCGAATCCAGGGGCTGTCGCGCATGATCCAGTCCCTGTCAGCCGCGTGGAGCCAGACGGGAGCGTCAAACGCCTCCGCCCAGTCCTGCATGGTGGTGTAGTAATGAGGATGCGAAATCGCGATGGCGCTCAATCCCCCCATAGCGCGGATGAGCGTTCGGGTTGCCGGATCCAGATTCGCAACGCAATCCCAAAGGATATTTCCCACCGGCGTCCTGAGCAGAAACGCCCGCTGATTTATGGCAAAGGAAGGAACCGTTTTCAGACTGAAAAGTTGCGGCGTATGCTGCTGCCACTTATTGGTATGGCTGGCGATGAGCTCATCAAAGTCCATCCAGGCCTGCCCGGATACAGGGATATATTGCCGCTCATCGTCGCAGATTTTACAACGTTTAACGTTGCCGTGGTGGTTATCGTATGAGGTGCCACAGGCTTTACACAGCGTTATCATCGTCACTCCTTTCCTCACAATAAACACCGTAAGTATGGCAGAGGACACCGCTCGCAGGCACGTAAGCGATTCCAGACCGAAACATCCGGGCCTTCCTCAACTACACTGACATGATGTAACCGCAATCCCAGCGGCAAAATAAAAATAACAGGACGGACAGGAGTATGAAAAAAATCGCGATTATCGGAGCTGGCCCCACAGGCGTCTATACCTTTTTCTCATTACTAAAAGAGGAGCAGCCACTGGAGATCGTCGTTTTTGAACGCGGAAACCGGGCAGGAATTGGTATGCCTTACACCCATTCTGATAATAGTCCAATGATGTTGGCAAATATTGCCAGTATTGAGGTCCCACCTCTTTTTGACACCTGGCTTGAGTGGTTGCAAACCCAGGAAGCGCAGTACCTTGCACAATTTGCCGTTAAGAAAGAAACGCTGCACCAGCGTCAGTTTCTGCCACGCATTCTGCTCGGCGACTATTTTCGCGCGCAGTTTTTGCAGGCCGTCCACCACGCAGAAAATCGAGGATTTAAGGTGAGGTTGTACGAATCCTGTGAAGTCACGGATGTCTCAGCTGTGTCCACTGGCGTACAACTCTGGACCGATCAACACACGGAGCCGCTGCATGTCGACTTAGCAGTGATTGCCACGGGACACGTCTGGCCGGACGATGACGAATCCACGCACGCATTTTATCCCAGCCCCTGGTCCGGCTTGATGGACGCGGACGTGCCCGCCGCCAAAGTGGGCATTCTTGGAACCTCATTGAGCGCTCTGGATGCCGCAATGGCGGTTGCGGTACAGCATGGAACCTTTCACGAAACAGAGGAACATCAGGTCAATTTCACACTGAATAAAGGCAGTGAAGCGCTGGAGATTACGCTGATGTCCCGTTCCGGCATTTTGCCGGAAGCCGACTTCTATTGTCCTATACCCTATGAACCGCTGGAGTACGTTACCGATGAGGCTATTCAGCGCGAAATCGCTGCCGGTTCAACAGAACTCCTCGATCGCGTTTTTAGACTGATGCAGCAAGAACTCGCCTTAGCCGATCCCAAATGGGCCAGGCAAATGTCGCTCTCCTCACTGGATGCGGATAGCTTTCCCGTCGCGGTGTTTGCCGACAGAGCGCGCAGCGATCCGTTCGAATGGGCGGCCGCAAATCTGAAAGAGGTCGACGAGAATAAGCGTAACAAACACACCGTTGCCTGGCGCTATACCTTGCTGCGTTTACATGAAAAGGTTCAGGAGATTGTTACGCACCTGAATGAACAGGATAGTGAACGATTTAACGTCGGTCTCGCTCGCGTATTTATTGATAATTATGCGGCGATCCCCTCAGAGTCAGTTCGCCGAATGCTGGCGTTGCACGCAGCCGGTATTCTGCGCATTCTCACGCTGGGACAGGATTACAGGAAGGAGATAAAAGCGGATCGCACTGAGATTACGACGCACAACGATCGCCTGTCCTTTGACGTATTCATCGATGCACGTGGCCAAAAACCCCTGAAGACCAAAGACTTACCGTTCCCGCGATTACGCCAGCAATTACTGTCGTGTGGAGATGCAATTCCGGACGTTGGCGATGATTACACGCTTCAGGCACCAGAGAACGTTCGCGGACGAATTGCCTTTGGTGCCTTGCCCTATTTAATGCACGATCGGCCCTTTATCCAGGGACTCGTCGCCTGCCAGGAAATTGGCAACGCGATGGCCAGGGCAGTATCAAAACCGGCTTCCCGCCTGCGCAGACGTTTATCGATTTACGATCGCTAACGCCGCACGCATTGTGGATGCATCCAGATTCCTATTTGCTCTATACTTGTTGGAAGTCAAAAACGAGCGAAGAAAGGTGAATAATGGAAATTGATCTCGATAATCTGGTCTTTAACGGACTGGAAGAGGCGCAGGAACGTAATGCTGAACGTCTGGACGATGCGGACAAAAAAGCAGAATCGGTGATTGCCGATGATGACTGCGGCGACGCCTGCAAAATCTGATTTGTTTCAGCCTACCGCGCAGTTCTGCGCGGTAGTTCCTTCAACGTCTTTTATTTCCTTTGCATCTCCGTGGTGAGTGCAGATTTCATTCCAGTACACCTCGCGCATCCGACGGTGTTCAGCGTGTTGTTTGATCACGAAACCACTCCGGGTCAATGTTAGCAATGTCCACGCCGTACAGGCTGGCGACAGGAAGAATGGACTCCACAACGCGCTGCAGATTGACCTCTGCACCGGGCTGTCGGGTCCACTTTGGCGTGATGGCAACTCGCATCCAACGACGCGCCATCTGCATGTTTACCTTCTCCATCTCCGGCTCCTCTGTTTTGTCAGGTGCTTTTCATTGCAGCGCAAACCGCACAAAAAATGAAATGCGAATTCTGCGCACCGTTATCTGTTTTTGTTCGTTAGTAACCCTTCGTTAACACACTGTTCACTAATAACTTTTTGCATATAAATAAGACTTTTTTCTTCTTTTGCTGCGGGTTCGGGTTGTGGGAGCGTAAAAGGACAAACCAATAATTTCAGGGATATCAAAGAAAATGATGGCAACGAAAACACAACGTACGAAAAAAACGATTCTCGCCCTCGGCGTCATGCTCGCCACGAGTTTTTTGAGCATTCAGGCGCAGGCCGATCAACTCGCTGATATCAAGGCCGCAGGCGTGGTCAAGGTTGCGACGTTTGACGCTAACCCGCCGTTTGGCTCCGTCGATGCGAAAACCCATCAGATCGTGGGTTACGATGTTGATTTCGCTCAGGCGCTGGCAGCATCACTGGGTGTGAAACTGGAACTGGTCGCCACCAATCCCGCTAACCGTATTCCGCTGCTGCAATCGGGGAAAGCCGATCTGATCGTTGCTGATATTACGATCACCCCCGAGCGCGCCCAGGTCATCGATTTCTCTGTGCCCTACTTTGTCACCGGTCAGCAATTCCTGGTGCCTGCCTCGTCACCCGATAAGCTGGATGAGTACAGCCGCGCACGCATTGGCGCAGTGAAAGGAACCACCGGTGAGCAGGCGCTACATCAGCGGTTCCCGCAATCCCGCGTGCTGGCCTATGACGATATCCCGCTGGCGTTAACTGCCCTGCGCAACGGCAACGTGCAGGCTATCACTCAGGACTCCACTATCCTGGCGGGTTTGCTCAGTGGCGCACCGGACAAAGCGCAGTTTAAAATCCTGCCGGATTTACTCAGCAAAGAGGAAATCGGCGTGGGCGTGAAGAAAGGCGAACCGGCGTTGTTGAAAGCGGTTAACGATGAATTATTGCGACTCGAATCCAGTGGGCAGGCAGGCAAAATTTATGATGTCTGGTTTGGCCCGGAAACGAAAAATCCGCAGCCGCGCGCCTTTAAAATTGAGGCCAGATAAGATGCTGGCTGGTTTATTCACCCCGTCCGCAGCCGGAGCTGCGGATTTCCACACATTGCGCCAGGCGCGAGTTGAGTTACGCGACGTGGTGAAAGCGTACGGCGATCACCGGGTACTCAACGGCGTCAGTCTCACCGTCGAACCCGGTGAAGTTGTGACTATTCTTGGCCCCTCGGGATCGGGGAAATCGACCCTGATCCGCCTGATTAACCAACTGGAATCATTGAGTGGCGGCGATATCTTTATTGATGACAAACCGGTCGGTCAACTTAAGGGGGCCGCGCTGCGACAGCTGCGTAGCCGCATTGGTTTTGTATTCCAGCAGTTCAATCTGTATGCCCATCTGACGGCGCAGCAGAATATCACCCTCGCGCTGGAGTACGTCCACGGCTGGAATAAAACCGACGCTACACAACGCGCTTATGCCCTGCTGGAACAGGTTGGGCTGGAAGAGAAGGCTGGCGCTTATCCGGCACAGCTTTCCGGCGGTCAACAGCAGCGGGTGGCGATTGCCCGCGCGCTGGCCTCTTCGCCGCAAATTCTCCTGTTTGATGAGCCCACCTCTGCTCTCGATCCGGAAATGATCGGTGAGGTGTTACAGGTCATGAAACGTCTGGCGCACAGCGGTATTACAATGATTGTGGTCACCCACGAGATGCATTTTGCCCGTGAAATCGCCGACCGGGTGGTGTTTATCGACGGCGGCGATATTCTCGAAATCGCCTCCCCGGAGGCCTTTTTTACCCGGCCGCAGCACCCGCGCACCCAGCGTTTTCTGCAAAAAGTGCTGGATCCGTTGCATCAGGAGTTATCACGATAATGCCGTCAATGGACTGGCAGGGAGTGCTCACCGGCCTGCCCCTGCAATGGATCCTCTCCGGATTTCTCACCACGCTGTGGGTCAGCGCCGCAGGCATTTTCCTCGCCACGCTGCTGGCCATTTTGCTGTTAGCCCTTCGTCTTTCCGGCCATCGCATGGGCCGTCGCCTGGTGGCTGGTTGGGTATCGCTGTTTCGTAACACCCCGCTGCTGGTCCAGTTGCTGTTCTGGTACTTCGCCGGCTGGAACCTGCTGCCGCGCAGTTTTATTGCTTTTGTCAACGCAGAGCATGGCTGGTCAATCCTGCCCGGCAACGTCTGGTGGCTGACCCCCGAGTTTCTTTGCTCAGCGTGGGGACTCGGCGTCTTTACCTCGGCATTCCTGGTCGAAGAGGTCGCCTCCGGGTTACAGGCAGTCTCCGCCGGACAACGCGAAGCCGCGATCTCACAGGGATTTTCCTCATGGCAGACCTTCCGCCATATCCTGCTGCCGCAGGGACTAACCAATGCCTGGCAACCGGTGGTGGGGCAATATCTCAACCTGATGAAACTATCGTCATTAGCCAGCGGGATTGGCTTTGCGGAACTGACCTACCAGGTTCGCCAGATTGAAAGCTACAACGCCCATGCGCTGGAGGCCTTTGCCGTGGGCACTGCGCTTTATCTGTTCGCCGGCGTGGCGTTCGGTCTGCTGTTGACCCATCTGGGGCCCGCCCCCCGACTGGAAAAAAAGCCGCAACTCCGCCGGTTCCGGTTCAGGAGTCCCCAGCATGATCGCTAATATTGCGGTGATAACCGACAATCTGGATTATCTCCTGTGGGGACGACTGGCCGACGGTCAACCTGGCGGTGTATTGTTGACCCTGATGATGGCGCTGGGTGCGGCGGTGCTGGCCTTACCTGCCGGTATTGCCCTTGCCGCTCTCGCCTGGCGTTTTCCGGGCGTTATCCGTAAGGGATTGTTCATCTGGGCAGAGCTCATACGCGGGATACCACTGATCTTCGTTATTTTCTGGATGTGGTATCTGCTCCCTATGCTTACCGGCAGCGATCTGCCCGGTGCGGCAACGGTGACGCTGGCGCTGGCCTGGTTTACCGCTGCGTCGGTGATGCATTCTGTGTACGCGGGACTCAACGCACTACCCGCCGGACAATATGATGCGGCAGTGGCGCAGGGTTTTAGCTCTGTTCAGGCATTAAGAAGGGTTCTGCTACCGCAGGTGTTACGCCATATCCTGCCCTCCCTGACCGGGATATGCATTGGTCTGCTGAAGGACACATCGCTGGCGTTTATCGTCAACGTACCCGAACTGACGACGGTGGCGGGACAGGTTAACAGCCGGGAACAGATTTACCCGGCGGCTATCTTCATCTTTACGGGCCTGGTCTACTATCTGCTTTGCTACGGGCTGGAGAAAGCGACCCGGCGACGGTTTGCGCTTCGTTGAACGATCAGCACTCAACAAACTGGTGCGCATCGTCGAGTCGGTATTTCACACCGGCGCGGATCCCGGCTTCACCTTCAACCGCGACGGCGAAACGCATGCGTTTGCCGTCATGATACGCCAGCGCCGCGCAGCCGCCCGGTCCCAGCACGACGGAATCCACCACCCCGCTACTGGCAACAATCGCGTTATCGCCGTTACAGATGATATGCACATTATCGCCGCTGTTAGCGATTTTTGCATTGGCGCCAAAACAGACTATCTGGCTCAGGTCGCCGTTACTGGCGACATGGTTTCTATCACCGAGCGAACTCACCCGCACACGCATCCCGCTGCTGGCGATCCGCGTTCCGTTACCGGCACTACTGATTCGCGTTGAGTTCCCTGCCACAGCCAGCCGCGCGCGATCCCCGGAACTGCTGATATGGCTGTTGTAGCCAACGCTGCCAATGCGCACGCAGTAACCCGCACTGGCAATTTGTGACGCATAGCCTGCGCTGGCGATCTTCATGTTATCACCCGCACAGCCCAGATTCGCGTTATCACCCGCGTTCGCCACCTGCTGATCGCCCATTGAGGCATCTGGCCGCGCCAGTCGCGACATGGCGGAGATATCCTGGCGGGCAAAATTTTCTTCATCCAGCCAGCGCGACCAGGCGTATTCCACCAGGCTGTTCGCCCAGTCGAGATAACCTTCGCGACTCAACGCCCGATGCACATCAGCGTAGTTGCCGCCTTCAGGAAAACGGCGCAGAAACCAGCGGTACATCACCGCGCCAACCCGCCAGTTGCGTAAATCTTCTCGTGTGATCAGCATACGTTAATGCCGGTGATAGCCATCGACCATGCAGCGGAACGTCTCGCCAGGCGTGCGGCCCGTAGTGCACAGGTAGAGGTGACCAAAAATAAAGAACAGGCTGATGATTGCCAGCGCGAAGTGCGCCTGCAACAACCAGTAGCGTACGCCGGGGAACAGGTCGCCCACGACCTGCGGATAGAGCGCCAACAATCCGCTCAGCAGCAACAATGGCAACAATCCGTACATCACCCCGACATAGGCCGCCTGCTGTAACGGATTAAACTTCGAACGCGGTGTTGCCGGGAACGGATGCGCTTCCCCCTGCATAATGCCGAACAGATAGAAACGGGTCTGTTTCATCGCTCGCGCCACCCAACCCTGGGGACGGATAATGTAATGATGACCGTTCCCGCCCAACGCATTGATCAGCACGAAACCGACCCAGCACGCCAGCAGCAAAAATCCGCAGACTTCGTGCACCGTCAGCAAGCTTTTCATTACCGCCGCGCTGACCAGAGAGAAATGGTTGATTAGCCCGCTACCGAGCAGGAGTAAAAACAGCAAGGCATTCGACCAGTGCCACAAGCGTACCGCGCGAGAATACAGGTAAACCTTCTCACCATGCCCGGCGGCTGCCTTGTTGGCCGCGCGAAAGCGAAGCCAGGCGTGTAACCCCAGCACCAGCCACATCGCTACCAGCAGAAGTCCGGCGATCACCAGCCAGACGGGCCAATACTCGGGAGAAAATACCGGCACATAATTTGCCAGTTGGGCCTGGAACTGTTCAGCATTCTGCGACGCGTTCATACATTATCCTTTTTAATCAAATGTTGACCGAACCGACGATACAGATGGGGTTTGCCCGCGCCCGGAAGTTGATACTGGTAATAGTTATTTTCCTGTAGCCAACGCTGGATGTCCGGGCTGTCTTCGCGTCCAAACAGCAGCGCATGTTCCGGGCAGGCGGTCACGCAAATGGGCGGAAAACCTTTTGCCAGTCGCGACTCGGCGCAAAAATCGCATTTGTCCGCTACTTTGGTTTGCGGATTCAGGTAACGCACCTGATAGGGGCACGCGCCGATGCAGTAACTACAGCCAATGCAGCGCGAACTGTCGACACGAACGATCCCTTTCTCATCGCGCCACGACGCACCGGTCGGGCAAACCTCAATGCAGGGCGCATCATCGCAGTGCTGGCAGGAGTGACGGAAGTAGTGATACAGCGTCTCGTTGTCATTATCTGAAACGGGAATATGCGCAATCGACAGGCGACTTCCCTGCGCGGGAACATGATTCGTTTTGCGACAGGCGCGGGTACAGATGTTACAGCCATTACATCGCGATTCATCATGGATCATGACGTAACGAACGGGGCCGCTGGCTGTTGTCTTCGCCAGCAGCGTCTGGCCGGGTCCGCTGAAGAAAATGACCGTTCCCATGCCAAGCACAAATTTTCGTCGAGTGAAGGACATCTTGTTATCCTCTAATGCTGTGGTCGCGCTCGTCCACGCTTTCCATGAATTCAGGGATTCTGAAACTGCTCAACTTCCAGCCATTCGCACAAGCCGTATGCTTTGCCGTAACTCATAAAGCGTTCGCTGAATAAATACGGCACGTCGTTCGACGACGAGACCGGGCGAATATCGGCATAGTCGGGGTGCGTTTCAATCGCGGCCAGCGCGGCTTCTATCTGCTCAGGCGCGAAACCGTAAGGCGATTGTTCCAGCATGGCGATTTTGTACGGACGCGGATAGGTCTGACAGTCAAAGCGCACCGCCAGTGCGATTGCCCGACAGATATCCTTTTCCACCACCTGAACACACATGCCGGCATAGTTGGCGGTCATGGTCTGGGTTGAGTAGTAATATTCATCCTGAGAGCCCTGCACACAGGCGATATCCTCGCCGGCGAGCCCCTCTTTGAGCGTGTCCAGTAGCGGTGTGAGCGCCGCCTCTTCTACGGAGTACGGCGGCTGCAAGAACAGCTCGCGCGCGACAAGCTGGCCGTTCGCCGAATGCTGGCGGATAAAATCCGCCATAATCTCAGCAGGGCTTTCTGCTACCGCCTGTTCATCCGCGCAGGCTATCGGCTCATGTCGCCCCTGCAACCACTGCCGCTTTTCGAGATCGACATCCGGCGCGATAAGTTGGCTCACTTCCTCTGGTTGGCTCATTTTTTTTCCTTACGCCGGCAACAGATTCTGCGCGGCCAGGTCATCGGCGACATCTTCCAGGCCGAGTCGATTCAACGTCTCACGCGTCGGGCAGCCCAATTCAGGGTGCCAGCCCATCTCTTTATAAAACAGCGTCAGGGATTCACGCATATCGTCGCGGTCCATCTTGTCGGTGCCTTCGCTAAAGACCGGAATCTTCGGATCCTTATCAAACACCCACGAGCAGATCAGATCGTGCGCATTGCGCATATCGTTGGTCTGCATCAGTTTCACCGTGTAGGCGCGATGTAGAGTGAAAATACGTTCTGCGGCTAAATCGAGACTGGCCTGAGTGGTTTCATCACCGGTTACGGCCTGAAAGAATTTGGCTTCCAGATCGAGATCCCCGCGATAGTTGCGACTTTTCAGCGGCGACACGGTCATCGGCCAGACCCAGTTACACAGCGTGACAGCGTTATGCAGGCACACTTTCAGCAACGTCCATTTGGCATATTTAATTTTTGCCGCGTTGATGGGCGTGTAATTTTTCGTTTCATCGTAGGCGTCTGGTGAACCAAACAGTTCCGCGGCGACTTCCCGCTGGAGTGTTAAAGGCAAACCCGAGCCGATGAAATTGATGTGGGTGTGGGTCATACAATCGCGGTTGAACATGCAGTTGGTGATGGCCCCCACCTGCGCCGAGGCTTCGTTGGCGTGGTGAACCGGAAAACCAAACGGTGACCACAGTTTATTTTTTTCATACGCCCAGTATTCATCACCCAGTTGCCAGCGCTCGGCAATGGCATACGACCCATCCGCCAGATGGCTAAGTTCACCCACGCGATGCGCCAGACGATAATAGAAATCCTTGATGAAATTCGGATCGCCCGCTTCCAGTTGATCCCAGCGGATCTGGGCATATTCTTCCGCCGGCAGGACGCGTTTAAACACCCCTTTGCTGTAGCAATACGTAAAGTCGCGGTGCAACTGGCCGTAGTTACACCAGATACCGTAGTCATCAAACAGATTCAGACCCACCAGGTTGCCGATGACCCGGCCATCGCCTTTGTCTTCAAAGTCCTTCGGACCGTTCGGGAAAATGGTGGTATGGACGAAGTTCGCCACGCAGGTATTCCCGCCGGTGCTCGGCACGCCAAAGTCCTTCACGCGAGGAATGTTCATCTGCGTCATGCAGCGAATCGGACAAGAATGGCAGCCGCTCATTTTCACCGTGTACTTTTCCGCTGCCGGACCTAAATCGAAGACCGATTTGTAGGTCCTGAAGCCGACGGTGTTCTGATTACCCGGCGGGATCTCGCCGGTCTCGATCGGCCCACCTTCCGCCGCGCCCCAGAACAACCCTTTGCGTGCAGTCCAGCGTGACGCGGGCGAGGAATATTCCGCCCATGCCTGCGGTGTGCTGGGCACAACATGGTTATTATTCGCGCCAATCAGCTCCGTCATCATGTAATCATTCAACCGCTTCATCTCTTTGCGATCGGCAATGTTGACGCCTTTGGTCCCTTCCACGGCGATGGCTTTCAGATTTTTCGACCCCATCACCGCGCCGGTCCCTGCGCCACCGCTGTGGTTGCGGCTATTGAGCATACAGGAGAGCGGCACGAGGTTTTCACCCGCCTGACCAATCGCCGCCACGCAGGTTTCTGGTGACGTCATCCGGCAAATTTCTTCCGTGGTTGCACGGGTGCCTTTCCCCCACAGAAAATCGGCTTTTTCAATCGTGACCTTGTCGTCTTTAATATTGAGCCAGACGGGGGATGCCGCCTTGCCTTCAATGATGATGGCGTCATAGCCGGCAAATTTCATTTGTGCGGCAAAAAAACCGCCCATATGTGCATCGACAACCAGATTGCCTTTTGTGAATGTAGAGAGCGACGTGATATTAACGCGAGAACTGCATGGAGCGCCGGATCCGGTAAGCGGTCCCGTCGCAAAAACTAATTTATTGCCTTCATCAAAGGGTTTAGTGCCAGCGGGAACTTCGTCGTACATAATTTTGTAGCCGAACCCCATACCGCCGACAAATTTTTTAAATTTACTGGAATCTTCAAGGGTAATATCGCCTGTTGTAAGATTGACCCGTAAAATATTACCTGTCCAACCGTTAGCCATAATGTTTTCCTTTGCAAGATTCAAACAGTAATATCTTTCCACTCGATGATTTTTAATGCCCCGGTCGGGCAGGCACTGGCGCACTCACCGCATAACACACATTTTGATGATTTCTTCGTTTCGGTATTGACGGTGGCCATCATCCAGGGACACGCGGTAGTACAGGCGCTGCAACCGATACAGCGTCGGTGGTCAACGGCAATGCAACCGTCTTCCTGGCTCCAGGTAATCGCCCCAATGGGGCACACCTTCATGCACTGCGGATCTTTGCACTGACGACAGGTGTCCGGGGTGTAGTTCAGATCGCCATACAGGCCGCCGCCGGAGCCTGGTCCCTTGTCGCCAAAGAAATAATGACGGTGAATTTTAATGCGGGAAAAGAAGGTGCCGACGGCACCATCATTGTAATTGGTACAAGAAATTTCACAGCGATGGCAACCGGTACAGCGGGCGCGTTGGGTTACCAGCACCCCTTTCGGCGTGGAGATCAACCCCACGGTGCCGCTATCGATATCTTCTTGCTTACAGCCAAAAAGTGACAGTAACGCGGGCGCGATGGTTAACCCTGCCAGGCCTTTTCCTGATATACGCAGGAATTCCAGCCGCGTTAAGCCAGTATCTAATAATGGACGATCAACCTGGTTCATTTATTTTGCATCCTCTTCGCAAACGCAGTGCCGACAACACGTCCCAGGCTGATGCTAATTATGCTGAAACAGAGCCTCTGATGTTGCCTCCCACAGCTGAAGTTCTGCCATAACCGGATTGCATAAATAACGCAACTTAACGCAAATAAACTAATCCTTTAGGGTTAGGCGAAATAAATAATGGGAGTTATTGGTAGGTATGACTTTGATCATTATCAATTAAAAATGGGAAGGGAAATATTAAATGCGTAGTGATATTTATTATCATAAAGACAGTGAAACACTGTTCCACCAGATTACAAATAAATGTGAAATTGTTCCCAACTATAAATTAAAAAGCGGCCGTGATATATTAAAAAATATAGCGAATTAGCCAATAACGGTAATATTGCCCCTGAATAATTCGCGTTTCAGGAAATAAGGGATGCGTTCATCCCCTAATGCGGTTAGCTGGCCAGCGCTTTGATTACCGTTTCCATTGCCTGTTTTTCGAGGTCGCTACGCTGAATACGCTGGTTCGCCAGTGCGGTTCTCAGTACCCCGGCAATCACGATATGTTTGGGTTCCTGTCCCAGATCGCGCATTTCCAGCACCACTTTGCCAACCACTCTGCACATCTCACGGTACAGTTCATCGTCTTTTGTCAGGTTTCCCATTATTGTCTCTCATTGCTGGTCCAGTTAAACAGCATATATCAGACTGCAGGCGATGACAAAAAACAAAGAAAATCAAATAAATAACTCGCGGTACTATTCAACGATATGCGTTTCTTTCAATTGTTGCCATTTGTTGACCAGTGCCGCCAGATTTGCCGCCTGCATTTTTTCCATCACCCTGGCGCGATGTACTTCTACCGTGCGTACCGCGATGTTCATCACCTGCGCAATCTCGCGGTTAATCAGTCCATTAACGACGAAACCTGCTAACTCACGTTCTTTTGCCGTAAGTGCGCGATAACAGGTGATGATCTGTTGTCGGGCTACGGCCTGTTCCGATACCACCAGCGCACGCTCCAGCGCCGTTTGCAGCGGTCTGGCACTGACCGGTTTTTGCAAAAAGTCTACCGCCCCCTGCTTCATCTGCTCGACGGCCATCGGCACGTCGCCATGTCCGGTCAGAAACACCACTGCCAGCGTACTTTCGCGCTGGCGCAACACCGCATGGACATGCTTACCATCCATGACCGGCATCCGCATATCCAGCAGCAGTACACCCGTCTGATACAAATCGGCCTGCGCAAGAAAAACAGCCCCTTCTTCCCAGCACGTGACCGGATAGCCCAGGCTCTCCAGAAGAAAGGCGCAGGCATCGGTGACCGCCACATCATCATCCAGTAAATGAATTATCGTCATTGCCGCTCCTGTCCTCCCGTTGAGTAAAATCCAGTACAACCGCCACGCCAGGCAGCCCGTCAGGCGCGGTCTGATTTCGCAGGTTAATCTCTCCCTGACCGTAACGTACCAGCCGCTGACAAATCACCAGCCCCAGTCCCATCCCCTCTTTCCGACTGGTTTTGAAGGGCTGAAAGGCTTGCTGCAATAAGGCATCGTTGATACCGCCGCCATTATCCTGCAACGTCATGTGCACGCCCTGTGTCGACGCTGAGGCGTCAATCCACAACGCGGTGGCACCCGCCTGCGCCGCGTTGAGGATCAGATTAGCCAGCACCTGCTCCAGCAAAACCGGCGGCAGCAACATCGTCAACGCGCGATCGATATTGCTGTGTAAAATTAACATCGGAAACTGCTGTGCCATGCGTAACAGTTGCCAGACATGTTGAACCGCCTCGCGAATGCTGATGTTCTCCCACTCTTCCGTGCGGATCGGGCTTCCCTGAGCCTGACTCACCCAGCGCCGCAAATTACGCAGCGTCTCGGCCCCGCGCTGCGCCTGCCGATCGATATGCTCGAGCGCAGGCAGTAACGCGTGCGCCGGATCCTGAGACTGCAGGCGAATCAGGCTGCCCTGCGCGTAATGGCGAATAGCCGACAGCGGTTGATTTAGTTCGTGCGCGAATCCGGAGGTCATTTCGCCGAGAACGCTCATCTGCCTGGCCGTTTCCAGCGCCTGCTCCTGCTGGCGCAACTGGACGCTGTTGCGTTCAAGTTGTTTACCACGGCGACGAACCAGCAGCATCACCCAGATGTAGTTCAGGGTCAGCAAAAGCAGGATCAGCGCAGTCCCGCCCATCAGCCACTGATGTTGTATCAGCCAGCTTTTCACATCCAGCCATAAGCGTCGCTGCTGTGGATGCTGCTGTACGTCGCGCAGTAACGCCTCCACCTGGCTGGTCGACGCCGGCGCCCCCCAATGGAAAGCGGAGGTGTCAGGTGCAGCCAGCAGCGCGCGGGTGACGCGATCGGCCAGCGCATCACTGACCGCAGGCAACGCGGCAAACGACCAGTCAGGATAGAGCGGCGTACTGGCTAAACAGGCAATATTTCCGGGACGGTTGAGCACCGCGACAAAATCGGTTTTATCAACCAGTCCCTCTTCGTCCATTTTTTCCAGCAGGCAGACCGGAACAATCACCGCCTGCACCGCGTTTTCACGGAGTAAATAAAGAAGCGCATCGGCTGGAAAACCAGTAAAACGCAGGTTGAGGTCGCGCTCCGGGCGCAGGCCGGCGTCGCTCAACGCTTTGTATCCCAGCAGGTAGCCGCCGAACGCCTGAGAATCAATGGCCCCCACTGTTTTACCGATCAGGTCGTGCACGCTGGTGATACCGCTGTCGCGCCGGGCAAGGATCGCACTGCCAATGACGTTCCCCGTGCCGCGCGCAGAACGCAGAGACGCCAGCCAGCGCAGCGGTGAATGGCTGTTCAGTTGCACAAACTGTGCCGGGTTGGTCACCACAAATTGTACGCCTGCGTTGTTGACCGCCGCCTGCATCTGGTGCAGATCCAGCGGCAGAATGTGGAACCGTTCTCCGGGAATCTGCTGATTAAGCTGCGTTTCCAGCGCCTGCCAGTGGTTACGGGTGGAGACCTCACCCCGCATCGCCAGAATCCCGATATTCCATGCGCCCGCCAGCGAAGCGCCGCTGAACATTAAGGCCGACGCCAGCAGCGTCAGCCTCATCACCTTTTTACCTCTCACACCCTTATCCCCGTTGATTATGTTGTTTTAGATCAACAACCCGCCGGGTATGTGGTTAACCACAATAGAGCTGCCCCCGCCACGATTTTTACACTGTAAATCATCGACATTCTTTATTCATCACACGCAACCCAACGGCGTGACAAATGTTTCGTTGTTGCCTTGAGACGGGAGAAAAAATGGACAGCAGTAAACGGCAGTTTCTCCAGCAACTGGGCGTCCTGACCGCAGGCGCGTCGCTGGTTCCACTGGCGCAGGCGAAATTTTCTTTTTCACCTGAACGCCACGGCGGTTCCACACAGCAGCGTTACGCGATGCTTGTCGATCTGCGCCGCTGCATCGGCTGTCAGGCCTGCACCGTCAGTTGCGCGATTGAAAACCAGACGCCGCAGGGCGAGTTCCGTACCCATGTGAATCAGTATCAGGTCCAGGTGGCGGATGAGGTGACCAATGTGCTGTTACCGCGTCTGTGCAACCACTGCGACAATCCGCCCTGCGTACCGGTTTGTCCGGTGCAGGCCACCTTTCAACGCGAAGACGGTATCGTCGTGGTCGATAACACCCGCTGCGTCGGTTGTGCCTACTGTGTGCAGGCGTGTCCTTATGACGCCCGTTTTATCAATCATGAAACGCAGACCGCCGATAAATGCACGTTTTGCGTCCATCGTTTAGAGGCCGGACTTCTCCCCGCCTGCGTGGAGTCCTGTGTTGGAGGCGCGCGCATCATCGGCGATATCCGCGATCCGCAAAGCCGTATTTCGCAATTAATCCGCACCCATCATGACACCATCAAGGTGTTGAAACCGGAAAACAACACCGTGCCCCATGTCTTCTATCTGGGACTGGATGAGGCGTTTGTCTCCCCGTTGATGGGCCGCGCACAACCCGCACTCTGGCAGGAGGTCTGATAATGTCACCCTTAATCATTGAAGAGGTGCTGACCCGTCCACAGGCGGTGAGTTGGCTTCCCTGGGCAGTACAGTATTTCTTTTTCATCGGTATTGCCGCCTGCGGGGCGCTGTCTGGTGCCGTCCTGCACTGGCGGAAAAAGGATAATCCCGCCCTGGAAAACCTGACGCTGCTGATTACGCTAACCTGCGCAATCACCGCACCGCTGGCGCTAACCGCCGATCTCCACCAGACAGCCCGTGTCTGGCATTTCTATGCGTACCCTACGCCGTGGTCATGGATGCCGTGGGGCGCCCTGTTTTTGCCGCTGTTTACCGCGTTCCTCGGACTCTGGTTTCTGGCGCAGGTTTACAGGCAACTCACTGGTAAAAGTTACGCTGTCACAAAATGGTTCGCGTGTGCCAGCGCGCTGACCGCGATAGGCTTGTTGCTCTATACCGGGCGGGAAGTCTCTGTGGTGCAGGCTCGCCCCGTCTGGTTCAGTTATGCCTTTGTGCTGGTGATGTTCCTGAGTGCGCTACAAACCTTTTTAGCGTTGTTAATCGTCGGGCTGCGCGATGATTTTCCAACGCAAAAGCGCCTCGCGCTCGGACAACTGCTGACACTGCTCGCCCTTGCAGCCGTCATTATTTTCTGGGTCTGCGGCGATACGCTTTCCGGTATGGCCATCCGCCAGTGGCTGGCAATCTCCGCATCGGCACGCCATTACGCCTCAGGCTGGCTGGCATTCTGGCTGATCTCATTGCTGTTTAGCGTTATCGCCCTGCGTCGTCCGCTGTCATTGCCTCTGCGTAGCCTGCTGGCGTTGAGCGCGATGGCGCTATGCTGGCTCATGCGCTGGACGCTGCTGATTCAGGGGCAGACGCTGCCGAAATTCAACGCCCAGTTCAACCCATACGCCCTGCCCGCCGGAACCGACGGTTGGCTTGCCATCCTCGGCACCTTCGGCCTGTGGATAGCGCTGCTTATTATTATTCGCGAAAGCGTGAACGGACTCGCAAGGAGACTGCAACATGGCTAATTTAACCCGTCGTCAGTGGCTCAAAGTCGGCCTGGCCGTCGGCGGTATGGCGACATTCGCCCTCAGCTATCGTGACGTCGCGAAGCGTGCCATTGACGGCTTGATCAACGGCACCTCGGGTAAAATCACCCGCGACCACATCATCGGTAACGCGCTGATCCCGGAAGCCAACGCGCACCCGCGCTGGCAGCAGAATACGCAGCAAACCATCGCCATGACCCAATGTTTCGGTTGCTGGACACAGTGCGGCGTCAGGGTACGCGTTGATCAACAAACCAACCGGGTGCTACGTATTGCCGGCAACCCGTATCATCCGCTTTCTCATGAGCATCATATTGACGCGTCGGTGCCATTCAGTACGGCGATGGCGCAACTGGCGGGCGAGAACGGTCTTGATGCTCGCTCGACGGCCTGCGCCAGGGGCGCGACGCAACTGGAAGGTCTGTACAGCCCGTTGCGTATTCTTGAGCCGATGAAACGCGTCGGTAAACGCGGCGAAGGTAAATGGCAGCGCATCAGCTTTGAACAATTGATCAATGAAGTGGTGGAAGGCGGCGACCTGTTTGGCGAGGGTCACGTTGACGGCCTGCGCGCCATTTACGCCCCGTCGACCCCCATTGATCCGCAACATCCGGGGTTTGGTCCTAAATCCAACCAGCTTCTGGTCACCAATACCAGCGACGATGGGCGTGATACATTTCTACGCCGCTTTGCTCTCAACAGTTTCGGTAGCAAGAACTTTGGCGCGCATGGCTCCTATTGTGGACTGGCCTATCGCGCAGGTTCTGGCGCGCTGATGGGCGATCTCGATAAAAACACCCACGTAAAGCCCGACTGGGATAACGTCGAGTTCGCGCTGTTTATGGGCACCTCGCCCGCACAGTCGGGCAACCCGTTTAAACGCCAGGCCAGACAGCTTTCCAGCGCACGCCTGCGCGATGATTTCAGCTATGTGGTCGTCGCCCCGGCGCTGCCGTTAACCACCGTGTTAGCTGACGATCACGGTCACTGGTTACCCGTGATCCCCGGCAGCGACTCTGCGCTGGCGATGGCAATGATCCGCTGGATTATCGAAAACCAACGCTACAACGCCGATTATCTGGCGCTGCCCGGCGCAAAGGCCATGCAACACGCTGACGAGAAGAGCTGGACCAACGCCACGCATCTGGTGATCGCCGACGATCTTCCCGGACTGGCGGGACAGCACTTAACGCGTCGCCATCTGGACCCTTCCGCGGCCAATGATCCACTGGTTGTTAATGAACACAACGAGCTGGTCCCCGCCAGTGATTGTCTGCACGCCACGCTGTTTGCCACGCGCCAGGTCACGCTCGCCGACGGACGTAGCGTGACGGTGAAGAGCAGCTTCCAGTGTCTGAAAGAATCGGCGGAAAAAATGACGCTCACGCAGTACAGCCAGCAGTGCGGTGTGGCTGAGGACAACATCATCGCGCTGGCGGATGCCTTTACCCGTCACGGACGTAAAGCGGCGGTCGTCACCCACGGCGGCATGATGGCAGGAAATGGTTTCTATAATGCGTGGGCGGTGATGATGCTGAACGCGCTGATCGGCAACCTCAGTCTGGAAGGCGGCGTCTTTGTCGGCGGCGGAAAATTCAACGGCGCAACGGACGGCCCACGCTACAACATGGCGAGTTTTCAAGGAAAGGTGAAGCCTAAAGGGCTGAGCATCGCGCGAAGCAAAACGGCGTATGAATCTTCTGAAGAGTACCGTGACAAGGTCGCCGCCGGGCGTTCCCCCTTCCCGGCTAAAGCACCGTGGTATCCGTTTGTCGCCGGTCAACTGACTGAGTTGCTGAGTTCCGCGCTGGAAGGGTATCCGTACCCGCTGAAAGCGTGGATCTCCAACATGACCAATCCCTTGTATGGCATACCCGGTTTGCGCGCGGTGGCTGAAGAAAAGCTGAAAGATCCGGCACGGTTGCCGCTGTTTATTGCCATCGACGCGTATATGAACGAAACGACGGCCCTTGCGGATTACATCGTACCGGACACGCATAATTTCGAAAGCTGGGGATTCAGCGCGCCGTGGGCTGGCGTCGCCAGTAAAGCTACCACCGCTCGCTGGCCGATTGTTACCGCTGCCACCGCCACAACCGCCGACGGTCAGCCGGTTTCGATGGAGGCATTCTGCATCGCGGTGGCAAAGCAACTGCATCTGCCGGGGTTTGGCGACAATGCGATATCCGACAGCGCAGGGAACCATTATCCGCTCAACCGTGCCGAAGACTACTATCTGCGCGTTGCCGCCAATATCGCGTTTATGGGGAAGGCCCCGGTCGCCGAAGCGGTAACGGAAGATATTGAACTCACAGGCGTCCGCCGCATTATGCCCGTCATTGAGCAGACGCTAAAGGCAGAAGAAGTGCGTCGGGTGGCGTTTATCTACTCACGCGGCGGGCGTTTCGCACCGGACAAGAGCGGACGGGCAGAAAACCGGGTCGGCAACGCGTGGGAAAAACCGCTGCAAATCTGGAACGCCGAGGTTGCCGCTCATCGTCATGCTATCACTGGCGAGCGCTACAGCGGCTGTCCGGCGTGGTATCCGGCAAGACTCTCTGACGGACGTTCGGTGGACGACCTGTTCCCGCTGGCACAGTGGCCGCTCAAACTTATCTCGTTTAAGTCCAATACCATGGCCAGTGCGTCTGCGGTAATCCCACGTTTGCACCACGTTAAGCCGGTCAATCTGGTGGCGTTGAACCCGCAGGACGGTCAGCGTTTCGGGCTTTCCCATGGCGACACGGTGCGGATCACCACACCGGGTGGACAGGTTGAGGCGCAAATTAGTTTGCTGCACGGCGTAATGCCTGGAGTCATCGCGATCGAGCACGGCTATGGGCATCGGGAGATGGGCGGCGCGCAACACACGCTGGACGGTGAACCGCTGCCGTTTGATGCGAAAGTGAAATCGGGGATTAACCTGAACGACCTGGGATTTGCCGATCCGACGCGAAAAATCAGTAACACCTGGCTGGACTGGGTGTCCGGCGCCGCGGTCCGTCAGGGGCTGCCAGCAAGAATTGAGCGGGTCTGACACTTGCACGGATGGCAATGCTCGCGCGTTTTACCCGGCCTACAGGACAACGTAGGCCGGGTAAGGCGAAGCCGTCTCCCGGCAAAAACGGATCAGTTATTCACCGGAATGACCGCGCCTTTGTATTTGGCGCGGATCCACTCCTGAATCTCTTTTGAGTGCAGGACGTTAACCAGTGCGACGATATCCTTTTTCTTCTCGTCGCCACGATGTACGGTAATGATGTTGGCATACGGGTTGTTCTCACCGCTTTCCACCGCGATCGGGTCGTGGACCGGATCCAGACCAGCGTCGATAGCGTAGTTGGCGTTAATCACCACCGCATCACCTTCATCGTTGTTGTACATTTGCGGCAACAGCGCGGCTTCCACGTTAGGCAGGAACTTCAGCTTCTTCGGGTTATCCACGATGTCGCTGATGCGTGCGGTCACTTTGTCCACGCCCGGCTTCAGTTTGATTACGCCCTCTTTCTCGAAGATAGACAGAATACGCCCCTCTTCCGACACCGCATCACGCATGATGATTTTGCCGCCTTCCGGCAGATCCTTCAGTGATTTAACCTTTTTCGAATAGATGCCGATAGGCTCAATGTGGATGGCGCCCGCACTGACGAAATCGTAGGTCTTATCCCCGGCATGGTCTTTCAGCACACTGTTCAGATAGGGAATATGCTGGAAGTAGTTGGCATCAATCTCACGGCCCGCCAGCGCGGTGTTCGGCAGGATGTAGTCCTGGAACGGTTTAATCTCCAGATCGATCCCCTGTTTCGCCAGAATCGGTTTGGCCTGTTCGAGGATTTCGGCATGCGGTACGTTGGACGCGCCCACGGTCAGCGTGTCCGCCCAGGAGGCGAAGCTCAGGGCACTTAAGGTGGCTGCGGCGAGAAGTGTCAGTGATTTTTTCATGATAATGGTTTCCGTATTTTATTAGCGTTTATCTAACAGAGAAGTGATCACATCGCCGCAGAACTGGATAATGAAGACGATAACCAGAATGGTCACTGTCGCCACCAGCGTGACGTCGTTGTGGTTGCGCTGGAATCCTTCCAGATAAGCCAGATTCCCTAAACCACCTGCCCCGATCACCCCAGCCATCGCGCTGTAACTGACCAGCGCAATCAGCGTCACGGTGATACCGGACACCAGAGCGGGTGACGATTCAGGTAACAAAACCCGAAAAATTAAGGTGCCAAGACGAGCGCCCATTGAACGTGTGGCTTCAATGACGCCCTTATCCACTTCGCGCAGGGCGATCTCAACCAGGCGCGCGTAGAATGGCGCGGCACCGACAATCAGCGCCGGTAAGGCGGCATTCGCGCCAAGAATGGTGCCGACAATCGCTTTGGTAAACGGGATCAGTAAGACGATCAAAATAATGAACGGGATCGAGCGGAAAATATTCACCACCAGCGAAATGCCGCTGTACAGCACACGGTTCTGGAACAGCCCGCCGCGTGCGGTAAGAAACAGCGCCAGTCCGAGGACGATACCGAGAACAAAGGTCGCAATCCCGGAGAGCGCGGTCATGTACAGCGTCTCCTGAGTAGCGGCAAACAATTGATCCCATTTCAGATGGGGAAACAGATTCTCAGCCATGTTGAATCACCTCACCGTCAATGCCGCTTTTTTGCAGGTCGTCCAGAATGTTATTGAGTTGCTCTTCCGACGCCACCACGTGCAGCCACAGCTGGCCGAACACGCCATGCGCCGTCTGGGTCATTTTGCCGTGCAGGATATTGAATGGCAGACCGTAGCGCAGGGTCAGTTCGCCAACGATCGGCTGATGCGTGCTGTGCCCGGTAAAGGTTAATTTAATTACCGTGCCGCCCAGTTCGCTCGCCAGTTGCGGGTTAAAGGCTTCTTCATCAGCATACTGTCCCACCTGGCGGACAAACTGCCGGGTAATCGGCTGTTGCGGATGCGTGAAGACGCTCAAGACGTCGCCCTCTTCCACCACCTGACCGTTCTCCATCACTGCCACACGATCGCAGATTTTGCGCACCACGTGCATTTCGTGGGTGATCAACACAATCGTCAGTTGGAAGCGGCGGTTGATATCAAGTAGCAGATCAAGAATTTGATCGGTTGTTTGCGGGTCCAGCGCCGACGTGGCTTCATCGCACAGCAATACATCCGGGCTATTGGCCAGCGCGCGTGCAATCCCCACGCGCTGCTTTTGCCCGCCGCTCAGCTGTGACGGAAAGGCATTTTCGCGCCCCGTCAACCCTACCAGTTCAATCAGTTCCGCCACGCGAGCCTGAATTTTTGCTTTTGGCGCACCGGCGATTTGCATTGAAAAGGCGATGTTGTCGCGCACGGTGCGCGACCACAGCAGATTAAAATGCTGGAAGACCATGCTGATTTTCAGGCGCGCCTGGCGCAGCGATTCGCCGCGAGCGGCAGTAATATCATGACCGTTGATGGTCACGCTGCCCGCGGTTGGTTTTTCCAGCCCGTTGAGCAGACGAATCAGGGTGCTTTTCCCGGCACCGCTGTAGCCAATAATTCCGTAAATCTGTCCCTGCTCCACGGTCAAATTGACATTATCAACCGCAGTAATGGATAGCCGGCCTGGCGTGAACACTTTCGAAATATTTTTCAGGACAATCATGTCGTTTGGGTATCCGCGGCTGCTTATTGTTATCCTGCCAGTGCTTTCAGCTATTTAGCAGTATGGATGTCCAAACGAGTGTAATCAGGGTAATTTAGATTTGAAATGATTTAAAAGTCATTTGTTATAACTTGAAGGAATAAGTTGGGTTGCGCAACACAGCCTGGTTTTTGCGTTTGCGCAATTGGCAGACACGACTTGTTTAATAACAATTTGTTGTGTAACTGCCTGGATGTATTCTGAAACACCGTTTCCATTTTCCTTTTGTGTCTGTTTCAGCGTATAATGCGTGACAATTGTCACTTGAATGGTTTCAGCACATTGACCTGTCATACTCAGAGACTACAAAACGTCCCTTTTTGTCGGGCTGAACGACGAGCACACATTCCTCTGCACGCTCTATCGATGTCACCTATCCTTAGTGCGAGGCATCACAACTTTCGTAATACAGGTTTAGCTTCCAGTCAGTGCGTTCCGGAAGCCGGCTTTCCATATCCTTCTCAACTTAAAGACTAAGACTGTCATGAAAAAGACGAAAATTGTTTGCACCATCGGTCCGAAAACCGAATCTGAAGAGATGTTAACCAAAATGCTGGACGCGGGCATGAACGTCATGCGTCTGAACTTCTCTCACGGTGACTATGCAGAACACGGTCAGCGTATCCAGAACCTGCGCAACGTGATGAGCAAAACCGGCAAGAAAGCGGCCATCCTGCTCGACACGAAAGGTCCGGAAATCCGTACCATCAAGCTGGAAGGCGGTAACGACGTTTCCCTGAAAGCGGGCCAGACCTTTACCTTCACCACCGATAAATCCGTGGTGGGGAATAACGAAATCGTTGCCGTGACCTACGAAGGTTTCACCTCCGATCTGTCCGTGGGTAATACCGTACTGGTCGACGATGGTCTGATCGGTATGGAAGTCACCGCGATCGAAGGCAACAAAGTCATCTGTAAAGTGCTGAACAACGGCGACCTCGGCGAAAACAAAGGCGTTAACCTGCCAGGCGTTTCTATCGCCCTGCCGGCGCTGGCAGAAAAAGACAAACAGGACCTGATCTTTGGTTGCGAACAAGGCGTTGACTTTGTTGCGGCCTCTTTTATCCGTAAGCGTTCTGACGTGGTTGAAATCCGTGAGCACCTGAAAGCGCACGGCGGCGAGAAGATCCAGATCATCTCCAAAATTGAAAACCAGGAAGGCCTGAACAACTTCGACGAAATCCTAGAAGCGTCTGACGGTATCATGGTTGCCCGTGGCGATCTGGGCGTTGAAATCCCGGTTGAAGAAGTGATCTTCGCGCAGAAGATGATGATCGAAAAATGTATCCGTGCGCGTAAAGTGGTTATCACTGCGACCCAGATGCTGGATTCCATGATCAAAAACCCGCGTCCGACTCGCGCTGAAGCGGGCGACGTGGCGAACGCCATCCTCGACGGCACCGATGCGGTGATGCTGTCAGGCGAATCAGCAAAAGGTAAATACCCGCTGGAAGCGGTCACCATCATGGCGACCATCTGTGAGCGTACCGACCGTGTGATGACCAGCCGTCTGGACTTCAACAATGACAGCCGCAAATTGCGCATCACTGAAGCCGTCTGCCGTGGCGCGGTGGAAACCGCGGAAAAACTGGAAGCACCGCTGATCGTGGTGGCCACTCAGGGCGGTAAATCCGCTCGCGCAGTGCGTAAATACTTCCCGGACGCCACCATTCTGGCGCTGACCACCAACGAAGTCACAGCCCGTCAGCTGGTGCTGAGCAAAGGCGTTGTGGCGCATCTGGTGAAAGAAATCGCGTCTACTGATGATTTCTACCGTCTGGGTAAAGAGGTTGCTCAGCAGAGCGGTCTGGCTCAGAAAGGTGACGTAGTGGTGATGGTTTCTGGTGCTCTGGTACCGAGCGGCACGACTAACACGGCATCTGTTCACGTACTGTAATAATTCTCGAGTGAATTAATTCGATTAAAAAGCGCCCTCGCGGCGCTTTTTTTATTTTTCCAATAGCCACTATTAATAAAAAAGCAAATCGGATTGAGCTATCTAATTACAGATTATCTAAGACGAATCCGATGGAAGCAGCCTGTTTTCACACGGTTTTTTAGCCGTTTTTGCGCATTTCGATGCTTCTTTGAGCGAACGATCAAAAATAAGCGTCTTCTCATCAAAAAAATATTCTCAACATAAAAAAGTTTGTGTAATACTTGTAACGCTACATGGAGATTAACTCAATCTAGAGGGTATTAATAATGAATCGTACTAAACTGGTACTGGGCGCGGTAATCCTGGGTTCTACTCTGCTGGCTGGTTGCTCCAGCAACGCTAAAATCGATCAGCTGTCTTCTGACGTTCAGACTCTGAACGCTAAAGTTGACCAGCTGAGCAACGACGTGAACGCAATGCGTTCCGACGTTCAGGCTGCTAAAGACGACGCAGCTCGCGCTAACCAGCGTCTGGACAACCAGGCTACTAAATACCGTAAGTAATAGTACCTGTGTAATAGAAATGGCGCACATTGTGCGCCATTTTTTTGTCTCGCGTTCTTCCTTCCCGCTACTCTCACTACTGCGTCTGCGTCTCTTCCTGTACTGATCCATTTTGCGCTGACTGAACAGCAGGTGTAGCTTCAACCGTTGGCGTTTGCCCGGCAGAGACCGCCACCGGATAACCCGCGCGACGATACAACGCTTTATCCACCAGAGCGTCATCCACCTCTTTCGTCGCCTTAAACTGGCTGAACCCGGCGGGCAGCACATACGGCATCGTCTGCACGTTTTGTTCTTCTTCCGGCGACAGTGGTCGGTGGACCTCAACGTAGCGCAGTCCGCTCGGCTCCACGGAATATTTCACCGGTTCATTAATCACTCTCACCGGCGTTCCCGTGCGAACCTGGGAGAACAGCGCTTTGATGTCCGGGGCATTCATCCGGATACAGCCGGAACTGACGCGCAGACCCACGCTGTCTGGTTGACTGGTGCCATGAATGAGATACTCGCCATTACCGTGCGCCAGACGAAGTGCAAAGAACCCCAGCGGGTTATTCGGCCCGGCGGGGACCACCGGCGGCAACGTAATGCCTCGCTCCAGAGAGCGCTTACGGATGCCTGCCGTTGGCGTCCAGGTCGGATTCGGGATTTTCTGCCCAACGCGGGTTTCCATCACCGGCGTTTCCAGTCCCTGTAAACCAATACCGATCGGATAGACCTGGACGATATTTTCGCCCGGCGGATAGTAGTACAGCCGCAGTTCAGCCAGATTAACGATGATGCCTTCTCGGGGCGCATCGGGCAGCAATAGCTGTGACGGGATCGTTACCAGGGTGCCCGGCTTTGGCACAGGCGCAATGGTATTATTTGCCTCCAGAATAAGCATCGCGGCAGTATCAAAACGACGGGCAATGGCCTGCAGGTTTTTATCGCCTTCCTGCACCGTATACGTTTGATTCTGTCCAACAAGGCGACTGCCTGCTGGCGGTAAGGGGTAATCCACCGCCCAGGCAGCCTGTATGGCGCTGTAAGCGCCGATAAGCATTAGAGTAATAAGAGACGCGCGTTTCATACCCAACCTCCTGTATTCACTGGCATGGCCAGAATGCTGATAATCCTGTAAGACAGCCGGCTGCCTTACCTGACAGGATGAAAGCTGTCTATTGAGTTTAGCTAAGCGTTGCTGCTTTGGTACGGATCGCGCGAATCATCGCTTCCAGACCCTGCGACCGAGACGGTGTGAGATGCTGCGCGAGCGCCATCTGTTCAAACCACGGCCGCACATCAAAATTCACGATATCCTGAGCCGTCATCTGGTGATACAGAATGAAGACGACCGCAATCAGTCCTTTCACAATGGCAGCATCACTGTCGCCCTGCAGCTCAATAACGCCTTGCGCATTCTGGCGCATCACTATCCAGACCTGACTCTGACATCCCTGAATCGTATTTTCAGGACAACGGTCCGCTGCGAATATTTCCGGCAATCGCTGTCCCAGCTCAATGATGTACAGATACTTCTCTTCCCAATTAGCGCAACGCTGAAAATTACGCAACAATTTTTCTCTATCCGGCAGCGCAGCCATAGTGCCTCCCTGTTACCCCAGTAAGCGATGAATTCGTTGCAAGCCTGTCACCAGGCGATCCACTTCTTCATGGGTGTTATACATTGCCAGCGACGCCCGGCACATCGCCGGCACCTGATAAAAAGCCATCAGCGGCATCGCGCAATGGTGTCCGGTCCGCACGGCGATCCCGTAATTATCGAGAAAACTGCCGACGTCATAGGCGTGATGTTTGCCGAGATTAAAGGCAATCACGCCCAGACGGTCAGTGGGGCCGTACAGCGTGAGATCCGGCACCGCCTTCAGTTGCTCCAGCGCATAGTGCATCAGGTTCTGTTCGTATTCGTTAATCGCCTCCAGTCCCAGCGCTGAAACATACTCCAGCGCGGCACCAAAGCCGATAATCCCGCCGGTATTCGGCGTCCCCGCTTCGAAGCGCCACGGCGCTTTCGTCCAGGTCGTCCCCTGCGTCAGGCTGACGGTGGCGATCATCGACCCGCCCCCTTCCCAGGGCGGCATCTGTTGCAACAGCGCCTCTTTGACATAGAGCACACCAATACCGGTCGGGCCATACAGCTTGTGACCCGAGAAGACGTAAAAATCGCAGTCCAGCGCCTGAACGTCTACCGGGTGGTGCATTACCGCCTGCGCACCGTCCACCAGCACCTTTGCGCCATGCTGATGCGCCAGCGCGATCATTTCGGCGACAGGGTTTTCCGTACCCAGCACATTAGAGACGTGCGTTATCGCCAGCAGCCGGGTTTTCTCATCAAACAGGGTGGGCAGGATCTCCTGTTGCAATGTGCCGTCGGCGTTCAGCGGGATCACCCGCAGCTCAGCGCCCACCCGCGCGCACAGCATTTGCCACGGCACAATGTTGGCATGGTGCTCCATCTCACTGATGATGATGTTATCGCCCGCGTGGACGTTCTCTGGCCCCCAACTGTTGGCGACCAGGTTAATGCCTTCCGTTGTACCGCGCACAAACACCAGCTCTTCCGCAGAGCGTGCGTTAATAAACAGCGATGCCAGCTTGCGCACGTTCTCCATTTTTTCGGTGGCCTGAGCGCTGAGGGTGTGGATCCCCCGGTGCACCGCCGCATAACCGTGACGATAAAACTCAGCTTCCGCGTCAATCACCTGCGCCGGTTTTTGCGCGCTGGCGGCGCTGTCGAGATACGCCAGCGGCAGACCATTCACTTCGCGCGTGAGGACTGGAAAATCCGCACGTACTGTGTCGATGGGAAATGTCATGCTACGCCTCCCGGCAGACGTTGGCCGATCCGCGCCAGCACCTGTTGTTTCAATGCCTCGTCGCTCAGCGCTTCCGTCAGTTCTGCGGCAAAGGCATAAAGAATCATCTGTTGCGCATCCCGTTGAGCAATCCCGCGCGAGCGCAGGTAGAACATCTGCTCATCGTCAATACGCCCTACCGTCGCCCCGTGACTACACTTCACGTCATCGGCGTAAATTTCCAGCTGCGGTTTGGTATCCACTTCTGCAAGCTTGCCGAGCAGCAGATTATTGTTCGTCATCTGCCCGTCCGTTTTGATCGCGTGTTGGGCAACGTTAATCAGCCCGTTAAATACCGCCCGCCCCTTATCGCTGACGATGGTTTTATGCAACTGACGACTGTTGCAATAGCCTTTGTTGTGCTCAAGCCATGTGCGGGTATCGCAGACCTCATTTTTCACCGGCATCGCCAGGCTGTTGATCCTGAGGGTCGTATTCTCGCCGTTCAGTTGTGTGCTGGTGTTGTGACGCAACACCGCATCGCCGAGCAGAAAGCTGTGGCTGTGCGCCGACGCGTCTGCCGCCAGCAAGATGTCGTTATGGGCGAAGTGATGGCTGAGCGGGTTTTCAAATACCAGCTTTATGTGATGCAGGTGCGCGTTTGCCGCCACGTTCATGGTCAGGCGCGCGCCGGTGAAATGTCGGGCATCATTCAGACTGACGTAATGCTCGATAATCGTCGCCTCCGCCCCTTCCGCCAGCTCAAGATGGTGACGATAGTGCGCCGTGTTCACCTCTTCTGCGGATACGCCCTGGGTGATGTGCATCAACAGCAGCGGTTTTGCCGGGCGCTGGTTACGCTTAACGCGAATATGGGTCACGCTACGCGCCAGGCTTTCGGTGAGATGCAAAAACACTTCCGGTTGTACCGCGACCGGCAGGGTCTGGCGCTCGTCGTTGATCGCCACCTCAAAACCGCTGTTCTCCCAACTGTCGCTGAGCGTCGGGTTGAACTGCCCGTCGACAAACACCAGTCGCAATGCCTCCACGTTAAGCGCTAACGCATCGCGCTGCGCCGGGGAAACATCGGCAGAACGACTGACGAACAAGCTGTTGCTGAGTCCTTCCAGCGGAGTGTATTTCCAGTTCTCATGTTTGCGCGTTGGCAGCCCCAGACGCAGAACCTGCTGGAGATGCTGTTGTGCCTGTTCAGAACGCGTCTCACCCTGTGCTTCAAACAGGTGATGCCATTGTTGCAGCGCATTACTGCTGTTCGGTAAGCCAGCCATATCCCTGCTCCTCCAGTTGTTTGACCAGCGTGAAATCGCCAGACTTCACAATCCGTCCCTGATACAGGACGTGGACAAAATCCGGCTTGATATAGTCAAGGATGCGCTGATAGTGGGTGACAATAATGAACGAGCGCTTACCGTCACGCAGTGAGTTGACCCCATCGGCAACCACTTTCAGGGCATCAATATCCAGCCCGGAGTCCGATTCATCGAGAATGCACAGTTCCGGCTCAAGCACCGCCATTTGCAGAATGTCATTCCGCTTCTTCTCGCCGCCGGAAAAACCGACGTTTACCGAGCGGGTTAGCAGATCTTCCGGCATCTTCAGCAGCGCGATTTTCTCTTCCATCAGATCCTGAAAATCGAAACGATCAAGCGATTCCTGGCCGCGATACGTACGCACCGCATTGAGCGCTGTTTGCAGGAAAAACTGATTGCTGACGCCGGGGATTTCCACCGGATACTGGAAGGCCATAAAAATGCCTTCTCCTGCTCTCTCTTCCGGCGCCAGGTCCAACAGGTCTTTGCCTTTAAACATCACCGACCCGCCGGTGACCTCGTAATCTTCACGCCCTGCCAGCGTCGCAGAAAGCGTACTTTTCCCGGAGCCGTTCGGTCCCATAATGGCATGCACTTCCCCCGGACGAACCTCAAGGTTCAACCCACGCAGGATGGCTTTTTCTTCCACACTGACCTGTAAATCTTTAATCGTTAACATGTTTCTTCCTTAACCGACGCTGTGTTCAAGGCTAATGGCTAAAAGTTTTTGTGCTTCGACGGCAAACTCCAGCGGCAACTCGGAAAACACGTCTTTACAGAACCCGTTGACGATCATTGAGATCGCATCTTCTTCGCTGATACCGCGCTGCAGACAATAGAACAGCTGATCTTCACCAATCCGTGAGGTGGTCGCTTCGTGCTCCAACTGCGCGCTGTTGTTGCGGCATTCAACATACGGGAAGGTATGCGCTCCGCAGTCGGCGCCAATCAGCATCGAGTCGCACTGGGTAAAGTTACGGGCATTGGTGGCGGTCGGCATAATTTTGACCAGTCCGCGGTAGCTGTTCTGGCTGTGTCCGGCGGAAATCCCCTTCGAAATAATGGTCGAGCGGGTGTTCTTGCCGATGTGGATCATCTTGGTACCGGTGTCCGCCTGCTGATGACCGCTGGTTAACGCCACCGAATAAAATTCGCCGATCGAGTTGTCGCCGCGCAGAATACAGCTGGGGTATTTCCAGGTGATGGCTGACCCCGTTTCCGACTGGGTCCAGGACATTTTGCTGTTCTCGCCCTCACACAACGCGCGTTTGGTGACGAAGTTCAGAATGCCGCCGGTGTTGTTATCGCCAGGGAACCAGTTCTGGACGGTGGAGTATTTCACCTCGGCGTCTTTATGGATGATGACTTCCACGACCGCCGCGTGCAGCTGATAGCTGTCGCGCACTGGTGCAGAACAGCCTTCGATATAGCTTACATAGCTGCCTTCATCCGCTACCAGGATCGTGCGTTCAAACTGCCCGGTCTTTTCGGCGTTAATGCGAAAATAGGTTGAAAGCTCCATCGGGCAGCGCACGCCTTTCGGCACATAGATAAAAGTGCCATCAGAGGCGACTGCGGCATTCAACGCGGCGAAGAAGTTATCGTTGCCGGGCACGACGGTGCCAAGATACTGTTTCACCAGTTCGGGATGATCGTGTATCGCCTCACCAAAGGAGCAGAAAATGATCCCCTGCTCCGCCAGTTTTTCACGATAAGTGGTGGCAACAGAGACGGAGTCAAAAATGGCATCCACCGCGACTTCACGGCCTTCGCGTACCGGTACGCCAAGTTGTTCAAACGCGGCCTCAACTTCTTTGCTGAGAAAGGCGTTTGCCCCGGTTTGCTGGACCGCCCCCGGCTCAGAGGCGCAGGTCTCATCGCAATTCCCGCACGACGGCGCGGAATAGTAGCTGTAATCCTGATAATTCAGTTTCTCGTAGTGCGCCTTCAGCCAGTGCGGCTCCGGCATGTCGACCCACGCTCTGTACGCATTCAGGCGAAACTCCAGCATCCACTCCGGTTCATTACGTTTGGCCGAAATGGCGCGCACCACCTCTTCGTTGATCCCTTTCGCCAGCTCGTCTGTTTGCAGTTGGGTAAAGAAACCCTCTTTATAATTCAGGGGGCCGCCGGTCCAGGTTTTGACATCGTCAGTTGCTTCAGTATTACGAGACATAGTACCGCCTATACCCCAAAGCTTTCGCCACAACCGCATTCGTTCTGGGCTTTCGGGTTATGAAATTTGAATAACTGGTTTAATCCTTCACGGACGTAATCCACTTCCGTGCCATCGATAAACGGCATCGCCTGTAACGGGACATAGAGCTTCGCGCCTTCAACCTCAAACAGCAGATCGTCTTTTTCCGGATCGCTGACGATATCCAGCACATAGCCAAAACCCGCGCATCCCGTCTGTTTAACGCCCAGGCGCACGCCCAGCATGCCCGGCTGCTTTGCGACCAGTTCGCGAATATGGGCCGCTGCCGCCGGGGTTAGCGTCAATCCGCGCCAGGCAAAATCGTCCGGATTAAATGTTCCTGAATGCAATTCCATAGGGTTACCTCGCATAGTGAGCCATCAGGCTATAACACCATGTTAGTGATAACGATTCTCACTTCAACCCCTCAACAGCAGGGGCATTACGGTGTTTCACCTGTTTTGACCGCTTTTATTAAGCATAGACCCTGCCACGTGGGTTAAAAGGAATGGATGAATTTGTTCAATTTACTGATTAATAATGACTTTAGCGTCTGTCATCGACCGGACTGGTCAAAACAGTAAAGATGTATAGAAAATGACTATTTCAGGGATAGGAATGACGTGAGAAGCGTGAAAGCACAGAAAAACAAAACCCTTAAGGTTGTCAGTAACAGCCCTAAGGGTTCCGGCCCCATCCGGCGCTTATCTCCGGCACTCATGATGGCTTAGCTCTTGAAGGGGCGATAAGAATAGTCTCATATCGGTAAAGGTCATTTTTAACACAAATTGCTATCTGCTGTTTTATACGTCAGATCAATTCATGGGCTTTACGGCATAGCGGTCTGGATCGCCTCCAGAAACAGCCGAAGCCCGGCGGGCTGATGTTCACGGGAAAGATACAGGCCGTACACGGCAAGGCGTCGGGGTTGCAAGGTTGGTAGCAGGCGAACCAGTCGTCCCTGAGCCAGTCCGTCACGCGCTTCCTTTTCCGGCACCAGCGCTATCCCCATGCCTGCCAGCGCGGATTCACAAAGTAAAGACGAGATCCCGGCACTCAAATTCCCCTTGATCGCCACCGAGACCGCCTCGCCCTGCTCGTTGAGAAAGTGCCACGATTTTCCTGCAAACCCACTGTAATACAGACAGTTATGCTGAGTGAGATCCTCCAGCGTCTGTGGGGTGCCGTGCTGACGCAAATACGCCTCTGATGCGCAGAGAACCGATTCGCAATCGCCAAGCCGACGGGCAATCGCGCCAGGCTCCGGGTTATCGGTAATGCGAATGGCGACATCAATACGTTCACCGACCAGACTGACTGGCTGATTGTTTATCTCAACTTCAATGCGCAGTTCGGGATAACGCGCTAAAAATCCCGGCAGCATCGGGGCGAGAATATGCATTGCCGTAAAGTGCGCGCAGGCGACGCGTAGCGTTCCGCTGGGAATATCTGCCGCCGACGCCGCGCCAATCGCTTGTGAGAGCTGCGCCAGCGTTCGCGTCTTCACCAGCGCCTCCTCCCCGGCGGGGGTAATTGTCAGCCTGCGCGAGGTGCGATGAATCAGCCGCGCCCCGGCCCATTTCTCCATCTCATCAAGATAGCGGCTCACCATCGGCCTGGAGAGACCCAGTGCCCGCGCCGCCGCACTCAGACTGCCTAAATCGCAGATATGATTGAATACCGTCGCCGCCATCACTCTGTCCATCGCCACCCATCCGATCGTTTTATGAAACTCAGCATGTTCTGATACGGGAATTCTAACAGATCTCAATTCCCTTAAAATACAGACCACACACAAGACCATTTCATCTGCATAAGGCTATTCCTCATGAAAAGTAAACTGCTGGCCCTGCTGTTGCCTGCTGTCGCCTCCCCCCTGTTTGCCGCGCCGCTGCAACTTGACGTCTATAACCCGCAGGAGAACGCCATTTTCCCTGTCTCCTCAACGTTAGTATCCGGTCCGACGGAAGCGATATTGTTTGATGCGCAGTTCAGCACTAAAGACGGTGGAAAGCTGGTGGAGATGATTAAATCCCGTGGCAAGACGCTGAAAGCCATCGTGATTACCTCCGGCGATCCGGATTTCTATTTCGGCCTGCAGCCGATTGTGAAAGCCTTTCCTGACGCGAAGGTACTGGCCACGCCACGGGTCGTTGAGCATATTCGAGCCACCAAAGAGGCTAAGTTGCAGTACTGGGGACCCCAGATGAAAGAGGGTGCGCCAACGGCGCTGACCGTCCCGCAGGCAACCACAGAAACGCGTTTTCGCATCGATGGTGAAACGCTGGAACTGCGTCATCCCAGTGATTACGCGGCCTATGTTTGGGTGCCAGCGAACCGGACCATTCTCGGCGGCACGGGCGTGGCGTCAGGCATTCACGTCTGGACCGCTGACACCCAGACACCAGCGCAACGCGCATCATGGCGTCATGTTCTGACTGAAATGGATAGTCTAAAGCCTGCACAGGTTATTCCGGGTCATTACCTTGGTGAGCGCCCTGAAGGCGATCGGGCCATCCGCTTCACGCAGGATTATCTGCAATCGTTCGAACAGGCGCTGGCGGCGAAGCAAGGTTCGCCCTGGGTCATTAAAACGATGAAAGCGGCGTGGCCGGGACTGGCAGAGGAAAGTTCGCTGGAATTGAGCGCGAAAGTGAATTCGGGCGAGATGGCGTGGTAATACCGCCAGTGAGGAACAAAAAAACCCGACGCGCATGTCGGGTTCTTTTTACGTTAACGATCGCTGAATCAATGAACGCCAAGGCGCCAGGCAAAGTAGATCTCTTCTTTTAATTCAGTGGAAGAGAGCGTCAGTAAATCGGCAAATTCCAGCTCAAGTTGTTTCAGTCTTTTGAGATACTGGGCTGGAGAAAGCTCTGTTTTATCACGACGTAAAAACTCAATTGCCAGTTGGGCCGGGTCTAGTTGGCTAGTCATATCATCCTCGCTTATGGTCAAAACCTGCACAGTATATCACCTTTCGCTGTGCAGATTATGACCAAAAGCAATACTGATCACACTTTTTTGGTGACAACGTCACACAACTGCCGTGGTCAGCCGCGAAGTACAGCACAGTCGCTGCTGCTCATCATAGATGTCAATCTGCCAGACCTGATGACGGGCGCCGGTATGAATCGCCTTACAGATCCCCTTCACGCGCCCTTCCCGCGCAGAGCGAACATGGTTAGCGTTAACTTCCAGCCCCACCACTTTCTGCTCGCCCTGGGTGCACAGATAACCGGCAACCGAGCCGATGCTTTCTGCCAGCACGACAGAAGCGCCGCCGTGCAGCAGACCGAACGGCTGCTTCGTGCGTCCGTCGACGGGCATTGACGCTTCAAGCGTATCGTCGCCGATATGCTCAAAGCGAATATCCAGCAGGCCGACCATATTGCCTTCACCCATCGCATTGAGGGCGTCGAGGGTCACTTCACGTTTCCAGATCATCCAATAATCTCCAGTAATGCCTGTACAGGATGACGCACGCCCGTGCCTTCAACCCGTTTCACCTGGCTGCGACAGGAATATCCCGTTGCAAGGCAACGGCTACGCGGCAGCCGTTCCATCGCCTGATGCCATGACAGTTCATAAATGCCCAGCGAACTCGCATGGTTCTTCGCCTCATGACCGTAAGTACCGGCCATGCCGCAACAGCCCACGCTCACGTTTTCCAGCTTCGCGCCAACGCGGGCAAAGATCGACGCCCATTGCGCGGGCGCGCCGGGCAGCGCGGTCACTTCGGTACAATGGCCAAAGAAATACCAGGATTCGCCGCTAACCTCGCGCGGTTCCTGCGAAGCCAGCGCGGTTGCCAGCCACTCATTGGCGAGCTGGACGTGGAAATCACCGCGCGCGTCACCTAACGCCAGCTTGTACTCATCGCGATAACAGAGCACCAGCGCCGGATCAACACCGACCATCGGCATCCCCAGTTTTGCCACGCGGTTCAAAAACTCAGAGGTCTTTTTGGCGGTCTTCGCAAAGCGGGTCAGGAATCCTTTAATGTGCTGCGCTTTACCGTTTGGCGAGAACGGCAACAGAACCGGCTGCATCCCCAGCTTCTCAATCAAACGGACGAAATCAGCCACCACCTGCGCATCGTAATAGCTGGTGAACGGGTCCTGCACCACCAGCACCGTATTGGCTTTCTGCGCAGCCGACAGCGCTTCAAGCTGTTCCAGCGTCATATTCGCCGATCGATGCCCGACCATCTGTTGTTGCAGCGACGGCGTCGAGAGCAATGGCAGATCGACCATGCCGATATGCTTTGCGGACAGCTTGCGCACCAGCGGCTGATTAATAAAGAAGTTAAAGGTTTTCGGCGCCCGGGCCATCAACGGCGCATAGGTTTCAACCGTCGCCACCAGATGGTCACGCAGCGGACGCAGGTAGCGGGTATGGTAAAGTTGCAGGAAACGCGAACGGAATTCCGGCACATCGATTTTGATCGGACACTGCGTCGAGCACGCCTTACAGGCCAGACAGCCGGACATCGCCTCTTTTACTTCATGCGAGAAATCATACTCGCCCTTGTTGGCGTGCCAGGTGTTACGAGTACGCGCGATCAGAGAACGCAGGCTGGGTCGTTTACTTGCCAGCGCATTTTCCAGTCGCACCGGATCGACACCGCGATCCGCCAACAAACGTAACCATTCGCGCACCAGTGTCGCACGCCCTTTGGGTGAGTGGATACGATTGAGGCTGATTTTCATCGATGGGCACATCGGGCTCTTTGCATCGAAATTAAAGCACAAACCGTTGCCGTTACATTCCAGCGCGCCGCGCCAGGTCTGGCGCACGGCCAGCGGAATTTGCCGGTCCCAGGTGCCGCGTTTAACCGCGTCGACTTTCATCATCGGTGCGTCGATGCCTTCAGGCGGACATATTTTCCCCGGATTCAGCCGGTTTTGCGGATCGAACGCCGCTTTAATCTTCCGCAGTTCCGCGAAAAGTTCATCACCGAAAAACGCCGGGCTGTACTCAGCGCGGAAACCTTTGCCGTGTTCCCCCCACAGCAGACCGCCATATTTTGCCGTCAGCGCCACCACTTCATCGGAGATTTGCTTCATCAGCACCTCCTGCTGTGGATCGCACATATCCAGCGCAGGACGCACATGCAGCACCCCGGCGTCAACGTGACCGAACATGCCGTAGCTCAGACCGTGACCATCAAGCAGTGCGCGGAACTCCGCGATGTAATCAGCAAGATGTTCCGGCGGTACGCAGGTGTCCTCGGCAAAGGGAATCGGTTTTGCCGCCCCTTTCGCATTACCCAGCAGGCCCACCGCTTTTTTACGCATGGCATAGATACGCTCAACGCCCGCCAGTTCAGTGCATAGCTGCCAGCCAATCACGCCAGCCTCTTCACGGGCAATCAGTTCATCAAGCCGCTCGCACAGGGAAGCCACCTGCGCGTCGATAACCGTTTCATCATCCCCGGCGAATTCGACAATGTTCAGGCCGAGCATTTCTTTGTCCGGGACATCGGTAATCAATTCGCTCACTGAATGCCAGACGATGTCTTCACGCGCCAGGTTCAGCACTTTTGAATCAACCGTCTCCACCGACAGCGCGCGCGCGTCCACCATAAACGGCGCATTGCGCAGCGCGGAGTCAAAAGAGTCGTATTTCACGTTCACCAGTCGACGCACTTTCGGCAGCGGCGTAATGTCCAGTCGCGCTTCCGTAATGAACGCCAGCGTCCCTTCCGAGCCGGTGAGAATTCGGGTCAGATCGAATTCGCTCATGTCATCGTTAAACACGTGACGCAAATCGTAGCCCGTCAGGAAGCGGTTCAGTTTGGGAAATTTATCAATAATTAACTGACGGTTATCGCGGCAGCGTTCAAACACAGTGCGATAGATACGGCCAATCGTGGTGTTGCTCTGACCGAGCGTTTGCGCCAGTGCGATCGGCAGCGGCTGAGTGTCGAGAATATCGCCGCCCAGCAGCACGGCCCGCACCCCCAGCACGTGATCGGATGTTTTCCCATAGACCAGAGAACCCTGTCCGGAGGCGTCGGTATTAATCATCCCGCCCAGCGTTGCCCGGTTACTGGTGGACAATTCCGGGGCGAAAAAATAGCCGTATGGCTTCAGAAACTGGTTCAGTTGATCCTTGATCACCCCCGCTTCCACCCGCACCCAGCCCTCTTCCGGGTTGATTTCGATGATGCGGCTCATATAGCGAGACATATCGACAATGATGCCCTGATTGAGCGCCTGTCCGTTCGTGCCGGTACCGCCGCCGCGCGGTGTGAAAATCAGCGAGGCAAAGCGCGGCAGCGCCGCCAGGCGGGCAATGAGCGCCACATCAGCCGTTGAACGAGGGAAAACCACGGCATCGGGGAGAAGTTGATAGATACTATTATCTGTCGACATTGTCAGACGATCGGCATAACTGGTTGCCGTATCGCCGGTAAATCCTTGTTGCTCCAGCTCTTGCAAAAAATTGAGCACCAGCTGAACGACGCCGGGTGCCTGAGAAATTTGTGGAATCATTATCGTGACCCTTTCCTGCGGTCTGTGTGTTGTGGGAGTTAATCGTTTGCTTATTGTTGTATCACATTTTTTTCTAATACACCCAACAGAAATACTGGCAGAATCCGCCTGTCAAAAACCGCTGAAATTGCTCATCATTATGAGACGTGTTTCGAGCGGTCGCGTCGCGTCAACGATCTGACGCACTACATAGGTGAAAAGAGTTTATGGTCAATATTCGTCAGCCCAGGGATATCGCACAAGTGCTGCTGTCGGTGCTGTTTTTAGCCATCATGATTGTGGCGTGTCTCTGGATTGTTCAACCTTTTATTCTGGGCTTTGCCTGGGCCGGGACGATCGTCATTGCGACCTGGCCCGTTCTACTGCGTCTGCAAAAATTACTCTGGGGCCGCCGTTCGCTGGCGGTTCTGGTGATGACACTTTTATTAGTACTGCTGTTTGTGATCCCGATTGCCCTGCTGGTCAACAGTATCGTTGACGGCAGCGGACCGCTGATCCACGCTGTCACGAGCGGGGATATGACGTTGCCGGACCTGGCCTGGTTGAACAGCATTCCGCTGGTTGGCGCCAAACTGTATGCCGGCTGGCATAACCTGCTGGATATGGGCGGTACGGCGATTATGGCGAAGGTTCGCCCGTACATCGGTACCACAACAACCTGGTTTGTCGGTCAGGCCGCTCACATCGGTCGTTTTATGATGCACTGCAGCCTGATGCTGTTATTCAGCGCCCTGCTGTACTGGCGTGGAGAGACGGTGGCGTTGGGTATTCGTCATTTTGCCTACCGTCTGGCGGCAAAACGCGGAGACGCAGCGATGCTGCTGGCCGCCCAGGCGATCCGCGCGGTGGCGCTGGGCGTGGTTGTCACTGCCCTGGTGCAGGCGGTGCTGGGCGGCATCGGTCTGGCCGTGTCCGGCGTACCCTATGCCACACTGCTCTCCGTGGTGATGATCCTCTCCTGTCTGGTTCAACTGGGGCCGTTACCGGTATTGATTCCGGCCATTATCTGGCTTTACTGGAGTGGCGATACGACCTGGGGCAGCGTGCTGCTGGCCTGGAGTTGCGTGGTGGGCACACTGGATAACGTCATTCGCCCGATGCTGATTCGTATGGGCGCGGACTTGCCGCTGATCCTGATCCTCTCCGGCGTCATTGGCGGCCTGATTGCGTTTGGCATGATTGGGCTGTTTATCGGTCCGGTACTGCTGGCCGTTTCATGGCGACTGTTCTCGGCCTGGGTTAACGAAGCGCCTGTGCCGACCAGCGAACCTGAAGAGATCCTCGAAGAACTGGGTGAAATCGAAAACCTTAAAAAATAGCACGATAGCAGGCGACTGCGGTCGCCTGAATGTTTAGCACAGCTAATCAATAGTGTAGCGCGATGCCTCTGTCTTTCCTGTTCCCGCTTCGTTGTCCCTGATTTGTATCGCAAATTCTTTACAGTCTTTAAACTATTGAGACGAATCTGATCGACGCTAAAACACCCCATACCCTATTATTAGCTCACGGTTATAGATCAAGACATTGATTTATAAGTATGGAAATCCCCTGAGTGAAACAACGAATTGCTGTGTGTAGTCTTTGCCCATCTCCCACGATGGGCTTTTTTTTATCCTGACATGGCGGCTGTCTCACCGCAAAATAATCCTTCCCTCTGCCTTTATCCCTCTTTTTTTCATGGGAATTCCCCTTTTCACATGCCGATAACAAATAATATTGCACAAGATACTGCGACTCTCTTCACGCCGAAATCAGCCTGATAATGTTATTTATGCTTTACTGTTTTTTAATATGAGGTCATTCAATGATGAACGCTTATGAGCTACAGGCATTACGTCATGTTTTTGCAATGACCATTGAAGAGTGCGTATCGTGGATTGCGCCAGATTATAATGCCGCCGACTGGCAGCGGTGGGAAAATGGCGAATGTGAACTCCCTCCCGCCATTGTTGAAACGCTGCTGGAAATGCGTAGAAAAAGAAAATTACGTATTAATGCTATTATAGAGAAGATAAACAATCGCATTGGTAATAATACCATGCGTTTCTTTTCTGATTTAACCGATTTTCAGTCGGTCTATCGTGATGGCAGTTTTCTTGACTGGAAGATTTATCAATCCGTTGCTGCCGAACTCTATGCCCACGACCTGGAACGATTGTGTTAGACCACATATTTCCTGCCACTGGCGATTCATACTAAGAAACTTCAAATATAGAGACCCATTGTACTTTTAAGGCACGGGTATTTACCCCGTACCAGGGAAAATCATTAGCCATTTCGCTGAGCAGGCATCATGAAAAATCACTATTTCCCCACTGCGATGGGGCTGTATCTCAATTACCTGGTGCACGGTATGGGAGTCATCCTGATGAGTCTCAACATGGCATCGCTCGAACAACAGTGGCAGACCAATGCCGCTGGGGTGTCAGTCGTGATCTCCTCATTAGGCATCGGGCGCTTAAGCGTGCTGTTTTGCGCCGGATTATTATCCGATCGGTTTGGCCGCCGCCCCTTCATCATTCTGGGGATGCTTTGTTATGTGACGTTCTTTTTCGGTATTCTGACGACCCATAATATCATCATCGCTTATGTGTTCGGCGTCCTCGCGGGCATGGCGAACAGTTTCCTGGACGCCGGGACCTATCCCAGCCTGATGGAGGCCTTTCCCTCTTCGCCGAGCACCGCCAACATTCTGATTAAGGCGTTTGTCTCCGGCGGACAGTTTTTACTGCCCATCATCATCAGTCTGCTCGTCTGGGCAGAACTGTGGTTTGGCTGGTCATTTATCGTTGCCGCCGCCATCATGCTGGTTAACGGTCTGTTTTTACTGCGCTGCGCCTTTCCACCGCATCCTGGACGCCGCCTCGCGCCGGTCACACCGACACACGAACCGCACCAGCGCCCGGCTGAAAGACATCGCTGCGCATTTATCGACCTTGCCAGCTATACGCTGTACGGCTACATCTCGATGGCGACGTTTTATCTCATCAGCCAGTGGCTGGCGCAGTATGGTCAGTTTGTCGCCGGGATGTCGTATACCCTGTCGATCAAACTGCTGAGTATCTACACCTGCGGTTCGCTGCTTTGCGTTTTGATTACCGCCCCGCTGGTGCGCAAAACGGTGCGTTCAACCACCTTGCTGATGCTGTACACTTTTGTTTCGTTTGTCGCGCTATTGACGGTGTGCCTGCATCCCACGATGTATGTCGTGATCGTCTTTGCCTTTGTGATCGGCTTTTCATCAGCCGGGGGCGTAGTGCAAATCGGTCTGACCCTGATGGCCGCCCGCTTTCCGCATGCCAAAGGGAAAGCCACCGGCATTTATTACAGTGCGGGCAGCATTGCTACCTTTACGATCCCGCTGGTCACGGCCCATCTCTCACAAAGGAGCATCGCCGATATTATGTGGTTCGATACCGGTATTGCCGCCGTGGGGTTCTTGTTGGCGCTATTTATTGGCTATCGCAGCCGTCTCGAAACGAAACGTCAATTGATGATGTCACCGGTGGCGGAATAAGGCTGAATCCGCCGAATGCAATATTCTTATCACTGACTGCAATATAGTTTGTATAACACCGTTATTAACAATAAAACGTCGCAGGATACGTGGGTTTTCACACTTTCGTCTGCAATATACCTGGTTACTAAAACGTCATGTTATGTAGTTCATGTCGTTTCACCATCGTATATTAATAAAAAATCGCCGGATATAAAAACGCTGGCGAAAGCAGAATTAAATTAACCGGCAAGGAGCTTTGAAAAAATGTCACAGAATAAGGCTTTCAGCACGCCATTTTTCCTGGCGGTCATCTGTATTTATCTCAGCTATTTTCTCCACGGTATTAGCGTCATTACGCTGGCGCAAAATATGACCTCACTCGCCGCGAAGTTTTCTACTGACAGCGCAGGGATCGCCTATTTAATTTCCGGCATCGGACTTGGTCGTCTGGTGAGTATTCTGTTTTTTGGCGTCCTGTCGGATAAATTCGGTCGTCGGGCGATCATTTTGTTGGGTGCCGCGTTATATATTCTCTTTTTCTTCGGCATCCCTGCCAGTCCTAACCTGATGGTGGCCTTTGTCCTCGCCGTCTGCGTTGGCGTGGCCAACTCTGCGCTTGATACCGGAGGCTACCCGGCACTGATGGAATGTTTCCCGAAAGCGTCAGGTTCCGCGGTGATCCTCGTCAAAGCAATGGTCTCCTTCGGACAGATGCTCTATCCGATGCTGGTCGGCTATATGCTGCTCAACAACATCTGGTACGGCTATGGCGTGATCATTCCTGGCATTCTGTTTGTACTGATCACCCTGATGTTACTGCGCAGTCAATTCCCCGGCCAGTTGGTGGATGCCAGCGTCGCTAAAGAGTTACCGCAGATGAACAGCAAACCGCTGGTCTGGCTGGAAGGAGTGGCTTCCGTCATGTTTGGCGTGGCGGCGTTTTCCACCTTTTACGTTATCGTGGTCTGGATGCCGAAATACGCCATGGCCTTCGCCGGAATGGAAGAAGCGGATGCGCTGAAAACCATCACGTATTACAGCCTGGGTTCGCTGGTCTGCGTCTTTATCTTTGCCGCACTGCTGAAAAAAATGGTTCGCCCCATCTGGGCTAACGTCTTTAATGCCGGACTGGCCACCGTTACCGCGGCCGTCATTTATCTCTGGCCGTCACCGCTGGTGTGTAACGCGGGCGCGTTTGTGATTGGCTTCTCTGCCGCGGGCGGGATTTTACAACTGGGCGTGTCGGTGATGTCGGAATTCTTTCCGAAGAGCAAAGCCAAAGTCACCAGCGTTTATATGATGATGGGCGGCCTCGCGAATTTTGTTATTCCGCTGATTACCGGTTACCTCTCCACCATCGGCCTGCAATACATCATTTTACTGGATTTCGCTTTTGCCCTGCTGGCCTTTATCACCGGCATTATCGTTTTTGTTCGCTATTACCGGGTCTTTAATATTCCACAAAACGATATCCGTCTGGGCGAACGTTATTTTTCAACAAAAAGTTAAGCGACAATTTAAGGAGTCATGTTATGGATGTAACCGCGAAATATGAACTGATCGGCTTAATGGCTTATCCCATCAGACACAGTTTGTCGCCTGAAATGCAAAATAAGGCGCTGGAGAAAGCCGGATTGCCGTTTACCTATATGGCCTTTGAGGTCGACAACAGCACCTTCGCTGGCGCTATCGAGGGGCTGAAAGCGTTAAAAATGCGCGGGACCGGCGTATCGATGCCCAATAAACAGCTGGCCTGTGAATTTGTTGATGAACTGACCCCGGCGGCGAAGCTGGTTGGCGCGATTAATACCATCGTCAATGATGACGGCTACCTGCGTGGTTACAATACCGACGGCACCGGTCACATTCGCGCAATTAAAGAGAGTGGTTTCGATATCAAGGGTAAAACCATGGTATTACTGGGTGCAGGTGGCGCCTCCACGGCCATTGGTGCGCAGGCAGCCATTGAGGGGATCAAAGCGATTAAACTCTTTAACCGCAATGATGAATTTTTCCAGAAAGCAGTGGACTTCGCTAAGCGGGTGAATGAAAACACCGACTGCGTGGTGACGGTGACAGACCTTGCTGACCAGCAGGCCTTCGCTGACGCGCTGGCGACAGCGGATATCCTGACCAATGGCACTAAAGTCGGCATGAAGCCGCTGGAAAATGAATCGATTGTCAGTGACGTGAGCCTGCTACGTCCGGAACTGCTGGTTACCGAATGCGTTTACAACCCGCATATGACGAAGTTATTGCAACAAGCGCAACAGGCCGGTTGCAAAACAATCGATGGTTACGGCATGTTGTTGTGGCAAGGCGCTGAACAGTTCAAACTGTGGACCGGCAAAGATTTTCCGCTGGAATACGTAAAACAGGTGATGGGGTTTGCGGCCTGACGGCCAGGAACTAAGACTGATAAAAGGTATTAAATGAAAACCGTAACCGTAAAAAACCTCGTGATTGGCGAAGGGGCTCCAAAAATAATCGTCTCGCTGATGGGCAAAGATATCGCCAGCGTCCGCGCAGAAGCGCAGGCCTATCGCGACGCGGATTTCGACATTCTGGAATGGCGCGTTGACCATTTCGCCGATGTCGCCTCTGCCGATGCCGTCCTGGAGGCTGTCCGCGCAATCCGCACTGAACTGCCCCAGACTCCCCTGCTGTTTACGTTCCGTAGTGCGAAGGAAGGGGGTGAACAGGCCATTTCAACCGACGCCTATCTCTCGCTGAATCGCGCGGCGGTCGATAGCGGCCTGGTGGATATGATCGATCTCGAACTGTTTACCGGTGATGAGCAGGTCAAGGCGACGGTAGACTACGCGCACAGCAAAAACGTCAGCGTGATCATGTCCAACCATGATTTCCACAAGACGCCAGCAGAAGAAGAGATCGTTGCACGGCTGCGCAAAATGCAGGAACTGGGTGCCGATATTCCGAAGATCGCCCTGATGCCGCAGAACCACAGCGATGTTCTGACGCTGCTTTCCGCTACGCTGAAAATGCAGGAACAGTACGCTGACCGTCCGGTGATCACCATGTCGATGTCCAAAACCGGTGTGATTTCGCGCCTGGCCGGTGAAGTCTTCGGCTCCGCGGCGACCTTTGGCGCGGTTAAAAAGGCTTCGGCACCGGGACAAATATCCGTTAGCGATCTGCGTACGGTATTAACGATATTACATCAGGCGTAATTAACGAAATAAAGGCGGGACAGATTCTCTCCCGCCATTAAATATATATTTTATTCCACAGTGAATATTCCACATGAATATTCAGCGGAGGCCTGCGCCTGAACACAGCGGCGTAGGGTTCTGCCGGGTATCCAGGAGTTTATATGAAACCTGAAAGACCACCACGCGTTAATGGTCGCGTGCCTGTGCTCTCGGCCCAGGACGCGGTAAATTATATTAAAGATGAAGATGTACTGTGTATATTAGGCGCAGGCGGCGGTATTCTGGAAGCCACCACCTTAATTACCGCTTTAGCCGATAAATATAAGCAAACGCAAACGCCACGGAATTTATCGATTATCAGTCCGACGGGTCTGGGCGATCGCGCCGATCGCGGAATCAGCCCGCTGGCCCAGGAAGGCCTGGTGAAATGGGCTCTGTGCGGGCACTGGGGGCAGTCGCCGCGTATTTCGGATTTAGCGGAACAAAATAAGATTGTCGCCTATAACTATCCACAAGGGGTGCTGACTCAGGCTCTGCGTGCGTCTGCCGCCCACCAGCCGGGGATCCTCAGCGATATCGGGATTGGCACCTTCGTCGACCCGCGCCAACAGGGGGGCAAGCTCAATGAGGTCACCAAAGAAGACCTCATCAAGCTGGTGGAGATTGATAACAAAGAATATCTCTACTACAAAGCGATTGCGCCTACCGTCGCGTTTATCCGCGCCACCACCTGCGACAGCGAAGGCTATGCCTCGTTTGAAGATGAGGTGATGTACCTCGACGCGCTGGTGCTGGCTCAGGCGGTGCACAACCACGGTGGCATCGTGATGATGCAGGTGCAGAAAATGGTCAAGAAAGCCACGCTGCATCCTAAATCCGTACGTATCCCCGGCTATCTGGTGGATATCGTGGTGGTCGACCCAGACCAGACGCAACTGTACGGCGGCGCGCCGGTGAACCGGTTTATCTCGGGCGATTTCACCCTCGACGACAGCACCCAGCTCTCTCTGCCCCTCAACCAACGCAAACTGGTTGCCCGTCGCGCCTTGTTTGAAATGCGTAAAGGTGCGGTCGGTAACGTTGGCGTCGGCATCGCGGATGGCATTGGACTGGTGGCCCGTGAGGAAGGCTGTGCAGATGACTTTGTACTGACCGTTGAAACCGGCCCCGTGGGTGGGATCACCTCCCAGGGTGTCGCTTTTGGCGCAAACGTCAACACTCGCGCCATTCTTGATATGACCTCACAGTTTGACTTCTACCATGGCGGTGGGCTGGACGTCTGCTATCTGAGCTTTGCGGAAGTTGACCGCCATGGCAACGTCGGGGTGCACAAATTTAACGGCAAAATCATGGGAACTGGCGGCTTTATCGATATCAGCGCGACCTCAAAGAAAATTGTTTTCTGCGGCACGCTAACCGCTGGCAGTCTGAAAACAGAAGTGGCCGACGGTAAATTAACCATCGTCCAGGAAGGCCGGGTGAATAAATTCATCAGCGAACTGCCGGAAATCACCTTTAGCGGAAAAATCGCCCTCGAGCGCGGTCTGGACGTGCGCTACATCACCGAACGCGCGGTATTTACGCTAAAAGAGGACGGTCTGCATCTTATTGAAATTGCCCCTGGAGTGGATCTGGAGCGCGATATTCTGGCGAAAATGGATTTCGCACCGGTTATTTCACCAGACCTGAAACTGATGGATGAAAGATTATTTATCGACGCCACCATGGGTTTTGAACTGCCGGAAGCGGCGAATTAAAAGGAGTATGATGATGGACTTTTCTTTAACCGAAGAGCAAGAGCTGCTGCTTGCCAGTATCCGGGAACTGATCACCAGCAATTTTCCGGAAGAGTATTTCCGCACCTGCGACCAGACGGCGACCTACCCCAGAGAGTTTATGCGTGCGCTGGCGGATAACGGGATTTCCATGCTGGGCGTACCGGAAGAGTTCGGCGGTATTCCGGCAGACTATGTCACCCAAATGCTGGCCCTGATGGAAGTGTCAAAATGCGGCGCCCCGGCCTTTCTGATCACCAACGGGCAGTGTATTCACAGCATGCGCCGTTTCGGCTCGCCAGAACAACTGCGGAAAACGGCGGAAAGCACGCTGGAGACCGGCGATCCGGCCTATGCCCTGGCGTTAACCGAGCCAGGTGCGGGTTCTGACAACAACAGCGCCACCACCAGTTACACGCGCAAAGACGGCAAGGTGTACCTGAACGGCCAGAAGACGTTTATTACTGGCGCCAAAGAGTACCCATACATGCTGGTGCTGGCGCGCGATCCCGAGCCAAAAGATCCGAAGAAAGCCTTTACCCTCTGGTGGGTGGAGTCCAACAAGCCTGGGATCAAAATCAATCCGCTGCACAAAATCGGCTGGCATATGCTCAGCACCTGCGAAGTCTATCTCGACAACGTTGAGGTGGATGAAAGCGACATGGTGGGCGAAGAAGGCATGGGCTTTCTCAACGTGATGTATAACTTTGAGATGGAACGTCTGATCAACGCTGCGCGCAGTACCGGCTTCGCCGAATGCGCCTTTGAGGATGCCGCACGTTATGCCAACCAGCGCATTGCGTTTGGCAAACCGATTGGACACAACCAGATGATCCAGGAAAAGCTGGCGCTGATGGCAATCAAAGTCGACAACATGCGCAATATGGTGCTGAAGGTGGCATGGCAGGCCGATCAGGAGCAGTCACTGCGTACCAGCGCCGCGCTGGCGAAACTGTATTGTGCCCGCACCGCGATGGAAGTGATTGACGATGCAATTCAGATTATGGGCGGGCTGGGTTATACCGACGAAGCGCGTGTCTCCCGATTCTGGCGCGATGTCCGTTGTGAACGGATTGGCGGCGGGACGGATGAGATCATGATTTATGTCGCAGGTCGGCAGATCCTGAAGGATTATCAGAACAAGTAATCGACAGGCCGGATACGGTACTTGCATCGTATCCGGCCATTCAAACGCTTACCGATGATGACACATATACTCAGACGTCGGACAACAGGCAGGCCTGCTCTGTCAGGCTGTTTTTAAACTGTTTACGATAATCGCCTGGCGAACAGCCGACGTGGCGCAAAAACAGCTTCGCGAAGTGGTCGACATTTTCATACCCGACGCGCCAGGAAATTTCGGCCTGTGAATAATCAGTATTGGTTAAGGCAAATTTCGCTTCGGTCATCCGCCGCTGAATCACATAATTAATCGGTGAAATATGGTACTCGCGGGTGAATTCGTGACAAATATAGCTGACGCTGGCACGAAATTTTTTTGATAACTGCTCAAGCGTAATTTTCTCCCGATAATTATTATTGAGATAGACCAGAATATCTTTAATCAGAACATCTTTTTTAATATGTCCTTGTTCCGAACGATACGCATTTTTAAAGTTCTCAAAGAAGAGCACCGTCAACGCATAGGCAAAAGCATCGCAGACGGACGACGTCAGGCCATTTTTACTTTGCGGCAGCATCACCCCGAGCTCATTAAAAATACTTTTGATCACTTCTTTTCCCTGGCCGACGGCAACCACCGGACAGGAATGCGATTGTAGCAGTTGGTTTTCCTCCCAGCCCTGAAAGCGAAAGCCATACAGCGCACAGGTGTAGGTGGTGGCTGGCGCGTTCACATCCGATGTCACGGCGTGTAACCGCCCCCGCTCCACCACGACAATATCATCTTCGTGAGCCACATAAAGGGAAGAGTCGATCGTTAATCTGACGATGCCTTTTTTGACATAAATGAGCTCGGTCTCATTGTCATGAACATGATGACCGGACTCCCAACGGGGATCATCACTAATGACAAATCGGGAAAACCGCGGGGTTTTGCCCTGGTCAAAAAGGCTTTCCATGGCATTATCAAAGCAGCGTTGATACATGACAACCTCCACAAGCAGAAATTTATCCTGAACAATATAATGAGGATAAAATAAAGCGAGTATGGCGGTTATACAACTGTATTTAGTAAGGGCAAAACAAGATTATTTCCCTCACCTGCAAGATAATACGTTTAATTTTCTCAAATGATTTTCTACTCATTTCTTTTGTACGAGCGATCCCACTTTTTTTGCAAGATACCTGGTAACGAAAACAGATTGCTCCGTCGATAAAAAGCCGCCGTCTGTCGCACACTATTTCCAGTCAATTTTCACTTTCCGCCGGGGTGGCCTGATTGTCACTGTCGGTATGCGACTCACAGGAGATGCCATGAAAATAATAACCTGCTTTAAGCTGGTGCCTGAAGAACAGGACATTGTTGTTACGCCCGAGCAAGCGCTGAGCTTTGACAATGCGGACGCCAAAATCAGTCAGTTCGATCTCAACGCCATTGAGGCCGCAACGCAGTTGGCCACCGAGGCAGAGGATGAGATCGTGGCACTGACGGTGGGCGGCTTATTATTGCAAAACTCTAAAGTGCGTAAGGATGTGCTCTCCCGCGGGCCACATGCACTGTATCTGATGCAGGATGCACAGCTGGAACACGCGCTGCCAAAAGACACGGCGCAGGCCATTGCCGCCACGGTGGAAAAAATCGGATTCGATCTGCTCCTGTTTGGTGAAGGGTCTGGGGACCTTTATGCACAACAGGTTGGTCTACTGGTCGGTGAGATCCTGCAACTGCCAACCCTTAACGCCGTCAGCAGCCTCCAGCGTCAGGGCGATAAGCTGCTTGTAGAACGTACGCTGGAAGAGGACGTTGAGGTGATAGAACTGACACTTCCGGCCGTTATCTGCGTGACATCGGATATTAACGTGCCACGCATCCCCTCAATGAAAGCCATTCTTGGCGCCGGGAAAAAGCCCGTACACACATGGCAGGCAAGCGACATCGGCTGGAGTCAGGGCGAGCTGCGAGCAGAACTGGTTGCCATTACCGTACCGCCACAAACGGCGCGTAAGCACATCATTCTGGATAACGATTCGCCGGAAGCCATCGCCGAACTGGCTGAACACCTGAAAAAAGCCCTGAACTGAGCCCAACGGAGAACACAATCATGAGTCAATTAACCCACGTCTGGGTATTTAGCGATAACGTTGAACGCTACGCAGAGCTGATGGCTGGCGCACGTCAGTGGGGTCAACAGGTCTATGCCATTGTTCAGGGTTCTGAGCAGGCGGCGCAGGTTAAGCCGCTCGGTGCTGACGGCATCATCGTACTGGATAAACCCTCCGACCTGCAGCGAATCGAAAATTACGCCGAAACGCTGGCCGCGCAAATCCGGGAAAAAGGCGACGGTCTGCTGCTGATGGCAGCAACCAAGCGCGGCAAAGCGCTGGGCGCGCGTCTGAGTATTCAGCTGGATGCGGCCATGGTTAACGATGCAACGGCAGTGAGCGTTGAAGAGAACGCACTGTTTGCCGAGCATCGTATGTATGGCGGCCTGGCGTTTGGCAAAGAAAAACTGAACAGCCCGCTGGCCATTATCACTCTCGCCCCTGGTGTACTGGAGCCGATTGAGGCGGATCACATGCATGACTGCCCGGTGGTTACCGCCGAGTGGGTGGCCCCGCGCCAGGAGATCTTGTGTCAGGAACGTCGCGCCAAATCGCTCAGCAGCGTTGATTTAAGCAAAGCAAAACGCGTGGTAGGCGTCGGTCGCGGCCTGGCGGCACAAGACGACCTGAACATGGTGCGCGAACTGGCCACCGTACTCGGCGCGGAAGTGGGCTGTTCACGCCCTATCGCCGAAGGGGAAAACTGGATGGAGCGCGAGCGTTACATCGGCGTTTCCGGCGTACTGCTGAAGTCCGAACTGTATCTGACGCTGGGTATTTCCGGACAGATCCAGCATATGGTGGGCGGCAATGGCGCGAAAGTGATTGTCGCCGTGAACAAAGATAAAAACGCGCCAATCTTTAACTATGCCGATTACGGACTGGTGGGCGACATCTACAAAGTGGTCCCTGCCCTGATCGCGCAATTGCGCTAATTCTCACCTTGACCCACATCTCCCGCTGTGCAAACGGCGGGAAGGGAGCTTTAAGCATGTCGGATGAAAAATTTGATGCCATCGTCGTCGGTGCTGGCGTAGCGGGCACGGTGGCGGCGTACATCATGGCAAAAGCCGGACTCGATGTTCTGGTCATCGAGCGCGGTAACAGCGCGGGCAGTAAAAATATGACCGGGGGGCGTCTCTACGCCCATGTGATTGAGCGGATTATGCCCGGATTTGGCGAGAAGGCGCCCGTTGAACGCAAAGTCACCCGCGAGAAAATCTCGTTTATGACGGAAGAAAGCGCGATCACGCTGGATTACCATCGCGAACAGCCGGATGTACCGACTCAGGCATCGTACAGCGTGTTGCGCAACCGTCTCGACCCGTGGCTGATGGAGCAAGCCGAAGCGGCTGGCGCACAATTTATCCCTGGCGTGCGCGTGGATGCGCTGATTCGTGAAGGCAACCAGGTCACAGGCGTACAGGCTGGCGACGATATTCTCGAAGCCAACGTGGTGATCCTCGCTGATGGCGTCAATTCAATGTTGGGCCGTTCGCTGGGCATGGTACCTGCCTCATCGGCGCACCATTACGCTGTCGGTGTGAAAGAGTTGATTGGCCTCTCCCCGGAGCAAATCAACGACCGTTTTAATCTGTCCGGAAATGAAGGCGCGGCGTGGTTATTCGCAGGATCACCGTCAAACGGCCTGATGGGCGGCGGGTTCCTCTATACCAATCGTGACTCCATTTCCCTCGGTCTGGTATGCGGGCTGGGCGACATGGCCCATGCGCAGAAAAGCGTGCCGCAGATGCTGGAAGATTTTAAACAGCACCCTGCCGTTCGTCCGTTGATTCAGGGCGGCAAATTGCTGGAGTACTCGGCACATATGGTGCCAGAAGGCGGACTGGCGATGGTGCCGGAGCTGGTAGGCGACGGTGTGATGATTGTCGGTGACGCTGCGGGCTTTTGTCTGAACCTCGGTTTTACGGTACGCGGAATGGATTTAGCCATCGCCTCTGCCGAAGCGGCGGCACACGCCGCGATTGGGGCCAAAGAGCGCAAGGACTTCTCTGCTCGCACGCTTGCGCAATACAAACACGAGCTGGAGAAAGGGTGCGTTATGCGTGATATGCAGCATTTCCGTAAGATCCCGGCGCTGATGGAGAATCCGCGCCTGTTCACCCAGTACCCGCGAATGGTGGCGGACATCATGAATGACATATTCACCATTGATGGCAGCCCGAATCAGCCGATGCGCAAAATGATCCTGTCACATGCAAAACAGATCGGGCTGATGAATCTGCTCAAAGATGGCATTAAGGGAGTCACGGCGCTATGAGCCAGGAAAATCGCGTTAACGTCGACGTCAAACTGGGCGTCAATAAATTCCATGTTGATGAGGGCCATCCGCACATCATTCTGGCGGCGAACCCGGACAGCAAAGAGTTTCAAAAATTGCTGAATGCCTGCCCTGCCGGACTCTATAAGCAGGATGAGGCAGGTACGATTCACTTTGATTCCGCGGGCTGTCTGGAGTGCGGAACCTGCCGGGTGCTGTGTGGTGAGACGATCCTCGAAAAATGGGAGTACCCCGCAGGCACGTTTGGCGTGGATTTCCGCTACGGCTGAAACGACGGATGGGCACAAATGCCGGAGAGTGACGCCAGGCGTCTTATCCGGCCTGCAATCCCCTACTACCCCCTTGATAGACCGGGAACCTCCGATGAGTGTCACATTAACGTTTGACGCCGGGCGGCGGGACGCATACCGCAAGCTTGGCTTTTGGGGCGATGCCTCGCTGGGAGACTACTGGCAACATACCGCGCGCAGCGTGCCAGACAAAATCGCCGTCGTGGATAACCACGGTACGGAATTCACTTACGCCGCCCTCGACCACGCGGCAAGCTGTCTGGCGAGCTGGATGTTGGCGAACGGCATTCAGCCCGGCGACCGCGTCGCTTTTCAGCTTCCCGGCTGGTGCGAATTTACCGTTATCTATCTCGCCTGTCTGAAAACCGGCGCCGTATCCGTTCCCCTGCTGCCCGCCTGGCGCGAAGCCGAGCTGGTGTGGGTGCTGAACAAGTGCCAGGCAAAACTGTTTTTCGCCCCAACCGTGTTTAAACAGACGCGCCCGGTCGATTTGATCTTGCCCCTGCAAAACCAGTTGCCACATCTGCAACACGTTATCGGCGTCGATAAACTGGCACCGGCGACAACCTCGCTCGCCCTCAGCCAGATCGTTGCGGACAACGCGCCACTTGCCCGTCACATTCAGGTTCACGGCGACGAGCTGGCCGCCGTGCTGTTTACCTCTGGCACCGAGGGACTGCCAAAAGGCGTCATGCTCAGCCACAACAATATTCTCGCCAGCGAGCGGGCCTACTGCGCGCGTCTGAATCTGACCTGGCTGGACGTCTTTCTGATGCCAGCGCCGCTGGGACACGCCACCGGTTTTTTACACGGCGTGACGGCACCGTTTCTGATCGGCGCGCGCAGCGTGCTACTGGATATTTTTACCCCAACGGCCTGCCTTGCGCTTCTGGAGCAACAGCGCTGTACCTGCGTCTTAGGGGCGACGCCGTTTGTGTACGACCTGCTCTGTACCGTGGAACAGCAGCCTGCCGACCTCTCTTCGCTGCGTTTCTTTTTGTGCGGAGGAACGACCATTCCGCAGCGCATTGCTCGCGACTGCCAGCAGCGCGGCATTAAACTGCTCAGCGTTTATGGTTCGACGGAAAGCTCGCCGCATGCGGTAGTGAATCTCGACGCCCCCCCTTCCCGTATGATGAATACCGATGGCTACGCGGCGGCAGGCGTGGAGATCAGAATTGTTGATGAGGCGCGTAATCCCGTGCCTCCGGGCGTTGAAGGGGAAGAGGCATCACGCGGACCAAACGTCTTTATGGGCTATCTTGACGAGCCTGAGTTAACCACCCGGGCGCTGGATAGCGAGGGCTGGTACTACAGTGGCGATCTCTGTCGGATGGACGAGGCGGGCTACATTCAGATAACCGGGCGCAAGAAAGATATTATCGTTCGGGGCGGAGAAAACATCAGCAGTCGCGAAGTGGAAGATATTCTGTTGCAGCACCCCCGCATTCACGATGCCTGTGTGGTTGCTATGCCGGACGAACGTTTAGGCGAGCGTTCCTGTGCCTACATCGTGCTGAAAGCGCCGCATCATTCACTGTCGCTGGAAGAAGTGGTTGCCTTCTTTAGCCGTAAACGGGTAGCGAAATATAAGTATCCAGAGCACATTGTGGTGGTCGAAAAGTTACCCAGAACGGCATCCGGGAAGATCCAAAAGTTCCTGTTACGCCAGGATATTATTCAGCGGTTAGCGTCGGAATGCCGTGAGGCATAAATTGCCGGATGGCGGCGCATCGCCATCCGGCTGTACCTTACTTCTTCAGTTCCGCCAGGCTCAGCCAGGTCTGGACAACGGTATCCGGGTTCAGCGACAGGCTGTCGATCCCCTCTTCCATCAGCCAGGCGGCAAAGTCTTCATGGTCAGACGGACCCTGACCGCAAATCCCGACGTATTTACCCTGTTTCTTCGCGGCACGAATCGCCATCGACAGCAGCGCTTTCACCGCGTCGTTACGCTCATCAAACAGCTCTGATACCACACCAGAGTCACGATCCAGACCCAGCGCCAACTGTGTCATGTCGTTAGAACCGATCGAGAAGCCGTCAAAGTATTGCAGGAACTGTTCAGCCAGCAGGGCGTTGGACGGGATCTCACACATCATGATGATCTTCAGACCATTTTCGCCGCGTTTCAGCCCCTGACGCGCCAGCTCTTCCACGACCGCTTTTGCCTGCTCAACGGTACGGACGAACGGGATCATGATTTCGACGTTAGTCAGTCCCATCTCATTACGCACGCGTTTCACCGCGTCGCATTCCAGCGCAAAGCAATCACGGAAGCTGTCCGACACATAGCGACCCGCGCCACGGAAGCCCAGCATCGGGTTCTCTTCCTCTGGCTCGTAGCGTTCACCACCCACCAGGTTTGCGTACTCGTTCGACTTAAAGTCGGACAAACGCACAATCACGCGTTTCGGCCAGAACGCCGCGCCAAGGGTGGCGATCCCTTCCGTCAGGCGCCCCACGTAAAATTCACGCGGAGAATCAAAGCCTTTCATCATCTCGCGGATTTCGTTTTGCAGTTTGGCATCTTGATCGTCAAACTCCAGCAGCGCACGCGGGTGGACGCCAATCATACGGTTGATGATAAATTCCAGACGCGCCAGGCCAACGCCTTCGTTTGGCAGACAGGCGAAGTCAAACGCCCGATCCGGGTTACCGACATTCATCATCACCTTCAGCGGCAGATCCGGCATCGTATCGACGCTGGAGCTCTTAACGCTGAAGTCGAGCATGTCGGCGTACACGTAGCCTGTATCGCCTTCTGCGCAGGAAACGGTGACCTTCTCGTCATCCTTCATGCGCTCAGTGGCATCGCCGCAGCCTACCACCGCCGGGATCCCCAGCTCACGGGCGATAATCGCGGCGTGACAGGTACGACCGCCACGGTTAGTGACAATCGCCGCCGCTTTTTTCATGATCGGTTCCCAGTCCGGGTCGGTCATGTCGGTGACCAGTACGTCGCCAGGCTCAATGCGGTTCATCTCGCTGATATCATGAATGACTTTTACCGGGCCTGCCCCGATGCGGTGACCGATAGCACGGCCTTCCGCAATGATTTTGCCCTGCGCGTGCAGCGTGTAACGCTCCATCACCTGGCCGCGAGAACGCACGGTTTCCGGACGAGCCTGGACGATGAACAGTTTGCCGGTATGACCATCTTTCGCCCACTCGATGTCCATCGGACGACCGTAGTGTTTTTCAATCTGTACCGCCTGCTTCGCCAGTTCCTGCACTTCGTCGTTGGTGAGGGAGAAAATATCACGGCTTTCCTGCGGCACATCTTCAATGGTGACCTGTTTGCCGTGTTCCTGGGTCGGCGCATAGACCATGCGGATTTTTTTCGAGCCCATCGTGCGGCGCACAATAGACGGGCGATTGGCCGCCAGCGTCGGTTTATGGACATAGAACTCATCCGGGTTTACCGCGCCCTGCACCACCATCTCGCCCAGCCCCCACGCGGAGGTGATAAACACCACCTGGTCAAAGCCAGATTCAGTATCGATGGAGAACATCACGCCGGACGACGCCAGATCGGAACGCACCATCCGCTGGACACCCGCAGAGAGCGCCACGCCACGGTGGTCATAGCCCTGGTGAACGCGATAGGATATTGCGCGGTCGTTAAACAGCGAGGCAAACACGTGCTTCACGGCGACCAGTACGGCGTCAAAGCCCTGGACGTTGAGGAAGGTTTCCTGCTGCCCGGCAAAAGAGGCATCCGGCATATCTTCCGCAGTGGCAGATGAACGCACGGCGAAAGAAGCATGTTGATCGTCCGCGGAGAGTTGTGCGTAGGCATCGCGGATAGCATTTTCCAGCTCAGGCTGGAAAGGAGTGTCGATAATCCACTGGCGGATCTGCGCGCCGGCCTTCGCCAACGCGTTAACATCGTCAATATCCGTTTGATCCAGCAGTTCATAGATGCGCTGGTTTACACCGCTCTGGTCCAGAAACTGGTTAAACGCATCGGCGGTTGTGGCAAAACCATTCGGTACCGATACACCCATACCGGAAAGGTTAGTAATCATTTCACCCAGGGAGGCATTTTTGCCCCCAACTCTGTCTACATCATTCATGCCGAGTTGGTTATACCAAAGCACCAGCGGTGACGAGCCATTGTTGGACATCGAACAATCCTTTTGTGATAAATGAACGAGTTTAGGAAACGCTTAATTACGTATTTATCTTTGCATATTTAACCCGCTTAAAAAAACGGTGAATCGTTCAAGCAAATATATTTTTTATTTTTTCGGACAGTTTACCCATTTGCGCAAACCCGCGAATGGCGGGCGATCCCCACAAAATGTGTCGGTATAAACATCTGTTCCATAAAATGAAATGCACTTTTCATAAAATATAAAAATACCATTTCATTTTCAAAATAAGCGTTATTTTCTACGCTTCAGAGTAATTTTAATTTATGCTTTCAGAGAATTATGACTGACTTTCAGGGTGTGAAAATGGATAATGCTGTAGATCGTCACGTGTTTTATATTTCCGATGGAACGGCAATTACCGCTGAAGTGTTGGGCCATGCGGTGATGTCACAGTTCCCCGTCACTATCAGCAGTATTACGCTGCCGTTTGTTGAAAATGAGAACCGCGCCCGCGCCGTTAAAGACCAAATCGACGCCATTTATCAACAAACCGGCGTGCGCCCTTTGGTGTTCTATTCGATTGTATTACCGGAGATCCGTTCCATCATTCTGCAAAGCGAAGGCTTCTGTCAGGATATCGTGCAGGCGCTGATCACCCCGCTACAGCACGAGATGAAACTCTACCCCACGCCGATTGCTCACCGGACGCACGGGCTGAATCCGGGTAACCTGAACAAGTACGATGCGCGAATCGCCGCCATTGATTATACCCTTGCCCACGATGACGGCATTTCGTTGCGCAACCTGGACCAGGCGCAGGTGATTTTGTTGGGCGTCTCGCGCTGCGGCAAAACGCCCACCAGCCTCTACCTGGCAATGCAGTTTGGCATCCGCGCGGCAAACTATCCTTTTATTGCCGACGACATGGACAATCTGGTTCTGCCTGCATCGTTAAAACCCCTGCAACATAAGCTGTTTGGTCTGACGATTGACCCTGAACGTCTGGCCGCCATCCGCGAAGAGCGCCGGGAAAACAGTCGCTATGCCTCCCTGCGTCAGTGCCGTATGGAAGTGGCCGAAGTCGAGGCGCTCTACCGTAAGAACCAGATCCCGTGGTTGAACAGTACTAACTATTCAGTTGAAGAGATTGCCACCAAAATCCTCGATATCATGGGATTAAGTCGACGCATGTACTAATAAACTAGTTCGCGAGTTCTGTTTTTTTGTTATCATACCGTTCTGCCGCGAGGTGTGACGCACCTCGCACTTGAAATCAGCAGGGATTGGTTTAAGGTTGTGCCCATCACTTCCCGGTACCTCTGCCGTAGAAGCCACAAATTTCTGAGAATTGTCATGAACAGAACCGATGAACTGCGTACCGCGCGTATAGACAGTCTGGTCACGCCCGCTGAACTTGCGCAACGGCATCCTGTGTCGCCCGCCGTCGCCAGCCACGTCACCGACTCCCGACGCCGGATAGAAAGAATATTGAATGGTGAAGACCGCCGCTTGCTGGTTATTGTAGGTCCGTGCTCCATTCACGATCTCGATGCCGCGCTGGAGTATGCCACGCGTTTACAGGCGCTGCGCACGCAGCATCAGGCGCGCCTGGAAATCGTCATGCGCACCTATTTTGAAAAACCACGTACCGTTGTCGGCTGGAAGGGACTCATTTCCGACCCGGATCTCAACGGCAGCTATCGCGTGAATCACGGCATTGAACTGGCGCGTAAACTGCTGTTGCAGGTCAATGAACTGGGCATCCCAACCGCGACGGAATTTCTCGATATGGTGACCGGTCAATTTATTGCCGACTTGATCAGTTGGGGCGCCATTGGCGCGCGGACCACCGAAAGCCAGATCCACCGCGAAATGGCCTCGGCGCTCTCCTGCCCGGTCGGCTTTAAAAACGGGACCGACGGAAATACCCGTATCGCCGTTGACGCGATCCGCGCTTCCCGCGCCAGCCATATGTTCCTCTCACCCGATAAAACCGGTCAGATGACCATTTATCAGACCAGCGGCAACCCTTATGGCCATATCATTATGCGCGGTGGCAAAAAGCCGAACTACCATGCTGAAGATATTGCTGCAGCCTGCGATACGCTGCATGAATTTGATTTACCAGAACATCTGGTCGTCGATTTCAGCCACGGCAACTGCCAGAAGCAGCATCGCCGTCAACTGGATGTCTGTGATGATATTTGCCAGCAAATCCGTAACGGATCGACAGCCATCGCCGGCATTATGGCGGAAAGCTTCCTGCGTGAAGGTACGCAGAAAATTATCAGCGGGCAGCCGCTGGTTTATGGTCAGTCGATAACCGATCCTTGCCTTAACTGGGAAGACACTGAACTGCTGCTGAGCAAACTGGCCTCGGCGGTGGACAGCCGCTTCTGATCGTCCGCCCATCCGTACAGGGTGGGCATATTCTCCCCTCCCTTTTCGCAAACTACCACATTTAATACTTGTTGTTATCGTGCACTTTATTGATAATAAAAATCATTGTTACATTAATTATTATTAATAAATCGTGATACCCGTATGGATAACATTGAGTCACCCCGCCTTAAGGAACGAGAAAACGCGGCTCTCCCACCTGCGCCCATCCGCAAGATCAGCAGTCAGAAACTGTTAGGTGATGACGGTAAAGTGATTATCGATCACAACGGTCAGGAATACCTGCTGCGTCAAACGCAGGCAGGTAAACTCTTGCTGACCAAATAGCGCTTCAGCTTGAACAGCTGACTTCCAGGCGTTTGCCCCAGTCCGGCGGACGCTGGCTGTAGTCATCATCGCGATCGCGGAAAGGCTCGCGCAATATGGCATGTAAGCGATGCAGTTCACTCATATCGCCTTTCTCCGCCGCCGCAATCGCCCGCTGCGCCAGCCAGTTACGCAGCACCACCGCAGGATTGGCGCTCAGCATTAGCGACTGACGCGCAGCATCATCGACTGCATCGCGCTGCAAACGCGTTCTGTAACGTGTGAACCAGTCATCAAAGGCGTCGCGATCGATAAATTCGTCGCGCAGTGGAGAGGCGGCATTCTGCTGCTCTGTCATGCTTAGCATGCGGAAAGTACGGGTATAGTCACTGTGCTCGCGGGCCATCAGGCTGAACAATTCGTTCAACAGATCGTTGTCATCTTTTTGTTCGGTCATGAACCCCAGTTTCTGCCGCATCCGCTGACCGTAGCGCGTCAGTAGCGCCACCTGGTACCCGTCGAGGGCATCATTGAGCGCCTCAACGGTGATGAAGGGCGACAGACTTTGCGCAAGGCGCTGAAGATTCCACAAACCTACCGCCGGTTGATTGTCAAAGCTGTAGCGCCCCTGGTGGTCAGAATGGTTGCAAATGAAGCCCGGTTCATAGTCGTCCAGGAACCCAAACGGACCGTAGTCCATCGTCAGCCCGATGATCGACATGTTATCGGTGTTCATCACCCCGTGCGCGAAACCCACGGTTTGCCAGTCGGCGATCAGTGACGCGGTCCGCGCGACCACGTCGCGAAACCAGAGAATGTACTTATCGGCGTCTTGCAGGAGATGCGGCCAGTAATGACGAATGGCGAAATCCGCCAGTTGCTGAACTTTTTCCGGCTCGCGACGGTAATAGAAATGCTCAAAATGACCGAAGCGCAAGTGGCTTTGCGCCAGTCGCATCAGCATCGCCCCCGCCTCCACCGTTTCGCGGTAAACCGGTGTTTCACTGGTGACAATCGTCAGCGCCCGGGTCGTCGGTATCCCCAGGTAGTGCATCGCTTCACTGGCAAGGCTTTCTCGGATCGTGGAGCGCAATACCGCACGACCATCACCCATGCGCGAATACGGCGTCAAACCCGCGCCTTTCAGGTGCCAGTCCATTGTGCTGCCATCGGCAAGCAACTGCTCACCGAGCAGAATGCCGCGCCCGTCACCCAGTTGACCCGCCCAGACGCCGAACTGATGACCGCTATAGACCTGCGCCAGCGGAGACATCCCCGGCAACAGCGCCTCGCCGCCCCAGACACCCGCCGGGCTGTCAGGATGAAAAAGGGAATCGGGGATGCCCAGTTGTTCGGCAAGCGCATCGTTGTGCCAAATCAGTCGCGAGTGATTCAGCGGTGTTGGCGGCAGTGCGGTAAATGTTGCTGGCAGTTCATCGCGCCAGCGGGCTGTGAAAGACAGGGTCATAGGGCCTCCTGCCTGTAGTGTAGACGGTTAATTCCGTCATAAACACCAGCAAACAGAAAGGTTATCTGTGGAGTAATTGGGTGACCTGACTGGCCGAGACGGCAGGCCACAGCCCGCCCTGCATACCGCTAAAACCGAATGGCGTCACGCGGGTCAACATCGCTTCGCTGTCGATACCGGCGATCATCAGCGATTCGCAATAAGGCGACACTTGCGTAAGGATGGCGCGCATGAACGGTTCGAAGGAAAGACGAGTGGCCCGACGATGGACAAAATTCCGGTCCAGGATAATTCGTTTAAATAATCCATCGAATATGGCTTTGTTGGCACTTTCCCCTGCACCGAAATTGGCCAGTACCAGAGGAAAACGTTCAGCCAGCGCATGCAACGTTTTATTCTCTTTACCTTCAGACAGTTCGGGAAAATTCTCATTAATCATGAGTTCGAGAAACGAAAACCGTTTAACGGCAGAAACGCACTCACTATTGGTTAATAATAACGGTACAACTGCCGGGGTTATATAAATCCAGGCGACAAGTTTATGTTGAATAAAAAAATGTTGGCACGTTTCGATCAGCGCTAGCTTTTCGATAAATAACTGGCACTGTTCTTCGGGAGAAAGTCGCGGAAGCACCAGTTCAGTTGGGATACGAACGTCACCGTCTTCACTGACAAAGTTCGCGATAACGCTTAAACCGATAAGTTTTCGTTGTACATTCCTGGCGGGCTGAAAATAGAGTTCAGAATGATACACGTTATCCAGTGAAACATTCATCACGGCAGTCCCACATACAGGGAGTGATTCGGCAACCTATTACACAGGATGTCGTCATCCATCTTTTTTAATGCCAGAAGGAAAATGTTCATGTTGTCCTTTTCACCCGGAGCCCCGGTTCCTTAGTATTCAGCTTATCCTGATTATAAACGCTTATCCAGCATTGTTCTTTTTCGGCAATAAAAGCGAGGGACATCCTCAATCGAAATAACGCCCTACGACTAAATGCGTCTCGCCTGCCAAAAGTTTTTCCGCCAGTAGACATTATCCAGCGACGAACGCATCACACCACGACTGGTTGATGCATGAATAAACTGACCGTTAGTATCATAAATACCCACATGTAAACCGCTCTCTCCCGACCCGGTTTTGAAAAACACCAGATCGCCAGGCAACAAGTCGTCCTTATCGATTTCCGTCCCCAGTTTTGCCTGTTGACGGGTTTCGCGCGGCAGCTGCAAAGAGAACTGATCGCGCATGGTCATCAGCACAAAACCGGAACAATCCACGCCACCGCGACTCATGCCGCCGTAACGATAGGGCGTCCCACGCCAGGTCTGCAGTTGATCATTTAAGCCGGCAATCACGGTAATGGAATCAGAGAGCCGGGCATTGGGCGGCGGCGCTCGGTGGCTACTACATCCGGCCAACAACAGTGCTGTGCAAAAAAGAAACCAGAAACGCATTCAGGCGAATCCTCTGTATTTTTTATTCTTCACCCCTTATAGCGGGTATTTACGCGGGTTTTCAAGAAACCATTTCGTTTAAGTGGTTGATATAATCATTCTGTGACCTTCGATGTCAAGACGCCGGAAGTGCAGACCATACGCCTGCGCTAAATGCGCTGGCGTCAGCACTTCATCACGTGGACCGCTGGCGAGCAGTTTCCCCTGTTTGAGCAACCACGCCCGGTGCGCGTGGCGCAAGGTATGATTCAGGTCGTGACTGCTCATCACGATGGCAATCCCCTGCTGGCACAAGCGGTGCAGAATGCGATCCAGCGCATTTTGCTGCGCGACATCAAGGCTGTTCATGGGCTCATCGAGGAGCAATAGCTGCCCCTGTGGGTTGGTCTCTGGCGCGATTTGCAGGATCACCGCGGCAAGACGGACGCGCTGCCATTCCCCACCTGAGAGCTCCTTCGCATTGCGTTCAAGTTTGTCCGCCAGCCCCAGCGACTCGGCCACCGCCATCAACTGGTCTGTGCGCGTTTTGTCTGGCTGATGTAGCGTCAGGAAGTGCCATACCGGCATCGCGAAGGGCGGATTTTGCTGCTGCGCCAGATAAGCACGATGGCGGGCAAGTTTAGCGGCGGGCCACAATGCCAGCTCAGTCCCCGCCAGAGCGATCGTTCCCGCCCCACTGGTTAACCCTGCCATCCGCGCCAGCAGCGTGCTCTTTCCGGCGCCGTTCGGCCCCACAAGATGCAGGATCTCCCCTGCCCGAATCTCGCCGGACAGAGGCCCTAACCGGGTCGATTCCGCCACATCCTGTAACTGCATCACTGAAGACATTATTTAGCCAACGCGAGTTTGATGCTTTCCATCACAATCGGATCTTCCGGCGTCATATCCGGAGAGAAACGCTGTATCACTTTGCCATCACGGCCTACGAGGAACTTCTCAAAGTTCCACAGGATATCGTCAGGATAGAGCGGCGCACGCCCTTTGCTGGCCATTCGCTCATAGAAACCACTCTCTTCAGGGGCTACAGCCGTCGGTGCCGCCTCAATCAGTTTCTGGTACAGCGGATGACGCCCCTCCCCGTTTACCTCAATCTTGCTGAACATCGGGAAGGTCACGCCCCAGGTCGTCGCGCACCAGGTTTTGATCTCGTCATCACTGCCAGGTTCCTGCCCAAGGAACTGATTGCAGGGAAAGCCCAGCACAATAAAGCCACGGTCGGCCCACGCTTTCTGAATATTTTCCAGTTGCTCATACTGTGGGGTAAGTCCGCATTTTGAAGCTACGTTAACAATCAGCAGAACATTACCTGTGTATTTCTCAAGCGTGGTCACTTCGCCATCAATCGTTGTCACTACCGTGTTCAGAATCGAGTCTTGCATAGCCTCTCCAGGATCGTGAGTGATTCAAATACCAGCTTCTAATCATAGACTGTCTTGTCGTACCTAACGTCCGGCTTTGAGTAACAGCCAGATAAAAACCGGTGCGCCGAGCGTCGCGGTGACCACGCCAATCGGCAATTCGGCGGAGGCCAGCGCCAGGCGAGCGACCACATCGGCCAGCAGCAGCGCAATGGCCCCCGCCAGCGCACAGGCAGGTAACAGCACGCGATGGTCCGTTAAGCCGCACAGGCGTAAAATATGGGGGATGACCAGGCCAATAAAACCAATTGCCCCGGCCAGCGCCACGCTGACACCGACCATCCATCCGGTGGCAACCACCAACAGATTTCGCCAGAACCACAAGGGGAGTCCCAGTTGTCGGGCAGAGGTTTCCCCCAACGCCAGCATGTTCATCGCCTGCGACTGGCAGCAGATCCACACCAGCACCGGAATCAGGGCCAGCATCAGCCAGGACTGCTCCCAGTTAACGCCGCCAAATCCCCCCATCATCCAGTACATCAACTGACGCAGATCGAATGAGGTAGAAAAATAGATGGCCCAGGTCATCAGCGCACTACAGATAATCCCCAGCGCCACGCCAGCAAGCAGCAGGCGGCTGGTCGAAAGATGACGACGGGCAAAACGCAGGAGGATCAACGTGATGACCAGCGCACCGGCAATCGCGCACAGTCCAAGCGCCCAGTGCGGCAGTATGCCCTTCCCCAGCAGCACGGCGGCGATCAGCCCCACGCCCGCACCGTTGGAGACGCCGAGCAACCCCGGCTCCGCAAGCGGGTTTTCAAACAGCGCCTGCATCACTGCGCCGGACAAAGCCAGCGCCGCGCCCACCAGCAGAACCGCCAGCGCGCGCGGAAGGCGAATTTGCCAGACAAAGAGTTCACCACGCGGCGTCAGCCAGTCAGCGGGCGATATCCACTGCTCTCCGGCGCACAGGCTCAACCACAGTGTCAGTAACATCAGTACCGACAGACTCAGGATCCAGCGCACATGTTGTCGCTGTTGTTGACGGGCAAAAGTCAGCATGATTTCCGTTCAACTGAAAAGGATGTCATTGATTCTACGGTGCGATACCCCCGCAGAAAAGAAAAAAGGCCGCAAAAGCGGCCTTTTTGGTTAGATCTGATTACTCATCTTTGGGCGAAGCGTTTTCGACTCGGCTCTTTAACTTCTGTCCGGGTCTGAAGGTCACCACGCGCCGTGCTGTAATGGGAATATCTTCGCCCGTTTTCGGGTTACGTCCCGGACGTTGATTCTTATCACGCAGATCGAAGTTACCAAAACCAGAGAGTTTTACCTGCTCACCGTTTTCCAGAGCACGACGGATCTCTTCGAAAAACAGTTCGACCAGTTCTTTGGCATCCCGCTTGCTAAGCCCAAGCTTATCAAACAGATATTCTGACATTTCAGCTTTTGTAAGCGCCATAGGTTCAATCCCTCAATGATGCCTGGAATCGCTCTTTTAATGCCTCTACACATTTGGCGACGGTAGCGGCAATCTCCTCTTCTTCGAGTGTACGGCTGGTATCCTGAAGGATCAGGCTAATGGCGAGGCTCTTATACCCCTCCGCAACACCCTTACCACGGTACACGTCAAATAAGTTTACGCCAACTACCTGATTTACGCCAACTTTCTTACACTCGGATAAAATATCAGCAGCGGGAACGTTTTCGGCGACGACCACAGCGATGTCGCGACGGTTCGCCGGGAAGCGTGAAATCTCGCGCGCCTGAGGCACCACGCGGTCTGCGAGCTTGTTCCACTCCAGTTCGAACACTAGAGTACGGCCATTGAGATCCAGCTTACGTTCCAGCTCAGGATGAACAACACCAATGAAACCAATGCGTTCACCTTTCAGATAAATCGCGGCTGACTGTCCCGGATGCAGTGCCGGATTGGCTTCTGCTCTGAACTGAATGTCACCGAGTTTACCGGTCAGATCCAACACCGCTTCCAGATCGCCCTTCAAATCATAGAAATCAACGGTCTCTTTTGCCAGATCCCAGTGCTCATCATAGCGGTTACCGCAAATAACCCCCGCCAGCATCAGATCCTGACGAATGCCCAGATTGGCCTGGGTATCCGGCACAAAACGCAGCCCACTTTCAAAAATACGTACGCGGTTCTGTTGACGATTCTGGTTATAGACCACCGTTGCCAGTAACCCCGTCCACAACGACAGACGCATTGCCGACATTTCACTGGAGATTGGGCTTGGCAGCAGCAGCGCCTCTTCACCCGGATGGAGCAACTGCTGCACTTTCGGGTCAACAAAGCTGTAAGTAATGACTTCCTGGTAGCCTTTGTCATTCAATAGCGTTTTCACACGCTTCAGCGACAAATTCGCTTCACGGTGCGTCCCCATAATCAGACCCGCCTGGATCGGTTCATCAGGGATGTTGTCGTAGCCATACACGCGGGCGACTTCTTCAACCAGGTCTTCTTCAATTTCCATGTCGAAGCGCCAACTTGGCGCAACGGCTTGCCACTCGCCTTGACCTTCGGTCACTTCACAGCCCAAACGGCGCAGGATATCGCTGACCTGTGCATCGGCAATGTGATGGCCAATCAGACGATCCAGCTTGCTGCGACGCAGCGTAATGGTCGCGCGCTTCGGCAGCGTGGTTTCATCCGTCACATCAATGATCGGACCAGCTTCGCCGCCGCAGATGTCAATCAGCAAACGGGTAGCACGTTCCATCGCTTTGTACTGCAAAGCCGGATCCACACCGCGCTCATAACGGTGAGACGCATCGGTATGCAGACCATGACGACGTGCGCGACCGGTAATTGACAGTGGGCTGAAGAAAGCGCATTCCAGCAGCACATTTTGCGTTTCATCATTCACGCCAGAATGCTCACCACCGAAGATACCGCCCATCGCCAGCGCTTTATGATGATCGGCAATTACCAACGTATCAGCGTTAAGCTTTGCTTCTGTGCCATCAAGCAGTACCAGCGTTTCGCCCTCTTTCGCCATGCGCACGACAATCCCGCCTTCAATGCGGTCTTTATCAAAGGCGTGCATCGGCTGACCCAGCTCAAGCAATACATAGTTGGTCACGTCAACCACGGCATCAATGGAGCGGATACCGCAACGGCGCAGTTTTTCTTTCATCCACAGCGGGGTTGGCGCTTTCACATTGATGCCTTTGACGACGCGACCCAGATAGCGCGGGCAGGCGTCGGTGGCGTCTACGGTAATCGGCAGAACATCAGTGATGGTTGCTGCTACCGGCGTGATTTCCGGCTCAACCAGCGGCGCTTTGTTCAGCACAGCCACGTCACGGGCGACACCGATGATGCCTAAGCAGTCAGCACGGTTAGGGGTCACGCTGATCTCAATGGTGTTGTCATCAAGCTTCAGGTATTCGCGGATGTCGGTACCGATCGGCGCATCGGCCGGCAGTTCAATAATGCCGCTGTGATCGTCGGAAATCCCCAGCTCGGAGAAGGAGCACAGCATGCCTTCAGACGGCTCGCCACGCAGCTTAGCGGCTTTAATTTTGAAATCGCCCGGCAGAACGGCACCGATGGTGGCAACCGCCACTTTCAGCCCCTGACGGCAGTTTGGCGCGCCGCAGACGATGTCCAGCAGACGCTCACCACCGACATTCACTTTCGTCACGCGCAGTTTGTCCGCATTCGGATGCTGGCCGCATTCAACCACTTCACCCACGACGACGCCATTAAATGCACCGGCAACCGCTTCAACACCGTCAACTTCCAGGCCTGCCATGGTGATTTGATTCGACAGCGCGTCGCTATCGATAGCCGGGTTAACCCACTCGCGTAACCACAGTTCACTGAATTTCATTGTTTTATCCTGCCTTTATTTAAACTGTTTGAGGAAACGCAGATCGTTTTCGAAGAACGCTCGCAGGTCAGTCACACCGTAACGCAACATGGTTAGACGCTCCATCCCCATCCCAAATGCGAAACCTGAGTAGATTTCCGGGTCGATACCAACGTTACGCAGAACGTTCGGATGCACCATGCCGCAGCCCAGCACTTCCAGCCATTTACCGTTTTTACCCATCACGTCCACTTCGGCAGATGGCTCAGTAAACGGGAAATAGGAAGGACGGAAACGAATCTGCAAATCTTCTTCAAAGAAGTTACGCAGGAAGTCATGCAGCGTCCCTTTCAGATTGGTAAAGCTGATGTTGGTATCCACAATCAGGCCTTCCATCTGATGGAACATCGGGGTGTGCGTCTGATCGTAGTCGTTACGATACACGCGACCCGGCGCGATAATGCGAATCGGCGGCTGCTGATCTTTCATGATACGGATCTGTACGCCGGATGTCTGGGTACGCAGCAGACGCGTTGCATCAAACCAGAAGGTGTCGTGATCGGCGCGAGCCGGGTGGTGACCAGGAATATTCAGCGCATCGAAGTTGTGGTAGTCATCTTCGATTTCCGGGCCGGTCGCCACGGTAAAGCCAAGCTCGCCAAAGAAGCTTTCAATGCGATCGATGGTACGGGTGACCGGATGCAGACCGCCATTTTCAATGCGACGCCCCGGCAAAGAAACGTCGATGGTTTCCGCTGCCAGACGCGCATTCAGCGCGGCGTTTTCCAGATCTGCCTTACGCGCGTTGAGTGCCTGCTGTACCTGCTCTTTCGCTTCGTTAATCACCGCACCGGCGGCAGGACGTTCTTCAGCTGGCAGCTCGCGCAGCGTCGTCATCTGAAGGGTCAGGTGCCCTTTTTTGCCCAAATATTCGACGCGCACATTGTCTAACGCGGCAACATCTGACGCCTGGTTAATGGCCGCCTTCGCACTGGCTACCAGTTCTGCGAGATGTGACATGGTTTTCCTCATTGTGTCGGTGAAGACACCGGTTCGTTGAACGTAATCTCTCGATTTCGGGCACAAAAAAAGCCTCCATCAGGAGGCTTTTTTGCGCTGTTTTTCGTTTCTTCTTTCACGCGCTAGCCTCCTGAAGTTAGGTGCTAAAGTAAAAAAAGAAGCGGAAAATAGCAGCATTCATGCTTGCGTTACCTTGTGTGGTAAAAACCGGAGAACCTTTATTGAAAAGGGTTACGGATCAATTGTCAACTTATTGACGGAACAACAAATAAAAGAGAGGGAGCCAGGCTCCCTCTTTTCACTGGCTTATGCCAGAGCTGCTTTCGCTTTTTCGACCAGAGCGGTGAACGCTACTTTGTCGAATACGGCGATGTCAGCCAGGATCTTACGGTCGATTTCAACAGAGGCTTTTTTCAGGCCGTTGATGAATTTGCTGTAAGAAATACCGTTCTGACGTGCTGCTGCGTTGATACGCGCAATCCACAGTTGACGGAACTGACGCTTACGTTGACGACGGTCACGGTAAGCATACTGACCTGCTTTGATGACGGCCTGGAAGGCAACGCGGTATACGCGAGAACGCGCACCGTAGTAACCTTTGGCTTGTTTCAAAATTTTCTTGTGACGTGCGCGTGCAATTACACCACGTTTTACGCGAGCCATAGTGCTCTCCTGTATCTATTCTGATTTGCCCCCCTTTCACCACAGTGAAATCGGTTGGGCATTAAAAATTTAAAAAAACGTTAACGGCTTATGCGTACGGCAGGCACGCGATAACCAGGCCCAGATCGCCTTTAGAAACAAGGCCTTTTGGACGCAGGTGACGTTTACGCTTAGTTGATTTTTTGGTCAGAATATGACGCAGGTTTGCGTGCTTACGCTTAAATCCACCACCACCGGTTTTTTTGAAGCGCTTAGCAGCACCGCGTACGGTCTTAATTTTTGGCATTTTAATAACTTCCACTTCGCATTGTTAATAAATGAAACCCAGGCGAGCAAAACCTGTGAAGCCCAAAGGCTTCACAGGAAATACTACTTGAAGGCCTACTGTTTCTTCTTGGGAGCGAGCACCATGATCATCTGGCGGCCTTCGATCTTCGTTGGGAAGGATTCGACTACTGCCAGTTCACTCAGATCGTCACGAACGCGCGTCAGCACTTCCATACCAATCTGTTGGTGGGCCATCTCACGACCGCGGAAACGCAGTGTGATCTTGGCCTTATCGCCATCTTCCAGAAAGCGAATCAGGCTGCGGAGTTTTACCTGATAATCGCCATCGTCGGTACCAGGACGGAATTTAATTTCCTTAACCTGGATAACTTTTTGCTTTTTCTTCTGTTCCTTAGAAGACTTACTCTTTTCATAAAGGAACTTGCCGTAGTCCATGATACGACAAACTGGCGGTTCGGCGTTAGGGCTGATTTCAACTAAATCTACTCCAGCCTCTTCAGCTTTTTCGATTGCTTCTCTCAGACTCACAATACCCAGCTGCTCGCCTTCCAGACCTGTTAAGCGAACTTCCTGGGCGCGAATCTCGCCATTGATACGATTCGGACGTGCCGTTTGAACTCGTTTTCCGCCTTTAATACCTTATTCCTCCAGTTGTTGAAGACTGCGGCTGCGAATCTCTTGTTGCAGCTTCTCAATCACTTCACTTACGTCAAGGCTGCCCAGGTCTTTCCCGCGGCGAGTGCGAACGGCAACTTTGCCTGCTTCCACTTCTTTATCACCACAGACCAACATATAAGGGACACGACGTAAAGTGTGCTCGCGGATTTTAAAGCCTATCTTCTCATTTCTCAAGTCTGCTTTTACACGAATGCCCGCATTTTGAAGTTTCTGCGTCAATTCGTTAACGTATTCAGACTGTGAATCAGTAATGTTCATCACCACTACCTGAACCGGCGCAAGCCAGGTCGGGAAGAAGCCTGCGAACTCTTCAGTCAGGATACCGATAAAACGTTCCATAGACCCAAGAATTGCGCGGTGAATCATTACCGGTACCTGACGCTCATTGTTTTCGCCCACATAGGAGGCGCTCAGACGAGACGGCAGGGAGAAGTCCAGCTGTACTGTACCGCACTGCCATGCGCGATCGAGGCAGTCATACAGGGTAAATTCAATTTTCGGACCGTAGAAGGCGCCTTCACCCAGTTGATATTCAAATGGGATATTGTTTTCTTCCAGCGCAACGGCCAGGTCCGCCTCAGCACGATCCCACATTTCGTCGCTACCGATACGTTTTTCGGGGCGAGTGGAGAGTTTGACAACGATTTTCTCGAAGCCAAATGTGCTGTACATATCGTAGACCATACGGATGCAGGCGTTAACTTCATCGCGGATTTGCTCTTCAGTACAGAAGATATGCGCATCATCCTGGGTGAAGCCGCGTACACGCATCAGACCATGCAACGCGCCTGACGGCTCGTTACGGTGGCAGCTACCAAACTCTGCCATACGCAGCGGCAGGTCGCGGTAGGATTTCAGGCCCTGATTAAAGATCTGTACGTGACCCGGACAGTTCATCGGCTTGATGCAGTATTCACGGTTCTCTGAAGAGGTGGTGAACATCGCATCTTTGTAGTTGTCCCAGTGCCCGGTTTTTTCCCACAGCACGCGGTCCATCATGAACGGCCCTTTCACTTCCTGATACTGATACTCTTTGAGCTTGGAACGCACAAAGACTTCCAGTTCGCGGAAAATAGTCCAGCCGTCGTTATGCCAGAACACCATACCCGGCGCTTCTTCCTGCATGTGATACAGGTCAAGCTGCTTACCAATTTTACGGTGGTCACGTTTTGCCGCTTCTTCCAGACGTTGCAGATAAGCGCTGAGGGCCTTTTTATCTGCCCAGGCCGTTCCGTAGATACGCTGCAACATCTTATTGTCGCTGTCGCCACGCCAGTACGCGCCTGCGGTTTTCATCAGTTTAAAGTGATGGCAGAAGCGCATATTCGGCACGTGCGGACCGCGGCACATGTCGACATATTCTTCATGATGATACAAACCAGGTTTGTCATCATGGGCAATGTTTTCATCAAGAATGGAGACTTTATAGATCTCGCCACGCTTCACGAAGGTTTCACGCGCTTCGTGCCAGCTGACTTTCTTCTTAATGACGTCGTAATTTTTCTCAGCGAGCTCGTGCATCCGCTTCTCGAGCGCATCGATATCTTCCTGGGTCAACGTACGGTCAAGGTCTACGTCATAGTAGAAGCCGTTGTCGACAACCGGACCGATAGCCATTTTGGTATTCGGCCAAAGTTGTTTGATCGCATGACCTAACAGGTGCGCGCAGGAGTGACGAATAATCTCCAGCCCTTCTTCATCTTTTGCGGTGATGATAGAGAGCGTCGCATCATTTTCGATCAGGTCAGAAGCATCAACCAGCTCGCCATTAACACGGCCAGCAAGGGTGGCTTTCGCCAGACCTGGACCAATGTCCAGCGCAACATCCATAGGGCTTACAGCGTGGTCGTAATGGCGTTGACTGCCATCAGGAAGAGTAATAACAGGCATGTTATGTCCTTATTTGCAGTGGTGACCCATACGCAAGATCACATACAAAGAGAAAATTTATTTGTTTACAGTTAGTTGTGCAGCCATCTAACCAACAATTGCTAAATTGGCGCACAATCTGGTACACATCCGCTTTCGCTACGCAAGCGCGGCAATGTGGTCGAACGATGGTAACACTAAAAAAAGGGAGAATGCACCCTTCTGTTTTATATTGGGCCGGATCATGACGTCAGCAAGCGTTTTTCGCCTCCTCCTCTCACCTGCCCTGAAGGATTGTCCTGGAGACAGAATGAATATCCATTCACTGACTGGCTGACAGTTTTGTTACACTAGGATTAACCGTCTGAAATCGACAGGATATAAATGATGCCATCAAATCGCTTCGCCAAAAAACACTGGAAAATGGTGGTCGTCCTGATCGTCATCTGTGGCGCAATGTTATTGCTACGCTGGGCGGCAATGATTTGGGGATAGCCGTGAAACGCTGCACCGTCGTGATTCAGGCAGCGTGCACATTCTGGACAAAAGCGCTGACGGGTAAATCGACGTCAGACACCGTAATAAAAAAGCCAGACTGGCGAACAGTCTGGCCTCAGTTTACATCCGGTAGCCCAGAGAGACGGTAGTACGTCTGTCCGTATGCTCCGGTGCCGTTTCCGGCGGTTCGGAGTTCCACGTCACGTTGTACGCCACCTTCAAACCAAAGTGCTCATTGATTGCCACATTTAGCGCCGTCTCGGAGTTCAGCGTCGTATCTTCAGCACCGAACACCGACACGCCTTGCGTAAATTTGGTGTTGTCTGATATCTGCCAGGCATACGCGCCAGAGGCATAGCCCAGCGGCTGCGTTTCCGTCGTGCCATCCGTATGTTCGTCGTACCGTACGCCCGGACCGAATTCAAAACGGAAACTGTGTACGGGACCGTTAAGGAACTGGCGACCATAACCGGCAGTGAACACGTCGCGCTCACGGTAGCCGTTATAACGGTCCGTCAGCCAACTCGCCTGGCCAAAAAGATAGTCATAATCGGTCACGTTGTAACGACTACGACCGCCAACCGCATATTTCTCTGAAGAGCGTTCATCATTGGAAGAGGTGTTGCTCGCGTTCCCCCACAGTGACCAGGCCGTTGTTTGGCCGTACCAGGTCATGGTCGTGTCCGCGGTCAAAGAAGAACTTTTCGTGTTGCCTGACTGCGCAAGATAACCGGCATTGAGATTGCCTTCGAAGGGTTTCTTCGCACTTGAGGGGTCATCCATGACAGTAAAAACGGAATCATCGGCAGTTGCATACATCGACGCAAACATGCCCCCCGCCAGCAGAACGGCAGCGGGAACTGTCTTTAAAAGCTTCATTTATAAAGAGTCCGTACAACAAAAAAAGAGACCATTACGGTCCCGGAAACTTTCAGAGGGATCAATGACAAACGCCCCAGGAAAGGTAACAAATTATAAAAAGGCTCGAATAACATAGCAATGAATTCTTATTTCATTTTTTGAATAAGAGAGCTCTCAAAACAATTAAATATTTATATATCCTTACGGTAAATTAAATAAATAAACTTTAATTAATCATATTGTTAATGACTTCACTTTAGGGCTATTCGGTGCCAGACTGAACATAGCCTAACAGGAGGTAACGATGGTACGTATCTATACGTTGACGCTTGCGCCCTCTCTCGATAGCGCAACGATCACTCCGCAAATCTATCCCGAAGGGAAACTCCGCTGTACTGCCCCGGTATTTGAGCCTGGCGGCGGTGGCATAAATGTCGCTCGCGCCATCGCCCATCTGGGCGGAACGGCAACCGCTATTTTCCCCGTCGGGGGGGCAACCGGTGAACACCTGGTGACCCTGCTCGCTGACGAAAACGTTCCGGTCGCAACCATTGATGCAAAAGACTGGACGCGTCAGAACCTGCATGTTCATGTCGAATCCAGCGGTGAACAGTATCGCTTTGTGATGCCCGGCGCGGCTCTGAATGACGATGAGTTTCGCCAGATAGAAGAGCAGGTTCTGGAGATCGAGTCCGGTGCCATTCTGGTGATCAGCGGTAGTCTGCCGCCAGGCGTTAACGTTGAAAAACTCAGCCAGTTAATTACCGCCGCGCAGAAACAGGGGATCCGTTGCATCATTGACAGCTCCGGCGAGGCGCTGACGGCCGCGTTAGCGATTGGCAATATCGAACTGGTTAAACCCAATCAGAAAGAACTCAGTGCCCTGGTTAATCGCGAACTGACGCAACCTGATGACGTGCGCAACGCGGCACAGGAAATTGTCCGCAGCGGCAAGGCACAGCGCGTCGTCGTCTCGCTCGGTCCTCAGGGCGCACTGGGCGTGGACAGTAAAACCTGTGTACAGGTTGTGCCGCCGCCGGTCAAAAGCCAGAGCACCGTGGGCGCGGGCGACAGTATGGTGGGAGCAATGACCCTCAAACTGGCTGAAGGCGCCTCGCTTGACGATATGGTGCGCTTCGGCGTGGCGGCCGGTAGCGCCGCCACCCTCAACCAGGGAACACGCCTGTGCTCCCATGACGATACACATAAAATCTACGCTTACCTTAGCCAGCCATAATAAATCCCCCTCTCTTCGAGGGGGGAATTTTGCGTAAACCTGTCGGCTTACGCGTTCACCGTCTATGCTACAAACTCATGAGATTACAAAGGGGTGTCAAATGGCCAGTGGGGAAATCACCCGATATGTTGTTACTATCACGTTCCACGAGGACTCCTTAACGGAAATAAATGAACTGAATAATCATCTTACCCGTGCCGGTTTTCTACTCACCCTTACGGATGATGACGGAAATGTGCATGAACTGGGAACCAATACCTTTGGGTTGATTAGCGCCCAGAGTCCGGACGAGGTCAAAGCTCTGGCCGCGGGACTGGCTGAAAGTGCGTTAGATAAAGTGCCGGAGGTCAGCGTGGTGACCTGGGACGAGTGGGGTCTCAGCGGACAATAAATGCCATTACCACGAAAACACGTCCACGGTGTGCGTTAGTTCGTGTTTTTTAACCGCATCTTTGCGCTAACCTTATGATCTGGCAGACAACATGGGGAGAGACATCATGTGGCAGGCTATCAGTCGTCTTTTAAGCGAGCAACTCGGTGAAGGCGAAATCGAACTGCGTAACGAACTGCCTGGCGGAGAAATTCATGCCGCGTGGCATTTACGCTATGCGGGACGCGATTTCTTCGTTAAATGTGATGAGCGAGAACTGCTTCCAGGCTTCACGGCAGAAGCCGACCAATTAGAACTGTTATCACGCAGCCATACGGTGACGGTCCCCAAAGTGTGGGCGGTGGGTGCGGATCGTGATTACAGCTTTCTGGTGATGGATTATCTCCCTCCCCGCCCCCTGGATGCGCACAGTGCATTTATTCTGGGGCAGCAGCTTGCCCACCTGCATGAATGGAGCGATCAGCCGCAGTTTGGGCTGGACTTCGATAACGCGCTCTCGACCACGCCGCAACCCAATGCCTGGCAGCGCCGCTGGTCTACTTTCTTCGCCGAACAGCGCATTGGCTGGCAACTCGAACTGGCGGCGGAAAAAGGGATTGCCTTTGGTAATATCGACGCCATCGTCGAGCACGTGCAACAGCGTCTCGCCTCCCACCAGCCGCAGCCCTCTTTATTACACGGCGATCTGTGGTCCGGGAACTGCGCGCTCGGGCCAGACGGTCCGTATCTGTTTGACCCAGCCTGTTACTGGGGAGACAGAGAGTGTGACCTGGCGATGTTGCCGCTGCATACTGAACAGCCGCCGCAAATTTATGATGGTTATCAGTCAGTGTCGCCGCTGCCGTTAGATTTTCTCGACCGGCAACCGGTATATCAACTGTATACCTTGCTCAACCGGGCAAGACTGTTTGGCGGCCAGCACCTGGTGATTGCGCAGAAGGCAATGGACAGATTGCTCGCGGCGTAATCATAGTTGACATCAATTGGCCGCCGGATGGCGGCCTTTTTGTTCAGACAAATCCCAGCAGGGAAAAAAACACATAGCCGGCAATGATGATAATCACCGGCAGGATGTAGAGCGGGAAAAACTGCAGAAAAATCGTGTGATGCGGCACCACGATCCGTGACTCGATCTGCTCGCGTGACAACCCTTTGCTGCCCTTGGCTTTCTCCAGAATCAACTGGTCTTCAACGCCTTCACGTAAAAACCGCGCCTGGCGGCTCATGCGCGCGCCGGAATCCTGCATCGCCAGACCGATAAAAATCAGCACAAAAATCAGCCAGAACAGAATGTTCAGGCTATTCTGGAAATCCGGCGTCGGCGAGTTGTACCAGAAGAGGTTCAGAAACGGGGTATTCACTCGCATCATGTCGATCATGACGTGGGCAAAATCGAGCATCACCGCGTTAATCCCTTCCTGCTTTTCGCTGTGCGCGTACATAAATTTCAGGGCTGAGATCAGCGTGGAGAGAAGCGCCGGGATAAATATCACCCATCCTAAGATCCTTTTTAACACTGCAATGCGTCCAGCTTGTTGATACGTCATGAGTTCCCCTTGATGAAGACGCGTCGTTTTGGCTTAAGTCTACCTGCTGATAACCCTTTTCGCCCGATCTTTAAAAACGTTATGATAGCGGCTAACGCTGAATACCCTACATTTAATGCTCAACAGGAGAGGTTGTAATGTCAACCCCGCGTCAAATTCTTGCGGCCATATTCGATATGGATGGATTGCTGATTGATTCCGAGCCGCTGTGGGATCGGGCTGAACTGGACGTGCTGTCCAGCATCGGCGTCGATATCACTCGTCGTCACGAACTCCCGGATACGCTGGGACTGCGCATCGATATGGTTGTCGATCTCTGGTTTGCTCAGCAGCCGTGGAACGGGCCGAGCCGCCAGGAGGTCACCGATCGCGTCATTACCCGTGCCATCACGCTGGTTGAAGAGACGCGTCCGCTATTACCGGGCGTCAAAGAAGCGGTCGCGTTGTGTAAAGCGCAAGGTTTGAAAGTCGGACTGGCGTCAGCATCCCCTCTGCATATGCTGGAAAAAGTACTGGCGATGTTCGACCTGCGGGAGAGCTTTGATGCTATCGCTTCCGCGGAGAAACTACCCTACAGCAAGCCACATCCCCAGGTTTACATCGACTGCGCGGCGAAACTGGGCGTTGACCCGTTATGTTGTGTGGCGCTGGAAGATTCCGTCAACGGTATGGTGGCATCGAAAGCCGCGCGGATGCGCTCTATCGTCGTACCGGACAAAGAGGTGCGACACGATCCGCGCTATATCCTCGCTGACGTCAGGCTCAACACACTCACGGAACTGACCATCGCCGATTTACTTGGCTAACCGGGATCGGGCAATGGCCACATTGCCCGTCTTGCCAACAGTCAAAATTAAAACGACGTTTCATTTTTATTGTATTCTTTCGGTTCCTCTCCTATCCTTCTTTCAGGCACATAACAGATAAAAACGGATAGCCGAGGTCATTATGATTCTGGATGCATTTCGTCTCACAGGTAAAGTCGCCATTGTCACCGGTTGTGATACCGGGCTCGGGCAAGGGATGACGGTTGCGCTGGCGCAAGCCGGTTGCGATATCATCGGCGTGAACCGCAAAGTCCCTCATGACACCGCCGCCAAAGTTGAAGCGCTGGGTCGCCGCTTTTTCGCCATACAGGCCGATCTAAGCCAACAGGCAGTCATCGCGGACGTTATCGCCCAGGCGGTAGAGAAATTCGGTCGCATCGACATTCTGGTGAACAACGCCGGGACCATTCGTCGCGAAGACGCACTCAGTTTTACTGAAAAGGACTGGGACGACGTGATGAACCTGAATCTCAAGTCGCTCTTCTTTCTCTCCCAGGCCGTTGCACGCCAGTTCATCGCCCAGGGCCAGGGCGGAAAAATCATCAACATCGCGTCAATGCTGTCGTTTCAGGGCGGTATTCGCGTCCCGTCCTATACGGCCTCAAAGAGCGGTGTTCTGGGCATTACCCGACTGTTAGCGAATGAGTGGGCGCAGCATCAGATTAACGTCAACGCTATCGCCCCCGGTTACATGGCAACCAACAACACCCAACAACTGCGGGAAGATGCTGAACGCAATAAAGAGATTGTCGATCGTATCCCGGCGGGCCGCTGGGGAACGCCAGACGATCTGCAGGGTCCGGTCGTTTTCCTCGCCTCGAAGGCAGCAGATTACATCAACGGTTATACGCTGGCCGTCGATGGCGGTTGGTTAGCGCGTTAAACGCGCATTATTGACAAAGAGTTACAACGTCACCACTTCCGCCCACTGTATAAAAATCCTATACTGTACGAATTCACAGTTTATCAGGTTTTATCATGACGGCGGAAGGTCACCTCCTCTTTTCCATTGCCTGCGCGGTGTTTGCTAAAAACGCGGAACTCACGCCCGTACTCGCACAGGGTGACTGGTGGCATATTGTTCCTTCCGCTATTCTGACCTGTCTGTTACCGGACATTGATCACCCAAAGTCATTTCTCGGTCAGCGACTAAAATGGATTTCGAAACCGATCGCCCGTGCGTTCGGCCATCGCGGATTCACTCACAGTCTGCTGGCCGTCTTTGCGCTGCTGGCGACCTTCTACCTGAAAGTGCCGGAGAGCTGGGTTATCCCCGCCGATGCCTTGCAGGGTATGGTGATAGGCTATCTGAGCCATATCGCCGCCGATATGCTGACGCCAGCGGGCGTCCCCCTGCTCTGGCCCTGTCGCTGGCGCTTTCGCCTGCCGATTCTGGTCCCGCAGAAAGGTAATCAACTGGAGCGATTTCTCTGCATGGCGCTGTTTGCCTGGGCGGTATGGATGCCCCAGACCTTGCCCCAGAACAGTGCAGTTCGCTGGTCATCCGATATGATTAATACACTGCAATGGCAGTTCAATCGCTTTATAAAGCATCAAATCGACCAGTAAAGCAGCGAAATTATCGTTTTTGGCATAAACAATTCCATTTGAATATAAGAGCCAGGTCACAGTTCTGCTAACCTTGCGGCAACAGGATCGCTGTGACACAGCGGGACGAATAATAAAATCAGGAGAACGGGGATGAATTTTCCATTAATCGCGAACATTGTGGTGTTCGTCATTCTGCTGTTTGTGCTGGCGCAAGCCCGTCATAAACAGTGGAGTCTGGCAAAGAAAGTGCTGGTCGGTCTGGTCATGGGTGTGGTCTTTGGCCTTGCGCTGCACACCATCTATGGCTCTGACAGCCAGGTGCTGAAAGATTCCGTCCAGTGGTTCAACATTGTTGGTAACGGCTATGTTCAACTGCTGCAAATGATCGTCATGCCGCTGGTATTTGCCTCGATTCTGAGCGCGGTCGCCCGTCTGCATAACGCCTCACAGTTGGGGAAAATTAGCTTTCTGACCATCGGGACCCTGCTGTTTACCACATTGATTGCTGCATTGGTCGGTGTGCTGGTGACCAATCTGTTTGGCCTGACCGCTGAAGGTCTGGTTCAGGGCGGTGCCGAAACGGCGCGACTGAATGCCATTGAAACCAACTATGTCGGTAAAGTGGCCGATCTCACTGTCCCGCAGTTGGTGCTCTCCTTTGTACCGAAAAACCCGTTTGCCGATCTGACTGGCGCGAACCCGACGTCCATTATTAGCGTGGTCATTTTTGCCGCCTTCCTCGGCGTCGCCGCGCTGAAACTGCTCAAAGATGACGCGCCGAAAGGTGAACGTGTGCTGACCGCAATCGACACCCTGCAAAGCTGGGTGATGAAACTGGTCCGTCTGGTCATGCAGTTAACGCCTTACGGCGTCCTGGCGCTGATGACCAAAGTGGTAGCGGGTTCTAACCTGCAGGATATCATTAAGCTGGGTAGCTTCGTCATTGCCTCGTATCTCGGTCTCGGCATTATGTTCGTTGTCCACGGCGTACTGCTGGGTGTTAACGGCGTGAGCCCGCTCAAGTACTTCCGCAAAGTGTGGCCGGTTCTGACCTTCGCGTTTACCAGCCGTTCCAGCGCCGCCTCTATCCCGCTGAACGTGGAAGCGCAAACCCGTCGTCTGGGCGTGCCGGAATCTATCGCGAGCTTCGCCGCCTCCTTTGGTGCGACGATTGGCCAGAATGGCTGTGCTGGTTTGTATCCGGCCATGCTGGCCGTTATGGTGGCGCCGACGGTCGGTATTAACCCGCTGGATCCTCTCTGGATTGCGACGCTGGTCGGCATTGTGACCGTCAGCTCTGCCGGGGTAGCCGGTGTCGGTGGCGGTGCCACGTTCGCCGCGCTGATCGTACTGCCCGCGATGGGGCTGCCTGTCACGCTGGTGGCGCTGCTCATCTCCGTTGAGCCGCTGATTGACATGGGCCGTACCGCGCTGAACGTCAGCGGGTCAATGACCGCAGGTACGCTGACCAGCCAGTGGCTGAAGCAAACCGATAAAACCATTCTGGACAGTGAAGACGACGCCGAACTGGCGCATCACTAAACGTCCCCAAAACAGAAAACCGCCCTTCGAGGCGGTTTTTTTATGCCGGAATTAATCCGCTATTTCGTTTTCCTGACGAATCTGATTTGCCCAGCGCTGGGCAGATTCCGCCTCGCTGAACGCCGGCGATCGCTGGAACGACTCCCCCATTAAGACAAACGCGACATACTTCCCGCGCAAGATCCACACGTCACGAAACGCGTCCATTTTTATTGCATGTTCGGGCGGTGCAGGTTCAACACGCGGAACATAACTAATAACCGGGCGATTTTGTTGGCGAAGAGGTTTCATCATTAATTGCTTCACTAAGACAAATTCAAAAATCAGAAAAGAACTATCTTAGCCGATTTTACCCCCGCCCGTCCTGCTCCTGGCGTGCGCTTTCCCCTGTCAACCAACGCTGTCATCCGCGTTCTGCCCGGCGGGATCACACGAGTGGACTATAGTTAGAGGGTTTTTGACAAAAAAATATCGACCCTTTCAGCAATGAAAAATGGAGACGAGTTCAATGTCGCATAATGAGAAAAATCCCCATCCACATCAATCACCGGTGCACGATCCGCGCGAAGCAAAACCGGGTCTGGACTCTCTGGCTCCTGATAATGAGTCGTATCGCCCTGTTCCTGAACCGACGCCTCCAGGCGCGCAACCTACCGCGCCCGGCAGTCTGAAAGCCCCGGATACCGGCAATAAAAAGCTGAGCGATCTGGAAACGGTACGCAAGGGCAGCGAGAATTTTGCCCTCACTACTAACCAGGGCGTACGCATTGCTGATGACCAGAATTCATTGCGTGCAGGCAGTCGTGGTCCTACGCTGCTTGAAGATTTCATCCTGCGCGAAAAAATCACCCATTTTGACCACGAGCGCATTCCCGAGAGGATCGTCCATGCACGCGGCTCGGCAGCTCACGGCTATTTCCAGCCCTACAAAAATCTGAGCGACATCACCAAAGCCGACTTTCTCTCTGACCCGGATAAAATCACCCCGGTCTTCGTACGTTTTTCCACTGTTCAGGGCGGCGCAGGCTCGGCGGATACGGTGCGTGATATCCGTGGTTTTGCCACCAAGTTTTATACCGAAGAAGGCATTTTTGATCTGGTTGGCAATAATACCCCTGTCTTTTTTATTCAGGACGCGCATAAATTTCCTGACTTTGTGCATGCGGTAAAACCGGAGCCGCACTGGGCGATACCGCAGGGACAAAGTGCGCATGACACCTTCTGGGATTACGTGTCGTTACAGCCAGAAACCCTGCATAACGTCATGTGGGCGATGTCCGATCGCGGCATTCCGCGCAGTTATCGCACCATGGAAGGGTTTGGCATCCACACCTTCCGTCTGATCAACGCCGAGGGTAAGGCCACCTTCGTTCGTTTCCACTGGAAACCTCTGGCAGGTAAAGCCTCACTGGTATGGGATGAAGCGCAGAAGCTGACCGGTCGCGACCCGGACTTCCATCGCCGGGAACTGTGGGAAGCCATTGAAGCCGGTGATTTCCCGGAATATGAACTGGGACTGCAATTGATCCCGGAAGAGGACGAGTTGAAATTCGACTTTGACTTACTGGATCCGACCAAACTGATCCCCGAAGCGCTGGTTCCGGTGCAGCGCGTCGGTAAAATGGTACTCAACCGCAACCCCGATAATTTCTTCGCCGAAAACGAACAGGTCGCCTTTCATCCCGGCCATATCGTTCCCGGCATTGATTTCACGAACGATCCGCTGTTGCAGGGGCGTTTGTTCTCCTATACCGATACGCAGATTAGTCGTCTTGGCGGACCTAACTTCCACGAAATCCCAATCAACCGCCCGACCTGCCCGTATCACAACTTCCAGCGTGACGGCATGCACCGCCAGGATATTGATACCAACCCGGCAAACTATGAACCCAATTCCATCAATGACAACTGGCCGCGTGAAACGCCGCCGGGACCGAAACGCGGCGGCTTTGAGTCATATCAGGAACGCATCGAAGGTAACAAAATCCGTGAACGTAGCCCCTCGTTTGGCGAATATTACGCCCATCCGCGTCTGTTCTGGTCAAGCCAGACGCCCGTGGAACAGTTGCATATCATCGATGCCTTCAGCTTTGAACTGAGTAAGGTTGTTCGTAGCTGGATCCGTGAACGGGTGGTCGACCAACTGGCGCATATCGACATTAACCTCGCGCAGGCGGTCGGGAAGAATCTGGGGATCGCGTTAAGCGATGAACAGACACAAATTGCACCGCCGCCAGAGGTGAACGGACTGAAGAAAGATCCTTCACTCAGTCTGTATGCCGTGCCGGACGGCGATATCAAAGGCCGCGTCGTCGGGATTTTGCTCAACGGAAAAGTGAAATCCGCCGATCTGCTTTCAATACTCCAGGCGCTTAAGGCGAAAGGCGTCCACGCGAAACTGCTCTACTCCCGCATGGGCGAGGTGGTCGCAGATGATGGTTCAACGCTGACCATCGCCGCCACTTTTGCCGGAGCACCGTCTCTCACCGTGGATGCAGTCATTGTGCCGTGCGGTGACATCGCCGATATTGAGGACAACGGCGACGCGCAGTACTACCTGCTGGAAGCCTATAAGCATCTCAAACCTATTGCACTCGCCGGTGAAGCACGACGCTTTAAAGCGCGACTTCATATCGACAGTCAGGGAGAGGAAGGCGTTGTTGAAGGCGCTGATGCGGATAGCCGTTTTATGGATGAGCTGTTTACATTGATGGCAGCTCACCGTGTCTGGTCGCGCACGGCTAAAATCCCGGCCGTACCAGCCTGAGGCAAATCGCGGGCAAAAAAAGCGGCGCACCACGCGCCGCAAACTCAGGAGTCAGACATCAAGAAAACTGCCCAGACGGTAGCCACGTTCTGCAATCGCATACTTGAGCGAGGCCGACGTCAGCACGTCCAGTTCAGTCAAGCGGGGGTAACAATAGGCGCTCTGACGGATGATATTGTCAATAAACGCCGGGTGACACATCACTTCCAGTGAGGATTCTCCACGTTTTGCTGAAGCATCGAGAGCCTGCAGAAACAACGCTTCCGAAATCGCTTCCCCGTAAAACTCACTGCTGAACCCTTGCGAGCTACGCAGCGTCGCCGGAAGATCGCCTGCCTGGAACACCGGCTGACGATCAATGCGCAGCGCAAGATTACGCTCTGCGGCAAATCGCGCGACAAGGGGGAAGATCTGCGGGAACATATGCACATGGTGATGGCTATCCAGGTGCGTCGGCTCCCGTCCGAACAGGTCGATGAAACGCTGGTACTGACTGGCAAGCTCACGGGCGATTGCATCCAACGGCAGCGTATCTTCCTCTGCCATCTGCCAGATCCATTTTCCCAGACGCCCTTCACGGGTTAATCCCGGCATCTCGGTCAGCGGTTTTCCCAGCGTCAGAACAAAGTGCATCCCTACCGCCAGCGTCGGCAGATCGCGGCTTAAGGCGACCGCATGCTCAATGGCATCACCGTTCACCAGCGCCGTGGTCGAGGTCACCACACCGTGGCGACTGGCCTCCACGATGCCGTAGTTTTGCCCTTTGCTCAGGCCAAAATCATCCGCGTTTACAATCAATAAGCGTTCCATAGCCGACCTCTTTAGTGTTGTGCGTCTTTAAGCTTCGCAATGCACCCGGCAAAGTTTGGCAGCCACTTTTCGTGCGCCAGAATCAGTTCACGCGCCAGCCCTTCTGCGTCGTGGTCTGAGTGCACCAGCGGGCTCAGGTTCAGCGCCAGCAACACATCGTTAAACTCACCACTCAGCGCCGCGTTACTGGCAGCGACTTCAAAACCTTTGATGGTATAGATCAATCCCAACACTTTCTCGTCAAAATGGGTGATACGCGGCGTCGGCGTTGCCCCATTGCGACCCAGCGTACAGGTCATCTCTACCGCCCAGTCGGCCGGAATGTTATCGACGTGGCCGTGATGCGGAATGTTGACGTAATGCTCGGTTTGCTTGTCATTAAAAATGGCATTAATGACTTCACAGGCGGCGTCAGAGTAGTACGCGCCACCGCGCTGCTCCAGCTCCTTCGGCTTGACGTTCAGCTCCGGGTTCTTATACAGATCGAACAGCTGTTTCTCGACCTTCTGTACCACCTGAGCCCGCGCGCCCCCCTTGTAGTATTCGCCTATCTCAATCGCCAGCATCTCTTTTTGCTTGAAGTAGTACAGCAAATACGAGCATGGCAGCAGATTCAGAGAGCGAATCAGCCCTTCGCTGAACGGCAGATCGAAAATGTTTTTCACCGTGGAGGCTTTAAGTTGGCCCGAGGCTACGCCATCCAGCAGTTCGGCAAAGCGTGACTGCCCGTTGACGATCACGTCTTTAATGAACACCATGTGGTTGAGACCAAACAGGTCGATCGACAGGTCATCACTCTCTTTCAGTGCCAGCACATCGTGGATGAACATCTTCATCCCGACCGGAATGTTGCACACGCCAATAAAGCGTTTGAAGTTCGTATGACGATAGACCGCTTCGGTCACCATGCCTGCCGGGTTAGTAAAGTTGATCACCCAGGCATTCGGGCACAGTTCTTCCACATCGTTAATAATGTCGAAAATCACCGGGATCGTGCGCAGCCCTTTGAACAGACCACCGGCACCGTTGGTTTCCTGGCCCAGGTAGCCGTGACTCAACGGAATACGCTCATCCAGTTCACGCGCTTTCAACTGTCCTACGCGCAACTGCGTGGTTACGAAATCGGCATCTTTCAGCGCTTCGCGGCGATCCAGAGTTTTAAACACCTTCATCGGCACGCCTGCTTTTTCGATCATACGCTGACAAAGTTGATAAATAATATCCAGTTTCTCTTCACCGCCTTCGACGTCAACCAGCCACAATTCGGAAACCGGCAGCTCGTGGTAGCGTTTAATAAATCCTTCCAGCAATTCCGGGGTATAGCTGCTGCCACCACCAATGGTGACGACTTTTAATTTCTGGCTCATCGTTTCTCCCTTCAGTGCTTAACACTGGCGTGAATGATGCTCTGCCCTTCTGTCAGATATGACGCAGACGTCCCGCGTCACTAATGGGCAAGCGTAAACCTGGTTGTTGAGTAAAATAATTACTGATTATATTGCGTGAGTTTTTTTCTGTAGCTATTAGGCGTAAATGACGTCATTTTTTTAAACGTCTTAATAAACAGACTTGGACTACTGTATCCCGCTTCATACGCAATATCTGTTACGGAGTAGTTAGTCATCTCCAGCTGTTTCTTGGCAAAGTTAATGCGAATTTCATTAATTAATTGCATCGGCGTTTTGCTGTAATAACGCTGGGTCGCTCGCGTCAGGTATTCCTGAGATTTTGCCGACAGGGAAACCATATTTTCCAGCGCGTTTTCACCAAACTGCGCTTTATCATGCATGGTTTCCACGGTGGCTTTCAGCCACTGCGGAATATCATCCAGAACCTGTTCTTCACGATAATGGCGCAGGCGGTTGATAATGTAGAAGGTGACCACTTCGACAAACTCTTCCAGCCCGGTATCACGAAAGTTGAGCGAGGCAATAACCGTTTCGACATAGGTTAAAAATGCGCTGTTGGTGCGATAGACCTGCGATGCCACGAAACAGAACGGCATGAGCGGGCTGTAGTGCTGTTCAAAAAAACGTTTACTGATGCCAACGTTGAGAATGCGCGTCGAGCCGAACTCGTAGAAGCTCTGATGGTGCGAACCGAGCGGGACAAACACAAAGTCACCCCGTTCCAGCAGCACGCGTTTACCGTTGATCTCCTGGTAATAGCGCCCCGTGAGCACCAGCGTAAACTCATAGTAATCGTGCTGATGCAGACCACAGGCGCTCTCTGTCTTGTTGTAGATAAAGACATGGAAATTTTTACCGTTAAACAACTGTTGTTCACGGGCAATGGTGATTTCCGGTGCGGTCGCCTGATGTTGCATCATCAACTCCTTACTATTTCAGCTTCTCGTGAAGCTCAATCAACTCTGCCACCAGTTCGCGTGCCAGCATTGACGTCATCAGGTGATCCTGTGCGTGAACCAGAACCAGACTGACTTTCATTTTACCTTCGCCCTGATCGCCTTCAATCAGTTTCGTCTGCACCAGATGGGCTTCGTTCAACGCCATGCGCGACTGCTCCATCATCGTTTTCGCGGCGTCGAAGTCGCCCTGCTTCGCCTGTTTTAAGGCCGCGTAGGCCAGGCTGCGCGCCTGTCCGGAGTTGATGATAAGCCCCATCACCACTTCTTCGAGCTCTTCGGCTTCGGTTTGGGTATCAGTAATATTCTCGAGATCCATCATAAATCATTCCTCTTTGACGGCCCGGCATGCGTTGCCACATGCCGGGTTAAACTTAGAATTTCAGTGCGTTAGCGATATCTTCTTCGCTCTCTTCTTTGTCGATTGCGTTTTGCGCTTTGTTCGCAACCACCACGAACGGCAGGTAAATCAGCGTCGCAATCCCTAAGTTGAACAAGGCGACCAGCAGAGCCGCAACGCTCCCGTTGGTGTTAAAGAACGCCCCCAGCCCGGTTGGCATGGTCCACGGTGCGATGTTCGTAATTGGTGGGATGATCCCCAGGTAATACGCTACCAGCGTGATCGCGGCCAGAATCGGCTGAACCAGAATGAACGGGATGAACATCACCGGATTCATGATGATCGGCAGACCAAACAGAATCGGTTCGTTAATCTGGAAGATACCTGAGGGCAGAGCCAGTTTCGCCACCTGACGGTAATCCGCGCGGCGAGAGGCGATAAAGATAGCCAGGATCAGACCCAGCGTTGCACCACTACCGCCGAGGAAGATAAAGGAGTCAAGCATCGGCTTCGCCCAGACGTGGAACGTCTTACCGGCAGCCAGCGCGGCATCCACTGAACCGTACTGCTGATAGATAGCGATGTTTTCCAGCGCCCATGGGGTCATGATACCGCTGTCGAGCGCCGTCAGCGCCAGGGAGCCGTGGATACCGAAGAACCACAGCAGCGGAACAAAGAGTACATACGCCCAGCCAACCACACTGCCCAGCGAAGCCAGCGGTGTCGAGATGGTGTCCATAATGATCTGGTGGAAGTTTGTTCCCCAGGTCGTCAGCGCCCAGGCGATGATCCCCATAATAGAGAGGATAATAAAGCCTGGAATCAATGCTGAGAATGAACGAGAAACAGATGCCGGTACGCTATCAGGTAATTTAATGACCCAGTTGCGATGGATAATAAAGGTAAACATTTCGGCGACCACCAGACCGATAATAATACCGGAAATGATATTCGCGCCGCCCAACCAGTTCGCCCCAACCGCATAGGCTTCACCCACGCTATAAGGCGTGACGGTCATAAAGGCCGCGACCGATAACAGGCCGGCCGCCAGGGCGTCGACTTTGCGCTCTTCCGCCAGCGCCATACCGATAAAGAATGGCGCCATCAGTGACATAATACCCAACGTACCGTTATAGACGTTTCCGCCGATGCCCTTCAGACTATTGAGATTTTCAATGGTTGACGCATCCAGCCGAATACCGAGGGAATAAAAAAACGACCCCTCCCCAAAGCTCAGGAAAACGTTATTGATTAATACAAACATAGCCCCCGCGAGGGTTAATGGCATTAAACGAATAAAACCGTTTTTGATTGCATTAACGTGTGGCTGCTTTCCTATTTTGACAGCAAAAGGAAGGAGTACCTTTTCAAGTGAAGCAATGACGTTACTCATAGAAAAATACCCTTAAAAACCGCAATTAATTATTGCGGTATATGTAAATGAAATAACTCTTTGACGGGAAAATTTAAAATATTAATTTGCAGCGGCTTTTTTAATTGCTGCAACTGCAGCCTTAAGCACGCCTAAACCATCGACTTTGCCATACAGCAGCGAGTCAATCACTTCTACAGGTTTGTTCGGTAACAAACGCTGAATTTCGGGCAACATATAACCAATTTGTGGACCTAATAATACAACGTCAGCATTGGGTCCTTTTTCTCCGGCAAGGGTTTCCGGGAATGCTTCAATAATAACCGGAACTTCATACTTTTCCGCCTGCGCGCGCATCTTTGACACTAACAAAGAGGTAGACATACCCGCAGAGCAAAACAGATAAATGTGTTTCTTTTCCATTCAGACCTTCCTCATGTGCGATTATCTGTCAACCAGCCACGCCGCAAGTCTCTACCTGCTTCTATGCTCTGGATAACCTGCGTAACCGAAAACTTATTTCTGTGTCTGAAATGAGTATACGGCATCGCACCTGCTGATGGTATTTCCTTGACCAACTAAATTGTCTCTCATTGACCTGGCGTTATGACCCCCTTCACACTTCGGGTAAATAATTCGCATCAATAAATAAGATCATCTTCGTTACAAAAAAACCGGCCAGGGGCCGGTTCGTTGAGTTGTACAGGCAGTAGACAGTTATTGTGACTTCGCTGCCTGCGGGTCGGTATCGTATTCAGCGCAGCTCTGGTAGCCTGAGTTGATCACATGACCGGTATCATCCAGCGCCACGAAATAGGTCTCTGCTTTACCATCACGTTGACCCAGGATGTAGGTCTGGCAGGTACCGCGAGCATGGATCATGCTCACCTCAGACGACGGTTTTCCGGCAATCTGTGCAACCTTCGCGCGGCTCATGCCTTTTTTCACATCTTTGACCACAGGCTGGACAAATTGGTCTTTGGTACGGTCGTACGCCGTACACCCTGCCAGCATCGTTAATACAGCTGCTGCACTGAAAATTCCTGCAATAGTCCTGTTCATTTTCCGTCCTCTTGTTTATCAGCGTGTTATATAAGCCTGGAATACATTTTGACATTTTTCAAGCTAACGCTTAGCACGCGAATATTTTGCCAGATTCCGTTCAGACGGCAGGATGTCGTTTTAAGCGCCACTCAGCCTGCGTTCACTTGTCGTTTTCACAGCAAAGGGTTAGCTTTAACACAGTCTGATTTTATTCTTTATACATTGGGGAGGGGGTAAATGACTCTGCAACACGAGATCATCAAAGCGCTTGGTGCAAAACCGCACATTAATCCAGAAGAGGAAATTCGCCGCAGCGTGGATTTCCTGAAGGCATATCTGCAACGTTATCCCTTCCTGAAAAGTCTGGTGCTGGGTATCAGCGGAGGACAAGACTCGACGCTGGCAGGCAAACTTTGCCAGACCGCCATTAGCGAGTTGCGTGCTGAGACCGGTAACGACGCACTGCAGTTTATCGCCGTTCGCCTGCCTTATGGCGTTCAGGCTGATGAGCAGGATTGTCAGGACGCCATCGACTTTATCCAGCCGGACCGCGTGCTGACCGTCAATATCAAAGGTGCGGTACTGGCGAGCGAACAGGCTTTGCGTGAAGCCGGTATTGAACTGAGCGATTTCGTTCGTGGCAATGAAAAAGCCCGTGAGCGCATGAAAGCACAGTACAGTATCGCGGGCATGACCAGCGGCGTGGTGGTGGGTACCGATCATGCGGCGGAAGCCATTACCGGTTTCTTCACCAAATACGGAGACGGCGGTACGGATATTAACCCGCTGTTTCGCCTCAACAAGCGCCAGGGGAAACAACTACTGGCGGCATTAGGTTGCCCGGAGCACCTTTATAAGAAAACACCCACCGCCGATCTCGAAGACGATCGCCCTTCTCTGCCGGATGAAGCCGCGCTGGGCGTGACCTATGAGAATATTGATGACTATCTGGAAGGAAAAGCGGTGGATGCCGCTATCGCGAAAATCATTGAAGGCTGGTATCTGAAGACAGAGCATAAACGCCGTCCGCCGATTACCGTGTTTGATGACTTCTGGAAACAGTAAGCATGAACCGACCGGATGGCAACGCCATCCGGCTTTCGCGCCGCAGTCGCTCACGCCCTCTCTTTTTTCATCGTAATACCACTGCTATACTGGATGCATAACCAGCATCCGGAGTTTACCGTGGCACGGCGTCAATCAGTTCCTCGTCTTGAGTTTGAAGCAGCAGCAGTTTACGAATATCCTGAACATCTGCGCCCTTTCCTGGAGTCGCTCCCGAGCGTGCCTGGTGTTTACCTGTTTCACAGCGAAAGCGACACCCTGCCACTTTACATTGGTAAAAGTGTCAATATCCGCAGTCGGGTACTGTCGCATTTACGCACGCCAGAAGAAGCCGCCATGCTGCGCCAGTCCAGGCGTATCTCCTGGATCGGTACCGCCGGTGAAATCGGCGCGCTATTACTCGAGGCACGGCTGATTAAAGAGCAACAGCCGCTATTTAATAAACGCCTGCGCCGCAACCGCCAACTCTGCGCATTAACGCTCCGGGATGGAAAAGTGGATGTCGTCTATTCGCGTGACGTTGATTTCTCCCACGCTCCGGATCTGTTCGGTCTTTTTGCCAACCGCCGCGCCGCGCTTGCCGCCTTACAGTCACTCGCTGACGAACAAAAATTGTGTTACGGGCGACTGGGTCTTGAACCCCTGAGCCGTGGCCGAGCCTGCTTTCGCGCTGCGCTAAAACGCTGCGCTGGCGTCTGCTGTAATAAAGAATCGCCACAGGAGCACGACGCCCGTTTGCAGGCATCGCTGGAAAAACTGCGCGTTATCTGCTGGCCGTGGAAAAACGCCATTGCGCTCAAAGAGAGTCGTGCGCAAATGACCCAGTATCACGTCATTAACAACTGGCTGTGGCTGGGAGCGGTCGATACGCTGGAGGATGCGGCGACGCTGGTCCAGACGCCAGCCGGTTTTGATCATGACGGTTACAAGATTCTCTGTAAGCCGCTCGTTGCCGGAACCTGTGAAATTATTGAACTGAATCCGGGGAATACCCCTGCAGCCAGGTGATCTCGCTGAATAACAGTTTCCCTTCTGCTTTCAACAGCCGTAGCGTATGTTTTCCGTCGTGCCAGCAGGCGCCCTGATCGGCAGTCAGGAGTTTATCGCCCAGTTGCCAGGCTCCGCTAATAACAAACACCACGCCGCCGCGTGAGCCAAACGTGGTAAAGGTTCGGTCGGCCACCCGCACTTTCGCCTGGCAGGAGTCACGCCGGGTCATGATATTAAAATCCATCGACATCTGCCCTTCCGTCAGTCTGGCCTTCACCACACGCTCGCCGGCAAAGGTAAACGGCTGGTGCTGCTTAAGGGTATGGCTGAAGGCGCCCTGACTTTCCAGCGTCACTTCGCTGCCTTCCAGCAGGGTAATCACCCGCTCGATACCAGGAAAGAGCGAAAACTCGCCATTACCGGCGATAGAAGCAATGCTGGCACGCCAGTGAAAATCGCGGGTCGCCGGAGGAAAACAGCAAATTTCACGCGTTTCACCAGCACCGTTGCGCCAGAGACTGACCGGCATCTTGCGGATATCAAAGTATTCCATCATCGCTCCTGATAAACATCATGCGGAATAATAAAGCACAACGTCGTTATCGGCAGCCATGATGATTTTCCATAGGGTATGAAAAAGAAAAAACCGCCGATCCTGTCCATCGCCTCAGTGGAGAGGATGGACAAGACCGGCGGTCTTCGAATAAGTCTGCTCAGCGATTACTCAGCAGGTACAGGCATTTTACCGTCACGCGCCGGACGTTCTGTCAGACGCTTCTCAAAATTGGCATTAAACTGTTTTTTCTGTTCCGGGGTCAGAATGTTGTAGATCTTATTCTGCGTTTCCATGTGTGCCAGCATGTTCGCTTTGCGCTGTTCTTCCATCTTCGTAATCTGCGCTTCTGCTTTCGCTTTATCGAAGGTATCGCTGGCAATGATGTCGTGGATTGCGCGGCGTTCTTCAACCGGCGGACGCTTCATCTGGTCACGCTTATCCTTCATGATGTCGCGAATCTGTTGTTTCTGAGCATCGGTCAGATTCAGGTCTTTAAACATCATGTCATGATGTGGGCCGAATTTACCTTTATGCTGCATCATCGGTTTGGCGTCTGCCGGTGCCGCGGTGGTGGTATCCGCTGCGTGAGCCAGGTTCGCAGCGCCCAGTGCCAGAGTTGAAGCCACAAACAGTGCAGTTAATTTACGCATAATCTTTATCCTTCCTTTCAGTTATTTTACGGCTTTCTTGTCACTTATGAAGAAGTACAGTGCCGTGTTGACGAGATTAACTTTAACGGCTTAATCGTCAATTAGTCAGAGCATCAGTAAAACAATGAAAGTGTAAAAAACATTTTTTCGCCAATTGTGGAGAAAAAAAGAAATTATTGCGAAGAGTTGAAAGAAAAAATGACAACAGCATGATTTTGCAGGGAATATGAAGAACTATACCTGAGCGCTGATGATAAATAAAGCAGCTCTCCAGGAATAGTCCGGATTAATTTCCTGGCGCACGATAAATTAACACCCACAGGCCTTCGCCTGCGGGAAACAGGTTAGCGCAATTTCTCCAGCATCAGGCCCGCACGTAATCCCGGCGCCACGCCAGGGTTGGGAAAAAGAACGTATTCCACGTCATGAGTGACGACAAAACGCTCGTCGCCCTCTTCCGCCAGCAGCGTTCCGGCGGTAAAGGGAGTGAAGTTGAGCGTCTGGCTGTCCATGTGCAGTACAAATGCGTCGCTGCGTCGGGTGATCTGCGACGCCACCCGATAGCGGACTGGCGGAGTGCCGTCTGCCTGGTCAATTTGCCCCGACAGTAAACAGGTCAGCGCGGCAGACGTCGGCGCAAACTGGCGGAGATCGTTGTGACCGAATGGCAAGGCTTTGCCAAGCTCCAGGGTACAGGCGAGCGCACCGAAGTGTTGAGCACTAAAGTGGGTAAACGTGCCTCCCGGCGTTTGATGAAACACCAGCGCTTCCAGTCCTGCGGCACCCAGCCAGCCAAGAAACGTCTCATCCCAGGGGATGGGACGCTGTGGCAACACGCCGAAGCGCAAATGGTAAGAACCACGGATGGCGGTATGTAAATCGAGATGCCAGCGCACCGACTCCGTGCCCGTCGCATAAAAATTTTCCAGACACTGTTCCAGTTGACGTGCGCGCTGCGTCTCACCGCTTTCGGCACACTGTTGCCAGCGCCCGCCAAACATCCGGTTCATATCGCTGTGGCAGTAGCGCTTCCCGGCAGCCAGCGCCTGTGGGTTGCCGAGGATCACCAACAGCCGCCAGCGTAGCGTTATCTCCCCCTTAGACAACGCCAACAGCAGCGTATTGAGCATCTCCACCGGCGCGGTTTCGTTGCCATGAATACCGGCGGAGATCACCAGCGTACGGTCGGTCACCGTGACGGGGGTGAGTTCGAGAATACCGGCGTCAACCCAATGCCAGCGAAATCCCGCGCCTTCGCCTTCCCGAACCTCCGGCATCGTTCCCGCCAGCGTGGCGGCGAGGAAATCATCCATGCCCGCCTCCCGATTGCTGGAACGGATAGACAGAACCAAGCTGCAACAGTTGAGTCAGTGAATCCAGCGCTTCGCGCCCTTCACGCAGCAGTTGCGGGTCGGCGAGATCCGCGGCGGTCAGGCGGTCGCGATAGTAGCGATCCACCCAGTCGTTGAGCGTCGTAAACAGAACGTCATTCATTATTACCGCCGGATTGACCGCCTGGTATTCTTCTGCGGTCAACACCACTCGCAGCCGCAGGCAGGCTGGCCCACCGCCGTTTGACATGCTCTCGCGCAGGTCAAACACCCGCATGTCGCGGATCGGGTTATCGGCTTCCAGCAGGTTCGTCAGATAGCGCCATACGCCCGCGTGTTCGCGGCACTCCTGTGGCAGGACCAGCATCATCGAACCGTCATCGCGGCTCAACAATTGACTGTTAAACAGATACGTCGCGACCGCATCCGGCACCGACACGTCAGCTGCTGGCACCACAACAGGGGTAAAGCCGGGCACCCGGGCGCGCAGTTGATTCATAACCTCATGTTGTCTCGCAAAGGACTGTTCATGACAGAACAGCACCTCCCGGTTCGCGACCGCAATTACATCGTTATGAAACACACCAAGGTCGATGACCTCCGGATGCTGCTGAGCAAAAATACACTGCTGTGGATTCACCTGATTCAGGCGAGCTACCGCCTCGCTGGCTTCACGGGTTTGACGCGCCGGATAGCGGGAAGGTCGCGTATTGCTGCCCTCTTCACGCCCGTAGACAAACAGCTGCGTTCCCGGCTCACCATACTCCCCGCCGAGGCGATTATGGTTAGCCGCCCCTTCATCGCCGAGCATCGCCACCTGCGGCAGCGCGGAATGCACGGCGAAATAACGTTCATCGCGGAAGATCGCCCGCAGCAACGCCTCCGTGGTGGGCGCCTCGAGTGAACGGTGGAATTTATTATTGAGGTTCGCGACCGTCAGGTGCACTTTGCCATCCAGCGTATCCGCCGACGGCGCCACCGTCGCCGCGTTGGCTACCCACATCGGCGATGCGGAGCTGACGCTGGAGAGCCAGTGCGGCGCCTGACGCACCACTTTCTCAATCACCTGCTCATCGCTACCGCTAAATCCCAACTGGCGTAATGCAGGAATAAACGGCCGTTCGTGCGGCGGGATCACCGCCTGCGGATATCCCGCATCCGCCAGCGCCTTCATTTTAAGCAGTCCCTGTTTCGCCGCCAGACGGGGATTTGAAACCTGATGACGATGCCGGGTGGACGCCTCGTTGCCGAACGACAGCCCGGCATAATGATGCGTCAGCCCTACCAGCCCATCGAAATTGACCTCACGTGCTTTCATACGGACTCCTCACGCGAAAAATCGAGGCCGGGGCTCAGCGTGGCTGGCAACGTCAGCGCCGGGGATTCCAGACTGGCCATCGGCCAGGCGCAATAATCGGCGGCATACCACGCGCTGGCGCGATGGTTTCCGGAAGCGCCTACGCCACCAAACGGCGCGGTGCTGGCAGCGCCGGTGAGCGGCTTGTTCCAGTTGACGATCCCCGCGCGTGCTTCCAACAGTAACTGGTCGAACTGCGCACGATCGGGCGAAACCAGTCCACATGACAAACCAAAGCGGGTGTTATTGGCCATCGCGATCGCCTCGTCGAAACGCTCATAGCGCCAGACGCCAAGCAGCGGACCGAAGACCTCTTCATCGGGCAGATTTGCCACGCCCGTCAGCTCAATAATGCCAGGTGACAGCAGTGAGGTACCGGCCTGTAACAAACGCGGCGCCAGCAGCGTCTGTCCGCCGAGAGATTCAAGCTGTTGCCAGGCATCAAACACATGACGCGCCGCCTGTTCGGTGATCAGACCGCCGATAAACGGCTGTGGCTCATCGTCCCAGCGACCTGGCTGGATACGCTGGCTGACGGCCACCAGCCGGGCGAGAAATGCGTCACCCTGCGCGCCTTTTTTTACCAGCAGGCGACGTGCGCAGGTACAGCGCTGTCCCGCCGTCACAAACGCGGACTGAATAGTCAGGTGCACCGCCGCATCGATATCCTCTGGATCCTCAATAATCAGCGGGTTGTTGCCGCCCATTTCGAGAGCAAGGATTTTTTCCGGTTGTCCGGCAAGCTGGCGATGCAGTTGATAGCCCGTATTCGCACTGCCGGTAAACAGCAGTCCGTCGAGAGCATCCAGCGCGCTCAGCGCCTGTCCTGTTTCCCGACCGCCCTGCAACAGATTCAGCACGCCATTCGGTAGACCGGCCTGTTCCCAGAGCCGCATCACCGCTTCTCCGGTCCACGGCGTCAGTTCGCTGGGCTTAAAGAGGATGGTGTTACCCGCCAGCAGTGCCGGCACAATGTGTCCGTTCGGCAGATGTCCCGGAAAGTTATAAGGGCCAAATACAGCCAGCACGCCATGCGGGCGGTGACGAAGCGTCGCCGCGCCGTCGGGCAACTCACTCTGATGCTCGCCGGTGCGGGCGTGATAGGCCTTGATGGAAATCGCGATTTTGTTGATCATCGCCGTCACTTCCGTCGCCGCTTCCCAGCGTGGCTTGCCGGTTTCACGGGCGATAATGGCGGTCAGATCCGCTTTATTGCTCTCCAGCAACCCGGCGAATTTTTCCGCAATCGCCTGCCGCTCGCTGAAGGGGCGTCTGGCCCAGGCCGGAAACGCGGTGCGGGCAGCACGAGCCGCCTGCATCACCTGCGCGGCATCGGCATCGTGACCTTCCCAGAGCACGTTGCCCTGTACAGGATCCTTCTTCACCCGACGTTCACCCTGACCGGTCACCCAGTCACCGTTAATCCATAAAGTCATACCGTTTTCTCCTCTGCGCAGAGACGGACAAAACGAACCCGATCGCCTGCGTGACATTTCAGGGCATCCAGCTGCGCGGCGGTCAGCACCAGCCTCTCTGTATGAGGATCGGCGCGCACCAACATGACGCGGAAGTGATGGTAGTTTTCATTCGCCACCAGGCAGGCCGGGAAATCACCGGTTGCGGGCTGCCCTTCGACGACCTCTATCAGCCGACTTTTGCGGATCGCCCGCACCCGGTCGATATCACACTCCAGCGTCGGGCCGCCGTCGAAAATGTCGATGTAGTTACGATAGCGAAACCCTTCTTTCTCCAGCACCGCGCGCGCCGGAGCGGTTTGCGGGTGCACTTCGCCAATGACTGCCTGCGCCTCGTCAGAGAGGAAGTGGGTATAAATCGGATGCTTGGGCATCAGTTCGGCGATAAACGCTTTCTGCCCGGTACCGCAGAGAAAATCAGCTCGCGTAAACTCCATCGAGAAAAAGCGTTTCCCCAGGCTTTGCCAGAACGGGGAATAGCCGTGCTCGTCGATCACGCCGCGCATTTCCGCGACCACTTTTTCATTAAAACGGTCGCGAAACGCGGCCATAAACATGAAGCGCGATTTCGACAGCAAATAGCCGTTGCCCTCTTTGCGCCAGTCGGGATCGAGGAACAGCGTGCACAGCTCACTGCTGCCGGTGTGATCGTTACTGAGAAACAGCGTCGGCAGCGCGTTATAAACGTTCAGCTCTTTTGAAGCATGCACCAGCGTCCCTACACGATAGTTATACCAGGGGTCGTTAAGCCCCACGGCGACTTCAATCGCGCAAATCCCCGCCACAGTGCCGGTTTCCAGATCCTCCAGCACAAAGACATAGCCTTGTTCACTTTTCGGCAATTCGCCCCGCCAGGTTTTCAGGGAACGATCAATACGCGCCGCCAACGTGGCTTCATTCGCGGGTAATGAGGTCAGCCCACCGCCGGTTTTACTGGCCAGTTGCATCAGCGCGCTAATATCAGCATGTTCAATGGGACGGATCACCATCATGATGAACCTCCGGCTTTAATCTGTTCGCAGGCCAGCGCAAAACGGTCGAGCCCGCTGGCGACCTCTTCCTGCGTGACGTTCAACGCCGGTGCAAAACGCACCACGTTGCCCCCGGCAATCAGCACCATTACGCCCGCGTTCGCCGCTTCCTGGGAAATCTGTTTGGCTTTTCCGGCGAACGTATCCTTCAGCACGCAGCCAATCAGCAGTCCCAAACCGCGGATTTCACTGAACAGTCCGGTGTGCAGGTTAATGGCGTTCAGACGCTCCACAAACCAGTCATGGCGCTGTTTCACCCCGTTCAGCATCGCAGGCGTATTGATGATATCGAGTAATTTCCCGGCAACGGCAGTCGCCAGCGGATTACCGCCATAGGTTGTGCCGTGTGTCCCGACGGTCATCACGCTGGCACATTTTTCACTGGCCAACAGCGCGCCAATCGGGAACCCGCCGCCCAGCGCTTTGGCGGTAGTCAACAGATCCGGCGTCACGCCATAGTGCATGTAAGCGTACAGTTCGCCGGTGCGCCCCACGCCAGTCTGTACTTCATCAAAAATCAGCAACGCATTATGTCGATCGCACAGCTCGCGAAGCCCTTGCAGGAAGGCCTGGGTTGCAGGTACAACGCCCCCTTCCCCCTGCACCGGTTCGACGATGACCGCACAGGTGGTATCGTCAATCAGCGTGCTGGCAGAGTTAATGTCGTTGTAGACGGCGTGGCGGATATCCGGCGGCAGCGGCGCGAAATCCTGCGAATAGGCCGGTTGTCCTCCGGCGCTGACCGTGAACAGCGTACGACCGTGAAAGGCGTTCTTGAACGCGACAATGCCGCTCTTATTGCTGCCGTAGTGGTCGTGCGCATATTTGCGCGCCAGTTTCAGCGCCGCCTCGTTGGCCTCAGCCCCGGAGTTGCAAAAGAAGATGCGATCGGCAAAGGTGGCGTCGATGAGCTTTTTCGCCAGTCGTAACGCTGGCTCGTTGGTGTAGCCGTTGCCGGTGTGCCAGAATTTGCTCGCCTGCACATTCAGCGCTTCACGCAGTTCCGGATGCGCGTGTCCCAGGGCATTGACCGCAATGCCTCCCGCGAAGTCGATATACTCTTTACCCTGCTGATCCCACAAGCGTGAACCTTCGCCACGGACCGGAATAAAAGGCGCCGGTGCATAAACGGGCATCATCCATTCATCAAAATTTTCACGCGTAATTGACTGAGACATAGCGACCTCATCGGTAAATAAATAGTTATTTATATGTTAATAAAAAGTAGTGTTTGCGCTGTAAATGTAGATTGCAGTCTTCGTGCCAGCCAGTGGAAAAAATGCATAAACGGTTGTGTGGAACGGAAAATCAACGAGTTATAGCCCAGCGATATTCACTATATGTGCATAGAAAGTGAATATGTTTGCGTGAAAGAAGAATAAATAGAGGAAAAACCGCAATATTATGCACAGTCCAGATATAATTCTGGAAATGTGATCATCTACGAAATTTACAGGAAATTACTGCGCCATTTTGACGCAATCCGCCCTAAAACAGGGCAAGCATTGCCCCATTGTTAACACCATTCACACCCATTGCCGGAATCTCACCATTATGGGCAGTCAGTTTGCGGAAATTCTGCTACCATCCATGCACTATTCATCCTGTAAAATGGCAGCGACTATGAAATTTGTCTCTTTTAATATCAACGGCCTGCGCGCCAGACCACATCAACTGACAGCCATTGTCGAAAAACACCAACCCGATGTCATTGGCCTGCAGGAGACAAAAGTTCACGACGACATGTTCCCGCTCGAAGATGTCGCAAAACTCGGCTACAACGTTTTCTACCACGGGCAAAAAGGTCACTATGGCGTGGCGCTGCTGACCAAAGAGCCCCCCATCGCCGTGCGCCGGGGTTTTCCCGATGATGGCGAAGAGGCGCAGCGCCGCATCATCATGGCGGAAATCCCCTCTCCGCTGGGCAACCTGACGGTAATCAACGGCTACTTCCCGCAGGGTGAAAGCCGCGACCATCCGATTAAATTCCCGGCCAAAGCGCAGTTTTATCAGAACTTACAAAACTATCTCGACAACCAACTGAAGCGCGACAATCCGGTGCTGATCATGGGGGATATGAATATCAGTCCGTCCGATCGGGATATCGGCATTGGCGAAGAGAACCGCAAGCGCTGGCTGCGCACTGGCAAATGTTCGTTCCTGCCGGAAGAGCGTGAATGGATGGACCGCCTGCTGAACTGGGGCCTGGTTGACACCTTCCGCCACGCACACCCGGAAACCACCGACAAATTCTCGTGGTTTGATTACCGTTCGAAAGGGTTTGATGATAACCGCGGTCTGCGTATCGATTTGCTGCTGGCAAGCCAGCCGCTGGCGGACCGTTGTCTGGAAACCGGTATCGACTATGAAATTCGCAGCATGGAAAAACCGTCTGATCATGCGCCGGTATGGGCGAAATTTAAGGTCTGATGCTCAACCGTGAACGCCAGAAAAATAGGGCTTGCGGGCGCACTGATCCTCTGTCTTGCCGGGGTGCTCTGGGTGTTGCCCCCCGGCCTGCTCACGCTGGAGACGCTTAAGCGCGAACATTCACTGTTGGCGGACTGGCAACGCCTGTCCCCTTTTCTCAGTGCAAGCCTCTATTTTCTGCTCTATACCGTCGTCGCGGCGCTGTCGATTCCTGGCGCGGCGCTGCTGACGCTGCTTGGCGGCGCGCTGTTTGGCCTCTGGCAAGGCACGCTGCTGGTCTCTTTTGCCTCAACGCTGGGCGCCACGCTCGCCATGCTCACCAGTCGTTACCTGCTGCGTGACTGGGTAGCGCGGCGGTTTTCCCGGCATATGGCCACGGTCAATCATGGGATGGCGCGGGACGGCGTCTTTTATCTTTTTGCGCTACGCCTGATACCCTTGTTTCCATTTGTTGTCGTCAACCTGCTTGCAGGTCTCACCACCGTTGGCGTGCGCCGCTACTGGTGGGTCAGCCAGTTGGGGATGCTGCCTGCCACCGTGGTTTATCTGAATGCCGGACGCCAGTTAAGCCAGTTAACATCAATACGTGACATTATTTCTCCCGCTATGCTGACCGCTTTTGCTCTGTTAGGGCTATTACCACTGGCCTCCCGTTGGCTGGTCACACATTTTTTTCAGGAGTAATTATGCGCTGGGGATTACTACTCGCGAGTCTGTTGCTGGCCGCTCCGGGACACGCCGAACAACGCTGGCAGCAGATCCAGAATGAGGCCAGAGGCCAGACCGTCTGGTTCAACGCCTGGGGCGGTGACAGCGCCGTAAACCAGTATCTTGACTGGGTCAGTGGCGAGATGAAAACCCACTATGCGGTCAATCTTAAAATCGTGCGTCTCGCCGATGCCGCTGATGCCGTGAAGCGCATCCAGACGGAAGCCGCCGCCGGGCGAAAGACCGGTGGTTCTGTCGATCTGTTGTGGGTTAACGGCGAAAATTTTCGCACGTTGAAAGAGGCTGGATTGCTGCAAACCCAGTGGGCGGAAACGCTGCCCAACTGGCGCTATGTTGATACGCAAAAACCGGTACGTGAAGATTTTTCAATTCCCACTGACGGGGCTGAGTCTCCGTGGGGAGGCGCGCAGTTGACGTTTATTGCAGATCGCGACGTGACGCCGCAGCCGCCTCAAAGTCCGCAGGCGCTGTTGGCATTTGCCCGGGCACATCCAGGCACCGTCAGTTACCCGCGACCGCCGGACTTTACCGGCACGGCGTTTCTGGAACAGTTATTAATCTCGCTGACTGACAATCCGCACGCGCTCACCGTCGCGCCGGACGCCGCCACCTTTGCCGATGTAACCGCGCCGCTGTGGCGCTATCTCGACGCGCTGCATCCGAGTCTGTGGCGAGAAGGGAAAGATTTCCCGCCATCTCCGGCGCGGATGGACGCGCTACTTAAGAGCGGGACATTGCGCCTGTCGTTGACCTTTAACCCGGCGCACGCTCAGCAAAAGATCACCCGCGGTGAATTGCCAAAACACAGCTACAGCTTTGGTTTTACCGCGGGGATGATTGGCAACGTGCATTTTGTCGCCATTCCGGTTAACGCCCGCGCCAGCGCCGGAGCGAAACTGGTCGCCAACTTCCTGCTCTCTCCTGACGCACAGCTGCGTAAGGCCGATCCAACAGTCTGGGGCGATCCGTCGGTGCTGGATGCGAAAAAACTGCCCGCCGCACAGCAGGCCGCGCTGGAAGCACGCATTCCGGACGGGCTACCCGCCGTGCTGCCTGAACCTCATGCGGCCTGGGTTAACGCACTGGAGCAAGAATGGCTGCGCCGCTACGGATCGCGCTAATGTTTCTCGCCTGGCTGGGCATGGCGGCGATTTATGCGCCAATACTGCCTGCCGGTATGTTGCTGATCGCGCCCGCGCTGTCACTGGCAAACTGGCAGGCTCTTTTTACCGATCCGCAGTTACCGCAGGCGTTGCTGGCGACCGTGGTGTCGGTATTCATCGCCGCCGCTGGCGCGCTGTTTATTGCGTTAACAATCGTGGTGGCGCTCTGGCCCGGCATCCGCTGGCGATGGTTGAGTACCCGCCTGCCGTGGTTGCTGGCGATTCCCCATGTCGCGTTTGCCAGCGCCGCGCTACTGCTTTTCGCTGAAGGCGGACTGCTCTGGCGCGCCCTGCCGTTTCTCTCGCCTGCGATTGATCGCTACGGCATCGGGCTGGGCGTGACGCTGGCCGTGAAAGAGAGCGCTTTCGTGCTGTGGATTTTATCCATTTTACTGAGTGAGAAACGCCTCGCTCAGCAGGTCATCGTCCTGGATTCGCTGGGCTACAACCGCCGGCAGACGCTCTGCTGGTTGATCTTACCCACTATCGCCCCCGCACTGGGAGCCGTAATGCTGGCCGTGGTGGCGTGGACGATTTCGGCGGTGGATGTTGCCATCATCCTCGGCCCCGGCAATCCGCCGACGCTGGCGGTCCTCTCCTGGCAATGGCTTAGTCAGGGAGACAGCGAACAGCAGATCAAAGGCGCGCTGGCTAGCCTGCTCTTGCTGGCGCTGCTCGCCCTCTTTGCACTCGCGGGTTATCAGCTCTGGCGTAGCTGGCGACGCACGCTTCCTGACGTCAGTGGCGTACGTCAACACCGCGTTTCGCCCCTAACGGGGAAAACGCTGTCATTGTCGCTGCCCGCGACGGGAGTGCTCTGCACGGTATTACTGGCCTTTCTGGCGCAGCAATCTACGCTCAATCTCGACGCGTTAACCCACAGCGTAACAATCGGAGTGGCCGCCAGCGTGCTGGGACTGGTCATTTTGCTGCTATGGCTGGAATGGGGACCGCAGCGCGGACATCGTTGGGTCTGGCTGCCAATCCTTCTTCCGGCGCTGCCGCTGGTGATGGGCCAATACGCGCTGGCGTTGCATCTTGAACTGGACGGTCAGTTTGCCTCGCTCATCTGGGGACATCTGCTGTGGGTGGTGCCGTGGATGTTGTTTGTCCTGAAACCTGCCTGGCAACGCATCGACCCTCGTCTGCTGCTGATTGCCCGGACGCTGGGCTGGTCACCGATGAAAATCTTTTGCTGCGTAAAATGTCCGCAGATTTTGCGTCCTGTACTCGTGACGCTGGCCGTCGGTTTCTCCGTCAGCATCGCGCAGTATATGCCGACCCTGTGGCTGGGCGCAGGCCGTTTCCCGACGCTGACGACGGAAGCGGTGGCCCTCAGCAGCGGCGGCAGTACCGGTATTCTGGCCGCGCAGGCGCTCTGGCAATTGCTGTTACCGCTGGTCGTGTTTACGCTAATGGCCGGACTCTCGTTATGGGTCGGCCACCGCCGACAAGGATTGCGCTAATGCTCACCGTTCGCCATCTTTCCCTGTTTCTCCACCAGACCCCGCTGTTTGGCCCGTTAACCTTCGAAGTGGCAAAAGGTGACATTGTCACATTAATGGGTCCCTCCGGCTGCGGCAAGTCTTCGCTGCTGGCCTGGATGGTGGGTGCGCTGACGCCACCGCTGCATGTCCGCGGTGAACTGTGGCTGGGTGAGCAGCGTCTGGATGCGCTCCCCACCGCCCGTCGGCAGATCGGTATTTTATTTCAGGATGCTTTGCTGTTTGATCACTTTACGGTGGGACAAAACCTGCTATTAGCGCTTCCTGCCATTCTGAAAGGCACAGCGCGGCAGGATGCGGTTCAGCACGCGCTTGACCGTGCGGGCATGGCGGGATTGTCTTCTCGCGATCCCGCCACGCTATCCGGTGGTCAGCGCGCACGGGTTGCGCTGCTTCGCGCCCTGCTGGCGCAGCCTAAAGCGTTGCTGCTGGATGAGCCGTTCAGCCGTCTTGATGCTGATCGTCGGGCAGACTTTCGTCAGTGGGTCTTTGATGAAGTGCGTCGGCTGGACATTCCCGTTGTTCAGGTCACCCATGACGCGCAGGATATTCCGCCGGGCGGTCACGTTTTGCCGTTATCTTCCGCCTTGTGAAACTGCTTACATACTGCGTTAACGCAAAGTTTTTCCGCTACCGCGAGCACAGAATGGCGCCTCCTTATCTCAACGTCGGGCAATTCGATGAAACGTGTTTCTCAAATGACCGCGCTGGCTCTGGCTTTAGGGCTCGCTTGCGCTTCCACCTGGGCTGCTGATATGGCGCAGGTACTTAACTTCCAACAACTGGCGCAAAAACAGGGTACGGCTATCGATACCCGTCCCTCCGCGTTTTATAATGGCTGGCCACAGTCACTAAACGGTCCGTCCGGACACGAACCTTCCGCCCTCAACCTCTCTGCCCGCTGGCTTGATACCATGAGCGACGAACAGCTCGCGACCTGGATCCAACAGCATCAACTGAAGGCCGACGCCCCTGTCGCGCTGTACGGCAACGACAGCGACGTGCAGGCGGTGAAAAACCGGCTGAAAAAGGCTGGACTGCAACAGGTTGCCACGCTGAGCGACGCGTTGCAGGATCCGGCGCGTCTGCAACGACTGCCGCATTTCGAGCAACTGGTTTATCCGCAGTGGCTGCATGACCTGCAACAGGGTAAAGCGGTCACCGCGAAACCGGCCGGCGACTGGAAAGTGATAGAAGCCGCCTGGGGTGCGCCGAAGTTTTATCTGCTCAGCCATATTCCAGGCGCGGATTACATCGACACCAACGAGGTGGAAAGTGAACCGCTGTGGAACAAAGTGCCTGATGACAGTCTGAAAGCGATGCTGGCGAAACACGGTATCCGTCATGACACGACGGTGATCCTGTACGGACGCGATGTTTACGCGGCCGCGCGGGTGGCGCAGATCATGCTGTATGCCGGAGTGAAAGACGTGCGTCTGCTCGATGGCGGCTGGCAGACCTGGTCCGACGCCGGGCTGCCGGTCGAGCGCGGCACGCCTGCGAAAGTTAAACCGGAGCCCGATTTTGGCGTGACCATTCCAGCGCAACCCCAGCTGATGCTTAATATGGAACAGGCGCGCGGACTGTTGCACCGTCAGGATGCGTCGCTGGTCAGTATTCGCTCCTGGCCAGAATTTATCGGCACCACCAGCGGCTACAGCTATATCAAGCCAAAAGGTGAAATTGCCGGGGCGCGCTGGGGACATGCCGGCAGCGACTCGACGCATATGGAAGATTTCCATAACCCGGACGGCACCATGCGCAGCGCAGATGACATCGCCAGCATGTGGAAGCAGTGGCACATTCTGCCGGATCAGCAGGTCGCCTTTTACTGTGGCACCGGCTGGCGCGCGTCAGAGACGTTTATGTACGCCCGGGCGATGGGCTGGAAAAACGTCTCGGTTTATGACGGCGGGTGGTACGAATGGAGCAAAGACCCGAAAAACCCGGTCTCCGCAGGTGAGCGCGGCCCGGACAGCAGTCTGTAATGGATTGCCGGATGGCAGCGCTTGTGCGTCATCCGGCGTTCACTGTTGTAACCCCTTCAGCGTCAGATAACCACTCCAGACGCGGGTCAACGTCGTCATCCAGCACAGTGTGCCGAAGATCCACGCCAGCACGGCAAACTTCTCCGGGAAAAGACACGCCAGTACAAACACCAGGATCGTTTCCGTTCCCTCGGTCAATCCCCCCAGATAATAAAACGATTTATGCGCATAGCCGGGGTTGTCGATATTGTGCTTCGCGGCCAGCGCGGCAAAGGCGAGAAAACTGCTGCCGGTGCCGATAAACGCAAACAACAGCCAGCCCCCCGCCAGCGCATTCTGCTGTGGGTCGGCCAGAATGAAGCCGAACGGCACCAGCGCGTAAAACAGAAAATCGAGAGAGATATCAAGAAAACCGCCCGCATCGGTAAGCCCTCGGCGTCGCGCCAGCGCGCCGTCAAGCCCGTCCAGCAGACGATTCAGGACAATCGCCACCAGCGCCGCCAGATACCAGCCCAGCGCCAGAAACGGCAACGCCAGTACGCCGAGGCCAAACCCAACCAGCGTCAGACCGTCCGGGGAAACCCCCGGCCTGTCGAGCACGCCTGCGCAACGGTGAAGCAGCGGTTTAAGCCGTGGATGCAGATGCCGGTCAAGCACGCGGCGCTCCTTTGAGACTGTCGCACAGTCCCTGCGAAGGAATATCCAGCGCGGCATTAAAACGCGCCGAGAGGTTCTGAAAAGCCAACAACGCGGTCATCTCGCTAATAACGTCATCGCTGAAATGCTGCTTCATTTGCGCTTTCAGGGCATCATCTACCCGCGGTGGCGTGGCGGTCACCGCGTCAGCATATGCCAGCGCAACGCGCTCTTCTGGTGTAAAAAGCGACGATGCCTGCCAGTCCGCCACGGCCAGCACTTTGTCCATCGCGCCGCTACGCTCTGCCAGTCGCAGGCTGTTGGCATCCACGCAGAATGCGCAGTGGCAGACCTGCGACACGCGCGTCATCAATAATGCCCGCATCACCGGCGTCAGACGCGCACGTTTACGCTCAAGAAACCCGACAAACAGCGCCACCAGCCAGAACAAAAACGGCATCCGCCCCCACCAGCGCGTCGGATGTAATACCTCTCCGTAGTGTTTTCTTTGCGTCATCACGAGAGGGTTGAGACTGGCGGGGAGACGGGTCAACGGCGTTACCCACGGTTGCGGATCGTTCAAGGCAGACTCCTGGGACTTCAGGTCAATCAAAGATGACGATAGTATGTCACTTTCTGCTGTTGAACATTGACGAATATGATGAAAACCCTCGACGTTGTTGCCGCGATTATTGAACGTGATGGCAAAATTTTGCTCGCCCAGCGCCCGCCGCAGGCGGATCAGGCAGGTTTATGGGAATTTGCCGGTGGCAAAGTGGAAGCGGGCGAAACGCAGCCGCAGGCGCTGGTCCGCGAACTGCGCGAAGAGTTAGGCATTGAGGCCACGGTGGGGCGCTATATTGCCAGCCACCAGCGTGAAGTCTCCGGGCGGTTGATTCATCTGCATGCCTGGCATGTCCCGGCGTTCAGCGGAGAAATGATGGCGCATGAGCACCAGCAACTGGTGTGGTGCGAGCCGCACGTCGCGCTCGACTATTCGCTCGCCCCCGCTGATATTCCGCTACTTAACGCCTTTATGGTTTTACGCGACGCCAGACCAGCGGATTCGTACTGAGCGTTTTCTCGTCGCGCTGGCACTGCAACAGCACGCCATCGGCTTTAATTACCGCCCCTTCTGAATAATTCTGATCCTGATAAATGCAGCACTGATTACAGGGCTGCGCGCGCTGTCCACCGGAACTGAAGACCTCCGGCGGCACGTTCACCTGCACATCCGGGCGAAGGTTTTGGTTCGCCAGGCTGGATAAAGAGAGTGTCATCAACGCTGCCGCCATCGCGATAAAACGCATAGGGTTTCCTTACTATTTCGGGTCTGTTCTTAGTATAACGGTAACCCGCGCGGGAAACTTTACTCTCTTCTGTCATCGTTTTTCGTTATGACAGCCGTCTGGTTATTAATTTGTCTGGCACCGGCATTTTTTTCTTGCTATCCGTCACATTCCTGATGGTATAGTCAAAAACTGCAAACACATATCCACAAAAAACACAATTACAACCACATTTAAATATAAGAGGTTTTTATATCTATGGATCAGACATGCTCTCTGGAATCATTCCTCAACCATGTACAAAAGCGCGACCCGAATCAAACCGAGTTCGCGCAAGCCGTCCGTGAAGTTATGACCACCCTGTGGCCATTCATTGAGCAAAACCCGCGCTATCGTGAAATGTCGTTGCTGGAACGGTTGGTTGAGCCAGAGCGTGTGATTCAGTTCCGTGTCGTGTGGCTGGACGATCGTAATCAGGTCCAGGTTAACCGCGCCTGGCGCGTGCAGTTCAACTCGGCGATTGGCCCGTACAAAGGCGGGATGCGCTTCCACCCTTCCGTTAACCTGTCGATCCTGAAGTTTCTCGGCTTTGAGCAAACCTTTAAAAACGCACTGACCACCCTGCCGATGGGCGGTGGTAAAGGCGGTAGCGATTTTGATCCGAAAGGCAAAAGTGAAGGCGAAGTGATGCGTTTCTGTCAGGCGCTGATGACGGAACTGTACCGTCATTTGGGTCCGGATACTGACGTTCCTGCCGGTGATATCGGCGTGGGTGGCCGTGAAGTGGGCTTTATGGCCGGGATGATGCGTAAGCTATCCAACAACAGCGCCTGCGTGTTTACCGGCAAAGGGCTCTCCTTCGGCGGCAGTCTGATCCGTACGGAAGCAACCGGTTACGGTCTGGTCTACTTCACCGAAGCGATGCTCAAGCGTCATGGTCTGGGCTTTGAAGGGATGCGCGTAGCGGTTTCCGGTTCCGGTAACGTGGCGCAGTTCGCCATTGAAAAAGCGATGGAATTTGGCGCTCGCGTGGTGACGGCCTCCGACTCCAGCGGCACCGTCGTGGATGAAAGCGGCTTTACGAAAGAGAAACTGGCGCGTCTGTGCGAAATTAAAGCCAGCCGTGACGGCCGCGTGGCGGACTACGCCCGTGAGTTTGGCCTGACCTATATGGAAGGCAAACAGCCGTGGTCAGTGCCGGTCGATATCGCACTGCCGTGTGCCACACAGAACGAGCTCGACGTCGAAGCGGCTCGCGTGCTGATTGCTAACGGCGTGAAAGCGGTGGCGGAAGGGGCAAACATGCCAACCACCATCGAAGCGACCGATCTGTTCCTCGAAGCCGGCGTGCTGTTTGCACCGGGCAAAGCGGCGAACGCCGGTGGCGTTGCCACCTCCGGCCTGGAAATGGCACAGAACGCGGCGCGTCTGAGCTGGAAGGCGGAGAAAGTGGATGCCCGTCTGCACCACATCATGCTGGATATTCACCATGCCTGCGTCGAGTACGGCGGTGAAAGCAAACAGACCAACTATGTCCGTGGGGCGAACATCTCTGCCTTCGTGAAGATTGCCGACGCCATGTTTGGTCAGGGTGTGATTTAAGTCCCCCCAAACCGAATTACAGGCCCGCCTCTGCTGATGGCGGGCTTTTTTTCGCCGCACGTTTACGAGGCGCGCTCTTCTTCTTCTCTCCACCATCACCACCAGGCGCGACAATGCCACGGAAGCGACGCACCGGCGTACTGCGCGCCTGATCGATCAATTGATACAGCGTGCCCACCAGCGGCTGCATGAAATCCTGATAGCGGCACTGCTTTTCGCTGATTTGCGTCAGAATTGACTCCCAGTGAGCGGTCATGTCCGGACGGGTCGCCATCTCCGGCAGCGAGTGGAACAGCGCTTTCCCGGCATCGGTTGAGTGGATATAGCGCCCTTTTTTGACCAGAAAACCGCGCTTAAACAGCAGTTCGATGATCCCGGCGCGGGTGGCCTCGGTGCCCAGCCCGTCCGTTGCACGGAGGATCTTTTTCAGATCTTTATCCTGCACGAAGCGCGCAATCCCGGTCATCGCCGACAGCAGCGTGGCATCGGTAAAATGGCGTGGCGGCTGGGTCTGACGTTCAACCACTTCGCCCTTTTCACACAGCAGTTCATCGTCTTTCGCCACCACCGGCAGCGGCGTGCCGTCGTTCTCTTCATCCCGCTCTTTACTGCCCAGCAGCGTTCGCCAGCCCGCTTCGGCAAGGAATCGGGCCTTAGCGACGAATTTACCCTTCGCGATATCCAGTTCAATCACGCATTTACGGAATACCGCATCCGGGCAAAATTGCATCAGGTATTGACGGGCTACCAGGTTATACACCTTCGCTTCATTGTCCGTCAGAGTGATACTGTTGCTGCGCGCAGTAGGAATAATGGCGTGGTGAGCATCAACCTTTTTATCATCCCAGCAGCGATTACGGGTATCGGGATTTACCGCCGGTTGCGGCAGCAGATCCGGCGCATGCACGCCGATGGCGTTCATTACCGCATGCCGTCCAGCGAAGTGCTCTTCCGGCAGATAGCGACAGTCAGAACGCGGATAGGTAATCAGCTTGTGGGTTTCATACAGCTTCTGGCAGATGTCGAGCACGTTCTGCGCGCTCAGGCCAAAGCGTTTCGCCGCTTCAATCTGTAAAGCTGACAGCGAGAACGGCAACGGCGCAGATTCTGATTCCCGTTTATCGTTATAGCTGGTGACTATCGCCGGTTGGCCGTTGATGCGGTTGACCACATGCTCCGCCAGCGGACGGTGTAACAATCGTCCCTCTTCGTCCTGATACGGTTCGCACGCTTCGCTCGGCTGCCAGATCGCGGTGAAGCGTTCCTCCGCAGGGGTCACGATATGTGCTTTCACTTCAAAAAAATCTTTGGCAACGAAGTTTTCGATCTCTTCATCGCGTCGGACAACCAGCCCGAGTACCGGCGTTTGTACGCGCCCGACGGAGAGCACCCCCTGATAACCGGCGTTACGCCCGAGAATGGTATACGCACGGGTCATGTTGATGCCGTACAGCCAGTCCGCGCGGGCACGGGCCAGCGCCGACACGCATAACGGCACAAATTCGCTGTTTGAGCGCAGACGTTCAATCGCACGTTCAACGGCCTGTGGGTTGAGATCGTTAATCAGACAGCGCTGCACCTGCTGACGCTTTTCCGGCGCCAGTTGCAGGTAATCCAGCACCTCGTCCACCAGCAGTTGCCCCTCGCGATCCGGGTCTCCCGCATGGATAACCTCACTGGCCTCATGCAGAAAACGCTTAATCACGTTGAGCTGTTTGGTCACGGAAGGACGCGGCTGCAATTGCCACTTTTCCGGCACGATCGGCAGATCGGCCAGGTTCCAGCGCGCATAACGACTGTCATAGACATCAGGCTGCGCCTGTTCCAGCAGGTGACCAATACACCAGGTCACCACCTGGCCGTTACCGCATTCAATAAAGCCATCGCCCTTACGGTGCGGTTTAGGCAACACATCAGCAATGGCGCGCGCCAGACTCGGCTTTTCGGCAATAAACAACCGCATTGGGTTAACGGATCTCAACCATGGCGCGACCGCCACGGGCTTCAACCAGTTCACCGATCGCCGTCAGGTCAATGCCAAACTCTGCGGCGGTGGCTTTCACTTCTTCTTCGGCCTCTGGCGTTACCGCCAGCAGCAGACCGCCGGACGTTTGCGGATCGCACAGCAGGGAGCGCACCGCCTGCGGCATTTCCCCCATCAGGTGGCCGTAGCTGGCAAAGTTACGCTCGGTGCCACCCGGCACAGCCCCCAGGCGGATGTACTCTTCGACGCCCGGCAGTTTAGGGATGTCCTGATAGCGGATCTGCGCCTGGACGCCTGCCCCCTGGCACATCTCGCTGAGGTGGCCCAGCAGACCAAAGCCGGTGACATCGGTCATCGCTTTCACGCCGTCAATGTTGGCAAATGACGCTCCGGCAATGTTCATGCGACACATGACTTCCGTCGCCAGCCCCTGATGTTCAGGTTTTAGCAGCGACTTTTTCTCTGCGGTAGTCAACACGCCAATGCCTAGCGGTTTGGTCAGGAACAGTTTGCAACCGGCCTCGGCGGTGCTGTTTTTCTTCACCCGCTCAGTGGGAACAATGCCGGTGACGGCCAGACCGAAGATCGGCTCCGGCGCGTCAATCGAGTGGCCGCCCGCCAGCGCAATGCCCGCCTGACGACAGGCAAAGCGTCCGCCTTCAGTCACCTCGCGGGCGATTTCCGGCGACAGCTTGCTGATAGGCCAGCCCAGGATCGCGATCGCCATAATCGGCTTGCCGCCCATCGCGAAAATATCGCTGATGGCGTTGGTCGCCGCAATGCGGCCAAAATCAAACGGATTATCGACAATCGGCATAAAGAAGTCGGTGGTACTGATGACGCTGGTACCATTGCCCAGATCGTACACCGCCGCGTCGTCACGGGTTTCATTTCCCACAAGCAGGTTCGGGTCGACAAACTTCGCCTGCTCGCTGTGCAGGATGGTTTCCAGCACTTTCGGGGAAATTTTACAACCGCAACCGGCTCCGTGGCTGTACTGCGTTAAACGAATAGAATGCTCGCTCATGGACATCTCCTGTCATTGCAATCGGGCTATGGTAGCGCTCATTCCATGACGTGATAAGAGAGAGTGTCCGAATTCCGGCGTCTTTGCTCAGAATCCAGACAGTTTTGCCTGATTAACTAAAATTTCGTCACGAAAGGTGCGGTATCCGGCACGCTAATGGTGGTGGAGGCTTTCAGTTGCGGTGTGCCGAGATAAAGAAATCCGACAATTTTATCCTGTGGGCGACAGTCAAACGCGTCGCGCACCACCGGACTGTCGGTTAAGGCCCCGCTACGCCAGATCCCGCCGAAGCCCTGTGCGATAGCCGCCATTTGCATCGCCATCACCGCGCAGCCTGCGGACATCTCCTGCTCCCAGACAGGGACCTTATGATTTTCATCACATTTTGCGACCACGGTGATGATAAGAGGGGCGCGAAACGGTGCGCTACGCGCTTTTTCGATCCCTTTTTCATCACTTCCGGCGGCAATCGCCCCCTTTTCCAGCACCGCGCTGAAGCGTTCGCGCCCCTCGCCTTCGATAACGAAGAAGTGCCACGGTTGCAGGGTCTTATGATCCGGCGCGCGCATGCCCGCACGGAGAATATTTTGCAGTTGCTCACCGGCAGGTGCAGGCTCGGCCAGGCGAGAAGCGCTACGGCGGTTAACAAGTAATTCAAGTGCATCCATTTGGTTAACTCCTGTCAGGGTGAATATTCACAAAATTAACACGAGAGCAGATTTTGTTACAGCGCCGACAGTGATTCCTGCTGACAAGAGACGGCAGGGTCATTAGGATAGCCACATCTCATACACCTGACTCAGGTGTAGTATTGGTAACGGTAGGGAGAATACATGCGAACCCTGTGGCGATTCATTGCCGGTTTTTTTAAATGGACGTGGCGACTGCTTAATTTTGTCCGCGAAATGGTGCTTAACCTGTTCTTTATCTTCCTTGTCCTGGTGGGTGTCGGGATCTGGATGCAGGTCAGCAGCAATAACACCAGCGATAAAGTCGGTCGCGGTGCCCTGATGTTAGATATTTCCGGGGTGATCGTCGATAAGCCGTCCAGTACCAGTCGTCTTGGCGCTCTTAGCCGTCAACTGCTCGGTGCCAGTTCCGACCGCTTACAGGAAAACTCCCTGTTCGATATCGTCAATACCATTCGTCAGGCCAAAGACGATCGCAATATCACCGGTATTGTGATGGACCTGAAGAACTTCGCCGGTGCCGATCAGCCGTCAATGCAGTATATCGGTAAAGCGCTGCGTGAATTCCGCGACAGCGGTAAGCCAGTCTATGCCGTTGGCGATAATTTTAGTCAGGGTCAGTATTACCTTGCCAGCTTCGCCAATAAAATCTGGCTTTCGCCGCAGGGTTCCGTTGATATCCACGGTTTTGCCACTAACGGACTGTATTACAAATCCCTGCTGGATAAGCTGAAAGTGTCGACGCATGTGTTCCGCGTGGGCACTTATAAATCTGCCGTCGAGCCGTTTATTCGTGACGACATGTCGCCTGCGGCGCGGGAAGCAGACAGCCGCTGGATTGGCGAGCTGTGGCAGAACTACCTGAATACCATTGCCGCCAACCGTCAAATCCCGGCAGAGCAGGTCTTCCCTGGCGCTCAGGGCGTGCTTGATGCGCTGACGAAAGCCGATGGCGATACGGCGAAGTATGCGCTCGACAGCAAACTGGTCGACGCCCTGCTTTCCAGTGCCGAAGTGGAAAAAGCGCTGACGAAACAGTTTGGCTGGAGTAAGGCAGAGAATAACTATCGCGCGATCAGCTACTACGATTACACGCTTAATCCGCCTGCGGATACGGGCAGCTCCATCGGCGTGGTCTTTGCCAACGGTGCCATCATGGATGGTGAAGAAACACCGGGGAACGTCGGCGGAGATACCACCGCTGCACAAATTCGTGATGCGCGCCTGGATCCGAAAGTGAAAGCCATCGTTCTGCGCGTCAACAGCCCTGGCGGTAGCGTGACGGCGTCGGAAGTGATTCGTTCGGAACTGGCCGCTGCACGTGCTGCCGGTAAACCGGTGGTCGTATCGATGGGCGGAATGGCCGCCTCTGGCGGCTACTGGATCTCTACGCCTGCCAGTTACATTGTGGCCAACCCGAGCACGCTGACCGGTTCGATTGGTATCTTCGGCGTGATTAATACCGTTGAGAACAGCCTTGACTCAATCGGCGTACACACCGACGGCGTTGCCACGTCACCGCTGGCCGATATTTCGCTGACTAAAGCCCTGCCGCCTGAAGCGCAGCAGATGATGCAGTTGAGCATTGAGAATGGTTATAAGCGCTTTATCACTCTGGTCGCGCAGGCGCGTAAATCCACGCCGGAACAGATTGATAAAATTGCCCAGGGCCACGTCTGGACCGGTCAGGATGCCAAAGCCAACGGTCTTGTCGACAGCCTGGGTGACTTCGACGACGCGGTCGCTAAAGCCGCTGAGCTGGCGAAACTCAAAGAGTGGCATATCGACTATTATCAGGATGAGCCAACCTTCTTTGATATGATCATGGACGGTATGTCAGGTTCTGTCCGCGCCATGCTGCCGCAGGCGATTCAGGCGATGCTCCCTGCGCCGCTGGCCTCAGCGGCCAGTACGGTCAAAGCGGAAGGCGATAAGCTCGCCGCGTTCAACGATCCGCAAAACCGTTATGCGTTCTGTCTGACCTGCGCGAACGTGCGTTAATCCTCACGCCCTCTTCCTGCGAAGAGGGCTTTTCTCTGAGCGACAAGATACTAGCCATGCAGAAGAAATCGATTTACGTTGCCTATACCGGCGGGACCATTGGTATGCAGCGCTCCGAACAGGGTTACATTCCGGTCTCCGGACACCTTCAGCGCCAGCTGGCGCTGATGCCTGAATTCCATCGTCCTGAAATGCCCGACTTCACCATTCATGAATATGCCCCGCTGATGGATTCGTCAGATATGACGCCGGAAGACTGGCAGCATATCGCCGATGACATCAAAACCCATTACGATGAGTACGATGGTTTTGTGATCCTACATGGTACCGACACCATGGCGTTTACCGCCTCTGCGCTCTCGTTCATGCTGGAGAATTTGGGTAAACCGGTGATTGTGACAGGGTCACAAATCCCGCTGGCGGAGCTGCGTTCTGACGGACAAATCAATCTTCTCAACGCACTTTACGTCGCGGCAAATTATCCGATCAACGAAGTCACGCTGTTTTTTAACAACCGTCTGTTTCGCGGCAACCGCACGACAAAAGCGCATGCCGACGGTTTTGACGCTTTCGCCTCCCCTAACCTCCAGCCGCTGCTGGAAGCGGGTATCCACATCCGCCGTCTGGGGACGCCGCTGGCTCCCCGTAGTGAAGGCGAGCTGATTGTTCACCCGATCACGCCACAACCCATTGGGGTCGTCACCATTTATCCGGGTATCTCCGCCGATGTGGTGCGCAACTTCCTGCGCCAGCCGGTAAAAGCGCTGATTCTGCGTTCCTACGGCGTCGGCAATGCGCCGCAGAATAAAGAGTTTCTGAAAGAACTTAGCGAAGCCAGCGAACGCGGCATCGTGGTTGTGAACCTCACGCAGTGCATGTCGGGGAAAGTGAACATGGGCGGTTATGCCACTGGCAATGCTCTGGCGCATGCTGGCGTCGTTGGCGGTGCTGATATGACCGTAGAAGCAACCCTGACCAAACTGCATTATCTGCTCAGCAAAGGGCTGGATACGGATGCGATTCGCGAGGCGATGACGCAAAACCTGCGTGGCGAACTCACGCCGGACGACTAAGGAGGATCGAATGACACACCGTGCGCTGTTACTGGTCGATTTACAAAACGATTTCTGCGCCGGCGGCGCGCTGGCGGTCCCGGAGGGCGACAGCACCGTTGATATCGCAAACCAGCTGATTGCAGGGTGCCAGACCCGCGGTGATGCGGTCATCGCAAGCCAGGACTGGCACCCTGCGAACCACGGGAGCTTCGCCAGTCAGCATCAGGCAGAACCTTACAGCCAGGGTCAACTCGACGGCTTGCCGCAAACCTTCTGGCCCGATCACTGCGTGCAGAATACGGACGGCGCGGCGTTTCATCCGTTGCTGAACCGCAAGGCAATAGAGGCCGTTTTTCATAAGGGCGAGAATCCGCTGGTCGACAGCTACAGCGCTTTTTTTGATAACGGACGTCGGCAGACAACCGGACTCGACGCGTGGCTTCGCCAGCATGACGTGCATGAACTGATCGTCATGGGGCTGGCCACCGACTATTGTGTCAGGTTTACGGTGCTGGATGCGCTGCAACTGGGCTATACGGTGAATGTCATTACCGATGGCTGTCGCGGCGTGAACATTCAGCCACAGGACAGTGCCCATGCCTTTATGGAGATGGCAGCAGCAGGCGCTACGTTGTATACCCTCGCTGACTGGGAAGAAACTCAGCGCTAAACCTCTCGCCGGATGACGACCTGCCTTGTCATCCGGCGAAAAATCTTTTCCCTTCCGTCACATAAAATAAACCGAAACCAGCAGTGACGCTGCGCAGGTGCTACGCTTTGATGGCTGTTTTTTCGCCACGCCATTTCCGTGGCGTGTTTGCTTTTCATTTTTTAATGTCAAAGAGGATTAGCCATGAAACGTTTGCCTTTGTTGGCAGCATTACCCTTGCTTTGCGCATCTGTCGCGTCTGCCAGTTCTATGATGTCCGTCGGCTACTTCAATGGCGGCGGAGATGTCACCGCCGGACCCGGTGGCGATATCAACACCCTGGATGTCCGCCAGATTACCCACCTGAACTACTCATTCGGCCTGATTTACAACGCTGAGAAAGACGAAACCAACGCCGCGCTGAAAGATACGACGAAATTGCATCAGATCTGGCTATCGCCAAAAGTGGAGTCTGACCTTGCCCTGATCCCGATACTGCGTAAACAGAACCCACAGTTGAAAGTCCTGCTTTCTGTTGGCGGCTGGGGCGCACGCGGATTCTCAGGCGCTGCCGCAACACCGGAAACGCGTGCGGTGTTTATTCAGTCTGCGCTGGAGATCATGCAGAAATACGGCCTCGACGGTATCGATCTGGACTGGGAATATCCGGTTAACGGCGCCTGGGGACTGGTCGCCAGTCAGCCAGCCGACCGCGAGAACTTCACGCTGCTGCTGAAAGAACTGCGTCAGGCAGTCGGCAATCAGAAACTGGTGACCATTGCCATCGGGGCGAATGCGGAAAGCCCAAAAAGCTGGGTGGACGTAAAAGCGATTGCACCGCTGCTCGACTACATCAATCTGATGACCTATGACATGGCTTACGGAACGCAGTATTTCAACGCCAACCTGTATGATTCTAAAGACTGGCCAACCGTCGCGGCGGCCGATAAATACAGCGTCGACTTTGTGGTCAACAACTACCTCGCCGCCGGACTGAAGCCCCGGCAGATGAATCTGGGGATCGGTTTTTATGGCCGTGTTCCCAAACGTTCTGTCGAGCCTGGAATTGACTGGACAAAACCGGATGCGCAAAAAAATCCCGTCACGCAACCCTACTTTGGCGAGCAGGAAATCGCGCTGTTTAAATCACTGGGTGTCGATTTGACCAAGGACACCTACGTGAAATACCACGACATCGTCAAAACGTTTCTTAACGATCCGCAGAAACGGTTTACCGAGCACTGGGACGATCAGGCAAAAGTGCCATGGCTGTCCGTTCAGTCTGCTGACGGTAAGCGGCTGTTTGCCCTCTCGTATGAGAATCCCCGCTCGGTGGCAATCAAAGCAGATTACATCAAGAAGCGCGGACTGGCGGGCGCGATGTTCTGGGAATACGGCGCGGACGACCATAACCAGCTTGCAAAACAACTGGCGGAATCCTTAAGCATTGCGCACTAAGCCCCGTTCATGATTAAAAATGCCCTGCATGTCCGCATGGGGCATTTTTTTCGTAAGCGGTGGGATGAGGTGTGTCACACGAAACGGGATCGGTTATGATGGCCCCAACCCGTTGCGTCAGCGTTTGACGCATCGTTTCATTTTCAACTGGAGGCATGGGATTGTATGGCTTTTATCCCTAAAAATTACGCCCGTCTGGAAGTAGGTTACCGGGAAAAGGCGCTGAAACTTTTCCCGTGGGTCTGCGGCCGCTGCTCCCGCGAGTTTGTTTACTCAAACCTTCGCGAACTGACGGTGCACCATATCGATCATGATCATTCCAATAACCCGGAAGATGGCAGCAACTGGGAAATGTTGTGCCTGTACTGCCACGATCATGAGCATTCCAAATATACGGAAGCCGACCAGTATGGTTCCACGGTTGTAGCGGGCGAGGATGCGCAAAAGAGCGTCGGCGAAGCCACGTACAACCCTTTCGCCGACCTGAAAGCCATGCTGAATAAAAAATAATCCGCCGCGTTAGCCCAGCAGAGCGACAGAATGCCGGGCTTCCACGGTGCGCTATCAGGATTTGAACGTCGCAATTGGTTCTGGCGTGATGCCGAAATCCACTTTCAGCTGCTGTTTGCTCTTCATCACCATCTGCCCATTGGTGTCGATCGTCATATGTTGCGCATCCGTATTGTGGCGCGCCTGCCAGAGCATCACCAGTTGCAGACTATTATCTTTTTGCTCCGGGGTCAGCGCGACGCCGTCCGGCCATTTTCCCAGTTCAACGGCGGTGGATAAACGCTGATACACTTCCGGCGTCATGCTGTTAATTATCTCATCAAGATTCATGATAAGTCCGCTCCTATGGAATAATTTGCTGAATCGTTTTTTCAACCTTTCGTCTGGGCGCCGTTTTCGTCGTCGATGAAGCTCAGAGAAGCTGAATTGACACAGTAACGTTCGCCGGTGGGTTGCGGACCATCGGGGAAGACATGCCCCAGGTGCGCATCGCAGTTTCCACAGCGAATTTCAATGCGTTGCATACCGTGTGAAAAGTCCTTGATGTAACGAATCGACTCTTCACTTACCGGCTCGTAGAAGCTCGGCCAGCCACAGCCGGAATCGTATTTGGACTGGGAGGTAAATAGCGGCGCATCGCAGATCAAACAATGATAGACGCCGTCACGTTTGTTATGCAGTAACTGCCCGGTAAACGGCGGTTCTGTACCGTGATTCTGCGTCACGTAGAACTGCATTTCAGACAGGTTTTTTTTCAGATCTTCTGCAGAAGGTTTGTTCGCCATTTTGCTCACATCTCACTTTTCATGACGCTGACATTGCGCGACAGATTCTAACAAAACATTAACACCTGAGTGCAGACTTTTGTTCTAAACTTGATCCTTGCGAAATGGCAGCTTGTGAATCGTGATGCGAATCACATTTTTATCTCGATTGCCCTTTAAAATTCGGGGCACCGCCCCCATGTGGTTTCAAGCCCAATGGAAGAGTGAGGCGAGTCAGCCGTGCAAAGCTTGTACAGAGGATTGATTTGTCGCAATGATTGACACGATTCCGCTTGACGCTGCGTAAGGTTTTTGTAATTTTACAGGCAACCTTTTATTCACTAACAAATAGCTGGTGGAATATATGACTATCAAAGTAGGTATCAACGGTTTTGGCCGTATCGGTCGCATTGTTTTCCGTGCTGCTCAGAAACGTTCTGACATCGAGATCGTTGCAATCAACGACCTGTTAGACGCTGATTACATGGCTTACATGCTGAAATATGACTCCACTCACGGCCGTTTCGACGGTACCGTTGAAGTGAAAGACGGTCATCTGATCGTTAACGGTAAAAAAATCCGTGTTACCGCTGAACGCGATCCGGCTAACCTGAAATGGGACGAAGTTGGTGTTGACGTAGTAGCTGAAGCGACCGGTATCTTCCTGACCGACGAGACTGCTCGTAAGCACATCACTGCTGGCGCGAAAAAAGTCGTACTGACTGGTCCGTCCAAAGATAACACTCCGATGTTTGTTAAAGGCGCTAACTTTGACAAATATGCTGGCCAGGACATCGTTTCCAACGCATCCTGCACCACCAACTGCCTGGCTCCGCTGGCTAAAGTCATCAACGACAACTTCGGCATCATCGAAGGTCTGATGACCACTGTTCACGCAACCACCGCTACTCAGAAAACCGTTGATGGCCCGTCTCACAAAGACTGGCGTGGCGGCCGTGGCGCGGCTCAGAACATCATCCCGTCCTCTACCGGTGCAGCTAAAGCTGTAGGTAAAGTACTGCCAGAACTGAATGGCAAACTGACTGGTATGGCGTTCCGTGTTCCGACTCCGAACGTATCCGTTGTTGACCTGACCGTTCGTCTGGAAAAAGCGGCTTCTTACGAAGACATTAAGAAAGCCATCAAAGCAGCTTCCGAAGGCCCGATGAAAGGCGTTCTGGGTTACACCGAAGACGACGTTGTATCTACCGATTTCAACGGCGAAGTTTGCACTTCCGTGTTCGATGCTAAAGCGGGTATCGCTCTGAACGACAACTTCGTGAAACTGGTTTCCTGGTACGACAACGAAACTGGTTACTCAAACAAAGTTCTGGACCTGATCGCTCACATCTCCAAATAAGTTGAGATGAGAATCTGATCTAAAAAGGCGACTTCGGTCGCCTTTTTTTATGGCTTTTCGCTACGGTTGAATCAAGGATTGCATCATGATTAACAAAATTTTCGCTCTCCCTGTCGTTGAACAACTCACCCCTGTCCTCTCCCGTCGTCAGCTTGACGATCTGGAACTGATTGTCGTCGATCACCCACAGGCGAAAGCCTCTTTCGCTTTACAGGGGGCGCACCTGCTCTCCTGGAAACCAGCTGGCGAGGAAGAAGTTCTGTGGCTCAGCAACAATACCCCGTTTAAAACCGGTGTCGCACTGCGTGGCGGCGTGCCTGTCTGCTGGCCATGGTTTGGCCCGGCAGCACAGCAAGGACTGCCTTCTCACGGCTTTGCCCGTAACCTGCCGTGGACGCTGAAAGCACATAATGAAGACGACAACGGCGCAGTGCTGACGTTTGAACTGCAAAGCACTGAAGAGACACTGAAACTGTGGCCACATGATTTCACCCTGCTGGCACGCTTTAAAGTAGGCAAAACCTGCGAGATTGAGCTTGAAGCGCACGGTGAATTTGAAACGACCTCTGCGCTGCATACCTATTTCAACGTTGGCGATATCGCGACGGTGAAAGTCAGCGGCCTGGGCGATCGTTTCATCGATAAAGTGAATGATGCGAAAGAAGACGTCCTGACTGATGGCGTACAGGCGTTTCCGGATCGTACTGACCGTGTCTATCTGAACCCGGAAGCCTGCAGCGTGATTCACGATGCCGCACTGAACCGTAACATCGACGTTGTACATCATCACCACCTCAACGTGGTCGGCTGGAACCCTGGCCCGGCGCTGTCTGTGAGCATGGGCGATATGCCGGATGATGGCTATAAAACCTTTGTGTGCGTAGAAACGGCGTATGCCACCGCCTCACAGAAGGCCACCGAAGAAAAACCTTCTCGCCTGGCGCAAACCATTCGCGTTGCGAAGCGCTAAGCATGATTGTGGTTGAGATGTCACAGGCCTGACAGGTCGTCATCTGGCATTGTTTGCCGGATGGCGATGCCAGCGCATCTTATCCGGCCAACGAGTCAAAACCTCATCAGACCATATCCAGCGCCATTTTGCCTCTCGGCGCGGGATACGCCTTATCCAGTGCGGCGAGTTCCTGAGCGGAAAGCGTGATGCTCAGCGCCGCCGCATTTTGCTGTACATGCTCCACACTTGCCGCTTTTGGAATCGCCATCACTCCGTGATGACTGATGACCCACGCCAGCAGGATCTGCGCAACTGATGCATTGTGCGCATGCGCAATCTCATTGACCACCGGATGATTCAATAAACCGCTGCGTAAACGTCCGGCCTGCGCCAACGGGCTGTAAGCCATTACGGGAAGCTGATGTTGCTGACACCACGGTAATAAATCGTATTCAATGCCGCGTGAAGCCAGATGATACAGCACCTGATTGGTCGCACACTGCCTGCCGCCCGGAATCTGCCACAGCGCCTGCATATCGTCGACGTCAAGATTGGACACTCCCCAGCGACGAATTTTACCCTGAGCCATCAGGGTTTCCATCGACTTGACCGTCTCGGCGAAGGAGAAGTTGCCTGACCAGTGCAATAAATAGAGATCCAGATAGTCGGTTTTCAGACGACGCAGACTGGCCTCACAGGCGGCAATCGCTTTTTGCCCACCCGCGTTCCATGGGTAAACCTTCGACACCAGGAACACGTGTTCACGCAGTCCGTTGAGCGCCTCACCGACCACCTCTTCCGCTCCGCCATCGGCATACATTTCAGCGGTATCGATGAGCGTTAGCCCCAGATCCACGCCCGCGCGAAGTGCAGACACTTCCGCCCGGCGGTGACCGGCATTTTCACCCATGTACCATGTCCCCTGCCCGATCGCAGGTAGAACAACTCCACCAGCGAAGACAACCTGTTTATCTGTCATCACGTTCTCCTTAGTTGTGCACCACCGTAATGCAAAACAGGGCGCAAGTGCCCTGTTTTGATGCACAGATTGCACTCTCAGGGCTCAGTTAAAACTTAGGCATATTCACACTTCCAGGGAAGCGCAATTTATGTTGGACAATATTTTTCAGGAGCATCCCCATAATACCACCCGGCACAAAATGACTAACCCTGCTAATTAATAAAGGTGTCTATTGTTTATTCCACATGTTTACTATGGATAATACTTTATGGGATGGAATACCAGGAATGCTGGAAACTGGGCAAAAAACCACGCCGAACCGGGTCCAACCAATAACTGCGCAACATACGTGCGTAGAGCAATTCAGGCGGGCGGAGTTATTGTGACCAATACACATAATGCTAAAGATTACGGCTCGATGCTGGAGGCGGCTGGCTTTAGAAAAATTGCACCGACACACGACGTTGGCGTTATCCAGCCATAAAAAGGCGGACATGCCGCTGGCCACATGGCGATATTCGATGGTCAGGACTGGTACTCTGACTTCAAACAAAGGGACTGCTGGGGAGGACCTGGCTATCGCTCATCGAAACCGCCTTATCAAAGGTACAGGAAAAAGTAATGCGCCTCTTTTTTGTCGTATCCATGGTGTATTTACTCGCGTCCTGCGTTTCAGGAGGCGATGATGCCGAAAAACGCGTAGCTGATTTTTATCGCTACTATTTACCTGTTTTTGCCAATAGCCCCGGCAAAATAAAGCCAGATCCTGAGAAAATGCATGATTACGTCTCCCGCGAAACGTTAATTCAACTTGATGTTATTTCACATATTTATGAACAAGAAATCATCGACACTGACTATTATACGTACGCGCAGGACTATTCGGTCGACTGGATCCCTTTATTGAAGGTGGGCAAAGCACAAGACGTTGACGGTAGTAAATACGTTACGGTTTGGCTTGGATGCGAAAACGACAGAACCTATCAGATAGGCGTCTATCTGAAGAAAGAAGACAGGAGATGGAAAATCTACAGAGTCAAAAACATCACCGATGGCTATGAGCACTTTATATTTGACAGGCAGTCTATTGAAAAAGCAAAGCAACATGCCAAAGAGGTCGAATGACTCTGTGACAAAAAAGCCCGCGCTGCGGGCTTTTATCGATTGCACTGTGATAACGCACAATCAGAACTTATAGGTGATTCCGGTAGAAATCAGACCAGTCCAGGATTTATCCACCATCGGGCTGTCGGTAATTTCATCAGACAGACGGGTGTAGCGTGCGGTACCGTAAACGCTCCAGTCACCGAGGAAGTTGTAGTTCGCGCTCAGTTCCAGGTACGGATTCCAGCTATCGTCCGGGTTGTAACCCCGCATACCACTGCGTGAGGATTCTTTACGTGACACGCCGTAGTAGTAGTCGTTCTGATTTTCACTGTTCCACTCCACACCGATACCCGGCGTCAGGGTCAGGCCGCCGTTGGTATAGCGGTACAGCCAGGCCAGATCCCAGACGATGCCGTTACTGTTGTCCAGCGTATCCCCGGCGAGCGTGGTACGCAGGAAACCATATTCGGTATGGTGAGAGTATGATAAGCCCGCCATCATGGTGCTCTTACGCTTATCAAGACGACGCATCTGACGATCGTCGCTGTCACCCGGTTTGAAATACATCGGGGACCAGTAGGCGGTGATCGACAACTTATCTGCGGCGTCGTTCCACAGGTAGTACCCACCACCCAGACCACGGAACCAGAAGTTATCGCCTTCGTAATTAATCACCGGAACCGGATAAACATCCGCGTCGTAATCTTTATATGGGTGTTCAACCACACCAACGCCAGCGCCAAGCGTCAGGTTGCTTTCAGCATGCACCACGGTAGCAGACGATGCGATTAACACGCCAAGTGCCAGAAGTTTGAGTTTGGTCACAATCCATCTTTCCTTTTTCAAATGTTCAGCGGCAAAAGTGTAACCGCCAATACGTTACAACCCAACCATTTTACAAATTAATGAAAGAATGTAACCGTCTAATTTTGCAGGCTGAGATGACACTTGGCTTACAGTGCGGTGAAAACGGTGTGATCTTCCACTGCATTATTTACATTTGCTATGCACTTTTTGCGGATGAGTTATTGATATGCCATTGAAAATCATTTGCGGGTGCATGCAAGTTTTGCAAATGCCATCTACGCTTTAGTTTAGAAGTTGTATCGCCGGGCACGTTGGTCTCACGCGGTGAAAGCTGGCATGAGAGTTGCTGTTTTTTTGATACGAGACAGTAAATGACGTCGTTCAGTCTACCTCTTCCGGGAGCCTCTACTATTCATATGAACGGCTCTTAACCTGTGCTAAAAAACGAAAGGACGGCATATCATGAATATATTCGATCACTATCGCCAGCGTTATGAAGCTGCCAAGGACGAAGAGTTCACACTGCAGGAGTTTCTTACCACTTGTCGGCAAGATCGCAGTGCTTATGCCAACGCGGCAGAACGGCTATTGATGGCTATTGGTGAACCCGTCATGGTCGACACTGCCCAGGAACCCCGACTTTCTCGCCTCTTCTCGAACCGGGTCATTGCACGTTACCCGGCATTTGAAGAGTTTTACGGCATGGAAGACGCGATCGAACAGATTGTCTCTTATCTGAAACACGCGGCTCAGGGGCTGGAAGAGAAGAAACAGATCCTGTATCTGTTGGGGCCTGTAGGGGGCGGGAAGTCATCGCTTGCCGAACGACTGAAATCGTTGATGCAGCGTGTCCCGATTTATGTGCTGAGCGCCAACGGTGAACGCAGCCCGGTGAACGATCATCCGTTGTGCCTGTTTAATCCGCAGGAAGATACCCAGATTCTGGAAAAAGAGTACGGTATTCCGCGCCGTTATCTCGGCACCATTATGTCACCGTGGGCGGCCAAACGCCTGCATGAGTTTGGTGGGGATATCACCAAATTCCGCGTGGTGAAAGTGTGGCCGTCGATTCTTGCGCAAATCGCGATTGCCAAAACGGAACCGGGCGATGAGAACAACCAGGACATTTCCGCGCTGGTCGGGAAAGTGGATATTCGTAAACTCGAACATCACGCTCAGAACGATCCGGACGCGTATGGCTATTCCGGCGCATTGTGCCGGGCCAACCAGGGGATCATGGAATTCGTCGAGATGTTCAAAGCACCGATTAAAGTGCTGCATCCGCTGCTGACCGCCACTCAGGAAGGTAACTACAACGGCACTGAGGGGATCTCCGCCCTGCCGTTTAACGGCATCATTCTCGCCCACTCGAACGAATCGGAATGGGTGACGTTCCGTAACAACAAAAACAACGAAGCCTTCCTCGACCGTGTTTACATCGTGAAGGTACCGTACTGCTTACGCATTTCCGAAGAGATCAAAATCTACGAGAAATTGCTAAACCACAGCGAATTGACGCATGCGCCGTGCGCGCCGGGAACGCTGGAAACGCTGGCACGTTTCTCGATTCTCTCCCGCCTGAAAGATCCGGAAAACTCGAGTATCTATTCGAAAATGCGCGTCTATGATGGTGAGAGTCTGAAAGATACCGATCCGAAAGCGAAGTCGTATCAGGAATACCGCGACTACTCCGGCGTCGATGAAGGGATGAACGGTCTGTCGACCCGTTTCGCGTTTAAAATTCTCTCGCGCGTCTTTAACTTTGACCATGTCGAAGTCGCTGCGAACCCGGTTCATCTGTTCTATGTACTGGAACAGCAGATCGAGCGCGAACAGTTCCCGCAGGAGCAAGCTGAGCGTTATCTCGAGTTCCTGAAAGGCTATCTGATCCCGAAATACGCCGAGTTTATTGGTAAAGAGATCCAGACTGCCTATCTCGAATCCTACTCGGAATACGGACAGAATATTTTCGACCGTTATGTCACGTATGCCGACTTCTGGATTCAGGATCAGGAATACCGCGATCCGGATACCGGTCAGCTGTTTGACCGTGAATCGCTGAACGCGGAGCTGGAGAAAATTGAGAAACCGGCGGGGATCAGCAACCCGAAAGATTTCCGTAATGAAATCGTCAACTTTGTGCTGCGTGCGAGAGCGAACAACAGCGGACGAAATCCGAACTGGACCAGCTATGAAAAACTGCGCACGGTCATTGAGAAAAAAATGTTCTCCAATACCGAAGAGCTGCTGCCGGTCATTTCGTTCAATGCCAAAACCTCGACCGATGAGCAGAAGAAACACGACGACTTTGTCGACCGGATGATGGAGAAAGGCTACACCCGTAAACAGGTGCGTTTACTGTGCGAATGGTATCTGCGCGTACGTAAATCGTCTTAACAGCATAAATGACCCGGAAGATTTTCTCCGTTTACCGGGCAAATAGTTCGTTTGTACGCGAAATCATTCAAGGTGTATCAAGGCGGCAAATGAGTGAATCCCCAGGAGCGTACATAAGTACGTGACTGGGGTGAGCGAATGCAGCCAACGCCGGGATAACGTGAAGGATGAAGCGTAAAGTTGGCAAATGCAGTACGGGGGGCATATGACCTGGTTCATTGACCGACGACTTAACGGCAAAAATAAGAGCACGGTTAACCGCCAGCGCTTTTTACGCCGTTATAAAGCACAAATTAAACAGTCGATCTCCGAGGCCATTAACAAGCGTTCGGTGACCGATGTAGACAGCGGTGAATCTGTCTCCATTCCGACGGAAGATATCAGCGAACCGATGTTTCATCAGGGGCGCGGCGGCCTGCGCCATCGTGTTCACCCAGGTAACGACCATTTCGTACAAAATGACCGTATCGAGCGTCCGCAGGGCGGAGGTGGCAGTTCAGGTAGCGGACAGGGCCAGGCCAGTCAGGACGGTGAAGGCCAGGATGAATTCGTCTTTCAGATCTCTAAAGACGAATACCTGGATCTGCTTTTCGAAGATTTAGCGCTGCCTAACCTGAAACAAAACCAGCAGCGCCAGCTTACGGAGTATAAAACGCACCGGGCGGGTTATACCGCCAACGGCGTTCCGGCCAATATCAGCGTCGTGCGTTCGCTGCAAAATTCTCTCGCCCGGCGCACGGCCATGACGGCCGGCAAACGACGCGAGTTACACGCGCTGGAACAGGATCTCGACACCATCAGCAAAAGCGAACCGGCGCAACTGCTGGAGGAGGAACGATTACGCAAAGAGATTGCTGAGCTGCGGGCCAAGATAGAACGCGTGCCATTTATCGACACCTTCGACTTGCGCTACAAAAATTACGAGAAGCGGCCCGATCCGTCCAGCCAGGCGGTGATGTTCTGCCTGATGGACGTCTCCGGCTCCATGGATCAGTCGACGAAAGACATGGCCAAACGCTTTTATATTCTGCTCTACCTGTTTTTGAGCCGAACCTATAAGAATGTGGAAGTGGTCTATATTCGTCACCACACCCAGGCAAAAGAGGTCGATGAGCATGAGTTCTTCTACTCTCAGGAAACCGGGGGAACCATTGTTTCCAGCGCCCTGAAGTTGATGGATGACGTTGTGAAAGAACGTTACGATCCTGCGCAGTGGAACATCTACGCCGCACAAGCATCGGATGGGGATAACTGGGCAGATGACTCTCCGCTGTGCCATGAGATTCTGGCGAAGAAACTGCTACCGGTGGTTCGTTACTACAGTTATATCGAAATTACCCGCCGCGCACATCAAACCCTGTGGCGCGAATATGAACATCTGCAAGCCACGTTTGATAATTTTGCGATGCAACATATTCGCGATCAGGATGATATTTATCCGGTGTTCCGCGAACTTTTTCATAAACAAGGTGCCACCAGCACCAATTAAACGACAGCCAGCCAGGAAATAATCTCCTGGCTGGTTCATTTCATGCCTTTTTTGCACTCCATATCCCTGCTGGCCGGTAGGTTGCACCTGTGACGTGTGATAAAATAGATTATCTGACCTGGAGAGTTGTTGTTTATCATGAAATTGCCCCATAAAGCGCTCAGGCTCTTTATTTCCGCAAGCGTTGTCGTTTTGACATCTTCCTTTTTGATCTATGAACTTATTGCCAGCTATAAGTCAATGAATGGCTATATGCGCTATATCATCGAAAAAGCAGACTCCTCATTTCTGTATGATAAATACCAGAATCAGAGCATTGCCGCCCATCTGATGCGCACACTGGCAACACCCGAGAAAACGCTCCCGGCGGATACCCGCCATACCCTTTGCCAGTCGTTTGAAAGTGTTAACTCGGTGTATGGTTTGAATCTGACGCAGCATAATTATCCCGCGCTCCATGGTACGTTACAAACCTCCATTGATGACTGTGCGCGTATCGCGGACGATGTGCTGTTGCTTCCTGCTTTTGATCAGGCCGTGAAGGTTAACCGGGAACAGATTGATTATGGAAAAGGTCTCGCCACGTCAGAAGAGAAATTTCATTATTATCTGGATTTACAAAATCAATATATTTATTTCTATGATCCGATCAATACGCGGCAGTTTGCCATGCATCACTGGGCTTTTTTACAGAAAGGCTCATTAGGTATTCATCAGGCCGATATTGATGAATTGTTTTCTGGACGTACTGTGCTGTCGAGTATCTATCAGGATGATCGTACCGAACTTAACGTGATGAGTTTTTTAACACCGGTCTATCTGCACGGTAAGTTAAAAGGCATCGTGATGGTGGATATTAATAAGCACAACTTGCAAAATATTGTTTTTACCCACGACCGCCCACTGGTATGGCGTTATCTCAATGCCAGCGTCACCGATACCGACTCGGATAAGACGATTATTATTCATCAAAGCGAGAATAATCTTTTCCCGTACGTCAATTACATTAGCGATCTTCCTGGTGGTCTGCACGTCGAACTGTCACTCGATATCTTGTATTTCATTGTCTCGTCCTGGAAGCTGTTTCTGTTTTACCTTCTGGCAACTGCCCTGCTCCTCAATATGGTCCGGCTGCATTTTCGCCTTTACCATAATGTTACCCGTGAAAATATCAGCGATGCGATGACAGGCCTGTATAACCGTAAAATTTTAACCCCGACGCTTGAGCAGCGATTACAGCGTTTTGTCAGCACCGGAACGCCAGTGACCTTTATCGCTATCGATCTCGATAAGCTGAAGATGATTAACGATACGCAGGGACACCACGAGGGGGATCGGGCGATCACCTTACTGGCAAATGCGATTGAGGCGTCGGTGCGCAAAAGTGATTACGCCATCCGTCTGGGCGGCGATGAATTTTGCATCATTCTGGTGGACGCAGAGCCAGATATGGCGGCTCGTCTGCCGGAACGGATAGCCAACCACCAGCGGACCGTGGCACCTGAGAAGGATATTCGTTTTTCATCAGGCAGCTACAGCATGCAGCCGAACGATTCGCTGCATGATGCCTACACCGCTTCTGACGAGCAACTCTACCTCAACAAGCACCAAAATCGTCAGCGTTCATGATAATCTTTACCGTGTTTTTTCGCGCAAACAGGAGTAAAAAATGAGCGAAATAATGGAGAAAGGCAGCGAAACCCATCAGCGTTTACTCGATTTATTGTCTCTGGAGGGCGCCCGTTATCGCGTCGTCAGCCATGAGGCCGTCGGGAAATGCGAGGCCGTATCAGAAATTCGGGGGACAGCACTGGGTCAGGGAGCAAAGGCGCTTGTCTGTAAAGTGAAAGGGAATGGGGTAAATCAGCATGTACTGGCTATTTTACCTGCCGACCAACAGGCCGATCTTGGTCAACTGGCGACGTATCTTGGCGGTCTGCGTGCGTCCCTTGCCAGCCCGGCAGAAGTGGACGAACTCACCGGTTGCGTATTTGGCGCGATCCCGCCTTTCAGTTTTCATCCACAGTTAATGCTGGTCGCCGATCCGCTGCTGTTCGAACGTTATCGTGAAATCGCCTTTAACGCCGGCGTGCTCACGAAATCGATTATTCTCAATACTGACGATTATCTGCGTATTGCCCGGCCAGAGTTGGTGGCTTTTCACCGCATATCGTAAGCGTTCAGCTACCACGTTCGAGAATTAAAACAGAAATCACGATAACGGCGGCGATGGCGAAAAAGGATGAACTAATAATGAGCGTTTCAATAAACATCTGATCGTTCATGGCTACACCTCAAAATGAGCGAGACCGGTTCATCTGCTATTGATAGTCCGCAATAATGGCAATTTGATGACAAAATAAAAAATTGCCTGTTTTTCGCCGTCAGGCATTTGCCCGAAATAGCCAGCAGATTCTAAAAAAGTCTGTTCTGCGTGGCGTTTGGGCGTAAAGTAAACAGGCTTAACTTTTTTTGGCAAGGAAACCACGATGTTTGATGTCACTCTGCTGATCCTGCTCGGACTGGCAGCTCTGGGCTTTGTCAGCCATAACACCACTGTCGCCGTTTCAATTCTGGTGCTGATTATTGTCCGCGTTACCCCGCTCAATACCTTTTTCCCGTGGATTGAAAAACAGGGGCTGACCATCGGGATTATTATCCTGACCATCGGCGTCATGGCGCCTATCGCCAGCGGGACACTGCCACCTTCCACCTTGATCCACTCTTTCCTTAACTGGAAATCGCTGGTGGCGATTGTGGTTGGCGTGGTGGTCTCCTGGCTCGGCGGCCGCGGCGTGACGCTGATGGGCAGCCAGCCACAGCTGGTCGCCGGTTTGCTGGTCGGCACCGTGCTTGGCGTGGCCCTGTTTCGCGGTGTACCTGTTGGTCCGCTTATCGCGGCCGGTCTGGTCTCGCTTATTGTGGGAAGGCAGTAGTCAATCCCGCCAGATAACGGCCTGGCGTCTGTCCCAGGCCTTTTTTGAACATGGTGATAAACGCCGTGGTCGAATCATACCCCAACAGTTGCGCCACCTGCTGCACGTTCTGCCCGCCGACCAGGGCCTGTAGGGCCAGAATGAGCTGTAGCTGATGTCGCCAGCAACGAAAGCTGAGCCCTGTCTCTTTCACCACCAGTCGGGCAAGGTTACGCTCGCTCATCGCAAATACGCTGGCCCACTGCCCCAGCGTTTGCCATTGCGCCGGTTCGCGCGCCATGGTGTCAACCATCCGGCGGATCTTCGGGTGCGCAGAAACCGGCAGCTGCATCTGCTCCTGCGGTTGTTGCGGAAGTTCATCAAATAAGACCTGCGTCAGGCGCTGCGTTTGCGGCTCTGCCCGCTGAGCGTCACTACGCCTCGCCAGCGAGAGGATCAGCTCCCGACAAAGCGGAGAAATTTTTAACGTACAGCAACGTCCCGGTAGTGTGACGGCCTCCGGTTCGATAAAGAGAAAGCAGAGCTCCGCGCCTGCCGTTACGTGATTACTGTGGGGAACGCCGCCGGGGATCCAGACCGCGTACTGCGGCGGCACCATCCACATAGCGCACTCAACATCACAGGTGATAGCCCCATGCAGTGCCATAATCAGTTGCCCTTTACGATGCTGGTGCTGCGCGCTAAACAGCTCATCAGGGCGAGCGCGGATACGAAACGCCACGGCGGCATCGTGGTGCAGATCGGGGTCATATCCGTCGAGTCGCAGGCTGTACATCATTTTGTCCGAATTTAGCGATAAACTGTCATTTTAGCTTGATTCACAACACAGATAAACGCGGTAAGGTACGGCCTCACCTGTTGATATGAGAGAACAATGACTTCTTCACCACCACGCGGCAACCACGGTGCCCTGCTGATTGCCGGTATCCTGATGATTGCCACCACGCTGCGCGTGACGTTTACCGGCGCCGCCCCTTTGCTGGAAGCGATTCGCACGGACTATGGTCTTACGACTGCCCAGACGGGATTATTAACCACCCTGCCGCTGTTGGCGTTTGCGCTGGTTTCTCCGCTTGCCGCTGGCATTGCCCGCCGTATTGGCATGGAACGCAGTCTCTTCGCGGCAATGCTGCTGATTTGCGCCGGGGTTGCCGTGCGCTCACTGCCGGACGCCTCTTTACTGTTTCTTGGCACTGCCATCATCGGCTGCGGTATCGCCCTCGGCAACGTGCTGCTGCCAGGGCTTATCAAACGCGATTTCTCGCAGCACGTCGCCAGACTGACCGGTGCTTATTCCCTGACGATGGGGGCTGCCGCCGCGTTGGGCTCCGCGCTGGTGGTTCCGCTGGCGCTGAGCGGGTTTGGCTGGCGCGGAGCGTTGCTGCTGTTGATGGTGTTTCCGCTACTGGCGTTGCTGATCTGGCTGCCGCAGTGGCGTCATGCCGCCCACGCGAATGTAACCACCTCGCGCACCCTGCACGCACGCGGCATCTGGCGTTCACCGCTGGCCTGGCAGGTGACGTTATTTCTTGGAATTAACTCGCTTATCTATTACGTGATTATCGGCTGGCTGCCAGCAATCTTAATTAGCCACGGCTACAGCGAGGCGCAGGCCGGTTCGCTGCATGGTTTGCTCCAGTTAGCAACCGCCTCTCCCGGTTTACTCATTCCGCTGGTGCTGCACCGTTTTCACGATCAGCGCTGCATCGCCGCACTGGTGTCGTTGATGTGCGCTGTGGGTGCCGCTGGCTTCTGGTTTATGCCGGATCAGGCGGTGCTATGGACGCTGCTGTTTGGATTCGGCTCCGGTGCAACGATGATTCTGGGGCTGACCTTTATCGGCCTGCGCGCCAGTTCTGCGCATCAGGCAGCAGCGCTTTCCGGCATGGCGCAATCCGTCGGTTATCTGTTAGCCGCTTGCGGGCCGCCGCTGATGGGCAGGATCCATGACGCCCAGGGAGACTGGCAGATCCCGCTGCTGACCGTTGCGGCGCTGGCGATAGGGATGGCGATATTCGGTTTCTATGCGGGACGAAATAAAGAGATTACCGCCTGATAAGCTCAGGGCAGACGTGATGTCTGCCCTACTGATTAGCCTCGCGCAGCGCGCAGCATCGCTTGCGCCAGGGGAACCGGTTTCCCCGCAAGAGCGCCACGTTCAGGCTGGAAAAGCGTGGCGACAAAGAACGGATGCGTCACCAATTCCACCGCCCGAATATCCCCGTTATCATCCCAGCCGGTCACCCGCAGATCACCGCTATCCAGTTCAGCCGCAAACGCCTCAGCAATGCCGTAGTTACACTGATAGCCCTCCGAAATCACCGGCTGACCATAGGCTTTAGCAATCAGCGTATTGGGCCGCAGTTCAACATCGTCGGTTTTTTCCACCAGCGAACAGGCAAGTGGCGCAATAACCATCCGGCCCGTTGTGTCAGTTTCCGCATGGGCAGCATCTGACCAGCCCAGCACATTACGCGCATATTCAAGGATGGCGTGTTGAAAACCGCCACAGGTTCCCAGGAAAGGAATGCTGTTTTCGCGGGCATAACGGATGGCCGTCAACGCGCCTTCGGTATTTTTATAGGGGCTGCCAGGCACCACCCAGATGGCGTCATAGCCCACCAGATCTTCTGCACTGGTGATTTCAGTGCTGGACAGCCAGTCGTAATCCGCTAGCAGTTCCAGAACCGCAGCAGCGTCGTCGATGGCCAGAGGAATCGCCTGATGCGCCGTGATGCCAGCGTTGTAATCACCCACCAGCGCAATACGCAGCGTATCTTTTACAGGGGATATTTCCATGGAGAATTCCTTACGTCAGAACAATTGGGGACAACATAAGGAACCTCAGCCTACCGATCTTTTACTGCCATCACAATCCCTTAATTTAGGGATGAACGCGTGCGAAGTGATATAGTGATCGAGAGCAGTTTTTCTGCCGGACGAGGCAAATGCGATGAAAAGTAAGGTTTTAGTGAGCGCTTGCCTGATGGGGCTGAAGGTGCGTTATAACGGCAGCGAGAAAGCGCATCCCGCTGCGATACTGGCGCGTTTGCAGGCAGAACAGCGTCTGGTCATCCATTGCCCTGAACTGGCCGCAGGCTTGCCGACACCACGCCCACCGGCGGAAATTGTTCGGGCCGATGGCAACGATGTGATGCACGAGCGCGCATCCATTGTGGAAAAGAACGGTCAAGATGTCACCGGGCACTATCAGCTTGCCGCCTGGCTGGCGCTGCGCACGGCACAGGAGACCGGCTGTGACGTTGCGCTACTCACCGACGGCAGCCCAACATGCGGCAGTCAGTTTATCTACGACGGCAGCTTCAGCGGACAACGTCATCCCGGTATGGGAGTGGCCACCGCGCTGCTACGCCAGCACGGAATCACGGTTTTTTCCGACCAACAGCTCGATGAGTTTTGCGCCTGGATTGAGGAGAATGACAAACATGAATATTCAGTGTAAACGCGTCTACGACCCGGCAGAAGACAGCGACGGCTACCGGGTGCTGGTTGACCGACTGTGGCCACGCGGGATCAAAAAAGCGGATCTCGTGCTCAATGAGTGGGTCAAAGCGCTCACTCCCTCGACAGAGCTGCGCAAAGCTTTTCACGCAGAAACGATCGATTTTCAGCATTTTACTGAGCAGTACCGCGCTGAACTTGTCACGCAGAAGAAGGAAGGCGAGCGGCTGGCGCAGATTGCCCGCCAGCAGACACTGACGCTGCTGTACGCCGCCAAAAACAGCGAACAAAATCACGCCCTTGTGCTGGCAGACTGGCTACGCGAGTTGTGATTCGCGGGTAACCGTCGATTCAGGCTGAATATCCGGCAACAGAGGCATCAAGTGTTCCGCTCTGACCCAGGCAAAACCCTGCTGCCCGTTTGCCGACACCACCTCCCCCGTCACCAGCCAGAGCGCACGTGGCGTCTCTTTCGGCAGCATGGTGGTAAATCCATTTATGGGATTAATAAATACCTCACCCGGCTGGCAGAGATGGAACAATTCCACCGTCTTGCCGATATTGCCGCGTCCGGCCGATGTTTTCGCACCAATAATCAGCGCCAGGGTGCCCGGCTTTAGCTGGAACATACTTCTCTCGTTGCGCGCTTGCGACTGTGTTTAAGATAATTCTGAGAAATAATAGCCTGCCGAAAGCGTACTTGTCACGTCCTGGCGACTCGCAGAATAAGCGAAAAGCGTGAGGACAAAACCCCTTTTGTCACCCATTAACCCCTGTTATCCTTGCAGCTCTTTGCATAATTCAGACAGGTGATCGCATGAGACTGGGCATACTGTTTCCCGTCGTCATTTTTATTACGGCCGTGGTTTTTTTGGCCTGGTTTTTTATCGGTGGCTATGCCGCACCGGGGGCGTAAATCATGAAAAAAACGACGCTGATTATGATTGTCGTCGCGATAGTCGTGGTGCTGGGTACCGAACTGGGTTGGTGGTAACGCCAGGCCTGAAATGACAAAGGCCACCCTCAGGTCGCCTTTTGTCAGTCAATTATTGCGCCTTAGCTTTTGATTTTTCTGTAAATAAGCAGGACGACGATGGCACCAATAACCGCCACCACAAAGCTGCCGAAATTAAAACCATCGACTTTCCCAAAACCAAGCAGCGTACTGATCCAGCCGCCCACTACGGCACCGACGATCCCCAGAATGATCGTCATAAAGAATCCACCACCATCTTTACCAGGCATAATCCACTTCGCCAGAATACCTGCAATCAAACCAAAAATAATCCATGAAATAATGCCCATTTTTTCCTCACTTATCGATTTTACGTTAGCGGTTTATTCGCCGTTAAAAAGGATAGCACAATGTCAGGAAATTGAAGTTTGTGATGAACATCACTTAATTTAGCTTTCTGATTTCTCCCACAAAAGTTGGGGTTGCAAGTTTAGATGATAAAGATTATCTTTCTCATCACTGAATAGTTGAGTAAATAACTCGGGTATTCAGTACGACATTGCTCACATTGCTTCCAGTATGTCTTGCCCGCCTCTGTGCGGGCTTTTTTTTGACGTCCGTTCGTCATTTATGTCGAATCCGCTGTCATTTTTCCTGCAGCTTGTGCCTCGTTCCGCGTCAGCCCAGGCTTTGCCACTCTGGCACGTATTGTGCTTATCCCCTGCGTCATGACGACAACCCGAAGCTTCAGCGGCTCCGCTCAGGCTTCGTCACAATTCGCGCTATTTCAGCTTTTAACAGGTCTGTTATTGATGAAAAAAATCACCAGTGTCTGTCCCTACTGTGGGGCCGGGTGCAAGCTCAAGCTTGTTGTTGAAAATAACAAAATCATCCGTGCTGAAGCGGCTGAGGGGGTGACTAACCAGAACCAACTTTGTCTGAAAGGGTACTATGGTTGGGATTTCCTTAACGATACCCGCCTTTTGACTCCCCGCCTCACCCGCCCATTGATCCGCTACCAGAAAGGCGACAAATTTACCCCGGTCACCTGGGATGAAGCCATCCGCTATACCGCCCGACGTTTACTGGAAATCCGCGACAACGCGGGCCCTCGCGCCATTATGACAACCGGTTCTTCTCGCGGTACCGGCAATGAAACCAACTATGTGATGCAGAAATTCGCCCGCGCGGTTCTCAACACCAACAACGTGGACTGCTGCGCCCGCGTGTGTCACGGGCCTTCGGTCGCTGGCCTCCAGGAAACGCTGGGCAATGGTGCAATGAGTAATTCCATCAGCGACATCGAAAACTCAAAATGTCTGCTGATCTTCGGTTATAACTGCGCAGACTCTCACCCAATTGTGGCGCGCCGGGTGATCAAAGCGCGGCAGAATGGCGCGAAGATCATCGTCTGCGATCCCCGCCGTATTGAAACCGCACGCATTGCTGACCAGCATCTGCAACTGAATAACGGTTGCAACATGGCGCTGGTGAATGCGTTTGGTTACGTCCTCATTGACGAACTGCTTTACGACAAGGAGTACGTGAATAAGCACACGCAGGGGCTGGATGCTTACTGGCAAACGGTTAAAGACTATGCGCCGGAAGCGGTCGAGCATTTAACCGGCGTTCCGGCGTCGCAGGTTCGTCAGGCGATGCGGACCTTTGCCGCCGCCCCTTCCGCGACAGTGATGTGGGGAATGGGCGTGACGCAGTTCGGTCAGGCCGTGGACGTGGTGCGTGGATTATCGAGCCTTGCCCTGCTGACCGGTAACCTGGGTCGTCCACACGTCGGCGTCGGCCCGGTTCGCGGGCAGAACAACGTCCAGGGTGCCTGCGACATGGGCGTATTACCGAATCTTTTTCCGGGATATCAGGATGTCACCGATGCGGCCGTCAGAGAGAAGTTCGCCAGAGCCTGGGGCATTGACGCCAGCCGGATGGATGACAAGGTCGGCACACGCATTACCGAAGTCCCGCATCTGGCGCTGGAAGGGAAAATTAAAGCCTACTACATCATGGGGGAAGATCCGCTGCAAACGGAAGCCGATCTGGGGCTGGTGCGTGACGGTTTCGCGGCGCTGGATTTTGTCGTGGTGCAGGATATCTTTATGACCAAAACCGCCGAGATGGCGGACGTCATTTTACCCGCCACCTCCTGGGGCGAGCACGGCGGCGTATTCACCTGCGCCGATCGCGGCTTCCAGCGTTTCGAAAAGGCCGTTGACCCCACTGGCGACGTGAAGCGAGACTGGGAAATTATCAGCCTGCTCGCCAGTGAAATGGGCTATCCCATGCACTATGAAAACAATCAACAGATCTGGGATGAGATGCGTGAACTGTGTCCGCTGTTCTACGGCGTCACCTGGGAAAAGATGGGCGACCTGGGGCATATCCAGTGGCCCTGCCCCGACCTCGACCATCCCGGCACGCCCTATCTGTATGAAAACAGCCGCTTCGACACGCCAGACGGTAAAGGCAAGCTGTTTGCTGCACCGTGGCGCGCACCCGCGGAAGTGCCTGACGAGGCCTATCCGCTGGTTCTGTGTACGGTGCGCGAAGTCGGTCACTACTCCTGTCGTTCCATGACCGGCAACTGTGCCGCCCTGCAGGCGCTTGCCGATGAGCCTGGCTATGTGCAGATCAGCACGCAGGATGCGCAAAAGGCAGGAATTCGCCATCGCGACCTGGTGTGGGTCAGCTCACGTCGGGGAAAAGTGATCAGTCGGGCGGATGTCTCCGGGCGCATCAATCAGGGAGCGGTGTACATGACCTATCAATGGTGGATTGGCGCGTGTAATGAACTCACGCAGGATAATCTCGACCCTATCTCAAAGACGCCGGAAACTAAGTATTGTGCGGTTAATATCGAGAAGATCGACGATCAGACGTGGGCTGAACGCTATGCCGCACAGGCCTATAGTGATATGAAGACGCGCCTTTGCGAGGCGATAGGATAGCGGAACGGACGTAATAACGGGAGCCTGATGGCTCCCGTTCACATACAACCCAGAATCTGGAGTACATGCTTTTGATGATCGCGTCTGCGGCTTCGAACTACGGCATGCGACGCATCAATTTTAGCAAAGCAGGAGACCTTGCTGGCATTGAATGGGGAGAAGGAACGCCGGCAATTTTCCATGAACAGAGGTTATTATCTGAGCGTCTGTACAAAGTACAGGGTTAGATATACAAAAACTACCTGGCCATAAAACGCATCAACAAACCGATCGTTATAACGATGACTGCGGCAAAGGATGGAGCAAAGTAACGTTGTGAAAATTTAAGCATCCCAACGCCACCTTGATTAAGGATAGCGTTGCATCGACCCATTGAACTCACAGCGAAAAACAGACATAGACTTATCCAGACTCCAAAGGGATTCAAATGTAGCCGATGTAGCTTTCTGGGATAATTACACATTAGCGACTGAATCGCCTCGAGTTTTAATCTTCGCACCACCTGAACATTCTGCACGTTTGTTCCAAACGTCACTTCCGTCATGAGAATAATTTTGCTGCCACCTCGATCGCAGTTATATTTCAGGACGTCAATGTATTGGTTCTCGGTTAAAACACGTATCGTATTGCAGTATTCGCAAAGGAGATGTGTTCTAAAATGCTTTCCATTCCCCACCTGAGATAATTATCTGACAACCAGAGGTCGGCATGCGCTGACTGCACCTAGTTTTCGCTACGCATGATTTATTTTCCAGTTCAGGAAAACCAGGAACATAAGGTCGGCAATAATCGACTGACCCAACGCTGAGCATTTAAATAGAGCAGAAAATTGACTTCCCCCGTTAAATACATCAAATATCGTCTATAGTATGTCCGACAACAATTTCCAGGGTTTTTCTTATCACATCTGCATGTACGATGTCATCCGTGACTTCCAGCGTTTGTATCAGAGATAAAATGATATTTTTGTTATTAATATGCTCACCCTTTATAAGAATATGGCGTATAGCTGCGCCCAAAACCATTGCTTCTTCAGCAAGGGCGTCGCCGGCATGACGAAAATAATCTGAAAGGACGTGATCAGGCAAAGCACTATAAATATCAGGTTGTTGTGTGATTGCTGTGTTCATCATTTTCACCATCATTAAAAGTTAAGCGTTTAGTGAATTTTTCCTTTTCCTGGCTTCAGGGTTGTCCCTGAAAGTGAGCGGACGGTGTCCATTTGACCGCTATGTCTGGATGTCGGTGTTGACGTTGCTTTATCAGCTATCACCGCTTCAATGTAAGAAATAATTAGCGGAAATACCTCTCGACGACGGGCGTCCATTTCAGTTTCCTGCATAACGCGGAGTTGAGTGACCAGGGCCATTGAATTCAACGCCGCTTTACGTTTCAGCAGCGTCAACACTGCCTGGCCGATAAGTTCGTCTGTGAGTTGTTCAATGTCACTTCTGTTCATCATCATTCTCTCTTCTGCCGTGTCGCCAAGGACAGGAACACAGCATCATGTTGATTCACGATTTTAATACGAGGGCTCAGCGCTCAAAAAGCAAACCAATCAGCGCGTTATAATGACCCTCCTCTTCTACACAGGTCGCTTTTTCCAGACGACCAAGTAATTTTGTACACAGTGTCTTGCGATTCAGATTGCGCCCGTCCATTAGAATTTCCACCACAATCTGCCCCAATGTTTCCTGCTGAGTCGGCAAATTGGCCTTACTGAAATACTGTGCAATGGCGTTAGCTGTATCTGAAATGTAACCATTTTGCTGCATGAGTCTCTCCTGTGCGAATCAGTAAAAGGTTAATGCTGCGTTATTCAAAGTTAGAAAAATTGTACATAAAACCTGTACAAATGCATGATTTCATTTTTAACAAAAAGTGCTAATGATTTATTTTCAATAAGTTATAACTTATACATAGGTATTGTTCTGATAGTTATCTGTACACTACTTTGAGGCTCATTTTTTGGTGATGCCATCGCTATCCTCCACTTCCAACCACACCTGCCACTTTTAAGTAAAACTTTCGTTAATTTAATGTGTTATATCTCCTCCGTTCTGTTAGGGTTAAACATCATTCCTCAATGCCGGAAAATCATGCTCACTACCATTATCTACCGCAGTCATCTCTGTGATGACGTCCCGGTGAAGGCACTCGAAAGTATGGTCGCCGCCGCTAACCTTACAAATGGGCGTGCTGACGTGACAGGCATTTTGCTGTTTAACGGCACACATTTTTTTCAGCTGCTTGAAGGCCCTGATGAAAACGTAAGGGCTATTTATCAGGCGATTTGTGAAGACAAGCGCCACTATAATGTTGTCGAACTGCTGTGCGATCACGGTCCCTCCCGCCGCTTTGGGAAAGTGGGAATGGAGCTATTTGATTTACGGGAACATGATCGGGAGGAGGTATTACAGACCATTCTCGATAAGGGCACATCCCGATACCAACTTACCTACAACGACCGTGCGCTGCAGTTCTTCCGCACCTTCGTGGAAGCCACTGAAAAAGAGAACTATTTTGAGATCCCTCCCTCTGACACGTGGGATTTTATTGCGACCGAATCCGCTCGCACGATTCCCCTGACGTCAGTCAGTGAGGAGGCCAATTGCAGCTTTGCTTTTCAGCCCATCATCGATCCTTTTGCTCAGGAAATTGTCTCTCTGGAAGCGCTGCTGCGTACCCGTTCGGGTGATTCGCCACAGCGCTATTTTGACAATATTAAGGGCGACGATATTTATCTGGCCGACCTGGAAAGTAAGAAAGTCGCTTTTACACTGGCGACCTCACTGGGTCTGCGCGATCAGGTTTTGTCCGTGAATCTGTTGCCCATGACGTTGGTGAAGGTGCCGGATGCAGCCAGCTATTTGCTCAATGCCATTGCTGACAGTGGTCTTGTTCCGGAACAGATCATCGTTGAGTTCACTGAACGCGAGGTTATCTCCGAGTTTGAAGCCTTTACGGAGACGGTGAGAACCCTGAAATCATCTGGGATCAGTATCGCCCTCGATCACTTTGGTGCCGGTTTTGGCGGTCTGCGGCTGCTGGCGCAGTTCCAACCCGATCGCATCAAAATTAATCGCGACCTCATTTGCGATGTTCATAAAAGCGGCCCACGACAGGCCATCATCCAGGCCATGATTAAGTGCTGTGCGTCTCTGGAAATTGCGATATCAGCCGTCGGGGTTGAAAAGCCCGAAGAATGGATGTGGCTGGAATCGGCGGGTATTTCTCAGTTCCAGGGGCATCTTTTTGCCGCGCCTTGCTTCTGTGGAATTCCACCGGTTGCATGGCCTGAGAAAAAAACACCGCTGTAATCCTCTTATTTCACCTGCTGTATTCATGGCGGCAGGTGAACCTCGCTACACCATCAGGGGATGCTGTACACGTTTCCTGTCTCATCAGTCTTGTTTACCTGACGTTCATTATTTTTAGCTAGGCTTACTACGAGGCTGTTGTACAATAAACAATAAATTGTACAAACACGGCTGATTCGTTAGTTTGTAAGGAACGATTCGGTCCACGTATGAGGGACACTATGGGATTTTACAGCATAGGCGATGTCGCTGAACGATGCGGTATCAACCCCGTTACCCTGCGCGCCTGGCAACGGCGCTATGGATTGTTAAAGCCCCGGCGCAGCGAAGGCGGCCATCGTCAGTTTGATGAAGACGATATCCAGCGCATTGAAGAGATCAAGCGATGGATTAAAAGCGGTGTGCCGGTAAGCAAGGTCAAAGTGTTGCTGGAACAAAGCACTGTGGCAACCCATAATGACTGGACCACTTTGCAGGAAGAAATGATGGGCGTGCTGCGTTTTGCTCATCCGGACAGGTTACGGGCCAAAATCGGTGCTCTTGCCCGTGAGCATACTTCAGACGATCTTATCGATCACATTTTCGTTCCCGTACGCCAACGCCTTAGCCTCGACCATAATACAGCCCGCATCATGTGCAGCTTGCTTGATGGCGTGCTGATTGAATTTGTGACCGCCTGTATGTCCGAAGCCCGCAAAAAAGCAGGCAAAGATGCGTTGTTGATTGGCTGGGATACCGAAGACCGCGCACGTCTGTGGCTGGAAGCCTGGCGTTTGTCTCAGCAAGGCTGGCACATCGCCGTACTGGCTGAACCGCTGGATTCTCCACGTCCGGAACTCTTTCCTGGACAACAGTTGTTTGTCTGGACCGGCATCGAACCGACCCGCCGCCAGCAGGAATTGCTTCAGCATTGGCACGAGCAGGGTTATTCGCTGGTCTTTCACCATCCCTGATGCCATCACCGTTCGTCCATGATCTCACCCTGAGTGACGCTGTTCATACTCCAATCTCCTTAATGTGGGAGAGATGAGCAGGATTGTTCCTTATGAGCGAAAAACGGCCTAAAGTTGTTGTTTCAAACATGCGAAGATGACCGATCTCCTGCCTGGTTTCAAAAGGACGACAGACTGCCAGTCCTGCGGGGAAATGACTTCAGCTCAAGCGCCCTTGTACATGGGCAATAACGCGTTGATGAGCGTTTGCCGCCGTAGCTTCAGTGATTTGTTTCGCCATTTCAGGAACAGCCCCACCACATACGGAGTACCAGACCTCACAACCGGCATTTAATCCCAGCCCCGCATACGTATCGCCACTGATAGCGATGGTTACGCCAGCGCGCAGATGTTGACGTAACGCATTCACCCGCTCAGTCGCTGCAGCAGGGCTAACCGGGACGCCAGGGATCTTGACCGCGCGAACACCTCAAATGATGAGATACGACCATGTAGTTCGCCCGAAAAGGTAAAATGCGTAATCCCATCTCTTTTTACCGTAAGGTTGGGTTTACCGAAGTGGGTGAACATATCTTCCAGGTTGGGCTGATCCGCAAAGAGATATCATTATGAAACGCTCAACTTGTGTTAGCTGAACAAACATTAAGACGCCCGCACCTGTCACAGAACGGACCTAACTATTAACGAGCATCCACCACCAAAACTGAGAAATGCCTAATGGGAACCGGGCAGTGGAGCTGTCATCTGATCGACCAGCCTCCCCCAGACTACCAGGGGGTTTTGATAACTAGTTTTGATAAAATTTTGATAACCGTTAGCAGACTAACAAAAAACAACGGGAGCGTTACGCTCCCGTTAATAGATTTAACAATTATCGCTATTACATATTCGCGATGATCGCGTCACCAAACTCTGAACATTTCAGCAGCTTAGCGCCTTCCATCAGACGTTCGAAGTCATAGGTCACGGTCTTCGCGGCAATCGCGCCTTCCATCCCTTTAACAATCAGGTCTGCGGCTTCGAACCACTGCATGTGGCGTAACATCATCTCAGCGGACAGGATGATAGAGCCCGGGTTCACTTTGTCCTGGCCGGCGTATTTCGGCGCCGTACCGTGCGTTGCTTCAAACAGCGCACACTCGTCACCGATGTTAGCGCCTGGGGCGATACCAATACCACCTACCTGTGCTGCCAGGGCGTCAGAAATGTAGTCACCGTTCAGGTTCATACAGGCAATCACATCGTATTCCGCCGGGCGCAGCAGGATCTGTTGCAGGAACGCATCAGCGATCACATCTTTGACCACGATCTCTTTGCCGGTATTTGGATTCTTGATTTTCATCCACGGGCCGCCATCGATCAGTTCAGCGCCGAATTCGTCACGCGCTAACTGGTAACCCCAGTCTTTGAACGCGCCTTCGGTGAACTTCATGATGTTGCCTTTATGCACCAGGGTCAGAGAGTCACGGTCGTTAGTGATTGCATATTCGATCGCCGCGCGAACCAGACGCTTGGTCCCTTCTTCGGAGCATGGTTTGATACCGATACCGCAGTGTTCAGGGAAGCGAATTTTCTTCACGCCCATCTCTTCACGCAGGAATTTGATCACTTTTTCCGCATCTGCAGAATCCGCTTTCCACTCAATACCGGCGTAAATGTCTTCTGAGTTTTCACGGAAGATAACCATGTCGGTCAGTTCCGGATGTTTAACCGGGCTTGGAGTGCCCTGATAGTAACGAACAGGACGCAGGCAGACGTACAGGTCAAGTTCCTGACGCAGCGCAACGTTCAGAGAGCGAATACCGCCACCGACTGGGGTAGTCAGCGGGCCTTTAATCGCCACGCGGTAGTCACGAATCAGATCCAGGGTTTCAGCTGGCAGCCAGACGTCCTGGCCGTATACCTGGGTAGATTTCTCACCGGTGTAAATTTCCATCCAGGAGATTTTACGCTCGCCTTTATAGGCTTTCTCGACAGCGGCATCGACCACTTTCAGCATGGCAGGGGTTACGTCAACACCGATACCGTCGCCTTCGATAAACGGGATAATCGGATTCTCAGGAACGTTGAGTTTGCCGTTTTGCAGGGTGATCTTCTTACCTTCCGCCGGAACAACTACTTTGCTTTCCATTCACCTCTCCTTCGAGCGCTTCTGGTTTGCTCGTCTGTCATCGCGCTGCATGTGCCTTTGCGTCCTGCTGCACGACTGCGTTAGAGCAATTTTTTGTTAATGTTTTGTAATGAGCATGTCAATACTACCCTAATGTTCGCTGCCATGAAAGACACTCGTTATTAGGCTATAATGCGGCAATTGATAAGATCTGAAAATACCATGCAAAAAACTTCTTTTAGAAATCACCGGGTTGAGCGATTCAGCCAACGACAAGTCACTAAGCCCCGGAAAGAAAACCAGCCAAAACGCGTGGTTTTGTTCAATAAACCTTACGATGTTTTGCCACAATTTACCGACGAGGCCGGACGCCGCACGTTAAAAGATTTTATTCCTGTGCAGGGCGTATATGCCGCAGGTCGTCTCGACAGAGACAGCGAAGGGTTGCTGGTGCTCACCAATGACGGCGCATTGCAGGCGCGTCTGACACAACCCGGCAAGCGCACCGGGAAAATTTACTATGTACAGGTGGAAGGCGAACCGACAGCGGAAGCGCTGGAAGCGTTGCGCAATGGCGTGACGCTGAACGATGGTCCTACCCTGCCCGCAGGAGTTGAGATCGTCGAGGAACCTGAGTGGCTGTGGCCGCGCAATCCGCCGATTCGCGAACGTAAAAGCATCCCCACCGCCTGGCTGAAAGTGACCTTATATGAAGGACGTAACCGCCAGGTGCGGAGAATGACCGCGCATGTTGGCTTCCCCACGCTGCGCCTGATCCGCTATGCGATGGGTGATTACACCCTGGGAAACCTGAGCAACGGTGAATGGCGGGATGTCACTGATCAAAAGAAAGGATAAATCATGTTCAAACCGCACGTCACGGTCGCCTGCATCGTCCATGCAGAGGATAAGTTTTTAATCGTTGAAGAGACCATCAACGGTAAAGCGCTGTGGAACCAGCCCGCCGGACATCTGGAAGCCGACGAAACGTTAGTCCAGGCCGCCACGCGTGAACTGTGGGAAGAGACCGGCATCCAGGCGCAGCCTCAGCACTTCATTCGCATGCATCAGTGGATTGCGCCGGACAATACGCCGTTTTTGCGTTTCCTGTTTTCGATTGAACTTGCCAATATGTGCGACACCGAACCCCATGACAGCGATATCGACTGCTGCCGGTGGGTGAGCGCCGACACCATCCTTACCGCCCCAAACCTGCGTTCTCCGCTGGTTGCCGAAAGTGTTCGTTGCTATCAAAACGGCGTGCGTTACCCACTGGAGACGATCGGCGCATTTAACTGGCCGTTTACAGAGGGTGTCAACTAAAAGGGGTGCGTGATAGAATACGCCGCCTTGAAGTTCAATGTCGTGAGTATTCCAATGTCAGAAAGCCCAAAAAAAGTGATCGTCGGCATGTCCGGCGGTGTCGATTCCTCCGTTTCCGCCTGGCTGTTGCAACAACAGGGTTATCAGGTAGAAGGCCTGTTCATGAAGAACTGGGAAGAGGACGACGGTGAGGAATATTGCACAGCGGCCGCCGATCTGGCTGACGCTCAGGCCGTTTGCGACAAGCTCGGCATTGAACTGCATACCGTAAACTTTGCCGCAGAATACTGGGATAACGTCTTTGAGCTCTTTCTTGAAGAGTACAAAGCTGGCCGTACGCCGAATCCGGATATTCTGTGCAATAAAGAGATCAAATTTAAAGCCTTCCTGGAGTTCGCTGCAGAAGATCTGGGCGCTGATTATATCGCTACCGGGCATTATGTCCGCCGGGCAGATGTCGACGGCAAAAGTCGCCTGCTTCGCGGCTTAGATAGCAATAAAGATCAGAGCTACTTCCTCTACACGCTGGGCCATGAGCAGATCGCACAAAGTCTGTTCCCGGTCGGCGAACTGGAAAAACCGCAGGTGCGCAAAATTGCCGAAGACCTGGGACTGGTTACCGCGAAGAAAAAAGATTCTACCGGCATTTGCTTTATCGGCGAACGTAAGTTCCGCGAATTTCTGGGCCGTTATCTGCCAGCGCAGCCGGGTAAAATCATTACCGTGGACGGCGAAGAGATTGGTCAGCATCAGGGGCTGATGTACCACACGCTAGGTCAGCGTAAAGGTCTTGGCATCGGTGGCACCAAAGAAGGCACGGAAGATCCGTGGTATGTGGTGGATAAAGACGTTGAGAACAACATTCTGGTGGTCGCTCAGGGTCATGAGCATCCGCGTCTGATGTCCGTCGGCCTGATTGCGCAGCAACTACACTGGGTTGATCGCCTGCCGTTCACCGGCACAATGCGTTGCACAGTGAAAACCCGCTACCGCCAGACTGATATTCCGTGCACCGTCAAAGCGCTGGACGCCGAACGCGTAGAAGTGATGTTTGACGAGCCGGTTGCCGCCGTCACGCCGGGCCAGTCAGCGGTCTTCTATAACGGCGAAGTGTGCCTCGGCGGCGGTATTATCGAGCAGCGACTGCCCCTGCCGGTATAATTATTCTTAACAGACTGATACAAGGAAGCAGTGACCGTGGCAAAGAATTATTATGACATCACCCTCGCACTGGCTGGGATCTGCCAGTCTGCACGCCTGGTGCAACAACTGGCGCACCAGGGACATTGTGATGCCGATGCGCTCCACGTCTCACTGAACAGCGTTATCGATATGAACCCCAGCTCAACGCTGGGCGTGTTCGGCGGCAGCGAGGCGAATCTGCGTCTCGGCCTGGAAACCCTGCTCGGCGTACTGAATGCCAGCAGCCGTCAGGGGCTGAACGCGGAATTGACCCGCTACACGCTAAGTCTGATGGTACTCGAGCGTAAACTCACCGCCGCCAAAGGTGCTCTGGATACACTGGGCGAGCGGATCAACGGCCTGCAACGCCAGCTCGATCACTTTGATCTGCAATCCGAAACGCTGATGAGCGCGATGGCCGGAATTTATGTCGATGTCATCAGCCCGCTCGGTCCGCGCATTCAGGTGACCGGTTCCCCTGCTGTATTGCAGAGCCCGCAGGTACAGGCCAAGGTTCGCGCCTCGCTTCTGGCCGGCATTCGCGCTGCCGTGCTCTGGCACCAGGTTGGCGGTGGACGTCTGCAGCTCATGTTTTCTCGTAATCGCCTGACCACTCAGGCAAAACAAATTCTTGCTCATTTAACCCCGGAGTTGTGACCTATGGAATTATCCTCACTGACCGCCGTTTCCCCTGTCGATGGACGCTACGGCGATAAAGTCAGCGCGCTGCGCGGGATTTTCAGCGAATACGGTTTGCTGAAATACCGCGTACAGGTAGAAGTACGCTGGCTGCAAAAACTGGCCGCGCACGCAGCGATCAAGGAAGTTCCTGCTTTTGCTGCCGACGCAATCGGTTTCCTCGACGCTATCGTCGCGAACTTCAATGAAGAAGATGCCGCGCGTATTAAAACTATCGAGCGCACCACCAACCACGACGTCAAGGCGGTTGAGTATTTTCTGAAAGAAAAAGTGGCGAATGTGCCGGAACTGCATGCAGTATCCGAATTCATTCACTTTGCATGCACCTCGGAAGACATCAATAACCTGTCTCACGCGCTGATGCTGAAAACCGCCCGCGATGAAGTGGTGCTGCCTTACTGGCGTCAACTGATCGACGCGGTCAAAGATCTGTCCGTACAGTATCGCGACATTCCCCTGCTCTCCCGTACCCACGGCCAACCGGCTACGCCGTCAACGCTGGGTAAAGAGATGGCCAACGTCGCTTATCGTATGGAGCGTCAGTTCCGCCAGCTTAATCAGGTGGAAATTCTCGGTAAAATCAACGGTGCCGTCGGCAACTATAACGCCCACATCGCCGCTTACCCGGAAGTAGACTGGCATCAGTTCAGCGAAGAGTTCGTCACCTCGCTGGGTATCCAGTGGAACCCGTACACCACACAGATCGAGCCGCACGACTACATTGCCGAACTGTTTGACTGCATCGCCCGCTTTAACACCATTTTGATCGATTTCGATCGTGACGTCTGGGGCTACATCGCGCTGAACCACTTCAAACAGAAAACCATTGCCGGTGAGATTGGTTCTTCCACCATGCCGCACAAAGTGAACCCAATCGACTTCGAAAACTCCGAGGGCAACCTGGGTCTGTCTAATGCGGTATTGCAACATCTGGCGAGCAAACTGCCGGTTTCCCGCTGGCAGCGCGATCTGACGGACTCCACCGTTCTGCGTAACCTGGGTGTGGGTATCGGCTATGCGCTGATCGCCTACCAGTCCACGTTGAAAGGGGTGAGCAAGCTGGAAGTGAACCGCGACCATCTGCTGGACGAACTGGATCATAACTGGGAAGTACTGGCAGAACCGATCCAGACCGTGATGCGTCGTTACGGTATTGAAAAGCCGTACGAAAAGCTGAAAGAGTTAACCCGTGGAAAACGTGTCGACGCGGAAGGCATGAAGCAATTCATCGACAGCCTGCCGCTGCCGGATGACGAGAAAACCCGCCTGAAAGCCATGACTCCGGCCAATTATATTGGTCGAGCCATCACCATGGTGGATGAGCTGAAATAATCACTTGCCCGGTGACACGACGTCACCGGGCCAACTTTCGCGCATGGCTCGCGCCGCCCCCGGCACGTCCCTTCCCCGGTTTACGAAATATTGATCCCCACAACACCATCATCAGCACAAACTACGCAGACAAAAAACAGTATCAAAACAAAACATTATATTAATACCGAGACATTAGAGAAGGATTTGCTCCCAAATCCTGCCCCAAAATGCGCACCTGAAATTCCCAAAACTTCGCTTTTAAACGTTCACCTGTTTGCCACTACCGTTCTTAATCTCCCTATTCTCTACGAATTATATTTAACGGGTTACATCAGCCATCACTGCACATTGTGGAATACGTGCTGTCTGCACAATGTCAATAAAATGCTTTAATGGACACATACCCTCAGGATTTTTATCCTGACAAGAGGGCAACGTAAGCACAATCTTGTTTGGGAGAGACGAAGATGAAAAAGGTATAAACTCACGCATTTGTTGAAGAGTCTGATAAACAAACGAAATTTGAATCCAGTCAGTGTTATCACTCACTCGCGTCCATCTTTCGAAAACCAGCTCCCCGCCAGGAGGTGTATTATCTGGCTGCCCAGGTAGAGACCAGTTAAGATCAAATACCCCACTGAGATTTGCAAGATTGGTATCATGACCAGCAATAAACAATAATGAGACGGGTAATTTAATTCCGTAATGATTTTCTGTTGACCCATCACTCACTAATGCTTCGCTGATCAAATCGAGTAATGGTGTTGCTCTGCTGCGGGCAACTTCGGGAGTTCTTTGCAAAAGGTCAAACTGAGCATTATGCAGACTTAATAATGCTGTCCATTCTTTCTCCCCGTGAATTCGTCCCCACGCAACCTCTGGCATTCCCTGCGCCTCTTGCAATAGAAATATTTCCGTCAGCATGGAAGAAAGACTCCACGCGCCAGATAATGCAACGTTATCCGCAGAAACCCTGAGTTCTGAAGGTAAGGTTCCTGGTAGCGTACAACCAGACTGGCTGGTTGATCGGCATGCTGCTGACCGAGAGAAATTGAGAACCTGTTCCAGAGTACGGAATGCAGAGTCATAACGCTGAGTGTACCGTTCAATGTTTCCTTCGGCACGTGTCAGAATCGCTTCCTGAGTTTTTTGTACATTAAAAGCGCACACCCCCATTTTTACTGGATTAAAAAGAGGATCTTTTTTATCGTGATCTTTTTGATAATGAACCTTATTTATACATCCCGGCGCAAATCCAGCCAGAAATGCCTCACCGGTTTTACGAGTGCGCTGATCGGTATCGGCAATAACTGCCACCTGTTCTGGTGACGGACATACGTTACTTTCCAGAACGCCGTTATCGATTAATACTTTTTGTTGATATCGTCCCATTTCGGTGACGAGCTCACCACCCCGAGCCGTCAACCAGCCCAGGGGAACATCCCATTGCGGCCAATGGTAAGGTGTGATTTCCTGCATCAATGGGGTGAACTTTGTTGGTGCTCTTACACCGTGGCGACTTACTATCACAACTCGTTCAAGCTTCATGTCATCTGGCACTTCCGCCTGTAATGGGAAAGAACCAAACATGAATATAAACATTATTAATCGAAAAAGTAGCGTATTCATTGCCAGCCAACCTTATAGTTAATGAACCATAAATAGTTAACATAGGGATTACTGTATAATCATCTTATCACATAAACATTCATCCCACGCCACTATTCCAATGAACCTCATCGCATAAGAAAGAGAGACCACTACCAGGCCGACGCCGTTATTTTTCACTACGCGAAAGCCTTCTTCCATTAGCGCCCACGAGAGACATAACCACGACTTAACGTGATAACTGGCCTTCCAGGTGCAACATAATTTGTACTAGTCATAAGAATCGACCTTCAACATACAGGCTGTATCACCATCTCTAAAGAAAAGGATAAGGCATGTCACTATGCACAATGACAAATAGGGGTATCACAGATTAAATAATTCCCTCTCACCCTGAAAAAATCTATGTTTATAATTTGACCACTAATTTTATAAAGACTTATAAAAAAGAAAAACAAATATTAAAAAAGTGAAACAAAAAGATACAATGAAAGATCGTTATAATAATAAAATCAATAACTCACGAACAAAAACACAATCAAAAAAATGATCTTTTTCAATGAGTTATCAAAAAGCAACTACACTTTTCATTTATGAAAAATTGTCATTATTAATGTTAAGGTCTCTAATATGGAATGGTTAGTTGTTGACACTATTGTCTGTTCTTCGAGTGGAATTTCATTTTCAATCCTCTGGTGTAAAATAAAACTTATTATTTGGTATGAATCTGATGTTTTCCTTCCTCCAGGTTCCAGTGTCTCGCAAACTGACTCAGGGATTTACATTGACGGGAAATTTTTTCCATTGACAATTTATAACGTCACTCCCTTTAACAAGACCTTCTGGAAAATAATCGAGTGCAGCAATGAATGTCCTGGAAGGAAAAGCATTAAAGGAGCCCAATGTACAAGTGCTCTACACTGCAGAATAGCCATTTGTCCGTACGGATTGATAAAATAGTGTGTTCTCATATCCATGTTACACTCTATCATCACGCAAAAAAGAAACAAAATGATAATAATATGAAAAGATCAGCATAATTAGCCTATGACACATTGAATAAACCTTCGTTATTTATTACAGTGTTCTTGCGAAATTCAGATGTGTTTAATATTCTTCCCAATGGTTTACCGCATAGCAATATGCGGTTTTTTTTGCATAAAAAAGCATAACCAAAATGAACATATTCATTGCAGTAGAGTCGATGACATGCATCATATCCCGCGCTTCAGGACAGGAATAACACTCATTTATCTTTCTGCTTTACAGAAAAAAGAAAGAAATACACTACCCGTAAAAACGCACAACTCCATCAAGAACATCCCATATATGCAATAAATACGGAAGAGTTTTTCAAAAGTGCATGACTGTTCATATCCATCCCTCCTGAAAAAACTTTTACCACACATAAGCCATATAAAGCGATAAAAAAATAACACATTAACCACATTTTATTGCAGAAAGGAAGGTGTTTATTTTATGTTAATTTATGAAAGAAGTAATACCTGGCCGATTAAAAAAGGGAAATTCTCAGGAGGCTGCTTATGAATAAGTCATTAACCCGCATTGCGTTATTCACAATGTTTTTCATGACACCTGTTGTTCAGGCTGATAGCATCGCATTATCATTGTCAAATGATGACGCAGGTATCTTTCAGCCTGCGCTTAACAAAATTTATAGTCATAAAGATGAAGCTCGCGATGATTATACACAAGGTCTCTTCCTGGGTTATAGCCATGATGTTACAGACTCAAGCCAGTTATCGTTTCATATCGCACAAGATATTTACTCACCATCAGGAGACAACAAGCGGTTACCGACAGCAATAACCGGAGACAGAGCTTTTAGTGCCTTTCTGTACACGGGTGTTGAATGGAATTCTGTAGCAAATAGCTGGTTTCGCTATCGCCTGGGGACAGACGTCGGCGTGATTGGACCAGATGCTGGCGGTCAACAAGTCCAGAATAAAGCTCATCAAATGATTAATGCTGAAAAATATCAAGCATGGGATGATCAAATCGAAAATCGCTATGGGTATACGGTTAAAGGAATGCTATCGCTGACTCCTGATGTGGATATCCTGGGAACGAATGTTGGTATTTATCCAGAAATATCCGCGGTAAGCGGAAATCTTTTTGAATATGTAGGATACGGTGCAACGCTTGCCATAGGCAATGACAAAATCCTGAACTCAGATAACGGGTATGGTCTGCTTGCGACTCGTGGGTTAATGCATACATCAAAAAATGATGGTTTAATATACAAGATATTTGCCGGGATGGAACGTCGGGAAGTTGACCGTAACTATACATTACAAGGAAAAACGCTTCAGACCCGAAATGAAACCGTCTCCCTTAATCATACCGTTGATGAATATCGCATCGGAGCCACTTTAGGTTATTCTCCGGTCGCTTTCACCTTATCTTTTAATCGTGTATCACCGGAGTTTAAAACTGGAAAAGATTATTCATTTGTCAATGGTTCTGTGACCTTCCTCTTTTAATCATCCGCCAAAACATAACGATAAGTATCTGCGGGGCTGTCGCTGATAAGTGGCAGTCCGCACACTTTTATATGCTTTCCGCCCTCACCGCGACCTATAATCCATGGAGATACAGGTGAGGTTTCCCGATAAGTTTCACTCCCTCAGTTATCTGTGAGAAAGATTAAGTGACCGCGAATACTATAACCTGACCGTACATTTCCCCGGACAGTCCTGTCCATCATGCCTGTCCGTCTGCATGGCAATATAGGGTAACCCTGCAATGCCAGAATTCATCAAAAAAGGTCGCTCCCCTTCAACAGTAAATAAACAAATGGCAGTTTTATCGTAAATGCTGAAGCTTGCGAACAGAAGTCAGTTTATATTACATGCACCTTATGAGGGGGTATCGAGGCTCCAGCTCGTTAAAGCAGATCCCGATCCACTTTTACTTCATGAGTATCAGGCGCTGATCTTGGCACTTCCCCACAAACTTGCCTTCATCATTATAGTGGCAACACACACGGGGATAAGACCAGGGGAAATATGTGCGCTGGCCTGGGAGGATGTAGACCTGAAAAAGGTGAGATCCATGTATCCAGAGACCAGACGAATAAACATTTGTGTGTTCCGCCCATAACGGTTGCTGGCATAAGAACGTCGCGTTGTCTTTATCCCCGGATCGGGTTCATATACTAAAGAAGGTTTCTTTCCCAAATACTCGATTTCCTGTGGCGGGAAACGTGGTACTAAACTTTCAGGTATCAGGCAGAGAAATGCCTGTCAGTCACGGCTTACTTATGCTGGCTGGATGCAGATAGCCGTAGCGAATCCTTCATTCATTGCCCGCTCGATGGGGCATGAAGATGCACGCATGGTCTACGAGGTTTATTCTACGTGGATTGGTGACATGACCCAGGACCAGGTCAGCCTGCGGAATAATCAAATGCCAACAGCATTGCTCCAGGGATTATCCCAAGGGCGGGGCCTGATAAAAAAGTCATTTAATTTCATTGTGCTGGTTTCAACTTACATAATCAGCGTTAAACTATTCATACCGTAAATAGAGTGAGAAAAGATGATGCGTGTACTGGTTGTTGAGGATAATGCGTTATTACGTCATCACCTGAAAGTTCAGCTTCAGGATGCCGGACATCAGGTTGACGACGCCGAAGATGCCAAAGAGGCCGATTATTACCTTAACGAACACTTGCCTGACATCGCTATCGTCGATTTGGGTCTTCCGGATGAAGATGGACTTTCACTGATCCGCCGCTGGCGGAGCAATGACGTTTCTCTCCCGGTTCTCGTCCTGACCGCCCGTGAAAGCTGGCAGGACAAAGTGGAAGTGCTGAGCGCAGGTGCAGATGACTACGTCACCAAGCCGTTTCATATTGAGGAAGTCGCCGCGCGGATGCAGGCGCTGATGCGCCGTAACAGCGGCCACGCTTCGCAGATTATCTCTATTCCGCCTTTTCAGGTTGATCTCTCGCGCCGCGAACTCTCGGTCAATGATGAAGTGATCAAACTGACCGCGTTTGAGTACACCATCATGGAAACGCTGATCCGCAATAATGGCAAAGTGGTCAGCAAAGACTCGCTGATGTTGCAGCTGTATCCGGACGCCGAACTACGTGAAAGCCACACTATCGACGTGCTGATGGGCCGTCTGCGTAAAAAAATACAGGCGCAGTATCCGGATGAAGTCATTACCACTGTGCGGGGTCAGGGATATCTTTTTGAATTGCGCTGATGAATAAACTGTTGCGTCATCTTTTTCCGTTGTCACTGCGCCTGCGTTTTCTGCTGGCCACCGCAGGCGTAGTGCTGGTGCTTTCTCTGGCCTATGGCATGGTTGCGCTGGTCGGCTACAGCGTGAGTTTCGATAAGACCACGTTTCGTCTGCTGCGCGGCGAAAGTAATCTCTTTTATACGCTTGCAAAATGGGAAGGTAATAAGATCCACGTCGAACTTCCCGAGCACCTCGACATGCAGAGTCCCACGATGTCGTTGATCTATGATGAGAACGGCAAACTGCTGTGGGCCCAGCGTAACGTCCCCTGGCTGGTCAGACTGATTCAGCCCGACTGGCTGAAAAGCAATGGTTTTCATGAAATAGAAGCCGACATCGGCGCCAGCAGCTCGCTGCTCAATGACGATCACTCCGTTCAGGAACGATTGAAAGAGGTTCGGGAAGATGACGACGACGCCGAAATGACCCACTCGGTGGCGGTTAACGTCTACCCGGCTACCGCGCGCATGCCGCAACTGACGATTGTGGTAGTAGACACCATTCCGATTGAGCTTAAACGCTCGTATATGGTCTGGAGCTGGTTTATTTATGTGCTGGCTGCCAACCTGTTGCTGGTCATTCCCCTGCTCTGGGTGGCGGCCTGGTGGAGTTTGCGCCCCATTGAGGCACTGGCTCGTGAGGTGCGCGAACTGGAAGAACACCACCGCGAACAGCTTAACCCTGCAACGACGCGGGAATTGACCAGCCTGGTGCGTAACCTGAACCGCCTGTTGAAAAGCGAGCGCGAACGTTATGACAAATACCGCACCACGCTGACCGATCTCACCCACAGCCTGAAGACGCCGCTCGCCGTGCTGCAAAGTACGTTGCGTTCGATGCGTAGCGATAAGATGAGCGTCAGCGAGGCAGAACCGGTAATGCTCGAACAGATCAGCCGGATTTCACAGCAAATCGGCTACTATCTGCATCGCGCCAGTATGCGCGGCGGGGGTGTCCTGCTGAGCCGCGAGCTGCATCCGGTCGCACCGCTACTGGATAATCTCACCTCGGCGCTGAACAAAGTGTATCAGCGTAAAGGCGTGAACATTAGCCTCGATATCTCACCGGAAATCAGCTTTGTCGGCGAGCAGAACGATTTTGTCGAGGTGATGGGCAACGTGCTGGATAACGCCTGCAAGTACTGTCTCGAGTTTGTTGAGATTTCTGCCCGCCAGACCGACGATCATCTGTACATCGTGGTGGAAGATGACGGTCCAGGGATCCCACTCAGCAAGCGCGATCTGGTCTTTGACCGCGGTCAACGCGTGGATACGATGCGTCCGGGGCAAGGGGTCGGGTTGGCCGTGGCGCGAGAAATTACCGAGCAATACGATGGCAAAATCGTTGCCAGCGACAGCCTGCTCGGCGGTGCACGTATGGAAGTCATTTTTGGACATCAACAGCCGGGGCCGAAAGACGACTAAACCAAAATGTAATAAATATGAGCCAACTGCACGCATCTGGTTAAGCATCCGTTATAATCGGTGACAGATACCCGCCCCAGCCTGTGGAAGCTCAATATGGAATACCAATTAACACTCAACTGGCCCGAATTTCTTGAACGTCACTGGCAAAAGCGCCCAGTGGTGTTAAAACGCGGCTTTAATAACTTCATCGATCCCCTCTCCCCTGACGAACTGGCAGGGCTGGCGATGGAAAGTGAAGTCGATAGCCGCCTGGTAAGCCATCAGGATGGCAAATGGCAGGTAAGCCATGGTCCGTTCGAAAGCTATGACCATCTCGGCGAGAATAACTGGTCGTTACTGGTGCAGGCGGTGAACCACTGGCATGAGCCAACCGCCGCGCTGATGCGCCCCTTCCGCGCCCTGCCTGACTGGCGTATCGACGATCTGATGATCTCATTCTCGGTCCCTGGCGGCGGCGTAGGTCCCCATCTCGATCAGTATGATGTGTTTATCATTCAGGGAACCGGTCGTCGTCGCTGGCGCGTGGGTGAGAAGTTGCAGATGAAGCAGCACTGCCCGCATCCGGACCTGCTGCAGGTCGATCCTTTTGAAGCCATCATCGATGAAGAACTGGAGCCGGGCGATATTCTCTACATTCCGCCAGGATTCCCGCATGAAGGCTATGCGCTGGAAAACGCGATGAACTATTCCGTCGGTTTCCGCGCGCCAAACACCCGTGAACTGATCAGCGGGTTTGCCGACTACGTCCTGCAACGTGAGCTGGGCAGTACTTATTACAGCGACCCGGAGATGCCGTCACGTGAGCATCCTGCTGACGTCCTGCCGCAAGAGATGGACAAACTGCGCACTATGATGCTGGATCTGATTAATCAGCCGGAGCATTTCAAACAGTGGTTTGGCGAGTTTATCTCCCAGTCGCGTCATGAACTGGATATTGCGCCGCCGGAGCCGCCGTATCAACCTGATGAAATCTACGATGCCCTGAAACAAGGCGATGTGCTGGTGCGTCTGGGGGGGTTACGGGTACTGCGTGTGGGTGATGACGTTTATGCCAACGGCGAGAGAATTGATTCTCCGCACCGTCCGGCGCTGGAAGCCCTTGCCAGCCATATCGTGCTGACTGCAGAGAACTTTGGTGACGCACTGGAAGATCCATCGTTCCTCGCGATGCTGGCAGCCCTGGTCAACAGCGGGTACTGGTTCTTCGAAGGATAACATTGAAACGATGCCGGATGGCGGCGCTAACGCGTCTTATCCGGCCTACGGTTCAGATGTCCTGTAGGCCAGATAAGCGTCGCGTCAACTGGCATCAACCACGCTACGACCGCTTCGCCGTTAATTCGGCAATCCGCACAATCACCTGCACCGCTTTTTCCATCCCTTCCAGCGTCACAAACTCATGCTTGCCATGATAGTTGTAGCCGCCGGTGAACAGATTCGGGCACGGTAATCCCATGAAAGAGAGCTGTGCGCCGTCGGTACCGCCGCGAATCGGCTTCATATCTGGTTGAATATCGCAGTCACGCATCGCCTGCTGTGCGATATCCAGAACATGCGGATGCTCAACCACTTTTTCGCGCATATTGTAATAACTGTCTTCAATCACCAGTTCAATATAGCAGTCCGGATGCAGCCCCTTTCCGACCTTCCTGGCAATCTCCATCATCTTACGCTTGCGCGCTTCAAACTGTTTGCGGTCGAAGTCGCGAATGATGTAGTGCATATCGGCGCGATCCACGGTGCCTTTCATGCTCGCCAGATGGTAGAAGCCCTCATATCCTTCGGTCATTTCCGGGCTTTCATCCGCAGGAACCTCGGCGTGAATACGCGCCGCCAGCGATAATGCGTTGACCATCACGCCTTTTGCCGTCCCCGGATGCACGTTATTGCCGACGATTTTGATATTCACCGAAGCGGCATTGAAGTTCTCAAACTCAAGTTCACCCACGCCGCCGCCGTCGACGGTATAGGCCCATTTGGCGTCAAAGGCTGCTACATCAAAGTGTTTCGCCCCTTTGCCCACCTCTTCGTCCGGTGTAAAAGCGACGCGAATATCGCCATGCGGAATATTTTTATGCTTCAGTACCGCCAGCGCGGTCATGATTTCCGCCACACCCGCTTTGTCGTCCGCCCCCAGCAGCGTTTTGCCGTCGGTGGTGATCAGCGTTTGACCAAGCAACTGATGCAGCACCGGGAACATCACCGGCGACAACACTTCATCACCAATGCCCAGCGCGATATCACCGCCGCGATAGTTCTCCACGATCTGCGGATTTACGTGCTTACCGCTGAAATCCGGTGAGGTATCCACATGGGAAATGAAGCCAATAGCAGGGATATCGCCAGGGACATTCGCCGGCAACGTTGCCATCAGCGTCCCTTTGTCACTTAACGTCACATTGACCAGCTCCATCTCTTCGAGCTGCTGTTTGAGCAAATTTAATAACTTCCACTGTCCCTCGGTACTGGGAACCTGTCTCACACCCGCTTTCGATTGGGTATCCAATGAAACGTAGTGTAAAAAACGCTCAAGTAGTTTATCCATGCAGTCACCCTCACTATTTGTGACAACATTATCAGTAAGCCACAAAAGACAAATATTGCGTCAGGTCACTTTTATCCCCGCAAACGAGAATATTTCGCTTCCGGACCCCTTTATTCAGGAAATATATACACAAAAGCGTACAGGATGCATCGCGGCGGCAAGCGATTGAATCCCCCAGGCGCGAACAAACCGTACGTGACTGGGGTATGTGAGTGCAGCCTACAAACAGGCAGTCTGAAGGATGAAGTGTAGAGTAATTAGCAACAAACATTGGCGATGACAACGGTTTGCCGTAGAATTACGGCCCTCATTAAGAGTCACCAAGGTGGTCAACCACAAACCCCGCTTCGGTCAGCCATCCGTTGCGTCTACATGGGACAGAGTAAAAAATTGAATAAACAACCGCGTTCGCTTTCACCGCTGGTTCTTTTGTCAGGTATCAGCAAAAGCTTCGATGGAAAAGAGGTCATTTCTGAACTGGATTTGACAATCAATAATGGCGAGTTCCTCACGCTGCTTGGCCCTTCTGGCTGCGGTAAAACAACCGTTTTGCGCCTGATTGCCGGTCTGGAAACCGTAGATTCCGGGCACATCATGCTCGATAACGAGGATATCACTCACGTACCGGCAGAAAACCGTTATGTGAATACCGTCTTTCAAAGCTATGCGCTATTCCCCCACATGACTGTTTTTGAAAATGTGGCCTTCGGTTTGCGTATGCAGAAAACCCCTGCGGCCGACATCACGCCACGCGTACTGGAAGCCCTGCGGATGGTGCAACTGGAAGAGTTTGCGCAGCGTAAACCACATCAACTTTCCGGCGGCCAACAGCAGCGCGTAGCGATTGCCCGTGCTGTGGTCAATAAACCCCGCCTGTTGCTGCTGGATGAATCCCTCTCCGCGCTGGACTATAAGCTGCGAAAGCAGATGCAGAACGAACTGAAAGCCTTGCAGCGTAAGCTCGGCATCACGTTCGTGTTCGTGACGCACGATCAGGAAGAAGCCCTGACCATGTCCGATCGCATCGTCGTGATGCGCGATGGGCGCATCGAACAGGACGGCACGCCGCGTGAAATTTACGAAGAGCCGAAAAACCTGTTCGTCGCCGGATTCATTGGCGAAATCAATATGTTTAACGCCACGGTGATCGAGCGTCTGGACGAACAGCGCGTTCGTGCTAACGTCGAAGGCCGTGAATGCAATATCTACGTCAACTTCGCCGTTGAGCCAGGACAGAAACTGCACGTTCTGTTACGCCCGGAAGATTTGCGCGTGGATGAAATCAACGATGACAACCACATTGACGGCCTGATCGGCTATGTCCGTGAACGTAACTATAAAGGTATGACGCTGGAGTCGGTGGTTGAACTGGAAAATGGCAAGATGGTGATGGTCAGCGAATTCTTCAACGAAGATGACCCGGACTTTGACCACTCTCTCGACCAGAAAATGGCCATTAACTGGGTAGAAAGCTGGGAGGTCGTACTGGCTGATGAAGAACACAAGTAAATTCCAGAATGTGGTGATTGTCACTATCGTCGGTTGGCTTGTGTTGTTTGTCTTTCTGCCCAACCTGATGATCATTGGCACCAGCTTTTTGACCCGCGACGATGCCAGCTTCGTCAAAATGGTCTTTACGCTGGACAACTACGCGCGCCTGCTCGATCCGCTCTATTTTGAAGTGCTGTTGCACTCGTTGAATATGGCGCTGATCGCCACCCTCGCCTGCCTCGTGCTCGGCTATCCATTTGCCTGGTTTCTGGCGCGACTGCCAGAGAAAGTCCGCCCACTGCTGCTGTTTCTGCTGATTGTTCCCTTCTGGACCAACTCGCTGATCCGCATCTACGGGCTGAAAATTTTCCTTAGCACCAAGGGCTATCTGAACGAGTTTCTGCTTTGGCTCGGGGTGATCGATACGCCGATGCGCATTATGTTTACCCCGAGCGCAGTCATTATTGGTCTTGTGTATATCCTGCTGCCGTTTATGGTGATGCCACTGTATTCCAGCATTGAGAAACTCGACAGACCGTTGCTGGAAGCGGCAAAAGATCTGGGTGCCAGTAAATTGCAGACCTTTATTCGGATCATCATTCCGCTGACCATGCCAGGGATTATTGCGGGCTGCCTGCTGGTAATGCTGCCCGCGATGGGACTGTTCTACGTCTCCGATCTGATGGGCGGCGCGAAAAACCTGCTGATCGGTAACGTGATTAAAGTTCAGTTCCTCAATATCCGCGACTGGCCGTTTGGTGCCGCAACCAGCATTACCCTGACGATTGTGATGGGCCTGATGCTGCTGGTTTACTGGCGCGCCTCCCGATTGCTGAACAAAAAGGGAGAACTCGAATGATCGGTCGTCTGCTTCGCGGCGGTTTTATGACCGCTATCTACGCGTACCTGTATATTCCGATCATTATTTTGATTGTGAACTCCTTTAACAGCTCGCGCTTTGGCATTAACTGGCAGGGCTTTACCACCAAATGGTATAGCCTGCTGATGAACAACGATAGCCTGCTGCAGGCGGCGCAACATTCGCTGACGATGGCGATTTTTTCCGCAACGTTCGCCACCGCTATCGGGTCGTTAACGGCCGTGGCGCTGTATCGATACCGTTTTCGCGGCAAGCCGTTCGTCAGCGGGATGCTGTTTGTGGTCATGATGTCGCCGGATATCGTGATGGCGATTTCACTGCTGGTGCTGTTTATGCTGCTGGGCATTCAGTTGGGCTTCTGGTCACTACTGTTCTCACATATCACCTTTTGCCTGCCTTTCGTGGTTGTGACGGTCTATTCGCGGCTGAAGGGGTTTGACGTGCGGATGCTGGAAGCAGCAAAAGATCTGGGTGCCAGCGAAATGACTATCCTGCGTAAAATCATTCTGCCATTAGCGATGCCAGCAGTCGCCGCTGGCTGGTTGTTGAGCTTTACCCTGTCGATGGACGATGTGGTGGTTTCGTCGTTCGTCACCGGGCCGGGTTATGAAATTCTACCGTTGAAGATCTACTCAATGGTGAAAGTCGGCGTTTCACCGGAGGTGAATGCGCTGGCGACCATTCTGTTGGTGTTATCGCTGGTTCTGGTGATCGCCAGCCAACTTATTGCTCGTGATAAAACTAAAGTTCAGGGGACGTTAAAATGAAAAAATGGTCACGCCACCTGCTCGCGGCAGGCGCTCTCGTCATGGGAATCAGCGCTGCGCACGCGGACGACAGTAAAACACTCTATTTCTACAACTGGACCGAGTATGTTCCGCCAGGACTGCTGGAACAGTTCACTAAAGAGACCGGCATCAAGGTTATTTACTCGACCTACGAGTCGAATGAAACCATGTACGCCAAGCTCAAAACGTACAAAGACGGCGCATATGACCTGGTCGTGCCATCGACTTACTATGTCGATAAAATGCGTAAAGAAGGCATGATTCAGAAGATTGATAAGTCGAAGCTATCCAACTTTAACAATCTCGATCCCGAGATGCTGAACAAGCCGTTCGATCCCAACAACGACTACTCCATTCCGTACATCTGGGGCGCGACGGCCATTGGCGTGAACAGCGACAGCATCGACCCGAAAACCGTCACCCGTTGGGCTGACCTGTGGAAACCGGAATACAAAGGCAGTCTGCTGCTGACCGACGATGCGCGCGAAGTGTTCCAGATGGCGCTGCGTAAACTGGGCTATTCCGGCAACACTACCGATCCTAAAGAGATTGAAGCAGCCTATAACGAGCTGAAAAAGCTGATGCCTAACGTTGCCGCGTTTAACTCTGACAACCCGGCGAATCCATATATGGAAGGCGAAGTGAATCTGGGGATGGTGTGGAACGGCTCTGCCTTCGTCGCCCGTCAGGCCGGTACGCCGCTGGAAGTAGTCTGGCCGAAAGAAGGCGGGATCTTCTGGATGGACAGCCTTTCAATCCCGGCAAACGCCAAAAACAAAGAAGGCGCGCTGAAGTTGATCAACTTCCTGCTGCGCCCGGACGTGGCGAAGGAAGTGGCGGAAACCATCGGCTATCCGACGCCAAACCTGGCGGCACGTAAGCTGTTAAGCCCGGAAATCGCCAACGATAAATCACTCTATCCGGATGCAGAAACCATCAGCAAAGGCGAATGGCAGAACGATGTAGGCTCCGCCAGCACGATCTACGAAGAGTATTATCAGAAGCTAAAAGCAGGACGCTAATCCAGCAAAAAGGCCCGGAAAATCCGGGCCTTTTTATTACAAACCTTTCAATAACTTCTCTACAAACTCAGGTACAACCTGGCTTGCCGGACCGTAATATTTCTCTTCAAACTCACTGCCGACCTGGCTTGGTTCCAGATTCAGCTCAACCGTATGCGCGCCATGCAGCTTCGCTTCGTGGACAAAACCAGCCGCCGGATAAACGTGTCCGGAGGTGCCGATGGCGATAAAAACATCCGCCATGGCCAGCGCCATATAGATTTCATCCATCCCGAGCGGCATCTCACCAAACCACACCACGTGCGGACGCAGCGGCGCAGGAAACTGGCAGCAGTGACATTTATCTTCCGGCGTCACATCGCCCGTCCACTCCAGAATTTGTCCGCTCTGCGAGCAGTGCACTTTCAACAGCTCGCCATGCATATGGATGATGTTCTGGTTACCCGCCCGCTCATGCAAGTTATCGATATTCTGTGTCACCAGCAAAAAGCGGTCGCCCAATGCCTCTTCCAGCTTTGCCAGCGCGATGTGCGCCGGATTAGGCTGGATTTCAGGCTGCTGCAATTGCCGACGGCGGGCATTATAGAATGACTGCACCAGCGCGGGATTACGGGCAAAGCCTTCCGGCGTCGCCACATCTTCAACCCGGTGTTCTTCCCACAGTCCATCAGCGGCGCGGAAGGTACGAATACCAGACTCCGCGGAGATCCCTGCCCCTGTAAGCACCAAAACTCTTGGTTTTTCCATCACTTCCGGTACCACTCTGTCTCTGAAAAAGATCCGTTGACGAAGGCGTTCGCGCAGATGGCGTTTGTTTTTCCGAAATCGACTTAACCGATGACCCCGACGCGACAGCATAGCAACCTCTTTTGATTAATCGGTAAGATGTAAGAAGGCAGCACCACGCATCCCACCGGCATCACCATGTCGTGCTCGCTCAATGCGGGGCACTCGTGCCACGGGAAGCAGATGACGCGGTAGTCTGTCCGCCAGATCGGTGGTAATGGCGGTAAAATTCGACAATCCGCCGCCGATGACGACCAAATCCGGATCGACAATAGTCAGGATATTTCCCAGACACACCGCCAGCAAATCCAGATAACGCTCAACATGCGCCCGCGCCTGTTCATCGCCTTGCTCCCACAGTGAAATGATTTCAGGCGCCTGTAACGGTTGATGATAATAATGCTGATACAACCAGGCAAATCCTCGCCCGGACAGATAATTTTCAATACAGCCGAGTTGACCGCAGCCACAGCGGCGCAACGGGAAATCGAGACCCATCAGGGTGAGCGCATCGACCGGCAGACGCATATGACCAAACTCGCCGGTAATGTAACTGCGCCCCGTAATCGGTTTTCCGTTGAGGATTAAACCGCCGCCCACCCCGGTGCCCAGAATCAAGCCCATCACCAGCGGATAGCGGGTGAATTCATCATCCCAGGCTTCAGACAGGGCAAAACAGTTTGCATCGTTGTCGAGACGAACGTCGCGATCAAGGCGCGCGCTAAGATCGGCGCGCAGGGGTTTGCCACTGGCAGCAGGGACATTCGCGGCGTACAGCGTGCCATCTTCGGTTTCCGGCATTCCGGGGATGCCAATGCCCACCGAACCTTTCACGCCAAAACGCTGATCGGCTTCCGCCACCAGCCCGCAAACAGCCTCTAAAAAAGCGTCATAGCTGTCGCGCGGCGTGGGAACACGCTTTTCCCACCGTAATTTCCGCTCGTTGTCAAAGACGCCTAGCGCAATTTTTGTCCCACCAATATCAAACCCGTAATACATTGCCGCTCCTTGTTTTATACACTTCATCCTTCAGGCGGCCGCTGTTCTGGTCACAGGGAGGTTGTTGTGTATCTCTCACGCAATTATGGTTACTGGCCGCTAAGTACTCTTGCAGGATCGATGTTACTGGCGCGCCGCGCCGGATACCAACTCGCCAACAAACTCAGCAACAGTGCGGTGACCAGCACATAAATCACATCCAGCCAGTGCAATTCGGATGGCAGGAAGTCGATAAAATAGATATCCCCGGAAAGGAACTGATGGCCGATCAGCGTTTCAATGCCGTTAATGATTGGCGTCAGCTGTAGCGAAACCACCACACCAATGACCACGCCGATCAGGCTGCCGAACAGTCCTGCCAGCAAACCGTACCAGACAAAAATGGCGCGGATCAGGCCATCTTTCGCCCCCAGCGTTCTTAATACCGCAATATCGCCACTCTTGTCTTTTACCGCCATCACTAATGTTGAGACAATGTTAAAACAGGCGACACCGATCACCAGCACCATCGCCAGATACATAATGGCGCGAATCATCTGGATATCGCGGTACATATAGCCATAGGTGCCAATCCAGCTCTTGATGTAAACATAGCTGTTGGTCACTTCACCAGCATCACGCACCAGTTTGTTGGCGTTGAAAACGTCGTTGACCTTCAGCGCAATGCCGGAAACCGTGTTGTTCATCTCCAGATACTGCTGGGCATCGGCCATCGGGATCATCGCGAAGCTGTGATCCAGTTGACCGCTTAACTGCAAAATGCCAGCAACGTGTAGCCGCACGCGTTTCGGCTGCATCAGCTTATGATCGGCATTTGAATTGGGGATCATGATGGAGACCCAGTCCCCCTGCTTCACCTTCAGCGCGTCTGCGACGCCCTTACCGATAATGATTTGTTGTTCACCAGCTTTAAAATCAGCCCAGGCGTTATTCTGCACAAACGAGGGCAACGCGCTCAAACGCTGTTCCTGCTGCGGATCCACGCCTTTTACCTGAATAGCGCGCAAATTCGCCCCGCTCTCCACCAGTCCGGTAAAGTTGATGTACGGCGCTGCGGCGGTAATACCCGGCACCTTCTGTACCTTCTCCAGCGCGTCGCGCCAGTTGGTCCACGGTTGATTAACCGCTTCAATCTCGCCGTGCGGCACCACGGCCAGAATGCGGTTGTTCAGCTCACGCTCAAAGCCGTTCATCGCGCTCAGGCCGACGATCAGAACCGCCACCCCCAGCGCGATACCGATAGTCGAGATCACCGAAATCAGCGATACCATACCGCTGCGCCGCCGTCCCCGGCTAAAGCGCAGACCGATTAATAACGATAAAGGCGAGGCCATTACTCCGCCCCCATCAGGCTCAGTTCTGCCGTCAGGCGTCCGTCACGCATTTCCAGTTGGCGACTCATGCGCTTCGCCAGCTGCAGATCGTGAGTGACGACCAGAAACGCGGTGCCCTGCGAGCGGTTCAATTCGCCCAGAAGCTGGAAGATGCTGTCGGCGTTGCGCGCATCCAGATTACCGGTTGGTTCATCCGCCAGCACCAGTCGCGGGTTGTTGACCAGCGCGCGGGCAATCGCCACACGCTGACGCTCACCGCCAGACAGTTCAGACGGACGATGGCTGGCACGATGATCCAGCCCTACCGCTTTCAGCATTTCACGCGCCCGTGCGTTAATTTCAGCCGGTTTGTGTTTGCCAATCAGCAGCGGCATCGCCACGTTTTCCAGCGCGGTGAAATCCGGCAGCAGGTGGTGGAACTGATAAATAAAGCCGAGCTTCTGATTACGCAGCTCCGCTTTCGCCGCCGACGACAGTTTACTCATCGGCTGACCGCTAAAAATGACATCGCCGGAGGTCGGGGTATCCAGCCCGCCCAGCAGGTGCAACAACGTACTTTTGCCGGAGCCGGAGCTGCCGACAATCGCCATCATTTCGCCTTCGCCCACGCTGAAGCTGACATCGTGCAACACGTCGGTTTGCACGGAACCTTCCTGATAGCGTTTGCACAATTTGTCGCATTGCAACAGGATCTTATTCATAACGTAAAGCCTCAGCGGGTTGAGTAGCGGCAGCGCGCCAGGAAGGATAAAGCGTGGAAAGCAACGCGATGGCCATTGCCACCAGCGCAATGATGATGACCTGCAGCGGCTCGATCGCCACCGGCAGCGCCGCACCATCCAGCAGGATACCGATCACCGGCATCAGGGTATTGAGCTGACTGGCCAACAGCGCACCCAGCGCGGCACCCAGCAGCGCGCCAATAATCCCGGCGCTGGCCCCCTGTACCATAAAGACCATCATGATCTGTCGCGGCGTCAGCCCCTGCGTTTGCAAAATAGCTACTTCTCCCTGCTTCTCCATCACCATCAGACCCAACGAGGTAATAATATTGAACGCGGCAACCGCTACGATCAGGCTCAACAGCAGCCCCATCATGTTCTTTTCCATCCGCACGGCCTGGAACAGCTCGCCTTTACGCTCGCGCCAGTCCTGCCATTTCGTCCCTTCCGGCAACGTCTGCTGACTGAGCGAGTCCACCTTCAGCGGCTCATTCAGCCATAAACGCCAACCGGTGATATTCCCGGCCGGGTAGCGCATGATGCGCGAGGCGTCCTGAATATTGGTCAACATCTGGTAACCATCGACTTCACTGTTCGCTGCAAAGGTGCCGATCACGGTAAACAGACGCTGGCTTGGCAGACGGCCCATCGGCGTGAACTGACTGGCAGACGGCACCATCACGCGGATCTGATCGCCACGATTAACCCCCAACTGGCCTGCGAGTTGCTCACCGAGGATGACATTATACTTACCTGGCTGCAGATCGGTTTGCTTCACATTGACCAGATACGGCGTAAGCGGATCTTTTTGTGCCGGGTCGATACCCAACATCACCCCGACCGCCACGCTGCGCGCGCTTTGCAGCACGACATCGCCGGTTGTCAGCGGCGCAATACGATTGACACCGTTCAGTTTTACAGCGCTTTCCGGCAGTTGCTGTGGATTCAGAGAGCCTTGTTCCGCAGAAAGGATGGCCTGGGGCATCAACCCCAGGATGTTATTTTGCAGTTCACGTTCAAAACCGTTCATCACTGACAAAACCGTGACCAGCGCCATCACCCCAAGGGTAATGCCGATGGTGGAAAGCCAGGAGACAAAGCGACCGAAGCGATCTGCTGCACGCCCGCGCATGTAACGCAGGCCGATGAATAGAGCGACAGGTTGGTACATGAAATCCGTCTGGTTGCTGTTAGCAAAGTCACGAGTATATAAGCGAAAGCCGCATGGGTAAACGCCTGAACCGTAAGTGTTCGTCAGTACACAGTTGAAAGGGATCCACCGCGCGACAGGCGCAGGATACCGTCCTCACTGACCCTGATCCTTTTCTTAAAAAAATCAAAAAACAGAATGTTACGCATTACAGCACCAGAGTCACCCCGCAGGATCACAGGCTATGTTGAATAACGCGAGCGTGCTGTCCTGATGAAAAAGAAAGAACTATGGATTAATCAAATCAAAGGGTTATGTATCTGTCTGGTCGTCATCTATCACTCAGTCATCACCTTTTACCCGCATCTGACCCACTTCCAGTTGCCCCTTTCACAGCTGCTGTCGAAATGCTGGGTTTACTTTAATCTCTATCTCGCCCCGTTTCGCATGCCGGTATTTTTCTTTATCTCGGGCTTTTTGATTCGCCGCTACATCGACAGCGTGAGCTGGAAAGAAAGCGTTAATAAGCGAATCTGGAGTATTTTCTGGGTGCTGGCGCTGTGGGGTGTGGTCCAGTGGCTGGCGCTCAACGCCCTGAACAACTGGCTGGCGCCGTCACGCGATCTGCTTCATGCGTCCAACGCCGCTTACGCCAGTTCCGTTAGCCAGTTCCTTCACGGCATGCTGACTGCCAGCACCAGCCTGTGGTATCTGTATGCGCTCATTGTCTATTTCATAGTCTGTAAAGTGTTCAGCCGCTGGGCCGTGCCGCTGTTCGCCCTGTTTGTTGTACTGAGCGTGACGGTCAACTTTGCTGCCACCCCGTGGTGGGGAATGAACAGTGTGATCCGCAACCTGCCGTATTACAGCCTCGGCGCCTGGTTTGGCGTCCCGCTGATGGCGGGGATTAAAGAGGTGCCGTTGCGCCGATATGCGCTGCCCAGCGCGGCTGCCTTCGTGCTGGCTATCGCCGCATGGCTGTTTAACGTCTCATTGCTGCTGTCGTTGGTCTCTATTGTGCTGATCATGAAGCTGTTTTATCAGTATGAGCAGCGCTTCGGTATGCGTGAATCCAGTCTGCTTAACGTGATCGGTTCGAATACTATCGCGATTTATACTACGCATCGCATTCTGGTCGAGGCGTTCAGCCTGCTGCTGATCCCGCAAATCAATGCCGCCGTCTGGTCCTCCGAACTGGAACTGGCCCTGTTGTTGGTCTATCCGTTTGCCAGTCTGTTGGTGTGCACGCTGTTGGGTCTTGCCATGCGTAAAGTGTCGCAGGACCTGTTCGGCGATATCCTCTTCTCTCCCCCTTCTCGCCCGCAAACCGTTAGCTATTCCCGCTAAACTTTTCGCCCTCCGGTGAGGGCGATTCAATTTGCTAATGAGGAGCGATCACGGATAATAAAGGGCATTGCTTATCAGACGACTACCTAAAAGAGATTCTGACAACCGAATGCCTGAACAACAACGTTACACGCTGCCCGTGAAAGCGGGCGATCAGCGCCTGTTAGGTGAACTGACCGGGGCTGCCTGCGCCACACTGGTGGCGGAAATTGCCGAACGTCATGATGGTCCCGTCGTGCTCGTGGCGCCCGATATGCAAAACGCGCTGCGCCTGCATGATGAAATCCGTCAGTTTACCGATCAGATGGTCATGAGCCTCGCGGACTGGGAAACCCTGCCCTACGACAGTTTCTCCCCGCATCAGGAAATTATCTCCTCACGTCTCTCCACGCTGTATCAGTTGCCGTCGATGCAGCGCGGCGTGCTGATCGTCCCGGTCAATACCCTGATGCAGCGCGTCTGCCCGCACAGCTATCTGCACGGTCATGCGCTGGTGATGAAAAAAGGCCAGCGTTTATCGCGCGATGCCCTGCGTTTACAGCTCGACAGCGCTGGTTACCGGCACGTTGATCAGGTCATGGAACATGGCGAATACGCTACCCGCGGCGCGCTGCTGGATTTGTACCCTATGGGCAGCGAACAGCCCTATCGTCTGGATTTCTTCGACGATGAAATTGACAGTCTGCGCCTGTTTGACGCGGACTCCCAGCGCACGCTGGAAGAAGTCGACGCCATCAATCTGCTGCCCGCCCACGAGTTCCCAACCGACAAAACGGCGATCGAACTGTTTCGCAGCCAGTGGCGCGATACCTTCGAGGTGAAGCGCGACGCAGAGCATATTTATCAACAGGTCAGCAAAGGCACTTTGCCGGCGGGGATCGAATACTGGCAGCCGCTGTTTTTCAGCGAGCCGCTGCCGCCGCTGTTTAGCTATTTCCCGGCCAATACGCTGGTGGTCAATACTGGCGATTTAGAAAACAGCGCCGAGCGTTTCCAGGCCGATACGCTGGCGCGTTTCGAAAACCGTGGCGTGGATCCGATGCGTCCGCTGCTGCCACCGGAGTCCCTCTGGTTGCGTGTCGATGAGCTCTTTTCTGAACTCAAACGCTGGCCGCGCGTGCAGCTCAAAACCGACCACCTTCCCGCCAAGGCGGCTAATACCAACTTAGGCTTCCAGTCGCTGCCGGATCTCGCGGTTCAGGCGCAGCAAAAATCACCACTGGATGCGCTGCGCAAATTCCTCGAGACCTTCAACGGGCCGGTGATTTTCTCGGTTGAGAGTGAAGGCCGCCGTGAATCTCTGGGTGAACTGCTCGCCAGAATCAAAGTCGCGCCGAAGCGCATTATACGTCTGGATGAAGCGACGGAGGCTGGACGCTACCTGATGATTGGCGCTGCCGAGCACGGGTTTATCGATACGACGCGCCATCTGGCACTCATTTGTGAAAGCGACCTGCTGGGCGAGCGCGTGGCGCGCCGTCGTCAGGATTCGCGCCGCACGATTAACCCGGATACGCTGATCCGCAACCTGGCAGAGTTGCATCCGGGTCAGCCCGTGGTGCATCTGGAGCACGGCGTTGGACGCTATGCCGGGATGACCACGCTGGAAGCGGGCGGGATCAAAGGTGAATATCTGATGCTCACCTACGCTAATGACGCCAAACTGTACGTCCCGGTCTCCTCTTTGCATCTGATCAGCCGTTACGCCGGAGGCGCAGAAGAGAACGCACCGCTGCATAAACTCGGCGGCGACGCCTGGTCACGCGCGCGACAAAAAGCGGCAGAGAAAGTGCGCGACGTGGCAGCCGAGTTGCTGGACATCTACGCCCAACGCGCGGCAAAAGAGGGCTTCGCCTTCAAACACGATCGCGAGCAGTATCAACTGTTCTGCGACGGTTTCCCCTTTGAAACCACCCCCGACCAGGCACAGGCGATTAACGCTGTACTTAGCGACATGTGTCAGCCGCTGGCGATGGACCGCCTGGTGTGTGGTGACGTTGGATTTGGTAAAACCGAAGTGGCGATGCGCGCCGCGTTTCTCGCGGTCGAAAACCACAAGCAGGTGGCGGTGCTGGTGCCAACCACTCTGCTCGCCCAGCAACACTTTGATAATTTCCGCGACCGTTTTGCCAACTGGCCGGTGCGCATCGAAATGCTTTCCCGCTTCCGTAGCGCCAAAGAACAGGCGCAGATCCTGGAACAGGTTGCCGAAGGGAAAATTGATATTCTGATCGGTACGCATAAACTGCTGCAAAGCGATGTGAAACTGAAAGATCTGGGGCTACTGATCGTCGATGAAGAGCACCGCTTCGGCGTGCGGCATAAAGAGCGGATCAAAGCGATGCGCGCCGATGTGGACATTCTGACGCTGACCGCCACGCCAATCCCGCGTACGCTGAACATGGCCATGAGCGGCATGCGCGATCTGTCGATTATCGCCACGCCGCCAGCGCGGCGTCTGGCGGTGAAAACGTTTGTTCGCGAGTACGATGCACTGGTGGTCCGTGAGGCAATTCTGCGCGAAGTGCTGCGCGGCGGGCAGGTCTACTATCTTTATAATGATGTCGAGAACATCCAGAAAGCCGCCGACAGGCTGGCGGAGCTGGTGCCGGAGGCGCGAATTGCCATTGGTCATGGGCAGATGCGCGAACGCGAACTGGAACGCGTGATGAACGACTTCCACCATCAGCGTTTTAACGTGTTGGTCTGTACCACCATTATCGAAACCGGGATTGATATCCCGACCGCCAACACGATTATTATCGAGCGTGCGGATCATTTCGGTCTGGCACAGTTACACCAGTTGCGCGGCCGCGTAGGACGTTCACACCATCAGGCGTATGCCTGGCTGCTGACGCCGCATCCCAAAGCGATGACCACCGACGCGCAAAAACGCCTGGAAGCGATTGCCTCGCTGGAAGACCTGGGGGCGGGCTTTGCGCTGGCGACTCACGATCTGGAGATCCGCGGCGCAGGTGAACTGCTCGGGGAAGAACAGAGCGGTTCGATGGAAACCATCGGCTTTTCGCTGTATATGGAGCTGCTGGAAAACGCCGTCGATGCCCTGAAGGCCGGACGCGAGCCATCGCTGGAAGATCTCACCAGCCAGCAAACTGAGGTCGAACTGCGTATGCCGTCGCTGCTGCCGGACGATTACATCCCGGACGTGAATACCCGCCTGTCGTTCTACAAGCGTATCGCCAGCGCGAAGAGCGAGAATGAACTGGAAGAGATCAAAGTGGAGCTGATCGACCGCTTCGGTCTGCTGCCCGATCCGGCGCGTACCCTGCTGGATATCGCCCGCTTGCGTCAACAGGCGCAGAAGCTGGGTATCCGCAAACTGGAAGGCAATGAGAAAGGCGGCACTATCGAATTCGCCGAGAAGAACCATGTTAACCCAGGCTGGCTGATTGGACTGCTGCAAAAACAGCCGCAGCACTTCCGTCTTGACGGGCCGACCCGACTGAAGTTCATCCAGGATCTGACCGAGCGGAAAACGCGGATGGACTGGGTGCGTCAGTTTATGCAGCAACTGGAAGAAAACGCCGTAGCGTGATTGAGTGGTGCCGGATAGCGGTTGCGCCTTATCCGGCCTACACATCGATTCCTGGCCGTAGGCCTGATAAGCGCCGCGCTATCAGGCAAGGTTCCGCGATCTTTACAACTCTTTGCACTTCCCTTGCATTTAAAGACACGCCGCCCCGCCATAATTATTATTGGATTCTTCTGGCATAATAACCCTTTGATTTGTGATGATAATGAACAAGATGCGACTTTCCCGCTGGCTGGCCTTTTTTGCGCTCGCCGCCAGCATTACGCTTGCGCTTCCCGCACAGGCGAATACCTGGCCTCTTCCTCCGCCTGGCAGCAAACTGGTCGGGGAAAATAAGTACCACGTTGTTGAAAATAACGGAGGTTCGCTGGAAGCCATCGCGAAAAAATATAACGTCGGTTTTCTCGCGCTGTTGCAGGCGAATCCCGGCGTGGATCCCTACGTTCCCCGCGCGGGCAGCGTGCTGACCATCCCCTTGCAGACGCTGCTACCGGATGCTCCGCGTGAAGGCATTGTTATCAACCTGGCTGAACTGCGTCTCTACTACTACCATCCGGGGAAAAATTCGGTCACCGTCTACCCTATCGGCATTGGCCAGTTGGGCGGTGATACCCTGACCCCAACGATGGTCACGACCGTCTCCGACAAGCGCGCCAACCCAACCTGGACGCCGACGGCGAATATCCGTGCCCGCTATAAAGCGCAAGGGATTATCCTTCCGGCGGTGGTGCCTGCCGGACCGGATAACCCGATGGGACACCATGCCATTCGCTTAGCGGCGTATGGTGGCGTCTATCTGCTGCATGGCACCAACGCTGATTTCGGTATCGGCATGCGCGTCAGTTCTGGCTGTATCCGCCTGCGTGATGGCGATATTGAGACCCTGTTCAGACAGGTTACACCGGGCACCAAAGTGAATATCATCAATACCCCGATCAAAGCCTCGGTTGAGCCGGACGGGACGCGGCTGGTCGAAGTCCACCAGCCGCTGTCGAAAAATATTGATGATGACCCGCAGGTTCTGCCTATCGTATTGAACAGCACTCTGCAATCGTTTAAAGATTCCGCACAGACGGATGCGGCGGTGATGCAGCATGTGATGGACGTTCGTTCCGGGATGCCGGTCGATGTCCGACGCCATCGCGAGGTGGATCAGCAGTCGATGTAACGATTCCGGACATGAAAAAGCCCCGCTGAAATACTGGACTGACCCCATAAATCTGGACAGTTTATATTAAGCGGCCTTCAGAGCCTGGGCCCGGTACTCTACCGGACTCAGGCCTTTTAGTTTCAGGCTTATCCGCTCGTTGTTGTAGTAACGGATATAATCCTCTATCGCCTTCCTCAGTTCGCTGATATTGCTGAACTGACTCAGGTAAAAACACTCCGATTTCAGCGTCCCGAAGAAGTTTTCCATCACGGCATTATCCAGACAGTTTCCTTTTCGGGACATACTTTGCGTCATGCCCTGCGCCTTTAACTTTGCCTGATAGCCTGCCATCCGATATTGCCAGCCCTGATCTGTGTGCAGCAAGGGGGCGTCGTCTGGTCCGAGCTTTAAGAACGCATCCCGCAGCATGGTATTAACCATCTCCATCACCGGCCTTTCCGACAGGCTGTAGGAGATTATTTCCCGGTTAAAAAGATCGAGTACCGGCGACAGGTACAGCTTTTTACCCTGCAGCGAGAACTCTGTAACATCCGTAACCCATTTTTCATTGGCTTTTGATGCACTGAAGTTCCTGCTCAGGATATTGGGGGCTGCCTTGCCTGTTTCCCCCTTCCATGAGCGGTATTTCTTCGCCCTTATCAGAGACCGGAGCGACAGCTCTGTCATCAGCCGCTGCACGGTTTTATGGTTCACCAGCAGACCCTGCTTTCTCAGCGAAAGCGTGATCCTGCGGTAGCCATAACGGCCTTTGTGCCAGGCGTATATCTCACGGATTTTATCTTTCAGCCCGGCATGCCTGTCCACCTGCTTCAGGGCATTCATATTGTAATACCATGTACTGCGGGACATGCCTGCCGCGCGCAGGAGGTCTCGCAGAGCGTGCTTATGCCTCAGTTCACTGATTATCAGGGCTTGCTGCCGTTTTTTTCGCTCTGAACCAAGGCCTTCAACTTTTTTAGATAGGCATTCTCTGCCCGCAGGTAACGGAGTTCAGCCCGGAGTTCTTCGGGGGAGAGTTTTTCCAGTTCTTTATCTGTAGGGGATGGGGGGATTTTTTGTTTTGTCATTTTTCCAGGCCGCCCGCGTTGAATGTTTAGCAGTCCTTCCGCTCCGGCATCGTTGTACACGCAGACCCAGTGTCGGACAAGCGTTTCTGCAGAGAGATTAAACCGGGCAGCTGCTTCACGCATCGTCAGGTGGTCACGGATAACCGCCCGGACGACGACGAGTTTAAATTCAGCTGAATGATGTTTATTTTTCCCTGACAGCCCTTCCATACCGTGGAGTTGCCACGCCCTGACCCAGCGACGGACGGAAGTTCTTTCAACACCAAAACGGTCGGCTGTACGCTCTTCTCCGTCTTTTCCGGACAAATAATGATTAACCACAGCCAGTTTTGTTTCAGGGGAATATTTTGGCTTTGCCATAAAAAACTGCACCTTACTCAGTTGAGTGTCCAACTTTTGGGGTGCAGTCCATACATTCAGCGGGGCTTTTTTTATCACGTTATTTTGCAGCAGCAGGCATCAATGAGGGTTAATGCTTATTTATAAATTACCGCGGTACCGTGCAGGTTGTTTGGACCCGTTACAGAAGTAATGCGGAATGATTTCGCCCCCATGGCATCCGCTTTCTGCGCCAGTTCGTCCTGCAATGAACTCAGGTTAGTCCCTGCATTTGCAGAGATGGTGCCGACTTTTTGCTGACCGGCAGGCGTGGACTGAACTTCTACAGCCGCGAAGCTTGCGAATGACAGTGAACTCAGAACAGCAGCAGCGATGAGGGTTTTTACGTTTTTCATAATAGTGACCTTTTGCAGATGATTGGGCGTCGTAAGCATTTACTTAACGATCGATAGATAAATGATAGATGTGATCCAGGTCACACGTCAACCCATTTTTTATAACGATCGTTATATAAAAACAAAAGCACTTATCTTTCATACAACTAAGCTGAAAAACTTTTTCTCACGAATGCGCTGGAGCCTGTGCGGGTTTATTTTTATAATGGTTGCTCACTAAGCCCATTAAGGTACAACGGCATCATGACAACTGAATCGACAGGTTGTGTTAAAAAAAGCCGTGGCCGACCAAAAGTGTTCGACAGGGAAGCCGCGCTTGATAAGGCCATGACACTCTTCTGGCAGCACGGTTATGAAGCAACATCGCTTTCTGACCTTGTTGAAGCGACGGGTGCGAAAGCGCCAACGCTGTATGCGGAATTCACCAATAAAGAGGGTCTGTTCCGCGCGGTGCTGGACAGATACATCGCCCGCTTCGCGGCAAAACATGAAGCGCAGTTATTCTGCGAAGAGAAAAGCGTTGAAGCGGCACTGGAGGATTACTTCACCGCAGTGGCAACCTGTTTTACCAGCAAAGACACCCCCGCTGGCTGCTTTATGATTAATACCTCCGCGACGCTTGCCGCCGCGTCACGCGATATTGCGCATACGGTGAAATCACGTCACGCCATGCAGGAACAAACCCTGACGCAATTTCTTCGTCAACGGCAGGAACGCGGCGAGATCCCGGCGCACTGCGATGTGCAACATCTTGCCGAGTATCTGAGCTGCATTTTGCAGGGGATGTCCATCAGCGCCCGGGAAGGCGCAAGTTTCGACAAGCTGCAACAAATCACCCACACTACCCTACGCCTGTGGCCTGAACTGCTGAAGACCTGATCGCTTTGTTGACCGGGAAACGTCATTTCCCGGTCCTTCTACACCATGATTCCCGCATAATAACTAATGTTATCACTTAGTTAGGTTCACTTTTTTGTAAAAAAAACATTGATAATAACAATTATTATCAGCAATATTCGCATTTGATTTTGTATCTGTTTCACAATGTAACAGCCGGCTACAACCGGTGAAAACCTTCACCTGCACAGATATTTTCAGAAAGGAATGCGAATGAATAAGCGTCTTTGGGTTCTCAACCCTGTCCTGTTAGCCCTGACTCTGCCCGCTGCGGCGGCGCAAACAGAAGAAGAAAACCTCATCGTCAGCGCTAACCGTAGCCAGAAAACCGTCGCCGAGATGGCACAGACCACCTGGGTCATTGAAGGCCAGGAGATTGAGCAACAGGTTCAGGGCGGCAAAGAGTTCAAAGACGTGCTGGCGCAACTGATTCCGGGCATCGATGTCAGCAGCCAGGGACGTACCAACTACGGAATGAACATGCGTGGTCGTGCGATCGTCGTGCTGATCGACGGCGTACGCCTGAATTCTTCACGTACCGACAGTCGTCAGCTGGATTCTATCGATCCCTTTAACATCGCCCACATTGAGGTCATTTCAGGCGCAACCTCGCTATATGGCGGCGGCAGTACCGGCGGCTTAATCAACGTTGTGACCAAAAAAGGCCAGCCGGACCGCCAGGTTGACCTTGAACTGGGCAGCAAATCGGGTTTTAACAACAGCAACGATCACGACGAGCGCGTTGCCGCCGCGGTCAGCGGTGGAACGGATCGCGCGTCTGGTCGACTGTCCGTAGCCTATCAGCGCTTTGGCGGCTGGTACGACGGTAACGGTGATGCCCTGATGCTTGACAACACGCAAACCGGCCTGCAGCACTCCGATCGTCTGGACGTAATGGGGACCGGCACCCTCGATATCGATGACAACCGCCAGATACAGTTGGTCACCCAGTACTATAAGAGTCAGGGCGATGAAGATTACGGGTTATACCTGGGCGAAAACATGTCCGCCGTTACCGGTAGCGGCACCGCCAGCACACGCAGCGGACTGAGTTCAGACCGTATTCCGGGGACGGAGCGCCATCTGATCAGCCTGCAATACTCTGACGCGGACTTCTTCGGCCAGAATCTGGTCAGCCAAATCTATTACCGCGACGAGTCACTAAAGTTCTACCCCTTCCCGACGCTCAGCAAAGGTCAGGTGACCAGCTTCTCGGCGTCGCAGCAGGATACCGACCAGTTCGGTGCCAAAATCACTCTCAACAGTCAGTTGATGGACAACTGGGAGCTGACGTGGGGCGTCGATGCGGATCATGAAACCTTCGACTCCAACCAGAAGTTCTTCGATCTGGCCTGGTCTGTGCCGTCAGGCGGGATGGACAATCGCACGGCCTACACGACCGGACGTTATCCCGGATACAGCATCACCAACTTCGCTCCGTTCCTGCAAAGCAGTTACGACATTAACGACATCTTCACTCTGAGCGGTGGTGTGCGCTATCAATGGACAGAAAACCGCGTTGATGATTTCGTGGGTTACGCGCAGCAACAGGGGATTGCCAACGGTTTAGCAAGTTCTGCCGATGTCATCCCTGGCGGCAAAACCGATTACGACAACTTCTTGTTCAATGCCGGGCTGTTGGCGCATCTCACCGAACGCCAGCAGACTTGGTTTAACTTCTCCCAGGGCGTTGAGCTACCGGATCCCGGGAAATACTACGGCAACGGCACTTACCAGTTGGTGGGCGATCATTACCAGCTCCAGCGCAGCGTGAACGTGGCGGATTCGCGTCTCGAAGGGATCAAGGTCAATTCGTATGAGCTGGGCTGGCGTTATACCGGCGATAATCTGCGTACCCAGCTGGCGGCGTACTATTCGACGTCCGATAAGTCGATTGTGATTAACCGTAGCGATATGACGATCCGCGTGGAACCTGACGATCGCCGGATTTACGGCGTGGAAGGCGCGGCGGATTACTTCATCCCTGACACTGACTGGAGTCTCGGTGCGAACTTTAACGTCCTGAAATCTGAAGTGAAAAAGAACGGGAAATGGGAAAAATGGGACGTAACGCTCGCGTCGCCGTCCAAAGCCACCGCCTGGGTCGGCTGGGCGCCCGAGCCGTGGTCGCTGCGGGTTCAGACCCAACAGTCGTTTGATCTCACCGATGCCAGCGGCAACAAGCTGGATGGCTATAACACCGTGGACTTTATTGGCAGCTATCAACTCCCGCTGGGCAAACTGACCTTCAGCATTGAAAACCTGCTGGATGAAGATTACACCACCCTGTGGGGACAGCGCGCGCCATTGCTGTACAGCCCAACCTATGGCAGTCCATCGCTGTACGAATATAAGGGCCGGGGTCGCACCTTTGGTCTGAACTACGCCTTAACTTTCTGATAAAAAAAGCCCCTCAGCCTGAGCGAATGAGGGGCTAACTTACAGAGTACCGCTTTTTTACGCGTTGTTATTCAGAATCAGCTGGCCGTTATTATCCAGCGGGATCTGTGTGCCGGGATCTTTATCCATGCGAATCTTGCCCTGCTGGTCGCCAATCTTATAGGTGACATCGTAACCGAGCATTTTTTCCGACTTGTCATAGACGGTTTTGCAGCGCTGCTGCGTGGACGTATAGGTGTCGTTTTCCTGCATCGAGCCCTGGATCTGGTTACCGGCGTAACCGCCCCCCAACGCCCCGACCACCGTTGCCACATCCTTACCTCGTCCGCCGCCGAACTGATGACCAATCACGCCACCGGCAACCGCGCCCAGCACTGAACCGGTAATGCGGTTCTCATCCTGGACAGGCTTGCGATGCGTCACCGTCACGTTGCGACACTCCTGCCGCGGCGTCTTAATCGTCTCTTTGATAGGTGTTGCAGAAACCACCTGAGCATACTGTGGGCCACGATCAAACACGTTAAGACTGGCAACCGCCGCCACACCCAGCGCAGCAGCTACGCCAATCCCTATACCCGCCAACATCGATTTATTCACGGGAGATCCTCCTTCTTTGCTATTGGTTACAATTTTGCAACCAATGCAATAAGAAGCCCATCAGACTGCGGATGAAAATATCGTTGGTCGTCGTTAAAACAGGATGATTCAGAGAACTCTGAAGGAAGAGGCAGAACGGAGAAGGCACTCAGCACCGCCAACGGGCGATGCTGAGTCAGGCGGGATTAATGCAGTTTCAGACGCGGGCGGATCACACGGTTAATGCTGCCCACCAGCATCATCAGACCGGTTTTAAAATAGCCGTGCAGTGCGATCTGGTGCATACGGTACAGTGAGATGTAGACGAAACGAGCAATACGCCCTTCCACCATCATCGACCCTTTGGTCAGATTGCCCATCAGACTGCCGACGGTCGAGAAGTTGGAGAGCGACACCAGCGAGCCGTGGTCTTTGTACTGATACGCTTTCAGCGGCTTACCGTTCATCTGCGCCAGAATATTGTTCATCGCACAGGTCGCCATCTGATGCGCAGCCTGAGCACGTGGCGGCACAAAGCCCCCTTCCGGACGCGCACAGGAAGCACAGTCGCCAATCGCGTAAACATCAGGATCGCGGGTGGTTTGCAGCGTCGGTTCGACCACCAGTTGGTTAATCCGGTTGGTCTCCAGACCGCCAATCTCTTTCATAAAGTCCGGCGCTTTGATGCCCGCCGCCCAGACCATCAGATCGGCTTCAATATATTCACCGTCTTTAGTGTGCAGGCCGCCCGCATCCGCGCTGGTCACCATCGTCTGGGTCAGTACGCGAACGCCGAGTTTCGTTAATTCGTTATGCGCCGCCGAAGAAATACGCGGTGGCAGTGCAGGCAGAATACGTTCACCGGCTTCCACCAGCGTCACGTTCAGCGCATCGTTGGTCAGTCCTTTGTAGCCGTAGCTGTGCAGCTGTTTCACTGCGTTATGCAGTTCCGCCGACAGTTCTACGCCCGTCGCGCCGCCACCGACAATCGCAATATTCACCTTACCGTTCGCGCCCAGATTGGCGGAATACTTCAGGAACAGGTTCAGCATTTCCTGGTGGAAACGACGCGCCTGATGCGGGTTATCAAGGAAGATACAGTGTTCTTTCACGCCCGGCGTGTTGAAGTCGTTGGAGGTGCTACCCAGCGCCATCACCAGCGTGTCATAGGCAATTTTGCGTTCAGGCACCAGCAGCTCACCTTTCTCATCGCGCAGTTCTGCGATAGTGATGGTTTTCGCTTCGCGATCGATGTTCATCACCGAGCCCAACTGGAACTGGAAGCCATGGTTACGGGCATGCGCCAGATAGCTCAGCGCGTCCACGCCTTCATCCAGCGAACCGGTCGCCACTTCGTGCAGCAAGGGTTTCCACAGGTGGCTGTGGTTTCTGTCAACCAGCGTAATTTTCGCTTTTTTCTTGCGACCCAGCTTGTGTCCCAACTGCGTCGCCATTTCCAGCCCGCCAGCTCCCCCGCCGACAATCACGATCTTTTTCAATGGTGTAGTCAACGTGACCCCCTTAAAATGATTAACCAATTGTTAATTAAACGTTATAAACATAGCCTTTAATTAACAACAAGTTACGACAATGAAAATGTCCTTCGAGAGTGAGAATAACACATGCGGTGCATTGGTCATACCAAAATTGATGTGTATCAAGTTTTGCTGCTGAAAAGATAGACAACGCCAGAAAAACAGGCAAAAAAAACCAGCCCGAAGGCTGGCTTGATTCGACAATTCTGACAGACAAGGGGTCAACCCAGGGTCTTAAACGCTTTGATGCGCTGCAAGTGCGGCGAAATATTCTTAAACTTATGTGTCTGCTCTTCGTCCCACACGATCTCATAGAAATGGTGGAGCTCTTCTGAAGACCGTTGGCTGTTCAGGGCTTCGTCATGACGCGAGAGAATAACCAGGCAACGATCGCGATTCTTCTCGCGGAAGTTGGTCACGCACTTAGTGGCGATATCGGCATACTCTTCCGGACGATCGATCTTGCCTTCCATGTTCTCATACGGGAACAGGTTCGGATTAAACACAACTTGGCGAACATCGCAGAGAAAACCAATGCGTTCTGCCCAGTAGCCGCCGAGGCCAACGCCGCAAATCAACGGTCGCTCATCAACATTAAGCTGCAACATTTTGTCCACTTCTTTCAGCAGATGCTGCATGTCATGTTTCGGATGACGCGTGCTGTAGCTTATCAGTCTGACGTCCGGGTCGATAAACTGCAGCTGCAAGACTTTTTCGTGGTTTCCCGGACTGTTAGAGTCGAAACCGTGTAAATAGATAATCATCGCATCCTCACCAAACGTGCGTTAATGACCTGCTTTCTCTTCCTGCCAGCGTTCATGTAACTGGTTGAGCTGCGCGCTGACGGTTTTCCAGCGCGCCGAGTCCATCAGTTCCTGACGCGAAAATGAACCTTTATGATACAAACGTGTAACACGCTCTGCATTGATCGGCGACAGATTATCTAACACACTGACCGCCCCTTTACGATTATTGCAGACCAGAATCATATCACAACCCGCATCCAGCGATGCCTGCCCACGCTCAGCATAGCTGCCCATGATCGCGGCCCCTTCCATCGACAGATCATCAGAGAAAATGACGCCGTCAAAACCTAACTCCTGACGCAGAACTGTTTTCAGCCAGTGCGGAGAGCCGCTCGCCGGACGCGGATCAACGTCGCTGTAAATGACGTGCGCCGGCATGATAGCGTCCAGCTTGTTTTCGGTAATCAGCGTGCGGAACACGGACATATCTTTCGCCCGAATTTCCGCTTCCGGACGCGGATCGGTCGGCGTCTCTTTATGCGAATCGGCGGTTACCGCGCCATGACCGGGGAAATGTTTGCCGGTGGTTTTCATTCCTGCCGCGTGCATACCGTCAATAAAACGGGTCGCCATCGCCAGCGCTTTGATCGGGTCAGCATGATAGGAACGTTCGCCAATCGCGGCGCTGATATGCCCGACATCCAGTACCGGCGCAAAGCTGATATCAATATCCATCGCGATCATTTCACTGGCCATCAGCCATCCGGCCTCTTCCGCCAGTTTACCGCCTGTTTCCAGCCCGTGCAGCGCCGCAAAAGACTGTGCGGCGGGCAGTCGGGTGAATCCTTCCCGGAAACGCTGTACGCGCCCGCCTTCTTGATCGACGGCCACTACCAGATGGTTGCGCGACGCCGCACGGATCTGGCGCACCAGTTCACGTAACTGTTCCGGGTCGTGGTAATTGCGCGTAAACAGAATCAAACCGCCCACCAGCGGATGGGCCAGAATCTCACGCTCTTCCGCATCCAGCTCAAACCCTTCGACATTCAACATTACTGGACCCACACTGCTCTCCTTAATCCTTCGTTGCCAGCTGCCGCCAGGTTGCATCGGCCAGACTGATAAATTGTCGTTCGCCGGTCTGTTGCCAGCGGTATTCAAACCAACCGGCCTTCAGCATCAGTATCCACGGATACCAGCGTCTGACCTGTTGCCATAATTTGTGCCCGTCTATGCGTGCGCTAACGGCATACGCATCGACCAGTTGCCGGTGTTGCTCAACATCGTCCACCCACACCGCCGCCAGTTCAAGAGCGATATCACCGTCTCCGGCATATTCCCAGTCGATCAGCCGTAGCCCTGCCGGGCCATGAACGATGTTGGCGGCGTGGACATCCATATGCAGCGGCGCGAGGCGTAGCGGACGAGGCTCCCCTCGCTTGCGCAGGCGTTTTAACCCTCTGAGCCAGCGCGGTGTTCGCCGTGCCGGATCGCTTCCCCGCCAGTATTGTTCCAGCAGCGGTAGCAGACAGATACGCCAGCCAAAGCAGGGCTGCTGATGAAGATAATACAGTAGGCTCGCCAGTTCGTCGGCTCCCGGCAGTCCGGATTTTATCTCACCCGGAACATAGTCCACCGCCATCCAGCCGTTCAGGTAAAAACGCGGCTTCGGCGCAAGGCTTTCAGGAAGCCGCGATAAAGCATGATACTGGCGTAAAAAATGCGCTTGCGGCGCATCGGGATCGTGATGGCGGCGAAGAACCAGCCGCTGGGTTGGACTTTCAATAATCACACTCCCACCGCTAAGACCGCTCTGGCCTTCAGCGACGGGACGATAGTGCGGAAAGTAGCGCGACAACACCGCGTCGCGCTCTGGGATATTATTGCTGCTGAACGGCACCTTTACCTGACCAGATTATCTCGCCAGTTTGTACCAGCATTAGTTGCATTTGCAGTGATGGCGCGTTGACGTTACCCGAGGCGCTGGAATAAAGCACATAGTGCGCGCCAACGTTACGGGCAATACCAATCGCTTTGCTACGCGTTCCCAGACTGTCCTGCGGCGACAGCCCTAACTGCTGTTTTGCCATCGACAACTGTTGCGCAGAGACCAGGGTAAATTTGCCATTGTTCGCCAACGCATTGCGCAGCGTTTCAGTGGCTTCACCCGCGTTCAGCGAACCGTTAGTACGGTTATTCACGCTATCGACCAGCAGTACGCTCCCCGCCGTCACGCCGTCGGCCTGCAACATTTTGCCCACCATCGGCTGCATCGCGCTATTCCAGTCGTAATGACGTATGCGCGGCGCCGGTGCCGCAGTCTGATCTTCATGTTCAATAGGCCCCGGCTGCCCCGGGATCGTGGGCACCGAAGGGACCCCAGGAGCAGGTTCTTGCGGCTGTGCGGGCTGTTCCGGCGTGGGTTTCACCTCTTCAACCGGAGCAGGTTCACGTTGCACCACACAACCGGACAGGAACATCGCCAGCGCGGCTATCAATGCGTAGCGACTCATTTTTGTCTTCAAGATTCACCCCTTACAAATAAAGATAAAGTCTGACTTTGTGCGCCCCCAGATAATTGGCGCTGCCATACAGCGTGACCGACGAATGCGCCGGAATCGTCACACTGCGCGGCGCTTCCAGAGGATGCATTTCTAACCCCCTGGCGTCATACCAGTAAAAGCGATAATGAACGGTAACGGGTTTTTGCCTTTCGTTATACAGCGTTGAGGATGCAGAGGGCTGAATATCAGACGTGGTCAATGTCGGCGCTTGCGCGGTGATCCCCGCCGCCAGCAGCGTCGACTCCATCACCAGCGACTGTTCATCGCTTACCGGGATCTCAGGATGAGAACGGCACCCGGCAAGTAAGAGCAGACCCAGTGACAGCGCAATGCATCCTCTGGTCATCATGACAGGCCTTTGTGCGCGAGCATAGGACCGAGCGCGCGACCGCCCAGCAGATGCATATGGATGTGATACACCTCCTGACCCCCATGACGATTGGTATTCATGATCAGGCGGTAGCCATCTTCGGCAATGCCTTCCTGCTCGGCAATTTTTGCCGCCACGGTAATCATCCGTCCCAGCGCCTGCTCATGCTCTGCGCTGACGTCATTGACCGTCGGGATCAGAACGTTGGGAATGATCAGGATGTGTGTAGGCGCCTGGGGTGAAATATCCCGGAATGCCGTCACCAGGTCATCCTGGTAAACGATATCGGAAGGGATTTCACGACGAATAATCTTGCTGAATATAGTCTCTTCTGCCACGACGTTTTCCTTTTCTAAAAATTGCCATGCGTGATGTCATGCTACGCTGAGCCACATTGCGAGTATAGAGTATGATCGACTTAAACCTGCTCTTTCAACCTTAACCCACGATTTCTTAAGCAAAAAACCATCACAATGGCGCTCTTATAACCATTTATCCCCTCTCCTGTGCCAAAAAGTAATGAAACAAGATTTCAGAAAGCAAGTTACATCTGTTTACAGTGTAAATATGAATGCGTATATTTCGCATTTGCATTTTCATGCGCATTAAATGGTTAGAAAAATAAAAAGGGGCTCATCGCCACCTTATATGGCCTGAGCCAGAGTTCGTTCACTATTAAGGGCTTTCTGATGTCTTTCACAACACACAACAAGGATGAACAATGCCAGGCTGGCGCAACACCCTCGTTGCTGGCAGCCTGCATCGCGATGGCATTGATGCCATCCATGAGTTTCGCGGCGACCACACCGGAAGAGACCGTCATTGTTGACGGTTCTGCGCCAGCAACCTTTGCGGACAACGACGAACAGGATTACAGCGTCAAATCCACCACCGCCGGAACCAAAATGATGATGACCCAACGCGATATTCCGCAGTCGGTCAGCATCGTCAGCGAACAACGTATGGAAGACCAGCAGTTGCAAACGCTGGGCGACGTGATGGACAGCACGCTGGGGATCAGCAAAAGCCAGGCGGATTCTGACCGCGTCAGTTACTTCTCCCGTGGTTTCCAGATTGATAACTATATGGTTGATGGTATTCCGACCTGGTTCGAATCCCGCTGGAACCTGGGTGACGCCCTCACCGATATGGCGCTCTATGAGCGCGTGGAAGTGGTACGCGGTGCAAACGGTCTGATGACCGGCACCGGCAACCCGTCAGCCTCCATCAATATGATCCGCAAACACGCCACCAGCCGCGAGTTCAAAGGTAACGTCTCGGCGGAATATGGCAGCTGGAATAAACAGCGCTACGTGATGGATCTGCAAAGCCCGCTCACCGATGACGGTAATGTACGCGGCCGCATAGTGGCGGGTTATCAGGACAACGACTCCTGGCTCGATCGCTATCACAACGAGAAAAACTTCTTCTCTGGCATCATTGATGCTGACCTGGGTGAAACCACCAGCCTGGCCGCCGGGTATGAGTACCAAAAGATCAGAGTGGATAGTCCAACCTGGGGTGGCCTGCCGCGCTGGAACACCGATGGCAGCAAAAACAGCTATGACCGCGCCCGTAGCACCGCGCCAGACTGGGCGTATAACGATAAAGAGATCAATAAAGTCTTTGTCACGTTCAAACAGCGTTTTACCGACACCTGGCAGGCGACGATGAATGCCACTCACTCGGAAATCAAGTTCGACAGTAAAACGATGTATGTCGATGCGTATGTGAATAAGGCAGATGGCATGCTGGTCGGTCCTTACAGCAACTATGGACCGGGGTTCGATTACGTGGGCGGTACGGGCTGGAACAGCGGCAAACGTAAAGTCGATGCGCTGGATCTTTTTGCTGACGGCAGCTATGACCTGTTTGGTCGTCAGCATAACCTGATGTTCGGCGGCAGCTACAGCAAACAGAACAACCGCTATTACAGCTCCTGGGCTAACGTCTTCCCGGATGAGATCGGCAGTTTCAATAACTTCAATGGCAATTTCCCGGAAACCGACTGGGCACCGCAATCACTGGCCCAGGACGACACCACGCACATGAAGTCGTTGTACGCCGCAACGCGCGTTTCACTGGCTGATCCGCTGCACTTGATCCTCGGCGCACGCTATACCAACTGGCGTATTGATACCCTGAGCTACAGCATGGAAAAAAACCACACTACGCCCTATGCCGGTCTGGTTTATGACATCAATGATAACTGGTCTACTTACGCCAGTTATACCTCCATCTTCCAGCCTCAGAATAAACGCGATAGCGGCGGGAAATACCTTACGCCCATCACCGGTAACAACTATGAGGTTGGCCTCAAGTCTGACTGGATGAACAGCCGACTGACCACCACCCTCGCCGTGTTCCGCATTGAGCAGGATAACGTTGCCCAGTCGACCGGTTCACCGATTCCGGGTAGCAATGGCGAAATCGCCTATAAAACCGCGAACGGGACCGTCAGTAAAGGGGTTGAGTTCGAAGTTAACGGCGCGATTACCGATAACTGGCAGATGACCTTTGGCGCGACGCGTTACGTCGCAGAAGACAATGAAGGCAACGCCGTTAATCCGAATCTGCCACGTACCAGCGTCAAGCTTTTCACCCGCTACCGTCTGCCGGTGATACCTGATTTGACCGTCGGCGGTGGCGTGAACTGGCAGAACCGCGTCTACACCGATACCGCGACGCCGTACGGTACCTTCCGTGCTGAGCAAGGCAGTTACGCGCTGGTGGATTTGTTCACCCGCTATCAGGTAACCAAAAACTTCTCCGTGCAGGGTAACGTCAATAACCTGTTCGATAAAACCTACGATACCAACGTTGAAGGGTCGATTGTTTATGGTGAGCCACGCAATGTGAGCATCACCGCAAACTATCAGTTCTGATTGTAGCCCGTAAAAAAGGCAGCCATTCGGCTGCCTTAGTTCTCCCCAACTTCTTAGGTCTTAGCTGTTACGGATGTATTCATCCATCTCAGTTTTCAGGTTATCGGATTTCGTACCGAAAATTGCCTGAACACCGGAACCTGCGACCACCACACCAGCGGCACCCAGTTTCTTCAGGCCAGCCTGATCCACTTTCGCCACGTCAGCCACGCTGACACGCAGACGGGTAATGCACGCATCCAGGTTAGTGATGTTTTCTTTACCACCGAATGCCGCAATCAGCGCAGGAGCCATTTCACTGGTCGCGCCCGCTTTCGCGTCATCGGTATTATCTTCACGACCCGGAGTCTTCAGATCCAGCGCTTTGATCAGCACGCGGAAGATGGTGTAGTAAACAATCGCGTAGCCCGCACCGACAATCGGGAACAGCCACAGCTTGCTGCTGTTACCGGACAGCACGATAAAGTCGATCAGACCGTGTGAGAACGACGTACCGTCACGCATACCCAGCAGGATACAGATTGGGAACGCCAGACCCGCCAGAATCGCGTGGATAACGTACAGGATCGGCGCAACGAACATGAAGGAGAATTCGATCGGTTCGGTGATACCGGTCAGGAACGAAGTCAGCGCCGCGGAGATCATGATGCCGCCCACTTTGGCGCGGTTTTCTGGTTTCGCAGAGTGCCAGATAGCGATCGCAGCCGCCGGCAGACCATACATTTTGAACAGGAAGCCGCCAGACAACATGCCCGCCGTCGGATCACCCGCCATGTAGCGAGGGATATCGCCGTGGAAAACCTGACCTGCCGCGTTGGTGTATTCGCCGATCTGCATCTGGAAAGGAACGTTCCAGATATGGTGCAGACCAAACGGTACCAGGCAGCGTTCAATGAAGCCGTAGATACCGAACGCCACAACCGGGTTCTGATACGCAGCCCACTGAGAGAATGTCTGGATTGCCGTACCGATTGGCGGCCAAATGAAGGACAGAACCACACCGGTAAAGATCGCCGCCAGACCAGAGATGATCGGCACGAAACGCTTACCAGCAAAGAAGCCCAGATACTCAGGCAGCTTGATACGGTAGAAGCGGTTAAACATGTATGCTGCAATCGCACCGGAGATAATCCCCCCGAGTACACCCGTATCCGCAAGGTGTTTTGCTGCGATTTCTTCAGCAGGTAAATGCAGAACCAGCGGCGCGACCACGGCCATGGTTTTCACCATGATGCCATAGGCGACAACCGAAGCCAGAGCCGAAACGCCATCGTTGTTGGTAAAGCCAAGCGCGACACCGATAGCGAAAATCAGCGGCATGTTTGCAAAAACAGAACCGCCGGCTTCTGCCATCACGTGCGATACAACGGCTGGCAGCCAGCTGAAGTTTGCGGACCCGACGCCCAGCAGGATACCTGCGATAGGCAATACGGATACCGGCAGCATCAGCGATTTACCGACCTTTTGCAGGTTAGCAAATGCATTCTTAAACATAATTGAGAGTGCTCCTGAGTATTTGTGCTTTCTACGTTCACACGCATTGGCGAGGGGGGAGAACCCCGCCGTGGACAGGGCATCTAAGTGCCCTTTATTTATTACACAGAGTAAAATAAATCGGCGAAATATAGTTTGACGGCTATCACGTTTCAACTCTGGACAGCGCGTTAAGTTGCACATTTTGACAAAAAAGGTATCAGAATGTGTCAGTTCGCTCATTCACCGCCCACTTTGTGGCGGTGAACTTTACTCGCTTTAGTTATTAATTACGAGCTTTAAAAAAACTCAACGACGAGGCTGAATGCAGGCGGGAAGCGTTGATATGGAACAGGCGGGCAAAGTTATCGGTGGTGATCTGCGCCAATTCTTCAACCGCCACACCTTTCAATACGGCCATGTATTCCGCCACATCGCGGACCATCGCAGGCTGATTCTCCTTACCCCGATGCGGTACCGGCGCGAGATACGGAGAGTCCGTCTCCACCAGCAGTCGATCCAACGGCACATATCGCGCAGCGTCACGTAATTGTTCAGCATTACGGAAGGTCACAATGCCGGAAAAGGAGATATAAAAACCCAAATCCAGGAGTTTACCCGCCGTTTCTCTGTCTTCTGTAAAACAGTGTAGTACGCCGCCACAATCCGTCACGTTTTCATGACGAAGAATCGCCAGCGTATCGGCGCGGGCATCGCGCGTGTGGACGATCACCGGTTTGTTCAGTTCACGGCCGATCTGGATATGATGAATGAACGACGCCTGCTGGCGCACTTTTGTTTCGGGAGTATAAAAGTAGTCCAGTCCCGTCTCACCCATCGCCACCACGTCGTCATCAGCCGCCAGATGACGCAGTTCTTCCACATCATACGGTTCGTCCTGATTGAGTGGATGTACGCCGCACGAGAAAACGACGTTATCGCGCTGGCCGACCAGTTCCCGCATGCCGCGGTACCCTGGCAGCGTTGTCGCCACCGCCAGACAGAATTTCACATCGCGCGCAGCGGCTTTCGCCAGCACGTCATCCACATCCTTATGCAGAGATTGATAATCCAGGCCATCGAGATGGCAGTGCGAGTCGACTAAAAACATAATGTCTCTCTTACAGATGGGGAACAGGCAACACAGTGCCTGGTTGCAGGTAATGCTCGATTTGCAGAAGAAGATCGGTTAACACCAGTTCACGGTTTATTCCGGTCACGTTAAGCAGTTGTTCGCGGCAGTGGCAGATGGCATTGAGGATTGCCTGAATACGCGTCTGAGAAAGCTGACCGGCAATCGTGGCGATCAGTTGCCCGGCATCCGCGTTGGTCATCACACTGGCCCCGTGCTGACGTTTAAGCGCATCCATCATTAACGTCGCCAGCCAGTGCAGTCTGACAGGCGCCTGTTCATGGTTAAGCACCGTCAATAATGAGTACCAGTCACCAGCAGGAATGCTGCTCGCCAGCGCCTGACACAACGCGTCACGTTGGGACCAGCTTTCGGACCCCAGGAGCGTCAGCGCCGCCCCCGGAGAACCGGCACTCAGGCGCAGCGCAGTCAATAACGCATCTTGTGACGCTGTCACTTCTCGTGCAAGCCACGATACCGCGTATGATTCACTCGGCGGCGCGAGATGATGTAAACGACACCGGCTGCGCAGCGTTGCCAGTAACCTCGCGGGTTCACGGCTGGCGAGAAAGAACCAGGTTTGCTCGGGCGGTTCTTCCAGCGTTTTGAGCAGCGCATTGGCGGCGGCATCAGTCATCAGCGCCGCATCCGGGATCCAGACCACTTTGGCTCCGCCCAGTCGCGCACGCTCATACAGTTTTTCACTCACTTCACGCACAGCATCAATGCCCAGCGTGCTTTTCCCTTTTTCCGGGAACAGTGAATAGTAGTCCGGATGCGTTCCTGCCTGCATCAACTGGCAACCACGGCAGTGGCCACAGCTTTTATGTCCATCCGGTTGTTGACAAAGCAAGTAGCGGCTCAACGCATAGATCAAAGCATCGTCGCCCATCCCCGGTAGGGCCTGAATCAGTAACGCATGGTGACCCCTTCCCGCCTGATAGCTCGCTACCAGCTTCTCGAAGTCAGGTCGTAACCATGGATACCATTTCATTCTCCCTGCTCCTTCACCCACTCGGTGATGGTGGTACGGATATCGCTCATCACCGTATCCAGCGGCTGCGTCGCATCAATCGTGCGGATACTGGCATCCTGAGCGGCAAGCTCGAGGTAACGAGCGCGAGTACGATTAAAGAAATCAAACGATTCCTGTTCGATGCGGTCCAGTTCGCCACGGGCGCGAGCGCGCTTCAGACCCACCTCTGGCGTGACGTCGAGGTACAGGGTTAAATCCGGGCGGAAATCCCCCAGTACCGCATCACGAAGCGTCGCCAGCATCTGCTGATCGACCCCGCGACCACCACCCTGATACGCCTGCGTGGACAGATCATGACGGTCGCCAATTACCCATTTACCTTCTGCGAGCGCAGGTTTAATGACCGTCTCAACCAACTGCACTCGCGCGGCATAGAACATCAGCACTTCGGCTTTTACGGTAATGGTTTCGTCACCGACCGAACGAATGTCCAGTACCAGGCTACGCAGTTTTTCTGCCAGCTGCGTACCGCCCGGCTCGCGGGTAAAAACCATCTCGCGAATACCGAGTTGTTCAAGCGTCTCAACCACAACATTCTTTGCAGTCGTTTTTCCGGCGCCTTCCAGCCCCTCGATGACGATATACTTACTGCGCATTTTTTTCCTTAAGCACTTTCAGATAGTCCTGCACTGACCGGTTATGGCTGGCAAGATTAGTATTAAAAGTATGACCGCCTTTACCATCGGCCACAAAATAGAGATACGGCGTTTTGGCCGGATGTGCCGCCGCTTTTAGCGAGGCTTCACCCGGCATCGCAATCGGTCCTGGCGGGAGTCCTGTTATCGTGTAGGTATTATAGGCCGTTGGCGTTTCCAGGTCCGCGCGCGAGATCTTGCCATTATAACGCTCCCCCATTCCGTAAATCACCGTTGGATCGGTCTGGAGACGCATCCCGATCCGCAGGCGGTTAATAAAGACAGAGGCGACCTGATCGCGCTCGCTGGCAATGGCCGTCTCTTTTTCAATAATCGAGGCCATCGTCACCAGTTGGTTTTGATCTTTATACGGCAGTCCTTCCGCACGCCCTTCCCAGACGCGCTCAACCGCCTTCACCATTTTCTGATGTGCGCGCTTAAGCAAGGCAACATCCGTGGTATTGGCGGTATACATCCAGGTATCGGGCCAGAACCAACCCTCCAGCCCATCCGTACTTTCAAGGCCCAGCGCTTTTGCAACGGTTTCGTAGCGATCGTCGCTCAGGGTATGCTTGATATACGGCGCATCACGCAGCTGTTTGAGATAGTCGCTTAAGCGCATACCTTCTACCAGCCGCAGTGGGAATTGCGCCTCTTTGCCACTTTCCAGCAGTTGCAGCATCTCGCGGACGCTCATACCCGGCGTTAAACGGTAGGTTCCGGCCTTAAAGTGGGAGAGTTCTGGTTCGACTCGCAGCAACCATTGAAACACGCGCGGGCGGTTAATCACCCGATCCGCATACAGCTGATCGCCCAGGGCCAGACGCCCGGTACCCGGCTTAAGGGTAAAAATGGTCTCTTCTTTGATCAGGATTTTACTGTCCGCCAGATGGCGAACCTTCCACATTCCCGCCCCTGCGGCAATGCCCAATACAACAACCAGTAAAAGGACAACACGAAACATTTTTTTCATGACTAATTCGGATGCTCACACAGTGGGGCCAGAAACTGAAATAATACACGTGAAGACAACGTGTTAGCGCCATAAGCCCGCACAGGTACAATCGGCATCAGCGCATTGCAGACCACCATTTCATCGGCATGTTGCAGCGCTGCTTCGCGGGCATGGGTTTCGACAACCTGAAAAGACGATTGTGCCAGTTTCCGGATACAGAATTGTCGCATAATACCGTTCACTCCCGCCTGATCGAGGCGCGGCGTATAGACCACATTGTCTTTTCGCCAGAATAAATTAGCCGCACAGCATTCCGTAACCCAACCCTCACTGTCAAGAACCAACGCCTCTTCGGCGTCCGTCTGCTCAAGATGAGAACGGATCAGCACTTGTTCGAGCCGGTTCAGGTGCTTGATGCCCGCGAGCAAAGGGTTACACCCCAGACGAACCGGGCTTAAGGCAAGCGTGATCCCCTGTTCGCGCCAGCGGTCATAATGCTGCGGATAGGCAGACACAGAGAGAATGCGGGTGCTGTCACGACACTGCGCGCCGCTGTATCCTCGTCCCCCACTTCCACGGCTGATAATCACCTTCAGTACCGCACGTGGATGGCCCGCGGCCAGCACGGTCATTTCGCGCTCAAGCACATCCCAGTCATCAAAGGCAATCAGCAACGTTGCGCAGGCCGCCTGCAAGCGCCGCAAATGCGCCGCCAGCAGCGATACGGTGCCGTCGAGAATGCACGCAGTGGTAAAGCAGCCATCGCCAAACTGGATGGCGCGATCGCTTGCGGGAAGAGATTCCTGTTCACAGCCATTGATCAAGAACATGGTGGCTCCTTATGCATGGCCCGTTAGTGTCGCAGGATGGTTAGCGCAGGACAAGGGAAGAAAACGCAATAAAAAAGGCCCGACAAGCGGACCTTTTAACCAGGAAGGCAGAACGGCGGTCAGACCTTTTTAAAGATCAATGAACCGTTAGTCCCACCGAAACCGAAGGAGTTACACAGCGTGTACTCCATTCCGCTGACCTGACGCGCTTCGTGAGGAACGAAGTCCAGATCGCAACCTTCATCCGGGTTATCCAGGTTGATGGTTGGCGGAACAGCCTGATCGCGCAGCGCCAGGATAGAGTAAATCGACTCTACCGCGCCCGCTGCACCCAACAGGTGGCCGGTCATGGACTTGGTGGAACTCACCATCACACGGCTTGCCGCATCGCCAAAGACAGATTTAACAGCCTGCGCTTCAGCTTTATCGCCTGCCGGCGTGGACGTCCCATGGGCGTTAACGTAGCCAATCTGGCCAGGTTCAATCGCCGCATCACGCAATGCATTGACCATCGCCAGGGCAGCACCAGCGCCGTTTTCCGGCGGCGACGTCATGTGGTAAGCGTCACTGCTCATCCCGAAGCCAACGACTTCAGCATAAATTTTTGCGCCGCGCGCTTTAGCATGCTCGTACTCTTCCAGTACCACCATGCCTGCACCGTCGCCCAGAACAAAGCCATCTCGCTCTTTGTCCCACGGGCGGCTTGCCGCTTGCGGGTTATCGTTACGGGTAGACAACGCACGTGCTGCGCCAAAGCCGCCTACGCCCAGTGGCGTACTGGCTTTTTCAGCACCGCCCGCGACCATCGCGTCCGCATCGCCGTATGCAATGATACGCGCGGCATGACCGATGTTATGTACGCCTGAGGTGCAGGCGGTCGCGATAGAGATGCTTGGCCCACGCAGGCCATACATGATGGTCAGGTGACCCGCCACCATGTTAACAATCGTCGACGGAACGAAGAATGGGCTGATTTTACGCGGTCCACCGTTCACCAGAGAACTGTGGTTTTCTTCAATCAGTCCGAGACCGCCGATACCGGAGCCAATAGCGGCACCAATACGGGATGCGTTCTCTTCCGTTACTTCAAGGCCAGAATCCTGCATGGCCTGAACGCCAGCGACAATTCCATATTGAATGAAGGCATCCATCTTGCGCTGTTCTTTGCGCGAGATAATGTCATCACAGTTAAAATCCTTTACTAAGCCAGCAAATTTCGTTGCATAGGCGCTAGTATCGAAATGGTCGATCAGGCTGATGCCACTCTGACCGGCAAGGAGAGCTTTCCAAGTAGACTCTACGGTATTGCCGACAGGAGACAACATGCCCAGTCCGGTCACAACTACACGACGCTTAGACACGGTTGTCCTCCAGGGAGGGATAATTGATTCAAGTGGGACAAAAAGATAAAACTCAGGCGGTCGAATGACCGCCTGGAGATGTTCACTTACGCCTGGTGGCCGTTGATGTAATCAATGGCAGCCTGAACGGTGGTGATTTTCTCAGCTTCTTCGTCCGGAATCTCAGTATCAAACTCTTCTTCCAGAGCCATTACCAGCTCAACGGTGTCAAGAGAATCTGCGCCCAGGTCTTCAACGAAAGAAGCATTGTTGGTAACTTCTTCCTGCTTAACGCCCAGCTGTTCGCCGATAATTTTCTTAACGCGTTCTTCGATAGTGCTCATACTCTTAAATTTCCTATCAAAACTCGCTTTCGCGATGGTTTTCGTAGTGTATAAAATGTTGAAAAATTTGCAACTAAATCCCGGCAGGTCTTACCACGATTTTACGTTATTTTGAGGCCAAGACCTATAATAACGCAAATATTTTTCTACGCTTTATCCTTCAAATTGTCTCTGTGTTGGCTGCATCCTCAAACTCTGGTCACATAGTCATCTATGCTCGCCGGCTTTTCGGTCTTGCCGCCTTGATACAATTTGGATGATTTTGCGTATCTCGTGGTTAAACCATATACATCCCGCCGTTGACGTGCAAAGTCTCACCCGTGATGTAACCTGCTTCGTCAGAGGCTAAAAATGCAACCGCACTGGCGATCTCTTTCGGATCGCCAAGACGACCTGCAGGAACTGCCGCCAACGTACCCGCACGCTGCTCATCAGTCAGCGCACGCGTCATGTCCGTTTCAATAAAGCCCGGAGCAACAACGTTCACTGTAATACCGCGGGACGCAACTTCGCGTGCCAGCGATTTACTGAAGCCGATCAGACCCGCTTTCGCCGCAGCGTAGTTTGTCTGACCCGCATTTCCCATGGTACCAACCACAGAACCGACAGTGATAATACGTCCATGACGCTTTTTCATCATAGCGCGCATTACCGCTTTTGACAGGCGGAAAACAGATGAAAGATTGGTTTCGAGAATATCGTTCCACTCATCATCTTTCATTCGCATCAGCAGGTTATCACGTGTGATACCGGCATTATTGACCAGGATATCCACTTCACCAAATTCTGCGCGAATTTTTTCCAGAACAGATTCGATAGATGCTGGATCAGTCACATTCAACATCAGACCTTTACCTTTAGCACCTAAGTAATCGCTGATGGCCTGAGCGCCACTTTCGCTGGTCGCGGTACCGATAACGGTCGCGCCACGGGCAACAAGCGTCTCTGCAATTGCGCGGCCAATGCCACGACTTGCACCGGTAACCAGCGCGATTTTTCCTTCAAAACTCATGGTGTTCCTCTTTTATTGCGCAAGTGCCGCCGACATTGCCGCCGGTTCGTTCAGAGCCGAGGCAGTCAGGGTATCAACAATACGTTTCGTCAGGCCCGTAAGCACTTTACCTGGTCCCACTTCATACAGGTGCTCGACACCCTGAGACGCCATTAATTCAACGCTCTTCGTCCACTGTACCGGACTGTACAACTGGCGCACCAACGCATCGCGAATGGCGTCTGCGTCAGTTTCACATTTCACGTCCACGTTGTTGATAACCGGTACAGATGGCGCGTTAAAGGTAATTTTCGCTAATTCCGCTGCCAGTTTTTCCGCTGCTGGCTTCATCAGCGCACAGTGAGACGGTACGCTCACCGGTAACGGCAGCGCACGTTTTGCACCGGCGGCTTTACAGGCGGCACCAGCACGCTCAACGGCTTCTTTATGCCCGGCGATAACGACCTGTCCCGGTGAGTTATAGTTCACCGGCGAGACCACCTGGCCTTCTGCGGCTTCTTCGCACGCTTTTGCAATGGACGCATCATCGAGACCGATGATAGCAGACATACCGCCTGTGCCTTCCGGAACGGCTTCCTGCATGAATTTACCACGCAGCTCAACCAGACGCACTGCGTCAGCAAAATTAATGACACCGGCGCAAACCAGCGCAGAGTATTCACCAAGGCTATGACCCGCCATCAGCACAGGCGCTTTACCGCCCTGCTGTTGCCAGACGCGATACAGCGCAACGGACGCGGCTAACAGCGCAGGCTGCGTCTGCCAGGTCTTGTTCAGTTCTTCAGCCGGCCCCTGTTGAGTCAGCGCCCACAGGTCATAGCCCAGCGCCGCAGAAGCGTCGGCAAACGTCTCTTCGACGATGGGATAGCTTGCCGCCATATCGGCTAACATCCCAACGGTCTGGGAACCCTGTCCAGGGAACACAAATGCGAATTGCGTCATGTTTAAATCCTTATACTAGAAACGAACCAGCGCGGAGCCCCAGGTGAATCCACCGCCAAAGGCTTCAAGCAACACAAGCTGACCTTCTTTGATACGTCCGTCACGCACGGCTTCATCCAGCGCGCAAGGAACGGAGGCCGCAGACGTGTTGCCGTGTCTGTCCAGAGTCACCACCACATTGTCCATCGACATGCCCAGTTTTTTGGCCGTCGCGCTGATGATACGTAGGTTAGCCTGATGCGGAACCAGCCAGTCAAGTTCTGAACGATCCAGGTTATTGGCCGCCAGTGTCTCGTCGACAATGTGTGCAAGTTCGGTAACAGCCACTTTGAACACTTCGTTGCCTGCCATCGTCAAATGAATCGAATTTTCCGGATTCACGCGATCGGCATTCGGCAGCGTCAGCAGTTCGCCATAGCGACCATCAGCATGCAGATGGGTAGAGATGATGCCCGGCTTGTCAGAGGCGCTCAGTACCACGGCACCGGCACCATCGCCAAAAATAATGATTGTGCCACGATCGGTTGGATCGCAGGTGCGGGCCAGAACATCGGAACCAACCACCAGCGCGTATTTGACCGCACCCGTTTTAACGTACATGTCGGCGACGCTTAATGCGTAAGTAAAGCCGGCACAGGCTGCGGCGACGTCAAACGCCGGGCAGCCTTTGATGCCCAGCATGTTCTGAATCTGGCATGCTGCGCTGGGGAATGCATGTGTCGCTGAGGTGGTCGCTACCACAATCAAGCCAATCTGTTCTTTATCAATGCCCGCCATTTCCAGCGCGCGTTGAGCCGCCGTAAAACCCATCGTTGAGACGGTTTCATTCGGCGCAGCAATATGGCGTTCACGAATACCTGTACGGGTGACAATCCACTCGTCAGACGTATCGACCATTTTTTCCAGATCGGCGTTAGTCCGCACCTGTTCAGGCAGATAGCTGCCAGTACCAATAATCTTTGTATACATGTACGCTCAGTCACTTTTTGGTTATATACCGCGCATCACAACGGCTAAGATGCTGGGGCTCTCACGCCACACCGTAATCAGTGTGGCTGCGATGTGTCGCCATTACCAGCATCCAGCATTGTAAATCCAGCTGGGTATACAGATTCCAGGCGAGCGGCAATTCGCTGAGGAACTTGTCGCTGCACCGCCTGCACTGCCTGTTCAATCGCGACGGTAAACGCTCGCTGATTGGCCGCACCATGACTTTTTATCACCGTGCCGCGCAATCCTAACAGACAGGCGCCATTATACTGGTCGGGGTTGAGGTGACTGAATCGCCTCGCCAGGCTTTTTTGTAACCAACGTTTTAATATCAGCAGCCACCACGACCGTTTTTTACCCTCACCCTGAGATTTCAGCAGTGAAAGGAACATTCTGACAACACCTTCCATCGTCTTTAATGTGACATTGCCTGTAAAACCGTCACATACCAGCACATCCGTTTTCCCCGTCAATAACTCATTGGCTTCAAGATAGCCGATGTAATTGATGGAAGGGATCGTTTTTAGCACCACAGAGGCATCCCGAATGCTGTCGAGCCCCTTGGTTTCTTCTTCACCAATGTTGAGCAAGGCCACACGAGGGTTGTTAATACCGACCACTTCTTCCGCAAGCACCGAGCCCATAATGGCAAATTGCACCAGCATCTTGCTGTCGCAATCGACGTTCGCCCCCAGATCGAGGACCACCGTCTTCCCTTTCTGCTGATGCGGCAAAACCGTCACCAGCGCAGGACGCTCAATACCGTCGAGCGGTTTGAGCAATAATTTTGCAAGTCCCATCAGCGCACCGGTATTTCCGGCGCTGATGCAGGCTTGTGCTCGCCCTTCCTTCACGAGTTCCAGCGCCACACGCATTGAGCTCCCGCGACTGGCGCGGATTGCCTGCGAAGGCCGGGCATCACTGGCGATAACTGACTGTGCAGGGATAATCTGCAGACGCGAACGTTGTTCAAAGTCAGCTTTAGCAAGTAATGGCGTGATAGTATCGGGATCCCCGACTAAAAGAAGTGTGAGTTGTGAATTAGAATTCAGTGCCTGCAATGCTGCAGGCACTGTCACGGAAGGGCCAAAATCACCCCCCATGACATCTAACGCCAGGGTTAGACGTGTCAAAGTCGTTTCGCCGCCTGGTTTGGTATTTCCCCGCAGCAACGGGGAATTTCCTCACTAAGCTTCATCACACGGTTTCTCTTCGTCTCTTACGCGAAAGAGGCATTAACAGCCTGCCTGCTACGTAAAATTCGTTGAGTAACGCGTGATTACTTAGCGATTACCTTGCGGCCACGGTAGTAACCGTCGGCGGTGATGTGGTGACGCAGGTGTTTTTCACCAGAAGTTTTGTCTACAGACAGGCTGGTGACTGCGGTCAGAGCGTCATGAGAACGACGCATGCCACGTTTGGAACGGGTTGGTTTATTCTGTTGTACGGCCATGGACCTTACTCCTCAATTACTTACGCTTTAAGCTGGCTAATACGGCAAATGGGTTTGGTTTTTGCGCTTCATCAGGCAGTTCACCAAAGACCATGTCCGCCTCGGACACTTCACAGTGTTCAGAATCATGCACCGGAACTACCGGCAAGGAGAGGATAATTTCATCTTCCACCATTGCAAGCAGATCGATTTCACCGAATTCGTTAACCTCAATCGGCTCATACGCTTCCGGGAGTGCTTCAGCCTGTTCGTCGGAACGAACCGGACTGAAACAATACATTGTGTGAACATGATGAGGAAACGGCTTCCCGCAACGCTGACATGCGAGCGTTACCGAAACCTTCGCATCACCGGTAATCACGGCAAGACGTTGGTTATCGATAGCAAACGACATGGCGCATTCCACATCACTGTCCACACTGACTACAGAATCGGCGACGCGCTCTACCAGATCAGAAGTATAGATACCTTCATAATCGAGGCGTTTTTGAGCCGTACGAACCGGATCAAGAGTCAGGGGTAATTTTACCTTTTGCATAGGGCGCGCATATTAACTTTGTAACGTCATATAGTCAAAGAAAAAGGCAGCCTGCGGTTGCCTTTTGCCAATAATTCGCACACATTGCGGTTTACAGACTTATTTTCGCTCAGGTGACGCCACAACGGCACGCCTGAAGGACGAAGAGCATAGTTTAAAATGGCTCTCATCAATACGCTATATCTGGTGGAAAAAATATGCCTAATCTCATTCTTGCCTCCACATCTCCCTGGCGCCGCGCCCTGCTGGAAAAACTGGCGATGCCCTTTGAATGCGCGGCCCCTGAGGTTGACGAAACGCCGATGCCCGGAGAGAGTCCTCGCCACTTAGTCAACCGACTGGCGCAAGAGAAAGCGCAATCGCTGGCTCACCGCTTTCCGTCTCATCTTATTATTGGTTCCGATCAGGTATGCGTACTGGATGGCGAAATCGCCGGTAAGCCCTTAACAGAAGAGAAAGCCTGCCAACAGTTAGCCAAAGCCAGCGGCAATATCATTACGTTCTATACCGGTCTGGCGCTGTATAACTCCGCGACGGGACATTTACAGACCGAGGTGGAACCCTTTGACGTTCACTTCCGCCATCTCAGTGAAGCGGAAATTGAAGACTACGTGCGTAAAGAACGCCCGCTGCACTGCGCAGGGAGTTTTAAAAGCGAAGGTCTGGGGATTGCGCTCTTTGAGCGCTTAGAGGGGCGAGACCCAAACACGCTGATTGGTTTACCGCTGATCGCACTGTGCCAGATGTTACGTCGGGAAGAGATGAACCCGCTGAAAACCTGATGAATAGCACTATCCAGTAGGCGGGAGAATACAACGCCTTCAGGCGTAAACCTGCCGGATGGCGACGTAAACGTCTTATCTGGCAGGTTTAGCGCGATAATAGAGCAATGCGCATCAGGCCGGCTTACGTAACACCTGTAAACAGCGCTTCAGTTGGTCGTCCATCGGCGCTTCAATGCGCAGCACCTCACCCGTACCCGGGTGGGTAAATTTCAGTGCTGCTGCATGCAGGAACAGACGCGACAATCCGGTCCCTGCCAGTTGCTTATCGAAGTCGCGGTCACCGTAGCGATCGTCAAAAGCAATCGGATGACCCGCGTACTGAGTGTGCACGCGAATCTGGTGTGTGCGGCCCGTCACCGGGCTACAGCGAACCAGCGTGGCGAACGCGTAACGTTCTTCCACCTTAAAACGCGTTTCCGACGGTTTGCCTTCCTGATTCACCCGCACAATACGCTCGCCGCTTTGCAGAATGTTCTTCAATAACGGTGCCTGTACCGTTTTGACATGCGACTGCCATTGCCCGCGCACCAGGGCGAGATAATCTTTTTGCATCCCCTTCTCGCGCAGTTGCTCATGTAGCGAACGCAGTGCTGAACGTTTCTTCGCGACCAACAGCACGCCCGACGTATCGCGGTCAAGACGGTGTACCAGCTCAAGAAAACGCGCCTCAGGACGCAGCGCACGTAACCCTTCAATCACGCCAAAGCTTAACCCGCTGCCGCCATGCACCGCGGTTCCCGACGGCTTGTTCAGCACCAGAATATGGTCGTCTTCATAAAGGATAACGTCCGCCAGCGCCGCCACTTTTTGCAGATGCGGCGAAACGGCCTCTTCTTCACGCTCCGCCACGCGAACCGGCGGAATGCGCACTTCATCACCCGCTTCCAGTTTGTATTCGGGTTTGATGCGTTTTTTATTCACCCGCACTTCGCCTTTACGCAAAATGCGATAAATCATACTTTTCGGCACACCTTTGAGCTGTGTGCGCAAAAAATTATCAATGCGTTGCCCCGCTTCGTCAGCAGTAATAGCAACAATTCTTACGGATGGAGTCTCTGTTTTCATGGGGGCCGATTCTAAATAGCCACAAGGATTAGCGCCACTCATTTTTCTATGCTTATATTTATCTTTATCCTTCGTCACTCACGTGTTTCATGACTGATTTGGTGGTTATTAAACCAATCACCGCGCATAAGTGAAAAAACTGTGAGTAAGCGGGTGATAAATGGTAAAAGTCATCTTGCTATAACAAGGTTAGCAGTGGAATAATGTCACCGCTTCCGTGCTGAATCTTGTTAAAACAAGGAATTTTACGGAAAGACCCAATTTTGTCCGGACGATCATCCACGCAGCAATGGCGTAAGACGTATTGATCTTTCAGACAGTTAGCGGGCTGCGGGTTGCAGTCCTTACCGGTAGATCGGATCTTCTCTGGAGAGTAATACCCAGGCGGTTCCCCTGATAATTGCGCTGCGTTTCCGTATGAAATGCAGGCAACCGACACTCTGCGCCTCTTTGAGCTGACGATAACCGTGAGGTTGGCGACGCGAATAGACACGAGGCCATCGGTTCACACCCGGAAAGGCAATACTCTGCCCGCAGCTTAGTCGTCAATGTAAGAATAATGAGTAAGTTACGATGAAAAGAATGTTAATCAACGCAACTCAGCAGGAAGAGTTGCGTGTTGCCCTTGTAGATGGGCAGCGTCTGTACGACCTGGATATTGAAAGTCCTGGACATGAACAGAAAAAAGCGAACATCTATAAAGGCAAAATTACCCGTATTGAACCGAGTCTGGAAGCGGCTTTTGTTGATTACGGCGCTGAACGTCACGGTTTCCTCCCGTTAAAAGAAATTGCCCGCGAATATTTCCCCGCTAATTACAACGCTCATGGTCGTCCAAACATCAAAGATGTGCTGCGCGAAGGCCAGGAAGTTATTGTTCAGATTGATAAAGAAGAACGTGGCAACAAAGGCGCTGCCCTGACCACTTTTATCAGCCTGGCGGGCAGCTATCTGGTTCTGATGCCAAACAACCCGCGTGCGGGGGGTATCTCTCGTCGCATCGAAGGCGACGACCGTACCGAGCTGAAAGAAGCGCTGGCAAGCCTTGAACTGCCTGATGGCATGGGCCTTATTGTACGTACTGCGGGCGTAGGCAAATCTGCCGAAGCGCTACAGTGGGACTTAAGCTTCCGTCTGAAACACTGGGAAGCCATTCAGAAAGCCGCGGAAAGCCGCCCTGCTCCGTTCCTGATCCATCAGGAGAGCAACGTGATTGTTCGCGCCTTCCGCGACTATCTGCGTCAGGATATCGGTGAAATCCTTATCGATAACCCGAAAGTGCTCGAACTGGCGCGCCAGCATATTGCGGCGTTAGGTCGTCCGGATTTCAGCAGCAAAATCAAACTTTACACCGGTGAAATCCCGCTGTTCAGCCACTATCAGATCGAGTCGCAGATTGAATCCGCGTTCCAGCGTGAAGTGCGTCTGCCTTCCGGCGGCTCTATCGTTATCGACAGCACCGAAGCGTTAACCGCCATCGACATTAACTCCGCTCGCGCAACCCGCGGCGGCGATATTGAAGAAACGGCGTTCAACACTAACCTGGAAGCGGCCGATGAGATCGCCCGTCAGTTGCGCCTGCGTGACCTCGGCGGCCTGATCGTTATCGACTTCATTGATATGACCCCGGTACGCCATCAGCGTGCGGTGGAAAACCGTCTGCGTGAAGCGGTCCGCCAGGATCGTGCGCGTATCCAGATCAGCCATATTTCACGCTTCGGTCTGCTGGAAATGTCCCGTCAGCGCCTGAGCCCGTCGCTGGGCGAGTCCAGCCATCACGTCTGCCCACGCTGTAGCGGTACCGGCACCGTGCGTGATAACGAGTCGCTGTCCCTGTCTATTCTGCGTCTGATTGAAGAAGAAGCGCTGAAAGAGAATACTCAGGAAGTCCACGCGATTGTCCCAGTGCCAATTGCCTCCTATCTGCTCAACGAAAAACGTACTGCCGTTAATGCGATTGAAACCCGACAGGATGGCGTGCGTTGCGTGATCGTACCTAACGATCAAATGGAAACGCCGCACTACTCCGTACTGCGCGTGCGTAAAGGTGAAGAGACGCCGACTCTAAGCTACATGCTGCCGAAGCTGCATGAAGAAGCGATGGCGTTACCGTCTGAAGAAGAGTTCGCCGAGCGTAAACGTCCTGAGCAGCCCGCTCTTGCCACCTTCGCGATGCCAGAAGTTCCGCCTGCGCCAACGCCTGCCGAACCGCCAGTGAAAGCCGCTGCGCCGAAGGCCGCCGTTGCGCCAGCCGCTCCGGCAGAGCCGGGGCTGCTGAGCCGTTTCTTTGGCGCACTGAAATCGCTGTTCAGCGGTAGTGAAGAAGTGAAACCTGCCGAGCAGCCTGCGCCGAAAGCCGCGGAGAAGCCGGAGCGTCAGCAGGATCGCCGTAAACGCCAGAACAACCGTCGTGACCGTAACGATCGCAACGAACGTCGTGACAACCGCGATAACCGTGGCGAACGTTCAGAAAATGGCGAGAACCGCGACGAGAATCGCCGTAACCGCCGTAATGCGCAGCAGAATGCCGAAAACCGTGATAACCGTCAGCAAGCGACCGACGTAGCGGATAAAGCAAAGTCTGGTGATGAGCAGCAGCAGCCACGTCGCGAACGTAACCGCCGTCGCAGTGATGATAAACGTCAGGCTCAGCAGGAAGTAAAAGCGCTGAATCTTGATGAGCAGCAGACTCCAGAGACCGAACAAGAAGAGCGCGTTCGTCAGGCTCAGCCGCGCCGTAAACAGCGTCAGCTGAACCAGAAAGTTCGTTACCACGACCAGGCGTCGGAAGTGGCAGAGGTAGAAACCGCCACCACGGAAGAGAACGTTGTCGCACCAGTTGCAGCACAGACTGCGCCAGCGCAAAGCACTGAACTGGTGAAAGTGCCGCTGCCTGTCGTGACAGAAGCAACCCCAGAGCAGGATGACAATGGTGAAGCACGTGATAACGCCGGTATGCCGCGTCGTTCGCGTCGTTCCCCACGTCATCTGCGTGTGAGCGGCCAGCGTCGTCGTCGTTATCGTGACGAACGTTACCCACTGCAGTCGCCGATGCCGCTGACTGTCGCCTGCGCCTCGCCAGAAATGGCGTCCGGCAAAGTGTGGATCCGCTACCCGGTAGCCCGTCCTCAGGATGCGCAGCCAGAAGCACAGGAAATCGAACAGGTACAGGCCCAGCCTGTTGTGACCGAACCGCAAGCCGTGGCAGCCGCTGTTGAAGCTGTTGCCGCAGTCGAACCCGCCGTTGAAACTGTCGTTGAAACGGTAGCAGAAGCACAGGTTCAGGCTGAAGCCGTGGTTGAAACGACGCATCCGGAAGTCATTGCCGCCCCGGTGGTTGAACAGCCGCAGGTGATTGCCGACGCCGATGTGCCGGTCGCCGAAGAGGTTGCCGCTCAGGCAGAACCTGTCGCTGAAACGCAGGAAACTGCTCCGGTCGTTGAAGAGACACCAGACGTGGTTACGGTCGAGCCTGAAACAGTGACTGCCGTGCCTGAAGTGGTTGCGGCTGAACCTGTCGCCGTTGAGCCTGAAGTGGTTGCGGAGCCTGAAGTCATTGCAGAACCGGTTGCAGCGCCAGTGATCGTTGAAGCACCAACAGCGCCTGCGCCAGTATCCGAACCCGTTGTCGTTGCACCGGTCGCAGAAGCCGCAACGCCAGTCGTGGCAGAACCTGTTGCTGAGCACAGCCACGCAACCGCACCGATGACCCGTGCGCCAGCGCCGGAATATGTGCCTGAAGCGCCACGCCACAGTGACTGGCAGCGCCCTGCTTTCGCCTTTGATGGTAAAGGCGCCGCAGGTGGTCACACTGCCTCGCACAGTGCCTCTGCTGGACCGACTCGTCCTCAGCCTGTCGAGTAAAATCGATAGCGTAAAAAGCCGACCTCAGGGTCGGCTTTTTTATTCCCCTTCAGGTCGGCGCATTCCCGCCAGTTCCGGCATCACCTTTTTCATCAACTCCAGAAACTTACGCAGGCGAGTGGGATAATAACGCGCCCAGGGATAGACCAGGTGTACTGGCAAAGGTGCGGCCTGCCAGTCAGGAACCAGCTCGACGAGTCGTCCCTGCGCGATATCCTCGGTCACCGTCCAGCTTGACACCACCACCACGCCTAACCCCGCCAGCGCTGCATTGCGCGCTACGTAGATACTGTCGGTACTCAGTCGCGGCGTGATCGGAAAGGTCACCGGTTCCCGACTGTGCTGATGGCTAAGTGAGACGTTGTGTTGATAGAAGGTGTTGACGGCAATCCAGGGCAGCGACGATAGCTGTTCTGGCACCGCGATCGTTGCAAATTGCGCCAGCAGCGCCGGTGAAGCGACCACGCTACGCGGCACTTCCGCTAGCAGCACCGAAACCGTTGCCGGATCGACCTCCGCGCCCACGCGGATCGCGCAGTCGATATTGTCGCTGAGAAAATCGACCGTTTTATCGTTGAGCATCCACTCCACCGACAGATTGGGGTAGCGCGCTAAAAAGTGCAGTAACGGCGTGAGGAGCTGCTGCTGACCAAAAGCATGCGGAGCCCGCACCCGCAATGTCCCGACGGGCTCATCTTCCGTGACGTTGAGTCCGTCCTCCAGTGCCAGCCAGGCGTCAATGATATGTTTGGCGTGCTGGTATCCGCGCTCGCCGTCGTCCGTTAGCTTCATGGCGTGCGTGGTACGTAAGACCAGTTTTACCCCCAGCATCGCCTCCAGCGACTGCAACCGCCGACTGATTGTCGCCTGGGTCGTGTTCAACTGACGAGCGGCAGCTGACAACGATCCGGCCTCCACGATGCGCACAAACGTTCGCATCAGTTCCACCCTGTCTATACGCTCATTCTTTTTCATTCATTCGATGCTCATACGCTTTACGTATAATCGTTTTACCACTTCGCTGACTACCAGACTACCGCCATTCAGAGAAAAATAGCCTCACACCTGTGATTGAGGATTTTGAAATGCACACACCGTCTCGTTGGCTGATCTTTGTTCTGGCGCTGGGCGCAGGCTTCAGCGTTGCCGCCATCTACTATGCACAACCGTTGTTACCGCTAATGGGGGCCGATTTGGCGCTCAGCATCACCGGCATGGGACTGGTGCCCACGTTAACGCAGGCCGGTTATGCGTTGGGGATCCTGTTCTTATTGCCGCTCGGCGACCGTTACGATCGGCGCTGGCTCATTCTGATGAAAAGCGCCGCGCTCGCCCTGTTGCTGCTGGCCTGTAGCGTCACAGGCCAGGTGCATTCTCTGCTGACCGTAAGCCTGTTGCTGGGGATGGCAGCGACGATGGCGCAGGATATCGTCCCGGCGGCGGCGATTCTCGCCCCAGAGGGCAAACAGGGAAAAACGGTCGGGACAGTGATGACCGGCCTGCTGCTGGGCATTTTATTGTCACGCACCGTGAGTGGTCTGGTCGGAGAAGCCTTTGGCTGGCGGGCAATGTATCAACTCGCCGCGCTCAGTATTGCCCTTGTCGGCGTATTGCTGTGGAAAGTCCTGCCCGCATTTACAGCCCATTCCACGCTGAGTTATCCCGCACTGATGGTGAGCCTGGCGCAGTTATGGCGTCGCTACCCGGCACTACGTCGTGCCGCCCTGGCGCAAGGTTTTCTGTCCGTCGCGTTCAGTGCGTTCTGGTCAACGCTGGCCGTGATGCTGGCAGAAAACTATCAGATGGGCAGCGCCGCCGCGGGGGCATTTGGTATCGCCGGGGCTGCCGGAGCGCTGGCTGCGCCGTTGGCCGGTCATCTGGCAGATAAGATAGGTGCAGAAAAAGTGACGCAACTGGGGGCATTGCTGGTGACCGTTTCTTTTGCGCTGATGTTCCTGTTACCCGCGTTGCCCGTGCACGCACAGTGGTTGCTGATTGCGCTCTCCGCCATCGGCTTTGACCTGGGACTGCAATCGAGCCTGGTGGCGCACCAGAATCTGGTCTATAGCCTCGAACCGCAGGCCAGGGGGCGTCTGAATGCACTGCTGTTCAGCGTCATCTTCATTGGCATGGCGCTGGGCTCGGTGCTCGGCAGTCAGGTGTATGCGCTGGCAAACTGGCAAGGCGTCGTCACGCTGGCCACCCTCAGTGGCACCATTGCGCTGATCATCAGACTGGCGGGAAAGCGTTCCTCTGCCCCTCTGAGGGTTAGCGTGTAACCGACAAAAAAATGCCCGCTCCGGGGTGAGAGGGAGCGGGCAGATAAAACATACCCAGTTTCATGATATGTTTCAAATCGGTATTAGCGGTTGAGCTGGAATAGCGACATCCCCTGCATATCGGTAAAGGCTTTATAAGAGGCCTGGAGCGCCGCCTGCTGCATGACGTACGATGAAATGGCCGCGTTCCAGTCCACATCCACCAGATTACTCATCTGCTGCGTTTGTCCTAGTGCGCGATCGGTGCCCAGCGAGTCCAGACTCTCCAGTTCCTTCAGTTGCGTCCCCAGTTCCGCACGCACGCTCAGTACATTATTAAGCGAGTTTTTCAGGCCACGGTTGGTTTTATCAATCACCGCTTTTGCCTGTTCTTTCAACGTCGCATCGTCACCCACAGGGGAATTCAATGAGGCAATCGCCGAATCCAGCATTTTGAACAGGTTGGTTTCGGACGTCCCGTTGTTCGGTTCCGGAACCGCATTACTGGTGATCTTGTCGAAAATTTTGTTGCCGGTGTGGCCGATGGTCATCGAACGGGAGGCATCCACCTGCTGAGTGATATTCTCCGTACCGCCGTTGTAGGTACCGTCAGCCTGAGCAAACGGAGCCGTTTCCGTTTTATAACCGGCAAAAATATAGCGACCGTTACCGTCGGTACTGTTTGCCAGGTTCATCAACTGATCGCGGATACCCTGTAAGTCCGTCGCCAGCGAGGCGCGGTCATCATCACTCAGCGTTCCGTTACCGGCGCTGACGATTTTTTCTTGTGCGCTTTGTATCGCCGTCGTCACCTGGTTTAACACGTTCTCTTCCAGCGAAACCTTCTGCGTGGCGAAAGTCCTCGCCAGGGCGAACTGGCTGTTCTCCGACTGCGCCTGTGACAACACCACGGCCTGGGATGCGGCGATAGGATCGTCAGACGGATTAATTACCCGCTTCCCCGTCGACATCTGCTCACCGTATTTCATCCACTCCGCCTGGGAATTGGTGATACCGCGCATGTTCTGCTGGTACATCATTTGGGTACTGATACGCATCGTTTCCTGCTCCCTTAGCGAATACTCAGCAGTGCATCAAACAGAGAGTTGGCGGTTTGCAACACCTGGGCATTGGCCAGGTAATACTGCTGGAAGCGTTGCAGGTTGCCGTACTCTTCGTCAAGGTTAACGCCGGAAATGGACTGTTGCTGATTGCTCAACTGCGTCACCACGTTGCCCTGGGTGGTGCTGCTGGTTTTCAGCGTTGCGGTTTTGCTGCCCACGTTGCTGACCAGCGTAGCGTAGGCGTCGTTAAACGATTTTGAACCACCTACCGTTGTGCTGTCCTTTTGCAAATCCAGCAACGCCTGACCGTTACGGTTGTCGCTTTCACCGGCCGTTGCGTCCTTCGCCATCGCAATTTGCGATTCGTTGGTCACCAGAACGCCCATATTGATGATGGCGTCGCTGACCGGCTTGACGATGAAGCTGTCATTTTTAGCAGGGCCAACATCGATGTTAATCTCCAGGCCATCAAAGGTCAGTTTGCCCGCGTTTTCGGTCGCTTCAAAAGAGGTGTTATCCGCAAGACGCGTCACCTGCCATTTCGCTCCGTCATAAACCACTTTATAGTCAGTCGCCTGAACCTCTGAGGCGGTCTTAACGGTCGCGCTGATGCTGCCGGTATTCTTGCTATTTCCATACACAGCCGGGTCGCCGATGCTGAAGAAATCGACATTATTTTTGCCGTTCGCATCATACCCTTCACGGTGCTGCTGGTTAAACGCATCGGCGAACGCCAGCGCCAGTTGTCCCAGCGTGTTGCGCGTCTGATCCAGATCCTGGGAACGGAAGGTCAGCAGACCACCGAGCGAACCGGTCGTGATCAGTTTTTCCGGAATTTCGATGTTGCCCGCGATGGAATCGACATAGGCAACGGTGATTCGTGAAGGGTCGGACTGCGACTGTACCGCCGCTAGCTGACGGGCATTACTTCCCTGCACCAGTGAATAGCCGTTCGCCATCGTGATGTTATAGGTGCCGCCGTCCTGAACGCTGACTTCCACGCCGACAATTTTGTTCAGCTCACTGACCAACTGGTCGCGCTGATCAAGCAGGTTATTCGGCGATGCCCCGGCACCCACACCGGTCAGACGCGAGATCTGGTCGTTCAGGCTGGCAATCTGCTTACTGTAGTTGTTGATCTGATCGACGCTGGAACCAATCGCGATATTGACCTGCTTGTCCTGATCGCGCAGATACTGGTCGGTCGTTTTAAACTGGTTAACCAGCCCATTGGCTTTGCCAATCAGCGTCTGGCGCGCCGCCGGGTCTTCGGCGTTACTCACCAGCGTTTGCAGGCTGGTGAAAAAATCCTGCATGGACGAGGAGACAGAGCTGGTTTTGCTGGCCAGCAGGTTGTCGATTTTGGACATCTGCTCATAACGGGTCGTCAACCCGCTACTCTGGTTCTGCGCCGCGCGCAGTTGATTGGTGATGAACGAATCATATTCACGCTGTACACCGGAAACATAAACACCATTGCCCACCCAACCGCCGGCACCCAGCGTGCTATTGGCTTGCGCCATAATGGTCGTCTGACGGGTATAGCCCGCAACGTTATAGCTGGAAATGTTGTTACTGGCAGTATTCAGCGCCGCCTGAGCCGCGCTCAGCCCGCTCATGGCGTTATTAATCAAGCTGGACATGGAAGTTCCTTTTAATCCTTCAGTTACAGATTATTATCGGCAGCAGGTCACAGGACTTGAGCCATTTAGAAGAGATTGTCGAGATTCGTGTTGTAGGCGTTGCTCACCTTCTCGCTCATCGACTTCAGCTGTTGGATCATACTGGTCAATTTACGTGCATAGTTCGGGTCGGTGGCATAACCGGCGCTTTGCAGTGCCTGCGCGCCCTGTTCCGCGGTAACCGCCGTGGTCACCGCCGCATAGCGTGGATTGCGGGTCAGCAGACCGACGTAATCTGACAACGCTTCAAGGTACGAGCTGTACACGCGGAATTTGGCCTTCACCTTTTTCGCTTCGCCGTTTTCATATTCGGTCGTGGTGATTTCCGTCACCGGCCCCTTCCAGTTACCCGAGGCCTTCACGCCAAACAGGTTGAAACTCGGCTCGCCGTTTTCCCGGCGAATTTGCCGCTGCCCCCAGCCTGACTCCAGCGCCGCCTGCGCCAGAATCAGGTGATGCGGTACGCCGCTCTGCTCACTGGCCAGACGGGCCGGCAGCGACAGTTGCGCCAGGAAGTCTTTGCTGTCGCCGGAGAGCGGTTCGTCATTGCTCTGCGGTGTTTTCGGCATCGCTTTACGCACCAGTTGCGTCAGCGCCTGGTTCTGGTAACTGGTCACCGTTTCCAGCGGGAACTTCATCGGCACCTGCGGCGTTTCTTCCGTAGGCTGCGCCTGCCCCTGCGTCATCTGTTTGACCATCATTTCCGCCAGCCCCAGACCTTTTCCGGCGGTCATCTGCTGCGCAATCTGCTGGTCATACATGCTGGTATACAGACGCGTTTGATCGCTGCTGAAGACGCCATCTTTTGGCAGGGCTTCACGCATGCTTTTCAGCATCATCTGGACGAACATGCCTTCCACCTGGCGGGCCACCGGGCGGATATTCGCCGCCGGATCCTGACCGGCTTTCGCCTTCAATTCATTCAGCGATTGCGCATCCCAGGCGGCGCTGGCCATCAGTTTGCTGTCGCTAATCATCAGATGATTTCCAGTTTCGCGCGTAAGCAACCGGCGCTCTGCATCGACTGCAGAATTGACATCAGATCCATCGGCGTCGCCCCCAGCGCATTCAGCGCACGGACCACGTTGTTCAGATTGGCGCTGGAACGAACGCTTTGCAGCGAACCGCCGCTCTGACGCAGATCGATTTGCGTTTGCGGTGTCACTACCGTCTGCCCCCCGCCAAACGGCGTATCCGGTTGACTGACATTAGCCTGACGGTTAACGGTCACGGAGAGATTCCCCTGCGCTACAGCACAGCTATCCAGCGTCACTTCGCGGTTCATCACCACCGAACCGGTACGTGAGTTGATCACCACTTTTGCATCCTGTGGCGTCACGTTCACTTCCATGTTCTGAATATCCGCCAGGAAGCGCACCTGAGAGCTGTTGCCGCTCGGTACGCGGACCTGAATCGTGCGCGCATCCAGTGCGGTGGCGCTGCCAAAGCCGCGTGACCGGTTGATGGTGTCAGCAATCTGCTGCGCCATGGTGAAGTCTTCATTATTCAGTTGCAGGTTTAGCGTATTACCCGCGCCGAACTGGCTGGGCAACTCGCGCTCGATTGTCGCCCCGTTGGTGATCCGTCCGCCGTTAAGCTGGTTCACCTGCACGCTGCTGCCGCCCGCAGACGCCCCGGCGCCGCCAACTAAAATGTTGCCCTGCGCCAGCGCATACACCTGGCTGTCGACCCCTTTCAACGGCGTCATCAGCAGCGTCCCCCCGCGCAGACTTTTCGCGTTCCCCAGCGAAGACACCACCACGTCGATGGTTTGTCCCTGACGACCAAAGGCCGGGAAGGAGGCGGTTACCATGACCGCCGCGACGTTTTTCAACTGCATGTTCGTCCCGGTCGGCACGGTAATACCCAACTGCGAGAGCATGTTGTTCAGGGTCTGGGTGGTAAATGGCGTCTGGGTGGTCTGGTCACCGGTCCCGTCCAACCCCACCACCAGGCCGTAGCCAATGAGCGAGTTTTCGCGCACGCCCTGCACGCTGGTCAGATCGCGGATACGATCGGCATGCGCCAGCGTGGCGACGAGGACCAGAACCAGTCCAACTACAGATTTCAACATGGGAGACCTCGCTTACATCGGCGACAGGTTAAGGAAGAAACGCTGGAGCCAGCCCATATTTTGCGCTTCGTTGATGTAGCCGTTTCCGACATATTCAATACGTGCATCCGCCACCTGAGTTGACGGAACGGAGTTGCTGCCGCTGATGGTGCGCGGATTCACAACCCCGGAGAAGCGGATGAACTCAGTGCCCTGGTTGATGGCGATCTGTTTCTCACCCACGACATGTAAATTGCCGTTAACCAGCACCTGATCGACGGTCACGGTCAGCGTGCCGCTAAAGGTATTGCTGGCGTTGGCCCCGCCCTTACCGTTAAAGGTATTACCGCCGGACGCCTCGACATCCGCTCGCGCATTGCCGAATAATCCTTGCAGATAGCGTGGTACGGTATCAAAGCCAAAGTTGGTTTTGCCGTCACGGCTGGCGTTGGCAGAAGAGCTTTTACTGGCGCTGACGTTTTCCTGCAGCACAATGGTCAGCGTATCGCCGATGTTGCGCGGACGACGGTCTTCAAACAGTGGCTGATAGCCATAGTTGATTGGCTGCGCGGACTGAAAAATCGAACCATTTGCCACCGGCGTCGGGCCAGGAACAGGCTGCGCCGTGGTCGCGCCCTGGACGAGCGGAGTGGAAGGAATCCAGGCACATCCTGACAGTGAAACCACCAGCAGGGCCATGATCGGGTAAGCGTGCGCAGCGTTTTTTTGCATTGCCTTTATCTTCTGAATCAGGGTGCCGGTGAGACAGAAGCCTCACCGGACAACACCTTAGAGTTGCGTCAGTTTTTGCAGCATCTGATCGGTCGTTGAGACCGCTTTGCTGTTGATTTCGTAAGCGCGTTGAACCTGAATCATATTGACCAGCTCTTCCGCGACGTTGACGTTTGAGGTCTCGACATAGCCCTGGTACAACAGGCCCGCCCCGTTCAGACCCGGCGTGCTTTCATTCGGCGCGCCGGAAGATTGGGTCTCGGTATACAGGTTTTCACCAATGCTCTCCAGACCGGTATCGTTCATGAACGTGGTCAGATTAAGCTGCCCCACCTGCACGGGCGCCGCCTGTCCCTGTTGGGTCACGCTCACCACGCCGTCACGCCCGATGGTGATGCTCAGGGCGTTAGCCGGAATGGTAATCGCTGGCTGAACCTGGAAGCCGCCAGCCGTCACCAGTTGACCATTTTGATCGACCTGGAATGATCCATCGCGGGTATATGCAGAAGTACCATCCGGCAGCAGAACCTGAAAGAACCCCTGACCTTTGATGGCGACATCTTTACTGTTGTTGGTTTGCGACAGGTTGCCCTGGCTGTGCAGACGCTCGGTCGCCACCGGACGCACACCGGTACCGATTTGCAGACCGGACGGCAGCGTGGTCTGCTCAGAAGACTGAGCGCCAGGCTGACGAATGGTCTGATAAAGCAGATCTTCAAACACCGCGCGCTGACGCTTAAAACCATTGGTGCTGACGTTTGCCAGGTTGTTGGCAATCACATCCATGTTGGTTTGCTGCGCGTCCAGGCCGGTTTTGGCGATCCATAATGAACTGATCATAAAGTGTCCTGTATTAAGTCATCGACAGCAGTTGGTTAGCGCGACCAGCGTTGTCATCCACGCTGCTGATAACCTTCATCTGCATTTCAAAACGGCGGGCGCTGGCAATCATGTCGCTCATCGCTGACACCGCATTGACGTTGCTCCCCTCCAGTACTCCCGACATCACGCGAATGGTCGGATCGGCCTGCAGCACCGGGCCACGGGTTGCCTGTGCGGCGGCGGTCAGACGGAACATCCCGTCGTCACCACGCTGTACTTCATTCCCCTCAGCCTTCACCAGTTTCAGACGTCCCACCGGCGCGATGGTGTTTGCCGGATCGCCGGGATTCAGCGCTGAGATGGTGCCGTCCGCCGCGATGGTGATTTCCGACCCTTCCGGCACCGCAATCGGCCCGGCTTCACCAATCACCGGGTGACCCTGAATGGTCAACTGTCCGGTCGGATCCACCTGAATGCTGCCGTTACGGGTATAGCCTTCGCTGCCGTTCGCGGTCTGTACCGCCAGCCAGCCATCCTGCTGTAACGCCACGTCCAGCGGACGCGAGGTGTAATCCATCTGGCCAGGCGTCATATCAGCCCCCGGCGTGGACGCCGTGACCAGCGTACGCGTCGGCAATGACAGCCCTTCGACGGGGACGGCGCGCAGCGCATTGAGCTGTGCACGGAATCCCGGTGTCGAGGCGTTGGCCAGGTTGCTGGCCGTCACCGCCTGTTGGTTCAGCGTCTGACTGGCCGCCCCCATCGCGGTATAGATTGCGTGATCCATTACGTTATCCCGTCAGGCGCTTAGCGCAGGTTAACCAGCGTGTTGAGGATCTGGTCCTGGGTCTTGATGGTCTGCGCGTTCGACTGATAGTTACGCTGGGCGACGATCATGTTCACCAGTTCTTTACTCAGATCCACGTTCGAAGACTCCAGCGCGCCGTTGGTCAGCTTACCGAAGTTACCCGTTCCCGCCGTTCCCAGCAGTTCCACACCTGACGCCTGCGTGGCGGCCCAGACGTTATCGCCCTGAGAGGACAGACCTTCGTTGTTAGCGAAGTTCGCCAGCACGATCTGCCCCAGCACCTGCTTCTGTTCGTTGGAATAGTTTCCGACGACGGTGCCATCGTCGTTAATCTGATAGCTGACCAAATCGCCCGGCTTGTAGCCGTTCTGCGTGGTGGCGATAACGGCGTTAGTCCCGGTGTTCTGCTGCATGGAGTTTTGCAGGCTGAGGGTGAAGGTCGCAGGAACCGCGCCATTGACTGTACCGGTAGTAATGGAGAATGACGGTGTGGCATTTGCCGCGCCAAGCGTCCAGGTTGGTTCAGTGGCAGGTGGAACAGGCGCAACTTCAGTATATTCTTTTACGTTATCCAGACCGCCGTTCTTGTCGAATGTCATCTGCGCGGACTTCACCAACGGCGAGTTGGCGACGCTGGAATCCTGCGTCCAGATATCCCATGTGTTATCACCCGTTTTAACGTAAAACAGGTTGATGTCATGTTGATTACCCTGGCTGTCGAACACCGTCACGGGTGCACGTTTGTTGTAGCTGTCAGCATCGGTTGGTTTGAAAGGTGTGTTCGCCGGAATCTTGTCCGTCGAGTTCAGGTTGATCTGCATTGCCGCCGTGTCGGTGCTTTTCGCCCCCATCAGGGTATTCGGGATGGTGATCGGACCCGGGTTTGCCCCTTGCTGAATGGTCGGCGGCGTACCCGTTGCCGGATAGCCGGTCAGTTGCATGCCCTGCATGTTGACCAGGTTACGGTTTTCATCCAGTTTGAACTGGCCGTTACGGCTGTAGAAAACTGAGCCATTGCTGTCGACCAGACGGAAAAAACCGTTCTGGCTGATAGCGACATCCAGACCGCGACCGGTGTTGGTGGTCGTACCATCAGTAAAGTCCTGAGTAATGCCAGCGACTTTTACGCCCAGACCGACTTTAGAACCGGCAAACATATCCGCAAAAGACGCCGCACCGGATTTAAAACCATAGGTCGCGGAGTTGGCGATGTTGTTACCAATGACATCGAGGTTGGTGGCTGCGGCATTCAGGCCGCTAACCGCTTGTGAAAAAGCCATGATGACTCCTGATTAGTGTAAAGGCTTAGATTATCTGCCGTACTTCGTCGAGGGTGGTGGTTCCGTAAGTGCCCAGATCCAGGGTGTTACCGCCATTGCTGCGAATCACCCCTTGTACCAGCGCAAACTGCAAGGGCTGCGCCACCAGTTGCGTCGAGCCGTTGCTGGCGTGAATCGCCACGTTATACGAGCCGTTCACCGCCGTGGTGCCATCCGTCAGAGTGCCGTCCCAGGTAAAGGTATGAACACCCGCCTTCAGCGCGCCAATCTCAATTGTGCGCACCACTTTGCCGTCTTTGTCGGTAATGGTGGCGGTGACTTTGTCAGCCGGCTGTTGCAGCTCAACGCCAAACGGCGTGGTGGTGGTGGTGGCTCCCTCTTCGGTGCCTTTGCCCGCCAGAACGGTGGTACCCGGGATCATCACACCATGACCAATCAGCGTACTGGCCTGTAGTGACTGGTTGTTGTCGATCTGTCCGGAGATCGACCCCAGGGTCGTATTCAGTTTCTCAATACCGCTGACGGTACTGATCTGCGCGAGCTGTGTGGTCAGCTCGTTGTTCTGCATCGGGTTGGTCGGGTCCTGGTTTTTCAGTTGCGCCACCAGCAGCGTCAGAAAGCTGCTTTGCAGATCGGCGGCATTGCTGCCCGACAGGGAACTCCCGTTGCTGCTGCTTTTCACACCGGTGTTTGTCGGATCGTTAACGTTTACCGCAATTGACATGGCTGCCTCCTTTTACTGGCCCAGTGTCAGCGTTTTAAGCATCATGCTTTTAACGGTGTTGAGGACTTCGACGTTCGCCTGATAGCTGCGGGAAGCTGACATGGTATTAACCATCTCACCGACCACATCGACGTTAGGCATCTTCACGTAGCCATTGGCATCGGCCAGCGGGTTACCGGGTTCATAGACCAGTTTGTCCGGCGCCTGGCTCTCAATGACGTCCGACACTTTCACGCCCCCCGTTACTGCACCGGGAGCGGCATCCACCTGGAAGACCACCTGCTTTGCGCGATACGGTTGACCATCCGGTCCCGTGACGCTGTCGGCGTTGGCCAGATTACTGGCGGCCACGTTAAGGCGCTTGGACTGCGCCGTTAATGCCGAACCGGCAATATCAAAAATATTCAGCAGCGCCACGGATTAGTTCCCCCCCTGTAGCACGTTCATCATGCCTTTAATCTGCCCACTCAAGGCAGTCAGGCTCATCTGGTACTTCAGGCTGTTATCCGCAAACTGCGTGCGCTCCCGGTCCATATCGACGGTATTGCCGTCGAGTGAAGGCTGGTCGGGAATGCGGTAGAGCAAATCCGTAGACGGTGCGGTGATGGCCTGGGCGGGAATATGCTGTGCGGAGGTTAATGCCAGCGACACACCGCTGGTTTCTTGCCGTCCGCGCACCATGACTTTTTTTAACTCACTGGCAAAATCCATGTCGCGCGCCTGATACCCCGGCGTATCGGCGTTCGCAATGTTAGCGGCCAACACCTCTTGCCGTTGGGCGCGCAGATTCAGCGCTTCCTGTTGAAAACGTAAGGCGGCGTCGAGCTTATCGAGCATATCTCCTCCGCAGATGACAAAATTCAGCCGACAGCTTAAATCCCATTACGCGCGCGTTATCGCTGGAATAAACGCAAAATGGGTCGCTATTTATTGCGTTGATGGTTGCGTCACACGGGTAGAATCCTGTCATTGCGAAAACGGCGGGAGGTGACGATGCAAACGTTAAAACGTGGATTAGCCATGCTGGCGCTGCTGTTCAGTCCCCTGACGCTGGCCCAGGATTTGAATGCGCAGTTGAACGACTGGTTCGGACAGCGTCTGGCCGGATTCAGCGATGATGTGGTCGTGACCGTGCGAACGCCCCCCAACCTGTTGCCGCATTGCGACACACCGGCGTTCAGCATGACCGGGGCAAAACTGTGGGGAAACGTGAATGTGCTGGCACGTTGCGCCAATGAAAAACGTTATCTGCAGGTCAACGTGCAGGCGACGGGAAACTACGTAGTCGCAGCCGCGTCCGTTGCGCGTGGCGGCACGCTTGGCCCGGCCAGCGTCACACTAAAACGCGGTCGCCTTGATCAGCTCCCCCCCCGTACCGTGCTGGATATCAGCCAGGTTCAGGATGCGGTGAGCTTGCGCGATCTCGCGCCGGGACAGGCCATCCAGCTCAATATGTTGCGCCAGGCGTGGCGCATTAAAGCCGGACAGCGCGTGCAGGTCGTTGCCAATGGCGATGGATTTAGCGTCAATGCGGAAGGAAAAGCGCTGAACAATGCGGCGGTCGCGCAGAACGCACGAGTGAGAATGTTATCGGGTCAGATTGTCAGTGGCATAGTCGATCCTGATGGGAATATTCTTATTAACCTATAATGAGTTAAAGATTTTGTTGCGGCTGCCGATAGTGATTACACATTCGATGATAGCTGGCCGCTACAGCATAACCCCTCGATGAGGATGATAAAAATGAGCATTGACCGTACCTCACCTTTGAAACCCGTTAGCACCGTTCAGGCGCGTGAAAATACGGATACACCGGTCCTCAAAGCGCGTCAGGAAAAAACCTCGACGGCAACCAGCACCAGCGTGACGTTAAGCGATGCTCAGGCAAAACTGATGCAGCCCGGCGTGAACGATATCAATATGGAACGTGTTGAAGCACTGAAAACCGCTATTCGTAACGGTGAGCTGAAGATGGACACGGGGAAAATCGCCGACTCGCTGATCCGCGAGACGCAGAGCTATCTCCAGAGTGAGTAACTGACCGTATGACGCGCTTGTCAGAAATACTCGATCAGATGACGGCTGTCCTGAATGACCTGAAAACGGTAATGGATGCCGAACAGCAACAACTTTCCGTTGGCCACATTAACGGTAGCCAGCTGCAGCGTATTACAGAAGAAAAGAGTTCTCTGCTGGCGACCCTGGATTATCTGGAACAGCATCGACGGCTGGAACAAGACCCGCAGCATAGCGCGAATGATGACGTCGCCGAGCGCTGGAAAGCGATTACCGATAAAACGCAGCACTTACGCGATCTGAACCAGCACAACGGCTGGCTGCTGGAAGATCAGATTCAGCGCAATCAACAGGCGCTTGAGGTTTTAAAGCCCTATCAGGAACCGTCGCTGTACGGCGCGAACGGTCAACCCTCTTCTGCCTCTCGCGGCGGGAAAAAATTCTCTATTTGATGATTACCGGATGGCGGCGTTTCGCCTTATTCAGCCTACAGCGTTTTGTAGGCCGAATAAGCAAAGCGCCATCAGGCATCGTGATTACACCGTCCGGCGCGCAAACTCTTTCACTTTAAAGCCCATCACCGCCAGTGCGGCAAAGTAGGCGGCAATGCCGGCCACAACCACCGCCATCAGGCGAAGCAGACGCCACGGCATAGTCCCCAGCGACCACTCCGGCATAATATGCAACATGCCAACCAGCACGGCTGACATCACCAGTACGGCGATAACGAGGCGAATCAGAAACCCCATCCACCCCGGTTGCGGGGTGAAAATGTTCTGCTTACGCAGTTGCCAGTACAGCAGTCCCGCGTTCAGACAGGCGGCAAGCCCAATCGACAGCGACAGCCCGGCGTGCTTCAACGGTCCAATAAACGCAAGGTTCATCAACTGGGTCATGATAAGCGTCACAATGGCGATCTTAACCGGCGTTTTGATGTTCTGCCGCGAATAAAAGCCCGGTGCCAGCACTTTCACCACAATCAGCCCCATCAGCCCTACGGAATAAGCAATCAACGCACGCTGCGTCATCAGCGCATCGAAGGCCGTGAATTTACCGTACTGGAATAATGACGTAATCAAGGGGCCAGACAGGATCCCAATCGCCACCGCACTCGGCAGCGCCAGCAAAAAGCACAGACGCAATCCCCAGTCCATCAGGCGGCAATATTCGTCATGGTCGCCTTTTGCAAAGCTCTTCGACAGTGAAGGCAGCAGAATGGTCCCCAGCGCCACGCCCAGTACCCCCGACGGAAACTCCATCAGGCGGTCCGCATAGTACATCCACGAAACGGAACCAGACGCGAGAAAAGAGGCGAAAATGGTGTTAATGATCAGTGAGATCTGGCTGACGGAGACGCCGAGTATCGCCGGGCCCATTTGCTTCACAACCCGCATCGCCCCCGCATCGCGGAAGTTAATCCGCGGCAGCACCAGCATGCCGATTTTCTTCAGATGCGGAAGCTGATACACCAGTTGCAGCACGCCGCCAACGGTTACCGCCCATGCCAGCGCCAGCACCGGTGGATTAAAATACGGCGCGGCGAACAGCGCGAAACCGATCATGCTGATGTTCAAAAACGTGGGGGCAAACGCCGGAATGGAGAAGCGGTTCCAGGTATTGAGGATTGCTCCGACCAGCGACGCCAGCGAGATCAGTAAGATGTACGGAAAGGTGATTTGCAGCAGTTTGGTGGTTAACGCGAATTTATCGGCGGTGTCGGCAAACCCCGGCGCCGTCACCATAATCACCCACGGGGCGGCCAGCATCCCGGCAACGGTGACCACAGCAAGCGCCAGCGTCAGCAGTCCCGACACGTAAGAGACAAACACGCGAGTGGCGTCTTCGCCCTGCTTGCTTTTATATTCCGCCAGAATAGGGACAAAGGCCTGAGAAAAAGCGCCCTCCGCAAATATGCGGCGTAGCAGGTTAGGTAATTTGAATGCCACAAAAAAGGCATCGGTTGCCATCCCGGCACCAAAGATTCTGGCGACAATCGCATCACGTGCAAAACCCAGCACACGTGAAAACATCGTCATTGAGCTGACGGCGGCCAGCGATTTTAATAGGTTCATAGCTTTTTTATTCCAGACCCTACGGCAAAACGCCTGCAGTGCAGGCGTTGGAAGAGGCGCTTAGTCTACCTGGATTATGGTGAATTACTACCGCCAGATGTTACAGGTGATTATTCGCTCATCGCCTCGCGCCAGAGCTTTTCCACCACGCGCTGGGCAAGGATCGCCTGCTCGCCCGCGGTTTCCGGAACCGTCTGATTTTGTACACATTCCACAAAATGGCGTGCGCACCCCACGAATCCACGCTGTTCAAGCGTGGTTTGCCAGCCAGGAACCGGTTTGTGCAAGACACCCTGCCCGCGCTCTTCACGCCACTCGCGCATATCCGTCACGTCAATCAGCCCGCCATCGGTCACCGCCTGTACGCTCTCTCGCTGACTGCCCGCCCGGCGATGCATACTGGTGGTGATTTGCAACTGACTGGTCGCGAAATGGTGCTCTGCATACAGCATCTCGCCCGTGTCGTTGGTTTGTAGCGTCCCGCTGCTGAGCTGGGCGTTGCCGCCCGCCAGCCACAGTGCGGTGTCAACGACATGCAAATAATCATCCAGCAGCGTGAACCGCAGATCGTGAGGCCCCACGCTGTCGCTACGGTGTTTATCCATCCGCAGAGACGCCGCCGTCCCCAGTTCCGTCTTCAGCTCTCGGTACCGTGGCGCAAAGCGACGATTGAAACCGACCATCAGCGTCAGATTTTTCTTCGCCGCTAACGCCACCAGCCGCTCAGCATCACGTAAATTTTCCGCCAGCGGCTTATCAACGCAGACATGAACGCCGGCATTGAGTAATTCACTGACGACGGCGTAATGGGTTGCCGTGCTGGAGTGGACAAACACCGCGTCGCAGCCCGCGGCAAGATCGGTCAGCGAACCGGCATACGGAATGCGCCAGGCTGCGCAGATTTTCTCCGCTTTTTCACGCGACGGCGACCAGGCGGCCTGTAGCGTCCAGTCGCTGGCGGCGCCAAGCACGGGTAACCAGGCCTTCTGGGCGATGCCCCCAAGCCCCACCACCCCGATACGTAATGTTGTCACGTTATTCTCCCAGATGTTCCAGTAGCGACTCGAGGCGCTGTTTCAGCGCGGCGACTTCGCTTTCCAGCACCTCGACGCGGGCCTGTAGATCTCCCGTCACCGCCTGTGGCTCATCGGCCAGGGCAACCGGCTCCTGCACGGCGCCACAGAACAGATGCATATAACGGCTTTCACGCTTACCCGGTTCGCGCGCCAGACGGACGACATAAGGGCCGTCTTCCCGCGTTGCCAGGCGTTCCAGCGTTGCCTCGACTTCCGCCATATCGCTGAACTCATACATTCGCGAGGCGCGACTGCGCAATTCGCCCGGCGTCTGCGCACCGCGTAGCAGCAGTGTCGTAACCAGCGCCACCTCCGCGGAGCTCAATTTCAGGTTGCCAAACTCCGAGTTACAGAAACGCTGCTCATACTTGGTGACGCGGCTACCAAAGCCGCTGACCGTGCGCAGAAAATGGCGCTTCACCAGATTGTCGAGGTGCTCCTGCACCTCGTGCTCCGCCATATTCATCACCGGTTCACGGTTGGTTTTCTGATTGCAGGCGGTGACCACGCCATTTACGGAGAGCGGATATTGCTCAGGCGTCGTGACCTGTTTTTCGAGCAGACAGCCAATCACACGGGCTTCAGCGGCAGTTAATGCATATTTCATAGGGTGTCCTCACCGACCTGCGGTCCATTCTGATGTCGTTAACGCCGTCAGCACGTGGTCGCGCCATTGCCCGTCAATCAACAGATAATCTTTTGCGTAGCCTTCTTTTTCAAAGCCAAGTCGCGCCAGTAAATCACCGCTGCGTTTATTGTGCGGCATGTAATTCGCCATAATGCGATGAATATGTTGCGTGCGTTGCATATAACGAATCGCGGCGGTCAGCGCTTCAAACATCAGCCCCTGCCCCTGCCATTTCTGCGCAATGGAATACCCCAGATAGCAGGCATGGAAAGACCCCCGCACCACGTTAGAAAAATTCGCTACCCCAATGACCTCTTTTTCATCCGGGTCCAGCAGCGCAAAGTAATAGGCGGAACCTTGCTTATGAAATTCGGCAATCATGCTCAGCCGCGCCTGCCAGCCGGAGGGATAGCAGTGGCTTTCATCACGAATCGGTTCCCAGGGTTTTAAGAAATGACGATTTTCCGCGTAATAATCTGCCAGACGCCAGGCATCACGCTCATGCACTAAACGCACGACCAGGCGGTCGGTGGTTAAGCGCACTTTTGGCACGTTACTGCGATAGCCAAACATATTTATTCCTACTCCTTCCTGAATCGCCGTTACACCCTGATTGACTTACTATACCTGTGCAAAACCACCCTGTGAAAAGTGCAATTTGCCATTTTTTGAATTATTCCGCCATTTTGATGAAAGCTCTCTATCAAGATGGACTTTTGATAAAAAAATATTGTCCCGGCGAGGGTGGGCAAAAAGGCAGCAAAGCCGCAGAATAGGAGATACTTCGCTTTATCTACTCTCAATCATTCGAATGCCGCAAATTCCGCGCAACTCGAAGAATGACGAGTGTTTCCCGGGAGGGGAAATGTCGCGTGTCTCGCAGGCCAGGAACCTGGGTAAAACTTTCCTGCTCATCGATAATATGCTGGTCGTGTTGGGCTTTTTCGTCGTGTTCCCGCTGATCTCAATTCGCTTCGTCGACCAAATGGGCTGGGCCGCCGTGATGGTCGGCATTGCGCTGGGTCTGCGTCAGTTTATTCAACAGGGACTGGGCATTTTTGGCGGCGCGATTGCCGACCGTTTTGGCGCGAAACCGATGATCGTCACCGGCATGCTGATGCGCGCCGCCGGGTTTGCCACCATGGGGATCGCCCATGAACCCTGGCTTTTGTGGTTCTCCTGTTTCCTGTCCGGTCTCGGCGGCACGCTGTTCGATCCGCCGCGCTCGGCATTGGTGGTGAAGCTGATTCGCCCGCATCAGCGGGGTCGCTTCTTCTCAATATTGATGATGCAGGACAGCGCAGGGGCGGTTATCGGCGCGCTGTTAGGCAGTTGGTTGTTGCAGTATGACTTCCGTCTGGTTTGCGCGACCGGGGCAATATTGTTCGTGCTCTGCGCCGCCTTTAACGCCTGGCTGCTGCCCGCGTGGAAACTCTCTACTGTGCGTATTCCGGTACGGGAAGGAATGAGTCGGGTGCTCAGTGATAAACGCTTCGTCACCTATGTGCTGACGCTGGCGGGCTATTACATGCTGGCGGTGCAGGTCATGCTGATGCTACCCATTATGGTCAATGACATCGCCGGTTCACCTTCCGCGGTGAAATGGATGTATGCCATTGAAGCCTGCCTTTCGCTGACGCTGCTCTACCCCATTGCGCGCTGGAGTGAGAAACGGTTTCGTCTTGAGCATCGCCTGATGGCGGGCCTGCTGCTGATGTCACTGAGCATGTTACCCGTGGGGTTGGTGAGTGACTTGCAGCAGTTGTTCACGCTGATTTGCACTTTCTATATCGGTTCGATTATTGCTGAACCCGCCCGTGAAACGCTCAGCGCCTCGCTGTCGGATGCCCGTGCGCGCGGTAGCTATATGGGCTTTAGCCGTCTGGGGTTAGCCATAGGTGGTGCCATCGGGTATATCGGCGGCGGCTGGCTGTTTGATATGGGGAAACTGCTCCAGCAACCCGAGTTACCCTGGATGATGCTGGGGATCATTGGCTTCATCACTTTCCTGGCGCTGGGCTGGCAGTTTAGCCATAAACGCACGCCGCGCGGCATGCTGGAACCCGGCGCCTGATTTGATACCTGTGCGTGTCTCCTCCATACTGAAAGGGAACTGACAGTCAAATGGAGGAGAAACGTGAAGCTTTATATTTACGATCACTGCCCTTTCTGCATCAAAGCCCGCATGATTTTTGGCCTCAAAAACATCCCCGTCGAACTGATTGTCCTGGCCAACGACGATGACGAAACCCCAACCCGAATGATTGGCCAGAAAATGGTGCCCATTCTGCAAAAAGACGACAGCCGCTATCTACCGGAAAGCATGGACATCGTCCATTACGTCGATCAACTGGATGGCAAACCGCTGCTCACCGGCAAGAAAAATCCTGCTATTGACGAGTGGCTGCGCAAAGTGAACAGCTACGCCAATCACCTGCTGCTGCCGCGTTTTGCAAAATCTGCGTTTGATGAGTTTTCCACCCCTTCGGCACGCAAATACTTTACTGAGAAAAAAGAGGCGATGATTGGCAGTTTTGCCGACCATCTTGCCCATTCCGCTGGCCTGACCAAAAAAATCAGTGAGGATTTACGCACACTGGATAAGCGCATTGTGCAACCCAATGGAGTAAACGGTGAGCTTTCCGAAGACGACATCCAGTTATTTCCCCTGTTGCGTAATCTGACGCTGGTGGCCGGTATCAACTGGCCGACACGGGTTGCTGACTATCGCGACAATATGGCGAAACAGACGCAGATCAATCTGTTATCATCAATGGCGATTTAACGTTTACCGGCGGTGGCTGAGTCATACAGGCTGCCGCTTTTTTCAGTTTTTTCTACTGGCGAAGTTCGCGCTGGTGACACATGCTGCGTTATGTCAGGATTAAGACGATCGCATCGTGTAGAGGAACCCCATGAAGAAGATTTTTTTTGCTGCCGCGTTGATAGTTGGCGGCCTGTTGACCGGCTGTAATCAGCTCACACAGTACACCGTAAGCGAACAAGAAATTAATCAGGCGCTCGAAAAACGCAACAACTTTGCCAAAGATATCGGGCTTCCGGGCGTTGCCGATGCGCATATCGTCCTCAATAACCTCTCCAGCCAGATCGGTCGTGAAGAGCCGAACAAAGTGACGCTGACCGGCGATGCAAAGCTGGATATGAATTCGCTGTTTGGCAGTCAGAAAGCAACCATTAAGCTAAAACTGAAAGCGCTGCCAGTCTTTAATAAAGAAAAAGGGGCCATCTTCCTGCAGGAAATGGAAGTGGTGGATGCCACCGTGACGCCGGAAAAAATGCAGTCAGTGCTGCAAACTCTGATGCCTTATCTCAATCAGTCACTGCGTAATTACTTTAACCAGCAGCCAGCGTATGTCCTGCGCGAAGACAGCAGCAAAGGCGAAGCGCTGGCGAAAAAGTACGCCAAAGGCATTGAGGTGAAGCCGGGCGAAATCATCATCCCGTTCACCGATTAAATGACAAAGGCGCTGCGGCGCCTTTTTTTACGTGCAAACGAAAACGTTTCCCCTTATCCTTTGTTTCCGGCAAAAATGACATCCCCCAGCCGGAGCATATTGATGACAGCACCCTCCCAGGTTTTAAAGATCCGCCGCCCAGATGACTGGCACCTTCACCTTCGCGACGGCGAAATGTTAAAAACGGTCGTGCCGTATACCAGCGATGTTTATGCACGTGCGATTGTGATGCCTAACCTGGCGCCGCCGATCACCACGGTAGATGCGGCAATTGCCTACCGCCAGCGCATCCTTGATGCGGTCCCTGCCGGACATTCCTTCACGCCGCTGATGACCTGCTATTTAACGGACACGTTGGATCCCGCTGAACTGGAACGCGGCTTTCGCGAAGGCGTGTTCACCGCTGCCAAACTCTATCCGGCAAACGCCACTACCAACTCCAGTCACGGGGTCACCTCCATTGATGCGATCATGCCAGTACTTGAACGCATGGAAAAACTCGGGATGCCGCTGCTGGTGCATGGCGAAGTCACCCACGCCGATATCGATATTTTTGACCGTGAAGCGCGCTTTATTGAGACGGTGATGGAGCCTCTGCGCCAGCGCCTGCCTGGGCTGAAAGTGGTCTTTGAGCACATCACTACCAAAGATGCGGCGGAGTATGTCCGTGACGGTAACGAATTATTGGCTGCGACGATTACACCGCAGCACCTGATGTTTAACCGTAACCACATGCTGGTTGGCGGTATTCGCCCACACCTCTACTGCCTGCCAATTCTGAAACGCAATGTCCACCAGCACGCTCTGCGCGAGCTGGTAGCCAGTGGCTTTGAGCGTGCCTTCCTCGGCACCGATTCGGCCCCACATGCCCGTCATCGTAAGGAATCGAGCTGTGGCTGCGCGGGATGTTTTAACGCGCCAACGGCACTGGCGAGTTACGCGAGCGTGTTTGAAGAGATGAATGCCCTGGCGCACTTTGAAGCGTTTTGTTCACTGAACGGTCCGCGATTCTACGGCCTGCCGGTCAATGACACTTTCGTTGAACTGGTACGTGAAGAGCAGCAGGTACCGGAGAGCATCGCGCTGACCGACGATACGCTGGTGCCGTTCCTCGGGGGCGAAACGGTACGCTGGACGATTAAAAAGTAAAAAAAATCGATGCCGCCTGTTGTAACCTGTCCAGGATAACTGTATAAATAACCAGTATATTCAACAGGGGGCCATTATGCGTATTGAAGTCACCATTGCTAAAACTTCACCTTTACCTGCCGGTGCTATTGACGCCCTGGCAGGTGAACTCTCCCGCCGTATTACTCACCACTTTCCCGATAACGACGGTAACGTGACCGTTCGTTATGCCGCTGCGAATAATTTGTCCGTGATTGGCGCGACGAAAGAAGATAAAGAACGGATCAGCGAAATTCTTCAGGAAACCTGGGAAAGCGCTGACGACTGGTTCATTAAAGAATAAAAATGCTATGCCGTAGTCTCTTTGCCGGGTCGCCCCGGCTTTTTTCTCTCATCTTTAAGGCAATCTTTTTTGCGGCATCATTTAGTATTCTCCGTTGCCTTCGGAATTGATTATATTTTCACCAGTCACTCAAAATTATTGCACAACATACTTAAAAAGAATGAACAAGATGGTGATTAATTACTCACAAATTCTTAATTTGCAGAAATTTATGCTCCCCCCTCTTTAAAATCTCAGTGAATACCCTTATTTATTGATATACTGAAGTTGCTTCAGATAAAAACGCATTGAACCTCGAAAACCGTTGTCTTGTAACACGAATTAGGGGGCATGATGGAAAAGAATAATGAAGTCATTCAGACTCATCCGCTTGTGGGATGGGACATCAGCACCGTAGATAGCTATGACGCGCTGATGCTGCGTTTGCACTACCAGACTCCAAATCGTCCCGAAACCGATGGTACAGAGGTCGGTCAAACGCTCTGGTTAACCACCGATGTTGCCAGACAATTTATTTCGATATTAGAAGCCGGCATAGCCAAAATCGAATCCGGCGATTACCAGGCCAACGAATACCGTCGGCATTAACGAGACGGACATTCTCACTTAAAAAGGCACCTTCGGGGTGCCTTTGCTATTTCTGGGTTGTATTACGCATTTCACTTATTTACTCTGCATCAAACGCGACAGCAGAGAGAAACTGATGAAATACGACTTAATCATTATAGGCAGCGGGTCCGTTGGGGCAGCCGCAGGTTATTATGCCACTCGCGCCGGGTTAAACGTTCTGATGACCGACGCGCATATGCCACCGCATCAACAGGGTAGTCATCACGGCGACACCCGGTTGATCCGCCACGCCTATGGCGAAGGTGAAAAATACGTTCCGCTGGTGCTGCGTGCGCAGGCGCTATGGGACGAACTCTCCACGCAAAATGAAGAGCCGATTTTCGTCCGCTCCGGCGTTATCAATCTTGGCCCCGCCGGTTCGCCCTTCCTGGCAAACGTCGCGCACAGCGCAAAACAGTGGCAACTGAACGTTGAGCAACTGGATGCCGCCGCCATCATGGCGCGCTGGCCGGAAATCCGCGTACCTGCAGACTACACCGGCCTGTTCGAAGCTGATTCCGGTTTTTTACGCAGTGAACTGGCGATCAAAACCTGGATTCGTCTGGCAGAAGAAGCAGGATGCGCTCAGCTCTTCAACTGCCCGGTCACAGCCATTCACCATGATGATGACGGCGGGGTCACTGTGGAAACCGCTGACGGCGAGTACAGCGCGAAGAAAGCGCTGGTGAGCGCCGGTACCTGGGTTCAGGCTTTGCTCCCCGAGCTTCCCATCCAGCCGGTACGAAAAGTGTTTGCCTGGTACCAGGCCGATGGCCGCTATAGCATCAAGAATAAGTTTCCTGCCTTCACCGGTGAGCTGCCCAACGGCGATCAATACTACGGCTTCCCGGCGGAGAACGACGAACTGAAAATCGGTAAGCACAACGGCGGGCAACTTATCCACGCCGAAGCTGAACGCAAACCGTTTGCCAGCGTCGCCAGCGATGGATCTGAAGCATTCCCGTTCCTGCGCAATATCCTTCCGGGAGTGGGTTGCTGTCTGCACGGTGCGGCCTGCACCTACGACAACTCGCCGGATGAAGACTTTATCATCGACACGCTGCCCGGCCATGGCAACACGCTGATCGTGACCGGGCTGAGTGGTCACGGCTTTAAATTTGCCTCCGTATTGGGTGAAATTGCCGCTGACTTTGCCCAGGAAAAGCCATCCGCTTTTGACCTGACGCCGTTCAGACTCTCCCGATTTACGGCATAATCGTTAAATGGCCTCGTAATGAGGCCTTTTTAATGGTGATTACAATATGCGTCGTCTGTTTCTTTATCTGGTCAACAATATTCGCGAGCATTTTATGCTCTACGTTATTTTATGGTCGCTGCTGGCGATTCTTGATGTTATTTATATCCTGTGTTACTGAGCCATCGGCATTGACAAATACTGACAAAAACTGAAAGTTATCTAATTTTTGTTTTGTTTTTTTGAATGACAAAACCCATCCCCTACCCCCCCACAAACCGTCATAAATCGGTCATTTCTGACGAATCCGTTGAATCAAAATCTACACTTAATACAAAATTATTGAATCAACGTTAAATCTCTCTCCCGGTGTTATTTTTTAGTTGCATTTATGTCTCTGTCAGGCCATTTTCATTCAATCCTGAAATATGAAATGGAATTTTTATGCAATTTTCAAATACGCCTCAACGGTATGGTTTTATTTCCGCCATGCTTCACTGGCTAACCGCGTTGGTGGTCTACGGGATGTTTGCACTCGGTCTCTGGATGGTGACGTTGAGCTATTACGACGGCTGGTATCACCAGGGACCGGAATTGCACAAAAGCATCGGGATCCTGCTGATGATGGGCCTGGTCGTTCGGGTCATCTGGCGTCTGATCTCGCCACCGCCGAAAGCGCTGAAAAGCTATTCGGCCCTGACCCGTGCTGGCGCAGCGTTGGGCCACCTCGCGCTATATCTGCTGCTGTTTAGCATTGTCATCAGCGGTTATCTGATCTCGACGGCGGACGGTAAACCGATCAGCGTTTTCGGCTGGTTTGATGTCCCGGCCACCTTCGCGGATGCTGGCGTTCAGGCCGATCTCGCCGGAAGCGTACACCTGTGGCTGGCCTGGACCGTCGTTATTCTTTCCATTCTGCATGGCCTGATGGCCTTTAAACACCACTTTATCGATAAAGACGACACCCTGAATCGCATGTTGGGTAAGTCGTCATCTGACTATGGAGCTCAAAAATGAAAAAAAGCCTGCTGGGTTTAACTCTCGCCTCTCTGCTGTTCACCACCGGTTCTGCCATCGCGGCGGATTATAAAATTGACAAAGAAGGACAACATGCCTTTGTTAATTTCCGTATTCAGCACCTGGGATACAGCTGGTTGTACGGCACGTTCAAAGACTTCGACGGAACCTTTACCTTTGATGAAAAGGATCCCGCCGCCGATAAAGTGAATGTGACGATCAACACCAACAGCGTGGATACCAATCACGCCGAGCGTGATAAACACCTTCGCAGCGCTGATTTCCTCAATGTCGCGAAATTCCCGCAGGCGACCTTCACCTCCACCAACGTGAAAAAAGACGGTGACGAACTGGATATCACCGGGAATCTGACGCTAAACGGCGTAACAAAGCCGGTGACGCTGGAAGCGAAGATGATCGGTCAGGGTGACGATCCGTGGGGGGGTAAACGCGCAGGCTTCGAAGCCGAAGGTAAAATCAAGCTGAAGGATTTCAACATCACCACCGATCTGGGGCCTGCCTCGCAGGAAGTGGAGTTGATTATCTCAGTTGAAGGCGTACAGCAGAAGTAAACGAGGAATGATGCCGGATGGCGATGTTGTCGCCGCCATCCGGCCACACCATTACTCGGCAGGATCCGGAATACCCAGTTTCGTATTCAGTCGTCCACGCGACTTGTTGAAGATTTTATTGCCGTTCTCGCGTCCTGCGCGCAGGCGACGTTGCTCTTCTTCAGGTAATGCGCTCTCTTCGCAACAGATCTCGCTACAGCAGCCGTTGTACTTTTGCGCACATGCCGGGCACTGAATAAACAGCAGATGGCAGCCGTCATTTTTACAGTTGGTGTGGCTGTCGCACGGCGCACCACATTGATGACAATGCGCAATCACCTCATCTGAAATACGCTCACCCATGCGCTCATCAAACACAAAGTTTTTGCCGATGAAACGTACCGGTAACCCCTGCTCGCGGGCCTTGCGTGCATATTCAATGATACCGCCTTCAATGTGCCACACTTTACTGAAGCCATTGTGCTTCATCCAGGCGCTGGCTTTTTCGCAGCGAATACCACCGGTACAATACATCACTATCTTTTTATCTTTGTGTTCCTGCATCATTTCGACCGCTTTGGGTAACTGCTCGCGGAACGTGTCGGCCGGGATTTCCAGCGCGTTCTCAAAATGGCCCACTTCGTATTCGTAGTGGTTACGCATATCAATGAACAGCGCATCCGGGTCGTCGAGCATCGCGTTCACTTCCGCGGCCTTTAGATAGTCACCGACATCGCTGGCATCAAAACTCGGGTCCTCAATGCCATCCGCCACAATCCGCTCACGCACTTTCATCCGCAGCACCCAGAAGGATTTCCCGTCATCTTCCAGCGCAATGTTCAGACGCACGCCGTCAAGTGCCGGATCAAAGGCGTACAGCTGCTGGCGGAACGTCTCCACCTGACTTTGCGGTACGCTGATTTGGGCGTTAATCCCTTCATGTGCCAGATAGATGCGACCGAAAACATTCAGCGCGGTTAACTTTTGATACAACGCATCGCGTGTGGCCTGCGGGTCTGCGATGGTAAAATATTTGTAGAACGAAATGGTCGTGCGCGGCTCAGTTTCAGCCAGCATCCGGGCTTTGAGGGCATCATTGGAAATACGGTTATGTAACACTGGCATGGTGTACGGGTCCTGCGGCAGGTGAAATCAGAATCGGCGGCATCATATAGCAATCCGCGCCAATTTACATCCATACATTTTGCGCTACATTTCTTTCTTCAAACTAAAAAATTAACAACATTTGCTGAATTTATCGCCATTCCGGAGCCACAAATTTTTTCTGACGGCGAAAAAATGCAACAATACAGATAATTGCCCGTTTTAAGGTATACAACAGGAAAGACATGACGAATTTACCTAAGTTCTCCGCAGCACTACTGCATCCACGGTATTGGTTAACCTGGCTCGGTATTGGCGCACTTTGGTTGGTCGTGCAGTTGCCCTATCCGATACTCTATCGCCTTGGTCATATGATCGGTCACCTGGCGTATCGTCTGATGAAGCGGCGGACGAAAATTGCATATCGTAACCTCGAGCTCTGTTTCCCTGAAATGAGTGAGCGTGACCGCCATGCGATGGTGGTTAAAAATTTTGAATCCGTCGGTATGGGCCTGCTGGAAACCGGGATGGCCTGGTTCTGGTCCGATCGTCGCATTGCCCGCTGGACCGAAGTGATCGGCATGGAGCATATTCGTGACGTTCAGGCTCAGCAGCGCGGTATTTTGCTGGTGGGGCTGCACTTTTTAACCCTGGAACTCGGTGCGCGTCAGTTCGGTTTGCAGGAACCCGGCATCGGCGTTTATCGCCCGAATGATAATCCCTTGATCGACTGGCTCCAGACCTGGGGTCGTATGCGCTCAAACAAATCCATGCTCGATCGCAAGGATCTGAAAGGGATGATTAAGGCGCTGAAGAAAGGCGAAGTGGTCTGGTATGCGCCGGACCACGATTATGGCCCGCGCGCCAGCGTGTTCGTCCCGCTTTTTGCCGTTGAACAAGCAGCCACCACCTCCGGCACCTGGATGTTGGCGCGAATGTCTAATGCCTGCCTGGTGCCGTTTGTACCGCGTCGCAAGCCCGATGGCAAAGGCTACCAGCTGATTATGTTACCGCCAGAATGTTCACCGCCGCTGGATGACGCAGAGACCACCGCCGCCTGGATGAACAAGATTGTTGAGAAGTGCATCATGATGGCGCCAGAACAGTACATGTGGCTACATCGCCGCTTCAAAACACGTCCTGCTGGCGTACCTTCCCGTTATTAAATCCTGCATAGCAGCCCCTTTTGGGCTGCTTTCTCACCGTTTTTAGCGATAAAAGCTCCCCACATTGCGACCCTCTGCATCCAGGCGCATAATGAATATGCTTAATTTATATTCGTTTTTTGCCCGATCGCGCCAACAGCGCATCACACGCGGATCGCTATGTCACCCTCTGATACTCCCATAAACTGGAAACGTAATCTCACTGTCACCTGGCTCGGCTGTTTCTTAACCGGCGCCGCATTTAGTCTGGTGATGCCATTTTTACCACTTTATGTCGAACAACTCGGCGTAACGGGCCACAGTGCGCTCAACATGTGGTCCGGACTGGTCTTTAGTATTACGTTTCTTTTCTCTGCGATCGCCTCTCCCTTCTGGGGCGGGCTTGCCGACCGTAAAGGCAGAAAGATTATGCTGCTGCGCTCTGCGCTGGGGATGGCAATAGTGATGCTGCTAATGGGCCTTGCGCAGAATATCTGGCAGTTTCTGGTGCTGCGCGCGCTGCTCGGGTTGCTGGGCGGATTCATTCCCAACGCCAACGCTCTCATCGCCACCCAGGTCCCACGCAATAAAAGCGGTTGGGCGCTGGGTACGCTCTCTACCGGCGGCGTCAGCGGTGCATTACTCGGCCCGTTAGCGGGCGGCCTGCTCGCCGACCAGTACGGCCTGCGCCCGGTTTTCTTCATCACCGCGACGGTACTGCTGATCTGTTTCTTACTGACGCTGTTTTTTATTCGCGAAAACTTCAAACCCATCAGCAAGAAAGAGATGCTGCGCGTCCGGGAAGTGGTTGCTACACTTAAAAACCCGAAACTGGTGCTGAGCCTGTTCGTCACCACGCTGATCATTCAGGTCGCGACCGGTTCCATTGCACCGATTTTGACCCTCTATGTGCGGGAGCTGGCGGGTAACGTCAGCAATATTGCGTTTATTAGCGGGATGATTGCCTCCGTACCTGGCGTCGCAGCATTGCTCAGCGCGCCGAGATTAGGCAAGCTGGGCGACCGTATCGGACCGGAGAAAATCCTCATTGCGGCGCTAATCTTCTCCGTTCTGCTGCTGATCCCGATGTCTTTTGTGCAGACCCCGTGGCAACTGGCGGTACTGCGCTTTTTACTGGGCGCTGCCGACGGCGCGCTGCTGCCGGCGGTACAAACGCTGCTGGTCTATAACTCCACAAACCAAATCGCCGGGCGCATCTTTAGTTATAACCAGTCGTTCCGCGATATCGGCAACGTCACCGGCCCGCTCATGGGAGCAGCGATTTCCGCTAACTACGGCTTCCGTGCCGTCTTCCTGGTCACTGCCGGGGTGGTATTGTTTAACGCCATTTATTCCTGGAACAGCCTGCGCCGTCGTGCTCTCACGCGAACAGCGGGATGATTTTTCAGCATTCATACTTGCATAACCGGAGAATCAGCTATTCTTTCCCTGATTACCTCATCAAATCAAAGGGAGACTCAGATGACCATGTATGCAACGCTGGAAGAAGCCATTGACTCAGCCCGTGAAGAATTTATGGCGGACCATCCTGAGCTTGAACAGGACGAAGCCAATGTACAGCAGTTCAACGTGCAGAAGTACGTGCTACAGGATGGCGACATCATGTGGCAGGTCGAGTTTTTTGCCGATGAAGGCGAAGAAGGCGAGTGCCTGCCGATGCTCAGTGGCGAGGCCGCGCAAAGTGTCTTTGACGGCGACTATGATGAGATAGAGATCCGCCAGGAGTGGCTGGAAGAGAATACACTGCATGAATGGGATGAAGGCGAATTTCAGCTTGAGCCCCCGCTGGATACCGAAGAGGGTCAAACCGCAGCCGATGAATGGGATGAACGGTAATTACTCGTAAGGGCCGTGATGCATGTCCAGCGGCAACAGCAGCGTGTCAAACACCAGCGAGAACGGCAGATCGAGGATAGTGACATAACGCCATGCTGAATCCCGGACATCCCACTGCACTCCCGGATAGTACTGGTTGCCATGCCCCTGTCCGGGGATTGTCCGGCTGATAATGCTGCCGCACCCGCTTAACAGCATCACCATGATGCCCACCGCTACGATTCGCACGTGATACCTCATTAATCGTTTTCTTCAGTATAAAAAAATACCGGCGCAAGCCGGTATTTTTCAGATGATTTCGCCGGGTGGCGCTTACGGCGTCTTCAGCGTCTGTGGGTTCAGGGTGATACCCTGATAATAACTCACCCACGATGAATACTTCTCTGGCGAATTCCAGACACGATAGTGCAAACGCGCCATCGTCACCGGATCGCTTAGCAGTACCAGACGACGGTCGCGATTCAGTTTTTCCGGGGTCTCGTTCAGCGCCTGCTCAACGTGACGATCGCGGGCAATCTCCAGTACCTGGCTTGCACGGTGACGTGCCGTCGCCATCGCAGTGGCCAGCGCGTTAAACGATGGGTTAAACACCGCGTGCATGAAGCCATCGTCAAGCGAGCGGTTGCGGTTCATCACCAGATACTTGTCGGTATCCACCAGCACCTGCGGCGGCGAATATTCTTCCGGGATCAGGAACAGCTTCCAGCGTTTGGTACGCAAACCGACCGTTGAACGGCTGGAGATCACCGAAACAAACGGTGACAGGATCAGCGAGAAGACAATCGGTGCCAGCCAGAACAGGAAACGCAGATCCAGCCACGCCATACCGACCGCCCATACCAGACCCAGCAGCAGTTGCGAACCATGACGCATAAACGCTTCGCCCCACGGCGTAGAGTCATCGTCACGCTGCGGCGAGTTCCACACCACTTCCCAGCCCAGGAAGGCGCTCACCACGAAGACGGTGTGGAACAACATACGCACCGGCGCCAGCAAGACGGAGAACAACACTTCCAGCAGCAGCGACAGCGTTACGCGAATAAAACCACCGTACTCTTTGGTGCCTTTACACCAGATGAGCAGAATACTCAGCAACTTCGGCAGGAACAGCAGCACCATTGTCGAGGCAAACAGGGCTATCGCCAGTTCAGGACGCCACTGCGGCCAGACCGGAAACAGCTGGCGCGGTTGCAGGAAGTATTGCGGCTCGGTAAGCGCATGGACTACCTGCAATGCGGTCGACAGCGCGAGGAACATAAACCACAACGGCGCGGAGAGATAAGACATCACCCCGGTCAGGAACACGGCGCGGTGAACCGGGTGCATCCCTTTTACAAGGAACAGACGGAAGTTCATCAGGTTGCCATGACACCAGCGACGGTCACGCTTCAGCTCATCCAGCAGGTTCGGCGGCAGTTCTTCATAGGAACCGGGCAGATCGTAAGCAATCCACACGCCCCACCCGGCTCGACGCATCAACGCCGCTTCCACAAAGTCGTGCGACAGGATAGAACCGGCGAAAGAGCCTTCACCCGGCAGCGGTGCCAGCGCACAGTGCTCAATGAACGGCTTCACGCGGATGATGGCGTTGTGCCCCCAGTAATGGGACTCCCCCAACTGCCAGAAGTGTAAACCGGCGGTGAACAGCGGCCCGTATACGCGCGTCGCAAACTGCTGACAGCGCGCATACAAGGTGTCCATGCCGGACGCCTTCGGCGATGACTGAATGATCCCGGCGTTCGGGTTCGCTTCCATCAGACGCACCAGACCACTCAGACACTCACCGGTCATCACCGAGTCAGCATCCAGCACCACCATGTAACTGTACTGGCTGCCCCAGCGACGGCAGAAGTCATCAATGTTACCGCTTTTACGCTTCACACGACGGCGACGACGGCGATAGAAAATCTGTCCTTCGCCCTGCACTTCTGCAATCAGCTCCATCCACGCCTTTTGTTCAGCAACGCAGATATCGGGGTTGTAGCTGTCGCTAAGAATATAGACATCGAAATGTTCGCCGTTGCCGGTCGCTTTTACTGATTCCCATGTCGCGCGCAGGCCAGCAAAAACACGATCAACGTCTTCATTACAGATAGGCATAATCAGCGCGGTACGGTGCTGCGGATTCAGCGGTTCGTCACCGACCGTTGACGCCGAAATACTGTACTTATCGCGACCAATCAGCAGTTGCAGGAAGCCCATCAACGCGGTCCAGAACCCGGCGGAAACCCAGCAGAACAGCACCGCAAAGAGGATCAAAATACCGGTTTGCAGCATGTACGGCAGCAACTGCATGAAGGAGACCCACAGGTCCTGCCCAACCATATCCGCCGGATTGATCAGCGCCCAGCCCTGATACGGCAGAATCGTCTTCATGTACCAGGTCGCGACGACCGTCTGCGCCAGCGTCAGCAGCAGCAGCGTATAGCGACGAAGGGTGCCAACGGTACGCCACTTCTGCTCGCTTTCCTGTTCTTCTTTCGTCAGACGCGCGAGATAGCGCGGCGTAACGTCACGTCCACGCAGACGATCCCAGAAACGCCCAACCGGGTTGGTGCGCCAGGGATCGGGAAACATCGAAGAACGTTTGGCTTTAGGCATTGCCTGAAGCTGATCGCGCCCTTCGTCATCTTTGATCAACTGCCCTTCGCCCAGCGAGTCTGGCCAGGCTTGTTGCAGACGCGCTTTGACAGAACCCTGCGGTGAATCGTCTTCTCGCGAGTAACGGCGATGCTCGGCATCCAGCGCTTCATGCACTGCGCGGATGTCAGTTGTCGGCAATGCCGCTTTCTCGATCTCCGAGAGCGGCATGGCGTCAATGTACTCAGTTGTCTTATTCATTGGCAGGTAACTGGTAGCTCCAGGTTTCACTCAACGTCTGATCGGCATTGACTAATGCCGCGCGCATTTCAGTGGTTTTCTTCACATCTTTCACTTTCACGCGCATCGTCATACGCCAACCTTTGGTGATCGGGTTGTAACGGACTGTTGTTTCCACGATCTCGCCGTTGTCGCCAATGCTGGTTTGCGCGGTGACCGGGGTATCCTGCGGCAGTTTTTTCATGTCCGTGCCGGTGAAGTCCACCACGAAGGCGATCGTGCCGTCAGGCTGGCGAATGAGATTAGACTGTTTGACATCGCCGGTTGAACGACGCGTCTGCTGCACCCAGGCGTTATCCGGCGCATGAAGTTTGTCTTCATCGCGGCTGAACGTCAGGGTGTATTTAAAGTTCATCTCTTTGCCAGGCTCAGGCAGTTGATCCGGCGTCCAGTAAGCGACGATGTTATCGTTGGTTTCGTCATTGGTCGGGATTTCAACCAGTTCAATCTTACCCTTGCCCCACTCGCCTTTCGGTGTAATCCAGGCGCTTGGGCGCAGATCGTAACGGTCGTCGAGATCTTCAAAGCGAGAGAACTGACGGCCGCGCTGGAGCAGACCAAACCCTTGCGGGTTTTCCATCGCAAAACTGCTCACCGCGAGGTGTTTCGGGTTATTCAGCGGACGCCAGATCCATTCACCGTTGCCGGCATGAATCGACAAACCGTTGGAGTCATGCAGTTCCGGACGATAGTTCGTCGCCGGTGAAGGCTGGTTTGGCCCATACAGGAACATACTGGTTAACGGCGCCACGCCCAGTTTACCCACCTTATCACGCAGGTAGACTTTCGACTGCACATCGACAACGGTGTCACGCCCAGGAATTATCACAAAACGATAGGCCCCGGTCGCACGCGGAGAGTCCAGTAAGGCATAAATCGTCAGGCGCTTGTCAGTTGGTTTTGGACGTTCGATCCAGAACTCACGGAAGCGGGGAAATTCTTCACCTGAAGGCAGCGCGGTATCAATAGCCAGACCGCGCGCAGAAAGGCCATACACCTGACCGGCCCCCAGGACGCGGAAGTAGCTTGCGCCAAGCATGCTGACGATTTCATCGTTTTTGTCTTTGCTGTTGATCGGGTACAACACTTTGAAACCCGCAAAGCCGAGATCTTTTACCGTGTCTTTATCATGCTGAACGTCGCCGAAATTGAAGTAGTCCGGGCTGTATTTGATTCTTTTAACCGTAGTTGCCGTGACTTCATTGATTTTGACCGGCGTGTCGAAGTACATACCCTGGTGGTAGAACTCGAGCTTGAATGGGGTCTTAAGATTACTCCAGTATGCTTTGTCGCGATTAAACTGGATCTGCTGATAGTCCGCATATTTCATGTCGCGGAAAACGGAGGGCAAGTTACTTTTTGGCGCCTCATAGCCTTTACCGGCTAAGGATTGAGCTTGCTTTGCAACATCATCGATGGAGAAGGCCCAGGCCGACGACGTGTACAGCGTTAACATAACTGCCGCACCCAACCAACGCATTTTCATCATTTGTGGTTTATGTTTCATAATTAGTAAGCACTTCCCCCTTTGTGTGCTTATATCGATCCGATCTATTTTAATGGATAATCAGGCATTAGGACAACTGAATCCCTGCATTGTTCAGCACGCTGGCTCATGGTTTAGACGCCTCGCCGGGCCCTTTTTCACTTTGCGTGCTTATCCTGGAGACAGGTCGTTGTACTTGGTGTAGGGTTGCCACCGACTGTAACGAGTAAACGCCTTACCGATAAGACGATTAGTCTGAGAATCTGAGAATACGAAAACCTTTATGAATCCCGTACCCGCACAGCGTGAATATTTTCTTGACTCCATCCGCGCCTGGCTGATGTTGTTGGGTATTCCCTTCCATATCTCATTGATCTATTCCGGCCATACCTGGCATGTGAACAGCGCCGAGCCCTCATGGTGGCTGACTCTGTTTAACGATTTTATCCATTCATTCCGGATGCAGGTCTTTTTCGTTATTTCCGGTTATTTTTCGTACATGTTATTCCTGCGTTATCCATTGAAACGCTGGTGGAAAGTACGCGTTGAGCGCGTAGGCATTCCGATGCTTACGGCTATTCCCCTGCTGACATTGCCGCAATTTATTATGCTGCAATACGTCAAAGGAAAAGCCGACAGTTGGCAAACGCTCTCACTGTATGAAAAATACAACACGCTGGCCTGGGAATTAATTTCTCATCTGTGGTTTTTACTGGTTCTGGTGGTATTAACAACCGTCAGTCTGTGGATATTTACCCGGATGCGAAAAAACCTGGAGAAAGCGGAAAAAAAACGGCTGGCCGCCGTGTCGATGGGCAAACTGACGCTCATCTTTTTCTTACTGGGTATAGGTTATGCGGTGATACGGCGGACGCTGTTCATTGTTTACCCACCCATTCTTAGCGACGGCTTGTTTAATTTCGTGGTGATGCAAACGCTTTTTTATGTGCCTTTCTTTATGCTGGGTGCGCTGGCCTTTATCTCACCTGAGCTTAAAGCGCTTTTCACCACCCCTTCCCGGGGATGTACGCTGGCGGCGGCTTTCGCTTTCATCGCCTATTTGCTGAATCAGCGCTACGGCAGTGGCGATGCATGGATGTACGAAACGGAATATGTCATCACCATGGTGCTAGGATTATGGATGGTCAATGTGGTGTTTTCTCTCGGCCACTGTTTACTCAATTTCCAGTCAGCCCGCGTCACCTATTTTGTGAATGCGTCACTGTTTATTTATCTGGTACACCATCCGTTAACACTGTTTTTCGGCGCCTATATTACGCCACATATTACCTCGAATCTGTTGGGCTTTATCTGCGGGCTGATCTTTGTGGTTGGCATCGCACTGGTATTGTATGAGATTCATTTGCGCATTCCGCTGCTTAAATTCCTGTTCTCCGGCAAACCGCCGGTCAGACAGGAACAAAGCAAAAAAGTGACCGGCTAATACCTGCGACCACGTTAAAGCAGCCACTCGACAGGCAATAGCGTCGCCAGTCGCACCAGAACCCGCTTCCAGAATCCTGTGGCGGGTTCTTTTTTTAACACCAGTTCTTCGTCCTGCTGCCGATCCACCCAGTTAATTCGCCCCCAGCGATCGAGGCGTAATTGCCAGGCCGCATCGCGTTGACTCTCAATGAACCGGTTATGGATAAGCGTCGCCAGCGTCTCGCTTTCAATCACAAATCCCATTTCCGTATTCAGCAACGTGGAACGGGGATCAAAATTCAGTGAACCAATAAACACCTTACGCCCGTCAATACTGAACGTTTTGGCATGCAGGCTGGAACCGGAGTTCCCCGTAAGCCCCCTGTCGTGCAGTACCACCTGACGTTCACGCGTCGGCTTCAGTTCATAGAGCTCGACACCATAACGCAGTAGTTTCTTCCGCCAGCGCGCATAACCGGCATGTACCACCGCGACATCATTGGCGACTAATGAATTGGTGAGAATCGCAATTTTGACGCCTTTACGCACCAGTTTCAGCAACTGCGCGACGCCTGCACGGGTCGGGACAAAATAGGCAGAAATAATGTCAATCCGCTCCGTCGGCGAACCCATCACGTCAAACAGTCGTTGTGGCAGTAAAGAGTGGCGCTGCGCTTTCCCCTGGCCTTTTAAGGGATCGTCACTTAACAGCCGGGTCTTCGCCCAGATAAGCGGTAGCGTTCCGCGATCGAGATGGGTCATAAACGGGCTGGTTTTCAGTTTATGCTGATATCGACGGGTGATGGGATCGTTGTACCAGGCGTCGGGTAGCTCAATGCGTTCGGTGATCTCTTGCTCGGAAAGTGCCAGTACCGATTTCAACGTCGAAACCGACGCGCAATGCCAGTAGCGTTCAAAATCCTCAGCAACCTCCCTGACGACGGGTCCGATGGCCATCACGTCCAGATCGGAGAACAGCGGCTCCTCGCCCGCGCCAAAATAGGCATCGCCAATGTTTCGCCCGCCCACCAGGGTGACAACACCGTCTGCGGTATAGCTTTTGTTATGCATCCGTCGGTTTAGCCTGGCGAAATCGGTCAGATAACCCAGCATCCGTAGCATGCGAAAAGAGAAAGGATTAAACAGGCGAACTTCAATGTTGGGATGGGCATCGAGCAGTTGCAGAGTGTCATCCAGCCCTGGCGTGTTGTTGTCATCAAGCAACAGGCGCACATGGACACCACGTTTCGCCGCCGCCAGAAGAACAGCGAACAGCAGTCGCCCGGACATGTCGTCTTCCCAGATATAGTACTGAACATCCAGCGTGCGCTCCGCCATTTCCGCCAGCCGGTAACGGGCGGCAAAGGCGTCCAGACTGTTATCGAGCGCAAGAATGCCGCACTCTCCGGGGTGATTGTCGCACAGAGGACGCGTGGCGCGGGCGAGGCGAGTCAGCTCATTCATCGCCTTGTTGGGTAAGTAGACGCTGGTAGAGTCGGGTTGTTTCGTCATCATAACAGACAAAGTATATCTGCTCAGGCAAAGCGCGGCGGGTAATAAATTCCGAAACGGTTTTCAGCGCAATTTCAGCGGCGGCGGCTCGTGGATAGCCGTAAACTCCGGTACTGATTGCCGGAAAGGCAATGGACGTGTAGCCATTGGCCAGCGCCAGATTCAGGCTATTAACGTACGCATCCTGTAGCAGTTGCGCTTCGTTATGCTCGCCGCCACGCCAGACCGGGCCGACGGTATGAATGACCGCTTTAGCGGGGAGGTTTCCGGCAAGCGTGATCACCGCATGGCCCGTCGGGCACTCGCCCTGCTGCTGTCTGACTTTCATGCAGGCTTCCAGTAAGGCGGGGCCCGCAGCGCGATGGATTGCCCCATCAACACCTCCGCCCCCCATCAGCGAGGCGTTAGCGGCATTGACGATGACATCAACCGCGACCGTGGTGATATCCCCCTGGATAACATGAATACGCGATTCCATAGAACCTCCTTGCGTCACTCTATTCTGTAAGTGTACAGCAGGGGATACCCTGAAATCGCTTTTTTCGTCTGTTTGTCCGAATGACCTGTTTAGCGGTAGCTGATGTCCATCACCGCCAGTTTTTTCTTCTCATCCAGATAGTGCAAGTTAACTGCGGCGATCTGCTTGAAGTGTTGTGGTGCTTTTAGCAGTTCCTGGGGTGAGTAATAGCGGGTTTGCGTGCGCCCCGTGTTATAGCACGACATTGCAAGGCGCTGTTGCTCCAGACTCACATTGCAGGGCGGTTCTACGATTTGACCGGTGAAATGAATCACCCCGCCCTGTCCTCCCGCATCCGCCATTGCGGTAAAAGAAAACAGGGTAAGAAGCGCGAGCAGCGGAAGGCTTGTTTTACGCGTGACAGATAACAGCATGATGCTTTCCTCAATGAGTATTCATCCTTGAGGGGTGATGTATTCCCTGACGGCGACAGGCCCGGGAGTCACGCATTCCGCGTCACTCTATTCATAGTTCAGCCACCTCGCTTCTGCCAGCATCGACGCATTAATTGTCAGTCAGTTATGACGATTTCACAGAGGGCGGCCACTGTTGCGATAAATGCAGAGACTGGCCGTCAGAAACCGTAACCACGATTTTGACGGTGTCTTGTGCAGAGATATTTAAACTGAGTCTGGTCAAATCAATGGCCTGATTAGCGGGCAGAGACAGGGTCTTTTTCTGTCGTGACTGACTTTGCCCCGCCACACCGTCACGAAGGGCTAAAATCTGCACCTGGCACACACAGGGTTGTGTCAGGGTGACCTGCGGCGTAATCGTGTAAATGTCTCCTTGCTGGGTGGTTGCAAACGTTATCTGATTAGAGAGCGCCGCAAGGAGTAATAAGGTGTTCATGATGTCCTCCCGAAAAAAAACAGGGCTTTCGCCCTGTTTATCGTCAGCACATAAACTGAATTAGTACTGATTAGCGGTGGCGTTGTTGCCAAAACCAACCTGATGCACAAGAACGCTGGAATCGGACGCAGTCTGGTTCACCAGCGCGGCGTTATGTCCACCATACTGGCTCACAGTAATGTCCGAATTTTTGCCGTTCCACTGATCGATGGTGGCGTTGTTTTTGAAGCCGTTTTGAGTCAGATCGATGGTGCTGTTATCTGAGCCCTGGCCCACGTCGGCGCCGTTACCAAAGCCATTCTGATGAATGGTCGTATCAGATTTACGAGCGTCGCTTTGCAGCGCAAGCGCGGCGTTGTTGACCCCTGACTGATAAATGCTCAGGGTCGATTCCGGGCCGGAACTGCTCCCGCCGCCGCCACCACCGCCGCCGCCCCATTGCGGAACAGAACCAGCCAGAGCACTGCCAGAAACCACGATTGCTGCAAATGCTGCCACTTGTAAAAGTTTCATGGTAAACCCCCATCGGATTGATTTAAGCGTCGTCAATGGATTAGCGTTGAATAACGCGAATTGCCATTTGCGACTGTCTCTGCACTACAACTGCTGTTTTTTGCGTACCATACTGAGTAATATTTGCTTTATTTCCAGAACCTTTCTGGATAATCATCGCAGTATTACCGTAATTACTTTGCGATATACTGGCATCATTGGAATGACCCGACTGAGCAACATACGCAAAATTATAAGCTCCTGATTGGTCAACTTTGGCCCGGTTACTTCCACCTTCTTGTGAAACTACCGACAAAAGTTTAGAGCCCTCCTGGCGTATCTTTGCACTATTATTCGTGCCCACTTGACCAATAATGGCTGCCTGATTAAATGAAGACTTACTTAATTCATTTACCGCAAAGTTATATTCGGAATGCGCTAAATCATAACTTGTTGCGGAAGCAATTCCAGGCGCACCCAGTACTGTTAACATCATAAATAACAATTTGTTTTTCATGTTGTCACCCTGGACCTGGTCGCACATCGAGAAAATAACATTCTCATCAATTTACCTGTTAACGCTAAACGTAATTTGTTAACGTCGCGTTACGATGAAGAGTATGTCTGCGGAAACATTTTAAATAACTCACCCGCCAGTGGTATTTTTATATTTTCGCTCACACCAAAGTACTAAACAGGGCAGGAATAGCCTGTTATTTGCGCTTATTTTATTTTCTTCACAATTATCTGTCGTGCTTTTTCTCGCCGTCAGTCAGCAGGCTGTAAAGTGGACTTTCCAGACTATGTTGTACGTTCAAAGAAGAGAGAGATGAGCAAGTCGTGACAAGCCTCGTTTTTTTCGTCATCAAAATGCGCGACGCCGGCGAATGTCATCACTGAGCAATTCCCACACCGATGAAGTACCAGAGCGAATTGTGTTTATTAATTTAAATTCAATTAATTAATATAATTTGTATGATTTTTTAAATCTGTGCAATAACGGCTGGATGTACAACTTTACTATCAAATCTAAACTTAAAAAAAGCCTTAAGATAACAAATTAATATATATTTTTACATTCTGTTACATGTTTAACACTTGCTTTAAGATTTGTAATGGCTAGATTGAAATCAGTTGTAGTTCATTTGTATTAATATTTGCCCCGTTCGGGCTGATTCTTATTTTACTACACACAGCAGTGCAACATCTGTCAGTACTTCTGGTGCCTCATTTCTGCAGGCAACTGTCAGATGTGCGACTAAAAAAGTGGGGTTTCATCATGTTTAATGAATTCCATAGTATTCATGGTCATACATTATTGTTGATCACCAAACCATCCCTGCAAGCTACAGCATTATTGCAGCATTTAAAACAATCTCTGGCCCTCACCGGAAAACTGCATAATATTCAGCGTTCTCTGGATGATATCTCCTCCAGCTGCATTGTTTTAGTCGATATGATGGAAGCGGATAAAAAGCTCATCCATTACTGGCAGGATAACTTAAGTCGGAAAAACAATAATTTAAAGACGTTATTGTTGAACACGCCTGATGATTATCCCTACCGGGATATTGAAAACTGGCCGCATATCAATGGCGTTTTTTACGTAGCGGATGACGAAGAGCGTGTCGTAAACGGTTTGCAAGGGATCCTGCGGGGAGAATGTTACTTCTCACAGAAACTGGCCAGTTATCTGATCACTCACTCAGGTAATTATCGCTACAACAGCAGTGAGTCAGCCCTCCTGACTCATCGCGAAAAAGAGATCCTGAATAAGCTGCGTATCGGCGCCTCCAATATCGAAATCGCACGTTCGCTGTTTATCAGTGAAAACACGGTCAAAACGCATCTTTATAATCTTTTCAAAAAGATAGCTGTCAAAAACCGTACCCAGGCGGTTTCGTGGGCAAATGATAACCTCAGGCGATAACGCCATGAAACGCTATTTAACCTGGCTTGCAGCGGCGCAGTTGCTGTTCGCTGCCAGCACGACGCAGGCTGTAGAAGTTGAAGTTCCTGGGCTCTTAACTGACCACACGGTTTCGTCTATTGGCCACGATTTTTATCGTGCGTTTAGCGACAAATGGGAAAGTGATTATCCAGGCAATTTGACCATCAATGAGCGACCCAGTGCACGTTGGGGAAGTTGGATCACAATAACGGTTAATCAGGACGTTATATTCCAGACTTTTTTATTTCCAACGAAAAGAGACTTCGAAAAAACTGTTGTCTTCGCGCTGGCACAAACTGAGGATGCCTTAAACCGACGGCAAATAGATAAAACACTATTGAGCACCGGCGATTTAACGCATGACGAATTCTAAAAAGTGATTTTTGTCCGGAGGCTGTAATGCGTGTCAAACATGCAGTAGTAGTACTCATGCTTATTTCGCCATTAAGTTGGGCCGGAAATATGACCTTCCAGTTCCGTAACCCTAACTTTGGTGGAAACCCCAATAACGGTTCTTTTTTACTGAATAGCGCCCAGGCGCAAAACTCTTATAAAGATCCCAGTTATAACGACGATTACGGAATTGAAACTCCCTCCGCGTTGGATAACTTCACTCAGGCCATTCAGTCACAAATATTAGGTGGGCTGTTGACCAATATTAACACGGGGAAACCCGGCAGGATGGTGACCAATGATTTCATTGTGGACATTGCTAACCGGGATGGTCAGTTGCAGCTAAACGTCACGGACAGGAAAACGGGCAAAACATCGACGATCGAAGTGTCGGGTTTACAGTCGCAATCTACCGATTTCTAAGTACCGCCACGTAAGGACAATCATCATGCAGCGCTTACTTGTATTCGTCGCCGTCATTTTACTGAGCGGATGCTTAACCGCCCCGCCAAAAGAAGCCGCTAAACCGACCTTAATGCCCCGTGCGCAAAGTTATAAGGATTTAACGCATTTACCGATTCCAACGGGTAAAATTTTTGTCTCTGTGTATAACATTCAGGATGAAACCGGGCAGTTTAAACCCTACCCGGCCAGTAACTTCTCAACAGCCGTCCCACAAAGCGCCACTGCGATGCTGGTCACCGCGCTGAAAGATTCCCGCTGGTTTGTTCCACTGGAGCGCCAGGGACTGCAAAACTTGCTGAATGAACGTAAGATCATTCGTGCCGCTCAGGAAAATGGGACTGTCGCCATCAACAACCGAATCCCGCTACAGTCGCTGACGGCGGCAAACATCATGGTTGAAGGGTCGATTATCGGCTACGAAAGTAACGTGAAATCCGGCGGCGTCGGTGCGCGTTACTTCGGTATCGGCGCAGACACGCAATACCAGCTTGACCAGATTGCGGTGAACCTGCGCGTAGTCAACGTCAGCACCGGTGAGATCCTCTCCTCGGTCAACACCAGTAAAACCATTCTGTCTTATGAAGTGCAGGCTGGGGTGTTCCGCTTTATCGATTATCAGAGACTGTTGGAAGGTGAAATTGGCTACACCTCCAACGAACCGGTGATGTTGTGCCTGATGTCCGCCATTGAGACGGGCGTCATCTTCCTCATCAACGATGGTATCGATCGTGGGTTGTGGGATTTGCAGAATAAAGCCGATCGCCAGAACGACATTCTGGTGAAATATCGTCATATGTCGGTACCGCCGGAATCCTGATGATCAGGATAAAAAAAAGCGTGAGGATTTCCTCACGCTTTTTTATTTTCCGCAACGGTTCGCGTACTGTGTCTTTCTCGCCGGGCCGCCAGCCACAGTCCACTATTTTTCATGGCATAGCCAAAGAGCAAACCGACCGCCAGTGAAGGCAAGACCAGTTTCCAGTCTCCCTGCCCGGCAAACGTGGCGCATGCACCGATAAATGTGCCTGGCACAAATGACAGTAAAACTTGCTTTGCCTGGATACACATCAGGAAGGCCACCACGCCGGTAATCACATAACCCACCAGTTCGAGATGCGGCGTCAACGCGCTACCGTAAATAATGACCAACGCCCACACCACGCCGCTCAACAGCGTGGAGGCCGAAATGGCCAACCCCTTTAACCCACCCTGCGGACAGGCGAAATAGGCGGTACAGCCTAAAAAGCCAGCCCAACTGAGTAAGCCAAGAGACACGGCCACCCATCCCCAGATACCGGAGAGAATGCCCGTTGTGATTGCAATGGAAAGAAGTATGTTCATGCCGCGCATGATAGCAGAAAACGACAATATGAATGAGATCACGCACACAAATTATGCAATGATTGAATCAAGTTGCATACAAAAGTGATGCATATCACAATTATTCATCAGTCTCTTCTTCCAGTTCATCCCACATCGCGCCAATGGCATCGCGTGTTAACGGCGCCATCGTTCGCCAGAAAGGGGTTGCGGCGTGCGCTTCCACTTTACCGAGGAAGGTATCACACCACGGAATGATGTAGTCCGCGAACAGAGTTTCCTGCGCCTCGCTTTCATCCTCCGCAGACTGATCTTCCAGCCAGGAGGCGGCCAGCAGCAACGTACCAATATGATCGGCTGGCGTTTCGCCAAGCGGCATACCCCGTGCAGAAAGGAAGGAGCGCACTTCTGATTCTGTCGCCCCTTCTACCCACGCGCTGCGATACGGTGGCACCGCGCACTCCGCACCGACAAACAGCGCGTTGTAATCCGCCGCCAACGGGGTCATATCACAGCTTTTCTGCAGACGCGCTAACAGTTCATCTTGCTCAAGCGGCCAGCTCGCCTGGAGTTTACCCTCGCGAATCAGGGTAAAAAGCGGAACCAGCAAAGGATCCTGCGGTTGACGGTAATACAGCGATCCCAGTACGCGGCACAGGATTGAAAACTCGTTCATCAAAATATTCCAGCTCGTGGTAGTTAAAGTTCAGCAAATTCAGGAATCGGCGCCATTCCGCGTGATTCCAGGAAATTGAGTAATCGTTTCGGGGTCACGTTCAAAATACGATCTTCCGGGAAATTCACTTCTTCGATAATTTTCAGACACTCACCGAAATCGCCCATTGTAAAGGCGGTATGAGAATCTGAGCCCAACGCCACCCAGCCGCCAGCATCGCGTACCGCTGCCGCTACCGCGCGACAGTTTGCTTCACTGCCTTTGCGTGAATGAAGGAAGGAAGAGTTGTTAATCTCCAGTGCAACATTGTATTTTGCCGCAGCCTCAGCAATTGCCGTGATATCAACGGGATACTTCGGGTTTCCAGGGTGGCTAATGATATGCACAACGCCGCTCGCCATGGTGGCGATCATCGCCTGCGTATTAGTGGCTTCATCGTGGGGGGCGAACACCGGCTCATGGAAGCCCGCGATGATCAGATCCAGTGAGGTGAGCATCGGCCCGGTACAGTCGATTTCACCTTCGATATTTTTGATATTTGCCTCAATGCCTCGCAGGATCCCGACCCCATCCACCACGCGCGGCCAGATACGCATATTGATGAAATGCCAGTGGTGTGGAGCATCCGCCATGTCCGGACCGTGATCGGTAATTGCGAACAGTTTCAGTCCCTGACGCTTCGCCTGGGCGATGTAATCGCTCAGAGTACTATAAGCATGGGTGCTGGCGACGGTATGCATATGCAGGTCAACGGGATACATGTCTCTCTCCTGTGGTCATTTTTCGACAAGGATAGCAGGAATCGCCTGCGTTTATTAGTCGAAACCCGGCAGATGCCGGGTTTCCCTTAGTAACCGCGCTGACGGTCGACCTGCCCGGTCACCGCTTCGCCGTTTTCCAGATGCGAAATCGTGCGGGAAATATAGGCGACGGCTTCAGCAGGACGCGTGACTGCCGCAATGTGCGGCGTCATCGCCACACGCGGATGTTTCCACAGCGGACTATCCACAGGCAGCGGTTCACGGCTGAAGACATCCAGCATCGCCCCTTTGAGTTTATTACTGTTCAGTGCGGCGAGCAGATCATCTTCATTAACGTGCACGCCACGCGCGAGATTCAGCAGATACGCCCCATCCTGCAGTTGGTCAAGCAGTTTGCCATTGATAATGCCGACCGTTTCCGCCGTATTGGGCAGCAGATTTATCAACACGCGAGTCTGGCTAAGGAATGCGCCTAACTCTTCAGTGCCAGCGAAACTCTCAACGCCTGGCCAGGTTTTACGACTGCGACTCCAGCAGCGCAGCGGGAAACCCCAGGCCTGCAAACTTTCAGCCACTTTCGCGCCCAGTACGCCAGCCCCCATAATTCCCACGGTAAACGCCTCGCGCGTATATTCCGGCAGCGGTCGCCATTGGCTCTCGTTTTTCAGCGCCTGGTAATCATCAAAACGGCGGAACCAGTGCAGCACCTGACTGACCGCGTATTCCTGCATCTGCAAGCCCATACCGGTATCTTCGAGACGAAAGAGAGGAATGGCAGGATCCAGCATCGTGGGATGGGCTTTCAGTTTGCTCAGGATCGAATCTACACCCGCCCCAAGTGCGAACACCGCCTTAAGTTTACGCCCTTCCAACATTTCTACCGGTGGATGCCAGACCAGCGCATAATCTGCCGGATCGGTATCGCCCTGCTTCCACTCCCGGACTCTGGCACCCGGAATAGCTTTTTCCAGGGCAGCGATCCACCAGGGGGTATCAAACGTAGGGTGATAGAAAATGATATCCATATTGACTCCTGCGGGTTGTTGTGCGGAATTTTTCGCACTTATTATCATCGTTTTCAAAGGGATCATCAGCATAGCAAATTCGCTGGCGCTGGCAAAAAAAGCAGTTTTCGCCTAATTAACCTACAGGTTGCTTGAAGTTTGTATAAACGCACGATTTTTTGGAAAAGTTGATTGACGCAGGCGGCGTATTTCCCTAAATTAGCGCCCGTTCCAGTCGTTGAGGAACAACAATATGGTGAGGTGTCCGAGTGGCTGAAGGAGCACGCCTGGAAAGTGTGTATACGGCAACGTATCGGGGGTTCGAATCCCCCCCTCACCGCCATATTTCAGATAAGAGCCGGTACTTATGTATCGGCTCTTTTCTTTTATATTCCCCAATGGGGGGGATGAGAATCCCCGACCAGGGGTCGACAACGGGCGCAGCCCGTTGGACGGAATGGCCGCAGGCCATGACGCCCGCAGGGCGAGCGAAGCGAGTCAATCCCCCCCTCACCGCCATATTTCAGATGAGAGCCGGTACTTATGTATCGGCTCTTTTCTTTTATATTCCCCAATGGGGGGATGAGAATCCCCGACCGGGGGTCGACAACGGGCGCAGCCCGTTGGACGGAATGGCCGCAGGCCATGACGCCCGCAGGGCGAGCGAAGCGAGTCAATCCCCCCCTCACCGCCATATTTCAGATGAGAGCCGGTACTTATGTATCGGCTCTTTTCTTTTATATTCCCCAATGGGGGGATGAGAATCCCCGACCGGGGGTCGACAACGGGCGCAGCCCGTTGGACGGAATGGCCGCAGGCCATGACGCCCGCAGGGCGAGCGAAGCGAGTCAATCCCCCCCTCACCGCCATATTTCAGATGAGAGCCGGTACTTATGTATCGGCTCTTTTCTTTTATATTCCCCAATGGGGGGGATGAGAATCCCCGACCGGGGGTCGACAACGGGCGCAGCCCGTTGGACGGAATGGCCGCAGGCCATGACGCCCGCAGGGCGAGCGAAGCGAGTCAATCCCCCCCTCACCGCCATATTTCAGATGAGAGCCGGTACTTATGTATCGGCTCTTTTCTTTTATATTCCCCAATGGGGGGATGAGAATCCCCGACCGGGGGTCGACAACGAACGAAGCCAGTCAATCCCCCTCACCACCCTATGTGACATTCGCCTAAAAAAAAAGCCCGGTTTTCCCGGGCTCTGAGCGCAAAGATTGCTAACTTAACTGTACGCATTCAGCGTTCGTTGGCAGAGCGCCGAGCGAACGCAATCATCTTTATTGAAGCGAACAATCCCTATCATTTCATCTTCTTTAAAGCGGGCCAGCGCGTCACTGAGCCCTGACTGAACATGAGGGGGTAAATCGCACTGGGTAATGTCCCCGTTGACGATAACCGTCACATTCTCCCCGAGGCGCGTTAAGAACATCTTCATTTGCGCAGCAGTGACGTTCTGAGCCTCGTCAAGAATGACCACTGCATTTTCAAATGTACGTCCGCGCATGTAGGCGAACGGCGCGATTTCCACCTTACCGATTTCAGGTCGCAGGCAATACTGCATAAAAGATGCCCCGAGTCGTTTAACCAGCACGTCATAAACCGGCCGGAAATAGGGAGCAAACTTCTCCGATACATCTCCAGGTAAGAAGCCGAGATCTTCATCAGCCTGCAGAACTGGACGGGTGACAATGATCCTGTCTACATCTTTATGTATCAGGGCCTCTGCTGCTTTTGCCGCACTGATCCAGGTTTTACCACACCCGGCTTCGCCCGTAGCGAAAATCAGTTGTTTACTCTCGATAGCATTCAGGTAGTGCGATTGAGCCTCATTGCGCGCCATGATTGGCGTGGCGTCGCGACTGTCGCGCGCCATGCCAATCGCTTCTACGCCACTCATCTGCACAAGCGAGGTGACCGATTCTTCTTCACGCTGTTTATGACTGCGTGAGTCCCGTCTCAGCACACGTTTTGCTTCACGACGAGCTTTGATCACTGCTTTTTGTCTTCCCATGGATAGCACCTTGAGTTGTTGGTATTCATCACACGCGCCGTTGGCAGCGCGATTATGCGCACGAACATCTGCGGGTTGGCTTCCTTGTAAGCCATTGCTTGCCTTTCGAATAGACGCCACACACGGCTACGCGCACCGAATATGGCGTCAGTAACACGAAGAAGAGGGGAAAATGAGAGAAATTTAGCGGTGACGAGATGGCTACCGGAGGAGAGACTTCCGCGTAATAGGCTGCAAAAACTGTCAGAAACGTGTCCACGAGAGGACTTTACCATTCGCGATCTCCATAGTGAATAACCATCACTGCCGGGAACTACCGCTATTACGTATAATTACATCAGAACTTAGCAATAACGCAACAATATTTTTACCTGATGTTAACTAAATTCTCATTTCTGTTGGCAACAGTCTCTTACGGAGATATTACAAAATTATTTCAAAAAACGGATCATATAAAAAAAGAATATTTTCAGCCGCGTGAGACGCAACATACCCCGCCCACAGACGGGGTATCACTGTCAGGCTTCAAGCAGAGACTGGCCCAGATAGCGATCGGCCTGCTTGATTCCCGGTAGCGCGAAGAAATAGCCGCCGCCAATCGGCTTAACGTACTCTTCCAGCGCTTCGCCGTTTAGCCGCTTCTGCACGGTCAGGAACCCTTTTTCCAGGTCGTGTTGATAGCAGACAAACAGCAATCCCATATCAAGCTGTCCGGATGGCGTCACGCCAAGGGAGTAGCTGTATCCACGACGCATCATCAGGCTCGACTGCGTCTGCGCCGTGCGTGGATTCGCCAGACGAATGTGGCTGTCCAGCGCAATGACGTTGCCGTCCGGGTCGCTGGCGTAATCCGGCACATCATGTTCGTGCTGCATCCCCAACGGAGCGCCGGTGTGCTTATCGCGGCCAAAAATGGTTTGCTGCTCTTTGAGCGGCGTGCGATCCCAGAATTCGACGCGAAACTGAATCAGACGAACAGCCTGATAAGATCCGCCAATGGCCCACGCCGGTTCCCCCTGCTCCGCCGTCACCCACACCACGTCCTGCATCAGCTTTACATCGCTGCTGTCCGGATTCGCCGTACCGTCTTTAAAGCCCAGTAAATTGACCGGAGTCTCTTTACCCTTACTGCGCGCCGCATGGTCGGATATAAACCCTTCTCGCTTCCAGCGAACGCTCAGCAAATCCGGCGTATGTTTGATGATATCGCGCAGGGCATGGATCACCGTGTCCTGGGTGTTAGCGCAAATCTGTAGCAACACATCGCCATGGCATAACGCCGCATCCAGAGAGTCATTCGGGAAACGGGTCATTTTCTGCAACGTCTTTGGCATCTGCGCCTGTAGGCCAAAGCGCGTATCGAACAGCGAATGCCCCACCGACAGCGTCATGGTCAGGTTATCCGGCGCGATGAAGGCGCCGAGGATCCCGGAGTCCATTGGTGGCATACGCGGGTTCGGCGTTTCCGGTGCCGGGCCGCCAGTGGTCAGGAAAGCAATACGTTTCGTCAGCAGGCGAAACAACCGTTCGAGCTCACCTTTATCCGATGCCAGAACGTCAAATGCCACCAGCATCATTGAAGCCTGCTGCGGCGTCAAAATACCCGCCTGATGGGGACCGTAAAAAGGCTGAGTCTCGCTACGAGCATCCGGCGACAAGGTTCCCGGCGCGCTTTGCGGCTTTTGCGCATGGGCGACCGGACAACCGCCGGCCAACGCCAGCGCGCCGCCGAGCGCGCCCATTCCTTTCAACAAACGTCTGCGTGACGGTTCGCTCACGCCGTTTTTATTATCATGCTGCATGGTGCTTAATCCAGACCCAGTACACCGCGTAATTGCGCGAGATCTTCCGCCAGCGTCGTAATCGGGCCTTTCAGCGCGTTGCGATCTGCATCGGTCAGTTTATCGTAAGTCTCAAAACCGTCTTTGGTGCGATATTTCGCGAGGATGGTATCCACTTTTTTGAAGTTCGCATCCACTTTTGCTAACAGCTCGCTGTTCTCTTTTTGCAGTTGCGGACGCAGCAGGTTTACGATCTTCTGCGCTCCGTCAACGTTCGCCTGGAAATCCCACAGATCGGTATGGCTGTAGCGATCTTCCTCGCCGCTGATTTTACTGGCCGCCACTTCTTCAATCAGTCCTGCTGCACCGCCAACCACTTTTGACGGTGGGAATGCCAGTTCACTGATGCGTTTTTGCAGATCCAGAACGTCGGTATTTAACTGATCGGCGTAGTTCTCCATCCCTTTGACCGAGTTATCGCCAAACAGCGCTTTTTCCAGACGGTGGAAGCCGGTAAATTTCGGGTCGGCGGCTTTCTGTTCGTAATCGTCTTCACGGGCATCGATGCTGCCGTCAAGATCGGAGAACAGCTCAGCAATCGGCTCGATACGTTCGTAATGCTGACGAGTTGGCGCATACAGTGACTTCGCTTTCTCCAGATCGCCCGCCTTAATGGCATCGGTGAAGGCTTTAGTTCCCGCCACCAGTTGCGCGGTCTCTTCGGTCACATAGGCTTTATAGTTGGTGATAGCGCCACCCAGACTCAGTAAAGCGTCACTCTGCGCGGCATCGGCCGTCGCGCTGCCCTTAACAATCAACTTCCCTTTCGGGTTAGTCAGCAGGCCACAGGTCATGTCATATTCGCCCGGTTGCAGATTGGCAGTCATCTTCTGGCTGAATCCCGGCGCGATGTTTTCGCGTTCTTCAACCACCATCACCCCCTTCAGGATCTCCCATTCCAGCGCTTTCTGACTGTGGTTTTGAATGATGAACTGGGTTTTGCCGGCATTAACCGTAATGCTCATCGGCTCACATTGTTTATCCGTTACCGTGACGTTAACCTGCGGAATATCCGCAGCATGGGCAGTAAAAGCAGAAGCAAACAGTGCAGCCATGCCAAGCTGCAGCGCACTACGGCGAAAGTGATTCGTCATGACCATCCCTTTAAATAAGTATGTTGTAACTACATAAGAGTTTGCGTCGCGAAGCGTCAAGGCGCTGCGCGGGACGCGGTTGTGCCTGTGCGCGGCGGCAATGCAAACACCACCAGCGCCGGTATCAGATAGATAAACCAGACCGCAACTTCACTGACGCTCGGAGCTTCCTGGTAGCCAAAAATGCCTTCCATCAAAGTGCCAAACAGCGAGTGCGTCGAAAGAATAGCGCTCATATCAAATGCCACGTCCTGGAAGTGATTCCACAATCCCGCTTCGTGGAAGGCGCGAATCGCGCCTGCAGCAAGACCGGCTGCCACCAGCAAAATGAACAGGCTGGTCCACTTAAAGAAAGCGCCCAGGTTCAGACGGATACCGCCCCAGTAGAGTAAGAAACCGAGAACAATCGCAGTCGCCAGCCCCATCATGGCCCCCACCGGCGGCCAGATCCCGACATCCTGTTGAAAGGCCGCCAGCAGGAAAAAAACGGATTCCAGCCCTTCACGCGCCACGGCGAAAAAGACCATCATGATCAGTGCCCAGCCGTGGTGATTACCGCGCTGTAATGCGCTGTCGACCGCCTGCTCCAGTTGGACTTTGACGTTGCGCGAAACCTTACGCATCCAGAACACCATCCAGGTGAGGATCACCACAGCAATCACCGCGACGATACCCTCAAACAGTTCCTGCTCCTTCTGCGGAAACTCACCGGTGGTCTCGTTGATGAAGATCCCAAGGCCCAGACACAGCGCCGCCGCCAGAAATACACCAATCCACATCACGCCAATCCAACGGCCTCGTTGGGTACGCTTCAGATAACTGGCTATCAGGCTGACTATCAGCGCGGCTTCCAGCCCTTCACGCAACATAATTAGAAACGGAACAAACATGCCAGACACCCTTAAACGTTATTCTTAGTCAACTGATGCAAAGAAAGGTAAATTACAGTGATAGTGATTATCATTACGGCAAGAGAAAACTCAAGCAGAATGTAATGATAATGATGTCAGAATGTAAACACTTAGCGGGTTAATGATTGTGGCAGGAAGCGATAGCTGAAAAAGACAAAAAAGCCCGCACGAAGCGGGCCTGATTAGTCAGTGAACTGAGACGTTAGCCTTCCTGCAAACGCGATGGCGGTGCGGAATGATAGTGCGCGTCAGCCTCAGCAAAGCGTTTGATCATCGCCGATGATGGCGCTTTACCCAACAGACTGAAGACGACGATACCGACGCTGCCGAAGATAAAGCCCGGAATGATTTCGTACAGATCCAGCCAACCGAAATGTTTCCAGACGATCACCGTCACGGCACCGATAATCATCCCGGCCAGTGCGCCGTTGCGAGTCATACGCGACCACATCACCGAGAACAGTACCACCGGACCAAACGCGGCGCCGAAACCAGCCCAGGCATAGCTCACCAGACCCAGGACCCGGTTATCCGGGTTCGCCGCCAGGGCAATCGCCACCAGCGCGACCACCAGCACCATAATGCGCCCTACCCAAACCAGCTCCTGTTGGCTGGCACCTTTGCGCAGGAACGCTTTGTACAGATCTTCGGTAATGGCGCTGGAACATACCAGCAACTGACAGCTCAGCGTTGACATTACCGCCGCGAGAATCGCAGACAGCAGGATACCGGCAATCCACGGGTTAAACAGGATTTGCGCCAGTTCGATGAACACGCGCTCCGCGTTCTGATTCACCGACCCCGCCAGCGCCGGATTGTTGTTGAAGTAAGCGATGCCGAAGAAACCGACCGCGACCGCACCTGCCAGACAGAGGATCATCCAGGCCATGCTGATACGGCGGGCATGAACGATGCTGTGGTGGGAATCCGCCGCCATAAAACGTGCCAGAATGTGTGGCTGACCAAAGTAGCCCAGGCCCCAGCCCATCAGGGAAATGATGGCGACGAAATTCAGCCCTTTGAGCATATCAACGTTCTCAATGCTCTTCTGTTTAATGACTTCCAGCGAATCGCCAAAGCCCCCAACGCTGATGATGACAATCACCGGCGTCAGGATCAGCGCAAAAATCATCAGACTGGCTTGTACGGTATCCGTCCAGCTTACCGCGAGGAATCCGCCAATAAAGGTATAGAGGATGGTGGCCGCCGCGCCTGCCCACAGTGCGGTTTCGTAGCTCATGCCAAAGGTGCTTTCAAACAGACGCGCCCCTGCCACGATGCCGGATGCACAATAAATAGTGAAGAACAGCAGAATCACCAGCGCGGAGATAATGCGCAGAACCCGGCTCTTGTCTTCAAAGCGCCCGGTGAAGTAGTCCGGCAGCGTCAGGGCGTTATTATTATGTTCGGTGTGCACGCGAAGGCGCCCGGCCACCAGCTTCCAGTTGATCCACGCCCCTAACGTCAGGCCGATGGCAATCCAGCTTTCTGAAATCCCGGAAATGAAAATCGCGCCCGGTAAGCCCATCAGCAGCCAGCCGCTCATATCTGACGCGCCCGCAGATAATGCGGTGACAAATGGCCCGAGACTGCGGCCCCCCAAAATATAATCATCAAAGTTCTTGGTTGAACGCCAGGCGATAAAACCAATCAGTATCATGCCAAAAATATAGACACAGAACGTCACCAGCATCGGTGTGCTAATTGCCATAAAATCTCCAGACTCTTCTGTTTTATTGCTCTGCCGGAACGTGGCAAAGCCTGTTGTATTTCCCGGGCGACCGTATCCTGCCGGAAGCGCGGTTTATTCACAATCTATTTAACACATCATTTACATCAAATTTAAATGCAGATGAACACTATTTTCTGGCAGGTTGCACTCTCTCACATTTTTCGCGGTTGCACCTTTTAAAAGTGTTAACTGCCGCAGAGAAAAAGATAGCGTTATTATTTTTCCCAACGTCATACATCTTTCTTTTATTAACATTTCATTCATTTTTAAGCTTGTTATACAGGTCACATTTAACGTGGTTGCACAAAGTTGCAACATAGTAGATATTTCTCGATAACGATAAGCAGTACCTCACCGAACAACAGGAGCAGATGGCATGGGAACCACCACGATGGGGGTTAAACTGGATGACGCAACGCGCGAGCGCATTAAGTCAGCGGCAACGCGAATTGATCGCACCCCGCACTGGTTGATTAAGCAGGCAATCTTTAATTACCTGGAAAAACTGGAAAACGATGACACGCTGCCAGAAATTCCTGCGCTATTGGCTGGAGCCGCCAACGAAGGCGATGAATCCACGGTGCCGCAGGAAGAGATCCATCAACCTTTCCTGGAATTTGCCGAGCAGATCCTCCCACAGTCGGTCTCGCGTTCCGCCATTACCGCCGCGTATCGTCGCTCTGAAACTGACGCGGTCTCGATGCTGATGGAACAGGCGCGTCTGCCGCAGCCGGTAGCCGAACAGGCCCATAAGCTGGCTTACCAACTGGCGGATAAACTGCGTAATCAGAAAACAGCCAGCGGCCGTGCCGGTATGGTGCAAGGCTTGCTGCAGGAGTTTTCTCTCTCTTCGCAGGAAGGGGTGGCGCTGATGTGTCTGGCGGAAGCGCTGCTGCGTATTCCGGATAAAGCCACGCGCGATGCCTTAATCCGCGACAAAATCAGCAACGGTAACTGGCAGTCGCACATTGGTCGTAGTCCGTCGTTGTTCGTCAACGCGGCGACCTGGGGTCTGCTGTTCACCGGTCGTCTGGTCTCCACCCATAACGAAGCCAGCCTTTCGCGCTCCCTGAACCGCATTATCGGTAAGAGCGGTGAGCCGCTGATCCGTAAAGGCGTCGATATGGCGATGCGTCTGATGGGCGAACAGTTCGTGACCGGAGAAACCATTGCCGAAGCGCTGGCGAATGCCCGTAAGCTGGAAGAAAAAGGCTTCCGCTACTCTTACGATATGCTGGGTGAAGCCGCGCTGACCGCAGCCGATGCGCAGGCCTATATGGTCTCCTATCAGCAGGCAATTCATGCAATTGGTAAAGCGTCGAACGGACGCGGGATTTATGAAGGTCCGGGGATCTCTATCAAGCTCTCCGCCCTGCACCCGCGTTACAGCCGTGCCCAGTACGATAGAGTGATGGAAGAGCTCTATCCGCGCCTGAAGTCGTTGACGCTGCTGGCGCGCCAGTATGATATCGGCATCAATATCGATGCCGAAGAGGCCGACCGTCTGGAGATCTCCCTCGATCTGCTGGAAAAACTGTGTTTTGAACCTGAACTGGCTGGCTGGAACGGTATTGGTTTCGTCATTCAGGCGTACCAGAAACGTTGCCCGTTCGTCATCGATTACCTGATCGATCTGGCCACCCGCAGCCGTCGCCGCCTGATGATCCGCCTGGTCAAAGGCGCCTACTGGGATAGCGAGATCAAACGCGCCCAGATGGACGGTCTGGAAGGCTACCCGGTTTACACGCGCAAGGTCTACACCGATGTCTCTTATCTCGCCTGCGCGAAAAAGCTGCTCGCCGTACCGAATTTGATCTACCCGCAATTTGCAACCCACAACGCCCATACGCTGGCAGCCATTTACCAGTTGGCCGGGCAGAACTACTATCCAGGTCAGTATGAGTTCCAGTGCCTGCACGGAATGGGTGAGCCGCTGTACGAACAGGTCACCGGTAAAGTGACGGATGGCAAACTTAACCGTCCGTGCCGCATTTATGCACCGGTTGGCACCCATGAAACGCTGCTGGCGTACCTGGTGCGTCGTCTGCTGGAAAACGGGGCGAACACCTCCTTTGTTAACCGTATCGCGGATACCACGCTGCCGCTGGACGAACTGGTGGCCGATCCGGTCGAGGCCGTTGAAAAACTGGCGCAGCAGGAAGGTCAGACCGGTCTGCCGCATCCGAAAATTCCGCTGCCGCGCGATTTGTACGGCAAAGGGCGCGAAAACTCTGCCGGTCTGGATCTTTCCAACGAACATCGTCTGGCCTCACTCTCCTCTGCCCTGCTCAACAGCGCGCTGCAAAAATGGCGAGCGTTGCCGATGCTCGAGACACCGGTTGCAGAGGGCGAAATGAGCCCGGTGGTCAACCCGGCAGAACCGAAAGACATCGTCGGTTATGTCCGTGAAGCCAGTGAAACTGAAGTCGAACAGGCGCTGCAAAGCGCGGTGAACAATGCTCCTATCTGGTTTGCGACGCCGCCGCATGAACGTGCCGCCATCCTCCATCGCGCTGCCGTGTTGATGGAAGGCCAGATGCAACAGCTGATCGGCATTCTGGTGCGTGAAGCCGGTAAGAGCTTCGCCAACGCCATTGCCGAAGTGCGTGAAGCAGTAGACTTCCTGCATTATTACGCCGGTCAGGTGCGTGACGATTTTGATAATGAGACCCACCGCCCGCTCGGTCCGGTTGTTTGCATCAGCCCGTGGAACTTCCCGCTGGCCATTTTCAGCGGACAAATCGCCGCCGCGCTGGCTGCAGGCAACAGCGTACTGGCAAAACCCGCGGAACAGACGCCGCTTATCGCAGCCCAGGGCATTGCCATCTTGCTGGAAGCTGGCGTACCGCCGGGCGTGGTGCAACTGCTGCCTGGCCGGGGTGAAACGGTGGGCGCGCAATTGACCGCCGACAGCCGCGTGCGCGGCGTGATGTTTACCGGTTCTACCGAAGTGGCGACGCTGCTGCAACGTAACATCGCGACGCGTCTGGATGCACAGGGACGTCCGATTCCCCTGATCGCCGAAACGGGCGGCATGAACGCGATGATCGTTGACTCGTCTGCCCTCACCGAACAGGTGGTGGTCGACGTACTGTCCTCGGCATTTGACAGCGCCGGACAGCGCTGCTCCGCGCTGCGCATACTCTGTCTACAGGATGATATCGCCGACCACACGCTGAAAATGCTGCGTGGCGCGATGGCCGAATGCCGGATGGGCAACCCGGGGCGTCTGACCACCGATATCGGTCCGGTGATCGACAGTGAAGCCAAATCCAATATTGAACAGCATATTCAGGCTATGCGGGCGAAAGGTCGTCCGGTATTCCAGGCGGCGCGTGAAAACAGTGAAGATGTCCGTGAATGGCAAAGCGGTACATTCGTTGCGCCAACGCTGATCGAACTGGAAAGCATTGACGAGCTGCAAAAAGAGGTCTTTGGTCCGGTTCTGCACGTTGTACGCTACAACCGTAACAACCTGGACGCGCTGATTGACCAAATCAACGCCTCCGGCTACGGTCTGACGCTGGGCGTCCACACCCGTATTGATGAAACCATTGCCCAGGTCACCGGTTCGGCGCACGTAGGCAACCTGTACGTTAACCGGAATATGGTGGGGGCGGTCGTCGGCGTACAGCCGTTCGGCGGCGAAGGACTCTCTGGGACCGGCCCAAAAGCCGGTGGGCCGCTCTATCTCTACCGTCTGCTGGCAAATCGTCCGGAAAATGCGCTGGCCATCACTCTGGCGCGTCAGGATGCGGACTATCCGGTAGACGCCCAGTTGAAAGCCGCGCTGATCCAGCCGCTGGAAGCGCTCAGCGAGTGGGCGGCCGATCGCCCTGTGTTACGTCAACTTTGCCAACAGTTTGGCGAACTGGCGCAGGCCGGTACGCAGCGTCTGCTGCCTGGCCCTACCGGGGAGCGTAACACCTGGACGCTGTTACCGCGTGAGCGCGTACTGTGTATCGCGGATGATGAACAGGATGCGCTGGTGCAACTTGCCGCCGTCACTTCGGTCGGGAGTCAGATTTTGTGGACTGACGATGCTTTCCACCGTGACCTGGCGAAACGCCTGCCGGCAGCGGTTTCTGCCCGCATTGCGTTTGCGAAAACCGACAGCCTGACAACGCAGCCTTTTGATGCGGTGATCTTCCACGGCGATTCCGATCAGCTTCGTGCCCTGTGTGAAGCGGTAGCAGCCCGTGAAGGCGCGATTGTCTCGGTACAAGGTTTCGCCCGTGGTGAAAGCAATATTCTGCTGGAGCGACTGTACGTCGAGCGTTCGTTAAGCGTGAACACGGCAGCCGCCGGAGGTAACGCAAGCCTGATGACAATTGGCTAAGGCTGTGGTTAATTAAGGCTCCGGAAACGGGGCCTTTTTTTATGGAGCCAGAGGGAATGATGAAACGAATACTACTCACCTGCGCTGCGCTGCTGCTCAGCGGTCAGGCGCTGGCCGATGACTGCGCAAATGCCAGCACGCAAGCGGAAATGAATACCTGTGCCGTCACCCAGTATCAGACGGCAGACAAAGAACTGAATGAAACGTATCAGAATGCGCTGAAACGCGCAGCCCCGCCACAGCAGGAACTGCTGAAAAAGGCACAGACCGCGTGGATCGCCATGCGCGATGCCGACTGCGCGCTTATCAGCTCCGGCACCGAGGGGGGAAGTGCTCAGGTGATGATCGCCAATCAGTGTCTGGCGGATAAAACCGCCGAGCGTGAAGCGTTTCTCGCCTCGCTGCTACAGTGCGAAGAAGGCGATATGAGCTGCCCACTGCCGCCTGCCAATTAACGAACGCGAATTCCCTCAATAATCATGCGTTGAACGTTTTCAACCGTCTGATTAAAAAAGGTTTCGTCACGCAGCGTTGCGCCCGTCACCGCCTCAACCTGAGGCGCAAAATCGGCGTAATGCTGTGTTGAAGCCCAAATCATGAAGATCAGATGATGCGGGTCGATCGGCGCCAGTTTGCCGCTCTTCACCCAACCGGCAATCAGGGCGGACTTTTCATCAATCAGCGTTTTCAGATCGCCGGTCAATTCATCCATCAACAGCGGCGCACCGGCCAGCATCTCCATGCAAAAAAGACGCGAGGCCTGCGGGTAATCACGGGACACTTCCAGCTTCAGCCGGATGTACTCTTTAATGGCAGCCAATGGCGCAAAATCTTCCCGAAACGCTTTTAAGGGCGCCAGCCAGATATCCAGAATTTGACGTAGCACGGCGACATACAGCGCCTCTTTTGACGGGTAGTAATAAAGAAGATTGGTTTTGGAGACGCCGGCCTGCTCGGCAATGTGTTCAATACGAGTGCCGTGAAAACCATATTGCGAAAACGTATTTAATGCGGCTGTCAGAATCGCTTCGCGTTTCGCGCTGACCGCCTGCGAGCGTTTACCTGTTTTTTTCTCAGCACGTTCGGCCATGCCCTTCCCTTGTTCGGTGAATCTGTCAGTGGCGCATAGTCTGCGTGGCGTTTCCTTTCAGTGCAACCTGACGGGCAAAAAAAACCGCCGGAGTATCCGGCGGCGGTGGCGTCATCACGCAGTTAGGGGAGGCTGAACATGATGATCGACAAGTGCGGCAATGCTAGCTGTTACGGCTACCACCACTGCTCTTGCCCCCTTTTTTACCTGCTTCAGAGGCACGCTGCGGGTCATTTTTAAAATTCCCCCCGCTGTGCTGACCACCTTTCTTACCTGCTTCTGATGCTCTTTCGCGGTCTTCGGCAAAATTACCGGAACCGCCTCGATGGTTTGCCATTACTGACCTCCGTCATTGATTAGACATCATATTGCATAGGTACTGAGGAGTGACTCCTCACGCCACGGATGGCGGATGCCATTCACCTCGCGACGTGAAACTAAGCTTAGGCAATACAGAGCGTTCGGCCCGCCGCTGGTAATATCCTGCAACAGCTTAAGTCCGTGTTGAGAAATAATTGCCTCAGTTTATCAATAAGCCTTTCTTATGATTAGCAAAATTTAGCGGCGAGAAAATGTATCATTTTGCTACAAAACAGGCTGTCCTAAAATTTGTTATAAATCAAAGAAATGGTCGTGATATTTGCACTCTCAGCGCCACGTCATATCTTTAAAGAGGGTAGCGAATCGCTACAGACACGGTTAATACGAGGAGTAGTACAAATGGCTAAAGTTCTGGTGCTTTATTATTCCATGTACGGACACATCGAAACGATGGCGCACGCGGTAGCGGAAGGGGCAAACAAAGTGGACGGCGCAGAGGTCGTGATTAAGCGTGTACCGGAAACCATGCCAGCTGAAATTTTTGCCAAAGCCGGAGGCAAGACGCAAAACGCGCCCGTCGCCACCCCGCAAGAACTGGCGGATTACGACGCCATTATTTTTGGTACGCCAACGCGCTTTGGCAATATGTCAGGCCAGATGCGTACCTTCCTCGATCAGACGGGCGGATTGTGGGCGTCCGGCGCGCTGTATGGCAAACTCGCCAGCGTTTTCAGTTCTACCGGGACAGGCGGCGGTCAGGAACAAACGATTACGTCTACATGGACTACACTTGCCCATCATGGGATGGTGATTGTGCCCATCGGCTACGCCGCACAGGAACTGTTCGATGTTTCGCAAGTTCGCGGTGGTACGCCTTATGGCGCAACGACCATTGCCGGGGGTGACGGTTCACGCCAGCCCAGTCAGGAAGAGCTCTCTATCGCACGTTATCAGGGCGAATACGTTGCCGGTCTGGCAGTGAAGCTCAACGGCTAATCTTCAACGGGAGGATAAGAATGCCAACTCAAGAAGCGAAGGCTCATCACGTCGGTGAGTGGGCAAGTCTGCGCAATACATCGCCGGAAATAGCCGAAGCCATATTTGAAGTTGCCGGATATGACGAAAAGCTGGCAGAAAAAATTTGGGAAGAAGGCAGCGATGAAGTGCTCATCAAAGCCTTTGATAAGACAGATAAAGACGCGCTCTTCTGGGGCGAACAGACCATCGAACGTAAAAACGTTTAAGCCGTTAAATCCCCCGCTTACGCGGGGGAACCTCATTTATTTCGCCGCCTCATTCAGCAGCGCGTCAAACTTGTCGATCGGACAGAAACCGTTCGCATCAATCGGGCATCCTTTCAACTCCAGGGTCACGCGTTGCGCCGGGGCTTTCAGCGTCAGCACATCCGCATTACGCAGCTGCTCTGAACTCTGATACACATACTCAATTTTCATCAGATCGCGGTTGGCCTTCGTGTCATGCCAGCGCTGGAAGACAATTTTGCCGCCAATCGGCGTACGTTCGTTTTGATCATGTAACTGATAGGGTTTGAATTCCAGTGCGGTAAGCAGTGAGGCGATGTTTGAGTCATGCCCCACCAGCACGGTAATTTTCGGCGCTTTCGCCTGTTCGGTCACCAGCGCTTTGTCGATGTATTTCACCAGCGGTTTCGCCACGTTACGTGCGACCTCCGCAGAGGTAAACAGGCTGTCCTGATAGCCATTTTTCAGTTTCGACAACACCTTCCATTGCTGATCGGATTTAATTTCGCCCCAGGCCACCTGATCCATCGGGAATCCTTCGTAGTATTGCAGCGTGAAGGCGTCCACCAGCGAGTTCCCCACTTTCAGCGGTCCGGAGACACCGGGCTCCTGCTCATAGTTCGCGCTAAAGGTATCTTTAGCGTCAGTCAGCGAACACTGCTGTTTTTCCTTGCATGATGGCGAGTCTTTGTAGTTGATCATCTGTTCCAGCAACTTGTAGCTGTCATCAAGTTGCATCTGGCCGCGCTCTTTTTCCATCGCCTGTACGGCTTTCTCGCGGAAAGCCGCCGAATCATCGGTGATCACCGGGTTAAAGGTGGGGTCCATGGTGCCCATTTTTTCCTGGTGATGCACCGGAACATCGCAGCCAGGGAACGCGCCGGTGATAAAGAACTGGGCGGTCGCGACCGTACGCTGCAGACTGTTGGCATAGGTATAGACCGTATCCGGTGCCGGGCACTCGCCGGATTTCACCATCCCCTGCTCTGCCAGCCATTCACGCATGTAATGGCCCATATACACTTCCAGCACGCCACCTTTGGTGGTGAGCTGTCCGCCCGGCACATCCCATTCAGGCCATTTATTCGGAGTGGACTGCTCCAGCACGCTGCCATTGTTCGCCAGCGGCGCACGTAAGTTATGTCGACTCATCATCAATACTTGCTGTAGCTGATAGCCTTCCGGCGCCGTTTGTGCCTGCGCGGCAGAAGACACCATCACAACCCCTGCCACAGCGGCGGCAATTAACGATTTGTTCATCCCTACGACCTCGTGTTGTTATTCGTCATTCATAAGTGTGACAGATATATGACACATTTTTGGGAACGAGACCGCAAAAACGGGGATTCAGCGCATCATATTGATGCCAAATATCATTTGCAGCTTGCGGATCCCGGAGGGCGTGAAGGTGACCTGGCGGCTTCCCGGTGCTGTTTTGATCCACCGCTGCCCGGTAAGCCAGGTCAGTAGCGCCGCGCCAAGTACACCACCCAGATGATAACGTCGCTCGCTCCAGTCCAGACAGCCGCAGCTAAATTTGCGTCGCGACACGCTGGCCTGTACGACAATGCCCAGATCCGCCAGTTTCTCCTCACCCAGAGGCGTCAGGGTTTCGCCATCTGCCGTCAGCCACTGTCGGGAAACCAGCGTATCAAACAGTCTCACCGCCACTTCTCCGGCCAGATGGTCATAACAGGTCCGCGCCTGACGCAAACTCAAAGGCGTAGTGATTTTCCGCGATGCCGTTGATGTCCAGGCGACGCCCATCAGGCGCTCCAGCAGTTCCGCAATGTCTGCGCTTGCAAGGCGAAAATAGCGGTGCCGCCCCTGGGCGAGAGAAACCACGAACCGCTGCTCGCACAGACGGGCCAGGTGCGCACTGGCGGTAGACGGCGAGATATCCGCCACCGCGCTCAGTTCCGTCGCCGTCCATGCCCGGCCATCCATCAGCGCACACAGCATCCGGGATCACGATTTGTCCGCCATCACCGCCGCCGTCAGCGCCATTCGTGATTCGAGTTCGCCGTCTTCTTCATTTACGACTATTGACGTCATACTGACCTCTCAGCCTCGGGGAGGGGTTAACCATGGCACGATTTTGTCATTAAGTCACAGCACGGAGCATCATTTCGATACTTAGCCCCATCAGACAAAACAGAAAGCAACGTTTAAAGACAACGGGTGAGATGACCCGTCGGATACGAGTGCCTGCCCACTGGCCGAGCAGCGCCGGAACGATGGCGAATGCCGATAAGCTCAGCGACTGCACGGGGAGCGCGTCGTGCCACCACAGACCCAGTGCTAACGCCAGCGTGGAAAAGGTAAAAGAGATACCGAGCGCCTGAACCAGTTCATCCTTCTCAAAGCCCAGCGACTGGATCCACGGCACCGCCGGCATCACAAAGACGCCCGTTCCGCCGGTCAACAAGCCGGTAGCGAATCCGACAACCAGTGAGAGCGGTTTTTCACGCCGCGGTGCGATCGCAATTCGTTTTCCCGCCAGGGTCCAGAGCGCATACACCATCAGCGCCAGCCCGAGCGCAAACTGTGTGCGGGAAGTCTCGCCACCGGTGATCCAGACGCTGGCCAACAGTGTGGCAATCACCACCGTTAGCAGCATAGGCCAGAGTCGCTTCAGCAACATCCGGGTATTTCCACCGCCGCCAAACTGAAACAGATTGCTGATAAGCGAAGGTAACAACAGCATAGCCGCCGCCGCAACCGGAGAGATCAGCGAGCCGAGGATCCCCATTGCCACAGTAGGCAGCCCCATGCCGGTGACGCCTTTCACCATCCCCGCAAGAACAAAGGTTAAGGCAATCATCACAACCTGGTCGGGGTCGAATGCAAAAAGAAGGGTCATGCTTCAGCGTCCTGTAAGGAGAAGATGACCTATCCTGAATGCTTGCGACGATGCTTGCTTCGTCAGCGAACGAAATGTGGTTTCCGCTATTCAGAGATAATGACTTCATGGCGGATGTTACGCGCGCAGTAGGCTGTCCCGTCTTTGAGATACAGTTCCTGAAAACGGCTGTTATCCATCGGTTGTTGCAGTCGCGTACGCTCGGTATCGACAAACTCTTTTTGCACGCGGTAATGCACCGCATCCTGTGTTTCGAACGCGATAAACTCGCGGGTGGCATAGGGCTTATGTTTCAGTTTGACATAGACGATGTACTGCACCGTGCTGAACGTAAGCCCGGTTCGCACGGCAATCTCCTTCATGGTCAGCGGTTCATCGGATTCATACAATGCCTGAACCTGTTGAATTCTCTTCTGGCTATACGTCGATACACGCAAACTGAGTTTCAGCCGGTAAGCCATATTGCGCACCACCGTCACATTGGTGCACAGCATCTGCGCAATGTGTTGCGTCGAGAGGACGCCCGCGTTTTCACGCAGGAGAGCCAGGCTCTCGTCGTTCCAGATAAATGCCATCAGCGGTATCCCTCCACCGAAAACTTATTGCCCCGCGAGACGGGCGAACGTGGCGGCTAATTCCGCCGGTTTACGCATTCCCTGATGCCACTCCAGCACCCGGCCTTGTGGATCAATCAGGACCGAGGTCGGTGTGCCGATGACCTGGTATCGTTCCTGAGTGATTTTCATCTGATCGCGAAGGACCGGATACGACACCTGGTGCTTCGCCAGTAGCGCATCCAGGTTGACCGTACCCGGATCGGTATTCACCGCCACCACTACCACGCTATCGCCCCATTTCTGGCTGAGCGTTTCCAGCGAATCCATCTCCGCCAGACAACCACCGCAGCCTGCCGACCAGAAATTGAGGTAGATGGATTTTCCCTGCCAGCGATCCAGTCCGGACTCCTGGCCTTGTAAATCGAAGGCCGCCAGCGCCGGAGCCGTTTCGCCGACAGCCAGCTTTTCCTCTTTACAGCCACTGAGCAATACCGCCAGTGAGAGAATGAAAACGTTAAGCCAGCGCATGTTGCATCGCCTCCTCTCCCAGATACTTTCCGTGTTGCAGACGCAAAATGCGATCGGCAAACTGCCCAAGCGCCGGGTTATGCGTCACCATGACTATCGTGCGCCCCTGGCGGTGCAAATCAGTAAGCAAATCCAACACCCGCTGTTCATTCTCTTCATCGAGGTTGCCTGTCGGTTCATCCGCGAAAATGACCGGCGGCTCATTCACCAGCGCCCGCGCAATACAGACACGCTGCTGCTCCCCACCGGAAAGCTGGCTGGGTAAATGGGTGACGCGGTGCCCAAGGCCGACCTGTTCCAGTACTTTTCTGGCTGCTGCCTCGTCCACCACGCTGTGGTAGTGCTGCGCCAGCATGATATTTTCCAGCGCGGTTAAAAAGGGAATGAGATGGAATTGCTGGAACACCAGGCCAATCTTCTCGGCGCGAAAACGACGCCGTCCCTCTTCATCCAGCGCGGCGGCGTCCGTACCCTCAAGAAACACCTGACCTTCCGTTGCGGTATCCAGACAGGTGAGGATGTTCATCAGCGTCGTTTTCCCGGAGCCGGAGGCCCCCATGATGGCGACAAACTCCCCTTGCGTAATTCGCAGGTTAATATCATCCAGGGCGGTAACGTCGCCAAACCGTTTATAGAGGTGACGTGTTTCGATCGCCACCTGTGGAATCTGCGTCACGGACATGGCGCTACTCTCCTTTCAGCACGTTAGCGGGTTCGACGCTGACCGCACGCCGTACCGGAACAATCGCCGCCAGAATGGCGACCAGTAAAGACAATACGAGGGTGATGGGCAGCACCGGCAGACGCAGCGAGATCGCCGCGTTGAATACCGTCAGTCCCAACAGTTGCGCCAGCAAATACCCCAACAACCAGCCGCACACTACGGCCGCAAGGGCGATAATGCAGGTTTCCAGCAAGATTTGCCGTACGATGTCGCCATTGCTGGCACCCAGCGCTTTTTGCAGAGCGAACTCGCGGGCACGCTCGCCGACTATCGCCATCAGGGTGGTATTCACGCACAGGGAAGAGAGCGCCAGAATCACCAGCGATACCAGTCCCATCAGCCCTTTGATCTTATCCAGCACCTGTCCTTCTGAAGCGGAGACTTTACGCACCGGGCGAATCTCCAGATCCGGATACTGGCTTTGCAACCGGCTGGCATAGCGATCAACCTGGCCAACATCATTACTGACGCTCAACAGGCCGTGGCTGATTTTCCCCGGCTGATGCAGCCAGGCTTGCGCCACGTCGAGGCTGACGATCAGCATGTTGTCCGTGGCGTCACCGGCTTCGACAATGCCTTTAATCTGCAGGTTTTTCCGCTGGTTATGATCGACTAGCGTGACGTTATCGCCGGGCTGAACGTTGAGGCGCTCCGCCAGCTTGATGCCAATCATCGCGTTGCGATCGTCGAAGCTGACGCCAATCCAGCTCCCCTGAACCTGCCAGTAAGGCACCAGTTTTTGCAACGATTCAAACCAGACGCCGACGATCACCACTTTTTCCAATTCGGTACGCGCCATGCCGTATAACCACGGACTGGCACCGTGAACCAGCCCCGCTGGCGCATCATCCAGAAGGGTCTGTAGCTCCCGCTGTGGCATACTCGCGCCGTGCCCCGGACCGATGTAGAAGTTGGCGCCGAAGGTGCGTAACTCTTCACTCATTTTAGTATTGATGTCGAACCATACCGCGCTCAGCGCCGTCACGATGGTCGCCCCCACCATCAGCGCGGCAAAAACCACGCTGACCCGCTGAAAACGCAGGCGCAGCGCCCGCCACACCAGCAGCCAGAGCATTGTCCGTTTAGCGGCCATACAGCACCTCCACGGGATACAGTCGCGCAATGCGCCGCGCCGGGAACCAGGTTCCGATCAGGGCAATCAACATCGCAACCACCAGTACACACGGCACCACAATCCACGCGAATTCAAGCGGTGCGTCGAACAGCATCACGCCAATCGCTTTCGCCAGCCCCCATCCGGCAACGCATCCCAGCGCCCCGCCAGCCAGCCCACTGGAAGCGGCTTCGAGGTAGAACAGCAGCATGATCTGCCACTGACGCGCGCCAAGCGCCTTCATCAGACCGATCTCTTTGGCGCGTTCCATAATGGTGCTGGTCATCAGCGAGGCGATCCCCATTGCCGATGCCGCCAGCGCGGCAATCGTCACCACCGCCATCAGCAACTGAATTTTGTCAATCACCACCCCTTCAGAGGCGGCGACTTGCCAGACCGGGCGCACCTCCGCCCCGGAGATCGCCTCCTCCAGTTGGTGGGCGATAGAAGAAACATAAGCAGTGCAGTACCAGAGGTCGTACTCTTCCGCATTAAGCGCATCCAGATTTTCCCGCGCGCGACGTGAAAGCTCATTTTCCGGTACCGTCAGCGCCGAAACACGAATGGCCTGCACCTTGCCGGGCAACCCCAATAGCGTCTGCGCTATCGCGAGCGGCATCACCAGTTGGTTATCTTCCTCGCCGCCGCTGGAGAGGATCCCGCTGACGGTGACAGGCACTGTTGTATCCGCGTTGTTTAATACCAGCGTATCACCCGCTTTCCATCCTGTTTGTCGCGCCAGCGCATGCCCCACGAGCGTTTGCGGTGGACTGTTCTCGCCTTCCTGCGGCCAGTCGCCGGTCACCTGCCAGAACGGGCTAACCGTTTTCTGTCCGGTTTCATATCCCTCTTCATCCGGAATATCGACCGGTTGGCTGAAGAACGTCCCGAGAATGCGCACCGCGTTATCGTTCACGGTGACTTCACCGCCCAGCATCGGCGCAAAACCGACAATGTTATTGCGCCAGAAAATATCTTTGATATTCGGCAATTCAGCTTCATCAAGGAAATCCTGCCCAGAGAGCGGATTACTGCTTTCGCTAAACAGCGCAGGCAATGCCGCTTGTCCGGCAGGCTCAATCAGGATGTTTGCGCCGTAGGATTTGAGCTCCCTCGACATTTTGTCACCGATATCGATCGACACCGCCAGCAGCGCCGAGATCAGGCTGGCTGCAAGAAAGACCGTGATAATCGCCAGCCCTTTACGCCGCAGGTTGCGTCCCCAGGATTGTCGTAACATTCGCCACAGCATCGTTACTCCTCCCTCAGTTCAGCAGGAACAAACTGTTCCGGCGTTTGACGAAAACGGTCATAGTTCTCTTCGGAGGAAAAGAACCAGGTCTTACCGCCGTAGCTGTACTTGAAGTCCGCCGAGGTATTGGTCAGCGTTGAACCATCAACCGGATCGGTCACCTGAATGGTCATCACCGTCGAGAAGTAGTTCACGCCAGCGGCCAGTTCTTTACCGGGGATCACTAACTCTTTTTCATCGTTGTGCCAGTTTTCAATCGGTACCGGATTGCAACCGCCGGGTTTGCCAATGGAAGGGATAAAAATATGTACCCCACAGGCGACGCAAATGACCTGATTGCCTTCCATCACATAGCCCTGATCGCCGCACAATAGACAGGCATCAAACACCACGCCAAAGCGCAGTTTGTCGGGATAACGGTTGATGATGAAAAAGCGCACGGCTTTGCCATCGTCAGCCACCCAGACAAAGCGATGCAACTTACCGTCCCGCAGTTGTTCAACCGGCAGATGAATACTGCCGTCGCTGGCGAGCGTTACCGGGATGGCTTGCGAAAGCTGCGGCGGCTGAGACGCGACGTTGTCCCACCACAGTTGCCCGGCAATCACCACCACGGCACAGCCGAGGGTGACCAGCCAAAGCCGTAGCGCATTACGCCGCTGCGCCAGCGCCAGGCGATGTGCAATCGGTTCTTCTGTTGCCCGCGTCTGACGATGGGCGCTCAGCAACGACGGCAGCCAGCACAGCGCCAGGAGCAGCAGTAATCCCACCGCCATCCAGTTATAGGCTGGCGCATTATTGGTCACTTTCGCCACAAAGCTCAGCAGCGATTTCGCCAGCGGCAGTACCTGTAGCTTCATCAACAGCAACAGCAAATTACCGCTTAACGGCAGCCACAGCATGACCAGCAGAATGAGGGTGAATGGCCAGTACAGCACGCGGATTCGGCGCAGCAGCATGGCGCAAAGCACGCCAGCCAGACAAAGGATCGCGAAGGCGAGCACCACTGCCGTCAAATTCAGCAGCAGTTCAGTATTCAGGACATGCGTGCTGGTTAAGCCACCGAGATTCGGATCGAGCGCCCAGTGACGCGCTGCGCCAAAGACCAGAATCCCTTGCCACAAATAGCGCACACGGTTTCCCGCCCACCAGAAGCTGAGCACAAACAGCAACGTGACCATCACTTCCGTTCCGACCAGTAACAGCTGTACCGGTTGTGAACCGCGCAGCGTCAGTCCTGCCAGCACGCCGGCCGCCAGACCAATAAGCAGCGTCCAGCCCAGAGGGCGTAAGGAAGGGGGATCGTTTCGACTCCAGAGAACGCCGGAGAGTAACGCGATGCAGAAAAAGACCTGTAACGTGGTGACGAAAAAGTAACTCATGACATCGACTCAGAACAGCGGATTGACTCGGCCGGGATGAGTTAGCATCCCGGCGCATCGGTTTTCTTAGTTCAGACCGACGTATTTAAATTCGTAGCTCACATCAAACGGTTTCCACCAGCGACCGACACCAGTGTCACTGTCGGTGTGACGGTGCATCCCCGCTTTTGACGGCGGTTCAATGTGGTAAGTCACTTTGTAGTTGCCCACGCCCATCATCTTGACGTTCGCGCCATAGTGAGGGCCATCGCTGGCGACCATCGGCATAAACGTTCCTTCCTGTTTTTCACCGGTATCGCTGTTGACCAGGGTGTAGCTGATGGTCAGATAGGGGATCCACTCTCCTGCGCCAAAGCCGTTTTTGCTGCCTTCGACCGCGTGAATATCCGCCTCAAGGTGAATATCGGCTTTGGCTGCCGGTAAGCCCATGCCGCGCGGCTCCATATCAATCGGCTGCAGATAAACGGCGGCCAGCTCCATTTCATTCATCACGACAGGCTCGCCTGCCGGGTACTCTTTAAAGGCGAACGCTGCCGGTGCGGTGAAAATTCCGGCCATCACTGCGCTGGCAATCAGGGTTTTCTTCATGGTCATCAGACATATCCTCTCGTCTAAAATCACAACTACAGAGTGTTTTTTATTGTTTCCCCAGGAACGGCGCTTTTTCGCCGCATAACCCACAGCGCAACCAGCGCAGCGAGCAGCAATACGGCCTGCGGTAACAGCGTTTCCACATAGGGATAAATCCCCAGCCAGCTGATTTCCGGGAAACCGTTAATCAACGTTGGCTGGAACAGTTTGCCTTCCACCAGCTCCAGTACACCTTTGCCCGCAAACACGAAGGCCATCAGGTACATGAAACTGCCGGTAAACATAAAGAAGGGTTTCAGCGGCAAACGCACCACCGAATAACGCATGACCAGCCACGCCGCCAGTAACACGACACAGCCAATAACAAAGCCCGCGCCAATCGCCATGTGTCCGGCGACATCTTTGGCATCGCCGATCAGGGCGTAGTAGAACAGAACCGTTTCGGCGCCTTCGCGATAGACCGCGAGGAAACTAGTCAGCCACAGCCCCACCAGCGACCCTGTCGTCAGTGAGTGGGACAGCTTGCCTTCCAGCCAGGCCTTCCAGTGTCGGGCTTCCACTTTGGACAGCAGCCAGTAGCTCATGAAGAACAGCATCACGACCGCAATCAACATCGTGATGCCTTCCAGCAGTTCCCGACTGGCGCCCGAGTTGGTGAACAGCAACTGGAAAATCACTGCGGTGATTACGCTGGCGACCAGGGCTACGATCACTGACTGGCGAATCAGCGGCAGCTTATCCTGATGATTGTTTTTCACCATGTAGGCGACAATCGCCGCCACGATCAGCAGGGCTTCCAACCCTTCACGGACGATGATCATCAGGCTGTAAAGCAGCAGACTCCATTGCGTCTCTTCTCCTTCGCCAAGCATCGTCACCGCTTTTTGCAGATCCTGCTCGAGCGCGCTCGCTTCTGACTGGAGTCTTTCTGCCGGTTGACCAGCCTTCATCAAGCTGACCAGACGGGTGAAGTAGGCTTCCAGCGTGGTTTTGAACGCCGAATCACGGGAGCCGATTTTGTTTTCCATGCCGCTGGCTTCGAAGCGATCGAAATAGCTGTCCTGAACATCCAGAATGGCATTCTGCGTCTCGCCGCGTTGATACCGCGCAATAGCGTCCTGAATGCTCTGATTGATTCCGCCCGCCACTTCACCCCAGTTTGTCCGCGTACTCTCCTCCGCCGCCGGACCGTTGTCTGCGGTTTGTGGGGCTGCAATCAGCTGATCGTCGCGGGTTGTCGGTAAGCCTGGCAGAATATCCTCAATATCCTGTAAGAGCGTGGTGACCTGATAAGAGACGTCGTTGAGGCGATCGGGTTGAGCGGCAAGTGCAATCAGCGCGGAAAACTGTTGGTTGATGGCTGCGGCATCTTTGGCTGAGCGATTCTGCCTGACCGACATTTCCATCTCAGAGTTTTTGAATCCCTGATAGTGCGCCTGCTGGACATGCTGACTGGCCGTAGCGTAGTTCCCGGCCTGATAGTCATTCACCGCCTGGGCCAGCAGATCGTCGATAATACGGACGCTCTCTTGCCAGTGAACAGCGATATCCGTTCGGGTGAGCGCGCTGTGCTGCTCTTCCGCCACCAGTCGGTGTCCGCCGTCCAGCACCGGTTCGACTTCTCGTAGCGATGCCTTCAGCCAGTCGATTTTCGACTGCACATCAGCGAGCGGTTTTTTCTCGCCAATCATCCGCCGGATTTCACCGAAGGCGCTCTCCATTTCGTAACTTTTACTGGCGGAGATGTTGATGCGGATGGGGCCTTCGAGATTTTCAAACACCTCAAAGTAGGCCATTTGTACCGTGCGGCGCGCCTCATCGGTGCGCTGTTGAGAATAAAGTTCTGCTGTTTTATCAAGGCGTTGCTCAATATCCTCAATAAACGGAGCATAGTTTGTCGCGGCCCATACGCTAACGCTTATGAGCAGACTGAAGAGAGTTACCAGCAGTGAGAGGCAAAACTTACGCACGATACGCACCAAATAACACAAATGATAATTATTATCATTATCGATTTTTGCTGGCGTTGTACATGACCTGGATCATAAAAATGTCAACGGGTGACAAGTTATGTAAATTTATTTCATTGATATGTGATGGAGGGCGAAATCTGACGGCGGGTAATATACGCCCCCGACCGTCAGGAATTAAATGTTACGTTGCGTAAATCCGTAAAAAATGAGTGATACTGCGCCTACAGGCTTAAAGTAAATTATCCGCAGGTACACTTGATTCAGCGATACAACATCTCCGGGTCTTGTTTCAGTCGCTGCAAAAATGGGCCATAACCCTGCTCACTGATCCAGTAGTTAATACTCTTTTCAACGCCCATTGACGTCAGCGTCGCACCAGAAATACCATCAACGGTATATTCATTATACTTCCCTGATTTCTCCTGAACTATTTTCAACGCCGGCGTTCCATTATCATCAGCCACCTTTTTCCCCGGCCATTGTTGACGCCAGCTTTCATCTTTCACTCTGGCCCCCAGAAATGGCGTCTCCCGCTGCTGATAATAATACAGATTGTTCACCGTACGACCGTCCAATCCCAAAGAGAGAAATGCATGCATCATCGATTTCGCTCCTTTGCCCGAAACAGGAATGATAACCTGCTGAATCTTATTATACTTATCTTTTACCAGATAAACTTCCGCCAGCGAACAGCGTTGACGAATCTGTGCAGGGTCCTGCTCCGGAGCGAGTTTTTTACATCCTTGTGCGGCCGTTTTATCCGTCACCCACTCGCCGGAATCGAGATTCACCGTGCGCACGATAATCGCACGATGATATAAACTCTCAATCGATTTTTTATCCTGAGCATCCGTCTTAAGTAAGCCCGCAGCCTGTAAAACAGCAGTTTTTTTTTCTTCTTCCGTCGGCGCCGTCATTTCCCCCTGAAACAACATAAACCAGGCGATCGCAATCAGAAAAATAAGAACACAAAGCACCATCATTGATGCAATAATAACTTTACCCTTGCGCATTTATTTATAATCCCTGTAAGCATTAACATCGTTATATCGCTACATGATATGCCATTACTCCTTGTCATTTGCAATGATAAAAACCGCGAAAATATAGATTCACCCCGTTTACTTTCTGCCTTAAATATTTAAATCACATGGTGTTACGGCTATTTTATGGTGTAAAAAAACCGGGTTTCCCCGGTTTTGACTCAACTGATTTTCGCCCACCCTAGCCGCAGGCGCATCCCCCAGTAGCTGGTCCAGCCGCTGGTCGTAGAAACCACCTGCCCTTTTGACAACACAATCAGCGTGGGGGTGACGCTGATATCCCAACTGCGGGAAAGTGCGCCATTAGCATCGTTGACCACGGGAAAAGAGATCCCTTTACGCGCCAGCCAGCGCGCAATCGTCTGTTCATCTCCCGAACGCAGCGCGATGGTCAGCACCTTCTCCCCTTGTGCCTGCAAGCGGGCAACGTCCGGTGTGGTATAGCGGCAAACGCCACACCAGGTGGCCCAAAAATAGATCAGTAGCGGCTCTTCCTCACTTAATGCCGCCAGCGTTACCCGTTCGCCATCCAGCGTGTAAAGCGGTGTACTGTCGAAAGCCGTTGGTGCCTGTGGCGCGCGCCAGGCATCCATTAGCCACATTCCACCAGCCAACAGGAGCAAAAAAAACACACCTTCGCGCAGCCATCGCCGCAACTTACTGACCATTTGCCACCGCCAGTTTTTCTTTAACGACTTCTTCAAGCACCTCCCAGGAGACGGCCCCCGGGATCAGCTCATCACCAACGATCGTCGCGGGTGTTCCCTGAACGCCGACGAGTCGCGCCAGTTGCAGATTGGTACGTAGCGTTTCATTGCTTTTTTCATCCAGTATGACCGGGCTGGCCGCCGATTTTTCCTGCGCCTGTTTAATGCTGACGTCAGTGTGGTATCCCTTCTTTTGCATCAGCTTTTCATGCAGCGCGAGGAACTGATGTGGATGCTCACGCCAGGTGGTGAGCGCCGTCCGCGCAGAGAGCACCGAGCTTTCGCCTTTAAACGGCAGCGGTTTGATAATCACCGCCACGTCAGGGTATTTCGCCACCAGTTTTTCCAGCAGCGGATCAAGCTGTTTGCAGTACGGACAGTTGTAGTCGGTAAAATTCACCAGCGTCAGTTTTGCCTGTTTTGCGCCAAATCGCGGACTGGCCGGATCGTTAAACAACGCCTCCTGAATGAGGGCTTCGATCTGTTTTTCTTGCTCCGGGGTAAACGGCGCGGCATCTTTGGCATGGCTGAACGCGCTGAACAGGGTAAATAACAGGATGATCAGGGATTTCAAGGCATTTCTCCTTTCGCTTTAGCCAGTGTTTCTAACAGACCGTCGCGCGTTAATAACGTCGGCAGCGCCTGACCTTTCGGTAAGCCGGGACCATAGATTTGGTTATACGGTACGGCAACCTGGCCGCGTGATTTCAGAAACGCCGTAATGTCATCAGACGGCAGCGTCCAGTCGCCGCGCAGGGCCACGACATCCGGTTGCTGTAGCGCCGCCTGCACCGCGTCGGTGTTCAGCACGTTATATTTATTGACCTTGCAGGTAATGCACCAGTCGGCGGTCACATCGATAAATACGCGCTTATTTTGCGCAAGCGCGTCGGTGATCGCCTGCTCGCTAAGCGGCTGCCAGCGGACACTCTCTTTCGCCGCACTGTGGGAGGTAAAACCCAGATGAGGCAGAAGTAGCGTTGCCAGCCAGAGGGCCGAACCGAGCATCATTAAGCCGAGCAAGCGTCGCAGTCCGTTCATCCAGCGTCCCGGTCGCGGCAGACGAAGCGCCAGACCCGGACGCAGGGCGACCAGCAACCACGGCAGACTCATCCCAACGCCGAGGGCGAAGAAAAGCCCCCACAGCACGGGCAGCGATGCCGTCAGCGCCACCGCCACGGCTGTACCGAGAAACGGTGCGCTGCACGGTGTCGCCAGCAGCGTGGCAAACGCGCCCTGCCAGAAATGTCCCACCAGGCCGTTACCACCGTAAGTCGCCAGTCGGGTGGTCATTGATGACGGCAGGCGAAATTCAAACAGGCCGAACAGACTGGCGCTGAAGGTCAGCATCACCAGCACCATCGCGCCAATAAACCACGGATTCTGGAACTGGATACCCCAACCGAGCGCCTGATTGCTCAGTCTTAGCACGGTCATCAGTAATGCCAGCGCCATGAAGGAGATCAAAATCCCCCCGACCGACGCGAGGAACTGCCGTCGTATCTGGTGGCGGTTTTTCTCCTCAACGAGCAAAATCGAACCCAGCTTCATCCCCAGCACCGGCAATACGCAAGGCATCAGATTAAGGATCACGCCTCCCATCAGCGCCATAAGAACCACCTGCCAGAGCGGGAGTCTGGCGGATTCTGTCACCGGCGCATCACCCACGATAAGCTGGCTCTCCTGCGCCACACCGTTATCCGCCAGCACCAGCGTGAGCGATTTACCGCGTAAATTCGGCGCCCCTTCCCCCCAGCTATCGTGAACCGGCACCGTCGCGTGCAGTCTGTCGCCATCGACCCGGATCAGCGGTTTAGCAAAATCCGTGTCCTCTACGCTATCGAGGAACAGCTCGGGTGCGGTCCAGCCACCGCGGCGCTGCGCCTCGATCACCAACTCGCCGTCACGCGCACCAGCGATCAGGGTTTGAGTCAGCCCCTGCGCCAGGGGCACACGTCCCATCGCCTGAGCATAATCATGCGCAAATCCGGCATCCTGTTGAGAGGCCGTAAGCGAAAACGGGTAGTCGGTCAGCAGACACACGTTGCTACAGGTAGAGAGCGTCAGCACACCGGCAATGCGGTCGGGAGTGTGTCCCCGGACGGCCAGCGGAAACGTGACCTGTTTGTGATAGCCCTGGGTGGTCATACCGGCGACGTCAAAACGGTCCGGTGTCGGCCAGAACCAGTCCACCACGGGCATCTCTCCTTGCCAGGCAATGGCAGGTGCAACGCCGCCTTCCCCCGGCGAACGCCAGTATGTCTTCCAGCCGTTTTCCAGTTTGACGTCGATCAGCAGACGGGTTTCCCCCTGTGCTGACGTATCGGCACGCAGTCGTACGCTGGCATGATCGTTCTGCGGGGAACGCAGCCAGCCGCTCTCTGCCGCCCACGATGCGGGCAGCCAGAGTAATAACAGGCAGATCAGTCCCTGCCTGAAGGCATACATCATAATTTTTCTCCATGAATGATTAACTTACTGTACGAAACAGCCGGTCTGTCATTCGCGGAAAACGCAGAATCTGAGATGGACCCGAAGTCTGGGGGGAGAAATAACGCGTTGTGGGAAGAACGGTAAGCGTACGGTCCTGAACGGCGTTAACAAGGCAAGGAGTAAACAGAGCGCGAGGATCGCGCCTTCAAAAACGACCGGAGGCGCGGCAAGCAGCGATTTCGCACTGAGCTCGCACGGAGTCACGGGAGATGCTTCCTCTGTCACGGACGTCGGCGACGCCGTCGCCGTCGCCGCGATCGCGGTGGTCTCCATCTGCAACGCATGCAGGCCCGCCATGCGCTGCGCGGTACAGACCATCACCACGACACATGCCAGGCAGAGGAACCACCATCCCATCCGTTGACGTTTCGCCATCACACCCTCACTCATTGACGCGAGTTATCTTAACGGCTGGCGTGTTTTACGCAACCTTTGGGCTGTAAAGATATGTTGTTTCGCTGGTTGGCATTCATCCTCGACAGGATTACCCTACACTTATCGATGACACCTTTTAAGGGATCCCTTTAGCCTGTATTGATTAACCCGAGAGAACGCTATGGAATTAAAGGATTATTACGCCATCATGGGCGTGAAACCGACGGACGATCTCAAGACTATCAAGACCGCTTACCGCCGACTGGCCCGCAAATATCATCCCGATGTCAGTAAAGAACCCGATGCTGAAGCCCGCTTTAAAGAGGTCGCTGAAGCCTGGGAAGTGCTGAGTGATGAGCAGCGACGCGCGGAGTACGATCAGCTCTGGCAACACCGCAATGACCCGCAATTCAACCGTCAGTTCCAGCAGGGAGAGAACCAGAGTTACAACGCCGAAGACTTCGACGATATCTTCTCCTCTATTTTTGGTCAGCACGCGCGTCAGTCTCGCCAGCGCCATGCCAGCCGTGGACATGATATTGAAATTGAAGTCGCGGTTTTTCTTGAAGAAACACTCGCTGAACACAACCGGACCATTAGCTATAACCTGCCGGTCTACAATGCGTTTGGCATGATTGAACGTGAAATTCCAAAAACCCTGAATGTGAAAATTCCGGCGGGTGTCGGCAATGGTCAGCGTATTCGTCTGAAAGGCCAGGGGACGCCGGGTGAAAACGGTGGACCGAATGGCGATTTATGGCTGGTAATCCACATCGCGCCACATCCCCTGTTTGATATCGTTAACCAGGATCTGGAAATTGTGGTCCCGCTCGCCCCATGGGAAGCCGCGCTGGGCGCAAAGATTGCCGTCCCCACGCTGAAAGAGAGCATTCTGGTCACCATTCCCCCCGGCAGCCAGGCCGGACAACGTTTACGCATCAAAGGTAAAGGTCTGGTCAGTAAAAAACAGACCGGTGATTTGTATGTCGTGCTGAAGATCGTGATGCCGCCTAAACCGGATGAACGTGCGACTGCGCTGTGGCAGCAACTGGCAGAGGCACAGTCAGGATTTGATCCGCGCAAAGATTGGGGGAAAGCATAATGGCTAACGTCACCATCACTTTTACGGTTACCGAATTTTGCCTGCGCACCGGCGTGACGGAGGAAGACCTGAACGAGATCGTGGGTCTGGGCGTCATCGAACCTTACACCGAAACGGCGGACAGCTGGCAGTTCGACGATCATGCCGCCACTGTGGTACAGCGCGCCCTGCGGTTACGTGAAGAACTGGCGCTTGACTGGCCGGGGATCGCCGTGGCGCTCACGCTACTGGAAGAGAACGCACGTTTACGACAAGAAAACCGCCTGCTACGACAGCGGCTCGCGCGTTTTATTACTCATCTATAAATATTGGGCAGCGTAAGCTGCCCAATTATCAGGCAATGATATAAATCAACGCTGGCTCAACGGGATAGCCGTACGATAGTAGCATTCAAAATGCCACTTTATGGACGTCAGAAGGCAATGAGCGAAAAAAGCAGAAAGCGCTGGCAACGCCGCCCCGGAACAACGGGCGGTAAACTGCCATGGAACGACTGGCGTAATGCCTCTACCTGGCGCAAAGCTACGCAGTGGCTGCTGATGGCGATCAATATTTATATTGGCGTGACGTTTTACTACTGGGTGCGTTATTACGAAACCGGCGGCACCAGTCTGTACGTTTCCCGACCTGGCGGCATTGAAGGCTGGCTGCCCATCGCAGGCCTGATGAACCTGCGCTATACGCTGGAAACCGGCATCCTTCCCCCTGTTCACGCCGCCGCCATGCTGCTGCTGGCCGCGTTTATGCTGGTAAGTCTGTTGCTCAAAAAGTCGTTCTGCTCGTGGCTGTGCCCGGTAGGTACGTTGTCTGAACTCATCGCCGATGTGGGTAAGAGATTGTTTGGTCGCAATTTTACGTTGCGCCGTTGGCTGGATATCCCTCTGCGCAGCCTGAAATATCTGCTGCTGGCCTTTTTTCTCTACATTTCGCTGTCGATGCCAGCGCAGGGCATTCAGTATTTTTTAATGTCGGCCTACGGGATTATTATCGATGTGAAGATGCTCGATTTCTTTCGCAATATCGGCACGATCACCCTGCTGAGCGTCGCCCTTCTGGTGGTCATAAGTCTGTTCATTCGCAACGCGTGGTGCCGTTATCTGTGTCCCTATGGCGCCTTGCTCGGGCTGCTTTCCCTGCTCTCACCATTCAAAATCCGCCGCAATGCGCAAAGCTGTATTGATTGCGGGAAATGTGCCAAAAACTGCCCGTCGCAAATCCCGGTGGATAAGCTGATTCAGGTGCGAACGGTTGAATGCACTGGCTGTATGACCTGTGTGGAATCCTGTCCGGTGGCTTCAACGCTGACATTTTCCCTGCGGACACCAACGGGAAACGCTGAAATACGGCGAGGAACATTATCGGGTATGGCGATGACACTGCTGGTACTCGGCATAATGTTTGCCATTATCGCATTCGCGATGCTAATGGACGTCTGGAACAGCCCAGTGCCGGATCACCTCTACTTCCGGTTGATCCCGGAAGCGAGAATGATTGGTCATTAATGGATACCGGATGGGGCATCTGCCGCCATCCGGATTTGCATCACTCGGCTTTATTATCCTCAGCGATGCCATCCTCAATAAAATCTTTATCGAGTTCTTCGGCATTCCCCGCGTGATCGCGCCCGGAAAGAATGTTCCAGCAGGCGATAAACAGCGCGGCAACGAGTGGACCAATGACGAAACCATTGATACCATAAATCTCCATTCCGCCCACCGTGGTGATAAGAATCAGGTAATCAGGCATTTTGGTATCTTTGCCGACCAGAATGGGGCGCAGAATATTATCCACCAGCCCTACCACCACCACGAAGAAACCGACGATGAAAAAGCCCTGCCACAGTTGCTGCGTCGAAAAAAGATAAATGGCGGCTGGCACCCAGACGATCGCGGAACCCACTGCCGGGATCAGGGACAGAAACGCCATCAGCGCCCCCCACAGAATGCTGCCATCAATCCCCACAATGTAAAACGCAATTCCGCCCAACGTCCCCTGCACGATCGCCACCACAACCGTGCCTTTTACCGTCGCCCGGGAGACCGCCGCAAACTTTGCAAACAGATGTTGCTTAACGAAATTCGACAACGGTAGCGAGTCGAGGATCTGCCGAACCAGAAACGGGCCATCCTTGAGCAGGAAAAAGAGCAGGTAGAGCATGATGCCGAAACTGATCGCGAAACCAAAGGTGCCTTTGCCAATCAGGAAGGCGCTCCCGGCCAGATATTGCCCGCCCTTTAGCACCACATCCGACAGCTTCTGCTGGATTTTTGCGGCGTTATCAAGGGAGTGATCGGCAAGAAACGAACGCGCCCACTCCGGCATATGCGCAAACAAGCTCGCCACCACTTCCGGGAACTGAGCGTCGTTATGCTGCAGCTTGGTGTACACCACATTCAGTTCAACGGCGAGTGAGGAGAGGATCAGCATTAACGGGATGAATACGATCAGGCAGATGATACCCAGCGTCAGCAGAGACGCTACCCCGTTACGCTCCCCTAACGCCGAACGCAGCCTATTTTTTACCGGGTAGAAGATAACCGTCAGAATCGCAGCCCATAAAATGGCGGAAAAGTATGGCGACAGCACGTCGAAGAAAGCCCATGTCACCATGGCGAGAAGAAAGAGGAAAAACCCTTTATTCAGTCCGTTAAAACGCATTAGAGGATCCTGTAAACAAAGAAACTCTGTGGACTATAGGACTGATTGCGGATTTTACAAAGCCGACAAGACGAAAACCGCCAGCCAATACTTCACATTCAAAATGTGATAGTGCTTATTGTTTCACCAAAAGGGTTGGCATTTCGCTCAAGGGTTGCTGAATGCGGCACACACGAAGGGAGTGCCGCTGTCTCCCCGTCTTTCTTGAATACACCTGTTTCGCCTCTCTGGACGGACGCCAGGTCAGTTTAGGGAAGCGTCTGCAACCGTCTGCCAGCAGGATGACCTATGGCAGACGTCGCGCGTTACTGATAACGCGCCACCAGGTCCTTAACCATTGCGGCATACGTTTGTTGCTTAAGTTGCACAATCTGCTGTTCCGTCACCGTCTCTACGGATGCCTTCTGTCCAGGCTGCGGGGTTAGTATTTTGGTCTCATAATTAAACGGTGACCAGGTCGCCCAATCGCCACTCGCGACATCCACCAGCGTGAAACGCACCAGATAGCGTAGCGATGTGCTGTCAGGCTGTTTCCCTGCTTTAAAATCCGACCAGACCATGCTTTTGGTCGCGGCATCAAATCTACCGGACTGCAACGTCTCCTGATAAACGATAATCGCTTTCTGATGCCCTTTCGCCGCAATGTAGCGTAGCGCCTGCATCCAGTTGGTATTCTCAGCAACCGCCGCGTCCTGGTTCTCGTCTTTGCTTTTGTCTTTATTACAGATCGCTTTTTTTTGCCTGTCCGGAATGCCGGAAAACGTCGCAACCGTGTAATAGCGGCTCATTTCCTGCTGCATGACCGTCTCTGGCGCCCGATTGCCAGACTGTACCAGAATGACGGGTGAGTTCAGCGGTACGCGAAAATTGTCTTCTGCCAGTGCCGCCTGAATATCGTCTTCAGAGATCGCCAGCGTGGTTTCATTACCAAAAATATCTTTGTCCGTCAGCCAGGAGGGTGACGTCGTATTTCGGCCAGAACTCTCCACCTGCGATGTGGTTTTCTTCGCATCAATGGGGGAATGCGTGACACAACCCAACAAAATAGAGAGGGTTACACATGACAATATTACTGACCTGAAATCCATTTTACCCGGTTCCTTATCTAATCCGATATATTCCTGCATAGCAAAAATAATTATATACCTGAAGGAGCTCACCACAAAACAGGATTTACCCTTTTTCAATCATTCATAAAATAAATATTTATAAATCTTTTATAGATTCCGTTTTTATATTGTTGAGAATATATGCAGATTCGCCTAATGACTCAATCGACACTCACTCCATTATTAAAACCAGAAAAGCATGCCTCTCCTTTCTAAATTATCGCCTACCCCGTTGAATTAGATAAAAATAATCATCCAAAAAATAATGCGATACGGATGTCATATCAAAAAAAGGTGATATTTCACTTTGCCCGAATCACGAAAGTCACTGATAATGCGCCCGTTCGTCTCTTCAAAATGGCGGTATATCCCCTATGCTACATTTATTTTCTGGTCTGGATTTATATACCGGCTTGATGCTTTTACTTGCGCTGGTCTTTGTCCTGTTCTACGAAGCTATAAACGGATTTCACGACACCGCCAATGCGGTCGCGACCGTCATTTATACCCGTGCCATGCAACCCCATCTGGCAGTAATGATGGCGGCGGTTTTCAACTTCTTTGGCGTCCTGCTGGGCGGACTCAGCGTTGCCTATGCCATTGTGCATATGCTACCCACGGATTTACTGCTCAATATGGGGTCGTCACGTGGCCTCGCGATGATTTTTTCCCTGTTACTGGCGGCGATTATCTGGAACCTTGGAACCTGGTATTTCGGGTTACCGGCCTCCAGTTCTCATACCCTAATAGGCGCAATTATTGGGATTGGGCTCACCAACGCACTGATGAACGGGACGTCGGTAGTCGATGCGTTAAACATCCCGGCAGTGGTCAATATCTTTGCGTCGTTGATTGCGTCTCCCGTCGTCGGAATGGTGATCGCAGGCGGCCTGATCTTTCTGCTACGCCGCTACTGGAGCGGCACTAAAAAACGCGATCTCATCCACCGTCTTCCTGAAGAACGGAAAAAGAAAGGCGGTAAAAAGAAACCCCCATTCTGGACGCGTATTTCGCTCATCTCCTCAGCGGCGGGCGTGGCCTTCTCTCACGGCGCGAACGATGGTCAGAAAGGGATCGGCCTGGTGATGCTGGTACTGGTGGGGATTGCGCCTGCCGGTTTCGTGGTGAACATGAGCGCTTCAGGCTACGAAATCACCCGCACGCGTGATGCTGTCAGCAATCTTGAAATCTACTTTCAGCAGCACCCTGACGTGATAAAACAGGTAGTGGATAAGGCTCAACCGCTTACTGTATCGACAGCGAATTCCTCCTCAACCACCGAATTTCATTGCCATCCGGCGAATACGATGGATGCCCTGGGTCGCGTGAAAACACTGTTACCAGCAAACCTGGAGAGTTACGACACATTAAGCGTGCCGCAACGCGGTCAGTTACGACGCATCATGCTGTGTATCTCCGATACGGCAGATAAAGTGGCAAAACTAGCGGATATCAGTCGTAGCGACGTGCATCTGTTGAAAAAACTGAAAACCGACATGCTGAGCACCATTGAATATGCGCCGATCTGGATAATCATGGCGGTCGCGCTGGCGTTGGGCATGGGAACAATGATCGGTTGGCGGCGCGTGGCCACCACAATTGGCGAGAAGATTGGCAAAAAAGGGATGACCTATGCCCAGGGAATGTCCGCACAGATCACGGCGGCGATCTCCATTGGTCTTGCCAGCTATATCGGGATGCCGGTTTCTACTACGCATGTGCTCTCTTCCGCCGTCGCAGGAACGATGATCGTCGACGGCGGCGGATTACAGCGGAAAACCGTCACCAGCATCGCGATGGCCTGGGTATTCACGTTACCAGCGGCGATTTTGCTGTCCGGGTTTCTGTATTGGGCTTCTCTGCTACTTATCTAAGTCAACTGCCGGCTTAGCGAAACGGAATATACCTGAGAATGCCCAGTTCGCCAGACTGGGCATCAATACTTACTGAGGATGAAAGCTAACGGCGGGCTGATTACCGTCAGTGTGATGATAGCCACGAGCAGCCATAAACGCGGTTATCGCTTTTTCCGCATCCGCCAGCACTTCATCCAGCGGCTGATTAGCATCGATATCAACCAGAGGCGCGCCGCCAAAGGTCAGTTGCGGTGTTATCGCGATTTTTCTTGCCAGCGCTTCTCTACGGTGATCGGGTTTACGTACACAAGCAACGTCGAGATCAACATTCAGTTTTATCACTAAATCCGGCTTATGGCTGGCCATCCAGTGAAACGCCGAGCGTTCTTGTTCGGCCATCCAACGCACGAAGCGACTCCCCTCTGTATTGACGGGAAATACAGTACCATCATAAGCGCCGGGGATTTGTATCTGAGGGTAGCGATCGGCTAACACAATGAGGCCCTGCCGACGACACGTCAGCATATGGCGAAACCGCAATAACCGACGCGCAACGAAAAACATAATCACTAATGCAGGTACCACTCCAGGTAATTTTTTTGCAGTTTTAACTTTATTACGTTCGATAACGTTACCTAATGAATTACCCATTAACGGTAATTTAACCACGGCGCGCCCTACATTTCCTGCCTGTTTACCCAGATGAACTTTTTCAGTCGGGCCATATTTCTGCAAACAGATAACAAGATGTTCGCAGACCGTTGTTTTCCCCGAACCATCGCTGCCAATAACGGCTATTAGCGGAGGTTTAATTGATTGCATAAATACACCCTTAAACAAAAATACCCACCATGAATAATTTATTATCCGACTCTCCTTCCGGATATAATTGTTAATACTAAAACGACAATTACCCATTGTCACAACTTTATTGAACAGATATTCTTGGCACACAACCGCCGCCCTCAATTAATTATTTAAACTGGATCTTTCGTGAGTCAATATACTATTCCCACTATACCTCCCCCTTTCGCACGGGTGATTGCTATAGTCGGTTGCGATGGTTCAGGTAAATCAACCCTGGCAGCCAGCCTGACGTCGCATCTCGCCCTACAGTTGCCAACAAAACAGCTTTATCTCGGGCAGTCCTCTGGTCGTATTGGTGAATGGATTGAACATTTGCCTGTTGTCGGGGCGTTGTTGGGGCGTTATCTGCGAAAAAAAGCGGCACACGTACACCAGAGTCCTTCTGCGCCACCAGGAAACATCACGGCGCTGGTGATCTTCCTGCTCTCTTGCTGGAGAGCGTACAAATTCCGCAGCATGCTAATTCAGAGTCGGCAAGGCACGCTGTTCATCGTCGATCGTTATCCCCAGGCGGAAGTGCCCGGTTTTCGCTTCGACGGGCCACAACTGGCCAAAACGGCTGGCGGTAATCGGTGGGTACGACTCCTGAAAGCCCGTGAACTCCAGTTGTACCAGTGGATGGCCTCCTGGCGGCCTCTGCTGTTGATCCGGCTGGATATCGATGAAGAAACCGCCTTCTCACGTAAGCCTGATCATCCCCTTGCCGTGCTCCACGAGAAGATCGCGGTCACGCCGCATCTGACGTTCAACGGAGCACCAATCCTCGAACTGAACGGTCGGGAGTCGGCGGATAAAATTCTTACTGAGTCATTACGCTCAATTCAGACCTCTCTTCGCGATCACAGGATCGGATTTGCGAGTCCTTTTTAAGACGGAACGACATGGACACAGAGAACTTAAGCCCCCAGAACGGGCCATTACCGGAATATATTCCGGGACTGATTGCCGTGGTGGGCTGTGATGGCACCGGTAAATCCACGCTGACGGCGGATTTGGTAAAAAACCTGCAGCAAAAGTGGGTAACTGAACGCCGCTATCTGGGACTTGTTTCCGGAGAAGATGGCGACAAAATCAAACGTCTGCCGCTTATCGGGACATGGCTTGAACGACGACTGGCGACCAAGTCGTCAAAAACGCAGAGCATGAGTACCCGGGCTCCCGCACTTTGGGCGGCGTTAATTATGTACGGGTTCTCGCTACGCCGGATGGCTAACTTACGCAAGGTCCGGCGACTGGCGCAAAGCGGCGTGCTGGTGATTAGCGATCGATACCCTCAGGCCGAAATTTCCGGTTTTCATTATGACGGACCGGGGATTGGCGTCGAACGCGCAACGGGCTGGGTGAAAACCCGCATGGCCAGGCGCGAATCCCGCCTGTATCAGGAAATGGCGTTATATCGTCCTGAACTCATCATTCGTCTTGATATCGATATTGGTACCGCATTTTCCCGTAAGCCCGACCACGACTACAACGAGTTGCGCGACAAAATCGACGTCATGATGAAGCTCACCTACAACGGCTCGAGAATTCTCGATCTGGATTCCAGAGCGCCCTACCGCGAGGTGCTGGAAAAAGCGCTGGCAGCCGCCTCCGTTACAGCCCGGGATTCTCAGCGCAGGCGCGTTTTATCACAACATGCCAGCGTCCTGCCCGAAATCGGGGAGCACCCATAGCAAAAGAATCTCTGGACTCAGGCACGTACGCGTCACTGGCCTGAGATTTTATGCTGGGCGGGTTTGCTCCTGCTGAGTGATCATTAACAGGTCTGGCGGGTTTTTATCCCATGAAAAAGTGGTTTGCTGATGGCGCGTTTCGCACCATCATTCGTAACAGCGCCTATTTAGGCTCCAGCAATGTGGTGAGCGCCCTGCTGGGGTTACTGGCGCTTTCCTGCGCCGGTAAAGGGATGACGCCTGCGATGTTCGGCGTGCTGGTCATTGTTCAGTCGTACACCAAAGCCATTAGCGATTTTGCCAAATTCCAGACCTGGCAACTGGTCGTTCAGTACGGCACACCCGCGCTGGAAAATAATAATCAGCAGCAGTTCCGCGATGTGATCTCTTTTTCCTTTAGCCTGGATATCGCCAGCGGTGCTGCGGCGATCCTTTGCGGGATGGGGTTACTGCCGTTTCTTTCGCATTCATTAGGCCTCGATGCCGACAGCTTTTGGCTGGCAATGCTGTACTGCACGCTGATCCCTTCAATGGCCTCATCAACCCCAACGGGGATTTTGCGGGCGGTAAACCGTTTTGATTTGATTGCCGTACAGCAGGCCACCAAACCTTTCCTGCGCGCGCTGGGCAGCGTTATCGCGTATTTCGGCGATTTTGGGTTTGCCGGTTTTGTGATCACCTGGTACGCCTCCAGCCTGGTCGGCGGCACAATGTACTGGTGGTTTGCCGCGCGCGAACTGCGTAGCCGGAATATTCACGGTGCGCTACGCCCACGACTGTTTGAGTCGGCGCGCCGCCTTGAAGGCGCTTGGAATTTTGTCTGGGCAACCAACTTTGCCCACACGATCTGGTCTGCTCGCAACTCCTGCAGCACGGTATTGGTGGGTGTCGTTCTCGGCCCTGCCGCCGCCGGGCTGTTTAAAATTGCGATGACTTTCTTTGATGCGACAGGAACGCCAGCGCAGCTGCTTGCAAAGAGCTTTTATCCCGAAGTGATGCGCTTAGATCCGCGCAGCAAAAAGCCGTGGCAACTGGGAATGAAATCCGCGTTGCTGGCCGGCGGGATTGGAATCGTCGTAGCACTTGCGGTGGTGATTGTTGGTAAGCCGCTTATTTCGCTGGTTTTTGGCGTCAAATACCTCCAGGCGTATGACCTCATCCAGATTATGCTTGGTGCAATTATCGTCTCAATGTTGGGGTTTCCTCAGGAATCGCTGCTGCTTATGTCCGGCAAACAGCGGGCTTTTCTGACCGCACAGACCCTGGCTTCTATCGCCTACATAGTCCTGCTACCAGGGCTGTCGCATCTCTTTGGCGTAATCGGCGCGGCATTTGCTTATTTCGCCGGACAATGCCTGGATGTGCTGCTTTCCATGATCCCGACATTACACGCCTATCGCCATCGTCAGCGCTTGCCATTTACCGCAGACAAAGAGACTCACTCATGACACACGAAAAATTCTCGCCAGACGTTCTTCAACGCCTCTTTGCGGCGGTGGAAGAAGACGACATCGTTGATCGCCATGCCACGCTACCGGAACATATTCATACCTACTGCACCGAGGACAATATCCGTCGCTGTTATGATTTGTGCCTGCAGTTTTGGGAGGAGGGTTTTACCCGAACGGACTTACTGCATTTGGTACTGAAACAATTACGCGGCGGCGAGCTGTCAGATAACGAACGGATGCAGTACAAATACATTCGCGCGCGTTATAAGCATTTACGTTTCGCACTGCGTCTCTATCGCAAGACCCACCAGGCAGGCCGTTTATTTAGCAAAACCACCGTTTTTCTCGGCCACTTCCAGGACGGGTTTCGTAACGGAAATAAAACGATTATTGCCACCTATGGAAAGCGCTTGCGTCTTTTCCTGAGCCTTCCCGTCTGGTGGGTTGTCCAGTATTCCTTGCACCACAGTCAGCCAGAAACGGCCAACGGATTTACCACCTATTGTCAGGCGCAAATGCGCACGCTACGGGACCTGCTGGCCCAACCGCAACTGACAGGACGTGAATTCCACACTATGCGAAAAATCATCAGTCAGCAGGTTTCTTATTTCGATACGTTACGCTCTCTCGAACCTGACAATCACGATGCTCGCGCCATCTCCCGCTTTCTGGCTGCTATTAACGGTCTGATGGGAGACCGGCATGATGAGATGGTGGCCGATGCAATGGAAATGCGAACACCGTACGACGAGCCCTGCGCACTGAATGGCGATATTCGTGGCCGTATAGAGCAATGGCTCGCCCGTTATCCTCTGTAGATTGCCCGACACTGGGTTCTCCATCCCGACTCAGCGAAATAAAGGATTTGCGATGCTGATACGTCGATTATTGATGATTTCACTTCTGCTCTCGCCATGGCTGGCGTCAGCACATAACTTTGTCGGTGGCCAGCCGGTTAAGCCCATTGTCATTACGGATCGCGGCGAATTACTGCTGGATAATCGCGATACGTTTAGCTACCGAACCTGGAATAGCGGTGAACTGGCAGGAAAGGTGCGCATTGTTCAGTATATTGCCGGGCGAAAATCGGCAAAAAAGAAAAACGCAATGTTGATAAAAGCCGTTAAGGCCGCCCATTTCCCTCTGGACCGCTTTCAACCGACCACCATCGTGAATACCGATGATGTGATCTTTGGTTCTGGTTTCTTTGTCCTTGGCAAGATAGAAAAAAACAAACGTCGCTACCCGTGGGCACAATTTATCATCGACAGCAGCGGACTGGGGCGCAAAACCTGGCAACTCAATGAGATGAGTTCAACCATTCTGGTGCTGGATAAAGAGGGCCGCGTCTCGTGGGCTAAGGATGGTGATCTGACGCCGAAAGAGGTGCATCAGGTCATCGCGATGGTACAAAAGATGGTTAACGAATCGCCAGGCCTGTGATGAAATTAATTGAACACTACATCATGACCGGCATTTGTCGACTGGTGGTGACACTTGTGGGCTTTCTGATTTTTATTTTCGCCTGCTATTGCGCACAGCGCTACCTGACCGAAGCGGCCAACGGGACATTAGCCCTCGGCGTTGTGCTGAATGTTGTCTTCTATAAAGTTTTGATTGCGCTGGAGATGTTGCTTCCGGTCGGTCTGTATGTTTCCGTCGGCGTCACCCTTGGCCAGATGTATACCGATTCGGAAATGACGGCGATAGCCGCCGCTGGTGCCACGCCTTCACGTCTTTATCGCGCCGTGATGTTCCTCGCCATTCCATTGAGTATTCTGGTGTTGCTCCTGTCTCTGTACGGCAGACCCTGGGCTTACGCGCAAATTTATCAGTTAGAACAACAGTCGCAGTCAGAGCTGGATGTCCGTCACCTGCAGGCAAGAAAGTTTAACGTCAACAACAATGGACGGATGATCCTCGCCCGTCAGATTGACCCCGACGCAGCTCATTTGAATGATGCGCTGATTTACACCGCCTCTGCCAGTAAAACCAGTATCTTCAGGGCCAACAGCGTGGACGTTGTTGATCCCTCCTCCACGACGCCCTCAGTGATGTTGCACTCCGGTACCGGCTATGTCCTGGATCATCAGGGCAGTGATGATAACGAGCAAATTTTCCGCAATCTCAAACTGAATATGAAACCGTTCGACCAGAATGACGAGGTCAAACGCAAGGCGAAATCCATACAGACGCTCGCTCGTTCCTCTGCACCGGCGGATACCGCTGAACTGCAATGGCGGGAAAGTCGCGGAGTCTGCGCGTTGTTCATGGGGCTGCTGGCAGTCCCGTTAAGCCGCGTCAGGCCGCGCCAGGGACGGTTTTCCACACTGCTCCCGCTCACGCTCTTATTCGTCATCATTTTTTATGGCGGTAATATATGCCGTACGCTGGTCGCCAACGGTGCGTTGCCCGTCACGCCGGGACTGTGGCTGGTCCCCCTGCTCATGCTGTCAGGTCTGGTGATTCTGTTGATTCGCGACGGCACGCTGCGATGGAAAACGTATAAATGAAAATCTTCAGTCGCTATATCATACGCAATCTCTTTTTAGGATTTGCGGCGGCTGCAGGGTTACTGCTTCCCCTGTTTACCACCTTTAATCTGATCGGCGAACTCGATGATGTGAGTCCAGACGGATACCGCTGGACGCAGGCGGTGATGGTCGTGTTGATGACATTGCCGAGGACCCTTATCGATCTTGGTCCGTTTATCGCTTTGCTCGGTGGTATTATCGGATTGGGACAGTTGTCGAAAAGCGGGGAATTAACCGCCATACGCACCACGGGATGCTCAATTTTCAAAATCGCCATAGTGACGCTAAGCGCGGGACTGATGCTAATCGTTGCCCTCGGCGTCATTGACGAATGGATTGCCTCACCGATGCAACAACAGGCGTTGCAGATTAAAACGCGCTACAGCAATCACGATACGGCAGGAAACATTCTGTGGGCCCGGCGCGGCAATGTGTTTGTGACGGTAAAATCGCTGGATGCGCATCGCCAACCAGAAGGCATTGAGCTCTTTTACTACCGGGCGGACCACTCTCTGCAACGGTATATCTATGCGCGGACCGCCACCATTTCAGATAACGGCGTCTGGCGGCTTGAGGGCGTCAATCAAAAAGCGTGGGCCAACGGTAAGGAGACAACCGAGACGAAAGAGAACGTCGTGTGGTCATCTTTGTTCGGGGACATGAGTCTTGAGGAACTCACCCTGCCCAGCAGCAGTTTTTCAGTTAAACAACTCAGTCATTATATTTCCTACCTGAAGAGTACAGGTCAACCCAGTCTCGAATTTACGCTGGCGTTGTGGCTAAAGCTGGGACATCCGCTTTTAATCCTGGCGATGATTTTACTGGCGATCCCTTTCACCTTTAGCACCCCCCGCGCTCCCGGACTCGGGAGTCGACTGGCCGTCGGTGTGATCGTTGGTCTACTTACTTACGTCTGTGACCAGATCATCGTCAACCTGGGACTGCTCTATTCCCTGAACGTGCAAATGGCTTTGTTGAATAAATCGAACTTTTGCTGAGTTGAAGGATCAGATCACGTATCTTCCCGACAACGCAGACCGTTCCGTGGCAAAGCAAAAGTTCAAAATCACCAACTGGCCCACCTACAATAAAGCCCTCATCAACCGTGGCTCCATAACTTTCTGGCTGGATGATGAAGCTATTCAGGCCTGGTATGAGTCAGCAACACCTTCTTCACGAGGCAGACCTCAGCGCTATTCTGACCTTGCCATCACGACTGTGCTGGTCATTAAACGCGTATTCAGGCTGACCCTGCGCGCTGCGCAGGGTTTTATTGATTCCATTTTTACACTGATGAATGTTCCGTTGCGCTGCCCGGATTACAGCTGTGTCAGTAGGCGGGCAAAGTCGGTTAATGTCAGTTTCAAAACGCCCACCCGGGGTGAAATCGCACACCTGGTAATTGATTCCACCGGGCTGAAGGTCTTCGGTGAAGGCGAGTGGAAAGTCAAAAAGCATGGCCAGGAACGCCGCCGTATCTGGCGTAAGCTGCATCTCGCCGTTGACAGTAAAACACATGAAATCATCTGCGCTGACCTGTCGCTGAACAATGTGACGGACTCAGAAGCCTTCCCGGGTCTTATCCGGCAGACTCACAGAAAAATCAGGGCAGCATCGGCAGACGGCGCTTACGACACCCGGCTCTGTCACGATGAACTGCGGCGTAAGAAAATCAGCGCGCTTATCCCACCCCGAAAAGGTGCGGGTTACTGGCCCGGTGAATATGCAGACCGTAACCGTGCAGTGGCTAATCAGCGAATGACCGGGAGTAATGCGCGGTGGAAATGGACAACAGATTACAACCGTCGCTCGATAGCGGAAACGGCGATGTACCGGGTAAAACAGCTGTTCGGGGGTTCACTGACGCTGCGTGACTACGATGGTCAGGTTGCGGAGGCTATGGCCCTGGTACGAGCGCTGAACAAAATGACGAAAGCAGGTATGCCTGAAAGCGTGCGTATTACCTGAAAACACAACCCGCTACGGGGGAGACTTACCCGAAATCTGATTTATTCAACAAAGCCCGTGCAAATGACAACGCTGGCACCGCCAATATTGCTCCTGGCGGTGGCATTAATACTGGTTTATCGATTCGATCGCCAACCCTGATATCGCAACATTCATCAGACGGCGTGATGGACAGGAGTAAGACATCGCAGCAGATATTCTCAGGAACAATATCTGCTGCGCAGAGCAGATTATTTTTTCAGCTGTGCAAATGCCTGAATAATCGCGTCAATCTGCTCGTAGGTATGCGCGGCATTAACACTGCAACGCAGCAACGTAATCCCGGCGGGGGCAGCCGGTGGCAAAATGAGATTCACATAAACGCCAGCGGCGATCAGTTCTCGCCAGATACGCAGTCCCTCTTCTTTTGCGCCAATAATCACCGGCACCACAGGGCTGATGTGCGAACTCAGCTCATAGCCCAGTTTCTCAAGCCCTTCATACAGTCGCGCTGCGTTATCCCACAGCTTTTGGCGCAGCTCCGGTTGTGTTGCGATCGTTTTCAACGCAGAGCGGACGGTTGCAATGCTCGATGGCGATGGGGATGCGGTAAAAATGTAGGGACGACTGGCGTAACGCAGGACATCCATGCTCTGATCGCCGACGGCAAAACCACCAATAGAAGCCAGGCTCTTACTGAAGGTTCCCACAATAATATCGACATCCTGCTCCACACCGGCGGCTTCCGCCAGTCCCCGTCCCTTCGCGCCCATCACGCCGAAGGAATGGGCTTCATCGACAATTAAAAAGCCACCCAACCGTTTTTTGATCTCGACAATATCGACCAGTGGCGCAATGTCGCCCAGCATGCTGTAAATGCCTTCGACAATGATGATCGCGTCTTTGGCGCGCTCACCAAGGCGCATCATGCGCCGCTCGAGATCTTTCGCGTCATTATGACGAAAGCGGATAATTTCAGCTCCACCTAACGCGCAGGCATCATAAATGCTGGCGTGGCTGTCAGCATCCAGCAATACCACGGCATTGTGACTGGCAAGCGTGCTGATTATCCCCAAATTCGCGGTATAGCCTGTGGAGAATACGATGGCTGATGGCCGCTCAAAAAACTCGGCAATCTCCTTTTCTAAGGCTAAATGTGGTCCATAGCTGCCATTCGCCATTCGTGAACCGGTCGTGCCTGTCCCCTGACTGGCTAAAGCGGCCTGCCCCTCGGCAATCGCCTGTGGATTAAAGGTGAGCCCCAGATAGTTATTCGTACCTGCCAGAATAATTTTTTGGTTGCCAATCCGTCCTTCCGTTGCGGAAAACACCTCATCGATACAGGTGCCAAATGGGTTAATTCCTGCCATGCTAAATTGTTCTCGCTCGCAGGCCAGGCGCGAAAATTTATCATAGAGACTCATTGATACTCTCCAGATAAGGGATTAACGCTTCCATTAATTGCGCCGGGGTTCTGACATCCAGCAAAATATTAATAGGGATGGAAATGTCGAATTTATCTTCCAGCAACATTAATAAATCCATAACTTTAATCGATTCCAGCCCAAGATCATTAACCAGATCGCTGTCAGGATGGATATCTACGCCGCTTTCGACCATACCCTGTAAACACTCAAGGGTGTAATCCATTACTTCTTCATGATTTAACATAGAAAATAACATACCTGTAATATAAATAATTAAAATAACCCCTGCCGTAACGCATATTCCAGGCTAACCCGGGGAAACCAATTTATTTTCTCGCACAGAGATTTATTATTTGCCGACCAGTCAGAGTGGATTAACTCACAAACTTTACTCCGGGTTAACATCGGTTCTTTTCCGGCAAACCGACTGATTAACGTACTCGCGTCGGCAAACAATGTGAGTAACGGTAACGGAATGGTTACGGTGTGAACCGGTCCGTTGCGCACTGCGGCCGCAATTTCCTGAATGCGTTGCCAGTTGTAGCCACCGGCAACACCATCGCAGAGTTCATACGGATAAACCGGCGTCTGGTCGGCCATGAGCCATTGACTGACAGCCTGCGCTAAATCGCTCACGTGCAAAAATGACAAACGGGCCTCGGCAGCGCCAAAACGCGGAAGGTAACCGCGCAGCATCGCGCGAAACAGCGGTGTTAACTCTTTGTCACCGGGTCCATACACTGCCGTAGGTCGAAAAATCCCCAGCGTAATTTCTGCGGCCATCGTCGTTAGCCGTTGTTCTGCGACATACTTGGAATTTGCATACCATGAGAGTTCCGGGTGACGTGCTGCAAGCGACGAGATAAACAGAAAGCGTCGACAGCTGCCGCTCTCTTTCGCGGCCTGCATCAGCCGTTGGCTGCCTTCAACATTGCAGCGGGTGAAGATCGCTTCTGTGTGTCCGCGAACCTGCCCGGCACAGTGGATGACATGTTCCGCCCCGGCGACCAGTTGCGCCAGTACCTCACTGTCTTCCAGCGCCCCCCTGATCCAGACAAGATTATCGCGCACGTCGTGGCGAATCGTTCGGGTTAACGCCCGAACGGCAAAACCGCGGGACAGCAGGTCATCAATAATATGCTTCCCGATAAAGCCGGTTCCACCTGTCACCGCAACCGTGATGCTCATTGCAAGTATCCCGGCATAGGGATCGGTGAGTTAAGCGACTCAGCAAAGAGATTCAGGTAGCGTTTTTTTGCTTCCGCACGCGCTGGTTTCCCGGATGATGTCCGTGGAATACTGTGCGGCGGCAAGAGTTCGATGCTGACAGAAACCCCAAACTCGCTTTGTACCCGTGCGGTCAGGCTATGGACGATCTGCGCCCGACGTTCTTCACAACTGACCCGGCATTGGATCTGTAAAATAATCCGTTCCTGAGACGTCACAAATGCTATCGCATCGCCGGAATGTATTTCCGGTTCCTGTTCCGCAATATACTCAATATCCTGTGGCCAGATATTCCGACCGCGAATAATGATCAGATCTTTTATACGTCCCGTCACGTACAGGTAGCCATCCAGAAGATAGCCCAGATCCCCGGTATCCAACCATCCCGTTGACTGGATATCCTTCTGCGAAACCGGATCCTGAAAATAACCACTCATCAGACTCGGACCGGAAATGCAGATATGGCCAACGTCTCTTTCAGGCAATGGGCTCCCAACTTCGTTACGAATTTCAATGCGGTGGCCGGGAAGCGCTTTACCGCAATTCACGAAGGTAGATATCGCCCGGGTACTTTTCGTCGGCGCAACCGCTTTACCCTGGCATTCGAGTACGTCGCGATCGACATCGTTCACCTGTGAGCCGGAGGCTTCATCAGAAAAGCTCACCGCCAGCGCATTTTCAGCCAAACCATAGCACGGCATGAATGCTTTGCTGTCAAATCCCGCGCGCTTGAAACATTCGCCAAACTGATTCAGTTGTCCGGCGGAAATGGGTTCTGCCCCCACTCCGGCTACGCGCCAGCAGGAGAGATCCAACCCGGCAAGTTCGTTGTCATTGATACGACGCAGGCATAAATCGTAACCGAAAGGCGGCGCAACGGAGACGGTGCAGCGGTTCTGACTGATTAATTTCAACCACTGCAGCGGGCGCATAGCAAAATCCTGGGTGCGCAGATAGTCAACGGATAGCTGAGTCGCCACAGGCGTAAGCAGAAAGCCCACCAGCCCCATATCATGATAAAAAGGCAGCCAGGATACGCAACGGTCACTGTCTCGCAATTTGATTCCATCATGGCTAATCACATGCAGATTCGCCATAACTTCACGGTGAGTAATAATGACGCCACGAGGAAAACGCGTGCTGCCTGAGGTGTACTGAAGGTAAGCAATATCGTCTGGCGACGGTAATGGCAACTCAATATCCTTTTCCGGCAGCGCATTAAATTGCGCATTGCTGAGAATGCGGATTGCCGCACCATGCTCGTTGACCACATTTATCAGCGACAACCATTGGTCACTGCTGATGATAGCCGCAGGCTGACAACTGGCGAGCAGGCCCTGCAATTTCGCGGAATAAGAATCGCGTTGTCCAACCCCCATAGGAATGGCCAGCGGTACCGCCACCAACCCCGCATACTGACACGCAAAAAAGGCTTCGACAAAACCGACGCTGGTTTCCGCAATCAGCGCGACGCGATCGCCCTTGTTGAGATTCAATGAAAGCAACCGTCTGGCTCCGGCTTTAGCCCGCATTTTTAGCTCTCGGTATTCCAGTACCGCTTCAGGCTGAATGCGTCGATCATAAAAATTCATTCCTGCATTTCCCAAAGCGGCATAGTCCAGAGCTTCCACCAGGGTTGAAAAGTCAGCATAACGCATAGGAAGAGAATGAGTTGAGATTCTATTGGACATATACACCATGAAAATGTTTGAATTTAAAATCGATGGATATACAAAACAAATAATCGGCGGGTGATAATATAAATTAAATAGTCATTAAACAGTATCTCTTTTTTGGCTAAAAGATCATCAGCAAAATAAATGTTTTTCTGCATTTCAATTTCAATAATTATGATATTACCCAGCTAAATATTTTATTTCATTCTCCGAAGGGAGAGTTATCATTAAACGCCCTGTCCGACTCCAGCCTTATGTTTTACCGTCCTGTTTTATCACCAACCGCATTAAGTGGTAAAAGAGAGAAAGAAACATTCAGTAATTTATTTCGTTTCGACTGACCAGTTGGCAGTCAGTGTAATTATGTTTATTTCTGCACTTTTTATTTAAGGCTGTTTATGATTCAGATACAAAAAGTCATGAATAAACATGACCTCAACACGTTTATCTCTTTCCCTTCTTCACTTTATTGCGCCGACGACAGCTGGATCGACCCCTTGCACCTTGAACGTGCAGAGCATCTGTCCGCGAAAAATCCGGGTTCTGAACATATTCGTTGGCAGGCATGGATCGCTAAAAAAGCAGGACGGGTCGTCGGACGCATCACGGCACAAATTGACACCCTGCATCGCAAACGGTATGGCAACGACACGGGTCATTTTGGCATGCTCGATGCCATCGACGACCCTGAGGTCTTTAGCGCACTGTTTGCCGCCGCCGAATCATGGCTGAAATCCGCCGGGGCGCAAAAAATCACCGGACCTTTTAGCCTGAACATTAACCAGGAAAGCGGCCTGCTGGTTGATGGCTTTGAGACGCCGCCCTGTGCGCTGATGCCACACGGGAAACCCTATTATGGCGCTCACGTGGAACAACTGGGATACACCAAAGGAATCGATCTGCTTGCCTATTGGATGCAGCGCACAGATTTATCTTTCTCACCGTCGCTGGTCCGACTGATGGATCAGGTGCGTCAAAAGGTCACCATTCGCAGCATCAACCGTAAGCGGTTTAGTGAAGAAATGCAGATTCTGCGTGAAATTTTCAACTCCGGATGGCAGCACAACTGGGGATTTGTCCCCTTCACGGAACACGAATTCGCCTCCATGGGCGAGCAGCTCAAATTCCTTGTTCCGGACGATATGATTCACATTGCTGAAATAGATTCGGTGCCTTGCGCCTTTATCGTTGGCCTGCCGAATATTAATGAGGCGATCGCCGATCTCAACGGTCGGCTGTTGCCTTTCGGCTGGGCCAAACTGCTCTGGCGACTAAAAGTGAGCGGCGTACGCACCGCGCGGGTGCCTCTGATGGGCGTTCGTCAGGAATATCAGTTCAGCCGCATTGGCCCGGTCATGGCTCTGCTGTTAATAGAGGCATTACGCGACCCGTTTGCCAGACACCATATTGACGCGCTGGAGATGTCCTGGATTCTGGAGTCTAATAGCGGGATGCGCACAATCCTGGAACGCATCGGCGGAGTTGCCTACAAGCGCTATCGCCTGTACGAAAAACAACTCTGACTGCGGTCTGAAGAAGCAAACGCGGGTATCAGTAAGTTCCCTCTCTAAAGCAGGTCTTAGCCCATAACGTATGTTTTTCTGCTAACAGGCGTCGCAGTAAATGTTCGGTTTTAATGGCCCACATCAGGTATGCCAAAGCCATTCAATTAACGAACGTCAATCCTGACGTAACCCGGAAGGGCTTATCATCTGTATAGAATATCAGTCTGATGCGGCAAGGGGTGCCCCCTGCCGGATCTCCCTTGCCATAGACGTGCTGAACAGGACACGCGAAAAAGGAATCCGTCAGGATTCCCTTTTCTGTTACGTTTCAGTGCCCGTTGATCGTTTCATTCACTTCTGAGCCTGGTGGAAAATCCGCCACAGAAAGGACAATATTCAGGCCCTGAGGCCGGAATGTTGTTGAATGAATCAACATATATTTATACCAGCGAAAAAATAACCGCTTATCCCTTACGTTAATACGTTCAAGAATACTGTACAACCTTGAGTATATCGACTTCTGGCTCAATCCCAGATATTGCGAAGCGTCAGCATAGGTATCCAGACAAACAATCGCATTGAGCGTGTGTTTATCCGCCCGATTCATCTTCGCCATAAACTGGCAGAACTCACACGTCTGCTCCCCACTGTTAGCCTGCGCATCCTTAAGTTTTTCAATAATCAGACTAATAGAATCACTATAGTTTATATGTTGTTTCAGGAACAAATTATCTTGTTTATCTGAAATACTCACTAATGTATATTCAGCGACTATGGCGCAACAGCATCGTGTTTGTACCCACATTGCAGGAAGAAAGCAGAATGGTTTCCGATCTGATGGCCTCGCTGCCCAATTTTTTATTTCACTCAGCGCAAGAGCGATCAGTGGAGAAATTTTATCATCGACAACCACGTTATCCCTCCTTGTATCGCTATTCGCAAATATACACTTAACTTAAAAAAAACTGCCAAATGATATAACTGTTCAATCTAATACATCATGATAGGAAAAAACTATCACTATTCTTATTTCTATCGTCACACCAGATCGGAATATTAACAAAAACCAACATATTTATATAAATATCAATTTGTTACAAAAAACAAAAAAGTCATATGGTGTAACAATACAGAAAACAAACAGAAACAATAAATCAACACAACAACGTGTTAAATCATAAAAAAACCAGGATTATTTAATCGCCATCCAGGAAAATAAATAAATATCAGCATCAATCTTAGGAATTATCAAAAATACATTTTAAGAATCTTCTGAAAATACTGAATTATCCTACAAACACAAGAGAAGAGAATGTTAATTATTAACAAGAAATTATTTAACGTATTTAAAAACAGGTCCTAACCTTTTATGGATTATTAAATAATTATTATAACCGCGTCACAGAAACAATCCATTTTCGCTGTTTTAACGATTAATTGTGGACGCACCTGGCCGGACGTCTTTGTGAGACAGAAAGGAAGAAGGTTTCAGGTGTGATAATTATGTATTACGGTCGTTGCTTTCGCCACGACGCTTCTCTTCTGGGGAGAATACGACATAGCCCTCAGGCTATGCCGCATAACTTACTTTATCGTGCGATTAACGCAAATACGCCCCAACCGAAGTATTCCCGGGTGTAGGTGACATGGCGTTCAGGCGCTATCGTCAACTCCGCGCGAACCTCATCGGCAAAATCATCCTCTGCATTAGCTTCTAACCAACGGCGCATTGTCAGCCATTTCGCCGCTTCATATCGGTCCCAGCCCTCCTGGTCTGCCAGTACCATTTCCACAACGTCATAGCCAAGTTTGTCGAAAGAGGCGACGAGCCCAGGAAGGGTGAGAAAATCAGCCTTCGACGAAACACCGCAGGCCTGGGCGATCTCTTCCGTTGCGGGAACCTGACGCCAGTAAGGTTCACCGATCAGTATCATTCCGCCTGGCTTGAGGCTTTTTGCCAACAGCCCGACGCTTCCGGCTACGCCACCGGCAATCCAGGTCGCGCCAACACAGGCCGCCACGTCGCATTTTTCGTCCGTGACGTAGCCCGCCGCGTCGTTATGAATAAAATGGACGCGTTCGCTGACGCCAAGCTCTTCAGCACGCTGTTTTGCCTGGGCAGTAAAAAGCTGGCTCATGTCGATACCGGTACCGTTAATGCCGTGATCGCGCGCCCAGGTGCAGAGCATCTCACCAGAACCACTGCCGAGATCAAGAATGCGCGCTCCCGGCTTCATGCGTAACACCCGGCCCAATGTGGCATACTTTTCCGGCGTAAACGGGTTATGAATGCGATGTTCGCTTTCGCTAATCGTAAAAATACGTGGGATATCCATTAGTTAATTCCTTTCATTGCGTTACGAGTAACAGAGCGTTCAGTCTGATTGTTATTCACGCCAGTGCTCCGGTTTCATTAAGGCCTGCGCACATTGGATGTCGCCGGCACGATCAAAGGGTTGTGCGGAGAGGGACTGCATCATCCAGCAGGCCTTATGTTCCTCCGCAATGGGGTAAGGCGCGGGAAAGCCTTTGTCTCCTGCACAGGGTTCAAATCCATGTCGCGGATAGTAAGTGGCATGACCGAGAACAAAAACGCACTGGCATCCCATCGAGCGTAAGTGTTCTATACCGGTACGAATCAATAATCCGCCCACGCCCCTCCCCTGGTATTCAGGGATGACCGCCAGGGGAGCAAGGATATGCATCAGAGGGGAATCCATTTCTCCTTTGAATGTCGCCCGGGTAAACAGGATATGCCCGACGGCGTTACCTTCCTGTCTGGCCAGCAACGATAACGTTGGACGCGCAGTGTCGTCCTCGAGCAAAGAAGCCACCAGGCAGGCCTCTTTACTGTAGCCAAAGGCGCGAGTTTCGACTTCCCGGATGTCGTTGGTATCACTTTCATCGGTAATATGAATAGTGAAGTTGCGTGTTGTCATAACGCTCTCCTTAGCGGTTATCTGGCTGAGCACGCACGTTGTTCAGCCCGGTGGTATTAATGCGGTACGGCTGACCATTGACGGATTTGATCAGCTTTTTGGTTTTGAGTTTTTTGAAGACGGCAAGTGTACAGTCGGCGAGCAGCAGCCCTTCGCGGCTGTAGCATTCAACGGCGGTGACGCGGCCTGACGCATCGCGGACGTGCGCAATACGTCCACCTTTGGCGAGAACGTGTAAGGTACGTTGTTCCTGACGGGATAAATTCATACTGGAAAACCTGTTTAATCATCATGTGCAAAACGTGCAAACACACAGCGGTGTCCGCATTCGATTTCGGCGCATTGATAATCAGTCCGGCCTGAAAAGGTCGGGGAAACTGATTATCAGATGATTACATTCTCCAGCATCAAAGCCTCGGGTTGAGTTGAAAGGTATTTACGAGATGAATGGTAACACGTAATTTCAGCAGGGATATGCGCAGGTCGGAAAAATGTGATCGCCGTCGAAATCACGCCCGTCGTCGCAGACATTGCCTCATTTACCATCCCAGGCCATATTTGCGAAGATGAGGATGACGGAATTGATCGCCAGATTCAGGGTCGCGTCACCCATTGCCTGCCGCTACCGACAGGCAATAGAAACGTACTTACTGCTGACGCGTTGCCGCTTTCATGCTCATCACAAATGCCTTTAACTCAGCCAGCATCGTTTCCTCATTATCTCTGTTTTTCTCAATGATCCTGACGATGGCAGAGCCTGAAATGGCCCCCGTCGCACCAGCGCTAATTGCATCCGCCACCTGATCGGGCGTGGAAACATCAAACCCCTGCAGTGTTGGTGGAGCCTGTTGCATAAGATATGTTCAGTATTCGTCTGCATAGTAGACAAACGCCAGCTTATTGCCGTCGGGATCTCTGACATAGGCGCTATGAAAGCCTTGTCCATACTGTGGTCTGTGACCCGGCGCGCCTTCATCCGCGCCGCCCAGGCGAAGAGCGAGCGCGTGAAGTTGTTGGATATGTTCGACGGATCGGGCATTCAGCGCCACCATCGTGCCATTACCGACACCTGCGGCCTGGCCATCAAAGGGTTTGCCAACGCACAATCCGGTGGTGTGGTTTTCACTGAACATCCCCCATGATGCGCCCTCTTCGCCGCGGCCTGCTTTCGGGTGCCCAAGCAGCTCCATTAACGGATCGTAGAAACCGATCGCACGTGGCAGATCGTTCGTACCCAGCATGATGTAAGAAAACATACTCCCTCCTCATTTGATGTCGCAGGGATTATCCGCTTGATCCCCCTGCGGGCGTCACCGTCAGGTTACGTGTGACTAACATACCGAACGGCAGCGAGTCGTTAAGCGCGTCAGATCAATAGAACAGACCTATACCATAATGAAGATTGATTGAACTTATATCCCCGGCGATCGCCGTTTTGCTGGTTTCAACGTATCTCTTGGCCGGTGAGCAGGATGGCAACGCTGGAATTTTTTTTCATGTTCCTTTTCCGCTCAGTACGCCATCCAGTATATATGGATAAAATAAGATGGATGAGAATGCGGTTCTGACATTGCTCAATGAGCGGGGTATGTATTTGCCGATCGGATTTATTACGGCTGTTGGCTTTTTACGGTCATTTTCCGACAGACATTCAATCTGATGACATACTCCGGTTTAAGCATGATGCGCCTTCATCCTGACTTTGTGAGTTTTGTAGTGACTGGTATCAGTGCTACCTAGCGCAACACAACTTTACCCAGCAGATACGTGGTTGCCTGTCCGCCGATATGTACACGCTCCCCGGCACTCTGACAGCGTAGCTCCCCACCGCGTTCGGCTCCCTGATACGCCAGCATCTCCGTTTTGTTCAGTTTTTCCGCCCAGTAAGGAATGAGCATGCTATGCGCTGAACCGGTAACGGGATCTTCCGCTACGGCTTCTCCTGGACAGAAGAAACGGCTGACAAAATCGTATTTCCCTTCACCCGGTGCGGTGACACAAACCATTTTCCCTAAAGGGATCATCGCGTGGATATTCGGGCGCAGCGCGTCAACCTGCTGCTGATTATCCAGCACCACCATATAATCCCTCCCAACGCGCATGTCTTTGTATTCCGTGATACCCAACGCCTCCAGCAGAAGAGACGGCGGCGTGACGGACTCGGTTCCCCAGGCAGGAAAATCCAGCGTCAACCATTCACCGCTACGTGCAACAGTCAGCGGGCCAACAAATCGGGTAGTAAAATGGATACTGTCGCGCGGATAATTCAGATGTTCAAAGATGACATGAGCAGCCGCCAGCGTGGCATGCCCACACAGATTGATCTCTCCCTGTGTGGTAAACCAGCGCAGCTCAAAGCCGTTTTCAACAGGGACAAAATAGGCCGTTTCTGACTGGTTATGTTGTTTAGACATCTTCAGTAACGTCTCATCAGGCAACCATTCGGTTAGCGGACAGACTGCTGCGGCATTGCCGCCAAACGTCGTGGTACTGAAGGCATCAACCATGTAAAAATCAATTTGTTGCATCGCGCAAACCTCGAATGTTCTTTGTGCAATTTACACTTTATCATGCCACGACGACCTGTCGTCTTTCATTTTCAGGTATTCATATTCAGCGTACTGGCAGTGCGATAATTCTGCTATTAAAACTGCGTACAAGATCACATTTAATCATCGCATTACGGTTCAGCATGTTGAACAAGGCATATTTTCAACTGTGCAATGCCGATATTATTTATTCTAACCACAGGAGGGAGCCAGTATGGTTCGCAAAGGGTGTAATTCATTAGTCCGTGCCGAAAAAATATTAACCCATATTGCATGGGTAGGCGTGGCGAGTTATATGGAGCTATTAAAAGAATTCCAGTATCCCAAAAGCAGCCTGCTTAATTTATTAAATGTGATGGTGGAGTGCGGCTTCTTAATTAAAAACAAAAACGGCCATTATTCGCTGGGAATAAAAAACTACGAACTGGGTTGTCAGGCACTGCACCGCCAAAATATCTTTGAGGTGACGAAACGGCCTATGCAGGAGCTGTCGCTGAAAAGCGGCCTGGTTTGTCACCTGGGGGCAATGGAGCGCTATTCTGCTATCTATCTCGACAAGGTTGAAAGCCCGGAATCAGTGCCAACGAGTAAAAGCTGGATTGGCAAAAAACTGGAATTACACATTACCGCGCTGGGTAAAGCGTTATTAGCCTGGAAAACACGGGAAGAACTGGATTATTTTTTAGATGCGATCACGTTAACGCCGCATACGCGCAATACGTTAACCGATAAAAAGTTATTTCTGGAGGAGTTGCAAAAAACACGACTTCGGGGATGGGCCATAGACAGTGAAGAATCAACCTATGGCGCGGTATGTTTAAGTATGCCGGTATTCAATATGTATAACCGGGTCAACTATGCGATCTCGCTGTCAGGTGATCCTGTGGTTTATTCAGGAAATAAGATCGACGGCTATCTGGAACTGCTCCGCAAATGTGCCGGGCAAATATCTTATGGGCTGGGCTACAGAAACGAAAATGAGTATTTACGAAAAGGAAACTGAGGTAATGAGAAAATTCAGCGGCATTATTCCACCGGTATCCAGCACGTTTCATCGTGACGGGACCATTGATAAAACAGCAATGCGTCAGGTTGCCGACTTCCTGATCAATAAGGGAGTCGACGGGCTGTTTTACCTTGGCACCGGGGGTGAATTTAGCCAGATGAATACCGCCCAGCGAATGGCGTTCGCCGAAGAAGCCGTTGCCGTTGTCGGTGGTCGGGTTCCGGTCCTGATTGGCGTCGGTTCGCCTTCTACTGATGAAGCGGTCAAACTGGCACAACATGCCCAGGCCTGCGGCGCTGACGGCGTCGTCGCAATTAACCCCTACTACTGGAAAGTCGCGTCACGCAATCTTGACGACTATTACCAGCAGATCGCCCGTAGCGTCACGCTGCCGGTGATCCTGTACAACTTTCCGGATCTGACCGGTCAGGACTTAACCCCAGAGACCGTGAAACGTCTGGCGCTGCAAAATGAGAACATCGTCGGGATCAAAGACACTATCGACAGCGTCGGCCATCTGCGCACGATGATTAACACCGTTAAGTCAGTGCGCCCGTCATTTTCGGTCTTCTGCGGCTACGACGACCATTTACTCAACACCCTGCTGCTGGGCGGCGATGGCGCAATATCCGCCAGCGCGAACTTTGCTCCGGAGCTCTCTGTCGGTATCTATCACGCCTGGCGCGAGGGCGATCTGGCAACCGCCGCCACCCTGAATCAAAAGCTGCTGCAACTGCCGGCGATTTACGCCCTGGAAACGCCGTTTGTCTCACTGATCAAATACAGCATGCAGTGCGTGGGATTGCCGGTGGAGACGTATTGCTTGCCGCCGATTCTCGATGTGTCAGAAGAAGCCAAAGAAAAAGTCCATGCACTGCTGGTCGCGCAGGGAATTATATCGCTCTGAGGAGAAGATCATGTCTGTTCGCTCTATTTTTGCTGACGAGAGTCACGATATCTACACCGTCAGAACGCACGCCGACGGGCCTGACGGTGAACTGCCGCTGACGGCGGAGATGCTCATCAACCGCCCGAGCGGGGATCTGTTCGGGATGACGATGAATGCCGGAATGGGCTGGTCTCCGGATGAGCTGGATCGCGACGGCATTTTACTGCTCAGCACGCTGGGAGGGTTACGCGGGGAAGACGGTAAGCCCATCGCACTGGCGCTGCACCAGGGTCACTACGAGCTGGATATCCAGATGAAAGCGGCAGCAGAGGTGATCAAAGCGAACCGCGCCCTACCCTATGCCGTGTATGTTTCCGATCCCTGCGACGGACGAACACAGGGTACAACGGGCATGTTTGATTCACTGCCATACCGTAATGACGCCTCAATGGTGATGCGCCGCCTGATCCGCTCCTTGCCCGATGCGAAAGCCGTTATTGGCGTGGCGAGCTGTGATAAGGGACTCCCGGCCACCATGATGGCCCTCGCCGCGCAGCATGACAAAGCGACAGTGCTGGTGCCTGGTGGCGCGACGCTGCCCGCGAAGGATGGAGAAGATAACGGCAAAGTGCAGACCATTGGCGCACGCTTCGCCAATGGCGAGTTATCGCTAAAGGACGCTCGTCGTGCTGGCTGTAAGGCCTGTGCCTCCTCTGGCGGCGGCTGTCAATTTCTGGGTACCGCCGGGACATCGCAGGTGGTGGCCGAAGGTCTTGGGCTGGCGATCCCGCACTCTGCGCTAGCCCCTTCCGGTGAGCCGGTATGGCAAGAGATCGCCAGAGCATCCGCGCGGGCAGCGTTGAACTTATGTAAAAAAGGTATCACTACCCGGGAAATCCTTACCGACAAAGCGATTGAGAATGCGATGACGGTTCATGCAGCGTTCGGCGGTTCAACAAACCTGCTGCTGCACATCCCGGCGATTGCCCATCAGGCAGGCTGCCATGTCCCGACCGTTGACGACTGGATCCGCATCAATAAGCGTGTGCCCCGACTGGTGAGCGTGCTCCCGAATGGTCCGGTTTATCACCCGACAGTGAATGCATTCATGGCAGGCGGTGTGCCGGAAGTGATGTTGCATCTTCGCAGTCTTGGATTGCTGCATGAAGACGTGATGACCGTAACCGGCAGCACACTGAAGGAGAACCTCGACTGGTGGGAACACTCCGAGCGGCGGCAGCGATTCAAACAGCTGCTGCGCGACCAGGAACAGATCGACGCCGACGAGGTGATCATGTCACCGCAACGCGCACGGGAGCGTGGCCTGACTTCAACGATCACCTTCCCGGTTGGCAATATTGCTCCGGAAGGATCGGTGATCAAGTCCACCGCCATTGACCCCTCGGTAATTGATGATCAAGGCATCTATTACCATAAAGGGGTGGCGAAGGTTTATCTGTCCGAGAAAACAGCAATTTACGATATCAAGCACGACAAAATTAAAGCAGGCGATATTCTGGTCATTATCGGCGTTGGCCCTTCCGGTACCGGGATGGAAGAAACCTACCAGGTCACCAGCGCCCTGAAACATCTGTCTTATGGTAAGCATGTCTCCCTGATCACGGATGCGCGTTTCTCGGGCGTTTCCACTGGCGCGTGCATTGGTCACGTGGGACCGGAAGCCCTCGCCGGGGGGCCAATCAGTAAATTACGCACCGGGGATATTATTGAAATCAAAATTGATTGCCGCGAACTTCAGGGCGAAGTCAATTTCCTCGGAACCCGTAACGATGAAAAATTACCCTCACGGGAGGAGGCTACCGCAATATTGAACGCCAGACCCAGCCATCAGGATTTACTTCCTGATCCGGAACTGCCAGACGATACCCGGCTTTGGGCGATGCTTCAGGCAGTGAGCGGCGGGACTTGGACGGGCTGTGTTTACGATGTGAATAAAATCGGTGCGGCCCTGAACGATTATATGAATAACACCTTAAAGCAAAAATAATAATATCCAGACCGCTAAATAACCCGGCTACACATTATTAAAACATTGTGTAGTCGGACTATGACCGGTCGCAACCCTACAATGAGAGGACGTTATGCCACTAATTATCGTTGTGGCAGGGATTGCTTTACTCCTGCTTTTAACCATTAAAATTAAACTCAATACGTTTGTTTCCTTAATTATTGTCTCGATTGTTGTCGCCATTGCCAGTGGAATGGATCTGAATAAAGTCGTCACGTCGGTCGAATCCGGCCTTGGCGGTACGCTGGGCCATATTGGTTTAATCTTCGGCTTCGGCGTGATGCTCGGTCGCTTACTGGCTGACGCGGGTGGCGCACAGCGAATCGCCCTGACCATGCTGAATTATTTCGGTAAAAAGCGGCTTGACTGGGCGGTAGTCTGTTCAGCCTTTATCGTCGGTATCGCACTCTTTTTCGAAGTTGGCTTAATTCTTCTGGTGCCTATTTTATTCGCCATCGCCCGTGAAGCGAAAATATCGCCGATGTTTATGTGTGTGCCCATGCTTTCCGGTTTGCTGGTCGCGCACGGTTTTTTACCCCCGCATCCCGGCCCAACCGTTATTGCCCGTGAATATGGCGCAGATGTGGGACTGGTACTGATCTACGGCATTATTGTCGGCATTCCGACCTTTATTCTTTGCGGGCCGATATTGAACAAATTCTGTCAGCGGATTATTCCTGACGCGTTTAAAAAAGAGGGGAATATTGCCTCCCTCGGTGCGACCCGCCGGTTCAGCGAAAACGAAATGCCCGGCTTTGGCATCAGCTTTCTCACCGCGATGCTGCCGGTGATCCTGATGGCGGTAGTGACAATTATCCAGATGACCCATGCTAAAAACGCCTCGGAGTCAGGCACGTTCTATAACGTATTACTGTTCTTAGGTAACTCGACGATTGCAATGCTGATCTCGTTGCTGTTCGCGATTTATACCATGGGTCTGGGTCGCGGAAAGACAATCCCTGAACTGATGGACTCCTGCGGCAAAGCCATTGCCGGTATCGCAGGACTGTTGCTGATTATCGGCGGTGGTGGCGCATTCAAGCAGGTGCTCATCGATTCTGGCGTGGGTCAGTACATTTCTACTCTGGTCTCAGGCATGGATATTAATCCGATTCTGATGGCCTGGGGCGTTGCCGCGTTCCTGCGTATTTGCCTGGGTTCTGCCACCGTAGCAGCGATCTCGACTGCCGGACTGGTTATCCCGCTGCTGGCGGTACATCCCAACACTAACCTGGCGTTGATTACGCTGGCCACTGGAGCAGGTTCCTGTATCTGCTCCCACGTCAACGATGCCAGCTTCTGGATGATTAAAGACTTCTTCGGCCTGACAACCAAAGAGACGCTGCTGTCCTGGACGCTGATGTCAACGCTGTTATCCATCTGCGGACTGATATTTATCCTGCTCGCCAGCATGGTTCTTTAATTCTCCTCTCGCCAGTGGATCGCGTTGTCGATTCACTGGCGCCCCTCCCTTCACGTGGTATCAGAAAACAACTGTTAACAGCTTACAAACGTCAGCAATGGGCCGAGCAGCAGTATTGTTACTTTTGTATTCTGTTAACGCGAACCACAAGCGGTTGCGTTTTGGTGTCCAGACTGCCGTTAATACTGATCATTTGATCGGGTTTTACCGTGCGACCATCAAAGACAGAGAGTGGAATCAGCGTATGGATACTGCCGGTTTTATCGCGAAAAACAAATTTATCATCGCCCAGATCGTCAATCAGATTACCACGCAGAGAGATGGTTGCGCCGTCATGCATGGTTTTAGCTTGTTGAACCGTCATGGTTCTCGCATCTTCAACACCACGATACCCCTCATCCAGGGCGTGAGGCGGCGGCGGTGCCGTATCTTTTTTCAGCCCACCATTATCGTCAGCAAACACTGTCGGGATTAAAAAACAACATAGTAATGGTGCCACGGATAATTTCATTTCACCCTCATCTCATTGTCGACTTGACTTATTAAGTCTGATTGCTATTCCTTAATCTGGCAAACTGGAAGAGTCTTAAAAGGTAATAGTGTTACGAATCAGATAACTGACGGGATACAAGCGAAACGGTGAGGTTAAAGATGCCCAGAGAAAACATGAAAGTCCCCGGCATTGAAGAGAGTCAGCGTTTTCTGAATTTTGAAGCGAGATTTCATAAGATTGGGTTTGTCATTTTACTGTGTATTATTTCCCTGGCCATAGTCGGTGTTTTTTCTGGTGGTTATTTCAGTGATTCGGGGAAGAGGAATACTACCGGGGAGGTGACATTAAATTTTGAACGGTTTGGTCGATTGCAAACAGAATTTAAATTAAAAATCTCTGCTACAGACCAACGATCCGGGAAGAATATTTATCGCATTGGTGGAGATTTCAATTCTTTTTATGAGACAGCGAATATCTGGCCTCAACCTGACAGCATGTACAGCAAGGGAGACGATCTGTACCTGGTGTATAACGCACATGAAAATCAGCAACATACCTCTATCTGGTTACTCGTTACCCCCGTAAAGCCTGGCAGCGCAAAAAGTGTTATTCAATTAAACTCCGGCCCTGAAATCGATTTCAGGCAATTTATTTATCCGTAGGAGGTCTGTATGGAAATGGTGCTGAGGGCTTTAGCCATATATCTTATTTTACTTGTCGTGTTTAAGATTGCTGGACGCCGGGCGTTATTACAGATGACCAGTTTCGACCTGATTTTACTGTTGATTATTAGCGAAGCCACACAGCAGGCATTATTAGGCAATGATTTCTCCGTTACCGGAGCAATGCTCACCATTGTCACGTTGGTGACGATCGACATATTGTTCGGATTCATTAAAAAACAGATGCATGGGGCTGAATCTGCTCTCGATGGATCACCGGTTATTCTGCTGGAACACGGCGAACCATTAATGGAAAAGATGAGAATGGTAGATGTCTCTCTCGACGATATCTTAGTGGCTGCCCGGCAGAGCCAGGGCATTACGGAGCCGGGTAAAATTAAATACGCCATTCTGGAGCGTAATGGGCATATTTCAATTATTCCTGATGAGGATTAAGGAAAAAGAGAATGAAAAAATCGGCATATAACGAAGCGAAAACCGCTGGCGTGTTAACGAAACAGATCGCGAAGACGTTTATTGCCAAGGGCTTATCCTCGACCACAGCTGAATCGACATCTGGCTACCGCACTTTGCGCTGAGGCAGATATGTCCGCGTTGATGATGCTTCGAATTCATTAAATTTGTTCTACGCTTATTTATGCTTGTCAGAAAGATAGACTGAGGTGAATGAATGGCTAATAAATATAATGAAAAACAGGTGGCTATTATGACAAAGACAGAGCGTTTTCCTGCTCGCCTTGTCCACACCCACAACAACGCTTTGCGGAGCTTGTTGGAAAAATGCAACCACGTCCCGCTGCCCCGATCGTTGTGAAGAAAGCTATCCGGGATAGTGGTCGACTTTTTGGCAGCAAAAAGCAACCTTCAAGACCCATGTCTACTCAATATTATGGATTACCAAAGCGGCGATCGTTGCTTTTACAAAATCGCAGGCAAAGCGACTGGCGCTGATAAATGCTGTTACTGGACGGTTTTACAATGTTGTGGAGACCAACCACAGGAGAACGACTGATGAAAGTACTGACCTGTCAGCGCTCTCAACATGTCAACATCGATACACTCGCGGCGGACGATATCGTTGCTCTGGCTGAATATTTATCCACCCAGGGTTCATATAACCTTGATGTTATACGTATTTAGTTTGAATCCTCTATTCACAGATACCCAGGAGATTACATGGCTGACGTAAATGAACGCATTGAAATCCTCGAGAAAAACCTTAATGATCTGAGCCTCGATCTGCACGCATCAAAGGTTGCTATTAACGTTTTATCTACGGTGGTAAACACCCTAAGTGGTGAACCTGGTTTACTTGAGAGATCATATGAGCAAACCAGAAGTTCTGCTCCACTTGTAAAGTTCAATCACCCGGTAGAGGAAGGTTATGAGGATAAACTTACGGAGAGAATATTGAATTTACTCTCGACTACCCAACACGAGCTTTAATAATCCACAGCTTCCTCAGAGGATAAGCGGAATATCCTCTCGGGAGGATCGCATCCCGGGCTCCCCAGCCAGGGACAAATCTGCCCCGGAACGGGTGTTCCGATATGCACACTATTCCCCTCAATGGAAAACCTGGGCGCAGTAGTGACGTACGCACTGTCTGCCCATGGCATAGCGTGGACAAGCTGGCAAAACTGAAGGTCCCTATTGAACAAAGAGTAGATGTTTATGTCCATCATCACCGCTGAAGGACGCATAGCATATGGGGGATATCAATCAACGGGGAGTCACTCAACTTAAGCAGGTACATTTGTTTTGTATTAAGATGCTTGTCCGGCAGGTGCTTTAAGCTCAAGTCCAAGATCAAGATGGATTTTTCAACATGACCAGAACAGAAAGGCTTCTCGAATTATTACAGATATTAAGGGCACAACGATATCCGATCACAGCTTCCGCTCTCTCAGATCGATTAGGCATAAGTGTACGCTCCCTTTACAGAGATATTAAAACGGGCTTTGTTGAATAAATCAGATTTCGGGTAAGTCTCCCCCGTAGCGGGTTGTGTTTTCAGGTAATACGCACGCTTTCAGGCATACCTGCTTTCGTCATTTTGTTCAGCGCTCGTACCAGGGCCATAGCCTCCGCAACCTGACCATCGTAGTCACGCAGCGTCAGTGAACCCCCGAACAGCTGTTTTACCCGGTACATCGCCGTTTCCGCTATCGAGCGACGGTTGTAATCTGTTGTCCATTTCCACCGCGCATTACTCCCGGTCATTCGCTGATTAGCCACTGCACGGTTACGGTCTGCATATTCACCGGGCCAGTAACCCGCACCTTTTCGGGGTGGGATAAGCGCGCTGATTTTCTTACGCCGCAGTTCATCGTGACAGAGCCGGGTGTCGTAAGCGCCGTCTGCCGATGCTGCCCTGATTTTTCTGTGAGTCTGCCGGATAAGACCCGGGAAGGCTTCTGAGTCCGTCACATTGTTCAGCGACAGGTCAGCGCAGATGATTTCATGTGTTTTACTGTCAACGGCGAGATGCAGCTTACGCCAGATACGGCGGCGTTCCTGGCCATGCTTTTTGACTTTCCACTCGCCTTCACCGAAGACCTTCAGCCCGGTGGAATCAATTACCAGGTGTGCGATTTCACCCCGGGTGGGCGTTTTGAAACTGACATTAACCGACTTTGCCCGCCTACTGACACAGCTGTAATCCGGGCAGCGCAACGGAACATTCATCAGTGTAAAAATGGAATCAATAAAACCCTGCGCAGCGCGCAGGGTCAGCCTGAATACGCGTTTAATGACCAGCACAGTCGTGATGGCAAGGTCAGAATAGCGCTGAGGTCTGCCTCGTGAAGAAGGTGTTGCTGACTCATACCAGGCCTGAATAGCTTCATCATCCAGCCAGAAAGTTATGGAGCCACGGTTGATGAGGGCTTTATTGTAGGTGGGCCAGTTGGTGATTTTGAACTTTTGCTTTGCCACGGAACGGTCTGCGTTGTCGGGAAGATACGTGATCTGATCCTTCAACTCAGCAAAAGTTCGATTTATTCAACAAAGCCATTAAAACGCTACAACACCAGGGCGCGGCAAATGGTGAATACTGAGTCGTTCCACTGCCGCTCATCAGCACAAACTGGTTGGCGTTAAAACCGACACGGGTAATCACGGGCTGACCATCCTGCGCCAGCACTGCAATCGACATCCCGGCGTTGTACATCACGCCGTTGATTCGCACACCAGCCTTCAGCGTGTGAATTGCTGTCGCCCCGTCCGCATCAACTACCGCAGTGAGCTTGTCCTCCAGCGTGGCGGTCACATCCTCGATCTGCGCCTGAACCTGTGTGGACAGTTCAGCCATCGCTTTATCAACATCAGCGATGGTTGTTTTAACAATCAGGATATCTGCACGGACCTCTCCAAACTGCGCCCACTGATGCTCAACGGTTGAATGATTCGCCAGAGCATTTTGCAGTGCAGCTTCCAGACTGGTGTCAATGTCTCCGGTCAGGCGATCGCCATCTTCGGAAGTCAGGAAGCCATCCGCAATATCGCCGAGATAGTCATCGGCGTTATCGTTGGACATGCCGCGGATCCAGTCGGTATATCCCGATTCGTTTCCGGTCTTATCCACCAGTTGCGCGCGGTACCAGAACTCCTGCCCCGCTCTCAAGCCGAGTTGTGTGTATTCCGATGAAGGATAAGGCACATCAGAAAGCAACAACGGATCTGAAAAATCACTGTTCGCGGTGTACTGAATCTCCGTTTTCAGCGTATCAGCAGTGTTTGCCGGGAACCCCCAGTTCAGACGAATACCCCAGTTGATGCCCGTTGCCATAAAACCAACCGGCTTCGGCGGGTTACCGACCTTACCCGTCAGTGTTTTCTCTTCCGAGTAACCCCATCCGGAGGAGATCTCCGCGGCGTTAATGGCACGCACACGCACCAGGTAGCGCCCGGCATAAATACCCGTAACATCGAAAGACGTGGTGGAGCTGCGCGGTACGTTTACCCAGTTGCCATCATTGCGGCGCCACTGCGCTTCATAAGCGATAGCATTGGGTGCCTGGTCCCAGCTGGCACGCATCGTTTCGACGCTGATACCCTGCTGAACAACGGAAAACGAACTGATAATGATGTTTTCCGGCGCATGCTGATTACCCGGAGGAACGACACTGACAGGCCGCTGATCAATGATGGCGCCAGTATCAATGCAGGCATATTTATCCGGATCATGAGAAGCCCCGGAAATCGTGAATGTGCCATCGTTATTATCGGCCACACTCACAACGCGGTACTGCTGCGCATAGAGCTCATCTGATTCAGCAACCCATACACATTCGGCCTGCGGTGTTTCTCCGTAAGCTGTCGTGACTGTAATGGTCCTGCCGTTCACCGCCTGTACTGTTCTGGCCTGCGACACGCCGGACGGCAGGTTCACAATAAGACGGTTACCGGGTGTGATATCCGCCACGCGATCAAGGGTGATGACCCTGCCATTCACAGAACTGATACGACCGCCGGTGACTTTCCCCGACAGCATTTCGTCAGCAACCGCAATGACGTAACCTGGCTGCGGGATGTTACCGTCCAGACCAACAGAGAAAGTAACTACCCGATCTTTGTTATTGGTCAGGATCCCCCAGCGCCCCTTACGATTTGCCTCCGATTGCCGGGTGCAGCCGATTGCAGTGAGCTCGAGCTGATTGAAGCCGTACCGGGCAACCAGTGACTGTTCAAACACCGGCTCCATCGCATCCGCATAAGCATTATCCGGATCGGACCAGGAAACCAGAGAAGTTGTATAGCGGGTCTTGGTTGTGCTGCTTGAATAGACGAACTGCCCGTCAATAACGTTGGCGCGCGTATAGGTGTAATCGATATCGCGGGGCATGTCCGCCAGCGCCACTATCTGATTGCCACCCCAGTAAGTCATCCCACGGAATATGGCCGCGAAATCCCGCAGCACGGTGTATGCCTCATTCCTGTTCTGCACGTAGACGTTGCAGATATAACGGGGCTCGGTACCACTGCCTCCCTTACCGTCCGGCACCGGCTGATCGCAATACTGCGCGACCTGGTACAACGTCCATTTATCAATGTTTGCCGCCGTCAGGCGATTACCAAGACCAAACCGATCCGTCACAACCAGATCGTAAAAAATCCAGGCCGGGTTGTCTGTCCACGCCCATTTAAACGCGCCGGTCCATGTACCACCATAGGTCCGGGTTTCGGGGTTGTAATTATCCGGAACACGAATTACGCGCCCGCGCGGCTCGCAGGAAATCTGCGGAATAGAGCCATTAAACTGACTGGAGTCAAATTCAATGTAGAGCAAAGCGGTGTTCGGATAGCGCAACTTGGCATCGATCACCTCGGTGTAGCTTTGCAGCGTCATCGCATCGCCAATTTTTGCACTGTTGGCATCGGCGGTGATTTTGCGAAGTCGCACGGTCCATGTTGTTCCTGCCTGCGGCAGAGCAATGCGATGGCTGCGCTCATAACCGGATGTAGTTTTCCCGGTCACACGCGTGTTGATCACTGTCTGCCATGCGCCGCCGTCGGTCTGCAGATCGATCGCATAATTAATCGAGTACCCGACCAGGTCGCCGTCGTCTTCCTGCCTGAAAAGTGAAGGCCATTTCAGACGCAGGCGGATGGCTGAAAGCTGGATATTTGTGAAGGTGTGAGTCCATGCCGTACTGCTGGAGATCGCCGTACCCACATTAATTTCATTTTCGGTGCCCGGTATCCCCTGAATATATTTTTGCGCCTGAGTACCAGGACGAAATTCCCAGGCCACTCCACCGAAGTTTTTCGAACCGTCATAGTTTTCAATGGGTGTTCCGTCAAGGTAGATGACTTTCCCGGTCAACTGGCCTGCAAATTCGCCTTCGCCCAGCGCGATCAGGATTTTTGCTTTTGCAACAGACTGCAGGTCATCGGGTTGTTCGGTTGGTGTGCGGGTCTTTGAACTGCCGCCCTTGCGGCCTTTAATCGCAGTTGCAGTTGCAGTTACCATATCGTACCCATAAAAAAGCCACCCGAAGGTGGCCTGGTGGAGAGTGATTTTTTATTGCTGATCTTCGACGTAGATGCCAGCGGAGATAATTGCGCCACCGATGCGACGCTTACCGTAAAGCAGAGGAACTGGGTAACCCTGTGCGGCAGTATTCGTCACGCCACCGAAAGCGTAACTGGCCTGATTAGCTGCATCCTGCTTGCTGGCGAGACCAGTTGGTTGCGGAGAAAGCATTTGTATAACCCCACCGAGCATCATTGATGCTCCTGTACCATAAAACCATGGTGCGGCTGCAGCTGCTGGAGTAAAACTTAATACGACACCTACAACGACTAACACAGCTCCAAGTATTGTTTGTAAAACTCCTGATTTTTTGCTTCCTATTACCACAGGTACAATACGAATTATTTCGTTTGTTACAGGAAATGCTAAATCCTCTTTACTTAAATTCTTTTTGCCTCGAAAAACAGCATAAGTTATCCCTCTTTGCTTACTGGTGTTCAGGTAATTTTCAAAGCCATTTATAGTACAACATAAAGCTCTAATAGCTTCTGCCGTAGTTGTAACAACACGATTATGTGATTTACCGAAAGTTTTACCTAAAGTTCCGCCAAGCACAATAGTAATCATAGTCATGTATTCGAAACCCCCAATAAAAAGGCCGAAATTTTTCGGCCTAAAATACAATATATTACTTGGTTCGCCACATCCTATATTGGCCCCACACTCCTTGTTCAGTAATGTATTCCTGTTCAGCCCCATCAGCAATGATATCAAGCGTCTTACGCATACCCATACTGAGGGTTGCGCAATCATTACTTACTCGTAACTTATGAGGACCTTTATCTAAATAGGCGGTTACGAACTGATTTTGACGGAGAAGAGCTAAATCTCTATCATCGATTGCAATTAAAAATTTACACATTCCCCCACTGCCACCGCCAATAAATTGTTTATTCCTGGTAATGGTAATTTTCGTTTGCTCTTTATTGTTATTAGGTGTCACTAACTCTTGATTTAAAATTTTCTCGGCTGGACCATATGGACGAGCACACCCAATCAATCCCAAAACAGCAACAAATAGAAGAATAGCTCTCATACATACTTACCCTCAATAAAAACATCAACGTTAAAACGGATTCAATTAAAAAACTTCATATACAACCCAGGGAGAAATTTTTCACACACTTCAATATGTTCAAGAGAAAACTCCTTATATTTCTCCTTAATCGTACCAAAACTATCTGGACATTGGCCTGCATATTTATAGTAATTATATATACACGGATCAACCTTTACCTTATCAAAAGAGTGAGCTATACCATCAATCACTGTAAGAGAAGAGTTTAGATGTTGAGCAAGTGATAATTGATAGATTAACTCAGAGCTAGTGTAAACAGGTCCTAAAGCGCAAGTTTTTGCCGCGTTATTAAAAATAACTGATTTATCACCGCACTTATCGGAAGCATTGTTAAAAGCAATAGTAAGGTCGCTACGAAGATCAATATGCTTGATATCCAGTGCTGTTGACTGATTTACAATCCCTATAACTCCTAAAATAAAAATAGCGCCTACAATAATATTAGTTGTATCTAAATTAAATTCCCTGCTAAATATGCGTTCCACAGCTGCCGCCCCCCCAACACCCGCTAATATATAGCTCCCCCCTGTCCATAAATTAACTTTACAGCCTAATATTTCATTAGCACACAGCAAAATTCCAGCGACTATTAACAAAACAATTAATGCTATTTTTACATAATATAAGACATTAGCTATCATTTTAATTAAATTGCCTTTGTGATGATTAATCATCTTGCCATTATCCATCAAATAGACCGACATGACGAACTACTAAAATTGTCCTATCTTGCCAGTATCCACCATACGGGACACGCTGGCTCAGGTGTCCGTAAAGGTGATGCAGCAACATATTACCCTCCAGCAGGATCCCGGCATGGTTCCACTTATTCGCCTGGACCTGCATGATCACCATGTCGCCAGGTTGTGGCGCACCGGTGAACTCCCGGAATCCACATTCAAACCAGCACTCCTGATAAAAGTTATCCGGATACTGATCTTCCCACCACGGATAATCCACGCGGTAATCGTGAAGTTCTATCCCGTGGGTTTGCCGGAAGTAGCTCATCACCAGCCCCCAGCAATCGAAGTGACCAAGAACAAACGGTCGCTCGAGCAACGGTAGCTCCCCGCGGGGCTGAATGGTCCGTAAATCACCTTCCGGCCAGCTGACAATATGCCAGGGGAGAAGCGTTGCGTCACACTGAGCCTTATGTCGCGCTGGCGATAAGCTGCCCGGCGCTACAGTTCATGTCGTTCGCCAGCGCCCAGACCGGTTTGATATCCCGCAGACGGGCAATAATGTCAGCGCAGTCAAAAGCACCGGATACCATGCCGCCAGGTGTATCCATATCCAGAAGAATGCCGTCCACGCCGGGATCACTGATAGCCTGTTGCAAGCGGGCAATAATGCCGTTGTAACCCGTCATACCTGAATACGGTTGCAGCGAACGGGTTTTACTCACCAGCGTGCCAGAAACCGGCAAAACCGCGATACCGTCGATCACCTGGTAACTGCGTGACGGGCGCGGCCCCATCTCTTCATCGTCACCAAACAGCGCAAGAGGTTCAGCAATCTGTTCACCGCTGAGAGTGACGCCGGAAACGGTATCTGTCAGACGGGTAATACCCAACTGGCCCGCCAGCGCGCAAAAGAAAACCCGCGCATAGGCGGGTTCAAGTAGCAGCGGCTCATTAAAAGCCAGGCTGGCAATATGCGGGAGATTACGCAGCTCGGGCGTCATCTTTCTCCTCCTTAGTGGAATTCTCTAACCCGGACTGGAAGGCAGCAGCAGCCCATGAAGGCGGTTTGAGCCCGGCGGCGCGGCGCTCCATCGTTTCGCGAACCTGCTGCGCGAAAATTTCCTGATAATCTTCACCGCGTTTGGCGCACTCTTTTTCATAAGTACTGAGGCCCGCTTCGATCAGCATGACCGCTTCCTGAACCTCTTTCAGTCCATCAATAGCCATGCGCCCGGAACCAATCCAGTCGCAGTTTCCCCAGGCGCTTCGCGCTTCCTGAAAGCTGAACCTCGCCCGGGAAGGCAATGTCACAACCCGACGGATAATGGCCTCCTCCAGCCAGCAGAGAAACATCATGCACGCCTGACGGGACGCCACGAATTTCCGGCGCCCCATAAAAAACGCCCATGATTCATTGGCGCTGGCGCGGGCGGTGGAGTAACTCATCTGGGAGTAATTCCGGGACAGTTGTTCAAACGAAACACCAAGCCCGGCAGAGATGTACCTCAACAGCGACTGTTCGAAGACCGAATAGCCGTTATCCGCGTTCGGTGGCGACTGGAGATTCAGGGAATCACCCGGCATAAGGTGCGGTACTTTAGCCCCACCCAGGCGAACCGGCGCCGCAGAGTAGTACGACGCCATTTCCGCCAGCCAGCCCGTGAATTTGTTCTGCTGCTCTTTATTATCAGCGCCGAGAATAAAATCCATCGCGGTCTGGGTATCGAGTTCACTCTCGATAGTGGCAGCATACATTGCCTTCACGATAGCGCTCTGTAACTGTGTGTTCTGCAACGTATCGAGCATCTTCATTTGCTCCATGACGCTGTAAAACTGGTTGGCGCCGCGGGTCTGACCGTCCTCCAGCGGTTCAAAAATGTGAATGAATGAAGTGCGCCCACCAGCCAGCTCACGCGGAATATACGTCCATTTCTGCGGCATCCAGCCAGGATAACCATCATCGCTGACGTAATACCCCACCGCCGCCCCGGTGTTGTTCACCGCCACACCGGCACGACAGTTTCGCGTGTCGCCCGTGTTATTCGGATTACTGATGCGCTTCGGACTGACCATTTTGAACTGTGTACGGAAAAGTCGTCCGGTGCTGCTGTCCCACGCGGGCTGCACACACAATTCACCATTAAAGGAGTGCATTGCCACGCCTTCACGGATCATCATCGTGAAAGTGCGTTTGCGCTCCGCATCGATAAAGCAGTTGTCGTCTTCGGCAAACTCTTTCCACGCGGCTTCCACCTCGCGGGAGAAAGCCCGGGCGTCCTCTTCAGAAATGCCAAGAAAACGCCAGCTCGGACGGTGGCTCAGGCGAAAGAATGAACCAACGATATGATCCTGGTGCAGTTGTATCGCATTTGCGGCATAGCCGTTATTCCTGACCAGATCGTCTGCGCGGGCGTTACCGCGCGCAAAATTGGGCAGTAACGCCGCATCAGGGCTTTCGCTCTGCGGTTGCCACCCCCTGAGTTGACCACCAAAACCATGACCACCGCCGTGATAACCGGCGTATTCCCGTAACGACGTCCTGCCGTCCGGCCCCAAAAGTGCAGGTGTTTTCATACGTAAAATCCTGCCGGCCCCCGGCGACGTTGAGTGATACCGACCTGAACCTCCAGATCAGCAATGTATTTTTTAAGGTCGCTCACCGAAGTCACCGTAAACTCCACCCGGCGATATCAGGGTTGTTGGGGAAGTGAACGGCCCCCGGCAACGGTTCATCACCTTCGGCTACCAGGGTGAAACGGTTGTAAATCTGCTCTTTCGCGGTATCAGTACCGACTTCCGTCAGATAGACACCGTTCTTGTTGCGCTTGCGAGGCATATTCGCGACGGGCTTGCCGTAAACGGATGCCCCTTTTATCGGGATCACACGGAACAGACCATGCTTTTTCGAGCGGTTATAGACAATGGTGGGATCAATACCGCCGATATCCCAGCAGATACGGGATATCGACATTTCAACGCCATTCTGTCGGGGATATGTTTTGTTGATCGCCTCATCAACCCTGAGAAGCGTCGCCTCATCATCATGACGGCCCATGATGATCTGCCGGTCAATGAGCCAGCTTTCTTCGCCAGGCCCCCATCCCCAGACGCGCATTTCGTATCGATCAAGCTGGGAGTCGATCCCGGCGGTCAGATAGGCAACCCGATCAGGGACTGAGGCTTCAAAGTGTTCCTTACGCTCAGCCATCACATCCGCGTCAGGCCGTTCACCGATTTTCGGCTCCCACGTTTCACCCAGCGTGGTATTCACGAAGGTTTTGCGCTTTCCGGTATCCCCCTTCGTTTTGATCCAGTCCTTGACGATCTGTACCCAGGTAGTGAACGGGCTGTATGCCGTCCAGATGTGAAACGTCACGCTGTCCGGCGGGTCAATTTCTGCGCCTGTTGATGAAAACCAGGATAAACCGTCACGCGTCCAGATCCCTGTGGTATCACAGATGTACCTGGCCTCAGTAAAGTCCAGTTCCTGCTGTTTAATCACGCAGGCGTTATGTTCACAAAGGTAAAAAACACTGGCCGGTTCACCGGGCGTCCACTTCAGCCCGAATGGCGTTTCTTTATCACCAAACTTAAGATATTGCTCCTCGCCGCAGTGCGGGCAGGCAACGTGGAAACGCATGAAGTGTTCTGACTCTTTTGCAGCACGTTCAATCTGGCATGTTCCTTTCACTTTGGGCGTAGAGCCGCGGATTGATTTGGGCCACACCGAACCCTCAATACGCTTATCACCGAGAAAGGTCGGAGATCCCTCTTTTTCAATATCGTCGTCGAATGCTGCGAGCTCATCGTATCCGGCAATATCCACTGATTTTTCACGGTAGTTTTTTGCCGCCTTTCCGCCCAGGCACCAGAAGCCGCGACCGTTAGAAAAACGCTTCATACTGAGCGTGTTGTCACGGTGCTTTTTGCCGTACCACGGTGCCAGTGAAAGCAGTGAAGGAATATCCCGGATAGTCGGCTCAACATGCGACTTCATGAAGTTTTCGGCGTCGCCGTCGGTAGGAAGCCAGATCAGGGAGTTTCGCTGTTTATGCTCAATAAAATATGCATAAACCCCGAGCAACATTTTTGAATAGCCAACACGGGCAGATTTAACGACGTTCACCTCGCGGATATAGTCGTTTCCCATCGCATTCATGATCGCGCGCTGAAAAGGCAATGTTTCCCAGCGCCCTTCCTGATAAGCAGATTCTTTCGGGAGATAATAATGGGTATCAGCCCATTCAACTGCCGTCTGCGGCTCTGGCCTGTACAGAGAATGAAGCCCCGCACGCGCAGAGTGCTGCAGTCCCTTAACCTGACTGTTCGATATATTCACTCAGCAACCCCGGTATGATTTCATCCAGCGCAGCTGCTTTGTTCATGGCTTTGATGATGTCCTTTTTGAGGAAATCAATATGTCGGTTTTCCAGTTCCGGAAAACGCCGTTGAACCGACAGAGGGATCCCATCGAGAATACAGGCTATTTCACCGGCGATCCGTGACAGCACGAACGTGCAGAATGCGGTCTCCACCACCTCAGCGGTATCTTTGGCATTTTTTAGCTCCTGGGCGTCAGCCTGTGCTCGGGTAAGCCGGTGCCGCTCATATTCAATCGTGCCTGGCTGGAGGTCGGATTCCGAAGCAATGCGAAGATCCTCTACCTCTTTCCGTAATTTCTCATTCTCAATCTCCGCGTCGCGCGCGGAATACCACTCGATAGCTGCGGCTGAGTCATAGAGTACTTCGTTACCTTTTCCACCACCGCGCGCAACCGGCATCCCCTGATCCTGCCAGTTCTGGATCGTGCGCACACTGACACCGAAGATGTCAGAAAGCCGCTTTTTGTTGACCTCCATAGCTCACTCCGTGCGCAAAAACAGAGAACGGAAACGATCTCGGGTTTTTTACCCATTTTTCTGGCTTAACGTTTCCTTTCTTTTGAGGGGGTGTTTTCTTTTAAAACAATGAATTAGCGAGAAGAAGAACGGAAACGGCAAAAACCCGAAAATTTTCATAAATAGCGAGAATCTGCGCGGACGCCGCCCCGTAACAGACCAGATCGCCAGAAAGGACCCACAAAAACAAAGCAAACAAAATGTGATGAAGTTCAAGCTGAATCACTTACTCAACTTCAAATGCCGAAATAAAAAAGCATCATCTCTTGAGAAAGATGATGCTTTTATTAGAACTGGCCGTCGATGACGATTAGATTAAATTAATTTTTATGTCATAGCTTTCCAGTCCAGTCATTTTTTCCCGAGCAGTAAACTGGATATCAGCAACTTCTTTACCTGTCTTTTTTTTGAGCTCAGTTATTTTTTTAGTAATGAAATCAGAAATATCCGCTTCAGTTTTTCTTTTTAACTCTTCGATTTTCATCATGCACCTCTTCTGGTCTGTATTGGCATCTATGCCCGGCAGATCCCATGATTCATGTGATAACTTGAACAACCATTGGTATCTATAAACGATAAGTTGGAAAGTTTCAATAATCAAGGGGTTAGTGCATATTGTTTATACTAAGTTCGCTCAATAATCAAACAACCATTTACTACTTTAGCCACAATCATAAAGGTATGAACAGTAATCATTTAAAGAGTTTTGATGCTGCTTCAAGAATTTCTTCAGAAGTAACATCCCGGTCTGAGGCAACATAAACAATCTTATGATCTCCGGTTATAGAAGGAAAACCTGCAGACATTACTTGTAGATGTGCTTTTTCCCCATTAGGGTACTCGCGCATTATTGTAGTAATACCCTTCATTACTGATACTACTACCGCGGATTCTGAATTAAAAAACACTATCACTTTTTTCATAATTCTCCCGTGTACACCCTGTCAATAAGAACCGCATAAAAAAGGCCCCATAAGGGGCCTGATTTTTATTTTCTGAAATCTAATGGAGACTGACCAGAACGAATGTACATTGCAATATTATCGAATGTAATCATTGTAGTTTTGCAAAAAATACATTTCGCGCCGAAAGGATTGCTATCTGTGACATCAAAAGATGATGTTCTGTACTGAGACCCATGGCAACAAGGACATCTGAAGTGAATATTATTAGTAATAACAGTTTCCTTAAAGGGCTACGACATTAACTGCCGAGGGACCTTTAGGGCCCTGTTCAACACCAAACTCGACTTCCTGATTCTCATTCAGCGTCTTAAAATCGTTACTTTGGATAGCAGAATAATGTACAAATACATCCTTACTACCATCTTTTGGAGTGATAAAACCAAACCCTTTTTCAGGATTGAACCATTTAACTAAACCAGTCATTTTGTTAGACATAATCATTACCTTTTTTGAGTAAGCCCTTGGGCAGAATGGTCCGAAAAAAATTATCAGAGAGAAAAAGCCGACAAGGAAATCTCAATAGGAACAAATAATAAAATTATTACAGTGACTGCTTCAGATAAATTTGTAACAAACCAGAGCCCCATTAACGCATGATTAACACTACATAGCAAGATATAGTTTTGTAAGGCAGTAACACTCTGCTACTGCACATGTTTTTATGTTAATTGATGAATTTTATTTTGATTCATCCCTCTGCAATACACTTTTAGTTTGCCTTAAGGATTCATATGTACGTTGACAAGTCACTCCTGCAATGTAGCGTTCGTCAGCGATTGCAGCATAACGTTTAGCTTCTGCTGCAATATCTCCGAGCATGTCGGCGAGCATTCCGGCGTCGGCTCTGGCTGTTTTGCTTCTGACGGCAGCGGCAAGATCTGCGGTGTGCTTTGCGGCGTCCAGGCGGGTGGCAAGTTTTGTTGCTTCGGTGGATCTATATGGATCAACGCGGTATGTCCAGTAAGAACCAGGCTAACCAGGAAGTGTCCAGTATGTCCCGCGTTTTTGGATGGGGATTTGAACGTGGTTACGTGAAGGGTAATCCATGCCGAGGAATTCGTAAGTTTACCCTTGTTGATCGTGACGTTTACATCCCTGACGAGGACTATTTAGCCATTTATGAAAACGCCCGAGTGGAAGTCCAGGTGGCAATGGAAATCTCTTATCTTTGCGCAGCGCGCGAGGGGGATGTATTTGATTTAAAAATACGTGATCTACGCGCAGACGGTATTTTTATTGAACAGAACAAAACAGGAAAGAAACAGATCAAGAAGTGGACTCCGCGCTTACAGGCGGCAGTTGCTTTGGCAAGCAGGAGCCTTGCAAATAAATCATCGGAAGGTTACGTGATTCCGTCCCCCAGCGGCGGAAAAATGAATAAAAAAACATTCAACACCTGGTGGAATAACGCCAAAAAAGCAGCAGCGATAAAACTTGGAAGGAACATACCGGGAACATTTCACGATATCAAAGCCAAAGCAATTTCTGATTACGAGGGAAGCAGTAAGGAGAAGCAATTGTTCAGTGGGCACATGACCGAAAGCCAGGTTGTGACCTATGACAGAAGGGTTAAAATTTCACCAACACTGGACATCCCGATGATGAAAAAAGATGACTGATTTCATTGGCTGTATGGGGAAATATACCAAGTGAATATACCAACACTATACCAACAGCCCAAAAAACAAAGGGGCTACCTTTCGGTAACCCCTTGTTTAATCTGGCGGAAGCGCAGAGATTCGAACTCTGGAACCCTTTCGGGTCGCCGGTTTTCAAGACCGGTGCCTTCAACCGCTCGGCCACACTTCCGGAATGAGGCGCACTATAAACATCCCGATGCGCTGTGTAAAGCCCGAATGTGTTCGTTTGCCTGAAAAACAGTCAAAATGCTGTTAATAGCCTGAAATAACAACAGATTGACCATTTATTCAGCACGACACTCATACTTTATCAGCTATTTACTGTTACCCACGATGAAACCTGATTTAGATCAAATGAGTAAAGATGGGTAAAAGCGCTGTGTCGTCGTCTGTGTTTTCATTATCCTCCATCATTAATTACATCTGTCATAAGAGAGTGACTCATGGATCGTATTGTTAGTTCATCACATGACCGTACATCGCTACTTAGCACGCACAAAGTACTGCGTAATACCTATTTTCTGCTGAGCCTGACGCTGGCATTTTCGGCGATCACCGCCACCGCCAGCACCGTGCTGATGCTGCCTTCTCCGGGTCTGATTCTGACGCTGGTGGGGATGTACGGGCTGATGTTCCTGACCTATAAAACGGCGAACAAGCCAAGCGGTATTATTTCCGCGTTTGCCTTCACTGGTTTCCTCGGTTACATCCTTGGGCCGATTCTGAACGCTTACCTGTCCGCTGGAATGGGCGACGTGATCGGGATGGCGCTGGGCGGCACCGCGCTGGTGTTTTTCTGCTGCTCCGCCTACGTGCTGACCACCCGCAAAGACATGTCCTTCCTCGGCGGCATGCTGATGGCCGGTATTGTGGTGGTACTGATTGGTATGGTTGCTAACATCTTCCTGCAACTGCCAGCGCTGCACCTGGCGATCAGCGCGGTGTTTATCCTGATTTCTTCAGGCGCAATCCTGTTTGAAACCAGCAACATCATCCGTGGCGGTGAAACCAACTATATCCGCGCAACGGTTAGCCTCTACGTTTCGCTGTACAACATCTTTGTCAGCCTGCTCAGCATTTTGGGCTTCGCCAGTCGCGATTAACGGCAATCCGGCATGACACCCGGCCCCGCTTATGCGGGGCTGAGACTACTGACAAAGAAGGAAAAAACGTGGTTTTTCCTTCTTTGTGGTTATCAGCCGAAAAATCAATGAATTGATTTTCCAGGTTTTTAATGAGGTGATCTCTGCTTGTCCGGTATTGTGATGAGCCCTGTCATCCCTCTCGGCCCCGCTGGACTGCACCCCAAAAGTTGGACACTCAACTGAGTAAGGTGCAGTTTTTTATGGCAAAGCCAAAATATTCCCCTGAAACAAAACTGGCTGTGGTTAATCATTATTTGTCCGGAAAAGACGGAGAAGAGCGTACAGCCGACCGTTTTGGTGTTGAAAGAACTTCCGTCCGTCGCTGGGTCAGGGCGTGGCAACTCCACGGTATGGAAGGGCTGTCAGGGAAAAATAAACATCATTCAGCTGAATTTAAACTCGTCGTCGTCCGGGCGGTTATCCGTGACCACCTGACGATGCGTGAAGCAGCTGCCCGGTTTAATCTCTCTGCAGAAACGCTTGTCCGACACTGGGTCTGCGTGTACAACGATGCCGGAGCGGAAGGACTGCTAAACATTCAACGCGGGCGGCCTGGAAAAATGACAAAACAAAAAATCCCCCCATCCCCTACAGATAAAGAACTGGAAAAACTCTCCCCCGAAGAACTCCGGGCTGAACTCCGTTACCTGCGGGCAGAGAATGCCTATCTAAAAAAGTTGAAGGCCTTGGTTCAGAGCGAAAAAAACGGCAGCAAGCCCTGATAATCAGTGAACTGAGGCATAAGCACGCTCTGCGAGACCTCCTGCGCGCGGCAGGCATGTCCCGCAGTACATGGTATTACAATATGAATGCCCTGAAGCAGGTGGACAGGCATGCCGGGCTGAAAGATAAAATCCGTGAGATATACGCCTGGCACAAAGGCCGTTATGGCTACCGCAGGATCACGCTTTCGCTGAGAAAGCAGGGTCTGCTGGTGAACCATAAAACCGTGCAGCGGCTGATGACAGAGCTGTCGCTCCGGTCTCTGATAAGGGCGAAGAAATACCGCTCATGGAAGGGGGAAACAGGCAAGGCAGCCCCCAATATCCTGAGCAGGAACTTCAGTGCATCAAAAGCCAATGAAAAATGGGTTACGGATGTTACAGAGTTCTCGCTGCAGGGTAAAAAGCTGTACCTGTCGCCGGTACTCGATCTTTTTAACCGGGAAATAATCTCCTACAGCCTGTCGGAAAGGCCGGTGATGGAGATGGTTAATACCATGCTGCGGGATGCGTTCTTAAAGCTCGGACCAGACGACGCCCCCTTGCTGCACACAGATCAGGGCTGGCAATATCGGATGGCAGGCTATCAGGCAAAGTTAAAGGCGCAGGGCATGACGCAAAGTATGTCCCGAAAAGGAAACTGTCTGGATAATGCCGTGATGGAAAACTTCTTCGGGACGCTGAAATCGGAGTGTTTTTACCTGAGTCAGTTCAGCAATATCAGCGAACTGAGGAAGGCGATAGAGGATTATATCCGTTACTACAACAACGAGCGGATAAGCCTGAAACTAAAAGGCCTGAGTCCGGTAGAGTACCGGGCCCAGGCTCTGAAGGCCGCTTAATATAAACTGTCCAGATTTATGGGGTCAGTCCACCGCTTATGCGGGGCTTTGTTTTTTGGTAAACTGCCGCCAGGTTGTCTAACGCAGTGAAGAATTATGTTGATCTTTGAAGGTAAAGAAATCGCTACCGACGCCGACGGCTATCTGAAAGATAGCGCGCAGTGGAGCGAGCCGATGGCGGTGGTCATTGCTGAAAACGAGGGAATTATCCTCTCCCCGGAACACTGGGAAGTGGTGCGTTTTGTGCGCGACTTTTATCTGGAGTTTAATACCTCGCCTGCGATTCGTATGTTAGTCAAAGCGATGGCGAATAAGTTTGGCGAGGAGAAAGGCAACAGCCGTTATCTGTATCGTCTGTTTCCAAAAGGCCCGGCAAAACAGGCCACTAAAATTGCTGGCCTGCCAAAACCGGTGAAGTGTATTTAATAACGAATACTAAAACCGGTAAACGCCTCTCGAGGACGGTGCGGTTCACTCAGGACTCTGTCTACCCGGGCAGAACGCGGGCCGCCGTCCTTGAGCCATTTAAGTAATTTGTCGACCTGCTCCGCTTCGCCGCTGGCAACCACCTCCACGCTGCCATCATCCCTATTCCTGGCGTAACCGGTTAAGCTCAGACGCCGTGCCTCCTGCTGCGTGGTATAACGAAATCCCACGCCCTGAACCCGGCCATAAACCCACGCGATAATGCAGACTCTCGACATTGTTATTCTCCTTCACATCCTCGGGCGCGTTGCAAATCCGGGTAAAACTCAGGACAATGGCGCCCATTTCTTTGATTCGACAGAACCGTTAATTATGAGTGTACGTTTAGTGTTAGCCAAAGGGCGCGAAAAATCATTACTTCGCCGCCATCCGTGGGTCTTTTCTGGTGCCGTTGCCCGTATGGAAGGTAAAGCCAACCTCGGTGAAACCATCGACATTGTTGACCATCAGGGTAAATGGTTAGCCCGTGGCGCCTTTTCCCCGGCGTCGCAAATCCGCGCACGCGTCTGGACCTTCGACAAGAACGAGTCTGTCGATATCGCCTTCTTCACCCGCCGTCTGCAACAGGCGCAGCAATGGCGCGACTGGCTGGCGAAAAAAGATGGTCTGGACAGCTATCGTTTGATCGCCGGAGAATCCGACGGCTTGCCGGGCATAACCATCGACCGCTTCGGTCATTTCCTGGTGCTGCAACTGCTCAGCGCTGGCGCGGAATATCAGCGTGCCGCATTGATTAGCGCGCTGCAAGCGCTCTACCCGGAATGTGCGATTTATGACCGTAGCGATGTCGCGGTACGTAAAAAAGAGGGGATGGAGCTGACGCAAGGCCCGGTCACCGGTGAGATCCCCCCTGCACTGCTGCCAATTGAAGAGCACGGTATGAAGCTGCTGGTGGATATTCAGGGCGGTCACAAAACCGGTTATTACCTCGATCAGCGTGACAGCCGTCTGGCGACGCGCCGTTATGTCGAAAACCAGCGGGTGCTCAATTGCTTCTCCTACACCGGAGGTTTTGCTGTTTCTGCACTGATGGGCGGTTGCCGTCAGGTGATCAGCGTCGATACCTCCCAGGAAGCGCTGGATATTGCGAAACAGAACGTTGAACTCAACAAACTCGATCTCAGCAAGGCAGAATTTGTCCGTGACGATGTCTTTAAACTGTTACGAACCTATCGCGTTCGTGGCGAAAAGTTTGATGTCATCGTGATGGATCCGCCGAAGTTTGTCGAAAACAAAAGCCAGTTGATGGGGGCATGTCGGGGTTACAAGGATATCAACATGCTGGCGATCCAGTTGCTGAATCCGGGCGGCGTGCTGTTGACGTTCTCCTGTTCCGGCCTGATGACAACAGATTTATTTCAGAAAATCATCGCCGATGCCGCAATTGATGCAGGGCGTGATGTACAATTTATAGAGCAGTTCCGTCAGGCCGCCGATCATCCCGTGATCGCTACCTACCCGGAAGGGCTGTATCTGAAAGGGTTTGCCTGTCGCGTCATGTAACTTGAAAAGTGGAATTTTACCCTCATATCGAGAGTAATGATTTCCCGGGAGGTGACTATGATTGCCAGCAAATTCGGTATCGGCCAGCAGGTCCGCCATTCCCTGTTAGGATATCTCGGAGTGGTCGTGGATATCGACCCGGTCTATTCGCTTGCAGAGCCGTCACCTGATGAGTTGGCGGTCAACGACGAGCTTCGCGCCGCTCCGTGGTATCACGTGGTGATGGAAGATGATGACGGTCGTCCAGTGCATACCTATCTTGCCGAAGCGCAGCTAAGCAGCGAAACGCAGGACGAGCATCCTGAACAGCCTTCGATGGATGAGCTTGCTCAGACCATTCGTAAACAGTTGCAGGCCCCTCGCCTGCGTAACTGATCCTTACCAGGGCCCGATGGCGCATTGCTTCTCGGGCCTGTCTTCTTTCGGCCGCCAGACTCGTCGACTTACTTCGTTAACCCCAGTCGTGGGATCTCAATCGCCGGGCAGCGATCCATCACCACCATCAATCCCGCTTCGCGCGCCAGCACCGCAGCTTGCTCATTAATCACGCCCAATTGCATCCACAGCGTTTTCGCGCCAATCGCAATCGCTTCCTGAGCGACGCCCCATGCCGCTTCTGAATTACGGAACACATCCACCATATCCACTTTTTCCGGCACGTCCGCCAGCGTCGCGTAGCCCTTCTGCCCTAACAAGGTTTTACCGGCAACCTTCGGGGAAACCGGAATCACGTGATAGCCCTGATCGAGTAAATACTTCATCACGCGGTAGCTTGGACGGTCAGGCTTATCGCTTGCGCCAACCAATGCAATGGTTCGGGTCGAGGTTAAAATGCCAGCAATATCGGTCTCTTTCATCATCATTCTCCAGGCTGTTTTGCAAAGTGTACGACAATCCTGACAACCCAACCATGCGTCCCACCCGTAAGTATGAGAGCAAAACACCAAAATATGTCTATATGTTAGTAAACATGATTATCGAAAAATTTTGATACATTCTTACCCGGCGGTCCTTGGACAGGAGAACCCTATGAAAACCGGCACTGTGACCCTGATGATAGCCCTCTGCTTGCCGGTCACGGTTTTCGCTACCACTCTTCGTCTTTCAACCGACATTGACCTGCTGGTACTGGACGGCAAGAAGGTCTCCAGTTCACTCCTGCGCGGCGCGGACAGCATTGAGCTCGATAATGGGCCCCATCAACTTGTTTTTCGGGTTGAGAAGACAATCCGCCTCCCCAGCCATGCAGAACAGCTCTACATTTCCCCGCCGCTGGTGATCAGTTTTGACACTCAGCGCGTGGAGCAGGTTAATTTTCACCTTCCGCGCCTGGAAAGCGACCGCGACGCCAGCCATTTTGACGTGGCGCCACGGCTGGAATTACTGGATGGCAATGCGATGCCGATCCCGGTACAACTGGATATCCTCGCCATTACCTCAAAAACTAAAGCCATTGATTTTGAGGCAGAAACGGAGCGCTACAATAAATCGGCAAAACGTGCTTCCTTACCCCAGTTCGCGACGATGATGGCCGACGACAGCACTCTGCTTTCGGGGGTCTCAGAACTGGATACCATCCCGCCGCAATCTCAGACGCTCACAGAACAGCGTCTGAAATACTGGTTTCGCCAGGCGGACCCGCAAACGCGTAATAGCTTTCTGCAATGGGCGGAGAAACAGCCCTCGTCCTGATGTTTTGTTCCGTCCGGCTTTTTTTTTCGTCTTTCTCTTGCAGCATCAGGCACATTCAGTACTCTGTAGCAAAACCCACAATGGAACTGAATGATGGAACTGACGACTCGCACTTTGCCGGCGCGTAAGCACATTGCGCTGGTTGCACACGATCACTGCAAAAAGATGTTGATGAGCTGGGTAGAACGCCACCAGCCGTTGCTGGAAAAACATGTGCTCTACGCCACCGGGACGACCGGAAATCTTATTCAACGCGCGACGGGTATGGACGTTAACGCCATGCTGAGCGGTCCGATGGGCGGCGATCAGCAGGTTGGCGCGTTGATTTCTGAAGGGAAAATTGATGTGCTGATTTTCTTTTGGGATCCGCTTAACGCGGTTCCGCACGATCCGGATGTGAAAGCGTTGCTGCGCCTGGCGACCGTCTGGAATATCCCTGTCGCCACCAACGTCGCCACGGCGGATTTCATTATCCAGTCGCCACACTTCAATGATGCCGTTGACGTGCTCATTCCGGACTATCCGCGTTATCTGGCTGAACGCCTCAAGTAATCCCGCGCAGGCGACGGGCGTCGCCTATTGCTTACGGTTTTCTTACCAACGGCACGTCCAGGTCTTTGAGATCCTCCACGAAGCGTGAGGGGGTCGCTTTGTTGTACAGCAGCCAGACCCGATGGCGGGCGCGGGTCAGGGCAACGTAAAGCAACCGCCGCTCTTCCGCATCCGGAAAATCTTCCACAACCGGCAGCAACGCCTCTTCCATGATGGATTCACGCGCCGGTGCCGGGAACCCATCGCTCCCTTCCTGTAGCCCGACAATGATAACGTAATCCGCCTGTTGCCCCTTGCTGGCGTGGATGGTCATGAAATCAAGTTGCAGCTTAGGCCAACGGGTTGCCGCCTTTTCGAGACTGGCCGGTTTCAGATGGTGATAACGCGCCAGCACCAGAATCCGCTCGTCGGCTTTCGCATAACCGGAGATCTTATCCAACAACGCATCAAGCTGCGTGTCATCCAGCAACGTAACGGCTTTCTTATCTCCCGTCGTCAGACTATTAAGCGGTTTCTTGAGTTGATGTGGGTTCTGCTGAATAAAGCGGTTAGCGATTTCGCCAATGCGATTGTTGAAACGATAAGTGGTGTCGAGATCGCAACGGTCACCGTCGCCGAAGGTCTGATGAAACGCAGTCGTTAAGGAAAGCTGCGCGCCGCTAAAACGATAAATAGCCTGCCAGTCATCCCCGACGGCGAACAACGTGGTATGGCTATTTTGCTTACGCAATGCAGCCAGCAGCGCGGCACGCTGCGGGGAGATATCCTGAAATTCATCCACCAGAATATGCTTCCACGGACTGACAAAACGCCCTTTTTCCAGAATCACAATGGCTTGATGAATCAGACCTGAAAAATCGACGGCGTTTTCCGCTTTCAGCGCACTTTTCCAGGCTTTCAGCAATGGCGCCATCAGCTTCACACGCTTTCCAAACAGATCCCGAATCTCCTCCGGTGCGCTGGCAATCATCTCCGCCTGGGCTCCGCCATGCATGCGCATCAGGCTCACCCAGCGATCCAGACGCGAGGCAAGACGCCGCTGTAGTTTTTCATCGTCCCAGAAATTGCCTTCCGGCACCGTCCACGCCATTTCCTCTTCCAGCCACTGTCGCCAGCCCTTCGCCTGCGCTTTTTTCTCGCTGCATTGTTGACGCCAGGTGCTGATGAATAGTTTATTTCGCGCGGCGGTGTCATTTTCAAGCTTACTAATGGTCGGTACTTTTTTGCTGCCCTGCTGAATGATGTGCAGCGCCAGGGCATGGAACGTCCGCGCCGTTATCTCCTCGGTATGCAGCCGCTCACGAATACGCTCATCCATCTCCTGCGCCGCTTTGCGACCAAAAGCCAGTAGCAGGATCTGTTCTGCGGCCGCTTCGCCCCGCGCCAGCAGCCAGCCCGCCCGCGCCACCAGCACGGATGTTTTACCGCTACCGGCCCCAGCCAGCACCAGCAAAGAATGTTCGCCATTGACGACCGCTCTGGCCTGAGCCGGATTGAGCGGTGACGATTCCACCTTCTGGAAAAAATCGGCGTATTCCGTCAACATCGTTTCGGTATACGCCTGGTTATGCTGCAGGCGACATGCCTCGATATCTTTCAGCCACGCCTGGCACTGTCGCAGCGCATCGCGACAGTTCTCAAACTCTTCCAGCCGATTAACCGGTAACGGCAGCGCAGCAAACGCCTGCAGGATCTGTTGCTGTAATCCCGTCGTCTGCTCGCGCGTCAGCCAGGCATTTTGCCCGGTTCGGGCCGCAATCAAATCCAGTTGCTCCTGCAGTACGCCAGCCGCAACTTCACTCATTTCCTGGCTCCACTGCTGCCAGCGGCTATTCAGATGGTGATGGAAGCGCTGAGTTTCTGCCCACTCGGTGCCATGCAGTCGCACCACTTTTTCGTCCGGCAGCACAAATTCCAGCTCACCCCACACCAGCCCGCGCTTACAATGAATCGCCAGTAACTGATTGAAGGGAATGAGATATTCATGGCGATCGCCCGATACCTTAATGCCGGCATTAAGGATCACCGCCCGATCGTACGGGTGTTGCGCCAGACGTTTACCTATAGACGTTGCTTTCAGTTCCATGACTCAGCCGATCCAGACAAAGCGTATTTCTTCTCAGTGTAACCGCCAGAGAATACGTGCTCCAGCCCAAAAAAACGTTACAATTGCCGGAAATCACAGAAAACCAGAATCAATCGAGGGTTTATGCGTACCGTTCTGAATATTTTGAATTTTGTGTTGGGGGGTTTTGCCACCACGCTGTCCTGGTTCCTGGCAACGCTGGTCAGTATAGTGCTGATCTTCACCCTGCCGCTCACCCGCTCATGCTGGGAAATCACTAGGTTGTCGCTGCTGCCTTACGGAAACGAAGCGGTTCATGTTGATGAACTGGATCCGGCGGGTAAAAGTGTGCTGATGAATACGGGCGGGACGCTGCTGAATATTTTCTGGCTGATCTTCTTCGGCTGGTGGCTGTGTCTGATGCACATCGCCGCAGGTATCACCCAATGCATCACGATCATTGGTATTCCGGTTGGCATTGCGAACTTTAAGATTGCCGCGATTGCACTCTGGCCAGTGGGACGTCGCGTTGTCTCCGTAGAAGTTGCACGTGCAGCACGCGAAGCGAACGCCCGTCGCCGTTTTGAGTCATCAGGACGCTAAGTCAGTATGTTAAGTCCCCTGCTTCGCCGCTATACCTGGAACAGCACCTGGCTGTATTACGTGCGTATTTTTATCGCCCTCTGCGGAACAACAGCGCTGCCCTGGTGGTTGGGTGATGTCAAACTGACCATCCCCCTGACGCTGGGGATGGTGGCAGCAGCGCTGACCGATCTGGACGATCGTCTCGCGGGTCGTCTGCGCAACCTGATCATTACGCTAATCTGCTTTTTTATCGCCTCTGCGTCAGTCGAGCTACTGTTTCCTTACCCATGGCTGTTCGCCATCGGACTGACGCTCTCTACCAGCGGTTTTATCCTGCTCGGCGGTTTAGGGCAGCGTTATGCGACAATTGCCTTTGGCGCATTGCTGATCGCCATTTACACCATGCTTGGGGCGTCGTTGTACGCCCAATGGTATCAGCAACCGCTTCTGCTGCTGGCGGGCGCTATCTGGTACAACGGGCTGACGCTTATCGGTCATTTGCTGTTCCCAATTCGTCCCTTGCAGGACAATCTGGCACGCAGCTATGAGCAACTGGCGCACTATCTGGAGCTGAAGTCACGGCTTTTTGACCCGGATATTGAAAATGAAAGCCAGGCACCGCTTTATGACTTAGCGCTGGCCAACGGCCAACTGATGGCGACACTGAATCAGACGAAAGTGTCCCTGTTGACTCGCCTGCGCGGCGACCGGGGGCAGCGCGGCACACGGCGAACTCTGCATTACTACTTTGTGGCGCAGGATATTCATGAGCGCGCCAGCTCCTCGCATATTCAATACCAGACGCTACGTGACCATTTCCGTCACAGCGACGTGATGTTCCGCTTTCAACGCCTGATGTCGATGCAGGGCCAGGCCTGTCTGCAACTGTCGCGCTGTATTTTGTTGCGCGTCCCCTATCAGCACGATCCGCATTTTGAACGCGCCTTCACGCATCTCGACGCCGCGCTTGAGCGAATGCGGGCAAACGGCGCCTCCGCCGATCTGCTGAAAACGCTGGGATTTTTACTGGCTAATTTGCGCGCCATCGATGCACAACTGGCAACAATTGAATCAGAACAGGCGCAGGCTATGCCGCGTAACGAATCGGAGAGCCAGCTCGCCGATGACAGTCCGCACGGGTTCAGCGATATCTGGCTGCGTCTGAGTCGTAACTTTACTCCCGAATCGGCGCTGTTTCGCCATGCGGTCAGGATGTCTCTGGTTCTGTGCGTCGGCTACGCGATCATTCAGATAACCGGTATGCATCACGGTTACTGGATCCTGCTGACCAGCCTGTTTGTTTGTCAGCCAAACTACAACGCCACGCGGCACCGCCTGGCGCTGAGGATTATCGGTACCCTGGTCGGGGTGGCGATTGGTATCCCGATTTTATGGTTTGTTCCGTCGCTGGAAGGTCAGCTTATTTTACTGGTGATCACCGGCGTTCTGTTCTTTGCCTTTCGCAACGTCCAGTATGCCCACGCCACTATGTTTATCACGCTGCTGGTTCTGCTGTGCTTCAACTTGCTCGGCGAAGGGTTTGAAGTCGCCCTCCCCAGGGTGATTGATACGCTCATCGGCTGCGCCATCGCTTGGGCGGCAGTGAGCTTTATCTGGCCGGACTGGCGTTTCCGAAACCTCCCGCGAGTGATGGAAAGAGCGACCGATGCAAACTGTCGCTATCTTGACGCCATCCTGGAGCAGTACCATCAGGGACGCGATAATCGACTGGCATATCGGATTGCCCGTCGCGATGCCCATAACCGCGATGCTGAGCTGGCCTCCGTGGTGTCGAATATGTCCAGCGAGCCCGACGTGACGGCACAAACACGTGAGGCCGCGTTCCGTTTGCTCTGCCTCAATCATACATTCACCAGTTATATTTCTGCTTTAGGTGCGCATCGTGAGCAACTCACCAACCCCGACGTGCTGGCTTTGCTGGACGATGCGGTCTGTTATGTCGATGATGCGCTGCATCATCTCCCGGCCGACGAAGCCCGCGTGCAGCAAGCTCTCGCCGAACTGAAACAGCGCATTCAGCAGCTTGAGCCACGTCCGGACAGCAAAGAACCACTGGTGATTCAGCAGGTCGGTTTACTGGTGGCCCTGCTGCCGGAAATGGGGCGGCTACAGCGGCAAATCACTCACTCTTCTCCACCGACATCGGCACCGGTGAAAGCGACTTAACCCACAGAGCAAGCTCCTGGCGGCGTATCGCCGGGAGCGCCGCTTCATGGATACCATAAATAGCCCCTTCAAGATTAAACAGCACCTTGTCAGTGATGGATTTGTTCATTTGTCGCAGTCGCAACCAGCACATTTTAGCGCCCAGCATTCGCAGGGTGGCGACGTCGTAGATCCCCGCTTCATTCAGCAAACTCTCCAGATGAAAGGTCATATTGGGGAGATCCTTAAGCCGCTGCTGAGAACTGCGGGACAACTTCTCTTGCAACGCGGCATCCAGCGAAAACTTCGACAACTGGATCAACTGTTGCTGGTCGCGCCAAAGAGTGTCATCAACCTGATAATAATTAAGCATGACCGGACGCCCGCGTTTAAGAAACGTCAGCCAGACCGGGGAATGTTGCACGCAATACTGTACGCTTTGCTCACAGGCACGCAGATAGAGCTCCCCATTGGCAACCATCGCAAAGACGGTATTCCTGATTGTCAGACTGTAACTGCCAAACAGTGAGCGGAAGTGGATCGTCCCCAGAGAAGATAAATATTCCTGTGATTTATAGATCCTGTCATAGGAGTGAATTTTCATAAAATTCCCTTTTAAATCATAAACTAAAAGAATGATTTGCCGTCACGAATCCGTTAATGACGAAAATAGGCAACTTATTCTCAAGGGGCAAGCTGAATTTCGTTTTTACCGCTACCATGAATAAAAATTGCGAGTCTCTTTCCGAAAATAAAGTTGATCTTTCACGACATCAGGGTTACTGTACATCCATACAGTAACTCACAGGGCTGGATTGATTATGTACACTTCAGGCTACGCAAATCGTTCTCCGTCATTCTCTTCCACATCGAACACGATGGCGCGCGTCTCTTCCGAGAAAGTGTCCACAGGGCTTATCAGCGAAGTGGTCTACCGCGAAGACCAGCCCATGATGACGCAGTTACTGCTGTTACCGCTTCTTCAGCAGTTAGGACAGCAATCGCGCTGGCAGCTCTGGCTGACACCACAACAGAAGCTGAGCCGTGAATGGGTTCAGTCTGCCGGGCTTCCGCTAACTAAAGTGATGCAAATTAACCAACTGTCCCCCTGCCATACGCTGGAATCAATGGTTCGTGCATTGCGCACGGGCAACTACAGCGTGGTAATTGGCTGGCTGACAGAAGAATTAACAGAAGAAGAACATGCTGAATTGGTTAAGGCGGCAGATGAAGGAAATGCGATGGGATTTATCATGCGTCCCGTGAATGCGCACACTCATGCCAGGAGACAGCAAACCGGGCTAAAAATTCACTCAAATTTGTATCATTGAGTAAATTTAGGATTTATCCTGGAATTTTTTTTCCTCCTCGACCTTCACATTGAGGACTAACGTTTTTTTTCTGTGAACGCTTGGCGCACGCGGTTCCCGCGAAATCTGGCGATAAATTCTGATGCGCCAAATGTTAAATATTATGTATACAAGTTTTTTTTTTTCATATGCCTGACAGAGTTCACACTTGTAAGTTTTCAACTACGTTGTAGACTTTACATCGCCAGGGGTGCTCGGCGTAAGCCGCAGATATCGGTAGAGTAACTATTGAACTACTCCCCCGGTGAAGGATTTAACCGTGTTATCTCGTTGGAGATATTCATGGCGTATTTTGGATGATAACGAGGCGCAAAAAATGAAAAAGACAGCTATCGCGATTGCAGTGGCACTGGCTGGTTTCGCTACCGTAGCGCAGGCCGCTCCGAAAGATAACACCTGGTACACTGGTGCTAAACTGGGCTGGTCCCAGTACCATGACACTGGTTTCATCAACAACAACGGTCCGACCCACGAAAACCAACTGGGTGCCGGTGCGTTCGGTGGTTACCAGGTTAACCCGTATGTTGGCTTTGAAATGGGTTACGACTGGTTAGGTCGTATGCCGTACAAAGGCGACAACATCAACGGCGCTTACAAAGCTCAGGGCGTTCAGCTGACCGCTAAACTGGGTTACCCAATCACTGACGATCTGGACATCTACACTCGTCTGGGTGGTATGGTATGGCGTGCAGACACCAAGGCTAACGAACCTGGTGGCGCTTCCTTTAAAGACCACGACACTGGCGTATCCCCAGTATTCGCAGGTGGTGTTGAGTACGCAATTACTCCTGAAATCGCTACCCGTCTGGAATACCAGTGGACCAACAACATCGGTGACGCTAACACCATCGGTACTCGTCCAGACAACGGTCTGCTGAGCGTAGGTGTTTCTTACCGTTTCGGTCAGCAGGAACAAGCTGCTCCGATCGTAGCGCCGGCTCCGGCTCCGGCTCCTGAAGTACAGACCAAACACTTCACTCTGAAGTCTGACGTTCTGTTCAACTTCAACAAAGCGACTCTGAAACCAGAAGGCCAGCAGGCTCTGGATCAGATGTACAGCCAGCTGAGCAACCTGGATCCGAAAGACGGTTCCGTAGTGGTTCTGGGCTTCACGGACCGCATCGGTTCTGACGCTTACAACCAGGGTCTGTCTGAGAAACGTGCTCAGTCTGTTGTTGATTACCTGATCTCTAAAGGTATCCCGGCTGACAAGATCTCCGCACGTGGTATGGGCGAATCCAACCCGGTTACTGGCAACACCTGTGACAACGTGAAAGCTCGCGCTGCACTGATCGACTGCCTGGCCCCGGATCGTCGCGTTGAGATCGAAGTTAAAGGCATCAAAGACGTTGTAACTCAGCCGCAGGCTTAAGTTTCCGTCTTATGAAAAAACCCCGCGTTGCGGGGTTTTTTTTGGCTGTCAGCAAAACAGCTTTGATGAAAGCCAGTCACTCTTTGCCTAACAGCGCCTGCAGATCCTGCTTTAGCGAAGACATCTTGTTAGCGTACTTCTCTTTATTCTCTGCATCTTCAATCAGCTGCACTACGGTCTCTGATAGCGTTTTGCCTCGCCGCTGTGCCAGCCCTGCCAGTCTCTGCCAGACAATAAATTCCAGATCGATAGATTTCTTTCGCGTGTGCTGATGCTCGGCATTGAAATGACGTTTACGCCGCGCGCGTATCGTCTGTTTCATGCGGTTTTGCAGCGCGGGACTCATATGTTCGTCAATCCAGAGATTGACCCGCACCGGTTCATTTTCCAGCGTAAGCAACAAATCCACGGCCTCCTGGGCTGCACTGGCCTCCACATAACGGGTTATTAATTCCCCTTCGCGATGCTTCTTCACCAGGTACTTCCACTTCCAACCGCTTTCAAGATTCTCAAGTTGTTGATATTTCATGGCGATCTCAATGTTACCGTGTCACTCCTATCAGAATATCAGCTTTTTTAGCATCTGAAGAAAAGAATCTTCAGGCTGTGAGCCACTCTGCAGCCTCCTGTGCGTTTGCCATCGCATTCCACGTGTGAAGCGCGGACGGTTACGCTATAATCGCGTCTTTTACAACAGACTAAAAAACATCAACTTTGACCATTACGAAACTTGCATGGCGTGATCTTGTCCCTGATACCGAAAGCTATCAGGAGATTTTTGCACAGCCACATGTCACTGAAGAAAACGACACATTACTGAGTGATACTCAACCACGTTTGCAATTTGCCCTGGAGCAATTGTTACAGCCCAGAGCCTCATCCCCTTTCATGCTGGCCAAAGCACCCGAAGAGCTTGAGTATCTTAATCTTCTTGCCGATGCCGCACGTGCCTTGCAGCACAATGCCGGTCACCTGACGGGAGGTCATTACGAGATCTCTGGTCATACGATTCGCTATCGTGACGCTGAGCGGGAAGAGGATAATTTTTCTACCTTATCTCAGGTGGTGATTGCCGACTGGGTTGAGGCAGAGCAACTGTTTGGCTGCCTGCGTCAATTCAATGGCGACATCACGTTACAACCGGGACTGGTTCACCAGGCCAATGGCGGCGTGCTGGTTATCTCGCTGCGCACTCTGCTTGCACAACCGCTACTGTGGATGCGCCTGAAAGCGATTGTCAGCCGCGAACGCTTTGACTGGGTAGCCTTTGATGAATCACGTCCGCTACCAGTCTCTGTGCCGTCTATGCCGCTTAAACTGAAGGTGCTGTTAGTCGGTGAGCGCGAATCGCTGGCGGACTTCCAGGAGATGGAGCCCGAACTGGCCGAGCAGGCGATTTATAGCGAATTCGAAGATAACCTGCAGATTGTGGATGCAGAATCCATGACGCAGTGGTGCCAGTGGGTAACGTGGACCGCGAGACATAATCAGTTGCCTTACCCGGCACCCGACGCCTGGGAAGTGCTGGTTCGCGAAGCGGTGCGCTATACCGGCGAACAGGATACGTTACCACTCAATCCGCTGTGGATCATCAGGCAGTTCACGGAAGTCGCGCCGCTGTGCGAAAGCGAAACCTGCAGCGGTGAACAACTTAGCCTGATGCTTGCTCAGAGAGCGTGGCGTGAAGGGTTCCTGGCTGAACGCATGCAGGATGAGATCCTCCAGGAACAGATTCTGATCGAAACCGAGGGTGAGCGCGTGGGTCAGATCAACGCCCTGTCGGTGATTGAGTTTCCGGGTCACCCTCGCGCCTTCGGTGAACCTTCTCGCATTAGTTGCGTCGTGCACATCGGCGATGGCGAGTTCACGGACATTGAGCGGAAAGCAGAACTTGGCGGTAATATTCATGCTAAGGGGATGATGATCATGCAGGCGTTCCTGATGTCGGAACTCCAGCTCGAACAACAGCTCCCCTTCTCGGCTTCACTCACGTTTGAACAGTCCTACAGTGAAGTCGATGGCGACAGCGCGTCCATGGCGGAACTGTGTGCACTCATCAGCGCCCTGTCAGATGTGCCGGTAAATCAGAACATCGCTGTTACCGGGTCGGTCGATCAGTTCGGTCGAGCCCAGCCGGTTGGTGGTTTAAATGAAAAAATTGAAGGCTTCTTCGCGATTTGCCAACAGCGTGAACTGACGGGTAAGCAAGGGGTGATTATCCCTTCTTCTAACGTCAGACACCTGAGCCTGCAACCCGCACTGTTACAGGCCGTTGAAGAAGAGAAGTTCACTATCTGGGCGGTAGATGACGTGACCGACGCATTACCGCTGCTGTTAAATCTGGTGTGGGATGGCGAAGGCCAGATGACGCTGATGCAGACTATCCAGGAGCGTATCGCCCAGGCGACGCAACAGGAAGGACGTCACCGTTTTCCATGGCCGCTGCGTTGGCTGAACGGTTTTTTTCCTAACTGATCGGACTTGTTCAGCGTACACGTGTTAGCTATCCTGCGTGCTTCAATAAAATAAGGCTTACAGAGAACATGGTAGATAAACGCGAATCCTATACAAAAGAAGACCTTCTTGCCTCTGGTCGCGGTGAGCTGTTTGGTGCGAAAGGCCCACAGTTGCCTGCTCCTAACATGCTGATGATGGACCGTGTCGTCAAAATGACCGAAACGGGCGGCAACTTCGACAAAGGTTATGTTGAGGCAGAGCTGGATATTAATCCTGATCTTTGGTTCTTCGGATGCCACTTCATCGGTGATCCGGTCATGCCGGGTTGCCTGGGACTGGACGCCATGTGGCAGTTGGTTGGATTCTACCTCGGCTGGCTCGGCGGTGAAGGCAAAGGCCGCGCGCTGGGCGTAGGCGAAGTGAAGTTCACCGGTCAGGTGTTGCCTTCTGCGAAGAAAGTGACCTACCGTATCCACTTCAAGCGCATCGTAAATCGCCGCCTGATCATGGGTCTGGCAGATGGTGAAGTGCTGGTGGATGGTCGTCTGATTTATACCGCAAACGATCTGAAAGTCGGGCTGTTCCAGGACACCTCTGCGTTCTGATGCCAACCGGGTGAATGACCAGATAGCGTCATTTATCACAGGTCATAAAAGGCGAAACCTCCGCACTGCGGAGGTTTCTTTTTAAAGAGACAGAATCAGGCCATTACCACCCTGTCAGCCATGGCTTCTCGCCAGCCTCCTAGCCAGTACGACCTCTGATTCAGCGTCTGATAGGGACACATTTCTTTTGAGCGTCCGGCAATACCGGCCTGATAACCACGTTGATGTGCCCGTTCCAGGCGATCTCGTTTTTGTCTCTTCATGCCTCGTTTCCCTCATACTTAATATCTGGTGGAAAAGATAACAGTGATTACGAAGTGTGCAATCACACTAAACGAATACCGCGAATCCCCGGTTCCGTCAATGCGCAAAATTCACACAGGTGTCATATTTGTGAGCTAGTGAAAAACTCGGTTGTACAAAAAATGTGAACCGGAACAAGTTCCTGGCCCCTCTTTATGGCCAAAAAAAACCGCCTCAAACGCACGGTCTGAGACGGTTTTATTTACAAAATTTTAAACTATGGGATGCGCTTCAGCTCCTGAGCGATCGCCGCCGCTTCCTGACTCCAGACGTTCGCCAGCACTTTCACCATTTCATCGTAACCGTCCTGTGTCTGTATGGCTTCAATGTGGAACGGGCGCTTAATGAGACGTCCCTGATGGTTTAGCAGCCACTCACCGCTGACCACCACTTTGCCATCATAACGACCGTGGAAGCCGGTGACCGTCACGTTGAGCGTGTCCTGCACGCTGCCTAACGGTTGAGACGCCACCACCCAACCCGGCAATTGCGTACTGAGATTGGCAACCAGCGTATTGCGCAACTGTTGATCCAGCGGACTGGCCCACAGATTATTATTGGCGATCACGTACTGTACATCGCTGGTCTGATAGACCACGCCATTGCCGGCCAGATAATCCGGCACTGCAACTTGCTCGACCCACAGCAGACGGTTCCCCTGGCTTGCGGTACTCTGCACGCCACCTTGCGCAACAGGAAGCTGGTAATAGCTTTTGTTATCTCCACTGGTACTGCATGATGTCAGCCAGAACGCCATCGCCACCACTAGCCACTTTTTCATTGTTTCGCCCTCTTCGGCTCTGGATCTTTCTTGTCCTTCGCTTCAAACACCAGCGCGTTACTCTTGTCATTCAGCGTTTTCAGCACCGGCTGTAGCTCGCGGAGCACCTGATCAAGACGTTGCATATCGGCCACCATCTTGTTGTAGGCTGCCGAACCCGGCTGGAAGCCCTGCATGCTGCGATTCAGTTCACGCAGAGTATTCTGCATATCTGCCGGCAGTTGTTGCATAGACTGACTGGACGTAATCTTGTTCATGTTATCCAGTGTCGTTTGCAGATGTTTCATCGTGCGCTGGCTTTCACTCAACGTATTGGTGGCCTGCTCAATCATCGGGTTCAGCGGCAGATTGTTGATCTTATCCAGCGCTTCCATCAGCCGCTGCTGAATTTGTGCCAGACCGCCGCTCACCGTCGGGATGATCTGATAACCGTTAAACTCGCGAATGCCGGTAATCGGCGGCTCTTTTGGATAGAAGTCCAGATCGACATACAACGCCCCGGTCACCAGGTTCCCGGTTTTCAGCGAGCCGCGTAAGCCCCGCTTCAGCAGGTCGGCCAGATGAGCGCCCACGTCGGTATCTTCACCCAACTGCGCTTTCAGACGCTCGGGTTCAATGCGCACCAGCACAGGAATACGGTAATCGTTGTTAAACACCTGACGCATATTTGGCGCAAAGAACGGCACTTTACTCACCGTCCCCAGACGAATACCGCGGAACTCCAGCGGCGCTCCCGGTTGCAGACCGCGGATCGAATCTTTGAAGAACATCAGGTAATCGATGTGCTCGGTGAACAGCGAATCCTGGATGCTTTTCTGATCGTCATACAGGCTAAAGGCGGCCTTCTCGGCAACCGGCTGACCCTGCTCAAGCCCTTCAGGTACGTCAAAACTAACACCTCCGCCAAATAACGTCGTCAGCGAGCCCATTTCTACCCGCATGCCTGCGGACGTCAGATCCACGGCAATCCCGCTGTCTTTCCAGAAACGGACGTTGCTGGTGACCAGGCGATCGTTAGGTGCATTAATAAACAGCTGATAGCTGATGCTGCGTTTTTGTGGATCAAAAGTACTGGTTTCCACCGATCCGACGCGATAGCCACGGAACAGAACCGGATCGCCGGGACTAAGCTGACCGGCTTTTTTACTGTCGAGCACCACGCGGATCCCCTTGGCATCAGGCGGCGCCAGCGGCGGCGAATCCAGCAGATCATACTTTTCCAGTTTGTTACCTTTATTACCCGGCTGCAGTTCGATATAAGCGCCAGAAAGCAGCGTCCCTAAGCCGCTGATCCCTTCACGTCCAACCTGTGGCTTCACCACCCAAAACACGGAGTCTTTGTGCAGCAGTTTTTCCATACCGGCGTTCAGGCGCGCTTTGATTTCAACATGCGTCAGATCGTCGGTCAGCGTGGCGCTTTCGACGACACCCACGTCAACGCTGCGGCTTTTGATAGTGGTTTTTCCGCCCTCGATGCCCTCGGCATTGGTGGTAATCAGGGTCACAACCGGTCCCTGATGGCTGTAGTGATAGAACAGAACCCATGCCCCAATCAGCGCAGTGACGATGGGAAAAATCCACACGGGAGACCAGTTTTTTACCTTCTGGATTTTGGCTTCCCCACTTTTAGATTCCATGTTATCAGGACTCCTCATGGCCTGGTTCTGGTTCACGATCCCACGACAGACGCGGATCAAATGTCATCGCAGAAAACATTGTCATAATGACGACTAAAGCAAACATTAATGCACCCATTGCTGGATAAATATTCATCAAACCTCCCATGCGCACCAGCGCAGAGAGCACGGCGATAACAAACACATCAATCATTGACCAGCGACCTACAAACTCCACCACTTCATAAATCAGGTGCATGCGTTCACTGTCACGCTTGCCATGCCCTTTGGCGTCCCAGCACAGCCAGGCAATGGCGATCATTTTTAGCGTCGGCACCATAATACTGGCGATAAAGATCACCGCCGCGACCGGATAAGAGCCTTCACTCCAGATTAAAACCACCCCTTCAAGAATGGTGGAAGGCAGTTTCGACCCCAGTAAATCGGTGATCATGATCGGCAAAATATTCGCTGGAAGATACAGCATGATCGACGTGAACAGTAATGCCAGCGTCCATTGCAGGCTGTTTCTGCGGCGCACATACCCTTTCGTTTCGCAGCGCGGGCAAAGATGCTCATCCGCCGGAAGGATCGCCGTACAGCAGGAACAAGAGCGTAATCCCTGACGAATGCCGGGAACGCCAGGTGTTAACGTCTGTTTAATCACGGGCATAGGGGCGATGTCGTCCCACAGCCAGCGACGGTCAACACACTGAAACGCGCGGAGTTGCAGAATGCAGAAGAAGCACCAGGGGATAAAGCTGCTGCCGACGCCGATATCGCCGTATGCCATCAGTTTGACGAAACTTACCAGCACGCCCGCGAGAAAAATTTCCGCCATTCCCCAGCTCTTTAGCTGAAACAGAATGCGAGCCAGTTGGGCTTTGAGCCTTGCGGGCATTTGTACCCGATTCACCAACAACAGAATGGTTAACAGGCAAAATGCGGGAACCAGTTGAACGAAGAGTAAAAAGAACGTACCGAGACTGGCGTAATTTTCCGAAAACAGGACACCAGGGATTTGCATCAGGGTCACTTCACTGCTCACCCCAGCGACATTCATATTCACAAAAGGGAACAGATTCGATAAAAGCAACATAAACAGCGCAACTAACGCATAAGCAGTGGGACGCTGTCTCGGCGCGTCCCACATCACCGTCAATGTTGTGCCACATCTCGGGCATGCCGCTTTCTGCCCATGCTCAAGGTGGGGCAATGCCACCAGCATGTCACACTGCGAGCACAAAATGTGCTTTGCGGCATGATGATGTTCGCACATGGTGTGCTCCTTAATTATGCACCATTCTTTAACGCTTCAAGATACTCCCAGCGCTCAAAGGCCTGCTCAAGTTCTTGCTCTGCATTTGCCAGATCGGCCAAAACCTGTTGTGTCTGCTCATGAGGCTGGCTGAAAAACGCGGCGTCGGCAACCTGTGCCTGCAGGGCTTCCAGCTTCGCTTCCAGTTCTTCCAGCAGTTGCGGTAACTGTTCCAGTTCGCGCTGCAGTTTATAGCTTAGTTTGCTACTGGCGCGTTTTACAATTTCTGCTTTCGGGGCAATCACTTCCTCAGTTTTTTTCGCCGCTGGCTGTTTAAACGCCAGATGCTGTTCCTGTTGACTGCGTGCATCATGATAGCCGCCGACATAACGGCCGATTTTCCCGTTGCCTTCGAAAATCCAGCACTCGGTCACCGTATTGTCGACAAACTGACGATCGTGGCTCACCAGTAACACGGTGCCCCGATAACCATCAATCAGCTCTTCCAGCAACTCCAGCGTTTCGACGTCGAGATCGTTCGTTGGTTCATCGAGAATCAACAGATTGCTGGGTTTCAGAAAAAGACGCGCCAACAGCAGACGATTTCGCTCACCGCCAGACAGTGCGCGTACCGGGGTCATCGCCCGTTTCGGATGGAACAAGAAGTCCTGCAAATAGCCGAGCACATGGCGCGGTTTGCCGTTAACCATCACTTCCTGCTTACCTTCGGCGAGGTTGTCCATCACCGTCTTGTCTGGATCCAGTTCGGCGCGGTGCTGGTCGAAATAAGCGACTTCCAGTTTCGTACCGACGTGAATACGACCGCTGTCCGGCGGCAACTGGCCTAACATCAGCTTCAGCAGCGTGGTCTTACCGCAGCCGTTAGGACCGATCAGGGCAATTTTATCGTTGCGCTGTACCTGAGCTGAAAAGTCTTTCACCAGCTGTTTGCCGTCGACCTGGTAATCCACGTTCTCCATTTCGAAGACGATCTTACCAGAGCGGGTCGCCTCTTCGACCTGCATCTTCGCGGTGCCCATCACTTCGCGGCGTTCGCTGCGTTCGCGGCGCATCGCTTTCAGCGCCCTCACGCGGCCTTCATTACGGGTACGACGGGCTTTAATGCCCTGGCGGATCCACACCTCTTCCTGCGCCAGCTTGCGATCGAACTCGGCGTTCTGGAGTTCTTCGACGCGCAGCGCCTCTTCTTTCTCCACCAGGTATTGATCGTAATTCCCCGGGTAGGTCACCAGCTTGCCACGATCGAGATCGACAATGCGGGTCGCCATATTGCGAATAAAAGAACGGTCGTGGGAGATAAAAATAATCGTCCCATTGAACGACTTCAGGAACCCTTCTAGCCAGTCAATGGTTTCAATATCGAGGTGGTTGGTCGGTTCATCCAGCAGCAGAACGCGCGGATTACTGACCAGTGCACGACCCAGCGCGGCTTTACGCAGCCAACCACCGGACAGCGACGACAACGCGGCATTAGGATCCAGTCCTAACTGCGCCAGCACCTCATTGATGCGGTTTTCCAGTTGCCACAGATTGTGGTGATCGAGCTGCTCCTGCACTTTTGCCAGCTCATTTAAGTTTCTGTCGCTCGGATCGGTCATCACCAGACGCGAAATTTCGTGATATCGCTTAAGGTAGACCGCCTGTTCTTCGATGCCTTCCGCGACAAAATCGTAAACGGTGCCTTCAATATTGCGCGGAGGATCCTGTTGCAAACGGGCAACGATCAGATCCTGCTCATAAATAATGCGCCCATCGTCCAGACCCTGCTCACGATTGAGGATCTTCATTAACGTTGATTTGCCGGCGCCGTTACGGCCCACCAGACAGACGCGTTCGTTATCTTCGATATGCAGTTCTGCATTATCAAGAAGCGGCGCGTCGCTGAACGACAGCCATGCGCCATGCATACTGATTAATGACATTTACTTATCCTTTCAGGCCGCGGTAATCAACCAGCAGTTGTGGATTTGACGGTTACGGGCAAAGTCCTGGGAAAGCGTTTTTTGGGTGATTTCTTGTGCTTTCAGCCCCAGCGCCGCCAGTCCGTCAAGATCCATACGGAATCCGCGTTTATTGTTGGAGAACATGATCGTGCCGCCTTTACGCAGCAGACGTTTCAGATCTTTCATCAGCGCCAGGTGATCGCGCTGAACGTCAAAGGCATCCTCCATCCGTTTCGAGTTGGAGAACGTCGGGGGATCGATAAAAATCAGATCAAACTGTTCATTAGCTTCACGCAGCCAGGCCAGACAGTCGGCCTGGATCAGGCGATGCGCGCGTCCGCTCAAGCCATTCAGACGCAGGTTGCGCTCTGCCCACTCAAGATAGGTACGCGACATATCGACCGTCGTGGTGCTGCGCGCGCCGCCTAAACCTGCGTGCACACTGGCGCTGCCGGTGTAGGAAAACAGGTTAAGGAAGTCTTTGCCGTTGCTCATCTGCCCCAGCATCCGTCGCGCAATACGGTGATCGAGGAACAGTCCGGTATCCAGGTAATCGGTCAGGTTCACCCACAGGCGAGCGTTGTATTCGCTTACCTCGATGAATTCCCCCTTCTCGTTCATCTTCTGATACTGGTTTTTCCCTTTCTGCCGTTCACGGGTTTTCAGCACCAGCTTGTTCGGCGCAATCTCCAGCACCGACAAGGTGGCGGCGATGATGTCGAACAGTCGCTGACGCGCTTTCTGCGCATCGACAGTTTTCGGCGGAGCGTACTCCTGAATCACGACCCAGTCGGCGTAGCGATCGACCGCTACGTTGTATTCAGGCAGATCGGCATCGTACAGGCGGTAGCATTCAATCCCTTCCTGACGCGCCCATTTTTCCAGTTTCTTGATGTTTTTACGCAGACGGTTGGCATAGTCTTCCGCCACCGTTGCCGGTTTGCTGTCCGGCGTGCTTTCCGCTACATGGTAGTTTTTCTGCACACAGTCCAGCGGGCCGTTTTTCGCTTTGAATTGTTTGTCCGCGCGCAGTTGCAGGCTGCTTAGCAAATCCGGTGAGGCGCTGAACAAAGAAAGGTTCCAGCCGCCGAACTGGTTCTTCATGGTGCGTCCCAGCAGGCTGTGCAGCGCAATCAGCGCCGGCTCGCTGTCCAGACGTTCGCCGTAAGGCGGGTTGCTGATCACCGTCCCGTAAGGACCTTTCGGCAGCGGATTGCTCAGCTTCGCCACGTCTTTGACTTCGAAGGTAATCAGTTCGCCAATCCCTGCGCGACGGGCGTTGCTGCGCGCGCGTTCGATCACTCGGGCATCACTGTCAGAACCGTAAAAACGCGAGGTATATTCAGCCAGACCTTTGCGGGCGCGGGTTTGCGCTTCCGCCTTCACGTCCTGCCAGATAGCGTCATCATGCTGCGCCCAGCCGCTAAAGCCCCAACGACCACGGTGTAAGCCCGGTGCGCGATCGGTTGCCCACATCGCCGCCTCAATCAATAGCGTGCCCGAACCGCACATCGGGTCGAGCAATGGAGTTCCCGGCTGCCAGCCAGAGCGCATCACAATCGCCGCCGCCAGCGTCTCTTTGATCGGCGCCAGACCGGTGCGATCGCGATAGCCGCGCAGATGCAGACCATCACCGCTTAAATCCAGCGCAATGCTGGCCGTGTCTTTATTCAGCCAGACGTTTACGCGGATGTCGGGCGATTCGCGATCGACATTCGGACGCGGCAGATTTTTACGCGTGAAGGCGTCAACAATCGCATCCTTGACTTTCATCGCGCCGTACTGGCTATTGCGAATGGTGTCGTTCAGCCCGCTGAAGTGGACAGCAAAGGTCGCACCCGGATTAAACATTGCCGTCCAGTCGATGGCCAGCACACCAAGGTAAAGGTCTAAGTCACTGTAAACTTTGCACTCACCCAAAGGTAAAATAATGCGCGAGGCCAGGCGACTCCACATCAGGCTCTGGTAAACAAGCCGGGTGTCGCCCTGGAAATGGACCCCACCCTGAACCACCTGACACTCCACGGCGCCGAGGCTTTCCAGTTCAGTTTTTAACAGCTCTTCCAGCCCACGGGCCGTACTGGCAAACAAAGAATTCATAGCGTCACTTATACTCGAAGAAAATTGCTGCGCATTATAGCTAATATGGGCGCTATGTCATAAAGTTGAGGGCTTATTTCTTTTGAGGGGCCGTACCGTGTTGACGTTATCCAGACTTTTCATCCACCCCGTCAAATCAATGCGTGGCATTGGGCTGACCCACGCTCTGGCAGACGTCAGCGGTCTGGCTTTTGATCGTATTTTTATGGTTACCGAAGCCGATGGCACCTTCATCACAGCGCGTCAGTTTCCACAAATGGTGCGCTTTACCCCCTCGCCCCTGCACGATGGCCTGCATTTGACCGCGCCTGACGGCAGCAGCGCGCTGGTGCGGTTTGCTGATTTTGCCGCCCAGGATGCGCCGACGGAAGTCTGGGGCAACCATTTTACCGCGCGAGTCGCCCCCGATGCGATTAATCAGTGGCTTAGCGGCTTCTTCTCCCGCAGCGTGCAACTGCGTTGGGTGGGACCACAGTTGACCCGGCGGGTTAAACGCCACGCGGGCGTGCCGCTCTCTTTTGCCGATGGTTTCCCGTATCTGCTGGTAAATGACGCTTCGTTGCGCGATCTGCAGCAGCGCTGCCCGGCGGGTGTTCAGGTTGAACAGTTCCGCCCGAACATCGTGGTTTCCGGTGCCGCCGCATGGGAAGAAGATAGCTGGAAAGTGATCCGTATTGGTGAGGTCATTTTTGACGTGGCGAAACCGTGCAGCCGCTGTATTTTTACCACGGTCAGTCCGGAAAAAGGGCAAAAACATCCCTCCGGTGAGCCGCTGGCAACGCTGCAAACCTTCCGTACCGCGCCGGACAATGGCGATGTCGATTTTGGGCTGAACCTGATCGCCCGTAATAGCGGCGTGATTCGCGTGGGCGATGAAGTGGAGGTTTTATCGACCGGTCCGGCTCGCGTTTATGGCGCCGCCGACACCGGGGAGACGGTTGAAGTCGCGCAGCAACCGAATGCTACGGTCACCATCGACTGGCAGGGACAGGCGTTTCAGGGGAACAATCAACAGGTATTGCTTGAGCAACTGGAAAACCAGGGGATCCGGGTACCCTATTCGTGTCGGGCGGGAATTTGCGGCTGCTGTCGTATCAAACTGCTGGAAGGCGAAGTGAACCCGCTGAAGAGATCGGCACTTGGCGATGATGGCACCATCCTCAGCTGTAGCTGCGTGCCAAAAACCGCGCTGAAGCTGGCGCGTTAAACCGCCTGTTCCAGGCTGAAGCTGTGCGGACGAAACGACGGCTTCAGTCGGTCATTCATTATTTTAATCGCATCACCAAGCTGCATCGTCCGCCCGGCCACAACCACGCCGGGTTGCGCCAGCAGGCACAGCGCCGCATTTTCGCCAGGCTCTACCACTAACAGATTGATTTGTTCCTGGGTATCGCTCAGCCAGACACAGGCCGCATCGCCAGTGCCGGGTACCCAGTTTTCGCCGTGCGCCACAAAGTGCCAGCTTTTCGGCATTTGGGGTTTCAGATAGCGAATGGCCACCAGCGCATTGAGCACCAGTTCCGCTTTCTGGTCTTTAGAGAGCTCAAGGTCGCGGCACTTTTCTTCAAAGGAGAAGTACAGCGCGGCATCGTCAACGCAAAAACCGGACGGTGAGAATGCATCCGGGGTGAGCATTTTGCGGGCAAAACGCGAGCGAAATAACATGCCATTGGCTAAATCGAGCATCATTCGGTCATGCTCTTCGTCATAATACCAGCGCCAGTTATCGTCAGGTTTAATTCGCATTGTTTTCTCTCCCCTCTCCATCGCCCCGTTGCAAAATTGTCCTTTTTCGCCGCTTCGTTTATTACCTTAATAAGCAAAGCTTAAAATGTTTAAATAAGCAACAGTGAAAGAATATAAAACAACCAGGGGAGGAAATAAACCCCTGGTTGTCTGATATTCTGATAAAGAGAGAGAAAAAATCAAATATGGGTAACGATTTCTTTAATCAGTGGCGGACCTTTAAAAATAAAACCAGAATAAATCTGAACCAGCGACGCCCCGGCAGCCATCTTCTCGCGCGCGGCAATCACTGAGTCGATACCGCCAACGCCAATAACAGGCAACTGACCTTTTAATTCCTGAGACAGACGGCGGATAATTTCTGTACTTTTTAATTGCAGCGGACGACCACTTAAGCCACCCATTTGATCGCAATTTTTCATTCCCTGAACCAAAGAACGATCGAGTGTTGTATTGGTGGCAATAACACCATCAATATTATGGCGTACTAAACTATCGGCAACCTGGATCAGTTCTTCCTCAGAAAGATCCGGCGCGATCTTTACAGCGATCGGAACATATTTCTGGTGGATCTTTTGCAGATCGTTTTGTTTATTTTTAATCGCCGTAAGCAAATCATCCAGCGCGTCGCCATATTGTAATGAACGTAATCCCGGCGTATTTGGCGAGGAGATATTAATGGCAATATAACCGGCATAGGCATAGATTTTTTCCATACAAATCAGATAGTCATCTTTACCCTGCTCAACCGGCGTATCTTTATTTTTGCCGATATTAATTCCGAGCACCCCGTCATAATGGGCCTTTTTAACGTTCTCGACCAGGTTATCAACGCCGTGGTTATTAAAGCCCATACGGTTGATCAAACCTTCGGCATCGACCAGGCGGAACAGTCTTGGCTTATCGTTGCCGGGCTGTGGACGCGGGGTCACGGTGCCGATCTCGATCGAGCCAAATCCCATCGCGCCCAGGGCATCAATACACTCCCCGTCCTTGTCCAGACCAGCAGCCAGACCAAGCGGATTTTTAAAGGTTAATCCCATACAGGTGACCGGTTTCGCCGGGACCTTCTGGCGGATCAACGCTTCTAGCGGCGTTCCCGTCACACGACGTAATTGCTGAAAAGTTAATTCATGAGCGCGCTCTGGATCGAGCTGGAAAAGGGCTTTACGAACGAAGGGGTAGTACATGAACTCTCCTGGATTCCCGGTGTGCAAACCGGGGGCGTATTATGGGTGATATCGAACAAAAAGGGAATTGACCTGCGGCAATAAAAAGCAAACGTTTTCCCTGTCAGCTTCTTTTTATGCAATTTTCAGCTTTTCAATTCCGCATAAATCATTTCGATTCCCGATTCCCCTCTGTCAGACTGCAAAAATTGTTATCAATGTTAAATAAAAGCGAACAATTGGTTATAAGGGGAGAATGCAATTATGCGCGTCATCACTTTGGCGGGAAGCCCACGCTTTCCCTCTCGATCCAGTGCTTTACTGGAATATGCCCGGGAAAAATTGAACGGTCAGGACGTTGAGGTGTGCCACTGGAATCTGCACAACTTCGAGCCTGAAGATCTGCTGTATGCCCGTTTCGACAGCCCGGCACTGAAAACACTGGTCGCGCAACTGAAAGAGGCGGACGGCCTGATCGTTGCCACGCCGGTTTATAAAGCCGCCTATTCCGGGGCGCTAAAAACGCTGCTCGATCTGCTCCCCGAACGGGCGCTGGAAGGTAAAGTCGTCCTGCCTCTGGCGACAGGCGGCACCGTTGCACATCTGCTTGCCGTCGATTACGCGCTGAAACCGGTGCTCAGCGCCCTGAAGGCGCAGGAGATTTTACACGGCGTCTTTGCCGATGACTCCCAGGTGATCGACTATCAACATAAGCCGCATTTCACGCCCAATTTACAGTTACGTCTTGATAAAGCGCTGGAAACGTTCTGGCACGCCCTGCATCGCCGCGACGTTAAGGTTCCTGCTTTTGATACTGTGCGAGGTGCGGCCCATGCGTAATCTTCTCAAAGCTCGTACGGCATGGCTGGCATTCGCCGGACTGCTGGCCTTTTGCGGACTGACACAGGCGGCGGAGCCCTCACCTGATGCCCTGCGTATAGGCTATCAGAAAGGCAGCATCAGTATGGTCCTGGCGAAAAGCCACCAGCTGCTGGAAACGCGTTATCCCGGAACCAAAATATCCTGGATTGAATTTCCCGCCGGACCGCAAATGCTGGAAGCCCTGAACGTCGGCAGTATTGATCTGGGCAGCACCGGCGATATTCCGCCCATTTTCGCCCAGGCCGCTGGCGCAGATTTAGTGTACGTCGGCGTAGAACCGGCGAAACCGAAAGCCGAAGTGATTCTGGTGCCGGAAAACAGCCCCATCAAAACGGTGGCGGAACTGAAAGGCCATAAAGTGGCGTTCCAGAAAGGATCCAGCTCGCACAACCTGCTGCTGCGCGCCCTGCAACAGGCCGGGCTGAAATTTACCGATATCCAGCCGACGTATCTTACCCCTGCCGATGCCCGAGCGGCGTTCCAGCAGGGTAACGTTGATGCATGGGCCATCTGGGATCCTTACTATTCCGCTGCATTATTGCAGGGCGGTGTGCGCGTACTGAAAGACGGCAGCGATTTGAAGCAAACGGGATCGTTCTATCTCGCCGCGCGACCGTACGCTGAGAAGAACGGCGCGTTCATTCAGGGCGTGCTGGATACCTTCAGTCAGGCAGATGCGTTAACCCTCAGCCAGCGGCAGGAAAGCATTGCCCTGCTGGCGAAAACAATGGGACTGCCAGAGCCCGTGATTGCGTCATATCTCGATCATCGCCCGCCGACCCGCATTTCACCGGTCAGTGACGCTGTAGCCGCGTTGCAACAACAAACCGCAGATCTGTTTTACGACAACCGCCTGGTACCGAAAAAAATCGATATCCGCCAGCGCATCTGGCACCCCACTCAACAGGAAGGAAAATCATTATGAGTCTGAATATGTTCTGGTTTTTACCGACGCACGGTGACGGTCACTATCTGGGGACGGAGGAAGGCTCGCGTCCGGTGGATCATGGCTATTTACAGCAGATTGCGCAGGCGGCGGATCGTCTGGGATTCACCGGTGTGTTGATCCCCACCGGGCGATCCTGTGAAGACGCGTGGCTGGTCGCGGCATCAATGATCCCGGTAACTCAGCGACTCAAATTCCTGGTCGCATTGCGCCCGAGCGTCACTTCACCGACAGTCGCCGCACGGCAGGCCGCTACGCTTGACCGCCTCTCCAACGGTCGCGCGCTGTTTAACCTGGTCACCGGCAGCGATCCACAGGAACTGGCGGGCGACGGTGTGTTTCTCGATCACAGTGAACGTTACGAGGCCTCTTCGGAGTTCACCCAGGTCTGGCGTCGTTTATTGCAGGGTGAAACCGTCGACTTCAACGGTAAGCACATTCACGTTCGCGGAGCGAAACTGTTCTTCCCGCCCATCCAGCAACCCTATCCCCCACTTTACTTCGGCGGCTCTTCCGATGTCGCCCAGGATCTGGCCGCTGAACAGGTCGATCTGTACCTCACCTGGGGCGAACCGCCTGAGCTGGTGAAAGAGAAGATAGCCCAGGTACGAGCCAAAGCGGCGGCGCGTGGGCGTAACATTCGTTTTGGCATTCGCCTGCACGTCATTGTCCGTGAAACCAACGAAGAAGCATGGCGAGCCGCGGACCGGCTGATCGCTCACCTTGATGACGACACGATCGCGAAGGCGCAAGCGGCGTTTGCCCGGACGGATTCTGTCGGTCAGCACCGAATGGCGGCGCTGCATAACGGCAAGCGCGACCAACTGGAGATCAGCCCGAATTTGTGGGCCGGTGTGGGTCTGGTGCGCGGTGGCGCCGGGACCGCGCTGGTCGGCGACGGACCGACGGTGGCGGCGCGCATCAACGAGTATGCCGCGCTGGGCATCGACAGCTTTGTCCTTTCCGGCTACCCACATCTGGAAGAGGCGTACCGGGTCGGCGAACTGTTGTTCCCGCATCTGGACGTCGCGATCCCGGAAGTCCCACAACCGCAACGCCAGCATCAGCAGGGTGAAGCGGTGGCGAATGAATTTATCCCGCGTAAGGTTGCGCAAAGCTGAGGAGAACCATGATGGCAACGACAACGAAAAAGTGGTTGTTACGCGTTGCCCCCTGGTTTTTACCGGTGGGCATCGTCGCCGTCTGGCAACTGGCCTCCTCCATGGGCTGGCTCTCCGGGCGTATTTTACCCTCACCGGAAGGGGTGATCATCGCCTTCTGGACGCTCTCCGCCAGCGGCGAACTCTGGCAGCATCTGGCCATCAGCTCATGGCGTGCGCTGATCGGCTTTTCGATCGGCGGTTCGATTGGCCTGACGCTGGGGCTGATCAGCGGCTTATCGCGCTGGGGGGAACGCCTTCTGGACACCTCCATTCAGATGCTGCGCAACGTTCCACATCTGGCACTCATCCCGTTAGTGATTTTGTGGTTTGGCATTGATGAAACCGCGAAGATTTTTCTGGTCGCGCTGGGGACGCTCTTTCCAATTTACATCAATACCTGGCACGGGATCCGCAACATCGATCGCGGCCTGGTGGAGATGGCGCGTAGCTACGGATTATCCGGCTTTTCGCTGTTTATCCATGTGATCCTGCCCGGCGCCCTGCCCTCGATCATGGTCGGCGTCCGCTTTGCGCTGGGGCTGATGTGGCTGACGCTGATCGTCGCGGAGACCATTTCAGCCAATTCAGGAATCGGTTATCTGGCGATGAACGCTCGCGAATTCCTGCAAACGGATATCGTGGTTGTCGCCATTATTCTCTACGCCCTGCTCGGTAAACTGGCCGATGTCAGCGCTCAACTGCTGGAACGCGTCTGGTTGCGCTGGAACCCGGCTTATCATGTGAAGGAGGCCACCGTATGAATACCGCCCGTCTGAACCAGGGTACACCGCTCCTGCTGAATGCGGTAACGAAAAAGTACGCGGGTAACATCGTACTGAATCAGCTTGATCTCCATATCCCGGCAGGCCAGTTTGTCGCCATCGTCGGGCGCAGCGGTGGGGGAAAAAGCACCCTGCTACGCCTGCTGGCGGGGCTGGAATCGCCAAACGCCGGTGAACTGCTGGCGGGAACCACGCCGCTTCGCGATAGTCAGGACGACACCCGCATGATGTTTCAGGATGCCCGACTTTTGCCGTGGAAATCGGTGATCGACAACGTGGGACTGGGTCTGAAGGGCCACTGGCGGGACGCTGCGCGTCAGGCGCTGGCGGCGGTTGGGCTGGAAGAGCGGGCGAGCGAATGGCCAGCAGCGCTTTCCGGCGGACAAAAACAGCGTGTTGCCCTTGCGCGGGCGCTAATCCACCGGCCGGGCCTGCTGTTGCTTGACGAACCGCTTGGCGCGCTGGATGCGTTAACACGTCTGGAGATGCAAGATCTCATTGTTTCGCTGTGGCAGGAGCATGGTTTTACCGTGCTGCTGGTGACACATGACGTCAGCGAAGCCGTGGCGATGGCCGATCGGGTGTTGCTGATTGAGGATGGTAAGATTGGACTGGATTTGACGGTCGACATTGCACGCCCCCGCCGCCTGGGATCGGTGCGTTTAGCGGAGCTGGAGGCCAACGTATTGAGTCGGGTGATGCAGCGTGGGGTAACGGAACAGCCGATCCGTCGGCATGGATAAGTATTCAGGACGTTGTAGGCCCGGTAAGCATGAGCGCCACCGGGCATTTTGCCGGATAGCGGCGTTACCGCCTTATCCGGCCTACAAAAACGACAGGTCAACGTCTCAGGCTAACGCTTTGGTTACCTTCTCGTACAGATCGCCGGAAAGATTCTCCAGCCCTTTCAATTGTTCCAGCGCGGCACGCATTTTTTGCTGACGCTTCGCATCGTAACGTTTCAGACGGATCAAAGGTTCGATCAGACGTGACGCCACCTGCGGGTTACGGCTGTTAAGCTCGGTCAACATCTCAACCAGGAACTGATATCCGCTGCCATCTTCCGCATGGAACGCCGCCGGGTTACTGCCGGCAAACGCACCAATCAGCGAACGAATACGGTTCGGGTTGCTCAGGCTGAACGAACGATGTTTCAACAGACCACGTACCGTATCCAGCACGTTATCCGCCGGGCTGGTAGCCTGCAGGATAAACCATTTGTCCATCACCAGACCGTCCTGATGCCAATTGTCGTCATACTCCTGCATCAGCGCATCACGGCACGGCAGTTGCGCCGCTACGGCCGCAGACAGCGCCGCCAGCGCATCGGTCATGTTGTTAGCTTCACGATACTGCTTACTTACCAGCGTGTCCGCCAGCGTCGTTTCACCAAAGGCCAGGAAGCGCAGGCAGGCGTTACGCAGCGTACGTTTACCGATGTCCGCATGCTCAACACGATACTCCTCCAGCCGGTTGGCGTTGTAGATCGCCAGGAACTCATCCGCCAGTTCGGTCGCCAGCGTACGCGTTAACGCTTCGCGAACTTCAGCGATCGCCAGCGGATCGATGATATCAAACAGCTCAGCAATTTCGTTTGCCGAAGGTAACGTCAGGATCTCCGCCGCCAGCGCCGGATCGATCTTCTCATCCAGCAGCACCGCGCGGAACGCGTCAGCCACATGGACAGGCAGCGACAGCGGCTGGCCCTGCTGATGGCGGTTTACGTTGAGCTTGATGTAGGTCGCCAGTAGGCTTTGCGCCGCATCCCAGCGGGAGAAGTCATTGCGCGCATGACGCATCAGGAACGTCAGTTGCTGATCGCTCCACTTATACTCCAGTTTCACCGGGGCTGAAAACTCGCACAACAGCGCCGGTACCGGCTGGAAGTAAACGTTATCAAAGACAAACGTCTGCTCCGCCTGGGTGAAATTCAGTACCGAATTCACCGGGTGACCGCCTTTCTGCAGCGGGATCACTTTACCTTCGTTGTCATACAGTTCGATGGCAAACGGAATATGCAGCGGCAGTTTTTCCGCCTGATCCGGTGTTGGCGGCGTGCGCTGGCTGAGAGTCAGCGTGTATTGTTCGGTTTCCGGGTTGTAGTCATCTTTAACGGTGACAATTGGCGTGCCGGACTGGCTGTACCAGCGGCGGAAGTGGGAAAGATCAACGTTGGAGGCATCTTCCATGGCCTGAACGAAGTCATCGCAGGTCGCCGCGCTGCCGTCGTGACGTTCAAAGTACAGTTGCATCCCTTTCTGGAAATTTGCCTCACCCAGCAGGGTGTGGATCATGCGAATCACTTCTGCGCCCTTTTCATACACGGTCAGGGTGTAGAAGTTGTTCATTTCAATGACCATGTCCGGGCGGATCGGATGCGCCATCGGACTGGCATCTTCAGCAAACTGCAGGCCGCGCATGGTGCGCACGTTGCTAATCCGGTTAACGGCACGGGAACCGAGATCCGAACTGAACTCCTGATCGCGGAAAACGGTCAAGCCCTCTTTCAGGCTCAACTGGAACCAGTCGCGGCAGGTAACGCGGTTACCGGTCCAGTTGTGGAAATATTCATGGCCGATCACGCGCTCAATATCGAGATAGTCTTTGTCGGTGGCGGTATCGGTACGCGCTAGCACATATTTGGAGTTAAAGATATTAAGCCCTTTATTCTCCATCGCGCCCATATTAAAGAAGTCGACAGCGACGATCATATAGATGTCGAGATCGTACTCCAGGCCGAAGCGCTCTTCGTCCCACTTCATTGAGTTCTGTAACGAGGTCATCGCCCACGGCGCACGGTCGAGATTGCCGCGATCCACGTACAGCTCCAGCGCGACTTCGCGCCCGGAACGGGTCGTAAAGGTGTCGCGCAGCACGTCGAAATCACCGGCAACCAGCGCAAACAGATAGCACGGCTTCGGGAACGGATCCTGCCACTGAACCCAGTGACGACCGTTTTCCAGTTCCCCCTCGCCGGTGCGGTTACCGTTGGAGAGCAGGAACGGATATTGACTCTTATCGGCTATAATTTTGGTGGTAAAACGCGCCAGCACGTCAGGGCGGTCGAGATACCATGTAATATGGCGGAAGCCTTCCGCTTCGCACTGAGTGCAGAGTGCATCGCCCGATTGATACAGGCCTTCCAGCGCGGTATTCCGGGCCGGGCTGATTTCATTCACAATACGCAGCGTAAAACGCTCGGGCAGATTGCTGATCACCAGCGCACCCGCTTCTTCTTTATAAGCGGTCCACGGTTCATCGTTGACGTGGAGAGAGACCAGCGTCAGATCTTCTCCATCCAGTTTCAGCGGGGCATCCGATGCGCCATGACGAACAGCCTGGCTCACTGCCGTGACCACGGTTTTTTCAGCATCCAGGTCAAAGGTCAAGTCAATATCAGTAATCTGGTAATCCGGCGCACGGTAGTCGTGGCGGTATTTGGCTTGTGGCTGTTGTGTCATAAAAAAACCTTTAGCATCTTTTGAAGAGTCTCGACTCCAGTCTATTCCTGTTGCGGAAATCGCGCTACGCAGAATGTTTATCTTTTCAGGCACAAACACTCTTTTCGCTACATTTTTATAACACGAGGCACGAAATGCACTCGACCCTAACGTCAGCTTATGGTGTGATCAGGGTTCAATAAATCGCTAAACAAGGTATACTCCAGCGGTTTTCTTAGTTGTTTATTGTACTAAACGCTCCCGTGAGAGGATGCTACTGCGCACCTATGACACAATTCGCTTCTCCTGTTCTGCACTCGTTGCTGGATACAGATGCTTATAAGTTGCATATGCAGCAAGCCGTATTTCACCACTACTATGATGTGCAAGTAGCGGCTGAATTTCGTTGCCGAGGCGACGACCTGCTGGGTATTTATGCCGACACCATTCGCGAGCAGGTTAATGCTATGCAGCATCTGCGCCTGCAGGATGAAGAGTACCAGTGGCTCTCCGGCCTGCCCTTCTTCAAAGCGGATTACCTCAACTGGCTGCGCGATTTTCGCTATAACCCGCAACAGGTATCCATCAGCAACGACAACGGGAAGCTGAATATCCGCTTAACTGGCCCATGGCGTGAAGTCATCATGTGGGAAGTCCCACTGCTGGCGGTGATCAGTGAGCTGGTCCATCGGTATCGCTCACCAGAAGTGGGTGTCGCGCAGGCCCTCGATACGCTGGAGACGAAACTAGTCGATTTCTCTGCTTTAACGTCAAGTCTCGATATGTCCCGCTTCCACCTGATGGATTTCGGCACTCGTCGCCGTTTTTCCCGTGAAGTGCAACAGGCTATCGTTAAGCGTTTACAGCAGGAGTCGTGGTTTGTTGGCACCAGTAACTACGATCTGGCGCGTCGTTTGTCGCTAACCCCGATGGGCACACAGGCGCACGAGTGGTTCCAGGCGCATCAACAGATAAGCCCTGAACTGGCAACCAGTCAACGCGCCGCTCTCGCCGCATGGCTGAATGAATATCCGGATCAGCTAGGTATTGCGCTGACCGACTGCATCACAATGGATGCGTTCTTACGCGATTTTGGCAGCGAATTTGCCACCCGTTACCAGGGACTGCGCCATGACTCTGGCGATCCGGTTGAATGGGGTGAAAAAGCTATCGCTCACTATGAAAAGTTAGGTATCGACCCGCACAGCAAAACGCTGGTCTTTTCCGACAATCTGGATCTGAATAAAGCCGTCGATCTTTACCGGCATTTTTCATCCCGCGTGCAGTTGAGTTTTGGTATTGGCACGCGTCTGACGTGCGATATTCCGCAGGTTAAGCCGCTTAACATCGTGATAAAACTGGTGGAGTGTAACGGTAAACCGGTTGCCAAACTGTCTGATAGTCCGGGCAAAACCATTTGCCACGACAAAGCTTTTGTTCGCGCATTGCGCAAAGCGTTTGATTTACCGCATATCAAAAAAGCCAGTTAATCCTGCCAGGGAGCCGCTTCGGCTCCCTTTTAGCATTTATTTCTGAATTCTTTTCTTTTCCTGTTAATTCTACTTGTCTGATTGCAGATGCCAGGTAACATAGGAAATCCCCATTCCGGGGAACATGTGTTTATATATCGGACTATTAACAGAGAGAATATTATGAGCGTTGTGCCTGTAGCCGACGTACTCCAGGGCCGCGTAGCCGTTGACAGCGAAGTCACCGTGCGCGGATGGGTACGTACCCGCCGAGATTCAAAAGCTGGCATCTCCTTCCTCGCCGTTTATGACGGTTCCTGCTTTGATCCTGTACAGGCCGTCATTAATAATTCTCTGCCCAATTACAATGAAGAAGTGCTGCGTCTGACCACCGGCTGCTCCGTTATCGTCACCGGCAAGGTTGTGGCCTCTCCGGGACAAGGACAGAGTTTTGAGATCCAGGCCTCTGAGGTTGAAGTTAGCGGTTGGGTTGAAGATCCAGACACCTACCCGATGGCGGCGAAACGTCACAGCATCGAGTACCTGCGTGAAGTTGCGCACCTGCGTCCGCGTACCAACATGATTGGTGCCGTTGCACGTGTTCGCCACACGCTGGCCCAGGCGCTGCACCGTTTCTTTGATGAGCAGGGCTTCTTCTGGGTTTCCACTCCGCTGATCACCGCATCCGATACCGAAGGTGCTGGTGAGATGTTCCGCGTGTCGACGCTGGATCTGGAAAACCTGCCGCGTGACGATCAGGGCAAAGTGGATTTCGACAAAGACTTCTTTGGTAAAGAGTCCTTCCTGACCGTATCCGGCCAGTTGAACGGTGAAACTTACGCCTGTGCGCTGTCGAAAATCTATACCTTCGGCCCGACTTTCCGTGCGGAAAATTCCAACACCAGCCGTCACCTGGCGGAGTTCTGGATGCTGGAGCCGGAAGTGGCGTTTGCCAACCTGAGCGATATCGCCGGCCTGGCGGAAGGCATGCTGAAATATGCCTTCAAAGCCGTACTGACCGAGCGTGCTGACGACATGAAGTTCTTTGCCGAGCGCGTAGATAAAGAGGCGATTAGCCGTCTGGAACGTTTTATTGAAGCGGATTTCGCCCAGGTAGATTACACCGATGCAATCGTTATTCTGGAAGAGTGCATTAAGAAAGGCAGAAAGTTTGAGAACCCGGTTTACTGGGGTGTCGATCTCTCCTCCGAGCACGAACGTTATCTGGCAGAAGAACACTTTAAGGCACCAGTGGTAGTGAAAAACTATCCGAAAGATATTAAAGCGTTCTATATGCGCCTGAACGAAGATGGAAAAACCGTTGCCGCGATGGACGTTCTGGCGCCGGGTATCGGTGAAATCATCGGTGGTTCTCAGCGTGAAGAGCGTCTGGATGTGCTGGATGCGCGCATGCTGGAAATGGGTCTCAATAAAGAAGATTACTGGTGGTATCGCGATCTGCGCCGCTACGGTACCGTGCCGCACTCCGGCTTCGGTCTCGGCTTTGAGCGCCTGATCGCCTACGTCACCGGCGTACAGAACGTTCGTGACGTGATTGCCTTCCCGCGCACACCGCGTAATGCGACGTTCTAAGATCGTTCACAAAAAGGCCAGCGTTGCTGGCCTTTTTTATTGCCTGAAATGTCAGTTTTTGTGAGTAATAAGTAAGCAATTCTAAGATCAACCCCGAAATCCTCCACTCCTGTTACTGGGTATTACGTTGTAATATTTCTGCACAAAAAATAAACCGTAGTTTTCTTGCGGATTAGTATTTACTCACCCATTAGCACATTTTTTAAACAATCCAACAGCATTCCAGACGTCCAGATAATGCCATAAGCAAAACTGGAAATGTCTATTTTCTGTACGTCGTTTTTCTTTTATTCAAATTAAAGATAAGAAAATCATATAAATAGATATAAGTGGTGTGTTCTGGCGCTGAAATCGTTTCGAAATTTGATATCGTTCACAAAGTTCCAAAAATGAAATAATTAGTTACACATTTTTTCTTTCTGAAACTAATTCTTTATCTTTGTAGCACTTTCACGGTAGCGAAACGTTAGTTTGAATGGAAAGATGCCTGTCAGACACATAAAGACACCAAACTCTCATCAATAGTTCCGTAAATTTTTATTGACGTAATTTATTGACGGCAGTGGCAGGTGTCATAAAAAAACCATGAGGGTAATAAATAATGATGAAGCGCAATATTCTGGCAGTGGTTATCCCTGCCCTGCTGGTAGCCGGTGCAGCTAACGCTGCAGAAATCTACAACAAAGACGGCAACAAACTGGACCTGTACGGTAAAGCGGTAGGTCTGCACTATTTTTCTGATAACAAAGGCAACGACGGCGACCAGACTTATGCTCGTCTTGGTTTCAAAGGGGAAACTCAGATCAATGACCAACTGACCGGTTACGGCCAGTGGGAATATAACTTCGCCGGTAACAACTCTGAAGGCGGTTCTGACGCACAGAACAACAACAAAACCCGTCTGGCGTTCGCCGGTCTGAAATTCGGCGACGCGGGCTCCTTCGACTATGGTCGTAACTACGGTATCGTTTACGATGCACTGGGTTACACCGATATGCTGCCAGAATTCGGCGGTGATACTGCATACAGCGATAACTTCTTCGTTGGCCGTGTTGGTGGTGTAGCAACTTACCGTAACGCTAACTTCTTCGGTCTGGTTGATGGCCTGAACTTCGGTGTTCAGTACCTGGGCAAAAACGAGCGCGCAAGCAGCTACGAAGTTGACGCTACCGATCCGACCAGCACCAACTTCAGCGATGTTCGTCGTTCTAATGGTGACGGCGTTGGCGGCTCCATCAGCTATGAGTTCGAAGGCTTCGCTGTTGTAGGTGCTTACGGTGCAGCTGACCGTACTAATGCACAGCAAGATCCGGCACTGCGTGGCAGTGGCGAAAAAGCTGAGCAGTGGGCGACCGGTCTGAAATATGACGCGAACAACATCTACCTGGCGACCAACTACGGTGAAACCCGTAACGCTACTCCGATCAGCGGTGGTTTCGCCAACAAAACTCAGGACTTCTTCGTGGTCGCTCAGTACCAGTTCGATTTCGGCCTGCGTCCGTCCATCTCCTACAACAAATCTAAAGCGAAAGACGTAGAAGGTGTCGGTAGCGAAGATCTGGTGAACTACATTGAAGTGGGTGCCACCTACTACTTCAACAAAAACATGTCCACCTATGTTGACTACCAGATCAACCAGATTGATTCTGACAACAAACTGGGCGTGAACTCTGACGACACCGTTGCTCTGGGTATCGTATACCAGTTCTAATAGCAGACCCCTTTGCTAAATGCCTAAAAAACAGGACTTCGGTCCTGTTTTTTTATGCCTGTCAGCAAAATCTTGCGACTTCAAAAAACCTTCAGGCTTTTCATCACTAACGGTTGGCATTTTGTAAATCTACCGTTAACCTGATAACGGATTTCCCTTCTGTAACCACAATGGAACCTCGTCATGTTTGAGAACATTACTGCCGCCCCTGCCGACCCCATTCTGGGTCTTGCCGATCTGTTTCGTGCTGATGACCGTCCTTCGAAAATTAACCTTGGGATCGGTGTCTATAAAGATGAAACTGGCAAAACGCCAGTGCTGACCAGCGTTAAAAAAGCCGAGCAATACTTACTCGAAAATGAAACAACAAAAAACTACCTCGGCATTGACGGTATTCCGGAATTTGGCCGTTGCACGCAGGAGCTGCTGTTCGGCAAAGGTAGTCATCTTATCAATGACAAACGCGCACGCACGGCGCAAACGCCGGGCGGCACCGGCGCGCTACGCGTTGCTGCCGACTTCCTGGCAAAAAATACGGCAGTAAAACGCGTCTGGGTGAGCAACCCAAGCTGGCCGAACCATAAGAGCGTGTTTAACTCCGCCGGGCTGGAAGTACGCGAGTACGCTTATTACGACGCAGAAAACCATTCACTCGACTTCGATGCGCTGCTAAACAGCCTGAGCGAAGCACAGGCGGGCGATGTGGTGCTATTCCACGGTTGCTGCCATAACCCAACCGGTATCGATCCTACGCTTGAGCAGTGGCAAACCCTGGCACAGCTTTCCGTCGAGAAAGGCTGGTTGCCGCTGTTTGACTTCGCGTATCAGGGCTTCGCCCGTGGTCTGGAAGAAGATGCGGAAGGACTGCGCGCGTTCTCCGCGCTGCACAAAGAGCTGATTGTCGCGAGCTCCTACTCCAAGAACTTTGGCCTGTACAACGAACGTGTGGGTGCCTGTACGTTGGTTGCGGCAGATGCGGAAACCGTTGACCGCGCCTTCAGCCAGATGAAATCCGCCATTCGTGCGAACTACTCTAACCCGCCAGCCCACGGCGCATCAGTGGTTGCCACAATTCTCAGCAACGATGCGCTGCGCGCAATCTGGGAACAGGAACTGACCGACATGCGCCAGCGCATTCAGCGTATGCGTCTGCTGTTTGTGAACACCCTGCAAGAGAAAGGGGCTGAACGCGATTTCAGCTTCATCATCAAACAAAACGGCATGTTCTCATTCAGCGGCCTGACCAAAGAGCAGGTTCTGCGTCTGCGTGAAGAGTTTGGCGTTTATGCGGTGGCTTCTGGTCGCGTCAACGTTGCCGGAATGACGCCGGATAACATGGCGCCGCTGTGCGAAGCCATTGTTGCCGTGCTGTAAGACGTGCGATAAAAGCAAAGCCCGCGATAAGCGGGCTTTTTAACGGGAATTACCAGACAGGCATTTCATCCTGCAGGAACGGATTGTGCAACCGTTCATAGCCCAGCGTCGACAGCGGGCCATGACCCGGAATAAACGTCACGTCATCGCCTAACGGCAACAGCTTACGTTTGATCGAGTCAATCAACTGGCTGTGATCGCCGCGCGGGAAATCACTGCGCCCGACTCCACCTTTAAAAATCACGTCGCCTGAGATAAGAAGTTGCGACTGCTCATCAAAGAAAACAACGTGTCCAGGCGTATGGCCCGGGCAATGCAACACCTGTAAAGTCACATTCCCTACGCTGACACGATCTCCTTCGTTAAGCCAACGGTCGGGCGTCAGTGGCTGACATTCGCCGAGGCCAAACATGCGACTCTGTGCAGGCAAACCCTGCAGCCAGAACTCATCTTCTTTTTCCGGACCGATAACCGGTACTCCGTAGTGTTGCGCCAGTTCCGCCGCGGCACCCACATGATCGAGGTGTCCGTGAGTGAGCAGGATCTGCGTCAACGTGATGCCGCTGGCATCCACTTCCTGTTTGATTTTTTCAGCATCGCCGCCGGGATCGACAAGCGCTGCCAGACGCGTTTGCTCACACCAGATCAAAGAACAGTTCTGGGAGAACGCGGTGACCGGAATAATACGATAGTTCATACTGCTCCTGTTTCGTTAATCACCAGTGCCGCGCCGGCCCGGTGTCAATATGCACAAAGTTACTGCGTGGGTAGTATCCTACACCACCTGCGCGCATAGATAACGCGGCTTTGCGAATATTACTTAACGAAATGCCTTCAATATGAAAATCCATGGCCTGGCCTTTGGTGTGATAGCTTTGTTTCGCAACCCCACGGCTGTGCGCACGCAATTCATTGTTGGTATCCAGTGAACGATAACCGGAAATCAGTTGAACGGGCTTACGTGTTCCCAACAGCCCTTGCAGGCGGAAAAGCTGATCGAAGAGTCTGGGATCGATGGACTTCACCTTATTCGCGCGATAGTCACGGAAAAAATGGTTAAGTTTGGCTAATTCATCCTGAATATAAGCTCTGCCATCAAAAAATTCCGCTTTAATTGACTCTCCGGTGTTGAGGTTGCTCAGAGTCAAAATACGCGGACGCGGGGTAGAGAGTGTGGCAAACGCAGGCACAGGCAAGATGGCAGCTCCGAGGGCAGCGCCACCTAACGCCAGCAGTTTGCGGCGATTAGCGTCAAATTTGTCCATGGTTTAAGGTCTACAGGTCAATGTTATCGTCTATATGCTTTAGCGCACGATAGGCACCTTAACTGGCATCAAAGCCGCCGTCAAGTTGGCCCAACCCCAGCAATGACGGGGCTTCTGGGCCGATGCCCCTGTCACTGCCAATTATTACGACAACAGATTAACCAGAACTTCTTCATTTACCTGATTAATTGTTCTGCTTTTGCCACAATTTGTGCGCTGGATCGCGCTGTCAGATCATAATTGTAAATATCTGTACGATACTGGGTACGCCCGTCCGCGCCAACAAACGCCGTCAGGTAATACAGATTGACCGGGATAGTCTGACGAATATTGACGTAGCGCGTGTCGCCCTGCTTCAGCGCATCGGAAATTCGCGTATCGTTCCAGCCCGCATCCTGTAACAGCATGTTTGCCAGTTCAGAAGCCTTGTTCACACGCACGCAACCGGAACTAAGCGCCCGGGAATCCTTCTGGAACAAATTATGGTTAGGCGTGTCGTGCAGATAAATTGCATCGGAACTTGGCATATTGAACTTGTAGCGGCCCAACGAGTTACGCGCTCCCGGCGCCTGCTGGAAACGGAACGGTAAATTTGACGGCGTGATGGTTGACCAGTCAACCTGCCACGGATCAATCGCTTCTCTGCTGTTCCAGCCCCGCATCACGGTATAGCCGTGACGTTCAAGGTAGCCAGGATCGTTCCACAGCTTGGGCAGAATATCCTTACGCGCCAGCGTCGGCGGGACGTTCCATGGCGGATTGACCACCACGTTATTCAGCGCGCTGCTCATCATCGGCGTTTTACGATCGGGACGACCGACAATCACCCTGGACGCCAGCACCTGATTACCATTCTGATAATAAACCAGCGAATACGCCGGAATATTCACCATAATACCCGTCGACAGTTCAGATGGAAGCAAACGCAGACGCTGGATATTGAGCGCCAGTACCCCTGCACGCTGCGCGGGGGTCACGTTCAGCCAGTCGCGGGTAGCCGGGCCAATAGCGCCATCTGCGCCCAACCCTTGCCACGTCTGGAAGCGTTTTACCGCTTCAACCAGCTCTTTATCATACGCAGCACGGACAGCCGGTGCTGGCTTACTGCGCGGCGCAGTCTGTTTTGCCGTGTCAGCGCTCGGGGTTTCAACGGCAACGGCTGACGGGCTGACCACCGCTTCTGACGGGGTCTCATCTCCCGGCAGCGCAATTTTCGGTCCGCCTTCCAGCATCCCGGTACGTTGCAGTATTTCCCGCAGCGCAGGCACGTCGTTGCTCCACTGACCCGGTCGTAGCGTTGCTTTGCCGGTCAGCTGCGGCCATGGACGTGAATCGCCCACCAGCGCTAATAGCGACGCGTGCATTGACGCATACTGCGGGTGCTGAGGTGCCAGCCCGGCAATAAACGTCGGAAGTTGTCCATTATCCAGCGCAACCTGCCACTGATTGATGACCGACAGCGGTGGCGTCGCCAGTGCATACGGTTTACTGCTGTACAGCCAGCGGTTGCCTTTGACCGGAATATTGGCGATCAGATGGAGATACCCCATCATCGCATCAGACAACACCAGATCGCGCGCGATGCCGTTAACGGCAGGATCGGTCAGTAACGCCACCCAGGTGGTGAACTGAGGCTGGAAGCCCGCAATGGCAACCTCTGCCAGCTGTTGCTGGAACGCTTTGACGGCTTCGCGATTTTCCCACATGGGTTTCATATCGCGCGCCGCATAAAGCAGTTCAAGTTGATTCATATAGACAGGCGTATAGCCTGAAGGAAGTTGCGACTGAAGCTCAGCTCGCGCCTTTTCCGCCGCCCCCTCAGGGAGTGGCTGCAGACCCGCCATCACCGCCGTTGCGCCAGATTGCGCCTGCGGCTGCGCGAGACTCTGTTCACTGACAACGACAGGGCTGTCGCCAGGTATCACTTCAGGCTCATCAGCCTGAACACTGGACAGTGGAGCGAATACTACGGCCAGGCATAAACTTATTGCCGAGAACCGACGACCACCAATTTTATTAAGCAACATCCCTTGCCCTCTGGTTACATTACGACATGCTCACATCTACCGGAGCTTTCCTACATTATAGAAAGGCTGATATGCGATTGCCTAACCTAATGTAAAGAAGTTTAAAGAAAATGCACCTGAAATCCATAGTTTAAGAAATGAAAAAGACGGCTTTTCAGCCGTCTTTAAGGTTTTAGCTGGCCTCTGACGGGGCATCAGCCTCGCCGGGGAGAGGATCCGGTAACTGCGGCGCAAATCCTCGCAGCCCGACCACATGAACGTGTTCCGTATTCTGGAAGACTTTACGCACCAGCTTATAGGTGGTGCCCTTCTCCGGACTGATGTTTTCCGGCGCCGCGATGATGAGCTGCATCTGCAGACGCTCACACAGCTCAAACAACGTCGCGATGGAGCGCGCATCCAGACGGGCGGCTTCATCGAGGAACAGCAGACGGCACGGGGAGATATCTTTCCCGCGCAGACGGCGCGCTTCATCTTCCCAGCTTTGAACCACCATCACCAGGATCGACATCCCGGTCCCGATCGCTTCACCGGTCGATAGCGCACCGGACTCTGCACGCAGCCAGCCGTCAGAACCACGGTTAACTTCCACTTCCATTTCGAGATAGTTACGGTAATCCAGTAACTCCTCGCCAATGGTTTGCGGCGTACGCTGTCCCATGTCGATTTGCGGGTTCAGGCGTTGATAAAGTTTCGCCAGCGCTTCTGAGAAGGTCAGGCGGTTGCTGTTGAACAGATCCTGATGCTGCTCATGCTGTTCAGACAGCACTTCCAGCAGCGTGGCATGGGTTTCACGCACATTCACGTTCAGACGCACGCTGTGAACCTGACCGAACGACACGCTCTGCAACCCCTGGTTGAGCTGACGAATACGGTTCTGCTCGCGCTGGATGGTCTTGCGAATAATGTTCGCCACGCTACGTGAGCTGATCGCCAGTTTCTGTTCACGGGAGGTCAGTTCTTCGGTCAGGCGGCCCAGCTCGATTTCCATCTGTTCGATGGCTTCCACTGGATCGTCGGTACGAATGATATCCTGACGGATACGCTCGCGCAGATGCTGATACACTGCGACAAAGAACTGGATCTTACGTTCCGGACGTTTCGGATCTTCCGACAGACGCAGGACATCACGCAGATGTTCGTTATCAGCGACCGCCAGACGCAGCGCACCCAGCGCCTTATCCGACATGGAGCGCAGATCATCACCGGAAAGATAGGCCAGCTCGCGACGATGCAAACGACGCTCGACGCCGCTGTCTTTCACCAGTCGCATCACGGCGCACCAGCCTGCTTTCGCGGTTACCACCTGCTCACGCATTTCGTGGTAATCGCGTTCCAGTTTGCGCAGTTTGCGGGTCAGGTTATCCATCTCCGCTTCACAGAAGGTAAGCGCTTTTTCGAGCTGGTTACGCCGCGCACGGTTGTTGCTGAGCTGCGAATGCAGTTCATCGCGACGAATGCGCGCACGCTCTTCCGCTCCGCTGTCGGCACGCACGCCAATATCCTGCAATTCACGCTGCAAATCGTTAAGCAGCTCTTTCTTGGTATCGTAAGAGCTTTTCAGCGAAGCCAGAACCTGATTGTACTGACTCAGTTGCGCCGCATGACCACGCAGGGCTTCACGGGCGCGGGTACGTTCAGCTTCCGCATGTTCCAGGCGCTCACGCAGTTTTTCGTTCAGATCGCTGTTGCCGCTGAGCATTTCCGCTGAGTCGGAATAACCGAAGTGCGCACGACGCTGGACCACTTCGGTCAGCGCAAACGCCTGCTGACGCGCATCGCGCTGCGTCTGCTGGGAGTACGCGTAATCTTCTTTCAGTTGTTCAAACTGTTCCGGGTCGCTCTGCAACACCGACACAATCGGTTCCAGTTTCGCCAGTTGGTTGCCGTGCTGCTGTACAAAGCGCGCGGCTTCTTGCGCTTCATCCAGACGCTCGCGGATCTCTTCGACGCGATCCGCCAGACTGTCGTCAGCCAGCAAATTCAGACGCGGCAGCAGGCGGTTAAGCGCGGCAACGCCCTCTTTCGCCTGTTCGTACTGCAGACGCTGCTGCTGGTTGTCGTTTTCGTGGGCGGTCAACGCACGTTCCAGCTCAACGCGACGGCTGTTGAGCTGGCGAATTTCGGCTTCCGGATCGGATTCAAAAGCCACCGAAAGATGGCTGCCAATGAAGCGGCTGAACGCCTGATGCAGACGCTGCGTTTTCTGAACGTCAAAAGAGAGCGTGGCAAAACGCTCGGATAATCCTTCACGCTCGGCATGCAGCGTTTCGATACGGTTTTCTCGCGCCGCACGGCCAAACAGCGGTACGGACGGGAAGCGCGAGTAGCGCCACTGGCGATCGGCAATCTTCACCACCACCGCTTTTTCCAGTTCGTCGACGCTGAAGACGCTGTCATCAAATGACTGCGGATCCCCTTCGATCAGATACAAATCTTCCGGGCAATCCGTCAACCCTTCCAGTTGTTCAGCGATCAGCGACAGATCCGGCACCACGATGGCGTGACGCGACGGACCATACAACGCGGAGAAGTACGGCGCATCTTCAAGACTGACGTCGTCATAGATTTCTGACAGCAGCACGCCGCCAAAGCGTTCAGCCAGCGCGTTCAGACGCTGATCTTCCGAGCCACCAGGCTGGCTTAAGCGTTCGATCTCTTCATCGACGGCATTCTTGCGCGCGCCGACTTCGTCGCGTTCCACAATCGCTTCACGCTCTCGCTCGAGCAATTGCTGCAGATATTCGGTCACTTCCTGGCTGGACGTAAACTCTTCACCGCACTGTTCACTCAACTGACTCAGGCTGTTTTGCGCCGCCAGCCAGACGGGAGCACGCTGCATGAGATGCTGAATGCGCGACTGTAGCTGTTCCTGCTCCTGACGCAGCGCCATACGCTGTTCATGCGCGCTGGAAACGTTGTCAGACAGCGAGGCGATACGCGCTTCCAGCTCCTGATGCAGGGCTTCCAGTTCGTCAATGTCGAAATTTTTCCCCTGACGTTTGCAGAATTCCGCCAACAGACGTTCGGCTTCCTGCTGCTCGCGCAGACGCTGTTCCAGTTCGCTCAGTCGCATACGCAGCGACTGCGCCTGTTCCGCCAGGTGACGCTGGTCAACGCCTTCGCGCAGCAGTTCGCGCGCCACGTCCCAGGCTTCATTACGCGCCAGCGGGCCATTGATCGCCACCACCAACTGATACGCCTGCTCGAACTGACTGTGCGCGGTTTGCGCCACGCTCATTTTCTGCTCCAGCGAGAGCATTTTTTCGGTGGCTTCCTGCTCTTTCGCCTGGAAGGTTTCCAGCCACTCGGCGGCGCTATCGGCCGTCAGATCCGGCAGATGGCACACCGCTCTGGCGCGTTCCAGCGCCGAGATCGCCTGGTTGTACTGGATGGCGCGGGTCTGTTGAACGTCCAGCGCCTGCTGGTAGTCCGCCAGTTGGCTTTTCAGCTCATCCACTTCCAGCTCGGCAGCTTCGGCGCGCGCTTCGTTCTCTTCCTGACGATCGGCGGCTTCTGCGACCACTTCATTTTGTTCTTCGAGACGGATCTGCAACTCGTCGAGATCCGCTTCATAACGTTCAATTTTTTCCTGCTGGCGTAGCGCGGTTTGCACCAGGTTCAGGTGATCGCTTGCCGCCTGATAATCGGCTTCGAGATCGCCTTCCGCACCGTTGTGCTCGCCCAACTCACGCGCCATGTCGACGTGTTTATACTGCTCGGCCGCCAGTTGTTTGCGCGACGTGTACAATTCGCGACGGAATTCCAGCGCTTTATCGAGGTGGATCCGGCGCTCATTGGCGTGACGCATATAGTCCGCCGCCACATAGTTGGTGGCTTCGCTAATCAGGTGTTTAAACAGATCGCGATCGGACTGGGTAACGCGAATGGCTTCCAGCGTCAGGCGGTTTTCCCGCAGCGCAGCTTCCATATCCTGGAACGCCTTACGCACCCCGCTGTTTTCCGGCAACAGGTAGTCGCGCAGAGACCGGGTGATCGCGCTGGAAATCCCACCGTACAGCGAGGCTTCAATCAGGCGATAGAATTTACTACGGTCAGACGCAGAGCGCAGACGACGGGCGATGAGGCCCAGATCAAACATCAGCGAATGGTAATCGGTGATCGAGTTGAACTGCTTAAACTGCACGCCTTCCATCGCGTCGAGCTTTTCTTTCAGCTCCGTTAACGGCAGGACGCGCGCCTGACGTTCGTTCAGCGTCTCCGTCACCAGTTGCGTAGGCTGCACAGACATCGGCAGTCCCTGAATGGCAAACGGTTTGATATCGACTTTACGGTCGCGTCCGGCAACCTGCTGCAAGCGCACACCCACCACCACGCGCTGATGGCGCGAGTTGATCGTATCGAGCATCGAATAACAGACACCCGCTTTCAGCTTACCGTGCAGACCTTTGTCGCGTGAGCCGCTGGTCGCGCCTGCTTCCGTGGTGTTACGGAAGTGCAACAGGGTTAAATCCGGGATTAGCGCCGTGACGAACGCCGCCATGGTAGTGGATTTCCCCGCGCCATTCCCCCCGGAAAGCGTGGTAACCAGTTCATCCAGGTCAAAGGTACGGGCAAAGAAACCGTTCCAGTTAATCAGCGTTAGTGAGCGAAATTTACCGCGTTCAATCATTATTCTTCTTCTCCACTGTCCGGCTGATTCTCTTCGGTCTCATCATTGAGCTGCAGGTGGTTTTCGACCGGCATCGCTTCGCCATCGCGGATCAGGCGACGCTGCGCTTCGCGCGGGTCGTCACCCGTTCGTACATCCGCGCCAAAGCGGAACACCGATTCCGTAATGCGGAATTTGCTGCTGTCGTGCCCCATAAACCACACCATGCCTAAACGGCGAAGACGGTTTAAAGACGAGCGCATTTTTTCCTGTAACTTCTGGCGGTCGACGTCGGAGCCGGTTGAGCGGTTATTCACCAGCTTCAACAGTTTGGCTTCGTCAGCCAGCGTCAGCAGCTCGTCGTACAACTCCTGCTGAGTGAAAATCCCCTCGTTCGCCAGCCGCTCCGGACTGAGGTAGAGGTAGCAGAGAATTTTACCGACCATCATGTCCAGTTCAGACAACACGGAACGCGGGATAATGGTCGTTGAACGCGGACGCAGGTAGAAGAAACCTTCCGGTGCGCGGATCAGCTCCACGTTATAGCGGCTGTAAAACTCTTCCAGATAGTCCTGAAAGTCCATCAAAAAGGCATGATTATCCAGTTCATCCAGACCAATGTGGCGGCCTGAACGTAATGCGCTATCCAGCGCCGGAAATAACGGATTCGCCAGCGCCTGCGCCAGCTTAACCGGCATCACTTGTTCAATATTTGTCAATGACATGCGCCTGTACCTTGGCTCCGTAATCATTAATCGGCTGCCATTTGGCTGGCAGTCCGGTGAAGTCTGCTTGCGCTACGCCAAGACGTACCGCCTGATCGATAACAATGCGCGCGACGTCAAAGTGACGCGCACGCGGGTATTGCGCAAGATACTCGCGCACTACCAGACCGAGATCTAACGGCGTCTCTTTCGATTTATAGATAGCCAGTTGGCCTTCGATAATCGCCGCCAGCTGTTCGCGGATCTCGTTAAACTCTTCGTACTCTAAATCCGGCGGAAGTTCCCCGGTGACCTCTTCATCACGCAGCGCCATCTCTTCGTCACGCATATCCAGCAGACGATCGGCGTTGGCATAGGTCAGCGCCCACGGCTCGTCAAAATAGGTCTGTACCGACTGACGTAAGCGCTGGGCAAAGACGCGGTTTTTATCCATATCGATGGCGGTACGGATAAATTTGTGAACGTGGCGGTCATAGCCAATCCACAGATCGATCGACTGCTGACCCCAGCTGATAATACGATCGAGCTTGCTTTGCAGGTCAAACACCAGGCGATCAACAAAATGCAGATCGTCATGAGCCAGCGTCGCATCCTGGATACGCAGCAAATTGGCCTGCAATTTATCGCCTGCCGCTTCCAGCGTATCCTGCAACTCGCGCAGAGTGCCGGAGGTTTCTGACAGTAGCAGTTCACAGCTCGAAATCGCTGCGCGCCAGTCTTTATTCAGCAGTTGCGCGATATCATCTTTCACCTGCTGCTGCTGTTCATCCATGATGCGCTGAGTCAGATCGATACTGTCGAAAATCTCAGCGACCGAATACTTGAGTGGCGCATAGACGTTGCGATGCCAGTGGAACTCATCGCCGCCCTCATCGGCGGCATCCGCCGCGCGCTTGAGCTCACCCGCCACGATCGACAACTGCATTGACAGACGCAGCGTGGAAAATTCACGTTGGCGAATATAGTAATCGGTAATGCCAATGCCGAGCGGCGTCAAACGATAAATCGCGTTCCCTTCTGTCTGCTCACTGGTAAAGCGGTTCAGCAGACGTTGACGCACCATATCGTTGATCGCATTGTTCGCGCGCACGCCAATGGTTTCGCTGGTTTGCTCAAACGCATCACTTACATGGCGGAACGCATCCACCAGTTCGCCTTCACTCATCTCACCGTCCAGGCGCTCGCCATTCAGCGTGGCCACCGCCAGCAGAAACGAGAGTCGGTCTACCGGCAGCGAGATAGAGAAGTCATTTTTTCTGGCCCAGGCAACCAGTTCGGGGACTGTCTGGGAAAATTCACTCATAGGTTATCCTTGCATCTGCGGTTTACGCGCGGTGACGTGAATGTAACGACCCAGGCTGACATACGGCTCCAGGCGACAGTAACGCGTTTCTAATTCAAGCAATATCTCATAACAGTCACGCTGCTGATGTTTCTCACGCAGATAATCATGAAACACGCGCACCCCGGTTTTCCCGGTGATCTGCCAGCCCATCTGTTCCAGCCACTGGTAAACCTCTCCTGGCTCACGCGGATAGTCTGGTGAAAGGGTACGCTTCTTACGTTTGGGCATCCCTATCTGCACGTAGTCAAAGTTCCCCGCCACCATGTTATGCATCAACAGGCCGTTGGCATTGTAGAACATTAATGACAGTACGCCACCGGGACGCAATACCGACCAAAGGGTCTCTAACACGCTGACCGGATCGGCGACCCACTCCAGCACAGCGTGAAACAATATCAGATCAACGGAGCTTTCCAAATGCGAAGCGACGTCCTGAGCAGCGCATTGTATAAAATGCATGTTGTGGCTCACACCTTTGGCTTCTGCCGCCCGTTGCGCACGGGCGATCATCTCACCGGAGACGTCACACAACGTCACGTGATGACCACGTTCTGCCATTTTAATGGCCGTTTGTCCTTCACCGCCGCCAGCGTCCAGCACACGCAGTGGTTGCGCGCCGAAGTCTGCCAGAATAAGGTCGAGATCCTGCCACAGGATCGCCTGCCTTAGCTGCCCTTTTGTGGTGCCGTAAATATTACGGGAAAACTTCTCAGCAATGTCATCAAAATTGCGATCCCGCATCGGGCTCTCCACAGGCTGGCTTAGCTGTTCTCTGATAAAACCGCTATTTTGTCACACCCGCGCGGAGAATGAACCTCTCTGGTGTAATATCACGATTATTCTTCTGCTGTATGGTCAAAAAAGGAACCAAAAAGGATGCTTTTTACGCTGAAGAAAGTGATTGGCGGCATGCTGTTGCCTCTCCCTTTTCTGCTCTTGATGATGGGTATCGGTCTGGCACTGCTGTGGTTTAGCCGTTTTCAGAAAACCGGCAAGGTATTTATCAGCCTCAGTTGGCTGGTACTGTTCCTGCTCAGCCTGCAACCCGTTGCAGACCATCTGCTGCGCCCGATAGAAAATAGCTACCCCACCTGGCAGGATACGCAGAAAGTTGAATACATCGTCGTGTTAGGCGGCGGCTATACCTGGAACCCGCAGTGGGCGCCCAGTTCTAACCTGATCAACAACAGTTTGCCGCGTCTAAATGAGGGAATACGTCTGTGGCGGGCTAACCCGGGTTCGAAATTGATTTTTACCGGCGCGAATGCCAAAACCAATCCGGTGAGTACGGCAGAAGTTGGCGCACGGGTGGCGCAATCGCTGGGGGTGCCGGAAGAGGATATCATCACACTCGACAAGCCTAAGGATACGGAGGAAGAAGCCGCTGCCGTGAAGCAGGCTATCGGCGACGCGCCATTCCTGCTGGTCACTTCAGCCTCTCATCTGCCGCGAGCAATGATTTTCTTTCAGCAGGCAGGGTTAAATCCGCTGCCGGCTCCGGCGAATCAACTGGCTATCGATTCCCCGTTGAATCCGTGGGAGCGGGCAATCCCCTCTCCCGTCTGGTTGATGCATAGCGATCGCGCAAGCTACGAGACGCTGGGGAGAGTCTGGCAGCGGTTGAAAGGCTCGTCAGGCGAGCCAGGGCAGGAGTGATTTCGCAGCGAGATCAAAATGAGATCGGTTAAAGCGCCCGGTATTGACCAGTTGCGCCACTTCATCCCATAACACGTATAACCAACGCCGCCAGATGAACGATTCCGCCACTGGCGCGCGTTGCAGGTAGTGCCAGAGTAGTCCTTCCGCCAGCGTGTTATCTACCAGCCGGAACAGTTCGTACTCCCGTGGTGCCCAGAGCATAATACCAGGCCCCACCATCGCCAGAAGCTGGTCGCTCCGGGCGTCTTTTAACATGCTGCGCAGACTGAAATTGCCATGCACCAGCACACAGTTGTCGTTAAAGCCGTCAAACAGCGCGGGCAGACATTCGCGGGTGCGAAACAGAATGCGCTTATCCTGCATGGTTAGCCCGGTGTTGTTGAACTGACTGAGCGTACTCCAGAGCACCTCAACCCGCTGACGATACCAGGAAGGCCAGATATTCTCCTGCGTATTGTCCACCGCACCGACACACCCCCGGCTATCCTGGCGGTGCCAGGCCAGTAACCCTTCGACAATCTGATCTTTGAGCTGCTCCCAACGCTCCGGCGTCCGGGCCGGCGCTTCAACGGGGACGCCACGCAGACGTTCCAGCAGTAAGACATCCGGACCGGGATGTTCATCGTGAGTCATCACCCCATAAATGACCGGCATTCGCACGGTGCCGCTACGCGCTAACATGGTGGTTTTCCAGGCCAGTTGTTGCGCGACCCCCGGCGTGGTGAAACTTTGGGCCATCAGCGGCATTGGGTTGCCCTGGCTGTCATAGAGCGACCACAGTGCTGTGTCGACTTTTTCATTCACGCATTCAATGCGGCTCAGTTTTTCGCCCAGTAAATGACTTAATTCGGCGCGCAGCTGTTCCATTCAGATTGCCCTCATAAAAGCTACTGCTTTTATAATGAGCGCCACACCGACGGATGTCACCCGGATGAGATCAATTGTTGAAAAGAAAAAGCGTGGAAAATCGTAACGGTACGACACTCCTCTCACTAAAGAGCGGAGTGTCGTAAAGAAAATTAACGCATTTCAGCGCGAACGCGCTCGAGGTCTTCTGCGGTATCAACACCGGTACCAGGCACCTCTTTTGCCACAGCCACGTGGATTTTTTCGCCGTACCACAGCACGCGGAGTTGCTCCAGCATCTCGATGTTTTCCAGCGGGCTGGGCTCCCAGCTCACATAGCGACGGATAAATCCGGCGCGATAGCCGTAAATGCCGAGGTGGCGCAGGAAATTATCGCCGACGGTCTCGCGACTTTTCGCAAAACGATCGCGATCCCAGGGGATCGTTGCACGCGAGAAATACAGCGCATAGCCTTCGGCATCCAGTACCACCTTCACTGCATTCGGATTGAACGCCTCTTCCGCGCTATGAATCGGTGCCGCGAGCGTGGCCATTCCAACCTGACGCTGCGCCAGGTTTTCTGCCACCTGGCGAATAATGATGGCCGGGATCATCGGCTCATCACCCTGCACATTGACAATCACGGTGTCATCACTGAAACCACACTTCTCAACCACTTCAGCCAGACGTTCTGTCCCGGACTGGTGATCGACGCGGGTCATGCACACTTCTCCACCCGCCACTTCAACGGCGCGTGCGACCTCTTCATGATCGGTCGCGACAATAATACGCTCAGCGCCGGATTCACGGGCGCGTTCCAGCACATGCACAATCATCGGTTTACCGTTGATGTCCTGCAACGGTTTACCCGGCAGACGCGTGGAGGCGTAGCGGGCAGGAATAATGACGACAAAACTCATGATTTACGCTCATCAGCCGCTAATACACGGGCCTCGGTTTCCAGCAAAACGGGAATGCCATCACGCAGCGGAAAAGCGAGGTTATCCAGTTTGCAGATCAGTTCTTGTTTTTCCTGGTTGTACCAGAGTTTGCCGTTACAGACCGGGCAGGCAACGATTTCAAGCAGTCGATGATCCATAGTTCCTCCAGATGGACCGGGTAATGAATGCAGAGATCTTATCATACTCGCTCATGCGACTGCGTCTATTTCCCACCCCTGTCGACATTGCGTAAATATCCCTGCCGGACAGCGGCCGAGCGTCACGCGAACGGCATTCTGCCAGCGGGCAAAATCGGTTATCGCCTGCTGTAGTCCATTTTGCAGCGTCACTCCTGGCTTTACGCCTTCTTGCAGATAGAGAGAAATCACTTCCAGTACGCCCGTCTTACGGTGCATTTTGGCGTCCATCCGCCCCACCAACTGACCCCGGTGCAGTAAAGGCAGGACAAAATAACCATACTGGCGCTTTGGGGCTGGCGTGTAGCACTCCAGCCGATAGCTGAAATCGAACAGTTGCTCCGCACGTTTGCGATCCCAAACCACCGGATCAAACGGCGACAGTACCGCGCTATGCGTCGCTGTCAGCTTGCCTGCCTGTGCCTGTTCAAGTAGCGGCAGCAAATCCGCATGCAACCACAGCCGACCAAGTTTTTCGACCTCTACCGGAATGATGTACTGCTGTTCAGCCCGCACGTCGCGCCAGTTTTGTAACTCAGGACGTTTCAGGCGGTAGTAATCTGCCAGCCACTGCTCACGAAAAATACCCAGGCTGCGCGCACTGTTGTCCAGCATGACGGATTCTGCTTGCGCCCGGGGTAGCAAATCGCGTTCATCATCCCAGTGTGGCATCACGCGATGCGTGAGATCGTACACGCGCTGGAAATTGCGACGCTCAATCACCATCACTTTTCCTGCCGTAAACAACCCTTCCAGATGCAGCTTGTGCGGCTTCCAGTCCCACCAGCCGCTGTTGCCTTTACGCGGATGCTCAAAGTCAGCCGAGCGTACCGGTCCATTTTGATGAATATGCTGCAACAGTTGCTCAATTTCGCCGGCATGCTCTTCCATCCACGCCGCCTGGTACTTCCAGCCCATTTTTTCAGGTGCCAGCATCCGGTGGCGTATCAGCGTAAAATCACTACGCGGCAGGAAACAGGCCTCATGGGCCCAGTACTCCATCAGTTCACCCTGTGCCAACGCATCATCCAGCCACTGTGGGGTGTAATTGCCCAGTCGACTGAACAACACAAGGTAGGGACTGCGGGCGACAATATTGATGGTATCGATTTGTAGCAGCGACATACGGGTAATCGTCGGCAGGATATCGCTTGCCAACGCGCGACGACGTGGTTTTTTTAACAATCCCTGGGCGGCGAGGTGAAGGTTACGGGCATCCGTAAGTGAGAGGTACGGCAACGACATTCATGATTCCCTCATTTGTACGCTGCCGTCATGGTGGTGCGCTAACGTGTCAGCGAGATCAATTTTTCGAGTAATGTCTCAGGTTCAGTCCCCGACAAATGTGCATCGACAGGAAGATACCACCAGTTGTCTTCGGCAAAGGCGCGGCACTTCACGGCGTCCTTCTCCGTCATGACCAGCGTTTGCGACCCGTTTAGTAGGCCGTTGACATCCTGCGAAGTCAATGCCTGATGATCCGCCAGAGGAGCACATTTTTGCGGCTGTACGCCACAAGACGCTAACGTGGCAAAAAAGCGTGGCGGATGACCAATACCGGCCATTGCCACGACATTTTGCAATTGCGCGACATCACGGCGCTCACCGGTACGCAGGTTCACAGCCTGTCCTGGCGCCAGATGCATCGGGATCTCACCCGCCTGTGGAATACCGCCATTGACAATAACCGCATCCACCGTTTTCAGGCGACCTGCTCGCTCCCGCATCGGACCTGCCGGTAGCCACCAGCCGTTGCCGAAGCGACGAACGCCATCAACCACCACAATCTCGACATCGCGCGCCAGACGGTAGTGCTGAAGACCATCATCAGTAACGATAATCTGCACATCGTGATGCGCCAGAATCGCTTTTACCGCGTCAGCCCGGTTGGGCGATACGGCAACTGGTGCGCTGGTGCGCTGATAAATCAGCACCGGCTCATCACCCGCTTCCGCCGTGGTGGTTTCGGCATTCAGCAGCAAGGGATAGGACGCGGCTTTGCCGCCATATCCACGAGAAACTACCCCAACGCGAAGACCGCGCTGCTGGAGTTGTTCCACCAACCAGATCACTACCGGCGTTTTGCCATTGCCACCTGCCGTCAAATTACCGACCACCACCACCGGCACCGGTGCGCGCCAGGCGCGTTTGATCCCGAGCGTGTAGCACAGGCGGATCGCCCCGCTCACCAGGCCGTATAACCAGGAAAGTGGGAGTAACAGTCGCCACAAGGGCGACTCACCGGACCAGATGCGTGCGATCATTGACCAAATTGCATTTTGTGCAGTTGCGCGTAGACGCCGCAGTGTTCCAGCAGCTCGTTGTGCGTACCGCGCTCCACAATCAGCCCATCTTCCACGACCACAATTTCATCGGCCTGTTCGATAGTTGAAAGGCGGTGCGCAATCACCAGCGAGGTGCGGTTTTTCTGCAGTTCGTCCAGCGCCGCCTGAATGGCGCGTTCAGATTCGGTATCCAGCGCTGACGTGGCTTCATCAAGGATCAGAATCGGGCTGTCACGCAGTAAGGCGCGCGCGATGGCGATACGTTGACGTTGACCACCGGAAAGCAGCACGCCGTTTTCACCGATCACCGTATCAAGGCCGTTATCCATCTTATTGATAAAGTCCATGGCATAAGCCATACGAGCCGCTTCTTCGATCTCCTCACGGCTATACTGCTCAGTTCGCGCGTAGGCGATGTTATTCGCCACCGTGTCGTTGAACAGATGTACGTTCTGCGACACCAGCGCGACCTGATTACGTAATGAGGCCAGGGTGTATTCCCGCAGATCGTGACCATCCATCAGGATTTCACCTTCATTGATGTCATAGAAACGCGTGATCAGACTGGCAATGGTTGATTTGCCGGAACCTGAACGCCCCACCAGCGCAACGGTTTTGCCCGCCGGAATTTTCAGGTTGATGTTACGCAGCGCCGGTACTTCGCGCCCCGGATAGGTAAAGGTGACATTGCGGAATTCCAGATCGCCGGTCGCACGCTCAATCACACGTTTACCTTCGTCTTTTTCCTGCTCGCTATCCAGGATGGCAAATAAAGTCTGGCATGCGGCCATCCCACGCTGGAACTGGGCGTTAACGTTAGTCAACGACTTCAACGGACGCATCAGGGCGATCATTGAGGAGAAGACCACGGTGATCGTCCCTGCCGTCAGGCTGTCCATCACGCTTGGGAAGCTAGCCGCGTACAGCACAAACGCCAGCGCCAGTGAAGCGATCAACTGGATGACAGGATCGGAAATGGAAGAAGCAGAAACCATCTTCATCCCCTGCAAACGCATCTTGTTACTGACTTTGTCGAAGCGCTTCGTTTCCACTCCCTGACCACCGAAGATCAGTACCTCTTTGTGGCCTTTCAGCATCTGCTCCGCGCTGGTTGTCACCTGCCCCATCGTATTCTGCATATTCTTACTGATAGCACGAAAACGTTTGGAGACTACGCGAATCGCGATCGACACAATAGGTGCCAGCACAACCAGGATTATCGACAATTGCCAGCTGTAATAGAACATCATGATGAACAGGCCGATAATCGATGCACCTTCACGCACAACGGTAATCAGCGCACCGGAAGACGAAGAGGCTACCTGTTCAGAATCATAAGTAATACGAGACAGCAGCGTCCCGGTAGACTGTTTGTCAAAGAAGGAAACCGGCATTCCCATCATATGACCGAACAGGCGACGACGCATGGTCATCACCACTTTGCCGGATACCCAGGAAATACAGTAGCTGGAGATATAGCTGGTAATACCACGTAAAATCATCAGCCCAATAACCACCAGCGGCATCCAAAGCAACACTGAGCGATCTGTTTTACCAAAACCATCGTCCAGTAATGGTTTGAGGAGCGATAACATGAAGGTATCGCTGGCCGCGTTGAGGATTAACGCAACACCCGCCACGATCAGACCCGATTTGAAAGGCGCAATGGTTGGCCACAGTCGGCGAAACGTCTGCCACGTAGAGAGATCTTTATCGTTATGCATTCAAGAAACCAGCATCTGTTGAAATAGCCGCATATTCTACCCGTTATCGTCTGACACGCCAAACCACTGATGATACCAACGAGGTAAAATTTGCTCCCGCAGGCTGATGGCCTGCCAGCCCTGTGTTGAAAAATCCAGCGAAATTTGCCCCTGATGCGGGGTATCACACCACCGGTAACCCTGTTGCAGATAGCGTTGCTTCACCTTCCATGACGGCAATCGCCAGGCGTTATAGCGTGAGGCGGAGACCAGCGCCACGTTGCCACTAACGCGCTGAAGTAGCGCCAGTGAAGAAGAGGTACTGCTGCCATGGTGTGGTACCTGGATTGCCGTCGCCGAAAGATGCTGCCAGTAATGACTGAGCATTTTCAGTTCCGCGGGGGACTCTATATCGCCCGTCAGCAGAATACTGTGCGTACCATCATCAATCTTTACGACGCAAGAGTGATTATTCCCCTGCGTCGGGTCTCCTTTCAACGGCCAGTGCACGCTAAAACGCAGTCCCTGCCATTGCCACGTCTCACCGCGGTAACACGGCAGATGCCCCTGCCAGCCTAACGGACTGCGCACCCAAAGCGCTGGCCAGGTTGTCTGCAAAGAGTGTAGTCCACCGCGATGGTCGAGATGCTCATGGCTGAGAATAATCCCCTCTGGTTGCAAGTGGTGCCAGCGCAGCCACGGAATGATTATCTGTTGGGCGCTGTCACCTCCCGGCCAGGCCAGCCCGGTATCGTAGAGTAACGCTTTACCATTACGGGCGATAACTATCGCTAACCCCTGCCCGACATCCAGCATGTGCACCTGCCAGGCGTCAGTGCGCACCGGACTCCAGAACGGCCAGCTCAGCAACGCCAGCGTCGCCAGACACAGGCCGGGGAAAACGCGCCAGGCGATAAATCGCCAACCGGGTAGCATCAACCAGGGGACAAAGACCAGCCACTGCCAACGGGCATCAATGTTGATCCACCCCGCAGGCAAGTGATTGAGCGCCCAGAATAGTGCAGCCAGTGAGCGATCGGCCAGATACCAGAGTCCGCCCTCAAGAAGCAGCGGACCAGTGAGATGGACCACCATTCCGGCGAGGATCAGCGGGACGCTGACAAACGTAACCAGCGGGACAGCAAACAGATTCGCAGCAAACGACGTCAGGCTGATACCGTGGAACAGTGCGATTTGTAGCGGCATAAGCAGCAAGGTAATCCCCAGTTGCAGATGTGCCAGTTCAACCAGCAAGCGCCCGGCACGTGATGTGGGACAGGCGGGGCAAGGAAACCATTGGTACCAGAATAACAGCGCCGCAACGGCAAAGGCCGAAAGCCACAGGCTTTGCGAGATCACGGCGACGGGATCAACAACCAGAATAGCCGCCAGACAGCAGCACCAGACTGACCATCCGCTCCATTGCCGCCCGCATAATTTCAGTGCCCCCCACACCAGCAGCGCCACCACCGTACGTAGCGCCGGAGGCTGTAACCCGGTCAGCCAGGCGTAAAACGCAGCGCAAATAAGCCCACCAATCACAGGATGTTGCCAGCGAATTGCACTGATCGGCAGCAGAAACTGCACGCCGCGAATCAGAGCTGCTGCCAGTAAAGCCGCAAAAGAGATATGCAGGCCAGAAATTGCCATCAGATGCGCCGTGCCGGTATCTCGCATGATCGCTTTGACTTCCTGTGGCACCAGCAGGCGCTCCCCCATCCCCAGACCTAGTATCACCTGCTGCCAGGGATAGTTTTCCAGAGAATCCGTTAACGAGGCAAGATAGCGCGCTCGCCAGCTGCATTTGCTGTCGACAATCTTTGCCTGTAAAAATCGGCCAGTGAGCGGCTGATGCTGTGCCAGGGCATAACGCTGACTATCAAATCCGCCGTCATTTAACTCGCCGTGCATGGCACGGACCTTCAGCGTCATCGCCCAACGTTGTCCCGCGCACGGCGCGATTGGCAAATATTGGTTATAAAGCACAATACCGACGGCAGGGAAAAGCCGATGCCCATTAAGATGCGTGATCAGCCCGGCATGTGTCGTCATGCTATCCGTGGCCGTCAGCTCAACGATGGTCTCCTGCGTGGCGGCGGGCAACGTATTTCCCGCCCACAGCGACTGTTTCGCCGCCATGACGCCCCAGAGAAAAAACAGCAGGAGAAGCCCAGCGTACTGTGCCACTTTCCAGCGGAGCAGACCGAGCAGACAGGCCAGCACAAACAGGATGCTAACAAGCCATTCCCCCGGCAGCGCAGGTAGCAAAAATAAAGGGAAAATACCCCCTAATGCACACAGACTGACCGTCGTTAATTTCATACACACCTCCGTGTTGGCGGCAGTGTGCAGGTCTGAGCCGGGATTGTCAGGAGGAGAATGAAGGATTTACGGCCATGATTCCGCGATTTTCATCGCCGCCCGGCAATGTGCAACATGAAATGCGAGCGGCATTCCAGGGTTGAAAAGCAGGCAAGAAAAAAGCACCGTAAAGGTGCTTTTCTGAGGTTACGTTGTGCGAAAAACTTAACCGTAAATATTGGCGCGATCGCGCAGTTCTTTACCCGGCTTAAAGTGCGGAACGTATTTCCCTTCCAGATCCACTTTGTCGCCAGTCTTCGGGTTACGCCCGGTACGTGGTGCACGGTAGTGCAAAGAAAAGCTGCCGAAACCGCGGATTTCAATACGCTCGCCCTGTGCAAGAGTCGAGGCCATATGCTCCAGCATCTCTTTGACCGCATCTTCAACCGCTTTCGCGGGAATATGAGATTGCTGAGTGGCAAGTCTTTCAATCAATTCTGACTTGGTCATGATTCCTCCGGTTCCAATAAGCTGCTGCTGTTGCATTGATTAAGGGCGGCCGTAGCCGCCCTTTGTCATTGATTACAGAACGAATTCTATAATCTGTCAAGTATTCTCATCTGACTTCGGGACGAAACCTCCCAAAGTATCAAAGAATTACTCGCCTTTAGCTGCTTTGAAAGCTTCAGCCATTGCGTTGTTGGAGAAGTTTGCATCTTCCTGTTTGTTAACAGTTGCGATGGCATCTTTCTCATCAGCTTCGTCTTTAGCACGAACAGACAGGCTGATTGCACGGTTCTTACGGTCAACGCCGGTGAATTTAGCTTCAACGTCGTCACCCACGCTCAGAACCAGGGTAGCGTCTTCAACGCGGTCACGGGATGCTTCAGAAGCGCGCAGGTAACCTTCAACGCCGTCAGCCAGTTCTACGGTTGCGCCTTTCGCGTCAACTGCAGTCACTTTACCGTTTACGATTGCGCCTTTCTTGTTCAGTGCAACCCAGTTGTTGAACGGATCTTCTGCCAGCTGTTTAACGCCCAGAGAGATACGCTCGCGCTCTGCGTCAACCTGCAGAACAACTGCTGCGATTTCGTCGCCTTTTTTGTATTCACGAACTGCTTCTTCGCCTGCAACGTTCCAGGAGATGTCAGACAGGTGAACCAGGCCGTCGATGCCGCCGTCCAGGCCGATGAAGATACCGAAGTCAGTGATAGACTTGATTTTACCTTCAACGCGGTCGCCCTTGTTGTGGGTTTCCGCGAACTGCTGCCATGGGTTAGATTTGCACTGCTTCAGGCCCAGGGAGATACGACGACGTTCTTCGTCGATATCCAGAACCATAACTTCCACTACGTCGCCAACGTTAACAACTTTGGACGGATGGATGTTTTTGTTGGTCCAGTCCATTTCGGAAACGTGAACCAGCCCTTCAACGCCTTCTTCGATTTCAACGAAGCAGCCGTAGTCGGTCAGGTTGGTTACGCGACCGGTCAGTTTAGTACCTTCCGGATAACGCTTAGCGATAGCTACCCACGGATCTTCGCCCAGCTGTTTCAGGCCCAGAGATACACGGGTACGTTCGCGGTCGAACTTCAGCACTTTAACAGTGATTTCGTCGCCAACGTTTACGATTTCGCTCGGATGCTTAACGCGTTTCCATGCCATATCGGTGATGTGCAGCAGGCCGTCAACGCCACCCAGGTCAACGAATGCACCGTAGTCAGTGAGGTTCTTAACGATACCTTTAACTTCCATGCCTTCCTGCAGGTTTTCCAGCAGCTGATCGCGCTCTGCGCTGTTTTCGGATTCGATCACGGCACGACGAGAAACAACAACGTTGTTGCGTTTCTGATCCAGCTTGATGACTTTGAATTCAAGCTCTTTGCCTTCCAGGTGCAGCGTATCGCGCACCGGACGAACGTCTACCAGTGAACCTGGCAGGAATGCACGAATACCGTTCAGCTCAACAGTGAAGCCGCCCTTAACTTTGCCGTTGATAACACCGGTAACAGTTTCAGCATCTTCGTAAGCTTTTTCCAGCGTGATCCATGCTTCGTGACGTTTCGCTTTTTCACGAGACAGCAGTGTTTCACCGAAGCCGTCTTCTACTGCATCCAGAGCAACATCAACTTCGTCGCCCACCTGGATTTCCAGTTCGCCAGCCGCGTTTTTGAACTGTTCTGCAGGAATTGCAGATTCAGATTTCAGGCCTGCATCAACCAGAACAACGTCTTTGTCGATAGCAACAACAACACCGCGAACGATGGAACCCGGACGGGTTTCGATTTCTTTTAAGGATTCTTCAAACAGTTGAGCAAAAGATTCAGTCATGTTTAATCTTCAGGTTTCATATTTAACGTCCACCTGGCTCCGTGCCGGATGGGGTTGTTTAACATACCCGCTGTCATTCCATTGCAACGGGGGTACTGCAAATTCGGTCGCTCTTAAGCGAGTGCCAGTTTTTGGCGCGCGTATTGTAGCGCTTTTTCAATCACTTGCTCAATGCTTAATCGTGTGGAATCTAAAACTAAAGCATCAGCAGCGGGAACCAACGGCGCTACAGCACGGTTTCGGTCGCGATCGTCACGTTCTTTGATCTCGGCCAAAAGGCGTTCAAAGTTAACACTAAAGCCCTTCTCCTGCAACTGTAGCATACGGCGATGTGCACGTTCTTCCGAGGAGGCGTCAAGGAAAATTTTGACCGGCGCATCCGGGAAAACCACCGTCCCCATATCACGTCCATCAGCGATCAGTCCCGGTGCTTCACGGAAAGCACGTTGACGACGCAGTAGTGCCTCACGTACGCGAGGGAATGCGGCGACCTGAGAGGCGGCATTGGCGACTTCCTGCGTACGGATTTCACCGCTGACGTCTTCCCCTTCAAGGATCACTTCCAGATTTCCGTCGGTTGAAACAAAGCGGACATCGAGATGGGTTGCCAGCGGAACCAGCGCGTCTTCCGATGCAACATCAACATGATGATGTAATGCCGCCAGCGCCAGCACGCGATAGATTGCGCCAGAGTCCAACAGATGCCATTGCAATGCTTCCGCCATCGCTTTGCACAAGGTGCCTTTTCCTGCACCGCTTGGGCCATCAATGGTAATTACCGGGGCAATTGCCGTCATCTTTATCTCCTTAAACAGGCGTTCTGTTAACGTAAACGCCGCGCATTATACGCGCCAACGCCCACAATCGTTAACGTTGTGTGCAAAAACCGATTTAGTCTGTCACCAGGTGAAGAATAATTGCGCAATTATAGCGGGCCGGGGAGAAACCAGCCCGAAAGATGACAATGTTTTACTTTTTATCTTCAGCGATACGGTCACGCATATGCTGAGCACGGTCGGCTGACGCCGGGTGGGAATCCATCAGGGATTTAGCGTGGCCGGCATCCATTGTGGCTAACTTATCGAATGCGCTCACTAACCCCTGCGTATTGATGCCACGTTTTTTCATCAGGTCATAGGAGAAGTCATCAGCCTCAGATTCCTGACTGCGGGAGAACGCCGAGTTGATCACCCCTTCAGCCAAATCGCCTAACTGCGACTGAGAGAGTTGTGAAGCCACGCCACTGGTGGCAGAAATAGCATCACGCGCGGCCAGGGTAGCATAAGCCGTCTGCATTGCTTTGCGGGAATGCCCTAAAGAGACGTGACCTAACTCGTGACCTAATACCCCTTCGATTTCATTATCGGTCATCAGATCCATCAAACCGGAATAAACGCGGACACAGCCGTTCGCCATTGCCCACGCATTGACGTCAGAAGTAATGTAGACCTTATAATCGACCGGAGTACCATCAATATTATTTCCCAGAGCTTTGGCAATCTTACCCAGACGCCTGGTGTATTTACTGCTTTTTCCCGCAAGTTGATTCTGGCTATCCATCTGTTTGCAGGCGTTGCTGGACAACGTTTTGACATCGGTATCAGAAAGCGTGGCTGCTTTATAGGCCGACATGCCCGAACTGGCGAGCATGTCACCATTAACGCCATTTTTACATCCCGCCAGCAGCGCTGCGGATACTGCAATAGTAATCAGGAGTGATTTATTTTTCATGCTAATCTTCCGTTGATATTTATAATAAAACACATATAAATCAAAATATTAAATCATCAACACGTTAGCATTAGCAGTAACAGGAAAAAAGTACAGATACAGACGATATCGCGCCAGCCAGTTGACCGGCGCGAAGAGAGAAATCAGGCAGGGGTACTGATACGCGCCAACTGTTCGAAATAGTCAGGGAAGGTTTTGGCGGTACATTTCGGGTCAAGGATCGTAACCGGCGTATCAGATAACGCCACCAGCGAGAAACACATCGCCATACGGTGATCGTTATAGGTGCTAATGTCGGCAAACTTCAGGTGTGCCGGCGGCGTGATGCGAATAAAATCATGCCCCTCTTCCACTTCCGCGCCGACTTTGCGCAGTTCGGTCGCCATCGCAAACAGACGGTCAGTTTCTTTCACCCGCCAGTTATAAATGTTGCGAAGCGTTGTCGTACCTTTGGCAAACAACGCGGCTGTCGCGATAGTCATGGCGGCATCCGGAATATGGTTCATGTCCATATCGATGGCATTCAGTTCGCCACGGGTACAGGCGATAAAGTCGTCACCCCAGGTGACGGTCGCGCCCATTTTCTCCAACACATCGGCAAAACGGATATCGCCCTGCATGCTGTTGCGGCCAATCCCGGTCACTTTCACCGTTCCACCTTTAATGGCGCCTGCCGCGAGGAAATAGGAGGCCGATGAAGCATCTCCTTCAACCAGATAATGACCTGGAGAGTGGTACTGCTGACCGCCTTTGACCACAAAGCGCTGATAGCTCTGGTTCTCTATCTCAACGCCAAAGGTTTTCATCAGGTTCAGCGTGATATCAATATACGGTTTCGACACCAGATCGCCTTTGATACTTATCACCGTATCCTGGGGTGCCAGAGGCGCGGTCATCAGCAGCGCAGTGAGAAACTGGCTGGAGACGCTGCCGTCAACCTCAACCTGTCCGCCGGTAAATCCGCCACGCAGTCGAAGCGGCGGATAGTTTTCCTGCTCCAGATACTCAATGTTCGCCCCGCCCTGACGCAGCGCATCCACCAGATGACCAATCGGGCGCTCTTTCATACGCGGTTCACCGGTCAGCACAATATCGTTTGCGCCAAGGCACAGTGCGGCGGCCAGCGGTCGCATTGCCGTTCCGGCATTGCCCAGAAACAGCTCTAATGCGCCTTCGGCGTGCAGCGGGCCTGCGTTACCCGTGATTTCACAGCGGGTGCGATCCGCAGAAAGAGTGTAATCAATCCCCAACGCACTCAGGGCATTGAGCATATGGCGAACGTCATCGCTGTCTAACATGTTGGTCAGCTCTGTGGTGCCATGCGCTAACGCCGCCAGTAACAGCGCGCGGTTTGATACGCTCTTCGAGCCTGGCAGATTAATCGTGCCATCGACCCGTGCGATGGGTTGTAACGTCAGGGATTCCATGAAACTCAACTCTCAAAAGACAGAAATAAAAACCCCACAGACAAGGCTGTGGGGATGAAAAGAGACACCTGATTAGCCGCGACGGCGCTCGAAATCAGTCATGAAATCGGCAAGCGCTTTTACCCCTTCCAGCGGCATCGCGTTATAAATGGAGGCACGCATTCCGCCGACAACGCGGTGGCCTTTCAGCGCGTGCAGGCCCGCAGCAAAAGACTCTTCCAGGAAGAGCTTATCCAGCGCGCTGTCAGCTAACTGGAACGGCACGTTCATACGTGAACGGTTCGCTTTCGCGACATCGTTACGATAGAAGTCACTGTTATCAATCACACCGTACAGCAGTTCTGCTTTTTGCTGATTGATTTTATCCATCGCCGCCACGCCACCATTGGCTTTCAGCCATTTGAACACCAGGCCGGAAAGATACCAGGCGAAGGTCGGCGGCGTATTGAACATCGAGTCATTGTCGTTCAGAACGGAATAATCGAGGATCGACGGACACGCCACATTCGCTTTACCCAGTAAATCTTCGCGTACGATGACGATAGTCAAACCCGCCGGGCCAATGTTCTTCTGTGCGCCCGCATAAATGATGCCATAGCGTGAAACATCCAGCGGTCCGGAGAGAATGGTTGAGGAGAAATCAGCGGTCACCACCACATCGGAACCAAAATTGGGCGTTTCGTTAATTGCGATGCCATCGATGGTTTCGTTCGGGCAGTAATGCAGATACGCTGCATCAGCAGAAGGCTGCCACTCACTCATCGGCTTCACGCCGCGCAGGCCATCGACCGAAACTTTGGCGTCAATCACATTCGGCGTGCAGTATTTTTTCGCTTCTTTGACGGCGCTGGCTGCCCAGTAGCCTGCATCAACGTAGTCTGCCGTGGTTTTGTCGCCCAGAATGTTCAGCGGAATGGCAGAAAACTGGCCGCGACCACCGCCGTGACAAAACAGCACTTTGTAGTTGGAGGGGATATTCAACAGATCGCGAAAATCCTGCTCCGCTTCTTGCGCGACCTGGATGAATTCTTTGCCGCGGTGGCTCACTTCCATGACGGACGTACCAAGACCGTTCCAGTCACAAAGATCCTTTTGAGCCAGTTTAAGCACGTCTGCCGGTAACATTGCCGGACCTGAACTAAAATTGAAGACCTGAGCCATTTCCCCTCACCACGTTGCGTTGTTATTAACCCAATCTCTTTTCGTACATGAACAGAGATTGGGTATAAGTTATTCCTGTGGATATCGGTTTTATCATTCAGTGACACGCGCCGCAATGGCTAAAACAAACTCGAGTAAAAATGAGTGTTCGCTCACACAACAGAATCTTCGGGATTGACGATAAAAGACCGATATTTTTGCTGTCAGACGACCCGTTTTGCCCGACTGGCCTTCGACCATTCTGGATTTTTACACCGCGGGCACGCCTGACGATCGCCGGCTTTCATTGTGATCACTTCACTGCATCGCACACAGGAATACTCTCCCGCTTCAGGAACGACTTTATAACGTTGCGTACAATACTTCGGCAAAATGCTCAAGCCAGGCTTTACCTCACTGTCTTCAAAGAAATAAACGCTGATCTGACCATTCGTTTCAAGGATCGCCAGGCGCACCTGTCCCAGTTGCTCAACGCCATTCAGTCGCAGCTCCATGAAAAACTCGAACTCGGTCATATTTGACTGGTTCAGTTTTTCCCACGCCAGCTCGCCATCTTCAATAATCACGACGGGCTTACCTTCCAGTAAATCTTCCAGTTTTTCACTGCGCGCCATCAGCCACATCACCAGACGGTACAGCAGCGCGAGGGTAATGAAGACCACCAGTACTGGCAACATCGGGACATCATCATAAAAGGCCACGTCACCCGCCGCCGACCCCAGCGTTAAAATAATCAGCACTTCGAAGAGCGACATCTGTCGCACGCCGCGTCGTCCTGTGAGTTTGAGAAACAGATAGACCAGTACGAAGGTATACAGACTGCGTAAAGCCACTTCACCGAGGAATTCCATCGGCACTTTATCGAGTGCCATCCGTTGTAAATCAAACGCTTTCATTTTTATGCTCTTATGGTGGATCACTGCCTACAAGCATAGCCAAAACTTTTATTTGCGCCGCGTCAGTGGCGGCGATAGCGTCAGTCACGTAAAACCCGTATCATTGCGCGCTTTCCGTACGACAAAAGTGATTTTCATGACGCAAACATTTATTCCCGGCAAAGACGCCGCACTGGAAGACTCCATCGCTCGCTTCCAGCAAAAACTGCTCGACCTCGGTTTCCATATTGAAGAGGCCTCGTGGCTGAACCCGGTGCCGAATGTCTGGTCCGTACACATTCGCGATAAAGAGTGTGCGCTGTGCTTTACCAACGGCAAAGGGGCGACGAAAAAGGCCGCGCTGGCCTCGGCGTTGGGCGAATATTTTGAGCGTCTGTCAACCAACTATTTCTTTGCCGATTTCTGGCTGGGTGAAACCATCGCTAATGGCCCGTTCGTGCATTATCCGAACGAGAAATGGTTCCCGCTGACCGAAAATGATGACGTACCGGACGGTCTGCTGGATGCCCGCCTGCGTGCCTTCTACGATCCCGAGAACGAACTGACCGGTAGCATGCTGATCGACCTGCAGTCTGGCAACGAAGAGCGTGGTATCTGCGGCCTGCCGTTTACCCGCCAGTCGGATAACCAGACCGTCTATATTCCAATGAACATTATCGGCAACCTGTACGTCTCAAACGGGATGTCCGCCGGTAACACCCGTAACGAAGCGCGCGTGCAAGGGTTATCTGAAGTCTTTGAACGTTATGTGAAGAATCGCATTATTGCCGAAAGCATCAGCCTGCCGGAAATTCCGGCCGACGTGCTGGCACGCTACCCGGCGGTAGTGGAATCTATTGCAACGCTGGAAGCGGAAGGTTTCCCCATCTTTGCTTACGACGGTTCTCTGGGCGGTCAGTATCCGGTGATCTGCGTTGTGCTGTTCAATCCGGCTAACGGCACCTGCTTCGCCTCTTTCGGCGCACATCCTGATTTTGGCGTCGCACTGGAACGTACCGTGACGGAACTGCTGCAGGGCCGTGGTCTGAAAGATCTCGACGTCTTCACGCCGCCGACCTTCGACGATGAAGAAGTGGCTGAGCATACCAACCTGGAAACACACTTCATTGACTCCAGCGGTCTGATCTCCTGGGATCTGTTCAAGCAGGATGCCGACTACCCGTTCGTTGACTGGAGTTTCTCCGGTACCACAGAAGAAGAGTTTGCCACCCTGATGGCGATCTTCAACGCGGAAGATAAAGAGGTGTACATCGCCGATTACGAACATCTCGGTGTCTACGCCTGTCGGATCATCGTTCCGGGGATGTCTGATATTTATCCTGCTGAAGATCTGTGGTTAGCCAATAACGCCATGGGCGTCCATCTGCGCGAGACCCTGCTCTCACTGCCGAATAGTCGCTGGGATAAAGAAGACTATCTCAACCTGATTGAGCAACTCGATGAAGAAGGGTTTGATGATTTCACCCGCGTTCGTGAACTGTTAGGCCTGGCTACCGGTTCAGATAACGGCTGGTACACCCTGCGTATTGGGGAACTGAAAGCGATGCTGGCGCTGGCAGGTGGTGATCTGGAACAGGCACTGATCTGGACCGAATGGACGATGGAATTTAATACGTCGATCTTTAGCGCCGAGCGGGCGAATTATTACCGTTGCCTGCAAACGCTGTTACTGCTGTCGCAGGAAGAAGAACGTGAACCGCTGCAATATCTGAACGCGTTTGTCCGTATGTATGGCGCAAATGCCGTCGAAGCCGCCAGTGCAGCATTGAGCGGTGAAGCCGCCTTTTATGGTCTGCAGCCGGTTGACAGCGATCTGCACGCATTCGCATCACACCAGTCGCTGTTGAAGGCCTATGAGAAGTTGCAGCGTGCAAAATCTTCATTTTGGTCAAAATAAAGCCAATCAACCTACGCTGAGTAGGTTTAAATAATCGTCTGGGCTATATTACGGGGCGCGCTAAGCGCCCCTTTTTATTTATTTTTGAATACCCCAAAATAAATGTAATAACAAGGTTAAATGTTGGTAGTTGATATTACATAATTTAATGGATAGTTGTTACTTTATCTGCCAATTACTCCATATTAATTAACTGGCTAACAGACGTAGGAAGGAAAATTTTCAACTCATTTGCTAAAATTTAAAATTTATTTTTATCATAAAAATCAATTAATTACTCCGTAATTGCATAAAAACCATGCGTATTACGGGCCTATAAGCCAGGCGGGATATGATCTACATCAATTTCTCATCTATAATGCTTTGTTAGTATCTCGTCGCCGACTTAATAAAGAGAGAGTTAGTGTGAAAGCTGACAACCCTTTTGATCTTTTACTCCCTGCAGCAATGGCCAAAGTGGCCGAAGAGGCAGGTGTCTATAAAGCAACGAAACATCCGCTTAAGACTTTCTTCCTGGCAATTACTGCCGGTGTGTTCATTTCCATCGCCTTTGTTTTCTATATCACTGCAACGACCGGTACAGGTACGATGCCCTTTGGTATGGCGAAATTGATTGGCGGTATCTGCTTCTCTCTGGGGTTGATTCTTTGCGTCATCTGCGGTGCAGACCTCTTTACGTCAACCGTGTTGATTGTCGTTGCCAAAGCCAGTGGCCGAATCACCTGGGGTCAGTTGGCAAAAAACTGGCTCAACGTCTATTTTGGTAACCTGATTGGTTGCTTGCTCTTTGTGCTATTGATGTGGCTTTCCGGCGAATATATGGTCGCCAACGGCCAGTGGGGACTGAACGTCCTGCAAACCGCCGACCACAAAATGCACCATACTTTTGTTGAAGCCGTCAGTCTCGGTATCCTCGCAAACCTGATGGTATGCCTGGCTGTATGGATGAGCTACTCAGGCCGTAGCCTGATGGATAAAGCGTTTATCATGGTATTACCGGTTGCGATGTTTGTTGCCAGCGGTTTTGAGCACAGTATCGCAAACATGTTTATGATTCCGATGGGTATTGTAATCCGTGATCTCGCAACACCGGAGTTCTGGAGCGCAGTTGGCTCGACGCCGGAAAGTTTTTCTCACCTGACCGCGATGAACTTCATCACTGATAACCTGATTCCGGTTACGATCGGTAACATTATCGGCGGGGGTTTGTTGGTTGGGTTGACATACTGGGTCATTTATCTGCGTGACAACGATCATCATTAATTGATGTCGCGATACACGCAGTAAATAAAAAATCCACTTAAGAAGGTAGGTGTTACATGTCCGAGCTTAATGAAAAGTTAGCCACAGCCTGGGAAGGTTTTACCAAAGGTGACTGGCAGAATGAAGTAAACGTCCGTGACTTCATTCAGAAAAACTACACTCCGTACGAGGGTGACGAGTCCTTCCTGGCTGGCGCGACTGATGCGACCACTGCACTGTGGGACAGCGTAATGGAAGGCGTTAAACAGGAAAACCGCACTCACGCGCCTGTTGACTTTGACACCTCTGTTGCTTCCACCATCACTTCTCACGACGCTGGCTACATCAATAAAGCGCTCGAGAAAATTGTTGGTCTGCAAACTGAAGCTCCGCTGAAACGTGCGATCATCCCGTTCGGTGGTATCAAAATGGTTGAAGGTTCCTGCAAAGCGTACAACCGCGAACTGGACCCGATGCTGAAAAAAATCTTCACTGAATATCGTAAAACCCACAACCAGGGCGTTTTCGATGTTTACACCAAAGACATTCTGAACTGCCGTAAATCCGGTGTTCTGACTGGTCTGCCGGATGCCTATGGCCGTGGCCGTATCATCGGTGACTACCGTCGCGTTGCGCTGTACGGTATCGACTTCCTGATGAAAGACAAATACGCTCAGTTCGTTTCCCTGCAGTCTGACCTGGAAAACGGCGTAAACCTGGAAGCGACTATCCGTCTGCGTGAAGAAATTGCTGAACAGCACCGTGCGCTGGGTCAGATCAAAGAGATGGCTGCGAAATATGGCTGCGATATCTCTGGTCCGGCAACCAACGCTCAGGAAGCGATTCAGTGGACTTACTTCGGCTACCTGGCTGCGGTTAAATCTCAGAACGGCGCGGCAATGTCCTTCGGTCGTGTCTCCACCTTCCTGGATGCATACATCGAACGTGACCTGAAAGCAGGCAAAATCACTGAACAAGACGCTCAGGAAATGATTGACCACCTGGTCATGAAACTGCGTATGGTTCGTTTCCTGCGTACGCCTGAATATGATGAACTGTTCTCCGGCGACCCGATTTGGGCAACGGAATCCATCGGTGGTATGGGCGTTGATGGCCGTACTCTGGTTACCAAAAACAGCTTCCGCTTCCTGAACACCCTGTACACCATGGGTCCGTCTCCGGAGCCGAACATCACCGTTCTGTGGTCTGAAAAACTGCCTCTGAACTTCAAGAAATTCGCCGCTAAAGTGTCCATCGACACCTCTTCTCTGCAGTATGAGAACGATGACCTTATGCGTCCGGACTTCAACAACGACGACTACGCTATCGCTTGCTGCGTAAGCCCAATGGTTGTTGGTAAACAAATGCAGTTCTTCGGTGCGCGTGCAAACCTGGCGAAAACCATGCTGTACGCGATCAACGGCGGCGTTGATGAAAAACTGAAAATGCAGGTTGGCCCGAAATCTGAGCCAATCAAAGGCGACGTGCTGAACTATGACGAAGTCATGGAGCGCATGGACCACTTCATGGACTGGCTGGCTAAGCAGTATGTCACCGCGCTGAACGTTATCCACTACATGCACGACAAGTACAGCTACGAAGCCTCTCTGATGGCGCTGCACGATCGTGATGTTATTCGCACCATGGCATGTGGTATCGCAGGTCTGTCCGTTGCGGCTGACTCCCTGTCTGCTATCAAATATGCGAAAGTTAAACCGATTCGTGATGAAGACGGTCTGGCTATCGACTTCGAAATCGAAGGCGAATACCCGCAGTTTGGTAACAACGACGCGCGCGTTGATGACATGGCGGTTGACCTGGTTGAACGTTTCATGAAGAAAATTCAGAAACTGAAAACCTACCGTGACGCTATCCCGACACAGTCTGTTCTGACCATCACCTCTAACGTTGTGTATGGTAAGAAAACCGGTAACACCCCAGATGGTCGTCGTGCTGGCGCGCCGTTCGGACCAGGTGCTAACCCGATGCACGGTCGTGACCAGAAAGGTGCTGTTGCCTCTCTGACTTCTGTTGCTAAACTGCCGTTTGCTTACGCGAAAGATGGTATCTCTTATACCTTCTCTATCGTTCCGAACGCACTGGGTAAAGACGACGAAGTTCGTAAGACTAACCTGGCCGGTCTGATGGATGGTTACTTCCACCATGAAGCGTCCATCGAAGGTGGTCAGCACCTGAACGTGAACGTGATGAACCGTGAAATGCTGCTGGACGCGATGGAACATCCGGAAAAATATCCGCAGCTGACCATCCGTGTATCTGGTTATGCAGTACGTTTTAACTCCCTGACGAAAGAACAGCAGCAGGACGTTATTACCCGTACCTTCACTCAAACCATGTAATGTGTTTTGACTGAAATCACGCGGTAAAAGGCGTACAATAAAGGCTCCACGTAAGTGGGGCCTTTTTAACAGGTCGTTTCCCGACTGCAGCCTGTTTTGTCAGCTATCTATACTCAATGGATAACCGCCAAAACAGACTCGACACAGCCAATGAGCTGTGCACCAACACGGCCCCGGATGGGCCACATCTGGAGAAACACCGCAATGTCAGTTATTGGTCGCATTCACTCCTTTGAATCCTGTGGTACCGTTGACGGCCCAGGCATCCGCTTTATTACTTTCTTCCAGGGCTGCCTGATGCGCTGTCTGTATTGCCACAACCGCGATACGTGGGACACGCATGGCGGTAAAGAAGTCACCGTTGAAGAACTGATGAAAGAGGTCGTGACCTATCGCCACTTTATGAACGCATCCGGCGGCGGCGTAACGGCGTCAGGCGGTGAAGCCATCCTGCAAGCGGAATTTGTCCGTGACTGGTTTCGTGCCTGTAAGCAAGAAGGTATCCATACCTGTCTGGATACCAATGGTTTTGTTCGCCGCTACGACCCGGTGATTGATGAACTGCTGGAAGTCACTGACCTGGTGATGCTCGACCTCAAGCAGATGAATGATGAGATCCACCAGAACCTGGTCGGCGTTTCCAACCACCGTACGCTGGAGTTCGCCCGCTATCTGGCAAACAAAAATATCAACGTGTGGATCCGTTACGTCGTGGTACCTGGCTGGTCCGACGATGACGACTCCGCGCACCGACTCGGTGAATTTACCCGCGATATGGGCAACGTTGAAAAAATCGAGCTCCTGCCCTATCACGAACTGGGTAAACATAAATGGGTGGCGATGGGCGAAGAGTACAAACTCGATGGTGTACATCCACCGAAGAAGGAAACGATGGAACGCGTTAAAGGCATTCTTGAGCAGTACGGGCATAAAGTGATGTATTGATTGCGTCTTTTAAAAAGGCTATCCGACGGGTAGCCTTTTTGCTTTCTGTCGGGGAATACAGAACATTAACCAAAACAGGATGCAATAACACACATTGCTTCCTGTTGACGCTGAATTAAACGTGAGCAACCGGGTTCGGAGTATGTCCGGCATTGCGCAGCAGCATCAGCAAATAAATAAACGACACGCTGGCAATCATAATAAACAGAAGATTATCGGAATAATTCTGCATCAACATGGCGGTGAAGGAAGGCCCTAACAGGCTGCCAACGGTGTAGCTTAGCAGCAGCGCCTGGTTCATCGCCACCAGTTGATGATGTTCCACTTTTTCACAGGCCCAGGCCATCGCCACCGGATAGAGCGTAAAACCGGCCGCCCCCAGGATAAAGAGCGCAGGTGCCATCGCTGCCTGGCTTAACATCGCGATGCTTCCGAGGATGACCACAAACACCTGCACGCGCAGTACCAGCAGTCGACCAAACTTATCCGCCAGTCTCCCGATTGGCCACTGCCCGAGGATCCCCGCGCTAACCAGCACCGCCATCCAGAAACCGATACTGGCATTACTCATGCCCTGATGATTGAGATAGAGCGGCATCAGGCCGTACAGCGAACCCAGGACAATCCCGGAAATGATGCAGCCGTTAACGCCCAGCCGCGCCTGACGCAGTTTCAGCATTGCGGTAATTGGCGTGTCGTTGTGTTCATCAGACTGTTGATTCAGGATGCGGGTAAAGAGCAGCGGTAAAATCCCTGCCAGAATCAGTCCCGTCGCCCACGGCAGCACATTCATCAGTTCCGTCGAGACTTTGCTGACCAGCAGTTGTCCGAGGAAGGTCCCCACATAATAGACCATCATGTAGGCCGCCAGCAGGCGACCGCGGTTACGTGATGTCCCGCTGCACATCAGCGCACTCTCCACAACCACCCAGATCATCGCGCAGCCAATGCCCGCGACAAAGCGCCATGCCAGCCAGCTCCAGAAGCCGACCATCACCCCGAGGCCCACACAACCGGCCGCAAAAATCAGCGAGGCGAGATAGTAACTACGGTTAAACCCGAGGCGTTTGATTAAAGCCCCTGTTAACAGCGTCCCGACCAGATTACCGGTGAAATAGGACGAACTGATCATACCCACCTGCCACGTCGGCAGGTTTTCCTGGGCGAGCCAAAGCGGGACGAGCGTGTTCAGCACCGCAATCGCCAGGGTCAGCAGAAGTAGACCAGCCAGCAAAAGCAAGACAGGTCGGGTATAGGTGGACATGAGTATAAACCGTGAGGAAGTTCAAATTTCACGCGCATCATGCCACCAACAAAAACATTGTCAATCGGCGGAAACCGTGGTGTGGCGGCCCTTTTCCGTCTTCGATTGAATTTATTGATTAAGATTATGTATTACTGATAACCAATCAACTACAGGTGACTGTTTTTATTGATTTAACGCAAAGGTATTCCGTTTCGATCAGTCGAAAAATCTCATAGTCCCGGCAGGTTTTTTTTCCGTTCTATGCTTTGAATGAACCATACGCACCTGAATGAATTCGGGCGCAGAGTTGACTCAAGCAAGGAGAAGAGAATGACCAGGCCTTATGTTCGTCTCGATAAAAATGACGCAGCGGTTCTTCTGGTGGATCACCAGGCCGGATTGCTGTCACTGGTCAGGGATATTGACCCTGATAAATTCAAAAACAACGTGCTCGCGCTGGGTGATTTAGCCAAATACTTCAAGCTGCCTACCATCCTCACCACCAGTTTCGAAACCGGACCAAACGGCCCGCTGGTCCCCGAATTAAAAGCCCAGTTTCCTGATGCCCCGTACATTGCGAGGCCAGGGAATATCAACGCCTGGGATAACGAAGACTTCGTGAAGGCCGTCAAAGCGACAGGGAAAAAGCAGTTGATCATTGCGGGTGTAGTGACCGAAGTTTGTGTGGCATTTCCGGCACTGTCAGCCATTGAAGAAGGTTTTGATGTCTTCGTCGTCACCGACGCGTCGGGTACGTTTAATGAAATTACCCGTCATTCGGCGTGGGATAGAATGTCGCAGGCCGGTGCTCAGCTCATGACATGGTTTGGTGTGGCCTGCGAACTGCACCGTGACTGGCGTAATGATATTGAGGGGTTGGCGACGCTGTTCTCCAACCACATTCCGGATTATCGCAACCTGATGACCAGCTACGATACGTTGACTAAACAGAAATAGTAAAACCGGGGCGAAAGCCCCGGTGAGAGTGATGACAAACTTCATCCCGATACCGGAAAAGTAAAGATCACCTCATTAAAAACCAGGAAAATCAATTCATTGATTTTCGGCTGATTACCACAAGGAAGGAAAAACCACGCTTTTTCTTTCCTTGTCAGTAATCTGACCGGGGCGAAAGCCCCGGTTATTCACTTAGCTGGCAACCGCCATACCGACGGTCATATGCAGACCGTAGAATACGCCGCGACCAATCAGTTCTCCCACCAGCAGCAGAATAAAGGCCACTGACAGCAGCGGAACCGCAGGCTGATACCCTTTCAACTGCGGAACAATCCAGCAGCACAAGGCCAGCGCCAGCACCCCAATCCGCCAGGCCATCAACGCCCCGTAGTCAGGTACCAACGCAGAAGCCTGCTGAATAGAGCTGTGAATGGTCGCCAGTTCTGCGCCCTGCATCACCGACATGATGGCACTGACCACCAGCGCCAGCAGTGAAACCGCAGGCAACAGACGCATCGCCCAGCCATCGACTCCCGCCACGCGCAGCAGCAGATAGCCCAGCAGTGGCCCCCCCATCAGCAGAGTCAGGAAGAAGCCCAGCGGCGTCCAGACGCTGTACCAGGTCGGTACGGTATCAATGCTGTTATAGACGCGCACCATCATCCAGACGAACAGTACACCCAGCACCATCGTCAGCAGCAGCCACAGGTTACGCAGAGCCGGAGAGAGCTTTTTCAACACCGCCAGCAGCCAGCCGATCCCGCCAACCGCAAAGAAAATCGAACCGCTGGCAATTTCATTACTCAGCGCCGATGAACCGACACGGTTAAGCGAGTTAAACGCCCGCATTGGCGAGCCAAGGTGCAGCATAGATGCGATAAAGCCAATCCCCATCAGCACCCACAGCGCAAACATGCAGGTAATCACGCGCTGTTGCGTTTCGGCCCGCAGGTCGCCTTTCATTAGCGCCAGCGCCAGGACAATGAAGCCACCGACCACACATTGTCCGAAGACCGTGAAGATCATCAGCGGCCATTCATGCCATCCACTTCCCATCTTACACCTCCTTCGGATTCGCCAGATAACCGGTGGTATCCCCGGTCGGGCGGCTGTTGGCATTCGGTTTGATCACAATACTCGGCTTCGTAAAGTGTGCGCCAGGCAGCGGAGCAACCGCCGCCAGATCGCCGTGTTTCTGACGCAGTTCGTCGACAGGACCGAAATCCAGCGCACGTAGCGGACAAGACTCGACACAGATCGGTTTCTTGCCTTCCGCCACCCGGTCATGACAGCCGTCGCATTTGGTCATGTGGCCTTTGGCGGCGTTGTACTGCGGCGCGCCGTACGGACAGGCCATATGGCAATAACGACAGCCGATGCAGACATCTTCATCCACCACCACAAAGCCGTCTTCCCGTTTGTGCATCGCCCCGCTCGGACAGACCTTGGTACAGGCCGGATCTTCACAGTGGTTACAGGCAATAGAGAGATAATAGGCAAACACGTTCTGGTGCCAGACGCCGTTGTCTTCCTGCCAGTCTCCGCCCGCATATTCATAAATGCGGCGGAAGCTGACATCCGGGGTTAAGTCTTTGTAATCTTTACAGGCCAGTTCGCAGGTTTTACAACCGGTGCAACGGCTGGAATCAATAAAAAATCCATACTGGGTTGTCATCGGTTACTCCTTACACCTTCTCAACCTGAACAAGGTTCGTATGTGACGGGTTCCCCTTCGCCAGAGGAGACGGGCGCTGGGTGGTCAATACATTGATACAGCCCCCCTGGTCAATGCGTTTGGCATCCGGGTCATACCAGGCCCCTTCCCCTAGCGCAACCACACCCGGCATCATCCGCGGCGTCACTTTCGCCTCAATATGTAGCTCTCCGCGACCATTGAAGATGCGGACCTTGTCGCCATTACGGATACCGCGTTTTTGCGCGTCCAGCGGGTTGATCCACATCTCCTGGCGGCACGACGCCTTCAGGACATCTACGTTGCCATAGGTGGAGTGAACGCGAGATTTATAGTGGAAGCCCGTGAGCTGCAATGGATAATCTTTGGTCAACGGATCGTTGTAGTTCTCAAAACCTGGCGTGTAGATCGGCAATGGATCGATGACATCACCTTCCGGTAGTTCCCAGGTGGCGGCAATCTTAGCCAGTTCCTGCGAGTAGATCTCGATTTTACCTGACGGCGTGGTCAACGGATTGGCCTGCGGATCGTCACGGAACGCCTTATAGGCCACGTGATGTCCTTCCGGATCGCGCTGCTTGAACAGACCCTGCTTACGGAATTCCTCAAAGGTCGGCAGCGCCGGAATAGCTTTACGCGACTGTTCGTACAGATGACGCATCCATTCTTCCTGAGTGCGTCCTTCGGTAAACTGCTGCTCGACACCCAGACGCTTCGCCAGCTCGCTGGTCATTTCATAGATGGTTTTGCATTCAAAACGCGGCTTAATGGCCTGATCGGCGAAAATCACATAAGACATATTCCCGCAGGAAGCATCCAGCGCGAAGTCCATCTGTTCAGAAGCCGTGCAGTCCGGCAGCAGGATATCGGCATACTTCGCTGACGACGTCATGTGGCAGTCGATGACGACAATCATTTCGCACTTCTTGTCATCCTGCAGGATGTCGTGCGTGCGGTTGATCTCTGAGTGCTGGTTGATAAGACAGTTACCGGCGTAGTTCCAGATCATCTTAATCGGCACGTCGAGTTTATCTTTGCCGCGCACGCCATCACGCAGCGCAGTCATTTCCGGACCACGTTCAATCGCGTCGGTCCACATAAACATCGAGATACTGGTTTCTACCGGGTTTTCCAGCGTTGGCATCCGTACAAATGGCAGACCGTAAGAGCCTTCACGTGCACCGCTGTTGCCGCCGTTGATCCCGACGTTACCGGTTAAAATGGCCAACATTGAAATGGCACGGGTGGCGATTTCACCGTTCGCATGGCGCTGCGGTCCCCATCCCTGGCTGATATAGGCTGGTTTTGCGCTGCCGATTTCTCGCGCCAGTTTGATAATACGGTCTGCCGGAATGCCGGTAATTTGCGCTGCCCACTCAGGCGTTTTTGGCGTACCGTCAGTCCCCTGCCCGAGAATATAAGCCTTATAGTGGCCATTCTTCGGCGCGCTGGCTGGCAACGTTTTCTCGTCGTAGCCCACACAGTACTTATCGAGGAACGGCTGATCGACCATATTCTCAGTAATCAGCACATAAGCCAGCGCATTCACCAGCGCCGCATCGGTACCCGGACGAATCGGGATCCATTCATCTTCACGACCGGCCCCGGTATCGGTATAGCGCGGATCGATAATAATCATCCGGGCATTCGATTTCTGTCGCGCCTGTTCCAGATAGTAGGTCACCCCACCGCCGCTCATACGGGTTTCGCCAGGGTTGTTACCGAACAGCACTACCAGCTTACTGTTTTCGATGTCCGATGGGCTGTTACCATCCGCCCAACCGCCATAGGTGTAGTTCAGACCCGCCGCGATTTGTGCGGAAGAGTAGTCGCCGTAGTGGTTCAAATAACCGCCGCAGCAGTTCATCAAACGCGCCACCAGGGTATTTCCCGGCGGCCAGGAACGGGTCATCGTACCGCCCAGCGTACCGGTGCCGTAGTTCAGATAGATAGACTCGTTACCGTAGTCTTTAATCAGACGCTGCATGTTGCTGGCGATGATGTCGTAAGCCTCATCCCAGGTGATGCGCTCGAATTTGCCTTCTCCGCGTTTACCGACGCGTTTCATCGGGTATTTCAGACGATCCGGGTTATAGACGCGACGACGCATGGAACGTCCACGCAGACAGGCACGCACCTGATGCAAACCGTCGTAGTTGTCATCACCGGTGTTGTCGGTTTCAACGTATTTGATTTCGCCATCCACAACATGCATGCGCAACGGGCAACGACTCCCGCAGTTTACGGTACAGGCGCTCCAGACGACTTTTTCGCTGGCTTGTGCCGGACTCAGGGCTTCGGCAGCATTAGCGATACGGGTAAATGGCAGGGTAAACGCGCTGCTGGCCATCGCCAGTCCGCCAATCGCCGTCGTTTTGACCAAACCGCGACGACTCACCTCCGCTGCCATCACGGCATCAGGGATCTTCGTTTTCATAAAGGCTCACTCTGCTTGCTTACAGTAAAAAAACAGAAATTGATATTATTATTTGAGTAGTTAAGCAACGTTATATAGTTCTACATACAACGTATTTACAGGATAACAGTGCAACATGCTGAATTTCATTCGAAAGTAATATTACCCCTAAGGGGGTAATGATTATTGTCCGGCGTCAAACAGGCATAAAAAAAGCGCCCAAAGGCGCTTTTTAGAAAGAGTGAAGCGAGGATTAACCGATATATTCCAGTCCGTTCATGTACGGACGCAACACTTCCGGCACTTCGATACGGCCATCAGCCTGCTGGTAGTTTTCCATCACCGCCACCAGCGTACGACCAACCGCCAGACCAGAACCGTTCAGAGTATGCACCAGACGGGTCTTTTTGTCGGACTTGCTGCGGCAGCGAGCCTGCATACGGCGCGCCTGGAAATCCCAGACGTTAGAGCAGGATGAAATCTCGCGGTAGGTATTCTGCGCCGGTACCCACACTTCCAGATCGTAGGTTTTGCATGCGCCAAAGCCCATGTCGCCGGTGCAAAGAATGATTTTGCGATAGGGCAGACCCAGCAGTTGCAGCACTTTTTCCGCATGACCGGTCATCTCTTCCAGCGCTGCCATTGAATCTTCCGGGCGGACGATCTGTACCATTTCAACTTTGTCGAACTGGTGCATACGGATCAGGCCACGAGTATCACGACCGTAGGAACCCGCTTCAGAGCGGAAGCACGGTGTGTGCGCCGTCATTTTGATCGGCAGTTGGTCTTCGTCGATGATCTCATCACGCACCAGGTTGGTCAGCGGCACTTCTGCCGTCGGGATCAACGCGTAGTTGCTGCTGTCAGCCTCTTCTTCCAGCGGACGCGTGTGGAACAGATCGCCAGCAAATTTCGGCAACTGCCCCGTGCCGTACAGGGTGTCATGGTTGACCAGATACGGCACATAGTTTTCGCTGTAGCCATGCTGTTCGGTATGCAGATCGAGCATAAATTGCGAGAGCGCACGGTGCATACGGGCAATCTGCCCTTTCATCACCACGAAGCGGGAACCCGTCAGCTTAACGGCAGCAGCGAAATCCAGACCGGAATGCATTTCGCCCAGCGTGACGTGATCGCGAACCTCAAAGTCGAACTCGCGCGGGGTACCCCAGCGGCTGACTTCAACGTTATCGTTCTCGTCTTTACCGACCGGCACTTCGTCTGCAGGCAGGTTAGGAATGGCCAGCGCGATATCGCGGATCTCAGCCTGTAAAACATCCAGCTCCGCTTTTGCGGCATCCAGCTCTTCGCCCAGTTTGTTCACTTCCAGACGTAAAGGCTCGATATCTTCCCCGCGCGCTTTCGCCTGGCCGATGGATTTCGATCGAGAGTTACGCTCTGCCTGCAGGTTTTCAGTATTGACCTGCAAAACTTTACGACGCTCTTCAAGAGCGCGCAGCTTATCTACATCCAGCTTAAAGCCCCGGCGTGCCAGTTTTTCAGCGACTGCGTCTGGCTCATTACGCAGCAGATTGGGATCGAGCATGCTTATCCTGTGCTTATCGAATTGAAATGGGAAAATGTGACCACAGCCTGCGGTCACAGGGATACAGTGCCAACATTACCGCAACGCCTGCGCTAACGGTAGCGTTTTATAGGGCTATTTTGATCCTGTCCGGCGAGCCAGGCGAGCTTTTCGCCAATCTTGCCCTCAAGACCTCTGTTTGTGGGGTGATAATAGCGTGTTTGTGCCATCTCCGGCGGGAAATATTCCTCGCCCGCGGCATAAGCATTCGGTTCGTCATGTGCATAACGATATTCCTGGCCGTAACCCATCTCTTTCATCAACTTCGTCGGCGCATTGCGCAGATGAACAGGTACGTCATAGTCAGGACGTTCGCGGGCATCGGAGAGCGCCGCTTTAAAGGCGGTATACACCGCATTGCTTTTCGGTGCACAGGCCAGATAAACAATCGCCTGGGCGATGGCGCGCTCGCCTTCAGCAGGCCCCACACGCGTGAAGCAGTCCCAGGCGGAAATCGCCACCTGCATCGCACGCGGATCGGCATTGCCCACATCTTCGGAAGCAATCGCCAGGCAACGGCGCGCGACATACAGCGGATCCCCCCCTGCCGTAATGATTCGCGCATACCAGTAAAGTGCCGCATCCGGCGCGCTGCCGCGAACTGATTTATGCAATGCGGAAATGAGATCGTAGAAGCGGTCGCCTTTGTTATCAAAACGCGCGCTGCGCTCACCGGCGATTTCGGTCAACAATGCGGGAAGCAGTACTCGCTTGCCGCTATCATCCACTTCGGCCATATCAGCCATCATTTCCAGGGTGTTCAATGCGCGGCGCGCATCACCATTGACCAGTTCCGCGATGGCTTTGCGGGTATCATCCGGCAGAACGATATCCTGGCCACCATAGCCCCGCGCCTTGTCTTCCATCGCCTGACGGAGAACCTGTTCGATATCTTCCGTGGTCAGCGATTTGAGCAAATAGACGCGCGCCCGCGACAACAGCGCGGAATTCAGTTCAAACGACGGGTTTTCGGTGGTTGCCCCGATAAAGGTGATCGTGCCGTCTTCAATATGCGGTAAGAACGCATCCTGTTGGCTTTTATTAAAGCGATGAACTTCGTCAACAAACAGAATAGTGCGACGCCCGGCATGACGATTCTGACGGGCGCGTTCGATGGCTTCGCGGATCTCTTTCACGCCGGAGGTGACCGCCGATATCCGCTCAACGTCGGCATCGGCGTAGCGGGCAATCACTTCAGCGAGTGTCGTTTTCCCGGTTCCCGGCGGTCCCCACAAGATCATGGAGTGCAGATGTCCGGCTTCAATCGCACGCGGCAACGGTTTACCCGCAGCCAGCAGGTGCTGCTGACCAATATACTGCGCTAAATTTTCTGGCCGCATCCGCGCTGCCAGTGGCTGAAAGGTATTATCAGAAAAATCGAGCGACAGGTTGCTCACGCAGGCCTCTACTTACGTTGGTCGTCTACCGTTACGCCTTGCGGTGGAGTAAAGGTGAACTTCGATGCGTCAACGGCGCCATTCTGCTGTGATTTCAGCTGATAGCTGCTGCGCTGGTCATCCTGCTCCACGGCGCTGAACTGATGAATAGTCCCGTCACGGCCCACATTGATGGTGAACTGTTTCAGGTTACCGTTGCTGGTTTTCGGCGTCAGGACGAAGTCGTCACCGTTCTGCTTGATATTGTACTGTTGCCAGTCGCTGGACTGGTTGCGGGCAATCAGCATAAACGGCGTGTTGCCGGTGGCGTCTTTCAGCCAGGTCGCGGTGGCCTGCTCAACAAACGGGTTGAAGAACCACAGCGTTTTCCCATCAGAAACCAGAATGCTTTCATCAGGCTGCGTCATGTGCCAGTTAAACAGGTTCGGACGCTTCACCCACAAATCACCCTGACCTTCCTGAACAGCAGCGCCGCTGCCATCAGTCACTTTCTGTGTGAAGCTGGCGTGGAAGCTGCTTACTTTATCCAGACGACTTTTCAGATCGCTGGCGGCATCCGCCCAAACGCTGCTTACCACGAATCCTGAGAGTAATGCACAGGTGATTGCGATTTTTTTCATTGTTATTCCTCAAAATACGTCACTCCCGACCGGGAGATCCCTCTGCTATCCATTCCAGGCCAAAAATCAGCGTGAGGAAAGAAGACAATACTGAATTACGTAACTTTGCACTTAGTCAAACGGTGGTGGCGCCAGCACTTCACGATTGCCGTTATGGCCTTGTTCGCTGACGATTCCCTGCGCTTCCATCTGTTCGATAATGCGCGCCGCACGGTTGTAGCCAATACGGAACTGGCGCTGTACGCCGGAGATGGACGCTTTACGTTTCTCTGTCACAAAGTTGACAGCCTGATCGAATAACGGATCCAGCTCTTCGCTACCGTCAAAGCCACCACCGCCGCCTTCGCTTTCGCTGTCGGAGGTGATGCCATCCACATACTGCGGACGCCCACGCGCCTTCCAGTCCTGCACCACCGCATGCACTTCCTGGTCACGGACAAATGCGCCGTGAACACGCACCGGCATGGTGGAGTTTGGCCCGGAGTAAAGCATATCCCCCATCCCCAGCAGCGATTCTGCACCGCCCTGATCGAGGATAGTACGCGAGTCAATCTTACTGGACACGGTGAAGGCAATACGTGTCGGTATGTTAGCTTTAATAAGACCGGTAATGACATCAACCGATGGACGCTGTGTCGCCAGCACCAGGTGGATCCCGGCCGCACGGGCTTTTTGCGCCAGTCGGGCAATCAGCTCTTCAACTTTCTTACCGACGGTCATCATCAGGTCGGCAAATTCGTCAACCAGCACAACGATATACGGCAGTTTTTCCAGTACCGGATGCTGCGCATCCATACTGTCGCCCGGTTTCCAGTACGGGTCCGGAATTGGACGTCCCATCCGCGCGGCTTCGGCTATCTTCTCGTTGTAACCCGCAAGATTACGCACGCCCAGCGCAGACATCAGCTTGTAACGGCGTTCCATCTCGTTAACGCTCCAGCGCAGGGCGTTGGCGGCGTCTTTCATATCCGTGACGACTTCCGTCAGCAGATGCGGAATGCCTTCGTAAACCGACAGCTCCAGCATTTTCGGGTCGATCATGATGAAACGAACGTCTTCCGGCTGCGCCTTGTAAAGCATGCTGAGGATCATGGCGTTCACCCCAACCGATTTACCCGAACCGGTTGTTCCCGCCACCAGCAGGTGCGGCATTTTCGCCAGATCGGCTACCACCGGATCGCCGGCAATATCTTTACCCAACACGACGGTCAGCGGCGACGGGTTTTCACGGAACTTCGCGTTATCCAGCACTTCACGCAGGTAAACGGTCTGCCGTTTTTTGTTCGGCAATTCCAGGCCTACGTATGGTTTACCCGGAATCACTTCCACCACGCGCACCGCGACAGTCGACAACGAACGCGCCAGGTCACGAGAAAGGTTGGAAATACGCGCCGCTTTCACACCCGGCGCCAGATTCAGTTCAAAACGGGTGATCACCGGACCTGGCGAGTAATTCACCACATCGGCCTTGATGCGGAAATCAGCCAGGCGAGCTTCAACCAGGCGCGCCATTTGTTCCAGCGCGAAGGTATCAACCGGCTCCACTTCACTCGGTGGCTGCGTCAGCAGATCCAGTGAAGGCAGTGGCGTCGTCGGTTTCTGCAGCGGACGGCTGTCACCATTGCGCATCAGCAGCGGGTGAATCAGGCTTTCCTGCGGCTGAGGTGCAGCAGGTTGCTGCGTCACTATCGGCTGATGCGGTTGCTGATACTGTGGCTGCGGCGCTACCGGCTGTTGCGGCTGCTGATACTGCGGCGTTGTGGGTGGCTGAACAGGCGCAGACTCCGGCATTACGCCCGGTGTAAACAGCGGCTCATGCGGGCCGTTATCGACCAGCGTTTTCATGGGTGAAAACTCAAAATCATCCAGCGAGAATGGATTCGCTCCGGCAGGTTGCTCACCGGCGTAGCGCTGTTGCTGTGAAGAGGCAAACTGGCGCGCCAGTTCAGCTTCCGCAGCGGCATCTTCATCGTCGGCCTGCGTCGCCTCATGCTGATACTCGTCGCCATAACGACTTTGCTGTGACTGAGCAAACTGACGAGCCAGTTCGTCCTGTTGCATGGCGTCGATTTCATCATCGCTATACTGCGGATCGTGTTGACCGGCTTCACGCGCTCTCTCCTCAGCCATACGCTGAGAAGGCAATTTAATACCATACGATGCCAGCTCACGGCGTGTCGGTACACGTACGCGATTGGGACGAGGCAGTTGCGGGCCAATCCCTTCTTTCACCTGCGGACGCGGCGCTCCGCCGTTCGCGAGGCTGAAGACTGGCGCTGCAGCTGCCGCAGTCGCACCGGCTGATAAGGTCGCATCCTTCACGCTTGCAGCGATCGGCGCAATGGTCGCAGCGGTGTCAACAGGCGGTATAGAAGGCGCAGTTGACGGTGCAGGAACCACCGGTTCCGGCGTGTTAACAGGTTCAGGAATCGGCTGATACCACGCGGCCAGTTGCTCACGTTCACGCGCACGCTTCTCTTCCACTTCTTCAAAGTAGTACAGCGGCGGGCGCGCAGGTTTTGTCTCTTCGACTACCGGCTCAGGCTCAGTAATCGGAGCCTGCGGAACCACAGGTTCCTGTGGCGATAAAGGCTCCGGCTGATACGCTGGCTGATGATAAACCGGCTGCTGTACAGGCTCGGGTTGATAAACCGGCTCGGGCTGCCAGGGTTGCTCTACCGTAGCTTGCGGTTGCTGCCACGGTTGTTGCGGTACGCCTGGCTGCGGATAACCAGCTTCAGGAGCCACAGACGCAGCATTTTGCGGTTCAGTCGGAACAGGCTGTTGCCATGTCTCATACTGCGCCTGTTGCGGCTGCGCGTACGGGTTGTGCGGCGGATAGCCTTCCGGCGCAGGAGCAATCACCGGCTCGCCGGTTTGCGGGCCTGGTACGGGTTGCCATGCAACCGCAGGTTGTACAGGAACGGTTTCTGCGCCTGGTACGGGCGGCGTTTGCATAATCGGATCGACCGGCGCAGCCCAGGCCTGAGTCGCAGCCGTTGCTGCCGCCGCAGCGGCGACGGGTTCGGTCACCGAATGACCGTTTAACAGCGGATCGTATTCATCATATTCCGGCTGTGTCGCACGATGCCCGGAGAACAGCACATCGCCAGGATCGGCCGCGACGCCGCGCGCGCTGTAGGCTATCTCATCGTCATCATCCATGCGTCTGCCGGAGAAGAGCGCCGCATCCGTCTGACGGCCATGCGGATTGATAAATTTTTCAGCCAGACGTTTACGGCGCGCCAGCGCACCGCGAAGAATACGCGCCCGACGGGATTCACGTTTCCCGCCCTCGACTTCATCTTCATACTCTTCATCGTCTTCGTATTCGTCGTCTTCTACCCAGGTATCATCACGACGGGTACGGTTGCTGGCAAAGGTCAGAATATTGAGCAGCCAGCCGCCAAGTTTTTCGGCGATGCTAACCCAGGACCAGCCGGTAAAGAGCGTCAGCCCTGCCGCCCACACGCACAGAAGCGTAATGGTGCCACCACTGCTGTGCAGCAGCGGTTGTAGCGTGGTACTCAACAGACTGCCAATCACCCCGCCGGAGGCGAAGTACCAGATGTCATCGGCATTAATAGCGGCCAGACCACAGGAGGTAAGGATAAGCGCCAGCACGCCAATGATGCGCAGCGAGACGGCAAAATAGTCGATATAGTCATCGGTCGCCTGGTGACGCCAGGCAAACCAGCAGCCGCCCACAATGATGACAGGAATGGTGTACGCCATTATCCCAAAGATAAAGAACAGGGTATCCGCCAGCCATGCCCCCGGCGCCCCGCCCAAATTATGGATAGGCTCATGCCAGGCAGTTTGCGACCAACTGGGATCAGAAGGATTAAAGCTCAGTAAGGCTGCCATCAGCCAGACAGCAAAAAGGGCAATAAGAATCAGCAACGCCTCCAGAAGTCGGCGCCCGCTGCTTAACTTTGTCAATGTGACTTCTTTGTCTTCAGTGTATTCCTGGCTCAAAAAAGGCTCTCCAGGTTTCGGGCTTTTCCTGCCCGATGCTAAAACGGACAACAGCACCGGGTTACCCCGGCACTGTTGCTGTATGGATTAACAGGAGTGTAATCAAAATACGCCGATTTTGCACCTGTTCCGTATTAGCGCGTCTTAATAACCAGACGATTACTCTGTTTGACTTCTTCCATTACCACGTAAGTACGGGTGTCATTGACGCCAGGCAGACGCAGCAGGGTTTCCCCCAGCAGCTTACGGTAGGCTGACATGTCCGGCACACGTGTTTTCAACAGGTAGTCGAAATCGCCAGACACCAAATGACACTCTTGAATTTCTTCAAGTTTTTGTACTGCGGCGTTGAATTGTTCAAACACATCCGGAGCGCCACGATTCAGAGTAATCTCAACAAATACCAGAAGTGATGCATCCAGATAATGCGGGTTTAACAGCGCTGTATAGCCCTGAATGAAACCCTGTCTTTCCAGACGACGCACACGCTCAAGGCAGGGCGTCGGGGAAAGTCCCACTCGTTTAGAAAGCTCGACGTTAGAAATACGCCCATCCTTTTGCAGCTCATTAAGAATGTTACGATCAATACGGTCGAGATCTTTGCCAGGGCGCTTCTTGCTATCTACCATTATTATTGTCTCTCTGTATTCCTTCCCTACTCCTGCCTGACTCATCAAACATCATTGTCGAGAGTCGATGCCCATCACAATAGACCGAACCCAAGAGGATTAGCGGCGCGCAATGCCTGGGTCTATAGTGAGAAGACCGTTGCCTGACGGCAGCTATCGACATCACGAATGGCGTCTGTCCACACCATGCGTAGATTTCGCTAGCCCGGTAAACATGGTATTTATATGCATGATTATGCGGCACACACACAACACTGTTTTTTTCTTCCTCGAATGTTTTCGCAAAACAGCAGGTGATTGTCAAAGCAAAACATCGATTTTTAGTACAACATGCCAGTTATTCATTAGGCGTTAAGATGATTCATCATTTTATCACCTTATAACTGAGGGATTTTAAGTAGAATTCATTATGGCGTGACGGCAGATTTGTTCACTCATTGGCCTCGTCTATTCCACAAATTGTTAACATAATCGCTATACCCTTTTTTTACGCCGTCAAATTCCCTACAATCCAGCCCATTGCCTGCCAACAACAATGAGGATCTCATGGGCACGACCAAACACAGTAAACTGCTTATCCTGGGTTCCGGCCCGGCGGGATATACCGCAGCGGTCTATGCTGCGCGCGCAAACCTGCAGCCAGTACTGATTACCGGTATGGAAAAAGGCGGTCAACTGACCACCACCACAGAAGTGGAAAACTGGCCGGGCGATCCGAATGATCTGACCGGACCACTGCTGATGGAACGTATGCACGAGCATGCGACTAAGTTTGAAACCGAGATCATCTTCGATCACATCAATAAAGTGGACCTGCAAAACCGTCCGTTCCGTCTGATCGGTGACAGTGCAGAGTACACCTGTGATGCGCTAATCATCGCTACCGGTGCGTCCGCTCGTTATCTCGGTCTGCCGTCAGAAGAGGCATTCAAAGGCCGTGGCGTTTCTGCCTGCGCTACCTGCGACGGTTTTTTCTATCGTAACCAGAAAGTCGCGGTTATCGGTGGCGGTAACACAGCCGTCGAAGAAGCGCTGTATCTGGCAAACATCGCCTCTGAAGTTCACCTGATTCACCGTCGTGACGGCTTCCGCGCGGAAAAAATTCTGATTAAGCGTCTGATGGACAAAGTGGAGAACGGCAACATCGTGTTGCACACCCACCGCACGCTGGAAGAAGTGACTGGCGATCAGATGGGCGTCACGGGTCTGCGCCTGCGTGATACGCAGAATGCGGACAACATTGAGTCGCTGGATGTCGCAGGGCTGTTTGTTGCCATCGGCCACAGCCCGAACACGGCGATTTTCGAAGGACAGCTTGAGCTGGAAAACGGCTACATTAAAGTGCAGTCCGGGAGTCACGGTAACGCGACCCAGACCAGCATCCCGGGCGTCTTTGCTGCGGGCGACGTGATGGACCACATTTACCGTCAGGCTATCACCTCCGCAGGCACCGGTTGTATGGCTGCGCTGGATGCTGAACGCTACCTCGACGGTTTAGCCGACGCGTGCAAATAGTTTTTACAAATCAGCAACAAAAGTAAATAAGGCGACTATAGGTCGCCTTTATTTTTGCCCCGTTGTAACATTGCCCTGGCAAAAAATTCTGATAACTCACCTGCAAAGCGCGCAATGAATAAAACTCGTCAACAAGAGCTAACCCGCTGGTTAAAACAGCAAAGTGTCATTTCCCAACGCTGGCTTATGATTTCCCGTCTGCTGGGGTTTGTGAGTGGAGTACTGATTGTCGCTCAGGCCTGGATCATGGCTCGCATTCTGCAACATATGATCATGGAGAATATCCCGCGCGAGGCGTTGCTGTTGCCATTTGTCGTGCTGGTGCTGATCTTTATCCTCCGTGCCTGGGTCGTCTGGTTACGCGAACGCGTCGGATTCCATGCGGGCCAACACATCCGGTTTGAGATCCGCCGCCAGGTGCTCGACCGCCTGCAACAGGCCGGTCCGGCGTGGATCCAGGGAAAACCCGCAGGAAGCTGGGCCACGCTGGTGCTGGAACAGATTGACGATATGCACGACTACTACGCTCGTTATCTGCCGCAGATGGCGCTGGCGGTGTGTGTGCCCATCCTGATTGTCGCGGCTATTTTTCCGTCAAACTGGGCCGCCGCGTTGATCCTTCTCGGCACCGCGCCGCTGATCCCTCTGTTCATGGCGATGGTCGGTATGGGCGCTGCTGATGCTAACCGGCGTAATTTCCTCGCCCTGGCGCGTCTGAGCGGACATTTCCTCGATCGCTTACGCGGAATGGAGACCCTGCGCATTTTTGGCCGTGGTGAAGCTGAAACCGAAAGCATTCGCGTCGCCTCGCAAGATTTCCGCCAGCGCACGATGGAAGTCCTGCGCCTTGCCTTTTTATCCTCGGGCGTACTGGAGTTTTTTACCTCGCTTTCCATTGCGCTGGTCGCGGTTTACTTTGGTTTTTCCTACCTCGGCGAACTTAATTTCGGCCACTACGGCACGGGCGTCACGCTGGCAGCAGGCTTCCTCGCTCTTATTCTGGCCCCTGAGTTTTTCCAGCCGCTGCGCGATTTGGGGACGTTTTATCACGCTAAAGCACAGGCGGTTGGCGCGGCAGACAGCCTGAAGACTTTTATGGAAACGCCGCTCGCCCATCCTGAACAAGGTGATGTGGAACTATCCACGCAAGAACCTGTTTCCATTGACGCCGTCGATCTCATCATTACATCGCCAGAAGGTAAGACCCTGGCGGGACCACTGAACTTCTCCCTCGCTGCCGGGCAGCGTGTCGTGCTGGTCGGTCGCAGCGGTTCGGGTAAGAGTTCTCTGCTGAATGCGCTTTCCGGCTTCCTCTCTTATCAGGGATCGCTGCGCATTAACGGGGTTGAACTTCGCGATTTGTCGCCAGAGTCCTGGCGTAAGCATCTCTCCTGGGTGGGGCAAAACCCGCAGTTGCCCGCGGCGACGATACGGGAAAACGTTCTTCTGGCTCGCCCGAATGCCAGTGAGCAAGAGTTGCGTGCCGCGCTCGACAGCGCCTGGGTCAGTGAATTCCTGCCGCTGTTACCACAGGGCGTGGATACGCCCGTTGGCGATCAGGCCGGACGTCTGTCCGTTGGTCAGGCGCAACGCGTGGCAGTAGCCCGTGCGCTCCTTAATCCCTGTAAGTTGCTGCTGCTGGATGAGCCGGCTGCCAGCCTGGATGCCCATAGCGAACAGCGGGTCATGCAGGCGCTGAAAGCCGCCTCAAAACGCCAGACAACGCTGATGGTCACGCACCAGCTTGAAGATCTGGCTGACTGGGACACGATTTGGGTGATGCAGGACGGACAGATTATCGAACAGGGCTCCTGGGCCGAACTGAGTACCGCCAATGGCGCATTTGCGACGCTGTTGGCCCATCGTCAGGAGGAAATCTAATGCGCGCGCTACTGCCTTATCTGACGCTCTATAAACGTCACAAATGGATGTTAACGCTGGGCATCGTGCTGGCGATCATCACCCTGCTCGCCAGCATTGGCCTGCTGACGCTGTCCGGCTGGTTCCTCTCTGCGTCAGCCGTCGCGGGCTTTGCCGGTATCTACAGTTTTAACTATATGCTGCCTGCCGCAGGCGTGCGCGGTGCGGCTATTACCCGGACTGCCGGACGCTATTTTGAGCGGCTGGTCAGCCATGATGCCACCTTCCGCGTGCTGCAACATTTACGTATTCACACCTTCAGCAAGCTGCTGCCGCTCTCCCCTGCCGGGCTGGCTCGTTATCGTCAGGGTGAACTGTTGAACCGCATTGTGGCGGATGTGGATACGCTGGATCACCTCTACCTGCGCGTCATCTCCCCCCTGGTGGGAGCTTTCGTGGTGATTATGGTTGTGACGATCGGTCTGAGCGTGCTGGATGTCACCCTCGCCTGCACCCTCGGCGGCGTGATGCTGCTGACGCTGTTTATTATGCCGCCGGTGTTTTATCGCGCCGGGAAAACCACCGGACAAAACCTGACGCACCTGCGCGGACAGTATCGCCAGCAGTTGACCTCATGGTTACAGGGGCAGGCTGAACTGACTATTTTCGGCGCCAGCGATCGCTACCGCGCGCAGATGGAGGCCACCGAGTTACAGTGGCACGAAGCGCAGCGCCGCCAGTCTGAACTGACGGCACTGTCACAGGCGCTGATGTTGCTCATCGGTGCCATTGCCATTTTGCTGATGTTGTGGATGGCGGCAGGCGGCGTAGGGGATAACGCTCAGCCTGGCGCGCTGATTGCCCTGTTTGTCTTTTGCGCGCTGGCAGCATTTGAAGCGCTGGCTCCGGTTACCGGCGCATTCCAGCATCTGGGACAGGTCATCGCCTCCGCCATGCGGATCACCGAACTGACCGAACAGAAGCCGGAAGTCACTTTCCCGACTGACGTATCCGACGTCCCGGATCAGGTCACTCTGACGCTGCGTGACGTTTCATTCAGCTACCCTGAACAGGCGCAAAAGGCGCTGGATTCGCCCTCCCTGCAGGTGAATCCAGGCGAGCATATCGCCATTCTTGGGCGCACCGGGTGCGGTAAATCGACATTACTCCAACTGCTCACGCGCGCGTGGGATCCGCAGCAGGGCGAGATCCTGCTCAATGGTTGTTCGATTGCAACCCTGAATGAAGCGACGCTGCGCAAGACCATCAGCGTTGTGCCGCAGCGCGTGCACTTATTCAGCGCCACCCTGCGCGACAACCTGCTGCTTGCGGCGCCTGACGCCAGTGACGACCAGCTGACAGACACGCTGCGCCGCGTCGGGCTGGAGAAACTCCTGGACGATGCTGGCCTCAACAGTTGGCTGGGCGAAGGCGGTCGTCAGCTATCCGGTGGCGAACTGCGTCGTCTGGCGATCGCCCGTGCGCTTTTGCACGATGCGCCGCTGATGCTGCTTGATGAACCGACGGAAGGCCTGGATGCGACGACCGAAAGCCAAATGCTTGAATTGCTGGCAGAGGTGATGCGCGATAAAACGTTACTGATGGTGACGCATCGCCTGCGCGGGCTCGCGCGTTTTGATCAAATAATAGTGATGGACAACGGCCAAATTATTGAGCAAGGTAATCACGCAGATCTGTTAGCGCAGCAGGGTCGTTATTACCAGTTTAAGCAAGGTCTGTAAGCTATTATTGAACGATCCGACTCGCGTACTGGAGTTCTGCTGTCATGCGCCTGGTTCAGCTTTCCCGACACTCTATCGCCTTCCCTTCGCCGGAGGGCGCTTTACGCGAGCCAAACGGCCTGCTGGCGCTTGGAGGCGATCTCAGCCCTGCGCGCCTGCTGATGGCCTATCAACGCGGTATTTTTCCGTGGTTTTCGCCTGGCGACCCTATTCTTTGGTGGTCACCGGATCCCCGCGCCATTCTGTGGCCTGACGCGTTTCATGTCAGCCGCAGCATGAAGCGCTTTCATAAGCGTTCTCCGTATCGCGTCACACTGAATTATGCGTTTGGCCAGGTCATCGAAGGGTGCGCCAACGATCGCGATGAAGGGACATGGATCACCCAGGGCGTGGTGGAGGCCTATCATCGACTGCACGAACTGGGACATGCGCATTCCATTGAGGTCTGGCGTGAAAATACGCTGGTTGGCGGGATGTATGGCGTTTCCCAGGGGGCGCTGTTTTGCGGCGAATCGATGTTCAGCCGACAAGAGAATGCGTCAAAAACCGCACTGCTGGTTTTTTGCGCAGAATTTGTTCGGCAAGGCGGTAAATTAATGGATTGTCAGGTGCTCAATAGTCATACCGAATCGTTAGGCGCGGTCGAAATTCCGCGTCGGGTGTATCTGGAACACCTCGATGCATTACGCCAGCAACGTTTACCTCGCGATTTTTGGGTCCCTCGCACGTTATTTTTGCCCCAGGGGTGAATGTTTTCGGCACATTTTTTATCAGGGTGTTATAATTGCGGTCGCAGAGTTGGTTTAGCCCATTACCCCGCTGCCGTTAAGGATCCGTTCGCGTCAGGTAACGCCATCGTTTATCTCATCGCTCCCTTATACGTTGCGCTTCACGTGCGGCTTTGTCGTGTGTTTTTGAAGCGAATCGGAGTAATGCGCCAAATTTTGTTTGCTGCGTTTTAAACGTGCAAATCTTTACTTATTAAAAGAACTTCGGCATTATCTTGCCGGTTCAAATTACGGTAGTGATACCCCAGAGGATTAGATGGCCAAAGAAGACAATATTGAAATGCAGGGTACCGTTCTCGAAACGTTACCTAATACCATGTTCCGCGTAGAGTTAGAAAACGGTCACGTGGTTACTGCACACATCTCCGGTAAAATGCGTAAAAACTACATCCGCATCCTGACGGGCGACAAAGTGACTGTTGAGCTGACCCCGTACGACCTGAGCAAAGGCCGCATTGTCTTCCGTAGTCGCTGATTGTTTTCACGCCCGAATGGCGTCCAGATGATAAAAGGTCGGTTAAGCCGGCCTTTTTTGTTGCATGAAAATCCCCTACTCCTCCGCCATTCGCGCATACTCATCCGTCAGAAAATCCACCAGCGCTCTGACCGATGGCAGTAATCCCCTGCGTGAAGGGAAAACCGCGTGAATGACCTCTCTTCGTGGTTCCCAACCTTCCAGTAACGCAACCAGTTCCCCCGCCGCAAGCTGTTCTTTCGCCATTAAGATGGGAAGTTGCACGGCACCGACGCCGGCGATGGCCGCCTCGCGCAATGCCAGCATGTCGGTCGTGATAAATCGCGGGGTAAAGTGCACTTCCGCTCTGGCCCCTTGTGGACCATACAGTTCCCAGCGATGAATATGTTTGCCTGCCGAGAGACTCAGTCCGGGCCAACAGCTTAATTCCGACGGCGCCGTAGGGGTACCCATGCGTGCGATCAGCGCCGGGCTGGCAAACAACCGATGGGCGCGGTCGGCAAGCACCCGCATCACCAGATCGCTGTCCTCAATCGGGCGCGGACGCACTCTGATCGCAATATCAACGCCTTCCCCTACTACATCAACGCGACGGTTCGTGGCTTCGAGTTGCAACGTTACGTCGGGGTAACGCGCCATAAATTTCGCCAGCATTGGCCCCACGTGGACATGAAGCAGCGTCACCGGACACGTTAGCTTAACCACGCCCCGAGGCTCAACCTGCAATGCGGCAATCGCATCCTGCGCTGCCTGTGCTTCTACCAGCATGGCTTTACAGTGCTCATAGAACGTTTGTCCCACTTCCGTGACGTTAAACTGCCGTGTAGTCCGCTGGATGAGCCGCACCCCCAGTTGCTCTTCCAGTTGTGCAATGCGCCGGCTGAGCTTTGATTTCGGTTCATCGAGTGCACGACCTGCAGCAGCAAACCCGCCCTGCTCCACGACATGAACAAACCACGCAAAATCATTGAGATCTGGCTTTACCATTTATTGTTCCATTTTCAGAACGATGAAATCCATTTTAGCCACTACTCACCTCGCTGTCATGAATATAAGCTTATTCATAACGTAACAAGCCATTGAGGAGAGAATGATGAAAAAGGTTACAGGCGTCTATACCGCACCTCGTCCGCACTGGGTTGGCGATGGATTTCCGGTTCGTTCACTGTTTTCGTACCAGTCCCATGCAGAACAGTTGAGCCCATTTTTGCTGCTTGACTATGCCGGTCCCCATACCTTCGCGCCGGGAACGGAAAAGCGCGGCGTGGGTGAACATCCCCACCGTGGTTTTGAAACGGTGACAATTGTGTACCGCGGTGAGGTTGAGCATCGCGACTCAACCGGTCGAGGCGGCATTATCGGCCCCGGCGACGTGCAATGGATGACCGCGGGTGCGGGCATTCTGCATGAAGAATTTCACTCTGAAGCCTTCACCCACAAAGGAGGAGAACTGGAGATGGTGCAACTGTGGGTGAACCTGCCAGCAAAAGACAAAATGACGGCGCCGGGTTATCAGAGCATCACCCAGGATTTCATCCCGACCGTTGAGCTGCCGGACGATGCCGGGACAGCGCGAATTATTGCCGGTCAGTATCAGCAGACGACCGGTCCGGCACACACGTTCTCGCCGCTGAACGTCTGGGATATGCGGTTACAACAGGCGCGCCCGGTGACGCTTTCACAGCCTGAAGGGTGGAGTACCGCGCTGGTCGTCCTGAAAGGCTCAATCACGGTAAATGGATCGACAACAGCAAGCGAGGCGCAACTGGTGGTATTAAGCCAGCAAGGGGACGCACTGCATCTGGAAGCCACCCACAATGCCAGCGTGTTGTTACTGTCGGGAGAGCCGCTGAATGAACCGAGCGTCGGCTACGGTCCGTTTGTCATGAATACCAGACAAGAAATCGCAGAAGCCGTTCGCGATTTTAACGCGGGCCGCTTTGGTCAACTCTGAGCGTGAGAAGGTCGTGAAGAGCCGCGAAAAGTGGATTCACAACGCTAAATCGCTTCCCCGACGGCTTACGTTGGGGAAGATGTACAATGCGTAACCAAACGAGAAGTAAAGCGTAAATACTGCTTGACCGTTTTAGTGCAACTCCCTATAGTAGCGCCCCGTTGCCCCCCAAGTGGTCAGGCAGCAATACAATATGGTGAGGTGTCCGAGTGGCTGAAGGAGCACGCCTGGAAAGTGTGTATACGGCAACGTATCGGGGGTTCGAATCCCCCCCTCACCGCCATATTTCAGAAAAGAGCCGGTACTTATGTATCGGCTCTTTTCTTTTATGTTCCCCAATAGGGGGGATGAGAATCCCCGACCGGGGGTCGACAACGGGCACAGCCCGTTGGACGGAATGGCCGCAGGCCATGACGCCCGCAGGGCGAGCGAAGCGAGTCAATCCCCCCTCACCGCCATATTTCAGAAAAGAGCCGGTACTTATGTATCGGCTCTTTTCTTTTATGTTCCCCAATAGGGGGGATGAGAATCCCCGACCGGGGGTCGACAACGGGCACAGCCCGTTGGACGGAATGGCCGCAGGCCATGACGCCCGCAGGGCGAGCGAAGCGAGTCAATCCCCCCCTCACCGCCATCTTTCAGAAAAGAGCCGGTACTTATGTATCGGCTCTTTTCTTTTATGTTCCCCAATAGGGGGGATGAGAATCCCCGACCGGGGTCGACAACGGGCACAGCCCGTTGGACGGAATGGCCGCAGGCCATGACGCCCGCAGGGCGAGCGAAGCGAGTCAATCCCCCCCTCACCGCCATATTCGAGAATGAGCGCGTACGCAAGTACGGGCTTTTTTTTGCATAAAAAAAACCGGGCACACGGCCCGGTTTATCAACCAGTTATAGAGAGGTGGATTAATGCGCGGCTTCCGGTTTGTGCTTCTGGGCACTCTGGAAACCATAGGTCAGCTCATTTTTCTCTTTATCCAGTGCCACGGTCACCTGCCCGCCATCCACCAGAGAACCAAATAGCAGCTCGTTCGCCAATGGTTTTTTCAGGTTATCCTGAATCACGCGCGCCATTGGACGTGCGCCCATTGCCCGATCGTAGCCTTTCTCAGCCAGCCAGTTACGCGCTTCCTGGCTGACTTCCAGGGAGACACCTTTCTGATCCAGTTGAACCTGCAGCTCGACGATGAACTTATCGACAACCTGGTGGATCACCTCAGTAGACAGGTGCTCGAACCAGATAATATTGTCGAGACGGTTACGGAACTCCGGCGTGAACACTTTCTTGATTTCGCTCATCGCGTCAGTGCTGTTGTCCTGATGAATCAGGCCAATCGATTTACGCTCCGTTTCACGGACACCGGCGTTAGTCGTCATCACCAGCACCACGTTGCGGAAATCGGCTTTACGTCCGTTGTTATCCGTCAGCGTGCCGTTGTCCATCACCTGCAGCAGCAGGTTAAAGACATCCGGGTGCGCTTTTTCGATTTCATCGAGCAGCAGTACCGCATGGGGATGCTTGATGACCGCATCCGTCAGCAAACCGCCCTGATCGAAACCAACGTATCCCGGAGGCGCGCCAATCAAGCGGCTGACCGTATGACGTTCCATATACTCGGACATGTCAAAACGCAGCAATTCAATTCCCAGCGCTTTAGAAAGCTGCACTGTTACCTCGGTTTTCCCGACCCCGGTCGGACCGGCAAACAGGAAGGAACCGACAGGCTTATGCTCGTGTCCCAGGCCCGCACGGCTCATCTTGATGGCTTCGGTCAGCGCCTCAATGGCTTTATCCTGCCCAAAGACCAGCATTTTCAGACGGTCGCCAAGGTTTTTCAGCGTATCACGATCGCTTTGCGACACGCTCTTCTCCGGGATACGCGCAATACGCGCCACAACGGACTCGATATCCGCCACGTTGACGGTTTTCTTACGCTTGCTGACCGGCATCAGGCGCGCACGCGCCCCCGCTTCATCAATGACGTCAATCGCTTTATCCGGCAGATGACGGTCGTTGATGTATTTCACCGCCAGTTCAACCGCTGCACGTACCGCTTTCGCGGTGTAACGGACATCATGGTGCGCTTCATACTTCGGTTTCAGGCCGTTGATGATCTGTACGGTCTCTTCTACCGACGGTTCAGTAATATCAATTTTCTGGAAACGACGGGCTAACGCACGGTCTTTCTCAAAAATGTTGCTGAACTCCTGATAGGTCGTGGAGCCGATCACGCGGATCTTACCGCCGGAAAGCAGCGGTTTAATCAGGTTTGCCGCATCCACCTGACCACCCGACGCCGCACCGGCCCCGATGATGGTGTGGATCTCGTCGATAAACAGAATGCTGTTGCTATCCTGCTCCAGTTGTTTCAGCAGCGCTTTAAAGCGTTTTTCAAAGTCACCGCGGTATTTGGTGCCCGCCAGCAGCGAACCGATATCCAGCGAGTAGATGGTGCAATCGGCCATCACTTCCGGCACGTCGCCCTGCACGATACGCCAGGCCAGGCCTTCGGCTATCGCCGTCTTCCCGACGCCAGATTCCCCCACCAGCAGCGGGTTATTTTTACGCCGACGGCACAGTACCTGAATGGCGCGCTCCAGTTCTTTGTCACGGCCGATCAGCGGGTCAATACCGCCAACCCGGGCAAGCTGGTTAAGGTTAGTCGTGAAGTTCTCCATACGTTCCTCCCCGCCAGCTTGCTCGTCGGTATTGGGCTGACTGCCAGGATCAGACGACTGACTCGGCTCATCTTTGCGCGTACCGTGAGAAATAAAGTTGACCACATCAAGACGGCTGACCTCATGTTTACGCAGCAGGTAAGCAGCCTGAGATTCCTGTTCGCTAAAGATAGCGACCAGCACGTTCGCGCCAGTCACTTCACTGCGCCCGGAGGACTGAACGTGGAAGACCGCACGTTGCAGTACGCGCTGAAAGCTCAGCGTCGGCTGCGTGTCGCGTTCTTCTTCGCTGGCAGGCAATACGGGTGTGGTTTGTTCAATGAAGGCTTCGAGTTCCTGACGGAGCGCCACGAGGTCCACGGAACACGCTTCCAGCGCTTCGCGGGCCGATGGGTTACTGAGCAGCGCCAGTAACAAGTGCTCGACGGTCATAAACTCATGACGGTGCTCGCGCGCTCTGGCGAAAGCCATATTTAAACTGAGTTCCAGTTCTTGATTGAGCATAGGCACCTCCCCCCAATTTTTATGCCTGCATTCAGGCTTTTTCCAGCGTACACAGCAACGGGTGCTCGTTCTCCCTCGCATACGTGTTCACCATCGCCACTTTGGTCTCCGCGACCTCTGCGGTGAAAACGCCGCAGATGGCTTTACCGTGATAGTGAACCGCAAGCATCAGTTGCGTTGCACGTTCTACATCATAAGAAAAGAATTTTTGTAACACGTCAATAACAAACTCCATCGGAGTGTAATCATCATTGACTAATATCACTTTATACATAGATGGCGGTTTTAGCGCGTCACGCACTTTATCAGCCGCCAGCTGGTCGAAATCCAGCCAGTCGTTCGTCTTACCCATTGTCAGTCGTCATCTTCAGTTACGGTTACCGGCAGAACAGTCTGCCGCTGACAAGAGCGGATGTGCACAATCAATCTACCTCAATTAATAGATAACTATCATCTATCACTGGCATCCGCGACATCTGTCACATTCCCGCCAATAGCGTTAACTGCTTCAAATTTTTGATTCATTTTTACCCACCGACCCCCGTCAGACGCTTGACGCCCCGCCTGATTTCTCTAAATTGTAATTTCGAGAGTTGGCGAGGTTTTGAACAACCCCCACTCCACCACCGGTTCATTCCATCTTACTTATATAAGATTTACGAAGGATGTCGAAGCATGGAAACGGGTACTGTTAAGTGGTTCAACAATGCCAAAGGGTTTGGGTTCATCTGCCCTGAAGGCGGCGGCGAAGATATTTTCGCTCACTATTCCACCATTCAGATGGATGGTTACAGAACGCTAAAAGCCGGACAGTCTGTCCAGTTTGATGTTCACCAGGGGCCAAAAGGCAATCACGCCAGTGTCATCGTGCCTATCGAAGCAGAAGCTGTTGCATAGCTCTTCTGTCTCATTGTGTACATCCCGCAGGTAAAATGCCAGCCCGATCGGCTGGCATTTTTATTTCCCGGGACGTTACTCTCGCGCTAACGCATCGACCGGATCCAGTCGCGCCGCGTTGCGCGCCGGTAACCAGCCAAACAGGACGCCTGTAAAGGTAGAGCACAAAAATGCCGTCAGCAGCGCGACCGGCGAGAAACCAATCTCCCAACCGGGCAGGAACAGTTGCAGCGTGAAGGCAATCAGCATCGACAGGCTGATACCCAGCGCGCCGCCCACCAGACATACCAGCACCGCTTCAATCAGAAACTGCTGCAGCACATCACTGGCGCGCGCGCCAACCGCCATCCGGATGCCGATCTCCCGCGTACGCTCTGTGACCGACACCAGCATAATGTTCATCACGCCGATCCCGCCAACTACCAGCGAAATCACCGCCACCAGCGTCAGGAATAACTGAAGAGTACGTGTGGTCTTTTCGGCGGTTTTCAAGACACCGTCCATATTCCAGGTGAAGAAATCCTTTTTGCCATGACGTAGCGTCAGCAGTCGGGTGAGTTGCTCTTCGGCCTGTGCGCTGTCGAAGCCTTCCTTCACTCGTACGGTGATCGAGTTCAGCCACGACTGCCCCATGATGCGCCCGGACATCGTGCTGTATGGCAACCAGACGCGCAGGATTTTGCTGCTGCCAAACATCGACTGCTTCTCTTCCGCCACGCCAATGACCGTCGCAGGCATGTTGCCCACGAGGATCACCTCGCCCGCCACGTTCGCCTTATGCGGGAACAACTGACGTCGGGTGTTGCTGTCGAGCACTACCACCTGCGCACGGCCGTTAAGCTGTTCGCGGTTGAACGTTGTCCCTTCGCTGAACGTCATGCCATAAACGTTAAAATAGTCGCCGCTGACCCCGTTCGCGCTGGCGGCGACGTCGATATTGCCATAGCGTAAGCGCAGGTTCTGCGACACCGCGGGCGTCGCAGAAGTCACCCAGGGTTGTTTTTGGATCGCCGCAAGATCGTCGTATTTCAGCGCCTGCTGATACTGTGGATCGTCGTCGCCAAAATCTTTGCCGGGGTAGATATCAATGGTGTTGGTCCCGATGGCGCGGATGTCCGCCAGCACCAGCTGTTTCGCTGCGTCACCAACCACCACAATCGACACCACCGACGCGATACCGATGATGATCCCGAGCATCGTCAGCAGCGTGCGCATTTTGTTGGCCGCCATCGCCAGCCACGCCATTGTCAGCGCCTCGCGAAACCCGCTGACAAACTGGCTCCAGCCGGACGCCGTTTTCACCGTCGGTTCCTGAATGCCCTGCCCCTGCGCGGCGTGCTTTGTGGGCGGATTGCGCACAATTTCGCCGTCATGGATCTCAATCACCCGCTCTGCCTGGGCGGCAACCTGGGGATCGTGGGTGACGATAATGACCGTATGCCCGCGATCGCGCAGCTGGTGCAGAATTGCCATCACCTCTTCACCGGAACGGCTGTCGAGCGCACCGGTGGGTTCATCGGCGAGGATCACCTGTCCGCCGTTCATCAGCGCGCGGGCAATACTCACGCGCTGTTGCTGACCGCCGGAAAGCTGCGAGGGTTGATAATCAACGCGATCGCCCAGACCAAGCCGCTGGAGCAGCTCCTGCGCGCGCGCCAGACGCTGTTTCCTTTCCGTACCGGCGTAAACGGCAGGGACTTCGACGTTTTGTGCTGCCGTCAGATGTGACAGCAAATGGTAGCGCTGGAAAATAAAACCGAAATGCTCCCGACGCAGTTGCGCCAGCGCATCGCGGTCCAGCGTTGAGACATCACGTTCCGCGACCCGGTAGGTGCCGCTGGTGGGTTTATCGAGACATCCCAGAATGTTCATCAGCGTGGATTTGCCGGAGCCAGACGCCCCGACGATCGCGACCATCTCCCCGGCATTGATCTGTAGCGTGATGCCTTTCAGCACCTCCACCTGCTCTTCTCCCGAGGGATAACTGCGGCGAATATTGCTCAGTTCAAGCAATGCCGTCATTGCGCGACTCCTGGTTTGCCCTCGCCCGTCACCACTTCATCACCGGCTTCCAGCCCTTTTACAATCTCTACGTCGGTGTCATTGCGCGCACCAATTGACACTTCGCGTTCACGAGTTTCACCGTTACGCAGTAAGGTCACCTTGTAGCGATTGTCCCCGACCGGATCGCCCAGCGCGGAAAGCGGGATCGTCAGAACGTTTTTCACATCCGTTAGCTGAATATGGACCTGTGCGGTCATCTCCAGGCGCAGAATACCTTTGGGGTTGGGCACTTCAAATCGGGCGTAATAGAAAATGGCATCATTCACTTTTTCCGGCGTCGGCAGCACATCTTTCAGCGTCCCTTCGTAGCGGGTCTGCGGATCGCCCAGCACGGTGAACCAGGCTTTCTGCCCCGGTTTAAGGTGAATCACATCAGCTTCAGAAACCTGTGCTTTCACCAACATCGTACTCATGTCCGCCAGTGTCAGAATGTTCGGCGCCTGCTGCGCGGCAATCACCGTCTGCCCCTGTAGGGTGGTGATCTGCGTGACTTCACCAGCCATCGGCGCAACGATGCGGGTGTAGTCGAGGTTGGTCTTCGCGGTATCCAGAGATGCCTGATTGCGTTTGATCTGCGCATCAATGGTGCCGATTTGCGCCTGTTTCACCGCCATCTCCGTCGCGGCGGTGTCCAGATCCTGTTGCGACACAGCCTGAGTTTTTGCCAGCTGTTGCTGGCGGGCGAGCGTCACCCGCGCCAGCTTCCACTCGGCTTCAGCCTGCTGGCGTTGAGCGCGAAGCTCCATCAGCGTCGCTTCCACCTCTTTGATCTGGTTTTCCGCCTGTTCGGGGTCGATAACGCCCAGCAACTGGTCTTTCTTCACTTTATCGCCAATTGCTACCGACAGCGTTTTGAGCTGACCACTCACCTGCGCGCCCACGTCAACTTTACGTAAGGCGTCGAGTTTGCCGGTTGCCAGTACGCTCTGCTGCAAATCTCCCGGCCGCACAATCAGCGTCTGATAATTTGGCACAGGCGCATTAAGCGTCCGCCAAAGGGCAAATGCCCCCAGGATGAGAATGAAAATAAGCAACAGATAGCGCTTTTTAATTTTATTTCCCTTAATACCCATAGCGATCCTGATGGTAAGTTTTCAGCTGAAATTCAACAGTATCTAAACAAACCGCAAGCGAAAAGGATAGCGCTCGAGGCATTGATGATTGGTTAAGATTCAGCGTGTTTCAATTTCCACAATCATCGCATTGCGGATTATGATCATGTCACAGATTACTGATAATACCTTTTACACTTCAGACGTTGCGTCTCCTTTACAATTATTTATGCGCCTGACAAGGGGTCAATTACTGCCGGGTAAATTCTGGCGGAAGGCCAGCTTTCGCCGTAAGTTTTTAATTCGCTCGTTACTGATGCCAAGGGCTACCCGTCAGTTGCTGGAAAACCTGACCCAATGGCCTGAGCTGAATACGCTGCTGGCCCGACAACCCCGGTTGCCAATTCGTCTGCATCGCCCGTATATGGCGGTGAATATTAAGCGCGAAACCGCACTGACCGCGCTCTGTAGTCATTATGACCTGCTGCGTCAGTTATTCAGCCGCGAACAACTGGCCCGTTATTTAAGCCAGAACGGTCTCAATCTGGCAAAATTTGAGGCCAAAGACGGTGCGTCATTCCAGCTTGATTTAGTCAGCCTGGTCTCACTGGATAAAGAAGGTGAAAGTACCGTCGTGATCCGCGACGAGCAGATGCGTATTCTGGCAGAAATTACCTTCACATTCTGCACGCTAAACGGAAAACGCACCCTGTTTATTGGCGGCTTGCAGGGCGCGGCAAATGATGTTCCACATGAGGTCATTCAGCAGGCCACGAAAGCCTGTTACGGCCTGTTCCCCAAAAGAGTGGTAATGGAAGCGCTGTGTCAGTTCGCACACATCGCCAGGGCGGAGCAGATTCTGGCGGTCAGCAACGCGGTTCATGTTTATCGCAGTTGGCGCTATATGGACAAAAAAACGCAAATGCATGCCGATTACGACGCTTTCTGGGCGTCACTGGGCGGTGAAAAAACGCAAGGAGATTACTTCTCGCTGCCGCTGACTATTGCGCGGAAAAGCGAGGCGGATATCGCCAGCAAAAAACGGGCTGAATACCGCCGCCGCTATGCGCTGCTCGACAGCGTCGTCACGCAGGTTCCACAGTGCTTACAGGGTTAGTCCGCTCTGCCGCGCGCCAGCCACAGCACCCGGGAGAACATTTTTCTCAGCAGCGTCGGCACCGCATCCACACCTCGCCGCCCGGCTTCCATCGCCACTTCGATGGCTAAGTCGGGCTTCGATGAGCGATGGATCGCCTTCGAAATGATTTTGCGCATATTCATTGGCACATTTTCCGGGATTTGCGCCACCCGGTGAAAAACATCGGCAAACCCCTGCCGGTACATAAAGTGTTCCATATCCAGCGCTGGCAGCGTCGTCAGGTGTTCGCGCTCTTCTTCCCGGTCGTTATTCAGCAGGCTGCGCACCGTGGCGGCATATTTTTTCCCGGCTTCATCACCATCCACCAGCACGTGCCACTCAATGCCCATCCGCCGGGCGAATTTCACCAGCGGTTTAAGACCTGACTGCGCGAATTCGATCACCTTAATCCCTTCGGCATCAAAGTGATGACCGCACTGACGGGCCAGTTCGTTAATCACCCAGGTTTCTGTTTCCCCTTCCACCAGCAGCCAGCAGCGGGCAAACAGCGAGGAAGCACGGTTAAAGCGAATGTGGAACGCAATGCGTCGACCATCCTCTGCGCTCAGCCCCCCCGGTCCCAGACGCCAGGCCGCCACGCGCGAGGATTCACGCACCAGACGGCAGACATGTTCCACCGGGGTCAGCGAGAGCAACTCGCCCGAGTTGGTGGTGGTGATACGCTGAAGCGGTAGCAAATTCAGCAACTGCCACGCCACTGACAACATGATGGGATGCAGACGCGTTTCCGGATCTTCTACCAACAGCAGTGGTCTGGCGTCTTTATGCAGCCTGACCGTGCCCTTCGCCTGCAACAGCGTGGAGAACAGCCCCAACAGAATCACCCGGTGAGTACGTCCTCCCGGTTTGTCGATCATCCGGTTGATAATATCGAGATAGCGCCAGCTTCGCTGTTCGTTGGTGGAGCGTCGGCGCATTAAGCGGTGGCGGGACTGCGAAGTGCCCTGCTCGGTAAAATAGTGCTCAAGCAGTTGCACCATCGCCGAGAGTCCCTGCCGAATCTGTCCGTCGGTGAGATTCTGCGGACGCATCGCCAGTTCGCGGGCGAGAAAATCCAGTTGGCGGGCGGTGACTTCGACATCAGCAACCTCCGGCACCGTGCCGTTACGAATACGGCGCATAAACCGCGCATCGCGTAAACGCAGCACCGGCATCAGGCGCACCAGATGCCGCGCCTGTTCGTTGATATCGTCTACCGCCAGCGGATGCCCGTCACCGTCGAGAAAACTGCGCAGCGTCATCACGCTGCCATCCTCGCCACATTCGCCTTCAAGTCGATAAAAGATGCGTTGAAAACCATCGTGACACGGTGCCCAGCACGCCTCGAGCGGCCGATAGCGGCGAACCCGGTAGCGCCCAGGCTGAGATTCACGAAACGTCAGTACGATATGCAGATGATGTTCGCGGCCTTTCATATCACCAGGAGGAAACCAGAAATCATCGCGGTCAAAATGATACAACTCAGATTCGGGTGACAGCAGGAGTGTTAACGCATCCAGTAAACTTGATTTACCCCAGGCGTTCTCACCGATCAGGACGTTATTCTGCTCGAGCATCAACGACAGTCGATTGATACCGCGAAATCCCACTATCTCAACGCGTTCGAGAATCATGTATCCTCCAGAAAATCTTCACTTTCCCTTTACTCTCCTCGCAGTATAACCGCAAAACCCGGCGCGGGACGTGACAGGCATATTATTACGCAGGCTAACTGTCTGAAGGATGAACGATTTATTCTTTACTCTTTCATTCGTAATACAGAAACGCACGTTTTGCAGGATGCAAAAAATAAATCCGTTTTTGACAATCCATTTTCACAGGACTTTGCACTACACTTCCCTTAAGAGAAATCTATGGAAGGAATGACGCCGCATTGCCCTAAATCAAACTAACGGGTTTTATTTGACTAGAGAACGGATGACGATCGTTTTTAAAATAGCGAGCTATTTATTTGTCGTCATTCAGGCAGACAATAAATATTGATTGCCACTGTTTTTTTGTGGTTATTTTTTACATTGAGGTGGATATGTTGAGAAAATTAGCAGCCGAATGTTTTGGTACATTTTGGCTTGTTTTTGGTGGCTGCGGCAGCGCCGTTCTGGCAGCAGCGTTTCCGGAATTAGGTATTGGTTTTGCGGGTGTTGCCCTGGCCTTCGGCCTGACCGTATTAACCATGGCCTTTGCTGTTGGCCATATTTCCGGCGGGCATTTTAATCCGGCGGTGACATTAGGTTTATGGGCTGGCGGCCGTTTCCCGGCAAAAGAGGTTATTGGCTACGTTATTGCCCAGGTAGTCGGCGGTATTATTGCAGCGGCAGTCCTGTATTTAATTGCCAGCGGTAAAGCCGGTTTTGATGCAACCGCCAGCGGTTTCGCCTCCAACGGTTATGGCGAGCACTCTCCGGGTGGCTACTCCATGCTGTCCGCGATTATTATCGAAATCGTGCTGACTGCCGGCTTCTTGCTGGTGATTCACGGCGCAACGGACAAACATGCACCGGCAGGTTTTGCGCCGATCGCTATCGGTCTGGCATTAACCCTTATCCACTTGATCAGCATTCCGGTGACCAATACGTCTGTGAACCCGGCGCGGAGTACCGCGGTCGCTATCTTCCAGGGCGGTTGGGCGTTAGATCAACTGTGGTTATTCTGGGTGATGCCAATTATTGGCGGGATTCTCGGCGGTCTTATTTACCGTACGCTGCTCGAAAAACGCGATTAATGTCAGAACACCCGACGGCGCATACCCGTCGGGTCAAACGCGCTTCAGCCGGACCTTGTCCGGCTTTTATTTTGCATCTTTACTGAACCCGCGTAATTGGGTAGTGTCATGGCGCTGTCTCGCTAATTCAAAGGACCCGGCTGTTCATGTTTTCAGGACTTCTCATCATTCTGCTTCCGCTGATAGCAGGTTATCTCATTCCGCTTCGGCACACCGCGGCATTAAAACTGATCAATCGACTATTGAGCTGGATGGTTTATCTGATTCTCTTTTTTATGGGGATCAGCCTGGCCTTTCTGGATAATCTGGCGAGCAATCTGCTGGCGATATTTCACTATTCCGCCGTTAGCATTACCGTTATTTTGCTGTGCAATATTGCCGCATTACTGTGGCTGGAACGCGCATTACCCTGGCGACATCATCATCAACAAGAGAAACTGCCCTCCCGTATCGCGATGGCGCTTGAGTCACTGAAACTGTGCGGCGTGGTGGTGGTTGGCTTTTTGCTGGGGTTGAGCGCGCTGCCCATTTTGCAACACGCCATAGAAGCAAGCGAATATACGCTGATCCTGCTGCTGTTGTTGGTCGGCATCCAGTTACGCAATAGCGGGATGACGTTAAGGCAGATTGTCCTGAACCGACGAGGCATGATTGTGGCGGTCGTGGTCGTCGCCAGCTCCATGATTGGCGGCCTGATTAACGCGTTGATTCTCGGTCTGCCAGTGAAAACTGCGCTGGCGATGGCGTCGGGTTTTGGCTGGTACTCCCTTTCTGGTATTTTGCTGACCGAATCCTACGGTCCGGTGATCGGCAGCGCCGCGTTCTTTAACGATCTGGCGCGCGAACTGCTCGCGATTATGCTGATCCCGGGTCTGGTACGCCGCAGTCGTTCTACTGCACTGGGACTGTGTGGTGCCACGTCGATGGACTTTACCCTGCCGGTGTTACAGCGTACCGGTGGGCTGGAGATGGTTCCAGCGGCGATTGTTCACGGCTTTGTCCTCAGTTTGCTGGTGCCCATTTTGATGGCTTTTTTCTCCGCTTAACGCCCTCTTTGGCGGTAGGCCACTGCCGCCAAAATTGCGCTAAATCAATCTCCCTGTAAGTTGTATCAGAAATCCCTTTTATCCCTCTGCGCACAGGCATAATCTTAAACATGTATATCAAATATAACTTTTAAGGTGTGACCATGTTTTGTGTGCAATGTGAACAAACCATCCGTACTCCGGCAGGAAACGGCTGCTCTTACGCGCAGGGTATGTGCGGTAAAACGGCTGAAACCTCTGATCTGCAGGATCTGCTGATCGCCTCCCTACAAGGTCTGTCTGCATGGGCGGCTAAAGCTCGTGAATATGGCATCATTAATCATGACGTTGATAACTTTGCCCCGCGTGCTTTCTTCTCCACGCTGACCAACGTTAACTTCGATTCTCCACGTATCGTCGGCTATGCTCGCGACGCTATCGCGATGCGTGAAGCGCTAAAAGCCCAATGCCTGAGCGTTGACGCCAATGCGCACTGCGACAACCCAATGGCTGACCTGCAACTGGTTAGTGACGATCTGGGCGACCTGCAGCGTCAGGCCGCCGAATTTACCCCGAACAAAGACAAAGCCGCGATTGGCGAGAACATTCTCGGCCTGCGTCTGTTGTGCCTGTACGGCCTGAAAGGGGCGGCGGCCTATATGGAGCACGCGCACGTTCTCGGGAAGTACGACAACGATATCTACGCGCAGTACCATAAAATCATGGCGTGGCTGGGTACCTGGCCTTCCGATATGAACGCTCTGCTGGAGTGCTCAATGGAAATCGGCCAGATGAACTTCAAAGTGATGAGCATTCTGGATGCCGGTGAAACCACTAAATACGGCCACCCGACGCCGACCCAGGTTAACGTGAAAGCGACCGAAGGGAAGTGCATCCTGATCTCAGGTCATGACCTGAAAGATCTGTATAACCTGCTGGAACAAACCGAAGGTACTGGCGTTAACGTCTACACCCACGGTGAAATGCTGCCCGCGCACGGTTATCCGGAACTGCGTAAATTCAAACATCTGATTGGTAACTACGGTAGCGGCTGGCAGAACCAGCAGGTCGAATTCGCCCGCTTCCCTGGCCCTATCGTGATGACCTCTAACTGCATCATCGACCCGACCGTTGGCAGTTACGACGATCGTATCTGGACTCGCAGCATCGTCGGTTGGCCGGGTGTGAGCCACCTGGAAGGCGATGACTTCGGTCCGGTTATCGCGCAGGCCCAGCAAATGGCAGGCTTCCCGTACAGCGAAATTCCACACCTGATCACCGTCGGTTTCGGTCGTCAGACCCTGCTGGGCGCGGCGGACACCCTGATCGATCTGGTGAGCCGTGAAAAACTGCGTCACATCTTCCTGGTTGGCGGCTGTGACGGCGCGCGCGGCGAACGTAACTACTTCACCGATTTCGCCACCAGCGTACCGGATGATTGCCTGATCCTGACCCTGGCCTGCGGTAAATATCGCTTCAACAAGCTGGAGTTCGGCGATATCGAAGGCCTGCCGCGTCTGGTTGATGCCGGTCAGTGTAACGATGCGTACTCCGCTATCATTCTGGCAGTGACGCTGGCAGAGAAACTGGGCTGTGGCGTAAACGACCTGCCGCTGTCGCTGGTACTCTCCTGGTTTGAACAGAAAGCGATTGTCATTCTGCTGACCCTGCTGTCTCTCGGTGTGAAAAACATCGTTACTGGCCCGACGGCGCCTGGTTTCTTCACGCCGGATCTGCTGGCGGTACTCAACGAGAAATTTGGTCTACGTTCCGTGACCACCGTTGAAGAAGACATGAAGCAGTTGCTGAGCGCGTAAGGAGTAAAAAATGACAATGCCAACTCATCAGTGCCCATGGCGGATGCAGGTTCATCACATCCATCAGGAAACGCCGGATGTATGGACAATTTCGTTGCTGTGCCACGACTATTATCCGTATCGCGCCGGGCAGTATGCACTGATCAGCGTGCGTAATTCGGCGGAAACGCTGCGCGCTTACACGCTCTCTTCAACGCCGGGCGTCAGCGAGTACATTACGCTGACCGTTCGCCGGATTGACGACGGTGCGGGCTCACAGTGGTTAACCCGCGACGTGAAGCGCGGCGACTACCTCTGGCTGTCCGATGCAATGGGCGATTTCATCTGCGAAGACAAAGCCGATGATAAGTTCCTGATGCTGGCAGCCGGTTGTGGCGTCACGCCGATCATGTCGATGCGCCGCTGGTTGGCGAAGTACCGTCCGCATGCTGACGTACAGGTGATCTTCAACGTGCGCTCGCCGCAGGATGTCATTTTTGCCGAAGAATGGCGTCAGTATCCGGTCACGCTGGTGGCGGAAAACAACGCCACGGCCGATTTTGTCGCCGGTCGCCTGACCACTGCGCTGTTGCAACAGGTACCGGATCTGGCCTCCCGCACGGTGATGACCTGTGGCCCGGCGCCGTATATGGATCTGGTCGAGCGGGAAGTGAAAGCGCTGGGCGTCACGCGCTTCTTTAAAGAACAGTTCTTCACCCCGGTAGCGGAAGCGGCAACCAGCGGTCTAAAATTTACTAAGCTGCAGCCAGCGAAAGAATTTTACGCGCCGGTCGGTACGACGCTGCTGGATGCACTGGAAAGCAACAAGGTGCCCGTCACCGTTGCCTGCCGCGCGGGCGTCTGCGGTTGCTGTAAAACCAAAGTGGTTTCCGGCGACTATATGGTCAGCAGCACCATGACGCTAACCGATGCTGAAATCGCCGAAGGCTACGTACTGGCCTGCTCCTGTCATCCGCAGGGCGACTTAGTGCTCGCCTGAGTCAACAAAGCCCGGTTCGTCCGGGCTTTTTTTTTACCGCCAGGCTGAATTACCCGCAACCGAAAACCGTCCCGCACCGAGAAACGCCACCGCCAGTGCGCCGATAAAGAAATAGACCAGACTTTCAATTGCCCAGGCGCCAGTTTTATCCAGCGCCCAGGTTTCATTCATCCCGACCATCAGCCACGCCACAATCATGGTGAATGCCAGCACCAGCGCCGCAGGACGCGTCAGGATCCCGAGAATAATCAGACAAGGCGCAATCACTTCCCCCACCAGTACGCCGTACGCAATAAAGCCCGGTAACCCTTTGGCAATCAGCATTCCGCTAATGCCATCAATCCCGGCAAACAGCTTATGCAGCCCGTGAAACAGCATCAATCCCCCCACCGCCAGGCGTAATAAAAACTTGCCAAAATCCTCGTGCGTCAGCATCCGATTCACTGCATTTAACAATGTGGTAAGCATCTGAATTTACCCCTGGTTCACTCTGATTTTTTCACGCTACGCGTTATCCCCCCTGAAAGGAAGCCGCTGAAAATAAGGGGGGGCCACGCAGCGTAATCACTATCTTCATCTAAACTTGTAACCGGTATCACAATTAAGGAGATGGAAAACCATGAAACAAACGGTTGCCGCTTTTATTGCTAAAACACTGGAACAGGCAGGTGTGAAACGTATCTGGGGCGTGACGGGCGATTCGCTGAACGGCCTGAGCGACAGCCTCAATCGCATGGGAACGATTGAGTGGATGTCGACCCGTCATGAAGAAGTTGCCGCGTTTGCGGCGGGTGCGGAGGCGCAACTGACCGGTGAACTGGCAGTTTGCGCAGGGTCTTGTGGACCCGGTAACCTGCATCTGATCAACGGTCTGTTTGATTGTCATCGTAACCACGTCCCGGTGCTAGCCATCGCCGCCCACATTCCGTCCAGCGAAATTGGCAGCGGCTATTTCCAGGAGACGCACCCACAGGAACTGTTCCGCGAATGTAGCCACTATTGCGAGCTTGTTTCCAGCCCGGAACAGATCCCCCAGGTCCTGGCGATTGCCATGCGCAAAGCGGTGCTCAATCGCGGCGTCTCGGTGGTGGTATTACCAGGCGATGTGGCATTAAAACCGGCGCCAGAAAGCGCCAGCAGCCACTGGTATCACGCGCCCTTACCGATCGTCACGCCCGCAGAAGAAGAGTTAAGAAAGCTGGCCCAACTGTTACGCTACTCCAGCAACATCGCCCTGATGTGCGGCAGCGGCTGCGCGGGTGCGCATAAAGAACTGGTCGAGTTTGCCGCCAAAATTAAGGCCCCTATCGTTCACGCCCTGCGCGGTAAAGAACATGTCGAATACGACAACCCATATGATGTGGGGATGACCGGATTGATCGGCTTCTCATCCGGCTTCCATACCATGATGAATGCCGATACGCTGGTGCTACTCGGTACGCAGTTCCCTTACCGCGCGTTCTACCCAACTGACGCCAAAATTATTCAGATTGATATCAATCCCGCCAGTATCGGCGCGCACAGTAAGGTCGATATGGCGCTGGTAGGCGATATCAAAGCCACGCTGACGGCACTGCTGCCGCTGGTGGAAGAGAAAACCGAACGTAAATTCCTCGATAAGGCATTGAGCGATTATCGCGATGCGCGTAAGGGCCTCGACGATCTTGCCAAACCCAGCGAAAAGGCGATTCACCCGCAGTACCTGGCGCAACAAATCAGCCATTTTGCCGCCGATGACGCCATCTTTACCTGCGACGTCGGTACGCCGACGGTGTGGGCCGCCCGCTACCTGAAAATGAACGGCAAGCGCCGTCTGTTGGGCTCGTTTAACCACGGTTCGATGGCTAACGCCATGCCGCAGGCGCTGGGCGCACAGGCCACCGCACCGGGACGTCAGGTCATTGCCATGTGCGGCGACGGCGGATTCAGTATGCTGATGGGGGATTTCCTGTCGGTGGTCCAGATGAAGCTCCCGGTCAAAATCGTGGTCTTTAACAACAGCGTGCTGGGCTTTGTGGCGATGGAGATGAAGGCCGGTGGTTATCTCACTGACGGTACGGAGTTGCACGACACTAATTTTGCGCGCATTGCCGAAGCGTGCGGCATCACCGGTATTCGGGTGGAAAAAGCCGCAGACGTTGATGAAGCACTACAGCGCGCCCTGTCAATCGACGGCCCGGTGCTGGTGGATGTAGTTGTTGCAAAAGAAGAACTGGCCATTCCGCCGCAGATCAAACTGGAGCAGGCCAAAGGCTTCAGCCTGTATATGCTGCGCGCCATCATCAGCGGTCGCGGCGATGAGGTGATCGAACTGGCAAAAACCAACTGGCTCAGGTAAAACAATGCACATCGCCTTTCAAACAATAGGGATGTGCAATGATTGATCTACGCAGTGATACCGTCACCCGTCCGAGTCGCGCCATGCTTGAAGAAATGATGGCCGCCCCGGTGGGGGACGACGTGTACGGGGATGACCCTACCGTTAACGCTCTCCAGCAATACGCCGCTGACCTTTCAGGTAAAGAAGCGGCGTTATTTTTACCCACCGGCACCCAGGCCAACCTCGTGGCGCTACTGAGCCACTGCGAGCGTGGCGAAGAGTATATCGCCGGTCAGGGGGCACATAACTATCTGTATGAAGCCGGCGGCGCGGCGGTGCTCGGCAGCATTCAGCCGCAGCCGATTGACGCTGCGCCAGACGGAACGTTACCGCTGGATAAAGTCGCCGCCAAAATAAAGGCAGATGACATCCACTTTGCCCGTACCCGCCTGTTAAGCCTCGAAAATACCCACAACGGCAAAGTCCTGCCACGAGAGTATCTGAAAGAGGCATGGGAATTTACCCGTGAGCGCGGTCTGGCGCTGCATGTCGATGGCGCACGTATTTTTAACGCTGTCGTGACGTACGGCTGTGAACTCAAAGAGGTCGTGCAGTATTGCGACTCCTTTACCATCTGCCTGTCCAAAGGGCTGGGGACGCCGGTCGGATCGCTACTGGTCGGCAGCCACGATTACATTAAGCGTGCGACCCGCTGGCGCAAAATGACCGGCGGCGGCATGCGTCAGGCCGGTATCCTGGCGGCAGCTGGACTGTATGCCCTGAAAAATAACGTTGCGCGCCTGCAGGACGATCACGACAACGCGGCCTGGCTTGCAGAGCAGCTACGGGAAGCCGGGGCGGACGTGATGCGTCACGACACCAATATGCTGTTTGTCCGCGTCGGTGAGGCCAACGCCGTAGCGCTGGGTGAATACATGAAGGCACAGGGGGTGCTGATCAACGCGTCGCCGATTGCCCGTCTGGTGACCCATCTGGATGTTTCACGGGAACAGCTTGCTGATGTCGTCGCCCACTGGCGCGCGTTCCTGACTCGTTAAGGAGAGAGATGTGCCGCAACGCATAGTGGTTCTTGGCGCCAGTGGTTACATTGGTCAACATCTGGTGCAGGCGCTCAGCCAGCAAGGACATCAGGTACTGGCGGTGGCACGTCGCATTGAACGGCTGGACAAACAGCAGTTGCCCAACGTCAGCTGTCATAAGGTCGATCTGAACTGGCCGACGCAGCTTGCGTCTCTGTTGACGAATGTTGATACCGTCTACTATCTGGTACACGGTATGGGAGAAGGCGGCGATTTCATTGCCCATGAGCGTCAGGTCGCGCTTAACGTGCGTGATGCTCTGCGTGAAACGCCGGTCGGGCAACTGATTTTTCTCAGCTCCTTGCAGGCACCGGAACACGAGCAGTCTGACCACCTGCGGGCGCGGCAGATCACCGCCGATACCCTGCGCGAGTCTGGCGTACCGGTAACGGAACTGCGCGCCGGGATCATCGTCGGAGCCGGTTCCGCCGCTTTTGAAGTGATGCGCGACATGGTCTACAACCTGCCGGTGCTGACCCCGCCGCGCTGGGTGCGCTCACGTACCACGCCCATCGCGCTGGAAAACCTGTTGCATTATCTGGTGGCCTTGCTGGATCACCCGTCCCGTGAGCATCGGATCTTTGAAGCCGCCGGGCCACAGGTGCTTAGCTATCAGCAGCAGTTCGAACATTTCATGACGGTGAGCGGCAAGCATCGCTGGCTTATCCCCATCCCCTTTCCCACCCGTTGGATTTCCGTCTGGTTCCTGAATGTCATCACCTCGGTGCCGCCTACCACCGCGAAAGCGTTGATACAGGGCCTCAGACACGATCTGCTGGCCGATGACAGCGAATTGCGGGCGTTGATACCCCAAAAGCTTATCGCCTTTGACGATGCTGTACGCAGCACGCTGAAGGAAGAGGAGAAACTGGTGAACTCCAGCGACTGGGGTTACGACGCGCAGGCGTTTGCCCGCTGGCGACCGGAATACGGTTTTTTCGCCAAACAGGCCGGGTTTACCGTAAAGACATCCGCCAGTTTGCCGGCGTTGTGGCGGGTAGTGAACCGTCTTGGCGGCAAAGAGGGCTATTTCTTTGGCAATGGATTGTGGAAGATCCGGGCCGCGCTGGATCTGCTAGTCGGGCATCGGCTGGCAAAAGGTCGCCCTGAACACGAACTGCTTCAACCGGGCGATACTGTAGACAGTTGGAAAGTGATTATCGTCGAGCCAGAAAAACAGCTCACGCTGCTGTTTGGCATGAAAGCGCCAGGCCTGGGACGGCTGAGCTTTACCCTTGACGATAAGGGCGATCATCGCGAAATTGACGTGCGTGCCTGGTGGCATCCGCACGGTATGCCAGGGCTTTTCTACTGGCTGCTGATGATCCCGGCGCACCTGTTTATTTTCCGGGGGATGGCAAATAAAATTGCCAGACTTGCAGAACAAATCACAGATAAATCGTAAAAACTTACTGTATTGTTTCACGTTTCCCATTGCATACCGACGTAATTCACGGAAGAATGCGCACGACGTTTTATTAAACACAGTGGACTGATATGAAGGTACTGGTTACCGGCGCAACCAGCGGCTTAGGACGAAACGCGGTTGAGTTTTTGCGCAACAAAGGCATCAGCGTCAGAGCGACCGGTCGCAACGAAGCGATGGGTAAACTGCTCGAAAAAATGGGCGCGGAGTTTGTGCATGCGGATCTGACCGAGCTGGTCTCTTCGCAGGCGAAGGTTATGCTTGCGGGCATCGATACGCTGTGGCACTGCTCAAGTTTCACCTCACCCTGGGGAACTCAGGAAGCCTTTGATCTGGCAAACGTACGTGCGACCCGCCGTCTTGGCGAATGGGCCGTCGCATGGGGCGTGCGTAACTTTGTTCATATTTCCTCTCCATCGCTTTATTTCGATTATCACCATCATCGCGATATCAAAGAAGATTTTCGCCCGCACCGCTTTGCCAACGAATTTGCCCGCAGTAAAGCCGCTGGCGAAGAGGTCATCAGCCTGCTGGCCCAGGCCAACCCGCAGACCCGGTTTACGGTGTTGCGCCCACAGAGCCTGTTTGGCCCACACGACAAAGTGTTTATTCCCCGTCTGGCGCACATGATGCACCACTACGGCAGCGTGCTGTTGCCGCACGGCGGCAGCGCGATGGTCGATATGACCTACTATGAGAACGCAATCCACGCGATGTGGCTGGCGAGTCAGGAACTGTGCGACAGCCTGCCGTCCGGTCGGGTGTACAACATCACCAACGGCGAACCCAGAACCCTGCGCAGTATCGTGCAAAAGCTGATTGATGAACTGAATATTCACTGCCGGATCCGTTCCGTGCCCTATCCGATGCTGGATATGATTGCCCGCAGCCTGGAGCACTTTGGCAATAAGTCTGCCAAAGAACCGGCGTTAACCCACTACGGGGTGTCGAAGCTGAATTTCGATTTTACGCTGGATATCAGCCGTGCCGAAACGGAACTGGGGTATAAGCCGGTGGTGACGCTGGATGAAGGCATTGTGAAAACGGCCGCGTGGTTGCGCGACCACGGAAAACTGCATCGCTAACCTTGCCCATACTTTTCCAGTAACGCCTCAGCAATCGCCTGCGTTTCGGCATCGGCAACGCCGTTCCACAACGTCGGGCGGAAGTGCATCTGAAACGCCATCACAACGCGCTGCTGTTCACGCGCGGTCATTTCAGGCTTCACCTCATACCCATAACGCGACAACAGATCCAGCAGTGAGGCCATCTCAACGGGCGTATGCGGCGCCCGCCCAGCGAGGTAGAAATTTACCCGCTGCGCATCGGGCCAGGCGCCAATGCCTTGTGCTGCCAGCGCTCGCCAGGGAAACAGCGGACCGGGATCGTCTTTTCGCTGTGGGGCAATATCCGCATGCGCGACCACGTTCTGTGGCTTGATGTCGTAACGGGCGATAATGTCTTTTGCCAGCGGGATCAGCGCCTGAATCTGCGCAGGCTCAAACGGGGCAAAATATTTATCACCCGCCGATTTTTGCCAGCCGCGATTTTCCAGCTCAATGCCAATCGAGGTGTCGTTGATGCGCGTCGCGCCGCGCCAGAAACTGATACCGGCATGCCACGCCAGATCCTGTTCCGGCACCAGTTGCCAGATACGCGGTTTACCACGATGCAACGGCGGCACGGACGGGATCAGATAATGCGAACTGACGTTTTTATCCGTCAGCGTCGCCAGCGAGCTATCGAAGTCATCCGCGGTATAGTGGATCACCAACACTTTGATGCGCGGATATGCCGCCTGCGCCTGATGACGGGTATCAAGCTGATAACCGTCTTTATCAACGATCCCTTTTTCGCCCGCGCATCCCGTCAGCAGTAACGCAAAGGCCGCCAGCCATAACCCCTTTCTCATCGACGCGTTTTCACCGCCGTCCCGCTGACGCTGACCATCAGCATGCTGCTGTCTTTGCCGACCGTTTCATAATCGATATCAATGCCCACGACGGCGTCAGCGCCCAGCGCTTTCGCCTGCTCGCCCAGCTCTGCGAAAGCAATTTCACGCGCTTTGCGTAACTCTTTTTCGTAAGCGCCTGAACGACCGCCGACGATATCGCGGATACCGGCAAAAAAGTCCCGGAAAATATTCGCGCCCAGAATGGCTTCGCCTGTGACCACACCGCAGTATTCCACGATGCTTTGTCCTTCGAGCGTGGGGGTTGTCGAAAATTGCATGATGTCTCTCCTGGTTACATTCAGCACATTATCAGCGCCATACACTATCATTGAAAGGATATAATTGATTATCGTAGATGACTGTTATCTTAGAAGACTCATGGCAGAACGCTTATAAGGAAATCACTATGCGCTATTCGAAACTCTCCCTGCTCATCCCTTGCGCGCTGCTGCTCAGCGCCTGCACTACCATCACGCCAGCCTATAAAGACAACGGGCCGCGTGCGGGGGCCTGTGTGGATGGCGGCCCGGACAGTGTGGCTCAACAATTCTATGACTATCGTATCCAGCACCGCAGTAATGATCTCACCGCCCTGCGCCCTTATCTGAGCGACAGCCTGGCGAAACTGCTGTCGGATGCCAGTCGTGACAGTGCGCATCGTCAATTGATGAGCAGCGATCCGTTCTCCAGCCGCGCCACGCCGCCGGACAGCGCCAGTGTTGCCAGCGCCTCGACCATTCCGAATAGTGATGCACGAAACATCCCGCTACGCGTTGCGCTGAAACAGGGCGATCAGAACTGGCAGGATGAAGTGCTGATGATCCGTGAAGGCCAGTGCTGGGCCATTGATGATGTTCGCTATCTCGGCGGCAGCGTGCATGCCCCGGCCGGTACGCTTCGTCAGTCGGTTGAAAACCGTTAATCTCTCCGCTTAAACGCGCTAAAAATTGTCCCCCCGTAAATTGTCCGGCATTCTGCATGGAATGCCGACAATTGTTCTTACCGACCTTCCCCCTCGCTATTTTGTGCTATGTTTAATGAGAAATGCGCGTTATATTTAACTTTTAAAGCATAAATATTGCATAACTATTCTGTCAAAGGTACTATCTGCGGCTTCAATAGCTATCAGACGGCCAGTATACGAGCATCAATGAGTATTCAATTAAACGGCATTAACTGCTTCTACGGCGCGCATCAGGCGCTGTTCGATATCACGCTGGATTGCCCGCAGGGTGAAACACTGGTGTTACTGGGCCCAAGCGGGGCCGGTAAAAGCTCACTGCTGCGGGTACTCAATCTGCTTGAGATGCCGCGTTCCGGTACGCTTAACATTGCGGGAAATCACTTCGATTTCCGCAAGACGCCGTCAGATAAAGCAATTCGCGAGCTGCGTCAGAACGTCGGAATGGTCTTTCAGCAATACAATCTGTGGCCGCACCTCACTGTGCAACAGAATCTGATTGAGGCACCCTGCCGCGTGCTGGGTCTGTCGAAAGATCAGGCACTGGCGCGCGCCGAAAAGCTGCTTGAACGCCTGCGCCTGAAACCTTATAGCGATCGCTATCCGCTGCATCTCTCCGGCGGACAACAGCAGCGTGTGGCCATTGCCCGCGCGTTGATGATGGAGCCGCAGGTGTTGCTGTTTGATGAACCCACCGCCGCGCTGGACCCGGAAATTACCGCGCAGATCGTCAGCATCATTCGTGAACTGGCGGAAACTAAAATTACACAAGTGATCGTGACGCACGAAGTGGAAGTGGCGCGTAAAACCGCCAGCCGCGTCGTGTATATGGAAAACGGTCATATCGTCGAGCAGGGTAATGCGAGTTGCTTTGCCGACCCGCAGACCGAAGCATTTAAAAACTATCTCTCTCACTAAGATTCGGGACAACACAATGAAAAAAGTTCTGATTGCCGCGCTTATCGCAGGCTTTAGCCTTTCCGCTACAGCAGCCCAGACCATTCGTTTTGCGACCGAAGCGTCCTATCCTCCGTTTGAATCCATGGACGCTAATAACAAGATTGTCGGCTTTGATGTCGATCTGGCCAATGCGCTGTGTAAAGAGATCGACGCGACCTGTACCTTTACCAACCAGGCATTTGACAGCCTGATCCCAAGCCTGAAATTCCGCCGTTTCGACGCGGTGATGGCCGGGATGGATATCACGCCCGAGCGTGAAAAACAGGTGCTGTTCACGACCCCTTACTATGACAACTCCGCGCTGTTCATTGGTCAGCAGGGTAAATTCACTGGCGTTGATCAGCTGAAAGGCAAGAAAGTGGGCGTGCAGAATGGCACCACTCACCAGAAATTCATCATGGATAAGCACCCGGAAATCACTACCGTTCCGTATGACAGCTACCAGAATGCGAAACTGGATCTGCAAAACGGCCGTATTGACAGTGTGTTCGGTGATACCGCGGTGGTCACAGAGTGGTTGAAAGACAATCCGAAGCTGGCGCCGGTTGGCGACAAAGTGACGGATAAAGATTACTTCGGCACCGGCCTCGGCATCGCCGTACGCCAGGGCAATGAGGAACTGCAGCAGAAATTCAACACTGCGCTGGAAAAAGTGAAGAAAGATGGGACTTACGAGACCATCTATAACAAATGGTTCCAGAAGTAAGCCTTGATGAACGAATTTTTCCCACTTGCAAGCGCCGCCGGGATGACCGTCGGCCTTGCCGTTTGTGCACTGATCCTCGGCCTGGCGCTGGCAATGCTTTTCGCCGTCTGGGAGTCAGTGAAATGGCGTCCTGTCGCGTGGACGGGTTCCGCACTGGTCACCATTTTACGCGGCCTGCCGGAAATTCTGGTGGTGCTGTTTATCTATTTCGGCTCCTCTCAACTGCTGCTGATGCTCTCTGATGGCTTTACGATCAATCTGGGCGTCGTGCAGATTCCGGTACGAATGGAGATCGAAAACTTCGACGTCAGCCCCTTCCTGTGTGGGGTGATTGCCCTCTCTCTGCTCTACGCAGCCTATGCGTCTCAAACGTTGCGCGGCGCGCTAAAAGCGGTACCGCTTGGGCAGTGGGAATCCGGCCAGGCGTTGGGACTGTCGAAGACCGCCATTTTCTTCCGGCTGGTGATGCCGCAAATGTGGCGTCATGCGCTGCCGGGGCTGGGCAACCAGTGGCTGGTATTGCTGAAAGATACCGCGCTGGTGAGCCTCATCAGCGTCAACGACCTGATGCTGCAAACCAAGAGTATCGCCACGCGAACCCAGGAACCGTTTAACTGGTACATTATCGCTGCGGCGATCTACCTGGTGATTACGCTGGTGAGCCAGTACATTCTCAAACGCATTGACCTGCGCGCGACACGTTTTGAGCGGAGACCAGGCTGATGTTTGAGTATTTACCTGAACTGCTGAAAGGACTGCATACCAGCCTGACCCTGACGGTGGCATCCATTGTCGTTGCCCTGATTCTGGCGTTGATTTTCACGATTGTTCTGACGTTGAAAACGCCGGTGGTAGTCTGGCTGGTGCGTGGCTATATCACGCTGTTTACCGGTACGCCGCTGCTGGTTCAGATCTTCTTGATCTACTACGGACCGGGTCAGTTTCCGTCTCTGCAGGAGTATCCGGTTCTGTGGCATCTGCTGTCAGAGCCGTGGTTGTGCGCCTTGATTGCACTGTCGCTGAACAGCGCAGCTTATACCACTCAACTGTTCTACGGGGCGATTCGCGCGATTCCGGAAGGCCAGTGGCAGTCCTGCGGCGCGCTGGGGATGAGCAAGAAAGACACGCTGGCAATCCTGTTGCCGTATGCCTTTAAACGCGCCCTCTCCTCGTATTCCAACGAAGTGGTGCTGGTGTTCAAAAGTACCTCTCTGGCATATACCATCACGCTGATGGAAGTGATGGGTTATGGTCAGCTGCTGTACGGTCGCACCTATGATGTGATGGTGTTCGGCGCAGCGGGAGTTATCTACCTGATCGTCAACGGCCTGTTGACGTTAATGATGCGTCTGATCGAGCGCAAAGCGCTGGCATTCGAACGTCGAAACTAAGCACTTTATTGCATAAATCACAACCAACAAGACGGACAAGTTTATAACCTGTCCGTCTTTTTTTATTTATCACAAAATAGTTAATCATTTTTATTGCATACAAATTCATTTACTGGCATTGTAAATCCATGCCGCAGAAACGGCGCCTCATCATAACGGGAGTCCAACCATGAAAAAGTTAGTTCTGGCCACATTACTTGCCTCTTTCACCTTCGGTGCCTCTGCCGCTGAAAAAATCAGTTTTGGCGTCTCTGCGACCTATCCACCGTTCGAATCTATGGATGCCAATAACCAAATCGTCGGCTTCGACCTCGATCTGGCAAAAGCCTTATGCAAACAGATGCAGGCAGAATGTACTTTCACCAACCATGCATTTGACAGCCTGATCCCGGCGCTCAAGTTCAAAAAATATGACGCCGTGATTTCCGGTATGGATATCACCCCAGAGCGGAGCAAACAGGTGGCGTTTACGACCCCCTACTATGCCAACTCGGCGCTGGTAATTTCGAAGAAAGATACCTATAAAACCTTTGCCGACCTGAAAGGTAAACGTATCGGGATGGAAAACGGCACCACTCACCAGAAATACTTGCAGGACAAGCACCCGGAAGTGAAAACCGTGGCCTATGACAGCTATCAGAATGCGTTTATCGACCTGAAAAATGGCCGTATTGATGGTGTATTCGGTGATACCGCCGTCGTGAACGAGTGGCTGAAAACTAACCCGCAGTTGGGTGTGGCAACCGAGAAAGTCACCGATCCACAGTACTTCGGTACCGGCCTCGGCATCGCGGTTCGCCCGGATAATAAAGTGCTGCTGGATAAACTGAACGCTGCGCTGGCGGCGATCAAGGCCGATGGTACGTACCAAAAAATCAACGACCAGTGGTTCCCGCAGTAAGACCGAGAATTGGCTGTAGAGTGCCTGATGACGCTACGCTTATCAGGCCTACAAAATACACTTCACTCGCAAGCCGGATAAGGCGCCATCGCCGCTATCCGGCAAACCGTGACTCGTCCTTCAGCAACAATGTCAGCACTTCATAATGCGCGGTATGTGGGAACATATCGAAAAGCTGTACCCGTTCAATGCGATAGCCTGGCAATGCGGCAATGTCTTTCGCCATCGTCTGCGCATTACAGCTGGAATAGATGATAAATTGCGGTGCCATTCGGCTGAGGTAATCACACAAGGATTTACCAATTCCGCGGCGCGGCGGGTTCACCAGCACCAGATCCGGCACAGCCCCCTGCCCGGTGGCAAACTGCGTCGAATCCAGCGCCTGAAAATGAAGATTGGTTAAGCCCAGTTCCGCCGCTGACTGCTTCGCACAAGCAATGGCTTCCGGCGCAATTTCAATTCCCGTCAACTGCATCTGCGGCGTCGCGCAGTGCAGACCAAACCCACCGACACCACAGAACAGATCCCACATGTGGTTCACCGGCAACTGCCGCACCCAGTCACGCGCTGTGGCATATAATTGGCTTGCCACCGCCGGGTTGGTCTGGAAGAAACTGTGCGGGCGGATCCACAGCGGCACGTCGTTAAACCGCTCCGCCAGCGCCTGCTGTTCAGTCAGGAAGATTTCTGTCTCCCCTTCCATAATCGCCATATGTACCGGCTGAAGATTGACGCTGATGACCTTCAGTTGCGGCAGTTGCGCCTGCAACCACGGCAGCGCAGCACGCAACTGCGCCAGTTTACTGTCGGAACGCAGAACAAAGCGCAGCATCATACCGCCATCAAACTGACTTTCCGTCAGCAAAAGGTACTTAAGCTCTCCACGTTTGCGCGCCACGTTGTAGGGAGTTAGTCCGGCCCGCGCAATAAACGGTTTCAGCACAGCAAACACCGGCGCAAACGAGGCCGGATAGAGCGGGCAATCGCACAGATCTTCTGGCGTACCATCGCGATGCAACATGCCCAGCAACGGTTTTTCCACGCTGCCGCTGACCACCATCTTCGCCTTATTGCGAAACGCCTGCTCCGGGCCGCTGACCGGCACGCACCATTCTCCGACGGGAAAACCGGTAAGCAAATTTCGCAGATCGGCGGTTTTGGCGGTGAGTTGCTCGCCCACGGGCTGCGTGATCCACTGACAGGAACGACAACGATCGGCGTCATAGAGTGCGCACTGCATACGGAAACCTTTATCTAAACAGGGGCGAGGATTATACACATTATTGTAAGCGGAAGAAGCGACGACTGGCCGCGGGCACAAACAGTAATAACAGCACCAGCATATCGGGCAGTTTTTGCATTACCAGCGTACGCAGAATCTCCCGCTTTGACTCACCCGCAATGCTGAACAGCTCTGGATAGCCGTAGCCCAGCGAGGCCGCCCACAAATAGCTGGCGGCAATCACCTGCGTGAGGAGATAGATCCAGCGCGCCCAGTTACGCCCTTTCACCAGTGAAAACGCACACCAGATTTCAATAAATACCAGCATCAGGCTGCCGAGAAAAACCAGCGTTAAATTCCATGTCTGCACGCTGCGATGAATAAACTCGCCCAGTCCGCGAATGCCAAGGGTGTTGAAAATCATCAGCAGGTCGAGCCCACGGATCATAATAATGGCGAGCGCCGCCACCTGCACCAGCGTGGGCACATTCAGGCGGGCATGTGATGAGGATGTTTTATTAAAAAATCCCAACGAATCGTCTTCCATGAAAACAATGCCGCGACGAGCGCGGCATTATGTAGCCAGGTTGGCAGATTTTAGTGTCTTCAGTCACGTCTTGCACGTTGGATATCGCGGATCCGCTGTTTTTCCGTGCGAGCCATCAAATACCAGGCGATAAAACCAACAATTCCCACCACCCCGAGTATCAGCGTCGCCAGGGCGTTAATTTCCGGGTTAACGCCCATCCGCACGCTGGAGAAGACCAGCATCGGCAACGTGGTCGCGCCCGGTCCGGAGACAAAGCTGGCAATGACCAGATCGTCCAGCGACAGGGTAAACGCCAGCAGCCAGCCGGAGACCACCGCTGGCATAATCATCGGCAGCGTAATCACAAAGAACACCTTCAGCGGCGTCGCCCCCAGATCCATCGCCGCTTCCTCAATGGAGCGATCCAGTTCACGCAGGCGCGAGGAGATCACCACCGCCACATACGCCGTACAGAACGTGACGTGTGCCAGCCAGATAGTCAGCATGCCACGATCTGACGGCCAGCCAATAGCGTGCCCCAGTGCGACAAACAGCAGCAACAAAGAGAGCCCGGTGATCACATCCGGCATCACCAGCGGCGCGGTGATCATAAAGGCAAAGCCGTTCGACCCGCGAAAGCGACCAAAACGCACCATCACCACCGCAGCAATTGTGCCGAGTATCGCCGCCATGGTCGCCGCGCAGGCGGCGATGGTCAGACTCAACCCCACTGCGCTCATCATTGCGCTATCGCGGAACAGTTCGCCATACCAGCGCGTTGACCATCCAGCCCACACCGTGACCAGTTTAGAACTGTTAAACGAGTAGATGACCAGCATCAGCATCGGCGCATACAGGAAAGTAAACCCGAGCACCAGAATCACAATCCGCCAGGGCGAACGAATTACCGGTAAGTTGTTCATCCGTGGGCCCCTCCGCTTTTTTGCTGATGTTTGTGAAACCACATAATCGGGACGATCAGCAGCAGCAACATGACAATCGCGACCGCAGACGCCACCGGCCAGTCGCGGTTGTTAAAGAACTCTTGCCACAGCACGCGACCAATCATGATGCTGTCTGGCCCGCCGAGCAGTTCCGGGATCACAAACTCGCCCACCGCCGGAATGAACACCAGCATAGAACCGGCAATAATGCCGCCTTTGGTCAGCGGGACGATCACACTAAAGAACGTTTTCAACGGACGCGCACCCAGATCCAGCGACGCTTCCACCAGCGAGTAATCAATCCGCGTCAGTGCGGTATAAATCGGCAGCACCATGAACGGCAAATAGGCGTACACAATACCGATATACACCGCCAGATTGGTGTGCAGAATGGTCAGCGGCTGGTCAATTACGCCCAGCCACAGCAGAAAGTTATTCAACACGCCATTATTTTTCAGTATCCCCATCCAGGCATATACGCGGATCAAAAACGAGGTCCACGACGGCAGGATCACCAACAGCAGCAGAATATTACGCGTTGACGGCTTGCTGTGCGCCACCGCCCACGCCAATGGATACCCCAGCAGCAGACAGCAGAGCGTCGAGATCCCCGCCACCTGTAGTGACTGCAGATAAGCATCAAAGTAGAGCGGATCGTCCGACAACTGCAGGAAGTTACCGAGATTAAGGGTGATCGACAGTTGCCCGTCGGCCCACTCCATCAGCTCCGTATACGGCGGGATCGCTCGCGCCATCTCCGCCAGACTGATTTTAAAGACGATCAGAAAAGGCAGCAGAAACAGCAGGATCAGCCAGACGTAAGGCAGCGCTATCACCAGTTTGCGCCCGTGTTTCATCTGCACGCGCGCCAGCCAGAACGTAAAGCCGCCTGGTTTTTCTACGCGTGCCGGAGGTTCAAGTGTACTCATCTTCGCTCCTTAAACCGTCAACACCACACAACTGTCCGCATCCCAGCACAGACGCACCTCATCGCCCCAGGTCGGCAGACCTTTGCGATAACGGTGAGCGTTTTGCAACTGGGCGCTGATCACCTGTCCGCTTTTCAGGCGAACGTGATAGATGGAGAGATCGCCAAGATAGGCAATGTGCACCACTTCACCGACGGCGAAGTTAAAACCGTCGGCAGGCGGCTCTTCGCAGAGCATGATTTTTTCCGGACGCAGCGCCACGTGCACCGGCACGTTATCCACCACCGACGCATCCGGATCGACCTTCAACGGATGCACCAGCCCAGGAGAATAGAGCACCAGACCGTCTTCCTGGCGCTCTTTAATTACGCCCTCAAAGACATTGACCGAGCCGATAAACTCTGCGCTGTAGCGCGTGGTCGGGTGCTCGTAAATTTCTTCCGGCTCACCGATTTGCACAAACTTGCCACGGTTCATAATGGCGATACGCCCGGCCATGGTCATCGCCTCTTCCTGATCGTGCGTCACCATCACGCAGGTTACGCCGACGCGCTCAAGGATATCGACCACTTCAAGCTGCATACGGTCACGCAGCTTTTTATCCAGTGCGCCCATCGGTTCGTCGAGCAGCAGAAGTTTAGGCCGTTTTGCCAGGCTTCTCGCCAGCGCCACACGCTGACGCTGACCGCCGGAAAGCTGATGCGGTTTGCGTTTAGCGAACTCTTGCATATGCACCAGACCTAACATCTCGTCGACCCGGCTGGCAATTTCTGCTTTCGGCAGTTTGTCCTGCTTCAGGCCAAAGGCGATATTCTGTTCCACCGTCATATGGGGAAACAGCGCATAGGACTGAAACATCATATTGATGGGCCGTAAATAAGGCGGCACCTGGGACAGGTCGACGCCATCCAGCATGATTTGTCCTGTAGTAGGTTGTTCAAACCCCGCCAGCATGCGCAACAGCGTGGATTTTCCACAGCCTGATGCGCCCAGCAGGGCAAAGATTTCGCCTTTATAAATGGTCAGACTTACGTCATCGACAGCGTGCTGACCATCGAAGGATTTGGTCAGGTTGCGGATTTCGAGGAGCGGCGTCAGCGCTTTACGGGTTTTCGCCTGCGGGCGTGGGGTGGCATCATTCACGGGGTGCTCTCCGGCAGAAACAAATCATGGTGCAGGCGCACCAGAACGGTGCGCCAGTTGCCGGGAGCGCTTCGCTTGCCCGGCCTACGGTAAAAGGTTATTTACCGCTTTTCACCTTGGTCCAGGCACGCGTACGGACGCGGTCAATCTTCGGATCCTGAACTTTCAGGGTGAACATCTTCGCGCGCACGTCTGCTGGCGGATAAATACCTGGATTATCACGCACTTCTGCACTCACCAACGCCGTCGCCTCTTTGTTGGCATTCGCGTAGAACACATGGTCAGAGATATGCGCAATCACATCCGGGCGCAACAGGTAGTTGAGGAACTGATAGGCCTCGTCTTTATTTTTGGCATCTGCTGGCATCGCGAAGACATCAAAGAAGGCCATTGCCCCTTCCTTCGGAATCGAGAAGGAGATATTGACGCCATTCTTCGCCTCTTTCGCCCGGTTGGCGGCCTGCCAGACATCTCCCGCCCAGCCAATCGCCACACAGGTATCGCCGTTAGCCAGGTCGTTGATGTACTGCGAAGAGTGGAAGTAACGGATATTCGGCCGCAGCTTGAGCAGCAGATCGGTAGCCGGTCCGGTATAGTCGTCTGCTTTGGTGCTGTTCGGATCTTTACCCAGATAGTTCAGCACGGTGGCAAACACCTCTTCCGGCGCATCGAGGAAAGAGACGCCACAGCTCTTGAGTTTTTCAAGATTTTCCGGCTTCAGCACCAGATCCCAGCTATTAAGCGGGGCATCAGCGCCGAGCACCGCTTTCACTTTATCGACGTTGTAGCCAATACCGGTGGTCGCCCACATATACGGCATCGCGAATTTATTGTCCGGGTCGTGTTTGGCGACCAGTTTCAGCAATTCCGGATCGAGGTTTTTCCAGCCCGGCAGTTTGCTCTTATCCAGCGGCTGGAAAACGCCTGCCGTCAACTGACGTTCAAGAAAGCTCGCGGAAGGCACTACCAGATCAAAACCGGTGCTGCCTGCCATCAGTTTGCCTTCCAGCACTTCGTTGGAGTCAAAAACGTCATAGACCACTTTGATGCCGGTCTCTTTTTCAAAATTAGCGACCGTATCCGGCGCAATATAATCAGACCAGTTATAGATATGGAGTGTTTTTTGTTCTGCAGCGAGCGTGCCGGCAGAGACGGCCATCAGAGCACCCGCAACCAGACCCGATAGCCATTTTTTATTTAAGGCGGTCATAATCTCTTTCCTTATCAAAGTTCGTTAACAAACGAACCAAAAAAGTTGCACTCAATGCTATGCAAGAAACGTGCATAGTTTGTCACTCGGCAAAAACCAGGAAGAGTGGACGCTCCCCCGACCGTTATTGCTCGCTGTAATTAAGCTTCGCAAGAATAACTTTAGCCAGGGTTTCAGGCTATAGCCCAGATTAAAAAACGCCTTTTATCAATTTTTTATGCAATTTATGTCTATGTGATAAAGCGAAACAGCGGGAAAGGAGGTGAATAATTCTTTAAAGAAAGGTTAAATGCAGAATAAAAGAACGTAAACCGCAGCCGCTCTGGCAGCGACTGCGCTATACGCGCCATACTTCACGTTAAAATCAGTGAAGAAAATGGTTCTCAACGCTGCTTTTTTGCGCGTCTTCTTCGGCGGTAAACAGCATCTGGTGCGCGCCCGCTTCAAGAATGACCATGGATATCTGCTCTTCGCTCTGGCGCACGAACCACTCGAACTGCGCGTAAGTTACCCCTTGCATAACGGATAAAGACTGGCAAACCACCAGCTTTGGCAGATTATCATCCTGCATATCCAGAAACGCTTTCACGGTGAGGGAACTGGCATTGATGGCAGACAGATCCGCGGCCAGCGGCAGTAACGCAGAAGGCCTCACTTCAGCCATCGCGGAAAACAGCAGCGTATTATCGACGAGATCTAATTTCGCATCGTAGATGCCGTCAAAATTTTGCATGTGTGGTAAATGCAGTGCCTGACAGGTATCACATTCAAAAAAACTCATGCCCAGGTCGTCGAGCCATTGCCGCAACGTATCCAGAGTGGGAACGACCAATTCTGTCATAATAATGTGCTACCTCTTACGATAAAAAAATACCGGCACAGCTTACGCAAAAAGTGTTCGTCATGCCACGATCATCGGCGATATTAAAGACTAGCCACCCGTTTTGAGACAAAATTCAGCCGTCGCGTGGCGTTCGATCCACTGAATCATCCGCCCGGCGATATCGATACCGGTGGTTTTTTCGATCCCTTCCAGACCCGGAGAGGCATTCACTTCCATCACCAGCGGGCCGCGCTCGGCGCGTAAAATATCAACACCAGCGACATCAAGCCCCATCGTCTGCGCGGCTTTTATCGCTATTTTGCGCTCACGGGGAGTAATGTTGGCAATGCAGGCGACGCCGCCGCGATGGAGATTAGAACGAAAATCGCCGTCCTTCGCCCGTCGTTCGATGGCAGCAACCACCTCATCCCCCACCACCAGACAGCGAATATCGCGACCTTTGGCCTCTTTAATATATTCCTGAACCAGAATGTGGGCGTTAAGCCCCCGGAACGCATCCACGACGCTCTCGGCAGCCTGACGGGTTTCTGCCAGTACCACGCCAATTCCTTGCGTTCCCTCCACCAGTTTCACCACCAACGGCGCGCCACCAACCATATCGATCAGATCGCTGGTGTCATCCGGCGAGTGCGCAATGCCGGTAATCGGGAGATCGATACCCTGACGCGCCAGCAACTGCAACGAACGCAGCTTATCGCGGGCGCGGGTAATCGCTACAGATTCATTCAACGGATAGCTGCCCAGCATCTCAAACTGGCGTAGCACCGCCGTACCATAAAAGGTAATCGCCGAACCAATACGCGGAATGACGGCATCAAAATGAGGCAACTTGCGTCCTTTATAATGAATTGAGGACGCCGCCGGATTGATGTTCATATAACAGGAAAGCGGGTCGAGTATTTCAACCAGATGACCACGCGTCATCGCCGCTTCACGCAGGCGCTTACACGAGTAGAGCGTTCCATCCCGGGACAATATGGCAATTTTCACCCTGCACCTCTCTGCATCACTCGATCACTATCCCGCGTATCATACACAGCGGCGGAATTTTTAGCGCGTGGCCCAACCCTGTTTATGCAAATATTCCAGGATAAAGGGACGATTTTCCTTAATCAGCGTGCGGCGAATATGATCGCTCCAGGTGTCACGGCGGGTATTGCTGCCACGGCTGAGATAATACTGCGCGAGCTGTTCGTCATAATCAGCCAGCACGTCCTTGTCGAGCGGCTGATAACGATTTTCGTGCATCACTATCGCTGCGGGCAGGCGCGGCTTCAGCTCCGGGTTATCAGCAGGCCAGCCCAGGCACAGCCCAAACAGCGGCAGTACGTGTTTTGGCAGCGCCAGCAACTCGGTGACAGATTCGATGTTATTGCGCAATCCGCCGATATAGACACCACCCAGTCCCAGCGATTCCGCCGCCGTCAGCGCGTTTTGCGCCATCATCGCCGTATCAACGACGCCCAGCAACAACTGCTCTGCAAGGCCTAATTGTGCTTCAGGGCAAATCTGCAGATGACGGTTGAAGTCGGCGCAGAAGACCCAAAACTCAGCGGCCTGCGCGACGTGCTGTTGACCGCCGGTTAAGGGTACCAGTGCGTCACGTAGTACCGGATCCGTAATACGAATAATGGATGTACACTGCAAAAAGCTGGAGCTGGAGGTCGCCTGAGCGGCGGCCAGAATCGCCTCTCGCTGTTCAGGCGTAATCGGTTGATCGGTATAATGGCGAATCGAACGGTGACGACGCAGAAGGTTAATGGTTGGAGTCATTCTCTTTTTCTCGGTCAGAACGGGATGAATCGGATGAGGGCTTCATCAGCTGGGGCGCCAGCCGCTGCGCGACTTGCCAGACGAATGCCAGTGCGGCGGGGATCATCAACAGCACGCCCAAAAAAAGCATGATAATGACCGCTAACGAGCTGTTAAACGGCGCGGGAAGCGTCAGGTAGTGGTTCAGCAACAGCAAAGCCAGCGCCAGGAGCACCATACCCACCATTTCCAGAATCAATACACTTTTCGGTAACGCGCCGGTCATACGCACAGGAAGCCCCCTTTTGTGAGACATAGTGTAAGGCGTTCAGCGTGAATGTGTTTAACAGATATAGACTAAATGTATCGAAGTAAAAGGTGCAACCTACTGTTCAAGACTGACGATTAGCGTCATCATAGCAGCCATTCGCCGTCAGGCTTTGAGTTCGAGGAGAGAGACTACAATGTTTACCGTTATTTTTGGTCGCCCGGGTTGCCCTTACTGTGTACGCGCAAAAGAACTGGCAGAGAAACTGAGCAACGAGCGCGATGATTTCAACTATCGCTACATCGACATCCACGCGGAAGGCATCACCAAAGCGGACCTGGAAAAGACCGTCGGCAAACCGGTTGAAACCGTGCCGCAGATTTTTGTTGATCAGAAACACATCGGCGGTTGCACCGATTTTGAAGCCTGGGCGAAAGAGAATTTGAACCTGTTCGCCTGAGTACTGTGAGTGATGTCATAACGCCCTCTTCGGAGGGCGTTATTGGTTTTTACGCTGTCGCGGTCTGAACAAACTGCTGATGAACAGGAAGCATAAGGCTCCCAAAGCGCACCAGAATACGGCGCTGAATAACCACGCCATCTCCTGCCACAGCGAGCGAGTGGGCGTAAAGAAAAGACGCGTGAACAGCAAACAACAAGGTGCTGCAAGCATCGCGCCAAGGAGCGGTTTGATCACCTCCCGGCGATGAGAGCAAAAACTGGCGACCGCGCCTGGCAGCGTAAAAAACAGTAGCCCAATTTCAGGATGCCCGGCCGCCCGAAATGCCCCTTTCATGTTCATCGTCAGAAAAAGACAGACAACCACAAAGAGCACAAAGCAGCAGACCGCTCCTACCCAACCATGCTTATATTTCAATCTTTTCTCCTGACACTGTCTCTATCGAACACACTTTTCGCCAAAGGCGTCCAGTCAGATAAAGCCGTTCAGCATTCCGTGCCAAAATACGCCAACACGATTCTTATAGCCGTTGATACGTAATGAGATTAAACTAGCCAGATTATATTGTTGTGCCGCTTATATTCGGGCTGTGAATATGTCACAATCGCCCTTATTTGATGGCAAAACAGTAGCCTAAATTACCATTTCTTTCAACAGCTTACTCGTAAACAAGAAGTTAGTCTCCGTGAATATAAACGTCGCCGATTTGTTAAATGGGAATTACATCCTGTTATTATTCGTTGTACTGGCTCTCGGCCTGTGTCTCGGTAAATTGCGTCTGGGTTCCATCCAACTGGGTAATTCCATTGGCGTTTTAGTCGTCTCTCTCTTATTAGGGCAACAGCATTTCAGTATTAACACTGACGCACTGAATCTGGGCTTTATGCTGTTTATTTTTTGTGTCGGCGTTGAAGCGGGTCCTAACTTTTTTTCCATTTTTTTTCGGGACGGGAAGAATTACCTGATGCTGGCTCTGGTGATGGTCGGCAGCGCGCTGCTGATCGCCCTCGGTTTGGGTAAGCTATTTGGCTGGGACATCGGCCTGACGGCCGGTATGCTGGCTGGCTCAATGACGTCTACCCCGGTTCTGGTCGGTGCTGGCGATACGCTGCGCCATTTTGGAATGGAGAGCGCACAGCTTTCCCGGGCGCTGGATAACCTGAGCCTGGGCTACGCACTGACCTACCTGATCGGTCTGGTCAGCCTGATCGTCGGCGCACGCTATCTGCCAAAATTACAGCATCAGGATCTGCAAACCAGCGCCCAGCAAATCGCCCGTGAACGCGGTCTGGACACCGACACGAACCGGAAGGTGTACCTGCCGGTCATTCGTGCTTATCGCGTCGGCCCGGAACTGGTCGCCTGGACGGACGGAAAGAACCTGCGGGAGCTCGGCATTTACCGCGCAACTGGCTGCTACATTGAACGCATCCGTCGTAACGGTATTCTGGCAAACCCGGACGGTGACGCCGTGCTGCAGATGGGTGATGAAATCGCGCTGGTCGGCTATCCGGATGCTCATGCCCGCCTCGACCCCAGCTTTCGTAACGGCAAAGAGGTGTTCGACCGCGACCTGCTCGACATGCGGATCGTCACGGAAGAGATCGTGGTGAAAAACCACAATGCCGTGGGACGCCGTCTTGCGCAACTGAAGCTCACCGATCACGGCTGCTTCCTGAACCGCGTGATTCGTTCGCAGATTGAAATGCCGATTGATGACAACGTGGTGCTCAACAAAGGCGACGTATTGCAGGTCAGCGGCGACGCGCGCCGGGTGAAAACAATCGCGGATCGTATTGGCTTTATCTCGATTCACAGCCAGGTCACCGATCTGCTGGCCTTCTGTGCGTTCTTCATTATTGGTCTGATGATCGGCATGATCACCTTCCAGTTCAGCAACTTCAGTTTCGGCATCGGTAACGCCGCTGGATTGCTGTTCGCCGGGATCATGCTGGGCTTCCTGCGTGCTAACCATCCCACATTTGGCTACATCCCGCAGGGGGCACTGAATATGGTGAAAGAGTTCGGCCTGATGGTCTTTATGGCGGGCGTTGGCTTAAGCGCAGGCAGTGGCATCGGTCAGGGGTTAGGGGCAATTGGCGGTCAAATGCTGATTGCTGGTCTGATCGTCAGCCTGGTGCCGGTGATCATTTGCTTCCTGTTCGGCGCCTATGTCTTGCGCATGAACCGGGCGCTTCTTTTTGGCGCCATGATGGGGGCGCGTACCTGCGCACCGGCAATGGAAATTATCAGCGATACCGCGCGTAGCAATATCCCGGCACTCGGTTACGCAGGCACCTACGCGATAGCCAACGTGCTGCTGACACTGGCGGGGACACTCATCATCATCATCTGGCCAGGCTTAGGATAAAACTGAAGTTGTCCCTTAAGTGAAAATTTTTTGCAGATATGTAGAACTTTTCCTCAAGGTGTCAGTCATAACTAGTGCCACTGCTTTTCTTTGATGTCCCCAATTTGTGGAGCCCATCAACCCCGCCGTTTTGGTTCAAGGTTGATGGGTTTTTTGTTGCCTGCATTTCTCCTCTCCCGTCTTTACCCCCTTCCTCAACCATACTGACTGATGATCGGCATGAAGAGCAGGATCGTGTGGCGCAGGACATTTGTGTCGCCGGGGAGACAACCACTATCGCCCTCAACGATGCTCACCCGGCGATGCGTTTAACCATCTGCAGGATCTCTTCGCGCGTCATCGGCGTCCGGTCAGTCACAAAATGCAACGTCATTCCTTCAATAAAAGCGTCTAGCGCCCGGGCGGTAATAGGATCAAACCACTGCTCAAGCGTTCTCTGACTGGTTTGCATCCAGTCCTGCATCACACTTCTTAGCGTCGGCTTACGATTCATCATCGCGTACAGCTGATACATCAGCTCCATATTATGCGGCGTCGTCACTTCTGAACTGTAAATGAGGGTGGTGATCGATTCGCAGGCCATTTCCGGGCCGGTCACCCCGGCAAAAAAATCACGATATTGCTGCGCCATATCGCACGTAAAACGCGTGAACGCTTCTTCAATCAACGAGTCCATACCCTCGAAGTAATACGTCATGGATCCCAGTGGAACCCCTGCACAGCTGGCGATTTTACGATGCGTTACAGCACTGATCCCATGCTCAGCAATTGTCTCCAGAGTAGCCTGAAGTATCCTTTCCCGACGCTGCGGATCGTTTGGTCGTCTGCTCATAAATTCCCCTTCTGATTTATGTACAAATGTACACAAACTTGCTAGTGTTGTCGCTATTGTTGTACTTTTGGTGCTTCCCTGATGACATTGACTTCCTCCCGCAAAGCCCTGCAACGCCGAACCTGGGCGCTTTTTATGTTCTTCTTTTTGCCCGGCTTGCTGATGGCCTCTTGGGCCACGCGCACGCCCGCCATTCGTGACACGCTTTCGGTCTCGACGGCGGAAATGGGGGCCGTACTGTTTGGTCTCTCGATTGGTTCGATGAGCGGCATCCTTTGTTCGGCCTGGCTGGTGAAACGATTTGGCACCCGAAAGGTGATTCGCACCACCATGTCCTGCGCAATTGTAGGGATGCTGGTGCTAAGCCTGGCGCTTTGGCTCACCTCCCCGGTGTTGTTCGCACTGGGCTTAGGTGTATTCGGCGCCAGTTTTGGTTCCGCAGAAGTGGCGATCAATATTGAAGGGGCGGCCGTCGAACGTGAGATGAACAAAACCGTTTTGCCGATGATGCACGGTTTTTACAGCTTCGGCACGTTGGCGGGCGCGGGTATCGGGATGGCACTGACAGCCTTCGGCGTCGCGGCAACCACGCATATTGTACTGGCTTCGCTGGTGGCGATTGCGCCGATTTTTATTGCCATCCAGGCCATTCCTGACGGGACGGGCAAAAACGCCAACGACGGTTCTCATCACCAGGAAAAAGGCGTCCCCTTCTGGCGCGATATTCAGTTGCTGCTGATTGGCGTTGTGGTGCTGGCGATGGCCTTTGCTGAAGGGTCCGCCAACGACTGGCTACCGCTGCTGATGGTCGACGGTCACGGGTTTAGCCCGACATCCGGCTCGCTGATTTACGCAGGGTTCACGCTCGGGATGACCGTCGGGCGCTTTACCGGTGGCTGGTTTATTGACCGTTACAGTCGTGTGGCGGTGGTTCGCGCCAGCGCCCTGATGGGCGCGCTCGGTATTGGTCTGATTATTTTCGTCGACAGCGCCTGGGTGGCCGGCGTCTCTGTGATACTGTGGGGCCTGGGTGCATCGCTCGGTTTCCCGTTAACCATTTCTGCGGCCAGCGACACGGGGCCGGATGCACCGACACGCGTTAGCGTCGTGGCAACCACCGGCTATCTCGCCTTTCTCGTTGGCCCTCCGCTGCTCGGCTACCTCGGCGAACACTACGGTTTACGTAGCGCCATGCTGGTGGTGCTGGCGCTGGTACTGCTGGCCGCCGTTGTCGCCAGAGCCGTCGCCAAACCAAATTCAACTACGCAAACTGCGATGGAGAAGGGATAAATGGGTATTAAGTTAATTGCAGTCGATATGGATGGCACTTTTCTGAGCGATCAAAAGACCTATAATCGCGAACGTTTTCTTGCACAGTATCAGCAGATGAAAACGCAGGGTATTCGTTTTGCGGTCGCCAGCGGCAATCAGTACTACCAGCTCATCTCTTTCTTTCCTGAGATTGCCCATGAGATCTCCTTTGTCGCCGAAAACGGCGGTTGGGTGGTAAGCGAAGGCCAGGATATCTTTAATGGCGATCTGGCGAAATCCGATTTTACCGCCATCGTCGATCACCTGTTAACCCGCGCCGATGTCGAAATCATCGCCTGCGGTAAGAATAGTGCGTACACCCTGAAAGCGTACAACGACGAGATGAAAGCCACCGCCGGCATGTACTATCACCGCCTCGAATTCGTGGATGATTTCAACAATATCAATGACGTGTTTTTCAAATTTGGCCTGAACATCTCAGACGATCGGATCCCGGAAGTTCAGCAAGCCCTGCACGACGCCATTGGCGATATCATGGTGCCTGTTCACACCGGCTATGGCAGCATCGATCTCATTATCCCCGGCGTACACAAAGCGAACGGACTGCGCCTGCTCCAGCAGCGTTGGGGAATTGACGATAGTGAAGTCGTGGTGTTTGGGGATGGTGGAAATGATGTTGAAATGCTGCGCCAGGCGGGCTTTAGTTTTGCAATGGAAAATGCGGCAGATACGATTGCGAAGGCAGCGAAATATCGAGCTGGCTCAAACAACAAAGAAGGCGTCCTCGACATCATTGATTGTGTCCTGAAGAACGAAGCGCCATTTAATTAACAACGACTTGCGTTATTCACCAGGCTAAGGTGTTTACACCGCCATCCGATTTTATTGCCTGATGGCGGTGCGCTTAGCGGGCCAACAATGTCGCCATTACCCTTCCCGGGTATTCCCGGCCTGTTTATCTTTCAGGAAGATAAACATCAGCAACAGCCACAACATGCCGCTCGCCAGATTAAACAGGCTGAACAGCCCATTCCCGCCGAGCAGATAAGCGTGCTTACTCAGTTCAATCCCGACGGTAAAGATCAGCATTTGCAGCATTCCCATCGCCGCAGAGACCGTGCCTTTACTCATGTCGCTGGCGAACAGGGTGAGGCGCACCAGTCCGGCGTTGGCCACACCGATGCCAAAGGCGTAAACGCTCAGACCAGCCGTCATCCACAGATACGCATGGGACGAGACGACGGTGGCCGCCGCGGCGATGAGCAGTCCCAGCACAATCGGCCAGCCGCCCATGATGATGAGCGAACGCACCGTACGCCGAGCGGTCAGGCGCGCCAGCATCAGGTTCCCGGCGATCAGCGCGCCAAAAATCGGCACCTGTAGCAGGCCATACTCGTAGCTACTAAGTTGTTCGCCGCTGATGATAATAATCGGTGACTGGGCGATCCAGGCCAGCAACGGCAGGCTGACGAACCCCAGCGCCAGCGCGCCGGCGACAAAGCGCCCATTTTTCAGCACCAGTCTGTAATCATTACCCAGCGCCTTTAGCGATAGCGGCTCGCCGATCCGCGTGGCGGTCTCCGGCATCGCCCGCTGCAGACCAAAGAACGCGATCGCCGCCAGTGCGGCGAACAGCACAAACATGCCTTCCCACGGCAGGACATGCACCCACGCCGCTCCCACCAGCGGTCCAAGCAGTGGCGCTATCAGCGCGACGTTCGCCATCAGGGCGGTGATTTTAATACACACGGCCTCTTCAAAGGACTCCTGGATAGCCGCATAACCCACCGCGCCAATAAAGCACAGACTGATGCCCTGCAAAAAACGCAGCAGGGTAAATTGTTCGATGCTTTGCGCCAGCAGCGTTGCCAGGCAGGTGACAATAAACCACACCACGCCCGCTAACATCACCGGACGACGGCCAATGCGATCCGACAGCGGCCCTAACAGCCATTGCAAAAACATACCGCCGGCCAGATAGGCGGTCATGGAGGTGGGTACCCAGTCGATCCCCGCCTGATATTGTTCCACCACCGCCAGCATGCCGGGTTGGATCATATCGTTGCCAATGTAGGTGGAGAATTCGTAGAGCACCAGACAGAGAGGGAAAAGCAGCGCCTGACGTCCAAGACGGGCACCTTGTTGTAAACGGTTTTGCATGCAATCTCTTCGACAATAAAAAATCGCGCAAAGTGTAATGAAAGAGCCTCACCTGAGATAGTGAATTATGCGTGGTAAAAGCAAAATGCGCACATTTTTACCCGCTCATGAAAATCCTTCCCCGGGTTTAAGGTTAGTCTACGTTGACGCGGTTATGCTGAGTGAAAATCACGAGCGATGTCTGAAACACCTTCTTTTACAGGTAAATAAGACAATCCCTCTTTACCCTGCGGACGGACACTTTTATTCTCGGCCTGCCTGGATTTTCATTAAACGAACTGAGTCTGACTGCTATGCTGGAAAATATTAACTATTCGCTGTTCTACTTTATCAATGCCACGCCGGACTCGGCATCGTGGATGATTTCCCTCGCCATTTTTATCGCCAAAGATCTGATCAACATCGTCCCGCTGTTAGCCGTTGTTCTCTGGCTGTGGGGACCGCGTGAACAGGTTTGCGCGCAGCGGCAGTTGATCGTCAAAATGGCGATGGCGCTGGTCGTTAGCCTGCTGGTGTCATGGGTAATGGGACACCTGTTCCCACACGATCGTCCGTTTACCGATCGCATTGGCTACAATTATCTCCAGCATGCGGCAGATGACTCGTTCCCCAGCGATCACGGCACGGTGATATTTACCTTCGCGCTGGCGTTTTTGTTCTGGCATCGTCTCTGGTCCGGCGTTCTGTTGATGGTGTTGGCCGTCACCATCGCCTGGTCCCGCGTCTATCTTGGCGTGCACTGGCCACTCGACATGCTCGGCGGACTGCTGGCTGGGATGATCGGCTGCCTGAGCGCGCAGATGATCTGGCAAAAATTCGGTCCGGCCCTCTATCGTTCCCTGCAATACGGTTACCGCATCTGCTTCGCCCTGCCGATTCGTAAAGGCTGGGTACGTGACTAGACGAAGGAAAAAAGAGTAATATTAAGCGCACTGAAAGAGACAGAGCGCTTAATTATTCATCCAGGGGAATTATGGAAACACGTCGCGAAGAGCGTATTGGTCAATTGCTGCAGGCACTGAAACGCAGCGATAAACTCCATCTTAAGGAAGCCGCGACCCTGCTGGGCGTCTCTGAAATGACCATTCGCCGCGACCTGAATAACAACAGTGCGCCGGTAGTGCTGCTCGGTGGCTATATTGTGCTGGAACCCCGCAGCGCCAGCCACTATCTGCTCAGCGATCAAAAATCCCGCTTAGTGGAAGAAAAACGTCGTGCGGCGCAGCTGGCGGCAAGTCTGGTGCAGCCGCATCAGACGCTGTTTTTTGACTGCGGTACGACGACGCCGTGGATCATCGAAGCGATCGATAATGACATCCCGTTTACCGCCGTCTGCTATTCCCTGAATACGTTTCTGGCATTGCAGGAAAAACCGCTGTGCCGGGCAATCCTCTCCGGCGGCGAATTTCACGCCAGCAATGCGATTTTCAAACCGCTTGATGCTCAGGAAACCCTGAACAATATCTGTCCGGATATCGCCTTTTATTCCGCAGCCGGCGTTCATATCAGCAAAGGGGCGACCTGTTTTAATCTGGAAGAATTGCCGGTGAAACACTGGGCAATGTCGATGGCGCAACACCACGTACTGGTGGCCGATCACAGCAAATTTGGCAAGGTCCGTCCGGCGCGGATGGGAGATTTAAAACACTTTGACATCGTGGTAAGCGACTGCTGCCCTGACGATGAATTTGTCAGCTTCGCCAAAGCGCAGCGAATTAAGCTTATGTACTAATTGCCGTTTGCCGGACAGGCGTCAGCGCTATCCGGCAATCATCAGGACTTAAGAGAACCAGCTACCGAACCACTGATGAAATTTCATCAGTACGAAATCCCACATCCGGCCAAAGAAGCCGCCCTCTTCTACCGCCTCCATCACGATCAACGGACGCTGTTCAATCGATTTGCCGTTCAACTGGAAGTCAATCGTCCCGACCACCTGGCCCTTTTTCAGCGGCGCGGTGAGCTGCGGTTCCGTCAGCGTAAAGCTGGCTTTCAGGTTTTTCAGTTGACCGCGCGGAATCGTCACAGAACCGGCTTCGCCAGCCCCCAGATTCACCTCACTCTTGTCACCAAACCAGACGCGCTGGGTCACAAAGGTGGCATCCGGTTTGATAGGCGTTACGGTCTCAAAGAAGCGGAACCCCCAGGTCAACAGTTTTTCTGATTCATTAAAGCGGATACGGTCAGTTTTGGTGCCTAATACCACCGAAATCAGACGCATATCGCCCTGGGTGGCCGACGCGACCAGATTGTATCCGGCCCCGGCCGTGGTGCCTGTTTTCATGCCGTCAACGTTCAGGCTGGAGCTCCAGAGCAGACGGTTTCGGTTGGGCTGGCGAATCTTGTTAAAAGTGAACTCTTTCTCTTTATGGATCGCATACTCTTCCGGCACATCGTGGATCAGTGCTTTACCCAGCAGAGCCATATCACGCGCGGTGCTGAACTGGCCCGGCGCATCCAGACCGTGTACCGTCTGGAAGGTGGTGTTCGTCAACCCAAGCTTTTTCGCATAACCATTCATCAGACCGATAAACGACTCCTGGCTCCCTGCGACATAGTCTGCCAGTGCGATACAGGCGTCGTTGCCGGACTGAATAATCACCCCTTTATTGAGATCGGAAACCGCCACCTGATCGCCGGGCTTCAGGAACATGACCGAGGAGCCGCGCAGCGCCGGGTTACCGGTCGCCCACGCGTCTTTGCCTATCGTCACCATGTCGGTCAGTTTAATTTTGCCCGCTTTGAGTGCCTGCCCCACCACATAGCTGGTCATGATTTTCGTCAGACTGGCCGGATCCAGTTTCTCATCGGCATTGCCTTCAGCCAGCACCTTACCGCTGGCGTAATCCATTAAAATCCACGCGCGCGCATCGACGCTCGGCGGTTCAATGGTCTGTTCCGCCGCCATCACCGTCGGCGCAAAGAGAAAGAGAAGGGCTGAACCCGCTGCGAAATTGCGAAGGGAAGAAACGTATTGCGTCATAAATGCCACCCGAGTATCCATTCAAAAAATATACGTCATACCACCGTATAATAAGTGCGGTGAGTAATAACGCACTAAGAAGCGTAAGTGAACCGTAAGTTGGTAAAGTTTTTAAAGTTTATGCAATAACCCCCCGCTATGCCGCAACGGAGAGGAATTTTTTGTTGGCTGTTGCGTAAATGTTAGCTTTATCTCACCATGTGGAGTGAACGCAGCCCTGAGGCTGTCCATTTTTTGAGGGGTAATTATGATTACGCTGTGGGGCCGGAATAACTCAACCAACGTCAAAAAAGTATTGTGGACGCTCGAAGAACTGGAATTACCGTTTAATCATATCCTGGCGGGAGGACAGTTTGGCCTGAACCATGATGCCGATTATCTGGCGATGAACCCGAACGGTCTGGTGCCTTTGCTACGTGATGATGAAAACGACCTGCTGCTGTGGGAGTCCAACGCCATCGTGCGTTACCTGGCTGCCCAGTATGGACAAAAACGCCTGTGGGTCGAGTCACCGGCACGTCGGGCTGAAGGCGATAAATGGATGGACTGGGCGAATCAAACCCTCAGTCCAGCACACCGTGTGGTGCTTTTTGGTTTAGTGAGAACACCGCCGGAACAGCGCGATCACGCCGCTATCGATGCCGGAGCGAAACGCTGCGACGAGCTGTTCGCGATCCTCGACGCGGCGCTGGCCGACCAGTTATGGTTCTCGGGAAAAGCGTTTGGCACCGGTGACATCGCCATCGCGCCGTTTGTCTACAACCTGTTCAACGTGGGACTGACATGGACACCGCGTCCGCATCTTGAGCGCTGGTACCAGCAGCTCAGCGAGCGCCCGGCGTTTCGTAAAACGGTCATGATCCCGGTCAGCTAAGCCGTTCAGGTACGCGGGCTGACTTTAAGCAACTCGCCATCGGACTCGTCGGTTAAGACATACAGATAACCGTCGGGCCCGACGCGTACGTCGCGGATCCGCTGTTTTCGCTCACCCAGAATGCGCCCCTCTTCAGCGACCGTATTGCCATTCACCCTCATCACAATCACATTCTGGTCCTTCAGTGCGCCAATGAACAGTTTCTGCCGCCACTGAGGGAAAGTATCGTGGTCATAAAAGGCCATCCCGCTAACGGCAGGTGATTTCTGCCAGTAGAAAATGGGCTGTTCGGTACCTGCCACCTTTTCGCCCTGCGCTTCCGGGATTTTCAGCCCGCTATAGTTAATGCCCCATGTCGCCAGCGGCCAGCCGTAGTTTTTGCCTTTTTCGGGGATATTGATCTCATCTCCGCCGCGCGGCCCGTGCTCATTGAGCCACAGCGTATCGCTCCACGGATTCATCGCCATCCCCTGCGGATTACGGATCCCATAAGACCAGATTTCCGGGCGCGCGCCAGGCTGATTAACAAACGGATTGTCCGCCGGAACTTTTCCCTGTTCGGTCAGACGCACCACTTTCCCCTGCAGTTTGTCGAGGTCCTGTGCCGTCGGCCGCTGGTTGTTTTCCCCCAGCCCGATGAACAGATGCCCCTTACCGTCAAACACCAGTCGTCCACCGAAATGATTGCCGGTAGAGAGTTTTGGCATCTGCCGGAAGACCGTCTGGAAGTTTTCCAGCCGCGAAAGGTCGTCGCTGAGTCGACCATAGCCCACCGCGGTTCCTGCTTTTCCCTCTGCATCAGCCTGGGAAAAACTGAGCCAGACGCGCCGGGACTGGCGAAAGTCCGGAGCCAGCGCCACGTCCAGCAGACCGCCCTGCCCGTTTGCCCACACCTTTGGCACCCCAGGCAGCGGGTCAGAAAGCCCTTTTCCTGCCTGCCAGTGGCGCAACTGCCCACCCTTCAGAGTGATCAGCATGCCGTCGTCGCCCGGCAGAAAGGCCAGCGCCCACGGGTGGTCAAGTTTGGTTTGCAGCACCTCAACATTGACCGCAGGCGTTTTCGCCTGAGCAAACCAAGGGAAAATTAGCAATGTCATTACTGGGATAAGCGAACGACGCATAACGCCTCCTTGTTGACTCTGGTTAAAGCGTAGTCAGCGAAGAACGTCAGGAAGGCATTTTTACAAAAACTTAACGATGAAAGGGGGAGTCGCCTCCCCCTGGAATCAGGCATCTTCAAGCGTGGAATGAGCCTGCAAACTCTGAATGCTCAGCGTTAAGGTTGTCAGGCAGGTATTGAGTTTTTCTGCATTGACGGCAATAAAATTCGGACAGTCGTGGTGTCCGCTCATCAGGCACACCGCCGCAGCGGCGAGTGCGCCTTCGGCATGGTGCAAAGCATCCCACTCTTCCTGATCGAGATGCAGATTCAAGCGCAACGATTTATCGTGCAGCTCTCGGTTCAGTTCGAAAAAGTTCTCACGTAGATGATCATTCTCGCTGACTGACATGTATCCTTTCGCCATCCTTAGCTGCAGATACGCAGCGAGGTCGATCCTGGCGTTGATAAGCTTATTCAGCAGATCGGTTCTCAGTCTGTCAACGAACATACTTCGTTCCTCCTCTTCCAGCCATGGTGCAACATAATAGTATGGCTATTTTTTGTACAATGTGATGCCTGAGATCAATAATTCACCCGCCATTAACATAATTTACAAAGTCGCTATAAGCCAATACCGACTTTCCCGCCCTTATCGGGTGAGATAGCAATACAATTTTTGTGCGGAACTCTGTAGAATCCCTGCCCTGAACATTCCAATAACTGAACAATTTTTAAGCTATGAGCAAAGTAACCCACCAGCCGAAAATCGGCTTCGTTTCCCTCGGCTGTCCGAAAAACCTCGTCGATTCGGAACGTATCCTGACTGAACTGCGTACCGAAGGCTACGATGTCGTCCCGAGTTACGACGACGCCGATATGGTGATCGTCAATACCTGCGGTTTTATCGACAGCGCAGTGCAGGAATCACTGGAAGCCATTGGCGAAGCGCTGAACGAAAACGGCAAAGTGATCGTCACCGGCTGTCTGGGCGCGAAAGAAGATCAGATCCGTGAAGTCCATCCGAAAGTGCTGGAAATCACCGGGCCGCATAGCTATGAGCAGGTTCTGGAACATGTTCACCACTACGTGCCGAAACCGAAGCACAATCCGTTCCTGAGCCTGGTGCCGGAACAAGGCGTGAAGCTGACCCCGCGTCATTACGCCTACCTGAAAATTTCTGAAGGCTGCAATCATCGCTGCACCTTCTGCATCATTCCGTCCATGCGCGGCGATCTGGTTAGCCGTCCAATTGGTGATGTGCTGAGCGAAGCAAAGCGTCTGGTCGATGCCGGTGTGAAAGAGATCCTCGTGATTTCTCAGGACACCTCCGCCTATGGCGTGGATGTGAAGCATCGTACCGGGTTCTATAACGGTGAACCGGTGAAAACCAGCATGGTCAGCCTGTGTGAACAGCTGTCTAAACTGGGTATCTGGACGCGTCTGCACTATGTCTACCCGTATCCGCACGTTGATGACGTGATCCCGCTGATGGCGGAAGGTAAGATCCTGCCATATCTGGATATCCCGCTTCAGCACGCCAGCCCACGTATTCTCAAGTTGATGAAGCGCCCCGGCTCGGTTGACCGCCAGCTGGCGCGCATCAAGCAATGGCGTGAAATCTGTCCGGAGCTGACCCTGCGCTCAACGTTTATTGTTGGCTTCCCGGGTGAAACGGAAGACGATTTCCAGATGCTGCTCGACTTCCTGAAAGAAGCGCGTCTCGACCGCGTAGGCTGCTTCAAATACAGCCCGGTAGAAGGCGCTGGCGCCAATGCGCTGCCGGATCAGGTACCGGAAGAGGTGAAGGAAGAGCGCTGGAACCGCTTTATGCAACTGCAACAGCAGATCTCTGCGGAACGTTTGCAGGAAAAAGTTGGTCGCGAAATTCTGGTGATCGTCGATGAAGTCGACGAAGAAGGCGCGATTGGTCGCAGCATGGCCGACGCCCCGGAAATCGACGGCGCAGTCTATCTGAACGGTGAAACCAACGTGAAGCCGGGCGACGTGATCCGCGTGAAAGTGGAAAACGCCGACGAGTACGACCTGTGGGGCACCCGCGCTTAACTCTCACTGACCCAGCCGGATAAGGCATTTATGCCCCATCCGGCAATGCCTGATAACGACGCCAACGCGTCTTATCAGGCTTGTGGTTCACCCTTTTATCTTCGGGTCCAGCGCGTCGCGCAGGCCATCGCCTAACAGATTAAACGCCAGTACCGTCAGGAAAATCGCCACCGCCGGGAACAGCGCCACATGCGGCGCAATCACCATATCCGCCCGCGCTTCATTCAGCATCGCGCCCCACTCCGGCGTCGGCGGCTGTGCGCCCAGTCCCAGAAACGACAGACTTGCCGCAGAGATGATCGACGTACCAATACGCATGGTAAAAAAGACCACAATCGACGAGACGGTTCCTGGCAGGATATGACTGAAAATAATGGTCGCATCGCTGGCACCAATACTGCGCGCCGATTCGATAAACGTCTGGCGTTTCAGCACCAGCGTGTTGCCGCGCACCAGACGCGCAAATGCCGGGATTGAGAAGATCGCCACCGCGATAATCACGTTGGCAATGCCGCTGCCTAATACCGCGACCACAGCAATCGCCAGCAGGATACCCGGAAACGCAAACAGCACGTCGCAGATGCGCATGATGACCCGGTCCCACCAGCCTTCATAGTAACCCGCGAGCAGCCCCAGGACGGTGCCAATAACCGCGCCAATCAATACTGCAAAAACCCCTGCCGCCAGTGAAATTTGCGCGCCAACCAGCACGCGGCTGAAGATATCTCTGCCCAGCGAATCCACGCCGAACCAGTGCATCATCGACGGTCCGTCATTCAGCCTGTCGTAATCGAAATAGTTTTCCGCATCGAACGGCGTCAGCCAGCGGGCGAAGATTGCCACCAGGATCAGCAGCAGCACAAACAGGCCTGCTATCAACGCCACATGCTGACGGCGAAAACGTCGCCAGAATTCGTGCCACGGCGTGCGTACCCGCTCGGGTTTCACCATTGGCATGGCATCTAAAATCGCCTGACGGCGCCAGTTAAGTAAACGCATCCTTACTTGTACCTGATAGCCGGGTTAATGGCGGCATACAGCACATCCACCACTAAGTTGATAAGTATAAATTCCAGTGAGAACAACAGGACTTCCGCCTGAATCACCGGATAATCGCGCATCTCTACGGAGTCCACCAGCAGACGTCCGAGACCGGGCCAGTTGAAGACCTTTTCGACCACGATAGACCCGCCGAGCAAAAAGCCGAACTGTAACCCCATCATGGTGACGACAGGGATCATCGCATTGCGCAGCCCATGCTTGAGCACCACCCAGGTTTCGCTGACCCCTTTCGCCCGGGCGGTACGCATATAGTCTTCACTGAGCACATCGACAAATGAGGCGCGGGTAAAGCGAGCCATCACTGAGGCCACCGCCGCGCCAAGGGTGACAGACGGCAGAATATAGTGCTGCCAGCTATCGGCCCCGACGGTCGGCAACCAGCCTAACTCCACGGAGAACACCTGCATTAACAACATCCCCAACGCGAACGCCGGAAAGGAGATCCCGGTAACGGCCAGCGTCATGCTGAGGCGATCCGGCCAGCGATTACGCCATACCGCCGCGACAATTCCCGCCGCCATACCGAACAGAACGGCCCAGATCATACTGGTCAACGTCAGCCACAGCGTCGGCATAAACCGGCTGGCGATCTCCTCCGAGACCGGCCGACGGGAAACCATCGAGAGGCCAAAATCGCCCTGCAACACGTTAGTCATGTAATGCCAGAACTGGACATGCAGCGGCCTGTCGAGACCGAGTTGCTGACGAACCAGCTCAATCACCTGCGAGTCGGCTTCCGGCCCGGCAATCAGTCGCGCCGGGTCACCGGGCAACAGGTGAACAAATAAAAACACCAGCACCGCAACAATGAACAGGGTCGGAATCAACCCCAGCAGGCGTTTAAGGATATAGTTAAGCATCCGATTTCCGCTGTGGCTTATTTCAAATCTGCATCATCAAAGCTGAACCCGGTATCTGGCATGATCCAGAAACCGGTCAGTTTGTTACTGTGCGCCGAGACCAGTTTTTCCACCACCAGCGGGATCCACGGCGACTCTTTCCAGACGATATCCTGCGCCGCTTTGTACAGCCGCGCTTTCTCTTGCGGATCGGTCGTTTTCAGCGCGTCGGCGAGGTCAGTGTCAACCTGCGGATTGCTGTAGAACGCGGTGTTAAACAGCGTTGGCGGCCAGTTTTGTGAGGCAAACAGCGGCGACAATGCCCAGTCGGCTTCACCGGTCGACGCCGACCAGCCGGTGTAGAACATTCTCACGCCGCTCTCTTTCTGCCCTTTGCCCTCAACTTCCGACGCGCGCTGACCGGCATCCATCGCCGTCACCTGCACTTTAACCCCCACCTGCGCCAGTTGCTGTTGGGTAAACTGCAACACTTTCTGGGCGGTACTGTGATTGTGCGATGACCATAGCGTGGTGCTAAAACCGTTTGGATAACCCGCTTCTTTCAGCAGTTCACGCGCTTTTGCCGGATCGTAAGGCCAGGGCGTGTAGCTTTGCGCATAAGCAATCGACGGCGGCACCACGCCGGTAGCCGGGGTCGCGTAACCAGCAAACGCCACTTTCACCAGCGCCTGACGGTTGATGGCGTAGTTTAACGCCTCGCGGACTTTCGGATTGTCGAACGGTTTTTGCGTCACGTTCATGCTGATGTAACGCTGCATGATCGACGGACTGGCGACCAGCTGCAGATTTTTGTTTTTCTCTAACAGCGCCGCCTGCTCGTAGGGGATCGGGAAGGCAAACTGTGCTTCCCCGGTTTGCAGCATCGCCGCACGGGTATTGTTATCAGTGACCGGACGCCAGGTGATGCTATCCAGCTTCGGTAATCCCGGCTGCCAGTAATCGGCAAATTTCTTCACCTTCACAAAATCGGTTTGATTCCAGGTGTCCAGCACATACGGACCAGTGCCGACCGGATGAAAGCCAATCTCTTTGCCGTATTTCGCCAGCGCGGCTGGTGAGATCATCGCCGTTGCCGGGTGCGCCAGAATATTAATAAACGCGGAGAACGGCTGCTTCAGAGTGATTTTTACCGTCGCGGGATCGACAGCCTCTGTTTTGGCGATGTTTTTATACAGGTTATAACGCTTAAGGCTATTGGCGGGATCGCTGGCGCGATCGAGGTTTATTTTCACCGCCTCGGCGTTAAAGTCGGTCCCGTCCTGGAATTTCACCCCCTGACGCAATTTAAGGGTATACACCAGGCCGTCGTCAGAGACGGTGTAACTTTCTGCCAGCACGTTCTTCAGCTTCATCTCTTTATCAAGGCCAAACAGCCCCTGATAAAACGATTTTGCCACCTGCTGCGATAAGGTGTCATTCGCATCATACGGATCGAGCGTGGTGAAGTTGGACCCCACCGCGACCACTACATCTTTCGCGGCAAACGCCGGGGACGCCGCCAGCGCGGTCGTCGCGCCTAATGCCAGTAGCCAATGTCGGGCGAGTAATTTTGTCATCTTTTTTCTCCTGAACCCTGCCTGATTGTTATAAACGCAATAGCGCATTTTCTTGTTGTGGACGCGCGACATAATGTCCGGGCCCGACTAACTGCAATGAAACCGGTGCAGGCGCTTCGCCGCGCCGGTAAATGTTGCTGGGCAGATCGTCCGACAGCAGCACCCGCTGCGGGCGGTGATGTCCGGGGTCGGCAACCGGAACCGCCGCCATGAGCTTGCGGGTATACGGATGCTGAGGATCTTCAAACAGCGCAGCGCGTGGGCCGATCTCAACAATCTGCCCCATATGCATCACCGCCACGCGGTGGCTGATCCGTTCAACGACGGCCATATCATGCGAGATGAACAGCCAGGCGATCCCCAGCTCTCGCTGCAAGTCGAGCAGCAGGTTGATAATTTGCCCGCGAATCGACACATCCAGCGCGGAGACCGACTCATCGGCAATAATCACTTTTGGATTGAGCGCCAGCGCGCGGGCAATACAGATCCGCTGGCGCTGTCCGCCGGAAAACTCATGCGGGTAACGCCACGCATGTTCAGGTTTCAACCCGACACGCTCCAGCAGCCACGCCACCCGATCGGCCGCCGCCTTCCCCTGCAACAACCCGTGGACGCGCAGTGGCTCCATGATGGAATAACCCACGGTTTGTCGCGGGTCGAGTGAGGCGTACGGATCCTGAAAAATAAACTGAATATCGCGACGCAATGGCTGCAATTGACTGTCGGACAACGTATCGATTCGCTGACCGTTGAAAATAATCTCGCCGGACTGCGACTCCACCAGGCGCAGTAGCGCACGTCCGGTGGTGGATTTGCCACAGCCTGACTCACCGACCAGCGATAGCGTCTCGCCAGGCCAGAGATCAAAGCTGACATTTTCCACCGCATGCACTTCACGGGTCACCCGATTAAGGATACCGCTACGTAACGGGAAACGAGTCACCAGATTGCGTACCTGCAAAATGGGCTCTCCCTCGACCACCGTATTTTGATCGACAGGCCGCTCACGCTTTTCCGGCTCGCTCAGAGAGATCAACGGGAAGCGGCGCGGATAAGGGAGACCTTTCATCGCCCCAAGTTGCGGTACCGCCGCTAATAATGACTGCGTGTAAGGATGCTGTGGCGCGCGGAAGATCTGTTCCACAGTGCCGGTCTCCACCCCTTCGCCCTGATACATCACCAGTACACGATCGGCGACATCCGCGACCACGCCCATATCGTGAGTGATGAAAATCACTCCCATCGACATCTCTCGTTGCAGAACTTTGATCAGTTGCAGGATTTGCGCCTGAATCGTGACGTCCAGCGCGGTTGTCGGTTCATCGGCAATCAGCACCGCCGGGCGACACGAGAGCGCCATCGCAATCATTACCCGCTGGCGCATGCCGCCGGATAGCTGATGGGGATAGCGTGAAAGGATCGCTTTCGCCTCCGGAATGCGAACCTGATCGAGCATCCTCTTCGCCTCCGCCATCGCCTCTTCACGTCCCGCCCCCTGATGCAGGCGAATGGACTCGGCTATCTGCTCACCCACGGTAAACACCGGATTGAGCGACGTCATCGGCTCCTGAAAGATCATGGCGATATCGGCGCCACGGACCCGCTGAAGCTGTGACGTACTCTGTTCACCCAGCTCAATCACCTCGCGGTTACGACGACGCAGCAGCATCTGCTCGCACTGCACCTCACCACCAGACTGTTCAATCAGTCGCATCAGCGACAGCGCGGTGACCGATTTTCCTGAACCGGATTCACCGACAATCGCCAGCGTCTCGCCGCGCCTGAGACGAAACGACAGGTTTCGCACCGCCTCAGTGCGCTGCTGGTCCTGTTGAAAGGCTATATTCAGATTGCTGACGGCCAGCACGTCGCTGACATCAAGCGCATCACTGTGTGGCAACGGTGTCCCCTTTTTCCCGGTAAATCCCGGTCGTTGGTGTATCCCCGGCATAACCCCAGGCGCGATACATGCCTTCGCAATTAAACGGCAAGGCCACATTCCCTTCATGATCGATGGCGATCAGCCCGCCGCTCCCGCCGAGTGCTGGTAACTTCTCCATCACTACCCGCTCGCAGGCCTCCGATAAGCTCAGCCCGCCGTAATCCATCAACGCCGCAATATCGTAAGCCGCCAGCGCGCGGATAAACACTTCGCCGGTACCGGTGCAGGAGACCGCCACACTGGCATTATTGGCATAACAGCCCGCCCCAACAAGCGGACTGTCGCCGACGCGGCCCGGTAATTTGTTGGTCATGCCTCCGGTCGAGGTCGCTGCCGCCAGATTGCCATGCACATCCAGCGCTACCGCGCCCACGGTGCCCATTTTTTTGTCTTCGTCCAGCGGCGCGCCGCTGTGATCCAGCACGGTTTCGCCGCTTGAGCGCGCGACCTGCAGTTGTTGATAACGTTCAGGCGTCGAAAAGAGATCCGCAGACACCAGCGCCATCCCTTCTCCGGCCGCGAATTTTTCAGCGCCTGCGCCAATCATCATGACATGCGGGCTACGCTCCATTACCAGTCTGGCAGCAAGGATCGGGTTACGCAGATGGCTGACGCCCGCCACCGCGCCGGCTTTCAGGGTATTGCCATCCATGATGCAGGCGTCCAGCTCATGGGTCTCATCACGGGTATACACCGCGCCGATCCCGGCATTAAACAGCGGACACTCTTCAAGAAGTCGCACGGCTTCAGTGACCACATCCAGCGCGCTTTCTCCCGCTTCCAGCATCTTTTGCCCGACGTCGACAATGTCGGAAAGCGCCTGGATATAGCGTAATTCCTGCTCCTGGCTCATCTGCGCGCGGGTAATCGCCCCTGCACCGCCGTGAATTGCAATGACTGCTTTGCCCATATTTGCCGTCCGTCTTCTACAAATATCAGAATTCTGTAGAGTTATTGATTCGATTTTTGACTATAGAAAGATGCGATTAGCATGTAAAGCATTCACACCCTTCCTAAGTCCGAGGTGGCATACAGTCCCCTCGCATTTTCTGACATAATAGACGGATTCGATTTTGCCCCGCAGGAGTGTTTTCATGGAATTTACCGCCGGACTGATGCCGCTGGAAACGGCGCTTACCGAAATGTTGTCGCGTGTTACCCCGCTCACCGCCGTCGAGACGTTACCGCTGGTGCAGTGCTTTGGCAGAATTCTGGCGACTGACGTAGTTTCGCCGTTGGACGTCCCGGGTTTCGATAATTCGGCGATGGACGGTTACGCGGTACGTCTGGCCGATCTCGCCAACGGACATCCGCTGCCGGTCGTTGGCAAAGCGTTCGCCGGTCAGCCGTTCCAGGGAGAATGGCCTGCGGGCAGCTGTATTCGCATTATGACCGGTGCGCCAGTACCGCCGGGATGTGACGCGGTAGTGATGCAAGAGCAGACTGAACAGACAGACAACGGCGTGCGTTTTACCGCCGACGTTCGCGCCGGGCAAAATATCCGCCGTCGTGGCGAAGACATCGGGCAAAACGCGGTGGTTTTCCCTGCCGGTACACGTCTTACCACAGGCGAACTGCCGGTACTGGCCTCGCTCGGCATTGCCGACGTCCAGGTGGTGCGTAAAGTGCGCGTTGCGCTGTTCTCGACGGGAGATGAACTGCAACTGCCCGGTCAACCACTCGGCGAAGGTCAGATTTATGATACCAACCGCCTGACGGTGCACCTGATGCTGCAACAGTTGGGTTGCGACGTAATCAATTTAGGCATCATCCGCGATGATCCGCACGCCCTGCGCACGGCGTTTATCGAAGCCGACAGTCAGGCGGATGTGGTGATTAGCTCCGGCGGCGTGTCGGTCGGTGAAGCGGATTACACCAAAACCATTCTTGAAGAGCTGGGCGAAATTACTTTCTGGAAACTGGCAATCAAGCCGGGCAAACCGTTCGCCTTTGGCAAACTGCGCAACAGCTGGTTCTGCGGTCTGCCGGGCAACCCGGTCTCAGCGGCGCTGACCTTCTACCAGTTGGTTCAGCCGCTGCTGGCGAAACTGAGCGGCAATACGGCCAGCGGATTACCCGCGCGCCAGCGCGTCCGTACCGCTTCGCGACTGAAGAAAACGCCGGGACGTCTCGATTTCCAGCGAGGTATGCTGCAGCGCACCGCTAACGGTGAACTGGAAGTAAGTACCACAGGCCATCAGGGTTCACATATTTTTAGTTCCTTCAGTCAGGGCAACTGCTTCATTGTGCTGGAGCGCGATCGTGGTAACGTCGAAGTGGGTGAATGGGTGGAAGTCGAACCCTTCAACGCGCTGTTCGGAGGCCTGTGATGGCAGAACTCAGCGATCAGGAGATGCTGCGCTACAACCGGCAGATCATTTTGCGCGGCTTTGACTTTGACGGACAGGAAGCGTTGAAGGAAGCCAGAGTACTGGTAGTGGGCCTCGGTGGGCTGGGCTGTGCGTCCTCGCAGTATCTGGCGAGCGCCGGCGTCGGCCACCTGACGCTGCTCGATTTCGACACCGTGTCGCTGTCAAATCTGCAGCGCCAGACGCTGCACAGCGATGCGACCCTCAACCAGCCGAAAGTGGAGTCGGCGCGTGCCGCGCTAAGACGAATTAATCCGCACGTCGCGATTACCCCGATTAATGCACTGCTGGACGAGACCGCCCTTCGGGCACTCATCGCCGAACACGATCTGGTGCTGGACTGCACCGATAACGTCGCGATTCGTAACCAGCTCAATGCGGGTTGTTATGCGGCAAAAGTCCCGCTGATTTCTGGCGCGGCGATCCGCATGGAAGGCCAGATCACTGTCTTTACCTACAAAGAAGGTGAGCCCTGCTATCGCTGTCTGAGCCGTCTGTTTGGTGAAAATGCATTGACCTGCGTGGAAGCCGGAGTGATGGCGCCGCTGATTGGGGTGATAGGATCGCTCCAGGCAATGGAGGCGATAAAGCTGCTGGCGCAGTATGGTCAGCCCGCGTCAGGGAAAATCGTCATGTACGATGCCATGACCTGCCAGTTCCGCGAAATGAAGCTGATGCGTAATCCGGGCTGCGAGGTGTGTGGGGAAGCATCATCCTGAGTAGATTCCGGCCTGATAAGGCGTAGCGCCATCAGGCAATGATGGCGCGAATTGCCGGATGACGACGTTGCCTTATCCGACCTACAATTTACAGCGACGTGCGCCCAAAGGCACTCTGCCAGTCGTGTTCAAACTTCGCCACCGCCGCATCAACAGCCGGAGAGCTAATCAGCTGCTGGGCAACGTCCAGCGGTAAGGTGATGGATTCACAACCCGCCAGCAGACAATCCAGCGCCTGACGCGGTGTTTTGAAACTGGCGGCCAGCACTTTGGCATGCGGCGCATGCATCGTCAGTAAATTCTGCAAATCGTTGACGGTCTGAATGCCATCGCCGCCCTGCGCATCGACACGATTCACGTAAGGCGCAACATACTCCGCCCCCGCCAGCGCCGACAGCAGCCCCTGCGCCGCCCCGTACACCGCCGTTCCCAGCGTCGGAATGCCTTCCTCTTTCAGCAGTTTGATCGCCGCCAGACCTTCCGCCGTGACCGGCACTTTCACCACGATATCAGCAATGATCCCACGCAGTTTGCGCGCATCGCTCACCATCCCTTGTGCCGTTGTCGCCATCACCTGAGCGAACAGACGCCCCTGTCCTCCCATCGCTTCATGCAATTGTGGCAATAAGACATCCAGCGGTTTTTTCCCCGCCGCCACAATACTGGGGTTGGTGGTCACGCCCGCCAGCGGGAAAACTCGCGCCAGCGCTTTCACCGCGTCAACATCGGACGTATCCAGATAAAGTTCCATAATCATTCCTCAACGACTCGTTAGCATAAATGAAAGATACCACGGCAAAACCTTTCTGTTAGTTGACGCACGTCAACATAACTTTCATTCGAAAGTTATTTAATCTTTATACGAAACAAATGAGGCCGTTTATGATTTTCAATATTCAGCGCTATTCTACACACGATGGCCCCGGTATCCGCACCGTGGTGTTCCTTAAAGGATGCTCTCTGGGCTGTCGCTGGTGTCAGAATCCAGAAAGCCGGGCGCGCACGCAGGATCTGCTGTTTGATGCACGTTTGTGCCTCGAAGGCTGCGAGCTTTGCGTAAAGGCGGCGCCGGGCGTCATCGAACGCGCGCTGAATGGCCTCCTTATCCATCGCGAAAAACTCACTGACGCGCATCTTACCCGCCTGACCGATTGTTGCCCCACTCAGGCATTGACCGTCTGCGGCGAGGTGAAAAGCGTGGATGAAATAATGATCACCGTTCTGCACGATAAACCTTTTTATGACCGCAGCGGCGGCGGTATTACGCTTTCGGGCGGCGAACCGTTTATGCAACCAGAGCTGGCCGCGTCGCTGTTTAAAGCCAGCCACAAGGCGGGCATTCATACCGCAGTTGAAACCTGTCTGCATGTGCCGTGGAAATACATTGAACCTTCATTGCCCTGGGTCGATCTGTTCCTTGCAGATTTGAAACACGTTGCCGACGCGCCGTTTAAGCAATGGACGGATGGCAGCGCATCACGCGTGCTGGAAAACCTGAAAAAGCTCGCCGCTGCCGGGAAAAAAATCATCATCCGCGTTCCGCTGGTTCAGGGGTTTAACGCGGATGAAGAGGCCATTAAAGCGATTACCGATTTTGCCGCCGACGAACTGCACGTCAGCGAGATCCACTTTTTGCCCTACCACACGCTGGGCATCAATAAATACCACTTGCTCAACCAACCCTACCACGCGCCGGATAAGCCGCTGGATGCACCCGATCTGCTCGCCTTTGCGCAGCAGTACGCCTGCACGAAAGGTTTGACCGCGACTTTACGAGGATAAACCCATGACCCAACTGAAACTGGATACGCTCAGCGACCGCATCAAAGCGCACAAAACCGCGCTGGTGCATATCGTCAAACCACCGGTCTGTACCGAACGCGCGCAGCATTACACTGAAATGTACCAGCAGCATCTGGACAAGCCGATTCCGGTACGCCGCGCGTTGGCACTGGCACATCATCTGGCACAACGAACCATCTGGATCAAACACGACGAGCTGATCATCGGTAACCAGGCAAGCGAAGTCCGCGCCGCGCCGATCTTCCCGGAATACACCGTGTCATGGATTGAAAAAGAAATCGACGACCTGGCGGACAGACCAGGGGCTGGTTTTGCGGTCAGTGAAGAGAACAAGCGCGTCCTGCATGCCGTGTGCCCGTGGTGGCGCGGTCAGACCGTTCAGGACCGCTGCTACGGCATGTTTACTGATGAGCAAAAAGGGTTGCTGGAAACCGGTATTATCAAAGCTGAAGGCAACATGACCTCCGGTGACGCACACCTGGCGGTGAACTTCCCGCTGCTGCTGGAAAAAGGCATTGACGGCCTGCGGGAAAAAGTCGCAGAGCGCCGTTCTCGTATTAACCTGACTGTTCTCGAGGATCTGCATGGCGAGCAGTTCCTGAAAGCCATTGATATTGTGCTGGTTGCCGTCAGTGACCACATCGCCCGCTTCGCCGAACTGGCACGTAAAATGGCAAGTGAAGAGACGCGTATCAGCCGTCGTAACGAACTGCTGGCAATAGCGGAAAACTGCGATCTGATCGCCCACCAGCCGCCGCAAACTTTCTGGCAGGCGCTGCAACTGTGCTACTTCATCCAGTTGATTCTGCAAATTGAGTCCAATGGTCACTCGGTGTCGTTCGGGCGTATGGACCAGTATCTTTATCCGTACTACCGCCGTGACGTGGAGCTGAACCAGTCGCTGGACCGCGAACACGCCATTGAACTGCTGCACAGCTGTTGGCTTAAGCTGCTGGAAGTGAACAAAATCCGTTCCGGATCGCACTCTAAAGCCTCTGCAGGCAGCCCCCTCTATCAGAACGTCACCATTGGCGGACAAAGCCTGGTTAACGGTCAACCGATGGATGCGGTCAATCCGCTCTCTTACGCGATCCTTGAATCGTGCGGTCGTCTGCGCTCCACTCAGCCTAACCTCAGCGTGCGTTATCACGCCGGGATGAGCAATGACTTCCTCGACGCCTGCGTGCAGGTGATCCGCTGTGGCTTTGGGATGCCAGCATTTAACAACGATGAAATTGTCATCCCGGAATTTATCAAACTCGGAATTGAGCCGCAGGACGCCTACGATTACGCAGCGATCGGCTGTATCGAAACCGCGGTCGGCGGCAAGTGGGGCTACCGCTGCACCGGCATGAGCTTTATCAACTTTGCCCGCGTGATGCTCGCTGCGCTGGAAGGCGGTCGTGACGCCACCAGCGGGAAAGTCTTCCTGCCGCAGGAAAAAGCGCTTTCCGCCGGTAACTTCAACAATTTCGATGAGGTGATGGCCGCATGGGATGCGCAAATCCGCTACTACACGCGTAAATCGATTGAGATTGAGTATGTGGTCGACACCATGCTTGAAGAGAACGTGCACGATATTCTCTGCTCGGCACTGGTGGATGACTGCATCGAACGGGCGAAGAGCATTAAACAAGGTGGGGCGAAGTATGACTGGGTATCCGGCTTGCAGGTGGGTATCGCCAACCTCGGCAACAGCCTGGCCGCGGTGAAAAAACTGGTCTTTGAACAGGGGGCCATCGGTCAGCAACAGCTTGCGGCCGCGCTGGCTGATGATTTTGACGGCCTGACTCATGAGCAGTTGCGTCAGCGTTTAATCAACGGCGCGCCGAAGTATGGCAACGATGATGACACGGTCGACACCCTGTTGGCTCGCGCTTACCAGACCTATATTGATGAACTGAAGCAGTACCATAACCCACGCTACGGACGTGGTCCGGTCGGCGGCAATTATTACGCGGGCACCTCGTCTATCTCGGCAAACGTGCCGTTCGGCGCAGCGACTATGGCCACACCAGATGGGCGTAAAGCCCATACTCCGCTGGCCGAAGGGGCAAGCCCGGCGTCCGGTACTGACCATCTTGGTCCAACGGCGGTGATTGGCTCGGTCGGTAAACTGCCTACCGGTTCAATTCTGGGCGGTGTACTGTTAAACCAGAAGCTGAACCCGGCAACGCTGGAAAATGAATCCGACAAGCAGAAACTGATGATCCTGCTGCGCACCTTCTTTGAAGAGCACAAAGGCTGGCACATTCAGTACAACATCGTGTCGCGCGAAACCTTGCTGGAGGCGAAAAAACATCCTGATCAGTACCGTGATCTGGTGGTCCGTGTAGCCGGTTATTCCGCCTTCTTCACTGCACTTTCACCGGACACGCAGGACGATATCATCGCCCGTACCGAACATATGCTGTAATTCTCCCCGTAGGCCGGATGGCGACACAAAGCGTCTTATCCGGCCTACTCGTCCCTCTTCACCGCTTTCATTCGAAATAAATTTGTGCTTTAGGTCACATTGTTATTAAAATGTTTCTGGTCGCAGTTTTGAGCCAGGAGCTTTATATGACCGTTAAAGTTATCGTCACCGATATGGACGGTACTTTTCTCAATGACGCCAAAAAGTACGATCACGCACGATTTATGGCGCAGTACCATGAGCTAAAAAAACGCAACATTGAATTCGTCGTCGCCAGCGGCAATCAGTATTACCAGCTCATCTCTTTCTTCCCCGAACTCAAAGACGAGATCTCTTTCGTTGCCGAAAACGGCGCGCTGGTGTTTGAGCATGGCAAACAGCTTTTTCACGGCGAACTCACGCGTCACGAATCTCAGGTTGTGATGGGCGAATTGCTGAAAGATAAACAGCTCAACTTTGTGGCCTGCGGTCTGCAAAGCGCGTACGTCAGTGAAAACGCGCCGGAACCCTTTGTCGCACTGATGTCGAAGCACTACCACCGCCTGAAGCCGGTGAAGGACTACCATGACATCGACGACGTGCTGTTTAAGTTCTCGCTGAATCTGCCAGACCAGCAGATCCCGTTGGTTATCGACCACCTGCACACGGCGCTGGACGGCATTATGAAACCCGTGACCAGCGGTTTCGGCTTTATCGATCTGATCATTCCGGGGCTGCACAAAGCGAATGGCATCAGCCGATTGCTGAAACGGTGGAACCTTTCACCAAAAGAAGTCGTGGCGATTGGCGACAGCGGCAATGATGCAGAAATGCTGAAAATGGCGCACTACGCTTTCGCGATGGCGAATGCCACCGACAGTATCAAAGCAATCGCCCGCTTTCAGACGGATGACAATAACCATGACGGCGCGCTGAACGTGATTCAGGCCGTGCTGGATAACACCGACCCTTTCAACGTGTGACGGCAATAACCGGAACACCCTGTTCCGGTTTTATTTTCTTCCCCCCTGTTTGCCACCTCAACATTTTAAACTTGCATTAACTTTTTTATAACTTATATTATCACCTGTAAGAAAAATAAGTTTCGAATGAAAGTTATGCGAGGTGGTTATGGCTTTTTCCTTCACAAGCGACACATTACCGGTCGACCATAAAGCGGCGATCCGTCAGATGAAGCAGGAACTGCGGGCGCAGCTCGGCGACGTCCAACAGATCTTCAGCCAGATTAGCGATACCATTGCCACCCGCGTGGCGGAAATCAACGCACTTAACGCACAGGGCGCCCCGGTGTGGCCTGAGCTATCGTATGCCGATATCAACGCTGGCACCGTCACGGCGCAGCAGCGCGAACAGATCAAACGTCGCGGCTGTGCGGTCATCAAAGGTCACTTCCCACGTGAGCAGGCGCTGGCCTGGGATCAGTCGATGCTGGACTATCTGGACAGAAACCATTTTGACGAGGTGTACAAAGGCCCCGGCGATAACTTCTTTGGCACCCTCACCGCTTCGCGTCCGGAGATTTATCCGATCTACTGGTCGCAGGCGCAAATGCAGGCCAGACAGAGTGAAGAGATGGCTAACGTGCAGTCGTTCCTCAACCGTCTGTGGACCTTTGAAAGCGAGGGCAAGCAGTGGTTTAACCCGGATGTCAGCGTGATCTACCCAGACAGGATCCGTCGCCGTCCACCGGGAACCACGTCAAAAGGGCTGGGCGCGCACACCGATTCCGGCGCGCTGGAACGCTGGCTGCTGCCGGCCTATCAGCGCGTCTTCGCGAATGTGTTTAACGGCAAGCTGGCGGAATACGATCCGTGGCAGGCCGCCCATCGTACGGAAGTGGAAGAGTATACGGTGGACAACACCACCAAATGTTCAGTATTTCGCACCTTCCAGGGCTGGACCGCACTGTCGGATATGTTGCCCGGTCAGGGTTTACTGCATGTCGTCCCCATTCCGGAAGCCATGGCCTATGTGCTTTTACGTCCTTTGCTCGATGATGTTCCGGAAGATGAACTGTGTGGCGTGGCGCCAGGGCGGGTACTGCCGATATCCGAACAATGGCATCCTTTGTTGATTGAGGCGCTTACCAGTATTCCGCCACTGGAAGCAGGCGATTCCGTCTGGTGGCATTGCGATGTGATTCACTCCGTGGCGCCGGTCGACAATCAGCAGGGCTGGGGCAATGTGATGTATATTCCCGCCGCCCCGCTGTGCGAGAAAAATCTGGCCTATGCGCACAGCGTGAAGGCCGCGCTGGAGAAAGGCGCGTCACCGGGCGATTTCCCGCGAGAGGATTACGAAACAGACTGGGAAGGCCGCTTCACGCTGGCGGATTTGAATATCCACGGCAAGCGCGCGCTGGGGATGAGTTAACGATCATACAGACCTTCCTGTTCAACGGCGGTGCGTCGTTTCCCCTGACGTATCCGCCGGACCGACTCCCGTACCGCAAGCGTACCATTGAGTAACAACGAACTGACTGGCGCCTCCGGGCGCACCAGACGTTGCTGGAGCATATACACTGCTTCTGTCCCCAACTCATCCCGAGGAACATGAACTGCTGTTAAGGGGACATCCTGAATCGACGCCAGATTAAAACCATCGATACTCATCACCGAGATATCCTGAGGGACACGTAATCCCCGTTTTTGCAGCGCGCTGATGACCCCTGCCGCCATAAAATCTCCCCCGACTAAAAAGGCGGTGGGTAAATCTTGCCCTTTTCTCTCGCTGATCCATTCACTGACCAGTTGTTCTGTCTCTCTGGCGCTAAAATTTGTGGCGACCAGCAGATCGCGGTCGTCAGTGAACTTCATGTTATGTGACCGCCACGCATCGCGGATCCCTGCTAAGCGCAGCTCCATTGTGTATCGGCGCAGGCAGAGAACGTTCATCACCTCACGATGCCCCATTTCAAACAGATAGCCCGCCGCTCGTTCACCAATCGCCCGATGATCGGGTGCCACCACGGGAAGACGCATGAGCCGATCGCGACAGTTAATCAACAGGCACGGTTTTCCGACATCAACGGCTAAATCATGAATATGCGGATCGTCGATCCCCAGCAAAATAGCGGCATGCGTATCCGGTTCGTTCATTCGCGCCAGAAACAATTGCGCATCACTGTCATGTTCCTCAAGAGCGCAGTAGCGCAACCGGACTTCGTGCGAAGCCAGTCCTTTATTCACACTCTGGATCACACGGTAATAAAAGATGTCGGACCGCTCATCAAATGCCCGCTGTGGCGCAAAGATCATCAGGCTATTGAGTAGCAGACGTCCTGCCGCCATCCCCTCCATCACACCCAGTTCACGTGCGCATTCCAGCACGAGACGCCGGGCGTTGTCGCTGGTGTTGGACTTACCCGCCAGCACACGCGAAACGGTGCTGATCGAGAGCTGCGTTCGGGCGGCAATTTCCCTGATTTTTAACCTTTTATCCATTTTGTGATCTTGCTCCACTTGCCTCATGAAAAAATTTTCACGACCTGAAATTGAAGCTCTGACTCGCTTCGAATGAATAGTGGCAGATGACTGCGTGCATTGATGAGAAAGCTTGCACAAATTCTGCTATTGGTCGCCCATTTTCTCCCTTAAGGTGAATTTGTCATACAGCTTCCATACTAGTTGTATAGCAACTTCATCGCTTAACGCAATAAAAACTAAAGCGATAACCGTATGACATTTTAAACATTCATCCCCCTACCGTCCGTCTTGTGGAGACAGAAAATGAGTCAGGACATCAACAATACGGTTGCGACAAGCAAACCCCGTCGCGTCATAAAAAATCTGCGCTGGTATGTGCTGGTACTTTTTTTACTCGGCGTCACCGTTAACTACATCACCCGAAATTCATTAGGCATTCTGGCACCGGAACTGAAAGAGAGCCTGGGCATCACAACCGAGCAATATTCGTGGATTGTCGGCGCATTTCAGATTGCCTACACCATTTTCCAGCCGTTATGCGGATGGCTGATCGACGTGATTGGTTTGAAAATTGGCTTCATGGTTTGCGCTGGCATCTGGGCGCTCATGTGTATTTTTCATGCCGGTGCAGGAAGCTGGTTGCACCTTGCGATTCTGCGCTTTTTTATGGGGGCTTCAGAAGCGGCCGCCACCCCGGCCAACGCGAAAACAATCGGCGAATGGTTTCCGAAATCAGAGCGTCCCGTCGCTGCCGGCTGGGCTGGCGTGGGTTTCTCGATTGGCGCGATGCTCGCGCCGCCTATCATCTACTTCGCGCACGCCTCGTTTGGCTGGCAGGGTGCGTTTATGTTTACCGGTGTGCTGGCGCTGGTGTGGGTCGTCCTGTGGTGGGCGTTCTATCACAACCCGGAACAGCATCCGAATCTGAGTAAAGATGAACTGGACTTTATTAAGCAGGATAACGAACCACCAGCCGTCAAGCTGCCTTTCCTGACAGCGTTAAAAACCGTCTCAAAAAACAAACGATTCTATGGTATCGCCATCCCGGCTTTTATGGCGGAGCCGGCCTGGGCCGTACTGAGCTTCTGGGTGCCGCTGTATCTCGCCAAAGAACACGGTATGGATCTGAAGCAGATCGCGATGTTTGCCTGGCTACCGTTCCTGGCCGCCGATCTCGGCAGCGTGGCGAGTGGCTACCTGACGCGTCTGTATACCCGCTGGTTCGGCTGCTCCCGCGTTAACTCGGTCGTAGCCAGTTCCGTGACGGGCGCGTTCCTGATGATCTCTCTGGCCATTGTGGCCATTACCCGCGACCCGTATATCACCATTATCCTGATCTCTATTGGCGGCTTCGGACATCAGATCATCTCCTGCATGCTGAGTGCGCTCGTTGTCGAGTCGTTTGATAAAGGTCAGATGGCCACCGTTAACGGTATGCGCGGTTCGGCGGCGTGGATCGCCAGCTTCCTGTTCTCTCTTTTGATTGGTGTTACGGCTGACAAAATCGGCTTTAACCCCCTCTTCATTGCCATGGGTTTCTTTGACCTGATTGGCGCTGTTTTCCTGGTGGCATTTATTGCTGAACGTCGCGCCAAGCGCGCCTGATCGTGGATGTATTGCATATGAAAACCCTGAAAAACTGGACCCTTGATAAACAATCGGCCACTCACCTTGAACTGATGGTGGATAAACAGCACCGTCTGTGTCTTTACGTACTGGAAGAAAATCTCTTCCGTGTGCTGATCAAACGCAAAGGTGAACTGGCGCTGGACCGAACCTGGAGCATCGCGCCTGAAAAAGACGTACCGTGGGAAGGTCGGCACCGCGACGACATCAGCGGTTTCAGTTGCCCGGACTGGACGCTTTCACAGCAGGACGATAGCGTGACGGTGTCGACCCACCAACTGCGCGTCACCGTCCATCAACCACTGTGGCTGGAGTGGGAATATCGTAACGATGCCGGCGCCTGGCAGTCGCTGGTCAACGATCGCGCCACCAGCGCCTATCTGATCAACGCCCACGGCGATGGTGTCGCACATTACCTGAGCCGCTGTAAAGACGAACGTTTCTACGGCCTGGGTGAAAAAGCCGGCGATCTACAGCGTAACGGTAAGCGCTATGAAATGCGTAATCTGGATGCGATGGGTTACAACGCCGTGAGCACCGACCCGCTGTACAAACACATCCCGTTCACTCTCACCCGCCGCGACGACGTGAGCTACGGCCTGTTTTACGACAACCTGAGCAGTTGCTGGCTGGATTTGGGGAACGAGATCGATAATTATCACACCGCTTATCGCCGCTGGCAGGCGGAAGCAGGCGATATTGATTACTACCTGTTTACCGGCAAACGGGTACTGGACGTCACTAAAGCTTTTGTGCGCCTGACCGGGAAAACGCTGTTTGGGCCGAAGTGGAGCCTGGGCTACAGCGGTTCCACGATGCACTATACCGACGCGCCGGACGCGCAAAACCAACTCATGAACTTTATCCGACTGTGTGAAGAACACGCGATTCCGTGCGACTCGTTCCAGCTCTCGTCGGGATATACCTCAATTAACGGTAAGCGCTATGTCTTTAACTGGAACTACGACAAAGTGCCGCAACCTAAAGTGATGAGTCAGGCATTCCACGATGCCGGGCTGAAGCTTGCTGCCAACATCAAGCCCTGTCTGTTGCAGGATCATCCTCGCTATAACGACGTCGCGGAAAGCGGCCTGTTTATTCGTGATTCAGAAACCGATTCACCGGAACGTTCCAGCTTCTGGGATGACGAAGGATCGCACCTCGACTTTACCAACCCGGAGACCATTCAGTGGTGGCAGAACGGTGTGACGACGCAACTGCTGGAGATGGGCATCGACTCCACCTGGAACGATAACAACGAGTTCGAAGTGTGGGACGGCGAAGCGCGCTGTTACGGCTTTGGCAAGGAAATTGCCATCAAACACATTCGCCCGGTAATGCCGTTGCTGATGATGCGCGCCTCGCTGGAAGCGCAACAGCGTTTTGCCCCGGATAAGCGTCCGTATCTGATTTCCCGCTCGGGTTGTGCAGGGATGCAACGTTATGTTCAGACCTGGAGCGGCGATAACCGCACCTGTTGGGACACGCTGCGTTATAACACCCGCATGGGGCTGGGTATGAGTCTTTCCGGGCTGTTCAACGTCGGTCACGATGTCGGCGGATTCTCTGGCGATAAACCCGACGCCGAACTGTTCGTAAGATGGGTACAGAATGGGGTGATGCATCCACGCTTTACCATTCACTCGTGGAATGACGATCATACGGTGAACGAGCCATGGATGTATCCGGGCGTGACGCCAGCCATTCGCAGTGCGATAGTGCTGCGTTATCGGCTGCTGCCCTATCTCTACACCCTGCTCTGGCAGGCGCATGCCGATGACGAACCGATGCTACGTCCGACGTTCCTCGACCATGAGCATGACGCGCAGACCTTTGAAGAATGCGATGATTTCCTGTTGGGCCGCGACATACTGGTGGCAAGCGTGGTAGAAGCGGGTCAGCGTGAGCGCCGCGTCTGGCTGCCGGATAACGAAACCGGCTGGTACGATTTTTACACTCACGAGTGGTTCTCTGGCGGTCAGTGGATCACCCGCGATGCGCCGCTGGAAAAACTGCCGCTGCTGGTACGCGCCGGGGCGGGTCTGCCGTTAAGCGAGCGCATTACCCATGTCAGTGCCGAAAAAGACGATACCCGGGAACTGATGCTATACCCGGTCAACGGTGTCGGAACGACCTCTGGTCTGCTGTTTGAAGATGACGGCGAGTCATGGGGATATCAGCACGGCAATGCGCTGTGGGTAGAGTGGGAAATGCAATGCGACGGCGCAACCATTAACCTGAAGGTGAACGCCCGCGGGGATTATCGTCCGGCGTGGAAAGCGCTGAAGGTGTCGTTACCGGCAGGCGAAAGACGCACGCTGTTGGTGAATGGCGTTGAAGAGAGTGAATGGGTGGTGTAGTGCGGGCTGATACCCTAGCCCTCTCCTACGGGGAGAGGGAACAGGAGCACGCCTCCTTTCCCTAAGTATTTCGCGCTGCAGGAAGGCGGCAAACCTGTGAATCCCCGGGAGCTTACATAAGTAAGTGACCGGGGTGAACAGGTGAAGCCAACGCATCTGCAGCGTGAAAGACGACGGGAAATTAGTTGTCGATCCCTTTACTGCGCAGGTAGTCTTCGTAGTTACCGCTGAAGTCCACCACGCGCTCTGGGGTGATTTCCAGCACGCGGGTCGCCAGCGAGCTCACAAATTCACGGTCGTGAGAAACGAAGATCAGGGTACCCTGATACATCTCCAGCGCCATGTTCAGCGATTCGATGGATTCCATATCGAGGTGGTTAGTCGGTTCATCCATGACCAGAATGTTTGGTTTCTGCATCATCAATTTACCGAACAGCATGCGACCCTTTTCACCACCCGACAGCACCTTAGCTGGCTTTTTGATGTCGTCCTGGCTGAACAGCAGACGGCCAAGGATGCTGCGCACCGCCTGTTCGTCATCGCCTTCCTGCTTCCACTGACTCATCCAGTCGAAGACCGTCAGATCGTTTTCGAATTCATATTCGTGATCCTGCGCGTAATATCCAATGCGCGCGTTCTCAGACCATTTCACGGTACCGCTGTCGGCGTCCAGATCGCCCACCAGCGTTTTCAGCAGCGTCGATTTACCCACGCCGTTGGTCCCCAGTACCGCCAGCTTTTCACCGACTTCCAGCAGCAGGTTCACGCCTTTAAACAGCGGACCGTTATCAAAACCTTTGCTGATCGCTTCCACTTCCAGCGCGTTACGGAACAGTTTCTTGTCCTGCTCGAAGCGGATAAACGGGTTCTGACGGCTGGATGCCTTCACTTCATCGAGTTTGATTTTATCAATCTGACGGGCACGAGACGTCGCCTGACGAGATTTAGAGGCGTTGGCGCTAAAACGGCTGACGAAGGATTGCAGGTCGGCAATCTGCGCTTTTTTCTTGGCGTTATCCGCCAGCAGACGTTCGCGCGCCTGCGTCGCGGCGGTCATATATTCGTCGTAGTTCCCCGGATAAATTCGCAGTTCGCCGTAATCGAGATCCGCCATGTGCGTGCACACCATGTTCAGGAAGTGACGGTCGTGCGAAATGATGATCATAGTGCTGTCACGTTCGTTCAGCACCTGCTCCAGCCAGCGAATGGTATCGATGTCCAGGTTGTTCGTCGGTTCGTCGAGCAGCAGAATATCCGGATTGGAAAACAGCGCCTGGGCCAGCAGGACACGCAGCTTCCAGCCAGGAGCGACTTCGCTCATCGGACCGTAGTGCTGCTCTACCGGAATACCAACGCCAAGCAGCAGTTCACCGGCGCGCGCTTCAGCCGAGTAACCGTCCATTTCGCCGTATTTCACTTCCAGATCGGCCACCTTGTAGCCATCCTCTTCGCTCATCTCCGGCAAGGCGTAGATACGATCGCGCTCCTGCTTCACTTCCCACAGTTCACCGTGGCCCATGATCACCGTATCGAGCACCGTGAACTCTTCAAAAGCAAACTGATCCTGGCGCAGCTTACCGATACGCTCGTTCGGATCGAGAGAAACGTTACCCAGCGTCGGCTCAAGGTCGCCGCCGAGAATTTTCATAAAGGTGGATTTACCGCTACCGTTGGCGCCAATCAGGCCGTAACGGTTGCCGCCGCCAAATTTGACGGAAATGTTTTCGAACAGCGGCTTACTGCCGAACTGCATGGTGACGTTGCTGGAAACTAACACGGACGTATCCTAAAGAATATGTGACAAACCGCGTATTATGCCACAAGTCTGAAATAAGATCGCGCCTCGTCGCAAACGACTACACTGGGGTAACAGGAAAAAAATGTGATTTCGTACACATCTGAATTCCCTGTTAACAGGAATGCACATATAATGCGCTCCCAACACTACAGAATTCTCAACCCAACAGCCTGCCAGGCAATGAATCTCGCATAACATGAATATGAAATTAACAACGTTTTTCGCGGCAGCACTCGCGGTCGTCGGCTTTTGCAGTACCGCATCCGCTGTCACCTATCCTCTGCCAACGGATGGTAGTCGCGTCATTGGTCAGAATCAGGTTATCACCATCCCGGAAGGTAACACGCAGCCGCTGGAATATTTTGCTGCGGAATACCAGATGGGACTTTCCAACATGCTGGAAGCCAACCCGGGCGTGGATACCTTCCTGCCGAAAGGCGGCACCGTGCTGAATATTCCGCAGCAGTTGATTCTGCCGGACACCGTGCACGAAGGTATCGTGATTAACAGTGCGGAAATGCGTCTGTACTACTACCCGAAAGGCACCAATACGGTGATCGTCCTGCCTATCGGTATCGGTCAGTTAGGTAAAGACACGCCAATCAACTGGACCACCAAAGTAGAACGTAAGAAAGCCGGTCCGACCTGGACGCCAACCGCGAAAATGCACGCTGAATATCGTGCCGCAGGTGAACCGCTGCCTGCCGTTGTTCCGGCAGGTCCGGATAACCCGATGGGTCTGTACGCGCTATACATTGGGCGTCTGTACGCCATTCACGGCACCAACGCCAACTTCGGTATCGGCCTGCGCGTGAGCCACGGTTGCGTGCGTCTGCGTAACGAAGACATCAAATTCCTGTTCCAGAATGTGCCTGTTGGCACGCGCGTACAGTTTATCGATGAGCCGGTAAAAGCAACCACTGAGCCTGATGGCAGCCGTTACATCGAAGTTCACAACCCACTGTCGACGACTGAAGCGCAGTTTGAAGGCGGCGAAATCGTACCGATTACCCTGTCGAAGAGCATTCAGAACATCACCAATCAGGCCGATGTTGACCAGAACGTGGTAGAGCAAGCGATTCAGAACCGTTCAGGGATGCCTGTTCGTCTGAATTGATACGAATCTGGACAATATAAAGGGCGGATAATTTTTCCGCCCTTTTTTGTTGATTTTAATTGGTATTATCTCAGCAGTAACAGCCCATACCCCACCAACGCTGCCCACACCAGCATCGGCAGTGAATAGAGATGAAAGCGCCACCAGATGCGTCGGTCGTTTGCCATCCGTAGCGCAATCAAATTCGCCAGCGATCCCGGCAACAAACCAAATCCACCGACGTTGACCGCCCATGCCAGCAGCACGGTCGGAGGCACGTAATTCAGCAGTAAGATGGTGCCGGGAACATTGCTGATAAACTGCGACAGACCAATTGCCGTCAGCCACAGGCCGGGTTCAGACAGCGAGCCGACGTGACTTAACGTTCCCTGCAATGCCGGCAGTTGCGTCAGTAGATGAACATCAATAAACATCGCCATAAACACCAGCAACAGCGTCCAGTCAACGCTCAACACCACACGCCGCGCCAGTAACAGAAACCCCAGCGCGACAATCGCCAGCCCTACCAGCTCTTGTTTGAACTCCAGCGCCGTCAGAAAGACGATGTACAGCCCCAGACACCCCCATACCAGTCGCGGCTGCCATTGCGGCGCATGCGTGCCGGTGTGGTACGACAGCGGCTTATTAGGGAAGCAGAACCAGCACACGACCAGCAGCGTCACCATCATCGCAACGGCAAGCGGCGCCATCTGGCTGATAAAGGCAAAAAATGAGAGACCAGAACGCCCCCACAGCAAAATGTTTTGTGGGTTGCCAATGGGCGTTAACAGCGAGCCAGCATTCACGGCCAGCGCTTCAAAAATAATCAGCCGGTTGACCGGTATCGCACACAGCTTCTTCAGCGTAATGGTCAGCGGCACAACGATAAAAAGCGCGACGTCGTTGGTCAGAAAAGTGGAAAGCAGCGCCGCTGCCAGCACCATGAACATCGCCAGACGGCGCTCAGTCGCAAAGCGGCGGGTCATTTTACGTCCCAGCACATCGAAATAGCCGCTAAGCTCCACGCCTTTAGTCAGCAACATCAGGCCGCTCAGGATGATAATGGTGTGCCAGTCAATAGCGCCAGGCCACGTCCGTGGCGTGAACGGCACCCACAGACTCAACGCCACGCCAACGACAATCAATAGCTGAAAAAAACGGTCGCGTTTCAACGCCCGCAATAAAGGCAGGTTCATTCAACGGAAGTTCCGTGTTGTTCGGTAAACAGCCGGAATGCGTCCAGCGTCTCCTGACTGACATGATGCTCCATCCCCTCAGCATCGCGACGGGCTATCTCAGCGCTCACCCCCAGCACCAGCAGGAAGTTCTCCACGATCTGATGGCGCTCACGGCTTTCCTGCGCCAGCTTCTCCCCTTCCGGGGTTAAGAAAACGCCGCGCCAGGGGATCATTTCGATCAATCCCACCGAGGCCAGGCGTTTGAGCATCTTCGCCACCGTGGGTTGGGACACCCCGAGCCGGGCCGCCATATCCACCTGACGCGCTTCACCGACTTCAATAATCAGATCAGAAATCAACTCAACATAGTCGTCAATCAGCTCACGCCGATGCGCCTCTCTCACCTGACGAAACCCTTCGACGTGTTCTTCAACGTTCACTAACTGCGTCACTTTTTTTGTTGTTGGCATACCTGCGCGACGACTCATTCTGCTTCCTCATTCCTGTGACGCGTTAACAGCATCTAATTGGAGAGCGTCCATTGTAAACCAGAGTTGCCCAGGCACAAAAAATTAACGTTTTAGCAATAGCTATATAATATAGCCTGTGCTATATCTGTATGTAATGCAGTCATCTCTCACGGATCGAGGGACCAGAACGTCAGGAGGTCAATATGAACGAGTTTAAGAGGTGTATGCGCGTGTTTAGCCACTCTCCCTTTAAAGTCCGGTTAATGCTGCTCTCAATGCTGTGCGATATGATCAACAGCAAACCTGAGCAGGATAAGCCCTCGGATAAATAACGCGGCGTCGCGGTACGCCGCGTCATCTGGCTGTCATCTACGGCCGTTACACTTCTGCCTATGTCAAAATAGCCCTTCTTTTTGTCGGATTTGCTAACCCCTTCGCAAAACAATTTCTGTCTGCCCGTTGACCTTCACATTCACACGCTCTATCTTCTTGCAGCCCTGCCTAACTTGCGGCTCGCAGATGCGGACCTCTTTCCCTCTTCACGCACTCTCAGCAGGTAATGACCCTTGGCGCCAGGGTAAGCACATGGCGTTTTTACGATAGTGGCATATGAATTTAACCGTCAAAGACTCACTTCTTGCTCGCAGCCGGGCCCTTAGCCCGTGGACTGGCTTTTATGTTCTGCAGTCGCTGCTGATCAACCTGGCGCTGGGCTATCCGTTTAGTCTGCTGTATACCCTTGCCTTTACCTGCATATTGCAGTTGCTCTGGCGGAGCGCGCCGAAAGCGCAGAAGGTGCTGATCGGCGTGTGTTCGCTGGTCGCCGCCTGTTACTTTCCTTTCGGCCAGGCCTACGGATCGCCAAATTTTAATACGCTGCTGGCTCTGCACTCGACCAATATGGAAGAGTCCACGGAAATCCTGACGATTTTCCCCTGGTATAATTACCTGATGGGGGTGTTTATCTTTTCCCTTGGCGTGATCGCCGTGCGTCGCAAACCTGACGAAGAGAAGAAACGCTGGAATAAATATGACAGCCTGTGCCTGCTGTTCAGCGTCGTGGCTTTTTTTGTCACCCCCGTACAGAACCTGGCCTGGGGCGGCGTGTTTAAATTAAAGGATACCGGCTATCCGGTGTTCCGTTTCGCCAAAGACGTCATCGTCAATAACAATGAAGTCATTGACGAGCAGGAGCGCATGGCGAAGTTAGCCAGCATGAAAGACACCTGGACTGTCACCGCCGTGAAGCCGAAATATCACACCTATGTGGTGGTGATCGGTGAAAGCGCTCGTCGTGATGCGCTGGGGGCGTTTGGCGGTCACTGGGATAACACTCCGTTTGCCAGCAGCGTTAATGGCTACCTGTTTGCCGATTACATCGCGGCCAGCGGGTCAACGCAAAAATCGCTCGGGCTGACCCTCAACCGGGTCGTTGATGATAAGCCGCAGTATCAGGACAACTTTGTCACGCTGGCAAACCGCGCCGGTTTCCAGACGTGGTGGTTCTCGAATCAGGGACAAATCGGCGAATACGATACCGCTATCGCCAGTATCGCAAAGCGGGCTGATGAAGTGCATTTTCTTAAAAACGGTGACTTCGAGGCGGACAAAAACACCCAGGACGAGGCGCTGTTAAAAATGACCGCACAGGTGCTGGAAACGGAACGCACCCAGCCGCAGCTGATTGTCCTGCATCTGATGGGGTCTCATCCACAGGCCTGCGATCGGACAAAAGGCAAGTACGACACGTTCGTCCAGTCGAAAGAAACCTCCTGCTATCTCTATACCATGACTCAGACCGACGACCTGCTGCGAAAACTGTACGATCAGCTCCGCAACAGCGGCGACAGTTTCTCGCTGGCGTATTTCTCCGATCACGGTCTCGCCTTTAAAGAGCGTGGGAAGGAAGTGCAGTATCTGGCGCATGACGACCAGTTCCAGCAAAACTTTCAGGTCCCGTTTATGGTGCTCTCCAGCGATGACAAAGCGCATAAAGTCATCAAAGCGCGGCGCTCCGCCAACGACTTCCTTGGCTTTTTCTCACAGTGGACAGGGATCAGCGCAAAAGAGATTAAGATGAAGTACCGGTTTATCTCTGAACAGAAAGCCGGGCCGGTGTATATCACCAATTTCAAATTGCAGAAGGTGGATTATAACCACCTGGGAACCGATATCTTTAGCACCAAATCGCGATAACCTATTGAAATACATCCAAAAAAAATCCGCCCCTTGAGGCGGATTTTTTATATCACTGACGTGATTAGAAGCGGTAACCGACGCCTGCGATCCAGGTGCCAACGTCAACGCTACGAATACGGCTCTGCTCGTAAGAGAAGTCCAGAGCAACATTTTCGATCGGGTTGAACTGCACACCTGCGCCATAAGAGAAACCATAATCGCTGGTGTCATCTTTATGCGTCGGGTAGTTGGTGTCCTGGAATTTACCGTAGCCCACACCCACAACACCGTAGATGCTTGCCCAGTCGTTCAGACGGTAAGCCGGACCAGCAGTGATGCCGTAGTACTGAGTTTTGTTGTAATCGCCTGCACCGTTAGTACGATCTTTTTCGGTGTAAGTGAAGGAACCGATTACGCCCAGCGGGTTGTTGTCCTGCTCATAGCGATACTTCAGGTTGAAACCGTTCATTTTGTTCGCCGCGCCCTGAGCATCGCTCTGAGCATAACCACCGGTAACGGTAGACGTTGCAGCGACAGCGGAACCTGCGGAGATAGCCAGAACAGCGGCCAGTGCTGAAAGACATGCAATTTTTTTCATAACCACCTCAAATGTGCTTCAAATAAATCCTAAGTGTTAAATATATCAAAAATTGATGAGAAACTCTTTGCGATTAGTGATGTCTAACGGGCAATTTCATGTAACAGAACGTTTCCATCAACCGCTATCTCTTTCAATTAACATCACTTTTCCAGATATTTGCCCCATTATTACGCGCATAATAAAGGACATTCATCCAGATTATTCCTAATCTGCCAGCGCATTAATCCATCAATTTGCCGCCATTTTACGGCTTTCCAGAAATTTTTTTTCAACGAAGACTCAACCGTAGATGGTTATTTCCATTACACTGCCTCTTTTACTTTTCTATACACAAATCAGGCAAGTTGCTGGATGGCGTGTATCTACAGTTATGTCGGGAGAACGGATGCCAGGGTCGTCACGTAAAACGCCAGTTTGGCTGCCTGTTTTAGTACTGCTTATTGCCATGGCCTCAATCCAGAGCGGCGCATCGCTGGCAAAATCATTGTTTCCGCTGGTTGGCGCGCCCGGTGTGACCGCTCTCCGTCTGGCGTTAGGCACGCTGATTCTTATTGTCTTCTTCAAGCCATGGCGTCTGCGGTTTGCCAAAGAGCAGCGTCTGCCGCTGCTTTTTTACGGCCTGTCGCTGGGGGGAATGAACTACCTCTTCTATCTGTCGATTCAGACGGTCCCGCTGGGGATCGCTGTCGCGCTGGAGTTTACCGGGCCGCTGGCGGTCGCCCTGTTCTCTTCGCGACGCCCCGTTGATTTTATCTGGGTGGTACTGGCGGTTCTCGGACTCTGGTTCCTGCTGCCGCTGGGTCAGGACGTTTCGCATGTCGACCTGTTCGGCGCCACCATGGCACTGGGCGCAGGCGCCTGCTGGGCTATCTATATTCTCAGCGGACAACGCGCCGGCGCTGAGCACGGCCCGGCCACTGTCGCGATAGGTTCGCTGATTGCGGCTCTGGTTTTCGTCCCACTTGGGGCTGTGCAGGCCGGGGAAGCGCTCTGGCACTGGTCTGTCATTCCGCTGGGTCTGGCGGTTGCGGTACTGTCGACGGCGCTCCCCTACTCGCTGGAGATGATTGCCTTAACCCGTCTGCCTACGCGCACCTTTGGCACGCTGATGAGTATGGAACCCGCACTGGCCGCACTGGCAGGTATCCTGTTTCTGGGCGAAACGCTCACGTTTGTCCAGTTGCTGGCGCTTGGCGCGATCATTGCCGCCTCGATGGGCTCGACGTTGACCATTCGACGGGAAAGCAAAATAAAAGAGGTTGATGTAAATTAATTTTACATTTCTGCATGGTTGCATAACCATGCAGAATATCTTCCCGCTGTTTTCCCTGTATTTTCCTGATATTTCCCCACCGTCTATCTGCCCCGTACCGACTATTTATCCGCCTTCTCATGTCGCCATCAGAATATTGTTACCGCTGGTCTAACTCTTGCGCAACCACATGAATAGTAATGCAATTAAATAACGATGGTGTTAAATACTATTAAAGCGATAGGCAGAGCCAGAAAAGCAGGAATCATAACCGGTGCTATACTGAATCTCGTAAATTACTGGGACATAACATCAAGAGGATATGAAATTATGAGTACCGCTAAATTGGTAAAAACAAAAGCGTCCAATCTGCTTTATACCCGCAACGATGTCTCTGACAGCGATAAGAAAGCAACGGTTGAGTTGCTGAATCGTCAGGTGATCCAGTTTATCGACCTGTCACTGATCACCAAGCAGGCCCACTGGAATATGCGTGGGGCTAATTTTATTGCCGTCCATGAGATGCTGGATGGCTTCCGTACGGCATTGACCGACCATCTCGATACCATGGCAGAGCGTGCCGTACAGCTGGGCGGTGTGGCGTTGGGGACTACGCAGGTTATTAATAGCAAAACGCCGTTGAAAAGCTATCCGCTGGACATCCATACCGTTCAGGATCATCTGAAAGAACTGGCAGACCGTTATGCTGTCGTCGCTAACGATGTGCGTAAAGCCATCAGCGAAGCGAAAGACGAAGATACCGCCGATATCTTTACCGCCGCATCCCGCGATCTCGACAAATTCCTGTGGTTCATCGAATCCAACATCGAATAATCGCCTCATAAGTATTCCCTCTACAACCCTCGCCACGGCGGGGGTTTTGCACTTTTATGGTGCACCACATCGTCACCACTCCGTCGTAAAGTAAAATATTTGTAATAATCACCTCACACAATCGTTAATGAAAGATTGTTTTATCAACGATCTTTGCGCTAAATAGGCAGACCGTTCACGCCCCCTCCAGGCTGCACTAAATCAGTGCCCCAGAATGGTGCAAAAAGCGAGTTTTGCTCCGAGACCTGTGCACAAGCGTGCAGTCCCCTCTTGTTAAAACAAGGGGTTGCAAAACTGGCACGATTTTTTCATTACATTTATCGTTCTCGCAGGGGATCGCCCCGTGGATAAAAAAGGAAATGCTATGAAGTCTGTATTAAAAGTTTCACTGGCAGCACTTGCTCTGGCTTTTGCGGTGTCCTCTCATGCCGCGGATAAGAAACTGGTTGTCGCAACTGACACCGCGTTCGTGCCGTTTGAATTCAAACAGGGTGACAAATACGTTGGCTTTGATGTGGACCTGTGGGCCGCCGTAGCAAAAGAACTGAAGCTGGATTATGAACTGAAACCGATGGATTTCAGTGGCATTATCCCGGCGCTGCAAACCAAAAACGTTGACCTGGCGCTGGCGGGCATCACCATTACTGACGAGCGCAAAAAAGCGATCGATTTCTCTGACGGTTACTACAAAAGCGGTCTGTTAGTGATGGTGAAAACCAACAATAACGACGTAAAAAGCGTAAAAGATCTGGACGGTAAAGTGGTCGCGGTGAAGAGCGGTACTGGATCCGTTGATTACGCCAAAGCCAACATCAAAACGAAAGATCTGCGGCAGTTCCCGAACATCGATAACGCCTACATGGAACTGGGTACCAACCGCGCAGACGCGGTTCTGCACGATACGCCGAACATCCTGTATTTCATCAAAACCGCAGGTAACGGCCAGTTCAAAGCAGTGGGTGAATCACTGGAAGCGCAGCAGTACGGTATCGCATTCCCGAAAGGCAGCGACGAACTGCGCGAGAAAGTGAATGGCGCGCTGAAAACGCTGCGTGACAACGGTACTTATAACGAAATCTACAAAAAATGGTTCGGTACTGAACCTAAATAATAATGGCTTTGCCTTCAGATGTTGCCCGGAGGCGCTAAGCGTACCGGGCATTTGATTTTTTTTTCACCACGGTAACAGGAACAACATATGCAGTTTGACTGGAGCGCCATCTGGCCCGCCATTCCGATCCTGCTTCAGGGCGCCAAAATGACCCTGTGGATCTCCATCCTCGGTCTGGCTGGCGGGATCATCATCGGCTTGCTGGCGGGTTTAGCCCGAACTTATGGCGGCTGGATCGCCAATCACGTCTCTCTCGTCTTCATTGAAGTCATCCGCGGCACGCCGATCGTCGTCCAGGTGATGTACATCTATTTCGCCCTGCCGATGGCTTTCCCGGACTTGCGCATCGACACCTTCAGCGCCGCCGTTATCACGATCATGATTAACTCCGGAGCCTATATCGCGGAAATCACCCGTGGTTCGGTCCTGTCGATCCATAAAGGATTTAGCGAAGCGGGTCTGGCGCTGGGTCTTTCCCGTCGGGAAACCATCCGTCATGTGATCATGCCACTTGCGCTGCGTCGTATGCTGCCTTCGCTCGGTAACCAGCTCATCATCAGTATCAAAGATACATCGCTGTTTATCGTCATCGGCGCGGCGGAACTGACCCGCAGCGGTCAGGAAATTATTGCCGGCAATTTCCGTGCCCTGGAAATCTGGACTGCGGTGGGTGTTATTTACCTCATCATCACGCAAGTCCTGAACATCGTGCTTCGTAGTCTGGAAAGAAGGATGAAAATCCTGTGATTGAATTTAAAAACGTCTCAAAGCATTTTGGCCCGACCCAAGTGCTGCATAACATCGATCTGAGCATTAAGCAGGGCGAAGTGGTGGTGATTATCGGGCCATCGGGTTCCGGTAAATCCACGTTGTTGCGCTGCATAAATAAACTCGAAGAGATTACCTCCGGCGATCTGATCGTTGATGGGCTCAAGGTCAACGACCCGAAGGTCGACGAGCGTCTGATCCGTCAGGAAGCCGGGATGGTGTTCCAGCAGTTCTATCTTTTCCCTCATCTGACCGCGCTGGAAAACGTCATGTTTGGCCCGTTGCGCGTTCGTGGGACGAAGAAAGACGCTGCCGAGAAGCAGGCAAAAGAGCTGTTGGCGAAAGTGGGTCTGGCCGAGCGCGCTCACCACTATCCGTCTGAGCTTTCCGGCGGTCAGCAGCAGCGTGTGGCGATTGCCCGCGCCCTGGCGGTGAAGCCGAAGATGATGCTGTTTGATGAACCGACCTCTGCACTCGATCCGGAACTGCGCCACGAAGTACTGAAAGTGATGCAGGATCTGGCGGAAGAAGGGATGACGATGGTCATCGTTACGCACGAAATCGGCTTTGCCGAAAAAGTCGCCTCACGCCTGATCTTCATCGATAAGGGTCGTATTGCCGAGGACGGTAATCCGCAAACCCTGATTGAAAACCCGCCAAGCCAGCGTTTGCAGGAGTTCTTGCAGCACGTTTCCTGACGGCCTGCCTCCCTTCCATCTGGAAGGGAGGTTTCTCTACGACTCTTCCCATTTCGAATCGCCGCGCCTCCAGCCACTATACTTATCTCTTTGTTCTGTTTTCTCACTGGAGGAGTCATGCGGTGGATCCTGTTCATCCTCTTTTGCCTGCTGGGCGCACCAGCCCAGGCGGTAACCATTCCCGGTGTCACAACCGGCGCTGATGCTGACGCGCAAACAACACCTGCGCCCGAACCTGATGTCGAGCAAAAGAAAGCGGCCTACGGAGCGCTGGCCGACGTACTGGAAAATGAGACATCGCGCAAAGAATTGATTGACCAGTTGCGTACCGTTGCCGCCACGCCACCGCCGGAACCGGTGCCTAAAATCACCCCGCCGGTGGTTGTGGAGGAAAAAACGGTACTGGAGAACGTTACCGATCTCAGCCGCCATTACGGCGAAGCCCTGTCTGGCCGCTTTGCCCAACTCTATCGCAACATCACAGATGCGCCACACAAGCCCTTTAACAGCCAGACCTTCAGTAATGCCCTCAGTCACTTTCTGATGTTGGCCGCTGCGGTGTTCGGCTTCTACTGGTTGATTCGTCTGTGTATGTTGCCGTTGTACCGTAAAATGGGAAACTGGGCGCGGAAGAAGAACCGCGAGCGCAGCAACTGGCTCCAGCTACCGGCAATGATCGTTGGCGCCTTTATTATTGATCTGCTTCTGCTGGCGCTTACCCTGTTTGTCGGTCAGTTGTTGAGCGACAGGCTGAACGCGGGCAGTCGCACCATCGCGTTTCAACAAGGACTGTTTCTGAACGCCTTTGCCCTGATCGAATTTTTCAAAGCCATTCTGCGACTGATCTTCTGTCCGAACGTGGCGGAACTGCGGCCCTTTACCATTCAGGATGCCAGCGCCCGTTACTGGAACCGGCGGCTGAGTTCGCTGAGCAGTCTGATTGGCTATGGCCTGATCGTCGCTGTTCCGATTATTTCCAATCAGGTGAACGTACAGGTCGGTGCGATGGCCAACGTGGTCATCATGCTGTGTATTACGCTGTGGGCGCTGTACCTGATTTTTCGTAACAAGAAAGAGATTACCCAGCACCTGCTGAATCTTGCGGAACGATCGCTGGCCTTTTTCAGTCTGTTTATTCGCGCCTTTGCTCTGGTCTGGCACTGGCTGGCAAGCGCCTATTTCATCGTCCTGTTTTTCTTCTCCCTGTTCGACCCCGGCAACAGCCTGAAGTTTATGATGGGGGCGACAGTGCGCAGTCTGGTGATCATCGGCATTGCGGCCTTCGTTTCCGGAATGTTTACCCGCTGGATCGCCAAAACCATTACCCTCTCCCCGCATACGCAGCGCAATTATCCCGAACTGCAAAAGCGGCTCAACGGCTGGCTTTCTACCGCATTGAACGTGGCGCGGATCCTGACGGTGTGTGTCGCCATCATGCTGCTGCTGAACGCCTGGGGACTGTTTGATTTCTGGAACTGGCTGCACAACGGCGCCGGTGAGAAGACGGTTGATATTCTGATCCGCATCGTGCTGATTCTGTTTTTCTCCGCAGTAGGCTGGACGCTGCTTGCCAGCCTGATCGAAAACCGGCTGGCTTCCGATATTCATGGCCGTCCTCTCCCCAGCGCGCGTACCCGCACGCTGTTAACGCTGTTTCGTAACGCACTGGCGGTGATCATCAGCACAATCACCATCATGATCGTACTTTCGGAAATCGGCGTTAACATCGCCCCACTGCTGGCCGGGGCCGGGGCGCTGGGGCTGGCAATTTCCTTTGGTGCGCAGACGCTGGTGAAAGATATTATTACCGGGGTCTTTATTCAGTTTGAAAATGGCATGAATACGGGCGATCTGGTGACCATCGGGCCGTTAACCGGTACGGTAGAACGCATGTCGATTCGCTCCGTTGGCGTACGCCAGGACACCGGGGCGTATCATATTATTCCGTGGTCATCGATCACCACCTTTGCCAACTTTGTCCGCGGCATTGGCTCGGTGGTCGCCAATTACGATGTGGATCGTCATGAAGATGCTGATAAGGCCAATCAGGCGCTGAAAGAGGCGGTCGCTGCGGTAATGGAAACCGAGGACGTTCGTGGGCTGATTATTGGTGAGCCGTCGTTTGCCGGGATTGTCGGATTAACCAACACGGCATTTACGCTGCGGGTATCGTTTACCACGCTGCCGCTGAAGCAGTGGACGGTTCGCTTCGCGCTGGACAGCCAGGTGAAAAAACATTTCGACCTGGCGGGCGTTCGTCCACCGGTGCAGACCTGGCAGTTTCTGCCCGCCGCGCCAGCGGCAGCCACAACACCGGCCACACCCCCGTCGCGGCCACCCGGCGAGCCGACGCTCTAGCGCTTACGTGCGCTAAAACGACGGCGCTGGTCGTCGTCCATAAAGGTCCAGGCAATAAAGCGGCTCTGCTTTTGCCCCTGGGCCATCTCTTTTTTCACCACCTTGACCGCTCCCACGTCAGTCAGCGCACGATAGAGCGGCGGCAGGTTTTCGCCGCGTGACACCAGCGTGGTAAACCACATGACCTGACGGCCAAAAGCCTGACTTTCGGAAATCATCGTTTTGATGAACGCGACTTCCCCCCCTTCGCACCACAACTCCTGCTGCTGACCGCCGAAGTTCAGCGCATCATCTTTGCTCTGTCCGAGGTTGCGACGTTTGCGCTCGCTTCCTGCACGAGCAGAGGCGGCGGAATCATGGAACGGCGGGTTGCACAGCGTCGCATCATATTGCTCATTTTTATGAATAATGCCGTTAAAAATAGCCGCTGGGGTTTTCTGACGACGCAGGCGAATGGCGCGCGTCAGCCCTGGATTGGCGCTGATAATGGCCTGCGCGCTGGCTAACGCCTGCTCATGCGTCTCACTGCCCGTAAAACGCCAGCCATACTCATGCACGCCGATCAGCGGATAAATACAGTTCGCGCCCACGCCAACATCCAGGATTGTGGCCTGAGTTGGCACACTTCCCGTTGTCTCTGCAAGCAGATCGGCCAGATGGTGGAGGTAATCGGCACGCCCAGGAACAGGCGGACACAGAAACCCTTCAGGAATATCCCAATTTGCCACCCCATAGAAATGCGCCAGCAGCGCCTTATTCAAGGCCTTTACCGCCAGCGGATTGGCAAAATCAACGCTTTGTTCGCCTGCGGGGGTCAGGACGAGATACTGCGCCAGCTCAGGCGTGCCTTTGCAGAGCGTGGCAAGATCGTAGCGACTGTGGTGACGGTTGCGCGGGTGTAAGCCCGGTTTCTGGGGGGACATAGCATTCTCCTTTTAACAGCGGCGTAAGATACCCGCATAACGCAACGCGGTAAACCGGGTTGATAACAAACGGGCGCTTCTCTGCAGCGCATCTGCGCACGAAATGGGGTGAAGTGGCGCAAATCGCCCAAATATCAATGATATGTATGTCATTGATTTGTCAATATACGTCAATATTTTTCGTTCAAATTTTAAGCAGATCATCATCAATTTTTTACGCCATTTCTGCCGCACTGACGACCTAAACTTATCTGGCACTACACGTTGTTTCACTGAGGAGAGCATCATGAAAAAATGCCTCGTATTACTCGTCGCCACCACGCTTGCAGGCGTGGCATTCGCGGCGTCTGCAGCACAACCTTTGAGCAGTCCCGATACCGGTCAGCTACGTGCGTCAGGTACCGTCTCTGCCACTGGCGCAACCAACCTGAGTGATCTGGAGGATAAGCTGGCGGAAAAAGCGCAAGAACAAGGCGCGAAAGGCTTTATGGTTAATTCCGCAGGCGGTAAGAACCAGATGTATGGTACAGCCACCATTTACAAGTAACCTTCCCCACCACCTGCCCGATAGCGACGCCGCTTATCGGGCAATGTTCCCTTGACTGCGCAATTTTTGACCCCATCTTGACTATAATAACCTCGGTAAAAAGCGTGAGGAGAATAGTGCTATGGCTTCTGGTTGGGCAAATGATGACGCTGTGAACGAACAAATCAACAGTACAATTGAAGATGCTGTTGCACGTGCAAGAGGCGAAATTCCGCGCGGTGATAGCCTGTATGAATGTGAAGAATGTGGCGATCCGATCCCTGAAGCCCGCCGACAGGCAGTGCCAGGTGTAAGACTGTGCCTTAACTGCCAGCAGGAGAAAGATTCACAGAACTCATCCTATACAGGATATAATCGCAGAGGATCAAAAGACAGCCAGCTACGTTGACCTAAGCTTACATAGATATCAAGAACATGCCGTTTCGCTTACGCTCACGTTAAATTTCTCTTTGCGTAGCAAAATGTGCCGTTCATCCCTCAACTGTAAAGTGAACTGCGTAGAACCGTAAATTCATCTCGTGAATTAATTAATAATCAATAAGTTATTTGTCATTCAATTTTTTTGATTAATGCTGTCAATTCTCTTCGATTTTATCTCTCGAAAAAAAGCGTGATACTCATCACATCGACGGAACATCGTCTTCCTTAATAAATAACCTGCGAGAGATTAACAATGAAAACTATCAAATATGCTGTTGCCGCTGTTGCCCTGTCTACTCTGTCTTTTGGCGTTTTCGCTGCCGAACCTGTTACGGCTGCTCAGGCGCAAAGCATGAATAAAATCGGTGTGGTTTCTGCAGAAGGCGCAACCACGCTGGACGGCCTGGAAGCAAAACTGGCTGAGAAAGCCGCTGCTGCCGGCGCAAGCGGTTACAGCATCACATCCGCCAACAACAACAACAAAATGAGCGGTACTGCTGTTATCTACAAATAAGTTTTACCCCGTCTGCTGCCAACAGACACCCTGCTCCAACCCTCATTGAACCTGAATTACCCTTGTTTGCCCGTCCGCCACTGGACGGGCTTTTTTTATCTGTCGCGCTAAAAACTGTCGTTGACTCGCGCCAGTCCTTGCTCGAGTGTTGCCACCTCACCCGTTGCCACCAGGCAACAGGACATCTGGATTTTCAACGATGCGGGTACCGGCTCACTTCCCGCCAGGCAGCGTTCAATCCAGCGCGCGGTCGTCTCAGGATCCTTTGCCGCGGGCAGCGGTACAGGTTCGTCGGGCATTTCACTTTGTCGGCTCTGTAACACCCGGGTGCCAGTGCTATCAATCAGGCTAATCTGCGGGCAGCGTTGCGGATTGGCGTAAACCTCACCTTCGGTTCCGTGCATCAACAACCCACGCCCACCAATATCATTAAAGAATTTCGCGACGCGCGGCACATATTCCGGATGCGACACGCTGGCAAGACGCAGCGCGGCGTCTTCGGCAAACGGTGTCGCTAACTTCGCCAGCGTATGTGCGCTGTTGCGCACACCCAGTCGCCAGCGCATTGCCAGCTGTTTTTCCAGCGGCGGGCAGAGCGTACTCACCGGAATAAAGACTGGCTGATGTCCATCCAGTTTCGCCTGTGCCTGTCCGGCATGACGCGTCGGCGCAATCCCCATCAGTTCGAAAATGGTCTCTGTCAGCACGCGGGTCGGATCTTCGCTCACCCCATGCACGACGACCGGAAAACCCAACTTGTGCAATAAAATCGCCAGCAGCGGCGTCAGGTTCGCCTGTTTACGCGCGCCGTTATAGCTGGGGATAACGATCGGCATCGGCTTCGCAACCGGCGGGGTAAGCTTAATGGAATGGTTTTGCATCGCCTCATAAAAGCCCAGCATTTCGGCTTCCCCTTCCCCTTTGATACGCAATGCAATCAGCACGCCGCCCATTTCCAGTTCCGGCACGTCGCCGTTGAGCATGTGGGTATAAAGCCCTCGCGCGGTATCCTGATCCAGATCGCGGGCGTGGTTTTTCCCCCGGCCGATCTCTTTAATTATTTTGCGGTAATCCATCGAAAACTCCTTGCCTCACACTCACGTTATTTACGCCGACGGCGCGTGGGTTTCGCTTTTTCTTTTGCCTTAACGATAACGTCTGGCACTGCGGGTCGTTCTATGGGAAAAACAGGTAATGCATCCAGTAAACGCTTGCCATAATTTTTGGTCAACAGACGCTTATCATAAATTACCACTTCTCCCCAACACCCGTGGCTACGGATCAAGCGTCCCACCTGCTGGATTAGATTAAACGAGGCGGCGGGCAAACTCTGCACTTCGAACGGATAGCGATTGAGACTTTTAAGCCACTCGCCTTCGGTGATCACCACCGGGCTGTCGATGGGGGGAAAAGCAATTTTGTGGATATGCACCTGACTGAGTAAATCGCCTTTCAGGTCCAGTCCTTCGGCGAAGGATTGCAGCCCCACCAGCACGCTACGCTCGCCGTTTTCCACCCGCTTACGGTGCAGTTCCACCAGCCGGTAGCGCGGCTGGTCACCCTGGACCAACAACAACAAGCGCAGATCGCTGACGTATTCCAGAAAGCGCTGCATCGCTCGCCCACTGGCAAATAGCACCAGCATGCCGGAATGTTTTTTACTTTCCAGCTGTTCGCGGAAATAAGCCGCCATCTCCGCAATATGCTGTTCTTCGTTGTCGATCAACGGTTCATAGCGCATCTGCGGAATAATAATTTTACCCTGTTCGACATGGTTAAACGGCGAATCGAGCGCGACGAAGCGGTCTCCGGCTTTTTCCTTCAGGCCGCTCATCTCCTGCAGACGCGAAAAACTATTAAGCGAACGCAGCGTGGCGGAGGTGACGATGATATGCGGCACACTGCGCCAGAGTAATCGCTCGAGTTGATCGCTCACGCGGATCCCCACGCAGTGAAACCAGACGTGGGGTTGCCCGTCGCGCACCTCGCGCGTCGTCCATTTCGACACCGGTGCGCCGGATGACTGGGCCAGCGAGGCCAGTCGCCACAGTTTGCTTTGCGCTTCAAACATCCCCAGCGCCCGGTTCATCTGCAAAATAGCCCGATGCAAACGCACAACGTCATGGCTGCCGGTTTTCTCGCTGAGATCATTCAAAAACAGCTCCGCCAGACCGCGCAGCGTTTCGGTGAGCTTCGCCAGACGCTGGCAAATCTCCATCACTTCATCCGGCAGTTCCCCCATCGCAAAGCGATGTTCCGCTTCCTGCCCGGCAGGCATGTACAGACTGAGAATGTGATTAAGTGACGCGATAAGTTCATACAGCTCTTCGCAATGGGCGTTCAGACGCTCCGGATTCGCCAGCGGCGGCGTGGTCTTGGGGCGAAACTGCTCCATGCAAGTCGCCACCAGTTTGCTGAACAGATCCAGTTGCAGGCGATACCAGGAGGCGGTAATTTCCGCGCTCATTTCCAGCGCATCGCGGGCGACATCCGGCAGGTGATGGCCTTCATCCAGAACCAGCAGCAGGTTTTTCGGGTCCGGTAACACCGCTTCGCTTTCCATCGCCGCCATCACCAGCGCATGGTTTGCCACCACCACTTCCGCTTCCTGAATCTCGCGACGGGCGACAAAAAACGGGCACTCGCGGTAGTAGTGGCAGTTGCGGTTCAGGCAACTGGCTTTATCGGTACTCAGTCGTCGCCAGAGGTCGTCGTCAATGGCGATATCCGTATGATCGCGCAGGCCGTCCCACTTGTAGCTGTCGAGGTCGCCTTTTAACTTTGCGCAGCGCTTCTGTTCTTCCTGGTTGTTCGGCGTGAGTTCATCGTCAAGAAAGGCGAGCAGATCCTGTTGCGTGGGTTCAGTACTGGCCAGCGCCGTCAGATTTCGCGGACACACATAGCGCCCGCGTCCAAACGCGGCGGTAAAGCGAAGATCGGGAATAATTTTGCGCAGTAAGGGCAGATCTTTACTGTAGATCTGATCCTGCAACGCCACGTTGGCGGTGCTAACCACCAGCGTTTTTTGCTCTTCCCGCGCAATGGCAATGCCGGGAATGAGATAGGACAGGGTTTTCCCCACTCCGGTAGGCGCCTCTATCGCCAGATGACGCCCTTCTTCTCCGGTCAGCGTTTTCGCGACATCGGCAATCATCTGCCGCTGCGGCGCACGGGGGATAAAGTCGGGGATCTGTTCCTGAAGCGCCTTATACCAGACGGCGATTTGCGCTTTAAGCGCAGCGGTTAATGCCATGAGAAAACCTGAAACACTGTATAAACAGCCACTATTGTGGCACATTTCAGACCTGGAACGTATCTTTTTTGCCGCTTCTGGAAGGTGCTTCGCAACCTGGATTCGACGTGTCGGATGGCAGCTTACGCCTTATCCGGCCTACGGCTATAGACAATTCTATGCGCGCAGGCCTAATAAGCGCAGCGCCATCAGGCAACTGCGCTGTGACTTAATAGTAACCCAGCAGCTTCCACCACAGCATGCCAACCGCGAAAATGATAATGACGTTGAAGGTCACCACGCACAGGTTGATTCGGTAAAACCGTGGTCGCTCGAAATAACCTTGCGCAAAGTAGATAGGGCCGGGTCCTCCGCCGTACTCGGTGTTCCCCCACATCAGGTTACTGAAGATACCGAAGCAGATAGCCACCATCATCGGCGGTGCGCCGGCTGCAATCGCCGTGGCGGCAAATGGTGCGTACAACGCGGCAACGTGCCCCGTGGCGGTAGCAAACAGGTAATGGACGTAGATGTACAAGACACCGAGCACAATGAATGCTTCCATCGCACCGAATCCCTGAATCCCGCTACCCAACTTCACCGTCATCCATTTGATGAATCCCAGATCCGCCAGACCCGTCGCCAGGCTGATGATCACGCTGAACCAGATCACCGTGTCCCACGCCGCATGGTCATTGAGGAGACTTTTCCAACTGACGGCCCCGGTCGCAAACAAATAAGCGGCTAGCCCCAGCCCGACCGATGTCGCCGAGATCCCGGTAATCAGACTGGTTCCCCAGCCGACAAGCGCCAGCACAAACCCTACGGCCACTTTTTTCTCATTACTGCTCATGACACCCAGTTCGCCCAGCGACTGTTTACCCATCGCTTTGGCTTCCGGTGTATGCTTCAGTTCTGGATCCAGCAGCTTATAGACCAGCAGCGGCATCAGGCAAAAACAGACCATCGCTGGAACGACGGCAGAAATAAACCAGCCGCCCCAGGTGATCTCCAGACCCAGCGTGGATTTTGCCAGGCTTGCCACCAGCGGGTTTGCCGCCATACCGGTTAAAAATATCGCCCCGGTGATCGGCGTAAACTGAAAGCAAACCATCGTCAAGAAATCGCCAATCCGCTTGCCAGTCGCGCCAGGAGCCGAACCGAGTACGTCGTTGATTGAGCGAGCAATCGGGAAAATAATCCCGCCAGACCGCGCCGTCACCGACGGCATCGCCGGGGCCATAATCAGGTCAGAAACACCGAGCGAATAGGCAATTCCCAGACTGCTTCCGCCAAACAGCGACAGCATTTTATAGGCAATACGTTTTCCCAGTCCGGAGGTCACAAACCCCAGCGAGAGCACGTAGGCGCAGAAAATCAACCATACCGTGCCAGAGGCAAAGCCTGACAGTGCCTTCGCCTCAGTCAACGTTTTGCTGAAGATCACCACGCAAAGCGCAATCAGCATAACCGCCCCCGAAGGGAGCGGCTGGGTCAGGATTGCCGCAATGGTGGCGGCAAAAATCGCAAACATATGCCAGGCCGCCGGGGTTAACCCTTCAGGAACGGGAATAAACCAAATGACGGCACCGATTACCAGCGGGATCAGAAATGAGAGAAGTTTCTTGCCCATGACAAAATTCGTAGACATAGCGCTATCCTTATTGCGTTAGCACAATCATGTTCATTTCCGTGACTGATATTTGGCCAGCACCTGATCGACCATTTCCGGCGCCATTCCCAGATAATTTGCCGGATCGGTCAGTTGGTTAATCAGTTGCGGATCCAGTCGTTGTGCCACTGTCGGCATAGCGTTCAGTACGTCGGCCAAGTGACCGCCCTTCTCGTTGACGATACGACAGGCGTCATAGACGACATCATGGGCATCCTGGCGGCCGATGTACGGAGCCAGCCCCATCATCACCGCTTCTGCCACAATCAGGCCGTTGGTCATCCCAAGATTGCGCAACATTGCCGCTTCATCGACCTCCAGTCCTGCCAGCATAAAGTTGGCCTGATGCAGCGCCCCTGCGCTCAGGACGAAACTTTCCGGGATCGCAATCCACTCCGCGTGCCACGGTCCGGTGGCGCGTTCCAGATCCTGAACCATCGCATCCAACATCAGCCCGGCCTGTTGACGAACGCCTTTTGCACAGGCCAGCATGAGTTCGCTGGAGATAGGATTGCGTTTTTGCGGCATAGTGCTGCTGGCACCACGGCCTTTAACGAACGGTTCATACAGTTCGCCAAACTCGTTCGATGCCATCAGCATCACGTCATAAGCAATCTTCCCTAGCGAACCGGTGATGACCGCCAGCAGGTTCACCGCCTCTGCGAAGCCGTCGCGCGCTACGTGCCAGGTGGAGGTCGGGACGTTAAGACCTAACTCTTCCATCAGCGCTTTTTGTACCGGCAATCCTTTGTCGCCCAGCGATGCCAGCGTTCCGGCGGCCCCGGCAAATTCACCGACCAACACGCGCGGACGCGCCTGTTGCAAACGTTCGGCGTGGCGTTCAAACATGTCCAGCCAGATAGCGGCTTTATAACCAAACGTCACTGGCAGCGCCTGCTGTAAGTGGGTACGTCCGGCCATCGGCGTATCCCGATAGCGCAGCGCCAGGTCAGCCAGCGTTGCACGTAACCGGTTCATGTCCGCCTCGATCAGTTCAAAGGCATCACGGATTTGCAGTACCACCGCCGTGTCCATAATATCCTGCGTCGTCGCCCCCCAGTGCACATAGCCGCCAGACTCTCCGGCTTGCTTTGAAATCTGGTGTACAAGCGGCAGGATCGGATAACCGACGATTTCCGTCTCATGACGTAACAAATCGAAATCCAGCGTATCGGCATTGCACTTCTCAGCGATCTCTTTGGCTGCCGCTTCCGGGATCACTCCGCAACGCGCCTGCGCTTTGGCGAGCGCCACCTCCACTTCGACATACTTGCGAATAAGTTCGTAGTCATCAAACACGGCGCGCATTGCGGGTGTACCAAAAGAATCTCTAAATAAAACAGAATCCATTACATTCGAAGCCATAAATCCCCCGGTTCAATCTGATAATGATAAGATGAGCGTCTGACCCGGTTTACGACGCAATCGGGCCAACAAAAATGTCCGAACATATATAAATGTCCGTACATTTAAAATGTACGGACATTTATAATAATCATGACGAATCCAGGGAATAGCCCGTAGTCATTTCTGTGACTGTGATCATTAATTATTTGACGAAACTGCGATGAAAGAATCTCTGTACAAACGGATAGCCCGTGAACTGGCTCATCAAATCTCGACGGGAACTTACCCGCCCGGTTCACTGTTTCCGACAGAAATGGAACTGTGCGAAACCTGGCAAGTGAGTCGTCACACCATGCGCGAAGCGCTGAGGGAATTAACGGAACAGGGGTTGATTTCGCGACGTAAAGGCGCTGGCACGCGCGTATGCGAACCGCAGGCGAGCGGGGTTAACCATCCGTTGTCACATCTGGAAGATCTGCTGCTGTTGGCGAAAAACAACCTGCGGGTGATTAAGAAGATCGATGAGATTGTAGCGGATATTGAGCTTTCCCAACTGATAGATTGCCCGCCCGGTTCACGCTGGCTACATATCGCCAGTATTCGTGAGGATGCGCAAAACCCGGATGCGCCTATTTGCTGGACGGACAGTTACGCCAGCACCGATTATTCCAGGCTACGCGCGTTCATCCGCGACGATCCGCACTCGCTGATTAGCGATCTGATCGAAACGCACTACGGAATTAAGAGTCACGAAGTGCATCAGACGATCACCGCCGTTGGCGTACCGAAGAAAATCGCCAAGATACTGAATGTCGAGCCCGACTCTCCGGGGATGCGCATCGTACGGCGCTATCGGGATCGTGACGGGAAAGTGTTCGAGACCACGATTTCAATTCACCCGGCGGGACGGTATACCTGTTCTATTGTGTTGAAATCGCAGAATGCGGGGGAGTGAGGGGGCGTATACGCTTTGAGAAGCATATGCCCCTGTGGGACGAGTACCGTTCACCTCATGTTCGCAGCCAATCTGGTACACCAGTACCTGTGAACGGGTTAAGGAGGCTCGTCGCCGCCTCCTTAACAATCCTGGCTCCCGGCTGGAAAATTGTCGCTTCGCGATACCCTCCGCTTATTCCTTCAGGCTACCGGGCCGGGCACGACTCAGCATCCCTGCTTCGCGCGCCCTGAACCCGCATCCCTGCGGGTTCTCCCGGCCTTACGGAAACGCGTCGGCAATTTTCAGCCGGACCTATCCATACCTGACCATCTCCACGGTTTGCTTTTTTTTACAGCGAAGTGAATTTAGCTGAAAGGCAGAGAATTGAAGCGATGGCATTGGTCCGGCGTGAAAATCGATGAGGCGTTGGCGGCTGACCGGGGCCGCCCGCAGGGAAGCGGGCGGAGGGGACGGCCTGCATGGATGCAGGCTCGACCCCGACCCGACAGGCAGACGGCATAAGACGAATGAACCACGAAGTGGCGATTTTCCTTGCCGGGAGCCAGGGTTGCAAGGGAGGCGGCGGTGAGCCTCCCTTGCACGTTCACGTGTACTGCGGTTTCAGAGAATCACTGAATACAAAGTGAACGTAACATTTCTCAGAGTATCAGGCCTTCCTGACCCCCTTACTGTACGGGTGTAATTCTGCGCGGGCGACGCGGTGGACGTGGCTTTTCACCAGCCGGTTTGCCTTCTGCGCCACGCGGTTTACCTTTCGACGCGCCACCGTCCTGACGACGCGGCTGCTGAGCGCGACCCGCGCCCTGCCCTTGTCCCTGACCACGGCCCCGACCGCCACCACCGCTACGCTGCTGACGACCATTCTGGATCGGCTCAGCTTTGATCGAGGGATCTGGCTCATAGCCCGGCGTGGTAATACGTGGGATCTCTTTTTTCAGCAGTTTTTCAATGTCACGCAGCAGTTTGTGTTCATCAACACAAACCAGCGACAGCGCTTCACCGGTAGCGGCTGCACGTCCAGTACGACCGATACGATGCACATAATCTTCCGGAACGTTCGGCAGCTCGTAGTTCACCACGTGCGGCAGTTCTTCGATGTCCAGACCACGCGCCGCAATGTCAGTCGCCACCAGCACGCGGATATCGCCTGATTTGAAATCCGCCAACGCACGGGTACGCGCCCCCTGGCTCTTGTTACCGTGGATCGCTGCGCTGCGGATACCATCTTTGTTGAGCTGTTCCGCCAGGTGATTGGCGCCGTGTTTGGTGCGGGTAAAGACCAGTACCTGCTGCCAGTTGCCCTGACCGATCATCTGCGACAACAGTTCGCGCTTGCGTTTCTTATCGACAAAATGGACGTGCTGCGTCACCTGCTCAGACGCCGTGTTGCGACGCGCCACTTCAATTTCCAGCGGGTTATGCAACAGCTTTTCGGCCAGCGCTTTGATCTCATCAGAGAACGTCGCGGAAAACAGCAGGTTCTGACGCTTCGCCGGCAGTTTCGCTAACACGCGGCGAATATCGTGAATAAAGCCCATATCCAGCATACGGTCCGCTTCATCCAGCACCAGAATCTCAATCTGGTCCAGCTTCACCGCGTTCTGGTGTTCCAGGTCCAGCAAGCGGCCCGGCGTTGCCACCAACACATCGACGCCACCGCGCAGTTTCATCATCTGCGGGTTAATACTCACGCCGCCAAAAACCACCAGCGAGCGAATGTTCAGATACTTGCTGTAATCACGGACGTTTTCACCAATCTGCGCCGCCAGCTCACGCGTTGGCGTCAGGATCAGCGCACGCACCGGGCGACGCCCTTTGCCATGCGGCTGTTTGGTAATAAGGTGCTGTAACAGCGGCAGCGTAAAGCCCGCCGTTTTACCGGTACCGGTCTGCGCACTCGCCATCAGGTCGCGACCTTCCAGCACGGCAGGGATCGCCTGTTGCTGAATAGGGGTAGGTTCACGGTAACCCTGCTCGGCAATGGCGCGCAGAATATCAGGATTTAAACCCAGGGAATCAAAAGACATAACTACTCCGAACCGCCCCGACCGTTCCCGGTGTCGTTTTCAGGGAGATGCATACAATTTGGGAATGACAAAAACCACAATGTCATGAAGGGGCGGAGTGTAGCAGTTTTTGTGACACACCGCATAAATTATCCCGGTCACTGGAAAAGACAAAATAAACGACCAGACTGGACAAGGAGAATATTCAGTCATAATCTTAATCAATCGATTGATTAAGAATTAGGTCGCGTGATGAATACACCCACCATGACCACGAAAGGTGAACAGGCCAAAAGCCAGCTGATTGCCGCCGCACTGGCACAGTTTGGCGAGTATGGCCTGCATGCCACCACCCGCGACATTGCCGCGCAGGCCGGACAAAATATTGCCGCCATTACCTACTATTTTGGCTCAAAAGAGGATTTATACCTCGCCTGCGCCCAGTGGATTGCCGATTTTATTGGCGGGCAGTTTCGGCCACACGCGGAAGAAGCCGAACGCTTATTCGCCGAGCCTCATCCCGACCGTACGGCCATGCGCGAACTGATTCTGCGTGCCTGCAAAAACATGATCATGCTGTTGACCCAGGAGGACACCGTCAATCTGAGCAAATTTATCTCGCGTGAACAGCTCTCCCCTACCGCAGCTTATCAACGGGTGCACGAGCAGGTTATTGAGCCGCTGCACAGTCATCTCACTCGTCTTATCGCCGCGTATACCGGCTGCGACGCCAGCGATACGCGCATGATTCTGCATACCCACGCGCTGCTCGGCGAAGTGCTGGCGTTCCGTCTTGGTAAAGAAACCATTTTGTTACGTACCGGCTGGTCGCAGTTTGATGAAGAAAAAACTGCACTGATTACGCAGACCGTGACCTGCCATATCGATCTTATTCTGCAAGGGTTATCGCAAAGGAGTCTGGAGTGATGAAAAAACCTGTCGTTATCGGGCTGGTGATTGCGGCACTGCTCGCCGTGATTGCGGGTGGCACATGGTGGTATCAAAGCCGGCAGGATAACGGACTGACGCTCTACGGCAACGTGGACATCCGTACCGTTAACCTCAGCTTTCGCGTCGGAGGCCGACTCGCGTCGCTGGCGGTGGATGAAGGGGATACCATTAAAACGGGACAGGTGCTGGGTGAACTGGATCATGCTCCTTATGAGAACGCCCTGATGCAGGCAAAAGCAGGCGTTTCCGTCGCCCAGGCCCAGTACGATTTGATGCTGGCGGGCTATCGTCAGGAAGAGATTGCGCAGGTGGCGGCAGCGGTGAAACAGGCCCAGGCTGCCTATGATTACGCACAGAATTTCTACAACCGACAGCAGGGATTGTGGAAAAGCCGCACTATTTCCGCTAACGATCTGGAAAACGCCCGTTCTTCCCGCGACCAGGCGCTGGCCACGTTGAAATCCGCGCAGGACAAACTGAGTCAGTACCGTTCCGGTAATCGCGAACAGGATATCGCCCAGGCGAAAGCCAGCCTTGAACAGGCACAGGCGCAGTTGGCACAGGCGGAACTCGATCTCCATGACACCACGCTTGTCGCCCCCTCGAACGGCACGCTGCTAACTCGTGCGGTCGAACCTGGCAGCATGCTCAGCGCAGGAGGCACCGTGCTGACGCTCTCTCTCACCCGACCAGTCTGGGTGCGCGCCTACGTCGACGAACGTCATCTTTCTCAGGCACAGCCGGGACGCGAAATCCTGCTGTATACCGATGGACGTCCCGACAAGCCTTATCACGGTAAAATCGGCTTTGTCTCTCCGACGGCAGAATTCACGCCGAAAACGGTAGAGACACCGGACCTGCGTACCGATCTGGTTTACCGTCTGCGCATTGTGGTCACCGATGCCGACGACGCGCTGCGCCAGGGCATGCCGATGACGGTGAAGTTCGGCAACGAGGCTGGACATGAATGACGCCGTCATCACGCTGAGCAGGGTGACTAAGCGTTTTTCCGGACTGGAAAAGCCGGCGGTCGCCCCACTCGATTGTACGATTCACGCCGGGTATGTAACCGGTCTGGTGGGGCCGGATGGCGCCGGGAAAACCACGCTGATGCGAATGCTGGCGGGCTTGCTGAAGCCGGATGGCGGTAGCGCAACGGTGATTGGCTTTGATCCAATCAAAAACGACAGCGCGCTGCATGCTGTGCTCGGTTACATGCCGCAGAAATTCGGTCTGTATGAGGATCTCACTGTAATGGAGAACCTCAATCTTTACGCGGATTTACGCAGCGTGACGGGCGAGGTGCGGGAAAAAACCTTTGCCCGTCTGCTGGAATTTACCTCGCTCGGCCCGTTTACCGGACGTCTGGCGGGAAAACTGTCCGGCGGGATGAAACAAAAGCTGGGGCTGGCCTGTACATTGGTCGGCGAACCCAAAGTGCTGCTGCTGGATGAACCTGGCGTCGGCGTTGACCCCATCTCACGTCGCGAACTGTGGCAGATGGTGCACGAACTGGCGGGAGACGGGATGCTGATCCTGTGGAGCACCTCCTATCTGGATGAAGCCGAACAGTGTCGGGACGTGCTGCTGATGAACGAAGGCGAACTGCTGTATCAGGGGGAGCCGACCCAACTGACACAAACCATGGCGGGACGCAGTTTTTTGATGCACAGCCCGCAGGAAAACAACCGGAAACTGCTCCAGCGGGCGTTAAAACTGCCGCAGGTTAGCGACGGCATGATTCAGGGGAAATCGGTGCGTCTGATCCTGAAAAAAGAGGCCACAGCGGACGACATTCGCCATGGCAACGGCATGCCGGAACTCGACATCAGCGAGACTGCGCCACGCTTCGAAGATGCGTTTATCGATCTGCTGGGCGGTGCCGCGACCTCTGAATCGCCGCTGGGCGCCATTTTGCATACCGTAGAGGGAACGCCAGGCGAAACGGTGATTGAAGCGAAAGCGCTGACCAAAAAATTCGGCGATTTTGCCGCCACTGACCACGTTGATTTTGCCGTCCAGCGCGGAGAAATTTTTGGCCTGCTGGGCCCCAACGGCGCGGGAAAATCGACAACCTTTAAAATGATGTGCGGCCTGCTGGTGCCCACGTCCGGGAAAGCATTGGTGTTGGACATGGATCTGAAGGTCAGCTCCGGCAAAGCTCGCCAGCATCTTGGCTATATGGCGCAAAAGTTCTCGCTCTACGGCAACCTGACGGTGGAGCAAAACCTGCGCTTTTTCTCCGGCGTTTATGGTCTGCGGGGACGCGCGCAGAACGAAAAAATCGCCCGCATGAGCGAGGCGTTTGGTCTGAAGAGCATCGCTTCGCATGCCACCGACGAACTGCCGCTGGGCTTTAAGCAGCGTCTGGCGCTGGCCTGTTCGCTGATGCATGAACCGGACATTCTGTTTCTTGACGAGCCCACTTCTGGTGTCGATCCCCTCACCCGCCGAGAGTTCTGGCTGCATATCAACAGCATGGTGGAAAAAGGCGTGACGGTGATGGTGACGACCCACTTTATGGACGAAGCGGAATACTGCGACCGCATCGGACTGGTCTATCGCGGGAAACTGATTGCCAGCGGTACGCCGGACGATCTGAAAGCGCAGGCCGCCGATGACGACACGCCGGACCCGACCATGGAGCAGGCTTTTATCCGGCTAATTAACGACTGGGATAAGGAGCATGCCAATGCGTAACCGCCTTCTCTCCTGGCGTCGCGTACGGGCGCTGTGCGTCAAAGAGACGCGGCAGATTGTCCGCGATCCCAGTAGCTGGCTGATCGCCGTGGTGATCCCACTGCTGCTGCTGTTTATTTTTGGCTACGGCATTAACCTTGACTCCAGCAAGTTGCGGGTGGGGATCCTGCTTGAGCAGCAAAGCGAAGAGGCGCTGGACTTTACCCATGCGATGACCGGCTCACCGTACATCGACGCCACCATCAGCGATAACCGCCAGGCGCTGATTGAAAAGATGCAGGCCGGACGTATTCGCGGTCTGGTGGTCATTCCGGTCGATTTCGCCCAGCAGATGGCGCGCGCCAACGACACCGCACCCATTCAGGTAATCACCGACGGCAGTGAACCCAATACCGCCAACTTCGTGCAGGGCTATGTGGAAGGGATCTGGCAAATCTGGCAGATGCAGCGAGCGGAAGATCGCGGGGAAACGTTTGAACCACTGATTGAGGTGCAAACCCGCTACTGGTTTAACCCTGCGGCAATCAGCCAGCATTTTATTATCCCGGGCGCAGTGACCATCATCATGACGGTGATCGGCGCGATCCTCACCTCGCTGGTGGTGGCGCGCGAATGGGAACGCGGGACCATGGAAGCGTTGCTCTCCACGGAAGTGACGCGCGCCGAACTGCTGTTGTGCAAGCTCATCCCCTACTACTTCCTCGGCATGCTGGCGATGCTGCTGTGTATGCTGGTGTCGGTGTTTATTCTCGGCGTCCCGTATCGCGGATCGCTTCTGCTGCTGTTTTTCATCACCAGCCTGTTTTTGTTCAGCACGCTGGGGATGGGACTTCTGATCTCCACCATCACCCGCAACCAGTTTAATGCCGCCCAGGTGGCGCTTAACGCCGCCTTTTTGCCGTCGATTATGCTGTCAGGCTTTATTTTTCAAATAGACAGTATGCCTGCGGTGATCCGCGCGGTGACCTATATTATTCCGGCGCGCTACTTCGTCAGCACCCTGCAAAGCCTGTTTCTCGCCGGTAATATCCCGGTGGTGCTGGTGGTCAACGTGCTGTTTTTGATCGCCTCAGCGGTGATGTTTATTGGTCTGACGTGGCTGAAAACCAAACGTCGGCTGGATTAGGGAGACGCGCATGTTTCATCGTTTATGGACGTTAATCCGCAAAGAATTGCAGTCGCTGCTGCGCGAGCCGCAGACCCGCGCGATTTTAATTTTGCCGGTACTGATTCAGGTGCTTTTGTTTCCCTTTGCCGCAACGCTGGAAGTGACTAACGCCACCATCGCCATCTATAACGAAGACAACGGCAAGCATTCGGTGGAGCTGACCCAACGCTTTGCCCGTGCCAAAGCCTTTACCCACATCCTGCTACTGAAAAGCCCGCAGGAAATTCAGCCCACAATCGATACGCAAAAAGCGCTGCTGCTGGTGCGTTTTCCGGCGGATTTCTCGCGCAATCTGGATACCTTTCAGTCTGCGCCCATGCAGTTAATACTTGATGGTCGTAACTCGAACAGCGCGCAGATCGCCGCCAACTATCTCCAGCAAATCGTGAAGAACTATCAGCAGGAGTTGATGGAGGGCAAGCCGAAGCCGAACAACAGCGAGCTGGTGGTGCGCAACTGGTACAACCCTAACCTCGACTACAAATGGTTTGTGGTGCCGTCACTGATCGCGATGATCACCACCATTGGCGTGATGATCGTTACCTCGCTGTCTGTCGCGCGCGAGCGCGAACAGGGCACGCTGGATCAGCTGTTGGTCTCCCCGCTCACCACCTGGCAAATATTTATCGGTAAAGCGGTTCCTGCACTGATTGTCGCCACCGGCCAGGCCTCTATCGTGCTGGCAATCGGTATCTGGGCGTATCAGATCCCGTTTGCCGGGTCGCTGGCGCTGTTTTACTTCACGATGGTGATTTACGGGCTGTCGCTGGTGGGATTTGGCCTGTTGATCTCCTCACTCTGCTCCACGCAGCAGCAGGCGTTTATCGGCGTATTCGTCTTTATGATGCCGGCAATTTTACTGTCGGGCTACGTCTCTCCGGTCGAGAACATGCCGGTCTGGTTACAGAATCTGACATGGATAAACCCGATCCGTCATTTCACGGATATCACCAAGCAGATCTATTTGAAAGATGCGAGTTTGCAGATTGTCTGGGGAAGCTTGTGGCCGCTACTGGTGATAGCGACCACAACGGGATCAGCGGCGTATGCGATGTTTAGACGCAAAATCATGTAACTTTTTGTCTTTCGCCAGCAGCGAAACCACAGCGGGTCCGGCCAGGATTGCCAGTCCCGCTAACGCCAACAAGACGTTGTTTTGTAAAACCCGGGACAGCAGCCACAACGCAATCAGCGCCGCGCCGAAATACCAGGTGGTGGTGAGTTCTTCCAGCACGTCGGCGACTTCGCGCCAGCGCTGCTCGTGATGACGCTGTAACGCCAGCATCAGTAATACGGTCACGCCATACACTACGCATAATCCCAGGCCAACGTGCACCAGCGTGCCACTCTTCCAGCCTACGACCAACAACGCCACGACCAGTAAATGCAACATAATCTGCCAGCAACTTAACCCCGTTGCGACACGAACTCGTTGTTGCCACCTCATGGCTTTTCTCCTGAAGGATTTTTCTCTAATGACTCAGAGTACCGCACTTTACGGAAAATTCCGTAACACCGCACCTTTTTGTGACGACGACTACACTATTTCAATCAGAAGAGTGACGCCAACAGGAGAAAAATGACTCAATCGACACGAAATTTTTCATTCACCGTGCTCACCATCAATACGCATAAAGGCTTTACCGCCTTTAACAAGCGCTTCATTTTACCGGAACTGCGTGATGCCGTTCGTACGGTTGGCGCCGACATTGTCTGCCTGCAGGAGGTGATGGGCGCGCACGAAGTGCATCCGCTGCACGTCGAAAACTGGCCGGATACCACGCACTACGAATTTCTCGCCGACACGATGTGGAGTGACTACGCTTACGGGCGTAACGCCGTCTACCCGCAAGGGCATCATGGCAACGCGGTGCTGTCACGCTATCCTATTGAACATTATGAAAATCGTGATGTTTCGGTCGGCAGCAGTGAAAAGCGCGGCGTGCTCTATTGCCGTATTGTTCCGCCGCAACTCGGGAAACCGATTCATGTGATGAGTGTTCACCTCGGCCTGCGTGAAGCTCACCGGCAGGCGCAACTTACCCTGCTGACAGACTGGGTCAACGCCCTGCCCGACGGTGAACCGGTGGTGGTGGCCGGTGATTTCAACGACTGGCGGCAAAAGGCAAACCATTCCTTAAAAGCCGCGGGCCTGGAGGAAATTTTCACCCGCGCCCGCGGCCGCCCGGCACGGACCTTTCCTGTCAGCCTGCCGCTGCTGCGCCTTGATCGTATTTACGTGAAAAATGCCAATGCCAGTTCGCCGACAGCGCTACCGCTGCGCAACTGGCGGCATCTCTCTGACCATGCCCCCCTTAGCGCGGAGATCCATCTATGAAATGTGGCTGGCGTGAAGGTAATCAGATCCAGTTACTGGAAAACGGCGACCAGTATTATCCCGCTGTGTTTGCGGCAATAGCCGATGCGCAGCAAAGAATTATTCTCGAAACTTTCATCTGGTTTGAAGATGAGGTAGGAAAACAGCTTCATGCGGCTCTGCTGACCGCAGCAAAACGCGGCGTGAAGGCGGAAGTGCTGCTGGACGGCTACGGCTCACCGGACCTGAGCGATGCATTCGTTGGCGAACTGACCTCGGCAGGCGTGGTGTTTCGTTATTACGATCCGCGTCCCCGGATCTTTGGTATGCGCACCAACGTCTTTCGCCGTATGCATCGCAAGATTGTGGTGATAGACGACCGGGTGGCGTTTATCGGCGGGATCAACTATTCCGATGAACATATGTCCGACTATGGCCCGGAAGCCAAGCAGGACTACGCGGTGCGCGTGGAAGGACCTGTCGTCGCCGATATACTGCAGTTTGAAGTGGAAAACCTTCCCGGGCAGAGTGCAGTACGCCGCTGGTGGCGCCGTCATCACCGTGCTGAAGAGAACCGCCAGCCCGGCGAGGCGCAGGCGCTGTTCGTCTGGCGCGACAACGACGAGCACCGCGACGATATCGAACGTCACTACCTGAAAATGCTCACCCAGGCACGGCGGGAAGTGATTATCGCCAACGCCTACTTCTTTCCCGGTTACCGGTTACTGCACGCCATGCGCAAAGCCGCCCGCCGCGGCGTGCGCGTCAAACTGATCGTGCAGGGGGAGCCGGATATGCCAATTGTGAAGGTCGGAGCCCGTCTGCTGTACAACTATCTGGTGAAAGGCGATGTCCAGGTTTACGAATATCGCCGCAAGCCACTGCATGGCAAAGTGGCGCTGATGGATGACCACTGGGCGACGGTCGGCTCCAGCAATCTCGACCCGCTCAGCCTGTCGCTTAATCTGGAAGCCAACCTGATCGTGCACGATCGCCAGTTCAACCAGACGCTGCGCGACAACCTTAACGCGATCATTGCCGAAGACTGTAAGCAGGTCGATGAGTCGATGCTGCCGAGACGCAACTGGTGGAACCTGACCAAAAGCGTGCTGGCGTTCCACTTCTTACGTCACTTCCCGGCGCTGGTCGGCTGGCTTCCGGCGCATACTCCCCATCTCGCGCAGGTGGATCCGCCAGCCCAGCCCGAGATGGAAACGCAGGATCGGGTAGAAGTACAGAACACAGGAGCCAAACCCTGATGGCAAAATCACATCCGCGCTGGCGGCTGGCAAAAAAGATCCTCACCTGGCTGTTTTTTATCGCCGTGATTGTGCTGCTGGTGGTCTACGCCAAAAAGGTGAACTGGGAAGACGTCTGGACGGTGATCCGCGACTACAACCGGGTTGCGTTGCTGAGCGCCGTCGGGCTGGTGATCCTCAGCTATCTGCTCTATGGCTGCTATGACCTGTTGGGCCGCGCCTATTGCGGTCACAAGCTGGCAAAGCGACAAGTGATTCTGGTGTCGTTTATTTGCTATGCCTTTAACCTGACGCTCAGTACCTGGGTCGGCGGCATTGGTATGCGCTACCGGCTCTATTCCCGCCTCGGCCTGCCAGGTGGCACCATCACACGTATCTTCTCTCTTAGCATCACCACCAACTGGCTGGGCTATATTTTGCTTGGCGGGATCATCTTCACCTTTGGCGTGGTGCAACTGCCTGCCCACTGGTATATCGACGAGGGCACGCTGCGTATTCTCGGCGTGGTGCTGCTGTTAATCATCGCTATTTATCTGTGGTTCTGCGCTTTCGCAAAACACCGTCATATGACGATCAAAGGGCAGAAACTGGTGCTACCGTCGTGGAAATTTGCGCTGGCCCAGATGGCTATCTCCAGCGCCAACTGGATGGTGATGGGGGCGATTATCTGGTTGCTGCTGGGCCAGGAGGTGAATTATTTCTTCGTGCTGGGCGTGCTGCTGGTCAGCAGTATCGCGGGAGTGATTGTCCACATTCCGGCGGGAATTGGCGTTCTGGAAGCGGTGTTTATCGCGCTGCTGGCGGGGGAAGACACGTCGCAAGGCGCGATTATTGCCGCCCTGCTCGCCTACCGCGTGCTGTATTACTTTATTCCCTTATTGCTGGCGCTGATCTGCTATCTGGTGCTGGAGAGTCGGGCGAAGAAGCTGCGGGCGAAGAACGAGAAGGCGATGGCGAAGTAATACCTCGTCACCGCCCTCGGCATCATTTCGTAGGCCGGATAAGGCGTAGCCGCCATCCGGCACAACGAACTCAACGGCGATTGCCTAAAATACGCAGCAGCATCAGGAACAGGTTGATAAAGTCCAGATACAGCGTCAGCGCACCGAGAATCGAATATTTACGCAGGTTAGAACTGTCGCGCACATCGATTTGCTCGCCAATGTTCTTCAGCTTCTGGGTGTCATAGGCGGTCAGCCCAACAAACACCACCACGCCAATATAGGTCACCGCCCACATCAGCGCCTCGCTTTTCAGCCAGAAGTTCACCAGTGAGGCCAGGATGATGCCAATCAGCGCCATAAACAGCATGTTGCCCCAGCCGCTCAGATCGCGCTTCGTGGTGTATCCCCACAGGCTCATCACTCCAAACATCCCGCCGGTCACCACGAAGGTGCTGGCGATGGAGGAGTAAGTGTAGACGATAAAAATACTGGAAAGTGTGAGCCCGGTTAGCGCCGAATAGAGCATAAACAGCGTCGTCGCCATACCTGCACTGAGTTTATGCACCAACCCAGACAGCACAAAGACCAGCGCCAGTTGGGCGATGATTAAACCGAAGAACGTAATTTTGCTGGAAAAAACGAACATCATGACGGCTGGCGTATTCGCCGCATACCACGCAATAAACGCGGTAAGCAGCAACCCGACCGTCATCCAGCCGTATACCTGCGCCATATAAGTTTGCAGGCCGGAACGCGCCTGCACGATTGATTCGGATCGTGGAAATCGGTCCATGATAATCTCCTGATTGAAAGTGACCACTCTGGATAAGCGTATCACAATTTCGTGCTACCAGCGTTTAGCCGCCTGCCGATCGCTGTCACGGGCTTCCACCCAGCGCTCGCCTTCCGGCGTGGCTTCACGCTTCCAGAACGGCGCACGCGTCTTTAGATAGTCCATAATGAACTGACCGGCCTCAAACGCACTGCTACGGTGCGAACTGGTGACGCCAACAAAGACGATTTCATCGCCCGGCCACAGTTCGCCAATCCGGTGAATCACCGTGATGCGTCCCAGCGGCCAGCGCACCCGCGCCTCATCGACAATCTCCGCCAGCGCTTTTTCCGTCATCCCCGGATAGTGCTCCAGCGTAAGCGCCTTCACGCTGTCGCCGAGATTATGGTTGCGCACTTTACCAGTAAAGGTCACCACCGCACCGTCTTCGTCGCGTGCCGCCAGCCAGGGATACTCGTCCCCCACGCTGAACGGCGCAGGCCCGACCACAATTTTCGTTTCAGCCATCTCAGCCTCCCGTCACCGGGGGAAAGAAAGCCACTTCATCACCCGCCGTCAGCGGATGATCAAAGCTCACCAGCGTCTGGTTTACCGCCGCCAGCAGCTTGCCGTCTTCCAGCGCCAGCGCCCAACGGTTGCTGTTAGTCGCCAGATGCTGACGCAGCGCTTCCACCGTTGGGAAATCTGCCGCGACGTCCAGCGTATCCGTACCAACCAGTTCGCGAACCTGAGCAAAGAACAAAACCTTAATCATTCGAATCCGCCTTAAAATCGCCAGACTTGCCGCCGCTTTTCGCCAGCAGGCGCACCGGGCCAATCACCATGTCTTTTTGCACCGCTTTGCACATGTCGTAAATGGTCAACGCGGCGACGGACGCCGCCGTCAGCGCTTCCATTTCCACCCCGGTTTTGCCGGTAAGACGACACAACGATTCAACACGGACACGGTTGTGTTCCGGCTGTGCCTGGAGCTGGACTTCCACTTTGCTCAATAGCAACGGATGGCACAGCGGGATGAGCTCCCAGGTGCGCTTTGCTGCCTGAATCCCGGCGATACGCGCGGTGGCGAACACATCGCCCTTATGGTGGCTGCCGTCGATAATCATGGCCAGTGTTTCGCTGCGCATGGTGACAAAGGCTTCGGCGCGCGCTTCGCGCACGGTCTCCGCTTTTGTGGAGACATCCACCATGTGCGCTTCACCGGCGGCGTTTATGTGAGTCAGTTGCGACATACTTATTAATTCTTCAAATGTGGGTGAAAATTACAAGGACGCGTACGGGCATCAAGCTGCGGCGCGATGATATTGTCCCACGCCGTGCGGCAGGCTTTGGTGGAACCCGGCATCGCAAAAATTAGCGTTTTGTTGGCCACGCCCGCCACTGCGCGCGACTGCAGCGTGGCCGTGCCGATCTCTTCAAATGACAGCATACGAAACACTTCACCAAAGCCTTCCACTTCGCGATCAAATAGCGGCAGCAGCGCTTCCGGTGCCTGGTCGCCTTCAGTCAGGCCCGTGCCGCCGGTGATCAACACCACCTGCACCTCATCACTGGCAATCCATGCTGACACCTGCGCGCGAATGGCGTAACGGTTCTCTTTGACAATTGCTTTATCGATAACCTGATGTCCCGCTTCCTGCGCGGAATCCCGCAGAAAATGACCAGAGGTATCGTCCTCTTCGCCACGGCGATTCGATACTGTCAGAATAGCAATGCGGGTCGGGATAAATTCAGCGCTTACCTGACTCATGGAATACTCCTTGTTCAAGCGGCGTTAACCGCCGATGTATGAGAGGTTCTGGGTAATACCGGTGTTGTTCTGGTGCAGGAAATGGGTCTGCTTTTTCTCACGCAACGCAAGCGAGATACGCGCTTCGAGCGCGTCTTGTTGCCCATCGTCTTCCAGCAAATCACGCAGGCTGACGCCACCCTCGCCGAACAGGCAGAGATGAAGTTTACCCACGGAGGAGACGCGCAGACGGTTGCAGGTGGCACAGAAATCTTTTTCGTACGGCATGATGAGGCCGATTTCACCCTCATAATCGGGGTGACAGAACACCTGCGCCGGGCCGTCACTGCGCTGGCGTAGCTGGTGGATCCAGCCGCGACGCAACAGTTCGTCACGCAACACCTGACCGGAGATGTGGTGTTTACGGAACAGTTCGCTGCCCTCACCCGTCTCCATCAGTTCGATGAAACGCAGTTGAATGGGGCGCGTCTGGATCCAGCCAAGAAAAGTATCGAGCTGATGATGATTCACATCGCGCATTAGCACGGTGTTGACTTTAACTTTTGCAAAACCGGCATCAAACGCGGCGTCGATGCCCGCCATCACCTGCTGGAATTTATCCTGCCCGGTAATCGCGTGGAACTGACGCGCATCAAGGCTATCAACGCTGACGTTAATGCCGGTCAAACCCGCATCGCGCCAGTGGGCGGCATCACGCGCCAGACGGTAGCCGTTGGTGGTCACCGCCAGTTGACGAATCGCCTCGTTTTCACGCACGGCGGCAATGATGTCGGTAAAATCACGACGCAGAGAAGGTTCGCCACCGGTCAGGCGCACTTTTTCGGTGCCCAGATTGACAAAGGCGCGAGTCACCCGACGAATTTCATCGACGGAGAGAAAACCTTTATTGGTGACGCCGCCGGGCTTGTAGCCATCCGGCAGGCAGTATGTGCAACGAAAGTTACACACATCGGTAATCGACAGACGCAAATAGTAAAACTTGCGCGCGAAAGCATCGGTCAGTTGTGTGGCCATGTACACCTTTCCAAATACGGGAGGCGAAGTCATTTCTTCCTGCGCCCTGGTGGCAATGCGTTTGCGTTGTCACGGCCAAAGCACCGTATCATTTGACCCAGGTGCAGAGGCTAGAGTGTTAACTGTGGTTATGGCGATACTAGCGTGTAAACGAACATAATGCTATTTACACTTAACGATGTATAATCATATATATAGCGCCATGATCGTGCCATTTCGTTACAGAATAAGCAAAAATAGCACTTTTGCATTGATGTACATCATTTCGCTGTCAGGCATTCGCCCCCCTAAAGGAGTAGTGCGGCAGAATTTATTTTCTCAACTTGCCGTTAGCGAATTGCTGAAAAGCCCCTGTTTGCGCTACTGTAGCGCGGTAAATCTGACTTCAGGAACTTTTATGCGCAATCGTACGCTGGCTGACCTGGATCGTGTCGTCGCTCTCGGCGGAGGGCATGGATTAGGACGCGTTCTCTCTTCCCTCTCCTCCCTGGGTTCACGCCTCACCGGTATCGTGACCACCACCGATAACGGCGGTTCGACGGGGCGTATTCGCCGCTCGGAAGGGGGAATCGCCTGGGGCGATATGCGCAACTGTCTCAATCAGTTGATTACCGAACCGAGCGTCGCTTCCGCGATGTTTGAATACCGTTTTGGCGGTAATGGCGAACTTTCAGGCCATAACCTCGGAAATCTGATGTTAAAGGCGCTCGACCACCTGAGCGTGCGGCCTCTGGAAGCCATCAACTTAATTCGTAATCTGCTGAAAGTGGACGCACATTTAATCCCCATGTCAGAGCTGCCAGTTGACCTGATGGCGATCGACGATCAGGGGCATGAAGTGTACGGCGAAGTGAATATTGATCAGCTCACCTCGCCCTTGCAGGAACTGATGCTGTCACCGAAGGTCCCCACCACCCGGGAAGCGGTGCAGGCGATTAACGATGCCGACCTGATTATTATCGGTCCGGGCAGTTTTTACACCAGCCTGATGCCAATCCTGCTGCTGGAGGATCTCGCACAGGCGCTGCGCCGTACGCAGGCGCCGATAGTCTACATCGGCAATCTGGGCCGGGAATTGAGCATCCCCGCCGCAAGCCTGACGCTTATCGATAAGCTAACCATTATGGAGCAGTATGTCGGCAAGAGAGTCGTTGATGCGGTTATCGTGGGGCCGAAGGTGGATGTCTCTGCGGTCAGCGACCGGGTGGTGATTCAGGAAGTGCTGGAGGCCAGCGATATTCCCTATCGCCATGACCGCCAGTTATTGCACAGCGCGCTGGAGAAAGCCGTACAGGCGCTACGGTAAAGGGTTTATTGCCTGATGGCGCTACGCTCATCAGGCCAACTTATCTACTCTGCAAACTACCAGCGAACAGGCCGGATAAGGTGGTTACACCGCCATCCGGCAATCTCTCACGACGCAGCGATAAACAGTTCACGCAGCTGATGCAGTTGATCGCGGATCTGCGCGGCCTCTTCGAATTCCAGGTTCTGCGCATGCTGCATCATCTGCCCTTCGAGCTCGTGAATCTTCTGTTGCAGCGCTTTTGGCGTCATGTCCAGTTCCACCACATCCGATTGCACTGCGGAACGCGATTTGCCTCGGCCCTTCGCTTTGGTTTTCGCAATGTTCTGCCCCAGCGCCAGAATATCGACCACTTTTTTATTCAGGCCCTGCGGAGTAATGCCGTGTTCTTCATTGTACTGCTGCTGTTTCTCGCGACGACGCTCGGTTTCGCCAATCGCCTTCGCCATTGAGGCCGTAATTTTGTCACCGTAAAGAATCGCCTTCCCGTTGATGTTACGCGCCGCACGACCGATGGTCTGTATCAGCGAACGTTCGGAACGCAGGAACCCTTCCTTGTCGGCGTCGAGAATCGCCACCAGCGACACCTCAGGCATGTCGAGACCTTCGCGCAACAGGTTGATCCCCACCAGCACATCAAACTCGCCCAGACGCAGGTCACGAATGATCTCCATACGCTCAACGGTATCGATGTCCGAGTGCAGGTAACGCACCCGCTCACCGTGTTCTTCCAGATACTCGGTGAGATCTTCCGCCATACGCTTGGTGAGCGTGGTAACCAGCACGCGCTCGTTGATCTCTGCGCGCTTGCGGATTTCAGAGAGCAGATCGTCCACCTGCGTTGCCACCGGTCGCACTTCAATGACCGGATCCAGCAACCCTGTCGGACGCACCACTTGATCAACCACTTCTCCGCCCGATTTCTCCAGCTCGTAATTGCCCGGCGTCGCAGACACATATATGGTCTGCGGAGCCAGCGCTTCAAACTCTTCGAACTTTAACGGACGGTTATCCAGCGCCGATGGCAAACGGAAACCGTACTCCACCAGCGTCTCTTTACGCGCCCGATCGCCACGATACATCCCGCCAATCTGCGGGATGGTGACGTGGGATTCATCCACCACCAGCAAACCGTCAGCGGGCAGATAGTCAAACAGGGTCGGCGGCGGCTCACCCGGCCCGCGTCCTGACAGAAAGCGCGAGTAGTTTTCGATCCCCGAGCAGTAACCCAGCTCGTTCATCATCTCCAGATCAAACTGGGTACGCTGACTCAGGCGTTGCTCTTCCAGCAGTTTGTCGTTGGCGAGCAGGATTTTGCGACGTTCAGCCAGTTCGACTTTGATCTCTTCCATCGCCTGCACAATGCGCTCACGGGGGGTCACGTAGTGCGTTTTGGGGTAGATGGTGTAGCGCGAAATAGTGGATTCCACCTGCCCGGTCAGCGGGTCAAACAGCGACAGACGCTCCACCTCTTCATCAAACAGCTCCACACGCAGCGCGATGTCGTCAGACTCCGCCGGGAAGATGTCAATCACCTCACCGCGCACGCGGAAAGTCCCGCGCTGGAACGCCTGATCGTTACGGGTATATTGCAGTTCAGCCAGTCGCCGCAGAATGGCGCGCTGATCGATAATCATGCCCACCGTCAGGTGCAGCATCATCTTCAGATATAAATCGGGATCGCCCAGACCATAGATGGCAGAAACGGAGGCCACGACGATCACGTCACGACGCTCCAGCAACGCTTTGGTGGCCGACAGACGCATCTGCTCGATGTGTTCATTCACCGAGGCATCTTTTTCGATGAAGGTGTCTGAGCTGGGAACATACGCTTCCGGCTGATAGTAGTCGTAGTAGGAGACGAAATACTCGACGGCGTTATCCGGGAAAAACTCTTTCATTTCACCATACAGCTGCGCCGCCAGCGTTTTGTTGGGTGCCAGCACCATCGTCGGTCGCTGCAAATCCGCGATCACATTCGCAATGGTGAACGTTTTCCCCGACCCCGTTACGCCAAGTAGCGTCTGATGCGCCAGGCCGTCCTCCAGTCCCTCTTCCAGACGGCGTATCGCCTCAGGCTGATCGCCGGAAGGTTTAAATGCGGAATTCAGTTTGAACGGTTTACTCATGAGCAGCTACCTGAAGGAATGAGCGGGCAGGTGTGTAATTTTACTCGCAGACGATAATATTGCCAGTAAAATATACTGGATGAAAAAACAGTAACGCCTCATAAAATTTGTGTTACGCATGATAAAAGCGGATCGGAGATGGCTATAATTTCACCGCTGGCAAGATATTACACTATGAAGCGGGTTTATCCCCAGACCATTGACTTCGTTAACATTGTCAAGATGCGTGATGAAAGTTTTATTGCATTCAATGACCACAATATGACAGCCATTGATTTTATCTAACGCGCTGTAAATTAAAGGATATTTTATAAAGACGCCTTTCGCACCAATTCGGCTGGAAGCCGCGTAATCTCTCGCTTGCCTTGTGTTTTCTAACTCTAATACACAAGGTTATCCACAGGAATGGTGGATAACTGCCTGCAGGCCATATGGTCTGCCGCCTGGCAAATTCCCGGTCCAACCCACCAGGCAGCACATAAAAAAAAATTATCGCTAAATTTTGATTTTTATCAGCTAAAGAAGTGTCCCTGGCAGGCGAGATCTTGCTCGCAATTTCGCCTTTTACTCACCCGCGAGTAAAGCGAGATCCAGATATTGTCCTGTGGCCGCCTTTTCGGCTCCCGCCGCCAGCCACGGGATTTCGCCTAACAATGGCGCAGGGATGACCCGTTTAAGCGTCGCCAGATACTCATGATGGCGTTTTCCCGGCGGCGTGACGTCATTCGCCACCCACCCGACAAGCGGAAGTCCTGCCTGCTGTACCGCCTGCGCGGTCAGCATCGCATGGTTTATACACCCCAGCTTCACGCCGACGACCAGGACCACCGGCAGGCGCTCGATCTGCACCCAATCAGCGAAGGTAAAATCCTCCGCAAGCGGGGTAAACCAGCCGCCAGCACCTTCCACCAGCAGCCACTCCGCCTGCGCGTCCAGCGCGCGCAGGCCGTCTGACATCACATCAGCACGAATTGGCCTTCCCTCATCAGCGCTGATGATATGCGGCGAGGTGGGTTCCGCGAAGGTGTAAGGATTCACCGCCGCGTAGTCCAGCGCCAGACTGCTGTTGCGCTGAAGCGCCAGGGCGTCGCTGTTGCGCAGTCCCTCTGGCGTAATGTCACTACCTGATGCGACAGGTTTATACCCGGCCGTCCGATAACCCAGACTGCGCGCCGCCTGGAGCAGCGCACAGCTGGCGACGGTTTTACCAACTTCCGTATCGGTACCGGTGACAAAATAACGTTTAGTCACGTGCAATCACTCCTGCAAAAAGATGGTAGGTCAGCAGATATTTCCCCTGCCGCTGCGGCCAGGCCAGTTGAAGCTGCTGCAACTGCGAGCGGGTTAAGACGCGCGGCTCGCGCCCCTCGTGCAAATGGGTCGCGCCGATGCCTTTCAGTGAGCGCATAGCGCTCAGGGCGTCATCAAACTCCAGCGTCAGGGAGATTGATTGATGATGCCCTTGCCAGCCGTGCATCGCTTCACACAGCGCCTCGCGGGATAAAAACCGGTTGCCGTGCGCCCGCTCATCCACCGCGCGCCAGGCCTGATGAAGCTCCGGTAGCGAATCCTGGGCCAGCGTGGTGAAAGCCACGCAGCCACCGGGGCGCACGACCCGATACAGTTCGCTCAGCGCCTGATGCAGACTGTTACACCATTGCACGGCCAGATTGCTCCAGGCCAGGTCAAACGTTGCGCTGGCTAACGGCAGTGACTCAATATCGCCAGTGAGATAGTGATGCGCCACGTCCTGGCGACGCGCCTCGTCCAGCATGCGGGCAGAGAGATCCAGCGCGGTAACCTGACTCCCCAGCTCGCGCCAGTAGCGACTCAAACGCCCCGGCCCGCAGCCGGCATCCAGTACCTGTAAAAATGGGCGTTCCGGCAGTTGCGCCAGCAACGCGTCGGCGCTCAGGCGCTGCAATGTGGCATGCTGCTCATAGTGCGCTGCCGCACGACCAAACGCCGCCGCGATTGCCTGTTTATTTACCTGCCCCATGCAGCACCTCCAGCAATCGGTCGATATCCTCAGGCTCATGCGCCTGAGTTAAGGTCAGTCGCAGACGGGCTGTCCCGGCGGGCACGGTCGGCGGACGGATCGCCGTGACCCAACATCCCTGACGGCGCAAGGTGTCCGCCAGCTGCAATGCGCGCGCATTTTCGCCGACAATCAGCGGCTGGATGGCGCTGTGCGACTGCGCCAGCATGAAATCGGGATGGTTGATAGCCGAGCGGAAGCGCTGGATCAGCGCAGTCAGTTTCTCCCTGCGTGCGTCACCTTCCTGGCTGCGAATCACCGAAAGTGACGCCTGTAACGCCATCGCCTGCGCGGGCGGCATGCTGGTGCTGTAAATCAGATGACGGGCGAACTGCAGCAGATAATCAGCAACGCTTTCAGAGCACAGAATCGCCGCACCGCTGACGCCAAAGCCTTTGCCGAATGTTACGACCAATAACTCCGGTTTTACCCGCTGCTGCCAGCAGCTCCCGCGACCCGCTTCTCCACTGACGCCAATGCCGTGGGCATCATCCACCAGCAACCAGGCATTACGCGCCTGTACGGCCTGCTGAATGTCCACAAGCGGCGCATTGTCGCCATCCATGCTGAACACGCCTTCGGTCACCACCAGTTGACGCCCGGAACAGGGGGCGTCAAGCAGGCGCGTGAGATGCGAGGCGTCGTTATGGGTAAAACGGCGAAGCTGCGCCGGGCAAAGACTGGCCGCTTCCAGCAGCGAAGCATGGCTGAGACGGTCAGCGACAATCCGGTCATCCTTTTCCATCAGCGCGGTAATCACCGCCTGGTTTGCGGCGAAACCGGAAATAAACAGTAACGCGCGCGGATAGCCCAGCCAGTCGGCCAGTTCCTCTTCCAGTTGCTGATGGGCAATGGAATAACCGCTGACGTGGCCCGAGCCGCCGCTGCCGACGCCAAACCGCTCCGCCCCCTGCTGCCAGGCACGAAGGATATGCGGATGATGACTCAACCCCAGATAATCATTGCTGGAAAAATTGAGATAGCGCTGGTCATTCGTCTCCAGCCAGCGACCGGCTCCCTGTGCTACCACATAACGTCGGCGCAACGTATCCGCCGAACGACGCGCCGCCAGCGCATCGTCGATTTTGTGTTGCCAGGTCATACGGCAGCCGCGTTGTAGTAATCGTCAGTATCCGGTGTCAGCAGCGCCTGCTCCAGACGCGCACGCTGCTCGTTATCCCCGGCGAGCACCGCCGTTTGCTGCGGATTCAGCCCCAGCTTATGGAAAAGCTGAAGATCTTTGTCCTCTGCCGGGTTTGGCGTGGTGAGCAGTTTGCAGCCGTAGAAAATAGAGTTGGCGCCAGCCATAAAGCACATGGCCTGCGTTTGTTCATTCATCTGCTCGCGACCGGCAGACAGGCGCACATACGAGGTCGGCATCATGATGCGCGCCACGGCAATGGTGCGAATAAAATCAAATGCGTCGACGTCATCGTTATCTGCCAGCGGCGTACCTTTCACCTTCACCAGCATGTTGATCGGCACACTTTCCGGCGGGGTCGGCAGGTTTGCCAGTTGCAGGAGCAACCCAGCGCGATCGGTCACCGTTTCGCCCAGGCCGACGATGCCGCCGGAACAGACCTTGATCCCGGCCTCGCGTACTTTGTCCAGCGTGTCGAGTCGCTCCTGGTAGGAACGGGTGGTGATGATGTTGCCGTAAAATTCCGGCGAGGTGTCGAGGTTGTGGTTGTAATAGTCCAGCCCCGCCTCCGCCAGCCGTTGCGCCTGTGATTCATCAAGTGTGCCAAGCGTCATGCAGGCTTCCAGTCCCAGCGCTTTCACCCCCTGAACCATCTGCTGCAAATATGGCATGTCGCGCTCGTGCGGGTTCTTCCACGCCGCACCCATGCAGAAACGAGTGGAACCGGCGTTCTTCGCCTGGCGCGCCGACTCCAGCACCTGCTCAACTTCCATTAGCCGCTCAGCTTCAAGGCCGGTTTTATAGCGCGAACTTTGCGGACAATATTTGCAGTCTTCCGGGCAGGCGCCGGTTTTGATCGACAACAGCGTGCTGACCTGCACCTGACGAGGATCGAAATGCTGACGGTGGATTTGCTGCGCCTCGAACAGCAGATCCAGCAGTGGTTTTTCAAATAATTCGGTGACTTGCGACAGCGTCCAGCGAGAATGAGTGGTCATAATTTTATACGTTTTGTGGTGATAAGGGTGTAGACTTGTAAACCTAAATCTTTTTAATTTGGTTTACAAGTCGATTATGACAACGGACGATCTCACGTTTGATCAGCGCCACATCTGGCACCCCTACACCTCTATGACCTCCCCGCTACCGGTCTATCCTGTTGAACGGGCCGAGGGCTGCGAACTGATTTTATCCAGCGGTGAACGCCTGATTGATGGCATGTCGTCGTGGTGGGCCGCGATTCACGGCTACAACCATCCGCAGCTCAATGCGGCGATGAAAACGCAGATAGACGCCATGTCGCATGTGATGTTTGGCGGGATCACGCATGCCCCCGCCGTCAACCTGTGCCGTAAACTGGTCGCCATGACGCCCGCGTCGCTGGAATGCGTGTTCCTCGCCGATTCCGGTTCCGTCGCGGTGGAAGTGGCGATGAAAATGGCGCTGCAATACTGGCAGGCCAAAGGGGAATCCCGTCAGCGCTTCCTGACGTTCCGTAACGGCTATCACGGCGATACCTTCGGCGCGATGTCGGTCTGCGATCCAGATAACTCCATGCACAGCCTGTGGAAGGGCTATCTGCCGGAAAACCTGTTTGCCCCTGCGCCACAAAGTCGAATGGACGGCGAGTGGGATGAGCGCGATATGGTGGCCTTCGCGCGCCTGATGGCCGCACATCGTCATGACATTGCGGCAGTGATTCTCGAGCCGATTGTTCAGGGCGCGGGCGGAATGCGGATGTACCATCCGGAGTGGCTGCGCCGTATCCGCAAAATGTGCGACCGTGAAGGCATTCTGCTGATTGCGGATGAAATCGCCACCGGATTTGGCCGCACGGGCAAACTGTTTGCCTGCGAACACGCCGGGATCGCGCCCGACATTCTGTGTCTGGGAAAAGCGCTGACCGGCGGAACGATGACCCTTTCCGCCACCCTGACCACCCGCCAGGTGGCGGAAACCATCAGCAACGGCGAGGCGGGCTGTTTTATGCATGGTCCGACGTTTATGGGCAATCCGCTGGCTTGCGCGGTGGCGACCGCCAGCCTGTCACTACTCGAATCCGGCGACTGGCAGGCGCAGGTCTCGTCCATTGAAGCCCAGCTACGCCAGGAACTCGCCCCGGCGCAGACATCGCCATGGGTGGCTGATGTCCGCGTGCTGGGGGCGATTGGCGTGGTGGAGACAACGCATCAGGTTAATATGGCGGCCCTGCAGAAATTCTTTGTGCAACAGGGTGTGTGGATCCGCCCGTTTGGCAAACTCATCTACCTGATGCCGCCGTATCTCATCCAGCCAGAGCAACTGCGCCGCCTGACGCAGTCCGTGAACGACGCTGTGCGCGACGAAACATTTTTTAACGGGTAACTGGCGGTAAGCTGTGCGGTTTCTGGCTACACTTTTTGGCGAGAATTAAGGAGAGTGCATGAAAGTAATCAGCAACGATTTTCGCGACGGGGAAAAACTCCCCCTGCGCCATGTCTTCAACGGTATGGGTTATGAAGGGGATAATATTTCCCCGCATCTGGCCTGGGATGAAGTGCCTGCCGGAACGAAGAGTTTCGTGGTGACCTGTTTCGACCCCGATGCACCGACCGGCTCTGGCTGGTGGCACTGGGTGGTGGCTAATTTACCGGCCGATACCCGTGTTCTTACCCAGGGCTATGGCTCCGGGCTGGTCGCCGTGCCAGACGGCGTTATCCAGACACGAACCGATTTCGGTAAAGCGGGCTATGGCGGCGCGGCGCCGCCAAAAGGCGAAACCCACCGCTATATCTTTACCGTTCACGCGCTGGATGTGGACAGGATTGACGTCGATGAAGGTGCCAGCGGGGCGATGGTCGGATTTAACGTCCATTTCCACTCGCTTGCCAGCGCCTCAATTACCGCGATGTTCAGTTGATCGCTGTTGTGCCGGATGACGACGCTCACGCGTCTTATCCGGCCTACGGGAGGGATTCACAGGCCGGATAAGCGTTAGCGCCATCCGGCGCGGTTCAAAGAAATTCCGGCACGAGCTGCAGCAACGCCCCCTGTGCAAGCAATTCTGTCGCACGCTCAATATCCGGGGCGAAGAAGCGGTCCTGGGTGTAATGCGCAACCTGCTCACGTAATACCGTTCGCGCCTGCTCCAGCAGCGGGCTTGACGTTAATCCTTCACGCAAATCGATCCCCTGACACGCGGCCAGCCATTCGACGGCCAGCACGCCGCGAGTATTCGCCGCCATTTCCCACAACCTGCGCCCTGCCGCCGGTGCCATCGAGACATGATCTTCCTGATTCGCCGACGTTGGCAGGCTGTCCACGCTGTGCGGATGCGCCAGCGCTTTGTTCTCGCTGGCAAGCGCCGCCGCCGTCACCTGGGCAATCATAAAGCCGGAGTTCACGCCCCCGTTTTTGACGAGGAAAGGCGGCAACTGCGACATATGCTTATCCATCATCAGCGCAATACGGCGTTCGGACAACGCGCCAATTTCAGCAATCGCCAGCGCCAGATTATCTGCCGCCATCGCCACCGGTTCAGCATGGAAATTACCGCCTGAGATAACGTCTCCCTGCTCAGCAAAAACCAGCGGATTATCGGAGACCGCATTGGCTTCCGCCAGCAGTACGTCCATCACCTGACGCATCTGTGTCAGACATGCGCCCATCACCTGCGGCTGACAGCGCAGAGAATACGGGTCCTGCACCTTTTCGCAATTGTGGTGCGACTGAGACAGCGCGCTGGTCTCCGTCAATACGTGGCGATACAGCGCCGCCGCGTCGATCTGTCCACGCTGCCCCCGCGCGGCGTGAATACGCGCATCAAACGGACGGCGAGACCCTAACACCGCTTCGGTGGTTAACGATCCGCACATGACAGCCGACGCGAACAGCTCTTGTGCTTCAAACAGTCCGCGTAACGCAAACGCCGTCGATGCCTGTGTGCCGTTAAGTAACGCCAGCCCTTCTTTCGCCGCCAGCGTAATCGGCTCCAGGCCGGCTTTTTTTAACGCTTCCGTCGCCGGTAACCATTCCCCCTGCCAACGCGCCTTTCCTTCCCCCAGCAGCGTGAGCGACATATGGGCCAGTGGCGCTAAATCACCGGAGGCGCCTACCGATCCTTTCGCCGGGATGTGCGGCCAGACTTCGGCGTTCACCAGCGCAATCAGCGCTTCTATCACGCTAAGGCGAATACCAGAGAAGCCGCGCGCAAGGCTGTTTATCTTCAGCACCATGATCAGGCGCACCAGTGCGTCATCTAAGGCATCACCCACGCCTGCCGCATGGGACAGCACCAGCGAACGTTGCAGGTTTTGCAGATCCTCATTGGCGATGCGCGTCTGCGCCAGCAGACCAAAGCCGGTGTTAATGCCGTAGGCCGTGCGGCCCTCAGCGACAATGGTGTTGACGCAGGCCACGCTGGCGTTAATGCCGTCAATAGCGCTGGCGTCGAGGCGCAGTTTAACCGGCTGCTGCCAGACTTCGCGTAGTTGTGAAAAACTCAGATGGCCCGGCGTTAAAGTCATGGTATTCATATCAGCGTTTCCCCTGCGTTGCCGCAACCATCGGCAGATTCAGCCCTTGTTCCACAGCGCACGCCACGGCAATATCGTAGCCCGCATCCGCATGACGCATTACGCCGGTCGCCGGATCGTTATGCAAAACCCGGGCAATGCGCTCGGCGGCTTCATCGCTACCGTCACAGACAATGACCATCCCGGCATGCTGTGAGAAGCCCATTCCCACACCGCCGCCGTGATGCAGCGATACCCAGGTCGCCCCGCTGGCCGTGTTGAGTAGCGCATTGAGCAGCGGCCAGTCGGAGACGGCGTCAGAACCGTCGCGCATCGCTTCGGTCTCGCGGTTGGGGCTGGCGACAGAGCCAGAATCCAGGTGGTCGCGACCGATCACAATTGGCGCAGACACTTCCCCCTTGCGCACCATTTCGTTGAATGCCAGACCCAGTTTTTGCCGCCATTCGAGCCCCACCCAGCAGATACGCGCTGGCAGCCCCTGAAAATTAATGCGCTCCCGCGCCATGTCCAGCCAGCGGTGGAGATGTTCGTCATCCGCCACGATCGCTTTCACTTTGGCGTCGGTTTTATAAATATCCTGCGGATCGCCGGAAAGCGCCACCCAGCGAAACGGCCCAATGCCGCGGCAGAACAGCGGGCGAATATAGGCCGGTACGAAGCCAGGAAAGGCAAAGGCGTTTTCCACGCCCATCTCTTTAGCCATCTGACGAATGTTGTTGCCGTAATCGAACGTCGGTACGCCCATGTCGTTGAACGCCAGCATCGCCTCCACGTGTTTTGCCATCGAGCGCTTCGCTGCCTCTACCGTACCCTGTGGATCGGCGAGCGCTTTTTGCTGATAGGTTTCCCAGTCCCAGCCGGAAGGCAGATAACCGTGCAGCGGGTCATGAGCGCTGGTCTGGTCGGTAACCATGTCCGGACGCACACCGCGCTTCACCAGTTCGGGCACCACATCCGCCGCATTGGCGCACAGGGCAATCGATACGGCTTGACCTTCGCGGGTGTATTTTTCGATACGCGCCAGCGCATCATCAAGAGACGTCGCCTGTTCATCGACATAACGAGTGCGCAGACGAAAATCGATACGACTCTGCTGACATTCAATGTTCAGGGAACAGGCGCCTGCCAGCGTCGCCGCCAGTGGCTGCGCGCCGCCCATGCCGCCGAGCCCGGCGGTTAACACCCACCGCCCGCGCAGGTCGCCGTCGTAGTGCTGCCGTCCCGCTTCAACAAACGTTTCATAAGTGCCCTGCACAATTCCCTGACTGCCGATATAGATCCAGCTTCCGGCCGTCATCTGTCCGTACATCGCCAACCCTTTCGCATCCAGTTCATTGAAATGCTCCCAGGTCGCCCAGTGAGGCACGAGGTTGGAGTTGGCAATCAGCACGCGCGGAGCGTTCTGGTGAGTTCTGAACACACCAACCGGTTTACCAGACTGGACCAGCAGCGTTTCGTCCTCTTCCAGTTGGGTCAGGGCGTTGACAATCGCGTCATAGCATTCCCAGTTACGGGCCGCGCGGCCTATACCGCCATACACCACCAGCTCATGTGGGTTCTCGGCGACGTCGGGGTCCAGGTTGTTCATTAACATGCGCAATGGCGCTTCGGTCAGCCAGGATTTGGCCGTCAGCGTTGTCCCTCGCGGGGCGCGGATATCTTGCTGACGAAACTTGCTATGAGACATAACAACGACTCCTCACGGACATGCCGGAAAAGGTTTATCCGGCAAAGGGAATGATCGGGTGTGAGGTAAATATATACTTGTCTATACAAGACATAACAAGGCGCAATTTAACAAATAAGATACATTTTTGTTATATTGCGTCAGCAATCACGCTTTCTGTCCGCGTGCGTCAGGAGGAGAAGTGGCCCTGCAAGCGGTAACGAGAGCCCGGAAAGAGTAACCGCGCGTGAGAAACGATCTGCGAGGCGGACCAGGTGGTACGACGAATGAGCAGGCAAGGATCGGTCTCGCCGATGTCGAGTAACGCGCACTCTTGCGTCGTGGCGCGCACCGCTTCAACAATGTGCTCCCCTTCCGTCAACGGGGCAATTAGCGACAAATATGCATGCGGCGTGGTCTGGCTGTAATCCTGCGCCAGATACTCCGGCACAATGTCGGCATTCACACAGCGATCTTCAATCTGTACCGGCTGGTCGTTTTCAAAATGTACCATCACAGAATGAAAAATCGCCGTACCTTCCGTCACCTTCAGCGCCGCTGCCTGCCGCGCATTGGCCGGTTTCTTTTCCAGAATCAGCACCTCGCAATGATGTCGATGCGCCCGTGCGGCAATTTCGTCGGCAATACTGCGAATTTCAAACAGCGCGGACTGGCCTTTCGGCTCCGCGACAAAGGTTCCCACCCCCTGCAGGCGCACCAGCATCCCTTCGTCAGTCAGTTCACGCAGCGCCCGGTTGATGGTCATCCGGCTGAAGCCGTACTGCGCCACCAGCTCCGCTTCCGACGGAATACGATCGTGCGGCTGCCAGACGCCGCTGGCGATCTTTTCGCTAATCTCGCGTTTAACCGTCTCATAAAACGGCGCGGGAGCAGAACGAGGGCGAGAAAGTGTCATGGGAATGTTTACCTTATCAATCGATTACTGCCACCAGTGGGCGATTTGCCAGCCAAGCCGCGCCGCCACGCGTGCCGACCTGCCATCATTATCAAAGCGCGGATTAAATTCAACCACATCCACCGCCTGGAGCTTACCGCTGCGGCAAACAGGTTCAATCAATTTCAGCAGGGTCGCCAACGGTACGCCCAGCGCCGCAGGCGCCGATACGGCTGGCATCTCTCCAACGGGCAGGACGTCGAGATCGACAGTCAGATAGAGTTTATCCACCTCGCTGATAAACGCCGCCAGTTGAGCGTGGGCGTCATTACTCTGCAAATCTTCCACCACCAGCACGTTGCGCTTGTGCGCCTCATCCCACAGCGCCTGGGTGTTTGCCGCCCGGCTAACGCCGATGCACGCATAGCGGAACTCACGCTGCTGCTGGTCGCAAAGCTGCGCCAGTTGACGAAACGGCGTGCCTGAGGTTGCCCGCCCGGCGTTACGCAGATCCAGATGCGCGTCGAGATTAATGATCCCTACCCGCTCGCCAGGGAATGCATCGAAAACGCCCGCCCCATGACCGAATGCCGTTTCGTGCCCGCCGCCAAGAACGAAGGTGCGCATCCCCGCCTGCTGACATTGACAGACCGCATCACGTAGTGCTTGCTGCGCCCCTTCCAGATCCGCTGTCGGGGCCAGCAGATTCCCCATATCCACCAGTCGCTCGTGTCCCGCGTGACTCGCCAGGTTAGCCAGCGCTGAACGCAGCGCGTCCGGCGCACCGGCGGCACCAGGACGCCCATGATTACGCTTGACCCCCTCATCGCAGGCAAAGCCGAGCAGCGCTATCCTGTCGCGGTATCGCTCTGGCGAAAACGTCAGGCTGCGATCGATCGTCTGAAACAGGCGCAGCGCGTTCGCGGCTTCGCCGCTGTCATCTCGCCCCCGCCACAGGTCAGGGGCAGCCGCTTCCCATTGTGTCATGTGATTTGTCCTCGAAATATGCGTAGATACAGCGGGTTGCGCCCAGGCTCATAGAGGATCTCCACCGGGTTTTGCGCATCCCAGACGTTAAAATCGGCAACGTAACCCGCCTTTAGCTGTCCGTGCGTCGCCTGGCGGCCCAGCGCCTGAGCGGCATGACGGGTGACGCCCGCCCATGCCTCTTCCGGCGTCAGTCCGAACTGAACGCAGGCCATGTTCATTGCCAGATGCAAGCTGATAAAGGGACTGGTGCCGGGGTTGAAATCGGTCGCCACCGCCATCGGTACCTGGTAACGGCGCAGTAACTCAACGGGCGGATGCTGCGTCTCTTTAAGGAAATAGAACGCCCCCGGCAGCAGTACGCCAACGGTGCCGCTGTGACGCATCGCGGCCACGCCCGCTTCATCAAGATATTCAATGTGATCCGCAGAAAGCCCATGATAGCGACTGACCAGTTGCGCTCCACCCAGCAGAGACAACTGCTCGACATGCCCTTTGACCGGAATGCCCGCCGCCTGCGCCGCGCGCAATACCCGCTCGCTTTGCGCCAGGGTAAAGCCCACGCTCTCACAGAACAGATCGACCGCTTCAAACAGCCCCTTTTCCCATAGCTGCGGCAGTATCGTTTCGCAGACGTGGGTGATATAGCCGTCAGGATTGTCACGATACTCAACCGGCACGGCATGGGCCGCCAGCAGCGTGGGGCTGATTTCGATAAGATTCTCTTCGGCCAGGCGGGCCGCGACGCGCAGCATCTTTTCTTCGGCTGTCGCATTCAGGCCATAGCCGGATTTCACTTCCAGTAGCGTCACGCCCTCGCGCATCAGACGCGCGATCCGCGCCTGAGCAGAGGCTAAAAGCGCCTCCTCCGTCGCGGCACGCGTCGCCGTCACGGTGGCGTTAATCCCGCCGCCCTGCGCACTAATCTGCTGATAAGAAACGCCGTTCAACCGTTGCTCCCACTCGCTGGCGCGATTGCCGCCAAACACCAGATGAGTGTGACAATCAATCAACCCAGGCGTCACCAGACGTCCTTGCAGGTCATGCGTATTGGCATGCGCAGTCGGGAGTGAAGCCTCTGGCACAATCGCCAGCACCCTTCCCTTACGGATAATCAGCGCATGATGGTCCAGCATGCCATACGGTGCCGTCTGCGCCGGATCGAGCGTCGCCAGGCGCAGGTTTCGCCAGAGCGTATCATCAGGTAACAGGGGTTCCATGCTTTCTCCAGCTTGTCTTAGGTTGTATAGACATTTATTTGAGATCGCACGCGGGAAGTCAATCATCCCAGGTAAATATGTTATTTAATTGTGACTTTGACGGTACCCGAATCCGCGAGGAGGGGTTTAAAAACAACTTTTTAGCTTTTCACCTTTCTGTTTTGCTCAACTTAGTATAAAAAAGCAGGCTTCAATGGATACTTTTATAGCCCGGAGCAACTCGTGAACACATCATCAGTTTCCCGTCTGGCGCTGGCACTGGCTTTTGGCGTGACGCTGACCGCCTGTAGCTCTACCCCGCCGGATCAAATTCCTTCCGATCAAACCGCGCCAGGAACCTCTTCGCGCCCGATTTTATCGGCGAATGAAGCGCAGAATTTTGTCGCTAAAAACTATTTTTCTTCCCTGACGCCGAACACCGCGCCGTGGACGCCATCTTCAATTTCTCTGCCTGCGCAGCCTGACTTTGTGGTCGGCCCGGCCGGTACGCAAGGCGTTACCCACACCACCATTCAGGCGGCGGTGGATGCGGCGATCACTACGCGCACCAACAAACGTCAGTACATTGCGATTATGCCAGGTGAGTATCAGGGGACTGTTTATATCCCTGCGGCGCCAGGCAGCCTGACGCTGTACGGAACGGGTGAGAAACCGCTGGACGTGAAGATTGGCGCAGCAATTGACGGTGAAATGAGCACCGCTGACTGGCGTCATACGGTGAATCCGGGCGGGAAATATATGCCTGGTAAACCGGCCTGGTACATGTTTGACAACTGCCAGAGCAAACGCGGCGCGACTATCGGCGTGATGTGTTCAGCGGTATTGTGGTCACAGAATAATGGCCTGCAGTTGCAGAATCTGACCGTTGAAAACAATCTTGGCGATAGCGTGGATGCGGGTAACCACCCGGCCGTTGCGCTGCGCACCGACGGTGACAAAGTTCAAATCAATAATGTGAACATTCTGGGCCGCCAGAACACCTTCTTTGTGACCAACAGCGGCGTGCAGAACCGTCTGGAAAATAATCGCCAGCCGCGTACCCTGGTGACCAACAGCTATATCGAAGGTGATGTGGATATCGTTTCCGGTCGCGGCGCGGTGGTGTTCGATAACACCGACTTCCGCGTAGTGAACTCGCGTACTCAACAGGAAGCGTACGTCTTCGCGCCTGCAACGCTTGCGAACATTTATTACGGTTTCCTCGCCACCAACAGCCGCTTTACCGCCGCCGGTGACGGCGTGGCGCAGTTGGGTCGCGCACTGGATGTCGACGGCAACACCAACGGTCAGGTCGTGATCCGTGATAGCGTGATTAACGAGGGCTTTAACATGGCACAGCCGTGGGCTGACGCCGTGATCTCTAAACGTCCATTCGCGGGCAATACCGGGGCGAAGGATGATAAAGGCGAAACCCAGCGTAACCTGAACGACACCAACTTTAACCGCATGTGGGAATACAATAACCGCGGTGTGGGCAGCAAAGTCGTGGCTGCGCCGAAGCAGTAAGCATAAAAAAACCGGCATCACAGGATGCCGGTTTTTATTTATCGGTTGGCTAATAAGCGCCCCTATTAATACGCGTTAACCACCACCCACATCGGGCCCTGGCCTACCGCATAACGTCCCTTCTCCGTTAACAGCCCCTGCTCACCGGCAATCTCGTACACCGCGATATGGTGTGACTTCTGTCCGGCAGCAATCAGGTATTTCCCGCTATGGTCAACGTTGAAACCACGCGGCTGTGTTTCGGTTGGCTGGAAGCCTTCTTTGGTCAACACGCTGCCATCTTCTGAAACGCTGAACACGGTAATCAGGCTGGCGGTACGGTCACAGGCATACAGATGACGACCATCCGGCGTAATGTGAATGTCCGCCGCCCAGCGGGTGTCGGAGAAATCAGCCGGCATCATGTCCAGCGTTTGCACGCATTCGATATCACCGTGCGGATCTTTCAGTTCCCAGACGTCCACAGAGCTGTTGAGCTCGTTGACGCAGTAGGCATATTGCTGATTCGGGTGGAACGCCATATGGCGCGGACCGGCCCCTTCAACGGTGGTCACTTCCGCAGGCTCTTGTGCCACCAGCTTACCGTCATCGCTGAGGGTAAACAGGCAGATACGATCCTGCTTCAGCGCAGGCACCCACAGGGTGCGGTTGTCCGGGGAGATATTGGCGGAGTGACAGCCATCCATTCCCTCCACCACATCCACCACCCCAACCGGCAGGCCGTCTTCCAGACGGGTGACGCTGACGTTACCCGCGTTATAGGAGCCAACAAAAACAAAACGGCCATGATGATCGGTTGAAATGTGTGTCGGGCTACCCGGCAGCGCGGATTCTGCGGCAAACGTCAGCGCACCATCATCCGGCGCAATCCGGTAAGCCAGTACGCGGAATTCAGGACGCACGCCCACGTAGAGATAACGTTTATCCGGGCTGACTACCATCGGCTGAACCTGCCCGGGCACATCAACCACCTGTACCAGCTTCAATGCGCCATCATGATTCAGGCTCCAGACATGGATCTGTTGGCTTTCAGGGCTGGCGGTATAAACGGTTTGCTTCATGAATGCTCCTCTGCTTTAGGCAACTGGCTGCAAAAATGGAATACAGCTTAACGTAGTCGCTTTTAACGGTGAATGCTGAATATACGCACAAAATTTTGCCTGCTCCCCGTCCCGGTGTACCATTCAGGCAGACAAAACTTCAATGTTAATCGGGATGACGATATGACCGCTCGCGTGATTGCCCTTGATTTAGATGGAACCTTGCTAACCCCGCAAAAAACCCTGCTCCCCTCGTCTGTCGAAGCACTGTCGCGCGCCAGGGAGGCAGGCTACCAACTTATCATCGTCACCGGGCGTCATCACGTCGCAATTCATCCTTTTTATCAGGCACTGGCACTGGATACACCTGCAATTTGCTGTAATGGCACCTATTTGTATGATTATCACGCAAAAAATGTTCTCGCAGCCGATCCCTTGCCGGTTAACCAGGCGCTACAGCTTATTACGCTGCTGGAAGCGCATCAGATTCACGGCCTGATGTATGTCGATGACGCCATGCTGTATGAGCACCCGACCGGCCATGTCATTCGCACCTCAAACTGGGCGCAGACGTTGCCACCCGAACAGCGCCCGATCTTCACCCAGGTGCCTTCACTGGCGCAGGCGGCGCACGATGTCAACGCGGTGTGGAAGTTCGCTCTGACAGACGACGATATCCCTAAGCTGCAGCAATTTGGCAAGCATGTCGAAGAGCTGTTGGGCCTTGAGTGCGAATGGTCCTGGCACGATCAGGTCGATATCGCTCGTCAGGGTAACAGCAAAGGCAAACGCCTGACCCAGTGGGTTGAATCTCAGGGCGGGTCGATGGAAAACGTAATTGCCTTCGGGGATAACTACAACGACATCAGTATGCTGGAAGCGGCTGGTACCGGCGTGGCGATGGGCAATGCTGACGACGCAATCAAAGCGCGCGCCAACGTCGTCATCGGCGATAACACCACCGACAGCATCGCGAAGTTCATCTATAGCCAACTGCTGTAATCAGGCGGTTATCGATACACTCTTAATCTGCGCATACAGCCAGAGGCCAGCTTTGATCCCCAGTTCATCCCTGGCCCATGGGCTAATGCGCGCCCACAGCGTTTTACCTCCCACCTCAAGCTGTACTTCCACTTGCCCGTTATCGTCGTAGCAGTGGATCACCTTCGCGCGCAGGATATTACGAATGCTGGTCTGCTGCGGCGGCTGTAGCACCAGCGAGACATCCGACGCCTGAATGCGAATGCGCAGCGAGGCCTGCAGCGGCTCATTGAGCTTATTGACCCATAGATGCTGATCACCCAGCGCCAGCGCCGTCATCGCGTAATGCGGATGATGCTCCAGTACGCTCACTTTCAGGATGCTGCTCTGCTGTTCTTTCGGCAGCCATGGATGCATCACGCTGCTCCCCCAGACCTCTTCCAGCGCGCCAAACGCCTTCACCTGACCGTCTTCCAGCACCATTACGTTATCGGCCAGATGGAGAATTTCATCGAGCGAGTGACTGACATAGAGCATGGGAATATTGATCTCCCGCGCCAGCCGTTGCAGATAGGGCAACAGTTCACGCTTACGCGGAATATCCAGCGAGGCGAGCGGTTCATCCAGGAGTAGCAGTTCCGGCGCGGTCAACAGCGCCCGGCCAATCGCCACACGTTGTTTTTCACCGCCGGAGAGGCCGCCCGGCAGTCTGTCGAGCAGAGGCTCAATACCCAATAGCGCCACCAGCTTATCGAACTGGCCGGCCATACTTTTCGCCATGCCGTAACGCAGGTTGCCGCGCACTTTATAATGGGGAAACAGGCGCGCATCCTGAAAAACGTAGCCTATCCGGCGTTTTTCCGGGGTCAGACAAATGTGGTTTTCCGTGTCATTCAGCACCCGTCCGTTGAGTACAATGCGCCCTTTCTGCGGTCGCGTCAGGCCACTGATGGCATTGATCAGCGAGGTTTTTCCAGAACCAGAGACGCCAAATATCGCGGTGATACCGCTGGCGGGCAGCGTTTCGTTGAGCGAGACGCAGTGGGTCCCCAGCGTCTGAGAGAAATTGAGTTCCAGCATAATTATCGCCCCGTCCGCTCACGGCTGAGTCGCGCCAGCCATTCAGAAATTAACAGCGAAATCAGCGCCAGTACGATGGAAATAAGACACAGCCTTGCCGCAGCGCTTTCACCGCCCGGCGTCTGAATCAGGGTATACATCGCCGAAGGAATGGTGCGGGTTTCGCCGGGAATATTGGAAACGAAGGTAATCGTCGCGCCAAACTCGCCGAGCGAACGGGCAAATGCCAGTACCGTCCCGACGATAATGCCAGGCAGCGTCAGCGGAAGGGTAATGGTGAAGAAGACGCGCCAGCGTCCCGCCCCTAGCGTCCGGGCGGCCTGCTCAAGCTTAAGATCCACCCCTTCCAGCGCAAGTCGGATAGCCCGCACCATCAGCGGAAAAGACATCACTGCCGCCGCCAGTACCGCGCCGCGCCAGCTGAAGGCAAAGGTTATGCCGAACCAGTCGTATAGCCACTGGCCGATAAATCCGCGCCGTCCCATCGAAACCAGCAGCAAATAACCGACCACCACCGGCGGTAATACCAGCGGCAGATGCAGTACGCTGTCCAGCAGGGCTTTGCCTGGGAAAGTGCAGCGCACCAGCAGCCAGGCAAAGAAGATCCCAAACGGCAAACTAAACAACACGGCCAGGGAAGACACTTTCAGGCTCAGAAGCACGGCCTGCCATTCAGGATCGGTCAATATCATTACTTGGTCGTAAATCCGTAACGTTTAAAGATTTCAGCAGCCTGCGGTCCTTTCAGGTAATCATAGAACGCGCTGACCGTGGCGTTTTTATGTCCATCAACAATCGCGATGGGGTACTCCACTTTTTTGTGCGAATCTTCCGGGAAGGTGGCCACGACGTTAACGCCTTTACTGGCAACCGCATCAGAGCCGTAAACAATGCCCAACGGTGCTTCGTTACGCTCGACCAGCGCCAGCGCGCCGCGCACATCTTCCGCCGGAGCCAGTTTCGGTGACAGCGTCTCCCAGGCCCCCAGTTTCTGCAGCGCCTCTTTCGCGTAAATCCCTGCCGGAACGTGTTCCGGGTCGCCTACCGCCAGACGTCCACCGTTCAGCAGCGTCGTCCAGTGGGTATTATTGTCAATCGTAAACGCTTTCTGCTCACTGGCTTTTGGCGCCACCACCACAAGGCTGTTGCCCAGCAGCGTCTGACGCGTTGCGGTATCAATCGCTTTCTTATCTACCGCGTAATCCATCCATTTCTGATCGGCAGAAATGAACAGATCTGCTGGCGCACCGGCTTCTATCTGGCGAGCCAGCGTGGAAGACGACGCAAAAGAGGAGACCACGTCGACATTCTTCTCTTTTTTATACTCTGCCGCGATATCCTGCATCGCATTAGTCAATGACGCTGCGGCAAACACGGTGATTTTCCCTTCATCCGCCAGCGTTTGTCCAGCAACCGACAATGATAAGGTTGCCCCAGCAAACAGGCGTAACCAGGTACGAGCCATTTGTAACTCCTTTGCATATCGTTATGTATTTATGAATATAACGATAAAGCAACGATTTTCCCAGAAGTTATTGATACCACTAAGAGGTTACGCAAAGAAAATATCGGCAGGAATAAGGAGAACTTGAGAAACAATCCCAATGGGGTGCGCACTGCATTGAGGCGCGACCAACAAAGATACGGTTTGAAAGATGAGAAAACAAAAACGCCCGACTGAGCGGGCGTTTGGGAAATCAATGATTCTGTCTGGACTGGTTTTTCTGACCGATACCGGAGAAAATGTTGAACACTTCACCGAGACCGTAAATCAGACCCAGGATGATGGCCATCACCACAGGTACCATGATTACGGCGAATACCAGACTTTTCAATAACTCTAACATGGTCAACTCCTGATATAGTCCTTGTAGTATTCTAACCGCATCACTGAGAAAAGCACTCCCCTTTTGTGCGGTCGGCTTTGCGTCTCTGCAGTTTTCCGTCACAATACCCTTTTTGCCAGGATCTTGTTATGCAAGCCGAAATCCTTCTTACCCTGAAACTTCAGCAAAAACTGTTCGCCGATCCCCGACGCATCTCTTTGCTCAAGCACATTGCGCTTTCCGGTTCCATTAGTCAGGGCGCGAAAGACGCAGGCATCAGCTATAAGAGCGCCTGGGACGCCATTAATGAAATGAATCTTCTCAGCGAGCAAACGCTGGTCGAGCGTGCGACAGGCGGTAAAGGTGGCGGCGGTGCGGTGTTAACCCGCTACGGTCAGCGTCTGATCCAGCTCTACGATCTGCTGGCACAGATTCAGCAAAAAGCCTTCGATGTTTTAAGCGACGATGACGCGCTGCCGCTCAACAGCCTGCTGGCGGCCATCTCGCGTTTTTCTCTGCAGACCAGTGCGCGCAACCAGTGGTTTGGCACCATTACCGCCCGCGATCGCAATCAGGTGCAGCAGCATGTCGACGTGCTGTTAGCCGATGGCGAAACGCGACTGAAAGTGGCCATTACCGCCCAGAGCGGCGAGCGTTTAGGGCTTGATGAAGGCAAAGAGGTTCTCGTGCTGCTGAAAGCGCCGTGGGTGGGGATTACCCAGGACGACGCCATCGCCCAGGCGGCGGATAACCAGCTCCAGGGCATTATCAATCATATTGAACGCGGCACAGAGCAGTGTGAAGTACTGATGGCGCTACCGGACGGTCAGACGTTGTGCGCCACCGTGCCGCTAGACGCCGCCGCCACGCTGACGGAAGGCACGAACGTGACGGCGTATTTCAATGCCGACAGGGTAATTATCGCAACATTGTGCTAAGTATCGCCACCACGGTGATTACGGCGGGATGTTACCCGCCGTAAATTTTTCTTTGAAATTCATTACAGGATGAATAATTCCACCCGGCAAAAAACGACGTATCGTTGGCTATTTTTTGCTGGCGACAGAGGACAGTAAAAAGCTCATCGTACTCGCAATCCCCTCTTTTTATTGCGGAATACGGAGCAAAATATGTCAGACTTATCAGAGTGGCAGACACTCGCCAACAAGGAGCTCAGCCGGCGGAATAAAACCGTCGAGTCGCTGGTCACACAGACAGCGGAAGGCATTGCCATCAAGCCGCTGTACACCGAAGCCGACCTCGATAAACTGGAGGTTACCGGCACCCTTCCCGGCCTGCCGCCTTACGTTCGCGGCCCACGCGCTACCATGTATACCGCGCAACCGTGGACCATTCGTCAGTACGCTGGCTTCTCTACCGCCAAAGAATCTAACGCCTTCTATCGTCGCAACCTTGCCGCCGGGCAAAAAGGCCTTTCTGTCGCCTTCGATCTCGCCACCCACCGCGGCTATGATTCCGATAATCCACGCGTCGCAGGCGATGTCGGGAAGGCCGGTGTGGCTATCGATACCGTTGAAGACATGAAGATACTGTTCGACCAGATCCCGCTGGATAAGATGTCGGTATCAATGACCATGAACGGCGCGGTGCTGCCAGTAATGGCTTTTTATATCGTGGCCGCGGAAGAGCAAGGCGTTTCGCCGGAACAGCTTACCGGCACCATTCAGAACGATATTCTGAAAGAGTACCTGTGCCGTAACACTTACATTTACCCGCCGAAACCCTCCATGCGCATTATCGCCGACATCATCGCCTGGTGTTCGGGCAACATGCCACGCTTTAATACCATCAGCATCAGCGGCTACCATATGGGCGAAGCAGGCGCCAACTGCGTGCAACAGGTCGCTTTTACCCTGGCGGATGGTATTGAATACATCAAAGCCGCCCTTTCAGCCGGGCTGAACATTGATGACTTTGCGCCCCGCCTTTCGTTCTTCTTTGGCATCGGCATGGATCTGTTCATGAACGTCGCCATGCTGCGCGCGGCGCGTTATCTGTGGAGCGAAGCGGTGAGCGGCTTCGGCGCAGCAGACCCGAAATCGTTAGCCCTTCGTACCCACTGCCAGACTTCCGGCTGGAGCCTGACCGAACAGGATCCCTATAACAACGTGATCCGTACCACTATCGAAGCGCTCGGCGCCACGCTTGGCGGCACCCAGTCACTCCATACCAACGCCTTTGACGAAGCACTCGGTCTACCCACCGACTTTTCTGCCCGCATCGCGCGTAACACGCAAATCATCCTGCAAGAGGAATCAGAAATCTGCCGCACCGTGGATCCGCTGGCTGGCTCTTACTATGTGGAGTCGTTGACCGATCACATTGTTAAACAGGCGCGGGCCATCATCCAGCAGATCGACGACGCGGGCGGGATGGCAAAGGCTATCGAAGCCGGGCTACCGAAACGGATGATTGAAGAAGCATCAGCCCGCGAGCAATCACTGATCGACCAGGGCAAACGCGTCATTGTCGGCGTCAACAAATACAAGCTGGAAAAAGAGGACGACACGACCGTCCTGGAGATCGACAACGTCAAGGTGCGCAACGAGCAGATCGCCTCTCTGACGCGGATCCGCGCGACCCGCGATGATGCCGCCGTTCACGCGGCGCTGGCGTCGTTGACTCACGCCGCATTGCATCATGAAAACCTGTTGGCCGCCGCCGTGAACGCCGCACGCGTCCGCGCCACGCTGGGTGAGATCTCCGACGCGCTGGAGTCGGCGTTTGACCGTTATCTGGTGCCAAGCCAGTGCGTCACTGGGGTGATTGCGCAGAGCTACCATCAGTCCAACCAATCGGCCTGCGAGTTTGACGCCATTGTTGCGCAAACAGAGCAGTTCCTGGCAGACCGCGGTCGTCGTCCGCGCATTTTGATCGCCAAAATGGGTCAGGATGGTCACGATCGCGGCGCAAAAGTGATCGCCAGCGCCTATTCCGATCTCGGCTTCGATGTCGATCTCAGCCCGATGTTCTCCACTCCGGAAGAGATCGCCCGCCTGGCGGTAGAAAACGATGTACACGTCGTCGGCGCCTCATCGCTCGCGGCCGGTCATAAAACGCTCATCCCGGAACTGGTCGACGCGTTGAAAAAATGGGGACGCGACGATATCTGCGTGGTCGCTGGCGGCGTGATCCCTCCCCAGGATTACGCCTTCCTGGAGGAGCGCGGCGTGGCGGCCATTTATGGACCCGGCACTCCAATGCTGGAAAGCGTACGCGACGTACTGAAACGGATAAGTCAGCATCATGATTAGTGAATCCACGCTGGCTGACACCGTGCGGCGATTACGCCAGGCCGAGCGGGCGACGCTCGCCCAGGCCATGACGCTGATTGAAAGTCAGCACCCTCGTCACCAGGCGCTGAGCGCACAACTGCTGGATGCCATAATGCCTTTCACCGGCAACGCGCTGCGTCTGGGGATCACGGGTACGCCGGGGGCCGGGAAAAGCACCTTTCTGGAGGCTTTCGGTACGCGACTGATCCGCGACGGACTGCGCGTGGCGGTGATTGCCGTCGACCCCAGCAGTCCGATCAGCGGTGGCAGCATCCTTGGCGACAAAACGCGGATGACCGAACTGGCGCGATCGGATGCCGCCTTCATCCGTCCGGCCCCCTCCCGCGGGCATCTGGGTGGAGCCTGTCTGCATGCACGAGAGCTGGGGCTGTTGTGCGAAGCGGCGGGCTTCGACGTTGTGATTATCGAAACCGTCGGCGTTGGACAATCGGAAACAGAAATTGCCCAGATCGTGGACTGCTTTGTGTCGTTACAGATAGCCGGCGGCGGCGACGACCTGCAGGGCATCAAAAAAGGGATCATGGAAATGGCGGACGTGATTGTCATCAACAAGGATGACGGGGAAAACCATAACCGTGTCGCCATCGCCCGCCATATGTACGAAAGCGCACTGCATATTGTGCGGCATAAATATGCCGAGTGGCAGCCGCAGGTATTGACCTGTAGCGCGCTGGAAAAACGCGGGATTGACGAGGTCTGGCAGACCATCTGCGATTTCAGAACACAGATGACCTCCAGCGGACGGCTGCAACAGGTGCGCCAGTTGCAGGAAATTGCCTGGTTGAAAAAGCAGACGGAAGCCGAGGCGTTGCGATTGCTGTTCTCCCGTGACGACTTCGACCGCTACTACCACCTGACGCAGCAGGCCGTCAAAAACAACCGTCTCTCGCCGCGCGCTGGCCTTCAGCGAATCAGCGAATACCTTCAGAATCATTACTTTGCATAAAGAGAAAAATATGTCTTATCAATACGTTAATGTTGTTATCATCCGTAAAGTGGCGGTCATTGAGTTCAACTATGCCCGCAAACTGAACGCCCTGAGCAAAGTCTTTATTGACGATCTCATGCTGGCGCTCAGCGATCTCAATCGCCCGGATATTCGCTGTATTATCCTGCGTGCGCCCAGCGGCGCGAAGGTCTTCTCCGCCGGTCATGACATTCATGAACTTCCCTCCGGACGTCGCGATCCGCTCTCTTATGACGATCCGCTGCGCCAGATCACCCGCATGATTCAGAAGTACCCCAAACCGGTGATCTCCATGGTCGAAGGCAGCGTCTGGGGAGGGGCGTTTGAGATGATCATGAGCTCCGATCTGATCATCGCTGCCAGTACCTCCACGTTCTCCATGACCCCGGTCAACCTTGGCGTTCCATACAATCTGGTCGGGATCCACAACCTGACCCGCGATGCGGGTTTCCATATCGTCAAAGAGCTGATCTTCACCGCGTCCCCTATCACCGCACAGCGCGCGATGGCGGTCGGCATTCTCAACCATGTCGTCGCCGCCGAAGAGCTGGAGGATTTCACGTTGCAGATGGCGCACCATATCTCGGAAAAAGCGCCGCTGGCCATTGCCGTGATCAAGGAAGAGCTACGCGTGCTTGGCGAAGCGCACACCATGAATTCCGATGAGTTCGAACGTATTCAGGGGATGCGCCGCGCCGTTTACGACAGCGAAGATTATCAGGAAGGGATGAACGCGTTTATGAATAAACGTAAACCCAATTTTGTGGGCCATTGATACCAGGAAGGGACAAGATATGAAAGACCCCTGGACACGGATGAGCGCCGACGACGCCGCGCAGGTCATTGAGCACAATGCGATGGTTGCTTTCAGCGGCTTTACCCCCGCCGGTTCGCCCAAAGCACTCCCTGCGGCTATCGCCCGCCGCGCCAGCGAACTGCATCAGGCGCAACAACCGTTTCAGATTCGGTTATTGACGGGAGCGTCTATTGGCGCTGCCGCCGATGATGCGCTGTCTGAGGCTGACGCCATTTCATGGCGTGCGCCCTATCAGACGTCAGGCAGCCTTCGGCAAAAAATCAATCAGGGTCAGGTTCGATTTGTAGACCTGCATCTGAGTGAAGTGGCGCAGATGGTAAACTATGGTTTCTTTGGTGATATTGACGTCGCGGTGATTGAAGCCTCGGCGATCGCGCCTGACGGACGAGTCTGGCTCACCAGCGGGATCGGCAATGCGCCCACCTGGCTACTGCGGGCGAAGAAAGTCATCATTGAGCTGAATCACTACCATAACCCACGCGTCGCTGAACTGGCTGATATCGTCATTCCCGGCGCACCGCCGCGTCGCAACAGCGTCCCCATTTTTCATGCAATGGATCGCGTGGGCGCCCGGTATGTGCAGATTGATCCCATCAAGATTATTGCGGTGGTCGATACAGAACTCCCCGACGGCGGAAACGTGCTGGATAACGCCAATCCTGTCTGCCAGCAAATCGCCGATAACGTCGTAACGTTTCTGCTGGAAGAAATGGCGCGTGGGCGGATCCCCGCGGAGTTTCTGCCGCTACAAAGCGGGGTGGGTAATATCAATAATGCCGTGATGGCGCGACTGGGTGAAAATCCGGATATTCCGTCTTTTATGATGTATTCGGAGGTGTTACAGGAGTCTGTCGTGCATCTACTGGAAACGGGAAAAATCACCGGAGCCAGCGCCTCCAGTCTGACGGTATCCGCCGATTCCTTGCGAAAGATTTATGACAATATGGACTTCTTCGCCAGCCGTATTGTGCTTCGCCCACAGGAGATCTCGAATAATCCGGAAATTATTCGCCGTCTTGGCGTAATAGCCCTTAATGTCGGGCTGGAGTTTGATATCTACGGCCATGCCAACTCAACGCACGTGGCTGGCGTGAATCTAATGAACGGCATTGGCGGCAGCGGTGATTTTGAGCGCAACGCCTACCTGTCTATCTTTATGGCGCCATCCATCGCCAAAGGCGGCAAGATTTCCACTATCGTCCCCATGTGCAGTCACGTTGATCACAGCGAGCACAGCGTGAAGGTGATCATCACCGAACAGGGGATCGCCGATCTGCGGGGACTCTCACCGCTACAACGGGCGCACACGATCATCGACAACTGTGCGCATCCTCTCTATCAGGACTATCTACATCGCTATCTCGCCAGTGCGCCTGGCGGGCACATTCATCACGATCTCAACCACGCGTTCGATCTGCACCGCAATCTGATTGAACGCGGTTCGATGCTCGGCTAAGCCATCTCTGCGCCACGATCTTCCGCAATATGCTGAAGCATCGTGGCGGTATAGCGGTGGTTTTTCAGGGAGTAAAGGTACTCCTGCATATACATCGTACCGCCGGGCGCATCGAAATACTTCAACGTTGCCGGATTCACCAGACGCCAGGCAAACCAGGGGATCACGGTCAGAAACTGCCCGCGCTCTACCGCGCTTATCTTCGCCATAAAGCTGTAGGGACGATAGATGATCGTTGGGTTAATACCGCATGGCCGCATATGCGCTTCCAGTATCGCTTCAAAATTGGCCCGATTCTGAAAGCGCATTTGCAGCCAGGGCAGTTCACGCAAAAGCGTCTGCGGCTGTTTATCCTCGTAGCGACGGGAAACAAGAAACCCCAGACGCAAAGGCTTCAACTCACTGATGGTCAGATTGTCCAGCTCCTGCACGCGAGCCGAAACATACTGTGGCGAAATGATAAAATCGAGCTGGCGGCTAAACAGGTCATCAATGACTTCATTCTCGCTGAACTCAACGGACTTTACGGTCACGCCGTCATACTTATCGCCCAGGCTAATCAACTGGTCGAAAATAATCGTTGGGTAGGTGTTGTCGACGCCAATGACTATGTTGCGCGAACCACGTGCAGCGTGATGAATTTCATTATCGATTGCCGACAAGGACTGATAAATCGGAAAAAGTTTCTGGTACAACTCCTGCCCGGCCTTGTTCAGGCTTATGCTGTTGTCTTTACGGGTAAACAGCGTATAGCCAATTTGATCTTCCAGCGCAGAAATGCTTTTACCAAATGGCGATGCCGTCATGTGTATTTTCTCAGCCGCTCTGGCGATATTATTGGTTTGCGCCAACAGGATGAAATTACGCATTTTTTTCGAGATAAAAACATCCATAAAACACTCCATTATTCATCGCCATGACATCTCAACTGGCTGCGAAAAAATACTGGATAACGCGTCACCCTTTTTTGCAGTTGTTCACAAAACAGCGATAGTTCTGTTGCCGCAACCGCCGCACGGCGCAGATATCGACATCGATATTTAAGCGCTGTTTTTTATCCGCAGTCGTGCTAATCACATTGACATTCCTCCGCAGAACACGTATCCCTGTCATTCATTGCTGCATAAAATGGGATACAAAATGTCATCGTTGCAAATTTCGCAAGGCACGTTTCGTCTTAGCGACACAAAAACGCTTCACCTGGATTCCGTGACGTTAAACGCGGGTGAGAGTTGGGCGTTTGTCGGTTCGAACGGAAGCGGGAAATCAGCGCTGGCACGCGCGCTGGCCGGCGAATTGTCGCTGCTCAAAGGTGAACGCCTGTGCGCATTCTCGCGGATAACACGCCTCTCCTTCGAGCAACTGCAGAAACTGGTCAGCGATGAATGGCAGCGTAATAACACCGATATGCTCAGTCCTGGCGAAGAGGATACCGGACGCACCACGGCGGAAATCATTCAGGACGAAGTGAACAACCCGGCCCGCTGCGCGACGCTGGCGCAGCAGTTTGGTATCACTCACCTGCTCGATCGCCGCTTTAAATATCTCTCTACCGGCGAAACGCGTAAGACGTTGCTCTGCCAGGCGCTGATGGCTGAGCCGGACCTGTTGATTCTCGACGAGCCGTTTGACGGTCTCGACGTCGCCTCCCGCCAGCAACTGGCAGGACTGCTTGAAACGCTCCATCAGTCAGGTATCACGCTGGTGCTGGTGTTGAACCGCTTTGATGAAATCCCGGCATTTATTCAGTATGCCGGTGTGCTGGTCGACTGCACCTTAACGGAAACCGGCGCGAAAGCCGATTTACTCCAGCAGGCGCTGATCGCTCAACTTGCGCATAGCGAGCGACTGGAAGGGGTGGCATTACCTGAAGCCGACGAACCCGCCGCCCAGCCTGCTCTGGCCACCGATGCGCCGCGGATCATCCTCCGGGATGGCGTCGTGTCGTATAACGATCGCCCTATTCTCGATCGTCTGAGCTGGCAGGTCGATCCCGGCGAACACTGGCAGATTGTCGGCCCCAACGGGGCAGGAAAATCGACGCTGCTCAGCCTGATCACCGGCGACCATCCGCAGGGTTACAGCAACGATCTGACGCTGTTTGGTCGTCGTCGCGGCAGTGGGGAAACTATCTGGGATATCAAAAAGCACATTGGCTACGTCAGTAGCAGTCTGCATCTCGACTACCGGGTGAGCACCACGGTGCGCAATGTGATTCTGTCGGGCTATTTCGATTCCATCGGGATTTATCAGGCCGTGTCGGATCGTCAACAAAAACTCGCACAGCAGTGGCTGGACATTCTGGGACTCGACAAACGTACCGCTGACGCGCCGTTTCACAGTCTTTCCTGGGGACAACAGCGACTGGCGCTGATCGCCCGTGCGCTGGTTAAGCATCCGACCCTGCTGATCCTCGACGAACCCTTACAGGGGCTGGATCCGCTGAACCGCCTGCTTATTCGTCGCTTTGTCGATGTGTTGATTAGCGAGGGCGACACGCAACTGCTGTTTGTCTCCCATCACGCTGAAGATGCGCCTGCCTGCATTACCCATCGTCTGGAATTTGTGCCAGAAGGCGAGACCTATACCTATCAGCAAACGCGGCTGCGTTAGTTTTCATCCGTGGGCGCGAAAGCGCCCTTTTTTTTCGGATAAAAGGCGCAATCATTCTTAAAGTTAATGATTTATAATCGATTAATTGATGACTCAACGTGAGAAATTGTGAGTGTAAACGATTCCACTATTTTATTCCATGTCACACTTTTCGCATCTTTGTTATGCTATGGTAATTCCATACCATAAGCTTAACGGAGCGAATTATGAGAGTTCTGGTCACCGGTGGTAGCGGTTACATAGGAAGTCATACTTGTGTACAATTGCTGAAAAACGGTCATGACGTCATCATCCTTGATAACCTCTGCAACAGTAAGCGTAGCGTACTGCCTGTTATTGAACGTCTGAGCGGCAAACATCCAACGTTTGTTGAAGGCGATATCCGTAACGAAGCGCTGATGACGGAGATCCTGCACGATCACGCCATTGACACCGTCATCCATTTTGCCGGACTGAAGGCCGTCGGCGAATCCGTTGCAAAGCCGCTGGAATACTATGACAACAATGTCAACGGAACGCTGCGACTGATTAGTGCCATGCGCGCCGCCGGCGTCAAAAACTTCATTTTCAGCTCATCCGCCACCGTCTACGGCGACCAGCCGAAAATCCCTTACGTTGAAAGCTTCCCGACCGGCACGCCGCAAAGCCCTTATGGCAAAAGTAAGCTGATGGTTGAGCAAATCCTCACCGATCTGCAAAAAGCCCAGCCGGAATGGAGCATCGCGCTGCTGCGCTATTTCAACCCGGTCGGCGCGCATCCATCAGGGGACATGGGCGAAGACCCGCAGGGCATCCCGAATAACCTGATGCCTTACATCGCCCAGGTTGCAGTGGGCCGTCGCGACTCCCTCGCCATTTTTGGCAACGATTATCCGACCGAAGACGGTACCGGTGTCCGCGATTACATCCACGTGATGGATCTGGCTGATGGTCACGTTGCCGCGATGGAAAAACTGGCGGGCAAACAGGGCGTCCATATTTACAACCTCGGCGCAGGCGTCGGCAGCAGCGTGCTGGACGTGGTCAATGCCTTCAGCAAAGCCTGCGGAAAACCGGTGAATTATCATTTTGCTCCGCGTCGCGATGGTGACCTGCCAGCCTACTGGGCAGATGCCAGCAAAGCCGACCACGAACTGGACTGGCGTGTCACGCGCACGCTTGATGAGATGGCGCAGGACACCTGGCACTGGCAGTCGCGTCATCCGCAGGGATACGAGGATTAAGAAATATCATGAGTCAATTCAACCCCGTCGATCATCCGCATCGTCGTTTTAATCCGCTCACCGGACAGTGGATTCTGGTGTCGCCGCATCGTGCTAAGCGCCCCTGGCAAGGGGCGCAAGAAACGCCCTCTAATGACGTACTGCCAGCACACGATCCGGACTGTTTCCTGTGCGCGGGCAATACCCGCGTCACCGGTGATAAAAATCCGGATTACAGTGGGACGTTTGTGTTCACTAACGACTTTGCCGCGCTGATGACGGATACGCCTGACGCGCCGGACAGTCACGACCCGCTGATACGCTGCCAGAGCGCACGCGGCACCAGTCGCGTTATTTGTTTTTCACCGGATCACAGTAAAACCCTGCCGGAGCTTAGCATTCCTGCCCTGACCGAAATAGTGAAAACCTGGCAAGAGCAAACCGCTGATCTTGGGAAACGTTATCCCTGGGTACAGGTCTTTGAAAACAAAGGCACGGCGATGGGCTGCTCGAATCCCCACCCCCACGGCCAGATTTGGGCCAACAGTTTCCTGCCAAACGAAGCTGAACGCGAAGATCGTCTGCAAAGAACTTATTTTGCTGAGCAGGAGTCGCCGATGCTGGTTGACTATGTGCAGCGTGAACTGGCTGACGGCAGCCGTACGGTAGTAGAAACCGATCACTGGCTGGCTGTCGTCCCTTACTGGGCGGCCTGGCCGTTCGAAACGCTATTACTGCCGAAAGCGCACGTGCTGCGCATTACTGATTTGACCGACGAACAGCGCGCAGATCTTGCGCTGGCGTTGAAAAAACTGACCAGTCGTTACGACAACCTGTTCCAGTGCTCTTTCCCCTATTCAATGGGCTGGCATGGCGCGCCGTTTAACGGCGCAGAGAACGAACACTGGCAGCTACACGCACACTTTTATCCGCCGCTGCTACGCTCCGCGACCGTCCGCAAATTTATGGTCGGTTACGAAATGCTGGCCGAAACCCAGCGCGATCTCACAGCGGAACAAGCGGCAGAGCGTCTGCGCGCGGTCAGCGACATCCATTTTCGCGAATCCGGAGTATAAAAATGAGTCTGAAAGAGAAAACACAATCTCTGTTTGCTGAAAAATTCGGCTACCCTGCAACCCACACTATTCAGGCGCCAGGCCGCGTCAATCTCATCGGCGAACACACCGATTATAACGACGGTTTTGTGCTGCCCTGCGCCATTGATTATCAAACCGTGATCAGTTGCGCTGCCCGCAACGACCGCCAGATCCGTGTCATTGCGGCCGATTACGATAATCAGACTGACGAGTTTTCTCTTGATGCTCCTATCGTCACCCATGACAGCCAGCAGTGGGCAAACTACGTACGCGGCGTGGTGAAGCACCTGCTCAAGCGCGACAGCAGCTTTGGTGGCGCAGACCTGGTGATCAGCGGTAATGTCCCACAGGGCGCGGGTTTAAGTTCTTCTGCTTCGCTGGAAGTGGCGGTCGGTACCGTGTTCCAGCAGCTTTACCATCTGCCACTGGACGGCGCGCAGATTGCGCTCAACGGTCAGGAAGCGGAAAACCAGTTTGTCGGCTGTAACTGTGGGATTATGGATCAGCTCATCTCCGCGCTGGGCAAGAAAGATCATGCCCTGCTGATCGACTGCCGCACGCTGGGCACCAAAGCGGTCTCAATGCCAGAAGGCGTAGCGATCGTCATCATCAACAGCAATTTTAAGCGCACGCTGGTCGGTAGCGAGTACAACACTCGCCGTCAGCAGTGCGAAACAGGCGCGCGTTTCTTCCAGCAACCGGCATTGCGTGATGTCAGTCTCGATACCTTTAATGCCGTGGCGAATGAACTGGACCCACTGGTTGCCAAACGCGTCCGTCACGTGTTAACTGAGAATGCACGTACTGTTGAAGCCGCCAGCGCGCTGGAAAAAGGCGATCTGCAACGCATGGGGCAACTGATGGCGGAATCGCACGCCTCGATGCGTGATGATTTTGAAATCACCGTGCCGCAGATTGATACGCTGGTTGACATTGTCAAAGCCGCAATTGGGGAGAAAGGCGGTGTACGCATGACCGGCGGTGGATTTGGCGGTTGTGTTGTGGCGCTGATCCCGGAAGCGCTGGTCCCTGCCGTCCAGCAAGCCGTGGCTGCACAGTACGAAGCTAAAACCGGTATCAAAGAAACATTCTATGTGTGCAAACCATCACAAGGAGCAGGACAGTGCTGAATGAAACACCCGCACTGGCACCCGATGGTCAGCCGTACCGCCTGTTAACCCTGCGCAATGACGCAGGGATGGTGGTTACGCTGATGGACTGGGGTGCTACGTTACTCTCGGCCCGAATTCCCCTTTCCGACGGCAGCGTGCGTGAAGCGTTACTGGGCTGCGCCAGTCCGGAGCATTATCAGGATCAGTCGGCGTTTCTGGGTGCCTCGATTGGCCGTTACGCCAACCGGATTGCCGACAGCCGTTACACGTTTAGCGGTGAGACGGTCAGTCTGCTGCCAAGCCAGGGCGTCAACCAGCTACATGGCGGGCCAAACGGATTTGATAAACGCCGCTGGCAGATAGTCAATCAGAACGAACGTCAGGTACTGTTCGCCCTCACCTCCGACGATGGCGATCAGGGTTTTCCGGGCAATTTGTGCGCCACGGCGCAATATCGTCTGACCGATGATAACCGCATCTCGATTACCTATCGCGCGACGGTGGATAAGCCGTGTCCGGTCAATCTGACTAACCACGTTTACTTCAACCTCGATGGCGATCAAACCGACGTGCGCAACCATAAGCTGCAACTTCTGGCGGATGAATATCTGCCGGTGGATGAAGGCGGGATCCCACGGGACGGCCTGAAACCGGTCGCCGGAACCTCATTTGATTTCCGCACCGCGAAGGTGATCGCCAGCGAATTTCTTGCCGATGACGACCAGCGCAAAGTGAAAGGCTACGATCACGCCTTCCTGTTGCAGGCAAAAGGCGACAGTAAAAAACCGGTTGCCCTGCTCACTTCGCAAGACGGGAAGTTGCAGATGGAGGTCTACACCTCGGCCCCGGCGCTACAGTTTTACTCCGGTAATTTTCTCGGTGGCACCTCTTCACGCGGACCGAACGCCTACGATGATTATCAGGGCCTGGCGCTGGAGAGCGAATTCCTGCCAGACAGCCCGAACCATCCGGAATGGCCGCAGCCAGACAGCGTTCTGCGCCCCGGAGAGGAGTACGCCAGCCTGACGGAATATCGTTTTATTCCTTCCTGATGGTGCGGCACAGCCAGTGTAAAATGCCCGATAGCACCTGCGTATCGGGCTTAAGATATCGCATCTTGCTCAAATCCCCATCACTCAAAGACAAAATCGCAACTTAGAGTTCACAAGAACCTTACACTGCTGCACTATTTTCGCTATGGTTATGCGTAAGCATTGCCGCTGCCCCGTCACGGCAATATAATGAGAATTATTATCATTCGATAAAGCTTGAGGAGTGAGAGTATGGCTGTAACTAAGCTGGTTCTGGTACGCCACGGCGAAAGCCAGTGGAACAATGAAAACCGCTTCACCGGTTGGTATGACGTTGACCTGTCCGAGAAAGGCGTGGGTGAAGCGAAAGCAGCAGGCAAACTGCTGAAGGCTGAAGGCTATAGCTTCGATTTTGCTTATACCTCTGTGCTGAAACGTGCCATCCATACGCTGTGGAACGTCCTGGATGAACTGGATCAGGCCTGGCTACCGGTTGAGAAATCCTGGAAACTGAACGAACGTCACTACGGTGCGTTGCAAGGTCTGAACAAAGCAGAAACCGCTGAGAAATACGGTGACGAGCAGGTTAAACAGTGGCGTCGTGGCTTCGCGGTGACCCCGCCGGAGCTGACCAAAGATGACGAGCGCTATCCGGGGCACGATCCGCGCTATGCCAAACTGACGGAAAAAGAATTGCCGCTGACCGAGAGCCTGGCGCTGACCATCGATCGCGTGATCCCTTACTGGAATGAAACCATTCTGCCACGCATGAAGAGCGGCGAGCGCGTGATCATCGCTGCGCACGGCAACTCTCTGCGCGCGCTGGTGAAATACCTCGACAACCTGAGCGAAGACGAAATCCTCGAACTGAACATCCCGACCGGCGTGCCGCTGGTGTATGAGTTCGACGAAAACTACCAGCCAATCAAACGTTACTATCTGGGTAATGCCGACGAGATCGCGGCGAAAGCGGCTGCCGTCGCCAACCAGGGTAAAGCGAAGTAATTTACCTTACGACGTAAAAAAGCCGACTCAATGAGTCGGCTTTTTATTCGCAAGACTTAACCGCGACGCGCTTTTACCGCATCCGCAAGTTGGCGCAGGATGGTGTCGGTATCTTCCCAGTTAATGCAGGCATCGGTAATGCTTTTGCCGTACACCAGCGGCTCACCGCTGTCCGGGTTCTGATTGCCTTCTACCAGATGGCTTTCAATCATCACGCCCATAATCGCAGTCTCACCGTTAGCAATCTGCTGGCAGACATCAGCCCCAACTTCCATCTGCTTTTTAAACTGCTTACAGGAGTTGGCATGGCTGAAATCAATCATGATTTGCGCAGACAGACCCGCTTTCGCCAGACCCTCTTTCACCGCCGCGACATGTGCAGCGCTGTAGTTCGGCTCTTTGCCGCCGCGCAGAATGATATGGCAATCGCCGTTACCGCTGGTATTCACAATGGCAGAGTGACCCCATTTGGTGACAGACAGGAAGCAGTGCGGTGCACCAGCGGCGTTGATGGCGTCAATCGCCACTTTAATGGTGCCATCAGTACCGTTCTTGAAGCCGACCGGACAAGAAAGACCCGACGCCAGCTCACGGTGAACCTGAGATTCGGTAGTACGCGCGCCAATCGCGCCCCAGCTCATCATGTCCGCCAGGTATTGCGGGGTGATCATATCGAGGAATTCACCTGCCGTCGGCAGGCCGCTGTCGTTAATATCCAGCAGCAGCTTACGCGCAATGCGCAAACCGTCATTGATCTGGAAGCTGTTATCCATGTGCGGATCGTTAATCAGCCCTTTCCAGCCAACGGTCGTACGCGGTTTTTCAAAGTAGACACGCATGACGATTTCCAGCTCGCCTTTCAGCGCTTCGCGCAGCGCCAGCAGACGACCTGCGTACTCTTTCGCCGCCACAGGATCATGAATAGAGCACGGCCCAATCACCACCAGCAGGCGATCGTCATTCCCCTTCAAAATTTTGTGAATGGCTTTACGCGCATGGGCAACCGTGTTGGCGGCATTTTCTGTAGCGGGGAATTTTTCCAGCAGTGCGACAGGGGGTAATAACTCGTTGATCTCTTTAATACGTAAATCGTCGTTCTGATAATTCATGATTATTCCAGCGTTGCCATACTTATCTAAATGAATGCAATCCCTCCAATCTATATCCTCAGCCAAAAAGTGTAAACGGGCTTTTACACTTCGGACGGAATAATCCTGGAATTCAGCTAAAAAACGCCACAAAGTAGCGAAAAACGAGATCTAACCTACAATTTTTAACTGTAACCACTCTGTTTATGAATCTTTTCAAGATTCTCTGCTGAGCCTTTGCGCTCGTTTGAGATCGTTAACCATTGCCTGACCCTTGACTGGCATATGCACTGTTGGAAGACGTTATCCGACATCTCAACCATAACAGGAGCATCTGATGAAAATGACAAAATTAGCTTCACTTTTCCTGACCGCTACGCTCAGCCTTGCCAGCGGCGCAGCGCTGGCAGCCGAAACCAGCGCCCAGACCAATAATGGCCAGGCGAACGCCGCCGCCGACGCAGGCCAGGTCGCTCCGGATGCAAAAGAAAACGTGGCGCCAAATAATGTCGATAACGACAACATCAACTCAGGTGGCACAATGCTGCATCCGAATGGTTCATCGATGAACCATGAGGGGATGACCAAAGATGAGGTGCACAAAAACACCATGTGTAAGGACGGGCGCTGCCCGGATGTGAATAAAAAAGTGGAAACCGGAAATGGCATTAACAACGACGTTGATACTAAAACCGATGGCACCACTCAGTAACACTGATCAGTAACACTGAAAATGGCTAATAACGGGAGAGCTCAGGCTCTCCTTTTTTAATTTATTAATCCAGAAACGGTATGATGTCATACAGTTAAGAAAAGAATACCCAAGGGATGACATTATGGCGCACTCACACTCACATTCGGCCCCTCATCTGCCCGAGGATGGCAACGCCCGCCGTCTGATGCTCGCGTTTTGCATCACGGCAGGCTTTATGTTGCTGGAGGTAGTGGGCGGGATTTTATCCGGTTCACTGGCGTTGCTCGCCGACGCAGGGCATATGCTGACCGATGCCGCCGCACTGTTGTTTGCGCTATTGGCCGTTCAGTTCGCCCGCCGACCGCCGACTATCCGCCACACCTTTGGCTGGCTGAGACTGACGACGCTGGCCGCTTTCGTCAATGCGATTGCGTTAGTCGTGATTACGATTTTAATCGTCTGGGAGGCGATTGAGCGCTTCTACACGCCGCGTCCGGTGGCGGGCGGCATGATGATGGTCATCGCCATCGCCGGATTGCTGGCGAATATCCTTGCCTTCTGGATCTTGCATCGGGGCAGCGACGAGAAAAACCTGAACGTACGCGCCGCGGCGTTGCATGTGATGGGGGATTTATTGGGTTCAGTGGGGGCCATCATCGCGGCGGTGATTATTATCTGGACCGGCTGGACGCCTGCCGACCCTATTCTGTCAATACTGGTTTCACTGCTGGTCCTGCGCAGTGCGTGGCGCTTATTGAAAGATAGCGTGAATGAGTTGCTGGAAGGTGCCCCGGTTTCGCTGGATATCGCTGCGCTGCAGCGCCACCTCAGCAGGGAGCTTCCTGAAGTGCGAAACGTCCATCACGTACACGTGTGGATGGTGGGGGAAAAACCGGTCATGACCCTGCATGTACAGGTGATCCCGCCGCACGATCATGACGGGCTGCTGGCGCGCATCCAGCATTTTCTGATTCATCATTACCAGATTGCACACGCCACCATTCAGATGGAATATCAGCCCTGTCACGGGCCGGACTGCGATCTCAATCAGAAAGTGTCCGGCCATTCACATCATCACCACTAATGGGACAGCGCGTGTGAGCCTCGTTCGCGCGCGCTGTTAATCCACATCCGGCTACCGTTAAGCGCAATGAAGGTCAGGATCAGGTACTCCAGCGACATCGCATAGACCCCCTGCAGGGCAAAGATCACCACGCTAATCACATTGATCACCACCCAGAGCAGCCAGTTCTCAACGTATTTGCGGGTCATCAGGATCATCGCCACGATCGACAAAACCATCATGCAGGAATCCCAGAACGGGAAGGCATCGGGCTGTAAATCCGGTACGGCAACCTGCAGGCCAAGTATCTGCATGATCGATACCGCAATACGGGTCAGAAAAGCAAAGACTGGGTCGATATAGACTGTCATCAAACCGATCGCCACCACACAAACCGCCAGCCAACCCAACGCCTTCGGCAGAGGCAGCCAGCGAATCTTGAGCTCCGCCTCATTCTGCGTGGTCTGCCGCGACCACGCATACCAGCCGTAAATGTTGGCGGCGAAAAAGAAAAGCTGCAACAGCAGGCTGGCGTAGAGCTGGATCTGGAAAAAGATGATCGCAAACAGCGTGACGTTAATCAGGCCAAAAACGTAGTTGCTGATCTTCTCCATACTGGCGAGACCAATACACAACAACCCCGCGATAGTGCCTATCGCTTCGATCCACGACAGATCGTACCCCCCAGCACCAATGGGTATATGTACCAGAATGTTCTGCGTGCTAAAAAAGTCCATCTTTTCCCCCGGAGCGTGTGATTATCTACGCACGTAGTGTAGCCGCAAATTCCAGCATACGGTTTAACGGCACTAATGCGCCTTCTCGCAGCGCTTCGTCAACCTGAATCTCATGGGACTGCCCACCCTGCTCCAGCCCCTCAGCGATGGCTTTAAGGCCGTTCATCGCCATCCATGGACAGTGCGCGCAGCTGCGGCAGGTGGCGCCTTCTCCGGCTGTGGGCGCTTCCAGCAACTCTTTGTCCGGTACCGCCTGCTGCATTTTGTAGAAAATACCCCGATCGGTAGCAACAATAAGTTGCTGATGTGGCAGCGTTTTAGCTGCATTAATGAGCTGGCTGGTGGAACCGACAGCATCAGCCATATCCACTATCGCCTGCGGTGATTCCGGGTGAACCAGGATCGCGGCGTCCGGGTATAAACCTTTCATGCGACTCAGCGCCTGCGTTTTGAACTCGTCATGGACAATGCACGCCCCTTGCCAGCAAAGGACATCCGCCCCTGTCTGTTTTTGAACATATTTTCCGAGATGGCGATCCGGTGCCCAGATGATTTTTTCACCCAAACTATCCAGATGCTCAATCAGTTCAACCGCGATACTGGACGTCACCACCCAGTCGGCGCGAGCCTTAACCGCCGCGGAGGTATTGGCATAAACCACGACGGTGCGATCCGGATGGGCATCGCAGAACGCGCTGAATGCGTCGATCGGACAGCCAAGATCCAGCGAACATTCCGCCTCGAGGGTCGGCATTAAAATAGTTTTTTCCGGGCTGAGAATTTTAGCCGTCTCCCCCATAAAGCGAACGCCTGCAACGAGCAGCGTCGAGGCGGGATGATTGGCGCCAAAGCGGGCCATCTCCAGTGAGTCAGAAATACAGCCGCCGGTCTCTTCGGCCAGTTGCTGGATTTCGGGGTCGGTGTAATAGTGCGCAACCATCACCGCATCACGCTCTTTCAGCAGACGCTTGATTTTTTCGCGGTAGAACGCTTTTTCATCGGCACTCAGCGGTACCGGCTTCGGGGGAAACGGATAGATTGCGGCTTCAGGGTCAAACATCACGCTCATCATGCTTTCTCGTTTTGCTAGCTTAACGAATTAACCGACTTTAGGCGTGATACATGCCATGATCGGTCATATTTGTTTTATATGCTAAACAAGATAGCGGATTGAGCGGCAAAAGTCACAACAATTGCGCTTGATAACGTCGGATGGCGACTGACGTCTTATCCGGACAGGAAGGGCGTAGCCATTGACCCGATCAATCATTGTCGGCCTGGTAAACGAAGCGCCATCAGGCGCTACGCAGGTTCGAATCGTTACATTCTGCGCATAGCAAAAAGGCGCCTTTAGGGCGCCTTTTTACACTGGTGGGTCGTGCAGGATGACTCGGCTTCGCCTCGCCCTTCGGGCCGTTGCTAAAGCAACGTTATCCTTCACGTTTAACATCTGATGTTGATGTTAAATTGGTGGGTCGTGCAGGATTCGAACCTGCGACCAATTGATTAAAAGTCAACTGCTCTACCAACTGAGCTAACGACCCCTTACGGGACTTTCTTAATTAATCATTCAGGATGGTGGGTCGTGCAGGATGACTCGGCTTCGCCTCGCCCTTCGGGCCGTTGCTAAAGCAACGTTATCCTTCACGTTCTCTACCAGTAACCACCTTAATATTGGTGGGTCGTGCAGGATTCGAACCTGCGACCAATTGATTAAAAGTCAACTGCTCTACCAACTGAGCTAACGACCCATTCGGGTGTTACCTGAAAGATTTTTTACTCGTCACCAATTTAATATTCAATGTTAAATTGGTAGGTCGTGCAGGATGACTCGGCTTCGCCTCGCCCTTCGGGCCGTTGCTGAAGCAACGTTATCCTTCACGTTTAACATCTGAGTTTGATGTTAAATTGGTGGGTCGTGCAGGATTCGAACCTGCGACCAATTGATTAAAAGTCAACTGCTCTACCAACTGAGCTAACGACCCGAGTGGTGGGTGATGACGGGATCGAACCGCCGACCCCCTCCTTGTAAGGGAGGTGCTCTCCCAGCTGAGCTAATCACCCGATACTACGCTGGATATTACTGACTACCTTTGTTCGTGGCGGGTCGTGCAGGATGACTCGGCTTCGCCTCGTCCTACGGGCCGTTGCTTTCGCAACGTTATCCTTCACGTTCTACTATCGCGTCCACCAGAACGATTGGTGGGTCGTGCAGGATTCGAACCTGCGACCAATTGATTAAAAGTCAACTGCTCTACCAACTGAGCTAACGACCCACTTTTGCGCTGCTTTTGGTTTGTTTGATATCCCTTGGCAACGGCGGCATATATTACTGATTTAAGATTTGAGCGCAACAAAAATTTCGATGTAGATCACTCAACTGCTTAGGAATCGCACGACACGACCAGAAATAATTCGATTTCTGGTCGTATGCTGTGCATTACATCGCGCCAAGACGTTTCTGCGCTTGTTTTGCGCCTTCGGTGCCTGGGTATTTGCTGATAACCTGTTGATAAACCGCTTTTGCTTTCGCAGTGTCACCTTTGTCCTGCATGATCACACCGACTTTATACATCGCGTCAGCAGCCTTTGGTGACTTCGGGTAGTTTTTCACCACCGAAGCAAAATAAAACGCGGCATCATCTTTTTTACCCTTGTTGTAATTCAACTGACCGAGCCAGTAGTTGGCGTTCGGCTGATAAGTCGAATCAGGGTACTTTTTGATGAAGTTCTGGAATGCCACAATTGCATCATCCTGGCGGGATTTATCCTGCACCAGGGCAATTGCCGCATTGTAATCGGTATTCGCGTCACCGCTTTGTACTGGCGCACCCGACGTCGCAGCACCTGCGTCAGGCGCAGACGTCGCTGCCCCCGCAGTTGATCCGCTCTGATCGCCGCTTGTCGACTGCGCGGAAGCGCCACCGCTGCTCAGACTGTCCATCTGTAACAGGATCTGCTTCTGACGCTCAACTACCTGATTCAGTTGATACTGACTTTCCTGAATTTGACCACGCAGGGAGTCTATATCGGCCTGATTATCAGAGAGTTGCTGCTGGAGTTGGGTTAAAAGCTGGCTGTGAGCGTTAGAAATACGCTCGAGTTGAGTGACACGGTCTTCGACCGAGCCTGAGCCGACACTACTGATTGGCGCCTGAGCAAAAGCGGCCCAGGGGGCCGCTATGCCAACCAGTAACGACAGACTCAACAGATGATGTCTGAAGTTACTGCTCATGCAATTCTCTTAGTAAACCAGTACGGCACGACGGTTTTTGGAGTAAGCCGCTTCGTCGTGACCCAGTACTGCAGGTTTTTCTTTACCGTAAGAAACGATGGAGATCTGGTCAGCAGAAACGCCTTTACCCTGCAGGTACATCTTAACAGCGTTCGCACGACGTTCACCCAGGGAGATGTTGTACTCAGGAGTACCACGTTCGTCCGCGTGACCTTCTACGGTGACTTTGTAAGACGGGTTGCTACGCAGGAAGTTAGCGTGCGCATCCAGCATTGCAGCGAAGTCAGAACGGATATCGTACTTGTCCAGATCGAAGTAAACGATGTTGTTCTGCTGCAGCTGTTGCATCTGCAGACGAGCCTGCTCTTCAGAGGACATGTTGCCGCTGCCGTTTGCATCCATACCAGTGCCGGCACCCAGCATGCCTTCGCTGCCGTCATTGCTGGCGTTCTTGTTAGAAGAACATGCCGCAATAGCCATAACAGGCAGAGCGATCATCAGCCCTTTCAGCACTTTGTTCAGTTGCATTTCAATGATTCCTTTATTAATCAATTATTTATTATCACAGATACGGCGACCAGGCAGGGAATTTAACCTGTCCATCAGTTGCCGGAAGACGCGCTTTGAAACGCCCATCTGTAGAAACCAAATTCAGCACGGATCCCATCCCCTGAGAAGAGCTGTAGATTACCATAGTGCCGTTAGGTGCCAGACTTGGCGTTTCGTCCAGGAACGTTGACGACAGAACTTGTACGCCACCCGCTACCAGATCTTGTTTGGCAATGTGCTGCTGACCATTGGCCGAGCTTACCATTACCATAAATTTGCCGTCGCTGCTGACATCAGCATCCTGGTTTTGTGAACCTTCCCAGGTAATACGCTGCGGAGCACCGCCGTTAACGTTAACTTTATACACTTGCGGACGACCCGCCTGATCCGATGTAAAGGCCAGGTTCTGGCTGTCCGGGAACCAGGTCGGCTCCGTATTGTTGCTGCGGCCATCGGTCACCTGACGGATCTGGCCAGAACCAATATCCATCACATACAGGTTCAGGCTCCCGGTTTTTGACAGGGCAAACGCCAGTTTGCTGCCATCCGGAGAGAACGCAGGCGCACCGTTGTGACGCGGGAATGACGCAACCTGACGGACCGCGCCGTTAGACAACGTCTGAATAACCAGCGCAGAACGACCGCTTTCGAAGGTGACATACGCCAGTTTAGAACCGTCCGGAGACCAGGCCGGAGACATCAACGGCTGCGGTGAACGGTGAACCACAAACTGGTTGTAGCCATCGTAGTCAGACACGCGCAGTTCATACGGGAACTGACCGCCGTTAGTCTGAACAACATACGCGATACGGGTACGGAATGCGCCTTTAATACCGGTCAGTTTCTCAAACACTTCGTCACTGGCAGTATGGCCGGCGTAACGCAGCCACTGCTTGTTCACTTTGTAAGAATTCTGAGCCAGTACAGTACCCGGTGCACCGCCGGTGTCAACCAGCTGGTAAGCAACATTGTAGGAACCGTCCGGATTCGGAGTCACCTGACCGACCACGACCGCGTCAATCCCCAGCGCAGACCATGCAGCAGGTTGAACGTCCTGCGCAGTCCCCGGCTGTTGTGGCAAACGAGACCGATCTAACGGATTAAATTTACCGCTGTTGCGCAGGTCAGCGCCAACAATGCCACCGATATCTTCAGGTGCAGCACCCGGCCCAGCCCACTGGAATGGCACAACCCCAATCGGGCGCGCCGAGTCCACCCCCTGGGTTATCTCAATACGTACTTCTGCGTGCAGCACCGCTGCCCACAGCATCAGAAAACCAAATGCTACTCGTAATGCCTGCTTCATCATATCTCCCTTATCCAGGCGATCAGCCCATGATAATTTAGCAGAATGTTAACAAACTCAAATACACAAAACTACCAGAACCCAGCGACTACCGCAGATTGTTTTCCCCGTCATAACGGGGAAAGTTTAGCTTACGGTTTAAAGTCCAGAGGTGCGTTTTTAAACACTTCATATACCGCCTGGCTCGGTGGTTTTGGAATCTTCGCTTGTCGGGCTGCAGCAAGCGCTGCCTGACAAAGCGCGGGATCGCCACCTTCAGACTGGATGTCGAGCAGCATACCGTCAGAAGCCAGTTTTATCCGCAGCGTACAGGTTTTACCTGCATAAGACGATGCGTCGTAGAACTTGCTTTCAATGGCAGATTTAATCTGCCCGGCATAGTTGCTGATATCCGCGCCTGATGCGCCATTATTTTTAGTATTACCACTCCCCGCAGGAGAAGCGTTGTTCCCTTTTGCCCCACCGCCGGTTTTCGGCGCATTCTTACCGGAGCTAAGATCGCCAAGCAGATCGTCAACGCCAGATGCTGCAGCCGCTTTTTCAGCAGCGGCCTTTTTGGCCGCAGCGGCTTTCTCGGCTGCTGCTTTCTTATCGGCAGCGGCTTTCTCAGCTGCAGCTTTTTTATCAGCGGCGGCCTTTTCTGCGGCGGCTTTTTTCTCAGCAGCGGCTTTCTCGGCGGCGGCGGCGGCTTTGGCTGCAGCCGCTTTTTCCGCGGCGGCTTGCTTAGCGGCTTCGGCCTCGGCTTTCTTCTTCGCATCGGCAGCCGCTTTAGCCGCTTCTGCTTCTGCTTTCTTCTTCGCGTCAGCAGCGGCTTTTGCCGCCTCTGCTTCGGCTTTCTTCTGTGCATCCGCCGCGGCTTTTTTCGCGGCTTCTGCGGCTTCTTTCACCTGCGCATCAGCTTTCGCTTTGGCATCCGCCGCGGCTTTCTTCGCCGCTTCTTCAGCCTGTTTCTGCTGTTCCTGCGCTTTCTTCGCGTCGGCTTCAGCCTGCTTCTGCTGTTCCTGAGCCGCTAAACGTTCTTTCTCGATCTGCTTAAGCCGTTCCTGTTCGGCAGCCTGCTTCTCACGAAGCTCTTCCGCCTGCTGCTGCTCCAGTTTTTCACGTTGCTCTTTGGCACGCTGCGCACTTGACTGTTGCTGCTGCTGACGTTCGTACTGCTGAACCACGGCGCCAGGATCAACCATCACGGCATCGATGGAAGAACCACCGCCGCCGCCGGCTGAAGCCTCAATATGCTCATCGAACGAACTCCAGATCAGGACTGCAAATAGGATGACATGCAGCACCGCTGAAATAATTATCGCCCGTTTGAGCTTGTCGTTTTGTTCGGTTGCCTTTGACACTCTCGGTTCCCAAAAACTGTTCGCCTGTTACACGTTCTCTTTAAAACCAGAGACGCAAATGATCAGATAGGCTGCGTCATTAAGCCAACCGACTTCACACCTGCACTGTGCAACAAGTTCAGCGCTTTAATTATTTCATCGTAAGGCACATCTTTCGCGCCCCCGATCAAGAAGACCGTTTTCGGATTGGACTCCAGGCGACTTTTCGCCTCGGCGATCACCTGTTCCGGCGGCAGTTGATCCATACGATCTTTCTCAACCACCACGCTGTACTGCCCTACTCCGGAAACCTCAATAATGACCGGCGGATTATCGTTACTGCTAACGGCCTGCGACTCAGTCGCATCCGGCAGATCGACTTCCACGCTCTGCGTAATGATCGGCGCTGTCGCCATAAAGATCAGCAGCAGCACCAACAGCACGTCGAGCAACGGTACGATGTTGATTTCGGACTTCAGGTCGCGACGACCTCGTCCACGCGATCTGGCCATGGCTTACCCCTTGTTGCTTTCGCTAACGGTAAACGCCTGACGGTGCAGAATCGCGGTGAACTCTTCCATAAAGTTGTCGTAATTCAGTTCCAGCTTGTTAACACGCTGATTCAGACGGTTGTAGGCCATGACCGCCGGGATTGCCGCAAACAGACCAATTGCCGTAGCAATCAATGCTTCCGCGATACCCGGAGCAACCATCTGCAACGTCGCCTGTTTTACCGCCCCGAGCGCAATAAACGCATGCATGATCCCCCACACGGTACCGAACAGACCGATATACGGGCTGATGGAACCCACGGTGCCGAGGAACGGAATATGCGTTTCCAGCGTTTCAAGTTCACGGTTCATCGAGATCCGCATCGCACGAGATGCCCCTTCCACCACTGCTTCCGGCGCATGGCTGTTTGCCCGATGCAATCGTGCAAACTCTTTGAACCCGCTATAAAAGATTTGTTCCGAACCCGCCAGATTATCACGGCGTCCCTGACTCTCCTGATACAGGCGAGACAGTTCAATTCCGGACCAGAATTTGTCTTCGAACGCTTCGGCTTCACGCGCGGCGGCGTTAAGAATACGGGTCCGCTGGATAATGATGGCCCAGGATGCGATTGAAAAACCAATCAAAATCAACATGATAAGTTTAACCAGAAGGCTTGCCTTCAGGAACAAATCAAGGATATTCATGTCAGTCACTGCTTAAACTCCGCGACAATAGACTTGGGAAGCGCACGAGGCTTCATTTTGAGTGGATCAACGCAAACAATCAGAACCTCAGCCTCATTGAGCACGGTGTTCTCTGCGTTGACAATGCGTTGCGTGAAAACCAAAGAGGTGCCACGCATTGACGTAATTTCTGTTTGGATTTCGAGCATATCGTCGAGTCGCGCAGGCGCGTAGTATTCCAGCGTCATTTTACGCACCACGAAGGCAACTCGCTCAGCCAACAGCACCTGCTGACTGAAGTGATGATGACGCAGCATCTCTGTGCGTGCTCGTTCATAAAAAGCGACGTAACTGGCGTGATAAACCACACCACCGGCGTCGGTGTCTTCATAGTAAACACGTACCGGCCATCGAAATATATACTTATTCATTCCTGCTGCCTTTTTGTTGGCTTCGTCCACTCACACCGTCACTTACGCCTGTAAGCTCCTGGTGATTCGCGTACTTACCGCCGCGATGCTTCAAGAATGCTGTTGTATATAGCGTTGTATTCACTTTACATCCCGGTAATGCAATTAGGTTGTTGACTGCCATTGTTTACGGATGGCAGGACACAGCCTCACGTTAGTGCTTTTAAACGTTGCTACTATACGCGCGCGATTGAGGCTTGGGAATGGGGGGAAGTTAAGGGAGAGTAAAAATATATGGGCTTATGCAAGCCCATAGATCATTCAGGATGTTTCTTATTCAAAAGAAGAAGAAAATCAGACCGACAATAAGCACGATATCGGCGAGTAGCGGAGAGAAAATCCCCTGCCAGTGCGCGGCGCGAGGACGAAAGCCCACGCCATGAATGATGCCCGCACAGACCGCCCACATCAGCAGCAGACCGTGCCAGATTTCCAGCCCGCTGGTTTTAGCCGCGAAGCGGGAGGGATCCCAAAACATACATCCTGCTAACACTAGCGCCATCACCAAAGAAAGCGCCCGTAACGGGCGCTTGTCCATCGCGTTATATTGCATCGCGATCAAGGTGGTCATCAGTGTTCTTCTTGACCGTCTTTGCTTGCCTCGACGTGCTCAAGGGCCAGCGCAGTGATGATCCCAAATGCACAGGCAAGAAGCGTTCCCAGAATCCAGGCGAAATACCACATAGTTTGCTCCTTACTTAGTACAGAGAGTGGGTATTGTTTTCAATATGCTCTTTGGTGATGCGACCGAACATTTTCCAGTAACACCAGCTGGTGTAGATGAGAATGATCGGAACAAACACCACAGCAACCCAGGTCATCAGATTCAGCGTCAACTGACTGGACGTCGCATCCCACATGGTCAGGCTCGCGTTCATCATGGTGCTTGAAGGCATCACGAACGGGAACATGGCGATACCGGCAGTCAGGATGATGCAGGCCAGCGTCAGAGAAGAGAACAGGAATGCCCATGCCCCTTTCTCCATGCGGGACGTCAGAATCGTCAGCAACGGCAGCGCCACACCCAGTGCCGGAACCAGCCACAGGATCGGTGCATTGTTGAAGTTGACCATCCAGGCACCCGCTTCACGTGCCACTTCTTTGGTCAGCGGGTTAGACGCTGCATGATGATCAATCGCAGAGGTCACCACGTAGCCATCAATACCGTACATCACCCAGACACCCGCTAGTGCGAAGCAGACCAGAGTGACCAGCGCCGCAATCTGCGATGTCGCACGTGCACGCAGGTGCAGTTCACCCACGGTACGCATTTGCAGATAGGTTGCGCCCTGAGTAATGATCATCCCTACGCTCACCACGCCCGCCAGCAGACCAAACGGATTCAGCAACTGGAAGAAATTACCGGTGTAGAACAGACGCAGATACTCATCGATATGGAACGGTACGCCCTGCAACAGGTTGCCGAATGCCACGCCGATCACCAGCGGCGGCACGAAGCTCCCCACGAAGATGCCCCAGTCCCACATGTTGCGCCAGCGGGTGTCTTCAATCTTAGAGCGGTAATCAAAACCGACCGGACGGAAGAACAAGGATGCCAGCACGAGGATCATCGCCACATAGAAACCGGAAAACGCCGCGGCGTAGACCATCGGCCAGGCTGCAAACAACGCGCCACCCGCGGTGATCAGCCACACCTGGTTACCGTCCCAGTGCGGGGCGATGGAGTTAATCATAATTCGACGCTCGGTGTCGTTACGACCGAGGAAACGGGTGAGCATGCCCACCCCCATGTCGAAGCCATCGGTGACCGCAAAACCAATCAGCAGAATGCCAACCAGCAGCCACCAGATAAAACGTAGTACTTCATAATCGATCATTTGACGACTCCTGTCTTAGCGTGCCGGCTGAGAAGCCACGGTGGACTGCTCATAGTGGTAGCGACCCGTTTTCAGGCTGCTTGGGCCAAGGCGTGCGAACTTGAACATCAGGAACAGTTCAGCCACCAGGAACAGGGTATACAGGCCACAAATCAGGATCATGGAGAACAGCAGGTCACCGACGGTCAGCGACGAGTTCGCCACTGCGGTTGGCAACACCTCACCGATCGCCCACGGCTGACGGCCATATTCGGCAACAAACCAGCCGGCTTCTACTGCAATCCACGGCAGTGGAATACCGTACAGCGCGGCGCGCAGCAGCCATTTCTTCTCACCGATGCGGTTACGAATCACGCTCCAGAAGGAGAGCGCAATGATCGCCAGCAGCAGGAAGCCACAGGCCACCATGATACGGAAGGCAAAATACAGCGGCGCAACGCGAGGAATAGAATCTTTCGTCGCCTGCTGAATCTGCGCTTCAGTCGCATCAGAGACGTTCGGGGTATAGCGTTTCAGCAGCAGGCCGTAACCCAGGTCTTTTTTCATCACGTTGAACTGATCGCGAACCGCCTGGTCGGTCGAACCGGCACGCAGTTGCTCCAGCAGTTCATACGCTTTCATCCCGTTACGGATACGCTCTTCATGCTGCACCATCAGGTCTTTCAGACCGATAACTGGCGTGTCGACAGAACGTGTCGCAATGATGCCCAGCGCATACGGGATCTGAATCGCCAGTTTGTTTTCCTGCGAATCCTGATCCGGAATACCAAACAGGGTAAAGGCAGCTGGAGCGGGCTGAGTCTCCCACTCTGCTTCAATGGCCGCGAGTTTGGTTTTCTGCACGTCACCCATTTCGTAACCGGATTCATCACCCAGAACGATAACAGACAACACAGCAGCCATACCGAAGCTGGCAGCGATAGCAAAAGAGCGTTTTGCGAAAGCGATGTCGCGACCTTTCAGCAGGTAATAAGCACTGATACCGAGGATGAACATCGCACCGGTCACGTAGCCAGACGCCACGGTGTGCACAAATTTCACCTGGGCTACCGGGTTAAGGACCAGTTCAGAGAAGCTCACCATCTCCATACGCATGGTTTCGAAGTTGAAATCCGATGCGATAGGGTTCTGCATCCAGCCGTTTGCAACCAGGATCCACAGAGCGGACAGGTTAGAACCTAATGCGACCAGCCAGGTTACCGCCATGTGCTGAACTTTACCCAGACGATCCCAGCCGAAGAAGAACAGACCTACAAAGGTGGATTCGAGGAAGAAGGCCATCAGACCTTCGATCGCCAGCGGCGCACCGAAGATATCCCCAACGTAGTGGGAATAGTAAGACCAGTTTGTCCCGAACTGGAACTCCATAGTCAGCCCGGTTGCGACACCCAGGGCGAAGTTGATACCAAACAACTTGCCCCAGAACTTAGTCATATCTTTATAAATCTGTTTGCCGGAAAGGACGTAAACCGTTTCCATAATGGCCAGCAGGAACGCCATACCGAGCGTCAGTGGCACAAAGAGGAAGTGGTACATCGCGGTCAAGGCAAACTGTAAGCGCGACAGTTCGACTATATCTAACATCATGACTCCTTGCTCATCGCATGAAGACTCCGAGAGTGAACCCCGTTAGAAAGGGTCACACGCATGCCCCAATACAAATTTATTTGTGCACTCTCGCCGTTGCCGTTTTCCTGGAGAAGGAAACAGAAAGGGCGAGAGGTTACAAACATGTTAATAAAAAACTCAAATTGATCCCGCAATTATATTACGCCGCAAAATCCTTACAATAAACAGGTTTTTATTGAGGAATATTTGCATTTTTCGACAGTGATCAATTTATAGCGAATTCATCACTTTTCCACCAATTTGATCGGCGACAATTTAACTCGTTTCACGTCAGTTTTCCAATGTTTAAACCTTGATTTAAATCAAAAACAGGACTTTTTGTTAACTATGTTTAAATGGAGTAATTATGGTGAAAAACATGTTGCAAACATGTGCATCTACGGGAGGGATGGTTACTAAGTGAAAATGTATATATAAAAAAACAGTGTTTTAATTAACGCCAACACAGGAATTTATCTTCCCTTTCCCGATGAGTTCAGCGTAGACAATTTATTGTTATTTGCCAGGATATAAATTTCACGTGTCAACATTCACAATTATTTCACTTTTATAGCGGTATAAATTAACACCGCACAGTTATTATTCTGTTAAGAAAAAAGCCACGCGATGCGTGGCTTGTGTCTGTTTGCTGGCTATTCACACAATTTTGTAGCTGAACGTTCGTGTTTGTCCCGGCAAAACCGGGCCGAAGTCGCTGCGCTTTTCATCAACGCTCTTAAGCGGCTGCTCATCCAGGCGCGTTTCTGTACACGATTGAACCGCGCTGCCGAAGGCAACCGTTGCGTCGCATGGCTCCGAATCGGAGGGATTAAACAGGCGCAGGATCAGTTCATTCCTCCCTTCAGCTTTCTTCAGGGTGCTCAACTGACACCCAACCGGTGGCATAGTGAATAAACTGTAGTGGTCAGGCGTCATGAAACCGGCCTTGTTCAGTTTCATCGCATCCCACGGAATCTTGTTATAACACTGTACGGGTGTGAGCCAGGCCCTGGCCTGCTGAGCAATACCGGCGTTCACAGGCGTACCGGTATAACTGAAAAGGCTCAACCGACCGTGCAATCGTCCGCGCAATTGTGCATCCGGTACCGCCATTTTAATGCCTGAAGGACGACCTGGACGCAAAAGCAGATCCTCTTTCCCCAGTAGTCCTACACCGCGTAGTAGCGTGATGGCGAAAGTTTTTTCCCGGTCACCCAGCACTTCAAATTCCCGCAATCCTTCAGTGAAAACTGCCAGACCATTTCTGCCCTCCTGAAGCGTCGCATAGTTAAGCATATTCCAGACGGGAATCGGTGCTTCTTTCCAGCCCTCTTCCCGCCAGTTTGCCAGTGCGGGATCCCGCACAGGGCGACTCACCGTACCAAACTGCGTATCTGCCAGCACAGTGTCGGTCACAAACGGTGTGGGGATCAGTACCCGCAGACGATGATCGTCTGCCTGATTGTCCAGAAGGACTTCAATATCAATTCGCCTGCTGTTGTGACTCAGGATGACCGTTATTTCAACCCCAACCCTACCGCTACGCTGGCGAGCGCGACGTTCCGTAAGATTGAGCGGCACGTCCATTTGATAACGAATCCGCGCCCGGCTCTGCCAGGCTTCATGGGTCATAACACACTCTGCTTTTACCGATGCGGAAGTCAACCGCCACTCTTCTCTGGCGGGCGAGTAGTCATACTCATCCCCATCATCAGATCCCTCTTCCAGCACCAGAACGCGGTCATAGCAGATGTCGCTTTCTTTGTCATACAGACGCAGCGTTCCGTCGTCGTTAACGGCTATCTGCCAGAACGCATTTTCCAGCACTTCTGCTCCAGGTGTTTCTGGCGCAACGTGATTTCCCGCCTCCCCTTGCGTTACGTACAGTGTGCGATAACCCATCGACGGTACAATCTGCTGGATCTGGATATCAAACTCCATAAACGGTTCGTAGTTACCGTAATGCACGATCTGCCTGTCTATCAGACTAGGATCGATTTCGCGAACCCCGCGAACAAAAAAGGGAACGGGATTTCCCCGATCGTCACGCAGGCAAAACTGATGACCTCTCAGGCGGATCGTTGTGTTAATCACCTCTTCACGCGGCCACGGCATCAGGTTAAACAGCACCAGTTTATCGCTGTCGCTGAGCGGCATGTTGTCCGTGATTTTGCGCAGATAAAAGCGGATCAGGTTATCCGCCATATCCTCCGCCAGTTCGAAGCGCGCGATGATTTCCCGGTGAACCTTATCGCTGCAGCAACATCCAATGCTGTCGTGAGCATGATTTTTTAAAATCTCTTTCCACATTTTTTCCAGCAAACCGTGGTGATACTCAAAGCCAAGCGTCCAGGCCAGCGTCGCCAGAGGTTCAAGGATATTGACTACCTTATTTTCAATACGCGCATGAATGAGTTTGATGTCCATCCGCGTCGAGCCAATCGTGCGGTGTACTCGCATATACTTACCGTCAATAAACTCGCCTTTCAGCGTAGCCAGTTGTTCACGTCGATTCTCGATATGTTCAAACACCGCTTCAAAACGGCTCATCACAAACTTTCGCTGCGGGTAGATCTCGCGCAGTTTGTCCATCACCGCAAAAATGTTCTGTTGCAGCGGCATCTGATCGTGACCATTCGGCAGCAAAATCTCTTTTGTCACAGACGCTTTTTCCAGCACCTCAAAATAGCTGTCAAGCCGTTTGCGCAGCCCGCTCTCATCCTCGGGTAAGTACTTACCAATCGCGTAACCCAGTGGCAATACCTGCGCGACGACTTCACTGCCATCGCTGCTTTGCCATAAAAACTCGGTCTTATCGGTACCGTGTCGCTCTGAACAACCGCGCCAGAACATCGTGCGGGTGATGCCAAATCCGTTGTAGATATGCGGAAGCTGTCCCGACATGCCAAAGGAATCGGGTAGATAGCCAATTTTCATCGGCTCGCCAAAAGCCAGGCAATCACGCATGCCATACAGCAGGTTACGCACAATAGACTCACCGGAGACAATGGTGGTATCCGTCTGGGTGTACCATGGGCCGATAATTAACTTTCCGGTTTGCACCAGACGTTGTACCCGATGGGTATTTTCCGGCTTTATCGCAAAGTAATCCTCCAGCACTGCCGTCTGTCCATCAAGAACGTAATATTTATAGTCGGTATCCTGTTCCAGTCGGGTGAGGATCTCTTCCATATTGTTGACCAGCAAAATGCGTGACGCTTCGGTGGTAAAATACCACTCCCGATCCCAGTGCATATGCGGGGTAATGTGAACGCGAGATACAGCTTTCATCTTCGTTTCCTGTTCAGAATTAAGACATTACGCCATCAGTCGTATATTTACCCTGCTTCACCGCATAGCGTCGCCAGAGCAGCAAAACCAGCGTTGAGATAACGGTTCCCACCAGCGCCGCACCGAACCAGCCTGCCGCCGCCAGTACGCCGCCGTACCCGGCATCGTGCAGCAAAAAGAGTGAAAAAATACCCGCGCCAGGCGTTGAGAGACCAATATTCATCGCCCCAACCATTGCCCCTGTCGCCATTGACCCGAGGACAAAGGAGCCAATCACCCGCACAGGATCTTCAATCGCCATCGGGATTGCCCCTTCTGTAATACCCGCCAGCCCTAGCAGCCATGTGGATTTCCCGGTTTCAATTTCAAACTCTTTAAACAGACGGGGAGAAATTAACGTTGACGCGGTCACCGTAAATGCGGAGACCATTTTGACCGAGGCAAAGATGGCATAAGGACCGTAGACGCCGTTCGCCATCGCCCCCAGACAAAAGGCATAGGCGGCCTTATTGACCGGGCCCCCCAAATCAAATGAACACATAAAGCCGAGAATCGCGCCAAGCAGCAGCGCATTCGCCCCAGATAAACCGTTAAGCCAGGCGGTCAGGCTGTTGTTAATCCATGCCACCGGTTCGCCGACAACAAACAACATCAGGCTGCCTGCCCCCAGCGTACCAACCACCGGATAGAGGTAAAACGACAAAAAACCGTTGAATTTACTGCTCAATCGCAGGTGTTTTTTCACCCAGCGCATCAGGTATCCAGCAATTAATCCCCCTGCGATTGCGCCAAGAAAACCGGAACCAATCATGTTCGCGGCAAGCCCGGCAGCAAAACCGGGTGCCAGTGCGGGTTTATCCGCCAGAGAATACGCGGTGTAAGCCGCCAGTACAGGCACCATCAACACACCGAGCATTCCACCGCCAAGTTTGCGATACATCCACAACCAGGAGTTCTCCTGTTCGAACAGCGGTTGCAGACCGAATATCTGCGCCAGTAATACCGCGACAGCAAGTACCGTCCCACCCGCAACAATCAGCGGCACGGCAAAGGAGATCCCACTCAGTAAGGCCTGTTTTAACTCCGTCTTAAGCCCTTTAGGCTGATGGCTCTCTTCCTGCCGCACGCGCTTGACATTTTGTGGTTCAAGCGCCAACGCTTGCCGGATCAGTTGCTCAGCATGGCGAATCGGTTCGGCGACGGGTACCGTCAGCACCGGGATCCCCGCAAACCGTTCACTCTCTTTGATTGCCACCTCAGCGGCCAAAATACAGGCACTGGCCGAATTCAGTTGATCTGCCGTTAAGCGCCCTTCAATACCGTTAGCGCCCTGCTTTTCAACAAACACATTGACGCCCAGCTTCCGTCCGGCTTTCTCCAGATATTCCGCCGCCATATAGGTATGCGCGATCCCCGCCGGACAGGCGGTCACACACACAATTGTGGGGGCGTTGAATGGCGTTGCGACCATTGGTCCATGCCCGTTGTCATCCAGCGCCGCCAACAGCTCGTCTGCACTCGTTGCCGCCATAACACGGGCTCGCGTTTCTTCATCAGCCAGCCTCGTGGTGAGCGCGGTCAACAATTGCATATGGGTACTGCCCGCCTCTTCCTGTGGGATGGCGAGCAGGAAAATCAGGTCAACAGCTTCCGGACCGTCGACCCCTTGCCAGCTCAGGGGCTTGCTGAGCGTCGCCACCGCAAAAGCGGCTTCTTTCACAGCCGACGTTTTCCCGTGTGGTACCGCCAGCCCTTCTCCTAACGCAGTCGGCCCGAGGTTTTCACGTGCAAACACGGCTTCCAGAAAGGCATCAGAATCAGCAATTTTGCCCAACGCCGTTAGCCGCTGCGCTAACGTACGAATCGCCTCTTCACGGCTGGTAAACCGGGCGTTCAGGCACAGCGCGTCCCGCTGGGTTAACGTCGTCAGGTTCATCATGATCCTCACAAAATGGTTGTTTTATGTGCGAAGGAGTGTGCCAGACAAAACAATACATTTATGTGATCATTTTCACTTAAAGACGATAATTTGTATTTAATTTGTATTATTTACACATTCAATTCATTAGGCATAATGTGAAAAGTCGTCTTAACAACCTGACAGAAAAAACCATGAGCCGAAAACCACTTTATCGACAGATAGCCGACGGGATCCGTGAACAAATCCAGCGAGGTGAGTTGAAGCCCGGTGATGCTCTGCCGACAGAATCCGCGCTACAGGCGGCATTTGGGGTCAGTAGGGTCACCGTGCGTCAGGCGCTAAGGCAGTTAACCGAGCAGCAGATCATCGAAAGCATTCAGGGCAGCGGCACATACGTTAAAGAGGATCGGGTTAATTACGACATCTATCAATTAACCAGTTTTGATGAAAAGCTGACCGACCGTAGCAGCGATACGCACAGCGACGTGCTGGTTTTCGAAGTGATTCAGGCCGATGATTTTTTGAAAAATCAATTACAACTGGCTGATGACAAACGGGTCTGGCACGTCAAGCGTGTGCGTTACATCAAGCAAAAACCAGTCGCGCTGGAGGAGACGTGGATGCCGTTGGTATTATTCCCTGATTTAACCTGGCAGGTGATGGAAAACTCAAAGTACCACTTCATTGAAGAGGTGAAGAAACAGGTCATTGAACGCAGTGAGCAGGAGTTGATTCCACTGATGCCCACCGAAGAGATGAGCCGCCTGCTTGCTATCCCGCTCACAAAGCCAATCCTGGAAAAAGTGTCGCGTGGCTTTTTAAAGGGAGGACAGGTATTCGAATACAGTCGCAATGCGTTTAATACTGACGATTATAAATTTACGTTGATCGCCCACAGGAAACAGCGTTAATCGGAGTGCGCTTTAAAACTATTTCGACGAAGTGTTAACTGCTTCACAAATATAAAGGCAATGTAATATGCTGAATTTTTCATGTCCCAACGCGGGAATTGCAAACAACTCACCATCATATTTATCATTTTATTAACAATAATAAAATGGCGTATAGAAACATTATGCTTTATTCCGTTACGCGCCTCACACTTCTTCCTCTAAAATTATTTAAACACCTATTCAGCGCAAAGACAAATAAACAGGATTTAGATCACAAACATAGAAAGCCGTTTAATAGGAATCTATTTATTAAATATATACACCATCCAGAATAAAACATATAATCCATTGATAATAAACGGTTTTTAAATTTTCATTCATAGAACAGTCGTTTTTCGAAAGATATTTTGAAAATAGATCAATTGCATCCATCGCGCCTCCCCACGACACTCCGTCCCTATTAAAACATTGCAAAACTTTTTATTTCTTACCCTGAGTCCTGGAGAGGATTACCCATGAAAAAATCAACACTCGTTATTGGCGTCATTGGTGCTGACTGCCATGCCGTAGGCAATAAAGTTCTGGACCGCGTTTTTACTGCCCATGATTTTCGCGTAATCAATCTGGGCGTAATGGTAAGCCAGGATGAATATATCGATGCCGCGATCGAAACCGGTGCCGATGCGATTGTCGTCTCTTCCATTTATGGCCACGGTGACATCGACTGCCTGGGTCTGCGCGAGCGCTGCATCGAACGCGGTATCGGCGATATCCTGCTTTATGTCGGCGGCAACCTGGTGGTCGGGAAGCATGACTTCGCAGACGTCGAAGCTAAATTCAAAGAGATGGGCTTCCAGCGCGTCTTTGCTCCAAGCCACGATCTCGAAGATGTGTGTCAGTTGATGGCAGCGGATATCAACAAGCGCCACGGCATTGAAAAGCGTTGTCTGGAAGAGGCCATCTGATGCAAACCGTCTCTGTCGATATCGGCTCGACGTGGACCAAAGCTGCCCTCTTCGCAAAGGAGGGGGATGCGTTAACACTGGTTAACCACGTTCTGACTCCGACGACGACCCATCATCTGGCGGAAGGTTTTTTCGCCAGCCTGAACCAGGTGCTGAACGTTGCCGATGCGCGCCCACTGCTCAACCGGGGTGAAGTGACCCTGAAATACTCCTCGTCGGCGAAAGGCGGTCTTGCCGTCGCCGCAATGGGACTGGTGCCGTCGATCACTCTGGAATCGGCAAAAGTCACGGCGCATTCCGCCGGGGCAAAAATCGCCCAGTACTATTCGTACAAACTGAATCGCCATGATATTCAGGCGCTGGAAGCTTCACCACCGGACATTCTGCTGTTTACCGGCGGCACCGACGGTGGTGAAGAGAGCTACGGCCTGGCCAATGCGCGCGCCCTGGCAGAGTCCAGCCTCGACTGCGCCATTATCTACGCCGGAAACCGCGACATTCAGGATGATGTCCAGGCGATTCTGGGACACAAAGATCTGACCACGGTAGACAACATTCTGCCCGATCTCGATCACCCGAATCCCTTCGCCGCCCGCAAGGCGATTTGTGATGTCTTCCTGTCCCGCATTGTGAAAGGCAAAGGCCTGGATGTGATTGTCGGTGAAACCGGCGAAGAGCCCATGCCAACACCCTGGACGGTGTACGAACTGGTCAAAGCCATCAGCGAAGTCGATAGCGCGTGGAGAGAATTCATGCTCATCGACATGGGCGGCGCGACCACCGACGTCTATTCCGCCAGTGCCAACACCCTCTCGCCCGATACCGTGCTGCACGGTGTCCCGGAGCCCTTTGTTAAGCGCACCGTGGAAGGCGATCTCGGCATGCGCGTCTCCGCCGTGGTGGTAGGCGAAAGCACCCAGGAACTGGTGAAGGTGGTATTCGCTCAGCAACCGGCACGCCAGGAGGCCTTCTATGGCTACCTGCGTCATCTGGTGGCGCATCCCGATTATCTGCCGCAGAGCGAGGAAGAGAAATACTTTGATTCTCTGTTAGCCGGACTGTGCGTCGGCTATGCCGCCGAGCGTCACGCTGGCACCAAAAAGCAGGTCTGTACCTGCGTTGGCAATGTCGATTTACAGATGGGGCGCGACCTGACCACCGTGCGCAAAGTGGTTGGCTCGGGCGGCTGGCTCTCCCGCGCCAGTCAGTTTGATATCCATCACTGGCTCAAATATCGCGAACTGGACGACGACGGCAGACGCATTCTTTTACCCACTCAGTTTGAGTACTACCGCGACGCAAAAGGTCTGCTCCCCCTGCTGGCAAACGTTGCCAGACTGGATCCCCAGGCTGCTGCGCGCACCAGCATTCACTGTTTAACCCTATAAAACCTAAGGCAGCGACGAATGGAACTTCGAAATAAAAAATTAACCCATGACGAATTTATGACCGAACGGCATCAGGTGTTGCAGACGTGGCATACCGGCAAAGACGTCGAACATTTTGAAGATGGCGTGAAGTATCAGCAGACCATTCCTGAGAAAAAACGTTTCTCTCATGCATTGCTGAAGGCGGATCAGGAAGGGAAAACCCTGAGCCAACCGCGTGCTGGTGTGGCGTTGATGGATGAGCATATCGAACTGCTGAAAACCCTGCAGGTTGAGTGTGACCTGCTGCCCAGCACCATCGATGCCTACACCCGTCTGAATCGTTATGAAGAAGCCGCCATTGGGATCCAGAAATCTATCGAAGCCGGGACCTCAAAACTCAACGGACTGCCGGTGGTTAACCACGGTGTGGCGGCCTGTCGTCGGATGACCGAAGCGCTGGAGAAACCGATTCAGGTCCGTCACGGTACGCCAGATGCGCGTCTGTTGGCGGAGATCGCCATGGCCAGCGGCTTCACCAGCTATGAAGGCGGCGGGATCTCCTACAACATTCCTTACGCCAAGCGCGTGACGCTGGAAAAATCGATTCGCGACTGGCAGTACTGCGACCGTCTGATGGGGCTGTATGAAGAACATGGCATTCGCATTAACCGCGAACCATTCGGCCCGTTGACCGGCACGCTGATCCCGCCGTTCATGTCTCACGCAGTGGCGATTATCGAAGGTCTGCTGGCGCTGGAACAGGGCGTGAAGTCGATTACCGTCGGCTACGGCCAGGTCGGTAGCCTCACGCAGGATATCGCAGCGATTCAGTCCCTGCGTGAACTGTCTCATGAATATTTCCAGAACTACGGTTTTGATGATTACGAGCTGAGCACCGTCTTCCACCAGTGGATGGGCGGTTTCCCGGAAGACGAATCCAAAGCATTCGCCATTATCTCCTGGGGCGCAGCGGTCGCCGGTATGTCCGGCGCGACCAAAGTGATCACCAAGAGCCCGCATGAAGCCTTCGGTATTCCGACAGCGGCGGCAAACGCCCAGGGGCTGCGTGCGTCACGTCAGATGCTCAACATGGTCAGTGACCAGAAATTCCCGCCGTGTGCCGCCGTCGAGCAGGAAGTGGAACTGATTAAGAGCGAAGTTCGTGCGGTTCTGAAGAAAGTGTTTGAGCTGGGCAACGGCGACGTTGCGCGCGGCACCGTGCTGGCCTTCGAAGCAGGCGTGCTGGACGTACCTTTCGCTCCTGCCTCCTGTAACGCCGGTAAAATCCTGCCAGTTCGCGATAACGCCGGGGCGATCCGTATTCTGGAAGCCGGCTCCGTTCCGCTGCCGCAGGACATTCTCGCTCTACACCACGATTACGTCGCCGAACGTGCCCATTTCGAAGGACGTAAACCCTCATTCCAGATGGTTGTTGATGACATCAACGCTGTATCCCACAGTCAATTAATAGGAAGACCATAATGAAAATTAAACAGGCGCTTTTCACCGCTGGCTACTCCTCATTCTATTTTGATGACCAGCAGGCGATCAAAAATGGCGCAGGTCATGACGGGTTCATTTATACCGGTGCGCCGGTTACCCCGGGCTTTACCTCTGTCCGCCAGGCTGGCGAGTGCGTTTCCGTGCAACTGATTCTGGAAAACGGCGCCGTCGCGGTGGGTGATTGCGCCGCAGTGCAGTACTCCGGTGCCGGCGGCCGCGATCCGCTGTTCCTGGCTGAACATTTTATTCCGTTCCTCAACGATCATATTAAGCCGCTGCTGGAAGGCCGCGATGTGGATGCGTTCCTGCCGAACGCCCGTTTCTTCGACAAACTGCGCATCGATGGTAATTTGCTGCATACCGCCGTTCGTTACGGTCTGTCGCAGGCGCTGCTTGACGCCACCGCGCTGGCCTCAGGTCGTCTGAAAACCGAAGTGGTGTGTGACGAATGGCAACTGCCGTGCGTACCTGAAGCCATTCCTTTATTTGGTCAGAGCGGCGACGACCGCTACATCGCCGTCGACAAGATGATCCTCAAAGGCGTTGACGTCCTGCCGCACGCGCTGATCAACAACGTTGAAGAGAAGCTCGGTTTTAAAGGCGAAAAACTGCGTGAGTACGTGCGCTGGTTGTCCGACCGTATTCTCAGCCTGCGCACCAGCCCACGCTATCACCCGACGCTGCATATCGACGTGTATGGCACCATCGGTCTGATCTTCGACATGGACCCGGTGCGCTGCGCCGAGTATATCGCCAGCCTCGAAAAAGAAGCGCAGGGTCTGCCGCTGTACATTGAAGGCCCGGTCGATGCAGGCAACAAACCGGATCAGATCCGCATGCTGACCGCGATCACCAAAGAGCTGACCCGTCTGGGTTCCGGCGTGAAAATTGTCGCCGACGAATGGTGCAACACCTATCAGGACATCGTGGACTTCACCGATGCCGGCAGCTGCCACATGGTGCAGATCAAAACCCCGGATCTCGGCGGCATTCACAACATCGTTGACGCGGTGCTGTACTGCAACAAGCACGGGATGGAAGCCTACCAGGGCGGCACCTGCAACGAAACCGAAATCAGCGCCCGCACCTGCGTCCACGTGGCTCTCGCCGCCCGTCCAATGCGTATGCTGATCAAGCCGGGTATGGGCTTCGATGAAGGTCTCAATATCGTGTTTAACGAAATGAACCGCACCATCGCGCTGTTGCAGACTAAGGATTAAGAGATGGCACGCACATTTAAGATCTTATCGCCGACGGCTATCCTGGGCTATGGCTTCCCGGAAGAGAGCTTTCGTAAAGCCATGGAAGAGTCACCGGATCTGATCGCGGTTGACGCAGGCTCCTCCGATCCTGGCCCCCACTACCTGGGGGCGGGTAAACCGTTTACCGATCGGGCCGGAGTGAAACGCGATCTGCGCTATATGATCACGGCGGGCGTTAAGAACAACATTCCGGTGGTGATCGGCACCGCCGGGGGATCCGGTGCTGCACCGCACCTTGAGTGGTGTCGGCAGATTATCCTGGAGATCGCACAGGAAGAAAAACTGTCCTTCTCCATGGCGCTGATCCCATCGGATGTCAATAAAGAGGTGGTTCACCAGGCGCTGGATAACGGCAAAATCACCGCGCTGGACTTTGTTCCGGCACTGACCCACGAGGCGATCGAAGAGAGCACCTACATCGTGGCGCAGATGGGGATCGAACCGTTCCAGCGGGCGCTGGAAGCCGGTGCGCAGGTGGTATTGGGCGGACGGGCTTATGATCCGGCCTGCTTCGCGGCGCTGCCGATTATGCAGGGCTTTGATGAAGGTCTGGCGCTGCACTGTGGCAAGATCCTGGAATGTGCGGCCATTGCCGCCACCCCAGGTTCCGGTTCTGACTGCGCAATGGGGATTATCGACGACAACGGCTTTACGCTGAAGACGTTCAACCCGAAACGCAAGTTCACCGAAACGTCGGCGGCGGCACATACCCTGTATGAGAAATCCGATCCGTACTTCCTGCCAGGCCCGGGCGGCGTGCTGAACCTGAAAGGGTGCAGTTTCAAAGCGGTAAACGATGGCGAAGTGTACGTCAGCGGTTCACGTCATGAAGCAACGCCGTATGCGCTGAAACTGGAAGGCGCGCGTCAGGTGGGCTTCCGTTGCCTGACCATCGCCGGTACCCGCGATCCGATCATGATTGCCAGCATCGACACCATTCTCGAAGAAGTTCAGGCCAGCGTCGCCCGCAACCTCTCGCTGAATGATGACAGCATCCGCATGACGTTCCACCTGTACGGCAAGAACGGCGTGATGGGTAACCATGAACCGGTGCAAACCGCCGGGCATGAGCTGGGCATTTTGCTGGACGTGGTCGCGCCGACGCAGGATATCGCCAACAGCGTCTGTTCGCTGGTGCGATCTACTCTGTTGCACTACGGCTACGAAAACCGGATCGCCACGGCAGGCAACCTCGCCTTCCCGTTCTCGCCATCCGACATTCAAAGCGGGCCGGTGTATGAGTTCTCAATCTATCACCTGATCGAAGCCAGCGACGCCCTGCGTTTTGACTTCCATATCGAACAGGTGACGCCAGAAGGAGTTCAGGCATGAAACACGCTATTTGCACCCTGGCGCAGGTGATTCGTTCTAAAAACGCCGGACCGTATGAACTGGTGTTAGATATTTTATTTAAAACGCGCGAAGACTATCAGCGGGTAAAACGTTCTGAGCAATTAACCCCGCAGTTAATTGCCCGCTTATATAACGTTGAACCTGATTTTATTCATCGCATCGTCTGGTTTGACCCGGCGAATGCCGTAAAAATCGTGATGCCTCGCGATATTATTTCCGGCAACGTTGGTGACAATGATGTTTATGGCGCGCAGCAGCATGCGCCGTTATTAAGTATTGAGTTCGATCTGTAACAAATAAAATACAACAACGTCCATTGGCGTACAGGATTTCGCTGTATCACTGTATTCCAGATAATTCATGCGGTTGGTCATAACCTGCGTGCGCCTGAGCTGCTGTCCTGGCTCTGGCGCACGCGACCCTACAACACTTCACAGACCAGCCTAGATCCGATGGAGTAAACATGAAGAAAATAAGTCTAACAAAAATGATCATATTAGGCCTGATACTCGGCATGATTGCCGGGGTGGCTATTAATAATATGGCATCGGCTGATACAGCAAAATCGTATGCGCAGGATATCTCTATTTTCACCACCATATTCTTACGTATGGTGAAAATGATTATCGCGCCGTTGGTTATTTCAACCCTGGTTGTCGGCATCGCGAAAATGGGCGATGCGAAAACGCTGGGGCGTATATTTTCAAAAACTTTTTTCCTGTTTATTTGCGCCTCACTGCTGTCGATTGCGCTGGGTCTGGTGATCGTCAACCTGTTCCAGCCAGGCGCAGGCATTAACTTTGTTGCCCATGACGCCGGGGCCGTGGCGGCCGTTCAGTCTGAACCGTTCACGCTGAAAGTGTTTATTTCTCACGCCGTACCGACCAGTATCGTTGACGCCATGGCGCGTAACGAAATCCTGCAAATCGTTGTGTTCTCGATCTTTCTCGGCTGTAGCCTGGCGGCGATTGGTGAGAAAGCCGAACCGATCGTGAAGGTGCTCGACTCTCTGGTTCACGTCATGCTGAAACTGACGGGTTACGTCATGCTGTTCGCCCCGTTAACGGTATTCGCCGCTATCTCCGGGCTTATCGCTGAACGCGGGCTGGGCGTGATGGTGAGCGCCGGGATCTTCATGGGTGAGTTCTACCTGACGCTGGGTATGCTGTGGGCGATCCTCATCGGCCTGTCAACGATGATTGTCGGTCCGTGCATCGGTCGCCTGACGAAAGCGATCCTCGAACCGGCACTGCTGGCATTTACCACGTCCAGCTCGGAAGCCGCGTTCCCGGGTACTCTGGATAAGCTGGAGAAATTCGGCGTCTCGTCCAAGATTGCCAGTTTCGTACTGCCTATCGGTTACTCCTTCAACCTCGTGGGTTCAATGGCCTACTGCTCGTTTGCCACCGTCTTTATCGCGCAGGCGTGCAACATTGAGCTGAGCATGGGCGAGCAAATCACCATGCTGCTGATCCTGATGTTGACTTCTAAAGGTATGGCAGGCGTACCGCGTGCCTCGATGGTGGTCATTGCCGCTACCCTCAACCAGTTCAACATTCCGGAAGCCGGTCTGATCCTGCTGATGGGCGTCGATCCGTTCCTCGACATGGGCCGTTCTGCAACCAACGTGATGAGTAACGCCATGGGCGCCGCGATTGTCAGTCGCTGGGAAGGCGAACATTTCGGTTCCGGCTGCCGGGGCACTGCGCCGGTCAAAACGCCAGAACAGGAGCGTCCTGCCACTGAGCCGTCAGAAGTGGTGATGTCCTGATGATATCAGGTTGCCGGATAAGCACTCGCCCCTTCCGGCAACATGCCAATCACACCAACAAGGTTGCACCATGAACGTAAAATTCTTCGGCGCGAGCATGTTAACCGCCAGCCTGTTTTTTAGCGCCGCCGCGCTGGCGCAAACGGCGCCGGACTACGCCGCATTGATCGAACAGGCACACCAGAAATACAAAAGTAACAACGACGGCAAAGTCGCCGACTACATCCCTGCCCTTGCCACTTACAGCCCCAACAACTTCGCCATTACCCTCGCTACCGTTGACGGCAAAATTTACCAGGCAGGAGACATCAACAAAGCATTCCCGATGGAATCGCTGAGCAAAGTCTTCACCCTCGCGCTGGCGATGGAACAGCACGGGCCGCAGGAGGTACTGGATAAACTCGGCGCTAATGCCACCGGCCTGCCCTTTAATTCCGGTCTCGCGGTCGAACTCACGAAGGGCGCACCGGAGAATCCGCTGGTCAATGCAGGTGCCATGAGTACCGTCAGCCTGATTGACGCCAAAGACAAAACCGACCGCTGGAACAAAATCCTCACCAACCTGAACGCCTGGGCCGACGCCACGCTCACGGTCAATGAACCGGTATTCAGATCGGAAATGGAGACCAACCAACACAATCAGGCGCTGGCGCAACTGATGGCATCGTACAACAGCTTCTACGGCGATACGCAGGAGGCCGTAGAGATTTACACCCGCCAGTGTTCAGTAGACGTCACCGTTGAGCAGCTTGCCAAAATGGGTGCCGTGCTGGCCAACAAGGGTAAATCGCCGTTCAACGGCAAACAGTTGCTCAATGAGCGTTATGTACCGCAGGTGCTGGCTGAAATGGCCATCGCCGGTCTCTATGACGGCAGCGGAAAATGGCTGTACACCGTCGGTATTCCGGCGAAAAGCGGCGTCGGCGGGGGCATGGTCGCGGTGGTACCGGGACAGTACGCCATTGCCGTTTACTCACCGCCGCTGGACAGCGCCGGGAACAGCGTGCGCGCCCAGCAGACTATTGAATATGTTGCCCATGCAACGCAGGCCAATCTCTTTATGGCGCATTAAGTGGATGCCGGATGGCGCTCATGCGCATCCGGCCTACGAATCAGGCATTTTTGTAGGTCGGATACGGCGCGACGCCGCCCTCCGGCGATATCAACCTTAACGTGAGAAGTAACATGTCTAAACCCTTTGTCTGGCAAGAACTCTTTGTACAAAGCAAAGAGAGTACGGAATACGAATTACTGAGCAATCAGCATGTTACGGTGACAGAGTTAGATGGCGAAGAGGTCATCAAAGTGGCGCCGGAAGCATTAACGCTGCTGGCGCAACAGGCATTCTATGAAGCATCGTTCTTCCTGCGCTCCGGACATTTAAAGCAGATCGCCAGCATCCTGCACGATCCGCAGGCCAGCAGTAACGACAAATATGTCGCCCTGCAGCTGTTACGTAATGCGGAAGTGTCGGCGAAAGGCGTGCTGCCGAACTGCCAGGACACGGGTACAGCGACAGTGGTCGCCAGCAAAGGCCAACAGATATGGACCGGCGGCGATGACGCCGAAGCGCTCAGCAAAGGGATTTACACCACCTTTAAAGAAAATAACCTGCGCTATTCGCAAAACGCCCCACTGGATATGTATACCGAGGTGAATACCGGCACCAACCTGCCGGCGCAGATCGATATCAGCGCCACACCGGGTAACGAATACCGCTTCTTGTTTGTCAATAAGGGCGGCGGTTCAGCCAACAAGGCGGCGCTGTTCCAGGAGACCAAATCGATCCTGCAACCGGAAAAGCTCACCGCATTCCTGATCGAGAAGATGAAATCACTGGGCACCGCAGCCTGCCCGCCGTATCACATCGCTTTTGTCGTCGGCGGTCTCTCCGCAGATCAGGCGCTCAAGGTCGCCAAACTGGCCTCAACCAAGTATTACGACAACCTGCCCACCAGCGGTAATGAGCTGGGTCAGGCGTTTCGTGACACGGCGCTGGAATCCGCGCTGCTCAATGCCAGCCGTGAATTTGGCATTGGCGCGCAGTTTGGCGGTAAATATTTCGCCCATGATATTCGCGTAATTCGTCTGCCGCGCCACGGCGGCTCCTGCCCGATCGCGATGGCGCTCTCCTGCTCCGCCGATCGCAATATCAAAGCGAAGATCAACAAACACGGGATCTGGCTGGAAAAACTCGAGCATAACCCAGGTAAATTTATCCCTGAATCCAGCCGCATCGAGAACAGCGCACAGAGCGTAAACCTGGATCTGAACCGTCCGCTGCGCAAGATCCTGCATGATTTATCCGCCCTGCCAGTCGGCACGCGGCTTTCGCTAAACGGCCCGATCGTCGTCGCCCGGGACATCGTGCACGCCAAACTCAAAGAGCGCCTGGACAACGGCGAAGCGATGCCAGCGTACATGAAAGATCACATTGTCTACTATGCCGGCCCGGCTAAAACGCCGGATCAGATGGCCTGTGGTTCGCTCGGGCCAACCACTGGCGGGCGCATGGACGGCTATGTCGACGCTTTCCAGGCCGCTGGTGGTAGCCTGATCATGCTGTCCAAAGGCAACCGCAGTGCGCAAGTCACCGAGGCTTGCCATAAACACGGCGGATTCAACCTCGGCAGCATCGGTGGCGCCGCCGCCTTGCTGGCGCAGCAATACGTGAAAAGCCTGCGCTGCCTCGAATATCCCGAACTGGGAATGGAAGCGGTCTGGATGATGGAAGTTGAAAACCTACCTGCCTTCGTGCTGGTAGACGACAAAGGAAACAACTTCTTCAGTCAGTTTGAACAACAGCATCGTTGTGCATCCTGCCCGGCAGGACATTAAGGAGCGTTTATGCAAGCGCGAGCCAATGGCGACCGTCATCGCCAGCGTCAGCAAAAGCTGAAAGAACAGGTGGAAATCCGTGTGGCCGCCGCCACGGAACAAAAAGGGATTTTGATCGTATTTACCGGAAATGGAAAAGGGAAATCCACGGCCGCCTTTGGCACTGCCACCCGTGCGGTGGGTCACGGTAAAACCGTTGGCGTCGCGCAGTTTATCAAAGGCCAGTGGGATAATGGCGAATACAACACCCTGCATCCGCTGGGGGTTGAGTTTCACATTATGGGTACCGGGTTTACCTGGGAAACGCAAAACCGCGAGGCGGATATCGCGGCGGCGCAGACTGTCTGGACAGAGAGCAAGCGCATGCTGGCCGATGCGCATTACGATCTGGTGGTCCTGGACGAACTTACATACATGCTGGCGTATCACTACCTGGATACTGACGAGGTGATTGCCGCCATTCGGGAGCGTCCGGCGCAGCAGAGTGTGATTGTGACCGGGCGAGGGTGTCACGCGCAGTTACTGGAGCTTGCCGATACGGTGAGCGAACTGCGCCCGGTCAAGCATGCGTTTGACAGCGGTATTCAGGCTCAGGCAGGTATTGACTGGTAGTTACGTCGTTGCCGGATGGCGCATGCGCTTATCCGGCTTCCCGTTTACCCGTCATCCGCCATCAGCGTTCCAGGTGAGATACCACCGATTTTTGTAACAGCCAGTCGCGGAAAACCTGTAAATGACGGGATTCCGCTTTTTCTTCCCGCCAGGTCATGATGAAACGATTACCCGTGCGCATGGGCACATCGCAAGGGATCACCATGTCACCGTTGTCCAGATCGTGCTGGATCGCAAAACGTGGGAGCAGCGCAACCCCCAAATTCGATCGCACCGCGGCGATCAGCATCGACAGCAGATCAAAACGCGGGCCTTTGTTGACCAGTGGGCTACTGACATCCGACAGGGCGAACCACTCCTGCCAGCCGTTAATTCGCGTACTTTGATGCAACAAGGGAAACTCATTGAGCAACTCTTCAACCGCCAGTTTCTGGTTGGGCTGCGACAGCAAACTGCCGCTACAAACCGGGAGGATTTCCTCTTCGAACAGATACTCCACTTCTGACCACGGCGAACAGAAGTCTTCACGCATAATGGCCGCATCATATTCACGGTTGAGGAAATCGCCCATGTTCGCCAGCGAGTGAATATTAACGATAATATCGGGGTTAAGTTTGTTGAATTCACGCAGATTGGGGATCAGCCAGTGGGTGCTGAAGGTCGGGTTGACCGCCAGTTCAATGACTTCGACCGTGGGCTGCCAGGTCATAATGGTATTCGTATCACGCTCAAGTTTATTTAGCGTTTCTTTAACAATGCTCAAATAATGCTTCCCGGCCTCGTTTAAAAAAATCCGCTTTTTGGCATGATTAAATAATGCAGTATGCAGAAAATCCTCAAGTGCATTCACCTGGCGAAATACAGCACTTTGCGTTAATGCTAACTCCTCCGCCGCACGCGTATAACTTTCATGACGTGCCACCACTTCAAACGTCACCAGTAATTCAGTCTTTGGTATCTTTCCTCTCATAACGTCTTCCATATGCCGCGTACAAAAATAGTTTAATTTATAAAAAATAAATGCAACCGACTCCCGATTGGCCTGAGAGTTATATTTTATTTCCTACCTGGATGTCATTGATCCACTCCATGGTTTATTCACACAGGGGGCGAACAAATAATAACCAATAATACGCAAGACTGGCCATAAACACAATTTAATTAAGGTTATTTTGCGACAAATAGCGCCAATAAGTTCTTAATAATTTTTCAAGATAACTTGTTTATCGGAGAAAAAACTTTGCGGGTTTAATCAATATTATTTACTTATTATTTCAGGAGAATTCAGTTCACTCAACGATAAGCAAACGATGACGTTTTTTTATCTGCTTTTACTATTTTTACCGTTTTTCCCGACAATAATTAAGGACGACATATGAAAAATTCCGGAAAAGTCTGGCTGGTTGGTGCAGGTCCTGGTGATATCAGCTTACTGACCCTTAAAGCCCTGCAGTGTATTCAACAGGCTGATGTCATCATTTACGATCGGCTGGTCAATCCTAAAATGCTTGAGTGGTGCTCAGCGAGTTGTACCTGCATCAACGTTGGCAAAAGTCCGGGCTATCATAGTGTTCCTCAGGAGGAGATCAATGCCCTGCTTATCCAGCATGCGCGAACACAGCGGAACGTTGTGCGCCTGAAAGGCGGCGATCCTTACGTGTTTGGCCGCGGTGCCGAAGAGGTGGAATGTCTGGTCGAAGAAGGCATTGCTTTCGAAGTGGTGCCGGGGATCAGTTCCGCCATTGGCGGGCTGGCCTGCGCCGGGATCCCGGTGACCCACCGCGACCTGGCATCGGGTTTTCATGTCGTGACAGGACATACCCGCGAAGGTAATCAGCAGCAGGACTGGCGGCAGTTGGCGAAGCTCAACGGCACGCTGGTGATTGTTATGGGGATCGCTAACCTGCCATTTATTTGTGAAGAACTGCTGATGGGAGGCAAATCACCGGCCACGCCCGCGGCGATTGTGATGTCGGCTACCCGGGACAATCAGCGGCGCTTAACTTGTACGCTCGGTACATTACTCACGAAAGCACAGGAAGCGAATATTGTGCCACCGGCACTGATTGTGGTTGGCGATGTTGTCCGTTTGAGCGACCGACTCTCTTTTATTCCCGAGGTGATGGAACGCGCCTACAGCGAAAGGTGTTCATGACGGAATGACTGCGGAGACGTCTGGTGAGCCGCCCGGAACACCCGACAAAAATAGCTGGTCTGCGCATACTGAAGTTTCCGGGCGATGCTGTCGATAGAGTTCTTCGGATCGCGCAGCAACTCACTCGCCCGCTGCATTTTTTTCTGGCTCACCCAGGTTTTAAAATTCACTCCCTGCCGTTTCTTAAAGAAACGGCTAAAGTAGTTGGCGCTTAAACAGACATGCGCGGCCACCGACTCCAGCGTCAGTTCCTCGTATAAGTGTTCATCAATATAGCGCAGTGCGGCGACCAGTTTCTTTTCGTGGCGAGAAAGTTCCATTGCCGACAGACGCAGGTCGCTCAACTGCACATCAGCGGTGTCCACCGTTTTACGCTGAACCGGGCTGAGATTGTTAATAATAAAGCTGAGCAGGTTTGCCGCTGCCACCAGATGATTATTTTCAACAATCGCGACCTGATTCCAGGCTGATTTAATTTTAGGATCGAAAACCCACTGCCGATCGTCATCAATGACAATAGTTTTATATTCCGGATACTTTGCGCGCACCTGACCGCAAATAATAAATCCCAGAAGATGCCCCTGACGAATTAACGGCATAGAGAAAAAACTCAACCCCGCATGACAGCAGAGTATTCTGATTTTTTCTTCTTTTAACCCTTCAAAAGCGCAATATTTATCACATTTCTGACACGTTTTTTGGTATTGCGGATTGGCGCGCAGTAATGAACAGAACGAATTAAAATTATGACAGGCAGAGATTTCCCGACCATTAATGTCTACCACCACGGCGGCGAGCCCGGTCGCCTTAGAAAATACCTCTGCCAGTGAGTAAAAAGTGTGTAAGACATCGTCCTGAATATGCTGAGGCACGTTACGCTCCGTCAGTGGTCTGGATAACGTCGCTACTATGCTTAATTTGTCCAGGTGAAAAAATGACCCTGACCGCAAAAAATAATCTAATTTAATCAGGTGATTATGATCAAATTGCAAGAGTGCCCCCCGCGCTCCTCAACACCAGTCCACCGACTGCTGTGACAACTTTTCCCAAAGATTAACGAATCTTCACATCTTCCTGTGAGCTTCATTTCAACATCACTCACCATTTTATTTATGATTTTCAATCAGTTATATAAATAACATACAATTTTATGATGTGCTTATTTGTGAGAATCATCATGTGAATGTGAAACGCCCTCCTGAATAATAGGCTCAATGACAAGATAATCTGAACGGAGTAGATGTATGCCCGTCACGACAGGTGTTATCGCCGACGACTTTACTGGCGCAACGGATATCGCAAGTTTTATGGCTGAGCAAGGCTGGAGGGTCGCGCTGCTGCCCGGGATGCCAGACGCCGCGCAGCCGTGGAATGAAGAGGTCGACGCGATTGTCATCTCGCTGAAAAGCCGTTCTCTACCGGCTGACCAGGCCATCGATCAATCATTACGCTGCTGGCAATGGCTGCACCACACGGCAGGTGCGCGGCAAATTTACTTTAAATATTGCTCCACCTTTGATTCCACCCCCGCCGGGAATATCGGTCCGGTCAGCGATGCGCTGATAGAAGCGATGCACGCGCCGTACATCGTTCACTGCCCAGCCCTGCCACAAAACGGACGGACGGTGATTCACGGTCATTTGTTTGTGAATGGCGTATTACTGAATGAATCCGGCATGGAGAAACATCCGCTCAACCCGATGACCGATGCGAACCTGATTCGCCTGCTCACGGCGCAAACTGCCAGCGCTGTCGGGCGCATTGACCTCAGCACGATTCAGAAAGGTGTGGAAGCGGTCACTCACGCGCTGGAACGCTGCCAGTCTGAAGGTGTACGTCACGTGATCGTGGATACCTTCAGCGAAGCCGATCTGCAGACCCTCGCTCAGGCCTTACGTCATACACCGTTGCTGGCGGGCGGTTCCGGCCTGGGTGGTGCACTGGCCACTTGCGCCGCACCACAGCGTAGGCGGGAAGCGGTACATCCCTTCCCGCAGCCGGCAAAAACGGTGGTGTTTTCCGGAAGTTGTTCCGCCATGAGTAACCGCCAGGTGAATCGCTATAAAGCACAGGCCGCTTCCCTTCTACTCGACGTGGCGCGCTGCCTGACAGACGCAGAGCGTTACAGCGACGAGCTGTCGCGGTGGACAATGACTCATGTCGATGACGCGCTCGCTCCATTGATTTACGCCACCCAGCCGCCGGAAGCGCTGAAACGCATTCAACAGGAGTACGGCGAGCAGCGCGCCAGCCGGGCGATTGAGCATACCTTTGCCAGACTGACGGCCAAACTGCAGGCCGCAGGCGTAAACAGTTTTATCGTCGCCGGTGGCGAAACGTCCGGCACCGTAGTGGAGGCGTTACAGGTGACGCGACTGACGGTCGGCAAAGCCATCGCGCCCGGCGTGCCGTGGGTGTTCTCCGCCGAGCCGCCGCTCGCGCTGGCGCTGAAGTCAGGCAACTTCGGTGACGAAGACTTCTTTTTCACCGCGCAGGAGTCTGCATGATGAGTCAGCTTAACGAACAACAACTCCGCGAACAGCTGGTGCACTACGGTCGTTCTCTGTTTATGCGCGGCTTCAGCAGCGGTGGTTCGGGCAACCTGAGCGTAAAACTGCCGGACGGCGGCTATCTGGTCACGCCGACCAACTCCTGTCTGGGCGAGCTGGACGCCGCAACGCTCAGTAAACTGGATGCCAACGGGGTTCACCTCAGTGGCGATAAACCGTCGAAAGAAGTGCCCATGCACCTGGCCTGGTATCGTCATCGTCCGGCCTGCGGCGCGGTGGTTCATCTGCATTCGCCATGGCTGACCGCCCTTTCCTGTCTGCCATGCAGCACACCGGAAAACTGTCTGCCGCCGTTAACGCCGTACTACGTAATGCGCGTCGGGCAGTTGCCTCTGTTGCCCTATTTCAAACCCGGTCATGAGGGGATTGCCAGCGCACTCAGCGAGATTGCGGCGGACCATACTGCCGCGCTCCTGGCAAATCACGGCCCGGTAGTCAGTGGTCGCTCACTTCGTGAGGCGGTGTTTAATGCCGAAGAGCTGGAAGACAGCGCCCGCATCTGGCTGACCTTAAAACCACTCGGCTACGTGCCGCTAACGGCGGAAGCAGTAGCTGAACTCGAACAATCCCGGCGAGCATGAGGTGAGAGGATGATCCCCGAACAACGACGTGATTTTATCTACCGCTACGTGCATGAAAAAAACGTCGCCTCGTTTAATGAGCTGGCGGATCTGATGAGCGTGTCGCACATGACCGTGCGCCGCGATATTCAGTTGCTGGAAGAAGAAGGCAAAGTCATCTCGATCAATGGCGGGGTGAAACTCAACAATCTGCTGAAATCGGAGCTGCCGTGGCGGGAAAAGGCCGAGCTGCATCATGACGTGAAGCGACGGATGGGGCAACTAGCCGCGATGTTGATAGAACCAGGGCAAACGCTGTATCTCGATGCGGGAACGTCGTTGTTTGAAGTGGCGAAAGCCGTCGCCGCCAGCCACTGCTTCAACCTGACGGTGGTGACGAACGATTTTTCCATCAGCCACTACCTGATGGATATGCCGCACATCACGCTGTATCACACCGGCGGACTGGTGGATCAGCGCAACCGCTCATGCCTTGGGAAAAGCGCCGCCAGTTTTCTGCGCACGATCAATATAGACGTGGCGTTTCTCAGTTCGTCCTCGTGGGATACCGAACGTGGAATGTCGACCCCCAGCGAAGGCAAAGCCTCGGTGAAAGAGGCCGTGCTCACCGTCTCCCGCCGCCGGGTGCTGGTCTGCGACAGCAGTAAATTTGGCAAATACGGGATGTTCCACATCTGCTCGCTGGATCAACTGACCGACATTATTTCGGATAACCGGTTACCCGACGTAGCGCAGGACACCATTACCAGCCAGGGCGTGAAACTGCACCTGGTGGATTGCCGGGAGGGAACGCATCATGCTGAAGTTAGCGGCTAACCTCGACTGGCTGTTTTGCGAACGTCCCATTGCGGAGCGCTTTCAGGCCGCAAAGGCGGCGGGTTTTCACGGCGTTGAAGGGCTGTTTCTCTGGCAGCATCCGCTGGATGTGCTGCTGGCGGCGCAACGGGAAACCGGTCTGCCGGTGGCGCTGATGAATGCGCCAGCGGGTCACTGGCAGGCCGGTGAACGCGGACTGGCCTCCCTGCCAGGCTGTGACGAGGAGTATCATCGCAGTCTGCTGATTGCCCGCGATTACGCCACGGCACTGGGCTGTCGCAAGGTGCACGTCATGGCCGGATTGCGCGTGGCCGGACTTTCCGCTAACGCCCAGTATGAACAATTAACCGACCGACTGCGTATCGCCTGTGACGTCATGGTTGGGGCCGATATCGACGTGTTGATTGAACCGTTAAACCCGGACGATATGCCTGGTTATTTTGTTGATAGCTTTCCACTGGCTGAACGTCTTATTCGCGAAGTGAACAGAAAAAATATCGGCTTACAGTTTGATATTTACCACTGCCAAAAAATACACGGTAATGTTACACATCTTATTCAACATTATTTACCGATCATTAAACACTTTCAGATTGCTTCTGTACCCGGCCGCCATGAACCGGGAACGGGAGAATTAAATGAAACATGGCTTTTTGAATTTATTAAGCAGACAGGTTATCAGGGCTGGATAGGTTGTGAATATAAACCGTCAACACCAGGGCCCGAATCGTTACGCTGGATGACACCGTACTTATAATTTTAATATCTCTGTACCGGAAAACCGGAGGAACACATGTCGGATACTGTTATTATTTCGCTGGCACCCGTTGCCGCGGATTGCCCCAGAGTTATACCCGAAGAACTGGCGCAGGAAATACTGGCCAGCGTCGAACATGGTGCAGCCATCGTGCATTTACACGTTCGCGATAAACAAGGTCGTCTGACGTCGGACACCACCGATTTTCAGGCGACAATTGACCACGTCATGCGCCATTCCGACCTGATTATTCAGGCCTCAACCGGTGGCGTCTCCACCATGTCGATTGCCGAGCGCTGCGCGCCTCTGGACTGTCCCGGCGTCGAAATGGCGTCGCTGAACGTCGGCTCTGTTAACCTCGGCGATGCCGTGTACGTTAATCCCGGACCGGACGTTGAATATTGTTCGCAACAAATAACCCAACGTTCCATTATTCCTGAATTTGAAGTTTTCGAAATTGGCATGATTAATAACATTCTGGCGCTGGAAGAAAAAATATCGTTCAAGAAACCGATGTTATTCAATATTGTCCTCGGACACCGTGGAAGTTCACCCGCGACGGTTGATGCGTTAATTGCCATGCGCAGTATGATCCCTCGCGACGCCTTATGGGGAATTACCCATTTTGGCCGCAAGAATTTCGATATTATTGCGGCAGCGGTCGGCATGGGTGCCAGTGAAGTGAGAATTGGTTTTGAAGATAGCTATTATTTAAGCGCCGAAGAGAAAGCTCAGCATAATTATCAGCAGGTTGCCAAACTCGCCACGCTTATTCGCAGTATGGATAAAAAGGTCGCCACGCCGGATATTGCGCGGCAAATGTTAGCTATTCCACCACGGCAGTAATAGCGAGAGAAAGGACATTTCACCATGACTATCACAACCGTTATTCACAAAACCGGACTGGGCGTCTGCATCGCCGGTGGCGCCCTGGCGGCAATTGGCGCCCTGATGCAGTCTCCCGCCCTCTGGCAGCCGGGGCTGGTGATGCTGACGACAGGCTTCGCGGCAGGTGCTGGCTACTGGACAAATCTTCGCAGCTACCAGTTTACCCTGTGGATCATTGCCGGCTTTGTCGCGGCGATGACCTGGTCAACCGATCTAATCGTCTGGGGCGGATTCAACATCACCCATAAATGGATCGTCTTTTTGGTGATCCAGGCGACCATGTTCAGTATGGGCACCAAACTCACGATTCAGGACTTTATCGACGTCGCTAAAATGCCCTGGGCGGTGTTTATCGGCACCTTCTGTCATTTCGTCATCATGCCTCTGCTCGGCCTGAGCATCACGCTGATCTTTGACTTTCCGCCGGAAGTGGCGGTAGGCATTCTGCTGATTGGTTCCTGTCCCAGTGGGCTCTCCTCCACCGTCATGGTGTATATCGCCAACGCCAACCTGGCGCTGGCGGTCTCGATCGCCGCCGTCTCGACGCTGGCGGCGACGGTCATGACCCCGCTGTGGGTGAATCTGCTGGCGGGTTCAATGATCGACATCCAGCTCACGGCGATGGTGATGGACGTCGTGAAAATCGTGTTGATCCCGATTGGCGCGGCGATTTTACATGACTACCTGAAAACCTATGCCGGCGTGCAGGGGCGTCGTACCGTGCAAACGCTGGCCGGGATCAGCGCCATCTGGCTGCTGTATATGCTTACCGGCGGCTGGGACACGCTGTTTGGTAGCGCCAGCGCCGACGCGCAAATGTATGCGGTGGTGCTGAACTTTGTGGCTGGCGGGATCATCTGGGCGCTGTTCTATAACTGGCTGTATGGACGCGTGGCCGGCGTTAAGAAGATCATGCCGACCATTTCGATGATGGGCATCATTTTCTTCACCACTACGGCAGCGGCAGCCGGGCGCGACAACCTGGTTCAGGTCGGCTTCCTGCTCTGCTTCGCCATGCTGATGCACAACCTCGGCGGCTTCCTGATTGGCTATCTGATGAGCCGCTGGATCTTCCGCATGGATGTTCAGTCCGCCCGGACGGTAGCCTTCGAAGTCGGACTGCAAAACGGCGGGATGGCATCAGGTCTTGCCGCCGCGATGGGAAAACTGGCCACCGTTGGTCTCGCCTCTGCGGTCATGACGCCGCTTGGCAACGTCAGCGGCTCGCTGCTGGCTAACTACTGGCGCAAAAAGGATGCCCGACAGGCGCAGGCCCAGAGCGAGAGTTCGCCTGCTCAGCCGGTATCAGAACCTCTGTCAAAAGGATAACTCACCATGATGACTTTAACCCTGCAACAAGCACGACGCGCGGTAGACTGCGCGCTCGATCTCGCCGACACCCGTTATGCGCAACGTCCGCTCAGCGTGGCGGTCTGCGACGCTCACGGCGAGTTACTGAGCTTTGCCCGTATGGATAACGCCAAACTGTTGACCATTGAGCTGACGCAGCGCAAAGCACGCACCAGCAGCCGTTTAGGTTGCACCACTCAGGCGTTTTTGCAACGTCTGCAAAATGAGTCACTGGATATCAGCTACTTTGCTGACCCACGTTTTACCGCGCTGCCCGGCGGCGTACCGATTCTTCACAACGGTAAATGCGTGGGGGCCGTTGCGGTTGGTGGACTGTCCGCCCAGGAAGATCACGATGCGGCTATGGCCGTTGCCGAATGTTTGCTCAAGGAGTTCGCAGAATGAAAAAGATCGCTATGCTTCACACCAGTTCCGCCACGCTCGCCATGATGCAGCAACTGATCGGCGACATCATGCCAGAAGCGGACGTGATGCACCTGGTCGAAGAGTCGATGATTAAGCAGGTGATGAAGGCCGGAGGCGTGACGCCGAACATTGCGGCACGCATTGCCGACTACGTCCACATAGCCGAAAAAGCGGATTGCGAGATTTTCATCACCGCCTGTTCGTCCATTGGCACGGCGGTTGAACAGTGTCAGTTTATGACACCGCTGCAGCTTGCCCGTATCGACTGCGCGATGGTGGAACAAGCCATTAGCCTGGGTGAGAACATTGCCGTGCTGGCCACCGTCGCCACCACGATGAAACCGACGCTGGAGTATGTGCAACGCAAAGTACAGGCCAGTGGTAAGCAATGCACCGTGACGCCGATATTGATGGAAGAGGCATTCCATGCTCTGCTGGCGGGCGATATGGAAACCCACGATCGCATCGTCAGCGAAGGATTGCACAGCGCGTATAAACAGGCTGATGTGGTTATGCTGGCGCAAGCGTCGATGGCGCGCGTTCTGCAGCAGCTTCCGTCGCCGCCCGTCCCGGTGATGACCTCTCCGGAAAGCGGCATCCGTTGGCTGAAAGCGCTGGCTGAAAGCGCATAACCTGGCAAGTCAACACTCCCCCCTAGGCCGGATAAGCGCCAGCGCCATCCGGCATACAGACAGGCAAAAAAAAGGCCATCATCAGATGGCCAACCATGTCGAAAATGGACCAGCCCTTTCCCCTGCATCACGGGTAAATGCAGGGGTTGGGCTGTTTTATTGCTTTTACTTAATGACGGCTTTCAGCGCTTCGCCGATATCGGCCAGGCTGCGAACAGTTTTCACACCAGCGGCTTCCAGCGCTGCGAATTTCTCATCCGCAGTCCCTTTACCACCGGCGATAATGGCGCCCGCGTGACCCATACGTTTGCCTTTCGGCGCGGTCACACCGGCAATGTAGCCAACAACCGGTTTGGTCACGTGATCTTTGATGTAGGCCGCCGCTTCTTCTTCCGCGCTACCGCCGATCTCACCGATCATCACGATCGCTTCGGTCTGCGGATCTTCCTGGAACAGTTTCAGGATGTCGATGAAGTTAGAGCCTGGGATCGGGTCGCCGCCGATGCCCACACAGGTGGACTGGCCGAAACCGTAGTCGGTGGTCTGCTTAACCGCTTCATAGGTCAGCGTACCGGAACGCGAGACGATACCCACTTTACCCGGCTTATGAATGTGACCGGGCATAATGCCGATTTTGCATTCGCCCGGGGTGATAACACCCGGACAGTTCGGGCCGATCATGCGTACACCGGCTTCATCCAGCTTCACCTTCACGGTCAGCATATCCAGCGTCGGGATGCCTTCGGTGATAGTGATGATGAGCTTAATGCCTGCGTCGATGGCTTCCAGAATGGAGTCTTTGCAGAACGGTGCCGGCACGTAGATAACGGACGCGGTGGCGCCCGTCGCTTCTACGGCTTCACGCACGGTGTTAAATACCGGCAGGCCCAGGTGCGTGGTGCCGCCTTTGCCTGGCGTTACGCCGCCAACCATCTGCGTACCGTAGGCAATTGCCTGTTCGGAGTGGAATGTCCCCTGGCTACCGGTGAAGCCCTGGCAGATAACCTTGGTATCTTTATTAATTAAAACTGACATTATTTCCCCTCCACTGCGGCAACAACCTGCTGAGCTGCATCCGTCAGACTTTTCGCTGCAATAATATTCAGGCCGCTGTCAGCCAGTTTCTTCGCGCCGAGTTCGGCGTTGTTACCTTCCAGACGAACCACCACCGGAACGTTAACGCCCACTTCCGCTACCGCGCCGATAATGCCGTCAGCAATCAGATCGCAACGCACGATACCGCCGAAGATGTTAACCAGAACCGCTTTAACGTTGTCGTCAGAGAGGATAATTTTGAACGCTTCGGTGACGCGCTCTTTGGTGGCGCCGCCGCCCACGTCAAGGAAGTTAGCCGGTTCGCCGCCGTGCAGTTTCACGATGTCCATGGTGCCCATCGCCAGACCTGCGCCGTTAACCATGCAGCCGATGTTGCCATCCAGCGCGACGTAGTTCAGTTCCCACTGTGCTGCCTGCGCTTCACGCGGGTCTTCCTGAGACTGATCGCGCATTTCGCGCAGATCCGGCTGGCGGAACAGCGCGTTGCCGTCAGCGCCCAGTTTGCCGTCGAGGCAGATCAGGTCACCCTGTTTGGTGATAACCAGCGGGTTGATTTCGATCAGCGCCAGGTCGCGCTCAAGGAAAATGGTCGCCAGGCCCATGAAGATCTTAGTAAACTGCTGAACCAGTTTGCCTTCCAGACCCAGTTTGAACGCCAGCTCGCGTCCCTGATACGGCATTGGGCCGCTCAGCGGATCAAGCGCCACTTTGTGGATCAGGTGCGGGGTTTCTTCCGCCACTTTTTCAATTTCAACGCCGCCTTCGGTGGAGGCCATGAAGACCACACGACGGGAGCTACGGTCAACGACCGCACCCAGATACAGCTCTTTATCAATATCGGTCGCCGCTTCAACCAGAATCTGGTTGACCGGTTGACCGTTGGCGTCTGTTTGATAGGTCACCAGACGTTTGCCCAGCCAGTGCTCAGCAAACGCGCGAATCTCTTCTTTGCTTTTTACAACTTTCACACCGCCCGCTTTACCGCGGCCACCTGCGTGAACCTGACATTTTACTACCCACGGACCCGCACCGATTTTCGATGCCGCTTCTTCAGCTTCACGCGGAGTAGTACAGGCATAACCCACCGGCGCCGGTAAGCCATAGCGGGCAAAAAGTTGTTTTGCCTGATATTCATGTAAGTTCATGTGTTCTGTCCATCCTTCAGGTAATCGTTATCTTTAAACCCGTAGACCGGCGTGGTGCTTGTGCCGGATGGCGCTACGCTCATCCGGCCTACGAGGCAGGTGATACTCTTGTTTACTACACGTCCAGCAGCAGACGAGTCGGATCTTCCAGCAGTTCTTTGATCGCCACCAGGAAGCCCACGGATTCGCGACCATCGATCAGACGGTGATCGTAGGACAGCGCCAGGTACATCATCGGCAGGATTTCGACCTTGCCATCTACCGCCATCGGACGATCTTTAATCGCGTGCATGCCGAGGATCGCACTCTGCGGCGGGTTGATGATCGGCGTGGACATCAGCGAACCGAACACACCACCGTTGGTGATGGTGAAGTTACCGCCCGTCAGATCTTCCACCGTCAGCTTGCCGTCACGACCTTTGATAGCCAGCGTCTTGATGTTTTTCTCGATGTCAGCCATACCCAGCGTATCGACGTCGCGCAGGACCGGGGTCACCAGACCGCGCGGCGTGGATACCGCCATGCTCACGTCGAAGTAGTTGTGATACACCACGTCGTCGCCATCGATAGAGGCGTTCACTTCCGGATAGCGTTTCAGCGCTTCTACTACCGCCTTCACGTAGAAGGACATGAAGCCCAGACGGATACCGTGACGTTTTTCAAACGCTTCACCGTACTGCTTACGCAGATCCATGATGGGCTTCATGTTCACTTCGTTGAAGGTCGTCAGCATGGCAGTGGAGTTTTTCGCTTCCAGCAGACGCTCGGCCACGCGTTTGCGCAGACGGGTCATCGGTACGCGTTTTTCGCTACGTGCCCCCAGCGCTGGCTGTGCAGCAGGGGCTTCTGCCGGTGCTTTGGCCTCGGCTTTCGCCGGGGCTTTCGCCAGATGCTTATCCACATCTTCACGAGTGATACGTCCGCCCACACCGGTGCCTTTGATCGCACTGGCGTCGAGGTTGTGCTCAGCCAACAGGCGACGGATCGCCGGGCTCAGCGCATCGTTATTTTGCTCTTCCAGAGAAGCCTGTTGACGCTGCGCCGGGGTAGACGCTTTTTCTTCAGACTTCGCGCTGGTTTCTTTACCCGCGCTATTGCCTTCACGCAGGCGACCGAGGATCTGGCGGGAGGTCACGGTGGTGCCTTCGTCTTCCAGAACCGCATCCAGAATGCCGTCCGCTGATGCCGGTACTTCCAGTACCACTTTGTCAGTTTCGATTTCTACCAGCACTTCGTCACGAACCACCGCATCACCCGGTTTTTTGTGCCAGGTGGCAACAGTCGCGTCCGCTACGGACTCAGGCAGGTCGGGAACAAGAATATCTACGCTACTCATTTTGTATCCTTTAATTAATCGACGTTCAGCGCGTCATTGACCAGATCTTGTTGCTGTTTCTGGTGAACGGACATATACCCTACCGCCGGAGAGGCGGAGGCCGGGCGACCTGCATAACGCAGAGCGGCCCCAAATGGAATCACTTCACGGAAATGATGCTGGCTGCAGTACCATGCGCCCTGGTTGAGCGGCTCTTCCTGGCACCAGACAAAGTCATGTACGTGAGCGTACTGTTTCAATACGTCCTGCATCGCCTGATGCGGGAACGGATAAAGCTGTTCGATGCGCACAATGGCGACATCTTGCTGATTGTTCTTGCGACGCTGTTCCAGCAGGTCGTAATAAACCTTACCAGAACACATCACCACACGCTTCACGCCTTTCGGATCGAGGTCATCGACTTCACCGATGGCAGGCAGGAAGGTGCCGTTCGCCAGCTCATCCAGGCTGGAGACCGCCAGCGGATGGCGCAGCAGCGATTTCGGCGACATGACCACCAGCGGACGACGCATCCCGCGCAGCGCCTGACGACGCAGCATGTGATACACCTGAGCCGGAGTAGACGGTACGCACACCTGCATGTTCTGCTCAGCGCAAAGTTGCAGATAACGCTCCAGACGCGCGGAGGAGTGCTCCGGACCCTGCCCTTCATAACCGTGCGGCAGCAGCATCACCAGGCCACACATCCGGCCCCATTTCTGTTCGCCAGAGGAGATGAACTGGTCGATAACCACCTGCGCGCCGTTGGCGAAGTCACCGAACTGCGCTTCCCAGATGGTCAGGGTGCGTGGTTCCGCTGTGGCATAGCCATATTCGAAGGCCAGTACCGCTTCTTCAGACAACACGGAGTCCCAGACGCGGAAGCTGCCCTGCCCGTTGTGGACATGCTGCAGAGGAGTCCAGGTCGACCCGTTGGTCTGGTTGTGGATCACCGCGTGGCGGTGGAAGAAGGTGCCGCGACCGGAGTCTTCACCGGACAGGCGAATCGGGATCCCTTCGTCAACCAGCGTAGCGTAAGCCAGCGTTTCTGCGCCGCCCCAGTCGAACGGTTTTTCCCCGTTCGCCATTAGCTGGCGGTCGCCGTAGATTTTGGCCACACGAGACTGCATCTCAACGGTTTCAGGCACCGTACTGATGCGTTTCGCCAGTTCCTGAAGGCGCTTCATTTCAACCTTGTTCGGGTACGCTTCATCCCACTCGTGGTTGAGGTACGGCGACCAGGTAAAGGAGTGCATATTCATCGGACGCCACTCTTTCACCACGCATTCGCCTGCGTCCAGCGCGTCGCGATACAGGTTGACCATTTCGGTGGCATCTTCCAGCGTCGCGACGTTATCCGCTTCCAGCTTATCCGCATAGATTTTGCGCGGGGTCGGATGCTTTTTGATTTTCTGATACATCAGAGGCTGGGTTGCGCTCGGCTCGTCGGCTTCGTTGTGGCCGTGACGGCGGTAGCACACCAGGTCGATGAAGACATCGCGTTTGAAGGTGTTGCGGAAATCCAGCGCCAGACGAGTGACGAAAGCCACCGCTTCCGGATCGTCCGCATTCACGTGGAAAATCGGTGCCTGTACCATTTTACCGATATCGGTGCAGTACGGGGTGGAACGTGCATCCAGCGGGTTAGAAGTGGTGAAGCCCACCTGGTTGTTGATCACGATGCGAACGGTACCGCCCACTTCGTAACCCCGCGCTTTCGACATGTTCAGGGTTTCCTGAACCACGCCCTGCCCGGTTACCGCCGCATCACCGTGAATGGTGATTGGCAGGACTTTGTTGCTGCTTGGTTCATCCAGACGATCCAGACGAGCGCGAACGGAACCGATCACCACCGGGCTGACGATTTCCAGGTGCGACGGGTTAAACGCCAGCGCGAGGTGAACCAGGCCACCTTCGGTTTCGATATCCGATGAGAAGCCCATGTGGTACTTCACGTCACCGGTGCCGAGATGTTCTTTATGTTTACCCGCAAATTCGTCGAACAGATCCTGCGGTTTCTTACCCAGTACGTTGACCAGGACGTTCAGACGACCACGGTGCGCCATACCCAGCACCACTTCACGGGTACCGCTGTTACCGGCATGGCGGATCATCTCTTTGAGCATCGGGATTAACGCATCACCGCCTTCCAGCGAGAAGCGTTTCGCGCCAGGGAATTTGGCGCCCAGATAACGTTCCAGACCTTCGGCTGCGGTGAGTTCACTCAGGAAGCGTTTTTTCTCTTCGCTGCTGAATGCCGCGCGACCGGATTCGATGCGCTGTTGCAGCCAGCGTTTCTCTTCGGTGCTGGTGATGTGCATGTACTCAGCACCAATCGGGCCGCAGTACGTTTGTTTGAGCGCGGAAAGCAGCTCGCCCAGCTTCATCGTCTCTTTGCCGCCGGCAAAAGAACCTACGTTAAAGCTTTCCTGGAAGTCGGCCTCTGTCAGATCGTGGAAGGACGGATCCAGATCGGCAACAGTGTCTTGCTGCCACAGTCCCAGCGGATCGAGATTCGCATGCTGGTGACCACGGAAGCGATAAGCGTTGATGAGCTGCAGGACTTTAACCTGCTTCACATTGGTGTCAGGGTCGGAAATCGAAGAAGAGTAACGTGAGGCATCCTTCGCCAGACGACGGAAATAATCACGCGTTTTTGAATGGAATTGATCCGGTTTGACTCCGGTGCCAGGTAACTGCTGGAACGTCGAACGCCAGTTAGCGTCTACCGAGTCAGGATCGGTTAAGAAGTCTTCATAGAGCTGTTCTATCCAGCTCTGGTTTGCGCCAGAGAGGTAAGAAGAGTCCAACCAGGCTTTCAAAGCGCTGTTCTGCATCGTGATCCCTTAAGCATTTGTATGCTTACTTCGCCGTGGATACTACCACGCATACGTCGTATGCGTGCCGGGGTTCACTTGTTACGGACTGTCGTGTGATCTGCGTCCGCTAAGGAACCTTTAAAAACTGTCTAATAATCGTCGTTGTTCAGGCTGCGACTGCGTTGCAACCGTTCCTCACCCGGTCACATAGTGAACTATGCTCCCGGCGATTCGTTCCGTTCGCGCCTTGTCTCGCGCTGAACATCTCGATTATTGCTATCAATGTGGCAGTTTTTAGAGGTTTCCTACACTAATTTGCCTGATGGCGACCCCGTAGGCCTGATAAGCGAAGCGCCATCAGGCAACATGTGCCGGATGGCGACGTAAACGTCTTATCCGGCCTACAGGATTGCCACCGCAGGCAATGTCTACTTACGCACTGCGTTGCAACAGCATCGACTTAATATGGCCGATGGCGCGCGTCGGGTTCAGCCCCTTAGGACATACACTGACGCAGTTCATGATGCTGTGACAGCGGAATACGCTGAATGCATCGCTTATCCCTTCCAGGCGGCTGTCCGTCTCGGTATCACGGCTGTCGATCAGGAAGCGATAGGCCGCTAACAGACCCGCCGGACCGATAAACTTATCCGGATTCCACCAGAAGGATGGGCAAGACGTTGAGCAGCAGGCGCACAGAATGCATTCATACAGCCCATCGAGTTTTTCCCGCTGCTCTGGCATCTGTAAATGCTCACGAGCCGGAGGATTTTGCCCATTATTCAATAAGTAAGGCTTAATCTTCTCATATTGTGCATAGAATTGCCCCATGTCTACTACCAAATCGCGGATCACCGGCAAACCAGGCAGCGGACGGATAACAATTTTCTTACCGGGCTGAACCAGCGCTGATACCGGCGTGATGCAGGCCAGACCGTTCTTCCCGTTCATGTTCAGACCATCTGAACCACACACGCCTTCACGGCAGGAGCGGCGGAAAGAGAGACTGGGGTCTTTCTCTTTGAGCTGCATCAACGCATCCAGCAGCATCATGTCACGCCCTTCTTCGCCTTCCAGGGTGTAATCCTGCATGCGCGGAGCGTCATCAACATCCGGGTTATAGCGATAAATTGAAAACTCGAGTTTCATTGTCCTGTCTCCGCATTAGTATGTACGAATCTTCGGCGGGAATGCCGGGCGCAGTTTCGGTTCCATGTTGACTTCACGTCGGGTCATGGATTCCGTCTCTGGCAGATACAGGGAATGGCACAGCCAGTTTTCATCATCACGCTCCGGGAAGTCGAAGCGGCTATGCGCGCCACGGCTCTCGGTACGGAAGTTGGCGGATACTGCGGTGGCATAGGCAGTTTCCATCAGGTTATCCAGCTCCAGACACTCTACGCGCTGGGTGTTGAATTCGCTGGAGGTGTCGTCCAGACGGGCATTTTTCAACCGCTCGCGGATGGCTTTCAGCTCTTCAAGCCCTTTTGCCATCGCATCGCCTTCCCGGAAGACCGAGAAGTTATGCTGCATACATTCCTGCAGCGCTTTGCGAATCACCACCGGATCTTCACCATCACGGTTATTGTTCCAGCGGTTCAGACGCGCCAGGGACGCGTCGATTTCGTCTTCTGTGGCATCGCGCAGTTCACCCTGCTCAGCGATAGATTCCTGCAGATGCAGACCGGCCGCACGACCAAAGACCACCAGATCCAGCAGCGAGTTACCGCCCAGACGGTTAGCGCCGTGTACCGATACGCAGGCGATTTCACCCACCGCAAACAGCCCCGGAACCACCACGTCTTCACCCTGCTCGTTCACCGTCAATGCCTGACCGGTCACTTTGGTCGGAATACCGCCCATCATGTAGTGACAGGTTGGGATAACCGGAATCGGCTCTTTCACCGGGTCAACGTGTGCAAACGTACGGGACAATTCCAGAATGCCCGGCAGACGGGATTCGAGGACGTCTTTACCCAGATGGTCAAGTTTCAGTTTAGCGTGCGGACCCCAAGGACCATCGCAGCCACGACCTTCACGGATTTCGATCATGATGGAACGCGCCACCACGTCACGGCCCGCCAGGTCTTTCGCATTCGGCGCATAACGCTCCATAAAGCGCTCACCGTGTTTATTCAGCAGGTAACCGCCCTCACCGCGGCAGCCTTCTGTTACCAGCACGCCCGCACCGGCAATCCCGGTTGGGTGGAACTGCCACATTTCCATATCCTGAACCGGAACACCGGCACGGATTGCCATCCCCACGCCGTCGCCGGTGTTGATGTGCGCGTTAGTGGTGGACTGATAAATGCGGCCTGCGCCGCCGGTGGCCAGCACGGTTGCACGGGCTTTGAAGTAAACCACTTCACCGGTTTCGATGCACAGTGCGGTACAACCGACCACTGCGCCATCGGCGTTTTTGACCAGATCCAGCGCATACCACTCGGAGAAAATGGTGGTGTGGTTTTTCAGGTTCTGTTGATACAGCGTATGCAGCAGTGCGTGACCGGTACGGTCAGCTGCCGCTGCGGTGCGTGCCGCCTGCTCACCGCCGAAGTTTTTCGACTGGCCGCCAAACGGACGCTGATAGATACGACCGTCGTCGAGACGGGAGAACGGCAGCCCCATATGTTCCAGTTCCAGAATCGCTTCCGGACCGGTTTTACACATATATTCGATAGCGTCCTGGTCACCGATGTAGTCCGACCCTTTCACGGTGTCGTACATGTGCCATTCCCAGTTATCTTCATGGGTATTACCGAGCGCGACGGTGATGCCACCCTGCGCGGAAACGGTATGAGAACGGGTTGGGAACACTTTGGACAGCAGCGCACAGGTCTGGCCGCTTTGGGAAATTTGCAGCGCCGCACGCATACCTGCGCCGCCTGCGCCAATAACTACAGCATCAAATTCTCTGACTGGCAGTTTCATTACACACCCCACACCACAACAAATCCATAAATCACGTAAACCACCAGTGCAACGACGATAGCCAGTTGCAGCGACAACCGAATTGCCAGCGGTTTAACGTAGTCGGTCAACACCTGCCACATGCCGATCCAGGCATGAATCAAGATGGAGAAGAGTGCCAGCAGGGTGAAGACTTTGGTGAAAGCCGATGAGAAGAAACCGGTCCAGACTTCCCAGGTCAGTTCGCCGCTTGTGGCGAAGAAACCCACCATATAGATGATGTATAACGTCAGAACGATAGCGGTAGCACGGACCAGGATGAAGTCATGTACGCCATTACGTCCTAGTGCGGAGGCGTTGCTTACCATACGAGGACTCCTGCGAGAAGTGAAAGCACGACAGTGATAACAAAAGAGATTTTGGCTGAGCGTTTACCCGCTTCGAATGTTTCTTCCAGATAGCCAAAATCCATCATCATGTGACGAACACCGACCACGACGTGATACGCCAGCGCGGTAAGGATGCCCCACATAATAAATTTAACAAAAAAGCTACCCATGATGGCGGATGCCTGCTGGAATCCTTCAGGGGAAGAGAGGCTGGTGCCCAGTAACCACAACAGGATCCCGACCGCCACAAAGGTGATCACTCCGGAAACGCGATGGAGAATGGACGCTATCGCCGTGATTGGGAACCGGATCGTTTGCAGATCCAGATTGACAGGTCTTTGTTTTTTCACATTTCTTATCATGAATAACGCCCACATGCTGTTCTTATTATTCCCTTTGGACTTCGGGTACAGAGAGTGAATCACCTGTAGCCTGAAAGACGACGGGATTTCCTTCCTCCGGTCTGCGTGCGGGTCAGACAGCGTCCTTTCTATAACTGCGCGTCATGTAAAACACTGCTTCCAGTTGCTAAAACGACACGTTACAACGCTGGGTGGCTCGGGATTGCAGGGGTTTCCGGAGACCTGGCGGCAGTATAGGACGTTCACAAAATCATTACAATTAACCTACATATAGTTTGTCGGGTTTTATCCCGAACAGTGACACAGGTCACGATAACAACATTTATTTAATTTTTAATCATCTGATTTGACAATCATTAAACAAAGTTGTTACAAACAACACCAGAAAAGGCATATAATGCGTAAAAGTTATGGGGTCACTCTTTAACCTGCAAATAAGTTATGTAACAGTAGGAAGATATTGACCGATCCCTTCAGTACAGTTAATAGTGATAGACAGGTTGAATAATTCGGATTGCTAAGTTGTTGATTTGTTGCTAATTCACCATGAGTTAACTGATTTACCTGCAAGCGCCCATTGCTCTGTACCCTGGTTTCTCCTCTATCCAGAGCGGCGAGCCGAATAACAAACTGGTAACGGTTGATTGATGTATCGATGGCAAATCTCACCTGAGTAGTCTTAAGCAATAAGGCGCTAAGGAGACCGTAAATGGCTGACACAAAAGCAAAAATCACCCTAAATGGTGATACGGCTATTGAACTGGATGTGCTGAAGGGCACGCTAGGTCAAGATGTTATTGATATTCGTAGCCTGGGTTCGAAGGGGATGTTTACTTTTGACCCTGGTTTCACCTCTACTGCATCCTGCGAATCCAAAATTACGTTCATCGACGGCGATGAAGGCATTTTGTTGCATCGCGGCTTCCCGATCGATCAGTTAGCCACCGAGTCTAACTATCTGGAAGTGTGTTACATCCTGCTGAACGGCGAAAAACCGACGCAGGCAGAGTACGACGCATTCAGAACCACCGTGACTCGCCATACCATGATCCATGAGCAAATCACCCGTCTGTTCCACGCTTTCCGTCGCGATTCACATCCGATGGCGGTCATGTGCGGGATCACCGGTGCGCTCGCCGCGTTCTATCACGACTCTCTGGATGTTAACAATCCGCGCCACCGCGAAATCGCCGCATTCCGCCTGCTGTCCAAAATGCCGACAATGGCGGCGATGTGTTACAAATATTCTATCGGCCAGCCGTTTGTTTATCCGCGTAACGACCTCTCCTACGCCGGTAACTTCCTGAACATGATGTTCTCCACGCCGTGTGAAACCTATGAAGTGAACCCGGTACTGGAACGCGCAATGGACCGTATCCTGATCCTGCATGCCGACCATGAACAGAACGCCTCCACCTCAACGGTACGTACTGCTGGCTCGTCTGGCGCGAACCCGTTTGCCTGTATTGCTGCGGGTATTGCATCCCTGTGGGGACCGGCGCACGGTGGCGCGAACGAAGCGGCGCTGAAGATGCTGGAAGAAATCAGCTCGGTTAAACATATTCCGGAATTCGTTCGTCGTGCGAAAGACAAGAATGACTCTTTCCGCCTGATGGGCTTCGGTCACCGTGTTTACAAAAACTACGATCCGCGTGCCACCGTGATGCGTGAGACCTGCCACGAAGTGCTGAAAGAGCTGGGTACCAAAGATGACCTGCTGGAAGTGGCGATGGAGCTGGAACACATCGCGCTGAACGACCCGTATTTCATTGAGAAGAAACTTTACCCGAACGTCGACTTCTACTCCGGTATCATCCTGAAAGCGATGGGTATCCCGTCTTCCATGTTCACCGTGATCTTCGCCATGGCGCGTACCGTCGGCTGGATTGCGCACTGGAGCGAAATGCATACCGATGGCATGAAAATCGCGCGCCCACGTCAGCTGTACACCGGCTACGAAAAACGCGATTTTAAATCTGACCTTAAGTATTAATCGTCAGACTGCCGGATGGTGACGCGACTGCGTCTTATCCGGCCTACGGTTGTCAATTCGTAGGCCGGATAAGTATTAGCGCCATCCGGCAACTTCCCTACCTTTTCTTGACCCTCGCTATATTAATCTTCTCCGCCCTTCTCTATGATTTACGGATAGTTTGTTCATTTCTTCCGGGAGCACAGGATGCCAGTTCTGCAGTGGGGCTTGTTGTTTTTGCTGTCACTCCTTCTGTCCCTGCTCTTTCTCAGCATTCATCTTCCGGCGGCGTTACTGCTCGGCCCGATGATCACCGGTATTCTGTTTAGTCTTCGCGGTATCTCACTAAAGCTTCCTCGCTGTACGTTCCTCGGCGCGCAAGCCATTCTTGGCTGTATGATCGCGCAGAATTTGTCAGGCTCATTATTAACGACGCTGGCGGCAAACTGGGTAGTGGTGCTGGCGGTTCTGCTGGTGACGCTGCTCTCCAGTACGGTCGTTGGCTGGTTACTGGTTCGCTACAGTTCACTCCCTGGCAATACCGGCGCGTGGGGCTCATCTCCCGGCGGTGCGGCGGCAATGGTCGCGATGGCGCAAGACTACGGCGCCGATATCCGCCTGGTCGCCTTTATGCAATATTTGCGGGTACTGTTTGTCGCTGGCGCAGCGGTGCTGGTGACGCGGTTTATCATGGGCGAAAGCGCAGAAGCCGTCAGCCAGCAGATTGAGTGGTTCCCGCCGCTGAGCGGCAATCTGTTCACGACGCTGCTGTTAGCGGCGGTTGCCAGCGTTGTCGGTCGGGTGCTGCGCATTCCCTCCGGTACCATGCTGGTGCCGATGCTGGTAGGCGCCCTGCTGCACGCAAGCGGCGTGATGGTGATTGAACTGCCGGAATGGCTGCTGGCGATAGCGTATATGCTTATTGGCTGGCAGATTGGTCTCGGATTCGACAAGCAGGTCTTCTTTATGGCGCTGCGACCGTTGCCGCAAATCCTGCTCTCTATCTTCGCCCTGCTTGCCATTTGCGCAGCAATGGCCTGGGGAATGACCCACTATATGCAGATTGATTTTTTAACCGCCTATCTCGCCACCAGCCCCGGCGGGCTTGATACGGTTGCAGTCATTGCCGCCGGCAGTCACGCCGACATGTCGCTGATCATGGCGATGCAAACCCTGCGGCTGTTCAGTATTCTTCTCACTGGCCCTGCCATCGCCCGTTTTATTTCAGCCAAAGCGCCGCGACAAGCGCATTAATGCTGGCAATGTGGACACCAGTAGAACGGCCGTGAGGAGAGCGTGGTTTTCTCGATGATCCCGCCACAACGTTCGCAAGGTTCACCGTCGCGGTGAAACACCTTAAAGCGAAACAGCGCGCCATGATGCTTATTTTCATCGACCTGCCCACGCGTGGTGTAGGACAAGCGCGGAATATCCAGCAGCGCATGCGCTAACGCCGTCAACTGCGCATCGCTGAGATCGCGCGCTTTATGCTGACCGGTTATCCCCACCTGCCAGAGGATCTCCACCCGCAGATAGTTTCCCAGCCCAGCGAGAAAAGCCTGATCCAGCAACAGCCCGGAAAACTGGCGGTTGCGAAAACGCGGCGAGAGTAACCGGGCTTTCACCGCATCAGGGGTCAGACGCGGGTCCAGCACGTCCGGCCCAACCCGTTGCAGGAAGGGATGGGTAGTGAGCTGTTCCGGCGTCAACATCTCAATGTCAGACGCGCTATAAAGCAGAATGGTTTTATCCGCAGTTTGCAGTTTAACGCGCAGAATACGGGTGGTGTGCGGCATGTCGCCACTGTCCACCACGTGCCAGACGCCATACAGCTGATTATGGCTGTAGAGCGTCAGACCCGCGGAAAAATGGGTCAGCAACGCTTTGCCGCGCGTCTCCATCGCCGTGACGGTCTGCCCCACCAGTGTGGATTGATACGGTTTTAACTGCGCAAAGGCAAACCAGACATCCGTCAGGGGTTTGCCTTTGATCGCCGCCTCCAGGTTATCCGCCGCGCGGCGGATCTCCGGGCCTTCAGGCATGGTTCTGTCCTTATCTGAGAAGATTAGTGCGTGGCGCCACCTGTCACGGCGATGTCATCGTCAACCTGCAATGCGGTAGCGATCGCCACCTCCAGCGCCAGACGCACCGTTTCCGCCGCCATACTGGGCGCCCCCGGATGCGCCGCCGCCTGCTGCGGCAGATAAGGGATATGGATGAATCCCCCCTTCACCTCCGCGATGCCGCTCAGTTTGTGGAGCAATCCGTACATCACATGGTTGCAAACAAATGTCCCCGCCGTCTGTGAGACCGACGCTGGCACACCGGCTTCACGCATCGCCGCCACCATGGCTTTGACTGGCAGCGTGCTAAACCAGGCCGCTGGTCCACCAACAACAATCGGCTCATCCACCGGCTGTTGGCCTTTATTATCCGGAATACGGGCGTCGTCGACGTTGATCGCCACGCGCTCAACGGTAATATCGGTCCGTCCGCCCGCCTGTCCGATGGCCAGCACCAGCGATGGAGAGAGCGTATCAATGGCGGAATTCAGCACACTGAGCGACTCGCCAAACACACACGGCAACTGACGCGCCACCACGCGGCACCCGGCGATGATAGCATTGTCGAGCTGCGAGACCACTTCCCAGGAAGGGTTAATCTGCTCGCCGCCGAAGGGCTCAAATCCGGTGATTAATACCGTTTTCATCCGTCCTCCTTACAGGAACATCAGGAAATACATCAGGAACACGTTGACTAGCAGCAGCAGTATGCCGGTTGGCACCTGCGCTTTAATGACCGCGTTTTTATCTGGCAGTTCCAGCAGCGCGGCGGGCACGATGTTGAAGTTTGCCGCCATCGGCGTCATCAGCGTACCGCAATAGCCGGAGAACATCCCGATAGCCGCCATCACCGCCGGGTTGCCACCGTGCTGAAGCACCAGAATCGGAATGCCAATTCCCGCCGTGACAATCGGGAAGGCGGCAAACGCATTGCCCATCACCATCGTCAACAGCGCCATCCCAATGGTATACACCGCCACCGCGATAAAGCGGCTGTCGACGGCCAGATACTCTTGAGTAAGATACGAAATGCCACTGCCAACGCCTGCCGCCGTAAACAGCAGTCCTAACGTTGCGAGGATCTGCGGTAAAATAAATGCCCATCCGATGGAATCCAGCAGGCGGCGCGCCTCCTGAATCGGCTGATGCACCTTCTCATGGGTCATTTTGATAGCCATACCGAGACCAATCAGTGAGCCTGCGGTCATCGAGAACAGCGTCACCAGCGTGGCATGATTACCCGGTCCAAACAGAGCGTCCTGCAACCCCGGAATGTGATTGAACATCAGTACGCCAATCACGGTGACGACCGGAATGGCCAGCGCCGGGTAAAACAGGCGGTTACCCAGACGCGTCGCGCTCTCTTCCCGCTGCTCGCGGGTGCGCTGATGATAACTGCCCAGCTTGACGCCGCCAAAACCGGCGATCAACGCCATGATCACCACCGCGACACCGACGGCAATGTTGACTGTACGTTTGTCGCCCACCAGTTGATACGTCCAGTCGCCCAGCAGGAACAACAGCCCGTAGACGCCCCAGAATAACCCGGTCGTTAACCGACGCGGATTAGCTTTATCCTGCCAGGACATAATGGCGACAATCAGCAGCACGATCCCCGCGAGCCAGTAGAGGTAGCTTTGTTGAAAATTCATTGCGCCTCTCCTTTGCGGGTGTCAACAGAACCGGCTTTCGCCATTTCGCGTTGCAGATAGTTATCCAGCCGCCACAGGCGCGTACCGTGGATCACGAAGGCGCACAGGGCCGTTGGGATCCCCCATAAGGCAATGTGCAGCGGTTCGGTCTGAATACCGCCGGACTCCAGCATAAAGTTGTGCATGAAGATAATCGCGCCGAACGCGACGAAGATATCCTCACCAAAAAAAAGTCCCACGTTATCCGTCGCCGCCGACATCGCTCGCAACCGGTAGCGCACCGCGCCGGGCAATGCCCCGTACGTTTTCTCCGCCGCCCCTTCCGCCATAGGCGCTAACAACGGACGCACCATTTGCGGGTGACCGCCCAGGCTGGTCAGCCCTAGCGCAGCGGTGGCTTCACGAATAAACAGATAGACGATCAGCAAGCGACCTGATGTAGCGCTTTTAATCCTGGCAATCCACGCCTGGGCGCGCTCTTTCAGCCCGTGACGCTCGAGCAGGCCGATAACCGCCAGCGGTATCAGCAGGATAAACGGCAGGTTGCGGGTGTTGAGAAAACCTTCACCCAGCTTTTCGAGGATCGTGGCGATCGGCATTTGCGCCGCCAGTCCAGTGACGATCCCGGCGACAATAACCACCAGCACCGGGTTAAAACGTAAAAGAAATCCAACCACAATGACGGCGATGCCCATCAGTGGCCAGAGCGTTATTGCATCTCCCATAATCCATTCCTGTATGTTGTGTTTTGTTGTGGTGTTTTTATATGCGCAACCCCTCTATGGAGGCTGCGTCAGTGCGCTCAGGCAACAATGGTGATACCGCGGGCTTCAAACGCCGAGCGTAAACGTCGGGCGAAGGCCAGCGCGTGTTCGCCATCGCCATGAATACAAACCGTTTGCGCCACCACGCTTGTCCATTCACCGGTAATGCTTTTCACGCGTCCGGTTTCCACCATTCCCAGCGTTTGCGCCAGCGACTGGTCCTCGTCTTCAATCAGCGCGCCCGGCTGCGTGCGTGGCACCAGACTGCCGTCCGCCTGATAACCGCGATCGGCGAACACCTCCTGGCGCGTGACGAGACCGTAACGCTCACCCGCGCGGACAAGCTCACTTCCCGCCAGGCCGACCAGAATCAGTGCCGGATCGCAGGCGTACACCGCTTTGGCAATGGCATCCGCCAGTTGCGGATCTTTCGCCGCCTGGTTGTAGAGCATGCCATGCGGTTTCACGTGCCGCATGACGCCCCCCTCCGCCCGGGCTATTGCCGCCAGCGCGCCGATTTGATACAGCGTTTGCGCGTACACCGTTTCCACAGGCAGCGTCATCGCCGTGCGGCCAAAGTTTTCCCGATCCGGAAAGCTCGGGTGCGCCCCAATGGCTACACCATTTTTCAGCGCCTCGCGCACGCTGGTCAGCATGGTTTGTGCATCGCCGGCATGAAAGCCGCAGGCAATGTTGGCCGATGAGACCAGCGTCAACAGTTCTCCATCGCTGGCGCAGCCTTCGCCGAGATCCGCATTTAAATCAATGTTCATCATTGAGTCGCCATGTGAGTTGTTCCAGATAGCGCTGTTGGTCCTGCCGCGCTTTCAGCGCCTCCTCCAGCGAACACTGAACAAAGTGAATGGGTTGGCCGAGCGGGATCTGCGCCAGATGGTACATGTCTGCCTCGATTATGCAGGCAATGCGCGGATAGCCGCCGGTCGTCTGGGCATCGTTCATCAATACAATCGGCTGACCGTTGTGCGGAACCTGAATCACGCCAGGCAGCAGACCGTGCGACACCAGTTCCCGATCCGTCATTCGCATCAGCGGTTGTCCCTGCAGGCGGTAGCCCATCCGGTTACTCTGCGGACTGAGATGCCACGGCGATCGCCAGAACGACTCCTGCGAAACGGCGTCAAATTCGTGGTATTCCGGCCCCGGCAGCGCCCGAATGCGATTCCCCCATAGCAGCTGTTTTACCCCTCGCGCTTCCAGGAACGTCCGTCGGGGTTTGCCGGTTGCCAGCCGGTCGCCGTCTTTCAGCAGGCGTCCTTCCAACCCGCCGATGCCCACTTTGAGATCGGTACTGCATGACCCCATCACTTCCGGCACGTCGATACCGCCCGCGACGGCAAGATAGCTGCGCATACCGTGCTGCGGACGTTTTAGCACCAGACGCTGGCCCGCTTTCACCGGCAGACGCCAGCCCGTCCAGACGGGGTGATTATCCAGCCGCGCTTCGCATCCCGCACCAGTCAGGGCAAACCAGCTGTCGGTTTCAAATTCCACAACCAGTTGTCCGAGGGTAATTTCCAACACCGGAGCACTGGCCTCATTACCCACTAACAGGTTAGCGATTTGCATCGCCGGTTTATCCAGCGCACCACAATGGCTAACGCCTGACTGACGAAAACCGTGACGACCGCCATCCTGAACGGAGGTGTACAATCCCGCGCGAATAACATTCAGCATACCCCCTCCTTCTGCGGGATAAAGCGCACGCTATCGCCAGGGTGCAGGAGAACCGGTTCCTCTTTTTTCGGGTCGAACAAGGCCTGCGAGGTATGACCAATCAACTGCCAGCCACCAGGCGTTGGCAGTGGATAAATACCGGTTTGCGGTCCGCCGATACCCACCGATCCAGCCGGAACGATCAGCCGCGGCTCAGCGCGCCTGGGCGTGTGCAGTTGTTCCGGTAAGCTACCGAGATACGGGAATCCCGGCTGAAAACCTAAAAACCAGACCACATACTCGACCGACGCGTGCAGCTCCACTACCTGCTTTTCGCTCAGGCCGCTGTGGCGGGCAACGTCCGCCAGATCGGGACCACCGGCGCCGCCGTAGGTCACCGGAATTTCGATATAGCGTGAGTCTGGCTCCAGCGCCTCACTCTCCTCCCACCAGCGTTGCAGGCGTTCAATCGCATCCAGCGCCAGCGTTTGCGGGTCGCGTAGGATCACGGTGATATTGTTCATTCCCGGAATCGCCTCGACCACGTTTGGCGTCTCAACCAAACGTTGCGCCAGACGCCAGATACGTTTCTGGCTCGCCAGCGTCACCGGCGGCTCAAGCTCCAGCACTACCGCCGTTTCACCTAACAGATAACAACGCGCTCGTTGCACTTGCGTTCCTCTTGTTTTTATTTATGCCGGGTTTGGAATATCAATAAACGTCACATCCAAATCGGTGTTCTCCGTCAACCATTCGCTGAGCGCACGGATCCCGCCGCGTTCGGTGGCGTGATGCCCGGCGGCGTAAAAATGCAGTCCCTGTTCACGGGCTGAGTGGATGGTTTGTTCGGAAACTTCACCGGTGATAAAGGCGTCAACGCCAGCCTGCGCGGCGCTGTCGATGAAGCTTTGCCCGCCGCCAGTGCACCAGGCGACACGTTTGATAGTATCCGGCCCGGTATCACCGCACCATAACGGCCTGCGTCCAAGACGTGCTTCAATCCACGACGCCAGTTCCAGCCCAGGGACCGGCATCGTCAGTTCGCCCCAGGGAACCAGCGGCTCGATTTCACCCATCACGGTGATCCCCAACAGGGCCGCCAACTGTGCGTTGTTGCCCAGTTCGGGATGTGCATCCAGAGGGAGATGCCAGCCGTAGAGGTTAATGTCATTCGCCAGCAGCGTTTTCAGGCGATTGCGCTTCATCCCGCGAATCACCGGAGATTCGCCTTTCCAGAAATAGCCATGATGAACGATGACCGCATCAGCCTGCAGACGCACTGCTTCATCCAGTAACGCCTGACTGGCGGTCACACCGGTGACGATTTTTTGCACCGTTTCTTTGCCTTCAACCTGCAAACCGTTTGGCGCGTAGTCGCTGATGGCGGCGCTGTTCAGTTTCTCGTTGATCAGTTGTTCCAGTTCGGTGTTTTTCATCATCGATCCCTTGTTTATTTATGCACTCCGTTAACATAGCGTCCCTGTGGCGGTTCGTCGATAGACAATTATTAGCCATATTAAGAAACCATCACCCCGTTCTTAGCCATAAAAAAAGGGCGTATTAACGCACCTCATTATGAATAGTTATGGCGTCAGGCCGCATAGCCACCGTTAGTTCTTTCGCGCGGTCTCATACGCGGCAAGCGTCTGCTGGCGCGCCAGTTTGTGATCGACAATCGGCTGCGGATAGTCGAGCGTGATGCTTTCTTTCATCGCCCATTTCCACGGCTCGTGAATCGCCTTGCCCGGTACATGGCTAAGTTCCGGGATCCACCGGCGGATAAACTCCCCCTCTCTGTCGAACTTTTCGCCCTGCGTCGTGGGGTTAAAAATGCGGAAATACGGCACGGCGTCGGTTCCGGTAGAGGCCGCCCACTGCCAGCCGCCGTTATTCGCAGCGAGATCGCCATCAATCAGTTGCGACATGAAATAGCGTTCACCTTTACGCCAGTCAATCAGCAGATCTTTGACCAGGAAGCTGGCCGCAATCATCCGCAGACGGTTGTGCATCCAGCCGGTGGCGTTCAGTTGCCGCATCGCCGCATCAACAATCGGATAACCCGTTCTCCCCTCCTGCCAGGCCTGTAAATCTTCCGCACGATCCCGCCAGCGCACGCGATCGGTCCAGAGAATAAAGGGGCGGTGTTTGCACAGATTGGGATGGTACGTCATTAGATGGCGATAAAACTCACGCCAGATAAGTTCGTTCAGCCAGACACTGCCCGCGCCGCCGTCCAGCGCCTGCGGCTGTTCCGCCAGCAGGCGATGCAGACACTGGCGCGGCGATAAGCCACCGGTAGCAAGACTGGCGGAGAAACGACTGGTGCCCTCAATGGCCGGGAAGTCGCGACATTCGTCGTACTCTCCTGCCCCCTGCTGGCAAAACTGGCGTAACCGGGCAATTGCGGCTTTTCCTTCGGCGGGAAAAAGGACGGGGTCGAATTCCTGTTGCGGATAGTGAAGGTTAATTGGCACCAGCGCGGAAGAAACACTACCGTTCTCCCGGCGGGCCGGTGCGGATACGCACTCCGGCATCCCCTCCTTCAGCCGTTTTAACCAGGCGTTTTTAAACGGCGTGAAGACTTTATACATCTCATGATTTCCCGTCGTCACCGCACCTGGCGGCAGGATCACGCTGTCATCAAACCCTTCGCAAACCACATGCGGCAGCGCCTTTTCTACCGCCGCATCGCGTTCACGCTCGTTCACTTCATACTGATAGTTATAAAACAGGTGGCTGACGTCATGCTGTTCGCACACCGCTTTCACCGTTTCAATACTGTCTGCGAAGTCGTCGACTTCCTCAAACAGCAGCGGAATGCCCTTTTCCGCCAGCGCCTGTTGTAAAGCGTTTAGCTGAGCCTGGATAAAGGCGGCCTGACGCGGTGACATGACGTGATTCTTCCACTGCTCAGGCGTGGAGATAAATAACGCCACAACGCGCGCGGCGCGGTGGCGGCAGGCGGCGGCGAGGGCAAGATTGTCATGCAGACGGAGATCGCGACGAAACCAGACCAGATGGGTGGACATAACACTCCCGAATGAAAAAAATCAACTCCCGTAGCGCAGCCGCAGGGCTTCCGGCCAGGGATCAAAATAGCGTTGCCCGGAGAGATACGCATCCGGATATTCTGCCATATAGTGTTTGAGCAGCGTCACAGGCGCAAGCAGTGGCTGCGTAGCGCGTCGGTAACCGTCAATAAGGGAAGCCAACTCCTGCCGCTGACGGGCATTGAGCTGTTTGCGAAAATAGCCCTGAACGTGCATCAGGACATTGGTATGGTTACGCCGGGTGGCAGGATGGGACATCAGTTTCATCAGGCGCAGACGATATTCAATGAAAAAGTCATCAAGGCTTTCCCACTCGTAAAGCGCAGCGACAAAGCGCCCCAGCTCGCGGTATTCCGGCTGTGAATGGGCCAGCAGCAACAGTTTATAGCGGCTGTGATAGTCAATCAGCGCGCCACGCGTGAGTCCTTGTTGCCGCAATCCATGCAATTCATGCAGGGCATAAATCCGCGCGACAAAATTTTCCCGTAATTGTGGATCGTGCAATCGCCCGTCCTCTTCAACAGGGAGCCACGGGTAAGACGCCATCAGGACTGAGGTAAAGATACCGCGACCGGCTTTGCGATTGTTTTTCCCATCGGCGTCATAAACACGAACGCGTTCCATGCCGCAACTTGGGGATTTCGCACAGACAATATAGCCACAAAGGTGTTCGAAACGACTGACACGTTCTTCACTGAACGCGGTCATCGCCTGGGTTAAATCGCCCTCGCGCCGGTCACTGAAACGCAGTGCAATTGCCTCTTCCATTTTGACTAAGCGCAATGCAGGACGCGGCACCGGCAGGCCGATCGCCATTTCCGGACAGACGGGTTCAAAGTGCACCCACGGTGAAAGTTCTTCGACTGCAAAGGGCAGGCGTTTGTGTCCACCATCAAAGCGAACCGCCTCCCCTAACAAACAAGCGCTAATGCCAACAGGGATTTTCTCGCTCATGATGTCTCCTTTTCCATTTCTGAAATAAGTGTAGACACAGAGACATAAAAAAACCGCCACATTGCTGTTGGCGGTTTTTCTGAACGCGATGCGCTTAGTAGAAATCGCAGGTGGCTTTTTCAGCCTGATCCATCCACACCGGTTTATCGCTGGTTTTTGACCACACGCGGTGTAAATAGCTATAAAAACGGGCGCGGTCTTTCCAGAACAGCATGACCGGTAGTGCCAGCACCCCAGCCACGACGGCGAAAGTACGGCGTAACAATACAACATGTGCTGGATATTCTTTGTACAACTCCATGATTCTCTCCCCTTTATCTGGCCGGTAATCATCACCGGTAAAGTCAAATTGGTTATCTGCTGAAAATAGTACCGCTTTGCGTGTAATTTTACTACTCATCCGACCACTTATTTTTAGCTATTTACGCTTTATTTATCTTTATCGCGTAATTAAGTTACAAAAAAGTTAAATTAATACTAATCATTAGTTAAATAATGGTCTTTGCCATTTTTATACTTTTTTTACACCCCCGACGTCGATTTTTGCGAAATCTTTGCAGGCAGATATTTACGCTTTGTTTATCACATTTATGCCACGGGAGGTGCACTGTGAGTGCAGGCGTGATAATCGGCATCGTGCTGATTTTCTTATTATTAGGTTACCTGGTATATGCATTGATCAATGCGGAGGCGTTCTGATGGCTGCGCAAGGATTTTTACTCATCGCCAGTTTTCTGCTGATTCTGTTCGTGCTCGCCAGGCCGTTAGGCGCGGGTCTGGCACGGCTGATCGGCAACCATTCGCTGCCTGGTACCGCGAGGGTTGAACGCCTGATCTGGCGCGGTCTGGGCATTTCGACACACGAGATGAACTGGAAGCAGTACCTGCTGGCGATCCTCGCGTTGAATGTGCTGGGGTTGACGCTACTGTTCCTGCTGTTGTTGTGGCAACACCTTCTGCCGCTGAATCCACAGCAGTTGCCCGGTCTGCCCTGGCATCTGGCGCTTAATACGGCGGTGAGTTTTGTTACCAATACCAACTGGCAGGCTTACAGCGGGGAAACCACCTTAAGCTATTTCAGCCAGATGGCCGGGCTGACGGTACAAAACTTCCTGTCCGCCGCGACCGGCATTGCGGTGGTGTTCGCGCTGATCCGCGCCTTTACCCGCCAGAGCATGAATACGCTGGGCAATGCGTGGGTCGACCTGGTGCGTATTACCTTGTGGATTTTATGCCCCATCGCGCTGGTGATTGCGCTGTTCTTTATTCAGCAAGGCAGCCTGCAAAACCTGCTGCCCTATCAGACTTTCACTACTCTGGAAGGTGTGCAGCAACTGCTGCCGATGGGGCCGGTGGCCTCGCAGGAAGCCATCAAGATGCTGGGGACCAACGGCGGCGGCTTCTTTAACGCCAACTCGGCACACCCGTTCGAAAACCCCACCGCGCTGACCAACATGGTGCAAATGCTGGCCATCTTTTTAATTCCAGCCGCGCTCTGTTTCGCGTTTGGCGACGCGGCAGGCGATCGTCGCCAGGGGCGGATGTTGCTGTGGACCATGTCGCTCATCTTCACCGTCTGCGTGGCGGTGGTGATGTGGGCGGAGGTCCAGGGCAACCCCCATCTGCTGCAATTTGGCGCAGATTCCACTCCTAATATGGAAGGCAAAGAGAGCCGCTTTGGCGTGCTGGTAAGCAGCCTGTTTGCGGTAGTAACGACAGCGGCCTCCTGCGGGGCGGTGATCGCCATGCACGACTCGTTTACCGCGCTGGGCGGCATGGTGCCAATGTGGCTGATGCAGATTGGCGAAGTGGTGTTCGGCGGCGTTGGTTCGGGCCTTTACGGCATGCTGTTGTTCGTGCTGCTGGCGGTGTTTATCGCCGGACTGATGATTGGCCGCACGCCAGAATACCTGGGCAAAAAGATCGACGTTCGCGAGATGAAAATGACCGCACTGGCGATTCTGGTCACCCCTGCGCTGGTTTTACTCGGCACCGCGCTTGCCATGATGACCGATGCGGGACGCAGCGCCATGCTCAACCCTGGCCCACACGGCTTTAGCGAAGTCCTGTACGCCGTCTCTTCCGCCGCCAACAACAACGGCAGCGCCTTTGCTGGTCTGAGCGCAAACACCCCGTTCTGGAACTGCCTGCTGGCGTTTTGCATGTTCGTCGGTCGCTTCGGGGTCATCATCCCGGTGATGGCGATTGCCGGATCGCTGGTGGTGAAAAAGAGCCAACCGGCCAGTCCCGGCACCCTGGCGACCCACGGCGCGCTGTTTGTCGGTTTACTGATCGGCACGGTGCTGTTAGTCGGCGCCCTAACCTTTATTCCTGCACTGGCGCTTGGCCCAGTCGCTGAACACCTTTCCTTACGCTAAGCGATGCGGAGCAAATGTTATGAGTCGCAAACAACTGGCGCTGTTCGAACCGTCTCTGGTCGCTCAGGCGCTGATGGACGCAGTGAAAAAATTAAGCCCACATACCCAGTGGCGCAACCCGGTGATGTTCATTGTCTGGATGGGTAGCCTGCTGACCACCGTGATTACCGTTGCGATGGCGACAGGACAGATGGCCGGCAGCGCGCTGTTTACCGGGGCGATCTGTCTGTGGCTGTGGGTCACTGTACTGTTTGCCAACTTTGCGGAAGCGCTCGCCGAAGGGCGCAGTAAAGCACAGGCCAACAGCCTCAAAGGAGTGAAAAAGACGGCCTTTGCCCGCAAACTGCGCGAGCCGAAGTACGGCGCGAAAATGGATCACGTTCCGGCCGATGAGCTACGCAAAGGCGACATCGTGCTGGTGGAAGCAGGTGATATCATTCCCTGTGACGGCGAAGTCATTGAAGGCGGCGCCTCCGTGGATGAAAGTGCGATTACCGGCGAGTCTGCGCCGGTCATCCGCGAATCCGGCGGCGATTTCGCCTCGGTAACTGGCGGGACGCGCATTCTCTCCGACTGGCTGGTGATCGAGTGTAGCGTGAATCCTGGCGAAACTTTCCTTGACCGGATGATCGCCATGGTCGAAGGCGCCCAGCGCCGTAAAACGCCCAACGAGATCGCCCTGACCATTCTGCTGGTAGCCCTGACGATTGTCTTTTTGCTGGCAACCGCCACGCTGTGGCCGTTTTCTGCCTGGGGCGGTCACGCGGTCAGCGTCACGGTGCTGGTCGCCCTGTTGGTTTGTCTGATCCCAACGACAATCGGCGGGTTACTCTCCGCGATTGGCGTCGCCGGAATGAGCCGTATGCTCGGTGCGAACGTCATCGCCACCAGTGGCCGTGCGGTGGAAGCCGCAGGCGACGTGGACGTATTGCTGCTGGACAAAACCGGCACCATTACTCTCGGTAACCGTCAGGCCTCGGACTTCCTGCCTGCGCAGGGTGTCGACGAAAAAACGCTGGCCGACGCCGCACAGCTTTCGTCGTTAGCCGATGAGACGCCGGAAGGTCGCAGCATTGTGATCCTCGCCAAGCAGCGCTTTAATCTGCGCGAACGTGACGTGCAGTCGCTGCATGCCACCTTCGTCCCCTTTACCGCCCAGAGTCGTATGAGCGGTATTAACATCGACAACCGGATGATTCGTAAAGGTTCCGTCGACGCCATCCGTCGCCACATTGAGGCCAGCGGCGGCCAGTTCCCGGCGGATGTCGAGCAGAAAGTGGACAGCGTCGCCCGTCTGGGCGCCACGCCGCTCGTGGTGGTGGAAGGTTCCCGGGTGCTAGGCGTGATCGCGCTGAAAGATATCGTCAAAGGCGGGATAAAAGAGCGTTTTGCCCAGTTGCGTAAAATGGGCATTAAAACGGTGATGATCACTGGCGATAATCGCCTGACCGCCGCCGCCATCGCCGCCGAGGCGGGTGTGGATGACTTTCTTGCCGAAGCGACACCGGAAGCCAAGCTGGCGCTCATCCGCCAGTATCAGGCGGAAGGCCGCTTAGTGGCGATGACCGGTGATGGTACCAACGACGCCCCGGCGCTGGCCCAGGCCGATGTCGCGGTAGCAATGAACTCCGGTACGCAGGCGGCAAAAGAAGCGGGCAACATGGTCGATCTCGACTCTAACCCCACCAAGCTTATCGAAGTGGTGCACATCGGCAAACAGATGCTGATGACGCGTGGTTCACTGACCACGTTCAGTATCGCCAACGACGTGGCGAAGTATTTTGCGATCATTCCGGCCGCGTTCGCCGCGACCTATCCGCAACTGAATGCGCTGAACATCATGCGTCTGCATTCGCCGGACTCGGCCATTCTGAGTGCGGTGATCTTTAACGCCTTGATTATTGTCTTTCTGATCCCGCTGGCGCTGAAAGGCGTGAGCTACAAACCGCTTTCCGCCTCCGCCATGCTGCGCCGTAACCTGTGGATTTACGGTCTGGGGGGGCTGGTGGTGCCGTTTATTGGCATCAAAGTAATTGATTTGCTGCTGACCCTGCTGGGTCTGGTGTGAGGTGTCTGATGAGTGCTTTACGTCCGTTGTTTTCAACACTGATTTTCCTGCTGCTGCTGACGGGCGGTGCGTATCCGCTGCTGACCACCGCGCTGGGGCAATGGTGGTTCCCGTATCAGGCCAACGGTTCACTGATTCGGGATGAGCATGGGGTGCGGGGTTCTGCGCTGATCGGGCAGAACTTTACCTCTGAAGGCTATTTCCAGGGACGGCCTTCGGCCACCGCTGAAATGCCCTATAATCCCATGGCATCCGGCGGCAGTAACCTCGCCGCCAGTAACCCGGAACTGGATAAACAACTGCAAAACCGGGTCGCCACCCTGCGCGCCGCCAACCCGCAGGCCAGTCGTAACGTACCGGTGGAACTGGTTACTGCCTCCGCGAGCGGTCTGGACAACAACCTGACACCCGCTGCGGTGGCATGGCAAATCCCCCGCGTGGCGCAGGCTCGTCATCTGACCATTGAACAGGTGACGCAACGGGTTGCAGAATACACGCAGAAACCACTGGTGAGCTTTATCGGTCAACCGGTCGTAAATATTGTCGAACTCAATTTAGCGCTGGACAGCATGAATGGCGAATAGTGAACCAGTACGCCCCGATCCCGATCGCCTGCTTGAGCAGGCGGTCGCCCCCCATCGGGGAAAACTAAAAATCTTCTTCGGCGCCTGTGCGGGCGTCGGGAAAACCTGGTCGATGCTGGCTGAAGCCCAGCGCCTGCGCGCACAGGGACTCGACATCCTGATTGGCGTGGTGGAGACCCATGGACGCAAAGAGACCGCCGCTCTGCTGGATGGTCTCAGCTTTCTGCCGTTGAAACGCCAGGCGCGCCACGGACGTCATATCAGTGAATTCGATCTCGATGCCGCGCTCGCACGCCGTCCGGCGCTGATCTTAATGGATGAACTGGCGCACAGTAATGCACCGGGTTCACGCCATCCCAAGCGCTGGCAGGACATTGAAGAACTGCTCGACGCCGGTATTGATGTCTTTACCACCGTCAACGTGCAGCATCTCGAAAGCCTGAACGATGTGGTCAGCGGCGTGACGGGGATTCAGGTGCGCGAAACCGTGCCGGATCCGTTTTTTGACGCTGCCGACGAGGTGGTGTTGGTCGATTTACCACCTGACGATCTGCGCCAGCGCCTGAAAGAGGGCAAAGTCTATATTGCGGGACAGGCCGAGCGTGCTATTGAACACTTTTTCCGTAAGGGTAATTTAATCGCGCTACGCGAACTGGCGCTGCGCCGCACCGCCGATCGGGTGGACGATCAGATGCGCGCCTGGCGCGGTCGTCCGGGTGAAGAGAAGGTCTGGCATACCCGCGACGCCATACTGCTCTGCATTGGTCACAACACCGGCAGTGAAAAACTGGTGCGTACTGCCGCACGACTGGCGTCGCGACTGGGCAGCATCTGGCACGCCGTCTACGTCGAAACCCCCGCGCTGCATCGCTTGCCGGAAAAGCAGCGGCGCAATATTCTGCACGCCCTGCGACTGGCGCAAGAGCTGGGCGCGGAGACCGCCACGCTATCCGATCCCAGCGAGGATAAAGCGGTGGTCCGCTACGCTCGCGAGCATAATCTGGGAAAAATAGTGCTGGGGCGAACGTCAACGCGACGCTGGTGGCACCGGGAGTCGTTTGCCGATCGGCTGGCGAAACGCGCCCCTGAGCTGGATTTGATGGTGGTCGCCCTCGATGAGCCGCCGGTGCGGACGCTGTCGTCCCTGCCCGATACCCGCGCCTTTAAAGACAAGTGGCGGGTGCAAATTCAGGGCTGTCTGGTTGCCGTTGCACTCTGCGCTCTGACAACGTTTATCGCCAGCCAGTGGCTGGCCGCCTTTGATGCCGCAAACCTGGTGATGCTCTATCTGCTCGGTGTGGTGGTCATCGCTCTCTTCTATGGTCGCTGGCCATCGGCGTTTTCCACCTTTATTGGCGTGGTCAGCTTTGATCTGTTCTTCATTGCGCCGCGCGGCACGCTCGCCGTCTCGGACGTGCAGTATCTCCTCACCTTCGGCGTCATGCTGACGGTTGGACTGGTCGTGGGTAACCTGACGGCGGGCGTGCGCTATCAGGCTCGCGTTGCGCGCTACCGGGAACAGCGAACTCGTCATCTTTATGAGATGTCGAAAGCGTTGGCGATGGGGCGCAGTGCGCAAGACATCGCCAGTACCAGCGAACAATTTATTGCCTCCACCTTTCATGCCCGCAGCCAGATTTTATTGCCGAATGAAGAGGGCAAACTGGCCGCCCTCACCCACCAGCAGGGAATGACCCCCTGGGATGATGCTATTGCCCGCTGGAGCTTTGATAAAGGGTTACCGGCAGGCGCTGGCACCGATACCCTGCCAGGCGTGCCGTACCAGATCCTGCCGTTACGCAGCGCCGACAAAACCCACGGCCTGGTAGTTGTCGAACCCGGCAATCTGCGTCAGTTAATGATCCCCGAGCAGCAGCGACTGTTGGAAACCTTCACTTTGCTGGTGGCGAATGCGCTGGAACGTCTGACCTTAACGGCCAGCGAAGAGCAGGCGCGGCTGGCCAGCGAACGGGAAAGCCTGCGCAACGCTCTGCTCGCGGCACTTTCTCACGACCTGCGCACCCCGCTGACCGTGCTGTTTGGTCAGGCGGAAATCCTCACGCTCGACCTCGCCAGCGAAGGCTCGCCTCATGCCAGACAGGCCAGCGAAATACGCCAGCATGTACTGAATACCACCCGTCTGGTGAATAACCTGTTGGATATGGCGCGGATTCAGTCTGGTGGTTTCAACCTCAAAAAAGAGTGGCTGACGCTGGAAGAAGTAGTGGGCAGCGCGCTGAAAATGCTGGAGCCAGGCCTGGTTCATCCGGTAAACCTTTCCCTGCCCGCGCCGCTGACCCTCATTCACGTCGATGGCCCCCTGTTCGAACGGGTACTGATTAATCTGCTGGAGAATGCCATTAAATATGCCGGACCGCAGGCGCAGATCGGCATCGACGCGCACGTTGAAGACGAACATCTGCAACTCGACGTCTGGGATAATGGGCCAGGCATTCCACAAGGACAGGAGCAGCGCGTGTTCGATAAATTCTCACGGGGGAACAAAGAGTCAGCGGTGCCGGGCGTCGGGCTGGGGCTGGCCATTTGTCGGGCGATAGTGGAAGTGCATGGCGGGTCAATTGCCGTCTATAATCGCCCTCAGGGCGGTGCCTGTTTCCGTGTTACACTGAGGCAAGACGCTCCACCAGAACTTGAAGATTTTCATGAGGATATGTGACAAACGTTCTGATTGTTGAAGATGAGCAGGCCATTCGCCGCTTTCTGCGTACCGCGCTGGAAGCCGATGGGTTGCGCGTGTACGACGCCGAGACGCTTCAGCGTGGTTTGCTGGAAGCGGCAACGCGCAAGCCCGATCTCATTATTCTCGATCTCGGCCTGCCGGATGGTGACGGCATCGATTTCATTCGCGACCTGCGACAGTGGAGCGCCGTCCCGGTGATCGTGCTCTCTGCACGTAGCGAAGAGAGCGATAAAATTGCCGCGCTCGACGCCGGTGCCGACGACTACCTGAGCAAACCGTTTGGCATTGGCGAGTTACAGGCACGTCTGCGCGTCGCCCTGCGCCGTCATTCTGCAACGCCCTCTCCTGAGCCGGTGGTACGCTTTTCCGATGTGGTCGTCGATCTCGCTGCGCATCTGATTCATCGCGGAGAAACAGAAATCCATTTAACACCGATTGAGTTTCGCCTGCTGGCCGTGTTGCTCAACAACGCCGGGAAAGTGCTGACCCAGCGCCAGTTGTTGAACCAGGTCTGGGGACCGAACGCCGTCGAGCACAGCCATTATTTGCGTATTTATATGGGTCACCTGCGACAGAAACTGGAGCGTGATCCCGCGCGCCCCCGCCACTTTATTACCGAAACCGGTATTGGCTATCGTTTTATGCCATGAATGGTTATTCATTATTTTTAAATAAATCTTAAAATTAATTTTTATTATTCTTACTTAGTCGAAATTATATTATTTCGGGTATTTAAGATTTTCCACAAAATTAAAAAATACAGAATTATAACAAATAATAAACAAAACGATATCTTATCGCCAGCCATGCATAAAAAACGACTAAATATTTTGCGAATGATCGTTTTTTATTGATCTCCTTCACGGATTAGGCCGTTTTCCTGGATAAAATACCTTCACCTTCTACTGATAAAGAAAAGGTAATCAAAATGGAAAACAATAGCCGTACTATGCCACATATCAGGCGGACAACACATATTATGATGTTTGCCCACCGTAATAGTTTTGACTTTCATTTCTTTAATGCCCGTTAGTCTTTCGACTATGGGCACTCCAGCATACAGGTCTTCCTGACTCGCTGTATCGCAGGCTCACGCCTGTATTCCTCAGTGCTCACTCTGCTTAAGCCTTGATTTGCCTGTGACCGGACAGGTAAGGTTTTTTGCATCCTGAAAAAAAGCAATTTACTGATTTATTTATCAGGGGACACACTTTGCTTTTATTCCGGCGTTATCAGTTTCTCATTCGGGAAATTGAGGACCTGCTATTATCTGAAAATAAAGAGATGAAAATGTCTGAATTAAAAATTGCCGTGAGTCGTTCTTGCCCTGACTGTTTTTCTACACAACGCACGATTGTGAATGTTGATGAAAGTAATTTTATTGATGTCGCTGCCGTCGTGTTGTCTGTCAATGATATTGAACGTGGGAAGCTCGATGAAATTGACTCGACCGGATACGGTATTCCGGTATTTATCGCAACCGAAGAGGAAGAGCGCGTTCCGGCAGAACATCTGCCGCGCATTTCGGGCGTATTCGAATGCAATGAAGCCCGTACCGCTTTCTACGGTCGTCAGTTAGAAACGGCAGCCAGTCATTACGAAACACAATTACGACCACCGTTCTTCCGCGCGCTGGTTGATTATGTAAACCAGGGAAACAGCGCCTTCGACTGCCCCGGACATCAGGGCGGCGAGTTTTTCCGCCGTCACCCGGCAGGTAACCAGTTCGTGGAATATTTCGGCGAAACGCTTTTCCGCTCCGACCTGTGCAATGCTGACGTGGCAATGGGCGATTTGCTGATCCATGAAGGCGCACCGTGCATCGCCCAGCAACATGCCGCGAAGGTTTTTAACGCCGATAAAACCTACTTTGTGTTAAACGGAACCTCTTCGTCTAACAAAGTGGTGCTGAACGCACTGCTGACTCCGGGCGATCTGGTGCTCTTCGACCGTAACAACCACAAGTCAAACCACCACGGCGCGTTATTGCAGGCGGGCGCAACGCCGGTCTATCTGGAAACCGCACGTAACCCGTACGGCTTTATCGGCGGGATCGATGCCCACTGCTTTGAAGAAAGCTACCTGCGCGAACTGGTCAGCGAAGTGGCACCGCAACGGGCTCGTGACGCACGTCCATTCCGTCTTGCCGTTATCCAGTTGGGCACCTACGACGGCACGATTTATAACGCCCGTCAGGTGGTGGATAAAATTGGTCACCTTTGCGATTACATTCTGTTCGATTCCGCCTGGGTGGGCTATGAGCAGTTTATCCCGATGATGGCGGATTGTTCTCCGCTGCTGCTGGAACTGAACGAAAACGATCCGGGTATTCTGGTAACGCAGTCCGTTCACAAACAGCAAGCGGGCTTCTCCCAGACCTCGCAAATTCACAAAAAAGACAGCCATATCAAAGGTCAGCCGCGCTATGTGCCGCATAAACGCATGAATAACGCGTTCATGATGCACGCCTCCACCAGCCCGTTCTATCCGCTGTTTGCCGCACTGGATATTAACGCCAAAATGCACGAAGGCGTCAGTGGCCGCAACATGTGGATGGACTGTGTCGCCAACGGTATCGACGCCCGTAAGCTGATCCTTGATAACTGCCATCATATCCGTCCCTTTGTTCCGGAACTGGTTGATGGCAAACCGTGGCAGTCTTATCCGACTGCGGAAATCGCCAACGATCTGCGCTTTTTCCACTTCGTCCCTGGCGAACACTGGCATGCGTTTGAAGGTTACGCCGAGCATCAATACTTTGTTGACCCTTGCAAACTGTTGTTGACCACCCCGGGTATCAACGCACGCAATGGCGAGTACGACACCTTCGGCGTCCCGGCGACTATTCTTGCCAACTTCCTGCGTGAAAACGGCGTGGTCCCGGAAAAATGCGACCTCAACTCGATCCTGTTCCTGCTGACCCCGGCGGAAGACATGGCGAAACTGCAACAACTCGTCGCCCTGCTGGTGCGCTTCGAGCGCCTGCTGGAATCTGACGCACCGCTGGCGGACGTTCTGCCGTCTATCTACAAACAGCACGAAGCGCGTTATGCCGGTTACACCCTGCGCCAGTTGTGTCAGGAGATGCACGACCTGTATGCGCGTCACAACGTAAAACAACTGCAAAAAGAGATGTTCCGCAAGTCCCATTTCCCGCGCGTCAGCATGAACCCACAAGATGCCAACTACGCCTATCTGCGTGGTGAAGTGGATCTGGTGCCGCTGCCTGAGGCCGAAGGCCGTATTGCCGCTGAAGGCGCGCTCCCTTACCCGCCGGGTGTGCTGTGCGTGGTTCCTGGGGAAGTCTGGGGCGGTGCGGTACTGCGTTACTTCAGCGCACTGGAAGAAGGGATCAACCTGCTGCCCGGTTTCGCGCCGGAACTTCAGGGTGTGTACATCAACGAGTGCGATGGTCGCAAACAGGTGTGGTGCTACGTGATTAAACCGCGTGAAGCACAAAGCGACCTGTTGAAAGGAGAAGCATTATGAGTAAAGCCAAATCCAATAAAATGGGCGTGATGCAGCTCACCATCCTGACCATGGTCAATATGATGGGCTCCGGGATCATCATGCTGCCGACCAAACTGGCTGAAGTCGGCACCATTTCGATTATCTCCTGGCTGGTGACAGCCGTCGGGTCCATGGCGCTGGCCTGGGCGTTCGCCAAGTGCGGAATGTTCAGCCGTAAAGCCGGCGGGATGGGGGGCTACGCAGAATATGCGTTTGGTAAATCCGGTAACTTTATGGCGAACTACACCTATGGGGTATCGCTGTTGATTGCCAACGTCGCCATTGCCATCTCCGCCGTGGGTTACGGTACCGAACTTTTCGGCGCCACCCTCTCCCCGGTGCAAATCGGTCTCGCCACCATCGGTGTACTGTGGATCTGTACGGTCGCGAACTTTGGCGGTGCGCGCATTACCGGACAGATCAGTAGCATTACCGTCTGGGGGGTGATCATTCCGGTGGTCGGTCTGTGCATTATCGGCTGGTTCTGGTTTAGCCCGACGCTGTATGCCAACTCATGGAACCCGCATCATGTACCGTTCTTTACCGCCGTCGGTTCCTCTATCGCCATGACGCTGTGGGCGTTCCTTGGTCTGGAATCCGCCTGTGCGAACGCGGAAGTGGTGGAAAACCCGGAGAAGAACGTACCGATTGCCGTACTGGGCGGGACGCTGGGCGCGGCGGTGATCTACATCGTCTCTACCAACGTGATTGCCGGGATTGTGCCTAACATGGATCTGGCTAACTCCACCGCACCGTTTGGTCTGGCGTTCGCGCAGATGTTCACACCGGAAGTGGGTAAAGTGATCATGGCGCTGATGATCATGTCCTGCTGTGGTTCATTGCTGGGCTGGCAGTTCACCATTGCGCAGGTCTTTAAATCCTCTGCCGATGAAGGCTATTTCCCGAAAATCTTTTCTCGCGTGACCAAAGTCGATGCGCCGGTTCAGGGGATGCTGACGATTGTTATCATCCAGAGTGGCTTATCGCTGATGACCATCAGCCCGTCGCTGAACAGCCAGTTTAACGTGCTGGTCAACCTGGCCGTGGTGACGAATATCATTCCGTATATTCTGTCGATGGCCGCACTGGTGATCATCCAGAGAGTGGCGAACGTTCCGCCGTCAAAGGCGAAGATGGCAAACTTTGTCGCCTTCATCGGTGCGATGTACAGCTTCTATGCGCTCTACTCGTCAGGTGAAGAAGCGATGTTGTATGGTTCCATCGTGACCTTCCTCGGCTGGACGCTGTACGGCCTGGTATCACCACGCTTTGAACTGAAGAATAAGCACGGTTAAGGCTAGCCAAACAAAAAAGGAGCCTTTCGGCTCCTTTTTTAATTCAGTGGTACAACTCAGGCGTTTTTCAGCACTTCGCTGACGATTTCGACCGCTTCTTTCTCGATCTGCTTGCGATGTTCTTCGCCAAGGAAGCTCTCGCAATAGATCTTGTACGCATCTTCCGTACCCGAAGGGCGTGCCGCGAACCAACCGTTGTCGGTCATGACTTTCAGACCGCCAATCGACGCACCGTTACCGGGAGCCGCCGTCAGACGTGCTGTGATCGGGTCACCGGCCAGCGTACTGGCGCTGACCATCTCCGGAGACAGTTTAGACAGCGCCGCTTTCTGTGCCGATGTTGCGCCAGCCTGCAGACGGTTGTAGCTCGGCGCACCAAAACGGGCGGCAAGCTCGTTGTAGTGCTCCTGCGGGTTCTTCCCGGTGACGGCAGTAATTTCTGCTGCCAGCAGACACATGATGATCCCGTCTTTATCAGTAGACCACGGCGTACCGTCGAAACGCAGGAAGGATGCCCCCGCGCTCTCTTCGCCGCCAAAGCCGAAGCTGCCGTCAAACAGACCATCAACAAACCATTTAAAGCCCACCGGAACTTCAACCAGTTTACGCCCCAGATCGTTAACCACGCGGTCAATCATTGCCGACGAAACCAGCGTCTTACCGACAGCCACGTCTTTGCCCCACTGCGGACGATGCTGGAACAGGTAGTTGATAGCTACCGCCAGGTAGTGGTTTGGATTCATCAGCCCCGCCGGAGTGACAATACCGTGACGGTCATAATCCGGATCGTTGGCGAACGCCAGGTCAAACTTATCACGCAGCGCCAGCAAACCGGCCATGGCACATTCAGACGAGCAGTCCATACGGATTGCGCCATCTTTATCGAGATGCATAAAGCGGAAAGTCTGATCAACCTGATCGTTTACGATGGTCAGATTCAGTTTGTAATGCTCTGCGATACGCTTCCAGTATTCAATACCGGAGCCGCCCAGCGGATCCACACCCAGCGTCAGACCGGCTTTCTGAATCGCCGCCATATCGACGATATCAGCCAGCCCCTCAACGAACGGCTGTACCAGGTCCTGCTCTTTGACATGACCGGATGCCAGCGCCGCATCCAGAGAAATGCGCTTCACGCCTTTCAGATCGTCAGCCAGCAGCGCATTCGCGCGATCTTCCACCACTTTCGTGACGTTGGTATCTGCCGGGCCACCATTAGGCGGGTTGTATTTAATGCCACCATCTTCTGGCGGATTGTGGGACGGGGTAATCACAATACCGTCAGCCAGCGGACCGCCTTTTTTGTTGTGAACCAGAATGGCATTTGACACAGCGGGTGTTGGGGTAAAACCGTTGCTCTCCTGAACAATCACATCAACACCGTTCGCGGCGAGCACTTCCAGCACGGAGATAAACGCCGGTTCAGACAGTGCATGGGTATCTTTTCCCACGTAGCATGGACCCGTAATACCATTTTTCGCACGTTCTTCCGCGATAGCCTGCGCAATCGCCAGAATGTGGGGTTCGTTGAAGCTATGACGGCCTGCACTGCCACGGTGTCCGGAGGTGCCGAACTTCACCGCGTGTTCCGCATTTCCTTTTGCGGGCTTCAGTACATAGTATTGTGACGTCAGTTGCGCGACGTTAATCAAATCACTCTGTTGCGCAGGTTTACCTGCACGGTCGTGGATTGCCATTGCCTGGTCCTTTTCTGCATGGATTAAATTGTTCCGCAAACCTTTTCAATCAATTCCGCCGGGAATTGCATTGACTGCATGATGTGCTCAATCATGCTGCATTTACGGCCGGTGTTGGTGTTGGTGATCACCCAATACGGCGTGCCGGGCACGTGTTTTGGTTTGGTTTGGTTACCGTTTTTCAGTAGCGTCTGTTCATCAGCCGCGAAGTAGACACGCGTACGGCCATGCAACGATTCCGTTGCCTCAGCAAACGCGTGCTGATCCAGTGTATAGAGTGTAGTCAGCACCAGCATAAAGCGGTTAACGGCCTTCTTCTGTTCCGCATATTCATCGGACAGAAGCAGTTCACGCATAGCGCGCACTTTATCTTTGACAAGATTGACGGGTTTCGCCTCAGCAACAACCGGTTGCGCAGCGCGAACCTCTTTTGTCACTGGCGTGACGGGCAGTGATGCGGCGGAAAACTTCAACATACGCCGTAAAATCTCGGATGCGCTCTCGCCAATATGCTTCGTGTGGCTGGCAATATAGCTGTAGAGTTCATCATCAACTTCAATCGTTTTCATCTTAATCCAGTGCGGTGTCTTATCTGATCTGAAATACAAATCGTTGGGAGTATAGGAGCAAATCCCAACAGCGAATAGCGTCAAACCCGGCTGAACAAAAAACTCGGAGAAAACCGAAGTGGTTGCAGCCCAGTGGCAGAATGGTCAACATAATACCCTAACCCGACAGAGCGAAAAAAAGAACTTTGCCATGAAATTGAATATCCGAGCGCAATCCGCACAAAACCTGCACAATAATTCTCCCATCGTACTGGTTCACGGTTTATTTGGCAGTCTGGACAATCTGGGCGTGCTTGCTCGTGACCTGGTGAACGACCATGACATCATCCAGGTCGATATGCGTAACCACGGTCTCTCTCCTCGCGATCCGGTGATGAACTACCCGGCGATGGCGCAGGATCTACTGGATACGCTGGATGCGCAACACATCGAAAAAGCCACCTTCATTGGCCACTCTATGGGGGGTAAAGCGGTGATGGCGCTCAGCGCGCTGGCACCGGAACGCATCGATCGCTTAGTGGCTATCGATATCGCCCCGGTGGATTACCATGTCCGCCGCCACGACGAAATTTTCGCGGCTATCAACGCGGTGACGGCATCAGCGGCAAAAACTCGCCAGCAGGCGGCAGCGGTCATGCGCGAACATCTTAATGAAGAAGGCGTGATTCAATTTTTGCTGAAATCGTATGTTGACGGCGAGTGGCGCTTCAACGTGCCGGTACTGTGGGAACAATATCCGCATATCGTCGGCTGGGAGACAATACCCGCCTGGAATCATCCGGCGCTGTTTATCCCCGGCGGCAACTCCCCATACGTCACCGAGGCGTATCGCGACGATTTACTGGCACAGTTTCCGCAAGCACGTGCGCATGTGATTGCCGGGGCCGGTCACTGGGTGCATGCCGAAAAACCGGAGGCGGTGTTGCGCGCCATCCGTCGTTATCTTAATGAAACAGCTAACTGATTAAAAACTCAGCGTCCGTGCGCGATTACGCGTGTGAACGTTGGCGCGCCTCATTCGCTGATGTATGATGGCGCGCTATCCATCCGGGCAGAGGCCTGGCTGATTGTTTCCCCGAAGTCACCAATATCATGGCCAAAGAACAAACGGACCGTACGACACTAGATCTGTTCGCGCACGAGCGTCGCCCGGGACGACCGAAAACCAATCCGCTTTCACGCGATGAACAGCTGCGCATTAATAAGCGTAATCAACTCAAACGCGACAAAGTTCGCGGTCTTAAGCGTGTCGAACTCAAACTCAACGCAGAAGCTGTTGACGCGTTGAATGAGCTGGCGGAATCCCGAGAGATGAGCCGCAGTGAACTGATCGAAGAGATATTGATGGCCCAACTGGCAACGCTACGCGGCCAGGATCTCGCCTGAAATTATCCTCTCTCCCACTTTCGTGTAGCATGGAGTGCACTCGTATGCGTTTGCTATTTCCGCATACCTGACTGTTCTGCTATGATTGCCCTTATCTGTGGGCAATTCGCCACCACCATTTCAATAAGTTTCAAGAGGTTACTTTACTCATGGCAATCACTGGCATCTTTTTCGGCAGCGACACCGGGAATACCGAAAATATCGCAAAAATGATTCAAAAACAGCTTGGTAAAGACGTTGCCGATGTGCATGACATTGCAAAAAGCAGCAAGGAAGATCTCGAAAGTTATGACATTCTGCTGCTTGGCATCCCAACCTGGTACTACGGTGAAGCGCAGTGCGACTGGGACGACTTCTTCCCTACCCTCGAAGACATCGATTTTAACGGCAAACTGGTCGCACTGTTCGGCTGTGGCGATCAGGAAGATTATGCAGAATACTTCTGCGACGCGTTAGGCACAATCCGCGATATCATTGAGCCGCGCGGTGCAACCATCGTGGGTCACTGGCCGACCGCTGGCTATCATTTTGAAGCCTCCAAAGGTCTGGCGGATGATAACCATTTTGTCGGTCTGGCGATTGACGAAGACCGTCAGCCGGAACTGACCGCCGAGCGCGTGGAAAAATGGGTGAAGCAGATCTCTGAAGAATTGCACCTTGATGAGATCATCAACGCCTGATGTACGGCGGCGCAGACAAGGTTTGCGCCGCATCAATAGACAGAACCAATCAAAATAATTGCTACAAATTTGTAACTTTCTTGCCCATCCCTGTACAATGTGCGGGAGTTTTTAGGTGGCGCTCTCATTTCCAGGCAATACCGACTATTTATTAACATTTGCCAGAGGCTTGCAGTTTTCATTTAGACACGGCAGTCCTATAATGAAACGCATTATCCCGAGTGCAATTTCTGTCACTTCTTGTATGAAGTGAATCGTTTAGCAACAGGACAGATTCCGCATGACTGACAACAATACCGCATTAAAGAAGGCTGGCCTGAAAGTAACGCTTCCACGTTTAAAGATTCTGGAAGTTCTTCAGGGACCGGATAACCATCACGTCAGTGCGGAAGATTTATACAAACGACTGATCGACATGGGTGAAGAAATTGGTCTGGCGACCGTGTATCGCGTGCTGAACCAGTTTGATGACGCCGGTATCGTAACCCGCCACAATTTTGAAGGCGGCAAATCCGTTTTCGAGCTGACCCAGCAGCATCATCACGATCACCTGATTTGCCTTGATTGCGGCAAAGTGATCGAATTTAGCGATGAGTCTATTGAAGCGCGCCAGCGTGAGATCGCGTCGAAGCATGGCATTCGTCTGACGAACCATAGCCTCTACCTCTATGGCCACTGCGCTGAAGGCGATTGCCGCGAAAACGAACACGCGCATGACGCGAAATAATCTGCATTATTCTGAAAAGCCAACCTGCCGGTTGGCTTTTTTTATGCCTGCCATTCCCTACTCAGCGCTTTCTTCTGCCTGCATGTTGCTTTAATGTAAAATATATCACCCTGCTTCGTCCGGAGAATCGAAATGGAACTTCGCCAGCTACGTTACTTTGTCCGTATTGTAGAAACCGGCAGTATGGGCAGCGCGGCGCTCGATCTCGACATCGGCGTGTCCGCCCTGAGCCAGCAGATGACGCGGCTGGAAAACGAACTCGCGATCCGCCTGTTGCAGCGAACCTCGCGCGGCGTCACGCCCACTAACGCCGGTCTGGCCTTTTACTCGCAGGCACAACTGGCGCTACGCCACGCCGATGATGCGATCCTGGCCGCTCGCGAGGCGCGTCTTTCGGGACACGTCAGCGTCGGCATGGCCCCCAGCACCGCCTCCATCCTGGGAATACCGTTTATTCATGCCATGCGGGAACATTACGCCGACGTTCGCCTGCATGTGGTGGAAAGCCTGTCGGGTAATCTGGAACGGATGATCAACACGCGCCAGATTGATCTGGCGGTCGTGTTTCAAAAAGAGAAAATCCTGCGCTGGAGCGCCAGACCGGTTCTTGAGGAGCGCCTGTTTCTGATTGGCACACACGAGCTGCTGGCGGATATTCCGGATGACACCATAACGCCTGCTCAACTGGCGAATATTCCCCTGATCATGCCAAGCCAGGGACACGGCCTGCGTGGCAGACTGGAAGCCATCTGTCAGGAACACGGACTGAAGGTCGATATTGCCACGGAAATTGACGGCCTGACGTTACTGATGCGCGCCGTTGGCAGCGGACTCGGCGCCACGCTGCAACCCGGTGCAGCCATTTCGCATCTTGAGAGGGAAGCGCTAAGAGTGATCGGCGTCCATAATCCTGTCCTCAGCCGCCCCAATTTTCTGGTCAGTCTGTCGGACGATGAACTCACCCCTGCCGGTCTTGCAGCCCGCGTAATACTCACAAAAGTCATGCGTGAACTCGTTGAAACCGGTCATTGGCCGGGCGCAACCCTTTACGCTCCCTAAACCCCTCTTTAGCTATTCGTCATAGCGCCCATACAATCAGCACGTATACATTTCAATTACAAATTTAACAAATAGTTAAATGGTAATGGAGTAGACGATGGTTGATGTACTGGTGATTGGCGGTGGTAATGCCGCGTTATGTGCCGCCTTAACCGCCCGTGAGGCAGGAGCTTCCGTGCTGCTGTTAGAGGCTGCGCCCCGGGAATGGCGCGGCGGGAATTCCCAACACACGCGCAATTTACGCTGTATGCACGATGCGCCACAGGATGTGCTGGTCGAGAGTTATCCCGAAGAGGAGTTCTGGCAGGATCTCTGGCGTGTCACCGAAGGCAATACCAATGAAGCGTTGGCGCGACTGGTGATCCGGACCTCTTCCCAGTGTCGCGACTGGATGCGTCAGCACGGCGTTAATTTTCAGCCTCCGCTCTCTGGCGCGCTGCACGTGGCGCGTACCAATGCCTTCTTCATGGGCGGCGGTAAAGCCCTCGTGAACGCCTATTACCGCAGCGCAGAAAAGCTGGGGGTACAGATTCGCTACAACACGCCGGTACAGGCACTTGAATTGCGCAACGGCGAATTCATCGCAGCCCTGGCAGGTCACGAGCGCATTGAGGCGAAAGCCTGCGTACTCGCCGCCGGTGGATTTGAATCCAACCGCGAATGGCTGCGCGACGCCTGGGGAGAGAACGCTCGTGGCGAATGGCCAGCCGATAACTTCCTCATTCGCGGCACCCGCTTTAATCAGGGCGTCTTGCTCAAGTTTATGATCGATGCCGGTGCTGACATTATCGGCGATCCGTCTCAGTCCCACTGTGTAGCGATTGATGCCCGGGCCCCGTTGTACGACGGCGGCATTTGTACCCGCGTGGATTGCGTCTCACTGGGTGTGGTAGTCAACCGGGACGCGGAGCGCTTTTACGATGAAGGCGAAGATTTCTGGCCGAAACGCTATGCCATCTGGGGGCGTCTGGTTGCCCACCAACCGGGGCAGATTGGCTACTCCATTATCGACAGCAAAGCGATCGGTCACTTTATGCCGCCGGTTTTCCCCGGCGCACAGGCCAATACGCTGAGTGAACTGGCCCGCCAGTTGGGGCTGGATCCCGAACGCTTTACCCATACCTTGGAGCACTACAATCAGGCCTGTCAGCCGGGTCAGTTTGATCACACGAAGCTGGACAACTGCGCGACGCAGGGTCTGACGCCACCAAAAACGCACTGGGCGCGGCCTATTGATACGCCCCCCTACTACGGTTACGCCCTGCGACCAGGGATCACCTTTACCTATCTGGGACTGAAAGTGAATGAACACGCTGCAGTCCACTTCGCAGGCACCCCCAGCCGTAACCTGTTCGTTGCCGGTGAGATGATGGCTGGCAACGTACTGGGCAAGGGCTATACCGCCGGTGTCGGCATGTCCATCGGCACCACGTTTGGTCGCATCGCAGGTAAAGAAGCCGCGCAGGCAGCACGTAAGGAGGCGCATCATGAAGCAGCTTGAAAAACTGATCATCGAGGCCAAAATTCTCACCGAGCCAGAAGCTGAAGTCGAGCGGGTGATGCAGGTGTGTAACGCCTGTCGCTATTGCGAAGGATTTTGCGCCGTGTTCCCGGCGATGACGCAACGGCTGGAATTTGGCAAAGCGGACATTAACTATCTGGCAAACTTGTGCCATAACTGCGGCGCCTGCCTGCACGCCTGCCAGTATGCGCCGCCCCATGAGTTTGCGATCAACGTGCCGAAAGCAATGGCGGAAGTGCGTCTGGAAACGTATCAACACTACGCGCAACCGGCGGCCTTCGGGGCGCTGTATCGCCAGGCTGGCGTCACCGTGACGCTGGCACTGGTCTTTAGTCTGATCCTCTTTTTACTCCTCGCGATGGGGCTGAAGGGATCGCTACTCCATCCGCCGCTGGCCGGTGATTTCTACCAAATCTTCCCGCATAACCTGCTGGCATGGATGTTTGGATCGGTTTTCATGCTGGCGATCGGTTTACTAATGGCAGGGGTGATCCGCTTCTGGCGCGAGATCTCTCCCGTCGGGCCGCGTCCGGCGGAAATTGCCGAAGCGTCGCACAACGCGCTGACGCTGAAATACCTCGACGGCGGACATGGCAAAGGCTGCAACGAGGCGGACGATGCTTTCACATTGATGCGTCGTCGTTTCCACCATTTCACCTTCTACGGCTTTATGCTCTGTTTCGCCGCGACCGTGGTGGCGACGGGTTACCACTACTTCGCCGGTTGGGAAGCCCCCTACCCGTTCTTCAGCGTGCCGGTCATGCTTGGCACGCTCGGAGGAATCGGTTTAATTGTCGGCCCGGCAGGCCTGCTGTGGTTAAACCTTAAGCGCTCGCCACTGCATGGCGACGCGCGACAGAAACCGATGGATCGCGGTTTTATTTTACTGCTGCTCCTGACCAGCCTGACCGGTATAGGTTTGCTGGCGGGAAGAGACACCTCATGGATGGGGATCCTGCTTGCCATCCATCTTGGCGTGGTCATGGCGCTTTTTTTGACCATTCCATACGGAAAATTTGCCCACGGATTTTACCGCTGCGCGTCTTTACTCAAATGGGCGATTGAGAAGCGACGTGGAAAACAGGCGGGGGTCGCAGGCGACTAACCCGCAAACTCTTACCTCTATACATAATTATGATAAGACAGTGGAGCAACTTCAATGACTCAACAACCATCGCGCGCTGGCACGTTCGGCGCAATACTGCGTGTGACCAGCGGTAATTTTCTCGAACAGTTCGATTTTTTCCTGTTTGGTTTTTACGCCACTTATATCGCAAAGACGTTTTTTCCTGCCGAAAGTGAGTTTGCCGCATTAATGCTTACTTTTGCCGTTTTTGGCTCCGGATTTTTAATGCGCCCTATCGGGGCCGTGGTGTTGGGCGCATATATCGACAGGATCGGCCGACGGAAAGGGCTGATGGTCACCCTGGCGATTATGGGCTGCGGCACGCTGCTCATCGCCCTCGTGCCGGGTTATCAGACTATCGGCCTGCTGGCTCCCGTGCTGGTCCTGGTGGGGCGTCTGCTACAGGGATTTTCTGCTGGCGTCGAACTGGGCGGCGTCTCTGTTTATCTTTCTGAGATCGCCACGCCAGGCAATAAAGGCTTTTACACCAGTTGGCAATCGGCCAGCCAGCAGGTGGCGATTGTCGTCGCCGCGCTGATCGGCTACGGTCTGAATGTCACGCTGGGACACGATGAAATCTCCGAATGGGGGTGGCGAATCCCGTTCTTCATTGGCTGCATGATTATTCCGCTGATTTTTGTTCTTCGACGTTCGCTACAGGAAACTGAAGCCTTTTTACAACGTAAACACCGTCCGGACACCCGGGAAATTTTTACCACTATTGCTAAAAACTGGCGCATCATCACCGCGGGTACCCTGCTGGTGGCGATGACGACCACGACCTTTTATTTTATTACTGTCTATACCCCCACTTACGGGAGAACGGTGTTGAACCTGAGCGCGCGTGACAGCCTGGTAGTCACCATGCTGGTAGGGATTTCTAACTTCATCTGGCTGCCGATTGGCGGCGCTATCTCTGATCGGATCGGGCGACGCCCGGTGCTGATGGGCATCACCTTGCTCGCCCTCGTCACCACCTGGCCGGTGATGAACTGGCTTACCGCTGCCCCTGACTTCACCCGCATGACGCTGGTGCTGCTCTGGTTCTCGTTCTTTTTTGGCATGTATAACGGCGCGATGGTGGCGGCCCTGACCGAAGTGATGCCGGTTTATGTCCGAACCGTGGGTTTTTCGCTGGCCTTTAGTCTTGCGACAGCGATTTTCGGCGGCCTGACGCCTGCTATCTCCACCGCATTGGTCCAGTTGACCGGCGATAAGAGTTCTCCGGGGTGGTGGCTCATGTGCGCGGCGCTGTGCGGACTCGCCGCAACGGCAATGCTGTTTGTTCGTCTCAGCCGTGGCTATCAGACAGCAGAGAATAAGCTCTGAAACGCAAGCGGGCGGAGAGATATCTCCGCCCGCTTTATGTTGTCTCTGACGTTTACTTCGCCGTATTGTTACTGCGAATTTCCTGCCAGATCTTATCGCAATCGGCTTTGACAGCCTGATCGTTACCGGTACGTGTCGCCTGAATACACTGCTGGTAATCCAGCACACGAACACTTTCCTGATTTGCAAACTGTTGATGTTGTTTTTCTTTTTTCAGCACATCCAGCACGCTCTGGCAGGCTTCGATTTTCTCGGGCGATCCCTGTGCCGTGTTGATACAGGCGCTATACGCCTCTTTCAACCGACTATCTTCTTTCGGCGCCGTTGACGGTGCGCAGGCCACCAGTCCCGAGGCCATTACGGCGATGAGTATCAGTTTTTTCATAGCATGGTCCTCAACGAGGCGGCAGGCACAAGGCCTGCCGCTGTTGGCATTAGAAGATGGTGAACGGTGCAATCACAATGAACTTCACGTCGCGCTCATCCTGGAAGATGTTGCCGTAACCGCCGCCCCAGCTCGGGATGTTGGAGTGGTTGTCATATTCGGTGAAGTGCAGTTTAAACATGGTGCCTTTCGCACGACCGTCCTGCAGGGTGTAGACCGCATCCAGGCTGTATGACGATTCTTCAATGGTACGGTTTTTGTCGTAGTACGCATCCGGGTTGCTCTGCCAGGTAGACGGTTTCGCGTCCCAGGCATATACATAAGAAGCCCCGACGGCCCAGCCTGGCAGGTTCCAGTTCTTCAGGTCATACATCGCGCCAAAGAAGACCGCTTTTTCGCCGTTGGCGTTGAAGTCTGAACGGTTATCCCACCAGATATCCAGACGACCGTTGGATGACGCATAGGTCGGCGTCATACGTTGCAGGAAGAACCCTTGCTGCCCTTCGGCCTTAACCCAGGTCCCTTCCAGACGCAGGTCAACCACTTCCGCCACTTTATAGCCGAAGGTCAACGCTTGCAGCCAGGCGGTTCCGTCATAGATATCGCTGGCGCTGCGGTCATCAACTTTGTCACGCGCACCGTAGAACTGGTAGCTGGTGGAGAACGGATTGCCACCTAAATCAAACTTGTAGCTGGCTTTGGCGAAGTACTGATCGACATAGCCTTCGGACTGACCAAAGGCGGCTTCCAGCACCAGGTCATTTTTGAAATCATACTTTGCGCCGACAGAATGGAGATAATCGACTTTGGTCTTTTTATCGCCCTGGTAGAATTTATCAACCTCAGTGTGCCATGGCGCTTTATATTCGTTGGCCCACATGTAGGAGAAACTCAGTGCGCCTGCATCGCCGTAGTCAAAGTTTGCGCCCGCTTCAGCACCCTGATAGGTACCTGGCATAAAGCTCCAGTGCGGTGCTAACAGCGTCTGACCAGTAGGCTGAATATAACCGGCACGCGCCCAGGCTGGGCCGTATTTGAATTTCGCGGCGGCCTTGTACAAACTGATTCCGCTCTTATCACCGGAGTAGTCTTCATCGTAGCCTTTGTTCTTTTTCGAGAACGCGATTTCGTTTGGATGGCCGCTGTCGCCGTTTTCTGCCATTTCAATTGCCGTAAACGCCGCCACATCGAGACCGAACATATCTGCTGCATAGCCGGACTGGAAATCCAGGTTGGCGTTCCAGGTCGCGTGAGAAAGGTTGGTTTTGTACTTATCTCCGTCGGTGACATCTTTACGGTCGCGTTCACGCTGCCAGTAATAAATGCCGCCCGTCAGGGTTGAATCATCGATAAAGCCTTCGGCCTGTGCCTGCGGAACAACGACCAGACCTGACAGTGCTGTGATACCGGCGATAGCCAACGCCAGCGCACTACGTTTGCCACTAAACGTACGCATATGTTAATCCTCTTTGACGTATAAATTGCTGTTGCCAAAGGCAAAACAGCGAAAAAATAAAAAAGTAAAAGTAGCACTGAAAAAAACCTCACTGACTACAGTGATAGACTATTTTTCGCGACGCGAATTATCAATATCTTTCTGTAACGAGAATGTAAGAGTATGAGCAACCGCACATAATTCATTGCTTCCTGTTACATTTTATTCATCCATCAAAAAATACCATAAAAGATGCAAATTCTCTTTGTTTTCCAGAAAGATGAACGCGATTTCATGACACTATCTGTTTTTTGCGAGTGTTATCGATAACAGACGGTTGTTAATGGCATTATTTTGTGAATGGGAATTAATTCGCTTCGCAAAGCGAGATTTTTCGTTGAACAGAAGATAAAAAAACGCCGCAGAATGCGGCGCTTGAAGGTAGCATCGCGGCAGTTTATTCGCCGACTTTCGCCCAAGTGTCACGCAGGCCAACGGTGCGGTTAAACACCAGCTTCTCTGCGCTGGCGTAACGGCTGTCCAGGCAGAAGTAGCCTTCGCGCTCAAACTGGAACGCTTTCCCTGCTACTGCGGCTTTCAGCGACGGTTCAGCAAACCCCTGTTTGATCACCAGCGATTCCGGGTTCATCACGGAGAGGAAATCTTCCGCCGCGCCTGGGTTTGGTACGCTGAACAGACGATCGTAGAGACGAATTTCGACTGGCAGCGCGTGTGCGGCACTAACCCAGTGGATCACACCTTTCACTTTACGGCCATCTGCCGGATCTTTGCTCAGGGTATCTGCATCATAGGTACAGAAGATGGTGGTAATAGTGCCTTCCGCATCTTTTTCCACGCGTTCTGCTTTCACCACGTAGGCGTTGCGCAGACGCACTTCTTTACCCATCACCAGACGTTTGTACTGCTTGTTGGCTTCTTCGCGGAAATCAGCGCGATCGATCCAGATTTCACCGCTGAAAGGAACTTCACGCGTGCCCATTTCCGGTTTGTTCGGATGGTTAGGCATGGTGACCATTTCGCTTTCACCCTGCGGGTAGTTCTCGATAACCAGTTTCACCGGATCAATAACCGCCATCGCACGCGGGGCGTTTTCGTTCAGGTCTTCGCGGATACAAGATTCCAGCGACGCCATTTCGATCGTATTGTCCTGCTTGGTCACGCCAATGCGTTTGCAGAATTCACGGATCGCCGCTGCGGTATAGCCACGACGACGCAGACCAGAGATCGTCGGCATACGCGGATCGTCCCAGCCTTCAACGTGCTTGTCAGCCACTAGCAGGTTCAGCTTACGCTTGGACATCACCGTGTATTCCAGATTCAGGCGCGAGAATTCATACTGGCGCGGATGAACCGGAATCGTGATGTTATCGAGCACCCAGTCGTACAGACGACGGTTGTCCTGGAATTCCAGGGTACACAGAGAGTGGGTAATACCTTCCAGCGCATCACTGATGCAGTGGGTGAAGTCGTACATCGGGTAGATGCACCACTTGTTGCCGGTCTGATGGTGCTCGGCAAATTTAATGCGGTACAGAACCGGATCGCGCATCACGATAAACGGCGACGCCATGTCGATCTTCGCACGCAGGCAGGCTTTACCTTCTTCAAAACCGCCGGTACGCATTTTTTCAAACAGCGCGAGGTTCTCTTCGATGCTGCGATCGCGGAACGGACTGTTTTTGCCAGGCTGAGTCAGCGTGCCACGGTATTCGCGGATCTGCTCCGGCGTCAGCTCATCGACATACGCCAGACCTTTGTTGATCAGTTCAACCGCATAAGCGTGCAGTTGATCAAAGTAATCTGAGGAGTAGCGAACGTTGCCAGCCCAGTGAAAACCTAACCACTCAACGTCGTTTTTGATCGAATCAACGTACTCGATATCTTCTTTTACCGGGTTGGTGTCATCGAAACGCAGGTTGCACTGGCCCTGGTAGTCTTGCGCAATACCAAAGTTCAGGCAGATGGATTTCGCGTGGCCAATGTGCAGATAGCCATTTGGCTCCGGCGGAAAACGGGTATGGACTGTGGTGTGCTTACCACTGGCCAGATCTTCATCGATGATCTGACGAATAAAGTTACTCGGGCGGGCTTCAGCCTCACTCATCGTGGATTCCTCAAAGCGTAAACAACGTATAACGGCATATGATCTTATAAGCCGGACTGACTGACAACCTTTAGTTACTGAAAAAGTGGCGTTGAAGAAAAATAGGAGGGATTTTGCTGCAAAAAAAAGCGGCGGAGGTTTCCCCCGCCGCTTCATGTTGCCGGATGGCGTCTTATACCTTATCCGACCTACCCTTTGATCTCATACAGTGGCGTTTGACCGGCAACAACGTGACCGTCGGCTTTAATCACCAGGCCGCTGAAATCGTCGATGTTGCTGCACACCACCGGACTAATCATAGAGCGCGCGTTTGCGTTCAGGTAATCCAGATCCATTTCCAAAATCGGCTGACCCGCGGTCACTTCCGCGCCCTCTTCTACCAGACGCGTGAAGCCCTGGCCGTTCAGCGCGACGGTATCGATCCCCATGTGGACAACGATTTCCGCGCCTTTCTCGGTTTCCAGACAGAACGCATGATTGGTATTGAAGATTTTCACAATCGTGCCCGCAGCCGGAGAAACTACGGTTTTATCCGTTGGTTTTACCGCAACACCATCACCCACCGCTTTGCTGGCGAACGCTTCGTCAGGCACCTGCTCCAGCGCAACCACATCACCGGTTACCGGAGAAACCAGTTCGGCAATGGTCACCGCATTTGGAACCGCCTGCGGTTTAGCTGCTGCCTGGGCAACAGGCGCAGCAGAGGCTTCAGCCGCCGCAACCGGACCGGTGGTTTTCATCGCGTTGGCGATTTTCTCAGCCACGAAGCCGACGATAATCTGCACGCTGGTTTTGTTCAGACGAATCACACCAGAAGCACCCAAGCGTTTCGCCAGACCTTCATTCACCAGCGACGAGTCTTTTACGCTCAGACGCAGACGGGTGATGCAGGCGTCAATACCGGTGAGGTTATCAGAACCACCGATGGCGGCGATGTACTGACGCGCCAGGGCAGAAACGTCCTGCTCTTTATCGCTGCTCACGTTGAGGTCCTGACCGTCCGCTTCGCTGCCAGCCACAGCCAGTTCGCGACCCGGCGTCATCAGGTTGAATTTGGTGATAACGAAACGGAACACCACGTAGTAGATGGCAAAGAACACCAGACCCTGCGGGATCAGCATCCACCACTGGGTCGCCAGCGGGTTACGGGAAGAAAGCACCATATCCACCAGACCCGCGCTGAAGCCGAAGCCAGCAATCCAATGCATGCTCGCTGCGATGAATACAGAGATCCCGGTCAGGACGGCGTGAATCACATACAGAACCGGCGCAACGAACATGAAGGAGAATTCCAGCGGTTCAGTGATACCGGTAAAGAATGCCGCAAACGCACCGGCCATCATAATACCCAGCACTTTCGCCTTGTTCTCAGGACGCGCGCAGTGGTAGATAGCCAGCGCCGCACCCGGCAGACCAAACATCATGATTGGGAAGAAGCCCGCCTGATAACGACCGGTAATCCCGACAACTGCTTTACCCGATTCAATAGACTGGGCACCGCCGAGGAAGTTAGGAATGTCGTTAATCCCCGCAACGTCGAACCAGAATACGGAGTTCAGGGCGTGATGCAGACCCACCGGAATCAACAGACGGTTAAAGAAGGCGTAGATACCCGCACCGGTTGAGCCCAGTTTTTGAATGTGTTCACCGAAGTTAACCAGACCGTCGAAAATTACCGGCCAGATGTACATCATGATGAACGCCACAACGATCATCACAAAAGAGGTGAGGATCGGTACCAGACGGCGCCCGCTGAAGAAGGAGAGCGCTTTCGGAAGCTCAACGCTACTAAAGCGGTTGTACAGTTCAGCAGAGATAATACCCACAAGGATACCCACAAACTGGTTGCTGATCTTTCCGAAAGCAGCAGGCACCTGGTCTGCAGGGATCTTCTGAATCATGGAAACCGCCGCCGGAGAACAGAGCGTGGTCAGCACCAGGAAGCCCACAAAACCGGTCAGCGCCGCAGCACCGTCTTTATCTTTAGACATACCGTAAGCCACACCGATAGCAAACAGTACGGACATGTTATCGATAATGGCGGAACCGGACTTAATGAAGAACGCCGCAAGGGCGTTATCTCCACCCCAACCTACCGGGTCGATCCAATAGCCGACCCCCATCAATATTGCCGCCGCAGGCAGCGTGGCGACCGGCACCATTAGCGCACGGCCTACCTTTTGCAGATAACCTAGAATACTCACTTTCTTCCCCCTTTGAGACCCCGTTAAGGCTCGCTTTAAGCTGTGTTTTTATTTTGTCACTAACTTATTGAAATTCAGTTGTTGCTTTACTGGCATTGTGAGTGTGTAAAAATTTAATTCGTACCGCAAATTAAAAGCGTGTTTTTTGTGAGTTTAGTCACCAAATATCGTTATATTCACTCCCTTTTACTGGCTATGTGGGAAAACTTATTTTATCATTCAAAAAATCAAGACAGATTGACCCAACTGATGCATGCCAGGTTACGCTTTGCCATGCACCTGCACAATCCGTCAACGGCTTACATTTACTTTCTGAGGTGAAGAATGAGACTGATTCCCCTGACTTCCGCTGAACAGGTCGGCAAATGGGCGGCACGCCATATCGTTAATCGCATCAACGCGTTCAAACCGACAGCCGATCGTCCGTTTGTTCTGGGTCTGCCGACAGGCGGCACGCCGTTGACAGCGTATAAAGCCTTAGTCGAAATGCACAAAGCGGGCCAGGTTAGCTTCAAACACGTCGTGACGTTCAATATGGACGAATATGTCGGCTTGCCAAAAGAGCATCCGGAAAGCTACTACAGCTTCATGCATCGCAATTTCTTTGACCATGTTGATATTCCAGCAGAAAATATCAACCTGCTCAACGGCAACGCGCCGGACATCGACGCCGAATGCCGTCAGTATGAAGAAAAGATCCGTTCCTACGGTAAAATCCACCTGTTCATGGGGGGTGTCGGCAATGATGGTCATATCGCCTTTAACGAACCGGCTTCGTCGCTGGCTTCTCGTACCCGTATCAAAACCCTGACGCATGACACCCGTGTGGCAAACTCCCGTTTCTTTGACGGCGACGTGGATCAGGTACCGAAGTACGCGCTGACCGTTGGCGTGGGTACCCTGCTGGACGCTGAAGAAGTGATGATTCTGGTGCTGGGTTCGCAGAAAGCGCAGGCGCTGCAAGCTGCGGTGGAAGGCAATGTGAACCACATGTGGACCATCAGCTGTCTGCAACTGCATCCGAAAGCGGTTGTGGTGTGCGATGAGCCGTCCACAATGGAACTGAAAGTTAAGACACTGAAATATTTCAACGAGTTAGAAGCCGAAAATATCAAAGGTCTGTAATGTAGTCTCCGCCCTGTTTTATGTTCAGGGCGGCATTTTTTTTGAAATCGGGGGTCGGAATGTATGCTTTAACCCAGGGCCGGATCTTCACCGGTCACGAAATTCTTGATGACCATGCGATTGTTGTCGCCAATGGCCTGATTGACCGCGTTTGTCCTGTGGCAGAACTGCTGCCAGAGATCGAACAACGTTCAGTGAACGGGGCCATTCTTTCCCCCGGCTTTATCGATGTCCAGCTCAACGGCTGCGGCGGCGTGCAGTTTAACGACACGGCAGAAGCCGTCACCGTTGAAACGCTGGAGATCATGCAGAAGGCCAACGAGAAATCGGGCTGCACCAACTACCTGCCTACGCTGATTACCACCAGCGATGATCTCATGAAGCAAGGCATTCGCGTGATGCGTGAATACCTGGCCAAACATCCGAATCAGGCGCTGGGTCTGCACCTGGAAGGCCCGTGGCTGAACCTGGTGAAAAAAGGGACGCACAATCCGAGCTTTGTCCGTCAGCCTGACGCTGCGCTGGTCGATTTCCTGTGCGATAATGCCGACGTAATCACCAAAGTGACGCTGGCGCCGGAAATGGTTCCTGCGGAAGTGATCAGCAAGTTGGCGAATGCCGGGATTGTAGTCTCCGCCGGGCACTCCAACGCCACGCTGAAAGAAGCGAAAACCGGGTTCCGTGCAGGTATCACCTTTGCTACACATCTGTTCAATGCGATGCCTTATATCACCGGACGCGAACCGGGCCTGGCAGGTGCGATTCTGGATGAAGCTGATATCTATTGCGGCGTGATTGCCGACGGTCTGCACGTTGACTATGCCAATATCCGCAACGCCAAACGGCTGAAAGGCGACAAACTGTGCCTGGTGACGGATGCGACTGCGCCGGCAGGGGCAAATATTGAACAGTTCATTTTTGCTGGTAAAACAATATACTACCGCAATGGACTCTGTGTAGATGAGAACGGGACGCTGAGCGGTTCATCACTAACCATGATTGAAGGCGTGCGTAATCTGGTTGAACATTGCGGTATCGCACTCGACGAAGTGCTGCGCATGGCGACCCTCTACCCTGCGCGTGCCATCGGTGTTGAGAAACACCTCGGCAGTATCGAGGCGGGTAAAGTGGCGAACCTGACCGCTTTCACACACGACTTTAAAATCATCAAGACCATCGTTAATGGTAACGAGGTCGTTACTGAGTAAGAGAAAGTATGACACCAGGCGGACAAGCTCAAATAGGTAATGTTGATCTCGTAAAACAGCTTAACAGCGCGGCCGTTTACCGCCTGATTGACCAGCATGGGCCAATCTCGCGGATCCAGATTGCCGAACAAAGCCAGCTTGCCCCCGCCAGCGTAACCAAAATTACGCGTCAACTGATTGAACGCGGACTGATCAAAGAAGTCGATCAACAGGCCTCCACCGGAGGCCGCCGCGCCATCTCTATCGTCACCGAAACCCGCAGTTTTCACGCCATTGGCGTGCGTCTTGGCCGCCACGACGCGACCATCACCCTGTTCGACCTGAGCAGCAAAGTGCTGGCGGAAGAGCACTATCCTCTGCCCGAACGGACGCAGGAAACGCTGGAACACGCGTTGCTCAATGCCATTACCGCTTTTATTGACAGCAATCAGCGCAAAATCCGCGAGCTCATCGCCATTTCCGTGATTCTGCCGGGGCTTGTCGATCCGGAAAGCGGCAAGATCCACTATATGCCGCATATTCAGGTGGAGAACTGGGGACTGGTTGAGGCACTGGAAAAGCGGTTCCTCGTCACCTGTTTTGTCGGTCACGATATCCGCAGTCTGGCGCTGGCAGAGCACTACTTTGGTGCAAGTCAGGATTGCGAAGACTCCATTCTGGTGCGCGTCCACCGCGGAACAGGCGCCGGAATAATCTCTAACGGGCGAATTTTTATTGGTCGTAACGGCAACGTTGGCGAGATTGGTCACATCCAGGTTGAACCATTGGGCGAGCGCTGCCACTGCGGCAATTTCGGTTGTCTGGAAACCATTGCTGCAAACGCGGCGATTGAACATCGCGTTCTTAATCTGCTCAAGCAAGGTTACCAGAGCCGTGTTCCGCTGGAAGACTGCACGATCAAAACCATCTGCAAGGCGGCAAATAAGGGCGACAGCCTGGCTTCTGAGGTGATCGAGCACGTCGGGCGTCATCTGGGCAAAACCATTGCGATCGCCATCAACTTGTTTAATCCACAAAAAGTCGTGATTGCCGGTGAGATCACCGAAGCCGATAAAGTGCTGTTACCCGCCATTGAAAGCTGCATTAATACGCAGGCGCTGAAGGCGTTTCGCACGAATTTGCCCGTGGTGCGTTCTACGTTGGATCACCGCTCAGCCATCGGTGCGTTTGCGCTGGTAAAACGCGCTATGCTCAACGGTATTTTGCTCCAGCATTTGCTGGAAAACTGATGCGCTCTTATAGTATCGGATTAATAACACATCTCCTGGGTAGTTCATGACCATTAAGAATGTCATTTGTGATATCGACGGCGTGCTAATGCACGACAACGTCGCCGTACCGGGTGCGGCGGAATTTTTGACTGGCGTAATGGAAAAAGGCCTGCCGCTGGTGCTGTTGACCAATTACCCGTCGCAGACCGGCCAGGATCTGGCGAACCGTTTCGCGACGGCTGGCGTCAATGTGCCGGTCAGCGTGTTTTATACCTCGGCCATGGCGACCGCCGATTTCCTGCGTCGTCAGGAAGGGAAAAAGGCATATGTGGTCGGCGAAGGCGCACTGATCCACGAATTGTATAAAGCCGGTTTCACCATTACCGATGTAAACCCGGATTTCGTTATCGTTGGCGAGACCCGTTCCTACAACTGGGACATGATGCACAAAGCAGCTTACTTTGTGGCAAACGGCGCACGCTTTATCGCTACCAACCCGGACACTCACGGTCGCGGGTTTTATCCGGCCTGTGGCGCGCTCTGTGCAGGTATCGAAAAAATCTCCGGTCGTAAACCGTTCTACGTTGGTAAACCCAGTCCGTGGATCATTCGCGCGGCGTTAAATAAAATGCAGGCGCACTCGGAAGAGACGGTCATTGTCGGCGATAACCTGCGCACCGATATTCTCGCGGGCTTCCAGGCGGGACTCGAAACCATTCTGGTGCTCTCCGGCGTTTCCACGCTGGATGACATCGACAGTATGCCGTTCCGCCCGAGCTGGATTTATCCCTCCGTCGCTGAAATCGACGTTATTTAAAACGAACCACGTCTCAGGACGTGGTTCTTCATTTCTGCCTCATGAAAAAACCACCCCGTTCAACAAAAGTGGCAAAAAAATGATAATCCATCAATGAATATGCTCAATACGTAATCTTTTTTCACCATTCAGCAATAGCAATTGCGTTTTTTCTTTTTCAGACCGCAAACCCCTTGCGCCTCTTGTTTCTTTGCGGCATTTTCTTTAGCAAGCAAACACAAAAAGCATTACGCAACAGGTTAACGGAGAAGGTTATGTGTTCAATTTTCGGCGTATTCGATATTAAGTCAGATGCAGGTGAACTGCGTAAAAAAGCGCTTGAGCTGTCACGCCTGATGCGCCATCGCGGCCCGGACTGGTCCGGTATTTATGCCTGTGATAAGGCCATTCTGGCCCATGAACGTCTGTCGATTGTCGACGTCAACGCCGGTGCGCAGCCGCTGTATAACGAAAAGAAAACCCACGTGCTGGCCGTCAACGGTGAAATCTATAACCACCAGGCGCTGCGTGCAGAATATGGCGATCGCTACGCGTTCCAGACCGGCTCTGACTGCGAAGTGATCCTCGCGCTGTATCAGGAAAAAGGCGTAGAGTTTCTTGACGACCTGCAAGGGATGTTTGCCTTCGCGCTGTATGACAGCGAGCAGGATGCATATTTGATTGGTCGCGACCATATCGGCATTATCCCGCTGTATATGGGCTACGACGAATTCGGCAACCTGTATGTGGCGTCAGAAATGAAAGCGCTGGTGCCGGTGTGCCGCACCATTAAAGAGTTCCCGGCGGGGAGCTATCTGTGGAGCAAAGACGGTGAAATCCGTCAGTACTATCAGCGTGACTGGTTCGATTTTGACGCGGTAAAAGATAACGTTACCGACAAAAACGAACTGCGTCAGGCGCTGGAAGATTCCGTCAAAAGCCACCTGATGTCAGACGTGCCTTACGGCGTGCTGCTCTCTGGCGGCCTGGACTCTTCCGTTATCTCAGCGATCACCAAAAAATTCGCCGCCCGTCGTGTCGAAGATGACGAACGTTCTGAAGCCTGGTGGCCGCAACTCCACTCCTTTGCCGTCGGTCTGGAAGGCTCTCCGGATCTGAAAGCCGCGCAGGAAGTGGCGAACCATCTGGGGACCGTACACCATGAGATTCACTTTACGGTACAGGAAGGGCTGGACGCGATCCGCGACGTGATTTATCACATCGAAACCTACGATGTCACCACCATTCGCGCCTCCACGCCGATGTACTTAATGTCGCGTAAGATCAAGGCGATGGGCATCAAAATGGTGCTGTCTGGCGAAGGGTCGGATGAAGTGTTCGGCGGCTATCTCTATTTCCATAAGGCGCCAGACGCCAAAGAACTGCACGAAGAGACCGTACGTAAACTCCAGGCGCTGCATATGTTCGACTGCGCCCGCGCCAACAAGGCGATGTCGGCCTGGGGGGTGGAAGCACGCGTCCCGTTCCTGGATAAAAAATTCCTCGACGTGGCGATGCGCATCAACCCGGAAGATAAAATGTGCGGCAACGGCAAGATGGAAAAACATATCCTTCGCGAATGTTTTGAATCCTATCTGCCGGCAAGCGTCGCATGGCGTCAGAAAGAGCAGTTCTCCGACGGTGTGGGTTACAGTTGGATCGACACCCTGAAAGAGGTGGCCGCTAAGCAAGTTTCCGATCAGCAACTGGAAACCGCCCGCTTCCGCTTCCCGTACAACACGCCGTCCTCAAAAGAAGCGTATCTGTACCGCGAGATCTTCGAAGAGTTGTTCCCGGTACCAAGCGCCGCAGAATGTGTACCGGGTGGCCCTTCCGTCGCCTGCTCTTCTGCTAAGGCGATCGAATGGGACGAAGCGTTCAAAACCATGAACGATCCATCCGGTCGCGCAGTGGGTGTTCACCAGTCCGCTTATCAATAAGCCACGCTGATGAAAAAGGGCCTTTCGGGGCCCTTTTTTGATCCTGAAAAACGGTTCAGAAAGCGATTAATAACCAATAATTGCCGAATATTGCGCCACGCTGTTCGCAACCTAACCAAACAGTCACATTCCGGGCGTTTTCGATGAAAAAGGGGTTGACGCTTCAAGGCTCAATACGCATAATGCGCCCCGCAACGCCGATAAGGTAAGCGCGAAAAAAGAGGGCTACGTAGCTCAGTTGGTTAGAGCACATCACTCATAATGATGGGGTCACAGGTTCGAATCCCGTCGTAGCCACCATCTTTTTTGCGGGAGTGGCGAAATTGGTAGACGCACCAGATTTAGGTTCTGGCGCCGCAAGGTGTGCGAGTTCAAGTCTCGCCTCCCGCACCATTCCCATAAAAGCGTTGCACGGATGGGGTATCGCCAAGCGGTAAGGCACCGGTTTTTGATACCGGCATTCCCTGGTTCGAATCCAGGTACCCCAGCCATTTTTCTTCGAGTTTGCGGATTACCGCGACGGTCATTGGGGTATCGCCAAGCGGTAAGGCACCGGTTTTTGATACCGGCATTCCCTGGTTCGAATCCAGGTACCCCAGCCATCGAAGAAACACCCTGGCTACGTAGCTCAGTTGGTTAGAGCACATCACTCATAATGATGGGGTCACAGGTTCGAATCCCGTCGTAGCCACCATATTCAGAACACGTTAGTTTCTTTAAACGGGTTCAAAAACAATTTGTTGGGGTATCGCCAAGCGGTAAGGCACCGGATTCTGATTCCGGCATTCCGAGGTTCGAATCCTCGTACCCCAGCCAAATTTCAAGATGTACTGCACTATTGAGGTATCTCCAGGCTGTAAAGCACCAGGCTGAGTCCGGCACGAGATAACCGACATACCATTGGGGTATCGCCAAGCGGTAAGGCACCGGATTCTGATTCCGGCATTCCGAGGTTCGAATCCTCGTACCCCAGCCACATCAGAAAAGCTCGCTTCGGCGAGCTTTTTGCTTTTCTGCTAGTGACCAACGAACAGGCCTGATAAGCGTACCGCCATCAGGCCTTTATCAACACTACAGCCCTAATGCGTATTTCAGCGCCTGACGTTTTAACACGCCAGCGCGTTCAGCCGCCATTAGTCCAAGGTTACGAATAATCCGCAGCGGCTGCATATCATTACTGAATCCGGCGTAGAACAGATCCATCCCGCTTTGCATGATGAAGTTATCTGCCATGCGCCGGGTCTGGTAACGTTTCAGAACCGGCTGACTCGCCCAGGACTCGCCATAACTGCGGGCATTCACCAGCACATCAATCAGCGCATCCACGTCGCGATAGCCCAGGTTTACCCCCTGCCCGGCCAGCGGATGAATGGTGTGCGCCGCATCACCAACCAGCGCCAGCCCCGGCTGCACATATTGTAGGGCATGACGGCGCGTCAGCGGAAACGCACCTGCCGCGACGGGCATCACCTGTCCCAGACGCGCCGGGAAATGCTTCGCGATCTCCGTCTGAAGCTGCGACATACTTAGCCCCTGCAACTGACGGATCCGCGCCGGTGAGTCATACCACACCAGCGATGCCCAGTTATCGAACAACGGCAGAAACGCGCGCGGCCCCTCCGGCGTAAACTGCTGCCAGGTGCTGTCACCAGGGTCATTCTCGCACTGAACGGTAATCAGCATACAGGATTGCGCATACTGCCAGGCGTGAATGCCAATGCCGGCCATCTGCCGCACCTGCGAATTTGCGCCATCCGCGCCAATCACCAGTTTTGCGGTGATTCGCTCGCCACCGGCCAGTTCCAGCTCATGACGTTCGTTATGGCGATGCAGCGCAATCAGCGAAGCCGGAACCCGCAGCGTCACTTTCGGATGCGCTTCCAGCGCCTGCCAGAGCGCCTGTTGCAGAACGTTGTTTTCAACCATATACCCAAGTAGCGGCAGCTTCAGTTCGCTGGCGTCAAACACCACATGTGCGTTTTCCCACTCCCAGGTTTCCAGTCGACGATAGGGATGACTGCGCATCCCCTGCACGGCATCCCAGACGCCGAGTCCCTTCAGCAGTGAAACCGAGGCGGCGCTGATCGCCGAAATACGCACGTCCGGCTGGCTGTGTGCAACAAACGGCGCAGGCGCGGCGTGTTCAATCACCGTTACTGTGAAGCCGTGTTGTGCCAGTCCCAGCGCCAGTGCGCCACCGACCATTCCCCCGCCGACAATGGCAATTTCCGTTGGTTGATTTGTCATGGTCAATCATCCTGTTGCATGAATAAGACAAGTTTACAGGATTTTTTACCCCTTGAGGCTGATAACGGTCATACTGGTCACCAGGGCAGCAAAGCATTACACTATGCGCCCTGCAATTCAGCCACTATTTCGCAAGAGCAAGTCGATGACCAAAAAACTCCATATTAAAACCTGGGGCTGTCAGATGAACGAATACGATTCATCGAAGATGGCCGATCTGCTGGATGCCACTCACGGGTATCAACTGACCGATGTGGCGGAAGAAGCGGATGTGCTGCTGCTGAATACCTGCTCAATCCGCGAGAAGGCTCAGGAAAAAGTCTTCCATCAGTTGGGCCGCTGGAAGCTCTTGAAAGAGAAAAATCCCGATCTGATCATCGGCGTCGGCGGGTGTGTGGCGTCTCAGGAAGGCGATCATATCCGCCAACGCGCGCACTATGTCGACATTATCTTCGGGCCGCAAACGCTGCATCGCCTGCCGGAAATGATTAACTCCGTTCGCGGCAACCGTAGTCCGGTTGTTGATATTAGCTTCCCGGAGATCGAGAAGTTTGACCGCCTGCCAGAACCGCGTGCGGAAGGTCCGACCGCGTTTGTCTCTATTATGGAAGGCTGCAACAAATATTGTACTTACTGCGTGGTGCCTTACACCCGCGGTGAGGAAGTCAGCCGTCCGTCTGATGACATTCTGTTTGAAATCGCCCAGCTTGCCGCTCAAGGCGTCCGTGAAGTCAATCTGCTTGGCCAGAACGTCAACGCCTGGCGCGGACAAAACTACGACGGTACCACCGGTTCGTTCGCCGACCTGCTGCGTCTGGTTGCCGCCATTGACGGTATCGATCGCATCCGCTTCACCACCAGCCATCCGATCGAGTTCACCGACGACATTATCGATGTCTATCGCGACACGCCGGAACTGGTGAGCTTCCTGCACCTGCCGGTACAGAGCGGTTCGGATCGCGTACTGAATCTGATGGGACGTACCCACACGGCGCTGGAATATAAAGCGATCATTCGCAAGTTGCGTGCGGCACGTCCGGACATTCAGATAAGCTCCGACTTCATCGTCGGCTTCCCAGGTGAAACCACCCAGGACTTCGAGCAGACCATGAAGCTGATTGCTGACGTTAATTTCGACATGAGCTACAGCTTCATCTTCTCTGCACGTCCGGGAACGCCAGCCGCCGATATGGTCGATGATGTGCCGGAAGAAGAGAAGAAACAGCGTCTGTATATTCTTCAGGATCGCATTAACCAGCAGGCAATGGCCTGGAGCCGTCGTATGCTCGGCACCGTTCAGCGTATTCTGGTAGAAGGAACGTCGCGTAAGAGCATCATGGAATTGTCTGGTCGTACCGAAAATAACCGCGTGGTGAACTTCGAAGGCACGCCGGAGATGATTGGTAAATTTGTCGATGTGGAAATTACCGATGTCTGGACCAACTCACTGCGCGGGAAAGTGGTGCGTACCGAAGACGAAATGGGTCTGCGCATTGCAGAAACCCCGGAATCGGTGATTGCGCGAACCCGTAAAGAGAACGAGATTGGCGTCGGGTTCTGGCAGCCTTAATTCTGCTGAAAACGTCAAAATGCCCGATAACGCTGCGCTTATCGGGCCTACAAAGCACGACGCTTCACAGGCCCGATAAGGCTCTTGTATTTCCTCTCTGCGCCCCCATCTTTATTCCAGTGCTTGCGCCTTTCACCCGTGGCGTGAATAATTTCCTGACAGGCCGGTGAATGTTCGCCTTCCGGCTCCCTATGCATAAGAGGAACAGTTTGAACACAGACACTCGCGAAATTACCCTTGAGCCCGCAGACAACGCCCGCCTGCTGAGCCTTTGCGGCCCGTTTGACGACAACATCAAACAGCTGGAACGCCGTCTCGGCATCGAGATTAACCGCCGTGACAACCATTTTAAACTGACCGGTCGCCCGATTTGCGTCACCGCTGCGGCAGATATCCTGCGCAGCCTGTATGTGGATACTGCGCCGATGCGCGGCCAGACGCAGGATATCGAACCGGAACAAATCCACCTTGCGATTAAAGAAGCGCGTGTGCTTGAGCAGAGCGCTGAGAGCGTTCCCGAGTACGGCAAAGCGGTCAATATCAAAACCAAGCGTGGTGTGATTAAACCGCGTACACCTAATCAGGCGCAGTACATCGCCAACATTCTCGACCATGACATCACCTTCGGCGTCGGTCCTGCCGGTACAGGGAAAACCTACCTCGCCGTTGCCGCTGCCGTGGATGCCCTTGAGCGCCAGGAGATCCGCCGTATTCTACTGACCCGTCCGGCGGTTGAAGCCGGGGAAAAACTGGGCTTCCTGCCAGGCGATTTGAGCCAGAAGGTCGACCCGTATCTGCGCCCGCTGTATGACGCCCTGTTCGAAATGCTCGGCTTCGAGAAAGTTGAAAAGCTGATTGAGCGCAACGTGATTGAAGTGGCTCCGCTGGCCTATATGCGCGGACGTACACTGAACGATGCCTTTATCATTCTTGATGAAAGTCAGAACACCACTATCGAACAGATGAAGATGTTCCTGACCCGTATCGGCTTTAACTCGAAGGCGGTGATTACCGGCGACGTCACGCAGATTGACCTGCCGCGCAACATCAAATCGGGTCTGCGCCATGCCGTTGAGGTGCTGGCAGAGGTCGACGAGATCAGCTTTAACTTCTTCCACAGCGAAGACGTCGTGCGCCACCCGGTGGTAGCCCGTATCGTTAACGCCTATGAAGCCTGGGAAGAAGCCGAACAAAAACGTAAAGCCGAGCTGGCTGCCGAGCGCAAGCGTGAAGCTCAGGAACAACAGGAACAGAAATGAGTCAGGTGATCCTTGATTTGCAACTGGCGTGTGAGAACAACAGCGGTTTGCCGGAAGAGAGCCAGTTTCAGGCCTGGTTGAATGCGGTTATCCCGCAATTTCAGGAAGAATCAGAAGTGACGATTCGCCTGGTGGACGAGGCCGAAAGCCACGACCTCAATCTGACCTATCGTGGGAAAGATAAGCCGACCAACGTGCTCTCTTTTCCGTTTGAAGCGCCGCCAGGGATTGAAATGCCGCTGCTCGGTGATTTGATCATCTGCCGTCAGGTAGTTGAACAGGAAGCCCAGGATCAAGGTAAGCCGCTGGATGCCCATTGGGCGCACATGGTCGTCCACGGCACCCTGCATTTGCTGGGTTACGATCATATCGAAGACGACGAGGCAGAAGAGATGGAATCCCTCGAGACAGAGATTATGCTTGCTCTGGGCTATGAGGATCCGTACATTGCCGAGAAGGAATAAGCGACCGGCGAATGCCCGGTGGTTTCTGGTGATGCCATGCGCTGAGTTTGCGCGCATTGAGCAAGAGATTAACTAACAAGAGAACCCATACGACGCCATGAGCGACGACAATTCACACAGTAGTGACACGTTAAACAGCAAGAAGGGATTTTTCTCCCTGTTACTGAGCCAACTTTTCCACGGTGAACCGAAAAACCGTGATGAATTGCTGGCGCTGATCCGTGATTCCGGGCAGAACGACCTTATCGATGAAGATACGCGCGATATGCTCGAAGGGGTGATGGACATTGCGGACCAGCGCGTTCGCGACATCATGATTCCCCGCTCCCAGATGATTACCCTGAAACGCAACCAGACGCTGGACGAATGCCTCGATGTCATCATCGAGTCCGCCCACTCGCGTTTTCCGGTGATCAGCGAAGACAAAGATCACATTGAAGGGATTCTGATGGCCAAGGACTTGCTGCCGTTTATGCGCAGCGATGCCGAAGCCTTCAGCATGGAGAAAGTGTTACGCCAGGCCGTTGTCGTCCCGGAGAGCAAGCGCGTTGACCGTATGCTCAAAGAGTTTCGCTCTCAGCGTTACCATATGGCTATCGTCATCGACGAATTCGGCGGTGTCTCTGGTCTGGTCACCATTGAAGATATCCTCGAACTGATCGTCGGTGAAATCGAAGATGAATACGACGAAGAAGATGATATCGACTTCCGTCAGCTCAGTCGCCATACCTGGACCATTCGCGCGCTCGCGCCGATCGAAGACTTCAATGATGCCTTCGGCACCAGCTTTAGCGACGAAGAAGTCGATACCATTGGGGGTCTGGTGATGCAGGCGTTTGGTCACCTGCCCGCACGGGGTGAAACCATTGATATCGATGGTTACCAGTTCAAAGTGGCTATGGCCGACAGCCGTCGTATTATTCAGGTTCACGTCAGAATTCCGGATGACTCCCCCCAGCCAAAACTGGACGAATAACACCGAACGGGAAGAAGAACTCAATGGCTTTTGCCTCATTACTTGAACGCCAGCGCATTCGCCTGCTGCTGGCGTTATTATTCGGTGCCTGCGGTACGCTGGCTTTTTCTCCTTATGACATCTGGCCCGCTGCGATTGTGTCGCTGATGGGCTTGCAGGCACTCACCCTGAATCGTCGCCCGCGTCAGTCAGCTGCTATCGGCTATTTCTGGGGACTGGGACTCTTCGGTACAGGTATCAACTGGGTTTACGTCAGCATCGCGCAGTTTGGCGGGATGCCAGGCCCGGTGAACGTCTTCCTTGTGGTGCTGCTCGCGGCATACCTTTCGCTGTATACCGGACTGTTTGCTGGCGTACTTGCGCGTCTGTGGCCAAAAACCAGCTGGCTGCGGGTTGCCATTGCCGCACCGGTGGTCTGGCAGCTAACGGAATTTCTGCGTGGCTGGGTGCTGACCGGATTTCCATGGCTGCAGTTCGGCTACAGTCAGATCGACGGCCCGCTGAAAGGGCTGGCACCGGTAATGGGTGTCGAAGCCATAAACTTCCTGTTGATGATGGTCAGCGGATTGCTGGTTCTCTCGCTGGTCAGCCGTAACTGGCGTCCGCTGGTGGTCGCCATCGTTCTTTTCGCGCTCCCTTTCCCACTGCGCTATATCCAGTGGTTCACCCTGGAGCCGGAAAGAACAACCCGCGTGTCGCTGGTTCAGGGCAATATCCCGCAGTCGTTGAAATGGGACGAAGGCCAGTTGATGAATACGCTCAAGATCTATCTGGATGCGACGCAGCCCGAAATGGGGAAATCGCAGCTGATCATCTGGCCGGAATCCGCCATTCCGGATCTGGAAATCAACCAGCAGCGCTTTCTGGGCATGCTGGATGACCTGTTGCGTTCGAAGAACAGCTCGCTGATTACCGGTATTGTCGATGCGCGACTGAACAAGCAGAACCGTTACGACACCTACAACACCATCATCACGTTGGGGAAAGACAATCCTTACCGTTATGACTCCACCAACCGCTACAACAAAAACCATCTGGTGCCGTTTGGTGAGTTTGTGCCGCTGGAATCCATTCTTCGCCCCTTAGCGCCGTTCTTTGACCTGCCGATGTCCTCGTTCAGCCGTGGCCCGTACATTCAGCCGCAGCTGCATGCGCACGGTTTAGCACTGACTGCCGCGATTTGCTACGAGATCATTCTGGGTGAACAGGTACGCGATAACTTCCGCCCGGACACGGACTTTCTGCTAACCATCTCCAACGATGCGTGGTTTGGTAAGTCGATTGGTCCTTGGCAGCATTTCCAGATGGCGCGGATGCGCTCGCTGGAGCTGGCACGCCCCCTGCTGCGCAGTACTAACAACGGTATTACAGCGGTGATTGGTCCGCAGGGCGAGATTCAGGCGATGATCCCGCAATTTACGCGCCAGGTGTTAACCGCCGATGTAACGCCAACAACAGGCTTAACGCCATATGCTCGCACTGGCAACTGGCCGCTGTGGTTCCTGACCGCGCTGTTCGGTTTTGCCGCCGTGTTAATGAGTTTGCGTCAACGTCGTAAATAATCGATTTCTCCCTGCATCAGGCCGGATAACCGCGCTTACGCGTCTTATCCGGCCTACCATTCTCCATCCTCTTCTTCCATTCTGGCACGCCTATTGCTTTGTTAACAAAGGCAAACCTGTTTTTGGCGTTCAGCGCAACGTCGTCGCACTAAAGCAGTTCACCGGTAGCACCGAAACGGTGCAACGAGGGATTTTTGCCTCTAAACGGTGCGGCGCACTTCGCAAAAATAAACAATAACGCAGCAATATCTTTACATTAAGCCAGACTAAATGTTAACAAACAGGTAAAACACTGCACGCTTAAGTTGCAGGTGATAACAACACAGACACTCACAATAGGTATCACTGCGTCGACGGCGCAGACGATAAGGAGTTGGATATGCAATTACGTAAGCTAGCCGCAGCAATGCTGGTAATGGGAATGTCAGCCGGTCTGGTACATGCGGAAGATGCGGCCCCTGCCGCAGGCAGCACGCTGGACAAGATCGCCAAAAACGGCGTTATCGTCGTCGGTCACCGTGAATCCTCCGTGCCGTTCTCTTATTACGACAATCAGCAGAAAGTGGTGGGTTATTCTCAGGATTACTCCAACGCCATCGTTGAAGCCGTGAAGAAGAAGCTGAACAAGCCCGATCTGCAGGTGAAGCTGATCCCGATTACGTCGCAGAACCGTATTCCGCTGCTGCAAAACGGCACTTTCGACTTTGAGTGCGGGTCCACCACCAACAACCTTGAGCGCCAGAAACAGGCCGCTTTCTCTGACACCATCTTTGTCGTCGGCACCCGTCTGCTGGCGAAAAAAGGCGGCGACATTAAAGACTTCCCGGACCTGAAAGGCAAAGCGGTTGTTGTCACCTCAGGTACCACCTCTGAAATTCTGCTGCACAAGCTGAACGACGAGCAAAAAATGGATATGCGTATCATCAGCGCTAAAGACCACGGTGACTCTTTCCGTACCCTGGAAAGCGGTCGCGCCGTTGCCTTTATGATGGATGATGCCCTGCTGGCCGGTGAACGCGCGAAGGCGAAGAAACCGGACAACTGGGAAATCGTCGGCAAACCACAGTCTCAGGAAGCTTACGGCTGCATGCTGCGTAAGAACGATCCTGAGTTCAAAAAGCTGATGGATGACACCATCGCCCAGGCGCAGACTTCAGGCGAAGCCGCGAAATGGTTTGATAAGTGGTTCAAAAATCCGATCCCACCGAAAAACCTGAACATGAACTTCGAACTGTCGGACGAAATGCAAGCGCTGTTCAAAGAACCGAATGATAAAGCACTTAACTAACTAGAACGAAATGGGGCGGGAACTCCTTGCCCTCTCGATTGCTATGCAGCACGGACAGACTATATGCCTGATGGTCGTTCCCCATCAGGCCTGAAAACCGAAGTACGCTGGATAACAATCTTCGAGGGTAGCGCTGCTACCCTTATTTTTTCGGAGTAGATGTATGTCAATAGACTGGAACTGGGGCATTTTTTTACAACAGGCCCCATTCGGCAACACCACCTATCTCGGCTGGCTCTGGAGCGGTTTCCAGGTTACCGTCGCACTTTCCATCACCGCCTGGATCATTGCCTTCCTGGTCGGTTCTTTATTTGGCATTTTACGCACCGTCCCGAATCGCTTCTTTTCCGGGATCGGCACCCTGTATGTAGAACTGTTCCGTAACGTACCGCTGATCGTCCAGTTCTTCACCTGGTATCTGGTGGTGCCTGAACTGCTGCCAGAAGATCTTGGCATGTGGTTTAAGGCAGAACTGGATCCCAATATTCAGTTCTTCGTTTCGTCCATGCTCTGTCTGGGGCTGTTTACCGCCGCGCGCGTTTGCGAACAGGTTCGTGCCGCCATTCAGTCACTGCCACGCGGTCAAAAAAACGCAGCGCTGGCGATGGGACTGACCCTGCCGCAGGCCTACCGCTACGTGTTGTTGCCTAACGCCTATCGCGTGATCGTCCCGCCAATGACCTCTGAGATGATGAACCTGGTGAAAAACTCCGCCATCGCCTCGACCATCGGTCTGGTCGATATGGCCGCGCAGGCCGGGAAGCTGCTCGATTACTCGGCGCATGCCTGGGAGTCATTTACCGCCATTACCCTGGCGTACGTGTTGATTAATGCCTTCATCATGCTGGTGATGAGTCTGGTGGAACGTAAAATCCGCCTGCCTGGCAATCTGGGAGGCAAATAATGTACGAATTCGACTGGAGTTCAATTGTCCCTTCCCTGCCCTATCTGCTGGATGGGCTGCTCATTACGCTGAAAATTACCGTCACCGCGGTGATTATCGGTATTGTCTGGGGCACTATTCTCGCCGTTATGCGCCTTTCCAGTTTTGCGCCTGTCGCCTGGTTTGCTAAAGCGTACGTTAACGTCTTCCGCTCCATCCCGCTGGTGATGGTACTGTTGTGGTTCTATCTGATTGTGCCGGGGCTATTACAGGACGTACTGGGGCTGTCGCCGAAAACCGATATTCGCCTGATTTCAGCAATGGTCGCATTTTCGATGTTTGAAGCCGCCTATTACTCCGAAATTATCCGTGCGGGCATCCAGAGTATTTCCCGCGGACAGTCAAGTGCGGCGCTGGCGTTGGGGATGACACACTGGCAGTCAATGAAGCTCATCATTTTGCCGCAGGCGTTTCGCGCGATGGTACCGCTGCTGCTGACGCAGGGCATCGTCCTGTTCCAGGATACGTCTCTGGTGTACGTCTTAAGTCTCGCGGATTTCTTCCGCACTGCGTCTACGATTGGCGAGCGTGATGGTACACAGGTCGAAATGATCCTGTTTGCCGGTGCCGTTTACTTTGTTATCAGCCTGAGCGCGTCGTTGTTGGTCAGCTATTTGAAGAAAAGGACAGTTTAATGATTACCCTGAAAAATGTTTCTAAATGGTATGGTCACTTTCAGGTGCTGACCGACTGCTCCACGGAAGTGAAAAAAGGCGAAGTGGTGGTCGTCTGCGGCCCGTCAGGTTCCGGAAAGTCGACGCTGATCAAAACCGTTAACGGCCTGGAGCCGGTGCAAAAAGGTGAAATCACCGTGAACGGTATTATGGTCAACGACAAAAAAACCGATCTGGCGAAGTTACGCTCACGCGTCGGGATGGTGTTCCAGCACTTTGAGCTGTTCCCGCATCTGTCGATTATTGAAAACCTGACCCTGGCGCAGGTAAAAGTGCTTAAGCGTGATAAAGCCCCGGCGCGTGAAAAAGCGCAGAAGTTGCTGGAACGCGTGGGCCTTGCCGCGCATGCCAATAAATATCCAGCGCAGCTTTCCGGCGGCCAGCAGCAGCGTGTGGCGATTGCCCGCGCGCTGTGTATGGATCCTATCGCCATGCTGTTCGATGAACCCACTTCGGCGCTTGATCCAGAGATGATCAACGAAGTACTGGACGTTATGGTTGAACTGGCCAACGAAGGGATGACCATGATGGTGGTGACCCATGAAATGGGCTTTGCCCGCAAAGTGGCGAATCGGGTGATCTTTATGGACGAAGGGAAAATCGTTGAGGACTCACCGAAAGAAGAGTTCTTCGCTAACCCGAAATCCGAACGCGCAAAAGACTTCCTCGCCAAAATCCTGCATTAATCTTTTCGGCGCGCATGTCAGAGTGCGCGCCATCTCACGCTTTCTTGCCTCGCTCCTCGAATCATTTTCACCCCAGCGTTACCCTTGCCACAATGTAGCATTCATAAGGAGCAACAATGGCACTGCCAATAATCATAGATTGCGACCCGGGTCATGATGACGCGATCGCACTGGTTCTCGCCCTCGCCTCACCGGAACTTGACGTTAAAGCCATCACCTCATCCGCAGGAAACCAGACACCCGATAAAACGCTACGCAACGTATTGCGAATGTTAACGCTGCTGAACCGCACGGACATTCCAGTGGCGGGCGGCGCGCCCAAGCCCCTGATGCGTGAACTGATCATTGCCGATAACGTCCACGGTGAAAGCGGACTGGATGGCCCGGCGCTACCGGAACCCGCCTTTGCGCCGCAGCCATGCACCGCCGTTGAGCTGATGGCAAAGACGTTGCGCGAGAGCACACAACCGGTCACCCTTGTCTCAACCGGGCCGCAAACCAACGTCGCACTGTTGCTGAACAGCCATCCTGAACTGCGTGACAAAATCGCCCGTATCGTGATCATGGGCGGCGCGATGGGGTTGGGCAACTGGACGCCTGCCGCCGAATTCAATATCTATGTCGACCCTGAAGCCGCAGAAATCGTCTTCCAGTCGGGGATTCCGGTGGTGATGGCCGGTCTGGACGTCACGCATAAAGCACAAATTCATGTCGCAGATACCGAACGCTTCCGCGCCATTGGTAACCCGGTTTCCACGATCGTTGCTGAACTACTCGACTTCTTCCTCGAGTATCATAAAGACGAGAAATGGGGATTTATCGGCGCACCGCTGCACGACCCGTGCACCATCGCCTGGCTGTTGAAACCCGAACTGTTTACCACCGTTGAACGCTGGGTTGGGGTGGAAACTCAGGGGAAATACACTCAGGGGATGACCGTGGTGGACTATTACTTCCTGACGGGCAATAAACCGAATGCCACCGTGATGGTGGATGTCGATCGTCAGGGATTTGTAGACCTGCTGGCAGAACGGCTACAGTTTTACGCATGACCAATGCCGGACGGTGCTGACGCTTATTCGGCCTACGTAATGAGTCACCGTAGGCCTGATAAGATGCGTCAACCTCGGCATCAGACTAGATTACGGTTCAAACGGACGACGCTGAAACTGGTCGTGTCCACATTTTGGGCACAATGGCAACACATCCGGCGTATACACCGCCAAGTGAAAATGACACTTTTCACAGACCAGATTGCCCAGGCCCACCACTTCGCCGCTGTGATATACCCCGTGATGACTTAGATCCTGAAACACTTCACGCCATTCGAGCTGCGTTTTGTCGGTGATATCCGCCAGTTCCTGCCACAGGCTCTCTTTGATTACCCGCATAAAGACGCTGTCGGACTCCTCTTCCAGACTCTCTTCGTAGCTGATGGCAAACTCTTCCAGGTCACGTCTGACAGCGCGCGTCAGTTCGTCCACTTCGGTTCGCGTTAACTCCCCGGCCTGCAAAACCCGCTGCCGCGCCTGTTCCACCAGCGCATCGATATCACGCTCGCCATTGCGCAGACGTTCACTTAATGACGCCACCAGTTCACGGTAATATTGAGCAACCTTGTTCATCGTTTCGCCTCCTGGGTCGTTAACTGTCTATAATAATAGACGTTATTTGGGTTGCGCTTTGCAAGACTGTCCACAGAGTATGTAAATTCGTGCAAGGATTACCGTGGCGTGAATTCGAACCTGAATGCGCGAAAGGCTGTTTTGACGCAGGCGTTTGGGCTATGCTATGCGGATCTGAAACACCACATCGAAGCTACGTTTGTAGCTGTATTGAAAACAGGACCACTGGCTGCCATGCAAGAGCAATACCGCCCGGAAGAGATAGAATCCAAAGTACAGCTTCACTGGGATGAGAAGCGCACATTTGAAGTTACCGAAGACGAGAGCAAAGAGAAGTATTACTGCCTGTCTATGCTTCCCTATCCTTCTGGTCGACTACACATGGGCCACGTACGTAACTACACCATCGGTGACGTGATCGCCCGTTATCAGCGCATGCTGGGCAAAAACGTGCTGCAGCCTATCGGCTGGGACGCATTCGGTCTGCCTGCAGAAGGCGCGGCGGTAAAAAACAACACCGCGCCGGCACCGTGGACCTACGATAATATCGCCTACATGAAGAACCAGCTCAAAATGCTGGGCTTTGGCTATGACTGGAGCCGCGAGCTGGCGACCTGTACCCCGGAATACTATCGCTGGGAGCAGAAATTCTTCACCGAACTGTACAAAAAAGGTCTGGTCTACAAAAAGACCTCTGCGGTCAACTGGTGCCCGAACGATCAGACCGTACTGGCGAACGAACAGGTTATCGACGGCTGCTGCTGGCGCTGCGACACCAAAGTTGAGCGTAAAGAGATCCCACAGTGGTTTATTAAAATCACCGCCTATGCCGATGAACTGCTCGACTCCCTGGATAAACTGGATCACTGGCCTGACACCGTGAAAACGATGCAGCGCAACTGGATTGGTCGTTCTGAAGGCGTGGAAATCACCTTCAACGTGAACGATTATGACAACACGCTGACCGTTTACACGACCCGCCCGGACACCTTTATGGGTGCCACCTACCTGGCGGTTGCCGCTGGTCACCCGCTGGCGCAGAAAGCGGCAGAGAACAACCCTGAACTGGCAGCCTTTATCGACGAATGCCGTAACACCAAAGTGGCCGAAGCTGACATGGCGACCATGGAGAAAAAAGGCGTCGACACCGGTTTCAAAGCGGTTCACCCGCTGACCGGTGAAGCAATCCCGGTCTGGGCGGCTAACTTTGTGCTGATGGAATACGGCACTGGCGCGGTCATGGCCGTACCGGGTCACGATCAGCGCGACTACGAATTTGCCACCAAATACGGCTTAACCATTAAACCGGTTATCCTGGCAGCCGATGGTTCAGAGCCGGATCTTTCCGAACAGGCGATGACCGATAAAGGCGTTCTGTTTAACTCTGGCGAATTTGACGGTCTGGCCTTCGACGCGGCCTTCAACGCCATTGCCGATAAGCTGGCCGCCAAAGGCGTGGGCGAGCGTAAGATCAACTACCGTCTGCGCGACTGGGGCGTTTCCCGTCAGCGTTACTGGGGTGCGCCGATCCCGATGGTCACGCTGGAAGACGGCACCGTGCTGCCAACGCCGGAAGATCAATTGCCGGTGATCCTGCCGGAAGATGTCGTGATGGACGGCATCACCAGCCCGATCAAAGCCGATCCTGAATGGGCAAAAACCACCGTTAATGGCCAGCCTGCACTGCGCGAAACTGACACTTTCGACACCTTTATGGAGTCATCCTGGTACTATGCGCGCTACACCTGTCCGCAGTATCAGGAAGGGATGCTGGATTCCAAAGCGGCAAACTACTGGCTGCCGGTAGATATTTACATTGGCGGTATCGAACATGCCATCATGCACCTGCTCTACTTCCGCTTCTTCCACAAACTGATGCGCGATGCCGGCATGGTGAACTCTGACGAACCGGCGAAACAGTTGCTGTGTCAGGGGATGGTACTGGCGGATGCGTTCTACTATGTGGGCGAAAACGGCGAGCGTAACTGGGTTTCTCCGGTGGATGCGATCGTTGAACGCGACGAGAAAGGCCGTATCGTGAAGGCGAAAGACGCGGCGGGCCATGAGCTGGTGTATACCGGCATGAGCAAAATGTCCAAGTCGAAAAACAACGGTATCGACCCGCAGGTAATGGTTGAGCGTTACGGCGCGGATACCGTGCGTCTATTTATGATGTTCGCCTCTCCGGCTGATATGACGCTGGAATGGCAGGAGTCCGGCGTGGAAGGCGCTAACCGCTTCCTGAAACGTGTCTGGAAACTGGTGTATGAACACACTTCCCGTGGCGATGTTGCGTCGCTGAACGTTGACGTGCTGACAGAAGATCAGAAAGCGCTGCGTCGCGATGTACACAAAACGATCGCTAAAGTGACCGATGATATCGGCCGCCGTCAGACCTTCAACACCGCGATTGCCGCCGTGATGGAGCTGATGAACAAGCTGGCGAAAGCCCCGCAGGATGACGAGCAGGATCGCGCGCTGATGCAGGAAGCGCTGCTGGCGGTAGTCCGGATGCTTAACCCGTTCACCCCACACGTCTGCTTTACGCTGTGGCAGGCGCTGAAAGGCGAAGGCGACATCGACAACGCGCCGTGGCCAGTTGCGGACAATGCTGCAATGGTCGAAGACTCCACCCTGGTCGTGGTTCAGGTTAACGGCAAGGTGCGCGGTAAAATCACCGTTCCGGTGAATGCGACAGAAGAGCAGGTTCGTGAACGTGCTGGCCAGGAACATCTGGTCGCTAAATATCTTGATGGCGTTACCGTGCGTAAAGTGATTTACGTACCGGGTAAACTCCTCAATCTGGTCGTTGGCTAAGCGCGGGAGGAAGCGTGCGATATCTGGCAACATTGTTGTTATCTCTGGCGGTGTTAACCACCGCCGGATGTGGCTGGCACCTGCGCAATACCACGCAGGTTCCGGACACCATGAAAACCATGATTCTGGACACGGGGGATCCGAACGGTCCGCTAAGCCGTGCGGTGCGTAACCAACTGCGTCTGAACGACGTTGAGCTACTGGATAAGAGTACGCTGCGTAAAGACGTACCGTCTCTGCGTCTGGGTCGGGTCAGCATTTCGAAAGATACCGCATCTGTCTTCCAGAATGGGCAGACAGCGGAATATCAGATGATTATGACGGTTAATGCGTCAGTATTGATTCCTGGTCACGATATTTATCCTATCAGCGTCCGGGTATTCCGTTCGTTCTTCGACAACCCACAGATGGCGCTGGCGAAGGATAACGAGCAGGATATGATCATCAAAGAAATGTACGACAGAGCGGCGGAGCAATTAATTCGTAAGCTGCCAAGCGTACATGCTGCGGATCGTCTCTCATCGCAAGAAGAGGTTGCCGTTGACGATAAAGAAGCGGCTCCCGCTTCCTCTTCAACGCGTGTCTCCAGCACGCTGGGTAACTGATGATTCGGTTGTACCCTGAACAACTCCGCGCGCAACTCTCTGAAGGGTTGCGCGCGGCGTATCTGCTCCTTGGAAACGACCCATTGTTGTTGCAGGAAGGCCAGGATGCCATCCGTCAGGTTGCGGCAACGCAGGGGTTCGACGAACACCACACGTTTACTCTCGACAACAATACCGACTGGAACGCATTATTCTCGCAATGCCAGGCGATGAGTCTGTTCGCCAGCCGTCAGACGCTGTTGTTGCTACTGCCCGAAAACGGTCCGAATGCCGCGATTAATGAACAACTGGCAACGTTGGTTCAGTTGCTGCATGACGATCTGCTGCTGATCGTACGCGGTAACAAGCTCAGCAAAGCCCAGGAAAATGCCGCATGGTTTAAAGCGCTGACCGATCGAAGCGTACAGATCAGTTGTCAGACGCCGGAGCAGGCGCAACTTCCCCGCTGGGTGGCGGCGCGCGCAAAACAAAATAATCTGCAGCTGGACGACGCAGCAAATCAACTGTTGTGCTATTGCTATGAAGGTAACCTGCTGGCGCTGGCGCAGGCGCTGGAACGTTTGTCCTTGTTGTGGCCCGACGGTAAGCTCACCCTGCCTCGCGTCGAGCAGGCCGTTAATGATGCCGCCCACTTCACCCCATTCCATTGGGTGGATGCGCTGATCATGGGCAAAAGTAAGCGCGCACTGCACATTCTTCAGCAGTTACGTCTGGAAGGCAGCGAACCGGTTATTTTGCTGCGAACCCTGCAACGTGAACTGTTGCTGCTGGTTACGCTGAAACGCCAGTCGGCCCATACCCCGCTGCGCACGCTTTTTGATAAGCATCGCGTCTGGCAAAACCGTCGGGGCATGATTGGCGACGCGCTGAATCGACTGAGTCCGGCGCAGTTACGTCAGGCGGTCCAGTTACTGACACGTACGGAAATCACGCTGAAGCAGGACTATGGCCAGTCGGTCTGGGCGGAGCTTGAAGGGCTCTCACTGCTGATTTGCCACAAAGCGCTGGCTGAAGTTTTTATTGATGGCTGATATGAAATCGTTACAGGCACTCTTTGGCGGCACCTTTGATCCGGTGCACTATGGTCACCTCAAACCCGTGGAAACGCTGGCCAATCTGATTGGTTTATCACGGGTCATCGTGATGCCTAATAATGTTCCCCCTCATCGCCCGCAGCCAGAGGCGACGAGTGAACAGCGCAAAACTATGCTTGAACTGGCAATTGCCGACAAGCCGTTGTTTATCCTTGATGAGCGCGAACTAAAGCACGACACCCCTTCCTATACGGCGCAAACGCTAAAGGCCTGGCGTGAAGAGCAAGGTCCAGATGCCCCACTGGCGTTTATCATCGGCCAGGACTCGTTGCTGACCTTCCCGACCTGGCACGACTACGAAACCATTCTCGACAATACCCATCTGATTGTCTGCCGCCGTCCGGGCTATCCGCTTGAAATGGCGCAGGAACAGCATCAGCATTGGCTGGATCAACATCTGACGAATACGCCGGACGATCTGCACCAGCTACCGGCAGGGAAAATTTATCTCGCCGAGACGCCGTGGTTCAATATTTCCGCCACGATCATCCGCGAGCGGCTGGAAAACGGCGAACCGTGTGATGATCTGATGCCGCACGCGGTGCTGGACTATATCAATGAGCATGGACTGTATCGCTAAGTACTTCGGTTAACGCCGCCAGCAGGCGGTTGTTCTCTTCCTGACTGCGTATTGCCACGCGGAAATAGCGTCCATCAAGACCTGGGTAATTGGCGCAACTGCGGATCAGAATATGTCGCGTCAGCAAAGCGCGCTGGAGATCGGTTTCGCAACGCAGCAGAAGATAATTCGCCTGACCGGGATAGACCGTCAGTCCCGACAGCGCACACAGCTGCTGATAAAAACGTCCGCCCTCTTCCCGCAACCACTGCCATGTCGCCTGTTGATACGCGGTATCCTCCAGCACCTGTTCCCCTGCCAGTGCAGCAAAAGCGTTGATCGACCACGGCATCTGGCGCGCCCTCATCGCCGCGACCGCCTGCACATCGCTGTTAAGGAGATATCCCAGCCGCAGTCCCGGGATGGCATAGAATTTTGTCAGTGAACGCAGAACCCAGATATGCGGGTTATCCTTTAACAGCGGAATAAATCCCGCTTCGTCTGCGATAAAATCGATAAATGCTTCATCAAGAATCAGCGCAATATTTAGCGCCTGACAGCGCCCGGCAATCGCCTCGAGTAACGCCCGCTCCGGCAGTAATCCGGTGGGATTGTTAGGCGTGCACAAAAACAGACAGTCCAGTTCTGCCGTTAACGCATCAAGAATCGCCCCGGTCAGTTGCCAGCCATCCTCTTCACGCAGCATGAACGTATCAATCGCGCATTCGCTCCACTGCAACGCGCGGCGGTATTCGGCAAATCCCGGCGCGACGATCATCGCTCGCCGCGGTTTCAAACCGTTCACCAGAGTAAAGATCGACTCCGTCTCACCGTTTCCGGCGAGGATCCATTCGACGGGAACCTGATGATGTCGGGCCAGTGCCTGATGCAGATGGCGGTAATCGACGTCAGGATAGCGCTCGGCAAGGTGTAAATTGTCGACAATGGCGCGTTTTACCGTTTCAGGCATACCCAGTGGATTAATATTCGCGCTAAAATCCAGCAACTTCTCGGGCGAGATCCCGAGAAACTCAGCCGCCTCACGGATATTACCGCCGTGGGCGCTTTGGAATAGAGACATCGTGCCGCTCCTGGCAAAAGAGGCTATTTTAGAGAAATTAGCGCGCGCATTCAGGGCGAATATCATGTTTTGCGCGAATACGTATCACGAGGGATAAATGCGACTCTGGTTAGTTCGTCATGGTGAAACCGAGGCTAATGTGGCGGGATTGTACAGCGGTCATGCCCCCACACCGTTGACCGGGCGCGGCGTGGCGCAAGCGCAAACGCTGAATACACTGCTTCGCCAGGTTCCCTTTAAGCAGGTGCTGTGTAGCGAACTGGAGCGCGCGCAGCACACGGCGCGCTTAGTGCTTCAGGGACGTGAACTGCCGCTACAGGTGAAGCCTGAGCTCAATGAGATGTTTTTTGGTGACTGGGAGATGCGTCATCACCAGGATCTGGCCCGCGAAGATGCCGAAAACTACGCGGCCTGGTGCAACGACTGGCAAAATGCCGTTCCCACCAATGGGGAAGGATTTCAGGCTTTCGCCCAGCGCGTTGAGCAGGCAATTTCGATCCTCGCTGACTATCAGCACCATGATCATGTGCTGATAGTCAGCCATCAGGGTGTTCTCAGCCTGTTAATCGCCCGGTTGCTTGCCATGCCCGCCGCGGCGATGTGGCATTTTCGCGTTGAGCAAGGCTGCTGGAGTGCCGTTGATTTTACTGGCGATTTTGCCACGCTTCGGGTTCTCAACAGCAGAGCGATATGGACGCCCGGCGAGTAAAATATCTGTTTTTTACTGCCAGCAACGCTCCGCCCATTGACACCCCCGGACAGGCTGCTATTCTCCGCTGCCAGACTTTTCCCGCCCTTCAGCGTTTTGCAGAAATTGTTTTACAAAAATGGCGATGCATTCTGTTGCATGGGGTGGGATGATAGCCCACTTTCCAAAGTCGCCCGGTGACATTTGTCCCGAAAAGCCGGTGGGTTCAGGTATACTGACAGGCTTATTAATACTCATTCATGCACCCAGGGGGAAAACTTGCAGGGTAAAGCACTCCAGGATTTTGTTATCGACAAAATTGATGACCTTAAAGGTCAGGACATCATCGCCTTAGACGTTCAGGGCAAATCCAGTATCACCGACTGCATGATCATCTGTACCGGTACTTCCAGCCGTCACGTTATGTCTATTGCTGACCACGTTGTGCAGGAATCTCGCGCTGCGGGAATGCTGCCGCTGGGCGTGGAAGGTGAGAGCGTCGCCGACTGGATCGTCGTTGACCTGGGTGAAGTGATTGTCCACGTTATGCAGGAAGAGAGCCGTCGCCTGTATGAGCTGGAAAAACTCTGGAGTTAATGCGTGAAGCTTCAACTTGTCGCGGTAGGCACGAAAATGCCCGACTGGGTACAAACCGGTTTTACCGAGTACCTGCGGCGTTTTCCCAAAGACATGCCTTTTGAGCTGATCGAAATTCCGGCCGGCAAACGCGGCAAGAACGCGGATATCAAGCGTATTCTCGACAAAGAGGGTGAGCAGATGCTGGCTGCCGCTGGCAAAAATCGCATCGTCACCCTGGATATTCCCGGTAAGCCCTGGGACACGCCGCAACTGGCGACCGAACTGGAACGCTGGAAACTGGACGGTCGTGATGTCAGCCTGTTAATTGGCGGGCCGGAAGGATTATCCCCTGCCTGCAAAGCCGCGGCAGAACAAAGTTGGTCGCTCTCTGCACTCACGCTTCCCCATCCGCTTGTCCGGGTGCTGGTGGCAGAGAGCCTGTATCGGGCGTGGAGCATTACCACTAATCACCCTTATCACCGTGAGTGATCATTGAGCTTGAGTAGACTAAGCAGCGGATGAAATTACAGAATTCTTTTCGCGACTATACGGCTGAGTCCGCGCTATTTGTGCGCCGGGCGCTGGTCGCTTTTTTGGGTATCTTACTGCTCACCGGCGTGCTTATCGCCAATCTGTATAACTTGCAGATCGTCCGTTTTACCGATTACCAGACTCGCTCGAATGAGAACCGGATTAAGCTGGTGCCTATCGCCCCCAGCCGCGGCATTATTTATGACCGTAATGGCATTCCTCTCGCCCTGAACCGCACCATTTATCAGGTCGAAATGATGCCCGAGAAGGTTGATAACGTGCAGCAAACGCTGGATGCCCTGCGCAGCGTTGTCGATCTGACCGATGACGATATTGCCGCCTTCAAGAAAGAGCGCGCACGTTCCCACCGCTTTACCTCTATTCCCGTCAAAACCAACCTCACCGAAGTACAGGTTGCGCGTTTTGCCGTGAACCAGTACCGCTTCCCGGGTGTGGAAGTGAAAGGGTATAAGCGCCGGTTCTACCCATACGGTTCCGCACTTACCCACGTCATTGGCTACGTGTCGAAGATTAACGATAAAGACGTTGAGCGACTGGATAAAGACGGCAAACTGGCCAACTACGCCGCGACGCATGACATCGGGAAACTGGGGATTGAGCGCTACTACGAAGATGTGCTGCACGGTCAAACCGGCTACGAGGAAGTCGAGGTCAACAACCGTGGTCGCGTCATCCGTCAGCTCAAAGAAGTCCCCCCACAGGCCGGACACGACATCTACCTGACGCTGGATCTCAAACTTCAGCAGTATATCGAGACGCTGCTTGCCGGTAGCCGCGCGGCCGTGGTGGTCACCGACCCGCGCACCGGCGGCGTGCTGGCGCTGGTTTCGATGCCCAGTTACGACCCGAACCTGTTCGTCGATGGTATCTCCAGTAAAGACTATTCCGGTTTGCTTAACGATCCGAACACGCCGCTGGTCAACCGCGCAACGCAGGGGGTTTATCCACCTGCGTCGACGGTGAAACCGTATGTCGCGGTGTCTGCATTAAGCGCCGGCGTTATCACCCGTAATACCAGCCTGTTTGACCCTGGCTGGTGGCAGTTGCCCGGCTCGGAAAAACGCTACCGTGACTGGAAGAAATGGGGTCACGGACACCTGAACATTACTAAATCACTGGAAGAATCGGCGGATACCTTCTTCTATCAGGTCGCCTATGACATGGGGATCGATCGCCTCTCCGAGTGGATGGGCAAATTCGGTTACGGTCACTATACCGGTATCGACCTGGCGGAAGAGCGTTCCGGCAACATGCCTACCCGCGAATGGAAGCTCAAACGCTTTAAAAAACCCTGGTATCAGGGCGATACCATTCCGGTCGGCATCGGTCAGGGCTACTGGACGGCAACGCCGATTCAGATGAGTAAGGCGCTGATGATCCTGATTAATGACGGCGTCGTGAAGGTGCCTCATCTGCTGATGAGTACCGCAGAAAACGGCAAGAAGGTTCCCTGGGTACAACCGCAGGAGCCACCGGTCGGCGATATTCATTCTGGTTATTGGGAACTGGCGAAAGACGGCATGTATGGCGTCGCCAACCGTGGCAACGGGACCGCGCATAAATATTTTGCCAGCGCGCCATATAAAATTGCCGCTAAATCCGGTACCGCACAGGTCTTTGGCCTGAAAGCCAATGAAACCTATAACGCGCATAAAATTGCCGAGCGTCTGCGTGACCATAAACTGATGACCGCATTTGCACCGTATAACAACCCGCAGGTGGCCGTCGCCATCATCCTGGAAAACGGGGGGGCGGGTCCGGCGGTGGGGACCATTATGCGTCAGATTCTTGACCACATCATGTTGGGCGATAACAACACCGATCTGCCAGCGGAAAACCCGGCGGTTGCAGCGGCGGAGGATCAATAACCATGACGGATAATCCGAACAAAAAAACATTCTGGGATAAAATCCATATTGATCCCACCATGTTACTGATTTTGCTGGCGCTGTTGGTTTACAGCTCACTGGTTATCTGGAGCGCCAGCGGCCAGGACATTGGCATGATGGAGCGTAAAGTCGGTCAGATTACGATGGGGCTGGTGATCATGGTGGTCATGGCGCAGATCCCGCCGCGCGTCTATGAAGGTTGGGCGCCGTATCTCTATATTTTCTGTATTATTCTGCTGGTGGCGGTCGATGCATTCGGGGCAATATCCAAAGGCGCGCAGCGTTGGCTGGATCTCGGCATTGTACGTTTTCAGCCTTCTGAAATCGCCAAAATCGCGGTTCCTCTGATGGTCGCACGCTTTATCAACCGCGACGTCTGTCCGCCGTCCCTGAAGAACACGGCCATCGCGCTGGTGCTGATTTTTATGCCGACGCTGTTGGTGGCGGCACAGCCTGACCTCGGGACCTCGATTCTGGTCGCGCTTTCCGGCCTGTTCGTGCTGTTCCTCTCGGGTCTGAGCTGGCGTTTAATTGGCGTCGCTGTGCTGCTGCTCGCGGCGTTCATTCCGATCCTGTGGTTCTTCCTGATGCACGATTATCAGCGTCAGCGTGTAATGATGTTACTCGACCCGGAAACCGACCCGTTGGGTGCCGGTTACCACATCATTCAGTCTAAAATTGCGATTGGTTCCGGCGGTCTGAGCGGTAAGGGATGGTTACACGGTACCCAGTCGCAACTGGAATTTTTACCCGAACGCCACACCGACTTTATCTTCGCTGTCCTGGCGGAAGAGCTGGGTCTGATTGGGATACTGATCCTGCTGGCGCTGTATATACTGCTGATTATGCGTGGCCTGTGGATCGCCGCCCACGCACAAACCACCTTTGGTCGCGTGATGGCTGGTGGCTTAATGTTGATTTTATTCGTTTATGTCTTCGTTAATATTGGTATGGTGAGTGGGATTCTGCCTGTTGTAGGCGTTCCGCTTCCGTTGGTCAGTTACGGAGGCTCAGCACTGATCGTGTTGATGGCCGGGTTCGGGATTGTCATGTCGATCCACACCCACAGAAAAATGTTATCGAAAAGCGTGTAAGGGGTGCGCAATGCGTAAGCAGTTGCCTGGAGTCTGCGTCGTAGCAGGAATTATGCTGCTCGCGGCATGTACGAGTGATGATGGTCAGCAACAGAACACCGTCGCGCCGCAGCCGGCGGTATGTAATGGGCCCGTCGTTGAAATCAGCGGAGCCGATCCGCGTTTTGAACCTCTCAACCCGAGCGCTAATCAGGATTATCAGCGAGACGGGAAGAGCTACAAGATAGTGCAGGATGTCTCGCGCTTTAGTCAGGCAGGGTTCGCGGCGATCTACGATGCCGAGCCCGGTAGCAATCTGACCGCCTCAGGCGAAGCGTTCGATCCTATGCAGCTCACCGCTGCGCATCCGACGTTACCGATCCCGAGCTATGCGCGGATCACTAACCTCGCCAATGGACGGATGATCGTGGTGCGCATTAACGATCGAGGTCCCTATGGCAACGATCGCGTGATTTCGCTGTCGCGTGCCGCTGCCGACCGTCTGAACACCTCCAATAACACCAAAGTGCGTATCGACCCAATTATTGTCGCACAGGATGGTTCATTGTCTGGTCCGGGTATGGCCTGTACCACCGTGGCCAAACAGACTTATGCCCTGCCCTCACGTCCGGATCTGAGCGGCGGCATGGGCAGCGCCTCCTCCGCACCGGAAGCGATGCAGCCTCAGGGTGACGTTCGCGCCATCAGCAATTCCACCTTGCAAAGTGAAGATAATGCCGGCGCACCGGTTCAGAGTAGTGGGTTCCTGGGTGCCCCGACGACTCTGGCAGCAGGTGTACTGGAAGGCAGTGAACCGACGCCAGCGCCACAGCCCGCGGCTGCAGCTCCCGTTAGCGCACCAGTCAGTGCACCGGCAGCAACACCCGCTGCGACGGCTGCGCCTGCCGCCGCTTCGGCCAGCGGCAGTTACGTAGTCCAGGTCGGCGCGGTGAGCGATCAGGGGCGTGCCCAACAATATCAACAGCGCTTAGGCCAGCAGTTTGGCGTACCTGGACGCGTCACGCAGAACGGCGCCGTGTGGCGTATTCAGCTCGGGCCGTTCGCCAGTAAAGCACAAGCCAGTGCGCTGCAGCAGCGCTTACAATCTGAAGCCCAATTACAGTCCTTCATTACCGGCGCACAGTAACGTAACAAGGGCATCTGAAGTGTCAGTTTCTGTAAATGACGTTAACTACGTTAACAAAGTCATGCGGAAAGTCAGATGCCTGCCGGTATTGCATTTGCTATAGTAGGGCACTTTTTTTAATTCCATCACGGACGTCGTAGTTCAGACCATGAAGACCACTTTTTCCGCTCGTTTCCTGCAGCGCATGGCGCTCACCACGGCTCTTTGTACAGCCGCTATTTCAGGCGCGCATGCCGATGACCTGAATATCAAAACCATGATCCCGGGTGTTCCGCAGATCGACGCGGAGTCTTACATCCTCATTGACTATAACTCCGGTAAAGTGCTGGCCGAACAAAACGCCGATACGCGTCGCGACCCGGCCAGTCTGACCAAAATGATGACCAGTTACGTTATCGGTCAGGCAATGAAAGCGGGCAAATTTAAAGAAACGGATCTGGTCACTATCGGTAATGATGCCTGGGCCACGGGTAATCCGGTCTTTAAAGGCTCATCGCTGATGTTCCTGAAGCCAGGCATGCAGGTTCCGGTATCGCAACTGATTCGCGGGATTAACCTGCAGTCTGGTAATGACGCCTGCGTCGCGATGGCTGACTTTGCGGCGGGCAGTCAGGATGCGTTTGTCGGTCTGATGAACAGCTATGTGAATGCGCTGGGTCTGAAAAATACCCATTTCCAGACGGTTCACGGTCTGGATGCCGACGGTCAGTACAGTTCCGCTCGTGATATGGCGCTGATTGGACAAGCGCTAATCCGCGACGTTCCTAACGAATATTCCGTCTATAAAGAGAAAGAGTTCACCTTTAACGGCATCCGTCAGTTGAACCGTAACGGTTTGCTGTGGGACAACAGCCTGAAAGTAGATGGCATCAAGACTGGTCATACCGATAAAGCAGGCTACAACCTGGTGGCCTCGGCGACCGAAGGTCAGATGCGTTTGATCTCCGCGGTCATGGGCGGGCGTACCTATAAAGGACGTGAAACGGAAAGCAAAAAACTGCTGACCTGGGGTTTCCGTTTCTTCGAAACGGTTAACCCGCTGAAAGCAGGCAAAGAATTCGCCTCTGAACCGTCCTGGTTTGGTGATACCGATCGCGCCTCCTTAGGGGTTGATAAAGATGTGTATCTGACCATTCCGCGTGGCCGTATGAAAGACCTGAAAGCCAGCTATGTACTGAACAGCACGGAGCTGCATGCGCCGCTGCAGAAAAATCAGGTGGTCGGTACCATCAACTTCCAGCTTGACGGTAAAACCATTGAGCAGCGCCCTCTGGTCGTGCTGCAGGAAATCCCGGAAGGTAACTTCTTCAGCAAAATCATTGATTACATTAAGTTAATGTTCCATCACTGGTTTGGTTAAAAATTGAACACTTGAAAGTGTGATTTCCATCCCCATATACTAAGCATCAGTAAAACTCCCGCCCTCTGGCGGGAGTTGTTATTTATTTACGTTACGCCGGAGCTGACATGAAAACCAAACTTAACGAACTGCTTGAATTCCCTACTCCTTTTACTTACAAAGTTATGGGGCAGGCGTTACCTGAGCTGGTTGAACAGGTGGTTGAAGTGGTACAGCGCCATGCGCCAGGTGATTACTCTCCGACGGTAAAACCCAGCAGCAAAGGCAATTACCACTCGGTCTCGATTACCATCAACGCGACCCATATTGAGCAGGTTGAAACGCTGTACGAAGAACTCGGTAACATCGAAATCGTCCGTATGGTTCTGTAATACAGGTTCGGGCCCCGACCATGTTCGGGCGCCCACCTCGCCTCCTCTTCACTGTGATATACTTCCCTCCCCCATTGATTACTTCTCTACGGAGATGCTGTTTTGTCTCAGGATAAAATACTGGTCCGCCAGCTCGGTCTTCAACCCTACGAACCCGTCTCCCAGGCCATGCACGACTTTACCAACACCCGCGATGAACAGACTCCCGATGAAATCTGGCTGGTTGAGCACTATCCGGTTTTCACCCAGGGTCAGGCAGGGAAAGCGGAACATGTTTTAATGCCCGGCGATATTCCGGTCATTCAAAGCGATCGCGGTGGGCAGGTCACTTACCATGGGCCAGGTCAACAGGTTATGTACGTTTTGTTGAACCTGAAGCGACGTAAACTGGGCGTGCGGGAATTGATCACGTTGCTGGAACAGACTGTCGTGAATACTCTGGCTGAACTGGATATTGACGCTCACCCGCGTGCAGATGCCCCTGGCGTTTATGTCGGTGAAAAGAAAATATGTTCCCTCGGTTTGCGTATTCGTCGCGGTTGCTCATTCCATGGACTGGCATTAAACGTTAATATGGATCTCTCGCCTTTCTTACGAATTAATCCCTGCGGTTATGCCGGCATGGAAATGGCAAAAATATCTCAATGGGATAGCCAGGTCACGACAGATAATATCCAACCACGATTATTAGCCAATATTTTAGCACTGCTAAATAATCCCCCTTACGAATATATTTCCGCTTAACTTATTGAATGCAATGGCCCAAAAAATCGGGGGCCATTGTCACCCTTCCGGCTCAAATGCTTTACAATGTCTCCTGGTTTCTATATTTTCTGTTTGTCTTAGTTTGAATTTTTAACGAGTTTTCTCCGTCATAAAAAACGACGTAGGATTTTTCTTTATACGAACGTTAAACCTTCAATCCATTGCTATAAAAAGGTTATCGATACCGCGAGATGAACAATAGTGGTGCAAAACGCATGCTTACAACAAATACAAGCATCACTATTATTTATAAAGTGAATTAAATTGGAGTTAGAACGTGAGTGAAAATAGTAAGCCGAAAGGACATTTCTACGAACACCGACCCGAAGATAAGCCGCAAATTTTCAGAACGCTGAGAAATATAGACCTGAACCTGCTGACTATTTTTGAAGCCGTTTATGTTCATAAAGGAATCGTCAACGCCGCGAAAGTTCTCAATCTGACTCCTTCAGCGATCAGCCAGTCCATTCAGAAACTGCGCACAATATTTCCCGATCCCCTGTTTATTCGAAAAGGCCAGGGCGTGACGCCCACGACTTATGCCACCCATCTGCATGAGTATATCAGCCAGGGGCTGGAATCCATTCTCGGCGCGCTGGATCTCACCGGCAGCTACGATAAACAACGGACGATAACTATCGGGACCACTCCGTCTATCGGCGCGCTGGTCATGCCGACAATTTATCACGCCATCAAAACGAGCCATCCACAACTGCATCTGCGTAACATTCCCGTCCATGATGCCGAAACGCAACTCAGTCAGTTTCAGAGTGATTTGATTATTGATAACCACATCTACAGCAACCGCGCAGTAGAGAACCATGTTCTGTTTTCTGACAAAATCGAACTGGTCTGCCGCCAGAATCACCCTTCCCTGACGCGTACCCTGACCCCTGAAGCCCTCGATGACGCTGAACATAGTCTGCTGATGATCGAAGGACAAAGCTTCACGCTCCTGCGCCAACGTATCCAGGAATTGTTCCCCGATCGGCAAATCAGCTTTAGCAGCTACAATATTTTCACGCTGGCATCACTCATTGCTCACAGCGATCTGGTGGGTATTATGCCCGCGCGCTTCTTCACGCTGTTCAGCCACTGCTGGCCGCTTCAGCGGATCCCCCATCCATCCCTGAACCATGAGAAAATCGACTTCTCACTGCACTACAACAAGCTGAGCTTACGCGATCCGGTACTGGAGAACGTCATCGCAGTGATCCGCGACGCCTTCTGAAAAAGAAATGTTGCGACCCGGTCAAAACTGATGCCAGGCAAATGGCACAAAACAACAACTATTTTACATTTTGCCGGTCACTCAGGCTGCTTTCAGGCCCGTTTAAATGATATACTGCGTGTAGTGAATTCAAAAATAGTTGATAAATACAACATTCCCTTGAATCGAAACGCTTTCCCTCGTTATTCGCAACTGGAACACGCACGCTATGAGTAAACCCATTGTGATGGAACGCGGTGTTAAATACCGCGATGCCGATAAGATGGCCCTTATCCCGGTCAAAAATGTGGCAACAGAGCGCGAAGCCCTGCTGCGCAAGCCGGAATGGATGAAAATTAAGCTTCCAGCGGACTCCACTCGTATCCAGGGCATCAAAGCAGCAATGCGTAAGAATGGCCTGCATTCTGTTTGTGAAGAAGCCTCTTGCCCAAACCTGGCGGAGTGTTTCAACCACGGTACCGCCACGTTTATGATCCTCGGCGCTATTTGTACCCGTCGCTGCCCGTTCTGTGATGTGGCCCACGGCCGCCCTGTGGCGCCGGACGCCAACGAACCGGTTAAGCTGGCACAAACGATTGCCGACATGGCCCTGCGCTATGTCGTTATCACCTCAGTTGACCGTGATGACCTGCGTGACGGTGGCGCTCAGCACTTTGCCGATTGCATTACCGCTATTCGTGAGAAAAGTCCTACGATTAAGATTGAAACGCTGGTCCCCGACTTCCGCGGTCGTATGGATCGTGCCCTGGAGATTCTGACCGCCACTCCGCCGGACGTTTTCAACCATAACCTTGAGAACGTGCCGCGCATTTATCGTCAGGTTCGCCCGGGCGCTGACTACAACTGGTCGCTCAAATTACTGGAACGCTTTAAAGAAGCGCATCCGGAGATCCCGACCAAATCCGGTCTGATGGTGGGTCTCGGTGAGACGAATGCGGAAATCATTGAAGTGATGCGCGATCTGCGTCGTCACGGCGTGACTATGCTGACGCTGGGACAGTATCTGCAGCCGAGCCGTCACCACCTGCCCGTTCAGCGCTATGTCAGCCCGGACGAATTTGAAGAGATGAAAGCGGAAGCCATGGCGATGGGCTTTACCCATGCGGCCTGCGGACCGTTCGTCCGTTCGTCTTACCATGCTGACCTGCAGGCGAAAGGGATGGAAGTGAAGTAATTTCGAAATAAATACTTACATTTCGCCTATAAAAAACCCGCTTAATCGCGGGTTTTTTCTCATCAGGGTAAAACGGACAGGCATTTAGCTCCGGGTATTACTCTTTATGAGAGAGTTTCTCAGCCTGAATGCTGCCGTCTGCGTCTTTTTTCGCGCCCGCATCTTCATCATTCATCGCTTTTTTGAACCCCTTAATCGCCGTGCCCAGGTCTCCACCCAGTGTACGTAACTTCTTGGTACCAAACAGCAGAACGACCAGTGCGGCCACCACCAGCAGTTTGGTAATACTAATCTCACCCATAGATACCTTCTTAACTTAAAACAGGCAGCGTAGCGCGCCCTTAGTAACCTGAGAATATTAACGGTCATTTGACGCGCGCACACAATAGCAATCTGTAACAAGGTGAATCAAGCAGTGTTTAAAAAAACGTCATGATAATTGCGGTGGCACAAATCTGCGGTTGCGTAATACCGGTAATTGCGTCCGTACCTGGCGAATTCGCTCAGCGGTGATCTCCGCCATGATAAGCGTCGGGACGTCTGCTGCAGCCGCAATCGTCACACCAAGGGGATCGATAATACGACTCTGCCCGATATTTTTGTTACCACACTCCCCTGCGGCAATCATATAGCAGGTGGTATCGAGCGCGCGGGCAGCCAGTAGTGTCGACCAGTGATGTTCCTTCAGCGCCCCTCTGACCCATGCCGCCGGTAGCACCAGCACTTCAGCGCCCTGCAACGCAAGCGCCATCGACAGTTCAGGAAAACGCAGATCGTAGCAGGTCATCAGCCCCACTCTGAGTCCATCCACGTCAAGCAGCGGTGCGATTACGTTACCCGCATCAACATTGCGGGACTCCTGAATGGAGAAAGCATCATAGAGGTGTAGCTTGGCGTAGCTTGCCACAATTTTCCCCCCACGCAGCGCCACCAGCGTGTTTACCGCACGACCGGGACGCGAAGGAACGTGAACAGTGAGAATAGTGGTCATCGTATTCGACGCGCTTTCCCGCAACAGTTGTTGCAGGAAATCCCCCTCGAGAGACTGGGCGGATTTCACCGACAGGTCGGGATCCGTATCGTCTCGCGCCAGTAATGCCTCAGGCAGAACCAGCAATGACGCGCCGTTTCCCGCCGCCTGCGACATGAGCATGACGCAGGTCTCTGCGTTTTTTTCCCACACAGGACTGACGGCAAATTGCCCTGCAGCAACTAGCATAATTCCTCCGGTCAGGTTTATCAGGCTCGCCAACGATGATTATTCAGCGTTACACTTATCTTATATACCAACCAAAAGCAGGATTATGCAGTGTTACAACTTCTTTTAGCGGTTTTTATTGGCGGTGGCACAGGAAGTGTAGCGAGATGGATGCTCAGTATGCGGTTTAACCCCATGCATCAGGCGATTCCGATAGGAACCCTGACCGCAAATTTACTGGGTGCATTCATCATTGGTGTGGGACTGGCATGGTTTAGTCGAATGACTAATATCGATCCAGTATGGAAAGTCTTGATCACAACCGGCTTTTGTGGCGGCCTGACAACCTTCTCTACCTTTTCGGCGGAAGTGGTCTTTTTGCTGCAGGAAGGTCGGGTGGGCTGGGCAATGCTAAATGTGTTAGTCAACCTGTTGGGATCATTTGCGATGACGGCGTTAGCATTCTGGCTATTTTCCGCCTCCAGCGCGCACTAAAGACCAAAAAAAACCCGCTAATAAGCGGGTTTTGAAATCTTGCTGACGTAAGCTTACAGAGCAGTTACGTTTGCAGCAGAAGGGCCTTTGGCACCGTTAGTGATTTCGAACTCTACACGCTGACCTTCAGCCAGAGTTTTAAAACCATTGGTCTGGATTGCAGAGAAGTGTACGAACACGTCTTTGCTGCCATCTTCCGGAGTAATGAAACCGAATCCTTTGGACTCATTAAACCACTTAACGTTACCTTTAATCTTAGACATCAAAATTACCTTTACATGAAAAATAGACACAAATGCTGTGTCGGGTACCAGTACACCAATTGTGGTTCACTTTGTCCAGTCGAACTTTGGCAAAAAGTGATAAATGTCGCGTTATTTTTTGACACTATCTTATATCACTTTGTTTTATATGAATTTTATTGCCATTAAACAGTTCAAAACTGAAAACGCATCCACGCAAAGTATACGTTACCGTTGTTATAAGTACCGGGGATATAGGTCATCTGAAACGTTGCCGGACCGTAACCGATGGAAGCCAGCGGCAGCAGGACAGGAAGAGGAATATAGTTCCAGTTATCACGCGCCGTCACTCCGGCGGTAAAACCTAACCCCAGGTGGAAATTGTCATCCGGCAGAGGTCGCCAGGTGCTCTCCCAGCCATAACCACCGATCGGCTCCCATTTATTCCATGAATCTTTGAAAGCCATGATATAAAGGCCGTGCCAGTTTCCCTTTTCATCCCAGCGCGACTGGCCAAAACCACCGCCCCACGGACGCTCGTTATAACGATCGGTTTTTTCTTTGTCATAGGCAAAACGCGCATGCCAGGTTATCGCGGGAATATATAAATCATAGTGCTCAGGTTGCTGCCAGGTTTCGGCAACATTGTCTGTAAAGGTATTAAACCACCCTTTTTCTTCTGCCACTGCACGCGGCAGCATCGCTAACTGAATAAAAAGAAATGAAAAAAGGAGAAAATATTTTTTAGCTGTACTCACAACGTTTATTACCATTCTTAAGTTCAGTCTTGATTATACCAAAAATAACTTGAATGAAACCTTAACAGCGGCAATGCTGACCTGAATCAGATTGTTCTAAGATTTTGAATGCTGCAATTAAACCCTATCTTTTGCAGTATTATTTATCGCTGAATTATCAGTCAGATATTGTATGCTTTTCACTCTCTTACGTTGAAAGCACTCTTTCGCCGCCACTCATTAACAACAGCGCTGCATAAACAAAACAAAAATGAAACAATAAGGAATTTTCCTGGAGACTGGAAAATTAAATATTTCACCTTCATCACGGCAACGAAAAAAATAGCCGCCGACCGACGGTTAATCGTTCTGTTTATTGATTTTAATCAGCAAGTAGCAAACACTTATTCGGCACATTTTTACACCAACTTATTGGTATTATCTTAATTTCACTTCTGGGTGTCTACGCGACAGGGGAAACAATGTTGACATTTATCGAACTCCTTATTGGAGTTGTGGTTATTGTGGGTGTAGCGCGCTACATCATTAAAGGGTATTCGGCAACCGGCGTGCTCTTTGTTGGCGGTCTGGTGCTGCTGATTATCAGCGCCCTGATGGGCCATAAAGTGCTGCCTTCCAGCGAGACCACGACGGGTTATTCCGCGACGGATATCGTTGAATACATCAAGATCCTGCTGATGAGCCGTGGTGGCGACCTTGGCATGATGATCATGATGCTCTGCGGATTTGCCGCTTATATGACCCACATCGGCGCGAACGATATGGTCGTGAAACTGGCGTCGAAGCCTTTGCAGTACATCAATTCACCTTATTTGTTGATGATTGCCGCCTATTTTGTTGCCTGTCTGATGTCCCTGGCAGTGTCATCCGCTACCGGACTCGGCGTATTGTTGATGGCGACGCTTTTCCCGATCATGGTCAACGTAGGAATCAGCCGCGGTGCCGCGGCGGCCATTTGCGCCTCGCCTGCCGCAATTATCCTTTCCCCTACCTCCGGTGACGTCGTGCTGGCTGCCAAAGCAGCCGAAATGCCACTGATCGATTTTGCCTTTAAAACCACACTGCCGATCTCCATTGCGGCAATCATCGGAATGGCGATAGCCCACTATTTCTGGCAACGTTATCTGGATAAAAAAGAGAACGCGGCCCACGAAATGCTGGACGTAAATGAAATCACCACCACGGCGCCGGCGTTCTACGCCATTCTGCCATTTACGCCGATTATCGGAGTGCTGATTTTTGATGGTAAGTGGGGACCGCAATTGCACATCATTACGATTCTGGTGCTCTGTATGCTTATTGCGGCAGTGCTGGAGTTCGTCCGGGGTTTCAACACCCAGAAAGTGTATTCAGGTCTGGAAGTGGCGTATCGCGGTATGGCCGATGCGTTTGCGAACGTGGTGATGCTGTTAGTTGCGGCGGGTGTTTTCGCACAGGGTCTGAGCACGATTGGCTTCATCCAGAGCCTGATCTCCATCGCCACTTCGTTTGGCTCAGCGAGCATCATTTTGATGCTGGTACTGGTGATTCTGACCATGCTGGCAGCGATGACCACCGGTTCCGGTAACGCGCCGTTCTACGCTTTCGTGGAAATGATTCCTAAGCTGGCACAATCATCGGGTATCAACCCGGCGTATCTGTCGATTCCGATGCTACAGGCATCCAACCTGGGCCGTACGATCTCCCCGGTCTCCGGCGTGGTCGTGGCGGTAGCCGGGATGGCAAAAATCTCGCCTTTTGAAGTGGTAAAACGCACCTCCGTACCGGTCATGGTCGGGCTGTTGATCGTTATCATTGCGACCGAAGTGATGGTGCCGGGTACCTCTTCCGCAGTAACGGGAGGCTGATTCAGAACCCTTGCCGGATGAGGGCGCGCTATGTCTCATCCGGCCATACGCCGCCATTAACCGTGGTAAATTCGCTGCGGTCTCCCCACCTTGCCGTGCACAATTTCCGCAATAACCAAATGCCGACTGGCACAATATTCGAGGTACCGTCTGGCGGTCGTACGGCTGATGGTCAGCGCCTGCGCGACGGTTTCGGCGGTGTGCTGTACCTGAGGATCAGCAAACAGCTTTTTAACCGCATTCAACGTTAACGCATCAATCCCGGTGGGCAGCTCATCTTTCGGCTCGCCTCGCGCATAGGCATTAAACATCTCATCAATTTGTCGCTGACTGGCGCTGTCGTTTTCTGCCAGCATCCGTCTGCGCTGTTGGTAACGGGTGAGCGTCTGCCCCAGACGCTCATAGGCGATAGGTTTGATCAAATAATCAAACGCCCCGCTGCGTACCGCGTCGGCCACCGTTTCCATATCGCTGGCCGCCGTGGTAAAAACCACCCCGCCGGGATAATGCGACGCCGTCAGCTCATGCAGCAGCGTGATCCCCTTCCCGTCCGGAAGGTAGTTATCCAGTAAAATGAGGCCCGGTTTAAACCGTTCAATCATCATTCTCGCCTGCGCCAGATTACCGGCTAACCAGATCTGATTAAAACCGGGAATATGGCGGATGTACTCTGCATGCATCTCGGCAAGCAGCATTTCATCTTCAACGATTAATAGGGTTAATGGTTCCGTCATTGTTCTTTTTCACTTTCGGAATAAAAAGAGAGAATAAGGTGCCGCAGGGATCGTTATCTTCCAGAGTAATCGTTCCACCACAGCGCCCCACATAACTTGCAATCAGGTACAGTCCGATGCCGTGCTCACCCGGCTCATCGGAACGGGTGCTTACACCCTGTTCGAATATTTTTTCACGCAGTGCCTCAGGGACGCCGCATCCCTGGTCGGCCACTTCTATCACCACATCATCGCCTTCATCGCTCAGATACAGTTCCACGACCTTATTCCCCTGCTCGGTACGCAAACTGGCGTCAAACGCGTTGTCGAGAAGATTTCCGACAATCGCCGCAAATTCGGTACTGTCCAGCCCTTCCGGCAACTGCTGAAGCTGACTGCCAGGAACGATCGTCATTTTGAGCCCCAGTTCGCGCGCGCGCTGAACCTTACCAAACAGCAGGCCCGCCACCTGGCGATCGGCAAACGCCTCGCGCAGGCTATCAATCAACTGTTGCTGCGCCTGCGATTCCCCCTGCACCATCTCCCTGACCCGATCGTACTCTTTCATTTGCAACAGGCCATTGAGCGTTGACATCCAGTTTAGATGCTCATGGCGCAACGTTCGCAGACTCTCCACATATTGCTTAATCTGTGTCAGTTGCGCGTTCAGGGTGGCGATCTCATCTTTGCTGCGAAAGCTGATAATCGCGCCCAGCAACTCATCCCCTGAACGGATCGCCTCACGGTTGGCAATAACGCTCAGACCATTGAAGTTGACCATCGCGTCCACACGCCTTTCGGCAATCTGTTCGGTAAAGAAATCGGATGGGTTAACCACCTCATGAATCGGTTTGCCCAACCATTGTCGACCTGGCGAACGCAGGCCGAGCATCTTTCTCGCACTACGGTTAATGGCCGTAATATAGCCGTCGGGATCCACGGCAATCAGCCCTTCATAAACAGAACTGAACAGCGCTTCCTGCTGACGAACTACCCGGGCAATTTGCTTCGGTTCCATCCCCATCATCTGACGGCGAATATGAGCGGCAAAAAACCAGGAAAGCAACATCAGTACCACCAGCAGCAAAACAAACACGCCGGCCATCGGTAGAATGAAGTCCAGCCGCCAGCTGTCAATTTTGCTGACCAGATAACCGATGGAGACCACGCCAATAACGTTGCCGTCATCATCAAAGATTGGCGTTTTCGCCCGCATTGCCAGGCCGATGGAGCCCGTCCCGGTAATGAAATAGCTTTCTCCCCTCTCCAGCGCGCCAGGCTTGGTAAACTGCATCGGGTAGCCAATTTTCTCCGGGTTAGGATGATAAAGCCGGATAGAGTGACTATCGCCGATCACCACATAGTCAAAATCAGTATCGCTCTGCAGTTTTCCGGCAATGGTTGCCAGCCGTTTGTAATCGCGATCCTTCACCGCCGCAATGATGCTGTCGTTGGCGGCAATAATCTTCGCCTGGTTCATCGCCATATCGCGAACGTGCGTACTCAAGTAATCTTCAAAGCTCGCGGAAAAATACTGTGCCAGCGCGGCAATAATGAACACCGAAAAAACGAGAATAAGCAGAAAAATGCGCAACGGAAATGCCAGTCGGCGAAAAAAAGAAAACGGCTTTTTATTTTTTTGAACCAACATGACGGTTCCTTAATGGGCATAATTCGGTAAAAGCCGCCAGCATATGTAATGAAATTGTTTTATACAGACAGGCAGCAAATAAAGACAATCGTTACAGATTCACCACATTAAATCAATTAAGTCATTTAACACCACGTCACAATCTGTAATAAGAATAATTAAAAAACTTAAAACCATTAAACTCATAAAAACCATCTAAGTGTTTGTGAAATAAATCAAAATTTACCTCGAAAATACTCCTTACGATGTATGCATTCCGGAAAAAAAGAAATAGGTCGTTGCAAAATCGTCTTTTTCCCGGAATGAAAACAAAACGTTATAAAATCGTATTTCCGTACAACATACATACAAAACCGGCAACAATAATATATCTTCAGGACTTATCCACTATGTTTGGTAATAATGTGTTCACGCGAGTCAAACGCTCAGAAAATATAAAGATGGCGGCGATCACGCAATTCCTGAAAGAAAATGATCTGAGCGTCGATACCACCGTTGAAGTTTTTATTACCGTGACTCGTGATGAAAAAATCATCGCCTGCGGCGGTATCGCCGGAAATATCATCAAGTGTGTGGCCATTAGTGAATCGGTACGCGGCGAGGGGTTAGCGCTCACGCTGGCGACAGAACTTATCAATCTCGCCTACGAAAGGCACTGCACGCATCTCTTCATTTATACCAAAACTGAGTATGAATCGTTGTTCCGCCAGTGCGGATTTTCAACGCTGACCCGCGTTCCCGGCATCATGGTGCTAATGGAAAACAGCACCACACGTCTGAAACGCTATGCAGAGTCATTAAGCAAACTGCGTCATGACGGCAAGAAAATCGGCTGCATCGTGATGAATGCCAATCCGTTCACCAATGGACACCGCTATTTAATCCAACAGGCGGCAGCGCAGTGCGACTGGCTTCATCTGTTCCTGGTGAAAGAAGATACCTCCCGTTTCCCGTATGAAGACCGACTCGACCTGGTGCTCAAAGGCACCGCAGACATCCCGCACCTCACTGTTCATCGCGGGTCGGAATACATCATTTCGCGCGCCACGTTCCCGTGTTACTTCATTAAAGAACAAAGCGTCATCAACCATTGCTACACCGAAATCGATTTAAAAATTTTTCGTCAGTATCTGGCACCTGCGCTGGGGATCACCCATCGCTTTGTCGGTACGGAACCGTTTTGCGGCGTAACCGCCCAGTATAACCACGACATGCGTTTCTGGCTGGAAACGCCGACTCTTCCCGCCCCGCCCATTGAACTGGTGGAAATCGAGCGACTGTGTTTCCAGGGGACGCCGATCTCTGCGTCTCTGGTGCGCAAACTGCTCGTGAAAAAAGATCTCACGGCTATCGCGTCGCTGGTGCCTTCAGCCACTTTGCACTACCTGCAAAGCATGCCTGAGCGCACACCCGCTCACGCGACAGTCCGCCAAAAGACCCCCGCATTAGTAACAGGTGAAAAATGAAAATAAACCAGGCTGCCGTCGCAGGCACACTTGAGTCCGGTGATGTGATGATACGCATCGCCCCTCTCGATACGCAGGAGATTGACCTGCAGATCAACAGCAGCGTTGAGAAACAGTTTGGCGAGGCCATTCGCGCCACCATTCTGGAGGTTCTGACGCAGTATGACGTGCGCGGCGTGCAATTGAATGTCGATGATAAAGGCGCACTGGACTGCATTTTACGTGCACGACTGGAAGCATTACTGGCGCGCGCCAGCGGTATCCCGGCCCTGCCCTGGGAGGATCGCCAATGATTTCCGCTTCTCTGCAACAGCGCAAAACGCGCACTCGCCGCAGCATGCTGTTTGTTCCCGGCGCCAATGCCGCGATGGTCAGCAACTCGTTTATCTATCCGGCAGATGCCCTGATGTTTGACCTGGAAGACTCCGTCGCGCTGCGTGAAAAAGACACCGCTCGTCGTCTGGTCTACCACGCACTGCAGCATCCGCTGTATCGCGACGTCGAAACCATCGTGCGCGTTAACGCACTGGATTCCGAATGGGGGATCAACGATCTGGAAGCCGTCGTTCGCGGCGGCGCTGACGTAGTTCGTCTGCCGAAAACCGATACCGCTCAGGATGTTATCGATATCGAAAGCGAAATTCTGCGCATTGAAAAAGCCTGCGGTCGCGAGCCGGGCAGCACGGGTCTGCTGGCCGCCATCGAGTCACCGTTAGGCATCACTCGCGCCGTGGAAATCGCCCACGCCTCTGAACGTCTGATCGGGATCGCGCTGGGCGCGGAAGACTATGTACGCAACCTGCGCACGGAACGTTCGCCGGAGGGGACTGAATTACTGTTTGCCCGTTGTTCTATTTTGCAGGCCGCGCGCTCTGCCGGGATTCAGGCCTTCGATACCGTCTATTCCGATGCCAACAACGAAGCGGGCTTCCTGCACGAAGCCGCCCACATCAAACAGCTGGGTTTTGACGGCAAATCGCTGATCAACCCTCGCCAGATTGACCTGCTGCACAACCTGTATGCCCCGACGCAAAAAGAAGTGACGCACGCGCGTCTGGTCGTGGAAGCCGCAGAAGCCGCCGCCCGTGAAGGCCTCGGGGTGGTCTCCCTGAACGGCAAGATGGTCGACAGCCCGGTGATCGAGCGCGCACGTCTGGTGCTCTCCCGTGCAGAACTTTCCGGCATCCGCGAAGAATAAGGCAAAAACAATGACCCAGAAAAACGAACAGTCTCAACGACAGGAACGGGTAGCAGCCTGGAGCCGCCTGGCTGAAAGCGACCTTTCCACCTATACCAGCGCCGCAAAGCAGGCCCTGCAGGAACAGAAACCGCGCGACCAGAAACTGTGCGCCAGCCTGGAAGAGGCAATCCGCCGTTCCGGTTTGCAGGATGGCATGACTATCTCCTTCCACCATGCGTTTCGCGGCGGCGACCTGACCATTAACCTGGTGATGGCAACCCTCGCCAGCATGGGATTTAAAAACCTGACGCTGGCTTCCAGCTCCCTGAGCGATTGCCACGCGCCGCTGGTCGACCATATCCGTAACGGCGTCGTTAACCGTATTTACACTTCCGGTCTCCGCGGACCGCTGGCAGAAGAGATCTCTCGCGGCCTGCTCGCCGAACCCGTTCAGGTTCACTCCCACGGCGGCCGCGTGCATCTGGTTCAGAGCGGCGAACTTAACATTGATGTGGCCTTCCTCGGCGTCCCGTCCTGCGATCCGTTCGGTAACGCTAACGGCTACACCGGTAAAGCATGCTGTGGCTCACTCGGCTATGCCCGCGTTGACGCTGAAAGTGCTAAACAGGTGGTGCTACTGACGGAACAACTGCTGCCTTATCCGCACAACCCGGCCAGCATTACCCAGGATCAGGTTGATCTGATCGTCCAGATAGACCAGGTCGGCGATGCCGATAAAATCGGAGCTGACGCCACCCGAATGACCACCAACCCGCGCGAACTGCTGATTGCCCGCAGCGCGGCAGAGGTCATCGCCCACTCCGGCTATTTCAAAGAAGGTTTTTCACTGCAAACCGGTACTGGCGGCGCCTCACTGGCAGTCACGCGCTTTTTGGAAGACAAAATGCGTCGCCGCGATATCCGCGCAGACTTCGCGCTGGGCGGTATCACGGCCACCATCGTCGATCTGCATGAAAAAGGGTTGATTCGCAAACTGCTGGACGTACAGAGCTTCGACCGCAATGCCGCAGAGTCACTGGCGCGCAACCCGAATCACATTGAAATCAGCGCGAACCAGTATGCCAACTGGGGTTCAAAAGGCGCCTCCGTTGACCGTCTGGATGTGGTCGTGCTGAGTGCGCTGGAAGTCGACACCCAGTTTAACGTCAACGTGCTGACCGGTTCTGACGGCGTCATTCGCGGCGCGTCCGGCGGACACTGCGATACCGCCGTCGCCGCTGCGTTGTCAATCATCGTCGCACCGCTGGTGCGGGGTCGCATTCCGACGCTGGTGGATAACGTGTTGACCTGCGTCACGCCGGGTTCCAGCGTCGATATTCTGGTTACCGATCATGGTATTGCGGTTAACCCGGCACGTCCGGAACTGGCGGAACGCCTGAAAGAAGCCGGGATGAAGGTGGTCTCCATCGAGTGGCTGCGTGAACGTGCGCAACAGCTCACTGGTGAACCCCGTCCCATCGAATTCACCGACCGTGTGATTGCCGTGGTGCGCTATCGCGACGGTTCAGTGATCGATGTTGTTCATCAGGTGAAGGAATAAGCCATGCACCTGCTCCCTGAACAGGCCACCCGCCACGCCGTTTCAATTCCCGAGCTGCTCGTCAGCCGGGATGCGCGACAAGCACGGCAACACGTCTGGCTAGCGCGCCATCCCATTCCACTGGTCTCCTTTACCGTGGTAGCACCTGGCCCGATTAAAGACAGCGAGCTCACCCGTCGCCTCTTTAATCATGGCGTGACTGCGCTGCATACGCTGGCGGCACAGGCGGGCTGGCATATCAGGGAGCAGGCTGCACTGGCCTCAGCATGCGGGCCGGAAGGCATGCTCTCGATTGAGGCACCGGCCCGTGACATCAAGCTCGCGACCATTGAGCTCGAACATACCCATCCTCTGGGACGTTTGTGGGACATCGATGTGCTCACACCCGGAGGCGACATTCTCTCCCGCCGTCATTTCGCCCTTCCCGCCCGCCGCTGCCTGCTGTGCGAGCAGAGCGCTGCCGAATGCGCGCGTGGGAAAACTCACACGCTCTCCGATCTGATCGCCCACATGGAGGCGCTGCTGCATGCTGCCGATTCCCAATATGCCCGTTGAAACGACCGCTCTTCCTCGTACGCTGTTTGACGCATACGGCCATCTGGCGTGGCGTGCAATGCTGACGGAAGTCAATCTGTCGCCAAAACCCGGGCTGGTCGATCGTCTGAACTGCGGCGCGCATAAAGACATGTCGCTGACGGATTTTCATCGCAGCGCGCTGGCGATTCAGGCCTGGCTTCCGCGTTTTATTGAATACGGTGCATGCAGTGCGCAGATGCCGGCCGATGCCGTATTAACCGGCTTACGCCCGTTAGGTATGGCCTGTGAAGCGGACATGTTTCGCGCCACCGCGGGTGTGAACACCCATAAAGGCAGCATTTTTTCTCTCGGTCTGCTGTGTGCCGCCATTGGCCGACTACATCAACAGCAGCAGCCCATCACCCCGGAAACGATCTGTACCACCGCCGCCCACTTTTGCCGCGGCCTGACCGAGCGCGAACTGCGCAACAACAACCAACAACTCACGGCAGGCCAGCGACTTTATCAGCAACTTGGGTTAACCGGCGCACGTGGCGAAGCCGAAGCGGGATATCCGTTAGTCATCCGCCATGCGCTTCCGCACTATCGCGCCCTGTTAGCCGAGGGACGCGATCCCGAGCTGGCGCTGCTGGACACCTTACTCCTGCTGATTGCGCGCAACGGCGATACCAACGTGGCCTCGCGCGGCGGTGCGGCAGGACTGCGCTGGATACAGCAGCAGGCAAACGCATTGTTACAACAAGGGGGCATCCGAACCCCCGCCGATCTCGATCATCTGCATCAGTTCGACAGCCACTGCATTGAACGCAATCTCAGCCCTGGCGGCAGTGCCGACCTGCTGATCGTCACGTGGTTTTTAGCCCAGATTTCTCAAGTTAAACATTTACACAATTATTGAAAAGATCCTTTCCGGAGAATCACTTATGTCTTTATCGAAAGATAGTATATGGAAGTTGTTGGCTCCCCTGGTCGTCATGGGTGTCATGTTTCTTATCCCTGTCCCGGACGGCATGCCCCCGCAGGCATGGCATTACTTCGCCGTTTTCGTGGCGATGATCGTCGGTATGATCCTGGAGCCGATTCCGGCTACCGCGATCAGCTTTATCGCCGTGACCATCTGCGTCATTGGTAGCAACTACCTGCTCTTTGATGCCAAAGAGCTGGCGGACCCGGCATTCGATGCCGGTAAACAGGCGCTGAAATGGGGTCTGGCGGGGTTCTCCAGTACCACCGTCTGGCTGGTGTTCGGTGCGTTTATCTTCGCGTTGGGCTACGAAGTTACGGGGCTTGGCCGTCGTATCGCGCTGTTCCTGGTGAAATTCATGGGCAAACGCACCCTGACGCTGGGCTATGCGATTGTCATCATCGATATTCTGCTGGCGCCGTTTACGCCATCTAACACCGCCCGTACCGGGGGCACCGTGTTCCCGGTAATCAAAAACCTGCCGCCGCTGTTTAAATCGTTCCCGAACGATCCGTCCGCACGTCGTATCGGCGGTTACCTGATGTGGATGATGGTCATCAGTACCAGTCTGAGTTCTTCGATGTTCGTTACGGGTGCTGCGCCAAACGTGCTGGGTCTGGAATTTGTCAGCAAAATCGCCGGTGTGCAGATTAGCTGGCTGCAGTGGTTCCTGGGCTTCCTGCCGGTCGGTATCATTTTGCTGATCGTTGCGCCGTGGCTCTCGTATGTTCTCTACAAGCCTGAAATCACACACAGTGCGGAAGTCGCAGCGTGGGCGGGTGACGAACTCAAAACTATGGGTACCTTGACGCGTAAAGAGTGGACGCTGATCGGTCTGGTTCTGTTGAGCTTAGGGTTATGGGTCTTTGGCGGTGAAATGATCGACGCCACCGCCGTCGGTTTGTTAGCCGTTTCACTGATGCTGGCGCTGCATGTGGTGCCGTGGAAAGACATTACCAAATACAACAGCGCCTGGAACACGCTGGTGAACCTTGCCACCCTCGTGGTCATGGCAAACGGTTTAACCCGCTCCGGTTTTATTGACTGGTTCGCCAGTACTATGAGCACCCATCTGGAAGGGTTCTCGCCTAACGCGACGGTAATTGTGCTGGTGCTGGTGTTCTACTTTGCCCACTACCTGTTTGCCAGCCTGTCGGCGCACACGGCTACCATGCTGCCGGTGATTCTGGCGGTCGGTAAAGGAATCCCAGGCGTGCCGATGGAACATCTGTGTATCCTGCTGGTGCTGTCCATCGGGATCATGGGCTGTCTGACGCCGTACGCAACAGGCCCAGGGGTCATTATCTACGGCTGCGGCTATGTTAAATCCAAAGACTACTGGCGTCTTGGCGCCATCTTCGGGGTGATTTACATTGCGATGCTGTTGCTGGTTGGCTGGCCGATTCTGGCGATGTGGAACTAGTTCTGACGTAAAACACTGAATGGATCAAGGCCCGCAGGGTAAAGACACCTCGCGGGCTTTTTTTATGGTTAAATAGATACTATTCAGATTTTATATAAGTTCAGAATCATCATGAAACCGACCTGGCAAAAATGGGTGTGGCTCGCCGCCCCACTCCTCCCCCTTTCTACCGCAACCGCCAACGAATTACAGGCAACGCAGTACGGTGACTTTGACCGTTATGTGCTGGCGCTCTCCTGGCAGACAGGCTTCTGTCAGAGCCAGCACGATCGGGACCGCCGTGAGCCTGACGAGTGTCGCCTGCAAAAAGAGACCGCCAACAAAGTCGATTTTCTGACCGTTCACGGATTGTGGCCAGGATTACCGAAATCGGTCGCTTCACGCGGAGTCGATGAACGCCGCTGGATGCGCTTTGGCTGCGCCACGCGTCCGATCCCTAATCAGCCGGAAGCTCGCGCCAGTCGCAAATGTTCTGCGCCTGAAACAGGACTTTCGCTGGAAACCGCCGCGAAACTCAGTGACGTTATGCCAGGAGCAGGCGGACGTTCTTGCCTCGAACGCTATGAATACGCGAAACACGGCGCCTGTTTTGGCTTCGACCCGGATGCGTACTTCGGCACCATGGTGCGGTTGAACAAAGAGATCAAGGCCAGCGAATTAGGGGCATTTCTGGGCGAGAATTACGGTAAGAGCGTCAGTCGCCGCGCCTTCGATGCAGCGGTGGCCCAACGCTGGGGAAAAGAGGCCGTCAAAGCAGTAAAACTGAGTTGTCACGGCAATCCGGCTTATCTGACGGAGATCCAGTTCTCGCTGAAGGCCAGTGCCATTAACGCGCCGCTCTCCGCCGACTCGTTTGCTCCGCAACCCCATCCGGGAAACTGTGGTAAGCAGTTCGTCATCGACAAAGTAGGTTACTGATCTTTTGACCCGACGTGAAATCCGCGCCGGGTCAAAAATCAACGTTTCGCACGCGCATCCGGGCGCACCAGATCAAAACGGTGCGACTCGCTGATCGCATAGTAGGCCGTAGGGCCGCCAGCACGCAGCACGGGCTGTGCTTTTGCGGTCTGGTAAATCCCCTCTTCCAACAGCGTTTCGGCAATATGAATCCCGACAACTTCACCGAGGATCAGCCAGGTTTCGATGGCTTCACCTTGCGCGGTCGTCAGTTGAATACTCTGCGACAGGCGACATTCAAAATTCACCGGGCTTTGCGCAACGCGTGGCACTTTTACCAGCCGACTTTCCGCCTTCGTCAGACCGGCAGCGAAAAATTCATCTTCGCCATGCGGCAGACTGGCAGAGGTTTCATTCATCGCGCTGGCTAATTCTCGGGTGGTCAGGTTCCAGACAAACTCTCCGGTTTCCATGATGTTACGCACGCTGTCTTTCCAGCCGGTGCTGGCAAAACCGATAATGGGCGGCTGATAATTGAAACAGTTAAAGAAGCTATAAGGCGCCAGATTATCCCGGCCTGCGGTGTCCTGAGAAGCGATCCAGCCAATTGGCCTGGGGCCAACAATGGCATTCAGCGGGTCGTGCGGCAGGCCGTGTCCCTGCGAGGGTTGATAGAAATACATAGTATTCTCTGATGAATTTAACGTCGGCGAAGCACGAAATGCGCTCCGCTCATCCCCCTGATGGAAGAGGATCAGCGTAGAGCAATCCGTTAAAGATTACGACTGAATAAAGTTGAGCAGATCCTGATTTATCTGCTGCTTATGGGTGGTGCAGATGCCGTGGGAACCGCCCGCGTAGACCTTCAGTTGCGCGTCGGGCAAGATTTCCGCCGCCACTTTGCCGCAGGTTTCAAGCGGGACAATCTGATCGTCATCGCCATGAATGACCAGCGTCGGAATGGTCATTTTGCGCAAGTCTTCGCGCAGATCTGTTTCCGAGAACGCCTTGATGCAGTCGTACAGCGCTTTTATTGAGCCCTGTAATCCCTGCTCAACAAAACTCTCGCGCACGGCTTTCGACTCTTTCGCTCCCGGACGGTTATAGCCGTAGAAGGCGGCAGTGAGTTCATAGAAAAAGGCGGCACGGTCATTGACAACGCCTTCGCGGATACCGTCGAACACCTCTTTTGGCACGCCGTTTGGGTTGAAATCCGTTTTCACCATGATAGGCGTCACCGCGCCAATCAATACCGCTTTCGCCACGCGCTGCGTCCCGTGTCGCCCAATATAACGCGCCACTTCGCCACCGCCCGTCGAGTGACCGACGTGCACCGCATTTTGCAGGTTCAGGTGTGCGGTCAGTTCAGCCAGATCGTCGGCATACTGATCCATCGTGTGCCCCTCCCACGGTTGCGCGGAACGTCCATGCCCGCGCCTGTCGTGGGCGATCACCCGATATCCTTTCGACCCCAGAAAAAACATTTGATCTTCAAAGGCATCTGCCGTTAACGGCCAGCCGTGGCTGAAGACAATGGGCTGTCCACTGCGATCACCCCAGTCCTTAAAATACAGATAGCTGCCATCTTTGAGAGTAATTTTGTCGTACTGGCTCATGAGATCTCCTGTAACGGAACGCTGAGAAAGTGACGCGCTCGCGGCGCGCGCTTAAAAAGCATAATGCAAATTTGAGAACGATCACGTTTATCCAATAAAATTCATACCAGCGATGCTTTTTTAGCTATTTACCCGAATGTGAACTAAATCACTTCAAACCCAGGGTAAGTCTCAGTATCATCGGGAGAGTTAAACCCTTGCCGCCAGACGGTGAGGGTTTTCTTTTGGGAATATTACCTGCGGCAAAACGCAGTACTGACGACATGGAGTAAAAATGTCCAGACCAACTATCATCATTAACGACCTTGATGCAGAACGCATCGATCGCTTACTGGAGCAACCCGCGTATGCAGATTTACCCATTGCCGACGCGTTAAATGCCGAGCTGGATCGTGCCCAAATGTGTTCGCCAGAGACCATGCCGCATGACGTCGTGACCATGAACAGTCGTGTTAAATTCCGCAATCTGAGCGATGGCGAAATTCGCGTGCGCACGTTGGTTTATCCTGCGGCGATGACCGACAGCAGTACGCAACTTTCAGTGATGGCGCCAGTGGGGGCAGCGCTGTTGGGCGTGCGTGTGGGCGACACCATTCACTGGGAACTTCCGGGCGGCGTATCCACCCACCTCGAAGTGCTGGAGCTGGAATACCAGCCAGAAGCTGCTGGCGACTTCCTGCGTTAATCCCATCTGCATAAGCGAATTTCCGCTTTACCCAGAGGATGCACTCGCATCCTCTTTCCGGCATCTTCCGTAAAATCACCCTTTCTTCCTGGTTCGCCTTTTTCCTGACTCGTCCACACTGAATCGGTTTCATTGGCAGGTGCGGTCATGAACGATACATTCAGCATATTACTGGGATTCTTCATTATGGCGGCGATCATCGTCGGCGCCGTGCTTTACCTGGAGAATCACTGGTAGCGAATGAACAAGGAATCGCCGCACATGCGAAAAATACCCTGCAGAAAGCAGACAGAATTATTATTATATGCTTGAATGATTTAAGTATTAATTAACAGGGAGAAACGGGTATGTATAAGACAATCATTATGCCGGTTGATGTTTTTGAAATGGAACTCAGCGATAAGGCGATTCGCCACGCTGAATTTCTGGCGCAGCAGGATGGCGTCATTCATCTTTTGCATGTGCTGCCTGGTTCTGCCAGCCTGAGCCTGCATCGCTTCGCCGCCGACGTTCGTCGTTTTGAAGAACACTTACAGCATGAAGCCGAAACCCGACTGCAAACGATGGTCGGTCACTTCAGTATCGATCCTTCCCGTATTAAGCAGCATGTCCGCTTTGGCAGCGTCCGTGACGTGGTCAATGAGCTGGGTGAAGAACTGAATGCTGACGTAGTGGTCATTGGTTCACGTAATCCGTCAATTACCACACACCTGCTGGGTTCTAACGCCTCAAGCGTGGTACGTCATGCCACGCTGCCGGTACTGGTTGTGCGTTAATCATCTGATGACTGACAAAAAAAGAGGTGCCAGTCGGCACCTCTTTCATTTTGCAGGTGTAGTCTTACTTTCTTTTTTTATGCCGTCTTCGTACGAATCAGGTAATCAAAGGCGCTCAGGGAGGCTTTCGCCCCTTCGCCGGTCGCGATGATAATCTGCTTGTACGGTACGGTGGTGCAGTCGCCCGCCGCAAATACGCCCTTCACACTGGTTTCGCATTTCGCGTCGATGATGATTTCACCCATCCGGTTGCGTTCAATCGCCCCTTCCAGCCAGGTGGTGTTTGGCAACAGGCCAATCTGGACGAAGATCCCCGCCAGTTCAACGTTGTGAACGTCGCCGCTCACACGGTCGCGGTATTCCAGACCAACCACTTTCGTGCCATCGCCTTTCACTTCTGTCGTCTGCGCGTTCAGAATAATATCGACGTTTTTCAGGCTGCGAACTTTGTCCTGCAGTACCTGGTCCGCCTTCATTTCCGGGGCAAATTCCAGCAGGGTCACGTGTTCCACAATCCCTGCGAGATCAATCGCCGCTTCTACGCCGGAGTTACCGCCGCCGATCACCGCCACACGCTTGCCTTTAAACAGCGGACCATCGCAGTGCGGGCAATAGGTGACGCCTTTGGTACGATACTGATCTTCGCCCGGAACGTTCATGTTGCGCCATTTCGCACCGGTAGCAATGATAATGCTGCGCGCTTTCAGTACCGCACCGGAAGCGGTTTCAATCTGATGCAGACCGCCTTCGCTGGCCGCTGGCACCAGTTTGCTGGCGCTCTGGCTGTCGATGACATCCACGTCATAATCATCGACGTGCGCCTTCAGTGCACCAGCCAACTTCTGCCCTTCCGTTTTCGGGACAGAGATGTAGTTTTCGATATCCACAGTATCGAGTACCTGGCCGCCAAAACGCTCACCCATCAGGCCGGTACGAATCCCTTTACGTGCGGAGTAAACCGCTGCGGCTGCACCCGCAGGACCGGAACCGACAATCAGAACATCATAAGCATCACGCTGGCTCAGCTCTTCTGCGGCGCGTTTTTCAGCGCCAGTATCCACTTTCGCCACGATTTCCGTCAGCGTCATCCGACCCTGACCAAACTCTTTCCCGTTAACGTAGACAGCCGGTACGCCCATCACGTTACGCTCAGTGATCTCGTTCTGGAACGTGCCGCCATCAATCGCCGTATGCTTGATACGCGGGTTCAGCACCGCCATCAGGTTCAGTGCCTGTACCACGTCAGGGCAGTTATGGCAGGAGAGTGAGTAATACGTTTCAAATTCAAAATCGCCGTCAATATCGCGGATCTGCTCGAGCAGAGACTGCGCTTCTTTTGACGGGTGTCCACCGGTCCACAACAGCGCCAGAACCAGCGACGTAAATTCGTGTCCCAGCGGAGAACCTGCAAAACGCGGCCCCTGCGTTGAACCCGGATTGGTGATCAGGAAAGAGGGTTTGCGCACCGACAGGCTGTTGTCTTCTTTAAAGGTGACTTTCTCTGACAGTCCAGCGATTTCAGCCAGCAGTTCCTTGATTTCCGCCGATTTAGCGCTGTCATCCAGCGTCGCAATCAGCTCAACAGGTTTCGTCAGTTTCTCAAGATAAGCCTTGAGCTGGGTTTTCATATTTGTGTCGAGCATTGTTCTTCCCTCTCTGAAAACATCATCATGCAAGCTGATTTGGCTGAGTCTGCATTAATACAACTTGCGTCATGGTGCTGAATAAAACGGGCACCCATAAGCACCCGTATGTGAGGTAAATTCCCAGTATTTCTTGTCACAGGAAGGCAGCAAGCTTATGAATCCCCGGGAGCTTACATAAGTAAGTGACCGGGATGAATAAGCGCAGCCAACACACCTGTGGCATGAAAAACGCCGGAATTTTTAGATTTTACCGACCAGATCAAGGGATGGAGCCAGCGTCGCTTCGCCTTCTTTCCACTTAGCCGGGCACACTTCGCCTGGGTGAGAAGCAACATACTGAGCGGCTTTGATTTTACGCAGCAGGTCAGAAGCATCACGGCCGATACCTTCAGCGGTAACTTCGATCGCCTGGATGATACCCTGCGGGTCAACAACGAACGTCGCGCGGTCTGCCAGACCTTCGTCTTCACGCATGTTGTCGAAGTTACGGGTCAGGGCGCCAGTCGGGTCGCCGATCATCGCATATTTGATTTTGGCGATGGTGTCGGAGCTGCTGTGCCATGCTTTGTGGGTAAAGTGGGTGTCGGTAGAGACGGAGTAAACGTCTACGCCCAGCTTCTGCAGTTCTTCGTAATGGTCTGCAACGTCACCCAGTTCGGTCGGGCATACGAAGGTAAAGTCAGCCGGATAGAAGAAGAAGACGCTCCAGCGGCCTTCGGTATCTTTCTCGGTCACTTCGATGAATTCACCGTTTTTGAACGCCTGGTTTTTAAAAGGTTTAATTTTGGTATTAATCAAAGACATCTGTACTTCCTCCATGTTTTCGTTGAGAGATAAGTTACCGAAGATTGACTGACAGGGCTAATGCGTTTCCTTTATCAAATCAATAAGCGTTAGCTAACAAACCTCTCAATTCAACGTTGTGAACGTGCTACGACGCAAAGTAAAAAGGGCCACCTTTGCAGGCAGCCCCGTTACCTGAACTACCCGTGGGTAACTTCAGCGCCAGTGAAACTGGCTATGTGTTGCGCTCTACATTACCTTAACAAAGGCTGTAACAGCGAGAATGATTACACCACCCCACTCCTCAAAGGGCAACGTTCCAGCCTGAGGTCTTATCTATGGCTGTGATAGGTTTCCCCACCGTTCTCGCAATCGCTCTGATTTATAAGGATAAATGATGTTAAAACGTACGCTTTTGCTCTCCCTGCTCCCTCTTTTTGCCTGGGCCGAAGACCTGCCCGCGCCCGTTAAAGCGATAGAAAAACAAGGGATTACCATTATAAAGTCGTTCGATGCACCCGGCGGGATGAAAGGCTATCTTGGGAAATATCAGGATATGGGGGTCACTATCTACCTGACGCCTGATGGCAAGCAGGCCATTTCAGGCTACATGTACAATGAAAAAGGCGAAAACCTGAGCAATCAGTTGATAGAGAAAGAAATCTATGCGCCTGCCGGACGGGAAATGTGGCAGCGCATGGAAAAAGCCGACTGGCTTCTCGATGGCAAAAAAGAGGCTCCGGTGGTGCTGTATGTTTTTGCTGATCCTTTCTGTCCGTACTGCAAACAGTTCTGGCAACAGGCCCGCCCATGGGTGGAGTCCGGCAAAGTCCAATTGCGAACGCTACTTGTCGGCGTCATCAAACCAGAGAGCCCAGCTACCGCTGCTGCCATTCTGGCATCGAACGATCCGGCAAATACCTGGCATGATTATGAAGCCTCTGGCGGAAAAATGGCACTCACGGTACCCAAAGCGATTTCTCCGGCACACATGAAAATCCTCAATATGAACCAGAAAATCATGGATGATTTAGGCGCAAACGTCACGCCCGCAATTTATTATATGAATAAAGATAACGTTCTTCAGCAGGTCGTTGGCTTGCCTGAAAAAGCGCAACTGGATGCCATGATGACACATCCATAAGTACTACGGGTAATTATATGCCATTAGATATAATTACCCTGAATATTTCTCATAACACGTTGTAAAAATCACTTCGTCATTTAAGCTTTACTTAAGTAACACTCAAACCAGAAAGAAACATTTCTTTGCAAAAACCCTTTGTTTTTAACCACACCAGCTTGTATAGCAAGCATGTAATATCATATTAAAATATATTCAAAACGGATATATGTAAGATAATTTAATTAATTCATTGAATTTATTTAAGTATTGCACGATCCCAAAAAAGTCTTATATTATAGAGGGATATCTATTTCAGGCGAATGACTTTAACGTTTAAGGATAAGCGATACATGTCCGTTTATAAAATATCATTAAACCAAAATGTTCTTGAAGCCGCTGAAGAACGCATCACCTGGACTCTCGAAAATCTTCCCCGCGTATGCGTCTCCTTTTCCGGTGGTAAAGATTCTGGCTTGATGTTACATCTGACGGCCAATATTGCCCGTAAGCTACACAAAAAAATCAATGTGTTGTTCATTGACTGGGAAGCGCAATTTTCCTGTACCATTAGCTATATTACCGCGCTGCGCGAAATGTATGCCGATGTCATCGACCATTTCTATTGGGTTGCCCTTCCGCTCACCACCCAAAACTCACTGTCACAGTTTCAGCCTGAATGGCAGTGTTGGGAACCCAATGCCCAGTGGGTTCGTCAACCGCCGCCAGACGCCATCACCGATCCGGGTTATTTTCCCTTCTATCAATCCGGCATGACCTTCGAACAGTTTGTACGTGAATTTGCCGACTGGTTTTCGAATAAACGCCCGGCAGCGATGATGATCGGGATTCGGGCCGATGAATCCTATAACCGTTTTGTAGCAATCGCCAGTTTACGTAAACAGCGTTTTGCCGATGACAAACCCTGGACGACCGCCGCACCAGGCGGACATACCTGGTATATCTATCCATTGTATGACTGGAAAACAGCCGATATCTGGACCTGGTTTGGTCGCACCAATTTGCCCTGTAATCCGCTCTACAACCTGATGTATCAGGCCGGTGTTCCGGCCCGTTACATGCGTATTTGTGAACCATTTGGCCCTGAACAGCGCCAGGGATTATGGCTCTATCATGTTGTTGAACCGGAAAGATGGGCCGCGATGTGCGAGCGCGTGAGTGGCGTCAGGAGCGGCGGGATCTACGCCGGGCAGGATAATCACTTCTATGGCCATCGAAAAATTCTCAAGCCCGATCATTTGAGCTGGCAGGACTACGCCATGCTGTTACTGCTCAGCATGCCCATCTCCACGGCAGAGCATTACCGCAACAAAATCGCCGTCTATTTACAGTGGTACAAAAAAAACGGCCTCGGTGAGATCCCGCAAACGCAGACGGGTGATATCGGTTCAAAAGATATTCCCTCCTGGCGACGCATCTGCAAAGTGTTATTGAACAATGATTACTGGTGTCGGGCGCTCTCTTTCAGTCCAACTAAACCGAAAAGTTACCAGCGTTATAGCGAACGCATGAAAGCGAAACGCAAGGAATGGGGAATTTTATGCAACAACGATTAACTCAGGACCTTCTTAGCTATCTTTCTGGCTTATCTGATGACGAAAGAATTAAAGCCATCAATGAGTTCAGAAAGGCGATTCACAGCGTCAGTCCATTTCGCAACGAGCCGGTTGACTGTGTGCTATGGATAAAAAACGATCGCATTTCGCCTAACGATTACAATCCTAATAACGTCGCACCACCGGAGAAAAAGCTGCTGCTGAAATCCATTGAGGCGGATGGCTTTACCCAACCCATTGTTGCCACCCAATCCAGTCCGGAAGAGTATGAGATCGTCGACGGTTTTCACCGCCATGAACTGGGGAAAAGCAAAGCCTCGCTTAAATCCCGTCTCAAAGGCTATTTACCCATTACTTGTCTGGAAGGGGAGCGGCATGACCGCATGGCAGCAACTATTCGCCATAACCGTGCTCGTGGCCGTCATCAGATCCACGCGATGTCAGAGATCGTACGTGAACTGGCATTACTGGGATGGGAAGACGAAAAAATCGGTAAGGAACTGGGGATGGACGAGGACGAAGTCCTGCGCCTGAAACAGATCAACGGTCTTCAGGAGCTGTTTGCCAGTCGTCGGTTTTCAAAAGCGTGGACGGTGAAATAACCTGATTATGCCGGATGACGTGCTTATCCGGCCCGAAGATCCTTGAGTTCAACAGCAGCGCGCCCCGCCCTTTCCGCCATAGCGCGCATCCTGACGCTCACGGAAAAACTCCTCATAGGTCATAGGCGTCTGATCCGGATGGGTGATCCGCATATGCTCGACATAGTTATCATAGTCCGGCACGCCAATCATGAGTTTCGCGGCCTGGCCCAGATATTTCCCGGCTTTCGAAAGCGTATCAAACATCATTACCACCTGTCAGAAAATCCCCTCTCCCGATCGGGAGAGGGGTATAATTACACGTTAGTGTGCGCCTTTGGCCTGCGCAACGATCTCTTCCACATTTTCCGGCATCGGCTCATACGGCGTCTCTTTTGCCGTTGGCTTCTCCTCTTTCAGCGCCGCCAGGGCGGTCTTGATGGAGAACAGCGCCAGCACCACCACGACCACCATAAAGAAGATGGTCAGCCCCGCATCCAGACGGTTGTTAAACACCAGTTGCGCCAGCTGCGATTCCGTATACTGCGGCGGGATATTGCCGCTGTCGATCATCGCCTGGAACTTATTGGCAATCGCCAGGAAGCCCACTTTTGTATCCGGGCTGAAGGATTTCTGCCAGCCCGCCGTCAGGGTACAAATCAGCAACCATGCAGTCGGCACCAACGCCACCCACGCATAACGCTGACGTTTCATCTTGAACAGGACAACCGCGCAGAGCATCAGTGCCATACCTGCCAGCATCTGGTTAGCGATACCAAACAGCGGCCACAGGGTGTTAATGCCGCCTAACGGATCCACCACGCCCTGATGCAGGAAGTAGCCCCACGCCAGCACGCACAGTGCGGTCGCCAGCAGGTTAGCCGGCAATGAGTCCGTACGTTTAAGGCCTGGAGAAACGACACCCAGCAGATCCTGCAACATGAAGCGCGCGGCACGCGTCCCCGCATCGACCGCCGTCAGAATAAACAGCGCTTCGAACAGAATGGCGAAGTGATACCAGAAGGCCACATCCATCATCCCACCCAGCGCGCCGTGCAGGATATAGGCCATCCCCACCGCCAGCGTAGGCGCACCACCCGCACGGGAGATAATCGACTGCTCACCCACCTCGTTAGCAATCTGATGCAGCGTGTCCGGCGTAATCGCAAAGCCCCAACTGCTGACCACCTGAGCGGCAGACGCCACCACATCCGCCGTGCCGGCAGGCGCCAGCACGGCCATTGGGCTGTTCATGGCGAAGTAGACGCCCGGATCGATGATACAGGCAGAAACCAGCGCCATGATGGCAACAAACGATTCCATCAGCATACCGCCGTAGCCAATGAAGCAAGCCTGACCTTCGTTTGCCAGCATCTTCGGCGTCGTGCCGGAGGAGATCAGCGCGTGGAAACCCGAAACGGCGCCACAGGCGATAGTGATAAACAGGAACGGGAACAGGTTACCTGTCCACACCGGCCCGGTACCATCGACGAATTTAGTCAGCGCAGGCATCGTCAGCGTTGGACGCATGATCAAAATGCCAACCGCCAGACCAACAATGGTCCCGATTTTCAGGAAGGTCGAGAGGTAGTCACGCGGCGCCAGCAGCAGCCACACCGGCAATACCGCCGCCACGAAGCCGTAACCCACCAGCATCCAGGTTAACTGAACCCCAGTGAAGTCAAAGTACGGCGCCCAGGTAGGACTTTCCGCGACCCAGCCGCCGGAAATAATCGCAAACACGAGGAACACCAGACCGATAACCGACACTTCGCCGATACGACCCGGACGCAGATAGCGCAGATAGATCCCCATAAAGATCGCCAGCGGAATCGTAAACGCGACGGTGTAGGTTCCCCACGGACTGTGGGTCAGCGCTTTCACCACGATCATCGCCAGCACCGCAAGGATAATCACCATGATCATGAAACAGGCCACCAGCGCAATCACCCCTGCGGTTGGGCCCATCTCTTCTTTGACCAGTTCACCCAGCGAGCGGCCATCGCGACGCGTCGACACGAAGAGCACCATGAAATCCTGTACCGCCCCGGCTAAAACCACGCCAGCCAGCAGCCAAATCATGCCCGGCAAATAGCCCATTTGCGCCGCCAGAACCGGCCCGACCAACGGACCCGCGCCGGCAATCGCCGCAAAATGGTGACCAAACAAGACTTTTTTATCGGTGGGGACGTAGTCGAGCCCGTCGTTATGGCGTACTGCAGGCGTCATCCGCGTCGGGTCAACCGCCAGCACATTTTTGGCGATGTACAGACCGTAAAAACGATAGGCAATAAGATAGACACAGACCGACGCCACGACTATCCACAGTGCGTTGATCTGTTCCCCACGGTTTAGCGCAATATAACCCAGAGCAAAGGCACCCATTACCGAGAGCACTGTCCAGATGAGGTATTTCCCTGATTTATTCATGGTTGTTATCCGTTTGCGTGTTCCAGAGAAGAGAGATGTTACATTTTGTTTCTATAACATCTTTTCTGGTTTTAACAACCTGACAACCCAATAAACCTGAAGTATCACCGACTATTTACATTGCATTGTTAACTGGATCACTCCATTCACCCGTTAACGCTGCAATCACATAACATTAAGCGTGCTCAGCCCAACACTGCGGTTCCCAGTCGGCAAGTACAGCAACGCCGCCCTTGCTCATCAAACACCACGATTTCCCAGCTCTGGCTTTGACGCCCCAGATGCAGCGGCTGGCAGACACCGCGCACCTTACCCTGCGAAACCGCCCGGTGATGAGTGGCATTCAGTTCTGTCCCAACCACGCATTGCCCGTCGCGGGTCATCAGATAACCCGCCATTGAGCCTAACGTTTCGGCCAGCGCCGCTGAGGCTCCGCCGTGCAGTAAACCAAAGGGCTGGTGTGTGCGGGTATCCACCGGCATTTCGGCTTCCAGCACGTCGTCACCAAGTCGGGTATAGATAATACCCAGATGCGCCACCATCGTGTTCTGACTGGTGGCGTTCAGTTCATCAAGCGTGAAATGACGTTTCCAGATCATCGTTACGCTCCCAGCGTAGAGCCGCCGTCCACCACGATGTCCTGCAACGTAATGTGGCTGGCCAGATCGGAGGCAAGGAACAGAATGGTGTTAGCGATCTCCTGCGGTCGGGCAATTTTGCCTAAAGGAATACCGAGCTTAAACTGCTCACCAAAGCCGCGAATGCGCTGCTGTTCCGCATCATCACTGACCCACAGCGTGCGCTGCATGTCAGTATCCGTTGATCCTGGCGACACCAGATTACAGCGCACTCCGCTGCCCGCTAGTTCCAGCCCGACGGTCAGCGCCAGACTTTTCAGCGCCGCCTTCGACGCCCCATAGGCGCTCATGCCTATACGTGGCGTATGCGCGGCGTCTGAAGCCACGGTCACTATCGCCCCACCCCGCTGATGGCGAAACTGCGCCATCGTCTGCTGGAACAGATTAAAAGCACCACCAACGTTAACTGCAAACGTCTGCTGCCAGTCGTGCGGACTCAGCGCGTCGGTCGCGCCCATGCGTAAAATCCCGGCAGCATTCACCAGCACGTCCAGCCGGTCGGTTTGCACCAGCAGGCGCTGACAGACCTCAGCTACCTGTCCGGCATCCGCCACATCCATCACTTCGGTAACAAACGGGTAATCCTGCAAAGTGAACTCACGATCAAAGCCCGTGACCTGTGCTCCAGCCTCAACAAACGCCAGCGCCGTAGCATAACCAATGCCTTTACCTGCGCCGGTGACCCACACCGTTTTGCCGTGAAAATCGAATCCAGCCATCAGCGCACCTCACGAGAGAGTAGCGCCCACCAGGCATCAATGGTCGGGTTTTTCGCCAGCATCACGAAGTCGATATCACCATGCACTTTCCGCCAGCGTGCTGCCAGCGCCATCATCCGTACCGAGTCGAGACCGTAATCGATCAGGTTCTCGTCATCCATCGGTTCATCGGACTCATCGAGCAGCGGTAAAATCAGCGCGCGCAGTTCATCTTTGCTGGTTGGTACCGGCGCGGGCAACAACTCCTGAGTCATTACGACCCGACCTGAACGTCCCGCAACATACTTCAGCGACATCAGGTGTTCTTCACGGCTAAAGTCGGCCAGCGCGTCCGCTACCATGAACGGCTTGATATCGCGCATAAAAGCGTCCGTCGCGGTGGTCATGCAACCAATGTGTGCATATACCCCGGTGATAATCAGCTGATCGCGACCGGTTTCTTTCAGCATCAGTTCCAGCGGGGAACGGTGAAACGCGCTGTAACGCCATTTCACCAGTACATTATCAGCTTCATCCGGCGCCAGCGCGGCAACCACTTTTTGCTGCTCTGGTGAGCGTGTCAGTCCGGGCCCCCACATGTCGTTAAGCAGGGCACGATCTTCATCGCTCTGATCTTTCGGCTGTGCGGTGTAATAAACCGGAATATTATGGGCTTTACAGTAGTTGCGCAGCGCGGCGATATTGGAGATCACCTGTTCCATCATCGGACAGTTTTCACCCCAGAAGCTGACGAAGTAGTCCTGCATATCGTGGATCAGCAGCGCTGCACGGTCCGGCTCGAACGTCCAGTTGACCTTATTGACCGGAATATCGAGCGCGGTTGGCAGCGCGTAAGCCTGCAGTTTAGGAATTGCCATTGCGTGTTCTCCTTCAGGCCGAACGTGTTGCCAGCCACTGACGTAATTGTTTTTTATCGACTTTACCCACCGGGGTCAAAGGCAGCGCCTCAACGGTTTCCACCCGGTCCGGTAACTTGAATTCAGCGACGCCCTGCTCACGCAGAAAGCGGCGAACCTGTACCGCGCGCAGCGGTTCTTTCACCACCAGATACGCGCAGCTTTTCTCCCCCAGCAGCTCGTCTTCCATACTGACCAGCGCCGCATGGATCACCGCCTGATGACGCAGTAACAGGTTTTCGATCTCTTCCGCGGCAATCTTCTCGCCGCCACGGTTGATCTGATCTTTCTCTCGTCCCTGAACGGTGATGTAGCCATCCTCGTCGATGGCGATCAGATCGCCTGAGCAGTAAAAACCGTTGTCGTCAAATGCGCTGGCGTTATGCTGCGGGCTTTTGTAATAACCGCGGAAGGTATAGGGACCACGTGTCATTAGCCGTCCCGTTTCCCCTTGTGGCAGCGGGTTGCCGTCGGCATCTGCCACCCACACTTCATCATCCGGACACATCGGACGCCCCTGGGTATTGATTACCCGCTCCGGGCTGTCGTCGAGACGGGTATAGTTCACTAAACCTTCCGCCATGCCGAAAACCTGCTGCAACTGGCAGCCGATTTCGGCTGGGATCCGCGCCGCCAGGGATGCAGAGAGGCGCGCACCACCAACCTGCAACAGCTTCAGCGAAGCCAGCTGCGCATTGCTGCCCCATTCATTAATCGCCTGTAACCACAGGCTGACCGCTGGCGGCACCAGCGCCGTCGCGTTGATCTGATGTTTTTCAATCAGCGGGAAGCACAGCGTGGCGCTCGGGTCCGCGGCCAGTACGACCGTTCCCCCCGCCAGAAATACGCCCAGCGATCCGGGTGAACTCATGGCGTAGTTATGCGCAGCAGGGATGGCGCATAAAAAACGCGTATCGGCGGTGAAGTGACAGATTTCATTACTACGACGCACGCTGTAGTAATAGTCGTTGTGGGTTCGCGGGATCAGCTTCGGCGTCCCGGTCGTGCCGCCAGAGAGCTGGAAGTACGCCACCTCATCCGCAGGCGATGGCGTAGCGGTAAACGCGTCTGCCGGCTGGTTTATCGCCGCTTGCAGGCAGTGCTCGCCGCTGTCATTGAGCAGATGCACCACGCGAATAGAATTATGCTGAGCAATAAACGTATTCAGAAAATCATTGTCGGCAAACAGCGCGTGCTGACGATCGGCAATCAGCAGCGCGGGCTCGATCTGCGTCGTATACGCGGTAAGTTCGGTGCGTTGATGACTGAACAGCGCAAGCACGGGCGCGACGCCAAGCTTCAGCAGCGCAAAGAACGTGATATACAACTCCGCCACGTTGCCCAGTTGTACCAGCGCGGTTTCGCCGGATTTGATCCCCTGACGGCGCAGCGTACAGGCGAGGTTATCCACCGCCTGGTTCAGTTCACGATAGCTCAACTGGCGCTCACCCTCGATGACCGCCGTATGGTCGCTTTCTGCATGGCGGGTCAAAATATCCGTCAGCGGCAGATCCTGCCAGTAGCCTTTTTCGCGGTACCGACGGGCAAATTCGTCAGGCCACCGGGTGAAAGGAATGCTCATCATCGCTCCTTAATGCAATCCAAAAACGTTCAACATGGTGGAAAGTTTGACGCCGGTTTCACGCCATTCCCCCACCGGTGAAGAGGCCGGGACGATCCCTGCGCCTGCAAACAGACGCACCTGGTTTTTCCGTAATGTCGCGCAGCGGATGGTCACTACCCACTCTCCGTTGCCTTCGGCGTCACACCAGCCGACGATGCCACCAAACAGTTCGCGATCAAACGGCTCCAGTTCGGCAATCAGTTGTTTTGCCACCTGATGCGGGAAACCGCTCAACGCAGGCGTCGGGTGCAGCAGACAAGCCAGCGTCAGGGCGTTTTCTCCGGCATTGGCTGTGCCTTCAAACGGCGTGCCGAGGTGCCAGAGCGTGGGCGTGGTGATGAGCTGCGGTGAAGACGGTAGTTGTAGATCCTGACAGCGATCGCGCAGTACGGTTTTCATCGCCTGCGTAACCAGCTCATGTTCATGGCGATCTTTTTCAGAGGCCAGCAGGCGGTTTCCGGCTTCCCGATCCAGTACGTCATCAGGCTGACGGCGCGCGGAGCCCGCCAGCGGCAGCGAGCTGAAGCGATCGCCTTCTTTGCGCAGCAACAATTCTGGGCTCGCGCCGAGCAAAATGCCGCCATCGCGCAGTGGGACATGGAAGTTGTAACTAACCGGGTTTTGCGCCACCAGACGTTCCAGCAGCGCACCGCTGTTGATCTCAGCGTCGGTGGTGATGTCAATCAGTCGTGACAGCACCACTTTGTCGACTTCAGGCGTCGCTGTCAGCGCAGCGGCGCGCGCGACCATCGCTTCGAACGTCTCCTGCTCGGGAATCGCGTTACGCGCCGTGACGTTGAGTGTTTGATGATCGGTAAAGTAACGTGATGATCGCTGCTTTTCCTGACGAGAAAAGGTCTGCCAGCGCTGAGGAATAAACAGCGACGATGGCTGGCGAGTATCGAACGGAATCGCCCCCACCATAACCGGGTTTGCGATACCCTGCGCTTTGGCATCGGTGAACAGTGTGTGTAATTTTTGTTGGAAGGGGCTGTCTGGCGAATCACCGTTAATGGCGGGTTCATCGAAGCGGGCGAAGCATCCTGACGTCGTGAAACTCCGATACGGCGACATAAAGAAAAAACGCTGGGGTGCAAGTGTTGCCATGGTCTGCTGAACTTCCTCGGCCAAAGACGTATCCATATCATCCTCCAAAAATGATAAAGGTTTTAATAATGATTATCATTTATATTTTCGGGCGCTAACCTAAAAGCAAACAGGCGACATGTCAACTCTTGAGGTAGCACAATGTGCGACTAACGCTTGCATCCCTTACGCTTAATAATGAAAATGAGAAGCATTAATAACTCAGCACAGGAATTGATTTGTGAGACTGCCTTCCCTGCTCGTTACGCTCTTCGTTTTCGGATTCTCCTCAGCTCATGCGGCGGACTGGCCGCGTCAGGTGACCGACGTTCGCGGCAACCATACGCTGGAACACAAACCTGAACGCATCGTCTCTACCAGCGTCACGCTGACCGGTTCATTACTGGCGATTGATGCACCGGTGGTCGCCAGCGGGGCGACAACCCCCAATAACCGCGTGGCTGACGATCAGGGATTCTTACGTCAGTGGGGCGACGTGGCAAAAGCACGCAAGTTGACGCGCCTGTATATTGGTGAACCGAACGCCGAAGCGGTGGCAGCACAAATGCCCGATCTCATTCTGATTAGCGCGACCGGCGGCGACTCCGCCCTGGCGCTGTACGATCAGCTCTCGCCTATTGCCCCGACGCTTATCATCAATTACGACGATAAAAGCTGGCAGTCGCTGCTGACGCAGTTGGGCGAGATTACCGGCCAGGAGAAACAGGCCTCCGCACGTATTGCCGAATTTGATAAGCAGCTAACCATCGTTAAGCAGCAGTTGACGTTGCCGCCACAACCGGTGAGCGCGCTGGTCTACACCGCCGCCGCCCACAGAGCCAATCTGTGGACGCCAGAGTCTGCGCAGGGAAAAATGCTGGAGCAACTCGGCTTTACGCTGGCAACGTTGCCTGGCGGACTGCAGCCCAGCCAAAGCCAGGGGAAACGTCACGATATCATTCAGCTTGGCGGTGAAAATCTGGCGGCCGGACTGAACGGCGAGGCGCTGTTCCTGTTTGCCGGTGACGAGAAAGATGAGCAGGCGATCTACGCCAACCCACTGCTGGCGCACCTGCCTGCAGTACAGAACAAGCGCGTCTACGCCCTGGGCACCGAGTCTTTCCGTCTGGATTATTACAGCGCGATGCAGGTGTTAAACCGTCTCGCCACACTGTTTTAATTGTCATTGCCGGATGGCGGCGATAACGCGTTATCCGGCCAGTCTCACACTAAGCGGGTTCCGGCGGCGTCTGCCGGAATCGACGTAATTCACTGAGTAACAGCAGCAGTAGTAGTCCCACAATCACCAGACCAAAGCCGCTAACGCTCGCCGAAGCCACCGGTGTCATGATCGCTCCCAGACCGCCTAATAACGCCGCACCAATGGCGTCCCCGGTGACGTTTTGCGCCGTCCACAACCCGTTGATGCGCCCTAACATATTTTCCGGCGTCTGCGTTTGCAGCATCGTGTACTGTAACAGCGAACTGATGGCGCTCAGCCAACCAAACAGTGCGAGACACACCACGCCTAACGCCCAGACAGGCATCAGGGCAAACAGGCCAATGGCCAGAAACGACCCGATGGTCGAGGCCAGCATAATTAACCCCGGACGCAGGCTGTGCGCCAGTTTCCCGCTGGTGAGCGCGCCAACCGCCGCCCCAAGCGGGATGGCGGCGTACAACATGCCAATCTGCGCCGCTGACATCTGCCAGCTAATCGCCAGTGCCGGATAGAGTACGCGCACAGCGCTTGCCATCGTCATCAAGCCGCCGAGCAGCGCAATACCGCCGACAAGCGGACTGGCAAGCAGGAAGCGAAACGCCGCGAGTAGCGATTTCAGCGGATGTTCACGCGGTTGTGGCGGTGGCGGCAGTGCCGGAAGACTCAATAGCGGCAGTAAGGTGATAAAGGTACCTGCCGCCGCCAGACCGAAGTTCCAGGCCACACCGCCGGTGGCGAGCAACAGCCCACCCAGCATGGGCGAAATCACCGAGCCCAGACGCACGGTCAGCATGGTAATCGCCCCTGCCTGCATCAGGTTTTCACGCCCCACCAGCGCAGGCGTCGCCGCCAGCAATGCCGTCACGCCCAGCGAGGCAAAAAAGCCGTCCCACAGACCCAGCAGATAAATGGCAATCAACGAAGGCTCCGGCAGCATGGCGTTCAGGCATAAACCGATGAAGCCAATACCGCAGGTACCGCGCGCAAGCAGGATCACTTTTTTACGTTCATAGCGATCGGCGAGGACGCCACCGACCATCAGCCCGACAAACATCGCGCTGCCGGTCAGCGTTACCGAAAGCCCCACCTGCCAGGTGGAATGCGTCATCATCTGGATCTGTACGGGTACCGCGACGCCAAGCAGTCCGAGCGAAACAATAGAGATAAAACGGGCCAGGAAGACCGCGCGAAATGCCGGGTGTGTCTTCAGCAAACTGAGGTTCAGCAGCCAGGATTGTCGATTCATTACAACGCCTTAATGCGATCTTTTTTTCATTATCCATTCAATGGCTGCACATGCTAACATAATCAAATAAGATCGATAACGATAATTACTATCATTATCAGGGAAGTTGATATGTCATGTTCTGTTTCCGTGACGCGTGCCCTTGCCGTGCCCGGATTGTTGTTATTACTGGTTATTGCCACGGCATTAAGTCTGACCATCGGTGCAAAATCCTTACCCGTCTCCGTGGTGATGGAAGCGCTCACCGGCACTTGTCAAAGTGCCGATTGCACTATCGTGCTGGACGCCCGCCTGCCGCGAACGCTCGCAGGATTGCTGGCCGGAGGCGCGCTGGGACTCGCCGGGGCGTTAATGCAAACGCTCACCCGCAATCCGCTGGCCGATCCTGGGCTGCTTGGCGTCAATGCCGGAGCCAGTTTTGCCATCGTGCTGGGGGCAGCGCTGTTCGGCTTTTCCACACCGCAGGAACAACTGGTGATGGCCTTTATCGGCGCGCTGGTGGCGTCACTGATTGTGGCGTTTACGGGCAGTCAGGGTGGCGGTCAGTTGAGCCCGGTACGTCTGACGCTGGCGGGCGTCGCGCTCGCCGCGGTTCTGGAAGGTCTCACCAGCGGTATTTCCCTGCTGAATCCTGACGTCTACGATCAGCTTCGTTACTGGCAGGCCGGTTCACTGGATATCCGCAATCTGCAAACCCTCAAGGTGGTTATTCTGCCGGTGCTGATAGCCGGTACCACTGCGCTGATGCTCAGTCGGGCGTTGAACAGCCTGAGTCTGGGAAGTGATACCGCCACCGCGCTTGGTAGCAAAGTCGCGCGTACGCAACTGATTGGTCTGTTAGCCATCACCGTCCTGTGCGGGAGTGCCACGGCGATTGTTGGGCCGATTGCATTTATCGGCCTGATGATGCCGCATATGTCGCGCTGGCTGGTTGGTGCCGACCACCGTTGGTCGCTCCCGGTGACGCTTATCGCCACGCCTGTTCTGTTGCTTTTTGCCGATATCATTGGCCGCCTGATTGTTCCCGGCGAGCTGCGCGTGTCAGTCGTGAGCGCCTTTATTGGCGCTCCGGTGCTGATCTTTCTGGTTCGTCGTCGTCCGCGAGGTGCCGCATGATGTACGTATCGCGTCGTCTGCTGATCGCGTGCCTGCTGCTGACGGTTGGCTGCCTGAGCTTCGCACTCTGGGGTCTACGCAGTGGCGCAGTGACACTGGAAACCTCGCAAATTATTGCTGCTTTTACCGGCGATGCGCCGCGCAGCCTGACGATGATAGTGACCGAGTGGCGCTTGCCACGCGTGTTGATGGCACTGTTGATTGGCGCGGCACTCGGCGTCAGTGGAGCAATTTTTCAGTCCCTGATGCGTAACCCGCTCGGCAGCCCTGACGTGATGGGCTTTAACACCGGCGCCTGGAGCGGCGTACTGATCGCGATGGTGCTGTTTGGCCAGCATCTGACGGCTATCGCACTCGCAGCGATGGCTGGCGGGATTCTGACGTCACTGGTGGTCTGGCTGCTGGCCTGGCGCAACGGTATTGAAACCTTCCGCCTGATCATTATCGGCATCGGCATTCGTGCCATGCTGTTTGCGTTTAACACCTGGCTGTTGTTGAAGGCTTCGCTGGACACGGCACTGGCTGCCGGATTGTGGAATGCCGGATCGCTTAACGGTTTGACCTGGGCGAAAACCTGGCCCTCCGCGCCGATCATTATTCTCATGCTGGCAGGCGCTGCACTGCTGGTACGGCGCATGCGTCTGCTGGAAATGGGGGATGACAGCGCCTGCGCGTTGGGAGTCAGCGTAGAGCGCTCGCGGCTCGCCATGATGCTGGTCGCCGTAGTGTTAACCGCAGCCGCCACTGCGCTGGCCGGACCGATTTCCTTTATTGCGCTGGTTGCCCCACATATTGCCCGTCGCCTGAGCGGCACCGCGCGTTGGGGATTAACCCAGGCCGCGCTCTGCGGCGCACTGTTACTGCTGGCAGCCGATTTGTGCGCACAGCAACTGTTTATGCCTTATCAGCTTCCGGTGGGTGTCGTCACCGTGAGTATCGGCGGTATTTACCTTATCGCCTTGTTAATTCAGGAGTCCCGCAAAAAATGACCGAATCAGTAGCCCGTTTGCGTGGCGACCAGTTAACGCTGGGTTATGGAAAGTTCACCGTTGCCGAAGACCTCAACGTCACTATTCCCGATGGTCATTTCACGGCCATAATCGGACCCAATGGCTGCGGGAAATCGACGCTGTTGCGGACTCTCAGTCGGCTGATGACCCCGGCAAACGGTCACGTCTGGCTGGACGGCGAGCCGATTCAGCGCTATCCCAGCAAAGAGGTCGCTCGCCGCATCGGATTGCTGGCGCAAAATGCCACGACGCCGGGCGATATCACCGTGCAGGAACTGGTGGCGCGTGGGCGCTATCCGCATCAGCCGCTGTTTACCCGTTGGCGCAAAGAAGATGAAGATGCCGTGACGCAGGCCATGCGCGCCACTGGTATTACGCATCTGGCCGGGCAAAGTGTGGATACGCTATCCGGTGGTCAGCGTCAGCGCGCGTGGATAGCGATGGTTCTGGCGCAGGAAACGTCAATCATGCTGCTCGATGAACCGACTACCTGGCTGGATATCAGTCATCAGATTGATTTGCTGGAATTACTGAGCGAACTGAATCGCGAGAAAGGCTACACCCTCGCCGCCGTGCTGCATGACCTCAACCAGGCCTGTCGCTATGCCACTCATTTGATCGCGCTGCGTGAAGGAAAAATTGTCGCAGAGGGCGCGCCGAAGGAAATTGTCACCGCAGAATTAATTGAGAAAATCTATGGGCTGCGTTGCATGATTATCGACGACCCGGTTGCGGGCACACCGTTGGTGGTGCCACTGGGCCGCCGTTAACCGTTGGCCGGAAGGCGCAGAACCTTCCGGTCGGCAATCAGACCAGACGTTCGTTGATCGTGGCGTCATCCCGTTTACGCGATACCATTGCATGCTGGAGAAGTACGCCACCGCAGGCCACAATCCCTCCCAACAGTGCCGCCAGCACGACCACGATCATTCTACCCGGCCCCTGTTTTTTCACCGGTAATGAAGGCTTAAGCTGATATTTGAACGGCGAAAATTTCACGTCCTGAACATTGACGGACTCCAGTTGTTCAACATAATACTGCCGGTTTTTTAGCTCCGCATTCAGTTCAGCCACATCCGTGACTGATTTTTCAATCTCCAGCTTTCGCTGGATCCCATCAGCGCCCAGAGAAATAGAAAAATCAGGATCGTCTTTCACCGCCTGGCCATTACTGTAAACCGGCTTTTTAATTCCGGCGGCATTTGCAATCTCCAGAGAATAATTGAGTCGTTGAATATTGGTATCCAGCTGATTTTTAAGTTTGACGCGCTCCAGAGCCAGACGCTCTTTCTCAAAGCGGGTTTTAACCTCCAGCTGATTGCGAATATTTTCCAGCGAGTCCTGCACGACTATCTCAGAAATAAACTGGATATAGCCCGCCAGTACCTGTTGCGCCTCTTCTTTGGCTGGAGCCGTAAAACTCAGCACCCATGACGTGTACAGTGCTGTTTCATTTTTCTTTCCGACATTGCTGTCTACCGCGCTCATCTTTTCGCTCAGCGCGACAATGGCCCGATGCAGATCCAGTTCATCGATTTTCGCCCCTTTTAACTGCTCCATCACATACGGTGACGAGCGTAAATATTGCTCCAGCAGTGAAGTAGACTGAAATTTCTTGATGAAGAGATTGAAGGTACTGTTACGATCCACACTGACATCGACATCCAGAACCCGTAATCCCGTCAGCGTTCTTTGCAGATCCTGCCACTGAATTGACTCAGCTGGCGTCACCACCGCTTCGCTGGTCCAGCGTTGTGGCAAAAAGAAAGTGACAAATAACCCCACGCACGCAAAGGCGAGCGTGCACACGATAATGCGTTTTTTAGCCTGCCATAAAATATCAATCAGATTTACTAAATCGATTTCATTATGCTGAGTGTGAGGCAACGGAAAATCAGTAAGTTCCGTATTTTTACCCTGCTGAATATTAAGTGACGGCATACTAAATGTCCCGCTACATGTTCCATGACTATATTCCCTATTAACAGCGTAACAAACACTCTGACCATTCCGAAATGTTAATTCAATAATGAGGCTAATTTCGGAATTTAACCTCTGGAGATAATATTCCGAATGCAATAAACTAATATTATAAATAACCCCCGTGTCCATGAACCGTCGTCACGGGGGAAATAGTTAATCAAAACATTAATCAGCGATGTGCATATTTATTACAGCATGCGGCAATGATCGGACCAATATTTTCAAAGGCTGACGGAGAGATAATCTCCACATGCGCGCAGTCCTGGCGATACACATCCAGTTCCGCGATCCACGGCGCCCAACTACGCTCCGGACTTACGCCTTCCGGCAGGGTGCGCTCAGCAACAAACAACGTCGCGCGCCCATCAAAGGGAACGCTGTGCGCGCTGGTCAGTAAGCGAACCGCATCAGCGTAGTTCCCTTCAATAGTGCTAAACAATTCGCCAGAGGCGTTCCCCTGCTGCGCGGCCAGAAAGGCTTCCCGCTCGCGATCAATCTCCGCCAGCACTTCCGGATCGAGTCCATTGGCCTCTTTCTCTGACCAGTTTTGCGTTTCCGGCGGCCAGGTATCCAGCAGGCCGAGGAAGGCGACGGTTTCCCCCCGCATCCGCAGACGTGCGGCAATGCCGTGTGCCAGCGTGCCACCGAGAGAATAGCCCAACAGGTAATACGGGCCATGCGGTTGTTGTTCAAGGAGCGTCGCCAGATGGTGTTCGCAGACCGCGTCCAGATCGGCTGCCGTCTGCATCGGCCCTTGCGGACGCGGCGACTGAATACCGGTAATGGCCCATTGCGGACTGAGATAGCGCGACAGTACGCTAAACTGCCAGGCAAACCCTGATGCCGGATGGAAACAAAATAGCGTTGGGCCGTCGCTTTTGCGTAACGGTAGCAGCGTTTCAAACCCCAGACGCTGTGCCTCTGCGTCATCGTCTGTATCCAGCAGCGCCGCCAGTTGCGCGACCGTCGAGGCCACCATGACCTGCCCCGGCGTCACCTGACGGGAGAAAGTCCGACTCAATTGCGCCGCCAGCTTCATGGCCAGTAGCGAATGGCCGCCCAGCGCAAAGAAATCGGCCTCAACGTCATTGACGTCACAGTCCAGCAGCTCACTGAATGCCTTCGCCACCGTTGTTTCACTGCCTGGCTGCGGGGCTCTTCCTTTGGTTCGTGACGTTAATTCCGGCATCGGTAGCGCTTTACGATCCAGCTTACCGTTGGCGCTGAGCGGCAGTTGCGCCAGCTGCAACAGCACCACTGGCACCATATGCGGCGGGAGTTTTTCCCGCAGCTGTGCCTGGAGCGAGGGGATATCAAGCGGAAGCCCTGACTGCGAGACCAGATACCCCACCAACTGGCGGGCATCGCCCCCTGTTGCCGCCGCCTGATTAAAGACGCAGGCGTGAACCACCGCCTGTTCAACATCAGGCAATGCCTGCATCACACGATCGATCTCGCCCAGTTCGATACGCTGACCGCGGATCTTGAGCTGATTGTCACTGCGTCCCAGATACTCAACAGCACCATTATCCAGCCAGCGCGCAACGTCTCCGGTACGGTACATCCGCTCTCCCGGCGCAAATGGATCGGCGATAAAGCGACTTGCCGTGAGGTCCGGTCGGCCAAGATAGCCCTGCGCGAGCTGGATGCCGGTCAGATAGAGATCGCCCGCCACGCCAACAGGAACCTGATGCATCATCGCGTCGAGGATACGCAACCCGGTATTCCATACCGGGAAACCAATCGGTACGCTGCTACCAGTAACATTTGCCAGTTCATCCCCCCAGGCCGGATACCAGCTGACATCAACTGCTGCCTCCGTTGGACCATACAAATTATGTAACGGCGCATGCGTCAGCCGTGCCCATTCGCGGCATAAATCAGCAGGTAAGGCTTCTCCGCTGCAAAAGACATGCTGTAACGTTGCGCAACTTTCACCGGCGCTCTCAGGCGTCAGCGACGCGACGAATGCCGCCAGCATCGACGGCACAAAATGGGTCGTCGTCACCCCGTAATGGGCAAAGAAACGCTGCATGGCCAGCGGATCGCGATGCGCTTCCGGTTCCGCCATCACCAGCTTCGCCCCGGCGATAAACGGCCAGAAGAATTCCCACACCGAGACGTCAAAGCTGCACGGCGTTTTTTGCGCCACCACATCCTTCGCCGTCAGTCCATACTGGTTTTGCATCCACAGCAGACGGTTAACAATGGCGGTTTGCCCGACCATCACTCCTTTCGGTCTGCCCGTTGAACCAGAAGTAAAGATGATGTACGCCGTATGCTGCGGTTGCGATAACCCCAGCGGCGCGCTATCGCCTGCCGATAGCGGTTCGCTATAGCAGAGGCTTTCCAGCCCCGGAATATCGCTAAAGCGTGGTAACTGTTCCACTGTGGTGATCAGCAGTTTCGGCTGCGCGTCTTCCAGCATCATTCGCAGACGATCGTCCGGATAACCGGTGTCTAATGGCAGCCATGCCGCACCAGCTTCAACAATTCCGTGCAGCGCCAGCGTCAGAAATACAGAGCGCGGTAAGGCCACCGCGACGCTGTCGCCCGGCTGCACGCCGTGTTCACGCAGCACACCGGCGAGCGCCACCACCTGCTCGCGCATTTCGCGGTAGCTGAAATCATAGCGGGCATCCGCCAGCGCGGGCGCGTCCGGCGTTCTGCTCGCCTGTTCCGCCACCAGCGCACTGAGCGTCGTGGACGGGACCTCAACCGCCGTGGCGTTGATCTGCGCCATCTGCTGATATTCAGCTGGAAGCAGCAGATCGGCATCACCACAGCACAGGGCTGGGTTGGCGGCAAATTGTTCGATCAGCGCCATCAGACGCAGCGCATGCTGTTTGAGCGTTGCTTCATCATAACGTTGTTGGTTGGCGAGAAGCTCAATGCTCAGCCCGCCGCCTTCATCCGGGAACAGTGCCAGTTCAAGATCGTTAACCGGTCCCGTCGCCAGCGTATGAGTTTGCGCCGTGACGCCCGGGATCTCCAGTTGATAATCGAAAACTTTGACGTTAAGCACCGGGCCAAACAGCGGCTCTTCTCCGGCCGCCCGGCCACTGTCACGGACGATTTGCTCCGCATCATAGCGCTGATGACGGCGCATTTTCTTAAGCTGAGCGGACAGTCGTTTTGCCAGTTCTGGCAGTTTTTCTGCTGCATCAATACGCACGCCCAGCGGTAACACGTTGAGCACGGGGCCGGTGGCGGTCAGCGCCGCCGATCCCATGCGACGCATAAAGATAAAGCCTGCCGCGTATTCCATCCGGCTGCACAGCCGTCCCAGCCAGAGCGCTACCAGCGCCAGCGCCAGATCGGTTCGCTGCACGTCTGGCAGTTGCGCCGCCAGGTGGCGAAACGCGCCTTCCGCAGCGTTAAACTTCATGCGGTAAATGTCAGACGTCGCCGCCCGTCCCGGCAACGGTGCGGGTGAAAGCGACGCTGGCGGCGGAAGCTGTTTACGTTGCTCGGCCCAGAACGCACCGTCCCGTTGCCAGGCCTCACTCTGACGATACTGCTGATACTCTTCCACCACCCCGGCAAACGGCGTGAAGGATGAGTCAGGTGTCGCGTCACCCCGAAGCCATGCGCTGTAAATCGCAGCTATCTGGCGGGTAATTGCCGGGAAACTGAAACCATCGACCAGTAAATGATGATAGCGCTGATACCAGTACCACTGGTCGTCACCAACCTGGATCAACTGATGATGCACCAGCGGCTTGCCGCCATCGACGCGCAGATTTTGCTGCAGATCGGCCTGCATCAGCGCCAGCGCGGCGTCATGCGGGTTCGCCGCGGTGCGGAGATCGCAAATCTGCGGCTCAGCAAACGTAAAGGCGTCATCAACCCATTGCCAGACGTCGCCGTTATCCTCAGTAAAACGCATCCGCAAGGTATCGGCCTGCTGTAGACCGGTGACGACTGCACGCGCCAGTCGTTGCGCATCCAGTTCACCGGTTAACGCCACATAATGTGCGACGCTCCAGGCGGAAGGTAATGTGGAGAGTTTTTCGGCCATCCAGATGCCGGGCTGTGCGGCGACAAGCGGTAAACGACGGCTCATTGCGCCTCCTGCGAAACGGCATAATAACCGGGAATTAACGTGGTCCAGTGACGCGCCAGCCACTGCTGGCAGGCTTCCTGAGACTGCGGTTCGCATACCACCAGCCAGCCAGCAGGTAATGCGCAATGCTGCGGCCAGAGGCTAAACTGCTGCTGCGAATTTTGCAGAATGTAAAACTGTCCCTGCGGATTATCGAAGGGATTACTGAATTCCATACTCAACTCCTGTCGTGGAAAATCGCTCGCTCAGAGCAGCGGCGTCCAGAGGTCGATCAACCCCTGCGTCAGTCCGCCACGCCAGCAAAGCGCATCATGTCCGCCGTCAACCTGACGCCAGAAAACCGACTGCTGTGTCGTCTGTAGTTGTGTGTAGAGCGCCTGATTCGCGCGCAAGATAACCGGCTCGCGGACTCCCGCCTCGAGAACAATCCGTAGTCCCTTCGCGGACAGCGTGCCGGCGCGGAGTTGCTCAATAATCAGCCCGTTCTGTTGACCGCCACGATGGGGCCACCAGTAAGAACCGGACTGGCTGAGCACGCAGCCAAAGCGTTCCGGCCAGTGCAACCCGGCAAACAGCGATGACAACCCGCCAAAACTTTGCCCTGCAACGATCGTGCGTTCAGGACGATCGCTGAAGGGTGCGGCGCGCCGGACCTGCGGTAATAACTCGTGTTGAACCGCCAGCCAGAAATCCGCGTTGCAGGGAAGTTCACGGCTGCGATGTGTGGTATCGATGGCATCAATAAGCAGATACACCGCCGGTGGAAGTTGCCCCCGCTGAGTGAGTGAAGTGAGCGCAGGCCAGACGGGCATGCTCTGCGCCCAGAATTGCCCGTCGAGGAGAACCGCCAGGGGGCGTTCATCCGGCTGCGCATCACCGGTCGTAAAGACCCATACCCGACGCGTATTACCCAGACGCGCGCTATTCCATTGCAGAACCACCGGCGACGACACTGGCGTTTGTGGGGAGTCCCAGCCCGGTTGCGCAGGGGCGTGCGGCATCTCAAGCGCAGATACGGCGTGCCCTCGTCCCCCTTTCCAGCTCAACGGATTAAGTGGATCGGCAATCGCCTGTGGCAGCAGCTGCCGCCAGCCTTCGCGCAACGCCGCGCGATCCAACACGCCATCAGTCTTCAACGAGGCAAATGACTCCTCCTGCGTTGAGGGAATAAAGCAGTAGCTGCCGCGCCAGTTAGCGCTTAACACGGTCTGCCACTGCCAGACATCCGTTCCGGCAATACGCTGCATCGTCTGAGGAAAGACATTCTGGTGATGATCGGTAACGCCCGTGATGTATACCCAGACTCGCTGAATGGCTGAGTGAAATTCACTCCCCTGCGGATCGCGCCACCAAAAGGTCACCCGGTAATTTCCGTCTGCTTCACGCGTCCATTGCGGACCGTTTTTTGACTGCCACCAGGCCTCGCTGCCTACCGTTAACGCCGTCACCGTCATAACCTCATGTTTATTGTGATTTTTTTCATTGTTTTATGAAATATATTGATAATATTATTGATAACTATTTGCATTTGCAATAGCGTATTGACGCGCCGTGGGAAGCGCGAACAGTTTTTAACCAACCGCGCTGCGGGCTTTTCTGGAACGGAGGGTTTTCGCAGAGGCGGGCGACATCGGGCCGGATACCGATCTCAGGTGTCTGGTACACGTGGCTAAAGAAAAGCAGGAAAGACAATGAACAAGAAGATTCATTCCCTGGCCTTATTGGTCAACTTAGGGATTTACGGGGTAGCGCTGCCCGCAATGGCAGAAGAAACCGCTGATAGCACCGCCGTCTCTCATGAAGATACTATTGTGGTTACCGCCGCCCAGCAGAACTTGCAGGCGCCTGGCGTGTCGACTATCACCGCAGATGAAATTCGCAAAAACCCTCCCGCTCGCGACGTCTCTGAAATCATTCGTACCATGCCAGGCGTTAACCTGACCGGTAACTCGACCAGCGGCCAGCGCGGCAATAACCGTCAGATTGATATTCGTGGGATGGGTCCAGAAAACACCCTAATCCTGATTGACGGTAAACCGGTGACCAGCCGTAACTCCGTACGCCTTGGCTGGCGCGGTGAACGCGATACCCGTGGCGATACGTCCTGGGTGCCGCCGGAGATGATCGAACGCATTGAAGTCCTGCGCGGGCCTGCGGCTGCACGTTACGGTAATGGTGCCGCCGGCGGCGTAGTAAATATCATCACCAAAAAAGGCAGCAACGAGTGGCACGGCTCCTGGAATACCTATTTCAACGCACCGGAACACAAAGAGGAAGGCGCAACCAAACGCACTAACTTTACCCTCAACGGTCCGCTGGGCGGGGATTTCAGTTTCCGCCTGTTCGGTAACCTGGATAAAACGCAGGCCGATGCGCGCAACATCAACCAGGGCCATCAGTCTGAACGTACCGGTACTTATGCCGACACGCTGCCAGCCGGTCGTGAAGGCGTTATCAACAAGGACGTTAACGGTGTGGTGCGTTGGGACTTCGCGCCGATGCAGTCTATTGAACTGGAAGCCGGCTATAGCCGTCAGGGTAACCTGTATGCCGGGGACACGCAGAACACCAATACCAACCAGTTGGTGAAAGATAACTACGGCAAAGAGACTAACCGTCTCTACCGTCAGAACTACTCGCTGACCTGGAACGGCGGTTGGGATAACGGTGTCACCACCACCAACTGGGTGCAGTACGAACATACCCGCAACTCCCGTACGCCGGAAGGGCTGGCGGGCGGTACGGAAGGGATCTTCGATCCGAAAGCGTCACAGAAATATGTTGATGCCGACCTGAACGACGTCACGTTGCACAGTGAAATCAGCATGCCGTTCGATTTGCTGGTTAACCAGAATCTGACGCTGGGCACTGAATGGACCCAACAGCGCATGAAGGATATGCTCTCCAACTCGCAAACCTTTATGGGCGGGGATATTCCAGGCTCCAGCAGCACCGACCGCAGCCCTTATTCAAAAGCGGAAATTTTCTCGCTGTTCGCTGAGAACAACATGGAGCTGACTGACAGCACCATGCTGACGCCGGGCCTGCGTTTCGATCACCACAGCATCGTGGGCGACAACTGGAGCCCATCGCTGAATCTGTCACAGGGTCTGGGCGATGACTTCACCCTGAAGATGGGCATTGCGCGGGCGTATAAAGCGCCAAGCCTGTATCAGACCAACCCGAACTACATTTTGTACAGTAAAGGCCAGGGCTGCTATGCCACGGGTGCCGCGACCGGTATCGGCTGTTACATGATGGGTAACGACGATCTGAAAGCAGAAACCAGCATCAACAAAGAGATTGGCCTTGAGTTCAAACATGATGGCTGGCTGGCAGGGGTGACCTGGTTCCGCAACGATTATCGCAACAAGATCGAAGCCGGTACGGTACCGATGAGCCGTACGTCTATCACCAACAAAGGCAAAACCACCTACACCGATATCTATCAGTGGGAGAACGTACCTAAAGCGGTCGTGGAAGGGCTGGAAGGGACGCTGAACGTACCGGTTAGCAACACCGTTAACTGGACCAACAACATCACTTACATGCTGCAGAGTAAAAACAAAGAGACCGGCGAACGCCTGTCGATAATTCCGGAGTACACGCTGAACTCAACGCTGAGCTGGCAGGTACATCAGGATGTTTCTCTGCAATCCACCTTTACCTGGTACGGCAAACAGGAGCCGAAGAAATACGATTATCAGGGCAAACCGGTGACCGGTTCAGATAAACAGTCTGTCAGCCCCTACAGCATTGTGGGTCTGAGCGCGACCTGGGACGTGACCAAAAATGTCAGCCTGACCGGCGGCGTGGATAACGTCTTCGACAAACGTTTGTGGCGTGAAGGTAATGCGCAAACGACCGGTAGCACGACCGATGTCTCTTATATGCGTGGCGCTGGCGCGCACACCTATAACGAACCGGGTCGTACGTGGTACATGAGCGTTAACACCCACTTCTGATGTCCACTCCCCTCCTCCGTGCGGAGGAGGGGTTTCGGTTTTAATGACACGATGCAGACAACGCACTCCTCTCTCATTCTGGCTCACCACACCTTGCATGGTGTGACGTTTGAACCAGACACCTTCCACGAACACGATCTGCTGTGGCTGCCTCATCATGCGCAACTGGCACGTGCCGGACGTAAACGTAAAGCCGAACACCTGGCCGGTCGTATTGCCGCCGTTCAGGCGCTACGTGAGTGGGGTCATAAAAACGTGCCGGGAATGGGTGAACAACGACAACCGTTATGGCCGGAAGGTCTGTCTGGCAGCATCAGCCACTGCGCCACTACCGCGCTGGCGGTGGTTTCCCACCAGCCAGTGGGAGTTGATATAGAAGCGATATTCACAGCGCAAACGGCGGCTGAGCTGGCAGGCAGTATCGTCACAGAAGCAGAAAAAGTTCGGCTGGCAGGGAGCGGATTACCCTTTGAACAGGCGCTCACGCTGGCATTTTCCGCCAAAGAGAGCGCCTTTAAGGCAACCCCAAAACGCTCGCAGGCAGGCTGCGGATTCATGCATTATCACATTCTCGACGTTCAGCATGACCAGATGAGGTTACAGGCCTTCGACCAGATCTGGCATGTGCAGTGGCTCGTAAAAAATAGCCATGTCATTACCGTGGCAACGGGTTAACCCTCACAGCATTTCCCGGGCCTGGGCCGCAATCGACTGGGCATCGAAACCGTGGTGCTGGCGCATCCAGTTGCGATCTGCTGCCGCAGCGTATTCACCATCCGGGATCCCTAAGCGCTTCAGAACCGCCCCTGTGCCGCCTTCCGCCAGGACTTCCGCCACCAGGCTTCCCAGTCCACCGTTGATATTATGTTCTTCAACGGTAATCACCGCTTTACAGTCTTTCACTGCTGCTAACAAAGCTTTGGTATCGCACGGACGAATGGACGGTACACTCACCACCGTCGCCTGAATACCGGAGTCGGCTAACAGCGCGGCGGCATCGACAATTTCGTGGACCGTAGAGCCCGTCGCCACCAACGCCAACACATCGCCTTCACGTAACGTCACCACGGCACCCGGCACAAACTGATAGCTCTCGTCATGCAGTTCCGGGAGCGCCTTTCCGTCCATGCGAATATACACCGGCCCCTGATAGCCAATGGCATAGTCGATAATCTGCCGACATTCTCGTGGTGAAGAGGGGGCGAAAATCTGAATATTGCCAAATCCACGCATAATAGCGATGTCGTCGATCGCGTGGTGCGTACTCGCCAGCGGACCATAGCTGGCCCCCGCGTTCAGACCAAACAGCTTCACGTTGGTATTGTTGTAGCAAACGTCAACTTTGATTTGCTCATTAGCGCGAGAAATCAGGAAAGGCGCCGCGTTACAGGTGACCGCAACCTTGCCGCCGAGCGCAAGCCCTGCCGCTGTCCCGACCATACTTTGTTCGGCAATCCCCACGTTGACCAGTCTGTCAGGGAACTGCTTAATGAAGGGGCCAATTTTCGCGGTGGAGGTTGAGTCAGCCACAACCGGCACCAGATCAACACCCTTTTCAACTGCATCGATAAACGCCTGAACCATGACGTTCGCGAGATGTTCTGCATTACTCATCTTTCAACTCCTCCAGCGCCAGTTCAATCTCTTCGCCTTTCGGCACCCGGTGGTGCCACTCTGGACGCCCCTGGATAAACGAAATACCCGCGCCTTTTATGGTATTGGCAATCACCACATTAGGTTTCCCTTCCTGTTTCAGTCCTTCCAGCGTACTGACGACCGACGCCATATCATTTCCCTGACATTCGGTTACCTGCATGCCGAAGGCACGCCATTTATCCGGGAGCGGATCGGTATTCATGATTTCACGCGTGGGTCCGGCCAACTGGAGATTATTCTTGTCATTAATGATCACCAGGTTATCGAGTCCATAATGCGCAGCCGCGAGCGCAGCCTCCCAGTTGCTGCCTTCCGCCAGTTCACCATCGCCGGTAATTAAAAAGATACGGCGTGCACTGTTGCTTTTCTTCGCGGCCAGCGCCAGTCCCACCGCAACAGGCAAACCGTGGCCCAGCGCGCCGGTGTTCAGTTCAATACCCGGCGTTTTCTGCCGTACCGGGTGGCCCGGAAGATGAGAGTTGGCGTGCTGGTAGGTGCTCAGCCAGTCAACAGGGAAAAAACCGGCCTCAGCCAGAACACAGTAGTAGCAACCTACCGCATGACCTTTGGACTGGATGTAAATGTCCCGTTCCGCATCGTCGATACGATCCGGCGCGACATTCAAAATTCGGAAATAGAGCGCGGTGAGCAATTCAACCTGGGAGAGGTCCGCACCGGTATGCCCTCCTGCAGGGCTGTAGGCGTTTAATTTGACGATGTGACGGCGCACCGCTCGCGCAGTGCGCTCAAGAGTCTGGATATCATAGTGCCAGGGATTCATTTAACACCTCTGAATTTATTTTCAATATGGAATATTTATTCCACCAGGGACTAAAAAAACCAGAAATCCCTTTGCTTCGCATCACACGGCTTACGCCACGGCATCTTACTCAGGAACATTCTGCCTCCTCACCGCGACCACATTGACGTCGGGAACAATCAGTTGACCTGAAATCACCATGAATATATATTCACAAATGATTCTTTATTCAATTATGCAACCACATTCTCGTATTTGTCCATCCCTGTTTTTGAGGATTGACTAAAGTTAGAGCTTTATCACACTTACCTGCCTTTTGTTTTCGCGTATGATAAAAGTCTCTAAGATAATGGCTGTACGTAAATGATTTTCGGGGAAATATATGGCTAAGCAGGACGAACAACGGCTATTGGTTAAAATCGCCACCCTTTACTATCTTGAAGGACGCAAACAGTCCGATATTGCTCAACTTCTCTCGCTTTCTCAGTCGTTTATCTCCCGAGCCATCACCCGCTGTCAGAAAGAAGGGGTGGTAAAAATCAGCGTCGTACAGCCCTCAAATATCTTTCTGAACCTTGAGAAAGGGATCGAAGATCGTTACGGACTCAAACAGGCAATCGTGGTGGATACCGAAGACGATGCTACGGACCATAGCATCAAACGCGCCATTGGTTCCGCCGCCGCCCACTATCTTGAAACCCGCCTGCGGCCCAAAGATCTGGTGGGCGTCTCCTCATGGAGTTCAACCATCCGGGCGATGGTTGACGAAGTGCATACCCAGAATCTGAAAGCGGGTGGCGTGATCCAACTCCTCGGTGGCGTCGGGCCAAACGGCAATGTGCAGGCGACTATTTTAACCCAGACGCTGGCACAACATCTTAACTGCGAGGCCTGGCTGCTCCCTTCACAAAGTATTGAGGGATCGGTTGAGGAGAAAAATAGGCTGATCGCCAGCAAGGATGTCGCCGAGGTGATCTCGCGTTTCGATAATGTCGATATCGCCATTGTGGGGGTGGGAATTCTGGAACCATCCCAGTTGCTTAAGACGTCGGGTAACTACTACCACGAAGATATGCTCCAGGTATTGGCCGATCGCGGTGCCGTGGGAGATATCTGCCTGCACTACTACGACAAAAACGGTGAGCCGGTCTTACAGGATGATGAAGATCCGGTCATTGGCATGGCGCTCGAGAAAGTCAAAAAATGCCCCAACGTCGTGGCACTGGCGGGGGGAACGGACAAAGTTGCCGCCATCAAAGGGGCGCTTAACGGCGGTTATATCGACGTGTTGATCACGGATTATCCTACCGCGCGCATGCTAGTCACAGCCTGAACTCTCTTCCTCTTCGGTCTTTGCGTAAAACGGACTCAACGCAAAGACCGTGTAAAAATCCCTATATTTCAATAAACTGAAAGGATTCACCTCTGCGTTAATTTCGTACAAACCTGATATTCTTCCCGTTGTGTAAGTGTGATTCCCAGCACAATTGATGATTTTTTCTATAGCCCAACTGAAAGATTCTGGCTAAGGTATTAAATAAATAGTCAGCATCGAATATATATTCAAGACATTAAAAATACACGATGTCACAAACAAGCCTGATTAAGTAAAGACGCGACAGCAAGGGAGTCCCTCTTCCCTTCAACGCCGGGACGCAATGTGACTCAGGAGATAATCAATCTATGTGTGCAGCAACGAAAGAGTTCATCATTGCGCTGGATGAAGGGACTACCAACGCGAAAGCCATAGCACTGGACGCACAGGGTCAGGTGGTCGCCAAATTTTCTCAACCGCTGGCCATTCAGACGCCGCGTGAAGGTTGGGTTGAGCAATCCGGCGAGGTATTGATTGATGCATCACTCGATGTGATTGCGAAAGCGATCAATCATGTTGGCGCCGATAACGTCGCGGCTCTGGCAATCAGTAATCAGCGTGAAACCGCCATTGGCTGGTATCGCCAGACGGGCAAACCGCTGAATTCCGCCATCACCTGGCAGTGCACGCGCAGTGCGGCGTACTGTGAAGAACTACGCCACGCCGACAAAGAACACCTGATTAAAACAACGACTGGCCTGCCGATTGCACCGCTTTTTTCCGCCTCTAAAATGCGCTGGCTGCTGGAGTCGGTAGCCGATGGCTCGCGGCTCGCGGCCCAGGGAAAAATCTGTCTGGGGACCATCGACAGTTGGCTGCTGTGGAATTTAACCGGCGGCGAGGCTTTCTGCTGCGACTACTCTAACGCGGCCCGCACCCAATTGCTCAATCTGCACACCGGGCAGTGGGATGACACCATGCTGGAACTGTTCCACATCCCCCGCGCCGCCTTACCGGAAATTAAACCCTCCAGCGGATTATTTGGCTATACCCGCGGCTTGAACGGTATTGCGGATGGTATCCCGGTGATGTCGATGGTTGGTGACTCGCACGCCGCGCTGTTTGGTCACGCCCTCGGCGAGATGGGGTGTGTCAAAGCCACTTACGGCACCGGATCCTCCGTGATGGCGCCGGTGACCTCAGCCCAGTGCGATAGTGGCGCGCTGGCGACGACCATTGCCTGGCACGATGGTGAGAAGATTATTTACGGCCTGGAAGGCAACATTCCACACACGGGCGATGCGGTGGCGTGGATGGCTGATAGTACCGGGCTGAGCGAACTGTCTGACGCCGAACTGGCTCATGAACTGAATACGCTTCCCGCTTCCGTTGAGTCCACCCTGGGCGTGTACTTCGTCCCGGCATTAACCGGGCTCGGCGCCCCCTGGTGGGATGACAGCGCGCGCGGCGTGATCTGCGGGCTGAGTCGCGGCGTTAAGCGTGCCCATCTGATCCGCGCCGCCCTGGAGTCGATTACCTATCAAATCGCCGATGTCGTGGTCGCCATGCAACAGCATGAGGACTTTAGCGTGTCGGCACTGATGGTCGACGGCGGCCCGACAAAGAATGACTGGTTAATGCAATACCAGGCAGACCTGCTGGGCTGTCCGGTGATGCGCAGCGATGTGCCTGAGTTGTCGGCTATTGGCGCCGCGTTACTGGCACGCAAAGCGCTCCATCCCGGCTCGCTCACTGATTTAAAAGCCTTTTTAACCGTACACAGCGCATTTCAGCCCGACATGGCTCGCCATCATCGCCTGCAAAAAAGATGGCAGGAGTGGCGCAATGCGGTGAACAGAACACGATGGAAACCGGCCCCGTCCGCCTGACGCCTCACCAGGGAAGATGCGTGACACCCCTATTCATTAACAGAAGGAGAACCCCGGACCATTAGCCCTGTTTTACAAGAATTCATGCTTTACGTTGTTTCACCGTACCCGACAATAACAACACAGAGAGAACATTGTCATGAAATTACGTTTAACGCTGTTAACCGCTGCAACCCTGACTGCTTTGTCTTTTTCTGCCCATGCGGCAGAAAAAGGGACAATTATGATTATGGTGAATTCACTGGATAATCCGTATTACGCGTCAGAAGCCAAAGGCGCCAGTGAAAAAGCCCAGGAGTTAGGCTACAAAACCACCATTTTGTCGCACAGTGAAGATGTCAAAAAACAGAATGAATTGATTGATACCGCTATCGGCAAAAAAGTTCAGGGCATCATTCTGGATAATGCGGATTCAACGGCCAGCGTCGCCGCCATTGAAAAAGCGAAGAAAGCCGGTATTCCCGTCATATTAATCAACCGCGAAATTCCCGTAGATGATGTGGCGCTGGTGCAAATTACCCATAATAACTTCCAGGCAGGTTCTGAAGTTGCCAACGTTTTTGTTGAGAAAATGGGGGAAAAAGGGAAATACGCCGAGCTGACTTGTAACCTCGCCGATAATAACTGCGTTACCCGTTCTAAATCTTTCCACCAGGTGATTGACCAGTTCCCGGATATGGTCAGCGTCGCCAGACAAGATGCTAAAGGGACGCTTATCGACGGTAAGCGAATTATGGACAGTATTCTGCAAGCCCACCCGGATGTGAAAGGCGTCATCTGCGGTAACGGTCCTGTTGCGCTGGGTGCTATCGCCGCGTTGAAAGCCGCAAACCGCAATGACGTTGTGGTCGTCGGTATCGATGGTAGCAACGATGAACGCGATGCGGTGAAAGCCGGTACCTTACAGGCTACTGTCATGCTGCAGGCACAGGCGATCGCCGCACAGGGCGTGACCGATCTGGATAACTACCTGCAAAAAGGCGTGAAACCAGAGAAACAACGCGTCATGTTCCGCGGCATTCTCATCACCAAAGATAACGCAGATAAAGTACAGGATTTCAATATCAAGTCCTGATCTCGGGTAGTTGCGCCTCTGCGGAGGCGCAGAGGAGAACATTATGTCTAAAAAAGCCTGGCTGGCGCTGGTGGTATTGACCGTGGGCGGATGCCGCATTGTCTCGCAGCAGGAGCTTGCGGATCTGAAATCTCCGCCAAATCCCCATATGGCCAATATAGACCAGACGTGGCAAAACAAAATTGTGCCGCAAATTGTTGGGCAGGCTCGTCCGGTGGCAGATTTAATGGCTGCGTTACAGGCCGAGAAAGACTTCGATAGCGCCTGTAAAAAACTGGGCTATCGTTCTCAGGAAGAGAACCCCTGCATTTTTTACGTAAAGGTTGAAGGCAATATTGGCACGATCGATACCGCTTCCCGGAGTGGAAAAATGACCATCGCGGACAAAAGCGGCAGCAATATTATTGTTCAGATTGGTCCAACATTACGCGGTACGCAATTACGTGATGCTTATAAGGGCGCGACTTACGGCGATTTTAACGACCAGGTGTTATTTGGCGAGTATGGTCGCGCCATTAACGACCAGGCGATAAAAATGATTCAGACGGCCCAACTTAAAACCGGCGAATCGGCGCAAGTGTACGGTGTATTTTCCGCCTGGGATATTCCTCAGACGGTCCCTGATATTACGCCCGCAAAAATTGAACCTGCAGGAGGACAATAACATGCAACAGCAAGATATCGTCACTCCCCAACCCGTCGAATCGGAAGTCATTATCGAAACCCGCAGCCTGTCTCGTGTCTATCCTGGCGTGGTGGCATTAGATAACGTCAATTATCGGGTATATCGGAATAAAGTGAATGTTCTGATCGGAGAAAATGGTGCGGGTAAATCCACCATGATGAAAATGCTTGCTGGTGTCGAAACTCCATCCTCCGGTGAAATTTTTCTGGATGGTACGCCTGTTTCTATGAATTCGACGCATCAGGCTGAAAAATTGGGTATCAGTATTATTTTTCAGGAGTTGAATTTATTCCCGAATATGAATGTCATGGATAATATTTTCATGGCTAACGAGTTTTTTCAGAAAGGGAAAATTAACGAAAAATACCAGTACGCGTTGGCACAAAGCCTTCTAAAGCGACTGGAACTGGATGTTGATCCATACACGCCCTTAGAAGAACTGGGGATCGGCCACCAGCAACTGGTCGAGATTGCCCGCGCGCTCTCAAAAGATACGCGCGTCTTAATCATGGATGAACCCACCTCTGCGCTGAGTCAGTCTGAAGTCAAAATCCTGTTCAACGTGATTGAGCAACTCAAACGACGCGGCGTCACCATTATCTATATTTCCCATCGGCTGGAAGAGCTCATGGAAATTGGCGACTACATCACCATTTTCCGCGACGGTCACTTTATCAGCGAGCGTCCGGTCAGTGATGCCAGCATTCCGTGGATCATCGAACAGATGGTGGGCGATAAGAAAAAACACTTCGATTATCAACCGGCTCCGCAAGGCAATACGGTTCTCGACGTGCGAGGGCTGACCGCGCTTCACTCCAGCGGCGGCTATAAGCTCAATGACGTGTCGTTCAGCCTGAATAAAGGCGAGGTGATTGGGATCTACGGTCTGCTGGGTGCCGGACGCACCGAGTTGTTCAAAGGACTGGTGGGTCTGATGCCCTGCCAGAGCGGTAGCATTCAACTCAACGGTGAGTGTATCGATAAAGCCCACTTTCAGTCTCGACTTAAGAAAGGGCTTGCGCTGGTGCCGGAAGATAGACAGGGCGAAGGCGTCGTTCAGATGATGTCGATTCAATCCAATATGACGCTCTCTGACCTCAGTCTGCAGGGTTTTCGTCGGGCCTGGAAATGGCTGAATCCGCATAAAGAGCAGACCAGCGTGAAGGAGATGATTCAGCAACTTGCCATCAAAGTCAGCGATCCTGCATTGCCCATCACCTCACTCAGCGGTGGAAACCAGCAAAAAGTGGTACTGGGTAAAGCATTGATGACACAGCCGCAGGTAGTGTTCCTCGATGAACCGACCCGCGGCATCGACGTAGGGGCGAAAACCGACGTGTATCACCTTATCGGCAAAATGGCGCAACAGGGGCTGGCAGTGATGTTTTCTTCATCAGAGCTGGACGAAGTGATGGCGCTGGCGGACCGTATTCTGGTGATGGCTGATGGCCGGATCACCGCTGATGTCCCCCGTCATGCAGTCACCCGCGAGAAGTTGATCGCGGCTTCTACACCGCAAGATTAATCAGGCTGGAATCCATCATGAACCAGAAATATATGATTTACATGTACCTGCTGAAGGCCAGAACGTTTATCGCGCTGCTGCTGGTCATCGCATTCTTCAGCGTGATGGTACCGAATTTCCTGACCACATCTAACCTGCTGATTATGACCCAGCACGTTGCGATTACCGGCTTACTGGCAATTGGAATGACGCTGGTGATCCTCACCGGGGGCATTGACCTGTCGGTCGGCGCCGTTGCAGGCATCTGCGGCATGGTGGCGGGAGCATTACTCACCAATGGCTTGCCCATCTGGGGCGGTAACATCATCTTCTTCAACGTAGCGGAAGTGATCCTCTGTGTCGCCATCTTCGGCGTTCTCGTCGGGTTCGTAAATGGCGCCGTCATCACCCGCTTTGGTGTGGCTCCTTTCATTTGTACTCTCGGCATGATGTACGTTGCCAGGGGATCTGCCCTGCTGTTTAACGACGGTAGCACCTACCCCAACCTTAACGGTATGGAAGCGCTGGGAAATACCGGTTTTGCTACGCTGGGTTCCGGCACGCTGCTCGGGATTTACCTGCCAATCTGGCTAATGATTGCCTTCCTGGTGTTGGGCTACTGGATCACCACCAAAACCCCGCTTGGCCGCTATATCTACGCGATCGGCGGTAACGAATCCGCAGCGCGTCTGGCCGGTGTGCCGATCGTCAAAGCGAAAATTTTCGTGTACGCCTTCTCCGGGTTGTGCGCTGCCTTTGTTGGGTTGATTGTCGCGTCTCAGCTACAAACAGCGCACCCGATGACCGGCAACATGTTTGAGATGGACGCCATCGGCGCCACCGTCCTGGGCGGAACCGCGCTCGCTGGCGGTCGCGGACGGGTATCCGGTTCTATCATCGGGGCCTTCGTCATCGTCTTTCTGGCCGATGGCATGGTGATGATGGGCGTCAGCGATTTCTGGCAAATGGTCATTAAAGGTGTCGTTATCGTCACCGCCGTGGTTGTCGACCAGTTCCAGCAAAAGCTACAGAACAAAGTCATTCTGATGCGTCGCCATGAAGAAAAGCAGACGACAGCACCCTCAGCGAATACCGTATCCAGTTAAGTAGCATCACTCCGCCGGGCATCACCTGTCCGGCTTATACAGGGGAAAGAAATATGCAACGTGATTTTCATGGTAAGACGGTCGTCATCACCGGGGCATGCCGGGGAATTGGCGCAGGTATCGCCGAACGTTTCGCCCGGGACGGCGCAAACCTGGTGATGGTCTCCAACGCGGAGCGCGTTCACGAAACGGCAGAGCAACTGCGCCAGCGCTACCAGGCTGATATTTTATCTTTGCAGGTTGATGTCACTAACGAAGAGCAGGTACAGGCGCTGTATGAGCAAGCCGCTGCGCGCTTTGGCACGATTGACGTCTCCATCCAGAACGCTGGTGTGATCACCATCGATTACTTTGACCGGATGCCAAAAGCTGATTTTGAAAAAACCCTTGCCGTCAATACCACAGGGGTGTGGCTCTGTTGCCGGGAAGCGGCGAAATATATGGTGAAACAGAACCATGGCTGTCTGATTAACACCTCTTCCGGTCAGGGACGTCAGGGCTTCATTTACACCCCGCACTATGCCGCCAGCAAAATGGGGGTGATTGGTATCACGCAGAGCCTGGCGCATGAACTGGCCCCGTGGAACATCACCGTTAACGCCTTCTGTCCAGGGATCATCGAAAGCGAAATGTGGGATTACAACGACCGCGTATGGGGCGAGATCCTCAGTACCGATGAAAAACGCTATGGCAAAGGTGAACTGATGGCGGAGTGGGTTAAGGGCATCCCCATGAAACGCGCCGGTAAACCCGAGGACGTCGCCGGACTGGTCGCCTTCCTGGCCTCTGACGATGCGCGCTATCTTACCGGACAAACCATCAATATTGATGGTGGCCTGATTATGTCGTAATACCCGCCAGGGTATTGATGAAGAGAGTTATCACTATGATCGCAAAAGATTTTTCTCAACAACTGTTTAACCTGCAAGGACGCGTCGCTTTCGTCACGGGCGCTGGTAGCGGCATCGGTCAGACCATTGCCTGGGCGCTGGCCAGCGCGGGTGCACGGGTCGTCTGTTTTGATCTGCGTGAAGACGGCGGATTGAAAGAGACCGCTAATCATATCGACGCGATGGGGGGGCAGTCGGCGCTCTATACGGGAGATGTTCGTCAGCTTAGCGACCTTCGCGCCGCCGTTGCCCTGACCAAAGAACGGTTTGGTCGTCTGGATATCGCGGTGAACGCCGCCGGTATTGCCAACGCTAACCCGGCCCTGGAAATGGAAAGCGAACAGTGGCAGCGCGTTATCGACATCAACCTCACGGGCGTCTGGAACTCCTGCAAAGCGGAAGCGGAACTGATGCTCGAATCCGGCGGCGGATCTATCATCAACATCGCCTCCATGTCCGGGATCATCGTCAACCGAGGCCTTGAACAGGCGCATTACAATAGTTCTAAAGCGGGGGTTATTCACCTTTCGAAGAGCCTGGCAATGGAATGGATTGAGAAAGGCATTCGTGTGAACTCCATCAGCCCGGGATACACCGCCACGCCGATGAACACCCGTCCAGAGATGGTTCATCAGACACGTGAATTTGAAAGTCAGACACCAATACAGCGCATGGCAAAAGTGGAGGAGATGGCAGGTCCGGCGCTGTTCCTCGCCAGCGATGCGGCTTCGTTCTGTACTGGCGTCGATCTCGTTGTGGATGGCGGATTTATCTGCTGGTAGACAGATAATCGCCCGCAGCCAGGACGGACTGCGGGCGAGGTGCTTAAGCGGGTGCCGTCTCATCCAGACCTGACTCGCGGATATGCGGGGATAACTCCCCGCATAACGGCTACTTCTTCGTTTAGCTCGTCCTACATGCCCGGGAACAACACGCCATTTCCTGGCGCTTCGCGATCCAGATGAATGAAGTTCAGATGACGTTCGTACTGGTCGAGGATATCGGTAATCACCTGCTCTTTGCTGTAGTCCATCAGGTCATTGCCCTGGCTGCCTTCCAGCAGGAAGGTCTCCAGCCGGTAATAGGTCGATTTCCCGCTGCGCGCACGGTAGGTGAAACCAGGCACGGCATACTGCTGAGGCCAGATCTGGTAGATAAAGTTACGTTCATCGCCCATATGCACCAGCAGGTCGAGGTGACCAAGATTGTCCCCTTCTTCTGGCGGCATACTTTGCAGTTCCACCCTCGCGCCACGCAACCGCAGCTCCTGCGCGACCTCTTCCATCGCCGGATAACAGACTGTTTTCATCATCTCGCGGGTGTAGCGTGTGCCGGGATAGTTCATCAGGCGTGACAGACGTTTTTTCCAGCTCAACCGATCCTGCACGCCCATGGGACGCGGCGCGGTATGGCGGCTGGCGCTCTCGCGGCGATAATCTTCTACCTTGAGCGATTTATACAACCCGGCCATCACAAAGAAAATCACAAAGCTGAACGGCAGGCCCATGATCACCGTGGTGTTCTGCAGGGCTGAAATTCCGTTCGTCATCAGCATTCCCAGGGTCAGCAGCCCGATGGCCACCGACCAGAAGATACGGATCCAGTTTGGCGCATCGCTGTTGATATCCTTCAGCTTCGAGGTGAAGTTTCCCAGCACCAGCGCGCCGGAATCGGCTGACGTCACATAAAACAGCAGACCGGTAATGGTAGCGACGGAAGCGCTAAACGTGAATGCCGGATATTGTGCCAGCAGGCTATAGAATCCGCGCTCCGGATGCACCATCGCTTCCTGGGCAAATCCCGCATCGCCGTGGATAATTTCATACAACGCGCTGTTGCCGAACACCGACAGCCACAGCAGAGTAAAGGTGAACGGAATAATCAACGTACCGAAGACAAACTGACGGATGGTACGCCCACGTGAGATCCGCGCGAGGAACAGACCGACAAACGGCGACCATGCCACCCACCACGCCCAGAAAAATAGCGTCCAGTTATTCATCCACTCAACCGGACGATCAAAGGCAAAGCTGTTGAGCGTCATCCCCATAAAGCGATTCACATAGTCGCCCACATTGAGCACCAGCGCGTTGAGCAGGAACGAGGTGTCGCCCATAAACAGCACAAACAGGATCAGCCCCAACGCCAGCAGAACATTAAGCTCTGAAAGTACGCGGATGCCCTTATCCACCCCGGAAGTGACCGAAATCGTGGCGATCACCACCGACAAGACAATCAGCGCTGCTTTCGCCGCCATCGAATCCGGGATATCAAACAACACGCTCAGACCGTAGTTGAGCTGAACCACACCAATACCCAGCGTCGTGGCGATACCAAAAATAGTTCCGATGACAGCGGCGATATCGACACTGTGTCCAATCGGTCCGTTGATGCGTTTACCGAAGATCGGATACAGCGCAGAACGGATGGTCAGCGGCAGGTTATAGCGGTAGCTGAAGTAACCCAGCGCCATGCCCATCAGGGCATACATCGACCAGCCGGTCAGGCCGTAGTGGAACAACGTCCAGACCATCGACTGGCGCGCCGCTTCAATGGTCTGCCCTGCCCCTTCTGGTGGCTGCATATATTGCGTCACCGGCTCCGCCACAGAGAAGAACATCAGGTCGATACCAATCCCGGCGGCGAAGAGCATGGCCGCCCAACTGAGCAGGCTGAACTCCGGTTTCGACTGTTCCGGGCCGAGCTTTACCGAGCCAAAACGCGAACAAGCAATGAAAACAACAAAGACGATGTACAGCGTGGCCGCCAGCAAATAGTACCAGCCAAAGGTTTGCGAGACCCAGTTCAGGGTCCGGCCAATCCAGACGGCGGAGAAATCACTAAAAAAGAGGGTGGTCAGGGAAAACAACAAAATCAGCCCGGCGGAGGTGTAAAACACCACCGGATTGATTTTGTCCTTTTCTCTGCTCTGCGGAAGGTCTGACATCAATTATCCTCACTTTTCTTGTAACTATTTGAAATCAAATTCGCAACAATTAAGACACATTTATATTGAACGTTCAATCAATAAAAGGTTAAATACATAAACATTACTGATGAATGGAGCCGCAACATGCCCAAACTGGGGATGCAAACCCTTCGGCGCAGACAGCTGATCGACGCTACGCTGGAAGCGATTAATGAAGTCGGGATGCACGATGCGACGATTGCGCAAATCGCCCGTCGTGCCGGTGTTTCAACCGGGATCATTAGCCATTACTTTAAGGATAAGAATGGATTGCTGGAGGCAACGATGCGCGACATCACCAGCCAGCTGCGTCATGCCGTTTTGCATCGACTCCATGCATTACAGGGAGCACGCGCCGAGTTGCGATTGCGCGCCATCGTGGCGGGAAACTTTGACGAGACCCAGATAAGCCACGCCGCAATGAAGGCCTGGCTGGCATTCTGGGCCAGCAGCATGCACCAGCCGATGCTGTATCGCCTGCAACAGGTCGCCAGTAAACGTCTGTTGTCGAACATTGTGTACGAATTTATGCGCGAACTGCCGCGTGAACAGGCGCAGCAGGCAGGCTATGGCCTCGCGGCGCTGATCGACGGGCTGTGGCTACGCGCCGCACTAAGCGGTAAGCCGTTTAATCTCAGTCTTGCGCAGGCGCTGACCACCCATTTCATCAGTCAGCACTTACCCAAAAGCCACTGACTCACCGAGGAGAATGCATGTCCCGAATGGCAGAACAACAGCTTTACATTGATGGTGGCTATACCGCCGCCACCAGCGGTCGGACTTTCGAGACGATCAACCCTGCCAGTGGCGAGATTCTGGCTACCGTACAGGCCGCAGGCCGTGAGGATGTCGACCGCGCGGTAAAAAGCGCTCAGCGCGGACAAAAAATCTGGGCGGCGATGACCGCCATGGAACGCTCGCGCATTCTGCGCCGGGCAGTGGAGATTCTGCGCGAACGCAATGATGAACTGGCGAGACTGGAAACGCTGGATACCGGCAAACCGTTCAGCGAAACCGCCAGCGTCGATATCGTCACCGGCGCAGACGTACTGGAATACTACGCCGGGTTGATTCCCGCGCTGGAAGGGAGCCAACTCCCGCTGCGCGAGACCGCGTTCGTCTACACCCGCCGCGAGCCGCTGGGCGTTGTCGCCGGGATTGGCGCATGGAACTACCCGATTCAAATCGCGCTGTGGAAATCCGCACCGGCGCTGGCGGCGGGTAATGCGATGATCTTCAAACCCAGCGAAGTCACCCCGCTGACTGCCCTGAAGCTGGCAGAAATCTACAGCGAAGCCGGCCTGCCGGACGGCGTCTTTAATGTCCTGCCGGGCGAAGGCGCAGAAACGGGCCACTATCTGACTGACCATCCGGGCATCGCCAAAGTGTCCTTCACCGGCGGCGTCACCAGCGGTAAAAAAGTGATGGCAAACGCGGCCGCCTCGTCGCTGAAAGCGGTGACGATGGAGCTGGGCGGCAAATCGCCGCTGATCGTTTTCGAGGATGCTAACGTTAATCTCGCCGCAGACATCGCGATGATGGCAAATTTCTATAGCTCCGGTCAGGTCTGCACCAACGGAACCCGCGTGTTCATTCCGGCGCGGATGAAAAGTGCGTTTGAGCAGACCATTTTGTCCCGCGTGGCGCGGATCCGCGCAGGCGATCTGTTTGATCCCGCCACCAATTTTGGCCCGCTGGTCAGCTTTGCGCATCGCGAAAACGTCCTGCGCTATATCGAAAGCGGTAAAAAAGAAGGTGCAACGCTGCTGTGCGGCGGAGAGGTACTGACGGGAAACGCGTTCGATGAGGGAGCCTGGGTCGCGCCAACGGTGTTTACCGACTGCCGCGACGACATGACCATCGTGCGCGAGGAAATCTTCGGACCGGTGATGTCCATTCTGACATACGAGAGTGAAGACGAAGTTATTCGTCGCGCCAACGACACTGATTACGGTCTGGCGGCGGGTGTGGTCACTCAGGATCTCAACCGCGCCCATCGCGTCATCCACCAGCTTGAAGCAGGGATCTGCTGGATCAACACATGGGGGGAATCCCCTGCCGAAATGCCGGTTGGCGGCTACAAACATTCCGGTATTGGCCGCGAAAATGGCCTGATGACGCTTCAAAGCTACACCCAGGTGAAGTCCATCCAGCTCGAGATGGCCCCCTTCCAGTCCGTATTTTAACCAGGAGGTTTCATTGCATTTTGACTACATCATTATTGGTGCCGGCTCTGCCGGTAACGTACTGGCTACACGACTGACAGAAGACAGCAATACCACCGTCCTGCTGCTGGAAGCGGGTGGCCCGGATTACCGTGCGGATTTCCGTACCCAGATGCCGGCGGCACTCGCCTTTCCGCTACAGGGAAAACGCTACAACTGGGCCTACGAAAGCGAACCCGAACCGCATATGAACTACCGCCGGATGGAATGCGGACGCGGAAAAGGGCTCGGTGGCTCGTCTTTGATTAACGGCATGTGCTACGTGCGTGGCAATGCGATGGATCTCGACAACTGGGCGCAAGCACCCGGGCTCGAACACTGGAGTTACCTCAACTGCCTGCCCTATTACCGTAAAGCAGAAGCGCGCGATATTGGTGCCAATGACTATCACGGCGGCGACGGCCCGGTCAGCGTGACCACCTCAAAACCGGGCGTGAATCCGCTCTTTGAAGCGATGATCGAGGCGGGCGTTCAGGCAGGCTATCCGCGGACAGACGACCTGAACGGCTATCAGCAGGAAGGTTTTGGCCCAATGGATCGTACCGTCACGCCTCAGGGACGGCGCGCCAGCACCGCGCGAGGCTACCTGGATCAGGCGAGAAAACGCCCTAACCTCACCATTGTGACCCATGCGCTGACTGACCACATCGTCTTTGACGGCAAAAAAGCCGTCGGCGTGGAGTGGCTGGAAGGCGACAGCACGATCCCGACCCGCGCCAGGGCAAACAAAGAAGTGCTGCTGTGCGCAGGGGCGATTGCTTCGCCGCAGATCCTGCAACGCTCCGGCGTGGGTGATGCTGCGTTACTAAAGGCTTTTGCGATCCCGCTGGTTCACCACCTGCCCGGCGTCGGGGAAAATCTGCAGGATCATCTTGAAATGTACCTGCAATATGAGTGTAAAGAGCCCGTGTCGCTTTACCCCGCTCTGCAATGGTGGAATCAGCCGAAGATTGGTGCTGAATGGCTGTTTGGCGGAACCGGTATCGGCGCGAGTAATCACTTCGAAGCCGGAGGATTCATCCGCAGCCGTGAAGCCTTTGCCTGGCCGAACATTCAGTACCATTTCCTGCCGGTGGCGATCAATTACAACGGTTCTAATGCAGTGAAAGAACATGGTTTCCAGTGCCACGTCGGGTCAATGCGCTCGCCGAGCCGCGGTCACGTCCATCTGAAATCCCGCGACCCACGCGAACATCCGGCAATTCTGTTTAACTACATGTCAACAGAACAAGACTGGCAGGAGTTCCGCGATGCGATTCGTATCACGCGGGAAATCATCAACCAGCCGGCGCTGGATAAATTCCGTGGACGAGAGATCAGTCCCGGCATCGCGTGTCAGACTGACGAACAGCTGGACGCATTTGTGCGCGAACATGCGGAGACGGCGTTTCACCCCTGCGGCACCTGTAAAATGGGCTTTGACGAGATGGCAGTGGTCGACGGTGAAGGGAAAGTGCATGGCGTTGAGAATCTGCGCGTCGTGGATGCGTCGATCATGCCGCAAATTATCACCGGCAATCTGAATGCAACGACCATTATGATTGGCGAGAAAATTGCCGATGCCATTCGCGGACGCGCTCCGCTGGCGAAAAGTACAGCGCGTTATTACATGGCAGGCGACGCGCCGGTACGCAAACCGGCGCGACGGTAAGCGTATTACTGTCGACACTGGGCCAGCGTTTTAATCTGCTGGCCCTGCGCGTCAAAATTCTCCGCCGCTAACCAGCGCTGCAATGCGCGGTCACACTCAGGCCACTCGCCATCAATCATCGATAGCCAGTCACTGTCCCGGTTGCGGCCTTTGCGGACAATTTTCTGGCGAAAGCGGCCTTCAAAGACAAATCCCAGGCGCTCTGCCGCGCGACGCGACGCCAGGTTGAGAGAATCACATTTCCACTCCACGCGGCGATATCCCTGTGCGAAGGCGTAGCGCAACAGCAGCCAGACGGCTTCTGTGCCCAGTACGCTATTTTTCATCCGCGGCGACCAGGTGACATGGCCGATTTCAACGCTGCCGTGCTCGCGTTCGATCGCCATAAAGCAGACTAACCCCACCGCACGTTCTGCGCGGATATCCACCACGGTGAAAGGTACCAGCGCGTCATCATTCGCTTTTCCACTGAGCCAGTGGAACGTCGCCGCAACGCTATCGGGTCGACGGCTTGCCAGCCACGTCCAGTCTCGCTCGTCGTCTGCCTGCGCATAAGCGTCGAACAAATCGGCGGCATGACGTTCAGGATCGAGCGGCTCAAGGCGACACCAGCGACCTTCCAGCACCGTCCGTTGCAGAACGGACGCGCCATGCCAGTCCGGTAGCGCATCGCCCACCGTCTGGCCGTATTCATTGATTTCCGGCACCGATTACTCCTTACACAAGGATAAAAATTGGTTATAGCAGTTCCCGATGCGCCTTCAAAGCACCGGATTCAGATTTCTTCCACCACGCTGAAACCCGCACTCACTTCTATACTCATCTGACAAATCAAAGGAGAAGCGAACACTATGCCACTACCCGATTTTCACGTCTCTGAACCGTACACCCTCGGCATTGAACTGGAAATGCAGGTGGTTAATCCGCCGGGATATGATCTGAGCCAGGACTCTTCGACGCTGATTGCCGCAGTGAAAGACCGGGTACACGCCGGCGAAGTGAAGCACGATATCACCGAAAGCATGCTGGAGATGGCGACTGACGTTTGCCACAGTATCGATCAGGCGGCGGCGCAGTTTTCCGCGATGCAACAGGTGATCCTGCAAGCGGCGGCTAACCATCACCTCGAAATTTGCGGCGGCGGTACGCATCCGTTTCAGAAATGGCAGCGCCAGGAAGTATGCGATAACGAACGCTATCAACGCACGCTGGAAAACTTTGGCTATCTCATTCAGCAGGCCACCGTATTTGGCCAGCATGTTCACGTCGGCTGCGCCAGCGGAGATGATGCAATTTACCTGCTGCACGGGCTGTCGCACTTTGTCCCGCATTTTATTGCGCTCTCGGCGGCTTCACCTTATATGCAGGGCTCCGACACCCGCTTTGCCTCGTCGCGGCTGAATATCTTCTCTGGTTTCCCGGATAACGGCCCCATGCCGTGGGTGAGCAACTGGCAGGAGTTTGAAGGGTTATTCCGTCGTCTCAGCTATACAAACATGATCGACAGCATTAAAGATTTGCACTGGGATATTCGCCCCAGCCCGCATTTTGGCACGGTCGAAGTGCGGGTGATGGATACGCCGCTCACCCTCAGCCATGCGATCAATATGGCCGGTTTAATTCAGGCTACCGCGCACTGGCTACTGACGGAACGACCGTTTAAACATCAGGAGCGTGACTATCTGCTGTATAAATTCAACCGTTTTCAGGCCTGTCGCTACGGGCTGGAGGGGATTCTGACCGACGTGCATACCGGCGACCATCATTCGCTTTCAGAGGACACGCTGCGCCTGCTGGAAAAAGTTGCGCCGTCCGCTGATAAAGTCGGTGCCGCAAGTGCGATTGAAGCCCTGACCCGGCAGGTTAAACAGGGGGCCAGCGAAGCGCAAAAAATGCGTGAGTTTGTCAGCGATGGCGGATCGCTCATCGGGCTGGTGAAAAAACATTGTGAGATTTGGGCCGGGTAAGCGGCGCCGGTTTGCGTTAACGGTGAAGATCCCGGACAATGCCTTTTTTAACTCACGTTTAACATTGCCATGAAACACCCGCTTGAATCACTGATGACCGCCGCCGGTATTCTGCTGATGGCCTTTCTCTCCTGCCTGCTGCTTCCCGCGCCTTCGCTGGGGCTGGTGCTGGCACAAAAGCTGGTTGCGACCTTCCATCTGATGGATCTCAACCAGTTCTACACGCTGCTGTTCTGCCTGTGGTTCTTAGCGCTTGGCGCTGTTGAATATTTCGTGATTCGCTACGTGTGGCGTCGTTGGTTTTCGCTGGCTCACTAAGCCGGTGAACCAACCGGGCGCCACTTCTTTTGGCGCTCACTAACAGGAACCCGAGAGACTCACCACATTACCAATCAGGCGTGATTTGTTAATTTAAATATTAAAACAATAAATATTCTTATCTATGCGCCTTCCACACATTCCATCTTTCCGGCACAGAGATCATTTACTAATAAACCCGAAAGCAAGATACGCCTGCGGGCACCGTCCTGAAAGCCCATTATCTGACGTTCCCGGAAGTGATCGCGTATTGTGATAACGGCATGATAATGAGCTGGGCAGTGGGCGATGGTCCCGGCTCTGCCTATACCCTGCCAATGGGGAAATGGAATCTTATCAATGGCAGTATCACTGCGCTCGCCTGTGCCATACAGTCCGGTAACAGCCTCGCGTTCCCCATTGGGGATGTGCAGGCCGACCAGTTTACCCAGTTGGGTACCCATTCACAGCAAAGCAGCACGGCCAACCTGAAACTCGACTGTGACTCGGACGCCAATATCAATGTGACGTTAACCGGCGCACAAAACCCTGATACCACGGACGACAGCGTGCTCGAGCTCAGTAACCAGGGCGACGACAAGGTTGCCGCGGGGATCGGCGTGCAGTTACTGTACAACGATACGCCACTGGAACTGAATAAGATGCTTAATCTTAAACGCTCGGCTGGCGGCCAGGAGTCGTTCCCCATTACCGCCCGTTATATTCAGACCAAAGATAAAGTACGGGCCGGACAAGCAAATGCGACGGCGACACTCAATCTGACGTATCAATAAAACCCCACAGGCTATATATAGTAAATCGCCCATTATTGGCAAAAATCCTTCATACCCCTCACCTATGTTTTTTAATCCACAGTGAGGAGATGTTTTGCCAAAGAAAGCGTTTTTCCGGGAGATCAGTGTGCCCGACTGTGATTTTCTTTGCGGTAGGCGCCCGGCGGCTGGTTAAACGTGCGGGTGAAAATGCGGGTAAAGGTCTGTTGAGAGTCAAACCCGTAGCGCAGACAAATGTCATACACTTTTTCGTCGGACTCGCGCAGATCCCGCGCCGCGAGCAGCAGTTTACGCTCACGAATATAACGTCCCAGACTCTCCCCTTTGTACTGTAAAAACAGACGCTGCAGATGCCATTTGGAATACCCCGCGTGGCGCGCAATGTCGTCAATGCGCAGCGGCTGATTCAAATTATCATCTATCCACTCGACAATCGTGTCGATAACCTGAGCAGAAATGGTCATTCGGAACTCCTCTCCTGCAAATGTGAGGTCTGCTCCCACCAGACGGTGAACGGCTGCGCCAGATCGTCCAGTTTTACCGGTTCACCCTGCATTGGCGTGAGCAGACGGTACGCTTTATGTCGACTGGCCAGCGCCAGCCGTTTGTAAGGGTCATCCCAGGTATGTTTAGCCAGCACAAAGCGTCCGGCATGACCGGGCAATATCGCTTTTGCCCGCAAATCCTGAGCGGCCTGAGCGGTCTCTTCTGGCATCATATGGATGTACTTCCAGTCCTGGTCATATTGACCGTTCTCCATAATGGCAAGATCGATGCCGCCAAACTGCTCGCCGATGGCCCGGAAATGAGGCCCGTAGCCGGAGTCACCGCTGTAATAAATTTTCTGTTCCGGCGTTTCGAACAGAAAACTGGCCCACAGCGTCTGGTTGCGCTTAATGCCGCGGCCAGAAAAATGCCGCGCAGGCAGAACGTGAATCATCAGCGAATCGTCAATTCGCACGGACTGATTCCAGTCGCGCTCTTCAATGATGTCGCTATTCATTCCCCAATAACGCAGATGCGAACCGACACCCAGCGGTGTAAGCACGCGCTTCACTTTGGGCATTAACGCCTTGATGGTGGCGTAGTCCAGATGGTCATAGTGGTCGTGCGAAATGATCAGCAGATCGATCGCCGGCATCGCCTGCGCCGTCCACGGATAGTCGCCTGCGAAAGCCTTATTGAGGAAGGAAAACGGCGCGGCATAACTGCTGAGCACAGGGTCAATCAGAATACGTTTGCCGTCCAGTTGCAGATACCACGACGAATGCCCGAGCCAGATTAGGATGTCTTCAGTGACCGGCAGACTGGCAAGATCGGTCGCAACCAACGGCAGGGGCTGATCGGGGCGCGCATTCTCACGCTTCGCGACCAGAAACTCCCACCACGCCGCGAGCATACTTTTGTTTCCGGTATAGCCCGGCGTCGGTATCTGATTATGGAATTGCCCGTCCCGGTAGTTTGCAGATTGTTCAACCTGGCTAAGCTGAGCGCCCTGTGGCGCCTGGCCGAAGCCAGCATTGAGGACAAACGGTAACGTTGCTGCACTGGTAATGAGCATAATAACAACCACGCAAACTGTGAGACGCTTCATATCCTGACCTGAAAACGCGCGCCTGTCCGATGGTTTGCGCGACGCACCCTTGATTATGAGTGAGTAAGCACTCATTATAGAAATCAGACGTTTCTCGTCAAGATGATTTTCAATCTTTGACATTCACCGTTGCGGCGCTGCATACGCCGTGTTTCAATCACATTTTTAGACCACATTAAGGGTAAAGTGTAGTGGCTCGTCCGAAGAGTGAAGACAAAAAAAAGGCATTACTGGAGGCAGCAACCACGGCGATTGCGCAGTCCGGGATCGCGGCGTCAACCGCAGTGATTGCCCGCAATGCTGGCGTGGCGGAAGGGACATTGTTTCGCTATTTCGCGACCAAAGACGAGTTAATCAACGAACTGTATCTTCATCTTAAACAGAGTCTCTGCCAGTCGATGATCGCCAATCTGGATCGTTCACTGACCGATGCCAAAGCGCTGACCTTTTATATCTGGCGCAGCTATATCAGTTGGGGGATAAACCACACGCAGGGGCATCGCGCGATACGCCAACTGGCCGTCAGCGAAAAAATCACCAAAGAGACGGAACAAAAAGCCGACGATATGTTTCCTGAACTGCGCGATCTCTGTCACCGCTCAGTGCTACCGGTCTTTATGTCCGATGAATATCGCGCCTTCGGCGATGCGCTGTTTTTAACGCTGGCAGAAACGACAATGGAATTTGCCGCCCGTGAACCGGCTCGCGCTGAAGAGTTTATTTCTCTGGGTTTTGAAGCCATGTGGCGCGCCCTCACCCGCGAGGAAAAGTAATGGACGAAAAAACGCTGCACGAGTGCGCAAAACGCCTGGCATTAGCCTTCCCCTTTACTGAGCACTGCTGGCCGTTCGGCCCGGAGTACGACGTGTTTAAGGTCGAAGGAAAGATTTTTATGATCGTCACCGAATTTAACCGCCGTGCGGTAATAAACTTGAAAGCCGACCCGGAAAAATCCCTGTTAAATCAGCAGATTTACCCCAGCATAACCCCCGGTTATCACATGAACAAAAAGCACTGGATTTCCGTCGCGCCCGGTGACGATATTACCGAGTCGTTACTGGAAGAGCTGGTGAACGACTCGTGGAATTTAGTGGTCGATGGCCTGCCTAAACGCAGCCAGAAACGAATCCGTCCGGTCTGATTAGTCTCAAATAACGAAAACTGTGTTCGCCATTTCTCTCTTATCATCTCCGGGAGAACCCTGTAACCTGCGAAGATTAAAACCAACCGGGAGTCGTTATGGATATCGTTTCAGTTGCCTTAAAACGTCATTCAACCAAGGCATTCGACCCAGCTAAAAAGCTGACCGCTGAAGAAGCCGAAAAAATCAAAACACTGCTGCAGTTCAGCCCGTCCAGTACTAACTCTCAGCCGTGGCACTTTATCGTCGCCAGCACAGAGGAAGGCAAAGCGCGCGTGGCGAAATCTGCCGCCGGTAACTTTGTCTTCAACGAGCGAAAAATGCTTGATGCCTCGCATGTCGTGGTGTTCTGCGCCAAAACGGCAATGGATGATGCATGGCTGGAACGCGTGGTTGATCAGGAAGAGGCCGATGGGCGTTTTGCTTCCGCGGAGGCGAAAGCCGCTAATCACAAAGGTCGCACGTTTTTTGCCGACATGCACCGTAAGGAGCTGAAAGACGATGCACACTGGATGGCAAAGCAGGTGTATCTGAACGTGGGTAACTTCCTGTTAGGCGTCGCCGCACTGGGTCTGGACGCGGTGCCAATCGAAGGTTTCGACGCCGCCATTCTTGATGCAGAATTTGGCCTGAAAGAAAAGGGCTTCACCAGCGTGGTGGTGGTGCCTGTCGGTCATCACAGCGTGGAAGATTTTAATGCCTCGCTGCCAAAATCTCGCCTGCCGCTGAGCACGATTATTACTGAGTGCTAATGTCTTCAGGCACGTTGCTTCGCGACGTGCCTGTTCTCATTACCCTTCCACTCGTTAAGGTTTTTTCAAGTTTCTTACACATTGTGTAACACCTCAGAAATATCTTGAACAGAAATTATCCATATCATTTATCAATCGATTTTCCCATTTTCGACGACGCCTCTCTTTCATATTAATGAATTACCTAATAAACACATTTTTATAATAAATAATTGCGATATTTTTTTGTGCAATTATCAATGTGTTACTTTTCACACCCAGCCAACAATTGCTGTTAAAAAAAAACGAATCGTTACAAGTCCTTTTCTGGATTAAAGGGATTGCATGGTTTCATATCCCCCCCATTTTTCACCAATGAAATGGGGAATTTATATTCAAGGAAATACAAGGATCAGTAAATGAAAAGCAAAAATATTAATATCGTGCGCAATAATCGTCAGGTTTTACACGCAAAGCTGGCTCCAACCTGCTTTGCAACGATGCTTGCGCTTGGAATGATTATGCCAGCTCACGCTGCGGTTGTAGCAGGTAATACTAACCAACCGGGTATTCATACCAACGCAAATGGCACTACCGTTGTTGATATTAATAAAGCCAGTGCGGGTGGCGTTTCACATAACGTTTATTCTGAGTTCAACGTAGACAGTAACGGCGTTATTCTGAACAACAGTAGCAGCAATTCGAACACTCAGTTAGCCGGCCAGATTAATGGCAACGCTAATATGGCGAGCGGCAGTGCAAAAGTGATTCTTAACGAAGTGCGCTCCTCCGATCCGAGCCAGCTTAACGGCATGATCGAAGTCGCCGGTCAGTCCGCTCAGGTCATTATTGCTAACCCATCAGGCATTACCTGTGACGGTTGCGGTTTTATTAACACCAACCACGCAACGCTAACCACGGGGACCGCCACCTACGATAATCAGGGCAACGTAACCGGACTGGACGTCAGCAAAGGCCAGGTGTCTATTACCGGTAAAGGTATGGACACCCGCTCCACTCAGTACACCGACATTATCGCTCGCTCCGTGAAGGTCAATGCGAAACTGCAGGCGAATGAGCTGAACATCATTACCGGTAATAACCGTATTGATAAGAATGGTCGCGTACAGAAAAAATATGACGACAGCACCAGCCCGGAAGTCGCGCTGGATGTATCTGCGCTGGGTTCCATGTATGCCAATAAAATATACATGGAAGGGACAGACAGTGGCGTCGGCGTGCGTATTGATCACGCAGACCTGACCGCGACGGATACCTTGTCTCTCAATGTTGATGGCGTGATTGAAAACAACGGCGGCCATATTAGCGGTAAAAACTCCACTGCTGTAATGGGATCATCTGTTCTGAACCATAATGGCCAGATCACGTCTGATGGGATGGTCTCCGTTTCTGCCGACGAATTACTGGACAACAGCAATGGTCAAATCAAAGGCAATTATGTTGATTTGTCTGGCAAAAACACAGTAAACACCCATGGCAAGATTCAGGGAAACCAGCAGACCACCATCATGGCGGATTCGCTGAATAACACCCAAGGTGAAATCACCAGCGAAGGCGCCCTGAGCATCGCTCGCTCTTCTAACAGCTATAACTCCTGGGGAGCGACCGGCGTCAATAATACAAACGGTCGTATCAATGCTAAAGGCTCGCTGACCGTGGACTCAGCAAATCTGGACAACACGTCTGGCAGCCTGACAAGCAACGGCTCGATGAGTGTTAACGTCGATACGCTGACCAACAATAACGGGGTTATTTCTGCAGGTAATGGCTGGAATATGATTAACGCCTCCATGTTGAATAATGATAACGGCGTTATTCAGACTCAGGGACGTGACAGCCAGTTGCAGGTAAGCGGCAATAACATGCTCTCTAACCATAACGGCACAATTCATAGCGACGGTTCCGTTTCTATCAATGGCGCACTGGATAACATGTCCGGCACGATTTCAGCCGGCAATGATATCTTCATGTATGGTTCGTCTTATTATTCTGATCTTGCCAGCAAGCTGGAAGCGGGTCACAACATTGATATGACGGTGACAAATACTTTCCAGAACGCAGGGACTCTCGCTGCGGGACAGGATATGTCCTTAACCATCGGTTCCAATGGTTGGGGCAGCTACGGTGGCCCAGCCCAGAACAGTGGTTCTATTACCGCCGACGGTAATCTGAATCTGCAGATGAATAGCAGCGTGTTTAATAACAGCGGTGCAATCCACGCTAATCAAATGAATCTGCAACTGTCCGATCTTGCTAACAGCGGTACGATCTCCAGTAACAATGACATCAACGTTAACGCCAACAATGTCTATAACCTGATGTATGGCAACATGACTGCTGGCCATAACATCTACATCACAACCTCTTCTCTGATGACTGACGCAGGAAGCGCTATTCAGGCAGGGGAAGATGCTAGCCTGTCTGTGATGAGCAACCTGAACAATACCGGTGATATCCGTGCCGCGCATGATATCAACCTCAATGTGATGGGAAGTTACGGTTATTCACAGAGCACCTCTTATAACAACGGTACCATTGCCGCTGGTAATAAATTGAATGCCCAGATGGATCGCGTAACGTTGATGAATAGCGGTACGCTGAGCGCAGAAAACGGTATTACGCTGACCACTAATTACCTGAACAACAGCGGCAACATCTCCAGCACCGGTGATGTTAAGCTGAATACGTCTAACGGTATGTTCAACGAAAGCACCGGTACGATTACGGGCGATCACGTTTATACCACGGGTTATGTCACTAACATGGGCGTTATTAATGAAACGGGTTCGGCCAATCAGGATGATGGCGCGAATACCCCTGACAACAATAATACCGATAATGGTGGTTCGACCAATAACGATGATAACACCGTGGTACAGCCTAATGGAACACCTGCAGGTAACGGTGTTTGGGAAAATGGCGTCGTTTATAAACCAGGTGACATGTATTACGGCTACGTCGTGGTAGATATCATCTATTATCCTGGCGGTTATGTTATCTGTACTGGGATTTAATATATTTTAGTTCCAAAGCCCCATGAAGTTATGGGGCTTTATTAATTTATTTTAGAAATGCTTCTGAGGTTCAGTACCTACAGGGAAGAGTTAAATATCATGATTGTTTATCGTACCAGCCTCAGTCTCATTCTTTTCTCACTGTTCGCGATACGCCCTGGCATCGTGGAAGCTGAGCCCGTCTCAGGCCAAGGTGCCACCAGTCAACAACAGGATCAGGCAAGGCATAATCAGCTTGCTCCTCAAAGTAAGACATTGCTCACGGCAGAAAATGTACAGGATAGCGATACACTGATCCTGCCCAAAGAATCCGTCTGCTATGACATGAAACACGTAGTTATCGATAAAACGGTCGCCCTCCCCCACTGGCTGACCTTTAACGATCTTATTCGCCAGGTTGAAAAGCATTGTATCGGAATACAGGGGATCACGGCTCTACATAAAGCCGTCCAGAATCGGTTAATCTCCCATGGATATATTACCAGTCGGGTGTTAGTTCCAGACCAAAATTTAAAAGAGGGAACATTAACCCTGCGAATTTTGCCCGGTCGTATCAGTGAATGGCTGTTACAAAATCAGGAAGGCCGCACCGTTCATCGCTGGAATAACTTCCCGGAAGCTGAAGGCGACGTTCTTGATTTACGCGGTCTGGAACAGGGACTGGAAAATTTGCAGCGTATTCCCGGATCGCAGGCAAGTATTCATCTTGTTCCCGGTGAACATCCTGGCGATACTCGCGTAGAAGTCAGTCGCAGCCAGAATAAAGCATGGCGTCTGGGGACGTGGATGGATGACGCCGGAAGTAAAAAAACGGGGCGTTATGAAGGCGGTCTGGCCTTTTACCTTAATAACCCCACGACGCTGAATGACATTTTTTATGTTGCTTATGGCGGCGGTTTTAAAAATGAGTATGGACGTCGCAACGACAACACTTCCGCCTTCTACTCCGTCCCGTGGGGCTACTGGCTGCTTGAACTCTATGGCAGTAAATATCGCACGGTTCAGACAATCCATAGCGGTGATTACCACTATCAGTACAGCAGCAGTGAAAAATTACTGACTGCAGAAATCAAACGCGTTATCTACCGCAGCGCCAGCCAAAAAACAACGCTGGGTTTTAAAGGCATTAAACGTGATTCACACTATGAGCTCAACGATGTTGAAGTGGAAGTACAGCGCCGGGACACCAGCAGCTGGCAACTCAACCTGGAACATTTAGCTTATCTGCCCTTTGGGCAACTCACCTCCCGACTGGGCTATCAACATGCCGCGCACTGGTTTGGCGAACAAGCCGATGCCGAAGAAATGGTAGGTAGTGCCGATCCCCTGGCACGCATTATTACCCTGAGCGTCGACGGCACATTTCCGTTTAAGGCAGGCGATCTGTCGATGAGCTATGAGCCGCATTTCATGCAGCAAACGTCACCGGATAAACTGACGCAGCCGGATAAATTTACTATCGGTAACCGCTGGACGGTACGTGGCTTCGACGGTGAATCTTCCATTTATGCTGATAAGGGTTGGTATCTGCGTAACGACATTAACCTGAATCTCCCCAGGTGGGGGATGCAGCCCTATCTTGGCTTTGATTACGGGGAAGTCAGCGGTTCGAAAAATGACTACTGGAGCGGCACACGCATCGCCGGTGCGGTTGCCGGTGTGCGAGGTGTTAAAGGCAACGTTGGCTATGATCTTTTCGCCGGCGTTCCGGTGATGAAACCTGATGATATGCAGACCAGTCCGTTTACACTTGGTTTTTCAGTGCAATGGCAATATTAAATCGATGCCTGAATGGATCAGTCTTAGAATGGACAGGACTTAAATAGCGCCATCTTGAGTGGGTAAATACAACATCGATTTACCCACTCAAGAATATTATGCCCGCCCGAATGCTCGCGTTTTGCAAATCTGGGGAAACCTTCACGTCTTCCCGCCTTATGCCGATTTTTTATACTTCCTGCTCAGTTTTTACTGGTTAGTGCTGATACATATTCCCTGGCCAAACAGCGGCGATTACGGCATGAATTTACCGATGAACCTGCTGTCGTGGGCTGCGATTTTGCTTCAGGCGCTGATCGTCTGGCTATCGCTGCAAGCGGATAAAATACGTCTGACACCCACGTTTTTATGCCTGCTATTCAGTGCGATAGCATTTACGTTACCCGTCTTCTGGTCGCCTGATCAGGGACTCGCCATCGCTCTTCCTCGACTAACAGGGATCTGGGGAGGCGTGTTTACCTATCTCACCTTACTTCAGTACCCACCGCGGGAAAAAGAAATTGTTGCTCTGAGCTATATGATCGCTGCGGCAGCTTGCATTGAAACCGTTTATTCTCTGATGGGTTTCTGGTGCCCACAATGGCTTCCCTTCCCGCTTAACGCACTGGCTGAAAATTATTCCGGTGGCGCACCGGGTATTTTTCAACAGCGTAATGTCACCGCCACATTTCTGGCGACAGGTTTATCTCTTCTGCTGGTGTTGATGGCGGACAGGCAGCGAACGCTTAAATCGTTTCGTGCGGAAACTGCGCGGAGGTTCGCAATCTGTTTTGCAATTATCCTCATCTCTGCGACGCTAGTATTATGTCGTTCCCGAATTGGCTGGCTGGGCGGTCTGTGTGGAATTGCCTGCGCGTCGCTTCTTTTCTGTCAACAATGTTGGCGAGATAGAACCACGGCTTGCCAACGCCTTGCGATTATTTTCTTACCGTTCATCGGTGGTCTGTTGGGTTCGGTTTTACTCCAGGGTTCCGTATTAAATTCGTTGGCTCATGAAGGGTCAAATCAACAACGACTCCTGACGCTGGAATACACCGTGCGCCTTATCATGACGCATCCCTGGAAAGGGATTGGTTTAGGCATGTTTGAATCGGTGTATCAAAATTTTATGGCCGATCTTCCTTTCGCGAATCCTGGCCGGGAAATGATGCAGCATCCACATAATGAGACGTTATTTATTCAGGCGGAAGGCGGAATTGTCGCCTTCCTGGGCGGGCTGATTCTTTTATGGGGTTGGATTATTTTATTTCTCCGCCCAAAAAGCTTGTGGCAGTGGGTGACACTGTTAACCACCCTACCGATTTTGTTACACACTCAGGTCGAGTTTCCTCTTTATTACTCCGTTGCGCACTTTTTTCTCATCCTGCTACTGATGAGTGCAACTGAAAGCCGTAAATCCACGTTCACCTTGCCGGTAAAATATCTGCGTCCAGCCCTGGCCGCGACCGCACTGTACGGTATTGTGCTGTCAATGCAGCTCTTTCGCGCCAGTGTGACACTGGGAGAATTCGAAACGGGCCGACTTGAACCACCGGAAAGTATTCGTCAATTATCCGTGCCCTGGCTGATGCAAATACGCTGGCAGCGGGATCTCTCCCGCTTACATCTGATGCATTTTAATCAAAGCGGTAATATTAATGAGCTAGATTTATTTGCTCAGGAGAATGCCAAGTGGATCACAATGCATATGGAAGAAGATGCCTGGAGCGACCAGATTAATATTCTGATGTTTCTGCAAAAGCGGGAAGAGGCACTGGCGCTAAGGCTGCGGGCTCATCGCTTAATGCCATGGGATGAGCGCTTTAATCCGGGTGAGTAAAAATAAAAGAAGCTGGCATCATAGTCGGCTTCCTGCATCATTTCACTGATAAGTCAGGTTTAGCATTGCCGTGGCGTTGGCAGTAGCGGCTTTCACTTTATCTTTAGTCTGAATATCACTGACCGCAACTGTCGCCATCATCGTCGTTGATACAGTTGATTAAGAGTGACAATCTACGCTGGATTCATACACTGTCAGCGCCTGTCAGATAGGTTGATCGCGCTGTACAATTATCTGGGAGCGTTTATCTGTAACGAAGAATGGAATAAGTGCAGGTTATCGATATGGTCGCATAACAGTTTGTGGCACCCAAAAAGAGCATGTCCAACAGAAGGTTCATTCTTCGCCCCCAAACTGATTTTAAAATTGTGTACACACCGAACCTATCTACACACAGTTTTTATCAGGCATAGTTCACCACAAAGGTCACAGAAACATTTGCCCTTCCTGGCGTCACATCATCAACTACAGACTGATAACTCGCTGAAAATTTAAGTTCAACGGAGTCCTCACCTCCTTTTAAGGGGATGCCTTCAGAAGGTTTATCGGGGGGGAGTAATTTCCCCTTACTGTCATAAATTGTATTAGCTCAGACCTGATCTGACAGTTACCGGTTATTTATACAGGTATCTGTCAGATTACATCTGGTTTAAGTTTTTCTCAGCCCAGATGCGTTTTCCATCAAGTAATGTTTCCACTGGCGTCCGGCCACAGCACATTTTCCCTGATGAGTTCGCTCTTTATTATAGTGAGCCAGCCATTCATCAAGATCCGATTGTAATGAAGCAAGATCACCATATAACTTTTTGCGGAACGTTACCTGATAAAACTCGTTCAGGATCGTTTTATGGAACCGCTCGCATATACCATTGGTTTGCGGTGACATTGCCTTCGTTTTCGTATACTCAATGTCATTTATCGCCAGATAAAGCTGGTAATCGTGCTGCTCCACTTTACCGCAGTATTCGGTGCCTCTGTCAGTATCCTCAGCATCGGCAGGCCATGAGACTCATAAAACGGGCAGTACACGATCATTCAGTAAATCAGCCGCTGTAATCGGCGTTTTAGTGACATAGAGCTTGCAGTGGGCCACTTTCGAGTACGTATCAACGGACGTCTGCTTATAGATACGCCCGACGCCTTTCAGATTGCCCACATAGAACGTGTCCTGTGACCCCAAATAACCCGGATGAGCGGTTTCAATCTCACCACAGGCCTCGTCATCGCTGGCTTTACGTTCCAGCGCGGCGATCTGGCTGTCGGTCAGTTCAATACCATGGCGGGCCATTTTCTCTTCCAGCGCATGCAGGCGTTTTTTGAAGTTCTCAAGGTTATGGCGTAACCAGACGGAACGGACACCACTGCCGGAGATAAAACGCCCTGTTTACGTAACTCGTTACTGGTCCGGTGCTGACCGTGAGCCAGGAATTCGACAGCATAATCAACAACGCTCGCTCAGTGGCCTCATCGGTACGGTTCTTTAGGTTAGGAGCACGACGGCTACGATTTAGCAGTGCATCCACGCCACCTTCATCGGCCAGTTCGCGATAACGGTAAAATGTATCGCGCGAGACGCCCATGATTTTGCAGGCTTTCGACACGTTACTGAGTTCTTCAGCCAGATTGAGCAAACCGGCTTTGTGTTTGATGACGGGATTGGTAGTATGAAGCATGAGAGTTACCTCGTGTTTTGTATAAGGATTCGACACCCATATCAAAACCGGTAACTCTCAACCTTTCAAGGCCATGTGTCAGATCAAGTCGCGACTAATACAACTTACTTTTGTGAGAACTGATACTATTGAGTCAGCGCTGTCGGTTGCTTAACTCTGCAGCATGAATGCTGAGGTCAGTTATTTGCGACCTTTTAGACTCATAATCCGTACGTACAAATCCGTACGTACAGCACGTACTACGATCTGTACAACTTTATCAATTTTAATTAGTTTCATGAATTATTCGCAGTCGTAAACTTTAACGCCAAATAAGCTCTTACACTTTCCTCATATAATATTCACCTTATAATATAATATAATCTTCAGATACCTTAATTAGAATTGCTATGCCATTATGAAGCCAGACACTCATGTCATCAATATAATCAATGCCGTTTCCGACACTTCTCGCATTTTGCATGCCCGGGAGCGGCAAATCATATCTCTCGGACACCATGCCGAATCGATGACTTTTGTATTACATAAAGGCACGGTAAGTGTTTACCGTAGCCACGACCAACTGCTACTTAAGCATCTTAAAGCACCTATGATTGTTGGCATGAACTCGTTAATGAATACGAATGCTGATTTCTTCTACAAAGCCAACGGGGAAATCCTTTTCGAAATCATTCCGACATTACACGTAATGAATGTCATTGCGGAGAAAAACCTTTGGCTGGACGCATCCTATACCTATATGTATGCCATAGATAAACTTCTCGAAGCACATCGTACCTCTGCTGGCCTCTCAACCTACGAACTGATCCGCACCAATCTTATTGCATTGATGGCAGAGAAAGAAGAACTGCGTCTTGCGGTTAACGCGAGTGACTACATCCAGGAAAAAACGCATCTTTCGCGTAGCCGCGTGATGAAGATTTTGAGCGACTTGCGGCTGGGTGGCCATATCGAGATGGCGCGCGGTATTCTTACTAAGATCAATCGTCTTCCCGAACAGTACTGACCTGGCTCATTTGCATAATTTCCTTACAGCAGTCATCATAGGTCACTGTTTTGTAAAGGAGAGGTTATGCAGGAATTAATTACTCAGGTCGAGGATTTAGCGGGTATTGAAATGAATCACACCACCTCGCTGGTGATGATTTTCGGTATTATTTTTCTCACAGCCATCATTGTGCATATTATTTTGCACTGGGTGGTATTGCGCACCTTTGAAAGGCGCGCTGTTGCCAGCTCCCGTCTGTGGCTACAAATTATTACGCAGAATAAGTTATTTCACCGTCTGGCATTCACCCTGCAGGGTATTATCGTCAATATTCAGTCCGCACTGTGGTTGCAAAAAGGCAGCGAAGCCGCAGAGATTCTTACTGTCTGCGCACAATTGTGGATCATGATATATGCCCTGCTTTCATTATTTTCGTTACTCGATGTCATATTAAATCTGGCGCAAAAGTTCCCCTCTGCCTCTCAGCTTCCTCTCAAGGGGATATTTCAGGGTATAAAACTCATCGGCGCGATTATTGTCGGTATATTAATGATATCGCTATTAATCGGCCAATCGCCCGCGATTCTGATTAGCGGCCTGGGCGCAATGGCCGCCGTGCTGATGTTGGTATTTAAAGACCCGATTCTGGGGCTGGTTGCGGGCATTCAGCTTTCTGCTAACGACATGCTGAAACTGGGTGACTGGCTGGAGATGCCGAAATACGGTGCTGATGGCGCGGTCATTGATATTGGTCTGACGACGGTGAAAGTCCGCAACTGGGACAATACTATCACTACGATTCCGACCTGGTCGCTGGTCTCTGATTCGTTTAAAAACTGGAGCGGCATGTCGGCATCAGGTGGTCGGCGCATTAAACGCAGTATCAATATTGACGCCACCAGTATTCATTTTCTGGATGATGATGAAAAGCAGCAACTGTATAAAGCGCGCCTGCTGAAACCTTATCTGGAGACGCGCCATCAGGAGATAGATGAATGGAATCAACAACTGGATGCGCCGGAATCGGTATTGAACCATCGGCGGATGACCAATATTGGGACTTTTCGCGCCTACCTGAATGAATATCTGCGCAACCATCCACGCATTCGCAAAGATATGACCTTAATGGTACGTCAGCTGGCGCCAGACGATCACGGTCTCCCCCTCGAAATTTATGCTTTTACCAACACCGTCGTCTGGCTGGAATATGAAAGCATTCAGGCCGATATTTTCGACCATATTTTTGCTGTCGTAGACGAGTTTGGATTGCGCATTCACCAGTCACCTACGGGCAACGATATTCGCTCGCTGGCGGGAGTATTTCAACGATAACGCAAAAGCGCCGATCTCATTACGCGAATGAGATCGGCTTCCTCTCAGCGTACTTTGCGAGAAAGTTTAAACGCAACAAACAGGAAGATGACCCATACCGGCAGCAACATGGCTGACAAACGCATGTCGTCGATGGTGCACATCAGCACAAGGATCATCGCCAGGAAGGCGATGCAGATATAGTTTCCTGCCGGGTAGAGCAACGCTTTGAACTGGGTATCACGCCCTTTGCGACGCATCGCGGCACGAAAACGCAGATGCGCCAGACAAATCATGATCCAGTTCAACAGCAGCGTCGCCACCACCAATGCCATCAGCAGACCGAAGGCCTCTTTCGGCAGCAGGTAGTTGATGAGCACCACCAGCGAAGTGATCGCACCAGAGAGCAGTAATGAATTCACCGGCACGCCACGACGGCTGACACGGGTCAGAAACTTCGGTGCATTGCCCTGGACTGATAGACCAAACAGCATACGGCTGTTGGAGTAAACGCCGCTGTTATAAACCGACAAGGATGCCACCAGAATCACGAAGTTCAGCGCTGAAGCCACGACGTTACTGTTCAGATCGTGGAAAATCATCACGAACGGGCTGCTGTCGGATTTCACTTCCACCCACGGGTAGAGCGCCAGCAAAACCACCAGCGAACCGATGTAGAACAGCAGGATACGGTACACCACCTGATTAACCGCTTTCGGAATGCTTTTGTGCGGGTCACGCGCTTCCGCTGCGGTGATGCCGATAAGTTCCAGCCCACCGAAGGAGAACATGATCACCGCCAGCGACAGAATCAGCCCTTTCCAGCCCGTCGCCAGAAAACCACCATGCTGCCACAGATTATCGATGGTCGCCCGCTCACCGCCGTTCCCCGAGAACAGCAGCCATAAACCAAAGCCGATCATGCCGATGATCGCCAGCACTTTGATGAGCGCAAACCAGAATTCGGTTTCACCGTACAGACGGACGTTCACCAGGTTGACGGCGTTAATGATGATAAAGAAGGACGCGGCCCAGACCCAGGTGGGAACCTCGGGTAACCAGTACTGCATGTAGATACCGGCGGCCGTCAGTTCAGCCATCCCGACCAGCACAAACATGACCCAGTAGTTCCAGCCTGACAGGAAGCCCGCAAACGGTCCCCAGTATTTATAGGCAAAGTGAGCGAAGGAACCCGATACCGGCTCTTCGACAACCATTTCGCCGAGCTGGCGCATGATCAGAAAGGCAATAACCCCGGCGATGCCGTAACCCAGCAGCACCGCTGGACCCGCCATCTGAATCGCGGGCCCGATGCCGAGAAACAGCCCGGTACCAATCGCGCCACCCAGGGCGATTAATTGAATATGTCGATTTTGCAAACCACGTTGCAGCGTCGGACTCTGTTCCGACGACGCTTCAAAACGGCCGTTGTCTGAAGCGGATGACGCGTCTTTCACGCCCTACCCCTGTCTCTTTTTTAGAAGGGGCACGTTTTAACACTTCATGCTGGAGGTAGCAAGTTAAAGGCACTGGAATGGAGGGGGCATCCTTGCCCCTGATAACGAGGTGGAACTCAGAACTCGTAACCAACGGACACTTTAAAGGTGCGCGCTTCTCCCTGGGTGACGTACGTGCCGGAATCATCAACACTGGCCCAGTAGTTTTCGTTGGTAATGTTGTCGATGCCCGCGCGAACGGTCATCTGATTTTGGTTCTGGTTAAGCGCGAAGCGATAGCGCATACCCAGATCCAGAGTAGTGTAGCTGTCGAGCTTTTTGCTATTAGCCAGATCCGCATACTGAGAACCGGAATGGTTCACGCGCGCGGTAGCGGTCAGACCCTCAATCTGCTTGATGTCATACTCGGCACCCAGCACGGCGTAAAAATTCGGCACGCCGATCGCATCATTGCCCTGGTTCAAACCGTTGTTGGTTTTGGTCATCTCGGCTTGCAGCCAGGTGGCGCTGGCGTTCAGACGCATGCCCAGCATCGGTTCGCCGAAGACGTTCAGCTCAACGCCACGGTTACGCTGCTCGGCATCCAGACCATAATGTTTGGTTTCACTGTCAAGAATTGCCGATGGCATCTTGATCTCAAACAGCGCCAGCGAGCCGCCAACACGCCCGAAGTCTACCTTCACGCCCACTTCATTCTGCTTAGAATGGACGATACCGGTGCTCTGACCATAGTTGGTTGCCGTGTTGGGCGCTGTTTTACCCGGCTGTAACGCTTCGGTGTGGTTGGCATAGAAAGATATCTCTTCCCACGGCTTGTAGACGACGCCGTAAGTTGGCATCCAGCGGCTACCGTCAAAACCGTCGGCGGCGTTTTCCGCGCCGGTGATTTTGTCATAACCCCGAATCACCACTTTCTGATGACGTGCCCCGACGGTAAACAGCAGTGTGTCATCCAGCACGCCCAGCGTATCGCTCAGCAACCAGCCCTGAGTCCGGGTACGCCCGCTGGTCAACGGATCGCTGTAGTTACCGCCTTTACCATTCGAGTTAGTACTGGCCGGCGCGTCAACGCCACGGTTGTGATAGATGTTGGTATACGGGTTATCCGCCGCTTTAGACATCTTCCACGCGATTTTTTCGTTTTTGCTTTGTGCCGAGTAGCCAACGTTCACTTTGTGCGAGACAAAGCCGGTCGCGAAATTACCACGAATTCCCGCCATGCCGCTGACCGTGTCGCTGATGCGATTGGTATCAAGGCGACTGACGGTGGCCGTCCCGCTCTTATCCAACAGTTTCGGCGCGCTGTAGAGACCTTCCTCATGCGCGTGCTGTGCGCCAAGTGCTGTGTAGGCAGTCCAGTTGTCAGTGATGTCGTATTCGCTACGCCACATGCCGAACTCATTTTCAATGTCGCTATACGCCCATTTCTGCGAGAAGTTGCGGTCATTTTTTGGCGGCGTTGGAACGAAATCAACCGCAGAAATGTTGACGCTGGTTGGGCTGCCGTGGAAGGTTTTCTTCTGATAACCCACGTCCAGTGAGGTGCGGAAGTTATCGCCTCTGTAGTCCAGACCGGTGGAAAGCAGCGTAGTACGACGGCGATCGTCCTGAATCCGGGTTTCGCCTTCACGGTGGACCAGATTCACCCGCGCACCAAACTGATCGTTGTCGCCAAAGCGACGACCGGCATCCAGCGTGGTGCCAATCTGTGAATCCGACGTGTAGTCCACGCCGACTTTAGCCTGCGGGATGTCGCCTGCATGTTTCGGTTCAAGGTTGATCATCCCGCCGACGGCAGAACTCGCGGCGCCGTTCATCAGGGCGTTTGCCCCTTTGAAGATTTCGATGCGATCCACCATCTGCGCATCCACCACCTGACGCGGCAGAACACCAGACAGCCCGCCAAAGGTCATATCATCGCCATCAAATTTCAAACCACGAATTCGAAAGCTTTCCGCGCTGTTGCCGTAGCCCTGGACATACTGCACGCCCGCATCGTTTGCCACGACGTCGGCGATGGTTTTCGCCTGTTGATCTTCAACCAGTTTAGAGGTGTAGCTGATGACGTTGTACGGTACGTCCATCGCACTTTGTTGACCGAGCATGCCGAGTCTGCCGCCGTTGGCGACTTGTCCATCAAGAAACGCCGGCAGCGGCGTGTCGCCACCCGGTTTGAAATCATTTTGGGTTGTCGCCTGGACCACAATGGTGTCCTCCGCTTTTTTCGCGGTGTCTGCCGCCCAGGCCGAGCCAGAGATTGCGCCCATCGTCAGCGCCAGAATAGTTTTGGTGTTGTTCATGTGAATGCCATCAAAAAGAGTCAATGTGGCGGGGGACAACATCCGTCCCCCGACTGATTTTTATTATTTATTCAGCTCAATACGTACAACGCTGTCCGGCGCATTGGTTGAGTGGTCTTTATTAAATTTCTGTTTCACAGTGACATACAGCGTCTGGCCGTCAGCAGAGAGCAACAGGCTGTTTGGATTCGGCGGCAGGTCCCAGCTTTTTTTCACGCTGTAATCGCTCGCGTTGAGACTGAGCAGCTTCCCGGAATCACGCTGGGTGATGTAAATTTCGTTGCGTTTGGCGTTGAATGTCACCGCCAGAGAATCCCCAACGTCCAGTTGCTTCAGCACCTTGCCGGTGTGGATATCGAGCACCAGCGTGGTTTTCGCTTTGGCGTTATCGGTCACGAACAGACGTCCGGTTTGTGGGTCTTCCGCCATATTCAGCAGCAGCGCCGGCTTGTCGCCCAGCGGCTTCCAGCGTTTCTCAACGTGCTGGTTACGCGGGTTGATTACCAGGATTTCACCACCGCCATTCACGGCGTAGATGCGCTGGGTCGTTTCGGAGTAGTGCAGACCGGTCATCCATTTGCCCGTATTTTTAATGCGCGTTTTCAGCTTCAGCGTTTCGGCATCAACCACCCAGATCACCGCAGGATCGGCGACCGCGCCGATATACAGCAGGCCGTTATGCAGCAACACCTGACGAGCGCCATACGGGAAACCTTCCGCGTTCCGCTCAGGAAACAGGACGCGATTTTTAACTTTGCCATCCGCAGTGTTCAACGCGCTCAGGCCACCGTCCAGCGAGTTGGTGACGTACACCGTTTTGCCATCAGGCGAAATCGCCATACCAAAGTTTTTCAGATCCGTGTGGCTGCGACCGATCGTCTTAAGGGTTTTGGCATCCAGTTTGTAGATCACCCCGCCCTGAACATCTTTAAAGCCTTCGGCACTGGCGACATACAACGCGTCCCCGGCAGGATTTAATGCCATCTCATACAGGCCATCCGCCAGATCGCGTTTTAACGTATCGGTCGCCACCGCGGGCATCGCCGCTTTTTCAACGGTATTTGACGGTGTAGTAGCGGGCGTAGTGGTCGCGCAACCGCTTAATGCCGCCGCGATCAGCACGGCCAGCGCCGTAATATTTTTTTCCATCCTGGGTTCCTTACCAAAAAAGACACGCATTAAATAATAAAGAGAATGAGAACTATACTTATTCTCTTTTTCGAAGCAAGCGTCTTTCGCGCAAAAAATACCCTTAATGAAACAGAGGTTCGAATTGTGAGAGCGCAAACGAAAATGGCGAGTGAATGATAATTTCTGCGAATTATTCTGGACGAACAGGCCCCGCAGGCCACAGAATGCGATTTGCACTTTTTTTATATTTTTCAAACGAATGACTTAACCTAAATATCGTCATTCATGTGTCGGTCACGCCAGGCAACGGTGTCATGAATAAAATCATCAAACGACTCGAAATCATTAAAAGCGCCATCGAACTTGAGGATGAGGAGATCATCCAGCAGCAGCTTGTGCATCTGCAGCGGGAATCTGGCGATCCTGTAATAACGGCAATTGCCCAGGCTATCGAGACGCGCCGCTTCAGTGATGCAATGCGTGAAATTGCTACCTGGCTACAAAATCAGCGCGCCGTAACCAACTGGCAGGATCCGGCGATTGCCGCCAGCAAGCTGGAACTTAAGGCGCTGGAAAATCAGTTGCGTGAGCTGATTGACACCCGTAATACCCGCATTCAGATTCTGGATGAGTTTAACGACCAGTATCATCTGCGCCTCGGGCCATTAATGAGCCGTATTCTCGAGCTGCGTAAACAGCTCGCAGCCAGCGCCCTGCGTCGGCAGGAAGCAGAACGCAGACGTCGCGAGAAAGATTACCTCTCCTGTCAGCAGTACATCTCACTGGCGGTCGATCGGTTAGCCCAGCTTAAACAGCAATGGATGGGCATGGATTCAGCCTCTCGTGCCGCAGTCGACATCCGTCAGCGCATCCAACAGCAAACGGAGCTGATTACCGACCTGCTCGCCGAGATCCGTGAACTGGAAGCAGATTTTTCCCGCCAGGATGACAGCGACACACGGCAGGCACAGGAAGAGGCTGCGCATGAATATGAGGAGTATCAGGAACAGCAGCAGGATGCTCAGCACCGTTTCGCACGCGGTCAGCGCCTTTCACCGGATGAGCGTAATGAGCTTAAGCGCCTGTGGCGTCAGGCCAGCCGTTTGTGTCACCCGGACGTTGTCGCTGATGAACTGAAAGAGAAAGCGCACCAGATGATGGTGCAGCTCAATCTGGCGCGGCAAAACGCCGATCTGGCGGCCATTCGCGCCCTGCTCACTCAGTTGCAAAGCGGTCTGGAGCCAATGATGGCCAGCGACCGGTTGAACAATCTCGACCATCTGCGGCAGAAAATTCAGCAGTTGCGGATCCAGATTGATGCGCTGATAAAAGAGATCGCCGGGCTGGAAGCAGAAAATGCCTGGCGTCTGGCGACCTCGGTTCGCGATAAAGAAGCGTACTTTTCAGAACAAGAACGCGCGCTGGCTGAGCTTCGCGATACGCTGGAGACCCAGGTTAAACATGTTGAACAGGATCTGCTGGCAGGTTAAGTTTTTTTGTAACAAAAGGGTGGCGAAGGAGTGCTGGCCAGTTGCCCGCCCATAAACAGCACAAAAAATCAAAAATAACACTTAATAACGTTAACTGAAAAACTCATAGAGTTTAATTCCACATAAGCATCAATAACCCAGATTTATTCACTTAAAATACGTTAACCTCAAGAGCATTACGCAGAGGGAGTGTTTTTACGGTGACATTACCCAGGAATATTCTTAACTCACGATTCCGCACATCATCACGTTTATCCCCTACCTCCACACCGCATGCCTTTACCTCCGATGGTCTCCGCTATTTTTTAAGACTTTCCCGCAAACGCTCCATTATTTTCCCAGCCGTTTTCATCAATCCATAAGTGAAATCTATCAATCATTCTTCAGGAGGTGAAATAAACGATTTATCTTAAATTTTAACAAAGCGTAATATTTCAATTGAGAATAACCCCAATACAGGTTGTGGATTTAAACAGATTCCCAGACTGGGAAAGAACCCTTTTTTAAAATGTTAAAGAGGGGCAGGATGCTATTGCCGACTCAAGGAGAATTTAATGTCAAAAGCTATTTTTATGGGTGATGATTATTACACCTGGCTTGGCATGAAAAATATTCTGCGCGGCACATCACTCTATTATGGCATACAATATTATGCAACCAGTTCACCGCCCTCTTCTCTCCCGGTTGTTCAGAATAATGATTACCTCATTATTCATCCCGAAGAGACGGATATTCTGAAATACGCCAGCATCATTCGCCGTCTCTCCTCGCGTGCGTCATTGATGCTTTTTGTGCTGACGAATGTCGAAACCTTTGCGGTATTCCAGACCATTTGCGGCATGCAGATGCACTTTCTTGACCGCACATTGAGCCTTGACGCACTACACGGCCGGGTGATTCAACTCATCAACTGCAAGAACACAAGTGTGAACCGACCGCTGGATAATGCCATGAGCGTTAATGAATTTAACGTCATGATGATGTATTCCCGTGGCTGGTCACTGTCCAGAATTGCCACTATTGCGCATAAAAGCGAAAAAACTATCGGTACCTATAAAAGCAATATTGCCAAAAAGCTAGGGCACAACAACACCCATCTGAAATATATATTCTCCCACTATCGCTAACAACCTACTAAGGAAATACAACACGGACGACTGAGCATTAATTAAGACGTTATCAATCACTAAAAATTATTCCGCCCTGCGGAAGGGACTCCTGTTTTCGAAATTTGACAACCCAGGCCAACTCATCGTGAGCCACCCCTAACCACAAACGCAACGTGTCAACCAACTAAAAACAGAAATGCAGACGAGGTTATTATGAATAAGGTTTACAACATCATATGGAATGCGACACTCGGGCTTTGGGTTGTCGCCTCCGAATTATCAAAAGGGAAGAAAAAAAGCAGCTCGCGTAAAACAGGACTGCGTGTTGTTTCCGGTTTAGTTGCTGGCGTTTCTTTCACGGCCGCCGCCATACCGATCGTGACCGATGGCACACGCGATATCACCGTGGATTACCCGAATGTCATCTCCGCCGGTGTCCATCAGAACGTATTCAACTACGGTTTTTTATATGAAAACAAAAACAACGCCAGCGAACTGAATATCACCGGCGCAATCCCCAACATCGCCTACGGACAGACCGGCATTGTGGAATCGTCTACCATCCGGGATCTGTTGGAAAGCGGCAAAATTATTATTACCGCGACCAACCTCGCCCACGAGCAAAAATCTGTCACCACCATTGAAGAACTGGCGGAATACCTAAGTCATACACAGTCGTCTACGCCGCAGCAAAGCGTGGAATTTCAGGTGATTGACCCGGCCGATCCCGAAACAACCTCCACACTGAAGGTGTTTGATACCACAAGCCTGGCAAACTTTATTAGCGTTTCGCAGATTGGCGATGCAGTGCTCAACACGTTTGATGCCAATGTGTCGCAAATCTATAAGCAGTTTGGCTTTGCCCTTGCCAAAGATGGCGCAACCGCCAATCTCAATATTGGCGATAATTCACTGAACGTAAGAGAAAATGCTATCCGTCTGCTGGCAAAAGACTCTTCTCTGCTCAAAGCGCAAGACCCGAACAGCAAGGTCAACTGGCAATCCGATAACTATATCCAGTTTGGTGCTGCGCCAGTCGTTCCGAGCAAAATCTTTGCGGGTTCGAAACAGACCACCGTATTTGGCAAAGACATTACCTTAATGACCTACGGCTACGACGAAGAGGGGAATGTCGTTGAAACGGGTAACCGCACCTTTTCCATCAAAAACACGGCGGATCTGGCGAATTTCAACAACTGGCTGATTGGCGCCGGCAGTGAGAGCGCCAAAACACCCGACGGGCAAGATATCAGCCAGATCCAGCTATGGCTGGATTCTGGCGCTATCAGTAAAGTTTCTGACGCACAGACCTACTACGCGAGCCTGATCAACCAATTGCTGACCTCCAGCACCAATGCCGACCTGCTGACCTGGGATTACGATGTCTGGACTGACGGACAGGCGCACACCAATAACACCACAGCGGCCACTGGGGAACTGCATGCCATCTATGCTAACGGACAAGGCACCACCGGTACATTGGTTGCGGGCGCGACTCTGGCTGTCGATGGCAGTATCAATGGGGCAATGAAGGCCGATGGCGGTGGTTCTGTCGTCAATGAAGGCGCCCTGAACGTGCTGCGAACGTCTACCGGACAGGGGCTGGCGATTGGCATGTTGGCCAGTGATGCCAGCGCCATTAACCACGGCACGATCAACTCCGGTTTGTTTATCGATAAGGATGGGAATCGGAAGGTCAACAGTTACGGTGCCTACGGTATGCAGGGGCTGGGAAACAGCACCGTCGTGAACGAAGGGACCATTAACCAGGCCATCACGACCAACAACTACGGTACGGCGGCGGCGGCCGATCCGTGGTCAACGGATAAACCGGACAGTTCTCTGACGCTCGCTATCGGTATGCAGTTGTCCGATCAAACCAGCGGGATCAACAGGGGTGAGATTAACGTCGTGGACGGACGCAGTAACGACGACTCATTTGGTAAGGGAACGGCTTACGGCGTTGAAGTGTCCGGTGAGGCCACCTTCACAAACACCCTTGATGCCGCCATCTATCTTGGGCGTAACGCTAACGATCTTACACAGGATGTCGATATGGCAGGTGGCGCCAGCCCCAGCGCCGGGATCCTGACCCGCAGTTCAGGCGATGTCACCAATGACGGGACAATCACCCTTGGAACAGGTGTACGTAACGCGGCGGGGATCCTGGTTGGCAACGCCACCGGGAATGTGACCAACACCGGTAAAATCACCCTCAACGGCGACTCGTCATCCGGCACCAGCCATAACTTCGGTATTTCCGTGCGCGACAGCGGCAGCGAAAACGGCCAGCAGATCCGTAACGACGGTGAGATTAACGTCAACGGCCACAACAACATCGGGATCCATCTGACCGCCAGTTCGAAGAACGCGCATGTGACATCCAGCAATACAGGGGCAATCACGGTCGCGGGCGACGGTGGCACGTCGAACCGTAACTATGCAATCTGGGCAGAAGGGAGTAACACTGCTCAGGCCACCGTTGACGTGTCTTCTTCGATCACACTCAAAGAAGTCGGCAATATTGGCGTTCATGTCCGCGATAATGCGGTGGCTAACGTTAACAGTACCAGCAGTCCGCTATTCAAAAATAGCGATCAAATTGGCTACTATCTGTACGGCAAAGGTGCGACCGCCAATATCGGCGAAGCCGTGATGAACGATAACGGTCAGGCGCGCACCACGTTGTTCCGCATTGCTAATGGCGCAAACTTTGCCGGCAATACGTTCGACCCGCTGACGCTCCAGCCATCTAAACTCGAGATGACCTTAACGGGCGAAAAATCGATTGGCGTCTTTGCGACCGGTAAAGGCAGCACCGTGGATACGGGTGAAGCGACATTTACGGTAAGCGGCGACGGCGCGGCGGCGCTGCTGCTCGAAGGGGGTGCAGAAGGCACCATCAGCGATAAGACTCTTATTGAACTGACCGGATCAAATACCACAGCCGGGATTGTCGATGGTCAGGCGCACCAGTTGAACGGTAATAAACAGGGCACCCCTGTCGAAACCATTCTTAACTCCAGCGCCATCATTAAATCCCTGGATACCGGGCTGAACGTCATCGCCTATGTGGCGAAGAATCTTGGCAACATTGTTCTGCAACAGGACGCGGTTATCGATCTCGCCAGTAAAGACAGTATCGGTGTCGACGTGCAGGAAGGAGGACGGTTAACCAACAACGCATCCCAGGCATTGCATGTCAGCAATGGGATTGGCGTTCGCGCCTCTGGCAAAGATGCGCAGATCAAAAAGCTGGGCACCATTGTGGTCGATGACGGTACCGCAGGCGTGCTGCTGACCAATGGCGCAACGCTGAATATCACGACGGGAACCGGTGGAGTAGCCGATACCATTACGACCAACGGCACGGCGGATGGAATTCGCCTTGCCGTTGGTGCGGGGTCGCTGACCGCCAAAGGCGTCACCATCAGCGCATTGGGCAGCGGCGCAGGGATTCAAAACCATGCAGAAAGTTCGGATATCACGCTGAACAACGTAACGATTAACGCCAACGACGGTCCGGGGATCCGCACCAGCGTGGCGCTGAATGTGAAAGATGGCGCCAACAATCTACTCAACGTTACCGGCGCGGGTTCAGGCTTTGCCTTCATGAAAGAGAACGGCGACAACGCGACCGGCGATTTGGTTATCGGCACCGGTTATACGGTGCTGGTGCACAACGATGCCGGAAACGCCACGGGGAACGGGATCGATGCCCGCACCAACGGCAGACTGACCACCCGCGCTGATATTACCATTCAGGACGCAACGGGCGGTTCAGCGATTCTGGCAAAAGACGTTTCCGCCATCACCAACAGCGGCAACATCACCTCCAACAGCGTGAACGGTCCGGTGGTGGATGCCAGTGGCGACAGTAGCAAAACCATCAGCAACACCGGGACGATCCTCGCCGCTACCGACAGGGATGTCGCGATTCAGTCTGGTAAAGGCAATGACACTATCAACATCAGCGGCGGCAATACGCGGGGCGTCATCAATACTGGCGCCGGTAGCGATCGTTTTATCTGGAACAGCGGAACGTTCGCCGGGGAGGTGAACTTCGCCGGGACAACCAACAACAAAGCCAACATCGACAACGTATCGCTGGCGAACACGCGTCACATCACCACGCTCGCCGGTACGGGTAACGCCCTCACCTTCACAAACACCCGGGGTAATATCGGTACGCTGCTGGCGGATGACCTCAGTCTGGGAACCCACATCGGCAGCGGCTGGAATACCTTAACGCTGACGGGCGCACAGGCGGATATGCGCATTGTGGATAGCCTGACGCTGGCTGACGGCACCCTGGCTGTTAACGATGGCGCGACGCTGCGCACGGGCGACCATCGCGATGCCAGTAATACCAGCGCGACTATTGGCAATTACAGCATTACCACCAACGGTATAGCCAGCAACATCATCTTTGATACGCAGGGCAATGACGCTGACAGTCAGATTTATCAGGGCACCATCAGCGGTAGCGGCAACTTTGTCCGCGCAACGGGTGGCACGACGGTGTTCACCACTGACAATAGCTACAGCGGTTCTACGACGATCAAACAGGGCGGGATTTTACATCTTGGTCAGGGCGGTACAACGGGCGGTATCAACCCGGTTTCGCAGATCATTGATGACGGTATTCTGACCGTGAATCGCAGCAATAACGTCCTGCTTAACGGGGTGATTTCCGGTATCGGCGCACTGGAGCAAATCGGTAAAGGTATTACCCGTTTAACCGGCGCCAACAGTTATAAAGGAGTGACTACCGTCGACAACGGCACACTGCTGGTCAATGGCGATCAGTCTGCCGCGACGGGCATGACAACCGTGAACGGCATTGCAACCCTGGGCGGTACCGGCACCCTCGGCGGTGACGTCGTGATGAATGACGCCACCACTCTTAGCGCAGGCGACGGCGGCGCGGGGACGCTGAAGATCAACGGGAGTCTGCAACTGGGCAGCAAAACCACCTCCGCGTTTGAACTGGGAGAAGCCTTCGTGCCCGGTGGCGCACAAAACGATCTGGTCGATGTCACCGGCAATCTACTGCTCGATGGCACGCTGAACGTCAGCCAAAGCACAGGCGGCACGTTTGGCCCAGGCGTCTATCGTCTCTATAACTACGGCGGCACCCTCGACAACCAGACGCTGGAATTAGGCGACGTTCCGGCGGGTCAGGATAAGCGCAATATTTTCGTCCAGACGGTGCTGGATAAGCAGGTCAATCTGGTTAACGCCAACGGCGTCACGCTGCAGTTCTGGGACGGCGCGCAGACGGGTGAAAACCACGGTAAAACCGGGATTGAAGGCAACGGTAAAATCGATGGTGGCGATGGCAAATGGATGGCTATCGGCAGCCTGGGCGATAACAACTGGACGCAGCAGGACGGTATCGGCAACGCGCCGTGGGCGCAAAAAGCCTTCGCGGTTTTTACCGGCAACGCCGGTACGGTCGAGGTCGATCAGAGCGCAGGCAACGTTCAGTTTTCCGGCGCGCAGTTTGACACGGACGGCTATGTCATCAAAGGCGATGCGCTGAACGCATGGGAGACCACCGCAGGCAGCAATGAGCTGATGCTCCGCGTCGGTGCTGGTGGCGCAGGCGAAAACTTCACCGCAACGATCGAATCGACGATCCGCGAAGGTGACAGTACGGATAGCCTGACGCTGGTCAAGACTGACCAGGGGCGTCTGATCCTGAGCGGTGATAATACCTATCATGGCGGCACGCGCATTGACGGCGGTACGCTGCAAATATCGGCGGATAACAACCTGGGCCAGTCCGGAACCGGCGTCACTATCAACAACGGCTCAACGTTCCAGCTGGGCGCGGATTTCACCACTCAGCGCACCCTCACCCTGGGGACGTCTGGCGCGGATGCGGTGTTCGATCTGAATTCGCACCACTTCTCCCCTGTCGGCGATATCACGGGCGCGGGTAACCTGAAAGTCACCAGCAGTACCCATGATGCGGCCAGCACGCTGTCGCTCGATCGGGCAAACCGCTATCAGGGCACGACGCTGATTGAAGGTACCGGACAAGCTCACAACGTCACGGTCAATGCCAGCCAGACGGGAACATTTGGTAGCAATGCCAGCAGCACGGTGAGCGTAACGAAAGGCGCGGCGCTGAACGTCAGCGGCGCGGCAACCAGTCTGCAATCCCTGACGATGGAGTTTACCGACAGCCTGTTAACGCTAAAAGACACGGTCACTGCCGCCGACGCGACGCTGAATCTGAACGGCACCGCAAAGGCGCTGATTGCAGACAATGCAACGGCCGGACAATCCACGATTAACGTCTCAGAAACGAGCACGCTGGCGCTGGAAGAGGATGCCAGCGGCGGCAGCGCAACGGTCACCAACAGCGGGCTGATGTCCTTTGCCGATAGCGCACTGGCGCAAATGACCACGGTGAAAAACCTCTCCGGCGGTAGAGTGGATATCAGCCATGTCGACAGCGCGACATCCGTCGGTTCGCTGTCCGGCGCGGGTAACGTTGAGCTGGGCGATAAAACCCTCTCCCTCGGTAATCTGGGTCTCAACGACACCATCAGCGGCATCATCAGCGGTGACAGCGGCAATCTGGTGAAAATCGGCGACGGCATACTGACCTTAACCGGTGACAACACCTGGACCGGCACCACATCGGTCGATGAGGGCGTACTGCTGGTCAACGGCAATCAGGCGGCGGCGACCGGTGACGTAACGGTCAAGGCAGGCGCGACGCTGGGCGGCAACGGCATTATTGGCGGCGCGGTAAATGTTGCGGATAACGGCCATATTACCGCCGGTTCCACACTGAACAGCGTCGGCAAACTGACCACCGGCGCTCTGACGCTGAATGACCTGTCGCAACTGGATTATCAGTTTGGCCAGGCATATACCCCGGGCGGTGCCTTCAACGACCTGATTAACGTCAACGGCGATCTGGTACTCGACGGCAAGCTCAACATTGAAACCTCACCCGGCGGCAGCTTTGATGTTGGCGTCTATCGCGTCATTAACTACTCCGGCACGCTGACCAACAACGTGATGGACATTGCCAACACCCCAGCGGCGGCAGACAGTCTGTACGTGCAGACATCGGTTAACAATCAGGTCAATCTGGTGAACCACGGCGGTCTGACCCTGCGCTTCTGGGACGGCACCGGCGGTGAAAATGGCGAACTGAAAAACAACGGCGTGATCAACGGCGGCGATGGTATCTGGCAATCCAGCCACGGCAACGATAACTGGACCACCGATGAATCCACGCCAGAAGGCGCGCTGAACGCCCCGTTCACCGATGCCGCGTTCGCCGTTTTCCAGGGGGTGGCAGGCAATGTCACCGTGGATAACAGTCTGGGCGATGTGATCATCAGCGGCGCGCAGTTTGCCACCGATGGCTACCGCGTAGCGGGCGATGCCATCACCACCAACACCGCCAATACGCTGATTCGCGTCGGCGACGGCACCATCGATGGCGCAGGGTATATCGCCACCATCGACAGTGAGATCCGCGGCTCCGGTGGCGTCAATAAGAGCGACCTCGGCACGCTGATCCTGACCGGCGAGAACAGCTACAGCGGCGGTACAACGATTACGGCAGGGACACTACAGGTTTCCGGCGATAAAAACCTCGGCGCAGCCAATACCGGGATCACCTTTAACGGCGGCACGCTGAAGTATGGCGATGCGTTTAATACCGCCCGCCAGGTGACGCTGGAATCCGGCGGCGGGACCTTCGACACCAACGGCTTCAACGTCGAACTATTGACCGACGTTGAAGGCAGCGGCCAGTTAACGAAAACCGGTCAGGGTACGCTCATGCTCACGCTCGACACCTCCTACACTGGCGGCACCCACGTCGAGCAGGGCACGTTGCAGTTGGGTAATGGCGGTGAGATCGGCAGCGTACAGGGCGATATCATCGCTGACGGCATACTGGATGTGAAACGCTGCAACAGCTACACCCTGAGCGGCAATATCAGCGGCGAAGGACAGCTCCACCACACCGGTAGCGGCATCACCACGCTGGAAGGCGCGAACAGCTACAAAGGCGCAACGCTTGTCGCCAACGGGGTTCTGCAGGCCGGTGGCGCCAATACGTTGAGCGCAGCGTCCCATCACATTGTGGCGAGCGAAACCACGCTGAAAACGCAAGGCTACGACCAGACGGTCGCCGGATTAACCAACGGCGGCAATGTGTCGCTGACGGGGGCGGCGATCGGTTCCGCATTGACGGTGAAAGGCGATTACAGCGGCAAAAACGGGACGCTTGAATTAGCCGCAGCGCAGAACAGCGGCGGTCAGGGCATTGCGGACCGACTGGTGATCGATGGCGGTAAGGTCAGCGGCAGCACGCTGCTGAAAGTAGACGGTTCAGGGCTGGGTGCGCCGACGGTGGGAGACGGGATCGAAGTGGTGACGGCGAAAAACGGCGCCACCACCACGGCACAATCCACGCGTGACGGCTTCTATCTGGCGAATAACCGGATGTCTGCCGGGGCGTTTGAATACCAGTTGTATGCCGGCAACGCGAAAGGCCTGGGCGAAAACTGGTACCTGCGCAGTGAATATCGCCCGGAAACCATGCTCTACTCCGGTCTCGCCAGCGTAGTGCGTCAGGGCGACCTGAGCCTGTTAGGCAATATGCACCAGCGAATGGGGGATGACGTACGACCGGGTCTCGATGAAGACCACCGTGCATGGGCGAGAATGATTGGCTACTCCGCTAAAACCAAACTGGACGACATCACCGGCACACAGACCACCAGCCACACGATGGGGATTCAGGCAGGGGTTGACCTTTACGCGGATACCAGCTGGAAAGCCGGTGTCTACACCAGCATTCTGGATATCGACAGCAGCGTCAAAGGCAGCCATGCGGGTAGCGCGGGTAAAGGCGGTAACATCGATGACAACGCGTTTTACCTGGGCGGTTATGCTACCTGGTTCTCCACCGATGGCATGTATGTGGATAACGTCCTGCAATACGGTAACCATGACGCTCGCCTGTCGGCATCCGGAAACAAGGGTTCCCATACCGTGAAAGGCCATACGCTGACCGCCTCGACGGAGATCGGCAAAGCGTTCCGCTTAGGAGCAAGCGCATGGAGTCTGGAACCCCAGGCACAGCTGATCTATCAGTACAGCGATTTTGATGACAGCACGCTGGGCGGCGCGACGAAGACGAAGGTCAGACTCGATACTGCCGATGCCTTTACCGCCCGTGTCGGGTTGCGACTGAAAGCTGACTATGACACCCGTCACGGTAAGATTCAGCCATATGGTCGCGTCAACCTGTGGCAGGGACTGGGGTCAAAAGACAAAACCCACTTCAGCAATGCGGTTGCCACCACAACGCTGGAATCTTCGCAGCAGTACTCCAGTACCGAAGTGGCCGCAGGTCTGAGCTGGAGCATCGACCGCGATCTGCAGGTGTACGGCGAACTGGGAACGCAGTTCAACAACGGTGGGCATAAATCGCAGGTGGAAGCGCCAGTGAATGCCTCCATTGGCTTTAAAAAGTCATTCTGACAACCGCTGAGGGGATCAGGCCGGGTGAAGGCAATGCCTCACCTGGCCTACGTTGTTCAGGACAGCTGTAGGCCTGATAAGCGAAGCGCCATCAGGCTGATGACAAACTCAGGATAAAAAAGAGAACGGATGGTTGAATCTGACAATCAGTTTATTCAGTTCAGTCGAATGGGCCAGACCCAGCTTCGTGATGATTCGCATTTTATGCGTCTGTATCGTTTTATAGCTCACACTGATCAGATCCGAGATTTCATTTGGTGAATATCCACTCACCAGCAAACTGAGGATTTGCTGTTCACGATCGCTCAGCCGTTTTTGTGAACGGAATAAGCGGGGATTCCAGCACTCCCCCGTCAGGGTCGTCAGTCGGCCAAAATCACGCAGCGGTGATTTATCGGTCAGCACAATCACTTTTTCGACATACAGTAACTCAATGCACAATTTCGCCAGACGGTCATCGGCAATCACCACCACGGCATTATCGTAAACTTTAAAGCGATTCTTATTTAAATAGCTGACAAAATCAGCGTAGGACTGTTCGTGGCTGATGATATTAAAAATCATCATCCGATGGCGATAGCGTGCAGAGTAATCTATCATCACCTGCCAGGGGACATCCGTCACCTCAGCATTTTTACTTTTTAAATACGTTGAGACACTGCTACCGACAAAATCTTCATTTCCGCACATCAACATAAAGTTCACCTTCCTTTATAAACTTTTTAATTTATTACTCATCAAAAAATGAATAATGACCTTTTCGACATCCAACGCGTCGCGTGGATGTTTGAATTCGAACTTGCAGGAGATCTGCTGACAGGAATAAAGCTGATTGTTTTCATCAAATTCGTTGATAGCAACAACGTTGACGACCCGGAGATCGCAATGCAAACGACCAAACTGTTCAAAATCCAGAGATGCCCCTTTAATCAGCGCATTTTTATAAAGAAAGCGGGTGTTTATTTTCTGTGAGATCAGCGCGCAACCGCCGCGAGAGATATTCTTAATCTGCAGCAAGTAATTCTCACCATTTTTATAGCGTCCAGAACAGTAGAAATGATACCCCTTTAAAAAGGAGAAACGCTGATGCTGGCGGCGCTGAACCAATAAGATCACTTCAGGTATGCGATACGCCAGTCCGCACTCCAGTTTATCGGTCAGCGACTGACTGAACCGGGCATTGAACCGGATAATGCCGCTGTCGCTGTGCAAGATAAAAGACTGGATAGAAGAGTGTGGGATGTCGCTGTTGTTGGTAATCACGAAGTAGTCGAAGTCAACCTTTTCTAATTGAGTGACCACGCTGGCGTCTTTAAATTTCAGTTCTACCTTCGTTTTTCTGAGAAGCTCTTCGCGAATAATGGCCACGATCTCAAATTTATTGTCCTTTGCCATCCCAAATCCCATAGTAAAATCCTTATTTTATATTTCAGATACTTCTCATTCGTGTTTAATGATAAAAGGCTAAAACTGGCTCCCGCAGATGGTTTTTTGATTACCATAAGGGATTACCTTTCAGATATTTCGCATGATATTAAGTTTTTGACTATTTTTACTGATTAATTGATATGTAAAAACATTCAGTGAAGTGTAAAAGTGGCCCGCATTATGCGTAAAAGAGAATGAACTTAACGAAAACTTGATAACAAAAATGAATAAAATGCGATTAACTGCACGATTCTGAAATATAAAACTGATGTTTACACTATTTGCAACACAAGGATGCGGGCTGTGCTTTTTATGCACAACCCGCTGAGAGGTAACGGCAAAATTAAATATCAGACGGAACGAATAGCAATAACGGGAGATTCATAAAGGGATAACGCTTATCATCAGAAAAAGCATTTTACAGTATTGCAGAATATGTCAGAAAGAATGAAAAATCACCGTTAAAATGATTTTTCCGGCCCGCTTCATTTCAGCAGGCCGAATGATGAAGATGTTAACGGGATATTTTACGGTGACGATGTATCCACATCAACTTATAAGCCGCAGGGATAATAAACAGTGACAGTAGCGGCGCCGTAATCATACCGCCGATCATGGGCGCAGCAATCCGACTCATCACTTCCGAACCGGCTCCTGTCCCCCACAAAATCGGCAGAAGACCGGCAATGATCACCGCTACGGTCATCGCTTTGGGTCGTACCCGTAGCACCGCCCCGTGATACAACGCGTCATCCAGTTTCTCTGTGCTGAACGTCTGCGAGTTGTCCAGTGAAGGATCGGACTCAATGGCATGGCGCAGGTACATTAGCATGACCACGCCAAATTCCGCAGCGACCCCCGCCAGAGCGATAAACCCGGTTCCCGTCGCCACCGACAGATGAAATCCCATCCAGTACAGGAACCAAATCCCGCCCACCAGCGCAAACGGCACGCTGGTGATGATCAGCAGCGCTTCTCCGACCCGGCGGAACGCCAGATACAACAGGACGAAGATGATCATCAGCGTCATGGGCACCATCAGCTTCAGCTTATGGTTCGCCCGCTCCAGCAATTCAAACTGACCAGAAAACGCGACGCTGGTACCGGGCTTCAACTGAACGTTATCGGCAATCGCCTGTTTCAGATCGTTAACCACAGAGACCATATCCCTGTCGCGCGCATCAATGTAGATCCAACTGGTGGGCCGTGCGTTCTCCGTTTTTAGCATCGAGGGCCCCGGCGTGATGTTGATTGTGGCGACATCCCCCAGCGTAATTTGTTGCTTCATCGGCGTCAGGATTGGTAACTGGCGCAGCGCCTGCGGGCTGTCCCGGAAGCTCTGCGGATAACGCAGATTGATCGGATAACGGGCAATCCCCTCAACGGTCTCCCCGACCATCGCCCCACCGACGGCAGAGGTAATAAACAACTGCACGTCCCCCACCGTCATGCCGTAGCGGGCTGCTTTCTCACGGTTGATATCGATGTTGAGATAGCGACCGCCTTGCAGACGCTCAGCCAGCGCAGATGTTACGCCAGGGACGGTGCGGGCAACCTCTTCAATCTGCTCGGCCATCGCGTCGATATCGGCCAGTACGTTACCAGAGACTTTAATCCCAATCGGACTCTTAATCCCGGTAGAGAGCATATCAATACGGTTACGAATCGGCGGCACCCACAGGTTTGCCAGCCCCGGCAGACGAACGGTGTTGTCCAGTTCCTCGATGATTTTTTCCATCGTCATTCCCGGACGCCACTGATCCTGCGGTTTGAGCTGAATCGTGGTTTCCACCATCTCCAGCGGTGCCGAATCCGTGGCGGTTTCCGCTTTCCCGGTTTTGCCAAAGACCCTGGCGACTTCCGGTACGGTCATGATCAGCTTATCGGTTTTCTGTAACATGCTTGCCGCTTCTGCCGCCGAAATCCCCGGCAGCGTGGACGGCATGTACAACAGATCGCCTTCGTTAATCTGCGGTAAGAACTCGCCCCCCACTTTACTCAGCGGCCAGGCCACCGTCAGGATCGAGAGCCCCGCCACCAGCAGCGTGATTTTCGGCCAGTGCAATACTTTCAGCAGTAGCGGATGGTAAATACGGATCAAAAAGCGGTTAAGCGGGTTGCTGCTTTCCGCCGGAATTTTCCCGCGGATCCACAACCCCATCAGGATCGGGATCACCACGATCGCCAGAAACGCCGCCCCCGCCATCGCATACGTTTTGGTGAACGCCAGCGGCCCGAACAGGCGTCCTTCCTGCCCTTCCAGAGTAAAGATGGGAATAAAAGAGAGCGTGATGATCAGCAAACTGATGAACAGCGCCGGACCAACCTCTACAGAGGCATTGGTGATCACCGTCCAGCGCGTTTCGTTATCCGGCACTTCGCCAGGATGCTGGTTTCCCCACTCTTCCAGCCGTTTATGCGCATTTTCTATCATCACAATGGCGGCATCCACCATCGCCCCCACGGCGATAGCGATCCCGCCAAGCGACATAATGTTGGCGTTCAGCCCCTGAAAATGCATCACGATAAAGGCGATACACAATCCCAGCGGCAGCGAGATGATCGCCACCAGCGCGGAACGCACGTGCCAGAGAAACAGTGCGCAGACCAGCGCCACGACGATAAACTCTTCCAGTAGCTTATAGCTGAGGTTATCGATGGCGCGGTCAATCAACTGACTGCGATCGTAGGTGGTCACCACTTCCACGCCTTCCGGCAGACTACTTTTCAGCGTCTCGAGTTTATTTTTAACCGCCGAGATCACCTCACGCGCGTTTTTACCGGAGCGCAAGATAACCACCCCGCCGGCCACTTCTCCCTCGCCGTTAAGTTCGGCAATCCCCCGGCGCATTTCCGGGCCTGTCTGCACTCTTGCCACATCTCGCAGGTACACGGGTACCCCGTTTTCCCCTGACTTCAGAACGATGTGATTGAAGTCATCCAGCGTTTGCAGATACCCGCTGGCGCGGACCATGTATTCTGCTTCCGACAGTTCCACCGATGAGCCACCCGCCTCCTGGTTAGAGGCATCCAACGCACCTTTCACCTCCGACAGGTTGATGCCGTACTGAGCGAGTTTCATTGGGTCGATCACCACCTGATACTCTTTCACCACGCCGCCCACGGAGGCCACTTCCGACACATTCGGGATAGTTTTTAACTCATATTTCAGAAACCAGTCCTGCAACGAACGCAGTTCCGCCAGGTCGTGCTTACCGCTGCGATCAACCAACGCATACTCGAAGATCCAGCCCACGCCGGTGGCGTCTGGCCCCATTTCCGCGCTGACGCCCGCCGGGAGCTTACCCTGTACCTGGTTGAGATATTCCAGCACGCGAGAACGCGCCCAGTACGGATCGGTGCCATCTTCAAAAATAACATAGACATACGAGTCGCCAAACTGCGAGAAACCGCGCACAGTTTTTGCGCCGGGTACGGACAGCATGGTGGTGGTCAGCGGATAGGTCACCTGATTCTCGACAATCTGCGGCGCCTGCCCCGGGTAGCTGGTTTTGACGATCACCTGCACGTCGGACAGGTCGGGCAGCGCATCCACCGGCGTGTTAACGATGGTCCAGGTCCCCCAGACGCTGAGAAAGAGCGCGCCAATGATCACCAGAAAACGGTTGGCAACCGAGCGGCGAATAATCCATTCAATCATCTGCGTTCTCCTCAGTGCGCATGGGCCGCAGGATCGGGCATCGCCGACGGTTGCTGCGTGCGCATCCGGTCTAACGCCCCCGAGATGTTGGCTTCTGAATCAATCAGGAACAGGCCGCTGGCAACCACCTTCTCGCCTTCAGCCAGCCCGGAACGGATCGCCGTTACCCCCTGCGAGGCCTGGAAGACAGAAACGGGTTTAGGGACAAAACGCCCTTCACCGTCCACCGTGATCACCCGCTGCTCGCTGCCGGTATCGATCAGCGCTTTAGACGGGATCAGCAACATCGGCTCACTTTCTGTTTTCAGATTAAGATAAGCGTTCATCCCCGGTTTCAGCGCTTCGTCGGGGTTATCGACTTCCAGGCGCAGTTGCAGCGTTCGGGTGGTGGCGTCGGCGCTGGGCAACAGCGTCCACTTGCGCACGGTGAAGGACTTGTCCGGACGCGCCGGAACGGTCAGCGAAAACGGCGACGCGTCTTTAATCAGCCACGCGATGGATTCAGGCACCGCAGCGGTTACCCATACTGGATCTATCCCCTGAATTTTCGCGACCACGTTATCTTTGGCGATGTTCATGCCAGCACGTAAATCAAAAGCGGTAATTACTCCGTCAATGGGTGCAGTAAGGATAAAGCGGGTCTGAATTTTGCGCGTTGCGGTCAAACGCCGAATATCTGCTTCTGGCATTCCGGCCAGGCGCAGCCGCTCCAGAATCCCCTCAACCTGGGTTGCCGTGCCGCCAGTTTCTTTCAGCAGCAGATATTCACTCTGCGCTTCCACCCAGTCAGGGATCGTGAGTTCAAGCAGCGGTGCGCCTTTTTTCACCTTATCACCCACGGTGAGCGGCCAGACTTTCTCGACAAATCCGGCGGCACGCGCCTGCATAATGACAAACTGATACTCGTTATAGCTGACATTAGCCGGGAACGTCTGGGCAAAAGTGAGGGGTCCGCGACGCACAGCCTCAGTTTTCACACCGAGGTTTTGCGTTTGCGTCGGATCGATACGGACGCCCGGCGCAGTAGCGCTGGCAGACTCTTCATCGGCATATTTCGGCACCAGATCCATATCCATAAAGGGCGATTTGCCGGGTTTATCGAAGCGGGTATTCGGGTACATCGGGTCGTACCAGAACAGCACCTTGCGGGCTTCTTTTTCCGTGACTGGCGGTGTATTCGCCGACGGGTGCGCCGCGGCGAAATACGCGTAGCCGCCCACGGCGATAATGCCGCCCGCCATCATGCTGCCGATAATCAGCGCGATATTTTTCATGAGGTCATGCTCAACGTTAAAATAAGAGAGAATTACTGGCTTTTAATATCCTGCAATAAAGAGAGATTGCCCTGCTGGATAAATGTAAACGCCACGTTGTCACCGGGTTTAATATCGTTGAGCTGCGTTTGCGGTGTGATGGTAAAACGCATGGTCATTGCCGGCCAGTTCAGCGCGGGGATCGGCCCATGTTCAATGGTGACTTTTTTGCTTTGCGTATCAACGCTTTTTACTACGCCAGTGGCGCTGATCGCCGGGCTTTGTTCGGCGGCAGGCATGGCGCTCATCATATCGCCGTGATGGTGTTCATTGGCCTGAGCGTTAATTGCCAGCGTAGAGAAAATGGCGAATACCACCGCTTTACATACTGTGTTCATGTCAATCTCCTGTGATGTGTTTCGGTTTATTCCAGCCAACCACCGCCAAGCGCGGTATAGAGCGTAATTTCGTTAACCTGTCGGGCGTAATTAAGGTCAAGCAGGGTTTGTTGCGTCGCAAATAGCGAACGTTCAGCGTCCAGTACGTTGATATAGCTCACCGCTCCGTTGCGATAGAGCGCTCTCGCACGCTGAAGCGTGATTTGTAGCGAAGTCAGGTATCGCTGCTGACCGCGAATCTGATCGGTAAGGCTCTGGCGTAGCGCCAGCGCGTCGGCAACCTCTTTGAACGCGTTCTGGATCTTCTGCTCATAATTGACCACCGACTGCTGCTGGCGGATTTCAGCCAGATCGAGGTTGGCCTGATTACGTCCAGCATTGAAGATCGGTAGCTCCACTTTCGGAATGAAATTCCACATCCCGCTTGCTGTCGAAAACAGACTCGAGAGATCGCTGCTGCTGCCGGAGATCCCGCTGGTCAGCGTGATGGAGGGGAAAAACGCCGCCCGTGCCGCGCCGATATTGGCGTTTGCCGCCATCAGCGCATGTTCGGCTTCCATGATGTCCGGACGCTGCAACAGGATTTGCGATGACAGCGATGGCGGTAACGTCACGCCGTTGATATCGCCGACATTCTGTCGCGCATCGTCCGGCAGCTTAGCGTAGCTCCCCAGTAACAGCTGCAACGCGTTATTCGCCTGCGCCAGTTCCCCCTGACGTTTCGCAATATCACTGCGGGTACTTTCAATCACGCCACGCGCCTGTTCCAGCGCCAGCACGTTAGTACTGCCGGTAACCAGTTGTTTTTCCACCAGCGCATATGCACGCTCATAATTGCTCAGCGTTTCTTGTGCCACCTGAAGTTGCGCGAAGGCCAGACGCTGATTGAACCAGCTCTGTGCAACGTTGGACACCAACAGGATATGCACCGCCCGGCGCGCCTCTTCGCTGGCGAAAAAGGTCTGTCGATCGGCTTCGCTCATGTTTTTCAGCCGACCAAAGAAATCCAGATCAACGCTCAGGTTCAGCCCGGCCTCATATACACGCGTACTGCGGGTGTCGCCTTTCAGTTTCCCGCTCCAGTTTCCGCTGCTTTCCGCATTCAACTGCGGATAGCGATCGGCATCAGTCACCCGATATTGCGCCCTCGCCTCCTGTACTTTCAGCGTCGCCATACGTAAATCGCGATTGTTACGCAGCGCCTCGTCAATCAGCACTTTCACCTGCGGATCGACAAAAAACTGCCGCCAGCCGCTGTCCTGATAACCTGTCGGTGATGTCACCAGTTGGTTCTGACTGAGAGAAAACTGCTGCGGTACCGGAAGCGCCGGGCGCTGATAGTCCGGGGCGAGTGAACATCCTGCCAGCAGTAACGCCATTGAGAGCGTGAGACGCTTAAAATTACGCATAAGCCTGATTTACATGTGGGTTGATATCAGCCACTTTACCTGGCGCTCTCTGTTCAACCCGTGACAGCAAAATGACAAAGCTGTCATTTTCCCAGAATGCGATTGCTATCCGATCTGGCTTCTCTAGAATTGAGAGGCCCCATGACCGTCGCGTGGCGAAGGAGAATGTGTTGAAAATTTTGATCGTCGAAGATGAGAAAAAAACCGGTGAATACCTGACTAAAGGGCTGACGGAAGCGGGCTTTGTTGTCGATCTTGCTGACAACGGTCTGAACGGCTATCACCTGGCGATGACCGGTGATTACGACCTGCTCGTTCTTGATATCATGCTGCCCGACGTCAACGGCTGGGATATCGTCCGGATGCTGCGTGCCGCGAATAAAGGCATGCCGATTCTGCTGCTTACCGCGTTGGGAACGATTGAACATCGGGTAAAAGGGCTGGAATTAGGGGCGGATGATTATCTGGTTAAGCCGTTTGCCTTTGCCGAACTGCTGGCGCGCGTCAGAACCCTGCTACGCCGGGGGGCGGCGGTAATCGTCGAAAGCCAGTTTCAGGTGGCCGATCTGATCGTTGACCTGGTGAGCCGCAAAGTGAGTCGTAGCGGTACCCGCATCACGCTCACCAGCAAAGAATTTACCCTGCTGGAGTTTTTCCTGCGCCACCAGGGAGAAGTATTACCCCGCTCGCTGATTGCCTCTCAGGTGTGGGACATGAATTTTGACAGCGATACCAACGCCATTGACGTGGCCGTGAAGCGCCTGCGCGGCAAAATTGATAACGACTTTGAGCCTAAGCTGATTCAGACCGTGCGTGGCGTGGGATATGTGCTTGAGGTGCCAGATGGTCAGTAAGCGGTTATCCCGCCCTTTTTCGCTGGCGACGCGCCTGACCTTTTTTATCAGCCTCGTGACCATTGCCTCCTTTTTTGCCTTTGCCTGGATCATGATTCAGTCGGTAAAAGTGCATTTTGCCGAACAGGACATCAACGACTTAAGCGAAATCAGCGCCACCCTCGAACGTATCCTTAGCCCCTCCGACGAGCCGGAATCCCGCCGTCTGGAGATCCTGAAAAACGTGGTAGCCGGTTACTCAAACGTCATTATTTCGCTGGAAGATGCCAACCAGCAGGCGCTCTTTCATTCCCCTCATATGCCGGATATCCGCCAGTTTCTTGCCCGCGCCACGGTGGATAAAACCGTTCCGGGCGGCAACGTCTATTTGATTAATGGTCCGTCGATGCAGATGGCTGGCCACGGCCCCCATTCCAGCTGGCGCATGATCCGCCTGCCGGTCGGGCCGCTGATCGACGGAAAACCGGCCTATACCCTGTATCTGGCGCTGTCGATCGATTTTCACCTGCATTACATTAACGATTTGAAAAACAAGCTCATCATGACCGCCTCGATCATCAGCATGTTGATCATTTTCATCGTGCTGTTTGCCGTGTATAAAGGCCACGAACCGATCCGTAGCGTCAGCCGACAGATTCAGAACATCACCTCGAAAGATCTCGACGTCCGACTGGATCCCCGGTCGGTGCCTATTGAACTGGAACGGCTGGTGCTCTCGTTTAATCACATGATCGAGCGTATCGAAGACGTTTTTACCCGCCAGTCCAATTTTTCAGCTGATATTGCCCATGAGATCCGTACCCCTATCACCAACCTGGTGACGCAAACAGAAATTGTCCTCAGCCAGCCCCGTAGCCAGAAGGAGCTGGAAGAGGTGCTCTATTCCAACCTCGAAGAATTTAGCCATATGGCGAAAATGGTCAGCGATATGCTGTTTCTGGCGCAGGCCGATAACAACCAGCTGATCCCGGAGAAAAAAACGATCAATCTGGCGGATGAAGTCAGTAAAGTATTCGACTTTTTTGAGGCGCTGGCGGAAGAACGGGAAGTCGGGTTGCATTTTGAAGGGCGTCCATGCCTGGTATCCGGCGATTCAGGTATGCTGCGCCGGGCGATCAGCAATCTCCTCTCCAACGCGATGCGCTACACGCCATTGGGCCAGAGCATTACCGTCCGGCTGACAGAGGCGGACGAACAGGTGCACATCATCATTGAAAACCCGGGAACACCTATCCCTGCCGAACATTTACCACGGTTGTTTGATCGCTTTTATCGCGTGGATCCATCCCGCCAGCGTAAAGGCGAAGGCAGCGGCATCGGACTGGCGATCGTGAAATCGATTGTGACCGCACACCACGGAAAAGTGTCGGTGACTTCGGATGTAAACGTGACCCGGTTTACGTTGAGTTTACCGAAAGAGTGGGTCTGAGATCCTACCGGATTCGAATACAGGCCATATAACCATTGTTATTACAGCATTTTTAGCAGTTCGAAAAACGCCGAAGCCCACAATCGTATTTCGCTAAAAACACCCGTGATTTCGAGCCCGGTTATGGTAACAATGAACTATCGCGCTACCAGTATCCCCGGATAATGCTTAGTGAAAATGTCATTCAGTTTTTCTACAAGTTCTGACCGCTTAAAGGTAATGTGCGCAGTCGTCATTCATTCGCGTTGCCCCCGCCAATGCTGTCGGTGAGTGCAAAAATATCACTGAGCTGATGAATAAGGATTTCTGTCAGGCTCAGCGCAGCATTACGTCCGGTGATGATGCGTTCAATGCTGGTGGAGCAAATCACGTCAGTGTAATCGGTTAACAGGGTCTATTCTGAGCTGATGGGATTAAGTGTGGTCACTAACTGTTCGGCGCGCCTCAGGCGAATTGCTGCGGATCTTGTCGGCGTTCCCTTCGATGTCGTCGTGACTTCCGAACAGGCTGATTTTTACAAGCCGCATCCTGAGCCGTATCGTCTGGCGTTGTGTAATACAGGCTTTGTTCCTGCCGAGGCTATATTTGTCGCAGGCTCTGCTTATGACATGCTTGGGACGCAAAAAGTGGGAGTGCCCACGTACTGGCATAACAGGGTTGGGCTGACAGCACCTGAAGGTGCGCCAGAACCTTTCACAGAGCGCGCCACGATCGACACGCTGTTGCAGGATATTGAATCCCTTGGCCGTTCTTAGGCTTCACCCTTTCTGATTGCAATAGGGATTGTCTCCCTCTCGCGCGGATCCGGACGTGTGCTGTTGGCCTGCAAAGAACGGGATCCGGTGAACCGCACCGGCTTTTTTGTCCGAGGTTTCTGACTTGATAATCCATCCATTTATCTAACGGAATGGAAATGTTCTGGGTTGCAGCGACACGAAACAATGAGAAACGCTTGATACACAAAAAATGGGCATGGCATAAGGCTAATTTACTGATACGTCCCCCTTTATCAGGTTATTGTTCAGAAAGAAAAATCTGAATTTTATAAAATTTACCCGGTCAGATTACGAATTACGGCTGCCACCCTCTCGTAACACTGTTTTTTTAACAAATTTTCATATCTAACGAAAAAACAAAAAAAGAATAATACAATCATAACGTTGTGTTTTTTACATGATATAAAAATGGAGATTATTAATTCATAACAACAACTTAGAAAAATATCATTATATACAATCACTTAAATTAAAATTACAAACCACGCCCATTACTTTTTAGCAAATTGTGCTCTCGAGTGACTACTTCCAGCCTCATCTAATGTTTGTAATATTCTTATTGTCAGATGCAAATATCTCAACCTCAAAAGAGCAAGTGAGTGATATTTCCAGAAAAGACGCCCCTCATTTAAAACGACCACCAGGAATTATATAACTGGTTTGTCCAGCTGCGTTAATATTACTTTTTTAACATTTTAGCGCTGCTTGACTCTCTTTTAACACAGTGCAAAACTGCTATTGGGGAATAGCAAAAGGACAGATCCATAAAACCATTTCAACTGATAGTGTGTCGATATCATAAACAGAAAAAGAAAATGTCTTTATGATACTTTCTTATTTGTTCCCTTGTTGTTTTATTTTACAGAGGTCGTAGAAATGTAGACCATTCTCCGAGAATGCAGTTTGTCAGCAGACTGCAATACGTAATGAGTAGTTATATTTGCCGACCAGGCACCGTTCAGGTGCCTGTAAGGGCAGTAATGTCATTTCATTACCCCTTATATAAAACCTTAATGTAGGTAATAGGAAATATAACTACCCTCTCTAAGATTATTTTTTTTCGTGCTTCAGATATTGAGAGGCACCGGAAGTCTTTTATCGCTCTTACGGAAAAGAAAGCATTCGCTTGAACAACAAAAAAAACATAAAAAATCACCAACGAGTATATAGCATGGAACAACTAAAAATTCGCAATATCAATAATTCTTGGGGGCTGATTTCAGTACCGGAGAATTACTCTGGAAGAGGCAATAATCTCATCCGGACAAATAAAAAGACTGCGCCAATGATGCGTAGTGGTACAGGGAAGGCTCAGTACAGTGACAGAGCCGACACCTGTGTAGTCAGTATTGGCACGGTATAAGAGGTGTCCATTATGAACAAAATTTATCGCGTTATATGGAACAGCACGCTGATGCAGTGGGTTGTCACCTCTGAGTTAGGCCGTGGAAAAATTAAACGTGCAGTTAATAAGTCAGTGAAAGCGGCGGGTTTGATGGCTGCAATGTCAGCGGGAGCTTTTGCTGCCACCTGTGATGTTGCCACCTTTAATTGTCAGCTTGGTGCTGCATGGACCCCAACTACAGATAATAACCAGAACGGGGCTGCTGTCATTTCTGACGGGAATACGTGGTCTGTTGCCGGTGTAAACACATGGACAGCAGGAGGCGCCACATTTCAGATAATTTCCACCCTTCAAGAAATTATTGACGCTGGTTATAACGTAACGCTCGGCGGTTCTGCGGTAACGTCATTACCTTATGTCGGAAACAAACTTATTTATCCCGGTTTGACCACCGCAGTGACAGTGTATGATCCTATTACCGCAAGTAACAAAACTGTCATGGTTTACAGTTCTGAGGCATTTAACGAACGGGATGCCTATACCTTTAGTCCAGGTATGAGGTTTGTTTTGCCGAATGCAACCCCCTATATTGATACCCGACTGGCAACGGTCACCAATGGCGTTGCAAATATTGCATTGAATCAGAATGAGTATAACATTGGCGAAGTAAGGGACAGTTCCCTCGTCTTTGTTGACGGTACTACAGCAAATAAATCTACTGCTAACTGGGTTTCACAACAGAAAATCCAGGCCAGATTTGTAGATGATTTATCTGGGTATTCGACACCGAGCATAGTAGACATTCAGAGCGACAGTTATTCAGGTACTTTTACCGCGTTTGATGGTACATCACATACTGTCAGTTCCCTGTCGGACTTTAAAGTATGGAATGACTGGCTTGTCAGTAAATTGTCATCAGGAGAATTAGCCTACGCCAGTTATCAGAGTGAACTGCAAAAAGCATACATATCCACCACGCAGTCTTACCAGGTCTCCCAGTCTCCGGATGGATTTGATGTTTCTGTTTATGGAAACCCTGATACAGCGTTCTTCCGTGCAGATGGTCAGAATGCTCTAATTACTATTGCTGAAGGAGGCTCGATCGATGTGAGTGTTAGTAGCACTCCTGCGTTTAAACTTATTCAACTGGATCATAACGCCACATTTATCAATAACGGCACGGCGATGAGCACCAGTAAAATCGCCCAAGTCAATAGTGGTTCATCCTTTATTAACAATGGTTTCTTGAGTCTGGGTGGTAATGTCTTAACTGGTGAATATCAAAATGTTAGTATCCAGGTTGATGGCACTAATAGTCAGTTTAAAAATAGTGCGCAAGGGATATACACTGTATCTCCACGTTATAACTATACGAATAAAGCCCAGAACTCTTATGTATCAGGAATAACGACAACAAACGGTGCCTCCGCTGAAAACGAGGGAATCATTAATACTGGTTACTGGGCGAATTCAATCGACAAGCTCCAGTCCGGTAATGTTTATGTTGCCAGAACGTTCAACGGAACTACATTCGTTAATACCTCGACGGGCCATATCAATTTAGGTTATACCCAGGACGGAAGTAGCAAAGCCTATCTAAATACTGAAAGTGCCGGTATTCGTACCGAATCTGGAGGCAGTGGCGAAAACCAGGGGACGATAACACTTAGTACTACCGCCAATGGTGTTTATGGCCTGTATGCGGTCAATGGAACGACATTGCTGCAAAATAGCGGCGTGATTGACGTTAACAGCAACGGCGGTGACGGTGAATTTGTTCCTTCTGAAAGTATTGGTATTTATTCCCTCAGTAAAACTGCAGGTACCGTAGCCAGCTCAGGTACTATCAACCTAAACGGCGTTAATAATACCGGTATTAAAGCGCTTACCGGCGGTAAAGCTTCTTTATCAGGCGATATTAATATTGCTGGCGGAGCAGATACCTCAACCGGCCTGCGCAACTATGGCGTCTGGTCAGAAGGTAACGGTTCTCAGGTCGATATTTCTGGCCAGATCAATATGAGCGGTGATGGTGCAATAGGTGTTCATGCCCGTGATGGTGGCTCTGTTACGTTATCCGGCAGCGGAGATATTAACTTTGCCAGTGGCACCAACCAACTCGGCTATTATGTCTACGGCCCCACTGCCTCTATCATCAACAACGGCACTGGTGCCCAGAATGTCAGCACCCAGGATTCCGTGCTGTTCCGCGTGGACGGCGGGGCTGACTTCACCGGTGGTGCGGGTGCAGCCTCGGAACTGACTGCCTCTGGTCAGGGGTCAACCACGATTGTTGCCAATGGTAAAGACGCGACCAGCGGCAATGTGTCTGCCTTTAATTCCGGCGGCATGACCCTCAACCTGTCCGGTGAAGACTCCACCGGCGTGCTGGTCCAGGGCGGTGCGCAGGGCAAAATCACTTCGAACGCCATCATCAACATGACTGCCGAAGGCGCAGTGGCGGGGATTGTTGACGGCCAGGGCTATGATATCAACGGTAACGCGCTGGGCACGCCTGTTTCCGGCGTACTGGCCAATGCGGCGCTGGCAGCAGGGGCCGCGGGCTTCGGGACCGGCACCCTGCTGGTCACGGAAGCCGCACTCAACTCCGCGCTGGATGCGGTGACCGGGTTTATTGCCCGTAATGGCGCTGAAATCAGCAACGCCGGCAACATCACCTTCACCGGTGAAGACACCACCGGCCTGCTGGTTGAAGCGGGTGCCCGTGGGGGGAATACCGGCAGCATCACCATCGGTGCAGGCGGCACCGGTATCGTGGCGAAGGATGCAACCGGCACCCACACCACCGTGGTCAACAACTCGGGCAATATTGTGCTTAACGGCGGCAATGTAGCAAACCGTACCACCGGCATCCGTGCCAGCGGCGCACAAACCACCGTGAATATGACCGGCGGCACCGTGACCCTCAACGGCGACGGCGCCATCGGGGTCCGCGCCTCTGACGGGGCGACGGTGAACCTGTCCGGCACCGCCACGCCGGACTTCTCTGAGTCGGCCACCGACCAGATCCTGTTTGCCATTTCCGGTGCTGGCTCCACCATTAATACTGATGTACCGGCCAGTACCATCCTGGATGCATCCGGAACGCGTTCCACCCTGTTCCGTCTCGAAGACGGGGCGACAATGGACGGCGATATCCAGGTGGCGGCCAGCGGCCAGGAAGCGACGGCGCTCTATGCCACCGGCCCCGGAACCCACGCCACGATCGGCAGCGGCAGTGCGCTGGATATCAGCGGCGCAGGCGCCACGGGGGTGATTGCCTCCGGCGAGGCCACCATTGACATCGAAAGCGGTGCCTCGCTTGCCCTGACCGGCACCGGCGCACGCGCCGGGATTGTGGACGGCAACACCTACGGTTCTGACGGTTCGCTGATTTCCACCAACAGTGGGGCAGTACTGAACAACGCGGCCACCATCACCTCTTCGGTCAACGGTGCCACTGCCTTTACCGCGCAGAACAGCGGTACCCTTGATAACAGCGGCGACATTGTCCTCACTGGTACCGAATCAACGGCGGTGAAGGTGCTGGGCGGTGAAGTCGGTAACAGGGGCAATATCACCGCTAACGGTACCGCACTGTATGTCGGTGCCGGTGACCAGGGGCAGGCCTCTTCGGTGACCAACAGCGGCACCGTGCTGGCAACGGACGGGACTGCGGCCATCAACCTGGCCGCCGGGGTGCTGAACCTGGTCGGCAGCGGCGTGGGCACGGTTGAAGCCCGCGGCACGGCTGATGGTGTGCTGGTAAGCACCGGTGCCACCGGGCTTGATGTGAACGGGGCACACATTATCGTTAACGCGGCAGGCGCCACGGGGAACGGTATTGAGAACGCCGCGAACCTGACCGACCTGCAACTGACGAACACCACCATTGACGTGGCGAACGGTGCCGGGGTACGTACCGCGGTCACCATCGACAAAACCAACAGCGGTCTCATCACCGTCAGCGGTAACGGTGAGGGGATTGCGTTCGAAAATGCCGACGGCAGCGCCACCACCGGTAACCTCGACCTGTCCGGCTCCTCCGGCCTGACCATTAACGTCACCGGCGCGGGCGGTACCGGCATTTATGCCAACACCACCGGCACTGTGGACACGGCGGCGTACGTCACCGTGGGCAACGCGGCGGGCGGCCCTGCCCTGAAACTGGGCAGCGGCGTCACGTCTGCCACCAACCGCGGCATACTGGAATCGGCCAGTGCCACGGCCTCCACGGTTGATACGGCGAATGCCACCACCTTCACCAACGCGGACACCGGGGTGATTACCGCCTCCGCCGCCGGCACACCGACGCTGGCGATGAGCGCGGCAAATGCCACGATGAACAACGCCGGGCTGATTAACGGTGACGTGGTGATGAACGGGGCGAATGCCACGGTGAACAACACCGGCACCGTCAGTAACAACATCACCACAAGCAGCGGCAATAACGCGGTGACGGTGGACGACGGTATCGTGGGCGGCAACATTGCGCTCAACGGCAACGGCACCAACACTGTCCTGCTGACAAACGGCGCGGATGTGAACACCGTCAGCGGCTCTGCGGGTGTGGATATGGTCACCGTACTGGGCAACGGCAACACCTTTAACGCCCTGAACGGCGGTAGCGGTAACGCCACTGTGTTCTTTAAGGGGGTGACTGAAGGCTTCACCATGGACGGCACCGGTACGCAAATCAACAACTACAACCTGGTGAACCTGCGTGAGGCGTCCCTGTTCACGCTGAATAGTGGTTATGCGCTGGGCGGTAAACCCACCGGTGGCGCAGCGTTTGATATCGATGCCACCTCGGTTCTGGCGGTGAACAGTCCCGTTGACCGCACCTTCACCAACAGACTGACCGGCACCGGAACCATGGCGGTGAATGCCAGCGGGGCGGCGTTTAACTTTGCCACCACCACCGGCAGCACCTTCGCCGGGACCGTGGACCTGAGCAACGCGACCCTGTCGCTTGACGGTGTGAACACCACGGCCATGACGAATGCCACCCTGAACGTGAATACCGGCAGCTTCACCACGGTGGGTGACGGTGAACAGGCGATTGGCGGGCTCAGCTTTGAGGGCGGCTATATGGCCTTTAACGCCACCGCGCCGCATGACATCGTGGCCGCCAGCCATGTGACGGTGAACACGCTGGATGCCTCAGGCAGCGGCACGGTACAGGTGAACATTCCCGACCCGTATGTACCGGAAATAGCGACGGACACCACCTCGTCCCTGATGACCCAGGATGACGCCAACGTTGGTGTACAACTGGTCAGCGCAGCGAACGTCACCGGCAGCGGGGGTAACCTGACACTTGTGGACCAGTACGGCCTCGACATCCCGGCTGCGATGCAGGTCGATATTGCCCAGGGCGGGAACACCGTGGCGAAAGGTACCTACGATTACCGCCTGACCACCGCACCAGGTGACGGCCTGTACGTGAACTACGGCCTGACAGAGCTTGAGTTGCTGCAGGACCAGACCCTGACCCTTGACGGAACCCCGGGGGCCACCGGCGCGGCAGCAGACCAGTCTGCCCGCATCACCGGCAGCGGTAATCTGACTGTCATCACCTCCGACAGCGACGTGCTGTCGCTGTCGAACAGCAGCAACGATTACACCGGCAGCACCACCGTGGTGGGCGGCACCCTACGTACCGACGTGGACGGCGCGCTGGGCGACACCGCAAAACTGGCGATTAACAGCGACGCGAAAGCGGACCTGAACGGCACTGTGCAGATGGCAGGTCAGCTGGCAAGCGATGTTAATTCCGTCCTCGACGTGAACGGCGGCTCGCTGAGCCTGGCAAACGGCGGCTACAGCAATGGCAGCCTGACCGGCAGCGGTAAGCTGAACGTGGACGGCGGCGTGCTGTCCATCGACGGTGCCAACAGCAATCTCAGCGCCACCACCACCATCAGCAGCGGTGCGGAAGTCGTCATCAACGATGCTCAGGGTGCGGGTACCGGGGCCATCGCCGATGAAGGGACCCTGACGCTGGACGGTACAACCGGTATGCTGGCGAACAGCATCAGCGGCACCGGTAACGTCGATGCGACGAACAGCACGAATGCGCAGCTGTCCGGTGACAACAGCGCCTTCAGCGGGCTGTTTAACATCGACAGCGGCAGCAACCTGACGGTGAGTGAACAGAACAACCTCGGCACCGCCGCGGTGAATGATGAGGGTAAACTGACGGTGAACACCGCCAGTGACTGGACGCTCAGTAACAGCGTCAGCGGCAGCGGCGACCTGGCGAAGTCCGGCACCGGCACCCTGACCCTGACGCAGGACGCTGCGGCCTACACCGGCACCACGGATATCAACGCCGGCGAACTGGCGCTCGGCAGCGACGCGGCCTCTGCGGTGGACATGGCGAGCGGGCTGGTGAACGTGCACAACGGAGGCACCTTCACCGGTTACGGCAGCACCGCCGGGAACGTTGATGTCATGCAGGGCGGTACCATGCAGATGACCGATTTTCTGGTCGGCGGCAGCCTGACCAACAGCGGCTCAGTCCTGCTGACCCGTGAAGACGGAACGCCGGGTAACACCCTGACGGTGAACGGCAACTACACCGGGAACAACGGTCTGCTGGCGCTCAACACCGTACTTGGCGATGACAGCTCAGTGACGGACAAACTGACGGTAGAGGGCGACACGGCTGGCAATACCCGTGTCAGCGTGACCAATACCGGCGGGACCGGTGCACAGACGGTGAACGGTATCGAGGTCATCCAGGTCGACGGCAACTCAGCGGGGAGCTTCTCCCTGACCACCGGGACCGTGGAAGCCGGGGCCTACGTCTATACCCTGGCGAAAGGGGCCGGAGCAGCGGCGAAGAACTGGTACCTGACCAGTAAATGGAAAGACAGCACACCGCCGCAGGATGAGCCAGATCCGATTGACGTTGACCCGTCGGAACCGACACCACCGGTAGTCGATCCGACCGCCCCGGACGCGCTGCGCCCGGAAGCCGGCAGCTATATCAGCAATATCGCGGCAGCCAACACGCTGTTTCACCACCGCCTGCATGACCGTCTCGGTGAACCGCAGTACACCGATGCGCTGTATAACGGTGAGGAGAACGTCAGCAGCATGTGGATGCGCCACGTCGGCGGTCACGAACGTTCATCTTCCGGTGACGGCCAGCTGCAAACACAGAGCAACCGCTATGTGCTGCAGATTGGTGGCGACATCGCGCAGTGGAGTTCTGACGGACTGGACCGCTGGCACCTGGGCGTGATGGGCGGCTATGCGAACGAGCACAGCAACACCCGCAGCGACCGTGTTGGCTACGGCTCTGACGGACGCGTCAGCGGCTACAGCGCCGGTCTGTACGGCACCTGGTACCAGAACGATGCGGACAAAACCGGCATGTATGTGGACAGTTGGATGCTGTACAACTGGTTTGACAGCAGCGTGGAATCAGACCACCGGGACAGCGACAGCTACAAATCGAAAGGTCTGACCGCATCCGTCGAAGCGGGTTATACCCTGAAAGCCGGAGAGTTTTACGGCAGCGAGGGCACACTGAACACCTGGTATGTGCAGCCGCAGGCGCAGGTCACCTGGATGGGCGTGAAGGATGATGCGCATCGCCGTAAAGACGGAACCCGCATCGAAACGCAGGGCGACGGCAATATTCAGACTCGGCTCGGGGTGAGAACGTATCTGAGCAGTCACCACAAAATGGATGACGGTAAACAGCGTACCTTCCAGCCATTCGTGGAAGTGAACTGGATCCACAATACGGAAACCTGGGGCGTGAAGATGGACGGGACAAAAGTCAGCCGCGATGGCGCGCGTAATCTGGGCGAAGTCCGCACCGGGGTGGAAGGCAAGCTGAGCGACCATCTGAGCGTGTGGGGCAACGTGGGTGTGCAGATGGGCGATAAAGGCTACAGTGATACCCAGGGCATGGTGGGGGTAAAATACAGCTGGTAAGTCATGTGTCTGAAATAGGCGGAGCCGGGAAACCCGGCTCCGTTTTTCGTGAAATCACCGGAGCCGTAATCAGGAATATGCATTTATCAGGAAGAGAGATGATGTCAAAAACAAAGCAGGAATGGCTTTTCCAGTTAAGGAAATGTACCTGTCAGGCAACGCTGGATAAAGTCATCGAAAAAAATAACGATGAACTGGTGAATTTTTACGCAGCAGCCGACCATCGACTGGCGGAGATAATAACGAACACCCTGTATGACAAAGTGCCGGCAGCCGTATGGTCGCTGGTTCGTTAAAAAAGAGGTGATCTTTTTATACCTTCCGGGCGTCCTCTCGCTTCAGGCGAGCCTCATCCAGAGATATATCAGGATTAACACCGACAGGGAGTTTTTTCTCATTTCAGGGAATATAACGGATAAAAAGCGAATTCAGTAGAGGTACATTGACTTCGAAATGGCGCCCCCTACAGGATTCGAACCTGTGACCGACGGCTTAGAAGTTCCTAGGACTATCTAATATAACAGTAACTTACCCCATCACCACGGCGCTCACACGTCCCACCTTCTAAAAAGATAGAAATCGGTCGAAAGGCATATAAAAGCCTTTGCGTCCCATTTTTGTCTCACATCACCGGACAATCATCAAACTCACCTGATCGCGCATCGTTGATGATGTAGGTGATCACTCCGAATACCGGAGATGACACATTGTAGTCTCCAGTCTGCCCTGGTATATCTTCACGCTTTCCGTTCTCCAGATTCACCAGGTGCGGTTTTGGGTGAATACGGTAACGCTTTATCCTTAACTCATCATCTATCCTACAGACGAGCAGAGAACCATCACATGGTGTTAGTGAGCTATCCACGACCAGCAAGGCACCATTCTGGATGCCTTCTCGCCAGTATGTTTGCCCTGCTCTCATGAAGTATGTAGATGCTGGATGTTCAACGAATTTTTCGTCAAGCGATATGCTTCGCTCTACGTAGTCTGCTGCTGGTGATGGAAATCCCATGGCATGCACCTCCATATACTGTTTATTTATACAGTATTACCAATCTGCGTTACAGATCAAGTAGCAGGTGATTGGAACTGAAAAAATATTTCACACTATTATCTATAATTGACTAACGAAGCATTGAATTTCATATGGTTACTGCTAATATTGTGCTGATTTTTTTATGGATACTATAATGATTAAGTCTATACATTACATGCGCGGAATAGCAGCTCTAATGGTTTTCTTCTATCATGAAAGAGCTATGCTGAATGGCGTTTATGCGCAATCTAATTTGGGTAGCTTACTGTTTAGTAATGGCTATTTTGGTGTTGACCTTTTTTTTATGATTAGTGGGTTTGTTATTTTGCTATCAACTGAAAAGGATGGTTCGGCATCATCATTTGCATTGAAGCGTTTTTTTAGAATATTTCCAACATACTGGTTTGGAATATTTCTAATGATGGGTGTTACTATGATTACAGGAGCAAAAGAAATTAATGCTTCCGTGGTGTTAAAATCATTATTACTTATTCCATACGATTCAACAGCCGTCCCGCCATTTTTTGGGTTTTCATTAATAAGCACGGCATGGACTTTAACTTTTGAAATTTTATTTTATTTTATCTTTATGGTGTCAATGACGTTTAGTCATAAATACAGAGCTGAGATTTGTGGTGCAATAATAACTATCACATTCATAGTATTATTTATGCTGTCAGACAGGGAATCAATACTGTCAGCATACGCTAGAAATAACGGTATAATATTCGACAATATTATTGTACTTAAAATACTCGCATCTCCAATGATGCTTGAATTTGTATTTGGCATGTTCGTATTTAAGATCAGAAGACATTTATCATTTATAAGCCCATTTATTCTATATACATCCTCTCTTGTTGCTGTATCAATGCTTTACCAACTGACAGGTCACGGTCCTTTAGGGGTTGCCATCCCTTGTTCGATTATATTTATTTCTGCGATACTAATTGAACAGAAATCGCCTATAAACAACAGCAAAGTGCTAAATAAACTTGGCGACTTATCTTATACATTTTATATAACGCATCCAATTACCTTGCTATTTTTGCATTCATTCAAGATGCCGTTTTACTCAAATAAAGGTGTTGCAAGCATGTTGCTTGTTCTTTCAATTTGTTTATTTGTATCGTGGGTCATACATGTTGCAATAGAGAAAAGAGCCATTTATCTGGCAAGGTATTTAAAGAAAGCCCACATATAGTGGGCTATTATGTTTAACTGACTATTGTCCACGTTGTGCCATTCGATATATACGACGGCATAGATCGTCTGTATCTATTATTAGCTCCTGATTCTGAGTTTCTCTGGAGGGTTGCTGTTCCTGTTGCTGAGCTTGATATGTGTATGTTTTCAATTATCGGGCAGGTTGGTACTTGTAATGTTTGCGTATTATCAATAGCCCATGAATCAGGAAACTGAAATATAATGTTTCTCAATATTGAGCTATTAGCCGCTCCTGTTAAAGATATACGACCACAGTTTGCAAAACCTCCTTGTCTAGACATTTCTACATTATCAATAATTGTTTTATTACCACCAGTAATGCTAATGTCACCACCCCAAAAAGAATCCCTGAAGCGTACATCACCATTACTATTGAACAGGTTTCTGTTTGTTGGTGCGTAAAGATTGCGTATTTCGCTTCCGCGAGTAAAAGGCAGTTTTATACCTCCTGAGTTAGAAAACATTCGATCGCCATCGCTAATCCACTTTCCATTGCCAGCGACAGTGATATTGTTAACATGGTTCTGCCATGAACAACCCTCTGTTGTTATCTGAGCGTTAACACCAGAAACCATGAAGTGACCCTGAGAGAAGTTAGCGGCATTGGCATGCTCAGAAACCGCATTGTCTCTTCGAGATGTAACGCCTTTTACAATAACAGATAGATCGCTCTGCATGTCAGTTGTAACACCGTTATAAACCAGTATTGACGTATTGCAGTCCTGCAATCTACCGCCAATGATATTAACCGCATCCATTCTGAAACCAACAGTCTCGATATGAATTCCGCGATCGTATCCGACGATTCGTGGGCTTATAACTGTACCACCTACCATATCAACTGACGTACCTTCATACACTATTCCAGCCCTGCCGCCTTCTGTCGTAACGATAACTGGGTTCTCAATTGTCACATTCTTAGCGCCAATATAAACCCCGTCACCAAAATTGTCATAAGAGCCAGCAGGAGAAGTAACAAGAAGTTGACCATTGCAGTTATATAAATCTGCGTAGACAATGCTGTTATCACTGTTAGCAAGAAACACGCCGTATCCGTAGTTATTTTTACCTCTAGCCTTAATTACAGAGTTTTTAGCTGATGTGTGTCGAAGTGCTGTATAGCGAATGTTTTTCCCTGGAAATCGCCCCATGCCAATGTTATCGAAATTATAGATAGTATGGATGGGTGTATTCCCTGACAGGTCTTCAAGTTTGAGGATGATCTCAACCACGTCATCAGTAGCACCATTGGTGAAATCATAAGCAAACTTATGTAGCCCTTCGGCAATGAAGCTAACCGCCCCGCCGGTCCAGTCAGCAGGAACCTGAAACAACAGAGGGAAAGTGAACGTCATTTCGCCTTTCTGGAAGGTTTCGTACCGGGTACATCCGTTTGCAAAACCCCACGCCCAGACAGTTTCACACTGCGATTTTGTAGGCGCTACCGGCATGCCTGGAAGAATTCCGAAGTCTGACCAACGACATACACCATCTAAAGTTCTCTTGATTCGTTGTCCAGTAGCGTTTACAAATACAGTCCCGCCATTATCTGATGTAACCGAATCTGACTCATCAACATAAAATTCCCCACCGCCACCTTCAACGCCAAGGTAGTATCCAGAAAGCAGGACAGGAATATTAACATTAATATTTTTTGAGCTTCTCAGACTTGCCACGTCAGTGAATACATTATTCAACTGGCTTCGCAAGGTCGCATCACCTACGCTAAGCCAGGCTCCTGCACCAATTCCTCCCGTTGTATCAGGGGTGGATCCTGGAGGCACAACTTTTGGAAACGCACCATCCCAGCGATAGTATTCTCCGTTTTCCTCTAAGCGAAGAACCTGATTTGGCAACGTCAGAGTATTGCCATCTTCAAAGCTATCCATTGTTATATAACCGAATTGCGCGATAGCCTGTTGAGCCAGCCACCTTAATCCCTCTATGGTGTAATGCTCGGCTCCGAATCGGTCCGTGTACGTCCACCCCATCGAAGTGGCGAACTCATCAATCTTCCCTGCGTTAAACTTCAGGTCGCGCGGAGATTCACTTGGAACTGGCAAATCAGTTGGTTGGGTAGCCATATTTTTTCCATAAAAAAACCCGGCGCAATGGCCGGGTTGTGGTTGTCGGGATTGGTTTTACGAGTAAATCAGGTCGCTGTACTCAGCGAGGGTAATTGCTGTGCCGCCCTGTCCATCAGGTTGCTTGGCGGTGATGGTCCATTGCCCAGCGTCCAGTTCCTCGGATGTGGCAATCACATACCGTGATGGCGACTGAACGTCGAACCCGTCGTAAAGGTTCAGTGGTATGACGGGAACTGCTGCGGTAAATCCAAACTGTGTATCTGAACGAGGTGAAGCCGGAAAACGGGCCGTTGTAGCGCCGGATGAATCTGTGATCTGCACATACATCGAGCCAGAGAAATTAATACGCTCACTGGTTTCGAAGTCGTTACCTGATCGAGAGACAATGTAACCGGCCTGCTGATTGGTATCGTAAGTGTCCGGGACCTGAACCATATCTCCGACGTTCACCCACTCACCGTCTGCCATAGCTGTGATAGCCATAGTCATCCTGGAATAGATGAGACGCTTACACTCACGCAGAGCGCGCTCATTGGCCTGATACCTGTTCCTGATGTATAGCATCTCGAACTTTTTGGCCTTCGTCGGCATCCCTTCCACAATGCTATTTCCAACAATGCGGTAACGAACGAAATCCTGCTTGTTCGTGTCCGGGTTACGGAACTGCACTTCTACGCCGTCATATCCACCAGGTAGCGTCATGTCGTATGACAGTGAGTACCGGTCTGACTTTGTGTTGGAGCGGTTGAAGATTGTCGCTGCTGAGGTTTTCTTACTGTCACGGGTAAACGACAAAACGCCGTTGTCATCATAGACAGTGACGCTGGCAGCATCGCAGATGGTTTCCATCCTTGAACCAAGGGAAACGTCTTCATCATCGAAAGTGTAATCGAAGTACCCAAGGCGCGGATCGATAGCATCAATCTCTGCCTGAATCTGATACAACCCATAAATATCAATGCTTGACTCAGACTGTCCGCCAACCATCAGCCAGTTATGCAACGCGATATCGGCGAACTTACGTGAAGGACGGATCGTATAATCGACCTGTCTGGTCGTCATGTTGTAGCTGATAACGTGCCGGGTGATTAGAGCATTGTATTTCCTGTCCCTGCTGCCTGTGGCGTTTTCAGTTGCCCGAACCCTGATCATTACAGTGGTATCATCAGGATGAACAACGTTACTCCTGATGTTGACAGCATGAATTTCTTCAAGCTGTAGTTTGTTATTATTTGAACTATTATTCACACGACGTACAGAAACAGCGTATCGCCCATATCCAGCAGTTGGGACAACCTTAAAAGTGCGGTAATAAGTTCGTGATACACCCTTTGACCCCGCTTTTATTTGATATGCTATGGTTTGACTGGTCCCTGGAATTTGCCCATTCTCATCATCAACCTGCCATAGAGTCATCTCGAAATTTGCAGTTTGCCCTCCCACGAACCCAGCCTGAATATGTGCCCATATCTGACTTGATCTAATCGGTGAAATAAATGGACCAACGACCAATGCTCCGTTATCGTTTAGTATGAATTTCGTCGTGTTGATGGTTGCATTCTCTACAGGTACTGTCGTTCCTGAGAGTTCATTGAATGTGAATGTGTAATAGTAAACAGGGTTTACTACGGCCCCATTGTTGGTTTCTGCAAACTCAGACAGGCTTGCCGTAATAGTCACATCTTCCGTTTTTGTTCCATCTGGAATCGGATACGTCACATTTATGGTGAAAGTAACTGGATGAGGCAAAATCAATCCAGTGAAATAGTCAAAATCTGACTGTTTCACGATTTTTATCGCTATCTCGCCACCCGCATATGTGCCACTGATTACTGTATTTGCGCTGGCTGACTCGACAGGAACTGCATCATTTTCATTCGGCCCAGGCATTTCCTGACCGTCAACATCGTCAAACTGATACCCTTCTGTTACAGAGGGAATAACCTGCCCAGGTTGATAAATGGTATAGGTAGCGCCAGCCATTGACCCAAGATTTGTTTCTGAAAACCTGACAGAGGAAATGTCATAAACCCCTATTCCGAAATTCATCATCTCTGTTACATATTTAATTCCTGAGTTATCTTGGCCTCCAAGAACATATTCGAACATTGACTCCTGAACCAAATCTGGAAACGCGCGCACCTGTCCGAAATTATCAGGTTTAGCCTCACCGTTACGTGCGGTATTTGTTTGCCCTTTCAGGCTGTTATTCGGTGATGTTTTGCTGTTGCTACTTGATGCGCTCGTATTAGGTTTTGGCATCAGACCGGACAGTATTTTTTGCGTGAACTTTATAGGGTTGAAGTGCTCAAGTGGGTTAAGTATTGTCCCGATCAGCCCGCCGCCTCCTTTAGGCTGATCAAAGATGATTACTCTGTCATTTTCCTGCAGTGGAAATGCAAGTTCATCATCAGGTCCTAGTTCAGTTCCATTTACGCGGATGCGTATGTCCCGGTGAAAACTTTCCTGCTCCAGCCATTCAGAAAACACCGTCCCAGCTTTGACGACATCCCGGTCTTTAGGCAGCCCTGGTACTCGCTGAATTTCGATTACCGGCATAAGAATAGAACTCCACTTTGGTGAATAGTTTCTGAATGGTGCGGATCGCGTCTGACCTGACATGACCATTTTCACCGCGGCTATGTAATACTCGCCCGTCGACAATCATGCCGACATGTACTGGTTGGCTGCCGACCCAGGCGACGAAAATACCGTCATCACAGAAAGACTCCGTGCGGCGCCAGAACACAACATCACTGTCGTAACAGGTCAGGAAGTCACTACCGCTTTCGTAGTCAGCCGTCTGATGTATCTCAATGCCGAGAACGTACCGGTAGTAAAGCACCACTAACCCCCAGCAATCCGCGGCTTCGAAAGAGCAGGCTCGGTTCTGCCAGGGGATACCGGTTACGCGTGAAAGGAAGTCGTCTTTAGACATTCTGAAGCCCCGGATATTCTTCGACGGTGTACAGGCGGCCGACGTTGCGGTTAAGCGGATTGATACGCGTCAGACTGCATGTGACGTCCTTGTCATCCATCGAACAGTCAGACACATAGAGCGTCCATGTTTTAATGGCTGTACTCATATCTGCGGAATCAAACACCTGGTAGGTTGCGGAGATCGGCGTGATGCGCGCATGCGCTTTCCAGAGTTTCAGCTTCTGCTTGAAGTCCTGAGCAAGTCTGCTGAACTTAACCGTGCTGTCGAGTACCGGCGTATTGCTCTGCTGGCTTTCCGTCAGTTCCATCCGGCACGGCGTGAACACCTGCCCGCCAAGAGTTTTGGGGAATATCTGGTTATTCACCAGACGCACATACCCGAATGTCTCGTTGTAGAAGGTGATGGTTTCATACAGGATCCGGTTCGGTCGCTGGCTTTGAAATTCTCGCAATGTAGGCATTACGGCGCCCTCGGGAGACTTTCCGGGTCGCGATCGTCAGGATACCCGGTAACGATAATGTCCAGCCATGACGCCCACGGAGGCGGAAGCTCAACAATGATGTCGTCGAAGTCGTCATCAGAGTTAACCAGTTCACGTGCGATAACGTCACCGCTCCATGTGAAGATTGAACCTGATTGCGACCATGATGGCCAGGCGATGAAGTGCAACTCCTGCACCTCAATACCTGTATCTCCGGTTCCGGTACCTACAGGCATCGTGAACCACTGGTTGCAGTTGTCCAGGTAGTTCGGACTGCGCAACCACTGCATAAACGCCCGGTGCTGGTCGCGCGTGAATATCCATGTCAGCGAGAACGACGTTTTCAGGTCATCAGTCAGTTTCTGGAATATCGGCGCACCGACCGTTGGCTGATCCGTGCGAAAACCAGTATCGGTTGTTGGTGACTTTCCTTTTTGCGCCAGCGGTAGCCAGTCTGGATATGGTATTGCCATTACTCCCTCGCTTTACGTGGTGCCTGATGATTTCGTTGAATTGCCTGACTTGCCGGGCCTCCGTTATCCATGTCGTAAATGAACGCTTCAACCGTCCATCCACCATTACCATCAGGAGTAGCCTGAGCGTCCACAGAGGCACCGGTATAGTTGTTGATATTCACAACCACACCTCCACTTTCTCCACCACCGGAACTCATTTGTTTATTGCTAATGACACGCCCATTATCTCCGGGGATCATGTACTGTTTTCCGGTACTGGCACGGTAGATTTCAGGCATGCCGCCCTCACCTACCTGGTACATCGAGCCGGCTGCAACAGGGCCGCCGTTTTTACGCTTACCAGCCAGACCTCCAGCCAACGCCATAGCCGCGATAAGGGCAGCAATACCGATCGCCGCAGCTCCGCCGAAAGAACCGATTGAGGCGACGGCTGCAGCTGGCGTCCAGACTGCCATTGTTGTCGTGGCCGCCGCGGTGCTTGCCGCAGTGGTTGTCGCTAAACCAGCAGTTTGCGCCGCAGTAGTTGTGGCAATGGCTGAGGTTTGTGCAGCCGCACCCATCACGGCAGATTTAACCCAGTCTACGCCCATCTGAACGAAGCCGTTAATCAGGCTATTCAGGGCGTTGCTGGCGAGAGATTGCATTGCCTCCTGCGCCGACATGCTACCGGTGATGATGCCGGTTAAGGCATTGGAAGCGTTGCCTGCGAGAGAGTCAAAGCTCGCGGCCAGCAACTCATTACCCATACTCTGGTTGCGGAAAATCTCCCACTGGGCAGCGATGCGCGCCTGCTCATACTGCGTGTCAGTTGCAGCACGTAATGCCATGGCATTCTGGTGAGTAATCAGCCCTTGCTGCTCGTATGACTGTATAAGCGCGAGTTTCTTGGCGTTCTCGTTAGCCAGCTGCTGAACAGGGTCAACTCCGCCGACAGCCTCTTGCTGTGGCGTTACAGCCTGTTGTGCCTGTATTTTCGCGAGGTTAGCCTGGTGCGTTGCCGCCAGTCGTTCTGAGGTCTGGTTGTACTGCTCCTGGCTGATTTTCTTCGCTGCCAGCGCCGTATTCAGATCCTCAACATCCTGTTTGTAACTGGCGTTCTCAGCCGCTTCAGGGAGAAGCTTCTGGGCTGCAGCTTCAGCTTTGATGGCGTTGGCTGTATCCCATTTTTTTGCCGCATACTGACCGGCTAGCGCTATCTGCTCTTTAGTGGCTCCTTTCCCGAGCGACTGCTGCGCAGTCAGGATGGCCTGCTCGCGACTCAGCTTATTCGTTGAGTCAGCGGCAAGCTCTGATTGCTGTTTCAGGTTCGCCAGCTTCTGGGCAATAGAATCAGCCTGTGACGCGCCCTTCTTCTGCTCTGACTGAAGCGACTTCTGCGCCTGCGTATTTTTGTACGTAGCTGCAGCATCGTCTTCCATTTGCTTCGCGTGCGGATCATCCTTCGCAAACCCGGCATCTTCGGCGGCGTATTGCGCCTGCAAGCGTGCGCGGGCCTCGCCCTGTAGTTTCGACAGAGCAAGGTTTCGCTCAGACTGCTTGATGAGGTTCTTCTGCCCGGCCGTGAGGTTGTCAGTGGACTTGTTCAGGCTGTCGACGTTTATCTTCGCGTTGGCTGCTTCTCTCGCCAGATCGACAAGTTTACCAGCCAGCTCAGCAATGGCTGACTGCCCATCTTTGGATGAGGACTGCATTTCCTGGAGTTTTTTCGCCAGTTCCTGAAGTGCTTCCGGTGAAGGGTTATTGCTCAGGTCTGATAGTTCTCTTGCCAGATCAAACGCTGACTGCTTGCTGATGCCCAGACGAGAAGAAAGCGTGCTCACCGTTGAGGACAGCGAGTTCACAATACCAGAGGCATATTGACCCTGGCTGTTGGCCTGTTGAATGGCCTGGCTCCAGTCTGTGGTGGTAACACCAAGCGCAGAAAGCTCATCGTTGAATTTCTTGATGCTTGGAGACGCCCCGCCGACCGCCGCGAGTGCGCGATCGCCTAACGTAATGAATGCATCAGACGCGTCACTAATGGCCTTAGGTATCTTCGAGATGGCCTGGTTATACTCCAGCAGTGCCTGATTCCGCAACAAAGTAGCCACGTCAGCATTTACGCGCGCCAGTGCAGCATACTTGTCTGAAAGCGCGGCCACGCCTTGCGAGGAAATGGTGATCACCTTATCCATCGCCTCAGCTGCGTCTTTCAGCGCGTCCATGGCGTTCTTTCCGCCATTCAGCGAAGTAATCAGCACGCCAGCCAGGACTGAACTAAGCGCTATTATGGCCCCAACCACGGCACCGCCAGGACCAAATGCGCCAGCTAGTTGCGAGCCCTGCTGGGCGAACGCCACCAGCGCAGACTGTCCACCCTGCACCTGTACGATGAAGTCCTGAACCTGGTACCCGGCCTGTTGCATGCTGGTTTTCCAGTTGCCAGTTCCCTTTGCGCCATTTTCAACGCCAGTCTTCATGTCATACAGACGGCCGGTCAGCTCGCCGATTTTCTGCTTTTCTTCGTCTGTCGCTTTCGACCCGGCACGCAACTGCGCAGCCAGAACTGCGGCACTACGCGCGCCATTCTCCTGCGCTTCGTCCAGCACAGCCAGCTGGTTACCCAGCGCTTCGATGATGGATTCTGCTCGACTGAATTCACTGCTCGCGCCGCCGGTACCGCTGCGGGCCTCTTCCATTGCGCGGGCGATGCCGCTCACGTTGGTGTTCAGCTTCCGTAGCTGGTTGTCCATGGAGTTGGCATAACCGGCCAGTTCAGTAAACGCGGACCCGGTCTGTGATGCGCTCTGATCGAGGTTATCCATTCCCTTGCCGGACTGCTGGGCTGCAGCATCCAGTTTGTCCAGAGCATCAATGGCCTGTTTTCCGCCCTGCAGCAGCGGCTCAACGTCGGCGCTGATTTCATAAACGATGCTACCGGCGTTCTTCTCACCTGCCATGTCATTCTCCGGTTATTGCTTTGCTTTTGCCCTGCGTGCGGCCTGTTTAGCCAGGTACTCGTCGGCGATGCTGTCGTACTCTTCGCGAGTAAAGCCTTTCTGGTCAGGATATTTCGCCGCCAACAGCATCTGAAATTCGGTCATCGTTAACTGCGAGGCTTCTGCGCGGTTCATTTCAAAGTGGCTCCGTGCCGCGCTGATGTAGTCGAAGGCTTTAAATTCGTTCGTTCTGGCGCCTGTTTCGTGGCGCTGCAGCTGGCGAACCTTGGCTTTTCCGACGACGCCGTGCTGCATGAGGTGCTGCGCCAGCACGATGATGTCGTTCTTCGGCATCTGGCCCGGACGGTAAACAACGCAGTGTCGCCAACCCTTCCACTCGCCAATCATCGGCGTCAGATCGTCATCGCAGCACGCCTGCAGCACCAGCATGCACGTTGATAACAGCTTCTCAGCAGCGCGGTTGAATGATGGAGAAAGCCAGTCAGGAAAACGCCCCAGCGCGCCTGCGCACACCTCAATGAGCTGAGCGACATCATTGCCGTGGATGGTGGCGTACGCCTGCACAATCTCTTCCGGAGTGCCGATCCTGGTCATCGCCTCGAATGAAGGTCGAAGCAGGTAATCTTTCCCGCCTTCGCGGCTGTCGCTGATAGAGAGTTCGCCAATATCGGTTAAAGCGGTCATAGGGCTTCCAGTAAACGGTCATTATCAAGGGCAGCACGCCGCCCTTTTGAATGTCCGTTAGGTAACAGTAACCGTATGCACGGCCACAAAGTTGCCGTCTTCGGTGTTGATGATGATCTGCGCGCTGCCTGTGGCGACACGCGTCACGGTAACGGTGTTGCCTGAGGCGGTAGCCGTTGCCTTAGTCGCATCGGTAGTCGCTACAGTGAAGTCTTTGTTGGTAGCGCCAGTTGGTGCGATATTCACCGTGAAGGTGCTGGTACCGCCTGCCGTACCGGTGCTGGTTGTCGGGGTTACCGTCACGCCAGTCACCGCAACAGCAGTGATTTCGTTCACTTCGATAGTGCTCGCGTCACCGACTTTGAACTCGGTAGAGAACGTTACGATATCGTTGGTACCGCCGTCAGAGCTCAGCGCCGTGATGTTCATGTAGCCGATGAATTCGACCGGGCCGTAGTCCATACGCACCCAGATGCCTGGCTGGCGCTTGGCCTTCAGCTCGTCAGCGAAATACTTGATGAACTTGCCAACACCGTACTGATCAAGCTTGTCCTTCTTGCGCACCTCACCTTCAAAGCTCAGGGTGAAGTCACTGTTGGTGATGATGGTCTCGACATAGCCGCCGCCGTCATCCGCATCAGAGGTAACCGAGTTCGGGTTGAAGTCGAAGCCTTTCGACGTACCAGCGGCCAGCGCCATCCACTCAGCTTCGAGTGGTTTGACGTCCGGGCAGCCATCGGCAACTTCCAGCACGACTGCGCCACCGAAAAGGCGTTCGTTCGAGTTCTGGCAATCAGCCATGTGAAACTCCTCTTTGACGTATAAAAGAAAACCTGCCGTAGCGGGTTATTTGGTTGGTATGGCTATTCGCCGTAAGTGCAGGCGAACTGGAGTCGGAAGACTATTCGCCCTTCTTCTGTGAGCACCGGCGCGGGAATTGCGCCCATGTTCTGGATGTAGCCGACACACTCGTCAGCCATGGGGTTGGCCTGGACGTAATCAACGATTCGCTGCACGGCATTGAGCGCGTCTTTGCGCTTGTCCTTCGCGCCGACGACATCAACCAGGACGTGATACTCAGAGCCGAGATCAGTCCGAATATTCGACCCGCCGTTAGGCCTGAACACCATGATCGCCTTCGACAGATCTCCCGGGTCGTCGTACATCAGCTGCTGCACCGTGAACCCGGCCGTTAGCCCGGCGTCGCCGAACATGTTGCGCACCCGCTCGTGCATCATGGGTGTCATAGCGAAAGCTCCTTGCGCATCACCGCGTCAACGTTATCGCGCTCGTCATTTGCGCCTTTGGTCAGGAATTGCGGCTCACCATGCGGATCCCAGTAGTTGCCCTTTCCGGTGCCTCCGCCGAACTCTTTCGGTTTCTGCGGGCCGAACTCAGACCTGTTGCTGGTCACGCCGAAGTTCGCGCGCGGCTGGCCTTTCAGTTTGCCTGATGCCTCATGAACGTACGCGGCATAGTTGGCTGAGTAACCGATGCGCCCGGTGATGAGCACGCCGCCAGCGTCGATTTCCCGGAACTGACTGTTAATCAGCGTTGAGGTGTCGATCGGGGTGTAATATGCCGCCCGGGTACCGATAAGCATCATCGCTGACTGCAACGCGCGGATTACCTTGCGCCCCTTAACGTCGTTGATGACATCGTTCAGGTGCTTCTTCGCCTGGCTGATGCCCTTTACTTTGATGCCCATGGCTACACTCCCGTCAGAATGGCGTAATCATCCGCCACTCGCTCGAACGTGTCTGCGTAACGGATAACCTGCCGTACCTCGTCGGCACCGGCCACAACCGGGTCGGATTCGGTAGACACGCCAATCAGCAAGTAATCACCCGCAGCCGCCAGCGCGAACTCTGTCCAAACGGTGTTCTTGACGACGATTTCAGCGCCAAGGCTGGCTAACTTCTTGCTGAGCCCGCCCTCGTAATCACAGAGGATTTGCTCTGGCTCGGCATAGCCCAGTGGATCGCCGTATTCGTCATTGCCTTCCAGCTTTCGCCAGATGGTCGCCGTGGCCGTGTATGACCAGTTCGCGGTTGCCGACATATCAGTCCTCAAGCAATTTCGTGATGAATATTGATTCGATGGTTTTGACGCTTATGTAGCGGTCGTTTCCGACAGGAATAAATACCGAGGATGGGTTGCCATTGGTGATACTCAAAAACAGTTCGATGTAATTAGGATTGCTTGTCTCCCCGGTAAACTGCTCATCCTTCCCAGCGATACAGCATTTAACATCGTAAGCAATTCCTTTAATCTTCCTGGCCCTGATAGTTGCCATATTTCACTCCTTCCAGCGCAGCACAACCGTTACACTTCCACCATGGTCTTTAAATCTCTCACTGCGTTTAATGGCGCCCGGTGGGATGCAAGAGTCCATGACCACCTCGCCAACACGATAAAGTCGGCTGCTTTTCAGTAACCCGCCTCGCTTCATTCTTTCCACCTCAGCACCTTCGCGCCCGTCGCCCGGATGCGCGGGCAGTTAATAAACCACTCCCCATCCGATTTCACGTAGCCGGTAGTCTCCCGCCCGGTGTCTGTCATCACCCAGACGCGGACAAATGAACGCGGCAGCCCGTGCTTAACTGATTTGTACGTCATCAGCAGCCTCCGACCACCATGAACAGGCCGACGCTATTACCGGCACTGATTGGCAGCTCACCGGTGCAACCGCTGGTATCGAGACGGGCCAGCGAGTCGCGCAACCAGGTGATGCTGTCGTCGCCATATTCAAACGAACGAGACGCACCCGAAGGAGCGCCCTGCGATTTGATGCGGCGTGCACCAGAGGACGTAGCCATAAGAGCAGCGGCATACATCAGGATCAGCTTCGCGGTGCACTCGTCATACCCCGCGCCATCGAGGCACGGGATAATCTTGTTCACCACGCAGAGAATCGGCTCCAGCAGCGCGCCCGGAATGGAGTAACCCAATTCACCGAGGAGCGCCTGCACGTCTGCCGCTGTGATTTGGTCAGCCATGGTTATTTCGCCTTCTTCGATTTAGCGGAGGTGTCTGCCTGCTCTGCAGCATCATTGTCAGGAGTGGCCACTTCAAGCACGCGATCTTCATCAGTGATGATTTCGACCAGTCCTGCCTTCTTCCAGCGGTGAGCTGTGCTGCGGTCAACCTCCACCTCTGAGCCAACCTCCAACTTGCGGAGATTGGCACCAGAGAACAGGTTATTACCCGTTACTTTAACCAGTGCCATTCACTTTCTCCTTAGCTTCTCGCGAAGAGAACGCCGTGTTTGAGGTTGATGTCCTGCTTAACCATCAGCCCTGCGGCTCCCCAGGTGCGCCAGACGTAGTCGCTGTTATAGAACTGACGAGGATCCGCAACGGTACCCACTGCCTGACCAACCACTGGCGCAATAACGCCTGCCGCCAGCGGCACAACCAACACCTGGTTGCCTGTCAACTCAGCATCTTCTTTCACAGCAGCGATGCCAGAAAGTTTCAGGATCTCATCCAGGACTGTGCGGGTCTTGTTCTGGGTATCAAAGTACTGCTCCCAGTTCGACATGATTTCGCTGGATACGTACCATGTCTGCTGGCCGTACTGATGATTCTGAAGCTTCAACACATCGCGCAGTGCAATAGCGCCTTTACGCATCGCATCAGGATCAGTGCTTGTTGCAAAGTTGATGTTCAGGCCTGAAGCGCCGAGATCGACCAAACCAACACGATCATCAGCCTTAAGCCCTTTCCAGGTCTTGCCGTCAAAGGTTACGAAGTTACCTTCCGAATCGCGGAAGCCATTGAACATGTAATCCACGATTTTACGGCGAACATCATCAACCGAACCCCGTTGAGAGTCAGAAAGAGAGGACAGTGCCGACCCTTTATTGAAAATCGGATCACGCCAGTGAAATTTGAAACCCGAGTCATGAATCGGAACCATGGTGCCGTCAAAGGTGTAGGCTCGTGCATCCAGCGCTGCACCAATCTGTCCGGACATGGAAGTGTGCGCCCAGCCACGGCCGCCAGTACGCGCGTATTCATACACGGACTCTTCCAGACGCACAGAGCGCGACAGAGGCATCAGATCGTTGAACAGGGTAAACTCGGTGTTCGGCTCGAACTGCGCCAGCACGGTCTGGTCATAAGCACGGTACATGCGACGAATGTCATCGACGGCGTTCACTGCGTCCAGGTGACCATTCTCACCGAAACGGGCTCGGGCGATGAAGTCAGCCACGGCCTGAGCGCTCATGTTGCGCGCCATCTCCAGTTCACGGAACTGAGCCTGGTTGACTTCGAGGTTACCGGTGCGTTCACCGATAGAGCGAGAAAATACAAGCATTCAGGTGCTCCTTATTTGAACACAACGCGAATCAGATCGCCTGCCACCGCAGTGACTGCTACATCTTCTTCGACATAAGCGAATACGGCTGCGTCTGCTACAACCGCAGTGATCTGACCATTGGCGACTGCTACCGGTTGACCTTTTTTGTATGTCCCTGCCGCAGCACGTACGTTCAGGAACAACCCTGGGAGCGGATGAATGCCAACCACCAACTCATTAACCGGGATACTGTCATCTACCGTCTGGCAGCGCAGATAGTCAAAATCAGCGACATAGAGGATCGCCGCTTCTGCGCCTGCTACTGATGCAGTGAACTTACCGGCCGTAATGAAGCCAACCGTACCAGGCAGTGTTGCCGCTGCCGCTGCACTCTCACGGTTAAGTAGCGGATTAGGGAATACGCCACCGGCGTGGATTACGTGTTTTCCGTCTTTAGCCATTTTTTACTCCGGCATTTCGCTGACTGATTGGGTGTTAGTAGCCTGGCGGAATGCACCGTTCAGGCCGAAAGAGGTCTGGCACTTGGCATACATGGCGTCGAGCGCCTTGCCGTCCAGATCTGCGACTTCTTCATCGCTCATGTTCATCGCCAGCTTCACAGCTGCGCGCTTTTCGCCTTTCTCTTTGCCAGAGTTGGCATTGATCTGGCTGTTAAGTGCGGTAACCTGCTCAGTAAGGACTTTCGCCCACGCTGGCATCTCTTCGTTATTGGCGGCCTGCTCTTTTTTCTTGGGCTTGCCGGTTTCCGGGTCGATTTCTTCATCGCCTTTTTTCTTGGCGGTGGCTTCTTCGGCCTTCATCTGGTTGTATGCGTCCATCAGCTCGGCGTCGGACTTGCCTTCAGTCGGCTTACCAGCGGCTTGCAGCGCATTGATAATCAGTTCTTTCATCGGATCGTTCTCTCCGTTGGTTTTAATCTCGTACTCAGTGGGTTTGCGCACGACTTCTACAGGTTCGCCGACGAACACGGCCTTGCCGTCATCATCGATGAGGTACTTCTGTTTCAGGTATTTGGTGTCGTCCCGGTAGATGAAGCTGTCCGGCCACACCGTTTCAGGCCAAAGCCACTTATCTTTGGTGTCACCCTCGCGCAGCTTGTCGCTGATAGCGCGGGAGATGTCGTCGAAAGAGAAGTTGGAGGCATTGGTGAAGAAGAATTTGGTTTTGTTGAACAGGCCGTCGCGGGTGCAGTCAATTCCGTCAGCAAGGCGGGCAACTTCGATCTGCTGCTCATCACCTTCTGAGTTAACGAAAATGCCCACGCCCTCTTCCGGCGTACCGGCGCCAGGCTCATCGAGCAGTACCGCCACATGGTCAAACATCATGTTGGTGGCGATCACGTTGTACTTCTTGCCCTTCGACTCACCATTGGCAGCGATACCGGAATACAGCAGGCCGGTGGAGATGTGGATCGGGTCTGAATTGGTACCGGCCAGCATCTCATCCAGGCGGTTGATCAGGCGCTTGCCCTTATCGCTGGATTCGGCGAACTGACGGTTAACGTACATGTCGCCCGTCACCTTCCCGTCTTTGTGGGTGACGTTCTGTAGCCAGGCGCCGACGTGGTACTCGTTCACCGCCCGGACATCGCGTGCTGACACATGCTTGCCATCCACTTTCGGGTGGCCCAGCGGCATCGGGTTACGCTCAAGCGTGTTGTAGGCCTTTTCGATTTCTGCTGCCGGGTACAACTTCCGGTTCATCACGATATCGTCCACGACAGGCGTGATGCCGCGAACCACGATATGTGGCTTGCCGTCGATGGTTTCAGTGGTGATGTTTGAAGCGGAGTTGACGACGGACAGCACGTTAACGCGGTTGCGTTTCATGCTGGGTCCTCATTGGTGGATTTCAGGCAATAAAAAAGGCCGCCGTGGCGACCTTGTTATTATTTTTTATAGCTTACTAGTTCAATCCCTTCTTTGGGGTATCGTTTCTTTAATTCAGCAATTAATGCTGATTCGGTGTCACCGTTAATCGTCAGAAAAGCTATGTGCGTTCGGTGCTTAGCTTTAGTGACTGGCTGCACTCTATCAAAGCGAATATCTTTAAATTTTGATTGCATGTCATTTTCCATTTAATTAAGGAGTCGTTAATTAATAACGGCAAAAATAACATGAACTTTATTGATTATTTAACCCAGTCTTTTCTCTCTTTTGCAAGATTATCAGCCAGCCCCTCGTTGAAGATGCTGCCGTCGTCGTTGAGCAGCACCGGAATCTGGCTGCAGTAGCAGTTGTACCGGTTGCCGTTCTCGGCGTAGAAGTCCCGCACCTCTTCGGTGGTGTAGACCTTGCCGTGACGGCTGGCGTGCCAGCTGCGCGTGGTAGGCTTTAGCGCAGATAGCCACAGAAGACCGGTATTCAGCCCAAGCCGATCCGCCGCCCAGTCCGTTTCGTTCCACTGGGCCTGCCGCAGCGCGCCGACCTGCTCAGTCTGAGCGATGGTCTTGGCCTTCGACATCGACACATCGAGGCGCTTACTGATTACGCTGGCAGTCTCGCGAGGATTCACGCCGCGCGCTACCGCATCGGTGATGATATTGGTCAGATCGCCGCGGGCGGTGTCGCTGATCACCTTCCAGTCACTGAACGTTGTCAGCCTGGACGCCGATATCTGGTTCAGATAACCGGGGCTGCTTAAAAGATGCTGCAGCGTCGTCTGACTGGCGTACACCTGCGACTGCTGCGAGAGGTTGTTGAAGGCCTCCAGCGTGCCGCGCTGTGCTTCTGCGACGACGTAATCCATCGCCCACAGGTTTTGCTCGCCACCATCCAGCAGGTAATCGTCGAGAATGCCCTGCACAGCCTCAAGCAAACCCGCCAGTTCCTGCGCCGACATATCGTAGATGAACTTGCCGGCATTGACCTGGTAGAGCCGCATATCAGCGCCATTGTCGTGGCAGAGGAAGTGCCAGTTATGGCTGTTAACCTCACGCTCTCGCCCGGTCAGGCGCTGGTCGAACAGATCTTTCAGTGCACGCTTGATGCCGAGATACCGATCCTCGATATCCCGGAACATCGCGGTTACCTGCTTTGCCGATCGGGTCGGGTCAACCTTGCTGCGCGGAACTACTGGTGTCCCGACTTTCGCCTTTTGCTCCGGTGTCATCGGAAAGAGGATCATCAGTCGTTACCTTTTTATTTGGATCAGGCGGCTTAACATCTTCACGCGGCTCAAGTTCTCCCGCTTCCCTGACCTCGTTCTCATCAACAGCAGGTGTGCCGTAGGCTTGCTGGGTATCCTTCGCCACCGCAGCCATTTCCTTCATGTTGGCAATCTTCTCTTTCTCGCTTGGAGCGAGTAGATCAGACCATGTCAGAGTGATTTCACCAGACCTCGGCGGCTCGATTACTTCAACAGTCCACAATCGCTCAATAACAGCGGTTACACGACCAGTCTGGAATCCACCACGACGTCCGTTACAACGCTTCGCAAAGTCGTTTTTATCTTGATCTGACGCCAGGCGGCCAGTCTGCTGACCAAAAATAATGGTGAAAGGTATCTGTACGGATGAAGAGAACTGATTTGCACTTACCGTCCATGTAGGGCTCGGGTCGGCAGCGGCCACAGACAGAACCTTAGCCTCTCCGTCCTGAGTAACCAGTGCTGAGTCAGTACCTGAGTTCAGTTTCTGTATGGCGGCGTTCAGAGCTTCGGCAAGACCTGAATATCCTGCTTTCTTGGCTTCATCGACAATAGTCTTGAGGTTTGTATCCTTCGACATGTTAATGCCGAGCTGCCTGCTGGCGTTTTTCAGGAAGCCCTCGGCGCTACCACCGGAGGTCTTTGCCATGTCGAGCAGGTCGTTATAACCAGCACGCAAGAAAGGAATCCCAGCCAGTGAAGTCTCGTCTTCTGAGCCCTCACAGAACATGATGATGCGTTCAGGGTGGATCTTAATAGACCGCATCGGCCCGGAAATATTTCCGTTATCGCCGACCTGCTGTTCCTGGAAATAGTAGAACTTCGGCATGCCGTAGTCTGGAGACTTTTGGTCCTGCTCAAGCTCACCGGGTTTAACCTGCGCTTCCCATGCGGGGATCATCTTGACCAGGCCGCGCTCGCGTGTGTTTCGCATTACACTGCGGTCGACTGGCTCCCACCATTCTTTGCTGTCTGCAAACTGAAGGATAAGTGCTGAATAATGCCCAACCAGATTTCGCCGATCCGCATCCTTCACTTTCGCCCAATGTTTCTTCATGAGCTTAGTGACTTTCTTTTCCCACGGCGTCGACTTTTTGGACTTCTTCGTCTCATCGCCGTCGACGATTACTGGGGTATCAGTCCAGCATGCATCGAGCAACTTATGCACCGCGCCGAACGCAGCGCCGTTACGCTCATACATGTTGTAGAAGTTGTCGAAGTCGAGTCGCTCCGGGTAACCAAATTCGCACCACAGATGGTGACGCTTCGTGTTACCGGATTTCCCAAGCCCTGATGCATACAACTGTCGTGCGCGGCCAACCTCGTTAAGGCTGTTCACAATTAGCCCAGCGAGGACTTGCATTTCTGTAGTGTTACTCACTGAGTTGTCCTTATGTGAAGAATATTGCGCCGACCTGCTTGTGGTTGTTCTTCGCTACCGCAAAGTAGCGGAAGCCGTCAGCACCGTGTGATGTGAAGTCATGAAGCGGTTTATCTTTCCAGCATCCGCGCTTGTCGTCCCACTCCTTGCGGTAGCCTTCGAGGTGAGATATGCCCTCTGCACACTTCTCCTCATCGAAGACGCAAGACGGGAGAATTTCACGTACCGACTCAATGCCGGTATCGACACCAGTTTTAGGCACAACGTTGAAGGTCATCGAGTAAACCTGGCCGTCGATTTCATAGCCTTCCTGCGCAAGTTCTTTACGCGATTTGGCATCAGCGCCGAATTCACGGTTCTCAATGTCGTGCGGCCCCCAGTGCTCTCCGTACTCATAGCCACGGTCTTTCAGCACCTTCATGTAGTGCCTCAGCCCCTCTCCGGAGTTTTCGTAGTAGTCGATGATGTGGAACTCTTCGCCAACCTCGCGAACGAACCAGATCGCAGTGGAGTCGCCAACGCCGATATCCCAGAACGTGTGTACCGGCAGGTGTGAGTTATCCGGGATTTGGCCGATCCGCTTGTTGGTGTAGAGCCAGCGGAACTGTTTGGCGTAGTACGCGCCCTCGACCGACTGCTGGAACGCCTCGGCCGGAATGGTCGGGTATTCGCGCTTCATGTCATCGCCGAGCGTTTTCTCTTTGGCGTAGTACCAGGCTTTCTGGCGCTCATTGACTACTACGCCGTGCTTCGCCTCCATCTCAGCAAAGTATTCAAGCAGGCGTACCGGAAGCGGCTCAACCGGGTCGATGGCGTACTGCGGGTTCTTCCACCAGGAGAAGAAGAAAAACTTCCAGTCCAGCGCGGATAGCGTTTTACCCTGCAGCAGCGCTTTCTCTGCCGTCTGGCAGTAATCGAAGAAGTAACCCGCCCGGCCCTCTGCTGTGCTCTCGATAGTAGAGAAGCATCCGGTCGATACCGCCTCAAACGCACCAGTGACAATCTCACGGGCTTTGTCAGGATACTTGGCGCATATTTTCCCGAACTCGGAAACGTGCAGGTAACGTAACGTGCCGCCACGAAATGACGTGCTGACGTAGAGTGATCCGCCCTTCTTAAAGACGAGTTCTCCGGATGAATCGTTGCTTGCCGGGTTGGCCGCCTTTATCTCTGCTGGCAGCTTGTCGTATGCGTACTTCACCTTTTCGCGGAACAGGCGCTTTGCGTCATTCAGCGTATGGGCGATCAGCGCGCACTTAGCCGACTCGAACAGGGCCGCGTCGAGTTGGATGATACACACCTCAGTCGTGAAACCGAGTTGACGTGCTTTCAGGATGATGTTGCGGGTGTGGATCCCTTCGAAGTATTCCCGCTGCTCAGGCGTCATCCTGAACCGCGTTGGCTTACCCTCTTTGTCGGTGATCCAGTAAAGATTGTTCAGCCGCCAGTCTTTATTCGACAGCAGCTTAAGGTGCTCAGGTTTCATTAAGCCCCCTGAGACAATGAATCCATCAGGTTAGACAGGTCATCAACCGTCTTATTGCCTTCTTCGGTGTCAAGGTTATACGCCTTGCGCTCAGCGTTTATCACTTTGATTTGAGCATCAACACCGGCAGTAATCGAACGAGACATTGAGGCGTGATTATCTTCCGTGATCTCTGCGTCTTCAAGGAAGTCGCGCAGCTTATTAGTGATGCCTCGCCATGCCGCCAGACCTTCACGATGAGCCATGACTACAGCGGCGGCCTCGTCGGATGCCTGGTCAATAATTTGCTCATCAGTAACCACTGGTGACTGGTTACCGTCTTTGGTTACCGACTTGGTTACCTTGGCCTTGGTTGCCGCTCTGACCTTTTCTGTCAGGTCGCGCTGCCATCCTTCTTTGTTCGCTCTCTTCAGGATGGTGGCGTGGTTAACGCCATGCTTTTCACCGATGGCCCTGACTGACAATGAACCAGCCCGGTAAGCCGATTCAATGGCCTCCCAATCTGGTTTGCTCATTAGTTACTCCGTTGTTTGTTCGGTCTGCTCTGCCGGTACTGGCGTGAACTGCACGCGCTTCACATCGGCAGGTGCGAAATACAACCACTCGCCCGTTTCAGTCGCAAGCGGCACAAAGCCGTTAACCAGTTCAGGCTGACTCCTGGTCATCTTTCCTGTGAAGGTTTCGCCTGTTTGGGTAGTGAGGGTGATTTTATAGATGACTGGCATGATTACCTCTTAGCCGTGTCGCAGCGTTCGCTCTGCTTCTCAGATGTGCTTAGCCACTTACGGCTTACCCGTCAGCAAGATGTGATCACCATCCTTGCGGGGTTACACAAATCATTTCAGGCACTGCGCTCTGATGTAGTCCTGCATGCCGCGAATCATTTTGTCAGCGGTTGCGATTCCGTCCCGGTGATAGAAATAATTCCGTCGAGCGTCTGGAGTAAGTTCGGGGGTTCCTGCATCATCCACGCCGGTGGCGGAGGTGGCTTTTGACACTCCAGGGCAGGTTGCGGCGATGCGCAGCCGTTTAACGCCAGAATCGACATCCCGACGCAAATCGTTAATGGTTTTTTTCGCATCGGACAATTCCTTCGTGTATTTGGCATCCAGCGCAGCGACATCTCTCTGGCGGGTTGTCATGTCTGCGATGGTGGCGTTAGCCAGATTTAACGCCTGAGTTTTCTCATCGCGCTGCTTCTTGTATTCGGTAGCGTTGTCGCGGTAGTGATTAACAGCCCAACCAAGCGACACGATGATGCAGACAACCACAGCGATGATGATTGCGGTTAACCTGCTCATTTCTGACTCCAGGTACAAACCTCATATTCAACATCTCGCCGGTTCATTAGCCCCTTCCACTTCTTGCCACCTGCATATACCCAGCGCTTAAGCTCAGAGCATGCTCCGGCGTAATCTTTCGCATTGAGTTTCTTCAGCAGAGTGGAGTTGATGGTTGCGGTAGCGCCGACGTTGTAAGCAAAGCTGTAGATTGCTGCTCGCTGCGTTTCGGTAGTGGGAACCTTGATGTGCGGGTCGACTCGAGCTGCGATGCGCTGCATATCTTTTCTGGTCAGGGCGTCACACTCCTTATCAGAGTAACGCTTGCCCCAGATTATGTCTGAGCCGGTGTGACCATCGCATACGGTGATAACGCCAACGACATCCCGGTATGGAGTGTACTCACGGCCCTCAAGGCCAGCCTTCCCGGAAACCATGACGGTAGCAATGCCAATAGCACCAGTACCCAGGGCACCTATAATGCTATTTCTGAGCGCCGGAGACATTGCCATTTAATCTATCCTCGCGCTCTTTGCGCTTGTAGTACCAGTTCACGCCAAAGGTTCCGATGGTGCAGGCGATACCGATGATGATTGCCCAGTCGTTCAGGGAAAGAACGCCACCCATGGTTGTTAAGCCTCCAACCCAATAACTGAGCCATTCTCTGATTTTATCCATGCGTTGCATGCTCTCACCTCGCGTTGTTAGCGGGTGCTGTGTGTGTTTGAAAGGGGTCAGGCTTCACGGGCTGGATTTTCAACAAAGCACGTAGTGATTGATTCCCGTGAGCCTGAAATAAAAAACCCGCTCGCGGCGGGAATGTGAGGGTGTGGCAATGTCAGCTCTGCGGCTGAAGATACCCTGGCTGGGTTTTGGTGGGCCGTGAAGGATTCGAACCTGTCTACCCTTCCCTTATGAGGGGACCGCTCATACCAAATGAGCTTCCGGCCCGGAAACGAAAAAGCCCCGCATTTAGCGAGGCTCTTAATTCTTTGTCGACCTACGAAGCTATGGCGACGATATCAGATTTACATAAAATATAGGCGTTTCAGTTCGGTTTTGCAAGACTTACATCTAAATTTGTCGCCTTTTGTTGTGAACGTGATCGCGTTACTGAGATAAGCGAGCCGTTATCGAGTCGCTTAAAGCTGTCACGCATAGCTAGCCAGTGGGGCAGATACGTTTCTGTCCAGGTGGATTTCGCCACGCCCGCCAGTTCTGCCAGCGCCTGGTATTCGTACGTTTCACGCCCCGCCAACTCTGCTTTCACGTCCTGCGCCGCCAGCCATATAAGTTTCTTCAGGCGCTCCATCGTCTTGCCCGCCACCTTCTTCGCGCCGAGTTGCTCCCGGAACTCAGTCCACGCCCACTGGGTAATCGTCTCCTGGTGTTCCCAGCGGATATTGTCGCTGTAGGTCCAGAGCAGCCAGGCTTTCTGATGCTCATCCAGCGACAGGACTGCGCGGCGCCACGATGCGGTGCCAAACTCTACCGGGCTTACCAGCGCGATGGATGATCCCTTGGCGCGGGATTGGCTACCGCTCATCGGCGGGCCGTCGGGGTTAACCATGCGCTTTTTCTGCACGTCATAGACTTTCTTCCGGCCCCGGCTACGCGCCGTCGCCTCAAACGTCGCGTTTTCAGCAAATGCGACAAGTTGCCCCTTCGTCGCCCCGCTCAGATCTGCGGTCGCCACAATGAGCTGCTGACGTACATATTCCAGTTGCTGATTGTTCATTGTGTGGCTCCTGCAAGGTGATAAATGCGAACGAAGTTGCGAAGGATGCGGTAATCCACCAGCACGGATCCCGGGCGGCGGTAGATGCGGAGGCGCTTCCAGCGCACGCGGAGTATCTCGATCGTTTTTGGCTTCATGCTGCCTCCTGCTTTTTAAGCTCGCGTAAATCTGCCAGAGCGGTAAGCCTGATTTCTTTCAGCTCTTCAACCGTCCAGCGGTGCGGGATGTTATTGTTCTCGAGTGCCAGCACCAGCTCTTCGCCGTAGCGCTCCACCAGCGCTGCCCGGTATGCCTCGATGTTTCCGGATTTGTAGACGTTGCAGACGTCGCACTGAAGATGAATGTTGATTCGGGTGAAGCGCAGATGTCCGGCGGCAGCCGTGGTTCGGTAATGACCAGCATGCCAGGTGAATGCCTTTTTCGTTCCACAGGAAATGCAGCCAAGTCCCTCTGCTAGTTCGGCCTCGCGGCAAATGTCGTTTACGGCGCGCTGCGTAAGGTCAACCCAGTGTTTCAGAGGTTTAGCTGCGGCTTTACGCTGGCGCCATGCGGCACGCTCTTTCTTCTCGGTGGCGCGCTGATGGATTTGCTCCTTGCGTTGCGCGGCTTCGCGAGCTTTTCTAGTTTGTTCTTTGCCGATCGCGCTGGCGCACTCGAATGAGCAAACTACCTGCCCTTCGCGTACCGGGTGAAACCATTCTCGGCAGTGGGTGCATTTGCGGCGCGCTGGCTTACGCATGGTCACCACCTTGAACCTGTACCAGTGTGAGGTTTCCGCAGAACACGGCACCGGTATCGATGTACATCTGGTTGGCATACTTCAGGGGCTGGCGCGCAGGGGTGTGACCGAAGATAAACAGATCAGCACCGGCTATCGGCGAGACAATGCCGTCCTGAGCGTCGCTAACCCGTTCGCGATTCCAGATGACCATATCTTTCGGGACCGGCTTGTCGAACGCATATTCGTTATGCGGGTAGTCAGCGTGGCAGATAACGATTTTACGTTCAGCGGTAACCAGCTCGATGACGAGTGGCAGATCAGCCGCTTTGTGAACCAGAGCCTTAGCCAGCACTTCTTTGTCATAGTCGAGATTGAAGAACCAACCGCCACCATTCACCAGCCAGTGATTGACGTTTCCATACTCCGACAGACCATCAATCATCATCTGCTCATGGTTGCCACGAACAGCCCGGAACCAAGGCATAGTAATCAGTTCCAGGCACTCGACGTTTTCCGCACCGCGGTCAACAAGGTCACCCACCGAGATCAGCAAATCACACGCAGGGTCGAAGGAGACCTTTTCGAGCTCATTCATCAGCAGCGTGTAGCACCCATGCAGATCGCCAACGACGAAGATATTGCGCCAGTCAGCGCCGTTAATGCGTTGATAGATGCTCATGCAGATTTTCTCCTCGCTGCGAGGCGCAGCCATTTCTGATCCACCAGGTGGGATGTGTAATCTTTGAGAGTGGGTATTTCTGACGGACTCAGTTCCGGCTTGCGCTTGCTGCGAGTCGGTACTTTGTAGATGCCGCTATTCATGACGCGGTTGATGAGGTTAGCCACGGTGACCTCCTAAGCGGGAAGCCCATTCCATAGCCAGGCGAGATTCATCACCCCAGCGAACGTTGCGCTCAGCACCAAAGGCATGAATGAGCTCGATAAGGTCACGCATCTGGCTGACAGTCATCTTGCTGGTTGATTGGCCCAGCACCACGAAGCCGTCACCAGCCAGGTTAGGAACTACTTCCTGCTTAACAAGTGCGGCGGTGAAGATATGTTTCCACGATTCAGATGAGAGCTTGCGTCCATGCCATTCGACCTGGCTGCTGACGTCGCCCAAAATGGCCCAAAGTTTGGCGTTCTGGTCGATGGAACGCGTCATCTCTTTTATCTCAATGACGACCGGGCGCTTCTCATCGAGCTGTAACTGGTTAATCGCATTGATGGCATTGGCGCGGATGTTGGTGTTGCGGAGGAGATATTGCTGCTTCATACGCCACCTCCTGGAGGTAACGCAGAATGCAAAAAATCGCAGGTGCATTTCTGCATCTGTGACTGGAGAAGTGACTTCAGATTTTGTGTGCGCATAAACGTCCCCGTTTAGCGCAACCCCATCGCCGGGTGTTCAGGCCGACGATGGTTAGATTATGGCTTATTGATTATGGAAAATCAAAGGTGGGAGCTTAGTTACTCTCGTCGGAAAGCTCGTCTTCTTTCTCAGGCTGTTTAAATGCTTCAGGCATGTTTGCATAGCCGCAATCGTCGCACTTACAGTCGCCTGTGCTTCCATTCGGTCCTGTTTCTCTGCTTACTTTACCAGAGCCACAGTCTGGGCAAATTCCTCTTCCCATATTGCCTCCTATTTTTTGGCGTTTTGGTCTGCCATTTCAACGTATCTCGGATCATTTGATTTAGGAAGTTGTAAGCTTTTCTCCCGGTAGTACCGGACACGCTCCATGAAATACTCTCTCAGGTGTTCAGGCTGCTCACGAGCCACCTGCTCAGCGATTACGGGCATATTCAGGCGTTCTTTGTACGCGACACCAGAAGCGGCAAGGTCAACATTAACCTTGTCACGGTCTTCCTGGCTCTTTGCTGCTATGTTGAACCTTGACATAAATTAACCTTAAGGTTGCCATCCCATGCCGCAATTTCCAGTTTCGTGCATCCATTTATGTCCGCACTCTCTACAAACATAGTAGCTTTCCTGGGTTGCACGTCCATTCAGACTCATGTACTCGCCTTGCTCTTCAGGGATATACTCCATGCATTCTAGAGGGGGTTGACGGCGCCCTCTGGGCTGTTTTTCACATACCTTACATGTCATAAAAACCTCCACATAAAAAAGCGAAGGCCATACAGTAGCATGGCCTTATACGTTTATCTTTGTATAACATCACTTATATGCGCGGCTTTGCGCTCTGCTGGGGATTTAGCCATTGATCACCTTCCCGCAGCGCTTGCAGTAGATGCCATGAAATGTCTCTGGCCTTGTTTTATCTATCAACCTGATGATGACCGTACCGCTACCTTCCATTGCTCCAAGATTTGCGGCAGGTGCACCTTTGGTGATTGCAGGACGATATGAGTGCCCGAACAGAAAGCCTAAAACACCGCGACATTTATCCATCTATTTTCACCTTAATCGCGAACACCTTAACCGGCTTGTCTCCGAAGTGCGGATGAGTGATCTCCTTGATTTCGTAACCGTCATACGGGACATCGATTCGTCGGCTTGCATCATCACGCTTCGGATAACCGCGAGTGATAATCAGGCGGTCATAGTCCTTACCATGAATGCGGCGACCCCAGTACGGATTCACCAGGCGATACTCTTCTGTCTTCTCGCCTGACTTCATCTGGTCGAAGTATTCACCGTTAACTGCGAGTTGCAGGTTAGCCATTATTCAGCCTCCTGCTTTGGTGCTGCTGCAACTGACACATCCCAGAACTCACGGAATAAAGCATAAGCACCTGACAGGTTCGCAGCAGCGTATGAACCAAGCTCGGATTTAATCTGAACCGCGCGCATTTGCTCTGGCGTCATGTCAACCGGAACCATCACCCAGCCATCCGGAATCACCGGAGAGTTGCCAGACAACGGGATGTATTTCACTCCCCAGGCTTCTGATGGATCATTGCTACCCAACATAAACAGCGGGGCATTCGGATCGCGTTTGTCGTCACTGTTGTAATCACTACGCAGCCAGCCTATGACCGGCAACTCATCACGATTACTTACATGTTCTGCACCCTGAAGCATTGCAGCGCGGCAGGCGTTCCAGCCAGCTGTTCGCCCAAGCGCGTAAACTTCAGATGGCTCAAGATAATCAATGTCATGCCCGTCCTCATCGTCGTTCTCAGGTAATGCAGCAGGTACTACCGGTACTGGCGGAGCGGCGTAGAGCGGAATAACCGCATCACCCATTGGCTCTGATAAGCAGGTAAGGTGAAGCTCACCCATATTAGCGTAAGCAAGCGTTTCCTCTGCTGCGTAAAGAGCAGGCTCCGCTTCGAGCGATGCCAGCGCGATACGCGCCATAGCAACAATTTCACCGGTTTTAATCGAGCCAAATACTTCTTCGTAATCGCATGGCTCAAGCCCAGCGGCGTGAATGATTTCTGCAACTCTTTCTTTGGTAATAGTGGTCATGGGTTAGTCCTCATACCGCGCAAGCTCAGCGCACATAAAACCGAAAATCATTACGCCTGCATGTCCTGCAATTAGCAGCCAGGGCGATACATAAACATTTGCTGCAACCAGGCTTATCGGAATGACTGTCAGGGCAAGGAATGCTATTAGTGCATAAATTGTCCAACGTTTAGCCATCACTCCCCCTTACCGATGCCAGCGGCGCTAAGTTTGGTATTCACATCGCCTTCAAAAATAGGTAGTACGCCAATAGCAGCAGCCCAGTTTTTAGCTAACTCAGGGTCTGATGTCTCATCGGTGTAATCTGACGCCCGCCACCCAATAAGCCGTTTCTGACAAGAAGTCTCAGCTATGCGCTGCTGTCGTTCGAATGACTCTTGCGCAAGTCCTAAATTCCAGTCTCTCAGTTCTGCTATGCGCTTCTCTGCTGCTGCCAACTTGCGTTTTACTTCCTCGTTTTCCTCAACCAAAGAACATGCCGCTTCATGGTCTACTGCTGCCGTATGCTCTGCGGCTTCCAGATCATCCAGCAGCGCCAGCGCAGTTGCCGGGCTGAATGCCGCGATAAAGGCCGCGATTTTTCGCTCGGATATTTCATTAGAAACTGGCTGGTAAGAACGGTAGGTTTCCCCTTTTTCAAGGCTCCCTTTGACGATAACCTGATATTCATCATCGCCATTATCAAGAACCTCCCATTCTTCGCGCTCAATGCTTTCTGCGATATCACGCAGCGCCTGTTTGCCGATGTTGCTCATTGGGTGGACTCCTGACTTACAGTTTCAGAGAACGACTGCAACTCATTGAGAATTGTTTCGGTCTTCTCTGGATTGCATTCGTTACGGATAATCCACTCTATGCGACCGATGAAGTCAGTACGCGCCTGCGCCCGCACTTCTGCCAGGAAAGACTGGTACGCAGGAATCTGCAGCACAGCCAGAGCGCCGACAATCTTCTGTACTCCTGGAGGGCATTGCTCGTAATGAGAATCGGTGATGAACACCGCGTCATTGTGAATGGCATCAATAGCGCTGAGTTCGGCTGCAATCTGAACCAGTCTCGCATTTGACGCTTCCATGCCCTTCTTGTAGCAGTCGGCGTCAATCTTGCTTTGCTTCAATTCCGCAGCCAGCGCAGCGCATCTGGCTTCCAGTTCTTCGTATGTTGGTTTCATGCCCCTACCCTCCCGTAAACCATCATCAGGCGCTGATGCGCTTCGCTTTTCATGAACTCTGCAACCACTCCGTTTTTATCTGGATTGTAGGGCATGAACATCTTCGGTTCGTCTTTGTCAGCCGGCGCATTAGCGATGCCTTTGGCTTGCTGGCCAGCCGCATTTGCCTCGACTGCTCTACGGGAGATCGCTTCCCTTCCGCCGTGTTCTAACCAGGTCTGATGGTCTTCCTCGCTGGCGAATACACCGATGCCGGATACGCTACGCAGCATGCCGAGTCTTCTCAGCGCTTTGGCTTCCTCGTAGTAACGGGATCGACCGATACTCAAATCGCGGATCATGTCTGCTACGCTGACAGGCTGATTGGCTTTCACATAACTGACGATGCGTTGTTTTATGCTGTCCATCATGCTGCCCCTTTTGAACGGTAAGAGTCCCAGGTGAATGACAGCGTGCACCCGCCACCGTCGCTCATGCGGTCAATGACGCGCTCCCCGATAAATGCGGCCAACTCGTCTTTGGTCTGGTTGCTGATCAGGATGGTCGGCTTCATCCGCTCGTACCGGGTGTTGATGATTTCGAACATGATCAGCTTCTCGGCCTCACTGCCGAACTGGACGCCAACCTCGTCGATGATCAGCAGATCAGCGCGGGTGAAATGCGCAATCACATCGTCTTCACAACGGGTTGCTGTTTTCGACCAGGTTGATTTGAAATCACGGGCAATTTTCAGCGCCGTTGTGAAAATAACTGTGCTCTGATACTGCTCAATGACGTGACGGGCGATCGCCAATGCAAGATGGTTTTTCCCGGTTCCAGGCTTACCGCACATCACCAGTCCACCGCCCTGCTTCAGCCGATCAGGCCATTTTGCGGCGTACGCCTGGCAGACACGCAAAGCTTTCTCTGAATCCTTCCCAACAGGCAGGTAGTTATCCAGAGTGCATGACACAAATCGTTCAGGTATTTCCAGCTTACACAGCAGCAGATCAACGTTTTGCTGGCGGGTGCGCTCATCCCATCGAATTTTCTCTTCTCTCAGGAATGCAAGCTCATCGCGCAAGCACCCAGGGCAGCGAGTCGGCATGGAAGGAATCTTAATTTTCCCAACCATAGACTGCCGTTTACGCTGTTCGTATTGACCATGTTTTTCGCAGTTCACCATCTCCAGAAATACCTCGCTATGTTCGATATCTGCAGGCGGCTTACTAAGTTCGGCCAGGTGTTTTTCAATCAGTGCAATTTTTTCTTCCAGTTCCATGATCAATCCCTCGCCCATGATGGAATTTCTGTCTGACCGTAGTCTTTGCCAGCGAAGTTTTCCGATACTCGAGGCGGAACACGAGGAGGCTGTTTAGCACCCTTCGGCTCAAACAACCCCTGCCAGCCATTAGCAATGCTCTGGTTGATGATTTCTTCAGGTTGGTATCCGCTGCACTTACAGCGCTCAAGCAGGTTGATGGCCTGGGTAACCGTCAGTTGAGACTTGATCGGTTTTTTCAGGTCACGACGGTAATCGACCCATGACCTCCAGACTGAAACTGACAGCCATTCAGGAAGGTCAACACCAGCCGGATCGAAAGATGCCGGTTTGGGGGATTTAGGGGGTTTATTAATATTGTCTTTATTGTCTTTTGTAATAGTGTCTTTTGTGTGTCCCCATTTTGGTGACATGGCTGTCACTGTTTTGGTGACACTTTTTGTCACTATCTTAGGGACATTGTCACTATTATGGTGACAGTCACTACTGTGGTGACATTTTGGCGCAGGCTTAGTTCCTGGAATCACCCACTCGCTCAAGTTTTTGTTGGGGCCGATGAGCATGCCCTCGGACACCAAAACATTCATCGCAATGAGTTCGTTTTTGGCAGTGTTAACCTTCTGGCGAGGTAGTCTGGTCAACTCAGAAAGTTGTGAGTCTGCTATGCGGTCCATTTTCTTGTTGAACCCATAGGTTTTGCGGCAAACAGCATGAGCTACCTTGGCCTGATTTTTGGTCAGGTTCGCGCCGATAAGCTCCTCATACAACTCGTTTGCCAGACGTGTGTAACCATCGTCTGTATCGGCCACGCGTTGCTCCTGTATTCCCGAAACAACATCAGGAAAGTTGAGAATTTCTGCGGTATTTGACATACTTACTCCTGCAATGAGTCCACACGATTTGCACCAGAAAGTCGGATCTGTTTGCGCAGACCGGCTTTCGCCATTTCTGAAGTCTTCACATAACCCCCAGCATCGAAGTGACCATCGTCATCAGCGGTCCTACCTGCTCCGGCATGAGGCGGAACAGCGAAGCTATACCCTCGCTTACCTCTTTCAGCTTCTGATGCTCTGGAGCGTCCAGCAGCACAGCTTGCTTTGCTTCTGAACATTCCTTCATGGCAGATGCGATCAGCGACATGGTGTCGTTCTGTGGCGCCAGGCGTGTACGAAACTCAACAGGAAGAACAGCCATGATTGCCGGGGTCAGTTCTCTAACGTTCTCGCGGTACTGATCGGAGTCGAAGCGGTTATCCAGGAAGCGAAACAGCTTCTGACGCGCCCGGCTGATGTCGTCCGGGAAGTTGATGGCGGTCCCGCCCTGCTCCCGGTATTCGTTAATGATCAGCGCCGAGACAACGTCCTGATTGTCCAGCGCCGACGACCATGCCCGCACCGCATCGCGGATCTTTTCGTGGTCTGGTGCCACCTTCGGTTGAGCGCGGTTTATCATCGCTCCCGGAATAAATCCGGTATTGTGTTGATACGCAAGTGAATGCATTGCTTTCCCTTTCGTGGTTAGGCCGCTGAATTACGCGGCGATGAAAATACCAGGCTTTCTTTAAGAACCGGGGCCTGGCGGTGAAAATACTTAGTGGCATCTTCAATAGCCGATGCCATTTCTGGGGATGCCCGACGATTGCCGTAGGCAATCTGGTCCAGGTAACCTGGCGTCGTATTAGCGAGTTTTGCAAGCTGCGCCCATTCTTCGGTTGTGGCGCTCTTACGCCAGCGATGCAGTTCAGTGCTCATTGATGTCTCCGGTTGAGTCGTTTGATTTGGAGTTTAGCGTTATGCTAAATACTACGCAAGCAACATTTAGCAATTTGCGCATTTATCATTTTGCTAAAAGCGGTAACAATGCAGGGATGGAAAATAAAGAAATCAGAAAGGCCAACCTGGAATCGCTGTACGAAAAGCGCCAGAACGAATCTGGAATGACTAAGGCACAGTTCGCCGAACTCATCGAGACAAGTCCTGCTGCGCTTAGCCAGCTTCTTGGACCAAATCCTAACCGCAATATTGGCGATAGGATGGCTCGAAAAATTGAAACTACGCTTAATCTGCCTTTTGGCTGGATGGACGTTTTACACACCAGTGAAAAAACTTCTAATGTTTCCTTTCGAGAAATCAACGATGCGAAAGGTAGCTATCCTGTAATTAGTTGGGTTAGTGCGGGGCAGTGGATGGAAGCTGTAGAACCTTATCATCGCAGGTCAATAGATCGCTGGTATGACACCACCGTAGAGTGTTCAGAGGATTCTTTCTGGCTTGATGTGAAGGGAGACTCTATGACTTCACCTGTTGGGCTAAGTATTCCTGAAGGTGCGGCAATTCTTGTCGATCCTTTAGTGGAACCCAGAAACGGAAAGTTGGTGGTTGCCAAGCTCGAAAGTGACAACGAGGCAACATTTAAGAAGCTCGTTATTGATGCCGGTCGTCGATTTCTTAAACCACTTAACCCGCAATATCCGATGCTTGAGGTAAACGGTAACTGTAAAATTATAGGCGTTGTTGTTGACGCAAAAATTCTGAATATCCCATAAAAACTACCAATTATATTTTTGGCAAAGACGCCGTGTTAGGATGCTTACGATTACAAACAATGGGAATAACATAATGAAAAAAATGGCGATAGTAATACTTGTAGCGTTAACCGTGGCTGGTTGTGCTTCTTCAGGTAATCAGCAGCTTAAGAATGAGACTGAAACCAGCGTACAGACTAAAATCCAAGAAGGTAAAACCACCAAGGCAGAGGTGAAAACTACCTTTGGATCACCTGATGCCGTCTCTTATACTGACGGCGGAAATGAGATCTGGAAGTATTCGTTTGCCAAGGTGAAGGTTAACGGAACCAGCTTTATCCCCTTCTACGGTCTTTTCCACAATGGAACAAATGGTACGAAGAAAGAGCTAACCATCTTGTTTAAGGACGACAAAGTGCAGAAATATACAATGGCAGAGTCTGCTATTAACACTAAATCAGGATGGGCAGACTAAGCTATATCCCCGGTAATGCGCCGGGGTTTATTTCCCTTTCCTCATAAGCTCTGCAGTATCGCGTAATAATCCTTTATGAATGGTGTTCTTCACCGCCTTACGCTTCCCCTCAAGAAATCCAACTATGTTGTCGCGATTGATTTCTATGCTGTTATAAATCAACTCAATTACCACTACCCCGATCTCGCCAGCCATGAAGGCAATGCGATCCTCCTTTAGATCATCCACTTCCTCTTTCATTTTTCTCACCGTATCAATTGTTCAACGTTTTTCCAGTATAGCACCAACCTCATGCATAAAATTTATTCCTTTATTAATCAATACGCTAAATAAAATACGATAATTATTTAGCATTTTGCTATTGCGGAAAATTTAGCATCACGCTAAATTCAACCCATCGAAACGAAACATCGACAGCTGAGCGAAGTTAGCCAGCGGCGAAGTGGAGATTCGGTCAGTCGAACGGCGCGACAGTAAACCATGCGTCGGGAGTGCGGCGGGTTCAGGATGAACGGCAATGCACTTAACGGATTTACCAGCTGGTATTTACGAGTGCCATCCGGCAAATCAACCACCAACTAAGGAGAGCATATGCGACGGCGAATGTTATCAATCGGAGAAGACTAAGACTGCCTGGCGCCGATCAAGATTGATCTAAGCGTGTACTCCCCCGCGATGCGGGGGTTTACACATCAGGAGTGCTTTGGGGTGTGGTGAAGCTCAACGGCGATCTAGGGAATAGGCTTGCGGCAAAAATTCGCGATGAAAACCGCAAGGCGCGCGTAACCCAATCGGCAGCGCACCGATGGAAGCTGGTTCGACTCCAGCCGCCACACCACCAAAGCATTTCTCCCGCATCAGCGGGTAACGACAGAGGGTAAGGCGATGATTGAAGACAAGATAAAGCGGATTGATTCCGCAATATCACTTCTACGCAGCATGAAAACAGACATAACGCGGCTCAGCAAACTTAGCGCCAAAGACTTTCGCGATATGACCCCAAAGCAATGCTCGAAGCGAAACGCAGACGCTGATTGGATAGCAATGGAGTTAATAAAGCGCGGACATGAACTTCATGCACTGGCAGTAGAGCTTGGTTTTGCGGAGCGCCGAATTAGCTATGAAGAAATTGAACTCACAGATAGTTGGCATCGATTTAAATACAAGCCACGGGAACCACAGTAGCCGCTGATCAGCGGCTTTTTTCATACCTCACCGTTCTCGATGAGTGCGGTTAGTTATGACAACCGGCGGCCATCCACCGCCAGATATTGCGCAACCCCATTATTAATGTTCCGTTCGCCGCGATAAGGCCAAGAGGATTTATGAGTAACCCAATCACAGTAGGTTTTTCAGGCCTGACTAAGCGAATTTTCGCTGGCCGATCAAAGCCAAGCAAATTGGCGCCCGGGGTTCGCGAGTTCACCGGTGAGAAATTTGATGTCACTGACGAGGCACTATTTGCAGTGGCCAATCTTCTCGCGGTTCGTGATGACATCCTGATATTCCAGGCAGCTGATGGGAAAGAGATTCACCTCCGCGCCGACATCAAAGAAAAGCGGGAGGCATCATGAGCAAACTCAAACCGGGAAACGTCTATATCGAAATATCCCACAACCAATCTGGTGGCCTATCCCTGTGCGTCAGCAATGACGATTTCGGGTGTCGTATTTCCGGTGACAAGGTTGGCGGGTGCGACACTTTGAAGCGCTTTGAGGTAGATGCGGAAAAGTTGATTTCTGAAATTCGAGAGCACCTCAACGACCGGGAGGCCTCATGACAGTCACCCACAACGGAAAGCAGTACACCGCCAAAAAGCTCAACGATAACGAGTGGCAGCTGACGTCTGTATCGGCACCGCGTGAAAAGCTGACGCTTAACCGCTGGCAGATGCATATCGCTGGCCTCCTGGAACAGGTTGAGGTGAAGGTATGATTTCCCACTACGGCACTACCCCGCTCATTCGCCAGTGTGTAATGCCTGGCATGATGGCATTGCATGAAGGCCGAACCTATCGCGTCTCAGCAGTCATTCAGGAGCGCAAATGGGTTTACCTGCACACCGATGCAGAAATCATCCGCCTTAGTAACTGTGTGATTGACGTCCTCCTGGACGGTCACGGTAACCCTATCCAGCACTAACCATCCTATTCAACCTACCAGGCAGGCTAGACGCTGCCGGGATTTGCTCGCACTTTTTAAGGAGTTTCCATGCAACCTTATGAACGATTAACCGCTGATCGCCTGGCAAGTTTGCCAGAAGGTTCACGCCTCAAACTCGGTGGTCAAATTATCAAACTCACCGGGCGCGGATCATTCACCAACAGCGCCGGACAAACCGAGAATATGATTGAGTACGTCGATTCTCGCGGCGTGCCTGGTAGCTTTTCTGAAAGTATTTTCCTGGAATCAGCAACTGAGCATCTCAATTCTGTGATGTGCGATAACTGCGGCGCCAGGCGGCATCCAAAAGACTGTGTAGTCCGTTCTGTATCCACATACATGTCAACTCGCCAGTCTCACTTTTGTGAAGACAAAGGATGCGCTGACCTCTACTTCCTGAAGCATCCAACCCACCATAAAACAACGCGGAGAACTCAATGGTAATTCAGCAAAACGGATTGCTGATGGTTGCCCTGCTCTGCCTGCTGTATGACCTGCAGCCGGCAGACCTCGAATCTCTGGCCCACCAGCTCGCAGAGTTTGACGCAGTTAACGATCACCTTACGGAGATGAAGCATGTTGCGAGTAATTGATACAGAAACAACCAGCCTGGAAGGCAGCGTACTGGAGATTGCCAGCGTGGATATCGTCGACGGCGTTATCTGCAACCCGATGAGCGACTTTGTGAAGCCCACTGAGGCGATAAGCTTCGAGGCGATGGCTATCCATCACATCACCGAAGATATGGTTGCCGACGCTCCACTGATTAGCGAGGTTATCCATCGTTACCTGGGCGCCCAGGCTTACGTTGCGCACAACGCAAAATTCGACAAATCGAAATTGCCTCAAATCGATGCGCCGTGGATCTGTACTGCAAAGCTGGCTCGTGTCCTTCTCCCTGACCATCCAAGTCACAGCAACCAGTACTTACGTTACAGCCTGGGGCTGAAGCCTGAACTGCCTGAAGGTTTGTATGCGCACCGCGCGCTGTATGACTGCTACGTCACCGCAGAGCTTCTCCTGTATATGGGCCGCCTTGCGAAGTGGACGTTTGGCGAAATGCGCACTATTTCAAACAACCCATCACTGATTAAGGCGATCCGCTTTGGTAAGCACAAGGGGCTAACGTTCGAAGAAATCGCAAAAATCGACCCTGGTTATCTCCGCTGGCTGTCCAGTAACAGCGACGACGAAGACATTCTCTTCACCATCAAACACTGGCTTAAGGGGTGATTTATGGCGGTGATGACACTCATCCTTGCCGACTCCGGGTATGGCAAGACGTACAGCATCCGCAACGTGAACCCGGAAAACGCTATTCTCGCTCGCTGTATTCGCAAGGCCCTGCCATTTCGCAACACTGGATGGAAACTCCACGGCAAACGCCTGCCGGACAACTCCATCCAGCGCGGGAACGTCGTAGATATCCGTAACGGAAGACATCTTCTTGATGTCATTCGTAACGCAGCTCAAAGCAGCCGAAAGATGCTGATCATCGATGATTTTCAGGCTGTCATGCAGCACGAAAACATGGACCGGGCTTACGAGACTGGCTACACCAAGTTCACCGAAATGGCAGAGCACGCCTGGCGCATCATTGAAGCAGCCACCCAATTACCTGACGACTTCCGCGTCTATTTCCTCGCTCACACCGAAGAGAGCGAAGGAAAAATCAGGATGAAGACAGTCGGCAAGATGCTTAACGAAAAGCTCACACCCGAAGGCTACTTCCCTATCGTGCTGCGCATCATCAAGCGCGACGGCAAACACCTTTTCCTGTTGAAGGGCGACGACAACGACACCGTGAAATGTCCACCTGACCTGTTCGGGCCGGAAGTGACTGACATGGATAACGACCTGGCGGCGTTCGACAACGCAATTTCTGAATTCACTGACTTATAAGAGAGATAACGATGAACCAACCAATCAGTTTTACCTGGAATCAGCAGTCTGCAGAAGCAGCGCTCAAGGCTGGCTCCTCCGCTGGCATTTCTGAAACCGGCGCATACGAAGGTGTAATTACGTCTGCTGTGTATGAATTCGGCAAGGATGGCTCACAATCGCAGGCGCTGGTTCTTTCACTCGACGCTGACGGACAGAAAGCAAACTTCCTGCGCATTAACTTCCTCGGTCGCGATGGTAGCCAGACGTTCGGCATGGGCCTGATCGCCGCCATTATGTGGGCTGCGCAGGTAAAAGACGCACAAGCTCAACAGCGACAAGGTCAAAGCGGCCCTGAATGGTGCCTACCTGCTTTAGAGGGTAAACGGGTCGGACTCTTCCTGCAGAAGATCCTCACAACTAAGCAGGATGGCAGCGGTGACAGCTACAAATTCGAGGTTCGCCACGTTTTCCAGCCAGGTTCGCGCCTGACCTACAAAGAGTTCACCGATAAAACACCAGCAGAAGCGATCGCCACGCTCGAGCGCACCATGAAAGACAAAGATGACCGCAAACCTCACGACTCTTCCCGCGGCGGGTGGGGTGCGCCAACACATAGCGGCGGCGGATGGGGCGGTAATCAGCAGGACCCTAACGCGGTTCCTGAGTCTCGACTGCAACAGGCCAATCGCCAGGTATCGCAAAACAATCAGCATCCTCAGTTCGATGACGATATCCCCTTCTAGGATTTAGCCTACGGAGCGCCTTATGAGCTGGACAAAAAAAGAACTGGCGCTCCTGTGGCGCCACACAAACGCAGAAGTCGCTGAGATGACCGGTCGCAGTATCGAAGAGGTCGGAGATAAGCGGCTGCAAACCAATATAGAGCGTAATGGCTGGGATGTTAACGATCCGGAGCGGGAGGATGCATGAGCAAAGTAGGCGATTATTTCTTTGAGTTCCCGGCGTCGCGCGGCATGCAGGGTAGCACGGCGACTTACATGATCACGGCACCTGCCCGCGCGCTGACGCGCATACTTGCCTCCGACAATCACGGCAGCACGCTCGAGCGCTCTCAACGCGAAATCAATCAGGCGCGCGTGAAGAAGTTTTACCAGTACTTAGTCAATGCATACCAAAATAAAGAGCCCTTCATCATCCCGCCGCTGGTCGGCAACTGCGACGCGGATATTGAGTTTGAAGAGTTCGGCAATACGAATGTGGGCGTCGCACGCTTCCCTATGGATGCAGTGATCAAGCTGTTCGACGGCCAGCACCGCGCCGCCGGGTTAGCTGAGTTCTGCCGGACTTACGGAGAGCCAATCAGCATCCCGCTGATGCTGACCCATAATCTCCCACTGAAGGCACGCCAGCAGTTCTTCTCCGATATCAACAACAACGTCTCGAAACCTTCCGCTGCGATCAACATGGCCTATGACGGGCGTAATGAGGTGGCCCAGGGGATGGTGTCGTTCCTGTCTCAGCACGACACCTTCTCAGAGGTTACAGACTTCGAGCACAACGTCGTTCCGGCGAAAGGTAAGTTATGGGTGAGCTTCAAGGCGCTTAGCGACGCGACGGCTAAGTTTGCCAATGCGGGCAGTAAGCCGCTGGAAATGGGCGACATCGAATCCATCTGGGAGGCCTGGTTGGCCCTGACGCAGATCGAAGCGATTCGCCACGGCACCAGCCAGGCAGACTACAGGCGTGACTACATTCAGTTCCACGCGGTAATGATCAATGCCTTCGGCTACGCCGTTAAGCGGCTGATGGCTGACCACTCAATTGTCGATATCGTCCAGATGATTGAGGAACTGGCGAGCAGTGCGGGCTCCACTGAGATGGAAGACTTCTTCCTGATTTCGCGCTGGGGCGGTATCTGCGTGAATGCAGAAAAAGACCGTCCAACGATTATTGCCTCCGTTCCGGCGCAGAAATCTGCTGCTGAGCGGCTCGTCAAAGTTATCCAGGCGAAAAGACTCGGGGAATAGTTATGACAATGCAGATGCACTCAATGCCATGGCCTGAATCTCAGGCCATTTTTTTGTCCAAAACTTATCTGTACATGGATATGGATGAACTGTGCGCAACGTTACAGCGCACCAAAGCGTCTATCCAGATGAAGGCCAGCAGCATGGGGCTTTACCGTTGTGGGAAATTAGCCATCGACGATCTGCAGCTGATTGAAGCCCTGCTTGATGCCGGTCTTGAGCATGCGGTTATCGCCAGAAAGTTCGAGCTCTCAGAGCCTCAGCTAATAAGGGTTCTGGAAACGGGAGCCTTTCATTGCGATATCTGCGCCACGTTCTCCGCGTCTATGCGTTCCTCTTACTGGAAATTCGACGGAGAGCCGCAAAGGACTTATAGCTGCTGTCCGGCGTGTTGCCGGGCGATGGTTGAAAGCTTTAACGCAGGACACGACGGACCGTTGCTGGCACGCAGACGGGAGGCGGCATGACCTATCAACTACACGTCGGGCGTTGCGAGGACGCCCTGAAAACGCTGCCGGATAACTCAGTTGACGCCATCGTGACGGATCCTCCGTACGGGCTCAGCTTCATGAATCACAAATGGGATTACGACGTCCCAACAGTTGAGCAGTGGCAGGAATGCCTGCGCGTTCTCAAGCCTGGAGGACACCTGCTGGCGTTCGGCGGATCGCGAACTTATCACCGACTTGTCGTCAACGTTGAGGATGCCGGGTTCGAAATACGCGACCAAATCCTCTGGATTTACGGCAGCGGCTTCCCCAAGTCGCATAATCTTGATGGCGATTTTGATGGCTGGGGAACGGCTCTTAAGCCTGCGCACGAACCGATCGTCATGGCTCGAAAGCCATTCAAGCAAACCGTGTCCGCCAACATGAACGAGCACGGTACCGGAGCAATCAATATCGACGCCTGCCGGATACCGACCGATGAGGCGCTTAATGGTGGCTCCGGCGGGCTGCTTTCGCATCAGCGTGACGGTACTAAACCGGTTGCAGACTACGAGCAGGCACCGGAAGGACGCTGGCCAGCCAACATCATTCACGACGGAAGTGATGTTGTCGTGTCAGCGTTCCCTGATGCGAAAGGCCAGCAAGGAGCGCTTACCGGCAATGAGCCAAGCTCTAAAATGGGTGCGGCGAATTGCTATGGGCAAATGGACCGGCGGCACGAGTCAACTCCACGTATCGATAGCAGCAAGAGCGCCGCCAGGTTCTTCTACTGCGCAAAAGTGAAACCGAAGGAGCGCGACGAAGGCCTCGAGAGATTCATCGCGACGTCGGCCAGCGACATGACCGGCGGACGTAAAGAAGGAAGCGTCGGCATTAACGATCCGCGCGCCGGTGCCGGGCGAACCAGTGGCGCGAAAAACAATCACCCCACCGTTAAGCCGATCGCTCTGATGAGTTATCTCTGCAGGCTGATTACTCCGCCAGGCGGTACCGTGCTTGATCCGTGGATGGGAAGCGGGAGCACTGGACGGTCGGCTATCGAGGAAGGTTTCAACTTCATCGGCATCGACCTTAACCCTGATTACGTAACCATTGCTTCTGCGCGAATTGCTTACTCCTTCAAAAAGACGACGGAGGCCGCATGACGCCAGCAGCCTATTACAACGAAATCGACCCGTTCGCTGCGCAGTGGCTGCGTAACCTGATCGCCGGCGGTCATATCGCTCCGGGCGAAGTTGATGAAAGGAGTATTGAAGATGTCACACCTGACGACCTACGAGGCTTCACGCAGTGCCACTTCTTCGCCGGAATTGGCGTCTGGTCCCATTCCCTGCGCCTCGCCGAATGGCCGGACGATAAACCCGTCTGGACCGGGTCCTGCCCGTGCCAGCCTTTCAGCGCGGCAGGCAAAGGAGATGGGTTTGCTGACGAGCGGCACCTTTGGCCCCACTTCTTCCACCTCATCAGCGAGCGCAGACCTCAGCATGTCTTTGGCGAACAGGTTGCAAGCGGTAACGCAAACACATGGTTCGACCTTGTACAAGCTGACCTGGAAGGAATGGGATACGCCTTCGGGCTTGTGCCGTTTGCGGCAGCGGGCGTCGGTGCGCCGCACATCAGAGAGCGGGCTTATTGGGTGGCCAACTCCACAGGTGAGCAATATTACCAACGCAACGACAGTGCAGATGAGCGGGGATGGTCGAGAAACTCCGAACAAAATAGGTTGGGCAGCAGCATTGACGGGATGGGTAACGCCGACGTCACGAGACTGGAAGGACTCAGCAGGCATGACTGCGCTGCGGGAAGGGAAGGATCGTCTGAACCAACTACCACGACAAACGTTCATGACAGGCTGGCCTACACCGACAACAAACAACACTCGATCGCCATCAGTGGATGCGGCAATGAACATGTATCGACAGGACGGCAGCAAGACCCAGCAGCGTTTGCAGGACTTCGCGGGGATTACCGGGCCCTTGAGGTTAACGGTTTTTGGCGAGATGCGGACTGGCTCTTATGTCGAGATGGCAAATGGCGTCCGGTTGAACCCGGCACATTCCCGCTGGTTGATGGGGCTGCCGCGCGCCTGGGACGAGTCGAGCCCGGGGTGGCAAGAGTGGCAGGCCGCAACCGCACAGGCCGACTTAAGGGTTACGGCAACGCCGTAAACGCACAGGCTGCGGCTGAATTTATCCGGGCCTATATGGAGGGGTTATGACGCCAGAACATCAAAACATCATCCGATCCCAGGCACGCAAATGCATCGTTGAATGCAAGGCTGCCATCGCCGCTAATCCGGGGAATCGCGATTCAGTGACTCGACCAATCATCCTTCGTCATTACGACCAGATAAAAACCATCTGCCAGCCATTCTCCCTATTCCTTGTAACTATCGGCCAGATTAACGGCATTCTGAAGGAACGTTCCTCATGAACAGAGCCTCACCAGTTGATTTGAGAAAAAGCCTCGAAATAGCCAACCACCTCGCACACATCGGGATTCGCTTTGTGCCGATCCCGGTGGCGACCGAGGAGGAATTCCAGACGCTGGCCGCCGAGTTATCGCGACGGCTTGAGCAGATGGCGGTCGAAGCCGAGAAGAATGAAGGCGGTGCTGCATGAAGGCACTAATCACCCGGGAGCTTAAGGCTCCTTTTTTATTGCTGGCGTTCACCTTCAACCGAATTAACCGACAGTTCTGGGAGCATTGACCATGGCCGATATCATCGATACCGCAGCAGAGATTGAAGAGCTTCAGCGTAACGCTGCCCTTTCAGCTCACCGCATCGACCGCAACGCCGTATCAGCAGAGCACTGCGAAGAATGCGGAGAGGATATCCCCGAGCCGCGGCGCGCTGCCGTTCCCGGCTGCCAGACGTGCGCGGAATGCCAAGGAGCTATTGAGTTGAGGAATAAGCAAAGGGGGATCCAGTGAAAGAGCGTGGAATGATTTTTAATGGCGAGATGGTGCGCGCCATCCTCGAAGGCAGGAAGACGCAGACGCGGCGCATCATGAAGGTTCAGCCGTCTGATGGTTTTCACCCAACGCATAACGGTTACGATCTGGATTTAAACGCCCACTGGTACACGCCCGGCGTGGTCGATAAAAACGGATACCTGCAGCCTGCAAAGAAAGATGTATTTGGAGTTGCTGATGAGAATGAAGGCTACACCTGCCCGTTCGGTGCAGTCGGCGATCGCATCTGGGTGCGAGAGACGTGGGCCCAATTAGGCAATGAAGACGGGTGCCCAATTGACTGGAACGACAACCTTGTCAAAGGCGGCGGGCCTGAAGCAGCACGTATTTATCGAGCCAGTTGCGAGCAGAAAGAAGGTAATTATGGCCTGTGGTCGATTCCCGATGATGCCTACTGGAAACCACATACTGACGATCTTCAGTACGATGGGACATGGTGCCCATCAATTCACATGCCACGCTGGGCCAGTCGCCTAACGCTTGAGATAACCGGCGTGCGAGTGGAACGCTTAGCCAGCGTCAGCGATGAAGACGCGGGAAAAGAAGGTTATCCGGCAAATCCTGCGCCTTACGGCGGGACCATGGATAAATGGCTGTGGTTCCGCGGATTATGGGACGGCATCTATCCGGATCAAAGCTTCAAACACAACCCATGGGTTTGGGTAATCGAATTTAAGGTGGTGCCCAATGTTCAGGATAATCCAGCCTAATACCTGGTACGCCGATCCCCACGGCGCGCCATGCAAAATCCTCCGCGCTACCCACGAAGTAATCCACTACATCCGCAACGGCCGCACCTGCATTGCCAGCATGGGACGCTTTAATCAGGATTTCGAGCCGCTGACCAAAGCACAGGCCGAGCGGATCGCCGAAGAAATCGAAACAGCAGAACATCTGAAGAAGCTGCGCGCCCAGCGTGCGGCGTAAGGAGAAAGAATGCCAAACCACGTAACAAACGAAATCCGCGTTATCGGTGGAACCAATAAACAGCGCCTCGCGTTTATCAGATCAATCACCAATAAGCGCGGGAATATTGATTTCAACAATATTTCTCGCATGCCAAAGAGCCTGATGATTGACGAAAGTTCCTGGGTGGAAAAACTTGCCAGTGCTATCGCTGGCGAGCACATGGGCCGCTTCGCATTCGAGGAAATTGAAAGCCCATCAGCAGTAATCGAAATGATGCGCAAGCACGGAAGCACGGACAAATACATAAAAAAGGTGAAGCAGCACGCATTAATGCGCATCGAGAATAAGCGCCGTTACGGGTTTTATTCCTGGTACGACTGGTCATGCGCCAAATGGGGAACAAAGTGGAATGCCTACAGTGTAGAAATGCCGATCGACAGGTCGCGTGAACGAGTTAAGCGAGGCTACCAGCATCGACCAACGCACGTGCGGGCATACGATAAACGTGTTTTCAAAAAGAAGCTAGCACGTCATGCAGCGAGCGGCGCCCCTCTGGTGATTCGTTTTGAGACGGCATGGAGTTGCCCTGAGCCTGTTTACCATGAGCTCGCCAGCAGATTCCCGCACCTCGAGTTTCATATCCGTTATGCGGATGAAGATATGGGTAGCAACTGCGGAACAGTCCTGCTGAAAGATGGTGCATGGTCAGCAGATGACATTGCTCCGCGCTGAAGTGAACAGACAGAAGAAGAGCATTTCAAATGGCGAAAGTTTGCTTTTCAGGTTCGCTACCCAGGCGACACGCCACAACAGCACGGCATGAATGACCTGTACAAATACGACGAAGACGAAGACGACTGACGCAACTGATAGCCAGTTATGAGCTGGCTATTGGGTGCGAAAGCACTGCTCCGTTATCCCTTGATGTTATTGCCCACTCCGGTGGGCTTCTTTTTGCCTGGAGAAAGCCAGTGGAACAATTCAGCCTTACCCTCGATGAAGCATGCGCCCTGCTCGGCATATCCAGACCAACTGCAACAAACTGGATCCGTTCAGGAAGGCTACAAGCTACACGTAAAGACCCATCAAAACCTAAATCCCCTTACCTCACAACCAGGCAGGCCTGCATTGCGGCACTCAGATCGCCGTTGCATACTGTCGTGGTGAGCGCGGGTGATGCACATAAAGAGGATCGCAAATGTCCATCTTCCGCAGAGGTGAAATATGGTACGCCTCGTACTCGCTCCCGGGCGGGAAGCGAATTAAGGAATCTCTTGGCACAGCGGACAAACGGCAAGCGCAGGAGTTGCACGACAAGCGAAAAGCCGAACTCTGGCGAGTAGACAGACTCGGTGACTTTCCTGATGTGACTTTTGAGGAAGCATGTTTACGCTGGATTGAAGAGAAATCAGATAAGAAATCGCTCGATACAGATAAAGGCCGGATGGGATTCTGGCTTGAGCAATTTGAAGGAGTGAGACTGAAGGATATTACTGAGGCAAGGATTTACTCAGCAGTCAGCAGGATGCATAACCGGAGTCATCTGGAGATATGGAAGGCAAAAGTGGCAGCAGCCAGGAAGAAAGGAAATCCAGAACCGGAGTATGTCGCTAAGCCTGTCACAACCTCTACCAAAGCCAAACATCTTGCATTGATGAAAGCCATTCTGAGATCGGCAGAACGCGACTGGAAGTGGCTGGAGAAAGCACCAGTCATCAAGATACCGGCAGTGCGAAATAAGCGAGTGAGATGGCTGGAGAAGGATGAGGCAAAAAGGCTGATTGATGAATGTCCGGAGCCGTTAAAGTCAGTCGTCAAGTTCGCGTTGGCTACAGGTTTACGGCGTTCGAACATCATCAATCTTGAGTGGCAACAGATAGACATGCAGCGACGGGTGGCATGGGTTAACCCGGAGGACAGTAAATCAAATAGAGCTATTGGCGTAGCGCTGAATGATACCGCATGTAAGGTTCTGCGAGATCAGATAGGCAATCATCATAAATTTGTGTTCGTACACACAAAAGCAGGAAGAAGGCCTGATGGTTCTGTCACTCCTGCGGTCAGGAAAATGAGAGTAGATGATGGTCGCGCATGGAAATCGGCATGCATGCGAGCGGGGATTGAAGATTTCCGGTTCCACGACCTGCGACATACATGGGCAAGCTGGCTTATTCAGTCAGGTGTACCGTTGTCTGTTCTTCAGGAGATGGGTGGCTGGGAGTCGATAGAAATGGTGCGTCGGTATGCCCACCTCGCGCCTAATCATCTGACCGAACATGCGAAGCAAATAGACTCGATTTTTAACGATGATGTCCCAAATATGTCCCACGAGGGAAATATGGAGGCTGGCGGAAATGGTTAACTCGTTGATTTCTAATGGCGCCCCCTACAGGATTCGAACCTGTGACCGACGGCTTAGAAGGCCGTTGCTCTATCCAGCTGAGCTAAGGGAGCATTGAACAGCAATGCGGGTGATACAAAACTGGTCGGTATTATACGTTCACAACCTTAGCGGTCAATGGCTTTCCTCTCAACTGCTTGAGTTATGAGCATCCCGTCTGTGTGCAGGGCAAATCCCCTTCAGATAACCCTCTAAAACAACGCCAATAGTAAGCGGTAACTGACAACCGCCTTCACTTCTGACAAAATAGCGCCATCCCCTTTGACGTGAAGTAACAGATGGAATCCTCTCTCTGATGGCAGCAAAGATTATTGACGGTAAAACGATTGCGCAGCAGGTGCGCTCTGAGGTTGCTCAAAAAGTTCAGGCGCGTATTGAGGCCGGGCGTCGAGCTCCTGGCCTGGCGGTAGTGCTGGTAGGCAGCAACCCGGCTTCGCAGATTTATGTGGCAAGCAAGCGTAAAGCCTGTGACGAAGTGGGATTCGTCTCCCGCTCGTATGACCTGCCGGAAACCACCAGCGAGGCGGAACTGCTTGAGCTGATTGATACGCTCAACGCCGACAACACTATCGACGGTATTCTGGTGCAGTTGCCACTTCCGGCAGGCATCGATAATGTCAAAGTGCTGGAACGAATTGATCCTGATAAAGACGTGGACGGTTTCCATCCTTACAACGTCGGTCGCCTGTGCCAGCGCGCCCCGCGTTTGCGCCCCTGCACGCCGCGCGGGATTGTCACCCTGCTCGAACGTTACAACATCGATCTCTATGGTCTGAATGCGGTCGTGATCGGTGCCTCTAACATCGTGGGTCGTCCCATGAGTATGGAACTGCTACTGGCCGGTTGCACCACTACGGTGACCCACCGCTTCACCAAAAATCTGCGTCATCACGTTGAGCATGCCGATCTGCTGATCGTTGCCGTCGGGAAACCGGGCTTTATTCCAGGTGAGTGGATCAAAGAAGGCGCTATCGTGGTTGATGTCGGCATCAACCGTCTGGAAAATGGCAAAGTCGTCGGCGACGTGGTATTTGAAGACGCTGCCGCACGTGCCTCGTACATTACGCCCGTACCGGGCGGCGTGGGGCCAATGACGGTCGCCACACTTATCGAAAACACGCTACAGGCGTGCGTTGAATATCACGATCCTCAGGACAATTAATATGGCAACCTTTTCTTTAGGCAAGCATCCTCACGTTGAACTGTGCGATTTGCTGAAACTGGAAGGCTGGAGTGAAAGCGGCGCCCAGGCGAAAATGGCGATTGCCGAAGGTCAGGTAAAAGTTGACGGCGCGGTAGAAACCCGCAAGCGCTGTAAAATCGTGGCCGGCCAAACCGTGAGTTTTGCCGGACAGACCATCACCGTAACAGCCTGAGCGGTCTGACACCTCAACCCGATCTCTCTTTCGGAGATGTCGGGTTGAGGCTCCCCTTCTCCTCCCCTGTCACCCTACGACCATAGCGGTTAATTATCGATCAACTTCAAAGAATCACGATTTCATTTGATGAAGCGTGAAATTTCAGTTGCGCAAAATCCACGCCTTCATCACGATAAGTAGAACGTTCTACTATAACGTTCTACTTACAATAACAGCGTCAATATAAACGCTACTCGGGGGAATCAGCATGAGTCTGATATCAGGGTTTGTTAAATCGTTGTCTAAATTATCAATGATTGGTCGCGCTTTAATGCTGCCAATTTCACTACTTCCTGCTGCGGGCCTGCTGCTGGCCTTCGGAGATAAATTCCATCTGCCGCTGATGATGAACGCAGGCGGCGTTATCTTTGATAACCTGCCGATGTTGTTTGCTATCGGCTCTGCCGTCGGTCTCGCTTCAGAATCGGGTATTGCCGCGCTGTCGGCGGCGGTCTCCGTGTTTGTCACCAATATCACCATCAGTACGGTGCTGAGCATCACGCCGGAGATGGCCTCCCAGGGCGGTAAATACGCGATGGTGGTCGGAATCCCGACCCTGCAGATGGGCGTCTTTGGCGGTCTGATCTGCGGTATTCTCGCCGCCTGGTGTTACAACCGCTTTCACACCATGCAGTTGCCGGAATTCCTCGGTTTCTTCTCTGGTAAACGTTTTGTGGCCATCGCCACCGCGTTTCTCTCCTTCGTACTCGGTCTGCTGCTGCCCTACGTCTGGCAACATATTCAGTCCGGTATCGATGCGCTCTCGGTGGTGGTTAACGGCGATAATCAAGCGGTCTCAACCTTTATCTTTGGCCTGGTTGAACGCGCGCTGATCCCGCTCGGTTTACATCACATCTGGTATCCCTCTTTCTGGTATTCCTTTGGAGATTACACCACTCAGGCCGGCCAGGTGATCCACGGCGATCAGACCATCTGGTTCAAAATGCTGGAGGAAGGGGTCAAATCCTTCAGTAGCGATACCTATCAAAACGCCGGTAAGTTTATGCAGGGCGAGTTCCCGCTGATGCTGTTCGCGCTGCCTGCGGCATGTCTGGCGATGTATCACGAAGCACACACGAAGAATAAGAAAATTGCCGCCGGTATTCTGTTCTCGGCGGCACTCACCTGCTTCCTGACAGGGATCACCGAGCCGGTTGAGTTCACCTTTATCTTCGTGGCACCGATTCTGTACGTCTTCAACGCCGTGATGGCGGGTCTGGCCTATATGACCATGTACCTGCTGCATGCGCATATTGCCAAATCGTTCTCCGCCGGTTTCATCGACTACCTGTCGTTTGGCATTCTGCCGTCCTTCAATGGTTATCAGACCAACTTCCTGAACGCCATTATCATCGGTGTGCCGATGGCGCTGATTTACTACTTTACCTTCCGCTTTGTCATTCGCCGTTTCGATATCAAAACGCCAGGTCGAACCGAAGTGACCGCCAATGCCAACGACAAGACGGATACGGAAATTGCCACTGAAATCATCGGCCTGCTGGGCGGTGCGCAAAATATCGACTCCGTCGGCTCCTGCATCACCCGTCTGCGTCTGGAAGTGGCGAAAAGCGACGTGGTCGATAAAGACGGTCTCAACGGCCTCGGCGCGCGCGGCGTGGTCTTTGTCGGCGACAACGGTATCCAGGTGATTTTCGGTGCCAGAGCACAGTTTATCGCCCAGACCATGTCCACGATGATCGGCAAATAATAAGATGTCTGAGTGACACGTCTCCTGTACGCTGGGAGACGTTGTTGTATCAGGCTGATAACCGGTAATTTTCAGGGAGCGATTTTGAAGAAAGTCAGCATTATTGATGTGGCAAAGCTGGCGGGCGTTTCGGTCTCAACCGTTTCGCTGGTGTTACGCCAGAAAGGGAAAATCTCAGAGGCAACCATTGAGAAGGTTCATGCCGCCATCAATACGCTTGGCTATGTCCATAACATCGCCGCGGCGAATCTTCGCGCTAACACCTCTAATTTGATCGGCCTGATCCTGCGCGATTTTAGCGACAGCTTTTCCATCAAGGTAATGGCAAGCATTGTTCAGGAACTGGAAAAAAACGGTTTTATGGTTTTTCTCGGCCAACCGCTTAACGATGGCGATCACCTGGAGCGCTGTCTGCTGTCGTTTAAGCAGCAGGGCGTCGCCGGGGTGATTTACCTCGCCTCTGATAATCGCGCCTCAACATTGCCAGAGAAAATCCGCCACTGCCCGCTACCGCTGGTGGTGGTGTCTCAGTCGCTGCTGGAAGACAAATGCGATCTGGTGATGCGCGATAATCGCCAGGCCGCGAATCTGGCGACCCGCTACCTCATCGAGCGCGGGCACCGTAATATCGCCTATATCGGCGGTCAGGAAGGCTGCCACATTCGTGAGCAACGACTGCTGGGTTTTCGCAGCGCGATGACGCAGAACGGCCTGGTGTATCGCGAAGAGTCCGCACCAGCCTGTAGTGACGACACTCAGGCGGCGGGGCTCGCCACACGCCAGTTACTGGAAAAAAACAACACCTTCACCGCCCTGCTTTGCCATTCTCCCGCCGCGATGATTGGCTCGTTCTCCGGCATTCATCAGGTTGGGCGCACGGTCGGGAAAGATGTTTTCCTCACGCAACAGGTTGCCCTGATTGGGTTCGAAGACATGCTCCACGTGAATCTGACCTCGCCGTCATTGACCTATGTTTCATCCGCCAGTGAAGAGACCGGACGCCAGGCGGCAGTCCTTATGATGCGCAAACTGAAAGAGCCGGCGCTACAAATCCAGCGCATTACCCTTTCCGGTCAACTGGTCGTGCGCGAATCGGCGTAAATTCGGAATTCACCCGCCTCCTCTCCCCGCTTGCCACTGCTATATTGCTATGATTTGCCAGGGATAATGACAATGCCTACCGTTATCACGCACGCCGCCGTCCCGATTTGCCTTGGGCTGGGTCTGGGACTGAAAGTCATTCCTCCACGTTTACTGTTTGCCGGGATCGCGCTGGCAATGCTACCAGATGCCGACGTCCTTTCATTCAAACTCGGCGTGTCCTACGGGAACGTGTTCGGACACCGAGGGTTTACCCATTCGCTACTGTTTGCGTTGGTGGTTCCGCTGCTCTGCGTGTGGATGGGGCGGCGATGGTTTAAAGCCGGGTTAATGCGCTGCTGGTTGTTTTTGACGGTTTCGCTGCTGTCGCACAGTCTGCTGGACGCAATCACTACCGGCGGCAAAGGAGTTGGCTGGCTGTGGCCGTGGTCGGACGAGCGCTTTTTCGCACCATGGCAGGTGATAAAAGTCGCGCCGTTTGCCCTGTCGCGCTACACCACGCCGTACGGGCATCAGGTCATTATTTCCGAGTTACTGTGGGTGTGGTTGCCGGGTGTACTGCTGATGGGGATGCTGTGGTGGTACCGGAAGCATTGAATTGCCGGATAACGACGCAAAACGTTTTATCCGGCACGGCTCAGGTATATTGTCGGCCGGATAAGGCGTTAGCCGCCATCCGGCAAGAACGTTACTTACGACGCCAGGTCGTCCCCTGCGGGCCATCTTCCAGCACGATGCCCATTTCGTTCAGACGGTCACGCGCCGCATCCGCCGCCGCCCAGTCTTTGGCTTTACGGGCATCCAGGCGCTGTTGAATCAGCGCTTCAATTTCCGCAACTTCACCGTCATCCGCCTGCGCACCGCTTTGCAGAAACGCTTCTGGATCCTGCTCCAGCAGTCCCAGCACGCCAGAGATCTTACGCAGATGTGAGGCCATCGCGTTCGCGGCAGCCATATCTTCGCTCTTCAGACGGTTCACTTCACGCGTCATGTCGAACAGTACGGAGTAGGCTTCCGGGGTGTTGAAATCGTCATTCATCGCCTCAACAAAGCGCGCTTCAAACGCCTCGCCACCGGCTGGCGCGACCGACGTATCCGTCCCGCGCAGCGCGGTGTACAAGCGCTCCAGCGCAGAACGCGCCTGCTTCAGGTTCTCTTCACTGTAGTTCAACTGGCTGCGATAGTGGCCGGACATCAGGAAGTAGCGCACGGTTTCCGCGTCGTAATACTTCAGCACGTCGCGTACGGTAAAGAAGTTACCCAGCGATTTGGACATCTTTTCGCGGTCAACCATCACCATCCCGGAGTGCATCCAGTAATTCACGTACTCACCGTCATGCGCACAGGTGGACTGGGCAATTTCGTTTTCGTGGTGCGGGAACATCAGATCAGAACCGCCGCCGTGGATATCAAAGTGATTACCCAGCTGTTTGCAGTTCATCGCGGAACATTCAATATGCCAGCCAGGACGGCCTGCGCCCCACGGTGACGGCCAGCTCGGCTCGCCCTCTTTGGACATTTTCCACAGCACGAAGTCCATCGGGTTACGTTTCACATCGACCACATCCACGCGCGCGCCGGCCTGCAGTTGGTCCAGATCCTGGCGCGACAACTGGCCGTAGTTTGGGTCGGTCGGGACATCGAACATCACGTCGCCGTTATCCGCCACATAGGCGTGACCTTTAGCAATGAGCTGTTCAGTGATTTCAATGATTTCAGCGATATGGTGAGTCGCGCGCGGCTCCAGGTCCGGACGCAGAATATTTAGCGCATCAAAGTCGTTGTGCATTTCGGCGATCATACGATCCACCAGCGCCACAAAGCTTTCGCCGTTTTCATTTGCGCGTTTAATGATTTTATCGTCGATATCGGTGATGTTACGCACGTACTTCAGCTTGTAGCCCAGAAAGCGCAGATAGCGCGCCACCACGTCAAACGCCACAAACGTACGGCCATGACCAATATGACAGAGATCGTAAACGGTAATACCACACACGTACATGCCGACTTCCCCGGCATGAATGGGTTTGAATTCCTCTTTTTGGCGCGTCAGTGTATTAAAGATTTTTAACATCGAAGATTCCGTGTAAGACGTGTGTGGATAACAAAGTCTGTATAATACCCATAATTCGGACGGGAAGCAGCACACTTTGCGAGGTGATCGCAGCGTGCGGTTATGCTATAACACCTCCCTAACTCTGACCCTTAGTTGGGTTAAAGCACTACTATATCGGAACAGGATGCAAAAATGGTTACTTTCCACACTAATCACGGCGATATCGTAATCAAAACGTTTGATGATAAAGCGCCTGAAACAGTTAAAAACTTCCTGGACTACTGCCGCGAAGGTTTTTACAACAACACCATTTTCCACCGTGTGATCAATGGTTTTATGATTCAGGGCGGCGGTTTTGAGCCTGGCATGAAACAGAAAGCCACCAAAGACGCTATCAAAAACGAAGCCAACAACGGTCTGAAAAACACCCGTGGTACGCTGGCAATGGCGCGTACTCAGGCTCCGCACTCCGCAACGGCGCAGTTCTTCATCAACGTTGCCGACAACGACTTCCTGAACTTCTCCGCCGAAAGCATGCAGGGCTGGGGCTACTGCGTCTTTGCGGAAGTGGTTGAAGGGATGGACGTGGTTGACAAAATCAAGGGCGTTTCTACCGGTCGCAGCGGCATGCACCAGGACGTACCGAAAGAAGACGTCATTATCGAAAACGTGACCGTCAGCGAGTAATCGTGACGACACTGTTTATTGCAGATCTTCATCTCTGCACGGAAGAACCGGCGATCACCGCCGGTTTTCTGCGTTTTTTAGCGGGTGAAGCCCGTCAGGCTGACGCCCTGTATATCCTGGGCGACCTGTTCGAAGCGTGGATTGGCGATGACGATCCCAACCCGTTACATCGTGAAATCGCCACCGCCATTAAAGCGGTTGTTGATTCCGGCGTCCCCTGTTTCTTTATTCACGGTAATCGTGACTTCCTGATTGGCAAACGCTTCGCCTGCGAAAGCGGCATGACGTTGCTCCCCCAGGAAAAAGTGCTCAATCTGTACGGTCGCCGGGTGCTTATCCTGCACGGCGATACGCTGTGCACCGATGACGCGGGTTATCAGGCATTTCGCGCAAAAGTCCATCAACGCTGGCTGCAAACGCTGTTCCTCGCCCTGCCGCTGTGTATTCGCAAACGCGTGGCCGCCCGAATGCGTGCCGACAGTAAAGCCGCTAACCGCAGCAAATCGCTGGAAATCATGGACGTCAACCCACATGCGGTGATCGCGGAAATGGAAAAACATCATGTCCAGTGGCTGATTCACGGCCATACTCACCGTCCTGATGTCCACCCGCTCACGGCTAATGGCGAACCCGCCTTTCGCGTCGTGTTAGGTGCCTGGCATACGGAAGGATCGATGGTTAAAGTCACGCCGGACGATGTGGAACTGATCGCTTTCCCGTTTTGAGAAAAACATTCTCATTATAAAATCATGATTCAGATCATTACCCTCTAAGTTTGGTTGGTTATGCTAAAACAAATTTAAAAAGTAAGGGCAATGATGAATATCGATCAAGATTTTATTCGTACAACTGTGCTTAGTTTTCATCGGAGCTTAATGAGGAATGGTTTTTTATGTGACCATTCCGAATTTTTACCTTTGAATGATAACTATGATGACGAAGTCTACCAAAAAATATATGCGTTAAAATACCTTCCCGCCTACTATTTTGAATATTGTATTTTAGCCAATTTGCTTCTGAAAAGGCTAAATAACAATAACGTAACCGACATAAACATTGCCTCTATGGGGTGTGGTTTATACCCCGATTACTTTGCCCTCCTTCATAATCTTACGGGCATCAACTTTAACTATTATGGTTACGATGTATGTCACTGGAAAACAAGACAACTGCTTCCACAAGGAAAAGACAACTTATATCTGACATCACGTGCTGTTAACCAAATCAGCTCGAAGACTCTGGGCAAATTTGATGTGTTTATTTTTCCCAAATCACTTAAAGACATTGAACAGTCATCAGATATTCAACAACTTGCCCATGATATTGTAAAAACCAAGAAAAACAAACTCTACTTTCTCAACTCTTATATAAATACTTCTTTTGAGCAGTCAAGTACACATGTAGGTATTTTCAAAATTATTCATGATGCATTAATAAATAATGGTTTTTCAACAATTGACAAGCATAATGTTACTCAATATATGGGGAACGCTGGCCAGGGCCTGAAAGCGCTAGACATTCATTTTGAATATCCACAGGAATGCCTGATGCTGTGCCTTGAAAAAGACGATAGCTGTAAGTGTAAAATAACTGATAACCCTATATTAACTAACAGATATCTTGACTACCAAATACTGGAATACTCGCGATGATCATTAGTGCCAGCCGTCGCACCGATATACCCGCTTTCTACAGCGAGTGGTTAATGAACCGCATTCGCGAGGGTTTTTTGCTGACCCGCAATCCCTTTAACTATCACCAGATCTCTCGGGTGTCATTGCGGCCTGAAGATGTTGATGCGATCGTATTCTGGACACGCAACCCGACGAAACTGCTTCCCTATATCGATGAGCTCACTGACATCGGTCACCGTTTTTATTTCCAGTTTACCCTCACCGGGTACCCGCGCTTGATTGAGTCTAAAACCTTAAATCCGCATAAAGCACTCGACGTATTCAAACGACTGTCAGCAAAAGTTGGCGCTGAAAAAGTCATCTGGCGCTATGACCCTATTTTGTTTTCAAATCTCCTTCCGTTTGACGAACATATCCGCCTGTTCAGTAAAATCGCCACCGAATTAGAAGGCTATACCCGGCGCGTCGTGATTAGCTTCGCTGATTTCTATCAAAAAACAGAAAAAAACCTGAAGGCGATTGATTCGCTCATTTACAGCGATATCACACAGAACCAGCCACTCTGCTTAGCGCTGTCGCAAAAATTGGCGGATATTGCCCGGCAACATGGGCTGGATATTTACTCCTGTGCAGAAGAAGTCAATCTTACCGGGCAGGGTATTCAACACGGTAAGTGTATTGATGAGGCGCTTATTAATGACTTGTTTGGCTTATTAATACCCAACAGCAAAGATACAGGTCAACGTGAGGCCTGTGGATGTGTCAAAAGTATAGACATCGGTGCCTACAACACCTGCCTGCATGGATGTCAATATTGCTACGCGACTTACAATCAACATCAAGCCAACAGCAATTTCAAAAAGCATGATCCACAGAGTCCCTTTTTGTCAGGGGGCACAGAGGGGGTTGATCCGCTTCTGTTAGAACCGGTACGTTTCCAGCGAAATCTCTTTTGACATCGCAGGAAGCCTTAAAATCCAGCTACGCAACCGTTTTCCTTGGCGTTGTATCGTGCTATTCTCTGTGGCCTCAAAAGCAGCGTGTCCCGCACCACAGGAGTTTTCAGACGCATGTCTTCCCGCAATAATCCGGCGCGTGTCGCCATCGTGATGGGGTCCAAAAGCGACTGGGCTACCATGCAGTTCGCCGCCGAAATCTTTGAAATCCTGGATGTCCCACATCACGTAGAAGTGGTTTCTGCCCACCGCACCCCCGATAAACTGTTCAGCTTTGCCGAAAGCGCCGAAGAGAACGGCTATCAGGTAATTATTGCTGGCGCAGGTGGCGCTGCCCATCTTCCAGGTATGATTGCGGCGAAAACGCTGGTGCCGGTATTGGGCGTTCCGGTACAAAGTGCAGCGCTGAGCGGCGTTGATAGCCTGTACTCAATCGTGCAGATGCCGCGCGGTATTCCGGTCGGTACACTGGCAATTGGTAAAGCGGGCGCGGCTAACGCGGCGCTGCTGGCGGCGCAGATTCTGGCGACGCATGATAAGGCATTGCATCAGCGCCTGAACGACTGGCGCAAGGCGCAAACGGATGAGGTGTTGGAGAATCCGGATCCGCGAGGTGCGGCATGAAACAGGTTTGCGTACTGGGCAACGGGCAGTTAGGCCGGATGCTCCGTCAGGCCGGTGAACCGCTGGGTATCGCCGTCTGGCCGGTGGGGCTGGATGCGGAACCGGCTGCCGTGCCTTTTCAGCAAAGCGTGATTACCGCAGAAATCGAGCGCTGGCCGGAAACCGCGTTAACACGTGAACTGGCGCGTCATCCGGCTTTCGTTAACCGTGATGTATTCCCAATTATTGCTGATCGCCTGACGCAAAAACAGCTTTTCGATAAGCTCGGCCTGGCGACCGCGCCATGGCAGTTGCTGACCGACAAAAGCGAATGGCCTGCTGTCTTTCACCGTTTAGGCGAACTGGCGATCGTGAAACGTCGTGTCGGTGGTTATGACGGTCGTGGTCAGTGGCGTTTACGCGCCAGTGAAACCGATCAACTGCCTGACGATAACTACGGCGAATGCATTGTTGAGCAAGGCATTAATTTCTCGGGTGAAGTGTCGCTCGTTGGCGCACGCGCGCATGACGGCAGCACGGTGTTCTACCCGTTGACGCGTAACCTGCATCAGGACGGTATTCTGCGCACCAGCGTCGCCTTCCCTCGAGCCGACGCGAAGCAACAAGCGCAGGCCGAAGCCATGCTTTCGGCCATCATGCAGGAGCTGGGTTACGTTGGCGTGATGGCGATGGAGTGTTTTGTTACGCCGGAAGGTCTGCTGATCAACGAACTGGCCCCGCGCGTGCACAACAGCGGTCACTGGACGCAAAACGGCGCCAGCATCAGCCAGTTTGAGCTGCATCTGCGGGCGATTACCGGCCTGCCGCTGCCGTCACCGGTGGTGGACAGTCCGTCGGTAATGGTGAATCTGATTGGCAGCGATCTGAACTACGACTGGCTGAAACTGCCGTTAGTGCATCTGCACTGGTACGACAAAGAAGTGCGTCCGGGGCGTAAAGTGGGTCATCTGAATCTGACCGACAGCGATACCGCGCGCCTGAGCGCCACGCTGGAAGCCCTCGCGCCGCTGCTGCCGCCGGAATACGCCAGCGGTATCCTCTGGGCGCAAACTCAGCTCAAGTAAGCCTAAAATGCGGGGAAGTTTAACTTATACTTCCCCGCCCTCTCGTTCCGCGCGTAAAATCCCGTCCATTGCTGTTTGTCTTCTTCAGGATTTCTCATGAACGATGGAACGGACTATCGCGCGATACTTACCGCCGATACGCCCTTAATCGATGTCCGCGCGCCGGTTGAATTTCAGCAAGGTGCCATACCGGGCGCGATAAATTTACCCTTAATGAATGATGACGAGCGTGCCGCCGTGGGTACCTGCTATAAACGCCAGGGGCCAGAAGCTGCACTTGAGCTCGGCCATCAACTGGTCAGCGGCGAGATTCGCCAGCAGCGTCTGGCTGCCTGGCGCAAAGCCTGCCAGCAACACCCGCAGGGCTATCTCTGCTGCGCCCGGGGCGGTCAGCGTTCGCACATTGTCCAGCAGTGGCTACGTGAATCCGGCGTGGATTACCCGTTGATCAACGGTGGCTACAAAGCGCTACGCCAGGCCGCGATTGCCGCCACGGAAGAACAGGTCCAAAAACCGATCGTGCTAATTGGCGGCTGTACCGGCAATGGCAAAACACAACTGGTGCAAAAGCAGGAAAACGGCGTAGATCTTGAGGGATTAGCCCATCATCGCGGCTCCTCTTTTGGGCGCACGCTGGAACCCCAGCTCAGTCAGGCCAGTTTTGAAAATCTGCTGGCGGTGACGCTGCTCAAAAAGCAGGCCACGCGCTGGGTGCTGGAAGATGAAGGCCGGATGATTGGCGCTAACCATCTGCCGGAATGTCTGCGCGAGCGCATGACGCAGGCCGCTATCGCCGTGATTGACGATCCGTTCGGGCGCCGTCTTGAGCGTCTGCGGGAAGAGTATTTCGTGCGGATGCATCATGATTTCACCCATGCGTATGGCGAAGAGCCGGGATGGCAGGAATACAGCAACTATCTGCATCATGGGCTTTTTGCAATTCAACGGCGTCTGGGTTTGCAGCGGTTTAACGAGTTAACCGCCAGGCTGGACGTGGCACTGGAGGCACAGCGTCAGACCGGCAGCACCGAAGCGCATTTCAGTTGGTTAGTGCCGCTGCTGGAAGAATACTACGATCCGATGTATCGCTATCAACTGGAAAAGAAAGCCGGACAGATTGTCTTTCGTGGAACATTTGAAGAGGTTGAGGCGTGGTTGCGCGGTTGAAAAACGCCGGAGGGTGATGATTTGTAGGCCCGGTAAGCGTTAGCGTCACCGGGCACAGCATCAGACTCAGAAGTCGTAACGCAGACGCACCAGGTTCATATCACCCAAGTTATCGGTGCTGGAGGTAAAGACGTGTTCGTAATCAACACGGAAGCCATAATCCAGCTGGAAGCTGATACCCACGCCGTTGTCGGTACGCAGGTAGTTGCGACCATTCACGTATTCAATACGGTCACCCATGAAGTACGGCTGAACGGATTTCAACGCATACTGGTTGATTGGGAATGTATAGCCCGCAAAGTATTCCAGACCCCACGCATCACCGGCAAAGTAGTCGTTAACAGACACTTTTTTGGTGGTCATAAAGTTCTGGTACCAGCCGCCGCCCAGTGAGAAGGTCCAGTTATCCGGGGTCCAGCTCAGGGCAGTACCCACGATGTTCTGATCGTACGTTTTGCTGCCGTTACCGCGCATTTCCGCACGGGTGTAGTTCCACGCCGTACCCCAGCTCAGATCGTCAGTAATGTGATAATCCGCACCCAGTGAACCACCGCCTTTACGCTTGTAGTTCAGGCCATTATTCGGGTTGTAGTCGTCGCTGAACAGATAAGATGCGTAGAGATCAACATCACCAACCGTTTTCTTATATTTCAGCATTTTGCGGGAACGGTAAGAACCATCATAGTCGCCGTTAATCCCGTTACCCGGTGCCTGACCAATCATGTCGTAGTCCCAGATATCGGTTTTCGCACCGACCACATCGTAGTAGATGCTGTTCTGTTGACCGAAGGTCAGCGTACCCCAGGTATCGCTCTTCAGACCGGTGTAAAGCATACGACGCGTGGTGTCATGCGCGCCGTCAGCATAGTGATTGTCCCAGTTGAACTGCGCCGGAATGTTAACGCCCAGCTCGTAGAAGCTGATCCAACTGATGTCATCAAACAGATAGTAATCTGCCGCGAAGCGGAAACGGGTACCGCCGTCGAAGCCATTACGTTTATAGCCATTTGCGCCGTCATCGCCCGTCATGTTCTGGAACTGAGGACGAATACTCCCGCCAACGGTAAAGTTGAGACGGCTCAGCGGATTGCCCGCCTGCGGATCTTGTTTCAGAACGGTGATTTCCGCCTGAGAGGCGAAAGACGTTAATGCCACTGCTGCGCCGATCGATGCCGCCAGCGCTGTTGTTTTTATAGTCATTATTTTTCCTTGATAGATTTCCTGCTAATTATTCAGCGCTTGAATATTAACTGGTATTAACACTGACGTGTTGGCGGGTTTTTAATGATTTGTGCCGTTAAATAGCGAGGGGTTATCAATTTATGCTACTAAGAAAGTACGCGCCAGCATAAAAACCGGCGCGTCATTATCACGGGATTAAACAGTAAACTGACGGAACAACGCTTTCCCTTTTAGCAGACGGACACCGAGCCAGCCCCCGCAAAGAGAAAGTAAAAGCGCGCCGCAAAGAGGCAGGACAATCCACAAGCGCCAGTCAGGTTCCCACGGGAAGTCAAACACCTGCGTTTGCAGCACCGCCAGCGCGGTTTCCGCGCCGATGGACGCCACCAGCCCGGAGACCAGCCCCAGCATGGCAAATTCACACCACAGCGTAGTGCGCAGGAGTTTTTTGCCCGCGCCTAACGTACGCCAGACTACCAGTTCCTGATGGCGCTGGCGCATGCCGACCTGCACCTGCGCCAGTAGCAACAGCATGCCGCAGGCGGTTACCAGCACAACCATGACCTCCAGCGCCCGGCTAACCTGCTCCAGCACCTGCCCTACCTGCTTAAGGATCGCGCCGATGTCTAACAGGCTAATCGTCGGGAACTCACGATTAAGTTGCGTCAGCATGCCGTTGCCGTTTTCCCAGCGGAAGCTGGTCAGCCAGCTTTGCGGCTGACCATCCAGCGCGCCGGACGGAAAGATAAAGAAAAAGTTAGGGCGCAGGCTTTCCCAGTCGACCCGGCGCAAACTGGTCACCTTCGCACTGAACGCCTGAGTGTCACCCATAAAAGTGACGCTGTCGCCGAGTGAAACGTTCAACCGTTTTGCCAGCCCCTCTTCCATCGATACCTCGCCTTTTCCTGGCGGCCAGTTACCGGCGGTGATGGGGTTGTGATCCGGACGGGTATCCTGCCAGGTCAGATTCAGCTCACGATTCAGAGACTCATCTTGTCCCCCTTCTGTCGGCGTGTTGTTTATCGCCGTCAACCGCGCCCGCACGATCGGGTAGAACGCTTCCGGGATCACCTGATGCTCGGAAAGAAATGCCTTCACCTGCGGCACCTGCTCCGGGGCAATGTTGATCAGAAAATAATTGGGACTTTCCGGCGGAAGCTGCTGCTGCCAGCGATCCAGCAGATCACCGCGTAAAACCAGCAGCAGTGCCAGTAGCATAAACGACAGCGAAAACGCTGACAGCTGGCTCAGCGTCGACCACGGCTGACGTAACAGACGACTGACCGCGAGGCGCAGCGGCAACGACGACAGCGTCATCCCACGCAGAACGTTCAGCAGCATCCAGCCCAACACGCCGCACAGCAGCGCCAGCACGACCGCCCCCGCCAGCACCGCCCACAGCAACGGACTGCCCCCCATTAACCCGGCCAGTAACACCACCACCACCACGGTCACGATCGGCAAATAGAATTTCAGCGGCCAGACGTTGGCCACCACGTCACGACGCAAGACGCGCAGCGGCTGGGTAGCTAATAACAAGCGATAGGGACGCAAACCGACCAGCAGCGAGATCACCGTCATGGTGCCCAACGCCCAGATCCACGGCCAGAAACTGGCAGGCGGCAGCGCGGCGGGCAGCACCGGTTTAAGCAGTACCATTAGCATCTTTTCGAATAACAGGCCGATCGCCCCGCCCGTCACGGCGGAAAGCGCCAGTACCATCAGCCACTGCCCGACAATCAGTTTTCGCAGTTGTGCCCTGCCCGCACCGAGCGTTTTCAGAATCGCCACCAGATCATAACGACTGCGACAGTAGTGATTCATCGCCACCGCCACGGCAGCGACGGCCAGTAGCAGTGTTAACAGTGCCGAAAGAAGAAGAAATTGTTGCGAACGCTCCAGGGATTTGCCCAGCGCGCCGTCGTCCTGTTCAAGTCCGTACCAGCGATGTTCCGGCTTCAGCTGCGGTAGTAGCCACTTTTCATAGCCGTCAAGCTGTTGCGGCGTGCCACCAAATTTATAGCGCCACGTGACGCGACTGCCGGGCTGCACGGCACCGGTTTTCGCAACATCCGCTGTATTCATTAACAGACGCGGCGCCATCTGGAAGGGGTTAAAGCCGGAGTCTGGCTCCTGCACCACTTCCCCAGCAATGCGCAGCGTGGCGTCGCCGACATCAATAGTGTCGCCGATTTTCAGGTTCAGCAACGCCATCAGTCGCGGCGCCAACAGTACCGTTCCCTGCTGTGGCTTGAGCCCCGGCGGATTGGTTTCCAGCTCGCCGTACATCGGATAGATGTCATCGACCGCTTTGACGTTCGCCAGCTGTGGCGTATCGCCAGCAAAGGTCATGGTGGCAAAGGTCAGTTGTTCTCCGACCTTCAGACCGCGCTGACGCGCATCGTCAATCCACGCCTGCGGCACCTCGCGTGAGCTGCGCAGTGCCCGGTCCCCCGCCATGAACTCGCGGCTTTGCTGACTTAACCCTTTTTCCATCCGGTCGCTGATGTTGCCCAGCGCCAACACGCAGGCCACCGCCAGACTCAGCGCCAGCCAGACAATCAACAGCGACGGCGAGCGCCATTCGCGCCAGAACCAGCGTGCGATCATGCCTCCTCCTGCAACTGTCCATTCACCAGGCGCAGTCGTCGGTTGCAGCGCGCCGCCAGTTGCGGATCGTGAGTCACCAGAATCAGCGTGGTGCCGTGTTCGCGGTTAAGCGAAAAGAGCAGATCGGCAATTTTTTCACCGGTCTGCCGGTCGAGGTTCCCCGTTGGTTCATCGGCAAACAGGACGTCCGGGCGACCATTAAAAGCGCGCGCCAACGCCACGCGCTGCTGCTCACCACCGGAAAGCTGCGCCGGAAGATGGTCCAGACGCTTGCCCAGACCCAGTTGTTCCAGCAGGGCTTTCGCTCCCGCTTTACTTTGTCCGCTGTTTTCGCCGCGCAGTAGTGCGGGAAGTTCGACGTTTTCCAGTGCATTCAGCGTGGGAATCAACATAAATGACTGAAAGACAAAACCGACATGCTGTGCACGCAGTTGAGCCCGGGCCTCTTCATCCATCTGATGCAACGGTTTCCCCACCAGATTGACGGCGCCGTCGGTGCCATCGTCCAGTCCGGCGAGGATCGCCAGCAGCGTAGATTTCCCCGAACCCGACTCGCCAATCAGCGCAATGGTCTCGGCGCGTTTGACAACCAGGTCAACTCCGGTAAGGATGGAAAGCTCGTGCTCCCCCTGACCGACGGACTTCTTAAGATGATGAACTTCAACAATGTTTTCCGCTGGCATTTGCCTTTCCTGTTCCTGATCCTGTTTACCTGTCGGGCCGCTGCGGCTGACACGTTGTTAATCCTCGGCGACAGCCTGAGCGCCGGGTACCGAATGTCCGCCAGTGCCGCCTGGCCTGCACTGCTCAACGACAAATGGCAGAGCAAAACCACCGTGGTGAACGCCAGCATCAGCGGCGACACCTCCCAGCAAGCGCTGGCGCGCCTGCCTGCGCTACTCAAACAGCATCAACCGCGCTGGGTGCTGGTTGAGCTGGGCGGCAACGACGGGCTACGCGGCTTTGCGCCGCAACAGACCGAACAAACGCTGCGTACCATCGTGCAGGACGTGAAGGCGGCGAACGCCGAGCCGTTGCTGATGCAAATTCGCCTGCCCGCAAACTATGGCCGTCGGTATAATGAAACCTTTAGCGCGCTCTATCCAAAGCTCGCCAAAGAATTTGATATTCCTCTGTTACCCTTTTTTATGGAAGAGGTCTATCTAAAACCGCAGTGGATGCAGGATGATGGTATTCACCCTAACCGCGATGCCCAGCCGTTTATCGCTGACTGGATGGCGAAGCAGCTGAGTCCTTTAGTAAAACACGAGTCTTAACTCAACGGAGATCCTGACAGGTAAAGTTATGCAAAAATCGGTCTTAATAACAGGATGTTCCAGCGGTATCGGCCTGGAAAGCGCGCTTGAGCTGAAGCGTCAGGGTTTTCAGGTTCTCGCCGGCTGCCGCAAACCCGACGATGTCACGCGCATGAATAATATGGGATTCACCGGCGTATTGATCGACCTCGACTCGCCTGAGAGCGTGGATCGCGCCGCTGACGAGGTGATCGCCCTGACCGATAACTGCTTATACGGGATCTTTAACAATGCCGGGTACGGCGTCTACGGTCCGCTGCCCACCATCAGCCGCGCGCAGATGGAGCAGCAATTCTCCGCCAATTTCTTTGGCGCTCATCAGCTCACGATGCGTCTGTTACCGGCCATGCTGCCGCACGGCGAAGGTCGGATCGTGATGACCTCCTCGGTGATGGGGCTTATCTCCACACCCGGACGCGGCGCCTACGCGGCCAGTAAATACGCGCTGGAAGCCTGGTCAGATGCGTTACGCATGGAGCTACGTCACAGCGGAATTAAGGTCAGCCTGATTGAACCCGGCCCTATTCGCACGCGCTTTACGGAAAACGTTAACCAGACCCAGAACGACAAACCGGTGGAAAACCCCGGTATTGCGGCACGTTTTACGCTCGATCCTGAAGCCGTCGTCGCCAAAGTGCGCCATGCTTTTATCAGCGATAAACCCAAACTCCGCTATCCCGTCACGCTGGTAACCTGGGCCGTCATGCTGCTCAAACGTCTGCTGCCGGGACGCCTGATGGACAAAATTTTGCACGGATGAGTTGAAGCGCACGCGTCAGCCCCCATGTAAAAAAGAAATCGACACAAGAGAGTGACTCCATGTCCACACAGAATATTGTCAACATTAACGAAGCGAACCTGCAGCAGACCTTAGAACTGTCGATGACCACGCCGGTCCTGTTCTACTTCTGGTCTGAACGCAGCCAGCACTGCCTGCAACTGACGCCGGTGCTGGAAAGCCTTGCCGCACAGTACAACGGCCAGTTCATTCTGGCGAAGCTCGACTGCGATGCCGAGCAGATGATTGCCTCTCAGTTCGGTCTGCGCGCTATTCCAACCGTCTATTTGTTCCAGAACGGTCAGCCGGTTGACGGCTTCCAGGGACCGCAGCCTGAAGAGGTGATTCGCGCCCTGCTCGACAAAGTGCTGCCGCGTGAAGAAGAGCTAAAAGCGCAACAGGCCATGCAGCTGATGCAGGAAGACAACTACATTGAAGCGCTGCCGCTGTTGAAAGACGCCTGGCAGCTATCTAACCAGAGCAGTGAAATCGGCCTGCTACTGGCGGAAACGCAGATTGCCCTCAACCGCTCTGAAGATGCAGAAGCCGTGCTGAAAACCATTCCGCTTCAGGATCAGGACACCCGTTATCAGGGGCTGGTCGCGCAAATTGAACTGTTGAAACAGGCGGCGGATACGCCAGAGATTCAGCTACTGCAACAACAGGTGGCGGAAAATCCGCAGGACGCCGGACTGGCCGCACAGCTGGCGCTGCAACTGCATCAGGTGGGACGCAACGAAGAAGCACTGGAACTGCTGTTCAGTCATCTGAAAAAAGATCTTGCCGCCGCAGACGGTCAGGCACGTAAAACGTTCCAGGAAATTCTTGCCGCGCTGGGTACCGGCGACGCGCTGGCGTCGAAATATCGTCGTCAGCTCTACGCGCTGTTGTACTGATTTACGTTGCCCGATGGCGCTACGCTTATCGGGCCTACGCAAGTCGCTGGTTACGATTTCTTCAAACGCGTCACCACCAGTTGGTGGCGCGAGTTGTAAAACTTCCGATAGGTTAAATAGCAAGCAATGATGGTCGACAGGCTCGCCGTTGAGAGCAACATAAAGGTCACCATAATCTGATATTTAATCGCTTTGACCGGATCGATACCGGCAAAGATCAGCCCTGACATCATCCCCGGCAAACTCACCAGTCCGACCGTTTTCGCGGAGTCGATCGTTGGGATCAGCGAGGCGCGAATACTGTCGCGGATCAAGCCCGCAGACGCCATTTTCGGCGTGGCGCCAAGACTGAGTTTTTCCTGAATCTGCTGTTGTTCGCTGCTGAAACGCTGACCGAGATTGTTGTAGCACAATCCGACGGCCACCATCGCATTACCAGCGATCATCCCGGAAATGGGGATCACCTGCATCGGGATAAATTCAATCGACCCCGACAGCACCAGCACCGCCAGCGTTAACCCTGCCCCCGTCGTGATGGCAATAAACGAGGAAACAAACGCTTTATCAATATATTTACTGCGCTTCTGCGCGTTATACGCGGCGTTAAAACAGATGAATAACACCATCACTAACGTCAGGACAGCATGATTGACCGCGAAGATATATTTCAGGACATAGCCGACGATAATAAGTTGAACCACGGCGCGAGCGACGCTCCAGAGAATATCTTTCTCCAGCGCCAGTTTCTCTTTATGGCTTATCAGCATCGCCACCACCACCAGCATCATCGCTAATGCCAGTGACTCGTTAGTAATATTATGTTCATTCATTACGCGCTTCCTGCATTTCTCCGGCATGCGGCATCAGAGTGATTATTTCATCCGCATGATTAATTTCGTCTTTATCGTGAGTCACCCACAACACCCCTATCTGCTTATCGCGAGCATAGTGATGAATAATCTCATTCACATTGCGCTTATTGCTTTCATCCAGTGCGCTGGTGATTTCATCAAGCAGTAAAACCTGAGGCAAAAACTGTAAATTGCGGATCAGGGAAATGCGCTGTTTCTCTCCGCCGGAGAGCGCATTGATATTTTTCGCCAGAATCGACTCCGGCAGTTGAAAGCGGGCCAGGTCCGCCAAAAAAGCCCCAGGATCAGGACGCTGGTTACGGATTTGCCAGGGGAAGATCAGATTATCGTAGACCGTATCGCCAAACAGCGCGGGCGTCTGGGCGCAATACGAAACCTGTTGACGATAATGCTCCGGGTTGAGAGTGGCAATATCCTCCCCGCCAAAGCGGATCTCACCGCTATTCGGACTGAGCAACGACGCAATAATCTTCAGTAAGGTACTTTTTCCGCAGCCGGAAGGGCCGGTGATTAATTTAAATTCACCAGGACGTAAGTCAAAACTGATGTTATTCAGAATTTTGATGGTCCCGACCTGGTAACCCACATTGTTTACCTGCAACAACCTGCTATTTTCACGCATTATCTATCCTGTTTTCGCGTTTTATCGCAAAATAGTGTATCCCTCTAATTAACAGGAGGGGAACTCTCTTTAATGAATCAGGTATAATTTCAAGAGTAACATCGCCAATCTCGACATCATGGACAGTTCAACAGGAGGTTTTTCAATGCTTATTGTTATTCCTATTCTCATTTTTGTCGCGCTGGTCATCGTCGGCGCCGGCGTGAAAATTGTTCCCCAGGGGTATCAGTGGACGGTAGAGCGATTTGGCCGCTATACCAAAACGCTGCAACCGGGCTTAAGCATCGTTGTGCCGTTCATGGACCGGATTGGACGCAAAATCAATATGATGGAGCAGGTGCTGGATATTCCCTCGCAGGAAGTGATCTCGAAAGATAACGCCAACGTCACCATTGATGCCGTCTGCTTTATTCAGGTGATTGACGCGCCGCGTGCGGCCTATGAGGTCAGCAATCTGGAACTGGCGATCATCAACCTCACTATGACCAACATCCGTACCGTTCTGGGGTCGATGGAGCTTGATGAAATGCTCTCCCAGCGTGACAGCATCAATACCCGACTGCTGCATATCGTCGATGAGGCCACCAATCCCTGGGGCATTAAAGTCACGCGTATCGAGATTCGCGATGTCCGCCCACCGGCTGAACTGATCTCCTCCATGAACGCCCAGATGAAAGCGGAACGTACTAAACGTGCGTATATTCTGGAAGCCGAAGGGGTGCGCCAGGCAGAAATCCTTAAGGCCGAAGGGGAAAAACAGTCGCAGATCCTGAAAGCTGAAGGGGAGCGTCAATCCGCCTTCTTACAGGCAGAAGCCCGCGAACGTTCCGCTGAAGCGGAAGCCCGCGCGACCAAAATGGTGTCTGAAGCGATCGCCTCCGGTGATATTCAGGCGGTGAATTACTTTGTGGCGCAGAAATATACCGAAGCGCTACAGCAAATCGGCTCGTCCAGTAACAGTAAAGTGGTGATGATGCCACTGGATGCCAGCAGCCTGATGGGTTCCATTGCCGGGATCACTGAACTGATCAAGGACAGCGCCAGCGAACGGAATAAATAATGATCGAGATGATTGTGGGGCATCCCCATATTTTCTGGCTCAGCCTTGGCGGTCTGCTTCTGGCCGCTGAGATGTTGGGCGGCAACGGTTATCTGTTGTGGAGCGGCGTCGCGGCGGTCATTACCGGCATTCTGGTCTGGCTGTTGCCCGTCGACTGGGAATGGCAGGGTGTTATCTTTGCCGTCTTAACGCTGCTTGCCGCCTGGTTCTGGTGGAAGTGGATGGCGAAACGCGTTCGTGAACAAAAACCGGCAGACAGTCAGCTCAACCAGCGCGGCCAGCAACTGGTCGGCCGTCGGTTTGTCCTGGAGTCGTCTCTGGTCAATGGTCGTGGACACATGCGGGTTGGCGACAGTTCATGGCCGGTCAACGCCAGCGACGATCTGCCCGCCGGCACGCACGTTGAAGTGATTGCCGTTGAAGGCATCACGCTCTATATCAGACCCCTTACCCGATAAAACCGATGACAGGAATCGCATGATGGTCAGGAAGACGCCTCTGGCATTTAGCTTTTGTGCATTACTGGCGAGCGCCGCCCCTCAGGCATTCGCCTCGTTTGATATCGCAAACTGCACCTGGAGCGACGCGCGCTGTCTGCTAAAAGGCGCCCCTGTTCTGACGCCCGATAATGATTCACGCGATAACCTGTTGCGCCTGCTGAGTGAGGCAAAGTCGTTTGCTGTGCCCGTTCAGTCGATGCCTGCGGATATCACCCGCTCACGCGATTTCTATTTTGCTTATCACCCGCAGTGGGATGACGATGATGTCCGCACGGACTCGCCTGCACAAACGCAGAATGCACCCAATACACTCGCCCAGCAGATGGCAACGCTGCAGGTAGCGGCGGTTGAATTCAACCACGACGGTGAGCAGGAAAACCGTTTTGTCTCCAATAATGCCGACAGCGTCAGTCAGTTTTTTGCCGCGCTACTGAGCGATGCTACGCTGACAGCAGAACAAAAGCAGGCGCTGGCGCAGGCACGTCTGGGACTCTATTCCGGGGCCAGCGCAGAGCAAATCACGGCCTCTCTCACTACGCTCCCGGCGGACTCACCTGCCCTGGCGTATAAAACCTATCTGAACGCCGCAGCCCATTTTTACGCGGGTGAATACGAAAGCGCGGCGCAGGTCTTCACGTCGCTGCTTAAGAGCGATCGCCCGTGGCTGGCGGAAACCGCGCAATATATGCTGATGCGCACGGCGCTGAACAAAAGCAGCCAGAACAGCGTCGGCGAATATGGCGATTTTGATATCGCGCGAATAAACCGTGAAGACGCCTTACTCGCGCAAAAAGAGGCGCACACCTATCTCCAGTGCTGGCCTGAAGGCCGCTATGCCGATTCCGCACACGGCATGCTGCGTCGCATCCACTGGTATTTGCAGGACTGGGCGTCGCTTGCAGGATTGTATGAGCAGGCATTCCGGCAGGCCGCCGATGCGCAGACGCTGCGAAACCGGGTGATTGAATACGATAATGTCTATGGCAGGCAGTTTTACGATCAATCGGTACAGGAGGCGTTCGCCGACGCCCCTCTCGTCAGCTATACCGAGATGCTACGCGCCCTTCGTCTGAACAGCGACCAGAAGCCAACCCTGACGCAGGCTAACCTGGATGCCAGCAAACCGGTTTTTGAAAAAAGCGGAAAACTGCCGCTGTGGCGCGATCTGCAACTCAACCTGTGGCTGGCGACAGAAAACAATGCTGCGATTCTTCAGGCGGTTACCCCGGCAAAACAACTTCCGGCTCACGATATCCTCGCTTTCAGCGAACAGGTTCTCTACGGTAACGCGCTGATGGGTCAAAAGCAGTGGTCAGAAGCGCGTGATTTCTGGTCGACATTGCTGAAGCTGAGCCAGGATAACGAACAGCAGCAGTATGTGCAGGCAAAACTGACGGCCACGCTGGTGTACAGTGGCGATACGGAGGCGGTTTTTGCCCCGGACAGCGCGGTCACCAACCTGCGTTATCGTTCCCGGGTACTGAAAACCGTGGCGACGCCTGAACAGTTGCGTCAGCAGGTCAGCCAGGGACCGAATAACGAAGAACGCACTATCGCGCTGCATACGCTGCTGGTGCGCGATCTCACAGAAAACCGCTTTAGCGACTGGCTGCAGGACCGCAAACTCGCCAGCGCCATCACACAGCCGGTGATCGGCGAAGCATTCGACGACGTCAATCTGAGCACGTTTGACTGGAACGGTGACGCCGCTGAAGTCGGTTACGTGTGCCGCAGCCTCAATGAGACCGTCGGCACGCTGAGCAAAAATCCCGATGATGCCCATGCGCTGAACTGTCTGGGTGAGTTCTTCCGCACGTCACAAACCCATGCCGATTTGTGGAAAGACAGCGCAGGGAATGGCGTGCTGGAGACCGCTATCGACCGCAAGCGTCCGGTTGGGCAGTATGATCGCCAGAGTTACTACCAGCAGGTCATCACCTCGCCAAAAGCCGAGCACGAAGACAGAAGTTACGCACTGTATCGCGCCATCATGTGTTACGCCCCGTCCGGCACGAATGAGTGTGGCGGAGAAGAGGTGGACAAACAGCAGCGCAAAGGCTGGTTCACGCAGTTGAAAACCCAGTATCCGGGCAGTCCGTGGGCGCAAAAACTCAAATACTACTGGTAATCGCGCTACTGGCGGGACAGGCGCAGGCGGATGAGACGGTTATCGCCCGTGAACATCCCGCCTTCTGGCTCTGGTCAGGGGTGAAAGCCAGCGATGAACTGAGAGGCGCCCAAACGGTCTATCTGCATCAGGGGGAAGTATTGATGCGGGCAAAGGGCGTGGAGTTTCAGCGTCTGGGGCTTCCCGTCAGCCGCCTGACGTTTCCGTCCATCTGGCTTACCGTGCGCTTTACCACGCTCGACGTTCCGGACGCGATTCCGGCACGCATCGTGCGGCTGATGCAGCGCTGGCAGGGGGCGGGAAATCAGGTGGTAGGGCTACAGGTCGATTTTGACGCCGCGACGCATCAACTCGCCGACTACGCCCGCTTTCTGCGGGTATTGCGCCAACAACTGCCACCCGATTTTGCTCTTGGGGTAACCGGATTGCTGGACTGGGCGAAAACCGGTGACATTGCAACGCTGAACGCGCTGCCAATCGATGAACTGGTAGTGCAGAGCTATCAGGGACGGCACACGGTGACGAATTATCAGGACTACCTGCCCGCCCTCTCCCGCCTGCGAATTCCCTTTAAGCTTGGTCTGGTACAGCACGGTAAGCGGGACAGCCAGGCGGAAGCGCAGTTACGCACATCCCCGTGGTATCGCGGCACGGTGGTCTTTATGCTTAATCCCGACGCGCGTTAAGCCTGCGCCTTGTGGTGGCAACAGCCAGAAAGGTTATCAATAATAGGGCATTCCGCGCTGTCATCGCCCGGACACGACTCCGCCAGCGCCAGCAACTGTACGCGCATTGACTGTAATTCGCTGATATGGCGCTCAATTTCAGCCACTTTCTCCAGCGTCCGCTTTTTGACATCCGCGCTGTGACGCCCCGGATCGTTGAACAGATTTACCAGTTCACCGCACTCTTCAAGGTTGAATCCGACCTGGCGCGCCTGGCGCAGCAGCGTCAGTTCATTGAGATGCTGTTGCCCGTAGGTGCGATAACCGTTTTCACCACGCAGCGGCGGCGTGACCAGCCCTTTTTCTTCATAAAAGCGGATCGCTTTACTGGTTAAACCGGTTTTTTTTGCTACATCGCTGATATTCACACGTCCTCCGCACCTTAAGCTGTGGCATGGTGTCATTATAACGTACTTGTGGCTGACACCACACACCCATCCAATAGATGCCAGTAACCTCCTGTCACTTCACAGGTCGCGGGCGTTACCACTGCCACTTTCACATTTCCGGAACCGTCGAACGTTCGTACTTCATAAACAGTGAAGAACATCGAAGCAGGCGTACCTTTTTTTGTAACAATTGCCTGTTATAAGTGATCGCTTTCGCAATTTTAACTCTTTTACTTGATCATTCTACGCGGGTAGATTTATTAATCTCCGGTAAAAATATAATATCTACGCGAGTAGAACGTGAAGAGCACAAGCCTGCGACGTATGTCGACAGATAACTTCAAGGAGTTCTTATGAACACGCATTCATCCTCTGTTCCCCTGACGGATAACCAACAAGCCGCTCAGGAGCGGCTGGAAACCCCCGAAGGACGCCGCGAATTTTGGCGAGCGACATTTTCCTGCTGGTTAGGCACCACGATGGAGTATGCCGATTTTGCCCTGTACGGTCTTGCCGCAGGCATTATCTTTGGCGATGTCTTTTTTCCGGAAGCGACACCTGTCATGGCGTTACTTTCCAGCTTTGCCGCCTATTCCGTTGGGTTTATTGCTCGCCCCATCGGTGCGCTTCTGTTTGGCTGGATAGGCGATAAACATGGTCGGAAGATTGTCATGGTTATCACGATTGGATTGATGGGCTTGTCGACCATGTTAATAGGTTTGATCCCCAGCTACGCCCAGATTGGCGTCTGGGCGCCGGTATGCCTGGTTATCCTTCGATTTTCTCAGGGCCTGGGGGCCGGAGCGGAACTTTCAGGGGGTACCGTGATGCTCGGTGAATATGCTCCCGTTAAACGCCGTGGGCTGGTTTCCTCGATTATCGCGCTGGGCTCAAACAGCGGAACATTACTGGCTTCGTTGGTTTGGCTCATCGTCCTGCAAATGGACAAAGATGACTTATTAAGCTGGGGATGGCGTATTCCTTTTCTTTGCAGCATTCTTATCGCCGCTGCTGCGCTATTCATTCGTCGCCATATGCGTGAAACGCCCGTTTTTGAACGTCAAAAGGCCCTCCTGCAGGCCGAGCGAGAAAAAGTTCTTCGCGAGGGAAAAGCGCAGCAACAGCATGATACACGTAGTTTCTGGAAACGGACCCGTGCGTTCTGGACCATGGTCGGCTTACGCATTGGCGAGAATGGCCCCTCCTACCTGGCACAGGGATTTATCATTGGCTATGTCGCTAAAGTGCTGATGGTGGATAAATCAGTGCCGACCGTGGCGGTGTTTATCGCATCGGTTCTGGGATTTGCCATTATTCCTCTGGCGGGCTGGCTTTCCGATCGATTCGGCAGACGTATCGTCTATCGTTGGTTCTGCTTGTTACTGATCCTGTATGCTTTTCCGGCATTCATGCTGCTGGATTCTCGTGAGCCATGGATTGTCATCCCAACGATCATTACCGGGATGGGAATCGCGTCACTGGGTATTTTTGGTGTTCAGGCTGCATGGGGCGTTGAGCTTTTCGGTGTCAAGAATCGTTATACCAAAATGGCATTTGCAAAAGAGCTCGGTTCGATTATGTCTGGCGGGACAGCGCCACTTATCGCCTCGGCATTGCTCTCGTTTTATGGGCACTGGTGGCCAATCGCTCTCTATTTCGCTCTGATGGCCACAATTGGACTGGTAACCACGTTCTTTGCACCAGAAACCCGTGGACGGGATCTTAACTTACCCGAGGATGCAATTTGAGGCCAGAGAACGTGAGATGCGCGTTCTTTACCAAAGATTTTTGGGTCATAACGCCTTATGCTGTCTGGAAAAAATCACTCTGAACGCAATCAGGTAGGTGCCTCGTGACTCAATCACATTCGCAACGCGTAACACGTTCTGACGTGGCAAAAGAAGCGGGAACGTCCGTCGCTGTCGTTAGTTACGTTATTAATAATGGTCCACGTCCCGTTGCCGAAGCGACCCGGCAACGTGTACTACAGGCCATTAAGAAAACCGGCTATCGACCCAATGGCATCGCGCGTGCGCTGGCTTCAGGGAGTACACAAACTTATGGGCTTGTCGCACCGGATATCTCGAACCCGTTTATCGCCTCTATGGCTCATGCTCTGCAACACGAAGCATTTGCTGATGGCAAAGTACTCCTGCTGGGTGATGCGGGCGACAGCAGCTGCCGTGAACGTGAACTGATTAATAATATGTTGCACCGCCAGGTTGACGGGCTGATCTACACCAGTGTGGATCGCCATCCTTATATCAATTTGATTCAGGAGAGCGGTACGCCCTGCGTTATGCTCGATCGCGTGGATCCTGGACTTAACGTCAGCGTTATCCAGGTTGATGAACAACAGGCGGCGATGCAGGTAACCCAACATCTGATTGATCACGGATATCGCGACATCGGCATCATCTGTGGCCCGCGTGAAATGCTGAATACTCAGGATCGTATCCGGGGCTGGCAGCAGGCGCTGGAAGCCTCATCGCTAATGGTCAATCCTTCATGGATTTTTTCGACCAACTATACCCGCGCCGGAGGTTACGAGGCGACAAAACGTATGCTGCAACGCCAGCCACCGCGCGCGTTGTTCGCGACGAATGAACAGCAGGCACTGGGTTGCTTACGCGCCCTGGCGGAACATGGGCTGCGCGTCCCTGAAGATGTTGCACTGGTCTGTTTTAACGCAACACATGAATCGGCTTACAACGTCCCTTCTTTGACCGCCGTTCTGCAACCGGTCGATAAGATGGCCCGTGCGGCAATTGACATGCTGAAAAATTGGGATGGAGAGGTTCGCCGCGTTGAATTTGAGTTTTATTTACGAACAGGAGAATCGTGTGGCTGCCAGGGACATGAAGTACAACCCGAGACAACGTGAAAATACATCGATGCGTATCATAATTGACTGCGATCCAGGCAATGGCATTCCCGGCGCGAATATTGATGACGGCCTGGCGCTAGCGCTGGCGATTGCCGCTCCGCAAATCACTCTGGAAATGATCACTACTGTCGCAGGAAATACGCCAGCAGATGTGGGATATGCCGTCGCTAAAGATCTCATTGCGCAATTGGCTATTCCCGTTTCTGTTTACCGTGGAGCCTCGCGTGCGCTCCGGGAAGATCCGCTTCCCTGGCGTGAAAAACTGGATCAGGGTGTCGATCAGTTTGGCTTACGGAAACTCTGGTCGGAAGTTCCTGCCCCGGCATTGTGCCAGCAGGTGCCCCCCCATGCACCCGAGGCGATAGGTGAACTCATCTGTAATAACCCTGGTGAAATCACGTTGGTTGCTACCGGTCCACTCACCAATGTGGCCATTGCCCTGCAGCTTTACCCGCAGATTGTTCACGCGGTCAAAAATATCGTTGTTATGGGCGGCGTATTCAATGTGCCGGGCTACCTGAAAGATACCAATTTTGGTCTGGATCCTGAGGCGGCTCATGCGGTGCTTACCAGCGGCGCGCCCGTCACGCTGGTCCCGATGGATGTGACAACGAAAACTCAAATGCTTCACGCCGATTTGGATCGTCTGGCAAAAACAGAAAACGGGCTTAGCCGTTATCTGGCGCAAACCATTCGTCCGTGGATCACCTACTCTATGCAAACCCGCCATCTGCCCGGATGTTGGATCCATGATGCGTTAACCGTTGCCTGGTTACTGGATCCCTCTCTGGCAACAATGGAGGAAGATTACCTGGATGTCTCTCTGGAAGGCATCACGCGCGGTATGACCTGTCGCTATGGACGTGACACGTTGCGTCTCAATGTAGGGATCCCTGAACCAAAAGGTGCGCGGGTAAAAATTCTGCAGAGCATCGATAACCGGCGTCTTCTTTCGCTGATTGAGCACTATATCCATACCTACCGCGCCTAGCGTTACGGGTCAGAAAAGGAGACCTTTTTACGCTGTTTGAGGTGAGTTTTCCGGAGGAAATATGAATACGTTATCCTTCCTCTTATTCGGTGAAGGAGAATCTCTGTTAATTACGCTGGGCAAAATTTGCGTCGCTTTTATCCTCGGCGGGATCATCGGTCTTGAAAGGGAATCGAAAGGAAAGCCTGTCGGATTTAAAACGTGCGTCATTATTTCCGTCGCCAGTTGCGTTCTGACCATCGTCTCTATTCAGTCAGCAGAGTATTACGCGGAAATCTCGATGAATATACGTAGCGATCCGATGCGCCTGGCCGCACAAATTATCAGCGGCGTAGGCTTTCTCGGTGCAGGTGTTATCCTTCATCGCCATGACGACGCCATCTCCGGGCTGACAACCGCAGCCATTGTATGGGCTTCTGCGGGAGTGGGAATTACCAGTGGCGCCGGTTTTTATATGCATGCGCTTCTTGCCACAGGCCTGTTCCTGCTGGCCATAAAGCTCAGCTATTTTGTTATCTTTTTACAAACTAAAAATCAATTGCCCGGTAAAGTTAAGATTCGCATTATTCTTGACGAAAAATCAGGACTACAAACGCTGGTGGAAAGTATTAATCAGCAAAAAAACATTATTGAAGCTATCACCATCCGCGATGTCAAAAAGGGGAAAATAGAGGTTAATCTAAAAGTCGTGATTAGAAAAAAAATGACCTTACCGGAACTTTACAACAACCTTTCCACCCTCGAACATGTCTGCGCCATCGCACTGGAACATTAAAAAAACAGGGTGAAAACAAATCCCTTGACCTTCCCCTTGCTGGAAGGTTTAACCTTTATCACAGTCAATTAATCCCTGTAATAAAGGAGTGAAGTGATGTCTCACACTATCGACCTGACCCTGGACGGCCTGTCCTGCGGTCACTGCGTCAAACGCGTAAAAGAGAGTCTTGAACAACGCCCGGATGTTGAACAGGCTGAGGTTACCGTGACTGAAGCGCACGTCACCGGTACCGCCAGCGCCGAAGCGCTTATCGACACCATCAAACAAGCCGGTTACGGCGCAGAGTTAAGCCACCCAAAGGCTAAACCGCTGGCGGAGTCATCAATCCCGTCGGAAGCACTGGCAGCGGTCCCTCCTGAGCTTCCGGCAGCGACGGCTGAAGATGAGAGCCAACAGCTGCTGTTAAGCGGCATGAGCTGCGCCAGCTGTGTTTCCCGGGTACAAAATGCGCTGCAAAGCGTTCCCGGGGTCACGCAGGCACGGGTAAACCTCGCGGAACGTACTGCGCTGGTGATGGGCAGTGCGTCCGCCGCCGATTTAGTCCAGGCGGTGGAAAAAGCCGGCTATGGCGCGGAGGCGATTGAAGACGATCTCAAACGCCGTGAGCGCCAGCAGGAAACCGCCGTCGCGATAATGAAACGCTTCCGCTGGCAGGCGATTGTCGCCCTGCTGGTGGGTGTGCCGGTGATGGTCTGGGGGATGATGGGCGATAACATGATGGTGACCGCCGACAACCGCAGCCTGTGGCTGGCGATAGGTCTGGCGACGCTCGCCGTGATGGTTTTTGCCGGCGGCCATTTTTATCGCAGCGCGTGGAAGAGCCTGATGAACGGCACCGCCACGATGGACACCCTGGTGGCGCTGGGCACCGGCGTAGCCTGGTTGTACTCGATGAGCGTCAACCTGTGGCCGCAGTGGTTCCCGATGGAAGCGCGTCATCTTTATTATGAAGCCAGCGCGATGATCATTGGTCTGATTAACCTCGGACACATGCTGGAAGCCCGCGCGCGTCAGCGCTCGTCTAAGGCGCTGGAAAAATTACTCGATCTCACGCCGCCAACGGCGCGAGTGGTGACAGAAGACGGTGAAAAGAGCGTACCGCTGGCAGAGGTTCAACCGGGGATGCTGTTGCGTCTGACCACCGGCGACCGCGTACCGGTTGACGGTGAAATCACCCAGGGCGAAGCCTGGCTGGATGAGGCGATGCTTACCGGCGAACCTATCCCACAGCAAAAAGGGGAAGGCGACAGTGTGCATGCCGGTACCGTTGTGCAGGATGGCAGCGTGTTGTTCCGCGCCAGCGCAGTCGGCAGCCATACTACGCTGTCGCGCATTATCCGTATGGTGCGCCAGGCCCAGAGCAGTAAGCCGGAAATCGGTCAGATGGCCGATAAGATTTCCGCCGTGTTTGTTCCGGTTGTGGTCGTGATTGCGCTGGTCAGCGCGGGTATCTGGTACTTCTTTGGCCCGGCACCGCAAATTGTCTACACCCTGGTGATTGCAACCACAGTACTGATTATTGCCTGTCCGTGTGCGCTGGGTCTGGCAACTCCAATGTCTATTATTTCCGGCGTGGGTCGTGCGGCTGAGTTTGGCGTACTGGTGCGTGATGCCGATGCGCTGCAGCGCGCCAGCACTCTGGATACCGTGGTCTTCGACAAAACCGGGACACTGACCGAAGGCAAACCCCAGGTGGTGGCGATTAAAACCGTAGGCGAGACTGACGAGGCGCAGGTGCTGCGTCTGGCGGCGGCGCTTGAGCAAGGCTCCAGCCACCCTCTGGCGCGAGCGATTCTCGACAAAGCCGGTGATGGTGCACTGCCGCAGGTCAACGGTTTCCGCACCCTGCGTGGATTAGGCGTTAGCGGTGAAGCCGAAGGGCATACGCTGTTGTTGGGCAACCAGGCCCTGCTGAACGAGCAGCAGGTTGACACTCGCGAACTGGAAACCGAGATATCGGCCCAGGCTTCTCAGGGCGCTACGCCGGTGCTGCTGGCGATTGATGGTAAAGCGGCAGCGCTGCTGGCCGTGCGCGATCCGTTGCGTAGCGACAGCGTGGCCGCCCTTCAGCGACTGCACCGCGCCGGCTATCGTCTGGTGATGTTAACCGGCGATAACCCGACGACGGCTAACGCCATCGCCAAAGAGGCGGGAATTGATGAGGTGATTGCCGGCGTTCTGCCGGACGGTAAAGCCGATGCCATTAAACGTCTGCAAAGCCAGGGGCGTCAGGTGGCGATGGTCGGTGACGGCATCAATGATGCACCGGCGCTGGCGCAAGCCGATGTCGGGATCGCAATGGGCGGCGGCAGCGATGTGGCTATCGAAACCGCTGCAATTACCCTGATGCGTCATAGCCTGATGGGCGTGGCAGATGCACTGTCTATTTCCCGCGCAACGCTTCGAAACATGAAGCAAAACCTGCTTGGCGCATTCATCTACAACAGCATCGGTATTCCTGTTGCAGCCGGTATTCTGTGGCCGTTTACCGGTACGTTGCTGAACCCGGTGGTTGCCGGTGCGGCGATGGCGCTCTCGTCCATTACCGTGGTGAGCAACGCGAACCGACTGCTGCGCTTTAAACCGAAAGAGTAAGCGATGCCGGATGGCGTTTTAGCGCCGCCATCCGGCAATTCACACATTGCACACCCCTGGGCCACGCGTTAGCATGGGCTTCTGATTAGGGAGGTCGCATGGATCTGTTTTACCGGGTAAAAACATTCTTCGCTACGCTATCCGGCAATCGCTATACCTGGCCCGCCATTGATGTTTCGTTGCCCGGCAACCGCCATTTCCACCTGATTGGCAGTATTCATATGGGCAGTCGCGATATGTCCCCTCTCCCTGCCAGACTGCTCAAAAAGCTTAACAGCGCCGATGCACTAATTGTTGAGGCCGACGTCTCCGGCAATGACAGCCCTTTTGCCGATCTACCCGAATTTGCCGCACTGGAAGAGCGCATCAGCGAGGAGCAGTTGCGCAATCTGCATCGCGCGACCGATGAATTGGGGATCTCTCCGACGCTGTTTTCCACACAACCGCTGTGGCAAATCGCGATGGTGTTGCAGGCCACCCAGGCGCAACAGTTGGGATTACGCCCGGAATACGGTATTGATTATCAGCTGTTGCAGGCCGCGAAAAAGGCAGAAAAACCGGTGATTGAACTGGAAGGTGCCGCCAGCCAGATTGCACTGTTGTGTGAACTGCCAGACAACGGCCTGGCACTGCTGGAGGACACACTAACGCACTGGCACACCAACGCCCGGTTACTGCAACAGATGATGAGCTGGTGGCTTGACTCCCCGCCGCAGGACAATCACCTGACGCTTCCCAACACCTTCAGTCAGTCGCTGTACGATGTGCTGATGCATCAACGCAATATCGCCTGGCGGGATCGTCTGGCGGCACTGCCTGCGGGTCGCTATGTGGTGGCCGTCGGCGCGCTGCACCTTTATGGAGAGGGAAATCTGCCGGAGCTGATGCGATAAAAAAAGTGGCCAATATTTCTATTGGCCCGTCAAAGAGGAATTTCATCATTATTATTATGCCGCCGCTTAATGCGACGGTGTATGTCGATTGTCGCTCAAACTCTGCATCCTGCCAACATAATTGCGCAAGATGGTACTATATTTCGAACATTCGTTAGAGATATGCTTGACTCGTCATTTGGTTTAGCCAGGAAAAATAGCTATGACACCCGCCGTTAAATTACTCGAAAAAAACAAAATTACGTTCAGGATCCATACCTACGACCACGATCCCGCCGAGACCAACTTCGGCGATGAGGTGGTGCGCAAGTTAGGGCTGAATGCCGATCAGGTGTACAAAACGCTGCTGGTGGCGGTGAATGGCGATATGAAACATCTGGCGGTTGCAGTCACGCCCGTGGCCGGACAACTGGATCTGAAAAAAGTCGCCAAAGCACTCGGCGCGAAAAAGGTCGATATGGCCGATCCGCTGGTTGCGCAACGCACGACCGGGTATCTGGTCGGCGGCATTAGCCCACTGGGACAAAAAAAACGTCTACCGACGCTGATTGATGCGCCAGCCCGGACGTTTGACACCATTTTTGTCTCTGGCGGCAAACGCGGGCTGGATATTGAACTGGCGGCGGTTGATTTAGCCGCGATTCTGGAGGCTGAATTCGCCGATATCGCCCGCCGGGATTAAGTGATTATAGAATGATGGCCTGATAGCGCGACGCTTATCAGGCCAGGAAACCGCACTAACCTGTAGGCCGGATAAGGTGCCCGCACCGCCATCCGGCACTCCGCCCTGTTACTGCCAGCTAACTTCCCCCTTCGGCTCATACGCACTGGCATCCAGCGGTGAGTTTTTCTGAATGTATTCCTTCAGCACTTCCGCATCAATAAACCCGGTGTTGACGTACCCCGGTTTGTTATCAATACGCGGATATCCGTCGCCGCCGGTCGCGTTAAAGCTGAGCGTCGCCATACGGTAGGTTTTTGCCGGGTCAACCGGCTCGCCGTTGATTTTCAAATCGTTGAGCTTGCCCTCTTTTGCCACAAAGCTAACCCTGGCAAACTGCGGATAGGCACCGGAGTCCGGTTTCATTTGCGCCACGGCCGTCAGATAATCCGTCACATCCTTACCGTTCATGTCGGCATATACGACAACGTTGCCGAATGGCTGAACCTTCAGCACGCTTTTATAGGTGATATCCCCGCCGTCAATCGAGTCACGAATGCCGCCGCCGCTCATAACGCCAAAATCGGCACCGGTGCGCGCCATTTGCGCAGCCAGAATCAAATGCCCCATGTTGGTTTGTACAAAACGGACCTTGCTGCGATCACCTTCCAGTCGGTCATTCACCGCACCAATTTTCACATCCAACTGCGCTTTTCCTTTATTCTGGAACGGTGACAACAGCGAGAGCATCTGCGCATTCTCCGCGATTTCCGGGGTGTAAAGTACGTGCTCACTTTTCCCGTCTTCCCAGGTCACTTTCTTCTTCAGGTTCACCGGAATCAGCTGATAGTTGACCATTTTCATCTCGCCGTTACGGAACTCAAAGTCCGCGCGACCCACGTATTTCCCCCACTCATGAGCCTGCACGATCCAGATACCATTCTGTTTGTCCGGTGCACACGGCGTACCGGGAACGTAATCCACCTGTTTCTTATTTTCCGCCGCCATGCACACCGGGTCCTGTGAGTGACCACCCACAATCATCGCCAGCGCGCCCTCTGGCAGACTGCGCGCCATTTCAACGTCGCCCGGCGCGTTCGATCCGTGGTTGCCGTTGTCGTAATGCCCCATATGAGTGGTGGCAATCATGACGTCCGGCTTTTCATTCATCTGCAATTCCTGAATCACCACCTTTGCCTCTTCCGCTGGTTTGCGAAATTCAATATCGGTGAAGAACTCAGGGTTACCGATTTTCGCCGTGTCGTCGGTGGTCAAACCGATCACCGCGATTTTCAAATCCTGGCGTTTAAAAATGGCCCAGGGTTTAAACAGGCGCTCGCCGGTACTTTTCTGGTAAATATTGGCTGAGAGAAACGGGAACTTCGCCCACTTCTCCTGCTGACGCAGGACGGTGAGCGGATTATCAAATTCGTGGTTACCGACCGCCATCGCGTCATAACCAATCAGGTTCATCCCGCGAAAGTCGGGCTCAGCATCCTGTAGATCCGATTCGGGTACGCCAGTGTTGATGTCACCGCCGGACAGCAGCAGGACGCTGCCCCCTTCGGCAGCCACCTCGCGACGAATCCCGTCCACCAGCGTTTTTTGCGCTGAGAGACCGTACTCGCCGTATTCGCTGCGCCAGAAATGGCCATGGTGATCGTTGGTATGCAGAATGGTGATTTTATAGGTTTTATCTTTTTCATAAGCCTGAGCAGGCTGACTTGCCAGCGTGAATGCAGCGAACAGTGCCAGCGCCACACCCCGTTTTAAAAATTTCATGTTTCTCTCCCTGATTCCTTCACTCGGCTGAAATTACAATTATCTGAAATAATAGTCGAATAAGTTTTCAGAATTGAGACTTCCTTCAAACCTCGTCCGCAGGTATGTTAGTCAGGTAATAATCACAATGACGATATTCCCCTGTGCGCAACATCATTCACGTTGCATCCGGGTAGCGTGAAGGATAAAGCGCATACATCGCAAATCAGACAGAAGTGACTTTCTATGGCAATGAGTGAACAAACCCAGCCAGCACCTGGTGCGTCCGCGCCAGTCGCTAAGGCACGCACGTCGTTCGGCATTTTAGGCGCGATCAGCCTTTCACATCTGCTTAACGATATGATTCAGTCGTTAATTCTGGCGATCTATCCGCTATTACAGTCCGAATTTTCACTGACCTTTATGCAGATAGGGATGATCACCCTGACCTTCCAGTTGGCCTCTTCGCTACTACAACCGGTGGTTGGCTACTGGACCGATAAGTACCCGATGCCGTGGTCGCTGCCGATTGGCATGTGCTTTACGCTAAGCGGTCTGGTGCTGTTGGCAATGGCCGGCAGTTTTGGCACCGTGCTGTTGGCTGCCGCGCTGGTCGGCACCGGTTCTTCGGTATTCCACCCGGAATCGTCCCGTGTGGCGCGTATGGCCTCAGGCGGACGCCACGGTCTTGCCCAGTCCATCTTCCAGGTGGGAGGTAACTTTGGTAGCTCCCTCGGTCCGTTGTTGGCGGCAGTGATTATCGCCCCTTACGGCAAAGGTAATGTGGCCTGGTTCGTTCTTGCGGCGCTGCTGGCCATTGTTGTGCTGGCGCAAATTAGCCGCTGGTATGCCGCGCAGCATCGAATGAGCAAGGGGAAACCAAAAGCAACGATTATCAATCCACTGCCGCGCAATAAGGTGGTGCTTGCGGTCAGCGTCCTGCTGATCCTGATTTTCTCGAAATACTTCTATATGGCGAGCATCAGCAGCTATTACACCTTTTATCTGATGCAAAAATTCGGATTATCGGTACAAAACGCGCAATTTCACCTCTTTGCTTTCCTGTTTGCGGTTGCTGCAGGAACGGTAATTGGCGGGCCTTTAGGCGATAAGATTGGCAGAAAATATGTCATTTGGGGCTCTATCCTCGGCGTCGCGCCGTTTACGTTGATTTTACCTTATGCCACCCTGCACTGGACCGGCATTTTAACGGTGATCATTGGTTTTATTCTCGCCTCGGCGTTTTCCGCCATTCTGGTGTATGCCCAGGAGCTACTGCCGGGTCGTATCGGCATGGTTTCTGGTCTGTTTTTTGGTTTTGCCTTTGGGATGGGTGGCCTGGGAGCCGCGGTGTTAGGTCTGCTCGCTGACCATACCAGCATCGAGTTAGTCTATAAAATCTGTGCTTTCCTGCCACTTCTGGGGATCTTGACCATATTCCTACCTGATAACCGGCATAAAGCCTGAGTTTTTGCGGCTAAAGCTAAACTTTAGCCGCCCTCTCAGCCTGCTGCCATAAGCCTTTGCTCTGTCTACAACCCATTCGTTTTCCGATCCGTGCTTTTTTCAGCTCAAATTGCAGTTTTCTTCAAAATTCAATAATTATTCATAAACATAATAGTCAAAATTGTCATAAACTATTACCTGGAATTTTGGAAATCAGCTACCAAAGGAGACGGAATGCATCACGCCACCCCGCTTATCACCACCATTGTTGGCGGCCTTGTGCTCGCTTTTATACTCGGCATGCTTGCCAATAAACTGCGTATTTCTCCTCTGGTGGGATATCTGTTAGCGGGCGTTCTGGCCGGTCCTTTTACGCCAGGCTTTGTGGCTGATACCAAACTTGCGCCGGAGCTCGCTGAGCTTGGCGTTATTCTGCTGATGTTCGGCGTCGGTTTGCACTTTTCACTGAAGGATTTGATGGCGGTAAAGTCGATAGCCATTCCCGGCGCGATCGCCCAGATAGCCGTGGCGACGCTGTTGGGTATGGCCCTTTCCGCCATGCTGGGCTGGTCGCTGATGACCGGTATCGTCTTTGGTTTATGTCTTTCAACCGCCAGTACCGTGGTGCTGCTGCGCGCGCTTGAAGAACGACAACTGGTCGACAGTCAGCGAGGGCAGATTGCCATCGGCTGGCTGATTGTTGAAGATCTGGTAATGGTACTGACGCTGGTTCTGCTGCCAGCCGTCGCCGGAATGGTGGAAAAAGGTAACGTCGGCTTCGCCTCGCTGGCCGTCGACATGGGCATTACCATCGGTAAAGTTATCGCCTTTATCGCCATTATGATGCTGGTTGGCCGCCGTCTGGTACCGTGGATTATGGCGCGCAGCGCGGCAACCGGCTCCCGCGAACTGTTTACCCTTTCCGTACTGGCGCTGGCATTAGGTATCGCTTTCGGCGCGGTGGAACTGTTTGATGTCTCCTTCGCGCTGGGCGCGTTCTTTGCCGGGATGGTACTGAATGAATCGGAACTGAGCCACCGCGCGGCCCACGATACCCTGCCGCTGCGCGACGCGTTTGCCGTCCTGTTCTTTGTCTCCGTCGGTATGCTGTTTGATCCGCTGATTCTGATCCAACAACCGCTGGCCGTGCTGGCAACGCTTGCCATCATTATCTTTGGTAAGTCGGTCGCCGCCTTTTTCCTGGTGCGTCTGTTTGGCCACTCGCCGCGCACCGCACTGACCATCGCCGCCAGCCTGGCGCAGATTGGTGAATTCGCCTTTATTCTCGCCGGTCTGGGGATGGCGCTGAACCTGCTGCCGCAGGAAGGGCAAAATCTGGTGCTGGCAGGGGCGATTCTGTCGATTATGCTCAACCCGGTGCTGTTTGCTCTGCTGGAAAAATATCTGGCAAAAACCGAGACGCTGGAAGAACAAACGCTGGAAGAGGCTATCGAGGAAGAGAAACAAATTCCGGTGGATATCTGCAACCACGCGCTGCTGGTCGGTTTTGGCCGTGTCGGCAGTCTGCTCGGTGAAAAACTGATGGCGGCCGGGATGCCGTTAGTGGTTATCGAAACGTCGCGGACACGAGTGGATGAACTACGCGAGCGCGGGATCCGCGCGGTGCTGGGGAATGCCGCCAATGAAGAGATTATGAATCTGGCGCATCTGGACTGCGCCCGCTGGCTGATCCTCACGATTCCGAACGGCTATGAGGCCGGTGAAATTGTTGCGTCTGCCCGCGAGAAATGCCCGAATATTGAGATTATTGCTCGTGCGCATTATGACGATGAGGTCGAGTACATTACCGAACGCGGCGCTAATCAGGTCGTGATGGGCGAGCGTGAAATCGCCCGTACGATGCTGGAATTGCTGGAAACACCCCCTGCGGGTGAAATCGTGACCGGGTGATCGTCGTGGCATCGGCTCGTTTGCCTGATGGCGCTTCGCTTATCAGGCCTACATGATGACACAGATAATGGTTACGCCAGGCCGGATAGGACGTTTACGTCGCCATCCGGCATAATGACTTAACGATCCCAGTACGACTCTTCGAGGCTATCCTCACGCTCCGGCAGTCCACGCGTCAGACGCGGAGAGTGCTGGTTCAGTACCTGATAACTCACACGATTGGCATATTTACACACCTGAGCTAATGACGAATAGGTCAGCCAGGTGAACTTGTGCTTACTGGAATTCGGCACGTTCGAACGGTGATAGCTGTTGGCGGTAATATCGTGCAGCAGCGCCGCCAGCGCGCCGTCACCTGCGCCATTGGTGTTCATGATCTTTTCCGGACCGCCCATATACGGCGCGATATGGGAATAGACGCGCAGCGGATTGCGACAGTCTTTATGGCGCATCGCGCGGCTGAACTCATATTGGTTAAATTCGGCAATCGCCCCAGGCAACAACGGGTGTTGAGTTTTGCGTTTGGCTTCCTCTTCGGTAAAGCCCGCCATGTACAGCCCTACCGGTCCGGCGGTACACAACACCAGATCGACCCAGTCCAGCGCTTTATCAGATGCCAGCAGCGGATCGTTTTCACCGGTCAGCGCTTCGGCCTCTTCTTCATTCATTGCCAGGATTGAGACGTTCTCTTTCAGGAAACCCTGCCACCATTGCGGGTTATCGGCGATCACGAATTTGGTCCCAAGCGTCAGCACCACGGGCACATTGTGCTTTTTAGCGTACTCAATGGCCTTCATGGTGGCTTCCGGCATCGGCTCGCCCGGCTTGCAGCGTACCAGATAGGAGGTCAGCACCAGCGCCGATGCCCCGGCAATCACCGTTTCCGGAATGCTTTCCGCGCGCAACTGGTTCATGTGCCCTGGGCTGATGGCGAAGGTACGCTCACCGGATTCGCCTATCAGGGTAAAGCAGCGGCCAATCGGCCCGTCAACGCCCTGCAGATAGTTGAGGTCGGTCCGGCTGGAGGTGTTGCACAAATAGCGGTAAGCGTAGCTGCCAATTTCGATGTTGCTGCACATCACGCCCAGCAACACCGAACGGTCATCGGCCAGCACGGAGTAGTTGTGCATGGTGTTACCAATCGTGCCACCGGCAAACTGATGGGTGATCAGATTGTCACGCACCAGTTCCTGATACAGCGCTTCGGCCACATCGTCTTCAATCACCAGTGAATGCCCGGCACTCAGTCCATAACGTTGTACAAACGCGTCATCCACTTTCGCTTCAATATCGACCAGCGTTTGATCGATCCCCACCACCCATGCGGCGCTGGTTTCATTTTCAGGCTGGATTTGTTGCAGCAGTGGATCGCGTGCGTTGACAGGGAAATAGTGTTTGGATTTGCGTTTACCGGGAAATTTCATAGCTGTTTTTACAGGTGGATAACTGAGCGGTGCATGGTAGCACATTCCCCTCTGGACGACAGAGTTTCAATAACAGACGAACGGATCGCAGTTTCCACGACGGAAGCTTTTACAATGGGTCGATTTCACAAGGAGCGTTTTATGAAACCAGAGAATAAACTTCCCGTACTGGCAAGCATTTCAGACGAGATGCGCGCAGTGCTGAATATCCGGCAGGACGATTTACCTCCCTGGCCTGCCGCCGATGATGTGCCAGCGATGCGCCAACACTACATTCTTGAACGACGCTTCTGGAATGCGGATGCACCGCAAATGCCAACGCGGGAATATGCCCTCCCTACGCGCTGGGGAGAGGTGACAACGCGCCTGTACAGCCCAACGCCAGACAGTCAGGCCACGCTGTTTTACCTGCACGGTGGCGGTTGTATTCTCGGGAATCTGGATACCCATGACCGAATCATGCGCCTGCTGGCAAGCTATACCCAGTGCACGGTAATCGGCGTCGACTATTCACTCTCACCTGAGGCGCGCTTTCCGCAGGCCATTGAAGAGACCATTGCCGCCTGTCAGTTCTTTTATCAGCAGGCGGACGACTATCAGTTGAACATGACGCACATTGGCTTTGCCGGTGATTCCGCTGGCGCGATGCTGTCGCTCGCCAGCGCGCTGTGGCTGCGCGATAAGCACATATTTTGTGGAAAGGTGGCGGGCGTGCTGTTGTGGTATGGACTGTACGGCTTACAGGACTCAGCAAGTCGACGACTGATGGGCGGCGACTGGGACGGTCTCAGCCGTCAGGATTTGGAAATGTACGAAAAAATGTATCTGCGTGATGCCGACGATCGCGAGTCGCCGTACTATTGCCTGTTCAACAACGACCTGACGCGCGATGTGCCGCCCTGCTTTATCGCCGGTGCGGAGTTTGACCCGCTGATCGACGACAGCCGTCTGCTCTTCGAGACGCTTCAGGCGCACCAACAGCCCTGCGAATACAAAATGTATCCCGGCACGCTGCACGCCTTTCTGCACTACTCACGCATGATGAAATCTGCCGATGACGCCTTACGCGATGGTGCGCGTTTCTTCACTCAGCAGATTAACGCTGCACGTTAGCGGTACGGGGCCGTCAGTTTCAGCATCATATCGATATGTTCCGGCGCGGCATTTAGCGCCGGAATATATTCATACTTTTTACCGCCCGCTTCGAGGAAGATCTCTTTATTCTGCACCGCAATTTCTTCCAGCGTCTCCAGACAATCCGCCGCGAAGCCCGGACACATCACCTGAATATGGCCCGTTCCCTTCTCGCCTAACATCTTCAGCGTTTCATCCGTGTAGGGCGTCAGCCACGGTTCACGACCAAAACGCGACTGGAAGGTCATCATTACTTTTTCTGGCGGCAGACCGAGCGCAGAAACCAACTCACGGGTCGTGTCGCGACAGCGTTGCGGATAGTCGTCACCTTCATCAGCAAAACGCTGGGGGATACCGTGATACGACAACAGCAGCAAATCCGGTTCGCCGTGTTCGGCGAACGAAGCCCGCGCACTGTTCGCCAGCGCGTCAATATAAGCGCGATCGTCGGCGTAATCGCGAATAAACGAAATGCCGGGAATACGACGTTTACGCGCCAGAATGCGCGCCAGCTCATCCCAGACCGCAGCAACCGTTGAGCAGGAATATTGCGGGTACAGCGGCAGCACGACGATATGATCCACGTGGTTTGCCAGCAGCTCGTCCACCGCGCTTTCCAGTGACGGCGAGCCATAGCTCATGCCCAGCGCGACGGGCGTGTCCGCCAGGCGCGCAGCAAGCGCCTGCTGCTGTTGACGGCTGTAGACCATTAGCGGAGAGCCGCCTTCCATCCAGACAGACTGATAAAGCTTTGCCACACGCGGGGCGCGAAGCGGCAAAATCACGCCGCGCAGCAGCGGCCACCACAATACACGGGGCGTATCGACAACGCGTGTATCGCTTAAGAATTGCCGGAGATAGCGTGTTACTGCCGCCGGAGTGGGGGCATCGGGAGTACCAAGATTTGCCAGCAGGATACCGGTTTTCGTCTGACGCATTACCGCCTCTTATCGATTCAAATTGTTGATAATTGTAGCGGAAAAGTGAGTAAGAAGAACTAATTGCTGTGAGAGGTAAAACGAGAATTTGCCTGATGGCGCTACGCTTATCAGGCCTACGCGATAATGGCAGGCCTGATAAAAGGTTCACTACGCGAAAAACTTAACCGAGGATTTTTTCCAGCGCGGCGCGCACGTCAGCAACGGCCTGAGTCCCGTCAACTTTCGCGTATTGCGTGTTACCTGCTGCCGCTTCTTTCTGGTAGTAACCAATCAGCGGTGCCGTCATCTGATGGTATTCCACCAGACGCTTACGCACGGTCTCTTCCTGGTCGTCTTTACGGGTGGTCAGCTCTTCGCCGGTCACGTCGTCTTTACCTTCAACCTTAGGCGGGTTGAATTTGATGTGGTAAACGCGGCCAGACGCAGCGTGTACGCGACGACCAACGATACGGTCAACGATCAGCTCATCCGGTACGTCGAATTCGAGAACATAATCCACCACGATACCGGCTTCTTTCATGGCGTCAGCCTGCGGAATCGTGCGCGGGAAACCATCTAACAGAAAACCGTTACGGCAATCTTCCTGCGCGATACGCTCTTTTACCAGCGCGATCACCAGCTCATCCGTCACCAGCTTACCGGCGTCCATGATGTCTTTCGCTTGTTTGCCCAGCTCGGAGCCAGATTTCACGGCGGCACGCAGCATATCACCGGTGGAGATTTGCGGAATACCATACTTCTCCATGATGAACTGAGCCTGAGTTCCTTTACCCGCGCCCGGAGCGCCAAGCAGAATGATACGCATTACGAAAATCCCCTTAAAGGTTGTCGATATTTTTAAAAAAGCGCTAAACGATACCACCATCACGCATTTGTCTCAAGGAAGGTGCCAGCGCTGAAACGGTTAATGAGGGAAAATTTAGAAAAGAGAGGCGATTAAAAGAAATGCCGGATAGCAATCACGCTTATCCGGCATTCACATCGCAGTTATCAGGAAACCAGCAGTTGGTTCATGCGGCGGATGAACTGGTTTGGATCTTCGAGCGTGCCGCGCTCAGCAAACAACGCCTGATCCAGCAGCAGTTCAACCCACTCGTTGAATTGCGCTTCATCCTGGGTATCCGCCGTGCGTTTCACCAGCACGTGGTCCGGATTGAGTTCAAAGATGTATTTCACTTCCGGTACGTTCTGACCCGCTGCGGCAAACAGTTTTGCCATCTGGGTGCTCATTTCGTCCGCGTCGGTGGTGACAATCGCCGGCGTATCGGTCAGACGGTGCGTCAGACGTACGTCTTTCACCCGGTCGCCCAGCAGGTTTTTCACGCGCTCAACAAACGGTGTCAGCGCTTTTTCCGCTTCTTTCGCGCTTTCATCAACCTCATCGGCCAGCTTGTCGATAGACTCGTCCGCTTTGGCGACGGACTGGAACGCCTTACCGTCAAACTCGGTGAGGTAGTTCATCATCCACTCGTCAATGCGATCGGAGAGCAACAGCACTTCGATGCCTTTCTTACGCAGCAGTTCCAGGTGCGGGCTGCTCTTCGCTGCCGCATAGCTGTCAGCGGTAATGTAGTAAATCTTCTCCTGCCCTTCTTTCATGCGAGAGACGTAGTCTTCCAGAGAGACGGTCTGCGCAGAAGAGTCGGTATGCGTCGACGCGAAACGCATCAGTTTGGCGATGGTTTCCTGGTTAGCATGATCTTCCGCCGGCCCTTCTTTCATCACCAGACCAAACTGCTGCCAGAACGTCTGGTATTTTTCCACATCCTCTTTCGCCAGTTTTTCCAGCATCTGCAGAACACGCTTAGTCAGTGCGCTACGCAGGTTGCGGGTGACGGTGCTGTCCTGCAGGATCTCACGAGAAACGTTCAGCGGCAGATCGTTGGAATCAATAAGCCCTCGCACGAAGCGCAAATAGTTCGGCATGAACTGCTCGGCGTCGTCCATGATAAAGACGCGCTGGACGTACAGCTTCAGGCCATGTTTGTGATCGCGGTTCCACATGTCCCACGGTGCCCGCGACGGGATGTACAGCAGACTGGTGTACTCCTGCTTCCCTTCTACGCGGTTGTGGCTCCAGGTCAGTGGATCGGTAAAATCGTGCGCGATATGCTTGTAAAACTCGTTGTACTCGTCATCTTTGATTTCCGACTTGTTACGGGTCCACAGCGCCTGCGCCTTGTTGATTTTCTCCCAGGTAACGACGGTTTCACCGTCTTTCTCTTCCTGTTTTTCTATCTCAACCGGCAGGGCGATATGGTCGGAATATTTGCTGATGATGGAACGTACGCGCCAGTCATCGAGGAACTCGTCTTCGCCTTCACGCAGATGCAGCGTGATTTCCGTTCCGCGATCGTCTTTGGTGATATCGGCAACGGTGTATTCACCTTCGCCCGCTGATTCCCAGAACACGCCGTTCTCCGGCTTGTCGCCTGCGGCACGAGTGCGGACTGTGACTTTATCCGCGACAATAAAGGCCGAATAGAAGCCTACGCCAAACTGACCAATCAGTTGGCTGTCTTTCGCCTGATCGGAGCCCATGGATTCAAGGAAGGATTTGGTCCCGGACTTCGCGATGGTCCCCAGATGATCGATCACGTCATCACGGTTCATCCCCACGCCGTTATCGGCGATGGTCAACGTACGCTTATCTTTATCGAAGGAGACGCGTACACGCAGTTCACCGTCGCCTTCATAGAGGTCCGGGTTCGACAGCGCGCGAAAACGCAGCTTGTCTGCCGCATCGGAGGCGTTAGAGATAAGCTCACGCAGGAAGATTTCTTTATTGGAATACAGAGAATGGATCATCAGATGCAGAAGCTGTTTTACTTCTGACTGAAAACCACGAGTTTCTTGTCCTTTCATGTAGATCTACCTCAACAATGCCATTTTCAATGGTAAAAACACGTTGAGGGTGAAATGGGGACAACCGGGGGGGATTTCAAGCGGAGGCCGCGAGCACAGCCTCCGTTTGTTCAGAATTTAATCTTGTGGCGTCCTGCCAGAGAATGCGACAGCGTGGTGCCGTCCACCATCTCCAGTTCACCGCCGACCGGCACGCCGTGTGCGATACGGCTGGCGTCAACGCCATATTGCGCGCAGAGTTCAGCAATGTAGTTCGCCGTGGCTTCCCCTTCGACCGTCGGGTTGGTCGCGAGGATCACTTCACTGAGTTGCTCGCAGGACAGGCGCTGCTCAAGTCTGTCGAGACCGATATCATCTGGCCCGATGCCGTCGAGCGGCGACAAATGCCCCATCAGCACGAAGTAGCGCCCGGAAAACTGCCCGGTCTGTTCAATCGCATAGATATCCGCAGGACTCTCGACCACGCAAATCTGGCCGTTTTCCTGACGACGCGGATTTGAACAGATATTGCAAACCTCTTGCTCGGTGAAGGTGCGGCAATCGGCGCAGTGACCGATTTCCGACATCGCCCGGGTGAGCGCTTGCGCCAGACGCATCCCGCCGCTGCGGTCACGCTGAAGCAGCGTAAACGCCATGCGCTGCGCCGACTTCGGGCCAACGCCCGGCAGGCAGCGCAGTGCTTCCATAAGCTGAGTTAACAGCGGGCTGGTTTGCATCAGAACGGCATCTTAAAGCCTGGCGGCAGTTGCATACCGGAGGAGACAGAGGCCATTTTTTCTTTCTGGGTCTCTTCAATGCGACGGGCAGCATCGTTAAACGCAGCAGCAACCAGATCTTCCAGCATCTCTTTGTCATCTTCGAGCAGGCTTGGGTCGATCTCCACGCGACGGCAGTTATGCGCGCCGTTAATGGTCACTTTCACCAGACCCGCACCGGATTCACCGGTCACTTCCAGCTTCGCGATTTCTTCCTGCATCTGCTGCATTTTTTCCTGCATCTGCTGGGCCTGCTTCATCAGGTTACCCAGACCGCCTTTACCAAACATAGGCTTCTCTCTCAATCACGTTAAGGGATGACAATCATAAGCGTCGCTTACGATCAAATGGGGCGGATACTCTCTTCATCCAGATCCGCATCGAAGAACCGACGCAGGGTCTGGATGTTGTTATCCGCAACTATCGACTCACGCGCCTGCGCAAGTTTCTCTTCATAAATCGCCTGACGCCACTCCAGCGGCGTTCGCACCGCCGGATTATCATCTTCTACGATGGTCAGTTCAACCGTTGAGCCCGCAAGCTGACTCAGTGCTTCCGCCAGCTTTTGTTGTGCACCGCTGGAATTCAGGTGACGCTGGCTGGAACGCAAATGCAGACAGACCGCATTATCGTTCTCTTCTTTCCAGGCGTTGAGCGCGACCTGCTCAACCAGTTTTGGCAGCGAAAGCTGGCTGACCTGTGCCGCCCACGGATCGCGTTCAATCGCTTCTGCGGCAAGCTTAGCTGCCAGTTCCGGCGTTTTCTCATGCTCCAGCGCTTTTTTCAGCGCCTTTGGTGTCGCCACCACCTCTTTCACTTCAGCAACCGGCGTGGTCGCCTTCCAGCGATAGGCCTCTTTCTTCGCCGGCGCCTGCTCGAGCGCAGACGGTGCAGGACGAGCCTGTACGCGTTCTGATACCGAAGCCAGTCTTTCCAGCGCAGCGTTATTCACCGGCCGCGCGCGGGGTGCGGCTGCCGGTTCACTCTTTTTTGCTTTGGTTGCTCCCTGCGCACGTTGCAGTTGGTTGCGCGCCGCCAGCACCTGACTGGTGGATTCCGGTAGCGGTGCTGCCGGGGCCGGTTGCGCGGGTGCAGACTGCTGCGGCACCTGGGTCGGCGTCATTACCGCCGTTGGCGCGACAGGGGCAAATGATTGTCGCGGAACCTCGGGTTCTGGTAGCGGCATACGCGGATGAAACGCCAGCGCCCGCAGTAAGGTCATTTCAACGCCCATGCGTCTGTCTGGCGCGTACGGCAGTTCTTTACGGCCAATCAACAACGTCTGGTAATAAAGCTGAACGTCCGCCGGCGGCACGGTGCGCGCCAGTTCACGCATGCGCACTTCGATCGTCGCCATGTCGCCGCCGAGTGCGGCAGGAGACAACTGGACCAGCGCAATACGGTGCAGCAGACCAAGCATTTCGACCAGCAGTGCTTCCCACTCAATTCCCCGCGCTGCGGCCTCGTTGACCAGCGTCATCACCCGTTCACCGTCGGCAGCGATTACCGCCTCCACCAGCGACAGCGCCTGATCGTCATCCAGCGTGCCGAGCATCGCGCTCACCGCCTGGGTGGAAACCTGGCCATCACCGCTGGCTATCGCCTGATCGGTCAGACTCAGCGCGTCACGCAAACTGCCATCGGCCGCACGGGAAAGCAGTTGCAGTGCGCGCGGCTCGTGGGCTATCTGCTCTTCGTTAAGAATGTGTTCAAGCTGATGGCGGATCTGGTCGACATCCAGCGCCTTAAGATGGAACTGCAGGCAGCGGGACAGAATAGTCACCGGCAGCTTCTGCGGATCGGTTGTCGCCAGCAGGAATTTGACGTGCGACGGCGGCTCTTCAAGCGTTTTGAGCAGCGCGTTAAAACTGTGGCGAGACAGCATATGCACTTCGTCGATCAGATAAACTTTGAATCGACCGCGCGCCGGGGCGTACTGGACGTTATCCAGCAGATCCCGGGTGTCTTCAACTTTAGTGCGCGAGGCAGCATCGATCTCAATCAGATCGACAAATCGCCCCTGTTCGATTTCACGGCAGTTATCACACACGCCGCACGGCGTGGCGGTAATGCCGGTTTCGCAATTCAGTCCCTTTGCCAGCAGACGGGCAATGGAGGTTTTACCGACACCCCGGGTACCGGAAAAAAGATATGCATGGTGAATACGCCCTAACGACAAGCCGTTCGCCAGTGCGGTCAGCACATGTTCCTGGCCGACGACGTCAGCAAAGGTTTGTGGGCGCCATTTTCGGGCTAAAACCTGATAACTCATTGGCTGGCTCTGAAACGCTGGAAGGTGGATTCATAGGGGGGAATGCTAACACAACCTCACTAATTCAGCGAGGTCATGTCTTCAGCTAATACGTCAGGTGCTGTTGAGCCGATTAGTGCCCCGGGAAAGGAACCAGGCTATAACAGTTGATGCCCTGCTGCGCCAGACGCTGTTCGCCGCCGAGGTCAAACAGGTTGATGATGAACGCCGCATCGGTCACTTCGCCGCCCAGACGACGGATCAGTTTCACGGTCGCTTCAATCGTACCGCCGGTTGCCAGCAGATCGTCAACCACCAGCACTTTATCACCGGCGTGGATCGCATCAAGGTGGATTTCCAGTTGATCGGTGCCGTATTCCAGTTCGTAGCTTTCAGCGATCGTTTCACGCGGCAGCTTGCGCGGTTTACGCACCGGCACAAAGCCAACGCCCAGACCCAACGCTACCGGCGCGCCAAACAGAAAGCCGCGAGCTTCGGTACCGACAACTTTGGTGATGCCTGCATTTTTGTAACGCTCAACCAGCAATTCGATGCTGAGTGCGTAAGCTTTCGGATCTTCCAGTAAGCTGGTGACATCACGGAAAAGAATGCCCGGTTTCGGGTAGTCCTGAATGCTTTTAATGCTATTTTTGAGAAACTCAAGCTGCTGTGCAGTTGCGGTCATAAGTTTGTGCCTGATTAATACGGTGTTACTTCACGGCGCACTATACACTTCATCCTTCAAGCGGCCTCTTTGTTGGCTGCATTAATTTGACCCAGTGCGCCTGTGCTCGAAAACGGTCGAATTTACTGGCTACCGCTCGCAATTGCAACCGCGATTATTATGCTTCAGTGCTTTTGTTGCTTTTCGTCAATCACAGGTATTCGCCACATAAATACCAGCAGGCAAGCCAGGATCACCAGCAGCAGGATCCGCACCCACCACATCGGGGTCAACCACAGCGATACGGCGAAGGTGATGAGGATCATTACTATCGCGCGGGGCTTAACGCCCGGCGGCATAGCCTTATATTTCTGCCAGAATCGCAAATAGCTGCCAAACCACGAGCGGTAGAGTAACCAGTTATGGAAACGCGGCGATGAGCGGGCAAAGCACCAGGCAGCCAGCAGGATAAACGGTGTCGTCGGCAATACAGGCAACACGACGCCCAGCGTCCCCAATACAACCGCCAGCCAACCCGTGATGATTAAAAGGATTCGTTGCATAATAAAGGCATATCGCAAACCAGAACGCTACTTTAGCATAACAGTTATCATTTTCATCGGAGTGTTACAGTGAAAACCGCCATGCTGCTGCAAAAGCTGGAAGATCAGCTCGCTCTCCTGCGCCAACGCTGTGCGCCGGTGGCGCAGCATGCCACGATCAGCGCCCGTTTCGATCGCCATCTTTTTCAGACGCGTAGCACCCTGCTCCAGGCCTGTCTGGATGAAGCTGAAGGCCACCTTCAGGCGCTACGTCAGGCGGTTGAACAGCAGCAACTGCCGCAAGTGGCCTGGCTGGCGGAACATCTGGCGTCGCAACTGGAAGCAATCTCCCGCGAAACCGCCAGTTGGTCGCTGCGGGAGTGGGACAGCGCCTCACCGGGTCTGGCACACTGGCAACGCAGACGCATCCAGCATCAGGAATTTGAGCGACGTTTGCAGGAAATGACCGCGCAACGCAAAGCGCGGCTGGCTCAGGTCACCCGTCTGGACGAACAACAAACGCTGCAACGCGAAGTGGAAATCTATGAAGGTCGTCTGGCGCGCTGTCGTAAGGCGCTGGACAATATTGAACGTGTCCTGGCGCGTTTAACTCGCTAATCCCTGGAGACGCTATGTCACTTGAAAACGCCCCGGATGAGGTCAAACTGGCCGTCGATTTGATTGTATTGCTGGAAGAAAACCATGTCGCCCCGGATACCGTCTTGAAAGCGCTGGAAATGGTTAAACGGGACTATGAAAAAAAAGTGGCTCAAACTGCTGACAAACTTGATTGATTTTTGCCGGATGGCGCTGCGCTTATCAGGCCTACATTTCTGAGCGGGTATTGGAATTTACCCTGCGTTGTAGGCCGGATTAAGACGCAAGTGACGCCATCAGGCATGCGATCGTTTGATTAAACCGCAGGCGTCGGATCGTCGCCTTTGATCTCGCGTTTCACCTCTGTGACCTCATCGCCCTTCTCGTTGCGCAGATGCACTTCAAGCTGGTTAAAGGCGATATCAATGTTGTTTTCACGGCACAGACGATCGATTGATCGGTTCAGTTCATCAACCGTGTGGCTACGATCGCGAAGTTCACGCACGTACAGACGCAGTTCATGATCCAGGGTACTGGCGCCGAAGGTAGTGAAGAACACCGCCGGCTCAGGATCGTGCATCACCTTCGGATGCTCCATCGCGGCCTGAAGCAGGACTTTCTTCACTTTATCCAGATCCGAACCGTACGCCACGCCAATGCGGATCACCAGACGGGTGGTGGTATCAGACAACGACCAGTTGATCAGGCGCTCGGTTACAAACGCCTTGTTCGGGATGATCACCTCTTTGCGATCGAAATCGGTAATGGTGGTTGCGCGGATACGGATCTTGCTGACGGTACCAGAGAATGTGCCGATCGTCACCGTATCGCCAATCCGCACCGGACGTTCGAACAAAATGATCAAACCCGAGACAAAGTTACCGAAAATCTCCTGCAAGCCGAAACCGAGACCGACCGATAAGGCCGCCGCCAGCCATTGCAGTTTATCCCACGACACGCCGAGCGAACCGAAGACCGTCATCGCCCCGACGGCAATGATGATGTAGTTCAGGATCGTGGTGATGGCGTACGAGGCGCCCTGGCGCATTTTAAGACGCGACAGCACCAGCACTTCCAGCAGACCCGGCAGGTTACGGATCAACGCCCAGGCGACCATCGACGCGATAATGGCAAACAGCAGGCTGCCCATCGTCACGCTTTTCACTACCGCTGCGCCCGCTTCGGTGCCGTTGTAGTGCCAGAGCGTAATGCTGTCGAGATAGCTGAACACGGTGATCAGATCGGACCAAATCGCCCAGAACACCACCGCAAACAGTGAAATCATCAGCAGCATCGTAATGCGTAACGTTTGCTGGTTCACCTGCTCCAGCGCGATGGTGGGTTCTTCCTGTGGTTCCGCTCCTTCGGCCCCCTCTTTCACCAGATTCTGCCGACGCGCCAGTGCACGACGCCAGGCGATACGCCGCGCCGCGACGCTTAAACCGCGCAGCACCGTCTGATAGAGCAGGTTCCAGATGATGACCAGATAAACGGTTTCAATCCAGCGGCCCGACAGGCGCAGCGTGGTGTAAAAGTAGCCAGTTGCCGTCAGCACCATCAGCGCAATCGGGATGATAGACAGGATGGTGATCGTCACCAGGCGCAGGCCATGTGACTCTTTATCACGCCAGCTTTCGCGGCACATCGGCCAGACCAGAAACGCGATCAGCAGCAGGTTGAGGAAAATCATCGCCTGCCCCAGCACATCGTCCATCAGATGCAAGGGAGAAAGCTCTGCCACGACTGACCAGAAATGCAGCGGCAGTAGCGCCAGGCTGATGCGCACAATCTGGCGACGCCAGTGGCTGGTCAGTTGCGCAGGCATACCAAAATGGCGAATCGCCACCCCGTCTTTTTCGAGCACTTTCCAGCACAGTCCGAAAACCAGCCAGAAGATTGCCAGTTTTTTACTGAATGCCCACAGCAGATCGCTGATGTTTAACTGCATGGTCAGCAAAATCAGGCCGACCGCCAGAATCAGCAGACATACTGGCAGCGCGCGAATCAGATCGATCAGAATCGCTTTCGGTGTGTTTAGCTGACTGTCATTGCGCAGCGATCCCACCGCGGCGGCAAGTTGCTGCTGCCAGGCTTTCAGCCACTTCAGACGCCAGCGAATCAACCCGGCAATGAGCAGTAGCGGCAACCCGGCCAGGAAGGCGATAAACACCGCTGGCCACGCTTTTTCCCAGTTCACCGTGATTTTCATCGACTTGAACTGATCTTTCAGCGACTGCGGGAAGGCTTTGATCCAGTCCCAGTCCATTGGCCGGTTGCTGTTTACCCAGAAGATTTGCTGGGTCAGGATCTCTTTCAGGCTTTTCGAGACACTCATTAACTGCTGCTGATTAATTTGCAGATTAATGGCCATCATGAGCTGATTACCCAGTTGCTTGTTCAACTGGTCCAGCAGTTCACGGCGCATATCGACAACCTGTAGCAGCGCATCGTGGACTTCGTCATTCACTTCGTTGCTGTGGCCTTCTTCCAGCTTAGCCACGAACGCATCGTTCTGGAACAACGCGTCACGCTGCTGGTTAATTTCGAACTGCTCCAGACGCAGGTCCGCAATGCGGTTGGTCATGTCAGAGAGTTCATCCGCCGACGGCAGCGTTTGCTGCTGTTGATAGAGAATACGCGACAGCAGCAGACTGCCCTTCAGCACCGCGATTTGTTCTTTGATATTGCGTTCAGATTGCAGCGCGCGGTCCAGCCAGTTTTTGACCCTAATGTTTTGCTGCATCAGCGAGTTGCCATTTTCCGTCGCGGTGATCAGGCGCTGGCTGAGCTGATGGTTGATTTCCAGCTCCTGTTTCACCAGTGGGTTGGCCTGGATCCGCGCGGTTTCATCCGGGGAAATGGCCTCCTGCGCCGTTTTTTCCGTTAAGGTCAGACGCTTGCTGTTGACCGCTTCCTGCAGTAACTGTAACTGGTGCTCGAGCCGGTTGCTGTTTGCCGTAATATAGTCACGCTGTTTTTGCAGGGTGTCTTGCAACACCGTATTGCCTTCCAGGCTTTTACGTTGTTGATCGATCTGGGCGTTCAGTAACGTCTGCTGGGCCTGTAAAAGCACCTGCTGAGTCGGTCGTAACGCCGCTTCGCCCACGCTGGTGCCGTCCAGTCGGTTGCGAATCTGCTGAAGCTGCTGAGAAGCCGTATACATCGCATTTTGTACACGCTCGGGCTGCGTTTGCAGGGAAACGAGCTGGCTGTTATAGGTGGCGAGATCGTTTTGCGCGTTCTGCAAATCATCCAGAACCTGCGCCACGCGCAGTTCTAACTGGCGTAATGAAAGCGTACTGAGCGTCTTACGCGTTTCATCATCATTATCCACATCGCTGAGCGCACTCAGCGCCTCTGTCGCCTGACGCATTTTTTCTGGTGCCTGCGCCACGCGCTGACGGAGCTGGGTCGTCTCGTCTTTCACCCGCTCGATTTTCTCAAGCGTTGCAATGGTCTCGACGAGATCCTGCTGAACCAGTTTATCCTGCGCGGAGAGGTCTTTTTGCTTATTGAGCGTATCCAGTTGGCTTTGCACATCCGCCTTCGAGGGCAGATCGCTGTTTGACGATGCGCGAGCAAGCGCCAGAGACTGGCAGGACAGCATTAAGATGAAAACAGCCACCGTGATAAAAACTCGGTGCTGAGCACGTTTATAGAGCGGCAACATAGTCATGTGAATGAAGGTTTCTGAACCGAAAAGACGACCGAAAATAGTCAACGCGCAAGAATATCACGGCTCTGTCAGACAGAATAGCGGCAGCGAAACCGACCAGGATTATTCCTGGAGTAGTGTCAGGATACGGCGTCAGGCCCCGTCGACTGTAAGGTGGGACAAAATGTTAACATTTCCAGCAAAACGGCGACGTAATCCCGCGCTTCTTTTTTGAGATCAAACGATTGGGGGGCAAAAAGCCAGTTTTCCATCAGACCTGAAATCATGGCGCGCATCATCACCGCCGCCCGCCGCGTAATCAAATTTGCAGGCAACATTTTTGAATGAATACAATGATCTAAAGTTTGTTCAATCCGATCATAGCTTTCGAGACAGATGTTTCTTTGCGCCTGCTGAACTATAGTCATTTCTCCCACAAATTCACATTTGTGGAATATAATCTCCATCAATAAACGTCGCCGTTCTTCTGTCACGGTAGATTCAAGGAGATGAACGAGTATTTCTCTTAACACTGATAGTGGATCGTCGGGGAATTTTGCCTGATACTCAGTCTCAAGCTCACCAATACTGGATTCTGATAGTTCCCAGATTTCACTAAATAAATCCGACTTGTTTTTGAAATGCCAATAGATTGCACCGCGAGTTACGCCAGCGGCTTTTGCAATCTCCGCCAGCGAGGTGGAAGATACCCCTTGTTGCGAGAACAACCGTAGCGCTACATCCAGGATGTGTTGTCGTGTTTCCTGCGCTTGTTGTTTGGTTTTTCGTGCCATATGTCGGTGAATTTACAGGTGTTAGATTTACATACATTTATGGATGTATGTACCATAGCACGACGATAATATAAACGCAGCAATGGGTTTGTGGACTTTTGACCATTGATCAATTTGAAATCGGACACTCGAGGTTTACATATGAACAAAAACAGAGGGTTTACGCCTCTGGCGGTCGTTCTGATGCTCTCAGGCAGCTTAGCGCTTACAGGATGTGACGACAAACAGGCCCAACAAGGGGGCCAGCAGATGCCAGAAGTTGGGGTTGTGACGCTCAAAACCGAACCTCTACAGATCACAACTGAACTGCCGGGTCGCACCAGTGCTTTCCGTATTGCGGAAGTTCGTCCTCAGGTAAGCGGGATTATCCTGAAGCGTAATTTCGAGGAAGGTAGTGATATCGAAGCAGGAGTGTCTCTCTATCAGATTGATCCTGCGACGTATCAAGCCACTTATGAAAGCGCGAAAGGCGATCTGGCGAAAGCCCAGGCCGCTGCCAGCATCGCTCAGGTAACGGTTAACCGTTATAAAAAGCTGCTCGGCACGCAGTACATCAGCCAACAAGATTACGATCAGGCGCTGGCCGATGCGCAACAGGCGAATGCCGCTGTCGTTGCCGCGAAAGCCGCCGTTGAAACCGCGCGCATTAACCTGGCGTACACCAAAGTGACCTCTCCGATTAGCGGCCGTATTGGTAAATCTGCCGTGACGGAAGGCGCGCTGGTGCAAAACGGTCAGGCGACAGCGCTGGCAACCGTGCAGCAGCTCGATCCTATCTATGTTGACGTGACGCAGTCGAGCAACGACTTCCTGCGTCTGAAACAAGAACTGGCTAACGGAACGCTGAAGCAGGAAAACGGCAAGGCGAAAGTCGAGCTGGTGACCAGCGACGGCATCAAATTCCCGCAGACCGGTACGCTTGAGTTTTCAGACGTGACCGTCGATCAGACCACCGGTTCTATCACCATCCGCGCCGTCTTCCCTAACCCGGATCACACCTTACTGCCGGGAATGTTTGTTCGCGCGCGTCTGGAAGAAGGAACCAACCCTACTGCGTTACTGGTGCCGCAACAAGGCGTGACCCGTACGCCGCGCGGCGATGCTACCGTGCTGGTTGTGGGTGCGGATGACAAAGTGGAAAACCGTCAAATCGTGGCCAGTCAGGCGATTGGCAACAAATGGCTGGTGACCAGTGGTCTGAAAGCAGGCGAACGCGTCATTATCAGTGGGCTGCAGAAAGTGCGTCCTGGTGCGCAGGTGAAAGCACAAGAGATTACCGCAGAGAACAACCAGCAAGCCGCTAGCGGTAGCCAGCCTGAGCAGTCTAAGTCTTAACTTAAACAGGAGCCGTTAAGACATGCCTAATTTCTTTATCGATCGCCCCATATTTGCATGGGTGATCGCCATCATCATCATGTTGGCAGGGGGGCTTGCGATCCTCAAGCTGCCGGTCGCGCAATATCCGACGATTGCGCCGCCCGCAGTGACGATCTCCGCAACCTACCCTGGCGCTGATGCCAAAACCGTGCAGGATACGGTCACGCAGGTTATCGAACAGAATATGAACGGTATCGATAACCTGATGTACATGTCCTCAAACAGTGACTCCACGGGTACCGTGCAGATCACCCTGACGTTTGAATCCGGTACGGATGCAGATATCGCGCAGGTTCAGGTGCAGAACAAACTGCAACTGGCGATGCCGTTACTGCCGCAGGAAGTACAACAACAGGGTGTGAGCGTTGAGAAGTCGTCCAGTAGCTTCCTGATGGTTGTCGGGGTTATCAATACCGACGGCACTATGACGCAGGAAGATATTTCGGATTACGTCGCCGCCAACATGAAAGACACCATCAGCCGTACTTCCGGCGTGGGTGACGTTCAGCTGTTTGGTTCGCAGTATGCGATGCGTATCTGGATGGACCCGACCGAACTCAACAAGTATCAGTTGACCCCGGTCGATGTCATTGCGGCTATCAAAGCGCAGAACGCCCAGGTAGCTGCCGGTCAGTTAGGCGGTACGCCGCCGGTGAAAGGCCAGCAGCTTAACGCATCGATTATTGCCCAGACCCGTCTGACGTCAACCGACGAGTTCGGCAAAATCCTGCTGAAAGTGAACCAGGACGGCTCTCAGGTTCGCCTGCGTGACGTCGCGAAAATTGAACTGGGCGGCGAGAACTACGACATCATCGCGAAGTTCAACGGTAAACCGGCCTCCGGTCTGGGGATCAAACTGGCGACCGGCGCGAACGCGCTGGATACCGCCGCGGCGATCCGTGCCGAACTGGTGAAGATGGAACCTTTCTTCCCGTCAGGCCTGAAAATCGTTTACCCGTATGACACCACCCCGTTCGTGAAAATCTCTATTCACGAAGTGGTGAAAACGCTGGCGGAAGCGATCATCCTCGTGTTCCTCGTGATGTATCTGTTCCTGCAGAACTTCCGCGCGACGCTGATCCCGACTATTGCAGTACCGGTCGTTCTGTTGGGGACCTTTGCGGTGCTTGCCGCTTTTGGCTTCTCGATAAACACCCTGACGATGTTCGGGATGGTGCTCGCCATCGGCCTGTTGGTGGATGACGCCATCGTGGTGGTCGAGAACGTCGAACGTGTCATGTCCGAAGAAGGGTTACCGCCGAAAGAAGCCACGCGTAAATCCATGGGCCAGATTCAGGGCGCACTGGTGGGTATCGCGATGGTGCTGTCTGCGGTATTTATCCCGATGGCTTTCTTTGGCGGATCTACCGGTGCGATTTATCGTCAGTTCTCCATCACCATTGTGTCCGCAATGGCGCTGTCCGTACTGGTTGCGTTGATCCTGACGCCGGCGCTGTGCGCCACCATGCTTAAACCGGTTGCTAAAGGCGACCACGGTGAAGGCAAGAAAGGCTTCTTCGGCTGGTTTAACCGCATGTTCGATAAGAGCACGCACCATTACACCGACAGCGTGGGTAATATTCTGCGCAGCACCGGTCGTTATCTGCTGCTGTATCTGATCATCGTCGTCGGCATGGCGTTCCTGTTCGTCCGTCTGCCAAGCTCCTTCCTGCCGGACGAAGACCAGGGCGTATTCCTGAGCATGGCCCAGTTGCCTGCGGGGGCGACCCAGGAACGGACGCAGAAAGTGCTTGATGAGATGACCGACTACTTCCTTACCAAAGAGAAGAACAACGTTGAATCGGTGTTTGCGGTTAACGGCTTCGGCTTTGCAGGTCGTGGTCAGAACACCGGTATCGCGTTCGTCTCATTGAAAGACTGGGCTGACCGTCCGGGTGAAGAGAACAAGGTTGAAGCCATTACCCAACGCGCTTCTGCCGCCTTCTCGCAGATTAAAGACGCCATGGTATTCGCCTTTAACCTGCCCGCGATTGTGGAACTGGGAACCGCGACTGGTTTTGACTTCCAGTTGATTGACCAGGCGGGACTCGGTCACGAAAAACTGACCCAGGCGCGTAACCAGTTGTTCGGCGAAGTGGCAAAACATCCGGATCTGCTGGTCGGCGTTCGTCCGAACGGTCTGGAAGATACGCCGCAGTTCAAGATTGATATCGACCAGGAAAAAGCACAGGCGCTGGGTGTTTCCATTAGCGACATTAATACCACGCTGGGTGCCGCATGGGGCGGAAGCTATGTGAACGACTTTATCGACCGCGGTCGTGTGAAGAAAGTTTACGTCATGTCCGAAGCCAAATACCGTATGTTGCCGGAAGATATCGGTAACTGGTATGTGCGCGGCAGCGATGGTCAAATGGTGCCGTTCTCAGCCTTCTCGTCTTCACGCTGGGAATACGGTTCACCGCGTCTGGAACGCTATAACGGTCTGCCTTCTATGGAGATCTTAGGTCAGGCGGCACCGGGTAAGAGTACCGGTGAAGCGATGGCAATGATGGAGCAGTTGGCCAGTAAGCTGCCATCCGGTATCGGCTACGACTGGACGGGGATGTCCTACCAGGAACGTCTGTCCGGTAACCAGGCCCCTGCCCTGTATGCCATCTCACTGATTGTCGTCTTCCTGTGTCTGGCGGCGTTGTATGAGAGCTGGTCGATTCCGTTCTCCGTTATGCTGGTGGTTCCGCTGGGGGTAATTGGTGCGCTGTTAGCGGCCACTTTCCGCGGTCTGACCAACGACGTTTACTTCCAGGTGGGCCTGCTCACCACCATTGGGTTGTCGGCGAAGAACGCGATACTGATCGTCGAATTCGCCAAAGATCTGATGGATAAAGAGGGCAAAGGCCTGATTGAAGCGACGCTGGATGCGGTTCGTATGCGTTTACGTCCGATCCTGATGACCTCTCTGGCGTTCATTCTGGGCGTTATGCCACTGGTTATCAGCTCCGGTGCCGGTTCCGGCGCGCAGAACGCCGTAGGTACCGGCGTTATGGGCGGGATGGTTACCGCAACGGTTCTGGCTATCTTCTTCGTCCCGGTCTTCTTTGTGGTGGTACGCCGCCGCTTCAGCCGGAAAAGTGAAGATATTGAACACAGCCATTCCGTAGAACATCGCTGATGCTCATCTGATAAAAGGCCGCGCAAGCGGCCTTTTTTTCGAATGAAATCAGCAAAAGGGCTTATTGATACCTTGTTGACTTTTGGTTGTAGATAATAAAGGTTATAATCCACAAGAGGATGAAGGCTATTTCTGGCCATTTGGCTTATGGCTTATTCCCTGCTTAACCACTCATTATTAAGACAATTCCTGGGGGGCATCCGTTTCTGGTTTCGTGCCGGAGGTAAGCGACGAGGATGGAAAGAGAGGATAATCTGATGAATTTCAAAATAATCACGTAATTATCTCATTTCGGTATGGGTTGGCGACATGCTATAATGAGAAAAATCCACAAACCTTCACTTTCTCTCATATTACATTAATTGTAATTTTTCGTAATATAACGATGAAATCTTTTTTAGAGTAGATTATAGTTAAATCATCAAGCGTAGAAGGCAAGTACCAGGTCAGTTAGTTGTACCCATCCCGAAAGGTGTTCGGTTAGTTCAAGCCACTAAGAAGGGGATGCGTTATGGATGAATACTCACCCAAAAGACATGATATAGCGCAGCTTAAATTTCTTTGTGAAACGCTTTATCACGACTGTCTTGCAAACCTTGAAGAAAGCAATCATGGCTGGGTTAACGACCCAACCTCGGCGATCAACCTTCAACTCAACGAACTGATAGAGCATATTGCAACCTTCGCACTTAATTATAAAATTAAGTATAATGAGGACAATAAGCTGATTGAGCAGATTGATGAATATCTGGACGACACATTTATGTTGTTCAGCAGTTATGGCATTAATGCGCAGGATCTGCAGAAATGGCGGAAATCAGGTAATCGCTTGTTCCGTTGCTTTGTGAATGCCACCAGAGCTAACCCTGTTAGTTTGTCTTGTTAAAAATTATTACAATCATAGGTAAGATTTATGTCCGATAAACCATTAACTAAAACTGATTATTTGATGCGCTTGCGACGCTGTCAGACAATTGACACACTTGAACGCGTGATTGAGAAAAATAAATATGAATTATCTGACAATGAATTGGCTGTATTTTACTCAGCCGCCGATCACCGTCTTGCAGAATTGACGATGAATAAACTTTACGACAAGATCCCCTCCTCCGTCTGGAAATTCATTCGTTAATTTGATTACTGAATATCAGGAAATACGGATGTTTTCCTGGGGAACATTTATCTTATTTGCAATAACAATAGCATGGCTATTGTGACTTCTGTCACGGTATAGTTCAGGGATCGTTCCCTGATTAACGCAGACCCTCTACTGTATTGCCTCACCAGTGAACAGGTAGAGAGCGCAGAATGAGTGAAGAGAAGCGTAAAATGATAGCGGGTGAACGGTATCACCCGGCAGATGAGACTCTGCGCCATGACCGATTGCAGGCGCGTCGGTTCGTTCACCGCTACAATCACACCGCCCCGGATGAAAAGGCCGAACGCCAGGCTATTCTCCACGCCCTGTTAGGTCAGTGCGACCGCCCCTACATCGAGCCTTCATTTCGCTGTGACTACGGTTACAATATCTTCCTGGGTAAAGACTTCTACGCCAACTTCGACTGCGTCATGCTCGACGTCTGCCCCATTATTATTGGTGATAACTGCATGCTGGCTCCCGGCGTTCATATCTATACCGCCACGCATCCGCTGGATGCGACAGAACGCAATAGCGGACTGGAGTTCGGCAAACCCGTCACGATTGGCAATAATGTCTGGATTGGTGGGCGTGCGGTCATTAATCCCGGCGTCAGCATTGGTGACAATGTGGTGGTTGCCTCCGGCGCCGTAGTGACCAAAAGCGTACCCGCCAACGTCGTGGTGGGAGGTAATCCAGCACGGATTATTAAAACACTGTAAATAGAATTGTAACTGTTATGCTAAATTGTGGTTAATCTGTTACTTTTTTCAGGCTAATCGCCCACTTAAAATAGGGCGTTCCCCTGTAAGTTGCGAAATCACGAAGGCAAAAAATGACAGAAATACAACGCCTGCTCACTGAAACCATCGACGATCTGAATGTTCGTGAGAAGCGCGATAATAAGCCCCGCTTTAGCATCAGCTTTATTCGTAAACATCCAGGCCTGTTTATCGGGATGTATGTTGCGTGGTTTGCCACGCTGGCGGTCATGCTGCAATCAGAAACGCTGGTTGACTCCGTCTGGCTGCTGGTGGTGCTGTTTGTCATCCTCAACGGTTTTTTCTTTTTTGATGTCGCCCCGCGCTATCGCTATGAAGATATCGACGTACTGGATTTCAGGGTGTGTTACAACGGCGAGTGGTACAACACCCGGTTTGTGCCCCCTACACTGATTAGCACCATCCTTCACTCCCCGGACGTTGACGATGAACGTAAGGCGCAATTACAGAAGATGCTGACGCGTAAAGGCGAACTGTCGTTTTACGATATCTTCACTCTTGCCCGCGCAGAAGCCACACCATAGCCAATTGGTATTGCCGGATAGACTTTCCCTATATCCGGCCCTCTTCTCTCTAACGTCGTTTTTTCCTTCCCTGTACCGCTTTGAAACGCGGGTTGCTCTTACAAATCACATATAAACGCCCTTTCCGCTTTACGATCTGACAGTCGGGATGGCGCTGCTTTGCGCTACGTAATGAATTTAAGACCTGCATGATATCCTCATCAGCGTTGATATTATGTTATAGTATAACATTACTTTATCGCTGAACGCATGACAGTTCAATCCTTTCCGCATTAACGCGCGTTCTTTTGCATTGAAGACGGCGAAAAGTCGGACTCCCCACAAAAAATTCTGCAGATTAACGACATCATTTACAGGGCTTTTTTCCCGATCGGATATACTTTCTCTACAATGCGTTATTAAGGATATTTGCGTGAGAACACGACATCTGGTCAGTCTGGTAACAGGAGTGCTTATCCTCGCCGTATTGGTTCCGGTCGGTTTGAGTGTCTGGCTCGCTCATCGCCAGGTCGAAAAGAAATTCATCGAGGAGCTGGATACCTACTCATCGCGCGTCTCTGAACGTACTGAACGCGTGGTGGCCCAGGCAAAACAGGCATTACAGCAGATTAACGCCGTGAACAGCGCACCGTGCTCGCGTGAACACTTACTGGCGATGCGGAGACTTTCCTTCAGCTATCGCTATGTCCAGGAAGTACTGTATCTGCGAAACAACATACCACGCTGTTCCTCTCTGGAGCAGGAAAGTTATACCTCGGCCTTCCCGCCACCCATGAAAATCACTAACGATGGCTACCGCGCCTGGTTTACCGCGCATAACGATCTGGGGATCGAGCGTTACATGGCAGCACTGGGCTATGGCGACTATATCGTGATGATTGATCCCGCCTCTTTTATCGACGTGGTTCCTTTTGGCGCCTGGCAGATCGATGTCGCGATTATTGGCGTAAAACGCAATACCGTCATTGCCAGCAGCAGCGCGCTCGCACCGAATATTCTGCAATTTACTCAGGAAACCACGCCTCGCCACATGGAAAGTCATGGCATTATTTATGAGATTCGCCCTTTCCCGGAGATGGGCATTACCATTGTCAGTTGGGCGTCGACCCTCCCACTACAAAAAATCTGGTACCGGCAGGCGCTGATCTGGGTTCCCGCCGGCACTCTGATCGGTCTGCTGGCCGCCGCCTTTATTTTGCGCATTCTGCGCCGTCTCCAGTCACCCCATCACCGATTGCAGGATGCCATCAATAACCGCGATATTAAGGTCCATTATCAGCCTATTGTGTCACTCAGCACCGGCAAAATCGTAGGGGCGGAAGCGCTGGCGCGCTGGCCGCAAACTGACGGCAGCGACCTGTCGCCCGACATTTTCATCACTCTGGCCGAAGAGACTGGTCTTACCGAACCTCTCACCCGCTTAATCATTGAAACGGTATTTGAGGATATGGGGAAATGGCTGAAGCAGCATCCCGAACAGCATATTTCCATTAATATTGAAGCGGCGGATCTCGCCTCTGAAAAGCTCCCGACGTTGCTCAGTAAACAGCTTAACCGGTATCAGCTTGCCCCCTCACAGATTGCGCTGGAACTGACGGAACGGGGATTTGCCGATCCGAAAACCAGTTCACCCATTGTCGCCCGCTATCGTAAGGCGGGGCATGCTATCTATATTGATGATTTTGGCACCGGCTATTCCAGTCTTAGTTATTTGCAGAATCTGGACGTAGATATCCTGAAAATCGACAAATCGTTTGTCGATGCGCTCGAATATAAAAACGTGACGCCGCATATCATCGAAATGGCCAAAACGCTGAAGCTGAAAATGGTGGCGGAAGGAATTGAAACGGCTAATCAGGAAGACTGGTTGCGCCAGCACGGCGTCCATTATGGGCAGGGCTGGCTTTACAGCAAAGCGCTGCCCAAAGAAGCATTTATTCTGTGGGCGGAAAAACGCTTATAACGCAAAGATGGCTGGCGGCACGCCGCACAGCCAGTCACGCTAGTCGTCGATAATGGGGGAGAATCCGCCGTAAATCATGCGTTTACCATCAAACGGCATCGACTCACTGAACGCTTTCATGCGCGGATCGTTCATCATCTTCTGATTCGCCGCATCCCGCACTTCTTTCGACGGGTATTCAATCCAACTGAATACCACTTCTTCGTGCTCCTCGGCTTTCACCGCCATACGAAAATCGGTGAGTTTGCCATCGGGCACATCCTCGGCCCAACATTCCACAATGCGGAGCGCGCCAAATTCCTTGAACAGCGGTGCTGCTTTTGCCGCCATCGCCTTATAAGCCTCCTTGTTTTCGGCAGGTACGGCAAGGACAAATCCATCCACGTACTTCATGAGAAAAACCTCCGAAGTCCACCGCGCGACAAGCCTATTCCAGCCGCGTCAGTCGTGAATAAGTTTAGTCGCCCTCTCCTGTCTACGCCGTCTGAATCCGCGCCCTGGGTTTGTAGCGAAACCACGGCAGGCAGATCTGGATCAGCGGTCCAATCGCCAGCGCATACAGCACGGTTCCGACGCCAAGCGTACCGCCGAGCAGCCAACCGCTCAGTAAAACAGAAACTTCAATCACCGTTCGGATCGTACGCACCGACCATCCCGTGCGGGCGTGAATACCGGTCATCAGACCGTCTCTCGGCCCGGCGCCAAACCCCGCGCCAATGTACATCCCCGTCGCCAGGGCGTTCACTACCACGGCCGCCACCAGCACAAGGCTACGCACCGCGAGAGAGGAAAACGTTGGTATCATCGCCAGCGCGGCATCGGCGGCAAGCCCGATCACAATCACGTTACTGAGCGTCCCCAATCCTGGGCGCTGACGCAGGGGGATCCACAGCAGGAGTACCAGCGCGCCGACAATAATCATCACCACGCCAATCTTCATCGACAACAGATTCGCCAGCCCCAGATGGAACACGTTCCACGGATCGGCACCTAAATCCGCGCGCACAAACATCGCGGTTGATACCCCATACAGAGCCAGCCCAAAATAAAGTTGAACCAGACGACGCCCCATTTTCACCCTCCCCGTTCAGATAGTCTTCATCATCGCTGTAATTGGCACTATGATTAATGACCAGTTTTGAAAAAGTGGACTGCAATGTCATCACGTCGTTATGGAAGTCAATCTCTCCAGCGCCTGATTGGGCACTGGCAGGACAGCGCCGCAAGAACTCCGCTCTGGCGGCAACTGGCAGAAGCGTTGCGTCTGCTGATCCTCGACGGGCGTCTGGCACTCGACAGCCGTTTGCCCGGAGAACGCGAACTGGCTGCGGTACTCGACATCAGCCGGACCACCGTGGCCAGCGCGCTGGCGCAATTGCGGGAAGAGGGATATCTGGAGAGTCGGCACGGCAGTGGGTCGCGTGTGGTTCTGCCAGGTCATATCCGCGAAGTGCCGACGCGAACCGGTACCACGATGGCATTGGATCTCTCCACCGCTGCCCTCAGTGCGGGACCTGAAATCCATCAGGCTTATCAACAGGCGCTGGTTGCGATGCCACCGCATTTGCTGACGTCGGGCTATCAACCACAGGGATTACTCGGCTTGCGTGAATCGCTCGCCCGTCATTACTGTGCGCGAGGCCTGCCGACAACGGCGGATGAAATCATGGTGGTCAACGGCGCGGTCAGTGGTCTGGCGCTGATCCTGCGCTTATTGACTGGCCCCGGCGATCGGGTAGTGGTCGATCATCCGACGTACCCGCTGGCAATTGCGGCCATTCAGGGCGCCTCCTGTCGACCGGTGGGCGTGTCATTACCCGAACAGGGTTGGGATACGGATGGACTGGCCGCAACCATCGCCCAGACCTCACCGAGAATGGCCTATCTGATGCCGGATTTTCATAATCCCACCGGGCGGTGTATGGATGATGAGACGCGGCACGTCATCGTGGATATCGCTGCCCGTACGCGTACAACGCTAGTGATTGACGAAACGATGGTGAACCTCTGGTACGACGCCCCACCGCCCCCGCCACTGGCGGCGTATCACTGCGACGCCCCGGTAATTATGCTGGGTTCAGCGGGCAAGAGTTTCTGGGGAGGACTGCGTCTGGGCTGGGTGCGGGCGCCATCACGTACCATCGCCGCGCTGGTGCAAACACGGGATACGGTCGATTTGGGCTCGCCGGTCATCGAACAACTTGCCACCACGTGGCTCCTTGATAATGCTGATTCATTTTTGCCGCAGCGCAGACAACAGCTCGCCGCGCGGCGCGCACTCTGCGACACCCTGATGCGCAAACACTTTCCCGAGTGGCGCTATCAGCAACCACAGGGCGGATTATCCTTCTGGGTTGAACTGCCGGATACGCTGGCGACGCTTTTCGCCACGCGGGCGGAAAGCGTCGGGATCCAACTCGGAACAGGCACCCGTTTTGGGCTCGCGGGCGCGTTTGATCGTTTCTTACGTATGCCGTTTGCCTTACCGGAAGAGCCTCTGCGCGCGGCGTTTAACACCCTGGAACCGATCTGGGAAACACTGCGTCTGCAGTCCGGCAACGCTAAGGTGCGTAAGATTATTTAATGCTGACGAGGAACCGGAAACCCCTTGAGGGAAATCACAAAATTATCGCCCTCTTTCTTTATTTTGGCACCGGCATCGCACCAGTCAGAGGCTATACGGAAAAATTCATCACTACCGACGTTCCAGCTCAGGCAAACATGCTTAACATAACCCGAGCGGAGCAGTTCACAGGCTTCGCCATAGTTACTGGCGATGGAGAGCGTTTGCTGTTTCATTTTTTCTTCTTCAGTAGTCTGCGCAATGCTTTGATTTCTTTAGGAGTAAGTGGCTCAACAAACGACTCTTCCGTGTGTTGGCTATCGATATCGCCAGCCGAGACCCCCGCCTCTGCCGCAACGTCGAAGGCAATCAGCAGCAGTTTTTCTGTCGTGACGCTTAAATTCTCATTATTCAGTTCAGCGTAATGACGAAGTTTTTCTTTTAACGTCTCATCAATTTTGACATTCAGTACTGCAGTAGCCATCGTAAGAATCCTTGTGGACAGGCAAAAGCACGGTTCCGGCGACGACAGGATCGCCATGGCGTGATAAGCGAATTGAGCGCCAGGATTTAACATCCCAAAAACACTTTGCCAGCATTTGATGACAAAAAAATGACAAAACTATGACAACAACAAGAAGAAAAACGAAGATGTGATGCCAGATGGCACAAATGGGTGGGGGCCCTGCCAGCTACATCCCGGCACACGCGTCATCTGCCTTGGCTGCTTCCTTCCGGACCTGACCTGGTAAACAGAGTAGCGTTGCGGGAGAACCAACAGAGCCCCCATTGAGAGCGTTGTTAACCAACGCGCAGGCGCATTATCACTGCTGCCCCCTGTAATTGCAAGCCATCGGCAGTCAGATGCTGGTTTCTTGCGCAATGGAACTTCCCGCGCCCGCCATTCCAGATTATGCTGAAGGATTACCGCAGGAAGAGACCATGGACAGACAAGACACTTTCCCTCAGCGCGTCTGGCAAATTGTTGCCTCCATTCCCGAAGGCTGTGTCACCACTTATGGCGACATCGCATTGCTCGCAGGTTCTCCGCGCGCGGCCAGACAGGTCGGCGGCGTACTCAAACGTTTACCCGAAGGCAGCACCCTGCCCTGGCATCGGGTGGTGAATCGGCACGGCGCGATTTCACTCACCGGTCCCGATCTACAGCGACAACGGCAGGCATTACTGGCGGAAGGTATTGTGGTATCAGGGAGCGGGCTGATTGATTTGCAACGGTATCGCTGGAATTATTGACCCTCTCCGGATGGAGAGGGTCAGACAGGCCTTAGTACTGTGTCGGAGCAGGCACCGCTGAAGACGGGTTGACCTGCGTTGGCGAAGTTGAAGGCACCGTTGTCGCTGCCCCACCGCTTGCCTGTACAGGCACTTCCGTTTGCTGGACCGGCACCAGAGTCAGATCGGCTTTCGTGCCGCCCTGGTTGATGACCGGCTGAACGGTATCGGTAATGAACACCAGTTTGTCATTCACCGTAATTGCCGCACTCAGCAAAATGCGGGCATTCGGCTGCACGTCAGCCGGGTTAAACGGCAGAACGAAGCTAAATGGCGCCTGTTTCCCTTCGGTACGAACCGCTTTCTGGGACAACACTTTCGACGGGGCGTCGGCGAGCGACGCATCCGACAGGGTCACGGTAAGCACGGCGTCAGGCGGCAATGCCACTTTCTGACGGATCCATACGGTACCCGAGACATTAGGTTGCTGAATAGCAGGCTGTGTGGCCGTTGTTGAAGTGTTTGGGTTTGGCGCTGGCGTCTGGATATCCGCGCTTTTATCCGCGCAGGCGGCCAGAGCAACCGCAACCGCTAAACCACTTACCATGTGCATGAGCTTCATTAAATTCTCCTTATCATCTCTGCACCAGCGGGTTTTCCTCCCGCCGGAAGAGTGGTTAACAAAAACGTAACGTAGCTAAGTGTGGCACATATCACTTATTTTTGCCTGGAATTGGCCAGTTTTTCAGACTATTGCACCCATCGGACCACTTCTAAAATTGCGTTATACTCTGCCTATCTCGCTTCGGCGTCGTTGTTACCTGGAGAGCATGTATGAGTCAGGCACTGAACAATTTGCTGACATTGTTGAATCTGGAAAAAATTGAGGAAGGACTCTTTCGGGGCCAAAGTGAAGACTTAGGGCTGCGTCAGGTATTTGGTGGACAGGTCGTCGGTCAGGCGCTGTATGCAGCGAAAGAAACGGTACCAGAAGAACGCCTGGTCCACTCGTTTCATAGCTATTTTTTACGCCCTGGTGATAGCCAGCGACCGATTATTTATGACGTGGAAGTTCTGCGCGACGGCAACAGCTTCAGCGCCCGCCGCGTTGCCGCTATTCAGAACGGAAAGCCTATTTTTTATATGACCGCTTCATTCCAGGCGCCAGAGCCCGGTTTCGAACATCAAAAAACCATGCCGCACGCCCCCGCGCCGGAAGGATTAACATCAGAAACCGACATTGCCCGGTCAGTCGCGCATCAGTTGCCGCCGATTTTAAAAGATAAATTTCTCTGCGATCGCCCGCTGGAAGTGCGTCCCGTTGAGTTTCATAACCCGTTAAAAGGCCATGTGGCAGAACCCACGCGCCAGGTGTGGATCCGCGCGAACGGTACGTTACCCAACGACATTCGCGTCCATCAGTATCTGTTGGGCTACGCCTCCGATCTCAATTTCCTGCCGGTTGCCCTGCAACCTCACGGCATTGGTTTCCTGGAAAAAGGGATTCAGATTGCCACGATCGACCATTCCATGTGGTTCCACCGTCCGTTTGATTTGAATGAATGGCTGCTGTACAGCGTGGAAAGCACGTCGGCCTCCAGCGCGCGCGGATTTGTTCGCGGCGAGTTCTACACGCAGGATGGCAAACTGGTGGCCTCGACCGTGCAGGAAGGGGTAATGCGTAATCACAACGAATAAAAAACCGGATGGCATTGCTGCGCATCCGGCGATATCCCGTGTTGCCCGGTTAAGTTCACCGGGCATTTTTCTGTTATGCGTTGTAGGCATTCTCGCCGTGACTGTTCACATCCAGCCCTTCGCGCTCTTGCTCTTCCGGGACGCGCAGACCAACGGTCATATCCGCCAGCTTGTAGCCGATGAAGGCCACGACGCCAGACCAGACGATCGTGATGGCGATGCTCTCAAGCTGAACCAGCAGCTGATGCCCCATCGTCACCCCTTCAGCAAAGCCCACACCGCCCAGTGCGCTTGAGGCAAAGACCCCGGTAAGAATACAACCGACAATCCCGCAGACACCGTGAACGCCAAACACATCACACGGGTCATCAACGCGCAGCAGACGTTTGAGCATTGTCACGCCCCACAGCCCGGCCACGCCAGCCACCACGCCAATGATTAACGCGCCACCGACACCGATGTAACCACAGGCAGGCGTCACGCCGACCAGACCGGCAATCGCCCCTGAGCATGCCCCCAGCAGAGACGGTTTACCGCGCAACGCCCACTCGCCGAAGATCCAGCCGAGGATCGCGGCGGCCGTGGCAACAACGGTGTTCACAAAGGCCAGCGCAGCAATTTCGTTCGCCGTCCCTGCGGAACCGGCGTTAAAGCCGAACCAACCGATATAGAGGATCGCCGTACCGGTAAAGACCATCGGCAGGTTATGCGGTTTGAACGCCTCTTTGCCGAAACCCACACGTTTGCCAATCAGGTAAGCCCCCACCAGGCCAGCGATGGCGGCGTTGATATGCACGACGGTACCGCCGGCAAAGTCCAGCGCACCGTGCGATCCCAACAGGCCGCCGCCCCACACCATATGGGCAATCGGAATGTAGGAGAGGGTCAGCCAGACCACCACGAAGATCAGGACGGCAGAGAAACGGATGCGTTCCGCCAGCGAACCGACGATCAGGCCGACAGTAATACAGGCAAACGATCCCTGGAAAGCAACGTGAATATACTGGTAGATACTGCCCATTACGGCGGTCAGTTCAATGTTTTTCAGCATCACCCAGTTGAAGTTACCGAAGAAGCTGTTCCCTTCGCCGAATGCCAGTGAATAACCAAACACCACCCATATGATGCACACCAGCGCAAAGGTGACGGTGACCTGCGTCAGCATCGACAGGACGTTCTTCCCGCGGATCAAACCGCCGTAAAACAGGGCGATACCCGGTATGGTCATAAACAGCACCAGCGCGGTACAAATCATCATAAAGGCGTTATCGGCTTTATCCGCCACTGCCGGAGCAGCCATCGCGAGACCTGGCAGCAGCGCCAGCGAAGCAAGGCCCGTTTTCATCGTTGCTATCTTCATTTTGTCGTTTCCCGTTACTGTGTGCCAGGCTTTACAGCGCCGCTTCGTCAGCTTCGCCGGTGCGAATACGAATGACGCGTTGCAGCTCCGCGACGAAAATTTTGCCGTCGCCAATTTTTCCGGTGTAGGCCGCCTTGCTGATGACATCGATCACTTCATCCAGTTGGTCGTCGGCAATGGCCACATCAATCTTCACTTTAGGCAGGAAGTTGACGCTGTACTCTGCACCCCGATATAACTCGGCATGACCCTTCTGACGTCCGAACCCTTTCACTTCGGTGACGGTCAGCCCTTGAATACCAATAGAAGAGAGCGCTTCGCGAACGTCTTCAAGTTTGAACGGTTTGATTACCACGGTAACCAGCTTCATAGATCCCCTCCAGTCAGAATTCGGCATATGGTGCGACTACACGACTGAGGTATTGCAAGGGGTATGCCAGAATTGAAAAAGCGGGCCGATGTCTGTTCTACAGGCCGTCTGACGGGCGATTCAGAATGGAAAACGGAACGGGAAAAGAAAAACGCACCATGACAGTGCATGATGCGTTACATTTTTGCACCACCGCCGAAGTGACCCGGCAGTGGCGGTGCATCAGGCGGGAAGCGACTCCTCGCGAACGCTGGCGGCAAGCTCTTCGCCAGCGAGCTGGAGCTGATACATCTGCCAGTAGCGCCCTTGCGCCGCAAGCAGTTGCTGATGAGTACCACGCTCTACCGCCTGTCCACGATGAAGCACCAGAATGGTGTCCGCCTCAACAATGGTCGACAGTCGGTGCGCAATCACCACCAGCGTGGTGTGTTCGCGCACGGCGGCCAGCGCATGTTGAATGGCCTGCTCGGTACCGGAATCGATACTGGCGGTCGCTTCGTCGAGGATCAAAATTTGCGGCGTTGCCACCAGTACCCGCGCCAGCGCCAGCAGCTGTTTCTGCCCGACGGAGAGATTGTTCCCCTGCTCACCAAGTTGGGTATGAATGCCTTCGCTCATCCCGCGAGCCAGTTCCGCCAGTTGCACCGTCTCCAGGGCTTGCCACACTTGTTCTTCAGAGATATCCCGCCCCAGCGTCACGTTTGCCAGGAATGAATCCGCCATGACCACCGGATCCTGTTGCACCATCGCGACGCCCTGACGCAACGCGCTGTGACTCAGTGAACGTAATGGACGCCCGTCAAGGCGAATCTCCCCCTGACTCAGTGGGTAATAGCCCATCAGCAGACTGGCAAGCGTACTTTTACCGCTGCCGGTATGCCCAACCAGTGCAACAAAACTGCGGGACGGTACGGAAAGGCTGACATTTTGCAGCACCAGATTATCATCGCGGTAGGCGAACGACACATCCTCAACGTCAATCTGCCCGGACGCCAGCGGTCGCGGGTCCTGCCCGTAACGCTGGCGCGGCCCGTCCATCAGTTCAAACACGCGCTCCCCGGCCACCACGGCCTGTTGCAGCATCGACTGCTGAGTGGTCAGTTCGATCAGCGGTTCATTCAGGCGTCCCAGATAACTGATAAAGGCGTAGAGCACCCCGACTTCTATTGTCCCTGCCGACGTAAAACTGAACAACATCAACAGACCGCAGAGAATGAGCGCGGAAAACAGGCTCAGCAGAGGCCGTAATAAGAAGCCATCTAAACGCAACGTCTGCATACGCGCCAGATAATGCGAGCGGCTGGCTTCGCCCATCCTCTCACCAAAGCGCGCCTGCTGGCGAAACTGCTGGATCACGCTCATGCCGTTAATCACTTCGTTGAAGCCGTCATTGATATCGGCGAGATAAGCCCGCACACGACGGACTATCGGCGTGCTGTAACGCTGATAGATAATCATCACCACCAGCACCGCCGGGAAAATCAGGATCGCCACCAGCGCCATGCGCCAGTCGAGACTGAACATTGCCACCAGCATCGCGCCAATCAGGGCCGCGCTGCGCAGAACTGTCGCGACTACCGTGACATACAGATCGCGGATCACTTCGGTATCGTTGGTGACGCGCGAAATGAGCTGTCCGACGGGCTGCGTGTCAAATTCACTCAACGGCTGGCGCAGCGCGGCATCCATCACGTCGGTACGCAATTGCTGCACCACGCCGACCGCAGCGCGGTTAAACAACAGCGACTGAGCATAGTGCAGACTGGCGGCGAGAATCTGCAGCCCAAGATAGGCGGCAATGAGTCCGGTCACCCTCCCCAGCGGCAGATTATTTTTAGCCACCATGTTGTCGATGAAGTAGCTTATCAGTAGCGGCCCGCTGACTTCTGCGGCCGCCGCGACCCACAGCATAATCACTGCAACGCCTAACGGTTTTCGCCACGGCGATCCATAGGCCAGCAGGCGTTTGAGGGTCGGCCATAACTGCCCAAAACTACGCATTTGCCGCCTCCTCGTTATTTTCCGGTGCATCATCAAGCGCCGCTTCCAGTTGCTGATAACGGTACATATCGCGATACCAGCCCGCCTGCTGCACCAGCGCCTCGTGATCGCCGCGCTGCGCGATATGCCCATGCTGCATCACGATGATTTCGCTCGCTTCAGTCAGCGCCGAGAGGCGGTGCGCGCTGATAATCACCGTTCGCCCTTCTCCCCACTGGCGCAGATTGTGCAAGATCTGATGCTCCGTTCGCCCGTCCACCGCCGACAGGGCGTCGTCCAGGACCAGGATTTCGGCATTCAGCAACAGCGCCCGCGCAATGGAGATACGCTGTTTCTGTCCGCCAGAAAGCATCACGCCGCGCTCGCCGACCTCGGTATCGTAGCCCTGCGGCAGACGAAGAATATCCTCATGTACGCTGGCTAAACGCGCCACATGTTCAATATCCTGTTGCGTGGCGCTGGGGCAGCCCAGCGCAATGTTATTCGCCACGGTATCTGAAAACAGGAATGGCGTCTGACTGACCACCGCCAGCCGACTGCGCCAGCTATCCAGTTGCAGGCGTGGCAGAGGGATGTCATGAAAGCGGATATCCCCCTCGGTGATATCGAAATGGCGCTGAATCAGCGACAACACAGTACTTTTACCCGCGCCTGTCGGCCCGCAGATGCCGAGCATCTGCCCAGGCTTAAGCTGAAAATTGACGTTTTCCAGCGTCGGGTGCGTGGTTTGCGGATAGCAGAACGCACGGATCGCCACCGCCAGTTCGCCCCGCCCTTCCGGCACCGGTTCGCTGCCATCATTCACCACCGGCGCTTCGGCCAGCATCGCGCGAATACGACCGTAAGCGGCGCTACCGCGTTCCACGATGTTAAACATCCACGCCAGCGCCAGCATCGGCCAAATCATCAGCCCGAGGTACATCATGAAGCTGGTCAGTTGTCCCAGCGTCAGCGAACCTTGTACGACCATCCAACTGCCGCCACCGATAGCCAGCAGGTTCGCCGTGCCGATGGCGATATAAATCGTCGGATCAAAACGGGCATCAATACGCGCCACGCGCATGTTTTTCTTCCCGGTATCTTCCGCATCAGCCGCAAACAGTGCGGACTGCCGATCCTCCAGACCAAAGGCTTTGATCATACGAATACTGGTCAGGCTCTCCTGGGTACGGTCATTGAGACTGGAGAACGCCGCCTGTGCCAGTCTGAAACGATCATGCAGACGATCGCCGTAGCGTTTGATCATCAGCGCCATTACCGGCATCGGCAGTAGAGCAAACAGCGTAAGCTGCCAGCTGATCTGCGTGGACATCACAATCAGCACCGCACAGCCCATCACCAGCGAATCCACCAGCGTCAGAACCCCTTCCCCGGCGGCAAAGACCACGCGGTCGACATCATTGGTGGCGCGCGCCATGAGATCACCAGTGCGGTGGCGCAGATAAAATTCAGGATGCTGGCGGCTGAGTTGGCGGTAATAATCTTCGCGTAGCTCCACCGCCAGTTGGTAAGACGCACCAAACAGCAGCACGCGCCAGACGTAGCGCAGCAGATAGACCACCACGGCAATCAGGGCGATGGTGCCAATCCACAGCATGATCTGTTGCGGCGTAAAGCGTTGTGTAGATACGCCATCCACCACAATACCGACCACTTTTGGTGGAATGAGTTGCAGAATAGCGATGAGGATAAGCAAGGCAACCGCCCCGAGGTAGCGACGCCACTCCCGGCGAAAATACCAGCTTAATTGAGCAAATAATCGCACGTATTATGTCCTGACCTGATTTTCCGGCAAATCGTGCCGGGAGAGTTATTCGATTGGCAGCGCAGTGGTGTATTTAATCTGTTCCATGGCAAAGCTCGACGTGACGTCCGACAGACCGGGAACGCTATTGACCAGACGTTTATAGAAGTCGTCATAGCGCTTCATGTCGGCCACCTGAACCCGCATCAGGTAGTCGTACTCCCCGGCCATGCGCCAGAAGCCCAATACCTCCGGCATCTCACTGACCACCGTCACGAAGCGGCAATACCAGTCACTGCTGTGATGCTGGGTTTTAATGAGCACAAAGGCAGTTAATCCCAGCCCCAGTTTTTCCGGATCCAGCAGTGCGACTTTACCGACCAGAATCCCCTCATCTTCCAGTCGTTTGAGGCGTTTCCAGCAGGGTGTGGTGGTCAGATTAACGGCATCCGCCAGCGCCTGCAAAGAGAGGGTGCAGTCCTGTTGCAACAATGCAAGCAGCTTACGGTCAATTTTATCTAACATACCGGCACCTCAGAGAAGAATTTTCTCCTTACATTCTATTTTAAAGGCTAAATGGCAACAATTTTTTCCGTGCTTTTCGCTACTCTTGGCACAAAATGACAAATGGATATTAATGATGAACAGCACCTGGGTTAAAAATGCCATCAATGAGATTAACGCAGATTATCAGCGCTCGGCGGATACTCATCTTATCCGCCTGCCATTACCGGTATTTCCAGATATCCAGCTCTATCTGAAAGATGAAAGCACCCACCCGACCGGTAGCCTGAAGCACCGGCTGGCGCGTTCGCTGTTCCTCTATGGGTTGTGCAATGGCTGGATTAAGGAAGGCACGACGATTATCGAATCCTCTTCCGGTTCAACGGCAGTCTCCGAAGCCTATTTCGCGCGCCTGCTGGGGCTGCCGTTTATCGCCGTCATGCCCGCCTGCACGGCCAAACGGAAAATCGAACAGATTGAATTTTACGGTGGTCGCTGTCATTTCGTGGACAGCGCCTGCGAGATTTATGCGGCGTCAGAACAACTGGCGCATGAGTTGAACGGCCATTATATGGATCAGTTCACCTATGCCGAACGCGCCACCGACTGGCGCGGTAACAACAATATCGCCGACAGCATCTTCCGCCAGATGCAGTGTGAACCGCATCCCGTACCGAAACACATTGTGATGAGCGCCGGAACCGGCGGGACCTCCGCGACCATTGGCCGCTACATCCGCTGCCAGGGTTACGATACAAAATTGATGGTGGTGGACCCGGAAAACTCCGTCTTCCTGCCTTTCTGGCAGTCGCGTGATGCTACGCTGCGCAGCCCTGTCGGCAGCAAAATTGAAGGAATTGGACGCCCGCGCGTCGAACCGTCATTCATTGCCGACGTGGTCGATGAGATGCTGCGCGTACCGGATGCCGCCAGCGTGGCGACCGCGCACTGGCTGGAAACGCAACTGGGCCGCAAAGTCGGCGCCTCTACGGGCACCAATATGTGGGGAATGTTGCAACTGGCCGCCCGCATGCGCGAAGCCGGAGAAACCGGTTCGCTGGTGACGCTACTGTGCGACAGCGGCGAACGCTATCTGGACACCTACTACCATGCTGAATGGGTGAGCGCCCATATTGGCGATCTTCGCGCGGCGAAAGCAGAGCTGGTGCGGTTGCTGAATACGCATTAAATCAAAAAAAACCGGGCTGAACGCCCGGTGCTGGTAGGGTCTCTCATTCGGGGGAATAAGGAAGATTTGGATAGTCCAGCCAATGTGTCAAAAAGTGTGATACCGCCTGGTTGCGACAATGACCAATCACCGGTAAATGGGGAAGTTCGGCAATAAGCTGCGGCATGGCATTGCCCATGATCAGGCCACGGCCGACGCTGCCAAGCATTTCGCGATCGTTCATCGCGTCACCAAACGCCATACATTCCGCCAGCGACAGCCCCAGATGTCCGCTCAGGACCTCCAGTGCAGAACCTTTGTTACAGCCTACCGGCAGTACTTCCAGGCAATCGATCGCCGAGTAACAAAGATGGGCTCGTGCGCCCAGTACCTCTTCAAGCTGAATTTTCAGCCTCGTCAAATCGTCATGATCGCCACAGAAGCAAACTTTAGTCACCCGATCTGCCGGAATACGCGCGACATCCACAATCTGATAGCGAAAACCGCTATAGACGTGGGCGTGCAGCATCTCGGGGATCTCTTGTCCGGTAAACCAGCCGTTATCGTTGAAGACATGCATACTCGCCTGTGTGTCCCAGTGCTGATGCAGGACGATCTCAGCAACAGCCGGATCCAGATCCTGACGGTGTAGCACCTCGCCTTCCAGCGAGTGAATGCGTGTCCCGTTACCGGTGATCAGAAAAGCATCGAGAGAAAAAGTGCCGAGAATATGGCGCATTTCCAGTACATGGCGTCCGGTGGCAAACGTCAGGGTAATGTCACGTTCACGCAGACGCGCCAGAGTAGAGAGCGTTTCATCACCCAAAAGGTGATTTGGCATCAACAGGGTGCCATCCATATCAAATGCAGCCAGGCGTGCCATCTCTTTCTCCACTCGGTGACGGATTAACTTGTGATTCAGTATTACCTGAGATATACGGAAGTAATAGTGAATAGATAAAAGAAATTGTTCCGGGTTTATATGCGACTTCTCAATCGGCTTAATCAGTACCAGCGACTCTGGCAGCCTTCTAACGGCGAACCGCAGCACGTGACCGTCGGGGAACTGGCTGAACGCTGCTTCTGTAGTGAGCGGCACGTCCGCACGTTGTTGCGCCAGGCGCAGGAATCGGGTTGGCTGGTCTGGGAGGCGCAGTCCGGACGCGGTAAGCGCGGGCAACTGCGTTTTCTGGTAGCCCCGGAATCATTGCGCACGGCGATGATGGAACAGGCGCTGGAGAAGGGCCAACAGCTTAGCGTACTGGAGCTGGCGCAACTGGCACCCGGTGAACTGCGGGCCATGCTGCAGCCCTTTATGGGGGGTCAATGGCAAAACGACACGCCCACGCTGCGTATTCCCTATTACCGTCAGCTTGAACCGCTGCATTCTGGTTTTCTTCCCGGTCGCGCCGAGCAACATCTCGCAGGGCAGATTTTCTCCGGACTGACCCGTTTTGACAGCCAGACGCAGCGGCCCTGTGGGGATTTAGCCCACCACTGGGATATTTCCGCCGACGGGTTGCGCTGGGACTTCTATATCCGCTCGATGCTGTTCTGGCACAACGGTGACGCGGTAGAAACCACACAGCTTCATCAGCGACTGCTGATGTTGCGCAAACTCCCGGCACTGAACCGGCTGTTTATCAGCGTAAAGCACATTGAGGTGACGCATCCGCAGTGCCTGACGTTTATCCTGCACCGCCCGGATTTCTGGCTGGCGCACCGGCTGGCAAGCTACGGCAGCCTGCTGGCACATCCGGAACACCCCGTCATCGGAACGGGACCTTTTCGTCTGACGCTGTTTACGCCCGAACTGGTACGTCTGGAAAGCCATGACCATTACCATCTCGTACATCCACTGCTCAAAGCCATTGAATACTGGATCACCCCTCAGCTTTTTGAGCAAGATCTCGGCACCAGTTGTCGCCATCCGGTGCAGATAACCATTGGCAAACCCGAAGAACTCGCCACGGTGAGCCCGGTAAGTACCGGCATCAGTCTCGGCTTTTGCTATCTCGCGCTGAAAAAAAGCGCCCACCTGACGCCACTGCAGGCTCGTCGGCTGGTCAGCCTTATTCATCGTTCTTCACTGCTGCAAACGCTGGATGTGAGAGAAAACCTGATTACGCCCTGCAACGAATTGTTGCCTGGCTTGGCCATTCCGCAGTGGGAGGGGCTGGAATCGGTTGAACTACCGAAAAAAATGACGCTGGTTTATCACCTGCCGGTGGAACTGCATACTATGGCAGAACACCTGCGCCACACGCTGGCCGCCCTCGGCTGCGAACTGACGCTGATTTTTCATAACGCGAAAACCTGGGACGGCTGCCAACGGCTTGCCGAAGCGGATCTGCTGATGGGAGACCGCCTGATTGGCGAAGCGCCCGAATATACACTCGAACAGTGGCTACGCTGTGATTCACTTTGGCCGCACGTGCTTGATGCACCAACATTCTCACATCTTCAGGCCACGCTGGATGCGCTGCAAATCAGACCGGAAGAGGATCATCGCTATGCCGCGCTGCGGCAAGTTTTCGCCAGCCTGATGGATGACGCGACGCTGACGCCGCTGTTTAACTATCACTATCGCATCAGCGCACCACCTGGTGTGAACGGGGTGCGGTTGAATCCGCGCGGCTGGTTTGAGTTCACCGAAGCCTGGCTACCACCACCCGCGTCGTGAAGAAGCTGGTCGCCAGGCAACTCTGGCGCTACCATAGCGGCTTTATACACGTCATTCTTCAAACTGCCTCTTTGTCGGCTACGTCTGTTCACCCCTGTCATTTACTTATGTAAACTCCAGGAGATTCTCAGACTTTTCGTCTCGATGCAATTTGAATGGCTTTGTGTACAGTAACTTATCAGGATTAACCATGAAACGTGCCGTCGTAGTATTCAGTGGAGGCCAGGACTCCACCACCTGTCTGGTGCAGGCACTGCATCAGTATGATGAAGTGCATTGCGTGACCTTTGATTATGGTCAGCGCCATCGCGCGGAGATTGATGTTGCACGTGATCTGGCCCTGAAACTGGGTGCACGTGCACACAAAGTACTGGACGTGACGCTGCTGAGTGAACTGGCAGTCAGCAGCCTGACCCGTGACAACATCCCGGTTCCGGATTATGAACCGGATGCTGATGGGATCCCGAATACCTTTGTCCCTGGACGTAATATTCTGTTTCTGACCCTGGCGGCGATTTATGCTTATCAGGTAAAAGCAGAAGCGGTGATTACCGGCGTCTGCGAGACCGATTTCTCTGGTTACCCTGACTGCCGCAATGATTTTGTCGAGGCGCTGAATCACGCCATTAAACTGGGGATGGCGAAAGATATCCGCTTTGAAACGCCACTGATGTGGATTGATAAAGCCGAAACCTGGGCGCTGGCAGATTATTGGGGCAAGCTGGATCTGGTACGTGAAGAAACGCTGACCTGCTATAACGGCATCAAGGGCGACGGTTGCGGCCACTGCGCGGCCTGTAATCTACGCGCAAATGGCCTGAATCATTACCTGGCAGATAAACCGGTCATAATGGCGGCAATGAAGCAGAAGACCGGTTTGAAATAATTGCGGGTTTCGCCGGATGGCGGTGCCTGGCACCTTATCCGGCCAACAGTTGGATCATCCACCCCTACTTCACCATCTGCTCCAGCTTTTCGCGTAACTCCCCTTCCAGCGGCAGCGCTTTTTGCGATTTCAGATCAATACAGACGAACGTAATAAGCGCATCAGCCACCACCTGTCCTTCCGGTTCCAGCGTAATCACCTGGCTTAGAATACCGCTTTTCCCGTTTAGCTGTTGCACCTGACTGGTGACGGTTAGCAGATCACTCAGAACCGCCGGACGGCGATAGTTAATATTGATGTTGACCACCACGAAAGCGATATTGTGGGCAGTCATCCATTGAAAGCTATCGCTGCTCTCCAGGCCATCCCAGCGGGCTTCCTCCAGAAACTCAAGATAGCGGGCATTATTCACGTGCTGGTAGACATCAAGATGATAACCACGAACCTTAATCTGTGTTTGCATAGCGCAGAGACCTTACGTTTTTGTTATAGAGAGACAGGAGTAGAGAGGCCATAACTGGTATGACCTCTCTCAGTCTGGCAAATATTTGCCAGTGCGCAAGTGATTAAAGTGTTAAAGCAGACAGATTGCGCTCCACTAACGCGTTGCCCATCCCCGGTACTTGTTTGAGATCTTCCACCGTTTTAAACGGGCCGTACTCATCACGATAGCTGACGATCGCCTGTGCTTTCTTCAGGCCAACACCGTTCATCGCGCGCGCCAGCTCTTCTGCCGATGCGGTATTGATGCTGACCCTGGTGCCCTCTTCGGTGCTGGCTTTCGCCGGAACCGCGGATTTGTTTTGCCCTGCAACCGGTGCTTGTGCGCTGGTCTCCACCGCTGGGCTTTTCGCTGTCGATGACGCCGCCAGCGCGCTTTGCGTCATACCCGCGCAGGCGAAGGAAAGGGTGATAAGTAACGCTTTGATTCCATGTTTCATACTGTTTTCTCCTTGTTAGTGAACAGTGGAATCACGATAACGAGGTTAAAACCAACGAACAAATGGCAAATGTCAGAAATGGAAAAGGCCGCGAAAGCGGCCTTCAGGTGTTACAACGGTTGTGCAATGATTTGCGAGACGTCTCGACGATTACGGCTGTTGATCCATCGCATCGCCGATTTTGATTTTCGCCGATTTACGCAGGTTACTCATCAATGCCTCAAAGACAATCTGCGCATTGTTCTGGGTGATCCCCTGAACCATCGCTTTCTTCTGATCTTCCGGCATGGAGCCCGCTTTCACGTCGTCCAGAGCCAGCAAAACCACATTGCCCTGCATATCGTTGGCAATGCCATAGCTCGGCTTATCTTTCGCCGGCAGGCTCAGACCAAACGCCGCCTGGCTAACCGGATCCTGGCCCGTACGGCTCAGCGTTTTAGACTCGCCAAAGCTCAGACCAGCGGCTTTCATCGCTTCTGCGCCTTTACCCGCCTTCAGCTCAACCAGCAGTTTTTCCGCATCCAGTTTAGCCTGCTGCTCTGCCTTGTTGTGCTTAACCAGCGCCGTAACCTGATCTTTCACCTCAGACAGTGGCTTCACGGCCTCTGCCTTGTGATCGCTGATACGCAGAACAAACGCGCGATCGCCATCGACGGTGATGATATCGGAGTTTCTGCCCGGCGCGCCGTTTTCACCCACCAGAGCACCATCAAAAATGGCGTCTGATACCGGTTTGAAATTCAGCTCTTCCGGCAGGTTCTCGTGACTGAACCAGCCCGTCTGTACCGCTTTCGCGCCAGCTGCCTGTTCGGCACCCGCCAGAGATTCCGTATCATTGTTCGCCGCATCGCTCACTTTCTGCTGTAAAGCAAAGTAAGCATCCAGCGCTTTTTCCTGTTTCACTTTCGCTGCGATGTCATCACGGACTTCGTTCAGCGGCTTCACAACCGCCGGCTGAATGTCGTCCAGACGCACAACCAGAAAGCCAACAGAGGATTTAATCACGCCAGAAAGCTGGCCCTTCTCTTTCAGCCCGGCATTTTTCAGCTCTTCCGGCGTGGTGGCGTCTTCCAGCCAACCCATATCGCCGCCGTTGCGGGCAGAGATGATGTCGGCCGATTTCTCTTTCGCCAGCGCAGCAAAGTCACCACCTTTGTTCAGCGCGTCGAGTACCGCTTTCGCTTCATCTTCCGTTTTAGTCTGGATGATGCTGTAACGGCTACGCTGTGCCTGGGTGAACTGATCCTGATGCTGATCGTAATAAGACTGGATATCTTCATCGCTAACCGGCTTTTGCATCGAGGCGGCGTCCAGCTTGATGTAGCTGACGCGGAACTGTTCCGGAGTCATGAAGCTGTTTTTGTGCTGCTCGTAGTAGCTGGCCACTTCCTGATCCGTCACCGACTGCTTCGCTGCAAGAGCATTGACGTCAATCGTGGCTTCACGGACGACACGCTGCTGTGCAACCAGCGCCGCCAGCTCATCAGTCTCACCCTTGAGCATAAAATCGGTGCCCGCGACGCCGCTGATAAGCTGCTGTGTAGTCAGTTGGTTACGCAAGGCTTGCGCATACTGGTCAGCGGTCATCCCCATCTGATTAACAATCGCGTTATAGCGGTTGTTATCAAATTTGCCATCGACCTGGAATGCCGGCGTGGAGAAAATCGCCTGCTTCACCTGCTCGTCGCTGATGCCCAGTTTGAGTTCGCGGGCATACTGATCAAGCAGCGCTTCATCAATCAGACGATTAAGCGTCTGCTGGCGCAGGGTTTTCATGTAACCTTCGTTTGCCGCAAGCTCAGAGTACTGATCGCCCAACTGTTGCTGCATGCGATTACGTTCGCTGTTGAACGCATTCTCAAACTGCCCACGGCTGATTTCCTGGTCATTCACTTTAGCGGCGTAGTTGTTGCCTCCGCCAATCAGGTAACCACTCACGCCGGTCAGAATGAACGACACGATAATGATTCCGAAAATAATCTTGAGCACGAGACTGTTAGCAGCCGTGCGTAAGCTGTCCATCATGGTGTAACCACACTCCGCTGTAGGTGACTATACACGGCATCTTTCACGCGGCCTCGTCGTTAACTGCCCCGATGAAACGTGAATGCCTTGTGTATATACGCGTTACGCAGCATAGCGTTTCCTGAACGCTGCGCATAAAGGCCTATTGTGACAAGAAACAGGGGCGATTGTCAGCCCACAACATGTAGAAAATCGCTGCAAAAACAAAAAAGGCACATCAATTGATGCGCCCTTGTACTGAGTCCTGTCCCCGGAAGGGGATCACGCTTAGTTTACTGCGTCTTTCAGTGCTTTACCTGCACGGAAACCAGGTACTTTGGCGGCAGCAATGGCGATCTCTTTACCTGTTTGCGGGTTGCGGCCAGTACGGGCAGCACGCTCTTTAACAGCAAAAGTACCAAAACCTACCAGCGCAACGTCATCCCCTTCTTTCAGAGATTCGGTAACAGAAGCAATAATTGCGTCTAACGCACGCCCTGCCGCAGCTTTGGAGATATCAGCCCCTGCAGCAATTTTGTCGATCAGTTGAGATTTATTCACTCTTCTCTTCCTCATTATAATTTATATCGCACCAGAATCCTTCAAAGTGCGACCGCGCAGCAGTTATATCAGGCCTGCCATGCCCTTACAACACCCGATAATGATGGCAAGCCCAATCCGTCATCTAAATTAGCTATACAAAAAAAGGCTGGCAAGTACGAAATGGCCTGCCAGCCCTGTTTTTATTAGTGCTCTTTGCGCGAGGTCACTATTTTGCCGTCACAACCTGCATTCCAGAGGGTTCATTTTGCAATGCGAGCGTCAGAACCTCTTCAATGCGTTTCACCGGATGGATGTCCAAATCGGCAATAACATTGTCCGGAATCTCTTCCAGGTCGCGTTTGTTTTCATCCGGAATTAAGACCGTTTTAATACCACCACGGTGCGCAGCCAGAAGTTTTTCTTTTAACCCACCGATCGGCAGCACCTGACCACGCAGGGTGATCTCACCGGTCATCGCCACATCGGCACGCACCGGGTTACCGGTCAGGCAGGAAACCAGTGCGGTACACATCGCAATACCGGCGCTCGGACCGTCTTTCGGCGTCGCCCCTTCCGGAACGTGAACGTGAATGTCGCGTTTTTCGTAAAAGTCCGGATTAATACCCAGTTTTTCCGCACGCGCACGCACCACGGTCAATGCAGCCTGAATGGACTCCTGCATCACTTCACCCAGCGAACCGGTGTAGGTCAGCTTGCCTTTGCCAGGCACGCAGGCGGTTTCGATGGTCAGCAGATCGCCGCCCACTTCCGTCCACGCCAGACCTGTCACCTGGCCTACGCGGTTTTCATTGTCCGCGCGACCATAGTCAAAGCGCTGTACACCCAGGTAGTCGTGCAGGTTATCGCCATTGATCACAATGTGTTTCAGTGACTTATCCAGCAGCAACTGCTTAACCGCTTTCCGGCACAGTTTGGAAATTTCACGTTCCAGACTACGCACGCCAGCCTCACGAGTGTAGTAACGAATAATGCCGATAATGGCGCTGTCGTCGACCGTCAGCTCGCCTTTCTTCAGCGCATTACGCTCAATCTGCTTCGGCAACAGGTGCTGTTTGGCAATGTTCAGCTTCTCGTCTTCGGTATACCCGGACAGACGGATCACTTCCATACGATCCAGCAGCGGCGCTGGAATGTTCATGGAGTTGGAGGTCGCGACAAACATCACGTCGCTGAGATCGTAGTCCACTTCCAGGTAGTGATCGCTGAAGGCCACGTTCTGCTCGGGATCCAGCACTTCAAGCAGTGCGGATGCCGGATCGCCACGCATGTCGGAAGACATTTTGTCGATCTCATCGAGCAGGAACAGCGGGTTTTTCACGCCCACTTTCGCCATTTTCTGGATCAGTTTACCCGGCATTGAACCGATGTATGTCCGACGGTGGCCACGAATTTCCGCTTCATCACGCACGCCGCCCAGCGCCATACGGATGTATTTACGCCCGGTCGCTTTGGCGATGGACTGACCCAGAGAGGTTTTACCTACCCCCGGCGGTCCCACCAGGCACAGGATCGGCCCCTTGATTTTGTTCACACGGCTCTGTACCGCGAGATACTCAAGGATGCGGTCTTTCACACGCTCCAGACCATAATGGTCGGTATCAAGGATTTCCTGCGCCTGACGCAGGTCTTTTTTAACCTTGCTACGCGCATTCCACGGCACCTGAACCATCCAGTCGATGTAACCACGCACGACGGTCGCTTCCGCTGACATCGGCGACATCATTTTCAGCTTCTGCAGTTCAGCTTCGGCTTTCTCTTTCGCCTCTTTCGGCATTTTTGCCGCGTCGATCTTCCGCTTCAGCGCTTCGTTTTCGTCCGGCGCGTCGTCCATTTCGCCGAGTTCTTTCTGAATCGCCTTCATCTGCTCATTCAGATAGTACTCACGCTGAGATTTCTCCATCTGCTTTTTCACGCGGTTGCGAATGCGCTTCTCAACCTGCAGCAGATCGATTTCAGACTCCATCATCGCCATCAGATATTCCAGACGCTCGTTCACGTCTGACATCTCCAGCACGGACTGCTTATCCGCCAGCTTCAGCGGCATATGGGCAGCGATGGTGTCCGCCAGACGCGCCGGATCGTCAATGCTATTGAGCGACGTCAGTACTTCTGGTGGGATTTTCTTGTTCAGCTTGATGTAGCCTTCGAACTGGCTGATCGCCGTGCGTACCAGCACTTCCTGTTCGCGCTCGTCAATAGCAGGCGAATCAAGGTATTCCGCTTTCGCAGAGAAGTGCTCGCCGTTATCAGACAGCGCAGAAATACGCGCACGCTGTAACCCTTCGACCAGCACTTTGACGGTGCCGTCAGGCAGTTTCAGCATCTGCAAAATAGAGGCCACGGTCCCGACGGTGAAAAGATCGTTTACACCCGGCTCATCCGTTGATGCTTCCTTCTGGGCGACCAGCATGATTTTTTTATCATGGTCCATAGCCGCTTCCAGACAACGGATAGATTTTTCCCGCCCTACAAACAAGGGTATGACCATGTGCGGATAAACCACCACATCGCGCAACGGCAATACGGGGATTTCAATGCGTTCAGAACGCTCAGGATTCATAGAGCTCTCTCTTAGTTTAGTGTCCGCCAGGTAATCAGATGGCATAGCTGTGCTTCATGCCACCTTTAACATGTATGTCAGTATATGGGGATGTTTCCCACACATTCAACGCCATGATTACGGAAAAAGTAAAGGGGAGATAAAATCCCCCCTTTTTGATTAACTGATTGTATGGATTGGCTAATTATTCACCAGATGCCTGCTGGGCTTCCGGCTTGCCGTAAATCAGTAATGGCTTGCTCTGACCGCCGATCACCGACTCATCAATCACCACTTTTTCGACGTCTTCCATCGAAGGCAGATCATACATGGTATCCAGCAGCGCGGCTTCTACGATGGAACGCAGACCACGGGCACCGGTTTTACGCGCCATGGCTTTTCGGGCAATCGCATCCAGCGCTTCGTCGCGGAACTCCAGGTCAACGCCTTCCAGATTGAACAGCGCCTGATACTGCTTGGTCAGCGCGTTTTTCGGCTCTTTCAGGATCTGGATCAGCGCTTCTTCGCTCAGTTCGCTCAGCGTTGCCACAACCGGCAGACGACCAATAAACTCAGGAATCAGACCAAACTTGATCAAATCTTCCGGCTCAACCTGCGAGAGCAGTTCGCCTTCGCTGGCCTTGTCGGATTTCGCTTTCACCGTTGCACCAAAACCAATGCCGGAGCCGGTTTCAACGCGGTTGGCGATCACTTTATCCAGGCCGGCAAACGCACCGCCACAGATGAACAGGATCTTAGAGGTATCCACCTGCAAGAATTCCTGCTGCGGATGTTTACGTCCACCCTGCGGCGGAACGGCAGCAACCGTCCCTTCGATCAGTTTCAGCAGCGCCTGCTGTACGCCTTCACCGGAAACGTCACGGGTGATCGACGGGTTGTCAGACTTACGGGAAATCTTGTCAATTTCATCGATATAGACAATACCACGCTGCGCTTTCTGCACATCGTAGTCGCACTTCTGCAACAGTTTCTGGATGATGTTCTCAACGTCCTCACCCACGTAACCCGCTTCGGTCAGCGTGGTGGCATCCGCCATCGTGAACGGAACATCCAGCAGGCGCGCCAGCGTTTCCGCCAACAGCGTTTTACCGGAGCCGGTCGGACCGATCAGCAGAATATTACTTTTGCCCAACTCGACGCCATTACTGGTGTCGCCGTTGCGCAGACGTTTGTAGTGGTTGTATACCGCGACCGCCAGCACTTTCTTGGCCTGTTCCTGACCGATGACGTAATCGTCAAGATGGTTACGAATTTCGTGTGGCGTCGGCAGCGCACTGCGTTCACGATGCGGTGCTACTTCCTTAATCTCTTCGCGAATGATGTCGTTACACAGATCGACACATTCATCGCAGATATACACGGATGGACCGGCGATGAGCTTACGCACTTCATGCTGGCTTTTGCCGCAAAAAGAGCAGTACAACAATTTGCCCGAGCCATCTTTGCGTTTATCTGTCATGAGTCAAAACCTCTTCTTTGTTCTTTGTGCCGCACACGACGACGCAAAATGCCATTCTCAGGCGCAACTCGCTTTGTCGCGTTGTGCCGCCCCTGGTAAGTATAGCGGCAGAGTTGCGCCCCGGGCATCAATTACGATGGGTCAAAATCGAGTCGACTAAGCCATACTCAACTGCCTCAGCGGCAGAGAGGAAGCGATCGCGCTCAGTATCACGCTCAATCTGCTCAAGAGATTGACCCGTATGGTGTGCCATAAGTTCGTTCATGCGCCCTTTAACTTTCAGGATTTCACGGGCGTGAATTTCAATATCCGTTGCCTGGCCCTGGTAACCGCCCAACGGCTGATGGATCATTACGCGGGAGTTCGGCAGGCAGAAACGTTTACCTTTCGCCCCGGCCGTCAGCAAGAACGCGCCCATTGAGGCCGCCTGGCCCATACAAATGGTACTGACGTCTGGCTTAATAAACTGCATGGTGTCATAAATCGACATGCCTGCGGTAATTACGCCGCCCGGAGAGTTAATGTACAGGTAGATATCTTTTTCCGGGTTTTCAGCTTCCAGGAACAGCATCTGCGCCACAATCAGGTTAGCCATATGATCTTCGACCTGGCCGGTCAGAAAAATGACACGTTCCTTAAGTAGACGAGAGTAGATATCAAAAGAGCGCTCACCACGTGAGGTCTGTTCAATGACCATCGGCACCAGCGCCATATGGGGTGCAAAGTTATCTCGTTCGCCGCTGTATGACATTTCCGTCTCCTGGATAAAAAATGAAAAAACCTGCTGTACCGATTGTAACCTTATGGACGGATTATCAGCTAGTCCCTCTGTTATGGGTACGGCATCGCCATAATTCAAGCATAACAATCTTTTGCCTGAACGCTAACACCGAAAAGGGCTTTTTCGCACGCTTCCATGCAAAAGTCATGACAAAAAAAAGACCCGCCACCTGACGGTGACGGGCCTTTGAGCGAAATTCGCGCGTTTAAGCGGAATTACGCCTGCTGGTTCATCAGCTCATTGAAGGTCGTGGCTTTTTCAGTCACTTTGGCTTTCGCCAGAACCGCTTCAACCGCCTGCTCTTCCAGAGCGACGTTACGCATGTTGTCCATCAGCTCTTTATTTTTGCTGTAGAACTCGATCACTTCTTTCGGATCTTCGTAAGCAGAAGCCATTTCTTCGATCAGGCCCTTCACGCGATCTTCATCCGCTTTCAGTTCATTGGTACGAATCACTTCGCCCAGCAGCAGACCCACAACTACGCGACGCTTAGCCTGTTCTTCGAACAGTTCACGCGGCAGTTCCAGCGCTTGTTTCTCGTTACCACCGAAACGCTGAGCAGCCTGACGACGCAGAACGTCGATTTCGCTGTCAATCAGTGCAGCAGGAACGTCGATATCGTTCGCTTTCACCAGACCGTCGATTGCCTGAGATTTAACACGGTTACGCACCGCGCCTTTCAGCTCGCGTTCCATGTTTTTACGGACTTCAGTACGCAGACCGGCAACGGAACCATCTTCAACGCCAAAACGTTTGATGAATTCTTCAGTCAGTTCCGGCAGCTCACGCTCTTCCACTTTCTTCAGGTTGATGGCGAATTTCGCCGCTTTACCTTTCAGGTTTTCAGCGTGGTAGTCTTCCGGGAAAGTCACGTCGATGGTGAACTCTTCGCCCGCTTTGTGACCTTTGATACCGTCTTCAAAGCCCGGGATCATACGACCCTGGCCCATCGCCAGTACGAAATCAGACGCTTTACCGCCTTCGAACTCTTCGCCGTCTACAGAACCGGTGAAGTCGAGGGTAACGCGGTCTTCTGCATCCGCAGCGCCGTCTTTATCTTTCCAGGTCGCCTGCTGTTTGCGCAGGGTATCCAGCATCACGTCAACATCCGCATCGGTGACTTCAACAACCGGTTTTTCAACTTCGATTGTGTCCAGGCCGGTCAGTTCAACTTCCGGATAGACTTCGAATTCTACCGCGTAGGTGAAATCTTCACCCAGTTTGTATTCGCCCGGAACGTAGTTCGGTGCGCCAGCCGGATTGATTTTTTCTTTGATGATGGCATCAACGAAGTTGCGGCTCATCAGGTCACCCAGAACGTCCTGGCGAACGGACGCGCCATAACGCTGAGCAACAACATTCATCGGTACTTTGCCTTTACGGAAGCCGTCAATACGCACTTTCTTCGCTACGTTGACCAGCTCGCTTTTAACAGCGGTCTCGATGCTGTCAGCAGCGATAGTAATCGTTACACGGCGGCCAAGGCCTTGAGTGGTTTCAACTGAAACTTGCATCTTGTTACCTCAAAAAATCACAGTGCTCGGTCAACTCTACTCCGCAAGCACAGATTATTAGCTTCGCGGAACCGGGATGTTCTCTTAATCAATCACATTCCCTGTCGTCAGAATCATCCCGAAGACATTCAAATAAGACGCGGCATTATAGCGGCATCACTTTTATGAGTCGAGAACGGTTATTACGCGTTGCTGCGGCATTTTTCACAATTCCCGGCTATTCTTGCCCTGAAAAGGGTTTGACTCGTGCAAAATTCAGACAAAACAAAACGGCCCGCAGGCCGTTTTCACATAATCTTTAGCAACATACTGGAAAAACGCCAGCAGTTGCAAATGCGTTTTTACGCGATGCTTCCCGCACCACGACAGGGAGGTGACGCAAAGATCGTATCCTGCAACCCTTCCCACTCTTTAATGGTATAAGTATGCAGAGCCAGCGCGTGGACCGTCGTAGACAGTTCTGCGGTTAATGTACCGTAGATCATCCGATGACGATTCAAAAAACGCTCGCCGGTAAAGCGATCGCTAACCAGAACGACCTTAAAGTGGCTTTCTGAGCCAGCCGGGACATTATGACGATAGCTTTCATCCACGACCTCGAGGAACACGGGTTGGAACGCTGCCCTTAATTTTTCTTCTATTTGCTCACGTATCATCATGATATATCTCCTCAAACGGCGCTGAGATGTCACCCATCCCTTTAAATATTAGCCGCTTTTACCGGTTCCATTGCGCCATTACAACAAAAATTTAGCCTTCGTCTGATTTTCGCCATCAACGCGATGAAGTTTACTGATTCAACCCGTTGGGGGATGGCATAAATGCCCAATTTGGTCTCTATAACTTCATTATTCCGACAACATGATGAATTTACATGCGTTACCCACTTCCCCTCGCCGTTGGCGATGTTATGATGGCGGGAATTTTTCTCTATCCATATGATTAAGAGTTACTGAGAGCACGAACATGTTAAAAAAAATCCTCTTCCCGTTAATCGCGCTTTTCATGCTGGCGGGCTGTGCGACACCACCAACCACGATTGACGTTTCGCCTAAAATCACGCTCCCGCAACAGGATCCTAGCCTGATGGGCGTGACCGTTAGCATCAACGGCGCCGATCAGCGTCCGGACCAGGCGCTGGCGAAAGTGACCCGCGACAATCAGTTGGTGACACTGACGGCCTCCCGCGATCTGCGCTTCCTGTTACAAGAAGTGCTGGAAAAACAGATGACCTCGCGCGGTTATATGGTTGGCCCGAACGGTGCGGTGAACCTGCAGATCATTGTTAACCAGCTATACGCGGATGTGTCTCAGGGCAACGTGCGTTATAACATCGCCACCAAGGCCGATATCGCGATCATCGCGACGGCGGCCAACGGCAACAAGATGACCAAAAACTACCGCGCCAGCTACTCCGTTGAAGGCGCGTTCCAGGCGACCAACAAGAATATCGCCAACGCGGTTAACAGCGTGCTGACCGATACGATTACTGATATGTCTCAGGACACTAGCGTCCACGACTTCATCAAACAGAACGCTCGTTAATTTCTGCCCCCTGACCCGGCTCCGCGCCGGGTCAGCTTTATATGCCCATGCCTAGTCACTACTTACGCATTTTTCAACAACCGAAATCAGCCATTTTGCTGATGTTAGGTTTTGCCTCCGGCCTGCCGCTCGCGTTGACCTCCGGTACGCTTCAGGCATGGATGACCGTCGAGAATATCGACCTGAAAACCATCGGTTTCTTTTCGCTGGTCGGTCAGGCTTACGTCTTTAAATTTCTCTGGTCTCCGGTCATGGACCGCTACACTCCGCCCTTTTTAGGCCGTCGTCGTGGCTGGTTGCTGACGACGCAATGTTTGTTGCTGGTCTCCATCGCCGCGATGGGTTTTCTGGAGCCCGATAGCCAGTTGCGCTGGATGGCGGCGCTGGCGGTAGTGATCGCCTTTTGTTCAGCGTCGCAAGATATTGTGTTTGACGCCTGGAAAACGGACGTCTTAGCCGCAGAAGAGCGCGGAACCGGTGCGGCAATCAGCGTGCTCGGCTATCGCCTCGGCATGCTGGTGTCCGGTGGACTGGCGCTGTGGATGGCCGACCGCTGGCTCGGCTGGCAAGGCATGTACTGGCTGATGGCAGCATTACTGATCCCTTGTATTATTTCCACTCTGCTCGCCCCCGAACCGACCGACAGCATTCCGGTGCCAAAAACGCTGGAGCAGGCAGTCGCAGCCCCGCTACGCGATTTCTTCGGACGTAACAACGCCTGGCTGATTTTGCTGCTCATCATCCTTTATAAGCTGGGTGATGCCTTCGCCATGAGCCTGACCACCACCTTTTTGATTCGTGGTGTGGGCTTTGACGCCGGAGAAGTGGGCGTCGTCAATAAAACGCTGGGGCTTATCGCCACGATTATTGGCGCGCTGTACGGCGGGGTGTTGATGCAACGGCTGACGCTGTTTCGCGCTTTACTGATTTTCGGCATTCTGCAGGGCGTCTCTAACGCCGGATACTGGCTCCTGTCGGTGACCGACAAGCACATGTTCAGCATGGCTGCGGCGGTGTTTTTCGAGAACCTGTGCGGGGGAATGGGGACGTCAGCGTTCGTCGCGCTACTGATGACGCTGTGTAATAAGTCATTTTCCGCCACCCAGTTTGCCCTGCTGTCAGCGCTTTCTGCCGTGGGGCGCGTCTATGTTGGCCCGGTTGCCGGTTGGTTTGTCGAGGCGCATGGCTGGTCGACGTTTTATCTTTTCTCCGTCGTAGCCGCCGTTCCGGGCCTGATATTGCTGCTGGTGTGTCGGCAAACGCTGGAGTACACGCGACAGAGCGAAAGTTTCCTGCCGCGAACAGAATTCCGTTCGGCCTACCGTCTGGCGTTATGGATTTTGATGGCGGGATGCGTGTTGCTTGCCGTCTGGTTGCTGTTGCTGTCGCTGAACGCGCTGGCGTTCACTAACTTCTCCTTCCTCGCCGGACTGCTGGAAGTCGCAGTGACTATCGCCATTTTCGGCATCGTGTTTGGCGGCTTGCTCGACTATCTGGCGCTACGCAAAACGCGGCTGGTGTAAGCGCCCCTTTATTTAGCCGTTGTAATCACCCTGCGTAATTATATCGGCTAAATAAACAACAACTGAAAAAATTAATATTTGTTGTTTTGTGCGCAATAGAATCTGGAAATTATTGACGCCTTTTATAGGTTTTATTTTCCTTACTCGATTCAGCCGAAACACATTTATTTTTTGTATTTTATTTGTCTCTTTATTGATAATCACTTGTTAACCAATTGTTTTATTTTTGCATTGGTTATACCAATTGCCCTCGCGTCGCCTTCCTGAAGTCCCCTTTCGTTATAACGTGATGTTGCAACAGGTTCTTAATGCTGAAACGACATATCTTGCAACATATGTGACACGGGCGGCAGAACCCGGTAACACAGATCCAATGATGTTTACAGTAATGTAACCTTCCCGTAAAATGCCCACACACTTTAAACGCCACCCGGTCCCGTGGAATTGAGGTCGTTAAATGAGACTCAGGAAATACAATAAAAGTTTGGGATGGTTGTCATTAATTGCAGGCACTGCATTACTCAGTGGCTGTAATTCTGCGCTGTTAGATCCCAAAGGACAGATTGGACTGGAGCAACGTTCGCTGATACTGACGGCATTTGGCCTGATGTTGATCGTCGTTATTCCTGCAATCTTGATGGCTGTAGGTTTTGCCTGGAAGTACCGTGCAAGCAATAAAGATGCGAAGTATAGCCCGAACTGGTCACACTCCAATAAAGTGGAAGCGGTGGTCTGGACGGTTCCTATCTTAATCATCATTTTCCTTGCCGTGCTGACCTGGAAAACCACTCACGCTCTTGAGCCAAGCAAGCCGCTGGCGCATGACGAGAAGCCCATTACCATCGAAGTGGTTTCCATGGACTGGAAATGGTTCTTCATCTACCCGGAACAGGGCATTGCTACCGTGAATGAAATCGCCTTCCCGGCGAACACTCCGGTGTACTTCAAAGTGACCTCTAACTCCGTGATGAACTCCTTCTTCATCCCACGTCTGGGCAGCCAGATTTATGCCATGGCCGGTATGCAGACTCGCCTGCATCTGATCGCCAATGAAGCCGGTACCTATGACGGTATCTCCGCAAGCTATAGCGGACCTGGCTTCTCCGGTATGAAGTTCAAGGCTATCGCAACAGAGGACCGCGCCGCATTCGACCAATGGGTTGCTAAAGCGAAACAGTCACCGAACACCATGAGCGACATGGCTGCGTTCGAGAAAGTGGCTGTGCCAAGCGAATACAACCAGGTGGAATACTTCTCCAACGTGAAACCCGATTTGTTTAAAGACGTGATTAACAAATTTATGGCTCACGGTCAGAGCATGGACATGACCCAACCGGAAGGTGAGCACAGCTCGCACGAAGGAATGGAAGGCATGGACATGAGCCACGCGGAAGCCGCCAACTCAAGGGGCTGAGGAAGAATACGATGTTCGGAAAATTGACACTGGATGCAGTTCCGTTCCATGAACCCATCGTCATGGTTACGATCGCTGCTATTATCATCGGTGGTGCGGCTTTACTTGGCCTGATTACTTACTTTGGTAAGTGGACCTACCTGTGGAAAGAGTGGCTAACTTCGGTTGACCACAAACGCCTTGGCATCATGTATGTCATCGTCGCTATCGTCATGTTGGTTCGTGGCTTTGCTGACGCCATCATGATGCGTAGTCAGCAAGCGCTGGCGTCTGCAGGTGAAGCGGGCTTCCTGCCGCCTCACCACTACGATCAGATATTCACGGCTCACGGCGTGATCATGATCTTCTTCGTGGCAATGCCATTTGTTATCGGTCTGATGAACCTGGTGGTTCCACTGCAGATTGGTGCGCGTGACGTTGCGTTCCCGTTCCTGAACAACCTGAGCTTCTGGTTCACCGTTGTCGGCGTTATCCTGGTTAACCTGTCTCTGGGTGTGGGTGAATTCGCGCAGACCGGTTGGCTGGCGTACCCGCCGCTCTCGGGAATTGAGTACAGTCCAAGCGTCGGGGTCGACTATTGGATATGGGCAGTCCAGTTGTCCGGTATTGGTACAACCCTGACCGGTATCAACTTCTTTGTGACTATCATTAAGATGCGCGCGCCAGGCATGACCATGTTCAAGATGCCGGTCTTTACCTGGGCATCGCTATGCGCAAACATCCTGATTATCGCCTCCTTCCCGATTCTGACGGTTACCGTCGCGTTGCTTACCCTGGATCGTTATCTGGGCACCCATTTCTTTACCAACGATATGGGCGGCAACATGATGATGTACATCAACCTGATTTGGGCCTGGGGCCATCCGGAAGTGTACATTCTGATTCTGCCGGTATTCGGGGTGTTCTCGGAAATCGCCGCGACCTTCTCACGTAAACGTCTGTTTGGTTACACCTCGCTGGTGTGGGCAACCGTGTGTATTACCGTATTGTCGTTCATCGTCTGGCTGCACCACTTCTTTACCATGGGTGCCGGTGCGAACGTTAACGCCTTCTTCGGTATTACCACCATGATTATCGCCATCCCGACCGGGGTGAAGATCTTCAACTGGCTGTTCACCATGTATCAGGGCCGTATCGTATTCCACTCAGCAATGCTGTGGACGATCGGCTTTATCGTGACCTTCTCAGTCGGCGGGATGACCGGCGTACTGCTGGCGGTCCCGGGCGCGGACTTTGTACTGCACAACAGTCTGTTCCTGATTGCGCACTTCCATAACGTTATTATCGGCGGCGTCGTATTTGGTTGCTTCGCGGGTATGACCTACTGGTGGCCAAAAGCGTTTGGCTTCACGCTGAACGAAACCTGGGGTAAACGCGCATTCTGGTTCTGGATCATCGGCTTCTTCGTTGCTTTCATGCCGCTGTATGTGCTGGGCTTTATGGGGATGACTCGTCGTCTCAGCCAGCAGATTGACCCTCAGTTCCATCCGATGCTGGTTGTTGCTGCCTGTGGCGCCGCGCTGATTGCGGTCGGTATCCTGTGCCAGTTCATTCAGATGTATGTTTCTATTCGCGACCGCGAACAGAACCGTGATCTGACCGGTGACCCATGGGGTGGCCGTACGCTGGAATGGGCAACGTCTTCTCCGCCTCCGTTCTATAACTTTGCCGTTGTGCCACACGTTCATGAGCGTGATGCCTTCTGGGAAATGAAAGAAAAAGGTGAAGCGTACAAGCAACCTGCGCACTATGAAGAGATTCATATGCCGAAGAATAGCGGTGCCGGTATCGTCATTACCGCCTTCGCTACGCTGTTTGGTTTCGCCATGATCTGGCATATCTGGTGGCTGGCTATTGCAAGCTTCGCAGGCATGATCATCAGCTGGATTGTGAAAAGCTTTGATGAAGATGTGGACTACTACGTGCCGGTCCCGGAAATCGAAAAACTGGAAAACCAGCATTTCGATGAGATTACTAAGGCAGGGCTGAAAAATGGCAACTGATACTTTAGCGCACGCGACTGCCCACGCGCACGAACACGGGCACCACGATGCAGGCCAGAACAAAATCTTCGGATTTTGGATCTACCTGATGAGCGACTGCATTCTGTTCTCTATTCTGTTTGCTACCTATGCCGTTCTGGTGAACGGCACCGCAGGTGGCCCGACAGGTAAGGACATTTTCGAACTGCCGTTCGTTCTGGTTGAAACTTTCCTGCTGTTGTTCAGCTCCATTACCTATGGCATGGCGGCGATCGCCATGCACAAGAACAACAAGAGCCAGGTGGTTTCCTGGCTGGCGTTGACCTTCTTGTTTGGTGCCGGCTTCATCGGGATGGAAATCTATGAATTCCATCATCTGATTGTTAACGGTATGGGCCCGGATCGCAGCGGCTTCCTTTCTGCGTTCTTCGCGCTGGTCGGCACCCACGGTCTGCACGTGACGTCCGGTCTTATCTGGATGGCCGTGCTGATGGTTCAGATCGCCCGTCGCGGCCTGACCAGCACCAACCGCACCCGCATCATGTGCCTGAGCCTGTTCTGGCACTTCCTGGACGTGGTGTGGATCTGTGTGTTCACTGTTGTTTATCTGATGGGGGCGATGTAATGAGTCATTCTAACGTGAACAGCGGCGCGTCCCATGGCAGCGTAAAAACCTACATGACAGGATTTATCCTGTCGGTCATCCTGACGGTCATTCCGTTCTGGATGGTAATGACAGGTGCTGCCTCTCCGGCCGTAATTCTGGGGACTATCCTGGCAATGGCAGTGGTGCAGATTCTGGTGCATCTGGTGTGCTTCCTGCACATGAACACCAAATCTGATGAAGGCTGGAACATGACGGCTTTTGTCTTTACCGTGCTGATCATCGCCATCCTGGTTGTCGGTTCCATCTGGATCATGTGGAACCTCAACTACAATATGATGATGCACTAAGAGCGGCGGTTATGATGTTTAAGCAATACCTGCAAGTAACGAAACCAGGCATCATCTTTGGCAACCTGATCTCGGTGATCGGGGGGTTCCTGCTGGCCTCCAAGGGCAGCATCGACTATCCCCTGTTCATCTACACGTTGGTCGGAGTGTCACTGGTTGTGGCGTCGGGTTGTGTATTTAACAACTACATCGACAGGGATATCGACAGAAAGATGGAAAGGACCAAGAATCGGGTGCTGGTAAGAGGCCTGATCTCTCCTAAAGTCTCGCTGGTGTACGCCACCCTGCTGGGTATTGCTGGCTTCATGCTGCTGTGGTTTGGCGCGAACCCTCTGGCCTGCTGGCTGGGGGTGATGGGCTTTGTGGTTTATGTGGGCGTTTACAGCCTGTATATGAAACGCCACTCGGTCTACGGGACGCTGATCGGCTCTCTCTCCGGCGCGGCGCCGCCGGTGATCGGCTACTGCGCAGTCACCGGAGAGTTCGACAGCGGCGCGCTGATTCTGCTGGCGATTTTCAGCCTGTGGCAGATGCCGCACTCCTATGCCATCGCGATTTTCCGCTTTAAGGATTATCAGGCGGCTAACATCCCGGTTCTGCCGGTGGTGAAAGGCATTTCCGTCGCCAAGAACCACATTACGCTGTACATCATCGCATTTGCCATCGCGACGCTGATGCTCTCTCTGGGCGGCTATGCCGGATATAAATATCTGGTGGTGGCGGCAGCGGTGAGCGTCTGGTGGTTAGGCATGGCGCTGCGCGGTTACAAAGTGGAAGATGACAGAGTCTGGGCGCGCAAGCTGTTCGGTTTCTCCATCATCGCCATTACCGCGCTCTCCGTGATGATGTCCGTCGACTTTATGGTGCCGGATTCACACAATCTGCTGACCTACGTCTGGTAAGCCAGATAACGGTATTAAAAGGGTGCTTCGGCACCCTTTTCTATTTCTGTCACAAATCTCTCTTCCGGTAATATTTACTCAATAACCTCATGTTTACCCCGCCTGCTTAGCGCTTTACACTAGGCGCGAAATTGAGACAGAGGTGGGAATGAACGATTATAAAATGACGCCGGGTGAGTTGCGCGCCACCTGGGGTTTAGGGACCGTATTTTCGCTGCGCATGCTTGGCATGTTTATGGTCCTGCCGGTTCTGACCACATACGGTATGGCGCTACAGGGCGCCAGTGAAGCCTTGATTGGACTCGCCATCGGCATCTATGGTCTGGCGCAGGCTATTTTTCAGATCCCCTTCGGACTGCTTTCCGACCGTATCGGTCGTAAGCCGCTGATTGTCGGCGGGTTAGCGGTGTTTATTCTCGGCAGTATTATCGCCGCGCTGTCAGACTCCATCTGGGGCATTATTCTTGGCCGCGCGTTACAAGGTTCGGGCGCGATTGCCGCCGCGGTGATGGCGCTGCTGTCAGATTTAACCCGCGAGCAAAACCGCACGAAAGCGATGGCGTTTATTGGCGTAAGCTTTGGCATCACCTTCGCGATCGCCATGGTGCTTGGGCCAATCATCACCCACGCCCTGGGTCTCAACGCCCTCTTCTGGATGATCGCCGTCCTGGCGACGCTTGGGATCGTCCTGACGCTGTGGGTGGTGCCAGACAGTGACAACCACGTGCTCAATCGCGAATCAGGAATGGTGAAAGGCAGCTTCAGCAAAGTGCTGGCGGAACCGAAACTGCTGAAACTCAACTTTGGCATCATGTGTCTGCACATTCTGCTGATGTCCACCTTCGTTGCCCTACCCGGCCAGTTGGCTGATGCCGGGCTACCCGCAGCGGAACACTGGAAAGTGTATCTGGTGACGATGCTGATTTCGTTTGGCTCGGTCGTCCCGTTTATTATCTACGCCGAAGTGAAGCGGCGGATGAAACGGGTGTTCCTGTTTTGCGTCGCGCTGATTGTGATTGCCGAGATTGTTCTCTGGGGCGCGGGCAGCCATTTCTGGGAACTGATTATCGGTGTGCAATTGTTCTTCCTCGCCTTCAATCTGATGGAAGCCCTCCTCCCTTCGCTCATCAGCAAAGAATCTCCGGCGGGCTATAAAGGCACGGCGATGGGCGTGTATTCCACCAGCCAGTTCCTCGGCGTCGCGCTGGGCGGGTCACTGGGCGGTTGGGTCGATGGGATGTTTGACGGTCAGACGGTTTTCCTTGCCGGAGCGTTTTTAGCCGTTGTCTGGCTTGCCGTCGCCAGCACCATGAAAGAGCCGCCGTATGTCAGCAGCCTGCGGGTGGTCATTCCACCGGAGATTGCAGCCGATGACGTGCTGAAGCAGCGTTTACTGGCAACAGAAGGCGTCAGTGAAGTGTTGATTGCACAGCAGGAACATTCCGCCTATGTGAAGATCGACAGCAAAGTGACCAACCGCTTTGAGGTTGAACAGGCCATCAGCCAGGCGTAAAAAAGAAAACGGTCCGGAAAGCCGGACCGTTAAAGATTAATCGCGGAAGTTTTTAAACTGGAACGGCTGTCCCAAATCGCCGCCGCGCACCAGCGCCATCACGGACTGGAGGTCATCGCGGGATTTCCCGGTCACGCGAATCTCTTCGCCCTGAATCTGCGCCTGCACCTTCAGCTTGCTGTCTTTAATCAGCTTAACGATCTTCTTCTGCACGGCGCTCTCGATGCCCTGCTTCAGCTTCGCTTCGACAAACCAGGTTTTCCCGCTGTGCACGAACTCTTCCGGTACATCAAGCGATGCCCCTTCAATGCCGCGCTTAAGCAACTTGGCACGCAGAATATCCAGCAACTGGTTGACCTGGAAATCGGATTCGCTCAGCACCTTGATGGTTTTATTGGCATCATTGAGCTCAATGGTCGCTTCAACGCCGCGAAAATCAAAACGTGACTCAACTTCCCGAATGGCGTTATCTACGCCGTTACGAGCTTCCTGAAGATCAACTTCAGACACAATATCGAAAGATGGCATCTTTTCCTCTCCCTTCATTTTTGATGCGAAGCATAATACCTGCAAAGTGACTCAACAGACAGCGCTATACTATGTTAGCAAACACCTGGTGCTGTTGCGGGTGAGGAGGAAGAATGAAAATTACCGTACTGGGATGCGGAGCCTTAGGACAGTTATGGCTTTCGGCGCTGTGCAAACAGGGACATGAAGTACAAGGTTGGCTGCGCGTTCCGCAGCCCTATTGCAGCGTGAATGTGATTGAGACGGACGGGTCGATATTTAACGAATCCCTGACGGCAAACGATCCGGAGTTTTTAGCCACCAGCGATTTGCTATTGGTGACGCTCAAAGCGTGGCAGGTCTCCGACGCGGTCAAAGCGCTGGCGTCAACGCTGTCGGAAATGACGCCCATTCTGTTGATCCATAACGGCATGGGAACGATTGAAGAATTGCACGCTATCCACCAACCCTTGCTGATGGGAACGACCACCCACGCTGCACGTCGCGATGGCAACGTCATTATCCACGTCGCGAACGGCACCACGCGTATCGGTCCGGCGCGCGAGCAGGATGGCGATTTCAGCTATCTCGCCGATTTGCTGCAATGCGTGCTGCCTGACGTCGCCTGGCATAATAATATTCGTGCTGAGATGTGGCGCAAGCTGGCGGTGAACTGTGTGATCAATCCCCTGACCGCGCTGTGGAACTGCCCGAATGGCGAACTGCGCAACCATCCTGAAGAGGTCAATCTGATTTGCCAGGAAGTCGCGGCGGTCATTGAGCGCGAAGGTCACCATACCTCGGTGGACGACTTACGCTATTATGTCGAGCAAGTTATTGACAGCACAGCAGAAAACATCTCGTCTATGCTGCAGGATATCCGGGCCATGCGTCATACCGAGATAGACTACATTACCGGCTATCTGTTGAAACGCGCCCGTGCCCACGGGATTGCGGTGCCGGAAAACAGCCGCCTGTTTGAGTTAGTAAAACGTAAGGAGAGTGAGTATGAGCGCATCGGCACTGGTATGCCTCGCCCCTGGTAGTGAAGAAACCGAAGCGGTTACCACTATCGACCTGCTGGTTCGTGGTGGAATCAACGTCACCACCGCGAGCGTCGCCAGCGACGGCAGTCTGACCATTGTCTGTTCACGCGGCGTAAAACTGCTGGCGGATGCGCCGCTGGTTGCCGTGGCCGATGGCGACTACGACATCATCGTCCTGCCGGGCGGCATTAAGGGCGCCGAGTGTTTTCGCGACAGCACGCTGCTGGTTGAAACCGTTAAACAGTTTCACCGTTCCGGACGGATTGTCGCCGCCATTTGCGCGGCAGCCGCTACCGTACTCGTTCCGCATGACATTTTTCCCATCGGCAATATGACCGGTTTCCCGGCGCTGAAAGATAAAATACCCGCAGAACAATGGCAGGATAAACGCGTGGTGTGGGACCCGCGGGTCAAATTACTTACCAGCCAGGCCCCGGGGACCTCAATCGATTTTGGCTTAAAGATTATCGACCTGCTGGTTGGGCGTGAGAAAGCCCATGAAGTGGCGTCACAACTGGTGATGGCGGCAGGCATTTATAATTACTACGAGTAAGATGACGCCACACATGTCAGTCTCCAGGCCGGATAAGACGCTTTAGCGTCGCCATCCGGCCTGGAGACCAATCATTCAAAACCAGGGCGCGGAACTCATGACATTGCTGTAAAACAGCATTCTACCGGCCAGTTCTCCCGTGATGATGAGTGCCACCCATAGCCAACTGCGCATCCCGCTGTTCAGACGTGATACTCCCCACACTGCGACGCACACGCTGGCGAACAGCTGCCACCAGAGCAGAGGGCTGGATGCATCGGCACCCGGAACCTGATAGCGAAGGCCCAGTGCGCCTGCACTCAGTACAATGCCCGCCACAATCCCCGCATTACAGACCGTAGAAGGTGAAAGGTGCCAGTACGCTCTGGCAATGGCGACACTCATAAACCCCGTCAGCAGCGCCGTTCCCAGGAAAGCGGCAGGCGTCGCAGCGTTGTGCCAGAGCGGGTGTAACGGCATCTGGTAATAGACCTGCGACGTCACCAGAATAGTGCCCAATCCCACCAGTGCCGTCACACCGCCCAGCAGCGTCACTCCGCGCGGCGCAGGCCTGAACCAGCACAGCAGTAGCCAGCAAAACATCACGCCATTGAGCACAATAAACGCGGCCACTTCCCGACTGAGCCAGGAGCTTCCCAGTCCAGTCAGAGAGCGGTAAGCACCTTCAGGCGCGCCCAGATGCGCCAGCGACGCACAGGACCCCAGCACGGTAATGATCCAGAACCGAAGCGCCAGCGTACGACACTGCATTGCGCTGAATTTCTGTGTGCTGAAAGCCTGGCATAGCGTCAGCGCCAGTACCCCGCCAGTCCCCCACTGAGCAAAGACGGTGAAGAAGACCAACGGCAATTCATACTGTTCCATGTTGTTCTCCTTAATCCCGCGGCGGAATAATGACAATGTTAGGCTGGCTAATCGTGTGATCGGGCAGGTTGTAGCGTTTTTCCAGCACCGTCCATGGCGTCGTATGCTCCTTACGCAGCTCTGCGATCTCGCCAAAACGTAATACGCCTGCAGGACAGGATTCTACGCAGCGCGGCTGCAATCCTTCATCGAGACGTTCAGCACACAGATTGCACTTACTGGTTTTCCCTTCTGCGGGATCGTACACCGGCGCACTCCACGGACAGGCCATGATGCACATCCGGCAGCCAATGCAGCGATCGTGATCCTGCACGACAATGCCGTCGGCGCGTTTGCTGTACGTCCCCGCCGGGCAGACTTTCATGCATTGCGGGTCATCGCAGTGGTTGCACGACATACTGATGAAGGCTTGCGTATTGGGTTCATCCGTATGGCGTTCACGAACCCGACGCCAGAGAACGCCCATCGGCGTCATGTTTTCTGATTTGCAGGCCATGCTACAGGTTTTACAACCGTAGCAATTTTGCATATCAATAAGAAATCCATACTGTTTCATGCAATTAAGCCTCCCTTCTCACATCGACGAGCGTACTGTTGCAACAGTGTCCATTGCCCAACACTTCCACCTGATCGTTAGTCACATGGCTACTGCTTCCGCCCTGCTGCTCCCACCAGCCGTTATCCAGACTCACCACTCCGCGTTTGATATGGGTGGTCACGTCGGCAATCGCCCGATGCTGACCGCGGTGATTGAACACCACGACCCACTCTCCGGACTGAATCTTTCGCTGACGGGCATCTTCCGGGTGGATCATCACATTCGGGCGGTTACGCTGAACCTCCAGGATCCACTCATTCATCCCGTGGCTGGAGTGCACGCTGCGCGCCAGTTTGCGCTGCACCGCCATTAGCGGGTAGGTTTGAGCCAGTTCAGGCGATCCTTTAACCGATTCTTTCACCTGCTTCCAGGTCACCACCGGCAGGAAATCTTTCTTCGCCCACTCCTCAATGTACAGATGCGCTTTGCCGGTCGAGGTGAGGAACTGGCCGTCTTTAAACGGGATCCAGTCATCTTCGACGGGACATACCGGTCCCTTTTTCAGCATGTCGCGGGTAATGCCCGAGCCTTTCAGACAGGTGTCGATATAGTGCTCAATAGGCTGGTTAAAAACCTCGCCAAAACCAAAGCGTTCGGCCAGCCGGGCAAAAATCCAGTAATCGGGTTTGGCTTCTCCCGGCGGCTCCACGGCCTTCTCCATCAGTTGCACATAGTGACTGCGCACTCCCGCCATAAGGCTGACATCCTCAAAAATGGTCGTGACGGGGAGCACCAGATCGGCGTACAGCGCAGACGAACTCATCAGATTGTCGGCTACTACCACAAACGGTACCTTTTTAAAGGCCTCTCTGACCTGGTTGGTGTTGGGTAACTGGGTCATCGCACCCAGCGTCATATTCCACCAGAACTTAATCGCATGCGGTTTTTCATTAACGACCCAGTCACCAATTTTAGGAATAGGAATGGCGGGAATTTTGGCCGCATTTGGCGCCGGAGGAACGATGGGCGAGAATTTTGCCATCTGTCTGACGCCACCCGCATCGCAGACCCCCGCCCCGGCTTTGCCGATATTGCCGGTGATCAACGCCAGATAGAACTGGCTGGCAGCGACGTAAGTCCCAAACTCGGTTCTCTGTGCCCCCGACATGTTCTGAACAATCATCGCCGGTTGCGTTGCAGCGTAATCTCGTGCCAGACGGAGCACCGTCTGCGCGGGCACGTCAGTCTCCTCCTCCACTCTCTGTGCTGTCCAGGGTTTTGCCTGCGCCCAGACGTTATCCAGCACGGTGGTGAATTCACTGTTGGCAGGTAATTCCTCGCTGAGCAATGCGGGTATTACGCCGGGCGCATCATGGCGTTTCAGGGTCTGACTCTGGGTATCAAACACCAGATAGCTGTCCGCGTCATTTGGGTCGGCACGCATCAGTTGCTGCTGCGGATCCACCAGATAAACCGCACCGGTATGCGCGCGCAGGAAATCCGCGTCATAGCGTTTCTCCTGCATGATGATGTTAATCATCCCTAATGCCAGGGCGATATCCGTACCCGGCACGATCGGCACCCATTCGTCGGCTTTGGCCGCCGTTTCGTTAAATCGCGGATCGATCACCACCAACCGTGCGCCGTTTCTCTGCGCCTGTGAGTAGTTTTTAAAATAGGCATGCATGGTGACCGCCGGGTTATTCCCCCAACACAAAATGTAGCGGCTGTCTGCAATGGTATCGCGGGTATCGGCATAGCGCAGGCCAACCATCGGCATCATCGCCGCAGTGACCGCCGCGCAACAGAGCGACCCCGCGGTTTTGGTACTGCCACCAAGATAATCGAAAAAGGCTTTGGCCATATCGTTCTTGATGGAGTCCATGTTCCCGGAAGCGGCAGTGAGCAGTAACCCTTTATTGCCCTCAGTGGCAATGGTCTCCCGGATGTTCTTTTCAATGAGATCCAGCGCGGCGTCCCAGGTGATCGGTTTAAATTTCCCCTCGCCTTTTTCTCCCGTCCGCAACAATGGCTGCGTTAGCCGTAATGGGTGATAGACCCATTTGGTACGGCTAATTCCCCGTAAACAGCACTTCACATTGAAGCCTTTCGTCGCTTCAATTTTCATTAACCGGTCTTTCCAGACGTACGCCGTCAGGTTGCAGTGCAAACATTCCATCGCACAGGTCGAGCGGAACGTCTGGTAGTCCGATTGCTTAAGACGAAATCGGGGTAAAGGCGCACCGTTAGCCTGACGTAGCGTCAGAAACGTCGGTGCTAATGAAGATAACCCCACCACACCGAACCCTTTTAACAGGGTTCTTCTTTTTAAGCGGATATTGCTCAATGCGTCCATGTTCTTGCCTCTAAAATAGTTCATTATTAGTTAACCCAGGTTCACCAGTAATTAACCTGACCCAGGTCAACATCTAACCATTTAGGCGTAGTGCACTTTTTAAATTGCGAAGGCAGTACTGATTTCAGCCGCGATGGTATACTCGCGAAGAATCAAAAAAGAGAACGCATATGGCTGAAACATCGCAAGGGGTCAATTCGGTTGATATCGCCGTCAATATTCTGGCGTTTGTTGCCAGTCAAAACGGCCAGACACGGGCCATCGATATCGCCACGGGATGCAATCTGTCGAAAAGTCGTTTACACAAGTACCTGGTCTCACTCTGTCGAACCGGTATGCTGGGGCAAAACGAAAAAGGACTTTACTGCCTGGGGTCAACCCTTCTTCAGATGGCGGGGAAACCAACGGCAGCACGCGATCCGGTGAGTGAACTCAATACGGCGCTGATCGCGTTTCGCGATACCTTTAACCACTCTACCGGCGTGGTGGTTGAGACGGACGGCGGATTAGTGCTGAAGCACTACAATCGCAGCTTCCGTAATGTAGATATCGATTTTCTACCCAACACGCCCGTTCCGCTTCACGCCAGTTCAGCGGGTCAGGTATTCATGAGTTATTCCACTTATCAGCCGCAAAACCAGGCGCAGGCACAACTGATCGAGCAGATACGCTCTCGGGGCTACGCGGTGCGTCACCATCCGACACAGGGGATCCCTGGCGCACAGTCGATTGCCTGTCCGCTACGGAATAAAAAGGGAGAGCTGGTGGCGATTGCCGTGACGATGGGGTTCTTCAGTGCAGACGACATGCCGCAGATTGCCGGACAGTTAGTGAGAAGCGTCGAAGCGCTTCATCTGCAGGAGTAAGATTCCCCCGGCGCGGATGGCCGGGGAAAATCGCGATTACGGGCGATACACCTTCACATTCTCAAAGCCCTGTTCGCGCAGATACAGCGCCTGCAGACGACTCATCACGCCGCGCTCGCACCACAACAGCCAGGTTTTATTCTGGTCGAGATCGCCGAATTGAGTGCTCAGCTTGTAGAACGGCAGTGAAACCACATCGACACCTTCTACCTTCAGCGGCTTATCGTCCTGCTCGTCGATGGAGCGGATATCCAGAATCACGTCGTTCGGGCCAAAACCGCTGACGGTTTCAACTTCCACCACGTCCTGCTGGGTCTGCTGCGCGATGTCGCGAATATCGATATTACTGGCTTCTTCGACCACTTTGTCGAGGATGCTGAAGTCAAAGTTCTGTTCTTCCGCTTCAATCTTCGCCTTGATGGCTTTCACCGTTGGGCTTTTTGAAATCACGCCGCAGTATTCCGGCATGGTGCGGGCAAAATCTTCAGTCCCAATCTGGCGCGCCAGATTGATGATGTGCTCTTTATCGTAAGAGATCAGCGGACGCAGAATCAGCGTATCGGAGACGTTATCGATCAGACGCAGGTTGGTCAGCGTCTGGCTGGAGACCTGTCCCAGCGCTTCGCCGGTGACCAGCGCCTGCACGCCATAGCGCTCCGCCACTTTCGACGCCGCACGAACCATCATACGTTTCAGTACCACGCCCATCTGCCCGTCATCCACTTTCTCGAGGATCTCGCCGACCACCGGTTCAAAGTTGATAGCGACAAAACGCACGCGATGCGAACTGCCGAAGCGGTTCCACAGATAGTGCGCCACCTGACGAACGCCGATTTCATGGGCCGCGCCGCCGAGGTTAAAGAAACAGTAGTGAACGCGGCAGCCACGACGCATCAGCATATAGCTGGAAACGCCGGAGTCGAAGCCGCCGGAGATCAGCGACAGTACGTCTTCCTGGGTCCCGATCGGGAAACCGCCGATCCCTTCGTAACGGCCTTTGATCAGCAACAGACGATCATCTTCCACTTCCAGATGCACAGTAACGTCTGGATTGGTCAGCTTCACGCGCGCCGATTCAATATGCTGATTTAAACCGCCGCCTACGTAACGTTCCACGTCAATAGAGCTAAACTCGTGTTTACCGCGACGTTTAACGCGCACGCAGAAGGTTTTGCCTTCCAGTTGATCGCGGTACTGTACCAGCGCCTTCTCGAAAATATCGTGCATATCGGTAAACGGCACGTCTTCAACTTCGAGAATGTGGTGAATCCCCGGGATACGGGTCAGCGCGTCGCGGATCGCCAGACGCTGGTTTTCATCTTTCGCGCGAACTTCGATGTTATCCCAGTGACGGACCACGGCGAGGGTCTCATCATAGTGCTTTAAAACGTTACGAATGTTCCCGGTCAGCATTTTTATAAAGCGCAAACGCACAGATTGGCTTTTGATGGTGATTTCCGGGAACAATTTAATGATAAACTTCATGGCGGCAATGGTTCTTTAGCAAGCCAGTTACGGCTTGTCGTGGAGAAATAGTACAGCAACCCCGTTAAGCGGCTGCATCCAGGCGCGGAAGTATACCACTATCACGCGATTCCTGTGCACATTGCGCGTTATACCCTCAATAATTCAAGTTGCAGGCGGGCGGCAAAGGGGAATATCCCCTGGCGCTAAACACGTAAGCGGCTGGAGTGAGCGAATGCGGCCAACGTACATGCAGCCTGAAGTTGGGTGGGTAAATTTGATAATTGCTCTGAGTCCGTTACCATATCAGGGCTGAAAATACTGAGAGTCCGACATTTATTATGGCGAAGAAAAATGAGGCGCCGGTCAGCTTTGAAACGTCGCTGAACGAGCTGGAGCAAATTGTAACGCGTCTGGAAAGTGGCGATCTGCCGCTGGAAGAGGCGCTGAACGAATTCGAACGTGGCGTGCAGCTGGCACGTCAGGGTCAGGTGAAATTGCAACAGGCTGAACAGCGTGTGCAAATTCTGCTGTCTGACAATGAAGACGCATCCCCTACGCCTTTTACAGCGGATAACGAGTAAATGGATTTTTCGCAGCAGCTTCAGGCCTGCGTCGAGCAGGCCAACCAGGCGCTGAGCCGTTTTATTGCCCCACTGCCCTTTCAGAACACTCCCGTGGTCGAAACCATGCAGTATGGCGCATTATTAGGCGGTAAACGTCTGCGTCCGTTTCTGGTGTATGCCACCGGTCAGATGTTTGGTATCAGCCTGAACACGCTGGATGCCCCGGCAGCCGCCGTTGAGTGCATTCATGCTTACTCGCTGATCCATGACGATCTGCCTGCAATGGACGATGACGATCTGCGTCGCGGCCTGCCGACCTGTCACGTCAAGTTTGGCGAGGCCAATGCGATTCTGGCGGGTGATGCCCTGCAAACGCTGGCATTCTCGATTATCAGCGACGCCCCGATGCCGGAAGTTGCTGACCGCGATCGAATCGCAATGATTTCCGAGCTGGCGAGCGCCAGTGGCATCGCCGGAATGTGCGGTGGTCAGGCGCTGGATCTCGACGCCGAAGGTAAACAGGTGCCGCTGGAGGCGCTGGAGAAAATCCATCGTCATAAGACGGGCGCGTTGATTCGCGCCGCGGTTCGCCTGGGGGCGTTAAGTGCCGGAGAAAAAGGCAGAAATGCACTGCCAATACTCGACAAATACGCAGAAAGTATCGGTCTGGCATTCCAGGTTCAGGATGACATTCTGGATGTGGTGGGCGATACTGCAACGTTGGGTAAACGTCAGGGCGCCGATCAGCAGCTTGGCAAAAGTACCTATCCTGCACTTCTGGGCCTTGAGCAAGCCCGGAATAAAGCCCGGGATTTAATCGCAGAGGCTCGCCAGTCGCTAAACCAACTGGCCGCACAGTCACTCGATACCTCGGCACTGGAAGCGCTAGCGGACTACATAATCCAGCGTAATAAATAAACACTCTGTCTTACTTAAAGGCCTCTGATGAGTTTTGATATCGCCAAATACCCTACCCTGGCACTGGTCGACTCCACCCAGGAGTTACGACTGCTACCAAAAGAGAGTCTGCCGAAACTCTGCGACGAACTGCGCCGCTATTTACTCGACAGCGTCAGTCGTTCCAGCGGACACTTCGCCTCCGGGCTGGGCACGGTCGAGCTGACTGTGGCGCTACACTATGTCTATAACACCCCGTTTGACCAGCTCATCTGGGACGTGGGTCATCAGGCTTATCCGCACAAGATTTTGACCGGTCGTCGCGATAAAATTGGCACTATCCGCCAGAAAGGCGGCCTGCACCCGTTCCCGTGGCGCGGTGAAAGTGAATACGACGTCCTGAGCGTGGGTCACTCCTCCACCTCGATCAGCGCAGGCATCGGCGTGGCGGTTGCTGCGGAAAAAGAGGGTAAAGATCGCCGTACCGTCTGCGTGATTGGCGACGGGGCGATTACCGCCGGGATGGCATTCGAGGCGATGAACCATGCGGGCGATATCAAACCCGATATGCTGGTCATCCTCAACGATAACGAAATGTCGATATCTGAGAACGTCGGCGCGCTGAACAATCACCTCGCGCAGTTGCTCTCCGGTAAACTTTACTCTTCCCTGCGCGAGGGCGGAAAAAAAGTATTCTCTGGCGTACCGCCGATTAAAGAACTGCTCAAACGCACCGAAGAACATATTAAAGGCATGGTCGTGCCCGGCACGCTGTTTGAAGAACTGGGCTTTAACTACATCGGCCCGGTCGACGGTCACGATGTCCTGGGACTTATCACCACGCTGAAAAACATGCGCGACCTGAAAGGTCCGCAGTTCCTGCATATCATGACCAAGAAAGGTCGGGGTTATGAGCCGGCGGAAAAAGACCCCATTACTTTCCACGCCGTACCGAAATTCGATCCGTCCAGCGGTTGTCTGCCGAAAAGCAGCGGCGGTCTGCCGAGCTATTCGAAAATCTTCGGCGACTGGTTGTGCGAAACGGCGGCCAAAGACAGTAAGCTGATGGCGATCACCCCAGCCATGCGCGAAGGATCCGGCATGGTCGAATTCTCGCGTAAATTCCCGGACCGCTACTTTGACGTGGCGATTGCCGAGCAGCACGCGGTGACCTTCGCTGCCGGACTGGCGATTGGCGGTTACAAGCCGGTTGTCGCTATCTACTCAACGTTCCTGCAACGCGCATACGATCAGGTGATTCATGATGTGGCGATCCAAAAGCTACCGGTCATGTTTGCGATTGATCGTGCGGGGATTGTCGGGGCTGACGGACAAACGCACCAGGGGGCGTTCGATCTCTCCTATCTGCGCTGCATCCCGGACATGGTCATCATGACCCCGAGCGATGAAAACGAATGCCGCCAGATGCTGTTTACCGGTTATCACTACAGCGATGGCCCAACGGCGGTGCGCTATCCACGCGGAAATGCCGTCGGCGTTGAGCTGACACCGCTGGAAAAACTACCGATCGGAAAAGGCGTGGTGAAGCGTCGCGGCGAAAAGCTGGCGATCCTCAACTTCGGTACGCTGATGCCAGATGCGGCGAAAGTCGCGGAATCCCTCAACGCCACACTGGTCGACATGCGCTTTGTGAAACCGCTGGATGAAGCCCTGATCCTTGAAATGGCAGCGTGTCATGAGGTGCTGGTGACGCTGGAAGAAAACGCCATTATGGGCGGGGCCGGTAGCGGCGTGAACGAAGTGCTTATGGCGCACCGCAAACCGGTTCCTGTCCTGAATATTGGCCTGCCGGACTTCTTCATTCCGCAAGGAACTCAGGATGAAGCCCGTGCCGGGTTGGGTCTGGATGCCGCAGGCATTGAGGCCAAAATCAAGGCCTGGTTGGCATAATCACCACTTCGCTCCTGCTATGCTTACTGAATAACGAGCATAACAGGAGCGAAATAATGCAATACAACATCTTAGGAAAAACGGACCTCCGGGTTTCCCGCCTTTGTCTGGGCTGCATGACGTTCGGCGAGCCGAATCGTGGAAACCACGCCTGGACGCTTCCCGAAGAGAGCAGTCGCCCTATCATCCAGCGCGCCCTTGAGGGCGGCATCAACTTTTTCGATACCTCGAACAACTATTCAGCCGGCAGCAGTGAAGAGATTGTCGGTCGCGCACTGCGCGATTTCGCCCGTCGTGATGAGGTGGTGGTCGCCACTAAAGTGTTTAATCGGGTGGATGACCTGCCGGAAGGATTATCCCGCGCGCAAATCCTGCGTTCTATTGATGACAGTCTGAGACGGTTGGGGATGGACTACGTCGATATCCTGCAAATTCACCGTTGGGATTACAACACGCCGATTGAAGAGACGCTGGAAGCGTTAAACGATGTGGTCAAGGCCGGTAAAGCGCGTTATATCGGCGCGTCATCAATGCATGCGTCGCAGTTTGCCCAGGCGCTGGCGCTGCAAAAACAGCACGGCTGGGCGCAGTTTGTCAGTATGCAGGACCACTACAATCTCATCTACCGCGAGGAAGAACGCGAAATGCTGCCGCTGTGCTATCAGGAAGGTGTGGCGGTGATCCCGTGGAGCCCGCTGGCCCGCGGGCGTCTGACGCGTCCGTGGGGAGAAACCACGGCGCGCCTGGTTTCTGACGAAGTGGGGAAAAAGCTGTATAGCGAAAGCGACGAAAATGATGCGCAAATTGCCGCCCGGCTGGCCGGCGTGAGCGAAGAGCTTGGCGCAACGCGTGCCCAGGTGGCGCTGGCGTGGCTGTTAAGCAAACCAGGGATTGCCGCGCCGATTATCGGCTCATCGCGGGAAGAACAGCTTGATGAGTTGTTGAACGCCGTGGATCTCACGCTGAAACCCGAGCACATCGCCGAGCTGGAAACACCGTATAAACCGCATCCGATCGCCGGATTTAAATAGCCTCACATTGCCCGATGGCGATTCGCTTATCGGGCTCAGGCACACGATCCCTGGCCGGATAAGGCGTTAACGCCGTCATCCGGCACCGACATCACCCGTCAAATAATCCCGATCGGCCAGTGATGTCCGATGAAATAGAGGATCCCCGCGGAAATCACTCCGGCGACAATATCGTCCACCATGATCCCCATCCCGCCATGTACATTGCGATCGAACCAACGGATCGGCCACGGCTTCCACATATCCAGAATACGGAAAATCACAAACCCGGCGGCGACCCACCGCCAGTCGAGGGTCGGCAGCGCCATCAGCGTGATCCACATTCCGATGAATTCATCCCAGACGATACTGCCGTGATCGTGCACGCCCATGTCTTTTGCCGTCTGATGGCAAAGATAGACGCCGATACAGATGCCCAGCATCACCACCAGTGAATAGAGTTGCCACGGCAGAAATGTCATCAGATACCAGAAGGGAATCGCCGCCAGCGATCCCATCGTACCTGGAACAATCGGACTGAGGCCGCTACCAAACCCGGTCGCCAGTAAATGCCACGGGTTAAGCAGATTCAGGCGGCTTTTGGCGACATCTTTATGGCGTGGCAAAATGGTCATATCCTTTCCAGTCAAAAGTGACAGACGTTCCGTCACGCATGAAATGAATCCCTTCCACATCCGCGCTCATCTGCCCAATGCAGGTAAAGGCAACGCCAAGCTGTCCCATAGCCACCTCCAGCGCGCCGCGGTTCAGTTCCGGTACCGTAAAGCATAACTCATAGTCTTCACCACCGGACAACGCCCAGCGCAGCGCCTGTTCGGGCTCGACGTGACGCGTCATCGCGCCTGACCACGGCAGCGCATCGAGATCGACGCGCGCGCCACAGGCGCTGGCTTTAACAATATGCCCAAGATCGGAAATCAGTCCGTCAGAGAGATCAATCGCTGAACTGGCCAGATCGCGCAGCGCCTGGCCCTGCAAAATACGCGGCGTCGGACGCAGGTGACGTTTGAGCAGATATTCGCGGTCACCCTCATCGGCAACCTGCAAACGGTTCTGCAAAATCGCCAGACCTGCGGCGCTATCACCCGGCGTGCCGGTCACGTAAATCCAGTCACCCGGTTTCGCCCCAGAGCGTTTCAGTGCGCGCCCGGCAGGAACAAAGCCGTGGATACCCAATGTCATCGACAGCGGCCCCCGCGTGGTGTCGCCGCCAATCAGTTGCATATCGTAGTAATTCAGGAGATCAAACAGACTGTCGCTGAAGGTTTCCAGCCAGCGTTCGTCCACCTCAGGCAGGGTGATTGCCAGCGTCAGCCACGCCGGATCGGCCCCCATTGCCGCCAGATCGCTTAAGTTCACCGCCAGCGCTTTGTACGCCAGATCGGCTGGATCAATGTCGGTCAGGAAGTGGTTGCCCGCCACCAGCGTATCGGTGCTGATTGCCAGCGTCTGTTTATCAGGGATGTTCAGAAGTGCACAGTCGTCGCCAATACCGGTTTCGACGTCAAGACGAGAGCTTCTGACACGGTCAAAATAACGGGCAATCAGGGAAAATTCGCCGCATGCCATACGTTATGCCTCAGCAGAAAAAAAGAAAAAGCCGCCAGGGGAGAGGAATCGCTTCCACTTCACTGACGGCCTGGAGATTACTTTTTGTTGGGGCGAATCGCAGGCGCTGCTTTATCCAGAACGCCATTGACGAACTTGTGGCTGTCTTCCGCGCCGAACGTTTTTGCCAGTTCAATCGCTTCGTTGATGGCCACTTTATATGGCACATCACTGCGTTTAGACAGCTCGAACAGCGCAATACGCAGTACGGCTTTTTCCACCTGACCCAGCTCTTCCAGCAGACGAGACAGGTAAGGCTTCATCAGGCCATCCAGGTACGCGCTGTTAGTCGCCACCCCGGACAGCAGTTCACGGAAGTACATGACGTCAACATCTTTCACGTCCTGTTCTGCCAGGAACTGGTATTCAACATCAGCGATGTCGTTCTGGGACAACTGCCAGGAGTAGAGCGCCTGAACGGCACACTCACGAGCGCGGCGACGAGCAGCAGGTTTCACGGATTTCCCCTTACAAAAATCAGGCCTTGATGGCTTTCAATACATTAATCATTTCAAGCGCGGTCAGTGCAGCTTCCGCGCCCTTGTTGCCAGCTTTGGTGCCAGCACGTTCGATAGCTTGTTCAATGCTTTCGGTGGTCAGGACGCCAAAGGCGACCGGAATTTCGCTGTCCTGAGCGACATGCGCCAGGCCGTTGCTTGCACCGCCAGCGACATATTCGAAGTGAGCTGTGCCGCCACGAATAACCGTACCCAGTGCAATCACCGCGTCATATTTACCGGTTTTCGCCAGCGCGCCTGCTGCCAGCGGCAGTTCGTAGGCACCTGGAACCCAAACGACGGTAATGTTTTCATCTTTGACCTGACCAATACGTTTCAGGGCGTCAATCGCACCTTCCAGCAGGCTGTCATTGATAAAGTTGTTGAAACGCGCAATGGTGATGGCGACGCGAGCGTCCGGAGTAGCAACGTTAGCTTCAATAATGTTCATATTCTTCCTTCGGGTTCGATATGGCCCCGTAAGGGGGGCGGATTTTATCATAATATTCTGTGCGCTGCTTCCAATAATTCGATAATTCGAAAGCCTCACGCAGGGGTTAAATGCAGGCAAACGTCCGGGCCCACCTGGCGTATCTCATTGAATTTGAAATGGGGGGCGTCAGCCAGTTTCTCAAGCCCTGGCAACACACATAATCCCCTGGCGTCACTGCCTAACAGTTTAGGCGCAAGATAGACGATAAGCTCGTCAACCACTCCGGCCTGCAAGAGCGCACCGGCGAGCGTCGGCCCGGCCTCCACCCACAGGCTGTTAATTTGCTGTTTGCCGAGCAACATCATCAGCACCACCAGATCCAGATGCCCGTTATGCTCCGGCACCAAAATCGTGCGAACCGAATCGGGCCAGACGCGTGCGTCTTCTTTGGTGCGCGCAATCCAGGTTTCTCCTGGCTGCTGTACCAGGCGCTGCTCCGGCGCTACGCGGTTCTGACTGTCTATCACAATTCGCACCGGCTGACGCACGGCATCCTGCGGATAAAGAGCTTGTGTCGCCTCGCCGAGTTCTGACCAGCGCACGGTGAGCTGCGGATCATCCGCCAGCACCGTCGCGCTGCTGGTTAAAATGGCATGGCTTTGCGCGCGTAGACGCTGAACATCACGTCGCGCCTCGGGAGAGGTAATCCACTGACTTTCGCCGCTGGCCATCGCTGTACGGCCGTCCAGCGAAGCGCCGAGTTTCAGTTGCACATACGGAAACCCGGTGCGCATCCGTTTGAGAAAACCTTTATTTAACGCTTCGACTTCACTCATCATCAGCCCGTGGCTGACGTCAATGCCCGCCTGCTGCAAACGGTATAATCCGCGTCCCGCCACTTGTGGATTCGGATCCTGCATCGCCGCCACCACGCGAGAAACGCCCGCGGCGATCAGCGCGTCGCAGCACGGCGGCGTGCGGCCATGATGACTACAGGGCTCAAGCGTGACGTACGCAGTGGCCCCTTTGGCCTTTTCGCCCGCCATGCGCAAGGCATGCACTTCCGCATGCGGTTCGCCCGCACGATGGTGATAACCTTCACCGACAATCTCGCCGTTATTGACGATCACGCAGCCGACGTTAGGGTTGGGATGGGTGGTAAACCGCCCGCGCTGCGCCAGCTTCAGCGCTCGCGCCATGTATAACTCATCCTGCATGGCTTAATCCTGTAGGCGAGCGATCTCTTCGCCAAATTCTTTGATATCTTCGAAGCTGCGGTAAACCGAGGCAAAGCGGATATAGGCGACTTTATCGAGTTTTTTCAATTGTTCCATCACCAGATTGCCAATCATCTTACTGGGGACTTCACGTTCGCCGGTGGCGCGCAGTTGCGACTTAATATGATTCAACGCCATTTCGACGTCATCGGAACTCACCGGACGCTTTTCCAGCGCGCGTTGCATTCCACTGCGCAGCTTTTCTTCATTAAACGGTTCGCGCACGTCGTTGCTTTTCACAACGCGTGGCATTACCAGTTCTGCCACTTCAAAGGTAGTGAAACGTTCATTACAAACCAGACACTGCCGACGGCGGCGTACAGAAGAGCCCTCGCCCACAAGACGAGAGTCAATTACCTTAGTGTCTACGGCGAAACAGAATGGGCAATGCATACGGCGTCCTGACCAGGTGGTTAACAGAAATCTATTTTAACCTGAACTGACGTGACAACAAAGGCGCAACGCTTTTGAGACAATGGATCGATGTCTTTGATCATATTACGAACTACCATTATGGTATCGCGACTATTCAGGAAATAAGAGAGATGACAAGACGTTACCTAAGAATTCTCCTGGTGGGAAGTCTCTTTAGTCTGAGCGCCTGCGCGCAACAAAGCGAAGTGCGCCAGATGCATCAAAGCGTTTCAACGCTGAATAAAGAGATGAATCAGCTTAATCAGGAAACCGTGAAGATTACTCAGCAAAACAGTCTGAACGTTAAATCCACCCGTGGTGTTTACCTGCTCCCAGGCTCCAATACGCCCGCACGGCTGAACAGTCAGATAGGCACACTGCGCATGTCGCTTATCAACATTGCGCCGAATGCCGCTGGCACCCGGGTGACGCTGCGCATTCAGGGGGAATCCAACGATCCGCTGCCGGCCTTTAGCGGCACCGTTGAATATGGGCAAATTCAGGGAACTACTGACAATTATCAGGAAGTGAATGTGCAGAATCAGTTGATCAATGCCCCGGCCAGCGTGCTGGCACCGAGCGATGTGGACATCCCGCTGCAACTGAATAACCTCACCCCAGACCAGTTAGGATTTGTGCGTATCCACGACATCCAGCCTGTTACGCAATAAACCTCCTTGCGGAACGTTTTGTGCGTTCCGCAACATCCCTCCGCCTCTTTTTGTGACTCCACTGACATCCACGTCAGTTTTTGTCAACGTTGGCAATCAGCATGAAAGTCAGTACAATCGCCGCGCTAAAATACACAAACGTGAACGCAATCGATTACGTGAATGATAGAACTGTGAAACAAGACATATTTTTGTGAGCAATGATTTCTATAATAGGCTCCCAGAAACATGAATTATTCAGAAACGCTATTTGCGCCTTTTTCACTCCCGTCAGGGATTTCAAACAGTGGCATACAATATGAAAAAAACATTACTTGCAGCCGGTGCCGTGCTCGCGCTCTCCTCGACATTCACCGCAAATGCTGCGGAAAATGACAAACCGCAGTATCTTTCAGACTGGTGGCACCAGAGCGTCAACGTCGTCGGTAGCTATCACACCCGTTTCGGACCGCAGCTCCGTAACGATACCTACCTGGAATATGAAGCTTTCGCGAAGAAAGACTGGTTTGACTTCTATGGCTACATGGATGCGCCGGTTTTCTTCGGTGGTAACACCGACGCGAAAGGGATCTGGAATCACGGTTCTCCGCTGTTTATGGAAATCGAACCGCGTTTCTCCATCGACAAACTGACCGGCACTGACCTGAGCTTCGGTCCGTTTAAAGAGTGGTACTTCGCCAATAACTACATCTACGACATGGGTCGTAACAAAGATGGCCGTCAGAGCACCTGGTACATGGGTCTGGGTACCGATATTGATACTGGCCTGCCGATGAGTTTGTCTCTGAACGTATATGCGAAATATCAGTGGCAGAACTATGGCGCCGCTAACGAAAACGAGTGGGACGGCTACCGTTTCAAAGTGAAATACTTTGTTCCGATTACCGAACTGTGGGGCGGTAACCTGAGCTATATCGGTTTCACCAACTTTGACTGGGGTTCCGATCTGGGCGACAACGACTTCTCCGATCTGAACGGCAACAAAGCGCGTACCAACGATTCCATCGCCTCCAGCCATATTCTGGCGCTGAACTACGACCACTGGCACTATTCAGTCGTAGCGCGTTACTGGCACAACGGGGGTCAGTGGAACGACGACGCAGAGCTGAACTTCGGCAAAGGTAACTTCAACGTGAAATCTACCGGCTGGGGTGGCTATCTGGTTGTCGGCTACAACTTCTGATAACATTCCTTTCCTGCAAAAGCCAGCCAGAGCGCTGGCTTTTTTATGCGTGCGTTTCGTCGCGGATCTTACGTAAAAAATCACTCAGCGATCGATCGGCGCACTCGCTAAATCGCCTGTCGAGCGGCGTGATGCTTAAACAGCGATCGACACGAAAACAGCGATAGTCCTCGCGCCGTTCGCACCAGGCTACCAGCAGCCAGAACTCTCCCTGGAAAAAAATCCCTAACGGCTGCACGTCCCGCCAGGTGAGCTGCCCCGCCTCATCACGATAATGTAACGCCAGCACCTGTTGCGTGCTCACCGCCCGGTGGATCATATCGAACGCGCTACGTGAATGCTGTTGCCTGCCAAAATCCGGCGCGAAAATACGTGCCTGCTCGGCTTTACGTCGGCTTTCTTCCGGTAATATCGCCAGCACCTTTTCCTGCGCCGACTCCAGTTCTCTGGAGAGCAGATCACCGCCCCAGGTGTGCAGCAGACGAATGGCGGCAATCAGCGCTTCCGATTCCCGGTGCGTTAGCATCAGCGGCGGGAGATCAAACCCCGCCATCAGCCGATAGCCGCTTCCCGCCTCCCCTTCGACCGGCACGCCGGAGAGCGAAAGGTCACGGATATCACGATAGATCGTCCGCTCTGACACCTCAAGCCGTTCCGCCAGCAGCGCTGCCGTTGTCAGCCGCCTGCCACGCAGGATCTGGACTATCTGAAATAAACGGTCAGCGCGACGGGTCATAGTTGCTCTCTGTGATTAAGCCGGTTGATGTAACCCCACACGATTGCCTTCGCTGTCAGTAAACAGCGCGATGGTACCAATCTCTTTACCGAGATCGAGCGGACCAAAAACGCAGTTGCCACCGGCACTGGCGACGCGATCCAGCGTGGCGCTGAGATCGTCCGTATGCAGATAAATAATGGCGCCCTGTAATGAAGGCGCGATGCCATCAAACTTCGCCAACGCCCCACCGGCGGCCGGTTCGTCATACGGGAAAACCGCCAGATCGGCAAAATCCATTTTTTCACGACGCAGCGACAGCCCCATGACCGGCTCATAAAACGCAATCGCGCGTTCCATATCCGTTACGGGAATTTCAAACCAGTTAATAATGCTTTTCATCGTTCCTCCTGCCTGTGTGGGTAAGTTCAGGAAGAGGATAAAACAGGGCTCCTGACAGCATAGTGTCAGGAGTGATTGCAGGACAAGAGAAAGGAAGAAAAGAAAAATCCCGATCGAATGACCGGGATTTCTGAGCGTGAACTGAAAATCGGGTTACGGCAGAATTGACGGCTGATCCGCCCCTTCTTTCTCGACTTTCTGTTGCAGCATATGCTCGCGCTTCATACCAAGTTTCAACGCCAGCGCCGATGCCACATAAATGGACGATGCCGTACCGATGGACACCCCGATAAGCATAGTCAGCGAGAAGCCTTCCAGCACCGGACCACCAAACAGGAACAGCATCAGGATAACCATTAACGTCGTACCGGAGGTAATCAACGTACGGTGCAGCGTCTGGGTCAGTGACACGTTAAAGATTTCGTAAGGCGTCCCGCGACGAATTTTGCGGAAGTTTTCACGAATACGGTCAGACACCACGATGCTGTCGTTAAGCGAGTAACCGATAACGGACATCAGCGATGCCACGATAGTCAGGTCGATCTCGATATGGAATAACGACAGGATCCCCAGCGTAATGATGACGTCGTGCGCCAGCGCGATAACCACGCCCGCCGCCAGTCGCCATTCGAAACGGATACCAACGTAAACCAGGATGGAGATCAGCGCTGCCAGCAGCGCCATCGCACCGGTTTGCGCCAGATCGGCACCTACGCTCGGTCCGACGAATTCAATACGCTTCACCGCTGCGTTCTGGTTGGTGGATTCATTAATCACACTCAACACTTTGCTGCCCAGCACCTGGCCGCCGTTGGCCCCTTCGGTCGGCGGCATACGGACCATGATGTCGTGACTGCTGCCGAAGTTCTGTAAAAGCGGATCAACAAAGCCCGCTTTTTCCAGCGCGTCGCGCATCACGTCCATCTCAGCCGGTTTTTCCAGCGTGATTTCAATCACCGTACCACCGGTGAAATCGAGACCCCAGTTAAAGCCGCGCACGCCCATCACGATGATGGCCAATACCAGCAACAGGCCTGAGATGCCGAAAGCCCAGTAGTCCCAGCGCATAAAGTCCCAGACTTTACGGCCGTGGTTCAATTGTTCAACAGTATATTCCTGTGCCACTTCGCACTCCTCAGATTGACAGCTTTTTGACGCGCTTGCCGCCATACAACAGGTTTACGATGGCACGAGTACCGACGATCGCGGTAAACATCGACGTCGCCACACCGATACCGGTAGTAATCGCGAACCCTTTAATTGCCCCGGTGCCGACGGCGTACAGGATAATGACCTTAATCAGCGTCGTAATGTTCGCATCAAAGATGGAACTGAAGGCGCCCGCATACCCTTCGTTGATCGCCTGCTGCACCGAACGTCCGTTACTCAACTCTTCTTTGATACGTTCGTTGATCAGGACGTTCGCATCGACGGCGACGGCAAGGGTTAAGACGATCCCCGCAATCCCCGGCATACTCAGCGTTGCCCCCGGCAGCAGCGACATAATGCCAACAATCAGTACCAGGTTAGCAATCAACGCGCTGGTCGCAATCAGACCAAACTTCTTGTAGAACAGAATCATGAACAGGATGGACACCGCCAGACCGGCCAGACACGCTTCCAGGCCCTGCTTGATGTTCTGCATCCCCAGCGTTGGACCGATGGTCCGCTCTTCAACAATCTGAATCGGCGCAATCAGCGCACCGGCACGTAGCAGCAGAGAAAGCTGACGCGCTTCGTTCGGGTTGTTGATCCCGGTAATACGGAAGCTGTTACCCAGACGAGACTGGATGTTGGCGATGTTAATCACCTCTTCCTGTTTCACCAGCACCGCGCGACCGTTAGCGTCTTTTTTACCGCTGTCTTTGTACTCCACAAACAGGGTCGCCATCGGTTTACCGATATTGTCCTTGGTGAAGTTAGACATGATGTTGCCACCTGCGCTATCCAGCGAGATGTTTACCTGCGGTTGGTTGTATTCGTCCTGGCTTGAAGTGGAGTCAGTGATATGGTCACCGGTCAGGATAACGCGTTTGTACAGCACAACCGGCTGACCTTCACGCGTCTGTTTCACTTCGGAATCACCTGGAACACGCCCGGATGCCGCCGCAGACTGATCAACGTTGGTGTTGACCAGACGGAATTCCAGCGTCGCTGTCGCGCCAAGAATCTCTTTCGCACGCGCCGTGTCCTGAATACCCGGCAGCTCGACCACGATACGATCCGCGCCCTGGCGCTGTACCACCGGTTCGGCGACGCCCAACTGGTTCACACGGTTACGCAGGATATTGATGTTCTGTTGTACCGCGTATTCACGCGCTTCGCTCAGACGTGCATCGGTCATCACCGCGCGCAGCGCATTGCTGCCCTGACTTGAGATAACCAAATCCGGGTGACGCTTGCTGAGATAAGCAATCGCTTTATCACGTGCGTCAGCATCACGGAAGTTGATGCTCAGGCCGTAATTGTCTTCTTTACGAACGGTAGTATACGGGATGCCTTCTGTACGCAGATCGCTGCGCAGGCTATCGATATTTTGTTCCTGCAGTTTACCCAGTGCGGTATCCATATCCACTTCCATCAGGAAGTGAACGCCGCCGCGCAGGTCAAGACCGAGTTTCATCGGTTCTGCTTTGATGGCCGCCAACCAGCGCGGAGTTGCCGGAGCAAGGTTAAGCGCCACGACGTATTTATCACCCAGCACGTCCACCAGCGCTTCACGTGCACGCAGTTGGGTGTCGGTGGTGTCGAAGCGCGCAAGAATCGCGCCCTCTTCCAGTGCCACAGACTTAGCGGTAATTTTTTCTTTTTGTAACGTATTCTGGACCTGGATCAGCGTTTGCTCACTGGCGGCGACACCGCGCGCGCCAGTGATTTGAACGGCCGGATCCTCACCATACAGGTTGGGAAGCGCATACAGCAGGCCGACGACAATGACGACGATCAGCATGATGTACTTCCACAAAGGATAACGGTTTAACACGGCAGTTCCCTTAGGGAAAAGTTACTATTACAGCGCCTTCATGGTGCCTTTCGGCAGAACGGCAGCTACGAAATCACGTTTGATAACCACTTCAGTGGTATCGTTCAGTGCGATAGCGATGTAACCAGATTCTGCAACTTTGGTCACTCGGCCTACCAGGCCACCGTTAGTCAGGACTTCATCACCTTTCGCGATGGAGGCCATCAGGTTTTTATGCTCTTTAGTGCGCTTCTGCTGTGGACGCAGGATCATGAAATAGAAAATCAGACCAAACACCACCAGCATCAGAATCAGAGACATCGGGCTGCCCTGCGCCGGAGCACCTGTTGCCGCTACCGCATCAGAAATAAAAAAGCTCATTCAAATTCCCTCATTATTAAAATTAATCAACGTTCAAAGGTGGAACCGGTCGACCCTGACGTTGGTAAAAATCGGTCACGAAGCTCTCTAATTTACCCTCTTCAATAGCCTTGCGTAAACCCGCCATCAAACGCTGGTAGTAACGCAGGTTATGAATCGTATTGAGTCGCGCGCCCAATATTTCGTTGCAACGATCAAGATGATGCAAGTAGGCACGTGAATAATTGCGACAGGTGTAGCAATCACACTCAGCATCGAGTGGGCTGGTATCGCTCTTATGCTTCGCATTGCGAATTTTCACCACGCCATCGGTCACGAACAGGTGACCATTACGCGCATTGCGGGTTGGCATCACGCAGTCAAACATATCGATACCGCGACGCACGCCTTCAACCAGATCTTCAGGTTTACCGACGCCCATCAGGTACCGCGGTTTATCTGCCGGAATTTGCGGGCAAACATGCTCAAGGATGCGATGCATATCTTCCTTCGGCTCACCCACAGCCAGACCGCCGACAGCGTAGCCATCAAAGCCAATCTCTACCAGACCTTTCACAGAGATATCACGTAAATCTTCGTAAACACTGCCCTGAATGATGCCAAAAAGCGCATTTTTGTTGCCCAGACCATCAAAACGGTCGCGGCTACGCTTCGCCCAACGCAGTGACATCTCCATCGATCGTTTAGCATAGTCCCAGTCCGCCGGGTACGGCGTGCATTCGTCAAAAATCATGACAATATCGGAACCGAGATCGTACTGAATCTCCATCGACTTTTCTGGATCAAGGAAAATCGGATCGCCGTTGATCGGATTGCGGAAGTGTACGCCCTGTTCGGTGATCTTACGGATATCACCCAGGCTGAAAACCTGGAAACCGCCGGAGTCCGTCAGAATCGGGCCTTTCCACTGCATGAAATCATGCAGGTCGCCATGCAGCTTCATGATCTCCTGGCCTGGACGCAGCCAGAGATGGAAGGTATTACCAAGGATAATCTGCGCGCCAGTGGCTTCAACTTCTTCCGGCGTCATGCCTTTAACAGTGCCGTAGGTCCCCACCGGCATAAAAGCAGGCGTTTCCACAACGCCACGATCAAACACCAGGCGGCCACGGCGGGCGCGTCCGTCGGTGGTATCCAGTTCGAATTTCATTTTTTCTCCAGTACGTCAGAAAAACAGTCCAACGTGTCAACCTGCGCCGCGGATTTACTCCCCGACGCGCTCAGAAATAGCCTGCGGATTGTACGTGATAAACATCGCGTCCCCGTAGCTAAAAAAGCGATAATGTTGTTCTACCGCAGCCTTGTATGCATTCATCGTGTGCTGATAACCGGCAAATGCCGAGACCAGCATAATCAATGTCGATTCAGGCAGATGGAAGTTAGTCACCAGCGCATCAATCACTTTGTATTGATAACCTGGATAGATGAAAATTTGTGTGTCGCCAAAGAACGGTTCAATAAGCGCGTTCTTCGCCGCCTGCGCCGCGCTCTCCAGAGAACGCACTGAGGTCGTGCCAACCGCAATCACCCGGTTGCCGCGCGTTTTCGCCGCCAGCACCGCGTCCACCACCTCTTGCGGCACTTCCGCATATTCGGAGTGCATGATGTGATCTTCAATGGTGTCCACACGCACCGGCTGGAATGTCCCCGCGCCGACGTGCAGCGTTACAAACGCCATCTCGACACCTTTCTCGCGCAGTTTTTCCAGCAGCGGTTCGTCAAAGTGCAGCCCCGCGGTCGGCGCGGCAACGGCACCGGGCTTTTCGCTGTATACCGTCTGGTAAAGCTCGCGATCGGCTTCTTCATCCGGGCGCTCAATGTACGGCGGCAGCGGCATATGGCCGATGGCGTTCAGGATATCGAGCACCGTGCGCGCGTCATCAAACTCCACCTCGAACAGCGCGTCGTGGCGCGCGGTCATGGTCGCTTTGATGCTCTCATCATCGCCCAGCAGCAGCTCCGCACCCGGTTTCGGCGCCTTAGAAGCGCGAATATGTGCCAGAATACGTTTATCATCGAGCATACGTTCGACCAGCACTTCAATCTTACCGCCGCTGGCTTTACGGCCAAACAGACGCGCCGGGATCACGCGGGTATTATTAAACACCAGCAGATCGCCTGGGTTGAGCTTGTCGAGCAAATCGGTGAACGTGCCGTGCGTCAGCTCGCCCGTTGGCCCATCCAGTGACAGTAAGCGACAGCTGCTGCGCTCAGGCATGGGATAGTGAGCAATCAGGGATTCAGGTAGTTCAAAGGAGAAATCGGCGACGCGCATGACGTATACTCGTGACTTAAAAACAGGCGGCATAGTCTAGTGCTCACACCCTCTTGCTGCAACAACTAGCCGCTTCTGGAAAAATAAAACGCATGAATTTTCTCGCTCATCTGCATCTCGCTCATCTCGCTGACAGCTCTCTTTCCGGCAATTTGCTGGCCGATTTTGTGCGCGGCAACCCCGCAGAGGACTATTGCCCGGAGGTTGTCGACGGTATTTTTATGCATCGCCGCATCGATGTGCTAACCGATAACCTGCCCGAGGTAACGGAGGCCAAAGCGTGGTTTCGCCCAGAAACGCGCCGTGTTGCGCCGATCACGCTCGACGTGATGTGGGATCATTTCCTGTCGCGCCACTGGTCACAGCTGTCCCCGGACATGCCGCTACCGGCGTTCGTGCGCTATGCCCATCAGCAGGTGTCGGTTATTCTGCCCGATTCGCCGCCGCGTTTTGTCAATCTGAACAACTATCTGTGGTCGGAAAAGTGGCTGGAGCGTTATCGCGATATGGATTTTATTCAGAATGTGTTGAACGGAATGGCGAGTCGCCGACCGCGTCTGGATGCGCTTCGCGATTCCTGGTATGACCTGGACAACCATTATGATGCCCTGGAAGCGCGCTTCTGGCGGTTTTATCCGCGCATGATGGAACAAGCCAGGCAGAAAACGCTCTGATACCCGTAGTTCAGTCGACCGGATAAAGCAAAGCCGCCTCCCGGCGATTTGCCCGGTGGCGCTTTCGCTTACCGGATCCCCTGAGAATATTGATAGGTAAAAGCTCACTGAACGATTGCCAGTGCCTCTTTGTCTTATTCGCCTTCACCTTCTATACTGGCCCGCGTTGCGTTCTAAAAACCCTTAACTTTGCAGGAGAATAATATGGTACTGGTGACTCGTCAGGCTCCGGATTTCACAGCAGCTGCGGTACTCGGTAGCGGTGAGATTGTTGAGAACTTCAATTTCAAACAGCACACCAACGGCAAAACGACCGTTCTGTTCTTCTGGCCAATGGATTTCACCTTCGTTTGCCCGTCTGAACTGATCGCGTTCGACAAACGTTATGAAGAATTCCAGAAGCGCGGCGTTGAAGTGGTTGGCGTTTCTTTTGACTCTGAATTCGTCCACAACGCATGGCGTAACACCCCTGTCGACAAAGGCGGCATCGGTGCAGTGAAATACGCAATGGTTGCTGACGTTAAGCGTGAAATCCAGAAAGCCTATGGCATCGAACATCCGGAAGCGGGCGTTGCGCTGCGTGGTTCTTTCCTGATCGACGCAAATGGCGTGGTTCGCCACCAGGTGGTTAACGACCTGCCGCTGGGTCGTAACATCGACGAAATGCTGCGTATGGTTGACGCGCTGCAGTTCCACGAAGAGCACGGTGAAGTTTGCCCGGCACAGTGGGAAAAAGGCAAAGAAGGTATGAACGCCTCTCCGGACGGTGTTGCAAAATACCTGACCGAAAACGTCTCCAGCCTGTAATCGGCATGAATTAACGAAAAGGCTCGCCACGGCGAGCCTTTTTTGTTTCTGACCGCCTGACCCTACCATCACGCAACATCTTTTTAACGCATCGCCATACAAATATTGATGTCATCAATGAGTAGGATCGCCCTCGAGCCTGATTTTTGCCAACTCGTTCAAACTTTGTGAAAAAAACGCCCCATTATTTGTGATAAAAATCGCATTTCTTCATTTTAAATTCAGACATTTGACTGCTTATCTTTCCTTTCCATTTCTTCCACGCCAAAAAGGTAAACTCTAACGCATTGATATAAAACAAAATAAAAAATAAAACGTTTGTCGACAAAATAACGCCAACATTCCCCTGATGTGATCGGCTTCAACATTTAAAAATCCATATGTGATCTGTCCCATAATTTTTGTTGCTATATTTGGCCATGATCATATTCAGGAATATGAACGCATTAAGGATCGGATGATGGACATTATTTTTAACCCTGGACTGATCACGCTTAAGCAGAATATTTCCAGCCCCGAGCAGGCTATCGAACTGGCTGGCTCGTTACTGGTCCGACAAAATATTTGTCGCCCGGAATATGTCAGTGAAATGGTTAAGGTCTACCGGGATTTCGGCTCCGCTATTGTTATCGACTATGGCCTGGCGATGCCCCATGCCCGGCCAGAAAAAGGCGCATTGCTGACCGGATTTTCTTTAGTCACCAGTCAACAACCAATTGCCTTTGACCATGAGGAATTTGATCCGGTTAACGTCATCATCGCCATTGCAGGCGCGGATGCCGATAGTCATATAAAAATGATCCAGCTGATCGCCTCATTGATTGAGTCCGATATCGTGACCTTTCTTCAGCAGGAAAATGACATTCATTCAGTATTACATTTCATCCAAAAACAAATGGAGTAGTCATTATGTTAGTTATCAGAACGGTTTGTGGTAACGGTATTGGCAGTTCATTAATGGCTGCGAATAATGTCAAAAAAATATGTGATGAATTAGGCATCAAAGCCGACGTTGCTTCCGTTGATTTCGCTAACGCTGTAGGAGAAAAAGCCGATCTTTATGTCACGATTAAAGAGCTGGCAAACCAGTTTCCTGCGCATTGTAACGTCGCCATTATTCGCAGCTACGTGCATAAAGCGAAAATTGCTGAAGATATTACCGAAGCACTTACCAAAATTGCTGCGACTCACTCTTAATCATTATTGAGGGAACGATCATGCAGGCTATTCTTAGTTTCTTATCAGAAATATTTAGCCAACCCGCATTCCTGATGGGGATTATCGCCTTTGTCGGCTTAGTGGCGCTACGCTCTCCTGGGAATAAATTGCTCACCGGTACCTTAAAACCTATTTTAGGGTATTTAATGTTAAGCGCAGGTGCTGGCGTTATCGTTGCCAACCTGAACCCGCTTGGTGGAATTATCGAAGCCGGATTTAATATTCGCGGCGTAATCCCTAACAACGAGGCCATTGTTTCCGTCGCACAGAAGGTGCTGGGTGTGGAAACCATGAGTATTTTGCTGTTAGGTTTTATTTTTAACCTCATTATTGCTCGCTGTACCAAGTACAAATATATCTTTCTGACCGGCCACCACTCGTTCTTTCTGGCGTGCCTGTTTTCGGCGGTTCTCCAGGCCGCGGAATTCCGCGGCTGGATGTTGGTTTTAATTGGCGGATTCTTGCTCGGCTCATGGTCGGCCATTTCTCCGGCAATCGGCCAGCGTTATACCAAACAGGTGACCGAAGACGGCGGTATCGCGATGGGACACTTTGGCTCCCTGGGCTATTACATCTCAGCCTGGATCGCCACCAAAACCGGTAACCCGGCAAACTCATTCGCCGATACTGAAATCTCAGAAAAGTGGGGTTTTCTGCGCGATACCACGGTCACAACCGGGATTGTGATGTTCATTATCTACTTTGTATGCAGCGCCGTCGCTGGCACTGAATATCTCCGTACGATAACGGATCAGAACATGTTGATCTTCTCTATTCTTACCGGTCTGCAGTTTGCGGTTGGCGTCGCCATCGTCTACAACGGCGTGCGGCTGATCCTCGGCGATCTGGTTCCGGCATTCCAGGGGATTAGCCAGAAGCTGATTCCTGACTCGATCCCTGCTGTTGACTGCGCGGTCTTCTTCACCTTCAGCCCAACGGCAGTCGTCGTAGGCTTTATCAGCTCATTTGTTGGCGGTCTGGTCGGTATGCTCATGTTGGGCGGACTGGGAATGGCGCTGATTATTCCGGGCATGGTACCGCACTTCTTCTGTGGCGGGACTTCCGGGGTATTCGCCGACAAGCTTGGCGGTAAACGCGGCTGCATCATCGCCTCCTTTATCGGCGGCATATTCCTTGCTTTCCTGCCAGCCATGCTGCTTCCGGCATTGGGGAACCTGGGCTTTGAAAACAGCACCTTCGCTGACTTTGATTTCGCAGTGTGGGGAATTATTATCGGTAACGCCTTCACCCAGTTTGGTCAGATCACTATCTACCTGATTTGTCTGGCGCTTATCGTCGCGCTGCTGGTGCCATTCTGCTTCCGTTCGGTTCGCGTAGTCGGTGACACGCTCAGCTATGAGGAGCTCACTGCGGATAAGAAAAATGAATAAGCCGTTTCATTTTTCCCTGCGGGAAGGGATGTCTTCCCGCAGCTGACAAAATAATCAGGAGTTGTTATGGCTATCTTGTCCATCGGGTTTTCATGTTTTGATCAGTTTTTCTTTTTGAACGAATGGCCGCAGGAAAATACCAAAAATTTCTGCCATGACTTTATTGAAAGTGGCGGCGGCCCGGCAGCAAATGCGGCGTGGTTGCTGGGATTATGGGGTGAAGATGTTTATTACATTGGCCATCTGAACCAGGACCTTTACGGTCAGCGTATTATTGATGAGTTTGCCCAGGCGGGTGTCGATACCAGTCAGGTCGTGTTCTCTGATGAAATGATCACACCGCTGGCATCGGTGCTGGTAAACCGCTTAACGGGGTCGCGGACGATAATTACCCGTAAAATGCAAACGCCACCTTCGCTGACTTATGACCAGAAGCTCAAGCTTGATGATTTGGCTGAACGGTTGATTGCGTCAGACGAGCCCGTAACGCTATTAATTGATGGTCATGAAGCCGAAATCAGTGAATATTTAATTAAGAAACTGCCATCGGCACGGGTGGTCATGGACGGCGGTTCATTACGTGACAGTAATATTAAACTAGCGGCCTGGACCGATTATTTTGTGGTCAGCGAGCATTTTGCCCGTGACTATATGGGATATCGTGCCCTGAGTACCGAAGCGGGAATTAAAGCAGCGCTAATTGAGTTAAATAAAATTTGCCGTGGGGAAGCCTTTATTACCCTCGGGGAAAAAGGCTGCGCGCTATTAAAAAATGGTATGCTGCAAATTGTGCCTGCCTGGCTGTGCAATGCCGTTGATACCACTGGCGCAGGAGATGTATTCCACGGTGCCTTTACTTACGGCGTTCATTATTCATGGCATATTGATAATATCATTTTATTTGCCAGCCTGACTGCCGCCATTTCCATAGAGAAAAAAGGTGTCCGCGAATCTATGCCGGACCTTGCCGTTGTCCACAACTCGTTAAATAGCTACGAAAGAAACTTAAAGCAATATTTTGGCGAGTAATTGCTTTTAATGAATATCAAGAGGTGATTATGTTAGTTTCTATGAAGGACATGCTTCGGCATGCCCTACGGGACGGTTATGCCGTAGGACAATTCAATATCAATAATCTGGAATGGGTCGGTGCGGTATTAAACACCGGACAACAGCTACGCTCTCCGGTTATTTTAGGCGTTTCCGGCGGTACAGTTAAACATATGCTGGGATTAAAATGTATTCATGACATCGTGGTGAATGCGATGGATTATTTAAACATTGATATTCCGGTCGCACTGCACCTGGATCATGGGACCACTCGTGAAGCCTGCGAAGCGGCTATCGACGCCGGATTCAGTTCTATTATGTTTGATGGTTCGCACCTGCCGTTTAACGAGAACCTGGCCATTACCCGTCATCTGGTTGAACTGGCCCACAGCAAAGGCATTTCGGTTGAGGCTGAGCTGGGCACCATCGCCGGCAGTGAAGATGGTATTGTCAATTCCGAGGTTATCTACGCCGACCCACAGGAGTGCTATACCCTGGTCAAAGAAACCCAGGTCGATTGCCTGGCGGCAGCGCTGGGTTCAACCCATGGACTGTATAAAGGCAAAGCTAAACTAGGGTTTACGGAGATGAAAACCATTTCCGAGTTGGTGAAAGTCCCCCTGGTATTGCACGGCGGCACCGGTATTGCAGACGATGACATGCGTAAAGCCATTGCCTGCGGGACGGCAAAAATTAACGTCAATACCGAAAACATGTACGCCTGGTGCCAGGAAGTGAAAGCGATATTTGCTGCCGATACCGGTCACGACGTCAATGACCCGCGGAAAGTGATCAATCAGGGGCTAAAACCGGTACGCGAGATGATTGCGCGGCGCATCGAACTGTTTGGCTCGCAAAACCGCTATTAGAAACGTTTGGCCTCATCGTGTGACGCCATCTCAGGGAAAACCCGCCGCCGGTCAACGCCGGGGCGGGCGATATCGTGCTGACGGCGAGCCTTTTTATCGCTTACTGCGTCCCATCCTTTTTGACTTCCCGCCAGATACGCCAGGCCATTAGCGCCAGAATGGCAACACCCAGTATCAGCGCCACCCACACCAGCACCGTTTTCCACTGGCTTTGTTGCTCGGCAGCCGATGTTGCCGTCAGTCGCGCCTCGCCGCCGAGGGCGACCTCATTCTGCGGCGTGGCTCGTGGCAGAGCGTCTATCTCCTGCGTTTTACGCAGCGACACTGGAATCAACAGATCAAGACCGATATCCGCTTTTTGCGCCGCCCGGTTGCCCCAGGCCAGCATGTAAGGCCCTTTTCCCTGAGTATTAAACACCAGTTGATAGCTGTCGCGCGCGCCGCTCAGCGCAGGCAGTCTCTCCGGCAAGCGAGCGTTAATGGTCGTCATCCGAACGGCGTCAACCAGCCCACCGGAAAGACGAATATCCTCCGAACGCTTGCCGTTCAGGCGATAAAGCACGGTTTTCGTCAGTGGCTGCCAGGGCGCTTTTTCAGCGCTACGCCACGCCAGCTCTACCGGTAAAACGCCTTCATCATCCAGAACGATGCTGAGCGAAGTCAGAGGCTGCGGCTGTGTCCAGCGCCAGATCGCTTCGTCATTGGACACCTTTTCCTCTTGCGCGCCGATCTCGATTCGTGCAGATTCCGGCGCGCTGTTTTCGGCAATGGCGGTGACGCTGTTTAACGTCAGCGCCGGGCTTTGCGAATCGAGGATCACCAGCAGATAACGATTCCCATCGGCAGAAAGTCTCAGACTGGCGCTGATGGTATCCATTTTCAGCCGATCGTTATCACGCGTCAGCGCCAGCAGCGGCGCCTCTTCCTGTACGGACCGCCAGTAGCGTAAATCACGACTGGCATAGACCGACGCTTTCCCCTGCCAGTTGCCCGTCGGGGTCTCCCAGTTCAGACGCAGTTGCTCCAGGAAAAAGTCGTCTTTCATCTCCTCCGGCAGCATCAGTAAATAGCTCTGTCCAACCGTTTTAACGTCATCACTTTCCAGATGAATTTCAATGCCGGTCTTCGAGCGTAAGACAAAAGATTCCCCGCTACGTCTCCCCTCCTCACGCGGCGGGACGGGCGACATATCCAGCGGGAAGAGTCTCAGCGTGACCGTTTGCGGTGTAACGGGTTGGGTTTTCTGCGCCACCAGCGTAAACGGCACCGTCTCCCCCGCATGATTAAAAACGCGGACGTCGCGCAAATCTGGCCAGGCGGTCCCCAGGTACACCGCCTGCGGGAGCGACACGCGATACCACGGCGATGTGCCGAGCGTTTCCAGCATAACGCCCGTCGCGTAATCCCTCGGTGACTCCTTCACGTCATCACTGCCGATGGCGGTGCCTGCCACGCCCAGTAGCACACTACATAATACCGCTTTCATCCATTTCATTTTTCTTCTCCAGTTTTGGGCGGTAACGGTGAAAAATACCCGACAATGAGCACCAGTATAGCCACACCGATAAACGCAACCGCACGCGCCAGGCCGCCGCCACGCGCGCTGTCCACCAACATCAGTTTCACAATCACAATCCCTAACAATGCCGCCCCGCACAGCCATTCCCGGCGTGAACGATAGCGAGTCGCGCGCAGCATCACCACCAGCGCCACCAGCATCCAGAACAGCGCAAAACAGGTCTGAATCAGCCGCGAATGCCACAGCGCTTCCATGTTCCACGCCACGTCGCTATACCAGGCCAACGCGCGCAACAGCATACCGTTCAGCCACCAGAAGCCAAGTGCGACCAGGGCAACCACTGGCCACGGACGACATACCGACACCTGCACCGGGAAAAAGCGCAGGCAGGCGCGATAAAACACGATCAATCCCAGTAATGCAAAAGCCGCCCCTTCTTCCAGCGGATTGAGCAGCGGTAGCCAGGTCTGACGGTAGACTACGCCGTCCTGCAAATTGGTCAGCACTAACAGCCCGACCAATGCCGCCGCGACGGGAATCAGCGCCTGACAGGCATACAGCGCGGGCCAGACCCGGAACGGCCAGAACTGACGACGAACGGCCATTGCGACGAGGAAAATCAGCGCACCGCCTGCCGCCATTGCCACACCGCTGCCCCAGGCCGCCATGCCCCACGGCAGGTCGCGGGCAAACCAGAACAGTTCCGCCGCCAGCGCCAACAGAATCATCCAGAAGAATGAGAGATGCGCCAGCCTGGAAAGACGCGGCGGCAACGCCTCAGCATCACGCCAGAGCAACGCCACCGCCGCCGGCAATGCCAGACACCAGGCCAGATTCTGCCAGCCTGCGGCAAAAATCTGCTGCTGAGAAATCTGAAACAGCAGCGCCACCAGCATCATCGGCCACAGCAACCATTTGCAGGCATCCAGCGCCTGCCACGTCAGGCGTGCGGCGGCAAATCGCCAGCCCCAGACCGACACGGCCATCAGCGCCAGCACGCCCGCCATCACCTGCGAATCGGAGGTCAACTGCCACTGCGCCGCGCCCGCGAGCGCCACAATCCAGAATATCACCCCGCCCGCCAGCAGTCCCATGCTGCCGCGCAGATGAATCTTGCGCCACAGCCACGCCCCTGCCAGCCAGCAAACGCTAAGGACGGCAAAGATCAGCATCAGCGAAAGCGCAGTGGTGCCGTTCGCCTGCGCCCACAGCGCGCTGCCGAGCGCCAGCACCAGCAGTGCGGTACCGCTGTAACTCATGCGTCGCTGCTGCTGTTGTACTCCCAGCCACAGGATCCCCACCCCTTCCAGCGCCCAGGCCATGGCCGTCCACTGCGCCGACAGCGCCAGCGGTATCGCCAGCGTGGTAAACGCGCCGCCCAGCGCCAGTGCCGCCAGCACCAGCGGTCGGCCCAACGACGGGTAGCGACGTAATGCCAGCCAGGCCAGCACCAGATAAAAACCGCCGTAGCCCAACGCGCTGAGCGCCGGACCATATTCCCAGTGGCGGATAATGGCGTACTGCATGCCAAAACCGATCAGCGGCGGCGCAAACAACAAAACGCCATCAATAATCTGTTTGCCCTTCGTCTGCGCTCGCAGCGACAGCGCCACGCTCAGCACGCCAAAAAGCAGAATGTTGGCTATCAGGAACAATTGGCAGTTCAGGTAATACGCTGGCTGATAGTCATCCAGCCCCCAGAGGCCGCCAACGCCAAAGGTAAAAAGCAGCCCGAGCAGATTAAGCTCGCGCCAGTGTTGCCAGGCGCTGATCGCCAGAATGCCGACAGAAAGCAGCAAATAGAAAGAGAACAGCGCGACATAGTTACCGCTTCCCGTCGAAAGCAGCAGTGGGGCAAGATAGCCACCGAGGCTTGCCAGCATCGCCAGACTGAGCGCTTTTTGCAGAATCGCCAGTCCTACGCTTGCTGCGCAGATAACCACCAGCAGCACAAAGGCCAGCGTCATCGGCAACATTTGCCAGAGGCGAAACGCGCCAAAGACGGTGAGATAGAGCGCACCTGTCGCCCCACCCTGCAAAATGAGAGCATAGATCGGCTGTTTATGCCGCAGACGCCAGCCTATCGCCAGCAGGACAATCGCAAACAGCGCCGCCGCAACCAGACGCAGCTCAAGCGGGAACAGGGAGTGCTCGACCGTATAGCGCAACAGGAAAGAGAGACCGAGGAAGAGAAGCAGGATCCCCAGCTTAGCCAGCGGATTGCCCTGCATAAACCAGCGCACCAGCGATGACATCACGCCGCCAAAAGCGGAGGGTTGCGCGGCGGCAACAGGGACGTCTCTTTCGACGATTTTCTCGGCGCTTGCCGTGTTCTGCGGCGTATACGAGCGCCAGGGGTTGACGTGAGCCGGTTTGGGTTCAGGTTCAGGTTCTGGCGCCGCCACCGGAATCGGGTCTGGGTCGCGCTCCATAACCGTCTCCGCAGGCTGAACCGGTGCCGCTGCCGCTGGTGTTATCGCAGGGGCAACAACGCCACGTTGTTCAAGCTCCTCTACCCGACGGCGTAAGCGGGCAAGCTCATCACGCGTCGTTGAACTTCGGCTGATGGCGACAATCGCCAGAACAGGCACCACGACCAGTGCGAAGAACAAAATGATGCAGCCGAGGATTAAAAGGTCGTCCATGTATTCACCTTCACTGTACGGGATCGACTAAGATTGACACAAATTGTTGCATTCGCGCTATCTCTGAAGGTGAAAATGCCGGATATGCCGTTAACGACACATCCGGCTGGCGCGTTAAAATGCGAAGCACGAACAGCCGAGCGCGCCCCAGAAGGCTCGATCGTCAGACACCGGGATCCCCGACTGGCGGGCAATATCATGCTGATGACCGTGTACGCCGCAGCTCCCGCAGCACTGGTGCATCTGCACCACGGCGCTTGCTTTCGCGGCGGCTGGCGGCGCCGCGCGATAGTGCCCCGGCACTTTCACCACCGGAGACCAGTCCGGGACGACCGGGATCGCTGGCGGCGCGAGCGGAGTAAACGGTCCGGCGGCATACACCACTTTGCCATCGACAATCGTCATCACCGACTCAATACCTTTGATCTCCTCTTCCGTGACGCTGAAGTAGTCTTTTGACAGCACCACCAGGTCGGCCAGTTGATCTTTGACAATGCGCCCTTTTTTGCCTTGCTCGCTGGAAAACCACGCGCTCCCTGCCGTCCACAGTTCCAGCGCCACGTCGCGCGGTAAACGGTTGTTGTCGTCATACATCGCCGTACCGCCGACCGTGCGCCCGGAAACCAGCCAGTACAGCGCCGTCCATGGGTTATAGCTGGCGACGCGGGTGGCATCCGTTCCGAGCCCCACCGGCACCTCGGCGGCCAGCATTTTCGCCACTGGCGGTGTCTGTTTCACCGCTTCTTTCCCGTAGCGGTCGATAAAGTATTCGCCCTGGAAGGCCATACGATGCTGTACCGCAATGCCGCCGCCCAGCGCTTTCACGCGATCGATATTGCGCTCGCTGATAGTCTCGGCGTGGTCGAAGAACCAGTGCAGGCCATTGAACGGAATATCACGGTTCACTTTCTCGAACACATCCAGCATCCGGCTGATCGATTCATCGTAAGTGGCATGCAGACGGAACGGCCAGCGGTGCTCCACCAGGTGGCGCACCACGCGCTCCAGTTCATCCTCCATGCCTTGCGGTAAATCCGGGCGCGGTTGCAGGAAGTCTTCGAAATCCGCTGCGGAGAAGACCAGCATCTCCCCGGCTCCGTTCGCACGGTAGAAATCGGTCCCCTGGCCCGGCTTGAGCATATCGGTCCAGCGCTCAAAGTCTTCCAGTTCCTGCTTCGGTCGCTGCGTAAACAGGTTATAGGCAATGCGCACCGTCATCTGATTGTTGGCATGCAGTTGCTCGATGATCTCGTAATCTTCCGGGTAGTTCTGAAAACCGCCACCAGCGTCGATGGCGCTGGTCAGTCCGAGACGGTTCAGTTCACGCATAAACTGGCGGGTGGAGTTCACCTGCATCTCCAGCGGCAGTTTTGGCCCTTTCGCCAACGTCGAGTAAAGGATCATGGCGTTAGGTTTGGCGATAAGCATCCCGGTAGGGTTACCGTTACCATCACGGACGATCTCGCCGCCTGCCGGATCGGGTGTCGCTTTGGTGTATCCCACGGCTTTCAGCGCCGCGCGGTTTAACAGTGCACGATCGTACAGATGCAGCACGAAAACGGGAGTATCCGGCGCGGCGTCGTTAAGCTCTTCCAGCGTCGGCATCCGGCGTTCGGCAAACTGAAATTCACTCCAGCCGCCCACCACGCGAACCCACTGTGGCGAAGGCGTTCGGTCGGCCTGTTCTTTCAGCATACGCAGCGCATCGGCCAGCGAGGGTACTCCTTCCCAGCGCAGTTCCAGATTGTAATTCAGCCCACCGCGGATCAGATGCAGGTGGGAATCATTAAGCCCCGGAATCACAGTGTGACCTTTCAGATCAACCACCTGTGTACCGTCTGCGGCAAAACGCATCACCTGGTCGTGCGTTCCCGTGGCGAGAATTTTTCCGTCCTTGATCGCCACGGCTTCCGCCTGCGGGCTATGGCTGTCGAGGGTATGTATTTTTCCGTGGGTCAGAATCAATGAGGCAGTTTGAGACATAACGTTCTCCTGATAAGCCGATCAGGCTTTTTTTAGCCAGCCGGCAAACAGACGGGTTACGATGGGCATCCACAACCAGACCACCAGCGCAACCACACAGGCATCGTTAATCAGATGCAGTAACAGCGTTCCCTTCAGCGACGGCAATAGCATGCCGGTCAGCCACGGCACCAGATTAGTGCTGGGAAAAATAACCAGCAAAGTGATCAGGAATTGCTTCCAGCGCAGCGGTTGACGGACGTGTGGCGCGGGGGGCGTAAACCAGAATGCCGCTTCGGTGTGGATCTCGGTTTTATCGCCTTCCGCCAACAGCGGAGCGATCTCTTCGACCAGGAGCCGTCGCGTATCTGATTGCGTCCAGTTATAGAGATGCTCGAGCGTGTCGAAACGAATGATGATGCTCCACAGATTGTGCCCGTCCGTCGGGCGAATGACGTTCGCGCCAAGGTGTCCGGGAAATTCCGCCGCAACCGGCATAATTTTCCCCAGCCATTGTTCATATCGCGCCGCCTGATTGGGCTGCAAAGTATGCGTAATCACCAGCGTCACAGGTTTATTCTGCGCCATGTCGGGTTCCTTGCTGAAGGTTAATGGCGGGTTACCCCGCCATCAGACTGCTGACAAAGAAGGAAAAAGGTGGTTTTCCCTTCTTTGTGGTTATCAGCCGAGAATCAATGAATTGATTTTCCTGGTTTTTAATTCAGAATCAGGCCTTACGTTCCGGTGCGCCATGCACCATCGTGTAGGCATAATCCACGCCCATGCCGTAAGCGCCGCTGTGTTCACGAACCAGATCCATCACCGCGTCATAGGTCTCTTTGCGCGACCAGTCACGCTGGTACTCCAGCAGAACCTGCTGCCAGGTCACCGGTACGGCACCGGCCTGCACCATGCGATCGATCGCGCGCTCATGCGCATCAACAGAGGTACCGCCGGAGGTATCCGTCACCACATACACTTCGTAACCGGCTTCCAGCGCCATCAGTGCCGGGAAGGTCAGGCACACTTCAGTCCATAGCGCAGAGATAATCAGCTTTTTACGCCCGGTCGCCGCCACGGCGTTCACAAAGGCCGCGTCTTCCCAGGAGTTCATGGAAGTACGTTCGATAGGTTTCACATCCGGATGCACCGCCAGTAACTCAGGCCAGATGTAACCACTAAAACTTTTTGTTTCGACTGAAGTATAAATGACCGGCACATTAAATATTTTGCCTGCTTTCGCCAGTGCGACGGTATTATTTTTCAGCGTCTGGCGATCAATATTCGCAACCCCAAATGCCATTTGCGGCTGATGATCAATAAAAATGAGCGTCGAGTTAGAGGGATTAATCAGTTCCCGAATAGACATAATATACTTCCTTAATCAATGAGTTAGAAATTGACGTCTGGTATCCGCCGTCAGCCATCAAATCCTGAATCAGAAAGCCTGTTTAGTATAGTTGGAAATTTCTAACGACTTATTAAAGAAAACTTACCAGCGTATGAAATAAGCCTTTTCCGGCGATATAGTCTGGCACCTTCAAAAAAATGCGGATCTTCCGTCTAATTTATTCACTGGTTTTGTTTATCGCTATTCGGTACAACAGTGAGGTTTACTTTCAGGGATATATTCAGCCTATGCGCATTAATCTGGACGTTCTGCTTATCCTGGACGCTATCGACAAATACGGTACTTTTGCCGCCGCTGCCGAATCGTTGTTTAAGACGCCCGCGGCGCTCAGCTATATGATTCAGAAGCTGGAAAAAGACCTGAACATCGAGCTGCTTGACCGCTCCGGGCATCGGGCCAAATTCACCGACACCGGACTGATGATGCTGGAAAAGGGGCGTTTGCTGCTCAGTGCGGCAAAAGATCTGGAAAAGCAGGCGCTGCAACTGAGCTCCGGTTGGGAAAAAGAGCTGGTCATTGCGCTGGATGTTTCCTTCCCCTTTGAGGTGGTGTTACCTCTCATCGACGCCTTCCACGCGCTGAACAAACAAACGCTGCTTAAATTTTCGTATCACACGCTGGCAGGGTCATGGGAAGAGCTCACGCATAATGGCGCGGATATCATTCTTGGCGCGATTAACGAACCACCGACCTCTGCCGCGTGGTCCTACAAAATGTTAGGGACTCTGGATAATGTTTTTGTGGTGGCGCCCAATCATCCGCTGGCCGCACTCTCTGACAGACTGACGAATGAACAACTCTGCCTGCACCGCGCCATTGTCATCAGCGACAGCGCGCGTTTTTGCCATCCGCTGCAAACCAACCTGATGGAAGAACAGCCGCAAATCCATGTTGACGATTTTCACAGTAAAGTGGCGCTGCTGCGCGCCGGGATGGGCTGCGGTTTTCTCCCGCGGCATATCGCCAGCCCGTGGCTTGCCACGGGCGAACTGGTCGAAAAAAGCGTCATCTCTTTTCGCGAAAAAGATGTCGCCTATATGGCATGGCGCGATGGTAGCCACGGGCTGGCGCAGCAGTGGTGGCGGGAAACGCTGCTTGCCAGCCGCGACATCGCGCAGTTGTATCAGTGATTCAGCCAGAGGGTGGCGGAAATCGTCGGCAGCGACAGGACGTCCTCAACCAGCTGCCCTTTTCCTTCTTTACAACGCCATTCTGTTACGTTCAGCAGCGGTGACGCCGGGAGCACCACCTCACACGCCTCGCCGCGGTTAATGGCTACCAGCACGCGCTGCTGCTGGTAGACGCGCAAAAATACCACTACGTTGTCTTCCGCATAAACCACCTGGCACCCACCGTAGCGTAACGCCGGGATACTATGCCTCAGTTTCGCCATCCGCTGGTACAGGGCAAGCAATGTGACATCCTGTTTTTCCGCCTGCCAGGGAAACGTCTTGCGGCAGAACGGATCGTTATCGCCATCCAGTCCCACCTCATCGCCATAATAGATACAGGGCACGCCAGGCCAGCTAAACAGCCAGACTACCGCCAGCGGCAGGCGGGCGACATCGTTGCCCAGTAGCGACTTGAAACGGGCGGTATCATGACTGTCGAGCTGGTTGAACATCCTCAGTTGCTGCTGATGAGAGAGCCCGGCGCGATAGTTTTCCATCCACGCCATGCAGGTCTGCGCGTCAATCTGCTGAGGATCGTAAGAGATATCGGTATTGGCAAGAAACCCCCACAGCGGAAAGGTGAAGCCACGATAGTTCATCGCAGCATCTTCTGCATCCGCCTGCAGCCACTGTCGCGCGTCACCAAAGTGTTCGCCAAAGACGTAGGCTTCTGGCTGCGTTTCCTTCGCCGCCTGAACGATCCCGGCGACATGCTTAAGGTTGTTACGCGCTCCGCCCGCTTCACCCAGCATATGCACGACATCGAGCCGCCAGCCGTCCATGTTCCACGGCGCTTTCAGCCAGTGACGAACGATGCTGTCTTCGCCGCGATATATTTCGTTGACCAGACTTTCGGACTGATAATCCAGCTTCGGCAGACTGGCGTATCCCAGCCAGTCCAGCGCAACGCCGTCTGGCGAAAAGCTGTACCAGTCACGCCAGGGGGATTCTGGGTTATGGCACGCGCCGCCGGAGCCGCGCTGATAACGATCGAACCATGTATGAGAGTCGCCGCTGTGGTTAAACACGCCGTCCAGCACCAGCCGCATTCCCTGCTGCTGCGTTTTCTGGCGCAGACGCATTAACGCCTGATCGCCGCCAAACTGCGGATCAACATGACGATAATCTTCGGTGTCGTACTTATGCACGCTCGGCGCAGTAAACACAGGGTTCAGGTACAGCGCGGTGACGCCCAGTTTTTTCAGGTACGGCAGCTTTTCGCTGATACCGTCGAGGTCGCCGCCATAAAACGTGGAGCCGCCAGCCTGCGCAGTCACCGGTTCATCCCAGTCACGTAGCACAATCTCCTGCCCGGCGGCGTGATGGTAATAAACCTTATCCTGCTCTGCGTCGCGTGACGAACTGCGGGCAAAACGGTCAGGAAAGATTTGGTAGAAAACCTGATCGGCCACCCACTGCGGCCCGCTGTCCGGTGCATCTACGGCAAATTGCTCCAGACGAGCAGGCGGAAAACGGCTGAACCCAAGCGGTGTAAACCACAACTGGCGATCGATCCAGAGCAGTTTGAAGCTGTAGCGCCGACGCGGCTGCCCGCTGCGAAGATCAATCGCCGCACGCCAGGCGGTCACGCCCGGGAACGGCTGCGTGCGTAATTTATGCATCGCCAGCGCAATTTCTTCGTTGTCATTCTCCGCACGCAGCGTGACGCGCTGCGGCAGGTTCTCCCCCGTCAGCCAGAGCGTAATGGCCAGTTGGTCTTTGTTTTGCTTAACAAATGGGGCAACCGGTAGGTGCCAGGCGTTCAACATCACGTATCCCCTTTGATGAAAATGAGCACACCTTGCCATAGCGATTTACAGGATAACTCATCATCTGAAGGTTTATTGGGGGAGGAGTTCGGGGGAGGAGAAATGACCGGATGGCATTCACGCCACCCGGTACAATCTTACTGCGCTTGCGCCATCTGGCGATCGTGGCGACGCTTGAACATCCAGCCAATCATCAGCAGAACAATCCAGCCACAACCCACGTACAGCGAGATGCGGGTGTCGGGATGATAGCCAATCAGTCCGATGATAAAGACGAGGAAAATCAGGCCTACAATGGTTGTTGCCACGCCGCCCGGCACTTTAAACTTCAGCGCTTTCACCTCTTCCGGCGGCAGACGACGACGGAACGCGATTTGCGACAGCAGGATCATAATCCACACCCAGACCGTCGCGAAGGTCGCCAGCGACGCAATCACCAGGAAAACATTCTCCGGCATGATGTAGTTCAGATACACCGCAAACAGCAGAGCGATAGTCATCACCATCACCGTGACCCACGGGATCCCCCGACGCGAGGTTTTGGCGAACACTTTTGGCGCACTGCCCTGCTCCGCCATCCCGTGCAGCATACGACCGACGCCAAAGACGTCAGAGTTGATCGCCGACAGTGACGCCGTCAGCACCACAAAGTTAAGAATGCTGGCGGCAAAGGTAATACCGAGATGCTGGAAGGTCAGCACAAACGGGCTGCCATCGGTTCCCACCTGGTTCCACGGGTAGATAGACATAATGACAAACAGCGTCCCCACGTAGAACACCAGAATACGCATCGGCACCGAGTTAATCGCGCGCGGAATGGATTTCTCCGGGTCTTTCGCTTCGCCGGCAGTGATACCAATAATTTCAATACCGCCGTAGGCAAACATCACCATCTGCAACGACATCACCATCCCCAGCCAGCCGTTGCTGAAGAAGCCGCCGTTGCTCCACAGGTTATGGATCCCGGTCGGTTGTCCACCGTTGCCAATCCCCCAGATGATGATACCGAAACCAGCCACGATCATGATGATGATGGTGGCGACTTTAAAGAAGGAGAACCAGAATTCCAGTTCACCAAACACTTTCACGCTCATCAGGTTGATGGCACAGATGATCAGCACCACGCTGAGCACCCAGATCCAGTGCGGCACCGTCGGAAACCAGACGCCCATATAAATGCCGAACGCGGTCACGTCGGCAATGGCGACAATCAGGATTTCAAAACAGTAGGTCCAGCCGGTAATGTAACCGGCGAGCGGGCCGAGGTTTTCCTGCGCATAGCGCGAAAAGGAGCTGGCAGAAGGGTTGTGTACCGACATTTCACCCAACGCACGCATAATGATATAGGCCGCCACCCCGCCAATAATGTAGGCCAGCAGCACGCTTGGCCCGGCCATTTTAATGGCATCCGCAGAGCCATAAAACAGCCCGGTGCCAATGGCTGAGCCCAGGGCCATAAAGCGAATGTGTCGGGTGCTTAGCCCACGCTTCAGCTTGTTATTACTTTCCATCGATTCCTAACCCATCAACACAATAAAAAACCACGGGGCCAGTAATAGCCCCGTGGTTAAAACACTTTTCCGCAATCTTAGTGTGCGCTGGAGGTCACCTGTCGACCTGCTGCGCGATCCCAGACAACCGCCAGGACCACCATCACGACAGTGGGCATTAACCACGCCAGACCTTGTTCCGCCAGCGGTAAGCGCTGGGTCCAGGCTGGTAACACGTCGCCGATTGCCGATGCTTTAATACCATCAAGGATACCAAAAATCAGGCTGATAAACATTGCCGGAGCAATGACGCGGGTCGAATTATGCCACCATGAGCGGGTAAAACTTAATACAACCAGTGCGATACACGGCGGGTAGATCGCCGTCAGCACCGGAATAGAGATCTGAATCAGATGGCTGAGCCCCAGGTTGGATACCACCATTGAGAAGCCGCCAAGAATAAACACCAGCGTGCGGTAGGAGAGCGGCACATACTGAGCGAAGAATTCCGCACAAGCGCAGGTCAGGCCGACCGCCGTTACCAGACAGGCGATAAAGATCAGTGCCGCCAGCAGCAGGCTGCCTGCACCGCCAAAGGTATGCTGAACATAGGCATGCAGGATCGCCGCGCCGTTCGCCGACTGATCGACCAGCGTAGCGCTGTCAGATCCGAGACGGAACAGCGCCAGGTACAGCAGCGTTAATCCGACGCCCGCCATCAGGCCAGCCCAGACGGTGTAACGGGTCAGCAGACGCGCTTCGGTTACGCCGCGAGAACGCGCGGCGTTAACAATAACGATACCAAAGACCATCGCGCCCAGCGTGTCCATCGTCAGGTAGCCATTAACGAAACCATTGGAGAACGCGGCGGTCTGGTACGCTTCCATCGCATGGCTGATCGGACCGGCAGGCCAGATGATGGCCGCAACGGAGAGCACAATCAGCGCCAGAATCTTCAGCGGCGCCAGGAAGTTACCCACGGTATCCAGCAGTTTGCCCGGATAGAGCGAGACCAGAATGACAATGGAAAAATAGACCACGCTGTAGATAAGCAGCGGCATGGCCGAATCGCCGGTCAGCGGGGCGATCCCCACTTCAAAAGAGACCGTCGCGGTGCGCGGCGTGGCGAATAACGGCCCGACGGCCAGATAGCAGACAGTCGCCAACAAAACGCCAGCGACTTTACCGATAGGGGTACTCAGACTATCAACACCACCACCGACTTTCGCCAGCGCGATAACGGTCAACACCGGTAGCCCAACAGCGGTGATCAGAAAACCGAATGCCGCCATCCAGACGTTTTCGCCTGCCTGCAAACCAACCATTGGAGGAAAGATGATGTTCCCTGCGCCGACGAACAGCGCAAAAGTCATAAAGCCCAGCGCAATAATATCGCGCGATTTTAACTGATGGGTCATAAAGCTTACGGCCTGTGGATGTGGTGTTGATTAAATTAACGTAGTGTCTTTCCCAGCGGGAAGAAACAGCGGTTTTTTTAAGCTATTCCAGAGGGATATCTCCCATAACCTGGAAAGCAGAGAATAGTTTTTCGATTTACCGCCTGAATACAGTCAGTCTGACAGCATCTGGGGCGCAATTTAAACGCTTATAACGTTTTAAAGCAAGGAGGGATCCAAAAACCGGAAGATTATAGTGATATCAAATCTCATACCAGTGTAAAACACCATACTACAGAAAAAGTCATGGCTTATCATGCGAACAAAAAACAACCAGACGTTGATAAATTCAGCAGACTTATCTTAGCCGCAAAGAAAATAAGCCAGCATTGGCTGGCTTATGGAAAGAAAACCTTACGATTGCACTTTAAGCACTTTTTTTGGCAATTAATCGTTCCGGCAGCACAAAACTAAAGCGCGTCCCTTTACCCAGTTGACTGTCGATCATCAGGCGACTTTCATGATGATTCACCGCGTGTTTGACGATAGCCAGCCCCAGTCCACTGCCGCCCGTTTGCCGCGAACGCGCTTTATCAACGCGATAAAATCGCTCCGTTAACCGCGGGATATGTTCCGGCGCAATGCCCGGTCCGTTATCCTCCACGCTAAACTCCGCGCCGTGCGGTACCGTCTGCCAGCGGACGGTGATATGGGTTCCCGCTGGCGTATGGTTCACCGCGTTATACACCAGGTTGGACATCGCGCTACGCAGTTGTTCTTCATTCCCCAGCACTTTCAGCTGGTTATCCACCTCAAAGCTAAAAGTGTGCTTCTGCTGACTGAGCGTCTGCGCCTCGCGTTCGACCATGCGCAATATCATCGGCACATCGACCTGTTCATTGAGCAAAAGCGTCGGTGCGGCTTCAATTTTCGACAGCGTGAGCAACTGTTTTACCAGTCCTTCCATGCGCGAGGTCTGGTCGCGCATCGTTAACAGCGCTTTTTCGCGCGTTGCCCCTTCCAGCGTCTGCTCGTGCATCATTTCAAGATAGCCCTGCAACACCGTAAGCGGGGTACGCAGCTCGTGGCTCACATTGGCGAAGAAATTACGTCTTGCACCTTCGAGCTGGTGCATCTGGGTCATGTCGCGCGCCACCATCAGCAGTTGCTTATCGGTATACGGCATAACGCGAATTTCCAGATGTCGCCCAGTATTAAGCACCAGATTCAGCGGCCGACTGAAGTCCCGCTGCTTGAGGTACTGCGTAAACTCCGGGTAGCGTAGCAGGTTAAGGATGTTCTGTCCGCTATCGTCCGGCCAGCGTAAGCCCAGCACCTGTTGCGCCAGACCGTTACACCAGAAGATCCCCCCCTCTTCGGTGGTCAATACCACCGCATCGGGCAGCGACTCCGCCCCGCTGCGAAAGCGTTTAATCAGATTGCCCAGCTCGCGACGACGCTTTTTATTGCGCAGTTGCATCTGATGCAAACCGTACAGCAGCGGTTCCCAACTGCCTCGTCCCGGCGGCGGCGTCATGCTTCTGTCGACCCACAGCCACCATGAGAGACGTAATAAATTCCAGAAATGCCAGATAAGCAGTCCTGTTACCGATGCCAGTAAAAACCACGGCAGGTAACCAAAAAATGCACTTAGGATGAAGGCCGGGATACAGCAAAGTATCAGCTCCAGCACCAACCTTTTCCATGACAGCCGTTCCAGCACGGGTCACTCTCCCTTCAGAGCCAGGCTCTTGTTCTTGCCTTTCAGAAACGGGTCGAAAAACGATACCCTGTCCCGCGAACCGTCTGCACCATCCGATCGTGGCCGCTGGCTTCCAGCGCCTTACGCAGACGGCGAATATGCACATCAACCGTGCGATCCTCAACGTAGACATTGGTGCCCCAGACGTGATTCAGCAGTTGTTCACGGCTGTAAACCCGCTCGGGATGCGTCATAAAGAAATGCAGGAGTTTAAATTCTGTCGGCCCCATGTCGAGTGGGTTGTCGCCGGTCATCACGCGGTGCGATGTGGGATCCAGGCTTAACCCCTGCATCTCGATGACCTCTTCCACCGCCATCGGCGAGATCCTACGCATCACCGCTTTGATACGGGCAACCAGCTCTTTCGGCGAGAACGGTTTGGTAATGTAATCATCCGCGCCAGTTTCCAGGCCGCGTACGCGATCCTCTTCTTCCCCTCTGGCGGTCAACATCATGACCGGAATATCCCGGGTCATCGCTTCACGCTTGAGGTGTTTAATAAACTGTAGACCAGAACCGCCGGGCAACATCCAGTCAAGGAGGATCAAATCCGGCCAGGGTTCATTAAGCTGGTTCACCGCACTGTCATAATCTTCAGCTTCAACGGGTTGAAAGCCATTTTGCTCAAGCACGAAACAGACCATTTCGCGAATTGGAGCTTCATCTTCTACGACCAGAATACGTCTCGCCATGATTTGCCCTGTTATATAAGTTGCTTATCATCATCTGTCTTAATGCGGCGCCATTATGCGTCAGTTTTATGACAGATTTATGAAAATGTATGCTGACGTTAACCTTAGGTTGTTGATTTATGACACCCGAGAAACGAGATATTACAGCTCCCGAATGGTTATAATCCCCTTTATGCTTTTTTGCCATGGAACCGTTATGCGCATCCTTCACACTTCTGACTGGCATCTGGGACAAAATTTCTACAGTAAAAGCCGTGCCGCTGAACATCAGGCTTTTCTTGACTGGCTGCTGGAAACGGCGGTTGAGCAGCAGGTGGACGCGATCATCGTGGCAGGCGATATTTTCGATACCGGCTCACCACCAAGCTATGCCCGCGAGCTCTATAACCGTTTTGTGGTCAACCTACAGCAAACGGGCTGTCATCTGGTGGTATTAGCGGGAAACCATGATTCCGTCGCCACGCTGAATGAATCCCGTGAGATTCTGGCGTTTCTCAATACCACGGTGGTGGCCAGCGCCGGTCACGCGCCACAGTTCCTGCATCGTCGTGACGGTCAGCCCGGCGCGGTGCTGTGCCCGGTGCCGTTTTTACGCCCGCGCGACATTGTCAGCAGTAAGGCGGGACTCTCCGGTCAGGAAAAACAGCAGCATCTGCTGGGTGCCATCACCGACTATTATCAGCAGCAATACGAGGCCGCCTGCGCGTTACGTGGCGATCTCGCCCTGCCGATTATCGCCACCGGCCACCTGACCACCGTTGGCGCCAGCAAAAGTGACGCTGTGCGTGACATTTATATTGGTACGCTGGATGCTTTCCCGGCGCAGAACTTCCCGCCTGCCGATTATATCGCGCTGGGCCACATCCACCGGGCGCAGAAAATTGGCGGTACGGAGCACATCCGCTACTGCGGCTCGCCCATCGCGCTGAGCTTTGACGAATGCGGCAAAAGCAAGTACGTGCATCGGGTGGACTTCCAGGACGGCGCGTTAGCCGGCGTTGAGGAACTCATCGTTCCGGTTACGCAACCGCTGGCAATATTAAAAGGCGATTTCGCCGCCATTACCGAACAGCTGGAGCAGTGGCGTGACAGCCCTCCGGCCCCCCCGGTCTGGCTGGATATCGAAATCACCACCGATGAATACCTGCATGATATGCAGCGGAAAATTCAGACGCTGACGGAAACGCTGCCCGTTGAGGTACTGTTAGTCCGACGCAGTCGGGAGCAGCGCGAACGCATGTTGTGTAACGAACGCCGGGAAACGCTGAGCGAGCTGAGCGTGGATGAGGTATTTACTCGCCGTCTGGCGCTGGAAGAACTTGAGCCGCCGCAGTGCGAACGCCTGACAGCACTTTTTCACCGCACACTACAGACACTGTCCGGGGAGCATGAGGCATGAAGATTCTCAGTCTGCGCCTGAAAAACCTCAATTCGCTGAAAGGGGAATGGAAGGTCGATTTCACGGTGGAGCCCTTTGCCAGCAATGGCCTGTTTGCCATTACTGGGCCTACGGGGGCGGGTAAAACCACTCTGCTCGACGCGATTTGCCTGGCGCTGTACCACGAGACGCCACGCCTGAATACCGTGTCGCAATCGCAGAACGATCTGATGACCCGCGATACGGCGGAATGTCTGGCGGAAGTGGAGTTTGAAGTCAAAGGCGAAGCGTATCGTGCGTTCTGGAGCCAGAACCGGGCGCGCAACCAGCCCGACGGTAATTTACAGGTTCCGCGCGTTGAACTGGCGCGCTGTGCCGACGGGAAAATCCTTGCCGACAAAGTGAAAGACAAACTGGAGATGACGGCGGAACTGACCGGTCTGGATTATGGTCGATTTACCCGTTCGATGCTGCTCTCGCAGGGGCAGTTCGCCGCCTTCCTCAACGCGAAGCCGAAAGAGCGTGCGGAACTGCTGGAAGAGCTGACCGGCACGGAAATTTACGGCCAGATCTCTGCACAGGTGTTTGAACAGCACAAAACCGCACGCACCGAACTGGAAAAATTACAGGCGCAAGCCAACGGCGTCGCGCTGTTAGCCCCCGAGGCGTTGCAGACGCTGACAGAAAGTTTGCAGGCACTCACTGACGAAGAAAAACAGCTGGTCGCCCAGCAGCAGACTGGACAGCAGCAGTTGAACTGGCTGACGCGACAGCACGAACTGCAGACCGACGCGAACCAGCGTCAGCAGATGCTGCAGGTTGCCCAGGAAGCGCTGGAAAACGCCCAGCCACAGCTGGCAACGCTCAGCCTCGCACAGCCTGCCAGAGCGTTGCGACCATTGTGGGAGCGCATTCAGGAGCAATCCGCTACCGTTTCCCGCACTCGCCAGCAGATTAACGAAGTAAATACTCGCTTACAGAGTATATTTACGCTGCGCAACCACATCCGACGCCAGGCAGAGCAACAGTCCACCGCCCTGCTCGCTACGCAACAGACGCTGAGCGAGTGGCTAAACGAACACGATCGCTTTCGCCTATGGAGCAACGAGTCAGGAGGATGGCGCGCCCTTTTTGCTCAGCAGGCCAGCGATAACGTTCAGCTGGCAAAATGGCAGCAACAGCAGGTCAACGATAGCCGTAAGCTGGAATCGCTGCCGCCGGTGACGCTCAATCTGACGGCAGAGGAAGTCGCAGCGGCGCTGGTGCAACATGCGCAACAGCGTCCTCTGCGCCAGCAACTGCTTTCGCTCCATGGTCAGATTGTTCCCCGACTGACGCGTTTGAGTCAGCTTCAGGCGACGATAACGCATAACAAACAGGAACTGGCCCGACTCAATACCCTGCTGGAGGCAAAGCGCCAGCAGTATAAAGATAAATATCAGCAGTATCAGGATGTTAAAACACTCTGTGAGCAAGAGGCGCGGATCAAAGATCTGGAAAGCCAGCGTGCGCAGTTGCAGTCCGGCCAGCCCTGCCCGCTTTGCGGTTCCACCACCCATCCTGCTGTCGCGGCATATCAGGCACTCGAACCTGGTGTTAATCAGGCGCGACGCGATGCGCTGGAAAAAGAAGTCAAAATGCTGGCCGACGAAGGCGCCACCCTGCGTGGACAGTCCGAGGCAGTCAACCAGCAGCTACAGCGTGACGAAAGCGAAGCGCAGACGCTGGCTAAAGAAGAGCAAGCGCTCACTCAACAGTGGCAAACGACGATCGGTGCACTGAACCTCACGTTACAGCCGCAGGAGGATATTCAGCCCTGGCTGAAGGCGCAGGACGAACACGAGCAGCAACTCTACCAGTTGAGCCAGCGCCATGACCTACAGGCGCAAATTACCGCCCATGCACAGCAGGTGGCGCAGTTCCGCCAGCAAATCGACCAGCGCCAGGCGACGCTGGCAGCACAGTTAAGCCGCTATACGTTGTCACTTCCTGAGGAAGGCAGCGAGGAGGCATGGTTAGATGCGCGCGCGGCAGAGGCACAAACATGGCAACAGCGGCAGACGGAGTTGACGGCGATACAAGCGCGCATCGCGCAGCTCACCCCGCTACTCGAAACGCTGCCCGCCGTTGATACCGACGCTGAAGATGATGCAAGCGTGACGCTGGAAAACTGGCGTCAGGTTCATGACGAATGCGTGTCGCTGCGCAGTCAATTGCAGACATTACAGCAGCAGGAGAAACAGGAAACTCAGCGCGCTGCCGATGCGCAGGCGCAGTTCGATGCCGCGCTGTCGCACAGTTTGTTTGCCGATCAGGCAGCATTTCTTGCCGCGCTGCTGGATGACGAGGCGGTCACGCGTCTGGAACAGCTAAAACAGTCGCTGGAAAACCAGGTTCAGCAGGCACAGACGCTCGCCGCACAATCGGCGCAAGCGCTGGAGGCACATCAGCAACAGCCGCCAGCGGGTCTGGATCCCACGCTGTCGATTGAGCATGTTCAGCAAACCGTGGCGCAGCTTAACGATCGGGTACGCGATAACGCTACGCGTCAGGGCGAAATACGCCAACAGCTAAAACAGGACAGCGACAATCGCCAGCAGCAGCAGACGTTGATGCAAAAAATCGACAACGCGATGCAACAGGTTGAGGACTGGGGCTACCTGAATGCGCTAATCGGCTCTAAAGAGGGGGATAAATTCCGCAAATTCGCCCAGGGGCTGACGCTGGATAACCTGGTCTGGCTGGCGAACAACCAGTTGACCCGCCTGCATGGTCGCTATTTACTGCAACGTAAGGCCAGTGAAGCGCTGGAACTGGAGGTGGTCGATACCTGGCAGGCCGACGCCGTACGCGATACCCGTACCCTTTCCGGTGGCGAAAGTTTCCTGGTCAGTCTCGCGCTAGCGCTGGCGCTCTCCGATCTGGTCAGCCACAAAACGCGCATTGACTCGCTGTTCCTTGATGAAGGCTTCGGCACGCTCGACAGTGAAACGCTGGATACCGCCCTTGATGCGCTGGATGCGCTCAACGCCAGCGGCAAAACCATTGGCGTGATTAGCCATGTAGAAGCGATGAAAGAACGGATTCCGGTGCAGATCAAGGTGAAGAAAATCAACGGACTGGGCTACAGCAAACTCGACAGGATGTTTGCCGTAGAATAACAGGTACGACAGGCCGGATAGCGCCGGCCTCTCCTGGCATTATTCCTGCGGCCACAGCCACGCCGCACCGCGCACGCCGCTGGAGTCACCATGCAGAGCCTTACGTACCGGCGTTTCACACTCACCACCAAACACAAACTGTTTAATTAGCGGCGGTATCGTTTTGTACAGGCGGTCAATATTGCTCATTCCGCCGCCGAGAACGAAAACGTCCGGGTCAAGAATATTCACCACATGAGCCAGCGATTTTGCCAGCCGCAGCTCATAGCGGCTGAGCGCCAGTTCGGCCAGCGCATTTTGCTCCTCCACCAGACGGATAATCTCACTGCCTTTTAAGGCGTTACCGCTCAGGCGCTGGTAATCGGTGGCGAACCCGGTACCGGAAATAAACGTCTCAATGCATCCCTGTTTTCCGCAGTAGCAGGGGACTTCTTCACGGTAGCGAAGCTCATCCTCATCCATCCACGGCAAAGGGTTGTGACCCCATTCGCCCGCCGTCCCATTGCCGCCGATGTGCGCCCGACCGTTGAGCGCCACACCTGCGCCGCAGCCGGTACCAATAATCACGGCAAAAACCGTCATTGCCCCGGCAGCCGCTCCATCAACGGCCTCAGAAACGGCCAGACAGTTCGCGTCATTCGCCAGACGAACGTCACGCTGCAGACGGGTGCTGAGGTCTTTATCAAACGGCTGACCGTTCAGCCACGTGGAGTTGGCATTCTTCACCACGCCGGTGTAAGGCGAAATGGAACCCGGGATCCCTATCCCTACCGTCCCCGTTTGTCCGGTGGTCTGCTCCGCCATCGCCACCAGCGTGGCAATGGTTTCGATGGTTTGCTGATAGTCATTTCGCGGCGTCGGCAGACGATGGCGGAACAGTTGTTCACCAGCCTCACTGAGCGCGATCACTTCCGTTTTGGTGCCGCCTAAATCAATACCAATACGCACACGGTGTTCCTCTTTTTTTGGGAATATCAACAGAGTAGAGCGAGGTATAGGGAATGGCAATGCAAGCCTGCCGACAATTCGTTACTATACGCGCTGGATTTAACGACAAGGCCGTGGAAATTATCATGCTGTGGTTCAAAAATTTAATGGTTTACCGTCTTAGCCGCGATATTTCATTGCGTGCCGAGGAGATGGAAAAACAGCTAGCCTCGATGACGTTTACCCCTTGCGGTAGCCAGGATATGGCAAAAACGGGCTGGGTGCCGCCAATGGGATCGCACAGCGATGCGTTGACGCATACTAACAACGGCCAGATTTTGATTTGCGCGCGTAAAGAAGAGAAGATCCTGCCCTCTCCGGTGATCAAACAGGCGCTGGAAGCGAAGATCGCCAAACTGGAAGCCGAACAGGCGCGTAAGCTGAAGAAAACCGAGAAAGACTCGCTGAAGGATGAAGTGCTGCATTCGCTGCTGCCGCGCGCCTTCAGCCGCTTTAGTCAGACCATGATGTGGATCGACACCGTGAACGGATTGATCATGGTGGACTGCGCAAGCGCAAAAAAAGCGGAAGATACGCTGGCGCTGCTGCGTAAGAGCCTCGGCTCTCTGCCGGTGGTTCCGCTGGCGCTGGAAAACCCGATTGAGCTGACGCTCACCGAGTGGGTGCGTTCCGGCACCGTGGCGCAGGGCTTCCAGTTACTCGACGAAGCCGAACTGAAAGCCATGCTGGAAGACGGCGGCGTGATCCGGGCAAAGAAACAGGATCTGGTGAGCGACGAGATCGCCGTGCACATTGAAGCCGGTAAAGTGGTGACCAAACTGGCGCTCGACTGGCAGCAGCGTATTCAGTTTATGATCTGCGATGACGCGTCGATTAAGCGCCTGAAATTCAGTGACGAACTCCGCGATCAAAACGAAGACATCGACCGGGAAGATTTCGCCCAGCGTTTCGACGCGGACTTTATCCTGATGACCGGCGAACTGGCCGCGTTGATTCAGAATCTGGTGGAAGGTTTAGGCGGCGAAGCGCAGCGCTAAACGAAGATTCCCTCTCCGCACGGAGAGGGAAAAAATATTACAGATAGCGGCAAAGATAAGAGGTCGGTTCTGCGACCTGTAAATGAAACTCGCTATGGCCCGGGACGTTAAATACTTCTCCTGCGGCATACACTTTCCATTCGGTGGTATCCGGCAGTAACACATTCAACGCGCCGCTTACGACCGTCATCTCTTCAGGCTCTGCGGTACCGAAGGTGTATTCACCTTCCAGCATCACGCCTACACTGGCACGGCCAGTACTGCTGCTGGTAAAGCCGATTGATTTTACTTTGCCGGAAAAGTATTCGTTACTTTGAAGCATAAACGGACCCTGTCTCGTTGGTAAATTGACAACCAATATAGGGGGCAGCCCTTTGGCCTGTCACGCAAAATTAAACCAGCAATTCTGAAGCCAGTCGCGCAATCAGCACATTAGAGAGCAGTACCGGGACATCGAGCGATTTTTGCAGGACATCGCGGTGGCGCTGATGAAAACCCAGGGAGTCCAGCATGATGACATCCGCCCCTTGTTCCAGCAGGTCTTTACCGGCTTCAATCAACTGCTGGGTACTGCCGTGAACCGGATTCGCCAGCGAGAACAGCGGCGGCGACTGTAAAACCTGCCATTTTTCCGCTTGATCGGCCATCAGATCTTCAACCGGCACAATCACCCCCACCTGATGGCCATCGACAATTGAGGCCACCAGCGGTGGAATAATACGCAGCGGCTCAAGCAGAATGCTGTTACGGGCGGTCATGCTGGCAATCGACACAGTGCTCATCAGTAAAATGACGTCGTAGCCCTGGTTATCCAGCACTTCGATGACGCTTTGCAGATCGCGTTCTACTTTCTGCCGCGAAACATAAGCCAGTTCATTATCGTTAAGCAGGGTTAACAGCGGGTCTTCGTCGGACTCCAGCGCATATTCCGCCAGGACGTCATCACGACTCATTTTTCCGAGCAAGCTGTGATGGGTGATATGTTGTTCGTCGATGTACTCAGTCAGAAGCGGTAAGACTTCACTCATGGGTACAACACCGATTGTGAGGATAGCCAACGACGCACTCATTTTTTCCACCTTCTTTTTTACTTCGTCGTTTATTCCCGGGCAAATGCGCTGCACCACTGCCGACACTTACCTTTTGCAAATGCAAAAAAGCGTAGCAGGCGCAGCGCAAATCGCTGTGTAAAGATTCCAGATCATTCCAGTAATAGGTTGTTATTGTTTGATGTTAGTTTTCAGGTACAACGATTCATCGGCGAAAAATGTGACGCAGGTTGGGTTTACACTCGCTCAGATTCCATTCCGAGCCGTTCAGTCGTCAGGTTTTATCAGGATCTTCGTAACGGGCTTTCGCATCCATCGCTTCCTGCGCGCTGGGATGCTCGCTGATTAACGAATCCGGTTTCGGGTGATCGGCGCGCAACTGGTACCAGGTGACCGTCTGTCCCGGCGTCCCTTTCTCAATGGTGACAATATACGCTTCGCGTGGATATGGCGGTTTGGTTGGCATAGTGCTTCCTTCTGTCGAATGAAGTTTAAGTATAGACCCCGCCTTGCCTGCAGCGCGCGCGCTGCGCCAGCCTGCGCTGAATTTCAGAAATCACCTGGTCAGGTGAATTCGCCGCATCAATGATGAAATGGGCCGCTTCGCGATACAAAATATCCCGCTGTTGCAACACCTCCTGCACCTCTTCGCTCAGGGGTTTACCGGTCAGCGTGGGGCGCAACTCCTCTTCAGGCGAGGCCTCAAGACGATGAACCAACGTGGAAACCGGCGCGCTTAAATAAATGACGATGCCGTTATCACGCATAAAGTGGCGGTTATAATCAGTGAGAATGATTCCCCCGCCGGTCGCGATGACGGTTGACGGTGCAGTCACCGCCGCCAGTGCAGCCGTTTCTCTGGCGCGAAAACCCGGCCAGCCTTCACGCTCGACGATCTCCGCGACGGTCATTTGTACCTGCGACTGCAGCCATTGATCGGTATCGACAAACCGACAACCAATTGCCGTAGCCAGCGCCATGCCAACCGTTGTCTTTCCACAGCCGCGTGGGCCAACAAGATAAAGCGGTTGCGTCATAGTGGTCGTTCCCCAGAAGGCCGCAAAGCGGCAGGATCAGATGTCATTAAAGGAATAATCATACCATCAAACTAGTACAGCGTTAAGTGTAAAGTATTTATTCCATAAAAAGTGAAAATATCAATGTACGCCCTACTATATCAAGAAATAGCGCCGAGGAAAGTGTAAAAAATAAATTACATTCACGCATTTCTGCGCTGAACTTCCAGCCACCACTTTTCCAGTTCCGCCGCAAAATGCTGACGATCGCGGGCAGAGAGGCTATCCGGACCGCCCGTCTGGATCCCGCTGGCGCGCAATGTATCCATAAAATCGCGCATTGTCAGACGTTCGCGAATGGTCGATTCGGTATAGCGCTCACCGCGCGGATTAAGCGCCGACGCGCCTTTCGCCAGCACCTCGGCGGCCAACGGGATATCGGCCGTGATGACCAGATCGCCCGCCGCACACTGGCGCACAATCTCGTTATCCGCCACGTCAAAACCCGCAGGTACACGCAGCGTACGGATATACGGCGACGGCGGCACGCGCAGGCTCTGGTTCGCTACCAGAATCAGCGACATTTGCATGCGCCCGGCGGCACGATAGAGGATCTCTTTAATTACGTTCGGACACGCATCCGCATCCACCCATATGGTCATACTGGCTCCCGTCTCTTGTGCAATCGGCTATTGTCTCGTGCTTTTGCGCTGCGGCAAAGTGCTGTTTACCCTTCATGCGTCTTTCAATCCGCGCTAAGCTAGGCTTTATCAAACAAAACAACAACTATCACCCATAGGGAGTGACGAGATGGAGAAGAAAATCGGTTTTATCGGCTGCGGTAATATGGGGAAAGCAATCCTCGGCGGCCTGATTGCCAGCGGTCAGGTGCTTCCAGGCCAGATCTGGGTCTACACCCCTTCCCCCGATAAAGTTGCCGCGTTGCACGATCAGTATGGGATCAACGTCGCGCAGTCCGCCCAGGAAGTCGCCCAGGTGGCGGATATTGTTTTCGGCGCCGTGAAGCCGGGCATTATGATCAAAGTGCTCAGCGAGATAACCTCCAGCCTCAACAAAGAGTCGCTGGTGGTCTCTATTGCAGCAGGCGTGACCCTCGATCAACTCGCCCGTGCGCTGGGACACGACCGGAAAATCGTACGCGCAATGCCGAACACGCCGTCACTGGTTAATGCCGGGATGACCTCAGTGACGCCAAACGCGCTGGTTACCCCGGAAGACACCGCGGATGTGCTGAATATTTTCCGCTGCTTTGGCGAAGCCGAAGTGATTGCCGAGTCGATGATTCATCCTGTGGTTGGCGTCAGCGGCTCCGCCCCGGCGTATGTCTTCATGTTTATCGAAGCGATGGCTGATGCCGCAGTACTGGGCGGTATGCCGCGCGCACAGGCTTACAAATTTGCCGCTCAGGCGGTCATGGGTTCCGCGAAGATGGTACTGGAAACGGGCGAGCATCCTGGCGTACTGAAAGATATGGTTTGTTCGCCTGGCGGCACGACGATTGAAGCGGTCCGCGTACTGGAAGAGCGAGGATTTCGTGCGGCGGTGATTGAAGCGATGGCGAAGTGTATGGAGAAGTCAGACAAACTCAGTAAATCCTGAGTGAACAACCGGACGTCAGGCCGCCACTTCGGTGCGGTTACGTCCGGCATTCTTTGCTTTGTAGAGCGCCAGATCGGCCGATTTCAACCATTCCCGATAGTGACTGAACTGCGGCGTTAACGGTGCAACGCCTACGCTGATATGTAAAATGACCTGCGGCGCGCAGGCCAGACGTAACCCGCGTAGCCCCTCATGAATCCGTGACATCGCCGCGATGGCGCTCTCGGCTGGCGTACCGCACATAATCACCGCAAATTCATCACCGCCAAAACGCCCGATCACATCGCTCCCGCGCAAGGTGATTCTCAGCTGTTGGGTTAGCGCCAGAATAGCTTCATCGCCAACATCATGACCCCAGGTGTCATTAATACTTTTGAAATGGTCGATATCAATGATCAGCAGCGTGGCCTCCCGATGCTGGCGACGGCAGTGCTCAAATTCGTTGCGCAGTAATATTTCCCAGTGTCGCCGGTTGTAAACGCCTGTCATGCCATCACAGGTACTCATCACCTGTAACCGACGCTTATGTTGCGCCAGCCTGGTCGCGGCCTGATAGCTAATCCAGGAGAATAACAGCGGATAAATCACGATGACCGGCAGCGTCAACACCCCTTCCAGCGGCGCGCTTCTTAAAGCCAGAGAGGTTCCCGTTAACTGCAATGTGACCAGACAGGCAACCACCATCAGGGCCAGTCCGGTAACAAACAGTCGCACACCGCCTGCGCCCATCAGATTCATACAGATGATCATCAACAACGCGGCGGAAGGCAGCGCATTGACGCCCATCAGTCCCATCCACATTCCGGCGAGTACCGCATCCGTTTTTAAATTGGCAAATTCCCGACTCATCGGGTCGACGGCTCTGCTGGCGATTTGCCAGGCCAGATGAGGCCAGACGAACGCCCATCCCACCAGCAACAACCACCAGACGCCGGGGACAGGATTCGCGACCAGCGCGGCGGCGACAGGGAAAAACATCCCTCCCAGCGCCACTGCGCGCGGCACTCTTACTCGCCGGGCGAATCGCAGTCCAGAACGTTGATGGTCGTTTTGCTGCGATGAAAGAGAGGTTTCATCGAGATCGACCGCTTGTTTGTAAAAGTTTTCGTCGTTCATTATTTTTTGGGAACATTCTGAAACAATTTTCCCAAATTATAGAGACTGGTCAGGCGGGGAAAGTATGATATTTCGGGTGAGCGTTTTTCTTTGCTCACCCGTAAGCACTAGGTCGGCTAGGCTGCTTTCTTCAGGCAGGCACTCATAAACTTACTGCGGTCGTCACCTTTTAGCGATTGTTCCGTCGCCTGGACGTTGCACTCGCGCATTTTTTGCTGTTGCGGCGTCAGGCTTTTTTCACCAGGAGCTGACTTGCTGTTTTTAAGGCAATCGCTCATGTACGTCTTACGGGCATCTCCTTTCAACGCTTTCGCCGTCGCCTGTTGATTGCAGGTGGTCATGCGCTGCTGCTGCGGGGTTAACGTTTTCTCAGCCGCACCAACGGTCGTTAAAAAGATCAAACCAAACAATAGGGTAACCAGTAATGTTATTTTCATAGCACCATCCTTTTTTGAGTATTCACTCGACTATCTCCCGCGAATAAACGCCGGGAGATTCAGATAAGTCTGGCTGCTAACGATAAAAAAACCACCCGACAGCAAAAGTTATCCTGCCGGGGGTGGATTATTTCAGGCCGAGTGCCGCTTTCATGGTATAGAACAGGTCGGTTTGATCGGTCAGCCCCACCACGTTGGCCGCATGAGGGCCGTAGGCCGCAATACGCAACTGGCTGCCGGTATGCTCCTGCGATTCCTCTTCGGAGTTGCCATAGCTGATCACCATCACGGCGCCATCTTTGGTGTTTAATGCCTGGGTCAAGCCCGGCGCTTTTGTCTCTGGTGCGACGATCTGGCTGGCGTGAGCGTGATCGGCAGTGACGATCACCAGCGTGTTACCTTCTTTTTTCGCAAAGGCCAGCGCGCGCTGCACCGCTTCGTCCAGATCCACCGTCTCGCCGATCTGTCCGCAAGGATTGGCGGCGTGATCCTGTTTATCGATGGAAGCCCCTTCCACCTGCAGGAAGAATCCCTTCTCATTTTTGCTGAGCAACTCAATGGCTTTGTCGGTCATTTGCGCCAGCGTGGGTACGGTCTCATCGCGTTTTGGATTCGGCGTACAGGTTACGGCAGGCTTATCAATATTGCCGTGATAAGACGCTTTTGGGCCTTCCCAGCGCACAGGCATGTTGCCGTCAGAGAACAGGCCCAGCAACGGTTTGTCCTGACTGGCTTCGCCGATCGCCGCCAGCGAAGCCGCATCGCCGACCAACTGGTAACCCCGGGCCTCGGCCTGTTCACGCAGCGTTTTGCCCTGCCACTCGCCGGCGGTTGCGGTTTCGGCGAACGTTTTCGCACCGCCGCCCAGCGTGACATCCGCGCGGGCATTCAGCAGTTGTTCGGTGATCGAGCCTTTACCGCCATTTTCCAGCGCATTCGACGGGCATTTCTCGCTCGTTACGCTCGGGCCATAGCATTTACGAGACGTCACGTGCGCTACCAGCGCGGCTGGAGTGGCATCCTGCAGCTCGGCGGTTGAGACGTTACCCGTCGCCAGCCCCGCCGCTTTCGCCATTTCCAGCAGCGTCGTATGATCTTTTTCGTGAATATCGACGCCCAGCGCGCCATTGTAGGTTTTCACGCCGGTTGTCCATGCGGTTGCTGATGCCGCAGAATCCGTCACGTAATCCGGTTTACCGTTTTTTTTATTCAGCGCATAGTGGGTGTATTGGCCAGTCAGCGGTAAGGCATCAATCCCTTTAAAATAGCCACCCGCGCCTTCAGCATAATTTCGCGCGGCCGTAATTTCCGAATCACCCATACCATCGCCAATCAATAAAATAATATTTTTAGCCGGTTTATCATTCAGTGATTCGCGCAATGCTTGTGTTTGATCGGCCGATAATCGGCGTGCTCCGCCTGGCGTTGTAATATCACCCTGTGCGGCACGATTGTCCAGCACCGCCATTGACGACGTTTCAGAATGACTCACAGGCATATACAACAGTGGTAACAATGCAAGAGCAATAGCGCTTTGTTTCACTTTATTTTCTCCATGTACTTAATACACTTAAAATAAAAAACAAAGCGACTATAGGTCTCTGATATGACAGGTTTATGACAGCATAGAAACGAAATAAAACTAGTAACGAGGATGCCTCAACAGCTTTTGTACGTACTGGCGCAGCAACTCCGTATCGTTATCCGGAACGCTGGCATCGGGCTTTACGTCATCAAGTGCGCCCTCTACCTGATGAATCAGCATTTGCTGCTCGTTCTGAGCCATATTGCGCAGCATCGCTGTAACGATAATCTCTAATGCTTCTACCTGAGCAACCAGTTCTTTCGACTCTTCCTCTTTCTGGGCAAGCTTAAGCAACAACTCAGCTATTAGATTTTTCATGACCGCATTTCCTTATCCAAAGAAGGCTGACGGTATCACTATGAATCCATGCTGCCTAGAGTCTGAAAGTAGTATTTTTATAAAAAAGGAAAGACTTTGCGTAAATAATCACAGAATACGGTGAGCGAAACGTTTCTCGCGCGAAAACCGAACGCTAAATTAAAAGCCAGGAATAAAATAGTCACCCCTGGCCATAATCAAAAGTTATGCTAAAAAATGACTAATTTCACTTAAGTCATTTCTTTTTAATCGCTTCACACCCGCTTGCGGATATTTCGCCGCTGACGCAGAACCAGGGCTAACTGACAAATGTTAATCATCACGATAATGGCAGTGGCAATAAATACCCAACGAAATCCTGCCATGGCTGAAACCGTTGCGCCCATCAGCGGGCCAGCGACATTGCCAAGATACATAAACGATTGGTTATAACCAAATATACGCCCGGTTATTTGGTCACTGGAATATTTGACCAGTAGCGTCTGAACCGCGGGTAGCATGGCGCCATCGGCAAAACCGAGCAGAAAACGTAATACCCCGAGCTGGAAAGGCGTCGTCACCCACGACATGGCAAAAAACAACACGACCGCACAAATCAGCGTTGCCATCAGGATCCTTTCGGTGCCGATGCGATCCCCAAGTTTACCCAGCCGGGGCGCGGAGATAAGCGCGGAGACCCCAGGCACCGAGGCAATTAATCCACTCAGAAAAGCAATATTATTACTATCAGGGGCCATCGACTTAATAAATAGCGCCAGGATCGGGCTGATTGAGCCATTACATAACTGAATCACCAGCGTGGTGAAAAACAGGCTGATCACCAGCGCCGGATAAGGTAGCGACGCAAATACGGCTTTTCCGCTCAATCGTTCGCTCTTTTTCAGCGTCGGGCGCACGCCTTCTTTAATCAAAAAGAGCGTGACCATAAAGCTGACGATCAGCAGCATTGCAGTGATAAAAAAGACCGGGCGTAAGCCCACGTGATCGGCAATAAAACCGCCCATCAGCGGGCCACCAATCACACCGCTGATTTGCGCGGTCGCCAGCGTACTGAGCGCCCAGCCACTTCGTTCACGGGGCACCTGAGACGCCACCAGCGCCATCGCATTAGGAATATAGCCGGACGTTAACCCCATGATGCCGCGCAGCAGGAAAAGCTGCCAGACGTTGGTAGCAAAAGCCTGCAGCAGTATCGCAATCGCCATGCCGAGCGAGGCGCGTAGCAACATCAGCTTGCGACCTTTACGGTCTGCCAGGCTACCCCAGAGCGGAGAAACAATCGCGGAAATTAAGAATGTGACACTGAATGTCAGACCGGACCACATTGAGAGCGCTTCGTGGGAGTTCACCCCAAGCTGCGAAATATAGAGTGGCAAAAACGGCAGGATTTGACTGATTGCCAGACCGGTAAAAAAGCAGCCGAACCAGACGGAAATGAGATTAACTTTCCAGGATTCCATAAACGCTCATCGTGATAAATAGCAGAAAACGCCGGCTAGTTTAGCAATCTCCACGTCTGTCAGGGGATCCGCAGGTGCGGTGGCGCGCAATTTGCTATTTTATCTTCCCGTTCACCACATTTGTGATACACATCACATTAAAACTCAACAAGCCACAGGGCTTTATGCTTAGCGACAAAGGCCAATTCCCCGTATTCCCAGGTGAAAATGGTTGGCGTGAGCGGCGTTGTAGTCCGGCCCCAGGCCGTTGCCATAATATTGACAGCTCGCGCTGAGCAGCACCCGCAGCCACGTTGCGTTTTCTTCCTGCTTCCAGCCGCGCAGAACGGTAACGTGTCGCCCGTCGGCGAGAATAAAGCCGCTGATATCCAGGGCTTCTGCGCTCGCATGTTCGCTACGGCGTGCATCAGGGCGATGGTAAATGTTGCGGCAGGCATAGCTGCCGAGATGCTCGATCCGGGTCAGCCGGCTTTCCATCATACGTTCCGTTAAGGGTGCAGCCTGCTGAGCGACATACAGCGCGGAACGCAGTGCTAACGGACAGGAGGCAAGGAAGCTGCTGCTCAGTTTGACTGCGCCAAAATCCCGCACCCGTACTACGTCGGTTAAGGGACATTCGCCAGCGCTGTCGGCTACGGACTGCGACGTGATCAGCTTCTGCTCGTTTGCCTGTTGCAACAGCGTCTGACAGCGCGCTGGCGTCAGACGTTTAAGCTTAAATTGGGTAAGCCAGTTGGGTGGATCGGATAACTCAAGCGGGGCGAGCGGGTCATAATAAGACGGCAGATAGTGATATCCCACGCCACACGCCACGCTCAGAATGATCATCGTCAGCCAGACTTTTCCTCTCACGCTTCCTCCCGTGTAATTCTCCCTAACATTATGGCAGAAGCCCGCGAATCCCTCGTTTTGTCGTGGTAATGTATACGCTTTGCGTTCGAAGGAATGGGTTTAAGATGGCAAAGTTGCGGGTAGGAATCGTATTTGGTGGTAAATCAGCGGAACATGAAGTGTCATTGCAATCGGCAAAAAATATTGTCGATGCCATCGACAAGACCCGCTTTGAAGTCGTGCTGTTAGGCATTGATAAGCAAGGACAATGGCACGTCAGCGATGCCAGCAATTATCTGCTCAATGCCAACGATCCTGCGCATATTGCGCTGCGTCCTTCTGCGACCAGCCTTGCGCAGGTTCCGGGCAGACACGAGCAACAGTTGATTGATGCGCAAAATGGTCAGCCGCTGCCGACCGTAGACGTGATTTTCCCGATTGTGCACGGCACGCTGGGTGAAGATGGCTCACTGCAGGGAATGCTGCGCGTGGCGAATCTGCCCTTCGTGGGTTCCGACGTGTTGGGTTCAGCCGCGTGTATGGATAAAGACGTCACCAAACGCTTGTTGCGTGATGCCGGACTGACTATCGCGCCGTTTATTACGCTGACGCGAGCCAACCGCAACACGATAAGCTTTGCCGAGGTAGAAGCCCGTCTTGGCCTGCCGCTGTTCGTTAAGCCCGCCAATCAGGGATCGTCTGTCGGCGTTAGCAAAGTCACCAGCGAAGCGCAGTACGCGCAGGCGGTCGCCCTCGCCTTCGAATTCGATCACAAAGTGGTGGTGGAGCAAGGGATCAAGGGGCGCGAGATCGAGTGCGCAGTGCTGGGCAACGATCATCCGCAGGCCAGCACCTGTGGCGAGATCGTGCTCAACAGTGATTTCTATGCCTACGACACCAAATACATTGACGATAACGGCGCGAAAGTGGTGGTTCCTGCGGCGATTGATCCGCACATCAACGACAAAATCCGCGAGATCGCCATTCAGGCGTATCAGGCGCTGGGCTGCGCTGGCATGGCACGCGTCGATGTCTTTTTAACCGCCGACAATGAGGTGGTGATCAATGAGATCAACACCCTGCCAGGCTTTACCAACATCAGCATGTATCCGAAACTCTGGCAGGCCAGTGGCTTAGGTTACACCGACTTGATCACCCGTTTGATCGAACTGGCGCTGGAACGCCATGCTGCAGATAACGCGCTGAAAACGACGATGTAATCTGCACTCCCCGATAAGCCTGACAGCGGTTTGTTGTCAGGCTTACGCCGCGTCATCCTCCACGCGACGACGAATAATCAATCCTGCCAGCCAGAAACTGACGATCCAGGTCACCAGCCCCACGGCATAGGTTTGCCAGCCCCTGGCTTCAAACCCCAACAGCCCGACAACGCCGTTCAGAATGAAAATCAGGCCGATAGCAAAGGCGTAGTAGTGCCAGTCACGGCGAATTTTTAAAGGCAGGTTCATGGAAACTCCGCAGCGAAAAAAACGTATCGTCGCATATTACGGGAAACCGGTCTGTGTCGTGTGCGGAATTTCTTAAATGTTGCCAAATTTAATTTAAGGTAACCAATTTGTGACAACTGACAAAAATCTGCAATCCAGGATTCATCCCAGACTGAAATTACCATCATTCTGATATTGACAAACGCGATGACCTGTCACACTCACGGTAAGTTACTGGCATGGTGTCAGAGATGCAGAATTACTCGCGGAGGTCATTTATGGCTGATTTCACTCTCTCAAAATCCTTGTTTAACGGGAAACATCGAGAAACCGCCTCTACGCCAGGCAATATCGCTTATGCCGTGTTTGTTCTGTTCTGTTTTTGGGCCGGGGCGCAGATCCTGAACCTGCTGGTTCACGCGCCTGGCGTATATGAACATCTGATGCAAGTGCAAGAGACAGGACGCCCGCGCGTAGAGATTGGGCTGGGCGTCGGCACCATCTTTGGTCTGGTGCCGTTTCTGGTCGGCAGTCTGATTTTCGGCGTCATCGCCGCCATTCTGCGCTGGCGCTACCGCCGCCAGTAATGGCCAGGCGGTTATTGCCCCATGCACTTCGCACGACGATCGTCGACCCGTTTTGCAAACCATGCCGTGGTGAGATTACGGGTGATTTTCGGGCTTTCCAGTTGAATACCGGGCAGCATTTCACGCGGTAATCTCTTCCCTGTCTTTGCTTCAGCAAGCGTAAACACCTTTTTGTAAAGCGCCGTTTCTTCAAACGCCAGACTGTCGCCTTTCTCCAGCTGGCGACGGATCGCGCTTTCGCTGAGATCCAGTTTTCCCGCCAGTTTACGCACCGCCAGCTCCGTTTTACCGGCGTCTTTACTGCCGTAGGCGATCAGGTCGCCATCCAGCGCCAGTTTGACGCCGCTGGCTTTACTGACTGCGTTCTGAAACGCGGCGTTTCGACTGGCATACCATCCGGCGTTGAAGTCGGCAAAGCGGAAAATCGGCGCGCTGTAGTTGGCCGGGTAATTGAGCAAATGGTAGGTTCCGAACCAGAGTCCACCGCGACGGCTGAACACTTCCTGGCGCACCGTTCCCTCCATCTTCCACGGATATCCTTTGCTGTGCTGCTCGGCAAACGCAATGCTGACCTGCATCGGACCACCGGTATGGACCGGATTCAGCGAACCGAACAGCGTCTGCCCCATCGGCACCATATTAATAAAGTCATCGAAAATGGCGCTGAGCTGTTTTTCCGTTTTTACTGTGTCCAGACGCTCGCTATAGCTCTTCCCGTTCGGGGAGGTGATTTTCAGCGCGGTATGCACCAGGAAAACCGGAATATGCATCCGTTCGGCGCGCCGGTCTATCTCCTTCCAGGCAATGTTGTTCAATCCCGGAACGGCGGGATCGGCCTGATAGTTGGACTCCTGCTGCGCGACCGCCAGCACCGAACAGATATTTTCCACCGTCGGTGCCAGCTTCTGGCTTTCAAAGGTTTTGGCGATATCCTGCGCCCAGGCGTCCCGATCCTTCACGCTGGCCGGCATTTTCTGGCGCACCACGCTCGCGACATCGACCGGTTTCTCGCCTTTTTTGAGCGGTTGCGAAGGCTGACTGCTACATCCCGCCAGCACCAGTCCGGCCAGCAATGACAAAGGGTAAAGACGAGACACCGCCGACATAACGTTTCCTTTTGTTAACCAAGTGTGTGGGTGACAGCCTGAATATCCCGCTCGTCCAGTTCACGCTCAAAACTGCGCAGACGTTTATAGATAGACATCAGTTCAACCAGCGTTGTCCAAGAGTTGATTAGGTACTGGAACGCGCCCCGCACCTGGCTAAAGACGTTGGTAATTTGCGTCATCAGACCCAGGGTAATCGTACCGGCAACAATCGACGGAAACAGCAGGAACAACCCGAAAACGTTGTCCACCTGCAGGTAGAGAATGCGCGCGATATTAAAATACATGTAGTGGAAATAGAGACGGAAATAGTTCTGGCGAACCGCACTGAACAGCTCACGAACCGTCGGCGGCGTGGCACGGTTGGCATCATCTTCCCCGTATACCAGCTCTTTACGATAAGCCGCTTCCACCCGCTGATTTTTAAATTCCAGTCCCGGGAGCTTGATCCCGACTACCGCCAGCATACCGGTGCCCATCAGTGACCAGACGATCGCCGCAATCACCAGGCCATAAGGCACATGACCGACTATCGGCAGTTCGGGCACGTGCGGAGAAAGCGCAACCAGCACCGGCAGGAAGGCGATTAGCGTCATGATAGCGTTAATAAAGCTCACGCCCATGCTTTCCAGCGTTGAGGCAAAACGCATGGTGTCTTCCTGCACACGCTGCGCGGCCCCCTCGATATGGCGCAAATGCTGCCACTGCGCCATGTAATATTCGTTCATCGCCGTACGCCAGCGGAACACATAGTGGCTGACAAAAAAGTTGTTCAGCACGCTAATCACCACGGCAATCAGCGCGATACCAAGAAAGATCCCCAGTTCGTTATAGAACTGGCTCATGGTGACCTTATGTGGTGCGCTGAGGGCGGTCTGGATCAGATCGTAAAATGGCGCATACCAGGCGTTGACGGCCACCCCGACTTCAACGAGAAACCAGGTGACGAAGATAATCAGCGAGGTGCCAAGAATTGACCAGTACTGCCAGCGATGCGGACTGTAGAGAAACCAGAACAGCGCAAACAGCCCGACGCAGAGCACGTAGTAGGCATAAAAAATCAGGTAGCTCGGCGACCAGAAACGGGCGGCGCTGATAGGCACGGCGCCCGTTGCACCAGTCATCCGCGCAACCCAGTCCCCACCACCGGCTTGCCAGAAAATAACCGCGACTATTGCCCAAATAAAAGCCGAAAGGAAAAAAGGACCCGGCTTGGGGAAAAAAGACTTAAACATGATGCTCTCCTGCTCACTTCTTATCGTTATGACAACTGCTGTGCTTCTGCCGCTGTGCGGACTAAAAATAAACGATCACAACAGGCGAAACCGCCCATTGTGACCAACATGGCGACGCTTAGTTCGTTTTCCAGTCCTGAAGAATTGTTTCGACGGGTTTCACACGTACCGGATTGCCCGGCACGATCAGATTGCGCCAGACATCATTATGGTGCGCAATCAGCGTCTGGGCAGGTGCAGCCGCGCGATGTGCGGTGGTGTGGGCATCTTCCGCAACCGTAATGCGATAACTCCGGCTGGCACCGTTTCTGATGGTGGTATCGACACAATAGTCCGTCGCACAGCCGCAGATGACAACGTGTGAAATCGCCTGCTCGCGGAGCAACTGTTCGAGCGCCGTTTTGTAAAAAGCATCACAGGCGGTTTTCGTGACATATTTGGCGTTCACGGGTGTCTCCAGTTCAGGCAGCAGCGCAAACCCCGCGCTCCCCTCCTCCAGGCCACCCGCCTCGGTGTGTTGAATAAAAATCGTGAGATCGGCTGCCCGCGTCAATTGATTGATACGTTCCACACACGCATCCCGATTAATACGCGGCGTGGCAAACACGCCGATTTGCATATCAACAACCATCACAACCCGTTTTTCAGACATCGTCAGCCCCATCCAAGAGTGGTAATGAAAGATTATTGCACGCCCCGGATCACAAAAGCGGACTTTCTTTCGCGGCAAAAACGCTACGTTTACGCGTCGTTACGTTTTTCTCACTATCCTTGCTCTAATTAGCGCTTTGCAACAGGCGGTACAGTAGTATAAATACGCTTAGTTTTTTACTCTCATTCATGGACACCACCGTTGAAACGTAGTCTGCTTTTTTCTGCCGCGCTGTGTGCGGCGTCATTGACCTCAGTCCAGGCGGCTCAGCCTGTTGCCGAACCGGTTTTTGCGTCTGATATTGTCGAACGTTACGCCGAACATATTTTTTATGGCAGCGGCGCGACGGGGATGGCACTCGTCGTGATCGACGGAAACCAGCGTGTTTTTCGCAGTTTCGGTGAAACCCGTCCGGGCAATAACGTTCGTCCGCAGCTGGATTCGGTGATTCGCATTGCATCACTCACCAAACTGATGACCAGTGAAATGTTGGTCAAACTGCTCGATCAGGGCACCGTAAAACTGAACGATCCGCTGAGCAAATATGCCCCCGTCGGCGCGCGCGTACCGTCGTATGAGGGAAAACCGATCACGCTGGTCAACCTGGCGACGCACACCAGTGCACTGCCCCGTGAACAACCCGGCGGCGCGGCAAAGCGCCCGGTATTTGTCTGGCCGACGCGTGAACAGCGCTGGAGCTATCTCTCCACGGCGACGTTAAAAGCCGCTCCGGGTTCACAGGCGGCCTATTCCAATCTGGCGTTCGACCTGCTGGCGGATGCGCTGGCAAACGCCTCCGGCAAACCCTATGCCCAGCTTTTTGAAGAGAAAATCACCCGCCCGCTGGGCATGAAAGACACGACCTATACTCCCTCTCCCGATCAGTGCAAACGTCTGATGGTCGCGGAGAAAGGGGCCAGTCCGTGTAATAACACGCTGGCAGCCATCGGCAGCGGCGGGGTTTATTCAACGCCGGGGGATATGATGCGCTGGATGCAGCAGTATCTTTCCTCTGATTTTTACCAGCGCAGTAATCAGGCCGACAGAATGCAAACGCTGATTTATCAGCGCGCGCAGTTAACGCGGGTAACCGGTATGGATGTCCCCGGCAAGGCCGATGCGTTGGGCTTAGGATGGGTCTATATGGCGCCGAAGAATGGACGCCCGGGCATTATTCAAAAGACCGGCGGTGGCGGAGGGTTCATTACCTATATGGCAATGATTCCGCAAAAAAATGTGGGTGCGTTTGTCGTTGTCACTCGCTCTCCGCTCACCCGCTTCACAAGCATGAGCGACGGTATTAACGAACTGGTGGTTGAACTGAGCGAAAATACACCGCGCGAGGTTCCTGCGTCTTAATTAATAATCAGAAGGCAAACGGTTTATTCCCACCAGTTTGCCTTTATTCATTTCGATGTAGCCGCCTTTTCGTAACGCCGCAAGGACCTCTGCTACCACGGAACGCGAAATTTGCGTGCGCTGATGAATATAACTCATCACCCCAATTTTTGAGCGTAAACCTTCATCCCACTCAATCATCGAGAAAAGGGTGGTTCGGATCTGTTCGTAGGAATTATTACCAATTAACTGGCGATCGCGCTGCTGCAGGATACGGTTCTGCCAGGTTAGCCAGTAAAACGCCTCACGCCATAGCTTATATTCTTCAATAATCTCAATAGCTTGTGACGACGGCAGATGATAACCTGAACATACTCCCTCGCTGATGAGATCATAATGAGCATCATTTTTCATCACCCCATTGCTCAATCCCATAATGAAAGGGGCCTGGGCGATACCCACAAGAATATGTTCATTACGTCTTAATGAGATAATCCCTTCCAGAATCACTACCGTCGTGTCGGGATTCTTTTCAGTGGAATAAAGAAGATGTTTTGCATGGACATATTCAAAACGTGTCCCAAATTTTGACAACGACTTATCAAGCTGAGCAAATTCTTTTAACGGTTTATTCAGAGATAACATCTGCGCGTTCCTTGCAGTAATGCCCGCCAAATTCTTGACGGGCATTTTTTAGATTAACGACGCGATATCCATTTCCGTAAGGGAATGATTACCAGGTATATTTAACGCCTGCGTTAGCCGACCAGTCCTGATCAACATCGCCGCCGCCAAGGTAGTTCGCATCGGTATACGCGCTGAAGTTCTTGGTAAAGCTGAACTGCGTACCCAGCCCAACGCGAACCGCTGAACCTTTGGTGCCATTGTCGATTGAATCGCCGTTGACATCCGCATGGTTGCCCTGATCGTCATACACGTACGCCAGTTTGAAGTAAGGCGTCAGAGCCTGATCCTGGCTATAGGTGAAGGTATAGCCCGTATCTACACCCAGTTCATAACGCATGCTGTCGTAAGACTGACCATCAAGATGCATGTCGTTGCTCAAACGATAGTCGTCACCAGACTGGAACAGACCTGACACGCTGCCATACGGCGTAACATAACCCGCGTCACCCACTTTCCAGTCGTAGCCCACTTTCAAACCGAAGCCCCAGGCATCTGTTGACGTGTTGCCATCGACATACTGACCGTCACTCATATTGGCAGACAGATCGTTGTTGAAGTGAGAGTAGCTCAGGTTGCCATCCACAAAGACGTCATTGGCAAATCGGGCAGAGGAGTACAGGTAAGCAGACTGACTATCCTGATCTACCTGGCCGGTATGGTCGCTCATGTCGCCTTTAGCGAAACCGGCTGCCGCACCAACAATCCATTTAGCGTTGTTTCCATCAACTTTAGTATCCACACCCACCATGATGCCGTTGACATCCTGGTCGTAATTGATGGTGCCATTGTCGCCGCTGAAACCGCCGCCGAAGTAGCTTACCCATGCGCCGCCGTTATCCGCCAGACCGTGGCGAGAGTTGGTCAGACGTGTTCCAACGGTATCCTGCTCCAGGTTCCAGGTATTGGTGTTCGCAGACGGGATGCTCAGCGCCATATTGGCATAGTCAGTCAGCTCCATCTGTTGCATAACAACCGTATTACCCTGCTGCTGAGCCTGGTACGTGTACGCCCCCAGGTCTGCTTTATTGGCCGCAGAGAAAGTCGCGGTGCTGTTCTTATCGTTAACGTAGATCAGCTCTTTGCCTTTGTAATCGGCAATGGAGCCTGCACCCGTGGCGTTATCGATACGCACTTTGTAGTTACCGGTTGCCGCCGCAATGCCGTCGCCCGCGTTATCCACTTCAGACAGATCAGCGGTGTAAGCATCACCGTTACCATTAATCGTCAGGTGACCATCGGAATTCATGCCGATAACACCGTAACCATAGTTTGACTTGCTGGTGTCTGCAGTGCGATCGTTGACCAGATCAGCGTTCAGAACGTAGTTGTTGCTGTGAATGTCAAATACACCGGCATGCACATTGCCACCCGCATCGGTGGTGCTGGTCAGATTCAGGGTATCCGTCTGCAGCGCATAGTCCGCGCTGTTACCGACATCCAGAACACCGTCGTTTGTGACCTTAATGGTGTTGGCATACAGCGCAGCATCACCCACGCTCCAGCCTGAAGCCACATCATCAGCAATAGTCACGGTACTGTTGTCTACCGTCAGGGTATCTGTCGCGACATGACCATCTTCGTTAATGTTCAGCGCTGCGCCACCGGTCAGGCCAATGGTGTCAGAAACCAGCGATGAATCGCCGACGTTCACCACAGAACCGCTGTTGATGCTCAGCGTATCAATCAGAGAGGTTTTGGTGGTATCCCACTGTGAACCATTCTTCAGCGTGACGTTGAACAGACCGCTTTGATAAACCTCTTTCCCCACAACATGACCATTTTCGTCATAGGCGGTGTCGCCGTTATCAATGCCATACGTTGAGGTCGGCCACAGGCTGTTAGACGCGATATCAATCAGCGTAGCAGTCGCGTCAGTACCCGCAGCAACGCTGTCATACACACCGTCGCCATCGGTATCGACCTGGTGGACGGACATCGCCGCACCCACCCATTTACTACCGTTATCTAATGTCAGATCCAGACGATCGGTGCCATCCCAGCCGTTGGTATCCACATTTGCATCGGTATCACGATAGCTATCAGCGCCGTTCGGGAAGAAGTTTTCGTCAAAGTTGCTGGAGAAAACCACATCGCCCATCAGCGTAGAATTACTGAAAGTTGCGGTGGTCTGCATCGCATTGTCTGCCGCCGGATTTGCAATCACAGCTAATGCAATATCATCTGCGGTGTTTGTACCGCTGTAATCGCTGGCGTTACCGTTATTGCCGAACCAACCCGTGGTGCCTTCGTCAGACAATGAGCCTGAGGTCACGGTAGAGTCCTTCACCGTAATGGTGTTATTGAACACTTCATTGCTGTTTACGCCAGTGCTGACGGTATTATCGTCAACATCCTGCCATTCATAACCCTGAGTCAGGGTAATACCGGCAACATGGGAGTTGTTGCTGATAGCCAGGTCAACTTCCTGATCCAGGGTGATCGCGGTGCCCAGGTTGTAGACATCAACAACATGCGTATCTGCAGTGCCGTCGGTATGGGTGCCGTTGTAAGTATAATGTTCGTAGTTGTCGTCGATAGTTGAGTTATCAACGGTCAGCGCCAGACGATCATAAACATAGCCGGTCGCATCACGTCCGGCACAATCCTCCGTCATGCACTGTGAGGTAATCATTCCGTGAACAGTACTGTTTTTAATCGTCAGGCTGTTACTGTTGGTGTTGGTCGTCAGACCATCATCCAGATAGTACGTTGAAATCACACCGTTAACGGTCGCGTTATTGATGACCGGATAGATGTCTCCGTTATACACGCTATCGGTGCCGTAGTTATTCCAGCCGACATAGCCATCGTAGTACACACCATCCGCATAAGTCGCGTCGTTAAGGTGTTCAAAGGTGGTGTACGTCTTGCCAGAAATATCAGTTGAAGCATTCGCCTGAGAAGTGATTGCCAAAGTGCAGGCTAATGCTAATTGTGAGACTACAAGTTTCTTTTTCCAGGAGTGCATTTGTCATCCCTCCTCAGGGACGTAATAGTGTTGATCCATCAATATCAATGCATAGAAAACATTATGTTTCGCGAAGAGGATTATGCGGTGTCCACAATGAAAGGTTCAATTATTCTTTATCCGTAGTCCGAAAACGGACAATAACAAAAACCAGGGAAACACTCAGTTGAAAAATAAAAAATAACTTATAAATCAATACAATAAAAAGGAAAAAGACAAGGATACATATAATAAATCAATACTTAATACAGCGAGCATTGATAATAACGAAAAAAAATAAAAAACCAGCCAACCTAAATACATAAAAACTCAAATAAATAGATATTTAAAATAACCAAACGAATAACAATCACGCTTTCAAATATGAATTTTTAGCTATTCATATTAAAAAATTGCCATGCAATTTCTTTTATTTATTAATAAAACAAAACCATAAGGCCCATTTTCGTAAAACACTCGCCCGCGGCTTCAGGTATACTATGGCCTTCACTTTCACAAGCATCAGGCATCCCATGACAGACTTAATCCATCGCCCTCGCCGTCTGCGCAAATCTGCAGCGCTACGTGCCATGTTTGAAGAGACAACACTCAGCTTGAACGATCTGGTGTTGCCGATCTTTGTTGAAGAAGAACTCGACGACTACAAAGCGATTGAGGCCATGCCCGGCGTCATGCGCATCCCGGAAAAACACCTGGCGCGCGAGATTGAGCGTATTGCCAACGCCGGTATTCGTTCCGTCATGACCTTTGGCATCTCACACCATACCGATGACACCGGTAGCGATGCCTGGAAGGAAGACGGTCTGGTGGCGCGGATGTCGCGTATCTGCAAGCAGACCGTACCAGAAATGATCGTGATGTCAGACACCTGCTTCTGCGAATATACCTCCCACGGTCACTGCGGCGTGCTGTGTGAACACGGCGTCGATAACGACGCCACGCTGGCAAACCTGGGTAAACAGGCGGTTGTCGCGGCCGCCGCAGGCGCAGATTTCATCGCCCCTTCCGCGGCGATGGATGGTCAGGTGCAGGCGATTCGCCAGGCGCTGGATGCCGCAGGCTTTACCGACACCGCCATCATGTCCTACTCCACCAAATTTGCCTCGTCGTTCTATGGTCCGTTCCGCGAAGCGGCGGGCACGGCGCTGAAAGGCGATCGCAAAACTTACCAGATGAACCCGATGAACCGCCGTGAAGCGATTCGCGAATCGTTGCTTGATGAAGCACAGGGCGCGGACTGCCTGATGGTGAAACCGGCGGGGGCCTATCTTGACGTACTGCGTGACATTCGTGAGCGCACAGAGCTGCCGCTCGGCGCGTATCAGGTCAGCGGCGAATACGCGATGATCAAATTTGCCGCTATGGCAGGCGCCATTGATGAAGAAAAAGTGGTACTGGAAAGCTTAGGCGCTATCAAACGCGCAGGCGCGGATCTGATCTTCAGCTACTTCGCACTGGATCTGGCAGAGAAAAAAATCCTGCGTTAAGTTTTCCCTGAACATGCCGGGTGGCCTCGCCATCCGGCCTTTCCCCAAAACGTCACCCAAACGTCATACCAGCGACACTTACCGCTTCTACTGTCAGCACAGGAAGAAGGAGGTGTTGTGATGTTCAGTCTCGATAACGTACTCAGCGACCTTTGGCCCGAGGCGAGAACCACGCCCTGGCAGAAAAAGGTGTTACAACGCGTATTGTATGAAAAAGAGTTCCAGCTGTTTGCCGCCCGCCATTGCCATCTGAAAGGCGTGGATATGGTGGAACAAGTCCTGGAACATCTCCAAATACGTTGTGAAATCCCCGAGCACCACATTGAAAACATCCCCGAAAATGGCCCTCTGATCATTATTGCCAACCACCCTACCGGGGCGCTGGATGGACTGGCGCTCATCTATGCCCTCTCCCGCGTACGGCGCGACATCAAAGTGGTGACTAACCGGCTGCTCTCCCATCTGGAACCTCTGAGTTCGTTGTTTATCCCGGTCGATAATATTCAGGGACGCACGCCCAAATCGTCGTTACAGCAAATGGATAGCCATCTGCAGACCGGCGGCGCGCTGGTTTTCTTCCCGGCAGGGGAAGTTTCGCGTCTGACGCTAAAGGGAATCGCTGAACGCCGCTGGCACTCCGGGTTTATCCGCATGGCAGAAAAGTACCGGACGCCGCTACTGCCGGTACATATTCAGGCCTATAACAGTCCGCTGTTCTATGCCAGCGGACTGGTTTCTTCCCGCGCCACGCTGCTGCTGTTAATGCAGCAAATGTTTCGCCGCCGTGGCAGCAAGCTACCCGTACGTATAGGCCAACAAATTGCCTGGACGCAATGGTCTACCAGCAAAAGCAGCGTGCGCGAGCAGGCGGAAAAGTGCCGGGAGCACGTGATTGCGCTGGGCAAAGGCCGACCAGGTCTCTTTCGTACCGAATCGACAATCGCCCCGCCGGAAAACAGAGCGCGACTGAAACGCGAGCTGGCACAGGCGGAATGTCTGGGAATAACCGCCGACGGTAAGCACATTTATCTCTGGCAGCGCAACGGGCAAGAGGAAGCGACGGTCCTGCGCGAGCTGGGACGACTGCGTGAAATCGCCTTTCGCGCTGTGGGTGAAGGGAGCGGCAAGCGCAGAGATATCGATCGCTACGATGATGACTATCTGCATCTGATCTTATGGGACGAGGAGGATCTTGAGATCGTCGGCGCTTACCGGTTTATCCCCTGCGCACAACAACTGGAAAAGCAGGGGCTGGATGGACTCTACAGTCACAGTCTGTTTGATTACGATGAGCAGATGGCGGACATCATGAAACACGGTATTGAACTGGGACGTAGCTTTATTCAGCCGCGCTACTGGGGACGTCGCGGGCTGGATTATCTCTGGTCAGGAATCGGCGCATACCTGGCACGTTACCCGCAGTATCGTTACCTGTTCGGACCCGTGTCTATCTCCGGAGGATTACCGCCGGATGCGCGCGATCTGCTGGTTGCCTTCTATCGTCTGTGGTTCCCGCCCACGCATCCGCTGGCCGTCTCACGCCAGCCGTATCCCGCTTCGCTACCGGATGTGCTGGCGCAGTTTACCGGTAGCGACTACGCCGACGATCTGACGCGGCTGAAGTCGCTGCTGGGAAATCTGGGCTGCGGTATTCCCCCACTCTATAAGCAATACTCAGAGCTCTGCGAACCCGGCGGCGTACAGTTCATCGATTTCGGCAGCGATCCGGATTTTAACCACTGTGTCGATGGCCTGGTATTGGTGGATTTGAGCCGTCTGAAGGCCAACCGTTATCAGCGCTATATTGAGGCACATTTATCACGCCATTGCCCGGTGACGTGACGCGTACCGGGCCGACAATGACATACCGGCCCGAGGCGGAAATTACGGCGCTCGATAAAACGGTTTATCCCCTAAAATCGTGGCACGGTGCATAATACGCCGCTGCGGCAGGTAATCGGCGTTCGCATAATGCTGCGTCACACGATTATCCCAAATCGCCACATCATTCGGCTGCCAGCGCCAGCGCACCTGGAATTCCGGTTTCGTAATATGCGCAAACAGAAAGCCAAGCAGCGCCTCACTCTCTTTCTCCGTGACGTCAACAATGCGCGTAGTGAAGCCTTCATTCACAAACAGCGCCTGCTTACCACTGATCGGATGGGTTCTTACCACCGGGTGCACCAGCGGCGGATGCTTTGCCACCGCTTCACGCCAGCGCTGATGCCCTTCCTCTGTTTTGCGGTATTTGTATTCCTGGAAGGACTTGCGGAAGTCATGCTCCGCCCGCAAACCGCTCAGCAACTGACGAAACGGCTCCGACAACGCCTCATACGCCGCAATGCCGCTGGTCCACAACGTGTCGCCCCCGGTTGACGGCAACGCTTTTGCCGCCAGAATCGCCCCGGCAGGCGGTGTCTCAATAAACGTCACGTCGGTGTGCCAGTTGTCATTATCCGGCGGATTATCATTGTGGGTATCCAGCACGATAATCTCCTCGACGCCCTCCGCATGCGGATAGACCGGATGGATATGCAGATCGCCAAAGCGCTGGGCCAACGCCCGTTGCTGTTGTGGCGTAATGGCCTGTTCGCGCAGGAACACCACCTGATGGCGCAGTACCGCGTGATAAAGCTGCTCAAACTGATTGTCGCTCAGCGGACGGGTCAAATCCGCCCCGGCGATCTGTGCGCCGATGTACGGCCCCAGCGGGGTAATGCTCAGACGTTCACTCATTGGACTTCTCCATGCCAGGGCGTCAGACGGCGCTGAAGCGCACGCAGACCCAGTTCTAAAATAAAGGCGATAATCGCAATCACCGCGATCCCCGCCAGCACCACGTCGGTCGCCAGAAACTCACCGGCCGACTGCACCATAAACCCTAACCCCCGCGTTGCCGCAATCAGCTCCGCCGCCACCAGCGTCGACCAGCCCACGCCAAGTCCGATGCGTAATCCGGTGAGGATCTCCGGCAGCGCGCCTGGCAGGATCACCAGCCACAGTACCTGCGCCCGGCTCGCGCCCAGCGATCGGGCGGCGCGGATCCGTACCTGCTGCGCGCTCTTCACCCCCGCCAGCGCCGACATGGCGACCGGGGCAAAAATTGCCAGGTAGATCAACAGGATCTTGGACGTTTCGCCAATCCCGAACCAGATAACCATTAATGGCAGATAAGCCAGCGGCGGCACCGGACGATAAAGCTCGATGATCGGATCGAGAATGCCGCGTAGCGTCGGACTGAGCCCCATCGCAATCCCGACCGGAATACCGAACGCCACCGCAGCCAGCAGCGCCAGCACGATGCGGGTCAGGCTCGCGGCCAGATGTTGCCACAGCGTGGCATCCATAAATCCTTGCGGACCGGCGATGGTGATAAGCTTTTGCAACACCTGGTCCGGCGGCGGCAAAAACAACGGGCTTATCAGCTGCAGCGCGGCAACCGTCCACCACACCGCCAGAATCACCGTTAGCGTCGCCAGGCTCAGCGTAATCTGGCGCGAGAACGGCCAGCGCCATCTCAGTGGCCGTTGGCGCGGTTTGTCGTTGATCACCACACTCATGAGAAGGCCTCCCGTTGTTCAAAGACGCGGCTTAAGACATATTCGCGGGTCGCGATAAACTGCGGATCGGACTTAATGCTGCGGCTCGCTTCGCCTGCCACAAAGCGCCAGGCAAAGGTCAACGGCAGACGCTCCAGCACCCGGCCAGGTCCTGGTGACAACAGCAACAGTTCGGTCGCCATAAACACTGCTTCTTCAATATCATGTGTTATCAGCAGCACCTGCTTGCCGGTCTCATGCCAGAGTTTCAGCAGCAGGGTTTGCATCTGTTCACGAGTAAAGGCGTCCAGCGCGCCAAAGGGTTCATCCAGCAGCAACAGCCGTGGGTTCGCCGCCAGCGCGCGGGCAATGCCAACGCGCTGGCGCTGACCGCCGGAAAGCTGCCAGATGAAGCGTTTTCCCGCGCCTTCCAGCCCCACTTTTTTCAACATATTCTGAGCGATGCTGACACGCTGCGCTTTCCCGATGCCCGCCAGTTGCAGACCCAACGCGACGTTATCCTGCACGTTGCGCCACGGCAGCAGCCCTTCGTGCTGAAACACCACGCCGCGCTCTGCCCCCGGCCCGTCAACGCGTTTTCCCGCCAGCTGAATGCTGCCGTGTTGATACGGTACAAATCCGGCAATCAGGTTCAGCAGCGTTGTTTTGCCACATCCCGAAGGCCCCAGCACCACCAGCAGTTCACCGCTGTCGAGCGTCAGATTGATATCTTCCAGCGCCGGTTTACCACCGTAATCGGCGTAAAGATGAGAAAGTTGCAGCATCAGCGCCTCCTTTATTGCACGAAGCGGTCGGTGACGTACTGGCTGTAATCGCTTGCCACCGCAGGCACCTTGCCCTGCTCTTTCAGAAACTGCGCGGTGTCGATAATCGCTTTGTTCACCGGTCCGGTTAGCTCAGCCGTCTGCTGCTGGGGAGTGAGATAGGTATTGCCTTTTACCAGTCCCGGCACATCGGCTTCCGGAACGCCGCTCAGACGCGACAGCTTGCTGATGTTCTCCGGTTGCTTCAGCCATTCGTCGGGATTGGCGATATAGGACTGCTGCGCGTCGATGGCGCTTTTCGCGAAGGCTTTCACTACCTCCGGATGCTTCTCGGCAAAGTCTTTGCGCACGACCCACACATCCAGCGTCGGTGCGCCCCACTCACCGACTTTTTCCGAGTCGGTCAGCACCTTGCCGTCTTTTTCCAGCGCGTTAACGGCAGGTGCCCAGACGTAGGCACCATCAATATCTCCGCGCTGCCAGGCGGCGATAATCGCTGGCGGCTGCAGGTTCACAATCTCCACCTGACCGGGTTTAATCCCCCAGTGTTTTAACGCGGCCAACAGGCTGTAGTGGGTGGTGGAGATAAACGGCACCGCGATGCGTTTGCCGATCAGATCCTCGGGTTTACCAATCGTTTTTTTCACCACCAGCGCTTCGGAGTTACCGAGTTTTGACGCCAGCAGGAAAACCTCGATCGGCACCTGTTGACTGGCGGCGACCGCCAGCGGACTGGAGCCGAGATTACCGATCTGTACGTCGCCGGAGGCCAGGGCGCGCACAATACTCGCGCCGCTGTCGAATTTACGCCAGTCGACGGTGGCCCCGCTTTCTTTGGCGAAGGTGTTATCCGCCTGGGCCACTTTTGCCGGTTCAGCGGAGGTTTGATACGCGACGGTGACGTTCACCGCCTGCGCCTGAAAGGTGATGAATGCCAGTGCGGCAAGAAGTGTATTACGCGATGAAACGGCCATAGTGTCTGCTCCCCTGTCTTGTTATGGAGGCAGTATTTCGTTATGGCCGGATTTGATAAAGGAATTAAAAATTCTTGCTAAGAACAAAGCGTTTTTAGAAAAAAAGTGGGAATGGTTAGTTGGGATATGACTTTCATGTCACCGTATCAAACGGTTCCGTTCGCCTTGTATTTCTAACCGTGGAACAGACGTTTTCATGTCACTTCATCAAAGGGTTCCGTTCGCCCTACGAACCGTGATTCTCTGGACGTAAATTTTCCGCGAACGTGTTAAGGAGGCTCGTCGCCGCCTCCTTAACAATCCTGGCTCCCGGCAGGAAAATTGTCGGCAATTTTCAGCCGGACCCATCCACACCTGACCATCTCTGCGGTTTGCTTTTTTTACAGCGAAATGAATTTACCTGAAGAGCAGAGAATCGAAGCGGTGCCATTGGTCCGGCGTGAAAATCGATGAGCCGTTGACGGCTGCCCGGGTCCGCCCGCAGGGAAGCGGGCGGAGGGGTCGGCCTGCAGGGATGCAGGCTCGACCCCGACCCGAAAGGCAGACGACATAAGGCGAATGGACCACGAAGTGGCGATTTTCCTTGCCGGGAGCCGGGATTGTTAAGGGCGTGGCGGAGAACGCCCTTAACACGTTCGCGGGTGAGTAAGTTCCAAAGAAGCAATAGTCATAAAGCGAACGGAACCCTTTAAAGAAGTGACATGGAAATGCCTGAAATCTTGCCCGGGCCCCTTTAATGAAATGACATGAAAACACATACCACCAGCGCCCCCAAATATTGCCATTTTGTTACATTCATTCCATAACTGTACCTGATTGATTGCCAGCGCAGCGGCGCCAGGCATCATAGGATCATTATCCGGCAAGAGAGCAAAATCATGATACGTGTGGTGCTGGTGGACGACCATGTGGTGGTGCGTTCCGGCTTTGCGCAGTTACTCAGTCTCGAAGAAGACCTCGACGTCGCAGGCCAGTACAGCAGCGCGGCGGAAGCCTGGCCTGCGTTGTTGCAGGACGACGTTAACGTTGCGGTGATGGACATCGCCATGCCGGACGAAAACGGTCTGAGCCTGCTGAAACGCCTGCGGGCACAGAGGCCGCAATTTCGCGCCATTATTCTTAGCATCTATGACACACCAGCCTTCGTGCAGAGCGCGCTGGATGCGGGAGCCAGCGGTTATCTGACCAAACGCTGCGGGCCGGAAGAGTTAGTGCAGGCCGTCCGTTCCGTTGGACTCGGGGGACATTACCTCTGCGCGGATGCGCTGCGGGCGTTGCGTTGTGGAGAACCGTCATCACCGGTACTGGAGGTTCTGACACCACGCGAACGGGAAGTGTTTGATTTACTGGTCAAAGGCGACAGCGTTAAGGAGATTGCCTTCAAACTCGATCTCAGCCATAAAACGGTCCATGTCCATCGCGCCAACGTGCTGGGCAAGCTGAACTGTCACAGCACTATCGAGCTGGTTCATTTCGCTCTCGACCATCAGTTACTGGCGGGGCATTGATGTCGCACATCCTCCGTCACGTCGTCATTTCACTGTTTATTGTGCTGGCCTGGGGCACCGGTTGGCTGATGTTGTGGACGCTCGGTTTTTATCTGACCCACAACGGCCAGCAGGCGGCCCTGTTCCTGCCGCACGGCGTCTACCTGGCGCTGTTGATCCTGCTTTCACGCCGTTACTGGCCCGCGCTGGTGCTGCCACCGATGATGATGATGTTCTGGCTGCACAGCGAGCAACTGCTCAATGGTTATATTCTGCTGACCACACCGCTTATCAGCATGATTCCCGCCAGCCTCGCACAGACTTTCTGGTACCGTTTCCCTCTTTACTGGCAGCGGCTGACGCTGCTGCTGGCCACGGTAACAGCCGCCTCATTGCTCAACGCCGCTCTGCTGTCGCCGTTTGTTAAAAGTCCGGCGATGCTGCTCGGGCTGGCGTCGTTTACCGGTGGCGTGCTGCTGACGCCGTTCGTTTATCTGATCTTCGAGTTTCTGCGCCAGCAGCATCGCTACCACCTGCTGGGTCTGGACACCAATAACCCGCCGCTGCGTACCTCGCTCATCATCTGGTGCAGCCTGTTTTTTATCATTGGCATTGGCACCCAGATGGTGCTGTCGCCAGAGATTGAACGCCTGCTGTTGATTGTGGTGTTTCTGCCCAACGTGGTGATGGCGTGGAAATTTGGCTGGCAGGGGGGCGTGCTCTCGGGGCTACTCGGCAGCATGATGATCACCATCGCCCGCCAGATTGGCGTGGGCTTCAGCAATCTGATTGAACTGGAGATTTTTCTCGCGACACAGTCACTGCTCGGTATTGGTCTGGGGATCGCCATCAGTCGTCAGCAGCATCTGGCGCAAAACCTGCACCATTATCGCCGGCGTCTGGAAGCGGAACTGGCGGCGCGGCGCGCGCTGGCCGAGAAACTGGTGCATACCGAAGAGGATACGCGCAAGAGTCTGGCGCGCGAACTGCATGACGAGATTGGGCAAAACATCACCGCCATTCAGATCCAGTCGCAACTGGTAAAACGGGCGCACGATCCGGCGCAAGCCCAGGCCGCCGCCAGCCAGATCAACGATCTCGCCCGGCGAATCCATCACTCCACCCGCCAGTTGTTGCGCCAGCTTCGCCCACCCGCGCTGGACGAACTGTCGTTCAAAGAGGCGCTGCTCCACCTGCTCAACGAGTTTGCCTTTACGGAACGTGGCATTCACTGCCAGTTTGACTATCAGCTTACCACCATGCCCGAGAATGAAACGGTGCGCTTCACTCTCTATCGACTGTTACAGGAGTTGCTCAACAACATCTGTAAACACGCCGGGGCCAGCGAAGTACGAATTGTTCTGCGTCAGCAGGGAGATATGCTGCATCTGGACGTGTCCGACAACGGCGTGGGGATCAGTGCAGACAAGATAGCCGGTTTTGGCATTCAGGGAATGCGCGAGCGGGTCAGCGCCCTCGGGGGTGAACTGGCGCTGGAATCGCGGCACGGTACGCGGGTAAGTGTTAACTTGCCCACAAATTTGCAACAAATCGCCTTCTGACCAGGAAAAAGTCTTAGTCACTCCGGACTTTCTCTCATCCCCTTTCGGTTTCTCTTTCTTATAGTCAACAAAACGGAGACGGCTATGCACGCAGGCGCAGCAACTGACATCACACAACGTTACCGGACGCTGCGTCCCCGGCTGCTGATGTACATGGTCATCGGTTACGCCGCGTTTTACCTGACGCGTAAAAGCGTTAACTACGTGCTGCCAGCGCTGCAAACCGATCTCGGGCTGGATAAAAGTGACATCGGTCTGCTGGGTTCCTTGTTTTATCTGACCTACGGCCTGTCGAAATTTACCGCCGGGTTGTGGCATGACAGCCACGGACAGCGTTGGTTTATGGGCGCGGGACTGTTCACTACTGGCCTGTTGAACGTGGTGTTTGCTTTTGGCGAGTCGCTGACGCTGCTGTTGGCGGTCTGGACGCTGAACGGATTTTTTCAGGGCTGGGGATGGCCGCCCTGCGCTCGCCTGCTGACCCACTGGTATTCGCGTAACGAACGCGGCTTCTGGTGGGGCTGCTGGAATATGTCTATCAACATTGGCGGGGCGATTATCCCGCTGATTAGCGCCTTCGCCGCCCACTGGTGGGGCTGGCAGGCCGCAATGCTGATGCCAGGGATAATTAGCATGGCGCTGGGAATGGGGTTAGCGCTGCAACTGAAAGGCACGCCCCAGGAAGAGGGGTTACCGTCCGTCGGCAACTGGCGTAACGATCCGCTGGAGCTGCGCCAGGAGCAACAGAGTCCACCGATGGAACTGTGGCAAATGCTGCGTACCACGATGCTGAAAAACCCGATGATCTGGCTGCTGGGCGTTTCGTATGTACTGGTCTATCTGATCCGCATTGCGCTTAACGACTGGGGCAACATCTGGCTGACGGAAAGCCACGGCGTTAACCTGCTCAGCGCCAACGCCACGGTGATGCTGTTTGAAGTCGGCGGACTCCTCGGCGCGCTGTTTGCCGGTTGGGGGTCGGACCTGCTGTTTAGCGGTCAGCGGGCGCCGATGATTTTGCTGTTTACACTGGGCCTGATGGTTTCTGTCGCCGCGCTATGGCTGGCACCCGTTCATCATTACGCCCTGCTCGCTGTCTGTTTCTTTACGGTGGGCTTTTTTGTCTTTGGTCCACAAATGTTGATTGGTCTGGCGGCGGTGGAATGCGGACACAAAGCGGCTGCAGGCTCAATCACTGGTTTTCTCGGCCTGTTCGCCTATCTGGGGGCAGCGCTGGCGGGCTGGCCTCTGTCGCTGGTCATTGAACGCTACGGCTGGTCGGGGATGTTCAGTTTGCTCTCGGTCGCCGCCGTACTTATGGGTTTACTGCTGATGCCGCTGCTGATGGCGGGCATCACCACCACTCTCAGTCAAAGGATAAAACAATGAAAATGACCCTTACCTCTACTCTGATTGCCTCCGCCGTTGCGCTGGCGACCTTATCGGGCGCCGCACACGCGAAAGGGCGTCTGGTGGTGTATTGCAGCGCCACCAACGAGATGTGCGAAGCGGAAACCAAAGCCTTTGGGGAAAAATATGACGTGAAAACGTCGTTTATTCGCAACGGCTCCGGCAGCACGCTGGCAAAGGTTGATGCCGAGAAGAAAAACCCGCAGGCTGACGTCTGGTACGGCGGCACGTTGGATCCACAATCTCAGGCCGGTGAAATGGGTCTGCTGCAGCCGTACAAATCCCCTAACCTGGAACAGGTCATGGAGAAATTCCGCGATCCGGCGAAAGTGAAAGGCAACCTCTCGTCAGCGGTCTACGTGGGGATCCTCGGTTTTGGCGTCAACACTCAACGCCTGAAAGAGAAAAACCTGCCGGTGCCGAAATGCTGGAAAGACCTGACCAAACCGGAATACAAAGGTGAAATTCAGATTGCCGATCCGCAAAGCTCCGGTACGGCCTACACCGCACTGGCCACTTTCGCCCAACTCTGGGGTGACGATCAGGCCTTTGATTACCTGAAACAACTGAACGCCAACGTCTCGCAGTACACCAAATCCGGTATTGCCCCGGCGCGTAACGCGGCTCGTGGCGAAACCGCCATCGGCATTGGCTTCCTGCATGACTACTCGCTGGAAAAAGAACAGGGCGCACCGCTGGAGCTGATCTCTCCGTGTGAAGGTACCGGTTATGAAATCGGCGGCGTCAGCATCCTGAAAGGGGCACGTAACCTCGACAACGCCAAACTGTTCGTCGATTGGGTACTGTCAAAAGACGCCCAGGAACTGGCGTGGAAGAAAGGCAAGTCCTATCAGATCCTGACCAATACCACCGCCGAAACCTCGCCGAACTCGCTGAAGCTCGACGACCTGAAGCTTATCAACTATGACATGGATAAATACGGTTCAACGGATGTCCGTAAAGCGTTGATCAATAAATGGGTCAGCGAAGTGAAGATGGGTAAATAAGCCCACACGATGACTTCCTGACGTTAAGGTTACGTAGGCCGGGTAAGGCAACGCCGCCCCCCGGCAATCATCGTCACCCTGAATGCCGGATGGCGCTCACGCGTATCCGGCCTACTCGGGATTGAACACCGGAAAACGTATGTCACACACACTTGCACTCCATCCTGTGAAAAAGCGGGATGCGATATTCCTTTGGGTTTTACTCGGCTGGCTGGCATTCGTTCTGCTGCCGAGCTGGAGCCTGGATTACGGTCTGCTGGAGTCCACGAGCGATGAAATCCTCGAGGCCTACGGCTGGTCACGGTTCAATATCAGTTGGCTCTGGTATCTGCTGCCGAGCCTGCTGCTGGTACGCCCGTTCCACGAAGCCAGACGCGAACAGCGCAGCCGCCACACCCTCGATGCGGGCTGGGCGCTGTTGTGTATGGCGTTTATCGTCATCAGCGCCACCGTTGAAGGGCGCGGTTTAGGCTACGCCACTATCGTGCTGTTTGTCGCGCTGGGGGCGATCATGACGCTGGCGCTGACCCGCCTCGAATGGCTGGGCGGCGACCGGTTTGTGATCGGTTCGCTGGTCACTATCGTGGCGCTCATCGGCATCTTTATCGTCTGGCCGAGCATCGCCATTTTCATCCCAATGTTCACCAACGACGCCGGGGAGTTCGCGCCGCTGGCGTTTATGAATGTGCTGTCGCAGGCGCATATCATTCAGGTGATCCTCAACTCTATCGCCCTGTCGATTGCGGTAGGTATCGGCTGTACTTTCTTCGGTCTGGTACTGGCGATTTATACTACCCGCATCGCTCAGCGAAGCGCCATTATTGGGCGTATCTTTTCGATTCTGCCGATCGTCACACCGCCGTTTGTGGTGGGGCTTGGCGTCACGCTGATGATGGGCCGTTCCGGCTATGTGACCGAATTAATGGTCGACTGGTTCGGGTTGACGAACACCAACTGGCTGTACGGATTTACCGGCATCTGGCTGGCACAGGTGCTGGCGTTTACCCCAATGGCGTTTATGATCCTCGACGGCGCGATCAAAACCATTCACCCGTCGCTGGAAGAAGCGTCATATACCCTGCGCGCCAGCCGCTGGCAGACGTTTAACGGCGTGTTTGTCCCACTGCTGAAACCGGCGCTGGCGAACGCCTTCCTGATTGTCATCGTGCAGTCGCTGGCCGACTTCAGTAACCCGTTGGTGCTCGGCGGGAACTTCGACGTGCTGGCAACGCAAATTTACTTCTATATCACCGGCTCACAGCTTGATTACCAGGCCGCCAGTACGCTGGGTGCGTTCCTGCTGCTGTTCTCGCTGCTGGTGTTCTGCGTACAGTACATGTGGATTGGCAAGCGCTCTTACGTCACCGTTTCCGGGAAATCGTACCGTGGCGACGTCCAGCCGCTGCCGGTGACGCTGGTCTGGAGCGTGGTGGCTATTCTGGCGATATGGATTGCCTTTAACGCCCTGCTCTATGGCAGCATTTTCTACGGCAGCTTCACCGTGAACTGGGGCGTGGACTACACCCTGACGCTGGATAACTTCATCAAACTGTTTGGTCAGGGGATGAGCGACGGCGCATGGCCTTCCTTGCTCGACACCCTGCTCTATGCCGGCATTGCCGCGCCGATCACCGCCGCCTTCGGTCTGCTGATCGCCTGGATTGTGGTACGCCAGCAGTTCAAAGGCAAAAAGACCATCGAGTTCACCACCATGTTGTGCTTTGCCGTACCGGGCACCGTGGCGGGCGTTTCGTACATCCTTGCCTTTAACAGCGCTCCGGTATACCTCACCGGCACGGCGGCGATTGTCATTATCTCGATGGTGATGCGTAACGTCCCGGTCGGTATTCGCGCCGGGATCGCCGGACTCGGCCAGATCGATAAATCACTGGACGAAGCCTCGCTCAGTCTGCGTGCCGGGAGCTTACGCACCATCACGCACATTCTGTTGCCGCTGCTGCGCCCGGCCATTCTCTCGGCGCTGATCTACAGCTTCGTGCGCGCCATCACCACCGTCAGCGCGATTGTCTTCCTCGTTACACCGGACACCCGCGTAGCAACGGCCTACATTCTGAACCGCGTGGAAGACGGCGAGTACGGCGTGGCGATTGCCTATGGGTCGATTCTGATCGTGGTCATGTTGGCGATTATTTTCATCTTTGACTGGCTGATTGGGGAAGCGCGTATTTCCCGGTCTAAAGCCAAAAACCAGGCGTAATGGAGCGCACTATGAGTCAGAAAAATTTCGTTGAACTGCGCAACGTCACTAAACGATTCGGCAGCAACACGGTCATCGACAATATCAATCTCACCATCCCGCAAGGGCAGATGGTGACGCTGCTTGGCCCGTCCGGCTGCGGCAAGACCACCATTCTGCGCCTGGTCGCCGGTCTGGAAAAACCGAGCGAAGGTCAAATTTTTATTGATGGCGAAGACGTCACTCATCGTTCTATTCAGCAGCGCGATATTTGTATGGTGTTCCAGTCGTATGCTTTGTTCCCGCATATGTCGCTGGGGGAAAACGTCGGCTACGGTCTGAAGATGCTGGGCGTGTCGCGCGCCGATGTGAAGACGCGGGTGAAAGAGGCGCTGGCAATGGTCGATCTGGAAGGATTCGAGGACCGCTATGTTGATCAGATCTCCGGCGGTCAGCAGCAGCGCGTGGCGCTGGCGCGCGCGCTGATCCTCAAACCGAAGGTGCTGTTATTTGACGAACCATTGAGTAACCTCGACGCCAACCTGCGCCGCAGCATGCGCGATAAGATCCGCGAGCTGCAAAAGCAGTTTGATATCACCTCGCTGTACGTTACCCACGATCAGAGCGAAGCCTTTGCGGTTTCCGACACCGTGCTGGTGATGAACAAGGGGCATATCATGCAGATAGGCTCTCCGCAGGATCTCTATCGCCAACCCGCCTCCCGTTTTATGGCGAGCTTTATGGGTGACGCCAACCTGTTCCCGGCGACCTTCAGCGAAGCCTCTGTTGATATCTTTGGTTATCGCCTGCCTCGCCCGACGCACTTTGTGGCTCAGGGCACCGGCACCGTTGGCGTCAGGCCGGAAGCGATCACCTTAAGCGATCGCGGAGAGGAGAGTCAGCGCTGTGTGATTCGTCATGTTGCCTATATGGGACCACAGTATGAAGTCACGGTGGAGTGGCACGGACAGGAGATCCTGTTACAGGTCAACGCTACACGCCTGCAGCCGGATGTCGGTGAGACGTACTATCTGGAAATCCATCCGTACGGCATGTTTGTGTTAGCGGATGCGGCATGATGCAATGCCGGGTAAGGCATCAGCCACACCCGGCACAAACTCAACGTTGCGCGTTCAGCGCGGCGATATCCTCTGGCGTGGTGCGACAGCACCCGCCAATCAACTTCGCCCCGGCCGCCTGCCACTGCGGCAGGTAATCCGCCAGGCGCGCACACGATTCATCATGATGATGCCAGCTTTTGCTGCTCGCATCGTAATGCTCTCCGCTGTTCGGATAGACCACCAGCGGCAGCGCCGTTAACCCGTGCAGATGCTGCAAAGCGGCGGTGGCCTGTTGTAGGGCAATACAGTTGATCCCCACCGCCACCGTCTGCGGATAGTGTTCGAGAAACGTCACAACCTCGCGTAGCGGCGTGCCGTCGCTCAGATGCTCGCTGTCGCGCAGGGTAAAAGAGTACCACGCTCGCGCACGCGGATATGCGGTTAACAACGCCGCCAGTGCCTGAATCTCGGCAAAATTTGGTAGCGTTTCGCAGGCCAGCAGATCAACTCCGGCATCCAGCAACGCCTCCACGCGCGGACGGTGGAACGCCTGAAAATCTTCGCCGCTCAGCGTGTAATCTCCGCGATACTCCGAACCATCAGCCAGAAACGCGCCGTAAGGCCCAACCGAACCGGCGACCAGCAGCGTGCCCGCCTGCGGATTTTCTGCCAGATACGCCTCACGCGCTTTACGCGCCAGCTCGACACTTTTCCCAATCAGCGCTTTCGCCTGCGCCTCATCAAAGCCGCAGGCGGCAAATCCCGCTGGCGTCGCCTGATAGCTGGCGGTGATGGCGCACTGCGCCCCCGCCCGAAAATAGTCAAGGTGCACTTCGCGGATAAGCTCCGGGTTTTCCAGCAAAATTTTCGCTGACCATAGGCTGTCGGCTAAATGGCACCCACGCGCTTCCAGCTCCGTCGCCAGTGCGCCATCCAGCAACAGGAAATCCTGCTTATCCAGGAGGGCACTTAACGGATTATATTGCGACATGATAAGGCTCCTGTTTTGCGAACGAGAACAGTCACCATAACACAGCGTCAGCGACGGGGATCCGCGCTCACACGCAATTCCAGACATACCGTCAGCGTTGCACCAGTCGTAAAAACCCGCGCCGGGCGCTTAATGCAGGATCAGGGGTCACAATCAGATACAGAATGGGTCGCCAGCTCATAACGCCTCCACTTCATGGGGTTATCTACACTCTGGCAGGGGCAAAGCAGCCTGACACTAAGACAAAAGTAGGAATGCTGTGCTATTGCTCATACCACAACGTGCGGGGCAAGTAAGAGAGAAACAGCCCTCCCGGCAAAAAAGCCGGGAGGGCTGGAGGCACATCATAAGGCTAGAACTGGTATTTGATTCCCAGCACGCCGCTCGTATCGCGAAAACCGTTATGACCCATTTGTTGCGCAACGTTGCCCCAGACGCTCAGGTCCCGGGTCAACCGCCCCTCGACGCCCACTTTCACCTCACCGACGTTTCGACTTCCCTGCAGGGAGGTGCTCGTGTCATTCATCCTGACACCGTACTGCTTCGAGTTGTGTATCCAGTTCGCCTCGATAAAGGGTTCAAACTCGCGTACGGTTCCTTTTTCCGCAGCGCTTTTACCATTGACGTAAAGACGCATGCCCAGACGGGTCTGAATATTGTTGTCGCCCTGCCCCTGAACCCGCGTGCCGTTTTTCTCTGTATGGTCGTTAGCTTTCACCCCCATCCAGGTGACCTGTGCCTGTGGGCGAAGATACACGTTGCTTTCTATGTCGTCTGCTGCCATGAATGACCCCAGATGGAAGGCGTAACCCGATTCCAGCGACGCCGTCAGCCCCTTGCTTTTATAGCTTTCCTGAGCAATCTCATCACCTTTAACCGTATTGTCAAACCAGTTATAGAGTACCCATGAATCGACATACAGGCCGGTTTTATCCACGGCGTTCTGATACCAGGTTCCGTACAGACCCGCGCTGTAGCCGCTCACCTCACCACGAGAATCGTAGCCTGACAGGCTGTTATGGATGTCGTTATCCTGCTTACCATAGCCTGCCATTACGCCCAACTGATAGCTATCCGTGCCGTTCACACTCCCCTGCAACAACGCGCCGCCGATCTGCACAACAACGCGGTTAGAAGACAATGTGTTCTGATCGTCCGACATCCGCCCCTTGCTGTGCCCGCCTGACGTACGCAGCCACAGACTGGTCATATGCCGTTCCCCGGTAGCAGGGTCGGTATACCAGGAACCTCCCTGACGGTCCTGCAGTCGGGTGTTAAACAGCGTATTCGCTGCCGCCAGGTTGCTGGCATAGCTTCCCCCCTCAGGGCGATAGAGGTTGACCGCATCCGAGGGTTCGCCCGGCGCAGGCCGATCGTTATCAATGACATCAGGGGAATCATCAGGAACAGGCGTGTCTGCCAAATGGGTTAAATACCAGTTATTCCTGTCACTGCCGGCAGCCGTTCCCTGCTTCACGTGATATTCATAGCTTCCCGCCACGATACGACCTCGTTGCACAAAAGCCTCTGGCGTTGAACTGCCGGTCTCAATAATTTTAATCCCTTCATGCAGCAAGGCCCCTGAGCCATTCTCATTGTTAACATGCAAATAGGTCGTGCCGGTCGCGTTGCCGGTAATCACCAGCTTATCCGTCAAGCTGTTGTCGCCGCCGAGAACGGTGCCCAGCGAAAGCGTACCGCCATTACCCGCATAGTCACCATTGATGGTTAATGTATTCCCGGCGCTGGTCACGCTGTTGTTAAGAATGATATTGCCGCTATTCGTCACATCGCCCGTCAGCATGACGTTGAGAGGTGAGGAAGGCGGAACACCATCATCATCAATCAGCAAGGTGCCACGGTTATCCAACGCGTTGACGGTCTGGCTGTTGCCGTTAAGGTTAAGCGTCCCTTCCTCGCCGACGATGACGCCGGAGGTACTGGCAAATGCATTCGACGTGGTCGTCTTCAGCATGCCTTCACTGACAAAAGTCGACCCCGTATAGGTATTTTCCGCTGACAGTATCAGCGTGCCTTCTCCCGCTTTGGTCAGGCTTTTACCGTCCCAGGCCGGATTGACCTGCACCGTATTGTCCGCCAGCGCGACGCCGAGATCGAAGGTTCTGCCCTCATCAAGCGTGAACGTTCCGTGCGCATCCGAATCCAGCCCGTTCCAGTACAGAGAGTACTTAATGACTCGAGAACCTGCGTTGATATAAGCAAAGTCCGGCTGGTTCATGCCTGCCACGAGGGCATTACTGTAAGAAAAAGCGCCCGTAATCCCGTTTGTGGTTTCAACCAGAAGAATGTCCTGCATATCCCAGTGGGTAATGTTGGCGTTAAGCGAGGCGTTGTCGCCAACAGTAAGCGATGCCGCCTTGAGGCTGACGTCACTGCCAAGGGTGAGCGCTGCCCCATCGGCAAACGAAGCATTACCGGAAAATTCAATCGGCTGTTCAGCCAGCGTCACGCTGGCCGACTGACCCACCGTCAGATTACCGTTGATGGCTCTGTTTGCTTCATCATTACTGACGATCTGCAACGTTGTCGCGCCATCGGCCAGCCTGATATCGCCGGTGATAGTCGAGTCGGTATTCAGTGTCAGCATGTTGTTGCCGCCGCTAAGACTGATAGCCGCGCCAGCTTCGCCACCGCTCGAGTACGGAGCGCCGCCGGTAATCACGCGGTTATTGATTATCGTCAGGTTACTGCCGGATATCGCTGCGCCACCTGCACCGTTAGTGCCACCGTTTCTGCCATTGCTGGCTCGCCCTCCTACAATAGAGCCGTTATTCATAATCGTCAGACTGTCGCCGACGATTCCGGTACCACCGTTACCACCGTTGTTGCTATCACTGCCAGCGCCACCGTAGGATCCCTCGCCACCGACGATCGAACCGCTGGCCATATTGGTTATGGTCAGATGATTACCATATATGCCTGCACCACCGTCTGCGCCGTCGGGGCCTGTTGTCTGACCGCCAGAAAAACCCCCATCACCACCGGTAACCGATCCCGCATTGGTGATTGTCATATTATTACCCAGTATTCCCGCGCCCCCTGCGCTGGGCATCCCGGCACCGCCGGCATCGTCCAGACCGCCATAGCCGCCTTCACCGCCGGTCACGGAACCACCGGCTAAATTGTTAATGGTCATATTGCTGCCGGATATTCCCGCGCCAGCATTGCCGGCATTCTCTCCGTAGCCAAACCCTCCTTCGCCCCCGACAATGGATCCGCCGTTGGTGATTCTCAGGTCGGTACCCGATATCGCATCGCCACCTGCGCTGCCGGATTCGCCTCGACCACCCGTAATTGACCCACGGGCAATATTATCAATCACCATATTACTGCCGGATATTCCGGCGCCGGCATTGCCACCTTCAGCCCCATCATAGCCATAGCCCCCTTCGCCACCAAGAATAGCGCCGCTGTTGGTTATGGTCAGCGCAGAACCCGAAATGGCATCGCCTCCCACGCCACTGGAATCGCCTTCACCACCGGTAATACGGTAAGTATTGATAATCGTCAGGTCAGTGCCGGATATTCCAGCACCGCCAATACCGCTCCTACCGCTGTAGTCATCATAACCGTAACTGCCATCGCCTCCGGTGATAGCACCATCGTTGGTGATCATGAGGCTGTTACCTGAGATACCCGCACCGCTAGCGGAATATCTGTCCCCTTCGCCACCGGTGATAGAGCCAGTACGAGAATTGGTTATCGACAGGTCAGAACCCGAGATTCCCACCCCCCCTGTGCCACTGCCGCTAACGCTATAGCTCCCATCACCGCCCGTAATTGCTCCGCCGTTAGTGATGGTTACATTATTACCGGTCATTCCGTCAGCACCGTCGCCGCCAGCGTAGCCATTACCGCCTTTAATCGTGGTGCCGCTGCCAACGCTTACGCTGTTATCCGCCGCGGTCGTTTCCGGGTTCGGCGATAAGACATACCCGGCTCCGGCGCCTTCACTGCCGCCGCTAATCCCGTGAGTCCCTGTGTTGGATTGCGCCGTATAAGGAAATGAGCCATCAACATGAATCGTGGCACCGATTACCAGTCCAGGGGAAATAAAGAGTGAAGCAAGCAATAACGCTATTTTATTTTTATTAAAATGTTGCATAAATAAATCCTTTGTTAGTTTCTACAACATTTAATTCATTTCAATGCATTATTTAGATAATAAATAAGCCTGAAAAAACTAACGAGTAAGAAAAACAGTGAATATTTAAATTATGGAATTTTGCTTAACACTGAATGGGTAGCAAGCATAGTATTTGAAAACTACCGAACTTCCGTTATAGAGTAAATAGCAAAAGAAAAGTAACGAATAATTCTTAAATAACTTTATGCTTTAATAAATAAGAACATTAACAACACAAAATCAACAAGTTAGTTAGAATTCAAATCGCCATGGCATTAATATAGAGACAATCACTTAAGCAACAGCATCAATTTAATTCTTGATAAAACAGGCTGTTACCTCTCGTACTCGACAATATAAATCGGTACGTTTATAAATCCTTAAATTTCTTTATTTCATCTGCAACCAACAAATAAACTGGGAAATGTAGAAGCGGTATTCGGATTTGGCACAAATTCCCTCTATTGGCCCAATCCCATCGGTATTCGCCCATTTGCCCACATTCAGCTTCTGGTCAACACTCTACGATGACACCACTGGCCCCCTCACGTGGAGTATCACCATGAACATTACCCATATTCGCAACGCCACCCAGTTGATTACCTTTGGCGGCAAAACCTTTCTGGTCGATCCTATGCTCGCCCCGCAGGGCGCGTATCCCGGTTTTCCCGGCACAGCGCGAGCCGACATCCGTAATCCGACGGTGGAACTTCCGTGCGACATCGACACCCTGTTACAGGCCGATGCCCTGATCGTCACCCATCTCCATGCGGATCACTGGGACGAGGTCGCCGCAAAGGTCGTGCCGAAAGAGAAGCCGATTTATGTGCAAAACGACAAGGATGCGCAAATCCTGCGGGACCAGGGTTTCAGCCAACTCACCGTACTGACGGACGAGAGCCGATTGGGTGAGGTAACCCTGCGCAAAACGGGCGGTCAGCACGGTTCCGACCGGCTGTACGCCATTCCCGTCATGGCCGAGCGGATGGGCGATGCCTGCGGGGTAATCTTCCAGCATCCGCAAGAAAAAACGCTGTATCTGGTTGGCGATACGATCTGGCGCGATGAGGTTGAAAGCAACTTCATCACCTTCCAGCCGGATGTGGTGGTCCTGAACGCCGGGTTTGCCCACGTGATCGGTTTTGGCGCGATTATCATGGGCGCAGAAGATGTGCTGAAAACCCACTTCGTTCTGCCCGACGCGCAGATTGTGGCTGTTCACATGGAGGCGATAAACCACTGCCTGCTAACACGCGCGGCGCTCAGGGAATACGCGCGCGATAACCAGATTGCAGAATGTGTCCGGGTGCCGGAAGATGGAGAAACCCTGACGTTTTAATCCCCAGTCGAGGAGTGGTATGCGCCCTGTTACCGTCGCGATCGTCGCCGTTGAAGATTTTAGTCCGTTTCACTTCTCAGTGCCGTGCATCATGTTCAGTGAAAAAGCGGCAACGAAGAAACGCTTTGAGGTGCAGATTTGCGCAGAAGTCCCCGGCGTGGTCACCTCTGTTGAAGGCTTTTCCGTTACTGCCCGCCAGGGATTTGCAGCGCTGACGGGGGCTGATATCGTGATTGTTCCCTGGTGGGGGACGACCGCGATTCGCCCACCGCAGTCGCTACTCGATGCGCTGGTTCAGGCCCGGCAAAACGGCGCCCAGGTGGTCGGGTTATGCCTTGGCGCATTTGTTCTCGGTTACGCAGGACTGCTCGACGGCAGACGCGCCGCTACCCACTGGGAGTTTGAAGCCGATTTTCAGACGCGTTTTCCCGCCGCGCGCCTGGATATCAACGCCCTGTACGTCGACGATGATGGCATCATCACCTCGGCCGGTACCGCCGCTGCGCTAGACTGTTGTCTGTATCTCATTCGCCAACGGTTTGGCACTTCGGTGGCGAATCAGATTGCGCGCCGGATGATTGTGCCACCGCATCGCGAGGGGGGGCAGGCGCAGTTTATTGCCCAACCGGTGGCGAAAAACACCCAGGATCAACGGATTAACGGCCTGCTGGAGTACCTTCGCCAGCATAGCCACGAACAGCACGATCTGGACTCGCTGGCGCAAAAGGTGATGATGAGTCGCCGCACTCTGACCCGTCATTTTATGAAAGCCACTGGCTCAAGCGTTGCTGAATGGCTGATTGCTGAACGTCTACGCCGCAGCCAGGAACTGCTGGAATCCTCCCGGCTGCCCGTCGAGCGTATCGCCACAGAGGTCGGTTTTCTGTCTCCGGTGACCTGGCGACAGCATTTTAAGTCCCGCTTCGGCGTCAGCCCGGCAGAATGGCGAAAAACCTTTCAGGGTGTGACGCAAGCAGATTCTGAGTGAGAGACCTCACTCATTCCTCTTTCTCACCTTTACAGGCTTTCACCGCACACCGTATCTTCAGCAACCTGTGAACGAACAAACTGCGCAACAGGATGCCTCCATGACCTTCAGCACGAATTCACTCGCCGCCGTACTGGCCCGACGCGACTGGGAAAATCCCGGCGTCACGCAGCTAAACCGTCTGGAGGCGCATCCTCCTTTTGCCAGTTGGCGCAACGCGACTGATGCGCGTCACAATACCGCCTCATCTTCCGTTCGCAGTCTGAACGGCGCGTGGAAATTTATCTGGTTCGCCTCGCCGGAAGCGGTGCCGGAACGTTGGCGTCTGGGCGATCTGGACGATGCCGATACGATCGCGGTGCCATCAAACTGGCAGTTGCTCGGCTATGACGCCCCCATTTATACCAACGTGACCTATCCGATCCCGGTGGATCCGCCGTATGTGCCGCATGAAAATGCGACAGGATGTTATTCGCTCACCTTTACAATCAGCGAAGCTGAAATACGTGATGGACAGACGCGAATTATCTTTGATGGCGTAAATTCCGCTTTTCATCTCTGGTGCAACGGGCTTTGGGTGGGCTACGGTCAGGATAGTCGCCTGCCGTCGGAATTTGATCTCAGTGAGTTTCTGGTCAGCGGTGAGAACCGTCTGGCGGTGATGGTGCTACGCTGGAGCGACGGCAGCTATCTGGAAGACCAGGATATGTGGCGAATGAGCGGCATTTTCCGCGATGTCTCCCTGTTAAACAAACCCGCCACGCAAATCAGCGACTTACGCATCACCACCCACCTCAACGAGGATTTCAGCCGGGCAATCTTTGCCGCCGAGGTCAGAATGCGTGGAGAATGCCGTGACACTCTGCGCGTGACCGTTCAACTGTGGGATGGCGACGAGCTGACGGGCGAAATCACCGCGCCTTTTGGCAGCGAGATCGTTGATGAGCGCGGAGCCTATGGCAATCGCACGACGCTGCGTCTGCATGTCGATCAGCCTTCACTGTGGAGCGCCGAAACACCGCATCTTTATCGCGCAGTTGTGCTGCTCCATACGGCGGATGGCACACTGCTTGAAGCCGAGGCCTGCGATGTCGGCTTCCGGAAGGTGTGCATTGAAAATGGCCTGCTGTTGTTGAACGGTAAGCCACTGCTGATTCGCGGCACCAACCGTCATGAACATCATCCTGAAAACGGTCAGGTGATGGACGAAGAAACAATGGTGCAGGACATCATTCTGATGAAGCAGAACAACTTTAACGCCGTGCGCTGCTCCCACTATCCGAATCATCCGCGATGGTACACGCTCTGCGATCGCTATGGTCTGTATGTGGTGGATGAGGCCAACATCGAAACCCACGGCATGGTGCCGATGAATCGCCTGAGCGACGACCCGACCTGGCTGCCCGCCATGAGCCAGCGCGTGACGCGCATGGTGCAACGCGATCGCAACCATCCGAGCATTATTATCTGGTCGCTGGGGAATGAATCGGGTCACGGCGTCAACCATGACGCGCTGTATCGCTGGCTGAAATCAGACGATCCGTCACGCCCGGTGCAGTATGAAGGTGGCGGCGCGGACACGGCGGCAACGGATATAATTTGCCCGATGTATGCGCGCGTCGATCAGGATCAGCCGTTCCCGGCAGTGCCGAAGTGGTCAATCAAAAAATGGCTGTCGCTGCCCGGCGAACAGCGCCCGCTGATCCTCTGCGAATATGCCCACGCGATGGGTAACAGCCTCGGCGGATTCGCCAAATACTGGCAGGCGTTCCGCCAGTACCCGCGCCTGCAGGGCGGCTTCGTCTGGGACTGGGTCGATCAGTCGCTGATTAAATACGATGACGAAGGCAACCCCTGGTCCGCGTACGGCGGCGACTTTGGCGACACGCCTAACGATCGCCAGTTCTGTATGGACGGGCTGGTGTTTGCCGACCGCACGCCGCATCCGTCGTTGTTTGAGGCGAAGCACGCACAACAGTTTTTCCAGTTCACGTTGCTGCCTGGCGCGCAACGTCAGATTGAGGTCACCAGCGAATATCTGTTCCGCCATAGCGACAACGAGATCCTGCACTGGACCCTCGCTCTGGATGGCAACCCAGTTGCCACCGGGGAGGTCACGCTGGATATCGCGCCGCAGGGTCGTCAGCGCATCACCCTGCCGGACATCACACAGCCTGACGCGGCAGGTCAGCTCTGGTTGACGGTGCGCGTGGAACAACCGCAGGCAACCGCCTGGTCGCCTGCCGGACACATCAGCGCCTGGGAGCAGTGGCCGCTGGAGGAAAAACTGAGCGTCGTATGCTCACCGCGCGCCAGTACTGCGCCACAGCTCAGCGTCAGCGACGCCGCGTTTACCGTCACGCTCGGCCATAAGCGCTGGGAATTCTGCCGCCAGCAGGGCACGTTAACGCAATACTGGATTGGCGATGAAGCCCAGTTACTGACGCCACTGCACGATCAATTTACCCGCGCGCCGCTGGATAACGATATTGGTATCAGTGAGGTGACAAGGATCGATCCTAATGCCTGGGTTGAGCGCTGGAAAGCCGCCGGGCATTACCAGGCGCAGGCGGTGTTGCTGCAATGCGAAGCCGATACCCTTGCAGACGCGATTCAGGTAGCCACCGTTCACGCCTGGCAGTATCAGGGTGAAACCTTGTTTATCAGCCGTAAAGCCTGGCGCATCGACGGCCACGGCGAAATGCAGATCGCCGTTGATGTCGATGTTGCCAGCGGCACGCCGCATCCGGCACGTATCGGTCTGACCTGCCAACTGGCGCAGGAAGCAGAACGGGTGAACTGGCTGGGGCGTGGTCCGCATGAAAACTACCCGGATCGCCTGTCTTCGGCCTGTTTTGACCGCTGGGATTTATCACTGGATGAGATGTATACCCCTTACGTTTTCCCCAGTGAAAACGGCCTGCGTTGCGGTACGCGTGAACTGAAGTACGGTGCGCACGTCTGGCGCGGTGATTTTCTTTTCAACATCAGCCGATTCAGCCAGAAACAACTGATGGAGACCAGCCATCGACATCTGCTACAACCGGAGGCCGGGGCCTGGCTGAATATTGATGGTTTCCATATGGGCGTCGGCGGCGACGACTCCTGGAGTCCTTCGGTGTCGCCGGAATATCAGCTGAGCGCCGGGCGCTATCACTATCATGTTAGCTGGAGCTAAGTGCCTGATGGCACGACGCTTATCAGGCCTACATGTTGAGTCATTGTAGGCCTGATAAGGCGTTTACGCCGCCCTATCGGGCCATCAGATTACTCCTCCATCGCCTGGCGGATTTGCTGCAGCGCCGCCGGATCGTCAAGCGTGGTGAGATCGCCCGGATCGCGGCCTTCGCAAATGGCCTGGATCGTGCGGCGGAGCATTTTGCCGGATCGGGTTTTCGGCAGTTGCGAAACAAACCAGACGTGGGCAGGACGACCAAAATTGCCAATCTGGCTGTCCACCAGCGCCATGATCGCCTTCTCTTCCGAATGCGCCACATCGCGGTCTTCCAGACTGTCGCTCTGTTTGGGAATGACAAATGCTACCGCCACCTGCCCCTTCAGCGCATCTTTTACCCCGACCACCGCCACTTCCGCCACGTTCGGATAGCTGGAGATACTCTCCTCGATTTCCCGCGTGCCCAGGCGATGCCCGGCGACGTTAATCACATCATCCGTGCGCCCCAGAATGAAGTAGTAGCCGTCGGCGTCACGAATACCCCAGTCAAACGTGGCGTATACCTGACGATTGAACAGCGACCAGTAGGTATTCACAAACCGTGCATCGTCGCCCCAAATGGTCTGAATACAGCCGGGTGGCAGCGGCCCTTCGATCACCACCATCCCCTTCTCGTTGGCGCCGCAGGGTTCGCCGGTCATCTCATTGAGCAACTGGACGTTATAGCCATACATGGGCACGCCGGGGCTGCCGAGGCGCGACGGTCGGTCATCCAGTGCCCGGGCCAGCGCCATAATCGGCCAGCCGGATTCGGTCTGCCAGTAATTATCAACAACCGGCACGCCCAGTGTTTCCGTTACCCAGCTTGCGGTCGGTTCGTCCAGCGGCTCGCCTGCCAGATAGAGCACCTCCAGCGAGGAGAGATCGTGATTGCGGATCTGCGCGGTCGGGAATTTTTTCAGCACGCGAATAGCGGTCGGTGCCGAGAACATCCGGTTGACCTGATATTTCTCGACGATCTTCCACCACACGCCGCAGTCCGGATACGTCGGCAGTCCTTCATACACAATGGTTGCCATCCCTGCCAGGAGCGGTGCGTAGACAATGTAGGAATGCCCGACAACCCAACCGATATCCGACGCGCAGAAGAACACGCCCCCCGCTTTGCCGCCAAAAATGGTCGCCATTGAGGTCGCCAGCGCCACGGCATAGCCGCCGACATCGCGCTGCACGCCTTTGGGTTTTCCGGTGGTGCCGGAGGTATAAAGAATGCAGGACGTTTCATTGGATTCCAGCCACGTCACCGGCACCGTGGCGCCGAGATGCTGCTGGCGCAACGTCGCAAAGTCGAGATCGCGACCAGCCACACGCGCCATTTTCGCCAGCCCGCGATCCACCAGTAACACCTGTTTCGGCTGATGTTGCGCCTGCTCGATCGCATCATCGAGCAGCTTTTTATAGGGCAACACTTTACCGCCGCGCGCCCCCGCATCGGCGGAGACAATCAGCACCGGCTTCGCGTCATCGATGCGCGCCGCCACGCTGTGCGAAGCAAAACCGCCGAACACTACCGAGTGGATCGCGCCAATCCGTGCGCAGGCCAGCAGCGTGATATGCGCCTCAGCGATCATCGGCATGTATACCAGAACCCGATCGCCGCGCTGCACGCCGAGCGATTGCAGCATTGACGCCACCACGTTCACTTCGTCATAGAGCTGACGGAAGGTAAAGGTGCGCTCCTCTTCGGTCTCGGATGAGACAGCGATCAGCGCCAGCGCATCCGGTTGTTTCTCCAGCCAGCGGTCAATGGCGTTATGACACAGATTGGTGGTACCGCCGCAAAACCAACGGGCAAACGGTGGATGGCTGTGATCCAGCGTGCGGGTAAACGGCTGCTGCCAGTCAATGCGCCGGGCCTGCTCGGCCCAGAATGATTCCGGTTGCGTAACAGAACGCTGATAAAATTCGCTAAAAGACATAACGCTCTCCTGTTGAACTTACGCCTGATGAAGCGGGTTCTAGATGACATAAAGGTCCATGTACTCATTGACCGGCATCTGCTCCAGGCGAGTTCTGTCCAGGGAGACCTCCAGGATGCGCTGCTGTTGGCGAGTCGGGAACTGGCGCGCCAGGTTAATTTTGAATTTTTCGATCAGTTTCGGGATCCCGTCGGTACGGCGACGTGCATGGCCAATCGGGAACTCCACGACCACCTCGTCAAACTGTGAACCGTCAGTGAATTCCAGGGTGATCGCATTGGCGATGGCGCGTTTTTCCGGATCGTGATAGTCCGCGGTAAACGCCGGATCTTCAACACAACGGATCTTCTCGCGCAGGGAATCGATTCGCTTGTCCTGTGCCACGCCGTCCTCATAATCCGCCGCCGTTAAGCGTCCGAACAGCAGCGGGATCGCCACCATATACTGAATACAGTGGTCGCGATCGGCCGGGTTATTCAGCGGCCCCTGCTTATCAATGATGCGAATGCAGGCTTCGTGGGTGCGAATGGTCACTTTTTCGATATCCGCAGCGCTTTTACCTGCTGCCTGCATTTGCGCATACAGCGTCATTGCCGCTTCAACCGCCGTCTGAGAGTGGAACTCCGCCGGGAACGAAATTTTGAACAGCACGTTTTCCATTACGTAGGAGCCGTATGGACGCTGGAAGCGGAACGACTCGCCTTTGAATGAGACGTCATAAAACCCCCAGGTTTTCGCCGTCAGCGCTGACGGATAACCCATCTCACCGGTTTTCGCCATCAGCGCCAGACGCACCGCGCGCGAGGTCGCATCGCCCGCCGCCCAGGATTTACGCGTGCCGGTATTCGGCGCATGGCGATAGGTGCGCAGCGACTGTCCGTCGACCCACGCCAGCGACACCGCGTTGAGGATCTCATCACGCGTTAGCCCCAGCATTTCAGCCACCACGGCGGTGGAGGCCACTTTGACCAGCAGAACGTGGTCAAGCCCCACGCGGTTAAAGGCGTTTTCCAGCGCGATACAGCCCTGAATTTCATGGGCCTTGATCATTCCGGTCAGCACGTGTTTCATGGTCAACGGCACTTTACCCGCCGCGACCGCGTTGCGTGAGAGCCAGTCCGCTGTCGCCAGGATCCCGCCGAGGTTATCGGAAGGGTGGCCCCACTCCGCCGCCAGCCAGGTGTCATTGAAGTCGAGCCAGCGGATCATCGCGCCAATGTTAAACGCGGCCTGTACCGGGTCGAGCTGAAACTGGGTACCCGGCACGCGCACGCCGTTGGGCACCACGGTCCCCGGAACAATCGGCCCCATCAGTTTTTTACAGGCCGGATATTCCAGCGCTTCCAGACCACAGCCCAACGTATCAAGCAGGCAGTAGTGGGCGGTGTCATACGCCACCGTTGACGCTATCTCGTAGTTGACGACGTAATCCACGATATCAACGATTTCACGATCGAATTCCGGGCGAACATTTAAAATTTGAGCGGACATAAGGTACGTTTCCTGTTTTTTTATCTTTAGAGGTAATGAATTACTGACGCTGATCGATCGGCACAAACTCACGATCGTCCGGGCCGGTATAGTTGGCGGAAGGACGAATGATTTTGTTGTCCTGGCGCTGTTCAATAATGTGTGCCGCCCAGCCGGTGACGCGGGCGATGACAAACAGCGGGGTAAACATTTCGGTGGGAACGCCCATCATGTTGTAGGAGACCGCCGAGAACCAGTCGAGGTTAGGGAACATCTTCTTCGTCTCCCACATCACCTCTTCCAGACGATCGGCAATGTTGTACATCTTCAGCGAGCCCCCCTCTTCGGAAAGCTGCTTCGCCACACGTTTGATGACCTGATGACGCGGATCGGCAATGGTATAAACCGGATGACCAAAACCAATCACCACTTCTTTGTTTTCCACGCGCTTACGGATATCGGCTTCGGCTTCGTCCGGCGTTTCGTAGCGCTGCTGAATCTCCAGCGAGACCTCATTCGCCCCGCCGTGTTTCGGACCGCGCAGTGCGCCAATCGCGCCGATAATGGCCGAGTAAACATCCGATCCGGTGCCGGCAATCACGCGGCTGGTAAAGGTGGAGGCGTTGAACTCATGCTCGGCGTACAACACCAACGAAATGTGCATTGCTTTTTCCCAGCTCTGCGTCGGTTTTTCGCCGTGCAACAGGTGCAGAAAATGGCCGCCGATAGAGTCGTCATCGGTTTCTGGCTGAATACGCTCGCCGTTGTGACTGTAGTGATACCAGTAGAGCAGGATGGAACTGAGCGAGGCCAGCAGCTTATCGGCAATATCACGCGCGCCGGAAACGGTGTGCCCCTCTTTTTCCGGCAGCGTACAACCCAGCGCCGATACGCCGGTGCGCATCACGTCCATCGGATGCGATGCCGCTGGCAGCGCTTCCAGTACGGTACGGACGTTAGCCGGTAATCCGCGCAGCGCTTTGAGTTTACTTTTGTATGCCTGAAGTTCGTCACGGGTCGGGAGTTTGCCGTGAATCAGCAGATGCGCGACTTCTTCAAATTCGCACTGCCGGGCGAGATCGAGAATATCGTAGCCGCGATAGTGCAGATCGTTGCCGCTTTTGCCGACGGTGCACAGCGCGGTATTGCCCGCCGGTACGCCGGACAGCGCGACGGATTTTTTAGGCTTAATAACATGGGTATTATTTTGCAGGATCGTTGTGTCGCTCATGTTGTCCTCATCATTATTGTCATATGTAGGGTACTGAGGGTTTTCGTCCAGGCCTGATAAGGCGTAGCCGCCATCCGGCCTACTTGATATACAACGCGTCGAGCTTCTCTTCGTACTGGTAGTAATTGATGCTTTCATACAGTTCGTTACGGGTCTGCATGATGTCGATAACGCTCTTTTGCGTCCCTTCCTGGCGCAGCACGTTGTAGACCTTTTCAGCAGCCCGGTTCATGGCGCGGAATGCCGAGAGCGGATAGAGCGCCATCGCCACGTTCGCACTGCGCAGTTCGTCGGTCGTGAACAACGGCGTAGCGCCAAATTCGGTGATATTGGCAAGAATCGGCACCTGGACTGCATCGACAAACTGGCGGTACATCGAAAGCGCCGTGATCGCCTCCGGGAACAGCATGTCGGCGCCCGCTTCGACATAGGCCTGCGCACGATCGATCGCTGCGTCTAACCCTTCCACCGCCAGGGCATCGGTACGCGCCATGATCACAAAGTGGGGATCGGTACGGGCATCCACTGCCGCACGAATGCGATCGACCATCTCCTCTTTCGAAACAATCGCTTTATTCGGACGATGGCCGCAGCGCTTGGCGCCAATCTGATCTTCGATGTGTAGCGCCGCCGCCCCGGCTTTGATCATCGACTTGACGGTGCGCGCAACGTTAAACGCCGACGAACCAAAGCCGATATCAGCATCCACCAGCAGCGGGAGCGGACAGACGTCGGTGATGCGGCGAATGTCGGTCAAGACGTCGTCCAGGGTGGAGATGCCCAGATCCGGCAGTCCCAGCGAACCGGCCGCGACGCCGCCGCCCGAAAGATAAATCGCCTGATACCCGGCGCGCTGGGCCAGCAACGCATGGTTGGCGTTGATGGTGCCGACGATTTGTAAGGGGTTTTCTTTGGTGAGTGCAGCGCGAAATGCCTGACCCGGAGAATCCAGAGACATAGTCCATCCTCGTGTTATCAACTTGTAACTAACCGTTGATTCACATAAAGCAAGGGCTATGCCAAAGGCGCTTTGAAAGAGAGTGTTTTAAATAACCATCGATATAACAATAAGATAAACCACAGCATACCGCGATAAGCGAAAAAAAGCGTGTCAGCTAACGTTTCATGAAACGTCCCGACCGGTTTCATTGCAACAATTATGAAACAAGACTACACCCATTACTCTGTCCTTTTATTTTGGGTTGGCTATGGCGACGACAACGCTTCCCCCGCGGGTGAATGATGACAAACCGGTTATCTGGACGGTCTCGGTAACGCGACTGTTCGATCTGTTTCGCGACATCAGCCTGGAGTTTGATCATCTGGCGACCATCACCCCCATCCAGCTCGGTTTTGAAAAAGCGGTCACCTATATCCGTAAGAAGCTGACCACCGAACGCTGTGATGCGATCATCGCCGCCGGATCGAACGGCGCATATCTGAAAAGTCGCCTGTCGATACCGGTTATTCTGATCAAACCCAGCGGGTTTGACGTTCTGCAGGCGCTGGCAAAGGCCGGAAAACTGACCGCCTCCATTGGCGTGGTGACCTACCAGGAAACGCTGCCCGCGCTGATGGCTTTTCAAAAAACCTTCAACCTGCAACTGGAACAACGCAGCTATATCACTGAAGAAGACGCGCGCGGGCAGATTAACGAGTTGAAAGCAAACGGCATTGACGCGGTGGTTGGCGCGGGACTGATCACCGATCTGGCGGAAGAGGCAGGCATGACCGGTATCTTTATCTATTCCGCCGCCACGGTTCGTCAGGCCTTTAGCGATGCGCTGGACATGACCCGCCTGACCCAGCGTCGCCACGGTCATTATGCCTCCGATCAGGCGCTGCGCACCCGCTATGGGCTGGGGGATATTCGTGGCGAGTCCGCACAGATGGAACAGGTGCGCCATACCATTATGCTGTATGCCCGTTCACCCGCCTCTGTCCTGATTCAGGGGGAAACCGGCACCGGGAAAGAACTGGCAGCCCAGGCCATTCACCGCGAGTTTTGTACGCGTCCTGGCACGCGCGGCGACAAAACGGCGCATCCGTTCGTCGCGGTGAATTGCGGGGCGATCGCCGAATCGTTGCTGGAAGCGGAGCTGTTTGGCTACGAGGAAGGCGCCTTCACCGGATCGCGACGCGGTGGTCGTGCCGGGCTGTTTGAAATCGCCCACGGCGGAACGCTGTTTCTCGATGAAATCGGCGAAATGCCGTTGCCGCTGCAAACCCGACTGCTGCGCGTGCTGGAAGAAAAAGAGGTCACCCGGGTGGGTGGACATCACCCCATTCCGGTGACAGTGCGGGTGATTAGCGCCACCCACTGCAATCTGGAAGACGAGATGAAACGCGGGCAGTTTCGTCGCGATCTGTTTTATCGCCTGAGTATTTTACGTCTGTCGTTACCGGCTCTACGGGAGCGCCCCGCCGATATCCTGCCGCTGGCGGAAGGTTTTTTAAAACAATCGCTGGCCGCGCTCTCCGTACCATTTACCGAGTCGGTGCGCGCCGGACTGGCGCAGAGTGCCGGTGCGCTGTTGCACTATCAGTGGCCGGGAAATATTCGCGAATTGCGCAATATGATGGAACGGCTGGCACTGTTTTTAAGCGTTGAACCGATGCCACAACTGAATGAACATTTATTACAGCAGATACTGCCGGAACTGGCGGAGAACGAATCGCCGTCATCCCCTTCGCCTTCCGCTACGCCACAGCAGGTGCTGGCGCAGTTTAACGGCGATAAGCGCGCCGCCGCGCGTTATCTGGGGATCAGCAGAACCACATTCTGGCGACGGCTGAAGGAATGAACGGCCGGATGGCGACACACAGCGTCTTACCCGGCCTACACATTTCACCAGGCCAGCGCCATCCGGCACGCTTACGAATTACTTTTTCTTGTAGATATTGGCAGTGCCATGAATTTTGTTGTCGGTTTGACCGGAAGTCAGCACGACCACATCAGCCCCTTTCTCATCCGCTTTTTTGAGCAGATCTTCTTTCGCATCCTGAGTGGACGTTTCATTGCTGGTATTGATGTTGCCAATCAGGGTGTACTGCGACTCCACTTTCTCAAACTCAGCTTTTGTTAACAGCTCCGCTGCAAACGCATTTGTCGCCACAAAAGCCAACGCACCAATCAAGAGTTTATATCCAGTTTTCATAGAGAAGCTCCAGGTTATGTTATGACGCTATCATCACCGCTGAATCCATGCCGCTGTTCAGGGATGATTAATAACTAGTTCAGCTTCCAGAAAAAATCCAGAGCCCTTTCAGTGATAGGTTGCTTTTGTGATTTCGGCCTGCTCAGTCCTTTTTTGCATACTACGGTAAAGTTAAGTCACTTTCTGCATATAAATAAAATAATGACCGATACCCCTGTCTTTTAATAAATCTCTCATTATTGCGTAAATATGCATAACCCTGTTCAGAACAACTCCACTTAAGATTATTATCAAAACCCTTTCCAACTTATTGGCAATAATCTTAACATCGACAAAAAACATTCAGATTAATACCAATGTAAAAATTGACGGTCATCAAAACAATGATAATTAGCCAGCCTAAAATTCTTAAAAAACATTATTCCCGTCCGCAATTAAACATATTAAAGCGACACTCACACTAATGTTAATCCTTCGCATCTATTCAGTCTATCTTATCAAAATCCTCGCCTATCCTGTTGTTTTCCGCCTTATATTTGCATTATTCCTGGAGGGATAGCCAAAAACAATAAACATTTGTAATCAAATAATTAGCCATCACTTAAATATTTTCACTCTGTTAACGACGGTTAATAGACTCAGCCTATCAATATCGAATGCAAGCCTGCGGCAAAACGATTACGCTATATCGCCAACGGCAAATAATATTAAAAATCATCAGAATTTTATTTGCATGAGCAACCCGACAAATAGCCGTGTATTCAGCACTGGCTTTTCTGGCTTATGCCTGGATGTAATATTTAAATCTTAAGGAAGAGTCAATATATGAAAATAAATGCACAGTGTTTCCCTGAAACTCTATTAGCCATTGCAATTTCCATGGCTTTAACGTCCACTGCAGTAGCCAATAATAATATTTCCCCACCAACAGGTGTGGGGGATACTGTCATTATTAATAATGGACAAAATATTACGCTTTCCGCCACGGAAAATACCGACCCCGCATGGAATAACTTCCGCAGTCTTTGGGTGGGTGATAACTCCGACGGCTCACTGCTGATCGATGGTCGGGCTATCACCACCGCCGCCGGTATGATCGGTAATGGCGCAAACGGCAGCGTGACGCTGACGAATGGTGCGACCTGGACACTGGGCAATTTGAATCTGGTACTCGGGACCCATGATGGTTCAGGTACGCTGCTGGTGAATAACGGTAGTAAAATCAGCGGCATTGATGAATTACGTATTGGAGAATATGCTGCAAAAGCGCAGGGAACGGTTACCATCGATGGCGCAAATTCGTCCGTCTCTTCCGTCTGGAGCGTGGTCGGCGATCAGGGGCGCGGTAACCTGGTGATTACCCGCGGCGGAACCCTCTCCTTAAGCGAACACATGAACATTGGCTACGTCGGCAATACGAGTAACACCAGTCGTAATGGCTACGGTGTCGCCCTCGTGGACGGTGAAAACTCGCTGCTGGATGTGACGGAAGGTATTTACCTCGGGGGGTTCGCAACAACACCCAATGACGCCACCGGGATCCTCACCATCAGTAACGGCGCAACGGTCCGCTCGGGTAACTTAATCTGGCTGGCAGTGGGAGAAGGCAGTACCGGCATCCTGAATATTGGCGGCGCAAAGGGCGAAGCACAACAGGCTGCGGGAACACTGGACCTGCCGTGGATCTACCTTGGCAACACCAGCGGTATGAGCACGGCAGAGCTCAACTTTAATCACAACAGCGACGACTTCGTACTCTCGGCCAAAATCACAGGTATTGGCGAAGTCAACCATTTCGGCTCCGGGACGACCACGCTGACAGGCGCTAACACCTATCAGGGCCCTACCCACGTCGCAAATGGTACATTGCGCGCCGGGGCAGAAAATACCCTGAGTGCAAGATCCGATTACCGCGTGGACAGCGGCGCGCAGCTGGATCTTAACGGCTATTCACAGACGCTGAATTCGCTGGAGCTGGCAGGCACAGCGATACTCTCTTCCCCGTCGCAAGTGCAAGCAGCCTTTAGCCCAACCCTGTTGACAATTAACGGTGATTACACCGGAAACAACGGCTTGCTGGCCTTGCGCACTGTGCTGGGTGATGACCTGTCGCCAACGGATAAGCTGATTGTGAAAGGTGATACCCACGGCATCACGCGCGTCAGCGTCAGTAACGCGGGCGGTAACGGAGCCGCGACGATTGAAGGTATCCGTATTATCGACGTTGAAGGGACTTCAAACGGTACCTTTGTGAAAGAAGGCCGTATTGTCGCAGGCGCATATGACTACGATCTTGTGAAACGAGACAACCAGAACTGGTCGTTGACCAGCCTGGCCTTGCCAGAACCGGTTCCACCAAATGAGCCGAAAGAACCCGTAATTCCAGAGTCTCCGACACCGGAAGGTCCGCACCAGTATCGCCCGGAAACCGGCAGCTATCTGGCGAACACCCTTGCCGCCAACACGCTGTTCACCACCCGGCTTCACGATCGTCTGGGTGAAACCCAGTCCACCGACGCGTTATCCGGCGAGCAGAAAGTCACCAGCCTGTGGATGCGCCACATCGGCGGACATCACCGCTTCAAGGACGGTTCCGGACAGATCAGCACCCAGAGCAACCGCTACGTGATGCAACTGGGCGGGGATATCGCGCAATGGAGCACCGACGGTCTGGATCGCTGGCATCTGGGTCTGATGGCCGGTTACGCCAACAGCAAGAGCCGCAGCCACTCCAGCCTGACCGGATACACCTCTCGCGGGGAAATCAGCGGCTACAGCGCCGGTCTGTACGGCACCTGGTATGCCAACGACGCCGATAAAACCGGTGCGTATGTCGATGGCTGGCTGCTCTATAACTGGTTTGATAACACCGTGTCCGGACAGGGTCTGGCGTCTGAAAAGTATGACTCGGACGGCATCACCGCCTCTGTCGAAACAGGCTACACCTGGAAACTGGCCGAACTCAGCGAGCGTAACGCGCTGTACATCCAGTCTAAAGCGCAAATCACCTGGATGGACGTGCAGGCTGATACGCACGTTGAGAAAAACGGCACCCGGGTGGTGGATAAAACCGACGGCAACCTGCAAACGCGTCTTGGCGTCAAAGCCTACCTGCAAGGCCATAACGCCATGGATGACGGCAAAGACCGCACCTTCCAGCCGTTTGTCGAAGCCAACTGGCTTCACAACACCCGTAGCTACAGCGTGAAGATGGATGACATCAGCAACGACGTGAAAGGCAACCGCAATATTGGCGAACTGAAAGTGGGCGTTGAAGGCCAGCTTAGCCAGCGTCTGCAACTGTGGGGCAACGTCACCCAGCAAATTGGCGACAACGGCTACAGCGATACTCAGGGAATGTTAGGCATCAAATATAGTTTCTGATCGCCCAAACAAAAAATGTCCTGCAAAGGCCGGACATTTTTTTCTTTATTACAAATAAAAATAAGTCGTTAATCTCACGGAGAGTCATAAATGACATATATAAAATGGAAATGTCTTGTACCTGTCGTGGTGGGAAGTTCGTTTCTCGCCTCACCTTTTGTCTTATCGGCCGAGTTGGAAAATAAGACCTTCACCAGTTCGATTTCGTCTATTAGCAGTGGAACCCACACCGTTAGCCTCGGTGATGTAACCCTGGACGCCAGCGGTTACACGGGCAGCGCCAGTTACCAACGCGCGCTAATCAATACCCTGAACGGTGCAGTGAACATTAATATCAGCGACGGGAATACCCTGACACTAAGAGGTTTTAATAATAACACGACAGACGAACGTGCAACGCTGCATGCTTACAAGCGAGATACACTCAGCGGCACAATGACATTCACTGGCGGCAATATTGTCGTCAGTAATGAGGTCAAAAATAGTTACGCCGATATTTACGGTTTATTTGCCGGGCCAGGTGGTAAATTTGATTTCAAAAGCGACGGCGATAATAAAGTTAATTTGACTGTACTGATGCCGCAGGCGGGATATGTCAGCACCCACCGCTGGGGGATTGGTTTGTATAACGGTGAGCTGGCCTTTGATGGTGGAAACTTTGTCATCAATGTTGACGGCGATCCGGGCGACAACTCTATCGACCGTCGCGTGGGGATGGTTCTTGCCGCAGGAAGTGATGTGGATATCAAAGCCGATCGTATTGATATCGATGCCAATGAACTGGCATTACAGTTTGCCGCAAGGGCCGGCGCGAGCACGAGTAACACTGCTTATAACGTGATTAATACTGCCAAATTTGAAGCTGACTACATCACTCTGAAAGGCAGCCAGGGTATCCTGGCGGCGCTCCCCTACGCCACTTACGGGACGAGAAATAGCATCGAATTTACGGGGCTGACGAAGATTGAAGCGCTCTCACGTGGTGATGAAAATAATCTCTTTGGTGAGGCTGGCGGTGGCCGGGCACTTGACCTGATGGCAACGGATATCACCTTCAACAGCAATGCAATCATCGTCGGCGAGAACCTGACTTACCTGGGCAACCGACCCGGTTACGAGCATGAATTCGCAGGTTGGATCGACCCGTACTGGATGCGAACCATCTCCCTGACTGACCAGTCGTCGCTTATCGCAAAAGGCGATTTTCTGCTGACCAGCAACGGTGGATATTACAACACAGGCCTTTACCTTTGGAAAAGTGAGGCGCAGTTTCAGGGTAAAACCGCTATTACTATGCAAAATGGCGTCGATACCGCACGAGCGGTTTATGCTTATGATGGCGGCAGTAACACCACAAAAGTTGAATTCCAGGATGATTTAGGCATCTCACTGTCTGATACGCACGCCAACTATGTGGCGGGTATCGAAGCCGCGGCAGGTGGTATTGTCGATGTGCAGAAAGGTCTGCTGATGACGGATAACAGCGATCCCACCTGGTCCCTGCTCTCCCGTGGAGCAAACAGCCTGATCAACGTGAATTCATTAGAAACCGGCACGGTACAGGTCATTGGCGACATTGGCGCAATTAACGATGCCACGCTCAATATGGTACTGAATAACGAAAACTCATTCCTGACGGCCACCAGCTATACCGCTACGTCTGGCTCAACCAGCAACGGTATTGTTAACCTGGATCTTTCCAACCAGGCCGTGTGGAATATGACCGGTAGCTCTCATGTCACCGACATCACCTTAGATAATGGGACTGTCAATTTCCTGCCTCCGGAAAGCAGCGGTGTGTTTAAGACTCTGACTGTAGAAGGTAATTTCTACGGCGGCGGAACACTGAAAATGAACACGACACTGGGTGGCGATGATTCTCCCACCGATAAACTTATCGTGGAAGGCGACACGTCCGGTAATACGCTGGTTGCGGTGAATAATATCGGCGGTACGGGCTCGCAAACGGTGAACGGTATTGAAATTGTCGAAGTGTATGGCGATTCCGCAGGTACTTTTGCCAAAGCCGGACGTATTGTCGCGGGGGCTTATGACTATGATGTGGTGAAAAAAGGCAGTAACTGGTATCTGACCAACACCTTCATCACTGACCCAGTGCCGGAGCCTACTCCCGATCCCGCCCCGACACCGGCCCCAACGCCACAGCCGGAAGGAGAGAAAACCTATCGCCCGGAAACCGGCAGCTATCTGGCGAACACCCTTGCCGCCAACACGCTGTTCACCACCCGGCTTCACGATCGTCTGGGTGAAACCCAGTACACCGACGCGTTAACCGGCGAACAGAAAGTCACCAGCCTGTGGATGCGCCACATCGGCGGACATAACCGCTTCAAGGACGGTTCCGGGCAGATCAGCACCCAGAGTAACCGCTACGTGATGCAACTGGGCGGCGATATCGCGCAATGGAGCACCGACGGCCTCGATCGCTGGCATCTGGGTCTGATGGCCGGTTACGCCAACAGCAAGAGCCGCAGCCACTCCAGCCTGACCGGATACTCATCCCGTGGGGAGATCAGCGGCTACAGCGCCGGTCTGTACGGCACCTGGTATGCCAACGACGCCGATAAAACCGGTGCGTATGTCGATGGCTGGCTGCTCTATAACTGGTTTGACAACACCGTGTCCGGACAGGGTCTGGCGTCTGAAAAGTATGACTCGGACGGTATCACCGCCTCTGTCGAAACAGGCTACACCTGGAAGCTGGCCGAATTCAGCGAGCGTAAGGCGCTGTACATCCAGCCTAAAGCGCAAATCACCTGGATGGACGTGCAGGCCGATACGCACGTTGAGAAAAACGGCACCCGAGTGGTGGATAAAACCGACGGCAACCTGCAAACGCGTCTTGGCGTCAAAGCCTATCTGCAAGGCCATAACGCCATGGATGACGGCAAAGACCGCACCTTTCAGCCGTTCGTCGAAGCCAACTGGCTCCACAACACCCGTAGCTACAGCGTGAAGATGGATGACATCAGCAACGACGTGAAAGGCAACCGCAATATTGGCGAACTGAAAGTGGGCGTTGAAGGCCAGCTTAGCCAGCGTCTGCAACTGTGGGGCAACGTCGCCCAGCAAATTGGCGACAACGGCTACAGCGATACGCAGGGAATGTTAGGACTGAAATACAGCTTCTGACTTTCTACCACCCGTGGTAACACGGGTGGTTTTTTTCACTCGCCTCCCTTTGTGATCCCATTCGCATCCCTCAGATTTTGTTGTAAATAAGATGGAGTGACGTTATCCAGCTCAGGGAAATGTGGTTTATGGAACCTCTACATGCGGTTTTCCTCACCGTCAGCCTGTTCGTGTTAACCTTCTTCAACCCCGGCGCCAATCTGTTTGTGGTCGTGCAAACCAGTCTGGCCTCCGGACGGCGCGCAGGAGTATTAACCGGTCTGGGCGTTGCGTCAGGTGACGCTATCTATTCCGGGCTGGGGCTGTTTGGCATGGCGACACTGATCACCCAGTGCGAGGCGGTATTTTCGGTGATCAAAATTGGCGGCGGCGCGTATCTGCTGTGGTTTGCCTGGAACAGTATGCGTCACCAGGCCACACCGCAGATGCCAACGCTGCAGCAACCCGTTAGCGCGCCATGGACTGTGTTCTTTCGTCGTGGCTTACTGACCGATCTGTCAAATCCGCAAACCGTCCTGTTTTTTATCAGTATCTTCTCCGTTACGCTGAGTGCCGACACACCCATGTGGGCAAGGATGATGGCCTGGGCCGGGATTGTGCTCTCTTCGGTTATCTGGCGCGTCTTTCTGAGCCAGGCCTTTTCGTTGCCTGCCGTGCGTCGGGCATACGGCAGAATACAGCGCGTCGCCAGCCGCATCATCGGCGCGATAATTGGCCTGCTGGCGTTACGTTTAATTTATGAAGGGATTACGCATCGGTAACATACTGTTTAGAGAGAGGATTTCATGCCCATACTGCCGGATGGCGACGCGTTGCGCCTTATCCGGCCTACAGGTTTTTTGCCTGGCCGGGTAAAGCGAAACCGCCTCCCGGCACTTGGCATCAGAACGACGCTTTAATACCGATCATCGCTGAAGTGTCGCTGTAGCCGTTGTTACCAACCTGCTGTGCGACGTTGCCCCACAGGGCGACATTCTTCGTCAACTGGCCTTCAACCCCGGCTTTCAGTTCGCCAATATTGCGGGCGCCTTTCAGATTCACATTTTCACCGTTCATTGAGACGCCAAAGTCTTTGCTGTTGTGGATCCAGTTGGCTTCGACAAACGGCTGGAAGGTGTGGTCTTTGCCGTCGTCCAGTGTGTTGTGGCCCTTGCCGAACAGACGGACGCCGACGCGGGTCTGGAGGTTGCCATCACCGTTACCTTCAACGCGGGTACCGTTAACTTCTTTGTGCTCATCTGCCTTCACGCCCATCCAGGTGATCTGGGCTTTTGGCTGAATATACAGCGCGTTACGCTCGCTGAGTTCGGCCAGTTTCCAGGTGTAGCCAGATTCGACAGAGGCGGTGAAGCCCTTAGAATCATACTCTTCAGATTCGACATCACGACCAGAAACGGTGTTATCAAACCAGCTGTACTGCGCCCAGCTATCGACATACGCGCCTTCGTGCGTCGCGTTGTCCTGCAGCCAGGTGCCGTACAAACCAACGCTGTAACCACTGATGCGGCTGTCGGCCCGGTTACCGTTACGCTGGTTTTCGGCACGCGCTTTCTGGTTCGCATAACCGGCCATCAGACCCAGATGGTAGCGGTCGGTGTTGTCCGAAGACCACTGCGCAATGTCGCCGCCCAGTTGCATGACATAACGGTTGGCCTGCATATCCAGTTGACCACTGCTGTCTTTCTGACGGGTATGACCGCCCACGTTACGCAGCCACATACTGGTGACGGCTTCTTCGCCGGTCAGCGCGTCCACGTAATGCGTTTCGCCCAGACGATCCTGCAAACGGGTATTGAACAGCGTGTTCGCCGCCTGCAGGTTCATGCCGTACAGACCGGCTTCCGGACGCACCGCGTGTTCGCGCGGCGTCGGAGCTGGCGGCTGCGGATCGGTAGGATTCAGAGGATCCAGCGGAGTAACCGGAGACAGGGCGCTGCTCAGATACCAGTTTTTATTATTCTCGCCTTCACCGCGATGCAGGGTGTAGTCATACGCACCGGCCACGATACGGCCATTTTGTTTAAACACACCGTCAGAATTGCCGCCAACGCTAATCAGTTCGATGCCCGACGTCGTCAGACCGCCCGCGCCCCCGGCGTTCAGTACTTTAACGTGCGTGGTGCCGGAGGTGTTGCCCGCAACGATCATCCGGTCCGTTGGCGAGCTGTCATCGCCCAGTTGGGTGTTCATCACGAGATTACCGTTAGTGCCTGTGTAATCACCGTCCACCGTCAGGGTTTTGAAGCTCGCGCTATCACGCGTCAGCATACGACGCTTTGCGGCGGTCGGCATAAAGGTCAGCGTGGAGTCATCCAGCGTCAGGTTGGTGAGCTGAGAACTTTTAGTCATGTTCCAGGCCGAGCCGTCGGCCAGCGACAGGTTATTCACCGCATTGCCGCGGGTGACCATCCCGCCGACGAAACGCGACTGGTTAATCGCATTCACATCAACCACGGCGGAATCCAGGGCTTCAATCGTCCCGACAACGTCGATTTTCTGCGGGTTAATCGTCACGCGGGAGTCGGCGTTTTCCGCCAGAATGGCAGTGGCATCCGGGTCGTTGTAGTTAACCCCCAGTTGCACTTCACCGTTTAGCGTGATCTCGCCGCCTTTATTCGCCTGAACGTATTTCCAGCTCCCACTGCGGGTGGTATCGATAACATCAATGTTCAGACGACCGTTAATGTCGATTTTACCCGCCGTGAGCGCATCTTCTTTACTGGCCCGAATGCCGGTACCGGTTGTTTGCTGATGCCCCTGAGTGTCCAGCGTGATATTCAGGTCGTTACTGGTAAACTGCGAAGCGCCCACGGACTCGACACCACTGAGAACCGTACTCTCCGCGCCTGACTTCAGCAACAGGCTCGTCTTCCCTGCCATGGTCACATGTGCATCCAGATCAACGCCGGTGAGACCATCTGAAACCCAGATCCCGGAAATCACGCCATTCGCATCGTTCACGGTGACATCAATAGCGGTGTCGCCCAACGCTTCAACGTCAGCCCCGTTAGAACTGATGCCGTCCGCATACTGATCGGCGACGGATGTAATCGTGGCATTTTTATAACGAATCAGTGAACGGTCGGCATCCACACTGGATTCCGAATCGAGGCCGACGGCGTAGAATGTCCCCTTACTATTGACGATCAAATTTTCAGCGTTGATTTTCGATCCCGACTTTGCATAGATCGCGAAATTCTTCCCATTCGCCCCGGTCACCGCAGAATTAACCGTGGTGGTGCCGGTTAAGGTAAAGACGCCATTGTGTTTATTGCCCAGAATGCCCGCAATATCTTTGCCATCACGCTTTTGACTCATATTTATCGTCAAATTATCGGCAACGATCGAGCCTTTTTGCGCGAGATAGGCTGCACTGTTACCACCCACCTGAACGATACCCACCGCATACATGAACTGATAATCATTATCCAGCGGAATATCTGGTCGCCCCTCGACGGTGCCTGGAATGACATCGCCGATGATATGATTCACGGTAGTCCCTGAACCTAAATTAATGGTTCCGCTGTTGGCAACAATCACTGTCCCGTTGGAAATTAAAAAGTCACCGTTTTCAAATTCGCCCCCACCCGAGACCGTGGGCGTTCCGCCTGGGTTGGTAATGGTTACACCACCATTATTCGCCACGGAGATCGTATTGTTTTCCCCTGCGGTGCTAATGATTTTATATTCCTGATCTTTAGCGATGATCCCGCTTCCGCTAATAATACCATCTACATCATGAATGACTGCACCGGCGTTATTTGCCATTAACAGACTACTGATTAACAACGCCATGGTTGTTAATTTAAATTCTTTTCTCTTCATATCAATTCCACTGTATCGAAATAACAGCACGCTATACATCGCATGATTAAATGCAGTGTATTTGTGAATGCGTTAAGTAAAAGTCACGGCAATGTAACGTATGTCCTTCCGACCCAAACGCCCTGAGTCTCATTGCGGTATTTAGGCAATATTTTCCAGATATCAGGCGTGAGAACAAATGAAATGATCTTAGCCATGATGACAATTCAATCATCTTAAAAACAAAACAAAAAAAGAATATAATCCCTTAAATAACATTATATACAGCACATTATTTCATTAAATGCGGTTCAGAAATGAGGTGTTTAAGAATAATTTATCTCCACTTAAGATCTTTCCTCATTAATCAGACATAAAGGATCATGTGAAACCTCATTTTGTGAGGAAGAGTGATGGTATTTCGCCGATCATCTCCGGCAACATAGCGACAACAGGCCGACGTTTTTTCAGCCTGAAGCATGTTCTGGTGGGAATAGCATTAACGATTATGAGACGGGCGTTTGTTCGTCAGAATAAAGATTTTACCTGGCAAGAAAAAATAAAACCGGCGCATCAGGCACCGGTTTTATCTGTGAGTGTTAATTATCGGTCAGGCATTTTACGCCGGTTTTTGCTCCGTTTTCGTTTGCGCGTTTTCCAGCATCCGACGCACCGGAACAATCAGCACAATCAGTACTGCCGCACAAATCAGCAATGCAATGGAGCAGCGGGCGAAGAGATCAGGCAGCATGTCCAGTTGGTCAGCCTTAACGTGCCCACCAATCAGACCCGCCGCCAGGTTACCTAAAGCGCTGGCACAGAACCACAGGCCCATCATCTGACCCCGCATTCTTTCGGGCGCTAACAGCGTCATGGTCGCCAGACCAATCGGGCTCAGACACAGCTCACCCAGCGTCAGCATCAGGATGCTGCCCACCAGCCAGAACGGCGATACGCCTGCTCCACCGTTGCTCAGGACATTCTGCGCCGCCATCATCATCAGGCCAAAGCCCGCTGCCGCGCACAGAATACCGATAACAAACTTGGTGATACTGCTCGGGCGCACATTTCGGCGCGCCAGTGCCGGCCAGGCCCAGCTAAAGACCGGAGCCAGCAGGATGATAAACAGGGCGTTGATCGACTGGAACCAGACGGCTGGAATTTCGAAATCTCCGATCATGCGGTTGGTATAGTCGTTCGCAAACAGGTTGAACGAGGTTGGTTTCTGCTCAAACGCCGACCAGAAAAAGGCCGCAGAAACCAGTAAAATAAAGCAGACCAACAGTCTGGCGCGCTCTTTGCGGGTCAACCCGGCAAACACGAACAGATAGATAAAGTAGAGCGCCACAGACGCGGCAATAACGTAGACCAGCATGCTGGCAACGGCGACCGGATTAATGACAATCACGCCCTGGGCAATCAGCGTCACAATGATAGCAACACCAACGGCCAGCGCCAGCAACCAGCGTCCCACGCCGTTTCTCTTCACCACCGGGCTGTTCCAGGTCGAATCAAGCCCCACTTCGCGGTCATAGCGTTTCATGGAAGGAACGGCAAACACGCGGAAGATAATCAGCGCGACCAGCATCCCGATCCCACCGATACCAAAGCCCCAGTGCCAGCCGTGAGATTTGATTAACCAGCCAGAGATCAACGGGGCAATGAATGACCCCATGTTAATCCCCATGTAGAACAACGAAAAACCGCCATCGCGGCGGGCATCGCCTTTCTTATAGAGGGTTCCCACCATGACCGAGATACAGGTTTTGAACAGACCCGACCCCAGCACGATAAACATCAAACCGATGAAAAACAGGTTGTCGCCCATCCAGGCCGACAGGGCAATCGACAGATGGCCGAGCGCGATCAGGATCGAGCCGTACCACACCGCGCGTTGCTGCCCGAGCCAGTTATCCGCGAGCCAGCCGCCCGGCAGCGCTGCCAGGTACATACTGCCGGCAAAAATACCGACGATAGCAGACGCATTTTCCCGCGCCAGTCCCATGCCACCGTCGTAGACGGTCGCGGCCATGAACAGAATCAGTAACGGACGAATGCCATAAAACGAAAACCGTTCCCACATCTCCGTGAAGAACAGTGACCCCAGCGGATAGGGATGGCCGAAGAACGTTCGGCTTTCGTTTTTATTAACAGAGGAATGCATAATTTCTCCCGAAATGGTGTGTTGTATTGCTTGTAGCCGCTGAATAACCCGCCGACCATTCATCTATCTGGTCGATCATTCACATCCAGCGAAATATTATTTAACCATTTGATAACCATAAGACAGTTTTGTCTAGTGCCAACATCGGGACTTTAAGATGAAAACTCGATAGATGTCTAGTTTTGTAGATTTTCTGTTTGATAAACAAGGATAATGATTGACTTTAAAGGCCTGCAAATAATTGCCTATCAATTTTTTAATAAACAAGGTGTTATGCTCAAACATTATCCCGGGAAGCGCGAAAGGATCGAGCTGTATCTTTCAGGGCATTTTTTACTGAGATACTTGCACGGGAGGTTGAATCGCTTCGCCGTCGCCCGAATGACATGGCTGAGTCCTGAGGATGAATCATGCCCTTGCCAGGTAAGGTTCCCCGTTATAGCGAAAAAGCCCGACAGCGTAAGCCATCGGGCATCGGTTTTCTCTGGTTGCAGCACAGAGCAATTGTCGTTTATACCGTCTCTCGACGTGCCATCAGGGCGTAGAGCTTGCCGGCAAAGGTTTCACTGACCGGCCACTCTTCAGCGGCAATACGGGTCGTCGTGTGAAAACCGCACTGCGCCAGCAACTGCAAATACTCGTCATCCCGCCAGGCCCGCGTCTGGCTGCTAAAATGCACAACGCTGGCATCGGCCTTGAGCGCCCAGAATGTCGTGGTGCTGGTTTGCGTTTCTTCATTCCAGCGATTTTCGCTCAATAACAGATGCGGTTCGGCGAGAAAAAGCCCCTCTGGACACCGCTGCCAGGACGCGGGAGCCATCCCCTGTCTTTTGACCTCGTCAAACGTATGCACTTCAATCAGCAACTTGCCCCCCGGCTTCAGCCAGGCTGCACTACGCGCCACCAGCCGTTGCGCATCCTCAAAACTGAAGACATTGATTTCACCGAAGGTCATCATAACGAAATCAAACGTGCCATCAGGCTGGTAGTCGCGGACGTCCTGTTCCTGATAATCAATATCCAGCGCTGCGCTCTGCGCCTGTTCTCGCGCCCACTGCACAGAGGCCGGAGAAAAATCGACGCCAGTGCAATCAAATCCGCGCTGCGCGAGACGTTGAGTATAAAAGCCGGGGCCGCATCCCAAATCAAGTATTGTTGCGCCCACGGGAAGCTGGCGGGCGATCCAGTCGACCTGTTGTTCAATGACCGAGAGTTTACGACTGGCCCAGTCGTGTTCCTGCGACAAATGGTTTTCCAGCATCCTGCGGCTGAAATCCGGATCATTCCACGGGATCTTTCCGCCCGTTTCACGATCGTTGTATTGTCCACTCAGAAGTGTCAGTTCAAGAAGATTCATCCGTTGATCTCATCGTAATGTACCTGGTGGCTGAAATATCGCTCCAGCCTGCCTTCACAACGGGCGCATTATCTCATGCTTCCGGGATTATTTACCCCACACCAACTCACACCAATTCAGATTTGTCAGCAGGAAAATCTGATAAGCGAACAGGATTAATCACCTTCAGGGTTTTATTTTTGTGTTGAATAATCCCTTGCTGCGCAAGTTTTATCAGCGCACGATTGAGTTGCCTGACAGAAACACCCAACATGGCCGCGAGCGACTCTCTTTTCTCCAGTTGAATTGTGGCGCCTTCGTTTTGCGTTTTAATAAGTAAGAATTTACGCAATTTAGATTCCACCGAAATCGCGCCACTGGAATGGATCAGTGAATTATGCAGTAGTTTATGACTTAAATTCTGGCACATAAAAAGAAGAAAGGCGGGATCGTTCATCGCGTGTTCTTTTACGGCCTCGACCGGTAGGGTCAGTAACCATGAGTCCGTTAATGCCTGAACGGAACCGACGGCCTTACTTTTCTTAATGGAGAAAAGTTCCATTTCGCCAACCACCGAAAAAGGCGTTTCAAAAGAATAAACCGCGTGCGTCCCGTTTGGATTATGGCGCTCGACCTGCAGTTTACCGTCAACCAGGAAATAGAGATGCGTCAAATAGGTGTTTTGCGTCATCAGATACTCCCCGGCATCAATTTTGACCAGACGCAGTGTCGCTAACAGGGAGGGGTTAATTATCGCCGATAACCTGTTCGTTAAAATAAACCGCTCTTTTAAGGCACTGTCATTGATATTTTTCATCTTCCCCTCGACGCAATCCCATTTTCCCTTTATGGGATAGCACAATAAAGTGAGCGCGGCGATAACAAAAAGGACATCTGTCTCTTTTACTATCGCCAACTCCCTGTGTTGTCACATTGATGCGAATTGACTGCTGTGCGTACCACACCTTTTCATGACGTGTTCAGGAACTCAGTTCCACTTAAGTGTCATCGACTTGTCTTCACGGCAGGAGGCACCAGAGGTCTGTGCTACCGACGCTGAATATATTTGTTATGCAAATAAGATGTGGCGCTCATTTTTTGAACACAGCCAGCCCTATTCTGTGAACCGTTTTCAGGAGGTCAAAAACATGAAAAAGCTTCTGATAGGTTGTTTGTTCGGGAATACGGCAAATTCTCTTGCCAAAAAGATGCAGGTACTGGCTGAAAGCTGCGGCTATCCTCTCATGATAAGCGCGGTGGGGCTGGATAATTTCGAAAGCGTGGCGCCCGCTTTCGACGGTTTTCTCATAGCGCCGCATATTCAGTACAAGCTCAATGAAATTTATGACATTGTCGGAAATGCACGCCCTGTCGCCATTATTGAAAGCCTGCCCTACGCATCGCTGGATGCGGAGAAAGTGTTAAACTTTGTGAAGGAGAAAATGCCTGAGCTGGCAGCCTGATGCCGCAACGTATTAGCCGCTTCCGCTCATGAATAAGAATAACAGGGGCAATCTCAAATAATTAAACCCGGTGCGTTACGCCGGGTTTGTCTATGTTAATAAAGCGTCACCCTTTCAAGAATTTCCAGCGTCTTCGGCAGTGCGGCTGCCCAGGGCTGGCTGCTGCCCATCTTGATGTTGGGCTTGTTTTTACCGTGGAAATCGCTGCCGCTGGTCGCCAACAACGCTTTATCCAGCGTGAACTGATAAAGTTCGCGACGAAGTGCTTCATCATGATAGCTGGAAAAAACCTCCACGCCCTGTACGCCGAGCGGCAACATTTGCTCAATCGCCGACAACGGCTTTTCCTTTACGTTGGCGCCGATATGCGCAATCACCGGAATACCGCCGTTATCAATAATCATCGACGCCATCTCTGCCATGGGCGGCAGTTCAACCTTCACATGACAGGGTTTGTCGCGGCCAAAAAAATCCCAGAAGAAGTTAATCAACGGCATGTCGCTGCGAGAGTTCCCTGCCCGGTACGGCAGCAACAGTTCATGATTCGCATTACGCGCATCCTCTAAAATTAACTCCGCCATCTGCTCTTCCTGCGGAACGCGATCGCCCGCCAGGGCATACAGGCGATCGACGTCAAGCTGGAACCCGAGCGCCCGAAGTTTCGCCAGTTTCAGCGGGGTCGCGACGCTTTCCAGATGGTGGAAATTCTGCTCGACGACGTCAAAATCCCGACAATCACGACGAAAACCGTAGCCCAGCAGATGATAGTTATTACCCGCAAACGAGCAGTCAATTTCAATGCCCGTCATCACTCTCACAGCGTTTTCATTGCCATAGTGAATAGCTTCCTCAACGGACCGCGCCGAGTTGTGATCGGTTATCGCCAGCACCGCCAGGTTCGCCGCTTTCGCCATTGTCAACAGATCGCTGACAGGGAAATCCGCATCGTCGCTGTATACCGAATGCATGTGCAAATCGATACGCTTCATCATCTTCTCCTTAAGCTGATATTCAGGTACTGCAGGCACTATATGACCAGGCAGGGGATTAATACAGCGCCGCGCGCGCGAAAATTCTGAGTTTGAAAATCAGTAGAAATATCGGTGCGGGTTAATCCGTTTCTCATAAGGAGAACCCGAGGGGAGCATTACGTTCGTCCCCTCATTGTGAAAACGATTAATTTTCCGAATAAAGGAAATAATCAAAATCGGCATTAATGTGCTCGCCGGTGAAATCCAGGCAACAAAAAATGAAAAATCAACAAAGGGATATCTCTATGATTGATAATCTGGAGACCTCATCGAAGACTTCCGACTTTAGTGGAGAGTGTCTCATGACACTCTCCACTAATATCTGTCAGAACATATAACGGAAATTCGCGTTTATCGCGTTATCCACGTTGTATTTACCAAAGGCGGATTTCTCAAACTCCAGCCCGAAGCGCATGTTGTCCTTTATCTGCGCGTTCATGCCGACATTGAACAACATCCGGCTGTCCTTCTCCCCCTTAATCCGTTTCTCTCCGGACGCATCACGAAGTACGGTCTCGCCGTTATTCAGCAGGTCGAACTGCCAGCTGGTGCCGGCCCGGGCCGTCACGCTCCAGTCCTTACCGCTAAAGGTTTTGCCCAGCTCCACACCTGTCCGGCCGACCAGTGGACTGAAGTCCTTGTTCTTCATGCTCAGGTCCATATTTCCCTCTTTCCAGCGGAACGTTTTGCCGGACACCGCGCCATAAACCAGTTCGGCCTGCGGCTCAATAAAGGTGTCCTCCGTCAGGTGATAACGGTAACCCGTTTCTGCACCGGCATACCAGGAGTGCGTACCGTAATGCTTCGTCCCCAGGCCGGCAAAGTTGCCCGTGTAATCATTGTCATGGTGAATATATTTACCAATCAAATCGATATAGGCACCGGAATTAAACAGCGCTGAAGCATACAGACCGCCGCCCACGGATTTTGTCTTCCCGCTGAACGCATCACTGTCTGCGCTGCTGTCGGTATAGGTCATCGTGACACCAGTGAACAGGTCCACACCGTCCAGCGTATGTTTTTTGTCAAAACCGACCTGAACGTGAGTGTAGTTATCACTGTACCCGCCGTCTGCTGAACCAGCGCCGTTCATGATACGGGCCCAGGCTCCGGCATCACCTTTCGTGTCACGCAGTTCCCCCATACGTTTATTCAGATTGTTCACTTCCGTCATGAAGTTTTTGTAGCCGGCATTCATGAAACTGTCCGCCTTCGCCGCCGCGGCTTTGTCAGCCTCTGCTCTGAAACCATCCAGAATCCACTTCGTACTGCCGCCGGTGGTGTCGACATGCAGCGTCGGTGTCACCCGGCTGAACCCCGTGACCCGGGTACCGGCCTTAAAGACATTCTCTGCCGTGCCGGCCGGGGCGCTGACCAGCGGGATGTTCAGTGACTGCCCCGGAGTCGGATTCTTCATAAAGCTGACATTCAGGGTGTTGTCTGAACCGCTGGCTTTCCCCGTCACGCTGATTTTATCGGCGTTTTTCAGGTCAGTACGCAGGACAAAGTCACTGCCCGTGGCATCAAGCGAGTTTACCGTCAGGGTGCGGAAGGCACCCTTTTCTTCAGACTGTACCCGGCTGTTACGGGCCGTCAGGTTGTTGACGGTGGAATCTCCGGTCAGCTGCCACAGACCACTGTTCATGCTGACGTTTCCCTTACCGCCGGTGATGGCACCGTAGTATGCCGCGTTATATCCACCAAACATTCCTTCAGCCAGTGCGGACGAAACGGAGGAAGACAGCGTCCCGGGCGCATCCGTTCCAATACGGACAGCGGACGGGCTGGTTGCATGAATGTCCCCGGAAACATGTGCCCAGTTGCGGATGTCCAGAGTGGCATTGTTGCCGGTCAAATCGTATCCTTCTGTCATAGACAACATCGGCGTGAACTGACCGTCTGAGCCGGTAACCGGCGTTCCGCTCAGGGAAAGCGTACCATTCTTCCCAATCTGAACCCGGCCGTCACTGTAGAGCCCTTTCTGTGCTTTCAGATGACCGCCGTCACGAACAGAGAGAGCAGAGTTCACGAAGATACCGCTGTCCTGCAGCACGGCCTCAGATGAGGTGACGTTTACCTGACTGTCATGAGCCTCAATCCCGCCGGTGAAGCGGTTGTTAATGTCCAGCGTGGAGCCTTTCTGCAGCGTGATATTGCCCTGATACTGGCTTTCCACCGGAGAAGATGTACCTTCCTCCGGATTGACGTAATTACCGGTACTGTCATTTTTATCAATAATGACCTTATTACTTCCCAGCGTGATATGGCTGTTGTCCGACTGTATGTCACCGTTCAGGACAGCATTACGTGAAAGATGGAAGTCAGCATTCTTCAGCGACAGCGTTTTCAGTGTGAACTGACGGTTCTCCCAGTCTTTCTGGGTCAGGGAGACGGGGGCACTGCCGTTGACTGAAGCATGGATAACCGGATGCCCCTGGAAAATCAGACTACCCCCCTCTTTACTCAGGTTTCCGCCAGGCAGATTTACGGAACCATCCATCACCACCTTACGTTCACCCGGCAATTGCGGGATAGTAACATCCATATTCCCGGTCAACTGGCCATGATAGATAACGGGCTGTTTTGCCCGTTCAGCCAGGACCCGGTCTTTTACTGTCTGAATGGCTTTGTTTTTATCAGTACCGACAAATTCCCATTGTTTCGGGTCATTCAGGCTGTTCCCCCACAGGGTATTATCATAGGTGGCGGATTTAAGAATATAGTAGGATGTCTGTCCATTCAGATTACGGCTGTATAAGCTTCCGGGTGTACCTTTTCCGCCAAACGGATTAACAGTACCAATCGGGACGCTGACTTCTTCATTATTAGCTGTAGACAAATTCAGTGACAGGTGGGATTTATTCGCGGCCTTGTTTGCAATGACCGCACCATAATCAGACACCCGCAGACGAGTGAAAGTGATATCGTTACCGTTCAGGTCAAGCACCCCTCCCCGATAACCCCAGGAGATATTATCCGGGTTAACCTGTCGTGAATCCGCAAGCACAACGGTCGGACGTCCACTGGCAAGATTGACTGAGCTGAAAGCCTGGACATTTCCTGCGGCATCAGGCTTTTGAGCCAGAATGACAGTCCCGTCCCCGGTTTTAAGCCCGCCGGGATTAACCCCGATACCGCTTACGGTCAGCGTCCCTTCACCAAGTTTATGCAGGTTGTCACCGGCAACGCCGTTGACCTTCCAGGTCACATTGGTCCCCTTGTCTGTAATAATACCTGCACCTGTCCATGTTTTTCCGGCGTCAGCGGACACGGTGTAACTGTCTTTAAATTCCAGATAGCCGGCCCCCTGCGTTACGCTGTCTTTCAGGAGAATTGTGCCGTTCTGTCCACTGAACACCAGATTTTTGCCCGAATTGAGGTCTTTTCCTTTCTGACCGTGCATATCCCAGGTTGTTGTCCCCTGAGACAATGTGCCAGTACCGGTATTCTGGTCAAAATGCCAGGCAAGAGGTTCTTTACCAGAGACAGCAGCGACAGGGGTATCGAAATCCTCTTCCATAACCTTATTCAGATAATCGGTCGGAATAACGTTCCACCAACTTGTTGCTCCAGTAAGGCCAGCATAGGATCTTAAAACACCAACCATGACCCATTTTTTTTGCAATGAGTCGTAAGCAAAAAGCGGTGAACCACTGTCTCCGGGAACGCCATAACTTGGTATGATCCCATTAACCGGATTGAAAGTCTGGCCGGGGTTGGTAACAATGGTTCCGTTTGAAATGAGGGGAGTACCAATTGTTCCCCCTGTTTTAAAAGCATATCCGCCTGCAATCCTGGTTAATTTTCCATCCCTGTCTTTTGTATATTGCGCTCCACTCCCCACACGATAAAACTCCGTATAACGTTCAGTATTTTTATAGGCATTAACTTTGGTACCTTCAGCTGTAACGCTCACAGGGGCAACTTCAGTGACCAGTTTATTCAGGCGTGGTGCATGGAAATCAGTAGAGGGGTGATCATTACGATCGACTATCGTATAAGTATTTTTCCCATCACCGAAACTGACACTTTGATAACCACTGTTATGTTTCACACTGGCCAGATACTGCGGCGAAATCAGTGTGGCCACCCCACTGGTACTTACGCTACTGAAATCCGCCATTGGTGCTTTATCCAGACGACCTACAAGCTGACCATTTTTATCATAGACGGGGATATCAGTAGCACCGGGAACAAAGAGTCCTTTATTCTCTGCAAAGTCGCGAAATAACTGATAAGAAATATCGTCTCGAACAATACCAGCCTGTGACATCATCGGATAAGATAAACAAGTAACAGAGATGCTAATAAGTGATATTTGCTTTAATTTCCGGCTTGTTCGTTTAACCACCCGGCTGGCCAGCTCAGATACAGCAATGAGCCCTTGCGTAACAGGGCAATATTTAAGTGAATATATTTTGTTCACAGCAAACTCTCCACGACCCTCATAGATAACATCAACAATTAAACTAATTTATATTCAGCTAATAAAAAAGGATATGTTAAACATGACAAAAGAAAATAAAGTATAATTATTTTAAATTAACACCTCCGCCAATCAATAAAGTCCCGACACTTCACTTTTTGAAAACATCATTTTCCTGATCTGGTGTTAACTTTTATATCATAAAATTATGCATATTCATGTCGATTTATCTAAAAATTCATTTAATTATCATTTTGTGATATTTTACTGCCATCCAAAAAAATCATAAACATCAAATATTAGCATCAATAGAATTACACCAATCAACAAATCAGTTTTTCCTTATTGACCTTGCGTAAGAGGCTGCTTATATCGAAATTATTTTGATGCGTGAATCGCCACGGATAATCCAGACACTTCAGAGCCGTTGATAATATTGATTTTCACTTTCTGCCGGTGGCATCCGATCGCCAGAACCATACCGACGTTTATTGTTATAAATATTTCGATGTAATCAAAAATATCACTGCGGCTTCTTCACGCGTTCCGTAGAACTATTTCTTTATCCGTTCACGCTTCAATAGCGGGAAAAACTTTCTGCAACGGCGTTGTCGTGGCATTTACCACGACGACTCATACTACAACCCTTTAGTCCGTGTGATTTCGGAAACGACTGTCACTCATAGCTTGTGTATGACGACCTTGATCAGAATGAACCAGCACCTGTTTTGAGGATTACGTCGCCAGACGGCCATCAGAGGCGTATTTATCTCTGGATATAGCAACCCTGTCGCGTATGAAGCTTGATCGGGGGCATCTTCCTGGACCGAACACAGAATGCCCCCACTGATGCCCCCGACTGTGACTTGATTCCGGTTGAGTCCCGTTGATAACAAGAGATAAGATCGGGCTATAAACCGCAGTATATGGGCTTTAGTTGATTTCTGTAGGCCTGGGAAGCGTTTGAAATGGTGCCGATAATAGGAGTCGAACCTACGACCTTCGCATTACGAATGCGCTGCTCTACCAACTGAGCTATATCGGCCCTGAAGAGGACGTGACCACGAGTGTGAACACGGGGTAGAAGGTTAAAACTAACCGGGCGATGCGTCAATAGCCTTGCGAATCAAGTGGCTGATTTTGCATCACCCGGCGTTATTTAGGCACGAATCGTATCGTCACCAAAGCCGATCCACTTATAGGTGGTCAGCGCTTCCAGCCCCATAGGACCACGGGCATGTAATTTTTGCGTACTGACGGCAACTTCCGCACCGAGACCAAACTGTCCGCCATCGGTAAAACGGGTCGAGGCGTTGACGTATACCGCAGACGAATCCACTTCGTTCACAAAACGGTTCGCGTTGTGCATGGTGCGCGTCAGGATGGCGTCGGAATGCTGAGTGCCGTGCTCGCGAATATGCGCGATGGCGTCATCCAGGTCCGCGACGATTTTGACGTTCAAATCCAGCGACAGGAACTCGTCGTCAAATTCTTCCGCTTTGACTGCCACCACGTTTGCCGGGCCTGATCTCAACAGGGCAAGCGACCGTTCATCCGCATGCAGCGTTACACCGCTCTCCGCCATCTGCTGACTCAGCGCAGGCAGAAAACGCGCCGCGATGTCCTGGTGCACTAACAGCGTCTCTACCGTGTTACAGGTACTCGGACGTTGCGTTTTCGCATTGACGATAATCTTCAGCGCCGGGGCAATCTCTGCGCTGTCGTCGACAACGATATGACACACCCCAATCCCACCGGTGATCACCGGAATGGTCGACTGCTCGCGGCACAGCTTATGCAGACCCGCGCCGCCACGCGGAATCAGCATGTCGATATATTTGTCCATGCGCAGCATCTCATTCACCAGCGCACGGTCGGGGCTTTCAATGGCCTGTACCGCCGCTTCCGGTAGCCCGCAGGAGATTAACGCCTGCTGGATCACGCGAACGGTGGCGGCATTGGTGCGATATGTCTCTTTACCGCCGCGCAGAATCGCCGCATTGCCCGTTTTCAGGCACAAAGAGGCGACATCGACGGTGACGTTCGGGCGGGCTTCATAAATCACGCCAATCACGCCCAGCGGCACACGGCGACGTTCCAGACGCAGCCCGCTGTCCAGTAGCCCTCCGTCAATCACCTGCCCAACCGGATCCGCCAGATTGCAGACCTGACGGACGTCATCAGCAATCGCTTTCAGGCGCGCCGGCGTCAGCGCCAGGCGATCAAGCATCGCCTCGCTCAGACCGTTCGTACGCGCTTCGGCCACGTCCTGCGCATTAGCGTTCAGGATAGTTTCCGTTTGCGCTTCAAGCGCATCAGCTATTTGTTCCAGCACGCGATTTTTTTCGCGGCTGGAGAGTTGCGCCAGTTTGTACGACGCGGCTTTGGCAGCAATGCCCATTTGTTCCAGCATTTATCTGCTCCTTAACGGGTAATCATATCATCGCGATGAACGGCGACCGGGCCATATTCGTAACCCAGAATCGCGTCAATCTGCTGAGAGTGGTGTCCGGCAATGCGGCGCAGCGCGTCGCTGTTGTAGCGGCTCACGCCGTGGGCAATATCACGCCCCTCCAGATTACAGATGCGGATCACTTCACCACGTGAGAAGTTGCCTGTCACGCTTTTAATGCCTTTCGGTAGCAATGAACTGCCGCGTTCCAGAATCGCCGCCGTCGCGCCTTCATCGACGGTGATTTCACCAGCAGGCGGCGCGCCAAAGATCCAGCGCTTGCGGTTCTCCAGCGGAGAGGCCTGTGCATGGAAGCGGGTACCGACAGAGATGCCTTCCATCACATCACCAATCACGCCCGGCTTGCTGCCAGCGGCGATAATCGTGTCAATCCCGGCGCGGCAGGCGACGTCAGCGGCCTGCAACTTAGTGCCCATGCCGCCCGTTCCCAGCCCCGATACGCTGTCGCCGGCGATTGCGCGCAACGCGTCATCAATCCCGTAGACATCTTTAATCAGTTCGGCCTGCGGGTCGGTACGCGGATCGGCGGTGAACAACCCCTGTTGATCGGTCAGCAGCAGCAGTTTGTCTGCCCCGGCGAGGATCGCCGCCAGCGCGGAGAGATTGTCATTGTCGCCCACTTTAATTTCCGCTGTGGCAACTGCATCGTTCTCATTGATCACCGGAACGATATTGTTATCCAGCAGGGCACGCAGAGTGTCGCGCGCATTCAAAAAGCGTTCCCGGTCTTCCATGTCCGCCCGCGTCAGCAGCATCTGCCCGACGTGAATGCCGTAAATCGAAAATAGCTGTTCCCACAGTTGGATCAGTCGGCTCTGCCCGACCGCCGCCAGCAGTTGCTTGGTGGCAATGGTCGCCGGCAGTTCCGGATATCCGAGATGTTCACGCCCGGCGGCGATAGCGCCCGACGTGACGATAACAATACGGTGTCCTGCGGCATGCAACTGCGCGCACTGACGAACAAGTTCTACGATGTGGGCACGGTTCAGGCGGCGCGATCCGCCCGTTAGCACACTGGTGCCGAGTTTTACCACCAGCGTCTGGCTGTCACTCATGATTCTCTGCCGTTCAAAATAGGGAAAATGATAGTAAACGAACGTTTTAGCAGGACTGGCCCCGGTTGCCAACAAGCAGCGCACAAAGCATGGAATTTTGTTGTGCTGGATCAGCAAGCGTAGCGGCAATTTTTGACGTTTTTATTACTGAAACAGAAAAACATCCTTTTTTAAAATTATTCTTACGTTGTCATAAAACCTTCACTCCAGAACGTTAAAACCCTCCTGTCTTTCAACGGGGATCACACCCAGTAAATAATAGCGCGTACGTTAAATCAGGACTGAAAATGAAAAAGAGCACTCTGGCATTAGTGGTGATGGGTATTGTGGCATCGGCATCCGTGCAGGCAGCGGAAGTGTTTAATAAAGACGGTAATAAACTGGATGTGTATGGCAAAGTCAAAGCGATGCACTATTTCAGCGACAATGACAGCAAAGACGGCGACCAGACCTATGTTCGCTTTGGTTTTAAAGGCGAAACGCAGATTAACGATCAACTGACCGGTTACGGTCGTTGGGAAGCGGAATTTGCGGGCAACAAAACCGAAAGCGAATCCGGTCAGAAAACGCGTCTGGCGTTTGCCGGGGTCAAGCTAAAAGATATCGGCTCTTTCGATTATGGTCGTAACCTGGGCGCACTGTATGACGTTGCCGCCTGGACCGATATGTTCCCGGAATTTGGTGGTGACGGCCTGGCGCAGACCGATAACTTTATGACCAAACGCGCCAGCGGTCTGGCGACATACCGGAACACCGACTTCTTCGGCGTGATCGACGGTCTGAACATGACCCTGCAATATCAGGGCAAAAACGAAGACCGTGACGTGAAGAAACAAAACGGTGACGGGTTCGGGACATCACTGAGCTACGACTTCGGCGGCAGCGATTTCGCGATCATTGGCGCCTATGCCAACTCTGACCGTACCAATGAGCAAAACCAGCAGGCGCGCGGTCATGGCCAGAATGCTGAAGGCTGGGCGACCGGTCTGAAATACGATGGCAACGACATCTATCTGGCGACCATCTATTCTGAAACCCGCAACATGGCGCCGATCTCCGGTGGTTTTGCCAACAAAGCGCAAAACTTCGAAGCCGTCGCACAATATCAGTTTGATTTCGGCCTGCGTCCGTCCATCGGTTACGTTCAGTCGAAAGGCAAAGATATTGAAGGTATTGGTGATGAAGATATCGTGAAATATATCGACGTCGGCGCGACCTATTATTTCAACAAGAATATGTCGGCGTTTGTTGATTATAAAATCAACCAGATTGATGACAACAACAAACTGGGCGTCAACAGCGATGACATCGTGGCGCTGGGTATGACCTATCAGTTCTGATGCCAGAATGGTCCGGATGAGTTGACTTATCCGGCTAAAAACAGAGAGGCCGGATGATTCATCCGGCCTCTTTTTTGGATTACGCCGTTAGCTTCACCGGCTCATCACGGAAATCGTCTGCGGGCTCCAGTGACAAATGCAACGTGTTTAACAGCTCACGCAACTTCTCGTGAAACTCGCGCAGGGTATATTCCAGTCGCTCAACGACTTCTTTATCTTTGATCGCCACAGTCTTCCAGTCGCCCGCTTTGTCGAACAGACCAAATTTGTAGCTGTAGGTAAAACGCTTTTCGTGCGCTTCCAGTTCCATCCACCAGCCCCAGAATTCGCGCAGTTCAGGCGCGGGCTTCACGTTGACGCAAACAGCCAGACAATCGAAAAAGAATCGATTATCTTCGCACTTTCCTTCGCGGATATAAGGGCCAAGCGCGGTGAATTTCTTGATCAATCTGCTCTTCGGGTGTCCACTCGGTAACGTCATTGCGATCTCCTGTTGTGAAGCAACTGTTTTACCAAAACAGTAGAATTTAGCAAATTATTAACACAATCTCTTTTCAATCCAGCGGGTGATTTCCTGTAACGCGTTGTCAAAATTGCGATACACCGGATTGAAGGGAATCTCCAGCAGCTTACCGTCAGAAGATGAAGACGTGATTAAACGCGACTCCTCTTCCGGACTGAACGGATCGTTCTTCCAGAAGCCCGACAGCATTGGCGTCGGGCAGCGTCTGCCAAGCAGTCCCTGCACCTTCAGCGAATAGCGATTAAGCTCCACGCGCAACGCTTCATCGGACGCATCGTGCATCCCCAGTCGACTTGCCAGAACGTCAAGATACATTTCCGGTACCGCTCCCTGACGTAACGGATCGCTCAGCAACGCATGGACTACCGGACCGAGGCAGGCCACCGCTTTCAGACGCGGAGATTCAAGATAGGCCAGGCGCACCGCCACGTTGGCACCAAAACGAAATCCGAACGCCGCCACCCGGGTATGATCCACCCACGGCACATTCGGCAGCGCTTTCAACACATGCTGGTGCAACAGGCTGGAGTCCTGAGAGAGCTTCCACTTTGACGAGAAACCGACGGAAGGCATGTCCAGCGTCAGCATGGCGATGCCGCGCGGCGCGAAATAGCGCTCATACAGGGTGTAGTAATCGGTTTGCATTGAATCCAGACCGCCGCACATCAGCACCGTCGGAAACGGGCCGTCGCCTTTTGGCATATGCAAGAACCCGGTGACGGGCGAGCCGCCAGGCACGCTAAATTCCATCTCACGCAGCGTACCGGGCAGTCGCTGCGCGGCTTCTTCATAGGCACGGTTAGATAAGGCCTGCGCCTGTTCCGCCAGATCGTCCCCTTTCAGGTGCGGATAGGCAGCGATGTTGTACAGCGTCGAAGCGTGTAGCCAGTAGCGACCACTGCGCTCAGGGTCCGTTTCCTGGCAGGCTTTCTGCTGCCAGTCCATCGCCTGTTTTGCCCATTCATAAATCCAGTTGCCGCCACGGTAACCGATCACCGTATCGTAAAGATCGGCATCGGTGCGCTCGGCGTCACTCATCACGATGCGCGCCTGAACATCCAGAATTTCTCGCGGATCCACCCCGCGCCAGATCCACATCAGGCGGTTAATCATGCGATACCAGTGGGGAATATTCTTGCCATCCAGCGCCGATTGCACAGGCGGCTGCATCCCGGCATTAAAACGGCGGACCAGGGTCGACGTTTCGGGGTGTTTGAAACGGGGTTTGAACAGGATTTCGCTTAGATTAGCCTGTGACATGCGTACAGCCTCCTGAAGTACTCACTGAGGCTTATTGTAACCCGACACCGGCTAAATAGAACAACGCCCGGCTGTGCCAGGCGTTGAAAAAGTCAGAGATTAGCGGCCAGAAATCGGCGGAACGAAGGTCACGCCCATGTCCCACGGTTGCTCAATCCAGGTATCCTGCGGGATATCAATCACGTAATCATCGACTAACGGACGACCCGCCGGTTTCGCGAAGATAGTGACAAAGTGCGCTTTTGGGTACATTTCACGGATAGCCACGGCGGTACCACCGGTATCCACCAGATCGTCGATGACGATAAAGCCTTCACCATCGCCTTCAGCGCGTTTCAGAACTTTCAGTTCACGCTGGTTGTCGTGATCGTAGCTGGAAATGCATACGGTATCGACATGACGAATGCCCAGTTCACGTGCCAGCAATGCGCCCGGCACCAGACCACCACGACTAACGGCAATGATGCCTTTCCACTGTTCTGAAGGCATCAGGCGGTTTGCCAGTTTGCGTGCATGGATCTGCAGCATGTCCCAGGTGACGACGTATTTTTCGCTCATGTGAAGTGTCCCAGCCTGTTTATCTACGGCTTAAAAAGTGTTCGAGGGGGAAATAGGTTGCGCGAGATTATAGAGATCTGAGCCACCAAAAACCAGTGTTTCGCGGAATCGGGCCCTCTTTTTACGTGCTTTATACTCGCAGCGGGCGCAGAAAGTGGTATTCTCAAGCGCATCTCGCAAGCCAGACTTGTGGTAATAATTAACCTGCTAACCCTGTGACCTGCAAGCCTGTTTGCAGCGCATCTATACCCCGAATACCACCTAAAGTATGACGGGTATACAAGGAGAATTATCGTGTCTGAACTATCTCAACTCTCCCCGCAACCGCTGTGGGATATTTTTGCAAAAATCTGTTCAATTCCTCACCCGTCCTATCATGAAGAGCAGCTCGCTGAGCACATCATCGGCTGGGCAAACGAGAAAGGTTTCCACGTCGAGCGCGACCAGGTAGGGAATATCCTGATTCGCAAACCGGCCAGTGCGGGAATGGAAAACCGTAAACCGGTGGTTCTGCAGGCGCACCTGGACATGGTGCCGCAGAAAAACAACGACACTGTGCACGATTTCACCAAAGATCCGATCCAGCCTTATATTGATGGCGAATGGGTGAAAGCGCGTGGTACCACACTGGGCGCCGATAACGGCATCGGGATGGCTTCCGCATTAGCGGTTCTGGCTGACGACAGCGTCGTTCACGGACCGCTGGAAGTGCTGCTGACCATGACCGAAGAAGCGGGGATGGACGGTGCATTTGGTCTGCAGGCCAACTGGCTGCAGGCGGATATTCTGATCAACACCGACTCGGAAGAAGAAGGTGAGATCTACATGGGTTGCGCAGGAGGGATCGACTTCACCTCTAACCTGCCGCTGACCCGCGAAGCCGTTCCGGCAGGTTTCCAGACCTTTAAGCTGACGCTGAAAGGGCTGAAAGGCGGTCACTCCGGTGGCGAAATCCACGTTGGTCTTGGCAACGCGAACAAACTGCTGGTTCGTTTCCTGGCCGGTCATGCTGAAGAGTTGGATCTGCGTCTGGTCGATTTCAACGGCGGTACGCTGCGTAACGCAATTCCACGTGAAGCCTTTGCGACCGTTGCCGTTGCGGCAGACAACGTAGAGGCGCTGAAAGCGCGGGTTAACGCTTATCAGGACATTCTGAAAAACGAACTGGCTGAAAAAGAGAAAAACCTGGTGGTTCAGCTGGAGAGCGCCGCGAGCGATAAAGCCGCACTGACCGCACAATCTCGCGATGGCTTTATCCGTCTGCTGAACGCCACGCCGAACGGTGTGATCCGCAATTCCGACGTCGCAAAAGGCGTGGTTGAAACCTCACTGAACGTGGGCGTCGTCACCATGACCGACGACAACGTCGAAATCCATTGCTTGATCCGTTCGCTGATCGACACCGGTAAAGACTATGTCGTTAGCATGCTGGATTCGCTGGGGAAACTGGCAGGCGCGAAAACCGAAGCGAAAGGGAGCTACCCTGGCTGGCAGCCGGATGCGAACTCACCGGTGATGCATCTGGTGCGCGAAACCTATCAGCGTCTGTTCAACAAGACGCCGAACATCCAGATTATCCACGCGGGTCTGGAGTGCGGTCTGTTTAAGAAACCGTACCCGGATATGGATATGGTCTCTATCGGGCCAACCATTACCGGTCCACACTCACCGGATGAGCAGGTGCATATCGAAAGCGTCAGTCATTACTGGACGCTTCTGACCGAACTGCTGAAAGCGATTCCGACGAAGTAAGTTACGGCTGTCGTGCTATAAAAATGCCGGATGGCGGCGCGTTGCGCCTTATCCGGCATTTTGCTCTTTATAACCCCAGCAATAACTGCGGTTCCAGTTGCGGATCGAGTAGCGTTACGTGCAGCCCCACCAGCCTTACCCCCCGCCCTGCCCGCCGCTCATCCCAGGTTTTATGCGCAGTAGAAATCAGGTCTTCTTTATTCAGCTTCGGCCAGACGTGTTCCTGGGTGGTTTGCTGAAAGTCATTGAACTTGAGCTTTACCCCCTGGCGAGCAATGCATAAATCGGGTTTGACTTTCGCCAGTCGCCGTTCGAGTTCCGGATATAACTGCTCAATGATCGCCTCACAGTCAGACCACTGATGAATATCTTCCGCCATGGTGCGTTCCACGCCGACCGATTTGCGTAAGCGTTCATTATTGACATCCCGTTCGTCGATTCCCTGGCTACGCTCCCACAATACCCGCCCAAACTTACCGAAGCGCTTAAGTAATGTCGCCAAATCGCACTGCTGGACATCACCGCAGGTGCGTAGCCCCATGCTTTCCAGTTTTGCCGCAGACACTTTACCGACGCCGGGAATTTTCCCCAGCGGCAACGTACTGAGGAACGCCGGCACATCATCCGGCGTAATGACATACTGTCCGTTGGGTTTATTCAGATCGGAGGCAATTTTGGCCAGAAACTTCACTGGCGCCACGCCCGCCGAGGCGGTAAGTTGCAGCTCGTTGAAAATCGTCTGGCGTATTTCCTGAGCGATAAGCGTGGCTGACCCATGACAGTGTGTACTGTCCGTGACGTCCAGATACGCCTCGTCCAGTGACAGCGGCTCAATTAATGAGGTATAGCGGGCGAAAATGGACTGGATTTGGCGGGAGGCTTCTTTGTAGGCCTCATAACGGCCCGGTAATAACGTGAGGTGCGGACACAGTTTCAGCGCCATACCGGTCGGCATCGCGCTGCGCACGCCAAATTTACGGGCGGGATAGTTGGCGGTGCTGATAACGCCTCTGCGCTCACGGCTGCCGCCAATGGCAATAGGGATGTCGCGCAACGCCGGGTTGTCCCGCATCTCAACCGCGGCGAAAAAACAGTCCATATCAACATGTATGATTTTACGCATCACCCACCTCCCGAAACACTGTTTAAGTATACAGTGAAATCAATAAATGGGAAGCGATCGCTCATCCGAACAACGCGACGAATTCCAGCGTCGTGACTACTGTGGTATCGGGTTGCGATGTAATGCAGCGAGGTGCTGTTTTTTATCCAGTTTCTCCACTAACGGTTGAACCACTTTTTCACCATGCTGACCAAAATATTGATACAAAGTATCGGCTGCGCTCTGGGTCAGAATCATGATTTCGATGCGTCGGTTTCCTGCGCTTTCCGGATTATTGGTATCCAGCAGCATCTGGTCAGCCATCGCACTAACCTGCATCACTTTATCCTCCGGCATCCCTGCTTCTTCCAGTACGCGACGTGCGGATAACGCTCTGTCCCCTGACAGGTTCCAGTTGTTATAAATATTATTTTTATAACCCATGGCATCCGTATGCCCGGTAATAATGATCTTATTGTCCAGCGAGTCAAAAACCGGCGCCAGCTCAACCAGAAGCGATTTAAAGAACGGCATGATCCGTGCACTGCCACGCTCAAACATACTGCGGTTTTGGTCGTCTTTAATCAGCACACGTAACCCCTGGGGCACTATCTCCATTTCCAGGTTAGTTTCCATGTGCGCATTTCGCGCAACAGTATTAATACTGGTGGCCAATTCACCTAATTCTGAGGCGGATTTTCTTTTCAGCAGCGCCGTTTTCTCATTCACATCACGCGCTTTTCTCTCGGTTGCCTCACTCACTTTTATCCGTTCTTTTGCTGAGTTCGTTTCCTCGGTGGTGGACTTATTACGCGGGGTGCTACTCCTGCTTGCCATCGCGGTAATCGGCTTTTGACCAATTTTATTCAGCGCCGTTAAGCCCCCGCCATTAAAGATCGACTGGCCATGCAACGCCGCCACAATGTTTTCTCGATCGGATTTACTGACGCTGTTCACAATCAACTTCATCGTCGTCACCAAAGGCGCTGAACGTATCTCCGAAGTATCCGCCCGCTTTACCCTTGATGCGATGCCAGGCAAACAGATGGCGATCGACGCCGACCTGAATGCCGGGCTTATTAACCAGCAGCAGGCGCAGACGCGACGTAAGGACGTCGCCGGCGAAGCCGATTTCTATGGCGCGATGGACGGGGCCTCGAAGTTCGTGCGCGGCGACGCCATCGCCGGGATGATGATTCTGGCGATCAACCTGATCGGCGGCGTGTGCATCGGGATTTTTAAATACAATCTCAGTGCCGAAGCGGCATTCCAGCAGTACGTGCTGATGACCATCGGTGACGGTCTGGTGGCGCAGATCCCTTCCCTCCTGCTCTCTACCGCCGCCGCGATCATCGTGACCCGCGTCAGTGACAATGGCGATATCGCCACCGATGTTCGCGCACAGTTACTGGCCAACCCGTCGGTGCTGTATACCGCCACCAGCATTATGTTTGTACTGGCAGTGGTGCCGGGAATGCCACATTTCCCGTTCCTCGCGTTCAGCGGCCTGCTGGGCTTCACCGCCTGGCGGATGAGTAAACGCCCGAAAGCCGCTGAGGCTGAAGAGAAAAACCTCGAAACGCTGACGAAAACAATCGTCGAAACGACCGAGCAGCAGATTACCTGGGAAACCATCCCGCTGATTGAGCCAATCAGCCTGAGCCTGGGGTATAAGCTGGTCTCACTGGTGGATAAATCAAAAGGCAATCCGCTGACACAGCGTATCCGTGGCGTGCGCCAGGTGATCTCCGATACCAACGGCGTGCTGCTGCCGGAAATTCGCATTCGTGAAAATTTCAGGTTAAAGCCCAGCCAGTACGCGATCTATATCAACGGGATTAAGGCCGATGAAGCCGATATTCCCTCTGACCGCCTGATGGCTCTGCCTTCCAGCGAAACTTACGGCGAGATAGATGGCATTCTGGGTAATGACCCGGCGTACGGGATGCCGGTGACCTGGATCCAGGCAGCGCAGAAGGCGAAAGCGTTGAATATGGGGTATCAGGTGATCGACAGCGCCAGCGTGATTGCCACGCACGTGAATAAGGTGGTGCGCAACTATATTCCCGATCTGTTTAATTATGATGACATTACGCAGCTGCATAACCGTCTCTCGTCAATGGCACCGCGCCTGGCGGAAGATCTCAGCGCCGCGCTCAACTACAGCCAGTTGCTGAAAGTGTATCGGGCGCTGCTGACTGAAGGCGTATCACTGCGCGACATTGTGACTATCGCCACCGTGCTGGTTGCCAGCAGCAGCGTAACGAAAGATCCCATTCTGCTGGTCGCTGATATCCGCCTTGCGCTGCGTCGCAGCATTACGCACCCGTTTGTCCGCAAGCAGGAACTGGCGGTCTATACGCTGAATAACGAACTGGAAAACCTGCTTTCTAACGTGGTGAATCAGGCGCAGCAGAGCGGTAAGGTGATGCTCGATAGCGTGCCGGTGGATCCGAACATGCTCAATCAGTTCCAGAGCAATATGCCGCAAATTAAGGAGCAGATGAAAGCCGCAGGCAAAGAGCCGGTGCTGCTGGTCGCGCCGTCGCTACGTCCGCTGCTGGCGCGCTATGCCCGACTCTTCGCGCCGGGTCTGAACGTTCTGTCTTATAACGAAGTGGCAGATGAACTGGAGCTGAAAATTATGGGGGCACTGAGTTAAATAATTACCCGGCTGTTTAAGTCGGCGTTTTTTCTGCCGCTTTATAAAGATGACGCGACAAGGAGGTTGCATTTCAAATGCCTGCTCAAGTTAAAGGATTGATGAGTGACCATTCAACAGAATATCCCATCCCCTTCAGAAAACGACGCTCAGCATGATGACGCCAGATTGTACTGGCGCACATACCGGGAGTTTGTGCGCCAGCAAGAGTTGCAACAACATAATGAAACGCAATCAACAGATGACGCGATGCCCGCGCACGTCGCGCTCATCGAACCCGTCGATCTGTTGCTGGCAGGCACGATGATGCTTGTCTTCATCATCCTGCTGCTGCTTGCCTGTTAGATGATGGTATTTTCCTTGAGGATCCGGCGTGCGCCGAGGAAGTGATCCTGCCAGAACGGATCGGTCAATTGGCTCACCCGGATGGTTTCGCCCGTACGCGGGGACTGGATAAACTGTCCATCCCCCAGATAAACACCCATATGGTCGGCGATATCCTGACTGTGTATATGGAAGAACAGCAGATCGCCACGGCGCAGGTCACGGTTAGCGACAATGGTTGCCCGACGGTAATGATACATTTCATTTGCCGTGCGCGGTAATTTGGCCGCCAGGATTTTATTGTAGGCGTAGAAAACCAGCCCACTACAGTCGAATCCGCGATCCGGATTGACGCCTCCCCATACGTACGGTTTCCCCAGTTGCGCCTCAAGGCGATGAATCGCCACTTCCGTGATGTTCTGCAAATGGTCGCTAGTGAGGAACGCCTTATTTTCTGCCAGTTCCTGCCAGCGATGGTTGTCCGCGCGCAGCGGCCCCGGGAACCATTCTGGATGCTGTTCAAGCAACTCACGGTTGTGCTGGCGCAACGCTCTCTTGCTCTGCGGGGTTCCGGAAACAATGTAATGCGCCTGCCTTCTGCGCTTCGCCTGATATTTACTGAGCAGACGTTCACGGTTATGCATCCGCAACGTCGCGGCATAGCTAAACGTCTGATGTGAAGAGACGGCTGCAGATAACGGTGAATAAAGGAGACATAACGAGAGTAGCCCCGGCAGAATGGCGCGCGGAGCACCTGATAAAAACATAAAAAAACATAACCTAAATAAACAGTGAGGCGACAGTTTAACCAGGCGAGGAACTGACCAGGCTTAATAATCAATAATTAAAAAATTAATGGTTTATTATCAGTGAATTGTATCCGCCATGCCCCTGGCAACGAGCCTGACATCCGTTCTGCGGAAATGGACAAAATCGGGCCGGTTCTGACAGCCAGTGTCGCTAACGTTCTGTATAAATTGTAAACGCACCACGAGGGGCTTGCGAAAAACTGTCGTGGTGTTAATGTGAGCGTTCCAAATCCAGATTAGTCCGATTTGGGGATCTTATTTTTGCCGTTCTGGCGTGTGCAATCGTTTTATCAAGGAACAAGCAGTATGCGTAAAATCGCATTATTTATTGCGATGCTTTTGATCCCGTGCGTGTCATTCGCCGGCTTGCTGAGTAGCAATAGCTCCACAACCCCCATCAGCAAAGAGTATAAGCAGCAATTGATGGGATCGCCGGTCTATATTCAGATCTTCAAGGAAGAGCGCACGCTCGATCTCTACGTCAAGATGGGCGAACAGTATCAACTTCTCGACAGCTACAAAATTTGTAATTACTCCGGCGGATTAGGTCCAAAACAACGCCAGGGCGATTTTAAAAGTCCTGAAGGTTTTTATAACGTCCAGCGTAGCCAGCTCAAACCTGACAGCCGCTTTTATAAAGCCATTAATATAGGCTTCCCCAATGCCTATGACCGTGCTCATGGTTATGAAGGCAAATATCTGATGATTCACGGTGCCTGCGTCTCGGTTGGCTGTTACGCCATGACCGACAGCGGCATTGATGAGATTTTCCAGTTTGTCACCGGTGCGTTGGTCTTTGGTCAGTCGAGTGTGCAGGTCAGTATTTATCCCTTCCGCATGACCGATGCCAATATGCAGCGTCACAAGTATTCGTATTACAAAGAGTTCTGGGCGCAGTTAAAACCGGGATACGATTATTTCGAGCAGACCCGCAAGCCACCGACCGTGTCGGTTGTCGATGGCCGCTATGTCGTCAGCAAACCGTTGAGTCATGAAGTGGTTCAGCCGCAGCTGGCGTCAAACTACACGCTCCCCGAGACAAAATAACGCCCACTCGCCTGGCATAATCTTTTGCCAGGTTTCGTTGCCTGTCAGTGGTTGCGTGGCAATGACGGTGACCACATCGTTCGGTGTGGTCTCTTTCTGAAAATCTATCTCCACATCCTGATCGAGCAACGTGGCGACGCCAAACGGTGCACGGCGCGTGATCCAGAACAGATTCGTTGAGCAGAATGCCATCACATAACGACCATCTGACAACAGCATGTTAAAGACCCCTTTCTCACGCAGTACGCCCGCCAGCGTTGCGATATACCTGAACACCGCCGTCATGTTGCCAGGCGTGCGCGGGTAGCGCTGAGTGAGTTTGTGCAGCAACCAGCAGAATGCCTTTTCGCTGTCGGTTTCACCCACCGGGCGAAAATTGCCGGTTTCCAGCGTTTTATAGCCCGAAAGCTGACCATTGTGCGCGTAGGTCCAGTGGCGGCCCCACAGTTCACGCGTGAAGGGATGGGTGTTCTCCAGCGCCACTTCGCCCCGGTTCGCCTGGCGAATATGGGCAATCACGGAACAGGATTTGATCGGGTAGTCCTGTACCAGTCTGGCGATGGGGGAGTTAAAGCTGGGTTGCGGATCTTTGAACGTCCGGCAGCCTTTGCCTTCATAGAAGGTGATGCCCCAGCCGTCTTTGTGCGGTCCGGTTCCCCCTCCACGCTGAACCAGCCCGGTAAAACTAAAGCAGATATCGGTAGGCACATTGGCGCTCATCCCGAGCAGTTCGCACATACATCACCTCCACAACTGCGGGGGCGCAAAACCCCCGGCGAAGACTTACTTAACCATCTCTTTTTCGATCAACTGAATCAGGATATGAATCACTTTAATATGAATTTCCTGAATACGGTCAGCATAGCCGAAATGCGGAACGCGGATTTCGATATCGGCAGTACCGGCCATTTTGCCGCCGTCTTTACCGGTCAGGGTGATGACCTTCATTCCCTTCTCGCGTGCCGCGGCGATGGCTTTGATCACGTTACCCGAATTGCCGGAGGTTGAGATGCCTAACAGCACATCGCCTTCGCGCCCTACCGCTTCCACATAACGGGAAAAGACGTAGTCGTAACCGAAATCATTGCTGACGCAGGAGATGTGGCTAACGTCGGAAATCGCAATGGCCGGATAGCCCGGACGGTTTTCGCGATAACGCCCGGTCAGTTCTTCGGCAAAGTGCATGGCGTCACAATGAGAGCCGCCGTTACCGCAGGACAGTACCTTACCACCCGCTTTAAAACTGTCTGCCAGCAGGACCGCCGCGCGCTGAATGGCGTGAATATTGGCATCATCTTTTAAAAAATTCGCCAGCGTTTCCGCCGCTTCGTTCAGTTCGTTACGAATAAGATCCTGGTACATGAGGATATCCTTCAGCATGAATGTAAATGACAGGATGCAGTGTACCGGATAGCACTGGCAGCGAGAAGCATAAGCCACATCAATGGCGACGGCTTTTGATTTTTCGTGCCGCAGAAATCGGCAACAATGTGAGCTTTGTTGTAATTATTTTGTAAACACATTGCTAAAAGAATTCACATCCACTACAACCATATCATCACAAGTGGTCAGACCTCCTACAAGCAAGGGAGCTTTTCGTTATGATGATTTTGAGTATTCTCGCTACGATTGTTCTGCTCGGCGCGCTGTTTTATCACCGCGTGAGCCTGTTCCTCAGCAGCCTGATTCTGCTCGCATGGACGGCCGCGCTTGGCGTGGCCGGACTGTGGAATATCTGGCTGCTGGTTCCGCTGGCCATTCTCCTCGTCCCGTTCAATGTGACGCCGATGCGTAAATCGATGATCTCCGCGCCGGTGTTCCGTGGCTTCCGTAAGGTGATGCCGCCGATGTCACGTACGGAGAAAGAAGCGATTGATGCCGGTACCACCTGGTGGGAAGGCGATCTGTTTCAGGGCAATCCGGACTGGAAAAAACTGCACAACTATCCGCAGCCGCGTCTGACCGCCGAAGAGCAGGCGTTCATCGACGGCCCGGTGGAAGAAGCGTGCCGCATGGCGAACGACTTCCAGATCACCCACGAGCTGGCCGATCTCCCGCCGGAACTGTGGGCGTTTTTGAAAGAACATCGCTTTTTCGCGATGATCATTAAGAAAGAGTACGGCGGGCTGGAATTCTCCGCTTACGCCCAGTCTCGCGTGCTGCAAAAACTTTCTGGCGTCTCCGGGATCCTGGCGATTACCGTGGGCGTGCCGAACTCCTTAGGCCCAGGCGAGCTGCTGCAACATTACGGTACACAAGAGCAGAAAGACCATTACCTGCCTCGTCTGGCGCGTGGTCAGGAGATCCCTTGCTTTGCGCTGACCAGCCCGGAAGCGGGTTCTGATGCGGGTGCCATTCCGGATACCGGTATTGTTTGTATGGGCGAATGGCAAGGCCAGCAGGTGCTGGGGATGCGTTTGACCTGGAACAAGCGTTATATCACCCTCGCGCCTATCGCCACCGTCCTGGGACTGGCATTTAAACTTTCTGACCCGGATAAGCTGCTGGGCGGCGAAGAAGAACTGGGGATCACCTGTGCGTTAATCCCAACCTCGACGCCAGGCGTGGAAATTGGTCGTCGTCACTTCCCGCTGAACGTCCCGTTCCAGAACGGTCCGACTCGCGGTAACGATGTATTTGTTCCGATCGATTACATCATCGGCGGCCCGAAAATGGCCGGTCAGGGCTGGCGTATGCTGGTGGAATGTCTGTCGGTGGGCCGCGGGATTACCCTGCCGTCTAACTCGACCGGCGGCGTAAAATCCGTTGCGATGGCTACCGGTGCTTATGCCCACATTCGTCGTCAGTTCAAAATCTCTATCGGTAAAATGGAAGGGATTGAAGAACCGCTGGCACGCATTGCCGGTAATGCCTACGTGATGGATGCCGCTGCGTCCCTCATCACCTACGGTATTATGCTCGGTGAGAAACCGGCAGTGTTGTCGGCAATCGTCAAGTATCACTGTACTCATCGTGGTCAGCAGTCAATTATTGACGCGATGGATATCACCGGTGGCAAGGGCATTATGCTGGGCGAAGGTAATTTCCTGGCGCGGGCCTATCAGGGCGCGCCGATCGCCATCACCGTGGAAGGCGCGAACATTCTGACCCGTAGCATGATGATCTTCGGTCAGGGGGCAATTCGCTGCCATCCGTATGTCCTCGAAGAGATGGCGGCCGCACAGAATAACGATGTGAATGCGTTCGACAAACTGCTGTTTAAACATATCGGCCACGTCGGCAGCAACAAAGTGCGCAGCTTCTGGTTGGGTCTGACGCGTGGTTTAACCAGCCAAACGCCCACCCGCGATGCGACGAAGCGTTATTATCAGCATCTTAACCGCCTGAGCGCGAACCTGGCGCTACTCTCTGACGTGTCGATGGCTGTGCTGGGCGGAAGTCTCAAACGCCGCGAGCGCATATCTGCTCGTCTGGGTGATGTACTGAGCCAGCTGTATCTGGCCTCTGCGGTTCTGAAACGTTACGACGACGAAGGCCGTCATGAAGCGGACCTGCCGCTGGTTCACTGGGGTGTGCAGGATGCACTGTATAAAGCGGAACAGGCAATCGACGATCTGCTGCAGAACTTTCCGAACCGCCTGGTGGCTGGCCTGCTGAACGTGGTGATCTTCCCGACCGGTCGTCACTACCTGGCCCCTTCCGACAAGCTGGATCATAAAGTCGCGAAGATATTGCAGGTACCGAGCGCCACCCGTGACCGTATCGGCCGTGGACAGTATCTGACGCCGAGCGAGCATAACCCGGTGGGATTACTGGAAGAAGCGCTGCTGGATGTGATGGCCGCCGACCCTATTCATCAGCGTATTTGCAAAGAGATTGGCAAAAACCTGCCGTTCACCCGTCTGGATGAACTGGCGCAAAATGCGCTGGCCAAAGGGCTCATTGATAAAGACGAAGCGGCGATTCTGGTCAAAGCGGAAGAAAGCCGACTGCGCAGCATCAATGTGGACGATTTTGAACCCGAGGAGCTGGCGACAAAGCCGGTAAAGCTGCCAGAGAAAGTGCGTAAAGTCGAAGCCGCGTAACGCTTACGCATGACCTTTTAGCCTCGCTTCGGCGGGGCTTTTTATCATCCGCGTTTCCTGAAATCACGTGCTACAGTGTCAGAATGCTGTTCAACAAGGAGACCCTACCGTGCCTGGTTTGAAAATTACGCTGCTGCAACAACCGCTGGTCTGGATGGATGGACCCGCCAATTTGCGTCACTTTGACCTTTTACTGGAACCGGTAACGGGGCGCGATCTCATCGTCTTACCCGAAATGTTCACCACGGGGTTTGCGATGGAGGCTGCCAGAGAAGCGCCCACTCAGGAGGAGGTGATTTCATGGATGCAAAAACAGGCGCAGCGAACAAACGCTCTGATTGCCGGTAGCGCCGCGCTTCAGACAGAACGTGGCGCGGTGAACCGTTTTTTACTGGTCGAGCCAGAAGGTAACGTGCACTTTTATGATAAACGCCACCTGTTTCGAATGGCTGACGAACATCATCATTACCAGCCAGGCAACCGCCGCGTGATCGTGGAATGGCGCGGGTGGCGCATTCTGCCGCAGGTCTGTTATGACCTGCGTTTTCCAGTATGGTCACGCAATTTGAATGATTATGATCTGGCGCTGTATGTCGCCAACTGGCCGGCGCCTCGTTCTCAGCACTGGCAGACGTTGCTGGCGGCGCGCGCGATTGAAAATCAGGTCTGGGTGGCTGGATGTAACCGCGTCGGCACCGACGGCAACGGGCATCACTATCGTGGCGACAGTCGGGTTATCAGCCCGCAAGGAGAAATCATTGCGACAGCGGAAGCCCATCAGGCTACTCGCATTGACGCGGAACTTTCTTTGAGTGCGCTGAAAGCGTATCGGGAGACGTTTCCGGCCTGGCAGGATGCCGACCCGTTTATTCTGCGCTGATTTTTTGACGAGATAAAAACGACGAAAGCCTGAATCATTACTGACTCAGGCTTTCTGAATAGTGGCGGAACGGACGGGACTCGAACCCGCGACCCCCTGCGTGACAGGCAGGTATTCTAACCAACTGAACTACCGCTCCGCGATGTGTTCCACTTGGGAACGAAGCGCATATTACGGATTGCCACACACCTCGTCAACGCTTTTTCTCACGTTTTTAATCGTTTGCTCTAAAAATCACCCGAGCGGCGGTTTTTACCCCATTTGCCGACTTTCTACGCCCGCCAGAGGCAACTTCCCCCTTTCTTTTCCACCAGGTCGAGGCGCGATTCATGGGCCGCCACTTCCTCATCGGTGGCGAAAACGACGCGTAGCCTGCTGGCCTGACGTACAAGCCGCTGGATCCCCGTATTGCCCTGCTGCTGAGTTTCCCCTTCCATCGAAAACGCCATCGTCGTCTGACCGCCGGTCATCATCAGATAAACATCAGCCAGAATCTGGGCATCGAGCAATGCGCCGTGCAGCGTACGCTTGCTGTTGTCTATCTCATAACGCGAGCACAATGCATCCAGGCTATTACGCTTGCCAGGGAACATCTTCCTCGCCAGCGCCAGACTATCGGTAACTTTACAGAAGGTATTGGTTTTCGGGATATCGCGGTTGAGCTTGCTGAACTCGTAGTCCATAAAGCCGATATCAAACGACGCGTTATGAATGACCAGTTCCGCCCCGCGGATATAATCGAGAAATTCATCCGCCACCTCGGCAAATGTCGGCTTGTCCAGCAGGAACTCATCCGCAATTCCGTGGACGCCAAACGCTTCCGGATCCACCAGCCGATCAGGCTTCAGATAGACATGGAAGTTATTCCCCGTCAGACGGCGGTTCACTACCTCTACAGCACCGATCTCAATGATCTTGTGCCCTTCGTAGTGCGCGCCGATCTGGTTCATACCGGTGGTTTCGGTATCGAGGACGATCTGTCGTGTAATTGCAGTGCTCATAGCGGTCATTTATGTCAGACTTGTCGTTTTACGGTTCGATTCAATTACAGGAAGTCTACCAGAGATGCTTAAACAGGTAGAAATTTTCACCGACGGTTCGTGCCTGGGCAATCCAGGTCCGGGCGGCTACGGGGCAATTTTACGCTATCGCGGGCGCGAAAAAACCTTTAATGAGGGCTATATCCTCACGACCAATAATCGCATGGAGCTGATGGCGGCGATCGTCGCCCTGGAAGCCCTGAAAGAACATTGTGAAGTCATTTTGAGCACTGACAGTCAGTATGTGCGCCAGGGGATCACCCAATGGATTCATAACTGGAAAAAACGCGGCTGGAAAACTGCCGACAAAAAACCGGTAAAAAATGTCGATCTCTGGAAGCGTCTTGATGCCGCCCTCGGGCAGCATCAGATCAAATGGGAGTGGGTAAAAGGCCATGCCGGCCATCCAGAAAACGAGCGTTGCGATGAGCTTGCCCGTGCCGCCGCCATGAATCCAACTCAGGAAGACGTTGGTTATCAGCCCGAAGCTTAAACGTCCGGCTTGCGATATTGCCGGGTCGCGCCAACGGCCTGCGGTATGCGCGCTTTCGCCTTGTTCTGTTTCATCGGATTGAGCGTAAGCGGAATCGTTCGCTTACGCGCCACAATCATCTGCATACAGCCCAGCGCAGGAAGGTGTGCACTCAACATCTTTCCTCCTTGCTTTTTCCACGGCAGGACGTGAAAACGGCTATAGTTCAGCACTTCAAAATTCAGCAGCGACAGCCAGTCCAGTTGGCGCATCAGCGTAAACATACGACTATTATAAGGCGACGATTTACGCAGCACCGGCACCAGCTTGCGCAGCCCCATCAGGCTCACCGGGTTGAATCCGCTCAGTACCAGCCAGCCATCATCAATAAGTACCCGATCGGCTTCACGTAACAAGCGGTGGGGATCGGCGCACCAGGGTAGCGTGTGCGCCAGTAGACAGACGTCGACCGATTTATCGGCAAAAGGGAGATGAAGCGGATCGGCCTGAACCTGAACCGGCGAGCCTTTGGCAGAAACGTTAACCTGATGCGAAACCGCACAGGCTTCCGAGTTGATTTCTGCACTTAAATTGCCCACCTTAAGCAGGTGAAAACCATACATTTTTGCAAACCACGGGTTAAGCTGTTTTTCCAGCGCCTCACGATAGTACTCTCCCCAGGGCAAATCGCTCCAGCGATCGGGTGCTACGACTGTTTGAGGGTTCCTTGCCGGTTTCATCACAACCATCCGTTATGCATAGACAGAGAGGTAATTTATGAATCTTAACAGTATTCCGGCGTTTCAGGACAATTACATCTGGGTTCTGAGTAATGATGAAGGACGTTGTCTGATCGTGGACCCGGGCGACGCCGCGCCGGTGTTAAAAGCGATTGCCGAAAACCAGTGGCAGCCAGAGGCTATTCTACTCACTCATCATCATCAGGACCATGTGGGTGGCGTGAAAGAACTGGTACAGAACTTTCCTAAACTAGTGGTTTACGGACCAGCAGAGACACAAGATAAGGGGGTCACTCATATAGTCGAAGATGGCGATTCCGCCCTCATTTTGGGGCATGAATTTAGTATATTTGCTACACCCGGTCACACTTTAGGACATATCTGTTACTTTAGCCATCCTTATCTTTTCTGCGGAGATACGCTGTTTTCGGGTGGTTGTGGACGCCTGTTCGAAGGCACAGCGAGTCAGATGTATCAATCAGTTAAAAAAATATCCGCACTTCCAGACGATACACTCATTTGTTGCGCCCATGAGTATACTTTAGCAAATATGAAGTTTGCTCTGAGCATCCTGCCGCACGATTCGTTCATAAATGATTATTATCGTAAAGTTAATGAGTTACGGGTAAAAAAACAAATGACACTCCCCGTTATTCTGAAAAATGAGCGGCAAAATAATATTTTTTTGAGAACGGAAGATATTGATTTAATTAATGAAATTAACAAAGAAACAATATTGCAACACCCTGAAGAGCGATTTGCCTGGTTAAGGTCAAAGAAAGACAGCTTCTGATAATTGCAGGTTGCCTTTTCAAAACTTCGCCGTTATGATCGGTCGTCTTTTAAGCAACTATTGACACACACATGAAGGCAAAAGCGATCTTACTCGCCTCTGTCCTGCTCGTGGGTTGCCAGTCGTCTCAAAACGCCGGTAATGTCCAACAGCACGCACAGAGCCTTTCTGCAGCTGGTCAAGGGGAAGCAGGAAAGTTTACGAGTCAGGCTCGATGGATGGACGATGGGACGTCCCTCGCGCCGGATCAAGACTTGTGGGCTTTCATTGGCGACGAGCTAAAGATGGGAATTCCGGAAAACGACCGGATTCGCGAACAAAAACAGAAGTATTTACGCAATAAGAGCTATCTCCACGATGTAACTTTACGGGCAGAGCCGTATATGTACTGGATAGCCGGGCAAGTTAAGAAACGTAACATGCCAATGGAACTGGTACTACTACCCATAGTGGAGAGCGCTTTTGATCCTCATGCGACGTCTGGCGCCAATGCCGCAGGCATCTGGCAGATCATTCCGAGCACGGGGCGCAATTATGGTTTAAAACAGACCCGCAGTTATGACGCGCGTCGCGATGTGGTGGCTTCCACAACCGCAGCGCTCGACATGATGCAACGTCTGAACAAAATGTTTGACGGCGACTGGCTGCTGACCGTTGCGGCTTATAATAGCGGTGAAGGTCGGGTCATGAAGGCGATTAAAACGAACAAAGCGCGTGGGAAATCCACCGACTTCTGGTCGTTGCCGTTGCCTCAGGAAACGAAGCTGTACGTGCCAAAAATGCTGGCCCTGAGTGATATTCTCAAGAACAGCAAACGTTATGGCGTACGTCTGCCAACCACAGACGAAAGTCGTGCACTGGCGCGTGTTCGTTTAAGCAGTCCGGTTGAAATGGCGCAGGTTGCCGATATGGCGGGGATTCCCGTCAGCAAGCTGAAGACCTTTAATGCTGGTGTGAAAGGCTCCACGCTGGGCGCAAGCGGTCCGCAATACGTAATGGTACCAAAGAAGCATGCAGAGAAACTGCGTGAATCTCTGGCCTCTGGCGAAATTGCTGCCGTACAGTCCACTCTGGTGGCTGATAACACCCCGCTGAACAGTCGTAGTTACACCGTTCGCTCTGGCGATACGCTTTCAGGCATTGCTTCACGTCTCGGCGTGAGCACGAAGGATCTGCAGCAGTGGAATAAGCTGCGTGGTTCAACGCTGAAAGTGGGCCAAAGTCTGACGGTGGGTGCCGGTAACAGTGCACAGCAACTGGCTAAAAACAGCGACAGCATTACCTATCGTGTACGTAAGGGCGATTCGCTTTCGAGCATTGCTAAACGTCACGGCGTTAACATCAAAGATGTCATGCGCTGGAACAACGATACGGACAATCTGAAGCCCGGCGATCAACTGACGTTGTTTGTGAAAAACAACAACACGCCAGACTCCTGATAGCTCACAATATTAAAAGGCACCGATTTCCCCCGGTGCCTTTTTTCTTTATGCCGCTTTGTGCGCTTCGGCCATGATGGTATCGCTGGTAAACGATCCCTCGTCCTGTAAAGCGAAGTAAGCTTTCACCTCCGCAGAGGCGCTTACCTGATACAGACGAATCGCATCTACCAGTTCAGCGGGCGTGCGCATTCTCGTCACCCATGAACTAAACTCCAGCGGCAAACGGTCGGTTATCAACGAATCAACAATCAGGTTTGCATCATTCATCAGCGCCAGCCATTCGCCGCTGGAATAGTTGCGAACGTGCGAGGTGTCGCGCAATGCCTCCACCGTCTGTAACCAGATATCGCGGACCGGATGCCCTGGGGACATGACATCCATAATAATCAGGACTCCGCCCGGTTTTAATACCCGATTAACTTCGCGCAGCGCTCTGCCCACATCATGCCAGTGATGCGCGGAATAACGACTGATAACAACGTCAAAGGCAGCATCTTCAAACGGCAGGCTTTCGGCATAGCCCTGCTTTGTGGTGATGTTGGCTAATCCCTTCTCTTTTGCCGCCTGCGCCACAACGTCAAGCATCTGCGAAGATAAATCGTAAGCCACCACTTGTTTCACATTCTGCGCGGCGATAAAGCTTGCATGCCCGGCGCCACAGCCCATATCCAGTACGCTGGCATGAGGGAACGCAGACAGGCGCTCAGCCAGACGCTGCAAGTCGCGACCGGTTGCATGCACGGCACTGGTTAAATAGGCATTTGCCTGGGAGCCAAACTGCTTTTCGACGTTATCGTGGTGGGAGTGTGTTGTCATTATGCTGTCCTTTGGTTGTTTGCAAGATAAAGGGCAGCACCACTACAGGTCTGCCCCAACGGCAGACCTGACACACCTTACTGCACAGGTTTGCCGGGACTGAATTCAACGAGTAGCGGATTGTGATCGGATGCGCGTGTGACCAGTACTGAAGCCTCACTGACGTTCAGACCTCGATAAAAGACAAAATCCAGGGGGCGACCAAACGCGCGACGGCGCTGATCGTCAGTAAAACGAACCTGTCGCAACGACATTTCGCGCGCGAAGCGATACAGCGCATTCATGCGGCGTCGGCTCCAGGCATTAAAATCTCCGGCCATAATCACCGGGCCGCTGTGATGCGCAATCTGGTCACCGATTGGAAGTAACTGCTTACTATACACATCGACCCCCAGACTAAAGTTAACCGCATGGATATTAACGACCATCAACAGTCGCGTATCGGGCAACGGATAGACGGTAACCAGCGCCGATTTTGCCAGGCGCAGGATAGGCTCTCGCTCACGAAGTGGGCAACAGTATACGGGATGCGCGGATGAGAGCGTCATCACCCCTGACGGATGCTGTGGCAGAACAAATGCCGGCACCTGATCGGCCGCCAGGTAATTCGCCGTCGCAAACTTCACCAGCTCCGGCGTCGTTTGCGCTTCCTGTAACAACACCAGGTGCGCATCTTTGCCAAAATTCTTCAGCACCGAAAGCCATTCCGCTCGCTGCTGCTTAAAGATATTCCACACCAGGATACGGATCCGATCTTCACTGCTTAACGGCGCCCCGGCGGGTAATGCCTGGCCGATGCTCGAAAATGACCCGGGCGGCAAAATCCGCTCAGCGGGTTGTCCGGCAACATAGCGCATGGCATAGGTGTTTTTTCGCACTTTTGACTTTCAAACCTCTGTAACGTCAACCAGCCCGGTGCCGGACTGGTTCTTCTGTTATAGGGATTTTAGCTCACACTTTCAACGACCAATTGCAGATTGTTTTGTAAGCACACACTTACTTCAAGTACTTAACCCAGCACGGCTACGCGTGCGGGTTTATCCAGTCGACCACTAATCCCCATCAACAGGAAGGCTCCCAACACAATCAATGCCCCAATCCACGGTGTTTGCGCCAGGCCGAAGTGCTCCACCGTCTGTCCGCCGACAACAGAACCGATCGCAATCCCGATGTTAAAAGCCGCGATGTTGAGGCCGGATGCCACATCTACCGCATTCGGCGTAAATTGTTCGGCTTTTTGCACCACATAGACCTGCAAACCCGGTACATTGCCGAAAGCAAAGATCCCCATCACCAGTACCGTTGCCAGCGCGGCGTACTGCATAGTGGCGGTAAACTGAAAGACGAGCAACAGTACAAACAGTGCGGCGAAAATAAACTTCAGCGCAGGCACCGCCCCATGTTTATCCGCCAGTTTTCCGCCCCAGATGTTACCTACCGCGACGGATACGCCATAGCCTAATAAGATCCAACTCACTGCGGCAGGCGAGAAACCCGCCAGATCCTGCATCATCGGCGCCAGAAAGGTAAATGCGGTAAAGACGCCGCCGTAGCCCAATGCCGTGATCGCATAGATGATCAACAAGCGTGGATGCGTTAAGACACTCAACTGGTCACGCAGCGTCGCCGCGGCGCGTCCCGGAATGTTCGCCGGAATGAGCCACTGACTGCTGATCAGCGCAATCACGCCCAACACAGAAACGGCCAGAAAGGTTTCGCGCCAGCCAAAATACTGACCGATGAACGTCCCCAGAGGAACCCCGGTTACCAGAGCAACCGTCAGACCACCAAACATGATGGCAATGGCAGAAGCCGCTTTTTCTTTTGCTACCAGACTGGTGGCAATGGTGGAGCCAATCGAGAAGAACACGCCATGAGCCAGACCGGTCAGTAAACGGGCCGCAATCAGCGTCATATAGCCAGGAGCCTGCCATGCCAGCAGGTTGCCCGCCGTGAACAGGACCATCAGCGCAACCAGCAACGGCTTACGCGGCAGACGTCCAGTCAATGCCGTCAGTACTGGCGCGCCAATCGCCACGCCGAGAGCATAGATGGAAACCAACATCCCCGCAGAAGGCAGAGAAATGGCCAGTTGTTCGGCAATTGTCGGCACCAGGCCTACAATCACAAATTCGGTTGTGCCAATAGCAAAAGCACTTATTGTCAGCGCAAATAACGCGAGAGGCATAAATCACTCCATATCATCAGTATTCGGATGACACGCAGTATGCCGGGATGGTTTAATAACAAAAATATCCAAAATCTCAATACAATTTTGCTTCGGGTGCAAAAATGAAAGCAACTTCAGAAGAACTCGCCATTTTTGTTTCAGTGGTAGAAAGCGGAAGTTTCAGCCGGGCGGCAGAACAGTTAGGTCAGGCAAACTCAGCGGTAAGCCGGGCAGTAAAAAAGCTGGAAATGAAGCTTGGCGTGAGTTTACTCAACCGCACAACCCGGCAGCTCAGCCTGACAGAAGAAGGTGAACGCTATTTTCGCCGCGTCCAGTCTTTGTTGCAGGAGATGGCGGCGGCAGAAACGGAAATCATGGAGACACGCAGCACTCCACGCGGGGTGCTCCGTATCGATGCCGCCACGCCGGTGATGCTGCATTTTCTGATGCCGTTGATAAAGCCTTTCCGCGAACGTTACCCGGAAATTACGCTTTCTCTTGTTTCCTCTGAAACCTTTATCAATTTGATCGAGAGAAAAGTGGATATTGCAATCCGTGCAGGCACATTGACGGATTCCAGTCTCCGCGCCCGACCGCTCTTTAACAGCTATCGGAAGATTATTGCCTCGCCGGACTATCTTGAACGATACGGGAAGCCGGAAACAGTGGAAGAGCTAAAAGCACACCTGTGCCTGGGTTTCACCGAACCCGTATCCCTCAACACCTGGCCTATCGCTTGTAGCGATGGGCAACTTCACGAGATTGTCTGTGGAATTTCGTCAAACAGCGGCGAAACGCTTAAACAGCTCTGCCTCAGCGGAAACGGCATTGCCTGCCTGTCGGACTACATGATTGATCGGGAAATTGCGCGAGGTGAACTGGTGGAGCTGATGGCCGATAAACGCCTGCCGGTAGAGATGCCGTTCAGCGCCGTCTATTACAGCGATCGTGCCGTGAGTACGCGTATTCGGGCATTTATCGATTTTCTGAGTGAATATATAAGAACAGCTCCCGGAGGAGCTGTTAAAGAGGGTTAAAGGCATTCAGGGGTTAACGCATTAATCCCACTGCGGAGCCAGTCCTTCCGGGCTTACCAGGCGATTGTTGCAATCCAGAGCAGCGATCGCTTTTTTATCTTCGGCATCTAACGTTAGATCCAGCGCCAACAGGTTGCTTGCCAGGTTTTCTCGCTTAGTGGAAGAAGGAATGACCGAGTAACCTTCATCCATCGCCCATGCCAGGATCACCTGAGCTGCGGTGGCGTTGTGTTTCGCCGCGATGCGGGTAATCACTTCATCTTTCAGTGCCTTACCATATGCCAGCGTCATGTAAGACGTGATGTGGATACCGTGTGCTTTCGCCCAGTCAACCACTTTGCCATTTTGCAGGTAAGGAGACAGTTCAATCTGGTTAGTCGCGATATTTTCAGCACCGACCGCTGCAATGGCTTTTTCCATCAGCGGGATAGTGAAGTTAGAGATACCGATTTCACGCGTCAGTCCCTGCTTTTTCGCTTCCAGCAGCGCCTGCATGAATTCCTCAACCGATACAGCATCATTTGGTGATGGCCAATGGATCAGCGTCAGATCAACATAATCAGTACGCAGTTTTTTCAGGCTCTCTTTCAGGCTAGGGATCAGCTTGTCTTTGCTCAGATTCTCAATCCAGATCTTGGTCGTAATGTACAACTCATTGCGCGGAACGCCGCTCTCTGCAATTGCCTGGCCAACTGCGGCTTCATTATCATAGATTTGTGCAGTATCGACAGCACGGTAACCGAGCTCCAGAGCCGTTTTTACGGATGCAATAACAACATCGTCCTTAAGACGGAAGGTACCTAAACCGAATGCCGGGATAGTCATAATAATTCCTCTTTGATTCATCATGTTCGTTAACTGAGAGGATTATGACGTTTTGCGTTTTGTGGAAAAAGAGCGAAAAATGCAGAGGATTTTTGCGTTTTTAGCAACAATTAGATTTAAGGCAAAGAAAAAGCCCTGAGTGTTAACTCAGGGCTCTTAATAAGTGGCGGAACGGACGGGACTCGAACCCGCGACCCCCTGCGTGACAGGCAGGTATTCTAACCAACTGAACTACCGCTCCACCGAATTTTTCTACAACCACTGATTTTTACATCAGTTTACTGCTTAATTTGATGCCTGGCAGTTCCCTACTCTCGCATGGGGAAACCCCACACTACCATCGGCGCTACGGCGTTTCACTTCTGAGTTCGGCATGGGGTCAGGTGGGACCACCGCGCTACGGCCGCCAGGCAAATTCTGTTTATTAACCCGCCTTTCGCCGGTTAATCTAATCTGTAATCACGCTGAAAATTTTCTCTCAATCCGCCAAAACAGCTTCGGCGTTGTAAGGTTAAGCCTCACGGTTCATTAGTACCGGTTAGCTCAACGCATCGCTGCGCTTACACACCCGGCCTATCAACGTCGTCGTCTTCAACGTTCCTTCAGGACCCTTAAAGGGTCAGGGAGAACTCATCTCGGGGCAAGTTTCGTGCTTAGATGCTTTCAGCACTTATCTCTTCCGCATTTAGCTACCGGGCAGTGCCATTGGCATGACAACCCGAACACCAGTGATGCGTCCACTCCGGTCCTCTCGTACTAGGAGCAGCCCCCCTCAATTCTCCAGCGCCCACGGCAGATAGGGACCGAACTGTCTCACGACGTTCTAAACCCAGCTCGCGTACCACTTTAAATGGCGAACAGCCATACCCTTGGGACCTACTTCAGCCCCAGGATGTGATGAGCCGACATCGAGGTGCCAAACACCGCCGTCGATATGAACTCTTGGGCGGTATCAGCCTGTTATCCCCGGAGTACCTTTTATCCGTTGAGCGATGGCCCTTCCATTCAGAACCACCGGATCACTAAGACCTGCTTTCGCACCTGCTCGCGCCGTCACGCTCGCAGTCAAGCTAGCTTATGCCTTTGCACTAACCTCCTGATGTCCGACCAGGATTAGCTAACCTTCGTGCTCCTCCGTTACTCTTTAGGAGGAGACCGCCCCAGTCAAACTACCCACCAGACACTGTCCGCAACCCGGATTACGGGCCCACGTTAGAACACCAGCCATTAAAGGGTGGTATTTCAAGGACGGCTCCACACGAACTGGCGTCCGCGCTTCAAAGCCTCCCACCTATCCTACACATCAAGGACCAGTGTTCAGTGTCAAGCTATAGTAAAGGTTCACGGGGTCTTTCCGTCTTGCCGCGGGTACACTGCATCTTCACAGCGAGTTCAATTTCACTGAGTCTCGGGTGGAGACAGCCTGGCCATCATTACGCCATTCGTGCAGGTCGGAACTTACCCGACAAGGAATTTCGCTACCTTAGGACCGTTATAGTTACGGCCGCCGTTTACCGGGGCTTCGATCAAGAGCTTCTCCTTACGGATAACCCCATCAATTAACCTTCCGGCACCGGGCAGGCGTCACACCGTATACGTCCACTTTCGTGTTTGCACAGTGCTGTGTTTTTAATAAACAGTTGCAGCCAGCTGGTATCTTCGACTGATTTCAGCTCCACGAGTAAATCGCTTCACCTACATATCAGCGTGCCTTCTCCCGAAGTTACGGCACCATTTTGCCTAGTTCCTTCACCCGAGTTCTCTCAAGCGCCTTGGTATTCTCTACCTGACCACCTGTGTCGGTTTGGGGTACGATCTGATGTTACCTGATGCTTAGAGGCTTTTCCTGGAAGCAGGGCATTTGTTGCTTCAGCACCGTAGTGCCTCGTCATCACGCCTCAGTGTTAAAGTGAACCGGATTTACCTGGAACACACACCTACACGCTTAAACCGGGACAACCGTCGCCCGGCCAACATAGCCTTCTCCGTCCCCCCTTCGCAGTAACACCTGGTACAGGAATATTAACCTGTTTCCCATCGACTACGCCTTTCGGCCTCGCCTTAGGGGTCGACTCACCCTGCCCCGATTAACGTTGGACAGGAACCCTTGGTCTTCCGGCGAGCGGGCTTTTCACCCGCTTTATCGTTACTTATGTCAGCATTCGCACTTCTGATACCTCCAGCATGCCTCACAGCACACCTTCACAGGCTTACAGAACGCTCCCCTACCCAACAACACTTAGTGTCGCTGCCGCAGCTTCGGTGCATGGTTTAGCCCCGTTACATCTTCCGCGCAGGCCGACTCGACCAGTGAGCTATTACGCTTTCTTTAAATGATGGCTGCTTCTAAGCCAACATCCTGGCTGTCTGAGCCTTCCCACATCGTTTCCCACTTAACCATGACTTTGGGACCTTAGCTGGCGGTCTGGGTTGTTTCCCTCTTCACGACGGACGTTAGCACCCGCCGTGTGTCTCCCGTGATAACATTCTCCGGTATTCGCAGTTTGCATCGGGTTGGTAAGCCGGGATGGCCCCCTAGCCGAAACAGTGCTCTACCCCCGGAGATGAATTCACGAGGCGCTACCTAAATAGCTTTCGGGGAGAACCAGCTATCTCCCGGTTTGATTGGCCTTTCACCCCCAGCCACAAGTCATCCGCTAATTTTTCAACATTAGTCGGTTCGGTCCTCCAGTTAGTGTTACCCAACCTTCAACCTGCCCATGGCTAGATCACCGGGTTTCGGGTCTATACCCTGCAACTTAACGCCCAGTTAAGACTCGGTTTCCCTTCGGCTCCCCTATTCGGTTAACCTTGCTACAGAATATAAGTCGCTGACCCATTATACAAAAGGTACGCAGTCACCCCATAAAGAGGCTCCCACTGCTTGTACGTACACGGTTTCAGGTTCTTTTTCACTCCCCTCGCCGGGGTTCTTTTCGCCTTTCCCTCACGGTACTGGTTCACTATCGGTCAGTCAGGAGTATTTAGCCTTGGAGGATGGTCCCCCCATATTCAGACAGGATACCACGTGTCCCGCCCTACTCATCGAGCTCACAACACATGCAATTTTGTGTACGGGGCTGTCACCCTGTATCGCCGGCCTTTCCAGACCGTTCCACTACCACACATGCTGATTCAGGCTCTGGGCTGCTCCCCGTTCGCTCGCCGCTACTGGGGGAATCTCGGTTGATTTCTTTTCCTCGGGGTACTTAGATGTTTCAGTTCCCCCGGTTCGCCTCGTTAACCTATGGATTCAGTTAACGATAGTGCAACGAATTGCACTGGGTTTCCCCATTCGGACATCGCCGGCTATAACGGTTCATATCACCTTACCGACGCTTTTCGCAGATTAGCACGTCCTTCATCGCCTCTGACTGCCAGGGCATCCACCGTGTACGCTTAGTCGCTTAACCTCACAACCCGAAGATGTTTCTTTCGATTCATCATCGTGTTGCGAAAATTTGAGAGACTCGAACACACCATTAACAGTGTGTCGTTTCAATTTTCAGCTTGATCCAGATTTTTAAAGAGCAAATATCTCAAACATGACTCGCTGAGTCAGTTTTGAGATACAAAGGCCGGCGACTTTCACTCACACAAACCAGCAAGTGGCGTCCCCTAGGGGATTCGAACCCCTGTTACCGCCGTGAAAGGGCGGTGTCCTGGGCCTCTAGACGAAGGGGACACTGAAGTCTGCTTCGGCAAGACGCCTTGCTTTTTACTTTTCATCAGACAATCTGTGTGGGCACTACAAAGGCAGGTTCTTTAAGGTAAGGAGGTGATCCAACCGCAGGTTCCCCTACGGTTACCTTGTTACGACTTCACCCCAGTCATGAATCACAAAGTGGTAAGCGCCCTCCCGAAGGTTAAGCTACCTACTTCTTTTGCAACCCACTCCCATGGTGTGACGGGCGGTGTGTACAAGGCCCGGGAACGTATTCACCGTGGCATTCTGATCCACGATTACTAGCGATTCCGACTTCATGGAGTCGAGTTGCAGACTCCAATCCGGACTACGACATACTTTATGAGGTCCGCTTGCTCTCGCGAGGTCGCTTCTCTTTGTATATGCCATTGTAGCACGTGTGTAGCCCTGGTCGTAAGGGCCATGATGACTTGACGTCATCCCCACCTTCCTCCAGTTTATCACTGGCAGTCTCCTTTGAGTTCCCGGCCTAACCGCTGGCAACAAAGGATAAGGGTTGCGCTCGTTGCGGGACTTAACCCAACATTTCACAACACGAGCTGACGACAGCCATGCAGCACCTGTCTCACAGTTCCCGAAGGCACCAAGGCATCTCTGCCAAGTTCTGTGGATGTCAAGACCAGGTAAGGTTCTTCGCGTTGCATCGAATTAAACCACATGCTCCACCGCTTGTGCGGGCCCCCGTCAATTCATTTGAGTTTTAACCTTGCGGCCGTACTCCCCAGGCGGTCTATTTAACGCGTTAGCTCCGGAAGCCACACCTCAAGGGCACAACCTCCAAATAGACATCGTTTACGGCGTGGACTACCAGGGTATCTAATCCTGTTTGCTCCCCACGCTTTCGCACCTGAGCGTCAGTCTTCGTCCAGGGGGCCGCCTTCGCCACCGGTATTCCTCCAGATCTCTACGCATTTCACCGCTACACCTGGAATTCTACCCCCCTCTACGAGACTCAAGCCTGCCAGTTTCGAATGCAGTTCCCAGGTTGAGCCCGGGGATTTCACATCCGACTTGACAGACCGCCTGCGTGCGCTTTACGCCCAGTAATTCCGATTAACGCTTGCACCCTCCGTATTACCGCGGCTGCTGGCACGGAGTTAGCCGGTGCTTCTTCTGCGGGTAACGTCAATTGCTGCGGTTATTAACCACAACACCTTCCTCCCCGCTGAAAGTACTTTACAACCCGAAGGCCTTCTTCATACACGCGGCATGGCTGCATCAGGCTTGCGCCCATTGTGCAATATTCCCCACTGCTGCCTCCCGTAGGAGTCTGGACCGTGTCTCAGTTCCAGTGTGGCTGGTCATCCTCTCAGACCAGCTAGGGATCGTCGCCTTGGTGAGCCGTTACCTCACCAACTAGCTAATCCCATCTGGGCACATCCGATGGCAAGAGGCCCGAAGGTCCCCCTCTTTGGTCTTGCGACATTATGCGGTATTAGCTACCGTTTCCAGTAGTTATCCCCCTCCATCGGGCAGTTTCCCAGACATTACTCACCCGTCCGCCACTCGTCAGCAAAGCAGCAAGCTGCTTCCTGTTACCGTTCGACTTGCATGTGTTAGGCCTGCCGCCAGCGTTCAATCTGAGCCATGATCAAACTCTTCAATTTAAGTTTGATGCTCCTAGAATTAAACGTCGTAATGAATTACGTGTTCACTCTTTGAGACTTGGTATTCATTTTTCGTCTTGCGACGTTAAGAATCCATGTCACTCTGAGTGCCCACACAGATTGTCTGATAAATTGTTAAAGAGCAGTTGCGACGCGCTTTAGCGCTCTGTCGCGAGGTGGCGTATATTACGCTTTCCTCTTTCAGAGTCAACCCTGATTTTCAGGATTTTTCTCTTCAACCGAACCGGCTGTTTGTGTGAAGTGATTCACATCCGCCGTGTCGATGGAGGCGCATTATAGGGAGTCGACTCAGGAAGACAAGCGGAAAAATGCAGTTTTATTTCAACCGCTCACCTTTTAACCACAATGCTTATTTTTGCTGCTTTTTTATCGCCGATGGCAGATCAGCAAGACTATTTAATACCCAATCTGCCGCATTTTCTGCTTCCGCAGTAATGGGCTTGCCGGTTCGCACTAACACTTTTGTCCCGACTCCTGCCGCAGCCGCAGCCTGCATATCTTCTAATTTGTCGCCCACCATATAAGACGCGGCCATATCAATGTGCAGGAAATCGCGGGCCGAGATCAGCATACCGGGATGCGGCTTACGACAATCACAAACCTGGCGATACTCTTCCACACTGCCTTGCGGGTGGTGTGGACAATAATAGATACCGTCGAGGTCGACATCGCGATCGGCCAGTGACCAGTCCATCCACTCTGTTAATGTTTCAAACTGCGCTTCGGTAAATTTGCCGCGCGCAATCCCTGACTGGTTGGTGACAACTACCAGCGCATAGCCCAGTGTTTTAAGCTCGCGCATAGCATCAATAACACCGTCGATAAATTCGAACTCGTCGATTTCGTGTACGTAGCCGTGATCAACATTAATTGTGCCGTCACGGTCGAGAAAAATAGCGGGTACGGACTTTGCCACCTTTTATAGCTCCTGAATAAGGCATGTGGCGCTAGTATCGCATGTTTCGGCAGGCAAGAAAGTGCTCATCGTAGAAACCCTGATTGATTTAGACGTCTGGATGCCTTAACATCCATTTTGTTGACGGCTTTTGACCGCATCAGACAGACGAAAATGCCACGGTAACTTCATTACGATAATAAATAATCAATGATTAAACTTTCGAATATCACCAAAGTGTTCCATCAGGGGACCCGCACCATTCAGGCGTTGAATAACGTTAGCCTGCATGTTCCTGCCGGACAAATTTATGGCGTTATCGGTGCCTCAGGCGCAGGTAAAAGTACGCTGATCCGCTGTGTAAACCTGCTGGAGCGCCCGACAGAAGGAAGCGTTCAGGTTGGCGGACAGGAACTGACGACGCTATCAGAATCTGAACTGACTAAGGCGCGTCGTCAGATTGGCATGATTTTCCAGCACTTCAACCTGCTGGCCTCCCGAACCGTTTTTGGTAACGTCGCGCTGCCGCTGGAACTCGATAACACCCCAAAAGAAGAAATTAAGCGCCGCGTGACGGAACTGCTCGATCTCGTTGGCTTGGGTGATAAGCACGACAGCTACCCTGCGAATCTGTCTGGTGGTCAGAAACAGCGTGTCGCTATCGCCCGTGCACTGGCAAGTCAGCCAAAAGTGTTGCTGTGTGATGAAGCGACCAGTGCGCTGGACCCAGCCACTACTCGCTCCATTCTTGAACTGCTGAAAGACATTAACCGTCGCCTTGGCCTGACCATTCTACTGATCACGCACGAAATGGACGTGGTGAAACGCATCTGCGACTGCGTAGCCGTCATCAGCAACGGTGAGCTGATTGAGCAAGATACCGTCAGCGAAGTGTTTTCCCACCCGAAAACGCCCCTGGCGCAGAAATTTATTCAGTCCACACTGCATCTGGATATTCCGGAAGATTATCTGGCACGCCTCAAAGCGGAATCGACGACCGACAGCGTCCCGATGTTGCGCATGGAATTCACCGGTCAGTCGGTGGATGCGCCGCTGCTTTCCGAAACAGCGCGCCGCTTTAACGTGAATAACAACATTATTAGCGCGCAGATGGATTACGCCGGCGGCGTGAAGTTCGGCATCATGCTGACTGAAATGCACGGCACACAAGAAGAAACGCAAGCCGCGATCGCCTGGCTGCAGGAACACCATGTAAAAGTAGAGGTACTGGGTTATGTCTGAGCCGATGATGTGGCTGCTGGTTCGTGGCGTCTGGGAAACGCTGGCGATGACCTTCGTATCCGGGTTCTTTGGTTTTGTGATTGGTCTTCCCGTTGGCGTGCTGCTGTACGTCACGCGTCCCGGGCAAATCATTGAGAACGCGAAGCTCTACCGCACACTGTCTGCGGTTGTGAACATCTTCCGTTCGATTCCGTTCATTATTCTGCTGGTATGGATGATTCCGTTCACTCGTGTGATTGTCGGGACATCAATCGGTTTGCAGGCTGCCATTGTTCCGCTCACCGTCGGCGCGGCGCCGTTTATCGCCCGTATGGTGGAAAACGCCCTGCTGGAAATCCCGACCGGCCTGATTGAAGCGTCCCGCGCAATGGGCGCAACACCGCTGCAAATTGTACGTAAGGTGCTGCTGCCAGAAGCCCTGCCAGGGCTGGTAAACGCTGCGACAATTACGCTGATTACCCTGGTTGGTTATTCCGCCATGGGCGGTGCCGTGGGTGCCGGCGGTCTTGGACAGATCGGCTATCAGTACGGCTATATTGGATACAATGCTACTGTTATGAATACGGTACTGGTATTACTCGTTGTTCTGGTTTATTTAATTCAGTTCGCGGGCGATCGCATCGTCCGGACTGTGACGCACAAGTAACGTTCTACAAAACACAATTATCACATTAAGGAAATAAGCATGGCGTTCAAATTCAAAACCATTGCGGCAGTCGGCGCCCTGATTGGTTCTCTGGCACTCGTGGGTTGCGGTCAGGATGAAAAAGATCCAAACCACATCAAAGTCGGCGTGATTGTCGGTGCGGAACAGCAGGTAGCTGAAGTCGCACAAAAAGTTGCGAAAGAAAAATACGGTCTGGACGTCGAACTGGTGACCTTCAATGACTACGTTCTGCCGAACGAAGCGCTGAGCAAAGGCGATATCGATGCCAACGCCTTCCAGCACAAACCGTATCTGGATCAGCAGATCAAAGATCGCGGATACAAGCTGGTTGCCGCAGGCAATACCTTCGTTTATCCGATTGCGGGCTACTCTAAAAAAATCAAATCTCTGGATGAGCTTCAGGATGGCGCACAGGTAGCGGTTCCGAACGATCCAACCAACCTGGGCCGTTCTCTGCTGCTGCTGCAAAAAGTCGGTCTGATCAAACTTAAAGATGGCGTGGGTCTGCTGCCGACCTCACTGGATATCGTCGGGAACCCGAAAAATCTGAAAATTGTTGAACTGGAAGCCCCTCAGTTGCCGCGTTCTCTTGACGATGCGCAAATTGCTCTGGCGGTAATCAACACCACTTATGCCAGCCAGATCAACCTGACGCCGGCGAAAGACGGTATCTTCGTTGAAGATAAAGATTCCCCGTACGTCAACCTGATCGTGACCCGTGAAGATAACAAAGACGCGGAGAACGTGAAGAAATTCGTTCAGGCCTATCAGTCTGACGAAGTTTACGAAGCCGCCAATAAAGTCTTCAACGGTGGTGCTGTTAAGGGCTGGTAATTTTTAGGCGCTTTTCACAATCTGTAATATCATTCAGGACGGGCGTTTGCCCGTCTTGTCATTTATGCAAGCTCCTGATTCAATATGTGACAGTTAGATCATTCATTGAGGAAATATTATGCGTGCTTTACCGATCTGTTTATTGGCACTCATGCTGAGCGGCTGTTCCATGCTAAGCAGATCCCCTGTTGAACCCGTTCAAAGCACCGCAACCCCGCCAAAAGCGGAGCCGGAAAAACCGAAAGCGCCGCGCGCTGTTCCCGTCAGAATTTACACCAATGCTGAAGATCTGGTCGGCAAGCCGTTCCGCGATCTCGGTGAAGTGACCGGTGAATCCTGTCAGGCCTCTAACCAGGACTCTCCGCCGAACATCCCGACAGCACGTAAACGCATGCAGATTAATGCGTCAAAAATGAAAGCCAATGCCGTGTTACTGCATAGCTGTGAAGTCACCAGCGGGACGCCGGGTTGTTATCGTCAGGCTGTCTGCATTGGTTCTGCGCTCAACATCTCGGCTAAATGAGTCATTTTCAGTTTGAGCAAATCGGTGTCATTCGCTCGCCTTACAAAGAGAAGTTCGCCGTTCCCCGCCAGCCAGGGCTGGTAAAAAGCGTCAACGGCGAACTGCACCTGCTGTCTCCTTACAATCAGGCCGATGCGGTACGCGGTCTTGAAGCATTCAGCCACTTATGGGTGATCTTTGTTTTCCATCAGACGATGGAAGGGGGATGGCACCCCACCGTGCGCCCGCCTCGTCTTGGCGGCAATGCGCGGATGGGCGTATTTGCTACGCGCTCAACATTTCGCCCCAATCCCGTCGGCATGTCGCTGGTTGAACTGAAAGGCGTTGTCTGTCAGAAAGATCAGGTCATTCTGCAACTGGGCAGTCTGGATCTGGTTGACGGTACGCCGGTCATCGATATCAAGCCTTACCTGCCGTTCGCGGAATCGCTACCGAATGCGACCGCCAGCTACGCGCAACAGGCACCGCAAGCCGAAATGTCGGTGAGTTTTACCGACGAGATTGAGCAACAGTTTCCCGCGCTGGAAAAACGTTATCCCCTGCTGAAGACGTTTATTCGTGATGTGTTGGCGCAGGATCCGCGTCCTGCCTATCGAAAAGGGGAAGAGACCGGTAAAAATTATGCTGTCTGGCTGCATGATTTCAACGTGCGCTGGCGCGTAACCGAGACGGGTTTTGAAGTCTTTGCGCTTGAACCCCGCTAATTTCACTCCCTTCTCTTTTGACATCCCTTTCTCGCTGGTAAACTGAGTTACTTTTTTTTGTGTCAGGCTCACATTGAGCCTGTTCGATCGTTCAACTGGAACCGTAACAACATGCGTACTAGCCAATATCTGCTCTCCACTCTGAAGGAGACACCTGCCGACGCCGAGGTGATCAGCCACCAGCTGATGCTACGCGCCGGGATGATCCGCAAGCTGGCCTCCGGGTTATACACCTGGCTGCCGACCGGCGTGCGCGTCCTGAAAAAAGTTGAGAACATCGTGCGTGAAGAGATGAACAACGCCGGTGCGATCGAGGTGTTAATGCCGGTGGTTCAACCTTCTGAACTGTGGCAAGAGAGTGGTCGTTGGGAACAGTACGGTCCGGAACTGCTGCGTATTGCTGACCGTGGCGATCGTCCGTTCGTACTTGGCCCAACGCATGAAGAAGTGATCACCGATCTGATTCGTAACGAGCTCAGCTCTTACAAACAGCTGCCGCTGAACTTCTACCAGATTCAGACTAAATTCCGTGACGAAGTGCGTCCGCGTTTCGGCGTGATGCGCTCCCGTGAATTCCTGATGAAAGATGCGTACTCTTTCCATACTTCTCAGGAATCTCTGCAGGAAACCTACGACGCGATGTACGCGGCTTATAGCAAGATCTTCAGCCGCATGGGGCTGGATTTCCGCGCGGTACAGGCTGACACCGGTTCTATCGGCGGCAGCGCCTCGCACGAATTCCAGGTACTGGCACAGAGCGGCGAAGACGATGTGATCTTCTCTGATTCCTCTGACTACGCGGCCAACATTGAATTTGCGGAAGCCGTTGCGCCAAAAGCGCCGCGCGCCGCTGCAACGCAAGAAATGACGCTGGTTGATACGCCGAACGCAAAAACTATCGCCGAGCTGGTTGAACAGTTTAGTCTGCCAATCGAGAAAACCGTGAAAACCCTGCTGGTGAAAGCCGTGGAAGACAGCAAGTCTCCGCTGGTCGCACTGCTGGTTCGCGGCGATCACGAATTGAACGAAGTCAAAGCGGAAAAACTGCCGCAGGTTGCCAGCCCGCTGACGTTTGCAACCGAAGAAGAGATCCGCGCGCTGGTGAATGCCGGTCCGGGTTCTTTGGGCCCGGTAAACATGCCAGTGCCGGTGATTATTGACCGTACCGTTGCCGCAATGAGTGATTTCGCGGCAGGCGCTAACGTGGATGGTAAGCATTACTTCGGCATTAACTGGGATCGCGATGTCGCAACCCCGGAAGTCGCTGATATCCGTAACGTCGTCGCCGGCGATCCAAGCCCGGATGGAAAAGGCACGTTGCTGATCAAACGCGGTATCGAAGTCGGTCATATCTTCCAGTTGGGCACCAAGTACTCGGAAGCAATGAAAGCCGCCGTCCAGGGTGAAGATGGCCGCAACCAGATCCTGACTATGGGTTGTTACGGTATCGGGGTCACACGCGTGGTAGCAGCGGCTATTGAGCAGAACTACGACGAGCGCGGGATCGTATGGCCTGACGCTATCGCGCCGTTCCAGGTGGCGATTCTGCCGATGAACATGCACAAGTCCTATCGTGTGCAGGAACTGGCGGAAAAACTGTATGCCGAACTGCGTGCGCAGGGCATCGAAGTGCTGATGGACGACCGTAAAGAGCGCCCAGGCGTGATGTTCGCCGATATGGAACTGATCGGTATTCCGCACACTATCGTGCTGGGCGACCGTAACCTCGACAACGACGATATTGAATACAAATACCGTCGCAATGGCGAGAAACAGTTGATAAAAACCGGCGACATCGTCAACTATTTGGTTAAACAGATTAAAGGCTGATGTCATAAGAGGCTCTGATTTTCAGGGCCTCTTTTTTACATGGATTGTATAAAATGGCTAAACTCACGGCGTATTACCGCCTGTTCCTCCCTTGCCTTCTTTTGCTTTCGGCCTGCACCGTTGACGTCAGCCCACCGAATAAATCCGCCGCCGCCATTGATGCACAATCCAAAAAATGGGCGGTTACATTCCAGCGCCAGAGCTCATTTACGAATAAAGCACTCGTCGAAATTACCGATACCGACCTTAAGCCAGGCGATCTGTTGTTCTCCTCCAGCCTCGGGGTGACCTCATTAGGCATCCGCGCGTTCAGCAATGCTTCCGTAAGCCATGTTGCCGTCTATCTGGGCGATAATGAAGTCGCAGAAGCCACCGGTGCTGGGGTACAAATCGTGTCACTCAAACAGGCGATGAAACACAGTGATAAACTTTTTGCCCTGAGAGTCCCGGAGCTGACTCCGCAACAGGCCGCTGAGATCAAAACCTTCGCCTATAAAATCAAAGACAGCGGCTATAACTATCGCGGTATCGTGGAATTCATTCCGTTTATGGTGACTCGCCAGATGTGTTCGCTAAACCCCTTCTCTGCGGATTTCCGGCAACAGTGCGTCAGCGGGCTGGCGAAAGCGCAGTTGAGCGATCCCCGCGAGGGAGAAAAAACGGCGTGGTTTTGCTCCGAATTCGTCACTGATGCGTTTACCAAAGCGGGACATCCGCTAACCCTGGCGCAATCGGGCTGGATCAGCCCTGCTGACCTGATGCACATGCGGGAAGGCGACGTTGCCGCATTTAAGCCAGAAACGCAGCTACGCTATGTCGGTCATTTGAAGTTAGGGATTTATATCAAGACGGGACGTTTTGTAGGACTGACGCGTTAAGCGCGATACACAATAGCAAAACTGCGGGTAAGACGATAACTGTCCAGTCACCCGGACAGCTATCATTGAGTCCATCACTCAGTCGGTGCAGCTCTTACCCGGAATAAATTTAATCTCTTTATCGGCCATCAGCGTTTTCACCGGCTCATGGGTATCCGGATTCGCCTCCAGCGTGAAGTGCCCTTCGACGGACAACAGCACCGGTTTCTCACTGGTGCCACGCGCCGCAAGATAACCGCGTTCCAGTTCTGCGTTACTGGCAACAGAAACCTGCTTTCCGGTTGCGCAGTCGGTAAAGGTCGCGGCATCCGCCATATAGAAATACATGCCACGCATCGCCATTGGCGTTACCGGCAAACTGGATTTCACCGGTTCAAGCGTATAGTTAAACTGTGATTCAACCGGATTGCCTTCCCGATCCAACATCTCCAGCGCTTCGCCTTTCGCGCGATAATAAGACTTCTCACCCTGACTGTCGGTCAGCACCAGTTTATCGGCCGTGCGCGCCCAGGTGCCGTAGGAAGCAAAAGAAGACGGCTCTTCACGCACGCCCTGATAGCGTTCGTTCATTACCCATGTGCCATCTTTCTCCAGAAACAGTGAGGTCTCAATACCCTCGCAGTCGGCACAAGGCAGAATGCCCCGCCAGCTTTGCTGCATCGGTTTTAATTCTGCAACCTGAGTCGGCTGGATAACATCAACCTCTGAACGGTTGTTACAGCCAATCAATGCGAAGAGCGTAAATGCCGCCATCGCTGAAAGTAGTGTTTTTTTCACCCTGACTCCCTATCACATTTTATTCCTGCCCGTCAGTCATCACGACGGACTTTACCGCGAAGGGCTTTTACTGAGGATTTCTGCGCCTTCGAGTTTAATCTTCGCTCTTTCGATGCCCGCGTCGGTCGGGTTGCGCGTCGGCTTTTTTGTACTGCGGTGAGCTCTTTTATAACCGCTACCAGTCTGGCAATCGCCGCTTCCCGGTTAAGTTCCTGGTTGCGGTACTCCTGCGCCTTAATAATCATCACGCCATCAGCGGTAATCAGATGATGGCTGGCAGCCAGCAGACGGTCCTTATAATACTCTGGCAGGCTGGAGGCCCGAATGTCAAAACGCAAATGTATCGCCGTTGAGGTCTTATTGACGTGCTGTCCTCCTGCGCCCTGGGCGCGAATGGCGGTGATCTCCAGCTCATCGTCGGGGATCGAGACAGTCCGCGAAATGACGATCATACCGGTTGTTGCCACGGCGTCAGATGAATTTCCAGATTATTCTGAGAATCAGACAGCCAGATCTCCCCGTCCTGAATTGTCGCCTGTAGCGTCATGGTACGGCTCGCAAAGGCGCTTAGCTGGGCCAGTTGTTCATCATCCAGATACCAGACAGTGAGATTCGAAAACTGCGCGCATTTGCTTTGATTCTGCTGCCACCAGATCTGCGCCGCCCGGCTATTGTAGGCAAACAGCGCCACATCAGCAGCCTGCGAACACGCTTTCTTAATACGGCGCTCATCCGGTAGCCCCAGTTCAACCCACAAGTCGATACCCAGATGATCGTTACGCAACCACGCTTCCGGTTCATCCTCTGCGCTTAAGCCACGCGTAAACTGGAGACGCTCATCCGCATACTTAATCCACGCCAGCAGACGCAACATCATTCGTTCCTGGGTTTCAGAGGGGTGACGCGCCAGCGTCAACGCCGCATCAAGAAACTGGTTGCGGTCAAGGTCAGCCACGTTGACGACGGCTTTATAAATTGTCGCTTTAAGCGCCATGGAAAAACTCCTTTCGAATCAGGCAGCCATTGTAGCGAAAAAGGAGCCAAAAGGCTGTCCGGGGATCATCAATCAGGCGCTGATATTGCGTGAATGGCTGTGGTATAGTCACCTTGCTAAACAGAGTTTATCTTCGTAGGCTTAGACTTGCATCCACGGTTAAGTCAGAATGCTGACAGGAGGGCATGTGGAAAAATATTGTGAGTTAATACGCAAGCGGTATGCGGAAATCGCCAGCGGAGACTTAGGGTATATCCCGGATGCGCTGGGTTGCGTATTGAAGGTGCTTAATGAAATAGCGGCAGACAGTGCCCTTTCAGAGTCGGTCAGGGAAAAGGCGGCGTATGCTGCGGCGAACTTACTGGTGAGCGATTATGTCAATGAATGATACATACCAACCCATCAACTGTGATGACTACGACAACCTTGAGCTCGCCTGCCAGCATCATTTATTACTGACGCTGGAACTGAAAGATGGTGAAGTTTTGCAAGCGAAAGCCAACGATTTGGTTTCACGGAAAAACGTGGAATACCTAATCACCGAGGTTGCGGGTGAAACGCGCGAGCTTCGTCTCGATAAAATTGTCAGCTTCAGCCATCCGGAAATCGGTACCGTGGTGGTTAGCGAATCCTGAACCCATATTGCCTGGTGGCGCTGCGCCATCAGGCATTTCCACCGATTTGATCCCACACCAGTCTCACCCCCGACTCCTCACCCGCCGCGCCGTCACGCGTGACAAATACGCCTGCAGCCGCAATCAGCGTTTCGCCGTAAAACAGCAATGGCGTGGTATCTCGTCGCCAGGAAGGTACATTCAACTCCTGCCAGATTTTCTTGAGCTTGCGGCCACCGCTACGGCCAACGATATGCAGCATTCCCGGCGCTTTAAAACGGATACTGACACGCTCATCCTCATGAGGCGCGCGTAATTCGTCCCCCACCAGTAACCGCAGATGGCCCAGCCCGGCAGGCAACGTGAGCGGTAACTGCCAGCGAGGCCAGGGCAGTATTGTCTCACTTTGTCCGACAACAGATTTAATCCACCACAACTGTCCCTGAAAGCGCCGCACCTCGTACTCGCCGAAACGCAGGCACGGTGACGCATCTTCACGCGCCAGCGCCACCTCCTGCCAGAGACGTTCCAGTCCATCGCGTGAAGGCATCGGCGCATTTTTCGCCGCCAGCCAGCGGCGAAGTAGCGCAGCGCGCCGGACACGGCTCATCGCCATGAGCGGCGTTAACTCCAGCGTGCCGTTATCTGTGGTGCAAGAAGACAGTTCATCGGCAAGCAGTTCATCCAGCAGACTCTCTTGTTCAGCACACAGCGCTGCGCTGCGTGCCGTGGCGTCAGCGAAATGCTGCCAGCGCTGTTGCAGAAGCGGCAGAACCTGCAAACGCAGGAAGTTGCGATCGTAGGCGTCATCCTGATTGCTTTCATCTTCAATCCAGCGAAGCTGATGTTGCCTTGCCCATTGCTCCAGTGCCGCACGGGGTTGTGTCAAAAACGGACGAATGAGTAACGTGCCCGCAAACGCAGCACTCTCCGCCATTGCAGACAGCCCAGCCGGTCCGCTGCCGCGTTTGAGCGCCAGCAAAAAGGTTTCACACTGATCGTCAAGATGCTGGGCAGTCACCAACACCTCACCGGGCAATAGCGCATCGGCAAATGCCTGATACCGCGCCTGCCGGGCCTGCGCTTCGATTCCCAGCCCGGCGTCCACCAACGTGACCCGCTCCACCACCAGCGGAACCTGCCATTGCGCGCAGATGGCTTCACAGTGTGCCACCCACTCATCGGCGTGAGCGCTAAGTCCATGATGGATGTGCATGGCGCGAAGCGAGAGGGTCGGTTGTTGCATCCGCCATTGCACCAGTTGGTGTAAAAGCACGGTAGAGTCCAGACCGCCGCTAAAGGCGACCAGTATCTGTCGGGAAGTGATAAGCGAGGTGTTCAGCGTGAGTGTTGTCATAGCGGTTATTTACAGTGACGTTGCCCGGCACGTTACCGGGCAATCGTCACAATAACAAGCCTTACTGCTCATACAATTCGAGCGGCAGGCCATCCGGGTCTTTAAAAAAGGTGAAGCGCTTGTTGGTGAAGGGATCAATGCGGATGGCTTCACAATTTACGTGATTCGCTTCCAGATGCGCTACCGCATTATCCAGGTTATCCACGCTGAACGCCAGATGGCGCAAGCCACAGGCTTCCGGATGCCCTGGACGCGCCGGCGGGAAAGGAAATGAAAAAAGCTCAATCACATATTGTCCATTCAGCGCCAGATCGCCCTTCCACGAGTCTCGTTCTGCGCGATAGGCCTCGCTCAGCAGCGTAAACCCCAAAATATCGCAATAGAAGGACTTACTCGCGGCATAGTCTGTCGCAATAATCGCAATATGGTGAACCTGTTTTAATCCCAGCATAGTGTCTTCACTCCGTTATTTATCATCAGCACGTTACCCGCCCGGGAGCGCTGAAGGCAAGTCGTCATGCCGTTTTTAAGACTCGTACGAGGTATACGCCGTCGTCATCCTGTTTCGCCCCGTGAATATCCGTTTCAAAGCCCGGATAACGCTGACCAACAGAACAGAGCATCAGCAGAAAATCGAGTACGGCGCGACTCTGCTCGGTGAGCATTTCTCCCGGCATCAGCAGCGGCACGCCGGGAGGGTATGGCAGGATCATATTCGCCGACACACGTCCCACCAGTTGATCGAGGGGGACCGTTTCGACTTCGCCTTTGATCTGTCGCTGCCAGGCCTGATGCGGCGTCATGATCATTTCCGGCAATGTATCAAACGCACGCAGCATCAGACCGGAAAGATCGTGTTGGCGGATGAGCTGGTGGATCCCTTGCGCCAGATCCTGAATACGCATGTTGCGATAAAAATCAGGATCTTCTGCATACAGATCCGGCAGCATATTCTTCACGCGCAAATTGAGATCGTAAGAGCGTTTAAATTCGGTCAGTCCACGCAACAGCCCCATTGCCCGGGTTTTATCGATACCAATACTGAAGAGAAACAGCAGATTGTACGGCCCGGTTTTCTCCACCACCACGCCGCGCTCATCAAGGAATTTCGCCACCAGCGCGGCGGGGATCCCCTCGTTACTCATCTCCCCTTGCTCGTTCATACCGGGCGTCAGGATCGTGACTTTTACCGGATCGAGGAACATATGGTCATCGTCGGCATCGGTAAATCCGTGCCAGTCTTCACCGGGTGCCACCGGCCAGCACGCGGCTTCATCAACCTCTTCCGGCTGCCAGATATCAAAGAACCAACCGTCAGACTCTTCACGTAGCCGCTGCACTTCTTTGCGAAAATGTAACGCGCGCTCCACAGAGCGATTGATTAATCGCTTACCGGAATTTCCCCGCAGCATCGCTGCCGCCGTCTCGATGGAGGCGACAATCGGATAACTCGGCGAGGTCGAGGTGTGCATCATAAACGCTTCGTTGAAGGTCTCTTCGTCATAATCCCCTTTAATATGAATCAGCGACGCCTGCGATAGCGCCGCCAACATTTTGTGGGTGGATTGCGTTTCGAAAATCACCTTGCCAGGCACCCGTTCACCGCTCATCCCGCTTTTCCCCTGATAAATGGGATGAAAGTGGGTATAGGGCACCCAGGCAGAATCGAAGTGGATAGAGGGGACATCCAGCGTCTGTTTGATCCAGTTAGTGTTATACAGCAGGCCGTCATAGGTTGAGTTAGTGATCACGGCATGAACTGGCCACTGCGCCTGCGCCGTGGTGGCAACTTTGTTCGCAATACTCTCGCGCGTGAACTCACGCTTCGGAATGCCGCCCAGAATACCGAGCGCATTACGCGTTGGTTTCAGCCAGATCGGCACGACGTCGCTCATCATCAACAAATGCGCGAGCGACTTATGGCAGTTACGGTCAATCAACAGCGTACTGCCGGTTGGCGCGGCATACATCCCCACAATTTTGTTTGAGGTGGAGGTGCCGTTAGTCACCATATAACTCTGCTCTGCGCCGAACGTTCGGGCGATATACTCTTCAGCCTCCAGATGTGGCCCGGTGTGATCGAGTAACGAACCCAGTTCAGTGACTGATATCGACACATCCGCTTTCAGGGTATTGCCACCGAAAAAGTCATAGAACAGGCAGCCAACCGGACTTTTTTGATAGGCCGTTCCGGCCATGTGACCCGGCGTGCAGAAGGTGTATTTCCCCTCTTTCACATAGGTGAACAGCGCTCTGGTAAAAGGCGGCGTGATATTGTCAAGGTACTCGTTGGTGTACTGGCGAATGCGCGTCGCGATATCTTCCGCCTGCCCGAGCGCATACTCGAAAAACCATAGCGCCATGCGCATGTCGTGAACGCTGACATCCATCGTCGAATGCGTGTTGATAAACGCATACAGCGGTAAATACTCATTGAGCTGGTTAATCTCACTGCACAAATCGAGACTGTACTCATCCCAGTCAAAAATCACCCCACAAATGCGCGGGTTGTGTTCGATAAATTTCAGCAGGTCGACGCTGTTTTGCGGCCAGATAATCTGAAATCCCTGTGATTGCAGCGCACGCTCAAGCTCGTTAATGGGCTCGTCTTTATAAAAAACCCCGTGCGGCCCCATAATGGCGATGATATTCATGCGTTCCTCCTGGAAAAACCTTAGCTAATCATAGCCTGTTCAAACCGCAGGTAAAAAAAAGGGCCACAAATTGTGGCCCTTTTCGGAATGGTCAACGCTTACGCGTAGCCGTAGCTCATCAGACGCTGATAGCGACGGTTTTTCAAATCTTCTGTGCTCAATACATCGAGATCCGCGAGGTCCGCCAGCAGCTGCGCTTTCAGCGAAGCCGCCATCGCTTCCGGATTACGATGCGCGCCGCCCAGCGGTTCCGGGATGATGGAATCAATCAGCTTCAGCTCTTTCAGACGTGGCGCAATGATCCCCATCGCTTCTGCGGCCAGCGGCGCTTTGTCCGCACTTTTCCACAGAATGGAAGCACAGCCTTCCGGAGAGATAACGGAATAGGTGCTGTATTGCAGCATATTCACTTTATCGCCCACGCCGATCGCCAGCGCGCCACCGGAACCGCCCTCGCCGATCACGGTGCAGATAACCGGCACGCTCAGACGTGACATTTCACGCAGGTTACGGGCGATAGCTTCGGACTGACCGCGCTCTTCGGCACCCACGCCTGGGTAAGCCCCCGGAGTGTCGATAAAGGTAATGATCGGCATGTTGAAACGCTCGGCCATTTCCATCAGACGCAGCGCTTTACGATAGCCTTCCGGCGCCGGCATCCCGAAGTTACGACGGATTTTCTCTTTGGTCTCGCGGCCTTTCTGATGACCAATGATCATCACCGGACGACCGTCCAGACGCGCAATGCCGCCGACGATAGCTTTATCGTCCGCATAAGCGCGATCGCCCGCCAGTTCGTCAAATTCATCAAACGCCAGGCGAACATAATCCAGGGTGTAAGGACGCTGCGGATGGCGTGCCAGTTGGGCAACCTGCCATGCGCCAAGATCGGCGAAGATTTTACGCGTCAGTTCTACGCTTTTTTCACGCAGACGATGCACTTCTTCATCGATGTTAATATCCAGTTTCTCGTCCTGACGGCTCACCGCAGTCAGAGAATCGATTTTTGCTTCCAGCTCTGCAATCGGCTGTTCAAAATCAAGGAAATTCAGACTCATAGTATTCCTGTATTAGTCAAACTCCAGTTCCACCTGCTCCGAACCAATGAGGCCACGGAGATCGTTAAGCAAACGATCGCTCGGAGAGACACGCCACGTCGCGCCAAAACGCAACCGCGCGCGTGCATCCGCCCTCTGATAGTAGAGATGTACTGGAATTGTCCCCGAGCGGTGGGGTTCCAGAGACTGACGGAGTCGGTTTAAAAGCTGGTCATCAATTTGCCTGTCCGTCAGCGAGATAGCAAGCCCGCGAGCATATTTTTCCCGGGCTTCGTCAATATCCATCACTTCGCGGGCGGTCATTTTAAGCCCCCCGCTGAAGTCATCAAAGCTGACCTGTCCGCTGACGATAAGTATGCGGTCTTTTTCCAGCAATTGCTGGTATTTATCCAGGGCGTCGGTAAATAACATCACCTCCAGACGTCCGGAACGGTCATCCAGCGTACAGATGCCGATACGATTGCCGCGCTTGGTGACCATAACCCTTGCGGCAATGACGAGCCCCGCAGCCGTGGTCACTTTACCACGTTCTGTCGGATGCATGTCTTTCAGCCGGTAGCCTCCGACATAGCGCTCAATTTCTTTCAAATACTGGTTGATCGGGTGACCCGTCAGGTACAACCCCAACGTTTCGCGTTCCCCATCTAACACCACCTGCTCTGGCCACGGCTGGCAGCTGGCGTAGGATTGTTCAATTTGCTCCGGCTCTTCCGCCAGCACGCCGAACATATCTGCCTGACCAATCGCTTCTGCTTTCGCGTGCTGATCGGCGGCTTTCAGCGCATCGCCCAGCGAATTCATCAGCGCAGCACGATGCGGCCCCAGCCTGTCAAAGGCCCCGGACATGATCAATTTTTCCAGCACCCGCCGGTTGAGCTTTTTGGTATCGGTGCGCGCGCAAAGATCAAACAGCTCACGGAAATAGCCGCCGTTGTTACGCGCCTCAATGATCGCCTCGATCGGGCCTTCACCCACGCCTTTGATCGCGCCGATACCGTAGACAATCTCGCCATCGTCGTTGACGTGGAAGTGGTACAGCCCGGAGTTGATATCCGGCGGCAGGATTTTCAGCCCCATGCGCCAGCATTCATCCACCAGCCCTACCACCTTCTCGGTGTTGTCCATATCGGCAGTCATTACCGCCGCCATAAACTCAGCAGGATAGTGCGCTTTCAGCCACAGCGTCTGGTAAGAGACCAGCGCGTAGGCAGCAGAGTGCGATTTGTTAAACCCGTACCCGGCGAATTTCTCCACCAGGTCGAAGATTTTCATCGCCAGTTCGCCGTCAATACCGTTTTTCTTCGCGCCGTCTTCAAAGATGGAGCGCTGTTTGGCCATCTCTTCCGGCTTTTTTTTACCCATCGCACGACGCAGCATATCCGCACCGCCAAGAGTATAGCCAGAAAGCACCTGGGCAATCTGCATGACCTGTTCCTGATACAGGATGATGCCGTAGGTTGGCTCCAGTACTGGTTTCAGGCTTTCGTGTTGCCACTGCACATCCGGATAGGAGATCTCTTCGCGCCCGTGCTTACGGTCGATGAAGTTATCTACCATCCCAGACTGCAACGGCCCCGGACGGAACAGGGCCACCAGGGCTATCATATCTTCGAAGCAGTCAGGCTGTAGACGCTTAATCAGGTCTTTCATGCCGCGGGATTCAAGCTGGAAGACCGCCGTGGTTTCCGAGCGTTGCAGCATATCGAAGCTTTTCTTATCGTCCAGCGGGATAGCGGCAATATCCAGCGGCGGCTCACCGTTCTTTTCACGGCGGGCGTTAATCATCTCCAGCGCCCAGTTAATGATAGTGAGTGTACGCAAGCCAAGGAAGTCGAACTTCACGAGGCCGGCATATTCCACGTCGTTTTTATCAAACTGGGTAACCGGGTGCAGCCCCTGTTCATCACAGTACAGCGGCGCAAAATCGGTGATTTTCGTCGGGGCGATAACCACACCACCAGCGTGTTTACCGGCGTTTCGGGTCACGCCTTCCAGCTTACGCGCCATGTCGATCAGCGCTTTAACCTCTTCATCTGCCTCGTAGATTTCTGGCAGTTGCGGTTCAGCCTCGAAGGCTTTCGCCAGCGTCATCCCCGGATCGGGGGGCACCAGTTTCGAAATACGATCGACAAAGCCGTACGGGTGGCCCAGTACGCGACCCACGTCGCGGATCACCGCTTTCGCCGCCATCGTACCGAAGGTAATAATCTGCGATACCGCATCACGGCCATACATGTCGGCCACGTGTTCAATCACCTGGTCGCGTTTCTCCATACAGAAGTCAACGTCGAAGTCAGGCATCGAGACACGTTCCGGGTTAAGGAAACGTTCGAACAGCAGGTCAAATTCCAGCGGGTCGAGGTCGGTAATTTTCAGCGCGTAAGCCACCAGCGAGCCCGCACCGGAACCACGGCCTGGCCCTACCGGCACGCCGTTATCTTTCGACCACTGGATAAATTCCATCACGATGAGGAAGTAACCCGGGAACCCCATCTGGTTGATCACCTGCAGTTCAATATCCAGACGTTCATCGTAAGGCGGCCGCTTTTCTTTTCGCACGGCTTCATCCGGGAATAAGAAGGCCAGACGCTCTTCCAGCCCTTCTTTCGATTTCTGGACCAGAAAATCTTCCGTGGTCATATCGCCTGTCGGGAACTGCGGCAGGAAATACTCGCCCAGACGTACCGTTACGTTACAGCGTTTGGCAATTTCAACGGCGTTTTCCAACGCTTCCGGAATATCAGAGAAGAGTTCGCACATCTCCTCTTCCGAGCGCATATATTGCTGCGGCGAGTAATTACGCGGACGTTTGGGATCGTCGAGGGTGAAACCATCGTGGATAGCAACGCGAATTTCATGCGCGTCAAAGTCATCACTGTTGATAAAGCGCACGTCGTTGGTGGCGACCACCGGCAAACCGCGCGCTTCCGCCAGCGCAACGGCAGCATGAAGATAGTTCTCTTCATCGGGACGACCAGTGCGGATAAGCTCAAGGAAGTAACGATCCGGGAAGTGTTCTTCATAGAACGCGACACACTCATCAACCAGCGCGCCGTTACCGCGAAGCAGACTGCGCCCGACGTCACCCATGCGCCCGCCGGAAAGCAGGATCAACCCTTCTTTCAGTTCGATCAGCCAGTCACGGTCGATGATCGGCCCCGCCGCGCCATAGCCGCGTTGATAGGCTTTTGAAATCAACAGCGTCAGATTTTGGTACCCGGTGTTATTGGCGGCAAGCACTGTCAGATGCGTCAGTTCATCCCCCATCAGCTCGCTCTGAACATGGAAATCAGCGCCAACAATGGGTTTAATCCCTGCACCATGACCCGCTCCGTAGAACTTCACCAGACCACAGAGGTTAGTAAAATCGGTGATCGCCAGCGCAGGCATGCCCAACGCGGCCGCCTTTTTCACCAGCGGCCCGGTTTTTGCCAGCCCATCGATCATGGAGTAGTCGCTGTGCACCCGCAGGTGGACGAAACGAGGTTCAGACATCTTCAGATTCCTTCGACACAAGAATCAGGACGCGAGTCCCAGTGCGCGTTTAACGGGAGCAAAACTACGTCGGTGATGCTCCGTTGCGCCATGTTCAGCCAGTTTTTCCAGATGGAAAGCGGTTGGATACCCTTTGTGCTGGGCAAAACCATATTGCGGGAAAACGCTATCCAACGCGGCCATTTCGGCGTCACGCGTGACTTTTGCAAGAATAGACGCGGCGCTGATCTCCGCCACCCGACTGTCGCCCTTCACTACCGCCAGAGACGGCACAGGTAATGCCGGACAGCGATTACCATCGATCAGCACATATTCCGGCGCAATATGTAACCCCGCCACCGCTCGCTGCATGGCCAACATCGTGGCGTGGAGTATATTCAGCTCATCGATCTCGTGCGGTTCCGCACGACCGAGGCTCCAGCTCAACGCTTTTTCTTTGATTTCGTCATACAGCGCCAGACGGCGCTTTTCAGATAATTTTTTGGAATCGTTAAGACCCACAATCGGGCGAGCCGGGTCGAGGATCACGGCTGCGGTAACGACCGCGCCAACCAACGGACCACGTCCGACTTCATCCACACCCGCCACTAAGTGCGTGTGTGGATAAACAAATTCGATCATCGTGCTAACTCCAGGACCGCATCCGCCGCCTGCTCATCAGCATTACAGCGGATCTGCTGATGCAGTTCGCGGAAAGTATCGTGCATCGCATGACTGGTTTTACCGTTCGCCAGTAAAGGGAGAAGCGCCTCAGCCAGCTTTTGCGGCTCGCACTCTTCCTGCAACAGCTCTTTCACCAGTTCCCTTCCCGCCAGCAGGTTTGGCAGCGAGACATAATCTGTCTTCACCAGTCGCTTCGCCAGCCAGAACGTAAAGGGCTTCATGCGATATCCCACCACCATCGGGCATTTGGCCAGCATGCACTCGAGCGCAGCGGTACCGGATGCCAGCAACGCGGCATCGCTGGCAATCATCGCTTCTCGCGCCATCCCATCCAACATATGGACGGAAAGCGTCGGGGCGACTTCTGCTTTGATCTGCTCAAACTGCTCGCGCCGTTTGGCGTTCACCAATGGCACCACCACCTCAAGATCAGGATAGGTCTGGCGCAACAATTGGGCCGTTTTCAGGAAGTCGGCACTGAGCATTTCGACTTCCGCACCGCGACTGCCGGGTAATAACGCCAGACAGTGCGCGTCACGGGGGATCCCCAGCACATCTCGCGCCGCGTTTTTATCCGGGTCCAGAGGCATCGCGTCCGCCATGGTGTGACCGATAAAACGGCACGGCACGTTGTACTTGTCGTAAAACGCTTTTTCGAAAGGCAGAAAAGCCAGAACCATATTGGTGGATCTGCCTATTTTGAAAACGCGTTTCTGTCGCCACGCCCAGACGGACGGACTGACGTAATGAATCGTTTTGATACCCTGTTTTTTCAGATTCCCTTCGAGGGTGATATTGAAATCGGGTGCATCTATACCAACGAAAACATCGGGCTGCAGCTCAGTGAATCGACGAGTCAGATCGGCGCGGATATGCAGCAGACGACGCAGGCGTCCAAGCACTTCCACAATGCCCATCACCGCCAGTTCTTCCATTTCATACCAGGCTTCACAGCCTTCGGCCTGCATACGTGGGCCTGCGACGCCGACAAAACGCGCGTCGGGAACACGCGCCTTCAGCGCCCGGATTAAGCCAGCACCAAGAATATCGCCGGAGGTTTCTCCGGCGACCAGGGCAATCGTTAAGGGGCGCTGCTCAGCCATTAACGAATCAGACCGCGCGTTGAGCGGGCAAAGAAATCGCTGAACGCCTGTACTTCCGGATACTGCTTCGCCAGTTCGGCGATTTCCGGTTTTACGTCTTCCAGCGTTTTGCCGCTACGGTACAACGCTTTGTAAGCATTGCGGATGGCGGTGATTGCTTCGCGAGTAAATCCGCGACGCTTCAGCCCTTCGATGTTGACGCCAAACGGCGTCGCGTGGTTGCCCTGCGCAATAACGTACGGCGGAACGTCCTGAGCAACGCCAGAACAGCCGCCAACCATCACGTGTGCACCAATAATGCAGAACTGGTGCACAGCGGTCATGCCACCGATGATGACATAATCATCCAGGGAGACGTGACCCGCTAGCGTGGCGTTATTAGCCAGAATACAGCGATCCCCTATTGTGCAATCGTGTGCCACATGAGCATTGATCATCAGTAAGTTATCGCTGCCCACCTTCGTCAATCCACCGCCCTGCACTGTGCCACGATGAATGGTAACGCTTTCGCGAATGCGGTTACGATCGCCAATTTCCACACGGGTCGGTTCACCAGCATATTTCAGATCCTGGTTCACTTCGCCAATGGAGGCGAACTGATATATCTCGTTATCGCGGCCAATTTTGGTATGACCATTCACGACAACGTGAGACTTCAGTACGGTACCCTCACCAATTTCAACATGGGGTCCAACAAGGCAAAAAGGACCAATGTGAACGTTAGCGCCAAGTGAAGCGCCCTCTTCCACAATGGCGGTCGGATGAACAAAGGCGGAATTATCAATCACGTATCAGGCCTCCCGGCTACGAGCGCACATCATCGTTGCTTCGCAAACTACTTTACCGTCGACCAGAGCAACCCCTTTGAAGCGGGTCAGGCCACGGCGCGTTTTCTCGAAAGTGACTTCCATGATCATCTGATCGCCTGGCACGACAGGACGCTTAAAGCGCGCTTCATCGATACCGGCGAAATAATAGAGTTCTCCCGGCTCCAGTTTACCAACGCTTTTAAACGCCAGAATACCGGTAGCCTGTGCCATGGCTTCCAGAATCAGCACGCCAGGGAAAATCGGTTTACCCGGGAAATGCCCCTGGAAAAACGGCTCGTTAACGGAGACATTTTTCACTGCGCGCAGAAAACGACCTTCTTCAAAGTCCAGCACGCGATCAACCAGTAAAAACGGAAAACGGTGCGGCAGAAGTTCTAAAATCTCTTCAATATGCAGAGTATGAGTGTTAGTAGTCAAAATACTCTTCCTGTCCAAATATGCTAAAAGCCAATAATAACACGGCCTGCCGCAATCGTATGAATGCCGACAGGCCGTAAAGTATGTGTGACCGGGTGAGAGTTTAGTCTTGTTGATTAACCTTGCGCTCAATGGCTTTGAGGCGCTTGCTCATATCATCAATGTTCATCACCAGTGCGGCTGTCTTACGCCATACTTTGTTAGGTTGCAGCGGAATGCCTGAGGAATAGACGCCTGGTTCAGTGATGGGACGCATCACCATCCCCATGCCCGTCACGGTCACCTTATCGCATATTTCCATATGCCCGTTGATCACGCTGGCACCGCCGATCATACAGTAACGGCCAATCTTCAGGCTGCCCGCCATAATGACGCCACCGGCAACCGCCGTATTGTCGCCAATCACAACGTTATGTGCAATCTGGCACTGGTTATCAATGATAACCCCATTGCCGATCACAGTGTCATCCAGTGCGCCACGATCAATAGTGGTACAAGCGCCGATCTCCACACGATCGCCAATAATAACGCGACCTAACTGCGGGATCTTCACCCAGTTGCCGCGATCGTTGGCATAGCCAAAACCGTCAGCACCAATGACCGTACTGGACTGGATCAGGCAATTCTCACCGATCTGAATGTCGTGGTAAACCGATACATTCGCCCACAGACGCGAACCGGCCCCAATTTTCGTATTTTTCCCGACGAAGCAGCCCGGGCCGATAACCACGTTATCGCCAAGCTCCACGCCAGACTCAATCACCGCATTTGCGCCAATTGAAACATTGCTACCCAGCGTTGCCGTCGCATCAACTACTGCACTCGGTGCAATGTTCTGTGCCGGCTGCGGCGTGGTATCTAAAATTTGCGCCATTCGCGCGTACGTCAGGTAAGGATTTTTCACAACCAACGCAGCACTCTTAGCAAAAGGAAGATCGTCCTGCGTCATGACAACGGCAGACGCCTGGCATAAGGCCAGGTGCTCACGGTATTTTGGATTCACCATGAAGGTGATGTGACCCGTTTGCGCAGATTGCATGGACGCAACGCCGGTGATGACGATATCGCCATCACCGTGTAATTCTGCATCCAACTGTTCTGCTAAATCAGCCAGTCGAATTGAAGGCATTACTTATTTAACCTGTTTCAGTACGTCAGCGGTGATGTCTTTTACATCGCTGCTGTTATAAGCAACGGTGTTTGCGTCAACGACCAGATCGATGCTCTGGCTGCTGGCAACAGATTTCACTGCAGTCTGGATACGGGTAACCAGTTTGCCACGTTCTTCGTTGGAACGACGTGCACGATCCTGCTCAAAAGCCTGCGCTTTCTGAGAGAAGGTCTGGCGCTGAGCCATCACGTCTTTTTCCAGCTTAGTACGATCGCTGCCCGCTTTCATGGACTGCAGACGCTGCATTTTAGATTGCAGATCGGATTCCATACGCTGCAGTTCGCTCGCGCGGCCTTTAAACTCATTTTCCAACGTGTTGGAAACACCGGTCTTCTGTGCAACCTGCTGGAACAGGCTACCCATGTTGACGATAGCAATTTTGTCAGCAGCCTGTGCAGACGTAACCATTGCTAAACCGAGACCTGCCGCTAATAACCACTTTTTCACAATAAACTCCTTACCATCCCATTTGCACCCGAAGGTGCAGTTCTTTGCGTGGCCAGGCGATCCCATGCAAGATGATCGCCTTAAGTCATCGCTACACTACCATTACATTCCTTTGCGAAGAACAATTACCAGGTTTTACCAATGTTAAACTGGAACTGCTCTTTTTTGTCTCCATCGTAATCCTTAAACGGCTGGGCGTAGGAGAAGACCAACGGCCCCAATGGGGACATCCATTGTAATGCGATACCAGCAGACATACGGATATTGCTTGGATCACTGTAGTCTGGATAACCGGAATATGCACTTGAATCCCAGTTAGTATCCCAGACGGTACCCATATCCCAGAAGAACGAAGTACGTACCGAGTTGGCGTATTTATCACTGATGAACGGCGTTGGGGTAATGAACTCCAGGCTGGCGACAGCCATGGCGTTACCGCCCACTGCATCATCCGATTTACACGGCGCCGATTGCGTGCTTTCACATTCGTTATCGTAGTCGCTATCGCCATCATGACGACTGCTGGATGGATAATAAACGGCTTTCGGACCAATGGTATTGGACTGGAAGCCACGCACGGTGCTGGAGCCACCGGCATAAAAGTTCTCATAGAACGGCATCTCTTTACCGCCGATTCCATCCCCATAACCCCAACGGGTACGACCGAGGACCACCCACTTATGATCGTCGTCGATCGGTACGTAGGTTGCGGTATCCAGTGTCGCTTTGTAGAACTCGTTATCAGAGCCAGGGATCGTCACCTTACCGTTCAGGTTGATACGCGTCCCTTCCGTCGGGAAGAAGCCACGGTCAAGCTTGTTATAAGTCCAACCATAGTTGAAGGTGAAGTCGTTGGCGCTAAAGGAGTTGCGGTCATTCGATTCACTCGGGTATTCACCCACGGAGTTCAAATAACGCCACATCGCGACCTGCGGCTGCATATTAGACAGGGAGTTATGCACATACCCTAAACCCGCACGCAGAGTGTTGTATTCGTTGACCGGGAAGCCCAGCGTGACGTCTGTACCATAACTTTTGTTGGTATAGTCAGACAGATCCGCATCGTTCGCATCAAAGTCGTTATAGAAGATGCGCCCACCCAGACTCACGCCATCAACGGTGAAGTACGGGTTGGTGACGGACAGTTCGCTGTAGGTCTGGTAATCGTTCTTGGTACCGTTAATCCCTACCGCGTAACCCGTGCCCAGCCAGTTATCCTGCTGAACACCGGCCTGGAAGCTTACCCCGCTTTCCGTACCGTAACCGACACCAAAGTTAAAGCTACCGGTGTTACGCTCTTTCACCTTATAGACCACGTCTACCTGGTCCGGGCTGCCCGGAACACGCTGCGTGTCGGTGTCGACCGTTTCAAAGTAACCCAGACGGTTCAGACGCTCTTTACCCTGATCAACCATATCACTGCCCAGCCATGCCCCTTCCATCTGGCGCATTTCGCGACGCAGGACGGCATCTTTGGACGTGTCGTTACCTTCAAAACGGATCTTACGCACGTAGAAACGGTTACCCGCATCAACGTTTACGCGCAGCATAACGGTTTTGTCAGTATCGTTGATTTCCGGCTGTGACTGAACACGCGGATAGGCGTAACCATAGCGACCCAGAAGCTTCTTAATATCATCTTCCATTTTGGTCACTTTGGTGCCGTTATAGAGTTCGCCCGGCTCAATTTTGGTCAGGCTTTCGATCTCCGCAGAGTGCCCCGCCAGGTTCCCCGTTACCTGAACGCCAGAAAGCTTATACTGCTCGCCTTCCGTGATGTTCACGGTAATGTAGATCCCTTTCTTATCCGGGGTCAGGCTGACCTGCGTTGAGTCGATGTTGAAACGCGCGTAACCGCGATCCAGGTAGTAACTGCGCAGGGTTTCAAGGTCACCCGCCAGTTTCTGCTTCTGGTATTTGCGATCGCCAACAACGTTCCACCACGGAACTTCATCACGCAACTGGAAGTGAGAGATCAGTTCATCCGTGCTGAAGGCATGATTACCGACGATATTGATCTGCTGGATCTTCGCCGATACCCCTTCCTGGAACACCAGTTTAAGGTCAACACGGTTGCGCGGCAGTGGCGTGACAACGGCTTTCACGCTGGCACTGTATTTACCGACGCTGTAGTAGAAGTCTTCCAGACCTTTCTCGATATCGGCAATGGTGGTGCGATCCAAAGATTCGCCAACACGCACGCCAGAAGCCTCGAGGTTTTGCTTCAGCATGTCATCTTTCACCGATTTGTTACCGGAGAAGGTGATGCTGGCAATAGTCGGACGTTCTTTTACCTGAACCAGAAGCGTATCGCCATCGCGAAGGACACGAACATCCTCAAAGTTGCCAGTGGCAAACAGTGCGCGAATGGTATTACTGATATCTTCATCATTAACCGTGTCGCCTGTGCGCACCGGCATACTGAGGAGGGCCGCACCAACGGCGACACGCTGCAGGCCTTCGAAATGAATGTCCTTCACTACGAACCCTTCAGCACCGTATACGGTCGCGCTGCTAAACAGCAGCGACGCTATGAGCAACTTTTTCATCGCCATCGTTATTATGCGTTCTTCCTAACTAACTCTCTTACAACCGAGAGAAATCATTGAAAAGTGCAAGCCCCATTAACAGCACCAGCAATATCGAGCCAATGCGATAACTAAAGTCTTGAACCCGCTCGGATACCGGTCCGCCCTTAAGCTTTTCAATCGCCAGGAACAGCAGATGCCCCCCGTCAAGAACGGGCAACGGAAACAGGTTGATTATCCCTAAGTTCACGCTAATCAGCGCAAGGAACATCAGATAATAAATCACCCCGAACTCCGCTGACATCCCAGCCCCCTGAGCGATAGAAATCGGCCCACTGAGGTTGTTCAGTTTCACATCACCGGTTATCAATTTTCCCAGCATACTGACCGTCAGCTTCATCAACTGCCACGTTTTATCCGTGGCCTGTGCAATGGCGCTGAATGGCCCATACTGGCGTACTGTCTTGTACTCATCCGGCAGAGGAATGATTTTCGGCACAACACCGGCAAACCCTTCTGCCTTCCCATTACCCGGTTTCGAATCCGGAATTAATGTCAAAGACAAGGCACTGCCCTGCCTTTCAATTTCCAGCGCTAACGGCTGACCCGGATTATCGCGCACCAGGTTCACGAACGTCATCCACTGCGTTAGCGGTTGACCATCGACTTTAACGATCCTGTCGCCAGCTTGCAAACCCGCCTTACTTGCGGCGGACTGAGCCTGGACTTCTGACAGCACCGGTTCAATCTGTGGTCCGCGCGGTCGAATCCCTAAAGAAGATACAGGATCTTCCTTATCAGGCTCAAATGCCCACTGCCGCAAATCCAGCGTTTTTTCCTGTCGCTGGTTGCTGCCGAAAGGCGCCACGCTGATTGTCGTCTGTTCGTCGCCAATTTTTGCGACCAACTGTAAACGCACTGCGTCCCAATCAGGGGTTTCGATACCATCAACGGCTTTAAGTTCCGTGCCAGGAATAATTTGCGCCTGAGCGGCAATCGAGTTGGGCGTAATTTCACCAACAACCGGACGAACACCGGGGACGCCGATGATAAACACCAGCCAGTAAGCGAAGATGGCAAAGAGGAAATTGGCAACCGGACCGGCGGCAATGATCGCGGCGCGCTGGCCGACGGTTTTATTGTTGAAAGCGTGGTGGCGCAGCTCCGGGATCACCGGTTCCGCGCGCTCATCCAGCATTTTGACATAGCCGCCCAGCGGGATCAGGGCGATGACATATTCGGTCCCAGACCGATCGGTACGGCGCCAGAGCGCTTTACCAAATCCAATGGAAAAGCGCTCGACACGGACACCGCAGCGCCGGGCAACCCAGAAATGACCAAATTCATGCACGGTGATCAGCACACCCAGTGCGACAATGAATGCAGCCAGATTCCAGAGAATACTCAGCATAAAACCTTCCGTTAAAGCGTCTTGAATACCAGTAACAACAGGCAAGCAAAGACCGGTACTGCCGCCGTCAGGCTGTCAATACGGTCCAGAATACCACCGTGTCCTGGAATCAAATGACCGCTGTCTTTAATTCCTGCTTCACGCTTAAACATGCTCTCAGTCAGATCGCCCAGCACGGAGGCCAGCGCAGCGACAATAGAACAGATTAATAAGGTGACAGGCGCAACATCCAGATTCGCCCACATGCCGTAACCCCAGGAGATCACAGCCGCTGTGGCAAGGCCACCAAAAAAGCCCTGCCAGGTTTTCCCCGGCGACACTTTCGGCGCCAGTTTATGTTTGCCAAACAGTTTGCCAAACATATACGCCCCGGAGTCCGCCCCCCAGACCAGGATCATGACATAGAGCAGCCATATTGCGCCACTGTAATGATTCTCGTCATAGTGCCATGCACGCAGCGCCAGCATTCCCCAGAAGAAGGGAACGATCGTGAGCACGCCAAAAATTATGCGTAATGTCTTCGAATTACGCCAGATCGTCGCCGAGTCGGGGTAAAAAAACACCAGCACTAACGCAACAACCCACCAGCCCAGCGATGCCCACAACGAGGCTTCGACCATCGGCTGATGAATATTATGATGATATTCCGGCAACAGAAACAGCATCAGTGCGAGCAATAACCCACACAGCACCGCCAGCCAGACGCGTTGCGTGCGCGTGGCAAAACCGCTTAACTGTCCCCATTCCCACGCGGCCAGCATACAAACAACCAACGTCACAATGGCGAACCCCACCGGCGGCAGCAGAAACAGCGCCGCGATGACCACGGGTATTAAAACGAAAGCAGAAATTAGGCGATACTTCAGCAAAAGCGACCCCCATCAGGCTTTGTCATCACCGGGCTCGGTGCCGCCGAAACGACGCTCTCGATTAGCAAAGGCATGCAGTGCACCTTCAAAGTCTTGTTCATCGAAATCGGGCCAAAGAACATCTGTAAAGTAAAGTTCGGCATAGGCAATTTGCCAAAGCAAAAAGTTACTTATTCGATGCTCTCCCCCAGTCCTAATTACTAAATCCACCGGAGCCAGCTCATGCATACAGATTTGTTGGTTGAGCATGTCTTCATCAATCTGATCAGGACGCAGTAAACCTTCCTGCACCTGTTCTGCCAGTTGTCTGACTCCCTGGACAATGTCCCAGCGTCCGCCGTAATTCGCCGCAATATTCAGCGTCAGCCCGGTATTCTGGGCAGTAAGCGCTTCAGACTTACGAATACGTTCTTGCAAACGCGAGTTAAATCGACTGGTGTCGCCAATAATGCGCAGGCGGACGTTATGGCGATGCAGGCTTTTCACTTCACTATCAAGCGCCCACACAAATAGCTCCATTAACGCACTCACTTCCTGCGCCGGTCGGTTCCAGTTTTCACTACTAAAGGCATACAGCGTTAACGCATCAATACCATTGTTGGCAGCAAAAGAGACGGCACGGCGGACGGATTTCGCTCCGGCCTTATGCCCAAATGCGCGAATCTTCCCTTGCTTTTTCGCCCAGCGACCATTGCCATCCATAATGATCGCGACATGGCGACAGCCATGTGCAGGCAAATTTTCGCTTACTGGTTGAGTTGCAGACAACATAACGCGTTTATAGTCCCTGAAAGGATTTAGCGGTACTCAGGAATACTGAAGCCTTTTGCTCTTCATCCTTCAGGCTGCCTCTTCGTTGGCTGTGATCATTCGCCTCAGTCACATACTCTTTGTATGCGCCTGGAAACTCATTCACTTGCCACCTTGATGCAACCTGAATGATTTTGTGCATCCACAAAAAAGCCGTGTCAAACCACGGCTTACCTGACCGAAAAAAGCCAAATACCTGCGATCAGGTGGCGCAGACTATATCACTGAAGCACAACGCTAACAAATAGCACGATCTCCTCCGGGAGGATAATCCTCAGCTTGCGAGTCGCATCACTTGTTTTCTGGCGACTTCTCGCGCAATCGCATCGACCTTAAGTACGTCATCGACGCTCTGCGGTTCTTGTAGATCCATCTGCTCCAGCACGGCTAAATTGAGATCGGCGATATCGGTAAAGCGTATTTCTTCAGCAAGAAATGCAGCAACGACAATTTCATTGGCTGCATTCAGCGCGGTTGTAGCGGCCTGCCCCTGCTCAAACGCCTCCATCGCCAGTTTCAGGCACGGGTAACGTTGGTAATCCGGCGCGCTAAACGTCAACGCACTGAGTTTGCAGAAATCGAGCGGTGCAACGCCAGAGGTTACGCGATTCGGCCAGGCCATCGTATGTGCGATAGGCGTGCGCATGTCTGGCTCACCCAGTTGCGCCAGAACGCTGCCGTCCTGATAACGCACCATCGAGTGAATCACCGACTGCGGGTGAATCAGCACTTCCATCTGACGGGCACTGGCGTTAAACAACCAACGCGCTTCAATGTATTCCAGACCTTTATTCATCATAGTGGCTGAGTCGACGGAGATCTTACGTCCCATCGACCAGTTCGGATGACGGCATGCCTGATCGGGCGTCATCGACACCAGTTCATGCAGCGGCGTTTCCCGGAACGGGCCACCAGACCCGGTAAGCAAAACGGACATCACGCCATTCTGCTCCAGGTCAGCGTATCCCAGATTGTGTTGAATGGGTTGGGGCATACTCTGAAAAATAGCGTTATGTTCGCTGTCTACCGGTAAAAGTCGGGCTTTACTGTGCTTCACGGCGTCCATGAACAGGCGTCCACAGGTCACCAAAGATTCTTTGTTTGCCAGCAGAATGGTTTTCCCCGCGCGAATGGCGGCAAGCGTTGGCAGCAGGCCCGCCGCGCCAACGATGGCCGCCATGACCTGATCGACCTCATCAAGCGCCGCCATATCACAAGCCGCCTGTTGCCCGCTGAGAACGTCCGTATGGCTACCATGCTGCTTTAGCGCGTCATTGAGAAGGCGCGCGCTGGCGTCATCGTCCATCACGGCATAACGCGGGGAGAATTCCAGGCACTGCTCCACCATACGGCTGACATTTTTACCTGCCACCAGCGCGATAACGCGGAAGTGCTCAGGGTTTTGACGCACCACGTCCAGCGTGCTGCAACCGATAGAGCCGGTCGAACCCAGAATGGTTAATTGCTTCATCAAACATCCGAAAAAATGAGACAGGATAAAAAGCAAAACGCCGCCAGCCGATCGTATGATCTTCTGAGCGGCGTTTTGAGCGTACAGCGGAATCAGAACTGCATCAGTTCTGCTTCTTTATCTGCCAGCGCCGCATCCACTTTCTTGATGGCGGCATCCGTCATTTTCTGTACGTCGTCCTGAGAACGGCGATCGTCATCTTCGCTGATCTCTTTGTCTTTCAGCAGTGCTTTCACTTTGTCGTTCGCGTCACGGCGGACGTTACGTACGGCAACACGCGCCTGTTCAGCTTCGCCACGAACGATTTTCGTCAGATCTTTACGACGCTCTTCCGTCAGCGGAGGCAGCGGAACGCGAATATCGCTGCCTGCGGAGCTCGGGTTCAGACCGAGGTCAGAAGCCATAATCGCTTTCTCAACGGCCGGGCTCATGGAGCGATCAAACACGTTGATTTTCAGGGTACGGGAATCTTCTACCGTTACGCTTGCCAGCTGACGCAGCGGCGTTGGCGTGCCGTAATATTCCACGACAATGCCATCCAGCAGGCTGGGAGAAGCACGACCCGTGCGTATTTTGCTGATTTGGTTTTTGAACGCTTCTACGCATTTTTCCATGCGTACTTCAGCATCTTTTCTGATATCGCTAATCACGTTACGAATCCTTGGATACTAGTCTCAGTCAGACCAGACAGCACACAATACACTTCATCCTTCAAGCTGCCTCTGCGTTGACTGCAAGCGTTCACTCCAGTCACGTACTCAGGTACGCTCCTGGAGATTCACGCTCTTGTCGCCTTGACGCAGCATGAATGACTTTGTGTATTCAGAATGTGCTCAGTATAGTCTCGTTTAATTTATGACACAGGATATAAAAGTCCCGCCGGGTAAAGGCAAATCTTACCCGTAATTGGCCAATACGGGAATTATTCCGTAATTAATGTGCCTTCTTTTTCACCCATGACGACGCGACGCAGTGCGCCAGGTTTGTTCATGTTAAAGACACGAATCGGCAATTTGTGGTCACGCGCCAGCGTAAACGCCGCCAGATCCATCACTTTCAGTTCTTTATCCAGAACTTCATTGTAGGTCAACTGCTCGTACATCGTAGCAGCAGGATCTTTCGCCGGATCGGCAGTAAAGACGCCATCGACTTTCGTCGCTTTCAGCACCACGTCGGCTTCGATTTCAATGCCACGCAGGCACGCCGCAGAGTCAGTGGTGAAGAAAGGATTACCGGTACCCGCAGAGAGGATAACCACGCGGTTATTACGCAGCAGGCTGATAGCCTCTGCCCAGCTGTAGTTGTCGCATACGCCATTCAGTGGGATAGCGGACATCAGGCGGGCGTTCACATAGGCGCGGTGAAGCGCATCGCGCATTGCCAGGCCGTTCATCACGGTGGCCAGCATGCCCATGTGGTCGCCCACAACGCGGTTCATACCCGCTTTCGCCAGACCAGCACCACGGAACAAGTTACCGCCACCAATCACCACACCAACCTGAATACCCAGTTCAACCAGTTCTTTGATTTCCTGAGCCATACGATCCAGTATGCTTGCGTCAATACCGAAGCCTTCCGAACCCTGCAGAGCTTCGCCACTTAACTTAAGCAGAATGCGTTTATAGACGGGTTTTGCATTGGTAGCCATGTTTCTTTCCTGAGACTGTCAACGATTAAAAATGGGGGTAAATTCTGGCGACAATGATATGTCGCTACTCAGTACAACGAAATAAGAGCCATACTGATTTTGCGAGACGGGTGACAAAAAGAAGCCGCCCTCAGGCGGCTCCTTTTCGACAATTAAGACTGCTTGGACATCGCAGCAACTTCTGCTGCAAAGTCAGTCTCAACTTTCTCGATGCCTTCGCCCACTTCGAAGCGGATGAAGCCAGTTACGTCAGCGTTGTGCTCTTTCAGCAGCTGACCAACAGACTTGCTTGGCTCCATAACGAAAGGCTGACCCGTCAGAGAAACTTCGCCGGTGAATTTCTTCATGCGGCCTTCAACCATTTTCTCTGCGATTTCTTTCGGCTTACCAGACTGCATCGCGATGTCCAGCTGAACCTGGTATTCTTTTTCTACCACTTCAGCAGACACGTCTTCCGGCTTAACAAATTCAGGCTTGCTTGCAGCAACGTGCATTGCCAGCTGCTTAACCAGCTCTTCGTCTGCGCCTTTAGCAGCAACCAGAACACCGATGCGCGCACCGTGCTGGTAGCTACCCAGAACGTCACCTTCCAGGGAAGCGATACGGCGGATGTTGATGTTCTCACCGATTTTCGCTACCAGCGCAACGCGCTCTTCTTCGAACTGCGCTTTCAGCACTTCAACGTCAGTGATTTTGCCAGCAACAGCGGCATCCAGCACTTTGTCAGCAAATGCCTGGAAACCACCATCTTTAGCAACGAAGTCAGTCTGGCAGTTAACTTCCAGAATGAAAGCGATGTTGCCGTCGATTTTGGTTTTGATCACGCCGTCAGCAGCAACGTTGCCTGCTTTTTTCGCCGCTTTGATAGCGCCGGACTTACGCATGTTTTCGATTGCCAGCTCGATGTCGCCATTAGCTTCAGTCAGTGCTTTTTTGCAATCCATCATGCCTGCGCCAGTACGCTCACGCAGCTCTTTTACCAGGGATGCGGTAATTTCAGCCATTCTAAAATCCTCGGAAGATTTGATCTGCCCGGCGTCAAACCGCACAGATTTAAAAGTGAAAAAGGGGGCCATATACAGGCCCCCTAACCAAACATGATACTACCTGGTTTATAAGGGCTCTTCCCCTTCATATTCCGAACCGCAGGAGCGTTTTCTTCGCTCGCTCATCCCAGTCACTTACTGATGTAAGCTCCCGGGAATTCTCGAGCTTGCCGCCTTCCTGCAACTCGCACTATTTCAGGGAAGTTATCAAGCCTTATTATTCAGCTTCTACGAAGCTTTCTTCCGCCTGGGAAGCCAGATCCTGAGAACGGCCTTCACGAACGGTTGCAGCAACAGCGCCCAGGTACAGGCTAACAGCACGGATTGCGTCGTCGTTACCCGGGATAACGAAGTCAACACCATCCGGATCAGAGTTGGTATCAACGATAGCAAATACCGGAATACCCAGGTTGTTTGCTTCTTTGATAGCAATGTGCTCGTGGTCAGCATCGATGACGAACAGAGCGTCCGGCAGACCGCCCATGTCTTTGATACCGCCCAGGCTGTTTTCCAGTTTCTCAAGCTCACGAGTACGCATCAGCGCTTCTTTCTTGGTCAGCTTTTCGAAAGTACCGTCCTGAGACTGAGTTTCCAGGTCTTTCAGACGTTTGATGGACTGACGAACGGTTTTCCAGTTAGTCAGCATACCGCCCAGCCAGCGATGGTTCACGAAGAACTGGTCGCAGCTGTTAGCAGCGTCTTTCACCGCTTCGCTTGCAGCGCGTTTAGTACCAACGAAAAGGATTTTACCTTTACGAGAAGCAATCTTGTTCAGTTCAGCCAGCGCTTCGTTGAACATCGGTACAGTTTTCTCAAGGTTGATGATGTGAACTTTGTTACGCGCACCGAAGATGAACGGCTTCATTTTCGGGTTCCAGTAACGGGTCTGGTGACCGAAGTGAACACCAGCCTTGAGCATGTCGCGCATGGAAACAGTTGCCATGATTAAAACCTCTATAGATAAAGTTGGGGTTATGCCTCCACGTATCCCATATTACCGACCCCAAAGGGCACCCCGGAATATGTGCCGATACGTGTGTGTTGTTACACAAAGTGAGATTTGTCGCTTCCGTCCATTCTGTGTATACGAAATGAGATCGGAAGTCCGGCGCGCTTTATACCACAAATACGCCGTGGACACCAATAATTGTTGGCTTGCTGTGCTGTTAATGATTCTCAATTTGGCAGCATGTATGCTGGACTGATACCATTGACAGCACTTACACAATTATTGTCGAAATAATCGACACTGATGGACAGAATTCATGGCTATCTCAATCAAGACCCCTGAAGAAATCGAAAAAATGCGCGTCGCGGGCCGTCTGGCCGCGGAAGTGCTGGAGATGATCGAACCGTATATCAAACCGGGCGTTAGCACGGGTGAACTGGATCGTATCTGTAACGACTACATCGTTAACGAGCAGCATGCGATCTCGGCCTGCCTCGGCTATCACGGTTATCCGAAATCCGTCTGCATCTCTATTAATGAAGTGGTGTGTCACGGGATTCCGGATGATGCCAAGCATCTGAAAGATGGCGATATCGTCAACATCGACGTAACCGTCATTAAAGACGAGTACCACGGCGATACCTCCAAAATGTTTATCGTCGGCAAACCGACCATTCTGGGCGAGCGTCTGTGCCGCGTCACCCAGGAAAGCCTGTATCTGGCGTTGCGAATGGTGAAACCAGGTATCCGTCTGCGTACGCTCGGTGCGGCGATCCAGAAATATGCGGAAGGAGAAGGTTTCTCCGTGGTGCGTGAATACTGCGGACACGGCATTGGTCGTGGCTTCCACGAAGAGCCGCAGGTGCTGCACTATGATGCGGATGACGGCGGCGTGGTGCTGAAACCGGGCATGACCTTTACCATCGAACCGATGCTCAACGCCGGTGATTACCGTATCCGCACAATGAAAGACGGCTGGACGGTCAAAACCAAAGACCGGAGCTTGTCTGCACAATACGAGCATACTATTGTGGTGACCGATAACGGCTGTGAAATTCTGACGTTACGTAAGGATGACACCATCCCGGCGGTCATTACGCACGACGCATAACTTTTTTGCCTGATGGCGCTCTCGCTTATCAGGCCTACAAATGGCACTATTCCGTAGGCCGGATAAGGCACTTTCGCCATATCCGGCTTTTTTAATGGGTGGCGCATAATGAATACACTTCCTGAACAACACGCGAATACCGCACTCCCCACCCTCCCCGGTCAGCCGCAGAACCCGGGGACCTGGTCTCGCGACGAACTCACCGTCGCCGGAATCAAAACGCATATCGACGCGTTCCAGCAATGGCTGGGCGATGCCTTCGACAGCGGGATTTCCGCCGAACAGCTGATTGAAGCCCGGACCGAGTTTATCGACCAGTTGCTGCAACGTCTGTGGATCGACGCCGGTTTTGGACAGATTGCCGATCTGGCGCTGGTCGCCGTCGGTGGCTACGGACGCGGTGAGCTTCACCCGCTTTCCGATATCGACCTGCTCATCCTGAGTCGTAAAAAATTACCGGACGATCAGGCGCAAAAGGTCGGCGAGCTGCTGACATTGCTGTGGGACGTCAAACTGGAGGTCGGGCACAGCGTACGTACGCTGGAAGAATGCCTGCTGGAAGGGTTGTCGGACCTGACCGTCGCCACCAACCTGATTGAAACCCGTCTGTTGATTGGTGACGTGGCCCTTTTTCTGGCACTGCAAAAACATATCTTCAGCGAAGGTTTCTGGCCCTCCGACAAGTTCTACGCCGCCAAAGTGGAAGAGCAGCATCAGCGCCACCAGCGCTATCACGGCACCAGCTATAACCTCGAGCCGGATATCAAAAGTAGCCCCGGCGGTCTGCGCGATATCCACACGCTGCAGTGGGTCGCCCGTCGCCATTTCGGCGCTACCTCGCTCGACGAAATGGTCGGCTTCGGCTTTTTGACTCAGGCAGAGCGCGCTGAGCTCAACGAGTGCCTGCACATTCTGTGGCGCATTCGTTTTGCCCTGCATTTAGTGGTCAGTCGTTACGATAACCGCCTGCTGTTCGATCGCCAGTTGAGCGTCGCTCAGCGCCTGAATTACAGCGGCGAAGGCAACGAGCCGGTTGAGCAGATGATGAAGGATTATTTCCGCGTCACCCGCCGCGTCACGGAACTCAACCAGATGCTGCTGCAGCTGTTTGACGAAGCGATCCTCGCGCTGTCCGCCGACGAAAAGCCGCGTCCTATTGATGACGATTTTCAACTGCGCGGCACGCTGATCGATCTGCGTCAGGACGATCTGTTCATCCGCGAACCGGAAGCGATCCTGCGGATGTTCTACACCATGGTACGCAACAGTGCGATCACCGGGATCTACTCCACCACCCTGCGCCATCTGCGCCATGCGCGCCGCCATCTGAATCAGCCGCTGTGTTATATCCCGGAGGCGCGATCGCTGTTTCTCAGTATGCTGCGCCATCCTGGCGCAGTCAGCCGTGGCCTGCTGCCGATGCACCGCCATAGCGTGCTGTGGGCCTACATGCCGCAGTGGTCACGGATTGTCGGGCAGATGCAATTTGACTTGTTCCATGCTTACACGGTGGACGAACACACGATTCGCGTGATGCTGAAGCTGGAAAGTTTTGCCAAAGAAGAGACCCGTCAGCGCCACCCATTGTGTGTGGATCTCTGGCCACGTCTGCGCCAGCCTGAGCTCATTTTTATCGCCGCGCTGTTCCATGATATTGCCAAAGGACGCGGCGGCGACCACTCGGTGCTGGGCGCACAGGACGTGCTCAAGTTTGCGGAACTGCACGGCCTGAACTCGCGCGAAACGCAGCTGATTGCCTGGCTGGTTCGCCAGCACCTGCTGATGTCGGTGACCGCTCAGCGCCGGGATATTCAGGATCCCGAAGTGATTAAGCAGTTCGCCGAAGAGGTACAGACGGAACATCGCCTGCGCTTCCTGGTTTGCCTGACGGTGGCGGATATATGCGCCACTAACGAAACGCTATGGAACAGCTGGAAGCAAAGTTTGCTGCGCGAGCTGTACTTCGCCACGGAAAAACAGCTGCGTCGGGGAATGCAAAACACGCCGGATATGCGTGAACGCGTGCGCCATCACCAGTTGCAGGCGCTGGCGCTGCTGCGGATGGATAACATTGATGAAGAAGCGTTGCACCATATCTGGTCGCGCTGTCGCGCCAACTACTTCGTGCGCCACAGCCCGAACCAGCTGGCCTGGCATGCGCGTCATCTGTTGCAGCACGATCTCAGCGAGCCGCTAATTCTGCTCAGCCCGCAGGCAACACGCGGCGGGACGGAAATCTTCATCTGGAGTCCGGATCGCCCGTATCTGTTTGCCGCCGTTTGCGCCGAGCTGGACCGACGTAACCTCAGCGTCCACGATGCGCAGATTTTCACCACCCGCGATGGCATGGCGATGGATACCTTTATCGTACTGGAACCGGACGGCAGCCCGCTGTCGTCAGACAGGCATGAAGCCATCCGCTTTGGGCTGGAACAGGCAATCACCCAGCGCAGCTGGCAGCCGCCGCAGCCGCGCCGACAGCCGGCAAAATTACGCCACTTTACCGTCGATACCGAGGTCACATTCCTGCCCACGCACACCGACCGCAAATCGTTCCTCGAGCTTATCGCGCTCGATCAGCCAGGGCTGCTGGCGCGGGTCGGGCAAATTTTTGCCGATCTGGGAATTTCGCTTCATGGCGCCCGAATTACAACCATTGGTGAGCGAGTAGAAGATTTATTCATAATCGCTACAGCAGACCGGCGTGCACTTAATAATGCGCTGCAGCAGGAAGTGCATCAACGGTTGACAGAGGCCCTCAATCCAAACGATAAAGGGTAGTGTGTTTATTTATAGGGAAAGAGTTTAACAATGCAGCAGTTACAGAACGTTATTGAGACCGCTTTTGAGCGCCGTGCCGACATTACTCCGGCCAATGTGGATACCGTGACCCGTGAAGCGGTGAATCAGGTGATTTCCCTGCTGGACTCCGGCGCGCTGCGCGTGGCAGAAAAGGTAGACGGTCAGTGGGTGACTCACCAGTGGTTGAAGAAAGCGGTGCTGCTCTCTTTCCGTATCAACGATAACCAGGTGATCGATGGCGCGGAAAGCCGCTACTTCGATAAAGTGCCGATGAAATTCGCCGACTACGACGAAGCACGCTTTCAGAAAGAAGGCTTCCGTGTGGTTCCGCCTGCGGCAGTTCGTCAGGGTGCGTTTATCGCCCGTAACACCGTGCTGATGCCGTCCTATGTCAACATCGGCGCTTACGTTGATGAAGGCACGATGGTCGATACCTGGGCAACCGTCGGTTCCTGCGCGCAGATCGGTAAGAACGTTCACCTGTCCGGCGGTGTCGGCATCGGTGGCGTACTGGAGCCGCTGCAGGCGAACCCGACCATCATCGAAGATAACTGCTTTATCGGCGCGCGTTCTGAAGTCGTAGAAGGCGTGATTGTCGAAGAAGGCTCGGTGATTTCGATGGGCGTTTATATTGGTCAGAGCACCCGCATTTACGACCGTGAAACCGGTGAAGTCCATTATGGTCGCGTTCCGGCAGGCTCCGTTGTCGTTTCCGGCAACCTGCCGTCGAAAGATGGCAAGTACAGCCTGTACTGTGCGGTAATAGTGAAAAAAGTCGACGCCAAAACCCGTGGCAAGGTCGGCATCAACGAGTTATTGCGTACCATCGACTAACGGCGATTTGAAAAAGCGGGCTTAGCCCGCTTTTTTTACATCTGCGAGTGGCAGAAACAGGGCTTTTCGTTAATTATTCAATAGTTATAGTGAGCTTAAGGGTACCGCTATGTATGACAATCTGAAAAGTCTGGGCATTACTAATCCTGAAGAAATCGATCGTTACAGCCTGCGGCAAGAAGCCAATAACGATATCCTGAAAATCTATTTCCAGAAGGATAAAGGTGAGTTCTTTGCCAAAAGCGTGAAGTTTAAATACCCCCGCCAGCGCAAAACCGTGGTTGCCGATGGAGTGGGTCAGGGATACAAAGAGGTACAGGAGATCAGTCCCAACCTGCGCTATGTGATCGACGAACTCGATCAGATCTGCCAGCGCGATCGCACGGAAGTGGATCTGAAACGTAAGATCCTTGATGATTTACGCCATCTGGAAAGCGTGGTGGCGAATAAGATCACCGAAATCGAAGCCGATCTGGAAAAACTGACGCGAAAATAAGCAGTTTGTTGCCGGATGGCGGCGTCATACGCCTTATCAGGCCTACAGGCACATCCGCGTAGGCCTGATAAGCGTAGCCCCATCAGGCAATGAATCAATGCTGCTCATCCAGCTGTAACGCCACGTACAGCAGCAGCCGATCGTCGAAATTCCCCAAATCCAGCCCGGTCAATTCCGAGATGCGATTCAGTCGATATTCCAGCGTATTCCGGTGAATAAACAGCGCCTTAGAGGTCGCCAGCGGCTGCACGTTGTGGCGAAACCACGCCGCCAGAGTGCGGCGCAACAGGCCGTTATTGTCCATCGCCTTCAGCCGCACCAACGGACGCGCCAGCTCATTGGCCTGCCAGCCGCCGCGCAGACTGTCGAGCAGTACCGGCAGCATTAAGTCCTGATAAAAGTAGCTGCGGCTTTCCGGCATTCGTTGTTTGCCGACCATCATCGTCGTGCGCGCAGTACGGTACGAACGCGCGATACTGCCAGGCCCGGTAAAATAGTTGCCCAGCGAAACGCGAAAGCGCAACTGCCCGTTCTCTTTCATGCGCGCAATCAGCTGCTCAACGCGCTTGCGGTGATCTTCGGCATCCCAACGGCCAAACGAATTCAACGCCGGTTTTAACACCACCATCTCGGTCAGCGAAACGATCGCAATCAGGTTATTACGCTCCGGGGTGGTCAGTGCGTTCTGTAACTGCTGCAACTCCGCCATAGCGCTGTCCACGCCGAGTTGTCCGCTGTCCACTTCCACCACCGCCACCACGCGCGGCTGGTTGAGGTCGATCCCTAAACGTTGCGCCCACTCGGTCAACGCTGGCGTGTTCTCTTCCGCCTGAATCAGGTTCATCACCAACTCTTCACGCAGGCGACTGTCCTGGGCCAGCAGATGCATCAGGCGCGACTGCTCCAGCATCATCTCCGCCGTCATGCACACCAGTTCGCCATATTTGCGCAGATGTTCCGGTTCGCCGGTCAGGCCGATCACGCCCACAATTTCGCCTTCCAGGCGCAGCGGCAGGTTGATCCCCTGACGAACGCCATGCAGATGACGCGCAACGGCATCATCGATGTCCACCACGCGGCCCTGAGAGAGGACTAACAGCGCGCCTTCGTGCAATTCCCCAATTCGCTCGCGATCGCCGCTACCGATGATCCGTCCACGGGCATCCATCACGTTGATATTGGTATCAATAATGCGCATCGTGCGTGCCACGATATCCTGCGCCATTTTGGTATCAAGATGCCAGCCAGCCATAAAGCCCTCCTGTGAGCAGAGCTCCAGCATAAAGAAGATAACAAACGCTGACATTGTGCAGATGCACAAAGCAAAGGGAAGAAGTATGGAGTTGTGGGAAATATCACAAAAAGAAACCCCTTCCTGTGACAGGAAGGGGTTTTAGGGAGATTACTGCATCAACAGGTAGATATTGCTGTCGCCACGCTGAATGTTCAACGCCAGGACAGACGGTTTGCTGTCGAGGATTTTACGCAGTTCGGCGATGTTTTTCACCGGCTGCTGGTTAGCGCCGACAATCACATCCCCTTTCTTGAGGCCAATCTGCGCCGCCGGGGTGTTCGCTTTCACGTTGTTCACCACGACGCCTTTATCCTGACCTTTGTTACTCATTTCAGCCCCTTCAATACCGCTGAAGATGGAGCTGGAATCAACCTGAGTCTGGCTGCTCTGCTGCAGTTCCAGATTCACGGTAACCGGCTTACCGTCGCGCAGCAGGCCGAGGGTAATTTTGCTGCCCACCGGCATGGTGCCAACCTGCGCACGCAGTGCGGCAAAGCTGCTGATCGGCTTACCGTTCAGGGAGGTGATCACATCCCCAGCTTTAATTCCAGCCTTCGAAGCGGACGAGTTCGGCATGACCTGGCTGACAAAGGCACCGCGCTGTGCATCGACTTTCATCGCTTTCGCCAGTTCGGAGCTCAGTTCGGTACCCATGATACCCAGTTCGCCGCGTTTCACCTGGCCGAATTCCACCATCTGAGAGGTCAGGTTTTTCACCATATTGCTCGGGATCGCAAAACCGATACCGATGTTGCCGCCGTCCGGCGCGAGGATCGCCGTGTTAATACCGATCAACTCGCCGTTCAGGTTAACCAACGCGCCGCCGGAGTTACCGCGGTTGATCGCCGCATCAGTCTGAATGAAGTTTTCATAGTTCTGCGCATTCAGGCCGCTACGACCCAACGCAGAGACGATACCGGAAGTGACCGTCTCGCCGAGACCAAACGGGTTACCGATGGCGACAGTGTAATCCCCCACTCGCAGAGTGTCGGAGTCAGCCAGCTTAATCGCCGTCAGGTTTTTCGGATCCTGAATCTGGATCAGCGCAATATCAGAGCGCGGGTCTTTGCCGACGATCTTAGCGTCGAATTTACGGCCATCGCTCAGTTGAACCTTAATCACCGTGGCGTTATCCACCACGTGGTTGTTGGTGACGACATAGCCTTTCGCGGCATCAATGATGACACCGGAACCCAGCGCCATAAACTTCTGCTGCTGGCCGCCGCCATTACCGCCCTGTGGGCCGCCCTGGCAGAAAGGCGAACTCTGGAACGGGGAACCGTCCTGGCAGAACGGGGAATCATCACCAAAGAACTGCTGGAAATTACGCGGCATCCGCGGCGTATTGACGGTTGTGCTACCTTCCACGTTAATGCTGACCACCGATGGCATCACTTTTTCGAGCATCGGTGCCAGACTTGGCATCTGCTGTGCGGTCGTCGCTGATGCAGTTTCAGCCGCCGTTGCAGAAAGCGGGGATAACGCCAAACCTAAACTCAGAGCCAGTGCACTCATTGCTAATGTGGTTTTTTTCATGTGTCTCAATCTCAATTAACAGATAACGCAAAATTGCTGTGTACGTCAGATTCATTTTATAACGCTAAGTTCCGGACAGAAGTTTATGGAAAAGGTAAAAATTTATTGTCCGTCTTTACAAAACTCAGTCTATTGTTCGACCGCCATCAGGCGGCGGTATTCATCCCATGCATAGAGGTCTGTCATGCCGCTGATATAATCCTGGATCAGCCGGCAACGATAATAATATTCCAGCAAGGGATACTCAGGCGAATCTGGTGTTAATTTACCCACGGCCTCCACATAGGCCAGTCGGTGACGCGTTGACAATTTCTGAAATAAGCGGGATTCGATAGGAAAGCGCTGCAGGCGTTCTTTTTCCACCAGCTCACTGAAATCCGCAAGCGGCAGGCTTAATAAAGGACGGTAGATATCGAGTAAGCCACTGATCACCCGATAGCCCTGTAATTCGAGTTGCTCCACATCAGGATGGCTAAACACATGTTTCATCGCAACATTTTTATAGATTTTCAGCAGGCGACTAAAGCTGCTGCCGTCTTCCAGCAATGCCTGATTAAACCTTCCGTCAAAGATTTGTTCCAGGTTATCAATAAAACGCTGCGCGGCGTAGGGCACCAGTTTATTAAGTGTATTCACCCGCAAATACATGAAAAATTGATCTTCAGTACTGCGGCTCAGATAATTCGCCCGTGATTTGTCCCAGGCATTTTCGACAACCTGCGCAAAGAGCGAACCTTTCTCATGCTCCCCCCAGGCCTCATATAAATGATGATAGAGTTGCTCAACGCTGAAGATTCTTTTCTCTACCGCATCTTCCAGATCGGCGACGCAATAAGAGATATCGTCGGCGGCTTCCATTATCCACGTTAACGGAAAGCGACTGTAAACCGCGAGATCGAGTTCTTTACGTAACCTCGCAATATACGGTTCTTCAGAAAGGTAATAGCCGGGTTTTTTCATTAAATAGTTGTGCGTCGCGGGCGTTTCTCCCCGCCACCATGCCGGACGGGTATATTTTAAGATCCCGCCGACCTGGGCCCATGTCAGGTTCATTCGCATCAAGGTATGTACCAGCCGAATCCCCTGAGCATTCCCTTCGAAATGACACAGGTCCTGGCGTACTTTACGGCGGATATCGTTCAACGACTCCTCGCCTTCGCGCAGACGCAACGTCGCCACAATGCAACGATCTTCGGTTAAGGGTTGGCTTTCCGCATCCGCCGGATGTAAGCGCTGGCGAAACCAGTCGTTGATCGCCGCCTCGCCAAAATGCCCAAACGGCGGGTTGCCAATGTCATGCATCAGGCAGGACATTTCGACGATGCTCTCAAACGGTCCCGTTAACTCATCCAGGCCGTATGGTTCCAGCAGTTTTTGTTCTTTGAGGCGGCTTAAAATCTCTTTGGCGATATAACGCCCCACCTGCTGAACTTCCATCGAATGGGTAAGGCGCGTACGCACGGCGGCATTACGCTCAAGGGGAAACACCTGGGTTTTCTGCTGCAGGCGACGGATCGCCGGAGAGTTAATAATGCGTCCACGGTCGCTTTCAAAAATGCGCAGGATCTCATGCTCGGTTTTGACCCCTTGCGGTGAACGAAAACGACGGTGCCAGTTTATTTTTTTCCGGAAATCAATCTGTGACATGTCCTCTCCCGCGTGAGAATGCACTTCGCCTTAAGCGCATGATAGACTATGCCTTTAAATCTCACCTGGCGCGAGTAAATCTATGAAAATCGGCATCATTGGTGCAATGGAAGAAGAGGTTACGCTGCTGCGTGACAAAATCGAAAACCGTCAAACTCTCACCCTGGGCGGTTGTGAAATTTACACCGGTCAGCTTAACGGAATCGACGTTGCGCTGCTGAAATCCGGTATTGGTAAAGTGGCGGCGGCGCTGGGCGCTACGCTGCTGCTTGAACGCTGCAAGCCGGACGTCATTATTAACACCGGTTCCGCAGGCGGCCTCGCTCCAACCCTGAAAGTGGGCGACATTGTGGTCTCTGATGAAGCGCGCTATCACGACGCTGACGTCACCGCATTTGGTTATGAGTTCGGCCAACTTCCGGGCTGCCCGGCCGGTTTTAAAGCCGATGAAAAACTGATTGCCGCAGCGGAATCCTGCATCGCTGAGCTGAACCTGAACGCGGTACGCGGCTTGATTGTCAGCGGCGATGCCTTCATTAACGGCTCCGTGGGGCTGGCGAAAATCCGTCACAACTTCCCGCAGGCCATTGCCGTTGAGATGGAAGCCACCGCGATTGCGCACGTTTGCCATAACTTCAAGGTACCGTTTGTGGTGGTCCGCGCGATCTCGGACGTTGCCGATCAGCAGTCCCATCTCAGCTTTGATGAGTTCCTGGCCGTTGCCGCGAAGCAATCCACGCTGATGGTTGAATCGCTGGTACAGAAACTGGCGCATGGCTAAATCCTTCTCCAGGGCGCTTGTCGCCCTGCTGTTAGCCCTCCCGGTGTGGCTGCATGCCGCACCGCGCGTGATTTCACTCTCTCCCGCCAACACGGAACTCGCCTTTGCCGCCGGGATCACCCCCGTTGGCGTCAGCAGCTATTCAGACTATCCGCCACAGGCGCAACGTATCGAGCAGATCTCGACCTGGCAAGGCATGAATCTGGAAAGGATTGTGGCGCTGAAGCCGGATCTGGTCCTCGCCTGGCGCGGCGGTAATGCCGAACGGCAGGTGAATCAACTCTCCTCGCTAGGCATCAAGGTCATGTGGATCGATGCCGTCACCATCGAACAGATTGCCGACACGTTGCAGACGCTGGCCGACTTTAGCCCGCATCCCGAAATGGCAAAGCACGCCGCGCAAACCTTGCTGGACGACTATTCGCAGCTAAAATCTCAATATGCAGGCAAAACGAAAAAACGCGTGTTTTTGCAGTTTGGTATCAATCCGCCCTTTACCAGCGGAAAAGGATCGATTCAAAACGAGGTTATTGAGCTCTGCGGGGGAGAAAACATCTTTGCCGGCAGTCGGGTTCCCTGGCCGCAGGTCAGTCGTGAACAGGTGCTGGCGCGCGCGCCGCAAGCGATCGTTGTCGCCGGCGATGCAGGTGAAATTCTCAAAATTAAGCAATACTGGGGTGATCAACTACAAATTCCGGTAATTCCTCTCAACAGTGACTGGTTTGAACGCGCAAGCCCGCGTATTATCCTCGCCGCAAAACAACTCTGTAATGCGCTTTCCCTGGTGAATTAGCGCCTGCCCCAACAGGTGTGTTGTGAGGATTTGATCATGCTCGTCTATTGGCTGGATATTGTAGGCACAGCAGTATTTGCTATCTCTGGCGTGTTACTGGCCGGGAAACTGCGTATGGACCCGTTTGGCGTGCTGGTATTGGGCGTCGTTACCGCCGTGGGCGGCGGGACGATCCGTGATATGGCATTAGATAACGGTCCCGTTTTCTGGGTTAAAGACCCAACCGATCTGGTGGTGGCGATGGTCACCAGCATGTTGACGATCCTGCTGGTGCGTCAGCCCAGACGCTTGCCTAAATGGATGCTGCCGGTGCTGGACGCCGTCGGCCTGGCGGTGTTTGTCGGGATCGGCGTCAACAAAGCATTTATAGCAGGGACGGGGCCGCTGGTGGCTATCTGTATGGGTGTCATCACCGGCGTGGGCGGCGGTATTATTCGCGATGTGCTGGCACGAGAAATCCCGATGATCCTGCGTACGGAAATCTACGCAACGGCCTGTATTATCGGCGGGATTGTCCACGCAACCGCGTATTACACCTTCGCGATGCCGCTGGAAGCCGCCAGTATGATGGGGATGGTTGTGACGCTGGTCATTCGCCTCGCGGCGATCCGCTGGCATCTGAAGCTGCCGACATTTGCGTTAGATGAGAATAGCCGTTAAATCCAGGCCGGATTAGGCGCTTTGCCCGGTAGCGCCTGCGCTTACCGGGCGCATTACAGACAGCACTCAGATGCTGAAGGAAGAGCCACACCCGCAGGTGCTTTTCGCATTCGGGTTGGTAACTACAAAACGAGAACCTTCCAGACCTTCGGTGTAGTCAACGGAACCGCCGACCAGATACTGCAGGCTCATAGGGTCAACCACCAGGCCAACGCCCTGTTTCTCGATGGTCATATCGCCTTCGTTGACCTGGTCATCAAAGGTAAAACCATACTGGAAACCGCTGCAACCGCCACCGGTGATATAGACACGCAGTTTCAGGTTCGGGTTTTCTTCGTCCGCGATCAGGCTTTTTACTTTATTGGCTGCTGCTTCAGTAAATTGCAGTGGCAGCGCTACGTCATCACTCATATTTTTGCTCCAAACGACATCGGCAATTGGGCAAATTCTGACCCAATATTAACGCCATTATCTAATACCCTGGTATTTCATTCAAGTATTCTCGCCAGCGGTGGTCGTCTGACTTTTTGCCGCCTGCTCCGCTTCCTGCTTCGCCAGCGTGCGGGCAAGGATAGTGGAGTATAGCGGTTTTCCGCCCAGGAATTGTGCTAATAGTGTTGCGCCAAGACAGGTAATAATCATTGGCAAAATGAGCTGATAGTTATCGGTCATCTCCAGCACCAGCACAATCCCGGTCAACGGCGCGCGCACCGATGCCGCCAGCAACGCGCCCATTCCGGCAATGGCGAACGTTCCGGCCTCAAGCTGATAATGCGGAAAGCCTGCCGCTGCTGCCATACCAAATGCGGTGCCCAACAACGTACCCAGCGCCAGCATCGGCGCAAAGATCCCGCCGGGCGCACCGGAAGAAAAACAGAGCAACGTGGTGATCACTCGCGCGATAAAGATAAACAGCAACAGTCCGACGCTAAAATTGCCCGCCGCCGCAATAGGGATAAGGTTAAAACCGCCGCCAGCCGCCGCTGGTTCAATCAACCCCAAAATGCCACACAGACCGCCAATCGCCCCGCCCATCAGCACCCATTTAGTGGTGTTTCCATGGTGAAAGCGCTGGAACATATCCTGAGTACGCAGCACCAGCTTATTGAAAACCGGTCCTACACAGCCAAAAATCATCCCGAGGATCAGATACAGCCACAGCGTATTGACCGGTGCGTTGGACAGTTTCCCCACTTCGATAATCGGCGATTCACCGTTGAAAATGCGGAAAACAATGCTCGACATGATCACGCCGGTAAAGACGGCTTTGATCGAGATAAGGTTATAGCGAAACTGCGGGCGCATCTCCTCGATGATAAACAGAATACCCGCCAGCGGTGCGTTGAAGGCGGCAGAAAGCCCTGCCGCTGCCCCGGTTGCCAACAGCGTATGGCGCGCTTCGGCGCTACGCATGCGGAAGATATCCAGCACCATGCGGCCAATATTTCCGCCGATTTGTACCGTCGGCCCTTCGCGTCCCAGCACCATCCCTGCACCCAGCGAGCCCATCCCACCGATAAACTTTACCGGCAACACACGCCACCAGCGGACGGGGCGAAGCTCTTCCAGCGCCCCTTCGATCTCCGGGATCCCCGACCCGCCAGCTTCCGGCGCAAATTTACGCACCAGAAAATAGCCGACCATCGCCAGTAATGCAGAGAGAATAAACGCCAGCGGCCAGAGCAGCATCGGATGGTCAGCCACATTCACTAGCGCACCGATACGCAGGTTTTGCACCCAGCTCACCGCTTTTTCGAACGCCACGCCTGCCAGACCGGTAAGCGTCCCCACCACTGCCGCCATCATTAAGATCGCCAGCGGTGTTTTATCTCGTTCCAGCAGTCGACGGATTTGGTCCCTGCGCCGTAAGCGCACAATTTGCTGTGCTTCAAAAGAGGGAGTTTCTGTCTTCATCAGATGATCATTAATTGGTAATACAAATGCAGAGGCGGCATTGTACTCGCCTCTTACCCGAAAATCCCCTGCAAATCGTAATGTTTCAAATGCGCAAAACTTTCATAACCTTCTCTGAATAACTAGAATAGCGGGCATTCACTTTTTCTACGAACCAGGAACCCATCCATGAGTAAGTCTGAAAACCTCTACAGCGCAGCACGCGAGCTAATCCCCGGCGGCGTTAACTCCCCTGTTCGCGCCTTTACTGGCGTGGGTGGTACTCCGCTGTTTATCGAAAAAGCGGACGGCGCATATCTGTACGATGTCGATGGCAAAGCCTATATCGATTACGTCGGCTCCTGGGGACCGATGGTGCTGGGACACAACCATCCGGCGATCCGCAACGCGGTGATCGAAGCGGCTGAGCGCGGCCTGAGCTTCGGCGCGCCGACCGAGATGGAAGTCAAAATGGCGGAGCTTGTGACCGAACTGGTACCGACGATGGACATGGTACGAATGGTCAACTCCGGTACCGAAGCGACCATGAGCGCCATTCGTCTGGCGCGTGGTTTCACTGGCCGCGATAAGATCATCAAATTTGAAGGCTGCTACCACGGCCACGCGGACTGTCTGCTGGTAAAAGCCGGCTCCGGCGCACTGACGCTGGGCCAGCCGAACTCTCCCGGCGTGCCGGCAGATTTTGCAAAGCATACCCTGACCTGTACTTATAACGATCTCAATTCCGTGCGTGCCGCGTTCGAGCAGTTCCCGCAGGAGATCGCCTGTATCATCGTTGAGCCAGTGGCAGGCAATATGAACTGCATCCCGCCGCTGCCGGAATTCCTGCCGGGTCTGCGCGCACTGTGCGATGAGTTCGGCGCGCTGCTGATTATCGACGAAGTGATGACCGGCTTCCGCGTGGCGCTGGCTGGCGCACAGGATTACTACAGCGTGGTGCCGGATCTGACCTGTCTGGGCAAAATCATTGGCGGCGGTATGCCTGTAGGAGCGTTCGGCGGTCGTCGCGACGTGATGGACGCGCTGGCCCCGACCGGCCCGGTTTATCAGGCGGGCACCCTCTCCGGCAATCCCATTGCCATGGCGGCCGGTTTTGCCTGTCTGACCGAAGTGGCGCAGCCGGGCATTCACGAAACGCTGGATGAACTCACGACGCGCCTGGCGGAAGGTCTGCTGGAAGCGGCAGAGGAAACCGCGATCCCGCTGGTCGTTAACCACGTTGGCGGCATGTTCGGGATTTTCTTCACCGACGCGAAAACTGTCACCTGCTATCAGGACGTGATGGCCTGTGACGTGGAACGCTTCAAGCGCTTCTTCCACATGATGCTGGACGAGGGGATTTACCTTGCGCCATCCGCGTTTGAAGCGGGCTTTATGTCCGTAGCGCACAGCATGGAAGACATCAATAACACTATCGACGCCGCGCGTCGGGTGTTTGCAAAGCTGTAACAGAGTACGTTTTAAACCGTAGGCCGGGTAAGGCGAAGCCGCCACCCGGCTTTTTTATTGCCGGATGGCGACGCGAAGCGTCTTATCTGGCCTACACGAAAAACATCCGAATCAACGACTCTGCTTACGTAACAGATAAATAAAGTACGGCGCACCGATAAACGTCGAGAGTATCCCCGCCGGGATCTGATACGGAAACAGCACCATCCGCCCGCACCAGTCGGCAAAGATGAGCAATAATCCTCCCGCCAGCGCCGACATCACAATATGCGGCATCGTTCGACGAAAACCTAACATCCGCGCGATATGCGGCGCCATCAGCCCGACAAAACTCAGTGGGCCGATTGTCATTGTGGCGGCAGCCGTCAGACTGGCTGCCAGCAGCAGCAGGCCAACCCGCGACGGTGTCAGCGCGATACCGACTGCACGGGCGGTATCACCGCCCAGCGGCAAAATCGTCAACCAGCGACGGCACAGTGGCGTGATCGCCAGCAGGATCGCCATCACCACCCCGGTATGCAGCACCTGCTGACCCGTCGCATTATAGGTCGAACCGGAGATCCAGGTCAGTACCCCGGCCATGCGCGGATCGCCGCTTGCCTGTAGCATCATCAGCAGCATGGTGAAGGCCGTGCTGAGCGCCATCCCGGCCAGCAGCATACGGTGGGGGGAGAACCCTCCTCGTCCGGCGGCAATCATAATGATCAACAGCGTGGCGGCAGCACCGAGACTCCCGGCGGGCAACAGCCAGCCAAACGCATCGCCCGGCACCAGAAACAGCATCAGCACAACGCCGAACGCCGCGCCGGAGCTGATCCCCAGCACTTCAGGACTCGCCATCGGGTTCCCGGTCAGCCGCTGGATGATACACCCCGCCACCGCCAGTATCACCCCGGCGATCATCGCCGCCAGAATGCGCGGCCAGCGCCAGGGCATCAGTTCTTCCAGTTGCACGCCGCTGGCCAAGCTCCAGCCCTGCGCGTCACGCCCCAGCGACAGCGCTACATATGCCCCGATCAACAGCAGCACGCCGCCGATCAGCGCATAACCCAGCACATGCTGACGTTCCGTCGTCACCCGGTCGCTGACGTTCATGTCCGGCGCGCTCATACTACGCAGGCGCGGTAGCAGCCACAGCAGCAGCGGTGCGCCGATCAGTGCCGTCACAGAACCGGTGGACACTTCCATCCATACGCGGGTCAGCCAGAGAATAACCTGATCGGACAGCCACAGAATCAGCGCCCCAATCAGCGGAGCCAGCATCAGGCGCGCCAGCAGACGACGCGCGCCCAGCATTTTCGCCAACAGCGGCGCAAACAGACCGATAAAACCGATAATCCCTACCGCATTGACCAGCAGTGCGCTAAGTACAATCGCCAGCGTCAGCGCCGCCAGACGCGCCAGCGACAGCGCCAGCCCTAAGTTGCGCGCAACGCCATCATCCAGCCCCATCAGGGTTAGCGGGCGCAACAACAACAAAGTGAGCATGACGCCGCCCAGCAGCTGCGGCCACAGACGCTGCACACCGCCCCAGTCAGTTTGCGTCAACGTTCCGGTACTCCACAGGAACATGCTCTGCAACTGATCGTGGTGAAAGATGACTAACAGTTGGTTGATGGCCCCGCAGTACAGACTGACCACCAGACCGGCGAGGATCAGCGTGACGGGAGAAAGTCGTTTTCCCCAGGCGACGCCAAACACCAGCGCCCCGACAATACAGGCGCCCACCAGAGCGGCAAACTGCCCGGCCATCACGCCCGGTATCGCCCACAATGTCGTGACCGTCATCCCTAACTGTGCGCCGGTCGCCACGCCCAGCGTGGTCGGTTCGGCCAGCGGGTTACGCAGCACCTGTTGAAAGAGCACGCCAACCAGACCCAGCCCGGCCCCAACCAGCAGGGAGATCACCAGACGAGGGAGAAGGCTGTAATGGAAAATCATCTGCTCGATGACGTCGATATCCGGTGACCACAGCGCCTGCTGCCACTGGGTACGCGGTAGCGCAACGGTGAAATTCGTCCAGGTTAACCCTACGGCGACGATAAACAACAGCGCCAGCAATAACGCCGGGAAACGTGCAATACGTTGACTCACGCCTTGCCCCCCAGCGCATTATCCAGAATACGGACAAAATTCATGGTCGACAATGTGGCGCCATAAAACCACACGGGCGGTACGCGCTGGAAACGCCCTTCACGTACGAACGGCATCGCCTGCCAGAGCGGCGTTGCCATCAGCGTGGCCATTTCTTTGTTATTCCCATGATCAAAGCAAAGCACATCGGCATCTTTGTAGGCTGCAAGGCGATCGATCCCGACCACCGTACTGCCCCAGAAATTGGTTTCTCCCTGCCAGGCGTTGCGAATCCCGTATTCATCCAGCACGTCCTGGAACAGGCAGTTCGGGCCGAAAACCAGCATATGGCGAGGATCGAGGAGAGTGATCAACAGCAGCGGGCGCTCTCCGCGCTGCACAAAGCGCGATTTCCGGCTGGCAATAAACTGGTCGTATTCCGCCAGATGTCGCTCAGCCACAGATTCCAGATTCAGCATCTGCGCCATGTCGATCAGAGATCGACGCGCCACGGCTAAGGGCTGTTTGCCATCGCTGAAGTTGAAGCCACGTCCGGGCGCAATTCGCGCCAGCGTTTCGGGAGAAGGGCCGTACCCTGTCGACCAGAACATATAGGAGGGTTTCATTTCGGTCAGCAGCTCAAGGTTCGGCTCGGTGCGTAATCCGACATCAATCACCGACGCAGGCAGCGGCGGCTCATTCACCCACAGGCGGTAGTTAGGAATATCTGCCACGCCATAGGGCGTCACGCCAAGCGCCAGCAACAGCTCAACCGGCAGCCACTCCAGCGCCACGATACGATGTGGATCGACAGCGGCTGCGCGCGCCGGTTTCATCTGCCAGAGCAGCGGGGAAAGTGCCATCGCCTTTAATAAACGACGACGTGTTATGTGGTGTAAGCCGCTCATCAATACACAAAACTCACAGGTGCAGCGCCTGCCGGATGCGGCAGGATCCCCATAGGGATGCCATAAATACGTTCCAGGGTTTCGCTACGCATCAGGTCGGCGGGCGTTCCCTGGGCAATCATTTCGCCCCCGCGCAAGGCGACTAAGTAGTCACAGTAGCGGGCAGCCATGTTGATATCATGCAGCACAGCGATCACCGTCAGGCCACGCTCCTGGCTGAGTCGATGAACCAGCGCCAGCACATCCACCTGGTGGGCAATATCCAGCGCCGAGGTGGGTTCATCGAGCAGCAGACAGCGACTGTCCTGCGCCACCAGCATCGCAATCCACGCGCGCTGACGTTCACCGCCGGAAAGACTGTCGACCAGACGATGCGCCAGGGGTTTTAACCCTACCAGCGCGATCGCCTCTTCCACTTTTTCTCTGTCCGCGACGCCAAAACGGCCCAGCGCCCCGTGCCACGGATAGCGACCAATCGCCACCAGTTCACGTACGGTCATCCCTTCCGCCTGCGGCAACTGCTGCGGTAAATACGCCACCTTACGGGCAAACGCTTTGCTGTTCCAACTGTTCAGCGGTTGTGCATCGAGCAGGATATCCCCTTCTGACGGCGGCTGATGGCGACCCAACATTTTTAACAACGTGGATTTACCTGAACCATTGTGACCAATCAGGCCAGTCACTTTACCGACGGGAAAAGTTAACGACAGAGGGTGCAGAAGCGTGCGACCTGGCACGCGAAAGGAGACATCACGCAGTGCAAACGTGGTATCGGGATGATGAGTCTGTTCCTGCATAGCGGCCAACTTGTAAAGCGGGCACGCAATGCGTGCCCAAAGAAAAATTAGAAACGGAATGTTGCGGTAGCAACGACCTGACGTTCCGCGCCCCAGAAGCAGCCATAGGTGTTAAAGCAGCTGGCGACGTATTCGCGGTCAAACAGGTTGTTGACATGCAGCGCGACGTTGGAACCTGCCATGCCAAGGCGTGCCAGATCGTACCGAACCAGCGCATCCACCAGGGTGTAGCTGCCGACTTTAAAGGAGTTAGCCGGATCGCCATAGCTGGAGCTGGTATAGCGAACGCCGGTGCCCAGAGTCAGACCGGAAAGCAGGCCGTCAAACATCGTGTAATCGCCCCATAGCGACGCCATATGTTTTGGCACCTGCGCCGGGGTGTTGCCTTTGTAGTTGGTGTCGGTAGTGTATTCCGCATCCGTATAAGTGTAGGAACCGACCACGTTAACGCTGGCAGACAGCGCCGCTTTTGCTTCCACTTCAACGCCGCGTGAACGAATCTCACCGCCTTCAACCGAGAAGAACGAACCGTTAGGATCGGCCATCAGGTTGTTGGTTTTGGTCAACTGATAGACCGCACCGGTGATCACGATCGGACGATCGTTCGGGACATATTTCACGCCCGCTTCGTACTGCTTGCCTTTAGACGGCGCAAAGATGCTGCCGTTCGCGCCCACGGTAGAAGCCGGTTCGAACGACTCGCTGTAGCTGAAGTACGGAGTCACGCCGTTGTCGAACAGGTAGTTTACGCCGCCGCGCCAGGTAAACTCGTTATCATTACGCGAGTGCTGAGTATTCGCTTCACGATCCAGAGTATCCTGCTGCGCCCAGTCATAACGTCCGCCCAACGTCACCAGCACTTTATCCCACTGCATCTGATCCTGGGCGTACACGCCGGTCTGCTTCTGCTTGTTCAGCACGCGATAGGCGGCGCCAGGCCCTGGATGGGATCCGAAGTCGAAATCGCTGCGATCAAGGTTGTAGATGTCAGATGGCGCAACTGAACCAGCCCAGCCAAACCAGGAGTCGATGTCGTTACGCATACGCATAAAATCAACGCCGGTCAGCAGGGTATGATCCAGAGAACCGGTCGCAAACTTGCTTTGCAGTTGGGTATCCACAGAGAAGTTCTGCAGTTTTTCGTTATCATCCACATACTGACGGGTCAGCGTATGCCCCCACTGTGACTGCGGTACGCTGGCGCAAGGGCTGGTGCTCGGGTTGCTCGAATAGAGCGGATCGGAACACATGCCGTAACCATATACACTGTTCTGCGACACTTTGTTTTCCGCGTAACGCAGGTTCTGACGCACGGTAAACGTATCGTTGAATTCGTGGTCGAAGCTATAACCGACCATCTTCTCATTACGAGAGTAGGTATTGTTTTTCGCGCCTTCGTTGAAGTCTGTCGACAGACGCTTACCGTTCGGCAGCGTGCTGACAGTCCCCTCTTTCGGCAACCAGCCGTAGTAACCGGTCTCAGGTTCGTTCTGGAAGTAGGACAGGAACGTGAAGTTGGTTTTGTCATCCGGACGCCAGCTAAAGGACGGCGCAATAGCATAACGCTGTTCTTCCGCCCCCTGCTGCTGCGCATTCGCCGAGCGGGCCAGACCCGTTAAGCGATAAGAGTAAACGCCGTCGTCATCCAGCGCATCGCTGAAGTCAAAACCGGTCTGGAACAGGCTGTTAGTGCCCATTTTAAACTGAACCTCTTTCAGCGGCTCGGTGGTTGGACGCTTGCTGACCATGTTCAACAAACCGCCTGGGTTGCTCTTACCGTACAGAACAGAAACCGGCCCACGCATCACTTCCGCGCGTTCCAGCATATAAGGATCAATCACCGCATCGTTGTAAAAGTTCCCCTGCATCTTCAGGCCATTCAGATAGTTATTCTGACTTTGGCCGTCGGCAGCGAAACCGCGAATGATCAGGTAGTCATAGGTGTTAGATGCGCCACGCGTGCCCACGGCAACGCCTGGGGTATAGCTGAGCGCCTCTTTCACGGACTTCGGCTGGTGTAGCGCCATCTCTTCGGCAGTCACCACAGAAATAGACTGGGGAACTTTCTGAATCGGGGTATCCGTTTTGGTCGCGGTGGCTGACTGGCGTGCCGCGATGGTTGCCGCCGGTCCCCATGCACTTTCCTGCGGAGCAGGAGCCGCGGTGACGGTGATAGTGTCTTCTTTTTTCGGTTCAACCGCCGCCTGTGCATAGACAGACATGCCGCTAACCGCTGTGGCTACTACGACTGCAATTTTACGCAGCGAGTGTTTTGGCTGAGCAGTTTTTTGACGCGCCATTGGTATATCTCTGATGGAAAGTGAATGATAACGTAAACGAGAATTATTATTATGACGGCAGAATAATATTCGAAACGCGGCCGCGATAGCAAGCGATACGCGTCCCTACCAAAACTGAGGGGTTAAGAAATATCCAGATGAAAAGAAAGGGTTAAAAAGAAGCCGGAAATGTTTCTGTGAAGGCATTGCCGGATGGCGGCGAAAACGCCTTATCCGGCCTACCAACCCAATACTTGCATGAGCCCAGTAGGCCGGATAAGCGAAGTGCCATCCGGCACGGCGGTTAGTTACCGCCAAACATATCCTTAATCCATCCCGCCACGCCATCGCTGTCTTTCTTCTCTTCCTTCGGCGGCTGATGCTGCGGTTGCTGTGGCTGAGAAGATTGATCGAACGGGTTCCCGGTCGGCTGCTGCATCATTTCGCCCTGCTGGCAGAGCGAGTCGGGATCGGAGGTCCAGACTGGCAACGTGCGCATACCGCCACTGCAGACAAAGTTGCCGTCATAGTCGACGCCCATCTCCGCAATATCTTCCGGTGGCGTCAGCGTGAGCGGCGTTGGCGTCTGGTTAGCCAGATAGCGCTGATAAATCGACATCGCCCCGCTCGCCCCGTACAGCTTCGTCGGCTGGTTGTTATCGCGACCCACCCAGGTGATGGTCACCTGACTACCGTCAATACCGGCAAACCAGGTATCGACGTTGTTGTTGGTGGTCCCGGTTTTACCCGCCAGATGCAGATTCGGGTACTTCGCGCCCAGCTGACGACCAGTACCACGCTGCACCACCTGCTGCATCGTCCACAGCGTCATATAGGCGGCCTGCGCCGGAACGGCACGCTCCGCTTGCGGGAAGCTCTGATACAGCACAGTGCCGTCTTCAGCGATGACCGAACGCAGCGCGGAAAGCGGCGCACGATTACCGCCGCTGGCAATCGTCTGGAACGCCTGTGCCACTTCGATCGGCGTCAGGTTCAGTGCCCCCAGCAGCATAGCCGGAACCGGATGCAACTGCTCTTTCGGCACGCCCAGCTTCAGCCAGGTGTCGGTGACAGCCGGCAAGCCAAGCGCCATCCCCAGATTGACCGTCGGCACGTTCATAGAACGCGTCAACGCATCCACCAGCATCACTTTTCCGCTTTCGCTGTAGCGACGGTCATCGTTCTGCGGCGACCACACCTGGCCGTTTGGTTGACGCAGCGCAATCGGCGCATCGGCAATCCAGGTGTTCAGGCGATAGATTTTCGGCTGGCTCAGCGCGGTCAGATAGGTTGCCGGTTTGGCCAGTGAACCAATCGAGCGACGTGCCTGCATCGCGCGGTTATAGCCTGCAAACTGCGGCTCAGCGCCGCCGACCATAGCGCGGACTTCGCCACTGAAGCGGTCTACCACTACAATCGCCGTTTCAAGATCGCTCAGTTTGCGCTGTTTCTTCAGTTCCGGAATGCCATCAACGGCGGCTTTCTCAGCGGCATCCTGGGCGACAGAGTCAAAGGTGGTGAAGATCTTCACGCCGGAGAGATCTTTTACTTTATCACCCAGCTTCGCCTGCAACTCCTGACGCACCATCTGCATAAACGCGGGCTGTGGTGAGATCACCCCACCGCGCGGCTGCACGCCTAACGGACGCGCGCTCAGCATGTCGTAGAGTTCCTGATCGATCACCTGTTGTTGTTGCAGCAGGCGCAGCACCAGGTTACGACGTTCAAGCGCCAGTTTCGGGTTGCGCCAGGGGTTGTAGATTGAGGCCCCTTTCACCATCCCTACCAGCAGCGCCTGCTGATCAAGGCTCAGTTCCTCTACCGGACGGCCAAAGTAGTACAGGCTCGCCAGCGGGAATCCACGGATCTCATTATCACCGCTCTGACCGAGATACACCTCGTTCATATACAGCTCAAGAATACGATCTTTGCTGTAGCGCGCATCCATCAGCAGCGCCATATAGGCTTCGTTAGCCTTACGCCAGTACGAACGTTCGCTGGAGAGGAACAGGTTTTTCACCAGCTGTTGGGTCAGGGTACTTGCCCCCTGTACCGTGCGTCCGGCGGTCAGGTTTGCCAGCACGGCGCGACCGATGGAGTACAGACTCACCCCGTCATGTTCATAGAAATGACGGTCTTCCGTCGCCAGCAGCGTATCCACCAGCAGATCCGGGAAGCCACTACGCGGGACAAACAGACGCTGTTCACCGTTTGGCGACGACAGCATGGTAATCAAACGCGGATCGAGACGGAAGAAACCGAACTGACGGTTGTTGTCCATGTTGACGATGGTATCCAGGCGGCCGCCATCGAACGTCAGACGCGCGCGCACCTGACCCTCCTTGCTGTCCGGGAAATCAAACGGACGGCGGATCATCTCAATACTGTTCGCCTGCACGGTAAACTCGCCAGGACGCGTCATTTTGCTGACCTGACGGTACTGGGTGGCTTCCAGCAGCTTAACCATTTCGTTTTTGCTGACCGACATCTCCGGCTCAAGGTTGACCATCCGGCCATATACCGCCGCCGGCAACTGCCAGACTTTGCCATCGATACGGCTACGGATTTTTTGATCCAGATAGACGCCGTAAATGGCAAGCAGTACCGCAAAAACAATCGCAATTTTCAGCAGCAGCCACAACCAGCCGCGCTTACCACGAGGCTTACGCCCTTTGCCTTTACCTTTACGCGGCATCGGTTCTTCATCCTCATAGTCATCATCATATTCGTCGTCGTACTCATCATCTCTGAGTTGGCGACGGCTCACCTTTTGTTTCACCGGACGCGTGGGTTTCCCTTTGCGTCCAATTGGCTCGCGGTCATTCCCGGCCATGCTTTTTCTCCGCAACATTCAGGCGCAAAGGCCTGATTCTCTGTTCTTCCGTCAGAAGACAGAAGAAGAAATCTCTCAATTTTACTGCTCTTTTGCCGGATGCGGCATAAACGCCTTATCCGGCCTACGAATACTTTTTGGTTCGCCGCGTCGGCGCCGTGTTCGCCGGATCGTCCGGCCAGACATGTTTGGGGTAGCGCCCTTTCATCTCTTTTTGCACGTCGCGATACGACCCTTGCCAGAACGCGGCCAAATCCTGAGTAATCTGCAACGGTCGCTGCGCGGGGGATAAGAGCTCCAGCACCAGCGGCACGCGGCCCTCCGCAATAGTCGGCGTTTTGGCCTCGCCAAACATCTCCTGCATTCTGACCGCCAGCGCCGGCGGGTTATCTTCGTGATAACGAATGGCTATCCGACTTCCCGTCGGCACAGTGTAATGTGTGGGTAACGAACTCACCAGACGTTGCTGCAGGGAATAATCCAGTAATCCGCTCAATGCCTGGTGAACATCCAACGATTTCAGGCCGCGCAGCGAATGCACGCCGCTCATATGCGGCAGCAGCCAGTTCTCCAGCGTGGCCAGCAATGTCCTGTCGTCCACCGCAGGCCAATCATACTCCGGCAGCCATTTCGCCGCACAATGCAAACGTAACCGCAGTTGTTCTGCCGCAGGCGTCCAGTTGAGCACGCTCAGGCCTTTATCGCGGATACCGTTAAGCATCGCCAGATGCAACTCGTCTTCAGACGGTTTTGCCAGCGGCTGGACTTTAACCGTCAGTTCGCCTATCCGCATTCTACGCCAGGCTTTCAGCGTCCCCTGCGCCTCATCCCACTCAATGGTATCAGACTGCTGTAGCAGTTCAGGACAACGCGAGATAAGCGCGTCGATATCGAGCGGCAGCGCCAGCAGGATCCGCGCATCCGGCGACGCGCTCCCCTGCAGCAACAGAGGCGCAATCAACCATTCGTGCCGCCCCAGCGCATCATCGACATCCAGCGCCGCGCCCATACCGTTCGCCAGTTGATAACGCCCGTCCTGGCTGCGTCGACGCGCGATGCGATCGGCAAAGGCCTGGGCCAGCAGTGGGGCGATGCGCGACGCATCCGCTTCGCCGTTACGAACATTCAGACGTTTGAGAAGTTGCTGACTGCGCTGCTGCCAGGCAGGCTGATGGCGGGAAAACGCCACTCCCAGATCGGTATTGCCCATCCGCGGCGGCTCCTCAAGAATGGCTGCCAGCTTTGCTGCCGTAGCTGCATCGTCGGGCGTGGCAGCACTGACTAGCATCGCGGCCAGGCGCGGATCGTTACCCAACGCCGCCATTTTTTGCCCTATCGCACTGAGCTGCTCGCCATCCAGCGCGCCCAGCATGTGCAGTAATCGTTTCGCCGCCTGTACGTTGACGGCGGGTGGCAAATCCAGCCAGGTGAGTTGCGCGGGATCGCGACATCCCCACTGCAACAACTCCATCAGCAAACCGGAGAGATCGCTGTGCAACATCTCAGGATCCCCCTGTGCTGCCGCGCGTTCCGCCTGCTCTTTCGCCAGCAGATGCAGACAAATCCCCGGCTCCAGACGCCCGGCACGCCCGGCGCGCTGGGTCATTGAGGCCTGGCTAATGCGCTGAGTGATAAGCCGGGTCAACCCGGTTCGCGCATCAAACCGCGCCACCCGCTCCTGCGCGCAATCCACCACCAGTCGAATCCCCTCAATGGTCAGACTGGTTTCCGCAATATTGGTTGCCAACACAACTTTGCGCATCCCGTCCGGGGCCGGCAAAATCGCTTTGCGCTGATCGTTGAGCGACAGCGCGCCATACAGCGGACACAGCAGCACATCGCTGCCGACTCGCGTACTTAATTGCTCCTGTACGCGCAGGATCTCCCCGACACCGGGTAGAAACAGCAGCAGCGAGCCTGGCTCTCTGCGCAGCAGCTCGGCGCAGGCGACCGCCACGGCTTCGTCGAAACGCAATTGCGACGCCAGCGGTTGATAACGCCGCTCAACGGGAAAGGCGCGCCCTTCGGAAACGATCACCGGCGCATCCGGCAGACACTGTTGCAGGCGATCGTTATCCAGCGTGGCGGACATAATCAACAGTTTGAGATCGTCGCGCAGCCCTTGCTGCACATCCAGCAGCAGCGCCAGTGCGAGATCCGCCTGCAAACTGCGTTCGTGAAATTCATCGAGGATCACCAGCCCAACGCCACTGAGTTCCGGGTCACGCTGGATCATACGCGTCAGAACCCCTTCGGTAACCACCTCAAGCCGTGTTGCTGGCCCGACGCAGGATTGTGCCCGCATCCGGTAACCGACCGTCTCACCGGGCTTTTCATTGAGCAGTTCCGCAAGCCTTTGCGCCACGTTTCGTGCCGCCAGACGACGCGGTTCCAGCAGGATAATCCGCCCTTCGAACCCTTTATGTGCCAGAAACTGTAGCGGTAACCAGGTTGACTTACCGGCACCCGTCGGCGCGCTCAGCAGAACCTGCGGCGCAGAATCCAGGACGGTAAGCAATTCAGGCAGTACAGCGGCAACAGGTAACGACGTCACAAATGGCTCCAGAGGGTTAACATTCTTCGCGCCGCATTGTAGCATCGCGTTAATTCATAACCGAGTACCTAAGATGTCTGAGCCGAAACGGCTGTTTTTTGCCCTCGAACTCCCCACCACCGTGCGCGAAGAGATAATACAGTGGCGAGCGGCGCATTTCCCCCCTGAAGCGGGGCGACCGGTCGCGGCCGAAAATCTGCATTTAACGCTGGCGTTTTTAGGCGATGTGAGCGCAGACAAACAACAGGCGCTGATCGCCCTTGCCGGGCGCATTCGCCAGCCCGGTTTTACGCTCAATCTCGATGATGCCGGGCAGTGGTTACGCTCTCGTGTGGTCTGGCTGGGGACGCGTCAGTCCCCACGTGGGCTGCTGCAACTGGCCAATATGCTGCGAGCCCAGGCGGCGCGCAGCGGTTGTTATCAGAGTCCGCAGCCGTTTCACCCTCACGTCACGCTACTGCGCGATGCAAGCCATGCGGTGGCGATCCCGCCGCCGGGCTTTTTCTGGTCCTTTCCGGTGACAGAATTTGCCCTCTATGCCTCGACCTTTGCACGCGGTCGCACGCGTTATACGGAACTTCAGCGCTGGACGCTCAGCGACTAATTAAGGAAATGCGCGATGCAATTTACTCCTTCTCTCCAGCGCGCGACGCTGGTTCAGCGGTATAAACGCTTTTTAGCCGATGTGATCACACCTGACGGGACTGAACTCACGCTACACTGCCCTAACACCGGGGCGATGACCGGGTGTGCAACGCCCGGTGATACGGTCTGGTATTCGACGTCGGAGAATAGTAAACGCAAATATCCGCACACCTGGGAATTAACGCAAACCCAGACGGGCGCGTTAATTTGTGTGAATACGTTATGGGCTAACAGGCTGACGAAAGAGGCCATTGAACAGGGGCGAGTTTCAGAACTTTCAGGTTATTCCACGCTGAGAAGCGAAGTAAAATACGGAGCCGAACGGAGCCGCATTGATTTTATGTTACAGGCAGATTCGCGGCCTGACTGCTATATTGAAGTGAAATCGGTAACGTTAGCGGAAAAGGATTTTGGTTATTTTCCCGATGCCATCACTGAACGAGGTCAGAAACATCTTCGGGAACTGATGAGCGTAGCGGCTGAGGGCAAACGCGCAGTGATTTTCTTTGCCGTCCTGCACTCCGCCATTACACGGTTTTCACCCGCGCGCCATATTGACGCGAAATATGCGCAACTATTGTTCGAAGCACAGCGTAAGGGGGTAGAAATTCTGGTTTATAAAGCGGAACTTTCTGCCGATAGTATGACTCTGATAGAGCCATTAACTGTCACTTTATAGTGTTGTAAACAATTGGTTATTTAGTATTCTGGTCGCGTGCGCAAATACGCTTTTCCTCACAGGGTTGTCAAGTGTTACGTTTAGTTAATTGCTATCCGGAAAAGCATCTGCTATTTATAGCGACCTGATTTTTCCCCCGAACATGGGGATCGATAGTGCGTGTTAAGGAGAAGCAACATGCAAGAAGGGCAAAACCGTAAAACATCGTCCCTGAGTATTCTCGCCATCGCTGGGGTGGAGCCGTACCAGGAGAAACCGGGCGAAGAGTATATGAACGAAGCCCAGCTGTCGCACTTCAGGCGTATTCTTGAAGCATGGCGTAATCAACTTAGGGATGAAGTCGATCGCACCGTTACTCATATGCAGGATGAAGCTGCCAACTTCCCGGACCCGGTAGACCGTGCCGCACAGGAAGAAGAGTTCAGCCTCGAACTGCGTAACCGTGACCGTGAGCGCAAACTGATCAAAAAGATCGAGAAAACGCTGAAAAAGGTTGAAGACGAAGATTTCGGCTACTGCGAATCCTGCGGTGTGGAAATTGGTATTCGTCGCCTGGAAGCGCGTCCAACAGCCGATCTGTGCATCGACTGCAAAACGCTGGCTGAAATTCGCGAAAAACAAATGGCGGGCTAAGGCCTGGCGTTTGAAACGTTTACAACAGGCGGGGCTTTCCCCGCCTGTTCATTTTTACATAAAGATGACTGACTCACACTACATTGGCCGATTCGCTCCATCGCCTTCCGGTGAACTGCATTTTGGCTCCCTCATTGCTGCGCTGGGCAGCTACTTACAGGCTCGCGCCCGTCAGGGAGTATGGCGAGTACGTATAGAAGATATTGATCCCCCTCGTGAAGTTCCCGGTGCCGCTGACACTATTCTGCGTCAACTGGAACATTACGGCCTGCACTGGGATGGCGACATTTTATGGCAGTCACAACGCCATGACGCCTACCGCGAAGCGCTCGCCTGGTTATACGACCGGGGGCTGAGCTACTACTGCACCTGTACCCGTGCGCGGATCCAGAGCATTGGCGGAATATATGATGGTCATTGCCGTGAGTTACATCACGGGCCGGAACAGGCGGCGGTGCGGATTAAACAGCGGCATCCTGTCACCCGTTTTCACGATCGGCTGCGCGGAGACATTCAGGCTGACGAGCGACTGGCGAGAGAGGATTTTATTATCCATCGCCGTGATGGGCTGTTCGCCTATAACCTGGCGGTGGTGGTGGATGACCATTTTCAGGGGGTCAGCGAAATCGTGCGCGGCGCCGATTTGATCGAACCGACGGTGCGACAAATTTCACTGTACCAGCAGTTCGGCTGGACGCCTCCCGACTATATTCATCTACCGCTGGCGCTCAATGAACAAGGCGCTAAACTTTCCAAACAGAATCATGCCCCTGCCTTGCCGCACGGCGATCCACGCCCTGTTCTTATCGACGCGCTACGCTTTCTCGGGCAACAGAGCGATTTGCCGTGGCAGGAGATGTTCGTCGATGAGATCCTGGCATCCGCCGTGGCAAACTGGACGCTTTCGACGATACCTGAATCGGCGATTGTAAATCCGGCATTCTCAAATACGTCGTGCTGAGCTATGATTAGCCGCTATTTTTACACAGCCAACGATTTGAACTGAATTCTGAATATTGTTTGACACTACCGAGGTGCACTATTTTTACCCGAGTCGCTAATTTTTGCCGCAAGGTGCTAAGCCGCGAGGAGAGCGAGGCCGAAATTGCCGTCGCCCGTCCGCGTATGACGGTCATCCCGCGCGAGCAGCACGCTATTTCACGCAAAGATATCAGTGAAAATGCCCTGAAGGTAATGTACAGGCTGAATAAAGCGGGATATGAAGCCTGGCTGGTTGGCGGTGGCGTCCGCGACCTTCTGCTCGGCAAAAAACCGAAAGATTTTGACGTCACAACCAATGCGACGCCGGACCAGGTGCGCAAGCTGTTCCGCAATTGCCGTCTTGTTGGCCGCCGTTTCCGTCTGGCGCACGTCATGTTTGGCCCTGAAATTATTGAAGTCGCCACCTTTCGAGGTCACCACGAAGGCAGCGAAAGCGACCGCACCACGTCCCAGCGCGGACAAAACGGCATGCTGCTGCGCGACAACATTTTCGGTTCCATCGAAGAAGACGCCCAGCGCCGTGACTTCACCATTAACAGCCTTTATTACAGCGTCGCCGATTTCACCGTTCGCGACTATGTCGGCGGCATGCAGGATCTGGAAGATGGCGTGATTCGCCTGATCGGCAATCCGGAAACCCGCTATCGCGAAGATCCGGTGCGGATGCTGCGCGCCGTGCGTTTCGCAGCCAAGCTCGATATGAAGATCAGCCCGGAAACGGCAGAGCCGATCCCGCGCCTGGCCACGCTGCTCAACGATATCCCGCCTGCGCGTCTGTTTGAAGAGGCGCTGAAGCTGCTACAGGCGGGCTACGGCTATGAAACTTATAAAAAGCTGCGCGAATACAGCCTGTTCCAGCCATTGTTCCCGACCATTACGCGCTATTTCACCGAGAATGGTGACAGCGCAATGGAACGTATCATCGCGCAGGTACTGAAAAATACCGATAACCGCATTCATAACGATATGCGCGTTAACCCGGCCTTCCTGTTTGCCGCGATGTTCTGGTATCCGCTGCTGGAAATGGCGCAGAAAATCGCCCAGGAAAGCGGTCTGGCCTACTATGACGCGTTTGCGCTGGCAATGAATGAAGTGCTCGATGAAGCCTGCCGTTCGCTGGCAATCCCGAAACGCCTCACGTCGCTGACCCGCGATATCTGGCAGCTACAGCTGCGCATGTCCCGTCGTCAGGGTAAACGCGCGTGGAAGCTGATGGAGCATCCGAAATTCCGCGCCGCATATGATTTACTCGCTCTGCGTGCTGAAGTGGAAAACAATGCCGAACTGCAGCGTCTGGCGCAATGGTGGGGAGAATTCCAGGTTTCTGCGCCACCCGAGCAGAAAGGCATGCTGAACGAGCTGGATGAAGATCCATCGCCGCGCCGTCGTCACCGTCGTCCGCGCAAGCGTGCGCCGCGTCGTGAAGGAACGGCATGACCCTCGTTTATATCGCACTGGGCAGTAATCTGGCCTCTCCTCTGGAGCAGGTCAATGCTGCCGTCAACGCGATAGGCGAGATCCCCGAAAGCCAGATTGTCGCCATCTCTTCTTTTTATCGAACCCCGCCGCTGGGCCCGCAGGATCAGCCCGATTACCTGAACGCCGCCGTGGCGCTGGAAACAACGCTCGAACCAGAAGCCCTGCTCGACCACACCCAGCGCATCGAACTCCAGCAGGGCCGGGTACGCAAGGCCGAACGCTGGGGACCGCGCACGTTAGACCTGGATATCATGCTGTTTGGCGATCGCGTCATCAACAGCGAACGCCTGACCGTGCCGCATTACGATATGAAAAATCGCGGTTTTATGCTCTGGCCGCTGTTCGAAATCGCCCCTGACCTGCACTTCCCTGACGGTATCTCACTGCAACAGAGACTCACTCATCTTGGTGCAGAAAAACCCGCACACTGGTAATGGCCCTCACCTCATTTCCTGTTTATTGCTTTCGCGCAAACAGTTGCTTAAAACAATTGCCCCCCTGAATGTGACTGTTAGAATGCCGGTAAATATGACGTTCACCATCAGGAAATGTTATGAAACCGACCACCCTCTCGCTGTTGCAGAAGTGCAAACAAGAGAAAAAACGCTTCGCCACCATTACTGCTTATGACTACAGTTTCGCCAGACTGTTTGCCGACGAAGGGATCAATGTGATGCTGGTCGGGGATTCCCTGGGGATGACAGTACAGGGGCATGACTCCACCCTGCCGGTGACGGTTGAGGATATCGCTTACCATACGCAGGCGGTGCGTCGCGGCGCGCCGAATTGCCTGCTGCTCGCCGATCTGCCGTTTATGGCTTACGCGACGCCGGAACAGGCCTTTGAAAATTCGGCCACCGTCATGCGCGCGGGCGCGAACATGGTCAAGATTGAAGGTGGCGCCTGGCTGGTGGAGACCGTGAAAATGCTCACCGAGCGCGCGGTCCCCGTCTGCGGACACCTGGGCCTGACGCCACAGTCGGTCAATATTTTCGGCGGCTATAAAATTCAGGGCCGTGGCGATGCCGGACAGGTTTTGCTGGACGATGCCCTGGCGCTGGAAGCCGCAGGCGCGCAGCTCATCGTGCTGGAATGCGTTCCGGTTGAACTGGCCAAACGCGTGACGGAGGCACTCTCCATTCCGGTTATCGGTATCGGTGCCGGCAACGTGACCGACGGACAAATTTTAGTCATGCACGACGCCTTTGGCATCACCGGCGGCCATATTCCGAAATTTGCCAAAAATTTCCTTACACAAGCAGGCGACATGCGCGCCGCGGTACGGCAGTATATTGCCGAGGTTGAGTCCGGCGTCTATCCGGGCGAAGAACACAGTTTCCATTAAGGAGTCTTGTTGTGCTGATTATTGAAACCCTGCCGCTGCTGCGCCAGCATATCCGCAGAGCCCGTCAGGAAGGGAAGCGCATTGCGCTGGTGCCGACGATGGGCAACCTGCATGATGGTCACATGAAGCTGGTGGATGAAGCCAAAGCCCGTGCGGACATCGTGGTGGTGAGTATTTTCGTCAACCCAATGCAGTTTGACCGTCCGGACGATCTGGTGCGCTACCCCCGCACGCTGCAGGAAGACTGCGAAAAACTGAACAAGCGTAAGGTGGATTTCGTCTTTGCTCCCGCACCGGACCAAATCTATCCTCAGGGCACCGACGGGCAGACCTACGTGGATGTCCCCGGCCTTTCGACGATGCTGGAAGGCGCCAGCCGCCCGGGCCATTTCCGTGGGGTTTCAACCATCGTCAGCAAGTTGTTCAATCTGGTACAACCGGACGTCGCCTGCTTTGGCGAGAAAGACTTCCAGCAACTGGCGCTGATCCGCAAAATGGTTGCCGACATGGGCTACGACATCGAGATCGTCGGCGTGCCGATTATTCGCGCCAAAGACGGTTTAGCCCTGAGTTCGCGTAACGGTTATCTGACGGCCGAACAACGCAAAATCGCCCCAGGTTTGTACAAAGTGATGGGCCGCATCGCGGAGAAACTGCAGGCCGGCGAGCGTGAACTGGAAGAGATTATTGCCATCGCTGAACAGGAGCTGACGGAAAAAGGCCTCCGCCCCGATGACATTCAGATCCGCGATGCTGACACGCTGCTTGAGCTAACCGAAAGCAGCCAGCGTGCGGTGATTCTGGTTGCCGCATGGCTTGGCCAGGCACGGTTAATTGACAATCAGACGGTTGCATTAACCCAGTAGACAGGGGTTAAAAATCGGGCAATACTGCCTGAGAAATTTCTCAAAGCAGGTTTCGACCTGCTTCGTTATCGATACGAGTTTAAGGTAGACGTTATGATTCGCACTATGCTGCAGGGCAAACTCCACCGCGTGAAAGTAACTCAGGCGGACCTGCACTATGAAGGTTCCTGCGCCATCGATCAGGATTTTCTGGATGCCGCCGGGATCCTTGAAAATGAAGCCATCGATATCTGGAACGTGAGCAACGGTAAACGCTTTTCCACCTATGCGATTGCCGCCGAGCGCGGTTCCAGAATCATCTCCGTCAACGGCGCAGCGGCACACTGTGCCAGCGTGGGCGACATTGTGATCATCGCCAGCTTCGTGACCATGTCTGACGAAGAAGCGCGCCGCTGGCAGCCAAAGGTCGCTTACTTCGAAGGCGACAATGAAATGAAACGCACCGCGAAAGCCATTCCGGTTCAGGTTGCGTAAGCGAACTACCCCTGCGGCTGATTGCTAATCAGCCGCGACATCGTCTCCAGAGAATCCGTTCTTAAGATATACAGGCGTTTCAGTAAAAACGGATTATCCCCCGGCTTCACCTTCCCTTTCATCGTAGTCACCGCCAGGTGAAATCCAGCCTCTTCCGCGGCTTTTACAGCCGTCGCGTTATAACCGCCAAACGGATACGAAAGATAAAGGACATGGGGATTAAACGGGGCCAGCGCACGCCGGGAGCGTGCAAAATCAAACAGAATATTGTGATGGCTGCGGCTGAGCAGGATTGGCCGGTGATAGCCGTCGACCCGATGTAAAAAGTGCGTATGGGACTGAAAGTCAAACACGTCGCGGATACCATTAAGCTCTGAAATGCTCATGAACTGCAGCGATTTGGGGTCCCATTTTTGTGGGCGAACTTTAATTCGCGACGAAATAATAAACGCCGTGGCCTTCATCCCATACTGCTTCAGCACCGGATAAGCATAACGACTCACTGACTTCAGGCCGTCATCAAAGGTAATCACCACCGCTCGCGCGGGCAGATTCATATTGTTACGCACATAGCCTTCCAGTTGCGCCATCGTCAGCGTACGGTATCCGCGATCGCGCAGCCAGGTCATCTGGTTGCTGAAGGCGCGAACTGACGTGGTGGTGGAGGTATGACGAAAACGGGTGTTCTCTTCATCGCGCAGAATATGGTGATAGGTCAGCACCGGCAATCCACGGTCTTCCTGGGCATCGAGGGCACTTATCCAGGCCAGCCGGTCGCCAATGCGAATCTGATACCAGGTTTGATTCAGCCGGTCTTTCAGTTTACTGATGATGGGATAACGCAGGTTATCCGCCAGTACGCCAAACGGCGCACTACCAATATTCGGTGCGTTATAAACGGGAGTGGCTTGCCAGGTGATCAGATTCTGATTGCTGAGCGGTTTATTAAGATCGCCGAGGCTGTCCTCAACGCGTTGTTTACCCTGCACCGGTTCCAGATGGCCTTTGTCAATAAACCCGGTACCGAAGCCGAATTTGAATTCGTAATAATCCGCCGCGACCGGAATGACAGAAATAATCTGTCCGGCGCGAATATTTCCCACGGTCACCATGTCATCGCCTATTTGCGCCCAAATAGCCGCATCTTCAGTGGTTTGCATATAGCGAGCAGGCAACGCCGCACTGACGACTGTAGAGAGGGACAGCAGCAGCAGAAACAGATATTTCATCATTAACCATAACCGGGGCAAGAAACAACGCAGCGATTGTATCAATTCACCTCATTAATAAGAATGATCAATACTCATACAAATCGTGCAGCAGAACAAAGGGAGGATTTTTCTGTTGCTGATGCCAAAGACTGGTCACCTCTGGCCCACCAAGAGCAACTATCTGGTCGCGAAACGCCTGACTACTCATGGATTCTCGTGTTGGGAGCATTTGCTCCAGCAACGTTACAGAAATGCCGGAAATGACTTCACACTGCGGATGTTTATGGCTCAGCAGTGAAGCCACACGATACGGCGCCGCACCGGGCTGGTCGGTCAGAAAGATGACGCCATCACCGGAATCCGTAGCATGCAATGCGTCGCACATCATCCGACTCAGCATGTTCGCGCTCAATCCACGCCAAAAATTCACCGCCCGGCATTGCGCCAGTGGGCCGTGTTTTTTTTCCAGAAGGCTCAGCAGTTCCTCAGCCTTATCGTCATGACAGGTTATGACCCAGCCTAGCATTTCTCACCTCATTAGCAGGCAAGTAGTTTATCAGAGTGACAAATGGAGAATGATGACAATGGTCAACAATCACCCTCTCCTCACCGGGAGGAGAGGATGAAAACGGTCAGCTACGCAACCCGCGACCGCGCTGGATTAAAGACCAGCACAGCAGATAAAACACCACAATAAAGACCACCAGCACGCCAAACGTAGTCACTAACGGCACATCGTGAATGCCGAGGAAGCCGTAGCGGAAGCCGCTAATCATATAGACGATGGGGTTCAGTTGCGATAAGCCCTGCCAGAACGGCGGCAGCAGCGTCAGGGAGTAAAACACCCCACCGAGATAGGTCAGCGGCGTCAGGACAAACGTCGGGATCAGGCTGATGTCATCAAAGGTTTTCGCAAATACGGCGTTCAACAGCCCCGCCAGCGAAAACAGAATCGCCGTCAGAACCAGCGTCAGCGCCACAAACAGCCACGAATGCACCTGGAACGGAACAAAGAACAGGGAAATCGCCGTCACCAGCACCCCAACGCACAGTCCGCGCGCCACTCCGCCGCCGACAAAACCGGCGATAATCACGTGTGTCGGTACCGGCGCAACCAGCAGCTCTTCAATGTTGCGCTGGAATTTGGCGCTAAAGAATGACGACGCCACGTTCGCATACGCGTTGGTGATGACCGCCATCATGATTAGACCCGGCACGATAAACTGCATATAGCTGAAACCGTGCATCTCGCCAATGCGGGAACCAATCAGGTTACCGAAGATAATAAAATAGAGCGTCATGGTGATGACGGGCGGCACGAGCGTCTGGATCCAGATCCGCATAAAGCGGTTAATTTCTTTCGCCCAGATGCTTTTCAGCGCGACCCAGTAAAGCTGCATCATGCGCGATCTCCTTGTTTTTCATGAACCAGTGACACAAACAGCTCTTCAAGGCGGTTCGCTTTGTTACGCATACTCAATACCTGAATGCCCTGCGCGCTGAGCTGGCTGAACACGCTGTTAATTCCCTGCTCACGCAACACTTCCACTTCCAGCGTTGAGGTATCCACCAGCCGATAGTGATAGCCCTCCAGCTGCGGCAACGGACTTTTCGCTGCCAGATCGAGAATGAAGGTTTCGGACTTGAGCTTAGAGAGCAGGTTCTTCATCGAGGTGTTTTCGACCAGCTCGCCGTGCTGAATAATCCCGATGTTGCGGCAGAGCATTTCTGCCTCTTCCAGATAGTGAGTGGTCAGAATGATCGTGGTGCCTTTGTCGTTTAAATCCTTCAAAAACCCCCACATTGAGCGGCGAAGTTCAATATCGACACCCGCTGTCGGTTCATCGAGAATCAGTAGCTTCGGCTCGTGCATCAGCGCGCGGGCGATCATCAGACGGCGCTTCATCCCGCCGGATAACATCCGCGCACGTTCGTTGCGTTTTTCCCACAGATCGAGCTGTTTTAAATACTTTTCGCTGCGCTCAACCGCCTCTTTTCGCTCCACACCGTAGTAGCCCGCCTGATTGACCACAATCTGCTGTACGGTCTCAAACGGGTTGAAGTTAAATTCCTGTGGCACCAGCCCGAGTTGACGTTTGGCGTTGACGACATCTTTTTCGAGATCGTAACCAAAGACGCTGACGCGCCCGGACGATTTATTCACCAGCGAGCTGATGATACCGATAGTGGTCGACTTGCCTGCCCCGTTCGGCCCCAGAAGCGCGTAAAAATCTCCCGCTTCGACCTGTAAATCTATCCCGCGCAGTGCCTGAACACCGCCAGGATAGGTTTTTTTAAGTTGTTGAAGTTCCAGTGCAATGGTCATAAATTTTTACTTACCTTACGTACTTACACTTTATATGTGGTTTAAATAATCCCGGAGTTGCCCTATATTAGCCCAACGCACTTATTTGGTTACAGGTCGTTAACCTCCATGAAAGACATAGATACACTCATCAGCAACAATGCACTATGGTCAAAAATGCTGGTGGAAGAGGATTCCGGATTTTTTGAGAAACTGGCGCAAGCGCAAAAACCGCGCTTTCTATGGATTGGATGTTCCGACAGTCGCGTTCCCGCAGAACGTTTAACCGGTCTTGAACCGGGCGAATTATTTGTCCACCGTAATGTGGCCAACCTGGTCATCCACACCGACCTCAACTGCCTCTCTGTTGTTCAGTATGCCGTTGATGTCCTCGAAGTTGAACACATTATTATCTGTGGTCACTACGGGTGTGGCGGCGTACAGGCTGCGGTCGATAACCCGGAACTGGGCCTCATCGACAACTGGCTGCTGCATATCCGTGATATCTGGTTCAAACATAGCTCATTGCTGGGTGAAATGCCGCAAGAGCGCCGTATGGACACGCTGTGCGAGCTGAACGTGATGGAACAGGTGTATAACCTGGGCCACTCCACCATCATGCAGTCAGCCTGGAAACGGGGTCAAAAAGTGACCATCCACGGCTGGGCATACGGTATTCACGACGGCCTGCTGCGCGATCTGGAAGTGACCGCGACCAGTCGCGCCACCCTGGAGCAGCGTTATCGTCAGGGCGTGTCTAACCTCAGCCAGAAGCACGTCAATCACAAATAAAAATCCCCGGTCATACACCAGGGATGTATCCAGTCAAAGCCGGGATTTTCCCGGCTTTTTTACGCTTATTCGTCCAGCAACACCACTTTGCCGACATACGGCAGATGACGATAGCGCTGCGCATAATCAATACCGTAGCCCACCACGAACTCATCCGGAATGGAGAACCCGATGAACTCGACCGGAACGTTCACTTCACGGCGGGAGGGTTTATCCAGCAGGGTGCAAATCGCCAGAGATTTCGGTTCACGCAGGCTCAGGATTTCACGCACTTTCGACAGCGTGTTACCGGAGTCGATAATGTCTTCCACAATCAGCACGTCCTTGCCGCGAATGTCTTCATCGAGATCTTTGAGGATCTTGACGTCACGGGTGGTGGACATGCCGCTACCGTAGCTGGAGGCGGTCATAAAATCGACTTCATGAGATACCTGCACTTCACGGCACAGGTCCGCCATAAACATGAATGAGCCACGTAGCAGACCCACCAGCACCATATCACTGCCGCTGTCTTTATAACGCTCAGTAATCTGACGACCCAGTTCAGCGATACGCGCTTTGATCTCCGCTTCGGGGATCATGACTTCTACAGTATGTTTCATATCTCTAACCATATGATTTAAAAACAAATCACTCAATGCCTGCTCTTGATAAGTCAGCATCTAAGCGCAAGGCACGCAGTATACCAGTAAAAGTATTTATTCGCGGCATCTCTTAATAAAGCTCATTTTGTGATGACGATCACACATGTTAAATCCTATAATTAATTGCTACTAAAAAATTAACAAATTGAGATGGTGTATTTTTATGGCAGATAACAACGCACGTTCGCCACGGTTACTCGTGACGCTAACGGCCCTCTTTGCAGCGCTATGCGGGCTTTATCTTTTGATCGGCGGAGGCTGGCTGGTCGCCATTGGCGGCTCCTGGTACTACCCGATTGCGGGACTGGTGATGCTGGGCGTTGCCGTATTGCTCTGGCGCAGCAAACGTTCCGCACTCTGGCTGTACGCCGCCCTGCTCCTCGCCACCCTGATTTGGGGCGTGTGGGAGGTCGGGTTCGACTTTTGGGCGCTGACGCCGCGCAGCGATATTCTGGTCTTCTTCGGCATCTGGCTGATTTTACCGTTCGTCTGGCATCGCCTGATCGTCCCTTCCCGCGGTGCCGTAGCTGCTCTGGTGGTGGCCCTGCTGATCAGCGGCGGGATCCTCACCTGGGCGGGCTTTCATGATCCGCAGGAGATCAACGGCACGCTGAGCGCCGACGCCACACCAGCCGAACCTATCTCCGCCATTTCGGACAACGACTGGCCCGCGTATGGTCGTAATCAGGAAGGCCAGCGCTTCTCGCCGCTCAAACAGATCAACACCGATAACGTTCACAACCTGAAAGAAGCGTGGGTGTTTCGCACCGGTGACCTGAAGCAGCCGAACGATCCGGGTGAAATCACCAATGAAGTGACGCCGATTAAGGTTGGCGATACGCTGTATCTTTGTACCGCCCATCAGCGTCTGTTCGCGCTGGATGCCGCTACCGGTAAAGAGAAGTGGCATTTCGATCCGCAACTCAATACCAACACCAGCTTCCAGCACGTGACCTGCCGTGGCGTGTCGTACCATGAAGCGAAAGCCGATAACGCTTCCCCGGAAGTGGTTGCCGACTGTCCGCGCCGTATCATCCTGCCCGTCAACGACGGTCGTCTGTTTGCGGTGAATGCCGAAACCGGCAAGCTGTGTGAAACCTTTGCCAACAAAGGTATTCTGAATCTGCAGACCAACATGCCGGACACCACGCCGGGTCTGTATGAGCCAACATCGCCGCCAATCATCACCGATAAAACGATTGTGATTGCTGGTTCAGTAACGGATAACTTCTCCACGCGCGAAACCTCGGGCGTGATCCGTGGTTTTGACGTCAATAACGGCAAACTGCTGTGGGCGTTCGATCCGGGTGCGAAAGACCCGAATGCAATCCCTTCCGATGAGCACTCTTTTACCTTTAACTCGCCGAACTCCTGGGCTCCGGCGGCCTACGACGCGAAGCTGGATCTGGTCTATCTGCCGATGGGGGTGACTACGCCGGATATCTGGGGGGGTAACCGTACGCCAGAGCAGGAACGCTACGCCAGCTCGATTGTGGCGCTGAACGCGACCACCGGTAAACTTGCCTGGAGCTATCAGACCGTCCACCACGATCTGTGGGATATGGACATGCCGTCCCAGCCGACGCTGGCGGATATCACCGTCAACGGTGAGAAAGTCCCTGTTATCTACGCGCCAGCGAAAACCGGTAACATCTTTGTCCTCGACCGCCGTAACGGTGAACTGGTCGTTCCGGCACCGGAAAAACCGGTTCCGCAGGGTGCCGCGAAAGGCGATTACGTCAGCAAAACGCAGCCGTTCTCTGAACTGAGTTTCCGCCCGAAAAAAGATCTGACCGGAGCGGATATGTGGGGCGCCACCATGTTCGATCAACTGGTGTGCCGCGTGATGTTCCACCAGATGCGCTATGAGGGCATCTTTACTCCGCCGTCTGAGCAGGGCACGCTGGTGTTCCCGGGTAACCTCGGGATGTTCGAATGGGGTGGTATCTCGGTCGATCCGAACCGTCAGGTGGCGATTGCCAACCCGATGGCGCTGCCGTTCGTCTCGAAGCTGATCCCACGCGGTCCGGGTAATCCGATGGAACAGCCGAAAGATGCAAAAGGCACAGGCACCGAATCCGGTATCCAGCCGCAATATGGCGTGCCGTTTGGCGTCACGCTGAACCCATTCCTGTCGCCGTTTGGTCTGCCATGTAAGCAACCGGCCTGGGGTTATATCTCCGCGCTGGATCTGAAGACCAATGAGGTAGTCTGGAAAAAACGCATTGGCACGCCGCAGGACAGCATGCCGTTCCCGATGCCGGTTCCAGTACCGTTCAATATGGGGATGCCAATGCTGGGCGGTCCTATCTCAACGGCGGGCAACGTGTTGTTTATTGCCGCCACGGCGGATAACTACCTGCGCGCCTATAACATGAGCAACGGTGAGAAACTGTGGCAGGGGCGTCTGCCAGCCGGTGGACAAGCCACACCGATGACCTATGAGGTGAACGGCAAACAGTATGTCGTGATTTCAGCCGGAGGCCACGGCTCGTTTGGTACGAAGATGGGCGATTATATTGTCGCTTACGCCTTGCCTGACGACGCGAAATAAAACCATTTTGTTCTGAGCAGAGACAGCGTGGAAATCCCACGCTGTCTTTTTTTAACGCAAAATGCCCGCAATACTTGCGGGCGCTTATCGATATTTAGCGATAATAATTAGTCAAACTTAAGCGACATTAATGACGCTTTTGCGACATTCTGATACTGGTCAACTAAATCCTTCGTCATATTAAAGGCAACCTGCACAGCTTTATTATCCTGACTGGTAATCAGCATCAGATTCAGAATTTCGCTATCCGCAGCCTGAGAGCGGAAAGTCACTAGCCATGCCTTATGCCCATCAACCGTAACGGCTTCTGCCTCTGGTTTGTAGTTAGCTAACATTTTCAACATCGCATCTTTCATCATATCCAGCTGCGCCGCAGGCAGTGCGTTGCGACCCGCCGTCACGCCCAGTGAGGCTTTACCTCTCTCGTCGCCATAAATGATCTGTGGACGATTCTCAGACGGGTATTTAATTTTCGCCATTTCCGCCGACATAGGCGTCAGCGTTTGCGGAATTTCGATGCTTAACTTCAGCTCAGGAAAGTGTTTACGCTCCATGTCCATTCCGGCATGAGCAGAAATCGCCACTAACATAGCAAAAGAAGCCGCCACAATTTTACGGAAAATATCCATTTTTCACCTCAGGTTTGATGGTCAGATTCCGCGAGTATATCCCGAAAGAGGAATAAAAATACGGCCTTAATCTATTTTCAGAAATTAAGGATGAGAGTGGTATTATTCTTATTACTGATGGATGGCGATTCCGGGAAAACCGACATCGCCATCCGTCGCTTATACCGTAAAGCCTAACATCATGCCGGTATCTTCATGTTCCAGCAGATGACAGTGCGCCATATAGGCATGCTCTTTGGGCGCGACGTGATCAAATTTCACTAACACCTCGCTGACGCTGCCTTCCACCCGAACGGTATCTTTCCAGCCCGCACGATGGGCCGCAGGCGTCTGGCCGTTCTCCGACAGGATGCGGAACTGCGTACCGTGGATATGGAACGGATGCAGCATCATATCGCCCACCCCGGAGATGACCCAGCGTTCATATTGACCTTTGCTGGCCGCGAACATCGGCTTGTTCATATCGAACGCCAGGCCGTTTATCTTATTCGCGTTATGGAAATCAAACTGACCGCCGTGGTTCATATGGCCCATGTCGCCATGCTGCATGTTGCCCATATGCCCCTGCATCTGCCCGTGATGCATGCCCGCCATCGCCTGATCGCCATACTTTTTCATCAGCATCTGCATTCCCATCATGTCGAGCATCGGATCCATCGACAGTTGCAGATTACGCACCGTCAGGCCGTCAACCGCAGGTAGCGCAGGCATGGTACTTAGGGTGTCCGGCAGCGTACCGGAGGCATTCACGGCAACCGGCTGAATACGCATGACCGGATGCGGCTTATCAAACGGCGCAATCGCCATCCCCATCTGGCTGACCGGCAGGGTAACCAAATCAAACGGTTTACCGTCACTGACGTCCACCAGTACTTCAAAACGCTCGCCCATCAGCATGGGCAGTTCGTTTACTTTTACCGGTTCCGCCAGCAGCCCGCCGTCGCTGGCAATGACGTACAGTGGACGCTTATCGCTGGCGGCAAAATTGAGTGAACGGGCGTTACAACCGTTAAGCAACCGCAGACGTAACCAGCCGCGCGGCGCAGCATGTTGAGGATAAATGGCGCCATTGGTCAGTAGCGTATCGCCAAACCAGCCTACAGCAGCCGTCATCACATCAAGCTGATAATCAATCTGCCCGGCCGCGTTAAACCGTTTGTCCTGCACGATGACCGGGATATCGTCGATTCCCCACTGCTTCGGGAGCAGCAGCTTATGAATTTCTTCATCCTCAATCAGAACCAGCCCCGCTAAGCCCATCGCCACCTGATGCCCGGTTTTCCCATGCTGATGGGGATGAAACCAGCAGGTCGCCGCTCGCTGATCCGGCGTAAACGTGACGGTACGTTTTCCGCCCGCCGGGATAATCCCCTGCGGCCCGCCATCCACCTCGCCCGGCACCTCCAGCCCATGCCAGTGCAGTGTGGTCTCTTCCTGAAGCTGGTTGTGGATATCCACCGTCACCGCTTTGCCTTTTTGCAACTTCAGCGCAGGCCCGAGCAGATTACCGTTATAGCCCCAGGTGGTTGCCGCTTTTCCGGCAAAGGTCGACTGACCCGCTTTCACCATCAGCGAGATCTGGTTACGTGCGTCGGCGGTGAGAAGCTCGGGAATGGGCAACGTGGGGCGTTGGGCGGCAAAAACGGTGCGGCTCCAGAGCGGTAAGGCTGACGACAGCCCCAGAGCCACAGAATATTTTAAGAAATCACGTCGTTGCATAATTATTTCCTTATTTTGCTGCAGGCGAAATAACGCTAATCTCTGAGCATAGACCCTCCCCTTACGGCAAGGTCAAGCCAGGGATATCACTTAATAGATAATAAAAGTCGTCGCTTCGCCTCCAGTATGCTAACGTTGAATTTCCGTAATGCAGTGGTAGAAGCAATGAAGACGTTTTTCAGAACCGTGTTGTTCGGCAGCCTGATGGCCGTATGCGCAAACAGCTATGCGCTCAGTGAATCTGAAGCCGAAGATATGGCCGATTTGACGGCCGTTTTTGTCTTTCTGAAAAATGACTGCGGCTACCAGAATTTACCCAACGGGCAGATTCGTCGCGCACTGGTCTTCTTTGCTCAGCAAAACCAGTGGGACCTCAGCAATTACGACACCTTCGATATGAAATCCCTCGGCGAAGACAGCTATCGCGATCTCAGCGGTATCGGTATCCCTGTCGCCAAAAAATGCAAAGCGCTGGCGCGCGACTCCCTGAGCCTGCTGGCTTACGTCAAATAACCTCCCGTCCCTGTTGCTGAAACAATGACCGTGCATCAACGGTCATTGTTAGCTATGATGTTGCGCCCTTTTTTTACGGGTGTTAACAAAGGAGGCATCACCCTATGGCCGAAAAACCACAGTGGCATGAAACGCTACACGACCAGTTTGGGCAGTACTTTGCCGTCGATAACGTTCTTTATCACGAGAAGACCGCGCATCAGGATCTCATCATCTTCGAAAACGCCGCCTTTGGTCGCGTAATGGCGCTGGACGGCGTGGTGCAGACCACCGAGCGCGATGAGTTTATCTATCATGAGATGATGACGCACGTTCCGTTGATGGCTCACGGTCACGCGAAACACGTACTGATTATCGGCGGTGGCGACGGTGCGATGCTGCGCGAAGTCACCCGGCACAAAAACGTTGAAACTATCACGATGGTGGAAATCGATGCTGGCGTTGTCTCGTTCTGCCGCCAGTATCTGCCCAACCACAACGCCGGTAGCTATGACGATCCGCGCTTTACGCTGGTGATCGACGACGGTGTGAATTACGTCAACCAGACACAGAACACGTTTGATGTGATCATCTCCGACTGCACCGATCCGATCGGTCCCGGTGAGAGTCTGTTCACCTCGGCATTCTACGAAGGTTGTAAACGCTGCCTGAATCCGGGCGGGATCTTTGTCGCGCAGAACGGCGTCTGCTTCCTGCAACAGGATGAAGCCCTCGACAGCCACCGTAAGCTCAGCCATTACTTCGCCGACGTTGGCTTCTACCAGGCGGCGATCCCCACCTACTACGGCGGCATAATGACTTTTGCGTGGGCGACCGATAACAAAGCGTTGCGCCACCTGTCGACTGAAATCATCCAGGCGCGTTTTCACACCTCCGGCCTTAAGTGTCGCTATTACAACCCGGCAATCCACACGGCAGCGTTTGCCTTACCCCAGTATCTGCAAGACGCGCTGGCGACAGCATCGTCCTAAGGAGAAGATAAGAAATTGAAAAAACTGAAACTGCATGGCTTTAACAACCTGACTAAAAGTCTGAGTTTTTGTATTTACGATATCTGCTATGCCAAAACCGCCGAAGAGCGCGACGGATACATCGCCTATATCGACGAACTCTACAACGCCAACCGTCTGACCGAAATTCTGTCAGAAACCTGCTCTATCATCGGCGCCAATATCCTGAATATCGCCCGTCAGGATTACGAACCTCAGGGTGCCAGCGTCACCATTCTGGTGAGTGAAGAACCTGTCGATCCGCAGTTGATTGATAAAACCGAGCATCCCGGCCCGCTGCCGGAAACGGTGGTCGCCCATCTTGATAAGAGCCATATTTGCGTGCATACCTATCCGGAAAGCCACCCGGAAGGCGGATTATGCACCTTCCGCGCCGATATTGAGGTTTCAACCTGCGGTGTGATTTCTCCCTTGAAGGCGCTGAATTACTTGATCCACCAGCTTGAATCCGACATCGTGACCATCGATTATCGCGTGCGTGGCTTTACCCGTGATATCAACGGGATGAAGCACTTTATCGATCATGAGATTAACTCCATTCAGAACTTTATGTCCGAGGATATGAAGTCGTTGTATGACATGGTGGATGTGAACGTGTATCAGGAAAATATCTTCCATACCAAAATGCTGCTTAAAGAGTTCGACCTTAAGCACTACATGTTCCATACCCGACCAGAAGACTTGACCGACGCAGAGCGTAAAGAGATTACCGCTGCGCTGTGGAAAGAGATGCGAGAGATTTACTACGGGCGCAATATCCCGAGCGTGTAAGAAAAATGCTCAGGCACTCTGCGGAGTGCCTGAGCCGAATCCGAGACTATTCATTTCCCCATCGATTCAGGAATTCTGCGATATCATCGATGCGTTGCGCGTCAATGCCAGCGTCGACCGCCATCTCCTGCTGCGCTTCTTCGCTGATCTCTTCGTTATTTGTTAAGCGAGCAATCAGTAGCTGGAAATAGCGAGCAAGAGGATCACGCTCCGACGCGTTAACCGGTTCTGCGGATTCCGTCGAATACTCATCCACAATGTCATAATATTTCAGTGGTATTTCATTACCCATCACTCATCTCCTGGGGTTATCCCAACGTTAATTACTCAGGCTGTACCAGCGTCAGGGCGACGGATTGCGCTTTCAGTTCGGCCTGTACGGCTTGCGGTAAATTAACATCGGTAATGACGTCGGTAAAGCGACTGAGAGAAGCCACATTAAATAGCGAATGCGCGCCGTATTTGCTGCTGTCGGCCAGTAGCACTTTTCGTTGCGCATTGGCGATAATTTCCTGCTTCAGTCCCGCTTTGTCCTCAGTCGGCGTGGTCACGCCCTTTTCCATACTCCAGGTATTACAGCTCATAAACGCGATATCAGGATAGACGCTGCGCAGCATTTTGCGGCCAAACTCGCCGATGCATGACTGGCTGCTGTCATCAATTCGCCCACCGACAATAGTCACCTCTATCTGGCGAAACTCGGATAAAAACAGGGCGATGTGCAGATCAACGGTAATGACTCTGAGGGGAAGATGGGTTAAACATTTTGCCAGCTCCAGCATCGTGGTTCCGGCATCAAGCACCACGGCATCGCCCGCATGCACCATCGAGGCCGCATAACGCGCAATCGCCCGTTTTTCGGCGGGCGATCGCAGTTGCTTCTCGTTGGTGGTCGGTTGCACTGCTTCAAAACGCCGTAACGCCACACCGCCGTGGCTGCGACTGATCACCCCCTGTTCATCCAGTTTGATCAGATCGCGGCGGATCGTTGCCGGAGAGGCCTCAACGGCATCCACCAGTTGTTCCACGGTCACCAGCGTATGATTTTTCAAATACGCCACAATCTGATCCAGACGGTGTTGTCCTTTCATAACAGGAAATTATGCCAGTTGCATTGCCAGTTTAATCGATACGGCCATGCTCTCAGATTTTGCTTTTCCCGTCCAGGCGATATCAAATGCCGTCCCGTGATCGGCAGAGGTGCGAATAAACGGCAAACCGGCAGTGATGTTGACGCCGTCATAAAAACCCAGCAGCTTCAGCGGGATATGGCCCTGATCGTGGTACATCGCCACCACCATGTCATAGTGACCTTCATACGCCTGCAAAAATACAGTGTCCGGCGGGCATGGGCCGTAAACATCCATCCCCTTTGCCTTCATGTTCTCAATCGCCGGACCGACGATGCGAATCTCCTCATCGCCGAACAGCCCGTTCTCACCAGCATGTGGATTCACCCCCGCCACGGCTATACGCGGCTGCGCATAACCCACACGCTTCAGGAAGGTATCGGCGATACTAATAACAGTCTCCACGCGCTGACCGTTCAGGGTATCTAGGAACTTACGCAGGGCGATATGGGTGGAAACGTGAATGACTTTCAGCTTATCGGTATAAAGCACCATCGCGTAGTCGCGACTTTCCGTCAGCGTCGCCAGCAGCTCGGTGTGTCCGGGGAAATGGTGCCCGCCAAGATGCAGGGCTTCTTTGTTCAACGGCGCAGTGGCGATAGCATGAACGTCGCCTTTCATCGCCAGTTCCGTTGCCCGTTTTACGCAGCGATAAGCCAGATCGCCTGCCTGAGCCTGCACTTTACCCGGCTCCAGTGCGTCCGGGTCCGCCAGCGGTTCATCAATCACATGAATCACACCAGGCACGAAGCGGGCGTCCGCCACCTGCGTAATGGCGCGAAACGTCACGCCCTCCGCCAGACCGTTGGCCTGTAACCGCTTCAGGGTTTGCAGGCATCCCACTACCACCAGCGGCGCGCCGTTAAGTTCATCTTCACTGAGCGCTTTAACAATAATTTCCGGGCCGATCCCCGCAGGATCGCCCATCGTAATCGCGACGGTTTTAGTTACCACTGTACATCTCCTCAATAAAATAAAGCGCATCACAAAGGGTACTGTCGGAGCCGAATCCTCCTGCTTTGGTGATCACCGGCAGATCGTCAATCTCGCTGTTCACGAACGTTCCGCACGGAATGCACGGCGCAACCTCGCTCTGAATGCGATAGCCTTCCGCGCCCAGCGCACTGGCAACGGCGGTCGCAATATCCCCTCCGGTCAGGAACAGGCCGCCAATACGCGCCTGCTCAATAATGCGTAACGTGATGATTCCAAGACGCTGGCTTAATCGTTCGCCAAGCGCCTGACGGCTCATCCCCACGCTGGCACACAGCGTGTCGATCATCTGTCGGTCGTCCGCACTACGACTGGTACGTAAAATCGTATGGTGGTGACGGCTCAGTAACGCGCAGGCCTGCTCCACCACCGACGCGATTTCCTGTTCAAAAGCGGCAGAGGCCAGTCGTGAGGCATCGATATCGACAACCCTTGCCCGGTCCTGACACAGCGCCTTGTCTACCTGACGTCGCGTGGCTTCACTCATCGAACCCGCCACCACCAGCACTGGCAACGCTTGCTTTTCCTGCATAAACAGGCGGACCGGCAGGGCATTGGCGAGGCCAGCCGCGCCGACCAGTAACGGCAGCGTCTCCTGCTCACAGATAGCATGCGCAATCAGCGACAAATCACGGTCCTCAACGGCATCCACCACCACCATGCACTCACCTTCAGCAGCGAAAGCGGCTAACAGCGCGCTCAGTCGTCCGAGACGGACATCGTCGAGCGACACTTCATGCACCGGAATGTCACTTTGCAACGAGACCAGTTCCGCAATGCGCGAAGAGATAATCGGCGTTTTGGGATCGCTGGCAAATTCGGTCTCCAGTAATGGCGTTCCGTTGACCAGGCACAGTCCATCGCGTGTTGTGCGCCCTGCGGCGGGGATCGCCGCCGCAATCACGGCCAGCGTCCGGTTAGCGGCGCGCATCGCCGCCGTCACCTCGGCGCCGACGTTGCCACGAAACGTAGAATCAATTTTTTTATACACCAGCGGCGCGGTTTCCCCTTCACACCAGGGGGCTAACGCTTGTTGTACCGCCTGCGCGGCTTGCGCCGACGGGATTGCCCGGCTCTCTGTGTTGATCACCAGCACATCAGCACGACGGGAAGGCTTCTGCGTCGGGGTGAGCATTACCTCTGTGCGTGCGCCTTTTTTCGCCAGTTGCACGCCGGTATCGTTAGAGCCCGTAAAATCATCGGCAATGACGATCATTTTCATGCTTTATTCTCCTGAGTAACCTGACGAGCCTGTTTTTTGGCAACCCACGAGGTCAGGATCGGCGTCAGGATCGCGGTGGTGATCACGGAGGCGGCAATCAATGGCGCGGCAGCAGCAGCGACTTCCGCCAGCGAAGGGTCAGCCTGGGCTATCGCCAGCGGCGTTGCAACGGCATTACCGGCAGTACTGGAGGCCGCCGCTCCGGCAATCCCGGTACCGCCCACCAGACGGTCTGCGCGGATGTTAAAGAAGCCGCCGACGAACGTGGTTAACACCCCCAGCAGGATGCCCGCCAGACCGCCCTGCAATAGCATTTCGAGGTTGATGCCAGCCCCCAGCGCAAAGGCGAAGAACGGGATCAACAGCGGTCCGCCTTTGGTCAGGAAGTCACGCATGTTGTGATCGAGGTTACCGAGGATCATGCCAACCACCAGCGGGACCAGGACCGCCACCAGTGCCATGATCGGAATGTTGGCCATTCCCGCAGCACCCAGCGCGATCATGGTAAAGAATGGACCGTCATTAAGAGACAGAATAGAGATTGCGCCGACGTCACGCTCGTTACCGAACTCGCCGACTAATGCCGCGTACAGCCCCCCATTCGAGTTACTCATGGCAGCAATAATCGCCAGTCCGCTTAAGCCAAAGATCCCTTCAGTCCCGAACAGGTGCTCAACGCCAAGACCGAGCGCAATGGCGATCAGCAGTTTGGTCAGGGTAATCGTACCGCCCTGCAATAAAGCCTGAGGTGCCGCCTTCACGCTGATCCCTGCGCCCATGCACAACAGGAATGCACCGATTAGCGGCGCGGCGCCGTTTTTAAACAGCGCGGTAGTAAATCCGCCGATCTCCAGCGCCTGCGGGGCAAAGGTATTGATAATGGCACCGATAACCAATGGCACGACCATCATGCCGCCGGGTACGCGTTCTATTGCCTTCTTGATGTTCATGGTCTTCCCGCCTGTTGTTGTGTTGTGATTAAATAAAATCACAACGATTATATTTAATCAATTTTAGATCACAAATGGGCCAGATCACAGTTTTAAAATGATTAATAAAAATCAAACAATCATTTTTCGGTAAAAAAAAGCCGGACGCAGACGCCCGGCTCCACTGATGATTGAAATTATTCAGGATTGACGCAGAAATTCCCGATAGGCGTTTACCACCTGCAGGAAATCCTCGACGCCGCACAGCGACAGGCTTTCTTCATCGTAGTAATTCATCCCTTCTTCCATTTCGTCGCCGGTAAACTCCAGCTGATTGGCGCGGATCATCACCTCTTCGCCGTCCATCCAGAGCGTATATTCATGCCCCGCCCGTTGCCAGGAACGTTCGCTGCCTTTCACCGCGTGAGCCGCCTGTTCCACTTCGTCCAGCAGGGCCAGGTTTTCTTTCACTTCTTCATTAAACCAGTGCCCGACCACTTCGTGACCCATGGACATGCGCACCAAAACCCGACCGGTAACATCGCGCAGAAATTCGTAATCCATAATGTAGTCCTCTGCTCCCGGCAATGCGCCATTACCGCATTGCGCCTTGTCTTAATTATCGCAGCCTGGACGCAGAAAAAAAGCGGATCGCGTATAAGGAATGGAAATAAAAATGCCCGGAGAAGCACGCTTCACCGGGCATTGATGCGTTTTTACGCGAAAGGCGTTAGCGCATTACACGGCGGTCTGGAAAATCACACCGTCCGCTTTCTCAGTGTATTGAGAGAGCTGGTCAAAGTTCAGATAGCGGTAGGTGTCTACAGCGGTTTTATCCACCTGCGCCACATAGGTCTGGTACTCTTCCGGCGTCGGCAATTTACCGATCAGTGCCGCAACCGCCGCCAGCTCCGCAGACGCCAGGTAGACGTTCGCACCGGTACCTAAACGGTTCGGGAAGTTACGCGTAGAAGTCGATACCACCGTCGCGCCGTCTGCGACACGCGCCTGGTTACCCATGCACAGTGAACAGCCCGGGATTTCAATACGCGCACCGCTCTTACCAAAGACGCTGTAGTAGCCCTCTTCGGTCAGCTGTGCCGCATCCATACGGGTTGGCGGCGCCACCCACAGACGCGTCGGCAACTGGCCTTTGTGCGCATCCAGCAGCTTGCCGGCCGCACGGAAGTGACCAATGTTGGTCATGCAGGAACCAATGAACACTTCGTCGATTTTATCGCCCTGAACATCAGAGAGCAGACGCGCATCGTCCGGATCGTTCGGTGCACAAAGGATAGGCTCTTTGATATCCGCCAGATCGATGTCGATCACCGCCGCGTACTCTGCGTCAGCATCGGCTTCCAGCAGTTGCGGATCGGCCAGCCATTTTTCCATCCCCTGAATACGACGTTCCAGCGTACGACGGTCGCCGTAGCCTTCTGCGATCATCCACTTCAGCAGAACGATGTTGGAGGTCAGGTATTCCACGATCGGCTCTTTGTTCAGCTTGATGGTGCAACCTGCCGCAGAACGCTCGGCAGATGCATCGGTCAGCTCAAACGCCTGCTCGACTTTCAGATCCGGCAGACCTTCGATTTCGAGAATACGACCAGAGAAGATGTTCTTCTTGCCTTTTTTCTCAACGGTCAGCAGACCCTGTTTGATCGCATACAGCGGAATGGCGTGTACCAGATCGCGCAGGGTAATACCCGGCTGCATTTTGCCTTTGAAGCGCACCAGCACCGATTCCGGCATATCCAGCGGCATCACGCCGGTCGCCGCAGCAAACGCCACCAGGCCCGAGCCCGCCGGGAAGGAGATACCAATCGGGAAACGGGTATGGGAGTCACCACCCGTACCGACGGTATCCGGCAACAGCATACGGTTCAGCCAGGAGTGGATCACGCCATCACCCGGACGCAGCGAAACACCGCCGCGGTTCATAATAAAGTCAGGCAGCGTGTGGTGCGTGGTGACGTCAACCGGCTTCGGATAGGCGGCGGTGTGACAGAAAGACTGCATCACCAGGTCCGCAGAGAAGCCCAGGCACGCCAGGTCCTTCAGTTCGTCACGGGTCATCGGGCCAGTGGTATCCTGAGAACCTACGGAGGTCATCTTCGGCTCGCAGTACGCACCCGGACGGATACCGGCTACGCCGCACGCACGACCCACCATTTTCTGCGCCAGCGAGTAACCACGGCTGCTTTCCGCCACATCTTTCGCCTGACGGAAAACGTCTGAGTGCGGCAGACCCAGCGCTTCACGCGCTTTGGTGGTCAGACCGCGACCGATGATCAGCGGGATACGGCCACCGGCACGCACTTCATCAATCAGCACGTCAGTTTTCAGTTCAAAGCTTGCCAGCAGTTCGCCGGTTTCATGGTTACGTACTTCACCTTTGAACGGGTAAACGTCAATCACATCACCCATGTTCAGGTTTGACACATCCACTTCGATCGGCAGTGCGCCTGCATCTTCCATGGTGTTGAAGAAGATAGGGGCGATTTTACCGCCGAGGCACAGACCGCCGCCGCGCTTGTTCGGCACGTGCGGAATGTCGTCGCCCATGAACCACAGCACGGAGTTGGTGGCGGATTTACGTGAAGAACCGGTCCCGACGACGTCACCGACGTAAGCCAGCGGGTAACCTTTACTCGCCAGGGCTTCGATCTGTTTGATTGGGCCAACGACACCCGGCTGATCCGGCTCAATGCCTTCACGGGCGTTTTTCAGCATCGCTAACGCGTGCAGCGGGATATCCGGACGAGACCACGCATCAGGTGCCGGAGACAGGTCATCGGTATTGGTTTCACCGGTGACTTTGAAAACGGTGACAGTCATTTTTTCAGCCAGCGGCGGACGGCTCAGGAACCATTCGGCCTCCGCCCAGGACTGCATCACCTGCTTCGCATATTCGTTCCCTGCTTTGGCTTTTTCTTCTACGTCATAGAAGTTATCGAACATCAGCAGCGTATGGGAGAGCGCTTTGGCGGCAATCGGCGCCAGTTTTGCATCGTCCAGAGCGTCAATCAGCGGATGAATGTTGTAACCACCCTGCATGGTGCCGAGCAGTTCAATCGCTTTTTCAGGCGTAATCAGTGGGGAAGTCGTTTCGCCTTTCGCGACGGCAGCGAGGAAACTGGCTTTGACATAGGCGGCTTCATCGACGCCCGGGGGAACACGGTTGATCAACAGGTCTAACAGGAATTCTTCTTCGCCCGCAGGCGGTGCTTTCAGCAGCTCAACGAGCGCGGCCATTTGGGTTGCATCTAAGGGTTTGGGCACAATCCCCTCGGCGGCACGTTCTGCTACGTGCTTACGGTATTCTTCTAGCACGACGGTTCTCCTCGCTCTCATTGTCATAGTGCGGCGCTTTATCGATGGGCGATTCTCTTCACGCTCCTGTGAGACAGCAGTTTGTAGGGTAAATGCCCGGTACCGCAATGGGCAGAATAACAGGATTTTAGTGAGGTGTTAATCTGTTTACAAAAAAGCAACATAAAAAAGTGGCTGAATCGTTAAGGATGGTCTAATGCCCTTTTCGATTTCAGAAGCGGGAAATTTATCGCTGTTACGAATCGTCACACTATTTCGCATTCTTATAATCACTCTACTGTACCGATCCCAAGATTAGTCAAAAATTAAACTATCGTCTCTTTATACTCACGCAACACTGCACCTGCGGGTGGCAGCACTTCGACCATTGCGATTTCCAGGAAATCGGGAGTAAGAATATGACGTTGCCCTTTAAACCCCACGTGCTTGCGTTGATCTGTAGCGCCGGACTACTTGCTGCTTCAGGCGTGCTGTATGTCAAAAGCCGCACACCGGAAGCCCCTACGCTGCCCACGCCCCCCATTGCTGCGCAACCGCTCGCGCCAGCCGAAGCGACTCCCGTTGCGAAAGTGAGCTTTACCACGGCGCAAATCGATCAATGGGTCGCGCCGATCGCCCTCTATCCGGACCCGCTGCTTTCGCAGGTTCTGATGGCCTCGACCTATCCGGCTAACGTCGTCCAGGCAGCACAATGGTCGCGCGATAATCCGACACGGCAAGGCGATGCCGCCATTCAGGCTGTCGCAAACCAGCCGTGGGATCCCAGCGTGAAGTCGCTGGTCGCCTTTCCGCAACTCATGACGCTGATGGGGGAAAACACGGAGTGGGTGCAAAACCTCGGTGATGCATTTCTGGCGCAACCGCAGGATGTGATGGACTCCGTGCAACGCCTGCGCTTACTGGCCCAGCAGACCGGCTCGCTGAAATCTACGCCGCAGCAGACGGTGACCAGCACGCCGAAAAAGAGCGTCGCGGCAGCCCCCTCAACCACCTCCTCCGCAACAAAATCCAGCGCCGTTTCCGCCGCCCCAGCCTCCACGGTAATTAAAATTGAACCTGCAGATCCGCAGGTGGTGTACGTCCCCAGCTATAATCCCGCTACGGTTTATGGCACCTGGCCCAACACCGCATACCCGCCGGTGTATCTCCCGCCTACGCCAGGCGAGCAGTTCGCTGGCAGTTTTGTTAAAGGGTTCGGCTACAGCCTGGGCGTCGCCACCACCTATGCGCTGTTCAGCAATATCGACTGGGATGACGACGATCATCACCACGATGACGATCACCATCATGATGACGATCATCACGACGGTCACGGTTATCAACACAATGGCGATAACATCAATATCAACGTCGATAACTTCAACCGCATCTCCGGACAGAATCTGAAAACACAGAACATGACCTGGCAGCACAACCCGGCCTGGCGCGGCGGCGTTCCGTATCAGAATGGCACGACCGCCCCGCGTTTCCACCCGACCGACGTCAGCGGCGGTCTCAGTGCTACACAGCAGCCTGCTGCGACGGCATCCCGCGACAGCCAGCGTCAGGCAGCGATGGCACAACTGCAACAGCGTCATCCGGATGCGTCTAAAGCGCTGGCTCAGCAACCGACAGCCACAACGCGTGATGCCCAGCGCAAAGCGGCCGCTCAACAGTTGAATCAGGTTGCCCAACGCAATAATTATCGCGGCTATGACGACAACAGCAACAGCGCGCGTCGTCAGAACGCGCAACAGACCTTGAAACAATCGACTACGACAGCGCAACAACTGCATCGTGACGATCTCAGGGCCAAAGCGCAGCAACGCCCGATTTCACAACCGCAGCGGGAGACGGTACGTCAGCGCGTCGAATCCTCCTCGCCACAGCAGCGTCAGGCGTTTCAGCAAAACCATGCGAATGTATTTAGCGGTAACGACAGCCGTTCGCCGAACTGGCAATCGCAGCAGCAGCGCGGTCAGGAAAGCCGCCGTCTGAGTAACATCAGTAATGAGCAACGAGCCCACATGCGCGAACGCGCATCTGAACACCATGAATTTCGCCGTCGTTAACGGGAGCCGATAATGAAAAAAGTACTGTTAAGCACCCTGCTGCTCTCGCTTCCGTTAATGAGCTACGCCCAGCAGATGTTCGCCACGCCAGACGAGGCCGCCAGCTCTTTTGCCCGTGCAATTGCCGACAATAACGATGCGCAACTGACTACCCTGTTAGGCGATAACTGGCGACAGTTTTTGCCCCCTGAAGGCGCGGACCCCGAAGCCATTGCGCGCTTTAACCGCGACTGGAAAGTCAGCCACCAGATTGTGCAACAAGGTAACGTCGCTCACCTGAACGTCGGCCAGGAGAACTGGCAGTTGCCCATCCCCATCGTGAAGGCGAGTAAAGGCTGGCATTTTGATATGTCTGCCGCGCAGGATGAGATCCTCACGCGCACGATTGGCCGCAATGAACTCTCGGCGATACAGGCCATGCGTGCCTATGTCGACGCCCAGTATGACTACTGGCAGCGCAAACAAGCATTTGCCAGCCGAATTATCAGCCACGCAGGTCAACAGGACGGTCTCTACTGGCCGGTAAAACCAGGTGAAACGCCCAGTCCCTTAGGGCCGGCTTTCAGTCCTGAGTCACCTGGCGAAGGGTATCACGGCTATTATTTCCGCATTATTGCCAGCGATAACGCGAAAGGATTTGCGCTGCTTGCCTGGCCGGTGACCTGGGGCGAAACGGGTGTGATGAGCTTCATGGTAAGTCAGGACGACCGGGTGTATCAGACGAATTTAGGGGAAGATAGCGGGCTAAAAGCTATCGCCATAGAGAAATTTACGCCACACGAACCGTGGAAGCCGGTGGAGTAACAGGCATAAAAAAAGCGGCATTTACGCCGCTTTTTCGTTACCGGAAGGCTGAAGATTATTTCTTCTTCTTCGCTTTTGCGTTCGGCAGGTCAGTGATGCTACCTTCGAACACTTCTGCCGCCAGGCCCACGGACTCGTGCAGAGTCGGGTGCGCGTGGATGGTCAGCGCGATGTCTTCCGCGTCACAGCCCATTTCGATTGCCAGACCGATCTCACCCAGCAGCTCGCCGCCGTTGGTACCGACAATCGCACCACCGATGACGCGGTGAGTTTCTTTGTCGAAAATCAGTTTAGTCATACCGTCTGCGCAGTCGGAAGCGATAGCACGGCCAGAAGCAGCCCACGGGAAGGTGGCGGTTTCGTAGCTGATGCCTTTCTCTTTCGCTTCTTTCTCGGTCAGACCTACCCATGCCACTTCTGGTTCAGTGTAGGCGATTGATGGGATCACTTTCGGATCGAAGTAGTGCTTCATGCCTGCGATAACTTCAGCGGCAACGTGGCCTTCGTGAACCCCTTTGTGCGCCAGCATCGGCTGACCGACGATATCGCCGATAGCAAAGATGTGCGGCACGTTGGTGCGCAGCTGTTTGTCAACGCGGATAAAGCCACGATCGTCCACTTCCACGCCTGCTTTGCCAGCGTCGAGGTTTTTACCGTTCGGCACACGACCGATTGCCACCAGCACGGCGTCATAACGCTGCGCTTCAGCAGGGGCTTTTTTGCCTTCCATGGAAACGTAAATACCGTCTTCTTTCGCTTCAACGGCAGTCACTTTGGTTTCCAGCATCAGGTTGAATTTCTTGCTGATGCGTTTGGTGAAGACTTTAACGATATCTTTGTCCGCCGCCGGGATAACCTGGTCGAACATTTCAACCACGTCAATCTCTGAACCCAGCGCGTGGTACACAGTACCCATTTCCAGACCGATGATACCGCCACCCATGACCAGCAGACGCTTCGGTACGGATTTCAGTTCCAGGGCGTCGGTGGAATCCCACACGCGCGGATCTTCATGCGGAATGAACGGCAACTGGATCGGACGGGAACCCGCCGCGATGATCGCGTTGTCGAAGTTGATCACGGTTTTACCGTTCTCACCTTCCACTTCCAGGGTGTTCGCCCCGGTGAATTTACCCAGACCGGTAACCACTTTCACTTTACGGCCTTTCGCCATGCCAGCCAGACCGCCGGTCAGCTGAGTGATTACTTTTTCTTTCCAGGTACGAATCTTGTCGATATCGGTTTTCGGCTCGCCGAAGACGATACCGTGTTCTGCCAGCGCTTTGGCCTCTTCGATAACTTTGGCTACGTGCAGCAGTGCTTTAGAAGGGATACAGCCGACGTTCAGACAAACACCACCGAGGGTGCTGTAACGTTCAACGATTACGGTTTCCAGACCTAAATCAGCGCAACGGAAGGCTGCAGAGTAACCTGCGGGGCCTGCCCCAAGTACCACGACCTGAGTTTTGATTTCAGTACTCATCATGACCTCTTAATTTATTTCCGGCGATCCCTGGTCTTGTCGCCCATCGTCCACCGGGTCGTTCTATCCGTCCGTATTTTACAAAATTGTTAACAATTTTGAAACAACAAAACGGCAACGATTTATCTTTAGCACTAATAACCCCAAAACCATCATGAGATTACCAGAAAAAAGCCGGCCGTCGGGCCGGCTTTTTTGCTTACATCACCAGGCGGCGAATGTCAGACAGCATATTGTTAATGATGGTAATGAAACGCGCACCATCAGCACCGTCAATCACGCGGTGGTCGAAGGACAGAGAGATCGGCATCATCAGACGCGGTACGAACTCTTTACCATTCCACACTGGCTCCATCGCGGACTTGGAGACACCCAGGATCGCGACTTCAGGCGCGTTCACAATCGGTGCAAAGTGGGTCGTACCCAGGCCGCCGATGCTGGAGATGGTGAAGCAACCGCCCTGCATTTCGCCAGCCGTCAGCTTACCGTCACGCGCTTTCTTAGAGATAGCCGTCAGTTCACGAGACAGCTCGGTCACGCTCTTCTTGTTCACGTCTTTAAAGACCGGAACCACCAGACCATTCGGGGTATCTACCGCCACACCGATGTTGATGTATTTCTTCAGCGTCAGGCGCTGGCCGTCTTCGGACAAGGAGCTGTTGAAGCGTGGCATCTGTTCCAGAGCCGCAGCAACCGCTTTCATGATGAAGACCACTGGGGTGAATTTCACGTCCAGTTTGCGCTTCTCAGCCTCAGCGTTCTGCTGTTTACGGAACGCTTCCAGGTCGGTGATATCGGTTTTGTCGAAGTGGGTAACGTGCGGGATCATCACCCAGTTACGGCTCAGGTTAGCACCAGAAATTTTCTGGATGCGGCCCAGTTCCACTTCTTCGATTTCACCAAACTTGCTGAAGTCGACTTTCGGCCATGGCAGCATGCCCGGGATACCGCCACCTGCTGCGGCTGCCGGAGCGGCTTCCGCACGCTTGATAGCGTCTTTCACGTAAGTCTGAACGTCTTCGCGCAGGATACGACCTTTACGGCCTGTGCCCTTCACTTTCGCCAGGTTCACGCCGAACTCGCGCGCCAGACGGCGAATCAGTGGGGTCGCATGAACGTAAGCATCGTTCTCAGCAAACTCAGATTTGCCTTCGGCTTTTGCGGCCGGAGCAGCGGCAGCTGGCGCAGGTGCAGCAGCTGGAGCCGGTGCGGCAGCCTGCTGTGGCGCGGCAGCAGCAGGTGCTGCGCCTTCCACTTCGAAGACCATAATCAGAGAGCCGGTTTTCACTTTATCGCCGGTGCTGATCTTGATTTCTTTAACGGTACCCGCGAACGGCGCCGGCACTTCCATAGAAGCTTTGTCGCCTTCAACGGTGATCAGTGATTGCTCAGCGGCCACTTTATCGCCCACTTTCACCATCACTTCGGTCACTTCAACTTCGTCACCGCCGATATCCGGTACGTTAACGTCTTTCGCGCCAGTGGCTGCTGGTGCAGCAGCCGGGGCCGGAGCAGCGGCCTGTGCAGGCGCGGCAGCAGGTGCAGCACCCGCCACTTCGAAGACCATGATCAGGGAGCCGGTAGACACTTTGTCGCCGGTGTTGATCTTGATCTCTTTAACGGTACCGGCGAACGGCGCCGGCACTTCCATAGAAGCTTTGTCGCCTTCTACGGTGATCAGGGACTGTTCAGCCGCAACGGTATCGCCCACTTTGACCATGATCTCAGTCACTTCAACTTCGTCACCGCCGATGTCGGGTACATGGACGTCTTTCGCTGCTGCAGCTGCAGGTGCTGCTGCCGGAGCGGCTTCTTTCTTCTCTTCTGCCGGAGCAGGTGCAGCGGCTGCTGCACCGTCAGCGGAATCGAAAATCATGATCAATTTGCCAGTCTCGGTTTTGTCGCCAACAGAGACTTTAATCTCTTTAACGATGCCAGCCTGCGGAGACGGGACTTCCATAGAGGCTTTATCGCCTTCTACGGTGATCAGCGACTGTTCGGCTTCTACCTTGTCGCCTACTTTGACCAGGATCTCGGTGATTTCAACTTCATCTGCCCCGATGTCCGGTACTTTGATTTCGATAGCCATTATTCTTTTACCTCTTACGCCAGACGCGGGTTAACTTTTTCTGCATCGATGTTGAATTTGGTAATTGCATCCGCAACCACTTTCTTATCGATTTCGCCACGTTTAGCCAGTTCGCCCAGTGCCGCGACTACCACGTAGGAAGCATCCACTTCGAAGTGGTGACGCAGGTTTTCACGGCTGTCAGAGCGACCGAAACCGTCGGTACCCAGTACGCGATAATCATCAGCCGGTACATAAGTACGAACCTGTTCGGCAAACAGTTTCATATAGTCAGTTGATGCTACAGCCGGCGCGTCGTTCATCACCTGAGCGATGTACGGAACGCGCGGGGTTTCCAGTGGGTGCAGCATGTTCCAGCGTTCACAGTCCTGACCATCACGTGCCAGTTCGGTGAAGGAGGTGACGCTGTACACGTCAGAACCCACGCCGTAGTCTTTCGCCAGGATCTGCGCGGCTTCACGAACGTGACGCAGGATAGAACCGGAGCCCAGCAGCTGAACTTTACCTTTGCTACCTTCCAGGGTTTCGAGTTTGTAGATACCTTTACGGATACCTTCCTCAGCACCTTCCGGCATGGCTGGCATGTGGTAGTTTTCGTTCAGCGTGGTGATGTAGTAGTAAACGTTCTCTTGTTTTTCACCGTACATACGCTCCAGACCATCGTGCATGATGACCGCAACTTCGTAGGCGTAAGACGGATCGTAAGAGATACAGTTCGGGATAGTCAGAGACTGAATATGGCTGTGACCATCTTCGTGCTGCAGACCTTCACCGTTCAGCGTTGTACGACCAGACGTCCCGCCAATAAGGAAGCCACGCGCCTGCTGGTCACCCGCTGCCCAGCACAGGTCGCCAATACGCTGGAAACCGAACATGGAGTAGTAGATGTAGAACGGGATCATCGGCAGATCGTTGGTGCTATAGGAAGTCGCCGCGGCCAGCCAGGAAGACCCTGCGCCCAGCTCGTTGATCCCTTCCTGCAGAATCTGACCTTTCTCGTCTTCTTTGTAGTACGCAACCTGTTCACGGTCCTGCGGGGTGTACTGCTGGCCGTTCGGGCTGTAAATACCAATCTGACGGAACAGACCTTCCATACCGAAAGTACGCGCTTCGTCGGCGATGATCGGAACCAGACGATCTTTGATCGATTTGTTCTTCAGCATCACGTTCAGGGCACGAACGAAAGCGATGGTCGTAGAGATTTCTTTGTTCTGCTCTTCCAGCAGCGCGCCGAAGTCTTCCAGGGTCGGCAGTTCCAGCTTCTCAGTGAAGTTCGGCTGACGGCTCGGCAGGTAGCCGTGCAGCGCCTGGCGGCGTTCGTGCAGGTATTTGTGCTCTTCAGAACCTTCCGGGAAGGTAATGTAAGACAGTTTTTCAACCTGCTCGTCAGTAACCGGAACATTGAAACGGTCGCGAATGTAGCGCACGCCATCCATGTTCATTTTCTTCACCTGGTGAGCGATGTTTTTACCTTCGGCGGTGTCACCCATGCCATAACCTTTGATGGTATGGGCCAGGATGACGGTGGCTTTGCCTTTGGTTTCCTGCGCTTTTTTCAGTGCAGCGTAGACTTTCTTCGGATCGTGACCACCACGGTTCAGCGCCCAGATCTGCTCATCAGTCCAGTCGGCAACCAGTGCTGCGGTTTCCGGATATTTACCGAAGAAATGCTCACGAACGTATGCGCCATCTTTGGATTTGAAGGTCTGGTAGTCGCCGTCAACGGTTTCGTTCATCAGTTGGATCAGTTTACCGCTGGTGTCTTTACGCAGCAGCTCATCCCAACGACCGCCCCACATCACTTTGATTACGTTCCAGCCAGCACCTTCGAAGATACCTTCCAGCTCGTTAACGATTTTGCCGTTACCGGTGACCGGGCCGTCCAGACGCTGCAGGTTACAGTTGATGACGAAGACCAGGTTATCCAGTTTTTCACGGGTCGCAATGGTGATAGCACCCTTGGATTCCGGCTCGTCCATCTCACCGTCGCCAAGGAAAGCGTAAACGGTCTGTTTAGAGGTGTCTTTCAGGCCACGGTGTTCCAGATATTTCAGGAACTTAGCCTGATAGATCGCACCGATTGGGCCCAGACCCATAGAAACGGTCGGGAACTGCCAGAATTCTGGCATCAGTTTCGGGTGCGGGTAGGAAGACAGGCCATTGCCATGAACTTCCTGACGGAAATTGTCCATCTGCTCTTCAGTCAGACGGCCTTCCAGGAATGCACGTGCGTAAATGCCCGGGGAGATGTGGCCCTGGAAGTACACCAGGTCGCCGCCATCCTGCTCATTGCGGGCACGGAAGAAGTGGTTGAAGCACACATCGTACACGGTCGCAGAAGACTGGAAGGATGCCATGTGGCCGCCCAGCTCGAGGTCTTTTTTAGACGCACGCAGCACGGTCATGATGGCGTTCCAACGGATAGCAGAACGAATACGACGCTCCAGCTCCAGATTGCCCGGATATTCCGGCTCATCTTCAACGGCAATAGTGTTGATGTAATTGCTTGCCCCTGTACCTGCCGCTACTTTCACGCCGCCTTTGCGGGCTTCAGAAAGAAGCTGGTCAATCAGATACTGAGCGCGCTCAACACCTTCTTCACGGATGACCGATTCGATCGCCTGTAGCCAGTCGCGAGTTTCGATCGGATCCACGTCATTTGGGAAACGTTCTGACATGGGGGTATTCCTTATCTATCTAATACGTTGAGTTATCTGGAACCTGTCCCATTGCGCTCTTTGTTCTTCATTCTTCAGGTTGTCTCTTTGTTGGCTGCGCTTCCTTGCGCCAGTCACATAGTTCACTATGCTCCTGGCGACTCGCGCGCTTGCCGCTGCGATACAAGCCGAATTATTTTGAACAACTAAAAGTGCAATAAGACAGGTTCTGCGTTTAGTTGCCGCGCTTTTCATTCATTAGCGCTTGATTTACAACATCTTCTGGCTAACGAGCTACCAGAAAAATCACTAATTCTTTCGCTGCTCCAGACGACGTAAGGCGCGTTCACGACGGCTCTCCTCACGGCTGCGGTCGAGCAGTATCTCTTCGATAAATGCCAGATGGCGATGTGATGCTTCACGCGCCTCTTCTGGCTTACCGGCAATAATCGCTTCGAAAATACGGGTGCGGTGACCACTCACCAGCGGAAGCATCTCGCGACGCGAATAGAGCAACTCGAAGTTCTGACGTACGTTCTGGGCCAGCATGGGCTCCATACACCTTAGCAGATGAAGTAACACCACATTGTGCGCAGCTTCGGTGACAGCAATTTGATACTGGAGGACCGCATCGGACTCGGCATCGCGGTCACCCGACTCTTGCGCCAGTTCAATGGCATGATGCAATTCACGAATACGTGTTTTGTCTTCATCCGTACTTCGCAATGCTGCGTAGTATGCAGCAATGCCTTCCAGCGCATGGCGCGTCTCAAGCAGGTCAAACTGGGATTCAGGATGGTCGGAGAGCAGTTCTACCAGTGGATCGCTAAAGCTCTGCCACAGGCTACTCTGAACAAAAGTGCCGCCGCCCTGGCGACGAAGCAGCAATCCCTTCGCTTCGAGACGTTGAATCGCCTCACGCAAAGAGGGACGGGAGACGTCGAACTGTTTCGCCAGTTCGCGTTCCGGTGGGAGTTTTTCGCCCGGGCGTAGTGTGCCCTCAAGAATCAAAAACTCCAGCTGTTGCTCAATCACATCGGATAATTTTGGTTGGCGGATTTTGCTGTAGGCCATGATGTCCTGTCTTAAGCCATTTGCCCGAAGTCAATTGGTCTTACCAATTTCATATCTGTGACGCTAAAGTAACAAAGTATTCACCTTATGTCCATACAGGTTTTGATTGAAATCAGTAAAGCAGGCACATTTTAACAACATCACAGAAATATCGTTTCAAACATGTAACTATGCACAAATGTTAAATTTACCACCCGCGAGGTAGTTTTAACCTTATTGAAACGAAGAAAAATCCTGGTTGAACCGATTCAGATGCATTTTTATGCATATTTTATGTATAGGTAATCACTTTATATCTTACAGAAGTGTTATCAGGGAATAAGAGGCGGGATAGACAACTGCTCTCTTTTTATTCAACTCGTCATCATCCATTCACAAAGCAGGTGCATTCCCTGCCACATACCATTATTCTGTTCCGGACAAAAGAGTTTCGGCGACATTTTAAAATTCATTGCTGTAAACATAATAATACAACAGACGGAATTGCAAACTTACACGCATCTCTGCGTAGGACAAATAATAATTACTCAAATTGCCCGGTCGCCGTCACGCGGCCGGGTACTGAAGGGTAAACCACTCACGAGGTTTCATGATGGACAGTCAGCAGCACGGCGAGCAGCTAAAGCGCGGCCTTAAGAACCGCCATATCCAGCTTATCGCGCTGGGCGGCGCGATAGGAACAGGCCTGTTCCTGGGAAGCGCCTCCGTAATTCAGTCCGCGGGCCCCGGTATTATTCTGGGTTATGCGATAGCCGGTTTTATTGCCTTCCTTATTATGCGTCAGTTGGGTGAAATGGTGGTTGAGGAGCCGGTCGCCGGTTCATTCAGTCACTTTGCCTACAAGTACTGGGGGAGTTTTGCGGGATTTGCATCGGGCTGGAACTATTGGGTGCTGTATGTGCTGGTTGCAATGGCGGAATTGACCGCCGTCGGCAAGTACATTCAGTTCTGGTGGCCGGAGATCCCCACCTGGGTTTCGGCAGCCGTTTTCTTTATTGCGATCAACGCCATCAACCTGACCAACGTAAAAGTGTTCGGTGAGATGGAGTTCTGGTTTGCGATCATCAAAGTCATCGCCGTGGTCGCGATGATCCTGTTCGGCGGCTGGCTGCTGTTCAGCGGCAACGGCGGCCCGCAGGCGACCGTGCGTAACCTGTGGGAACAGGGCGGCTTCCTGCCTCATGGCATGACCGGGCTGGTAATGATGATGGCGATCATCATGTTCTCTTTCGGCGGGCTCGAGCTGGTCGGTATCACCGCAGCTGAAGCCGATAACCCAGAGCAGAGCATTCCCAAAGCCACCAACCAGGTAATCTATCGTATTCTGATTTTCTATGTGGGTTCACTGGCCGTTCTGCTTTCCCTGCTGCCGTGGACGCGTGTCACCGCTGACACCAGCCCGTTTGTCCTAATCTTCCACGAGCTGGGCGATACCTTCGTGGCGAACGCGCTGAATATCGTGGTTCTGACGGCGGCACTGTCGGTATACAACAGTTGCGTTTACTGTAACAGCCGCATGCTGTTTGGTCTGGCGCAACAGGGTAACGCCCCGAAAATCCTGCTCACTATCGACAAACGCGGCGTGCCGGTGAATACCATCATCGTTTCGGCGCTGGTGACGGCGCTGTGCGTATTGATCAACTACATGGCGCCAGAATCCGCCTTCGGCCTGCTGATGGCGCTGGTGGTCTCCGCACTGGTGATCAACTGGGCGATGATCAGTCTGGCGCACATCAAATTCCGCCGAGCGAAGCAGCAACAGGGAGTGAAAACCCGCTTCCCGGCACTGTTCTACCCGCTGGGTAACTGGGTCTGTCTGGCCTTCATGGCGGCGGTGCTGGTAATTATGCTGATGACGCCGGGTATGGCGATTTCGGTTTACCTGATCCCGGTATGGCTGGTTGTTCTTGGCATCGGTTATCTGTGCAAACAGAAATCCGCGAAGACGGCGAAAGCCCATTAATTCCTTGAACCCTCACCCGTCATGGGTGAGGGTTGTTACCTGCCTCACACTTTCTCCCCAACAGCCATTTCGTCCATATCAGCGGCGCTATCCTGCAACGCAATTAAAGGCTTACAGACGAATAATTCTTTCCATCACCTTGATGGGGAGACATCTCAATGGATACAGGTAAGCTGTCGGTAAGAGAAAAGATTGGTTATGGCATGGGCGATGCCGGATGCAACATCATCTTTGGCGCTATCATGCTGTTTGTTAACTATTTTTATACGGATGTTTTTGGTCTCGCCCCGGCTCTGGTAGGGGTGTTATTACTGTCAGTACGCGTGATCGACGCCGTTACTGACCCCATTATGGGCGCTATTGCTGACCGAACCCAAAGCAAATATGGCCGTTTTCGTCCATGGTTATTGTGGATTGCCTTCCCTTACGCGCTGTTCAGCATTCTGATGTTCACCACCCCGGAGTGGACTTATAGCAGCAAGGTTATCTATGCGTTTGTCACATACTTCCTGCTGTCGATTACTTATACGGCGATCAACATTCCTTATTGCTCATTGGGCGGCGTGATCACCAACGATCCGAAAGAACGCGTGGCCTGCCAGTCTTACCGCTTTGTACTGGTCGGTATCGCGACGTTGCTGCTGTCGCTCACTCTACTGCCAATGGTCGACTGGTTTGGCGGCGACAACAAAGCGAAGGGCTATCAACTGGCGATGACCGTGCTGGCCATTATCGGCATGTGTATGTTCCTGTTCTGCTTTGCCACCGTTCGTGAACGTGTGCGCCCTGCCGTTCCCACGCACGATGACATGAAAAACGACTTCAAAGACGTGTGGAAGAACGATCAGTGGGTACGCATACTGCTGCTGACGCTGTGCAACGTCTGTCCGGGCTTTATCCGTATGGCGGCAACCATGTACTACGTCACCTGGGTCATGGGACAAAGCACCCATTTCGCCACGATCTTTATCAGTCTCGGCGTGGTCGGCATGATGATCGGTAGCGTGTTGGCGAAAGTGCTGACCGACCGCTGGTGCAAGCTAAAGGTTTTCTTCTGGACCAACATCGCGCTGGCCCTTTTCTCCTGCGCGTTTTACTTCTTCGATCCCAAAGCCACGATGATGATTGTCGTGCTCTACTTCCTGCTTAACATTTTGCACCAAATCCCGTCGCCGCTGCACTGGTCGCTGATGGCAGACGTTGACGACTACGGCGAATGGAAAACCGGCAAGCGCATTACCGGCATAAGCTTTTCCGGCAACCTGTTCTTCCTGAAACTCGGTCTGGCGATTGCCGGGGCGATGGTTGGCTTTCTGCTCTCGTGGTACGGCTACGATGCCGGGGCGAAAGCGCAAAGCGACTCCGCGATCAACGGCATCATGCTGCTCTTTACCGTGATTCCGGGAGTCGGCTACCTGATTACCGCCGGCGTGGTGCGTCTGTTGAAAGTCGACCGCGAACTGATGAAACAGATTCAGGACGATCTGGAAAAACGCCGCGCTAACTACCGCGAACTCAATGATTATCAGGAACTGAAAGCCACTGAAACCGTAAGGAAAGCCTGATGCAAAACTGGCCTAACCCGTTTATTGAACAACGCGCCGATCCGTTTATCCTGCTCGACGGCAGCGACTATTACTTTATTGCCTCAGTGCCAGAGTACGACCGACTGGAAATCCGGCGGGCGGATTCGCTGGAAGGATTACGTACAGCGTCACCCGTTGTCGTCTGGCGCAAACCCGAACACGGCCCGATGAGCGAGCTGATCTGGGCACCGGAAATTCATCACCTCGATGGTAGATGGGTCATCTACTTTGCCGCCGCGCCTACTCAGGCGCTCGACAAACTGGGCATGTTTCAGCATCGGATGTACGCGCTGGAGTGTACAGATCCCGATCCGCTCACCGGCAACTGGGTCGAAAAGGGTCAGGTGAAAACACCGTTTGATACCTTTGCACTCGATGCCACAACATTCCACCATCAGGGAAAACAGTGGTATCTGTGGGCGCAAAAATCCCCAGATATCGCCGGTAACTCCAACATTTATCTGGCGGAGTTGGAAAATCCCTGGACGATTAAAGGCCAGCCGGTGATGCTCAGCAAACCGGAGTACGACTGGGAGTGTCGGGGTTTTTGGGTCAACGAAGGTCCGGCAGTATTAACCCACGGTGACAGGCTGTTTATCAGCTACTCCGCCAGCGCCACGGATGAAAATTACTGCATGGGACTGTTATGGATTGATATTCACGCCGATCCGCTGAATCCGGCAAACTGGCATAAATCCCCGCGGCCGGTGTTTACCACCAGCAATGAAAATCGCCAGTATGGACCCGGGCACAACAGCTTTACCCAAACGCCGGAAGGCGATGACGTGCTGGTGTACCACGCGCGTAACTACACCGAAATTGAAGGCGATCCGCTCTACGATCCCAATCGGCATACCCGTCTGAAGCTGATTCACTGGGATGACCACGGAATGCCAGACTTCGGCATCCCGCCCGCAGATACGCTTTGACATCATTGCCCGGTAACACGCAACTTACCGGGCGTCCTGCCAGGACGTTAAATCAACGTGCCATAAATGGTGAGCACGGCGATCACCACCACTAAGGCAAACGACGTTTTCTTCGCCATGGAAACGGCCGCTTTTGGCGTTTCAACCTTATCGGTATGCGACTCACGCGCCAGCGAGAACTGCGCCAGGCGTGTTAACACCTGATATTGCGAAGTACGCAGATCCGCCAGAGAGGCAAACCACGCGGGCAACGCTTTTTCTCCATGACCGATCAGGGCATACACCACGCCCGCCAGACGCACCGGGATCCAGTCGAGAACATGAAGAATGGCATCGATGCCGGACTGTAAGCGCTCATGCGGCGTCTGGTAACGCGCCAGCCAGGACTGCCACGAACGCAGGAAGGCATAGCCCACCAGCAGTACCGGTCCACATGGACCACCGACGATCAGCCAGAACAGCGGTGCGATATAGAAACGGAAGTTAATCCACAGCAGCGCATTTTGCAGTTCACGCAAAAACTCACGCTCATTGCAATCCGGTGGAACGCCATGAATCAACGTCAGTTCGCTGGCCATCGCCGTTCGGGCATGCGCATCATCGCGCGACGCCGCGTTAAGGTAAGCGTGATAGTGCATCCGCACTTTGCCCGCGCCAATGCACAGCAACCCAATCAGGATCCACGCCACAATCGTTGGCACATTAAACAGCAGTCCATCGAGCGCTCGCAGCAACAGGAATGTGACCACCATTGCGATGATCATCATCCCGAGCGTACGCGCCATTGAGAAGCGTTTGACCCGGCGAAAAAAAGTTTCTAAACGGTGATCGAACTGCCAGTGTTCGCCCAGCTTAAACAGGCGCTCGACAAGCAGCACCAGTAATGTCGTAAATAGCGTCATGTCATCTCCTTATCTGACGAGGCGGTGACCAGGGCGCGAAACTTTGCCCAGTCAAAAGCCGGACCGGGATCGGTCTTACGCTCAGGCGCAATATCACAGTGTCCGGTTATGTTTTCGGCAACGGCCGGGTAAATCTTTATTAATGCACACGTGATGGCAGCCAGTTGTTGGTACTGGACATCGGTGTAGGCCAGCGTATCAGTCCCTTCCAGCTCAATACCAATCGAAAAATCATTGCAGCGTTCACGTCCATGATAATTCGACACGCCGGCATGCCATGCTCGCTTATCAAAAGGAACATACTGAACGATTTCGCCATCACGGCGAATCAGACAATGAGCGGAAACGCGAAGATGCGCGATTTCGGCAAAAAAGGGATGGGCATTGGGATCAATTGTTCCAGTGAATAGTGCGTCAATCCACGGACCGCCAAACTCGCCGGGCGGCAGGCTGATATTGTGCACCACCAGTAACGAAGGGACTTCATCATCCGGGCGGCAATCGTGGTGCGGAGAAGGAACGCGTCGCGCTTCCGCCAGCCAGCCCTTGTCTAACAACATGCTGAATCTCCTTTTGAGTGGTGCTTATAGCCGCTTCAGAGTAGCATGTTTCTACCTTATGATTCGTTAGCAATTTGGAGTTTTATCATGCCGCCTCGCCGCTATAACCCTGACTACCGACGTGACGCGCTGTTGGAACGTATTAACCTGGATATCCCAAACGTTGTCGCCCAGGCGCTACGCGAAGATTTAGGCGGTCAAGTGGATGCCAGCAACGATATTACGGCTCAACTTTTACCGGAGAACAGCCGTTCTCATGCCACGGTCATCACCCGTGAAGACGGCGTTTTTTGTGGCAAACGCTGGGTTGAAGAGGTCTTTATTCAACTGGCTGGCGACGATGTCAGCATCACCTGGCACGTCGAAGACGGCGACAGCATCAAGGCGAACCAACCGCTGTTTGAGCTGGACGGTCCCTCGCGCGTGTTACTGACCGGCGAGCGTACCGCGCTGAACTTCGTGCAGACCCTGTCAGGTGTCGCCAGCGAAGTGCGTAAGTACGTTGATATCCTGGAGGGCACAAAGACCCAACTGCTGGATACGCGTAAAACCCTGCCTGGGCTGCGTACCGCGCTGAAATATGCCGTACTCTGCGGTGGCGGCGCGAATCATCGCCTGGGGCTTTCGGATGCCTTCCTAATCAAAGAGAACCACATTATTGCGTCTGGTTCCGTGCGTCAGGCGGTGGAGAAAGCCTTCTGGCTGCATCCGGATGTGCCTGTAGAAGTCGAAGTTGAAAACCTCGATGAACTGGACGACGCGCTGAAAGCCGGTGCCGACATCATCATGCTGGATAACTTTGAAACGGAACAGATGCGTGAGGCGGTAAAACGGACCAACGGCCAGGCGCGCCTGGAAGTTTCCGGCAACGTGACCAACGAAACGCTGCGGGAATTTGCCGAAACTGGCGTCGATTTTATCTCCGTGGGTGCGCTAACCAAGCATCTCCGGGCGCTGGACCTGTCCATGCGCTTCGCTAACGCGTAATCATTATACGGCCTGATAACGCGCTGCTTATCGGGCCTGTTTATTCCTTTCAATCACTAAAATCCTCGTCGAGCCTCGCAATCTCATTGCTTGCGGCTGCAAACCGATAACATTCCTCTGAACCCGCCTTCCTGATTCATTTTTTGCTGCTCGCCTGGCGTGCCGGCGTTTGCCAAAGTGACGTCCACTCACTCAAGGAGCGAACAATGGATAAACAACGCGGATTTACCCTTATTGAACTGATGGTGGTGATCGGCATTATTGCCATCCTCAGCGCCATCGGCATTCCGGCCTATCAGAACTATCTGCGCAAAGCGGCGCTAACGGATATGCTGCAAACCTTTGTCCCCTACCGCACTGCTGTAGAACTCTGCGCCCTGGAGCATGGTGGCACAGACACCTGCGACGCAAGCGTCAACGGGATTCCCTCTCCCACAACAACGCGCTATGTCTCAGGAATGAGCGTCGAAAATGGGGTGGTTTCGCTTACTGGCCAGGAAAGTCTGAACGGGCTTAGCGTCATCATGACCCCTGGGTGGGACAAAGCAGAAGGCATTACGGGCTGGACGCGTAACTGCAACATCCAGAATGACAGCGCGTTAAAACAGGCCTGCGAAGACGTCTTTCGCTTCGATAGCCATTAAGGAAGCGCCATGAACACGACGCAACTCAGCGCGCTGTGCCAACGCTACCAGGGGATATTACTTGATGCCAATAACGATGTGGTACACATTGCCGTCGAAGATGCCCCTTCTCATGAACTGCTGGACGCCCTGCATTTTGCCACGACTCGCCGCATTGAGATTGCCTGCTGGACGCGCCAGCAAATGGAGCAACACCAGCATCACGCCTCACCCGCGCTGCCGTCCGTGGTGCCTGAGAGCAGCGTCAGCGCGGCGGTTTTACTGGATAACACATTACAAAGCGCGCTGGCGAAACGGGCCTCAGATATCCACATAGAACCTGCAGAGCATCACGTCCGTCTCCGCTTTCGCGTGGACGGCGTGCTATATAGCTTACCCAATATCGCCAAAGAGACCGGTATCGCCCTGACAGCACGTTTGAAAGTGTTAAGCCATCTGGATATCGCGGAACACCGCTTGCCGCAGGACGGGCAATTTACCATTGAGTTGAACGGCGCTGCCGTCTCGTTTCGTATCGCCACCCTTCCCTGTCGTTATGGCGAAAAGGTAGTGCTACGGTTGCTGCATCAGGTAAATCAGGCACTGGATGCCTGCACGCTGGGTATGCACGACACGCAACTCTCTACCTTCCTCCATGCCCTGCAACAACCTCAGGGGCTGATCCTCGTCACTGGCCCCACGGGTAGCGGTAAAACGGTAACGCTTTATAGCGCGCTGCAAACGCGAAACGCACCGGAGGTTAATCTGTGCAGTGTTGAGGATCCGGTGGAGATTCCCCTCGACGGTATCAATCAGACGCAGATCCATCCCCGTGCCGGGCTGACCTTTCAGGGCGTCTTGCGGGCACTGCTACGCCAGGATCCGGATGTCATCATGGTAGGTGAGATCCGCGACGGCGAAACCGCAGAAATTGCTATTAAGGCCGCACAGACCGGGCATCTGGTGCTTTCCACGCTGCATACCAACTCAACCTGCGAAGCGCTGGTACGCTTACAGCAGATGGGGGTGGCGCGCTGGATGCTCTCTTCCGCGTTAACCTTAGTGGTCGCGCAACGGCTGGTCAGAAAACTGTGTCCGCACTGTCGACGGCTGAGTGACGATCCCCTTCGCTTACCGCCCGCATGGTACCCAACGCCGCTACCCCGCTGGCAGGCGGTTGGCTGCGAACACTGCTATCACGGCTTCTATGGTCGTGCAGCGTTGTTTGAATTACTTGCGATCACCGCTGAACTGCGTCATCAGATTGCCAACGACGCCTCAGCCGCAACGCTGGAAGCCCATGCAAAACAGGCAGGAATGAGCACGCTCTTTGAAAGCGGATGCCGCGCCGTCGATCAAGGGCTGACGACGTTTGAGGAACTGGTGCGCATTCTGGGTATGCCAGATGATCACTAAAAAGCTGTGGTACTGGCAGGGAATGAATCACGATGGCCTGCCCGGAGAGGGAACCCGTTGGGCGGAAAACCGACTCGTGTTGATGCAGGAACTTGAACAGCATCAGATAATACCTTTGCGCGTGAAATCCTTACGCGTAAAGCGTGCGCTCTGGCGCCATGACAAATCCACGGAAGTGATTCACCAGCTCGCTACGCTGCTAAAAGCGGGGCTAACGTTGTCTGAAGGGCTGGAATTGCTTGCCGGACAGCAACCAAGCAAGCAGTGGCAAGCCCTGTTAGGGAGCCTTGCAAACGAACTGGAACACGGTACGCCGCTCTCCAGCGCGCTGGCGCAGTGGCCTGACGTGTTTCCACCGCTGTATCAGGCGATGATACGCACCGGAGAGTTAACCGGGAAACTGGATGAATGCTGCTTTGAACTCGCCCGGCAGCAGAAGGCGCAAAAACAGTTAACCGATAAGGTCAAAAAAGCACTGCGCTACCCCATCATTATTTTAACGATGGCGGTCATGGTGGTGGTGGCGATGCTCCACTTTGTCCTGCCTGAATTTGCCGCCATTTACCGGACCTTTAACACGCCGCTACCTGCTCTCACTCAGGGGATCATCGCGTTTGCCGACTGGAGTCATCGCTGGAGTGGGCTGATTGTCCTGATGCTCGTCATGCTAATTGCAACCAACAGCCTGCTGAGCCGAAAGCCCGGCTGGCAAATGCTGCGCCAGAGAGGATTACTCCGCATGCCCGTGATGGGCCAGTTGATAAGGGGTCAGAAGCTCACACAAATTTTTACCATCCTCGCGCTAACGCAGACGGCGGGGATCGCATTTTTACCCGCGCTTGAGAGTGTGAAAGAGACGATTCAGTGCCCTTACTGGGCACTGCGCCTGGCCCAGGTACAGCACGATATCAGTACCGGTGTGCCCGTCTGGCAGGCACTCAAAAATGCGGAAGAATTTAGCCCATTATGTCTGCAACTGGTCAGGACCGGAGAAGCCTCTGGCTCGCTGGATATCATGTTGCGCAGCCTTGCCCGTCATCATGATGAACATACTCAGGCGATGGCTGACAACCTGGCGGCACTACTGGAACCCGCGCTGCTGGTGATTACAGGGCTTATCATCGGCACACTGGTCGTGGCGATGTATTTACCGATTTTCCATCTGGGCGATGCGATGAGTGGCGTGGGATAACGAAGGAAGTCGACAGCAGAACTGGCGCTCAATGCAGCGCCAGTTCCTGAGGAGGGTTACAGGCTATTGAAAACGCGGTTTTCTTGTTCCTGAACCCGGATAAACGTCGTACGTTTGGTCAGCTCTTTCAAACGAGAGGCACCGACGTAGGTACAGGCTGAACGCAGGCCGCCGAGAATATCACGCGCGGTGTTCTCCACCGGGCCACGCAGCGGCAGCTTGACGGTTTTCCCTTCCGCAGCGCGATACTGCGCAACGCCGCCGACATGACGGGTCATGGCGGATTCAGAGCTCATGCCGTAGAACAGCATGAATTTTTCGCCGTTTTCTTCAACGATTTTACCGCCACTCTCTTCGTGACCGGCCAGCATACCGCCAAGCATCACGAAATCAGCGCCGCCACCGAATGCTTTCGCCACATCACCAGGCATGGTACAACCGCCATCGCTGACAATCATTCCACCCAGACCGTGCGCCGCATCAGCACACTCGATCACCGCAGACAGTTGCGGATAACCAACACCGGTTTTCACACGCGTAGTGCAGACAGAGCCCGGACCAATACCGACTTTAACGATATCCGCGCCAGACAGAACCAGTTCCTCACACATTTCGCCCGTGACCACATTACCGGCGCAGATGGTTTTGGTCGGCCAGGCTTCACGCGCTTTCGACACGAACTGAACAAAGTGTTCGGAGTAGCCATTGGCAACATCGATGCAGACAAAGTTCAGTGCCGGATCCAACGCCAGAATCTGTTTGGTCTTCTCGAAATCCGCATCGGACGTACCGGTAGAGACCATGACGTGCTTGAGTACATCGGCTGATGCCGAGCTCACAAAAGCCGTCCAGTCTTCAACGGTGTAATGCTTATGAACGGCGGTCAGCACATCGAAAGAGGCAAGAGCCGTTGCCATCGCAAATGTCCCGACGGTATCCATGTTGGCAGCAATAATAGGTACGCCGGACCAGGTCTGACCTGAATGTTTAAAGGTGAATTGACGTTCCAGCTCAACATCGGAACGACTTTTAAGGGTAGAACGCTTAGGGCGGATAAGAACGTCTTTAAAACCTAACTTCAGATCTTCTTCAATACGCATGTGCGGATTCCTGGGGTTAAGGGCTATTAGTATGAGAGCGCAACTCCAGTGACGCTATCATACGCACTAATCAATGCCGCGCAAGACTGCGAAATTCTCTTTTTTTACGCTACAATCCCATAAATTTACCTGGCGAATAGCGGGCACGCCCAGAGTCATCATCGCCAGTGTACGTTCAACTTTCAACCAATTGATTATCATAATGAATTCCCGGGAACCGAGCTTATGAGGTATACAGTAGCCTTAACTGGCGGCATTGGCAGTGGTAAAAGCACCGTTGCGAATGCCTTTGCTGACCTCGGAATTCAGATAATTGACGCCGATATTATTGCCCGCCAGGTGGTCGAACCGGGCAAGCCTGCGCTGGATGCGATTGCGGCACATTTTGGCCCTGAACTGATTGCCGCAGACGGCACGCTGCATCGTCGACTGCTTCGCGAACGGATTTTTGCTGATCCGCAAGAGAAGGCCTGGCTCGGTGCCTTGCTTCATCCGCTCATCCAGCAGGAGACCCAACGTCAGTTGCAACAGGCGACGTCTGCATATGTGCTGTGGGTGGTGCCATTACTGGTTGAAAACGGCCTTTATCGCCAGGCCAATCGCGTGCTCGTGGTGGATGTCACCCCCGAGACGCAGCTTGCCCGGACCATGCAGCGCGATGACGTTACGCGCGCACACGTTGAACAGATTCTCGCTGCTCAGGCGACGCGTGAAGCACGCCTTGCCGTGGCAGACGATGTTATTGATAATAATGGCGCACCAGATTCCATCATGTCGGATGTCGCCCGCCTGCACGCACGTTATCTCCAGCTTGCGTCGCAGTTTGTCTCACAGGAAAAACCGTAATGCACACCCAGGTCCTTTTTGAACACCCTCTCAATGAGAAGATGCGCACGTGGTTGCGCATTGAGTTTTTGGTTCAACAACTCTCTGCACGCTTACCGATTGCAGAGAGTTCAGATGCTCTGCATTTCTTTCGCAATGCCGGAGATTTGTTGGACGTATTCGAACGTGGTGAAGTGCGTACAGAATTACTGAAAGAGCTTGAGCGCCAGCAGCGTAAACTTCAGGCATGGACAGAAGTCCCGGGCGTCGACCAGAGCCGTATTGATGCTCTGCGCCAGCAGTTAAAAACGGCCGGCAGTATTTTGATTTCCGCGCCGCGCATGGGACAATTTTTACGTGAGGATCGGCTGATTGCCCTGGTCCGCCAGCGTCTGAGTATTCCCGGCGGTTGTTGCAGCTTTGATTTACCGACGCTGCATATCTGGCTGCATATGCCACAGGCACAGCGCGATGCGCAGGTCGATAGCTGGCTTGCCAGCCTGCACCCGCTGACTCAGGCGCTGACTCTGATCCTTGATTTAATTCGTAACTCGGCACCGTTTCGTAAACAAACCAGCCTGAACGGCTTTTATCAGGACAACGGGGAAGACGCAGACTTACTGCGCCTGCAGTTGCCGTTGGGTTTACAGCTTTATCCGCAAATTTCCGGCCACAAGAGCCGTTTTGCGATCCGTTTTATGCCGCTCGATAGCGACAATGGCGTGGTGCCTGAGCGCCTCGATTTCGAACTGGCCTGCTGTTAAGGAGTTAAGATGTCTGAGACGATCACCGTAAATTGCCCCACCTGTGGCAAAACGGTTGTATGGGGTGAAGTCAGTCCATTCCGTCCGTTTTGTTCCAAACGTTGTCAGTTGATCGATTTAGGTGAATGGGCCGCTGAAGAGAAACGCATTGCCAGCAGCAGCGATCTTTCCGACAGCGACGACTGGAGCGAAACGAAAGAGTAAACAGAGACGGTCTGGGGGATCATACGCCCCACCGCGCGTTACCGGATGTCGGCGTCGCCTCATCCGGCCTACAGGTTTTGTTTTAACTTCGCAATCACGGGCGCATTCGCCGGAGGGAAATCCTCCGCCTGTAACATCCCGGCGGCAATCCATTTTCCAGGCTGCCCCTCTTTTCCCCACGGTTCACCTTTCCAGCTTTCCACCAGCCAGAACCACAGCGTGATATGCCTGTCCGGAAACTGATACTCCAGCTTCTCGAAAAGCGTGGCACCTACCGGCGTAATGCCCACCTCTTCCTGTAGCTCGCGGCTCAGCGCCTGCTCCGGCGTCTCTCCCGCCTCAATCTTTCCGCCTGGAAATTCCAGTTTATTCGCCATATGCGCGTCGGCCGCACGCTGGGTGATAAAGATTTCGTTATACGGATTACGAATAATCCCGACCGCGATGTTCAGTTTTTTCATATTGTCGTACCCATAAAAAAGGCGCAGTTTCCTGCGCCTTCAGACATCGTTATTATGCAGATCTTAGCTCAGACGGCCGTGGCACTGTTTGTATTTTTTACCAGAACCACACGGGCACGGATCGTTACGACCTACTTTACGCTCGCCCGTTTGTGCCGCCAGATCGGCCGCCGCAGCGCTGTCGTCGTCCTGATGGCTGAGCTGTTGCATCTGCGCTAAACGCTCCGCCTCTTCACGACGCTGCTGCTCCATGGCTTCAACTTCTTCCGGCATGCGAACCTGAACTTTGCTCAGCGTACTGATCACTTCGTATTTCAGTGATTCCAGCATAGAGGCAAACATCGAGAAGGATTCGCGCTTATATTCCTGCTTCGGATCTTTCTGCGCATAGCCACGCAGATGTATGCCCTGACGCAGGTAATCCATCGCCGCCAGGTGCTCTTTCCACAGGGAATCAAGCGTTTGCAGCATGACGCCTTTTTCGAAGTGACGCATCATCTCTGCGCCAACCACTTCTTCTTTGCGCTGATACACGTCGATGGCCTGCGCCAGAATACGCTCACGCAGTGTCTCTTCATGCAGTTCTGGTTCTTTATCCAGCCATTCTGCGATCGGCATCTCCAGATCGAAGTCATTTTTCAGGCGTTCCTGCAGACCCGGGATATCCCACATTTCTTCCAGAGACTGCGGCGGAATGTAAGCATCAATCGTGGCTTTGAACACGTCTTCACGAATGCTGTTGATAGTTTCACTAACGTCGCTTACATCCAACAGTTCGTTACGCTGGGTATAGATCGCACGACGCTGATCGTTGGCAACATCATCGTATTCCAGCAGTTGCTTACGAATATCGAAGTTGCGGCTTTCCACTTTACGCTGCGCGTTAGCAATCGCTTTGGTGACCCACGGGTGCTCAATGGCCTCGCCCGGTTTCATCCCCAGTTTACGCATCATGCCGGACACGCGGTCAGAGGCAAAAATACGCATCAACGCATCTTCCATTGACAGGTAGAAACGCGAAGAACCCGCATCACCCTGACGACCGGAACGACCACGCAACTGGTTATCGATACGGCGAGATTCATGACGCTCAGTACCGATGATGTGCAGACCACCGGACGCCAGCACCGCTTCGTGGCGAACCTGCCAGTCGGCTTTAATCTGTGCAATCTGTTCTGGCGTTGGGTTTTCCAGCGCGGCCACTTCAGCCTGCCAGCTACCGCCCAGCACAATATCGGTACCACGACCAGCCATGTTGGTGGCGATGGTCACCGCCGCCGGATAGCCCGCCTGCGCGACGATGGCCGCTTCGTTGGCGTGGAATTTTGCGTTCAGAACATTGTGCTTGATGCCCGCTTTGGTCAGTTCGTTAGAAACCACTTCGGATTTCTCAATGGAGATAGTCCCCACCAGTACCGGCTGACCATTGGCGGTACGCTCTTTAATATCTTCAATAATGGCCTGAATTTTTTCCGCTTCGGTCATGTAGACCAGATCCGGCATATCTTTACGGATCATCGGACGGTTGGTCGGCACCACTACGGTATCCAGTTTATAGATTGAGCTAAATTCGAACGCTTCGGTATCTGCCGTACCGGTCATACCGGCCAGTTTTTCATACAGACGGAAGTAGTTCTGGAAGGTGATCGAGGCCAGCGTCTGGTTCTCGTTCTGGATATCCACGCCCTCTTTCGCTTCAACAGCCTGGTGCAGACCATCAGACCAGCGACGGCCCTGCATGGTACGACCGGTGTGTTCGTCAACGATGATAACTTCGCCGTCTTTTACGATGTAGTCAACGTCGCGGGTGAACAGCGCGTGCGCGCGCAGCGCTGCGGTCACGTGGTGCATCAGCATAATGTTGCCCGGAGAGTACAGAGACTCGCCTTCATCCATGATGCCTTCTTTCACCAGCAGTTCTTCAATCAGTACCAGACCACGTTCAGTCAGGTTAACCTGGCGCGCTTTTTCATCCACAGAGAAGTGACCTTCACCCTGGAAGCTGTCAGAATCTTCTTTTTCCTGACGAATCAGGTGCGGGATGATTTTGTTCACTTTCTTGTACATTTCCGAGCTGTCTTCAGCCGGGCCGGAAATGATCAGCGGCGTACGCGCCTCATCGATGAGGATGGAGTCGACCTCATCCACCAGCGCATAGTGCAGTTTACGCTGTACGCGTTCTTCAGGGCTGAACGCCATGTTGTCACGCAGGTAGTCAAAGCCATATTCGTTGTTGGTGCCATAAGTAATGTCGGCGGCGTAGGCTTCGCGCTTGGCTGGCGCAGGCATACCCGGCAGGTTGATCCCGACGGTCATACCGAGGAATTCGAACAGCGGACGGTTGTTTTCGGCGTCACGCTGCGCCAGATAGTCGTTCACGGTAACCACGTGAACACCTTTGCCGCTTAGTGCGTTCAGGTAAGCTGGCAGCGTTGCAGTCAGGGTTTTACCTTCACCGGTACGCATTTCCGCGATGCAGCGATCGTTAAGGACCATCCCACCGAGCAACTGAACGTCGAAGTGACGCATGCCGAACACGCGCTTACTGGCTTCACGTACGACAGCAAACGCTTCCGGGATTAGACTCTCCACGCTTTCGCCTTTTTCCAGACGCGCACGGAATTCACCGGTTTTCGCTTTCAGTTCGTCATCGGAGAGTTTTTCCATCTCCGGTTCCATGGCATTGATCACTGCAACCGCTTTACGCATACGACGTAACGTACGATCGTTACGGCTACCGAATACTTTCGTTAATAATTTGATTAGCATATTGAAATCTCAAACGCCCCGCGATGTGGGGTCATAATAATGTATTGAAGTTTATTGGGTTTTTTAGCTGAGGCGTTGAGGGCCGGCACGGATCCCCTGCGCCTGGCTGATCCAGGCGGGAACGGTGAATACGGCCTGAGGCGTAAAATGGGCATACGTTACGCGCGACACACTTGCCGGAGGCGTACCTTCCTGCGTCAGCATCGCGCTGAGCGTGTTCAGTAAGGCTAAATGGTGTGCCTGAAGCGGTAACGGTTCTTCAGCAACGGGCAGCGCCTGCGGTGCCATTGCGAAGGAAAGATGACGGATGACCGTACGAATAGCATGCTGATGCCAGTAATCGACGGTGAAATTGGGCCGACGATTGCTCGCTTCCAGCAGCGCCAGTTGGCTGAAATTAACTCTAACGCGCTGTTCATGGCTACTGGCTGTCGCCTTTGCCGACGTTGTTGGCTCAACGGTATTTCCGAGCGCGGGCAAGCCAAAACTCGCCGCGACCATCCCAAATAAGAGATGCGGCCAGAAGTAGCGTCTACCTAACTGTCGCCAGCGCGTCAGTATTCCACTCACGTTATTGCCATCCCAATCGTGTTATTCAAAACGTTTTTTGCGCACAAATCTTATCATTAATGCGCAGGCACTACAGCAGTATTGATGAGAAGTTACAGGCAAAAGTGCTTAAGAAAGCAGCGTTCGAACGGCATCGCGATTCAGTACGCGAAAGAACACAACCGAAAGGCACTTTTGCCAACAGGCAGGGAAGAAAATGTCAAAAAAAACGACTGGCTTATTTGGCCGGAGAGAGTGCCAGATTAACCAGTCGAATTTATGCGACAACCTGTGTCGTTATGCCAGTACGGTAGAAGGCGCTTTGAAAGCCAACGGCAGTTCTGCGTCGTCCTGGAAGGTCACATATTCCCAGGCTTCCTGTTTTGCCAGAACAGCCTGTAGCAGTTTGTTATTCAGCGCATGTCCGGATTTGTACGCGGTAAATGCACCGATAATGTTGTGACCACACATGAACAGGTCGCCAATGGCGTCGAGCATTTTGTGACGAACGAATTCATCTTCAAAACGCAGGCCGTCTTCGTTCAGTACGCGATAATCGTCAACAACGATGGCACAATCGAAGCTGCCGCCCAGGCACAAGCCACGGGACTGCAGATATTCGATATCACGCATGAAACCGAAAGTACGCGCGCGGCTGATCTGGCGCATGAACGCATCAGCAGAGAAATTCATCGCATAGCGCTGAGTGCTGGAGTCGATCGCCGGATGGTTAAAGTCGATGGTGAAATCCAACGTAAAACCATTGTACGGTCTGAACTCAGCCCACTTGTCGCCATCTTCGACCCGAACGGTCTCTTTGATGCGAACAAATTTCTTGGCACTGTTCAGTTCTTCAATACCGGCATCAAGCAGCAGGTAGACGAACGGAGCAGCACTGCCATCCATGATCGGGATTTCCGGAGCATCGACTTCGATAACAATGTTATCGATACCCAAACCCGCCAGAGCAGCATTAAGGTGCTCAACGGTTGAAATCCGTACATCATGCTCATTAACCAGACATGTACAGAGCATGGTATCACGCACAGATTTGGCATCGGCCGGGAAATCTACCGGTGGATTCAAGTCGGTGCGACGATAGATGACCCCGGTGTTGGCCGGCGCAGGGCGTAATGTCAGGGTGACTTTCTTGCCGGTATGTAAACCGACACCAGTCGCCTGAACGATACGTTTAAGTGTCCTTTGTTTGATCATCGTATAATCTCGCCAAATTACCTATCCAACCGAAGTGTACTATACATTCGGTGGGCCAGTTTAGCACAAAGAGCCTCGAATCCCAAATTCCAGCCAATTCTTAATCGGCTTGCTTGCGCAGGAACGCAGGGATATCCAGATAATCCGGCTCTTTCGCGGTTTGCGGCGTATTATCGTTCACCACTTTCGCGACCGGTTTCTGCTCTGGCGTCAACGGCGCCATGCCATGCTGCTGGTAACGATCCATCACCGGCTGCTGCACCTGTTTGTTGGTGACCAGGGTGATTTCAGGACGCTTGTCCATACCGATACCGGTAGCAACAACGGTCACGCGCAACTCGTCGTTCATATCCGGGTCCAGAGAGGTACCAATCACCACGGTCGCGTTATCCGATGCAAAGGCACGGATGGTGTTACCCACGGTTTCGAACTCATCCAGACGCAGGTCGAAGCCCGCCGTGATGTTGACCAGTACGCCACGCGCGCCAGACAGATCGATATCTTCCAGCAGCGGAGAAGAGATCGCCATTTCAGCAGCTTCTTCTGCACGGTCTTCACCGCTCGCCACACCAGAGCCCATCATTGCGTAGCCCATTTCGGACATCACGGTGCGCACGTCAGCAAAGTCGACGTTCATCAGGCCCGGACGGGTAATCAGTTCCGCGATGCCCTGAACAGCGCCTTTCAGCACGTCGTTCGCCGCGCCAAACGCGTCGAGCAGGGAGATACCACGACCCAGCACTTTCAGCAGTTTGTCGTTCGGGATGGTGATCAGCGAGTCCACATGCTTGGACAGCTCAGTGATCCCCTGCTCCGCGAAAGCCATACGCTTTTTGCCTTCAAAATTGAAAGGCTTGGTCACGACCGCAACGGTCAGGATCCCTAAATCTTTAGCTACTTCAGCAACCACTGGCGCTGCACCGGTACCGGTACCGCCGCCCATGCCTGCTGCGATAAACACCATGTCTGCACCGTCAAGCGCTGCACGCAGAGCTTCACGATCTTCGTCTGCTGCATTGCGACCGACTTCCGGGTTCGCACCTGCACCCAGACCTTTGGTAATACCGCTACCGATCTGAATAGTCTGGCCAACCGCCGTCTTGCGCAACGCCTGAGCGTCGGTATTTACCGCGAAGAATTCAACACCCTCAATGCGCTCGCGCACCATGTGTTCAACGGCGTTACCGCCGCCGCCACCGACGCCGATGACTTTAATCACCGCGTCGTTGGTCAGTTCCATAGGTTCAAACATAGTTTCTCTCTCCGTTGTGCCTGTCGCCTGAGGCCGTAATTTTCGCCGGCCTCATAAAAAATTAAAACTCTTTTCGCAGCCAGCTATTAAGACGTTTAATCCAAGAGCCAACTGAAGCCGTAACACGCTTTTCTACTTCAGCTTCACCACTTAAGTGGGACTCTTTCCCGTAGTGAAGCAGCCCCACCGCCGTTGAGTAATACGGCTCCTGAGCGTAATCCGTCAGACCGGTAATATTCAGCGGCGCGCCGATACGCACTTGCGTATGGAACACGCGCTGGGCACAGGCGGCAAGACCTTCAATTTGCGCCGCGCCACCGGTCAGTACAATCCCCGCCGCCAGATGATGTTTCACACCCTGCTGGCGAAGCTGTTCCTGTAATTGCAATATCTCTTCGTTGACCAGGTTGAGCAGTTCGGTATAACGCGGCTCAATCACCTCTGCCAGCGTCTGTCGTTGCAGACTGCGCGGCGGACGCCCGCCCACGCTTGGCACTTCAACGCTTTCGTCTTTCCCGACGATGGATCCCAGCGCGCAGCCGTGGCGAACTTTAATCGCTTCGGCGTCGCTCGGCGGCGTACCGAAGGCATACGCGATGTCGCTGGTGACCACATTCCCTGCATAGGGGATCACTTTGGTGTGGCGCAACGCCCCGCCAGTATAAACGGCGATGTCCATTGTACCACCACCAATATCGACGACGCAGACGCCCAGTTCACGTTCATCTTCCGTCAAGACGGAATAACTGGCCGCCAGTCCGGCGAATATCAGTTGGTCAACTTTCAGGCCACAACGTTCCACAGCTTTAACAATGTTCTTCGCCATATCGTTGTGGCAGGTGATCAAATGCACTTTTGCCTGCATACGAACACCGGAAAGACCGACCGGGTTTTTAATCCCTTCCTGATAGTCAATCGCATATTCCTGCGGGATGACGTGCAACACACGGTGCTCATCGCGAACGCGCACTGATTTCGCGGTATGCACGACGTTTTCCACGTCTTCCTGCGTCACTTCTTCTTCCGAAATCGGCACCATGCCGATTTCATTCTGACAGCTAATGTGTTTGCCCGAAAGCGCCAGATAGACCGAGGAGATTTGGCAATCTGCCATCAGTTCTGCCTGGTCAATGGCGCGCTGTACGCATTTCACCACGGATTCGAGGTCGTTCACCCCGCCTTTATCCATCCCCCGTGATGGGCAACTGCCCACGCCAATGATATTGACCATACCGTCGGGCAGAACTTCCCCTACTAAAGCGGCGACCTTCGCGGTGCCAATCTCCAGTCCAACTACCAGTTTTCTGTCCGTCGCCTTGATCATTGTTGTTCTGCCTGTACCTGATTCTGTTGCTGATTAGATTCCTCAGGAGGCAAGGGAACCCACCCTACTGCCGCTCCTGAGTCATAACGCAAATCAACGTAGCTAATCCGTTTGCCATCGGTTTGCGCCTGCTGCTGTAAAACCGGATACAGTTCTACAAAGCGAGCCAAACGTTTCATCGTGTCACCCCTGCCAAGATTGAGCTTAATATCGTTATTAAGCGTCAACTGCCAGGAACGACGAGCGGTCATTGCCGCCTCCTTCAGGGTAAACCGGTCCTTCGCCAACACCTGCGACATGTCACGATACCCCTGCAACACTTCACTCGCGCTGCCTTCGGGGCCAGATAACATGGGTAAAACCTGCTTGCTGGTGCGATCGGCCGGCACGCTGAAGGCATTTCCTTCGGCGTCCACCATATGCTGATCATTCCAACGCGCAATCGGCACATATTCAACCAGATGAATCTTCAATTCATCGGGCCATTGCTTTCTGACGCTGGCCTGCTTGATCCACGGCAAGCGTTCGATCTGACTCTGGATGATATTCACGTCCTGGGTCATAAAGGTGCCGGGCGCACCCAGCGCCAGAATCGACTGGCGAATATCATCATTCTTCGTGTAATGGCGCTCACCGGTTAACACCAGCTTTGACAGCGGCAAACGCTGTGCATCTTCCATCCACCCCAACACCACCCAGCCGCTGACCAGCACGGTACACAGCACCGTCAGCAGGAAGAAAATACCTGCAAGACGCGTTCCATTATTGCGACGTGAGGAAGAAACCTCTTCATCACTGTTTCGCGTGTTCAGCGCAGCCTGCGACATATCAGTCCGCCAACTCCAGAATTCGTACCACCAACTGCGAGAAACTCATCCCCGCCTGACGCGCCGCCATCGGCACCAGGCTGTGGCTGGTCATACCCGGAGAGGTATTCGCTTCCAGCAGATAAAACTGGCCATCGTTATCCAGCATGACGTCAATGCGACCCCAGCCTTTACAGCCCAGGGTTGTCCATGCTTTCAGCACGACTGCCTGTAAAATATCTTCTTGCTCGCTTTCCAGACCTGCAGGGCAGAAATACTGTGTCTCATCAGACAGATACTTCGCCTCATAATCATAGAAGGTTCCGGCAGGTTGGATACGAATTGCGGGTAAAATTTCTTCACCCAGTATCGCGACCGTAAATTCCGGACCGCTGAGCCATTTCTCGATCAGAACTTCTTCATCATGCTGAAATGCCAGCGTTAATGCATCCTGTAAAGCGTCATATTCTGACACTTTCGACATTCCCACACTGGATCCTTCACGGCTGGGCTTCACAATCAGCGGTAAACCCAGCGCAGAAATTTGCTTAACCAGTTCTTCATCAAGACCTTTTTCAAACTGAGATCGCGTCAGCGCGACCCATGGCGCGACAGGTAATCCCGCCCCCTGCCACAGCAGCTTGCTGCGCAGTTTATCCATGGAGATCGCCGATGCCATCACGCCGCTGCCGGTATAAGGCAAACCAACCAGCTCCAGCAGTCCCTGTAAGGTTCCGTCTTCCCCACCACGGCCATGCAGGGCGATAAAGACTTTCTGAAAGCCCATTGATTTCAGCAGCGTCACGTCGACCTCTTTCGGGTCGACCGGATGTGCATCCACGCCGCCTTCCCGTAATCCGGCCAACACTGCCGCGCCGGAATTCAGCGACACATCACGTTCAGCAGAGGTACCGCCCAGCAGGACCGCGATTTTATCAGCCATGTTGTTCGTCCTCCTGAATTTGCGGCTTCAGTTTGATTTCGGCTAAGGAACGCGCGATTTTGCCGATATTTCCCGCGCCCTGTACCAGAATCAAATCGTTGCCGGTTAATACCGGTGCCAGCATTTCTGCGACCTGCGCCGGATCGGAAACCAGAATCGGGTCGATTTTACCGCGACCACGAATAGTGCGGCACAGCGAACGGCTGTCCGCTCCTGGAATCGGCGCTTCACCCGCTGCGTAGACATCCAGCATCAGCAACGCATCAACCTGGGTCAGCACGTTGGCAAAGTCGTCATACAGATCACGCGTACGCGTGAAACGGTGTGGCTGAAACAGCATCACCAGATTTTTGTCCGGCCATCCCGCCCGCGCCGCTTTAATGGTCGCATCCACTTCCGTCGGGTGATGCCCGTAATCATCCACCAGCATTGCCGTACCGGCTTTACCGTTCACCGGCTCGAGCGGGTACTCACCGAGGAAGTCGAAGCGCCGCCCGGTCCCCTGGAAGCTTTCCAACGCACGCAGGATCGCATCGTCTGCAATACCTTCTTCCGTCGCAACTGCCACGGCCGCCGCCGCGTTCAGGGCGTTATGGCGACCTGGCGCATTCAACGTGACGCGCAGGTTTTGCATCCCCTGGCGCAGCAGGGTGAAGTGCCCTTGCGGGCCCACCTGCTGATAATCTTCGACGCGAACGTCTGCGTCATCGCTAAAGCCATAAGTAGTGGTCTGACGGCCCACGCGCGGCAAGAGCTCGCGGATCACCGGATCGTCAACACACATCACCGCACGACCATAAAACGGCAGGTTGTGCAGGAAATTAATAAACGTCTGCTTTAAATTTTCGAAATCGCCATGGTAGGTATCCATGTGGTCGGCTTCGATGTTGGTGACAATCGCCACCATCGGCTGCAGATGAAGGAATGACGCGTCGCTCTCATCCGCTTCCGCAATTAAGTAACGGCTATGGCCCAGACGCGCATGCACGCCTGCCGCTTTCACCAGACCGCCGTTAACGAAAGTGGGATCCAGTCCCGCTTCCGCGTAAATACTGGAGACCATCGCGGTGGTGGTCGTTTTACCGTGCGTCCCGGCAATCGCGATGCCATGACGAAAACGCATCAGCTCCGCCAGCATCTCCGCGCGGCGGATCACTGGGATGCGCGCTTCATGCGCCGCCACAATCTCCGGGTTATCAGCCGAGATGGCGCTGGAGACCACAACCACACTCGCATCTCGCACGTTTTCCGGGCGATGGTTGAAATAAATCGTTGCTCCCAGGTTCGTCAACTGCTGCGTCACCGGGTTAGGCGCTAAATCTGAACCACTGATCTGATACCCTTCATTGGCCAGAACTTCGGCAATACCGCCCATCCCGGCACCACCGATGCCGACAAAGTGGATGTGCCGAACGCGACGCATTTCGGGCACGATAGAACGCAGTTTTGCCAGTTGTTGTGTATTCATTCTTTACGCCATTCACTTCTCAATTCAGGCGATGCAAAAGGCACCGCTACAATTACGCCCGGGCAGCCCGGATCACTTCATTTGCGACACGCTCGGTGGCATCCGGAATGGATGCAGCGCGGGCACGTTCTGCCATGGTTAACAAACTTTCTCGCGACCACCCGCACAGGGTGCTGGCGACGGCATCCACAGTAAACTGCGGCTGCTCGAGAATTTTGGCTGCGCCCGCTTTTTCCAGCGGCAGCGCATTCCAGTACTGCTGTCGGTCTTTATGTTGAAACGGCACAAACAGCGCCGGTAAACCGGCGGCGGCAATCTCACTTACCGTCAATGCGCCAGAACGACAGACCACCACATCGGCCCACGCGTAGGCGGCCGCCATGTCATCAATAAATTCCGTTACCTTATGCTGGGGTTGCCCCACGTCGGCATAGGCCTGTTCTACAGTCTGCTGCGCGCCTTTCCCGCTCTGATGCCAGATAGTCACCGCATCACCCAGTCTGGCGGCAACCTGCGGCAGGGTCTGGTTCAGCACGCGAGCGCCCTGCGATCCGCCGACCACCAGCACACGAATCGGACCTTCGCGTCCGGCAAGACGATCCTGCGGCAACGGCAGCGCCAGCACGTCTGTACGTACCGGGTTCCCGACCACTTCCGCATTCGGAAACGCGCCAGGAAACGCCTGCATGACCTTGGTAGCAATTCTCGCCAGCCATTTATTCGTTAACCCGGCGATACCATTTTGCTCGTGCAACACGACTGGAATGCCCAGTGACCACGCGGCCAGACCGCCGGGACCGGAAACATACCCGCCCATCCCCAGCACCACATCGGGGTTAAAACTTTTCATGATTGCGCGCGCCTGACGCCATGCGTTGAAAATACGCAAAGGGGCGGCCAACAGCGCTTTCACGCCTTTTCCGCGCAATCCGGAGATACGGATGAAGTCAATATCGATGCCATGCTTAGGGACTAAATCCGCTTCCATACGATCTGCGGTACCCAGCCAGCGAACTTCCCAGCCCTGGGACATTAAATGGTGCGCGACCGCCAGTCCCGGGAACACGTGCCCGCCGGTACCGCCCGCCATCACCATTAACCGCTTCGCTTGACCACTCATCGTGAACCTCGTGTAAACGCCTGTGCTTTTTCCAGGCGCGTTTCATAATCAATTCGCAACAAAAACATGATGGCCGTCGACATAATCAGCAAACTCGAGCCACCATAACTGATGAGCGGCAGTGTCAGACCTTTAGTTGGCAGCATGCCTGCCGCCGCACCGACGTTCACCAGAGCCTGAAAACTAAACCAGATACCGATGGAACAGGCCAAAAATCCGGAAAAACGGTGGTCGATCTCCAGCGCTTTGCGGCCAATCGACATCGCGCGAAAAGCGACGAAGAATACCATTAAAAGCGCCAATACCACACCGATATAACCCAGTTCTTCCCCAATGATGGCGAAGATAAAGTCCGTATGCGCTTCCGGCAGATACTCCAGTTTCTGTACCGAGTTGCCCAGCCCCTGCCCCCACATTTCACCGCGACCGAATGCCATCAGTGACTGGGTAAGCTGGTATCCGCTACCAAACGGATCTTCCCACGGGTTCCAGAACGAGGTTACGCGGCGAATACGATACGGTTCGGCGAGAATCAGCAGTACGACCGCAGAAATCCCCATGCCGATAATGGCAATGAACTGCCACAACTTTGCCCCAGCCAGAAACAGCATCGCCAGCGTGGTCACGAACAACACAACCACCGTACCGAGGTCAGGCTGCGCCAGCAGCAGGATCGCCAGTACCAGAATCACACCCATCGGCTTTAAAAAGCCGCGCAGGTTATTACGAACTTCGTCAACCTTGCGCACCAGGTAGTTTGCCAGATAGCAGAACAGCGACAGCTTGGTAAATTCCGCAGGCTGAATACGCAGAGGACCTAATGCAATCCAACGCGATGCCCCGTTCACCGAACTCCCCACCACCAGCACGATCAACAGCATAATGATCGAGGCGATCAGCATCGTGGTACTGTATTTCTGCCAGAACTCCATCGGCAGACGCAGCGTGATCAGCGCCAGACAAAATGCCAGAAAAATATAGAGCGCATCACGCTTGGCAAACAGAAACGGATCGCCCGCCAGACGCTGCCCAACGGGCATGGATGCCGACGTCACCATGATGAAACCGATCGCCGCAAGGCCTAACGTCAGCCATAGCAGCACGCGATCGTACATGATCAGACTGTCAGAATCTTTGTCCCGTGAGGCCATCACCCAGCCTTTAAGCGCCGCAAAGATCCATCCCAGGATGCCAAATCCTGGCAGGCGCGGCAGTCTCAGGCGAGGGAGAGATAAACGCATCAACCCAGCTCCTTCGCCAGACGGGTAAAGACATCACCCCGTTGCTCAAAATTCTTAAACTGATCGAGGCTGGCGCAGGCCGGAGACAACAGCACCATATCGCCTGACTTCACGCGCGGCGCCAGCAGGCGCATCGCCTCTTCCATCGTCTCGGTTTGTTCCGCAATTTCCGGGCGCAGCGCCGCCAGTTGCGCGCCATCGCGACCAAAACAGTACAACCGCACGCGATCGCCTTCCAGATAACGACTCAGCGAAGAGAAGTCCGCCGATTTACCATCGCCGCCCAGCAACAGATGCAGCGTGCCATCAACATGCAGGCCGTTCAGCGCCGCTTCGGTGCTGCCGACGTTGGTCGCTTTCGAGTCGTTAATCCAGCGCACACCGTTATGATCCAGCGCTAACTGGAAGCGATGCGCCAGACCGGTGAACGTCGTCAGCGCTTTCAGGCTGCTGGCGCGCGGTAAACCTGCCGCATCCGCCAGCGCCAGCGCCGCCAGGGCGTTGGTGTAGTTATGCTGGCCGGAAAGCTTCATCTCTTTCACGTTCAGCACTTTCTCACCCTTCACCCGCAGCCAGGTCTCGCCCTGCTGACGGTTAAGGTGATAATCGCCCATGTTGACGCCAAAGCTCACACAGCGCGCATCGGCTCCACGAATCGGCATCGTCAACGCATCATCGGCATTGACCACACAGACTTTCGCATTCTCGTAAACGCGCAGTTTTGCCGCGCGATACTGTTGTAAACCAAACGGATACCGGTCCATGTGATCTTCAGTAACGTTCAGAATAGTGGCCGCGGCCGCCTGCAGGCTGAACGTGGTTTCCAGCTGGAAGCTGGAGAGTTCAAGGATATACAGTTCGCGTTCTGCATCCAGCAGCATCAAGGCGGGCAGGCCAATGTTGCCGCCAACGCCGACGTTCACACCTGCCGCTTTCGCCATTTCACCTACCAGCGTCGTGACGGTGCTTTTCCCGTTCGAACCGGTGATCGCCACAATCGGTGCCTGCGCTTCACGGCAAAACAACTCGATATCGCCAACAATCTCAACACCCGCATCAGCCGCTGCGCTCAGTGACGGATGCGCGAGGGCGATACCAGGGCTTGCCACAATCAGATCCGCCGCCAGCAGCCAGTCGTCATTCAGACTGCCGACATGACGCTCTACTGCCTCCGGTAACTTATCCAGTCCCGGCGGTGTCGCACGGGTATCCATCACGCGAGGGGTTACGCCACGAGCGAGGAAAAAGTCCACGCAAGAGAGTCCGGTTAATCCCAGACCGATAATGACGACGTTTTTACCCTGGTAATCAGCCATGATTAACGTACCTTCAGCGTTGCCAGGCCAATCAGGACCAGCATCAGCGAAATAATCCAGAAGCGCACAATCACGCGCGGTTCCGGCCAGCCTTTCAGTTCATAGTGGTGATGAATCGGTGCCATGCGGAAGATACGCTGACCGCGCAACTTGAAGGAACCGACCTGCAATATCACCGACAAGGTCTCCACGACAAATACCCCACCCATGATCACCAGCAGGAACTCCTGACGTAGCAGCACGGCGATAATGCCAAGCGCGCCGCCCAGCGCCAGCGATCCGACGTCGCCCATGAAGACCTGCGCCGGATAGGTGTTAAACCACAGAAATCCTAAGCCCGCGCCGACAATCGCCGTACAGACGATTACCAGTTCGCCGGCATGACGTAAGTACGGAATATGCAGATAGTTGGCAAAATTCATGTTACCGGTAGCCCACGCCACCAGCGCGAATCCCCCCGCGACGAAGACGGTTGGCATAATCGCCAGACCATCCAGACCGTCAGTCAGGTTCACCGCATTACCGGTGCCGACAATCACGAAATACGCCAGCAGAACGTAGAACAGCCCCAACTGCGGCATGACGTCTTTGAAGAACGGCACCACCAGCTCTGTCGCTGGCGTGTCTTTCCCGGCGAGGTACAGTGCGAAAGCAACACCCAGCGCAATGACCGACATCCAGAAGTATTTCCAGCGCGCAATCAGGCCTTTGGTGTCTTTGCGGACCACTTTGCGGTAGTCATCGACGAAGCCGATAATGCCGTAACCAATCAACACCACCAATACGCACCAGACGTACGGGTTTGACGGGTAGGCCCACAGCAGAACGGAAATAACGATCGCCGTCAGGATCATGATCCCACCCATCGTCGGCGTGCCGCGCTTGCTGAAGTGGGACTCCGGACCATCGTTACGTACAACCTGACCGAAGGAGAGTTTTTGCAGACGGGCGATCATGCGCGGGCCCATCCACAATGAGATGAACAGTGCGGTCAGCAGGCTGACAATGGCGCGAAACGTCAGATAGGAAAAGACGTTAAAGCCGGAATAATATTTGACCAAATGTTCGGCCAGCCAAACTAGCATGATCCTTTCTCCTGTAATGCGCGTACGACCTCTTCCATGGCGGCACTACGTGAACCTTTCACCAAAATGGTAATTATCTGTTGCTCTGCAATCAGCGTCTGCAGACGCGCGATCAGCGCGGCTTTATCCGCAAAATGTTCGCCGACGCCACTCGCATCGCTGATAGCCTTGCTCAGTTTCCCTGAACTCAATACGCAGTCGATGCCTGCCGCTTTCGCCGCCTCACCGACCTGCACGTGGCAGGCTTCGCTTTCTGCGCCCAGTTCGGCCATATCGCCGACAATCAGCACACGGTAACCCGGCATTTCGGACAGCACCTGTACCGCGGCGGTCATTGACCCGACGTTGGCGTTATACGAATCATCAAGCAGCAGTTGGTTTTCCGCTAACTGGACAGGGAACAGACGGCCCGGTACCGCTTTTAAATTTGCCAGACCGGTTTTGATCGCCTCCAGCGTCGCGCCAACAGCCATCGACAACGCTGCCGCCGCCAGGGCATTGGCGATATTGTGACGTCCGGGCAATGGCAGCAGTACATCAATGCTTCCACCAGGCGTTTGCAGTAAAAATTCGGTGCCATGTGACGTCACATGGACATTGGTGGCAGTGAAATCGCTGTTGGTAGCATTCGGTGAAAAACGCCAGACTTTTCGATCGCCGATAATGTTCTGCCAGTTCAACCAGTCATTGTTATCGGCATTCATAATGGCAATGCCGTTTTCAGGCAGACCGGTAAAAATTTCGCCCTTCGCCTTCGCCACTCCCGCCAGCGAACCGAAGCCTTCCAGATGCGCCGCCGCCAGGTTGTTGACCAGTGCCGCTTCCGGACGCGTCAGGCTGACGGTCCAGGCGATTTCGCCCTGGTGGTTGGCACCTAACTCAATGACCGCATAGTCATATTCCTGGGTTAAGCGCAGCAGCGTCATCGGTACGCCAATGTCGTTATTCAGGTTGCCTGCGGTATAGAGCGTATTGCCACACTGGCTGAGAATCGCCGCCGTCATCTCTTTCACAGAGGTTTTACCGGACGAGCCGGTTAACGCCACCACGCGTGCCGGAACCTGAGCGCGAACCCACGCAGCCAGTTCGCCGAAGGCCAGACGGGTGTCTTGCACAATCACCTGTGGCAAATCAACCGCCAGCGGACGGCTAACCAAGAGTGCGCCCGCCCCCCCCTCTTTTGCCTGTTCGGCAAAATCGTGAGCATCAAAACGTTCGCCTTTGAGCGCCACAAACAGGCAGCCCGGCGTCAGCTTACGCGTATCGGTGGTGACGGCATCAAGGGACAGATCGCCCCCTTTCAGTTCGCCGCCGAGAATACCGGCGAGTTGGCTGAGCGTTACGCGAATCATGCGATCACCCCCAGCAGGCGCGCCGCAGTTACGCGGTCGGAATAGTCGAGACGCTGCGTACCGACAATCTGGTAATCCTCGTGCCCTTTACCTGCCACCAGCACGACATCGTTATCTTTCGCCTGCATAATGGCGTTGGTCACCGCTTCGGCACGGCCTTCCATCACTTTTGCACGACCAGCATCCAGCATACCTGCCAGAATGTCGTCGATAATGGCGCGCGGCTCTTCAGTACGCGGGTTGTCGTCCGTTACGACCACAACATCAGCGAACTCTTCGGCAATCGCCCCCATCAGTGGGCGCTTCCCTTTGTCACGATCGCCGCCGCAGCCAAAGACGCACCAGAGTTGCCCGGTGCAGTGCAGACGCGCCGCCTGTAGCGCTTTTTCCAGCGCATCAGGGGTATGGGCATAATCGACAACCACGGTGGTTTTACCCGGCGCGCTAAAGACTTCCATACGCCCGCAAACGGGTTGCAGACGCGCAGCAGTTTTCAACAAGTCAGCCAGTGGATAGCCCAGCGCCAGCAGCGTGGCCAGCGCCAGCAACAGATTACTGACGTTAAACGCGCCCATCAGACGGCTTTCAATTTCACCCTCGCCCCAGCTTGAGGAGAAGCGGATGGTCGCGCCGCTGTCGTGATAATTCACCTCGACGGCCTTCAGCCACCGGCCATGACAGTTAGGGTTGATATGATCTTCCATTGAGACGGCCACGGCATCCGGCAGTTTCGCCAGCCAACGGCGACCGACTTCATCATCCGCGTTGATAATTGCCTGCCCACAACGGTGCGTGGAGAAAAGTAGCCATTTCGCGGCTTCGTAATGCTCCATATCGCCATGATAATCCAGATGGTCACGGCTTAAATTGGTAAACACCGAGGCGGCAAATTTCAGTGCCGCGACGCGATGCTGCACCAGACCGTGGGAAGAGACTTCCATCGCGCATAAGGTCGCGCCCTGCTCGACCAGTCCCGCCAGCACCTGCTGAACGTCTACGGCCGAGCCGGTGGTATTTTCCGTTGGGATCACTTTACCGAGCAGGCCGTTGCCTACCGTGCCCATCACTGCGCTAGTTTCGCCGAGCAGTTGGCTCCACTGCGCCAGCAGTTGGGTCGTGGTGGTTTTACCGTTCGTGCCGGTGACGCCGACCAGACGCATGTTTTCAGATGGCTCGTGATAGAAGCGGCCCGCCAACGCAGATAAACGCTCGTTAAGCTGGCTGAGATAGATAACCGGTACGCCGTGCATTTCACGCACTTCACCGTCGGTTGCCTCGTCTTTTGCCTCTGCAATAATGGCAGCCACACCTTGCGCTATCGCCTGCGGGATATATCGACGCCCGTCCGCCTGATGACCTTTCACTGCCACAAAGAGATCGCCCGCCGCAGCCACACGGCTGTCGAGTGTCATCTCTCGCAGTTCTCGCGCAGGTAAACCTGATACCCACGGAGCAAGAAGGTCGCGCAAATTACGATCTGCCACCTGTTCCCTCGCCTTGATTAATTACGAATTCACTTTTTTCGCCCGTTGCCAACGCATCCGGTTCGATGTTCATGGTGCGCAGAACGCCGCCCATGATGGCACCGAATACCGGCGCGGAAACGGCGCCGCCGTAGTATTTACCCGCCTGCGGATCGTTGATAACAACAACCAGCGCGAAGCGCGGCTGACTCGCAGGCGCAACGCCTGCGGTATAAGCAATGTATTTGTTGATATAGCGGCCATCCGGACCAACTTTCTTCGCGGTACCGGTTTTAATGGCGATGCGATAACCTTTAATCGCCGCCTTCACCCCACCGCCGCCCGGCAACGCCACGCTTTCCATCATGTGCACAACGGTACGTACGGTCGATTCCGGGAAAATGCGCTCGCCGGGAACCGGGGGATCCACTTTGGTAATCGACAGCGGACGATAAACGCCATAGCTGCCAATCGTTGCGTAGACTCGCGCTAACTGTAACGGGGTTACCATTAGCCCGTAGCCGAAAGAGAAGGTGGCCCTCTCTATGTCAGACCACCGTTGTTTTTGAGGATATAAGCCACTGCGTTCTCCGACCAACCCCAAATTGGTCGCCTTTCCTAGCCCAAAACGTGAGTAAGTATCTACTAACGCTGAGGACGGCATCGCTAACGCCAGCTTAGAAACACCGACGTTACTCGACTTCTGTAAAACCCCGGTCAGGGTCAATTCGCTGTAGCGCGCCACGTCTTTGATTTCGTGGCCGTTAATTCGGTAGGGAACGGTATTGAGCACGCTGTTTTCCCGCACCACGCCGCGCTGGAGCGCGGTCATCACCACCATCGGTTTGACGGTAGAACCCGGCTCGAAAACGTCGGTAATGGTACGGTTACGCATCGCGTCTTTTGGCGTGCCGCTCAGGTTGTTCGGGTTGTAGGACGGGCTGTTCGCCATTGCCAGCACTTCGCCGGTACTCACATCAACCAGCACCGCGCTCCCGGATTCTGCCTTGTTAAACGCCACCGCATTGTTCAGTTCGCGATACACCAGCGCCTGTAGGCGTTCATCAATGCTCAGCGCGAGGTTATGCGCCGCCTGGCTGTCGGTAGAAGAGATATCTTCAATGACGCGACCGTAGCGGTCTTTACGCACAATACGCTCGCCCGGTTGACCGGTGAGCCATTTGTCAAAACTCTTCTCAACGCCTTCAATCCCCTGGCTATCCACGTTGGTAAAACCAATGAGGTGAGCGGTCACTTCGCCGGAAGGATAGTAACGACGGGACTCTTCGCGCAGATAAATACCCGGCAGCTTTAGCTTTTTGATGTAATCCGCCATATCCGGGTTTAACTGACGCGCCAGATAGATAAAACGCCCTTTCGGGTTGGCGTTGATCCGGGCAGACAGTTGATCGAGGGGAATATTCAGGGCGGTGGAGAGCGCTCTCCAGCGGTCGCCAACGGTAATGCCCCCGGCTTCATGCACCTCTTTTGGATCGGCCCAGATAGCTTTCACCGGTACGCTGACGGCCAGCGGACGGCCCGAACGGTCGGTGATCATACCGCGCGACGTTGCCACTTCCTGTACGCGAAGCGAACGCATGTCGCCCTGACGGACCAGCATGTCCGGCGCGATAATCTGCAGCCAGGCGACGCGGCCCAGCAAGAAACCCAGCGCCAGTAAAATGCAGCCGCACAGCAACGCAAAACGCCAACTGATAAAGTTGGCCTGTTCTTCCTGACGTTTTGGTTTTAGCGTTTTTGCCGCTGCTTTCATGCGTCGCGTTTTTCCTTATTTTTGCACTACGATATTTTCTTGTGAGGGATCAACATGCTGCATTTGCAGCTTCTCCGTTGCGATCCGTTCAACCCGGCTATGATCGCCGAGGGCATTCTCCTCAAGAATCAGGTTGCGCCACTCGATATCCAGCGCATCGCGCTCCAGAACCAGTTGTTCGCGTTGCGCAGTCAGTAATCGTGTGTGGTGCGCGGTTGTTACCACCGTCACCGCCGTCACAATGATGCAAATGAACAGGCAGAGTGGCAGCTTCCCAAATCGCAAAAGATCGTCACCGATCACGCCAGGCAAAGCATGGCGCTCGTTGCTTCCAATCGATCCCTTAACTTTGCTGAGGGCCTCTGTCACTCTGCTGATCATGCGTTCGTCCTCTCTGCAATACGCAGAACTGAACTACGGGCACGAGGATTCTCTGCAACCTCTTCTTCACCCGGCATCAACTTGCCTAATGCTCTTAGCTCACGACCGCCCAGTTTTTTGAGCTGCTCTTCCGTCATCGGTAATCCTGCCGGAACCTGCGGACCACGGCTTTGCTCACGCATAAAGCGTTTCACAATGCGGTCTTCCAGCGAGTGGAAACTGATGACAGAAAGCCGCCCCCCCGGGGCCAGCACGCTGAGCGAGCTTTTTAGCGCCTGCTCTATCTCCTCCAGTTCACTGTTCACCCAGATGCGCACCGCCTGGAAGGTACGGGTCGCGGGATGTTTGAATTTGTCTTTCACCGGCGTTGCCGCCGCGACCACTTCCGCCAGTTCTTTCGTGCGGGTCATGGGCTGTTCGCGGTTGCGCTCAACGATGGCGCGGGCAATACGTTTGGCAAAACGCTCTTCGCCAAAGGTTTTCAGCACCCAGGCGATATCGGCTTCTTCTGCGGTTTGCAGCCATTCAGCAGCCGACTGGCCGCGAGTGGGATCCATGCGCATATCCAGCGGGCCGTCACGCATGAAAGAAAAACCGCGCTCAGCGTCGTCAAGCTGCGGTGAAGAGACGCCAAGATCGAGAAGAATCCCGTCGATCTTGCCGGTCAGTTCGCGCTCGCCAACATAGTCAGCCAGCGCGGAGAAAGGTCCATGAATGATGGAGAAGCGAGGATCATTGATGGTCTGGGCGACGGCGATCGCCTGCGGATCGCGATCGATTGCCAGCAGACGTCCCTCTTCGCCAAGCTGCGAGAGAATGAGACGCGAGTGACCACCGCGACCAAATGTTCCATCAATGTAGATGCCATCAGGACGAATATTGAGACCGTTTACGGCCTCGTCCAGCAGCACCGTGGTGTGTTTAAAATTTTCCATCATCTTATAGAGACAAGTCCTGCAGGCGCTCCGACAACGTCCCGGTCGCACTCTGCTCAGCGTCGATATCTTCCTTGACCTGTTGATACCAGGTCGTTTCATCCCACAGTTCAAACTTATTGAACTGTCCAACCAGCATCACTTCTTTTGTCAGCCCGGCATGTTGCCGCAGGACAGGCGCCACCAACAATCGCCCGGCACTGTCCATCTGACATTCACTGGCATGCCCCAACAGTAAACGCTGCACACGGCGTTCTACCGGGTTCATGCTCGACAGACGCGATAATTTTTGCTCGATAATTTCCCATTCAGGCAGGGGGTAAAGCAGCAGGCACGGGTGATGGATGTCAATGGTACAAACCATTTGACCGGTAGCACTCTCGATCAGTTGATCCCGGTAACGGGTAGGCACAGATAAGCGCCCTTTACTGTCGAGATTGACTAACGTTGCTCCCCGGAACATGCCAGTCTCTCCCCTCATTACCACTTTGCCCCACAAATTCCCACTCAAAGGAGTTTACGGAGCGGAGGAAAAGCTTGTCAAGCGAGTCACAACGCTTACCTGAGTAAAAAACCCAATGTTTACGGCTAATATCAGCGTTGATTAAATTCTGTCCAACGAACGAAGCAAATTAACGTCATGAATATTTGTAAGAAAAAATCCCAAAACTCATCACCGCTTTAAAACGAACAATTATTCTCAGGAGGGAATATAAAGTGTCAGTTTGCGACGCGAGCGGCATTTTAGGACATATTGCATCATGAATACAGTCCCTGTTTATGGCTGCAAACACCGCGCACCAACAAGCCCGCCGAGACATTCGTGCTGGGGCGACAAAAAGTGTTTGTTAATTCGGCAATTCACGACAAGCATGTAACAAAATAATACATATCTAACCTGCCGTTACGTCTCAATAACCTGAAACCGCCTCTGTTTCGTTTAAATACGGATTATTTCGGTAAAGTTGAGAAAATTATAAGGAATAATCTTAATTATGGTGAGGGTATTGTGGAGAGGGGAGCGTTAAGTTGCGCCAGAAAAATTGTCTTCTGGCGCAGAATTCAAAAATTGACTAGCTGCGGCTTAATACGCCACGACGATAGAGATTACGTTTAATGCGCGTTAAACCAGGTTTTGGTTTACGCGGCTCATCCAGACTCGCCAGGACAATTTCCAGCACGCGCTCTGCAACATCACGATGGCGCTGCGCCACGGCCAGAACCGGGCACTGTAAGAAATCCAGCAGTTCGTTGTCGCCAAAGGTCGCAATCGCCAGGTCGGAAGGCAGCTTACCATCACGACGCAACGTCACATCCATCACCCCCTGCAACAGGGCAAATGAGGTGGTAAACAGCGCCTGCGGCATCGGATGCGTCTCCAGCCATTTTTCAAATAGCTGTGCCGCCGCGTCACGCTCATAGCTGTTGGCATACAGAAAATTCACTTCACGCGGATCGTCTTTCCAGGCAGCACGGAAACCCTGCTCGCGCAGGAAGCTCACAGACAACTCCGGCAGCGCGCCCAGATAGAGCACGGTGTCAGCCGGGAACTTACGCAACTCTGCGGCCAGCATTTCGGCATCGTCCTGATCGGCACCCACGACACTGGTAAAATGTTCACGATCTAATGCACGATCCAGCGCCACAATTGGGAAGGTATCATTGGCCCAGCGTTGATAGAACGGGTGTTCCGGCGGCAACGATGTGGAGACAATGATCGCATCAACCTGACGCTGTAAAAGATGTTCAATGCAACGCATTTCGTTATCAGGCTGATCTTCCGAACAGGCAATCAGCAGTTGATAACCACGCTGGCGCGCCTGGCGTTCAAGATAATTCGCAATACGGGTATAGCTCGTGTTCTCCAGATCCGGGATCACCAGACCGATAGAACGTGTGCGTCCAGCACGCAGCCCGGCAGCCACAGCATTCGGGTGGTAATTATGCTCACGCACCACCGCCATGACTTTTTCGACAGTCTTGTCGCTCACGCGGTATTGCTTTGCTTTTCCGTTAATTACGTAGCTTGCAGTCGTTCGCGATACACCAGCCAGCCGAGCGATTTCATCCAGTTTCACAATTGCCCCTTGCGTAAAATGTACAAACCATAACCATTGTAACGGCATGGGTTAAAATCGGTAACATCTAAGCGCAGAATAGTTACTGCGGCAACCGCTTTTATTCCGGGTTACCACGGATTTCGCAAAAAAATGCCCAGCGGAGGACGTTGGGCATATGAATTAACGAAAAGAGAATGATTAGCGCATTATTTTGTCGCCGCGCGATAGTCCCACCACACCGGAACGCGCAACCTCAACGATTTTCGCCACTTCGCGCAGCGTTGCCAGAAAAGCGTCCAGCTTATCGCTGGTCCCCGCCAACTGAACGGTATAGAGGTTTGGCGTGACATCAATAATCTGCCCACGAAAAATCTCCGTGTTGCGTTTCACCTCTTCCCGACCATAGCCGCTGGCCTGAATCTTCACGAGCATGATTTCGCGCTCGACGTGCGCGCCGTGCCCAAGTTCGCTGACCCGCAACACATCCACCAGCTTGTGCAGTTGCTTTTCAATTTGCTCCAGTACTTTCTCATCGCCTACCGTCTGGATGGTCATACGAGAGAGCGTCGGATCGTCCGTCGGCGCGACGGTCAGGCTCTCAATGTTGTAACCCCGCTGAGCAAAAAGGCCGATCACGCGCGACAGCGCACCGGATTCGTTCTCCAGCAGTACTGATAATATCCGGCGCATAATCAGGTCCTCTCCGTTTTACTTAACCACATTTCATCCATCCCGCCGCCGCGAATCTGCATCGGGTAGACGTGTTCGCTGCCATCGACGGTAACATCAACAAACACCAGACGACCGTTTTTCACTTGCGCCAGCGCTTCACTCAATTGACTTTCCAGTTGATCAGGACGAGAAATCTGAATGCCGACATGTCCGTAGGCTTCCGCCAGGCGAACAAAATCAGGCAGCGACTGCATATACGATTGAGAGTGACGACCCGAGTAGATCATGTCCTGCCACTGCTTCACCATGCCCAGATAACGGTTGTTCAGGTTTAGCACCAGAACCGGCAGTTTATACTGCAGCGCAGTCGACAACTCCTGAATGTTCATCTGAATACTGCCGTCACCGGTCACACAGACCACCGTTTCCTCCGGCAGCGCCATTTTTACCCCCAGTGCCGCAGGCAGGCCGAAACCCATCGTACCGAGACCACCAGAGTTGATCCAACGGCGCGGTTTATCGAAGGGGTAATAAAGGGCGGCAAACATCTGATGCTGACCCACATCCGACGTCACATACGCATCGCCATTGGTCAGACGCCAGATAGCCTCAATGACCGCCTGCGGTTTGATACTTTCGCTGTGCGTGTCATATTTCAGGCACTGACGCGCGCGCCAGCGTTCAATCTGTTGCCACCAGTCACGAATATCATCCAGCGGCTGCTGAGCGGATTCCTGCGGCAATAATTCCAGTAACTGCTCCAGCACCTGACGTGCATCCCCGACAATCGGGATATCCGCTGTCACCGTCTTGGAAATGGATGTCGGGTCGATATCAATATGCAGCACCGTTGCATTCGGGCAATACTTGGCCAGATTATTCGTTGTGCGATCGTCAAAACGTACCCCAACGGCAAAAATCAGATCGGCGTTATGCATCGTCATGTTGGCTTCATAAGTACCATGCATGCCCAGCATCCCGAGCGACTGACGGTGCGTTGCGGGAAATGCCCCAAGCCCCATCAGCGAAGAGACCACCGGCAGGTTAAGCATTTCGATGGTCTGACGCAGTTGCTCATGGCACCCCGCCGTCACCGCCCCGCCGCCGACATAGACAACCGGTTTTTTTGCCGCAACCAGCGTTTGCAGAGCGCGCTTAATCTGCCCTTTATGGCCCGCTGTGGTCGGGTTATACGACCGCATGCTGACTGATTCTGGCCAGGAATAAGGCAGTTTTTTGCCGGGATTAAGAATATCCTTCGGCAAATCCACCACCACCGGTCCCGGACGACCGCTCGCCGCCAGCCAGAAGGCTTTTTTCAGCACCTGCGGAATATCTTCCGTCTGCTTCACCAGAAAACTGTGTTTCACGACCGGGCGGGAGATCCCCACCATGTCGCACTCCTGAAAGGCGTCGTAGCCAATCAACGAGGTCGCGACCTGACCGGAAAGAATCACTAACGGAATAGAATCCATATACGCCGTCGCGATTCCAGTAATCGCATTGGTGGCGCCTGGGCCGGAAGTTACCAGCACCACGCCCACTTCCCCCGTTGCCCGCGCCAGACCATCGGCCATATGCACGGCCGCCTGTTCATGGCGGACGAGCACATGATCGATCCCACCGACCGTATGCAACGCATCATAAATATCGAGGACGGCGCCCCCGGGATAACCGAATACCTGCTTAACGCCCTGATCGATAAGCGATCGGACGACCATTTCGGCTCCAGACAACATCTCCATGGCTTGCCTCACTGAATGACGATTAATGATGTGTAAAACACCTTAACCGCTCCCCAGGACGCAGGCAATTCAGAGAAAGGGGGAAAGACGCCGGAAAATAAGCATAAAAGAGAGGTAAGCGACGAAGAAACGGTGAATTAAACTAAATTTTTCTCAGGTAATGATAATTAATCGGTTGAAAATGGGCGCATACAGCGAATCATCAATTTTTACGCGAATGAAAGAAAGATAGCCAGACTCAATTCAAAATAAAATGCCAATAAATAAAAAACAGACAGGATAAACCGGATGTCTGCACCCGGTTTATCTCATTCATGCCTAACGCTTGCAGACGGAAGCTAACAGTTCTTCCATCCATTGGTGCCCTTTGTCCCGACCCGCAGCTTCATGCCATGACAGATAACAAGTTCTGCTATTCAATTTTAAAGGTAACGGTAATATTTGTAGATCCAGAGAGGGTGCAAACTCTTCAGCTAACCAGCGAGGGGCAATAGCCACCAGATGCGTTTGCGAAACAACATTAAGCACACTGATTAATGCCATCCCCTGATAGGCTACACACGATTGCGAATCAACCGAGTCATACCAGGGCCGACTAAACGAGTCAAAACGGTCAAGTGAAACGACCGCATGCTGTTCATTATAAACATCGCTTTCCACCAATGGTCCGTTAATGCGTGGATGCTTACGACTGGCGACCAGCACCATTTCGTCATTAAACAATGGAATACTTGTAAATTCAGGACGACGGAATTCTTCATAACTAATAACGAACTCAGTTTCCTGATAACGTAATTGGTGTTCAGTATCCTTATTTAAAGAGGACTTAAATACAACATGAATATTAGGGGCGATTTTTTCAATACGATTATAAATTAAAGAGGTCAGAATATTATCCAGCGGACTGCAAACGCAAAGATGAAACACACGCTCACTGCTGCCAGGTTCAAATCCTGAACCGGGCAATTCATTCTGCACTAATTGCAGCGCCTGGCGGACGGAACCGAAAAGCTGGAAGGCCCGCGCGGTGGGTTGAATACCGCGACCGTAGCGAACAAAAAGTTCGTCATTAAACATCACTTTAAGACGCGCCACGGCGTTACTTACGGCTGGCTGCGACATGCCGAGAGCATGCGCGGCACGGGTAATATTCTGCTCCTGCATTACCGCATCAAATACAGTCAATAGATTAAGATCAACCATACGAAGTTGCGGTTTATCCATCTCTAAATGATGGGGATTAGGTTTATCAACGGTTACTTCTGGCATACTTAACTCCACTGTCACGCTTAACTCCCTTTTTGCTTGCCGGAATGCAGAGAAATAATCTCGGAAAATATGATTTACCATGCATATAAAATAAGAAAAAGGGCAGCGATAAAATTTCGGAAAACATAAAGGTGCGGGAAGATCGCCGTAAAAACCCCGCATCAGCACGATGTGGAATCCTTCCCCGCACGATAAATCATAAATTTCAATGACGGGGGCAATATAAACATAAGCGACACCAATAAACAATCATGAGCTTTATGAATAAAATGCTGGCATTCAATTAAATTTTTATATTACTCACGCGTTAATTCTTAACATTAGCTTATCAATTGCCATATTCACCCCCATTATTAATTTATTATTAATTACCATAAAATCTTCAAAATCATATGGATAACTAATTTATTGCGTTCGTGACTTATCAGACTGCCGTGACAGCATTTGAAAAAAAGCGTGCTTAAATATGTCAAACGATGAAAAGTGTAAGCCCTCCGCCGTTTTTTCATCGGCAATAACAGAAAAAGTTCAGCACAATTAGCTAAATCAGCCCCTCCCTTTTCTTCTGACTGGGGCGGTGTTTTCAGCGGTGGGGTTGACATCAGTCATCGTATCCAGTACCACTAAAAGCATATCGCATTCGCCTGGAGTTGATTTAATGATTCGTATCGCTCGCTTTAACGGTCTACTACTACTAAACGCATCTTCGTTGCGCGGTAGACTGGTGAGCGGCATTCAGCATTAAGTCGTATCCAGTAAGATAAAAAACCCGCGCCGTTGCGCGGGTTTTTTTATGCTCGAAGCAAGGCGCCCTAAAGACTAAGGACCTAAAACATGAGCCAGCAAGTCATTATTTTCGATACCACTTTACGCGACGGTGAACAGGCGTTACAGGCAAGCCTGAGTGTGAAAGAGAAGCTGCAGATTGCGCTGGCCCTTGAGCGTATGGGTGTTGACGTGATGGAAGTCGGCTTTCCGGTCTCCTCTCCCGGCGACTTCGAATCCGTACAAACTATCGCTCGTCAGGTCAAGAACAGCCGGGTTTGCGCATTAGCCCGCTGTGTGGAAAAAGATATCGACGTCGCGGCTGAGTCGCTGAAGGTTGCTGAAGCCTTCCGTATTCATACCTTTATCGCCACCTCACCGATGCATATCGCTACTAAACTGCGCAGCACGCTGGACGAGGTGATTGAGCGCGCGGTCTATATGGTGAAACGCGCACGTAATTACACCGACGATGTTGAATTCTCTTGTGAAGATGCTGGCCGTACGCCGATCGCCGATCTGGCCCGCGTTGTGGAAGCCGCCATTAATGCTGGCGCTAAAACCATCAACATTCCGGACACCGTCGGCTACACCATGCCCTTCGAGTTTGCGGGCATTATCTCCGGTCTGTATGAGCGCGTACCAAACATCGATAAAGCGATCATTTCCGTCCACACCCATGACGACTTAGGTCTGGGCGTCGGCAACGCGCTGGCTGCGGTTCACGCTGGCGCCCGTCAGGTTGAAGGCGCGATGAACGGCATTGGCGAGCGTGCCGGTAACTGTTCGCTGGAAGAGGTAATCATGGCGATTAAAGTTCGCCAGGACATCCTGAACGTCAACACTCGCATTAACCATCAGGAGATCTGGCGTACCAGTCAGTTGGTCAGCCAGATCTGCAACATGCCGATCCCGGCGAACAAAGCGATTGTCGGCAGCGGTGCGTTTGCCCACTCCTCAGGGATCCACCAGGACGGCGTGCTGAAGAACCGTGAAAACTACGAAATCATGACGCCGGAATCCATCGGTCTGAATCAGGTGCAGTTGAATCTGACCTCCCGTTCCGGGCGCGCAGCGGTAAAACACCGTATGGATGAGATGGGTTATAAAGAGAGTGAATACAGCCTGGACAATCTGTACGACGCCTTCCTGAAGCTGGCCGACAAGAAAGGCCAAGTGTTTGATTACGATCTGGAAGCGCTGGCGTTTATTGGTAAGCAACAGGAAGAGCCTGAGCACTTCCGCCTGGATTATTTCAGCGTCCAGTCTGGCTCTAACGATATCGCCACTGCCTCCGTCAAGCTGGCCTGCGGCAGTGACGTAAAAGCCGAAGCGGCTAACGGTAACGGCCCGGTCGATGCCATTTACCAGGCGATCAACCGCATTACCGATTACGACATTGAACTGGTGAAATATAGCCTGTCCGCCAAAGGACATGGCAAAGACGCACTGGGTCAGGTCGATATCGTCGCCAACTATAACGGACGTCGTTTCCACGGCGTCGGTCTGGCGACAGACATTGTTGAATCTTCCGCGAAAGCGATGGTGCACGTGCTGAACAACATCTGGCGTGCGGCAGAAGTCGAAAAAGAGTTGCAACGTAAAGCTCAGAACAACGAGAACAACAAGGAAACCGTGTGATGTCGAAGAATTACCATATTGCTGTTTTGCCGGGCGACGGTATTGGTCCGGAAGTGATGACGCAAGCCCTGAAAGTCCTGGACGCTATTCGCCATCGTTTTGAGATGCGCATTACCACCAGCCATTATGATGTCGGCGGCGCGGCGATCGACAACCACGGTCAACCGCTGCCGAAGGCGACGGTGGAAGGCTGCGAACAGGCCGATGCCGTTCTGTTTGGCTCCGTCGGCGGCCCGAAATGGGAACATCTGCCGCCGGACAGCCAGCCGGAACGCGGCGCGCTGCTGCCGCTGCGCAAGCACTTCAAACTGTTCAGCAACCTGCGTCCGGCAAAACTGTATCAGGGACTGGAAGCATTCTGCCCTCTGCGCGCCGACATCGCCGCGAATGGCTTCGACATTTTGTGCGTCCGTGAACTGACCGGCGGGATCTACTTCGGTCAGCCAAAAGGTCGCGAAGGCAGCGGCCAGCATGAAAAAGCGTTCGATACCGAGGTCTATCACCGCTTTGAAATTGAACGTATCGCGCGCATTGCGTTTGAGTCTGCGCGTAAACGCCGCCGTAAAGTGACCTCCATCGACAAAGCTAACGTTCTGCAAACGTCTATTTTGTGGCGCGAAATCGTCAATGAAATTGCCAAAGAATATCCGGACGTTGAGCTGGCGCACATGTACATCGACAACGCCACCATGCAGTTGATTAAAGACCCGTCCCAGTTTGACGTGCTGCTGTGCTCCAACCTGTTTGGCGACATTCTGTCTGATGAATGCGCGATGATCACCGGCTCGATGGGGATGTTGCCCTCCGCCAGTCTGAACGAGCAGGGTTTTGGTTTGTATGAACCGGCGGGCGGCTCCGCACCGGATATTGCCGGCAAGAATATTGCTAACCCGATTGCGCAAATTTTGTCGCTGGCGCTGCTGCTGCGCTACAGCCTGGATGCCGATGACGCGGCATCCGCCATTGAACGTGCGGTTAACCGCGCATTAGAAGAAGGTATCCGCACTGGTGATTTAGCCCGTGGCGCGGCTGCCGTCGGTACCGATGAGATGGGCGACATCATTGCTCGTTATGTCGCACAAGGGGTGTAATCATGGCTAAAACGTTATACGAAAAATTGTTTGATGCGCACGTCATCTATGAAGCGCAAAACGAAACCCCGCTGCTGTATATCGACCGACATCTGGTGCATGAAGTGACCTCTCCGCAGGCGTTCGACGGCCTGCGTGCGCATGGTCGCCCGGTTCGCCAGCCGGGTAAAACCTTTGCCACGATGGATCACAACGTCTCCACGCAGACCAAAGATATCAATGCATCCGGCGAGATGGCGCGTATCCAGATGCAGGAACTGATTAAAAACTGTAACGAATTTGGCGTTGAGCTGTACGATCTGAACCACCCGTATCAGGGCATCGTTCACGTGATGGGGCCCGAACAAGGCGTCACCCTGCCGGGAATGACCATCGTCTGCGGCGACTCGCATACCGCGACCCACGGCGCCTTTGGCGCGCTGGCGTTCGGTATCGGCACCTCCGAAGTCGAGCACGTGCTGGCTACCCAGACCCTGAAGCAGGGCCGCGCCAAAACCATGAAGATTGATGTCAAAGGCACCGCAGCGCCGGGAATCACCGCCAAAGACATCGTACTGGCGATTATCGGTAAAACCGGTAGCGCCGGCGGTACCGGTCATGTCGTTGAGTTTTGTGGCGATGCCATCCGAGCCCTGAGCATGGAAGGCCGCATGACCCTGTGCAACATGGCGATTGAAATGGGTGCCAAAGCCGGATTAGTCGCCCCGGATGAAACCACCTTTAACTACGTCAAAGGTCGTCTGCACGCGCCGAAAGGTAAAGATTTTGATGACGCAGTCGCGTACTGGAAAACGTTGCAAACCGACGCCGACGCACGCTTTGATACGGTTGTCACCTTACAGGCTGAAGAGATTGCTCCTCAGGTGACCTGGGGAACCAACCCGGGCCAGGTGATCTCCGTGACGGACAACATTCCCGATCCGGCGTCGTTTACCGATCCGGTTGAGCGCGCCAGTGCTGAAAAAGCGCTGGCCTATATGGGCCTGAAACCGGGTGTACCGTTAACGGAAGTGGCGATCGATAAAGTGTTCATCGGCTCGTGCACTAACTCGCGTATTGAAGATTTGCGCGCCGCCGCAGAGGTCGCCAAAGGTCGTAAAGTCGCGCCGGGCGTCCAGGCGCTGGTGGTTCCAGGATCCGGTCCGGTCAAAGCGCAGGCAGAAGCGGAAGGGTTAGATAAGATCTTTATCGAAGCCGGATTCGAATGGCGTCTGCCGGGGTGCTCCATGTGTCTGGCGATGAATAACGATCGCCTGAATCCGGGCGAACGCTGCGCGTCAACCAGCAACCGTAACTTTGAAGGGCGTCAGGGCCGCGGTGGGCGTACCCATCTGGTCAGCCCGGCGATGGCCGCGGCTGCCGCCGTTACCGGTCATTTTGCCGACATTCGCAGCATCAAATAAGGAGACTCCCATGGCAGAGAAATTTACCCAACATAACGGCCTGGTTGTCCCGCTGGATGCCGCCAACGTCGATACTGACGCCATCATTCCTAAGCAGTTTTTGCAGAAGGTTACCCGCACCGGTTTTGGCGCGCACCTGTTCAATGACTGGCGTTTTCTGGATGAAAAAGGTCAGCAGCCGAATCCGGAGTTCGTCCTGAACTTCCCTGAATACCAGGGCGCCTCGATTCTGCTGGCGCGTGAAAACTTCGGCTGCGGCTCTTCTCGTGAGCACGCGCCGTGGGCGTTGACGGATTACGGCTTCAAAGTGGTGATTGCGCCGAGCTTCGCGGACATCTTCTACGGTAACAGCTTTAACAACCAGTTGCTGCCCGTGAAGTTAAGTGATGAAGAAGTCGACGAGTTGTTTACGCTGGTACAGGCGAATCCGGGTATTCACTTCGAAGTGGATCTGGAAGCGCAGGTCGTGAAAGCAGGCGAGAAAACGTATCACTTTAACATCGACGCCTTCCGCCGCCACTGCATGCTGAACGGTCTGGACAGCATCGGGTTGACGCTGCAACACGAAGACGCGATCGCCGCCTACGAAGAGAAACAACCGGCGTTTATGCGCTAAGTCCGCCATGCCGGGAGCACTGTGCTTATCCGGCCTACGGATTTCTGTAGGTCGGATAAGGCGTTAGCCACCATCTGGCAATCCATAAATCAAACGTCTTTCACCCGCCCGGTCATCACCAGCGTAACCAACGAAATCGCCGCAATCACCCAGTATACTGCGAAGTGACCATAGCTCTGAGCAACCGCGCCCTGGATCACCCCCGCCAGAATTACGCCGGTCGAAATACTGTTGGTAAATAGCGTCGTCGCCGATCCGGCCCTGCCCGGCATCAGATCCTGAAACCAGAGCATGCCAATACCGGCAATGATCCCGATAAACGCCGCATTAAACAGTTGCAATATCAGCAGCGCCTGATGGCTGTGGAAGAAAATCAGCCCGAGATAAAACAGCACGCCCGCGGTGACGGCAATAAGCATCATCCGGCGCTTACCGAAGCGTTTTACGTAAAAGCCGGCAAGGATCATGATCGGAATTTCCAGTCCTGCGGCGGTGCCCATCAGGATCCCGGCAAGCTTATCCGGCAGTCCAAGCTCCGCGCTAATCCATAACGGCATATCGATGATATACATGGTGTTGCAGGTCCACATCAGCGTGGAAGCGATAAACAACATGCGTACGTTTTTATCCTGCCAGCCACCAGCCTGGATCACCGGCGCATCCGCCGGTTGTTCAACGCGGGCGACAGACGGCAGCATAAAGGCAATCAGGATGAAACTGAGCGCAAAAATCGCGGCGGCAATCGAAAACATCACGGTAAAACCGTAATTCAGCGCCAGCATAAAGGCCATCGGCGGGCCAATCACCCACGCCAGTGAAAGCTGCGCACGCATTACAGAGCTGAACATCACCACTTCTCGCGCCGAGCTGTCGGCATATTCCCGCGCCAGCGCGAACAATTGCGGCATCGCGGTATTTGCCAGCGACGCCAGCAGTACGCCGCAGGTGATCAGCGTCAGGTAGTGGCGATTAAAGGCAAACAGCAGCGCATTACCGATGGCCATCAGGCAACAAAACAGAATCAGCTTGCGCCGGTCTCCCTGGCTGTCCGAGCGTTTTGCCAGAACAAGGCTTACGCCAATCCCGGCGATGGCGTTAACGGTGTAAAACAGCCCCACCCAGAACGGCTGCGCCCCGACCTCGCGACTGAGAAACAGGCTCAGCGTCGGCGCCTGTAGCGCCCCCGCCACGCCCATCATAAATGCGACGAGCATAAACGCCGCGTAAACACCGTTGAGACGTCGTCCCATCGTCATTAACCAGAGCATATCTTTCCTTAGTCAGCGCAGCCGAAACGAAAAAAGCCAGCAGATAATACCTGCTGGCGCGGTGATTAACACCAATACTCAGTCACACATGATGTCTGCTACTCCAGGGTCAGGCTGTCACCTCCCACTGCATCAGTTCTTCCAGCATCTTTAAGCGCTGCGGCGCGCTCAGGCAAGCCAACCAGGACAACCCTTCTGTCGCGGCAAAGTACTTCTGATAAAACTGGCGCATATAGATGACCCCGTCATAGTGCTTCATCGGAATGTATTATTGGCCTAATATAGGGATAATAAAATTGCTGAGTTTTCCGCAGGAGTTCCCCTTTTATGTCTTCTGGCCGTCTGCAACAACAGTTCATCCGCTTGTGGCAATGCTGCGACGGCAAAACACAGGACACCACGCTCAACGAACTGGCGGATCTGCTGAGCTGCTCGCGCCGTCATATGCGCACGCTGCTCAATACCATGCAGGAGCGCGGCTGGCTGACGTGGGAGGCGGAAGTGGGACGCGGAAAACGTTCACGCTTAACCTTCCTGTATACCGGACTGGCGCTCCAGCAACAGCGCGCGGAAGATCTGCTGGAGCAAGATCGCATCGATCAACTGGTGCAACTGGTCGGCGACAAAACGGCCGTGCGGCAGATGCTGGTTTCCCATCTGGGCCGCAGCTTCCGTCAGGGCCGTCACATCCTGCGCGTACTTTACTATCGTCCAATGCAAAATCTGCTGCCCGGCAGCGCACTGCGTCGCTCAGAAACCCACATTGCCCGCCAAATCTTCAGCGCCCTGACCCGCGTAAATGAGGAAAATGGGGAACTGGAAGCCGACATAGCCCACCACTGGCAGCAAATCTCCCCCCTGCACTGGCGCTTTTTCCTGCGTCCGGGGATCCATTTTCACCACGGTCGTGAACTGGAAATGGACGATGTGGTGTCGTCACTGACACGCATTAACGTCTTACCGCTCTATTCGCACATCAGCGAGATCGTTTCACCCACGCCCTGGACGCTGGACATTCATCTTTCGCAACCCGATCGCTGGCTCCCGTGGCTGCTGGGCCAGGTCCCGGCGATGATCCTGCCGCGCGAATGGGAAACCCTGAGCAATTTTTCCAGCCATCCGATTGGCACCGGCCCATACGCGGTGATACGGAATACTCGTAATCAGCTGAAAATTCATGCATTTGATGATTTCTTCGGTTATCGGGCCCTGATTGATGAAGTGAACGTCTGGGTTCTGCCGGATATAGGCGACGAGCCAAACGGCGGCCTGACGCTGAAAGGTCCCACGGAAGATGAGAAGGCTATCGAAAGCCGCCTGGAAGAGGGATGCTATTATCTGTTGTTCGACGCCCGCACCCATCGCGGCGCCAATCAGGAGGTTCGGGAGTGGGTCAGTCGCGTACTGTCACCAAGTAACCTGCTTTACTATGCCGATGAACAGTATCAACGTCACTGGTTCCCGGCCTATGGCTTACTGCCCCGCTGGCATCACGCGCGACCGGGTCACGGCGAGAAACCTGCCGGGCTGGAGACGCTCACGCTGACCTATTATCACGAACACATCGAACATCAGGTGATTGCACAGATCATGAGTCAGCTTCTGGCTGAACATCAGGTGAAGCTAGAGATTCAGGAGATCGACTACGATCAATGGCATGCCGGGGAAATTGAAAGCGACATCTGGCTTAACAGCGCCAACTTCACCCTGCCGCTCGACTTCTCTTTGTTCGCGCATCTGTGTGAAGTCCCGCTGTTACAGCACTGCATTCCGCTGGACTGGGAAGCCGACGCCGCGCGCTGGCGCACCGGCGAAATGAATCTGGCCATGTGGTGTCAGCAATTGCTTGCCAGCAAAGCCATTGTCCCGCTGATCCACCACTGGCTGATTATTCAGGGCCAGCGCAGTATGCGCGGCCTGCGCATGAACACCCTCGGCTGGTTCGACTTTAAATCTGCGTGGTTTGCGCCGCCGGATCCATGATTGCCGCAACGCGGCAAAATCACTACACTAACGCCGTTCTCAACGGGGTGCTAATAAACATACACAAAATCATTCAAGCTGCAGCAAGGCGGCAAGCGAGTGAATCCCAAGGAGCATAGAACACTATGTGACTGGGGTGAGCGGACGCAGCCAACACAGAGGCTGCTTGAATGATGAAGCGTATGGGCTGAGATAATACCCGTCGAACCTGATCCGGATAACGCCGGCGAAGGGATTTGAGGCTACTGCTCAAAATCCTTTGCCACCCATCTTTTGAGGTGCAAAGTGTTGAAAAAATGTCTTCCCCTTTTACTCCTGTGCGCAGCGCCTGCCTTCGCAAAACCGGTTCTCACCGTCTACACCTACGACTCGTTCGCCGCAGACTGGGGCCCTGGCCCGGCGGTGAAAAAAGCCTTTGAAGCCGACTGCAACTGTGAACTGAAGCTGGTGGCGCTGGAAGATGGCGTGTCGTTACTTAATCGCCTGCGAATGGAAGGGAAAAACAGCAAGGCCGACGTGGTGCTGGGACTGGATAACAACCTGCTTGAAGCGGCGACGCAAACCCAATTGTTCACGAAAAGCGGTGTCGCCAGCGAGGCGGTCAATGTCCCAGGCGGCTGGAAGAATGACACCTTCGTCCCGTTTGATTACGGCTACTTCGCTTTCGTGTATGACAAAAACAAACTGAAAAACCCACCGAAAAGCCTGAAGGAGCTGGTCGAGAGCGATCAGAAATGGCGGGTGATTTATCAGGATCCGCGCACCAGTACGCCAGGACTTGGGCTGATGCTGTGGATGCAGAAAGTGTATGGCGATAAAACGCCGCAAGCGTGGCAGAAGCTGGCGGCCAAAACCGTCACTGTCACCAAAGGCTGGAGCGAAGCTTATGGCCTGTTCCTGAAAGGTGAAAGCGATCTGGTGCTGAGCTACACCACCTCTCCGGCGTATCACATCATCGAAGAGAAAAAAGAGAACTACGTGGCGGCCAACTTTAGCGAAGGCCATTACCTGCAGGTGGAGGTCGCCGCGCGTACTGCAGCCAGTAAGCAGCCTGAGCTGGCAGAAAAGTTCCTCAAATTCATGGTGTCACCCGCGTTCCAGAATGCTATCCCGACCGGCAACTGGATGTATCCGGTGGCAAATGTCACCCTGCCTGCCGGATTTGAACAACTGACTCAACCCGCAACGACCCTGGAATTCACGTCAGCGGAAGTGGCAGCACAACGCCAGGCATGGATTAGCGAATGGCAACGCGCCGTCAGCCGTTAATTGCCGGCTGGCTGATCCCAGGCCTTTGTGCCGCCACGTTGATGGTGACGGTGGCGCTGGCCGCATTTCTGGCATTGTGGTTCAACGCGCCGCAGGCGGCGTGGTCCTCGCTGTGGCAGGACAGCTACCTGTGGCACGTGGTGCGTTTTTCCTTCTGGCAGGCCTTCCTGTCGGCGGTGCTTTCTGTTGTTCCAGCCATCTTCCTTGCCCGTGCACTGTACCGACGCCGTTTTCCGGGGCGTCTGGCCCTGCTGCGCCTGTGCGCCATGACGTTGATCCTCCCCGTGCTGGTTGCGGTGTTTGGTATTCTCAGCGTCTATGGACGCCAGGGGTGGCTGGCTTCGCTCTGGCACGTGCTTGGACTGGAGTGGACCTTCTCGCCTTACGGGTTGCAGGGCATCCTGCTGGCTCACATCTTTTTTAATCTGCCGATGGCAAGCCGCCTGCTGTTGCAGTCGCTGGAGAATATCCCTGGCGAGCAGCGTCAGCTTGCCGCCCAACTGGGTATCCGCGGTTGGCAGTTCTTCCGCTTTGTCGAGTGGCCATGGCTGCGTCGCCAAATCCCACCGGTCACTGCGCTGATTTTTATGCTCTGTTTTGCCAGTTTCGCCACCGTGCTGTCGCTGGGCGGCGGACCGCAGGCGACCACCATTGAGCTGGCGATTTATCAGGCGCTGAATTTCGACTACGATCCTGCCCGTGCCGCCATGCTGGCGCTGATCCAGATGGTGTGCTGTCTGGCGCTGGTGCTCCTCAGTCAACGATTGAGTAAAGCTATTGCTCCCGGCACAACCCTGGTTCAGGGATGGCGCGATCCGGACGATCGGCTGCACAGCCGTTTAACCGATGCCCTGCTGATCGTCCTCGCGCTGCTGCTGTTGCTTCCACCGTTGTTGGCGGTGATGGTCGACGGGGTGAATCGCCATCTGCTGGACGTGCTCGCGCAGCCCATTTTGTGGCAGGCGGTGTGGACTTCGCTACGTATTGCGCTGGCAGCGGGTCTGCTGTGCGTGATCCTGACGATGATGCTGCTGTGGAGCAGCCGCGAACTGCGCGCCCGTCAGCAGTTGTTGGCAGGACAAGCGCTTGAGCTAAGCGGGATGCTTATTCTGGCGATGCCAGGCATCGTGCTGGCCACCGGCTTCTTCCTGTTGCTCAACAACAGCATCGGCCTGCCGGAGTCCGCTGACAGCATCGTGATTTTCACCAATGCGCTGATGGCCATTCCCTACGCGCTGAAAGTGCTGGAAAACCCGATGCGCGATATTACCGCCCGCTACACCATGCTGTGTCAGTCGCTGGGGATTGAAGGCTGGCAGCGGCTAAAAGTGGTAGAACTGCGGGCATTGAAGCGTCCGCTGGCGCAGGCGCTGGCCTTTGCCTGTGTGCTGTCTATCGGCGATTTTGGCGTGGTGGCGCTGTTCGGCAACGATGATTTCCGCACCCTGCCGTTTTATCTGTATCAGCAAATTGGCTCTTACCGCAGTCAGGACGGTGCCGTCACTGCGCTCTTATTGCTGATCCTGTGCTTTATTTTATTTACCGTTATTGAGACGTTACCGGGGCGAAATGTTAAGACTGACTGATATCACCTGGCTCTACCACCATTTGCCCATGCGCTTTACGCTGTCCGTGGCGCGCGGTGAACAGGTGGCGATTCTGGGGCCAAGCGGCGCAGGGAAAAGTACGTTACTGAGTCTGATTGCCGGTTTTCTCACGCCTGCCCGCGGCACCCTGTTGATCGAAGGGGAAGACCACACCACCACGCCGCCATCACGTCGTCCGGTTTCGATGTTGTTTCAGGAGAACAATCTGTTCAGCCATCTAAACGTTGAGCAAAACATCGGTCTGGGGTTGGATCCAGGACTGAAATTAAGCGCCGAACAGAAAGAGAAGCGCCTGCATATCGCGCAACAAATGGGGATCGAGACGCTGATGGCCCGCCTGCCCGGAGAGCTTTCCGGCGGTCAACGCCAGCGTGTAGCACTGGCGCGCTGTCTGGTGCGCGAACAGCCGATCCTGCTGCTTGACGAGCCCTTTTCAGCCCTCGATCCCGCGCTACGCCAGGAGATGCTGACCCTGGTAAGCGATATCTGCCATGCCCGGCAACTGACGCTACTGATGGTGTCGCACAGTGTCGAAGATGCGGCGCGCATTGCCCCGCGCTCTGTCGTCGTGGCCGACGGTCGCATCGCGTGGCAGGGCGAAACGGATGAATTGCTGAGCGGTAAAGCCAGCGCCTCAGCGCTGTTGGGGATTAAAAAATAATGGATTACCGGATGGCGCTTACGCTTATCCGGCAGGAATATCAGTAGCCCACCACTTTTTGCAGAATATCGAGATACATCGGCATCAGCGGGTGGCGAAGCAACGTCACCAGCGCAACAATCCCCATCCCCAGCACGATCGGCGCCAGCCAGAGCAGGCGTCTTTTTGGCAGGTAATGCGTTAAGCGGTCCGTCGCGGCTTTTCCACTACGCCACAGGCGCCAGCACAGCCAGCCACCGAACCACAGCAGGATGGCTGTCGCCAGCAGCAGCCACTTAAACTCGCCACTTTGCATACCCGCCGGAATATCAATTGCCGCACCAGCCAGAATCCCCGGCAGAAAATAAAATGGCGGCCAGAGCAGGCAGCCAATAATGTTGGGCGTGATGAATTTCGCCACCGGCAGATCGAGCATTCCGGCGACCATCGGCACCAGCGGGCGCGTTGGACCAACAAAGCGTCCCACCAGAATCGTGAACATACTGTGCTGATGCAGTGCGTGCTCGGTTTTATCGAGCAGCGCTTTGTTCTTTTTCATGAACGACCAGCGGTGCAGCGGTTTTTTGAAGCGCCAGCCCAGCCAGAACGAGATCCAGTCGCCAAGCAGACAGCCGATAATTCCCGCCAGCCATGCATGCCAGAAGTTGAGTTCCCCGCTGCCGATCAGAGCACCCAGCCCGGCCATCAATACCGTTCCCGGTAAAATCAACCCCACCAGCGCCAGCGATTCCAGGAAGGCCACCAGCGCCACAGCAATCAAAGCGTACATGGCGGACTGGAGAATAAAGTGTTCCAGCAATGCTTGCATAATGCGTCCGTCAGTTTTACGAAACAGGGATTCTGCAAACCCATCCCTGCGACGTCAAGCGACCAATCATCTGAATAGTTACAGGTTATGACATCTTCACGGGCACATCATTCACTTTTTCTTCACAACCGCACGACGGCATGCTGTAAGGCCAGGCATTTGAGTCATCTCACGGTTTCGTAGTATTCCAGTTCAAGGGCATCCCTTTTTTGGTGTACACAATACCGTTGGTAGTTATCAGCGTAATCACGCTGATCGTGATACACCCACAAACAATTATATTTCACAGAAGGACTTAATTGCTGCAAAAAATCTAATAAACATTTTTTTTTAGCAATAATATCATTAATATTGCTCCACTTTATGACAACATAGGTATGTTGATCATCCAGGTCATAATAATGTTCATATTCAACTTCTTTTGATAGTTGTGGTACCTTTTTCAGAATATCAGGGGTATATAACCAGTAAGAAATAATGTCATCACGTCTGTAATGATGATCCCCTGACATCAGAGCAAAACAACCAAAGAAGACGATAAAAGGGAACAGAAGCAATGACAATAATAGTAAAATCCATTTTTTCATGTTCACCATTGCCTCTGTGGTGAGTGAGAGTGAAGAAGAAAAAAAGTGGACGTTCAAAGGGAGAGTCAGCATAATTTGTCGTATCAGATACTGACACTGAACCATAAAGCTCATGGTTTATCCTGTCTTTGTTCTTAAAAAAACCATTGACAGGACTATTATGAAACTGATTATATAATACACCGGGAAATGAACCATCCAGAGGTTTTATATAACTTAACCATTCTGGAAGAAGTTTTTTGATAGGTTCACCATATTTAAATGGTGATATCGTCGAAAATAGTTTGGGCGAAAACTCTTTATTCTTAAAAGTACCTATCGGATCATGAGCATCCCATATTTGTATGGCTGTTTCATAGGATACGGGGTTCGCCAGCCAAAGTGGATCTGGGCCAGTGCCAAAAACACGATAAAAACCAACTAAATCAGAAAGTAAGTCCTCAACGCTAAAACCACTATCGGTATACCAGTTGAAGAGAATTGAGTCTTGCCATGCTTCAAATCTTTTTGCAGTTCCATACATAATGGTTAAGGCAACCTTTGCCTTAAGGGCAGGAGAAAGGCATGAGCGAACCATAACCTGCGTATGTACACCAGTATGAAAATTCAGGTCAACACCAAATAATCTTCTCCTTACTTCCATTTCCTGGTAATAATTTACCGGGAAGTACCAGTCATTGAATTTTTCATAGTATTTAGCAAAATGTTCTTGTTCCAGTTTTCTCTTTAACACTCTGGCATCATTCCCTTGCGCATGACCTAAATCAATCCATCCCAATTCCTCAGTATAAACAAGCCCATAATTTTTTGTTGTGGCAAACATACCATCAGTAATATCCATACGCTTACTCATCTGATACCTCCTTATATGAAAATTTTTATAGCAGATGAAGTTTTACAGAACAAATACAATGTTCTTATTTTTTATAGCGAACGATACACGAAATATATTATTCACAACCGGCACGGAACTCGCTCGGACTGGCACCAGTACATTTTTTAAAGACGCGGGAGAAATAGAGCTGGTCGTCGAACCCGACATTGCGTCCAACGGTAGCAATCGGCATGCGTGTTGTACTGAGCAGCAGCTTCGCCTGGCTGATCCGCTGATCCTCACGCCAGCTCAACACGCTGATACCCAACTGTTGACGGAACAGGTGCGACAGGCGCGATGGCGACAGGCAGACATGCTGAGCAACGCTGGCAATATCGAAGTGGCTGTCCGCCAGATGATCGCTGATGTACTGACAGGCATCGCGCACGCGGTTATCCATCGGCGGATGCAGCGAAGCGTTGATCGCCTCCATGCGCCTCAGCAGTAACTGCTCCAGCAGGTTGATCGCCAGCAGTTCAGAGTAGCGCCCTTCCCCCTGTCCGGCGTGAATAATCTGGCCGAACAGCTCATTAAAGTGCGGCTGATGCGCTTCGTCCGGACGGAAAAAACCGGTCTGCGCAAAAATGGACGGCCAGGTGAGCCACTCCTGCCAGTAGGCGCGGGGACGAAAGTAAACCCACTGGTGATACCACTCGCTGGCATCCGGATGGCGTCCGTAGTGATGAATTTCACCCGGCGGGAACAACAAAATGTCACCGGGTCGGCAGACAAACTCCCGCCCCTGATTTTTAATCACCCCTTCCCCCCGAATCGTGAGGTTAAGGATATAGCCTTTCATCCCCAACGGCCTGTCGATAAAAAAATCCAGATATCCGTTGGCGTCTATCGGCGTTAAACCGGCGACCAGATGCGCGTTAAACGAGTACCCTGGCAGGAGAGGGTCATTTTGCGGTTCAGCCATAATTTCACGACTCCCGAGGTTCAGTGAGGAAACAAATTGTCCATATTACGCAGGACAGTATGGTTTGCGTCCTGCCTTGTTGCCGCACCATCACGGGCGGACCCATCAACCCCGCTTGTGAAAAGCATTATGTCACGACTCAGTACGATGACTGCCACAAAAACGGGTAACAAAAGTGTCTATAACCAGAGCAGAAATGTCCACATTGATTATTTGCACGGCGTCACACTTTGCGATGCCATAGCATTTTAATCCATAAGATTAGCGGATCCTACCTGACGGTTTTTATCCCCACTCACTACTGTTTCTCCATACCCGTATTTCTGGATGGAGCAAGAGGATGGCAATTGCAATTGGCCTCGATTTTGGCAGTGATTCTGTGCGCGCGCTGGCTGTGGAATGCGCCACCGGCGAAGAGATCGCCACCAGCGTTGAGTGGTACCCGCGCTGGCAGGAAGGACGTTTTTGTGACGCCCCGAACAACCGGTTCCGCCATCATCCCCGCGACTACATGGAGTCGATGGAAGCCGCACTGAAAAGCGTATTGGCGGAACTCAGCGCGGCGCAACGTGCCGAGGTCGTTGGGATTGGCGTCGACAGTACGGGCTCAACGCCAGCGCCGATTGACGCCGATGGCAACGTGCTGGCACTCCGGGAAGAGTTCGCGGAAAACCCAAACGCGATGTTCGTCCTGTGGAAAGACCACACGTCAGTGGAAGAAGCCGAAGCCATTACCCGTCTGTGCCATACGCCGGGCAACGTCGATTACTCCCGTTACATCGGCGGCATTTACTCCAGCGAATGGTTCTGGGCCAAGATCCTTCATGTCACCCGCGAAGACCGCGCAGTTGCCCAGGCTGCCGTCTCGTGGGTTGAGCTGTGCGACTGGGTGCCAGCCCTCCTTTCTGGTACTACGCGCCCGCAGGATATCCGCCGGGGTCGTTGCAGCGCCGGGCACAAATCATTATGGCATGAAAGCTGGGGCGGTCTGCCGCCTGCCAGTTTCTTCGATGAGCTCGATCCGCTGATTAACCAGCATTTGCAATACCCCCTGTTCACCGACACGTTCACTGCCGATCTGCCAGTTGGTACGCTGTGCGCCGAGTGGGCGCAGCGCCTTGGTCTGCCGGAGAACGTCGTCATCTCTGGCGGCGCGTTCGACTGCCACATGGGTGCCGTCGGCGCGGGCGCACAGCCCAATGCGCTGGTGAAAGTCATTGGAACCTCCACCTGCGACATCCTGATTGCGGACAAACAGAGCGTCGGCGAGCGCGCCGTGAAAGGCATTTGTGGGCAAGTCGATGGCAGTGTGGTCCCCGGTTTTATCGGTCTGGAGGCCGGACAGTCTGCCTTTGGCGATATCTACGCGTGGTTTGGTCGCATTCTCGGCTGGCCGCTGGAGCAACTCGCCGCGCAGCATCCGGAACTGAAAGCGCAGATCAGCGCCAGCCAAAAACAACTGCTGCCCGCGCTGACCGACGCCTGGGCGAAAAACCCATCGCTGGATCACCTGCCGGTGGTGCTTGACTGGTTTAACGGCCGCCGCACGCCGAACGCAAACCAGCGTCTGAAAGGGGTGGTGACCGATCTGAATCTGGCCACGGATGCCCCGGCGCTGTTCGGCGGTCTGATAGCCGCAACCGCCTTTGGCGCAAGAGCCATTATGGAATGCTTTACCGAACAAGGTATTGCGGTTAACAACGTCATGGCGCTGGGCGGCATCGCCAGGAAAAACAAGGTCATTATGCAGGCCTGCTGCGATGTCCTGAACCGTCCGCTACAAATCGTCGCCTCCGATCAGTGCTGTGCGCTGGGCGCGGCTATCTTTGCCGCCGTGGCTGCCGGGGTGCATGCCGATATTCCTGCGGCGCAGCAGAAAATGGCCAGCGCGGTGGAAAACACGCTGCAACCTCGCCCCGACCAGGCACAACGTTTCGAACAGCTTTATCGCCGCTACCAGCAGTGGGCGGTAAGCGCTGAGCAACATTATCTTCCGACTGCCACCCCGGTTAATACTGCGCCGGCTGACCAGGCAACCCTGACTCACTAAGGACACGACAATGACTATTTTTGATAACTATGAAGTGTGGTTTGTAATTGGCAGCCAGCATTTGTACGGCCCTGAGACGCTGCGTCAGGTTACTCAGCACGCGGAGCACGTCGTCAAAGCGCTGAATACCGAAGCGAAACTACCCTGCAAGCTGGTGTTAAAACCACTGGGGACCACACCGGATGAAATCACCGCCATTTGCCGTGACGCGAACTATGACGATCGTTGTGCGGGTCTGGTGGTCTGGCTGCATACCTTCTCTCCAGCCAAAATGTGGATCAACGGCCTGACTATCCTCAATAAACCGCTGCTGCAATTCCACACCCAGTTCAATGCGGCCCTTCCGTGGGACAGCATCGACATGGACTTTATGAACCTCAACCAGACTGCGCACGGCGGTCGTGAGTTCGGCTTTATCGGCGCACGCATGCGCCAGCAACATGCGGTAGTCACCGGTCACTGGCAGGATCAACAGGCTCATGCCCGTATCGGTTCCTGGATGCGTCATGCGGTGTCGAAACAGGATACCCGTCATCTGAAAGTGTGCCGCTTTGGCGACAACATGCGTGAAGTGGCGGTTACCGATGGCGATAAAGTCGCCGCGCAGATCAAGTTCGGCTTCTCGGTCAACACCTGGGCAGTGGGCGATCTGGTGCAGGTGGTGAATTCCATCAGCGACGGCGACATCAATGCCCTGATTGACGAATACGAAAATAGCTACACCCTGACCGCCGCCACTCAGGTTCACGGTGAAAAACGCCAGAACGTGCTGGAAGCGGCGCGTATTGAACTGGGTATGAAGCGCTTTCTGGAGCAGGGCAGCTTCCACGCCTTCACGACCACCTTTGAAGATTTGCACGGTCTGAAACAGCTTCCGGGTCTGGCCGTACAACGCCTGATGCAGCAGGGCTATGGCTTTGCTGGCGAAGGCGACTGGAAAACTGCCGCTCTGCTTCGCATCATGAAAGTGATGTCAACCGGTCTGCAGGGCGGCACCTCCTTTATGGAGGATTACACCTATCACTTCGAGAAAGGCAACGATCTGGTGCTCGGCTCCCACATGCTGGAAGTGTGTCCGTCGATCGCGGTGGACGAAAAACCGATCCTTGATGTTCAGCATCTCGGCATTGGCGGTAAAGACGATCCTGCCCGTCTGATCTTCAATACGCAGACCGGTCCGGCGATCGTGGCCAGCCTGATCGACCTAGGCGATCGCTATCGTCTGCTGGTCAACTGCATCGACACCGTGAAAACCCCGCATGCGCTGCCGAAACTGCCGGTCGCCAACGCGCTGTGGAAAGCCCAACCGGACCTGCCGACCGCGTCTGAAGCGTGGATCCTGGCCGGTGGCGCGCACCATACCGTCTTCAGCCATGCGCTGGATCTCAACGACATGCGTCAGTTCGCCGAAATGCACGATATCGAAATCACCGTGATTGATAACGATACCCGCCTGCCCGCCTTCAAGGACGCGCTGCGCTGGAACGACATGTATTACGGCTTTAAACGTTAAGCAAAGCGCCATCAGGCAGGGAGAAAAACATGCTAGAAGATCTCAAACGCCAGGTACTGGCAGCGAATCTGGCGCTGCCAAAGCACAACCTGGTCACGCTCACCTGGGGGAACGTCAGTGCCGTCGATCGCGACCACGGCGTCTTTGTCATTAAACCTTCCGGCGTGGATTACAGCGTGATGACCGCTGACGATATGGTGGTTGTCAGCATCGCGACGGGTGAAGTGATTGAAGGTCAGAAAAAGCCCTCGTCCGATACGCCGACGCATCGTCTGCTGTACCAGGCTTTTCCCACCATTGGTGGTATTGTGCATACCCATTCGCGCCACGCGACCATCTGGGCGCAGGCCGGACAGTCCATTCCGGCAACGGGCACCACGCATGCCGACTATTTCTACGGCCCCATCCCTTGCACCCGCAAAATGACCAGCCACGAGATCAACGGCGAGTATGAATGGGAAACCGGCAAGGTGATCGTCGAAACCTTTAAGATGCATGGAATAGACGCCGCGCAAATGCCAGGCGTACTGGTGCATTCACACGGTCCCTTTGCGTGGGGGAAAAATGCCGAAGACGCGGTGCATAACGCCATCGTCTTAGAAGAGGTTGCCTACATGGGCATTTTCTGCCGCCAGCTCGCGCCACAGTTACCCGAGATGCAGCAAACGTTGCTGGATAAGCATTACCTGCGCAAGCACGGAGCGAAAGCCTATTACGGGCAGTAGCAGCGCCAATAACTGTATAAAACCCCAGCGCAACACGTTGAACCAGGCTATAATCATGCCTGGTTTTTTTGATGGATAAACAGCGTGGCGCAGGCAGGTTTTATCTTAACCCGGCACTGGCGGGATACGTCGCAGGGAACTGAAGTCTCCTTCTGGCTGGCAACAGACAGCGGGCCTTTGCAGGTCACGCTTGCGCCGCAGGAGTCCGTTGCGTTTATCCCTACCGCGCTAACCGCCCGCGTCACGTCGTTATTAAGCAGTGAAAATGGTTATCGTCTGACGCCGCTCAACCTCAAAGATTTTCATCGTCAGCCGGTTTCGGGTCTTTACTGCCGTTCGCATCGCCAGTTGATGCGACTGGAAAAGCTGTTGCGTGAGAATGGCGTGACGGTTTATGAAGGCGATGTCCGCCCGCCTGAACGCTATCTGATGGAACGCTTTATCACCTCGCCAGTGTGGGTCGAAGGTGAGACGCGCAACGGTGCGATCGTCAATGCGCGATTAAAGCCCCATCCCGACTATCGTCCACCGCTCAAATGGTTGTCTCTGGACATTGAAACCACCCGCCACGGCGAGTTGTACTGCATTGGGCTTGAAGGCTGCGGGCAGCGCATTGTCTATATGCTCGGCCCCGAAAATGGCGATTCAGCAGCGCTCGATTTCCAGCTTGAGTACGTCAACAGCCGCCCACAACTGTTGGAAAAGCTTAACGAGTGGGTTGCCCGCCACGATCCCGACCTCATCATCGGCTGGAATCTGGTGCAGTTCGACCTGCGCGTGTTGCAAAAACATGCTGAGCGCTACCGTATCCCGCTGCGTTTTGGCCGCGATAACAGCGAACTCGAGTGGCGTGAGCACGGTTTTAAAAATGGCGTTTTTTTCGCCCAGGCGAAAGGTCGGCTGATCGTTGACGGCATTGAGGCGCTGAAGTCTGCCTTCTGGAATTTCTCGTCGTTTTCGCTGGAGACCGTTTCGCAAGAACTGCTGGGGGAAGGTAAATCGATCGATAATCCCTGGGATCGCATGGATGAGATCGACAGACGTTTTGCCGAAGATAAACCCGCGCTCGCCACCTACAATCTGAAAGATTGCGAGCTGGTGACACGAGTCTTTCATAAAACCGAGATCGTGCCGTTCCTGTTAGAACGATCCACGGTTAACGGATTACCAGTCGATCGTCACGGCGGTTCGGTCGCCGCGTTTGGCCATCTCTATTTTCCACGTATGCATCGCGCCGGTTACGTTGCGCCGAACCTTGGTGAAGTACCACCCCACGCCAGCCCCGGCGGTTACGTGATGGATTCGCGTCCCGGCTTGTATGATTCGGTGCTGGTGCTGGATTACAAAAGCCTGTACCCCTCGATCATTCGCACCTTTTTGATCGACCCAGTCGGACTGGTGGAAGGGATGGCGCACCCGGATCCCGAACACAGCACCGAAGGATTTCTCGACGCCTGGTTCTCGCGGGAAAAACACTGCCTGCCAGAGATCGTGACGTCGATCTGGCAGGGGCGTGACGACGCCAAACGGCACGGTAATAAACCGCTTTCTCAGGCGCTGAAGATCATCATGAATGCCTTTTACGGTGTGCTCGGCACGACGGCCTGCCGCTTTTTCGATCCGCGCCTGGCGTCGTCGATCACCATGCGCGGTCACGCGATCATGCGTCAGACCAAAGCGCTCATTGAAGCCCAGGGCTATGACGTGATTTATGGCGACACCGACTCCACCTTCGTCTGGCTGAAGCGCGCCCACACAGAAGAGGAAGCGGCGAAAATTGGTCGCGCGTTAGTGGCACACGTCAACGCCTGGTGGACGCAATCGCTTCAGGAGAAGAACCTTACCAGCGCGCTGGAACTGGAGTATGAAACGCATTTCTGCCGCTTTCTGATGCCCACCATTCGTGGCGCGGATACCGGCAGCAAAAAACGCTACGCGGGTTTGATTCAGGAAGGAGAAAACCAGCGGATGGTGTTTAAAGGGCTGGAAACCGTGCGTACCGACTGGACACCGCTGGCGCAGCAGTTCCAGCAAGAATTGTATCTGCGCATATTTCGTCACGAACCGTATCAGGATTACGTACGTGAAACCATTGATCGGCTGATGGCGGGCGAACTGGACGAGCGTCTGGTCTATCGCAAGCGTCTGCGTCGACCATTAAGCGAGTACCAGCGCAACGTTCCGCCACACGTACGCGCCGCCAGACTGGCTGATGAAGAAAACCTGAAGCGGGGACGCCCGGCGCAGTACCAGAACCGCGGCACCATTCACTATGTCTGGACCCTGAACGGCCCAGAGCCAAAGGATTATCAACACTCGCCGCTGGATTACGAGCATTACCTGACGCGACAGCTCCAGCCCGTCGCGGAAGGAATTCTTCCCTTCATTGATGATAACTTTGCTACACTACTGACAGGCCAATTAGGGTTATTTTGACGCGTGACGAATCCATCGCCATCCATTACCATAGCGCCCTTTCCATTCCTGGACCCCATTTACCGTTCTGCCATAGCATCTCCCTGGCAGAGGGTGGTTATTGCCTGCAATTAAAGATATAGAGCCGAACAAATATGCCTTTTACACTTGGTCAACGCTGGATCAGCGATACAGAAAGCGAACTGGGACTTGGAACCGTTGTCGCCATGGATGCGCGCACCGTCACTTTGCTTTTCCCCTCCACCGGTGAAAACCGTCTGTATGCGCGCAGTGACTCCCCCGTGACCCGCGTGATGTTCAACCCTGGCGATACCATTACCAGCCATGAAGGCTGGCAGCTGCAAATCGATGAAGTAAAAGAAGAAAATGGTTTGCTTGCCTACATTGGCACCCGTCTTGATACCGAAGAAACCGGCGTCACGCTGCGTGAAGTCCTGCTCGACAGCAAACTGGCGTTCAGCAAACCGCAGGATCGCTTGTTTGCTGGTCAGATTGACCGCATGGATCGGTTTGCGCTGCGCTACCGCGCACGTAAATTTCAAAGTGAACAGTACCGCATGCCATGGAGCGGTCTGCGCGGCCAGCGCACCAGCCTGATCCCTCATCAGCTCAACATCGCCCACGATGTGGGTCGCCGTCATGCGCCGCGCGTACTGCTGGCAGATGAAGTGGGTCTGGGCAAAACCATTGAAGCCGGGATGATCCTGCATCAACAACTGCTTTCTGGCGCGGCAGAACGCGTGCTGATTATTGTGCCAGAAACCTTGCAGCATCAGTGGCTGGTCGAAATGCTGCGCCGTTTCAATCTGCGTTTCGCCCTGTTTGACGACGAACGCTACGCCGAAGCGCAGCACGATGCGTTTAACCCGTTCGAAACCGAACAACTGGTGATCTGTTCTCTGGACTTCGCCCGCCGTAACAAGCAGCGTCTGGAACACCTGTGCGATGCCGAATGGGATCTGCTGGTTGTCGATGAAGCCCACCACCTCGTCTGGAGCGAAGAGGCGCCGAGCCGTGAATATGTGGCGATAGAACAACTGGCGGAACGCGTGCCAGGCGTACTGTTGCTGACCGCCACCCCGGAACAACTGGGTATGGAAAGCCACTTTGCGCGTCTGCGCCTGCTGGATCCCAACCGTTTCCACGATTTCGCACAGTTTGTTGAAGAGCAGAAAAATTATCGCCCGGTTGCCGACGCCGTCGCTATGCTGCTGGCCGGTAACAAGCTCAGCAATGAAGAGCTCAACATGCTGGGCGAACTGATTGGCGAGCAGGATATTGAACCGCTGCTGCAAACGGCAAACAGCGACCGCGACGGTGCGCAGAACGCACGTCAGGAGCTGGTTTCCATGCTGATGGACCGCCACGGCACCAGCCGCGTGCTGTTCCGTAACACCCGTAACGGCGTAAAAGGCTTCCCGAAACGCGAACTGCACACCATTAAGCTGCCGCTGCCGACGCAGTATCAGACTGCCATTAAAGTGTCTGGCATCATGGGTGCCCGCAAAAACGCCGAAGACAGAGCGCGCGATATGCTCTATCCGGAACAGATTTATCAGGAATTTGAAGGGGATACCGGCACCTGGTGGAACTTCGACCCACGCGTTGAGTGGCTGATGGGCTACCTGACCAGCCATCGCTCACAGAAAGTGCTGGTGATCTGTGCGAAGGCGGCTACCGCCCTGCAGCTGGAGCAAGTGCTGCGCGAGCGCGAAGGTATCCGCGCGGCGGTCTTCCACGAAGGGATGTCGATTATCGAACGTGACCGCGCCGCCGCCTGGTTCGGCGAAGAGGACAGCGGTGCACAGGTGCTGCTGTGTTCAGAAATTGGCTCGGAAGGTCGTAACTTCCAGTTTGCCAGCAACCTGGTGATGTTCGACCTGCCATTTAACCCGGACCTGCTGGAACAACGTATTGGTCGTCTCGACCGCATCGGCCAGGCGCACGATATCCAAATCCATGTCCCGTATTTAGAGAAAACCGCCCAGTCGGTGCTGGTTCGCTGGTATCACGAAGGTCTGGATGCGTTCGAACATACCTGCCCGACCGGTCGTGCTATTTATGACACGGTTTACAGCAACCTGATTAACTACCTGGCGGCGCCCGAAGAGACCGATGGCTTTGAGGATCTGATCAAAAGCTGTCGCGAACAACACGAAGCGCTGAAAGCGCAGCTGGAACAGGGCCGCGACCGTCTGCTGGAGATCCACTCCAACGGCGGCGAAAAAGCGCAGCAACTGGCCGAAAGTATTGAAGAGCAGGACGACGACACCAGCCTTATCGCCTTTGCCATGAACCTGTTTGATATCGTGGGGATTAACCAGGACGATCGCGGTGAAAACCTGATTGTACTGACCCCATCCGATCACATGCTGGTGCCGGACTTCCCGGGGCTGCCGGAAGACGGTTGTACCATTACCTTTGAACGTGACGTGGCGCTGTCGCGTGAAGACGCGCAGTTTATTACCTGGGAACATCCGCTGATCCGTAACGGGCTGGATCTGATCCTCTCTGGTGATACCGGTAGCAGTACCATTTCCTTGTTGAAGAATAAGGCGCTGCCGGTCGGTACGCTGCTTCTGGAGCTGGTATACGTTGTGGAAGCCCAGGCACCGAAGCAGTTGCAGCTTAACCGCTTCCTGCCGCCGACGCCGGTGCGCATGCTGCTGGATAAAAACGGCAACAACCTCGCGGCGCAGGTGGAGTTTGAAACCTTCAACCGCCAGTTGAGTGCCGTAAACCGCCACACCGGCAGCAAACTGGTTAATGCGGTGCAGCAGGATGTTCATGCGATTCTGCAACTGGGTGAAGCGCAGGTTGAGAAGTCCGCCCGCGCCCTGATTGACGCGGCGCGTAATGAAGCGGATGAAAAACTGTCTGCAGAACTGTCGCGCCTGGAAGCGCTGCGCGCCGTCAACCCGAACATTCGTGATGATGAACTCGCGGCCATTGAAAGCAACCGTCAACAGGTGCTGGAAAGCCTGAATCAGGCAGGATGGCGTCTGGATGCGCTTCGTCTTATCGTCGTCACGCATCAGTAACGGAGTCAAATATGGCGATGGAAAACTACAATCCGCCGCAGGATCCCTGGCTGGTGATCCTGTATCAGGATGAGCACATTATGGTGGTCAACAAGCCAAGCGGCCTGTTATCCGTGCCGGGGCGTCTTGAGGAACACAAAGACAGCGTGATGACGCGTATCCAACGCGACTATCCACAGGCTGAATCTGTGCATCGTCTGGATATGGCAACCAGCGGCGTAATTGTAGTGGCCCTCACCAAGGCGGCAGAGCGAGAGCTGAAGCGTCAGTTTCGCGAGCGCGAGCCGAAAAAACAGTATGTGGCGCGGGTATGGGGACATCCTGCGCCCGCAGAGGGACTGGTGGATTTACCGCTCATCTGCGACTGGCCGAATCGTCCGAAACAGAAAGTGTGTTATGAAACCGGCAAAGCAGCGCAGACCGAATATGAAGTGGTGGAGTTTGCGGAAGATAACACCGCGCGAGTAATGTTGAAGCCCATCACCGGACGTTCGCACCAACTGCGCGTACATATGCTGGCGTTAGGCCACCCCATTCTCGGCGACCGTTTTTATGCCCCGCCTGAGGCGCTGGCGATGGCCCCCCGACTGCAACTGCATGCCGAGATGCTGACCATCACCCATCCCGCATACGGCAACAGCATGACGTTTAAAGCGCCAGCGGATTTTTAATCTTATAACGTAGCCCCTTTGAATTACGCTCGCGAATAGACACAAATCATTCGAGATGCTTCGAGGCGGCAAGCGAAGAAATCCCCAGGAGCATAGATAACTATGTGACTGGGGTTTCACAGCGCGGCCAACAAAGAGGCAGCTTGAAGGATGCCGTGTAAATTTATTTAAAGCCTTTCTGCTCTTTGATCAGCTCGTAAGCCTTCTGAATTTCCTGCGCTTTTTGCTTCGCCATTTCCATCATTTCCGGCGGCAGACCTTTCGCCACCAGCTTATCCGGATGGTGCTCGCTCATCTGCTTACGATAAGCACGTTTAATGGTAGTCGCATCGTCAGTAGGTTTAACCCCGAGGACGTTGCAGGCGTCCTCCAGCGTCGGGCCGCGTTGCGCCTGCTGCCAGCCACCGCCGCCGGACTGCTGCTGATAACCACCGCCAAACTGGGCTCCCCCTTGCATCATGCGCAGGAACTGATCGAACTGAGTGCGGGAAATGCCCAACTCTTCGGCAATCACATACAGCACTTCACGCTCGTTGGGATGCAGTGAACCATCGGCAAACGCCGCCTGAATCTGAATTTCAAGAAACATACGAATAAGATCGAAGCGACCAAAACAGACGCTACGAAACTGGCGCATTTTTTCACGTAACGGGTAATTATCTGATTTTCCGATACGAAACGCATTTTGCGCAGCCGATCGCGATTCACCGTGCAAATTCATCCTGTCCATCAGCACATTGGCGACATGGATATCGGCTTCGGTAACCCGTCCTTTCGATTTGGTTAAGTGCCCCATCACCTCAAAGGTGGTGGCAAAAAACAGCGCCTGACGCTCACGCTGGTTGGCAAACCACGCCATTTTGCGGCTGCGGGCTTTGTCGAACATGTGGCCAACCAACAGCCCCAGCACCACGCCCCAAAAGCCGCCGCCCATGAGCAGAGCCACGGCCACACCAATTATTTTTCCCCAGTACTGCATAGACTCCCCAATTTGTCTCACTCTCGGTGAGGCCAGGTCCCACAAAATAAGCGGCTTTTAACGATCTTTCGGCTACGGTCAATTGTGGGACATCGCCTATAATTTGCATTATCATACCTGTCATTCACAGCCGTGACTAACACCACAGACGCTATAGCGGCAGGATTAACACTAGCGCTACGAACATGAGTAAGTTAGGCTGTGGCGGTTTGTCACGCGCGACGCTACTGATGATGGAACAATAAAATACAACGTATGAAAAAACGTATTCCCACCCTCCTGGCCACCATGATTGCCACTGCCCTTTACAGTCAACAGGGTCTGGCAGCCAGTCTCGCCTCACAATGTATGTTAGGCGTGCCAAGCTATGACCGTCCTCTGGTGCAGGGCGAGACAAATGAACTCCCCGTCACGATTAATGCCGATCATGCGAAAGGAAATTATCCTGACGACGCGGTGTTTACCGGCAATGTGGATATCATGCAGGGCAACAGCCGTCTGCAGGCCGACGAGGTGCAGCTTCATCAGAAAGAGGCTCAGGGTCAGCCTGAGCCTGTACGTACCGTCGATGCGCTCGGCAACGTCCATTACGATGACAACCAGGTTATCCTGAAAGGACCGAAGGGCTGGGCGAACCTGAACACCAAAGACACCAACGTCTGGGAAGGCGACTACCAGATGGTGGGCCGTCAGGGCCGCGGTAAAGCGGATCTGATGAAACAGCGCGGCGAAAACCGCTATACCATTCTTGAGAACGGGAGTTTCACCTCTTGTCTGCCGGGTTCTGATACCTGGAGCGTCGTCGGTAGCGAAGTGATCCATGACCGTGAAGAACAGGTCGCAGAAATCTGGAACGCCCGCTTTAAGCTGGGCCCGGTTCCTGTCTTTTACAGTCCGTATTTGCAATTGCCGGTCGGGGATAAACGCCGCTCCGGTTTCCTGATCCCCAACGCCAAGTACACGACAAAGAACTATTTTGAGTTCTATCTGCCGTATTACTGGAACATCGCGCCAAACATGGATGCGACCCTGACGCCGCACTATATGCACCGTCGCGGCGGCGTAATGTGGGAGAACGAATTCCGCTACCTGAGCCAGGCGGGCGCCGGTATTATGGAATTCGACTATCTGAACTCCGATCGCGTCTACGACGATGAGCATCCGAACGATGACAACTCGCGCCGCTGGCTGTTTTACTGGCGACATGCGGGGGTGATGGATCAGGTGTGGCGTTTCAACGTCGACTACACCAAAGTGAGCGACTCCAGCTACTTTAATGATTTCGATAACAAGTACGGTTCAAGTACCGACGGTTACGCGACGCAGAAATTCAGCGTCGGCTATGCGGTGCAGAACTTTGACGCCACTGTCTCAACCAAACAGTTCCAGGTGTTCAGCGATCAAAACACCAGCAGTTATTCCGCTGAACCACAGTTAGACGTCAACTTCTATCAGAACGACCTGGGTCCGTTTGATACCCGTATTTATGGCCAGGCCGTGCATTTTGTGAATACCAAAGACAACATGCCGGAAGCGACGCGCCTGCACCTGGAGCCGACTGTCAGCCTGCCGTTGTCAAACCAGTGGGGCAGCATCAACACCGAAGCGAAACTGCTGGCAACCCATTATCAGCAAACCAATCTGGACTGGTATAACAACCGTAATACCACTCAGTTGGATGATACCGCCAACCGTGTGATGCCGCAGTTCAAAGTCGACGGCAAGATGGTGTTTGAACGGGATATGAACATGCTCGCGCCGGGTTATACCCAGACGCTGGAGCCGCGCGCGCAGTATCTGTACGTGCCGTATCGCGACCAGAGCAACATCTACAACTACGACTCTTCCCTGCTGCAATCTGACTATACCGGCCTGTTCCGTGACCGCAGCTATGGCGGTCTGGACCGCATTGCCTCCGCCAACCAGGTCACGACGGGCGTCACATCTCGCGTATATGATGAGGCAGCAGTTGAACGTTTTAACGTTTCTGTTGGTCAAATCTACTATTTCACGGAGTCTCGCACTGGCGATGACAACATCCAATGGGAGAATGATGACCAGACGGGTTCATTAGTATGGGCGGGTGACACTTACTGGCGTATTTCGGATCGTTGGGGGCTGCGTGGCGGTATTCAGTACGACACCCGTCTGGATAGCGTCGCGACCAGCAGTTCCAGTATCGAATATCGTCGTGATGAAGACCGTCTGGTTCAGTTGAACTACCGTTACGCCAGCCCGGAGTATATTCAGGCGACATTGCCAGCAAGATATTCCACGGCAGAGCAGTACAAAAACGGGATTAGCCAGATCGGTACCGTCGCCAGTTGGCCGATTGCCGATCGCTGGTCGATTGTGGGTGCCTACTACTTCGACACCAACGTGAATAAACCCGCCGACCAGATGTTAGGTGTGCAGTACAACTCCTGCTGTTATGCGATCCGCGTCGGTTACGAGCGTAAGCTGAACGGTTGGGATAGCGATAAAGAACACGCGGTGTATGACAACGTGATTGGCTTTAACATTGAACTTCGTGGTCTGAGTTCCAACTATGGTCTCGGCACGAGCGAGATGTTACGTTCCAACATTTTGCCGTATCAAAACTCTTTGTGATCTGATTGATTTACCACGTAATCCGCAGTGCGGTTAATTGAAATGGAAAAAGTATGAAGAACTGGAAAACGCTGCTTCTCGGTATCGCCATGATCGCGAATACCAGTTTCGCTGCCCCGCAGGTAGTCGATAAAGTCGCAGCCGTCGTAAATAACGGTGTGGTACTGGAAAGCGACGTTGATGGCCTGATGCAGTCTGTCAAATTGAACGCCAACCAGGCAGGTCAACAGCTTCCGGACGACGCTACGCTGCGTCATCAGATCCTGGAACGTCTGATCATGGATCAGATTGTCCTGCAGATGGGTCAGAAGATGGGCGTAAAAATCTCTGACGAACAGCTTGATCAGGCGATTGCCAATATCGCTAAACAGAACAACATGACGCTGGACCAGATGCGAAGCCGTCTGGCTTACGATGGTCTGAGCTACTCAACCTACCGTAATCAGATCCGTAAAGAGATGACCATCTCTGAAGTGCGTAACAACGAAGTGCGCCGCCGCGTGACGATCCTGCCGCAGGAAGTGGATGCGCTGGCGCAGCAGGTTGGCAATCAAAATGATGCCAGTACGGAGCTGAACCTGAGCCACATCCTGATCCCACTGCCGGAAAACCCAACGTCTGACCAGGTGAACGAAGCAGAATCTCAGGCGCGTTCCATTGTCGATCAAGCCCGTAACGGCAGCGACTTCGGCAAACTGGCGATCACCTACTCTGCTGACCAGCAGGCGCTGAAAGGCGGCCAGATGGGTTGGGGTCGTATTCAGGAACTGCCAGGCATTTTTGCTCAGGCGCTGAGTACCGCGAAGAAAGGCGACATCGTTGGTCCGATTCGTTCCGGTGTCGGCTTCCATATCCTGAAAGTGAATGATATGCGCGGCCAGAGCCAGAGCATCTCCGTGACCGAAGTTCATGCCCGCCATATTCTGTTGAAGCCGTCGCCGATCATGACCGATCAGCAGGCGCGTCTGAAGCTTGAGCAAATCGCCGCTGATATTAAGAGCGGTAAAACCACCTTTGCTGCCGCAGCGAAAGAGTTTTCTCAGGATCCCGGCTCGGCTAACCAGGGCGGCGATCTGGGCTGGGCGGCTGCGGACATTTTCGATCCGGCATTCCGTGATGCGTTAACCCGCATGAACAAAGGCCAGATGAGCGCACCGGTGCACTCCTCTTTCGGTTGGCACCTGATCGAACTGCTGGATACGCGTAACGTCGATAAAACCGACGCCGCGCAGAAAGATCGCGCTTACCGTATGCTGATGAACCGGAAGTTCTCAGAAGAAGCAGCAACCTGGATGCAGGAACAACGTGCCAGCGCTTACGTTAAAATCCTGAGCAATTAATGACGGTTGCTCAACGCGTAGTGATCACTCCCGGCGAACCCGCCGGGATAGGTCCGGATCTCGTCGTTCAACTTGCCCAGCGCGACTGGCCGGTTGAACTGGTGGTCTGTGCCGATGCCACGGTATTGACTGACCGGGCGGCAATGCTCGGTCTTCCCCTCACGTTACGCCCTTACTCCCCGCAAAGGCCTGCTAAACCGCAGACTGCCGGCACGCTGACGCTGTTACCGGTCTCGCTTCGTGCGCCCGTCGTTCCTGGGCAGTTGGCCGTGGAGAATGGTAAGTATGTGGTGCAGACGCTGGCCCGTGCCTGTGACGGTTGTGTAGAGGGTGAATTTGCGGCGCTGATTACGGGCCCTGTGCATAAGGGCGTTATCAACGACGCTGGCGTGCCTTTCACCGGTCACACCGAGTTTTTTGAAGAGCGCTCGCAGGCGAAAAAAGTGGTGATGATGCTGGCGACGGAGGAGTTACGCGTCGCACTGGCAACGACCCATCTGCCGCTGCGTGATGTCGCCGATGCCATTACACCAGCACTGCTGCACGAAGTGATTGGCATTCTGCATCACGATCTGCGCACCAAATTTGGCGTGGACGATCCGCACGTGCTGGTCTGTGGTCTGAATCCGCATGCCGGTGAAGGGGGGCATATGGGCCGCGAGGAGATCGACACGATCGTTCCGGTGCTCGATACGCTCCGCGCGCAGGGAATGAAATTGACAGGTCCATTACCCGCCGACACGCTGTTTCAGGCCAAATATCTGCAACATGCTGATGCGGTGCTGGCGATGTACCACGATCAGGGTCTCCCCGTGCTAAAATACCAGGGATTTGGTCGCGGCGTGAATATTACGCTGGGCCTGCCCTTTATTCGTACCTCGGTGGATCACGGTACCGCGCTTGAACTGGCGGGTCGGGGTGAAGCTGATGTCGGCAGTTTTATTACGGCGCTTAATCTCGCCATCAAAATGATTGTTAATACCCAATGAATAATCGAGTCCATCAGGGCCACCTAGCCCGTAAACGCTTCGGGCAAAACTTCCTCAACGATCAGTTTGTGATCGACAGCATTGTCTCCGCCATTAACCCGCAGAAGGGTCAGGCGATGGTCGAAATCGGCCCCGGTCTGGCTGCGTTGACGGAGCCGGTTGGCGAACGTCTGGATGCGCTGACGGTCATTGAACTTGACCGCGATCTGGCCGCGCGTCTGCAAACGCATCCCTTCCTGGGCCCCAAGCTGACTATCTATCAGCAGGACGCCATGACCATGAATTTCGGCGAATTGTCTGAAAAGATGGGTCAACCGCTACGCGTGTTCGGTAACCTGCCTTATAACATCTCTACGCCGCTGATGTTCCACCTGTTTAGCTATACTGATGCCATTGCCGATATGCACTTTATGTTGCAAAAAGAGGTGGTGAATCGTCTGGTTGCAGGACCAAACAGTAAGGCGTATGGTCGCTTAAGCGTCATGGCGCAATATTATTGCAACGTGATCCCGGTGCTTGAAGTGCCGCCGTCCGCCTTCACGCCGCCGCCAAAAGTCGATTCCGCCGTGGTGCGCCTGGTGCCGCACACTACGATGCCCTATCCGGTCAACGATATTCGCCTGTTGAGCCGCATCACCACAGAAGCGTTCAACCAGCGCCGTAAAACGATTCGTAACAGCCTCGGCAATCTGTTCAGCGTTGAGGTCATGACGGAACTGGGTATTGACCCGGCAATGCGAGCGGAAAATATCTCTGTCGCGCAGTACTGCCAGATGGCGAACTATCTGTCAGAACACGCGCCATCGAAGGAGAGTTAAGCATGATCAATTCGCCCCGAGTGTGTATTCAGGTCCAAAGCGTCTATATTGAAGCGCAATCCTCACCTGAAGATGACCGTTACGTTTTTGCCTACACCGTAACCATCCGCAATCTGGGGCGAGCGCCCGTGCAGCTACTGGGACGCTATTGGTTGATCACCAACGGTCATGGCCGAGAAACTGAAGTCCAGGGAGAAGGTGTGGTTGGCGTTCAGCCGCACATTGAGCCTGGCGAAGAGTACCAGTACACCAGCGGCGCTGTTATCGAAACGCCGCTGGGCACGATGCAGGGTCATTACGAAATGATTGATGAGAACGGCGTCGCCTTTACCATCGATATTCCGGTTTTCCGACTCGCCGTTTCCACTCTCATTCACTAAAACAATAGCTATGGCAACATACCTTATTGGCGACGTTCACGGTTGCTACGACGAACTGATCGCATTGCTACAACAAGTCAATTTTACCCCTGAAAGCGATACCCTGTGGCTGACGGGGGATCTGGTTGCCCGTGGCCCAGGTTCTCTGGACGTGCTGCGTTATGTGAAATCACTCGGTGACTGCGTGCGCCTGGTGCTGGGTAATCACGACCTGCATCTGCTGGCGGTCTTCGCCGGTATCAGTCGTAACAAACCGAAAGACCGCCTGAGTCCGCTGCTGGAAGCGCCGGACGCAGACGAACTGCTCAACTGGCTGCGTCGCCAACCGCTGTTGCAGATAGATGAAGAGAAAAAATTGGTGATGGCGCATGCGGGTATCACACCGCAGTGGGATTTGCAGACTGCCAAAGACTGCGCGCGCGATGTTGAAGCGGTGCTGTCGAGTGACTCTTACCCCTTCTTCCTCGACGCCATGTATGGCGACATGCCAAATAACTGGACGCCGGAACTGACCGGGCTGGCACGCCTGCGCTTTATCACCAACGCCTTTACCCGGATGCGTTACTGCTTCCCGAACGGGCAACTGGATATGTACAGCAAAGAGTCCCCGGAGGATGCCCCGGCACCGTTGAAACCGTGGTTTGCCATTCCCGGACCGGTCAGCGAAGCCTACAGCATTGCGTTTGGTCACTGGGCGTCTCTGGAAGGAAAAGGAACGCCGGAGGGAATCTATGCGCTGGATACCGGGTGCTGCTGGGGAGGAAATTTAACCTGCCTGCGCTGGGAAGATAAGCAGTACTTTGTGCAGCCGTCAAACCGGCAGATGGATCTGAATGAAGGCGAAGCTGTTAACGCCTGATCTGTTTGCCTGATGGCGCTACGCTTATCCGGCCTACAAACCATCTCGTAGGCCGGATAAGACGCTAAGCGTCGCCATCCGGCACTCATCGCTTAGCGACGTTCCAGAATTTCGAAGCAATAGCTGTGTGAATTCTGCCCGTCAGCGTCGTGAAACTCGCTGAACACCGATTCCCAGTCGTCCGGCTCGTAGTCCGGGAAATGCGTATCCCCTTCCACTTCCGCATCGATGTGCGTCAGATACAGTTTCTGCGCTTTAGGCAGGAACTGCTCGTACACGCGACCACCGCCAATCACCATAATTTCTGGTGCATCACCACAGGCGGTAATCGCTTCATCAACCGATTTCACCCACTGCACGCGATCGTCAGTACCCGGCTGGCTGCTGATGACGATGTTCTTACGTCCCGGCAACGGTCGGCCGATGGATTCCCAGGTATGGCGTCCCATAACGACAGGTTTATTTAACGTATTACGTTTAAACCAGGCGAGATCCGCAGGCAGATTCCACGGCATGGCGTTTTCCATGCCAATAACGCGATCTACCGCTAACGCAGCAATCAGACTGATCATTGAATATTTCCCGGAGCAAAAAAAATTGTCGCCACTATACGGAAAGAGCAATCTTTCGTCGACTAACGAACAGAAGAAGAGCACGAAAATTTTCCGATCTGCTGGCGAGTCCACGACTTGTCAGTGGACTCCCGGCATTACAGTAGTTCAAAAACAATTGGTTAACAGTAAAGTTTGCAGTACATCACATTTTTGACTTAGGTTGACGGTTTAACTTCTGGCTCATCGGCAACGTCTCCCGTGTGTTTGCCTTCCTCAGTCCCCTGCCAGCCATGACGCTGAATCAACGACAGATGTTCGCGATCCTCGGTGATGATTTCGCTCAGCATCGCGCTGGTCCGTTTATAGACTGCCGCACGGGAGGTGGCATCATCCTCACCTTTCGCCATCTCTTCTACCATTTGTGTATTAAAGCGACGGAACAGGTCCGCGCGTTCACGCGCTTCATAGCGGCCAAGCCCAAGACTTTCCAGCGCCAGACGCCCGGTTTTAAGCGCGCCTTCAAACGTTTCACGTTCCGGTTGCTCGACGCCCGCCTGGCGCAAACGAATGTAATGATCGACATCGCGTGCCCGGGCAATAATTTGCAGGTTCGGGAAATGGTCTTTTACCATCTCTGTCAGCTCCAGGTTGGTTTGCGGATCGTCAATGGCGTTGATCAGCACTTCCGCTTTCGCCGCCCCGGCGGACTCCAGCAGGTCCATCCGCGTCGCATCACCGTAGAACACCTTCATGCCAAATTTACGCAGCGTCTCGATGTGGTCCGGATCGTGATCGAGAACGACCATCTTCACACCGCTGGAGAGCAGTAAACGACCGGTGATCTGCCCGAAGCGGCCAAATCCGGCAATAATCACCCGCGGCTGTTCTTCATCAATTTCATCGGCTTCCCGCTCTTCACCGGAAGCGGATTTCTCCATTCGCGTAAGGATGACCAGGAAAATCGGCGTCGCGGCCATCGACAGTGCCACCGCCAGCGTCAGCGCCTTCGCCCATTGTGGATCGAGCACGTTCGCCATCTGCGCCGCGCCAAAGACCACAAACGCGAACTCACTGCCCTGTCCGAGGAGTACCGCAAACCAGCGGCGCTGCTTATTCGGCACCTGTAAAGGACGGGCAATCAGCCATAGCATCCCGGTTTTAATCACCAGGAAACCGACCAGCAGAATGATGATACGGAGTGGATTATCGATAAGCGTCCCGAAGTCGATAGACATGCCGACACCGATGAAAAACAGCCCCAGCAGCAGCCCCTTAAACGGCTCGATGTCGCTTTCCAGCGCGTGGCGATACTCAGAGCTTGCCAGCAATACGCCAGCCAGGAACGCCCCCATCGCCATCGACAGCCCAACTTCTTCAAGCAACAGCCCGAAGCCAAAGACCAGAAACAGCGCCACGGCGCTGAAGACTTCGCGCAGGCCAGAACGCGCAACGAAACGCAGCGCCGGGCGGGTCACATAGCGCCCCAGCAGTACCACCAGGACTAACGCACCAGCCACTTTCAGTGCCGACAGCGCGAATGCGCCAAGCGTGGTTGACGCCCCGCTGGTCGCCAGTAGCGGAATCATTGCCACCAGCGGAATCGCCGCGATGTCCTGGAACAGCAGCACAGCAAAGGCGCTGCGTCCCATCTGCGAAACGGTCAGGTTGCGCTCATTCATCGCCTGCATAGCTATCGCCGTGGAGGAGAGCGCCAGCGTCATACCAATCAGTTCCGCCACCTGCCATCGCAGACCGAGGAACATACAAAACAGACCAATCAGGCCGCCGCAGACCACCATCTGTAGCGCGCCGCCGCCAAACACTGAAGCGCGCAGTTTCCATAGCCGCTGGGGATCAAGCTCCAGGCCAATGACAAACAGCATCAGCACCACGCCGATTTCAGCAAAGTGCAGAATAGATTCGGCATCGGTCACCAGTCGTAACCCCCAGGGGCCGATGATGCACCCCGCAATGAGATAACCCAGCACCGAGCCTAAGCCCAACCGGACGGCAATCGGCACGATCAGCGCCGCCGACCCAAGATAAATCAGCGCCTGTATGAGCGTATGGCTATCCATTGTGCGCCTCCTGCCATGCCATCAGTCGTTGCTTGTAATGACGCGCCTGCGCCTGCAGCGTTTCGTCGTCGCAAATAAACGTACAGTGCATTGCAAACGGCGCAAGCCAGTTGAGCCCGCAGTAGATGGCTGTCGCCTGGAGCGGCTGTGAGAGTACGTCAAACCCCGGATGCGAGCCGATATCGAAGTGATTATCGCCGCCGCCAGTAGTCACCGCCCACATGACTTGCTTACCGCGCAGCGCGGTCCCGCCGTGACCATAGGCCCAGCCGTGGGAAAGCACTTTATCCATCCACAGTTTGAGTAGGGGGGGAACGCTGTACCATTGCATGGGATGCTGCCAGACGATCAGGTCAGCGCGAGAAAGCGCCTCTTGTTCCGCAGCGATATCGATATTGAAATCAGGGTAGAGTTCATAGAGAGAACGAACTTCGACGCCTTCCAGCGTCCTTGCCTGCTCAAGCATCCGTTTATTCGCATGCGAATGCTGCGGATAAGGATGCGCATAAATGATAAGAATCATGATTAGCCTGTTATTTTACCACTCTGTTTTATAAGAGAGTGTAGTCAGTAAACCAACAGGCTAATAGTGAATATTATTGAGCGGATGAATGGGGAAAATTGAACTAGTTATCCAGCTCGCTCATATTTTTCACCTGATCGCGGTTAATTTGCTCCGTCTGACCCGTTTCGGCATTTTTGTAAGAGACCAGGCCCGTGTCATCGTCTACCTGCGGTTTACCGTCGGTGACAATGGTTCGGCCATCGGTCGTACGCACAGCCTGGTTCGAGGAGCAGCCTGCGAGAGTAAAGACGGTTGCTGCGGCGAAAAGGGAAGCGATTAATAGTTTCTTTTGCATGGTGTTCTCCCTGCTTTTCAGTCATTTTCAGTGATATACCCATTAACTGTAGACGCACTGACTGAGGTTGAGGGGAAATACAGAACACTCTGAAGACTCACCTTAACACAACGGTTTCCTGCGAATCGTCATCGTACTGGTCTGGGCAAGCGTCAGACCGCGCGTTTCTGGCGCGAAGGCAATGGAGACCAGCAACCCGACCAACGAGATCCCCGCCCCCATCAGCATCACCTGACTAATACCATATTTAGTAATGAAAATAGGCAGCGCCCAGGTCGAGAGGATGGTACCGATACGACTCAACGACATGATAACCCCCACTGCGGAGGCGCGGATGTCGGTCGGGAACAGTTCATTGGGATAGAGCCATTGCAAATTCCCCGGTCCGCCAGAGAAAAAGGCGTACACCGCGAATGCCGTCACCACCAGCCAGATCCCCATTTCCGGGATCAGCCCCAGCACCGCCAACGCCAGCGTCATCATCACGAAGCTGCCAATCAGCAGCGGCCTCCGCCCCGCGCTGTTCAGCCAGAACATTGGCGGAATACAACCCAGCATAAAGAACAGGCTGATCACCACATTCCCCAGCGCTGCGCTCTTCCCGGCCCCCAGTCCCAACAGGCCGACGATCTGCGGACCAAAGGTGTAAATGGCAAACATCGGGATCACCTGACAGGTCCAGATCGCGGCGACAAACAGCACAAACGGGAAGTGGCGACGATTAAACAATTGTAAAAAGCGCGTCTCCTGCGCTGTGTCTTCATCGAACGCAACCGGCTCGCCGAACAGCTTGATCATCATCGCTTCACACTCTTTGACCCGGCCTTTACGCAACAGCCAGCGCGGAGACTCGGGCAGATCGAAGCGACCAATCAGGATCAACAGGCAAGGGATCGCCGCGCTGCCCAGCATCCAGCGCCAGCCGCCCTCGACGTCATAGAGCCAGTAACCAACCAGATCGGCACAGGTCGCGCCGACGTACCACATCGCCGCAATAAAGCTTATAGAGAAGGCACGTTGGCGGGTACTGGAAAATTCGGTGATCATCGAGGTGGCAATGGGATAATCCGCACCAATCACCACGCCAATCAGCACCCGCATCACCAGCAGTTCAACCGGAGATGAGACAAACATAGTGGCCACCGATATCACCCCAATAGCGATGATATCGATAAGAAACATTTTACGCCGCCCCACTTTGTCCGAGATATAGCCAAACAAAGAGGTGCCGACAAACAGCCCGGCCAGCGTCCCCGCGCCCAACAGGCCAATCCACTCAGCATCCAGCTTCAGCGCAGGCGTGAGCTGTTCCAGCGCGACGCCAATCATCACCAGCACATAACCGTCCAGAAACGGTCCACCGCTTCCCCACAGCATGATCCTGCGGTGAATAGAGGAGAACTGGATGTCATCAAAGTTCCTGGGCTGTTGCATGGCAATGTCCTGTTTGCCGACATTCGGCATTAGTGCTTAACTGCCTGATGGCGCTGCGCTTATCAGGCCTACTTATCCCCGTAGGCCGGATAAGGCGTTTTCGCCGCCATCCGGCAGTGGAGCGTATACCTGTACTCATTAACCGTAACGAAACTCCACGCCAAAGGTGCCGCGTGGGTACTCCCATTTTTCCAGCGCCGTATCAAGTCCGAGAATTCGACACGTTCCGCACTCCAGGCATCCGGCATAATCAAAGCGCACGCTGCCGTCATCCTGCTTTTTGTATAACCCGGCCGGACAGGCTTTGATCAACACTTCCAGCACCTGCTTATCCGGCGCAGTTTTCATGATGATGTGCGGATGCTCTTCATCGACATTGAATTTGTTGACGCCCAGCTTGACGTCTACGTTGACGGGAGAAGTCATAATACGGTCACTCCTTTAATGCCATCCTTCATCAGGTTGATGAAGCCCACTTTCTTCGCATGGCGCAGGATCGTCTTACGCATCGGCACCGGCGCACTACCATCGACGGTAAAGAGGTCACGGGCGATACCAACAACCATTTCCGGGTAGCGGGTGAACATGCGCGGGTTATCGAGGAACGCCGGCAACCGCTGGTACATACGCATATCGCGCATCGGACCGTTGTCGAGATGCTGGCGATATTCCGCCAGCCCCTGACGGCTAAAGTCGTTGCTTTGCATGGCGGAAAGCACCGTTTTCGCCGCCGCTTCACCTGCTGCCACCGCGAGATCCATCCCGCGAATCGTGAAGCCGAGATTCATACACATACCCGCCGCGTCGCCCGCAATCAGCACGCCGTCGCCCACCAGCTCAGGCTGCATGTTCATCCCTGCTTCCGGCACCACGTGTGCCGCGTACTCCACCAGCTTGCCACCCGCGATCAGCGGGGCAACGGCCGGATGCTGTTTGAAATCTTCCAGCATTTGCGGGACCGATTTTTTCGCCTCTTTCAGATGATGAAGCCCGCATACCAGCCCCAGTGACAGGGTGTTTTCGTTGGTATACAGGAAGCCACCGCCCATCAGGCCATCCGTGGGCGATCCCGCGAACAGACAGGCCGCCCCTTCGTTACCCTGCAACTGGAAGCGATCTTCAATCACCGATTTCGGCAGTTCGATCAGCTCTTTCACGCCGACCGCCACGTGCGCGGCCTCAACGCGTTTTGCCATTCCCAGTTTTTCCGCCAGCAGGGAGTTAACGCCATCGGCGAGGATCACCACTTTCGATTCGATGATGTCGCCGTCCGCTTCTACACCAACGACTTTGCCATCGCGCTGCACGACGTTATCCACGCGGATCCCGGTGATCAACTGCGCGCCCGCCTCTTCCGCCTGCTCCATCAGCCAGGCGTCAAATTTACTGCGCAACACCGAATAAGAGACCTGCGACGGGCCAGCCTTTTCACCGTTGAGATAGTCCACGGTCATCGCCCCGTTATCGGTCATAAAGGCGAGCTTTTCATGGGTAATGACCCGTTCAACAGGGGCCTGCTGAGCAAAGCCTGGAAGAATGCGCTCCAGACTGTGAGCATAGATGCGCCCACCGGTGACATTCTTCGCGCCAGCGGAATTTCCGCGCTCGATAACCAACACCTGAGCCCCTTCGCGGGCGAGCACCAGGGCCGCGACGGAACCGGCAAGCCCCGCGCCCACGATGATGGCATCAAAGATATCTTCGGACATACGTACTCCCTGCCTGAATGGTTTAGCGTGCCAGTGCGGTCGTCAGCGCGGGCAGGATTTTCAGCGCATCGCCGACAATGCCGTAATCCGCGTACTGAAATATCGGCGCATTTTTGTCTTTGTTGATGGCAAAAATAGTCTGCGCGCCGTTTGCCCCCACCATGTGCTGGATCTGCCCGGAGATCCCCACCGCCAGGTACAATTCCGGCTTGAGCATCAGATTCGAGATCCCGACATAGCGCTCATGCTCCATCCACTTCTCGTTTTCGGCGACCGGACGCGAGCAGGCCAGCTCCGCGCCAATGGCCTGACACAGCGCTTGCGCCAGTGAGATATTCTCTTTGCTGCCGATACCGCGTCCCACGCTGACCACCAGCCGGGCTTTGTCGAGATCGACGCTGTTACTCTGACGTGGCTGCGTGGCAGTGCGCGTGACGGTAATTCCCGGCGCCTGCCAGGCTACGCTGTGCGTCACGCCGCTGCGGGTCGCATCAGGCTGTTGCGCCTCAAAAGTGCCGCTGCTGAGTGTCAGTACCGCAAACGGCGTGGAGAGCGTCTCTTCGCCCATCGCCAGGCCGCCATACACCATGTGTTTGACCGTCGCCCGGCCATCCTGCTGCGTCACGGTGCTGGCATCATTAGAAACCGCTGCGGCAAGGCGATAGCCCAGTTTTGCCGCCAGCAGTTTGCCGCGACGGGTGTTGGGCAGCAGCAACAGGCCAGAATCACCCTGTTGACGAACGGTCTGTGCCATCACGTCCGCATAATCTTCCACCATACGATCGTCCGGCTTGCCGCTCAGTTGCCAGACGTGATGTGCGCCCAACTGAATGGCCGTGGTTGCCTCATCGGCGCTTTGCACAAATGCGTTAATCTGTTCACCTAAAATCTGCGCGCCGCTCATCAGTTCCGGCAGGCGAGACACGGTATCGCTGAATACCCAGACGCTGGAAAACTTGCTCATAACATCCCCTTCTTAATTAATGATTTTGCGCAGACTATCGGCAAACGCAGCGATCTGTTCTTCACCATCGCCTTCAATCACAATGCGCTGGCGCTCACGTTGTTTCGGTGCGGCCACCGTTTGCGTGGACCAGACATCCCCGGCGCTAAAGCCAATGTCCGCCGCTGACCAGACCTGAACCGGTTTTTTCGCCGCCCCCAGAATGGCTTTCATCGATGGTATTTGTGGAGAGTTAATATCGGTGGAAACGGCCACGACCGCCGGCAGCGGAATGCTCAGCGTTTCAATTTCATCTTCCAGTTCACGTTCAACGGTCAGCGTACTTTCCGTCAGTGAGAGGATCTTGCTCACGCCGTTGATGGCGGGAATGTTCAGCGTTTCGCCTACCAGCAGGCTGACCTGCTGGGCGTAGAGATCGGAGGAACCATCGCCGCAGAGAATCAGATCAAAACCCGACTTTTGCGCGGCAGCAGCCAGCGCTGCGGCGGTTTGCTGTGGCAATGCCTGCTCGAACCGATCGTCAATGACGACCACCAGTTCGTCCGGGCCTCGGGAGAGGACATCCTTACGCCCTTTCGCGTTGGTTAACGCCTTGCCGCCCACGCTCAGGGCGATCACCTGCGCGTCGCTGGCCTGCTGTTTCAGTTGACAGGCCGCTTCTATCGCATTCAGGTCGTACTGGCTGATTTTGCCATCTGCTTTGCTGAAATCTAATGAACCATCTGCGTGATTGACGACAATATCCTGTTCATCAGGTACGCACTTGTAGCAAGTAATTATCTTCATTGCATCTCCAGAAATCATGAAGGAAACGTATATATATCGGCGGTGTTAAATACAGATATCACGCTCTTTAATTCGGAAATAAAACCATAATCACCAATATTGAAAATGTCACACACTGATATTCGCAACTTTCAATATTGTTAAGCACCTCACCAATATTGAAATCCGACGTCAAAAAGAAATATTTTCAATATTGCCTGGCAGATCACCAATATTGAACGCAAAACGGTGGAAAACCCAACAAAATAGAATGTAACCAAATGATAAATATACATTTTTAAGAGCTGTCCGCACCAAAACACCCCAAACAAAAAGTGTGACGAAGATTACAGAATGCCGCAAAACGAATACCCATTATGAGTTACTCGCCAACGCGTCCTGAGGTTAAACGGGTATCAACAAATATTTAATAAAAATAAACAAAAATAAAACAAACGGGAACGCTAAATAAATTTCGTTTTCAACCTGGAATTCACTCATGAAAAATGAAAAGAGAAAGTCTGGAATTGAGCCAAAGGTTTTTTTCCCGCCGCTAATAATCGTCGGAATACTTTGCTGGCTAACGGTACGCGATCTCGATGCCGCAAATGTCGTTATTAATGCCGTCTTTAGTTATGTCACCAATGTCTGGGGATGGGCATTTGAGTGGTATATGGTCATTATGCTCATCGGCTGGTTCTGGCTGGTGTTTGGTCCCTACGCGAAAAAGAAATTAGGTGACGAGAAACCGGAGTTCAGCACCGCCAGCTGGATCTTCATGATGTTCGCCTCCTGTACCTCTGCCGCCGTGCTGTTCTGGGGATCGATAGAGATTTACTACTACATCTCCACGCCGCCGTTTGGCCTGGAACCTAACTCTACCGGAGCGAAAGAGATTGGCCTCGCTTACAGCCTGTTTCACTGGGGACCGCTGCCGTGGGCGACTTATAGCTTCCTCTCCGTGGCCTTCGCCTACTTCTTCTTTGTGCGCAAGATGGACGTCATTCGTCCCAGCTCCACGCTGGTGCCGCTGGTCGGCGAAAAACACGCCAAAGGTCTGTTAGGCACCATCATTGATAACTTCTATCTGGTCGCACTGATCTTCGCGATGGGCACCAGCCTTGGGCTGGCGACGCCGCTGGTCACCGAATGTATGCAGTACCTGTTTGGTATCCCGCACACGCTGCAACTGGATGCGATCATCATTACCTGCTGGATCATTCTTAACGCCATTTGCGTGGCCTGCGGCCTGCAAAAAGGGGTCAGGATCGCCAGTGACGTGCGCAGCTATCTGAGCTTCCTGATGCTCGGCTGGGTGTTCATCGTCAGCGGCGCCAGCTTCATTATGAACTACTTCACCGACTCCGTCGGGACGCTGCTGATGTATCTGCCGCGCATGCTGTTCTACACCGACCCGATCGCCAAAGGCGGTTTCCCACAGGGCTGGACGGTCTTCTACTGGGCGTGGTGGGTGATTTACGCCATTCAGATGAGCATCTTCCTGGCGCGTATCTCTCGCGGTCGTACCGTGCGTGAACTGTGCTTTGGCATGGTGCTGGGCCTGACGGCCTCCACCTGGATCCTGTGGACGGTACTGGGCAGTAACACTCTGCTGTTGATGGATAAAAACATCATCAACATCCCGCAACTGATTGCCGATCACGGCGTGCCGCGCGCGATTATCGAAACCTGGGCCGCCCTGCCGCTCAGCACCGCCACGATGTGGGGATTCTTTATTCTCTGCTTTATTGCCACCGTTACGCTGATCAACGCCTGCTCTTACACCCTGGCAATGTCGACCTGTCGTGAAGTGCGCGATGGCGAAGAGCCGCCGTTACTGGTGCGTATCGGCTGGTCGATATTGGTCGGCGTGATTGGCATCGTGCTGCTGGCGCTCGGCGGCCTGAAGCCAATACAAACCGCGATTATCGCCGGGGGCTGCCCGCTGTTCTTCGTCAACATTATGGTGACGCTCTCCTTTATCAAAGACGCCAAAGTGCACTGGAAAGATAAATAAACCTAATTACCCCATGACATAGAGGTTAGAAGATGGATTTCAATTTCAATGATGAGCAGGAACTGTTTGTCGCCGGTATTCGTGAACTGATGGCCAGTGAGAACTGGGAAGCCTATTTTGCCGAATGCGATCGCGACAGCGTGTATCCGGAGCGTTTCGTGAAAGCGCTGGCGGACATGGGCATCGATAGCCTGCTGATCCCGGAAGAACATGGCGGCCTGGACGCCGGATTCGTCACCGTGGCTGCCGTCTGGATGGAACTGGGACGCCTCGGTGCGCCTACGTACGTGCTGTATCAGCTGCCGGGCGGGTTTAATACCTTCCTGCGCGAAGGCACCCAGGAGCAGATCGATAAAATCATGGCGTTCCAGGGAACCGGTAAACAAATGTGGAACTCCGCCATCACCGAACCGGGAGCGGGATCGGATGTTGGTAGTCTGAAAACCACTTATACCCGCAAAAATGGTAAGGTTTATCTTAATGGTAGTAAGTGTTTTATCACCAGTAGCGCCTACACCCCTTATATCGTGGTGATGGCAAGAGACGGCGCTTCCCCGGATAAACCTGTCTATACCGAATGGTTTGTCGACATGAGTAAACCCGGCATCAAGGTCAACAAACTTGAGAAGTTGGGTCTGCGCATGGACAGCTGCTGTGAAATCAACTTTGACGATGTCGAGCTGGACGAAAAAGACATGTTCGGTCGGGAAGGTAACGGCTTTAACCGCGTAAAAGAAGAGTTCGACCACGAACGTTTCCTGGTAGCCCTCACCAACTACGGTACAGCAATGTGCGCCTTTGAAGATGCGGCGCGCTACGCCAACCAGCGCGTGCAGTTTGGCGAAACGATCGGTCGTTTCCAGTTGATCCAGGAGAAGTTCGCCCATATGGCGATCAAATTAAATTCCATGAAAAACATGCTGTTAGAAGCGGCATGGAAAGCCGACAACGGTACCATCACCTCGGGTGATGCGGCGATGTGTAAATACTTCTGCGCCAACGCGGCGTTTGAAGTCGTGGACACCTCCATGCAGGTTCTCGGTGGTGTTGGGATTGCGGGTAACCACCGCATCACCCGCTTCTGGCGTGACCTGCGCGTTGACCGCGTATCCGGCGGCTCTGACGAAATGCAGATCCTGACGCTCGGTCGTGCCGTGCTGAAACAATACCGTTAAGACAGCGACATGCCCGGTGGCGCTGTGCTTACCGGGCCAATGCTTTGCGTCTTATCAGGCCTACAAATTTATCAGGAGCATTTTATGGATCGTCTACCAATGCCTGCTTTTGGGCCGCTTGCCGGGCTGCGGGTTGTCTTCTCCGGGATCGAAATCGCCGGGCCGTTCGCCGGTCAGATGTTTGCCGAGTGGGGCGCTGAAGTTATCTGGATTGAGAACGTCGCCTGGGCCGATACCATCCGTGTTCAGCCAAACTATCCGCAGCTGTCGCGGCGTAATTTGCACGCGCTCTCGCTGAATATTTTTAAAGATGAAGGTCGGGAAGCGTTTCTGAAACTGATGGAAACCACCGATATCTTCATTGAAGCCAGTAAAGGTCCGGCGTTTGCCCGTCGTGGAATTACCGATGAGGTCCTGTGGCAACATAACCCGAAACTGGTTATCGCTCACCTGTCCGGCTTCGGCCAGTACGGTACCGAGGAGTACACCAACCTTCCGGCCTATAACACCATCGCTCAGGCCTTCAGCGGTTACCTGATCCAAAACGGCGACGTTGATCAGCCGATGCCAGCCTTCCCGTACACCGCCGACTACTTCTCCGGCATGACGGCCACCACAGCCGCGCTGGCGGCACTGCATAAGGTGCGGGAAACCGGCAAAGGCGAAAGTATCGATGTGGCGATGTACGAAGTGATGCTGCGCATGGGTCAGTATTTCATGATGGATTACTTCAACGGCGGTGAAATTTGCCCGCGCATGACCAAAGGTAAAGACCCCTATTACGCCGGTTGTGGGCTGTATAAATGCGCCGACGGTTACATCGTGATGGAGCTGGTCGGGATTACCCAGGTCACCGAATGCTTTAAAGACATCGGTCTGGCGCACATTCTCGGTACGCCGGAAGTGCCGGAAGGAACACAACTGATTCACCGCGTCGAGTGCCCGTACGGACCGCTGGTCGAAGAAAAACTGGATGCGTGGCTGGCCGCACACACCATCGAGGAAGTGCAGGCGCGTTTCGCCGAGCTGAATATCGCCTGCGCCAAAGTGCTGACCATTCCGGAGCTGGAAGGCAATCCGCAGTACGTTGCCCGCGAATCCATTACCCAGTGGCAAACGATGGATGGCCGCACCTGCAAAGGGCCAAACGTCATGCCGAAATTCAAAAACAATCCGGGGAAAATCTGGCGCGGCATGCCGTCGCACGGCATGGACACTGCCGCCATTCTGAAAAATATCGGTTACAACGACGCAGACATTAAGGAACTGGTCAGTAAGGGTCTGGCCAAAGTTGAGAACTAAATGCGAAATGCTGACCGGCTCGCCCGGTTAGCACAACGCCTGTGAAAATGGACAGGAGTGCAATGGATATCGTTGGCGGACAACACTTACGCCAGATGTGGGACGATCTGGCCGAAGTTTATGGCAGTAAAACAGCGCTGATTTGCGAATCCAGCGAAGGGGACGTGCGCCAGTACAGCTACGCCTCGCTTAACGAGGAGATCAATCGGACGGCAAACCTTTTCCACTCGTTGGGCATTCGCAAAGGTGATAAGGTCGCCCTGCATCTGGATAACTGCCCGGAGTTTTTCTTTTGCTGGTTCGGGCTGGCGAAAATTGGCGCGGTCATGGTGCCGATCAATGCCCGTCTGCTGCGTGAAGAAAGCGCGTGGATCCTGCAAAACAGTGACGTTCAGTTGCTGGTAACCAGCGCCGCTTTTTATCCGATGTATCGGCAGATCCAACAGGCAAAGACGACGCCGCTTAGCCATATCTGCCTGATTGGTGAGGCGTTGCCGATCGCTGATGGCGTAAGCCATTTCACGACGCTGAAGGATCAGCAGCCGACGACATTGCGCTATACCCCACCGTTGTCCACGGACGACATGGCCGAGATCCTGTTTACCTCCGGCACCACTTCCCGCCCTAAAGGCGTGGTGATCACCCATTACAACCTGCGTTTTGCCGGCTACTACTCGTCGTGGCAATGCGCCCTGCGTGATGACGATGTTTACCTGACGGTCATGCCTGCGTTTCATATCGACTGTCAGTGCACTGCCGCCATGGCCGCCTTCTCGGTGGGCGCAACCTTTGTGCTGATAGAGAAATACAGCGCCCGCGCTTTCTGGGGACAAGTGCGTAAATACCGCGCGACCGTCACGGAATGCATCCCGATGATGATCAGAACGCTGATGGTTCAACCCGTATCACCGCTGGACAGAGAGCACTGTTTACGGGAAGTGATGTATTACCTCAACCTGTCAGTGCAGGAAAAAGATGCATTTGTTGAACGCTTCGGTGTGCGTCTGCTGACCTCTTACGGCATGACGGAAACCATTGTCGGCATCATCGGCGATCGCCCCGGTGATAAGCGACGCTGGCCCTCTATTGGACGTCCCGGCTTTTGTTACGAAGCAGAAATTCGCGATGAGCAAAACCGTGCGCTGCCCGCCGGTGAAATTGGGGAAATCTGTATTAAGGGCGTGCCGGGTAAAACGATTTTCAAAGAGTACTACGGCAGGCCGGATGCCACCGCCAAAGCGCTCGAGCCGAACGGCTGGCTGCATACCGGTGATTCCGGCTATCGCGACGAAGACGGTTTTTTCTATTTTGTCGATCGCCGCTGCAACATGATTAAACGAGGGGGAGAAAACGTCTCCTGCGTGGAGCTGGAAAATATTATTTCGGCACACCCCAAAATTCAGGACATCGTCGTTATTGGAATTAACGATTCAATTCGTGACGAAGCGATAAAAGCCTTTGTAGTTCTCAACGAGGGTGAAACGCTCAGTGAAGAAGAGTTTTTCAGCTTCTGCGAAAAAAATATGGCGAAATTTAAAGTCCCTTCAATTATGGAGATTAGAACCGACCTGCCGCGAAATTGTTCAGGAAAAATAATCAAAAAAAACCTGAAATAACCCTACAGGCAGGAATAACCCCTGCCAGACATCCTATTTTTGGAGATGAACCATGAGTGAATCTTTACATTTAACCCGCAACGGATCGATTCTGGAAATTATATTGGATCGACCAAAAGCAAATGCGATCGATGCCAAAACCAGTTTCCAGATGGGTGAGGTTTTTCTTAATTTTCGTGACGATCCCGAACTGCGCGTGGCGATTGTCACCGGCGCAGGCGAGAAGTTTTTTTCCGCCGGTTGGGATTTAAAAGCCGCGGCGGAAGGTGAAGCACCAGACGCCGATTTTGGCCCTGGTGGATTCGCTGGCCTGACTGAAATCTTCAATCTCGACAAACCGGTGATCGCTGCCGTCAATGGCTATGCATTCGGCGGTGGCTTTGAACTGGCGCTGGCCGCAGACTTTATTGTCTGTGCCGATAACGCCAGCTTTGCCCTCCCTGAAGCCAAACTCGGCATCGTACCGGACAGCGGCGGCGTCCTGCGTCTGCCGAAAATACTGCCCCCGGCCATCGTCAATGAAATGATCATGACCGGCAGACGCATGGATGCAGATGAAGCGCAGCGCTGGGGGATCGTCAATCGCGTGGTCAGCCAGCAGGAACTGATGGACAGCGCGCGTGAACTGGCACAACAGCTGGTGAACAGCGCACCACTGGCCATCGCCGCGCTGAAAGAGATTTACCGCACAACCAGTGAAATGCCGGTGGAAGAGGCTTATCGTTTCATCCGTAGCGGCGTGCTGAAACACTATCCGTCCGTACTGCACTCCGAAGATGCGCTCGAAGGGCCGCAGGCGTTTGCTGAAAAACGCGATCCGGTCTGGAAAGGACGCTAATGCCTTATGGTGCTGCGCTTATCCGGCAAAAAACAATTGAGGAATGCCGATGAGTTTTTACGCCTTTGAAGGCTTAATTCCCGTGGTTCATCCCGAGGCGTATGTGCATCCCAGCGCAGTACTGATTGGTGATGTCATCGTAGGGGCTGGCGTATACGTCGGTCCACTCGCCTCACTGCGCGGGGACTATGGCCGCTTAATCCTTGAAGCGGGCTCCAACCTTCAGGATGGCTGCATCATGCATGGCTACTGCGATACGGACACGGTGGTACGTGAGAATGGACACATCGGACACGGTGCTATCCTGCACGGTTGCGTGATAGGCCGGGACGCACTGGTCGGCATGAACAGCGTGATCATGGACGGTGCGGTGATCGGCGACGAAAGCATTGTCGCCGCCATGAGTTTCGTCAAAGCCGGATTTACTGGCGCCGCACGACAGTTGCTGGTCGGCACGCCAGCCCGCGTTATGCGTGAGGTCAGCGAACAGGAACTGCACTGGAAGCGGCTGAATACGAAGGAATATCAGGATCTCGCCGTACGCTGTCGGGCATCGCTACGGGAAACGTCGCCATTAACGGCGGTTGAAGCAAACCGGCCGCGCCTGAAGGGCACAACGAAGGTGAAGCCTAAATCGGCCATGTAATCATGCCGGATGGCGGCGCAAGGCACCATCCGGCAAAACCGAACTTATCGACGCATACTTTTTGACAACATCATCTGCCATTTTTGCTCGCGGTTTAGTTCTGATGGCGGCACCGCCGACATCCGCGGCGATTTGCTGACCATCTTCACCTGCGCGCTATGCCCAAGGCGGGCATACAGCTGTGGATCAATATGCGTCACTCTGACCAGACGCTGACACTGACATCCACGACCTTCCAGTTGATTAGGGATAGTCTTAGTCTCGCAATTAATCTCCCCGACCTCAGCGAGAATATAAGAGACGGTATTGATCGCTTTGCAGTGATCCATATTAAAGTGCTTCGCGATCTCTTTCGCACTTACCCAACGCTTTTCTGCCATCACCCAATCGGCAATTAACAGATAAAGCGGCTTTTCAACATATTTTTCACACATAAGCACACCATTTCACAAATTAAAAATCTTGTTATGCCCTGTCCGTAAAAATACAAAACAAGACCCTATTTAAATTGTGGGATTCAATGATAGTAAGCAACTTAGGGGCGCATTAGTGTGAGCCAAATCTTGCTTGTTACAATGAAATTTGTCCTGTTGCGCAATATATCTCCAGGAATGAACTGAGTGCATAAAAAAACGGCTCCGTTTCCGGAGCCGTTTTTAAAACCGGGGCAAATGATGCCGCCGCTTATTTTTTAATTTGCGCGTGCATTTCCTGAACAGAGATGACTTTCTCTGTTGCATCGGCATTCAGCGCCATCGCGGTGGCAAAGCCGCCGTTCAGCGTGGTGTCGTAGTGCACTTTGTACTGTAGTGCGCTACGGCGAATCACCCTGGAGTCTTCAATGGCGCGACGCCCTGCGGTGGTGTTGATGATGTAGGTGTATTCGCCATTCTTGATACGGTCCTGAATGTGCGGACGACCTTCATGCACCTTGTTCACCAGACGTGGGTTGATACCGGCTTCACCCAGCACAATCGCGGTACCGTGGGTGGCGTCCAGTTCAAAGCCCTGCTTCAGCAGTTTCGCCGCCAGGTCAACCACGCGCTCTTTGTCGCCTTCACGTACGGAGAGCAGCGCACGGCCCTGTTTTTTCATGGTAGAACTGCTGCCCAGTTGCGCCTTGGCGAACGCTTCCGCAAAGGTACGCCCCACGCCCATCACTTCCCCGGTGGAGCGCATTTCTGGCCCTAACAGCGGGTCGACGCCCGGGAATTTGTTGAACGGCAGCACCACTTCTTTCACCGAGTAGTACGGCGGGATAATTTCTTTGGTCACGCCCTGTTCGGTCAGCGATTTACCGGCCATCACACGCGCCGCCACTTTCGCCAGCGGTACGCCGGTCGCTTTAGAGACGAACGGTACGGTACGCGCCGCACGTGGATTCACTTCAATCAGGTAGACTTCGTTATCTTTCACCGCAAACTGGACGTTCATCAGACCGCGAACCTGCAGTTCGAAGGCCAGTTTCTGTACCTGCTGGCGCATCACATCCTGAATTTCCTGGCTCAGCGTGTAGGCCGGCAGAGAACAGGCAGAGTCACCCGAGTGGACGCCCGCTTGTTCGATGTGTTCCATGATGCCGCCAATCAGCACCATTTCGCCGTCGCAGATGGCGTCAACGTCCACTTCAACCGCGTCATCCAGGAAGCGGTCGAGCAGAACCGGCGCGTCGTTGGAAACGCTAACGGCGGTCTGGAAGTAGCGGCGCAGGTCAGCTTCGTCGTAGACGATTTCCATCGCCCGGCCGCCCAGCACGTAGGACGGACGCACCACCAGCGGATAGCCAATCTCTTTCGCTTTTTCGACAGCCTGTTCGATGGCTGTCACGGTGGCGTTGGCCGGTTGTTTCAGCTTCAGACGGTCCACCGCATGCTGGAAACGCTCACGGTCTTCTGCGCGGTCAATTGCGTCCGGGCTGGTACCAATAACCGGTACGCCTGCTGCTTCCAGCGCACGCGCCAGTTTCAGCGGAGTCTGGCCGCCGTACTGCACGATCACGCCCTTCGGCTTCTCAATGCGCACGATTTCCAGCACATCTTCCAGCGTGACCGGCTCAAAGTAGAGGCGGTCGGAAGTGTCATAGTCAGTAGAGACCGTTTCCGGGTTACAGTTGACCATGATGGTTTCGTAACCGTCTTCACGCAGCGCCAGAGAGGCATGTACGCAGCAGTAGTCAAATTCGATCCCCTGGCCGATACGGTTTGGACCGCCGCCAAGCACCATGATTTTGTCGCGGTCAACGGACGGGTTCGCCTCGCACTCATCTTCATACGTGGAGTACATGTAGGCGGTATCGGTGGCGAATTCTGCCGCGCAGGTGTCCACACGCTTGTAGACCGGGTGCAGATTGTACTGGTCGCGCAGTTTGCGAACTTCCGCTTCACGGACACCGGCCAGTTTAGCCAGTCGCGCATCGGCGAAGCCTTTGCGTTTCAGCTGGCGCAGGAAGTCTGGAGTCAAGCCGTTAATGCCCAGCTCTGCCACTTTCTCTTCCAGACGCACCAGCTCTTCAATTTGAACCAGGAACCAGCGGTCAATGTTGGTCAGGTTAAACACGCCGTCAACGGAGAGGCCCGCACGGAAGGCATCGGCGATATACCAGATACGCTCAGCGCCCGCGTCTTTCAGTTCGCGGCGGATTTTCGTCAGCGCTTCCGGGTCATCCAGGCTCACTTTCGGGTCAAAGCCGGTGGCGCCCACTTCCAGACCGCGCAGCGCTTTTTGCAGAGATTCCTGCTGGCTGCGGCCAATCGCCATCACTTCGCCGACCGATTTCATCTGGGTCGTCAGACGGTCGTTAGCACCAACGAATTTTTCGAAGTTAAAGCGTGGGATTTTAGTGACCACGTAGTCGATGGACGGTTCGAACGATGCCGGGGTACGACCGCCAGTGATGTCATTCATCAGCTCATCAAGGGTGTAACCCACCGCCAGTTTCGCCGCCACTTTCGCAATCGGGAAGCCGGTGGCTTTTGACGCCAGCGCGGAGGAACGGGATACGCGCGGGTTCATTTCGATCACAATCAGGCGACCGTTTTTCGGGTTCACCGCGAACTGCACGTTTGAACCGCCGGTTTCTACGCCGATTTCACGCAGTACCGCCATCGAGGCGTTACGCATGATTTGATATTCTTTGTCGGTCAGCGTCTGGGCCGGAGCCACAGTGATGGAGTCACCGGTGTGAATGCCCATGGCGTCGAAGTTCTCAATAGAGCAGACGATGATGCAGTTGTCGTTTTTATCACGCACCACTTCCATCTCGTACTCTTTCCAGCCAATCAGCGATTCATCAATCAGCAGCTCGTTGGTTGGGGAGAGATCCAGACCGCGAGTACAAATTTCTTCAAACTCTTCGCGGTTGTAGGCGATACCGCCGCCGGTGCCGCCCATGGTAAAGGACGGGCGGATGATGCACGGATAGCCGACGTCAGCCGCTACCGCCAGCGCCTCTTCCATCGTATGGGCAATGCCCGAACGCGCGGTGTCGAGACCGATTTTCTTCATCGCGATATCGAAGCGACGACGGTCTTCGGCTTTATCAATCGCATCGGCGGTCGCACCAATCATGGTCACACCGAATTCGGCCAGCACACCCTGGCGCTCCAGTTCCAGCGCACAGTTCAGCGCCGTCTGACCGCCCATGGTCGGCAGCACCGCGTCCGGGCGCTCTTTCTCAATAATCTTGCGCACGACTTCCCAGTGAATCGGCTCGATGTAGGTCGCATCGGCCATTTCCGGGTCGGTCATGATGGTCGCGGGGTTGGAGTTCACCAGAATGACGCGGTACCCCTCTTCACGCAGCGCTTTACACGCCTGCGCGCCGGAGTAGTCAAACTCACACGCCTGACCGATAACAATCGGACCCGCGCCCAGAATCAGGATACTTTTTATGTCTGTACGTTTTGGCATGGCTCTCTTAACTCCTGATTATTTCGCGGACTGACGGTAAAGCTCAATTAACTCGATAAAGTGGTCGAACAATGGCGCGGCATCGTGAGGACCCGGGCTCGCTTCCGGGTGGCCCTGGAAGCTGAATGCCGGTTTGTCGGTGCGATGAATCCCTTGCAGGGTGCCATCGAACAGCGATTTGTGGGTCACACGCAGATTGGCCGGCATGGACGCTTCATCCACCGCAAAGCCGTGGTTCTGGGCCGTAATCATCACCGTATTGTTGTCGATATCTTTGACCGGATGGTTACCACCGTGGTGACCGAATTTCATCTTCACGGTTTTTGCCCCACTCGCCAGCGCCAGCAGCTGATGGCCTAAGCAAATGCCAAACACCGGAATATCGGTCTCGAGGAATTTCTGAATTGCGTCGATAGCGTAATCGCATGGCGCCGGGTCACCAGGGCCGTTCGACAGGAAGATCCCGTCCGGATTCATCTTCAGCACATCTTCTGCCGACGTTTTTGCCGGGACAACCGTCAGGCGACAGCCTCTGTCCACCAGCATGCGCAGAATGTTGCGCTTGGCGCCAAAGTCATAGGCGACAACATGGAACGGCAGTTCGTCTTCTTTCTTTGCTTCCGGCAGGTCGCCCGCCAGCGTCCAGCTCCCCTGGGTCCAGCTGTAAGATTCCGTGGTGGTCACTTCTTTGGCAAGATCCATGCCGTTCAGGCCCGGGAAGGCTTTCGCTTTTTCCAGCGCCAGCGCCGCATCCGGGTTATCGCCCGCGATAATGCAACCGTTTTGCGCCCCTTTCTCGCGCAGCAGACGCGTCAGCTTACGGGTATCGATATCGGCAATCGCCACAATGTTATGGCGTTTCAGGTAAGAAGAGAGGTCTTCGGTATTGCGGAAGTTGCTCGCAATCAGCGGCAGGTCACGAATGACAAGGCCTTGCGCATGGACCTGGGAGGATTCTTCATCGGCGGCATTGGTGCCGACATTACCGATATGGGGATAAGTAAGAGTAACGATTTGGCGGGAATAGGAAGGATCAGTGAGGATTTCTTGATAACCGGTCATTGAAGTATTGAAAACGACTTCCCCAACCGCCGAACCTGTTGCCCCTATGGCCCGACCGTGAAACTGGGTTCCGTCTTCCAGAACCAATAGCGCTGACTTAATCAAAACACCCTCCAGAGAATATTCACTCACTTTATTTGCATATTAATGCATTCGCATAGCATGAATCAATGCAAATTTGCTTACCCGTGGATTTCTGGCAAACGGCGGCATTCTGGAGATAAGGCAGGCAAAAGTCAACTTAAAGGCGGTATTTTTTATATTCTTTTGCGACCCAGGATGAAATCAACGGATTTAACAGGCAAAAAGATCAGCTAACCCTGGCAGGAAAACGCTTGCGTGAACAATTATGCGTAGAAAATAGTCTCAGGCTTCGAAAAAGTGGACCACTTGGTCAAAATTTACATTCAGGCAACGTAAAAAAGAGAGAAAAGATAGATTTTTACGCCATTTGTAATGAAAGCAATCTGTAACAGGTAAAATAAAAGGGCAATAAAAATATTGCCCCATGTAATCAATGCATTGAGATTACAATAACCACATCACGAAAGGTAATAATTAACTATAAATTGTTGAGATCAAGGACATCTCGCATATCAAAAAGACCATTTTTCTTTGCACTAACCCAAAGTGCCGATCTCACCGCACCATTGGCAAAAGTCATACGGCTGGACGCTTTGTGGGTGATTTCGACACGTTCGCCGATATCGGCAAACATGGCGGTATGTTCGCCCACAATGTCCCCGGCGCGGACGGTGGCAAAGCCAATTGTTCCCGGCACGCGTTCGCCGGTGTAGCCTTCGCGACTGTAGACGGCGCATTCTTTTAGATCTTTATCCAGCGCATGGGCAATCGCCTCCCCCATCGCCAGCGCGGTGCCTGACGGCGCGTCAACTTTATGGCGGTGGTGAGCTTCAATGATTTCAATGTCGGTATAGTCGCCCATCACCTTCGCCGCCTTTTCCAGCAGCTTAAGCATCACGTTGACACCGACGCTAAAGTTCGCCGCGAAGACAATGCCAATGTCCTGCGCGGCATCGCGAATCGCCTGTTTTCCCGCATCGTCAAAACCGGTAGTGCCAATGACCATTCCTTTGCCATGCTGACGACAAAACGCCAGATGATTCAGCGTGCCTTCCGGACGGGTAAAATCGATGAACACATCGAAATCATCTTTTACTGCCTCAAGGCGACTTTGCACGGTAACGCCGGTTTTCCCGACACCCGCCAGTTCTCCGGCATCGCTGCCCAGCAGTGACGATCCCTCGCGCTCAAGCGCCGCACCAAGCGCAACGCCATCCATCTGCAGCGCTGCCTGAATTAACTGGCGGCCCATACGGCCACCCGCGCCCGCTATCGCGACACGGACCTGTGCATCATGCATAGTTATTCTCTTACGTTAAAATGATGTAAATCGTTTTCAGATTAACCAGCACGTCGTCATGCCGCTAGCCAAAAACGTCGATAATTAGAATTTAATGATAAACAGCGAGAGATATCAGTAAAAAACATGACGATCAGCGAAAACCACATGATTCTCTGACCACCAGTGCCGGAGGCAGAATAATGCGTTTCGCCGGCTCATCGTTCCCCTGAATACGACTGTAAAGTAACTCTCCCGCCTTACGACCAATCTCTTTTGCCGCGACCGACACGGTGGTCAGCGCAGGCTGAACCAACGCCGCTTCGGTAATATCATCGAACCCGACTAATGCAAAGTCGCGCCCGGGTTCACGCCCCATTTTACGTAGCGCCTGCATTACCCCCAATGCCACAATATCCTGATAACACACCGCGGCAGTAATTTGTGGACGTTGCATCAGCAGAGACTCCGCCACTTTCGCGCCATCAATCTGGCTGGCCTGAGTGGCAACGATCCACTGCGGATTCGGTGAAATGCCATATTCCAGTAGTGTGCTGGTAAATCCGCCAATGCGCTGCGCCCGGCTCCCTGAATTCGGGCTGCCGCCGATGAAGGCGATATTTTTGTGCCCCAGTTTAACTAAATGGGTCGTTGCCATTTGCGTCCCGAGAAAATTATCGGTGCCGACAAAATCAAAGTCCGGATCGCTAAGCGGGCGAACCACCATGATAGCGGGAATATTACGCCGTTTAAGCGCTTCAAAGAACGAGGTCGGCGTTTCCCGCGCCGCGCAGAGCACCATACCGCAGGCGTTATTGCGCATCAGGGAATCAACAAACTTTTGCTGGCGCTCGCCGGACTCTTCGCTGTTCGCCAGAAACAACAGCAGATCGTGCCGCTCCATTTCATGACTGAGCCCCGCCGTCATCTCGCCATAAAATGGGTTAGTAATGTCATGCAACAAGAGCCCGACCTGATTGCTGCTGCGATTACGCAAATTCGCTGCGGTCTGGTTATAGACATAGCCAGAATCATCCAGCGCTTTAAGTACGCGTTCACGCGTTGCCTGTGAAATACGCCCCCGATTACGCAGTACCATCGACACGGTCGCCGTGGAGACGCCAGCGCGTTCCGCAACCTGCGCCAGGGTAATGGTTGTCATGACTTCTCCTGTTTCTCGCAAAGGTTAATCGAATAACCTCACTAATGTGCCAGTACGTGTGATTCTCATCACGCTGATGAGCTTTTTACCGCCCTGGTTTCTGATTATGGCGGGTTAATCGCGTTAACCACCCTATGAAAATAAGGTTAATCGATTAATCTTTAATTAGCCAACACGGAGAGAGAAAATGCGTACAACCTATAATAAATTCCCTGAGGTTTATGTGCAGGGCTATGACGACGAGGCCTGGCAAGGCTGGGCGTCGGTCCATTCGGTACTTCGCAGCCGGGTTTCTGAATCGCCTAAAACCGTACTGATTATCGATTGTTATCCGGGCGTGCGACTGGATGAGCTGGAGCAACACCTCTTCGCCGCGCTAAACGCCACCGTAGTGATTAATGTTGAATCCGCGCGACGTGATGAGCAGGCGCTGCATGAATTGTTGGCGCGTAATCTGACCGATGACCGCGTCTTTGGCGTTCTCTCCTGTCACCATCTTGATGAGTTTTTTGATCCCGACAAGCTCAACCGGATGCGTCAACAGATTGAAGCCATCCCCGAAGGTCTCGTGGTGGTATATGGGCCAGGCGCGGCGCTGGCGCATCCCGGCGATGTGTTGGTGTATGCCGATCTGCCGCGCTGGGAAATTCAACAGCGTATGCGTCATGACGGTCTCGGTAACTGGGGCGCAAAAAACCAGAATGAAGATATTCTTCGTCGCTATAAACGCGCCTTTTTTATTGAATGGCGGGTCTTTGACCGGCACAAAACGCCGCTGCTCAAACGCGCTGATTATTTGCTGGATACGACGGTCGCAGGCGCACCCGCAATGGTCAGCGGCGAAGCGCTACGCGCCGGGTTGCAACAAACCACCACGCAACCGTTTCGCGTCGCCCCCTTCTTTGACCCTGGCGTCTGGGGCGGGCAGTGGATGAAACAACAATTCGATCTCGATCCCTCAGCGCCCAACTACGCGTGGTGTTTTGATTGCGTGCCCGAGGAAAACAGCCTGTTACTGCGTTTTGGTCATGTGCGGATCGAGATCCCCTCTCAGGACCTGGTGCTGACGTATCCCCGCGCCCTGCTTGGCGAGAAAGTTCATGCTCGTTTTGGCGCGGAATTTCCGATTCGTTTTGACTTTCTCGATACCATTGGCGGTCAGAACCTGAGCTTCCAGGTTCATCCGGTTACTGAATACATCCAACAGCAATTTGGTATGCACTATACCCAGGATGAGAGTTACTACATCCTTGAAGCAGAGCCAGATGCGGTGGTCTACCTGGGCACAAAAACCGGGATCGTACCAGGCGAGATGCTGGACGATTTACGCGCGGCGGGACGAGGCGAGAAAGCCTTTGATGACGAGCGGTTTGTCAATCAATTCCCTGCCCGTAAGCACGATCATTTTCTCATCCCTGCCGGAACCGTCCATTGCTCAGGCGCCGGGACAATGGTCCTGGAGATCAGTGCCACGCCGTATATTTTCACCTTCAAACTGTGGGACTGGGGGCGTCTGGGTCTGGACGGATTGCCGCGTCCTGTCCATCTTGACCACGGTCAACAAGTCATTGACTGGCAGCGCGATACACAATGGGTTCAAGACAATCTGATCAACCGTATTGAGCCCATCGCTGAAGGGGACGGCTGGCGGGAAGAAAGAACCGGGATGCACGAACGTGAGTTTATCGAAACCCGCCGTCACTGGTTTACTGCCCCAGTGACACACCATACTCAGGGTGGTGTGAACGTTCTGAACCTGGTCGAAGGTGCGCAAGCCGTGGTCGATAGTCCGAGCGGCGCATTTGCTCCCTTCATCGTTCACTATGCAGAGACCTTTATCATCCCGGCAGCCGTTGGGGAATACCGAATTTCACCTTCAGGCGACAGCGTTGACCAGCCTCTGGCGACGATCAAAGCCTGGGTAAGAGGATAAGCCGATGATCCACATTATTGTTGCCAGTCACGGTCCTCTGGCGGAAGCGCTTCTTACCAGCGGACGCATGGTTTACGGCGAATTACCGCATGTTTACGCCGTGACACTAAGCGAACAGGCCGGTATCGAAGGGTTTAAAACGCGCTTTGGCGAAGTGCTGGCACAGGCGGGACAACACGCTGACGGAATACTGGTGCTCTGCGACATGCAAAGTGGCACGCCGTGGAACGTCGCCTGCCAGCATGCTTTTTCACCACAAACGTTGCCTCCCGTCGCCGTTGTGGCAGGAGTGAATCTGCCGATGCTGCTGTTAAGCGAGGAAGTGCTTCCATTCATGGATGTCCATGCCGCAGCCGATACCCTGCTGGCGTTAACTGCCCCCACGTTGACGAAGGCTGCCCCGGTTTTTTCCGTGCAGTCAGATGATTTTTAAAGGAAACCGCTATGAGTATTTCTTTTGTCCGTATCGATGACCGCGTTATTCATGGGCAGCTCGTCACACGTTGGGCCAAAGAGCTGCCCTGCGATGGCATTGTCGCCATTGACGATGCCGTCGCGGCCGATCCCCTGCTCTCCTCGGTGATGAAAGGCGCCGTGCAGGACACCAAAGTCTGGTTGTTTGATACCGCCACCGCGATTGAGAAACTGCCCAAAGTCATCGCCAGTGAGAAACGTTATTTCGTGATTGGCAAATCGCCAGTCACGCTGATGCGCATCGAAGAAGCGGGTATCAGTCTGCACAACGCCAACGGCAAAATTAACGTCGGTCCAATGAGTGCGCGCGCCGACACCACGACAATTGGCCCTAATCAATCAGTCAATGCACAGGAGATCGCCGCCTTTGACTGGCTGACGCAGCGCGGGCATCAGGTTGAATTCCGGCTGGTGCCGGATGCCAGTTGCTACAGCTGGCAGGATGCGCGCCAGAAGCTGAAATAAGGAGCGGATGATGATTATCGAAGCGATGTTGATTGGCATTCTGTGTTATCTCGGCGCCCTCAGCAGCCCCTGGCTGTTGGGACTGACGGGCGGCTGGTATTTAATCACTCGACCGCTGATTTCCGGCACGTTGGTCGGGATTATTCTCGGTGACATGAAAACCGGGATCATGATTGGCGTTGCGGTTCAGGCAGTATATATCGCGATGGTCACGCCCGGCGGCTCAATGCCTGCCGATCTCAACTTTGTGGCTTACCCGGCCATTGCATTGGGGATCCTCTCAGGCAAAGGCCCGGAGGTCGCGGTCGCCTTAGCCGCTACCATCGGGATTGCCGGGACCATCTTATTTAATGCGATGATGGTACTGAACTCTTTCTGGAACCATCGTGCCGATGCGGCACTGGATCGGGGCGATGAGCGGGGAATTTACCTGAACAGCGCCATCTGGCCTCAGGTGACAAACTTTGTCCTGCGTTTTGTGCCCACCTTTATTGCGGTTTACTTTGGCGCACAGTACATCAGCGGTTTTATGGACAACCTGCCGAAGATGGTGTTGTCGACAATGAACGTACTGGGCGGCATTCTGCCCGCCGTCGGGATTGCAATTCTGCTCAAGCAGATCATCAAAAATTACACCATGTTGATCTACTTCCTCGTCGGTTTCGTCTGCATCGTCTTTTTAAAACTCAACATGGTCGCGCTGGTGATCGTCGGTTCACTGTTGGCGCTGATCCACTATAACTACAAGCCGGAACCGCCGCAGGCTGCAAACGCGACGTCGGTTACCCGCGATGATGAGGATGAATTCTGATGGAAGAACGTACGCTGACCCGTAAAGATCTTCGCCGCTGCTGGCGGGCCTGGATGATGCATAACTTATCGTCGATGAGTTTTGAACGTCTGGAATCTTTTGGATTTTGTCTGAGCATGTTGCCGGTGGCGAAAAAGCTCTATCCCGATGCCGCACAACGAACCGAAATGTTGCGTCGACACGCCTCGTTCTACAACACCGAACCCCAGATTGGCGCCATTGTGAATGGAATGGCGCTGGGGCTGGAAGAGAAAAAAGCGAACGGAGAGCCGATCGACGGAGAGACGATCAACACCCTTAAGGTGGGTTTAATGGGTCCCATTGCCGGGATCGGTGATTCCATGATCCCTGGGATGTTGATCCCCATCCTGCTCAGTATCGGCATGGCGCTGGCGGCAGGCGGCAATATCCTCGGTCCCTTGTTTTATACCGTTGCCTGGCTTGCGATCATCATTCCCGGCTCATGGTTCTTGTTTCTGAAAGGCTACAAAATGGGCTCCGGCTCGGTAGAAATACTGGTGAGCAGCAAGTCCACTCGTCTGCGCGAAGCCTTATCGCTGTTAGGCGTTTTCGTTATGGGGGGCGTCGCAGCCAGCTACGTGAAGCTTGGAACCGGGATGGAGTTTATTACCAAAGATGGTGTGAATATCCATGTTCAGCAGATGCTGGATGGCATTTTCCCGCAATTGCTGCCGCTGGTCGTCGTTCTCGGTACCTGGTATCTGATGGCAAAACGCGGTGTCTCACCGGTAAAAGCGATGGTTTTACTGCTGATACTGGCCGCGCTTGGCGTCGCAACAGGTCTGTTTGCAGGTTAATCGCGAAAAGACGGAACTACCGGGGCAATGCCCCGGTTTTTCATGGATGGAAGTTCTGCCACAGCCCTGCGCATTTATCCGGGCGAGAGATAAACTGAAAGCGCCCCGGGTCGGATATAAATTGCTGATAGATTGGCGCTGAAGTCAGTGAAAACTCCGTATACTGACGAGGCGTGACGGCCTGCAATCGCCCGGCAATATAGCGCGGGTTGTGCTGCCAGATGACGTGGTCACCCTGTAATAACGGATACCACGCCAGCCCTTTATGCGCCCGCACAGCCTCATATTCAAAACCATATTCCCGATCGCACCACGCGCCAAAGGTTAACGGCTCATTCGGATCGGCGGATATCGTCGCATGTCCCCAACCGGGCGGCACCAGCACTTTTTCACCGGGTCCTGCGATCACCGCAAAGCAGCGACCAGGATCGTCCCCAACATATTCCTGCATGTAGATGATCGCTTTCCCCTGCCAGATCTCATACAACTCTGGCGGAGACCACCCGCTGTGCTGACTCACACGATGCACATGTCCCTGACTACGAATCGGTTCTTCACCCAACCGACCCGCGGCATAGGTCACCACACCGAACAACAGCATGCGTTTTTTTAGCTCCTCGCGATCCTGCAGACGCGCCACGTCCATCGCGATAGCGTATACCTCTTCCGGTCCCTCACACTGCGGATCACGCAGCGAAGCACGAATCTGATCGAGTCGGCAAATTTCCGGCATAGGCCCGGTCACGTCATCCCCATAACTGAACCCAAGCGGATGACGATGCACGGTCATATCCAGACCATAAAGAGAGGCAGAGTCAACCATTCTGCACCTCCCTTACTTGAATCTGCTGATTTTCCTCAAAGACCCTGAGGGTGAACCCCTTCGCCAGCGCCGCATAATCATGTCCGGCGATAGCAGGCCAGACTGCAAGCGCGGAGAGCACCTCATTTCCGGTGTTGATTAAGCGGTGTGCGGTAAAACCTGGGATGATATGAATGGATCCGGCGAAAACGTTTTCCAGTCGCGCCTGCCCGTGCTCATTTTGCAGCAGCAAAAGTCCCTTTCCGCGCAGGCCAAAATAGACTTCGCCCTGTTCACGGCGCGCATGGAAATGCCCGCGGGTCATAAAGTATTCACCGCCGACATGTCCGGGATAAAGATGCGTCACGCCCGTATAGAGTTCGCCTTCCGCCGAAGAAGTCGCCAGCATCTCAACGTCATACACCACGTGTTCGCCCGCCAACTGTTGCCGGGCAGGCTCATCGGCAAAAACCTCAATGAGATCCTGAATGCGGGTTGATTTACGTAACAGCGGCCCTTTTGCCAACGCGCCGCTCGCCCATTCCACCTGCGGTGGCTGGATAAAAGTAAGATTCATATGTGTCTCCGGCCCGAGGAGAACAACAGAATCAGATTAGCAGATTAATCGATTAACCTACCAGTTCCGTCCACAGAGTGCGGTGCGCATCACACTCCTTACGGTGCCAGTGCCAGAACTTCTGCCACCCACTGCTGGAACCCTGCAACATTAATTTCCAGAGCGACCTGCACGTTTGCTGGTCTGTTCATCCGCCCTTCAATATCCACCACGGTCGTCCCGGCGGTATAATCCCCCCGGGTTTCAACCGCGACAAAGCACGGCTTGACGGTAAACAGATCCGGACGCACCAGCCAGGCAATCGCGCAGAGATCGTGCATTCGCACGCCGGTGCGCATTGTCCCGCTGCGATAGTGGCTGAACAAGGCATGTAACATCTTTCCAGTGCGATTGAGGGTGGGCAGCGAGGCCAGATAATCCGGCGTCAACATCGCCTGGTTTGTGACATCCAGCCCACACATCACAATCTCAATGCCACTTTCGAATACGCGCGCTGCGGCTTCCGGATCGACGGCGATATTGAATTCAGCGTTAGGGGTGAAATTTCCCCGTCCGGCAGAACCGCCCATGATCACCAGACGGCGGATGTTGAAGGTGCACTCCGGATAGTGCATCAGCAGCAGCGCAATATTCGTCAGCGGACCAATCGCCACCAGCGTGATCGGCTCCGGGGCGCTGATCAGCGCGTCACGAAGGGCGATAAACGCCGGTTTCGCCAGCGGTTGTCGGTCATGCTCGACAAAATCATAGCCTTCCATGCCGGATTCGCCGTGAACATAGGCGGCATCGCGTAGCGGACGTAACAGCGGCGTGGCGGCCCCCTGGGCGAGGGGAATGTCGGCATTCCAGAAATGCAGCAGTTGCAGGGCGTTGCGGGTGGTCTTTTCCACGGAAACATTACCGGCGACCGTGGTCATCAGTTGCAGATCGAGCTGAGGGGCAAACAGCGCAGCAGCAATCGCCGCAGCATCATCAATGCCCGGATCGGTGTCGAGAATAATGGGCAGACGCATGATTTCTCCATAAAAAAATACCGGGTATCAGACCCGGCATCTTCGCACAGATTAGCGTGAACTAAATCATTCTACTTCACGAACATCCACACGCAGCTCTTTCGGCACTTCGAAAACGATGTTCTCTTCACGCCCTTCCAGCGGAACCGCTTCGCCGCCGCCGAGTTCCTGCAGGCGGGCAATCACGTTTTGCACCAGAATATCCGGCGCGGATGCCCCGGCAGTCACGCCAACGCAGCTGGCATTGTTCACCCACTCTTCCTGAATGTCGGTCGCATCGTCAATCAGAAATGCCGCTTTCCCCATCCGCTGCGCCAGTTCAGCCAGACGGTTGGAGTTCGATGAGTTTTTTGAGCCCACCACCAGCACAACATCCGCCTGCTCCGCCAGCGCGCGCACCGCTTCCTGACGGTTGGTAGTGGCGTAGCAAATGTCATCTTTACGCGGTCCGACGATTTTCGGGAAGCGCTGACGCAGTGCGTCAATCACGTCTGAGGTATCGTCCACGGAGAGCGTGGTCTGGGTCATAAAGGAGAGCTTGCCTTCGTTTTTCACCTTGAGCGAAAAAACATCTTCCGGCGATTCCACCAGGTACATGCCCCCTGCCGGGTTGCTGTACTGCCCCATTGTGCCTTCCACTTCAGGGTGTCCGGCGTGACCAATCAGGATCGACTCTTCGCCACGACGACTGGCGCGCGCCACTTCCATATGCACTTTGGTTACCAGCGGACAGGTCGCATCAAAGACAGTGAGGTCACGGCCTTTCGCTTCGTTGCGCACCGCCTGAGAGACGCCGTGCGCGGAGAAGATCAGGATCGCGCCGTCTGGCACTTCGCTGATCTGCTCGATGAAAATCGCCCCGCGTTCGCGCAGGCTGTCGACCACGTAGCGGTTATGTACCACTTCATGACGAACGTAAATCGGCGCGCCGTAGATGGCCAGCGCGTTTTCAACAATGCTGATAGCGCGGTCTACACCAGCGCAAAAACCGCGCGGGTTGGCCAACAGGATCTGCATGTTACGCCTCCAGTGCCGGATCGACTTCCAGCACTTCAATATCAAAATGAACGGTATGCCCGGCCAGCGGATGGTTAAAATCGACGGTGATCGAGTCACCGTTGATTTCGCGGATCACACCAGGCATCTCACTGCCGTCCATTGCGGTAAAGAGCATAATAGCCCCGATTTCAGGTTCGCCGGCGTCCATAAATTCGCGGCGCGAGAAATACTGAATCAGGTCAGGCGTCGTGATGCCAAACGCGGCATCCGGCTCCAGGGAAAAAGTGGTTTTATCGCCGTCTTTCAGTCCGAGAAGATGTTGCTCCAGTCCTTCAGACAGAGAGCCATCCCCCAGGCGAAAAAGCGCGGGCTTGCCGTTATTACGGGTTGACTCTGCGGTGGAGCCATCGTCGAGTTTTAAGGTGAAGTGCACCAGCACCGCACTGTTACTCTGTACTGATTTAGACATGCAGGTTGCTCACTTGTTGTGACTCACCAGTTAGCCCGATGGCACTTGCACTTATCGGGCCTACAAGGATCGCGCTATTTTATAGGCCGGATAAGGCGATTACGCCACCATCCGGCACTGTATTACGCCTGCTTTTTCGGCAGGAATCCTTCCAGGACAATCATTGCGGCGCCGATACAGATCGCACTATCGGCGAGGTTAAACGTAGCAAAATGCCAGTCCCCAACGTAGAAATCGATCATATCGACCACGAAACCATGCCACAGGCGATCGAACAGGTTCCCCAGCGCGCCGCCAATGATTAGCGCATACGCGATGTTATTCAGCTTTTGCGTCGCGCTGGAGCGATACATCATCACCGCCAGAATGACACAGATACCGATCGCGATACCGGCAAAGAACCAGCGCTGCCAGCCGCCGCTATCGGCGAGGAAGCTAAATGCCGCACCATAGTTACGCGCATAATGCAGATTAAGCGACGGGAACAACGGCACCGTATCCCCCAGAGCAAAATTCTGGAGGATCAGGTACTTGCTGCCCAAATCGATAATCAGCACGACTACCACCAGCCACAGCCAGCGTAGCCCTGTTGAACAAAGAGGCTTACTCATCAGGCAAACTTACGTTTTTCGCCATCACCGGCGATGTTGCTGACACAGCGTCCGCAAATTTCTGCGTGTTCCGCTACCTTGCCGACATCCGTCGTGTAATGCCAGCAACGCGGGCACTTATCACCTTCGGCTTTACTCAGGGCGATTTTCAGCCCTTTGAGCAGTTCGCTCTGCTGCGCATCTGCAGGAGCCCCGGCATAGTCAGCGACTTTCGCCCCGGAGGTCAACAGGACAAATCGTAATTCATCGCCCAGTGCGGTCAGCTTCGCAGCCAGTTCAGGTTCGGCGTACAGGGTGACTGCCGCTTCCAGAGAACCGCCCACTTTCTTATCCGCACGCGCCTGTTCGATCACTTTGTTCACTTCGCCACGCACTTTCAGCAGCTCGTCCCAGAAGCTATCGTTCATCGCTTCGCTGTCCGCCAGACCAAACAAGCCTTCGTACCACTCACCGGTGAAGACATACTGCTCACGAGAACCCGGCAGGTAGCCCCAGATTTCATCTGCGGTGAAGGACATGATCGGCGCCATCCAGCGTACCAGCGCTTCCGCGATATGGTACAGCGCGGTCTGACAGCTGCGACGCGCCCGGCTTTCCGCTTTCGCGGTGTACTGACGGTCTTTGATGATGTCGAGATAGAACGACCCCATTTCGACGGAGCAGAAACGCATCAGGCGCTGTACCACTTCGTGGAAATCGTAGGCTTCGTACGCTTTCAGAATATCTTCCTGCGCCGCTTTCGCGCAGCCCACCGCCCATCTGTCCAGTACCACCATCTCTTCCGGTTTCACCATGTCTTTAGCCGGATCAAACCCGTTCAGGTTCGCCAGCAGGAAGCGCGCGGTGTTACGGATACGACGATAGCTGTCGGCAGCACGTTTGAGGATCTCATCCGATACCGCCATTTCACCAGTGTAGTCGGTTGATGCCACCCACAGACGCAGAATGTCAGCGCCCAGTTTGTTCATCACATCCTGCGGCGAAACGGTGTTACCGATAGACTTGGACATCTTGCGGCCCTGACCATCGACGGTAAAACCGTGCGTCAGTACCTGGCGATACGGCGCTTTGCCTTTCATCGCGGTGGAGATCATCAGAGACGACATGAACCAACCACGATGCTGGTCGGAGCCTTCCAGATACATATCCGCAGCATGACCGGCGAACTCCGGGCGGACATCCACGACGGAGGAGTGCGTTGAACCAGAGTCAAACCAGACGTCCAGGGTATCCGGCACTTTCACGTACTGATCGGCTTCGTCACCCAGAATGTCTTTCGGGTCGAGATCCCACCAGGCCTGAATACCGTCAACTTCAACGCGTTTTGCCACTTCTTCCATCAGTTCGATGGCGCGCGGGTGCAGCTCTTCAGTGTCCTTGTGAACGAACAGAGACATCGGCACGCCCCAGGTACGCTGACGAGAAATACACCAGTCAGGACGGTTCGCTACCATCGATTCGATACGCGCCTGACCCCAGTCCGGGATCCACTGCACGCCTTTGATCTCTTTCAGAGACTGCTCGCGCAGACCTTTCTGATCCATGCTGATGAACCACTGCGGGGTTGCACGGAAGATGATAGGTGATTTGTGACGCCAGCAGCACGGATAGCTGTGCTGCATTTTCTCAACGTGCAGCAGCGCGCCTTTTTCGGTCAGCAGCGCAACCACAATATCGTTCGCTTTAAAGACGTTCACACCGTCCAGTGTCGGATAAGTACCCGGCAGATAAGCGCCGTCCGGACCTACCGGGTTAGCAACTTCCAGACCGTATTTCTGGCCGATGACATAGTCATCCGGACCATGGCCTGGCGCGGTATGTACCGCGCCAGTACCGGCATCCAGCGTCACGTGATCGCCGAGGATCGCCGGAACGTCGAAGCCCATAAACGGATGGGTAAAGCGCAGCAGTTCAAGCTCCGCCCCTTTTACGGTGGCGAGAACGGTATAGCCTGTCGCGCCAATGCGCTGCATCACGCTTTCAACCAGATCTTTTGCCAGGATCACCGCCTGACCGTCGATTTGTACCAGCGCGTAGTCAAAGTCCGGCGCCACGGAAATCGCGCGGTTTGCCGGCAGCGTCCACGGTGTGGTGGTCCAGATGACCAACGAGATTGGCCCGTTGACATTCGCCACGCCAAATTTTGCCTTCACCGCGTCCTGATCCGCAGCAACAAAGGCCACGTCGATCGACGGAGAGGTTTTGTCGTAGTATTCCACTTCCGCTTCTGCCAGCGCAGAACGGCAGTCTACGCACCAGTGCACCGGTTTCGCGCCTTTATGCAGATGACCATTACCGATGATTTTGCCCAACGCGCGGATGATGTTGGCTTCCGTTTTGAAGTCCATCGTCAGATACGGATGCGACCAGTCGCCGAGCACGCCCAGACGGATAAAGTCTTTACGTTGCCCATCAACCTGAGTTGCAGCGTACTCACGGCACTTCGCACGGAACTCCGCCGCGGTGAATTTTTCGCCCGGCTTGCCGAATTCCTGCTCCACTTTCAATTCGATCGGTAGACCGTGACAGTCCCAACCCGGAACGTAAGGCGAGTCATATCCCGCGAGTCCTTTGGACTTCACGATAATGTCTTTCAGAATCTTGTTAACCGAGTGACCAATATGAATGCTGCCATTCGCATAAGGAGGGCCATCATGCAGAATGAAGGTTTTTTTGCCTTTTTTGGCCGCACGAATGATGCCGTACAGGTCATCATCAGTCCAACGCGCCAGCATTCCCGGTTCACGCTTGGCGAGATCGCCGCGCATCGGGAACCCTGTTTCCGGCAAATTCAGGGTTGATTTATAGTCACTCATCAGATTCTCGGTTCCGTATTGATTACCCAGGCCTTTAAGCCGGTTTTGATAGCCCAAAAAAATCACGGGCAGTTAATTCATCTCGCGCAATCTGCGCTTTGAGTTCATCCAGCGAAGCAAATCGCTGTTCATTGCGTATTTTTTTACGCAGCACTACATCTATATGGCGACCATAGAGGTCCATTGCAACATCCAGCAGATGCACTTCCAGTTGCTGGCGCACGCCCGAAACCGTCGGACGGGTCCCGATGTTCGCCACGCCGGGCAATGGCTTCTCGCCAAGCCCCATCACTTCTACCGCATAGACCCCTTTTACCGGGGAAACCTGACGACGCAGCGGTAAGTTTGCCGTCGGGAAACCAATGGTGCGCCCGAGTTCATCACCGTGTACAACACGGCCTGAAATGGTAAACGGATGGCCCAACAGGCTTTCGGCGAGGGCCAGGTTGTCCTGTGCCAGCGCCTGACGCACGGCGGTACTGCTGATACGCACGCCGCCTTCGCAGAAGGTTTGGGTGCTGGTAATATCGAAACCATATTCCACACCCGCCTTCTGTAATAACAAGAAATCGCCTTCGCGACCAGCGCCAAAGCGGAAATCATCCCCCACCGCGAGAAATTGCACCCCAAGACGATTCACCAGCAGTTCGCTGATAAAGGTCTGTGCCGTCAGGGCGGCGAAACGGCGGTCAAAGCGCACGCACAGCACGTAATCGACGCCGCATTGCGCGAGATAACGCAATTTTTCACGCAGGCGGGTCAGCCGCGCAGGGGCTTTGTCTGTCGCAAACAGTTCGAGCGGCTGCGGCTCAAAAATCATCACCATCACCGGTAAGCCACGCCTGCGCCCTTCTTCCTGCAAACCTTGCAGCAGCGCACGATGACCACGATGCACGCCGTCGAAATTACCAATAGTCAGCACACACCCGTGTGGGGCCTGACTGAGATTATGTATGCCGCGTATCAGCTTCATGTCTGGCTCAAAACAGTGAAAATCGCCAAAGTATACCTTGTACGGCGGTCAAGGTTAACCGGCGATTGATGTGGCGAAACAGAAAGCAGATGGATTTCATTACCCTGAGGCAAATACCGACCACAAACTGACAAAGCAATTCAATTTTTATCGCTGAAAAGCTGTATTCACAGACCGCAAGCTGGTAGAATCCTGCGCCATCACTACGTAACGAGTGCCGCTAGATTAACGGCGCTTATTTGCACAAATCCATTGACAAAAGAAGGCTAAAAGGGCATATTCCTCGGCCTTTGAATTGTCCATATAGAACACATTTGGGAGTTGGACCTTGGCTAATATCAAATCAGCTAAGAAGCGCGCCGTTCAGTCTGAAAAGGCTCGTAAGCACAACGCAAGCCGTCGCTCTATGATGCGTACTTTCATCAAGAAAGTATACGCAGCTATCGAAGCTGGCGACAAAGCTACTGCACTGAAAGCATTTAACGAAATGCAACCAATCGTGGACCGTCAGGCTGCTAAAGGTCTGATCCACAAAAACAAAGCTGCACGTCATAAAGCTAACCTGACTGCACAGATCAACAAACTGGCTTAATCGCCTGTTGATTGTTGCTTTGTGAAAAAACCCGCGCAAGCGGGTTTTTTTATGTCTGGACTATTTGTTCTGGGGCGTAAATAACGCCGAATAGTTCGTATTACAGATACGCTGTACCGCCGGATGCTGAATCATCCTCTCGGCAAAGATGGCATGGTATTCCTCCATCACATTCTCCACGCGACCAATTTCAACCACCGAATCGTCTGCGTAAAAGTCATGCGCATAGAGCGTCGGGGCCACGAAAATCGCGTTGTGCGTTGCGCCAAAGGCTTTCATCAATGCGGCGTCATCGAACTCTCCCAGAATCTCGACCTTCAGCCCCTGGGAATTAATCCAGTTCAGCAACTTGCGTCCTAACATCGAACGCCGGCCGGGGATCAGCAAACGTCGCTCTTCCAGACAGGCCGGGAAGGATTTTTCCGGTAACGGCTGGGTACACCAGAAGCTCACGCTACACTCGCCAATCTTCACCGAAAACAGCCCTTCCTGTTGCGTCGAGTCAATCGGGCAATCCGAGATAATCATATCCAGCTTATGCTGGCTGAGCTGTTCCAGCAGCATTTCGTGGGTTGATTCAAAACAGCGCAGGTGGATCTGTTCCCCTTCAACGACGGCGGCATCCAGTACGTTGCTGACCAATCGCTTCGACAGCGCATCCGCCACCCCCACATCAAATAACAGATTGGACTCTTTGCGGTAATTCACGATATCCAGCATCTCCTGGCTGAGAGTAAACATTTTATCCGCATAGCGAAAAACCAGCTCACCGAGCTCGCTGGGCTCCAGACCTCGCCCCTTACGCTTGAAGAGTTTGCCCTGCAGGCGTTCCTCAAGCGCTTTAATCTGTCCGGTGATAGTTTGCGGCGTTAAATAAAGCGCTTCCGCCGCACCGACCACGGACCCCTCCTTATAGACGTGCCAAAAGTAATAGAGATGGTTGTAATTAATGTGGGACATACACTCTCTCTGATAAATATCACAAAGGGGGAGCCGAACGAGGCTCCCCTGCTAACTCGCCCAATCAGACTGACGGGCGTAAACGTGCGCGCAGCAAGCTGTAGCCAATCACCGCTGACAGCAAGGAGCCAATCAGGATCCCCAGCTTCGCCCAGTTAATCAGCTCCGGATCCACGCTGCCAAAGGCCAGGCTGGCGATAAAGATCGACATCGTAAAACCAATGCCGCACAGGATGCCGACCGCCATGATTTGCGGGAATGAGGTTCCTTCCGGCAGTTGCGCCAGCTTCAGACGCAGCGCCAACCAACAGAACAGGCTGATCCCCAGCGGCTTACCTACCAGCAGGCCCGCAATAATGCCGAGCGGCAGAATGGACGTCAGTCCGTCCATCGTCACGCCCTGCAATGAAACGCCCGCATTGGCAAAAGCAAACAGCGGCAGGATCAGATACGCCACCCACGGATGCAGAACATGTTCCAGACGCTTTGCCGGGGAACGCCCGTGTTTCTCTTTCAATGGAATGAAAAAGCCGACGATCACGCCCGCCAGCGTCGCATGGACGCCGGATTTCAGCACCGCGGTCCACAGTATTGCGCCAATGAGGATGTACACCCCCGTGCGCCGGACGCCGCACAGATTCAGAATCGCCAGCAATGCTATGGCAAACGCCGCAACGCCCAGCGAAACCATCGACAGATCGTTGGTATAAAACAGAGCAATAATGACTATCGCGCCGAGATCGTCGATGATCGCCAGCGCCATCAGGAAAATTTTCAGCGCCAACGGCACCCGACTGCCGAGCAGCGCCAGAACGCCCAGCGCAAACGCAATATCCGTGGCGGCCGGGATCGCCCAGCCTTCGCGAGTGATCGGATCGGCATAGTTAAAGGCCAGGTACAGCAGCGCCGGGACAATCATTCCGCCGATGGCGGCAATCACCGGGAAAGCCGCCTGACGCAAACTCGCCAGTGAGCCCTGCATCAGCTCACGCTTAACCTCAAGGCCAATCAACAGGAAAAACACCGCCATCAGGGCGTCATTGATCCATAACAGCATGTTTTTATTGATCTCAAGCGCACCAACGCGCAGTTGGACAGGCGTCTCGAGAAAGGCGTGGTACCATCCACTGGTTACACCCATGTTGGCCATCAGCATGGCCAGTGCGGCGGCGATGATAAGAATGATGCCCCCAGAGGCATCACTGCTGAAGAAACGATGCAGATGTTTCACTTTTTATTCTCTCTATAAGGTGAATACTTCGTAATTACTATTATACTCCCCACAACTCATCGTTAAAATTAGATTATATATGGTTAAACGATCGGTTTTTTCGAGTAAATTGTATCATGAAGTATGACGGAATCAGCGATCGTACTGTTCGTTGCACAGACGATTGAAGGTGTAGCGGAGGTAGTCCAGCGTGGCGGTGACATTGGCTGGGGACATACGATTAAGCTGCGGTAGAAACGGATGATTATTGATGTATTGAATGAACGCCGTTGCGCCAGCAAGCGTGGCATAGCGCAACATGCTCGTTTTTTTAGTACCGGTGAGATTACATATCGCCAGTGCATAATCCCGGTTAGAAAACGTGCGCCAGACATTGTTACGAATACCGCCACTCTGAAACATTCGGTATGGGATGTCGTTTTGCCGCGGTGAACACCCTCTTTCTCTCACAAAGGAAATATGGCAACGGCCTTGCTGAACATGCTGCAAATTCGCCATCAGGCATCCACCAAAGATAAAACATTCCTGTTCTATGTAGTGTTGAACGTTGAGGGAACGTTCATCCGTCAACGCTTTCACTAACTCAAAATGTCGGTAAGCAGGCAGAACCGGTTTGACCAACATCCCTGGATCGTTTTTATGCAGCGACGCGGGGCCATAGTCCACATCGAATAAGATATTGCGGCGCATGATGATCAGCTCTTTACGCTGGACGAGATGCGTTAATGTGCCGGGTGCGAGGCGCTCTTCATAATAAGATGTGTACCGGTATTCGTCTTCTACAGGCAGCATTGAATAATTCGTGGTGACGGCAATCACCCTGCCACTGTTCTCCTCAGCCGTGACCAGAACATACAAACAGCCGTCGCCGCCGTTAAACTTTACCCGAAAAGCACAGGTACTCATGATTAAATCCAATTTTTGGAAAATATACGCACGTTCCACCTGATTCGACTGGCGGGATAATTTTTGTAATACCCGGTTCAGGCCCGTGCTATCGAGCGTTAACGAGGTACGAATATCTGCCAGCGAGTGTCCTTCTTGAATAAGCCTGGCGAGCGCTTCCTGGCGAGGATCGGTTTTATCCCCAACGGGAGAAATAAAAGTTTTATGGCACTGGAGACAATAGAGCCGCGGCGCTCCCTGAGCGGAAAAGCCATATTTCTTTAATGTGGCCCCTCCACAGCCCGGGCAAACTTTAATCAGACCTGACCATAGCTGATTAGCCGATTGGCGAAAAAGGTTCAGTGAACGTTCAGAAATCAGAGGGAACAAAAATCCACACGCACGACACAGGACATATTTCCCCTGCACCGAATAGTCAGGGCTATTCAACACGCCGAGGTTTTTACAGCCTGACGTTTTGCATGCATCGACATTAATACGTGAAAACATATTCACTCCCTGCGAATATCGCCTTCAAGCGAATAACGATTTTATCTCTGAAGGTGAAATACCTTTTTCATAGAGCGCTTTCATTGATTTCATTGCGGGTGCGGTGTGGGCAAAAAAGGCCTGGTAGCCCGCGCACAGGTAGTTTTGTGCAAAAGAGCCGAAGTCGGTCGGCAAAAAGCGGTGCTTAGGACAGCCGCCGTGACAGGCAAACTGCCACGGACAGGAATGGCACTCCTGCGCCATGGTTCGACGCTTCTCATCGCCAAACCGCATATTTTGCTCACTGTTATTCATCGCACGCAGTGTCGTGTTCTTAATATTTCCCAACGCGTACTGCGGATAAACAAAGTGATCGCAGTTATAGACATCACCGTTCATTTCCATTGCAAAAGCACTGCCACACGTTGGAGAAAATACGCATACCTGCGGCGGCAACCCACACCAGGCCGCCAGCGTCTGCTCAAATAACTGTATACCGATATCGCCAATATCCTGACGGAGCCAGACATCAAAAATGGCATTAAGAAACTGGCCAAATACCAGGGATTCAACAGACCATGGCATCACTGCGGCTTGCTTATCCGCAGGCGTCGCCAGCATCGAATTATTACTGGCAGACCTTCGTTCGACCAGTGGAATAAACTGCATATAGCGACTCCCGATACTTTTCAGAAACTGATAGACCAGGAGTGGATGGTGCATATTCGTGCCGTTCACCACCGTGAGCGTATTAAATTCAACATCATGGCGCACCAGACATTGAAGCGCCCGGACAACGTTAGCATGCGTCGATTTGCCGGCACGCGTCACCCGCCATTCATCATGCAATGCAGCATCACCATCAATAGAGATGCCGACCAGAAAATCCTGTTGCCTGAAAAAACGCGCCCATGCATCGTCGATCAAAATGCCGTTCGTCTGAAAGGTATTAATGATTGTTTTTCCGGCCGCATAACGCTGCTGGAGTTCAACGGCCCGCCGATAAAACGCAATCCCCATCAGCGTAGGCTCTCCTCCCTGCCACGCAAAAATAACGTCATCCACATCCTGTGCGGCGATATGCTGTTTGACGAATAATTCAAGCATCTCATCTGACATTCTGTAATGACTTTTTCTATCGGGATAGAGCTTCTCTTTCTCCAGATAAAAACAGTATTTACAGTCCAGATTGCAGACCGATCCTGTTGGTTTCACCATGACCTGACAGCTTTTTCTTTGCATCACCAGACCCATTAATAAAAGGACCTGATTCAGCACGATGTACTGAATCAGGCGGGCAGCGCCCTATGTGGCATACTTACTGTTCTTATTATTCGTCCATTAACTCCAGGTAACCGGTGTCGGTTTATCACCGCGAGCCTTCATTAAAGAATCATTATCAATGTTCTGTTTATATTTCAGGAATTCGCCATACATTCTTTTTTCGATTTCAGGCTGTTTACCCAACTGATTAAGCGTCTCGGAACGATCCTTTTTCAGGTTATAGAGATACTTGGGTTTATTTTCACGATCGATGATCATTTTCCAGTCGCCATCCCGAATCGCCCATTCATCGGTCGGATCATCCTGTAAAGGCATATCAATACCAAAGATCATCGGTTTTTCGCGTTTTAAGGTTTTATTCGCCAGTACGGGAGCCAGGGATTGCCCGTCATAAGTACGATCGGTTGGCAGTTTAAAATTCATCATGCTTGCCAGCGTCGGCAGCCAGTCAAGACCGTAAGCCGGTGTATCCGTGACCATTCCCTGTGGAAGATGATTGCCATACTTAATGATTGCCGGAACACGAATCCCACCTTCCCACAGGTTATCTTTACGGCCACGTAACCCATCCGTCTCACCCGCGAGATTCAGTTCATATATTTTACGCGCCTCACGCGTCACCGGGCCGTTATCGCTGGTAAAAATCACAATGGTGTTCTCTTCTTCACCCATTGCTTTTATCTTATCCAGCACTTTACCGACCTGGGCATCCAGGTAACTGATGTTCGCGTAATATTCTCCCGTGCCGCGCCAGGGTTTATCCGCCCAGTCACCGTAGAACTCCTCCGGATGCTGTTTCTGATAAGCGCTCATATACTGCGAATACATATCGAGGTATTTTTTCGGAGAAGCCAACGGGCTGTGGACCTCCGTAAAGGCGACATACAAGAAAAACGGATTATCATCTTTTTTGTTATCCAGCCAGTTAACCGCTTCTGAACTGACCAGTTCACCGCTGTAAGTTTCCGCTCGACCAATGGGTTTGCCATTACGCAAAAATCCGGTCGGATACACCATGCCGTTACGCGGTCGTTCTTTTGCATTATCTAACGTGGAATCTGTCACGAACCCCGCCGCATTCACCAGACTGTAGTCAAAGCCCATATCTTTTGCCTGCGGCTGATCGGTACGCTCACCTCCCGCATTGAGGTGTAATTTCCCCATCATCGCCGTGTCATAACCCTGCTGCTTTAACAGGTTGGCAATCGTCAGTTCGTTACGGCCCAGTGCGACATTTTTTCCTTCCGGGATCCAGGAGCGGATCCCGGTGCGAAATGGCATTCGTCCGGTTAATAACCCGGCCCGAGAAGGAGAACACAACGGAGCGGGCGCATAGTAGTCGGTGAATTTCACCCCGTCCTGCGCCAGTTTGTCGATATTAGGAGTTTTTACGATTTGATGTCCATAAGTGGCCAAATCACCATAGCCCAGATCATCAGCCATAATAATGACCAGATTAGGCCGTTTATCCAACGCCGCCTGCACGGTTTGCAATGTGCTTCCGGCACATAACGCCAGACCAATCATACTGGCAACGATTGTTCTTTTCATTTCAACTCCTTTGCCTTTTATTAAAATTCATATCCGACCATATAAATCATCTGGTCACCGAAACCGTCGAAACCTAATTTATTTTCGAAATAACGCCAGGTGACCGTCGCCTTCCAGCAGGGATAGAATTTCCATGCCAGCGTCAGACCGCCATTAATGCCATAGTCACCATATTGCTGTTCCGCGTAAGCGTTATTGCGATCGAATTCAATTTCATTCCAGTTTGAGAGAACGAATTTCTCCTCAAGAAGCGTAAAATTATAGGCCGCAGTCCATCCCAGCACATAACCGTTCCAGCCACTGGTTTGCCCGTATTTCTGCGAAACATAATCGCCAGATTGATTATGTAATCCAATATACGGTTTAAAGAACCCCCAATTACCTGTCCAGCCGAGATAGCCCAGGCCATAAAACATATCAAGGTCATCGCCCCAGGTGTTTTCCCACTGACCATAAAGTTTGCCGAAGAAGGTATAGTTGGAATCAAACAGGCGGACATGGGTCATGGCTGATACCGTATGGTTACGCCCGGCAACAGAGTGATTTAAGACATTGCTTTCATAAAATGAATAAAACTCAGCCTCTTTAAAATTGATACCGAAATCTGCTGTCGCTTTCCAGACTTCGCCACGATGAACATTGACAAACCCGCTATTCCAGTCAGCATAACCCGCATTAATTGAACCGAACGCATTTTTATATTCCAGCGCCTGTGCGGAGTGGCTAAAAAGAGAAGGCGCAGCCAGCACCAGACTGGTTAATAATACGTTTTTTATCCGAGGCATTTAATCTATTCCTCATAGCTATATTTTATTCCGCAGTAAAACCCCTTTACTACGGCGACAAATACTAACTGAACAGAATCGAAGAAGAGTGATGTAAATCTCACATCAGAAGATGTTAAAGCCTGCCAAAAACAAGGTGTCAAAAAATGTTGTTTTAGAGATGCTAAGTCCATCACTTTTAATAAAGACTCATCTATTATTTTATTCTGGTGCCGTATACCTGTTTATTCAGCTTGTTATAAAAATCACATTCATTTTTATAAACAAACAGTGGGGTCCAGATAATAAAAAACCGGTATCCCCTCACAGGGAATACCGGTTTTTACTCAATGAGAACGTCGTTAGCCAGTGATTAGCGGGTCAAATCGTCAAAGAACTTTTTCACACCGTCGAAGAAACTCTTGGAGCGCGGGCTGTTATTTTCGCCGGTTGGGCCGCCAAAGCTTTCCTGCAGGTCTTTCAGCAGTTGTTTCTGCTTCTCGTTCAGACCGACCGGTGTTTCGACCACGACGCGGCACAACAAATCGCCCTGCGCGCCACCACGGACTGACTTCACGCCTTTGCCACGCATGCGGAACAGTTTTCCGGTCTGCGTTTCGCTGGGCACTTTCAGCTTCACGCGGCCATCCAGCGTCGGAACTTCAATCTCACCGCCAAGTGCAGCCATCGCAAAGTTAATCGGCACTTCACAGTACAGGTTGTTACCTTCACGTTCGAAGATCGGGTGCTGTTTCACCTGAACCTGAACGTACAGGTCCCCTGCCGGTGCGCCGTGCTCGCCAGCTTCACCTTCGCCTGAAAGACGAATGCGGTCGCCGGTATCCACGCCAGCCGGGATTTTAACCGACAGCGTTTTGCTCTTCTCGACGCGACCATGGCCGTGGCACTTGTTGCACGGATCTTTGATCAGCGTACCGCGTCCCTGACAGTGCGGACAGGTTTGCTGAACCGCGAAGAACCCCTGGCGCATCTGCACCTGACCGGAACCATGACAGGTCGGACAAGTCTGCGGCTGAGTCCCCGCTTTCGCGCCACTGCCGTGGCAAACATCACACTCTTCCAGCGTCGGAATGCGGATCTCTTTGGTCACGCCACGTACGGCTTCTTCCAGGGTGAGATCCATGTTGTAACGTAAATCGGCCCCACGCGCAGCACGTTGACGACCCCGACCACCGCCAAAGATATCGCCAAAAACGTCACCAAAGATATCGCTGAAGTCAGCGCCGCCGCCAAAACCGCCGCCGCCACCCATACCGCCTTGCTCAAACGCAGCATGTCCGTACTGGTCGTAAGCGGCGCGTTTTTGCGAGTCGGTCAGGACTTCATACGCTTCTTTGATCTCTTTAAACTTGGCTTCGGCCTCTTTATCACCCTGATTACGGTCCGGGTGAAATTTCATGGCCAGGCGCTTGTAGGCCTTTTTGATTTCACGCTCTTCCGCTGATTTGGAAACGCCTAAAATCTCGTAATAGTCTTGCTTAGCCATCTCTTTTTATCTGCCCTTAACATGCGTGCACGGGCGGAGAGGAAACCTCTTCGCCCGTGCCAGTAATTACCCGTTCAAAGGGCGATTATTTTTTGTCTTTCACTTCTTCAAACTCAGCGTCGACAACATCATCATCTTTCGCGTTGTTTGTGGAAGCGTCAGCGGAACCTGCCTGCTGCTGTGCGTGCTGCTGTTGAGCGATTTCCATCAGTTTCTGGGAAACCTGCGCCAGCTCCTGCATCTTCGCTTCGATAGCCGCTTTGTCTTCACCTTTCAGAGCCGTTTCCAGTGCGCTCAGTGCAGACTCGATAGCGGTTTTGTCGTCAGCTGGCAGTTGTTCGCCGGCTTCCTCAACCTGCTTGCGAGTGCTGTGCAACAGATGGTCACCCTGGTTGCGGGTCTGAACCAGCTCTTCGAACTTACGGTCAGACTCGGCGTTCGCTTCCGCTTCGCGAACCATTTTCTGAATTTCTTCTTCATTCAGACCAGAAGACGCCTTGATGGTGATCTTCTGCTCTTTACCGCTGTTTTTGTCTTTCGCGGAAACGTGCAGGATACCGTCAGCATCGATATCGAAGGTCACTTCGATCTGCGGCATGCCGCGCGGTGCCGGGTTGATCCCATCCAGGTTGAACTGACCCAGAGATTTGTTATCAGACGCACGTTTACGTTCACCCTGCAGCACATGGATGGTTACCGCAGACTGGTTGTCTTCCGCAGTAGAGAACACCTGGCTGTGCTTGGTCGGGATAGTGGTGTTTTTGGAGATCAGCGCCGTCATCACACCACCCATGGTTTCGATACCCAGAGACAGCGGGGTAACGTCCAGCAGCAGTACGTCTTTCACATCACCGGTCAATACACCACCCTGAACGGCAGCACCGATCGCCACGGCTTCGTCCGGGTTCACGTCTTTACGCGGTTCTTTACCAAAGAACTCAGCTACTTTCTTCTGCACCATTGGCATACGCGTCTGACCACCCACGAGGATAACGTCGTTGATATCAGATACGGACAGGCCAGCGTCCTGCAGAGCGACTTTCAGCGGCTCGATGGAACGGTTCACCAGATCTTCGACCAGGCTTTCCAGTTTCGCGCGAGTCACTTTGATATTCATGTGTTTCGGACCGGTGGCATCTGCAGTGATGTACGGCAGGTTCACGTCGGTCTGCTGCGCAGAAGAAAGCTCGATTTTCGCTTTTTCTGCCGCTTCTTTCAGGCGCTGCATGGCCAGCGGATCGTTACGCAGGTCAATGCCCTGATCTTTCTTAAATTCTTCAACCAGATAGTTGATCATACGGCTGTCGAAGTCTTCACCACCCAGGTGGGTATCACCGTTGGTTGCCAGAACTTCGAAGGTTTTTTCGCCATCAACTTCGTCGATTTCGATAATAGAGATATCGAAAGTACCACCACCGAGGTCGTAAACCGCGATAGTACGGTTACCGACTTCTTTATCCAGACCGTATGCCAGCGCAGCGGCAGTCGGTTCGTTGATGATACGTTTCACTTCCAGACCTGCGATACGACCGGCGTCTTTGGTTGCCTGACGCTGAGCATCGTTAAAGTAAGCAGGTACAGTGATAACCGCTTCCGTTACCGGTTCACCCAGGTAATCTTCAGCCGTTTTCTTCATTTTCTTCAGCACTTCAGCCGAGATCTGCGGCGGTGCCATTTTCTGACCTTTCACATCCAGCCATGCGTCGCCGTTGTCGGCGCCAATGATTTTGTACGGCATGATGGAAACATCACGTTGAACTTCTTCGTCCTGGAAGCGGCGGCCAATCAGGCGTTTAATCGCAAACAGGGTGTTTTGCGGGTTTGTCACTGCCTGACGTTTAGCCGGCTGACCAACCAGAGTTTCACCATCCTGGGTATAAGCAATGATAGAAGGCGTGGTGCGATCGCCCTCGGCGTTCTCCAGCACACGTGCAGTAGTGCCGTCCATAATCGCTACACAAGAGTTGGTAGTACCCAGGTCGATACCAATAATTTTACCCATCTAAACGTCTCCACTAAAAATTCGGTCAACATGTGGTTGTGAGTCTGTAATAAGGGCGAAACGTGCGGTTTCAACTACCCTGATTCGTTTTTTTTCAGACTCACCACTGCGGTTGACTACTAAGTGGGGTCGTAACCCACTTCATCAAGGGGGGAATGAAAAAAATTTTTGCTTTTGTTGAAATAAATCGCCTGGATGATGTGTGATGGCGATCACGGCAAAAATTCACTCTTTTCCCCCGATGAGATCATAGACAGCCCCTTCTCTCCTGATTATTATGCCGCGCCCCGAACGGCGTCATGTTTTAGCGGGGATAACTATTTCACCATTCAATTAATGATGATCTTGAGGATTTATGGGCAACACTAAGTTGGCTAACCCGGCACCGCTGGGCCTGATGGGCTTCGGCATGACCACCATTCTGCTTAACCTGCATAACGCGGGTTTCTTCGCTCTTGACGGTATTATTCTCGCGATGGGAATTTTCTACGGCGGTATCGCGCAAATTTTTGCCGGCCTGCTGGAATACAAAAAAGGGAATACCTTCGGTTTGACCGCTTTCACCTCTTACGGCTCGTTCTGGCTGACGCTGGTCGCGATCCTGCTGATGCCGAAAATGGGTCTGACAGAAGCGCCGAATGCCCAGTTCCTTGGCGCCTACCTGGGCCTGTGGGGCGTATTCACACTGTTTATGTTCTTCGGTACGCTGACGGGCGCACGCATGCTGCAGTTCGTGTTCCTGAGCCTGACGGTTCTGTTCGCTCTGTTGGCTGTGGGTAACATCGCGGGTAACGAAGCCGTGATCCACTTTGCCGGCTGGGTTGGCTTAGTGTGTGGCGCCAGCGCCATTTACCTGGCGATGGGCGAAGTGCTGAACGAACAGTTTGGCCGTACCATTCTGCCGATTGGTGAAAAACACTGATTCATCAGTATCCCCCCGCTAAGGGGGGATCATTATTACGGCTGTTGTAGCTCAGCCTGCATTTCCGTATCGCGATAATACATGTCCTGTCGCAACCAAATTCCCAGTCCCAATCCCACCAGCGACAACGCCAGCACATACCAGCCTGGAGCCATCGGCGAGACGCTCATCAGCAATGTGACGACAATCGGCGTCAGCCCACCGAAAATGGCATAAGAAACATTGTAGGAAAATGAAATGCCGGTAAAGCGGACTTCCGCAGGAAACGCGCGCACCATCACGTATGGCACTGCGCCCACCACTCCCACACACAGCCCCACCAGCCCATAAAGCAGGAACAGATATTGCGGATGTGTGCCCGCCAGGTGGTAGAACAACCCGCTCGAACAAGCCAATAACAGGCTGCCAACAATAAAGGTTTTGCTGGCGCCAACGCGGTCGACAATAAAGCCCGCCAACAGGCAACCCATGCAAAGCATAATGGTCGCCACGCTGTTTGCCTGCAACGTCAGGGCTGGGGCTAGTCCGTACTGCTTTTGCAGCCAGACTGGCGACATTAAAATCACCACCACGATCCCTGCGGAGAGCAGCCAGGTCAGAAGCATGGAGATCACCACTGCCTTCTGATGTTTCACTACGACCGACTTCACCGGCAGTTCCTGCGCCAGCGTCTTACGCTGCTGCATCTCCAGAAAGATCGGCGTTTCCTGTAACCAACGGCGTAAATACATCGCCACCAGCCCAAAAATCCCACCCAACAAGAACGGAATTCGCCAGCCATAGTCATGCACGGCCTGTTGCGTTAAAAGGGTATTCACCTGAGTGGCTACTACGGAACCCAGCAGGATCCCCACCGTCAGACCCGCCGTTAGCGTTCCGCAGGCAATGCCGATACGACGTTCGGGAACGTGCTCGGCCACAAACACCCATGCACCCGGAACTTCACCGCCAATCGCCGCCCCCTGCAAAATACGCATCAGCAGCAACAATAGCGGCGCAATAATTCCCATAGAGGCGTACGTTGGCAGCAGACCAATCGCCAGCGTGGGAACCGCCATCAACAAAATGCTCAGGGTGAACATCTTTTTGCGCCCAACCAGATCGCCAAAGTGCGCCATGATGATGCCGCCTAACGGACGCGCCAGATATCCGGCAGCGAAGATGCCAAAGGTTTGAACCTGACGTAGCCATTCGGGAATATCAGCGGGGAAAAACAACTCACCTACCACTGCAGCGAAAAAGACAAAGATAATAAAATCATAAAACTCAAGCGCGCCGCCAAGGGCGGCCAGCGTCAGCGTTTTGTAATCCTGGCGATTCAGGGGGCGTGTATGTTGTGACATAGCGAACCATAAGTCAGTGGAGCATTGTTATGAACGACATATGTAAAGTAAAACTTACTATATCGTAAACAAATCAACACGCCACTTTCACCGCCGCTTATCTTACGAAAAGGCTAATTTCAGGCGTTTATTTCACGTCTTGCGCTTTTCGGGCGAAAAGATGCTACGATTTTCGGCGCGGTTTCCACATACGGCCCTTCGAGAAGCTGTATACAATACGGTACACTTGCGAAGATACCCGCCACAACGACATTCCCTTCGGCATCCTTCACGCCTTCCAGAGTCTCTTTAATGGATTTCGGCTGGCCCGGTAAATTGAGGATTAACGCCTGCTTGCGAATCACCCCGACCTGGCGCGACAGGATCGCCGTCGGTACAAAGTGCAGGCTAATCTGCCGCATCTGTTCGCCAAAACCAGGCATCTGGCGATCGGCAACTGCGAGGGTCGCATCCGGCGTCACATCACGACGCGCAGGACCGGTGCCGCCGGTGGTCAGCACCAGATGGCAACTCATCTCGTCCACCAGCTCACACAGCGTTTGTTCGATGATGGCCTGCTCGTCAGGAATCAAGCGTGTCTGCACCTCAAAAGGGGTGGTCAGCGCCGTCGATAGCCACTCTTCCAGCGCCGGAATACCTTTATCCTGATAGACACCGCTGGAGGCGCGGTCAGAAATGGAAACTAAGCCAATACGTAAGGTGTTCATGATTATTCCATTTAAACAGTCTCGTTAAACAGAATGATACACTGCGAAGGGAAGGACAGACAGGGTTGAGAAGAGGTAGCGTGACCGGCGTACCGGTCACGCATCAATGATTACAGCAGGTCGCCGATCATTTTTTCCAGTTTTTCCTGGTCAACAGCAAACTTACGGATACCGTCCGCCAGCTTGTCTACCGCCATGGGATCCTGGTTGTGCTGCCACAGGAACTCAGACTCGGTGATGCGTTCCGGACGCGCTTTCACTTCGCCAGAGAAGGACAGTTTACGCTCGATAGCCCCTTCGCTTTCCGCCAGCTCTTTCAGCAGCGCCGGTGCGATGGTCAGGCGATCGCAGCCCGCCAGCTCAAGAATTTCACCGATGTTACGGAAGCTTGCGCCCATCACAACGGTCTCGTAGCCGTGCTGTTTGTAGTATTCGTAGATCTCCGTTACAGAAACCACGCCCGGATCTTCCGCCGGCGCATACTCTTTCTTGTCGGTATTGGATTTATACCAGTCAAGAATACGGCCCACGAACGGAGAGATCAGGAATACGCCCGCTTCAGCACAAGCTCGCGCCTGCGCAAAGGAGAACAGCAGCGTCAGGTTACAGTTGATGCCTTCTTTTTCCAGCTGCTCAGCAGCGCGGATGCCCTGCCAGGTTGAAGCCAGTTTGATCAGAATGCGATCGTTACTGATGCCTGCGTCGTTATACAGCTTGATGATGCGTTTCGCTTTGGCGATAGAGGCATCGGTGTCATAAGACAGGCGAGCATCCACTTCCGTGGAGATACGACCCGGGACCAGTTTCAGGATCTCCAGACCGATGTTTACGGCCAGTTTGTCGGTAGCGTCAACAATCTGCTGCGCGCGGTCATTGCTCTGCTGCTTAGCCCACGTCACGGCGTCATCAATCAGCTTACGGTATTCCGGGATCTGCGCTGCGTTAAGAATGAGAGAAGGGTTGGTTGTGGCATCCTGCGGCTGATACAGCTTCATTGCCGCGATGTCTCCGGTGTCGGCCACCACGGTGGTGAACTGACGAAGGGAGGTCAATTTGTCCGTCATGATAGTGTTTCTCTTTAAACAGCTTGTTAGGGGGATGTAACCGGTCTGCCCTGATGATAACACGACGTTGTGACAGCGCAACCGCAGACAATGCGCTTATCCCCATGAGGGCATCTGCGGACAATTTCTGGTCCGGGCTTGATGTGACGCGCCATTCCGGTACACAACCTCATGTATACTACTCGGCCGCTATCAATTGTCCGGCAGCGTATATACTATTCGACAATTGGTAACGCTTACACAGGGTTGTTACAGCGTACCGGCAGCAACAAGAGGGATGTTAATGCCTGATTTTTTCACGTTCATTAATGATGTGCTCTGGGGATCGGTAATGATCTACCTGCTCTTCGGAGCAGGGTGTTGGTTTACCTGGCGCACAGGCTTCGTCCAGTTTCGCTATATCCGCCAGGTTGGCAGAAGTCTGAAAAACAGCATTAACCCGCAGCCGGGAGGGTTAACCTCTTTTCAGTCACTCTGCACCGGCCTTGCCGCCCGTATCGGTAGTGGTAACCTGGCGGGTGTGGCGCTGGCCATTACCGCAGGTGGACCAGGTGCGGTGTTCTGGATGTGGATCGCCGCCATCATTGGGATGGCGACCTCATTTGCTGAATGTGCCCTCGCACAACTCTACAAAGAACGCGATCGCCACGGTCAGTTTCGCGGCGGCCCCGCCTGGTATATGGCACGTGGTTTAGGCATGCGCTGGATGGGCGTGTTATTCGCCATCTTTTTGCTGATCGCCTACGGCCTGGTGTTCAACAGCGTGCAGGCCAACTCCGTATCCCGTGCTCTCAAATTCGCGTTTGATTTCCCTCCGGTTGCCACCGGTATTGTCATGGCGATTGCCGCCCTGTTGGTTATCGTCCGCGGGATCAAAGGCGTGGCGCGGATGATGCAATGGTTTGTCCCTGTGATGGCGTTGATGTGGGTGGTCACCAGCCTGGTGGTTTGTCTGATCAACATCGACCAACTGCCGGACATCATCATTTCTATCGTCAAAAGCGCATTTGGCTGGCAAGAAGCGGCGGGCGGCGTGGCGGGGTATACGCTGAGTCAGGCGATCACCAGCGGTTTTCAACGCAGTATGTTCTCCAATGAAGCCGGAATGGGCTCAACGCCTAACGCTGCTGCCGCAGCAGCATCCTGGCCGCCGCACCCTGCGGCACAGGGGATCGTGCAGATGATCGGCATTTTTATCGATACGCTGATCGTCTGTAGCGCAACGGCAATGTTGGTTTTACTGGCCGGTAACGACGCCACCTATGCGCCGATGGAAGGGATCCAACTGGTGCAGAAAGCGATGAATACACTGGTCGGAGAGTGGGGCGCGGCATTCGTCGCAGTCATTGTGATTCTGTTTGCCTTCAGCTCTATTGTGGTTAACTACATCTATGCGGAAAACAATCTGTACTTTCTGAAGCTGGACAATAAGCGCTTCATCTGGGCTTTACGCATTACCTCCTGTTCAACCGTCGTGGTCGGCACCTTGCTTAGCTTCCCGCTGCTGTGGCAACTGGCGGATATCATCATGGCCTGCATGGCGATCACTAACCTGACGGCAATATTGTTGCTCTCTCCGGTGGTGCGTACCCTGGCCAGCGACTACTTGCGTCAGCGTAAACTCGGCGTTCGCCCGGTCTTTGATCCACTGCGTTACCCGGACATCGGACAGCAACTGGCACCAGATGCCTGGGATGACATACCGCGAGACTAATCGCAACTATCGATCAACTCAGTCGTGTTTTTTGCTACAGTCGCAGTAAATTTCCTGCAAGGACTGGATATGCTGATTCTGATTTCACCTGCAAAAACGCTCGACTACCAGAGCCCGCTGGCAACAACGCGCCATACGCTACCTGAATTACTGGATCACTCGCAGCAACTGATTCATGTGGCGCGTAAACTTTCAGCCCCGCAAATCGGCAAGCTGATGAACATCAGCGACAAACTCGCCGATCTAAACGCCACCCGTTTTCATGACTGGCAGCCGGACTTCACGCCAGAAAACGCGCGTCAGGCCATTCTGGCTTTCAAAGGCGATGTCTATACCGGACTACAGGCCGAAAACTTCAGTGAAGCCGATTTCGATTTTGCCCAGCAGCATTTGCGTATGCTCTCAGGTTTATATGGCGTGCTGCGCCCGCTGGATCTGATGCAACCTTATCGTCTGGAAATGGGTATCCGTCTGGAGAACGCCAAAGGGAAGGATCTGTATCAGTTCTGGGGCGATATCATCACGGATAAGCTTAATGAAGCGCTCGCCGCACAGGGCGACCAGGTGGTGATTAACCTGGCATCGGATGAATACTTCCGCGCCGTGAAACCGAAGAAACTGAATGCCGAGCTGATTAAACCTGTCTTCCTCGACGAGAAAAACGGTAAGTTCAAAGTCATCAGTTTCTACGCCAAAAAGGCGCGCGGCCTGATGAGCCGCTACATCATTGAAAACCGCCTGACGGAGCCTGAACAGCTCACCGGCTTTAACAGCGAGGGTTACTTCTTTGATGACGCCGCGTCTGGCAACGGCGAACTGGTGTTTAAGCGTCACGAGCAGTAATGCGCATTTCGCCGGATAGCGGCTACGCCTTATCCGGCTTTCTCATCTCCACCGCCTGACAGGCCCGGTAAGCGATAGCGCCACCGGGCAGACGGTTTAGCGCGTCATCATCAGCTTACGCAGGGCGGCAAAATCCGCCGGCAGATGTTGCGAAAGCAGCGGTAGATCCGCACGTTCTGCCAGTTCTTTCGGCAGATCCAGCGTTTCATTGAGGATCGCTTCCACGCTCTCTTTAAACTTCGCCGGGTGCGCAGTGCCGAGGAACAGACCGTACTCGCCCGGATTGAGCTGATCACGCAGAGCGCGGTAGGCCACGGCGGCATGAGGCTCAGAAGTGTAGCCCTTCGCTTTCAGTTCGCGCATCGTTTCCTGTGTGGTTTCATCATCTACAGCCGCATAACCCAGCTCATTCAGACGCCAGATTTTACGGCGGAACAACTCCTCAACGCGCGGCCAGTTGTTCGGCTGACTCACATCCATCGCGTTAGACAACGTCGCCTGGGTCGCTTTTGGCGCCCACTGCCCGTCCTGCAGGAAGCGTGGCACTGTGTCGTTAACGTTGGTGGCTGCGATAAAACGCTTCACCGGCAGGCCGAGAGATTTCGCCAGCAGGCCCGCCGTCAGGTCGCCAAAGTTACCGCTTGGAACAGAAACCACCAGCTGATTCCGCGCCTCCTGCGGCAATTGGGCAACGGCTTCAAAGTAGTAGCAAATCTGTGCCAGCAGGCGGCTGATGTTGATGGAGTTCGCCGAGTTCAACCCCAGCGCCACTTTCAGTTCTTCATCATCAAACGCCTGTTTGACCAGCGCCTGGCAGGCATCAAAATCACCATCGATGGCAACAGTTTCAATGTTACCGCCCAGCGTGCAGAACAGTTTTTCCTGCAACGGGCTGATTTTACCGTTCGGATAGAGGATCACCACGCGCACGTTCGGCAGACCATAAAACGCATGCGCCACGGCCGCGCCGGTATCACCAGAGGTTGCCGTCAGAATGGTCACTGGTTTTTCGCCGCTGATGTGGGTTAACATCTGCGCCATAAAACGACCACCGAAATCTTTAAACGCCAGCGTCGGGCCATGGAACAACTCCAGACAGCCGACATCCCCTTCCACCTGAGCAACCGGCGCCGGGAAAGCAAAGGCTGCGCGCACACGTTCTTCGAGGATCTCCTGCGGGATTTCATCGCCGATGAACGCCGAGAGGATCTTTGTGCTACGGCTGACGAAGTCCTGGTTCAGCATCTCATCCACTTCTGTCAGGTTGAATTCCGGCAGATCGTGCGGGAAAAACAGCCCCTGATTCTTGCCCAGCCCCTGCGTGACTGCCTGTGCAAAACTAACCTGTTCGTTGTGATCTTTAAGATTGTAAAGTTTCATCAATTATCCCAGTACTCGTGCGCCCGCCGTGTCCAGCCGGCAAATATGAACAAAGCCTTCCTGATTTTGCAGGTAGTGACTGCCCAGCCAGTCCGCCACGCGCTGCGCGGTCTCCGTTTTATCGCAGAGCGCAAACAACGTCGGCCCTGAACCGGAAATACCGCTGGCCAGCGCGCCAATTTCCGCGACGGCCTGACGCGCCTGAGCAAAACCAGGCAACAGACGTTCGCGATACGGTTCGGCAATCACATCCTTCATCAGTTTCGCCGCAAGCCCAGGCTGACGGGAATAGCAGGCGTGAATAAACCCGGCCAGGTGACGCCCGTGGGCAATGCAATCCTGGCGACGATACTGCGCAGGCAGGATCGCCCGCGCTTCTGCCGTGGAGACTTTAATGCCAGGATAGGCCAGTACCCACAGCCACTCATCAAAGCCTGGCACCTGCTGGCTGATAATGCCGTTTTCTTCAATCATCAACTGCATACCACCGAGAAAACATGGCGCGACGTTATCGTAGTGAATGCTGCCGGAGATACGCCCTTCCAGCTCGCCCATTATTGCCAGCAGACGCGTGTCATTGAGCGGCTTGCCGCAGTACTCATTCATCGCGACCAGTGCCGCCACCACCGAGCAGGCGCTGGAACCTAATCCGGAGCCGATCGGCATATTCTTTTCCAGGGTCATCGCCACCGGAATTTGCTTACCCAGTTCCTGACAAAAACGCTCCCAGCACTGGTAAACAATATTTTCTCGCGGTTCTGGCGGTAGCTTGTCGGCAAAGCGGCCCAGATTATTCAGGCTGAAACTGTCCGCCGCCTCAACCGACACCACGTCGCCCAGCAGTGAGCCATCAACGGGCGTCACCGCCGCCCCAAGCACATCAAATCCAACGCTCATATTGGCACTGGAAGCCGGGGCATAAACTTTAACCATGTTAGACTCCTAGCTTCCATGAGAGAGTACGCAGCAGGTCAGCAAACACCCCTGCCGCCGTGACGTCGTTACCCGCGCCATAACCGCGCAGAACCAGCGGCAGCGGCTGATAGTAGTGGCTGTAGAACGCCAGCGCGTTTTCGCCGTTTTTCACTTTGTACAACGGATCGTTACCGTCCACTTCAGAAATCTTCACCCGACAGACGCCGTCTTCTTCGATGTTGCCAACATAGCGCAATACTTTGCCCTCATCACGGGCTTTTGCCACCCGAGCGGCAAAGGCATCGTCAAGCTGCGGCAGATTCGCCATAAACGCCTCAACGTCGCCTGAATCATCAAACGCTTTCGGCAGCACCGGTTCAATGACGATGTCTGACAGTTCCAGCTCGCGCCCGGTTTCACGGGCGAGGATCAGCAGCTTACGCGCCACGTCCATTCCCGAAAGATCGTCACGCGGATCGGGTTCGGTGTACCCCATTTCACGCGCGATACGAGTCGCTTCAGAGAGACTCATACCCTCGTCGAGCTTACCGAAAATAAATGACAGCGAACCGGACAGGATGCCGGAGAACTTCAGCAATTCATCGCCCGCATTCAACAGGTTTTGCAGGTTTTCGATCACCGGCAGACCGGCACCCACGTTAGTGTCATAGAGGAATTTGCGCCGTGACTTCGCGGCAGCGAAGCGCAGCTGATGGTAGTAATCCATTGACGAGGTATTCGCCTTTTTGTTCGGCGTGACCACATGGAATCCTTCACGCAGGAAGTCCGCGTATTGATCGGCCACCGCCTGACTGGATGTACAATCCACAATCACCGGGTTCAGCAGGTGATATTCCTTCACCAGACGGATTAAGCGACCAAGATTGAACGGCTCTTTCGCTTCAGCCAGTTCAGCCTGCCAGTTTTCCAGATTCAGGCCATGCACATGGGTCAACAGCGCTCTCGAGTTCGCCACGCCGCACACGCGCAGATCGATATGTTTTTTCTTCAGCCAGGTTTGCTGGCGCTTAAGCTGCTCCAGTAACGCGCCGCCTACCCCGCCAACGCCAATGACAAACACTTCAATTACCTGATCGGTATTGAACAGCATCTGATGGGTGACGCGTACGCCCGTCGTGGCATCGTCGTTATTGACCACGACCGAAATGGAACGCTCGGAAGAGCCCTGCGCGATAGCCACGATATTGATATTCGCGCGCGCCAGTGCGGCAAAGAATTTCGCCGAAATACCCCGCAGTGTACGCATGCCATCCCCAACGACGGAGATAATCGCCAGTCGTTCAGTGACCGCCAGCGGTTCCAGCACGCCCTCTTTCAGTTCGAGATAGAATTCATCCTGCAAGGCACGCTGCGCGCGGGCGCAGTCGGCCTGCGGCACGCAGAAGCTGATACTGTACTCAGAGGATGACTGGGTAATCAGTACCACGGAAATGCCTGCGCGGGACATCACCGCAAACACGCGCGCCGCCATCCCCACCATCCCTTTCATGCCAGGACCGGAGACGTTGAACATCGCCATATTATTAAGGTTGGAAATCCCCTTCACTGGCAGATCGTCTTCATCGCGGCTGGCGCCGATCAGCGTGCCTGCCGCCTGCGGGTTACCGGTATTTTTGATGAGGCAAGGGATCTGGAACTGCGCGATGGGGGTAATGGTACGAGGGTGAAGCACTTTTGCGCCGAAATAGGAGAGCTCCATCGCTTCCTGATAAGACATCGATTTCAGCAACCTGGCGTCAGGTACCTGGCGCGGGTCACAGGTATATACACCGTCGACATCTGTCCAGATCTCGCAACAGTCGGCGCGTAAGCAGGCCGCCAGAACCGCTGCGGAGTAATCGGAGCCATTGCGCCCCAGCACCACCAGTTCACCCTTCTCATTACCGGCGGTGAACCCGGCCATCAGCACCATGTGATCGGCGGGTATACGCCCGGCGGCGATGCGGCGAGTCGATTCGGCGATATCGACGGTAGATTCGAGGTAGTGCCCCACCGCCAGCAGTTTTTCGACCGGGTCAATAACGGTAACGTGGTGGCCGCGGGCTTCCAGTAACCCCGCCATGATGGCGATCGACATCTTTTCGCCACGGCAGATGAGCGCAGCGTTAATGCTGTCCGGACACTGTCCTAGCAAGCTGATCCCATGCAGCACATGTTTGATTTGGGCAAATTCCTGCTCAACAAACACTTTCAACTGCGCCAGCGGAAAGCCCGGCTGGGCGTCGGCGAGTCCGGTCAGAAGTTCGGCAAAAATACGTTCGGCATCACTGATATTGGGTAATGCGTCCTGACCTCCGATGGTTTTTTCAATCATCGCCACCAGATGGTTGGTAATTTTAGCGGGGGCAGAAAGAACGGTCGCTACCTGCCCCTGCCTGGCATTGCTTTCCAGAATATCGGCAACCCGCAGAAAACGTTCTGCATTTGCCACTGATGTACCGCCGAACTTCAACACTCGCATGGTTGTTACCTCGTTACCTTTGGTCGAAAAAAAAGCCCGCACTGTTCAGGTGCGGGCTTTTTTCTGTGTTTCCTGTACGCGTCAGCCCGCACCGTTACCTGTGGTAATGGTGATGGTTGTGGTAATGGTGGTGCTGATGCGTTTCATGGATGTTGTGTACTCTGTCATTATTTACCCTAAATAATTCGTCTTGCAGGAAGGCGGCAATTGCGTGAAGCCCCTGGCGCATAGAAAACGATGTGACTGGGGTGAACAAAAGTCGCCAACGCAGATGCAACTCGAAGTATGACGGGTAATCTGTCTGTGCTGTATGTCTATATTGGTTAAAGTATATGGTGAGCTAAGTCAATAAATATTTGATTTACTCACCTGACGAAACTTGTTCATGAGCTGCTGGCGAAAGGTTTATTTTCAACCAAACCTGCAGGAAAACCCCTCTTGAAATCAGCAGTTATCACCATAAATATAACTAAAGTAAAATTATTATTTTGTGACTTTTTTTTCGATATCATGGACCAGGCGGTGCAACATTGCCGTGTCTCGCTGCCCTAATTGCCCCAGACGCTGTTGCAGCCAGTCGACCAGTTTGCTGTCATCTGCAACCTCCAGAGTGGCCAACAGGCTCATGATGCGTGAGCGTAATGCCTGTAACTGAAATTCATCAGATGAATCGACTTCTTTAGCAGGTTGTTGCATTAAATTTGTTAATTGATAGCAGTAAACCATCACCGCCTGCCCCAGATTCAAAGAAGGATAATCTGCAACCATTGGCACACCGGTCAGAACATCCGCCAGTGCCAGTTCATCGTTGGTCAGTCCGGAGTCTTCACGACCAAAAACCAGCGCGGCGTGATTCATCCAGGCCGATTTTTCTTCCAGCAGCGGAACCAGTTCCGCCGGCGTCGCGTAGTAGTGAAATTTTGCTCGACTGCGCGCCGTGGTGGCGACGGTAAAATCAACATCGACAAGCGCGTCCGCAAGCGTCGGAAAAACAGTAATATTATCAATAATATCACTGGAGCCATGCGCCACCCAGCGCGTGGCGGGTTCAAGATGCGCCTGACTGTCAACGATACGCAACTGAGTGAATCCCATGGTTTTCATGGCGCGAGCCGCGGCACCAATGTTTTCCGCTCTGGCGGGAGCGACGAGGATAATAGTAATGCGCATTTTTTACTCTTTATGCCTGTCCGCGGGCAATTGTGTGAACTATGTCAAGATATTACGCGGAGCGAATTTACAAAATTTTAACCAAAATCAGTGGAAAACCGTTTCACCTTTCATAAAAGGCGCTAAACTGTTTCCTTACTTTACTAATGTTTTTTATGTTAACAGAAACAGTATATCCTTCTGTTTATCAGAGATAATTTGATTTAAAATGAATCTCATTCATAGGATTCGCCGTGTTAATTAGTTATCCTGTGCAACTAGTTGGATTATTGCAATTTTGTGATGAAAGCTAGCATTTAGATACGATGATTTCATCAAACTGTTAACGTGCTACAATTGAACTTGATATATGTCAACGAAGCGTAGTTTTATTGGGTGTCCGGTACGTCTTAGCCTGTTATGTTGCTGTTAAAATGGTTAGGATGACAGCCGTTTTTGACACTGTCGGGTCCAGAGGGAAACTACCCACGACCAAGCTAATGATGTTGTTGACGTTGATGGAAAGTGCATCAAGAACGCAATTACGTACTTTAGTCATGTTACGCCGATCATGTTAATTTGCGACATGCATCAGGCAGGTCAGGGACTTTTGTACTTCCTGTTTCGATTTAGTTGGCAATTTAGGTAGCAAACATGCAGACCCCGCACATTCTTATCGTTGAAGACGAGTTGGTAACACGCAACACGTTAAAAAGTATTTTCGAAGCGGAAGGCTATGATGTATTCGAAGCGACTGATGGCGCGGAAATGCATCAAATCCTCTCTGAATATGACATCAACCTGGTGATCATGGATATCAACCTGCCAGGCAAAAACGGTCTTCTGCTGGCGCGTGAACTGCGCGAGCAGGCTAACGTTGCGCTGATGTTCCTGACTGGCCGCGATAACGAAGTCGATAAAATCCTCGGCCTCGAAATCGGTGCAGACGATTACATCACCAAGCCGTTTAACCCGCGCGAACTGACTATCCGTGCCCGCAACCTTCTGTCTCGTACCATGAACCTGGGTACCGTCAGCGAAGAACGTCGTAGCGTTGAAAGCTACAAGTTCAACGGTTGGGAACTGGACATCAACAGCCGTTCTCTGATCGGGCCTGATGGCGAACAGTACAAACTGCCGCGCAGTGAGTTCCGTGCCATGCTTCACTTCTGCGAGAACCCAGGCAAGATCCAGTCCCGTGCTGAGCTGCTGAAGAAAATGACTGGTCGTGAGCTGAAACCCCATGACCGTACCGTTGACGTGACCATCCGCCGCATTCGTAAGCATTTCGAATCCACGCCGGATACGCCGGAAATTATCGCGACTATTCACGGTGAAGGTTACCGTTTTTGTGGCGATCTGCAGGATTAATCGGGTTACCACCGTCAAAAAAACGGCGCTCAATGCGCCGTTTTTCTTATATGCTTTTTGCTGAATTTACTTCCACACGCGTAGCGCATCGTCCACGGGTGCGGACGGTTTCGGCGCCGTTGGTGTTGGTGTCGGTTTCGCACGCGAGAATGCATACCAGTCAAGATGCCGCGTCAGGAACATCACGCTCCCCAGCGCCAACAGCAGCACACTCGTCCCCAACAGCAGCGCGCTGTCTTCCGAGCGCAACAGTACCCACATCACACCATCCAGCGCTAACAATGCCAGAGTGAAAACCACGCTGCTACGCCAGCCCTGTAGCACTGCCTGGAGATAAACCCCGTTCATCAGCGCGCCCACCAGGCTTGCGACAATCCATGCCAGGGTGAAACCAATATGTTCTGAGAGCGCCAGCAACAGCAAATAAAACATCACCAACGACAGCCCCACCAGCAGATACTGCATCGGGTGTAATTTTTTACCCGTCAACGTTTCGAACACAAAGAAAGCCATAAATGTCAGTGTAATCAGCAAAATGGCATATTTCGTCGCCCGATCCGTCAGTTGATACTGATCGGCAGGAGTGGCAACCGCGACGCTAAACGACGGCAGGTTATACCACCCGTCTTTTCGCGCATCCACAAACCGATCGCCCAGGTTAGTGGCAAACCAACTGCTTTGCCACTGTGCCTGAAACCCTGACTCGCTGATTTCGCGCTTGTCGGGTAGAAAATCACCGAGGAAGTTGGGATGCGGCCAGTTGCTGGTGAGCGTCATTTGGCTGCTACGTCCGACCGGAACCACCGAGAAAGCGCCGGTTCCGCTTAAATTGAGTGACATCGCCAGGTTCACATCGCGCATCGCCCATTGCGCATCCGGAAGCGGAATGTGGAGCCCTTCTCCGCGGTCTGTTAGCCCCGTCCCCGGTTCGACAGCAAGCGCCATTCCATTCACCTTCGGTGCTTTCACCACGCCAATCCCTCGCGCATCACCCACGCCCACCACGATAAACGGTTTCCCAAGGGTTATGTTGGGCCGGTTCAGTTCACTCAGTCGTGCAACATCAAACTCCGCTTTCAAGGTAACATCGGTATGCCAGACCTGCCCTTCGTAGATGCCCACTTTTCGCGGTTCGACGTTCTGGTTCCCCTCCACCATCAACGACTCCGGCAGCCAGAAGTGGATAAAACTGCGCCTGTGCTGCACCTCTTTCTCGTTTTCCAGCACGGTGTATAACTCGGTCACAGGTACAGCAATGAGCGGGCCGACCACTTTTTGCGGTCCGCTGGTACTCTGCCGAATCGCATCCTCCACCGCATCACGATAATCAGCACGTTCCACAATAATCTGCCGGACCATCATCAGGGGGATCAGCAGCAACACAATCGCGCCACCTAAGGTGACGATTTTCCAGAACAGGGGGGATTTCAACATAGCGTTCTCCTTATGCAATACCCGCAGAGTACGCACGCTATGTGGGGGGAATTTGAAGTTATGTGAAGTGACGGTGAAGTGTGAGCGTGGCCTCGACGCCGCCCTCAGGCCGGTTACGTAATTCTGCACTCCCCTTCAGCAGTCGCGCCACTTCGCGAACGAATGCCAGTCCCAGACCGCTGCTTTTGAGACCATTCTCACGCGGCAGTGAGTAAAAGCGGTCAAATATCCGCGGTAAGGCAAAATCAGGAATGCCTGTACCCGTATCGGTCACCGTCAGCGTCACCGTCTCTGCATGCGCTTGTGCACTGAGGGTGATCGCTCCGCCTGCCGGGGTGAAATCAATGGCATTGTCCAGCAAGTTGCCCAACGCCTGTTCCAGCAGCGCCGGCTCCGCAGAGACGCTTAACGCCGAGGGGACAATCTCCAGCGATATCGCCTTCGTCGCCAGTTGAATCGCGCGCGCGTCGCTGATTTGCGCAAGCAGTTCATCGACCGCAACCGGGGAGAGGGCAATATCCTGACGGTTTTCCAGTCGCGCCTGGCGCAGCAAGGTTTCAACCAGCGCCTGCATTCGCGCATTTTGGCTGAGAATATTGTCGGTAAAGCGCTTAACAATGTCCGGAGGCGGATTTTCCCGCAGAATTTCCGCCGCGCCGCGAATGGCCGCCAACGGACTCTTTAGCTCGTGGGTGAGCGCGTATACGTACTGTTCAATGTAATTTTTGCCTTCCAGCTTCAGACGCATACTCTCCAGCGCCTGCGCCAGTTTGCGCAACTCACTGCTGCCCAGTTCAGGCAGCGGCATCGGCTGGTTTTCGGTCACGGAATCCGCATAGCGCGTCAGGCGGGCAATGGAACGGTTTATCCACCAGACCATCCCGGCGCCAATCACCAGCGCAATGCCAAGCAGAATCGCGCTGGCCCAAAGGATCCGGCGCTCGCTGCGTTTAATCACCGGTGCCATCGCGGCATTGGGTTTTCCCACGCTGAGCACGCCGATGATCTTTCCGTTGTCGACAACCGGCGCAGCAACATACATGACCGAGCTTTCCGGATCGGCGGGATCCTGCGGCGTACTGCGCGCGCCATACTGTCCACGCAGCGTTAGCCAGACATCGTTCCAGCGAGAGTAATCCTGCCCGACCGCTTTATTGACGGAATCAAACACCACTTTGCCCTGCGCATCCGTCATGTAAACATGGTACTCATTGCGGACTTTATTGATTCCGCTGATGTTGGCGCGAAAAGGACGGTTATGCAGTTGCGTAAACGCCTGCGCCAGTTGGCCATGCGCCGGGTTACCCGACAGGAGATCGTCACGCGCCAGCGCCGCCAGCAGCGTGGCAGTATCGATCAGCGTCCCTTCCGTTGCGCGCCGTACGCCAGGTTTAATCTCCTGTACAAAAATAGAAAGAACAAACCACGCAGCAACAGCGACAATCAGGAAATAGCCCAACAGCAAACGCATGCCAATGCGCATCAGAGGCTCCTCAGGCTGTAGCCCATCCCACGATGCGTGTTGATCGGCGAAAGCGTCGGGTTGATCGCGCGCAGTTTGGCGCGCAGCGTTTTGATGTGCGTATCGACCGTCCGGTCGTATGTATCCTGCGCATCGGCCCAGACGATATCCATCAGTTGCTGGCGCGAATAGACACGCCCTGGAGATAACAGCAGCGTTTTCAGCAGCAAAAATTCATAGCGCGTGAGTGACAGGGGCGTACCAAACCAGGCCACTTCAGCCGCAGGTTCATTCAGCTCAAAATGGCCGGTTTTGACAACAGGCGACGGCGTGGAAAACTTCTTCACCCGACGTAGCAGCGTGCGGACTCTGGCGCAGACTTCCCGCGGTGAAAACGGTTTGGCGACGTAATCGTCGGCACCGATTTCCAGACCCAGCAAGCGATCCACCTCATCGCTGCGCGCCGTCAGAAAGAGGATTGGTAACGCCGGATGGTACTCAAGCAATCGCCGGCACAGCTCAAAACCGCTGATATCCGGCAACCCGACATCGAGAATCGCTACATCCGGACACTGATGACGTGCTTTCTCCAGCGCGGGCAACCCGCGCTCAAAGGCTTCCACGCTAAACCCTTCCTGCTGGAGCATATAAATCAGGGTATCCGCGATACCCTGCTCATCTTCCACCAGCCAGACCGACACCTGCTGCATAATGCTTCCCTGTTATTCGCGCCACGGCATGATAGGTACCGCGCTAATGGCATTTTTCGGCGACCCATCGACCACCTTGTCGGAATAGGCCAGATAAGCCAGCGCGTTGCGTTTGGCATCATAGAAGCGCACGACCTGTAATGATTTGAAGACCAACGAAGTGCGTTTCTTAAAGACCACTTCGCCCTGTGCTTTACCGTTCTTGATTCTGTCGCTCAGTTCTACCGGTCCTACCTGCTGGCAGGAGATGGCGGCATCAGAAGTATCTTCCGCCAGCCCCAACCCGCCTTTAATGCCACCGGTTTTGGCACGGCTGACGTAGCAGGTCACGTTTTTAACATCGGGGTCGTCAAACGCCTCCACGACGATTTTATGATCCGGCCCAAAGATCTTAAACACCGTATCGACGGAACCGATCTGCTCAGCAGATGCCAGCGGCGCCAGCATAAGCAACAGAGTGGACAGAACTAAACTCTTGTATTTCATATTGTTACCATTCTTTAAAATGACGCTGCGCAATTATTCAGCATTGTAAAAGAAACTGTTTACAGATCACAGGATTACAATAATCACGTTTTATTGGGTTCAAAAAAAGCATTAATGCGCAAAAAAAACACTGAATGCTAAAACAACAAAAAATGCTATTATCCAATAATCTGATGTCAGGTGTTTGTAGTTGAAAGGATGAGGATATTTTATGGATCAGGCCGGCATTATTCGCGACCTATTAATCTGGCTGGAAGGTCATCTGGATCAGCCGCTGTCGCTTGACAATGTGGCGGCAAAAGCGGGTTATTCCAAGTGGCATCTGCAGAGAATGTTTAAGGACGTGACGGGTCATGCGATTGGCGCGTATATCCGCGCACGCCGCTTATCGAAATCTGCCGTTGCGCTTCGCCTGACGGCTCGCCCGATTCTGGATATTGCCCTGCAGTACCGCTTCGACTCTCAACAAACGTTCACCCGCGCCTTTAAGAAACAGTTTTCCCAGACGCCTGCACTGTATCGTCGTTCACCGGAATGGAGCGCATTCGGTATTCGTCCGCCTCTGCGTCTGGGCGAATTTGCCATGCCTGAGCATAAATTTGTCACTCTGGAAGATATGCAACTGCTGGGTGTCACCCAGAGTTACTCCTGTTCGCTGGAGCAAATTTCCGATTTCCGCCACGAAATGCGCTATCAGTTCTGGCACGATTTCCTCGGCCACGCGCCAACCATTCCGCCTGTACTCTATGGCCTGAACGAAACGCATCCCAGCCATGAAAAAGATGACGAGCAGGAAGTGTTCTACACCACCGCGCTGCCGCAGGATCAGGCCAACGGCTACGTACAGTCGGCACAGCCGGTGCTGTTGCAGGGCGGCGAGTATGTGATGTTTACTTACGAAGGGCTGGGAACGGGCGTTCAGGAGTTCATCCTGACGGTCTATGGTACCTGCATGCCGCTCCTGAACCTGACGCGCCGCAAGGGCCAGGATATCGAGCGGTACTACCCGGCTGAAGATGCCAAAGCCGGTGACCGCCCCATTAACCTGCGCTGCGAATTCCTGATTCCGATTCGCCGTTAGCGCTGTAGCTCATCCAACGCAGGGGCGTCCAGATGCGAGATGTCCCCTGCCGTTTCGACCACCCATCCCGGCGCCAGCCACAGGCTTTCCTGATAATCTACCCGCGAAATCGAGCAGTTACGCAGGCGTAAGCGGCGTTCAGCGTAGGCAGGAAGTCCCAGAATCGTACTGACCAGACAGCCCAGCGCAATGCCATGACTGACCAACAGCGGACGACTCCCCTGCGGCAAATCCAGGCACGCAGCGAGCGCGCCATGAACGCGATCGCTTAACTCCTGCATCGACTCCCCTTCGGGAATACGTCCGTCGACGGTGCCGTTGACTAACTGACGACGCCAGTTCTCTTCTTCTTCAGTCAGGGTATCAATATGACGTTTTTCCAGCACGCCCATGTGCAGCTCGCGCAGGCGAGCATCTAAGGTGATATCACAGCCACAGGTCTGGGCGATGATTTCAGCGGTGCGGCGGGTACGTCCCAAATCGCTACTAATGACGTGGGTGATGCCGAGACTTTTCGCGCGGTCACCTACCTGCATAGCTTGTTGCTCACCTTTAGCGGTCAGCGGACTGTCGGACTGGCCTTGAATGCGTCGCTCGGCGTTCCACTGCGTTTCACCGTGGCGAACAAGGTATACCTGTAACATGCTATTTTTCCGTATACTGCAAAGAGTTTTTATAAAATCGAGCTTAATTATGCACCATGTTGTCTCAGCAACCACCAATCCCGCCAAAATTCAGGCAATTCTGCAGGCATTTAACGAGATCTTCGGTGAAGGATCCTGCCATATTGAGTCTGTGGACGTCGATAGCGGCGTACCGGAACAACCCTTCGGAAGTCCTGAAACGCGTGCTGGCGCACGGAATCGGGTCGAAAACGCCCGTCGTGCGCGCCCCGATGCCGACTTCTGGGTAGCCATCGAAGCGGGTATTGATGAAGATGCGACCTTCAGTTGGGTGGTTGTCGAAAACGCCACCCAGCGTGGCGAAGCGCGTTCTGCGACGCTGCCGCTGCCTGCGGTGATCCTTGAAAAAGTGCGCGAGGGTGAAGCGCTGGGTCCGGTAATGTCACACTACACAGGTATTGATAAGATTGGCCGAAAAGAAGGGGCGATTGGCGTGTTTACCGCCGGGAAACTGACGCGCGCCAGCGTTTACCACCAGGCCGTGATTCTGGCGCTCAGCCCGTTTCATAACGCGATTTATCGTTGAGTTCGTAAGCCGGATAAGACGAAATTGTCATCCGGCGATAGTGCGGTTGCAAGCCTGATGGCGCTACGCTTATCAGGCCTACGAAATCACTTTTCAGGCGTTTTTCAACAATATGGTTTCCAGCCACTGCCGCAGTTCGACGGGCGCCGATTTCAGGCTGTTAGAGCCGCGGGTGATCGTCGCAATCCCCGCGCCCAGCTCGTTTTTAAGCTCGCGCTGGCTCATTTCGCCACGTAATAACTCTTCGATAATGCGTACACGCGTCCCCAGCGCTTCGCGCTCATCCGGGGTCAGCATCAGTTGCAACAGCGGTAAGTGCAGATCCTCTGCATAAGACTGGCGGAGCAACTCCACAAAACGAAGCCACTCCTGATTACGTTGTTCGGCCATCGCCGATGAATAAGGGGAATGCTGGGTCATGTTATGCCGCCCTGTTGTACTCATACACGAGTACAAATCATAACATAACCCACCGGATTAATAACGTCTCTGCCACTCAGAATCGCTCATCAGGGTGTCTTTCTGCCCCATGAAATAGCGATAGTAAGCGTCGTAGGCCAGCACGTTCTTCACATAGCCACGCGTTTCCGAGAAGGGAATACTCTCGACAAACGCCACGGCGTCGATCCGTCCCGCGCTGTTGCCAAGCCAGGTGCGCACGCGCCCTGGTCCGGCATTGTAAGCTGCTGACGAGAAGATCCGATTATTGCCAAACTGCTGATAGACGTACTGCAGGTAGCTGGTGCCGATATTGATATTGGTTTCCGGATCCAGTAACTGATTCTGACTGCTGTAACCCGGAATAGAGAACATCTTCACCGTGTGCGTCGCGGTGCCTGGCATAATCTGCATCAGCCCGCTGGCGCCGACCGGCGATTTCACCTTCGGATTCCAGGCGCTCTCCTGACGCGCGATCGCCATCGCATAGCTTTGCGGAATATCTTTGCCACGGGTATAGCGGGTAAAGAGATCCTGATACGCCAGCGGGAAGCGCTCCTCCAGATGATCCCAGAGTTTACCGGCGATCGTCGCCTGCACGCTCAGATCCCACCACTGATTGTTGAAGGCATAACGCGCCAGCTGCGCCTGCTCCGTCTTCGTCCGGCTGGTGACCAGGTTCGCCCATTCGCTGCGGGCGGTGTTATCCATATTCCAGTACATCAGTTCGCGAACGCGGGCCATTTCCGCTCCCTGAGTCAGCGCGTTATTCACATCGCCAGGCGCTTTATCAATTTTCAGAACGTACTCTTCTCCCAGACGCTGCGCTGCCACCATCGGGTAGAAACCGCGCTGTTGCATCAGCGCATGCAGGATCTCTTTTGCTTCCGCTTCACGCCCTCGTTCCAGCAGCAAATCGGCCTGCCAGTATCGCCATTCGTCCTTTTCCTTCGCCTCCATCGGCAGACGCGCCAGCCAGGTGTTCAGGCCACGACGATCGCCAGTCCCGAGCGCCATGCGCACCCGACGCTCCACCAGCGTGGTGGACTGCGAGCGCATAATCGCGTCGTCTCGCCATTTCGCCTGCTCGTCGGTGACGTCGTTGCCCATTAATCGCCAGGCGACGATATCGCGCAGCTCCTGGGTTTGATCCTCATTCAACTGCTGCGCCTGTACCAGTGACGGAATCATCAGACGCGCGTTTTCCGCATCCTGACGAGCGACGCTGGCAAAGGCCACAGCGGCCATCTGACGAGTGAAATCGGTCGCGCCGGTGGTGCGCGCAAAGGTCAGGACGCTGTTCGGGTTGTTCGCCAGTGAGATAATCGCTGACGCGATAGTCTGATACTCCGCCGGCATCTGCCCGGCCAGTACCGTCACCAGTCCAGTGTTGCCCGCTTTCATCGCCAGGCGAATGCGCTCCAGGTAAGAGAGCGGATCCTGGGTGCCAGACGCGCGCCAGACGCTGAACAGTTTGTCACAGGCATTAGGTTGGCTTTTACCGGTCAACCACAGCTCTTTCGCCCCCTGCCAGGCTTCTTCCGTTTGCCCGGTATTCCACTTCGCGTAATAGTAATTGCACTGCGCCTCGGTGGTTCTCGGCTTCTCCGGGCTAAACGCTAATAATCCGCGCCAGTCTTCACGCCGCGCCAGTTCGTTAACGAAACGCGATTCCAGCGTACGCGCTGGCGGCAGGGTTGGGTTGGCACGTACAAAGTTGGTCACCGTGACGGTCGGCTGATTCATCAGATCATCGGTGATTTGCCGATATTCCAGATAGGGATACAGGGGGTAATTCTTCAGGCCCGGCATCATCTGCTCCACGACATCCATCTGTCGGTTATCCCAGGCCTGCTTAATCTGTGCGTAACGGTTACGCTGCTCATCCAGTGAATCGGCTCGCGCTGCCTGACTTAACGTCACCAGGCACACACCGGCGGCAATAAGACGCCAGGTAAATCGTTGGGCTTTGTCCACAAGCTCTTCCTCTAAATATGATACGTCGCTGCAGCCTCATGCCGCCTAATGATTTCATGCTAACCAGTCATTGGCATTTACGCCACGTCGCGGACACTTTTTTACTTTTACTGCGAGTGAGATCTGCTGGCTGGGATTGAGAGGGGAAAAAGGCTACACTTCGCCTTTGAATACATCTATACCCTAAATAATTCGAGTTGCAGGAAGGCGGCAAGGGAGTGAACTCCCCAGGAGCTTACATAAGTAAGTGACTGGGGTGAACGAGTGCAGCCAACGCACATGCAGCTTGAAGTATGACGGGTATATTCATCACGATAAATACAGAGGCGAGTCCAACGTGGCCCAATTCGTTTATACCATGCATCGTGTCGGCAAAGTCGTTCCGCCGAAACGTCATATTCTTAAAAACATCTCGCTGAGCTTCTTCCCTGGCGCAAAAATCGGCGTACTGGGCCTTAACGGTGCCGGTAAGTCCACCCTGCTGCGCATCATGGCGGGCATTGATACAGATATTGAAGGCGAAGCCCGCCCGCAGCCTGGCATCAAAATTGGTTACCTGCCGCAGGAACCTCAGCTTAATCCTGAACACACCGTACGCGAGTCTGTTGAAGAAGCAGTGGCGGAAGTGGTCAACGCACTGAAAGGTCTGGATGAGGTTTATGCGAAATACGCAGAGCCAGATGCCGACTTCGATAAACTGGCCGCGCAACAGGGCAAGTTCGAAGAGATCATTCAGGCGCACGACGGTCATAACCTGAACGTGCAACTGGAGCGTGCGGCCGACGCCCTGCGTCTGCCAGACTGGGACGCCAAAATCGCGACCCTCTCCGGGGGTGAACGTCGCCGTGTCGCACTGTGCCGTCTGCTGTTAGAAAAACCTGACATGCTGCTGCTTGACGAACCGACCAACCACCTGGATGCGGAATCCGTGGCCTGGCTGGAACGCTTCCTGCACGACTTCGAAGGCACCGTGGTGGCGATTACCCACGACCGTTACTTCCTCGACAACGTCGCAGGCTGGATCCTTGAACTTGACCGCGGCGAAGGTATTCCGTGGGAAGGTAACTACTCTTCCTGGCTGGAGCAGAAAGATCAGCGTCTGGCGCAGGAAGCCTCTCAGGAAGCGGCACGCCGTAAATCTATCGAGAAAGAACTGGAGTGGGTTCGTCAGGGCGCGAAAGGCCGTCAGTCTAAGGGTAAAGCCCGTCTGGCACGCTTTGAAGAGCTGAACAGCACGGAATACCAGAAACGTAACGAAACCAACGAACTGTTTATTCCACCTGGACCGCGTCTGGGCGATAAAGTCATTGAAGTCAGCCACCTGCGTAAATCCTACGGCGACCGCGTGCTGATTGACGATCTGAGCTTCTCTGTACCGAAAGGCGCCATCGTCGGCATCATCGGTCCGAACGGCGCGGGTAAATCCACCCTGTTCCGTATGATGTCCGGTCAGGAACAGCCAGACAGCGGCACCATCACGCTGGGTGAAACCGTTAAGCTGGCCTCCGTCGATCAGTTCCGTGACGCCATGGATAACAGCAAAACCGTGTGGGAAGAAGTGTCCGGTGGGCTGGATATCATGAAGATCGGCAACACCGAAATGCCAAGTCGCGCCTATGTTGGCCGCTTTAACTTCAAAGGCACCGACCAGGGCAAACGCGTCGGCGAGCTGTCCGGTGGTGAGCGCGGTCGTCTGCATCTGGCGAAGCTGCTGCAGGTTGGCGGTAACGTTCTTCTGCTCGATGAACCGACCAACGACCTGGATATCGAAACCCTGCGCGCGCTGGAAAACGCCCTGCTGGAGTTCCCGGGTTGCGCAATGGTTATCTCGCACGACCGTTGGTTCCTTGACCGTATCGCCACCCACATTCTGGACTACCAGGATGAAGGGAAAGTGGAGTTCTTCGAAGGTAACTTCACCGAATACGAAGAGTACAAGAAGCGCACGCTGGGCGCTGACGCGCTGGAGCCAAAGCGTATCAAGTACAAACGTATCGCGAAGTAATCAACAAAATTGCCGGATGGTGGCGCACATGCCTCATCCGGCCTGGAAGGTTATTGCGCTTTGGCGGTTGCCGCAGATTGTTGACCCGCCGCAGGTTCCAACTGGAACACCACATCGACCTGATCATCAAACTGAATCGCCGCCTGCTCGTACGTTTCCTGCGCTGACACCGGTGCCGCGTCCGCTTTCATCATCCGCACCATCGGGCTTGGCTGATAGTTCGAGACATGGTAGCGCACGCTGTAAACCGGACCCAGTTTGCTGTTAAAACCGGCCGCCAGTTCCTGCGCCTGGTGAATTGCATCATCAATCGCTGCTTTACGCGCTTTGTCTTTATAAGCATCCGGTTGCGCCACACCCAACGAAACGGAACGAATTTCGTTCAGCCTCGCTTTCAGCGCGCCGTCCAGCAGTGGGTTGAGTTTATCTAACTGACGCAGCGTCACTTCGACAGTACGCACCGCACGATACCCTTTCAGAACGCTTTTGCCGTTCTGATAATCGTAATCCGGTTGGGTGCGCAGGTTCGCCGAACTAATGTCTTTTTTCGCGATCTGATTTTGCTCAAGGAAAGAAAGGTATTGCGCAACGCGCTCATCAGCCTGTTTCTTCGCCGTCGCAGCGTCTTTCGCCGCAACATTAACCTCGATTGCCAGCGTGGCAATATCAGGTGCAGCGTCCACGCTTGCCGTCCCGGAAGTCACGATGTGCGGTCCGTCAGGCAATTCGCCTGCCTGCACCGACATTGCACTGAATCCCACTAATGCCGCCAGGGCCATCACTTTGAACTTCACTGTCGCTCCTCCATGTTACGTGAGTTGCCCCAAATTTCAGGGCGCATGCAGGCAAGCTTAGCGCGAAATAGTGTGTTGTCCATCAGACAACGCTTAGAGCGCTAATGGACTGGCTCTTAATTGAACAAGGCGTGAACATGCGCAACGCCTTCTTTTGCCAGTTGAAAAGCGATGAACCACATCACCAGCCCCACCAGCGTATTGATAATCCGCTGCGCTTTTGCGGTACGCAGTCGCGGCGCGAGCCACGCCGCCAGCAGCGCCAGGCCGAAGAACCACAGGAAGGAGGCACTGACGGTGCCGAGCGCGAACCAGCGTTTGGGTTCGACATCCAGTTGTCCGCCCAGACTGCCAAGCACCACGAATGTATCCAGGTAGACGTGCGGATTCAGCCATGTCACCGCCAGCATGGTGGCGATGATCTTCCAGCGTCCCTGCTTCATCACTTCCGCGCTGGCCAGTTCCAGATTGCTACTCATTGCCGTCTTTAAAGCGCCAAAACCGTACCACAGCAAAAAAACCACTCCGCCCCAGGTGACCAGCGCCAACAACCACGGCGACTGCATCAGTAATGCGCTACCGCCAAAAATCCCGGCGCAAATCAGCAACAGATCGCTGATGGCGCACAGGAGCGCAATCATGATGTGATACTGGCGACGTATTCCCTGATTCATCACAAACGCATTCTGTGGGCCGAGCGGAAGTATCATGGCTGCGCCAAGCGCAAGACCTTGAAAATAATACGATATCACGGTAATCATCCTGAGTGTTGTCTCTATAGCGCAGACTATAGCGCGGGATGATTATTAGCGGAAATGGATAATATTAATCGTAGATTAGGGAAATTAATGAAGAGGGGATTTTGCCGGATGCTGCGATGCGCATCCGGCATAGCATTATTCTGCCGTGACTTCTTTCACGCGTTTGAAATTCACGTCCATCTGCGGATACGGGAAGCTGATTCCAGCGGCATCAAATTCACGCTTAATCCGCTCCAGTACGTCCCAGTACACGTTTTGCAGATCGCCGCTGTTGCTCCAGACGCGCACCACAAAGTTAATCGACGACGCGCCCAACTCATTCAGACGAACCGTCATTTCGCGATCTTTCAGAATGCGATCGTCTGATTCGATAATCCCGGTGAGGATCTGTTTCACCTTATCGATATCAGAGTCGTAAGCGACGCTAATAATAAATTCATTACGGCGTACCGGCTCACGGGAAAAGTTGATGATATTGCCGGCAATGATTTTACCGTTCGGGATGACGACAATTTTACCGTCCACGGTGCGCATGGTGGTGGAGAAAATCTGCACATTCAGCACCGTCCCGGCAACGCCGCCCAGATCCACATACTCACCCGCACGGAACGGACGGAACATGACCAGCAGAACGCCTGCGGCAAGGTTAGACAACGATCCCTGCAACGCCAGACCGACCGCTAAACCGGCGGCACCGAGCACCGCAATCACCGACGCCGTCTGTACCCCTACCCGACCCAGTGCGGCAATCAGCGTGAAAGCAATAATTCCGTAGCGCACCAGCGCGGAAAGAAAGTCTGCCACGGTAGCATCGATATGCCGCGCCACCATCAGGCGGTTAACCGTATTCGACACCAGACGCGCCACGATCATCCCGACAATCACAATGGCCACTGCCGCCACGATGTTGACGGCATAGCTCAACAGCAATTCCTGGTTGCGGACCAGCCAGCTCCCCGCACCGTTGATGCTGTCGACAACATTCAAATCTTCCATTACATATTCCTTGGTCATAACAAATCAGAGCAAATGAGATCAATCTCACGAAAACACCCCGTTAAAGGTAAACAATAATGGGTGAATATGCCATTTTCGTTATGTTTCAATTCTGGATATCACGGCTATTGCCGTTCTGCAGGACGATCCACCATCCGCAAAAATCCCCCCACCAGCCCATGTTTTTGTTTAAAAATTGCGGCAATTTCGCTGACCACTTTTCCACTTCCGGCATTCTTCCAGGCGATAGAAAGCGGTGACGGCTGGCGAGGATTCACCACCGAACGAGCCACCAGTGCGCCGGATTCTACGTAAGGGCGACACAGACGTTCCGGTAAAAAACCGACGCCCAGGCCACTTAAGTGACAGGCCAGCTTGGTGCTGAGATCCGGAACCTTAATCTCCTTTTGTCCGCTCAGCAGCCAGGCCACGCGACGGGTGAGCGTGCGCGACGTATCTTCAATATTGATGGCGGGGTAGCGACGCAGCATGTCGTCCGATAACACCGTTGCCGGATGGCTGGCCAACGGGTGATTCTGCGCGACCACAAACTGCCAGCTAATGTCCCCCAGTGGCAGCAGTGAAATGTTGTTTGACAACGATTCGGAACCGGTCACGCCAATCGCCAGTTGATAGTCGTCATACAGCAGCGAATCCCACACGCCCATATAGACCTGGCGGGAGATCTGGAAACGGGTGAAGGGAAATTGTTGATGCAGCCACGTCAGTAAATCAGCGGTCGTCTGCGGCTGATAGAGCAAATTATTGATAACAATATTAACCTGACGCTCAACGCCCGCATTAATCTGCTGCAACTCATCAGGCATGGCGTCCAGCCAGTTAAGCCACTGGCGACAATGTTCGAGCAGATGCTGTCCCGCCAACGTCAGGCTGACGGAACGCGTGGTTCGTAAAAAGAGCTGCGTACCCACCTGCTCTTCCAGCGTTTTGATGCGGTAACTGATTGCCGCAGGCGTTTTATGCAGTGAGCTGGCCGCACGGGAAAAACTCTCCGTCTCAGCTACCCGAATAAATGTACGTATTGTTTCCTGATCGAGCATGCTTTCCCCTTGAATCAGCCATCAGCCATCAGCAACCAGCGTTGCGCCAGCGCAATCCCTAACACCATGTCAGCGCCGGAGGTGTGCCCCACCGTGAGCAGACGACGCAGTGCGTGGCCTGCGTCACGCCCGGTTTGCAAGCTGCGCATCACCCCCAACACCGGCGTCGAAAATTCGCCCACTCTGGCACTATTAAGATAGCTACAGCTTACCGAAGTTGTCAGTTGCGCAAGTTGATCCGCCGGGGGTAAAAAAAGGTGAACCGGTATCCCGGCTGCAATAAAGACCGCCAGCATTCCCGTAAGCATATCATCACCGCTGGGCGTGAGTCCGGGACCTCGTCCAATCAGCCAGCGCCAGTCTGGCACGGCACCATTCGCCCAACGCTCCAGCCCGGCGACGATCTGCGGATAACACGCCACGGTATTGAGTGGCTGGTTGAGCGCGCCTCCCAGACCGGTTTGCTGAACACAGGAAGACAGGTCGAGCAGTGCGATAGCAGAAGGAGTCAGTTGCAGCCTGAGCTGACGCTGAGGGCGAAGGGTCACCCCCTGCCCGGTCAGCAGATCCCCGGTTTTGCACAAGCGTGAAACCGTCGTCAGGCGGGAGAACTGTGCACGACTCAACAGCACGCCGGTCGGCCCCATGCCTTTACCGTAGCGGTATAACGTCAGTAATTCGCCGTTAGCATGGCTGAAATTGATCGCCTGTGAGAAGCGACTGTGCAGCGTCCATTCACCCTCTGGAAGTCGATAAAGCCCGGCGCAGGCCAGGGCATTGAGAATGAACATAGGTTACTCCGAAATGCCGGATCGCGGCGCCACCTTATCCGGCCCACGAGTGACACCGATCCGTAGGCCCGGTGAGCGTTAGCGCCACCGGGCATTTCTGTTACGCCGTGATGTGATGCTCTTCCGCCAGCGCTTCCAGCGCTTTTTCAAAGCACAGCAGCGGTGCACGTACGGTCCCCGCACCAACCTGGCCGATTCCGGCTTCGCGGTGAGCGATACCGGTGTTGATCAGCGGCGTAATCCCCGTTTCCACGACACGACGGATATCCAGCCCCAGACACGCCCCTTTGAAATCCCAGGACGGGATCTGGAACAAAGGGTTGTTGGCGAGGTAGATTTCCGCCATCTCCTCAGAGGTTTCCAGCGCGGCCCCCATACCGCCCGCACCGACGAAACGCGTCACGCCAGGTGCAGCAATCATGGCTGCGCCACCAATGCCCAGCGTCTCGGTAATGGCGCTATCACCGATATCCGGGTTAGCGTCAGCCTGACTGTAGCCGGTAAAGAACAAGCCCTGCGGCGTATTCACTGGCGCGGTAAACCAACGGTCGCCGGTGCCACTGACGCGAATCCCGAACTCACGCCCGTTGCGCGTCATTGCGGTCACCACCGAACCGGCTTTAATCACTGCCGCCGCATCCATCACCGCTTTGCTGTAGGCCATCGCCAAGTTAAGGAAGAACTGATCGGTCACGCTCAGGAACTGCAGCACCTCAATGATTTCGGCTTTCGGACGATCAAGACCGGCGATCACAGGGGATAGCGTGCGCAGCAGTAACGACGAGGCCGCGATATTACGCTGATGGAATTCGTCCCCCATCGTAATCGCCTGAGCCATCATCGCCGTCAGATCCACGCCGTTCTCCATGCGCGACAAGGCCTCCTGTAACACCGGTGCCAGCGTATCACGCATCCAGCGCAGACGCGTCTGCACATCCTCACCGTAGGCGCCGAAACGCATGACTTTGCCGATCCCTTCGTTCAGGTTGCAACAGGACTGATTGCCATGCACCACGTCACGTACGACCAGCACTGGCATGTTTGCAGAGGTGATACCGCCCATCGGGCCGACGGCGCCAACATGGTGGCACGGGATAAATTCCACTTCGCCCTGATTCAGGAGACTGACAGCTTCCTCTTCACTGGCCGCCCACCCCTCAAACAGCGATGCGCCGATACAGGCACCGCGCATAGGCCCCGTCATCTCTTCCCAGGCAATCGGCGGGCCGGCGTGCAGCAATTTACGCCCGGAGGACAATTCAACCACCGCCTCTTTCGCAGGACGGACAGCGACCCAATGTGGGCGGGCGGCTTTGATGCGTTCAATAATGGCGTCGTTGGCCTGTGCAATTGATGAATACATATCGGTACCTCTGAATTAATGTAACTGCTTGAGTAAACTGGCGAGACGCGCATTGCCACCGGCAATCGGCGCCCACTGATAATACACAACCGGCGTGCCGCTGCTTTGCAGATCCAGCGCGAAGCTGCGCAGTCCGGCATTGATCACCTGTACGCCATCCAGCAAGGGGTTAGGTTCAACGGATGGGCGAGAGTCCTGATGATGTGTCAGGCTGATGGCGAGCAACACGGCCTCTTCCAGGGTTTCCACCACGGCGATGCCTGCATCACGCAGGATGTCGGTTTGTCCACTGCGTCCCTGTGGGTCGGCATCGGTTCCGGTGAGGGTGGCGATGGTGACCAGCGGCGCGTTTCGCGTTGCGCGAACCTGCTCGACAGCCTCAACAACGGCGCCCGCCGGATCAGCACAGGCGCCATAGCCCAGCACCACATCCAGCAGCAGCACGCCCACGTCCGGCATCGCTGCCAGCTTTTCGATTTCAATGCTGCGAGTTGTCGGGTCAATCATCGGGTGTGGTCTGCCCAACGTGTAGCTGTCATCTCCCAGATCGACAATGCGATGGCCCTGCGCGTCGAGCATGACGCCAGCAGCGTGGCTTTCACTCACTGGCACACCCAGCCCGGCCGAAAGCAACATCGCTGCTTCAGCCGCGAGCGTCCCGCCGGCATACAGCCCATAAATGCCTTTGCCAGCCACCTCGGGTTGAATCAGGCGCTGCTGAGCCACTCGCATCAGCAACACGGCCAGTTGGGCGGCATCTGAGAGCGAATTCGCCAGCCAGACATTCCCCTCACAGCGTTGTTCCGGTTTATTCCCGAGAAAGAGCGCGACCACCGGTTTACCGACCTTTTGCATCGCATTGATAATGCGGGTTCTGACCTGCGGCGACGGCGGTTTAGAGACAAACGCGATCACCCGCGTGGCATCATCAGCAGCCAGCATCTCCAACGCCGTTAACGCACTGATGCCTCCCACTTCCGCACTCAGATCGCGTCCCCCCAAACCGATGGCATGGCTGATCCCCTGTTGGTGCAGCGCAATCTGAGAGGTGACCTCCTGAATGCCCGTTCCGGACGCCCCGATTACACCAATTCCACCGTCGGGCAACACGTTCGCGAATGCCAGTGGGCTACCGGCAATCATCGCTGTCCCGCAGTCCGGCCCCATCACAATCAGCCCTTTTTCGCGAGCCAACGTTTTCAGCTCAACTTCCTGCTCAAGCGGTACGTTATCGGAAAACATCATCACGTTTTTACCGGCCAACAGCCCCTCTTTCGCTACGGAGGCCGCATACTCCCCGGCAACCGAAACCAGCAGCAGATTAGCCTGCGGTAATTTCTGGCACGCGCTCTCCCAGCGACGCGCCTTCAGCAGTTGCTGTGAACCGCCCGAGGCGCTGGCAATTGCGCTTAACTCTTTTTCCAACTGTTCGCGGATTAATTCGAGGATCTCCGGTTGCTCGTCATGCGTTCGTACCGCCACACAAATATCGTTCGGTGTGGCCTCGACAAAATCGTCATGCCAGAAGCCCGTAGAATCCAGCATCGCTTTATTCGCTGGCGTTCCCATCATGACGGAAACCTGGTCAACTTCCGGTCGCTCACTTAATTTCCGGGAAATGATCATCAGGCTGACGGAGTCCTGAAAGCTTCCCTTTTTAATAAAGGCGTAAATCATTACCGCTACCTCTTATGTACGTTTTTCTTTCAAAAACAGCATCGCAACCAATCCAATCGCTAACAGAATGGCTGACACATAAAAACTGGATGCCAGGCTGCCCGTAATATCGCGCGCCGCGCCAGCAATAATGGGAGCAAGAATAGAAGAGCTCATGCCGATAAAATTAAATAAGCCAAACGCGGTGCTGTAATTATTTTCATCAACGCTATCGGCAACCAGCGCAACCAGCACGGGATCCAGTGCCAGTTTGCCGACGAGACCGTAAATACACAGGGCGACAATCACGCCAGTCATGTTTGGCATCCAGACAATGGACAGCATGCTGATGATCGCCACCGGGACGAGGAACATAATTAACGGTTTGCGCTTACCTAATTTGTCAGACAGGCTGGAGAATAACAGCGCGCCGGGGATTGAAATCCAGGCGACCAGCGAAGAGATAAATCCAGTTTCGCTACCGGCAATACCACGTTCATTTTGCAGATAATAGGGAAGCCAGGTCAGAATAACGAAGAAACCAAACAGGCTACAGAACACCATGATATAGGTCAGAACGAGGTTGCGGTTTTTCAGAAGATCGCTGAATTTGCCTTTTTTTACCGGCTGTCCGTCGGTATCTACAGTGCGTTTCTTTTCTTTCACAAACAGCCAGATCGCAATCCCCACCAGTACTGAAGGAACCGCCATCGCGTAGAACGGCATCCGCCATGAATGGCCCTGATCGTACACCAGCCAGCTTGAGGTCATCAGTCCCAGCGCAATACCGAAGGCCATGCCGCTATTGATGATTGCGCTGCCGAGCGAGCGATATTTTTTAGGGATTTGCTCGGAAGAAAGGCCGTACTGTGGACCGTAATAGGTCCCTTCTCCCGCGCCCGTGACAACGCGGGCAAACAGCAGCGTGTACCAACTTTTTGCCCAACCGGTAACGGCCGTGAAAACGCCAAAGAGAATAAACCCAGGCACCAGCACTTTTTTCTTACCGATTTTATCACCCAGTATTCCGGCCGGGACCTGTAATAACGCATAAGAAAAATAAAACACAGAATTAAGAATGCCTAATTGCGTTCCACTTAGGCCAAACTCTTTTTCCAGCTCGCCCATCACCGGGTTCAATACCGTCCGGTCGGCGTACATGAAAATCCACCCCAGCCAGAACAGGAAAATGGTCACCCACCAGGCCGGTATTCCTTTTTTCTTCGTGACCTCAGTCACTTCACATGATTCAGACATAAGCAATCTCCCGGTAATATTTACCGTTGAACACCTCATATTATCTGACGATTGATGAGGCTTGATGTTTTAACTCTGCTCACCATATCGGGCCGCGACATCATTTCGTTTGAGCAAAGTCACACAAAATCCATTGTTATAAATTCCTGGGAACTGACCGCAACATTATTAAAAAAAGTCTAACAATCATTTTTTAAATATTTTAAACAAAGTAATTAAAAACAATCCTAATTAACGCGTTATTTTTATCAGTCAATAAGCTGTCGAATAAGTCACATTATAAAAAAACCGGAACGTTATTTTGACCACGAGATATTTTGCACATTGAGGTCATAATGAAAAAGAAACTGGTCATTGCACTGGGTGGGAATGCATTATTACAGCGCGGAGAGATATTGAGTGCGGAAAACCAACAACGCAGCATTCAGGTTTTTGCGCAACGGGTAGCGACGCTGGCTCGCGATTATCAACTGGTGATTGTTCACGGAAACGGGCCTCAGGTCGGGTTGCTGGCGTTGCAGAACGCGGCCTACACGGAATCACCCGCCTGGCCGCTGGATATACTGGTGGCTGAAAGCCAGGGAATGATTGGCGCCGCCATCGCCCAGGCGCTGACGCAAAATACGGGGGGTTGCCCCGTGACCACGCTGATGACACGGGTAGAAGTAGACCCGCAGGATGAGGCGTTTGCCGCTCCGGGTAAGTACATAGGGCCCGTCTATCAACCGGATCAACAAGCTGAACTGGAACAACGCTATGGCTGGACGATGAAGGCGGATGGACAATACATTCGACGGGTCGTTCCCTCACCGATACCGCAAAACATCCTCGACGGCGAGTCCATCCAGATGCTGATGGAAGCAGGGCATACGGTGATTTGCTGTGGCGGTGGCGGCGTTCCGGTGGTGGCTCAGGGTAACGGATACGTGGGAACTGAAGCGGTGATCGACAAAGATCTGACAGCTGCGGTGTTGGCGAATACCATCAACGCCGATCATCTGCTGATCCTGACCGATGCCGATGCCGTCTATGAACACTGGGGTACTCCACAGGCGCGCGCGTTACGACATGTCACAACCGAAGAGTTGGCGCCGTTTGCGGCACCGGATGGCGCAATGGGACCAAAAGCGGCGGCGGTGATCCAGTTTGTTAAGCAAACCGGGCGTTCGGCGTTTATTGGCGCGCTGAAAGATGCACCGCAGATACTCACAGGCGAGAAAGGTACCTGCGTGACGCAGTAACCCCCTGCCGTTTGGCATTGTCGGATGGCGAGATTCTCCGGCAACCACGCAAAAAAGGCTTCCCGAAGGAAGCCTTTTTACAATCAGCGGACCAGATTACAGAACGTCAATTGCGTTCAGTTCTTTGAAAGCCTGTTCCAGACGCGTGATCATGGAAGTCTGGCCAGCACGCAGCCATACGCGCGGATCGTAGTATTTCTTGTTCGGCTGATCTTCGCCTTTCGGGTTGCCCAGCTGACCCTGCAGATACGCTTCATTCGCTTTGTAGTAGTTCAGAACACCTTCCCAGGTCGCCCATTGGGTATCGGTATCGATGTTCATTTTGACTACACCGTAGCTTACGGAGTCTTTGATTTCCTGAGCGGTAGAACCGGAACCACCGTGGAAGACGAAGTTCAGGCTGTTGTGCGGCAGGTTGTGTTTCTTAGAAACATAGTCCTGAGAGTCGCGCAGGATGGTCGGGGTCAGAACCACGTTACCCGGCTTGTAAACGCCGTGTACGTTACCGAAAGAAGCCGCGATAGTGAAACGCGGGCTGATTTTGCTCAGCTCGGTGTACGCGTAATCCACGTCTTCCGGCTGGGTGTACAGGGCAGAAGCGTCCATGTGGCTGTTATCCACACCATCTTCTTCACCACCGGTGCAACCCAGTTCGATTTCCAGGGTCATGCCCATTTTGGACATGCGCGCCAGGTATTTGGAGCAGATTTCGATATTCTCTTCCAGTGACTCTTCAGACAGGTCGATCATGTGAGAAGAGAACAGCGGTTTACCGGTCGCCGCGAAGTGTTTTTCACCTGCGTCCAGCAGACCGTCGATCCACGGCAGCAGTTTCTTCGCGCAGTGGTCAGTGTGCAGGATAACCGGAACACCGTAGTGCTCAGCCATCTGATGTACGTGGTGCGCACCAGAGATCGCGCCCAGGATTGCCGCACCCTGAGGAACGTCAGTTTTCACGCCTTTACCCGCGATGAACGCAGCGCCACCGTTGGAGAACTGTACGATAACCGGCGCTTTAACTTTTGCAGCGGTTTCCAGAACGGCGTTGATAGAGTCGGTACCGACGCAGTTAACTGCTGGCAGAGCGAAGTTGTTTTCTTTTGCTACCTGGAAAACTTTCTGTACGTCATCACCGGTGATAACGCCAGGTTTTACGAAATCAAAAATTTTAGACATGTTACGAGTCCTGTATCTTCGGCCTTGGAAAGGGGTGCGTGCCACTTAAGCGCGCTGAAAATTGGGCAGGTTTCCCTGCCCATGAGTGTCTTACTTCTTAGCGCGCTCTTCGAGCATCGCTACTGCAGGCAGAACTTTACCTTCCACGAATTCGAGGAATGCGCCGCCGCCAGTGGAGATGTAGGAGATTTTGTCAGCAATACCGAACAGATCGATAGCCGCCAGCGTGTCACCGCCGCCTGCAATAGAGAACGCGTCGCTGTCAGCAATTGCGTTAGCTACGATTTCAGTTCCTTTACGGAAGTTCGGGAATTCAAACACGCCAACCGGGCCGTTCCACAGAATGGTTTTTGCATTCTTCAGGATTTCAGCCAGCTGCTGTGCAGAAGCGTCGCCGATATCCAGGATCTGCTCGTCTTCTTTCACGTCGTTGACGGATTTCAGCGTGGCGGCAGCGCTTTCAGAGAACTCGGTCGCGACGCGAACGTCAGTCGGAACCGGGATATCGCACGTGGTCAGCAGACGTTTGGCTTCGTCAACCAGATCTGCTTCGTACAGGGATTTGCCCACATTGTGGCCCTGAGCGGCAACGAAGGTGTTCGCGATGCCGCCGCCAACGATCAGCTGATCAGCGATTTTGGACAGGGAATCCAGAACGGTCAGTTTGGTGGAAACTTTAGAACCGCCCACGATAGCGACCATCGGACGAGCCGGCTCTTTCAGCGCTTTACCCAGCGCATCCAGTTCTGCAGCCAGCAGCGGACCGGCACATGCGACGTCAGCAAATTTGCCGATACCGTGAGTGGAAGCCTGTGCACGGTGAGCCGTACCAAATGCGTCCATCACGAACACATCACACAGCGCAGCGTATTTTTTGGACAGCGCTTCGTCGTCTTTCTTCTCGCCTTTGTTGAAGCGAACGTTTTCCAGCACCACCAGCTCACCGGCAGCGACTTCAACGCCGTCGAGGTAATCTTTTACCAGGCGAACCGGGTTAGACAGTTTGTCTTTCAGGTAATTAACAACCGGCAGCAGAGAGAATTCTTCGTTGTACTCGCCTTCGGTAGGACGACCCAGGTGGGAAGTCACCATCACTTTAGCGCCTTGTTTCAGGGCCAGTTCGATGGTCGGCAGAGAAGCACGGATACGCGCATCGCTGGTCACTTTCCCTTCTTTAACTGGTACGTTCAGATCCGCACGGATAAAAACACGTTTACCAGCAAGATCCAAATCGGTCATCTTGATTACAGACATGGTGAATCCTCTCGTTGATTCTTGATAAAGTTTTGCAGACGCCCTTGCGCCCTACCTGAAACCTTTTGCAGCCATCGCTAACGTGGTGTCGAGCATTCTGTTAGCAAAGCCCCATTCATTGTCACACCAGACCAGTGTCTTAATAAGGTGCGCGCCACTGACCCGCGTTTGTGTACCATCAACAATGGCGCTATGCGGGTCGTGATTAAAATCGACGGAGACCAACGGTAATTCCGTATAGTCAACTATATCATGAAATGCACCTTGTGCCGCTTTTTGCAGCAACTGGTTGACTTCATTGGCTTTTACTGGCTTCATCACCGTAACGCTTAAGTCGATTGCCGTGACGTTTATCGTCGGTACCCGCACCGCAATCGCTTCAAAACGATCGTTAAACTGCGGGAAAATTCGGGTGATACCTGCCGCCAGTTTGGTATCGACCGGAATGATCGACTGACTCGCCGCGCGCGTCCGACGCAGGTCAGAATGGTACGCATCAATCACCTGCTGGTCGTGCATCGCGGAGTGAATGGTCGTCACCGTACCGGACTCTATGCCATAGGCATCATCCAATAATTTGATAATGGGAATAATACAATTCGTGGTACACGAAGCATTGGAGACGATGCGGTGGTCCGCGCGCAGTTGATCCTGATTGACGCCAAATACCACTGTGGCGTCGAGATCGTTGCTGCCAGGATGTGAAAAGAGCACTTTCTTCGCGCCAGCGGCGATATGCGCCTCGCCGTGTTCGCGGTTCCCGTAGACGCCCGTACAGTCCAGCACGATATCAACGCCGAGCTCGCGCCACGGAAGCGCCTCAAGCGAAGACTCATGCAGAATGCGAATCGCGTCGTCGCCAACTATGAGCTGCTCGCGCTCCTGGCGAACGTCCCATGCAAAACGTCCATGGCTGGTGTCATATTTCAACAAATGCGCCATGCCTGAAGCATCCGCCAGTTCATTGATTGCCACCACGGTGATTTCCGCCCGACGTCCGGATTCATATAAAGCACGAACCACATTACGTCCGATGCGACCGAAGCCATTAATCGCTACGCGTACGGTCATAGATCTCCTGCAAGGCTATCCCGATTCAGATGTGGCTGACAGAGTAATCCAGCGCATCGTTCAGGGGAACCTTACCTGTCGCAAACTGCGACTGATTGATTATTTGTCGAACATTTAATCGACTGAAACGCTTCAGCTAGAATAAGCGAAACGCGGAATAAAAGGAACGATTGTCCAGACGATTAAGCCAGCTATATGACCTGCATCACATTTTACCCGCTGCGAACGAGGGTAATTATTCCAGTAAACCGTAATAATCATCACGCATTAGCTGGAATAATTTATCATCAGGCGAGACGGTATTCCCCAGTGGCGTTCATCTCCAGTAGTAGACTCGCAGGACGACTTTCGCGCAGCACTCGCTCAACATTCGGTCCGTCAGTGCGTTCGTAAAACGCCTCGGCATCGGCTGGCGATAATCCTCCAGCCAGCTTGCGCCCCACCAGTCGCGCACGCAGGGCCTCCGCTGGCGCGCGAATAAACAGGGAAAAATCGCAGAACGCCGCCAGCGCCCGCCATCTCTCGTCATCCCGCAGCAGCCAGTTTCCTTCCACAATGACAATCGGCGTGCTCACCACAATCGCGTCTTCGACCGGATCGTGTTTTTGCCGATCATATTGCGGCCAGGTCCCTTCGCCTTCTCTAATCTGTCGCAGATTCTGCGCCAGTTTTTCAACGTCAAACGTCTCTGGCGCTCCTTTGTACGCACGCAGATGGTGCGTGTCCAGCCAGTCATTGTAATGATGGAAACCATCCATCGGGAGCGTTTGGATCGCCGGCAAAGAGGGCTCCTGACGAGAAAGCCACTCCCAGAACGTGGTCAGTGTGGATTTTCCGGTCCCGGGCGGCGCACTCAGAAACACAACGGTGCGTCGTCTGGCGTTCGCGGAATGGACGTTCGCCAGGTGCTGTAATAACGGCTTATGAACGTTCTCTATCTCATCATCATGATAATGGGCTTCAACCCGCAACCCATTGACCATCAGTCCGATTTTCACGGTGTTAATTCCTTTAAAATTGACGTTACCGCCAGCGTCATTGCCGTCTTGACCATGCCGGAAAAACGCACCTCAGACCACGCCGCAAAGTCGGCAAATTTCATCGACTCCAGCGCGCTATATAAGGTCGTATTGCGGGTAATACTGTTGACGTTGCTGATAAAATCCCAGGTGATGTCGTCGGCAAATCCCGGGATCTCATCCCGTTCGCTGACGTACTGATAAAACTGCGAAAAATGCGTAATATCGGCATAAAGCCATTTATCCATTTTTCCCAGCGCATAAATCAGGCGCAGCGCAACGTCAATATCATCAAGCGGCCCACTCTGGGCAAGTAACGGCTTCACTGCATATTCCACAATCTCTTCATCGTTATCGACAAATAGCGACGGCAGAAAGCGCTTAATGCCCTGTAGCAAAATGGAATGTGCCGTCGTCATAAACGAAAGTAAGTTATTTTGAGCATCCAGTTGCTCCAGCACATCGTCTTCTGTCAGCGTCGTCATTTGTTTCCCGATCAATCACCATGAATGCAGAGAGTCTATTATATTACACGTTCGATCCGCGCCGCCGATCAGTAAAGTTTGCGTACGCACCCCCTTTGCAACCTGTTGGATCCCATTCACAAGATCGCCGCCGGTCACTCCGGTCGCGCTGAAGAGAACGTCATGTCCCGCTACCAGTTCGTCGAGCGTATAGATCCGATTGACCTCGACGCCCATTTCCGCGCAGCGCTGGCGCTCCTGGGCAGAGATAACACGATGCTCCGCGGTGTCGCCTTTCGCTTCACAAAAATCAATCAGCTCGGCCTGCATATCCCCCCCCAACGCTTTCACCGCACAGGCGGAAATCACGCCTTCTGGCGCACCGCCAATGGTATACATCAGGTCATAAGGGTTATCCTGCAAACAGGCCAGAACACTGGCGGCCACATCACCATCAGGCAGGGCAAAGACTTTCACCCCCAACTGCGTGGCTTCGGCAATGGCTGGCTGAAGCCGCGGTTTATCCAGCGTGGCCATGCGCAGTCGATCCAGCGGTTTGCCCAGCGCTTTCGCCACCTGACGCAGATTATCCGCCAGGGGCCGCGCCAGGTTAATCACCCCTTTCGCCTGCCGGTTAACAACCAGCTTTTTCATGTACATATCAGGGGCATGTAACAAGCTTCCCCGCGGCGCAAACGCCATCACCGCCAGCGCATTGCTCTGCCCCATCGCAACCATCCGGGTGCCTTCAATAGGATCGACCGCGATATCAACCTCTGGCCCGCTGCCGCTGCCAACCTCTTCGCCAATCCACAGCATCGGCGCGTGATCAATCTCGCCCTCACCAATGACGATGCGCCCGCGAATGGCGATGTCATTCAAGGCCGTGCGCATCGCACTCACTGCCAGTCCATCTATTTTGTTCTTATCGCCGCAGCCGGTTTGCGGCCAGGCAGCCAGCGCTGCCTGCTCCGTGATGCGAAACAGCGGCCATGCCAACGACTTCATGCCGCCGCCTCCCCGATATCCACGCCAAACTGCGCCAGCAGATACTTTTCTGCTTTCTCATTCCAGATTCCGTGTGTCTCCTCCACAAGACGTGCCAGTTCTCTGAATAACGGATCGGTTTTGCCTTTCTCAGCGAAATCAGCAATTGCCGTCAGCGGCATCGTCACACCGTTATAGATAAGCTTCTTGCCGCCTGGAATATCCGGCAAATTCAGAACGGTATCGGGCACCGCATCGAGACCACCAATATGGGTCACCATAAACGATGGCTGAAGCTGCCCCGTCGCGCTCAGTGCAATCGCCTCTTTCATGTCCTCAGTGGAACCGCCAGAGGTTCCGACTACGTGAGTGCTGTTGTAATGCACGTTGTAGAAATTAAACGGCACCTTGAAACGGCTATCCGTCGGACCGGCAAAGAAGTTCAGACAGCCATCTTCTGCCAGAAGATCGTCAGCCATCTCCACGACGGCTGGCACGGCGGCATAGACAAAAACGTCATCGAACCCGGCGCCGCCCGTTAATTCGCGCAGTTGCGTCGCGGGGTCGACCATACCGGACGAATTCACATAGGTGAGTTCGATTCCCTTGCGCGCGGCCAGTTCGACCGGCAGGAGTTTTTTAGCCTGCTCCAGACGCGTTTCATCAATATCCACCACCACCACGCGTGCCGGTTGGATCCCGCCGTTAATAGCATAATCAATCGCACCGATCCCCATTGGCCCGGCGCAGGCTAAAAGCGCAATATTGCCGCCGGGCTTAATCCCCATTCGGTGCTTATACACATAAGGCGTCGTATGATAATTCGCCTTATAGGCACCGATGATGCAACACATCGGTTCCGCCAGCGAGGCGGCCGCAAAATAAGAACCGTGGTATGGCAATACGCAACCCAGCTTTATCGCAATTTCAGGGATAATCATATACGTGGCATTACCACCGAAATATTCGTAGCTGTATCCTGCGGAATAACCGCTGGGTAATCCCATTGCGGGTTGTAAAACAAAACGTTGCCCTTTTTTATATTTCCCGGTTAAGTTTTTACCTACTTCAACAATGATCCCGGCACATTCGTGACCGGTAATCACCGGATGATTTTCCAGATCATCAGGAACACGTTTATGTTCACTGGCTAATGTCGCAGCCTTCCAGGTGGATAAGCATACGCTGTCGGAAATCACACTGACTAACAGTTCATTATCCGTAATTTCAGGTAATTCAAACTCACGGATACGCACATCCTGTTTGCCATATATTGCAGCCACTTTCGTTTTCATATTAACTCCAGGAACCAGAAATGCTAATTCGACGTTAAGTGATTAAATAAATCGTCAAGCAGCGGGTCGCCAATATAATTTTTAATCAACACCAGAGGCTTATGACTGACTCGTTTAACGCGGCCCTCAAGACTGGCGTGCGTCACGATAATATCGGCATCGTCAGGGACATTTTCGATGGCGTAATGTTTGACATCGATAGACAACCCGGCTTTTTCCAGGCGCTTACGAAACGTCGTTGCCCCCATCGCACTGGACCCCATTCCCGCATCACACACAAAGGCGATACGTTTGACATGGCGATATGAAAAACTGCCTTCCTGCTTCATGGCTTTAACAGCTTTGGCGGAATCACTGAACGTCTCTTCACTCTCGGCCAGACCATTTCTTTCCATTTTCAGGATCAATGAGGTGATGATAAAAGTCACTACGGTTCCCGCCGTGACGCCCGCAATCGTGGCAAGGAAAGAGCCTTTTGGCGTCAATGCCAGGTAAGCGAAAATCGACCCTGGGCTCGGACCCGCAACCAGGCCACCGCCTAACAGGTTAAACACCCATGTTCCGCTCATTCCCCCGGCAATCATGCCCACCAGGGTCAGTGGCTTCATCAGCACGTACGGGAAGTAGAGTTCGTGAATGCCGCCCAGAAAATGGATAATCATGGCGCCGGGTGCAGATTTCTTCGCCATCCCTTTACCAAAGAAGGTAAACGCCAGCAGTAAACCTAAACCGGGGCCAGGGTTTGAGGCCACCATGAAAAAGATGGATTTTCCTGTCTCCGAGGCTTGCTGCATTCCCAGCGGATAATAGACCCCCTGATCGATGGCATTATTCAGAAAGAGGATTTTCGCGGGTTCATTAATTAGTGAAAGCAGCGGTAGATAACCTGCATGTACCAGTGATTCAATACACTCTTTCACAAAGTTATTGGCAATGAGGACCGCCGGGCCAATGACTTCAAACCCCAGCAGGCACAACATCATTCCGGCAATGCCTAATGAGAAGTTATTAATCACCATCTCAAAGCCTGCGGGAATACGCTGGTCCAGCAGTCGGTCAATGTATTTAATCACCAGACCACCCAGTGGCCCCATAATCATGGAACCGAGGAACATCGGGATATCTGCGCCAATAATCACGCCGATGGTACCGATCCCCCCCATCACCGCCCCGCGCTTCCCACCCACCAGATGTCCACCGGTGGAGCCAATCATAACGGGTAATAAATAGGTAATCATCGGACCGACTATTTTGGCGAAATGCTCATTGGGCATCCACCCTGTCGGAATAAATAATGCAGTAATAAAACCCCAGGCAATAAAAGCACCGATATTAGGGATGACCATTGCAGTCAAAAATCCCCCAAAAGCCTGGACCTTTGCACGAGCAGACTTGTGTTCCATGATAATATCCTGTCGAGGAGAAAATGATTATGCGCGGGCGATAATATCCGCCAGCTGTTTTTCTGATTTAGCAGCAAATAATGCTGCGAGGTTTTCCTCTTCACATAATAGTTCGCTTAAAGCCTGGATAGCGCCGATATGTGAATCGGCATTTGCCGCTGATAACCCAATAAGTAATTTTACGGGTTCGTCATCGTCGGCAAATTGTACTTCCTGTTTAAGTAGCGTTAATGACATGCCTGTTTTTAGCGCGCCGCATTCCGGACGAGCATGAGGCATCGCCACACCGGGAGCCAGAATATAATAAGGACCATTGTTGATCGTCGAATCTTTTATAGCCTGGATATAATTGGCATTCACATAATGATTTGCCAGCAACGATGCCATGGAAAAATCAATAGCTTCCTGCCAGTTCTTTGCCACCGCTTTTATTGAAATAGAAGCTTCAGGAAAATAGTCAATCAACCGCATAAATTGTCCTTATTTTATTTTTAGGGTACAGCGTCTCGCTAAAAACAAAATACGCGTGCGGCAAAATGAAAGCAATCGAGGGTAAAACAGAGACAGGGAAAAGGGGGAATAATTTAAATCATTAAAAAACAATCAATTACAAATAGAAATAAAAATAGCAAGAGCAATTATGTGACTCACATTACAATTTTGGTAATACACAAAATGTCAGTTTTGTGAAGCGGATCGACAATAACCCCTTGCCTGAGTAAAAATAAATACCGTTCCAGATGATAACGGGCCGCCGAAGCGACCCGTTAGAGACTGTTGTAATGATGATTACAGCAGTGCTTTTGCTTTCGCGACAACGTTGTCGACGGTGAAGCCGAACTCTTCGAACAGCAGCTCTGCCGGAGCAGATTCACCGAAGGTGGTCATCCCGACGATCGCGCCGTTCAGACCCACGTACTTGAACCAGTAGTCAGCGATACCGGCTTCCACTGCCACGCGAGCGGTAACCGCTTTCGGCAGTACGGATTCACGGTAAGCCGCATCCTGCTTGTCGAACGCGTCAGTAGACGGCATGGAGACCACGCGCGCTTTCACGCCTTCTGCGGTCAGTTTGTCCCATGCGGCAACCGCCAGCTCAACTTCAGAACCGGTCGCGATGAAGATAAGCTCAGGCTGGCCTGCACAATCTTTCAATACGTAGCCACCGCGCGCGATGTTCGCCAGTTGCTCTTCAGTACGTTCCTGCTGTGCCAGGTTCTGACGGGAGAGGATCAGCGCGGTCGGGCCGTCCTGACGCTCAACGCCGTACTTCCACGCCACGGCGGATTCAACCTGGTCACACGGACGCCAGGTGCTCATGTTCGGCGTGACGCGCAGAGAAGCCACCTGCTCTACCGGCTGGTGAGTCGGGCCATCTTCGCCCAGACCGATGGAGTCGTGGGTGTAAACCATCACCTGACGCTGTTTCATCAGCGCAGCCATGCGTACCGCGTTACGGGCATATTCCACGAACATCAGGAAGGTGGAGGTGTACGGCAGGAAACCACCGTGCAGGGAGATACCGTTGGCAATCGCGGTCATACCGAATTCGCGTACGCCGTAATGGATATAGTTACCGGCAGCATCTTCATTGATCGCTTTAGAACCCGACCACAGCGTCAGGTTAGACGGCGCCAGGTCAGCAGAGCCGCCGAGGAATTCTGGCAGCAACGGACCAAACGCTTCGATCGCATTCTGAGACGCTTTACGGCTGGCGATTTTCGCCGGATTAGCCTGCAGCTTAGCAATAAACTCGTTCGCTTTTGCGTCGAAATCAGACGGCATTTCACCTTTCATACGACGGGTGAACTCAGCAGCTTCCTGCGGGAAGGCTTTCGCGTAGGCGGCAAATTTCTCGTTCCAGGCAGACTCTTTCGCCTGACCGGCTTCTTTCGCATCCCACTGAGCGTAGATTTCAGACGGGATTTCGAACGGCGCGTATTTCCAGCCCAACTGCTCGCGGGTCAGTGCGATTTCTGCGTCGCCCAGCGGCGCGCCGTGGGAGTCGTGGGTACCCGCTTTGTTCGGGGAACCGAAACCGATGATGGTTTTGCACATCAGCAGGGACGGTTTGTCGGTCACCGCACGCGCTTCTTCTACTGCGCGTTTGATGGCGTCAGCGTCGTGACCATCAACACCTCGTACGACGTGCCAGCCGTACGCTTCGAAACGTTTAGCGGTATCGTCAGTGAACCAACCTTCAACGTGACCGTCGATAGAGATACCGTTGTCATCGTAGAACGCGACCAGTTTGCCCAGCTTCAGCGTACCGGCCAGAGAGCATACCTCGTGAGAGATACCTTCCATCATGCAGCCGTCGCCCATGAACGCATAGGTGTAGTGGTCAACGATGTCATGGCCCGGACGGTTAAACTGTGCAGCCAGTGTTTTTTCAGCGATAGCCATACCGACCGCGTTCGCAATACCCTGACCCAGCGGACCGGTAGTGGTTTCCACACCGGCGGTGTAACCCACTTCCGGGTGGCCCGGAGTTTTGGAATGCAGCTGACGGAAGTTCTGCAGCTCAGACATCGGCAGATCGTAACCGGTGAGGTGCAGCAGGCTGTAAATCAACATGGAGCCGTGGCCGTTAGACAGTACGAAACGGTCACGATCGGCCCAGGACGGGTTGCTCGGGTTGTGGTTCAGGAAATCACGCCACAGGACTTCGGCAATGTCAGCCATACCCATCGGGGCACCCGGATGACCGGATTTGGCTTTCTGTACTGCGTCCATGCTCAGCGCACGAATAGCATTGGCAAGCTCTTTACGTGAGGACATTTTGACTCCAGATCGGATGATGAAGGCCATACCCGCAACGACTTGACGACAGCGCGTTTTGGGCTACGCCGGAAAAAAGTGCCAACAATGTAACCCAAGCCGCGTGTCATGTACATGGAGCATCCTTTTGCCGCTTCAGAAATCTCCGGATCACACTCGCATGTTGCGCAATCTGCTCGCCCGCTTGTTGTTCTTTTCTTTATACTTAGCGAGAGCGCGGATTCATCTGTAAATCGCGCACTTTTAGAACAATCCTCATTTCGTGTGGAAGAAAAAACATGAAGATTCGCGCGTTACTGCTTGCTATGGGCATGGCGACGGTGTTGACCGGCTGCCAGAATATGAATTCCAATGGACTGCTCTCCTCAGGGGCCGAGGCTTTTCAGGCCTACAGTCTGAGCGACACGCAGGTTATCGCGTTAAGCAACCAGGCCTGTACGGAAATGGATGGTAAAGCGACTATCGCGCCAGCCGGCAGCGAGTACGCGAAGCGCCTGAACAAAATCGCCACGGCGCTCGGCGATAACATCAACGGACAAGCGGTCAACTACAAGGTCTACATGGCGAAAGACGTGAATGCCTTCGCGATGGCGAACGGCTGTATTCGTGTCTATAGCGGCCTGATGGACATGATGACGGACAACGAAGTCGAAGCAGTGATTGGCCATGAAATGGGTCACGTTGCGCTCGGACACGTGAAGAAAGGTATGCAGGTGGCGCTGGGCACTAACGCCGTTCGTGCAGCCGCAGCCTCAGCGGGTGGGATCGTCGGCAGCCTGTCGCAATCACAGCTCGGCGATCTGGGGGAAAAACTGGTGAACTCGCAGTTCTCCCAGCGTCAGGAAGCGGAAGCGGACGACTACTCGTACGATTTGTTGCGCAAACGCGGTATCAGCCCGGCGGGTCTTGCCACCAGCTTCGAAAAACTGGCGAAACTGGAAGAAGGTCGTCAAAGCTCAATGTTTGACGATCACCCGGCCTCCGCAGAACGTGCGCAACATATTCGCGATCGTATGAAAGCAGACGGGATTAAGTAACATTCAAGCGTGCCGGATGATGGCGTAAGCGCCTTATCCGGCCTACAGAACTACAAATTTAGTCCGGTGATCGGGCGTTATTGGCGAAGCCAGTTTGAGTCTGGGCAGCGCACAGCCACCGGAGCGTACACGGAGTACGTGAGGATGGCGAGCACTGCCCGGATTCAAAATGGCGAGTAAAATAGCCCGAAACCCGTTACTCGCCTTTCTTCGCTGCCTGAATGTACAGCATCTCCAGCGCCAGCGTTGCCGCCGCCAGGGCGGTGATTTCTGACTGATCGTAAGCCGGCGCCACTTCCACCACGTCCATCCCTACGATGTTCAGATCTTTCAGGCCGCGCACCAGCTTGATGGCGCGATCGGAAGTCAGACCGCCAATCACTGGCGTACCGGTCCCCGGCGCGAATGCCGGATCCAGGCAGTCGATATCAAAGGTCAGATAGACCGGCATGTCGCCGACAATCTGTTTCACCTGAGCGATGATGTCATCAACGCCGCGATCGTTCACCTGGCAGGCGTCCAGCACGGTAAAGCCGTTGTCTTTGTCGAATTCTGTACGAATGCCGATCTGCACGGAGTGATTCGGATCGATCAACCCTTCGTTCGGCGCAGTGTAGAACATGGTGCCATGGTCGAACTCACAGCCATTCGCATAGGTGTCGGTGTGGGCATCGAAATGGACCAGCGCCATTTTGCCAAAGTGTTTCGCGTGCGCGCGCAGCAGCGGCAGCGTCACAAAGTGGTCGCCGCCAAAAGAGAGCATACGCTTACCGGCAGCCAGCAGTTTCTCTGCATGCGCCTGCAGTTTTTCACTCATTTCACGCGCATCGCCAAAGGCGTAAACCAGATCGCCGCAGTCCACCACGTTCAGGCGCTCACGCATGTCGAAATTCCACGGGAAGCGGTTGTGTTCCCACGCCAGATTCGTTGACACCTGACGGATCGCCGCCGGGCCGTGACGCCCACCCGCGCGACCGGACGTCGCCATGTCAAACGGCACGCCAGTGATCACCCAGTCGGCATCGCTGTCATACGGCTGGAAATTCAGCGGCAGACGCAGGAAGCCAAAGGCGTTAGAAACCAGGGAGTTATCGTACTGATGACCTAAGGTGCTCATGGCAAAAACCTCATATTCGTCAATATAAAAAAACCCTCCCGCGTCGTTAGGCCCGACGAGAAAGGGTTTGATTCGTAAACACAGTAATTGAGTAAATTATCGCTGCTTAATTGCCCAGGTTCAAGTCGCCCGGGCATCAGCCATTATTCATCTTCAAGATACGTATAGCCGTACAGACCCGCTTCGAACTCTTCGAGGAACTGCTGCTGCAGCGCATCGTCCAGGCCGGTTTGTTTCACCTGATCGCGGAAGTGTGTCAGCAGCGTTTTCGGATCCAACTGCACATATTGCAGCATGTCCGCCACGGTATCCCCTTCATCCGACAGCTCAACTTCTACACTACCGTCCGGGAAGACAAACACGTCCACCGCTTCGGTATCGCCAAACAGGTTGTGCATGTTGCCGAGGATCTCCTGATATGCGCCGACCATAAAGAAACCGAGCATCGGCGGGTTATCCGGATCGTACTCTGGCATCGGCATGGTGGTCGCAATGCCATCGCCGTCGATGTAGTGATCGATAGCGCCGTCGGAATCACAAGTGATGTCCAACAGAACCGCACGACGTTCAGGTACCTGATCCAGTCCTTCCAGCGGCAGGACCGGGAACAGCTGATCGATCCCCCACGCATCCGGCATTGACTGGAACAGCGAGAAGTTGACGTACATTTTGTCCGCCATACGCTCTTGCAGTTCATCAATGATCGGACGATGCGCGCGGTTTTGCGGATCCAGCTGTTTCTGCACTTCGTGACACATGCTCAGATAAAGCTGTTCCGCCCACGCACGTTCCTGCAGGCTAAAAGTGCCGGAGGAGTATCCGATGTGGATATCGTGCAAATCCATCTGGCTGTCGTGCAGCCATTCGCGCAGCGAGCGACGGGTGCCCGGCTCGTGCATCTCCTGCCAGGTTTCCCACATGCTTTGCAGCGCGCGCGGCGCGTCGTCAGCCGGAGCAACAGGCACGGTATATTCGTTACGCTCAACGCCGATGATGTTGGACACCAGCACCGTGTGGTGCGCGGTCACCGCACGACCGGACTCGGTGATCACCGTCGGATGCGGCAGGCCATTTTCTTCACAGGCATCGCCAATCGCCCAGATAATGTTGTTGGCGTATTCGTTCAGGCCGTAGTTCACCGAGCAGTCAGACTGCGAGCGGGTTCCTTCGTAGTCAACACCCAAGCCGCCGCCCACATCGAAGCACTGAATGTTGACGCCGAGCTTATGCAGCTCAACATAGAAACGGGCAGACTCACGCACACCGGTGGCGATATCACGGATATTCGCCATCTGCGAACCAAGGTGGAAATGCAGCAGTTGCAAACTATCGAGACGCCCGGCTTCACGCAGCGTTTCCACCAGTTGCAGAACCTGCGTTGCCGCCAGGCCAAATTTGGATTTTTCGCCGCCGGAGGACTGCCATTTGCCAGACCCCTGCGAAGCCAGACGCGCACGCACGCCAAGACGCGGAATGACATTCAGACGTTCGGCTTCATCCAGCACAATGGCGATTTCCGACATCTTCTCGATGACCAGATAGACTTTATGGCCCATCTTCTCGCCAATCAGCGCCAGGCGAATGTACTCACGGTCTTTATAGCCGTTACACACAATTACCGAACGGGTCATCCCGGCATGCGCCAGGACCGCCATCAGTTCCGCTTTGGAACCGGCTTCCAGACCCAGCGGTTCGCCAGAATGGATTAAGGATTCGATGACGCGACGATGCTGGTTAACCTTGATGGGGTAAACCAGGAAATAGTCACCGTTATAACCGTACGACTCACGCGCGCGTTTGAACGCCGCGTTAATAGAGCGCAGGCGGTGTTGCAGGATCTGCGGGAAGCAAAACAGCGCCGGCAGGCGTTGCCCTTGCGCTTCACGTGCTTTCACCAGCTTAGCGAGATCGACGCGCGCTTCGGGGACGTCAGGGTCCGGGCACACGCTAATGTGACCCAACTCATTGACGTCATAGTAGTTATTGCCCCACCAGGCAATATTGTAAGTACGCAGCATCTTGCTGGCTTCCTGGGAGCTCATTGCAACCTCCTGCATGGAGCGTAGTACACCCTGTTCGCCTGCTGACGAAGGCGAACCCAAAGACATGTCGTCAGACATAGCGAACCTCAAATTTTATTAACAAGTGTAAAACAGTTGACTACTATCGCAATCCGAAGAGGCGATAACAACCCATAAACAGTCGGATTTTCCAGCAGAAAGTGCTGGTACTCCGCCTGCGCGACCGGTTTCTTTTTCATATCATTGTAAAACACGTAACCGAACTTACGTATGACGGTTCGGCGAAACCACGAGAAAACTCTTGTTTCCACAAGAGCGCCCTTGTTCAGTCCTTAGTGCCAGTTACCGGCTCTGGAGTCCTGAGAAGCGCCGAGATGGGTATAACATCGGCAGGTATGCAAAGCAGAGATGCAAATTGTGGAGGACATACGCACACCAGAACGGTGCGACAGATTCAGCAAAATACAACGGTTCATTATCTCTTATCACCTCCATGGTCGCTCCATCAGGAACGCACCCACAAGCCAAAGCTAACGTTTTAACCCGGCTGGAAGTGGCGACACGAAGAAAACGTCGTGTGCTTTTTGTATGAGCCGCGCGCCGCGTTTTATACCGACAACAGAATGAAAAAGCAAAACATAAATGCGCAGATTGTCAGCAGTGTTTGTAAAAATTTCCCCTCATGTTTTCAACATAGTGAGAGCTGATTCAAAAAACAGTGGAAATCGGGTGAAGAAGTGACCTAAAATAGCCATCCAGATGTTAATCCATCCATACCGATTAACACTCAGACTGCCAGTGTCACTAACCTGCAGGCCTTGGTAGAATCTTCTGCTTTGGCTTTTCCGCACAACAGTTTGAGCTAACCAAATTCTCCTTAGGTGAAATAAAACATGGCAAAACACCTTTTTACGTCCGAGTCCGTATCAGAAGGGCATCCTGACAAAATCGCAGACCAAATCTCTGATGCCGTGCTCGATGCTATCCTGGAACAGGATCCGAAAGCGCGCGTCGCGTGTGAGACCTACGTGAAAACCGGCATGGTTTTAGTTGGCGGTGAAATCACCACCAGCGCATGGGTCGATATCGAAGAGATCACACGTAATACCGTGCGCGAGATTGGCTATGTGCATTCCGACATGGGCTTTGATGCCAACTCGTGTGCTGTCCTGAGCGCCATTGGTAAACAGTCTCCGGATATCAACCAGGGCGTTGACCGTGCCGATCCGCTGGAACAGGGCGCTGGCGACCAGGGCCTGATGTTTGGCTATGCCACCAACGAAACCGACGTGCTGATGCCTGCGCCGATCACCTACGCGCACCGTCTGGTGCAGCGTCAGGCTGAAGTGCGTAAAAATGGTACCCTGCCGTGGCTGCGCCCGGATGCGAAAAGCCAGGTGACCTTCCAGTACGACGACGGCAAAATTGTCGGCATCGACGCCGTGGTGCTCTCCACCCAGCATGCGGAAGAGATCGATCAGACGACGCTGAAAGAAGCGGTGATGGAAGAGATCATTAAGCCGGTTCTGCCGACCGAATGGCTGAACTCTGCCACCAAATTCTTCATCAACCCGACCGGCCGTTTTGTTATCGGCGGCCCAATGGGTGACTGCGGTCTGACCGGTCGTAAGATCATCGTTGATACCTACGGCGGCATGGCGCGTCACGGTGGCGGCGCATTCTCCGGTAAAGATCCATCGAAAGTGGACCGTTCTGCAGCTTACGCAGGACGTTATGTCGCGAAAAACATCGTTGCCGCAGGCCTGGCTGACCGTTGTGAAATTCAGGTTTCCTACGCGATCGGCGTGGCTGAACCGACTTCCATCATGGTGGAAACCTTCGGTACCGAGAAAGTGCCTGCTGAGCAGTTGACGCTGCTGGTTCGCGAGTTCTTCGATCTGCGTCCGTACGGTCTGATTCAGATGCTGGATCTGCTGCACCCGATCTACAAAGAGACTGCTGCGTACGGTCACTTTGGTCGCGAACATTTCCCGTGGGAAAAAACCGACAAAGCGCAGGTTCTGCGCGAGGCTGCCGGTCTGAAATAAGCGACCGACATCCATGACGTAAGGCCAGCCTCGTGCTGGCCTTTTTTCTTTATACCTCGCCTGAAATTCCTCCGCACGCCATTAATTGAAACCGCTTACACCATGGGGTGAAAGTACTCGTTTCAGAATAATCACTTTGCATGTTCTGACTTTCTCTGCTGTTACATTTTATTTCAGCTAAGTCTTAAATCTGATCAAACGTGATACACCTCAGTTTAATTAATCTATAATTTTCAATTTGTTAATGTAAATGACGATAAACGGGTAGTGTAACCGATTACACTTACGTGATAACAATCACATATTTTTGCGGTGTACTCACCTACCCTAATTATCAACAAAACTGATAACCCAACCGGAGGGCATAATGCCTGACAATAAAAAACAGGGGCGTTCCAATAAGGCCATGACATTTTTTGTCTGCTTCCTTGCAGCCCTGGCAGGATTACTTTTTGGCCTGGATATCGGCGTTATTGCTGGCGCATTACCGTTTATCACCGATGAATTCCAGATCTCCGCACATACTCAGGAGTGGGTCGTCAGCTCTATGATGTTCGGTGCAGCAGTCGGTGCGGTCGGCAGCGGCTGGCTCTCTTTCAAACTCGGGCGCAAGAAAAGCCTGATGATCGGCGCGATCCTGTTTGTCGCCGGTTCGCTGTTCTCCGCGGCAGCGCCGAACGTTGAAGTGCTGATCCTTTCCCGCGTCCTGCTGGGTCTGGCCGTTGGCGTGGCGTCTTACACCGCCCCGCTGTACCTGTCTGAGATCGCGCCGGAAAAAATTCGCGGCAGCATGATCTCTATGTACCAGTTGATGATCACCATCGGGATCCTCGGTGCCTATCTGTCGGATACCGCCTTCAGCTACAGCGGCGCATGGCGCTGGATGCTGGGCGTGATTATCATCCCGGCGATTCTGTTGCTGATCGGCGTCTTCTTCCTGCCGGACAGCCCGCGCTGGTTTGCAGCAAAACGGCGCTTTGTCGATGCTGAACGCGTATTGCTACGCCTGCGTGATACCAGCGCAGAAGCCAAACGCGAGCTGGATGAAATCCGCGAAAGCCTACAGGTGAAACAGAGCGGTTGGGCGTTGTTCAAAGAGAACAGCAACTTCCGTCGCGCAGTGTTCCTCGGCGTGCTGTTGCAGGTGATGCAGCAGTTCACCGGGATGAATGTCATCATGTACTACGCGCCAAAAATCTTTGAAATGGCGGGTTACACCAACACCTCAGAGCAGATGTGGGGCACCGTGATTGTCGGTCTGACCAACGTGCTGGCCACCTTTATCGCTATCGGTCTGGTTGACCGCTGGGGTCGTAAACCGACACTGACGCTGGGATTCCTGGTGATGGCGGCCGGAATGGGGATCCTCGGAACGATGATGCATGTTGGCATCCACTCCCCGTCCGCGCAGTACTTCGCTATCGCGATGCTGCTGATGTTCATCATTGGTTTTGCGATGAGCGCCGGTCCGCTGATTTGGGTGCTGTGTTCTGAAATCCAGCCGCTGAAGGGCCGTGATTTTGGTATCACCTGCTCGACGGCAACCAACTGGATTGCCAACATGATCGTCGGCGCGACGTTCCTGACCATGCTGCAAAACCTCGGTAATGCGAATACCTTCTGGGTTTACGCTGGTCTGAATGTGCTGTTTATCCTGCTGACGCTGTGGCTGGTGCCGGAAACCAAACACGTCTCGCTGGAGCACATTGAACGTAACCTGATGAAAGGTCGTAAACTGCGCGAAATCGGCGCACACGATTAATCTGCCCTTTGCGTCCTCCCCCACGGGAGGACGCCTTCCTCTTGCAGTCCCATCCCTGTCGCACTATTCTCTGCCGTTATGAAAACCGCCCGTCTCCCTATTGCTGTCCAGCAAGCCGTCATGCGTAGTCTGCGCGATAACCTCGCTCAGGCTAACCTGAAGCTCGGCTGCAGCTATCCCGAACCCACGTTGGTGTATCAACAACGTGGCACCTCTGCCGGCACCGCCTGGCTGGAAAGTTACGAAATTCGCCTAAATCCGGTGCTGCTGATGGAAAACGTCGAAGCGTTTATCAACGAAGTGGTGCCGCACGAACTGGCGCATTTACTGGTGTGGAAGCGATTTGGTCGGGTTGCGCCGCACGGTAAAGAGTGGAAGTGGATGATGGAAAGCGTGCTCGGTGTCCCCGCACGCCGCACGCATCAGTTCGAACTGCAATCGATACGCCGCAACACTTTCCCATACCGCTGCCGGTGTCAGGAGCATCAACTGACCATCCGCCGCCATAATCGCGTGGTGCGCGGCGAAGCCACCTACCGCTGCGTCCACTGCGGCGAACCCTTAGTGCCGCTTAAATAACCAGAACTATCAGGAACTTTCCTGATCTGACTGATTGCATCACACATCAACTTTCGTTACGTTGCGGGCTCGCTTTGATACGGAGTTCATGATGTACCGTCCTCTTTTTTTGGCTACCGCCTTTTTTACGGTAGCCCTTTCGGGCCAGACGTTGGCCGCTGGCATTAACAGTTTCTCACAGGCAAAGACCGCAGGCGTCAAGGTTAACGCCGATGTCCCTGGCGACTTCTATTGCGGATGTAAAATCAACTGGCAGGGCAAGAAGGGGGTCGTCGATCTCGACTCCTGCGGCTACAAAGTGCGAAAGAACGAGAATCGCGCCAGCCGAATCGAATGGGAACACGTCGTTCCGGCATGGCAGTTTGGCCACCAACGCCAGTGCTGGCAGGAAGGCGGACGGAAAAACTGCGCCAAAGATCCGGTCTATCGCAAAATGGAAAGCGACATGCATAACCTGCAACCCGCCGTCGGTGAGGTGAATGGCGATCGCGGTAACTTCATGTACAGCCAGTGGAACGGCGGCGAAGGTCAATATGGGCAGTGCGCCATGAAAGTCGATTTCAAAGAAAAGATCGCCGAACCACCCGCCCGCGCGCGCGGTGCGATTGCGCGGACCTACTTTTATATGCGCGACCAGTACAACCTGACGCTATCCCGCCAGCAAACCCAGCTTTTCAATGCCTGGAACAGGCTGTATCCAGTTACCGACTGGGAGTGTGAGCGCGACGAACGGATCGCGAAGATTCAGGGTAACCATAACCCTTACGTGCAACGCGCTTGCCAGGCGCAAAAGAGCTAACCTACACTAGCGGGATATTTGATTAACCCCTTACCCCGCGCGGCGAGCCTGCGTGGGGAGATGACGCGGATTTATAACTATGCGCATTCCCCGCATTTATCACCCAGAACCCATCACCGCCGGCAGCCAGATTTCCCTGTGCGAAGATGCTGCCAACCATATCGGACGCGTTTTGCGGATGGGGCCAGGTCAGGAACTGCAGCTGTTTGATGGCAGCAATCAGGTTTTCGCCGCTGAAATCACCCGCGCCAGCAAAAAAAGCGTCGACGTAAAGGTGCTACATGGCGAGATTGACGATCGTGAATCGCCGCTGCACATCCATCTTGGCCAGGTCATGTCGCGCGGCGAGAAGATGGAGTTCACCATTCAGAAATCGATCGAACTGGGTGTAAGCCTCATTACGCCACTTTTTTCTGAACGCTGCGGCGTTAAACTGGACAATGAACGTCTGAACAAGAAGCTCCAGCAGTGGCAGAAAATCGCCATTGCCGCCTGCGAACAGTGTGGTCGTAATCGGGTGCCGGAAATTCGCCCGGCGATGGATCTGGAAGCCTGGTGTGCAGAACAGGACGAGGGGTTGAAACTGAACCTCCATCCCCGCGCCAGCGACAGTATCAACACATTGCCGCTTCCGGTTGAGCGCGTTCGTTTGCTGATTGGCCCGGAAGGTGGGCTGTCAGCAGAGGAAATTGCCATGACCGCACGCTATCAGTTTACTGATATTCTGTTAGGACCTCGCGTTCTGCGTACTGAGACAACTGCGCTCACCGCCATTACCGCGCTTCAGGTGCGATTTGGCGATCTGGGCTAACGGAGAAGAATAATGATCAAGCTCGGCATCGTGATGGACCCCATCGCAAGCATCAATATCAAGAAAGACTCCAGCTTCGCTATGCTGCTGGAAGCGCAACGTCGTGGTTACGAACTTCATTATATGGAGATGGCCGATCTTTATCTGATTAACGGTGAAACCCGCGCCCGCACGCGTACCCTGAGCGTCGAGCAGAACTATGATAAATGGTATGAGTTTACCGGCGAGCAGGATCTGCCGCTGGACGCCCTCGACGTCATTCTGATGCGTAAAGATCCGCCGTTTGATACCGAGTTCATCTACGCCACCTATATTCTGGAACGCGCGGAAGAAAAAGGGACGCTGATCGTCAACAAGCCGCAGAGCCTGCGTGACTGTAACGAAAAGCTGTTCACCGCCTGGTTCTCTGACCTGACGCCGGAAACGCTGGTCACTCGCAACAAAGCGCAACTGAAGGCGTTCTGGCAGAAGCACAGCGATATTATTCTCAAGCCGCTTGACGGCATGGGCGGCGCGTCGATCTTCCGTGTTAAAGAAGGCGATCCGAACCTCGGCGTGATTGCGGAAACCCTGACCGAACATGGTACCCGCTACTGCATGGCGCAGAACTATTTGCCAGCCATTAAAGATGGCGACAAACGCGTGCTGGTCGTTGATGGAGAACCGGTTCCGTACTGCCTGGCGCGCATTCCGCAGGGCGGCGAGACCCGTGGCAACCTGGCCGCAGGCGGTCGCGGTGAACCACGTCCGTTAACCGAGAGCGACTGGGAAATCGCGCGCCGTATCGGGCCGACACTGAAAGCCAAAGGACTGATTTTTGTCGGTCTGGATATCATTGGCGATCGTCTGACCGAGATTAACGTCACCAGCCCGACCTGTATCCGCGAGATTGAAGCCGAATTCCCGATCTCCATCACCGGGATGCTGATGGACGCCATCGAAGCACGTTTGCAAAAATAATCAGCCATGAACCAGTGCTGTAGGCCTGATAAGCGTAGCGCCATCAGGCATTAAGACACCGATGCCGGAGGGCGACACAGGCGTCTTATCCGGCCTACAGTAGTGACATCCGTGCGCTTTACCCACATACTGACCCCTGTTGCTTTTTTGAACCAGGAAACAGAACCTCTGACAATGAATTTACAGCATCACTTTCTTATTGCCATGCCTGCTCTCCAGGATCCGATTTTCCGCCGTTCAGTGGTGTACATTTGCGAACATAACGAAGATGGCGCAATGGGGATTATTGTGAATAAGCCTCTGGAAAATCTCCAGATTGAAGGGATTCTGGAAAAACTAAAAATCGCGCCAGAACCGCGCGATCCGGCGATCCGTCTGGATAAAGCAGTGATGCTTGGCGGCCCGTTAGCGGAAGATCGCGGGTTTATCCTGCACACGCCGCCGTCGCGTTTTGCCTCCAGTATCCGCATCTCGGATAACACCGTCATCACCACGTCTCGCGACGTGCTTGAAACCTTAGGCACGAATGAGCAACCTGCCGATGTGCTGGTCGCGCTCGGTTACTCCTCCTGGGAGAAAGGCCAGCTTGAACAAGAGCTGCTGGACAACGCCTGGCTGACTGCCCCTGCCGATCTCAATATCCTGTTTAAAACACCGATTGCCGATCGCTGGCGTGAAGCCGCCCGACTGATCGGTATCGACATCCTGACGATGCCCGGCGTGGCGGGGCATGCCTGATGAGTGAAACATTACTGGCCTTTGATTTTGGCACCAAAAGTATCGGCGTGGCGATTGGTCAGCGGGTAACCGGCACAGCGCGCGCCCTGCCCGCGATTAAAGCGCAGGACGGTACGCCGGACTGGAACCTGATCGAACGCCTGCTCAAAGAGTGGCAACCGGATGAGATCATCGTTGGCCTACCGCTGAATATGGACGGCACCGAGCAACCGCTCACTGCGCGCGCGCGCAAGTTCGCCAACCGCATTCATGGGCGTTTCGGCGTTACGGTCACCTTACACGATGAGCGACTCAGCACCGTCGAGGCACGCTCCGGCCTGTTTGAGCAGGGCGGCTATCGCGCGCTGAATAAAGGTAAGATCGATTCCGCCTCCGCCGTTATCATTCTCGAAAGTTACTTCGAGCAGGGCTACTGATCCCATACGTTGCTTAAAGCCGTCCTTGTGCCTGTCGCTGTTGCAGGCTCTGGGCAAAGGTCATCATCCCCATCTGCTGCCCGGTCTGAATGACATGGGGTAACTGATGGGACTTCCCTTCCCGAATCAAATTCCCCGCTGCCGGCGTGTTGATCAGCAGTTCATACAGCGCAACGCGCCCCTCCTGCTTGTCGGGTTCCAGTTTCTGCGACAGTACGGCGCGCAGACTGCCTGCCAGTTGGCTGCGCACCGGGTCTTTTTCCTGCGCCGGAAAAGAATCAATCAGTCGCTCGATCGCCTGCGCGGCACCGCGCGTATGCAGCGTCGCCAGCACCAGATGCCCCGTTTCCGCCGCCGTTAGCGCCAGACGAATGGTCTCGCTGTCGCGTAGCTCTCCCAGCAGAATCACATCCGGATCTTCACGCAGCGCCGCGCGTAATCCGGTGGCAAATGAGGCGCAGTGCAGTCCTGCTTCACGCTGCTGAATCAGGCAGCGCTGGCTGGTGTAGATATACTCGATGGGATCTTCCAGCGTCAGAATATGTCCATCGATATGCTGATTCAGCCACGTGACCATCGCCGCTAGGGTAGTTGATTTTCCGCTGCCTGTCGCCCCAGTCACCAGAATCAAACCATTCTCGCTGCGGAGCAGTTCGGGCAGCACAGAAGGCGTCCCCAGCGTTTCCAGCGTCGGGCACTGCGTCGGCAGCAGCCGTAGCGCCAACGACGTCCCCTGCCGCTGGTGAAAGGCGCTGGCCCGCAGGCGCTGGTTATCCGCGAGCGAAACCGCGAAATCCAGTTGCCCATTTTGTCGTAACGCCGCCTGCTGCCCCTCATCCAGCCAGTCCGCCAGCTGTCCGGTAATGTCGGTTGCGGTAAAGGGTGCACGCTCCATGCGTCCCCGTTTTCGCCAGCGTGCAGGCCACGCATTGCTTAGGTGTAGATCCGAGACGTTATGCTTTACACTAAGGGCCACAATTTCTTCCATATTCATAGACAGATCCTCGGAAAATGAACGATATCGCGCATAACCTGGCACAGGTCCGGGACAAAATCTCAGCCGCCGCATCGCGTTGCGGGCGCGCTTCAGAAGAAGTTACGTTACTTGCAGTGAGTAAAACTAAACCTGCGAGCGCCATCGAAGAAGCCATCGCCGCTGGTCAGTTGGCCTTTGGTGAAAATTACGTGCAGGAAGGGGTGGAGAAAATTCGCCACTTTCGCGAGAAAGGCATTGCCGGCCTGCAATGGCACTTTATCGGCCCGTTACAGTCCAACAAAAGCCGTCTGGTGGGCGAGCACTTTGACTGGTGCCATACCCTCGACCGCCTGCGCATTGCTACCCGGCTGAACGAACAGCGTCCGGCAGAACTGGGACCGCTGAACGTGCTGATTCAAATCAACATTAGCGATGAAAACAGCAAGTCCGGCATTCCACTGGAGGAACTGGACGCGCTTGCCGCTGAGGTCGTCGAATTACCGAATCTTCGTCTGCGCGGTCTGATGGCGATCCCTGCCCCTGAGTCAGATTATGTAAGGCAGTTTGAAGTTGCCCGCCAAATGGCTGTAGCATTTGCCGGGCTGAAAACGCGCTATCCTGACGTCGATACCCTGTCGCTGGGTATGTCGGATGATATGGAAGCCGCCATTGCGGCGGGTAGCACGATGGTACGTATCGGCACCGCCATTTTTGGTGCACGTGATTACACAAAAAATTAAGGAAATCTGAGGAACGCCATGAATACGTTGACCTTCTTGCTCTCAACGGTAATTGAGCTGTACACCATGGTGCTGTTATTGCGCGTGTGGATGCAATGGGCTCGCTGTGACTTTTATAACCCTTTCTCCCAGTTTGTGGTGAAAGTGACGCAACCGATTATTGGGCCGCTGCGCCGCATTATTCCCCCGATGGGACCGGTCGACAGCGCATCGCTGCTGGTTGCGTTTATCCTCAGCTTTATCAAAGCGATAGTGCTGTTTAAAGTGGTGACGTTCCTGCCGATCGTCTGGATCGCCGCTGTGCTGATCGTGCTCAAAACCATCGGGCTGTTGATCTTCTGGGTGCTGCTGGTGATGGCCATCATGAGCTGGGTAAGCCAGGGCCGTAGCCCGATTGAGTATGTGCTGATTCAACTGGCCGATCCGCTGCTGCGCCCGATTCGTCGCATTCTCCCGGGTATGGGCGGCATCGATTTCTCGCCAATGATTCTCGTCCTGCTGTTGTACGTGATCAACATGGGGATTGGCGAGGTTCTGCAGGCAACCGGTAATATGCTGCTGCCGGGGCTGTGGATGGCGCTATGAGTGCCGTAACCCGCTGCGATGACGGACTGGTTTTACGGCTCTATATTCAGCCGAAAGCCAGCCGCGACAGCATTGTCGGTTTACATGGCGACGAACTGAAAGTCGCCATTACCGCCCCGCCGGTGGATGGCCAGGCGAACAGTCATCTGGTGAAGTTTCTCGGTAAGCAGTTCCGCGTGGCAAAGAGCCAGGTTGTTATTGAAAAGGGCGAACTTGGCCGCCATAAACAGGTTAAAATCATTCATCCGCAACAGATCCCGCCAGAAGTCGCGGCATTAACTGATTAGGTATCCTATGCAAAAAGTAGTCCTCGCAACCGGCAATGCCGGTAAAGTGCGTGAGCTCGCGTCGCTGCTCAGCGATTTCGGGCTTGATGTGGTAGCGCAAACGGATCTCGGCGTCGATTCTGCCGAAGAGACCGGGCTAACCTTTATTGAAAACGCGATCCTGAAAGCGCGCCATGCCGCACAAATCACCGGTTTACCGGCGATTGCCGACGACTCCGGTCTGGCTGTTGACGTGCTGGGCGGCGCGCCGGGCATCTACTCCGCGCGCTATGCCGGTGAAGACGCGAGCGATCAACAGAACCTGGAAAAGCTGCTGCATACCCTGAAGGATGTGCCGGACGAACAGCGTCAGGCGCGCTTCCACTGCGTGCTGGTCTATCTGCGTCATGCTGACGATCCTACACCGCTGGTGTGTCACGGCAGTTGGCCGGGCGTGATTGCGCGTACGGCATCAGGCAACGGCGGCTTTGGCTATGACCCAATCTTCTTCGTGCCTTCGGCAGGTAAAACCGCTGCCGAACTGACGCGTGAAGAGAAAAGCGCGATTTCCCACCGTGGACAGGCGCTGAAGCTACTGCTGGAAGCCTTACGTAATGGTTAAGTTGCCGCCGCTGAGTCTTTACATTCACATCCCGTGGTGCGTGCAGAAATGCCCGTACTGCGATTTCAACTCGCATGCATTAAAAGGTGAAGTCCCGCACGATGATTACGTCCAGCATCTGCTGAGCGATCTCGACGCGGACGTCACGTATGCGCAGGGCCGCGAAGTGAAGACGATTTTCATCGGTGGCGGTACGCCGAGCCTGCTTTCCGGCCCGGCGATGCAAACGCTGCTCGATGGCGTGCGTGCGCGCCTGAATCTGTCAGCGGATGCGGAAATTACGATGGAAGCGAATCCGGGTACGGTCGAAGCCGATCGCTTTGTCGATTATCAGCATGCCGGGGTAAACCGTATTTCTATCGGCGTGCAGAGCTTTAGCGAAGCAAAACTGAAGCGTCTGGGACGCATTCACGGCCCGCAGGAGGCCTGCCGCGCGGCGAATCTCGCCAGCGGTTTAGGCCTGCGCAGCTTTAATCTCGATTTAATGCACGGCCTGCCGGACCAGTCACTGGACGACGCCCTGGATGACCTGCGCCAGGCAATTGCGCTGAATCCGCCGCATCTCTCGTGGTATCAACTGACGATTGAACCAAATACGCTGTTTGGTTCCCGCCCGCCGGTGTTACCGGACGATGATGCACTGTGGGACATCTTCGAACAGGGCCACCAGTTGTTAACCGCCGCAGGTTATCAGCAGTATGAAACCTCAGCCTATGCCAGACCGGGCTACCAGTGTCAGCACAACCTGAATTACTGGCGCTTTGGCGATTATCTCGGCATCGGCTGCGGCGCACACGGTAAAGTCACGTTCCCCGATGGCCGCATTCTGCGCACCACCAAAACGCGCCATCCGCGTGGCTATATGCAGGGACGTTATCTGGAAAGTCAGCGCGATGTGGAGCAGGTCGATAAACCGTTTGAATTTTTCATGAACCGATTCCGTCTGCTGGAAGCCGCCCCCCGCGCTGAATTTACGCAGTATACGGGACTGAGTGAAGAGGTAATTCGTCAGCAGATCGATGACGCCATAGCCCAGGGGTATCTGACCGAATCCGCTACGCACTGGCAGATCACCCGGCACGGAAAACTGTTTTTAAATTCGCTGCTTGAGCTGTTTCTCCCCGAATGATTCTGGATGCGCCGGTGGCGCATCCCTCCCATTACCGGAGAACTCCGTGGCGTCGTAATTCATCGGTCTCTTTTTTCCAGCGATCATAGCCTTCATTGATATCGTCAATCTTGATATGCAGATCCGTCTGCTGCATACGAAGTTTAGAGGCAGCTATGTTCAGCGGATACTGTCCTTTTTCATACGCGATCCAGTCAGCTAGCGCTTTTCGGCTGAGTTCTTGCGATTTCAGAAAGACCTGCCGTCTTTGCTCTTGTATATCGAAATCTCTCTTTTGCTGAATGGGCGTTTCATAACAATTGTCACTCTTTTTATGACATGCGTCTAACGCTGGCTGATACACTTCTTTTGCATATTTCTCGGCAAACGCACTGCTGTCGTTCGCTTTGACAAAGTCATCGCGCGCTTTAAACATCTTGTGGAATGCCTCTTCCCGGGTCAGTGTTTTACCATCAGACGCTTTACCCCAATAGTCATCGGCCTTTCGTTGAGCAACAGCTATTTGTTTATCCAGCGTTTTTATTTGTTCTTCGAGGTGGGCGATCGACTTTTTCTGCGCGATATATGAAGCATCAATTTGGCTGAATCGGTAGTTAAAATCATCTCCATTTACGATGAGATATTTATCGTTGGTTTTAATATCAGTAATAACCCGCCCTTCATTGCTGGCTGCCGCTTGAAAGGAATAGAAATTCACCCTCCAGCCGGAAGCAGGTGTCCCTGTACTGGTTAACATCGCGGAAAATTTAACCGGTCGATCTTTTATCCAGGTACGTTCCACAAAGTAATAATCCGCAGCCATACCGATACCGGTATAAAGATCATCACTGGAAGAGACGTCGCCCTCCGCAGACCAGGTGGCCTGATTACCAGTGGAATCAAGATTTTTTAAGGTGACAGAATTCAGTTTAAGCACGCCGTGGTACTGCTTACTAAACGCATCTTTCAAGACGCAATCGCCAGGTTGAGCGACTTCTGCCCAGCTATAACCTGAAACCAGCGTAAAAAACGCCGCACCTGCTATCCATTGTCGAAACATTTGCGGACCTCCCGTCCAGAATAATGCTAACCGCCACCATCATAATTAAAATGATCGTTAGCAGATTAATGATTCACTGGTCAGAGAGATATTTCAGAAAACTGCCCCAGCCGCTTGACTGGGGCATCAGCGATTAATACTGATTAAACATCGTCTGGATCTGTTTCGGATCTTTAGTCTGAGTCAGCGCCAGTTGCAGCAGTACGCGTGCCTTCTGTGGGTTCAGAGAACCAGAGGCAACGAAACCGTACTTCGCATCATCGATTTCAGCATCCTGCGTGGTTGAACCAGTCGGTACGCGGGAAGAACGCACTACAACAGTTCCTTTATGCGCTGCGGTTGCCAGCGTATCGAAGACCGTTTTGTACAGGTTGCCGTTACCCACACCAGCGCTCACAATCCCATCATAACCGGCATCCACCAGCGCTTTTGCCGGCAGATCGGAAGCATTCGCGTAGTTATAGACGATACCGACCTTCGGCAGTTCATTCAGCTTAGAAACGTCGAACGGCGTGGAGGTGGTGTGCTTACGCGCAGGCGTACGCTGGTAGTCGATTTTACCGTTATGAATGTAGCCCAGCGGTCCGTAGTTAACGGATTTGAAGGTCGCCACATCGGTGGTGTTGGTTTTGGTCACGTCGCGCCCGTCAAGCACGGTGTCATTCATCACGACCAGCACGCCACGGTTGGCAGAGGCTTTATCCGCCGCTGTCACTACCGCGTTATAGAGGTTGAACGGACCGTCCGCGCTCATTCCGGTAGACGGACGCATTGCGCCAACCAGCACTACCGGCTTGTTGCATTTCACGGTCAGATCGAGGAAGTAAGCGGTCTCTTCCATGGTGTCAGTACCGTGGGTAATCACGAAGCCGTCGGTGCTGTCACACTCGTTATTGATCTTTTTCGCCAGGGTTAACCAGACGTCGTCGTTCATATCCTGCGAACCGATATTGACAACCTGCTCACCCTTAACGTTAGCGATATCCTTAAGTTGAGGAACGGCTTTGACCAGATTCTCTACGCCAACTTTGCCCGCCGTATAGTTAGATTTGGTTGCGGAGTCACCGCCACCGGCAATCGTCCCGCCGGTCGCTAAAATGGTAACGTTCGGTAAGGCGAGTGCTGCACCGCTGAAACCCATTACCAGTGCTGCCAGTGCCGTTTTCCTGAAAAACTCCATGTTATTTCTCCAGTTACGTGAATTTGCCGCATTATCCCAATGCCAGAGCTGAATAATGTGATTTCATCCAATTAACCAGACAAATGTATCTATCAGATTGTTAAATTTAGAGGTGGATATCAAAACGAAGCGGAAAGGCAAAAGAAAATGGCACAGAGGCGATCTGTGCCATTGTTTTATATGAAAAGTTTATTTAAGCGTGCTGACCAGCGCCTTGCGGTTATCTTCCAGCGTCACCACGCGGCTGCAGACATCTTTACCGAACTGCTGGAAATCTTTTTCCTGATTCTTCCATTCGGTCTGGATCGCGGATTGTAATCCGCCGAGACTGCCCAGCACGCCCTGCAGTGGATTTCCACCGCCTTTCAGAACGGCTTTCGCCCCCATCTCGTTGATGCTGTCCTGCAAAATGCCGCCCATCGCCTGATTCACCAGTTGCTGACCGTCGGCACGCACCTGATCGATAGCTTTATAGTGGAAGGTCAGACCGTCGGTACGATGCTCGATAATCCGGTTCATCTGCTCTTTCAACTGGGCATCTAGTTTCGTCAGACGCCCCCGCATGTTACTGCTCTCGCCCACTTCTTTGGCGATAATTTTATCCAGCGCCACGCGCCCTTTTTCGACACGGTTTCTGGCACCTTCATCAATCCACGGCAGCGCGCTGCGCAGTTCGGCCTGGTAATCTTTCGCCTGCTCGCGCTGTGCGGCGCTCAGCGTGTACTGCTTACCGTTGTACATCACATTGCCGTCCGGCGTGATCACCAGGTTGCCGTTTTCACCCTTCACCTGCACCGTTTGCGGGCTCAGAATCACATCGTCACGCGGCGTGACGCTGCACTGGTAGTCTGCATGAGCGGTCATCGCCGTTACAGAAAGGGCTGCCGCCAGCAGCGTTTTGCGCATCATAACTTTCCCTCAAGACAAATCGGGCCAGCAAATGCTGGCCCCGTATGCGTAGTTAGTCCCACCAAACGTCGAAAAGTTCGCTGGTACGCACTTCTTCAAGTTTGTGTTCTTCCAGCCACTTACGCACAATCGACTGATGTTCTTCAGTGCATTTGCCGATTTCCTGCATGCAGATCAGACCTTCCCAGGCCTGATAACCGCTGCCGTCAAAAGCCAGTTTGTTCGGTTCAATAACGTCATTGATAAAGTCATCAACGGTTTTATCAACCTGCTCTTCAGATGTACCTTCCGGGAAACGCCATGCTACCGAAAATCCTAATTCCTGGAATTCGTCGATATGCATTTTTTTACGCAGACGACGGCTACGGTTCTTTGCCATTATTTCACCCTCTCGAACATTAAGTCCCATACGCCATGACCAAGACGATGGCCACGTTGTTCAAATTTGGTTACCGGGCGCGATGGTGGGCGCGGTACGTAATCGTGACTCTCTGACAGGTTTTTATATCCGTCAATGGAGGACATCACTTCAAGCATGTGCTCGGCATAGGCTTCCCAGTCAGTCGCCATGTGGAACACGCCGCCCAGCTTCAGTTTGCTTTTGACCAGCTCGGCAAACGGTACCTGAACGATACGGCGTTTATTATGACGTGCTTTGTGCCACGGGTCAGGGAAAAAGAGCTGAACCATCGTTAAAGAATTGTCAGGAATCATTTTATGCAGCACTTCGACTGCGTCATGGCACATCACACGCAGGTTCTCAACGCCCTCGTCATGGGCCGACGCCAGACATGCGCCCACACCAGGCGAGTGAACTTCAATACCGAGGAAATTTTGCTCCGGACGCGCTTTCGCCATTGCCACCAGTGAGGCGCCCATACCGAAGCCAATCTCCAGCGTAACCGGCGCTTCACGGCCAAACAACGTCGCGAAATCCACCGGCTCTTCGCTGAATTCAACGCCCATCACCGGCCAGTAGTTTTCCAGCGCGTGCTCCTGCCCTTTAGTCAGCCGCCCCTGGCGACGAACAAAACTACGAATCCGGCGCAGTGGACGGCCGTTTTCATCAAATTCCGGTGAGATGACGTCGTTTTTCATAAAAGTTAAGTCTGCTTGTGATTAAGGTCTGAAAACGGGCATTATCCAAAGTTAGTTGCCGGATGCAAGTAAAGGAAGCGCTCACGCTGCGGAAAGTTCCGGTTTACACCCTGTTGCCTCTGTGCTGCAATCTTGCCCCCAACAATAATGAATTCGGTGACCATGCAAGCGTCTCAATTTTCAGCCCAGGTTCTGGACTGGTACGATAAATACGGGCGAAAAACCCTGCCCTGGCAAATTGATAAGACGCCTTACAAAGTATGGCTCTCAGAAGTGATGCTGCAACAGACCCAGGTGACGACGGTCATTCCTTACTTTGAACGGTTTATGGCCCATTTCCCGACGGTGACCGATCTCGCCAACGCGCCGCTGGACGAAGTGCTTCACCTGTGGACGGGGCTCGGTTACTACGCCCGGGCTCGCAATCTGCACAAGGCGGCGCAACAGGTAGCCACGCTGCATAACGGCGTATTCCCTGAAACCTTTGAAGACGTGGCGGCGCTCCCCGGCGTCGGGCGTTCAACCGCCGGCGCCGTGCTGTCACTCTCGTTGGGTCAACCTTTTCCGATTCTTGACGGCAACGTTAAACGTGTGCTGGCGCGCTGCTATGCTGTTAGCGGCTGGCCGGGTAAAAAAGAGGTTGAGAAAAAACTCTGGGATCTGAGCGAGCACGTTACACCGGTGAAAGGTGTGGAGCGTTTTAACCAGGCGATGATGGATTTAGGCGCGATGGTGTGTACGCGCTCAAAACCGAAATGCTCGCTGTGCCCGTTGCAGAACAGTTGTGTCGCCTGTGCGAATGACAGCTGGTCACTTTACCCTGGCAAGAAACCGAAACAGACGCTGCCTGAGCGGACAGGCTATTTTCTGCTGCTGCAACATCAGGACGAGGTCTTACTGGCTCAACGCCCGCCAAGCGGATTGTGGGGTGGGTTATTCTGTTTCCCACAGTTTGCCAGTGAAGAGGAATTACGGGAATGGCTGGCGCAACGACATGTGAACGCTGATAATTTGACCCAACTTAACGCGTTTCGCCATACCTTCAGCCATTTCCATCTGGATATTGTGCCTATGTGGCTTACTGTGTCTTCATGCGGTTCATGCATGGCTGAAGGCAACGCGCTCTGGTATAACTTAGCGCAACCGCCATCTGTTGGCCTGGCGGCTCCGGTGGAGCGTTTATTACAGCAGTTACGTACCGGTGCCCCCGTTTAACGCACCGGACGATGAAGAGGATAAGTTATGAGCAGAACGATTTTTTGCACTTTCCTGCAGCGTGAAGCAGAAGGACAGGATTTCCAGCTGTACCCGGGCGAACTGGGAAAACGCATTTATAACGAGATTTCAAAAGAAGCGTGGGCGCAATGGCAGCACAAGCAGACTATGCTTATCAATGAAAAGAAACTCAATATGATGAACGTCGAGCATCGCAAGCTGCTGGAACAGGAGATGATCAACTTCCTGTTTGAAGGCAAAGACGTGCATATCGAAGGTTATACGCCGGAAGATAAAAAATAAGCACGTTGCCGGATGGCTCAACGCTGTCCGGCAACACCGCACAACGACAAACACAACACGCACTCCCGGAATGATGAAAAAATTTCTCGCGCTTGCCGTTATTGCGCCGTTGCTTATCTCCTGTTCCAGTTCGACCAAAAAAGGCGATTCTTATAATGAAGCCTGGATCAAGGATACCAACGGTTTTGACATTCTGATGGGGCAGTTTGCCCACAACATTGAAAATCTGTGGGGCTATCAAGAAGTGCTGATCGCCGGTCCAAAGGACTACGTGAAGTACACCGATCAGTACCAGACCCGCAGCCATATTAACTTTGACGACGGGACCATTACCGTTGAGACCATCGCCGGGACTGAACCTGCGGCACATTTGCGTCGCGCCATCATTAAAACCTTGCTGATGGGTGATGATCCCACCTCCGTCGACCTCTACTCTGATGTCGATGACATTCAGATCTCCAGAGAGCCGTTCCTGTACGGCCAGGTGCTCGATAACACAGGTCAGCCGATCCGCTGGGAAGGCCGGGCGACGAAATTCGCCGATTACCTGCTGCAAACGCGGATGAAAAGCCGCAGCAACGGGATCCGCATGATTTTCAGCGTGACAATTAACCTGGTGCCGAATCACCTGGATAAACGTGCGCATAAATACCTCGGCATGGTGCGCAAGGCATCCCATAAATATGGCATTGATGAGTCGCTGATTCTGGCGATTATGCAGACGGAGTCATCCTTCAACCCATACGCAGTAAGCCGTTCCGATGCGCTGGGGCTGATGCAGGTGGTTCAGCATACCGCCGGAAAAGACGTTTATCGTTCCCAGGGCCGCTCCGGTATCCCGAGTCGCAGTGAACTGTTCGATCCAGCCAGCAACATAGATACCGGCACCGCCTATCTGGCGATGCTCAACAATGTCTATCTGGGCGGCATCGATAACCCAACGTCACGACGCTATGCGGTGATCACCGCTTACAATGGCGGGGCGGGCAGCGTACTGCGCGTCTTCTCCAGTGATAAAGTGCAGGCCGCGAATATCATCAACAGCATGACGCCAGGGGATGTGTACCAGACGTTAACCACGCGTCACCCCTCTTCTGAATCGCGCCGTTATCTGTATAAAGTCAATTCCGCGCAAAAAACCTATCGGCGGAACTGATGCTTCTCTTCCCCGCTCCCGGTAAAACGGCGAGCGGGCGACACAAAAACGTGACAAAAGTCACTTTTTCGCATTGCAAAAAGGTATTGTTTTGCAATTATTTGTCACAGGTAACAAAAAATCACCCATCGTCGTTGATAGAATCACATCATACAGTCACGGCATTTGTGCCAATCGAAACATTCATTCGCCTTCCTGTGTGAGGAAATTAACATGAATCTTAAGCTGCAGCTGAAAATACTCTCCTTTCTGCAGTTCTGCCTGTGGGGAAGTTGGCTGACCACCCTCGGCTCCTATATGTTTGTCACCCTCAAATTTGACGGTGCTTCTATTGGTGCTGTCTATAGCTCGCTGGGGATCGCGGCGGTTCTGATGCCGACCCTGTTGGGGATCGTGGCGGACAAATGGCTCAGTGCAAAGTGGGTTTACGCCATCTGTCACGTGGTGGGTGCAGTGACGCTGTTCATCGCCGCTGAAGTCACGACGCCGGGTGCGATGTTCTTTGTGATCCTGCTTAACTCACTGGCATATATGCCAACGCTTGGGCTTATCAACACCATTTCCTATTACCGCTTGCAGAACGCAGGCATGGACATCGTTACTGACTTCCCGCCGATTCGTATCTGGGGCACCATCGGTTTCATCGCCGCCATGTGGGCCGTGAGCTTCTCCGGTTTCGAACTGAGCCATATGCAGCTGTATATTGGCGCGGCGCTCTCTGTGATGCTGGTGCTGTTTACGTTGACCCTGCCGCACATTCCGGTGGCGAATCAGCAGAAGAATCAAAGCTGGACTTCTATGCTGGGTCTGGATGCCTTCGCGCTGTTTAAAAACAAGCGTATGGCTATCTTCTTCATCTTCTCAATGATGCTCGGCGCAGAACTGCAAATTACCAACATGTTCGGGAACACCTTCCTGCACAGCTTCGACAACAACCCGCTGTTCTCCGGAAGCTTTATCGTTGAGCACGCGTCGGTGATGATGTCGATCTCGCAGATCTCCGAAACCCTGTTCATCCTGACCATTCCGTTCTTCCTCAGCCGTTACGGGATCAAGAACGTCATGCTGATCAGTATCGTGGCGTGGATGTTGCGCTTCGGCTTGTTCGCCTACGGCGACCCGAGCCCGTTTGGTACCGTGCTGCTGGTTCTGTCGATGATTGTTTACGGCTGCGCCTTCGACTTCTTCAACATCTCCGGTTCGGTGTTCGTTGAGAAAGAAGTTCGTCCGGAAATCCGCGCCAGTGCGCAGGGCATGTTCCTGATGATGACCAACGGCTTCGGCTGTATCCTCGGCGGCGTGGTAAGCGGGAAAGTGGTAGAGCATTACACCCTGAACGGCATTACCGACTGGCAGACCGTGTGGCTGATTTTTGCCGGCTACTCACTGGTTCTGGCCTTTGCCTTCGTGGCGCTGTTTAAGTACAAGCACGTTCGCGTCCCGACCGGCACGCAGACCGTCGCACATTAATCTCTCTGCCGGATAAGACGCTTTCGCGTCTTATCCGGCCTACTCCGATACACCTGGCCGGATAAGCGCAAGCGCCATCCGGCATTCTCTTTCGATTATTTCAACACATATCCGTATAACCGTTTAATGCCATCGGCATCGGTTTCACTATAAACGCCCTGCAACTCCGGCGAGAACCCAGGCAGCATATTCACCCCCTCTTCCAGCGCCAGGAAATAACGCTGTACCGCACCGCCCCAGACTTCGCCCGGCACTACGCACAGCACGCCCGGAGGATACGGCAGCGCCCCTTCCGCCGCGATACGGCCTTCGGCATCACGAATGCGCACCAGTTCAACATCACCACGAATAAAGGCGCTGTGGGCATCCTGTGGGTTCAGCGCCACCGTCGGGAAACTCTCCTGACGGAACATCGCTTTTTGCAGATCCTTCACGTCAAAACTGACATACAGATCGTGCATCTCCTGACACAGTTCGCGCAGGGTGTAGTCGCGATAGCGCACCGGATATTTATTGAAGATAGTCGGAAGCACCTGTGCAAGCGGCGTGTCGTCTTCGATATGCTGTTCAAACTGTGCCAGCATCGCCGTTAAATGCGCCATTTTTTCCGGACTCTCGGCGGGCGTCAGCAGGAACAGAATCGAGTTGAGATCGCACTTCTCCGGCACAATACCGTTTTCACGCAGGTAATGGGCCAGAATGGTGGCCGGAATACCAAAATCAGTATAACGTCCGGTCTGCGCATCAATACCCGGCGTGGTGAGCAGCAGCTTGCACGGATCGACAAAATACTGATCGTCGGCATACCCTTCGAAGCCGTGCCATTTCGCGCCCGGCGCAAAGCTGAAGAAACGCCGCTCGCGGGCAATCACCTCGGTGGGATACGACTGCCACGCCTTACCCTCCACAACCGGCGGAATGAACGGCACAAGCAGCTTACAATGGGTCAGGATAGCCTTACGCGCCTCAATCCCCAGCGTCACGCACTCTGCCCACAGACGTCGACCACTCTCCCCTTCGTGGATTTTGGCATTGACATCCAGCGCGGCAAACAGCGGGTAGAACGGACTGGTTGAAGCGTGCAGCATGAACGCATTGTTCAGCCGCTTATGCGGACAGAAACGCGCCTGGCCACGAATGTGATTATCTTTCTTGTGGATCTGCGAGGTCTGTGAGAACCCGGCCTGCTGTTTATGCACCGACTGGGTGACGAAAATACCCGGATCGTTTTCATTCAGCTCCAGCAGCAGCGGCGAGCCGTCGGCCATCATCGGGATAAACTGCTCATAGCCGACCCAGGCAGAGTCAAACAGAATGTAGTCACAAAGATGACCGATTTTGTCGATCACCTGACGGGCATTGTAGATCGTGCCGTCGTAGGTTCCCAACTGGATGATTGCCAGCCTGAAGGGACGCGGCAACTCTGCCTTTTCTGCGGCTATGTCGCGGATCTGTTCGCGCAGATACGCTTCATCAAAGCAGTGTTCATCGATCCCACCGATAAAACCAAACGGGTTACGGGCAGCCTCCAGATATACCGGAGTCGCCCCCGCCTGAATAAGCGCACCGTGGTGATTCGATTTGTGGTTGTTGCGATCGAACAGCACCAGATCACCCCGCGTCAGCAGCGCATTGGTGACCACTTTATTCGCCGCTGACGTGCCGTTCAGGACAAAATAGGTTTTATCGGCATGGAAGACTTTGGCGGCAAACTTTTGCGCATCTTTGGCTGACCCCTCGTGAATCAGCAAATCCCCCAATTTCACGTCGGCATTGCACATGTCGGCACGAAAAACATTTTCACCAAAGAAGTCATAGAAATGACGCCCGGCTGGGTGCTTTTTAAAGAATGCGCCGTGCTGATGTCCCGGACAGGCGAACGTGCTGTTTTTCATTTCCACATACTGCGTCAGCGTGTCGTAAAACGGCGGCAGAAGGTCTTCCTCATACAGGCTGGCGGCAGATTCCAGCTCCAGCCACTCCTGCGCAGTACCGCGAATAACGGCGGTCGCGCCTGCGGGTAGAGCTATGTTCTCTTCGGTGAGAATAAAGACCGGCAGATGAAAGCCCGTGCGTTTGAGTAACGCAAGAATGCCGCTACGGCTATCGGTAACGGTCATGACGACGGCAGCGACATCGGTAAAGTCGGTACTGTCCAGCGCCACAACGCCGCGATGAGTAGATAAACGAGAAACCAGTTCACTACTGGCGGCAATGTTCATTGATTTCATAAGCGCAAAAACCCGTTTCGGGAGAATAAGAGTCCCGGACAAGGCTCATTGCCCTGCCCCACGAGATGTTTAGGTCAAACTGGTCACCAGCTCCGACCGCCAGACATCAGTAAAAGCAGACCGTTTCTGATTTTACTGTTGTCCTGCAGTGAGCATACGTTGCCCTCACCGCATGGTGAGTAAAAGGGAAGGAATAACGAGAAGGGGCAGCCATCGCGCTAACCGGCGATGCGAAAGGCGATGTGAAGGTGTTGCGTTCATCCCATGCGGCCCCGAACAGACTGGAGAAAATTCGCGCAATCATGGCACCTTTAACCAGGAGGGGCAAGATTTAATTCTTATGCACACTTGTTGCGGTTAAACAACACTGTAAATGAGAACCAGGTCATAATAATGCACTTTGACAACATAATGAGCAGGAGCTTACGTGGTAATTGGACCTTTTATTAACGCCAGCGCCGTTTTGGTGGGTGGTGTTATTGGCGCCCTTCTTAGCCAACGTTTGCCGGAACGGATTCGTCTCTCCATGACCTCTATTTTCGGTCTCGCGTCACTTGGCATTGGGATCTTACTGGTGGTCAAATGCGCCAATCTTCCGGTTATGGTGCTGGCAACGCTGGTCGGCGCGCTAATTGGTGAGTTTTGCTATCTGGAAAAGGGGATCAACACCGCCGTCGCCAAAGCGCAGACACTCTTTATGCGGTCGGGTAAAAAGCAGCCCCATGAATCGTTTATCCAGAATTATGTCGCCATCATTGTCCTTTTCTGCGCCAGCGGGACGGGGATTTTTGGGGCTATGCGCGAAGGAATGACCGGCGATCCGAGCATCCTGATTGCTAAATCCTTCCTCGATTTCTTTACCGCCATGATCTTCGCCTGCTCTCTGGGTATCGCCGTGTCGGCTATCGCGGCTCCGATGCTGCTCATCCAGTTTTCACTGGCAACCTGCGCGGCGCTGATATTGCCGCTCACCACCCCCGCAATGATGGCCGATTTCAGTTCGGTCGGGGGATTATTGCTGGTCGCCACTGGTTTACGCATCTGCGGGATTAAGATGTTTGCCGTGGTCAATATGCTCCCGGCGCTGCTCCTCGCCATGCCGCTTTCCGCCGCCTGGACCGCGTATTTCGCTTGAGAATGCGTGCAATAACAGCAAAGTGGTGATAGATTGTGCAGTCTGCGTTGAATTGAAGAAATTTCGTTGACGAAACGAGGCGGATCGGTTTTAATGCGCCCCGTTGCCCGGATAGCTCAGTCGGTAGAGCAGGGGATTGAAAATCCCCGTGTCCTTGGTTCGATTCCGAGTCCGGGCACCACTTATTCAGAGAACCCGCCCAAAAGGCGGGTTTTTGCTTTTAGCGAACCGGACTCTTCATCGAACTCCGTTCGATTATTCGCCGCAAGCGGCTCACCCCTTCGGGGCCAGCGCGACAAGCGCGCTGTTCAACGCCTGCGGCGTTAGTCCGAGTCCGGTAACCACTATTCTAAAGAACCCGCCCAAAAGGCGGGTTTTTGCTTTCAGGACTACGGTCGATTTCTGGTCGGTGCAACACATTATTGATGTGCTGGATCTCTCGCCATTTTTGCAGATACTTGCTCTTTTTAAAGGCATCGATGCTCTTTAATTGGTTTTCTCTTAATTTTCACCATGAGCTGTCTGCGTTCAGTTTAGGATCATCATATTTCTAATTATTCCTGGAGATTAAAACCTAAGGGAATATCTGACTTGGCTGTAAACAGAAGATATTAGTATTATATGGGTAAATAACACTAATATTCTCAGTCAGGAATACCCCCCTACTAACCGGATACTTTCAACAGCGGCCTAATTATTAAAAAAAAGCAGATCAATTCACACTAAAAAAGTCGCTCTTCCCATAGGCTGTAGGCGCTGGTTCCGGCAATACAGTGTTCCTGAGTGAGACTTTCATAAGTGAACGATACCGTTTCCTCTGGCTGACCACCGCTGTCGGCAATGGTATGAGGAACTGACAGGTGGATATCTGAAATTCGTGCCTTAATCAGTTTCACTTTGTAATACAGTTCATTGATACCGAAACGGTTGGTACGATAAAATTCAAAATCACACGTCAGGCATTCGTTTTCGGTAATAGCTTTGCTCAGTAACGGCGTAGATTTATCCACCGGCTTATGGATGTTAAGGCTAAGATGATTCACGTTCTGTGCGCGGGTAAGCCCATGAGACAACCCCAGCACCATAATCTGATCCGTATGCGCAATCTGTGCCTTATTACCAATAGAAGCCTGGGAAGAGCAGCCTGCTGAGATCAGTCCCTGAAGGTCGCCGTTCAGTGTCAGATAAACCGGATTTGCCATGATAAACTCCTTTTATTCCGTTGCTATTTTTCGGGTTTAGTTTTCTTTTCCGGCATTTCGCCGTTTTTCAATAGCAGCCAGCGGCTTAACACACCGTCCAACCGTTCATTAATCTGTTTTTCCTGGGCCTCAGCATTCTGTCCCTGCGCGCGGGCGTCCTGGTACTGCGTCAACATTGACTCCAGCGGTGCCTCCTGACCCAGCCCCCGCTCAGCCTGCCAGATGACGTTCTTTATATAAGAAAGAGTCAGCCCTTCTTTCTCGCGCTGCATCACCAGGTCAGCAAAGGCGTGTAAATCCTGGCGGGTCTGCAACCAGCCCCGTAGCTGTGGACTGTTCTGCGCACGGTTTTTCAGAATATCGTTCCACTGTGCGGTTGCCTGCTGCTGTTGCAGGCTCTCCGGCCAGTGACTCTCCGCCGTTCGCATCATCTGCATTCCAGTTTCCAGCAGTTGCAGCGGCGACGTTTCGGGAAGTTGTTGCAGGCGCTCTCCATAACTGTCCAGTTCAGGGGAGACCAACCAGATGCTGGCTGCTCCCTGAGCGGTATCACGAACTTGCACGAGTTGACGTTGCAGGGGATGTACCAGCCACCACCAGAGTGCGATCGAAATAACAGCAGTAAAGGCAACACCGGATACGAAACCTTTCAGCAGATTGTTTGTCTTTGCGTTGCCAGCGTTATCCGACATACCACGCACTATCACCCGCATTTCTGGCAACTCGGGGATTGGCGGCACAGACTCTGCCGTGGCGGAAAGAGTACTTTCTGGCGCATAGACCAGCGTTCTGACCATCGACTGAGAGGAAGTATCAACACTACTTTTGGGCAGGGGCTCAAGGCGCTTTCTTGTATTTTGAATAAAATATAATAGGTTATCCACACGCGGCTGGCGCTTCAGCTCCACCTGCTGGAGCTTGTCACTGATCATCTGTAAAGCACGTTCAGTACGATGCAGCAGCGGCAGATCGTTTTCCGCAAAAGATATCTGCTGGCGCAGAATATTCCCGGTACGGGTATTGAACCAGTCCAGCATCTCTGTCCGTGCAGAACCGCCCTGCGGCCAAAATTTATCCCATTCATGCGTAATCATCGCCGCCAGCAATTCGGTTCCTTCGCAGAAACCCACCAGCCCCTGCGTGCGGGTGCGTGCCAGCGTATAGTATGTCGCAGTGTGTAGATCCACTCCGTTGGTTTTGAAAATAGCCAGTGCCAACGATTCCACCAACCTCCAGTTCAGCTCCGGTTGCGACGGATGGCTGGCCTTGTTGATTTCCTCGCGAATCGCGATAAATTCCGGCAGGTTACGTGGGTCAACCCCCGTAGTAATGGTCTGAGTATAATCAGATGAATTCATTTTATTTCTTATCCACTGATGTTACAGGTGCTGAGGTATTATCAGGCTTATCATCCTCAGGATGATATTCAAATTGTTCGCACATTTTGAGATCTTTCACATAGTGAGCGCCTGAAAGGGGGCCTCTAAGTCCACAAGAAAAGTACTTCCCCAAAGGAAAAAAAGAAATATACAATGATAGAGGGAGAGTAAGGATAAATGCGATAATAATATAGCCGAAGATAACCTTTGAGAGTTTACCCCATAATTTCGCGAGGCGAAAAGTAAAAGGGAGGAACAAAAATAAAAACACCAATACATCAAAGTACCCTATAACAGGGAGATATAAAAATGCGAGCACGTCCCTCCAACTGTAGTAAACGGTATCCGCACCTGCAATAATATATATTATTGCAGTACCAGAAACATCGGCAAAAAAAACCAACGCACCAGTTAGTACCGTAATGGAAAATAAACACAAAAGAATAAATTTCATTTTTTCTTTTAATGGCATTTTTCTCGCTGCTATTTCCGGTATTTTTTGCATAAAAATTCCTTACCAGCGTGCATTCATCAGGCCAAATGTAAAGGGATCGGCATGTTCAAAATTCCACCTATTGATGTCCTCCTGGGCCGTCATCCCCTCTCGGATTACTGCAATTAACTTGTCAGATAAATGATATTTACTGTCCAGATAATCTAACGCAAGAGTAATTAAGAAACCTATAGCCACAATCAGCACTATCCCCGCCACAACAGGAAATACAATACCAGCAGAAGCAGCAACTGTAGAGAAAAGCCCACCGGCCATAACCAGAATTTTTGTCACAAAAATCGTAACAATAATTTTTGCAACATCCATCGTAATATTACCAATAAAGGCCGCCACATCATGGTCTGATTTAAAAATGAGTTCTACCGTGTGCCAGGCAAGTGAAAACCAGAGACAAAACTTCGCACCTTCGATGATACCGCTATTAATGCCTGCTTTGCCAATCCCCAACTCCAGCACCCGGGGATTGTTAATTTTATAGCGAGTCCCCTGAAGAATACGCCGCAGCGACGCATAACCGGTAATTTTAACGTACACCTGTCCACCATGCTTGAACTGAATAGCTTTAATCCCGAGTCCCTTTAACCGGTAAATGATTTTATCCGCCTCAGCATAACTTATCAGTTTGCTGATATTCTTCCCCCCGGTCGCAACATCTTTGATATTTCCTGCGTAAGTAGTGGCAAGCTTCACCGGACCACTGCTACACAAATCATCCACTACACCCTGAGCCTCTTCCAGTGTCAGTAACATAATATGCTGCGTATTCTTCTCAAACGCCTCTGCCAGTCCCAATGTGTCAAGAATATAGGGATGCTGCGGAATTAACTGATTGATCGGGACATTACCACGCAGTGTATCACCGAGATAATCCGCCCATGACGGATTCTGGTCACTGAATTTAGACATTCCTGCCTCCATAAATTCTGGATATGAAAGGTGCTGGCAAACGTTGGGGCGTTTTTTGCCCCTGCCGTTGCAACCTGTACATCCACATGTTGAAATGCATCATCATCACGTCCTGTATCTTCAGCATCCGACAATTACCTCCTCAGTACAGCGTATCCGGCAGCCGGAACTGGCTGAACAGCCCGCCGCTGAATGGGTTGTCTTCAGTGTCAGCGTGTATCCGGTAGACCATCGCGCCACCGTCAACGTTAAAGCGCACGCTGAATGTTCCCTCTTCCACGCTGGTTAGCTGTCCGGCTCCGAACAGGCGGAACTGCGCCCACGGCCCGTTGAAACTGATACTGCGCGGTGCGCCACCGCTGGTACCCACCAGCGTCAGCTTGCTTTCATTGCCTTCGCGCATGTTGTTCGGCCAGACCAGATGCGCGGTGTAGTTACGACCCTGGCTGTAGTCCACTAACTGACCGTCGAGGTTCAACACGCTACGGCGTTTGTTGCCGGAAAGCGAAACGGTCTCCACCGCAAACTGCGTTCCCAGGCCATTCTGTTTACTGAAGAAGATGTCGCGGATTTTCTGTGCGGTATCCAGTTGCCGGATGACATCCTCACGGATAATGACACCGTCGCCCCCGTCACGGCTCAGGTCATTTTCAATGAACAGTTTCAGGTTTTGCTGCCAGAAAGTATCCAGCACGCCATCCGGTTTAAAGAAGCGCTCAAATGCATCCAGAGACACATCCTGCGAAGAACGAGGATTAAATGGATAACTATTTGCCAGTTGTTCGTTAAACGGTTTTACCACGTTGTCGCGCCAGTCAATTTCCATATAGTGAACCGCTTCTACCATCACCACATGCCAGGCCTGATCTGCCAGTTTTCCCACCCAGCGGTTAAGCGGCGCAGGCAGAGTTTTCGCCATCTGCCGGGTCGCAAAAATAGGGTCGCTGCTGTTCTGGTCAAGGCGTAACTGAACGGCTTTGAGTGCCGATTTACCGGGTACCGGTGCGTTCTGGATAGCCAGCAGATAGCGGTGCAATTCCGTTAACTGCTGATAGACCGCTTGCAGGGTATTTTCTTTATTATTCTGAACCGCCAGCGTGCTGTTTTCCGGCGCAAACTCATGACCGAGACGGGTCAGCAGACGATAATCCGGCTCTCCCAATGCTTCTGCGCGTTCTTTATCAGATAGCTTTTCGGAAAGAACGGTCGGCTGTGTGTTATCCCGCAACGCCGTCAACGCTCGTTGTAGAGGCTGGTCGCCGCTGATAATCTGCTCCAGCGCGGCGGTTAACTGCGCAATGGATTCATAATCGCGTACGTTAAGGTTATCCATCCCTGACCGCCAGGTGGCGGTGTAGTCACTAATATACTGTTCGGTTAACTGGCGCTGGATTTCAGCACGGTCTGCGTCACTGTATTTAACACTGTGAATAATATTCAGTACCCAGGAATCCATTGCCGTCAGTTCCACCAGTTCATCACGCTGCTTCACAAAATAACTCTGGAGCCCATAGCGGGTAAGAAACTGCGGGACAACCAGCTTGTTGTCATCTGAGGAAACAAATACCTGTTCGAATGTTGGGCCAACCTGATCGCGCAGGTTCAAATCGGCGGGCAGTACTCCCAACGCCCGGGTTTTAAGGCTCTGGTAGACCCGCTGGTAAACGGGCAGTTTGCTTAACTCTTTCTGTGCTGACACCACCGGTTTGTCATACGGTGCCCAACGACCGATCGCGTCCCCATCACCCGCAGCACGTTCAGCATGCCAGTCGGTATGTTTCAGCGCATAGTCGAGATGAGACATCAATTGCACTTGGGTATCGCGCTGGCCGTGGAACTTATCACTCCAGCGCTTCGCCATGTATTGCTTCACTACGTCATTATTACGTCCGCTTTTGTCCTCCAGCATTCTCATCACTCGCAGCACGGCGAGTTTTTCTTCGCTCTCCGGTGGGGCAGCATCCATTTCTTTCACCAGACCGTTGAACAAGGCGGGCAGATAACGCTGCTCCAGTAGTTGCAGATAGGTTTGCTCCACATACGGCCCGACACGCCTTCCCTGGTACAACCCCATATCGGCCAGTCGACTGCGATCGTCCCAGTCGCCGTAGGCCAACGTCGCATCGCGTACCGGATTGAGTAATGGCAATTGTAGATCACCGTAGTCATCCATCCCCTGGGGTGGCCTGATCGCCATAAAGGCCTGAGCTTGTTTCAGTACCTGGATACCGGAGGCGTAGTTAACATCGTAATAATGGTGCCAGCCGATGATGAGCAGTAGCGCCAACGCCCCACCCGCGGCAGAAAAGACGGTAAGACGTCTACGGCTGCTTACCAGCCAGGCGCGGCTTTCGCCAGCCAGGTTCGGCTCCGACAGAAGTACCTGGGGAAACAGATTGCGGGTAAAGTAAGGTACGGTATCCACCAGTGGCCAGGCACTTAGCGGATTACTGCCGAGCCGGTATTGCCGGGCGGCAGACTGTGTAAAGATGTCATCCATCTGACCGCGTTGCAGTGATGACGTCAGATACACGCCACGCAGCATCACGTCCATATTTTCACCGTCCAGAAGACCATCAAGCAGGGTCACCAGAGACTCCCTGCTTCCCTGCATCTGGCGAATAAAACTGAACAATGAACTGCGCATATGGCTCTGCGCCAACATCAGATCGGGCATGGACTGGTTCATCCGTTCGCACCAGTCCTGCCAGAAAGCGTTCAGTTCGGTACGCCAGTCTTCACTTTCATGGGCGCTGAGAGTAAACGTAACCCCGAGGATGGTATCGCGATCTTTTTTGTTCAGCGACTGAAACAGGGCTGCAAAACCGTACAATAAGTCCAGCCGGGTCAGCACCACGTAAACCGGTAACTGGCAGTGAAGATACTGACGTATATCCTGCAAACGGCTACGCAGCGTCTGCAACAGATGTTCGCGGCGGCGTTTGTCGGCCGTCAACAGGTCGGGTAAATCGAGGGTGAGAATGATCCCGTTCAGCGGTTGGCGGGCACGTTTTTCCACCAGCCATCCCAGTAGATGTTCCCATAGCGGGACACCGATAAAACCTGTGTGGATATCGTCTATGACACGCAGGGGCGCGCGGTTAGCACCCTGTCAACAGAAGGCTACTTTGATGACCGGTTTATTTATAACGATGAAGAGAAATGTACCACCTATCTGGATGCCGAAGGTGGCGAAACCCGTTACTGGTACAACGAAGATGGTCTGGTCACGCTCAGTATTGATCCGCTGGGCAGAGCGGAAAAGACCCTCTGGAATAACACCCGCCTTCTCTCCCGCACCGATGCGCTGGGACGCACCACGGAATATGACTACAACAGCGAAGGTGAAATAAGCCGTGTATCCCTGCCGGGCGGCTACAGTCTGTTTTATGACTATAACGAGTCCGGGCAGTTAACCCGGCTGACCACACCCGGCGACCAGCTGTGGCAGTGGGATTACGACGATAAAGGCAGCATGGTCTGCCTGACCGACCCGCAGGGGCGCAAGCAGCAGTTCAGCTACAGCGAACAGGGTGATTTGCTGGCGCGGATTATGCCGGGCGGCGCCACCTGGCGCTGGAGCCACGATGCGCTGCACCAGGTCCGTGAAGCTGTTGCGCCGGATGGCGGCGTGACGCAGACCGGACAGGATTTTCTCGGTCGTCTGTTAAGCGTCAAAGACCCGCTGGGATTCACCACGCAGTTCCGCCACAGTAAAAAGCATGCCGGACTACGGGGCAGCGTGGAGGAAATCAGCCGCCCGGACGGTGTCCGCGAGCTGATGCGCCAGAACAGCGAAAAGCTGCCGGAGAGCTTCACCGATGGCGAAGGGAAAACCACCCGTTACGAATACGGTGCCTTTGACCTGCTGATCGCCGTCATCCGCCCGGACGGCCAGCGGCTGGAATGCCGTTACGATAAACTCACCCGCCTGACCGAAATCATCAACGCAGAAGGCGAAAGCTACCGGCTGACGTATGACAGGGCCGGGCAGCTTATCGCCGAAACCGATTTTACCGGGCGCACACTGCGCTACGAATACGATGCCGCAGGGCGCTGTATCCGCACCAGCTTCCCGGACGGCACGCACCTGCACCGCCGCTATAACGTGACCGACCAGGTGACGGATGAAGATGTCACGCAGGGTGACAGTGACCGTATTCTCAGCACCACCACCTTCCGCTATGACACGCTGTGCCGCCTGGTGGAGGCGAAAAACAATGATGCCACCGTCACCTGTGAATACGATGATGCCGGCCGGATAACCGCCGAAACCATTAACGGCAGACGCACGGAATACCGCCCCGACGATAAACTGGATACGGTGGCGCAACGTACCACCGGCGAAATAACCGAGCAGTTCACCCGTAACCTGATGGGGTATCTGACGTCATGGCAGATAGCAGACCACGCACCACTGCTGTTTGAGCACGACCTGTGTGGCCAGGAGACATCCAGACGAAGCGAAGCCGGGTTTTACCAGACACAGGGCTACACGCAGACGGGGAGGCTGACCACACAGCGGGCCGGGAGCCAGTCAGAGCCACAGGCCAGGGACACAGACCTGCAACGCCAGTGGCTGTACGACAAAGCCTATAACCTGTCGATGATATCGGACTCGCTGCGCGGGACGATGGTCAACAGCATGACGGCGAATGACCAGATAAGCCATGCCACCTGGACGGGCAGCGGCAGTACCCAGATGCGCGAGGAGCGCTTCACATACGACAGCAACCTCAACATCACCCGCCGCCAGACGTGGGTGAACGCGGTGATGGAGAGTGAGGCGTACCAGCATCAACAGCATGGCCGGGTGACGTCACGGGAATATAAAGAATGGCGGCACTCAACGCACCGGATTAACCCGGACACCGGCAAACCGGAGGAAGGGAAATTTGTCCGGGTGGTTAATGCGCATGGCATCACCTGAAATACGATATTAACGGTCGTCTGGTGGAAAAGCTCGTCGACAAAGGCGGCTACCGCCCTCTCCTCTGGCGCTACCGCTGGGATGCCAGAAGCCAGTTAACCGGGCTGGAAACACCGGAAGGCGAACGCTGGGAATACAGATACGACCCGTTCGGCAGGCGCATCAGCAAACGCTGTACCAACCGGGACAAGCCCGGTATGGATTTTCACTGGAATGGCGACCAGTTAACGGAAGAAATCCCGGTCGGCACGGATGGCACACCAGAAGACGAAAACGCGATTCGCTGGATATATGAGCCGGGAAGTTTCACGCCGCTGGCGCGTTATGAAAAGGGACAACTGCACTATGCAGTAACGGATACGGTGGGCCGTATTCAGGAACTCCTGACCGGAGACGGCGAAATCGTCTGGCGGGGTAAGCAGCAGTTATGGGGCCGGGAAGAAAGCCGGAACAAGGAAGATGCCCCTTCCTGCCACCTGCGTTTTCCTGGGCAATACGAGGATGCCGAATCAGGGCTGTACTACAACCGTTTCCGGTACTATGATTGTGAGGCGGGACAGTATCTTTGCGCAGATCCGATAGGGCTAAAAGGCGGGTTAAATGCGTATGGATACGTTGGTAATCCACTAAAATATATAGATCCGCTTGGGCTATGTAAGGAACATATAGAAACACCTTATGGTTCGGCGTATCAGTCTAATTCTCCAGAAGCTTTAGCAGCGAGAGAAAAAGTTGAAAATGGAGCGACTCTTTATCGTATGGGAACAACAGGGCGTAGTGAAACAACTGGGGCACAATTTTGGGCTTTAGAACACCCCTCAAGCCCAGGATATGCGGGAAGATATGGCATACCGCAGGAAAACATTGATCGTAGTGATTTCATAATGACTGCGAAACTAAAACCGGGAAGCGATTTTATTACCCGTCCGGCTCCCGGCATAGGGGATAATCTTGGCGGAGGCATTGAAGTTGTTGCTCCTCCAGATGCTGTTGATATTATTACATTTAGTAAGCATTAAACATGAGTATAGATTTTCATAAAGAGATCAATGAATTAAATTCATCTATCAAGGATCTGGTGAATGCAGATATCTATGACGGTATTGATGATGCGGTGAATTATAGTTCAACCGCTACAGAAATGTTACTCAAATTAAAATTTTATTTTTCCAAAATAAATATAGAAGTTTTGAATGATGAAAATCTTATTACTAGGATTGAAACTATAAAAAATAAAATTGATAATTTATTAACATAATACTTGATAAAAAGGAAGCCGGGAAGAATACTTAAACCTTCCCGATATTTTATTATTTAATTACCGTTAAATTCACTAAACAAGCATGACCTTCATCTCCCTGACTACCTGTTCAGCCTGATAAAGCTATTCGTGCAGCGCCTGCACCTCATTGGTGTCAGCAATGATAGTCAGGCGCCCTCCGTAATCTTCACCATCACGGCACTCGCGGTAAATGGCTGATGATCTTACCCGCCTGACCGAAATCATCAACGCTGAGGGCGAAAGCTACCGGCTGACGTATGACAGGGCCAGGCAGCTTATTGCCGAAACCGATTTTACCGGGCGCACGCTGCGCTACGAATACGATGCCGCAGGGCGCTGCATCCGCACCACTTTCCCGGACGGCACGCACCTGCACCGCCGCTATAACGTCACCAACCAGGTGACGGATGAAGACGTCACGCAGGGTGACAGCGACCGCATTCTCAGCACCACCACCTTCCGCTATGACACGCTGTGCCGCCTGGTGGAGGCGAAGAACAATGATGCCACCGTCACCTGTGAATACGATGACGCCGGCCGGATAACCGCCGAAACCATTAACGGCAGACGCACGGAATACCGCCACGACCCGGACCTGGACTCTGTTTCACAACGTACCACCGGCGAAATCACAGAGCGATTCACGCGTGGGTTAATGGGCGAACTCACTTCGTGGCAGATAGCAGACCACGCTCCACTGCTGTTTGAGCACGACCTGTGTGGTCAGGAGACCACCAGAAAAAGCGAAGCCGGGTTTTACCAGACGCTGGGCTACACGCAGACGGGGAGGCTGACCACACAGCGGGCCGGGAGCCAGTCAGAGCCACAGGCCAGGGACACAGACCTGCAACGCCAGTGGCTGTACGACAAAGCCTATAACCTGTCGATGATATCGGACTCGCTGCGCGGGACGATGGTCAACAGCATGACGGCGAATGACCAGATAAGCCATGCCACCTGGACGGGCAGCGGCAGTACCCAGATGCGCGAGGAGCGCTTCACGTACGACAGCAACCTCAACATCACCCGCCGCCAGACGTGGGTGAACGAGGTGATGGAGAGTGAGGCGTACCAGCATCAACAGCATGGCCGGGTGACTGTAAATAGACCCGTTTTAGTTCCAGGCATTTTTTGAGATCCCGGCCAAATGATTGTGTTGCCGATATTCCTCCGGCGTCATATTGTTCAGTGATTGATGAGGGCGTTCACAGTTATATTCTGACACCCATCTTGCCGTGATTTCCCGCACTTCATTCAGCGTTCTGAACAGATAAAATCGAGTATTTCTGTACGGTATGTTCGGTTAAAGCGCTCAATAAAAGCGTTCTGCGTCGGCTTATCCGGCTGAATAAATTCCAGTTTTACTGCATGTTGCTCTGCCCATTCAGCCAGTACAAGTGAGATAAATTCCGGACCATTATCCATGCGTAGCATGACCGGATAGCCGCGATTTGCCGCGATCCTGTCGAGTACCCGGACGACGCGCAGAGCTGGCAGATTCAGATCGATTTCAATCGACAACGCCTCACGGTTAAAGTCATCAACGACATTGAACGTGCGAAAACGACGACCACAGACCAGGGCATCATGCATAAAATCGACAGACCAGCTCTGGTTCAGCGTTTCCGGTGTGGCCAGTGGCGAGGGATTACGCACTGGCAACCGTTGTTTGCCTTTACGGCGAAAATTCAGCTTCAGCAGACAATAAATACGATGGATCCTTTTGTGATTCCACGGGTATCCCTGCCGCCGCAGAACCTGGAAAAGTTTTGGAAAACCGTACCGTGGGTATCGCTCTGCCATTGCCTGCAACGCGACAATAACGGGTTCGTCACGCGTGGTATCCGGACGGTAATGGTAAACCGTTCTGCTCAGGTTCAGACTCCGGCAGGCCTGACGGATACTGAGTCCAGATGTCATTATCAGATGAGTGACCAGCTCACGCTTAAAGGCTGGCTTTAAAGCTTTTTTTCGATAACATCTTTCAGCGCCCGGTTCTCAAGGCTCAGGTCGGCAAACATCTGTTTGAGACGCCGATTCTCGTCCTCAAGATCCTTGATCTTTTTAATATCAGAAGCCTCCATGCCGCCGTATCTGGACTTCCAGTTGTAGTAGGTAGCTTCAGATATACCGGCCTCCCGGCAGACATCCTTAACAGTTCGTCCGGCTTCAACCGATTTAATGACGGCAATGATCTGATGCTCAGTAAAACGGGCTTTACGCATAGCGATCTCCTTTGTTGGCAGATTGATTATGCCGGAGGATCTCTAAATGTGAATGGCACGATTATGCGGGATACTTACAATATAAACTTGTAATGGATGATGGTTCACGTAGTGGGCCATCACCCTGTTAGAAAGATTTTTATTTTTTTCATGGCGCGAGAATATTTGTTTATCGATCAATGAGTCTCACTTGCCGGACTTCATAAACGAACTCTGGTTCATTTATATATTGTATAGCTATATCCCAAAGTGGATTAGTCCTGTCATTTAGGTTTTCCGCAAGTACCTTGATTTCTTCCGGCGCGTCGTCTCGGAAATATCCTTTTTTATCTTTGTTCTTATCATAACTGACTCCTGTTATCTCGAACTTTAATGGCTTTACGCGCTTAGATTTTTGTTGCTCTATGTCTTTGTGCGCGGTTTCCCATGTTAAGGCGCGAACCATCAAGTAATAGCTATGCTCATCAAACCTGCTATTTATGATGTATGAAGATTTCGGTGGATATTGTGGGTGAATTTTCCTCTTGTATAGCCCACCCGTGACAAACTTGAAGTGCAGATCGTCTGATGACATCTCATAGCGTCGACAGTTAGATATGTCTATCCAATATCCTTTTGATTGAGCCAAATTTTTTTTCACAAAGAGGATTGCACAGGCTTCCTCGGTATGAGCATATTCGCGGTATCTTTTAAGGAGTAAGTTATCCATGTGTGAGCCAACCTCGAAGTATTCATATTGCACAAATTTTAGTGTCTTTGAGACTATATAACATATGCACACATCTTCTTGTCAAGATAATAAACATTAATTTTTACAGATCTAGTTTTACTTTATTTCTTATTAGTACCATAACCATAACGTATCTTTAGACTATAAAGATAGCCTCACTGAATAACATTTACAACCAAATAACACACAATATCTGATATGGCTTTTAGTCACTTGACAAAAACTTTAAATGTATTATTGATTTATTAACGAGCATAAATATAAAAATAAAGCTCCTGTTTTGATAGCCGCCAAACAATTACAAAAAGGAGCACTGAAGGAAGGTAAAAATGTTGTTTGAAGATAATATCTTTAATATGGAAAACTATAAAAGTCAAATACAAAAATACGCATTATGCTGCGATGACTTCAATGATGGTGTATATAGAAACCTAAAAGAAAGGGCGTTATTAAAAATATATATAGGGTTTAATAACAGATGGTTTGTGAATGGTTTTGTTTTCGACATAGACCATGATAATGGCGCAATCGTCTGGGATCTTGTAGGTTTACCGAAGCCTGACACGATAATACAGAGTACAAAAAATGGTCATGCGCATTTGCTCTATGCCTTAAAAAAGTCCAGTTCTAAAAACTGACTCGACAAGAATAAAACCGTTAAAGCTGGCATCAATTGTTCAATGTGGGTTTACAGAAAGATTAGATGCTGACAGAGCGTATGCAGATATTTTAATGAAAAATCCTTTAAATACTAAAGAATGGCATACAACGTGGACAGATACTACGGCATATGACTTAAGCTATTTAGCTGATTTTATTCATGATACTGTTAAGATAAAATTCTCAGAAAAAGCAAGTATAAAACTGAATGGAAAAATGTTAACATTAAAGCGGATACAATCAGATAAAACCACATCTACTTTCAAAAACAATGATATTTCAATTACGACGATACAATCTTCATTACAAAAATCAAATACGGAAGAAGAAGGTAACGATGTCAAATTAAGCATCACCATCAGGGCAAGAAACAGTGAGAAGAAATTTTATCTGTCTGGATACTGTGGTATTTAGAAGAGTGCGTTAAGCATTCTCTTTCACATTAAACAGCCTACTGCGTCATTACAATTCCACTACCCAACTTAATAACTAAACATCGTCTATGACCAAATACCTTCTGGATAATAAAGAGAGCAGATTATGGTTTTTGAAAAACCAAAGGTTAGGAAAGTATTATTCAGATGACAAAATTAGTGTGCCACAACAACCGCAAATCGACAGTACTGAGAACCAGGTTGAGAAGCAAAAAAATCCGTAATCCCTGGGAGATTACGGATTTTTACACATCGACTGCATCGGTCAGCTTTCGGCTTTAGAAACATGCCCGGCTATAACCGTATCCTGCTGAGAGCTCATCCCTTCACCACAATCAACGGTTCAATGTCGCTCTCTTTCTTAATAACCAGCGATTCGTCGCCACGCAGGCAGGTGCCGCCGTAGTTGCCGCCAACGGTAAAAGTGCACACCTGAATATACTTACCGGCAACGTTTGGCAGACACCAAAGCTGCTGATAAATGTTCTTCTGTGCCGCAAATTTCCCGCTGGTTTTGTCCAGCAGTTCTTCCTGATGGCTGACCAGGTCGATATTGCTGCCACAGCGACCCGCAATCGGTTTCACCGCATAACCGGTTTGCGCCAGTTCATCATTGACGACAAAATCGGTATCCAGCAGATAGCGGTGGTGCGGGAAAAGTTGCCACAGGATCGGCAGGATCGCTTTGTTACCCGGGATCACCGTCCACAGCGGCTCAAAGACCAGCACTTCCGGGCGCAGTAGCACATCGATCAACCGCACATCCTGATGGGTATGTCCGGTACGAATCGGCACGGCGGCATACTCGGTTTCGCTGACTTCACGCACCTGCTCAATCGCCGTTTCCCATGCCCAGGTTTTCCAGACGCAGTTCACCAGGCGTCCGTCACCGTCAATGAGTTGTCCGGCATCGTCCCAGCGCAGTTCATCCAGCCCACGCAGGATCTTACTTTCAAACCCGGCCTGATGCAGCGCCTGCTGCATAAACTGGGCATGATAGTTCTCCTCAATATCCTTATCCTGCATGATGTGCACGAATGGACGTGCGTGGCTGTGTTTCCAGGCCCCCGCCAGCTCATTGATCAGGCCTTCCGCCGGGTTATGTCCTTTACCGGTATAGCCTTGCTCCGCCCAGCGTTCGAGGATCAGCCCCGCTTCGGTATGGCACGACGCGGAATCGGCGTTGTATTCGTACACCTTCAGCCCGCGCTCATCCATGCAGAAATCCATACGACCGGTGATCATATGGTGGCGACGGCGCTGCCAGGAGAGGCGCAAACGCGGCCAGAGGATTTTGGGAATGTCGAACAGCGCCAGCAGATTGTCGTCTTTCAGCACCTTGTCTGTAGCGTGCAGATACATCAGATGCAACTCGTTGGTCGCTTTGATCAACTCCTGTTCGGCACTCTCGGTCATCGTGAAATACTGATACGGATCCTGATTGATCACGTGACCGTTCGCTGTCACATAGGCTTTTTGCAGCGGATCCTGTTCATCCAGCCATTTACCGTCAAACTGGCCGTTTTCTTCCAGTCTTGCCGCGCCAATCTTCAGCGAATCATTGGCGATCTCCGGCTGTGGCAGGCTGTGCCGGGTATCGTCGGTCTGGATCATCCAGCCCAGAATAGTAGTGTCGTCAAAGGTGTCTTTCAGGGTATAGCAGCCATTTTCCACCACCATCTCCAGCTCACGCGTCCACTGCTGTCCGGGAGGAAGCGGCGTGTGAATGACGTTCTGCTCGGCAATGCGGATTTTGTTATCCAGCAATTGAGTGATAATCGCGACATGGCCGGTGTCTTTAAATTCTCCGCCTTTCTGCCAGATCAGCAGCGCCCCGGCGACCGGTGCGCGAGGCGACCCGTTAGGAAACGCCTGTAGCGGCAGAATGTTGTCGTTCACCACTTCGCGCAGGAAACGCAACGAGAAAATCTCCCACGCCATGCCGACATCGGTGAACACCGCACCATAATTCAGGAAGAGGAAACGACGCGCGAATTCGACGCACTGCCATTTGTGGCCCATGTATTCGTTGTCGATATAGCTGCGAAACGCGGCGTCATCGTCATAGTCCCGCGGGTCGAGGGAGCTGTAATCTGAAGAGTAGATCGCTACACCACCGGGGGCATAGCCCAATAATGTCCCGAACGGGGCATCCTGACTGGTCGTTCCTTTGCTCATGCACCTTACCTCAAAACTATACAGCTGGGCAGCTTCTGCTTGCCTGCCCTACACCGCCGACCATCATACACCTCAACGCAGCGGGTGCGTGCGCAACAACGAAAAATAGACAGGTGTAAATGTGCCGATCTGTTAAAGGTACGGATGGCGACCTGCTACACTGCTTCAACACAACCACTCAGAAGGCAGGTCAACATGTCAGATAACACTTATCAGCCCGCGAAAGTCTGGACGTGGGAAAAATCCAATGGCGGTGCGTTCGCCAACATCAACCGTCCTGTCTCCGGTCCGACGCACGACAAAACGCTGCCGGTCGGTAAACATCCGCTTCAGCTCTATTCACTGGGTACGCCGAACGGTCAGAAAGTGACGATTATGCTGGAAGAGCTGCTCGCGCAGGGAGTGAGCGGTGCGGAATATGATGCCTGGCTGATTCGCATTGGCGAAGGGGATCAGTTCTCCAGCGGCTTTGTGGAGGTGAATCCCAACTCGAAGATCCCGGCATTGCGCGATCATTCGCAAAATCCACCGGTGCGTGTGTTTGAGTCGGGCTCGATCCTGCTATATCTGGCAGAAAAATATGGTTATTTCCTGCCACAGGATTTAGCAAAACGTACAGAGACATTGAACTGGCTGTTCTGGCTGCAGGGTGCAGCGCCCTTCCTCGGCGGTGGTTTCGGTCATTTCTACCACTACGCGCCGGTGAAGATTGAGTACGCGATCAACCGCTTTACGATGGAAGCCAAACGCCTGCTGGACGTGCTGGATAAACAGCTGGCGAATAACGCTTACGTGGCAGGCGATGAGTACACCATTGCCGATATGGCTATCTGGCCGTGGTTTGGCAACGTGGTGCTGGGCAATGTGTACGATGCGGCAGAATTCCTTGATGCGGGCAACTATAAAAATGTGCAGCGTTGGGCAAAAGAGATAGCGGAACGTCCGGCAGTTAAACGCGGGCGAATCGTGAACCGGACCAACGGACCGTTGAATGAGCAGCTTCATGAACGTCATGATGCCAGCGATTTCGAGACCAATACCGAAGATAAGCGCCAGAATTAACGCTAAAAAATGCCGGACAATGCCGGACAGAACCTATCCGGCATTCACTCTCATGCGCTGGTGACGTCGTACTCCATACGGCGTAGTGCATCCAGCGTGGCTTTGGCTTCTTCTTCATCGATGATGCTCATCGCAAACCCCACATGCACTAACACCCACTGCCCGACCAGTTCCGCAGGACTGCCTTCACAAATCAGCGCAATATTCACATCACGCTTGATGCCGCACACTTCCACCTGCGCAAGCTGGTGAATATCTTCACCGACGGCCAGAACCTGGCCTGGAACGCCTATACACATGTCTGACTCCGCCCCATGTCACATCATAGGTTATTCAACTTCAATACTTTTCACTTTCAGCGAATCGCCGGTATCAACACGCAGTCGGTCGCCATGACAACGCGGACATTGCGCATCGTGTTGGGTGATTTCAACCGCCTGACTGCAATCCCAGCACCATGCCTGCGCCGGTTTGTAATCGATGTGCAATTCACAGCCTTGCGCCACCGTCCCCTGGCAGACAATATCAAAGCTAAAACGTACCGCGCTCTCTTCAACACAGGACAGCGCGCCAATCTCCAGCCACACGCCGGTGACGCGCTTTACGCCATGCTGTTCAGCCTGCTGTTGAATGATTTCAACCGCACTCTGGCAAAGAGACAGCTCATGCATTATGCAAACCCCGACGCCCGAACAGCAGCGCGCGACGGCTTGTCTGCGGCGCATCCGGATCGCTGACCGGCAGCGACAACAGCATGCGCGCGCAGTCATCAGCCAGACGTACGCCCTCTTCAGACGACATACTGTGATTGAGCGGTGACATCAGCGAGCAGGAGAGGTATTGCGATACACCATCCAGTTCGCCCACCGTGAATGTCATCGTGCCATACGGCAGACGCAACCCAAGCTTTTCACTGACTTTACGCACTGGCCAGAGCTGGTCTGGTCCGGGGAAAATCAGCGCGCTCAGCATCCACGGCGTAATCACACATCCCGTCCACTGCCCTTCAAACAATGTAAAGTCAGAGACATACACTGGCATATCAGGATGTAGAAAGGACAGATCGTGCATTGAACGCTGCGCAATCGCTTCAAACGCAGCCTGAACCTGTGCTTTCGGAGCAGTCTGGAACCCGGAAATCTCCTCAGACATGCGTCGCCTCCCGAGGGATCGCTTCAACGCCCGACTCACGCAGCGCAGCCAGAACCTGCGCAAGCGCAGGTTCAATCATCGCTTCAACCGTTGGCGTTAAACCAATGTTCGGCTCCAGCGATTCCGGAATGACGCCAATTAGCGTCAGTTTTTTCGGAAACTCGCCGGTAAAGCGAAGGGCCGACAGAACGTCGGCCAGGCCCAATTGATGCGGGGAGATTTTGTTGGTAAACAGCGCCGGCACTTCATCATCCCGCAGGACCATGATCGTACCCGGGGTGTTTTTTCTCGAGACAATGGCGTCCGCGATGATCAGATGATCCCGGTTCGCCATGTCGCCGAGCAACTCCATACCCGCCGTACCGCCATCGAGGATTTCAACGAAATCCGGCAATTCATATCGCTGCTCTAAGGCTTCAACGATACGAACGCCGATGGCTTCATCGGTCAGCAAAATATTGCCGACCCCTAAGACTAAAATCCGCATTACAGAACCTTCACAGAGACAACTTCGTTCCCGTCAGCGTCAACAACGTGTACCGCACACGCCATACAAGGATCGAAGGAGTGAATAGTACGTACTACTTCAAGCGGTTTTTCCGGATCGGCAATCGGCGTACCTACCAGCGACTGTTCGTACGGACCGACGTCATCGTTGAAGTTACGCGGGCCGGAGTTCCAGGTTGACGGTACAACCGCCTGATAGTTACTGATGATACCGTCTTTAATCACCATCCAGTGAGAAAGCATCCCGCGCGGTGCTTCAAGGAAACCCACACCTTTAAATTCGCCTGTCGCCGGAATATTCGGTTTCACGAACGTGGTGTGGTCACCTTTGCCGATATTGGCAATCAGCGCGCTGTACTGATTCTGCAGGATACCCTGTAGTTCACAGCAGTGAACGGTACGACCAATAATACGCCCCAGCGTAGAGTGCAACTGCGCCACTTCCAGCGTTTTGCCCGTCAGCTTCTGATAAATCGCGATGATTTCATTCAGTTTCGCTTTCGTGGCCTCACGTCCGGACGCCAGTTTAACCAGCATATTCGCCAGCGGCCCCACTTCGACGGTTTTACCGTAGAAGGTCGGAGATTTCACCCATGAATATTTGCCATCATCCGACCAGCCGTTATATTCCGGAATGGTCGTCCCTTCCCACGGTGCCTGCGGAGCTTCGTCTTTATACCAGGCATGTTTGGCGCTCTCCTGGATCCCTTTGATCAGGTACTCGTCGGAGTGAGAGGAGATCGGACGATAGCTCGCCAGATCGGCATTCTCAATATAACCGCCAGGGAACAGGAAGCTGCCGTTTTTACCGTCGGTCGGGAATTCCGGTGCAGCCAGATAGTTAACCGCCCCCTTACCGCGCTCCAGCCATTCTGGATAGAACGCGGCGATAACCGCAGTATCGACCTTGTACACCTGTTCAACAAAGTCGCTCAGCTTGTCGATGAAGGACTTGATGTACATCAGGCGTTCCAGGTTCAGTACGCCCAGACCGTCGAGGTTGATCGGGTTGGCAACACCCCCCACCGCCAGGTTCTGGATGTGCGGCGTTTTACCGCCCAGCAGTGCCACCACGCGGTTAGCATCACGCTGGCATTCCAGCGCCTGCAGATAGTGAGCTACCGCAATCAGGTTCACTTCCGGCGGCAGTTTCATCGCCGGATGTCCCCAGTAACCGTTGGCGAAAATCCCCAACTGGCCGCTGGCGACCAGGTCTTTGATCTTGTTCTGAACTTTCGTGAACTCTTCCGCGCTGTTCAGATGCCAGGTCGACACGCCGTTCAGCATCGCTGACGCTTTTGCCGGATCGGCTTTCAGCGCCGAGGTAATATCCACCCAGTCCAGCGCCGAAAGCTGATAGAAGTGAACGATATGGTCATGAGTGGTATGCGCTGAAAGAATGATGTTACGGATGTATTGTGCGTTAACCGGAACGTCAATGTTCAGCGCGCTTTCTGCCGCACGAACCGAGGAGATCGCGTGCGTAGTCGTACAAACGCCGCAAATACGTTGCACAATCATCCACGCATCACGCGGATCGCGATTTTTCACGATCTCTTCCATGCCGCGCCACATGGTACCGGAGGCCCATGCTTTTGATACAACGCCGTTTTCGATTTCGCAATCGATACGTAAGTGCCCCTCAATACGGGTTACGGGATCAATAGTAATTCTCTGGCTCATGCTTTGCTCGCCTCATGACGATTGTGATCGTTTTGTTTTAAAGGAGGAAGTATCGGCAGTAGACGAATGAGTACGATGTAAGCGCAAATCTCAATAGCCACAAAACCAATAGAAATCAACAGTTCTTCCCAGGTTGGGAAGTAGTGGTAACCGCCGCCTGGATTAAATGCCACCAGCGAATAGGACAGACGCCATGTCGCGCAACCCAGCAGCGCGCTGAGCGCAGACAGGTACAACATGCGTGAATCATTACGCCATTTAGCAACGCGCAGGACGACCAGCGGGAAGACCATCAGCACGACTTCAAGCCAGAACATTGCTGAGTAGAAATCGCCGGCAAAGGCATACGACAGCTTGCCCCGGTAAACCAGCTCACCAAAGCGCAGTACGACAAAAATCGCCAACATCACGCTGATGGTGTTCGTCAACTTGATGAACAGGTTCTTCTCATCCGGGCCTTTTCCTCTCAGGCCAGCCTGAACCAGAGAGCCTTCGAAGATGACGATCGAGAAGCCCATAATAAAGGCGGTCAATACCGAGAACAGCGGCAGCATTTCATAGCTTTGCCACAGCGGATGCACTTTGTAGCCTGCCGAGATCATCAGCGAGCCCATTGAGGACTGGTGCATGGTCGGCAACAGCGCTCCGAGAGCGATGATGAAGAACATCAGCTTATTCAGGCGTTTCAGCGACACCTTCCAGCCCAGACGTTCAAACAACGCAGGGGCAAATTCCAGCGCCATCACCCCAATGTAGATGGTCATACAGACCGCCGTCTCGAACAACACCGAGTTCACGTTGAAGTGACCCGGAATGTAGAAGTACGGCAGGTTCCAGTAACGACCCACATCAATGGTAATCGACAAGCCACCCAGAGAATAACCAAACAGACTCGCCAGCAGCGCCGGACGCACCAGCGGATGGTATTGTCCCCGGTTGAAGACATACACCGCCCATGCCAGCGCCCAACCGCCACAGGCAAAGCCGGTGCCGATTAACAGGTCAAAGGCAATCCAGACGCCCCATGGGAAACCGCCGTTCAGATCGGAGACAGACCCCAATCCAAATACCAGACGCTTCACGATCAGGAGCATACAGAGGATGATTAACGGCCCGAAGATGATGACCGGTTTGCTGATAATTTTGCCGCCCAGCGGTTTAGGATCATGACTCATGATCGTCTCCTCCGTCGTGATGGTCGTTTTTGGTATTACGACGAACCAGCACGGTCAAGCCCGCCAGCACGGCCAGTGGTAGCATCATGCCTTTATACAGGGTGTGTTGAACATGTTCGGAACGCGCGCCGGTTGAAATCTCATCCAGCTTCGGCAGATCCAGATTCTCGTAAGGCACCCCGGTCAGTACCAGCACCTGAGTCCCACCGCCCTCTTTTTCACCGTAAAGATGTGGATAGTACTTCGGCACAGTATGCACGTAGGTATCGCCCGTTTTCAGGGTTTGACGCGGATAGTGGTATTCGCTGCCAGGCTTCAGCGCCAGACGCTTTTGCGCCTCGGCCATCAACTCTTCACGGGTACCAAAAATGACCGCACCGGCAGGACAAACCTCAACACAGCCCGGCAAGCCGCCCTTATCGAGACGCTCAACGCCTTTCTGGTTACACAATTCACATTTGTGAAGCGCACCAAACGGGTTGTTGTAGTCATACTTCGGCACGTTGTACGGACAGGCAACCATGCAGTAACGGCAGCCGGTACAAACGTCTTTGTTGTAATGAACGATGCCGGTTTTCGGATCTTTTTTCAGTGCGGAAACCGGGCAGACGGAAACGCAGTTGGGATCGACGCAGTGCATACATTGTTTCTTGATGTATGCATAGCCGTTCTCTTCCTGATCTTTATTCACGCCTGTACCGCTACGCCACACCTGAATGATGTTATTGGTGTACGGCGACAGTTTGTCGTTGTTCGACCAGGTCTGCTCCCCTTCCGGGTTACGCGCCGGGAAGTTGATATCCTGACACTTGGTCACACAGGCCTGACAGCCCACGCACAGCGTCGAGTCATACAACATACCCAGAGAACCGGGGATGGGCGGGCGATTTTCTGCAGCCGCGTGGCTGATAGACGGCGCAGCGCCTAACAGCAACGCCCCGCCGGAGGCTGCTTTGATAAAGTTACGTCTGTTCACGGTTATTCTCCCCGTGAGTCAGCGTTATCTTTCTTTTGCTGACGCCCCAGTTCACGTACCGCTATCACGCTGACGCCGGCCACCAGACCGACAACGCCGCCAAGCAACCCAATAGCGCCGGCAGAAATGTTGCCGCCCTCTTTCATGTTCACATCAGGTTTTTCGGAGCGGGGTGTCTGATTTTCCACGTGAGCAAGTTGGTGAATGCCCTTATGGAAACCAACGCCTTCTTCGTTGCAGCCGTAGCATGGGTGACCAATCGCCACCGGCCAGACGCCGCCAACGTCGCAAAATTGCAGTGTGGAGCAGTTGCCCCAGGTCTCAGGCCCTTTACAGCCGAGGTGGTAGAGGCACCAGCCTTCGCGGTGACCTTCATCGCCGAACTCTTTCGCAAAGCGACCCGCATCGAAGTGCGGACGACGTTCGCAGTGCTCGTGAATCAGGCGGCCATAAGCGAAGGTCGGACGGTTTTTCGCATCCAGCTTCGGCGGCTTGCCCCAGGTGATGATATGGGCGACGGTCGCCAGGAAGTTATGCGGGTTCGGCGGACAGCCCGGAATGTTGATGATGGTTTTACCCGGCAGAACTTCCTGCAGGCCAACCGCACCGGTCGGGTTCACGCCAGCAGCGGCGACGCCGCCCCATGCAGCGCAGGAACCGATAGCGATAATTGCCGCCGCGCCTTCTGCCGCTTTGCGGATATGATCCACAATGGGCTCACCGGCAACCATGCAGTAAATACCGTTATCTTTTAGCGGGATGGAACCATCAACGACCAACACATACTGCCCTTTGTATTTCTCGAGCGCATTGTGTTTGTTCTCTTCAACCTGGTGGCCGAAGGCGGCGGAAAGCACCTCATGGTATTCCAGAGAGATGGTCTCCAGGACAAGGTTTTCTACCGTAGGGTGGGTCGCGCGAAGCAGGGATTCGGTACAGCCCGTGCATTCCTGAGCACCAATCCAGACAACCGGCGGGCGCTGCGGACGGGATACCGACTCAGCCATTTCGGCGGCGGCTTTGCTGCTAAGCCCCATTGTGGCGGCGAGTGCTGCACAAAGCTTCATGAAATCACGGCGGTTGACGCCATGGGAATTGATGAGAGTGTTATCTCCAGTCATTTTATAGTTATTCCGTTACGAAGACCTGGCTCTTATTTTGCATCAATCGCAAAACCGTAACTGCGATCGGTGCGCCATTTACCACACTTTTGTTATGGTTATGTAGTCTATGATACTGCGAGGGGATACTAAAACGAAGGGAATAGCCGGTAGTGTAATTAATTAAAGCAAGATAATACCCCCTTTGGATCAACCTTCGAGTCGATAGCCGGCCATAAAAAAACGAATCGTGATGCTGGACTGATTTTCCCGAAAGAAATCCATCACCATTTCTTTATCTAACCCATAGCGACGCGTCAGGATCCCCGCTTCCCAGGCGCTGAGTTGCCTGTCGCCGGTTTTTTCAAACATGCGATGCGAGAATCCTAGTACGAAGCCACGTTTATAATCCGAACAAAATTTCGCTACGTTTCGGGCGCTGTCAGCCTGCGTGGCGTTTAATCCGGCCATCAGACCCTTGCCAAAATGATTATTCATGACCTCTCCTTAATCGCTATACAATAAATTATATAGCGATATTTTAAGCAAAGGCCAGAGGGTTCAGCGACTTTTTACTGGGCCTTAGAATGCCACCCATTCATCGCCTGCCGCTGTGGGAGTCGGGCGTCGCTGCCCGGCGGGAGCGGCACCTTTTCCGGGGAGACTGGAGGCGTCATTTTGCGATAACCGGAACTGTTGCACAGAACGTTGTAAATCTTCCGTTTGTCTCTCCAGCGCCGCAGCCGCGGCGGAAACCTGCTCCACCAGCGCGGCGTTTTGCTGCGTAACGCCATCCATCTGAGTAATCGCAACGCCCACCTGCGAAATCCCTTTGCTCTGTTCTTCAGACGCCGAGGCAATTTGTTTCATGATGGTGTTCACTTCCGTCACGCCACGCAGGAGCGCCTCCATCGTTGAGCCGGTATCCTTCACCAGCGTCGCGCCGTGGTCGACGCGGCGCACGGATTCGGCAATCAGTGTTTCAATCTCTTTTGCCGCGTTTGCACTGCGGCTTGCCAGATTACGCACTTCACCTGCGACGACGGCAAATCCACGCCCTTGCTCACCCGCACGCGCCGCTTCGACCGCAGCGTTCAATGCAAGAATGTTGGTCTGGAAGGCAATGCTATTGATGACGGTCGTAATTTCCGCAATCTGCTTCGAGCTGGCGGAAATTCCGTCCATGGTCTCGACCACTTCGGACACCAGCGAACCGCCTTTTCCTGCTGTGCGTGATGCCGCATCAGCCAGAAGACTTGCCTGACGGGCGTTATCCGCATTCAGTTTCACCGTTGCGGTGAGCTGCTCCATGCTGGCAGCCGTCTCTTCCAGCGCCGCAGCCTGCTCTTCCGTTCGCGATGAAAGATCGTTGTTGCCGCTGGAGATTTCAGTGGCGCCGCGCCAGATATTATCGCTGCCAGAACGGATAGTATTCACGGCGTCGCGCAGACTGTCCTGCATCGCCCGTAATAAAGGCACTAATTGGCCGACGCAGTTGCGGCCAATATCGTCAATCGGCTGACTGAGATCGCCCTGAGCAATCTGGCGAAACTGTTGGCGGATCCGCGCCAGCGGTTTCACCAGCATGGTCACCAGATAGCGATCGGTGAAGAAGAGAATTGCAATGCCCAGGATCACCGCGCCAATGATTAGGGTACGGATGATCGACGTTTTGCCATCTACCATGACGCGGGTTTGATCGAGCATCACACCTGCGGCCTTATTAAAGCGTTCTGCACTGGCACCAAACGCCCGGCTCAACGCAGGCGTCACATTATTCGCCTGCTCACTCCATGCACTCTGCGTGCCCTGCTGCGCCAGTTGCATTTGCGGCGTGACGCCTTTATCGAGCAGATCCTGCCAGCTCGCCAGCACCGCAGCGGCAACCTCAGGATCCATCGGCCCTGGCGAGAGCGTTTTCATTTCCTGCAACTTTTTGCTCATGTTATCCAGCGCCTGCTGCACGGGAGCGAAATCCGGCGTGCCGCCACTGGCTTTCAACTCCATCGCACGACTGAGGCGGGTAACAAAGCGGAAATATTGATCGTTGCCCTGGCTGAGCACCGTCATCTGGCGAACAAGATGGCGATCGACTTCGTTGCCTTCTGACACTTTTGACAGCGCGTGAACGCTATATAATCCCACTCCTGACCAGAGAAGACAAAAGACGCCCAGTATTGTCAGCATGACAAGACGAATGGTGAAGTTTTGCAAAAGTCGCATAGATATATCCTTGCCATATTAAAGGGATTCGCCATCTGGCGAGACTCACCTTCGTTATCGGCAAAGAGTGAAGAATATATACTTACTTTTAGTTTTTTTACTCTCGCAAACAATATCCTTGGTCGCTGTATACATATAAAAGATAATGAAAAATGCCAGCAGTATTAATCAATCGTTTATTTTCCTTTTTTTTATCATAAATATTTATCAAACCATCCCAACGTTCGTTTCCATGCTAATTCGGCGGCAGCCTCGTCATATCGCGGTGTGGAATCATTATGAAATCCGTGGTTTACACCGGGATAGATCCAGGCTTCATAGACCTTATTGTTGGCCTTCAGCGCGGCTTCATAGGCGGGCCAGCCTTCATTGATATTTTTATCCAGCGCCGCGTAGTGCAGTAGGATCGGCGCTTTTATCTTCGGCACATCCGCAGCGGCAGGCTGGCGACCATAAAACGGCACCGCACACGCCAGTTCAGGATAGGCCACGGCAGCGGCATTTGAGACGCCACCGCCGTAACAAAATCCGGTGATCCCCACTTTCCCGCTGGCGTCCGGGTGTTGCTTCATAAACTCGACGGCAGCGAAAAAGTCATTCATCAGCTTTGTCGGATCCACTTTCTGCTGCAAGACCTTCCCTTCTTCATCATTTCCTGGATAGCCACCTACCGAGCTTAAACCGTCGGGCGCCAGCGCAATGTAGCCCGCTTTTGCTACCCGCCTTGCAACATCTTCAATATAAGGATTCAGCCCCCGGTTCTCATGCACCACCACCACGGCGGAGACCTTGTCCGTTGTGTTGGCCGGTTTCACCAGATACCCGCGCACGCTGCCATGACCGTTTGGTGACGGATAATGAATATACTCAGGCAATATATCGGGATCGGTAAATTTCACCTGTTCCGCCAGCGCGTAGTTGGGCTTGAGCATATTGAAGAGCGCCAGCGCCGTCACCCCGCCAACGGCGTACTTTGCCGCAAGATTGAGGAACTCCCGTTTTGAGATTTTCCCGTGGGCGTAGTAGTCATAATAATCGAGTAATTCTTGCGGAAAATCTTTGGCTGTCAGACGCGTCATCGCATATCTCCGGGATTTGTGATTCTATAAGCATAGAATGAAAACGCTGTTTCGAAAATTCATCACAAGAAAGGAGACATCATGTCCTGGAACGCCTCCCCTGACCGCTATGAGAATATGCAGTACCGCTACTGCGGTAACAGCGGCCTCCAACTGCCTGCGCTATCGCTCGGTCTGTGGCACAACTTCGGTCACGTACAAGCCCTCGACTCGCAGCGCGCACTGTTGCGAAAAGCCTTTGATTTAGGCATTACTCACTTTGATTTAGCCAATAACTATGGGCCGCCTCCGGGCAGCGCCGAAGAAAATTTCGGGCGTCTGCTGCGCGAAGACTTTGCCCAGTATCGTGATGAACTGATTATTTCGACCAAAGCCGGTTACGACATGTGGCCAGGTCCTTATGGTTCCGGCGGCTCGCGTAAATACCTGCTCGCCAGTCTCGATCAGAGCCTGAAACGGATGGGCCTGGATTACGTCGATATTTTCTATTCTCATCGCGTGGACGAAAACACGCCGATGGAAGAGACGGCGTCTGCGCTGGCACACGCTGTGCAAAGTGGGAAAGCGCTGTATGTTGGTATTTCGTCATACTCGCCGGAGCGGACACAAAAAATGGCTGAGCTTTTGCGCGAATGGAAGATCCCGCTGCTGATCCATCAGCCCTCTTATAACCTGCTGAACCGCTGGGTGGATAAAAGCGGTTTGCTGGATACGTTGAAAGCCAATGGCGTGGGCTGCATCGCCTTTACGCCACTGGCGCAGGGATTGCTCACCGGGAAGTATTTGAACGGCATTCCGGACGGTTCACGTATGCAGCGCGAAGGGAAGAAAGTGCGCGGTCTGACTGAGAATATGCTGACGGAAGCTAACCTCAGCAGTCTGCGTCTGCTTAATAAGATGGCGCAACAGCGCGGTCAGTCAATGGCGCAAATGGCGCTTAGCTGGCTGCTGAAAGACGATCGCGTCACTTCCGTGCTGATTGGCGCAAGCCGCCCGGAGCAACTGGAAGAAAACGTTCAGGCGTTGCAAAATTTGTCGTTCACCACAGAAGAATTGACGCAGATTGATAAGCATGTCGCTGACGGCCAACTGAACCTCTGGCAGGCATCGTCCGATAAGTAACGTTCAGCGCCGGGTAGCGTTAAGGGCTGCCCGGCCTGTTCTGTCAGTGCTTATGGCGGTTTAACCGGTCGAGGCAGCCCATCAAAAACGCCGACAAGACGAAAGTGAGATGGATAATGACGTACCACATCAGCTTGTTATCCGGCACGTTTTTCGCATCCATAAATACACGCAACAGATGAATGGAAGAGATAGCAACAATCGAGGCCGCAACTTTGTTTTTCAGTGAGGTCGCATCCATCTTCCCCAGCCAGTTCAGTTTTTCCCGTCCCTCAGCGATATCGAGTTGCGAGACGAAATTCTCATAGCCGGAAAACATCACCATTACCAGCAGTCCCCCGACCAGCGTCATATCCACCAGGGACAGCAGCACCAGAATCAGGTCAGCTTCTGCCATCGAAAAGACATTGGGCAGAACATGAAAAATTTCCTGAAAGAATTTTAGCGCCAGCGCAACCAACGCCAGCGACAAACCAAAGTAGACCGGGGCCAGCAGCCAGCGAGACGCATACATAACGTTTTCGAGAAAGCGTTCCATAAATTCCTGTGATGTTGCAAAAACCGGGCGACAGTATATCCCAATTGCGCAACATCAGATCAACATCCTCCTTAAACTTCGTCGGGATTGATCCACGGGCGCTGATACTCGGGCCACACCAGCGCCACCAGCGATGGATACGCCTCGACGCTAAACTCCCGGAAGCACTGGCGTAAGTTCAGCACATCGAGATCGGAATGGGGAACTTTTTCGCCGTTGAGACAGCGTTTTTTTATCGTGTCGTAGTATTTATACACCGCTGAATTGAGATCGCTGCAGCGTCGCTGGGCGTCAAACAGTCCTGGCGTGTCATTCAATTGCGCCATCGTCATGCGTTTTATTGTTGCGTGAAGGAAATCAATATATTCGTGATTGACGCGCCAGTACCATACCGGTGTAATAGCATTCATCAGCGCGGAGAAATGGTCCTCCCCCTCTTCTTTAGTCAGCGGTATTGATTGAGTCTCAGAGGGCAGTTCTTCAGCGTTGCGCGGTTTATTAAACTCGCGCATTAATAAAAGCACGCCGCCGGTCAACAATAGCAAGGTAATGACAGAATAAAAAATACTGTTCATAGAATGACTCCATTTTTTTTGATTCTAAAATTACCCCATGTTATTGTCAACGCGACCTGCCAAATAAAAATAACTATACATTTGATATTAAAGGATATTGTGACATGCTGCCTGAGCACCTTGTCCCACCGCGTTTTCATCTGTCAGCGTCAGGTCAGACGGAAGAAACAGTAGAAAATAATGATAATTTTACTCAGGGAAAAACAACCCTCAGTGATTATGAGGCCGATATCTTAATTAGCACAACCGCCACCGGGCAATCTAAAAATATCCTACTCGAAGAACGTGACCGTCATTTTAAAGAACGTCTTGAGCGGGTAGCGAAAATTGAGACTTTCGCTCGGGTTATTAATGCGTTACAGGCTGAAGGCGATATCGATGCCCAGACCTTAAGTAAAATAATCACTGAAATGACCACGCATATAAATGAAAACGGCAACGAAATTTGGCTTAACTTAATTACCCGGGAGAAAGACTCACCCCTTTTCTATTCTCTGGACGACGAACAATGATTAAAGATGTTGAAGATAACAATGTCTATTTGGCTTTAGATGAGAATAAAAGCGATCAATTTATCTTAAAGCAGAATCTTGCCGCACTCATCGCCAATAAAAATGCGGTCCTCGAAAGCGTGGCGCAAGAAGTGACTTCTATTCCTGCGGCGCTGGTTCGTCTGAAATGGCAAAACCGGCGGGAAATATACGCGCTTCAGGTGAAGGAAGAGATTTATGGCGCGGCGATCAACGCCATTATCAAACAGAACCCGGCGCTGGGTGACAAAATCATGGCGCGACTGGAGAGCACCTGGCAGCATTTGCTGGCTCGTGAGACCGCCACGCTGCGACTGACGCGCAAACTGGCCGAAGGAAACACCCGCACGATTACCATCACTACCGTTGCGCTCAATGAACGTCAGGTGCAAACCCGGCGCGATGGGCAATAAAAAAGCCGGGTAGCGATAACGCCGTACCCGGCCTTTCTTTCATTGTGCCCATGGCGACAACGATTATTTCGCTTTCGCGACCTCTTCGCCGACCAGACCGATCTTCAGATAACCAGCCTGATGCAGCGTGTCCATCACCTTCATCAGGGTTTCATAGTCGACGGTTTTATCCGCACGGAAGAAGATCGTGGTGTCTTTCTTCCCTTCGGTCAGCGCGTTCAGTTCTGCCACCATGGTCTCGTCCGTCACCGGATCGTTACCAATGAACATGCTGTTGTCCGCTTTGACCGACAGATAAACCGGTTTTTCCGGACGCGGTTGCGGCGTACTGGAGGACGCGGGCAGATTGACCTTCACATCCACTGTCGCCAGCGGCGCAGCCACCATAAAGATGATCAGCAGTACCAGCATAACGTCGATAAACGGCGTCACGTTGATTTCATGCATTTCACCGTTATCGTCCAGATTTTCATTAAGACGCATTGCCATGAAACATTACCCTACACGTAATTTCTGCGCGGTACGCACCGGACGGGCAGATGCGCTTGCATCCAGATCCAGGTCGCGGCTTTGCAGTAACAGCACCTGTGCCGCTACATCGCCCAGCATCGCTTTAAGACCGCCAATCTGACGGGCAAAGATGTTATAGATAACCACCGCAGGAATGGCCGCAACCAAACCGATGGCTGTCGCCAGCAGCGCTTCAGCAATACCGGGGGCGACGACGGCGAGGTTAGTGGTCTGCGTTTGTGCAATCCCGATGAAACTGTTCATGATACCCCAGACCGTACCGAAGAGACCGACAAATGGCGAAATCGCCCCGATGGTCGCCAGGTAGCCATTTCCGCGCCCCATCTGACGTCCCGCTGCCGCAACGCGACGCTCCAGACGAAAACCGGTACGCTCTTTAATGCCTTCGTTGTCTTCACTGCCCTGGGACAGTTCCAGTTCGTTCTGCGCTTCATTGAGCAATTGGGTGCTTAAGCTATTGGCGCCAAAGTTTGCTGCGATATCGCTTGCCTGATCCAGAGAGCGGGCGTCCGCCAACAGCTGATGTTCGCGTTTAAGCCGACGCTTCAGGGAGAAGAACTCAACGCTCTTACTGAAGAAGATAGCCCAGGTGACCACTGACGCCAGAATCAGACCAATCATCACGCACTTAACCACGATATCGGCGTGCTGATACATACCCCAGACGGAAAGATCCGTCTGCATCAAATTATTACCCACTCTGTATCTCCAGGACGCAAATCACAAATTCTGAGCGTAATAATATCAAAACGACGTCGAATTGATAGTCGTTCTCATTACTATTTACATAGTGCCGCACCTTTGGTTTCTTTTCCTTGCGCTTACGCAGTAAAACGTCACGGGAGGCGATTTTGATAAAATATTGTGCTTTATCCCGTTCCTGGGGATGCGCATTTTTCCATTCGTGATAGTTTAGACGTCCAGACGTATAAAAACAGGAAACCCAACATGGCAGATAAACAACTGGACACCCGACTGGTCGGCGCAGGGCGCAGTAAAAAATACACGCTGGGCTCAGTGAATAGTGTGATTCAGCGCGCTTCTTCGCTGGTTTTTGAAACGGTCGAAGCCAAAAAGCACGCCACCCGCAACCGCGCCAACGGCGAACTTTTTTACGGGCGCCGCGGCACATTAACCCATTTCTCGCTGCAGGAAGCGATGTGTGAACTCGAAGGCGGCGCTGGCTGTGCGCTCTTCCCCTGCGGCGCGGCGGCCGTCGCCAATACGATTCTGGCTTTTGTCGAACAGGGCGATCACGTGCTGATGACCAATACGGCCTATGAGCCGAGCCAGGATTTCTGCACCAAAATCCTCGGCAAACTGGGTGTGACCACTGGCTGGTTCGATCCGCTGATTGGCGCTGACATAGTTAAGCATCTTCAGCCCAACACCAAAGTCGTTTTCCTCGAGTCTCCGGGTTCCGTGACCATGGAAGTCCACGACGTCCCGGCAATTGTCGCCGCTGTCAGACGCGTTGTGCCGGACGCCATCATTATGATCGATAACACCTGGGCGGCGGGCATATTGTTTAAAGCCCTCGACTTCGGTGTTGATATTTCGATTCAGGCTGGGACCAAGTACCTGATTGGTCACTCGGATGCCATGGTCGGTACCGCCGTTTCGAACGCCCGCTGTTGGGATCAACTGCGCGAGAATGCCTATTTGATGGGACAAATGGTCGATGCCGATACGGCCTATATGACCAGCCGCGGGCTGCGCACCCTGGGCGTGCGTCTGCGCCAGCATCATGAAAGCAGTCTGAAAATTGCCGAATGGCTGGCAGCCCATCCACAGGTCGCGCGGGTCAATCATCCGGCGTTACCAGGCAGTAAAGGACACGAATTCTGGAAACGTGACTTTACGGGGAGCAGCGGCTTGTTCTCGTTTGTGCTGAATAAAAAGCTCAATAATGACGAGCTGTCCGCTTATCTGGATCACTTCAGCCTCTTCAGCATGGCCTATTCGTGGGGCGGTTTTGAGTCGCTGATTCTGGCCAATCAGCCTGAACAGATTGCAGAAATTCGCCCGGAAGGGGGTGTGGATTTCAGCGGCACACTGATTCGTCTCCACATTGGTTTAGAGAATGTTGACGATCTGATTGCAGATTTAGCCGCCGGATTTTCCCGCCTCGTGTAAAATTGACGCCAATGGACATCTATGCAGACACGTCGAACGAATTTGTCTGCATTTGTTGCGCCCGGGATCAAGTCATCCGGGTCCGTTCAGGAGTACAATAGGATTATTAAGGCGTAAACGCTGTTCCACAGGAAAGTCCATGGCTGTCATTCAAGATATTATCGCTGCGCTCTGGCAACATGATTTTGCCGCGCTGGCGGACCCACATGTTGTTAGCGTCGTCTACTTTGTGATGTTTGCCACGCTGTTTTTAGAGAATGGCCTGTTACCGGCCTCATTTTTGCCCGGCGATAGTCTGCTGCTCTTAGCAGGCGCATTGGTCGCGCAAGGCGTCATGAGCTTTGTTCCTACCCTGCTGATCCTGACGACAGCGGCCAGCCTCGGCTGTTGGCTCAGTTATATTCAGGGACGCTGGCTGGGCAATACGCGAACGGTAAAAGGCTGGCTGGCGCAACTTCCGGCGAAATACCACCAGCGCGCGACCTGCATGTTTGACCGTCACGGTCTGCTGGCGCTGCTGGCAGGCCGTTTTCTGGCGTTCGTGCGCACACTACTGCCAACCATGGCGGGGATTTCCGGGCTCTCTAACCGTCGCTTCCAGTTTTTCAACTGGCTGAGCGGGCTGCTGTGGGTCGGCGTGGTCACCAGCTTTGGCTACGCACTTAGCATGATCCCGTTTGTGAAGCGCCATGAAGATCAGGTCATGACCTTCCTGATGATCCTGCCCATTTTTCTGCTGGCGGCGGGGTTGATCGGCACGGTGGTGGTAGTGATTAAGAAGAAATACTGCAGCGCCTGACCTGAATCCAGCCGGATGACACGTCGTTCATCCGGCTGACTCACAATAACGTTAACTCCCCTGCATAGTGCGGATCCGCGCCGCATCTTCCCCCGGCGTCACCCCGAAATAGCGCTTAAATTCACGACTAAACTGCGACGCGCTTTCATAACCCACCCGCATTGCCGCCGCGCTGGCCTTCATGCCGTCGTGAATTATCATCATCCGCGCTTTATGTAACCGATAGGTTTTCAGATACTGCAACGGCGATGTGCTGGTCACTGACTTAAAATTATGATGGAACGCAGAAACGCTCATATTGGCTTCGGCCGCCAGTTGCTCGACGTTGAGGTTTTCGGTGTACTTATTTTCAATGCGTTTGAGCACACGGCTAATCAGGCTGAAATGGGTCTGGCGACTCACCAGCGCCAGCAGCGCGCCGCCGCGTGGCCCGGTCAGAACGTGATAGAGGATTTCACGGATAATCTGTTTACCGAGGATCCGTGCGTCCAGCGGTCGCTCCATGACGTCGAGCAGACGTTCCGCCGCGCAGAGGATCTCTTCTGAGAGCGTGGCGGAGTTGATCCCACTTGCCGCCATCGACGGCTGAAAGTGTTCGTCTTCGCCAATGTCCATCAGCAGTTCCTGCAATTGCAGGATATCGACATTGATGCGAAATCCGGCGAGCGGTACGTCCGGAGTCGCATAGGTTTCACATTCGAAGGGTAAAGGTACGGTCAGCAGCAGGTATTCATTGGCGTCATAACGGAAAACCCGCTCATTGATGTAACCGATTTTATGACCGGAAAAGAGAAATATGATGCCGGGGTCGTACATCACGGGTGTCCGTAAACCCGGTTCAGTACCGTACAGCAGACTGATGTCCGGCAGCAGCTCATTGAGCTTATGTTCATTGTTTTTCAATTGCTTAACTTTATCTGTCAGCAGTAAACAGATCTCTTCGCGGTTCATAACGGGTTATTTTCTCAACGAATGACGACGCCTTGATTGTGCGCAAATTTATCGCTTTTCTCCAGCGCCCTGGAGAAATGGGCAAGACATTGGCAGAAATGAGCATTGAGAGGATAGCCGCGCACGACCACAATGTTCTCCATCCGGCAGACCCTCCTGCCCTCTTTTTTTACCCACATAAGGGAACGAGCAATGAATAACTTTAATCTGCATACCCCGACCCGCATTCTGTTTGGTAAAGGCGCAATCGCTGAACTGCGCGCACAAATCCCACAAGACGCACGCGTGCTGATCACCTACGGCGGCGGCAGCGTGAAAAAGACGGGCGTACTGGCGCAGGTCCAGGAGGCGCTGAAAGGCCTGGACGTGCGCGAATTTGGCGGCATTGAGCCTAACCCGTCGTATGAAACGCTGATGAACGCAGTCAACATCGCCCGTGAAGAGAACATTACCTTCCTGCTGGCCGTCGGCGGGGGTTCTGTTCTTGATGGCACCAAATTCATCGCTGCTGCCGCCCACTATGCGGATGGCGTTGACCCGTGGCATATCCTGCAAACCAGCGGTAGCGATATCAAAAGCGCAATCCCGATGGGTTCTGTGCTGACGCTGCCGGCGACCGGTTCTGAATCCAACAAAGGCGCGGTTATCTCGCGTAAAACCACCGGCGACAAACAGGCCTTCCATTCTGCCCATGTGCAGCCGGTCTTTGCGGTACTGGATCCGGTTTATACCTACACCCTTCCGCCACGTCAGGTGGCGAACGGTGTGGTTGATGCGTTTGTGCATACCGTTGAACAGTACGTCACATATCCGGTTGATGCCAAAATTCAGGATCGCTTCGCGGAGGGCATTCTGCTGACGCTGGTGGAAGATGGCCCGAAAGCGCTAAAAGACCCGGAAAACTACGATGTACGTGCGAACGTTATGTGGGCAGCCACCCAGGCGCTGAACGGCCTGATTGGCGCAGGCGTGCCGCAGGACTGGGCAACCCATATGTTGGGCCATGAACTAACAGCGATGCACGGTCTGGATCACGCTCAGACGCTGGCGGTCGTTCTGCCCGCACTGTGGAATGAAAAACGCGATACCAAACGCGAAAAACTGCTGCAATATGCAGAGCGCGTGTGGAACATCACCGACGGTTCTGAAGATGAGCGTATTGATGCCGCGATTGCAGCCACCCGTAATTTCTTCGAGCAACTGGGCGTCCCGACTCGCCTGTCTGGCTATGGCCTTGACGGCAGTTCAATCCCGGCTCTGCTGGCGAAACTGGAAGAGCACGGCATGACGCAACTGGGTGAGCGTAAAGACATTACCCTGGATGTCAGCCGCCGCATTTACGAGGCAGCGCGCTAAGCTTTTTTCACCTCTGACTTTCGTTTTTGGGCATTTCGTCCAGACTTAAGTCACCTTACATCACCGGAGTCCCCCTCCGGTGATGAGCACATGAAGGAGGAAAAATGGCAAACCAAACCGTAATTAAGCTTCAGGATGGCAATGTAATGCCCCAACTGGGGTTAGGCGTATGGAAAGCCGGTAACGACGAGGTCGTCTCCGCCATTCATAAAGCACTGGAAGTCGGCTATCGGTCCATAGATACCGCCGCCGCCTACAAAAATGAAGACGGCGTCGGCAAAGCGTTAGCCAGCGCAGGTCTCCCCCGCGATGAGTTGTTCATCACCACCAAGCTGTGGAATGACGATCAGAAACGCCCCCGCGACGCGTTGATGGAGAGTCTGGAAAAACTCCAGTTAGATTATCTCGACCTGTATCTGATGCACTGGCCGGTTCCGGCAATCGATCACTATGTTTCCGCCTGGCAAGGCATGATCGATCTGCAAAAAGAGGGGCTGATTAAGAGCATCGGTGTGTGTAATTTCCAGGTCAACCACCTCCAGCGCCTGATTGACGAAACGGGCGTTACGCCGGTGATTAACCAGATCGAACTGCATCCGCTGATGCAACAGCGCCAGCTACACGCGTGGAATGCGACGCACAAAATCCAGACGGAATCCTGGAGTCCGCTGGCACAGGGTGGCGAAGGCGTTTTCGATCAAAAAATCATTCGTGATCTGGCGGATAAATACGGTAAAACACCGGCGCAGATTGTCATTCGCTGGCATCTGGATAACGGTCTGGTCGTGATCCCGAAATCCGTCACGCCATCGCGTATCGCCGAGAACTTCGACGTCTGGGATTTCCGACTCGACAAAGACGAACTTGGTGAGATTGCGAAGCTCGATCAGGGCAAGCGCCTGGGGCCCGATCCGGATCAGTTCGGCGGCTAATTCCCTTCTCTTTTAATAAGCCCGGTGTTTACCACCGGGCAACCCCATTATCGCCCGGCGACTTTGGTACGCTTTTTGTTGGCGGCTGGCGTCTGACGCTGATGCGCCACCGGCGTATGCTTGGTCAGCGCCGGACGGGTGTTACGGTTCTGACGGCGCGCTTCGCGCATCTCTTCCAGCGTCGGCGCCGGTACCAGACACTCGCGACGTCCACCAATCAGATGTTTTTTCCCCATCTCTTCCAGCGCCTGACGGATCATCGGCCAGTTAGCCGGATCGTGGTAACGCAGCAGCGCTTTATGCAGACGACGCTGCTTATCTCCCTTCGGCACCACCACATCTTCACTCTTATAGCCAATCTTACCCAGCGGGTTTTTGCCGGTGTAATACATGGTGGTCGAGTTGGCCAGCGGCGACGGATAGAAGTTCTGCACCTGATCGAGACGGAAGCGATGTTTCTTCAACCACAGCGCCAGATTCACCATATCCTCGTCACGCGTTCCCGGATGCGCGGAGATGAAGTACGGGATCAGATACTGCTCTTTCCCGGCCTGCTTCGAGTAGAGATCGAACAGTTGTTTGAAGCGGTCATAGCTGCCCATACCCGGCTTCATCATCTTCGACAACGGCCCTTCTTCGGTATGTTCCGGCGCAATCTTCAGATAACCGCCGACGTGGTGGCTCGCCAGCTCTTTGATATAGCGCGGATCTTCCACTGCGATGTCGTAACGCACGCCGGAGGCAATCAGGATCTTCTTGATGCCTTTCAGATCGCGCGCGCGGCGATAGAGGTTGATCGTCGGCTCGTGGTTGGTATCCATATGCGGACAGATATCCGGATAAACACACGACAGACGACGACAGGTCTGTTCTGCGCGCGGTGACTTACAGCGCAGCATATACATGTTGGCCGTCGGTCCGCCGAGATCGGAGATCACGCCGGTAAAACCCGGCACGGTATCGCGGATCGCTTCAATCTCATTGATGATTGAATCTTCAGAACGGCTCTGAATAATGCGTCCTTCGTGTTCGGTGATCGAACAGAACGAGCAACCACCGAAACAGCCGCGCATGATGTTGATCGAGAAACGGATCATCTCGTAGGCCGGGATGCGGCTGTTGCCGTATGCCGGGTGTGGCACGCGCTTATACGGTAGGGCAAAAACGCTGTCCATCTCTTCAGTAGAGAGTGGGATCGCCGGCGGGTTGATCCAGATGTAGCGATCGCCATGCTTTTGCATCAGCGCACGCGCACAGCCTGGGTTGGTTTCATGGTGCAGGATCCGCGAAGCGTGCGCATACAGCACTTTGTCGCCCTTCACTTTTTCAAAGGACGGCAGCAGAACGTAGGTTTTTTCCCACGGTTTCGGACGCGCGGGCTGCACGGTAATGGCTTTCGCTTCCTGCTTTTTCGGGGCAACCGGTTTGTTGTCGGCGCACGGCAAATCTTCACCATACGGATGCGGGATCGGATCGATTTTCCCCGGCGTATCCAGACGCGTGGAATCGACGCCGCTCCAGCCAGGCAGCGCTTCTTTCACCATAATCGCCGTGTTACGCACATCGCGGATCTGATCGATGGTTTCACCCATCGCCAGACGGTGCGCCACTTCCACCAACGGACGCTCGCCGTTGCCAAACATCAGCATATCGGCTTTAGAATCCACCAGCACGGAACGGCGCACGGTATCAGACCAATAATCGTAATGCGCGGTACGACGCAGGCTCGCTTCAATACCACCGAGGATCACCGGCACATCTTTCCACGCCTCTTTACAGCGCTGGGTATAGACCAGCGTGGCGCGGTCCGGGCGCTTGCCCGCGACGTTATCCGGCGTGTAGGCATCGTCATGGCGCAGGCGGCGATCGGCAGTGTAGCGGTTGATCATCGAGTCCATGTTGCCAGCGGTTACGCCAAAGAACAGGTTCGGTTTGCCCAGACGCATAAAGTCGTCTTTGCTGTTCCAGTCCGGCTGCGCAATGATGCCGACACGGAAGCCCTGTGCTTCCAGCATTCGACCACAAATCGCCATACCAAAACTCGGGTGATCGACATAGGCGTCGCCGGTTACCAGAATAATGTCGCAGCTATCCCAGCCAAGTTGATCCATTTCGTCGCGTGACATCGGCAAAAAAGGAGCGGGACCAAAACAGGCCGCCCAGTACTGAGGCCAGGAGAAGAGATCTCTGTCTGGCTGGATCAGGGATATTGCGCTCATAGTGCTTCCAAAAATGGTAAAAAAATAATCAAAGGCCGGCGATTATATGCCGGAACGAATGAGAAATCGAAGGATAATCTCTCTCGCATCGTCGCGAGAGAGAGGAGGATTACGCCGCCGGATTCACCAGAATCTGACCGATTGAACCACGGTCCGCCATTTCCAGCGTCTGGCTGTGGAAGTAAAACGGGAAATGCGCCCAGGACGGCTGTCCGTAGTAAACCAGCAGCTCTACCTGCCCATCCACCCAGACGGTATCTTTCCAGCCACGATCTTCCGGGAATGGCATCGCGCCGTTGACGTTACGCACGAGGAACGACACCCCTTCAATATGGAATGACTGCGGCATATCGGCCCGCACCGTCCAGCGCTCCCAGGAACCCTGCTGCGCAGTGATATCAATGCGGTTGACGTCCCATAACTGGCCGTTGATGCCTGGATCGTCGCCCAGACTGATGTCGCGACTGCGAATTGGCGTACCGCTCATGATCTCGGTCGGCAGCAGACGCATCGGCAGGCTGTCGGTCACCAGTGGCAACAGACCGGTTGGGCGCAGCGTTAACACCAGCGTGGACACCAGAATGCTCGACGGTTCAAAGAACCCCCGGATCCGGTCGACAATGCTCGCTGCCTCACCGCAGGTAATCGACACTTCATCGCCATTGGTCATATCAACCAGAATTTCGCGGCGCTCGCCGGGTGCCAGCGACAACTGTTTTACTGACACCGGTGCCGGCAAAAAGCCCTGGTCGCCGGAGATAACATGCAGCGCGCGACCGTCGCTCATCTGCAACTGATAACGACGGGAGTTAGAGGCATTCAGCAAACGCAGACGCACCCAGCCGCGGGACACTTCCACGTAAGGGCTTTGGACGCCGTTGACCAACAGCGTATCGCCGACAAAACCGCCGCTGCCAGGCTCGCTGTATTCCGGCGTGCCGAAGTTATCCAGCCGCTTGTCCTGAATAATAATCGGGAAGTCATCGACACCGTAATGGTTGGGGATCGGCAGCGATTTACTGACCTCATCTTCAACCAGCCACATCCCGGCCAGGCCATTATAAACCTGCTGCGCGGTACGGTTCGGCGTATTGGCGTGGTACCACAGCGTGGCGGCGTTCTGGCGGATGGGCAGTACCGGCGCCCAGTCCGCGTTTGGCGACATCATGCGCGCCGGACCGCCCATCAGCGGACCCGGCACCTGAAGACCGGCGATAGTCATCGAGACGTTTTCTGCCAGACGGTTACTGTAGATCAGCTTAACGTCATCCCCTTTCCAGACGCGGATCGTCGGCCCGAGATAACGCCCGTTAATCCCCCAGACCGGCGCTCGCGTGCCCTGGGTAAAGGACCAGTGCGAACGCTGCAGCGTCATAAACAGCGGCTGGCCCCGGCGGGACTCCAGTAGCGGCGGAACGGGCAGCGGCTGTTGCTGACCGGCAGCATGGGCCCTCAGCGGAACGGCACCTGCGCACAGCGCGATCCCCGATGCCTGAATGAACTGACGCCGACTGAGTGACATATAAGCTCCATGTAAAACTGGCTAAATTACGGGCAGGAACTCGTTTCCTGCAAAAACTCGTCATACTCCAGGCTGCATGCGCGTTGGCTTGCAGCACGAATGAGTAAGCATTTATCGCTGAATCACACTTTTCCGGCGGCTTCGCGCTCGGCGACTTCTTTATCCAGTTCAGCGATCTTTTGTTCCATCAACGAGCGGCAGTGCGCGGCTAGTTCACGAACCTGATCTTTACCATACTGACTGATATCCACCGGCGGCAGCATCTCCACAATCACCAGACCATTCTTCAGGCGATTCAGATTAATTTTATTCGAGGTATTGGAAACGCACACCGGAATAATCGGGACGCCAGCCGCAATCGCGGCATGAAACGCCCCGGTTTTAAACGGCAGCAGGCCACGACCCCGGCTGCGGGTGCCTTCCGGAAACATCCAGATGGAGATACGACGCTTTTTAAAATGATTCACCACTTCAGCAATCGTGCCGTGCGCTTTTGCGCGGTTATTACGGTCGATCAGCAGGTTCCCTGTCAGCCAGTAAAGCTGACCAAAAAACGGGATCCACAGCAGGCTCTTCTTCCCGACGGTCACGGTGGGCGGCTGCACGATATTCGCGGCGGTCACCATATCGTAGTTATTCTGATGGTTAGCGATATAGATAGCGTTGCCGTAGCTTTCCGCATCCGCGGGTTTACGGCACTCTACCTTCAGGCCGAACAACGGTGCCAGGCGACCAAACATATGCCCGAAGGTCGCGACGTGTTTTGGGTTACGCGGGCTGAGCAGGCAGTAAAGAGAACCGAAAACACAAACCAGAATGGAATAGATAACGGTAATAATAAGTCGAAAAATAAATAGCATAACAACCTCTGAAGGCCTAAGAGCCCGGGATTCTACGTCACCTGCTATCAGGTTAGGGTATTGTTAATGTGGCTCTCTGGAAAACTGTATTGTTAATCGCGACTCACGAATAAACAACGGTTTTACGGGAAATTTTACTGTCATCCGGCCTGGCGGTATCGTTACAACCGCAGGCCGGATAAGGTATTAACGCCGCCATCCGGCACGATAGTGTTGCCTGATGGCGGCGCGTTGCCTCTTATCAGGCCTACTTATGCCTTCAGGCGTTTAACAGCATTTTACTCTTCGCTGTCGCCACTGCTGGCACGACGCGGCGAATCAATGTCGATGCGATCGATGCGTTGCAAACCGCGCATCAACGTCCCGCGACGGCCGCGCTCGCCGGTCACTTTCTGCAATTCCTCAGGGCGCAGCTTGATTTTGCGTTTCCCGACGTGAATCGTCAGCGTACTTTGCGGCGGCAGAACATACAGTAGCGCCAGCGCATCGTCACCACGCGCCGCATCCGCAGACGGAATGTTGATGATCTTATTCCCTTTGCCTTTCGACAACTGCGGCAGATCGCTGACCGGGAACATCAGCATACGTCCGGCCGTCGTTATCGCCAGCAGCATATCCGTTTCATCTTCAATCACCACCGGCGGCATCACGCGGGCGTTTTCCGGCAGCGTGATGAGTGTCTTACCGGCACGGTTGCGCGCCACCAGATCGTTGAACGTACAGACAAAACCGTAACCCGCATCGGATGCCATCAACAGTTTCTGCTCATCGCCTTCCATCAGCATGTGCTCAACGGTCGCGCCTGGCGGCAGCGTCAGTTTGCCGGTCAACGGTTCGCCCTGACCGCGCGCCGACGGCAGCGTGATCGGATCAATGGCGTAACTACGTCCGGTGGTATCGATAAACACCACTGGCTGGTTGCTCTTCCCTTTCACAGCGGATTTAAAGCTGTCGCCCGCTTTGTAGTTCAGTCCCTGTGCGTCGATGTCATGACCTTTGGCGCTACGCACCCAGCCCATCTGCGACAACACGATCGTCACAGGCTCAGACGGCAGCATGTCGTGTTCGCTCATTGCTTTCGCTTCTTCGCGCTCGCGAAGCGGTGAACGACGATCGTCACCATAGGCGTCGGCATCGGCCTGAAGTTCTTTCTTCAGCAGGGTATTCATTTTGCGTTCAGACGCGAGGATCGCCTGTAGCTGATCGCGTTCTTTCGCCAGTTCATCCTGCTCACCGCGAATCTTCATCTCTTCCAGTTTGGCGAGATGACGCAATTTCAGTTCGAGGATCGCTTCGGCCTGCGTTTCGGTAATACCAAAACGCGACATCAGCGCGGGTTTCGGCTCATCTTCCGTACGGATGATCTCAATGACTTCGTCAATATTGAGAAACGCCACCAGCAAACCTTCCAGGATATGCAGGCGTTTGAGGACTTTCTCGAGGCGATAGTTCAGGCGACGACGCACGGTATCGCGACGGAACGCCAGCCATTCGGTGAGGATCTCCAGCAGGTTTTTCACCGCCGGACGCCCGTCAAGACCGATCATATTAAGGTTAATGCGATAGCTCTTTTCCAGATCGGTGGTGGCAAACAGGTGGTTCATCACCTGTTCCATGTCCACGCGATTGGAACGCGGCACCACCACCAGACGGGTCGGGTTTTCGTGGTCTGACTCATCGCGCAAATCGTCTACCATCGGCAGCTTTTTATTGCGCATCTGGGCGGCGATTTGCTCCAGCACGCGCGCGCCGGAAACCTGGTGCGGCAGCGCGGTAATTACCACCGCGCCGTCTTCTTTCTTCCACACCGCGCGCATGCGCACAGAGCCGCGCCCGTTTTCATAAATTTTACGAATCTCGGCGCGCGGGGTAATGATTTCCGCTTCGGTCGGGTAGTCCGGGCCGTGGACAATATCCAGCACCTCGTCCAGCGTGGTTTTCGGCTGCTCAATCAGGGTGATCGCGGCTTTTGCCACTTCACGCAGGTTGTGCGGCGGAATATCGGTCGCCATGCCGACCGCGATACCGGTTGTACCGTTAAGCAGGATGTTCGGCAGACGCGCAGGCAGCATTTTCGGCTCCTGCATTGTTCCGTCGAAGTTTGGCACCCAGTCAGCGGTTCCCTGGCCGAGTTCACTCAGCAGCAGTTCGGCGTATCTGGACAGGCGGGATTCGGTATAACGCATCGCCGCGAAGGATTTCGGATCGTCCGGCGCCCCCCAGTTCCCCTGGCCATCAACCAGCGGATAACGGTAAGAGAACGGCTGCGCCATCAGCACCATGGCCTCATAGCAGGCGCTGTCTCCGTGCGGGTGATATTTACCCAACACGTCGCCGACGGTACGGGCGGATTTTTTAAATTTGGCGCTGGCATTCAGCCCCAGCTCTGACATCGCATAGACGATGCGGCGCTGAACGGGTTTCAGACCATCACCAATAAACGGCAACGCCCTGTCCATGATGACGTACATGGAGTAATTCAGATAGGCGTTTTCCGTGAATTCATGCAGCGCAAGGCGCTCTGCCATATCGCTCATTAATCGTGATTCCTCAACTGTAAGCCCGCCTGATACCCGGTATCTTTTCAGGCAATATTGCCGCAGATACTACCTTATCTGACGCGTTGAGTCACAAAGAAAAGGGCCGCGAACGCGGCCCTGACAGGGATTATTTGCTGACTTTACTGATTTGCTTCACGTCAATTTCAACGGAATTCCAGTCTTTATCCACTTCACCCTGAATTTCAACGGTATCCTGCGGGGTAACCGTCACGCCATTCCAGCGTTTGTGGTCGATATCGACATTGATGGTGCCTGTCGCATCTTTAAACAGATAGAGGTCATCGGAAATACGTTCAACGATGTTGCCGCGCAGCGTCACCCAGGTGTCATCACGCAAGGATTTCGCACTTTCTACCGTCGTGCTACTACCGTTAGGCCCCTGGAAGCCGCCGCTCTGCGTTTGCGTCGCGGACGGGCCAGAAAAACCACCCTGCTGCGCGGCCAGAACCGGTGCGGAGCAGAGCGCCATGACGGCAACAATTGCAGCCAGTTTTTTCATGATCATTTCTCCCTTTGATGTCATTTCACATCCATTAAATACGGTAATCCTTAACAAGTTCTTAAGGCAAAAAAAGTCTCTTTTTTGCTGTACATCACGTGCAACATCGCGGTTTACTTGCCTTTATCACAGCGGGTGCAGGGATGAAAATATGCGAATTTTACTGGTTGAAGATGATGCGTTGATTGGTGACGGCATTAAAACCGGGCTGAGTAAAATGGGCTTTAGCGTCGACTGGTTTACCGAAGGTCGTCAGGGAAAAGAAGCGCTCTACAGCGCGCCTTACGACGCGGTGATCCTCGATCTCACGCTGCCGGGAATGGACGGGCGCGATATTCTGCGCGACTGGCGCGAACAGGGAAAGCGCGAGCCGGTGCTGATCCTCACCGCGCGCGATGCGCTGGCCGAGCGTGTGGAAGGCCTTCGACTCGGAGCCGATGATTATCTGTGTAAGCCCTTTGCACTGATAGAAGTCGCCGCCAGACTGGAGGCTCTGATGCGTCGCGCCAGCGGTCAGGCCAGCAGTGAATTACGCCACGGGCGGGTGAGCTTACGTCCCGGCGATCGGGTCGCGACGCTGGCGGGTGAGCCATTGATACTCAAGCCAAAAGAGTTCGCACTTCTGGAATTACTGATGCGTAATAAAGGTCGCGTGCTGCCGCGCAAGCTCATTGAAGAGAAGCTGTATAACTGGGACGAAGAGGTCACCAGCAATGCCGTTGAAGTGCACGTCCACCATCTGCGACGCAAGCTGGGCAGCAATTTCATTCGCACCGTTCACGGCATCGGCTATACGCTTGGCGAGGTATCATCGTGACCCAGCGACTCAGCCTGCGCGTCAGGCTTACCCTCATTTTTCTGATTCTGTCAGCCATTACCTGGGCGGCATCGAGTTTTGTCGCCTGGAAAAAAACAACGGATAACGTTGATGAACTGTTTGATACCCAGTTGATGCTCTTCGCCAAACGCCTGGTTACGCTCGATATCAATGAACTGCACGCCACCGAACGGATGGCGCATACGCCAAAGAAATTCAAACACGGTCATGTTGATGATGATGCGCTGACCTTTGCCGTCTACACCACGGACGGCAAGATGGTGCTGCACGACGGCGATAATGGTCAGAACATCCCCTATAGCTACTGCCGGGAAGGCTTTGATGACGGCAAGTTAAATGGCGATGACGATAAATGGCGTTTTATCTGGCTGACTTCCTCCGATGGTAAGTACCGCATCGTGGTCGGTCAGGAGTGGGAATACCGTGAAGATATGGCGCTGGCGATTGTGACGGCGCAACTGATTCCCTGGCTTATCGCCCTGCCGCTGATGCTGCTGTTGTTGATTATGCTGCTGCATCGGGAGCTCATGCCGCTTAAAAAGCTGGCGCAGGCGTTGCGTCTGCGCGATCCGGAATCCAGCGAGCCGCTCAGCTCACACGGCGTCCCGAGTGAAGTGCGCCCGCTGGTCGAATCGCTCAACCAGCTTTTTACCCGTACCCATAAGATGATGGTGCGCGAACGGCGCTTTACCTCAGACGCCGCCCACGAACTGCGTAGTCCGTTAACGGCGCTAAAAGTCCAGACGGAGGTGGCGCAGCTTTCTGATGATGATCCGCAAGCACGCGAGAAAGCGCTGATGCAACTCCATACGGGCATCGATCGTGCCACGCGTCTGGTCGACCAGTTGCTGACGCTTTCCCGTCTCGACTCGCTGGATAACCTGCAGGACGTCGCCACGCTCTCTCTTGAGGAAGTGCTTCAGTCTGCGGTAATGGACATCTGGCAACCCGCGCAGCAGGCGCAGATTGATGTGCGTTTGCAGATCAACGCTCATAATGTGACGCACACCGGGCAACCGCTACTGCTCAGTTTGCTGGTGCGCAATCTGCTGGATAACGCCATCCGCTACAGCCCCAAAGGTAGCGAGGTGGATGTCACGCTTGACGCCCGGCAGTTTACGGTCAGAGACAACGGCCCCGGCGTCACGGCAGAAGTCTTGCCTCACATTGGCGAACGCTTTTATCGCCCGCCCGGACAGCAGGTTACCGGCAGCGGACTGGGCCTGTCGATTGTCCGTCGCATTGCAGCCCTGCACACAATGACAGTGTCGTTTGACAATGCGCCAGACGGGGGTTTTATCGCGACAGTGAAGTGGTAATCGTCGATTATTGCGCCAGATGCAAAAGACTTTGCACATTTTGCTAATTTCACCCTACCGGCTGTTGACGTAAAATTAGCCTCAAACGCATTTCAGAGGATTAATAATGAGCAACATCCTGATTATCAACGGCGCGAAAAAATTCGCACACTCCAATGGCCAATTGAACGACACCCTGACGGAAGTCGCTGACGGCACTCTGCGCGACCTCGGGCATAACGTCAAAATGGTCCGCGCTGACAGCGATTACGACGTGAAAGAAGAAGTGCAGAACTTCGTCTGGGCGGACGTGGTTATCTGGCAAATGCCAGGCTGGTGGATGGGTGCGCCGTGGACCATGAAAAAATACATTGATGACGTGTTCACCGAAGGCCACGGCACACTGTATGCCAGCGATGGTCGTACCCGCTCAGATGCTTCGAAGAAATACGGCTCCGGCGGTCTGATTCAGGGGAAAAAATACATGCTTTCTCTGACCTGGAACGCACCGATGGAAGCCTTCACCGATAAAGATCAGTTTTTCCACGGCGTGGGCGTTGATGGCGTTTATCTGCCGTTCCATAAGGCGAATCAATTCCTTGGAATGGAAGCGCTGCCGACCTTTATTACCAATGACGTCATTAAAATGCCGGATGTACCACGTTCTGTTGCAGAATATCGCGAGCATCTGCAGGCGATTTTTGGTTAACTGGTAACCTGGAATTAGAAGGAGTTAACCATGCTTACAGTTATTGCTGAAATCCGCACCCGTCCGGGACAACATCACCGTCAGGCCGTCCTCGATCAGTTTGCGAAAATTGTTCCAACCGTACTGAAAGAAGAAGGCTGCCACGGCTACGCGCCGATGGTAGATCATGCGGCAAACGTGAGTTTTCAGACCATGGCGCCTGATTCAATCGTGATGATTGAGCAGTGGGAAAGCATCGCGCATCTTGAAGCGCACCTGCAAACCCCGCATATGAAAGCCTACAGCGAAGCCGTTAAAGGCGATGTGCTGGAGATGAATATTCGTATTCTGGAATCCGGTATTTAAACATACCGCGTTGCGCCGGGTCAGCCATTAGTGTCAGACCCGGCAACAGCGACCTCAGGGCAACGCTTTTTTCAATCTCCGTACCGCTTCTTCAAGCTCATCCGCCGTTGGCGTCGCAAAAGACATCCGTAGCGTCCGTTTGTCCGGCTTATCACAGAAGAAGAACTCTCCCGGCACGAATACCACTTTTTCCCGCAGTGTGCGGGAAAGCCATGCCGTGGTATCAAAATCATCACGGAACGTCCCCCACAGGAACATCCCACCCTGCGGCATATGGAATGAGATATGCTCGCCCAGTTCACTGCGAATCGCGTCCGCCAGCAAATAGCACTTCTCACGGTACGCCTGACGAATGAGCTGAATTTGATCGTCCAGACGACCTAACGTCAAATAGCTGGCGGCCATTGCCTGCGAATGCGCGCTGGTATGCAGATCGGTCGCCTGTTTAACGATGGTCGCTTTTTGTCTGATCCATTCCGGCAGTACCACCCAACCCACACGCAGGCCTGGAGCCAGAATCTTGGAAAAAGTCGAGGTATAAATCACCTGCTCAGGACATCCGCTCTCTCGGGCATGCTGGAACAGCGTTTTATAGGTCTCGCCGGTGAAATTGATTTCACCGTAGGGATCGTCTTCGATGATGGCAAAGTCATGCTGTTTCGCCAGTTGAACCAACTTCTGACGACGGGAATCACTAAGAACCACGCCACCGGGGTTACCGAACGTCGGCACGATGTACACAAACTTGATCGTGTTGTTCTGCAGCAAAACTTCCAGATCGTCTACGATCATGCCGTCTTTATCGGTACCAACAGACAGAATATCCGCCTGAGACAGTTGCAGCACCTGCAAGGCGGCAAGATAGGTCGGACGTTCGACGACCACTTTGTCGCCCGGATTGATCAGCGTTCTCACCAGAATATCCAGCGACTGCTGGGACCCATTGGTCACCAGAATGGCGTCGGACGCGGTCTGAATGCCTCGCTTCTGACACAACTGAGCGATCGCTTCCCGCAGAGGCGGAAAACCTTCACTCAGACCGTACTGGAACGCATCCAGAAACTGGTTTTCCATCATGTTACGCGTGGCCATTTCCAGCCCTGTATTATCAAACAGTTCCGGGCTGGGAATACCGCCGCCCAGCGATATCACACCAGGCATTTTGCTATGTTTGAGTAATTCCCTGATAGCGGAGGGTTTAAGGGCGTCGACGCTCTTAGACAGATGTGTGTTGTTCATCCTGTTTCCTTATTATGTATTTTTGGCGTCCATCCCCGGTCAGTGCCATAACGTCAATCCGCGTTCTCGCCTCGATTGAGCCTAATAGACCTCTCTGGCAAGATCAATCAGATATCCTGAAAGCAAAAGGGTAAGCCATGATGGCTTACCCTTTTTATTAACAATGAAACGTATAATTACCCGTCGATATCTGCGAGGTCGCCTTTTTCCTGCAACCAGTTACGGCGATCTTCAGAGCGTTTCTTCGCCAGCAGCATATCCATCATGGCGTTAGTGCGCTGATCGTCCTCATCATCAATGACGAGCTGGACCAGACGACGCGTGTTGGGATCCAGCGTGGTTTCACGCAACTGCATCGGGTTCATTTCACCCAGTCCTTTAAAGCGCTGTACGTTTGGCTTGCCTTTCTTGCGCTTCAACTGTTCCAGTACGCCCGCTTTCTCTTCTTCCGTCAGCGCGTAATAAACCTCTTTGCCGAGGTCAATTCGGTACAACGGCGGTAGCGCGACGTAGACGTGTCCATGTTTCACCAGCGTGCGGAAATGCTTCACAAACAGCGCGCACAGTAGCGTGGCGATGTGCAGACCATCGGAGTCCGCATCCGCCAGGATACAGATCTTACCGTAACGTAACTGGCTCAGATCGTCGCTGTCCGGATCGATGCCGATCGCGACAGAAATATCGTGCACTTCCTGTGAGGCCAGTACTTCATCAGAAGAGACTTCCCAGGTGTTCAGGATCTTACCCTTCAGCGGCATGATCGCCTGATATTCACGATCGCGCGCCTGCTTGGCGGAGCCGCCCGCCGAGTCCCCTTCCACCAGGAACAGTTCGGTACGATTCAGATCCTGCGCGGTACAGTCCGCCAGTTTTCCCGGCAGCGCCGGACCGCTGGTCAGCTTTTTACGCACCACTTTTTTCGCCGCGCGCAGTCGGCGCTGAGCGCTGGAGATCACCATCTCCGCTAACAGCTCGGCTGACTGGACGTTCTGGTTCAGCCACAGGCTGAAGGCATCTTTCACCACACCAGAGACGAACGCTGCACACTGACGCGACGACAAACGTTCTTTGGTCTGTCCGGCAAACTGTGGATCCTGCATTTTCACCGACAGCACGTAGGCGCAGCGATCCCAGATATCTTCCGCTGAGAGCTTCACGCCGCGCGGCAGAATGTTGCGGTATTCGCAGAACTCACGCATCGCGTCGAGCAGCCCCTGACGCAGACCATTGACGTGCGTCCCGCCCTGCATGGTCGGGATCAGGTTCACGTAGCTTTCGGTCAGCAGTTCGCCGCCTTCCGGCAACCACAGCAGCGCCCAGTCGACCGTTTCCGTGTCACCGGAAAAATTGCCGATGAACGGTTTTTCCGGCAGCGTCGGCAGGCCGTTTACCGCTTCGCGCAGATAATCGTTCAGGCCATCCTGATAGCACCAGCGCTGTTCGCTGTTATTAACTTCATCTTTAAAGGTGATTTCAACGCCAGGGCACAGCACAGCTTTGGCTTTCAGCACGTGCGTTAAGCGCGAGACAGAAAAACGCGGGCTGTCGAAAAAGGTTTCGTCAGGCCAGAAATGGACGCTGGTGCCGGTATTACGCTTGCCGCAGGTGCCAACAACCTGCAAATCCTGAACCTTGTCGCCGTTCTCAAACGCAATGTTATACACCTGACCATCACGACGCACGTTCACTTCCACGCGCTTCGACAGGGCGTTGACCACGGAGATCCCTACGCCGTGCAGGCCGCCGGAGAACTGATAGTTCTTGTTCGAGAACTTGCCGCCCGCGTGCAGCCGACAGAGGATCAGTTCAACCGCCGGAACGCCCTCTTCCGGGTGAATGTCCACGGGCATGCCGCGACCGTCGTCGATAACTTCCAGAGATTGATCGGCATGTAAAATCACATCCACGCGTTTCGCGTGGCCCGCCAGTGCTTCATCGACACTGTTATCAATCACTTCCTGCCCAAGATGGTTAGGGCGGGTCGTATCGGTATACATCCCTGGGCGACGGCGTACCGGCTCAAGCCCAGTGAGTACCTCAATGGCATCAGCGTTATAAGTTTGCGTCATGGTTTTAATAGCAATTCGAAATGATTGTCAGCAACTGTGCAGTCCAAGGAAATCGACAATCGGGTTGAAATAATCTTCGAAGCCCGTGAATGCATGGTTTCCACCTTCAATAACAGTCTGGCGGCATGAGGCGTAATACGCCACTGCCTGGCGGTAGTCCAGCACTTCATCTCCCGTCTGTTGCAGCAGCCAGATTAAATCCGACGCTTCCAGCGGGTCGATCTGCATGACTTTAAGATCGTAAATATGGCGTGACTCTAGCACATATTGCTGCCCCGTGTAGGGGTTCTCGTTCTGACCGAGGTAGTCAGTCAACAGTTCAAATGGCCGGACAGCCGGGTTGACGACAACCGCGGGCAGCATAAAGCACTGTGACAGCCAGGTGGCGTAATAACCGCCTAATGATGATCCCACCACGCCCAGCGCCTCGCCGCCATGCTCCAGTACGATAGACTCCAGCATCTCTGCGGCATCGGCCGGATACGGCGGCAGCTGCGGCACAACCATCTCGACATGAGGATAGTGTTCGTGCAGCCAGTTTTTCAGCAGGCAGGCCTTCGCCGAACGGGGCGAGCTATTGAAGCCGTGCAGGTAGAGAAGCGTAGACATCAGTAGCCTTCAGAAGCGGTATCAGGTCGGAACTCAGTCCCTTGCAAACGACAGACGTCTGTTTTCAACGTACCGTCGGCAAACAGCTCCAGCGTACGCCAGCCAGGGCCGATGCTATCAAGGGTAAAGTTCGCACAATGGGGTTTGAACTGAACGCAGGTGGAGGGCGTCGCCAGCAGACGGCGGCCATTCCAGTCGAGATCCAGTTCCTGATGAATATGCCCGCAAAGCAGATATTTCACGCGCGGATAATTCACCAGCACGTTGTCCAGTTCCGCCGCGTTACGCAGGCTGTGTTGATCCAGCCAACTGCATCCCGCAGGCATGGGGTGATGATGCAGAAGCAACAGAGTGTGACGCTCAGGGGCCGCAGCAAGTTTACGCTCCAGCCACTCGAGCTGAAATTCGCTCAGTTCACCGTGAGGTACGCCGAAGACCTGACTGTCCAGCAGCAGAATTTGCCACTGCTCGCCAACCATGACGCATTTTGCAGGGGAGATCCCCGCCTCTTGTAATGCGCTATACATCGCAGGCTGGAAGTCATGATTACCGGGCAACCAAACGCAAGGCGCACGAAAGCTTGCGATGCCTTCAGCAAAATGCTGATAAGCCGCAGCGGTTTGATCCTGAGCTAAATCACCTGTCGCCACGATCAGATCGTATTCCTGCCCCTCGGCATGAATGGCATCCAACACGGCCTGGTAGCTTTCCCAGGTGTTTACGCCCAATAGCGTTTCGTGCTTTTCGGCAAACAGGTGAGTATCAGTAATTTGTAAGATCCTGACCCTGGCCTCACCAGCCAGAGAAAGGTTTAACAGGCTTTCCAAATGGTGTCCTTAGGTTTCACGACGCTAGTAAACCGGAATCGCCATCGCTCCATGTGCTAAGCAGTATCGCAGCCAATCGGCCAGAAACTGATTAATTTGATGCTTTTCGTCGCGTTGATGCAACTTTTTATTTGGATAATCATACCGTGCTTTGAAGCGAAAGATCTGCTGACTTGAACACACTTCGGCGACCATTGCGTCATGGTAGAGCCGTACAGTCAGTGACGGCAGGCTCCAGTAGGTGATGGTCGGCGCCGTCTGCTCGATGGTCACCAGCGTGGTGTATCGGGTCGATTCAACGATCGTAATCCGATATTGTGCGTTGCCCACCTGGTAACTCACCGTTTCGCCAGGCGCATCATTACGCGGCAGCAGACGTCGCAGTTGCGAAAAGTTCGTTTCGCAAAGACGCATCATTTCAGGGAAGTCAGGTGTATAGCGCTTCATTTTTTCCACTCGTTTATTAGCTCTTTATAGTGCAGTTGCAGCCATTGCAGGGCGATGACCGAAGCCGCGTTATCAATTTTCCCCTCTTCTACCCAACGGTAAGCCTGCTCCCGGCTTACCACATGAACCCGAATGTCTTCGTTTTCATCAGCCAGACCGTGAATCCCGTTTGCGGTCGTGGCGTCCACTTCACCCACCATAATTGACGAGCGCTCACTGGTGCCGCCAGGGCTTGCCAGAAAACTGAGCACCGGTTTCGTCCGTTTTACCTCAATGCCGGCCTCTTCCATCGCTTCACGGCGGGCCACATCCTCAACGCTTTCACCCTCTTCGATCATCCCGGCCACCATTTCCAGTAGCCACGGCGTTTCACTGGTGTCATAGGCCGCGATGCGCACCTGCTCAACTAACACCACTTCATCCCGCTCAGGGTCAAAGGGTAGCAAGACTGCCGCATGGCCGCGCTCAAAAATTTCTCTACGCACTTCCTGGCTCATTTCACCGTTGAACAAACGGTGGCGAAAGCGATAAAGATCCAGCGAAAAAAAACCGCGATATAGCGTTTCTCGTGCAATAATTTCTACATCGTTTTTGGCGAAAGTTACTGGCGAGTTGCCTGATTTGCGCATTGTGCCGTCCTGTACCAATAGTGATTTAAATGTGAATTTCAAGGGCGTTTGACTGCCGTTTCATCGACCTTGTGGTAAATTGGTGCAAATTAACGCCTGATGGCACAGAACGCCAACTTTTTGCGGTGGCGGATTCTGCTAGAATCAGCAATTATTTTTAAAATTTGATCAGCGCTAAATACTGCTTCACAACAAGGAATGCAAATGAAGAAATTGCTCCCCATCCTTATCGGCCTGAGCCTGTCGGGGTTCAGCACACTGAGCCAGGCAGAGAACCTGATGCAAGTTTATCAGCAAGCACGCCTGAGCAACCCGGAATTGCGTAAATCCGCCGCCGATCGCGATGCTGCATTCGAAAAAATCAACGAAGCACGTAGTCCTTTACTGCCTCAACTGGGCTTAGGTGCCGATTACACCTACAGCAACGGCTACCGCGATGCTAACGGCGTGAACTCAAATGCCACCAGCGCGTCCTTGCAATTAACGCAGACCCTTTTCGATATGTCGAAATGGCGTGCGCTGACCCTGCAGGAAAAATCGGCGGGTATTCAGGACGTGACTTTCCAGACGGACCAGCAGACGCTGATCCTCAACACCGCGAGCGCCTATTTTAAAGTGCTGAACGCCATTGACGTTCTCTCTTACACCCAGGCGCAGAAAGAGGCGATTTATCGTCAGTTGGATCAAACCACCCAGCGTTTCAACGTGGGTCTGGTGGCCATCACTGACGTGCAAAACGCCCGTTCGCAATACGATACCGTGCTGGCCAACGAAGTGACCGCCCGTAACGATCTCGACAATGCGGTTGAAGAACTGCGTCAGGTTACCGGCAACTACTATCCGGAGCTGGCATCGCTGAACGTTGACAGCTTCAAAACCGACAAGCCGCAGGCGGTGAACGCCCTGCTGAAAGAAGCCGAAAACCGCAACCTGACGTTGTTGCAGGCGCGTCTGAGCCAGGATCTGGCACGTGAGCAGATTCGCCAGGCGCAGGATGGTCACCTGCCAACGCTGGACTTAACTGCCTCTACCGGCGTATCTGATACCTCCTACAGTGGTTCGAAAACCCGCGGCAGCGCGGTAGGCTCCCAGTATGACGACAGCAACATGGGCCAGAACAAAGTCGGCCTGAGCTTCTCGCTGCCGATTTATCAGGGCGGGATGGTGAACTCGCAGGTGAAACAGGCGCAATACAACTTTGTTGGCGCCAGTGAGCAACTGGAAAGTGCCCACCGTAGCGTAGTGCAGACCGTACGTTCTTCCTTCAACAATATCAATGCGTCAATCAGCAGCATTAACGCGTACAAACAAGCGGTGGTTTCCGCCCAGAGCTCATTAGACGCGATGGAAGCAGGCTACTCCGTGGGTACACGTACTATCGTTGATGTATTGGATGCGACCACCACGCTGTACAACGCCAAGCAGCAACTGGCGAATGCGCGTTATAACTACCTGATCAACCAGCTGAATATCAAGTCAGCGCTGGGTACGTTGAACGAGCAGGATCTGGTGGCGCTGAACAACACGTTGGGCAAACCGATCTCCACCTCGCCGGAACACGTCGCGCCGGAAACCCCGCAGATGGACGCGAACGCTGACGGCTATGCCGCCAACGCGACAGCGCCCGCCACGCAACCGGCGTCGGTACGTTCTTCCAGCAGCAACGGTAAAAATCCGTTCCGTAATTAAACGCGATGACGGGGCTGCGGCCCCGTCTGAACGTAAGGCAACGTAAAGATCCCGCCATTGTTCCGCATTCCCGCCTCTTCTCGCTTCATTTTCAACCACTCATCCTCTATCCTGAGCAGTAATAACCACTGGGTCCAGGAAAGACGAAAATGAAACGGACAAAATCCATCCATCACGCCTCGTTCCGCAAAAGCTGGAGCGCACGCCATCTGACGCCTGTGGCGTTAGCCGTTACCGCTGTGTTTATGCTGGCGGGCTGTGAGAAAAGCGATGAAACCGTATCGCTGTATCAGAATGCGGATGACTGCTCGGCAGCCAATCCGGGTAAAAGTGCAGAATGTACCACCACATACAACAATGCGCTGAAAGAAGCGGAACGTACCGCGCCGAAATATGCCACTCGCGAAGATTGTATCGCTGAGTTCGGTGAAGGCCAGTGTCAGCAAGCCCCTGCTCAGTCAGGCATGGCGCCAGAAGCGCAGGCACAGCAGTCCAGCGGCAGTTTCTGGATGCCGCTGATGGCGGGTTATATGATGGGCCGCATGATGGGCGGCGGCGCGGGCTTTGCGCAGCAACCGCTGTTCAGCTCGAAAAACCCGGCCAGCCCGGCTTACGGTAAATACACCGATGCGGGTGGTAAAAACTACGGCGCCGCACAGCCTGGTCGTACGATGACGGTTCCTAAAACCGCCATGGCGCCGAAACCGGCAACCACCTCTACCGTAACGCGCGGCGGCTTCGGTGAATCTGTAGCCAAACAGAGCGCCATGCAGCGTAGCGCAAGCGGCACCTCCACGCGTTCAATGGGTGGCTGATACGCATGGAAAGAGTCAGTATTACCGAACGCCCGGACTGGCGCGATAAAGCCACGGAATACGGTTTTAATTTTCACACCATGTACGGCGAACCGTACTGGTGTGAAGATGCCTATTACAAACTCACGCTGGCCCAGGTTGAAAAGCTGGAAGATGTGACCGCTGAGCTGCACCAGATGTGTCTCAAGGTGGTCGAGAAAGTGATCGCCAGCGACGAACTAATGACCAAATTCCGTATTCCTAAGCACACCTGGGGCTTTGTTCGTCAGTCCTGGCAGACAAACCAGCCGTCGCTCTACTCGCGTCTTGATCTGGCGTGGGATGGCTCTGGCGAACCGAAGCTGCTGGAGAACAACGCCGATACTCCGACCTCGCTGTACGAAGCGGCGTTTTTCCAGTGGATCTGGCTTGAAGATCAGATCAATGCGGGCAATCTGCCGGAAGGCAGCGACCAGTTTAACAGCCTGCAGGAAAAGCTCATCGAGCGCTTCGCCGAGCTGCGTGAGCAGTACGGCTTCCAGCTTCTGCATCTGACCTGCTGTCGTGATACGGTTGAAGATCGCGGCACCATTCAGTATCTGCAGGATTGTGCAGCGGAAGCGGAGATCGCCACTGAATTCCTCTATATCGAAGATATTGGGCTGGGTGAAAAAGGTCAGTTCACGGATTTACAGGATCAGGTGATAGCCAACCTGTTCAAACTCTATCCGTGGGAGTTTATGCTGCGCGAGATGTTTTCCACTAAGCTGGAAGACGCTGGCGTGCGCTGGCTGGAGCCGGCCTGGAAAAGCATTATCTCCAACAAGGCGCTGTTGCCGCTGCTGTGGGAAATGTTCCCGAACCATCCGAACCTGCTTCCCGCTTATTTCGCCGAAGACGATTATCCGCAGATGGAAAAATTCGTCGTGAAACCGATCTTCTCGCGTGAAGGCGCAAACGTCTCCATTATCGAGAACGGTAAAACGATCGAAGCAGTGGAAGGACCGTACGGTGAAGAAGGCATGATCGTACAGCAGTTCCATCAACTACCGAAATTTGGCGACAGTTATATGCTGATCGGTAGCTGGTTGATCAACGATCAGCCTGCCGGGATCGGTATTCGCGAAGACAGAGCGCTGATCACTCAGGATCTGTCCCGCTTCTACCCGCATATTTTTGTCGAGTAATTGAGAACGCCGGGTGGCGACTCCGCCTTACCCGGCATTAATCATCCCACCTGTACCGACAGCATACTCAGGCTGCCCATCTCGATACCATCAACCGGGAGCGTCATCGGTTCTTTACCATCCCATGCGCCCAGCACATACAGCAGCGGCAGATAGTGATCCGGTGTCGGGTTCGACAGTGAGCCGCCTTCATGATCGAGATAATTGACCAACGGATGCTGCTCAACCGGTCCCTGCCAGCTCAGGTTCGCTTTGACAAAATCATTGAACGATGTCGCCCACGGATACGGGTTATTATCGCCGTGCCAGCGCGCCGTGCGCAGGTTATGCACTACGTTGCCGCTGGCCACCAGCATGATGCCTTCATCACGCAGCGCCGCCAGTTTACGCCCGATTTCAAAATGCCAGGCCGCCGGTTTGGTGCTATCAATGCTCAACTGCACCATGGGGATATCGGCATTCGGGTACATCTTTATCAGCACACCCCAGGAACCGTGGTCAAAGCCCCAGGCTTCTTTGTCGAGCGCAACCGGCACCGGTGCAAGCAAATCAACCAGGTGCTGCGCCAGTTCAGGTGAGCCGGGCGCCGGGTAATGCGTGTCGTACAACGCCTGCGGGAAACCGCCGAAATCATGAATGGTCTTAGGCGCTTCCATCGCGGTGACGCCGGTACCTCGGGTGTACCAGTGGGCAGACACCACCACAATCGCTTTCGGACGCGGCAGTGTCTCCCCAAGCTGCTGCCAGGCGCGGGTATACAGGTTATCTTCCAGAACGTTCATCGGACTGCCGTGTCCCAAAAACAATGCTGGCATACGAATTGAAGACATGATGATATCCTTACTCAGGGAGTCATTTTGATGGTCTTACAATACCCTCTTTCGATGAATGAAGAACTCTGATAACCATGATGATGATCATCAGTTATTTTGAAGGTCAGCGAGATGTATAAGGAGTCATTGATGTCAGTACCTTTAATTCTGACCTTACTGGCGGGGGCCGCCACGTTCATTGGCGCGTTTCTTGGCGTACTGGGGCAAAAGCCCTCTAATCGCCTGCTGGCGTTTTCGCTCGGATTTGCCGCCGGGATCATGCTGCTGATCTCTTTGATGGAGATGCTGCCCGCCGCGCTGGGTACAAAGGGAATGCCGCCAGTTCTGGGCTACGGCATGTTTATCATCGGCCTGCTGGGTTATTTTGGTTTGGATCGTCTGCTTCCACATGCCCACCCGCAGGATCTGATGCAAAAAAGAACGCAGCCGATTCCTGGCTCGATTAAACGTACCGCCATCCTGCTGACGCTGGGGATCAGTCTGCACAACTTCCCGGAAGGAATTGCCACCTACGTCACCGCCAGCAGTAACCTGGAGTTAGGATTCGGCGTCGCGCTGGCGGTTGCCCTGCATAATATTCCGGAAGGTCTGGCAGTCGCCGGGCCGGTCTATGCGGCCACCGGTTCTAAACGAACCGCGATTTTCTGGGCGGGCATTTCCGGGATGGCAGAAATATTGGGCGGTGTGCTGGCGTGGCTAATTCTTGGTAGCCTAGTGTCACCTGTCGTTATGGCGGCGATTATGGCCGCAGTCGCCGGCATTATGGTTGCGCTGTCGGTGGATGAACTGATGCCGCTGGCAAAAGAGATCGATCCCAACAACAACCCCAGCTATGGAGTTCTGTGCGGAATGTCGGTGATGGGGCTGAGTCTGGTCATACTTCAGACGATGGGGATCGGGTAACAGAGAGGGCAGGAAGCGGTTATTCCTGCTCTTTAGTCATGACGCGTTCTTCATCATCACGACGAAGTAATTTATTGCGGATTTCCATTAGCGCATCACGATCCTGCCGAAACGCCTTACAGTAGCGTTTCATGTGGCAAACATATCCCACGACCACCAGAACAATTAATACAATCCAGTACCAGGCAATAAACATCCTTTTACCCTTAAAATTTAACATTAACAGATATTTAGCGTTAAAATTTAACATACCTATAAGTAGGTAGGATTATATACTGGCATAGTATGAAATCGAAAAGATGATTTCGATCATAGAGAAAAAGATTGGATGTTTATTAACCGACAGGATGTTTGAAAAAGCGAAATTTGCCGGATAAGGTGCTTGCACCACTATCCGGCAAGGCAGAGTTAGCTGGCTTTACGTTCGTGCGCCTGTCGGTAAGCCACCAGGTCTTCGATCGTCACAACAGCCATATTGTGTTTGCCTGCAAAGTCGATGCACTCCGGCGCACGCGCCATGCTGCCATCATCATTGGTCAGTTCACACAGGACACCCGCCGGTTTGAAGCCCGCCAGCGTCACCAGATCGATGGTCGCTTCGGTGTGGCCACCGCGGGTCAATACGCCGCCCGGCTGAGCGCGCAATGGGAAAACGTGTCCCGGACGGTTCAGATCGGAAGGTTTTGCGCCATCGGCGATCGCCGCACGAACGGTGGTCACGCGATCGGCTGCGGAAACGCCGGTTGTAACACCTACCGCCGCTTCAATAGTCACGGTAAAACCGGTGCCATAAGCGCTGGTGTTATTTTCCACCATCATCGGCAGATCGAGTTGTTTACGACGATCTTCGGTGATGCACAGGCAGACAATACCGCTACCGTGACGGATGGTCAGTGCCATCTGCTCAACGGTCATGGTTTCTGCCGGGAAAATCATATCGCCTTCGTTTTCACGATCTTCGTCATCCAGCACCATCACACCGCGGCCTTCGCGCAGCGCAGACAGAGCGTGTTCGACACGTTCAAAAGGCGTACCAAAAGAGGAAAGTAGCGTCTGATTCATGGTAAAAAAACCTCACTAAAATTATGGTTACCAGAATCAGGGCAGTCTTAGGAGTACCGACAAGCGGCAAAAAAATAACGTGAGCGGGTCCATGCCCGACTGGATCGTTACTCTCTCCCATCCGGACTCTAACCGTCGGCCCCGGAATTACACCGGATCTGCTGACCTTTAGGTTTGCACCCAAAGCGCTCGCGGGCTTTCAACCTGAGTTGATTTACCGCCGGTGGGGAATTTCGCCCCGCCCTGAGAATAAGCGGATTAACTATAACGCTATTGATTACCTTCATCAACGCCTTTACCTGCATTAACATCACACAATTCTGGTTTATGCCTTACGCAGATCGCACTACAATGAGCGTTAACACTTACCAGTTCAGGGAAACCACTATGATTGACCCGAAAAAAATTGAGCAGATCGCTCGCCAGGTTCACGAGTCGATGCCGAAAGGGATCCGGGAGTTCGGGGAAGATGTCGAGAAGAAAATCCGTCAAACGCTGCAATCTCAGCTGACGCGTCTCGATCTGGTGAGCCGCGAAGAGTTTGATGTTCAGACCCAGGTACTGCTACGCACCCGTGAAAAGCTGGCGCTGCTGGAGCAACGTTTGAGCGAGCTGGAAGCGCGTCAGGCCACTGAAGAAGTCAAACCTGCGCCCGCCATCCCACCAGTAGAACCGCAAGCGTAAAAACAGCAACGGGCCGCAAGGCCCGTTGACATATCAATGTTCCACTTCTAACTTTCTGGCGTTCATTGCCTGCTGGCAGTAGTGCGCGTAGCGTTTGCAAAACCAGCTGCGGTGCTCTTCATCCATATTGCCGGTAACCGCCTGGATATCAACAGGGCGACCTTCAGCCTGCATTCTGGCAAAACTCCGCGCCAGGAAATCGAAATTGTTCATCGAATAAACACTGTTGTTCATTAGCATATCCTCCAGTCGGTGAATCTCTGTTAAGGTCATATGCTTTTTTCTGATACCAGTATTTACCGGGAGGCGTAGCAGGTTTGTACATATTGTGCGCAAATCAGTTGCCTGATGTCACACTTTGGGAACACGGGTGATGCCCGATTTCCAGACATCACCGCCAGTGGTTATTTATCGCTGTCTTTCTGAATTTTTTTGATGATATTGGTGGTGGAGCAACCGTCTTCAAAGTTGAGCACCAGCACTTCGCCGCCGTTGGCCCACACCTCTTCACTACCGGCAATCTCTTCTGGCTTATAGTCACCACCTTTCACCAACAGATCCGGTAATACGCCTGCAATCAGGCGCTGCGGCGTATCTTCTTCAAAGGAGACCACCCAGTCAACGGCTTCCAGCGCGGCCAGCACGATCATCCGCTGTTCGAGCGGATTCACCGGGCGCGTTTCCCCTTTCAGCCGTTTCGTCGATGCATCGCTGTTGACCGCGACAATTAAGCGATCGCCCAGCTTACGTGCGTTTGCGAGATAGGAGACGTGACCGGCGTGCAGAATGTCAAACACCCCGTTGGTCATGACGACTTTCTCACCACGCTTACGGGCACTGGCAACGGCCTGCTTCAGCTCGTCTTCTGTCATCACGCCAAAGCCGGTTTCCGCACGGCCGCGTACCGCGTTTTCCAGTTCAATAGGAGACACAGTGGAGGTCCCCAGCTTACCGACCACCACACCCGCCGCCGCATTGGCGAAGAAGCAGGCTTCTTCCAGCGAATTACCGGCAGCCAGCGTCGCCGCCAGCACACCAATAACCGTGTCGCCCGCACCGGTCACGTCATACACTTCCTGCGCCTGCGTCGGCATATGCAGCGGGGCTTTGCCCGGTTGCAGCAGTGTCATCCCTTGCTCGGAGCGGGTGACCAGTAGCGCGGAAAGCTCGAAATCGGCAATCAGCTTCATGCCACGTTCAACAATTTCTTCTTCGCTTTTGCATTTTCCTGCCACCGCTTCGAACTCAGAGAGGTTTGGCGTCAGTAGCGTCGCACCGCGATAGCGGGCAAAATCAGTCCCTTTCGGATCGATCAGCACCGGCACTCCGGCTTTACGCGCCAGCGCGATCATCTGCTGAACGCTGGCTAACGCGCCTTTCGCATAGTCAGACAGCACCAGCGCCCCAATCGAGCTCAGCGCCTGGTTGATACGCTCATGCAGCGGTTGCGGATCCACACCTTCAAAACCTTCTTCGAAGTCGAGACGAATCAGTTGCTGGTTGCGCGAAAGCACGCGCAGTTTGGTGATAGTAGGATGGGTCGGGACAGAAACAAAGTCGCATTTCACGTTCACGTCCGCCAGCGTTTTGCTGAGCGCGCGCGCGGCATCGTCAATACCGGTCAGTCCGACCAGGCGCGAATTTGCGCCCAGAGAGGCAATGTTCATCGCCACGTTCGCCGCACCGCCCGGACGTTCTTCGATGGTATCGACTTTCACCACCGGTACCGGCGCTTCAGGTGAAATACGGCTGGTGGGCCCGTACCAGTAGCGATCCAGCATCACATCACCGACAACCAAGACTCCTGCACGTTCAAACTCTGGCAGCGTTACTTTCATTCCTGTCTCCTGAGAGATTCAAAATTTGCGCGCGATAATAGCACACTTCATTCTTCAACCAGCCACTTCTGCCAGCTTGCCCGCACCAGCGTACGTTCCGCCTCAAAACACGTTTGCGTCACATGGCCTGGCAGCTCCTGTAAGGCAAGGTGATGTAACTCATCGCGCAGCGTGGTGTAGGCGTGGGTCAACGCCATCGCCTCCTGCTCGTCCATAATGTCGTTTTGCGCTAACAGTTCCAGAATGCGCACATTATCCGACCAGCGGGTCAGTTTGGGTTTGTCATGGGCATAACGTAGCACCAGATATTGCGTGATAAATTCGATATCCGTAATACCGCCTTCATCAGCTTTAATATCAAAGCGATCGCGATGTTTATTGCCCAGATGCGCGCGCATTTTTTCACGCATTTCGCGCACCTCGTTCTGCAACGTTTTGCCATCGCGAGGCTGCGTCATAATATCGCGACGCACCGAATCAAACTGCGAGGTCAGTTGCGGGTCGCCGTAAACCACTCGTGCGCGCACCAGCGCCTGATGCTCCCACGTCCAGGCCTCATTTTTCTGATAATCCGCAAAGGACTCTGTGGAAGTCACCAGCATCCCCGCCGCCCCTGACGGACGCAACCGGGCATCCACTTCATACAGGATACCCGAGGAGGTGCGGGTGCTGAACAGATGCATAATGCGCTGCGCCAGCCGCAGATAGAACTGCCGCCCGTCAATTTCCCGTTCACCGTCGGTCATCACGTCAACGGGGCAGTCATGCAGGAAGATCAAATCGAGATCGGAGCTGTAGCCCAATTCCCAACCGCCCAGCTTGCCGTAGCCCACCACCGCAAAACCGCGCCCTTCCCGCTCGGCAAGATGCGTCGGCTGGCCGTAGCGCGCCACCATTTGCAGCCACGCTTGTTGCACAACGGCGTCAATCATCGCCTCCGCCAGCCAGGTCAGGTGGTCGCTGACTTTCATCACCGGCAGCGTACCGGCAATATCCGCGGCGGCAATACGCAGCAGTTGCGTTTGCTTAAACTGCCGCAGAGCTTCCAGCTGTTGTTCTTCATCATCTTCCGGGACGCGCAGTAAATACTGACGTAACTCATCACGATACGCGTCGGTCGCCGTCGGCTGATAGAGCGTATTCGGATCGAGCAGTTCATCGAGCAGCAGCGGATAGCGCGCCAACTGACTGGCGACCATCGGCGACGCTGCGCAGAGCGAAATCAGATGTTTCAGTGCGCCGGGGAATTCACTCAGCAGCTCCAGATAGGTGGTGCGGGTGACAATCCCCACAAGCAGCGGCGTAATGCGCGACAGCGGGAGAGAAGCGTCCTGGCGCGTGCAGACATCACTCAGCAGGTGCGGCATCAGGTGGTCGAGCACCTGGCGACCGCGCGGGCCTATCGTGCGTTTATCCAGTTCTTTACGGAAATCGGCAATCAACGCCAGCACGCGCAGGCGATCGTCATCCGTAAGATGCGACAGCACCGGCGGCGTGTCATCTTCCTGCAAAGCATCCTGCCACAGTTCGCGCCACTGTTCCGAGAGCGCATCTTCCTGCGTGTCAGTTTCGTCATCGCCTATCAGCTCGTTAAACACGCGCCGAACGTTCGCCATGTGCCCTTCCAGCGTTTCCATCAGCTGCGACCAGTTATCCGCATTCATTCCCCAGGCCAGCCGCGCCCGGTTAAGTTCATCGCCCGGCAGCGTCTGCGTCTGTTCATCGTTAATGCTTTGCAGCAGGTTTTCCAGTCGACGCAGGAAGAGGTAGGCCAGTCGCAACTGTTCGGCATCGTTTTCCGGCAGCAAATGCAGTGCGGCGATCGCGCTTAACGTCGGCAGCAGTGAACGCGATTGCAGCGACGGCTCACGCCCGCCGCGAATCAACTGAAATACCTGCACAATAAATTCGATTTCGCGAATGCCGCCCGCGCCGAGCTTGATGTTATCTTTCAGCCCCCGGCGACGAACTTCACGCGCAATCATCCCCTTCATATTGCGCAACGACTGGATCACACTGAAGTCGATATAACGGCGGAAGACGAATGGGCGCAGCATGGCGCGCAGTTCATCGACATAACGACCGTCGGTATCGCCCATGATCCGCGCCTTGACCATCGCGTAGCGCTCCCAGTCGCGCCCTTGCTCCTGGTAATAATCTTCCAGCGCCGCAAAACTCAGCACCAACGGGCCGCTGTCGCCAAACGGACGCAGCCGCATGTCCACCCGATAGACAAAACCATCCTGGGTAGGCTGATCCAGAACCTTGATCAGCCGCTGCCCCATGCGTGTAAAAAACTGCGCGTTATCGAGTTCGCGGCGTCCCCCCTGGGTAGAGCCGTGCTCAGGCCAGGCAAAGATCAGATCGATGTCCGAAGAAAAATTCAGCTCACCGCCGCCCAGTTTGCCCATGCCTAAAATCAGCAGCGGCTGTGGGATACCGTCCTGACTGCACGGCGTTCCCCATTCCCGACAGCAGGCGTCGTACAGCCAGTCGCGCGCGCTGACGATCAGCGTTTCGGCCAGATGGCTTAACTGTTGCAGAATGTCGGTATCGTCCACCAGCGACAGCGCCTGCGCCCAGGCAATGCGCACCATCACGCGGCGGCGAAACAGACGCAGCTCATGCATCAGCGCCGCTTCATCATTCACCGTTGCCAGCGCCGCCTGTAACCATTCGCCGTACTGTTGCCATTCATCGGCCTGCGGCGGCGCGCTTTCCAGTTCCGTCAGCCAGCGAGGATGCGCAATGATGCTGTCCCGTACAAAATCACTGAATGTAAGTACTGACTTCGCTTGTACGCCAGATACGGATTCAGGTAACTGCTCTGCAATGGTTTGCCAGTACTGCTGTAACGGTGACGAAAGCGGCTTCATTAAAAGGTTCCTTGTAACGTTGCCGGATGTGGGCATTACGCCTTATCCGGTCTACAAAACATGTCGATCCGTAGGCCTGATAAGCGCAGCGCCATCAGGCACTCCGGTTATCGTTTCCCGCTGTGCAACCAGAACGGTTGCTGGTTGTTCGCCTCATTGCGGAAATGTTCAATTTCAATGTGTTGGCCGTTGGCAATAGCGTGATACAGCCCTTGCCAGTTCTCCAGCCAGGTCTGAACCACCGGCGTATCGTAATACCCCGCCAGCAGCAAAACGGTGTCGATATCGCGGCGTAAACGCGGCAACTGATCGCGATACTGGTCACCCAGCGGTTGTCCAAAAACGCTTTTCAGCTCAGCGGCGGTACGCGAAAGATGGATATCGGCGAAGCGCTTGAAAGAATCCGCCATTTTGGCCTGCGCCTTTGCATCCAGAAACGGCTGCCAGGCTTTGGTCACCAGCCACTCAGTCAGCGCCAGTTTCGCCATCGCCGTTTGGGTGGTATACACCGCCGTCACGGCAGAAACCGCAGAAGCGATGGTCGCTTCCGACTGGGTGAGCAGATCACGTAAGTGAGCGCTCGCTTTACGCGGAACGATGCCGCCAAACAGCATCAGGGTGTGACGCACCAGGCCCATCGCGGCCAGCACATGCGCCTTCGCGGCCTTATTGTCGCGAACCCAGAGTTCTTCGTGGTACTGCCATTGTGCCAGCGCCAGCTCCAGAGCGGCTTCCAGCCCGTGTTCCACGCTGGCTTTCGCGGGTGCTTTCAGCACCGCAGTCGGTTTGATCTCGCGTGGAGGATTCCCCTGCGCCAGATGATATCCACGCGCCGCTTTACTCAGGCTGCCCTGGCGCAGACCCGCCTGGTTCACCAGCTGATTCGCCAGCTTCAGAACCGCCCGGGTGTCGCCGCTCAGCAGTTCAAGCTCCAGCTCGCAAATCGGCTCCGCCAGTTCACCTGCTTTCACTTCGCCTAAATCGAGGGCGATTTCAATCTGGCTGCCATCCACGGTCAACAGCCATTTTTCACGTTCAAAATCGGTGCTGAACAGCGGCTGCACGCGGGAGAGGAGATCGGCAGGCAGCTCACCGTTGGGCCACACCTCCGGCGGAAATTGCGTTAAATCCAGCGTGGGCTCATTCAGGGGAACATTGTATTCCGGTCGCTGGTGTAAACCGCCGGTCACTCGTCCGGCAATTTTTAGGGTCATCTCATAGCGACCTTTCTCCCCACGAATACGCAGCCCCATATCGTGACCACGCAACCACTTATCCTCGGTCTCGTAGTAAATATTCAACAACGGGCTGGGTGCATGATGCTCGCCTCCGAGCGTATTCAGATGGTCACGCAGCGCGTTCACGGCGTCGTGATTAACGATAAATTTTAATTCAATTTCCTGAGCCATGGCCTTGTACTTACCGGTTATGTCACATAAGAGAGAATCACGACGAACTTACGGTGATCTTTTTTGTCAGTAGATAGTATTTTGCGCCAAATTGCCATGCAACGAGCAATTTGACGGGCGTAAAAGTTTTGAAGTAGCGGTAAACCGGACACAGATGATTCCGATTGATGTTGAATGCTTTGCGTAGAGACACTGATACCACTACTATCGTTCCACTTTCTATGACAATAACGACAGCCTGATGCCAAAATTACGCCTGATTGGATTTATGTTACTCGCACTTAGCGCTACTGCCGTGTCTCACGCCGAAGAAAAGCGCTATGTCTCTGATGAACTGAACACCTGGGTCCGCAGTGGTCCGGGGGATAATTATCGCCTCGTTGGCACGGTCAACGCGGGCGAAGAAGTCACACTGTTACAAACTGACGCCAACACAAACTACGCGCAGGTTAAAGACAGCACCGGGCGGACGGCCTGGATCCCGATGAAAGAGCTGAACAGCACGCCCAGCCTGCGCACCCGCGTGCCGGATCTGGAAAATCAGGTCAAAACGCTGACCGATAAGCTCAACAATATTGACACCACCTGGAATCAACGCACGGCTGACATGCAGCAGAAAGTGTCGCAGAGCGACAGCGTGATCAATGGGCTGAAAGAAGAGAATCAGAAGCTGAAGAACGAGCTGATTGTGGCGCAGAAGAAGGTCAGCGCCGCGAATTTGCAGCTTGATGATAAGCAACGCACCATCATCATGCAGTGGTTTATGTATGGCGGCGGCGTGCTGGGGCTTGGCCTGCTGCTCGGTTTGATCCTGCCGCACATGATCCCAAGCCGAAAACGCAAAGACCGCTGGATGAACTAAATCGCCTTCTCCGCCACACTGTCATATGATTAAGGGATTGTATTTCCCTGGAGAGGTGGTGTGGCGTGAAGATTTATCTGGTCGGTGGTGCGGTTCGGGATACGCTGTTAGGGCTACCGGTTAAAGATAAAGATTGGGTGGTGGTTGGTGCCACGCCGCAACAAATGCTCGACGCGGGCTACCAGCAGGTAGGTCGCGATTTTCCTGTTTTTCTCCATCCGCAAACCCACGAAGAGTATGCCCTGGCGCGTACCGAGCGTAAGTCTGGCTCGGGCTATACCGGATTCACCTGTTATGCCGCGCCGGACGTCACGCTGGAAGACGATCTCCAGCGCCGTGACCTGACCATTAATGCCCTGGCGCAAGATGGTGACGGTGAGATCGTCGATCCCTATCACGGTCGGCGCGATCTGGAGCAACGCCTGCTGCGCCATGTTTCACCAGCCTTTAATGAAGATCCGCTTCGCGTCCTGCGGGTGGCGCGTTTTGCCGCCCGCTATGCGCATCTGAGCTTCCGCATTGCTGACGAAACCATGGCCCTGATGCGCGAAATGACGCACGCCGGTGAACTGGAACACCTGACGGCAGAGCGCGTGTGGAAAGAGACCGAGAACGCGTTAACCACGCGTAACCCGCAGGTCTATTTCCAGGTCTTACGCGACTGTGGCGCGCTACGCGTGTTGTTCCCGGAGGTTGATGCGCTGTTTGGCGTCCCTGCTCCGGCGAAGTGGCATCCGGAAATCGATACCGGGATTCATACCCTGATGACGTTGTCGATGGCGGCGCTGCTCAGTCCGGAAGTTGACGTGCGTTTTGCCACGCTGTGTCATGACCTCGGCAAAGGCCTGACTCCGCCGGAGCTCTGGCCGCGTCACCACGGGCACGGCCCGGCGGGCGTCAGACTGGTCGAACAGTTATGCCAGCGCCTGCGCGTCCCGAATGAAATCCGTGATTTAGCCAAACTGGTGGCGGAGTTCCACGATCTCATCCATACCTTCCCGATACTGCAACCTAAAACTATCGTGAAACTGTTTGATTCAATCGACGCCTGGCGCAAACCGCAACGCGTGGAGCAAATTGCGCTCACCAGCGAAGCTGACGTACGCGGACGGACGGGGTTTGAAGCGGCGGATTATCCGCAGGGGCGTTTGCTGCGGGAAGCGTGGGAAGTGGCGCAATCGGTGCCCACCAAAGACGTTGTCGAGGCCGGATTTAAAGGTATTGAGATTCGCGAGGAGTTGACCCGACGCCGAATTGCGGCGCTGGCCCGCTGGAAAGAGACTCGCTTCCCGAAGGCGACCAATTAAGGTGTGAATGCCGGATGGCGCTGCGCTCATCCGGCATGAGAGGTCGGTCAGAAAAACACCACGTAGACCGCCGCGGCGACGATAAAGCGATAGATCGCGAACGGTATGAAGGAGATCCGCTTAATCAATTGCAGGAAGGTTTTGATGGCAACCAATGCAACTACGAAGGCGGTGACAAAACCGACGGCAAACATGGGGATATCAGCCGCCGTCAGAAACGACCAGCTTTTGTAGAGATCCAATGCGGTGGCCCCCATCATCATCGGTACGGCCAGCAGGAACGAAAATTCAGACGCGGCATAACGGCTCACACCCATCAGCATCCCGCCGGAAATGGTCGCCCCGGAACGGGAGAAACCCGGCCACAACGCCAGGCACTGGAAGCAGCCAATCATGAATGCCTGACGGTAAGTCATGTCGTCCAGCCCCGGTGCGCGCGGTTCTTTCGGTTTCAGACACTCTGCAGCGATCAACAGTAAACCGCCCACCACCAGCGCATACATCACATTAACCGGGTTAAACAGCGATTTGATCGTATCGTGGAAGACCAGTCCCAACACCACCGCCGGGATCATCCCCAACAGAATATGGAGAAGCGTTAAACGGCCTTTACTTTCCCCTTCACGCTGCAACGGACGACCAAAGTGAATACCGATCAGGCCAAACAGACGCCGCCAGAACATCACCACTACCGCGAGAATGGACCCCAACTGGATCACCACTTCAAACGTCTTTGCCGTATCACCCTCAAATCCCAACAGGTGGCCCACAATGATCATGTGTCCGGTGCTGGAAACGGGTAAAAACTCCGTCAATCCTTCGACCACACCCAAAATTGCCGCAATCAGCAGCGAGTGCATATCGCTCATCAATAAACCCCTAAGTAGAAAAATTTACAGCGCAAAATGATCCAGCTTCATACCCTCAATAATTTGCGTGCAGCCAACGCACATGCAACCTGAAGTATGACGGGTATAGGACTCTTTTATATCCGTTTGGTTTAACAAATATGAAGATAATTATTTTTCTTTCAGATTATTGCTACGCTCAATGATTACGCCCACATTGGCCGCGCGCGCCACCGCGCCGGGCTTACTGAGTTTGATGCGCACCCACGGCGAATTAAAGCGCGTCAGCAGCAGTTCGGCCACCTCTTCGGCAACGCGCTCCACCAGCGCGAAACGCCCGCCTTCTACATGATTAACAATCGTCTCGGCGATATCCGCATAGCTCAGGCAATCGGCGACATCGTCACTTTTTGCTGATTTTCGGTTATCCCATGCCATTTCGATATCGAACACCAGCTTCTGTTCAATCGTCTGTTCCCAGTCGTAAACACCAATAGTGGTGATTACCGAAAGTTGCTCTATAAATACAATATCCATCACGACCTGCCTGCTTTTTGGCTAACCCGGATACCACTTCCGGCGAAATATGCGTATTATCCACAGAAGTAGCGTTTTACACGACATTTTCAAAACGGAACAGCTTATGAGTGCAATCGCGCCTGGAATGATCCTCTTCGCGTACCTCTGCGGCTCCATTTCCAGTGCCATTCTGGTCTGCCGCATTGCTGGCTTGCCCGATCCGCGTAGCAGCGGCTCCGGCAACCCTGGCGCGACCAATGTGTTACGAATCGGTGGCAAGGGAGCAGCCGCAGCGGTCCTGATTTTCGACGTCCTGAAAGGGATGTTGCCCGTCTGGGGCGCGTATGCGCTGGGCGTTAGCCCGTTCTGGTTGGGTCTTATCGCCATCGCCGCCTGTCTGGGGCATATCTGGCCAGTCTTCTTTGGCTTCAAAGGAGGAAAAGGCGTGGCAACAGCCTTTGGCGCTATCGCGCCTATCGGTTGGGATCTCACCGGCGTAATGGCGGGCACCTGGTTGCTCACCGTTCTGTTAAGCGGCTATTCATCGCTGGGAGCGATCGTCAGCGCGCTGATTGCCCCGTTCTATGTCTGGTGGTTCAAACCGCAGTTCACCTTCCCGGTCTCCATGCTGTCGTGCCTGATTTTGCTGCGCCATCATGACAACATCCAGCGCCTGTGGCGCCGCCAGGAAACGAAAATCTGGACCAAACTGCGCAAGAGACGCGAGAAAGATCCCGAGTGAAGTTGGCCGGAAATGGCGTTGTCCAGCCCGGCCTACAGCACCTGATAGCCCTCGTCCGGCTTGCCTAAGCGCTGCTGGCACCATGCTGCCAGAAACTCCACACAGACTCTGAGCTTCACGCTGCGGTACAGTGGTTCCTGATATACCGCCCAGATGTTGGCGCTCTGCGCATATTCCGGCAACACTCGCACCAGTTTGCCGCTTACCAGAAACGGCTGCACATCCCACTCTGAACGCAACATGATGCCTTTGCCTTCCAGCGCCCATTGCAGAACGACTTCACCGCTGTTGGAAGAGAGATGCCCGCTCACTTTGACCGATTTTTTCGTCGTGCCATTTCCCAGTTCCCATATTCCGTGCGTCATGTCACGCTCTTTTGTCACCAGGCAATCATGGTGACTTAATTCCTGCAAGGTTTTGGGTTCAGGATATTTTTGTAAATATTCTGGGGAGGCACACAATATTCTTTTATTCTTTGTTAACAAATGCGCAATATAATAATCCGGGATCTCATCGTTAATACGAATATCGAGATCGATATTATCCTGAACCAAATCAATTTGCCGATCGAAGAGTTCAAAATGGACCTGTAACTCAGGATAATTGCGCATCAATTCGGTAATCGCAGGTGCAATATGACTGCGGCCAAATCCGAAGCTACAGCCAATACGAATCATCCCTTCCGGGCGCGTTTTGATTTGCGTCACATCATCAATCAGGCGCTGATATTGCGTCAGGATCACCAGTGCCTGTTCATAACAACGCTGACCGCTTTCCGTCAGCGCCACCCCGCGCGCCGAGCGGTTAAGCAGCGTAGTGCCGAGCGTAGTTTCCAGAATCTGGATCCGCTTCGTCACAAAGGCAGGCGTTTGTCCGAGGGCGCATGCTGCGGCGCTAAAACTGCCCGTATGGACGATTTCCACCAGCACCTGAAGGTCTTTGGCTAAGGGCCAGTTTTTGAGCATTTTTCGGGGTGTCCATGATAATTGATACCTGAAGTGTAATTCTCAATCTAAGGTTAATCTCTGCCTTTGCTCAATTTTCATCATCTTTCTTCAACATCATTCACGAACTGTTAATTGCATATACACAGTGGCAAATAATATAAAACCACACATTCAATGGTAGTTTGTGAGGGAGAATTTATTTCCAGACAAATAAAAGAACTGGAGTTGACATGATGAGCAATCAAAATAATCAAAATGCGGTTAATACGCTGACGGAAATAGTCGCCAATTTTACCGCCATGATTTCCACGCGCATGCCCGACGATGTGGTGGACAAATTAAAACAGCTACGGGATGCCGAAACCTCAAAGATGGGGCAAATCATCTACCACACGATGTTCGACAACATGCAGAAGGCTATCGATCTTAACCGTCCGGCTTGCCAGGACACCGGTGAGATCATGTTCTTCGTGAAGGTTGGCTCCCGTTTCCCGCTATTGGGTGAGTTGCAAAGCATTCTCAAGCAAGCGGTGGAAGACGCCACGGTGAAAGCGCCGCTGCGCCACAACGCGGTAGAAATTTTTGACGAAGTGAATACCGGTAAAAACACCGGTAGCGGCGTACCGTGGGTGACATGGGACATTGTCCCTGATGGCGAAGACGCGGAAATTGAAGTTTACATGGCCGGCGGCGGCTGCACGTTGCCGGGGCGCTCCAAAGTGCTGATGCCTTCCGAAGGCTACGAAGGCGTGGTGAAGTTCGTCTTTGAAAACATCTCGACGCTGGCCGTCAACGCCTGCCCGCCGGTGCTGGTCGGTGTGGGGATCGCCACCTCCGTTGAAACCGCCGCCGTGCTGTCCCGTAAAGCGGTACTGCGTCCGATCGGCACCCGCCATCCGAACCCCAAAGCGGCAGAGCTTGAATTGCGTCTGGAAGAAGGGTTGAACCGGCTGGGCATTGGCCCGCAGGGGCTCACCGGCAACAGTTCGGTGATGGGCGTGCATATTGAATCCGCCGCGCGTCACCCGTCGACCATTGGCGTCGCTGTCTCTACCGGCTGCTGGGCGCACCGTCGCGGTACGCTGCTGGTCCATTCTGACCTCTCCTTCGAAAACCTGTCTCACACCCGGAGCGCGTTATGAAAAAGATCCTCACAACCCCGATCAAAGCCGAAGACCTGGAAGACATCCGCGTTGGCGATGTGATCTATCTGACCGGTACGCTGGTGACCTGCCGCGACGTCTGCCACCGCCGCCTGATCGAACTAAAGCGCCCGATCCCCTACGACCTCAACGGTAAAGCGATTTTCCATGCCGGACCGATCGTGCGTAAGAACGGTGAAAAATGGGAGATGGTCTCCGTCGGCCCCACCACCAGCATGCGCATGGAAGCCTTTGAAAAAGAGTTCATTGAGCAGACGGGTGTCAAACTGGTGGTGGGTAAAGGCGGCATGGGGCCGCTAACGGAAGAAGGTTGCCAGAAGTTCAAGGCGCTACACGTGATCTTCCCGGCAGGCTGCGCGGTGCTGGCAGCCACTCAAGTGGAAGAGATCGAAGAAGTGCACTGGATGGAGCTCGGTATGCCGGAATCGCTGTGGGTTTGCCGGGTGAAAGAGTTCGGTCCGCTGATTGTCTCTATCGACACCCACGGCAACAACCTGATCGCCGAAAACAAAAAACAGTTCGCCGAACGTCGCGGTCCCATCGTCGACGAAATCTGCGAACACGTGCATTACATCAAATAACCCTTCCGGAGAGGCCTCGGCCTCTCCCTCTTTCGCAGGGATACGACAATGGCACCTTTATCTGGTTGGTGGCGATATCTGGCTCCGCTGGTGGTCATCGCCATTATTGCTGTTTTGCCCGTCCCCACCGGTCTTGAGAGCCACACCTGGCTCTACTTTGCGGTCTTTACCGGGGTTATCGTGGGACTCATTCTGGAACCGGTACCCGGCGCAGTCGTGGCGATGATTGGGATATCAATTATCGCGGTTCTCTCGCCGTGGCTTTTGTTCAGCCCCGAACAACTCGCCCAGGACGGATTCAAATTTACGTCCAAAGCGCTCTCGTGGGCAGTTTCTGGTTTTTCTAACTCGGTGATCTGGTTGATTTTCGCCGCCTTCATGTTTGGCACCGGCTATGAAAAAACCGGCCTCGGTCGGCGTATCGCGCTGATGCTGGTGAAAAAAATGGGGCACCGCACGCTGTTTCTCGGCTACGCGGTGATGTTCTCCGAGCTGATTCTTGCTCCCGTTACACCGTCTAACTCCGCACGCGGCGCAGGGATCATCTACCCGATTATCCGCAACCTGCCGCCGCTCTATAACTCAAAACCCAACGATCCCAGCGCCCGTTCCATTGGTTCTTATATTATGTGGATGGGGATCACCGCCGACTGCGTGACCAGCGCCATTTTCCTGACGGCGATGGCACCGAACCTGCTGCTAATTGGTCTGATGAAGACCGCGTCCCATACGGCGCTGAGCTGGGGCGACTGGTTCTTAGGCATGCTGCCGCTGAGCATTCTGCTGGTTCTGTTGGTGCCGTGGCTCGCCTATGTGCTATATCCGCCCGTGCTGAAGTCGGGCGATCAGGTGCCACGCTGGGCGGAATCGGAACTCAAAGAGATGGGGCCGCTCTGCTCACGTGAGAAAAAGATGCTGGTGCTGATGGTAGGCGCCCTGGTGCTGTGGATCTTCGGTGGGGACTACATCGATGCCGCGATGGTCGGTTACAGCGTCGTTGCCCTGATGCTGGTGCTGCGCATCATCTCCTGGGATGACATCGTCAGTAATAAATCGGCGTGGAACGTCTTCTTCTGGCTGGCCTCGCTTATCACCCTCGCAACCGGACTGAACAACACCGGCTTTATCACCTGGTTTGGCAAACTGCTGGCGAGCGGATTGAGCGGCTACTCACCGGTGATGGTGATGATCGCGCTGATCGTGGTGTTCTGGCTGTTGCGTTACTTCTTTGCCAGCGCCACGGCGTATACGTCCGCGCTGGCACCGATGATGATCGCCGCCGCGCTGGCGATGCCGGAAATTCCCTTACCGGTCTTCTGCCTGATGGTCGGTGCGGCTATTGGTCTGGGCAGCATTCTCACTCCGTATGCGACCGGACCAAGCCCTATCTACTATGGCAGCGGTTATCTGCCGACCGTGGATTACTGGCGGCTGGGGGCAATTTTCGGCCTGATTTTCCTGGTGCTGCTGCTGGCGACCGGGCTTATCTGGATGCCTCTCGTTTTGCTTTAACCCCGTTGGGGCGGCAGGGCTGTCGCCCCTTTTTTCCATAAGCGTCTCATATGACCGTTTTCCCGCCGCGCTGAGGCATACTTTTTGCTATGCACACACCCTCACGCTGAGAAGGGAAACGCTCTGGAAACCCTTGCGCACAAGACACCGACACGGGGCTGGCAGGCCGAACTCGACCTGCGGTTTAGCCATACCGCGCACAAAACGGTGCTCACGCACGCACGCCACGTCGGTCCCCTGACGGTTCAACGGCCATTTTATCCGCAAGACGATGTTTGCCACCTCTATTTACTCCACCCGCCCGGCGGAATTGTCGGCGGTGATGAGCTGCACATTTCCGTCACGCTGGACGAAAACAGTCACGTATTAATCACCATGCCCGGCGCGGGTAAGTTTTATCGTAGCGCAGGCCCACAGGCGTGCCTGCATCAGACGTTCACGCTGGCCCCAAACGCGACGCTGGAATGGCTGCCGCAGGATACGATCCTGTTCCCCGGCGCTAACGCCAGCCTCCGCTCCGTATTTCATCTCACCGCTGAAAGCCGCCTGCTGGGCTGGGATCTGCTCTGCCTCGGGCGACCGGTTATGCAAGAAACGTTCAGCCACGGCACGCTGCATAACCGTCTGGAGATCTGGCGCGACGGGCAGCCGCTGCTCATTGAACGCCTGACGCTGAGGGATGGGGATCTCTCGGCCATCGCCAGCCAGCCGTGGTGCGGTACCCTGCTCTGCTATCCGGCTACGGAACAGATGCTCGACGGTGCGCGGGAACGTCTTGCTCCGCTCGGTGATTATGCCGGGGCAACGCTCGTCGACTCACTGCTGACGGTTCGTTTTCTGGCTGACGACAACCTGATTGTTCAGCGCGTCATGCGCGAAATCTGGCAGTTTTTACGCCCGCTGTTAACCCAAAAACCACCGCACCTGCCGCGCATCTGGCAAACCTGAGAGACGCTTATGGAACTGACCCCCAGAGAAAAAGACAAACTGTTGCTCTTTACCGCCGCACTGGTCGCAGAACGCCGACTGGCGCGGGGTCTGAAACTGAACTACCCGGAATCGGTGGCGCTCATCAGCGCATTCATCATGGAAGGCGCGCGCGACGGTAAAAGCGTCGCCTCGTTGATGGAAGATGGCCGCCACGTTCTGAACCGTAAGCAGGTGATGGAAGGCGTTCCGGAAATGATCCCGGACATCCAGGTGGAAGCGACCTTTCCGGACGGTTCGAAGCTGGTCACCGTTCACAGCCCGATCGTCTAAGGAGAACCCATGATTCCAGGCGAATACCGGATCGCAGCGGGAAACATTGCGATCAACGTAGGGCGCGAAACGCGCACGATCGTGGTAGAAAACCATGGCGATCGCCCTATTCAGGTGGGATCGCACTACCACTTTTACGAGGTCAACCCGGCGCTCCGCTTTTCCCGCGAATCCGCGCTGGGTTTTCGGCTGAATATTCCGGCGGGAACGGCGGTACGTTTTGAACCGGGCCAAAAGCGAGAAGTCGAACTGGTTCGAGTGGCGGGCGCACAGCGTATTGTTGGCTTTCGCGGCGACGTCATGGGTGCGCTGGAGGTGAAGCATGGCTGAGATTTCCCGGCAGGCTTACGCCGACATGTTCGGCCCGACCACCGGCGATAAAGTGCGTCTGGCGGACACGGATCTGTGGATCGAAGTGGAAAACGACCTCACCACCTATGGCGAAGAGGTGAAATTCGGCGGCGGCAAAGTGATCCGCGATGGTATGGGCCAAGGACAGATGCCGTCTCAGGAATGCGTGGACCTGGTAATCACCAACGCGCTGATCGTCGATCACTGGGGGATCGTCAAGGCGGATATCGGCATTAAAGACGGCAGGATCTTTGCCATCGGCAAAGCCGGGAATCCGGATATTCAGCCTGACGTAACGATCCCGATCGGCGTCGCCACCGAAGCGATCGCCGGTGAAGGCAAGATCGTGACCGCAGGCGGCGTGGATACCCATATTCACTGGATCTGCCCGCAACAGGCGGAAGAGGCGCTGGTCTCCGGCGTGACGACAATGATTGGCGGCGGTACCGGACCGGCAGCCGGCACCAACGCCACCACCTGTACGCCGGGGCCGTGGTACATCGCCCGGATGCTACAGGCGGCGGATACGCTGCCCGTCAATATCGGTCTGCTGGGTAAAGGCAATGGCTCCCACCCCGATGCACTGCGCGAGCAGGTTGCCGCCGGTGCCATCGGCCTGAAAATTCACGAAGACTGGGGCGCGACGCCTGCGGCTATCGACTGTGCGCTAACCGTGGCCGATGAGATGGACATTCAGGTGGCGCTGCACAGCGATACTCTGAACGAGTCAGGCTTTGTCGAAGATACGCTGGCGGCGATTGGCGATCGTACCATACACACCTTTCACACCGAAGGGGCCGGCGGCGGGCATGCGCCAGATATCATCACCGCCTGCGCGCATCCGAATATCCTGCCCTCCTCCACTAACCCGACGCTGCCCTATACCGTCAATACCATTGATGAACACCTCGACATGCTGATGGTTTGCCATCATCTCGATCCGGATATTGCCGAAGACGTGGCCTTTGCCGAATCACGGATCCGTCGGGAGACCATCGCCGCCGAAGATGTGTTACACGATATTGGCGCGTTTTCTCTGACCTCATCGGATTCACAGGCGATGGGGCGCGTGGGAGAAGTGATCCTGCGCACCTGGCAGGTGGCACACCGGATGAAGGTCCAGCGCGGTCCGTTGGCCGAGGAGACGGGGGAGAACGATAATCTGCGCGTGAAGCGCTATATCGCCAAGTACACCATTAACCCGGCACTGACCCACGGTATCGCTCACGAAGTCGGCTCCATTGAAGCCGGAAAGCTGGCGGATCTGGTGCTCTGGTCACCGGCCTTTTTCGGCGTGAAGCCTGCAACGATCGTGAAAGGCGGCATGATCACCTGCGCACCAATGGGGGACATCAATGCTTCCATCCCCACGCCGCAACCGGTGCATTACCGCATGATGTTTGGCGCGCTCGGCGCGGCGCGTCATCATTCCCGGCTGACCTTTCTGTCGCAGGCGGCGGTGGAAAACGGTGTCGCACAGCAGCTCAATTTGCAAAGCCAAACCGCCGTGGTGAAAGGCTGCCGGACGGTGAAAAAAGCCGACATGATCCACAACAGCCTGCAACCGACTATCACCGTGGATGCCCAGACCTACGAGGTCCGCATCGACGGCGAACTCATTACCAGCGACCCCGCTGACGTTCTGCCGATGGCGCAACGTTACTTTTTATTTTGAGGAGCCGAGATGCTGTTATTGACGCAACGCGTTGACACCCCAGCGCACATCACCGCCACGCTGACGCTGCCGATTGATATCCGCGTGAAGAGCCGGGCGAAAGTACAGCTCAATGACGGGCGCGAGGCGGGGCTGATGCTGCCCCGAGGCTTGCTGCTGCGCGGCGGTGATTGCCTGAGCACTGAAGATGGCACGGAGGTGGTAGAAATTATCGCTGCCAGCGAAGCGGTATCGGTGGTGCGTTGCACCGATCCGTTCCTGCTCGCGAAAGCCTGCTACCACCTCGGCAACCGTCACGTCCCATTGCAAATTTTGCCGGACGAACTGCGCTATCACCACGATCACGTTCTGGACACCATGCTGCGCCAGTTCAGGTTAGAGGTGACCTTTGCCCATCTGCCGTTTGAGCCCGAGGCCGGGGCGTATGCCGGTGAATCCCACGGCCATCACCACAGCCATGCGCACTGATGCGTGACGCACAACAGCAGTTGCGTTTGCTACAACTCGCCAGCAGCAGCCTGCCGGTGGGCTCGTTTACCTGGTCCCAGGGGCTGGAGTGGGCGGTTGAAACCGGCTGGGTGAACAGCGTGGACACCTTCGAATGCTGGCAAACCCGACAGATGGAAAATAACGTTTTCACCGTCGACCTGCCGCTGTTTGCCCGTCTGTATCACGCCTGTGAGCAGGATGATATTGACGCCGCACGCCGCTGGACCGCGTATCTGCTGGCCTGCAGGGAAACCCGCGAGCTGCGGGAAGAAGAACGTAGCCGGGGTGTCGCGTTCACCCGACTGGTGGTCGACTGGCAGCCAGAGTGCCCGCAGCAATGGCGCGCACGTTTTGCCGACAGTCAGCTCTGCGGTATGGCCTGGCTCGGCATGCAGTGGCGCATTCCGCTGCATGACCTGGCGTTAACGCTCGGCTACAGCTGGATCGAGAGCGCCGTGATGGCCGGCGTCAAGCTGGTGCCGTTTGGCCAACAGGCCGCGCAACGGCTGATTATTTCACTTTGCGCGCAATACGCCAAAGGCATGGCGCAAGCGCTGGCGTGTCCGGACGACCGTCTGGGTTCCGCCACGCCGCTGGCGGCCATCGCCTCTGCACGCCATGAAACCCAATATTGCCGTTTATTTCGCTCCTGAGGAGAGACAATGAGTGAGTACAAACATCCCCTGCGCGTTGGCGTAGGCGGCCCGGTCGGTTCCGGTAAAACCGCCCTGCTGGAAGCGTTATGCAAAGCAATGCGCGATCGCTGGCAACTGGCGGTGGTCACCAACGATATCTACACCAAAGAGGATCAGCGGATTCTCACCGAAGCGGGCGCACTGGCGCCGGAACGTATTGTCGGTGTAGAAACCGGCGGCTGTCCGCACACCGCCATCCGCGAAGACGCCTCGATGAATCTGGCCGCGGTGGAAGCATTAAGCGAAAAATTTGGCAATCTGGATTTGATTTTTGTCGAGAGCGGCGGCGACAACCTGAGTGCTACCTTCAGCCCGGAGCTGGCGGATCTGACGATCTATGTGATCGACGTCGCCGAAGGGGAAAAGATCCCGCGCAAGGGCGGACCAGGGATCACCAAATCGGATTTCCTGGTGATCAACAAAACCGATCTCGCCCCCTATGTCGGCGCGTCGCTGGAGGTGATGGAGCGCGATACGTTGCGCATGCGCGGCGAGCGCCCGTGGACATTTACCAATTTGAAATCGGGTGACGGTCTGGCGACGATTATTGCGTTTCTGGAAGACAGAGGAATGTTGCGGATGTAGTGCGGTGTATTGCTGAGTGGCGGCTTCGCCTGACCCGGCCTGCGGTCTTGTCGATCCGGTAAATGCAGAGAATAGATTCGTAGGCCCGGTAAGCGTAGCGCCACCGGGCAGGACAAACCCTACTTAAGCTGCTGGCAGTTCCGCCAACGGCCAGCGTGGACGCACGGTCACGCCGAGATCCGCCGTGGCGCCCGCTTTAAAGCGCACCATACCGGCATAGGCAATCATCGCCCCGTTATCGGTGCAAAATTCCGGACGGGCATAAAACACCTCACCACGACGTTTTTGCATCATCTCCGCCAGCTTCGCGCGCAGCGTGCGGTTGGCGCTGACGCCGCCTGCCATCACCAGACGCTTAAAGCCGGTCTGATCCAGCGCACGTTTACACTTGATCATCAGCGTATCCACCACCGCGTCTTCAAACGCCCGGGCGATATCAGCACGGGTTTGATCATCGCCGCCGTTATTGCGGATAGTATTCGCCGCAAAGGTTTTCAGCCCTGAGAAGCTGAAATCCAGCCCCGGGCGATCGGTCATGGGCCGTGGGAAAACAAAACGTCCAGCGGTGCCCTGCGACGCCATTTTCGACAGCATCGGGCCGCCTGGATAGTCAAGCCCCAGCAGTTTGGCGGTTTTATCGAACGCTTCACCGGCGGCATCATCAATCGACTCACCCAACAGTTCATACTGTCCGACACCAGTCACGCTGATAAGCTGGGTATGTCCCCCCGACACCAACAGCGCCACGAAGGGGAATTCCGGCGGGTTATCTTCCAGCATTGGCGCCAGCAGATGTCCTTCCATGTGGTGTACGGGGATAGCGGGCACATTCCACGCAAACGCCAGAGAACGACCGACAGTTGCACCGACCAGCAGCGCGCCAACCAGACCCGGCCCTGCGGTATACGCCACCGCATCAATCTCTTTTGCACTCAGTCCCGCCTCTTTCAGCGCCGCCTGGATCAACGGCACCGTTTTGCGGACATGATCGCGGGAGGCCAGTTCAGGCACGACCCCGCCGTAGTCAGCATGTAATTTCACCTGACTATACAATTGGTTGGCTAACAGACCTTTTTCGTCGTCGTAAATGGCGATGCCGGTTTCATCGCAGGATGTTTCAATTCCCAGTACACGCATGACTTGTTTCTACCTCACTTTAATACCGCGCAGTGTAGGTCGAATGCGGGTAGATGTATACCCTCACTCCCGATTTCGTGTATACTCTCCCCCCTTATAAAAGTCCCTTTCAAAATCGCATCGGTGCTTTACAAAGCAGCAGCAATTGCAGTAAAATTCCGCACCATTTTGAAATAAGCTGGCGCTGATGCCAGCAGCAAACCGAATTTATTAAAGGTGAGAGTTACATGCCGGTAATTAAAGTACGTGAAAACGAGCCGTTCGACGTAGCACTGCGTCGCTTCAAGCGTTCCTGCGAGAAAGCAGGCGTTCTGGCGGAAGTTCGTCGTCGTGAGTTCTATGAAAAACCGACTACCGAACGTAAACGCGCTAAAGCTTCTGCTGTGAAACGTCACGCGAAGAAACTGGCTCGCGAAAACGCACGCCGCACTCGTCTGTACTAATCTCTGTCGGGGGCTGAGGCTCTCGATTCAGACCGAGTTGTAGTTGTAAGGCCGTGCTTCCGAAAGGAATGCGCGGCTTATTTTCGTTTATATACGTCATCATTCAAGCTGCCTCTGCGCTCGCTCACCCCAGTCACGTACTGATGTACGTTCCTGAGGATTCGCTCTTTTGCCGCCTTGATGCAACCTGAATGATTTTGTGTATATGAGTCATAAAAAATAAACGGGGCATATGGCTGGACGAATCCCACGCGTATTTATCAATGACCTGCTGGCACGAACCGACATCGTCGATCTCATCGACGCGCGGGTAAAGCTGAAAAAGCAGGGCAAGAATTATCATGCGTGCTGTCCGTTCCATAACGAAAAAACCCCCTCTTTCACCGTAAACGGTGAAAAACAGTTTTATCACTGCTTCGGATGCGGTGCGCACGGCAACGTCATCGACTTCCTGATGAACTACGACAAGCTCGAGTTCGTGGAAACCGTCGAAGAACTGGCGGCCATGCATAATCTTGACGTCCCGTTTGAAGCAGGCACAGGTCCCAGCCAGATAGAGCGCCATCAACGGCAAAGCCTTTATCAACTGATGGATGGCCTGAACACGTTTTATCAGCAATCTCTGATGCAACCCGCCGCTACCCCTGCGCGCCAGTATCTGGAAAAGCGAGGACTCAGTAGTGAAGTGATCGCGCGTTTTGCTATTGGCTTTGCGCCCCCCGGTTGGGACAACGTCCTGAAACGGTTTGGCGGCAATAGCGAAAATCGCCAGTCACTGGTGGATGCGGGCATGTTGGTCACCAACGATCAGGGACGCAGTTACGATCGCTTCCGCGAACGGGTGATGTTCCCCATCCGCGACAAGCGTGGCCGGGTGATAGGTTTTGGTGGTCGTGTGCTGGGTGATGCCCTGCCGAAGTACCTTAACTCCCCGGAAACCGATATTTTCCATAAGGGCCGCCAGCTGTATGGCCTTTATGAAGCGCAGCAGGATAACGCCGATCCGCAACGTCTGTTAGTAGTGGAAGGCTATATGGATGTGGTGGCGCTGGCGCAGTATGGCATTAACTATGCCGTGGCTTCGCTGGGTACTTCAACTACCGCCGATCATATCCAGCTCCTGTTCCGCGCCACGAACAACGTCATATGCTGTTATGACGGTGACCGGGCAGGACGAGACGCCGCCTGGCGCGCGCTGGAAACCGCTTTGCCGTACATGACAGATGGTCGTCAGCTACGCTTTATGTTTTTACCTGATGGCGAAGACCCCGATACGCTGGTGCGGAAAGAGGGGAAAGAGGCATTCGAAGCCCGGATGGAGCAGGCCCTGCCGCTCTCCGCGTTTTTGTTTAATAGCCTGCTGCCACAGGTGGACCTGAGCACTCCAGACGGGCGTGCGCAGTTGAGTACGCTGGCGCTGCCGCTCATCACACAGGTACCGGGTGAAACGCTGCGCATTTATCTGCGCCAGGAATTGGGAAACAAGCTTGGCATTCTGGATGACAGCCAACTTGAACGATTGATGCCAAAATTGTCTGAAAGTGGGGCTTCCCGACCCGCTCCGCAGCTAAAACGCACGACCATGCGTATACTGATAGGACTGTTGGTGCAAAATCCGGAACTGGCGCCGCTGGTGCCGCCGTTAAGCGGTCTGAATCAGAATAAACTGCCCGGACTTGGTTTATTTGCCGAACTGGTCAACACGTGTTTGTCCCAGCCCGGCCTGACTACCGGACAGCTTTTAGAACACTATCGTGGCACAAATGATGCGGCCACTCTTGAAAAACTGTCGATGTGGGACGATATAGCAGATAAGGATATTGCTGAAAAAACCTTCACTGACTCACTCAACCATATGTTTGATTCGATGCTTGAGCTGCGCCAGGAAGAGCTAATTGCCCGCGAGCGCACACACGGTTTAAGCAACGAAGAACGCCGGGAACTCTGGACATTAAACCAGGAACTGGCGAAGAAATAACTGAAGCAGACAAAATCATTCGAGTTGTATCAAGGCAGCAAGAGAACGCCGCTAGCGCAGAGACAACTTGAAGGGTGAACTATTTAACGGCTTAAGTGCCGAATAGCGATCGGGAAGCCCCCGACAGCCGCACTGAGAGGCAGCGGCACAAATATAAGTACGCCCTCGCTTTAAATGTTGGCAGCAACGGCTTGCTGACGCTAATCAAACGAATTAAGTGTGGATACCGTCTTATGGAGCAAAACCCGCAGTCACAGCTGAAGCTTCTTGTCACCCGTGGTAAGGAGCAAGGCTATCTGACCTATGCCGAGGTCAATGACCATCTGCCGGAAGATATCGTCGATTCAGATCAGATTGAAGATATCATCCAAATGATCAACGACATGGGTATTCAGGTGATGGAAGAAGCACCGGATGCCGATGATCTGCTACTTGCTGAAAACACCACCAGTACCGACGAAGACGCGGAAGAAGCGGCCGCGCAAGTTCTGTCCAGCGTAGAGTCTGAAATCGGTCGTACCACTGACCCGGTTCGCATGTATATGCGTGAAATGGGTACCGTTGAACTGTTGACCCGCGAAGGCGAAATCGATATTGCGAAACGCATCGAAGACGGGATCAACCAGGTTCAGTGCTCCGTTGCCGAATATCCAGAAGCCATTACCTATCTGCTTGAGCAGTACGATCGTGTTGAGGCTGAAGAAGCCCGTCTGTCCGATCTGATCACCGGTTTTGTCGATCCGAACGCGGAAGAAGATTTGGCGCCGACCGCCACTCACGTTGGCTCTGAGTTGTCTCAGGAAGACCTGGATGACGACGAGGACGAAGACGAGGAAGAAGACGACGACAGCAGCGATGACGACAACAGCATCGACCCTGAGCTGGCGCGCGAGAAGTTCGGTGAACTGCGTACGCAGTACGAAGTCACGCGTGACACCATCAAAGCGAAAGGTCGTAGCCACGCCGATGCTCAGGCCGAGATCCTGAAGCTGTCTGAAGTGTTCAAGCAGTTCCGTCTGGTGCCGAAGCAGTTCGACTACCTGGTGAACAGCATGCGCGTCATGATGGACAGGGTTCGTACCCAGGAACGTCTGATCATGAAGCTCTGCGTTGAGCAGTGCAAAATGCCGAAGAAGAACTTCATCACCCTGTTCACCGGCAACGAAACCAGTGAAACCTGGTTCAACGCGGCTATCGCGATGAACAAACCGTGGTCCGAAAAACTGCACGATGTGGCCGATGACGTTCACCGTGGCCTGCAGAAACTGCAACAGATTGAAGAAGAGACCGGCCTGACTATCGAGCAGGTCAAAGACATCAACCGTCGTATGTCCATCGGCGAAGCGAAAGCGCGTCGTGCGAAGAAAGAGATGGTTGAAGCCAACTTACGTCTGGTTATCTCTATCGCCAAGAAATACACCAACCGTGGTCTGCAGTTCCTGGATCTGATTCAGGAAGGCAACATCGGTCTGATGAAAGCGGTCGATAAGTTCGAATACCGTCGTGGTTACAAGTTCTCCACCTACGCAACCTGGTGGATCCGTCAGGCGATCACCCGCTCTATCGCGGATCAGGCGCGCACCATCCGTATTCCGGTGCATATGATTGAGACAATCAACAAACTCAACCGTATCTCTCGCCAGATGCTGCAAGAGATGGGTCGCGAGCCGACGCCGGAAGAGCTGGCCGAGCGCATGCTGATGCCGGAAGACAAGATCCGTAAGGTGCTGAAGATCGCTAAAGAGCCGATCTCCATGGAAACCCCGATCGGTGACGATGAAGATTCGCATCTGGGTGATTTCATCGAGGATACTACCCTCGAGCTGCCGCTGGATTCTGCGACCACTGAAAGCCTGCGTGCAGCAACACACGACGTACTGGCCGGTTTGACCGCGCGTGAAGCGAAAGTCCTGCGTATGCGTTTCGGTATCGATATGAACACCGACCACACGCTGGAAGAAGTAGGTAAACAGTTCGACGTGACCCGCGAACGTATCCGTCAGATCGAAGCGAAGGCACTGCGTAAACTGCGTCACCCGAGCCGTTCTGAAGTCCTGCGTAGCTTCCTGGACGATTAATCCCGTCGCATAAACTGCAAACGCCACCTTCCCGGTGGCGTTTTTTTTTACATTCCGCGCACGATCAGCGCCTCATCCAGTTCTCTGAAGGCTTCCACCAGTTTATCCAGGGTAATACGGCTTAGTCCGCTGGTATTCGGCAACACCCACACCTGCGTTGCGCCAATCGTTATGCTCTGCTTTCCCCACTCTACGCCGCGCTGGCTGAAGCCTTGTTCAAACGCCTGCTTACCTAATATCGCCAGGGCATGCGGTTGATAATCTTCAATTTTGGCAATCAGTTGACGCCCACCATCATGCAGTTCTTTACGCGAAACCTCATTAGCCTGCACCGTCGGTCTGTCGACCAGTTTGGTCACACCACAGCGAAAATCCAGCAAGTGTTCTGCTTCTTCCGGTTTGAGTTGGCGATCGGTAAAACCGGCCTGATGAATCACTTTCCAGAAACGGTTTGCCGGATGCGCAAACGGAAACCCCGTCCCGGCAGAAGAGAGCCCCGGATTGATGCCGCAGAACACGACCCGCAGCCCCGGCGCTAAAATATCTTTTACCATGAATACCTCACAACGATACGTCATGAGAAAAGTATAACGGATTGAAAATACGTTGTTTAATAAAACAGCATACGTACGGTTATGGCTGGATTGCGCGCAGGAGTTACTTTATAATTCACCGCCACGGCCCCTTAGCTCAGTGGTTAGAGCAGGCGACTCATAATCGCTTGGTCGTTGGTTCAAACCCAACAGGGGCCACCAAATAAAACAAGGAGTTAGATGATAAATCGTCTGACTCCTTTTTCTTTGGATGCAATTTGGGTCAGGTAATGGGTCAGGTAAGGAATTGCTACCCGGCCCTCTTCATCTCGTTGCAAGCCCTTCCGGATAGTGATGAAAGTCAGTAGCACTGCCTGTAATATTCACCGTACCGAATTTTTACGGCTTTGCCGCAACAAGCCAGTTACCTGCCGCGCTCGCAGAATATCGACAGCCCGAAGGTAAGGGGATTGTTCCTGCCAGCTAAATCTCTTCCTGTCGATACGCACCAGTTCGTATTTTTCCATCAGAAAATTCACGGCATCAGCCAGGTGATCCCAGTGTCGATATGTTCCTGTATAACACGTTCCTCACTGAACAGTGTGTCGTTGAGGGTGAGACCATAGTGCTGTTCCAGCAGGCGTGTCAGTAACATTTGCCAGACAGCCACGGGTGACAGGCAGGGCTTCACCGCCCGCTGAGTTGTTGCAGGTAAAGTTTTCATATTTGCTCTCGTGAAATTCGTTAGCGTTGAGTGGGATAGACGGCGATGTATACATAGCCGCAACTGCCAAGGGTGTCGGCTTCGCAGGTGAAATCATTGTGGTACAGGGTGACACAGTGGGCATGGCGAGGATTCATTTCACCAGTAGTCAGCATCGATTCCATCTGGCTGATAAAATGCGGGAATACCACATCCAACTTAAGACATTCTGCTTCGCTGAACTTACCGGTGATACTGGCCCGGTCAGCTAAATAATGCTGCCGGTTCCCCTCCTGTACCAGACGGGCTCCCAGGCGTGGCGTGATATCCCGCTGCAGGCCCCATGTGATGTTGCTCATTGATAACCTCCTTTATTGTCAGTTCAGGGTAATACTCATCAGGCAGGCATACGGCCCGTAGCGGTCCTGGCGGCGTTCGGCGTATACCGCCAGCACACCGGGAACATCCGGGATGTCTTTACCGAAGTAATGACGGATGCTGCCATGCTACTGGTATTTGCCGGTGCAGTAACGAAAGATTCGGGACTGTGGATGCTGGTGGTGAAGTCGCATGGCATCAGATTTACTGATTATTTTCATGAGGCTTCCTCACAGCAGACCGTGTTCTGCGAACGAATAGATTTGCCTGCCACCAACAATCAGATGGTCAGGGACGCGGATATCCACCAGCTGAAGCACCTGCACCAGTCGCTGCGTGAGGGCTTTATCGGCCTGGCTGGGTGTCGTCTCGCCGGAAGGATGGTTATGGGCCAGTATCACTGCTGCCGCGTTAAAGTACAGGGCACGTTTAACCACCTCCCGGGGATGCACCTCGGTGCGGTTAATCGTGCCGGTAAAGAGCGTCTCATGGGCAATCAGCTGATTCTGGTTGTCCAGATACAACACCCGGAACTCTTCCCGCTCAAGCGCGGCCATATGCAGTCGCAGCCATTCACGGACAGCGTGTGTGGAGGTGAAGGCCACCCCGGGCTCATGCAGATGTCTGTCCAGAACCCTGAGTGCCCGCTGGATGAGACACCGGTCCTGTGGCGTTATCTCGCCGGGTAAAAAGGAAAGCTGTTTCATTCGTTGTTCCTCCGGTCAGTCAATGATGCGCAGAATGGCGTGGGCTTCTGGATGCTGCAGGGCGTAGTCCCGCAGACGGTAATAGTGCGCGGTCATCGCGTCACACTCTGTACGGCAGGCGTGAGGCTGTATTCAATCAGGCAGACGGCAATACCTGCGGCTTCTGCGCTCATTTCCACGCCATTACCGTTCAAGTTATTGAACAGACTCCATGTCTCATTGCGGTCAGCATCGGGTGCCATAAAGGCCCCGCCGTTGCTCAGCGTGTAAAACTGCCAGATGCCACCGCTGTAATCCGCGCAGAAGCGGTTCATCCAGGCGAAGATGCGGGGCTCCAGGGTTATCCACTGCGGAATAGTGCCGAAGTGCTGCGGCCAGAAGCTGATACGCATTCCATCAGGCATCACAGTGGCATGAAGTAATTTATCTCCGGTCGGCTCTTTCTGGCTGTGATTATGATGATCATTGTGTTTTGACGTTGTGTCGTTATACATAGTGATTTTCCTTTCGGTTATTACAGCCGCAGATATGCCGCAGGCGGGTTTCCTGTCAGGGCTTACAATGCGGTATATGAGAAATTCCCGCGAACGGGATATGGATTTGGAGAGAATGGAGAGAATGGAGAGCGTAAAGTCAGGCTATCTGGCCCAAGTACCGGTGTGTTTTTTGCCTGCAGCTGACTGAACAGAACGAGCATGTTCTCCGTCATCAACCACAGTGCACTATTGAGCTTCACATCCCCGTCGATACGCCATGACCTGCCCCCAGAGTTAGATACAACCTTCAGTTAGTAATGTCGGTTGGTTTTTCTTCATATTTCCCGTTTCGCCAGCCCGCTGCAAATTCAGCCGGCGTCAGGTAATTCAGTGATGAATGTGGTCGACACTCGTTATAATCCAGTCGCCAGTCATTAATGATCTTCCTGGCGTGAACAATATCGCTGAACCAGTGCTCATTCAGGCATTCATCACGAAAGCGTCCGTTAAAACTCTCAATAAATCCGTTCTGCGTTGGCTTGCCGGGCTGGATAAGTCGCAGCTCCACACCATGCTCAAAAGCCCACTGATCGAGTGCGCGGCAGGTAAACTCCGGGCCCTGATCGGTTCTTATCGTAGCCGGATAGCCGCGAAACAGCGCAATGCTGTCCAGAATACGCGTGACCTGCACGCCTGAAATCCCGAAGGCAACAGTGACCGTCAGGCATTCCTTTGTGAAATCATCCACGCAGGTCAGGCACTTGATCCTGCGACCTGTGGCCAGTGCGTCCATGACGAAATCCATTGACCAAGTCAGATTGGGCGCCATCGGGCGGAGCAGCGGCAGACGTTCTGTTGCCAGCCCTTTACGACGTCGTCTGCGTTTTACACTCAGGCCATTAAGTTGATAGATGCGGTAAACCCGCTTGTGGTTAACGCAAAGACCTTCACGTCGCAGAAGCTGCCAGATACGCCGGTAACCAAAACGGCGGCGTTCAAGTGCCAACTCTGTGATGCGTAGAGACAGCTGCGCGTCAGCAGGCGGACGCTGAGCCGAATATCGGCAGGTTGACAGGGACAGACCTGCCAGCCTGCAGGCACGACGTTGCGACAGACCCTTAGCCTCGCACATGACTTCCACGGCTTCCCGCTTCTGGTCTGTCGTCAGTACTTTAGCCCAAGAGCCACCTGAAGCGCCTCCTTATCCAGCATGGCTTCAGCAAGCAGCTTCTTGAGTCTGGCGTTCTCTTCCTCAAGAGACTTCAGGCGCTTAACCTCAGGCACCTCCATACCGCCATACTTCTTACGCCAGGTGTAAAAGGTGGCGTCGGAAATGGCGTGCTTACGGCAGAGCTCACGGGCAGAAACGCCGGCTTCGGCCTCGCGGAGAATACAGATGATCTGTTCGTCGGAAAAACGCTTCTTCATGGGATGTCCTCATGTGGCTTATGAAGACATTACTAACATCGCGGTGTATTAATCAACGGGGAGCAGGTCAGCCAGCGTGACGTTACGATAAAGTGTTTATCCACCGACAAGGGGCGATCATCGGCTCGTACTGCTTAGGGTGTGAGGTATCGAAGTCAGCAATTGCTCAAAGGCCTGAGTGCAGCCAGACTTTTGCATACGGAGATCTCTGCGTGAAAAATAAAAAACCTCGCAACCAATAATGGATGCGAGGGATTCACAGAGATAATATCTATATGAAATAATTTATAATTCAAGCAGATAACTTAAAGCTGTAGTTGCGTCAATTATAAATTTCAGATCGTGGGTGACTGGCAGCCATGTGCCAGAAGCGGACACTGTTCACAATATCGAGTTAATCATTGGATATGTTGCTCGCTCCCATTGAAAAATTTCACATTATCCAATATATCAATGTTGAGGCTTCCCTCTTACACCTCTAAAGGATAACTATCATGGGTCTTAAACCTGGTCCAAAACCAATTGCTAAATCGACAGGAAAACCGGATCAACGTCGACGTGATAATAAAGATACTCCTGGTAATACCCCGGGACTAAAGCCTAGTAAATCTACAGGGAAATAAAAAATTCAGGGTATATATGTCTTATTTATACCCTGATTACATATCCAGATTACTAAAGATGTTTCTGCAACCAGATGCGCGTACCTTCTGTTTCATACGCCTTTGCACCATACCCTTTCGCAAGAAGGGACTCTGGTAAATACTCGTCATATTTATCTAAGTACTTTTCTGGAACATCTGTGGCAAGATCAAATGCAGATGGCAAGCCTGACAACAGCATTTCTTTGAGCGCGTGCTGAACGGAAGCTACACTGGAGTTATCGATTTCTATAACGCCAGCAAATGAATTTGCTTTAAAACCACAACGTATGAGCAAGGCTGTAATCGTATTGACAACTTTATCCCCCATCCAGGGTATTACGTAACAGTGTTGTCCACTCGTAATAAAACACTCATTTTGAAGTTTAAAACGCTGAAAGTTACTACAGCCTTCCGCAAATAGGTTTCTGGCGGCAGTATCGGCATAATCTACTTTCTTGCTACCTATTGCTATGCGGTAATCACCTTCCCTATAGATAGCGAGCATTTCCTGACGAACGGCATCATGAACAGACATACCTCCCCCACTAAATTGTGGTGGCTGACCGCCTTTGGTTGCCTCTACATAGATAACTTTTTTCTCTGTCTCGATCTCTGTCACTTTCCAGCGCCGCCCACCGAAGATGATGTGTTGGTCTGGTAGCAGTGGGGAGTCCACAGGCACTGTTCCAAGGGTTCTGTTTCCGGTGACAATGCGGAACTCTTCTGGTGTATTGAACACGGCATAAAAAGTGTAATGGTTAGTCAGTTTCTCCCCCTCTGCCCCAACAACTATTTCACCGCTAGCAAGTTGAGTGAGCAGGCCACATGCTCCCATATGTTTAAGCAGGCTTTTGAAATCGTTTAAATCTACATTTCTGAACGGCCCTGTCTGGCATAGTTGTGACCAGAGCTGGTCGGCACGAACTCCACCCCATTGTGCGGTAATTGCAAGAATTTGGTGTAGCAGCGTGGAGTAATGCATCTGCCGGGAATCGGCAGGCTCAAACCATTGTTTAGAGATCATCAACCTGATCATTGCCATCGACTGCACCAACTGGAGTCGTAGGTGATCAACGATACTGCTACTCACAGTAAGCTCATTTTCTGTAATTAGCATTCTGAGTACTGACGGGGAATCGCGTCGCCCAGAACGCCCCATACGCTGGCGCAAACTGGAAACAGAATGCGGAGGCGTAACTTGGATAACCGACTTAACCTTACCGATATCAATTCCCAACTCAAGCGTCATTGTACAAACAGCTGTTGTGGGCAAATTTCCTTTCTGAAGACGAGATTCAAGCGCCTCACGTAATTCCTTGGCAAGGGAACCATGGTGGGGGAAAAATTCATTCGGAACAATTTGTTCCTCACACATGTCGCTCAGCGTTGCCGCAATGCTTTCAGTGCGTTTTCGGCTGTTTGCAAAGACCAAATGAGAATCGCCACGGCAAAGTCTAAAAATGTCAGCGCAAACGTCATGTTCAGCTGAACTCTGAAGTTCTTCCTCTTTTTGGATCACTCGCTCCAGGTACCCTTTGACCTGTACCTGAAGAGTGGCCGTGCTATTACTATCTGTAACAGTTACGCAGGGGAGTCGTTTGTCCGGGCGCAACATTTCGGGCACTTTCTCCAGTTCCCCCAGCGTGGCACTCAACGCAACGCGGGGAATTGGATTTACCTGGCATCCTAGCACATGGTCAATTCTATTGAGCAGAGAAAGCAGCTGTACACCACGCTCTGAGCCAATAAAAGCATGAAACTCATCAATAACGATGTATGCGACTGAAGAAAATGCCTGTTTGAGCCAGCCCATTGAATTTATGAGCAAAGACTCAAGTGACTCAGGTGTAATCAGTAAAATGCCAGCAGGGTTCGTCCGAGCCTTCTTCTTTTTGCTTTGTGGTACATCCCCGTGCCAGGGAGTCACTGGCATTTCCAATGCATCTCCAAGGCTCCCAAGACGACGGTACTGATCGTTAATCAATGCCTTCAACGGACTGATATAGACGATGCCAAATCCATTCGTGAGATCTGCAACTGCCGAACAGGCAGGAAGAAAGAAAGCCTCTGTTTTACCCGCTGCTGTACCTGCACTGATTAGCACGTCTCGATCACGGGCTAAAATTGCCGGGATAGAACTCTCCTGCAAGGGCCTTAATGTCGACCACCCCTGCTTGTAAACCCACTTACGGACGCGGGGATCGAGGCTATCGTAGGCACTGCTCATAGTTTGAAGTTCGCCAGTCCGTCGTCGTCATCGCTTTCCTCCGTAGTGGTGTCATCCATATCGCTGGGCCGGTCCTCTTCAATCGCCACACCCTCGATTAGTGTTTGCCAGTTCATCGTTCTGTTTTGTTCCAGCACGGCCAGCATGTCCAGGAAACCTTTTATGGTATTACGGGGGGTACGGAAGTAAGCGTCTCCAATGGTTTTACTACAGTGATGCAGGAATCCAGTCAGTGCCTCATCTGGTACCAGATAATTCTCTGGATCTCCACCTGCATAAACATGACGAAGATTTCTCAGCAAAATATACAGTTCCTCAGGGGTGAGGCTGGCAAGATGCAAAGTGGGGGATGAGTAGTCAATCACTCCTGCTTTTTGCGCGAACCGGTTTTCCGCCAGACGCGACTGGAGCGCCTCATAGCTGTAAAGACCTTTACGCGGATCGAAAAGAAACTCTGGCGTACCCCCGAGGATAAAACCAATGTTCTCGGCTGAGCCTTGCAGGCAGTCATTCAGGATCCGCAAAATCTGTTCGTAGTTCGCTGTTCTTGCTTGCGTATTATTCAGCTTAAAGAGGTTCACCATTTCGTCGAGGCTGACCAAAAGACCGGCATAGCCTGCCTGGCGGACAAAAAGGCTCATCAGCTTCAAAGAATCATAGAATGATGCGTCTGAGATAATAGTCCGAACGTCGAGATCGTTACGGGCATCAGTTTTGGTGGTGTACTCTCCCCGCAACCAGCGAATAGCATTGGATTTTAGCGTTTCGTTATCCTGCTCATGCCCGCGCCAGAATGCATCAATGACCTTCGCAAAGTCATATCCACCCACCATATCTGACAGAGCTGCCAGGCGTTTATGAATAACTGATGAAACCTCGGAGCCGTCCGTGTCCGCTTCCTTTCTTGCCTCCGTAACGAATCTTTCAACAACGCTAAGTAACGCATTACCATCTGGCTTGTTTCTGGTGGACATGTTTTTCATAAGCTCAGAATAGAGATTACGAGCCTGACCTCCCGATGAGTGAATGCGTCTGTCAGGAGAAAGGTCTGCACTGACTGACACCAGCTTCTTCTCTAGCGCAATAGAGCGCACAACACTCAGAAAGAACGTTTTACCAGAACCATATTCACCGATGATAAGTCTGAAGCTTGCACCACCGTCAGCAGTCCTCTCAATATCTTGGTGGAGAGCGGTGATCTCATTCACGCGGCCAACCTGGATATGCTGAATGCCTATCCTTGGCGTTACACCTGACTTAAGTGACTGAATAATAGCGTCACGTTCTTTCACTCTTATACGTGTTACAGACATTCACTATCCCTCTAATTCTTTGGCAATTTCCAGGTCAACCCAGATATCATCATCGGCATCGTCCAGTACTGGAGCATCAACCACCGCATAGGACCAGTCATTGATCACCTCAAGCGCACCGCCGAGCATCAAATTCAAATTTCCGCACAATTCTGTCGCCTCTTTTCGGGACCACTGTTCTTTCTCCAGCAAACTGCGATAAAGCTGGCTATGTGCGGAGTCAAGCCCCCCCGCCTCCGTTGATGAGGCTGGAGCGCTTTCTGGCTCTTCCGGTTCTTCTTCGGTGAAAATTGTGTTCAGCAATTTACGAACATCATCCGTGGCAGATTCGTGGCGGGCAAGTACATTAGCATCCAGTGTGAACCCTGCTGCTGGCTGATCAGTTGGTACAGACGAGACGAGATCATGTTCAGTTGCGGAATGCTGATGGATATTGCTCGAGACAGATGAGGGATCCAGCCCCAAACTTGAATAAATCTTCTCAAGCTGTTTGATTTCGGCAGGCGCTATTGTCCCATCCGAACAGGCAACACTAACGATAACCTTACCCACAGCAGCTTTTTCTGCGGCCCCCATCAACTCAATCCTACTTTTCATTCCTGTCATATTAGCTGGGGTATGAAGTTGCCACGTTAAATACGCATGTAGAGAGCGTTTTTCATCATCGGTGAAGCCAGGATTGTTGTTGATGGCATTCTCAAGCACTTTCTGTTCAGCTTGATCAAGAGAATCGTCAATCAAGGCGACCATCGCCCCTAATCTGAGCGTCATTACGGCTGAGATAAATTCAAGAGAAGGTGAGAAGCGTCCACCTTCGGCGGCAGGAAATAGAACAAGTGTCCCATCAACATCCGCCTTCACATGGTGATAATACGGGTCAGGTGCCAGACCGTAACCCATCTTCAGAGCAAAGGCCTGCATCAAATCGGCCTCTTTTTTATTGATCTTATTGGGGCAACTGGCATTCATATGTGCCCAAAAGTCAGCAACTGAGACTAACCCCTCCTTGACGAGGATCGCCTCATCAGCCCAGCGTTTGAATGAGCTTAATATTTTTTCTGCGCTTTCATTAACGATCTCTGAAGGGAGCAGCATAATTGCAGCCGTATCATTGACTGACGTACCTTTCCTACCAAGGTAGCGACTATAAGCATCAAGTTCATCTGTACATATATCGGCAAGAGCCATAATTTTCTGGACAGGGCTCTTCAACGCACTTGGATCAGGCAGGTCGGGAACAGGAAGTCGAACACCTCGCAAACTAGGACTTGCTGGTGTGTAATCTAACCTTAGGCGCGTTTTATTCGCCTTAACGACCATCCCTTCACCATATTTGAGGGTGTAACGCCGTTTGAAAAGCGCAGCAAACTCTTTAGCACAGCGGCGAGCCGGGGTACGCAGCGAATACTCGGTGTGGTTTATTACCCAGTTCAACGCCAGTTCAGCTGATACAGCAACTCCTTCATGTACAGTTTTTGCCAGAGCCAGCTTAAATTGCATGCTGTTGCTGAAACCTGAATTGCCATCGAGCTCAGTGGCTAAGCCCATGTTCGGGCGCAGAATAGACATGGCTTCGAGTAATTGGGTCGAATATCCACGGAAGGAGCGGTTCTCAATGAATACCGATCTTAACCGAGCGACTTCATTGAACAGATTACGGAACTCAGCATCAGGGAATTTTGGATCAGTGGAATCTACGAGCGCTTTTCTTTCCAGGCCGTAGAGGTAGATAAAAACATAGCCGATAGGACACAATGGATCAGACCTATCGCTGGCAAGCCAACTGACATACGCACCGCGGGCTTCTGGGGAAAGAGAGGAAAAACTGGGCCAATATCCTAATGAACTGTCCTCGTAAAGATAAGAAGTAGGTTTTATCTTACATGTGTCATCAATTAATGATGCCTCACTTCCATCGTCATAATAGCCGCCTGATTCCTGACCGGAGGGCTTCATACGTTGCCCCACGTAAATGTGGCCACCGCTAATTGCTACACCAGCTACAGTTATCATCTCACCCGGAAGTACCCATCGAGCTAGTGCACCTGCTGACTTTGAGGTGTTCCGGTAATGATTGGTTGTCACCCGAAGTTCAACAGCCCGGCCACCGCTCAATGTAAAAGTTGCAAGGTTATCGTCTTCACTATCATCGTTTCGCACAACCGCCTCTTTTTTCTTGATGTCAGCGAGCCATTCTTTTGGCGGTGCTTTCACGGGGTCTGAAGCATAAGACTTTGGAGATTTACGTTTTTTCTTTCTAAAAAACAACAAGTAAATGACAAAAATCGCCGCCAAAAACTTCAATAACTCCATGATATATAACCTTAAAATTATTCTTCACGCATATTTACAAGCAGTGATGAAGGCAGGGCAAGTGGATTAATCTCAAAATAATACTTCTAAATTGCGAGGGTTAAAAGCAAATCACAATTAAAATTAACCCAATGATTTAAATGATAAAAATCATTTAATAATGTGTTTAACCAGCAGTGAAATTTTAAGGTGTTAAAACCTGTTAGGCTATTCGTCTCTAAATGATGTTGTACTACTGCTACGTTAACATGCGAGCAAATGTACTGCGGATGCACATCTGACCACTGTATGATGATACTTACCTATTCGCTGAGAATGTCGGCAACTTTATGGCAGGGAAGCTTTTAGAGACTATACCGTCTCGAATTTCCGTTTATCGCTCTAAGCGGACCTTGACTACGGCCCTCCACTTTGTGCCAGAAACGGACGTTCATGCAGATATTGCCGCTGTAAAAGCAACTAAATTTGCAAAGCAGGATTTGCTTAAAGCAACATAGCCACCAGTACCATGCACAACAGCATCACGTAGATTCGCGCATGCCAGACATCAGGGACGGCGGGGATCGCCCGGCGGCTAAATACTATACCCACCCAGCCAGCCACCAGGAGCAGGCCCAGAATCTTCAGGCTGATAAAACCTACAAAACCGCCTGCCGAAATTTTGTGCCAACCGCTTATCGCATAGGTCACCGCACCGCACAACGCCACCGGCAGGGAAAGCGGGTTGGCCGCGCTAATACACTCTCGCATCGTATGACCGTGTCGCCGCAACAACGGCACCGTCATTACGCTGCCACCCACGCCCAGCAATGCGGCAATCGTGCCGATTAGCATACCGCCACCGGTGACCGTCAAAAGCGACAAACGACGCGGCGCATTGCCGCTTAAGAAACCTTTGCGCAACAGACAGTCCCCAATCGTCATCAGCATATAAAAAATAAACAGCTCGCGAATCACCACCTCGCTTAATATTCCCGCCAACCACGAACCGGCCACTGCGCCCACGGCGATAAACCACAACAGCGGGAATAAGATGGGCAAAGAAAGCCTGCCCGCACGCCAGTTTTGAAAGCTGACCCAGCCCGCGTTAAAAATCATCACCGCCGTTGAAGTGGCCACGGCGATATGCATCGCATCACCTGCCAGCGGTGGCTGCCGCACCAGCAGCTGGTAAACAAAGGGCACCACTACAAAGCCGCCGCCAAAGCCAAAAAGTACTGTTGTCATGCCGGTAGTAAAACCGGCCAGTGCGATAATCATCAGATCGTTCAAAGAAATATCCCGTTGTGAAAATGAGCCAGCAGCTTATCGTGCTTGCGTCCCGCTTCCCATTTGCATGGCGCTCAATTATCCTTTCAAACCGGTCAGAAGGAGGCGGATGTGCGAAACGGAAAAATTGACGATTTTGATCAGCTGAATCGGGAGGTAGTAGCGCTAGGAAACGACTATGCGAAGGGATTTTTCCTGCCGCCACACCAGCACCGCCGCGCGCAGCTTCTGTATGGCGCAACAGGACTGATGCACGTTTCAACCCGTGACGGAGAATGGGTGGTACCGCCCCAGCATGCGGTATGGATCCCTGCCACAACACTGCATGCCGTAAAGTTTGTGGGCGTCACTACGCGCAGCCTGTATATCGAACCCGCCTGCGCGGACAAATTACGTAACAGCAGCCGGTGCGAAGTGATCAGCGTATCGCCGCTGTTGCGGCAGCTACTGCTGGAGGCGGTGGATCTGCCGCCATGCTATGACAGCGTACGCGATCGGGCGCTGACGGATTTGATGCTGCTGGAACTGACGGCGATGCCGGTGCGCGAGTTCGATATCCCTTTGCCACAGCAGCCGGCGTTGTTGGCGCTGTGTCAGGCTTTTTTACTCGCCCCAGCCATCCACGATCCGGTCGAGCGCTGGGTCAGCGCGCTATTTATGAGCGCCAGCACCTTTCGTCGCTATTTTCGACAGCAAACCGGCATGTCGTTTTCCGCCTGGCGCCAGCGAGCCTGTGTGGTTAGTGCGCTGGCATTGCTGATAACAGGCAAACCCGTGAATGAAGTGGCTTTGTCTCTTGGATATGAGAGTGCCTCCTCTTTCGCAACGATGTTCCGCCGCGTTACGGGGCAGCCGCCGTCATATTACCATCCTGCTTGATTTCAAAAGTTACACAGGGTTACGGGCATCGCGGCAGCTTTGTGTCAGAAGCAAACATAGCCAGTAAACTGGCACTATAACAATTGGAGACCCTATCGGAATATAGCGGCTCCATTGATGTCGAGACGAAATTAATTTCACAGGACCGGTCAGCTTGAACTGTGTGAATGCTGCGAAAGCAGGAAATTGACCTGCATTAAAGCCTCCTCATTAATCCGGCTTCCCTGTTGCGGAATGTTAATAACCGCCATATCCGGTCGCTATGACCGCGCATCAACATTCGCCAATCAGATTGGCTATTTCGCCATCAAGACGTTCTTCTGTCACGACCCGAACCGGGTAACCGAACACCCTGCACAACGGCGCTACCAGAGGAACCAAACCAGTCGCAACCATTTCGTTGGGGACGATAACAATGCTGCCCGCGCAAACCTCGGCAAGCCGTTTCCGATTGCGTTTAAACCACAGAGCGAACGCTTTTTTCTCTGTGCTACTGGAGTGCTCTTTATCAGGCAGGTTGCGGGTCAATAAGACAAAACGTTCGCCCCGGCTTAGCAAAGCATCCAGTTCGGCCTCCCAGGTGGATGAAGGCGCGGCGGATACCCATACTTGCGGGAATTGATCGAGCAAAATGTGCATGAGAAAAATCCTTGTCACGTCAGGCAGGCGGACAGGTGCCTGCATGAATGCGCAGTTGTATCCCGTCGATTAACAAATCCAGCCCGACCAAGAACCTCCCCGCGAACTCTTCCGAAAATATCGCGTCACGCGCACGCCAGTTGTGGGGATATTTCTTTTGCGCCAGTTCGATGAATGCCTGCTTTCTCGAAGGAAGATCAAGCGAACTGCCTGGTCCCAGGGCCTGCTCTTCCATCACGAAACCCAGCACGTAATAGGTCACGCTGAAACTGCCCGTCACTGCAAGCTGAGCGTCTGCTCCAGCTTGGACAAAAGCGGAAATCAACGCTTCGCTGGTTCTCAGCACATTATCTGTGACGACGTATGTGCCAGCGAATACCCGCGCGCCGTCACGATGTTGCAGTAGCGCCTGACGCAGTTCTCCGGCGACTTGTCGGATGCGGTCTGCCCATGTTTGCTCGTCGACAAAGTGAAGGGCGACGTCCTGCACCAATGCATCGGCCATGCCGTCGATCAGCGCCTGTTTACTTCCGAAATGCCAGTACAGAGAGGGCGCCTGGATGCGCAATGCCTGTGCGAGCTTGCGCAGGGTCAACCCTTCGAGGCCATTCTCATTCAGCAGTGCCAGAGCGGTCTGGATAATTTGCTCTCTTTGTATTCGTGGGGCTTTCATTCTCTCATCCCTTACGGGGTTGCAAACTAACAATGTTAGTGTATCATCCAGCCCAAAGACTAACAATGTTAGGTTTGAAATGAAACACCATCTTTTGATCGGTTTACTGACGGCAAGCCTGACAGGGTGTGCCGGTATGGGGGGGCTGGATCGCAGCACACCCAGGGCAAAAATGCTCACAACGACGGCAGTGGGCACCGTCAGCGATACGCCCTGGCGATGGCCATCCCCTCACTGGTGGGAGCGTTATCGTGACCCGGAACTGAACAGCCTCATGGATCGCGCCCTGTCGTCGAGTCCGGATGTGCGTCTGGCCCGGGCCCGTCTGGTACAGGCCGCCGCCATCGCTGAACAGGCCGGTGCGCAGCGATGGCCGACGATTAGCGCAGATGCTAATGCGGTACGCAAGCGCTACGCGCAGGCGTATGACGCGGCCCCGCCACTCGCAGGAAATTTCGGCACGACGTTTACGCTGAGCGCGGACGTGCAATATACCTTTGACTTCTGGGGGAGGCAGCGTGCGGCGCTGCGGGCGGCACTGGGAGAGACGGCGGCGCAAGAAGCCGAGGTCGGGGCCGCCCGGCTGATGTTGACCAGCCGTATCGCCAGCGCCTGGTTTGAATTATCCCATCTGTTTGCCATGCGGGATTTGGCACAGCAGTCACTGCAATTGCGGCGTCAGACCTTGCAGTTAGTCGAACAAAGAGTTCGCGCTGGCCTGGATACCGAAGTGGAGCGTCAGCAGGCCCAGGGCGACCTCCCGGTGACCGAGCGCGACATCCTGCAACTGGATGAGCAGATCGCCTTGCAACGGCATGCCTTATCAACTCTGGCAGGACTACCGCTGGATGCGCTGGAGAATGCGCGACCGGACTTGATGACGGCGGCGGTGGACGGCGAGCTTCCTGACTCGATACCCGCAGAGTTGCTCGGGCATCGTCCAGATGTTGTTGCTGCCCGCTGGCGAGTGGAAGCTGCCACACAACATGCCGAAGTCGCCAGGGCGGATTTCTACCCCAATATCAGCTTGCGTGCGTTCGCGGGATTGGCACGCACAGGGTTGACTGTCGGTTTGTCTGACTGGCTGACCGCAGGCAGCCGCACCTATGGTGTGGCTCCTGCCATCAGCTTGCCCATTTTCGATGCCGGCCGATTGCGGGCGCAGTATAAAGGCCGGGCGGCAGAGTTGGATGCCGCCATTGAGACTTACAACTCGGCGTTGCTGAACGCCGTGCGCGATGTGGCGGATCGGCTGGTGTCTCTGGATGCCCTGCTACCGCAACTTAACGCGCAAAAACAGGCACTGGCGGCCAGGCAGGTTGCTTTCAGCCTGGCACGAAGACAATACGAATCCGGACTGACCGACTACCTGACAGTTCTGAACGCCCAAAACGCGCTGCTGTATGAGCGTCGTGAGCAGTTAATCCTGAAAAAACGCGCGCTTGTTCTGGACGTGGAGCTCAATCGCGCTTTGGGCGGTGGCTTTAGTGCAACCGATGCAACAAGCAATATCCCGTGGAAATAATCATGAGCACACCTGAAAAAGCAACTGAACGACGCCCTCTTGCGCTACGTATTGCGCCCTGGCTGGGGTGCATTGCCGTCATCACCTTCGTATTCCTGGCAACGACGCAATGGTCTGAATGGACGAGCAGCCACAGAATCCAGACGACCCAGAATGCGTATGTGAAAGCGGATTACGCGGTACTAAGTGCCAGGGTATCCGGTTATATCAAAAACCTGCCAGTGGGCGACTATGAAAAAGTACACGCAGGCGACCTGATCGCGCAGATAGATGACAGCGAATATGGATTTGCGGTAGCGGCGGCACAGGCTGCCCTGGCTAAGGCACAGGCGAACCTGGATAATCTGGACGGTGAAATTGCTCAGCAACGTGCGCGCATCAAAGCGTCGCAAGCCAATGTCAAAACGGCAGAGGTAAGGGTGATCCAGTACAAGAACGATCCGGCCCGGCAGGCGGAACTCGTCAGGGCTGGCGCATTGTCACGTCAGCGTTTCGAAACAGCTCAGGCAGACTTCGATCAAGCCGTCAGTCAGCGTGACGCGACTGCGGCTGAACTGGAACTGGCACTCCATTCTATGAAAGTCCTGAAGGGCCAGCGTGCCGTGCGACAGGCTGATATTGATGCCGCCCGCGCTCAGCTGGAAACCACACTCAAAAATCTGGCCTATACGCGTATTGTCGCCCCCTTTGACGGCATGCTGAACAAACGCCATGTGCAAGTGGGCAACCTGATCGGCAATGGAGCACAGATTGTGTCGATCGTCCCGGACTCGCAGTCCTACGTGGTTGCCAACTATAAGGAAACCCAGCTTGCCCATGTCAAAGCGGGACAACCTGTGTCACTGACGGTGGATGGCTTGCCAGGTAAAGTATTCCGGGGCCGCGTGTCTGAAATAGCACCCATGAGCGGTGCAGAGTCCGCTCTGCTGCCCGCAGATAACGCATCGGGCAACTTCACCAAGGTGGTACAGAGGATCCCCGTGCGTATCGAATTGGAGCCGGGCCAGCATAATCTGAGCCGCTTGCGGGCCGGCATGTCGGTGGAAACACGCATCGATACCAGGGGGGAGATTATTGCGCCTTATGCGGCGGGCATGCCGAAAACAGCGCAACTTGCTGCCGGCCCTGGCCGTGCAGGAGGCTGACGGTGGCGCTGACCAACTTTTTTGCTAACACGACGCGTCCGCGCCCTATACTGACGGTCGCGACAATTTTTCTTGGCGCTGTGCTCACCACATTTCAGGGGCGCTTATTTTCGGCGGCCCTGCCCGACTTACGCGGGCAGTTCGGCCTGGATGTGCTGGAAGCCGCCTGGCTGGGTACGGCATTAAATGGTGCGCAACTTGTCACAATGCCGATCGCTCCCTGGCTTGCCACGGTAATCGGGCCAACCCGTCTGCTGGTTGCGCCCAGCCTCATGCTCGGTCTCGTCGCCTTCCTGATCCCCGCATTCGCCCACCACTATCCGGTGCTGGTCACACTGCACGCCATTGTCGGGTTGTGCCTGGGTATTTATCTGCCGTTAACCATTTCGCTGGCGCTGCGAAGCGTGCATCCCCGTTTCTGGTTGGTAGTCATGGGGGCATACAGTCTGCGCGTGTCTACGGGCATGGACGCCGGCTATGGCACCTCCGCTTTTCTGGTCGAGGAGGTTGGCTGGCATTGGGTGTACTGGACAACTGCCTTTGTCAGCCCGGTCATTGCTTTTCTGGCATGGAAGGCGTTGCCGTTGTCACCGCTCGACCGCTCCCAGTTACGGCAGGGCGACTGGGCTGGATTGACCCTGTTCTGCTCGGCGCTGGTTCTGGCTTTCATTGGCATCGACTCGGCCGAGCGACTGGGCTGGAGCGATTCCGGACTCGCCATGTCCACGCTGGCCGGTGGAGTCGTCCTGTTCTGCGCATCCGTGTTACGCGCCCTCATCCAGAAAGACAGCTTTTCAAGTCTCATTGCCTTCGGCAACCGCAATATTTGCATCTGTCTGGTGATCGCCTGCCTGTTCGGCGTGCTGATGACCCCCACGTCTCTGCTGATCCCGACATTCCTGACGCAAATGGGGAACCTGAAGCCAATGCAGACCGGCACCGCGACGTGGATTGCTTTCGGTGCCTACCTTGCTGCGACACCACTGGCCATTTACCTGGCAAGACGAATAGAACCCCGGCTCCTTATCATCTGCGGCCTGATCGTCATTGCCCTGACCGCCTGGCAAGGCACCTACGTCAGCCATGACTGGAGGGTGGATCAATTCGTCACGATCCTTGGTATGCAGTCGTTAGGCGAAAGCATCATGCTTACCGGTCTTATTGCCGCTTTTGTCACAAATCTCAATCCACTGCACGGCGTGGCGCTGGGGGCATATGTATCCATCGCCCGCGTGCTGATGCCGGTTGCGGCCGGTACAGTCATGTCAACGTGGCTGCGAATATCCGGTGACACCAGTCGCGCAAGCCTGAGCAATTATTTTTCGGCTGGCGATCCCTGGGTAGTGGAACGTGCTGAACCAGGGGTGGCGGGAATCGCTCAATTGCTGGCGCGAGAAGCGCACGTTGCCGCACATATCAGCGGTTATCACCTCGTTTTCTGGTGCAGTTTGCTGGCGCTTAGCCTGGCCGTCTTCATACGTCCATCCCCGCCTAATCAGATTGAGCCTCCATTATTGAAAGGTGCCAGTGGTACGTAACAGGCAGCCGACACTGGTTATTCCTGATGATGACTGGATGAGCTTCGGGATAAGGGCATGCGCTGAAAACGATTCCTCCTGTTAAGCCAGGCCATCTATCGGCGCAACGCACTTCACCGACTATTCACTTTCGCGAGCGTCACAGATACTGCGAGCCGGTGGTTGACCGAACATACGCGAATACTCACGTGTAAACTGCGTCACGCTCTATTATTCCCGGTATTTATCTTCTCACCGGCTTTGTTGAATAAATCGAACTTTTGCTGAGTTGAAGGATCAGATCACGCATCTTCCCGACAACGCAGACCGTTCCGTGGCAAAGCAAAAGTTCAAAATCACCAACTGGCCCACCTACAATAAAGCCCTCATCAACCGTGGCTCCATAACTTTCTGGCTGGATGATGAAGCTATTCAGGCCTGGTATGAGTCAGCAACACCTTCTTCACGAGGCAGACCTCAGCGCTATTCTGACCTTGCCATCACGACTGTGCTGGTCATTAAACGCGTATTCAGGCTGACCCTGCGCGCTGCGCAGGGTTTTATTGATTCCATTTTTACACTGATGAATGTTCCGTTGCGCTGCCCGGATTACAGCTGTGTCAGTAGGCGGGCAAAGTCGGTTAATGTCAGTTTCAAAACGCCCACCCGGGGTGAAATCGCACACCTGGTAATTGATTCCACCGGGCTGAAGGTCTTCGGTGAAGGCGAGTGGAAAGTCAAAAAGCATGGCCAGGAACGCCGCCGTATCTGGCGTAAGCTGCATCTCGCCGTTGACAGTAAAACACATGAAATCATCTGCGCTGACCTGTCGCTGAACAATGTGACGGACTCAGAAGCCTTCCCGGGTCTTATCCGGCAGACTCACAGAAAAATCAGGGCAGCATCGGCAGACGGCGCTTACGACACCCGGCTCTGTCACGATGAACTGCGGCGTAAGAAAATCAGCGCGCTTATCCCACCCCGAAAAGGTGCGGGTTACTGGCCCGGTGAATATGCAGACCGTAACCGTGCAGTGGCTAATCAGCGAATGACCGGGAGTAATGCGCGGTGGAAATGGACAACAGATTACAACCGTCGCTCGATAGCGGAAACGGCGATGTACCGGGTAAAACAGCTGTTCGGGGGTTCACTGACGCTGCGTGACTACGATGGTCAGGTTGCGGAGGCTATGGCCCTGGTACGAGCGCTGAACAAAATGACGAAAGCAGGTATGCCTGAAAGCGTGCGTATTACCTGAAAACACAACCCGCTACGGGGGAGACTTACCCGAAATCTGATTTATTCAACAAAGCCGGGCATTATCTGAACATAAAACACTATCAGTAAGTTGGAGTCATTACCACGTTTACGAAGAAACTGCCTGAATCATCCTGTAATAGCTGTGTGTAGTCTTTGCCCGCCGCTGGCGGGCTTTTTTTATGTGACACCGGACAGGAGCGCCAGGCATCATGACAGCGCCCTATCATCTCTTGCTTCACTTCCTGTCAGGTTTAAGACGACTATCAAACCGGAACGGTATCTGTTGAGCCTTCAGCACGATCCCGTAAAACTCAGGGTGCTCAGGATTTAACAGATAATTGAACTCTACCGGCGATAAGGCTGAGGGAACACGCAGTGCAACCGAGCTCCTGGTAAATGACCAGGCATCTCCGTAATCAGCCAGTTCCTGAGGCGCATCCTCATCAGCCCAGTTGCCCGGTAATTCATCCATGTTTGCGCTTTGGATCAGTTCATCAGGCACATCGATACTCAATAGCGTGAAAGAGTCCATTATCTGTGCCGCATGCAGGTGTACCAGCGTCTCCAGCATCGTTAGTGAAGCCGTTTCGGAGACATATACCATTGACACCCCCACGCTATTCCAGCGCCCACCAGCCTCTTTCGCACCATATCCGGTCCAGGCCGTAGAAAGATACTTTGTTTTCGTCAGCCTGTAGAGGATCACGAGTACACCCCATGCTCCAGACGCGTAATCAGCTTAATGACCTCATAGGCTCCCGTTTCGGATGCCATCAGGTCTGCTGGCACTTTCCAGCTCAATGCCCGGTTAGGTTCGTTCAACCACTTCTGTGCGGCTTCCCTGTCGCCTTCAAACAAATCTACCGCCCGATCAATGACGCGGATAATACGTACCAGACGTTCACTTTGTTCCGGGTTAAAACGTGCCTTCACACTGCGGCTAAATGTGGTTGACGGGATACCGGACATTTTTCTCAGGTCATTCTGGGTTATTCTGGCCCAGTCAGTGATCCGGTTCGCCACCTTCCCGTCCAGGCCTTCATTGATTTGGCCCAGAAGCGCTACGCCATCAGCATTATTTAACCCGGCAACCTGCCAGAGGCGCTGTGGTCTGGCTGGAGTTGAGGACAAACTAAAAGTTTTCATAGCAAACCTCCATTTGGTCATTACATTATACCCAAATGGTAACACCAGAGCAAATATCAACCACCAGCAGACGGAAGGCATTTTTCCTGATTGCGATACCTCAGAGTGTAGCGATCGGTATCGAGTCCCATCTCGTTGTGTAGGCTGGAGAGAGCATATCTCTCTTCATTGACCACGCCGGTGCGATGCCCCGACCGGCAAACCATACTTTACCTTTGCCTGAGTTGTTTATCGTATCCAGTACATTCATGAGCGCGTCACTGTTTGCATACGACCTACCTCATCAAATAACGATAGCTGGGTAACTCCGCAGGGACGGAAATCGTTGATGAAGTGGTTTACTGAATTTGGCCACCTGAACAGAGGTGATATGCTCACCTCAGAACAACACAGGTGCCATAATGAAAAAAAAAAATTTCAGCGCAGAGTTTAAACGCGAATCCGCTCAACTGGTCGTTGACCAGCACTATACCGTGGCAGATGCAGCCAGCGCTATGGATGTCGGCCTTTCCACAATGACGCGATGGGTGAAACAATTACGTGATGAACGGCAGGGCAAAACACCAAAAGCCTCCCCCATTACCCCGGAACAAATTGAAATCCGTGAGCTCAGGAAAAAGCTACAACGTATTGAAATGGAAAATGAAATATTAAAAAAGGCTACCGCGCTCTTGATGTCAGACTCCCTGAACAGTTCTCGATAATCGGGAAACTCAGGGCGCGTTATCCTGTGGCCACTCTCTGCCATGTGTTCGGGGTTCATCGCAGCAGCTACAAATACTGGAAAAACCGTCCTGAAAAGCCAGACGGCAGACGGGCTGTATTACGCAGTCAGGTACTTGAACTGCATGGCATCAGCCAGGGCTCTGCCGGAGCAAGAAGCATCGCCACAATGGCAACCCAGAGAGGCTACCAGATGGGGCGCTGGCTTGCTGGCAGACTCATGAAAGAGCTGGGGCTGGTCAGTTGCCAGCAGCCGACTCACCGGTATAAGCGTGGCGGTCATGAGCACGTTGCTATCCCGAATCATCTTGAGCGACAGTTCGCCGTAACGGAACCAAATCAGGTGTGGTGCGGTGATGTGACCTATATCTGGACAGGTAAGCGCTGGGCGTACCTCGCCGTTGTTCCCGACCTGTTCGCAAGAAAACCAGTGGGCTGGGCCATGTCGTTCTCGCCGGACAGCAGGCTCACCATGAAAGCACTGGAAATGGCATGGGAAACCCGTGGTAAGCCAGTCGGGGTGATGTTCCACAGCGCTCAAGGCAGTCATTATACGAGCAGGCAGTTCCGGCAGTTACTGTGGCGATACCGGTTCAGGCAGAGTATGAGTCGGCGTGGAAACTGCTGGGATAACAGCCCAATGGAGCGCTTCTTCAGGAGTCTGAAGAACGAATGGGTGCCGGCGACGGGCTATGTAAGCTTCAGCGATGCAGCCCACGCAATAACGGACTATATCGTTGGATATTACAGCGCAATAAGACCGCACGAATATAATGGTGGGTTACCACCAAACGAATCAGAAAACCGATACTGGAAAAACTCTAACGCGGTGGCCAGTTTTTGTTGACCACTTCACAGCAGAAGAGGCTCTGAAACGGATCGGTGATTACCTTCGCCATATACTGAGTGTGCTACCGGAGTGGCCGTCGAACAAAGTCGCCGAGCTCCTGTCATGGAAGGCAGATCCCACCAATAAATAGTCGTCAATACGGCGATCACTTTACGCTTACCACTAACTTAAGTGATACCAACTGTCTGGAGATTCAGGGGGCCAGTCTATCCGCCATCTGCTGTCTGTCATATTTTTACCTTCAGAAATTATCAGTTGAGACACTCTGATAATCCCTTCTAGGATAGTTTAAATTGGGCTGGGTAAATTTTTCTAGTGCATCAAGATGTCTTATTGGAAATTAGTAAAACACATTTGTGAAATATTGCTAAGGCTAAAGCGTGATGGCTATCACCCTACATAATTTTTTTATTCACTACCTTAGATGCTGAATCCTGACCTGAGGTTGTGTCAGGAAATAAATACTGGAGATAGCAATGGGGAATATAATAAAAGACGGAAGTGGCAGTTATTTTCCAATGTTGTTTATTCTGCCACTTGCCGGACTGGCTGAACTTGCATCACTGTACTCTATTCAGGCGCTGCTACCAAAACTGAGTGAGGTTTATCATATTCCGCTGAATCAGGTTGGCATGATATTATCTGCCGAAGTAGGGTTCCTGGCATTTGCCATGTTGTTCAGCGGTTCGTTATCGGATCGCTTTGGTCGCAAACCTGTAATATTTGCATCCCTTTTTGCCGGAGGTGTTTTGACGTTACTGTGCGCGCTGGCACCATCATGGCAGGTTTTAGTTATCTTCCGGGCACTGCTGGGTATTGCGGTCAGCGGTGTTACTGCAGCAATTACGGTATATATCAGTGAAGAGGTCTCTCCGGGTATGGCCGGGATCATCACCAGTTATTTTATCTTTGGCAATTCTCTGGGAAGTATGTCAGGGAGGGTTATTGCGACCCAGATGATGGAGCATTTTTCTGTTGAAGTTATATTTTCTCTTTTTGGTTGTGTCCTGATTATTATTGCTCTTGCGGTGAAATTCCTGTTACCGGCATCGAGAAATTTTAAAGCATCCTCATCACTACAGTTATCGGTTGTCTTCCGGGGGGGACTGAACCATATCAGAAACATTAAAGTTTCGTTATGTTTCATAACAGGTTTTATTCTGTTCGGTTCATTTACGTCCATCTTTAATTTTTTAGCTTTTAATTTACACAATGCTCCGTACAACCTCGACTATACATGGATTGGGCTAATACCACTGAGTTTTTCCCTTACTTTTTTCATTGCACCTTATGCTGCTCGTCAGGCAATCCGATATGGATCAATGAATGTTTTAAGTTTTTTAATTAGTTTTATGATGGTTGGGGTGTTTATTACATTTATTGCTGAGTCTGTCTGGTTATTTATATCTGGCGTGGTGCTCCTTTCAGCTGCATTCTTCTCATCACATTCAATCATTCTTGCCTGGGTCAGTGCCAGAACATCCAGTGCAAAAGGACAGGCCACCTCTTTTTATTTACTCTCTTATTATTCCGGTGGTGCGGTAATGGGGTATGTCAATGGCTGGTTGTTCGCCATACAAGGGTGGGGCGGTCTGGCGATATCCTGTCTTGTTATGCTGGGCATTGGGCTTATGATCACACGGGTGATATCAGCGAAATACGAGTATCAAAAAGCAGCCGAGAAAAACAGTCTTTCCGAAATTATTTAGTTCAATACACACTCTGTAATGCAGTACTTTTCTTTATAGAAATAATGTATTGCCAGATTTATGGCATGATACAAAAGCGACGTATTTATCACCCCTGAGCCTGTAGCATTAGTTACTCTGGATAAGTCAATGTTAGCCAAAACACTTTACGAAAAACTGATTGAAACACATACAGTGCGGGAACTTGATAAAGAAGGGCATGTCCTTCTTTATATAGACCGTTCTATCCTTAATGAATATACAAGCCCGCAGGCTTTCAGTGGCATACGGGAGCATCATCGTACGGTACGCCATCCGGAGGCTTTTCTGCTTAATATCGATCACGTTAATCCCACCAGACCAGACAGGGATGCGTCCATGACCGATCCCGGCGGACAACTGCAGGTGGATTATTTTCGCAGGAATGCCCGGGACTTTGGAATTGAGCTATTCGATGTGATGGATCCGCGTCAGGGAATTGAACACGTCGTAGCGCATGAACAGGGATTGATTATGCCTGGTATGGTTATTGCCGCAGGTGACAGTCATACCACGACATATGGTGCGTTTGGCGCGCTTGGATTTGGCATTGGTACATCGGAAATAGAACATCTTCTGGCGACGCAGACGCTCATATATCGTCGACTAAAGAATATGAAGGTCATGGTTAGCAATACATTACCCTGGGCCTGCTCAGCCAAAGATATCATTCTACAGCTGCTTGAAAAAACCGGTGCATCTGGTGCTACAGGCTATGCCATAGAATTTCAGGGTGAAGCAATCCGTTCCCTCAGTATGGAAGGACGCATGACCCTATGTAATATGGCTGTGGAAGCAGGCGCCCGTGGCGCAATTATTGCCCCGGATCGGAAAGTGTTTGATTACATTCAGGGGAAACCTCAGATACCGAATGGCGAGTTATGGGACCAGGCATTAGCCCGGTGGTCAACCCTGTACAGCGATCCTGATGCGGTATTTGACAAAACAGTGGAAATTGACTGCCGGGAAATTGAACCCAAAGTGACCTGGGGAATAAGCCCCGACCAGACCGGTTCAATTGGCGGTTCAGTTCCTTTTCCCGGAAAAGAACCGGACCCCTTAAAGCAGCAGGCTATAAAGAAGGCTCTGCAGTATATGGAGCTTGCACCCGGTACACCATTTCGCGATATCCGGATCTCCCATGCATTTATTGGCTCCTGTACGAATGGAAGGATTGAAGATCTCAGAGCCGCAGCCCGTGTGCTGGCAGGCAGAAAAATTGCGCCCCACGTAAGAGGCATTATTGTTCCCGGTTCCACGCAGGTCCGGAAGCAGGCAGAAAACGAAGGGCTGGCGAGAATATTCATTGATGCAGGATTTGAATGGCGGCAGTCCGGCTGTTCAATGTGTCTGGCCATGAATGAGGATGTACTTCTACCGGGGGAGCGCTGTGCATCCAGTACTAACCGCAATTTTCCCGGCAGACAAGGGGCAGGTGCCAGAACACATCTGATGAGCCCCGCCATGGTCGCAGCAGCTGCCGTTGCCGGACACCTTGAAGATGTACGCCTTTTGCTTGATTCCGGAGAAGAAAATGGACGAGTTTAATCAGATTACAGGTGTTATTGCTCCCATGCCTGACGCGAATATTGATACCGATGTCATTATGCCAAAGCAATTCCTTAAGGGAATTGATCGTGCCGGTCTGGATAAAGGCGTGTTTTTTGATCTCCGTTTTACCCCGGACGGGCAACTGAATGAGGACTTCATCTTAAACAGGCCTGGCTGGCAGAATGCTTCTTTTTTGCTGACAGGTCCAAATTTTGGATGCGGTTCCAGCCGGGAGCATGCTGTATGGGGTCTGAAACAGCTCGGTATCCGGGCGCTGATCGGCTCTACTTTTGCCGGTATTTTTAATGATAACTGCCAGCGTAACGGCATACTGACCCTCTCCCTGGACGATGCTTCAGTAAAACAGTTAAGCCGGATTGCAAACGATCCTGAAATGAACCGTATCACCGTTTCTCTCACGGACGGGGAGATCATCACACAAAATGGTGTATTTCCTTTCCATGTCAGTCAGATGGTTCGTGAGATGTTATCTGCTGGAGGGGATGCTATTGGCTGGACGTTAAAATATCAGCAGGACATAACGCGGTTTGAAAAACAGTATTTTTCCCGCTCCCCCTGGCTGAAACCACAACCTGTAACGGACTGATAACAGGAGATAAATAATGAAACTCGTTCAGTACAGTATTCATAACCGCAGACGTTACGGCATCATCAAGGAGAATACCGGTATTATTGATCTCTTTCTGAGACTGGGGGACAGATATCCGACCCTCAAATCCTTGCTGGAAAATAATGCCCTGCCGGAAGCCGCAACATTTCGGTATGACAATCCGGATCACGATATTCAGGCTATACCGTTTCTTCCCGTCATTGATGAGCCTGGGAAAATTATTTGCGCAGGTATGAACTACGCGGAAAAGCGAAAGGAATTTAATGAAATAAATCCGGCACCCACCTTATTTATTCGTTTTCCGGATACTCAGGTCGGTCATAATTCGGTATTGCTCAAACCCAATAACACTTGTGAGTTTGATTATGAAGGCGAACTTGCTGTTGTGATAGGTCGGCGTTGTTCACATGTTTCTGAAGAACAGGCTTTAAGCTTCGTGGCCGGATACAGCTGCTATATGGATGGTTCTGTAAGAGACTGGCAGCACACCTGGTATACAGCAGGGAAAAACTGGCCATCAACGGGGGCTTTTGGTCCTTGGCTTGTTACGGCAGATGAAATCCCGGAACCACAAAATATACAGCTTGTTACCCGATTAAATGGTCGCGAAGTTCAGCGGGACTCCACGGCGAATATGATACACAGCATCGCATTTCTCATTGCTTATATCAGCACATTTACCGTTCTTTCTGCCGGTGATGTCATTCTTACCGGATCTCCCGGTGGGGTCGGGAAGAAACGTACGCCGCCACTTTTTCTGCATGATGGTGATGTTGTGGAAGTGGAAATTGAGCATATCGGGGTACTGCACAATGTCGTTCGGGATGCAGGATATACAGATGCTGCGGCTATGCTGGTATAAGGACAAGGTCATGAATACAATCTATGAACGTGGTGCATCCCCTTTCATTCCTGGCTTTGAACTCAGGGATGTTGTCCTGGAAAATGGTATCATGCTCCGGGTTGCGATAGGGGGCAGCGGAGCTCCTCTGGTGATGCTGCATGGGCACCCGCAAAACCATGTTACCTGGCGTAAGGTTGCGCCGGAACTGGCAAAATATTATACGGTTATCCTTCCCGACCTGCGCGGATATGGTGACAGTTCAAAACCCGCCAGCGATGAGACACACCGCCCGTATTCAAAACGTGTCATGGCAAATGACATTGTCATGCTGATGAATGCACTCCAGATCCAGACTTTTTCCTTTATTGGTCATGATCGGGGGGGGCGGGTGGGGCACAGGCTTGCTCTTGATTATCCCCACCGGGTTACAAGCTGTACTTTCATTGATATCGCCCCCACTGCCACCATGTATGCACGGACCGATAAAGCTTTTGCCACTCGTTATTTCTGGTGGTTTTTTTTGATCCAGCCGGAGCCATTGCCGGAAAAAATGATTGCGCATGACCCGGAGTTTTTCTTGCGAAAACATATCGGAGGTCAGCTCAAGACCCCAGGGGCTACTGAAGATAAGGCATTTAATGACTATCTGAGGTGCTACCAGAATCCGGATATGATTCACTCAGTCTGTGAGGATTATCGGGCTTCGGCTTCCATAGATCTGGATGATGATCAACAGGATCGACACAAGCGTATCGAGTGTCCGCTGCTTTTACTGTGGGGGGCAAAAGGCACAGTAGGTCAGTTATATGATGTTGTTGAGACCTGGTCCGGAAAGGCAAAAGATATCAGGGGAGAAGCGCTTCCCTGCGGGCATTCTCCTCATGAAGAGATCCCGGAAATTTTTCTTCACCGTGTTCAGTCTTTTCTCGGAACAGTGCTATAACGCTCCTGTACTCCTGAATTTTCTGACTGATTATGAAAAAAAATATTGTTGGTAAATATTACCGTCAGCCTCATGAAGGCTGGCCTTCTGTTGAAGATTTACAAGTGTTTATCACCGTTGCCCGAAACGGTAGTTTCTCCCGGGCAGCGCTTGAGCTTGGGCAATCGGCTTCCTATATCAGTAAACGGATCGCACTGCTTGAAAAAAACCTGAATACCCGCTTATTTTTTCGCAATAACCGGATGGTACGTCTGACCGTTGACGGTGAAAATGCCCTCTCCGGAGCGATACAGCTGGTTGAGCAGATGGGTGATTACGTCAGCAGCATTACAGAGCCGGATGATATGCTCAGCGGCAATATCACCATCAGTTGCTCTTTCGGTTTTGGAAACGAGTATGTTGCCGGGGCGCTGTCAGGGCTGATACGGTCGTATCCAGGGCTTAAAGTAAAATTACTGCTCAGCGATCGCGATGTTGATCTGGTTGAAGAAGGGATAGATATTGAGATACACGTCGGGAATGATTTTAAAGAAATTTATATAGCGAAAAAACTCGCCACAAACCGTCGTATTTTGTGTGCCTCCCCGGATTACCTTCATCAGGCTGGTATGCCATCATCAATTGATGAGCTTGTTGATCATCATTGTCTGATGCTCCAGGAGCGTAATGCTGTTCTTGGAAACTGGGTGTTGACGGATGGACAACAGGAATTTACCTGCCGTCTGAATACGTTTCATACGTCAAACAGCGGCAGTGTTGTGCTGACCTGGGCATTACTGAACCACGGAATTGTATTACGTTCTACCTGGGATGTGGAGAAGTATATCGAAAATGGCAAGCTCATTCATATCCTCCCTCAATGGTATCAGGAAGCGGATATCTGGGCTGTGTATCCTCAGCGTCCGTCTACCAGCGGGAGAATTAAAACGTGCATTACTTATCTTACCCGGTACTTTTCTGAGCGATTTTAGCTCCCCGAATTACTGAACCAACGGCACTATATAAAATGCCCCCTGCATTACGCCAGTGATGCCCGGTACGAATTGTCATCGATTGAATAGCAGAAATAGTGATCGATGACAATGCGAATACACAACGTAGCCGCACTAATTTTGCAAAGCTATTAAGCATGTTGCGGACACTTTTACGTTGCTGTTTGGCGTTAGAAAGAGAGGTTGCTGGCTAGGACCCCAGTTCAATGGTAAGCATCCAGCGAGAACCGTATTGATGGGGATAGGTTATTCAGTTGGCAGTGTGATGCGCCAGGGGAGCAGTTCGCTGACCCGGTTGACCTTCCAGTCCGCTATGACGTCAAGCACATGGCGGAGGTAGCCTTTCGGATCCACTCCGTTCAGTTTGCATGTCCCGAGCAGACTGTACAGCAGCGCTCCACGTTCACCTCCGTGGTCTGAGCCGAAGAACAACCAGTTTTTACGACCCAGGCTGACCTTCCGTAGGGCATTTTCAGCGATGTTGTTATCTGCTTCGACCCAGCCGTCCTCCGCATAGTACGCCAGCGCTGGCCACTGGTTCAGGGCGTACGTGAAGGCCTTCGCCAGCTCCGAGTGTCGCGATAGCGTTTTCATCTCTTTACCATCTCGGGCTGACGGCCAGGCGAAGCGGCCGCGCTCCAGCCGTTTGGTCAGCAGACACAGTCCATCGCCGGTAGACCAGAGGAGCTTTACCTGACTACCATTACGCCCACGGAAGATAAAAACGTGACCTGACATCGGATTGTCTTTCAGCGTCGTCTGCACCTTTGCCGCCAGTCCGTTAAAACCGTTTCTCATATCGGTGATATCAGCGACCAGCCAGATCTTTGTCCCTGATGGTAATGGAATCAGCGTTTAAGCTCCCGTATTTTCGCTGATGGCACCATTCAGACGGAGTGATCCGTGCCGGAACGTCACTTCACAGCAGATATTGAGTGATTCAGGTGCTGCAGCAGCTACAGGTTCTAACAGTGAGGAGGTCGCAGGAACAACATCTTCGGCATCAAGTGTTATTGGGAGCAGCTCAGGTACGCTGTTTTCTGTTGTTGAAGGAGGACGTAGTTTGATCCTACCCGCGTAATATGGACACAACCCTAAGCGAGGTTCTGGTTTTCAAATTGTTCCGGACTAAGACCGCCACAGGTACCGTGACGACGCCACCGATTGTAATCACACTCAATATAATTAAACACTGTTGTCCGCATGATTTCCCGGCTGACAAAGTCCTCTCCGTGGATACATTCCACCTTCAGCGTATGGAAGAAGCTTTCCGCACAGGCATTGTCGTAACAACAACCTCTGGCGCTCATACTCCCCCGCAGATTATGGCGTTTCAGCAAGCTCTGGTAATCCGTTGAACAGTACTGACAGCCTCTGTCTGTATGCACGATGACGTTTTCCGGACGTTTACGCCGCCACAGCGCCATCTGTAACGCATCGCAAGCAAGCTGTGCTGTCATCCGTGAGGACATCGACCAACCAATGACTGACCGCGACCACAGATCGATAACCACGGCCAGATAAAGCCAGCCTTCACCAGTGCGAAGATACGTGATGTCACCCACCCACTTCTGATTCGGGCCGCTGGCGTAAAAGCCCTGCTTCAGCAGATTCTCTGAGACTGGCAGACCATGTTCGCGGTAACTGACCGGACTGAACTTTCGTGAAGCTTTCGCCCGTAGCCCCTGACGACGCAGGCTGGTAGCCACGGTTTTCACGTTGAACCGGTAACCCTGGGCACGAAGCTCATCCGTCAGGCGTGGCGCGCCATAGCGTTGTTTTGCGTCACTGAATGTTTGCTTCGCCAGTTGTAGAGCTGTGATTCATACAGGTTAAGTTCGCGGGCGGCAGCTGCCACCCCAATGCGTTCAGCCAGTTTCAGGGCTTCCTGACGAAATTCAGGAGTGTGCTGCTTGTGTGGCTTTTTGGTGGTTGATGTTGGTTTTGTCATGCGAGTCACCTCTGGTTGAGAGTTTACTCACTTAGTCGCGTGTCCACTATTGCTGGGTAAGATCAGTTTTCCTTCGCGCCAGTACTGACGCCACTTGAACAACGGATTATCGTTGATCCCATGCTGACGAGCGAGTTGCGCTACGGAGATCTCTGGTTGATGTGAGAGTTCAACCATTTTGGTTTTGAACTCAACGGGATAATAAGGGCTTTTTTTACGCACTGCGGTTAATGACTTCATGTATAGCGTCCACCATATTTGATGTCCACTATCCTCGCAGGAATTTCAGGATCTGCCAGACGGTGCTGAGACGACGATTACGCATAATCCGCACTGTCAAACCATCTTCGGTTTGCTAAAAAGGATGCACGCACCTACGATAAAAGTCATCTCAGTTTCTGAGATGACTTTTATATATACATCGTAAAAAAATGGCCTTATATGACCGCAGATGCAATGATATTGTGTCCTTCCAAAATCTCAAAATCTCAAAATCTCAAAATCTCAAAATCTCAAAATCTCAAAATCTGGGAATTCGGGGAGGGCTTATTATCTGTACACTCCCATCCTCGTAATTTAAGAATTATTGTCCTATCGCAGCATAGAGCGCTTTTACCAGACGATCATTTTCAGGAGCCTGAGCATTCGGGAAAGGGAATCGCCTGCGCGTATATCCATAAGCCAGACCATTCCGGGGATCGGCAAAAGCCTGTTGTCCCCCCGCTCCGCTATGACCAAATGCCCCCTGACCGAGGGACGGATAGTATTCAGACGTGGCGTGGAAGCCGACAGCGAAAGCTTTAAAATCCTTAAGAACAACATCATGTCCGATAGACTGTATCTGGCTGAATGATGAAACGGTTTCAGGATTAAGTAGCGGTGCTTTGTTATCAACAGAAGTGATCGAAACGGCGTACATTTTCGCCAGGCCACGTGCTGAGGCGACACCTCCAAATGAGACAGTCCCGGAACGTCGAACTATATCCAGGTTCGTTAGCTCCCATACAGCAGGGTTCTGTGGATGATGCCTGTTAAAAGCAACCCCCGTAATGCTGTCAGGTGCAGTTGCTCTTGCAGCCAGTAATGCCACCCGTTCAGGCGTGGATATGTGTGGGCGCGAGTGAAGATATCGACTGTCAAGCGCTTCCGTCAGCCCCAAATAAAAGTCAATATTATAAGGGATTCTCACCCGCTCAGAGAAAATCTCCTGCACAGTTTTCCCTGTGGCACGATATACGACTTCATTTTCGAGAGCCCCCATAACCAGAGCATGGTAACCGAACGCTGAACCGGGTTGCCAGTAGGGACGTTGTGCGCCAAGGCGTGCCGCAACATAACGGTCATCAGCAAGCTGTTCAATAGTGAATCCCTCATCCGAACCAACCAGACCCGCCTGATGGCTCATCAACTCACGTAAAGTGATATGGGCTTTACCATTTACAGCAAATTCTGGCCAATAGTGGCTCACCTTTTCTTCAAGGTTAAGTATTCTTTCCTGTGTAAGCAGTGCGACAATTAATGCGCCCGCCCCCTTACTTGCAGAATAAGCGCCAAGAAGAGAATCACCCTGGATCTCTGGTCCCGTCCACAAATCAACAACAAGTTTCCCATTATGGTAGGCTGCCAGTTGTGCGCTGAGGGAGCCGCCCTCTGCCGCTGCAACCGCTGCAAACTCCTCTTTTACGCGCCCGAATCCCGGGGCTACATTGCCATGTATAGTGCTTTCACTGTTCATGCATTACTCCTTATGTACTGGAAAGTTTGAAATGTAGTGGTACAGACCGGGAAAGTAGCCGCGGCGTGTACACAGTGAAAACGCTAATGGTTCAAGTCAACTTGAAGTCAAGGTTAATTTTGCATAAAATCCGTACTATGAATGAAAAAACATTGTTCCTGTCAATTGGCGAAGTTTCCAGATTATTCAACATTCGCCCTTCTGCTCTTCGCTATTATGAAGAAATTAACCTCTTGCTGCCTGCGTCCCGGCATGCAGGACGTCGTTATTACGGGGAAAAGGAGCTGAAACGGCTGGTGTTGATACAACTCTTACAGCATTCCGGGCACCTTACACTGTCCGATATTTCAGCAGTTATCGGTAAAGAATCAAAAGGCGGAACGAGGGGTATACTCCAGGAACGGATTGAAGGTCTGGGTAAACAGATTGAGACGGCTCATGCTGCAAAAAGGTATCTTGAGCATCGCCTTACCTGTCCGAGACAGGATCCAGTAACAGAATGCCCCGTTCTTGATGCAGAAGTCAGTGGATGGCTGGTAAAAACTCTGGCAGATTCTTTGCCTGGATAAACTCAAACGGAAAAAATCTGCAATCTATCATCAGCTTAATACTCTGGCTATTGACGAACATATCCGTCTGCAAAGGGAAAACAAGACGGAAAGCCAGTGGTTAATGAAAAGTGGGACGTATGAGTGGGCCTACGATACGGCTGGAAGACGGGGCTGTAAACTGACAGAACTAAATTATCCAGATCAAAAAATCACTTATAATACTTTGAAAAATAATATGCTAGAAGTTCGTCTTGTTTTTTATATTGTTCTGTAGACGAATTTTCTGGATGCATGACATGCATCAACAGAGGATCTTGCCATGCTTGATAGCTGTAATCCCAAGGGCCGAAAATCACACCGACCAGCGGTGGGGCATGCTGCATCATCATGTGGAAACCTGCGGTCATCAAATTCGTTCGGCCATCTGTCCCCCTCGTGGACACCAGAATAACGGGACCAGCTTCAAGAATACCTGATGACTCGACCATGTCCCGGCGCAGCTCGGACAATTCGTCGGGGGACAACTCCACAACGTGCCGGCAGGCCAATTCCGCATGCGGTTCCTTCGATAATTAGGAGGGGCAAGATTAACTACAGAAGCCGCGATTTTTCCTCACTCACTACACGGCAATGCCTGCGCGCTTATGCACCGAGATTACGATACCGAGTGCGAACGTCGCCGCAATACCACCAATCAGAAACGCCGACGTATAGCTTGATCTATCAGCCAACAATCCGACTGCCGGTCCCGTTACGGCATACGCAAGATCTTGGAAGTCCGCGAATCCGCCAAACGTTGTCCCACACAGATGAGGCGGCACCAGCTTGGCGACTTCAGCTCTCATCGCCGGGAACACCATCGAACAGCCAAAGCCCGTCAAAAGAGCACCGGCCAATGCAGGATATGGACCATGAGCCATTCACAAAAGATACTGGCCGCACACTTCAATAATGAGCGAAACGGCAGCGACAGGCGTTCCACCGCTTCGATTTGACAGGTGACAGCAACAAAGCTAACGCCAACACCAACTCCAAATAAGGTGAGGCCCCAACCTGCATAGGGCCAGCCACATAGTGGGACGAGAAAGCGTCAAGGCCAGCAAATCCAATGCTCTGAAGACCTAGAGCCGTACCCGGACGCCAAATGCGACCGATTATCCGCCAGAAGGACTCCCGGTAACCCGCATATGGTGCCACCGCTGGCAGCCGATAGAGGCAGCTAACCCGACGATTGGCAGCACCGTGCAGGCAACCATCAGCCAAGCGAAGCCTATTCAGAAGCACAAGTTCCAATGGACCACCGACTGCGTAGGCACCGTACTTGAGTGACATGACCAGCCAGTTCTCGCCTGCCCCATCACCCTAATGGCCTAGCTTATCATGACCACGTTAGCAACGTTCTCGCCGGTACCAAACAGAAGGCGACCAACGATCAGCACCGTGTAGCTGCCGCCCATGAGAAGTTGAGGCCAACTCGCGGTGAAGCAGATCAGCCCGGCCGCAGCATAAAAGAGCAGGCCCCGCTGCGTACAATGTTAGCCTCCGAGTCGATCATCAGCTACGCGTTGGGATCGTCGATACAAAGAAAATCCTGATAGCTAGCCCCCCACAGGTGTTATCCAGTCCCTGGCCGTCCACAACTTGGACCGGCACCGCCGGCAGCGACATTGCAACAGTAAGATACTAGAGAAACATTGCCGCTGTAAGGGCCAGAATCTGGCGATAAGCTAATTCGGGCTGTTCAACATCGGACATGGCACACACTCACCAGCAGGGTTGTTTTTATTATAGTTTGCTAGCATACTAGCTTCTATGACTAGCAAAGATGTCAAGCAGTTCAACGTTTACCTCCCGGTAAGCCTGATCCGAGAGATTAAACATCATGCGATTGAAGCCGAAATGTCACTCTCGGCGCTCGTTGCCGATGCGCTACGCGCGTATCTGGACGAGAAGACCAATAAGAGGGACATTCTTTCGCGCAGCCAAAACAGACGTAGAAAAGGAGATGAGCAATGAAGACTAAAGGTGTGAAAGCAATCTTCCTGACGACCCATAACTGGGGAAAGTCCGTAAAGTTCTTTCAGTCCTTGGGATATGAGCTTGACTTTGAAACCGATCATAATTCTGGACAATTGCGCAACGAGGCGGGCCCGTATCTTTTCATCGCCGAAGTGCCAGAGAACGAGCAGCCTGCAATCCAAATGGTGCTAAAGATTCGAGATGGCGAAACCCTTGACCTTGCCCCCCCGGTTGAAGTCGTTTCGCCGTTCGCAGATACCCATTGGGGTACGCGGGAAATGACTGTCCGCGATCCGGATGGGCGGATCTGGAGCCTGGAAGCCCCGGCACAGTCAAAAGCCGGCGCATCAACATGATGCAACGCAAGGCGAACTTGGCACCGGAGAGCACGGCAGAACGTACCGCACTGTGGCGTGCCCTGCACGTCCAGATCGATGCAGCGCCTTACGTCTTTGAGGACAGGGTTGGGCTTCGACTTCTGGCACCCGGCGCGGAGTGGCGGCGTCGTCCCGACATGGATCCCGATTTTACTAAGACCTTCCGTGCGTCGATGGTTGCCAGAGCGAGGTTTGTCGAAGATCTGGTCATTGAACAAGCCGATCGCGGCGTTGCGCAGTATGTCATTTTAGGTGCCGGTCTTGACACCTTCGCCCAACGCAGGACAGACGTTGCGTGTCGGATGCGCATCTTTGAAGTCGATCAGCCGGCGCCCCAGGAATGGAAACGCCAAAGGCTGACCGCGCTTGGCTATGGCATTCCTGAATGGTTGCGCTTTGTCCCGGTTGATTTCGAAGCAGGAGGCTCTGTCTGGCAGGCACTTGCGGAGGCGGGCTTCGATGCGAAGCAGTCGGCCATCATAGCTTCCACCGGCGTCAGCATGTACCTGACCAAAGAAGCAACTCTGGCAACTTTCCGTCAGGTCGCGGCGCTTGCGCCAGGATCGACACTCGCCATGACGTTCATGTTGCCGCTCTATCTCATGCCGCCTGATGTTCGGCTACAGCTTGGGCAGGCGCTTGAGGGTGCACGCGCAAGCGGAACACCATTCATTAGCTTATTCGCGCCTGAAGAGATAATGGCCATGGCTCGGGGTGCCGGCTTTCAGGATGTTCGGCATGTCCCTCCGAGCGCACTTGCACAACGCTACTTCACGAACCGGAAGGATGGCTTGCAATTATCGTGCGCGGAAGAGTTCTTGGTCGCGAAGACCTAGAACTCTGGTTGACGAGGCCCTTTCAGCCGGTCTTCAAACTCAGACAGGCTGGTTACGCCGTATTCGAGTACAGCTTCATAAACTTGAAAGCTGGACGGGCTTCTACTATAGAGCGGCGCCTACTCGGTTTTAGAGCCGGTTAGCTGACGCCACGACTGACCATTGGAGCAGCTGTTCCAACGATGGAGGCTTCTGTGACGCAGATGGCTAATGCTCGCCCACCCGGATCAGTCATCTACGAAAAGCACTGAATCTCCCGGCCCTATTTCCCCAGTGTGAAGAATCTTCGCGTAGACGCCAAGGCATGAAAACGTCCCGGCATCAGGTATGTCCACGCGATTGTTCGCATGGATTGCTCGTAATACATCTGGTTTTGGCGCAAGTCCGAGGCCGTGAGCCAAAGTCGGCACAGCACATCTTGGCGTGGGTACCATGATTTCCAGTACCGCGCTGCCGATCTGCAATTTCTGACCTTTCCAACTATTTTCAACGAAGGGAGTGGTGTCGGAACTCTCGATCACAATGTTGGGCCGATATCTTTCTGCCTCCAGCCCATCGAGGTCAGCCTTGCGCGAAATTTCTTCCAAGGAAGCGATAGTGACGAGATGCACGGGTGCAAAGTCATAAAAACCTCCTTCCGGGGCGGCTGCGCCGATTTCCCCCACGTCCATGCCAACATCGGCATCAAGGCCGTGAGCCAGCACTTCTTCCGGTCGTGAGCGTTCAAACTGCATTCCGGGCCGGCGCTCGGATACCAGAGAAACGGGGCGTCCAAGGAGTTGGGACAGAGCTGAGTCAATATCCGCCGAGTTCGAATGAATAGTGTGGCCATCGGGTAGGGAGATTGCCAATGTGCGAGTGTCTTCCAAAAGCTGAGCCGTGAGCGATAAAAGGGAACGCCAGAGCTTTGGCCTTTTCGCACTGGCGATTTTCCCGCTTTCCCTATCCAACACGGCAAATGCCCGGTCGCCATATATACCTGTCTTTGTCAGCACCGCGTGCTGAAGCTCTTCACCAAGGGCTGATTTCAACGGATATCGACGAAGGCGTCCTACTTTTCCAATTTCTTTCACTTCTCCGACTACCCCGAGATTTTTCCATGAGCATGGCTTATAAGCGCTGTCTTCTATTGGACTATCCACGCTTCTTTGTCAGATGGTGGTTCAAACCCCCGGATGTAGCGCTGCAAACGTTCCTCTGTAATTGGAAAGGCAGCATTAGCATCGTGACGAGAGGCACGTTTGATTAAGCGTTCACGCAAGACTTTCTCTGGAACGTTCATATACACAAGTTGGCAGTGATGACCGTTGCGTCGCAAAAGCTCACGGTAATCGGCCCGTGCTTCGGCGTTCCAGAAGCTAAAGTCGATTACCGCCTTGGTTCCTTTCTCCAACATTTCGACAAGCTGCCGGCGCAGGCGCTTCTCTGCTGACGCTTGTAGGCTCGGATAGTCATGCTCCGAATAGTCCACGCCAAATCGACCATTAGCGCGCCAAATCTCCTCATCTATGGATAATCGCTGGCAGCCCATCTTCTCAAGCGCTTGGGCAAAAGTAGTCTTCCCTGAACCTGCCAGCCCGCACATCATGAAGACGATACGGGGGTGGGCATGAATGAGCCCACGAGCACAATCCAGCGCTTCCTGATAGTCCATAGTTTCCTTGTCTTCTTCGACGCTCATCAACGTTCAACCTTTAAAGCATATATGCGCCATGCAGCCAAGTTCGCCGTGGTCAAAAGACTCTGGAACTCACACTTCCCTCGTGGCAATAGGGCATCGATAGCCGATTCGTAATTGATATTGTAATGGCAGTACTGCCTCCTCGGCAATTGGGAAAAGCAGCTAAGACTCTGATCGATGCATATCGTTAAGCCAATCTCCAAACTCGGAGAGGCTTGTTACGCCGTGTTCAAGTACAGCTTCGTAGATCTTAAAGCTGGACGGACGTCCAGCTGCGAAAGAGCCATTCGCAAGCGCGGTTTTGAGGGCCAAAATCGACTGACGAGCGGAAGTGGTCAGCATTGGCGGAATTGTGCGAAGATGTTTGAGATCAGGCTGCCTCTCCGGCTCGTCGACAAACCAGATGTCAAAGGTCCAGTCTTGGTCAGACTCGTCACGATAGGTTACCCCCAGATACAAGCCATCAGGATATTCTTCGACTGCTCTGTTCCAGATGCCTGTATCATTACGGAAACGCACAGAGCCAATAGAAGCATGCATGGCCAGCTTCCCGCCAAGTTCAACTACCGCGCGGTGCGTCTCCTCTTTCAGCTTTTTGCATATAACGGTGATGTCGATATCGCGGTGAACCATTAGACCCAGTGCGGAACTTCCGACGCGCGTCGGACTTCCGATATCTGCCAGCAAACTATCTAACCCAAGGGCGTCTACTATTGCGTCCGCTTTGGCCTGCAGCTTCGCTTGATGAATTAGTAATTCTGATAACTCATCAGTTTTCGACATCTATACCCCCCCTTTTACCGCTTATCAGCGCTGTCGTTTTGAGTTTCCAGGTTTCTAAGACTTCTAACGAAATCGCTCGCGATCTCTGCGCTGCGTTCTGTAAAATCTATGAGCAGGTTCAATTATGCCGCCGAGTACCGATCGAGCAGACGTTCCGTCGCCGCTTGGAGAAGGTGATAGATCGCTGCGAGCTCGCCTATATCCTCGGCCCGCAGCCGGACGTAGACACGTCGACGATCTTGCGGATCACGCTCACGAGTAACGTAACCGCCCCGCTCTAACCGATCGATCAGGCTCGTTACGGCTCAGGTCGTCAATCCAGTATGCTGCGCCAGGTCACCTGCGGCGGCACAACCGCGTAATTGAATCAGATCCAAACACTCAAGGGCCGTAGGAGTTAGGCCAACTGCGTCGGCGACCGCCAGGCTGATCAAGGTACTTTGTAAACTAGTCATCTGGTCCGCCCGCCGCTGATCTGACTCCGCCATTAATTTCCCTTGCTAATCAAGATAATTGATTGCTACTATATCATAGTGGGAGGCATACGCAATGCATGGCGTGCTCGCTTCCTTCGCAGCCTTTACCGCGCTTGCTCTTGCCGCCATGAGCCTAGGCGGCGCGTTGTACGAGAGCCTGTTGGTAGATCGGATATGGCCTGCGAATATTCACTTGATCCAGCCGGCACAGGGTGGGCTCAACCAGAAGCTCTTCTGGATGCCTATGCCTTTTCATTGCAACGGCCAGCCATCTCCTTACGCGTGCCTTGTCAGGTATCGTTTCATCCCCCCGCGCACTCGAGTCCGAACGAGCGAACCTAATCACGCCGGCTATGCAGGAGAATGCAAAGAGATGGGGGCGGCTGAGCATTCGCGCGTACCTCTAGACTTTGCGACATTGCTAGCGTTGTGTGCCGCAGTCATTGCCCTGCTGATTAGCCGATAGCTGCATGCCTGACCTCTTTGATATTATTCTTCCGGAGAAAATAACATGATTGACATGACGACAATGGTTACGTACTGCGCAGTTGTTCTAGGCTTTGTCTTTATTCCGGGGCCAGCCACGCTGCTCACCGTGGCGCGGGCTACAACTTCTGGAACGAAGGTCGGGATAACCACCGGAGCCGGGATTGCCGCTGGCGACCTGGTGCACACGCTCATGGCCGTGGTCGGTATCTCGGCAGTTATAGCCGCCTCTGCCATGCTCTTCAGTATCGTCAAATATATCGGCGCTGCTTATCTCATTTATCTCGGTATACGCGCGCTTCGGGAAAAAACCTCAGTCAATCCGTCGGCCAGAGCGCTGCCGATTTCCGCTGGTCAGGCTTTCAGACAGGCCATTTTGGCGGAAGTCCTTAATCCCAAGACAGCATTGTTCTTTCTTGCATTCCTCCCGCAATTCGTTCGGCCAGAGAACGGGTCGATAACGCTTCAACTCATCATTCTAGGGATCATCTTTGTTGGCCTAGGCTTCGTCAGCACAATCGTATTCGCAGTGGGCGCTAGCGGGCTGGGCAATTTCCTGCGCCGAAACCCGTCGGTGACTAAATGGCAGGGTAAAGTGGTCTGCTGCGTATACTGTGCTCTAGGGGTTCGACTAGCGCTTCAAGAGCGCTAGGGTTCAGACTCAATCGAGGAAGCTATATGACCTATGAGTGGCTGAGGACGTTGATAAGGCGTCCGAACGGGTCGCGGACATAGAAGCGCCTGACTCCCCAAGGTTCGTCGGTCGGACCATACTCGACTTTCATTCCGGCTTTTTCGGCGCGCTGCTGGACTTCTTCGAGGTTATCGACTTCGACCGATAGATCGGGAACAGCCGTTCCAGAACCTCCTTCGCTGGCAATGCTGACCTGAGGACTGCTATCTATAGCGGGCGCAGCAAACGTAATGATCCAGCCATGATCCATGACGGCTTCGAGGCCCAATATGTCACAATAGAATGTCCGAGCGGCTTCAGGATGGGGCGTAGCGATATTGGCGATAATCCGTTTGACGGCCATGGCTCTCTCCTCGGTTGAATAAGAAGTATACGTTTTCAAAGCCAGAAGGCGACGACCGTCGTAAGGCTCACGGCTGAAAGAAAGTTGCGCGCGAACTTATCGTAGCGGGTGGCTATCCGGCGAAAGTCCTTTGCGCCTTTATATAGCCGCTGTCGATCTGGCCGGTCTCCGCAATCAAGCCCTCCTCGGTAAGTGCCGCCAGAATATCGGTCCAGATGCCTCAGCGGCTCCATATATTCCAGTGGTTGTAGGCTATCGTGGCCGGGCCGTATTCGACAGGGCAGTGCGACCAGCGGCCCCCGCACTTAAGCATGTGGACGATGCCGGAGATCACCCGCCGGTCGTCAACTTTCCGGGCGCCAGGCTGGTTCTTAGGCAGGGGCGGCTCAATCGCAGCCCAAGCTTCATTGGATAACCAAAATAACGAATGCGACATTGCCAAGCCTCCTCTGCTGGAAGCTATTGAATCACTGCATCGACCAGTTTTCAATAGGATGATTGGGTTTGGACCCTAGGATAGCTCCTCCTAAAGGTCTGCTCGCGCCCGATCTTGCTGAGCTCATCGCATGTAAAGAAATACTAAATAATTTCGCATAATAGTAGATCACTCGAGGGAACTCAGCCCGGATTGCGCGATCTGATCAATCGCCAAAAATCACAAATCACCAACCGGACTGAGCGATGACGATCATAGCAGCAATTCCCGATGAAGAACGACAACTTATGATCAGAGAAGTCCTGCAGACTCGTGATAAACATTATGCCAGACGGCTCATGCCAATTTAGTTGGTAATGACTCCAACTTACTGATAGTGTTTTATGTTCAGATAATGCCCGATGACCTTGTCATGCAGCTCCACCGATTTTGAGAACGACAGTGACTTCCGTCCCAGCCTTGCCAGATGTTGTCTCAGATTCAGGTTATGTCGCTCAATGCGCTGAGTGTAACGCTTGCTGATAACGTGCAGCTTTCCCTTCAGGCGTGATTCATACAGCGGCCAGCCATCCGTCATCCATACCACGACCTCAAAGGCCGACAGCAGGCTCAGAAGACGCTCCAGTGTGGCCAGAGTGCGTTCACCGAAGACGTGCGCCACAACCGTCCTCCGTATCCTGTCATACGCGTAAAACAGCCAGCGCTGACGTGATTTAGCACCGACGTAGCCCCACTGTTCGTCCATTTCAGCGCAGACAATCACATCACTGCCCGGTTGTATGCGCGAGGTTACCGACTACGGCCTGAGTTTTTTAAGTGACGTAAAACCGTGTTGAGGCCAACGCCCATAATGCGTGCACTGGCGCGACATCCGACGCCATTCATGGCCATATCAATGATTTTCTGGTGCGTACCGGGCTGAGAGGCGGTGTAAGTGAACTGTAGTTGCCATGTTTTACGGCAATGAGAGCAGAGATAGCGCTGATGTCCGGCAGTGCTTTTGCCGTTACGCACCACGCCTTCAGTAGCGGAGCAGGAAGGACATCTGATGGAAATGGAAGCCACGCAAGCACCTTAAAATCACCATCATACACTAAATCAGTAAGTTGGCAGCATTACCGCCTTTTGGAGGATAGTCAACTCCTCGGCCTGTTCCGCCAGCTGGCGCTTCAGGCGCGCATTTTCAGCAGCCAGCTCATTCTCCCGTTCGGAGGACGTTCTCTGCTGCTGAATTTTGCTGCGCCAGGCATAAAGCTGAGACTCATAAAGGGAGAGTTCGCGGGCAGCCGCAGCAACGCCGATTCGCTCAGCAAGCTTCAGGGCTTCGCTGCGGTATTCAGGCGAATACTGTTTTCGTGGCTTCTTAGTTACGATTGCTGATTTAGTCATATGAGTCACCTCTGTCTGAGAGTTTACTCACTTAGTCGCGTGTCCACTAATCGCGGGTAGGATCAACGTTCTTCGCTTACCCGGCAGATGTCCGCAAAGTCATCTACACAACCAACGCCATCGAGTCGCTGAACAGCGTAATCCGGCATACCATCAAAAAACGCAAGGTGTTCCCGACGGATGACTCAGTGAAAAAGGTCGTGTGGCTGGCAATCCAGGCAGCCTCACAGAAATGGACGATGCCACTGCGGGACTGGCGTATGGCAATGAGCCGCTTTATTATCGAGTTCGGTGACCGCCTGGACGGTTACTTCTGAGAAAAGGCATTTACACAGAATCGTGTACAGGGTTATTTTGAATCGCCACGGGCTTTGTTGAATAAATCAGATTTCGGGTAAGTCTCCCCCGTAGCGGGTTGTGTTTTCAGGTAATACGCACGCTTTCAGGCATACCTGCTTTCGTCATTTTGTTCAGCGCTCGTACCAGGGCCATAGCCTCCGCAACCTGACCATCGTAGTCACGCAGCGTCAGTGAACCCCCGAACAGCTGTTTTACCCGGTACATCGCCGTTTCCGCTATCGAGCGACGGTTGTAATCTGTTGTCCATTTCCACCGCGCATTACTCCCGGTCATTCGCTGATTAGCCACTGCACGGTTACGGTCTGCATATTCACCGGGCCAGTAACCCGCACCTTTTCGGGGTGGGATAAGCGCGCTGATTTTCTTACGCCGCAGTTCATCGTGACAGAGCCGGGTGTCGTAAGCGCCGTCTGCCGATGCTGCCCTGATTTTTCTGTGAGTCTGCCGGATAAGACCCGGGAAGGCTTCTGAGTCCGTCACATTGTTCAGCGACAGGTCAGCGCAGATGATTTCATGTGTTTTACTGTCAACGGCGAGATGCAGCTTACGCCAGATACGGCGGCGTTCCTGGCCATGCTTTTTGACTTTCCACTCGCCTTCACCGAAGACCTTCAGCCCGGTGGAATCAATTACCAGGTGTGCGATTTCACCCCGGGTGGGCGTTTTGAAACTGACATTAACCGACTTTGCCCGCCTACTGACACAGCTGTAATCCGGGCAGCGCAACGGAACATTCATCAGTGTAAAAATGGAATCAATAAAACCCTGCGCAGCGCGCAGGGTCAGCCTGAATACGCGTTTAATGACCAGCACAGTCGTGATGGCAAGGTCAGAATAGCGCTGAGGTCTGCCTCGTGAAGAAGGTGTTGCTGACTCATACCAGGCCTGAATAGCTTCATCATCCAGCCAGAAAGTTATGGAGCCACGGTTGATGAGGGCTTTATTGTAGGTGGGCCAGTTGGTGATTTTGAACTTTTGCTTTGCCACGGAACGGTCTGCGTTGTCGGGAAGATACGTGATCTGATCCTTCAACTCAGCAAAAGTTCGATTTATTCAACAAAGCCGAGTCAGCACTGAAAGAGCCCGCTTTGCGGTCATTGACGTAGACCTCAAACTGTCGGGCTTTGCGGATATCGCTGATGAAGTCATACCAGGCGTTATCCCCATTTCGCCAGCCTAGTCTGGACGGAATAACGTACTGCTGGTGATTCATTACCACGGTGATCGTGGTGCCGTCATCGTGCGAACTGACCATCCTGTTATCCGTCTGGGTCAGAAAAACAGAATGCTGGTAGAAACCGTTCTGGTCCGGATTTCCCGTGCAATTGATGGTAAACATTTTCCCACTGGCATCCGTCACGTTGTATTCCGTATTGCCCTGGCCATAGCCCTGCTGCCAGAGTCCAGGAACCGCAGAGGCTGTAAAACTGGTAAACAGTGAACATGCCAGTACAAACCGGCTTAGTGAACCTATTGTCATTTCTGTCTCCTTTATCGTTGTTTTTATTCGTGGTTCTCAGGGTTTGAGGGTATCAGCAGTCGACCCATCAGTTTTCCGTCATGGGAGTACTCAAAGTATTTTTCCTTCGTATACCGGTCCGTAACCTCGTGGTATTCCAGTTTGATATTGTCGGCAATACAAAGCGCATTCATCAGCGGCTGGACGGTTTTTTCCTGCATATCCACGAGGTAGTAGTAACTACCGCCCTCGCAGCCATCGGGCGACTGGCGGGTACGTAAGACCTGCAGGGTGAGACCGGATGAGAAGCCAACCTGTGACCATTCTTCGCTGACATCATCCTGACGGCTGACAACATCGCTGAAGCGCGGAGGCGTGAGGTCCTTGAATTTGCTGATGGCCTTCAGGTCATCACTCCTGTCATCGCAGGCGCTCAGAAACAGAGTGGCGGCAACCAGCCCCAGCAGAGGTAGTGTTTTACGTTTCATTATTTTTTTCCTGAAATCAGACGAACCACTTTGGCAAAGACATAAATCCCCACAAAAATACCCACCGGCACACCGACGAACGGCGTCAGTGCGACACTGGCCGCACCGGCTGCACCGCCGCCCGTCAGCAGAGCGGCAACGGTGGCAAGCGTCAGGGCTATGAGGCTGTCGGACACCCCGGTTTTGTTCAGAATGATGACGATGACAACAATGGCGATAATGGCAATGAATGGCATAGGCTCTCCCTGTGGGTGAGTTGAGATAGACCTGCACTATTCCGGTGGGCTGTCGGCCGGAATAAACGCAAGCAGTGACTGCTGGATAAAGCGAAAATGGGGTAGGGCCTGAATAAACACCGGGTCTTCAACCAGACTGCACAGACTGTCGTTGCGACGGAAAGTCTCCTGCAGGGGCTGAACCAGATGGATTTCATCCAGGGTGAATACGGCGATATGTCCGTCGTGCTCTGCCACCAGATACCAGGCCTGCTGGTGGATGAGTAACCGGCAGGGAGCCAGGCGCTCACAGCGTCGCCCCTCCGCAATCAGCGTCACCCGCCTGCGCCCGGTAATGGCCTGAATCAGTCTCCAGAAAGACAATGCTCCTGAAGGCGAAGGAACCGGACTAGCTGGTGCTATCACGCAGGGAGACTCATCGCACATCAGCAGTGCGTTCACCAGACGGCGGTCAAGGCCGGGGAAAAGTCCGGCCAGCCCGCTGCGGTGGGCAAAGATAAGCACGTCGGGCACCATCTGCATCTCGCTGCCAGCAGTGCGTAAGCGGCAGTATCCGGACTGATACTCCAGGTCCAGATACATCAGTCGCTCACGAAAATCACGCCGCAGCGTGCGCACTGACACGCCAAACTCAGCAGCCAGTTTGCGCACACTCAACGTTTCACCCGCCACCAGACGGCTGATTATCAGTGACAGCCTGACAGCCAGCCGGTCATGGCGGCGTTCTGCCTGTGTCATGGGAGGTTCTCCAGGAAAGTTAACTGACTGAAAATGATGTGATTACTTTAAAGAGGGGGGCGGACAGGGTATGGACAACGCAGAAACTATTTTTTATTTCTGCAAAAGCCAGATGTAACGGGGGTTACAGGCTATTACCGGGAGATTGAGGCACACGAGCACGTAGCAATTCGGACAGGTGGTGTCCGATAATAACAATGTGGCAACATAAAACGTCTACTGCAGTTGTGTGAGCAGTGTTTCAGCCATCACCCAAAGCGCACGGTTAAGCTTCACGTCCCCGTCAATGCCACGCACGGCACGAGTATGCGTTCGTTCGCCTTTAACATTACGCCCGCTGAGTCCGCCCTTAATCAGGTTTTCCTGAATCCGCTGATAGGTAGTCCACAGGTCATTGCTCTCATCCTGCCAGCGGCGCGGGGAGAGTATCTGCGATTCAGTAACCGGCTGGTGGTCCTCACCAAAGCGATACGTTAGCGCGGCTTTTGCCAGCGCCTGCTGCGCAGGTGGCGGTAAAAGCAACGACTGCATGACATCCCGCTTTTCTTCCACACGCTCAAAAATCCCCAGCACCTCATAGGCCCCCTCAATAACCTGACTCACCACGTCCCCCTTGTGTGGCACCCGCACCTCGCCAAACGACTCGCCGCAGACCAGACCGTTCTGGCACACCGCCCTGAACAGGCCCGGCAGCATCTGGTACGAACTGGTGCCATCGTGAGAGTTAAGCAGGATAATTTCCGGCACCTGTTTACCGGTAATTTGCCCCTCCCGACGCAGGCGCAGCATATGCTTCGTATGCTCACGACGACGGGGGTCACGTACCCGTGTCTGACAGGCAAAAAATGGCTGGAAGCCTTCCCGCTGCAGGCTGTCCAGCAGGGAAATGGTCGGAATATAGGTATAACGTTCACTGCGGGATTCGTGTTTGTCCTCGCTGAATACACTGGGCACCACGCGAAAAAGCTCTTCACGGGTCAACGGACGGTCACGACGGATAAGATTTGCAGCGCCAAAGCGCGAAGCCAGACGGGTCATAAGCAGACTCCTCAATATAGGTAAAACAAATAGAGAAAGCCCTGCCGCACTGGCGACAGGGCTCGGAGAATAACAGGGCAGAATTAAGCACTCAGAAGAAGAAATCCCAGACAGCGCGGGCCACTGACACCACAGTGGAGCGCACGGCCTGAATAATGGTTCGCACCGGGGCGGGAACAAGGTGAAAGGTGCTTACCGTATCGAGTATGGCACCTACGGTTTCACCGAAATCGGCTCGGGCCTGTTCCTGAACTACCATTGTGCGAAAGGGATGCTGCAGTTGCGCTACCACCGGGCTACTGGCCTCGCGTGGCAGATACTTAATCATCCTCTCAGCCATCACCCGCAATCCCCACTGCAGACGGACCGATACGGCACACACCGGATGCACAGGCTGAAAAATCTCATGCAGCAGGCAGATTTTACGGCTGATGTTTTGTTTTTGCTCTGTGGACAATCTTTCTCCACCGCTTGTGGGCTCGGTCTTGTCCGACTGGCTGATAACAAACAGCACCTTATGTCGGTATGCCTCACCAATCACCTTTCGGTAAAAATACTCATCCACCGCCAGCGCACGGTCATCAGCTTTAATCAGCCACAGTACCAGGTCGAGCCGGGGTAGCTGATCCCGATACAGCACAGCATATTCGGTATCGCGGGCACTGTTTTCGCCCACACCGGGCAGGTCCATGATGGTCATAAACCGTTCACCAACTTGCAGACGAAATCGCAAAGGTTCACGGGTGCAGGCGGCCACATCGCTGACCGGAGATACTTCACCGGCAAACAGGGCATTGCAAAGGCTACTCTTTCCCGCCCCGGTTTTACCCATAATGCCGATCATTGGCTCGTAATGGGTTAACTGATTTATCTGCTGTAATATGCGTTCAGACACCCATTGTGGCAGGCTGGAAAGCGAGTGCTGCAGGGGCTGAAGACCTTCAGAATGACTCATAAATGTTCCTCTGAAAAAGAAAACAAAAACGGCAGAACCGTGAGGTTCTGCCGTTAATGGGATGTATTCATGAGAATGATATATATCTTAAATTTATTATGTTGCTAAAACCCATCTTGCGAGGTGTAAACATTATGTCTGTATAAAATCGGCCCGCTATCATACGAACAGAGTTCTGGCTGATCATGGTTGAAAAGCGAACATTTTAAGACATCTGGTTTTGCTCTCCTTCAAAGAGTTTTGTCTCCATGATTGCCGAAGTAGTTCACTTTCATGTGCATGCTTATAGTTACATCTTCATACCAATTTTTTTGTCAATCAGAATGAGATTATTTTTTTGAATGTAACTTGAAAACAAACGAAGCGGCCCCAGATTAAATTGTGCTCACAACAATTGCGGGGTTTTTTATGAGTCTTCAGAATAAATTCTTCAAATTTCACGATGCGATACTGCTAGGCATAAAGGACGTGGCATACAATAATGCCCGCCTTAAGGACGATAGTATCCTCAAGGATATCAAAGTTCGCTTCAAAGAGGATGGATTTCCAGTCATCGATGATTTCATACAGGGTTCGATGGCAACCGATACAGGGATCCGTGAGAATGGGCAAGATTTTGATATCGATCGCGCAATAGTTATTGAAGCGTCACTAGCGCCAGAAAACCCAATCACACCCAAAAAGGCGGTCCTAGAAGTACTTGAAGCCCGTGGTTTCAAGAATGCCAAAATCAAAAAACCTTGTGTTACGGCTGATTACAAGACTGAAGATCTTCATATTGATATTCCTATTTACCGTCGATATGAAAATGGACAGTACGAACTCGCGGTAGGTAAAACACACTCTGATGAAGAAAATCGTCAATGGTCTCCTTCAGCTCCACGTGAGTTGATTGATTGGGTGGCTGCGTACGATAACAGTGCTGTTTATGCTTCTAAAAAGAACGACCAGTATCGTCGCATCGTTCGATACCTCAAACGATGGAGAAATTTCACTTTCAGTGAAAATGTTCGTCGCAAAATTTATTCGATTGGCATCACTGTGATGGTTAAAGAATCATTGGTCGCTTCAATCAATGATGAAGGTTTCCCAGATGATCTGTCGGCCTTACGCGCAACTATTCATCACATTTTGAATGATGGTGGTTATTTCAGCTTAGTAGAGGCTGAGAAATACAAAGTTAAAGTAGATATCCCTGTAAGTCACACAAGGGATATTTTCGATAACAGTAGCATCACAACTGGCACTCAATTCCGTAACCAGCTTGCAGCTTTGCTAAAAACTCTTGACAAGGTTGCGGATGAAAATAGCGAATCTAAGCAGTGTGAATTGCTTAGAAAGGTTTTTGGCGAAGATTTTCCTGAGCATGCTTCGACATCTACTGCATCGGCGGTATCTACTGCATCCGTAGTGGCAAGTGTTGGTACCAACACAGTCTATGCTTCCTCGGGAGCTGTGGGGACATCACAGGGCGCATGAACTATTCAGCCATCACGGATTACTTAGCCAAACGCGGATACAAGGTATTCGCGTACCCTGCTGAAACTGACCAGATTGAATTTTTCAGAATTGAACTGGAGATAGGTGATTTTCCGGTTACATTAATCCATTACCCTGTCAAAGAAATTATCGGTTTGCCCATATTTCTCCTTGTAAACCCTTCAGCTTTGCCAAGGTTGGCGCATACAACAGTTTATGAAGAGATCGGCTTTGCTACTATATGTGTAAATGTCCCAGATGCTGTTTCAGTTAACTACGAGTGCCCTGAACTGGCGTTTGAGGAGTCACTTAAACGACATATTACATTACTCTCACGTGCCTTAACGGACCGGGACTGGAATACTCAGGAACTGTTGAGAGAGTTTGAAGCGGGATGGGGAAGTATCATTGAGCCGGAAACGACACCATTTCTTTGCTTGTCGGATGAGGGGGAGGCCGAGTCTCTTTCTGTTTTTAAGCCTCGTAAAAACGCCAAAGCTGGGCTTAATACATATTTTTTAGGCTATAGAGAAGGCTGGAATCCTGACGCCCTCTTTTCGCCTTTAAGCCAGATTTTGAAAGAGCGCGAAGAAACTAAAGGAAATGGATTTGTCATACCACTTGGTACAATTATGCCCTCCCCCTGGCAGAAGGAAGAATTGGCTCAGTGGTACTTAGAATTGATACAGGATTTGCCACAGGATTTATTTACCACGCTGATACAACGCTTCGGTCAGCAACGAGCCCGCGAATTTTGGCTTATTTTTAATGCCCAGACCCCTTCTGGAAAAACATGGTTTGGGATCCATTTTGCGTTAAAAAATGCAGTTCAGGGCAAAAAGCATCTTCCCTTTAAAGCTGGTCACATTGAGGATTGGGTTCTAAAAGCCTTACCTGTTTTAACATTCAATAAAGAGCGTTTGATGCCAAGAAGCGGAGCTAACCAGTCCTTGCTAGGCAAGAAGATCATGCTCGTAGGCTGCGGATCAGTTGGCGGAGAAGTTGCAGATAAGCTGGCTGCATCAGGTGTCGGTCACATCCATTTGTGCGATCCTGATTCGCTCTCGCTCAACAATCTTTATCGGCATATCCTGCCTCCAGCATTTGTGTCATGTCCAAAAACAGTCGCATTATGGTTAAGTCTAAACAGTAAATATCCTTGGTTAGAGATTACAGGCGACATGACAAAACTACTTGCTCTAAGAGATCGCAATACTCTTTCTTCATTCGACCTTATCATTATTGCTATAGGGTCCCCCACACAAGAACGCATGTTTCATGATTATCTGATTAAAGAAAAAATCAAAGTTCCCGTCATCAATACATGGGTAGAAGGTTATGGAGTTGGAGGGCATGCTGTTCTTGATATACCAGAAACACCTGGTTGCTTACGATGTGCATACGTAGATTCCGACAATTTTTCTCGCGGGTTATCATCTAATCTTAACTTTCTTGCCACAAACCAAGATTTAACAAGAAATCATGCTGGATGTGGAGATGCATTTCTTCCTTACTCCTATACATCATCAACCATGACAGCGCTTGTTACAGTGGATCTGGCAGTAAAATATCTCAGTCATAGAGTAAATATCTCATCGAGAGTTAGTTGGAAGGGCAGCTCCGAAGATGCGATTGAGTATGGCTTTATACTGAGCGAAAGGTATCACGCGTTCAATCGCTCCTTGGAAGTATTACCCTTGTACAATCCTGAATGTGATATATGCAATGGATAATTCAGAACATCTCAAAATAGAAACAGAGAATTTCAGAATCAACATTTTAAAGAATGTGGATGATATTTGGTTTGGATATCGACAAATAAATAAAAATATGCCAGAGGCTTTTGGTGTATTGATTGGTAGTAAAGACCTTGTGGCAGAACATTTTAAAATCGTCGATGTAACAGTTCCACAACAAGGGGATCGTTGCTCAAGAATGAGTTTTACTCTGATGGATCCCGAACACCAATGTATAGTTGACCGCTATTATCAAGATTCCGGAGGGGAATTAGTTTATCGCGGTACATGGCACACCCATCCCGAAGGTATTCCTTATGCTTCAAATGTTGATGTCAGAGACTGGAAAAAATGTAAGGAGAGAAATCAAGATAAACAACTTTTCTTTATAATAATAGGCACAGAGAAAAAGGCTATTTATTATTTTGTAGGTGAAAGTCTTCTACGGCATGAGTTTTGAGGGATGACTATGAATAAAACAATTTTTTTATATATACTGAAATTGGTTTTCAGGCCCAAGGATATACTCACTCGTATTGGATTCGGTCTGTTTAGTGGAGGGATAGCAGCTTCAGCCGGTGGGTGGGGTATGAACTTAGATTTTTCAGAGCAATTACTTAAAAAATATATCAATATTTTTGATGGCATCTCCATTAGCTATCAAAAATGTTCTGAGGCTGTTCTATACATTGGGATCTTTGCATCCATTTTAGGACTGTTAGTACTAATGTATTGCATATTCCTGGCTGTTCGCGATGTCCAGAAACGTGATATTGCCTTTATTCGTGCGTATGGGTTTGAAAATATTGATCCACATGCAGCAGAAAAAATGCTTTCGGCCAGAGAAAAAGTCAAAACACTCCCCGTAGACTTAAAAGCATTTGATTCTAGGAATAAAAGCAATGTAATAGAGGAATCTACATTTATCAGACGGATGATAAAGGACAGAACACAACACTCTGAAGCCACTGTAGCCTATGTTGCAGCTCTGGGGAGTATTCCTTATTTGTATATGATTGGTAGCTCAATGCGTGACGGTCACTTGCCTCTAAGACTATCCGATTTTGATCGTAATAAAAATTGCTTTCATCTTCTAGATGCCCCTCCAACCGGTGCTAAGTTACTTAGGAAATTTAGAGGGGAGATAACAGAGAATAGTTCCGTTGTTGGTCCGAATGCTAGCAACAAGATAGGGCTCGCTATTTCATTTACAATGAATATACAACCATCGGACCTTCCAGTAGACCTTATCGATCATACGCTACATATCCAGCTTGATACAGGATTCAAATTTGATAATCTTCCTTCTGAGGAAGAGCAGGAAAGTATTACTAAAGAAGTAAGTTTCATAATATCAGAATTGAATAAAAAAGCTGATGAAGTACATATATTTATTTCAGCTCAGGCATCTTTTGTTGTTCGTCTTGGCTCTCTTTACCAAGAGGGGTTACACGGTATGATCTATGTCTGGCATTGGAACTCAATCAAAAATGAATATGAATGGAACTTGAGAATTTCAGGTAAAGAGTTGAGCTGAAATATGGTAAAAGCCACCGAGCCTATGAAGGTAATACAGTTGAAATGCTTGGCGTGTTGGAGCTATTAGCTGACAGATTGCTAAAAAATAACTTCGACAACATTAGATTAAAAATTTCATGATTATATTAACCGGCCGCATATCCCGCAGAAGGCCGGTTATTTTATCAATTTAAAAGTGTTTCTAGGGAATTAAGCTTGCATGAGTATTAGCGAGTTTGTTATCAATCATGATTGTTTACCCTGCCTGTAATAACAGTAAATCACAATGTGGAGGTGCAAACTTTCCGAGCATATGATTACCTACCCGGCTATAATGCTCAATATAATCCATAAGAAAGGATGCTGTTTAAATATTATCCTCGGCTACATCCGAAGTTACGGTCTCCATCACCCAATATTTTAGTTCTTACTTTTGTCATGTAATCCACTCTATTCATCAAGTCGTTATAATTTTGCTCGAAGCTGTCCCTTTTACGATTGAGGAGATATTTCCCATTTGATGGGTAGTTAACTAACTTCCCTGAACCATCTATCGGGATACCAAGCGCACTGTACCAGGCTGTTGTTATCATTGTGCGTAGCGTATTTCGGTTCAAGTCGTAATCCCCTAGATGATAATATGCATCCTGATTGAAGCACAGTATCAAATGGTAGTGCCGCTTCCCATTTTTTGTATATTCTCTGACCCATGCGTAACGCAAGTTAGAATGTCGGGTATCAGGCCAGTCTTTCCGTTGAGTTTTAATATGCTTATCGTGTTCAAGCTTTGCTTTTAACGCACTGGTAAAGCGAGATATAGCACCAGAGTCAATTCTGGGTTGAAAGAATGGGTTGTCCAGATTTTCTGTATCTATTGGGTCATGTAGATCAACACGTAGAATCATTGAGTTAGGATGTTCGTTGAGGGAGTTATCAATAACCTGTTTGATTCTATCCCGATATAGGGATATGTGTGAACCGAATTCACTATCGTATGTCATATAGTATCCTATTTATCGATATTGGAGTAAGTGATGGATTTAATATATATTACCTATCATGACAACAAACCATTAACTGAACTGGGTTCATTATTCATTTTTACTCTTGAATTAAATACAATTAATCAGAATGAACTTGAGGCGTTCAAACCAGCGATAGCTATTAATGTGGTTTTCCCCTTTTTTCCCACAAGGATTTTATTTTGAGAGAATAATGTACTGAGTAATTCATTTGCTTTACTACGATTCCTGAATTTATTAGGGCCATATTGGAGGATGGTATTTTTAGTGATATAAGGTACAACAAGGCGATTACAATGGTTTTTTATCCACCAATAAAGCTCATCCGCCTCCGAGATTGCCAGCGTGAATTCTTGAGGTTTAGAAAATATGTGGATGTACTCATTCACATACCAGGTAGTTATCTTCACAGCATCTTCGACTGCAGAAAGAGGTATATCGCCATCATTACCATTAAAAAAATGCAGAAGAGCGGCTACTCTTGCCGTATTTTCTGCGACCTTAGATGCATAGTCTTTAAAGTCTGTTAAGGTGCCAAGTAAGCCCATATCTGACTCCACCTTGTTATAAAATTCTAACCAGCGACTTTCCGCTTCTACAGAGAAACGCAGACAAAGACGATTATTTTGATTATCTCTTGAAATATTTTCGTTAACTATCTCCATCAGTCGTTGATGGAATACCGGCAAATGTTCGCTTGAAATAACGGGACTGGAGATAATTCTGGAACCTTGCTTTGAATCAGGCTGACATATCAAGCACCGGGCGAAGAATCCGATACCTTTAGCTGCATCACCTTTACGTTGCAGATAACCTTTAAACACCTCAGGCTGAACCATCAATCCTAATGTTAGTCTGGCATTTTTGATTAATTTTTCCGGTTCGCTTTTCCTTTCCACGGAAAATGTTGCACCATCCCACATTTTGTTGATAAAGGGGAGTTCGTTCAGCGTATAACCATTAAAAATAGTACCAGCTTCATCAGACATAATACCGATAGAGCGCCAGTAACCACAGAGGTAATCCTTAATAGCCGCAGGTGTGGCGTCATTAAATATCTGCTTGAACCTCACAGGTGCTTTACGTTGCAACTCCAGAAACTCTTTCAGACGTTCATTCGTTGCCGAGTGATCTTTATTTTTGCGAATATCTGACTTCAGTTTTGACATCAAGGCTTTCTTTTCAATGTTAAAAACCGTTTCTTCATTCCTCCAGACAACCAAGTCATGGGTATATTTTTCAAACCATTCTTCTTCCAGTTGATACAATGGCTTCATCAGTATTTTGTCCACAGTACTTTTACGTTCACCAGATTCCGCCAGCGTCAGTATGAAAAGCGATACCGGACCGCGCAGATTATTCAGTCGACACACATCAATACGGTTCTGGCATGCAAGCGAAATAATCCCCAGTACCGATGCGGAAATCAAAGCCTGAGGAGCCTGCGTGTGCTGTTCCACTTCATAAACCGCATTTCTGATAATCTGAGGAAACGAATCAATAGGAAAAGGACGAGCGTTAAACATGCAATACCTCTAATAAAATTCACGTTAAAAAGTTTCGCTCAAGTTGCCATTCCGCTATTAATTGCAGAAATAGCAGGATGAACACGGAGCATTCAGAAAAAAACAAAAAAATAAATGCACAAAACCTCTGGATCCTAACGTTCGTTAATCCAGCAAAGCAGATCGCTTAACAACCAGCCACAGGACTTCAACCCAATAGACTTACGCAACGGAAACTGACCGACTTGCTCCAGTTTCCAAGCCGTTGAACGAGATATCGATGTGATGCACTGACGTTCTTTTTCACGTACGAGGCGATCATGGGGTTCGCCATAGTTACGCAGGACCTGTAAACGTTCTTGTGGTGTTGGATAGTTGAATGTTGATTTCATGTTGCCTCCTTCGTTTCAGTGAAAGCAGCATGTCTCAGTTTACGAGGATGTGAAAGGAACGGCCTCGTTATTAAGGCCTTAATAAGGGGCCGAGCATTGGAGATAAGTGACCGCAACTTGCTTGACACATACCGAGCATTACCACGTCTGATGAGCCAGAAAAAGCGAAAGATAAAGTCAGCAGCGGCAGACGGTGCTTACGATGTGAACTACTGTCACGACTGTCTAAAGAGGAAGAAAATCAGGCCGGTGATACCGCTGCTTAGCGGGGCGGTGTACTGGTCTCTGGAGAGGGTTCAAGTGGTGGCGTACCAGCGATTAACGGGGAACAATAAGGAATGAAAATAGAAAGTAGGCTAACACCTGCGTTCGTTGGCGGAAACTGCAATGGCGCGGGTGAAGGGGTTGAATAAAATGACGATACTGTCTATGCCGGTCAATGTAGGAATTGCCTGAGATATAGGAACAAGGACTTTGCCGCTCTCAAAAATGATTTATTCAACAAAGCCCCTCCAAATCATAACGATCATATCCACTTAAAATCCCCGGTCATATAGAAACATTTTTTAGCCATCGACGAACGGTCTCAGAATTAAATTTATATTTCCCACCATACTTATTTTTATTGAGACTGGTTAAGATATCAGCCATCGTTGTAAAGTTAATATTCCCTTCATTATCCAAACAATATTCATTCAGCAATATGTACAAAGCCAAATGTTCTATTTTTGAATAACGACTTCCACTTTCTACCTTTTCAAGGCTCGGTGAAACAGTCAATATACATGCTAATTTTTCGATATCATCAACATTCATGTATAAGTTATTAATGCTAACTTCAATCACTTCTTTAAATGTCAAAAAATCGTTTTCATCATGTCCAATGACTTTCAAAAAAGATGAGTTATCGTCATCTGAGAAAAAAGGATTTGCATTGAATACTTTATAATCACTTTTTACAAACTTTGTGGATGCACCTGGTTTAACCTGCCAATACCCGTACGCGTAACCATCGTAATAAAGCTGATCATCACCGATGGGAATATAGCAAATCTCGGCACCCTTTTTCCTGCGAAACAGTCTTACATTAGTCAAATTAGATTTGTTTTTTTGATAAGAATCAAGTTCATTAATTATTTCATTTTTTCTATCTTCAATAAACCCTCCGTATTGCTCAATGTTATCCATTAAGCTATTAGGTGTACTAATACCTGTATAAATATAGTTGTCATTCGTCTTTGATGTGGAATCATCCACATTACGAATAGTACATGATAACTGACATAAACATCCTTCAAAATGTATATAAAGAGGGAGCTTATCATCACACCAAAGATCTATGACTTTATCCAATTCAGTGCCATACTGAACTACAATATTTTCTACAGTAATAAACTTATTTCCAGTTTCCACAATGATCATTTACCCTCAGAATAAAAAATTCACTGCCTCTATGGTTTTGATAGTGTTTTAATACATTACACAGTGAGACCTATTGCCCAATTCAGCCAGTACTACTATAATCAAATTGGATCCATTAAGGAACAGCCCATGCACAAACAACCAATGTCATCCTTCGTTACTAAAGAACAAATCTACCGCGCCGTTGCCAGCTCGACCGCGATAGAAACCGGTGCTCCTGTGCAAAAAATTGAGCAGCAGCTTAAACGCAATCAGGCACTGGCGAAAGCCGTTGGCCTCGCCCGCTAGTCTGGCAAGATATCGCTCACCAGCTGCATCATAGGGCTGTAGTTCCCTGATACGCCTGCCTGTATTGCCTTGAAGTAAAACGCCTTGTGCTCATCCCACAGGCTGTAGTCCAGTAAGCCCTTTCCCGCCAGAACCGACAACACATCGCAAAGCAATCTCGACAGACGCCCGTTACCTTCTCTGAATGGGTGGATCAAAATAAATTCCACATGGCATTTAGCTAGATAACGAACCAGCTCCGGACGAGCCAAGGATTTCAGTTCACCAGACCGGGAAAGAAACTGCTTCTCGAAACCATCAAGCAGCAGCGGAATCCTGTCGGCAGCGGCAAACTGAAAGCCGTCCTTAGTCAGGTTAGCGTTACGCAGCCTCCCTGCCCAGTCATATACATTCCCCAACCATTGGCGATGCCACGTTCTGATGTGATCAAAAGCTAGCACCTCAGGCGGCTGGCCCTCGATAAATAGCTGCTCATACAGCATCAGCAGCAAGCCAGACTCCAGCGCCTCCATTTCCTGCTCATCAATGATCCCCAGCTTATTGGCAAGCACTAGGTCGTTTGAGCCTGGCTGATATCGCTCTTCTGCTGAATTAAGCTCATATCTTGACAAGTCCTTACCTCCGTCCAAACAAGTTCACAACGTTGTTTTCCTGCTGCCGTTGATAGTTGTTGACCCGATCCTCCCAAATCTCAAGCGCCCTGCGTTTTTCAGTCAAGTAATCATAACGGTCATAGTGTTTCGAGCTGACATCGTTCAAAGCGTGATTCTGAATACGGTCGCGGATCTCTTTGCTGATCCCCGCCTCCCCCATCAGCGTTTTACAGGTACGGCGTAAATCTCGCGCCGTGAAAACTTTAAACTCAGGATTAAAGGCCCGAAAATACATGATGGAACGCGCCAGACTATCCGTGCGCACTGGGCGCTCACCGTTCGTTGATAACGGAAAAATATAGGGACTGTTACTTTCCTTAGTCAGCTCTTTAACTGAGGCTAATTCCTGTAGTGCCGATTCAGTCAGCGGGATCAGATGCTCACGCTTGTTTTTCGATACATCGGCTATGACCAGCAACGTCTTTTGTTGCCAATCAATAGCACTCCACTGGCTGGCAATCATTTCAAACGGACGCTGCCCACCAGCATAAACACAGAAGCGAATCAGATGCTGCATCAGCGGCCCAACGTTGGTGGCCTCGACGAACTGTTCCATGACAACACGCAACTCTTCCAGCGTTAACCATGTATCACCCACTTTTTCCGCCGAAGACTGTTTCGGTATGGCCGAGACCGGGTTAACTTCAAGACCAAACGTGATACCCACGCTGGTATTCATCGGATCGTTATCGGCTTTAAGCCCATAGTTGAATGCCGCCATCAGATAGGAACGAATTCGGTTTGCATGGACCACCGCATCACGCTGGATAATGCCTGACAAGATCGTTTTGATCTGTAAGGGCGTGACATCTTTCGCTTTGGTCTCGCGAGGAATGACTGAATAGCACTCTTTTTCAAGACGCTTCAGTACATCGGCCCAGGTCCGCTTATTGTCGAGCTTCATCTTATTAACGTAACCATGCACCAGTTCTTCAAACGATCCTTGAGAACGATGGATCTGCATGATGTGCTGTTCGGCCAGGCGCTGTTGCTCAAGCTCTTGCTGGGGCTCTTTTCCTTCAACAAGCCAGGCACCATACTTTTTCGCCAGCTCATTGGCCGTCACCAGTTTCATCTCAGGCCAGATGCCCAACTGGATGAACTTTTCTTTCTTCCCTTTCTCAACGTAGTAACGGAAATAAAAAACTTTGCTGCCTGAAGGCTGAACCTTAACGCCAAGCCTGCCAGTACCACGTTGAGCGCTGTTGCTCCACACGTAGTACGCCGTGCTTTTTGTCTTCAATCCACGTATAGCAGTCTCGGTAAGATTAGCGGCCATAAGTTTACCTTTCTAAGAATATGCGTTACCTGACCCGATACCCATTTCGGGTCAGGTAACGGGTCAGGTAAGGATAGTACAATGGGAAAATGAGAGAACCAATCAGAAACAAAAATAACTTCATAACTGATTGATTATAGACAATTAAAAATACAAATAGAGACAATGACGAACAATCAAAAACATGCCAATTTTATGACTCATAATCGCTTGGTCGCTGGTTCAAGTCCAGCAGGGGCCACCAAATTTTAGCTGTAAAATCATGATGATAAGCCATCTCATTGAGATGGCTTATTTATATCGATTTACTCAATGCCCCCTTTTCGTCCCCCCGAGCTAATCAGAAGGTACTGATACAGGTACACTTTGACGTGTCACCGATAAACTATTATTTTAATTTTGCGAAGAAATCCTTAATCTTGAGTGCTAACTCTTCCAGAACTTTACTGACTGGCGTTGCCAGAACCCCTCTTAAATCATCTTCAACTTCTTTCTCTTTTTCCTTTGCTTCTGCTTCTGACCTGAAGACAACCTTGATTAACCCAAGCATGAGGGTTAATCCCACCCCAAGAACAAATGCAACTAACGTAATCAAAGGGCTTGCTGACAGCCAGTTAGTTGAATCAAGGAATCCTTTAATTACGCTTATGTCTGTGTCTTTGGCAGTTTTAGCTAATTCCTTGGCATGGTTTATGCTTTCAGGAGGGACTATAAAACCAGCCAATTCTTGCGCTGTAGTTACTCCTGTCCTGGCATTGATAGCTGCTGATACCGCGTCCGTGACAGTTTTCTTATATGAAAGCAGTCCAGATACAATATCTTGCGTAATGCTTAGCCCTAAACATAGGAAATACCCTGCAAGTCCTAAGCAGATTACAAACAGAATAGATCGCATCCATCTTCTGTCCCGTGAATCTTTGTACCTATGATCCAGAACTGTTTTGGCATAACTGGCTTTATTACCTGGAATAGGCCCACCGCCCCCGGAAAGATAAGCATCATCATCATGGGGTTCAATGGTTTCTGGTTCCGAAGGGGTTGCAGTAGTAATGGCAGGCTCCTGGGAATCGGAGTTACCTGCTTGAGGGTTATGAGGTTGATTGTCCATAAAAAAAAGCCACTAGTTATTAAGTGGCTTTTAGTATTAATCCGATTGAAAAAGAAAACAAGGTCAGACCGGATAACCTAAATTATTGAGTCTCCAGTACATCGCGCTCTCGGAAACATCAAAAATATGAGCCAGTTCTCCAATTTCTGTTATACCGCGTCGTTCAATTAAGACCTTGAGAGCCTCTCCAGGCATCAGCAGTTCCGCTGCAAACCGGTTAGCTTCAGTTTCCATCCACCGATTTTCATATTGGTGGGAAGCATCACTGTAATCACGGAAGCAACGATCATACTGTGCGGTATGCCCTAAGAGATGATGTGCTAACTCATGAGCAATCGTAAAACGAGTGCGATACTGACGCTCGTTCGGATTATAAGCGATTATTTTACGCCCATCGGGTCTGATCTCAGCTAACCCGCTCATTTCACTGCTCTGACTCAGAGGATGTACCTCAATGCCAAGGCGGTGAGCAATTGCGTCGGGCTTAACGGGCAGCAGACCATCCCAATAGGAACCAAGTACAGCCTGGGCTGTCCTCATATCCATGGTAGTCTCCTTTTTGTGACTCGACTGTAGATAAAAATGCTTCGTAACACATGTTAGTTCTGGAAGCATTACATAATTCTGTTACGTTAAATTTACTACAAATACCCGTACTAAAATACATAGCCTAGGTTACAAATTGTACAAAAAACAGCCATTCCCAACTTTTAATCTTCAAAAACTCAATTTTTAGTTGCAGAGCACTTAAAAAACGCCATTTTAAGTCATTAACTCCATCAAACAAACAAAAACAGAATAAAAAACCATCCAAATGAGCTATTTAGCATCCTACTTCCCAAATATCCTATCTGGAGAGTAAACAAGATACTGTCACAAAGAAGCAAGAGCAACATAACCATATGAAGAATGGGTAATTTCCATTCGTCAAATTTATTATAGCACATACTGTATATAATCACAGTAAATGCATTACCCCAGTCATTACGATTTTTTCATTCTGATAATCAATTAATACATTGATTAAAAAGACATTTACAAAATACATCTCAACTATGAGTGGGTTTTGCATGACACACAAAAGCGAATAAATCTTTTAGTTTCAATTTGTTATGATCATGCACTTCCGATTTACAAAAATAAATTGCTGAAATCTGCTGAAATTCTTTTCAATCATTTCAGTTTCTGTTCTCCGTAAAGCCACCAGTAATGGTGCGGTCTGGCGCTCAGGTTTGTAGAAAAATAAAACTGAAAAATTTTCCAGTTCCAGAAACCGCAGGCGGGTGCGGTGTAGCGCCGTTTTTGTCTGTGAAGCATTTCTTTTGTCAGCATGTAGTGCCGTCAGTGCTTCGCTGTGCATTTGATCTTATTGAAGTGTCTCGGTTGGTGTCTGAGCATTGCAATGCGTACAGTGTGCATTTTGTGTCGTCTGTTAACAGGAACAAAAAAACCCGCATTATGCGGGTTAGCGGGATACTCTTTTTATATCAACCAATTTGAGGCTATGGTTATCGGCAGGCTTTCCGACCAACATAGTATGCAATTGAACGATCAATTATAGGTGCCATACTTGGATCTGGTGCTGATCCATTCATTTGCTCGATAGTGTCACCGCTTCCAAGATACTTGACCGTCGAGGCCGTACAGTCGTATAAGCGCTTAGAATATGACACTCCAGATGGTCCCTCTCTCTTGGTTGTTATCGTAGCCATATCACCGGTACGAGTCTTCTCTAAGACCGTATAGCTAGCCTTCGTATCTGTTGGCACAGTGAAAACTTCAGCGGCTAACACATTGAATGAAACTGCTGCACCTACAGCTAAAATAATCAAATTCTTCATATCCCTTTTCCTATCCTTTGAGTCAGCAATAATCCTATCGCAACAATCCTAACAAGGAACTGAGGAAACGACAAAGCCCGCATCATGAGTGGGCTGATGGGGTGGTCAGGCAATTATATTCTGGTACTTGCTCCGGGTCTGCCCGGCTTTCGTCGCCGTCTGTGTGAACGCGTCGGCATTGGTTGGAATCCCAACGGTGGGGTGCGAATGGTTCGCGCATTGCTGCGCCAGCTCTGCCAGTAAATCAATGGTGTCCAGCATCATGGTCAGGGCGTTGATACTCTCGCTGCCAATATGGACAGTTGCCCCCATGACCTGCTGACCGCCAGCGGCCACTGATTTACGCAGTGCGGCAATCTTCTCTGTCAGGCTTTCGCCAACCTCCACGGCTACAGCACCGCCCACTTTAGTGGACTGTTGTCCTGCTATGTCCGTTTCTTCGTTTCCTTCAATACTGGCCAGCCTGTTACCTTTCACCGCCTGGCTATAATCACCGGCGCTTACCTGCTGGATGGCTCCGGCCAGCAATGTGGCGGTTCCCAGTACCGTAGTTTTATCCGTGGCTTTCACCGTGGTTTCACGGCTTACCAGTTCGCGCTGTTCCGTATCAGCTTTCACGGTTCGCGCCATTGATGTTTCGCTGATGGTCTGATCGGTCTGTCTTACCCAGTCCCCTGCCTGAGTCACCCGCTGGGAAACTTCTTCCCGCTGCTGCTGCAATTGCTCACCGGGTTTAACGTCCGGCAGGCTGGTACCATCCGGCAGCGTCTGCCTGATAAAGGGTTTATCCGGTCTGCCCCCCGTGAATGCAACCTCAACCAGCGTCCCTTCTGGCGGAAACTGAAACATACCCGAATCATTCCCGGCCATCGGTACTGGCAACGGCACCGCTGAATAAACAGGCGTCTGATTGTCCGGGTTTCCGTCTGCGTCAAGCAGCTGCACGTCCACGGCGTAACGTGGCCGGAAGGGATCGGCAAAGTTACCGCTTTTTACCGGCTCTGAATGCGCCACGACTCTGGCCATCTTTGGCAAATGAAGCCCGGATGCCAGTTCCGGGTAATGGCTTTCAATCTGCCGTTGCGCCGGTGTTTTCTGCAAAGGTTTACCCGTTGCGCGGTTTCTCGGCGTCCATGTGATCGCCATCGTGTCATTAGTCAGGTGAACTTTAGTCACGCGTTCACCGTTCATCTCCACCCCTGGCCGCATAGTCTGGATCACTGGTAATGTCACAGAGTTACCGCCAGCAGCCCCCTGGCTGAACTCTGACGGGATTTCTATGGGACGACCGGCAAACAATGATTTTTCTGCGCCTCCGACGTAAAGCGAACCATCAGGCAACTGGTACCAGATGTAATCCTGGATACTGAACGCCCTGCCCAGATTGTTCAGCAACTGATAGCCGGTACCGTTATGGGTAAAATGTGGGATAGGGGTATCGCTGTACTGTGCATCAGGCACACTGACCGTGATCCCGCTGTTTTCTTCCATCCAGCTGGCAACCTCGCGTAAAGTTGGATGTTGAAACGAACATGGCCACATCCTTTCAAACACACCTACCAGCTCACGAATGAACAGACGCTGAAAACCGTTTTCAGCGGGCTGCGATCGCTCCACATACCCCGTAAACCAGCGCAAAAGCAGATCGGTATACCCCACATCCAGCCGCACCAGTTTTCCGGTGTAATCGGTTGTTGTCTCTGCGGTGATGAAGCCCCGGCCGCAGCTGTTCAGCTCCAGAACCAGGCTGGCATCCACCAGGTGAACTTCATCCGTTGAAAGGTAAAGGCGTTTTACTGGTTTCATCATTAACCCAAAGCATCATTGACGGGCTTCAGCACCTTGCGTTCAAACCACGTCAGTTTTTCTTCATCCTCTCCGGCAGACTGGCCACCGGACTGTCCCGCACTACCGGCAGTCTGTTTTTTTGCGGTCGTCTTACCTGTTGCCCTGGCCTCTCGCTTTTCCTGCACGCTGATATGTTCCGCCAGTGTGAATGTCACCAGCCAGGACATTTTCCCGTCCTGCTGGGGTGCATCCAGCATTCCGCTGAACGTTGCTTCACGAAAATTAACAGCACGGGCAACTTCATGCGCCACGCGGTACTTCTGACGATTACCACTGGCATCTGTAGCACTGGCCAGCTCAAAAATACGCTTCAGTATTTCAGACTGTTTAAAAGGTATTTCACCGCTGATCCGCAGTTCCTTTCCCTTTGCTCCCTGCTCTGATTTTGTTGTGGCACTGGTCTGGCCGGACTGATCTTTATCCTGAAACTGCTGTGAAACAGTCACCCGCATGTTTTTCAGCTGGATGGCCTCGCCATTAAGCGCCAGTGTCGGGATCGAAGTCATGAATCATTCCCTTTATTCCATCAAGATTATCGCCAACCAGCATCATGGCAGCGGTGTAAACGGCAGACTGCTGCGGAATGTCCTTCATCAGTTCCAGTAACGTGGTGCCGGCGTCTCCGCTGGCAGTAAAAACCCACGCTCTGGCACTTTTTCCCTGTAAATCATTCAGGCCGCTGGCCACATCACTGATAAGCTGGTCACGCAGCTGCGTGAACTCGCCCAGCTGTTTTTTCAGCCCTTCGATATCAAACCCGGCACCCGCCGCCTTTTGTGCCTGGCTGATTGCCGCAGCAGTTAAAGCTGCCCTGCTGGTTGGTACAGACAGTTGAATGGACGCAGGTAACGCTGCGGCGGTTTTGGCAGGGATCTGCATCTTGTCAATAGCCAGCGCTGCGGCGGATTGCGCCAGCCGTTTTACCTGCGTGAATGCCGGGGCGGGGAAAATCCCGACCAGGTTATTCAGGCTGGCCATAAAGTTTTCCTGCGTCTGTCCGGTGACCATCATAATCACCACGTCCGCATTCCCCCCAGTTCCGGCCAGGCGTTCAGCAAGATAGCGAACGGCATTAACCGGGCTGAGATATGCCCCATTCGCAGTCTGCTGTCCCAGCCCATAAATCCACGGATGTGCAGGGACGATCGAACAGTTCAGCGCAGCAACAGAATCCGTGAAGGCCAGACGTGCTTCACGCCACATTTCCAGGCACCTCCGGCCACACAATTTCCGGCGCATCTTCCGGTTGAATACGATTCAGTAAAACGCGGTATTTTTTCCATGCGGTAAGCAGCAGTGCTTCTTCTTCGGTCGCCATGTCTAAATCAACGGCATCCTGCAATGTGGCAATGGCGTCATTGGCCTGTTTAAGCAGTCTTTTCTTTTCGGCGTCTGCCTCGCTGACTAATGCAATTCGCATGGCCTCCGCATCATCCACCCACGCCTTACCATTCCATTTTTGCCAGGCATTAGCCGGTGCTGACGTGGTTGTCCCTTCCGGGTAAGCGCCTGGCTCGGTTATCTCCAGCTCATGACCGTTTTCTGTATCAAACACCACCTCACCACGATGATCCTCACGGGAAATCCATCTTTGCTTCTCTGAATCAAAAATTGCCACAAACTCCGCTTTGATCACCGGTGGCTTTATTGTGGTGCAGTTAGCTGGCAGTCCGGTATGCGCAGGTATAAAAGCGTCACCGGAACCAATAAATTCATTCGTATCGGAACGCAGGTTATAAACAGTAACTGTTTGATCGGTTTCACTCATTTTAAAAGTCATTATGCGAGTCTCACTATGTAGTTAAATGCAATATTCTTAACGGTCGTTTCTGCGTTGCCCGACGCGGCGACGGTAATGGTGTGACTGTGTACGCCAATTGCTACGGTATGAGAGTGAACGCCAATACCTACAGTGTGATTGTGTGCGCCAATGCCTACTGTATGTGCGTGGTTTCCTGCTGAACTGGTATTTACGGTATATGCAGTACCACTTCCGCCTGCTGATCTGGCTATTCCTGTACCATCAGTGCCTCGCGTGGTAAAACCGTGTGCGTGCGCCCCTGTCGTATTTGTCGTTTTCGTGCCATAGTCAAACGTAGTCGCCGTTTTAGTGCCGTAATCAAAGGATGATGTTGGTTTTGTCCCCAAATCCGTACTGGATGCACTGGCGGTGTGGGCATGGGATTTATTGCCATCATCTTCATAGGAGAGAACTGCGCGACCGTCTGGTTTCCCTTTGATAGTCTGCCCGCGCGCATCAGGAATTACGCCCGATGGATACGCGATTGCCAGTAAAGGATATGCAGCCTTATCAAAAGATTGTCCCTGCATAATTGCCCACCCTGCCGGTGGGATATCCGTTGACCACGGAAGCGGCACACCAACCGGCAGAACATCACTACGACTTAAAACGGCCAGTTCACCCAGATCCAGGCTTTTTCTTGCTTTTACCTTGTCGTTAACATCAGCAAGGTTTGCATCCTTACGCAAAAAATCGCTGCTGGCCTGCTGTTCTCCCAGGCTACCTTTTGGCCGTAAATCCGTGATGTTGCCATCCACATCAATGCTGGCCACAGCAAACACATAATGCTGAACCCCGTTCTGAACATAATCAGCAAGATTTGCTGCCACCGTGATTTTGCTCTGCACATTCCAGACACTGGTCAGCATCCCTGTCCAGCACACATCCAGCCAGACTTTTACCGGCTTTGCCGTCACCGTAATATTCTGATTCGCAGCCAGTGACGCACGAAGTCCAGCCACATACCCCGTGCCTTTCGTGACAAAAAACTGATTTCCGGTTTTGGCTACCAGATACCCGTTACCAAAAAACGCCGCCGCGCCATAAATATCCATATTTTCCAGGCGCTGGCGCTCATCCATTCCGGCCATACGCGCAGTAAAATCAATCTGCCAGGTTTCAGCGGGTGTATTAATCCCGGTTTCCGTTTGTGCGCCGTTGTACTCCATCAGAAACGAGCGGGTCAGCACGTTCCCCTGTTGCCCTTCTTTTGTTTTCAGTTTCTGCTGTGATGGTGCATGGACAATCATTGCCAGCGTACCGCTGGCCTTATTGAGCAGACCGATCCAGTTAAAACTGAAATCACCCACATCTGCGCCCAGCACTACGGAATAAACCACCCCGTTTTCATTCACCACACCGGTGCGGGTAACAGATTGCCGGTGAACAATCTGTGCTGTCGGGGGCAACGCTTCATCGCGGTCAACAGGTGTATCCGGGTTTAAATCCGGCACACTGGCAAAAACAAATTCATCCAGTAGTACCGGTTCACCCGTTGCCCCTTGCTGCGCTTTCCAGTTTTCAAACGCCAGTGTGATGGCCGTCTGTGACATAAGTACCTCCTTACAAACTCGCGCTGAATATTGCGCTGCGGGCTTCCGTCCCTGCTAACGTCGCCGGATAAACCACATATTCCCCCTGATCCCACCCAGCCCTGATAACCAGGCTTTCAGACGTGATCACCTCAAACTGATAACGGCGGCATGTTCGCCCGTACTGGCGAATTATCTGGATCAGCAGCTGCGTGTTGTCTGCAATCTGGCTGTCTGTAACCCGAACCAGAATTACATCCCAGTCGATATCCGGTTGCCGTTCTAACAGCTCCACATAACCAATCCCCAGCCGTTCAAAGATATTGATAAACCCCTCTACTGAGCCGGCATCCCGCGCATTCACAAAGGCAAAAGCCACGCGTTTGCGGAACAGGGTCAACGGTTCACCATCAAAGCGGGTGATATCCCGGTCATAAGCCAGCAGGTTCAGTAATGCCGGTGTACACGTCAGCGGATCAAACTGATTCATTGGCCAGGTAACCCAGCCGTAAACCTCAGCCCAGAACCGCCGCGCCGTGTTCAGCAATTTCCCCGGTTCGCCTTTATTCATCCAGGAAGGCAAGACCATCCCGGCCAGCTTTTTCATGAACTCATTCATTCTCAATATTCACCGTCAGTGATTTCAGACGCGGCACGCTCAGTTCGCTGGTAATATCTCCCAGCGAAAATGTCAGTGATTCCGTCTGCGCAAAGGTTTTATGAATTTCCCGCCCCAGTTGCGAAAATGAAAACCGTGAATATGGCCACGTCTTTCTGACGTCATAATCAGCATTTTCACGAAAGGCACAGCGGATCATGTTCTCAATGCCGCCCTTCAGCGTTTTCACTTCTTCGTCACTGAAGTTGTTCAGATTTTTGACATAAACCGTGACGGCCAGATCGTGAAGCGTTTCCGGCATGGGATAGCACTGCATATCATCACCATGCCCGTGGTGTCCCTGCGTGTTGATATAGTCATTCACCGCATCCACGAAAGGCGCTGATGCCACCCCACTGTCCAGTAATAAAAAGGCGTTGGCTGTTCCTGGCCCCCTCGGTGCTTCATGCTCAAAGAAAATCCGATCGATGCTCAACCCGGCAACACTGGCGATCATTGAGCGATAAACCGCATCAGTGTGGTAATTCCCCACCAGATTGAACTGATTGCGGCAACGCTCGCGCAGTTCATCATCACTTTCCTCGTCAGCCCCCGGCACGGTCAGCCAGTTTTCTTCACTGGCCACATGGCTGATACCACTGACCGCCACCGGCAGAATGCGGTAATATCCGGGCGCAAGGTTATACGCGCCCCCGGTGCCGGTGGCTTTCACCGGTAGTAATGCGCTGGCCGCACCAGAAGCGATCACCACATCCTCAGTAGTGGCCAGCTCATACACTCGCCCGTTAATGCGTTCTGTCTGGATAAGTGTCCCGGCTTTGACCGTCACAACGGCCTTTGCATCTTCTTTGAAGAAACGGATCACCCCCTGTGCAGCGCTCGCTGGTTTTGCCGTGACGTTCACCGCCCAGGCCAGCAAACGCAACATGCTCCCGCTGGCTGTGGCCACAAACATATTGGCCAGCACGGTTAACACCAGAACGTCTTTAAGCCACATCACCGGGGCGGTCACAATGGCGGTGATTAATCGCCAGAACGGTGACATTCGGGATGTATTGGTGATAATCCCCTCATCCGCTGCAATCGCATTGAAGCGTTCCCGCACTTCGGCTTCCGTTACCGGCATACCGCTGTCCTTCACCACTTCTTCAAAATCAACCTGCGGTTTTTCCGTCATAAATCCACCTGCGCAGAGATCCCGCCAAAATCGTATGTACTCGCGGTTACCCACAGCCGCTTCTGACTTTCTTCACTGATTTCCACCGTACCCGGCACAATGCGTTCATCATCTTCAATCAGTAATTCCATGCGGGTGAAAATATCCGTTCTCATTGTCGGGCTACGTTCGGCAATTAATTCCGTCGCTAACCCACTTTCAATAATGGAATGAGTAATGTCCTGCCCGATACTTTTTCGGTTATTACATAATTCAGGTTCATTACCGGTATTCAGAACAAAGTCACCGCCCTGAATCAGCAAATCGATATAAAGAACATCACTCATGCGCCAAGCTCCTGCCATTCCATAAGCTGGGATGGAGAAAGTGCTTCTTTGGTATGGAAATGCACTTCACCAATTTTCCGGCTGTTATCGGTTACGGATTTACTGTTGCTGCTGATTGTTTTGCTGATACCACCTTTATCCACACCTTTTAAATCACCACCCGTTGACAGTGTATTTCCGGTTAATGGCTGCGTGGTTTCACTGGCCAGTGAAATATCCACGCCGGGAATTTTATTCAGTTTTTGAACAATCCAGTTCCACGACTTAAGAAATCCCCCTTTGATGGACTTCCAGACATTATCAAACAGCGACATAATGCCGGTGGCCATTCCCTTTAATGCTTCAGATGGTGAAAATCCTGTCAGCAAAGAAATAAAGCTGTTCCATCCTTCACTGATGTATTGCCAGGCTGAAGTAAAGATCCCCGCCAGCCACTTCACCACGGCGGCACATGTCTGGAAGGCTTCAGTATTCATCACCGCTGCTTTTATTGTGTCCCAGTGCTTAACCAGCAGATAACAACCGGCAACCAGCAGCGCAATGGCACCTATCACAAGCAGGATCGGCCAGCTCATCAGGTTGATACCAATTCCGGCCATTATTGCGGCCATGCGTACCGCCAGTAACGCACCGCGCAAAAACTTCAGCGTGGTATTCCAGGCGATTACCGCCATTTGCGCCAGCCAGACAGTGGCCGTGTAGATTTTCGTAACCGCCGTTAACGCCACCCAGATCCCGCGCAATCCCATCATGATGAATCTGGATACCCCCATCACGATATTGGCCACCGCACCCACGGCGGCAAAGCTAAGTAGTGCCATCGACACATAACCAATCACACGGGCAATGTTAGGAAATAACTGCATCCAGCGGGCAAAGGTCTGCCCCATATCAGCCAGGCGATTCAGAACCGGATACAGCACCGGGATCAGCGTCAGCCCGATCACGGTCTGAATGGCTTTCAGGATTTGCACAAAGCGATCCCACGGCTTAACCATTTTTTGTGCCATTTCCTGGGTACGCTTCAGACCGTCCGCACCGCCCAGTTCGGTGATGTTCCGCTGAAGTAATGCGACATTGCCGTAAAGCTGTTTAACCACTGCCGAACTGTCACCAAAGGCTGCATCCAGTTCCGCCTGGGCTTTCAGGTTCCCTTCAAGGCTTTTGCCATATTTGCCCTGCAACTTGATCAGCATTTCAGGCATGGACAGCATTTTGCCGGTGGAGTCAGTAAAGGACAGCCCCAGCTTTTTAGCGCCATCAATCGCACCGGTCATAAACCCTTCATAGGCGCTGCTGGCTTCCGTTCCCAGCGTCCGCTGAAGTTGCCCCAGCACGGCCAGCTGTTCATCCAGTCCCACGCCGTAGTTAGTCCCGACGCCGCGCGCACCTTCCATCAAATCCTTGATAATGGCCATTTCTGTGCCAAAGGTTTTGCGCATATAAACCATCTTGCCCGCCAGCTGCTCGGCAAATTCAACCTTGCCCAGTCTGGCGGCATCGGCGGAAAAGTTACCGAACATCTGCCCCATAAATTCCGCTGTATCCGCCGCTGTGGACTTGAGCGCAAAAGCCAAGGTATTGGCGACTTTCGTCACCTTCGGCAGTTCATTACCCGTCAGTCCGGCAATGGAAGTGTTAATATTTTCCGTGGATTTAACGAACTCCACCGCGCTGGCACCATAAGTTGTACTGAATCGCAGGGCATCACGCTGAACCGACTTAAGCGCAGAATCATCAATCCCTTTTGCGGCGGCATCATTCAGCGCGTCATACATTTCAATTGCCGGTGATAACGCGCCCTTGATCGCCATCCCGGTACCAGCCAGCGCCAGAACACCACCACCGATCTGCATAAAGGCTGCTTTTGATTTTTCCGCAAAGCCAGTGACGTTACCCTGCGCCTGTTTTAACGGGCGGGATAATTTATCAATCAGGCTTAATGTAAAATCTAATTGTTTCATTCAGTGCCTTTAAATGCTTTTGCCACACCATTGGCCACGGCGATCCCCGTATATTCCCAGTGCCGATTATCCAGCCATATAGCGGCTGCAATATCGTCAACAGAGTCCTGACCATGCGGTAAATAATGACGGCGTAGAATTAAATATTGTTCGAGTCCATTCCTTTCGATTTCATGGACTCGTTTTGTCAGTTTTTTACTTCAATTTCCAGTTCTGGCGCATAAATATCATTTACTTTGCCAACCAGTTGAAGTGCAGCACCCGGACGCTTTAATACTTCTGCCAGTGCTTCTTTACTTTCCGTTGCCACAATTCGCGTCAGATAGTTATGTGCCGGGGCAACTTTATTATCCATCGCCATTTCATTAATAAATTTGTTGTAGGCGGTCTGATTTGGCTCAAAAACAATATCAACACCACAAACACACAGTTTAATTTGTTCCATCACTCATACTCTCTCTTAAATTAATTTCGTCCACTAACTGATTATGACGCGCAGCACACTGGCCATAAATTTCAAGATAAATCGTCAGTAATTCTGCTGCGTCTTTACCCGTGGCACCATTCAGGCGCGGCAGCTGCGTGGCACATTTAGTTTTCAGGTTTTCCTGATAACGCACGTTCGGTACCGGCTGCGGCGCTGTTGTACATGCTGGCAAACTCATCAGACAGGCAACGATTAGTAAAAACGGGCTTAAGTATTTCCGTGCGTATCTCACGCGGTGCCACATTTTTTAACGCCTCCAGTTTATCTTCCAGCTCTCTGGCCGAATCACTGGCAATGCCCTGCATGACTTTTCGCGATTCATTACCGGCCACCTGCGCCGCTGTATTGATTGCCAGCTCTAAGCTGTCACGCCGCCAGTCAGCGGTCAGCCAGCCCCAGACAAACGCCAGCGCCACCACAACCAACCACTGCCCGCTGCTCATCAGCGCACCCCGTTATGTTCCAGACTGAAATGATTGCCATCCGGCCTGGATTTGAAGCGCCCACCCCAACTGCCACCCAGTGATTCCCAGTATTCCCCCAGTGGCAGATAATCTTCTGTGCGGGTTTTGTACTGACCGTTCACAAAGAGATTAAAATCCACCGCCAGCCGCTGAGTGTGCAGACTGTTAGAAATTCCACTGCCTTTTTTCGCATTCAGCGCAGCCTGTTCCGGTGTTCGGTTAGCCTCACCAAATGTCAGCCGGTAGCCACGCTCATCTGCCCAGTGAATCAGATTGGCAACCATAACAGTGAACAATTGTTGTTTTTCAATCAGGGCCATTTGTCTTGCTCCCGTTCTGCTTTCCCGCTGCGCGTCTGCGCAGCCACACTTCCACCGCCTGATAACCGGCAATCCCCAGCGCCGCCCCCAGCCCCTGAATGGCCAGCGGGCTGGCATCCGGGATCTGAATCAGCACCGCCCCTGCCACCACTGAAACCAGACTGCCCAGGATCACGCGACCGGCAAACAGGCGCGGCGTGATGGGGTCATTACTGGTCAGCACATTGCCGATGGCAATCAGTGCGCCAATGATCAGCAGTGAATAAAGGCTCTTTTCATGCTCCTGCATCCCTGCCCCTTATCCGATCAGGTTTTCTGTGGCTTCCGCTTCCAGATACGGCACACCGTTGATGTTGACGAATTTCGGACTGGTCACGAAATATTTGATTTTGTGCGTGGTCACGCCGCCCCCTTTCGGATCAATATCCAGCAGGTTGCTGACCTGCAATTTATTGCCGAACGTCTCCACCTTCATTTCTTCGCTACTGGCTTTGGCATAAAAAAGAAAATCAAGTGGTGGAAGTCCGCGCCATGAACCCGCTGCGCGGGCTTTGGCTGTCAGCACCTGAAGTGTTTTTGAACTGACTTCAATTTCCCCTTCGGCGGCAACATCGCCGTCCACATACCCGTCAGGGACGCCACGCGTCTGGGCGGCAGCGCTGTTATCCGTAATATCGAGCGTGATTTTCTCGATATGGATCAGATCGCCGTCCATATAGGTGTCAAACGACATACCCGAAATACGTTTGGTCATGCTGTGGCCTCCAGACTGGCATCCAGTAACAGACTGATGGTGATTTGCAGCGGCACTTCCCAGGTGCGCACCACAATGTAAATATCCACCGCCTTTTTGTTCTTCCAGACAATGGTCACATCACCATCCTGCGGCGGCTTCACCTCTCCCGGAAATGACACACCGTTAATGCTGGCCGCAGTGGACATTTCACGCAGTGGACGGGCGAACAGTGTCTGATGTGCGGCGATACTTCCCGGCGTGCTGTTCAGCGAGCGATCTGCGATTTTACTGATAGCCAGCAGACGAACACGGCGGGCAGCTTTATCCGCAACGCGCAGGGTTTCAATCGACTGGTAATCGCCGCCCTCAACATCCAGCGTGCGGCCATCTGCCCAGTAAAAACCGTCATAATCCGGGTACCACATCGGCACACTGAAACGCTGTGCTTCAAGCGCCTGAAGTGTGGCCAGTTCCAGCACCTCTCCGGTACCATCAACCGGCATTTCATCACTGCCAAGATTCATCAGAGCACCAGTTTTAACCCGCGCCGGACTGTCAGCAATGGTTACCGCACGGCTACACAGGCGACCAGCCAGCACACCCGGTTCATTTCCCCACAGACGGGGAACCAGCTGCACCGCCTTTTCTGCAATGCCATCCTGAAGGGTGGCCATGCGTACCAGATAATCCGCCTGGGCTTCTTCGTCCTGCATTCCCTGTGCGGCCAGAATGAACCACACCCAGCGGCCATACTTTGAAATCAGGGTGGATCGTAACGTCACGGCCTGATTTACCTGCGCTTTAGCGGTCACATCGTCAGACAACACCACGCCTTCCACAGAGCACACCACCTGCGCGGCCAGAACCGCTTTCACCCAGGCATCTGCCTCCGCGTCAGCTGGCAGGACGTGAATGAATCCCCACCAGTTCTGGCCAGCGTTCGCCAGAGCAGCCAGAACATCATTTTTCAGCGGACTGGCTTCCTCGCCCAGCAGCGAATCAAAATCACTCTGGGCATTCACCGCCAGCGTTTTCCCCACATTTTTGGTACCCGAACCGATAAACAGCAGTGTGCGTTCCACTTCATTGGTTTCACCCAACAGCTGATTTACCTGGTTTACGGTCACAATTGGCCAGGTCATGCTTTCCCCTTAATATCCTGCGCTTTAACGTCCCAGCCAAAGCCGATGGCCTGAAGCTGACGCGCCAGCGCCTTGTCAAATTCATCATCATTCATGCCCAGAAACACACGGGCAGGAAGATCCACTGTCCAGCTGGTTTTCACGGCTTTACCACTGAGTTTTCGAATCAGAAACCCCACCTGGCTGTACGGCATCGTTTTGGTGATCTCGCCCAGTGTGGGCTTTTTCCATCGCTTACCGGTTTTCACCCGGTACCCCAGCGCCCGTAATTTTTTGGCCTGGGCAGGTGTCGCCATTTTCCCGGCCTCCGCCTTCCGTGGCTGATTACTGCGGCTGACTTTCACGCGCATTCCGTTTTGTTGCGCGTAACCCACCGTTCCGGCTGGTACCGGCATTTCCCCGTTCCGGTATCCGCCGCCCTGCAAATAGATCCGCACAGCCTGAATTTCTGGCATTTCACGGATATGCAGCAGCTTTGGCAGGTTGCGCAGCATCTTCCCTTTGCGTTTTGTCTTACGTCCCGGCCACTTCTGGCCATCCGGGGATTCCTGATTGCGCACATGCCGTTTTGCCGCAGCAATCACGCCATATTTGGCCAGACGCCAGATCAGACGCTGCCGTTTTCTCGGCGGCAGCTCCATGCTGGCCAGTGCCTTGCGCAATTCGGCCAGCTGTTTTTTATTCAGCTCGCCACCGGCAATCATTCGCTATCCCCCACCGGCGCACCGGCCTCATCCACGCTGTAAATACTGGCGGTCAGTGCCGTCCAGATTTCAGGCTCAACCAGTGACCAGCGCTCACCCCGCCACGGAATAGCCCCGTTTTCGTCCTGCCTGATCACCAGTTCTTCCACCATCGGAACAGTCAGCACCACAGTGGCCACTTCCTCATCCTCCACCGACACATCCCAGTCCGGTTCGGCTTCACTCAGCCCCACTTCATCCAGTAGTTCCCTGTCAGCATCATCCAGCCACGCCGCCAGTAAGGACATAAGCAGCTGCGGCGGACACAGGCGATACGGGAAACGCTCCCAGCTCAGAACCGCGTCATATCGGATAACCGCCTGGCGATATTGTCCCAGCCCGTAATCCTTCGCCGCAGGAATGAACTTCATCTCATCCAGCACACTGTCAAATGACTTCATCGCGCGAGGCGGGACGTTCTCTTTAAAAAATGCGGTCAGGCTCTGGATCTGTGTCTGGCTCATACTTTTTTCACCGTTGCCCGTTTCAGCCCTTTCATACGGCGGATCACCACCGATGCTTCAGCCAGTAACCCCGCACGGGTTTCCATGCTTTCCTGCCCTGGATGGGTATCACGCCGCCCGATCGTGGCAAACTCCCCCAGCAGATCCGCTTTTGCCCTGGCAAAAACGGCCTTCATATACTGGGCGCACAGGCTGTTCAGTCCGCCTATTTTTACGCCTGGTACTTCTGTCGCCAGCGTGTGGCCTTTCGCTTTCCAGCTGGCTTCCACGTTTTCCAGTTCTGCATTCACCTCCGCCACTGCCGCAAGTAGCGCCTGGCTGATGGTGTCAGCGTCAATATCTGGCGGTAGTGACCGCTGCGCCTGAAAATCCTTCAGATTCAGGTCTGGCCAGAATCCGTTATTGGTCAGCGGTTCATCCTGGTAATCCAGCGGCTTTCCGCTAAACATAAATCCCCCGAAAAAGGCGGACTGGCCGGTTTCCACGGCGCAGTTACACACAAAGCGTTCTGCCCTCCACCGCGTCCGCCTGGCTTGCGGTAGTCGTTAACCCTGCGTCAATTTGCGCAGACGTGCGGCAATGGTCTGCCGGGCGGTTTTCACGCTAATTTTTAAATAATGCTTTTCGGCAATAGCCAGCAGTTGATCGGCTTTTTCCAGCGTTTCCACATCATCCACCCCAGCAGCCGTTTTTCGCCCATCTTCCCCGCGCAGCAGCTCCAGCCCGGCGAATTTGAACCATTTAGCGGTGATCTGCTCATGCAGCCGCCAGGTGTTTGCCACGCGGTCAAAGGTACGCGAGAAATACGGCTCTATACTTTCACCGCGCCCGGCAGACTCCTCCGCCCATGCCAGCATCGTATCCGCCACGAAAGTGGGAAAATTGCTGCGTAACCGATCCGGGGTTGCCTGCTGCTGGCTGATAGCAATGTCAGCCCAGTCCAGCGCCTTATCCAGATCGCCCACGTCAAACAGCCAGATAACACACCAGGCAAAAACCGGATTTGCATACACCTGGCCACTCTCCAGATAGGCTTCCACAGTGGGAACCCAGCGCGGCAACAGCACATCGCGTTTATACTCGACGCGATCGGCGATGGTAGGCAGACTTCGAACATGTTCTACATCCGTTTCCAGCGCCCTGATCAGCAGGTGCATACTTTCCGTGGTTTCCAGTGCCTGGCTGCGCTTCAGCTTTTGTTCCATTGCAATACGCTGGCTGTGACGCTGCGCGGGGGAAAGAGCCATTTATCAGCCCTCCACCGGTTCGGAGACTTTGCCGATTGTCACAGCGGATTCATCAATGGCCGCATACAGCTCCGGCACTTCCACCGCGTAACCTTCATTGCGCAGGTATTTGTTTTCGAACTGCTTACGATCTTCAACAAACTCCGCCTTACGCATACGGGTATTGCGCTGGGTGTAGATGTGCAGGTTAGAAAGCGGCGTAACCACCATGCGTTTACCCGGCATAAACGGCGGGATAATGGCCTGACGGCCAGCAATGGTACTTCCCAGCATCTGCGCCGCGATTTTTTCAGTCGGACGGTCTGCCGCCTGATACAGTCGGTACTGTTCAGCAGCGACCAGATCGGCACCGACCAGGACAACCAGACGCGGGTCATTGCGGAACTGCGCCGGAATTTTGGCGTTAATCAGATCGGACGCCATTGCATCCAGTGACTTGTAATCCCCGGCTTCATCAAGCACCACGGCATCCGTCATAATCTGATTGCCGCCCAGCAGCGTTTTCATACGCTCATGCCAGCCGATGTTCACATCTTCACCGTTCGGGTTTGCTACCGGATCAGTGGTTTTCGCCCGGCTCTTACCATTGAAACCAATGCGCAACATGTCCAGCGCAAAAGCCTGCGTGGTGAATGCCTGTACCAGATTGTAAAACTCGTTTTCGTCCTTACCGGCGTTTGCCCAGACAGAAAGCAGATCCCAGCGCAGTGCGGCGCAGCTGTCTGTTTCAACCAGGGAATAGTCATTACCGTCAACGCCTACCTGACGAATAAAACGGCCATTTTCGCTGCGGCCGGTATGCAGCACGGAAGAACCGACAGAGATCACCTGGCCACTCAGTTGGTCAACATCCAGACAGGTGATCATGTTCAGGAACTCGACGGACTCCAGCAGCGCAAGACGCAGCGCATTTTCCTGCGGGTCATTCAGGGAAAAATATCGACTGGTATCACGCGCACCAAACTGTTGCGCCATCCCCGCCGAATATTTATCCAGTAAATCCCGCGCACGATTATTAAGGTGCATAAAACTCCCTCGCAATTAAGCGATTTAAAAATATGTTCTGGGCTAATCAGCAATAAAGCGAATTACAGGAAATTAAATTTTCCAGCTTTATCTTTAATAGTACGCCCCGGTGTACGGGTGTTTTTATTACCCAGATCGTTAAAACGGGTTACGATTTCTTTTGCATTATCGCGAATTTCCGCAAATTCCTGCGTATCCACCACTTCAGCGATTGTGTCAACATCACCCTGAACGTTATTCAGTTGAGTTTCAATTTTCGCCACACGCGCTTCCAGATCGTTAACCACATTGGCAAGCGCCTGTAATTTATCTTCATCCGGGGCAGGATTATCCTGCGGCGTTTCATCTTCAAACTTTGGCTTAAGACCAAACAGTTTCTGCCAGTTCTTCATTCTTGCTTCCTGTTTAATTTTTCCGTCACGGGAAATTACACAGCTGTAATATCCCTGCTTTGTTAATTTATTGCGCCGACTACTAAAGCGCAGCCGTGTGGTGCCAACGCTGGCAGGTGTATCTGTTACCGCCAGCCCTTTCAGGTAAGTACGCCCGCTACCGCGCCAGTTTTCTTCCGGCTCAATGGAGAAGAACAAAAGCTGATCTTCATGATTTGCGAAAATCAGACGCATATTCGGGCAAAGGCTGACATATAACCGTGCCAGTCCATCTTCACCATCATTCCAGGTGGCTTCCAGCACTTCACCAAAATTTCCGCAATCATCCTCATGTTCTGGCCAGATTAAAGCGACATAGTGGCTATAGTCATAGGTTTCTCCCATATCAATGATCCACTGCCGTTTAATTACCCTGCCGTCAACGGTATCCCCTTCAGTAGCAACACACAGCCAGTCAGTTTTTAAATGTGACATATCCCCCCTGTTCCACTCCCTGACGCTGCAAATCAATTATTGCCAAATAAAACCGCCACTGCATTACGCTTTATTCTGAACAGTTCGGTTATAACGCTTTACCGAACGGACACGAATTAACACCACCGTTTTTTCATCACAGCCACGGCATAATTATCCGCATGGCTAAATACTCTGAAGAATTAAAAGGCGTTGTTCGCGCACTTTATCTGCGCCGCTATACGCCAAAGGAAATCGCATCTGAATTAAATCTGCCGAATGCGCGGATCGTTTACTACTGGGCGGAGAAATACAGCTGGGCGGATTTGCTCAGTTTTGAAAGCACAGAGGAAGCAATTGAACGCCGTTACCAGCTGCTGGCCAGCCGCGATAACAAAACCGATCTCGACCTGAAAGAAATGGACATGCTCATTGCTCATGCCACGAAACTGCGTGCGCAGAGTAATAAACACAAAGAGAAAATGGCCAGCGGTCAGAGTTCCGGGCAAGCAGCTGCGCGGGACAACAATGACGGCGAACCGCGCAGCAAACGGAAGTACAAGAAAAACGATATTACCTCGCTGACACAGGAGGACTTTGACGCATGGGCTGAAGAACATCTTTTTGAATATCAGAAACACCTGCGCAATAACATTGGCCAGCTTGTCAGGAACATCCTGAAAAGCCGCCAGATCGGTGCAACCTGGTATTTTGCGTTTGAAGCGTTTGAAAACGCGGTGATGACCGGCGATCCGCAAATCTTTCTGTCAGCGTCAAAGGCTCAGGCTGAAGTATTCCGGTCTTACATCGTGAATATTGCAGAGCAGTATTTCGGTATTACGCTGACCGGCAACCCGATCCGCTTAAGCAACGGCGCAGAACTGCGTTTTCTCTCCACCAACAAAAACACCGCCCAGTCCTACAGTGGCCACCTGTACTGTGATGAATATTTCTGGGTGCCAAACTTTGCAAAACTTAACGAAGTGGCCAGCGCAATGGCCACACATGACAAGTGGCGTACCACCTATTTTTCAACGCCATCAGCAAAAACGCACCAGGCTTACCCGTTCTGGACTGGCGATGAGTGGAAACAGGGCAGTAAAAAACGTGCGGCCATTAAATTTCCGTCCTTTAACGAAATGCGTGACGGTGGGCGACTCTGCCCGGATGGGCAATGGCGCTACGTCATTACGATGGAAGATGCCATTGCGGGCGGTTTCAACCTGGCGAACATCGAGAAACTTCGCAACCGCTACAACGACGCCACTTTTAACATGCTCTATATGTGCGTGTTCGTTGACAGCAAAGATTCCGTTTTCAGCTTTTCCGACCTGGAAGCCTGCGGTGTTGAAATCGACACCTGGCAGGATCACAACCCTGATGCAGCGCGGCCATTCGGTGACAGGCCTGTTTGGGGCGGCTTTGACCCGGCTCGCAGTGGTGACTTGTCCTGTTTTGTCATCATCGCCCCGCCGATGCTCGCCGTGGAGAAGTTCCGCGTTCTGAAGGTGATTTACTGGAAAGGCATGAACTTCCGGTACCAGGCAAAACAGATTGAGCAGTTGTTCAAAAAATACAACTTCGCTTATCTGGGGGTGGACGTTACCGGCATTGGCCAGGGTGTTTTTGACAACATTCAGCATTTTGCCATGCGCGTGGCCGTCCCTATTCGTTACGACCTGAACACCAAAAATAAGCTGGTACTGAAAGCGGTGGACGTGGTGGAAAGCCAGCGTATTGAGTGGGATAAAAACCTGAAAGAGATCGCGGCCAGCTTTATGTCTGTGCGCCGAACCACCACACAAAGCGGCAACGCCATGACGTTTGTCGCTGACCGCAGCCAGGATACTGGCCACGCGGAGGCGTTCTGGGCGATTACCCACGGTCTGCATAACGAACCCCTTAACTATGAAAACAAACCGAAATCCCGCTGGGGTGTAAGGAAAGAGGCAGCATGAGTAAAAAGAAACGCTTTGTTAAGCGCGACCAGCGCGGCGACAAATCAAAAAAGATGAGCATTATCACATTCGGCAAACCTGAACCGGTTCTGACTACCGGCACAGATTACCGTGATATCTGGTACGACAATGCCGCCGATCACTTCACCCAGCCGATTGACCGGCTGGCACTCGCACAACTGATTAATCTTAACGGTCAGCACGGCGGCATCATTCACGCCCGTAAAAACATGATTGTTTCAGACTATCAGGGGGGCGGGCTTATTCACGACCAGCTGGAAGCGGCAGCGTTTGACTATATAACCTTTGGGGATATTGCGATTGCCAAAATTCGTAACGGCTGGGGCGACGTGATCGCACTTGAACCCTTGCCCGGCCTGTATATTCGCCGCCGTAAAGTCAGAGATAACGCGCTGGATAAGCCCGGAGACTACGTGGTGTTACAGGAAGGGGAACCACAGGTATGGCCAGAAGAAGATATTATCTTCATCAAAATGTATGACCCGCAACAGCATATCTACGGACTGCCGGACTACATCGGCGGCGTGCATTCCGCGTTACTTAACAGTGAAGCGGTCATTTTCCGACGCCGCTATTACCACAACGGTGCGCACACTGGCGGTATTCTTTATACCCGCGATCCCAGCATGACGGACGAAATGGAAGAAGAAATTGAACAGCAGCTGCGTGACAGTAAAGGGATCGGTAACTTCTCCACCATCCTGGTAAACATTCCTGGTGGAGACGGTGACGCCATCAAATTCATTGAAATGGGGGATATTTCCGCGAAGGATGAATTTGCCAACATCAAAAACATCAGCGCCCAGGACATTCTGAACGCGCACCGTTTCCCTGCTGGCCTCGCCGGTATTGTCCCGCAGAACACTGCCGGACTGGGGGATGTTGAAAAGGCTGAACGCATTTACAAGAAAAGCGAAATAGCCCCCATCCAGCGCCGTTTCATGCTGGCCGTTAACAACGATCCCGAAATACCGGAAAGGCTACACCTTAACTTTGATTTAAGTTACACAGAATCAACGGATAAGGGTGCGGCATGAGGCGAAACAGGCTAAAATCCAGGCATCATTTAACAGCTGGAGCATGGAATATGCGAGTTCTTAAAATCGAATGCCCGGAATGCGGCTCAAAGGCTGTTATTCGTAAAACAAACAGGAAGCACCGACAGATTGCCGATATTTACTGTGCCTGTTCAGATGTTGAGTGTGGCCACACGTTTGTTATGAATCTGACGTTCTCCCACACTCTCAGCCCCAGCGCTAAAACGGGTGATGCGATGGTGCAAAAAATACTGAATGCACTTTCACCCGATCAGCGCCAGATGGCATTAGACCTACTGAAAGCGGCTCCCGCCGCCTGAAATGCCCCCATTCTGGGGGCGTTGACCTTCCTTTTTAACCATTTCGCGAACCTCTCCCGCAAGCTCTCCAATCCAGGCCAAAGCAATTGTTTTTTCTCTCTGGTTACTTTCGTAAACATGGGCAATTTTGGCCAATAATTCAATGCGCTCCAGCTGTGCCGACGCCTCCAAAAGATCCATTTAGCCCCCACAAACAATAAATAACTGGATATACATACAGTACACCTTAAAGCACGAATTGTGAAATTTAATTTCCTGCCATCTACTGACAAATGAATGTGTTACACGCACATGCACACCTATAACCATCCCGGCCACAGCTCCTGTAATGGCTCGTTTTGAGTCTCTTTAAGCCGCCCGTTGCGGTAAGTCAGTGCGCCCTGACCAAATCTCAAACCACTACCCCGCAGGAGAATGGCTATTTCTTCATCAGAACCATCAAAACCCCGACTGCGTAATTCCAGTTTTAACCGTCTGCGGGTTCCCCCCTCCGTACAGTTATGGACAGAACTCCAAGGGGCGGCGTTGCCGCCAGAAAAACCCGCCTCCGCTGGCGCTTCGGCCAACTTCGCAACCTTTTGCCACTTAACAAGACGTGTGCAAACTTCTGAATCAGGAACCAAAGGAGAATAAACACCCTGTACGCGCTGCACGTCCTCCGCGTATTCGTTGCCTTGTTCCGTAATTTCATAGGCCAGACGAACAACCAGATCACGGCGGGCAACCAGTGCACCGCCCTGCGCCTGGGTATATGCAGCCCAGTCCCCGACATCAGCAGCGGCCAGAACCGCATCCATTCTGCGATCTGTCAGTACCTGATCCCGCAAACGACGCAGCTCACGCCAGACGGTTACCGGCGCACCACCAATCTGCTGAAACTGGCGAATACGCCAGCGTGAAGCCCACGCGGAAACGGACTTAGCCATATCTCGCAGGTTTTCTCCGGTTTCTTCGTCCTGCTCACCATCCAGCGCAAAACCATCAATATTTTTTGAAATGTATTTCGCGATATAGCCCGTGGCCGAACCTTTGGCGGGATCGATAGCTTCAACATGAAAACGCGCCTTCAGCGCCTTTTCAGATTGCAGTTCTTCAGAATCGGTAATTCTGGCGTGATAGCAAAGAATATCGCGTACCGTGTCCACGTCCTGCGGATGCATAAAAAGCAACATATGCCAGTGCGGTGTCCCGTCATGGTGAGGCTCAACAACCCGAAACCCAAATACATGAATACCCGCACGCGAGATCGCTGCGCGTGCTTTTGCCCATACGCCGCATAAATAGCGCTGGGTATCCTGCGGCGTACTTCCATCCCATTGCGATACAAAGCCCCCTTTGCTGTGAACCGCATGGAAACGTGATGGCGCGGTGATAGTGTAAAACTCACCGGCCAGCCCTTCTTCATTGGCCATATCTTCAAATCCCCGCATTCTTACCATTAGTTCACATCGACGGATCGCCGGATTTGCAACGCTGCGGTGCACCATGCTGTCCAGTGCAATGCGCAGCCCCTCATCATTCAGCAGATCAAACTTTTTAAAGAACTCCAGATTCCGCTTTTTCTGGTCTATCCATTCGCCCAGTGTTTTGCGGGATACATAAGCGCTGGCCGCTTTTTGTACCTGCCCCACCGCAATGGCCATATGTTCTCGCTGCGTATCACGCGCACGTTTAAGACGCAGGTACCACCATTCCGGCGCCATCATGCGCAGTATCCCTGATTCCGCCTTACGCATTTCCAGTTGGCCATCATTGGCCTCATGTTCAGCCCAGTACGGCGGCTGGTTATTCAGCATCAGGCAACATGCGCAAAGATGGCGGTATGATTCCAGGGTGCGGCGATGCAGCTCTCTGGCGTCGTCAGTGCCGGAATCAAACTGTTCGGTGAAGTCATAAAGTGACTGGGAAATCCAGCCAGATACCTGGCCAGCCAGTTTTTTAAGATCAGGACGGTCTAGTGACGGCAAGCGCGCCAGCGACTTACCAAAAGGAAGATCAGCAGCATCAGCGGCCAGCGAGTAACGCGCAGCCACTTTGCGCAGACGTGGCAATACACTCCCGCCGATGGTCTGGCGCAGGAATGTATTGGCACGGCGACGCCCGTCACGACCAGCAAAAAGCTTTTCATAGCGACGGCCAAAATACCCGGCTAACCAGTCGGGTATCTCATGCAGGTACCGGGATCGCCATTCATAATCCTGCGGGTTTACAGCCCACAGGCGGCGTTCTGTGATAGTCGCGTCTGCCGGTGTGCCTGGCGCGAAGGTTTCCCGCCTCCAGGCATCAACGGCATAGCATTGTTCGTTTATTGCCAGCGTCATGCGCTGGCCTCATGAGTCGCCGGTAAAGGCCATTTAAGAATCAGCTCCGCCGCCATTTTCGGGCTTGCAGCTGCCGCACCAACACTACGCGGCGCATTTACCTTTACGGCTTCAAATCCGGCGTACAGGTAATGAACCATTTCCAGATCGCTGTTTGACGCGACAACCGGAATCCCACGTTCAGCCAGACGGCGCAGCTTACGCGCCAGCCGCCCCTGATCCATGTGCGAAAAGCCACGTTCATGGTAAGCGGTGAAATTGGCGGTATCAGTCAGATAAGGCGGATCACAGTAAACAACGTCATTCCCGTCCCGAACCAAATCGAGTGTTTCTGAATAGTGGGCAGTAATGAACGTTGCGCGTTTCGCTTTTTCAGCAAAGGCGCGGATTTCATCAGCGGGGAAATAAGGCTTTTTGTACTTACCGAACGGGACGTTGAACTGGCCTCGGCGGTTATACCGGCACAGGCCATTGAAGCAGTGGCGATTCAGGTACAGGAAACGCGCAGCATTTTCAACAGATTCAGAACCGGCCTTACCACCAGAAAGATTGAAAGCATCACGCACGGCGTAATAGAAAACGGCACGGCTTTCTTCATCACCTAACGAACTGGCAGTAAACAGGATCTCCAGCTCATTCAGCAGCGCATCAGTGTGATACGCCATCGCCTTATAAAGATTAACCAGATCAGGATTCACATCTGCGATCAGATACTCGTCATAATCCGTATTCATCATGACGGCGCAGGAACCTGCGAACGGTTCAACCAGGCGTTTACCGTCTGGAAGATGCTGGCGCAGCTTAGACATAAGGCGGGCTTTGCTGCCCACCCATTTAAGCGGTGTTTTTATTGCCATGCCACACCGCCTTTGCTGCAAATCGCCGCGGCTTCTTCGCGGATTAACTCAACGATTTCCGTTGCGCTTAAACCTTCATGGGCTGCATAAGCGGCCAGCTTATCCAGACGGGTGGAACACAGATCGGCAGCTGCGGCTTTACCTTCCTGCGTGGCTTTGGTGAGCATGGCCAGCAGGTCAGTGCCTGATTTTGTTGCGAGTAAATCCTGACGTGTCATGTGCATTTTGGTTTCCTTAAAGCAAAAGAATCCCCGGCCACTTGAACCGTGGCCAAAAAATTCAGGTAGTTAATTAATGAAAAGTGGGTTGTACTGTGGCGGCTGAGTAGTTCGGTGCCGGAATCAGGTGCAGATCATAGGTTGTCCGCCACCACTCCTGGATCAGCGCTTTTATCTCGCCAACTCCCAGTGCCCCGGCTGTATAGAAAATTGCACGAATCCCCGCCAGCGCTTCTATCTGTGCTTCTTTGCTTTCCGCTTCGCGATACACGCAGCACCAGAAAGCGGCATTGATCGCCAGCCAGTGACGCGGATTTGTCATGTGTTCAGTGTCATTGAAGAAGAACGGATGCAAAGCAATACGCCCATTTTTACTGGTACTTTTCTCTGCAAACGCTAAAGCGTAGTTATGCGGGACACCCCACACAGCCAGCTCTGCCCCCAATGATTTGCCCTCAACGGATATAATGGTCATTAGTGATTCCCCTGCTGCTGCAACTTATGGACGATATGAGGCGCGATCACCATCTGCACCCCGCTACTGCTATAAATTGGATGTACTTTTTTGATCGGGCGGTTCGCGGTGCGCTTCGAAAAATCGCTGTCACGTAAACTGCCGAAACCTTCAAACGTTAACCGTGCCCGTGAAATGCCCTGGCGCAGTCGAATCATGTCCCGATAGCCCAGGCGTTCATAAAGCTCCCGCCAGCAGCATTTGCTTAAATGGGCTTTAAACGCCCCGGTACCAGAAGTAACCGCAGCAGCATGAAGCACCACGCCGCGCCACTCCGGTGTTAAGTTGTCCCACCATTCAGCGGCCTCGCTGCTTTCGCTGAAGTATTTGCGGCGGATCTGTTTTAAATGCTCCAGCCCGCGCTTTTGCTGTTCCTGGCTAATCGCCATAGCGCCCCCCTATACATCCAACCAGACGACGGGCTTTTGTAGACAAGAAACGCAAAACCGCCCCGCTTTTCATTCGAACAGGCTCATGCGCATTGAATTTATACGTGTGGCCAGGGTTCCAGCGCTGGCCGTTCGGCAGTTCTATCCAGCCCGTTGAACCACTCGGCAACTGCATGGCTGGTGATTCTTTTTTCAGGTAAGTCACAAACGCTTTCATGGTGTTCCCTCACATCAGGCCAGTGGCGTTGGTTGTGACCAGATCCACCGCAGCGGCCAGAACCGGCGCAGAGTGAATACGGCTTTCAACGGTATAAGCCAGCACGGATAAGCTACGGATTGCATCGCGGGCGCGATCCAGAATTTGAGTACGGCGGGCGGCGGTCATATGACCAGTTGATACGGCTTCCCCAGCAATCGCGCCTACACACGCAGTAGCGCTAAGCGCACACAGTTGCATGTTGGCTTCAGTGGCATTGTTCACAGGCACGGATGGAAGGCAGTTAATTTGGCCTAACATTCCATCAAGTAAACGCGCATCTTCGGTGTAATCCGTGATAGCCAAAAGCTCATCACAAGTTAAGCGGTGCGGTTGCGATGGATTCAGTTTGTTGCGAAGGATCTGCGACCTCATACCAACGGCTGCGGCCACATCTTCAAGATTGTGCTCAGTTGCAAATGCTCGGCAAGCCGCATCAAAGTGCGCATGTTTAGAGGTCTGGTAATCAAACATTGTTTGCCTCTCCCTAATCCGTAGGATGGATTACGCGTTAAGCGAAATATTGCATTCGCTTAACGCCTGAACGGTCAGAGCGGCCATATTGATCTCAACGCGTGCACGTGGCTTATCACCTTTGCCACGAATCGGCAGACGGCCGTCGCGCACCATGTCACGGGCTGTCCCCATAGGCGTACCGGTGATGCGGCAGTATTCATCAATAGGGAGATAAGGTGTTGGAATGGCGATTGTAATGTTAGGACGCATAAGGCAAACTCCATTGTTCAGTTGAGCGCGGCAACGCTCATTGATATTCGATAAAAGCGAGACAACAAACCGGAGGTTAACTCGATAAAGTCGAGTTTGCAAGCATCATGAACATACATAGTCGAAAGGTGTTGTTACCAACGAATAGTGCGGAAGTGCTCGATCGAGTGTGTGAAGCATACGGTTTCACAACTTCACTGCAGCTTGCTGAATACCTAGATATGGCTTCAAGCAGCATGTCAGCCCGCAGAACTCGCGGCGTTTTCCCTGCGGATATAGTTGTGAAGTGCTCCCTGGAAACAGGCTTTAATCTCGAATGGCTTACCACAGGAGAAGGGAAAAAATACGAAGCCGAAGCACTAGATATAATGAAGTTCGCTAGAAAAAAACTAGTTGACGGGCAGCTCTATGATTCTGGCTATGTGATGTTTGATAAGGTTCTTTTCAGAGCTGGCACCCCTTTACCCGAAAACCCGGTGTGTATTCAGGATGACAAAACACAGTACATCCTCGATCAAACGTTCGCAGAGGTGTTCGATGGTGAATGGCTTGTGAACATTGAAGGCAAAACAAGCATAAGAACCTTGACCCGCATTCCTGTGAAAAAAGTACGGGTTAGCGGCGTGGGTATGGCTTTTGACTGCGGTCTGGAAGATATCGAAATTATCGGCCGCGTCGTGATGACTATCGTTAATTCATAATGGGCATACGCAAGCAGACAGACGGTAAATGGCTGCTGGACTTTTACCCAGAAGGAAAGCCCCAGGGAAAAGCCAGCAAACGCATCCGTAAAACCTTTTCCACCAAAGGTGAGGCACTAGCCTACCAAAGCCACATCATGGAAAACGTCCATGTAAAACCATGGCTGGACGGAAAAGAAGATCGCCGCAAACTGGTAGACCTAGTTAACCAGTGGTTTGATGAACATGGTGTAACTCTGGATGATGGAGAAAAACGCAAAGGAGCTATGGCTTTTGCATGTGAGAGCATGGGCAACCCTTCCGCACATGAATTTAACTCCACCATGTTTTCCCTTTACCGGAAAAAACGCCTATCAGGGGAGATATCCCGCACTTCTCGTGTGAAGCAGGTATCCCCTAGGACCATGAATCTGGAGCTGGCGTATTTCCGTGCAGTATTCAACGAACTTAAGCGACTTGGCCACTGGAAACTAGATAACCCGCTAACCAATGTTCGACCGTTCAAATCAGAGGAAGCCGAACTGGCATATCTGGAGCATGAAGAGATCACTCGCCTTCTAGAAGAATGCTTGAATAGCCGGAACGATAGCACTTATTGGGTGGCTAGCTTATGCCTTTTAACTGGCGCCCGCTGGGATGAAGCCGAATCAGTAACAACCAAACAAATTAAAAATTTGAAAGTTAGTTTTTTCAAAACGAAAGGCAACAGGAACAGAACTGTACCGATAAGCCTAGAATTTTTTGAAGCACTCCCTAAACCTGAAAAGCCGGGGCGTTATTTCAAATCATGCTATTCGGCATTTCGGAAAGCTGTCGAACGTGCCGAATTGAATTTACCAGATGGGCAACTCTCACACGTACTGCGCCACACATTCGCCAGTCACTTTATGATGAATGGAGGGAATATTTTGGTACTAAAAGATATATTGGGACATACCGACATAAAAATGACAATGCGGTATGCTCACTTTTCCCGAGACCATCTAGAAGATGCAATCAAATTAAATCCAATAAATCAAGCGTGGAGGTAATATGGCAATTTTCAATAACGAAAATGAAATGCAATTATGGCTTGAACAACATATGGAGGAGAATGAGGAGGGTCTAGGTTCATTAATATATGATTTTGAGTCAATAGAAGATTTCAAACCTAAAAATCAAATTGAAAAAAAATTAAAAGATAGCTATCTAAACTGTTACCCGTCCTTATTACTAACTGAGATAATAACGAAAAACGAAAATATCTCATCATCTAAAGGCGATATTCTCAAACCTGATATCCTCGCGTACGGGATAGAAAGAGAATCAATCATCCTTATAGAACTTAAAAATCTTTCAGGAACAACTCGTGAAGCAGGTACGGAACTAGCAGCATACGCCGGAGAGTTGAAAGGTTATTTAGCACATCTTTCAGATGGAGATATAATAAATGTAATAATATCTCCTCATTGGCCAACACTCCTGAAACATTACATCTTCAATAATATTGTATGGCAAAATAAAAATATGATTTGCTTAGAGCCCTGCATTATTGATGGAGATATAAAGTTAAAACCCCTCGATTTGAAAATTCTTCTCCAAACGGAAGTCCCTCAGAAGTTTGGAGCAGACCACCTTCGCGGGTATCATATATGTTTATATGACTACACGCAGTATTCTGAAAACAGGACTACGACAAAACTTCATTCTCAGCTCGATGTGATTAAATCAAGCCTATCACGAATGGCAGCGGAAGGAGAGAAAGGGAACAGTCATGGATTTTTAATCCTATCTAAAGAAATCGCAGGTTTTGGATTAGCGCCGTATATGATTACGCTAGTTAATGTAGCTCCGCTGTCATCAATTGAGAGATACTTTCATTCTGACGATATCAACAGCCATGAAGACCTGCCATTTATAGGACAAAAACTCTATGATGTATATACGTATCATGAACCACTTGGTTTAGGGGTTAATACTTCAAGAATTTTCCATTCGGGCAAAGATTATCTAAAAAAAATATGCAAACCGGAAATAGAATCTTTGAATCCTTGGTCAATATTAAGAGACGAAATAAACAACATTTTTACGGAAGCTATTTATTTTGAATCATGGGGGATATTTAAGGATAAATCTATGGATGTTTTATTCAAAAAGTATGAAATGGGTGAATACAGCAAAACCTTAAATTCAATATCTATTGGTCTAGAAGTCATTGACGAACTTATTGATGAAGATTATGAGTTCAAATATTTCCCTGCGTTAAGAACTTTAGACTAAAGGAACAATGAGTATGTCCCCTTTTTGCCCCCTCAGAACTCAAACACCCAATAAATACCGACAACATTCAATCCTTAACTTCATGATTTACATGTAACTTATTGTTTTATAAAGGTGGAGCAGCGTTCTCATAATCGCTTGGTCGCTGGTTCAAGTCCAGCAGGGGCCACCAAATAAAACAAGGAGTTAGATGAGAAATCGTCTGACTCCTTTTTCGTTTTATACGAATCGGGTCAGGTAATGGGTCAGGTAAGGAATTACCGCCCTGCCCTCTTCATCTCGCTGCCAGCATCCCCGGATAGTGATGAAAGCCAGTAATACTGCCCGTAATATTCACGATATAGCGTTATTACGGCTCCGCCGCAACAAGCCAGTTGCCTGCCGCGCTCGCAGGATATCTACCGCCCGAAGATAAGGGGATTGCTCCTGCCAGTTAAACCCTCTGCGATCGATACGAACCAGTTCATATTTTTCCACCAGAAAATTCACGGCATCAGTCAGCGTGATACCGGCATCAATGTGTTCCTGAATCACAGTTTCATCACTGAACGGCGTGTCGTTTAGCGTCAGGCCATAGTGCTGTTCCAGCAGGCGTGTCAGTAACATTTGCCAGACTGCCACGGGCGACAGACAGGGCTTTACCGCCCGCGAAGTTGTTGCAGGTTGAGGTTTCATGTTTTCTCTCGTGAAGGTAATTAACGCTGAGTGGGGTAAATGGCGATGTATACGTAGCCGCAACTGCCAAGAGTATCGGCTTCGCAGGTAAAACCGTTGTGGTACAGGGTGACACAGTGGGCATGGCGAGGGTTCATTTCACCAGCGGTAAGCATCGACTCCAACTGGCTGATAAAATGTGGAAATGCTACATTCAGCTTGAGACACTCGGGGTCACTGAATTTACCGGTAATACTGGCCCGGTCAGCCAGATAGTGCAGCCGGTTGCCCTCCTGCACCAGACGTGCTCCCAGGCGCGGCGTGATATATCGCTGCAGGCCCCATGTGGTGTTGCTCATTTATAACCTCTTTATTGTCAGTTCAGGGTAATACTCATCAGGCAGGCATACGGTCCGCTGCGGTCCTGGCGGCGTTCGGCGTATACCGTCAGCACGCCGGGAATGTCAGGAACGACCTTACCGGTGTAATGACAGACACTGCCGTGCCACTGGTATCTGCCGGTACAGTATAGAAAAATGCGGGAGGCCGGACGCTGACGGTAAATCGTCATCGCCCGGCGTTTACTGATAATTTTCATGTCATACCTCAAAGCAGACCGTGTTCAGCGAACGACAATATCTGCGTGCCACCGACGATGAAATGGTCAGGCACACGGATATCAACGAGCTGAAGCGCCTGCACCAGACGCTGCGTTATGGTCTTATCTGCCTGGCTGGGCGTGGTGTCGCCGGAGGGGTGGTTATGCGCCAGTATCACTGCTGCTGCATTGAAATACAGGGCGCGTTTGACCACCTCACGGGGATGTACCTCGGTGCTGCTAATGGAACCGGCAAACAGGGTTTCATGGGCAATCAATTGGTTCTGCTGATTCAGGTACAGCACCATAAACTCTTCGCGCTCCAGCCCCGCCATTTTCAGTTTCAGCCAGTCACGGGCAGCCCGAGTGGAGGTGAATGCTACACCTGTTTCTCGCAGGTGTCGGTCAAGCAGCGTTAAAGCGCGTTTTACCGTGCGTTGTACGGTCAATGGAAGTGCCGGAGCCTGTGGGATAAGTGACTGTTCCATCATGAGTATCCTTAATCAATAATGCGCAAAATGGCGTGGGATTCAGGGTGCTGCAGAGCGTAATCCCGCAGGCGGTAATAGTGATCCGTCATGCCATCGCATTCAGTGCGACAGGCATGGTGGCTATATGCCATCAGGCAGAGCGCAATACCGGCAGCCTCTCCGCTTATTTCCGCACCATTGCCGTTCATGCCGTTGAACAGATGCCATTTATCGTCACCGTCAGCATCAGGGGCCATAAACGCACCGCCATTACTGAGCGTGTAAAAGGACCAGATTCCACCGCAGTACTCGTCACAGAAGCGATCCATCCAGGCGAAAATGCGAGGTTCAAGGGTTATCCATTGCGGGATGGAGCCAAAGTGCTGCGGCCAGAAGCCGATACGTAACTCGTCTGGGACCACTGAGGCAGTAATTGCTTCCTGCTCAGCAAACTCAAGGTTTTGTGTATTCATTTAACTATCTCCTTATGCCGGAACGGTTGCTTAACGCCCGAAAAACTCGAGCATGTTTTCTGCCATAACCCACAGGGCACGATTGAGCTTCACATCGCCATCAATACCGGTAACAGCACGCGTGCGGCTGTTTTTCCCCTGTGCGGTTCGCCCTGACAGACCACCTTTCATCAGGTTCTCCTGCACGCGCTGGTATACGGTCCACAGGTCATCGCTGTAGTCCTCCCGACGACGCGGAGTCAGCAACTGCGATACCGTGACCGGCTGGTGGTCCTCACCAAATCGATACTTCAGTGCAGCATTCGCCAGTGCGTGACGGGCGGGTACAGGTAGCGCCAGAGACTGCATTGCATCTCGTTTCTCATCCACTTGGTCAAAGACCCCAAGCACTTCGTAAGCCCCTTCAATCACCTTCTCGATGACATTACCTTTATGCGGTACCCGCACTTCTCCGAATGACTGGCCGCAGACCAGGCCGTTGGTACAGACGCCGCGAAATAGTCCCGGCAGCATCTGGTAGCTCGAGGAGCCGTCATGGCTGTTGAGCAGGATGATTTCCGGTACCTGATGCCCGGTAAGTTGCCCGGCTCGACGCAGACGCAGCATATGCTTGGTATGCTCCCGCTTGCTCTGGTCACGGACCTTCGTCTGGCAGGCAAAGAACGGCTCAAAGCCTTCACGCTGCAGGCTTTCGAGGATGGTAATAGTAGGGATGTAGGTGTAACGGTCTGAACGAGACTCATGCTTGTCACTCCCGAATACGCTGGGCACATGACTCATTAGTTCTTCATGGGTTAAAGGCCGATCACGGCGTATCTGATTAATACGGCCAAAGCGGCTGGCTAATCGCATGGGTAACTCCTTATACAGTCGACAAAATACAAAAGGCCACACTTCCCGAGGGAGGTGTGGCCTGACTTTGTTTATAACAGTGATGCGCTGGTGGCAGTTATGCAGGGAATTTGCGGAGGCCATAACGATCGATATACCGGTTCAGCCAGTAACCGTCATCCGGCTCAAAGTTCCAGGCTCGCCAGATCATGCAACGCTCATGACGGATAACCAGACGGAAATGCGTACCCTGGTCGTCCTCTATCGCAACGTTGGAATATTGAGCCGCAACCACCTCTGCCTGCTGGCGCGTAAACGATCCATCAGGCAGTTCAGTGAGTTCAGGCATGCAGGCACCTTAAAACAAAAAGCCCCTGTGGCATAAGCGACAGGGGCTGAATCAAACGGGTAACGAATCGGTTAAGATGCTTTACCACCGACAACCGTGACTTGCAGCGGTTGGTAATACTGCGGGTCGAAAACGGACAATGGCAAGTCAATCTGGTAACCATTACGCTCTTCCGTTGCCTTCATGATTTCGACGGAGTTGACGCTTTCCACGCATTCGTTCTCCAGCGAGGCTTCCTGAGAGCGAGTGGCATCGCTGTCGCCAAATGCAGCCACCGCCATATTCCCCATCGCCAGTGTGTTCCCCCCTTTATCTTTCAGGCGCAGGGAGAGTGTCAGAGGCCCGAACCCCTCACCACTTCCGCCGTTATCCAGACGAAACTGCCACACGCAGACATTGCCCGGCACCCAGACCATGTCTGTGTTGCGGATACTGATGTAACGCTGTTCTTCGGCCTGAGCCGGTGAAAGCAGACAAAGGCTTAGAGCGAAAACTGAGATAACGCCTTTCAGCTTCTTCATGGATTTTTCTCCTGATTCTCCGGCAGATAGAGTTTCCCCATTTCCTTGCCATCGTGTGAATACACCACCGATTTTTCACCCGTGTAGCTGTCGGTTTCAATCCTGAAGCTCAGGGTGATATTGTCCGCAAGACACAGGGCAGCAATCAGAGGCTGCACCGTTTTCTGCTGCATATCCGCAATGTAGTAATAATTGCCTGACTCACAGCCTTCCGGCGACTGGTTGGTTTTCATCACCGTATATTGCGGTGTGCCGAAAGCATCCTTCTTTACCCATTCCTGGACAATATCGGATTTATGCGAGACCACCTTGCTGAACGGTGGCGGAGTCAGGTCCTTAAAACTGGCTATCGTTTTCACACCCGCATCTTCCTTGCGGTCGCAGCCAGAAACCCCCATAGCACCGATAACCAACAAAGCGGTGAGAACAGGTCGATACAATTTCTTCATGGTGCAGATTCCTTATTATTCGTCCGTTCCGTTGCTTCAGCAGTTGCCAGTTCGTCGGCACAACTCAGCCAGACTCTGTTGGGCTACCCACTGCTGCAGTTTCTGCTCTGAGGCAGAACGCTTCGCCGCCAGGGCAGCCTGCTGCTGTTTGTTGACACAGTTTTCCGGGAATGCAGCAAGTACCTGATTGCTGTGAGGTTCGTCAGCCAGCTCCAGCTGATACTGGGTGTCGATGATAGTGAAGTAACACCCTTTCCCCTGGTCTTCACCCTGATAGACCGATGTCAGGTCGGAATAATAACCGCTGGCAGGTTTCAGATTCAGCTTGCGCACGGTATGTGTTTTCTTGTCGGCGAGAAAATAAGCACCACCACCACGCTGACGCAGCAGGAATTGCCTGGTCCAGGGATAATTGCCAATCACACTGGCCTGATAGAGCGTATTGTTTAGCGTGTCGTTATCCATGCCATCGGCCGATTTCCAGCCATCCGCCTGCATGTACTGCCAGAATTTGACGGTACCCACGACAGTTTCGGCAAAAGTCGGAAAGGCAGCGCCAGCGCAGAGACTGACGGCCAGTGCCGTTGTGGTCAGTAATTTCTTCATCATGATTCCTTATGAGGTAAAAGACCGTCGCCAGTTCTGGCGAGCAGTGAATGAAAAACGTGAAAATGGGGAAGGGCTCTGAGTAATTCCGGTTCGGCGAGAACATTACGAATCTGAAGGTCGGGTACGAACAGTTCCGGGTGCAAGGTAACCGCATGGATATCGTTCAGAGGAAACACTGCCACGCGATGATGATGCTCTCCAGTCAGATACCAATGCCCGCCGCAGAGTACGAGGCGGTATGGTGCAAGCCCTGAGCAACGACAACCTTCAGCCAGCAGCGTCACGCGACGATGATCTGATATAGCCCTGACAAGGCGTGTAAATATGCCTGGCCTGGGCGGCGACAATGACTCCGATTCTGCCCATATGAGGCACGGAGACTCACCGGGCCCACTCAGCAATGAGCTGACCATGTGGTTATCCATGTCAGGAAACAAGGCCTCCACACCTGACTGACGAGCAAAAGTCAGCACCGCCAGTTCGCGCTGATGGCTACCTGAAAGCAGACGACAGGTGCCGTCGCGATATTCCAGGTCCAAGTACATCAGTCGCTCACGAAAATCCCGGCGGAGGGTACGGAGCGATACACCAAACTCTGCGGCAAGAAGGCCCATATCCAGTGTTTCGCCAGCAACAAGGCGGCTGATAATGAGGGACAGCCGAACCGCCAGTCGCTCATGGCGACGCTCAGTCTGGGACATTAGATTTTCTCCATCCTGTTAACAGGCTGAAAATTAAGTGATTAGTGTAACGAAGGGGTCGGACAGGGTATGGACATGGGAAGGCGTATTTTTTCAGTGCGAGGATTACAGCTGTAATGCGCCTTTACGCGTTGAAGGTGCATTGATCGCTCATTAATTGAGCACGAAAAGGACAGGAAGTGTCCGCTATACGCGGTTTTTCAGAAGAAAATCCAGTCCCAGACGGAACGGGCAACGGTCACCACGGCTTCCCGCACGGTTCGAATCACAGCCCTTACAGGCGCTGGCAGAAAAGATGATGACTCTACATTGCCAATCACTTCATCTACGGCATGACCAAAGCGCTCACGTGCCAGCTTTTTTACCGGCTCGGTGCAGAGCCTTCCATGCAGTTGTGTTGTCAATGGGCTGGCGGCCCGATCAGGCAGACTACGCATCATCGCCTCTACCATCGCATCCAGCCCCCATCCAGTTCGGGCCGATACAACACAGACTGGATGGTGCGGCAGGAAGAGCCGCTGTACAGCGCTCCGCTTGGCCTCAATTGTCGACTGTTGGCTATGAGATGGTGTATTGCTGGTGGTATTCCACTGATGGCAGGGCTCGGCCTTGTCAACCTGATTTACCACAAACAGAACTCTCTGCTGATACGCCAGCATGATCTCTCGATAAAAATGCTCATCCACCGACAGAGCGCGATCATCGACTTTGATAACCCACAGTACCAAATCCAGTTCCGGCAGGATGCGACGATACAGTGCGGCGTATTCGTCATCACGTTGTTCGCTTTCACCCACACCAGGTAAATCAACAATCATCAGGCTGTGATCGCCATTGCGGAGCCGGAAGCGCAGCACGTCGCGAGTGCAGGCTTCAACATTGCTCACAGGTGTTACCTCTCCCTGGAACAGGGCATTACAGAGCGACGACTTACCCGATCCGGTTTTTCCCATGATGCCGATTACCGGCTCGTACTGAGTGAGACTGCGAAGACGTACAAGGATAAGTTTGCGAAGCGGGTCTGGCAATGAAGCCAGGGGTTGCTCAAAGGCCTGAAGACCATCAGATTTTTGCATATGGAGATCTCAGCGTGAAAAATAACGAGCCCCGCAATCCGGTAAGGATGCGGGAGGATTCACAGTGATGATATCTATCTAAAATTATTTGGAGTAATTATCAAAATTAAGCGTTACGTGAGCACCGTAATGGCAATCATTTATCGATGAGAACCACGTTCCATGGCAGCAGTTTGGCCACTTTGTTGCCCGGGCACCAGGATTCTGTACCGAACAGCGCCTCGCGAAAATCAGGCCGAGGCACAAGCTGTCTAGAACTTGGTAGTTCTGTGAAAAGGATGATTATCAGTTAACTTAATGGCGGCCAGATTCAGCAACTGAGAAATTTGAGAGGGAATATGGTAGCTTGGAACGCTAAGGTATGCGCCCCTCTCCAACTTCGGCAGGCATCTAATGGAAAGAATGCCACCTGAATTTAAAGAAGCGGAATTAATGGTCGGGGTGAGTGGGGTGCTGTGTTGATATTTGGCGCGTCGTAAGGATAATTCAACCTGATGAGCACAGCACGTCGCAATGTGAACAGAGTTCGGCTATTTATCGGAGAGCGTATAGAACACGCCTCGGATCGCGATGTTTTGGTCACCGTTTGCGATGCTTTAGAAAAGGGCTCCGAGTGGGCCTACATATTCGCCAATTTCAACGTTAACGGTCGTCAGGTTGATGTTGCGGTCTTTTCCGCCACAACTACGCTTGTTATTGAAGCCAAGGGATATACACAACCCATCAAAGGCAGTGTCAACGGCCGTTGGACCCAGGCCGGAGCGTATGGCAGTCGACAGCTACGCAACGGGTACACTCAAGCCCTAGGCGCCAAGAATGCGTTGCGTGACGCGATGGCCGCGCTATTCAGCGATCTTACCGGCTATCCCAATGCTTTGCTGGCCATTACACCTGTGATTCCTTCAGGCTCCTCATTGCCACCGAGTGATTTCAAGGTAGTCACTGGCGGACTGGATGCGATCAAGATTTCTCTCAGTTCAAGGTCAGGAGCCTTACTAAATGAAGTGCAATGCCAAGCGCTCGCAGCCCATTTGAGCCTTGAACGCATATCGGAAAGAGATGCAGCAATTCATGAAACTGTGCTCATATCGGAGCAAACAGTGTCGAGTTATAAATCCGCTTTCTTGGAGTATCATGGGCCAACTGGTGCACGACTGGTAGAGGACCAATACCTCCTTGATGACAAACTGATCTCGGCATCTAAGATTCTTGAGATGGCTCTGTCGTCGCAATCTGCACTTCTGATCAGGGGACCGTCAGGATGTGGAAAGTCCTTGCTAAGTGCGCGTATCGCCACAGAATGTATGCAGGCTGGTGTGCTGCCTATCCACATCCAAGGCAAAGACTTCGAGGGCAAGCTTCAGAAAATAATTGATGCCGAGCTTAGACTACTCGGTGCTTCCGTGCGCGATATATTAAGAGCAAGTCGTCTCCTTTTAAAGCATATTGTACTGTTTCTCGACGGCTATAACGAATGCCCAGAGCATTTGCGAATTACTTTAACGCGAAGCCTTCAAGTATTTTCACTACGCTATGGTGCAGGCCTTGTGATTACCTCACAAGGCATCATGGCCAGGCAAGAGCTTCTGTCAGTAAAAGAGGCTCTTGTCAGCCCGCCGCAATCCGCATTGAAGTCACAGCTCGCAAAACTTAGCAAAGAAGATGAAAACTTCACAAACTGCCAGTCTCTCCTTGAAATAGCACTCTCTGGGCTTGAAGCTGAACTCATTGGGCAGGCAGCAGCTTCACTGCCCGCTGGGGCAAGTACGTTCGTTCTATTCGACACGGTTACTCGCATGCGCCTCGGCAACTTCGCAACGGCGGGAATTCGCGCTCTTTCCGGGTTTGCAGAAGAACTGATCTCTCAAACTGCATTTAGTGTGTCCATTCGAGAGTTTGACAGATTTTGCGATGCGGCAAGTGTGACTGACGCGGCACGGTACGCGATCCTTGAGTCGCGGCTTGTGTCACAGCGTGGTGACAGACTTAGCTTCTCTCATGAAATGTTTTTCTATTTCTTCATGGCGGAATCTGTAATCCGGGTAGCGCGTAAAGATTCTGAGCGAATACAAGCTATTCTGCGATCTCCACGGTTTCATGGCTCTAAGGCTCTTATTCTCGGTGCGGTGGAGGACGATTCGACACTAAAGGATATTTTGGAAAAAACCACTGATAAGGGCATCCTGGAGTCTTGCGTCCGAGGAGAGTGTGGAGAAGCCGCAAGACGTACCGTCAAAGCAAAGTTTGACGTGCTACTCGCCGAAATGGTCGCAGAGACTTCTGAACTGCGCTTCCTGATCAATGGCGAGGGATGGCATAGCTGTTCGATTGAAACTGCCTATCATCGGCCAACCCTCTCGAAGTTTGAAGTTTTTCTTCCTGCTATTGGCTGGCTTCTAATGCAGGGGGTCCATTTAGAACAAATCATGACGGCATGTCGCGTCATGGAAGGAAAAATTGCCGAAGCCAATCGGGAGCTTTATAAGGAAGCAAGGGCCAAAAAGGTACCACTTCTGCACGAGACATTTAGCCAAGCCTATGTGTTCAATCGTAAGATCGCGCTTTCGCAGCTTGTGTCCTTCGTCCATAGTGGTGGCCTAAGTTTTCGCCATAGTCCAGGGAGCGAATTTGGTGAAGCTCTGAAAAAATCATGGAAGGAAGCGAGCACACATAGCGAATTCTACGTCCTTCTCGGAATCACCAAGTTCACGAAGTACGCTCCGTGGGCAGCGCCATGTGTGCTGAATCTTCTTGAGAGACTGCAGAGCTTGCCCTACCACCTTCAGCTAGACACGCTGGACTTTTGTGTACACTTGAGAAATGTGGATGATGCCGTAAAAGCAAAGATGATCGCGGCGCTTGAGGACTCCATGGACAAATTGGGCGTGTTTATGAATTCCATGATTTTTGATGCACTGAAGGGTTTAGGTGGATTAGAAACCGAAGAAGAAAACTACAGAACGGTGGTCTTAGAGGAGATCGAAAGTGTGTGCTCCGAGACGGGACCGCAGGCCGATACCGAAGCATGGAATATCTTCTCTCGACAATTTGATCATCCGTATGACGGCATTTATTGGGAAGAGATAAATAATCTCGCCAGCGCTCAGAAGCGGCAGTTCCTTTTCAAGGCACTCAAAGGGGCAAGCACCGAGTATGTTTCGTTTGTCGATATTCTGATTCGTCAGCTCGCAGATTTCGGTGACTCATCAGTTTCTGAGGCTATTGAACCTTGGCTTAGGCTGCCAGCCAAAAAGTCGGTTGTGCCACAAGATACAATCGAGGTGTTTTTCGCAGCACACGAAGCGATGGGGATTTTAGACCTCCCACTTCCTGCCACTGTGACATCGACTATCGATGTTGATGAAACTATGCGGGCCTGCGGGGAATTAGCTTACTGGGCTTGCCGGTTAAACATTTGCGAACTCGAGTCTTCACCTCAGACTCTCGGTGCACGGACTACATTACTGGATTACTCCTCTTCGGCAAGTGCCGGAGCACTGTGGTCTTCAACATCTCGAATGTTGTCTACGGATGGTACAAGAATTAACGTTGCAGCGCGCTATCCGAAAACAGCCCTAGCTATCTGCCGCGATGCATTGACCAACCATGGGTCGCAGAAGACGTACCACGAACACGGGTTAATGAATGATCAGGCGCGCATAGCTTCCTTTTCCATTCAAGTGATTGGGCAGTTTGGTGACGCCGATGACCTAGGACGTTTACGCAGTCTTTGCGACGAAGAGGAACTAGGTCATGAAGCACTTAACGCGATCCATAAGATTGAAGACCGTATTCGTTATCGAAAATAAATGTGTCAGCAGGGATATTCAGACACTGGCAGAGCGTTAGACGATATGAGTGAATTACCTGAGTAGGCACGTAAATATACTACTTCGCTTATTTTTCGGTAGGTGTAGGCGGAAAACAGCTATCGGATTGATTTGTGCGATTTAGTGACATACCACTTATCTCAAATGTAAAAAAGCCTTCCCACGCAGAGAAGGCCACAAGTAGTTACAGATCGATTTGGCTGCAACCGAAGTTACGATCCCCTTCACCAAACACTTTCGATTCGACTTTGGTTAGGTAGTCCAATCGAGTTAGCAGCGCCTGGTAATGATCCTCGAAGCCAGTGTCTTCGTTATCTAGTACGTAGCGACAGTTATCAGGGAATGTCACCAGGTCAGGGCAATCATCCCGTTGCAACGCTAGGGCGCTATACCATGCACCTGTAATCATCCCTCTCAGGTTGTCTTCCCGTTCGTAGTCCCCGAGGTGGTAGTAAGCGTCTTTGTTGAACAATAGGCAAATGTGGTAGTGGCATTTACCCGATTCGGAATACTCTTTAGCCCACATAATAAATAAAGGGCAACGGTAAATACGCTTACCTTCACGCTTCTTACGAATACGGTCAGCTTCCAATTTAGCTTTAAGGGACTCACGCATTCGAGATATCACCCCTGGTTCAAGATTAGGGAAACAGCATATATTGTCTCCGTTATCGACTATCTTCGGATAATGCAGATCGACACGTACCGCCGTTAGTCTGGGGTAACGGTCAGTCAAGCGACAGAGTAATTGGTTAATCTTGACCCAATACTGCAGAACGTGATCCCCATGTGAGCCTTTATACGTTTTCATCTTAGTATTCCTATGTGTTTAGTCCTACGGTCTTTTCCAGACCGTATTGGTTATTGCCACACAGGCAAGGCTTTTCTCACTCAGAGTTAGGGGTATATACTGCCATCAGATATCAGTACAGACATACTGTTCTGATAGTTCCCTTACTAGTTAATACAGGTAGCAAGGATATTGAACCATTATAATACCTATCCAACACCTAAATTTAAAACGAAGGTAGCCCCAGCCTGTGATGGCTGTTAAAAGTCACTCTGCAATTATCTTCGAGAACTAAAGAATATTCCTATCAATAATCAGCAAGGATCAAACCAAATCAGTTGTCTCCACAGGTTGAATAAATATCGTCTTACCCCGTTTCTCAGCCAGTATCTTACGCTGAGAGTAAAGTGTGCTGAGCAACTCGTTCACTCTTGCCCTGTTTCTAAAGCGACCAGGGCCATACTGTAATATCGTATTTTTTCTGAGATAAGGGATCATGTTTCTAACGCAGTATTCTTTTATCCAGCTGTAAAGTTCATTTGCCTCTGAGCCTACAAGCGTTAATTCCTGGTGTTGTGAGAAAAGCCTTAAATACTCATCCACGTACCATGAAATTATCTGTATGGCTGCTTCTACGGCAATGAGTGAAATATCCCCCCCACGCCCCTCGAAATAGTGTAATAAGGCAGCCATTCTCGCCATATTCTCTGCGACCTTAGAAGCATAGTCTTTGAAGTCCGAAAGACAGCCAAGCATCCCCATCTCGGATTCTACTTTATTATAAAACTCAATCATTCGTTGTTCCGCTTCAGGACAAAAAATTAGACACTCCCGTTTATTTTCATCATGTCGGACCAGATTTTCGGTGATGACCTCCATCAATCGTTGATGGAATACTGGAAGATGTTCAGTTGAAGTAACTGGGCAGGTAATTTGCCTGTAACCTTGAGTTGAGTCCGGCTGACAGATCAGGCAGCGGGCAAAAAAACCTATTCCTTTAGCCATATCCCCCTTACGCTCCTGATACGCTTTAAAAACAACAGGTTGCAACATTAAAGACAGAGTAAGTCTGGCATCCTTAATGAATATTTCTGGGCTACATTTCCTTTCCACTGAAAATGTTGAGTCATCCCACATTTTGTTGGTGAAAGGTAACTCATTTAGAGTATGGCCATTAAATATAGTACCTGCTTCATCAGACATTATGCCAATAGCCCGCCATTGCCCACAGAGAAAATCTTTAATTGCAGCTGGAGTGGCATCATTAAACATCAGCTTGTACCTTACCGGCTCTTCCGGACGGTTTTCCATAAGGGCTTTTAGTTGTGCTTCAGTTACAGAGGAATCTTGATTACGATGGATCTCCGATTTCAACTTTGATGTTAACGCCTTTTTTTGGGTATTAAACACCTGCATGTCATTTTCCCAAACTGCATAATCCCTCATGTATTGTATAAATCTTTGCTCCTCCAGATCGTACAGCGGCTTCATCAGCGCTTTATCCACACTGCTTTTCCTTTCCCCAGAATCAGCCAGTGTCAGCAAAAACAAGGATACGGGACTACGCAAATGATTAAACCTGCAAACATCAATCCCGTTTTGGCAGGCAAGGGAAATAGCACCAAGGGCAGATGCAGCAACTAAAGCAGATGGTGCCTGTGTATTTTGAGTTACCTCATAAACCGCATTTCTGATAATCAATGGCAGTACTTGCACTGGAAATGGACGTCCAATCAGCATGGAAAACCTCAGTCTCATTTAGGGTTTAATTTCTTTCACCTTTGAAACTATTCCGCTATTAATAGCGAAAATAGCAAGATGAAATCATGGTTGTTAAAGAAAAAATAAAAACTCCTTTGACTATCGAATATTGATCCAACACAGCAGATCACTTAGCAACCAGGCGCAAGATTTTGGTCCAATCGACTTTCGCAAAGGGAACAGGCCTGCCCGTTCAAGCTTCCATGCTGTTGAACGCGACACTGATGTGATACGCTGGCGCTCCTGCTCACGAACTAGCCGATCTGAAGCTTCACCATAGTTCTGCAAAGCCTGCAAACGCTGTTCAGGTGTGGGTTGAGTAAAAGAATTGTGCATGATTGCCTCCTGTGGTTTCGATGGAGTCAGAGTGAGCCAAGGAAATGTATCTGGAAAGGAGCAATGCTCTAATTTAGAGTTGAGTGGTCTTATTAAGACCACTGTTTGAAATTAAACGCAGGAAATTCATGCTGGATAAATATCCAACCACTTCTCAATCTCCGACTCGCTAAATGAAAAACTCAAGGAATAGCGCTCTAATTGCGAGAGTGAATTTAATTCCTCACATAACGATCTTGGAGACCTATCAATTCCATTTTTCTTGCAAAGTTCAATCAAAAGATATGAAATAGCCATCCTTTGTTTTTCATTAACTCGATAAGATTTTTCCCTTTCTAACTCAGGTCTAATACCATATCCCTTTACTGTATCAATATCAAAATCAATACCAAATAATGACGACAAAGGTTTTGCTACAATAGACGGCCTCAGTACACCGGACTTATCCAAACTACATTCCTGCATCAATATATATAATGCAATAAGCTCCGACGGTACTTTGTAAAGCGTGCCTGGCTTCTCACTCCTTGCATGTTTTATTAATAAATCCTTGCTAACTTCTGGCACCTGAACAAAATTAACAATATCTCCATCATCAACAAATAATGACTTTCGATTTATATAAGTTGGTTCAGGAAAAATAAGGTAATCACGTTCTTGATGAGCATGAATGGTAACATCCCCTAGAGAATCTGGTTTTAGATCTTTTAATCCAACATCCGCAATCAAAAAATCACCACGACAGAATCTGGCTGAATTGGATGGCTTAACATGCCAATAACCATGTGCCTTTCCACGATATTTATACTCGTAAACCATGCCTCCATAACGAAATTCAGGAGTTACTTTAAGGTGCGAGTCTAAAGGTGTTTCAGGCACAAACAGCCTCCACTTGCCTTCGGGACTATCTGGATATTGATACAAATCGCGGCCATACATTATATCGCTGATAGCGTATTTATGTTCATCGATGGAGATGCAACGTCTAAAAGTACATACCGGATGTCTACCATCAAGGTGAACGTACAGAGGAAGCTTTCCATCTATCCATTGCTGAATAATCATATCGTCCTCATCCTCAGAAAAGGATGTCAGTTCCGATAAACGACGAAAATGCCTTGCCATGCAGTAACCCCTCAGTCAACATTTAATGCCTATTATACATCTCGTTATCTCATCTCAAACCAGTGCACAACAATGATTTTTTTCCTTAAAAAATAAATGTTCACGTGCATTTCACCGATCACAACTATCCTGTGATTTCGATTAATAGGTAGCCAGATAAATCAAAATTCCTTTGGTAAATGACCAACTGATAACAGCCTTTCTAGCTGTCCCTATCCCAACTAGAATCAGCAGTGATGCGATGAGGCTTTCCACATGACTAAAAAAACAGCACATAGCCAGATCACGAAAAATCAAATCTACCGCGCCGTTGCCAGCTCAACCGCGATAGAAACCGGTGTTTCTGTGCAAAAAATTGAGCAGCAACTCAAAAAAAATCAGGCACAGGCGAAAGCCGTTGGCCTCGCCCGCTAGTCTGGCAAGATGTCCCTCACCAGCTGCATCATAGAGCTGTAATAGCCTGAGACACCCACCTGAATTGCCTTGAAGTAAAACGCCCTGTGTTCATCCCATAAGCTGTAATCCAGTAAGCCCTTCCCCTGCTAGAACCGACAACACATCGCAGAGCAATCTAGACAGACGCCCGTTATCTTCTCTGAATGGATCGATTAACTGAGGCAAACCAGAAGCAGCCCCTTGTCAGGTTGATGTTACACAGTATCCCTGCCCAATAGTGCATATCCCAAAGCTATTTCCTACTTCAGGCAAACTCACCATAAGGCTCTCATGGCTAGCCTATCACGCACTGTCCAAAAGATATGGTGGAGGCAATGCTGTGGAATGTGGAAAAAATGGGGGGATTTAGCATTGTGATTGCATGTCTTGGGTTACTTATCTACTTGCTTTCACTAACTTGTTGAAAGTGTTGTCTTAAACAATGTTGTTAAGTAGGTCTCTGTGAGATAAGCTTGATCCACTCTTTAGCGTTGGACGTTTTACGTCTAGTCGGGTGATTAGCCAGACTCTAACTTATTGAACGTATTTAGGGTTGCGAAAGTGTCGCAACCCTCACTCGTTCCTCCCTCAGGTTGCGACACTTTCGCTTCCTCTAGTAAAGAGTTGAGCCCGGCAGAACATATCCTACCGGGCTTTTTTACAGGTAACATTATGTCGGTAATTAGCAGCATAGCTACTTCGTTAAACCAGAGCGAGTTAGAGGTGAGAGCGTATCTATCTGATGCATCAGGTAAGTACAAGGTCTACAGGATTCCCAAACGCACTACGGGATTCCGGATCATTGCGCAACCCGCTAAGGCGCTTAAAGAGTATCAACGCGCCTTCCTCCAGCTTTACCGTTTTCCAATTCATGAATGCGCAATGGCCTATCAAAAAGGTAAAAGCATCCGTGACAACGCACTAGCGCATGCGCATAACCGCTATTTACTCAAAACAGACCTAGAAGACTTTTTTAATTCAATCACCCCAGATATCTTCTGGCGATGTGTTGAGTTGTCTTCTGTTGATGTTCAACTGTTTCTACCCGAAGACAGACGCTATGTAGATCAAATTCTCTTCTGGAAGCCTACAAAACGCAGTACACGGTTGGTGCTAAGCGTTGGCGCGCCTTCTTCCCCAATTATCTCGAATTTTTGCCTTTATGAATTCGACAAGCTCATACACGAAATCTGTCGAAGTTTGGATATTGTCTACACACGTTATGCGGATGATCTGACGTTTTCTTGTAACGTCCGAGATGTACTTGGCTCTATTCCTTCCATGATCGAAACTCTTTTAAATAAGCTTTTCAAAAAAAAGTTAAGGCTTAATCGTGGAAAAACCATTTTTTCCTCTATGGCACATAACCGCCATGTTACGGGCGTCACTCTTAATAACGAAGGCAAAATTTCTTTAGGCCGTGAACGCAAGAGGTTCATCAAGCATCTCATTAACCAGTACCGATATGGATTGATAGATGAATCTGACAAGGCCTATCTTGTTGGTCTACTGGCTTTTGCGAACCATATTGAGCCTGAGTTTATTATCAGAATGAACAATAAATACTCAACAGAAACGATGGATCGTTTAAGGAGGCATCTGTGACAAAACAACTGGAACGTAAAGCCAAAGGTGGGAGTTTACTCTCCGCCTTTGAACTTTATCAGCAAGAGAAAAATAATAACCTTCATGACCTAAATAATAAATCTGACCAATGGTTCGAGCTATGCTGGAATTACCTACAACAACCAGCCCACGATGGTAACCTCGATATATATCATCCTGAAAATCAGTTTTGCCTACGTTCAATGTCATTTACGGATTTCCGCCGATTTCCACAACTTGATATCAACTTTGAAGAAGACCTGACCATTATCATCGGTAATAATGGACAGGGTAAAACCAGTATTCTTTATGCTATTGCCAAAACTCTAAGCTGGTTCACAGCAAATATCCTCAAAGAAGATAGCAGCGGACAAAGGCTTAACGAATACTCGGATATCAGGAACGATTCAGATAACAATTTCTCGGATGTCAGTTCTAATTTCTTTTTTGGAAAAGGCCTTAAGAACATTTCCATTAGACTTTCACGCTCAACTCTTGGCGCATCTGAGCGTAGAGAGAGCATCATCAAACCTGCTAAGGAGGTTGCTGATGTCTGGCGGATTATCAATGAGAGGAGAATGGTTAATCTTCCTATTTTTGCACTCTACTCTGTTGAACGATCGCATCCTTTTAGCAAGCCAGCAAAAGAGAGCATTGAAAAACGAGAAGATCGTTTCGATGCATACAATCACGCCTTGACCGGCGCTGGACGCTTCGATCATTTTGTTGAATGGTTCATCTATCTTCACAAAAGAGCCGAAGCTCAAGGGGCATCGGCAATCGAACTGCTTGAAGAGCAGGTTAATCATCTGAAACAGTCAGTGGAAAATGGGCTGACTTCCATGGTACCACTCTTAGAAGAAACACAAAAAAAACTGCTTACGGCTCAGATGAGAAAAGAATCTCTCCAATCGGTTAACATGCTAACTGAGACGGCCCAAATGGATATTGTGTCCAGAGCTATTACCACTGTTGTCCCCAGCATAAGCCGAATCTGGGTTGAGACCGCATCAGGTGCGGACATTATCAAAGTTACCAACGATCTCCAGGATGTCACCATTGAACAGCTATCTGATGGGCAGAGGGTGTTTCTGGCTCTGGTAGCTGATCTCGCGCGGCGCATGATTATGCTTAATCCATTGTTAAAAAATCCACTTGAAGGCAGAGGTATCGTCTTAATTGATGAGATTGAACTGCATCTTCATCCGAAATGGCAGCAAGAAGTTATCATCGTTTTACGCACCGTATTCCCTAATATTCAGTTTGTCATCACCACTCATAGCCCAATAGTGTTATCCACTACTGAGATCCGCTGTATTCGAGAGTTCAAGCAAAACAGTGAAAGTGGAGAACTATTTCTTGACTCACCTCCAATTCAGACCAAAGGAAGTGAAAACTCAGAAATTCTTGAGCAAGTTATGGGAGTTTTGTCGACCCCGCCGAACATTGCAGAGTCTTATCTTGTCAGTAACTTTGAGAAATCAATTATTGATGATAGTGAGGAGTTGAGTGCCGAATCACGTCGCCTTTACAACAAAATCATTTCTCATTTTGGTCAGCATAGTTCTGAACTAAAAAAAGCAGACAGCTTGATACGCCTTCACCGCATGAAGAACAAAATCAACAAAGCCAAACGCGAGAAGGATAATTAAGGATGAAATCACTCAATCGCACCGCAGGCCCGGCGCATTTGCATCAGTTTAGGGCAGGACGCGATCCTTGGATGTCTGTTGAGCAAAGCAATATCTGGCCGCATCTGTTGGAAATGCAAGGTGAATTTTGTGCATATTGCGAGTGCAGTCTCAATCGAAAGCACATTGAACACTTTAGGCCCAGAGGGAAATTCCCCGCATTAACCTTTGCATGGGGCAATTTATTCGGATCTTGTGGCGACAGTTCAAAAACAGGAGGTTGGCAACGTTGCGGGATTTTCAAAGATAATGGTGCAGGGAATTACAATCCGGATCACCTCATCAAACCTGATGATGATAATCCTGACGATTATCTTTTATTTCTGACAACAGGGCATGTGGTTCCAGCCAAAGATATCTCCGGCACCAAATTATTAAAAGCACAAGAAACTATCCGTGTGTTTAATCTCAACGGAGATCCTTCGCTACTCGGCAGCAGGAAAAAAGCATTAAATTATATTATGGAAGAGGTAATACTTCTTCATGAGTCGTATGAAGATCTTGGGGACGAACTATGGCGTGAAATGCGTGACCAAGAAGTTCAAACGCTTGGGAGCAAAGAATTCAGCACTGCATTAAAACACGCATGGCTTCATAACAGTGAATATTAAATACAGCACCAAAGCAATACTTAACTAACTGATTAATAACATCATTATTTTTCCAAACATAACCAGATTGACGGGTCTACATCACATAAGAGAAATCTAAGGGGGTGAGATATACGCCCCTTCCCATTCGTAACTTACTGAATCATAGGAACCATCAACACATTTAAAGTTACTAACCTCCATTAAATTGTATTAGCCCAAGCCAGACTTCGCTTATTGCTTCTCGTCAACTACTACCCAACTTATTAACAAGAACTAGCCACCTGATACCACTCTTCTGCTGATTTTGACAAACTTTTACCTCCGTCCAAACAAGTTCACAACGTTGTTTTCCTGCTGCCGTTGATAGTTATTAACCCGATCTTCCCAGATCTCAAGCGCCCTGCGCTTTTCAGTCAGATAATCATAGCGGTCATAGTGTTTCGAGCTGACGTCATTTAAAGCGTGATTCTGAATGCGGTCACGGATCTCTTTACTGATCCCCGCCTCCCCCATCAGCGTTTTACAGGTCCGGCGTAAATCTCGCGCCGTGAAAACTTTAAACTCAGGATTAAAAGCCCGAAAATACATGATGGAACGGGCCAGGCTATCGGTACGTACCGGGCGCTCACCGTTGGTTGATAGCGGGAAAATATACGGACTGTTACTTTCCTTAGTCAGCTCTTTCACTGAGGCTAATTCTTGTAATGCCGATTCAGTCAGCGGGATCAGATGCTCGCGCTTGTTTTTCGATACATCAGCTATAACCAGTAACGTCTTTTGCTGCCAGTCAATCGCGCTCCACTGGCTGGCAATCATTTCAAACGGACGCTGCCCGCCAGCATAAACACAGAAGCGGATTAGATGCTGCATCAGCGGCCCAACGTTGGTGGCCTCTGCGAACTGCTCCATGACAAAACGCAACTCTTCCAGCGTTAACCATGTATCACCCACTTTTTCCGCCGAGGACTGCTTCGGTATGGCCGATACCGGATTAACTTCAAGCCCGAACGTAATGCCCACGTTGGTATTCATCGGATCGTTATCGGCTTTAAGCCCGTAGTTGAATGCCGCCATCAGGTAGGAACGAATTCGGTTCGCATGGACCACCGCATCACGCTGGATAATGCCTGAGAGGATGGTTTTGATCTGCAGAGGTGTTACATCCTTCGCTTTGGTTTCCCGAGAGATAACCGTGTAGCACTCTTTTTCAAGACGCTTCAGGACATCGGCCCAGGTCCGCTTATTGTCGAGCTTCATCTTGTTAACGTAGCCATGCACCAGTTCTTCAAACGATCCTTGAGAACGATGGATCTGCATGATGTGCTGTTCGGCTAGGCGCTGTTGCTCAAGCTCTTGCTGCGGCTCTTTTCCTTCAACAAGCCAGGCTCCGTACTTTTTCGCCAGCTCGTTAGCCGTCACCAGTTTCATCTCAGGCCAGATGCCTAACTGAATGAATTTTTCTTTCTTTCCTTTCTCAACGTAGTAACGGAAATAAAAAACCTTGCTGCCTGAAGGCTGAACCTTAACGCCAAGCCTGCCAGTACCACGTTGAGCACTGTTGCTCCACACGTAGTACGACGTACTTTTTGTCTTCAATCCACGTATAGCAGTCTCGGTAAGATTAGCGGCCATGAGGTTACCTTTCTAAGGATAAGCGTTACCTGACCCGATGCCCATTTTGGGTCAGGTAATGGGTCAGGTAACGATAGTACAATGGGGAGACGAGACAACCAATCAGAAACAAAAACAACATCATAACTAATTGATTATAGACAATTAAAAATACAATAAGCGTCAATAGCGAACGATTAGAAACATGCCGATTTTATGACTCATAATCGCTTGGTCGCTGGTTCAAGTCCAGCAGGGGCCACCAAATTTTAGATTTAAAATCATATAATTAAGCCACTTGAAAGAGTGGCTTTTTTGTTGGCAGTGGTCAGTATCCCCTTTTTGTCCCCTCACTTGCCCCCACAGTCATCTATCCCTTAGTTGTTAGCACTTCACCGAACCATGACGATTGAACGCTTTGCGCTTTTTTTACATACTGTTTCAATCTCATTTGCCAAAAATTTTTAGTCAGGATGACAATATGACTTCGTACAATGAACTGAAAGAATGTATCCGCCTTGAAGTCATTGGCCATGACAAATCCTTTTCATGGCGTAAAGCGTTACTTCGTACCCGACGCAACCAGAAGAAGCACTTCCTGTTCTGGTGGCGTATTGCTTCATGGCTCTATGGCCAGAATAGTCAGTTCAAAAAGCGCATTGCCCGCAGGATTGAAAACCGCCTCAAGTACCGGCACAGCGTTGATATTTCTCTGTCATGCAAAATCGGCAAGGGTTTAAACATTGCTCATCTGAACGGTATTGTCATTACTGACAATTGCGTGATTGGTGATTTCGCCGACCTGAAGCAAGGCATCACCATAGGGTTACGCACCGACAGTGCCGACGCGATGATACTCATTGGTGATCATGTTGATATTGGCTGTAACTCGTCCATTCTGGGCGGCAAGGTTACGATCGGAAACAATGTCACCATTGGAGCGCATTCACTGGTGCTTCAGAACATCCCCAGCGACACCGTTTATAAAAATAAGATCACGCCGGTGTATACATCCAAACTACCGCAGCCGGAATATCAGGAAAAGCAGCCATTTGTCACAAGTAATGCGATAAAGGTATCGCCTCGTGCCGCAGAAGCAGTGCTGTAATTTCTCTGAACAAATTTCAGTTGAGAAGATTTCATAAATTTACCCGCAGCCCACGCCAACTCTGCCAGTAAATCAATGGCTTTCAGCATCAGGATTGATACTCTCACGGCCATCAGTACCGACAGCAACCCTGACTGCATAGTCTGGATAACGGGGTAATTCAAAAACAGATTTCATAGAACCTGAATAAACCATCTCCTTTTATAAAAAAACGGCATTGCTTTATGTGAACCAATCGATATATATCGCGCAGAACTCTCTGAATCACGATAAGTAAAAAACAAAAACCATTATCAAAGAATTATCTCAATAGTATTATGTAAAATAGTCAGATTATTCTCGAGATATATCTCATTTTAATTGTTTGCTCACAACCTTATAATTCACCACAATATTTATACACAATAAGGGACAGCTTAATGCTATTTTTTAAAGGAAATACAGGTCTATTCTTTGCTGCTATACCTTTGCTAATGTGTTTTCCCCAAAACGTGACTGCAGGAGACCTGACTGGCTGTAGCGCCAAGAAACAGAAGATTCAAACGCAGATTAGCTATGCAAAAGCGCATCACAACACCCATCGGCTTTACGGATTAGAGAGAGCACTCAGGAGAGTCGAAGATCATTGTACTGATGAATCCTTGCGAAAAGATCGTCAACAGAAAATCAGAGAAAAGCAGCATAAAGTCAGTGAACGAAAGTTTGAACTGAAAGACGCAGAGCAAACCGGGGATCCGAAGAAAATCGCCAAAAAACGAAAAAAACTTGAACAAGCGCAAGAAGAACTCACTGAGGTTCAGGCAGCGTTGTCGAGGTAACCTTTATTTCAGCGAGAGCCCCCCTTCCGCCACGGCCAGGCCAAAGAGAAAGATATCGTAAACGCTAAATCTGACGGCTGAATATCTTCAGCTGGAAGGTTTTGCTTTCGCTGAAATAACGTTATCGCCTAAAAATCTGGGCATCAACTGCTTTACGAAGAATAATCGTGATAATTTTTAAATCATTGTGATTAATTAATTGTAAAAAATCATCATAAACACCTTATATTTTAATAAATTACTGCCAGCACCACTTAAAAATAGGATTATTCCGGACAACCTCGAGAGGCGTCTTATATTCATTCCCCTTTTACTGCTTTACTATAACCACCATAGGAAATGCCATAGCCTTTATTTCATAGTGTGCTTATTCAATAGTATTCCAGATACATCAACAGTTAATTTTATAACTGACAAGGTTAGTTCTCACTAGTTAACAACGTCCTGAGAACTTAGTAAGTCATATGATTTAAAAAATCACTGAGCAGCTATCGCTGTCCGCAGGAAATTAATCAATTTTGATCTAAATCATCTATTTTCATTATATTGAATTAATTAAAAAAGGAATTATTCCATGGTAAAAAAAAGCATTCTTCATACATTAATCGCCTCCTCTGCTTTAACCTTTGCAATAACCACTGCATATGCGCTTCCTGTCACCGGTGGCACAATTAATTTTACGGGCAAAGTTGTCGATGCCAGTTGTACCGTCTCAGCTGGCAGCAGCACCCAGACAATTACTATGGAACCGGTAAGCACAACCCGACTGAAAGTCGTCGGTGATACGGCCAATCCTACGGATGTGCCAATCGTCCTTGAAGAATGTAACACTAATACATCAAACACGGTACAGGTTCTTTTCTCAGGCAACAGCGTTTCCGGTGACTCGACGGTATTATCTTTAACTGATAATGGAAACTCAGCAAAACAGGTTGGGATCAAATTATATGATAGCGAGAACAATGAAATTAAGCTTGATGAAATGACCAGTCCATTCAGCTTAACAACTGGAGAAACAACTCTAAACTTCACTGCAAAATATTATGCTTTAGGTCAGGCAGAGGCTGGCGATGTAAATGCGACGGCAACTTTTACCATGATTTATCCTTAATCTGTCATTGTTTAAAACCTCAGTATCAATTAAGGGCATATTTATGCCCTTAATTGAATAGCAAGCCGCCAGTCTGAAAGATATTTTTCTTACAGTAAAAGGGAGCGTAATTTGAAAAGGTTTTTTTCACTGCTAGTTATAACTGCGTCTTTGCTCTTACTCGCCACCAGCTCTTCATTTGCCGGCGGCGTCGGGCTTGGCGTAACCCGTCTTGTTTATCCTTCAGAGGCCAGGCAAGTCTCTCTTTCCGTAAGAAACACAAATGAGAATATGGCGTTTCTTATTCAACCCTGGGCTGAAGATAGTCATGGCAACAAGACAAGTGATTTTATCATCACACCACCACTCTCGGTGCTTAAGCCCAAAAGCGAAAAAATGCTGCGCGTAATTTATGCAGGTCCTGTGTTGCCTACAGATAAAGAGAGTGTCTTTTGGTTGACGGTAAAAGCGGTCCCACCCTTAAATGAAGATAAAAGTGGAAATGTTCTACAACTGGCATCGGCAAACAGAATTAAGGTCTTTTATCGTCCGCAGACGCTAACGACAAGAGTGCAGGATGCGCCTGCTATGTTAAGTGTTAATAAAAATGTAAGGGAAATAGAATTAACCAATCCTTCACCTTATTTTTTAACATTGGTGAATTTATCGGTGAATGGCCGACATTTAAATCCATTGATGGTTCCGCCTAAAGACAGCGTAAAGATTAAAAACGACTCAGCCAGCAGTGGAGAGATAACATTTCAGACAATTAATGACTACGGCGCACAAACTAAAGCGATAACGCTACATTTCTAATCTGTCTGAATGATGTGATACCGACTATCAGGACTTGAAGTAATATGGATGCCGAACGTTCTCTCACCTATATAAAACCCTTATTTTTATCCACTGGGATAGTCTTATTTTTCTTTTTAACCACTGATAAAAGTCAAGCGGCAGGGTATAAATTCAATCCTGCATTCATCAGTGACAACACCAATATCATTGCTGATTTGTCATCATTTGAACTGGGGCTTGAAGTACAACCTGGATATTACAAAGTTGATATTTTCGTCAATAACAAATACCTCAAAACAGATACTTTACTGTTTCAGGTAAAAAATAAAGAAAATAGATCAATTCTGTCGCCATGTATGTCTCTTGCTGCGCTGAGTGAACTGGGAATGAACCCAGTCGTATTGCATAAAAATAAATCAAACCTCAGCACAGAATGCGTGGATTTTAGCCTGTGGCCGGAAGTCACAGTGGTATTTGATCAACAAATGATGAAAGTTACCTTCTCCATTCCGCAGGTTTTGTTAAATAATAAAGCGAGAGGGGCAATTGATCCTGAGCAATGGGAAAGTGGAATCACCACAGCAATGCTGAATTACACCTTTAGTGGCAGCGATTATCACTACCGCAGAAGCGCTAATTCCAGACAACGCAACTACTTTCTTGGTCTTAACGGGGGAATCAACTGGGGAGCATGGCGTTTCAGAAACCAACAAAACTGGATCTATAATACGCAAAACGGTGGCGAATGGAGCCATATCAACAGTTACTTACAACGTGATATTCGCTTCCTGAGAAGCCAGATAACACTGGGCGAAACGAATACCTCTTTCAATATATTCGACTCTGTCGGACTACGTGGCATTCAGCTTGAGTCAAAAGATTCCATGCTCCCCGACAGTCTGCAGGGATTCGCACCGACAGTTCGGGGGATTGCTAAAAGCAATGCTAAGGTGACAATTCGCCAGAACAATAACGTTATTTATCAGACGTTTGTTGCACCTGGCGCTTTTGCTATTGATGACTTATACCCAACGTCAGCAAGTGGCGATTTAAACGTTGAGGTCGCAGAAGAGAACGGTCAGTCGACAAATTATACTGTACCCTACTCCAGTGTGCCCAACCTGGTCAGAGAAGGACATGTGAAATATGCTCTCAGTGCAGGCCATTATCGCTCTGGTTTAAAAAACGAACAAAACACGCCATTTTATACGCAAGCCTCTTTATTCTGGGGTACGCCCTGGGGTTTGACGCTTTATGGCGGCATGCAATTATCAGAGCGATATACGTCTACTGCGCTTGGAATCGCCAGGAACATGGGGGCCTGGGGCGCTGTTTCTCTGGATATGACCCATGCTGAAAGTGAGTTGTCGAATAATAAAAAGTATCGCGGCAATTCACTGCTATTTCGCTATGCAAAGTCAGTTACCGACTTCGGGACAAACTTAAATTTTGCCGCTTACCGCTACTCTACCGATGGCTTCTACTCGTTAAGTGATACTACGTATAAAAAGATGAGTGGCGAAACTGTAGAATATAACACCGATGCGAATGGCAATCCGGTGGTGAATACTACGAATAGCTATAATCTGCGCTATGCCAAAAAGGCGATGTCTCAAATCCTGCTATCACAAAATTTACACGGATATGGCTCAGCCTATTTTTCGTTTAATCATCAGAATTACTGGCGCTCGGAGAAAAAGGCCACCAATATGCAGATCGGATACTCTGGAAATATTGGTAATCTTTCATATACATTATCCTATGCCCAGAACAAAAACCCCTGGAATGCGGAAAAAGATAAACTCGTAAACCTTGCGGTTTCTTTACCCATCTCAAGTTTATTGACGAGCGCCTATACAACCACGGCAAGAATAAACACCTCGATAATGAGTTCTGATAAGGGCGATTATAATGAAATTATCGGTCTTAGCGGTAATGCTCTGGATTATAATAAACTCAGTTATAATATCTATCAGTACCGCCAGCGCCATTCCACAGATGGCGGAAATATCGCCTTAAATTACAAAGGTCGCTATGGTATTACCGATCTTGGCTATAGCTACTCCAGAGAAAGTCAGTTTATGAAATATGGCTTTACCGGTGCAATGGCACTTCACGAGGATGGCCTGACCCTGGGACAACAGTTGGGAAACACTAACATTCTGGTTAAAGCCGAGGGTGCATCAGATGCTGAACTTGTGAACGGCACCGGTATCCAAACTGACGGACGCGGGTATGCGATTATTCCTTACGCTACCGCATATCGTGAGAATCGGGTTCAGCTGCGAGAAGAAACATTAGACCCAGACGTTGAGCTGGATGAAGCGGTTAAAACCGTCATCCCTTCCGAGGGAGCCCTGGTGCGCGCTACGTTTATAGCTCGGGTAGGGAAGAAAGTCATGTTCAGGATTGTGAAGGATGATCGCCAACCTTTACCGTTTGGAACCATCGTGAGTGCAGACGAGAGTGACGGCAATATAAGCAACGGCATTATTGATGATTCTGGCATTGTTTATATTAGCGGGCTGCCAGACGTAGGCCGATTAACTGCCAGATGGGGGAAGAAGCATGAACAAGTCTGTACTGCGGAATATGATATCAGGACAGTAAAAAATAATAACGTAACAGGTATTTATTCTACGTCGGTAAGGTGTAAGTAATGAAAATCACAATATCATCATGTGTTTTTTTTCTGGCATTCTGGATGCAAAACGCATTGGGATATGACGTTCTGCTTAATGTTACGGGCCACATTACTGCAAGCGGTTGTATTTTGGACAGCGAGTCTGAAATCATTGACATCGATATGAAAGATATCAATATCACGCAATTAGCGCAGTCCAGCAACCGTGTTCCAGTGATCCCATTCACTATCAGACTGAAGGACTGCGCGGCTTCTGTTAGCGGCGCCGTAGTGACCTTTTCCGGAGTCCCGGATAATACAAACAGTGATTTTTTAGCGCTTGCAGGAGGTGGTGCCAGTGGGGTGGCAATAAAACTTATGGATAAAGATAAAACGATCGTTCCGATAAACAGCACTTCTAAAAACTATTTACTCACAGACGGAAATACGATGGCATTACAATTCTATGCACAATACATCGCCACGGGTTCTCTCCTCAGTGCAGGAGATGCAAATAGTACGGCTACATATACAGTGACCTTTCCATGAGTGTTTTTTAACGCGTCATTGTATATCGCCATTTTAATAACACAAGGGCTAATTTCATTAGCAAAAAAAATGGAATCCGTCAGTAATGAAGATAATATTAAAAATATTTGTAACGATTTTACTTATTCCGTTCAGCTATTCGGTAAAGGCGATTACCGCCACTACACCCCAGATAATACTTTCCCCAGCGCCCATTATGGTTACCCAGAATGCCGATGCCTCCTCCTTTGGGCAGCAGATTGGGCCGACAACGACCGCCAGCATTGACAATGTATTTAGCTGCTCTAACTGGCTTTACCCATGTAAATCTGCGTCCGTAAAGCTGGACAGCGGCATTCAACCTTCTGGCGTGACGCTAACGGTAAATGGCGTGGTTTACGGTGTTTATGAAACAGGAGTACCCGGCATTGGTTTTACTATTGGCGTAAAGGACACCAAAGCATCTCAGTATATTCCCCTTACAGATAAAGAAAGCCAAACCTGGAGTGGGGCAGTTGGTCAGATAGGGTTTGATGTACAGATCAATTTCGTCAAAATCAGCGGACGCCTCGAAACCGGAGTAATCACGACGCCGGAAATTACCGCTGCAGTCATGACAGGCCACGAATCGGTTTCCGGCGTGGCTGCTACATCAAAAATAATCATTAGCCCCACTACGATATCAACGATTGCCAATGGGTGTGAGGTAGACCAGTCTTTAGTAAGCTTTCCTCTGGGAGAGGTCAGTGAGAATGTATTTAAAGGCGTCGGCAGCCACTCTGAAGGTATCTCATCCTCGATTACGTTGAACTGCGATGCTAATATAACTTTAGCCATGGTTATTACCGATCAATCCGATACTTCTAATACCAGTAATATTGTAGGATTGACTTCCGACTCTGACGCCAAAGGGATTGGTGTACAATTTTTTGTCAACAGTGAAGAACCTTTTCATTTAGGACCAGATAGCTCATTAAAAGGTACGACGGGTCAAGTTCAGCTTGTTACAACCCAGGATAAGGGAAATGTGGTGGTTCCTATAACGGCAAAATATGTACAAACTGGCAATATCACAGTTGGCAGCGCTAACGCAATTGCCAGTATTACATTCTCCTATCAATAGGCCACCATAATTAAACTACTGTAAACAGCATAACAAAATTATTCGAGAGAGAGAAAACCATTTTTTCTCAATTATTTTTCGATAGTACAAAACCATGCAAAAGATTGCATGGTTTGCTATCAGGTATTGTAGGTGCTGATACTATCCTTAAACTTTTGGATACACAGCTCGCTAAATGTTCGCAGACCATGTCGCCTGACTGCCTTCATTTTATATTCACTTATCGTCTTCACGGATAAGTTCAATGTTTTTGATATTTGGCTTTGCGAGTACCCTTTAAACAACAGATCGAGTACCTCATACTCCTTTTGAGTCCCTTTTAAAACATTGCCCCAGATATCTCCTAAAAAATAATCTTCTGTAATCTTCGGAGGTGCTTGCAACATAAACTTTATCGCTTCCCTTAAAAAAGAGTAGGATGTTCTTTTGCATACTACCAGGTCGGATAGATGATTAATAATTGGAGAGTAATTTTCCTTTCTGTCTGTCAGCGTCACCATAAAAATACTTTTACCTTCTTTCCTTTCCAGATGAATTTTCTTGGCATGCATGTTTATATTTGCGGCATCACCGTTAACAAACCAGACGTAGCAGTCACTTTCTTGATATATGTAACCCAGCGTTCTGTTCATTTCATTAATAATGTATTCAAATGTGATATTACTTAACTGACAGGGGTAATCAGATCGACTTAAGATCAAAGTATATCCTCCATACAAGGTGTGCGCATATAAAATAAAATCGATAATCGCTCAATGTTGTATTTCCGTTTTGAGCAATCTTTAGGACTTATCTTACTGGCGTTTTTAAAGTTTGTTCACTCATTTAATCTGAAGATTTATTCGTGAGTAAAATACAATATAAATAAGATCCCTTAAGAACTCATGAGATAAAATAAAACATTATAAAACAATAGGTTATTGTTTTATTAAGCCTTTCATTGCAAACATAATGAATATGGTTTTTATTTACATTTATACTGTTATTGAAGACGAAAATGTTAAGTTTCCTGCTATTTACAAGACCTTCTTTGCAGACCACCTTCTGATAGAAACATCGTTTTTGTCTTTGCATACAAAACACCAATGCTTAATCAACACGCATTCTTGTGTTTTATGATTTTTTATTCTATAATTTTTAACCTCTGAAATAATGACTACACTTAATAAACCAGTGTTCTAATGAATGAAACAAAAATACCTTATTAACGATATTGTTTATTTTTATCCTGCTAATCAATTACTAGAGCCCGTATCCGAGGATAAAAAAAGTGTATCTTTAAATGTCCCGGCGAGTAGATGTTTAAAACTTTTATTAGAAAAGAAAGGGGAAATTGTAACAAAATATGATTTTTCGCAGGACGTATGGGAAAGTAGAGGTCAATACACCAGCATAAATGCTCTCTATCAGAATATATCTTTAATACGTAAAGCATTACGTGAGGTTGGTATTTCACAGGATGTAATTCATACCATTCCTCGCGAAGGATTTAGCTTTTTAGGAACCGCTATTCTCCTGGAAGAGGAAGAAAGTATTGCAGATAGTTATATCAGTTCTGACCCTGTGGCCAAAGAGATCAGTATACCCGAGGTTTCTGTAAGTTATAACATGGATGTTATAAATCACATTTATTCTGTACAGGACACCTACTCGCAGAAAATTCATGACGACACCGAGAAGGATTCATCCTCAAAACAGAAAATGAATGCCAACCTATGGACAATTGTTCTCAATTGTATTGATAGTGCCTATCAACATAAATGGCGAGCAATATCATTCGCCTTATTATTGGCCTTATTATTTTATGTGCCATATTATTATACGCTTATACAAGATAACCGTAACTTCTTTTCCAATTATCGTCAAATTGGCGTTATAAATAACTGTACAATTATGAAAAGTTTGAATGACAAACTAAGGCAAAAAGAAGATTACTTATCTATTTTTACAGATAAAAATATTCACTGCGAATCGGAAAAGAGAGTTTATATAGCAATAGATACTCGTGGCACAAAAGTATTCATGCATATCTGTGATAAAAATACAAATAATACGGCCTCATGCTATTCCACTTTTTTCATCGAGCGTTAATATGAAAGCAAAGATCTGTTTTCTTTTTTTATTGGTCGCGATTGTTTTATCCCCTTTTTTTATATATCTATTTGATAATTATAATAAAAATAACTTCTCCTGTTGGGGCAACATCAGTTTTAAAAGGCTCGAGGGAACCTATTCTGTTAAGGTCAGATATGTGTTCAATGGCGATTCCGGGAAGGTCATTACTATCGGAGAATATAATGAGCCAGGATTACCAACGCGAAAAGTTACGCAGAATTTATCCTTTAAATTCACCAGGGAAGGCGATGAATACACAATGATATCAACACTCTCTTTACTGACTGCTTCTCAGGCCAGGCTTTTAAGCGGCGTAGTCCCTGATTTTTATCTCTATGAAGATCGTGGTTTACAGCTCTTCATACATAAACAGGGGAGCGATGGACTGGTTTTCAGAACTGCGGCTTTGCCAATATTTATCTGTACCTTACAGTAACACCGCGAAACGCTCATCTGGACAATAATCGGTGAAATCGCCTTATCCGGAATACTCAGTCCACAGGCTACTTCCCTCAGCATCTGTGACTCCAACACCTAATTCCTTCAGAGCAATGAGGGCTGGCGAGAAATCGCCGGCCCTTATTCTTTATTAAGCATAATGAAAGCTCTCACAGCAACGGTGAGAGCATCAAGGCAGGTTGTTGGCTTCACGCGCGCTCAACTTCGACCAGTTCCTGAAGCTGCTCACGCATGTACAATGAAAAATATTCAGGGTCTCTGATCAAAACCCGTTCACCGGCTTCAAACTTCTCAGCCCACTTAACCAGTTTTTGCGTAAATCCAGGGTTCCACCCCTCCCGCTCACCACGCGCAACGATATCCGACGCACTTGCCGGGCAGCCCAGCTCTTTCAAATATTTCAAAATTCCTTTCGCCGTGCTTTCATCCATAGGTTCTGGAGATGAGGCCGAGGTATTCATACCGTTGATGAAATCTAATGCTTTATCAATGACTGCAGGCATACTTTTATCCTTAAAATTTACCATGTAAAACACAAGACTACTCTATGACCTTAAACCGATTTCAGCCTCAAAGAAATCATTAAATTTCATTGTCCCGACGGCGCTCACTTTACTTGTTGTGCCAGTACGCCGCCACACGGACTAACTGCTGATCAAACGGTTCCTGCTCAAAGCGTTGGCTAAGGTTTTTCACCACCTTCCCTTCCCCGGTGATCCAGATGAAATAATCTTCTGTCGGCACGTCAATCTGCGCCAGTCGTGCGGCAACCGCCTGCTCATCGTGTCCCAGCCATTCAATGGAAAAATCGCCCAGATGCGCAAGGTAATCCTGATATGCCGGATCGGCGACGCTCACCAGCGCGCTCACCGTCGGTTTTACCGGTAAGCGACTCAGTGCCTCAAGACGACGCCGCAACGCTGGCATACCGGACTCATCACAAACATAGAGCTGGTAAGCATAGTCTTCCGGCACTACCAGCGAACCACGTGGTCCGCCGATGGTTAGCGTATCGCCTTCGCGCGCTTTCATAGCCCAACGGCTCGCCACACCGCCGTCGTGAATAAAGAAATCCAGCGCCAGCTCATGACGGGCTTCATCGTACAACGGTGTGTAATCGCGAGAAGCCGGACGCACGCCCTCGCCCCAGACAATCCCTTCCTCCGTTACGGTTGGCGGAACAAACCGGCCGCCGGGTTGCGGGAAAAACACCTTGCTATGGTCGTCAAAGCCGCGCGAGTTAAAGCCTTCCAGCGCATCGCCACCGAGGACAATACGCTGAAAACCCGTCCCGATACGTTCTACGCGCAAAACGGTAAGTTCGCGAAAGCGTAGTTCATTGCGCACGCGCTGAGGGTAACGTGAAGTTTTATCCATCATTTTTGACCTTCGTGTGATAATCAGATATATCTAAATGCAGTTTTCAAATGATAATGATTGTTAATAGCCAGAATTGCAAGTCATTTTTTGATAGCGTCTGCAGTGTTACTACCTTTAAATATTTATCATTTAAATTCATAGGATTAGTAAAATTATCAACACTACCCTTGTCAAAATCTTCATTTTAGATATAAATTAGATATATCTAAACAACAGGAGATTATCATGCGACATCATCATGAAGGTTGCTGTAAAGGCGAAGGGCATCATCACGGCGGTTGCGAACATCGTCACGGTAGAGGTGGCGGTGGTGGACGGCGTCAGCGCTTTTTTGGTCATGGGGAGCTGCGTCTGGTGATTCTGGATATTCTCTCCCGCGAAGCCAGCCACGGTTATGAGCTAATCAAAGCTATCGAGAATCTGACGCAGGGCAACTATACGCCGAGTCCTGGCGTGATCTACCCAACGCTGGATTTCCTCCAGGATCAGGCCTTTATTACGGTTAGTGAAGAGGATGGCGGGCGTAAAAAAATCACTCTCACTGACACCGGCGCACAATGGCTGGAAGAGAATCGTGAACATCTCGACCACATTCAGGAACGCGTCAACGCACGCAATGTCGGCTTTGAACTGCGTAAGAATCCGCAGATGAAACGAGCGCTGGAAAACTTCAAGGCAGTGCTGGATCTGAGAGTGAATCAGGGTGACATCAGCGACGCACAGTTAAAAAAGATCATTGGCGTGATCGACCGTGCGGCGCTGGAAATCACTCAGCTTGATTAAGCAGGCAAGGCGTCGCCGTCACGAACGCGGAACACTTTCACCATCTCTTTTAAGTGTAACGCCTGCTCATTCAGTGACGCCGCTGCCGCAACGGACTCCTCGACCAGACAAGAGTTCTGTTGGGTGGTGGCGTCAATCAGGCCAATCGCGCTGTTGATCTGCGAAATCCCCTCGGTTTGCTCACGACTGGCCTGGCCGATCTCCCGCAGGATCACATCCATCTCCTCGACGTTGTTGACCATGCCGTTTATCAGTCCGTTAGCCTTCTCGACCAGTTGCATCCCTTCCTGGGTCTGACCGGTGGAATCCTCAATCAGATGGCGGATCTCGCTGGCAGAAGATGCGCTCTTTTGCGCCAACTGGCGTACTTCCCCTGCCACCACGGCAAACCCACGGCCATGCTCACCGGCTCGCGCGGCTTCAACAGCTGCATTAAGCGCCAGAATATTGGTCTGGAATGCAATGGAGTCAATCAGGTTGATGATGTCCGACATACGGTTAGATGTTTCATTAATCAACCGCATTTTTTGCGTCACCTGATTCATCATCTCGCCATTGTTCTTCACAACGGTCGCCGCCCCCGCAGAGAGCTTCGTCGCTTCTCCGGTATGTTCGGCCGTGTTTTTTACCGTGGCGGTGATCTGCTCCATTGACGCGGCGGTCTGCTCAACGGAGCTCGCCTGTTCTTCGGTACGTGCAGCCAAATCCTGGTTCCCGGCGACGATCTGCGCTGCCGCGCTGGAGATATTCTCCGACCCGTTCTGGACTTCCTGGACGATCTCCAGCAGGCGAGTTTTCATTACCATCAGCGCATGCAGCAGTTCGCCGGTCTCATCTTTCTGCGTGGTGAGGATATTGCGGGTCAGGTCGCCCTCGGCAATCGCTTCGGCAAACTGCACCGCTTCATTCAGTGGCCGGGTGATGGAACGCACGATATACCAACCCATCATACAACCCGCGGCAATACCGATGAGCGCCAGCGCGATAAGCAACGCCCGGTTCGCGGTAAAGTCGCTTTCCACCTGCGCGCCAGCATGCAACATCTGCGTATCTTCAATGGCGATCAGTGCCTGAACTTTCTCTTTATAGGCCTGCTGTACATTGACCGTCGTGGTCATCATCTCCTGCATTGCCGCCTGTCGGTTATGGTTTTGCAGTGCCTGCAAAATGCGGAATCGGGAGGCGAGATATTGCTCGCGCACATCACGGATCCCGGAGATGACCTTTTTCGATTCGGCATTTAGCGGCGCAGCGTCCAGTTCATCCAGCAACACCGTAATCTGCTGGCTAATGGTGTCGAGCTTTTTCTGGGACGTCTGGGTCCACCGCCCCTCTTCGTCCATCAGCATCAACTGCTGCGTGCTGACAAAATCCTGAAAATGATCGATGAGCTTGTTGGCTTTTACCGTGATGGGATAGTCATTGGTAATGATGTTTTGCATACCGCTGTTGGCGCGGTCCAGGCTAAATAATGAAAGGCCTGAACTCACCATCATCAGTACAATAAACAATCCAAACGCGATAAATAATTTTGAGCGGATCTTCATGTTACGCAAAAACATATATTCTCCCTGGAGATAGTTTTTCTTCAGACAGATTCCTTTATCGGTAACAAACTCACTAACTTTATGATATTGATCGCTTTTTATTATCAATAACTGCCGGCAAATAGTTTTTGACGATGAATAAAGGCAGACCGATCGTTATATAAACGATTTTTTATGATGTCCAAATAGCCCAAAGACAGAAATGAAAAGATACGAATAAAATAAAAAAACCACCCGTAGGTGGTAATATTTAATATGTTATTAACATTATTATTACAATGACGCTTACCATTACCGGTAAGCGTTGATGCGGATAAAAGAAAGGATTAGTGCAACACCGTCACGGCATCCGCCAGACGGCTGGCACGGTGTTTAACCATGGCGGACACCTGCGCGCTCTCTTCAACCAACTCGGCGTTCTTCTGCGTGATGTCGTTAAGTTCGCCTACCGCACGCGTCAGACTGGTCAATCCGTCGGACTGTTCAAGCGTTGAATGGCTGATCTGCGCAATCAACTGAGTGACGTTTTGTACCTGAGAGACAATATCATCCATCGTACGTCCCGCGGCGTGGACCTGCTGAGAACCCGACTGCACTTTATCCGCACTGGCATCGATCAGCTTACGAATATCATTCGCCGCGCTGGCGCTGCGGCTGGCCAGATGGCGCACTTCACCCGCCACGACGGCAAACCCTTTGCCTTGCTCACCCGCCCTGGCCGCTTCAACTGCGGCGTTCAACGCCAGAATATTGGTCTGGAAAGCGATGTCGTTAATCAGCGTGGTGATGGTGCCAATGCGCTGCGTGCTGTTGGCGATGTCATCCATGGTTTTAATCACGGTGTCCATTGCTTCACCGCCCTGTGCCGCCGCGCTACTGGCGGCAATCGACAGCTTATCGGCGGCGAATGCGGTTTCTGAGTTTTGTTTTACCGACGCCGCCATTTGATTCATGGTGGTCACCGTCTGCTGGACGTTATCGACCGTCTGACGCGTATGCTTATTCAGATCGTCGTTGCCTTTCGCTAAGGCTTCGCTGCCGTTTCTGACGCTCGACACCTGGCTTGAAACGTCGTTAATTAGCCAGCGACACATCAGACCAAGTTGCCCGACAGCGCGTAGCGTCAACCCCAGTTCATCACTGCGATTCAGATGCGCCACGCTGTTTCGCTCACCGGTCGCCACCTTCAGCGCCTGCTTCGCGACATTCTCAATCGGACGAACAATCTGCCACTCAAACGCCGCTGTACCCAGTAGCATCACCAGCACACACATCAGTTGTGCAAGCCATGGCGCACCAGACAGGTGTAGCACCGCCGCCAATACCACGTAGATCAGCGCCATCACGCTGCGGACCCGCCAACGCACCGGCATTGCCGGTGGTTTCCCGAGCCATCCTTTACGCACAACCAGTCCTTTGTGGATCCGGCGTCGACAACGACCTTCATTGAGCGCCTTGTAAAGCGGCTCAACCGTGGCGATCTCCGCATCCGTCGCGCGGGTGCGAATTGACATGTACCCCGTCACGTTCCCCTCGCGCACCATCGGTACCGCGTTCGCCCGGACCCAATAGTGATCGCCATTTTTACGGCGATTCTTGACGATGCCGCTCCAGGGCTCACCCTGCTGCAGGGTGTACCACATGTCAGCAAAGGCTGCTTTCGGCATGTCCGGGTGACGCACCAGGTTGTGCGGTTGCGCCAGCAATTCATTGAGTGAGTAACCGCTAATATTGACGAACGTATCGTTGGCGTGCGTGATGTAGCTGTAGAGATCGGTTGTCGACATGAGGGTCGTATCGTCATCCAGCGGTGTATTTTGCTGGGTAACGTAGAGCTGAGAAGACATAGTCGCGTCCTGTGCAAGTTATCTGGTTGTTAACTTCTTGTCAGATGTTATTTCGGCGCTAACAGATTTATCTTTAGATGTTAAATTTGATTTAGATCGCAATTTGCGATTAAACCTCATATTTTGTACGAATTCTAATTGATTGATTTAAAATACTTTCACGTTGAAACTATAAAATCACACTGTGGGTCGCGCACTGTTATCGCGCAAATTTTGCACTATTTCTGCGCAATCGCCCCTTCTGACGCCGATCTCACACGGTCTTCATTTTGCACAAAAACCCAGCAAGTGTTAACAAATGAGATTAAATGTTGCGCAATAACAGTTCTCCCTGGTGTTTATCCCGATTTTCATCAGCGCCGCCGGGATGGCGCAATCCCTGCAATACTTAAATCGGTATCATGTGATACGCGATCTCCGGGAGCATATTTTGAACAGGTTACCTTCCAGCGCATCGGCTTTGGCCTGTAGTGCGCACGCACTGAATCTCATTGAGAAGCGAACGCTTGATCATGAGGAGATGAAAGCACTTAACCGAGAGGTGATTGATTACTTCAAAGAGCATGTCAATCCGGGATTTTTAGAGTATCGCAAATCTGTTACCGCCGGCGGGGATTACGGAGCCGTAGAGTGGCAAGCGGGAAGTCTGAACACGCTTGTCGACACCCAGGGACAGGAGTTTGTCGACTGCCTGGGAGGTTTTGGAATTTTCAACGTGGGGCACCGTAATCCAGTTGTGGTTTCCGCCGTACAGAATCAACTCGCGAAACAACCTCTGCATAGTCAGGAACTGCTTGACCCACTGCGGGCCATGCTGGCAAAAACCCTTGCTGCCCTGGCGCCCGGAAAACTCAAATACAGCTTCTTTAGCAACAGTGGTACCGAATCGGTCGAAGCGGCGCTGAAACTGGCGAAGGCGTATCAGTCACCACGCGGCAAATTTACCTTTATCGCCACCAGCGGCGCGTTTCACGGTAAGTCGTTGGGCGCGCTGTCCGCCACCGCCAAATCGACGTTCCGCAAGCCGTTTATGCCGCTGCTGCCGGGCTTCCGTCATGTGCCGTTCGGCAATATTGAGGCCATGCGTACCGCGCTCAGCGAGTGCAAAAAAACCGGAGATGATGTGGCTGCGGTGATTCTGGAGCCTATTCAGGGTGAAGGTGGCGTGATCCTGCCACCGCAGGGTTATCTCACCGCCGTACGTAAACTCTGCGACGAATTTGGCGCGCTGATGATCCTTGATGAAGTCCAGACCGGCATGGGGCGTACCGGCAAGATGTTTGCCTGCGAGCATGAGAACGTGCAGCCCGACATTCTCTGCCTGGCAAAAGCGCTGGGCGGCGGCGTGATGCCGATTGGCGCGACGATCGCCACAGAAGAGGTCTTCTCGGTACTGTTTGATAACCCCTTCCTGCACACCACCACCTTCGGTGGCAATCCGCTGGCCTGTGCGGCCGCGCTGGCCACCATCAATGTGCTGCTGGAGCAGAACTTACCGGCACAAGCGGAACAGAAAGGCGATATCCTGCTGGACGGTTTTCGCCAACTGGCGCGAGAGTTCCCTGACCTGGTGCAGGACGCCCGCGGGAAAGGGATGCTGATGGCAATCGAGTTTGTCGACAATGAAACCGGCTACAATTTCGCCAGCGAGATGTTCCGCCAGCGGGTCCTGGTTGCCGGAACGCTCAACAACTCGAAAACGATCCGCATCGAACCGCCGTTAACGCTGACCATTGAGCAGTGTGAGCAAGTGCTGAAAGCCACGCGTAAAGCGCTGGCGGCGCTGCGGGTGAGCATAGAAGAGGTGTAAACAGCTTGCCGGGTGATGAAACACCATTCTGGCCTGTGAACAAATGCCCCCTGCCCGGGGGCATTTTTTGAATCCCATCACAATCATCGCATTCCCCTTTTCCCTTTTCCCTGCCGACGACTAAATTAGACACTCATCCGACCACATAACAATAATTTTACATACTGGACAATCTTATGCGCTATCCGTCGCTGTTCGCCCCGCTTGATCTTGGTTTTACTCGGCTTAAAAACCGCGTGCTGATGGGTTCAATGCACACGGGACTTGAAGAGTATCCTGATGGCGCGGAACGCCTGGCCGCTTTCTATGCCGAGCGAGCCCGGCACGGCGTCGCACTGATTGTCACGGGTGGCATCGCCCCCGCGTCGTCTGGCGTCACGATGGAAGGCGGCGCGACGCTCAATGACGCCCGTGAGGTGCCGCATCACCGCATCATCACCGACGCGGTTCATCGTGAAGGCGGGAAAATAGCGCTACAGATCCTGCATACCGGGCGCTACAGCTATCAACCACAACTGGTAGCCCCTTCCGCAATTCAGGCCCCCATCAACCGGTTTACCCCGCACGCACTGAGCCACGAAGAAATTCTGCAACTGATAGAAGACTTCGCGCACTGTGCCCAACTGGCACGGGAGGCGGGTTACGACGGCGTGGAGGTCATGGGCTCGGAAGGGTACCTGATTAACGAGTTTCTCGCCCTGCGCACCAATCAGCGCGACGATGAATGGGGCGGTGATTATACCAATCGTATGCGCTTTGCCATTGAAGTGGTACGTGCGGTGCGTCAGCGGGTGGGGAACGACTTTATTATTATCTACCGCCTGTCGATGCTTGATCTGGTGGAAAAAGGCGGCACTTTTGCAGAAACAGTGCAACTGGCGCAGGCCATTGAAGCCGCAGGCGCAACGCTCATCAACACCGGAATTGGCTGGCATGAAGCGCGCATTCCCACTATCGCCACGCCGGTACCGCGCGGCGCCTTCAGTTGGGTAACGCGTAAGCTGAAAGGACACGTTTCGCTGCCACTGGTCACCACTAACCGGATTAACGATCCGCAGGTTGCCGATGAAATTCTGGCGCGTGGTGATGCCGATATGGTGTCGATGGCGCGCCCGTTTCTCGCGGATGCCGAACTGCTGTCGAAAGCGCAATCGGGGCGTGCTGATGAAATTAACACCTGCATCGGCTGTAATCAGGCGTGCCTGGATCAGATCTTCGTCGGCAAAATCACGTCGTGCCTGGTGAATCCCCGCGCCTGCCATGAAACCAAAATGCCTGTTGTTCCGGCTTCCACAATAAAAAATCTGGCTGTCGTCGGCGCGGGCCCGGCGGGTCTTGCCTTTGCTATCAATGCGGCGGCACGCGGTCATCATGTCACCCTCTTTGATGCGCTGGGCGAGATCGGCGGGCAGTTCAATATTGCCAAACAGATCCCCGGTAAAGAGGAGTTTTATGAAACGCTCCGCTATTACCGTCGGATGATTGACGTCACCGGCGTCACCCTGAAACTCAATCATTATGTTGCAGCAGACGATCTGCAGGCATTCGATGAGGTGATCCTCGCCAGCGGGATCGAGCCGCGCAGGCCGCCGATCGACGGCATCGATCATCCGAAGGTTTTAACCTACCTCGATGTCCTGCGTGACAAAACCCCGGTGGGGAATCGGGTGGCGATCGTTGGCTGCGGCGGGATCGGCTTTGATACCGCAATGTACCTGAGTCAGCCCGGCGAACCCACCAGCCAGAACATTGCCGATTTCTGTGTGGAATGGGGTATCGACACCAGCCTGCAACAGGCCGGCGGATTACGTCCGGAAGGCCCGCATCTGGCTCGCAGCCCGCGTCAGATTGTGATGCTCCAGCGTAAGGCCAGCAAACCCGGCGAGGGACTGGGAAAAACCACCGGTTGGATCCATCGCACCACATTGCTTTCACGCGGTGTGAAGATGATCCCGGCAGTCAGCTATCAGAAGATCGACGACACCGGTCTGCACGTGTTGATCGGTGGTGAAGCGCAGACGCTGGAAGTCGATAACGTCATTATTTGTGCGGGTCAAGAGCCGCGACGTGAGCTGGCAGAACCGCTGCATGCGGCGGGAAAGACGGTGCACTTAATCGGCGGCTGTGATGTAGCGATGGAACTGGATGCCCGCCGGGCCATTGCCCAGGGCACCCGTCTGGCGCTGGGAATTTAATTCATTGCCCGGTCACTCAGTGCGTGCCGGGCATGGGCAGTTCGCTTAGCGACGGCGGCCGACTTTCACCGCTTTGAGCACCACAAACTTATTGTTGGTCGCAACGGTGGCGCAGTTGCCGAAGATCTTCTTCAGCTTGTGGAAATAGTCGAGGTGACGGTTGGCGACGATATACAGCTCGCCGTTGATCTTCAGGCAGCGACGGGCGTGGTGGAACATTTCCCAGGCAATGTTATCCGTCAGTGCATGCTTCTGATGGAACGGCGGGTTGCACAGTACGGCGTTAAAGCGAAAAGGCTCAACCCCGGACAGCGCGTTGTTAATCATAAACTCACAGCGATCGATGGCTTCAGGCAGGTTAGTTTCCACATTCAGACGGCTGGACGCCACCGCCATTGGGGATTCATCGACAAACACCACGCTCGCCTGCGGATTTTTTTCCAGCAGCGTCAGACCAATTACCCCGTTGCCACAGCCGAGATCGACAATCTCCCCTTCCAGATTCTCTGGCAGGTGCTGCATAAAGAAACGTGCGCCAATATCCAGCCCGGTGCGGGAGAAGACGTTGGCATGGTTATGGATGGTCCAGTCGGTGCCTTCCAGTTTCCAGCTCAGCGTTTCCGGCGCATCAGCCAGAGCCGGCTCGCTGAAGGTGCAATTGATGAGACGCGCCTTTTTCCACGCCAGCGTGGTAGTCGTTGGACCGAGCACTTTCTCAAACAGCTCCAGCGTGGAGTTATGGATATCCCGCGCCTTCGCGCCAGCAATGATACGGGTTTGCGGGGTCACCACTTTTCGCAGCGCGCGCAACTGTTGCTCCAGCAGTGCCAGCGTTTTCGGCACTTTGATCAGCACCACGTCCGGCGCCTGCGGGTACTCTGCCGTGCTGTCGAGAAACTTGACGCTGGACTCCGCGAGGTCGTTATGGCGCAGGTTTTCCCGCGTTGCCAGTTCGCTTAAATACGAATCACCAATGCTGTACGGCGACTGCTCCGCCAGCGCACAGCTCAGCGCACCGAAGGTATCATTCAGGATCAGCACCGGGCCGCGAATCTCCGTATCGTCCACCTGTTGCAGCAGATAATCATCGGCCGCTTCCCACGCCAACAGTGGGTTAACGTCGTCCGTTTCCGGGAAACGTTTTAGTGTCAGTGAACGGAAACCGTTGTCTGTGTGGCTCATCGGCCCTCCTGAATGGTAAAATTTCGGCGTATCCCGTAAAAGGGTGCGTGAGTATACACTTTTTATGATTTGCATGGGTGACGATGAGCCAATTAACTTACCTCCAGGGCTACCCGGAGCACCTGCTTTCTCAGGTGCGCACGCTGATTGCCGAGCAACGGCTGGGCGCGGTGCTGGAAAAGCGCTATCCGGGAACGCATGATTTCGCGACGGATAAAGCGCTCTGGCAATACACCCAGGATCTGAAAAATCAATTTCTGCGTAACGCCCCGCCGATCAACAAAGTGATGTATGACAATAAGATCCACGTGCTGAAGAATGCGCTCGGCCTGCACACAGCGGTCTCTCGCGTACAAGGCGGCAAGCTGAAAGCGAAAGCCGAGATCCGCGTCGCCACCGTGTTTCGCAACGCGCCGGAACCCTTTTTGCGAATGATCGTCGTCCACGAACTGGCGCATCTGAAGGAAAAGGAGCACAACAAGGCGTTTTATCAGCTTTGCTGTCACATGGAACCGCACTATCACCAGTTGGAATTTGATACCCGCCTCTGGTTGACGCAGTTGTCGTTAAAGGAAACTGCGCAGTAGCGCACTGGCTTTGTCATAAAGGCGTGCTAAATTGACGACAAAATCCCTTTATGGAGCCTGAAGGCATTTATGATACGTTTCGCAGTGATTGGCACAAACTGGATCACCCGCCAGTTTGTGGATGCCGCCCATGAGACCGGCAAATATAAGTTAACCGCAGTCTATTCCCGCAGCCTCGAACAGGCGCAAACCTTCGCCAATGATTACCTCGTCGAGCATCTGTTTACCTCGCTGGATGCGATGGCGCAAAGCGAGGCGATTGACGCCGTGTACATTGCCAGCCCGAACTCGCTGCACTTTCCCCAGACCCAACTGTTTCTGAGCTATAAAAAGCATGTGATCTGTGAGAAGCCACTGGCGTCGAATCTGGCCGAAGTCGAAGCCGCCATCGCCTGTGCGCGGGAAAATCAAGTGGTGCTTTACGAAGCGTTTAAAACCGCCAGTCTGCCTAACTTCCTGCTGTTACAACAATCGCTGCCGAAAGTCGGTAAAATGCGCAAAGCGTTCCTCAATTACTGTCAGTATTCGTCGCGCTATCAGCGCTATCTTGACGGCGAAAACCCGAACACCTTTAACCCAGCCTTCTCCAATGGCTCGATCATGGACATTGGCTTCTACTGCCTGGCTTCCGCCGTGGCGCTATGGGGCGAACCGCACAGCGTACAGGCCTCTGCCAGTCTGCTGGAGAGCGGTGTCGATGCCCACGGCGTGGTGGTGATGGACTACGGTGATTTCAGCGTCACCCTCCAGCATTCCAAAGTGAGTGATTCCGTTGTCGACAGTGAAATTCAGGGCGAAGCCGGATCGCTGGTGATCGAAAAAATCTCCGAATGCCAGAAGGTTTGTTTTGTTCCGCGCGGCGGGAAAACCCAGGATCTTACCCAACCGCAGCACATCAATACTATGCTGTATGAGGCACAGGCGTTTGCAGCACTGGTGGACGCCAATGAAGTGAATCACCCTGGATTGTCCAACAGTCGCATCACGGCAAAACTGTTAACCGAGATTCGTCGCCAGACCGGCGTCACCTTCCCGGCAGACAATGCCAGCCGCGCAGCGACTGCGTAAAACATTGTAAAACAGATGTTACAGGCCATTGACGGAATGCGTGGCCTGTCATATTTTGTTACCTGCAAAGGGGAGTAACTTCATTGTCGGTCGATCGTCATTACGATGTGTGAAAAACCACATCCGGTCACCGGGCAACGACAAAGGAATGCGCTAACGCATTCTTTTTTTGTTGTAAGTGAGACCTTGCCGGAAGGCGAGGTCTATGCATAAAAAGCAGCGGCTGACGTCTTCCGACGTTGGCCGTTTTTTTTATGTGTAAGGAATGATGATGAATACTGTCGGCACACCGTTGTTATGGGGCGGATTCGCTGTTGTTGTGGTGATCATGCTGGCTATCGACCTCTTTTTGCAGGGGCGTCGTGGCGTACATACGATGACCATGAAGCAAGCGGCTGCCTGGTCCCTGGTCTGGGTCACGCTCTCGCTACTGTTTAACGCTGCATTCTGGTGGTACCTGGTACAAACCGAAGGCCGCGCCGTCGCCGATCCGCAGGCGCTGGCGTTCCTCACGGGTTATCTGATCGAAAAATCCCTCGCCGTCGATAACGTCTTTGTCTGGCTGATGTTGTTCAGCTACTTCTCAGTGCCGCCTGCCCTGCAACGTCGGGTACTGGTCTACGGCGTGCTGGGTGCCATCGTACTACGTACGATAATGATTTTTGCTGGTACCTGGCTGATTACGCAGTTCGAATGGATGCTGTATGTGTTTGGCGCTTTCCTGCTGTTTACCGGGGTAAAAATGGCGCTGGCGAAAGAAGATGACGCCGGCATTGGCGATAAACCACTGGTGCGCTGGCTGCGCGGGCATCTGCGCATGACGGATACTATCGAGAACGAACATTTCTTCGTGCGTAAAAAGGGTCTGCTGTATGCCACGCCGCTGCTGCTGGTGCTGATCCTGGTGGAACTGAGCGACGTTATTTTTGCGGTCGACAGTATTCCGGCTATTTTTGCTGTTACGACTGACCCGTTCATCGTTCTGACCTCTAACCTGTTCGCGATCCTGGGCCTGCGTGCCATGTACTTCCTGCTGTCGGGAGTTGCAGAGCGGTTCTCTATGCTGAAATACGGTCTGGCGGTGATCCTGGTGTTTATCGGTATAAAGATGCTGATCGTCGACTTCTACCATATCCCGATTGCGATTTCGCTCGGCGTGGTATTTGGCATCCTGGTCGTGACGTTACTGATCAACGCCTGGGTCAACTACCAGCATGATAAGAAACAGCAGGCGTAATTCTGTCGTGCCGGGCGACGCTAGCGCGTCCCCGGCCAATAGATAATCTGGCCTCTGCTTTTTGTAGAACATGTCACAATACTGTTAACACCAAGTTACAAAACATGACCGCAGCATGAAATCCAGCATATTTCGCTTCCCGAAGCGTTATCTTTCCTTATACTCAACCAGGCAAACACTTTGTTACATCCGGAAAGCGGCGTCCATAGAACGCGCGAAGGATGAGCAACAACACACTGTAAGGATCAAGAAATGACTACGCAACGTTCATCGGGGCTGCTACAGCGTTTGGCTCAAGGAAGCCTGGTTAAACAAATTTTGGTAGGTCTCGTACTGGGGATCATACTGGCATGGATTTCAAAACCGGCAGCCATTGCCGTTGGCTTGCTCGGCACATTGTTCGTCGGTGCGTTAAAAGCCGTCGCCCCGATTCTGGTTCTGATGCTGGTGATGGCGTCGATCGCCAACCATCAGCACGGGCAAAAAACCAGCATTCGCCCGATTCTGTTTCTCTATCTGTTGGGGACGTTTTCTGCGGCGCTCGCCGCGGTAGTCTTCAGCTTCGCCTTCCCTTCAACGTTGCATCTGGTCACCAGTTCGCATGATATCGTGCCGCCGTCAGGCATTGTAGAAGTACTGCGTGGCCTGCTGATGAGCATGGTCTCTAACCCTATTGATGCGCTGCTGAATGCCAACTATATCGGCATCCTGGTGTGGGCGGTCGGCCTTGGTTTTGCCCTGCGTCACGGCAACGACACCACCAAAAATCTGGTCAATGATATGTCGAACGCCGTGACCTTTATGGTGAAACTGGTGATCCGCTTTGCCCCGATTGGTATTTTTGGTCTTGTCGCATCGACCCTCGCCACCACCGGCTTCTCCACGCTGTGGGGCTACGCGCAACTGCTGGTTGTGCTGGTCGGCTGTATGGCGCTGGTCGCGCTGGTGATCAACCCATTGCTGGTATTCTGGAAAATTCGTCGCAATCCGTATCCGCTGGTTTTTGCCTGCCTGCGTGAAAGCGGCGTTTATGCTTTCTTCACCCGAAGTTCAGCAGCGAATATTCCGGTGAATATGGCGCTGTGTGAAAAACTGAATCTGGATCGCGATACCTATTCCGTTTCTATTCCGCTGGGCGCCACCATCAATATGGCGGGCGCGGCGATCACCATTACGGTGTTAACGCTGGCAGCGGTGCATACGCTGGGCGTTCCGGTGGATCTGCCCACCGCGCTGCTGTTGAGCGTGGTCGCCTCGCTGTGCGCCTGCGGCGCATCCGGTGTTGCAGGTGGCTCGCTGCTGCTGATCCCGCTGGCCTGTAATATGTTTGGTATCCCGAACGATATCGCCATGCAGGTGGTTGCTGTCGGCTTTATCATCGGCGTGCTGCAGGATTCCTGTGAGACGGCGCTGAACTCCTCCACTGACGTCCTGTTTACCGCGGCAGCCTGCCAGGCTGAAGACGAACGTCTGGCGAATAACGCGCTGCGTAGCTAAGCCTTAAACCCTTCCGTCATCTGGCGGAAGGGGTCTCTTCCTGTACGCTTTTCTCAATTTTGAATGGATCGATTCCCCGGCGTTTCATACGCCAGAAACGAATAATGTTCAGCCCGTTCATCACCAGAAAACTGCCTTCAATCAGCGTTCCGCCGATCGATCCCAGCCAGAAGTTGTGTACCACCCAACAGGCAGTCGCACACCACATCACGCAGCGCACCGTTAATCCTTTACAGCGGAACAGCGCCCAGGTACTGGCGAGCGTGCCGATGATGGGCAGAATTTCCATCGCATGCTGTAGTTTCACCAGCCCTAGCACCAGGGTGAGGATAATGAACAGCGCCATCACCCACAGTTTGCGGGTGCGCATCGACACCAGAGTACGCACGGTATTGAGTTCCGCGCTCATCCCGGCGGGCCAGGCGCCCATCAGAAAGAAGTGTACGCCTATCGTGGCGCTATAGACGGCAAGCTGGAGTCGGAAGCGGCGCTCATCGCGGTTGAAAAACGTCGTAATGCCAATCAGAAACGCGAGCACACCGACGCCCTGAGCCAGCCAATACGCGGTCATAAACGACATCAACTCCATTAACAATGCCTGATGGCGCTGCGCTTATCAGGCCTGCCAGCGTAGGCCTGATAAGGCGTTTTGCCGTCATTCGGCACTTTTTACAACGTTACGCCGCTTTTAAAGATAGCCAGTTCGCGGAAATCATTGCGTTCGTTGCAGGTCTGCTTACCGTTGGCGAAATCGACGATGGTATCAATGAACTCATTCAGCAGTTGCGGCATCGCTTTGCCGTGGATCAACTGGCCCGCATCAAAGTCGATCCAGTGCTTTTTCTTCGCCGCCAGTTCGCTGTTGGTGGCAATTTTCACCGTCGGCACAAATCCGCCGTAAGGAGTACCGCGACCGGTGCTGAACAACACCATGTGACAACCGGCACCCGCCAGCGCACTGGTGGCAACCGCATCATTACCCGGCGCGCTCAGCAGATTCAGACCGTGGGTTTTCAAACGCTCGCCGTAGCGCAGCACGTCAACCACCTGACTGGAACCCGCTTTCTGCGTGCAGCCCAACGACTTGTCTTCCAGCGTAGTGATCCCACCGGCTTTGTTACCCGGCGAAGGGTTTTCGTAAATCGGCTGATTGTGGGCGATAAAATACTGCTTGAAGTCATTGACCATGGTGACCAGTTTGCCGAACGTTTCTTCGTCGCGACAGTGACTCATCAGCAATTGCTCCGCCCCGAACATCTCCGGCACTTCGGTCAGCACGGTGGTGCCGCCGTTGGCAATTATGTAGTCAGAGAAGCGACCAAGCATCGGGTTCGCGGTAATCCCGGAAAGCCCGTCTGAACCACCACACTCCAGACCAAACTTCAGCTCGCTCAGTTTCCCCGGCTCGCGTTTGTCGTGGCGCATCACGTCATAAAGCTGATGAAGATGCTCAAGTCCCGCCTCCACTTCATCGTCCTGATGCTGACAAATCATAAAGTGCACACGCTCAGGATTGAAGTCGCCCAGCGTTTCGCGGAAGGCATCGACCTGGTTGTTTTCACATCCCAGGCCAATCACCAGCACCGCGCCGGCGTTCGGATGACGGACCATGTTTTGCAGCATGGTACGGGTGTTGATGTGATCGTCGCCAAGCTGCGAGCAGCCGTAGGTGTGGCTGAACAGGAAGACACCGTCAGTGCCCTCTGCATCATTCGTCTCTTTCAGAAAACGGCTCTGGATCTGGCGCGCAATCCCGTTGACGCAGCCAACGGTTGGCAGGATCCAGAGTTCGTTTCGTACCCCGACGTCCCCATTAGCGCGACGATAAATCTGCACGTCGCGATCCGCCGGTTGCGCAGGAAGATCCTGAAAATCGGGTTGATAGCGATACTCATCCAAATCGCTCAGATTGGTGCGAGTATTGTGGGCGTGAATATGTTCACCCGCCGCAATGTCCGTCAAAGCATGGCCGATAGGCTGACCATACTTAATCACGTACGCCCCTTTCCTGATGTCACTCAGCGCAAATTTATGTCCGCGAGCAATATCCTGGCGAAGCGTTACGGTGTGGTTGTCCACAGTGACTTCCGTTCCCTGCGCCAAATCAGCCAGCGCGACCGCAACGTTATCCTGCACATGGATTTTGATGTATTGCATATCAACCCCGGACCTTAGTTCAGTTCAATGCCGAAGTAATCACGCGCATTGTTAAAGCAAATGTTTTTCACCATCTCGCCCAGCAGTTGACTATCTGCCGGGGCTTCACCGGCCTGCACCCAGCGGCCAATCATCTGGCAGAGAATGCGACGGAAGTATTCGTGACGGGTATAAGACAGGAAGCTGCGGCTGTCGGTCAGCATGCCGACAAAGCGGCTTAACAGACCCAATTGCGCCAGTTGCGTCATCTGACGTTCCATGCCGTCTTTCTGATCGTTGAACCACCAGCCGGAACCGAACTGCATTTTGCCCGGCATCCCTTCACCCTGGAAGTTGCCGATCATGGTGCCCAGCACCTCGTTATCGCGCGGGTTCAGGCAGTAGAGAATGGTTTTCGGCAACAGGTTTTCTTCATTCTGTTTGCTGAGCAGTTTTGATAACTCTTCCGCCATCGGACGGTCGTTGATGGAGTCAAAGCCCACATCCGGCCCCAGCAGTTTGAACTGGCGCAGGTTGTTATTGCGCAGGGCGCCAATATGGTATTGCTGTACCCAACCGCGACGCGCATATTCCGCCCCCAGGAACACCAGCACAGCCGTTTTGAACTGCGCCACTTCATGTTCGTTCAGCGTCTCGCCTGCCAGGCGACGTGCCAGAATGCTATCCAGTTCAGCGTCGCTGGACTCTGCGAACAGCACCACATCCAGCGCGTGGTCGGAAACTTTGCAGCCGTGCGCCGCAAAATGATCCAGACGTTTGGTCAGCGCACTTTGCAGATCGGTAAAGCGGCGAATGTCGGTGTCCGACACTTCACCCAGTTTTGCCATGTAATCGTTGAAGGTCGCCTGCTCAATATTGAAGGCTTTATCCGGACGCCAGCTTGGCAAAACTTTCACGGAGAAGCTGCTGTCTTTTGCGACCGTTGCGTGATGCTCCAGCGAATCGATCGGATCGTCAGTCGTGCCGACCATTTTCACGTTCATCTGCTGCATGATGCCGCGTGCGGAGAATTCATCCTGCGCCAGCAGTTCGTTGCACTGATTCCAGATTTCGTCCGCAGTCGACGGAGAAAGCAGCTTACCTGTCACGCCGAATGGGCGACGCAGTTCAAGGTGCGTCCAGTGGTATAACGGGTTGCCGATCGTATGCGGAACCGTCGCCGCCCACGCGTCAAACTTCTCGCGGTCGGAAGCGTCGCCGGTACACAGGCGCTCAGCGACACCGTTAGTGCGCATCGCGCGCCATTTGTAATGGTCGCCTTTCAGCCAGATGTCATACAGATTCTTGAACCGGTAGTCTTCGGCGATTTGCTGTGGCGGCAGATGGCAATGGTAATCGAAGATAGGCTGGTCTTTCGCATAATCATGATACAGACGGCGGGCAAATTCAGTATCAAGTAGAAAATCTTCTGTCATAAACGGGGTCATTATCGTCTTCCTCTCAACGAGTGCGTCTGATTGCTTATGTAGCGATGCTGACAAAGTTATCACACCAATTTCCATAACCTGTAGATATTTTCGTGAGATAGATCAATAAATACCGACAAATTGTTTACCCTCGAAGTGGTAAACATCGCCTCAAGCCGCGCCAGCTCTGGCATCGCCTAATCGAAATAATAACCACGCTAAGATTCATACTTTTGTGATGGCACTCACCTTTTAAAGTTGTATGACAAGTTATCTTTCTGCCGTCGCGATACATAAGCCGACGGAATGCATAGTTACCGATGATTCATCATCGGATTGACCGGTACGGAAACCGAATTAGCAAAATTTATTTATGGCAACGTTCGGGCGTACCGGCTTTTTTTGGTTACCCCGTCGTAAACAGCATCCTCTGCCACAGGCAGGAAGATGACCGCGATCTTTGCGGAAATAACAAAACGATGAGGTTTTACATGCGTAAAATTAAAGGGTTACGTTGGTACATGATTGCGCTGGTGACGCTTGGCACCGTGCTGGGTTACCTGACGCGTAACACTGTGGCGGCAGCTGCGCCAACTCTGATGGAAGAGTTGCACATCTCCACCCAACAGTACTCCTATATCATCGCAGCCTATTCTGCTGCTTACACTGTCATGCAACCTGTTGCCGGCTATGTGCTGGATATACTGGGCACCAAAATAGGCTATGCAATGTTTGCCGTGTTATGGGCCGTTTTCTGTGGCGCAACCGCATTGGCAGGAAGCTGGGGGGGCCTGGCGCTGGCGCGCGGCGCGGTCGGTGCGGCAGAAGCCGCGATGATCCCGGCGGGGCTGAAAGCCAGTTCCGAATGGTTCCCGGCGAAAGAACGCTCCATTGCGGTCGGCTACTTTAACGTCGGCTCCTCTATCGGTGCGATGATTGCCCCGCCGTTGGTTGTCTGGGCGATCGTGATGCACAGCTGGCAGATGGCGTTCATTATCTCTGGTGCCCTGAGCTTCATCTGGGCCATGTCCTGGCTTATCTTCTATAAGCATCCGCGTGATCAGAAAAAACTGACGGACGAAGAGCGCGACTACATTATTAATGGCCAGGAAGCGCAGCACAAAAACAGCACCAAAAAGAAAATGTCACTCGTGCAGATCCTGCGTAACCGCCAGTTCTGGGGTATCGCCCTGCCGCGTTTTCTGGCAGAACCGGCCTGGGGGACGTTTAACGCCTGGATCCCGCTGTTCATGTTCAAAGTCTATGGCTTTAACCTGAAAGAAATTGCAATGTTCGCCTGGATGCCGATGCTGTTTGCTGACCTCGGTTGCATCGTGGGGGGTTACCTGCCGCCGCTGTTCCAGCGCTGGTTTGGCGTCAACCTGATTGTCTCACGAAAAATGGTCGTTACGCTGGGTGCTGTGCTGATGATTGGCCCAGGGATGATCGGTCTGTTCACCAGCCCGTACATCGCCATTATGCTGCTGTGTATTGGTGGTTTTGCTCACCAGGCCCTGTCCGGTGCGCTGATTACACTCTCTTCTGATGTCTTTGGACGTAACGAAGTGGCCACGGCGAACGGTCTGACCGGGATGTCTGCCTGGCTGGCGAGTACGCTGTTCGCCCTGGTGGTCGGTGCGCTGGCAGACACCATTGGCTTCAGCCCGCTGTTCGCAGTACTGGCCGTGTTCGACCTGTTGGGCGCGCTGGTTATCTGGACCGTGCTGCAAAACAAACCGGCCAGTGAAGTTGATTCTGGCCCGCAGTTTGATGAACCGGCAGCGCAAAGTTAGCCTGCCGACGGATAACGCATAAGCAATCTCAGCCGCCTGCTGGCACCCGCAGGCGGCTTTTTCGTTTCTGCGTATAGAGCCAAACTCGCGAAAGTGGTATAACAAATACAGTCTGCCGTATCATGCCTGGAGTGCATATGGAAATCACCGAACCACGACGTTTGTATCAACAACTTGCTGCTGATTTAAAAGAGCGCATCGAACAGGGCGTTTACCTGGTGGGTGATAAATTGCCTGCAGAGCGTTTTATTGCCGATGAAAAAAATGTCAGCCGTACCGTGGTTCGTGAAGCCATCATCATGCTGGAAGTCGAAGGGTATGTTGAGGTCCGTAAGGGGTCCGGGATTCATGTGATTTCCAACCAACCGCGCCACCAGCAGGTCACCGACGAGTCGCTGGAGTTTGCCAACTACGGTCCTTTTGAATTACTCCAGGCGCGTCAGCTTATCGAAAGCAATATTGCAGAGTTTGCCGCCACCCAGGTCACCAAGCAGGACATCATGAAACTGATGACGATCCAGGAACAGGCGCGCAACGAAAAATGTTTCCGCGACTCCGAATGGGACCTGCAATTCCACATTCAGGTCGCGTTAGCCACGCAGAACTCCGCACTGGCCGCTATCGTGGAAAAAATGTGGACTCAGCGCAGTCACAACCCGTACTGGAAGAAACTGCACGAACATATTGATGCGCGTACCGTCGATAACTGGTGCGACGACCACGATCAAATCCTGAAGGCACTGATCCGCAAAGACCCGCATGCGGCAAAACTGGCGATGTGGCAGCATCTCGAGAACACAAAAATCATGCTGTTCAATGAAACCAGCGACGATTTTGAATTTAATGCCGACCGTTATCTGTTTGCCGAAAATCCGGTCGTTCATCTCGATACGGCGGCTAACGCGACAAAATAAACGTTCTTGATTCGACAGGCGCGCCGTTGCGCCTGTCAGTAAGCGAAAGGTATAAAGTGTCAGCCTGTGTAAATCCTCTCGCCACCCTCTCCTGCGATCAGCAAAATCACATTTCAAGGACGTGTAATTTCTATAACGGACTACGTTGACCTTTGTTACAATTAGATGCAATTCGAATTTATGTTTGTCAGTGCTTGCTTACTTCATAACTTTTAACAGGGAATAGTTCAGGCCGCGGCTTTGCGCCGTCCGCACACCATGTAAAACACTAACAATGATGCGGCGTAGCAAACTGTTTAACCCGGCGTGACGTTAACCAATTCGACCTGGAATACTGAATGGAACTTTTGACTCAATTACTGCATGCCCTCTGGGCGCAGGATTTTGAAACACTGGCCAATCCTTCCATGATTGGCATGCTGTATTTTGTTTTATTTATGATTCTGTTTCTGGAGAACGGGTTGCTGCCAGCCGCCTTTTTACCTGGCGACAGTTTGTTGGTGTTAGTGGGTGTTCTGATTGCCAAAGGCGCCATGGGCTTTCCGCAAACCATTCTGTTGCTGACCGCAGCCGCAAGCCTCGGTTGCTGGCTCAGCTATATTCAGGGCCGATGGCTGGGCAATACCCGCATCGTACAAAACTGGTTATCGCACCTGCCAGCCCACTATCATCAACGCGCTCACCATTTATTCCATAAGCATGGTCTTTCCGCCCTGCTGATTGGTCGTTTTATCGCGTTTGTTCGTACCTTGCTGCCGACCATCGCTGGCTTATCCGGCCTGAATAATGCCCGCTTTCAATTTTTCAACTGGATGAGTGGCTTGCTGTGGGTGCTGATTTTAACCAGCCTGGGTTATTTGCTGGGGAAAACGCCGGTGTTTCTGAAGTATGAAGATCAACTGATGTCATGCCTGATGCTGTTACCCGTCGTGCTACTGGTTTTTGGCCTGGGCGGTTCACTGGTCGTCCTGTGGAAAAAGAAATACGGGAATCGAGGGTAAGGGATGCTGAAACCGCGTATAACCCTTAAACAACTGGCCTGGAGCACCGCGTTTCTGCTGACGTTGAGCGCCATGCTGTTGGTCTGGTCAACGGTTCGTCAGCAAGAATCCACGCTGGCGATCCGCGCCGTCCACCAGGGGGCCAGCATGCCGGACGGCTTCTCGATCTGGCATCACCTCGACGCTAACGGCATTCGTTTTAAAAGCATTACACCAAAGAACGACACTCTGCTCATCACTTTCGATTCCAGCGCCCAGAGTGCCGCCGCCAAAGCGGTGCTCGACAAAACGCTGCCGCGCGGCTACATCATTGCCCAGCAGGATGATAACAATCAGGCCGTCCAGTGGTTGTCACGTTTACGCGATACGCCACATCGGGTAGGGTAATCTCCAGGAATCCGAATCATATCACCCACTTTGGTGATTTCTGCGATTAATGTCTATGATTAATGAGGCGATGGGGTCACCCTGTCGCTTTATCACTGGATCATCGTTCCTGAATTCATGGGGACGAGTCACAATGGAAGGTTCAAGAATGAAATACCGCATCGCTTTCGCTATCTCCCTTTTCGCTCTCAGTGCTGGCAGCTACGCTAACACGCTTTGCCAGCAAAAAGAGCAGGATATTCAACGGGAGATCAGCTACGCCGAGAAGCACAATAACCAGAATCGCATCAATGGGCTAAAAAAAGCGCTCAGCGAAGTCAGGGCCCACTGTACTGACAGCAAGCTGCGTGCCGATCATCAGGAAAAAATTGCTGAGCAGAAAGAAGAGATCGCCGAACGTCAGCGCGACCTCGCCGAAGCGAAGCAAAAAGGCGATGCGGACAAAATTGCCAAACGCGAGCGTAAACTGGCTGAAGCGCGAGCGGAACTGAAAGAGCTCGAAGCTCGCGACTACTAAGTATCAGTACCACTTACTCACCTGGAGAAAACTATGTCGAAAGAAAACACATCGGAACATCTGCGCGCTGAGTTGAAATCCCTGGCCGATACGCTGGAAGAGGTGCTGAACTCCTCTGGTGATAAATCGAAAGAAGAGTTGAGTAAGATCCGCAGCAAAGCCGAGCGCGCGCTTAAAGAGAGCCGCTATCGCCTCGGTGAAACGGGTGATGCCATTGCTAAACAGACTCGTGAAGCCGCTGCGCGTGCTGACGACTATGTGCGCGAAAATCCGTGGACCGGCGTCGGGATTGGTGCGGCCGTGGGCGTCGTGCTGGGCGTTCTGCTGACGCGTCGTTAATGATGGCGGATCCTCATCACGCGCAAGGGCCCGGGAAAAGCGTTCTGGGTATCGGGCAGCGGATTGTCACTCTTCTCGTTGAGATGGTGGAAACGCGGTTACGTCTGGCCGTCGTCGAGCTTGAAGAAGAAAAGGCGAACCTTTTTCAGCTTCTGCTGATGCTGGGACTCACCATGCTCTTCGCTGCATTTGGTTTGATGAGCCTGATGGTGTTAGTCATCTGGGCCGTTGACCCGCAGTATCGGCTCAATGCGATGATTGCCACCACGGTCGTGCTGCTGGCACTGGCGCTGATTGGCGGGATATGGACGCTGCGAAAAGCGCGGCGCTCCACATTGTTACGCCATACGCGCCATGAACTGGCAAATGACCGGCAATTGCTCGAGGAGGAGAGCCGTGAGCGGTAAAGTCGAACGTGAACAACGTAAGGCCCGACTGCTTCGTGAGATCCAACAGCAACGGCTGGATCTTTCAGCCAGTCGTCGTGACTGGCTGGAAGCCACGGGCGCTTACGATCGTGGCTGGAACACCCTACTGAGTTTGCGCTCCTGGGCGCTGGTCGGCAGCAGTGTGATGGCCGTCTGGACGATTCGCCACCCTAACCTGCTCGTGCGTTGGGCAAAGCGCGGGTTTGGCGTGTGGAGCGTCTGGCGACTGGCTAAAAAGACGCTGCGCTCAACCGTTGCCTGAGGGTGCTTCGCTTATCCGACTCTCACATTCAATAGGTAGGCCGGATAAGGCGTAGCCGCCATCCGGCAACGGTACCAGGAGCGCTTCGCTTACCCATCCACAATATCACCCCACTACAAAATCAAATTTTTTGAAAAATATTGACAGTTTTCCTTGCTAACAATTCTCATTCTTCACGCTTATGATTCTCTCCATCGACAGCAATGACGCGGAATGCCGCGAAATTGCACCCAAAAAACAAACTCAGCAGTCTGTGTAGTTCCTGGAGAGAAGAATGAAAAAATTAGAAGATGTTGGTGTACTGGTAGCGCGTATTCTGATGCCAATCCTGTTTATTACCGCAGGTTGGGGAAAAATCACCGGTTACGCAGGTACCCAACAGTATATGGAAGCGATGGGCGTTCCGGGATTCCTGCTGCCACTGACCATTTTGCTTGAGTTCGGCGGCGGCCTGGCGATTCTGTTCGGTTTCCTGACCCGTACCACCGCGCTGTTTACCGCAGGCTTTACACTGCTGACCGCGTTTATCTTCCACAGCAACTTTGCGGAAGGCGTGAACTCACTGATGTTCATGAAAAACCTGACCATCGCTGGCGGCTTCCTGCTGCTGGGCATCACCGGTCCGGGCGCATTCAGTCTCGACCGTGTACTGAACAAAAAGTGGTAAGCGCTCTATAATGAATGAAAAAGAACGAGGGGATTTTCTCCTCGTTTTTGCTATCTGAGGGAAAAACATGGGACAACTGATCGACGGCGTCTGGCATGATACCTGGTATGATACCAAATCCACCGGGGGCAAATTTCAACGTTCGGTATCGGCATTCCGCAACTGGCTCACGGCGGATGGCGCGCCGGGTCCTTCCGGCGAAGGCGGTTTTGCGGCAGAAAAAGACCGCTATCACCTGTATGTTTCTCTCGCCTGTCCGTGGGCGCACCGTACGTTAATCCTGCGTAAGCTCAAGGGTCTGGAGCCGTTTATCTCCGTCTCGGTCGTAAATCCACTGATGCTGGAAAACGGCTGGACCTTTGACGATGATTTTCCGGCGGCCACAGGCGATACCTTATATCAGCACGAATTTCTGTATCAGCTTTACCTGCACGCCGATCCCCATTACAGCGGCCGCGTCACCGTGCCTGTTTTGTGGGATAAAAAGAACCATACGATTGTCAGTAATGAATCTGCTGAAATCATTCGCATGTTCAATACGGCGTTCGATGCGCAAGGGGCAAAAGCCGGGGACTACTATCCCCCAGAACTGCGCAACAAGATCGACGAACTGAACGGCTGGATTTATGACAACGTTAACAATGGCGTCTATAAAGCGGGCTTCGCTACCAGTCAGCAAGCCTATGATGACGCGGTAGAAAACGTCTTTACCGCGCTGGCGCGGCTGGAGCAGATCCTCGGTCAGCATCGCTATCTGACAGGTAATCGGCTTACAGAGGCTGATATTCGCCTGTGGACAACACTCATCCGCTTTGATCCGGTGTATGTCACACATTTCAAATGCGACAAGCATCGCATCAGCGACTATCTCAATCTGTATGGTTTCCTGCGCGATATTTATCAGATGCCAGGGATCGCGGAAACGGTCAATTTTGACCATATTCGCCACCACTATTTTCGCAGCCATAAGACGATTAACCCGACAGGCATTATCTCCATTGGCCCGTGGCAAGACCTCAAAGAACCACACGGGCGTGACAGCCGTTTCGCCAAGTGAACCCAGGCACCCTTCAGGGTGCCTGCTCAATTTACCCTTCAAATATTTACCCTCTCATCATTCGCAACTATTCTTTCTTTGATTGCTTTAAAAACAAGTGATTGACACACGATTGAGGTAAAAATGGATTGGTACTTAAAGGTTTTAAGAAATTATATCGGCTTTGGCGGACGCGCCCGGCGGAAAGAGTACTGGATGTTTATTCTGGTCAACGTCATTCTGACATTCGTTCTCGGCGTACTGGATAAACTCCTGGGCTGGCAGCGTGCCGGAGGAGAAGGCATTCTGACAACAATTTACGGAATTCTCGTCTTTTTACCCTGGTGGGCAGTTCAGTTTCGACGTCTGCACGACACCGATCGATCGGCCTGGTGGCTGTTGTTGTTACTGATCCCCGTCATCGGCTGGCTGGTGATCCTCATTTTTAACTGTCAGGACGGCACGCCCGGCGAAAACCGCTTCGGACCTGATCCAAAATCTCTCCCCTGAGAAAGTGAAAAGGCAGCGTTACCCGCTGCCTTGATCCTTTTATTTACGCTAACCTGTTGTTCTGGTTAGTGCCCAGATACTGATTCAGATTCAAAACATATTTCTTAAAACTATTAATAATAGATATATTTTTCCTGAGATTTTCTTAATTAATTAGAATGCAAATGACCTTCATAAAATACCATGCTATATTTTGCCCTCTTTTAATTAATAAGGATGTTATATGAATTGGTATTTGAGTGTAATAAAAAATTATACCGGTTTCAGCGGTCGCGCACGTCGAAAAGAGTACTGGATGTTTGCGTTAATCAACATGATCATCTGTGCAGTCCTGAATGTTATTCAGGCTGTAATCGGCATGGAAACACCCTATATCTCAATTATTTATAGCCTTGGCATTCTGCTGCCGAGCATTGCGGTGGCGATCCGTCGTTTACACGATACCGAGCGCTCCGGCTGGTGGTTGCTGCTCAGCCTGATTCCGATTATCGGAACAATCGTTATTATTGTATTCCTGTGTCAGAACGGTACTGCCGGTGCTAACCGTTTTGGTGCCGATCCTAAGCAAAACGAGATTAATTAATCCTTTTTCGGGGCAATCTTTTTGCCCCGATATCAGTCATCCGCAACGCGTTATTTTTTCATAAAGAGTTTGGGTATTTCACGGAGGCACCAGGCCTTTGCTTCTCCCATACTGTCTCGCCGCCAGGCCATAATGATGTCAATCTCGCTGGTCGATTCCGGGCTGACCACGCGCAGCCGTCCTTCTGCAATATCCTGTTCCACCAGCGGATACGGCATCGTCGCCACCCCTAATCCTGCCAGTAACGCCTGACGCTTATCTTCGATGGTGCTGACGGTAAGGCGCGCTTGCTTATCCAGCAGTTGCACGGTTAATACCGGACGTTCACGCGCGGTATCCGCGACCGCTACGCCGCGATACTTCACCCGCGTCACTTCCGACAGCGGTTCCGGCTCCTGATGAATCGGGTGATCCGGCGCGGCAACATAAACGTTCATCAGGGTATACAGCTTACGGGAGTTAATTTCTGACGATGAACGAAAGTGCATGTCCGGTGCCACAACAATATCCGCCCGGCCCTGTTCCAGGCGTTCCCACGCCCCCGCCAGCACCTCGGTGATCACTGAAAGCTGCGTATTGGCTTTAACAGCCAGTTTGTCGATCAGCGGGAAGAAGGCCGGGGTCGGCACCAGCGCCTCGGTCACAATAGTCAGATGCGTCTCCCACCCTCGCGCCAGCGCCTCAGCGTCTGTGGTGAGCTTATCTGCCGCCTCCAGCAGCACACGCCCTCTTTCCAGCAGCATGCGCCCAACGTTAGTGAATTTTGTTCGATGTCCGGAGCGGTCAAACAACACCACATCCAGCTCTTCTTCCAGCTTCTGCATGGTGTAGCTAAGCGCTGACGGCACGCGCCCCAGTTCATCCGCCGCTGCGGCGAAGCTACCGCGGCGATCTATCGCGTCCATTACGCGTAATGCCTCAAGCGTTAATGCCCTTTCTTTGGCCATGTCGTTCTCATTCAGGAAATTTGAACATACCGGGCAGAATATCTGGCTAACAATGCAGCGTCCAGCCCCTTAACATAAAAGGAAGTAAAGAGAGGTCAAGAACTATGATTACTACCCGAACAGCCAAACAATGCGGACAAGCAGACTACGGCTGGCTGCAGGCCCGTTATACCTTCTCCTTTGGACACTATTTCGACCCGAAACTGCTGGGCTACGCATCGCTGCGCGTGCTCAATCAGGAAGTACTGGCACCCGGCGCGTCCTTCCAGCCGCGCACCTGGCCAAAGGTAGACGTGCTCAATCTGATTCTTGAAGGCGTTGCAGAGTATCGTGACAGTGAAGGCAACCACGTTCAGGCCCAGGCGGGTGAAGCGTTGCTGCTCGCGGCGCAGCCGGGTATCAGCTACAGCGAACATAATATCAGCAAAGACAAACCGCTTACGCGTATGCAATTGTGGCTCGACGCCTGTCCTGAGCGCGAGAATGCTCTGGTGCAGAAGACAAAACTGACGAAAGTTAAACAGCAACTGATCGCCTCACCCGATGGTGAGAACGGCAGTCTACAGCTGCGCCAGCAGGCGTGGGTACACCATATTGAGCTGGATCAGGGCGAGTCGCTGAGTTTTCAGCTTCATGGCCCGCGCGCTTATTTGCAGTCCATTCATGGCACCTTTCACGCCGTCACCCACGATGAAGCGCGTGAAGCGCTGACCTGTGGCGACGGAGCCTTTATTCGTGACGAAGCTAACATAACGCTCGTTGCCGATACGCCGTTACGCGCTTTGCTGATAGATTTGCCGGTGTAATCGGTAACCGGAGTGGTGTATGAGTAAGAAAGCAAAAAAACAGGCCCCGACAGGGAAAGTGGCAACGGCAGAAACCAACACCGCGCCCCGTGCGTTTGACTACGAGGCGATGCTGACCGAGCTGGAAGCGATTGTCGCAGACGCCGAAGTTCGTCTTTCCGAGGAAGAAGCTGCCGCCTGAACCTCATTGCCGGATGACTGCGCAAGCGCATTATCCGGCCTACATATTCGTAGGCCGGATAGCGTCGCGCCTTCAGGCAGTCAGCCCTTCACTTAATGCGCTTTATGGGCCATGATCTCGATAATCTGTTTGTCCGTTTGCTGCATGGAATGACACGCCAACGCGCACAGGTTGGCAATAGACTGTTCCACGTCGTGCGCCACAATCCCTTCGTTACCCGTAACCGCCGTATCGTCCAACGCCATCAGCACCGCCTTCCACGCCGCAGAAGCACTGGTGGAGACCTTCATCGCGCAACTGTTAGATGCCCCATCGCAAATCATTCCGCTGACATCGCCAATCATGCTGCTGATCGCCATCGAGATCGTGCTGTAGCGCCCTTCGTCCACCAGCCAGGCCATCCCTGCCGCTGCCCCCATCGCGGCGGTCGTCGCGGCACACAGCGCCGACAGACGCGGGAGCTGATGGTGTATGTAGATCGCACTCAGATGGGAAAGCATCAGCGCACGCGCCAGTTTCTCCTCATCGGCGCCAAAGTGCTCGGCCACCACCATCACCGGTACCGTAGCGGTGATCCCCTGATTGCCGGAGCCGGAGTTACTCATGGCAGGTAGCGTCGCGCCGCCCATACGCGCATCCGACGCCGCGCTGGTTCGGATAAGGATCGCCGTCGAAAGATCGTTTGCCAGCAGACCGCGTGCGCACTGCTTTTGCAGCGTCGCACCGATATGCAGCCCCCAGGTTGCGCGCAGCCCCTCTTGTGACAGCGCGCCGTTGAGTCGGGCGGCGTCGAGAATAAAACGAATAGCGTCGAACGGTACGGTATTCACAAATGCCAGAATCTCTTCCAGCGTGGTCTCAGAAAGTACCGAGAGCGGCGATTCCTGCGCCTCATCGTCCGCGTTCGCTTGCTGAGTAAACTTCACGCCGGTATCGGTTTCGATCCGCACAATGTGAGTATGACCGCCGACAATGGTGACGCACGCCCAGCCGTCATGGCTATAGACCTTCGCGCGAGAAAACAGGATGTCATCACAGGGTTGCTGCAACATCACCGACACCTTGCCCGCTTTCAGCATCGCCTTCGCATCGGCAATGGCTTGCGCGGAGGCATCCTTCAGCACCTCCAGTCCGGCATTCGCATTCCCGCCCAATGCTCCCAGCGCGGCAGCGATGGGCAGCCCAACCATACCGGTTCCCGGCACCGTCACCCCCAGTCCGTTTTTCATCAGATTGGGCGAGACCCAGGCATCGATTCGCTCCACCGCGCCATGCAGTTCAGAGGCCGCAACCGCGGCCGCCAGCGCCAGAGAAACCGGTTCCGTACAGCCCAGCGCAGGTTTCACCTCTTCCTGTACTGCGCGGATGAAACGCTGCCACAACGGATTTTTTATAGTCTCAGACATAACAACAACCTTCAGGATAAATCAGGAAAAAGCCAGGAACGGAGATACGCACAGCAGCAAACCGGTGACGATAATCAGATACAGCGACACCCCTTTGTATTTGTGCAATGCAGGTACTTTGTAGACCAGCCAGGCGGGGATCAAACATCCCACCATGCCGAAAATAGGGCTACAAATCGACGTAAAGCTCAGAACCGGTGCGTTAAGCACAATAGCGCTCCAGGCCAGTAAAATGGCAAACACCATGATGCCGCGCTGTACCAGCGTTTCATTGATCTTCTCAGCCGGCAGTTTGCGGCGCAGAATGTTCATCGCAATCCCCTGCGTGGCTTCGCGAAAGCCGAGATAGACGCCAAAGAATGCGGTCATCACGGCGAAAATATTCAGGATGACACTCACAACTTTCACCCAACCGGCGCCCGCGCCGCTGATGAACTGTGCAGCAATCGCCAACGCGGAGATATTCTGCTCATAGGCTTTAACCGCTTCGTCGTGTCCCATTGCCAGCGTAAAGGAGACGGCATAGAAGAACACGGTGACAAACAAAATGCCGAAGGCAATATTCATGGCACGTAGCGCTTTATGACGCGCCACCTCAACGGATTTCTCACGGGAACGGTAGGAAATCACCATCGGGCTCAGGGTCTGGATAAACAGGATTGAGGTCAGGGTAAACGGCAGCGTGATAATCGCATTCTTCACCAACAGCGCCATCGGCGGCAGCGCGCCAATGTTGTATAAGTGCCACATCCCAACCATCGATACGCCCAGTGCCGCCACGACCAGCAGTTTGGTCAGCACCATGCCGGTAGAAATTTTGAACAGCAGCTTTTCGCCGCGTGAGGAGATGGCGACCAGGATGCAAATCAGCACCAGACCATAGAACGGGTTATCGGATAACAGTCCCTCTGTCACACCAAAAGTATGCAAATAGGAGGCGCTGTCGTTGGTGATTGCGGTGGAATAGACAAACATCCAGATAACCAGCATCACAAAATACAGTGCGCCTAACAGGATGCCCCAGTTTTTCCCCAGATACCCACTGATGACGCTGGGATAATCTTTGCACTCCGGGGATTCCGCCAGCGTGTTAATAAACAGACGCTGGAACAGATACATGGCGGGATAACCGATAACCGATGAGAGCAAAAAGACCCACAGCCCCATCAAACCGACCTGCACCGGGAGAAAAACAATCCCCGCGCCAATCGCCATCCCGATACTCATAATGACCCAGCCGGTGTCGATGCTGTCGAATTTAATCGCTTCCCGCCATTCGCTTTCCGTCATTCCCGCCCGGCGCGCCGGGGCGCTGGCGTCGAGCACTACGCTGTTGTTCGTTGCCGTTTCCATAAAATTCTCGCTCATTATGTAGGGTATATTTTTAATTTTTGTCGTGCCGCATCAAGGCGATACGCGGTACGGGGTTTGCAGGCGAGTCATTAGAATGAAAAAAAGGATACGCTCAGGCGCAGAGAAAAACGTCACAAAATAACCCTGATATTTTCTATTGGTTAAGAAAATCTTCCTACACAAGAAGAATTACGTGTCATTTTTTTCTAAATTTGAAGAAGATCACAACAAAAAAGCACACCGACGTGTGCTTTTAGATGGCTGACAATGGATAAAATGCCCGATGGCGCAGGTTTATCGGGCAAGCTTTCTGGCGTTCGCTAACTGCACACCACTTTGATCGCTAAACCACCGCGTGATGTTTCGCGGTACTTATCGTTCATGTCCTTACCCGTCTCGTACATCGTTTCGATGACTTTATCCAGCGAGACACGCGGTTCGGAGGTGCGGCGCAGCGCCATACGTGCGGCGTTGACCGCCTTGACTGCGTTGATCGCATTGCGCTCAATACACGGGATCTGCACCTGCCCGGCAACCGGGTCGCAGGTTAAGCCGAGGTTGTGCTCCATGGCAATTTCCGCCGCGATGCAAACCTGCGCCGGGCTACCGCCCAGCAGTTCGGTCAACCCCGCCGCCGCCATGGAACTGGCCACGCCGATCTCCCCCTGACAGCCAACTTCCGCCCCGGAAATTGACGCATTCATTTTGTACAATGCCCCAATGGCCCCTGCCGCCAGCAGATAGCGGGCAATGGAGTTGGCATTCAGCGGACGACGGAATTTATCGTAATAGGCCAGAACGGCTGGAATAATGCCGCATGCCCCGTTGGTGGGCGCGGTCACCACGCGTCCGCCCGCCGCGTTCTCCTCACTGACTGCGAGAGCAAACATGTTGATCCAGTCGATGACGTTCATCGGGTCGCTGGAGAGACTGTCACTGGAGACCAGCAGACGGCGTAACGCCACCGCGCGGCGCGGTACATTCAGCGGGCCGGGTAAGACGCCTTCGGTATTCATCCCGCGTTCTATGCCAGCGTGCATCACTTCCCAGATCTGAGCAAATCCGGCATCAATCTCCGCCTTGCTGCGCAGCGCCAGTTCGTTTTGCATCATCAGCCCGGAGACTGAAAGGCCATTGCGTTCGCACAGTTTCAGCAGTTCGCTGGCGGAATGAAAATCATAAGGGACCGGCGCTTCCACGTCATGCGCCTGACCAAAGCGCTCTTCATCCACGATAAACCCGCCGCCAATCGAGTAGTAGGTTTTACACAGCAGCGTTTCCTGGTTTTCCCAGGCGGTGATCCGCATTCCGTTCTCGTGCCTTGGCAGCGTTTCACCATGAAAAACAATGCTATCGGTAACCGGGAAATCGACGACATGTGTACCTTCAGCAACCGGCAAGCGGCCGGTACGGGTCACCTCGTCAATAAACGCGGGGATGGCGTCAATGTTGACGCTTTGCGGCGAGTTTCCGGCCAGCCCCATCATAATGGCGGTATCGGTCGCGTGGCCTTTTCCGGTCAGCGACAGTGAACCATACAGATCAACCGACATGCGCGTCGTGCGCGATAAGCTTCCACTGCTGACCAGTTGATCGATAAACCGTTTTCCTGCATTCATCGGCCCTACGGTATGAGAGCTGGAAGGACCAATACCAGGTTTGAAAATATCGAATGCGCTAATCATTTCTACACCCTCGGACTCGTTCAGTGGAGACCAGGTTTTCATACGCATAGTGAATCGGGGCGACCCGCAGACCGCCCCGATAACGTTACATCGCCTGGGTGAAAGTACGCGAAATGACGTCCTGCTGCTGCTCACGGGTGAGCGCGTTGAAGCGCACAGCGTAGCCGGAGACGCGGATCGTCAGGTTCGGATAGTTTTCCGGATGTTCAATGGCATCCAGTAACATCTCCTTGTTCATTACGTTAACGTTCAGGTGCTGACCGCCTTCCACGTTCGCTTCATGGTGGAAGTAACCATCCAGCAGCCCGACCAGGTTGGTTTTTCGCACCGGATCCTCTTTGCCGAGTGCCGCAGGCACAATCGAGAAAGTGTACGAAATCCCGTCCTTCGCGTAAGTGAACGGCAGTTTCGCCACGGAAGTCAGCGAGGCGACAGCGCCTTTACGGTCACGCCCGTGCATCGGGTTAGCGCCCGGCGCAAATGGCGTCCCCGCGCGACGACCGTCCGGCGTGTTACCGGTTTTCTGTCCGTACACCACGTTGGAGGTAATAGTCAGAATCGACTGCGTCGGTACCGCGTTCCGGTAGGTCGGCAACACTTTAATTTTCTTCATAAAGCGTTCAACCAGATCGCAGGCAATGCTATCCACGCGCTCATCGTTATTGCCGTACTGTGGATATTCCCCTTCAATCACGAAATCGACCGCCAGCCCGTTATGGTCGCGAACCGGTTTCACCGTCGCGTACTTAATTGCAGAGAGCGAATCCGCCGCTACCGACAGTCCGGCAATCCCGCACGCCATCGTGCGATAGACGTCACGATCGTGCAGCGCCATCAGCGACGCTTCGTAACTGTACTTATCGTGCATGTAATGGATGATGTTCAGCGCGCTGATGTACTGCACCGCCAGCCAGTCCATAAAGTGGTCCAGACTGTCCATCACCGTGTCGTAGTCCAGCACGTCGTCCAGCAACGGCGCGGTTTTCGGCCCCACCTGGATTTTCAGCTTCTCATCCACCCCACCGTTGATTGCGTACAGCAGCGTTTTGGCAAGATTGGCGCGCGCCCCGAAGAACTGCATCTGCTTACCGATAACCATCGGACTCACGCAGCAGGCGATCGCATAGTCGTCGCTGTTAAAGTCGGTCCGCATCAGATCGTCGTTTTCATATTGCAGTGACGAGGTGACGATAGAGACCTGTGCGGCATACTTTTTAAACGCGACTGGCAACGCTTCTGACCACAGCACGGTGAGGTTTGGCTCCGGTGCCGGCCCCATCGTGTGCAGCGTATGCAGATAGCGGAAGGAGTTTTTGGTCACCAGCGTGCGACCATCCAGCCCCATCCCGCCGATCACTTCGGTCGCCCAGATCGGATCGCCGGAGAACAGCGAGTCAAACTCAGGCGTACGCAGGAAACGCACCATCCGGATCTTCATGATGAAGTGGTCGATCAACTCCTGCGCCTGTTGCTCTGTCAGGATACCGGCATTGAAATCGCGCTCAATATAGATATCGAGGAACGATGCGGTGCGGCCCAGCGACATCGCGCCGCCGTTTTGCGATTTCACCGCCGCCAGATAGGCAAAGTAGACCCACTGTACCGCCTCCTGCGCATTACGCGCCGGGCGAGAGATATCACAGCCATATTTCGCCGCCATCTCCTGCATTTGCAGCAACGCACGACGGTGCTCCGCCAGCTCTTCACGCAGGCGAATCGTGGCTTCCAGATTCTGTCCCCACTCCAAATTTGACTGGAGATCGGCGAACTGCAGCTCACGCTCACGCACCAGATAGCGGATGCCGTACAGCGCCACGCGACGATAATCACCGATAATGCGCCCACGACCATAACCGTCCGGCAAACCGGTCAACACACCGGATTTACGGCAGCGCAGCATGTCCGGAGAATAGACGTCAAAAACGCCCTGGTTGTGGGTTTTACGCAGTTCGGTGAACAGGTACTCGAAGTTCGGATCCATCTCACGACCATAAGCATCGAACGAACTTTTGATCATGTTGACGCCGCCAAACGGATGCAGCGCACGTTTCAGCGGTTTATCCGTTTGCAGGCCGACAATCTTCTCCAGTTCCTGCTCAATGTAACCCGCATCGTGCGCAGTAATCGTGGTCGCAATATTGGTATCGAAATCGACCGGCGCATGGGTCGCGTTTTCGATACGAATGCCCGCCATCACCTTTTCCCACAATGCCGTAGTGGCAGGCGTTGCATCAGCAAGGAAGGATTCATCCCCTTCATAAGGCGTATAGTTGTGCTGAATAAAATCACGGACATTAATTTCTTCTTTCCAGTCCGTACCTTTAAAGCCAAGCCATGCTTCGGCATACAGCATATCGCTGGTATCGATATCTACCTTCATGAAAAATAATCTCTCTACAGAACAACAAATAAATTAGGCGTATTCCACGGCTGCGTTAATGCGGCCTAATTGAATCGCATCGAGCGCAATCATTTTTTCTTCGTTCGTCGGTATTACGGCGCAAATAACCCGGGCATCAGGGGTGGAAATAATGCGCTCGCCATGAGAATTCGGCAGGTTATTTCGGTCGCTGTCGATATTCACTCCCAATACCGTCAGATGCTCAACCACCAGACGACGAATTAATACTGAGTTCTCACCAATACCGCCAGTGAAAATAATGCCGTCCAGACGGTGTAACGAAGCGGCATGTCCGGCAATATGACGGGCAATGCGGTGAACAAAGGTTTTAATTGCCAGCTGTGCGCGCTCGTGTCCTTCATGCCAGGCTTTTTCCAGCACCCTTAAGTCGGACGACAGGCCAGAAATCCCGAGCAGACCGGACTCTTTGTTCACTACCCGCTCCAGATCGCTCAGAGTCTGTTGGGTTTCACTGGCGACCCACGCCATCGCGCCGAAGTCCACGTCGCCACTACGCGTGCCCATCATCAGCCCTTCCAGCGGCGTCATCCCCATTGACGTGTCGACGCTGTGACCATTACGGACGGCACAAATTGACGCACCGTTGCCGAGGTGGGCAATCACCAGGCCGGAGTCCTGTTCGGACAGCGCAAGCAGTTCATGCGCGCGTTGAGAAACATAGCGGTGCGACGTTCCGTGGAAGCCGTAACGCCGCACGCCCAGCTCTTCGAAATACTTCCACGGCAGGCCATACAGGTAAGCTTCTGGTGCCATGGTCTGATGGAAGCTGGTATCAAACACCGCCACCTGCGTGACGCCGGGGAACAGATGCTGTGCGGATTCAATCCCGCTCAGATTGGCGTAATTATGTAATGGTGCCAGTGGTGAAACACGGCGAATATTGTCAATGACCTCATCAGTAATAATTGCTGACTCGGTAAAAATATTTCCGCCGTGGGCAATACGGTGGCCAATTAAGGCCACGCTGTCATTTAAATTACGTTTTTCCAGTTCAAACACAATCGCCTTTAATGCGCCTTCGTAGCTGTGGTGAGCCAGCGTCACTGGCTCACCTCCATTTACCGATAAGAACGCATTTTCCGAGTTAATACCATCCGCAATGCCTGCCATTAATACGTCGCAGTTATTTGCATCCAGTACTGAAAACTTAATTGAAGACGATCCACAATTAATAACCAGAACTATCGGAAACTCATTCATTTCACTACTCCGCTCATCCTGAGCTTAAGGATTAAAACAGTTTGTACACGATGTTCAGAATGGTCAGCAGACCGATGACGGTGACAAACACGTTATCCAGACGACCGCGATATTTCGCCAGTGACGGTGCCTTACGAATGGCATACATCGGCAGCAGGCACAGCAGTGAGGCAATAATCGGCGCACCCATCGCTTCAATCAGGTCCAGAATGTTCGGGTTGGCGTAAGCCACAATCCAGGTGGACCCCATGATGAAGATCATGCTGATGGTGTTGAGTTTGCCGGAGGAAACCTTCGTTTTATCGCCTTTGTAACCGAACTTCAGCACCAGACCATTCAGCCCTTCCAGCGTGCCCAGGTAGTGACCGAAGAAGGATTTGAAGATGGCAACCAGCGCAATAATCGAGGCGCCATATTCCAGCACGATGGCGAAAGTCGACTTCGTTCCGGACAGGGAAGCGAAGTGGTTTGCCAGATAAGACAGTACCGGAATGTTCTGTGCTTTCGCATCTGCCATGTTTGCCGGAGAGAGCGTGAACAGGCAGCTAAAGGCGAAGAACATAACCACAGCGACCATCAGCATGCTGGCGCGAGAGATGATCTGAGAACATTTCTGCTCGGTGTATTCACGGCCAAAATCTTTCTCATATTCTTCACGTTTAGAGACCACGAAAGACGAAACGATCGGCGAGAAGTTGAACGAGAACACCATGATAGAAATCCCCAGCCACACGGTGACCAGAATGCCATCGTGACCGGTTAAGGCGATATTACTGATATCGACCTGGTCGATCACCGCAGAGTTCCAGTAAGGGATCAGCGACAGCGAGATCAGCACCAGGCTGGCAATGAACGGCCATACCAGGTAGCTCATCACTTTAACCATCAGATCCTTACCAAACCAGATAACGAACGCCATCAGCAGCAGCAGGAACAGCGCCACAAAACCACGGTTCAGCGCCGGCAACTGTAACTGGTTTTCCCAGAACGTCATGAACGTGTTGGTAATGGTGACGCCATAAATCCACAGCAGCGGACAAATCGCGAAGAAATAGAGGAACGTGATGACCACGCCGCCCGTCTTACCAAAGTGCTCTTCAACCGTTTCCGTGATGTTGCCGGACGGGTTTGACCCGGACAGACACAGACGCGCCAGCGCACGGTGGCAATAAAAAGCGATGGGGTACGCCAGTACCAACATCAAAAGAATGGGGATTAAGCCGCCAAATCCTGCGCGGATGGGGAAGAACAACACCCCGGCGCCGATGGCTGTACCAAATAAACCCAGTGTCCAGGTGGTGTCTGATTTACGCCAGGACGACTGTTTTGTCTGGCTGGATACAATGCTGTCAGAAGTACTCATATCCTATCCTCAACGAAGAGATTAATAGCCGGATTTACGCGTCTGCTAAACCCGTAATTTGCGATACACGAGAAAGATCGATATTGCCGCCAGAAATAATGCTGACCGTTTTTCTGTTCTGGATATAGGCATCTAATTTCCCGCTTAATAAAGCAGCACATGCCAGTGCACCAGCACCTTCTGTCACCACTTTGTTGCGTTGAATTAAAGCAATCATGCTGTTACGAATTTCGTCTTCGCTGACCAGGACAATGTCATCCACTAATTCACGCACAATTTCGTAAGTTAATTTACCCGGGCGGGAAACATCACAACCATCCGCCAGGGTGCCGGTCGTTCGGTGCGTGGTTATTTCTCCAGCCTGATAAGACGCCGCCATGCCGTGTACGTTTTCAGACTGCACACCAATCACTTTAATGGTCGGGTTAATAGATTTAATGGCAATAGCAATACCGGCGATTAAACCGCCGCCGCCGATAGGAACAATCACGTTATCGACGTCATACAGGTCTTCCATAATTTCCAGACCGATAGTACCCTGGCCGGCAATCACTTTCGGATCGTCATAAGGCGGGATAAAAATACGCCCTTCCATTTCGACAATCTCACTGACTTTGGCGATAGTGTCGTTGAAGTTATCGCCGTGCAGCACTACTTCCGCCGAGTAGTCACAGGTGGCGGCCACTTTCGATTTCGGCGCCCCCTTCGGCATCACCACTTTGCCATCAATACCCAGCATCGCGCAGGAGAGAGAAACCCCTTGAGCGTGGTTACCCGCTGAACAAGCGACAACGCCTTTACGTTTTTCCGCATCCGTCAATGAACTGAGTTTGTTAAATGCGCCACGAATTTTAAATGAGCCGGTACGCTGCATGTTTTCAAACTTAAGGAATATTTCCCCTTTGCAGCGCTCACTAAAATAGTTTGAGCGAGGCATGCCTGTTTTATATATTTTCCCCGCCAGTCGTTTTTTTGCTTCGAGGATATCTTCAATGGCAACCGGGAGATCGTAAGTAATGTGCATTGTAACCTCTTACCTGATAGTAAAGTAATAGATAGCCGTAACCAACGTCTGATATTAAGAACGATGGTATGAATTGAGGATTAAATTAAATTTAATCGGTTAGTTAATTTCAATTAATTGCTTTCGTCTGCAACCTTTATAAGATGAATACTCTTTGGCTAATTCAACCAAAACCGATGCGGCTTTTTTAATACGATAGTTTTTTGACCATATTGCGGCATAGCGAGCAATGGGTAACGATTCTTCCACAGGGAGAGTAATAAACTGGTTCGAACCAAAGGGTGCGGCCATATCGCACGGAATCACTGTCAGAAAATTAGCATTGAGAACAAGATTGTAAATGGTCACAACGGAGTCGGTTTTAACGATGTTTTCGATGCTAATGCCATTTCTTTGCAGGGTGGTGAGGAGTTCGCTGTAGTAGCCCATATTCGTTTGTGGCAACACCCACTGTTCGTTCTGCAACGATTCCAGTGTGGTGGTGCCGGTGCATGTTCGGGACTTATTCGCCACCAGCACGAACTCCGACTCAAAAAGCGGTTCGACGTGCAGATCCTGCAATTTCATTTCATCGCTGAGCGTACCAATCGCAAAGTCCAGTCGCCCGTCGCGGATCGCCGGCAGGAATGAGGAGAGTTGCGCCTCATACATGGAGACCTGTGATTTTGGGTAGACCTCTTTGAACTTCTGGATCATATCGGACATAAAGGTAAAGCCAATCAGCGAAGGAAACCCGAATGAGATATCAACCACCGTGTTGTCGGTCATGCTGTTCATCTCATTCACCATGTTCTTCATCTCACGGGTGATGGATTCGGACCATGAGAGTAAAACCTGCCCTGCCTGAGTTAAGGTGACGCCGGTATTTTTGCGAACCACCAACTCAACGCCAAAATAAGCTTCAATATCGTTAATAATTTTACTAACAGCTGGCTGAGTTAACCCTAACTCTTTTGCCGCAGAACCGATAGAACCGCTTCTGATTACTTCCTGAAAGACCACCAACTGCTGTGTTTTTGGGAGAGCAAACGTATTCATATCGACCTGCGTTAATAACCTTGTTGACGGCGTGAAGTGTAACAAATTACATGAAGCAGGATATGTGCGACCACTCACAAATTGCCTTCACCTATATTTCAAGTGGTTATTTGTAAATAAATAAACCTTTTGTATTCAATTAGTTATATAAACATCATGTCACTTTAGTCTGATTTTTGTCAAAAAAATAGGGGGGGATAACAATATTTTATGGCGATAACACGCGTTATTTTCCCCTCATATCTAAAAATGAGGAATGACGATATTTCAAGCAATTATCGTGCAGTTAATGGTCAATTTGTTCATTAAATTTAATGCGCAATCCCTCAAATTTAATTATGTTTAAAACATAAATTGGATTAAATAATGTTATACATCACATTTTTTAGCCCTGTTTGTTTATAAATAAACATTGAATTTATCAATAATTAAATATATACACACAAACAATTATCATTCACAACAATATATTAACACTGAGTTTCTCTGTTTTTGTAGCGCGTAATTTTGTGAAGTCGATCGATTGCTTTTTGTTTCTATCGAGATATTCATAGAAAGTAGCGTTTTGTGTTGTATGTCACATAACAAGAAATTTCTTAATAGCCGCAGGTTCCAGAACGCTGCCGGATGGCGATGCGACGTATCTTATCCGCCCTACAGGTTCCCGTTCCCCTTCACCGTTCACAGGCCTGATAAGCGAAGCGTCATGACCGGTAAGCCGCTTTCTTCCAGGTATAGCGTCGTGGACAGTCATTCATCTACATCATCTGCAAAGCAAAAACCCGCCGAAGCGGGTTTCTACATGAAAGTGGTGAAGCTGACCGGTAAGCCGCTTTCTTTCAGGTGTAGCGTCGTGGACAGTCATTCATCTACATTATCTACAAAGCAAAACCCCGCCTGGTGGCGGGGTTCTTAAAGTGGTGAAGCTGACCGATAAGCCGCTTTCTTTCAGGTGTAGCGTCGTGGACAGTCATTCATCTACATTATCTACAAAGCAAAACCCCGCCTGGTGGCGGGGTTCTTAAAGTGGTGAAGCTGACCGATAAGCCGGGTTCTGTCGTGGACAGTCATTCATCTAGGCCAGCAATCGCTCACTGGCTCAAGCAGCCTACCCGGGTTCAGTACGGGCCGTACCTTATGAACCCCTATTTGGCCTTGCTCCGGGTGGAGTTTACCGTGCCACGGACTGTTACCAGCCGCGCGGTGCGCTCTTACCGCACCCTTTCACCCTTACCTGATCCCACTTGCGTGGGCCATCGGCGGTTTGCTCTCTGTTGCACTGGTCGTGGGTTTCCCCCCCAGGCGTTACCTGGCACCCTGCCCTATGGAGCCCGGACTTTCCTCCCCTCCGCCTGTCTCCCCCGAAAGGGACGACGACGAAGCGGCGACTGTCTGGTCAGCTTCGGCGCGCAGTATAGAGGGTTTGCACGCCCTTGTCACCCTGCACTGCGCATTCCCACCGCCAGCGTCGCCGCAATGTTTCGCGACGCCCGGTAAATGTTGTCAAATGCGCCGCGAAAGGCCTCTTCCAGCGTGCCAATACTGGTCAATACGCTGAATACAGCATCGATACCATATTGATGCACCACGCCGACATCCCGCGTCAGGCTGCCCGCAATGCCAATCACCGGCTTGTGGTATTTCTTCGCCACGTTAGCCACGCCCACCGGCACTTTGCCGTGAATGCTCTGGCTGTCGATGCGCCCTTCACCGGTAACAACCAGCGTACAGTCGTGAATATGCTCTTCCAGATTAAGCGCCTGGGTGACGATCTCAATCCCGCTTTTCAACTCCGCGCCGAGGAATGCCATCAGCGCTGCCCCCATGCCGCCCGCCGCACCTGCGCCTGGGACGTTTTTCACATCCACACCCAGTGATTTTTTAATAATATCCGCGTAGTGAGCCAGATTGCGGTCCAGTTCGAGGATCAGCGGTTCCGTCGCCCCTTTTTGCGGGCCAAAGATCCGAGAAGCTCCCTGTTCGCCCACCAGCGGATTGGTCACATCACAAGCAACGCGAATAACACAATGTTTAATGCGCGGATCCAGACCAGACACATCAATGGTATTGAGAGTGTTCAGACTACCGCCGCCGTAGCCAATTTCAGTTCCGTTGGCATCACACAGCTTCGCGCCCAGCGCCTGAACCATCCCGGCACCGCCGTCATTGGTCGCGCTCCCGCCAATGCCGATAATAATATTGCTCGCCCCACTGTCCAGCGCCTGCAAAATAAGCTCCCCGGTGCCGCGCGAAGTGGTAATCAGGGGGTTACGTTTTTCGGGGGGGACCAGCGCCAGTCCGCTGGCGGCCGCCATTTCAATAAACGCGGTCTTTCCATCGCCTGACATGCCCCAGTTGGCATTCACTTTTTCACCCAGCGGTCCGGTCACCAGAGCGGAATGTGCAGAACCGTGTGTGGCGGCAATCATGGCTTCAACCGTCCCCTCACCCCCATCGGCGACCGGAACGGAAACATACTGCGCATCGGGGAAAATTTCCCGAAATCCTTTTTCTATCGCCTGCGCTACCTCAGTAGCAGAAAGGCTTTCTTTATAAGAGTCTGGGGCAATTACGATTTTCATGATGATCGCCTGTTACTGCACAACGCCGGATGGCGCTTTACTTATCCGGCCTACAATCCAGGCCCGGATCGCGATACGCCATCCGGGCGCAAGGTCATTAGCGAGTGACTTCCACTTTCGCCAGTTTTTCGTAATAGCATGCCAGAGCACTGTGGTCGGCGGTTCCCAGGCCATCAGCACGCAGCGCCTGCATCATCTCCATAACAGCCGCGGTCAGCGGAAGCTGAGCACCAACACCGTGAGACGTATCCAGCGCGTTTGCCAGATCTTTAATGTGCAGATCGATACGGAAACCCGGCTTGAAGTTACGATCCATCACCATCGGCGCTTTCGCATCCAGGACGGTGCTGCCTGCCAGACCACCACGGATCGCCTGATAAACCAGATCCGGGTTTACGCCGGCTTTGGTTGCCAGGGTCAGCGCTTCAGACATCGCGGCAATGTTCAGCGCCACAATCACCTGGTTCGCCAGTTTGGTGACGTTCCCCGCCCCGATATCACCGGTATGAACAACAGACCCCGCCATCGCTTTCAGCAGATCGTAGTATTTATCGAAAATCGCTTTGTCGCCGCCAACCATCACCGACAACGTGCCGTCGATCGCCTTCGGCTCACCGCCGCTCACCGGCGCGTCCAGCATATCGATGCCCTTAGCTTTCAGCGCGTCGCTGATCTCACGGCTCGCCAGCGGCGCGATGGAGCTCATATCGATCAGCACCGTCCCCGGTTTCGCCCCTTCGATAATGCCGCCTTCGCCCAGCGCAACCTCTTTCACATGCGGAGAGTTTGGCAGCATGGTGATGATCACATCACACTGCTCAGCAATCGCTTTGGCGTTAGACGCGGTTTCTGCACCTGCCGCGATAACGTCAGCGATCGCTTCAGGATTACGGTCAGAAACCACCAGCGAGTAACCTGCTTTCAGGAGGTTTTTACTCATTGGTTTACCCATGATACCCAGGCCAATAAAACCAACTTTCATCGTCATATCAATTATCTCTCTTGTTTCGGTGGTGGTTATTTCTTAAAGGAATCAGCCAGTTTCTGCGTGGCGGAACGGAACACGCCCAGGTCGCTGCCGACAGCAACAAACGTGGCCCCCCATTCCAGATAGCGACGGGCGTCGGCATCAACCGGTGCCAGAATGCCGCTCGGTTTGCCGTGCGCTTTCGCCCGGGCAAAGATGTGCTGAATGGCTTTCTGCACCTCAGGATGAGAGGCATTGCCGAGGTGGCCTAACGCCGCAGCCAGATCGCTTGGACCAACGAAAATACCGTCGACACCTTCGGTGGCGGCGATAGCATCGACGTTATCCACGCCCTGCTGGCTCTCAATCTGCACAATGATGGTGATGTTTTTGTTGGACTGCGCGAAGTAATCCGGGACGGTGCCAAACATGTTGGCGCGATGCGATACGGACACGCCACGGATCCCTTCAGGCGGATAGCGCGTCGACGCAACGGCGTTTACTGCCTCTTCTTCTGTTTCAACAAACGGAATCAGAAAGTTGTAAAAACCGATATCCAGCAGACGTTTAATAATCACCGGCTCATTGGTCGGTACACGCACCACTGGCGCGCTGGAACTGCCTTTCAACGCCATCAGTTGTGGAATAAAGGTGGAGACATCATTTGGCGCATGCTCGCCATCCAACACCAGCCAGTCGAAGCCCGCCAGTCCTAAGACTTCTGTACTGATGGGGCTTGCCAGCGCTGACCAGCAACCAATCTGAATCTGATGCGCAGCCAGCGCTGCTTTGAACTTGTTCGGGAAGATGTCGTTATTCATCACTTTTACCTTGTCACTTAACCGTTAATTATTTCTGCAGTTCCATACGTTTAATGTCACCGACAATAAACAGGTAGCACACCATTGCCATCAGCGCGGAACAGCCAACGAATACCAGCGCGGCGTTGAAGGAATGCAGTTCACTTACCAGGTAACCGATAACCAGTGGCGTTACGATAGATGCCACGTTGCCAAAGACGTTAAATACCCCGCCACACAGGCCCACAATCTCTTTCGGCGCGGTGTCCGAAATCACCGGCCAGCCCAGTGCGCCAAATCCTTTACCAAAGAAGGCCAGCGCCATCAGCGTCACCACCAGCGCGGTGTTGTCGGTGTAGTTGCACAAAATGATGGTGGAAGCCAGCAGCATTCCCAGCACAATTGGCAGCTTACGCGCAACGGTGATAGAAAAACCGCGCTTAATCAGATAGTCCGAGAACACGCCGCCCAGTACGCCGCCAGCGAAACCACATAGCGCCGGAATCGAAGCCACCAGACCCACTTTCAGGATCGACATTCCTTTTTCCTGAACCAGATAAATCGGGAACCAGGTCAGGAAGAACCAGGTGATCGTGTTGATGAAATACTGTCCAAAGAACACGCCAAGCATCATGCGGTTGGTCAATAACTGCTTGATGTAATGCAGTTTTGGACCACTTGCCATGGAGCTGCCCGGTTTTTTGTGGTCCATATCCACGACCGCACCGTTTTCAGAGATGAACTTCAACTCTTCTGCGGACATCCGCGGGTGATCGGTGGGGTTATGAATCAGTTTGACCCACAGCGCCGTCAGGACAAATCCAATCACGCCCATCACAGTGAAGACGTGCTCCCAGCCCCAGGCAAAGGTCAACCAGCCCAGCAGCGGCGAGAACAGTGCCAGTGAAAAATACTGAGCAGAGTTAAAGATTGCCGACGCGGTTCCACGCTCTTTGGTCGGGAACCAGGCCGCAACAATACGGGCGTTTGCCGGGAACGAAGGCGCTTCCGAGAAACCCAACATAAAGCGCATAAAGAACATGGAAACCCCGGCCCAGGCCAGCGGGAACATATCCACGAAGCCTTGCAGGAAAGTGAACAGCGACCAGAAAAACAGGCTCCAGGTGTACACTTTTTTCGAACCAAACTTATCGAGCAGCCAGCCGCCGGGGATTTGCATCAGCAGGTATGCCCAGCCAAAGGCAGAGAAGATGTAGCCCATTGACACAGCACTCAGCTGCAACTCTTTGGCGACTTCGGTACCGGCAATGGATAGCGTCGCCCGGTCCGCGTAGTTAACCGCTGTAACAATAAAAATTATCAGCAGAATTAAATAGCGGGTATGCGTACCTTTCTTTTTTTCTACAACGGTATCCAGGATCATTTTATTTACCTCAGGCACTTAAGCAGACACATTTATTATTATTTATTGATGACAGACGCTATCGCTTATTAATAAATACAGATACTCATTTCGTGATTCAGTATAATCAGGCAGAGAGCATTACGCATTGTGCAGATGCTCATTAACGATGCTAATTACAAATAATATCTTGAGCAAATGCACATAACGCTGGGCGCTGATGCACATATTTACGCTTTACCGCCCCTGATAGCCGGGCTTTCACCATAACGAGTGATCTGGATCACATTCTTATTTTTGAACTCCTGACATCCTTATTTCACGACAGGTCTTCCTTATTTTAATAATCAGATTCGCAGAATCTTTCTATATTATTATCACCCCGGTTGGAGAATACTGGACAATGGCCAACATCGACATCAGACAAGAATCGCCGAGCGCATTTTATATAAAGGTCCACGAAACAGATAATGTGGCGATCATTGTTAATGACAATGGTTTGAAAGCCGGGACGCGATTCCCGGATGGACTGGAGCTGATTGAACATATTCCACAGGGACATAAAGTCGCGCTGGTGGATATTCCGGTTCATGGTGAAATCATACGTTACGGTGAAGTGATCGGCTACGCCGTGCGCGACATTCCGCGCGGAAGCTGGATTGATGAATCCATGGTTGAGCTACCGACAGCGCCGCCGTTGAACACGCTGCCACTGGCGACCAAAGTTCCGGAACCGCTGCCGCCGCTGGAAGGCTATACCTTTGAAGGCTACCGCAACGCCGATGGCAGCGTAGGCACCAAGAATCTGCTCGGCATCACCACCAGCGTGCACTGTGTGGCGGGTGTGGTGGATTATGTCGTCAAAATCATTGAGCGCGATCTGCTGCCTAAATACCCGAACGTCGATGGTGTGGTCGGACTTAACCACCTGTACGGTTGCGGCGTGGCAATTAACGCGCCGGCAGCTGTGGTGCCGATCCGCACCATCCATAACATCTCGCTGAACCCAAACTTTGGCGGCGAAGTGATGGTCATTGGCCTGGGCTGTGAAAAACTGCAGCCGGAACGTTTACTGGAAGGTACTGACGATGTGCAAAGTATTCCGGTCGACAGCGCCAGCATCGTCAGCCTTCAGGACGAAAAGCATGTGGGCTTCCGTTCCATGGTCGATGATATCCTGCAGGTCGCTGAGCGCCATCTGGCTAAACTGAATCTGCGCCAGCGCGAAACCTGCCCGGCCTCTGAGCTGGTCGTCGGCATGCAGTGCGGCGGCAGCGATGCGTTTTCCGGCGTGACGGCAAACCCGGCAGTGGGCTACGCCTCTGACCTGCTGGTACGCTGCGGCGCTACGGTAATGTTTTCCGAAGTCACCGAAGTGCGTGATGCGATCCATCTGTTGACGCCGCGCACCATCAACGAAGCGGTGGGCAAACGTCTGCTGGAAGAGATGGCCTGGTACGACAACTATCTCGATATGGGGAAAACCGATCGCAGCGCTAACCCCTCTCCGGGTAACAAAAAAGGGGGGCTGGCGAATGTGGTGGAAAAAGCGCTGGGCTCCATTGCGAAATCCGGTAAAAGCGCGATTGTCGAAGTGCTCTCCCCAGGCCAGCGCCCGACCAAACGCGGTCTGATTTATGCCGCAACGCCCGCCAGCGATTTTGTCTGCGGCACGCAGCAGGTCGCGTCCGGGATCACCGTCCAGGTGTTCACCACGGGTCGCGGTACCCCCTATGGCCTGATGGCCGTGCCGGTGATTAAGATGGCGACCCGTACCGAACTGGCAAAGCGTTGGTACGATTTGATGGATATCAATGCAGGCACCATCGCCACGGGTGAAGAGACCATTGAGGAAGTTGGTCAGAAGCTGTTCGAATTTATTCTTGATGTCGCCAGTGGCCGTAAGAAAACCTTCTCCGATCAATGGGGATTGCACAATCAACTGGCCGTCTTTAACCCGGCACCAGTGACCTGATATTTTCGAAACGAAAGCAACCGAGAAAACGGGGAATAATCCCCGTTTTTCTTTCCTGTCCGTGAAAGATAAGGTGATAATGCTCGCAGTTTTGAAGGTTAATTTTTCACCCGCCCTTTTTCGCTTTTCGTCGGTAGAAAAATCCTAACCCGTTGAAAGAAAGAACAATGCCTGAGGCCTCCCTTTTCGCTCTCTTTTCGTTTTGATAAAAGAGAAACCTACCGAAAAGCCGGGGTGTTTTAATGCGATAATTCGCTCATTTTTCCCCCTTTGACTTTCCCCTTTGTTAAACACAAGATTCAATGGCTTCTGTAATTTACCTCACCGACATTCTGACCCGAATAAAGAGGGAAGTTATGTATACCTTGAATAAAAATAATGTCGCCCTGGCATGCCTTTTTTCCTGTTTACTGGCCGCACCGGTTGCCGCCAGTGCTGAAGGCCAGACGACAGAAAAACCCGTTAAATTACGCTACACGCTATGGGATCGAAATCAACTTCCCGGCGAACAGCAACTGGTTAATGAATTTGAAAAAAATAACCCCGGTGTAAAAGTTGAAATTGAACTAACGCCCTATGACCAATATTTCATAAAACTCAGCTCAGCGGTCGGGGGAAATGTGGCGCCGGATGTATTCTGGATGAATATGCCGAATTTTCAGCAGTACGTTAAAAACGGCATGCTGGAACCACTGACTCCTTATTTAAAAGACACATCATCACCACATCTTGATGATTTCGTGAAAAGCTCTGTCGATGCTTATCAGTACCAGTCTCAACAATACGCTATTCCACGGGATATCGACGCGATTGCCGTGTGGTATAACAAAAAAATGTTTGATCAGGCTGGCGCAACCTATCCCGATAAAAACTGGACGTGGGACGATTTAAAACAGAAATCAGAACAGTTACGTAAAAAGCTGGATCAGCATTCTTATCCGTTGGCGATGGATCTCGGCAGCGGTCAGGACAGCTACTTTAACCTGCTGCTGCAGGCCGGCACTCAGATTGTCCTGCCTGAGGGTAAAACGGACGTTGCCAGCGACAACGCGATTGCCATGTATCGCGACGTTCAGGGAATGCTGAAGGCAGGATTGCTCCAGCCGCCAGGCGAAATGAAAGCCGCCGATGTCTTCCAGTCCAATCGGGTGGCGATGATCTACGCGGGCTCGTGGTGGGCGCTGCCGTTCTCGCAAAACGAACTGATTAACGATCATGTCGGCGTCGTTCCGATGCCCAAAATGGCAGAACAGGCTGGCGTCTCTCATAGCCTGGCATTCGCCATGTCTGCCAAAAGCCAGCATAAAGAGGCCGCCTGGAAATTCATTGAATTCATGAGCTCAGAACATGCGCAGCAAACGCTGGCAGCGGGCAAAGTGGTGATTCCGGCCAATCAGAAAGTCGCCAAAGCATGGGCGGAAGGCTTTAAGGATGTTGATGTTTCCGCCTATATCGATTCACTGGCGTTTTCTCATAAATATCCCACCGCCGGTTCAAATACCGCGAAATGGAATAGCATTCTCAACGACGGGCTGAAAAAAGTCTGGATGGGAAATGATCCGCAACAGGTTATGCCGGGTGTCGCCAAACGCGTTGAGCGTGAAATGCAGAAATAATCGTGAGGGAGCCTTGCTCCCTCTCACTTCTCCTGCGTTAACCCATTTATTGTTTGTAAAGTGAGCATCCCGGAGTCTGTATGAGCTATTCAGATGAAGCGGCATCCCCGCCGTTATCGGCCAGGGAACCCAATAAAAATTCCCTGACCCGACTGGAAAAAGAAGAACGTTTCTGGGGGTGGATAATGATTCTGCCGCTGTTGGCAGGATTAGTTATTTTTTACTTTACGCCGTTCTTCCAGAACGTATTTTACAGTTTTACCGATCTGGGCGAGTTTCAGATCTGGACGACAATCAGTCTGGATAATTACATTAATTTATTCAGCGATGATGAATTCCGTTCGGCGATAGTGAATACGCTGGCCTATGTTTTTATTTGTGTGCCGGTGATCACGGTCCTGTCTTTACTGCTGGCGATTGGTTTAAACCAGGCGATTCGCGGTCAGTGGCTGTTCCGTACGCTGTTATTTCTTCCGGCCGTTACGATGCCTGCCGCCATTGCGATGGTCTGGCAGTGGTTGATGAACCGTAATTTCGGTTTACTCAATCAGATCCTGGCTTATTTCGATATTCCCGCCATTGGTTGGTTATCCGATCCGGATATTGTCCGTCTGAGCGCCTCACTGGTTATTATCTGGTCGGCTATCGCTCTGAAGATGATCATTCTGCTCGCCGGCTTGCAGGGGATCCCGAAGCAGATTTATGAAGCCATGTCTCTGGATGACATCAGTAAACTGCGCGGCTTCTGGTCAATTACCCTACCGCTAATGATCCCGACGCTGTTCTTCGTTCTGGTGATCTCGTTTATCGAAACGCTGCAAATATTCGATGTGGTGTATCTGCTGTTTGGCAGTTCTTCCATGGTGGACGATCAGACCATGACCATCGCTTATCTCTTTTATAAATACGCCTTTATCTACCATGAAAAAGGGTACGCCTCCGCGATTGCCGTGGTGATTTTCGTTATCACGATGGTACTGACCCTGCTGCAGATATGGATAGGCAAACGGCTTAAAGCACAGTAAGGCAACCACTATGTTCATGACAAAACGTGAAAAATGGCTGATTTATGGCCTGATGATCCTGGCGACGCTGGTCACGGTGGTTCCCTTTCTCTGGATGATCATCACCTCGTTTAAAACCCAGGCGGAAAGTATTGCCTTTCCGCCGATCCTGCTGCCCGCCAATCCGGGGTTTCAGGCGTACGATAAAATCTTGCATGAGATGCCGTTTGGTAGCTTTTATTTTAACTCGATCGTTTCCACGCTGGTTATCGTCATCTTACAGACGCTGATTGCCGCGATGGCGGCGTATGGTTTCTCCCGCCTGCGTTTTAAAGGGCGCGATCTCCTCTTTATGCTCTGCATTTCGATTCTGATGGTTCCCGGACAGATCTTTTTGATCCCGCAGTTTTTAACGATCGAGAAAATAGGTCTGCTGAACTCCATTCCAGGCCTGGTGCTGCCGGGATTATTCAGTATTTATAGCGCCTTTTTATTGCGCCAGTTTTTTCTTTCCGTACCGAAAGAGCTGGAAGAAGCGGCCATTATGGATGGTTATAACCATTTAACGATCTTTTTCAAAATCATGCTGCCGCTGATTAAACCGGGACTTATCGCCTGCGTCATTATTAACGGGTTGTGGAGCTGGAATAACTTAATGTGGCCGCTCATCGTCAATACCTCAATGGACAAAATGACGCTGCCGGTGGGTCTGGCCTCGCTCTCCGGTCGCGCCGGGGTGGAGTATCCCATGCTCATGGCGGGAGCGTTGCTCGCGATTATCCCCATGTTGTTACTTTATATCTTCTTCCAGCGCTATTTCATTCGTGGCATCGCCGGTGCCGGAATTAAAGGATAAGGGGCATTATTATGTCAGGCATTCAATTACAGTCAGTAGGCAAAATATATCCGAATGGCTTTCAGGCGATTCATGGCGTTGACCTTGAAATTCACGATGGCGAATTTATGGTTTTTGTCGGGCCATCCGGCTGCGTCAAATCAACGTTACTGCGCATGATCGCCGGTCTGGAAGATATTACTCATGGTCATATTTCCATTGGCGAACGGTGCGTTAACGACTTGCTGCCAAAAGAACGTGGCGTGGCGATGGTTTTTCAAAACTACGCCCTCTATCCCCACATGACGATCTACAAAAATATGGCCTTCAGCCTGCAGGGCAAAATGAACAAGCAGGAGATAGATGTTCGTGTGCGGGAAGCCGCGCGCAAACTGGAAATCGAAACGCTACTCGACAAAAAACCGGGTCAACTTTCAGGGGGTCAGTGCCAGCGCGTTGCCGTCGGCAGAGCCATTGTGCGTAAGCCTGAGGTGTTTTTGTTTGATGAGCCGTTGTCCAATCTCGACGCCAAACTGCGCGTGTCAATGCGCGTGCGCCTGACGGAACTTCACCGCCAACTGCGTCACGAAGGCGTGAACGCGACAATGGTGTATGTCACACACGATCAGATTGAAGCGATGACCATGGGTGACCGCATTTGCGTACTCAACGGTGGACGGATCATGCAGGTCGACACGCCGGGCAATATCTACCATCAGCCAAAGAATAAATTCGTGGCGGGTTTCATTGGTAACCCGGCAATGAATATCCATCTTCTGGGGCTCGACCCGCACACGCACGGACTGCGTCTGAATGACGCGCTGACCTTGCCCTTAACCGCACGACTGATCTCCCAACTGACGGATTATCCGCACGACAGCGTCTGGTTTGGCATTCGTCCGGAGGCGATTCAGTTGGCGCAGCACAACGATCCTGCGGCTTTCGACGCCCGGATCACCAACGTGGAAAGAATGGGCAATGAAGATCTGCTGCATTTCGATATCGGTGCACAGCAAATGATCCTGCGAGTCAATTCGTCACCGGACTGGAGTCCGCTGCCCGGCGAATCGATCAGGGTGAAATTCAATCTTGAAGCCGCCTTTTTATTCGATAAGCAGAATGAAGAAAATTTAGCCAGTGCCTGAAGTCGCGAACGTCATCATCAGGTGCAAGCAATCCAGTTTGTTTTTTTAATGCCCCGCCGCGCAGAACAACGCGAACGCAGGCAAGGGCAAAATGAGAGGCTTATATGTGTGCAAAGAAAGTGACCGTGTTAGTGGTGGGCGCAGGCGCGCGCGGCGAAATCTATTCTCGCTACGCGCTTGAACATCCGGACCGCATGCAGGTGGTCGGCGTGGCGGAACCCAGAGAGGCGTATCGCCAACAGTTTGTCGCTCAGCATCAAATTGAGCAGGAAAACATCTTTCGCGACTGGAAAGAGGCGGCGGCCCGCCCACGAATGGCAGATGTCGTACTGATTTGTACTCAGGATACGATGCACAAAGAGCCTGCCGTCGCGTTTGCCGACCTCGGCTATCATATTTTGCTGGAAAAACCGATCGCTCCCACGCCGGAAGAGTGCCGCACCATCATCGCTGCGGTGAAGCGCAACAACGTCTTATTGGGTGTCGCCCACGTTCTGCGCTACACCCGCTATACGCAAAAACTCAAGTCCCTGCTCGACAGCGGGGTGATTGGCGATATCGTCAGCATGCAGCATCTTGAGCCGGTGGGTTACTGGCACCAGGCGCACTCTTTCGTTCGCGGCAACTGGCGTAACGAAGCGGAATCGTCGTTTATGCTGTTACAGAAATCCTGCCACGATATGGACTGGATCCGCTACATCATGGGCGATCGCTGTCAGGCTGTGACCTCATTTGGCAACCTGAGTCATTTCGTAAAGGAGAACCAGCCGGAGGGTGCCGCCGACCGCTGCCTGGATTGCCAGGTTGAGGCGAGCTGCCCCTGGTCAGCCTGCAAAATTTATCTCGGCGAGGATCACAAATGCACGCCACATTTCCGTCGCGTGCTGACGGCGGATCCCACCGAGGAAAATGTCCGTCAGGCGCTGCGCGAAGGTCCGTATGGCCGCTGCGTTTATCGCTGTGATAACGACGTAGTGGATCATCAGGTGGTCAACTTGCGTTTCGCGCATCAGCAAACCGTGACGTTCACCATGACCGCCTTTACCCGTATGGAAGATCGAAAGACGCGTCTTTTCGGTACGAAAGGCTATCTCGAGGGCGATGGCGAGCAGATCCGGGTGTTTGATTTTCTGACGGACAGCGAGACGCTCTACACGATCGACGAGATCGCCGCAGGCACGCAGACCCAGATGGGAGGCCACGGCGGCGGGGATTACTATCTGATGGATCGCTTTATTCACGCCGTGATGGCGGGCGATCAAAGTATGATTCTCTCCGGCCCGGATGAATCGCTGGAAAGTCACTTAATGGTCTTTGCCGCAGAGCGCGCTCGCAAGGAAAACTGTCTGGTTACACTGTGAAATTCGAGGAGATGTGGCATGTTTTACGGTGTTGATATTGGCGGCACAAAAACTGAAATTGTCGCCTTTGATAAGGAAATGCAGGTTTGCTGGCGCAAGCGCGTAGCCACGCCGGTTCAGGATTACGAACTCTTTCTCTCGACCTTTACCTCGCTCATCGATACCGCCGACTGGGCTACGGGAATGCAGGGCAAAATCGGCATTGGCATGCCTGGATTGATGGACAGACATACCGGAAAGCTGCTGTCGTCGAACGTCCCCTGTCTGACCGGACGGCAGGTGATGGACGATCTGGCGCACCGACTCAACCGCTCGGTGGCCCTGGACAATGACTGCTGCTGCTTCGCGCTGTCGGAGGCGCATACCCAGCAGGCCCGTCAGTTCTCGCGAATCTTTGGCGCCATTATTGGCACCGGCATGGGCGGAGGACTGGTGATCGACGGGCAGCTCTATCGTGGGCGCAACCGGATGGCCAGCGAGTTTGGGCATTTACCGCTGCCCGCCACCTTTATGCGCCGTTATAACCTGCCGGAGATCACGTGCGGCTGCGGCTTACAGGGCTGTCTGGAGCGCTACCAGTCCGGCCCCGGTTTACTCTGGCTGCATAAGCACTTTAGCGGGGAACAGCTCAAAATGGAGACGCTGCTGGAAAATTACCGTCATGGCAACGCCAGCGCCGTCGCCACGGTTGAGGCGTGGATTGATATGCTGGGCTGTACGCTGGCGCAGTTGCAGCTCATTCTGGATGTCGACGCCTTTGTTCTGGGCGGCGGCGTCTCTAACATTGAGGAAATTTACACCTTACTGCCCGGCGCCATGTCGCGCTATCTCTTCCCGGGGCTCGCCCCCGCGAATGTCTTCCCGGCCGTGCATGGCGCATCCAGCGGCGTACGCGGTGCCGCCCTGCTGCTGGTCGAACAGGATGCACTGATGCACTAAGCGATCGCCGGCAAAACACGCTTTTGCCGGCGTTCTCTCTTATTCATCCACGATAACGACATCCACCCCCATCTGGCTGAGCGCCTGATGATAATGCTCCGGAATACCACTGTCGGTAATCACCCGGTCAATACCGCTGATTTCACTGATCATGCAAAAACTTTTGCGGCCGAACTTGCTGGAATCCGCGACGACCGTAACCTCCTGCGCTACCTGACACATCACCTGGTTAAGGTGCGCTTCCCCTGGATGCGGCGTGGTGATCCCGGCTTCCAGACAAAATCCATCAACGCCCAAAAAGAGCTTATCAAACCGATACTGTCTGAGCTGATGTTCCGCTGAAGGACCATACAGCGAGTAAACGCTTTGCCTGACATTTCCCCCTAATATCATGACATCCACCCGTTCAAAATTGGCGAGTTCCCAGGCAATGTTCAGCGCATTGGTCATCACCACCAGATCGCGACGACTTTTAAGCAACGGAGGAATAAGCGTGGTGGTCGAGCCAGAATCGAGAATCAACGTGTCGCCATCTTTGACAAAACTGGCCGCTTTTTCGGCAATCCGCGATTTCACATCGCGGTTCAGCCGGTCTTTGTCCTGTAAGGGGCGATCGAGGGCAAAGTGTTGATTTAATACGGCGCCGCCATAAGAACGCATGACGCAGCCTTTCTGCTCGAGATAACGTAAGTCATTGCGGATAGTGACGCTTGAGACGCCGAAATGCACGCTCAGGGGTTCGACACGAACACTACCTTGATCGCATAACAGATCGATGATTTGCTCGCGACGTCTTAAATTATCCAGCATTGCTTTTGCTCCATTGCATATTGTTATGTTTTAGCGATTTATCGCTTTCGTTTTCTTTTTAATATATTAAATCAGAAGACTTAAGGCGAATTTGTGAACACGTCCGCAGCGCGGATTTTGGCAAAAAAGCCTGTTTTTCTTTCGTTTTATCTAAACCGAAAATGAAAAATGCGAAAGATCGAAAAGCGTGCAGGACAGGTGAGCGGGAGAAGGAGACGAAAAATCAGTGAAAAAACGAAAGCGGGTTCGGCAAAAACCCGCTGACATTTTTCTTTTTGCTTAATTGAAGGACATCACATTTTTGTGATTTTCACGACGCCGCCTGGACGATAATGACCTCAACGCCACTGCGATGAAACTCCTTCAGGCTCTCTTCCGGGATGCCTTCATCGACGATGATGGTGTGAATACGTTGGGTATCAATAATTTTATGCAGGCTCGAGCGGTTAAATTTACTGGAGTCAGTGACCACGATAATCCGTTCCGCCACTTCACACATCCGGCGATTTAGCCGGGCTTCGTCTTCGTTATGAGTACTGACGCCTCGCTCTAAATCAATGGCGTCGACGCCCAGAAACAGCATATCGAAGTGATAATTCTGCAACGACTGCTCGGCCTGGTCGCCATAAAACGACTGCGACTGACGGCGCAGATGACCACCGGTCATCAACAATTCCACGCCGTCTGCTTCCAGTAAGGCATTGGCGACGTTCATCCCGTTGGTCATTGCAATCACATCGCTATGCTGACGCATCAGGCGCGCAATCTCATAGGTCGTGGTACCGGAGTCCAGGATCACGCGGTGACCCGGTTTGATCAACTCCACAGCCGCTTTGGCGATACTGCGTTTCACCGCCGTGTTCAGTGAGCTTTTATCTTCGACGGAAGGCTCCGCACCTGGCGTATTACTGTCGCAAATCAATGCGCCGCCATAGGCGCGAACGGCGATCCCCTGCTTTTCCAGGAACGCCAGATCGTTGCGGATCGTCACCGTGGAAACGCCAAACAATCCCGAAAGATCGTTCACCTGTACGCTTCCTTGCTGCCGCAACCGCTGGATAATTTGCTCACGCCTTTCGCTGGTGCCTGACACCCGCTTGTCTCCAGAAGCATCGGTATTGCTCATAAGAAATCCTTTGGCTAATTCTTTCGTTTCATTTCGTTTCGCCTATTAACGCCTTTCTTTTATCGGAATGCAAGCCGAAAAAAGTCGACCTGAAGGGCAAAAAATCCCGCTGAATGCTTTCATTATGTTTCTTTTGTGAAACAGATCGGAAAACTATTATCTTTCGTTTTATTTTTATAAGACCATGATGCAGTATCAAGTGAAACAAAACGAAAGATTGTATGTCGCAGTTATCTGACCTGGAGAGGAAAGTGAAACATCTGACTGATATGGTGGAACAGCATAAACGAGGTAAGACAAACGGAATTTACGCCGTTTGTTCCGCGCATCCGTTGGTGCTGGAATCCGCAATACGTTACGCACAGGCAAATCACTCGCCGCTGCTGATTGAAGCAACCTCAAATCAGGTTGACCAGTTTGGCGGTTACACGGGCATGACCCCAGCCGATTTTCGCCATTTTGTCTGCCAATTGGCCGACTCACTTAATTTCCCTCAGGAGCAACTGATTCTGGGGGGCGACCACCTCGGCCCTAATCGTTGGCAAAACCTGGCCGCAGAACCGGCAATGACCAATGCCGACGAACTGATCAGAAGCTATGTCGCCGCCGGATTCAAAAAAATCCACCTTGATTGCAGCATGTCCTGCCAGGGCGATCCCGTGCCATTGACCGATGCCATCGTCGCGGAACGTGCCGCGCGCCTGGCGAAGATTGCCGAAGAGACCTGCATTGCTCATTTTGGCGAGTCTGATCTGGTTTATGTGATTGGCACTGAAGTGCCGGTACCGGGCGGAGCCCATGAGACGCTCACCGAACTGGCTGTCACCACGCCTGAGGCCGCACGAGCGACACTGGAAGCCCATCGTCACGCCTTTGAAAAGCAGGGACTCAATGCCATCTGGCCCCGTATCATCGCGCTGGTGGTACAACCCGGCGTTGAGTTCGACCATACCCACATCATTGATTATCAACCACAAAAAGCCGTCGCGTTAAGCAAGATGGTGGAAGCGTATGACACGCTGGTTTTTGAGGCGCACTCCACGGACTACCAGACGCCGCAGTCGCTGCGCCAGTTAGTGAAAGATCACTTTGCCATCCTGAAAGTCGGCCCGGCCCTGACCTTCGCCCTGCGCGAAGCGCTGTTCTCGCTGGCCGCCATTGAAGAAGAGTTACTCCCGGCAAAAGCCTGTTCCGACCTGCGTCATGTCCTTGAGAGCGTCATGCTCGATCGTCCGGAATACTGGCAGAGCCACTACCACGGCGATGGCAATACCCGCCGTCTGGCGCGGGGCTACAGCTATTCCGATCGTGTTCGTTACTACTGGCCAGACAGCCAGATTGATGAGGCGTTTGAACGACTGGTGCGCAATCTGGCGGATGAGCCGATTCCCCTGCCGCTCATTAGCCAGTATTTACCTTTGCAGTACGTGAAAGTGCGCGAGGGAGATCTCAATGCCACACCGCGAGAACTCATCATCAACCATATTCAGGACATACTGCAGCAGTACCATGCCGCCTGCCAGGGCGTAACGTCCCAAAACGGATAACAAAAAAGAGGAACACGCTATGCCAAATATTGTACTCAGCCGTATCGACGAAAGACTCATTCATGGTCAGGTCGGGGTGCAGTGGGTCGGATTTGCGGGGGCAAATCTGGTCCTGGTCGCCAACGATGAGGTGGCAGAAGACACTGTGCAACAGAACCTGATGGAGATGGTGCTGGCAGAAGGGATCGCCGTGCGCTTCTGGTCGCTGCAAAAAGTGATCGACAACATTCACCGCGCCGCCGACCGGCAGAAGATTTTGCTGGTCTGTAAATCCCCCACCGATTTCCTCAAACTGGTCGAAGGTGGGGTGCCTGTTACACGCATCAACGTCGGCAATATGCACTACGCCAATGGCAAACAACAGATTGCCAAAACGGTCTCTGTCGACTCGACCGATATTGCGGCGTTTAACGGCCTGAAAGCCGCCGGGGTGGAATGCTTTGTTCAGGGCGTTCCGACAGAACCTGCGCAGGATCTCTTTAAACTCATCTGAGGCCTTCACCATGGAAATTAGTCTGTTACAGGCTTTTGCATTAGGTATCCTCGCCTTTATTGCCGGCCTGGATATGTTCAACGGATTAACACACATGCACCGCCCGGTGGTGCTTGGGCCGCTGGTCGGCCTGATTCTGGGCGATCTGCATACCGGTATTTTAACCGGCGGTACGCTGGAACTGGTGTGGATGGGACTCGCACCACTGGCAGGCGCGCAACCGCCAAACGTCATTATCGGCACTATCGTGGGTACGACGTTCGCCATTACAACTGGGGTGAAACCGGATGTCGCCGTGGGCGTCGCCGTGCCGTTTGCCGTGGCGGTGCAGATGGGGATTACGTTCCTGTTCTCCGTGATGTCCGGGGTGATGTCCCGCTGCGATCGCATGGCGGCGAATGCCGACACCGCCGGTATTGAACGGGTCAACTATCTGGCGTTACTGGCACTGGGGATTTTCTATTTTCTGTGTGCGTTTCTGCCGATTTACTTCGGTGCAGAGCACGCGAAAACGGCCATTGATGTTCTGCCGGAACGGCTGATTGACGGTCTCGGCGTCGCAGGCGGCATCATGCCAGCCATCGGCTTTGCCGTACTGCTGAAAATCATGATGAAAAACGTCTATATCCCTTACTTTATCATCGGCTTCGTGGGAGCCGCCTGGCTCAAACTGCCGGTACTGGCGATCGCCGCTGCGGCACTGGCCATGGCGCTGATCGACCTGCTGCGTAAATCTCCAGAACCGACGCAATCTGCGGCCCAGAAAGAGGAATTCGAAGATGGCATCTAATCAACAAACGCTTCCGACTGTTTCCGACAGCGACGAAACGCTACTTTCCGGCGTAAACGAAAACATCTATGAAGATCAGAGTATTGGCGCAGAGCTGACCAAAAAAGATATCAACAGGGTGGCCTGGCGTTCCATGCTGTTGCAGGCGTCGTTTAACTACGAACGTATGCAGGCTTCCGGGTGGCTGTACGGGCTGCTGCCTGCGCTGAAAAAGATCCACACCAATAAACGCGATCTGGCGCGCGCCATGAAAGGCCACATGGGTTTCTTCAATACCCACCCCTTCCTGGTGACGTTTGTCATTGGCATCATTCTGGCGATGGAGCGCTCAAAACAGGACGTTAACAGCATTCAGAGCACCAAAATTGCCGTTGGCGCGCCGCTTGGCGGGATTGGCGATGCGATGTTCTGGCTGACGCTGTTGCCTATTTGCGGCGGCATTGGGGCCAGTCTGGCCTTGCAGGGTTCCATCCTCGGCGCAGTGGTCTTTATTGTGTTATTTAACGTGGTGCATCTGGGTCTGCGTTTTGGCCTGGCGCACTATGCTTATCGTATGGGGGTCGCCGCCATTCCGCTCATCAAGGCCAATACGAAGAAAGTGGGCCACGCGGCGTCTATCGTCGGGATGACGGTCATTGGCGCACTCGTGGCGACCTATGTGCGTCTGAATACCACGCTCGAAATCAAGGCGGGTGATGCGGTCGTTAAGCTCCAGGCAGACGTGATCGACAAACTGATGCCCGCTTTTTTACCGCTGGTCTATACCCTGACGATGTTCTGGTTAGTCCGTCGTGGCTGGAGTCCGCTGCGCCTCATCGGTATCACCGTGATACTGGGCGTCGTCGGCAAGTTCTGTCACTTCCTGTAAAGCAAAGAGGTCTACGATGTTAGGTATTATTTTGACGGGGCACGGTGGGTTTGCCAGCGGTATGGAAAAAGCGATGAAACAGATCCTCGGCGAGCAGTCGCAGTTTATCGCCATCGACTTTCCGGAAACCTCCACCACTGCGCTGCTCACCTCGCAGCTTGAGCAGGCGATTGAACAACTGGACGGCGAGGAAGATATCGTTTTCCTGACCGACCTGCTTGGCGGCACGCCGTTTCGCGTCGCCTCTACGCTGGCGATGCTGAAACCAGGCCGGGAAGTGATCACTGGCACCAACCTGCAATTGCTGCTGGAGATGGTGCTGGATCGCGAAGGACTCAGCAGCGAAGCATTTCGTGTGCAGGCGCTGGAGTGCGGGCATCGCGGCCTGACCAGCCTGGTCGATGAGCTGGGGCGTTGTCGCGAGGAGCACCCCATCGAGGAAGGAATATGACGCAGGTTTTGCGTGCCAGACGCCTGCTCACCGAGCAGGGCTGGCTGGACGATCATCAGTTGCGCGTTGAAGAAGGCATCATCACGGCCATCGAGCCGATTGCTGCGGGCATCACCGTACGCGACGCCGAGCTACTGTGTCCCGCTTATATTGACACCCACGTCCACGGTGGCGCGGGGGTCGATGTAATGGACGATGAACCGGACGCACTCGACAAGCTGGCGATGCACAAAGCGCGTGAAGGGGTTGCCAGTTGGCTCCCCACCACCGTCACCGCGCCGCTGAAGACGATTCACCGCGCGCTGGAGCGCATCGCTCAACGCTGTTATTCCGGCGGGCCTGGCGCCCAGGTGCTCGGAAGTTATCTGGAAGGGCCCTACTTCACGCCGCAGAATAAAGGTGCCCATCCCCCGGAGCTGTTTCGCGAGCTGGACCTCACGGAACTTGATGAGCTGGTCGCCATGTCACGACAGACCCTGCGGGTGGTGGCGCTGGCACCGGAAAAACAGGGCGCCTTGCAGGCGATTCGCCATCTCAGGCAACAGGGTATACGGGTGATGCTGGGGCATAGCGCGGCAAGTTGGGCGCAAACCCAGGCCGCCTTTGACGCAGGCGCGAGCGGACTTGTGCACTGCTACAACGGTATGACCGGACTCCATCACCGTGAACCAGGAATGGTTGGCGCAGGACTCACCGATCCACGCGCGTGGCTGGAGCTCATCGCCGACGGGCACCACGTCCATCCGGCCGCCATGAAGCTCTGTTGCTGCTGTGCCAAAGAGAGGCTGGTGCTGATCACCGATGCGATGCAGGCCGCCGGTATGCCCGACGGAAACTACACGCTGTGCGGTGAAAAGGTCGACATGCATGGCGGAATCGTGCGAACCGCATCGGGTAGCCTGGCAGGCAGTACGTTGTCGGTAGATGCGGCAGTGCGCAATATGGTTGAACTGACAGGAATCGCCCCTGAGGAGGCGATCCATATGGCCTCGCTCCATCCAGCGCAACTGCTGGGGATCGACAGCCACTTAGGATCGTTAGCCGTGGGCAAACGTGCCAACATGATCGCTCTCAATGGCGGACTGCATTTACAACAGATCTGGATTCAGGGTCAGCGCCTCCCCCTTTGACCCTTTTTTTCTCCAGGGCCTTCGATCATGAATCGTAAGGCCTTTCTTTTCCTTTCGCTTAAGAAAACCCTCACCTCAGAACTTTCAGAGAGAATTATTACAGATCAATAAGATAAAAACGCTCTCCGTACAATCGATCACACTTTTCGTTTTATTTCATTTCGCATCATTGAACTTTCGATTTCTTTCCTATAGATTTTAATCAATCGATCATGTGAACAAGTGAAACGAAACGAAAGATAGCGACATTTTGCCAGCGTCTGATGTGGAATTCACAAGACTAAGGACTTACGATATGCCAGAAACCTATACCCCTGCAGCGGCAACCACCGGAACCTGGACTGAAGAAGAGATCCGCCAGCAGCCTGCCAGTTGGATCCGATCGCTGACGAACATTGACGCGATACGTACCACGATCGACAACTTTCTTGCGCCACTACTGCGTAAAGACGATCTGCGGATCGTGCTGACCGGGGCAGGTACCTCGGCATTCATTGGCGAGATCATCTCTCCCTGGCTTGCCAGCCACACGGGGCAAAACATCAGCGCCGTTCCGACCACCGATCTGGTCACCAATCCGATGGATTATCTGAATCCGGCGCATCCGCTGCTGCTGGTCTCGTTTGCCCGTTCCGGCAATAGCCCGGAAAGCGTCGCCGCAGTGGAACTGGCAAACCAGTTCGTCCCTGAGTGCTATCACCTTTCGATCACCTGCAATGAAGCGGGCAGCCTGTACCAGAACGCGGTGGCAAGCGATAACGCTTTTGCTCTGCTGATGCCGGCAGAAACACACGATCGCGGTTTTGCGATGACCAGCAGTATTACCACCATGATGGCCAGTTGCCTGGCGGTGTTCGCACCGAAACTCATCAACAGCCAGACCTTCCGCGACGTCGCGGATCGCTGCCAGACGATCCTGTCCTCACTAGGTGATTTCAGCCACGGCGTGTTTGGCAATGAAAACTGGAAACGGATCGTCTACCTCGGCAGCGGCGGATTGCAGGGTGCCGCGCGTGAATCGGCCCTGAAAGTCCTGGAACTGACCGCCGGTAAGCTGGCGGCATTTTACGATTCTCCAACCGGCTTCCGTCATGGACCGAAATCACTGGTGGATAACGAAACGCTAATAGTGGTGTATGTCTCCAGCCATCCTTATACCCGGCAGTACGATCTCGATCTGCTGGCCGAGCTGCGTCGCGATGATCAGGCCATGCGCGTTGTTGCCATTGCAGCCGAAAGCGATTCCATTATCGAAGCCGGCCCGCACATTTTGCTGCCGTCTGCGCGTCATTTCATCGATACCGAACTGGCGTTCTGCTACCTGATGTATGCCCAGGTCTTTGCGCTCACCCAGTCCATTGCAGTCGGTAATACGCCGGATACCCCTTCCCGCAGCGGTACGGTCAACCGCGTGGTGCAGGGCGTCGTTATTCACCCGTGGCAGGCTTAAGAGGATCCGATCATGAGTATCATTTCCACGAAGTATCTCTTGCAGGATGCCCAGGCAAAAGGCTACGCCGTTCCGGCCTTCAACATCCATAATGCCGAGACGATCCAGGCGATCCTCGAAGTGTGTAGCGAAATGCAATCACCCGTGATCCTCGCCGGTACGCCAGGCACCTTTAAACATATCGCGCTGGAAGAGCTTTACGCGCTGTGCACCGCCTACTCCACCACCTACGGCATGCCGCTGGCGCTGCATCTCGATCATCATGAATCGCTGGACGACATTCGCCATAAAGTGAACGCAGGAGTGCGCAGCGCCATGATCGACGGTAGCCATTTTCCGTTTGAAGAAAACGTGAAGCTGGTGAAATCGGTGGTGGATTTCTGCCACGCCCGCGATTGCAGCGTCGAAGCGGAGCTGGGGCGACTGGGTGGCGTCGAAGATGACATGAGCGTTGACGCAGAAAGCACCTTTCTGACCGATCCGCAGGAGGCCAAACGCTTTGTTGAGCTGACCGGCGTCGACAGCCTTGCCGTCGCCATCGGTACCGCGCACGGCCTGTACACCAAAAAGCCGAAAATCGATTTCCAACGTCTGGCTGAAATTCGTGAAGTGGTGGATATTCCGCTGGTGCTACATGGCGCGAGCGATGTGCCTGACGAGTACGTGCGCCGCACGATAGAACTGGGCGTCTGTAAGGTTAACGTCGCCACTGAACTGAAAATTGCCTTTGCCGATGCCGTGAAAGCGTGGTTTGCCGACAACCCACAGGGCAACGATCCGCGCTACTACATGCGCGTCGGTATGGATGCAATGAAAGAAGTCGTGAGAAGTAAAATCAATGTCTGTGGATCGGCCAATAAACTTTTAGTCGACCACGAGTTATCGTAAGCGAGTCGGCTTTATCATCACTACACAAAAGCGCTATCTGATTAATATCAGGTAGCGCTTTCTGGCCAAATAGCGGAGGAGAATAACGAGATTACATCACGCTGAATTAATTAATGAATGCGATACGGTAAGAATAATATATTTCAACAAGTTCAGTCATTCAATTATTTTATGGTGAGGATTTAAGTATGAGCAGTCCAAATATCCTGTTAACGCGTATTGATAACCGACTGGTGCATGGTCAGGTAGGTGTCACCTGGACATCAACGATCGGTGCCAATCTGCTGGTCGTCGTGGATGATGATGTCGCTCAGGATGAGATTCAGCAGAAATTAATGAGCATCACCGCAGAAACCTACGGTTTCGGTATCCGCTTCTTCTCTATAGAAAAAACTATCAATGTCATCGGTAAAGCAGCGCCGCATCAGAAGATCTTCCTGATTTGCCGCACCCCGCAAACAGTCAGAAAGCTGCTCGAAGGCGATATCACGCTTAACGACGTGAACGTCGGCAATATGCACTTCTCAGAAGGCAAAAAGCAGATCAGCAGTAAAGTTTATGTCAATGAGCAGGACCTTAATGATCTGCAGTTCATTAAGAAACATGGCGTAAACATTTTTATTCAGGATGTCCCTGGCGATCAAAAAGAAGCGATCCCGGAGTAAATAACAAGCCAACGTTTTCATAGTAAAGGGACTTATTTATATGAGGTGTTTACAATGAATGAAATAACGCTTTTACAAGGGATATCCCTCGCGGCACTAGTCTTCTTTCTGGGAATCGATTTTTGGCTGGAAGCCTTGTTTTTATTCAGACCAATTATTGTCTGTACGCTCACTGGCGCCATTCTTGGCGACATTCATATTGGTTTGGTCACCGGCGGTCTGACCGAACTGGCTTTTGCTGGTTTGACGCCCGCCGGCGGCGTACAACCGCCAAACCCCATCATGGCAGGATTGATGACCACGGTGATCGCCTGGTCTACCGGCGTGGATGCCAAAACCGCCATCGGCCTTGGCCTGCCGTTCAGTCTGCTGATGCAATATGTGATTCTGTTCTTCTATTCCGCTTTTTCCCTGTTTATGTCCAGAGCCGACAACTGCGCAAAAGAAGCCAACACCCGCGCATTTTCCCGTCTGAACTGGCTAACGACGCTGATTGTCGCCTGCTCTTACGCGATTATCGCGTTTCTGTGTACCTATCTGGCGCAGGGTGCCATGCAGGCGCTGGTGAAAGCCATGCCCGCCTGGCTTACTCATGGTTTTGAAGTCGCGGGCGGTATTCTGCCTGCCGTTGGTTTTGGTCTGCTGCTGCGCGTGATGTTCAAAGCACAGTACATTCCTTATCTGATCGCCGGCTTCCTTTTTGTCTGCTACATCCAGGTCAACAACCTTCTCCCGGTCGCTGTCCTCGGCGCGGGCTTCGCCGTGTACGAGTTTTTCAATGCCAAAGCTAAACAGCAGGCGCAACCCCAGCCTGCCGCCCATAAAAATGATGATGAAGAGGATTACAGCAATGGGATCTGAAATCAGTAAAAAAGACATTACTCGTCTTGGCTTCCGCTCTTCGCTTCTGCAGGCGAGCTTTAACTATGAAAGGATGCAGGCGGGCGGCTTTACCTGGGCGATGCTGCCGATTCTGAAAAAAATCTATAAAGATGATAAGCCGGGCCTGAGTGCGGCCATGAAAGATCATCTGGAATTTATCAATACCCACCCAAACCTCGTCGGTTTTCTGATGGGGCTGCTTATCTCCATGGAAGAGAAAGGAGAAAACCGCGACACCATTAAAGGCCTGAAAGTGGCGCTGTTTGGCCCTATTGCCGGGATTGGTGATGCCATTTTCTGGTTCACTTTGCTGCCGATCATGGCGGGGATCTGCTCCTCTTTCGCCAGCCAGGGCAATTTGCTGGGGCCGATTCTGTTCTTCGCCGTTTATCTGATGATCTTTTTCCTGCGCGTCGGCTGGACTCACGTCGGCTATTCGGTTGGGGTAAAAGCCATTGATAAGGTGAGGGAAAACTCGCAGATGATCGCCCGCTCGGCGACCATCCTCGGGATCACGGTGATTGGCGGTCTGATCGCGTCTTACGTCCATATTAATGTCGTGACCTCTTTTGCCATCGACAGCACGCACAATGTGGCACTACAAAAGGACTTCTTTGATAAGGTCTTCCCGAACATTTTACCCATGGGCTACACGCTGTTGATGTACTACCTGCTGCGGGTGAAAAAAGCACATCCGGTATTGCTAATCGGTGTCACCTTCGTGCTTTCTATCGTCTCTTCCGCACTCGGCATTTTGTAAACTGAACGGGGCGCGACAGTACGTGCGCCCCTCGTCAAAAGGATGACTGACCAATGCAATGCATACAGTACTGCGACCACTACGATGCGCTCAGCGATCGCGCCAGCGAACGATTGATTCAGGTTATACAGGACAAACCTGACGCGACGATTTGCCTGGCGACCGGTGCCACACCTGAACTGACCTATCGTTTCTTTGTCGAGAAAATACAAAAGAATCACGTTGATATCCGAAACGTGACCTTCGTGAAGCTCGATGAATGGGTGGGGATTCCCTTACACACACCGGGTACCTGTGAATCGTTCCTGCAACAGCACATCGTACAACCGCTTGGCCTGCGCCCGGAACAGTTGATCGGCTTTCAGTCGGAAAATATCGATGAGAAAGAGTGCGAACGCGTGACGGATTTGATTGCCCATCAAGGTGGCCTTGATTTATGCGTACTGGGTATCGGCAAAAATGGTCATCTGGGGCTGAACGAGCCGGGAACCGCGCTGGAGCCGTGTTGCCATATCAGCAGGCTTGATGACCAAACGCGCCATCATGACATGCTGAAAACGGCCGGTCGTCCGGTGACACACGGTATCACGCTGGGACTGAAGGAGATCCTCAATGCAAAAGAAATTTTGCTGCTGATTGCCGGGGATGGCAAGCAGGCCGCTGTCGAAAAATACCTGACCGCTACCGTGACGACGGCTGTTCCGGCCTCGTTTTTGTGGCTGCATGACAATACGACATGCTTACTGGATGGCTCGCGTTATTCTGATCGGTAGCCACTCATCTCAGCAGACACGCTACAACTTTGCAGCGTGTCTGCTGAATTTACTCCCCCTGCTGCTCCAGCGCGTACTTATACAGCGCGTTCTTCTTCACGCCGTGGATTTCTGCCGTCAGCGCTGCCGCTTTTTTTAGTGGCAGCTCGGTCTGTAAGAGTGCGAGAGTGCGCAAAGCATTGGCGGGCAGGTCATCTTCCTGCGCCTTGTGCCCTTCCACAATCAGCACCATCTCGCCTTTGCGCCGGTTCTCATCTTCTTTCACCCACGCCAGCAGTTCACCTACCGGTGCGCCGTGGATCGTCTCCCAGGTTTTGGTCAGCTCGCGCGCCAGCACCACATAACGGGATTCGCCCCACACTGCGACCATATCTTCCAGACTGTCTAACAGGCGATGGGTGGATTCATAGAAAATCAGCGTACGCGGTTCGGTTTCAATAGCTTTCAGCGCGTCACGGCGTCCCTTTGATTTCGCTGGTAAAAAACCTTCATAGCAGAAGCGGTCGGACGGCAACCCCGCCGCGCTTAACGCGGCAATCGCCGCACAGGGACCCGGCAACGGCACCACACGGATGCCTTGCTCACGACAGGTACGCACCAGGTGATAACCCGGATCGTTGATCAGCGGCGTCCCGGCATCAGAAACCAGCGCGATGTTTTGCCCCTCTTTCAACTTCGCTACCAGCGTTTCTGCTTTTTGCTGTTCGTTATGATCGTGAAGGGCGAACAGTCGGGCATTAATCGCAAAATGCTGCAATAATAATCCGGTATGACGAGTATCTTCCGCGGCAATTAAATCAACGGCTTGTAACACTTCGAGCGCACGCTGGGTAATATCAGACAAATTCCCAATTGGAGTAGGTACAATAAAGAGTTGGCCGCGAGAATTCTCCGCCGATTCGTGTTGTGTCATTGTGTCGTCCGTATTGCCGATTTAATATTGAGCATTGCGTATAAAAAATATCACTGGATACAGTATGGTACCCTTAACATTCTCTCGTTTAAAAGCCGCGCGCTGTCTGCCCATCGTTCTGGCAGCCCTGATTTTCGTCGGCTGTGGCACCCAGGCGCCCGATCAGAGCACTGCCCATATGCAGGGCGCAGCGCAAGCTGATTCCGGCTTTTATCTGCAACAGATGCAGCAAAGCGCAAATGATAGCAAGACCAACTGGCAATTACTCGCCATTCGTGCACTGCTGAAAGAAGGCAAAAGCCAGCAGGCTATCGAACTGTTTAATCAGTTGCCGCAGGATCTGAATGATTCCCAGCGCCGGGAACAGTCGCTGTTAGCCGTTGAAATCAAACTGGCACAGAAAGATTTTACCGGCGCGCAGTCGCTGCTGGAAAAGCTCACCCCGTCTGATTTTGAGCAAACTCAACAGGCTCGTTACTGGCAGGCGCAGATTGACGCCAGCCAGGGCCGTCCGTCACTCTCACTGCTGCGCGCCCTGATTGCTCAGGAACCGCTGCTTAGCGAGAAGGATAAGCAGAAAAACATCGACGCCACCTGGCAGGCGCTGTCGTCAATGACGCCGGAGCAGGCCCAGGCTCTGGTGATCAATGCCGATGAAAACGTATTGCAGGGCTGGCTGGATCTGCAACGCGTCTGGTTTGATAACCGCAGCGATCCGGACATGATGAAAGCAGGTATTGCCGACTGGCAAAAACGCTATCCGCAGAATCCAGGCGCAAAAATGCTGCCAACCCAACTGGTTAACGTACAGAGCTTTAAGCCCGCGTCCACCAGCAAAATCGCCCTGTTGCTGCCGCTAAATGGTCAGGCTGCGGTGTTTGGTCGCACCATTCAACAAGGCTTTGAAGCCGCCAAAAATCTCGGTACGCAACCGGTCGATACGCAGCCCACCGCGCAACCGACTCCGGTTGCGGCCACAACGCCAGCAGACCCGCAGCCGCAGCTGACAGATGGCGTCGCCAGCCCTTCTCAGGCGTCAGTGAGTGATTTGACCGACGAACAGCAGGCCGATCAACCTGCTCCGGTCAGCGCGCCGCAGGCTACGCCAGCGCAGCCAGCCACCGCAAGCGCGGCGGCAAATCCTTCCGCAGAACTGAAAATTTATGATACCAGCGCCCAACCGCTCGATCAGATCCTGGCGCAGGTTCAGCAGGATGGCGCGAGCATCGTGGTCGGTCCGCTGCTGAAAAACAATGTCGACGAACTGGTCAAAAGCAACACCCCGCTGAACGTACTGGCGCTTAACCAGCCGGAATCGGTACAGAGTCGGGCAAACATCTGTTACTTCGCTCTCTCACCGGAAGATGAAGCGCGTGATGCCGCGCGCCATATTCATGAACAGGGTAAACAGTCACCGCTGCTACTGATCCCGCGTAGCGCGCTTGGCGATCGTGTTGCTAACGCCTTTGCCCAGGAGTGGCAAAATCTGGGAGGCGGTACGGTGCTGCAGCAGAAATTTGGCTCAACGGCGGAGCTGCGTATGGGCGTTAACGGCGGTTCCGGCATTGCCTTAACCGGTAGCCCGGTTGCCGCGAGCACGCCGTCTCAACCTGGCGTCACTATTGGCAATTTAACCATCCCGGCCCCACCAACGGATGCGCAAATCAGCGGTAACGGAGGTCGCGTGGACGCCGTCTATATTCTGGCAACCCCGAATGAGATAGCCTTCATCAAGCCGATGATCGCCATGCGCAACGGTAGCCAGAGCGGTGCAACGCTGTACGCCAGCTCACGCAGCGCGCAAGGGAATGCCGGCCCAGACTTCCGTCTGGAAATGGATGGCCTGCAGTACAGCGAGATCCCAATGCTGGCAGGCGCGAACCCGTCGCTGATGCAGCAGGCACTCGGTGCCGTGCATAACGACTATTCGCTGGCGCGCATGTATGCAATGGGCGTCGATGCCTGGTCGCTGGCCAACCATTTCTCCCAGATGCGTCAGGTGCAGGGCTTTGAAATTAACGGGAATACCGGCGCGCTGACCGCCAGTCAGGACTGTGTGATTAACAGGAAGTTATCATGGCTCCAGTACCAGCAAGGGCAGATAGTCCCCGCCAGTTAACGAGCAAGCAGACTGGTGACGCGTGGGAAACCACCGCGCGTCGCTGGCTTGAGCGCAAGGGACTGCATTTCATCGCCGCCAACGTGCGTGAACGCGGCGGCGAAATTGATCTGATTATGCGTGATGGCAAGACAACCGTCTTTATTGAGGTCCGCTACCGACGCTCTGCGGCATTCGGTGGCGCCGCTGCCAGTGTGACGCACAGCAAGCAACGCAAAGTATTACAGGCCGCCCGTTTGTGGCTCGCGCGCCACAATGGGAGTTTTGATACTGTGGATTGCCGGTTCGATGTGTTAGCCTTCACCGGAAATGACGTTGAGTGGTTGAGAAATGCCTTTACCGACTGCTCATAATTGAAGATTCAGAGCAGACCCATTGGGCATATATTGTTGCAGCCAGTTTGGACACGGACAGCGCGGAACCACCGGCGCGTACATGTCGTACGTGAAGAGTGGGAGCACCGCCCAGGTCCAAATGGCAAATAAAATAGCCTGATGGATTAGCTCTTAAGGATTAGCGTGTTAGACAGAATCAAAGTCTGCTTTACCGAAAGCATTCAAACGCAAATTGCCGCGGCAGAAGCCCTCCCGGATGCTATCTCTCGTGCCGCCATGACGCTGGTTCATTCACTGCTCAATGGCAACAAAATTCTCTGTTGTGGTAATGGGACATCCGCTGCCAACGCACAGCATTTTGCTGCCAGCATGATCAACCGTTTTGAAACAGAACGTCCTAGTTTACCTGCGATTGCACTAAATACGGATAATGTGGTCTTAACAGCGATTGCCAACGACCGCCTGCATGACGAAGTGTATGCAAAACAGGTTCGGGCGTTGGGTCATGCGGGTGATGTCTTACTGGCCATCTCGACGCGCGGTAACAGCCGCGATATCGTGAAGGCCGTGGAAGCAGCGGTCACGCGAGACATGACGATTGTGGCATTGACCGGATATGACGGGGGTGAACTGGCTGGACTGTTAGGGCCACAGGATGTTGAGATCCGCATCCCTTCGCATCACAGCGCACGCATTCAGGAAATGCATATGCTGACGGTAAACTGCCTGTGCGATCTGATCGATAACACGCTTTTCCCCCACCAGGATGATTAAGGAGTACACATGAAGGCTTTATCGCCAATCGCAGTCCTTATTTCTGCTCTGCTGTTGCAAGGCTGTGTGGCCGCCGCTGTTGTCGGAACCGCCGCCGTTGGTACCAAAGCAGCAACAGATCCACGTAGCGTAGGCACTCAGGTGGACGATGGAACCCTGGAACTGCGCGTCAACAGTGCGCTGTCGAAAGATGCACAGATCAAGAAAGAAACGCGAATTAACGTGACGGCTTATCAAGGTAAAGTGTTGCTGGTCGGCCAGTCGCCGAATAGCGAGCTCTCCTCACGCGCCAAACAGATTGCAATGGGCGTCGATGGTACCACCGAAGTCTATAACGAGATCCGTCAGGGTGAGCCGATTGGTATGGGCACCGCCTCAAACGACACCTGGATCACCACCAAAGTACGCTCTCAGTTATTGACCAGCGACCAGGTTAAATCTTCCAACGTGAAGGTGACAACCGAAAACGGTGAAGTGTTCCTGTTAGGCCTGGTGACCGAACGTGAAGCCAAAGCCGCGGCGGATATCGCCAGCCGGGTCAGCGGCGTGAAGCGCGTCACCACGGCGTTTACGTTTATCAAGTAAGTCGTTGTGTGCCGGATGACGGCGTAAGCGCCTTATCCGGCCTACAGAATGTACGACCGTAGGCCGGGCAAGCGAAGCGCCCCCGGCATTGCTGTTTTATATCAACGCAATACTTCCCACCATCACACCCGAAATCGCCACCAGCGCACCGGTCATCCACAGCGCTTTTGCCGGAAACGCTTTACGTAGCATAATCAGCGACGGCAGGCTGACGGCGGGTAATGTCATCAGCAGTGCCAGCGCAGGCGCAGTTCCCATTCCTGCCAGCATCATGGTCTGCACAATCGGGATTTCTGCGGCAGTTGGGATCACAAACAGACAACCGGCTACCGCCAGCGCAATCACCCACAGCAGGCTGTTATCAATAGCGCCATCGGCATGAGGGAACAGCCAGACGCGCGCCGCACCCAGTACCAATACTGCCAGAATATAGACCGGGATGGTGCTCCAGAACAGCATCCATAGCGCTTTACCCCAGCGAACAAAGAACCCGCCCTGCTCGTCCGGCTGCGTGATTTCCACCGGCAATTCAGTCTGCGGAGGCTCTTTCACCCATTTTTGTACCAGCGTCGCCACTACCAGCACCATCGCCAGTCCAGCGACCAGACGGATCGCCGCGAAATGCCAGCCAAGGACAAAGCCCATAAACACCAGCGTCGCCGGGTTTAACAGTGGATTCCCCATCCAGAATGCCAGCGCACCGCCCATCGAAACCTGCTGGCGACGCATCCCCGCCGCCACCGGTGCAGCACAACAGGTACACATCATGCCGGGCAGAGAGAAAAGCGTACCGAACAGCGTGCCGCGAAAACGTGCCTGTCCAAGCGTGCGTAACAGCCAGTCACGCGGGATCAGAACCTGAATCAGCGAGCCGAGGATCACCCCCAATACCGCTGCCTTCCAGACCGCAATGAAATAGACCATCGCATAGTCCCAGGCTGCCTGCCAGGGGTTCGCATCGGCCTGCGCCAGAATAGATTTTCCGATACTGTGTGTTTCTGCGGCGGTGAAGGCTTTACCGTAGTAAGGTTGCCATTTCACATACCAGAGACCAACAATGACGACGAGAAAGAAAAGAGCGGGTTTCCACCATTGAAACGGTGTTGCCGCCTGAGACGAAGACTGACCAGCCATAGCATTCCCCAGGGAGTGTTAGATAATTTTGCCGGTGAATACTACGCCTTTGGGAAATGTTTGGAAATGCTATATTGACGCCGCCTTTTCCCGCAGTTGAGACGATGTCAGGATTGTTACCCCGTCATGTTCAGGCGCAAGCGCTTCCGCCAGCATCGCGCGCGCCACGTCCCGCGCCTCAATCGATTTCCAGTTGCCCGGCAGCAACCGGAACAACGGTGCAAACAGGGTTTCGTTCATCCGCTGCTTTGACCGATCGCCGAGCAGCATCGACGGACGCGCAATCGTCAGCGTTGGCCAATCTTGCGCAATCAGCGCCTCCTCCATTTCCCCTTTTACGCGGTTATAGAAAAACGGCGAATGGGCATTGGCCCCCATCGAACTCACCACCAGCATATGCTGCGCCCCCAGGCGGAGACCGGTCAACGCGGTGTCGACCACCAGCGTATAGTCGGCATGGATAAACGCCTCTTTACTGCCCGCTTCACGGCGGGTCGTGCCCAGGCAGCAAAAAACAATATCGACAGGATCGGTGACCTGCGCCAGCGCATCGGTCAGTTGCGGATCGTGGGGATTATAGACGCCAGGCATATCCGCCAGCGGACGTCGCGTTGGCGCGGCAATGGAATGGATCTTCGGTTCATTAAGCAACATCCGCAGTAAATGTCCGCCAACCAACCCGGTCGCCCCGGTAATCAGTACCTGACTCATCCTCGCTCCTTTCCAGAATTGTCCGCCTTGCACCCTCAGCCCTATCGACCAGGCTTAGTAGTTCACAAGGTAATTATCCATCATCAGGGAAAAATTGCCTTATCCAATGCAGATCCAGCGGAGGAAGCATGAGTAAGAAGATTGCCGTTTTAATCACTGACGAGTTTGAGGACTCAGAATTCACCTCACCCGCAGCAGAGTTTCGTCAGGCCGGGCATGAGGTTATTACGATTGAAAAACAGGCAGGTAAAACCGTAAAAGGGAAAAAAGGCGAAGCCAGCGTCACGATTGATAAAGCGATTGATGAAGTGCGTCCGGCCGATTTCGATGCGTTGCTGTTACCTGGCGGCCATTCTCCGGATTACCTTCGCGGCGATGACCGTTTCGTCACCTTTACGCGCGATTTCGTGAATACGGGTAAACCGGTCTTCGCCATCTGCCACGGACCCCAGTTGCTGATCAGTGCCGATGTGATTCGCGGGCGTAAACTGACCGCCGTTAAACCGATCATTATCGACGTGAAAAACGCCGGTGCAGAATTTTACGATCAGGAAGTGGTGGTGGATAAAGACCAACTGGTGACCAGTCGTACCCCTGACGATCTGCCGGCGTTCAATCGTGAAGCCTTACGCATTCTCGGTGCCTGACTGACGTAACCACACTAATTTTTTGCCAAAACCCAGGGTGTTGTCGGTGAACTTGAGTTCATCAAGGCGGATTTCCCATACCGGCGCGGACAGCATTCTGGCAACCGGGAAGCGGCGAAGATAGGCCTGTCGCGCCGCGTCGCTTTCCTCTCCAACCAGCTGGCGAATCTCCCCTTTAAACTGCACGCCGCGAATCAATGCGACCGTTTTCGGTTGCCCATTTACCGTTCCGGCAACGGGTGCACGCGGTCCGGACATCTGCGCATGACGCGTTTTCTCTTCCGTCAGCACATAAAAAACGACCTTTTTGGCGTCGAAAAGGTAAAACGCATTTGCACACCACAGTTCACCTTCGCGATGCACACACCAGGTCACAACGTGTTGTTTCGCCAGCCAACGACTGATCGCAGTAAGTGTTTCCATCTTGGTTCTCTTTTATACTGGATGCCAGAAACGTAACACGCCGAAGGCCACGATGACACCCTGGTATCTCTATCTGATTCGCACCGCCGACAACGCCCTGTACACCGGGATCACCACCGATGTAGCGCGCCGCTATCAACAACATCAACAAGGAAAAGGGGCAAAAGCGCTGCGGGGAAAAGGAGAACTGACGCTGGCGTTTTCCGCGCCGGTTGGCGATCGCTCACTGGCGCTGCGCGCAGAATACCGGGTCAAAAAACTCACTAAGCGGCAGAAAGAACGGCTCGTCGCAGAAGGCGAAGGGTTTGCAGCATTACTGCATGATCTGCAAACCCCGACGCTTAAAAACGATTAAAGTGATCGTGATACTCGACCAGTCCCGTGACGCCGCTTAATGCATCATCCGCTAAGCGATGCACCTGGAACGCACTTTCCGTGCCTGGCCAGCGGCAATGCAGATCGTGGTGGGCGGCCAGTTCGAAACCAAAACGGCTGTACAGTGCCGGATCGCCCAGGGTGACCACGGCGGCATAGCCAAATTCATTGAGTGAATCCAGTCCTTCATAAACCAGTTGGCGGGCCAGACCTTGTCCACGATAGTTTTCGTCTACCGCCAGCGGTGCCATACCAACCCACTGCAGATCTTCGCCCTGCACGTCGACGGGGCTGAATGCCACATAACCCACCACCTGACCTTCATCGTCGGTGGCGACCAGACCGAGCGTCAGAAAACCATCTTCACGTAGGTCGTGAACCAGTTTCGCTTCCGCATCGCTTTCGAATGAACGACGCAGCAGGGCATCAATGCCGGGGGCGTCAATGGGAATTTCTACTCGAATCAGCATGGTTCACCTACCGATGTTTGTTTGGTTTCTGGCGAGTATTTCATGCCCGCCTCAACAAAATCCGCCAGTTGCAGCAGCATAACGCGCAACGCTTTGGGCATCTGCTCCAGGTCAATGGCATCCATCAGGTTTTTCACATACAACCCTAACTCCGTATCCCCTTCGATCACCAGACGGCGCTGGAAGAAGAGCGTATCCGGATCCTGCTTACGTGCGGCGATCATCAACAGATCGCTGGCATCAGCGCTAAAACTCACGTCGGCTTGCGCATCCTCGCAGACGATCAGTTTGTCATTCTCGACCGAGGTATACCACTTCAGGCCGATATCGCGAACCGTAATGCTTAACCAACGGCCTTCCAGGAATTCCAGTTCACCGTCTGCCAGGGCCTGGCGAAACTGCCAGCTCAGGACCTGTTGCAGAACCTGGCGTTGCAGTGCAAAGGGCGTCAGTTTAACTGGCACACTCATCAGAGACGGACCGAAATGTACTAAGCGTGAACGCAGCTTATCTAACACGAGCTTTACTCCCTGTTTCAATTATCCTGCTATTTTGCCATATCAGATAAACGACATAGCGGCGTAAATCAACAATTGCGTACGAAATCTCTACCTCTTTATTACTGATATCAATACGACTTTAACTGCCTTAAATCAAAAATTGTCGCAGCAAGGTTAACTAAAATCCTTGTTCGTTAACAATTATGCGTCCCAGGCGGCGCAATCTTCAGGATAAATTATGGAGCTGCTCTGCCCTGCCGGAAATCTCCCGGCGCTTAAGGCGGCCATCGAAAACGGCGCTGATGCTGTTTATATCGGGCTTAAAGATGATACCAACGCCCGCCACTTCGCCGGCCTTAACTTTACCGAGAAGAAATTGCAGGAAGCGGTGAGTTTTGTCCATCAACACCGCCGCAAATTGCACATCGCCATTAACACCTTTGCGCATCCAGATGGTTATGCCCGCTGGCAGCGCGCGGTGGATATGGCCGCGCAACTGGGTGCGGATGCGCTGATCCTTGCCGATCTCGCGATGCTTGAGTATGCCGCAGTTCGTTATCCGCATATTGAGCGCCATGTCTCTGTTCAGGCTTCGGCAACAAATGAAGAAGCGATCAACTTTTATCATCGCAATTTTGACGTTGCCCGCGTCGTCCTGCCACGCGTGCTCTCGATTCATCAGGTGAAACAGCTTGCCCGCGTGACGCCGGTGCCGCTGGAAGTTTTTGCTTTCGGCAGTCTATGCATTATGGCGGAAGGTCGCTGTTATCTCTCGTCCTGGTTAACCGGTGAATCTCCTAATACGGTAGGCGCCTGTTCCCCTGCCCGCTTTGTACGCTGGCAGCAGACGCCACAGGGGCTGGAATCTCGTCTGAATGAAGTGTTGATCGACCGCTATCAGGATGGGGAAAACGCCGGTTATCCGACGCTGTGTAAAGGGCGTTACCTGGTTGACGGTGAGCGTTACCACGCACTGGAAGAACCAACCAGCCTGAACACGCTGGAACTGCTGCCGGAACTACTGGCGGCGAATATTGCCTCGGTGAAAATTGAAGGTCGTCAGCGCAGCCCGGCCTATGTCAGCCAGGTCGCGAAAGTGTGGCGTCAGGCGATCGACCGCTGTGTGGCCGACCCGCAAAACTATACGCCGCAAGCAGCCTGGATGGAGACGCTCGGCGCGATGTCCGAAGGCACTCAGACGACGCTTGGCGCGTATCACCGTAAATGGCAGTGAGAAAAGCAATGAAATATTCCTTAGGGCCGGTGCTTTACTACTGGCCGAAAGAGACGCTGGAAGACTTTTATCAGCAGGCCGCTGCCAGCAGCGCGGATGTTATCTATCTCGGTGAAGCGGTGTGCAGCAAACGCCGCGCCACGAAAGTCGGCGACTGGCTGGATATGGCGAAGTCGCTCGCCGGTAGCGGTAAGCAGGTGGTACTTTCAACGCTGGCGCTGGTACAAGCCTCTTCTGAGCTGAATGAGCTGAAGCGTTATGTCGAAAACGGCGACTTTTTGCTGGAGGCCAGCGATCTTGGCGTGGTGAATATGTGCGCCGACCGCAAACTCCCGTTTGTCGCCGGACACGCGCTGAACTGCTACAACGCGGTCACGCTGCGCCTGCTGCTCAAACACGGAATGGTGCGCTGGTGCATGCCGGTAGAACTGTCCCGCGACTGGCTGGTGAACCTGCTCAATCAGTGTGATGAACTGGGGATTCGCCAGCAGTTTGAAGTGGAAGTCCTGAGCTACGGGCATCTGCCGCTGGCTTACTCCGCTCGCTGTTTTACCGCTCGTTCGGAAGACCGGCCGAAAGATGAATGCGAAACCTGCTGCATCAAGTACCCGAATGGCCGCGACGTGCTCTCCCAGGAGAATCAACAGGTGTTCGTCCTCAATGGCATTCAGACCATGAGCGGCTATATCTACAATCTGGGGAACGAACTGACGTCAATGCAGGGACTGGTGGATATTGTGCGTCTGTCACCGCTGGGAACCGAGACATTCGCGATGCTTGACGCCTTCCGCGCCAACGAAACGGGGCACGCGCCGTTGCCGCTTACCGCGCACAGCGATTGCAATGGCTACTGGAAACGGCTGGCGGGTCTCGAACTGCAGCCCTGATAAATAGCTCACTTTGTTAACAACATTAACTAATCTTTAATGCAGTATGAAAAGATTAACTGGTAACAAAGTGAGCCGTTATGACTGACAAAACCATTCCTTTCTCGGTGCTGGATCTGGCACCGATTCCTGACGGATCTTCAGCAAAAGAGGCGTTCTCGCACTCGCTGGATCTCGCCCGCCTCGCGGAAAAACGAGGCTACCACCGCTACTGGCTGGCGGAACACCACAACATGACCGGTATCGCCAGTGCAGCAACGTCGGTACTGATTGGCTATCTGGCCGCCAACACCCGGACTTTGCACCTCGGTTCCGGCGGCGTCATGCTTCCCAATCACTCACCGCTGGTCATTGCCGAGCAGTTCGGTACGTTGAATACGCTCTATCCGGGACGCATTGATCTCGGCCTGGGCCGCGCGCCGGGCAGCGACCAGCCGACAATGCGAGCCCTGCGTCGCCATATGGGCGGCGATATCGATAACTTCCCTCGCGACGTCGCTGAGCTGGTGGACTGGTTTGACGCACGCGATCCAAATCCGCAGGTGCGCCCGGTGCCTGGCTACGGCGAGAAGATCCCGGTCTGGCTGTTAGGTTCCAGCCTCTATAGCGCGCAGTTAGCCGCACAGCTTGGCCTGCCGTTCGCTTTTGCCTCCCACTTCGCACCGGATATGCTGTTCCAGGCGCTGCATCTGTACCGCACGCAGTTCCGGCCATCCGCGCGGCTGGAAAAACCGTATGCAATGGTGTGCATCAACATCATTGCCGCCGACAGTAACCGTGATGCAGAGTATCTTTTCACCTCGATGCAGCAGGCTTTCGTCAAGTTGCGGCGTGGCGAAACGGGCCAACTCCCGGCGCCGATTCAAAATATGGATCAGTTCTGGTCGCCGTCAGAACAGTATGGTGTGCAACAGGCGCTGAGCATGTCGCTGGTGGGTGATAAAACGAAAGTACGCCACGGACTGGAGTCTATTCTGCGTGAAACCCAGGCGGACGAGATCATGGTTAACGGGCAGATTTTTGACCATCAGGCGCGTCTGCACTCGTTTGATCTGGCGATGGATGTGAAAGAAGAGTTGGTGGGGTAGTTTTTGCCCGGTGGCGCTTCCACTTACCTGGCCTACGAGATCGCGTAGGCCGGATAAGGTGTAGCCGCCATCCGGCACAAAAGACTTACTGGTACACAGGCAATAAATTAAAGCTCGACAGGATATGTACCAGCGCGTTACCGACACCAAAAACCAGAATCAGGACAATCATCGGCTTACCACCCCAGACACGGAATTTCGGGCTACCAAAGCGCTGACGCGATTTACGTGCCAGCAACGCCGGTACAATCGCGGCCCAGATGGTCGCCGCCAGTCCTGCATAACCAATGGCATACAGGAAACCGTTCGGCCACAGCAACCCACCGGCGATTGGCGGCACAAAGGTAAGCAGCGCCGTTTTGAAGCGCCCCAGCGCCGAATCATCGAAACCAAACAGATCCGCCAGATAGTCAAACAGTCCCAGCGTCACGCCGAGGAATGAACTCGCCACCGCAAAGTTGGAGAACACCACCAGCAACAGGTCCAGACTGCGACTGTTCAGCACGCCGCTTAGCGCCTGAACCAACACATCAATATTGCCGCCCTTCTGCGCGATACCGATAAACTCTGGACGCGGAATGTTTCCCATCGTTCCCAGCAACCAGACGGAGTAGAGCACCAGCGCCAGCAGCGTACCGTAGACCAGGCACTTCACAATAGTGCGCGGATCTTTGCCGTAGTATTTCATCAGGCTCGGGACGTTACCGTGGTAACCAAAGGACGCCAGACAGAATGGCAGCGTCATCAACAGGTACGGCGTATAAGAGGCGTGACTTTCCGAGACGTTAAACAGCGTGGTCGGCGTGACGTGCCCGAGCAGACTGCCGAAGGTCAGGAAAAAAGTAATGACTTTCGCACCCAGCACGATCGCCGTCATGCGACTCACCGCTTTGGTGCTCAACCACACCACAAACGCCACCAACAGGGCAAAGCCAAACCCTGCCGCACGCGCAGGCACATTCAGCGACATTTCGCTGAAGGTATGGTGCAAAATCGAACCGCTCGCCGAAATATAGGCGTAGGTCAGGATATAGAGCACGAAGGCAATAGAAATACCGTTGACGACGTTCCAGCCTTTGCCCAGCAGATCTTTGGTGATGGTGTCGAAGCTTGAACCGATACGATAGTTGAGGTTGGCTTCGAGGATCATCAAACCGGAATGCAGCATGCAGAACCAGGTAAAGACCAGCGCCGCCATTGACCAGAAAAACCACGCCCCGGACATGACCACCGGCAGAGAGAACATCCCTGCGCCGATAATGGTGCCGCCGATGATCACCACGCCGCCGAGCAGCGAAGGTGATGTCTGGGTGGTGGTTAGTGTTGCCATTTAGCGATTTCTCCAGCGAATAATGTTGTGACGGCATTTTAATGCGTTGCACTGTACCAGTACAATAGTACAAATGAAATAAAAAAAGCCCCGATAGTTTTACCGGGGCTGTATCTATTACTTTACGTCAGTAAGCAAGATGTTTACGCGTCACGACGACGGCTGGAGCCTTCTTCACGACGTGGTGCACGGCTACCTTCGCGACGTTCGCCGCTGAAACGACGCCCATCACCACGACCACCTTCACGACGCTCACCGCCGAAACCGCGACCGCCTTCACGACGCTCGCCACCAAAGCTACGACCACCGCCACGGCGTTCAGTGTGCGGCTGTGCATCGCCCAGCAGCTGCATGTTCATCGGCTTGTTCAGGATGCGAGTGCGCGTAAAGTGCTGCAGGACTTCACCCGGCATACCTTTCGGCAGTTCGATGGTGGAGTGCGAAGCGAACAGCTTGATGTTACCAATGTAACGGCTGCTGATGTCGCCTTCGTTTGCAATCGCGCCAACGATATGACGAACTTCAACGCCATCATCACGGCCCACTTCAATGCGGTACAGCTGCATATCGCCAACGTCACGACGTTCACGACGCGGACGGTCTTCACGGTCGCCACGCGGGCCACGATCGTTACGGTCACGCGGACCACGATCGTCACGGTCGCGGAACTCACGCTTCGGACGCATCGGCGCATCTGGCGGCAGAATCAGCGGACGTTCGCCCTGCGCCATCTTAAGCAGAGCGGCAGCCAGAGTTTCGATATCCAGCTCTTCGTCTTCCGCCGTCGGCTGCAGTTTCGCCAGCAGCGCACGGTACTGATCCAGATCGCTGCTTTCCAGCTGCTGCTGTACTTTAGCCGCAAATTTTTCCAGACGACGTTTGCCCAACAGTTCAGCGTTCGGCAGTTCAACTTCCGGAATGGTCAGCTTCATCGTGCGTTCAATGTTACGCAGCAGACGACGCTCGCGGTTCTCAACGAACAGCAGCGCACGGCCTGCACGACCCGCACGACCGGTACGACCGATACGGTGAACGTAAGACTCGGAATCCATTGGGATATCGTAGTTTACGACCAGGCTGATACGCTCAACGTCCAGGCCACGGGCCGCAACGTCGGTTGCAATCAGGATATCCAGACGACCGTCTTTCAGACGTTCCAGGGTCTGCTCACGCAGCGCCTGGTTCATGTCGCCGTTCAGCGCGGCGCTGTTATAGCCGCTACGCTCCAGCGCTTCAGCCACTTCCAGAGTCGCGTTTTTGGTACGAACGAAGATAATCGCCGCATCAAAATCTTCCGCTTCCAGGAAACGCACCAGCGCTTCGTTTTTACGCATGCCCCAGACAGTCCAGTAACTCTGGCTGATGTCCGGACGGGTAGTGACGCTGGACTGAATGCGCACTTCCTGCGGCTCTTTCATGAAGCGGCGGGTAATGCGACGAATCGCTTCCGGCATGGTGGCAGAGAACAGAGCGGTCTGATGACCTTCCGGGATCTGCGCCATGATGGTTTCAACGTCTTCGATGAAGCCCATACGCAGCATTTCATCGGCTTCGTCCAGTACCAGACCGCTCAGACGAGACAGATCCAGGGTACCGCGTTTTAAGTGATCAAGCAGACGACCCGGCGTACCGACGACGATCTGCGGCCCTTGACGCAGGGCGCGTAACTGCACGTCATAACGCTGGCCGCCGTACAGGGCAACCACGTTCACGCCGCGCATGTGTTTAGAGAAATCCGTCATCGCTTCGGCTACCTGAACCGCCAGTTCGCGGGTCGGGGCCAGCACCAGAATCTGAGGTGCCTTCAGCTCAGGATCAAGATTGTTGAGCAGCGGTAAAGAGAACGCTGCCGTTTTGCCGCTACCGGTCTGGGCCATACCCAGAACATCGCGACCGCCCAGCAGATGCGGAATGCACTCTGCCTGGATTGGAGATGGTTTTTCGTAACCCAGATCGTTAAGGGCTTCAAGGATAGGAGCCTTCAGGCCCAGATCTGCAAAAGTGGTTTCGAATTCAGCCATGTAGTACGTGTGCCTCAAAATTAATGGCGGCCAGTCTACATAACTCATCATGAAATTGATCTGCAATTTTCATTGAAAAGTGTGAACCGGCTCAAAGTAGGTGTATTAACGAACAACAACGCCCTCACCCGCGAAGGTGATGGCAATCAAAAAGATTACGGGCTGATGTGTACGTCAGCTATTGCTGGTCCGATTCTGCCAGGTCATCTTGGTCCTGGCCCAGGAGCGATAATTCCAACAATGCATATCGGTGCTCAACAAAGTTATGAACGTTGTTAGCCACCGCCAGTTTGAACAATGCCGTAGCGTTGTCCAAATCCCCCAGACTTAGGTAGTACTTACCTAAATAGAAGTTGGTTTCACTGAGATGCTCAGCGAGCGAGGTGTTATCCGTTGCGTCCGCCTTGAGCCTATCCATCAGCGTTGCTTCGCTAATGTTGCCCAGGTAGAACTCGACAATGTTCCATCCCCATTGTTCTTTATCCGATTTCTCGAAGCGCTGTTTCAGCGCGACTTTTGCCTGCTTCTCATCGAGCTTCTGCTCGGCGAGATAAAGCCACAGGCTGCGGAAAGGATCATTGGGATCGTCTTGATAAAACGCCAGCAGATCATCTTGCGCTAACTTATCGCGACCGCCGTAATACAATGCGATACCGCGATTTAAGTGCGCGTAGTTGTAAGTTGGATCAAGCTCAAGTACAGAATCAAACGCTTCATAGGCAGCATCAAAATTGCCTGCCTGCGTTAAATAAATGCCTAAGTAATTGAATACTTCAGGCATATCAGGTCGGATTGCCAGCGCTTGTGAAAAATCATTTCGCGCTAATGCCCTCAGACCGAGACTATCATACAACACTCCGCGCTCATATAAAAGCTGTGCGCGTTCGTCATCGGTTAAAGCCCGACTGGCAAGAATTTGTTCCATGCGTGCCAGAATCACTTCCTGCTGCAAAGTCGGTTGCAATGGTACTGCGAGGACTTCACTCTTACGCCAGGTGGAGTTACTGCATCCAGCCAGCGTGAGTGCTGTTGCCACGAAACACCAGCGCAAAAAAGGCTTCATTTCCCACTCCCGAAGACAACGATTAATTGAACGTCCTGTTCCCCGGTTGCTAACAAGGCGTCCTGCCAGGTTAAAAGCCCTCCGCAACGGCGGAGGGCAAATGGCAACCTTACTCGCCCTGTTCGCTTACCGGAGCTTCCGGTGCGGCGGCAGGCTGAGATTGTTCAGTTGCTTCTTTAATGCTCAGACGTACACGGCCCTGGCGGTCAACTTCCAGAACTTTAACCGGTACTTCCTGGCCCATCTGCAGGTAATCGGTCACTTTCTCAACGCGCTTATCTGCGATCTGCGAGATGTGTACCAGACCTTCTTTACCGCCGCCGATGGCAACGAACGCACCAAAGTCGACGATACGGGTCACTTTACCGTTGTAGATACGGCCTACTTCGATTTCTGCGGTGATCTCTTCGATACGGCGAATTGCGTATTTCGCTTTTTCACCGTCGGTTGCTGCGATTTTCACGGTACCGTCATCTTCGATTTCGATGGTGGTGCCAGTCTCTTCGGTCAGCGCACGGATCACAGAACCGCCTTTACCGATCACATCTTTGATTTTGTCCGGGCTGATCTTAATGGTGTGGATACGCGGTGCAAACTGAGAAATGTCGCCGCGTGGCGCGTTAATCGCCTGTTCCATCACGCCCAGGATATGCAGACGCGCACCTTTAGCCTGGTTCAGAGCAACCTGCATGATCTCTTTGGTGATACCTTCAATTTTGATATCCATCTGCAGCGCAGAGATACCGTCGCGGGAGCCCGCAACTTTGAAGTCCATATCGCCCAGGTGATCTTCGTCGCCCAGGATGTCAGACAGAACAACGTAGTTGTCGCCTTCTTTCACCAGACCCATCGCGATACCCGCAACGGCCGCTTTGATCGGCACGCCTGCGTCCATCAGCGCCAGAGAGGCACCACACACGGAAGCCATGGAAGAAGAACCGTTGGATTCGGTGATTTCAGAAACCACACGCACGGTGTACGGGAATTTATCCAGATCCGGCATCACTGCCAGCACGCCGCGCTTCGCCAGACGACCGTGACCAATTTCACGACGCTTCGGAGAACCGACCATGCCGGTTTCGCCGACGCAGTACGGAGGGAAGTTGTAGTGGAACAGGAAGTTGTCAGTACGCTCGCCCATCAGTTCGTCGAGGCTCTGCGCATCACGGGTGGTACCCAGGGTTGCGGTAACCAGCGCCTGAGTTTCGCCACGGGTGAACAGTGCGGAACCGTGGGTACGTGGCAGTACGCCAGTACGCACGTCCAGACCACGGATCATGTCTTTTTCGCGGCCATCAATACGCGGTTCGCCGGCCAGTACACGGCTACGCACCACGTTTTTCTCGATTGCGTGCAGGATTTCACCCAGTTCGTTAGCGTCCAGGGACTCATCTTCTGCAACCAGCGTTGCGATGGTTTCAGACTTGATCACGTCAACCTGAGCATAACGCTCTTGTTTGTCGGTGATACGGTAAGCGTCGCTCAGGCGAGATTCTGCCAGGGCTGCAACGCGCGCGTTCAGCGCTTCGTTCACCGCTTCCGGCTGCCAGTCCCAACGTGGTTTACCGGCTTCTTTCACCAGTTCGTTGATTTCTTTGATAACCACCTGCTGCTGTTCGTGACCAAACACGACAGCACCCAGCATCTGGTCTTCGCTCAGCAGTTCTGCTTCGGATTCAACCATCAGTACGGCGGCTTCCGTACCGGCAACGACCAGATCCAGTTTGCTCTCTTTCAGCTCGTCCTGAGTCGGGTTCAGTACGTACTGGTCATTGATATAACCCACACGTGCCGCACCGATTGGGCCGTTGAACGGAATACCAGACAGAGACAGTGCAGCAGAGGCACCGATCATCGCGACGATATCCGGGTTAACCTGCGGGTTAACGGAAACGACGGTTGCGATAACCTGAACTTCGTTCACGAAACCTTCCGGGAACAGCGGACGAACCGGGCGGTCAATCAGACGCGCGATCAGGGTTTCGCCTTCGCTTGGACGGCCTTCACGACGGAAGAAGCTACCTGGGATGCGGCCAGCAGCGTAGGTACGCTCCTGATAGTTAACGGTCAGCGGGAAGAAGTCCTGGCCCGGCTTCGCTTTTTTCTGGCCGACAACGGTCACGAATACCGCCGTGTCATCCATGCTAACCATAACAGCGGCAGTGGCCTGACGGGCCATCATGCCGGTTTCCAGCGTAACGGTATGCTGACCGTACTGGAATTTACGAACGATCGGATTAAGCAAAATAATATCCTTTCCAATTTTTTGGCGACACAGACTGAATCGCCGTTAATACCCGATCTTCTGCGCATCCTCGCGACTAATGACAACCCTAACCCATACGAAATTGGGTAAAGCCTCTCATTAGCCGCGCGAACCTCTGCAACGGAAGATCATTCATAGCAACAATACAATAGTTTCCAGTGAATTGCTGCCATCTGCTTGAAAAAAGGGGCCATGAAGGCCCCCTTTTACGAAACTCGCAAGAATTAGCGACGCAGACCCAGACGCTCGATCAGCGCGGTGTAGCGTGCAACATCTTTACGTTTCAGGTAGTCGAGCAGTTTACGACGCTGAGAAACCATGCGCAGCAGACCACGACGGCTGTGGTGATCTTTTTTGTGCTCTGCAAAGTGGCCCTGCAGGTGGTTAATCTGTGCAGTCAACAGTGCAACCTGAACATCGGTAGAACCGGTGTCGTTTGCATCACGACCAAACTCAGAAACGATTTTAGCTGTAGCTTCAGTACTTAGAGACATTTTAAAACTCCAAAGTATTAAGTATGAAAGGACGCCGATCTCTAATTCAGCGTTCCCAGTGTACGCCAGGTGAACTGTTAAAAAATTCACGCGACGTTAAGCGGCAGTATTCTACTCGTAGCGCCTTCTTATCGCAAGACGAACCCGTGCTACGCCGGATACCCCACCACTAATCGGCGAGGCGCCACGCGACCTTCGTCGTCGATCTCACCCATACCGATAAATTTACCGTCATCACCTTCCGTGACACGGACTAACCCTTCCTGCGGGGCGTCGTTCGTGCGAACCGGGTTACCGTTTTTGAAGTAAACCGATGAGGTTAGCGGCAAATTAACGACAGGGTAGTCCAATGCCGGACTGTCCATCGGCATCAACAGCGGATCAAGCAACTGTGCTGCCGGGATCCCCTGTTGCTCCGCCTGTTCGACCATTTCACGCAGACGCTCCAGCGTGACCATACGATCCACCGGATATTTGCTGACCGTCAGACGACGCAGGAAGATCACATGCGCGCCACATCCCAGCTTCTCACCCAGATCGTCAATAATAGTACGAATATAAGTGCCTTTCGAACAGTGCACTTCCAGCTCCAGTTCATCCCCTTCATGACGGATAAACAACAGCTCGTAAACGGTAATCGGTCGGGCTTCACGCGGCACTTCAATGCCCTGACGCGCGTATTCGTACAGTTTTTTACCCTGATACTTCAGCGCCGAATACATCGATGGCACCTGCTCGATATCACCGCGGAACGCGTCCAGCGCGGCCGCCAGTTGCTCGGGGGTGAAGGCGACCGGGCGCTCCTGTACGATTTGCCCATCGGCATCGGACGTGTCTGTACGCTGTCCCAGACGGGCAATCACCCGATAACGCTTGTCAGAATCCAGCAGATACTGCGAAAACTTGGTCGCTTCCCCGAGGCAAATCGGCAGCATGCCGGTCGCTAACGGATCCAGCGCCCCGGTATGCCCGGCGCGATTGGCGTTATAAATGCGTTTAACTTTTTGCAGTACGTCATTGCTGGACATGCCCTGCGGCTTATCCAGCAGCAGGACACCGTGAATGTCGCGACCACGACGACGAGGACGACTCATTAGTCCTCCTTGCTGTCGTCCGGGTTTACACGACGTTCTTCGTCATGTTTAACCACGTTGGTCACCAGGTTGGACATGCGCATCCCTTCCACCAGCGAATTATCGTAGAAGAAGGTCAGTTCCGGCACGATACGCAGTCGCATCGCTTTACCCAGTAGGCTACGGATGAAGCCGGACGCTTCCTGTAACGCTTTGATGCCTGCCTTGATAGCGTCTTCATCTTTGTCATTCAGGAAGGTGACATACACTTTGGCATACGCCAGATCGCGAGACATTTCGACACCGGAAACGGTGGTCATCATGCCCAGACGCGGGTCTTTAATTTCGCGCTGCAGGATGATTGCGATCTCTTTTTGCATCTCCTGTCCCACGCGCTGCGGGCGACCAAATTCTTTCGCCATAATAAATTCTCCAGACAAAAAAGGGGCCCTAAGCCCCTTTTAAAAATTATTGCCGGGTGGCGCTTCGCTTCCCCGGCCTACGCAAAACCATCTTCTAAGTATTTTGGGTTGCAACAAGGCAACAAGGGCGTGAATCCCCGGAGCATATAACTATGTGACCGGGGTGAACGCTCGTAGCCAACGCAGTGGCGGCCCAAAAGACGACGAAGATTATGCGATGGTACGTTGAATCTCGATGATCTCGAACACTTCGATCATATCGCCAACGCGAACGTCATTGTAGTTCTTCACGCCGATACCACATTCCATACCGTTACGGACTTCGTTAACGTCATCTTTGAAGCGGCGCAGGGATTCCAGCTCGCCTTCGTAGATAACCACGTTGTCACGCAGGACGCGGATTGGGTTGTGACGTTTGATCGTCCCTTCGGTAACCATACAGCCCGCGATGGCACCAAATTTCGGTGATTTGAACACGTCACGTACTTCAGCCAGACCGATGATCTGCTGTTTCAGTTCCGGAGACAGCATACCGCTCATCGCCGCTTTCACTTCATCGATCAGGTTATAGATGACGGAGTAGTAGCGCAGATCCAGGCTTTCGGATTCAATCACTTTACGCGCAGAGGCATCCGCACGAACGTTGAAGCCAACCAGAATCGCGTTGGACGCTGCGGCCAGGGTTGCGTCGGTTTCGGTGATACCACCGACACCAGAACCGATGATCTTCACTTTCACTTCGTCGGTAGACAGTTTCAGCAAGGAGTCGGAGATCGCTTCCACAGAACCCTGAACGTCGGCCTTCAGCACGATGTTCACTTCGTGAACTTCGCCTTCGGTCATGTTGGCGAACATGTTCTCGAGTTTAGATTTCTGCTGACGTGCCAGTTTCACTTCACGGAATTTGCCCTGACGATACAGTGCAACTTCACGTGCTTTCTTCTCGTCACGTACCACGGTCACTTCGTCACCGGCTGCCGGAACACCGGACAGACCCAGGATTTCCACCGGAATGGACGGACCTGCTTCCAGAACTTCCTGACCCAGTTCGTTACGCATCGCACGAACGCGACCGTATTCGAAGCCGCACAGTACGATATCGCCTTTATGCAGCGTACCTTCGCGCACCAGTACGGTAGCAACCGGACCACGACCTTTATCCAGGAAGGATTCGATAACCGCACCGCTCGCCATCCCTTTACGGACCGCTTTCAGTTCGAGAACTTCGGCCTGCAGCAGGATCGCATCCAGCAGTTCGTCGATACCAGTACCTGCTTTTGCAGAAACGTGGACGAACTGGCTCTCACCGCCCCACTCTTCCGGCAGAATGCCGTACTGGGACAGTTCGTTTTTAACGCGATCCGGATCGGCTTCCGGCTTATCGATTTTGTTTACTGCAACCACAACCGGCACACCCGCCGCTTTCGCGTGCTGGATAGCTTCGATGGTCTGCGGCATCACGCCGTCGTCTGCTGCAACAACCAGAACCACGATATCCGTTGCCTGTGCACCACGAGCACGCATGGAGGTAAACGCGGCGTGGCCCGGGGTGTCCAGGAAGGTGATCATACCGTTGTCGGTTTCAACGTGGTAAGCACCGATGTGCTGGGTAATACCGCCCGCTTCGCCAGAGGCCACTTTCGTTGAACGAATGTAGTCCAGCAGAGACGTTTTACCGTGGTCAACGTGACCCATGATGGTCACCACCGGTGCGCGCGGTTCAGCCGCAGCACCCGTATCACGGTCGCTCATTACGGCTTCTTCCAGCTCGTTCTCACGACGCAGGATAACTTTGTGGCCCATTTCCTCGGCAACCAGCTGTGCGGTTTCCTGGTCGATCACCTGGTTGATGGTCGCCATTGCACCCAGCTTCATCATCGCTTTGATGACCTGAGAGCCTTTAACCGCCATCTTGTTCGCCAGATCGCCAACGGTGATGGTTTCGCCAATCACAACGTCACGGTTAACAGCCTGCGCTGGCTTCTGGAAGCCCTGCTGCAGTGCGGAACCTTTACGCTGTTTGCCGCCTTTACCACCGCGAACCGCGGCACGCGCTTCTTCACGGTCGGCTTTGGATTCAGCGTGTTTGTTGCCTTTCTTCGCCGGACGCGCCGCTTTCGTGTTGCGGCCACGGCCACGACCGCCTTCCACTTCACGATCGTTTTCGTCTTCGGCCTGGCGAGCGTGCTGAGAAGTGGTGACATGATAATCGCTCTTATCTTCTTCCACTTTTTCCTGCTCAGCCCACACGCCTGCGTTCTCTTCCGCCATACGGCGAGCTTCTTCCGCTACGCGGCGCGCTTCTTCTTCAAGCTTGCGGCGTGCTTCTTCTTCCGCTTTACGCTTCAGCTCTGCAGCTTCATTCTCACGGCGGGCTTTCTCGGCCTGGGCGGTTTTGGTCATATCGTCAGTCTGTTGATTGCTCACTTTGTCTTTTTCCGCAGCTTCGCGTTTCGCTTTATCAGCGGCGTCACGCTTAGCTTGTTCTGCGGCCTCACGGTCAGCTTTTTGTTGCGCCTCGCGTTTGGCCATTTCTTCTGCCTCACGACGGGCCTGCTCTTCCGCTTCACGCTGCGCTTGCTCTTCCGCGGCAAGGCGTTCGGCCTCTTGCGGATCACGTTTCACAAAGGTGCGCTTCTTGCGGACTTCGATTTGTACCGATTTGCTTTTTCCACCGGTACCTGGAATGTTCAGGGTGCTACGCGTTTTACGCTGCAGCGTCAGCTTATCCGGGCCAGAACCATTTTCACGGTTCAGGTGCGCCAGTAAAGTCTGTTTTTCTTGTGCGGACACAGAGTCATCAGCAGACTTCGGGATACCGGCATCAGCAAATTGCTGTACCAGGCGATCCACGGAGGTCTGTATCTCTGCGGCCAGCGTTTTTACGGTTACATCTGTCATGCTGTTCCTTCCTGCTACAGTTTATTACGCTTCGTCGCCGAACCAGCAAATATTACGGGCAGCCATAATCAGCTCACCGGCTTTTTCGTCGGTCAACCCTTCGATATCAGCCAGATCATCAATGCCCTGTTCGGCGAGATCTTCCAGCGTACAAACACCACGGGCAGCCAGTTTGAAGGCCATATCGCGATCTAATCCTTCCAGATTCAGCAGATCGTCAGCCGGCTTGTTATCACCGAGGCTTTCTTCCTGGGCCAGTGCCAGAGTGGTCAGTGCGTTTTTAGCACGCTCGCGCAGTGCTTCAACGGTCGGCTCATCAAGGCCATCGATTTCCAGCAGTTCTTTCATTGGCACGTAGGCCAGTTCTTCCAGAGTGGCAAACCCTTCTTCAACCAGAACAGTGGCGAACTCTTCATCAATATCGAGATATTTGGTGAAGGTATCGATCGCGGCATGTGCTTCAGCCTGATGTTTAGCCTGGAGGTCATCAACGGTCATCACGTTGAGTTCCCAACCGCTTAATTGCGAAGCCAGGCGGACGTTCTGACCATTACGTCCAATTGCTTGCGCCAGGTTACCGGCTTCAACGGCGATATCCATGGTGTGTTTATCTTCATCCACCACGATAGACGCAACGTCAGCCGGTGCCATAGCGTTAATCACGAACTGCGCCGGGTTATCATCCCACAGGACGATATCGATGCGCTCGCCGCCCAGCTCGGTCGAAACCGCCTGAACGCGTGCGCCACGCATACCAACACACGCGCCGACCGGGTCGATACGCTTGTCGTTGGTTTTCACCGCGATTTTCGCACGGGAACCCGGATCGCGAGCTGCGGCCTTAATTTCAATCACTTCTTCGCCAATTTCCGGCACTTCAATGCGGAACAGTTCAATCAGCATTTCCGGCTTGGAACGGGTCACGAACAGTTGCGCGCCGCGTGCTTCCGGGCGAACAGAGTAAAGAACGCCACGAATACGGTCGCCAGGGCGGAAGTTTTCACGCGGCAGCATGTCTTCGCGCAGGATCACCGCTTCAGCATTGCTGCCCAGATCCAAAGAGATATTATCGCGGTTCACTTTCTTCACCACGCCGGTGATGATTTCACCTTCGTGTTCACGGAACTGATCAACAACCATCGCGCGTTCAGCTTCACGAACCTTCTGTACGATAACCTGTTTTGCGGTCTGGGTAGTGATACGGTCAAAGGTCACAGATTCAATCTGATCTTCAACGTAATCGCCCAGGTTCAGGCTTTCGTCTTCAAAACGTGCGGCTTCCAGCGTGATTTCTTTCGTCGGCTGGGTCACTTCTTCAACAATCACCCAACGACGGAAAGTGTCAAAATCACCGCTTTTACGATCGATTTCTACGCGAACATCAATCTCTTGTTCATATTTTTTCTTTGTCGCTGTAGCCAGCGCACTTTCCAACGCTTCAAAAATTTTCTCGCGTGGCAGCGCCTTTTCATTGGATACGGCTTCAACAACAGCCAAAATTTCTTTGTTCATCGCGGGCTTTTCACCTCATCCAGACTGTTAAAAGTGGGGAACCAGGTTCGCCTTCTGGATATTACTCAGCGCGAACACTTCATCTTTTCCTTCGACTGTGACGGTGATCATTTCACCATCTACCGCTTTGATAACGCCCTGCCATTTACGGCGGTTCTGTACCGCCATGCGGAGTACCAGCGAAACTTCTTCACCCAGGAAACGCACATAGTGTTCAGCAGTGAACATTGGGCGGTCGAGACCCGGTGAGGAGACTTCCAGGTTGTAAGCCACAGTAATAGGATCTTCAACGTCCAGAACTGCGCTCACCTGGTGGCTCACATCAGCACAATCATCAACATTGATGCCATCTTCACTATCAATATAGATGCGCAGTGTGGATGTGCGACCGCGAATAAATTCGATGCCGACCAGTTCGTAACCTAAGGCCTCAACTGGCGCTGTAATCATCTCTGTTAATTTTTGCTCTAATGTGGACAAGCCCACCCCCAAGACATAAAAAAAGGGCCTAAAGCCCAGTTATTCTGTAGTCAGATAACAAAAAACCCCGATAAATCGGGGCTTTAGATAACTGAACCCTATAACCGCAACTGCGGTCTGGAGAACCTTCCGAAAGAATTTTTTTCAAATCCAGCTACGAAGGCCATGGTCTTCACAGTATATTTGAAAAAGAACTCTAAGGGAAAGTGGTTGCGGGGGCCGGATTTGAACCGACGACCTTCGGGTTATGAGCCCGACGAGCTACCAGGCTGCTCCACCCCGCGCCTGAAACGTGGCAAATTTTACTCGTTTTGGGTAAAAGATGCAAATACTGCTGGGATTTGGTACCGAGGACGGGACGTAAAATCTGCGCGTATTATATTGATTACCCCCCCATTGTGTCAACCTTGTTAACGACATAACCTGACATGCCGTCATCAGCGTAATTTACGGAAATAAACACGAAACTCTTCCTGTCTCAGTAAAAAGATGATTAAATGAAAACTCATTTATTTTGCATAAACATGCACTGAGAGCAGAAAGCCGAACTCACCATCAGTCTATCAAGCAGGGTTTTATTTTATGACGACGATTCTCAAGCATCTTCCGGTAGGTCAACGTATTGGTATCGCTTTTTCCGGCGGTCTGGACACCAGCGCGGCACTGCTGTGGATGCGACAAAAAGGGGCTGTCCCATATGCATATACTGCGAACCTGGGTCAGCCAGACGAGGAGGACTATGATGAGATCCCTCGTCGTGCAATGGAATACGGTGCAGAGAACGCTCGACTGATCGACTGCCGTAAACAACTGGTTGCTGAAGGTATCGCCGCGATTCAGTGTGGGGCATTCCATAACACCACTGGTGGGCTCACCTATTTCAATACTACGCCGCTCGGTCGTGCTGTCACCGGCACTATGCTGGTTGCAGCGATGAAAGAAGACGGCGTCAATATCTGGGGCGACGGCAGTACCTATAAAGGAAACGACATCGAGCGTTTCTATCGCTATGGCCTGCTGACCAACGCTGAACTACAGATCTACAAACCGTGGCTGGATACGGACTTTATCGATGAACTGGGCGGTCGTCATGAGATGTCTGAGTTTATGATCGCCTGCGGTTTCGACTACAAAATGTCCGTCGAAAAGGCCTACTCCACGGACTCCAACATGCTCGGCGCGACGCACGAAGCCAAAGACCTCGAGTTTCTGAACTCAAGCGTTAAGATCGTCAACCCAATCATGGGCGTGAAGTTCTGGGATGAGAACGTGAAGATCGCCGCGGAAGAAGTCACCATTCGCTTCGAACAGGGTCATCCGGTCGCGCTGAATGGTAAGACCTTCAGTGACGATGTGGAAATGATGCTGGAAGCGAACCGCATCGGCGGGCGTCACGGACTGGGAATGAGTGACCAGATTGAAAACCGTATTATTGAAGCCAAAAGCCGCGGTATTTACGAAGCCCCTGGGATGGCGCTGCTGCATATCGCCTATGAGCGTCTGCTGACTGGTATCCACAACGAAGACACCATTGAGCAGTACCACGCCCACGGCCGTCAGTTAGGTCGCCTGCTCTATCAGGGTCGTTGGTTCGACTCTCAGGCGCTGATGTTGCGTGATAGTCTGCAGCGTTGGGTCGCCAGCCAGATTACCGGTGAAGTGACGCTGGAACTGCGTCGCGGCAACGACTATTCGATCCTCAATACCGTGTCCGACAACCTGACCTACAAGCCAGAGCGTCTGACAATGGAGAAAGGTGACTCCGTGTTCTCACCGGACGATCGTATTGGGCAGTTGACCATGCGTAACCTGGACATCACCGATACCCGGGAGAAGCTGTTCGGCTATGCACAGTCAGGGCTGCTTTCTGCCTCTTCGGCTACTGGTTTGCCCCAGGTTGAAAATCTGGAAAACAAAGCGAAGTAACGATTTGATTATTAAATGAAGGCCGCGAAAGCGGCCTTTTTTATCTATGCCAGATAAGTGCAATCCCATGGAGCATAACTTATTAATGATATCTGCTGGATATAGTAGAGGATTTCTACACATCAGAATGTAACAGCAAAAAAGCACTCCTGGGATTATTGATAAAAATATTATTCTATTCCCAATTGAGCGAATTTTTATTTATTTATCCTGTATTTCATTCACCTCGTAACTAATGAAAATTGTTCTTCAACGCTGATTTTCGGATTTTTATATTTGCACTCAAAAAGTCATCCTCGATATTCTTTTCATAAACGATGAAGATTAAACCAATTTAGTAATTATCTGAATCAATTGTTAATGAAGAAGCAAAAGGATGTTGCTTATGTATAGTTATAATGAAAATAATTGTCTGAAAATAAAAATGCTTACTATAACGATCATGATGGCGTTAGCACCGTGGAAGGCTATCGCGGTCAACGATGGTACCGTTATGGCTGGCGCAAACCAGACAATAACCTTAACGCCAGGTGGACAATATACGAATACCGCCTCCACTGTTGTTCTGGACGCTTACCGCACCGGAGGTATCATCAGCGGTAACAACGTGGAGATTTATGCTGACCGTACGCTTTATGGTGCGACATATACGCTTTTGAGAGCATATGGCGGTGGGGAAATTCGATTGTCGAATTCGACAGCCAGTCTGACTTCAACCACACAGTCAGGCTCTTATCACGATCGGCTTTTTTTGGCTCAGGATGCTGGAAGTCTATTAAATATTGCCAATACATCACTATGGAGTTATGCCTATCTTGGCGAAGTAAGTAATGGTGCATCTGCGGTTATCAGCAACAGTACAGTCTCCACTGGGCGAGGCGTGAAGGTTACTGGCACCGGCTCGCACCTGGATATAAACAATGATTCTGATATCACCATTCGTGGAGATAGCTACGGTTTAGATGATACAGGAATTAAGGTCACCGGCGGCGCCACGCTGAATATTGAGAACAGTCGGATTACTGTTCTGGATAACGGGGATGATTCAAGCTCATCATTACCGCCGAATCCGGCAGCCATTACCGTCTCGAATGCTCTGGCCCCGAGCGATCTTGCAACCAGAGCCACATTAAATAACCTCTCGATTGAAACAAGAGGTTATCAGTCAAATGCCGTGACTGTCACTCACGGAAATGTCTCCGCAGCGATGAACAATCTCACTATTGTCACACGCGGTCTGGGATCACATGGACTTTATATTGATGCAACTGCAAATGTTGCCTCTTCACTCTCCAATTCTTCCATTGAGACGTTTGGTTACTCCGGCGTAGGGGCGCAAGTCATAGATAATACAGAGTTGACACTGGATAACATCGATATCACATCTCACGGATACCGCTCAACCGGGATTATCGCTGCCCAGAGGGGGAGTGGTTTACCCCAGACAACAATCCTGACCGCCACAGACATCGATATTACCATGAATGGTAAAGACAGTATCGGTGTGGAAAATACCCGGTCTAAAACCTACCTGAATGATATTCGACTCATGCTTAGAGGTGATAACTCTACGGCCGTCAGTGTTGGTGCGTATATTTATGAGGCCACAGCCCATATTGACAGCCTGACAGCACAAGTTTCAGGCAATAACTCGACGGGGATGTTTCTCGGCGGAAGCCCGGATATCAGATTCAATCAGAACAGCATAAACATGACAGGTAATAATAGTCATGGTTTGCTGGTCGGCTACCAGACAATAAGCTCCAGCAGCGCGTTACCGATGGTTGATAGCCATATTGAAACCCGGGATGGCTACGCAGTGCGAACGATTAATACCGACCTTAATCTTGATTTAACCCGCTCGACGCTGACGGGACGTAGCGGCGGAGAGGCAGGTACAGCGATCAGTGTCGAAGACAACGGCGCGTACCAGTCCGGTGTGGTGAACGTCGCTGCCAACGACAATTCGCACATTTTTGGTGATGCGGTTTCGCGTTCTGCTAATGCCACGGCGCTGAATATCGCCCTGAATGGTTCATCAACAATGACCGGTCGTATTGTTCGCGGGTACAGTATGGCGCTGGATGAGACCAGCCGCTGGAATGTGACAGGGGATTCCGATATTACGAGCCTGACGAATACAGGCACAGTGGCATTTACTCCACCTGGGGAGAACGGCGTCTTCAAAACCATTACTGTCGGAAATTATCTGGGTGGCGGTACGTTAATCATGAATACTGCGCTGGGCGATGATAGCTCAGCAACCGACAAACTGGTCGTGACAGGTGATACTGCCGGAACCACCAGACTGTATGTAAACAATTTCCATGGGTCCGGCACCACAACGGTAAATGGTATAGAAGTGATAAGCGTGGGCGGGCAATCAGATGGCCTGTTTACGCTTGAAAATCGCGCTCTGGCCGGGGCATACGAATATTTCCTGCATCAGGATGAGGGTGACTGGTATTTGCGCTCTGCACTGGCTCCAGAACCAGAGCCAGAGGACCCTGTGGAACCGGAAATACCGATCAACGATCCTGAAGAACCAGAATCACCAGAAATACCGGGCAATGACACGCCAGTTGCACCTCCATCGCCCGCTGCGGAAACCGAGCAGAAACCGCAAATTTATCGCCCTGAAGCCGGGGCCTATCTCGCCAACATGGCAGCGGCAAATCGTCTTTTCAGCCATACCCTGAAAGATCGTGAAGGTCGGGCACAAGATTCCAGCATATGGTTACGGCAACAGGCGTTCCGTAGTAAATCACAAGACGGCAGCGGTCAGTTGCAGATGCGCGGAAACAGCTATGTCATTCAGGGAGGCGGTGAACTGTGGAGTGGTCAATTCAGCGAACAGGATAGACTCGGTGTAGGCATCATGGCGGGTTATGGCTACAGCCGCGGGAATACGCAATCCACAAAAACACATTATGACGCCAAAAATAGCCTCCATGGCTACAGCGTGGGCACTTACGCCACCTGGTATCAAAATTCAGAGTCCCGCAACGGCCTGTATATCGATAGCTGGTTGCAATACAGTGCGTTTCGCGCATCGGTGAATGGCGATGGAGTGGCGAGCGAAAGTTATAACATCAGTGGTCTGAGCGGTTCACTGGAGAGTGGCTATCGTCAACCGCTGCACCAGAGCGCTAATGGCTCGCTTTTCATCACCCCGCAGGCACAGGTCATCTGGAGTGGCATTAAAGCCGATCCTCATCAGGAAGTGAACGGTACGCGAGTTGACGGTAGCGCCGGCACCCAAACACGTCTTGGTCTGAATCTTTCGTACGACACGCTGAATGCGCAAACCAGGGGTAAGCAGTTTACCGTTTACGGTGAGGTCAATTGGCTGCACAACACCCGGAATGTCAATGCCACGCTGGACAACGTCAGGGTTGAACAGGCTGGAAGTCGCAATGTCGGGGAAGTGAAACTGGGTCTTGAGGGCCAGGTGACGGACACCCTCACTCTCTGGACAAACCTTGCACATCAGGTTGGAACGAAGAGCTACAGTGATACCTCGGCAAATATCGGTATTAAGTACCATTTTTGAGTCGATGATAACGCACTGAAGCGACCGTATTCTGGAAACAGTCTCAGTCCGCACAGAGAAGCCGTATCGATGTTCTCCTGACTGACTTTTCAGGGTACGGTTATCAAATAACTCCAACCTAATCGACAATATCTGCCCGGGCTAGTCCCGGGTTCTTTTTATCCGCATCCTGATGCGCCAGCCAGCAGTAAGATCGCCGTGGATGCATTCTGGGTTATCAAAGGAGCGGGTAAAAATGAGGAAGGACATCAGCATTACGCAGGCTTCAAATACGACAATGGACGTCTATTGACGTCCATTGCTTGAATATTGGTACCGAGGACGGGACTTGAACCCGTAAGCCCTATTGGGCACTACCACCTCAAGGTAGCGTGTCTACCAATTCCACCACCTCGGCACAGAAATCTTACTGTGGGATATCGCTGGTCGGCTTAGCCGGAGCAGTTGGCTGAGGCTGTTCGGTTTTCGCCGGCGCGCTCAGATTTTCCCACTCACTTCCTTTATTGGTTTTGTTGCTGTTGATATTGCCCAGCACCAGACTGATGATAAAGAACAACGTCGCCAGCACAGCCGTCATACGGGTCATGAAGTTACCAGAACCACTTGAACCAAACAGCGTAGCGGAAGCGCCTGCTCCGAAGGAGGCTCCCATATCAGCGCCTTTACCTTGCTGCAGCATGATCAAGCCCACAAGGGCAATTGCCACAATAAGGAAAACTACCAAAAGAGCTTCGTACATAATCAACCTGTTCCTTGCGGAGTTGCCGCATACCAATTGCTTCTAACCAATAAAGCGGGATATTTTACTGTTTCCCACTGAAGCGGGTGTGAATACTAACCAAAGCGAATGACCTTCGCAAGGGCAATTTTAGTGCATTGTATCAACTGCGGAAAAAAACAGCAAAAGCCGGGTTTCCCTTTAATAAAAAGGCAGCAAATGCCGCCTTTTTATGCAGTTAAGTCTGTATTACACCGCTTTAACCGCATCCGCAATGCGATGGGCAAACTCGGTCACCTGGGCTTCATCTTCGCCTTCAACCATCACGCGGATTAACGGCTCAGTGCCCGATTTACGCAGCAATACACGTCCACGACTTCCCAGCGCAGATTCTACGTCCGCAGTCACGGCTTTCACCGTATCATTTTCCAGCGGATCGCCGCTACCGGCGGTGTAACGCACATTTACCAGGATCTGCGGGAACATTTTCATGCCGCTGCAGAGATCGTGAAGGCTCATGTGGTTACGCACCATCGCCGCTACTACCTGCAAACCGGCAACAATGCCGTCACCGGTGGTGGTTTTATCCAGCAGAATGACGTGACCAGAGTTTTCCGCCCCGATACGCCAGCCTTTTTCCTGCATTTTTTCCAGCACGTAGCGGTCACCGACTTTCGCACGGGTAAACGGAATGCCGAGTTGCTTGAGCGCCAGTTCCAGCCCCATATTGCTCATCAGCGTCCCGACCGCGCCACCGCGCAGTTGTCCCTGACGCAGGGCTTCACGGGCGATGATATACATGATCTGATCGCCATCGACTTTATTGCCTTCATGGTCAACCATGATCACGCGGTCACCGTCGCCATCCAGCGCGATACCCAGATCGGCTTTTTCCGCGAGCACGCGGGCCTGCAAGGCACGCACATCGGTGGCACCGACTTCTTCGTTAATATTCACGCCATTGGGCTCACAGCCAATGGTAATCACTTTCGCACCCAGTTCACGCAGCACGTTAGGCGCAATGTGGTAGGTTGCCCCGTTAGCGCAATCCACCACAATTTTAAGTTCGTTCAGGCTTAACTCGTTCGGAAAGGTGCCTTTGCAAAATTCAATGTAGCGCCCTGCTGCATCAACGATGCGGCTGGCTTTACCGAGCTCAGCGGAGTCCACACAGGTGATCTCTTTTTCCATCTCCGCTTCAATGGCTTCTTCGACGGCGTCGGGTAGTTTGGTACCGTCGATGGAGAAGAATTTAATACCGTTGTCATAGAACGGGTTATGCGATGCGGAGATCACAATCCCGGCTTCGGCGCGGAAAGTACGCGTCAGGTAAGCAACTGCAGGCGTCGGCATTGGGCCCGTAAACGAGGCGGACAACCCTGCTGCCGCCAGACCCGCTTCAAGTGCTGACTCCAGCATGTAACCGGAAATACGGGTATCTTTGCCGATGATGATTTTACGCGAGCCGTGGCGCGCCAGGACTTTACCGGCCGCCCAGCCCAACTTCAGTACAAAATCAGGCGTAATCGGCGCATCGCCCACACGGCCCCGGATCCCATCAGTGCCAAAATATTTACGGTTACTCATAGCGTTTGTTTTCCTTTGCGGACAATGTGGCTTCCACCACACGCATCGCTTCTACGGTTTCTTTGACGTCATGGACACGAATGATCTGCGCCCCCTGCATAGCAGCAATGACCGCACAGGCAAGGCTACCGCTCAGACGCTCTGATGGGCCCACATTGAGCAGTTGGCCCACCATCGATTTACGTGACATTCCCACCAGCAGCGGCAGGTTAAAATGGTGAAATTCAGCCAGTCGCGCCAGTAATGTATAGTTATGGGAGAGATTTTTACCGAAACCGAATCCCGGGTCGAGCAACAATTTCTCTTTTGCGATGCCTGCCCTTTCACAACGTGCTATTTGCTCAATAAAGTAGCGATTTACCTCGGCAAACACGTCCTCATATTTGGGCGCTTCCTGCATGGTCTTCGGCTGTCCCTGCATATGCATCAGACAAACCGGTAAACCAGTTTCTGCCGCCGCCTCCAGCGCGCCGGGTTCAGAGAGCGAGCGAATATCGTTAATGATGTGAGCACCGACTCTTGCCGATTCGCGGATCACTTCAGGCTTTGAGGTATCAACAGAAATCCAGACTTCAAAACGTTGGGCAATCGCCTCAACCACCGGGATAACACGCGCCAGTTCCTCTTCCACACTCACATCCGCCGCACCGGGGCGCGTAGACTCACCGCCGACATCAATGATAGTCGCCCCGGCATTAATCATCAGATTGGCATGTTTCACTGCCTCAATCAGCGTGTTGTGCGTTCCACCATCCGAGAAAGAGTCTGGCGTGACGTTAAGGATCCCCATCACATGAGGATGGCTGAGATCCAGTGAAGTGCCCTGGGCATAGAGTTTCATGGTGTTATCCCTGGTATAAATTGATAAGAAAAAACCCCGGAGCAAGCCCCAGGGTTTTCAATTAAACGCAGTCATCAACAACGGTAACTTATTTGTCGCCTAACTGCTCTGACATGGTATTACCTGGGTTCGGCGTGCGCGGTTCATCAACCGGGCGCGGCGCACGAGGCGTGCCATTGTTGTCAGAATTGTTAGAGCCCGGTTCTTCCCAGCCAGCTGGCGGGCGAACATCGCGGCGAGCCATCAGGTCATCAATCTGCGGCGCATCGATGGTCTCATATTTCATGAGCGCATCTTTCATGGCGTGCAGGATGTCCATGTTGTCATTCAGGAGCTGGCGTGCACGATTGTAGTTACGCTCAATCAGTGCTTTCACTTCCTGGTCGATGATACGCGCGGTTTCATCGGACATATGTTTCGCTTTTGCAACGCTACGACCGAGGAATACTTCGCCCTCTTCTTCCGCATACAACAGCGGACCGAGTTTGTCGGAGAAGCCCCACTGGGTCACCATGTTACGCGCCAGGTTAGTGGCCACTTTAATGTCGTTCGACGCACCGGTAGAAACATGTTCAACACCGTAGATGATCTCTTCAGCCAGACGACCGCCGTACAGCGTGGAGATCTGACTTTCCAGCTTCTGGCGGCTGGCGCTGATCGCGTCGCCTTCAGGCAGGAAGAAGGTCACACCCAGCGCACGACCGCGCGGGATAATCGTCACTTTATGCACCGGATCGTGTTCCGGTACCAGGCGACCGATAATCGCATGGCCTGCTTCGTGGTACGCGGTTGATTCTTTCTGCGCTTCCGTCATCACCATGGAGCGACGTTCCGCACCCATCATGATTTTGTCTTTCGCTTTCTCGAACTCAACCATCGACACGACGCGCTTGTTGCCACGAGCAGCAAACAGTGCCGCTTCGTTCACCAGGTTCGCCAGGTCCGCACCGGAGAAGCCCGGCGTACCACGGGCAATGATTGCCGCATCGATATCCGGCGCCAGCGGTACGCGACGCATATGTACTTTCAGGATTTGTTCACGACCACGCACATCCGGCAAGCCGACCACAACCTGACGGTCGAAACGGCCAGGACGCAGCAGTGCTGGGTCAAGAACGTCCGGCCGGTTAGTGGCTGCAATAACGATGATGCCTTCGTTACCTTCGAAACCATCCATCTCAACCAGCATCTGGTTCAGAGTCTGTTCACGTTCATCGTGACCGCCACCCAGACCTGCGCCACGCTGGCGACCTACGGCATCGATTTCATCGATGAAGATAATGCACGGTGCTGCTTTCTTGGCCTGTTCGAACATGTCACGCACACGAGATGCACCAACACCGACGAACATTTCCACGAAGTCAGAACCTGAAATCGTAAAGAATGGAACCTTCGCTTCACCTGCAATGGCTTTCGCCAGCAGGGTTTTACCGGTACCCGGAGGGCCAACCATCAGGACGCCTTTCGGGATTTTACCGCCCAGTTTCTGGAAGCGGCTCGGCTCGCGCAGGTATTCAACCAGTTCCGCAACCTCTTCTTTCGCTTCGTCACAACCTGCGACGTCGGCAAACGTGGTTTTGATCTGATCTTCCGTCAGCATGCGCGCTTTGCTCTTACCGAACGACATGGCACCTTTGCCACCGCCGCCCTGCATCTGACGCATAAAGAAGATCCAGACGCCGATCAACAGCAGCATTGGGAACCAGGAAATGAAGATGGAAGCCAACAGGCTCGGTTCTTCTGGTGGTTCACCCACAACCTTGACGTTCTTAGTCAGCAGGTTATCAAGCAGCTTCGGATCGCTTACCGGAATGTAGGTCGTGTAACGGTTACTATCTTTCTTGGTAACGTTGATCTCACGTCCGTTGATACGTGCTTCACGAACCTGGTCGTTGTTGACCTCTTGCAGGAAGGTAGAGTAATCCACCTTACGGCCATTAGACTCGCTGGGCCCAAAGCTCTGGAATACTGACATCAGCACAACGGCAATGACCAGCCAGAGTATTAGGTTTTTCGCCATGTCACTCAAGGGATTAACCTCTTATTACAACTGTGTTAAAAACAGCGTCAGGATACTCTATATCCAGCGTCTTTCAAACTTTCGTCTGAAATCGACCAGTTATGGTTTACGCCCGGTCGCTACAATATACACTTCACGCGAACGTGCGCGAGAAGAGTCCGGTTTACGAACTTTCACCTTCGTAAACAGGGAGCGAATTTCCCTTAGGTACTCATCGAAACCTTCGCCCTGGAACACCTTCACTACAAAACTGCCACCCGGCGCTAGCACATCACGACACATTTCTAACGCCAGTTCCACCAGATACATGGCACGGGGGATATCCACCGCTGGTGTTCCGCTCATGTTTGGTGCCATATCTGACATGACAACCTGGACTTTACTGTCACCCACGCGTTCCAGCAGCGCTTTCATGACAAGTTCATCACGAAAATCGCCCTGAAGAAAGTCCACACCAACGATAGGATCCATAGGTAAAAGATCACAAGCGATGATACGGCCTTTGCCGCCAATCTGCGAGACCACATACTGTGACCAGCCTCCTGGCGCAGCACCGAGATCGACTACCGTCATCCCCGGCTTAAAAAGTTTGTCACTTTGCTGTATTTCATCAAGTTTAAACCAGGCACGGGAACGCAACCCCTTTTTCTGTGCCTCTTGAACATATTTATCGCTAAAGTGTTCCTGAAGCCAGCGACTCGAGCTGGCAGAACGCTTCTTACCTGTCATTTAACTTTCCCATCGGGGCAGAACATCGTTGCCATACGGCGTAAATTTCCACGCACTATTTGGCGATATATGGGAGATGGCGGTAGAATGACCCGTTTTCAATCCCAACGTAAGCAAAAATATACGATGAATCTGAGTACTAAACAAAAACAGCACCTGAAAGGTCTGGCACATCCGCTCAAGCCGGTCGTTATGCTTGGCAATAATGGTTTGACCGAAGGGGTACTGGCCGAGATTGAACAAGCGTTAGAGCACCATGAACTCATCAAGGTGAAAGTCGCGTCTGAAGATCGCGAAACAAAAACCTTGATCGTGGACGCTATCGTGCGCGAAACCGGCGCCTGTAATGTACAGGTCATCGGTAAAATGCTGGTGCTTTATCGCCCGAGTAAAGAACGCAAAATCTCGCTGCCACGCTAAGAATATCCTAAAGTCGAACACAAAACCTGTGTAAAACGAGGGATTTCCCGCAAGCAGGAGAGCAAAATGCCACGCTCTCTTCGTTGATAAAAGGCCGCTATGCGGCCTTTTTCCTTTCTTTACAATACATCAACATCTTGAGCACTTACAGGTATTCTACCTTAGTGATTTCATATTCGACTTCGCCGCCTGGCGTTTTGATCACCACGACGTCATCCTGTTCTTTGCCAATCAGGCCGCGTGCAATCGGCGAATTGACGGAAATCAGGTTCTGTTTGAAGTCCGCTTCGTCATCGCCCACGATACGCCAGGTCTGCTCTTCGTCATTATCAAGGTTCAGAACGGTGACCGTCGCGCCAAAGACAACGCGACCGTTATTCGGCATTTTGGTGACATCGATGACCTGAGCATTCGACAACTTCGCTTCGATGTCTTTGATACGACCTTCACAGAACCCCTGCTGTTCACGCGCCGCATGATATTCCGCATTCTCTTTCAGATCGCCATGCTCACGCGCTTCGGCAATAGAGGCGATAATTTCAGGACGGCGCACAGATTTCAGAAAATCCAGCTCTTCGCGTAATTTTTCTGCACCACGTAAGGTCATCGGAATCGCTTGCATTTGTTATACCTCTTGAACATTCCTGTAGGGGGCGATTGCTGTGCCCCGGCTGTTAAGCCTGCCCCGGTATGGCGTCATACCCGGACCAGAAGCAAAAAAATACCGACCCGGACGCAAGGTCCAGGTCAGCTACAATTCTTAATTTGATACTCATTTTACCCTGGAGTTCCCTATGGGTCATCGTTTACTTTCCAGGGCATTGCGCCGTAGTATGTCGGCTTGTTTCCAGGTTGTTAGCGCGAGATTATGCGATTTTCCAGATTTATCATCGGATTGACCACCAGTGTAGCGTTCAGCGTCCAGGCCGCGAACGTTGACGAGTACATCAACCAGCTCCCTGCCGGAGCTAACCTTGCCCTCATGGTCCAGAAGGTCGGCGCCCCGACTCCCGCAATTGATTATCATAGTCAGCAAATGGCACTTCCTGCCAGTACGCAGAAAGTGATTACCGCGCTGGCGGCCTTAATTCAGCTTGGCCCTGACTTCCGCTTTACGACCACGCTGGAGACCAAAGGCAGCGTTGATGCGGGCGTTCTCAAAGGTGATTTAGTGGCGCGATTTGGTGCCGATCCGACGCTAAAAAGGCAGGATATTCGGAATATGGTGGTGAACCTGAAAAAAGCAGGCGTCACGCAAATCACCGGAAACGTCCTGATTGATACCTCTGTTTTTGCCAGTCACGATAAAGCGCCGGGATGGCCCTGGAACGACATGACCCAGTGCTTCAGCGCGCCGCCTGCGGCCGCCATTGTCGATCGAAACTGCTTCTCGATTTCGCTCTACAGCGCGCAAAAAGCGAACGATTTGGCCTATATTCGCGTAGCGTCTTACTACCCGGTCACCATGTTCAGCCAGGTTCGCACCCTCCCACGCGGCTCTGCGGAGGCGCAATATTGTGAACTGGACGTGGTTCCGGGCGATTTAAACCGCTTCACGTTGACCGGGTGTCTGCCGCAGCGTGCCGACCCTCTGCCGCTGGCATTTGCCATTCAGGACGGCGCCAGCTATGCCGGGGCGATCCTGAAAGATGAACTCAAACAGGCCGGTATCACCTACAGCGGAACCTTATTACGCCAGACACAGGTCAATGAGCCAGGCACCATTGTGGCCAGTAAGCAGTCTGCGCCGCTGCACGATCTGCTTAAGATTATGCTGAAAAAGTCGGACAACATGATTGCCGACACCGTCTTCCGAATGATTGGTCACGCACGGTTTAATGTACCGGGAACGTGGCGTGCGGGCTCCGATGCTGTGCGGCAGATCCTGCGTCAACAAGCCGGAGTCGATATTGGCAATACGATTATTGCCGACGGCTCCGGCCTGTCGCGCCATAACCTGATCGCCCCTGCCACCATGATGCAGGTTCTGCAATACATCGCGCAGCATGACAACGAGCTGAATTTCATCTCAATGCTGCCGCTGGCGGGCTATGACGGCTCTCTGCAGTACCGTGCGGGTCTGCATCAGGCGGGTGTCGATGGTAAGGTCTCAGCGAAAACGGGATCATTGCAGGGGGTGTACAACCTGGCGGGCTTTATTACCACCGCCAGCGGGCAACGGATGGCGTTTGTACAATATCTGTCGGGTTATGCGGTAGAACCTGCCGATCAACGTAACCGCCGCATTCCTCTGGTTCGCTTTGAAAGCCGATTGTACAAAGATATCTATCAGAATAACTGAGTCCGCAAAAACAAAAACCCCGGCAACATGTCCGGGGTTTTCCTGAGATTAACGCTTATAGATGAACTCGACGCCTTCTTCGTCGTCTTCGTCCCAGTCGTCATCCCAGTCGTCTTCCGCTTCTTCTTCCACTTCAGCGATTTGCTGGCGATGATAATCATCCCACATGAACTCGACTTTCTCTGGCTGCTTCGCTTCTTCCGCCTGAGTAATCGGGTTCTCGATGATAAAGGTCATCACATCCCAGCAGAGATCTTTCACGCCCAGTTGGCTGGCGGCAGAGATCAGATAGTATTTATCTTCCCAGCCCAGCGCCTGGGCGATAGCTTTGGCTTTCTCTTCCGCTTCGGCTTTGTCCAGCAAATCGATCTTGTTGAACACTAACCAGCGCGGTTTAGCTGCCAGATCCTGACTGTATTTTTCCAGCTCGCCGATGATGATGCGCGCATTCTCAACCGGATCGGAGCCGTCGATAGGATCGATGTCAATGAGATGCAGCAGTACGCGGCAACGCTCAAGGTGTTTCAGGAAGCGGATACCCAGACCGGCACCTTCCGCAGCGCCTTCAATCAGCCCCGGAATGTCCGCCACCACGAAGCTCTTCTCGTTATCCATACGGACAACACCGAGGCTCGGCACCAGCGTGGTAAACGGATAATCCGCCACTTTAGGCTTCGCCGCAGAGACCGCACGGATAAAGGTCGATTTACCGGCATTTGGCATCCCCAGCATGCCCACATCCGCCAGCAGCATCAGCTCCAGCAGCAGATCACGCTTGTCACCCGGCGTCCCCATCGTTTTCTGACGTGGCGTACGGTTGACGGAAGATTTGAAACGGGTGTTACCCAGACCGTGCCAGCCGCCTTTTGCGACCATCAGACGCTGACCGTGCTTAGTCATGTCGCCCATGGTTTCGCCCGTGCCCTGATCGATCACACGCGTACCTACCGGCACTTTAATCGTGACATCTTTCCCGCGTTTACCGGTACAGTCACGGCTGGCGCCATTCTGGCCTCGTTCTGCGCGGAAAGATTTCTCAAAACGGTAATCGATCAGGGTGTTCAGGTTTTCGTCGGCTTCCATCCAGACGTCGCCACCATCACCGCCATCGCCGCCGTCCGGGCCGCCTTTCGGGATGTATTTCTCACGGCGGAAGCTTACGCAACCATTGCCGCCATCGCCTGCAACGACCAGAATCGTTGCTTCATCAACAAACTTCATTTTACTCTCCGTAAATCATTCGCCTGAGCGGGGCTGCGATACCACCGATTCATGCTTACGTAATCCGCCCCAAATACGATGACCAATGGCGGAGTACATCGCGCCCGCAACCACGACAAACGCACCGAGATAACCGAGAAGGTTTAACATCGGTCTGGCGAAGAAATCGGGCCAGGCCATAGATAAAAGATCTGAAAATAACAGCGTAAACAGCGGGGTGAGCGTGATTAATGCGCTCACCTGCGCTGCCTGCCAACGCGCCATCGCTTCCGCCAGGGCGCCATATCCTACCAGTGTATTCAGCCCACAGAAAATTAAACAGGCAAGCTGCCAGTCACTGAGCTGGGCTATCACGCCGGGCTTCGCCAGCGGCAATAGCGCTATCGTACATAAAGTGTACAGTAAAAACAGGATCTGCGGTGATGCCAGACGTCGCAATAACACCTTTTGCGCGACACCATAACTTACCCAGACCGTAGCCGCACCGACGCCAAAAATGACGCCCCAGGTGTAATCGGTCAGCCTGGTAAAAATTTCGATCAGACTGGTGTTGAAGAACATCACCAGTCCGCACAACAGCATTATCGCGCCGACAATCTGCGTACCGCGCATTTTCTCTTTAAGGATAAATACGCTCGCGACCATCATGCCCACTGGCGACAGTTGGCCGATCACCTGCGAAGCCGTTGGGCTTAAATACTGCAGGGAAGAGCTGAACAGGATGAAGTTGCCAAAGAGCCCACCGGTAGCAATTGCCAGCAGAACCAGCCAGCGCGCTTTGCGAAAAATTCGCAGCGGCGGAAGCTTACGCTTCGCGGCCAGAATCGCCCCGAGGCCAATACTGGCGATTAAAAAACGGTAAAAAACGATGGTAGGAGGCTCCATCACCTCCAGCACCTGCTTCATAGCAATTGGCAAAGCCCCCCAACATACCGCCGTTGTGAGCGCCAAAAGAATACCAATGCCAGCCTGCTGCTTCATGCCCGTTTCCCTGCAAGGGCTCGTTATCCGGTGCAAAGCGGTTTCACGAGCATATTTACCGGTCGTCGAATGTAAAAAGCCCCGCAACAGGGTGCGGGGCTTTTATCCGTTACCGGACCACGAAAAACTTACTCAGCAACGATGCTGATGTATTTACGGTTGTTCGGGCCTTTAACTTCAAATTTCACTTTACCGTCTGCTTTAGCAAACAGAGTGTGGTCACGACCGCAACCTACGTTAGTGCCAGCGTGGAACTTGGTACCACGTTGACGAACGATGATGCTACCCGCCAGAACGGATTCGCCACCGAAACGCTTAACGCCCAGGCGTTTAGCTTCTGAATCGCGACCGTTACGAGTTGAGCCGCCAGCCTTTTTATGTGCCATTTAAATCTCTCCTCAGGTCTTAGGCGCTGATGCCAGTAATTTTCACATCAGTGAACCACTGACGATGGCCCTGCTGCTTACGATAGTGTTTACGACGACGAAACTTAACGATTTTAACTTTCTCGCCACGACCGTGAGCAACAACTTCAGCTTTGATAACGCCGCCATCAACGAAAGGAACGCCGATTTTGACTTCTTCACCGTTTGCGATCATCAGAACTTCAGCGAATTCAACAGATTCGCCAGTTGCGATGTCCAGCTTTTCCAGGCGAACGGTCTGACCTTCGCTTACTCGGTGTTGTTTACCACCACTTTGGAAAACCGCGTACATAAAAAACTCCGCTTCCGCGCACACCTTTTCAATGATTCAGAGTGCGCTATAAATATTCACAATAGGGCGCGAATATTACGCAAAACGTGAGCCTTTGACAAGTGCTACAGTCAATACATGAAGAAAAAAAACACAACGTGTACGGTAACGTTTATCTGCGGCGTTTTTTCAGTACAATCAGCATATATTTCTAACCCTAAACCCTAAGTTACCTTGCCGCATGATGAGGTAAACGGGGCGAAAAGCCCGGCTTTTGCGATGAATTTAGAAAAAATCAACGAGTTAACCGCGCAAGATATGGCGGGTGTCAATGCGACAATCCTTGAACAGCTTAATTCCGACGTCCAACTGATCAATCAGTTAGGCTATTACATTGTGAGCGGTGGCGGTAAACGCATTCGCCCGATGATTGCCGTCCTCGCGGCGCGCGCCGTTGGCTATCAGGGAAATGCCCATGTCACGATCGCGGCATTGATCGAATTTATCCACACCGCCACCCTGCTTCATGACGATGTGGTGGATGAATCCGATATGCGCCGGGGTAAAGCCACTGCGAACGCCGCGTTTGGTAATGCCGCCAGCGTGCTGGTTGGCGATTTTATCTATACCCGAGCTTTCCAGATGATGACCAGCCTCGGCTCGCTGAAAGTGCTGGAGGTGATGTCTGAAGCTGTGAACGTCATTGCTGAAGGTGAAGTCCTGCAGTTAATGAATGTTAACGACCCTGACATTACGGAAGACAGCTATATGCGGGTGATCTACAGTAAAACAGCGCGTCTGTTTGAAGCGGCGGCGCAGTGTTCCGGTCTCCTCGCGGGCTGTAGTGAAGCCGAGGAAAAAGGACTGCAGGACTATGGTCGCTATCTGGGCACTGCATTCCAGTTGATTGACGATCTGCTGGACTATAACGCCGACGGCGAACAGCTCGGTAAAAATGTCGGTGATGACCTGAACGAAGGCAAACCGACGTTACCGCTGCTGCATGCGATGCGTAACGGTACGCCAGAGCAGGCGCAAATGATTCGCCATGCGATCGAGCAAGGCAATGGCCGACATCTTCTGGAGCCCGTGCTGGAAGCGATGAACGCCTGCGGCTCACTGGAATGGACTCGCCAGCGTGCGGAAGAAGAGGCCGACAAAGCCATCGCCGCGCTGCAAGTGTTGCCGGATTCCCAATGGCGCGAAGCGTTGATCGGCCTGGCGCATATCGCCGTCCAGCGCGATCGCTAATAACGATGGAATCATCCCGCCACTCTGCGCGGGATGATTCATAAAAGATCTAATAAAACCCACCGAATCTCTCTATTCCGCTGCAAGCAAAGCAATAACTCTTAATAAATTCTGAATATTCAAACTCTTTACTTGAACATATTAGAACAACAATTCTCTGGGAGTATAGTGTCTTCTGCAAATTGATGGTGCAAATCAACGATGAATGACCATAAACGAGGGGATAAATGGAGAGCAAACTCATTGACTGGCATCCGGCAGATATCATTGCTGGATTACGTAAAAGAGGGACATCAATGGCTGCCGAGTCACGCAGAAACGGATTAAGTTCCTCCACGCTGGCAAACGCCTTAACCCGACCATGGCCGAAAGGCGAGCTGATCATTGCGAAAGCGCTCGGAACGGATCCCTGGGTGATCTGGCCTTCACGATACCATGACGCAAAAACTCATGCGTTTATCGACAGAACGCGCATGATGCGGGCGTCACGTCGTGACAAGCAGGATGTAGAGTAAGGCACAAAGCAGTAGCCCCAGCCATTGGCAATGGGGCTACTGATTTCATTGACGCTTATTCGGCTTTCACGCGCTCGATATTGGCACCCAGGGCGCGCAGTTTATCTTCGATACGCTCGTATCCGCGATCGATATGATAAATACGATCCACGACCGTCGTCCCTTCTGCAATACATCCCGCCAGCACCAGACTAGCCGACGCACGCAGATCCGTCGCCATCACCTGCGCACCGGAGAGCTTATCCACACCGTGACAAATCACGGTATTGCTTTCGATTTCTGCATGAGCGCCCATACGGCTCAGCTCAGGCACGTGCATAAAGCGGTTTTCAAACACGGTTTCCGTGATGAATCCGGTCCCTTCCGCTACCAGGTTCAGCAGCGTGAACTGGGCCTGCATGTCCGTCGGGAATGCCGGGTGCGGTGCAGTGCGCACGTTGACAGCTTTCGGACGTTTACCGTGCATGTCGAGGCTAATCCAGTCTTCACCCACGTCGATATCCGCGCCGGCATCGCGCAGTTTCGCCAGTACCGCGTCCAGCGTATCCGGCTGCGCGTTACGACAGAGGATTTTGCCGCGAGAAATTGCCGCTGCGACCAGGAAAGTCCCGGTTTCGATACGGTCCGGCAATACGCGATAGACACCACCGCCCAGACGTTCTACGCCTTCGATGGTGATACGATCGGTACCCTGGCCGGAAATTTTCGCTCCCAGCGCAATCAGGAAGTTGGCCGTGTCGACAATTTCTGGTTCACGTGCGGCGTTTTCAATGATGGTGGTGCCTTCCGCCAGCGTGGCGGCACACATGATGGTGACCGTTGCGCCAACGCTGACTTTATCCATGACGATATGCGCGCCTTTTAGACGGCCATCCACGGAGGCTTTCACATAGCCTTCTTCCAGCGTGATCGTGGCGCCCAGTTGCTCCAGACCGGTGATATGCAGGTCAACCGGACGTGCGCCGATCGTGCAACCGCCAGGCAGAGAAACCTGGCCCTGACCAAAACGGGCCACCAACGGTCCCAGCGCCCAAATTGATGCGCGCATGGTTTTTACCAGGTCATACGGTGCGCAGAAAACATTAACGTCGCGGGCATCGATGTGCACGGAGCCATTGCGTTCCACTTTGGCGCCAAGCTGACTTAGCAGTTTCATCGAGGTATCAACGTCCTTCAGTTTCGGGACGTTCTGGATCTCTACCGGCTCTTCCGCCAGCAACGCCGCAAAAAGGATCGGCAGAGCGGCGTTTTTCGCGCCAGAAATTGTGACTTCGCCCTCGAGCCGGGTTGGCCCTTGTACACGAAATTTATCCATGATGTTGTTCTCAGTTAAAATTCATCGTCGTTACCGGTGTGACACCCGTAACTCAAAAACCGTTAAGTTTGCGATCGCGCGCCCATTCTGCGGGGGTATACGCTTTGATCGACAGGGCATGAATGCGATTGTCCGCAATGTACTCCATCAGCGGCGCATAGACCGACTGCTGCTTCTTCACCCGGCTCATGCCGTCAAACATCTCACCCACGGCAATAACCTGAAAGTGACTGCCATCGCCAGAGACGTGGACTTCCTGGAGGGAGAGTGCGTTCATCAGCACGCTCTGAATTTCATTATTTTCCATGGGCTCTTCATTCGTCAGATTGTGAATACAGCCCAACATCTTAGAGCAAAGTTGCGCTGTCATAAATAAGCAAAAAGCCTCGCGGGTCAATCCAGCGAGGCTGTAGATAATAACGTACTGATATTACTGACGCGGAAGCACGTCAGCAGGCAGATTATAGAGTTCCGCCAGGGTAAAGACTTTGTCATTCACCCCCGACAACGACACGTTGTTGCCCTGCTGTTTCGCCAGACTGATGAGATGGACCAGCAGCGCCAGTCCCCCCGTATCCACTCGGGAAACCTGACTGAGGTCGATGCAGGTGACACCGGTCATTGCTTCAATGCGCGCATCCCACAAAGGATTAAGCACATCCTGGTCCAGTTCTCCCACCAGCGCCAGCTTGTCACCGTCACGCGTCCAGTTGAGTGACTGAGTCATTACTTCTTCTCTTCCAGCGTGATTTTTTGCTGCGCGATAGATTTCAGTTGCGCCGTCAGTCCATCGATCCCTTTAGTACGCAGCAGATCGCTCCACTCGTTCTGTTTGGTAGTGATCATGCTGACGCCTTCGGCGATCATGTCATAGGCCTGCCAGTGACCCGTCTGAGTGTTTTTACGCCACTGGAAGTCCAGACGCACCGGAGGACGGCCGTTGGGATCGAGGATGGTTACACGGATCGGAACGATGCTCGCATCACCCAACGGTTGTTCCGGAGCAATCTGATACGTCTGACCGTGATACATCGCCAGCGCCTGGCCGTAGGCCTGTTTCAGGTATTCACGAAACGCGGCGAAGTAGGCTTCACGCTGAGCCGGAGTGGCTTCTTTGTAGTAACGCCCCAACACCAGCGCGCCAGCATATTTCACCTGCACATACGGCAGCAGTTCCTGGTCAACCACGTCACGCAGATAGTCCGGATTAGAACGGATTTTCGGCTGTTCGTTTTTCAGGCGGTCGAAGGTTTTCTGCGCCGCTTCATTCATCAACTTGTAAGGGTTGGTCTGATCGGCTGCAATGGCGGTGCTCAGCGGTGCAATCACCAGCAGAGCCACCATCATTAAACGCTTAAGCATAATTCGATTCTCCTGAGATTAATTCGTTGTGCCCGCAGGCCCAGTGGCTTCATTATGGCCTTCGGTCGGCGCCGACGCATCGCCAGAATTCTTATTGTCATCGCCTTTACTGTTGCTGTTGTAAAGGAACTGACCAATCATATCTTCCAGCACCATCGCGGATTTGGTGTCCTGGATTGTGCCGCCATCTTTGAGGATAGACGTTCCCAGCTCAGGATCTTCAAAACCGACGTTCAGCGCCAGATACTGTTCCCCCAGCAGACCGGACGTCCGGATGCTCAGCGAACTGGTATCAGGGATGTGGTTATAGCGCTCTTCGATGTCCAGCGTCACGCGCGGTAAATAGGTCTTCGGATCCAGAGAGATATCCGCCACGCGCCCCACCACCACACCACCGATACGCACCGGCGAGCGCACTTTCAGGCCGCCGATATTATCGAATGTCGCGTAAATCGTGTAGGTCGGTTCTGTGCGCATAGAGGTCACATTAGCCGCCTTCAGGCAGATAAACAGTGCGGCCAGCAATGCGGCTAATAAGAAGATCCCCACCCAAATTTCATTTTTTTTCGTTTGCATGAACTCAATTCCCAAACATCAATGCGGTCAGTACAAAGTCCAGACCCAGAACGGCCAGCGACGAGTGCACAACGGTGCGTGTGGTTGCCCGGCTGATTCCCGCCGAGGTCGGAATCGCATCATACCCATTGAATAATGCAATCCAGGTTACCGTAATGGCGAACACCACGCTTTTAATCAAACAGTTGACCAGATCCAGACGCCAGTCGACGGCATTCTGCATCGCGGACCAGAAGAAGCCAGCATCAATCCCCTTCCAGCTTACGCCGACCAGAGAACCGCCCCAGATCCCGACGGCCACAAACAAAATCGTCAGCATCGGCAGCGAAATCACGCCCGCCCAGAATCGCGGAGAGATCACCCGGCGCAGGGGATCGACAGCCATCATTTCCATACTGGAAAGCTGCTCGGTCGCGCGCATCAGGCCAATTTCAGCGGTGAGTGCAGAGCCCGCACGCCCCGCAAATAACAACGCGGCGACAACCGGACCGAGTTCACGCAGCAGCGACAGTGCCACTAACATCCCCAGACTGGTTTCCGCGCTATAGGTGGTAAGTACCAGATAGCCCTGCAGCCCCAGCACCATGCCGATAAACACGCCAGAAACAATAATGATCAGCATCGACAGGACGCCCACATTATAAAGCTGGCGCACCAGCAACGGCGCGTGCTTACGAAATTCCGGTTTGCCGACCAGCGCATTGAACAACATTAACCCGGCGCGCCCGAACGTTCTGAGAGTTTTAATCCCCTTGTGTCCCAGCGTCGCCAGTGCATTTAACAGCATGAGTGGCTTAACTCCCTGTTCCGAGTAAATCAGAGTGATAATCGCCCGCAGGATAGCGGAACGGGACCGGCCCGTCTGCAATGCCATCCAGGAACTGACGCACACGCGGGTCGTCATTCTCTTGCAACGCCTGCGCGCTGCCGTGGGCCACAATCTTTTTGTCCGCCATAATATAGGCGTGATCGGCAATGCTCAGGACTTCCGGCACATCGTGAGAGACCACGACGCAGGTCACGCCCAGCGCATTGTTTAATTCAGAAATCAGTTTGACCAGCACGCCCATGGTGATCGGATCCTGTCCGACAAACGGTTCATCAAACATGATGAGATCCGGCTCCAGCGCAATGGCGCGTGCTAACGCCGCCCGGCGCGCCATCCCACCGGACAGTTCAGAGGGCATCAGTTTTGCCGCGCCGCGCAGACCGACAGCTTCCAGTTTCATCATCACCGTGCTCTTCAGTAACGGCGGGGGAAGCGTGGTATGTTCGCGTAGCGGATAGGCCACGTTATCAAACACGTTCATGTCGGTGAACAGCGCCCCGGACTGAAACAGCATACTCATCCGTTTGCGTACCGTGTAGAGGCGCGAGCGAGACATCTCAGGAATGTTCTCGCCATCAAACAAGATCTCCCCCTTGTCTGGCACAATTTGTCCGCCGATCAGACGCAAGAGCGTCGTTTTACCGATGCCCGATGGCCCCATGATCGCGGTTACCTTGCCACGCGGTACGGTCAGAGAGATGTTATCGAAAATGCAGCGGTCGCCGCGCGTAAAGCTGACATCGCGCATATCGACTAAATTCGCCACAGACTGCCCCATTGATTCATCCTTCGTGTTGCTTGTTGATCTCAGCATGGCGTGGAATTCAGCCATGAACCCAACATATTTACAGAATATTACCCGTGCTGGTTAGCTAAAGCTGGCATTTGTTTTACTTTTTAGCTGCATAAAGTCAAAATTAAGACTTCGTTACGGTTTCCAGACGATCCCGGTGGACCGGCGAGTATACCTGAAGAAAGGACTTTAGATGCTTTTAGCAACGGCGCTGTTAATTATTGGTTTATTATTGGTCGTCTACGGCGCCGACCGCCTGGTTTTTGCCGCGTCAATCTTATGTCGAACCTTTGGGATTCCGCCGCTGATTATCGGTATGACGGTAGTCAGTATAGGCACATCTCTGCCTGAAATTATTGTTTCTGTCGCCGCCTCTCTGCACGGGCAGTTAGATTTAGCCGTCGGCACCGCGCTAGGCTCTAACATTACTAACATTTTGTTGATCCTCGGGCTTGCCGCGCTGATCCACCCTTTTACCGTGCATTCCGATGTTCTGCGTCGCGAATTACCGCTAATGTTGCTGGTTAGCGTAGTGGCCGGATCCGTACTGTATGACGGACAACTCAGCCGCAGCGATGGTATCTTTCTTTTACTGTTAGCCGTGTTATGGCTGCTGTTCATTGTTAAAATCGCCCGTCTCGCTGAGCGTCAGGGCAATGACAGCCTCACCCGCGAACAGGTTGCCGAGTTGCCGCGTGAAGGCGGATTACCGGTGGCGTTTTTATGGCTGGGCATTGCGCTGATTATCATGCCGATGGCGACCCGAATGGTGGTGGATAACGCCACTGTGATTGCCAATTTCTTCGCGATGAGCGAACTGACGATTGGCCTGACGGTGATCGCAATTGGCACCAGCCTGCCTGAACTGGCAACCGCTATCGCTGGCGTGCGCAAAGGTGAGAACGATATCGCGGTGGGCAATATCATCGGCGCGAACATTTTTAACCTCACCATTGTTCTCGGCCTTCCCGCTCTGATTACGCCGGGTGACGTCAATCCGCTGGCGTTCAGCCGTGACTACAGCGTGATGCTGCTGGTGAGCATCATCTTTGCATTACTTTGCTGGCGGCGTCCCCGCCAGTCCGGTCGCGGCGCGGGCGTGCTGCTGACCGGCGGTTTTATCGTATGGCTGGCGATGCTGTATTGGCTATCGCCACTTCTCGTTGGATAACTGGAAACAGACATATGTCGCACTTAGCGTTACAACCGGGTTTTGACTTTCAGCAAGCCGGCAAAGAAGTTCTGGCGATTGAACGTGAAGGCCTGGCGGAGCTCGATCAGTACATCAACCAGGATTTCACTCTCGCCTGTGAGAAAATGTTCAACTGCACCGGCAAAGTGGTGGTGATGGGCATGGGGAAATCGGGGCATATTGGCCGCAAAATGGCCGCGACCTTTGCCAGCACCGGCACCTCTTCCTTCTTCGTTCATCCGGGCGAAGCCGCCCACGGCGATCTGGGAATGGTGACCTCGCAGGATGTAGTGATTGCCATCTCCAACTCCGGGGAATCCAGCGAGATCGCGGCCCTGATTCCAGTTCTTAAGCGACTGCAGGTTCAGCTTATCTGCATCACCGGGCGACCAGAAAGCAGCATGGCGCGTGCTGCGGATGTCCATCTGTGTGTTAAAGTACCGCAAGAAGCCTGTCCGCTTGGACTGGCCCCGACAAGCAGCACCACCGCTACATTAGTGATGGGCGATGCGCTGGCGGTGGCGTTATTAAAGGCGCGCGGCTTTACCGCTGAGGATTTTGCTCTGTCGCATCCGGGCGGTGCGCTAGGGCGTAAACTGCTGTTGCGCGTGAACGATATTATGCATACGGGTGATGAAATCCCGCATGTCACCAAAGAAGCCAGCCTGCGCGATGCGCTGCTGGAGATAACCCGCAAGAACCTCGGGATGACCGTGATTTGCGATGATGCGATGAAGATCGACGGTATCTTCACCGACGGTGATTTACGTCGCGTCTTTGATATGGGCGTTGATGTGCGCCAGCTCGGTATCGCCGACGTGATGACGCCAGGGGGCATTCGCGTGCGTCCAGGAATACTGGCGGTCGATGCCCTGAACTTAATGCAGTCTCGTCATATCACCTCCGTAATGGTTGCCGATGGCGACCAGTTACTCGGTGTGTTACATATGCATGATCTCCTGCGTGCAGGCGTTGTGTAGAAATTCAAGGATAAAATGAAATGAGCAAAGCAGGTGCGTCGCTTGCGACCTGTTATGGACCCGTCAGCGCAGACGTCATCGCCAAAGCAGAGAATATCCGTCTGCTGATTCTTGATGTCGATGGCGTGCTGTCGGATGGCCTGATTTATATGGGCAACAACGGTGAAGAGCTGAAGGCTTTCAACGTCCGTGACGGTTACGGGATCCGTTGTGCGCTGACGTCTGATATCGACGTCGCCATCATTACCGGACGAAAGGCTAAACTAGTAGAAGATCGGTGTGCCACACTGGGGATCACGCACCTGTATCAGGGGCAGTCGGACAAGCTGGTCGCCTTTCACGATCTGTTGGCAAAACTGGCGATTGCGCCGGAAAATGTGGCCTACGTCGGTGACGATCTGATTGACTGGCCGGTGATGGAAAAAATTGGCCTGAGCATTGCCGTTGCGGATGCGCATCCGTTACTGCTTCCGCGCGCGGATTATGTCACGAAAATCGCGGGCGGACGCGGCGCGGTACGAGAAGTCTGTGATTTATTATTACTGGCGCAGGGTAAGCTTGATGAGGCCAAAGGGCAATCGATATGAGTAAAGCCAGACGTTGGGTTATCATTCTACTGTCATTGGCCGTGCTGGTGCTGATTGGGATTAACCTGGCCGATAAAGACGACACGGCGCAGGTGGTGGTGAATACGAGCGATCCGACCTATAAGAGCGAGCATACGGATACCGTTGTCTACAGCCCGGAAGGTGCGCTGAGCTATCGTTTGATCGCCCAACATGTTGAATATTATTCCGATCAGGCCGTTTCGTGGTTCACACAACCCGTATTAACGACGTTTGATAAGGACAAGATCCCGACGTGGTCAATCAAGGCTGATAAAGCCAAGCTAACTGAGGATCGAATGCTGTATCTTTATGGTCACGTTGAAGTCAACGCGCTGGTGCCTGACGCTCAACTTCGCAGAATTACCACCGATAACGCGCAGATCAATCTGGTGACGCAGGATGTTACCTCTGAAGACCTCGTCACGTTATACGGAACAACATTTAACTCCAGCGGACTGAAAATGCGCGGCAACTTACGCAACAAGAACGCCGAGCTGATTGAAAAGGTTAGAACCTCCTATGAAATTCAAAACAAACAAACTCAGCCTTAATCTTGTGCTTGCCAGCTCACTTCTGGCCGCCAGCATTCCGGCGTTCGCCGTCACGGGCGATACCGAACAGCCGATCCACATCGAATCGGACCAGCAGTCTCTGGATATGCAGGGCAACGTCGTGACCTTCACCGGTAATGTCATTGTGACCCAGGGCACTATCAAAATTAACGCCGATAAAGTGGTCGTTACCCGCCCTGGCGGTGAAGAGGGTAAAGAGGTCATTGATGGCTTCGGCAACCCGGCCACGTTCTATCAAATGCAGGACAACGGTAAGCCGGTAAAAGGCCATGCGTCGAAAATGCATTATGAACTGGCGAAAGATTTTGTCGTGCTCACCGGCAATGCGTATCTGGAACAGCTCGACAGCAACATCACCGGGGACAAAATTACCTATCTGGTGAAAGAGCAGAAAATGCAGGCCTTCAGTGAGAAAGGCAAGCGTGTGACCACCGTTCTGGTTCCGTCGCAGTTGCAGGACAAAAACAAAAACCAGGCTCCGGCTCAGAAAAAGAGTAACTAATTCGTTATGGCAACATTAACTGCAAAGAATCTGGCGAAGGCCTACAAAGGCCGCCGCGTCGTGGAAGATGTCAGCCTGACCGTCAACTCGGGCGAGATTGTCGGTCTGCTTGGGCCGAACGGTGCGGGTAAAACCACCACCTTCTACATGGTCGTCGGCATTGTGCCGCGCGATGCCGGTAACATCATTATTGATGATGAAGACATCAGTCTGCTGCCGTTGCACGCCCGCGCGCGCCGCGGAATTGGCTATCTGCCGCAGGAAGCGTCGATTTTTCGCCGCCTGAGCGTGTACGATAACCTAATGGCCGTACTACAAATTCGTGACGATCTCTCCAGCGAACAGCGTGAAGACCGCGCTAATGAGCTGATGGAAGAGTTCCACATTGAGCATCTGCGCGACAACATGGGTCAGTCACTCTCCGGCGGGGAACGTCGCCGTGTGGAAATCGCCCGTGCCCTCGCCGCCAACCCGAAATTTATCCTGCTGGATGAACCCTTTGCCGGCGTTGACCCCATCTCCGTTATCGATATCAAACGCATTATTGAGCATCTGCGTGACAGCGGTCTCGGCGTGTTGATTACCGACCATAACGTCCGCGAAACGCTGGCCGTGTGTGAACGCGCCTATATCGTGAGCCAGGGACACCTGATCGCGCACGGCACGCCGACAGAAATCCTGCAGGACGAACACGTGAAGCGCGTATACCTTGGGGAAGACTTCAGACTCTGATAGGGTAGAAGTTTGCGACGTCATAGCGGGAGAAAACGACTCTGAACATGAAGCAAGGTTTGCAACTCAGGCTGAGCCAACAACTGGCGATGACGCCGCAGCTACAACAGGCGATTCGTCTGTTGCAGTTGTCCACGCTGGAACTGCAGCAGGAACTCCAGCAAGCGCTGGAAAGCAATCCGTTGCTGGAACAAACCGATCTTCACGACGAAGTTGATACCCGCGAAACTCAGGACAGCGAAACGCTGGATACCGCCGACGCGCTCGAACAAAAAGAGATGCCGGAAGAGTTGCCGCTTGACGCCAGCTGGGATGAAATCTACACCGCCGGAACGCCGTCGGGCACCAGCGGCGACTACATTGACGATGAGCTCCCCGTTTACCAGGGTGAAACCACGCAGACCCTACAGGATTACCTGATGTGGCAGGTGGAACTCACCCCGTTCTCCGATACCGACCGCGCAATCGCCACGTCGATTGTAGATGCCGTTGACGATACCGGTTATCTCACCGTTTCGCTGGACGACATCCTCGAAAGCATGGGCAATGAAGAGGTCGGCCTTGATGAAGTCGAAGCCGTACTCAAACGTATTCAGCGGTTTGATCCCGTAGGCGTGGCGGCAAAAGATCTGCGCGATTGCTTACTGATCCAGCTCTCGCAATTCGACAAATCGACCCCCTTCCTTGAAGAAGCCCGGTTGATCATCAGCGATCATCTCGATCTGCTGGCGAACCACGACTTCCGCACTCTGATGCGCGTCACTCGTCTCAAAGAAGAGGTGCTCAAAGAAGCGGTCAATCTGATTCAGTCACTCGATCCCCGACCCGGGCAGTCGATCCAGACCGGCGAACCGGAATACGTGATCCCGGATGTGCTGGTACGCAAGCATAACGGTCACTGGACGGTTGAGCTCAACGGTGACAGCATTCCCCGCTTGCAGATCAATCAGCACTACGCCGCCATGTGCAACGGTGGGCGTAATGACGCCGACAGCCAGTACATCCGCAGTAATTTGCAGGATGCGAAGTGGTTGATTAAGAGTCTGGAAAGCCGCAATGATACCCTGCTGCGCGTCAGCCGTTGCATCGTTGAGCAGCAGCAAGCCTTCTTTGAGCAAGGCGAAGAATTTATGAAACCGATGGTGCTGGCTGACATCGCCCAGGCCGTCGAGATGCACGAATCGACCATTTCTCGTGTGACGACGCAGAAGTATCTGCACAGTCCACGCGGCATTTTTGAACTGAAGTATTTTTTCTCCAGCCATGTGAATACCGAGGGGGGTGGCGAAGCGTCCTCCACGGCGATCCGCGCACTGGTGAAGAAGTTGATTGCGGCGGAAAACCCCGCGAAGCCTTTGAGCGACAGCAAGCTAACATCGATGCTGTCGGAACAAGGCATCATGGTGGCGCGCCGCACCGTTGCGAAGTACCGAGAGTCTTTATCCATTCCGCCGTCAAACCAGCGCAAACAACTGGTTTGACCCAACCGATAAGGAAGACACTATGCAGCTCAACATCACTGGAAACAACGTCGAGATCACAGAAGCCCTGCGTGACTTTGTGAATACCAAGTTCGCCAAACTCGAACAGTATTTTGACAGGATCAATCAGGTCTATATTGTGTTGAAAGTGGAAAAGGTTACCCACATCTCGGATGCAACACTGCATGTAAACGGTGGCGAAATTCACGCCAGCGCGGAAGGTCAGGATATGTATGCGGCTATTGATGGCCTGATTGACAAGCTGGCAAGACAGCTCACCAAACACAAAGATAAATTGAAACAACACTAATTGTCCGGGCAGTTAGCGGGTGCAGGACGGCCTGTTGTGCAGAACAACAGGCCATTTGTACAGTTAGCGCTCCGAATCCGTTCCGCTGTTGTGGGACGGATTCTTAGGTGAAATTATGATAAATAACGATACGACTCTACAACTGAGTAGTGTACTTAACCAGGAATGTACGCGCAGTGCCGTTCACTGCCAGAGCAAAAAACGCGCGCTGGAAATCATCAGTGAACTGGCTGCAAAACAGCTCAGTCTACCGCCGCAGGTCGTTTTTGAAGCGATCCTGACGCGCGAAAAAATGGGCAGTACCGGCATCGGCAATGGGATCGCCATCCCGCACGGTAAGCTGGAAGAAGATACCCTGCGCGCCGTCGGCGTGTTTGTGCAACTGGAAACGCCCATCGCCTTCGATGCGATTGATAATCAACCTGTTGATCTGCTTTTTGCCCTGCTGGTGCCTGCGGATCAAACCAAAACGCACCTGCATACACTATCGCTGGTGGCTAAGCGTCTGGCGGATAAAACCATCTGCCGTCGATTGCGCGCCGCACAGAGCGATGAAGAGTTGTATCAAATCATCACTGACACCGAAGGCGGTCAGGATGAAGCGTAACTCCCCTTTTTCCGTGGTGAGGAGAAACAGTACATGGTACTGATGATCGTCAGCGGTCGTTCAGGGTCAGGTAAATCTGTCGCCCTGCGCGCGCTGGAAGATATGGGCTTTTACTGCGTGGATAACCTTCCCGTCGTATTGTTACCCGATCTGGCTCGCACGCTTGCCGAACGCCAGATTTCGGCTGCCGTCAGCATTGACGTACGCAATATGCCAGAGTCGCCGGAAATTTTTGAGCAGGCGATGAACAACCTGCCCGAGGCGTTCTCGCCGCAGTTGCTGTTCCTCGATGCCGATCGCAACACGTTGATTCGTCGCTACAGCGATACGCGTCGTCTGCACCCTCTCTCCAGCAAGAACCTGTCGCTGGAAAGCGCCATTGATCAGGAAAGTGACCTGCTGGAACCGCTGCGTTCTCGCGCCGACCTGATCGTCGACACCTCAGAAATGTCGGTGCATGAACTGGCTGAAATGCTGCGGACCCGCCTGTTGGGTAAACGTGAGCGTGAACTGACGATGGTGTTTGAGTCCTTCGGCTTTAAGCACGGGATCCCCATCGATGCCGATTACGTTTTCGACGTCCGCTTTCTGCCAAACCCGCACTGGGATCCGAAACTGCGTCCAATGACCGGTCTCGACAAGCCCGTCGCCGCCTTCCTCGACAGACACACAGAAGTACACAATTTTATCTACCAGACTCGCAGCTATCTTGAGCTATGGTTACCCATGCTGGAGACCAACAACCGTAGCTATCTGACCGTTGCTATCGGTTGTACCGGCGGGAAACACCGTTCGGTGTATATTGCAGAACAGCTGGCAGACTACTTCCGCTCACGCGGTAAAAACGTACAGTCACGCCATCGTACGCTGGAAAAACGCAAAACATGACCGTGAAGCAAACTGTTGAAATCACGAACAAGCTGGGCATGCATGCCCGGCCAGCAATGAAGCTCTTTGAATTAATGCAGGGATTTGACGCGGAAGTCCTGCTACGAAATGATGAAGGCACCGAAGCGGAAGCCAACAGCGTCATCGCATTACTGATGCTGGACTCCGCCAAAGGCCGACAGATTGAAGTTGAAGCCTCCGGTCCGCAAGAGGTTGAAGCGCTGGCGGCCGTCATCGCTCTTTTCAATTCGGGATTCGACGAAGACTGAGTTTTCTCGTTCCGCGGATACCTTCACAGAAAACGCCACCAGGCGTTTTTTTTCGTTTTTGCCCCCTAAACTGTACAATTCGTGCGCTTTTTAACTTAAGAATTACCTTAAGAAAACCTTAAGACAAGTCGTTTAGGTTTCATTTAACCTGAGTGTTCATACTGGATTATTGTCAGTAAATATTTCCAGGATATCACTCATGATTCGTTTATCAGCAGAGACTCCCCTGGGCACCGGACGACATCGTAAGTGTTATGCGCATCCGGATGATGCCCAACGTTGTATTAAGATCGTTTACAACAGTGGACACGGCGGCGACAAAGAGACACAGCGTGAACTGAAGTACTATGCTCACCTCTCTCGCTACCTGAAAGACTGGAGCGGTATCCCACGCTATTACGGCACGGTCGAGACCGACTGCGGAACGGGTTACGTTTACGATGTGATTACCGATTACGACGGCAAGCCGTCCATCACTCTCACCGAATTTGCCAAACAATGTCGTTACGAAGACGACTTTGCCGTGCTGCGTCAGCTGCTGAAGACGCTAAAACGCTACCTGCGTGACAACCATATCGTCACCATGACGCTGAAACCACAGAACATTCTTTGTCACCGTATCAGCGAATCGGAAGTGGTGCCGGTGGTTTGCGATAATATTGGCGAAGGGACGTTGATCCCGCTGGCGACCTGGTCAAAATGGTTCTGCCATCGTAAGCAGGAAAGGCTGTGGCAGCGTTTTATCGCCCAACCGGTACTGGCCGTCGCGCTGGAAAAAGACGTCCACCCGAAAGAACGCAGCTGATTGTCACTCTCTTCGCGCGAGGCGTAATGCAGATTTAATGCAGGTGGTGGCGGGTCATAAACGACTCCCCACCCAACTGTCGCATTTGACGCAGTATCCACGCCTGACGGCTACGCACATAGCCTGAAGGTGCTGCGGCCTTAAAGCGCAGAGGATTGGGTAATACAGCGGCAAGCAGCGCCGCTTCTGACTGAGTCAATCGGCTGGCCGGTTTGCCAAAATAGCGTTGTGCGGCGGCTTCGACGCCAAATACGCCATCACCAAATTCCGCGATATTCAGGTAAACCGTCAGGATCCGCTTCTTGCTCCAGACCGTCTCTACACCGACGGTAAGTCCGGCTTCCAGCCCTTTCCGCAACCAGCTACGCCCATCCCAGAGAAAGAGATTTTTAACCGTTTGCTGTGACAATGTTGACGCGCCGCGAATGCGGTTTTCATTACGTTCGTTATGTGACAGCGCTTTTTCGATGGCAGCAACGTCAAAACCCCAGTGGTCCGGGAAGGTCTGGTCTTCTGCGGCAATCACCGCGAGTCCCATCCACGGAGAGATTTCATCCATACTCACCCAGTCGGAATGAGCAACATAGCCAAAGTCACCCTGTAGCCAGGCACCGATCTGCCGCTCAACCATTACCGCTGAAAAAGGCACAGGCACCACGCTAAACAGCGCAATGCCACCGCCCCAGAAAACGGCGAGGATAATCACGACGCGCAATATCACTCGCCTCAGAAAGGCGAAAACTCCTTTTTTCATTCCGCCAGGACCAGCACGCGTGATACCAGTTTTTCGATCCCCATTGCCGCCTGAGCGATGTCCTGCGCCAACATGTAGGCCGGTGTGGTGACGATTTTATTATCTTCATCAACGACGATATCATCGACCGGGCACGGCACATGCTCCGCCCCCATATCTTCCAGCACTTCCGCTGTATCAATATCGGTCCCGATTGTCAGACGTAGCGGAAAGTCGAAGATTTTCGGCAGCATCGCCGGGGCGATGCACATAAAACCCAGCGGCTTGCCCGACTGATGCATCGCCAGAGCGAGCCCGGCTAAATCCGGATCAACCCGGCATTCACTGCCCTGACTGGCAAAGTTGCTCAAATTTTTGGCCGCGCCAAAACCACCAGGAACAATCAGCGCATCCAGATCGGCTGAGACTGCCTGAGAAAGCGGACGAATGTTGCCGCGTGTAATACGGGCCGCTTCAATCAGTACATTACGGGTTTCCGCCATCGGTTCGCCCGTCAGATGATTAATCACATCGGCCTGCGCTTTGTCGGGCGCAAAGCAGACGGCCTGCGCGCCGCTGCGGGCAATGGACAGCAACGTCAGTACGGTTTCATGAATTTCAGCACCGTCATACACACCGCATCCACTGAGAACTACGCCAATTTTTTTCATTCAAATGTCCTTTTCACCACTATCTGCAGCACATTAATAATTGTGATTAAAATGCTACGCTTCACACATTTAACTGATTCATGTAACAAAGCATTTAAGATTTGCTATCTTAACTGCGTGCGGCCCGAATTTACGCGCTGCGCCTTTTAAATCACAATTATAACTTACGGCGCAGCCATGATTTCCCTGGTGTTGGCGCAGTATTCGCGCACCCCGGTCAAGCCGGGGTCATTTTTTTCCAGCGTTCGCCACCCAGGCCTTTAATACCGCAACGTCGTGTTGCCACTCCTGTTTCATCTCTTCAATCCATTCCCCCACGTTATCTTCCCATGCTGGAAGATCGGGTGACTGGATCTGCTGCCCCAGCTGTTGCAGATGACGAAGGCCAACAGAACCCGCCGCCCCTTTAATTTTATGCCCTTCTTCAACCACGCCTTTTTTGTCACGCGCGGTCAGATTGGATTCCAGAACGCTTAAATAACCTGGCATCATCTTCTCGAACACCGCCAGGCCATCGGTAATTAGTTTCGGCCCCACCAGCTCTATGTACTGTTCCAGCATCGGAATATCTAATAGCGCTTGCGATTTACTGCTCTCTTCAGATTTCACCGTGCACTCCTCCTCATCTTGGGTATCCCAGTACTTCTTAATCATGGCGGTTAACGCCGGTACCGACAGCGGCTTGCTCAGCACGTCATCCATACCGGCATCCAGATACTCTTTTTTATCTTTCAGGACGTTTGCCGTCAGCGCCACCAGCGGCGGCAGATCTTCACGCGCATAACGCTGGGTCAGTTCGCGTGAAATATCGAGGCCCGTCATATCCGGCAACTGAATATCCAGCAACACCAGGTCGTATTCGCCCGGCGTGAACATCTCCAGCGCCGCTTTCCCGGTCATCGCGACATCCACGCTATTACCGAGTTTTTCCAGCACCGAGCGCGCCACAATGACGTTCAGTTCGATATCTTCCACTAGCAGGACATTTAACGCCGGTAGCGGCAAATCGTCATCCTCAAACGCATCTTCAACTTCTTCTGCCACCGCTGGCGCATGGACGGTCAGAGTAAAGATTGAGCCTTTACCTGGCTGACTTGCCACGGTGATATCTCCACCCATGTTTTTCGCCAGACGACGCGAGACCGCCAGACCGATGCCTGTACCGGTCGCTGGTTTTCCGCCGTGACTGTCTTTCACCTGATAATACATGGCAAAGATTTTGTCCTGCTCATCCTGCGGAATGCCGATGCCGGAATCTTCCACTTCAAAGTGCAGAGTACTGCCGGCATCGTAACGTACGCGCACGGTCACCTGGCCCTGCTGGGTAAATTTCACCGCGTTGCTGATCAGGTTCCACAGGATCTGCCGCAGACGCGTGCCGTCAGTCACCACTTTATGCGGCAGCGGCAAGGTCGGGTCGAGCACAAAACGCAGCCCTTTCTGCTGCGCCTGCAGGCCGGAGAGGTTCTCCAGATCGGCCATGAAGCTGGTGAAATCCACTGGCTGGTTATCCAGTTGAACCTTACGCCGCTCCATCTTATCCATATCAATGATATCGTTGAAGATGTTCCCCAACGTCACGGCGGAGACATGGATCGTTTTCAGGTATTTTTCCTGTTCGGCCGTCAGCTCAGTGTCCAGCAGAATACGACTCAGACCGACAATTCCGTTCAGCGGTGTGCGCAGCTCGTGGCTAATGGTGGAAATAAAGGTGGTTTTATCGCGGCTGGCGCGCTCAAGCGCATCCTGATAGCGCTTGCGCTCGGTAATATCGCGACCAAAACCCATCAGGCCATGACGTTTACCAACGCGATCGTAATAAGGCACTTTGCGGATTTCAAAACAGGCTTTGCGCCCGTCGGGATAATCAAGCCATTGCTCATAGGTCAGCGACACATTATGGCGGAAAACTTTTTCGTCGGTCTCAATGACTTTTTCGGCGGCTTCCGGCGAGTACACATCAGCAGGCTTTAAATGAACCAGTTGTTTTTCGCTTTTGCCGGTGAGCAACTCCATCGCCCGGTTACAGCCGGAAAACTCTTTATCTTCGTTGCGATAAAAAACCAAATCCGGCGAGGCATCCAGAAAAGAACGTAAAAAAGAGGATTGCTGTTCAAGTTGGATCTGCGCCTCTTCGCGCTCTTTGATCTCAACTTTGAGCTGCTCAAACGTGGACTGGCGTTCCGCCTCTGCCTTTTCGCGGTCGGCAATCTCCTGATTCAGCTGCGAAATATTATCTTTCAGTTGGACGTTGAGCTTGAGGTCGCGCTCACGCATCTCTTCCAGCTTTTGCACCAGTCGGGATAACCGCTGACGGGATTCTTCCAGTTGCTCCACCACCACCGACAAAAAATAGACCGCCCAGGGGGTGATTAACAAACCAAAGAAAATGGAGCGGATGACATCGATCTGTTCGACCCGACCATGTAGCACCATGGTGACCGCCATCTGCACCACAATTGCCAGCACAACGAGCGCTAACGCCAACAACAGCGAAAAGCGCACCAGACCCAATTTCATCATCAGGTCCACATAGTACTGCGCCAGCATACGAATTTGCTTCATCAGGGATTTCCTTTACGACAACCTGGCACAATAATACTCAATTCTGGGCAAGACGTTGAAGAATGTGCAAGAAATGCGAATGCCCGTCATAGTTCAGGCGTCAGGCTGAACCCATGCCCGTCCGATCGCAGAACCCTGCACGCCATGCGTATTCAGATAACGATCCAGCTCGACCATCCCGGTCCAGCGGTTTTCGCACCACAACGGTGCCAGCAGCGTGGGACGGCGCGCGCTGGCGGAAATACGATGATAAATCACCTCCGGCGGGGTATGACGGATCATCTCGCCTGCGGTTCGCGTGTAGTCATCCAGTTCAATCCCGTTCAGACGCCCTGCTTCCCACGCTCTGGCCATAATGCTGCCCTTTACGATGTGCAGCGGATGCAGTTTGATGCCATCCACTCCCGTCTCCACTACTCGCTCAAGCGTTTGCAGACATTCCGCTTGCCGTTCTCCCGGCAGGCCGACAATAAGGTGCGAACAAACTTTCAGGCCGCGCTCACGGGCAAGGCGGGTCGTGCGCTGATAACAGGCAAAATCGTGACCACGATTAATACGGTACAGCGTTTTGTCATGTGCGGTCTGCAGCCCCAGCTCCAGCCACACTTCATAGCCCTGGTCTTTATACTCACAGAGCAGATCGAGAACCGCCTCCGGTACGCAGTCGGGACGCGTTCCCACGCACAGCCCGACAATACTGGCCTGACTGACCGCCTGCTGATACATCGAGCGCAACACCTGCACTTCAGCAAAGGTACTGGTATAGGCCTGGAAATAGGCCAGATAGCGTTTCGCACGATTAACCAGATGCGCCTGGTGCGCGAGTTGTTCGGCGATCGAATGATGCTGCTGCGCTTCATCCGCAAAAGAGGCAACATTACAGAAAGTGCAGCCGCCGCGTCCGATGGTGCCATCGCGATTTGGACAGCTAAATCCGCCGTGGAGCGTCAGTTTATGAACCTTTTGCCCATAACGCCGAGAAAGATCCCCACCAAACATATTGACTAATTTCTGTAACTGCATAATCTGATAGACCGCGCCTTGAAAAGAGGCCAAAGCCTGCCATTTTTAACCCTTGTCGGCGATGACCTGGATCAATCGCCCTGGCAGGCTTTTATCAATTGCATATTCAGTCAAAATAAACGATATTTCATTCACAACCCAGCCAATTACTTTTCCTTATCTCCGGTCATTTTTTTTATCTTCTGACGTCGATTGCGCAAAAACAGTATCATGAAATGCCATATCGCAACAAACCAGCACAAAACACTACATCTGACGATGAATAAAGCGGAGACATGAGCTAACAAGCGGTTATGACAGTGAGACAGATCACACTCCTCGCCTCGTTTCCAGTACGTTAATTCAATGTCAAAATGATATTATTTTCAATATTTTCATGAAGATAAATGCTCTATAGCACATTATTAGAGAAATAAGATTGCCATTTGACCTGTGTGTGGATTCCCGATAACGTGGAAATCCGCTGGAAGCTTTCTGGATGAGCGGTGTGCTCATCATATTTATGCAGTAATTGAGATTCCCTCTGACAGCAAGTCCTCAAACTTGTTTGACCTAAGCGAAATGGATAAAGAGGGCGAATGCGAGGTACGCGTATGACACGCAAACCCCGTCGCCATGCTCTTGGTGTGCCCGTGCGCAAACGGTATCGGAAGGGGGTCTCGCAGAGCCTGGGGAGGTTCACTGATATGTTGTACGATAAATCCCTTGAGAAGGATAACTGTGGTTTCGGCCTGATCGCCCACATAGAAGGCGAACCTAGCCACAAGGTAGTGCGTACCGCCATACACGCACTGGCCCGAATGCAGCACCGTGGCGCAATCCTCGCTGATGGTAAAACCGGCGATGGTTGTGGTCTGCTGCTGCAAAAACCTGACCGCTTTTTCCGCATCGTTGCGCAAGAGCACGGCTGGCGTTTAGCCAAAAACTACGCGGTTGGCATGATCTTCCTGAACAAAGACCCTGAACTGGCCGCCGCCTCTCGCCGTATTGTCGAAGAAGAGCTTCAGCAGGAAACTCTGTCGATTGTTGGCTGGCGTGATGTACCAACCAACGAAGGTGTACTGGGTGAAATCGCCCTCTCCTCCCTGCCGCGTATTGAACAAATTTTTGTGAATGCCCCTGCGGGATGGCGTCCGCGCGATATGGAACGTCGTCTGTTCATCGCCCGTCGCCGTATTGAAAAACGACTACAGGAAGACAAAGACTTCTACGTCTGTAGCCTGTCAAACCTGGTCAACATCTATAAAGGTCTGTGTATGCCGGCGGATCTGCCGCGCTTCTACCTGGACCTCGCGGACTTGCGTCTGGAATCGGCCATTTGCCTGTTCCACCAGCGTTTTTCCACCAACACCGTGCCGCGCTGGCCGCTGGCGCAGCCGTTCCGCTACCTGGCGCACAACGGCGAAATCAACACCATTACCGGTAACCGCCAGTGGGCTCGCGCCCGTACCTATAAATTCCAGACCCCGCTGATACCGGATCTGCACGACGCCGCGCCGTTCGTTAACGAAACCGGCTCAGACTCCAGTTCCATGGATAATATGCTGGAACTGCTGCTGGCGGGCGGGATGGACATCATCCGCGCCATGCGTCTGCTGGTGCCGCCAGCCTGGCAGAACAACCCGGATATGGATCCGGATCTGCGCGCCTTCTTTGACTTTAACTCCATGCATATGGAGCCGTGGGACGGCCCGGCCGGTATCGTCATGTCCGACGGGCGTTTCGCCGCCTGTAACCTCGACCGTAACGGTCTGCGTCCGGCGCGCTATGTCATCACCAAAGACAAGCTGATCACCTGCGCATCTGAAGTCGGGATCTGGGACTACCAGCCTGACGAAGTGGTCGAAAAGGGCCGTGTCGGCCCCGGCGAACTGATGGTTATCGACACCCGCAGCGGTTGCATTCTGCACTCCGCCGAAACGGACGACGACCTGAAAAGCCGCCATCCGTATAAAGAATGGATGGAGAAAAACGTCCGCCGCCTGGTGCCGTTTGAAGATCTGGCAGACGATCAGGTGGGCCAGCGTGAACTGGACGACGATACGCTCGCCAGCTACCAGAAACAGTTTAATTACAGCGCCGAAGAACTGGATTCCGTTCTCCGCGTGCTCGGCGAAAACGGTCAGGAAGCGGTCGGTTCAATGGGTGACGATACCCCGTTTGCCGTGCTTTCCAGCCAGCCGCGCATCATTTACGACTACTTCCGCCAGCAGTTTGCCCAGGTGACGAACCCACCTATCGATCCGCTGCGTGAAGCGCATGTCATGTCGCTGGCGACCAGCATCGGTCGCGAGATGAACGTCTTCTGCGAAGCGGAAGGCCAGGCGCACCGTCTGAGCTTTAAATCACCAATTCTGCTGTACTCTGATTTCCAGCAGCTCACTACGATGAAAGAAGAACATTATCGCGCCGACCGGCTCGATATCACCTTCGATGCGACGCAAACCACGCTGGAAGAGACAGTCAAAGCGCTGTGCGATACCGCCGAGCAAATGGTCCGCAGTGGCACCGTTCTGTTGGTACTGACAGACCGTAATATCGGCAAAAATCGCCTGCCGGTACCGGCGCCGATGGCCGTCGGCGCAGTACAAACGCGCCTGGTTGAGCAGAACCTGCGCTGCGACGCCAACATTATTGTCGAAACCGCAAGCGCTCGCGATCCGCATCACTTCGCCGTGCTGCTGGGCTTTGGCGCGACGGCCATTTACCCGTACCTCGCGTATGAGACGCTGGGCCGTCTGATCGACACTCAGGCGATCGCCAAAAACTACCGTACCGTGATGCTGAACTACCGTAACGGCATCAATAAAGGGCTATACAAAATCATGTCCAAAATGGGCATCTCGACCATCGCCTCCTACCGCTGCTCCAAACTGTTTGAAGCGGTGGGCCTGCATGATGATGTCGTGAATCTCTGCTTCCAGGGCGTGGTCAGTCGCATCGGCGGCGCGGGCTTTGCAGACTTCCAGCAGGATCTGCTGAACCTGTCCAAACGCGCATGGCTGGCACGTAAACCTATTTCACAGGGCGGCCTGCTGAAGTATGTGCATGGCGGCGAATACCACGCCTACAACCCGGACGTGGTACGAACCCTGCAACAGGCGGTTCAGAGCGGGGAATACAGCGACTATCAGGAATACGCAAAGCTGGTCAACGAGCGTCCCGCGACGACACTGCGCGATCTGCTGGCAATTAATCCTGGCGACAACGCGGTCAGCATCGAGGAAGTCGAACCGGCGAGCGAACTGTTCAAACGTTTTGATACCGCGGCAATGTCGATCGGCGCGCTAAGCCCGGAGGCACATGAAGCACTGGCCGAAGCGATGAACAGCATCGGCGGTAATTCCAACTCCGGCGAAGGCGGCGAAGACCCGGCGCGCTACGGCACCAATAAAGTGTCACGCATTAAGCAGGTGGCCTCTGGTCGCTTCGGTGTCACCCCGGCGTACCTGGTTAACGCCGACGTGATTCAGATTAAAGTCGCCCAGGGTGCGAAACCGGGAGAAGGTGGTCAGCTACCGGGTGATAAAGTGACCCCGTACATCGCCAAACTGCGCTACTCGGTACCGGGCGTGACGCTGATCTCCCCGCCGCCGCACCACGATATCTACTCTATCGAGGATTTAGCGCAGCTGATTTTCGATCTGAAGCAGGTGAACCCGAAGGCGATGATCTCCGTGAAGCTGGTGTCCGAACCGGGCGTCGGTACCATCGCGACCGGCGTGGCGAAAGCCTACGCTGACCTGATCACCATCGCCGGTTATGACGGCGGCACCGGCGCGAGCCCGCTCTCTTCAGTAAAATACGCAGGCTGTCCGTGGGAACTGGGCCTGGTGGAAACCCAGCAGGCGCTGGTCGCCAACGGCCTGCGTCATAAGATCCGTTTGCAGGTCGATGGCGGTCTGAAAACCGGCGTGGATATCATCAAAGCGGCGATCCTCGGTGCAGAAAGCTTCGGCTTCGGTACCGGCCCGATGGTGGCGCTGGGCTGTAAATACCTGCGTATTTGCCATCTCAACAACTGTGCAACCGGTGTGGCAACCCAGGACGATAAACTGCGCAAGAACCATTATCACGGTCTGCCGTTCAAAGTAACCAACTACTTTGAGTTTATCGCTCGCGAAACGCGCGAACTGATGGCGCAGCTTGGCGTGACGCGTCTGGTGGATCTGATTGGCCGTACCGACCTGCTGAAAGAACTGGACGGGTTTACCGCCAAACAGCAGAAACTGGCGCTGTCCCGGCTACTGGAAACCGCGGAGCCGCATCCCGGCAAAGCGTTGTACTGCACCGAGAACAACCCGCCGTTTGATAACGGTGTACTGAACGCACAGTTGCTGCAACAGGCGAAACCGTATGTTGATGAGCGCCAGAGCAAAACCTTCTGGTTCGATATTCGTAACACCGATCGTTCTGTTGGCGCGTCGCTCTCGGGATATATTGCTCAGACCCACGGCGATCAGGGGCTGGCCTCTGACCCAATTAAAGCGCACTTCAGCGGTACCGCAGGCCAGAGCTTCGGCGTCTGGAACGCGGGCGGCGTGGAGCTGTACCTGACCGGCGATGCTAACGACTATGTCGGCAAAGGCATGGCGGGTGGTCTGCTGGCGGTGCGTCCTCCGGTCGGTTCCGCTTTCCGTAGCCATGAAGCGAGCATCATTGGCAACACCTGCCTGTATGGTGCGACCGGGGGTCGTCTGTATGCCGCAGGGCGTGCGGGTGAGCGTTTCGGGGTGCGTAACTCCGGTGCGATCACCGTGGTGGAAGGGATTGGCGACAACGGGTGCGAATACATGACCGGCGGAATCGTCTGTATCCTCGGCAAAACCGGAGTGAACTTCGGCGCGGGTATGACGGGCGGGTTCGCCTACGTGCTGGATGAAGATGGTGAGTTCCGTAAACGTGTAAACCCGGAACTGGTCGAAGTGCTGGGCGTTGACGAACTGGCTATCCACGAAGAGCATCTGCGTGGCCTGATCACCGAACACGTGCAGCATACCGGTTCTCAGCGCGGGGAAGAGATTCTGGCTAACTGGTCAGCCTTCGCTAACAAATTCGCGCTGGTTAAACCGAAGTCCAGTGATGTGAAAGCACTGTTGGGTCACCGTAGTCGTAGCGCAGCAGAGCTGCGTGTGCAGGCGCAGTAAGGGGTAGCAGCAATGAGTCAGAACGTATACCAATTTATCGACCTGCAGCGCGTTGATCCGCCGAAGAAGCCGCTGAAGATCCGCAAAATCGAGTTTATCGAAATCTACGAACCGTTTTCAGAAGGTCAGGCAAAAGCACAGGCGGATCGTTGTCTTTCCTGCGGTAACCCGTACTGTGAGTGGAAATGCCCGGTTCATAACTACATTCCGAACTGGCTGAAGCTCGCCAATGAAGGACGCATTTTTGAAGCTGCGGAACTGTCTCACCAGACCAACACGCTGCCGGAAGTGTGCGGTCGCGTGTGCCCGCAGGACCGTTTGTGTGAAGGTTCTTGTACGCTGAACGACGAGTTCGGTGCCGTCACCATCGGCAACATCGAGCGTTATATCAATGATAAAGCGTTCGAAATGGGCTGGCGTCCGGATATGACCGGCGTTCGCCAGACTGACAAGCGGGTTGCGATCATCGGTGCCGGTCCAGCCGGGCTGGCTTGTGCCGACGTGTTGACCCGCAATGGCGTGAAGGCCGTGGTGTTTGACCGTCATCCAGAGATTGGCGGCCTGCTGACCTTTGGCATTCCGGCCTTCAAGCTGGAAAAAGAGGTGATGACTCGCCGCCGTGAAATTTTCACTGGCATGGGAATCGAGTTCAAACTGAATGTGGAAGTGGGACGTGACGTACAGCTCGACGACCTGCTGCAAGAGTACGATGCGGTATTCCTCGGCGTCGGCACCTATCAGTCCATGCGTGGCGGGCTGGAAAACGAAGACGCCGATGGCGTATTCGATGCCCTGCCGTTCCTGATCGCCAATACGAAGCAGATCATGGGCTTTGGTGAAACCACCGACGAACCGTACGTCAATATGGAAGGTAAACGCGTGGTGGTGCTGGGCGGTGGCGATACCGCCATGGACTGCGTGCGGACCTCCGTTCGTCAGGGCGCAACGCATGTCACCTGTGCCTATCGCCGTGACGAAGAAAACATGCCGGGTTCCCGACGCGAAGTGAAAAACGCGCGTGAAGAAGGTGTGGAGTTCCAGTTCAACGTGCAGCCGCTGGGTATTGAAATCAATGCGAATGGTAAAGTCAGCGGCGTGAAAATGGCACGTACCGAAATGGGTGCGCCGGATGCGAAAGGCCGCCGTCGTGCGGAAATCGTCCCCGGTTCCGAACATGTGGTTCCGGCGGATGCCGTTGTGATGGCGTTTGGCTTCCGCCCCCATAACATGGAGTGGCTGGCAAAACACAGCGTCGAACTGGATTCTCAGGGCCGTATTATCGCGCCGGAAGGCAGCGATAACGCCTTCCAGACCAGCAATCCGAAAATCTTCGCCGGCGGTGACATTGTGCGTGGTTCGGATCTGGTGGTGACCGCCATTGCCGAAGGCCGCAAAGCGGCTGACGGGATCATGAACTGGCTGGAAGTGTAGTAAACCTTTCTGACTCCCCTGCTCTGAGTTCTCGCTCAGGGATGGGGAGTCACCCTTTCTTTTCGCTATATCCCACCTTCATTCTTCGAAAGCGGCTCGCAAATTTCGCCGTAAATGAATGTAATGGGCTGAGTAGAATTGACCGTATATCCCTTTAAATGTACTGATAGCGAGATATTTTCAATCCGTAACTATCATGTCAGGGATAATATGATGGCAACAACATCGGCACAGCCCGCCGGCGATTATCAGCAAATCCACAACGGCATAATCCATCTGCTGGATACTGCCAGGACAGAGACCGTCCGCAATTGGCACTGACAGCGCAGCAAGCGGTATCCCAGAAACATCATTGACAAAATAATGAACGGGATGGATGTGTAAAGCGTAAGACCGGATGGTAAAAACCATCCGGCATTTTCATGCGACTAACAGGCTGGCGCGAACCTTGACGACAACTTTCTTAATCTCTTTCGGTTCTTCCACGCTACACCCCGGTTTGTGCGGCTCTCCGGGCATAAACACCGCGAACATGCCTGGCTGTAGGGTAGTGGTCTGACTACCCGCTATCTCGCGACAAAGCTGATAATCCTCCTCAACATGTACCTCTTCACATTGCCGCGCAGAATCCGCCACGCCGAAATGAATGCGTTCCTCTCCCGCCAGCAGTAGCTGGATATCGATGTATTGCTCGTGCAGTTCGGCCTTTTTCTCTGAGGCCGATTGCGTGGCAAACTGCATTACGTTCATAAAGATATCGTCCCCGCGTAGCTCAACGCGACCAGGGGATTGCTCCTGCGGTCTGGCGGTCAACGCCAGCGTCAGCGCCTCTTCCAGCACGGGATGTAAACCGGCATCAGACAACGAACGAACTTCACCTAATATCATCTTTCTCCCCTTTCGCTAACAATGCCGCGCCCAGCAGTCCCGCGTCGTGGCGGTAGTGTGCCGGGCTTAATTCTACGTGATAAACCGAAGGCATCCGTTCGAGACAGGCGCGGACCTGCGACAGATACCCCTGCGCCAGCCCAACGCTGCCGCCGACAACCACCCGCTGACAATCGGTGACCGCTTTCGTATCGGCAATCAGCCGTGCCAGCACCTGTGCGGAGTCAGCGACCAGTCGGCGGGCCTGTTCATCCCCTTCTGCCGCGCGGGCAAAAATGGTTTTCGCATCGCATCCGGCAAGCGAGCCTTGCGCTGCGGCAGCAATACCGCGTCCCGACGCGATAGCCTCGACGCATCCCACTCGTCCACAGCCGCACACCGGCCCATTAGGGTCCGCGAGGGTATGACCCAAGTGTCCGGCCAAACCACCGGTACCGGTGACTAGCTGACCGTCGCTGACCACACCGCCGCCGACGCCGGTTGAAACGGTGATAAACACCATATCCCGCGTTTCATCGGCAATTGCATGATATTCCGCCCATGCGGCAGCCTGTGCATCGTTGATCGCCAGCGTTGGTAAGCCGGTGAGGGCTTCTAACGTCTGCACCAGCGGAAAGTGAAGCAACCCGCCCAAATTAGAGGGATTTATCGCCAACAGGTGGCCTTCGCGGATAATCCCCGTCGAGGCTATCGCCACCCGATGCGCTTGCGACTGCAACGGTTGCACCAGTGTTTTCAGCGCGTCGCGTAGTGCCGGAGACGTTTTACTGGCAGGGGTGGGCAGCTCACGACGTTCGCGAATCTGCAAATCATCCTCCACCAGCGCGGCGGCGAGTTTCGTACCGCCAATATCAATGGCCAGCGTCGTCATAGCACCGCCCTTTTCAACGCTGTGTTATACCATTCACAGATGTGCTCCAGCCGGGTAATCGCAGATCCGACCGTCACTGCCCAGGCGCCGTGACGCATTGCTTCACCGGCCTGCGCCGGGGTATTGTAGCGACCTTCAGCAATCACCCGGCACCCGGCTTCACTCAGCGATTTCACTAGCGCCAGATCCGGTTCATCAGGGGTTTCTGCGGTGGTGTAACCCGAAAGCGTGGTGCCAATAATGTCTGCACCGAGCGCCTGACAGGCCAGGCCGTCCTCCTGTGAAGAGCAATCGGCCATTGCCAGCAACTGGTGGTGATGGATACGCGCCAGTAGCACCGCAACCGGCACCGGACGCACGCGGTCGGTGCCATCAATCGCGATAATGTCCGCGCCGGCCTGCGCCAGCGCATCGACATCCTCCAGAAACGCGGTGATGCGCACAGGAGAATCCGCGAGATCGCGTTTGAGAATGCCGATTATCGGTACGGAAACCACGGCACGCGTCGCCTTCAGGTTCTCAATCCCTTCAATACGTAACGCGACGGCCCCAGCTTGCTCTGCCGCCAGCGCCATCGCCGCCACAATCTCGGGTTTATCCAGTGGACTGCCGGGAACCGGCTGGCAGGAGACAATCAAACCACCACGCACGGCAATGCTTTTATCCAGTTGTGCAAGTAACGACATACTTCTTCCCTTACGTGTATTGCCCGGTGCAGGACCGGGCAAGTGGATTAACTTTTGCTTTTGACTAAGGGGCTTTTATCGCCGCCGAACGGGATAGCGCCGCTGAACGGCTTACCGTCAATGGCATCATGGGTACGCAGCGCCTCCGGTCGCAGCCAGCGCTGGACGCGGGATGGCATATCCAGACCAATCAGTAGAATCACCACAAAGGTCAGGCTGAAAGAGAGCGATCCCAACGCGGTGCCCAGATCCAGTCGTTGGGCAATCAGCGCCCCCAGGATCGGTGCCAGCGCCCCGCCGAGCGCCCCGACGTTATAGGTGAAACCCAGACCCGCCGCACGCTGATCGGTATCGAAATAACCGCCAATCAGTTTCGGTAAGATTCCGGAGATCCCTTGCCCCAGCATCTGCTGGAAAAACAGAAGTAAACCAAGTACCCAGACATTGGTACCGCCGATGGCAAACACCGGAATGATCAGCAATTGTGAGGCCAACAGACTGTAAACATAAGCTTTGCGGGTCCCCAGCCAGTCACCAAGGAAGCCGCCGACGCAGCAGCCGACCGCAGCACCAAAGCCGCTAAAGAAGAGTACGCGCGCCACGGTGGAAGGATCGTATGCCAGTTCCGTTTTCAGATAGGTGGGCAACAGCGCCTGAATCGGCCACGAGTAGAGGAAAGCAAACAGGACGACAATCATGAGCATCACGCCCGTCGGCCAGCGCTTGCCGCTACTTTGTACCATGAAGCTGATAAAGATCACCGCGCACAGCAAACCCAGTACCGCGACAATCGCCGCATTTTGCAAGTTCCCGGCAAAACAGAACCACAGTGCGGTCGCCGCCGCTATCGTCATCAGAATGTTGACGACGCGATGTTCACCCCGATAAAGAATATCGACCATCGTGCGTACCGGCGCTTTGCCTTCATGCTTCTCTTTCCAGTCCTCTGCTTCCGGTATGTTTTTGCGTAGCCAGAGGGCAAAAATAATCGGCAGAATGCCAATGAAGAACAGCGCGCGCCAGCCCCAGACCGGCACCACCAGGCTGTAGACCTGAGCCGCAATCACGGCACCAACGGAGAACCCCGAGATCAGAAAACCACTGGCCTTATTACGCAGATGTTTTGGCCAGCTTTCAATAACATAGGTCACACTGGAACCGTATTCGCCCGCCATCCCCATGCCAATCACCAGTCGGGCGATAAACATAGTGGTGTAACCCGGCGCAAAACCACAGGCCAGCGTTCCCATTGAAAACAGAATAATACTGGTGACCATCGCCAGACGACGCCCATACCGGTCACCCATCGCGCCCAGCATTAACCCGCCAAACCAGCGTGAAATAAAGGCTGCCGAAATCAGGCTCGCCGCCTGAACCGTCGTCAGCCCGAACTCTCCTTGTACTTCCGTCAGCACAAGGGCTATCAACACAAAATCAAAACCATCCAGCAAATATCCCAACCATGCGGCGGAGAATGCCCGCCATTGCGCCCGGTTGAGATGGCGATACCACGGGATGCTTTGGGTAGAAGTACTCATTTTACTCTCCCGACGATTTTTGTTGTTGTGCCGGATGACGATTCAGCCTTATCCGGCACACTATGCTTTTTTGTCGGCCGGGTAAGCGCAGCGCCCCCGGCACTACGTTACGCGGTTACGCCTTCTCTGCCATTAACTGCTGCGCCAACGCCTTCAGTTCCGGCAGATATTTTTCATCCACGGGGGCAAACGGCTTACGGCACAGCGGTACAGAAACCACGTCCATATAGTGCAGAACCGTTTTCAGCCCACGGAACACGCCAGCCTTAATGAGGAGATCGATAACCTTATTGCACTCTGTTTGCAGTTTTTGCGCAGTCCGGATATCTCCTTCTTTGAGCGCTTTCACAATTCCCAGATATCGCCAGCCCATGATGTTGTAAGTGCTGCCGATACCGCCGTCCGCTCCGGCCAGCAGGCCTGAAGCGAAAATTTCGTCATAACCGTTATAAAGCACCAGATCCGGATGCTCGCGACGGATCTGCTCCATCTGGAACAGATCGCCCGATGTTTGCTTCAGTGCACCTACGCCCGGCAGGGTGACCAACGTGTTGATCTGATCCAGCGTTAACTTCACGCCGCTCAACGCCGGAATGTTATAGACCACCATCGGCAAACCATCCGCCGAATCAATAATGGCCCGGTAATGATCGCAGTGCTCTTCAAAGCTGAACGGATAGTAGAACGGCGTCACCGCAGAGACCGCGTTAAAGCCGTAACGATGCGCGGCACGGGCGAGCTGCTGGCTCTCATGGGTGCTGACCGTTCCAACGTGAGCGATCAGCGTGACTTTGCCCTTCGCCTCTTCCGCGACGACTTCCAGCACCTGCTCCCTTTCCGCACAGCTCTGTACAAAGGCTTCGCCGGTGGAACCGCCCACGTACAGCCCATCGATCCCCTGAGCGATGTTAAAACGCACCAGCCGGCGCAGGCTTTCAATATCCAGCTTCTGTTGGTTATCGAAAGGGGTTAACAACGCCGGCATTACGCCTCGTAAATCTTTTGCCATAACGACCTCTGTCATGATTAGTGTTATCTAACTGCATACCTTTATACCTGTTATACCAGATCAAATAAGCAGCAATACAATACAGAACGCTTATAGTGCGATCTGCTTCACTAAACGATCGTCAGGATCGCGATCACTTACGCATTTTTGAATGTTGACCGAGGGCGTGCCAGGTGGCGGAAACGCTGTTGAGATGAGATTGCAGTGCGCGATCGGCCTCATCTGGATCGCGTCGGCGAATCGCATCAACGATAGCGATATGCTGCTGATAACTTACGTTATTATGCTCGAAGAGCTCGCGATCCGGCACGGTCGGGCGAGCGGCGATCAGCCAGTCCAGCAGCGCAACGTGGATCGCCATAAAGATCGGATTGCCGGGGATCTCCGCCAGCACGCGATGAAAATCGACATCTGAACGGATGAACAGCGTATTGTCATCCAGCGACTGGCTGTTGATCTCCAGCGCTTTTGCCAGCAGATCGATCTGTTCTTCTGTGGCATTCTCCGCTGCATAACGCACGAGACTGGACTCAAAGAACAGGCGCAACTGCTCAAAGTGGGCAATGCCGCCAGGATGTGCGAGGAAATCTTTTGCCATTCCGGACAGCTCACCAATGATGGTATCCGCCGAAGGACGGGAAACACGGGCACGTTCGCCGTTGTTGATTTGCACCAGGCCTTTACGCTTCAGCGCGGCCAGTGCCTCACGCACAGAGGGACGACCGACGTTGAAAAAGGCCATCAGTTCCCGTTCGGACGGCAACTGTTCCCCCTCGCCGAACTCACGGCGACGGATCATCTGCTCTAACTCTTCCTCGACCATTTCCGACAGCTTTTTTCGCGCCAGCGGACGACGGCGAAGGCTACGCCCAATAGTGGCTGGAGAATCTTCTGCTTGAGAATCGAATGCGTTCATAAGACCTATTTGCGAGTCACGGTGACAAACAACAGCAGGCTCATCGTAACACAGGATCGGAAGGAGGGTGAAACCACGGTCGGTGCGATCAAAAACAGGCCCAGCGGGGCCTGTTTTCATCTATTTAACAACACGTAATGCCGGTCGCCCACCACGCGGCGGCGGCGGATCGTCATCCGGATTGTTGTCATCGTCATGATCCGGTTTATCACCATCAATGACTGACATAACGGTTTCGCTCTCTGCGCCAGATGTCGCGTCATCATCATTAAGACTGGCAACATCTTCGTCATAGGCCGCTTCCGGTTCAAACATCGTTCCGGCACCGTTTTCACGCGCATAAATAGCCAGCACTGCCGCTAATGGCACAGAAACCTGACGCGGAACGCCGCCGAAACGCGCATTAAAACGCACCTCATCGTTAGCCAGTTCCAGATTCCCCACCGCGCGCGGTGCAATGTTCAGGACAATCTGCCCGTCGCGGGCATATTCCATCGGAACATGCACACCCGGCAACGTCACATCCACCACCAGGTGCGGCGTGAGCTGGTTGTCCAGCAACCACTCATAAAATGCACGCAGCAGATACGGACGGCGCGGTGTTAGCTGTGACAAATCCATCAGTATTAACCCCGGCCAAGACGCATTTCGCGTTCAGCTTCGGTTAAGGACGCCAGGAAAGAATCACGCTCAAAGACGCGGGTCATGTAACCCTTCAGCTCTTTCGCGCCCGCACCGCTGAACTCAATACCCAGCTGCGGCAAACGCCACAACAGCGGCGCCAGGTAGCAATCCACCAGGCTGAATTCATCGCTCAGGAAATACGGTTTCTGACCGAATACCGGTGCAATCGCCTGCAGTTCTTCACGCAGTTGTTTGCGAGCAACGTCAGCTTCTGAAGCAGACCCGTTAACGATGACGTTCATCAGCGTATACCAGTCTTTTTCGATACGGTGCATGTACAGGCGGCTTTCGCCACGTGCTACCGGGTAAACCGGCATTAATGGCGGATGCGGGAAACGCTCATCCAGGTATTCCATAATGATGCGAGATTCCCACAGGGTCAGCTCACGATCTACCAGTGTCGGGACGCTCTGATTCGGGTTGAGGTCAATCAGATCCTGAGGTGGATTGTCCTTTTCCACGTGCTCGATCTCGAAACTTACACCTTTCTCAGCCAGCACAATGCGGACCTGATGGCTATAGATGTCAGTAGGACCAGAAAACAGCGTCATTACCGAACGTTTGTTGGCAGCGACAGCCATGAAAACCTCCAGGTATATTCAGAATTTTTACTGCTACCAGCCATCGCATGGCCAGTCAGAAGTGATGTCACCCACGTCGGAAAAGTCATCATCGTTCAAAAAGCAAACAAAAAATGAGCAATACCCGATATTTGGGCAGAAAATTGGATGATAGTTTACCAGATTTTGTGACCTTTGTGGTGAGTCGATTCTGGAAATGGGGAAAAAGAGGGTTTTGTCAGAGGATTACGCCAGATTTATCCATAAAAAAACCCGCCGAAGCGGGTTTTTTCGCCAACCGTAATCTGCCAAAGGCAGAAAACAATTAACGTTTGGAGAACTGCGGACGACGACGTGCTTTACGCAGGCCGACTTTCTTACGTTCAACCTGACGAGCATCACGAGTAACGAAGCCTGCTTTACGCAGTTCGGAACGCAGGGACTCGTCGTACTCCATCAGAGCGCGGGTGATACCGTGACGGATCGCGCCAGCCTGACCAGAGATACCACCACCTTTAACAGTGATGTACAGATCCAGTTTCTCAACCATGTCGACCAGTTCCAGCGGCTGACGAACTACCATGCGGGCAGTTTCACGACCGAAGTACTGTTCCAGAGAACGTTGGTTGATAACGATTTTGCCGTTGCCCGGTTTGATGAAAACGCGAGCTGCGGAACTTTTGCGGCGACCAGTGCCGTAGTATTGATTTTCAGCCATTGCCTATAATCCCGATTAGATGTCAAGAACTTGCGGTTGCTGTGCCGCGTGGTTGTGCTCGTTGCCAGCGTAAACTTTCAGTTTACGGAACATAGCACGACCCAGCGGGCCTTTTGGCAGCATGCCTTTAACCGCGATTTCAATCACACGCTCAGGACGGCGAGCAATCATCTCTTCAAAGGTCGCTTCTTTGATACCACCGATGTGACCGGTGTGGTGATAGTACACTTTGTCAGTACGCTTGTTGCCGGTTACAGCAACTTTGTCAGCGTTCAGAACGATGATGTAATCACCGGTATCTACGTGCGGAGTGTATTCCGCTTTATGCTTACCGCGCAGGCGAATAGCCAGTTCAGTAGCCAGACGGCCCAGAGTTTTACCGGTCGCGTCAACAACGTACCAGTCGCGTTTTACGGTTTCTGGTTTAGCTGTAAAAGTTTTCATTAAAAGCTTACCCAATAAATAAGTTACACGTTGGTGAACACCCAAACGTTATGTCAGTTGAGGTTCACACGACAAAGTCCGGCAAACCTACCCCTTCGAATAGCCAATGCCAGCACACAAAAAGTTTTGGGAAAAAAACTTTCTTGTAACGTGGGGTCGCAAGATTATAGAGAAGTCGGGGTCAAAGATCGACCCCTTTCTGTGATTTGCACAACAGTTTATTGGCCGCGATCAGGGCATGTGTTCTTGCTTGAGATATTCCTCGCTCTGCATCTCCTGCAAACGCGACAGACAGCGCTGGAATTCGAACTTCAGTCGCTCCCCCTGATACACCTCATATAAAGGCACAGCGGCGCTTACCACCAGCTTGACGTGGCGTTCGTAAAATTCATCCACCAGCGCGATAAAACGACGCGCTTCGCTTTCCATTAACGGTGTCATCACCGGCACGTCAAACAGCATAACCGTATGGTAGAGGCGTGACAGCGCAATATAGTCGTGCTGGCTGCGGGCATCAATGCACAGCGTATGAAATGAGACCGCCAGCGTCTGGTTTTCCATGCCCAGCGTCGGCAATGGACGATGATTAATCTCCAGAACCGGTCCCTGCTGTTCACGTTTGGTGCCAGCCAGCGCCAGCCAGAGGTTATCCATCTGCTGCTGCGTTTCATTATTCAGTGGTGAGAGCCACAAATGCGCCTGGGTCAACGTCCGCAGACGATAATCCACGCCTGCGTCTACGTTCATGATGTCGCAATGCTGCTTAATCGCATCGATGGCGGGAAGAAAACGCGTACGCTGTAACCCGTTACGGTACAGCTCATCTGGCGGAATATTCGAAGTTGCCACCAGCGTAATACCGCGCGCAAACAGCGCCTTCATCAGGCCGCCGAGCAGCATGGCATCGGTAATATCAGACACAAAAAACTCATCAAAGCACAGCACATCTGTTTCTGCCTTAAAACGGTCGGCCACGATGTCGAGCGGATCGGTTTGTCCCTGCAACGCAGTTAACTCCTCATGCACGCGCAGCATGAAGCGATGGAAGTGCAGACGCTGCTTACGAACGCCAGGCAGGCTGTGGTAGAACAGATCCATCAGCCAGGTTTTCCCCCGACCAACGCCCCCCCACATATATAAGCCTCGCACCGGCGCGCTGTGTACCTCTTCCTTTTTCCCCAGCAGTTTGCCCACGCGGGCCATAAACCCTTTTGCGTCGGAAACCGCAGGGGGGTTCGCCGTTAACGCCTGGTAAATGCTCTCCAGACGATTGACCGCTTCTCTCTGCACGTCGTCGGGTTGGTGAGTGCCTTCGTTAATGGCTTTCAGGTAACGCGATGTGGGGGTAAAGCTCTGCATGATGTTATTGTTATTCCTTGAAAATCGGTGTGCCGTCGTTCACGGTTGACGAAAAAAAGGCCGTTCTACACTACGCGATATAAAGACGGGATTCCACTTCTGTGGGATTAGCGGTTATAGTGGCAGTATCAGGCGCAGGCATGGAGCCTAAAGCCAACACCCTACGGAAACAAAAGACAACGGGAGATGTTCATGACCTGGGAATATGCGCTAATTGGGTTAGTCGTCGGCATCATCGTCGGTGCTGTAGCCATGCGTTTTGGTAACCGGAAATTACGCCAGCAACAGGCGTTGCAGTACGAACTGGAAAAGAATAAAGCTGAGCTGGAAGAGTACCGCGAAGAACTGGTCAGCCATTTTGCCCGCAGCGCCGAGTTGCTGGACACCATGGCTCACGATTACCGTCAGCTGTATCAGCACATGGCGAAAAGCTCCAGCAGCCTGCTGCCGGAACTGTCTGCGGAATCTAACCCGTTCCGTAACCGTCTGGCTGAGTCTGAAGCCGGCAACGACCAGGCTCCGGTACAAATGCCGCGTGACTACTCCGAAGGCGCATCCGGCCTGCTGCGTAGTGGCGCAAAGCGCGACTGACTGCACAGCGATAATATTTTTCCTGGGCGCAGCGATTGCGCCCACCTCTTCTCTCCCGTCCCGACTATCATTTAATCATTATCCGCATTGTTAGCAGACTGAAAATTCAATAACATCAAACTGTTTTGAATCGTCTTTCCCTTTACTCAAGGTACGAGAGCAGGATCAATGAAAATACAAACCCAGCTGTTGAGTGCATTAGCGTTAAGTGTCGGGTTAACTCTCTCGGCGCCGTTTCAGGCCATTGCGTCGATCCCAGGCCAGGTTCCCGGCCAGCCCGCGCTTCCCAGTCTTGCCCCGATGCTCGAAAAAGTGCTGCCTGCCGTCGTTAGCGTGAAGGTTGAAGGCACCGCCACTCAAACGCAGAAAGTCCCGGAAGAGTTTAAAAAATTCTTTGGCGATGATCTGCCCGATCAGCAGGCACAGCCGTTTGAAGGACTGGGTTCCGGGGTCATTATCGATGCCGCAAAAGGCTATGTTCTGACCAACAATCATGTGATTAATCAGGCGCAGAAAATCAGCGTTCAGTTGAATGACGGGCGTGAATTCGAGGCCAAACTGATTGGCAGCGACGATCAAAGCGACATCGCCCTGCTGCAAATTCAAAACGCCAGCAAGCTGACGCAAATCGCCATCGCCGACTCGGATAAACTGCGCGTTGGTGATTTTGCTGTGGCGGTCGGTAACCCGTTTGGTCTGGGGCAAACCGCCACCTCCGGTATCGTCTCCGCGCTGGGACGCAGTGGGTTGAACCTGGAAGGTCTGGAGAACTTTATTCAAACCGATGCTTCAATCAACCGCGGGAACTCCGGCGGCGCGCTACTTAACCTGAACGGCGAGCTGATCGGTATTAACACCGCTATTCTTGCGCCTGGCGGCGGCAGCGTCGGGATTGGTTTTGCCATCCCCAGCAATATGGCCCGCATCCTGGCGCAGCAGCTGATTCAGTTTGGTGAAATCAAGCGGGGTCTGTTGGGGATTAAAGGGACCGAAATGTCCGCCGACATCGCCAAAGCATTCAAGATAGATGTGCAGCGCGGTGCCTTTGTCAGCGAAGTACTGCCAAACTCCGGTTCAGCCAAAGCGGGCATTAAGTCCGGCGATGTGATTACCAGTCTCAACGGCAAACCGCTCAACAGTTTTGCTGAACTGCGTTCCCGGATTGCCACCACAGAACCCGGTACTAAAGTGAAGCTGGGCCTGTTGCGTAACGGCAAACCGCTGGAAGTGGAAGTGACACTTGATACCAGCACCTCGTCATCTGCCAGCGCGGAGATGATTGCCCCGGCATTACAGGGTGCGACGCTGAGCGATGGTCAGCTCAAAGACGGCAGCAAAGGTATCAAAATTGACAGCGTTGAAAAGAGCAGTCCCGCCGCGCAGGCTGGTTTGCAGAAGGATGATGTGATCATCGGGGTCAACCGTGACCGCGTGAATTCTATCGCTGAGATGCGCAAAGTGCTGGAAGCCAAACCGTCCATTATTGCGCTACAGATCGTCCGCGGTAACGAGAGCATTTATCTGCTCCTGCGTTAAATCCAGACGACCGGGCATCAGCCTCGCGTGTGATGTCCGGTTAACTCGTGATATGCTGCTGCCGTTCCCTTTATTAATGACGCCTCCATCATGTTAGTGAAGCTCTTACGTTCGGTCGCAATTGGTTTGATTGTTGGTGCCATTCTTCTGGCCGCCATGCCTTCGCTACGCAAAATCAACACGCTTTCTGCACCGCAATATGACAGTGCCGACGAGACGCCCGCCAGCTATAACTCTGCGGTACGTCGTGCGGCCCCCGCTGTGGTCAACGTCTATAACCGCAGTATGAACAGCACCGCGCATAATCAGCTGGAAATCCGCACCCTGGGTTCAGGTGTAATCATGGATCAGCGCGGCTACATCATTACCAACAAGCATGTGATCAACGATGCCGATCAAATCATCGTCGCCTTGCAGGATGGACGTGTGTTTGAAGCGCTGCTGGTTGGCTCCGATACGCTGACCGACCTGGCGGTACTGAAAATCAACGCCACTGGCGGTCTGCCGACGATTCCGATCAACGCCGGACGTTCACCGCATATCGGTGACGTAGTCCTGGCGATCGGTAACCCTTATAATCTCGGACAAACCATCACCCAGGGCATTATCAGCGCCACGGGGCGTATCGGCCTGAACCCAACCGGACGACAGAACTTCCTGCAAACGGATGCCTCGATCAACCACGGTAACTCTGGTGGGGCACTGGTGAACTCGCTGGGTGAGCTCATGGGTATCAACACCCTGTCGTTTGATAAAAGCAATGACGGCGAAACGCCGGAAGGGATTGGCTTTGCCATTCCGTTCCAGCTGGCAACCAAAATTATGGATAAGCTGATCCGCGATGGCCGTGTTATCCGTGGCTACATTGGGATTGGTGGTCGTGAAATTGCCCCACTGCACACGCAGGGCGGCGGTATGGACCAAATCCAGGGGATCGTCGTGAACGAAGTGGCGCCGGATGGCCCGGCGGCGCAGGCCGGTATTCAGGTTAACGACCTGATTATCTCCGTGAACAGCAGACCGGCGGTCTCCGCACTGGAAACCATGGACCAGGTAGCAGAGATTCGACCAGGTTCGGTCATTCCGGTGATTGTCATGCGTGATGATAAGAAGCTGACGCTACAGGTCACTATTCAGGAATACCCGGCAACCAATTAGTTATCGGCAATCAGGCAATAAAAAACCGGAGACATATTGCTCCGGTTTTTTTATGGCTTCGCGGTTCGCTTACTTGTTAACGAACTCTTCACCCAGTTGAATATCTTTCTTCAGGGTATCCAGCATACCTTCCAGCGCATTCTGCTCGAATGCGCTCAGTTTGCCGATAGACTGACGCTCTTCGACGCCGTTTTTACCCAGCAGCAGCGGCTGCGAGAAGAAACGTGCGTACTGGCCGTCACCTTCAACGTAGGCACATTCTACAACGCCTTTTTCGCCCTGCAGCGCGCGCACCAGAGAAAGACCGAAACGAGCGGCCGCCTGGCCCATTGACAGGGTTGCCGATCCGCCACCCGCCTTCGCTTCAACCACTTCGGTACCTGCGTTCTGAATACGCTTGGTCAGGTCAGCGACTTCCTGGTCAGTGAAGCTCACGCCCGGGATCTGCGACAGCAGTGGCAGAATAGTCACGCCAGAGTGTCCGCCGATAACCGGAACTTCAACTTCAGTCGGCAGTTTACCTTTCAGTTCCGCCACAAAGGTGTTGGAGCGGATGATGTCCAGCGTGGTCACGCCAAACAGTTTATTTTTGTCGTAAACGCCCGCTTTTTTCAGTACTTCTGCTGCAATAGCGACAGTGGTGTTCACCGGGTTGGTGATGATACCGATGCAGGCTTTCGGACAGGTCGTCGCGATCTGCTGTACCAGGTTCTTCACGATGCCCGCATTGACGTTAAACAGGTCGGAACGATCCATACCCGGTTTACGCGCTACACCTGCGGAGATCAGCACCACGTCCGCACCGTGCAGTGCAGGGGTCGCGTCTTCACCGGAGAAGCCTTTGATTTTCACAGCAGTTGGGATATGGCTAAGATCTACAGCCACACCGGGAGTCACTGGAGCGATGTCGTACAGGGAGAGTTCTGAACCTGAAGGCAGTTGGGTTTTTAACAGTAGTGCAAGCGCCTGGCCGATACCGCCGGCAGCGCCGAGGACTGCGACTTTCATCCTAAACTCCTTATTATATTGATAAACTAGTGTTTGTTGCTCCGCGGCGGCGACGTTAAACCACAAATTCGATGAATACAATCACCCGTATTCAATTCTGTGTTGTCACGCGAATTTAGCTTTTATGCATTTAATTGACGTAATCCGAAGCTGTCTGTGCAGTAGAGCAACTTTCCAACAGGTGGTGACAATATACCCTACTACCAGCCCAAAACAACATCAATTTGATAACAATTAATTTACTTTTAAGCTTATTTGCGAGGCGTGACACAGGCATGTTTCTTGATAACAATATTTGATAAAATTCCGCTCTTTCATAACATTATTTCAGCCTTCACTTGGGCAGACTATTTGCATAAAAATTCATCTGTATGCATAATAATGTTGTTTCCACTCTCATACTACGGGTGACTTATGCGAAGCTCAGCTAAGCAAGAAGAATTAGTTAAAGCGTTTAAAGCGCTACTTAAAGAAGAAAAATTCAGCTCTCAGGGCGAAATTGTCCTCGCATTGCAGGATCAAGGCTTTGATAACATCAACCAGTCCAAAGTGTCACGCATGCTGACAAAGTTTGGGGCAGTCCGTACCCGCAATGCGAAAATGGAGATGGTGTACTGCCTCCCGGCTGAACTGGGCGTACCCACCACCTCCAGCCCACTGAAAAACCTGGTTCTTGATATCGATTTTAACGATGCAGTGGTGGTGATCCACACAAGTCCTGGCGCGGCGCAGTTGATCGCCCGCCTGCTGGACTCGCTGGGTAAAGCTGAAGGCATTCTGGGCACCATCGCCGGGGATGACACCATCTTTACCACCCCGGCTAATGGCTTTACGGTAAAAGATCTCTACGAAGCCATTCTGGAGCTGTTCGAACAAGAGCTCTGACCTTCTCACCCCGTCGTCTGAGGCGGCGGGGTAAAACCCTGCTTTAACGTTCACTTCCCGTTATTTTATCTGCCTGTTATTTAGCAAATAGTGCGTTTATCTGCCCAAAATCATTCAAGCAGTGAATATGCTCATGCAAAACCGCACAAATCGCAAAATTTCATATCCATATGATTTTATTAGATATAAACAAAAAACCATCACTTTTTAATTCCAGACAGGCATAAAAAAATAAATTTTCATTACTTACGCATTGCTGAAACCATTAGCGTGGTATTAATTTATCACGTGATTAGTGTATACTTGATTTTGTGATGAGGGTCACGAAACGAAGACCCCCAATAATAAATTCGACGAGGTACTTATCATGAAAATCAAAACAACTGTTGCTGCGTTAAGCGTTCTCTCTGTTCTTTCATTCGGCGCATTCGCCGCAGATTCTATCAACGCAGAACAAGCACAAAATCGCGAAGCGATTGGCTCTGTCTCCGTAAGTGCAATCGGCTCCAGCCCAATGGACATGCATGAAATGCTGAACAAGAAAGCCCAGGAAAAAGGCGCATCAGCGTATCAGATCACCGAAGCCCGTAGCGGTGACACCTGGCATGCCACTGCCGAATTGTACAAATAAACCCTCGTCGTCTAGTCCGACGACCTTGCCCCCGACTGTCGGGGGCTTTTTTATCTCTCAATGACGAACATTAAAACGCAACTGACCTTCCAGTTCTTCTTCTGCTTCATCAAACAACAAAATCAGTGCGCCATAACGCCGGCGTGATTTCTCGGGTAGATGTACAAACTCGATCTCCAGCGGTAACGGCAGCGCTTCACTCATGATGATGTCCCACAGAGAGTCGAGATCGCTTACTTTCTCTTTGGCCAGGCCAAACATTCGCGCAAACTCACGATAAAAGTCGTCCTGATCCTCAATTTCATCAAAATCAAATGTATAGATATTCATCTATCGCCACCTTCCCGATATCGGTCTGACTACAGGCCGCCAATATGCAGGGTTTTCACTTCCAGAAATTCGTCTAACCCCAGAACCGATCCTTCACGTCCCAGCCCGGACTCTTTCACCCCGCCAAACGGTCCCAACTCGGTGGAAACCGCACATTCGTTTATCCCGATCATACCGCTCTCAATAGCCTGAGAGACGCGGAACACCCGTTGTAGGTTTTGCGTATAGAAGTAAGCGGCCAGGCCAAACGGCGTGTTGTTCGCGCGCTCAATTACCTCTTCTTCTCGGGTAAAGAGGAAGCAAGCGGCAACCGGTCCAAACGTCTCTTCGCTCGCCAGTTTCATGTCATCACGACATTCACTCAATACCGTTGGTTGCCAGAAGTTACCGCCGAGTGCGTGCGCTTTCCCGCCCGCCAGCACTTTGGCTCCTTTCGCAACGGCATCTTCCACATGCTCACGCACTTTATCGACCGCAGACGGTTCGATCAGCGGCCCGACGACGACGCCGTCATCCAGGCCATTCCCCACCTGCAATGCCTGAACCGCATCAGCCAGTTTGCGGGTGAATTCGTCGTAGACACTCTCCTGGATATAAAAACGGTTCACGCTGACACAAACCTGCCCGGCATTACGGAACTTATTGGCAATAGCGCCTTTTACCGCCGCATCGATGTCCGCATCGTCAAACACGATATAGGGAGCATTGCCACCGAGTTCCATCGACACTTTTTTCATGGTTTCCGCGGCATTACGTACCAGCGTTTTACCGACAGCCGTTGAACCGGTGAACGAAATTTTGCGCACCGCATGACTTGCCATGATGGCATCGCTGATTTCCGGCGTATTGCCCGCTACGGCGTTGAGTACGCCATCAGGGACCCCCGCTTTCTTCGCCAGCGTGAGCAACGCAAAGGCACTCAGCGGCGTGTTATTGGCCGGTTTTATCACCCCGGTACAGCCCGCCGCCAGCGCCGGGCCGAGCTTACGGGTCAGCATCGCCATCGGGAAATTCCACGGCGTAATGGCTGCCACAACACCAATCGGTTCGCGGGTCGCCAGAATGCGAGAGCCGGGTTTGATCGGCGGGATAATTTCGCCATTGGCACGCTTCGCCTGCTCGGCAAACCATTGGATAAAGCTGGCAGCGTATTCGACCTCACCCTCGGCTTCTTTCAGCGGTTTCCCCTGTTCGGTGGTCATCAACCGTCCCAGCCAGCTTTTGTTTTCGATGATCAATTCATACCAACGGTACAGAATTGCCGAGCGCTCTTTTGCCGTTTTTGCCCGCCAGGCAGGAAATGCCTTACTGGCCGCGGCAATCGCCTCCTCGGTCTGCTGTTTTCCTGCTTTCGCCACCTTCGCGATCGCGTCGCCGGTCGCCGGATTGATCACATCAAAGGTGGTATCAAGCGTTTTCCACTGCCCATCAACCAGATATCCCGTCTGAAAAAGTTCGTTGTCCTGAAGCGTTTGCATGGTGTTTTCTCCTTCTGATGTCCTGCATTGCGCACATCGAATAAGTATAGCCATAAAAAAACCGACGCTTTTGGCATCGGTTTCTGAGGGTTAGCTGTCGGTTAGCGCATGCTGGTACTTGTGCAACATACCGGTCAGTCGTTTCACCGGTTCAGTGACCTGCGGGGGCGCTTCCCAGACTCGCAGCTTTTCCTGATACACGTCCAGCTCATCCAGTAGCTGACCAAAGTAGCGTCGACGTTTGTCGTCATTCACGGCTGAAATGACATGATCCGCCGTACGACGCAACTGCTGGTGGAACGCGGAGAGATCGTCGTTGACCGGAATCGGCGCATCCCGCAGACGCTGGTGTGCAATGATCATGGTCAGCGCCAGACGGAACTTCGGCAAATCCCCCGGGAATTTATTCATCAACAGAAACAGCTGCTGATAAAGCGCGGGAAGATGGTTCTCTTTGCGCCGTACCACGTTGGTGGTCATCGCTGACACCGCCGCAGAAACAAACTGGTTGAGCAGCACACGACCCGTACGATCGCGAGAATTATCGCGCACAATCACAATGACCAGAAAGGCCAGTACGCAGCCCACAATCTGCCCTAACGCACTGTCCAGGAACTGGCTGAAGTGGAAGGTCATCGGGTTATCCAACACGATAATGTTAATGGTACTGGCCAGCGCGCCCATCGACCCCAGACGCCGCTTCTGTACTTCGATCCCCAGAAAGAATCCCAGCACCGCGAGGCTCAGACAAAGCAACAGCATGCTCTGTTGGGTATTGGGGAGGATCACCAGAAAATAGAGCGCCCCCAACGGCAGCGCGGCAAGCGTACCGTAGATAAAGTCGATAGCGACCATGCGTGGGTTCGGCAGACGCATCGCCAGCGAAGTCACCACCGCAATCATCACCATTGCGCCGTTACCGGAAGTCCAGCCTGTCCACAGCCAGAACAGCGTTCCCAGCACACAAGAGAGCGTGGTGCGCCAGAAGTTCACCATGGCATGGTGACGTTCCGCGGACTCGACTTTCACCACCGGTTCTCCCTGCAACACCTCCTCTTCCGTGGCGCTGATTTTGGTATTGCTGATCACGCCACGCTTCAGCAGCAGATAGCGCGTTGCCGCCCCAGCCCAGGTATACAGCGTGACGGGCGTTTCACGCTCACCGGTCCAGGCAATCACCCGGCGCAGGCGCTTAAGCTGCTTATGCACATCCTGCGCGGTTTCAACCGGCATGGCGAAAAACTCGCGGAAGGTATCGGTGATCAGCTCAGGACGCGTGTTCTGGATCAGATAGGTTTCGCAAGATTGCGTAATCATGGTCAGCGACAGGGTATTGATCGCCTTCAGGCGGCGATTCGCCCGCGCCCAGCGGGAGGATTCCATGTTCAGGTTGCTGCGCATTCCTTCCAGCGCCGTGGCCCGACGTACCAGATCGCCCCAGGCTTTGTCCACTTCTTCGCTATCGCCATGTTTAATGCACAACTGCATCAGTTGGTACTGTGCCACCAGCAGGCTATCCAGCTCACGATCGACCTCTTGCTTGATCGATCGCGGAGAAAAGAGCAGATCTGCGATAATGGCGCAGACAATCCCGATGACAATCTCGCTACAGCGTTCTACAGCAAACTGCGGCGTAAGCAGCGGTTCGGTTTGAATAGTGATGACAATAATCAGCGCGGTGTAACCCGATAACCCCCATGCATAGGAGTTCTCAACGCGCACCAGCGAAGAGATCCACGTACAAAACCCCGCCCAGATACAGCACACCAGAATCATCAGCAAAGGTGCGCGGATCATCGCAATGATGATCACCAGTGCCGCAATACAACCAATAAAGGTGCCGACAATGCGCAACATCCCGCGATAACGAATCGCGCCAGAATACGGTTCGCCGCCGGCGGCAAAGGCCGGACCCGCCGCGACAATCGCCGCCGTCAGCACCGCCCAGCGTGGTGTTTCAAGCTGAAAGTGAAAGCCAACAAACAGCGCCAGGACAATCGCACAGGCCAGTTTGACCGCAAAGCGAATGTGCTGGTTGGCGATGGAAAAAATGCCCATCGCGATTAACCAAATTCGCGCAGACGGTGCGCCATTTTACGGAAGAACGAATCATTATTTTCGTCACGATCCTGCTTGCCGGTGATCACGACAGTCGCCGTGGTGCCGGCAGGCCACAGATTTTCCTGCTGATCGTCAAGCTGGATACGCACCGGAACGCGCTGCGCCAGGCGTACCCATTCCAGATTGGAATCGATCGTCGCCATGCCTTTATCGTCGCGGGTACTGCTGGCATTGGTGACCCCTGCCGCGATGCTATCGACTCGCCCTTTTAACACCTTATTGCTACCCAACGGGGTAATTTCTGCGCGATAGCCCGGACGGACGCCCTCCAGCTTGGTCTCTTCCATATAGGCCAGCACATAGAAGGAGTTCTGTTTCACCAGCGCCACGGCGGTAGAGCCTCGGGTAATAAACTCACCGGTATAGACGTTCAGGTTGGTCACCCAGCCATCCGCAGGCGCGCGAATGACGGTGCGTTCGAGATCTAACCTGGCGAGGTCGCGAGTCGCCTGCGCTTTAGCCAACTGATGTAATACGGTTTGCAGAACGTTATTGGCCTGATCAATCTCTTCACGGGACATCGCCTGGACGCCAAGACGGTTACGACGTCCGGCTTCCTGGCGTTTCTCTTGCGCCAGCACCTGATAATAGGCGACGTCGGCTTCGGCCTCTTCCAGCGCTTTTTGGTAGCGCGGTTGATCGATGGTGAACAGCACCTGATCTTTCTTCACCAGTTGATTATCATGCACCTTAACGGCAGTGATGAGTCCGGCAACGTCCGGCGCGATGGCAACCACGTCTGCGCTGAATCGGGCATCACGCGTCCACGGTGATTCAGTGTAATAGACCCAGGCGCGGAAAATAGCGATGAATGCCAGGATGACCAGTACGAGGGTAATGGCCGTACGGGAGATTTTTCTTGTTAGTGTTTTCACTTCAACCTCAAACGAACAGGCGCGATATCAAGTAAAAGAGACAGCAATACAGCGCAGTATTAAACAGAGCCGGATGCCAGACAAAATCATAGATGCCCGTAGGCACAAGCACCCGGCGCACCAGCCAGAAAATCGCCAGTGACAGAAGCAATTCAAAGAATATCGGTGGGAAGGACAGACCAAACACCACGATAACGGGAAACAGACTCATATTGACCTTGATATTGTAGAGAGTGCAGGCGATACAGTTTTCAGCAAATGTCGACGCGGAGAAGGGCAAGGAAAGCCAGGCGAGAGCGACATAGCCTTTATTTGAATAATAATATATTACCGTAACTGTTATGCTGTTATCTATAATATGTGATCTAAATCACTTTTAAGCCAGAGTGAATAATGGAACGATTAAAGCGCATGTCGGTGTTCGCGAAAGTGGTGGAATTTGGTTCCTTCACCGCCGCTGCCAGACAGCTACAAATGAGTGTTTCGTCGATTAGCCAGACGGTGGCAAAACTGGAAGATGAGCTGCAGGTCAAGCTGCTGAACCGCAGCACGCGTAGCATTGGCTTGACTGAAGCCGGGAAAATTTATTATCAGGGCTGTCGGCGTATGCTGCATGAAGTGCAGGATGTTCACGAGCAGCTTTATGCCTTTAACAACACGCCGATTGGTACGCTGCGCATTGGTTGTTCTTCAACCATGGCACAAAATGTCCTCGCGGGGATCACCGCTAAAATGCTCAAAGAGCACCCTGGCCTGACGGTCAATCTGGTCACCGGTATTCCGGCCCCCGACCTGATTGCCGACGGTCTGGATGTGGTTATCCGCGTGGGTGCCCTCCAGGATTCAAGCCTGTTTTCACGTCGCCTGGGCGCAATGCCGATGGTGTTATGCGCGGCGAAACGCTATCTCGCACAGTATGGGACACCGGAAAAACCGGCCGATCTCACCAACCACTCCTGGCTGGAATACAGCGTGCGTCCGGATAATGAGTTTGAGCTGATCGCCCCGGAAGGGATCTCCACGCGACTGATCCCACAGGGACGCTTTGTAACCAACGATCCAATGACCCTCAGCCGCTGGCTGACCGCCGGCGCAGGGGTTGCCTACGTCCCGCTGATGTGGGTGATCAATGAGATCAACCGGGGCGAACTTGAGATCTTACTGCCGCGCTACCAGTCCGATCCGCGTCCGGTCTATGCACTGTATACCGAAAAAGACAAACTGCCGCTGAAAGTACAGGTAGTGATTAACTATTTGACCGACTATTTCGTCGACGTGGCACAGATTTTTCAGGGAATGTATGGTCGGGGAAAAGAAAAGTGAGAAATTGCCCGGTGGCGCTGCCGCTTACCGGGCCTATGGGAGCATCAGTTGTTGACCGGACAGGCGTAAACCACTATCCGGCAACTGACAGTCAGGCGGTGCCGCCGACCGTCAGGTTATCCACTTTCAGCGTCGGTTGACCCACGCCCACCGGCAGGCTCTGGCCTTCTTTGCCACAGACGCCGACGCCGTTATCCAGCTTCAGGTCGTTACCGACCATCGAAATCTGCTGCATCGCTTCGATACCCGAACCAATCAACGTGGCCCCTTTCACCGGCTTCGTCACTTTGCCGTTCTCAATCAGATACGCCTCTGAGGTAGAGAAGACGAACTTACCGGAGGTGATATCCACCTGACCGCCGCCAAAGTTTGGCGCATAGATCCCGTACTCTACGGACTCAATGATCTCCTGCGGCGTGGATTTACCCGGCAGCATATAGGTGTTGGTCATACGCGGCATCGGCAGATGCGCGTAAGACTCGCGGCGACCGTTTCCGGTCGGCGCAACGCCCATCAGCCGCGCATTCAGTTTGTCCTGCATGTAACCTTTCAAAATGCCGTTTTCGATCAATACATTGTATTGACCCGGCGTGCCTTCGTCGTCAATGGCCACCGACCCCCGGCGCTCCGCCATCGTCCCATCGTCCACCACGGTGCACAGTTCAGAGGCGACCAGTTCGCCCATATGACCGCTGAATACCGATGTGCCGCGACGGTTAAAGTCCCCTTCCAGGCCATGTCCCACCGCTTCGTGCAGCAGTACGCCAGGCCAGCCAGCCCCCAACACAACGGGCAGCGTCCCGGCAGGCGCGGCAACCGCAGACAGGTTCACCAGCGCCATGCGTACGGCCTCTTTCGCCCACGCGTCGGCGCGGACGTCGCCATCCAGATCGGCGAGGAAATAATCGTAGCCAAAACGCCCACCGCCACCGCTGGCGCCGCGCTCACGTTTACCGTCTTCTTCCACCTGTACGCTGACCGACAGGCGCACCAGCGGACGCACATCGGCGGCCAGTGTCCCGTCAGTAGCGGCAACGAGGATCAATTCATACACGCCGGTCAGGCTGGCCGACACTTCCTGCACGCGTTTATCCGCTTCACGGGCAACTTTATCGACGCGGCGCAGGATATCGAGCTTCTCTTCACGGCTCATGCTTTGCAGCGGATCGACAGAGGTGTACAGCGCAGGATACTCAACGGCACCGAGGGTCTTCACTTTCCCGTCGCCATTGTCACGCACGATGGTACGCGCGGCGCGCGCACTCTGTTCCAGCGCCTGCAGACTGATCTGGTCAGCATAGGCAAACCCGGTTTTTTCACCGCTCACTGCGCGAACACCAACGCCCTGATCGATATTGTAAGAACCATCTTTAATGATGCGGTCTTCTAAAACCCAGGATTCGTGATAGCTCGACTGAAAATAGAGATCGCCGTAATCAAGACGACGTTCGGCCAGTTGGCCCAGAATGGCAAACAGATCCTGATGTTTCAGGCCGTTCGCCGCTAGCAATTGTTCACTTACCAGGTTCAGACTCATCGTTATTGCTACTCGTTAATGACTGCAGATAGAGGATCTATGTACTGAGAGTGGGGCAATTCCTTGCCCCCGTCAAATCATTGCGAATTTTCTTTCCGCGGCTGGCGCAGGACTTCGTTGATTTGTGGTTTGTCGACCGGACCGGTGATCCGATAGCGCAGAATCGAGACTTTACTCCATAGCGGTCCAAGCACTTTACTGGCGGCAAAGACTGCCGCACCAACGATCGGGTTCACCGCAAACGCGGCGGCTACCCCCACCGTGGCGGAGATTTCCGGTGCCACCACCGCTTCAATATCCAGCTCGCGGCGCACCAGGTTGACCGACCCTTTCATGGCGATATCCGCTTCCAGCCCGTCTACCAGCGTGTCGTCCGTATGCAATATGCCGTCTTTGATCCAGGCGGTGCTGCGAATGGAGTCGAAGTAAAAACCTTCATTGAAGGTATCGCTAAAATCGAAGCGTAGTTTACGCAGCAGCGCGTCAAAGCTCAGCAAGCGCAGCAACTGTCCCGCATGCCCGGTGCTTAGCTCGGTGATCTCCCCTTTGCCCAGACGGGTGCGGATAATGCCGTTCAGCGAGGCTTCCTCCGGCTTCCACGGCGGATTGCGCCAGTGCAGATCGTAATCCACGTTGAACGACGCGTTGCGAATCGGTGTAGAGACGCCAAAGAACCCTGCCGCGGCGTCAATTTTGTTACCCCGCAGTTTTCCTTTTAAAGAGGTACGCTCGCTGCCAGGGGTGTTAACCCACTGTCCGTCCGCCGTCAGCCTGGTGAAACCGGTGTCCAGCAGACCGTTACTCAGGTTCAGAGTGTCCCCCTGAATGGCCACATCCGCATCGATGCGTCCGTATTTCTGTCCCCACATCCAGCACTCTTCACAGCGTAACTGGACGTCAGGCCAGCCACGGAAACTAACGCGTTCTACGGATGCAAATGCCGATGCCGGCGTGTCGCTGTTATCCGTTTTGGCCACGGTGGGGTTGTAATAGAGGTATTTGATATTTGCCAGCCACGGTGCGTTATTGCGCATTGCCAGCGTTGCGTTGATCTCACGCCCCTGCGCCTCGACTTTAGTGCCATTCGATGCCGGTTCAGACACGAGGCTCAGGTTGTTCCACTGTTGTCCGCCCAGCGTTAACGCTGGCGTGCGCAGCGTAATGTGTTGCGGGAAGTTCGCGTTGGCACCAACGTTGTCCGCCGCACCTTTCTGGAACAGGGCCAGCCATTGTGCGCCATCCATCGCGGGCAGATTCAGCTCAATGCCTTCGCGTTCAGGCAAAGGCGGCGGCGTCCGGCTTTCCGCCGTCCAGATCGCGCGATCCAGCGTCAGCTTCTGATTTAACAGCCAGCGGCTGTTAAAATGATTTTCCTGTCCGGCGCTACCGGTCAGCGTAAAGCTGCGCAGGTCGCCCGTTGCTTTAATTTTAACGGGTAATGCCTCACCCGCGCTTTTATCCAGCGGAGAAGGTAAGTGACTGCTCACATTCCTGAGATCGCCGTTCAGCTCAACGTTGTAGGTCGTGCCGGAATGATACGGCAGGTCGATACCCACTTTACCGTCCCACGTCAGACTGCCGCTGAGCGCGTCATTAATTTGTGATGGCAGAACGCCAGTACGAGCGGGCTGCCAGTTACCGTTAAGATTCACCGCAACCTGATAGGCTTTCGTCCCTTCCGTGGTGGCGAAATCAACGTTCACTGGCTGATTAAACCAGTTCGCCGTCATCGGCTCGCTTTTCAGGTTGCCATTGGTAAAGCTGAATTTGCCGCTGAGGTTTTTCAGGGTGCTGTCGAGCGGTTTGATGAACAGGCTATTATCGCGCAGCGACACATCGCCTTTTGCGGTAACTAATTCGCCGTCCAGCGGGATATCCAGATGTAAGCGAGCATTCACATCGCCGTCGATCTGCAGTTGCTCAAGCGTGGCACCCAGCGAATCCTTCAACGGCGTGTCGTCAAAATACGGACCTACCGCCTTGCCTGGCCCCTGAATATCAGCATCAATCAGCAACTTCTCTTTGGCGTAGTCCGGGATGACCGCCGTCAGGTTCGTGGCCTTCACGCCGCCTAAATTGACGCCATCGGTTTTCATCCACAGGCCGTCATTCAGGAAATCCAGCTCGATATTCAGGTCGGTCAGTGCAGGCCAGTCCGGCTGAAAGGCAAATTTCGCATTGCGTAGTGGAACCAGCACTTCAAATTGGCCTTCGTTGTGCTTGTACGGGAACAAATGCGGATTACCGCCATACACCAGCGTCGCGTTTTCCGCTTCTCCACCCTGAATCGCACCGCTGAGATAGTCCACCAGCGCCTTGCCCATCAGATTTTCCGGGAAGTAACGCCAGGCCTGAGAGCCGTCATCAGTGCTGATACCCGCCAGAATCCCCAGCCAGGGGTCATCGCCTGTCGGCTGTAGATAGCGGAAGCCGCCACGCGCATGGACCGCTTTCGCTTTCACATCAATATTACGTCCGTCCAGCTGAAAACCGTTGTCATTCTTTAGCCAGTTCAGCGTGGCAACGCCGTCTTCAATTTCTAATGGCGCACGGAAGACCGTTTCGTAGGGCATTTTGGCCTGTTTCATCGATGCGGTCAGCGCGCCATTCTCCACACTCCCGGAGAGCGTTCCGGAGAAGTGCTCTGCCCCTGGCAACAGCTTCCACTGTTTCCACGCCAGATCGCGCCATGAGGCCTGAAAACGCGTCTTTTCCGTGGCCTGAAGCGGGATATCCAGCGCCAGGGTATCGATATTTCCGCTCGGTTGGGTGGCAAGCCAGATGTCACCCAGCTCGGGCGAAAGCTTCGACACCATCGGGCGTAGCCCCTCAAGCCCGGTCAACTCCAGATGGCTGGCGCGGATGCGCAGTTCGTCACTGCGTTTTCCGTCTGCGCCACCGACTTCCTGCTCGGGGATCCAGGCGAGCTGTAGCGCACCGCGCGGCCAGGCCTTGCCGTCCATTGTGATGCGAGTATCGGGAATAGAAAACTGCCAGCCCGGCTGTTCACGACTGATATGCGCCGTCAGATTGTCGACAGAGAGCGTATGGAGGTTATTGTCGCCTTTCCAGCTCGCGCCCCCCTGTTTCAGCCAGACATCGCCACCGGCGATCTCACCTTTGCTGATGGTCATCCAACTTTCGAGGCTAAAGCGCGCGGTCTCCAGCGCCACGTTATCCTGCATCCATTTTCCCAGCCACGGCTTCACGTCGATATCGTCGGCCTGCAACCAGACCCGACCATTATTCAGCAACCCTTCATCATCACGCAGATCCATGCGCACCTGCATGACGCCGTGCTGACCGGTCAGACTGGAGAGGCTGACTTGTCCTTCCGCGCGGTGGCGGTTTTTACCATTAACCCAGGTCAGTTGCGGAATCGCCAGTTCGGCGCGCTGACCGGAGAGCGTCAGAAAGCTGATTTGACTGTCGCGGAGATCGAAGTGATCGAACTGGCGCAGGAAAAGATCGTTGATTCGGCTGGCTTCCAGACCGTCACCGCTTTCGCTGCGTTCAATCGGCGTGTTGGTACGGAAATTCAGTTGCCAGAAGGTGAGATCGCGAAATTGCCAGCGCATGTGCAGCAAACTTTGCCAGACATCCAGCGCCAGGGTAACGCGTTTTACCGAAAATTCGCCGCCGTCTTTCAGTTCCGCGCGGATATCACGTGCTTCGAGAGTGGGTCCAAAATTTTGCCAGTTGGCGGAGATCTGGCTGGCCTTGACCGGCAGCCCCGTCGCAGACTCAATTTTGCTGAGGATCGTCGGACGCCAACTGTCGAGATGCGGTAATGCCAGGCGCAAACCACTGACCAACAGCGCTACGACAACGACGAGCGCGGCTCCAGTGAGCAATAATATCCCCGGCAATCGCCTCACGCGTCTCTCCTTGTCTGCCTGAAAATGCGCCGCCCGTCACGCGGCACCGTATCGGTTTACATCATTACGACGTCAAACTGCTCCTGGTTATAGAGCGGTTCAATTTGTACTTTCACCTGTTTGCCGACAAAAATCTCAACTTCCGCCAGCGCGTGCGACTCTTCCCCTTTCAGGGTTTCCGCCACTGCCGGAGAAGCATAGACCAGGAAGCGGTCGGAGTCGTAGGCGTGGTGCACGCGAACGATCTCACGCATGATCTCATAGCAGACAGTTTCCACCGTCTTCACCGTGCCGCGTCCGTGACAGGTCGGACATTCGTTGCACAGCACATGCTCCACGCTCTCACGCGTGCGCTTGCGCGTCATCTCCACCAGACCCAACTGCGAAAAACCGTTAATGCTGGTTTTCACCCGATCTTTACTCAGCGCCTGCTCAAGCGAATGCAGAACCCGGCGACGGTGATCCTCATTATTCATGTCGATAAAATCGATAATAATGATACCGCCGAGATTACGCAGTCGCAGCTGACGGGCAATCGCCTGGGTCGCTTCAATATTAGTGTTGAAGATGGTGTCATCAAGATTACGATGACCGACAAACGCGCCGGTATTAATGTCGACGGTGGTCATCGCTTCAGTTTGATCGATAATCAGATAGCCGCCGGATTTCAGTTCCACTTTGCGCTCCAGCGCTCGCTGGATTTCATTCTCAACGTCAAAGAGATCGAAAATCGGCTGGCGTCCGCTGTAATGCTCCAGCTTGCTGGTCATTTCCGGGATGTATTCCGCAGTAAACTCCAGCAGGGCTTCATAGGTCAGACGGGAATCCACGCGAATGCGGTCTAACTGTGCATCAGCAAAATCACGCAGTACACGCTGCGCCAGCGCCAGCTCGCCATACATCTGGTAACGCGTCTGCGGGCGCTTTTTGCGCTCCATCACTTTGGTCCAGACGCGCTTGAGGTACGCGGCGTCTGACGCCAGATCGTCTTCACAAACGCCTTCTGCCGCAGTGCGGATGATAAATCCCCCCTGCTCGTCACAGTACTCAGCGACCACTTTCTTCAGGCGCTCACGCTCGGCTTCACTTTCGATACGCTGAGACACGCCCACGTGCGAGGCGCCGGGCATAAAGACCAGATAACGAGACGGTAAAGTGATGTCGGTGGTCAGACGCGCGCCTTTGGTGCCCAACGGATCTTTCACCACCTGCACCATCAGATCTTGCCCCTGACGCACCAGCTCCGAAATATCGCGAACAGTAAACTGCTTCTGCTCTTCACCCGCCACGCATTCGGTGTGCGGCATAATGTCGGAAGCGTGAAGAAACGCGGCTTTATCCAGCCCAATATCTACAAAAGCCGCCTGCATACCCGGAAGTACGCGACTGACCCGACCTTTGTAGATATTGCCTACGATCCCGCGTCGCGCTTCGCGCTCAATATGAATTTCTTGCAGAATACCGCCATCAATGTACGCCACGCGTGTTTCCGATGGCGTTACGTTTACCAACAATTCAGCCGTCATGTGTATCCCTTTTCTCACGCAGTGAGTTAAAATTGCTCAGCAACTCATACGTTTCAACCAGCGGTAAGCCGACTACGGCGTGATAGCTGCCATTTATCTTCCTGACAAAACAGCCACCCTGCCCCTGAATACCGTATGCACCTGCTTTATCCATCGGTTCACCGCTGGCGATATAGTCAGCGATATCCGCATCCGTCAACGCTCTGAACGTCACCTCGGTCATCACCAGGCAGTCAAGCACATACTGGCTATCCGCCAGCGCAACGGCCGTCATCACCTGATGCGTTTGCCCGGACAATTTGCGCAACATCAGCGCCGCATGGTGTACGTCACGTGGCTTCTCTAACACTTCCCCATTGAGGATAACGATGGTATCCGCCCCCAGAACAGGGAGATCGCGCGGCGTCTGCGCCACGCCGGCCTGGGCTTTTTCCCGCGCCAGACGCGACACATATTGCTGTGCGCTTTCCCCCTCGCCACGCGTTTCTTCGATTCCCGTAACTATACGTTCGAAAGAAACGCCTAACTGCGTGAGCAGTTCCTGACGACGCGGCGAACCGGAAGCTAAGTATAGAGATGTCATAGAAACCTTTATTGCACTGCAAATTGCTGGCGGACTTTACGCATCAGCAAGAAAAGCCACGGCCAGAGCACACCGTTGACTACACTACTCCAGAACACTTCAGGTCTGAAAGAGACGTTGATCACTAAAAACTCTGACCAGAAAACAATAATATCCACCACCAGCGAAAGCAACATCACCACCAGTGCCTGCTGCCAGAGCGCCAGATTGCGAAAGAGCTGAAATTTCAGCGCAACCAGGTAAGCGATGATGCTCATCGACAATGCCCGCACGCCAAGCGTGGAACCACTAATGAGATCCAGTATGGCACCCATCACGAAACCTGTGCCCACATTGACGCGATGCGGCAGGGCGAGGATCCAGTAGAGTAAAATAAGCAGCACCCAGTTTGGCCGAAAGACAATGATCTCATCCGGCCAGGGCATCACTTGCAATAACAGAGCGATAAAGAACGAGAGCCAGATAACCCAGCGACCCTGGCTACGATAGCTTGCCACTACTGGCCTCCCGGCGCACGCGCTGGAGGCGGCGTCGCACCCGCTGGCGGAGCGGCAGGTGATGACGTGATACCGGTTGCTGGCGCAGGCACGGGCGACGGCGGCCCCATCATGTCCGGAGACGGCAACACTTGCGGCATCATCTGCATCAGACGTTCATTCGCCACGCGATGCACATCTTCCGGCGTCATCGGGTTGGCGCCGTTACGGTCGGCCCCCCACAGCAACAGCAGATAGCGCAGACGCTGTAAGCCCGCAGTAGGACGCGCCTGAATCACGGTGTAAGCACGTTGAGTATCCAGCTTAACGGAAGAGACCACGCCAACCGGATAGCCTTCCGGGAAACGACCGCCCAGACCAGACGTAACCAGCACATCGCCAACGCGAATATCGGTATTGGCTGGCAGGTGTTCGAGTTGCAGATCGTCGGTGCAGCCGTTACCGGCCGCGATCACCCGGATGTCGTTGCGCAACACCTGAATGGGTAAGGCATGCGTGGCATCACAAATCAGCAGGACGCGGCTGGTCAGCTTCGCCACCGCGACGACCTGACCGACAACGCCTTTGTCGCTGATTACCGGTTGGCCTTCGTAAACGCCGTTCACGCTGCCTTTGTCGATAACCACCTGGTCGCTGTAGGGATCGTTAACCGTGGAGATGACCTGCGTCACCATCTTTTGTTCATCCTGACGCAGCGGCGAACCCAGCAGCTCGCGCAGGCGCGCGTTCTCCTGTTTGTACTGCCCCAGCATCAACAGTTCACTGTTTTTCAGCAGCAGTTCCTGGCGCAGCGCCCGGTTTTCAAGCTCAAGCTGGTCGCGTGAGGCGAGCGTTTGCGAGACGCCATCAAGCAGTTCACGGGGACCATTGGAAATAAAGTAGAAAGGACTGACGGCGGTATCCATGTAGGTACGGATCTGACTGAACGTACCCAGGCGGCTGTCGGCAATAATAACGCCGAGCGCCACCAACACCGCCAGAATAAGGCGAATCTGTAGCGAGGGGCCACGGCTAAAAATTGGCTTCATAAGTTTGCGTATTCTCGTATCAGAGTCGGCAGGACAGCATAATGCTCTCCTGCCGGCACCCGATTACTCTTCGCTGAACAGGTCGCCGCCGTGCATGTCGATCATTTCCAGCGCTTTGCCGCCGCCACGCGCCACACAGGTCAGCGGGTCTTCAGCGACAACAACTGGAATACCGGTTTCTTCCATTAACAGACGATCAAGGTTACGCAACAGCGCGCCACCGCCAGTGAGCACCATTCCGCGCTCGGAGATATCAGACGCCAGTTCCGGCGGGCACTGTTCCAGTGCAACCATCACCGCGCTAACGATACCGGTCAGCGGTTCCTGCAGGGCTTCCAGAATCTCGTTAGAGTTCAGGGTGAAGCCGCGAGGAACACCTTCTGCCAGGTTACGACCGCGCACTTCGATTTCGCGCACTTCGTCGCCCGGATAAGCAGAACCAATTTCATGCTTGATACGCTCTGCGGTGGCTTCACCGATCAGAGAACCGTAGTTACGCCGCACATAATTAATGATGGCTTCATCGAAGCGATCGCCACCGATACGGACAGAAGAAGAATAGACCACACCGTTCAGGGAGATAACGGCGACTTCCGTCGTACCACCACCGATATCCACAACCATCGAGCCGGTTGCCTCAGAAACGGGCAGACCCGCACCGATTGCCGCCGCCATCGGCTCTTCAATCAGGAAGACTTCGCGGGCGCCAGCGCCCTGTGCGGATTCACGAATAGCACGACGCTCAACCTGAGTGGCACCAACCGGTACGCACACCAGCACTCGCGGGCTTGGACGCATAAAGCTGTTGCTGTGCACTTGCTTGATGAAGTGCTGGAGCATTTTTTCAGTCACGAAGAAATCGGCAATAACGCCGTCTTTCATTGGGCGAATAGCAGCAATGTTGCCCGGCGTACGACCCAGCATCTGCTTCGCATCATGACCTACTGCAGCCACGCTTTTCGGTGAACCGGCACGATCCTGACGAATGGCCACAACGGAAGGCTCATTCAATACGATGCCTTGTCCTTTTACATAAATGAGGGTATTCGCGGTACCCAGGTCAATGGACAAGTCATTGGAAAACATGCCACGAAATTTTTTCAACATACTAAGGGATAATCCTGAAAGCTGGGGCGGAAAACAAAATCCGCTTACTTTACCAACCACACGCAGCAGCGACAAGGCGCAAAAATCATCTGCTACGGTGAAAATTAGTGCAGTTCGTTTCCTTTGTTACAAATCTCTACCTGAGTCCCTCAGGGCTGAGTACTTCAGCAGCAATCCTCGCCCTCATTTGCAACCGGTTTAAGGTCATTCACCTGCATATGTGCTGTTACAAAATGGCGAGCAGACAAGCACACCCCCATGAAGGCACAGCGCGCGTTATTCTACGTGAAAACTGAACAAACGGCAGGTTAAACCGAGTATCTTTGAGAATATTTTTTCACATTGGTATCCAGCGGCTGGGAGGCAGCAAAAAAATCCCCCTGTCCACCGGAAACACCACGCGCTGTCAGCGTCTGCCACTCACCGCGCGAACGTACACCCGTTGCGTAAACCTGGGTGCTGGTGCCTGAGCACGCCTCCACCAGGCTTTGAACCAGCAACTGGTTTTCCGTTCGCTTCTCAATGTTCCTGACCAGACTCGGATGAAGCTTGATCAATTCCACATTGAGTTCCTTAATCCAGCTGGTACTCACCAGCGTTAAACCCGCCTGCGTGACGGCAACCCGAACGCCTAATGCATTCACTAAGCGGATAACGGGCTGCAACCGACTGATGTGTTGACCTACATCCGCCTCCGCAAGTTCAATAATTATGCGTTTTCGTTGCGATTTTTCACACTGCATCAAGGTATCGCGTAACCAACGCTGAAAACGTGGACGAATCAGCGACTCTACCGTCACCTGCATCGCCAGATTCTCTTCCGGCCAGTAGTTTAGCAGCGGGATGACGCGGCTTATTTGTAAGCGGTCATACTCTTCTGATAAACCGAACTGTAACACCATCGGCATGTATTCCGCCGTGCTGACCTCTTCATTACCATCAAAGATGCGGCACATCAGTTCCCGATGATGCACATGTCCGTCCCGAGTGACGGCCGGTTTCTGATAAATTCGCGGGCCGCCGCGGCTGAGCATCTGCTCAATCAGCGTTCGCCAGCGCACGTTGCCACGCCCTTTTTCCGGCAGCGAGTCGTCATATACCGCCCAGCTATTTCCGCCCTGCAACACGGCATTGCGGGTCGCCGCCTCTGCATGTTCCATCACCTGTTCCGTCGACTGCCCGCTACGCCAGGCGCAAATGCCGATATGTACCATATCGTCACGATCGAGCATTTTATTAGTCGGAAGTGCATCGACTGCTTTTAAAAGTTGTCCGGCTACGCTTTCCGCCTCTTTCAAAGTGCGGTGCGGTAGCAAAACGGCAAAGTCGCTGCGATGGTAGCGCGCCAGTAGCGACCCCGGAAAACGCATCATAAAAGTGGACAATAAATTGATCAGACTAAACAGCTCTTCTTCGGCGAGGTTACGCCCCCAACTGTCGCGCAACAGGTTAAAGTCCGGCAGGCGAATCATCATCACCACGCCATGCGCGCCGATCTTCTCCTGATCGTCCAGCAACGTCGCCAGTTGGTTGTCAAAAAAGAGCCGATTGCTGAGGCCGGTTTTGGTGTCCTGCGCGGCGTAAGAGCGAATCAGCGTATCGAGACGGCTCCGCTGCTCCTGGGCGCTCTGGATTTCGGACAACAGCATATCCAGCGCGCTACTGGTGCGCGCCGGCCATTCATAGACCGTACCCCGTACACTGGCTCCCCGTTCTCCATTCAAAATGCGCGTCGAACGTATCTCCAGCAGTTCCTGACCGGAAAGTTGACGCTGTAGCCAACGTACCGACAGAAACAGCATCAGTACAATAAAACCAATGGCCAGCGTGAGCGGTGCCGTCGTCATCAGTGAATGAAAATAGTTGCCCATCGGATCCTGATAGACCAGATCCATCGTCATTCCCGGGTGCTTCATCAGTGGAACCGAGAGCTCGCGAAAGAGATTACTGGTGCCAACCGGGCGATAGCTACTGTTACGGGTTTGGCTATAAATGACTTTTTCACCCTGCAGCAGATCGACGCGTACGACGTCGGCAGACACCATCAGTTCGTCAACTTGCGATGTTAACTGTTTGAAATCGCGTGAAACAAGATGCGTGTCAATGGCTGTCGCCACCGCCTGGACACGATGGGCCATCTTGTACTGGATGGCGTTGTAAAAGCTCAGCGAGCAGCCGATCAGGGTGACAAAGATCGTTAACCCGGTGAGCAGCGTGACAAAAGCTGAGAATTTCGTCGTTAATCGCATCCTTGAGTTAACTCCGACGGTTGAATTGCGACACGAAACTGCTTAACCAAACGCAAAATTCGTCCGGTTGCGCAAAGAGTGAGTGCATACTACCAAATCAGGTGTATCTGGCAATTTATTGCGTTGCATCGGATTCACGTTTCAATTAGCGAGTATAGTCTTCAGACGTCATTTTCCAATCCACCATGCAGAATTGAGGACAGGTTATGCAGGCTTTGATCTTAGAACAGCAGGACGGTAAAACCCTTGCTTCCGTGCAGACTCTTGAAGAAAGTCGGCTGCCGGAAGGCGATGTCACAGTGGATGTCCACTGGTCCAGTCTGAACTATAAAGATGCGCTCGCCATCACCGGAAAAGGAAAAATCATCCGCAACTTTCCGATGATTCCTGGCATTGATTTCGCTGGCACCGTTCGGACCAGCGAAGATCCTCGTTTTCATGCGGGGCAGGAGGTGTTGCTGACCGGTTGGGGCGTTGGCGAAAATCATTGGGGTGGCCTGGCAGAACAGGCACGCGTGAAAGCGGACTGGCTGGTTGCGCTGCCAAAAGGGCTGGACAGCCGTAAAGCGATGGTGATCGGCACTGCCGGGTTTACTGCCATGCTGTGCGTGATGGCGCTTGAAGAGGCGGGCATTCGTCCGCAAGACGGTGAAATCGTGGTCACCGGCGCCAGCGGCGGTGTCGGCAGTACCGCGGTCGCGCTGCTGCATAAACTGGGCTATCAGGTTGTTGCGGTGTCCGGACGTGAAAGCACCCATGATTATCTCCGCCAGTTGGGCGCAAGCCGTATTCTGGGTCGTGATGAGTTCGCCGAATCCCGTCCACTGGAAAAACAACTGTGGGCCGGGGCAATTGATACCGTGGGTGATAAAGTGCTGGCGAAAGTGCTTGCGCAAATGAACTACGGGGGCTGTGTCGCTGCCTGTGGTCTGGCGGGCGGTTTTGCCCTGCCAACGACAGTGATGCCGTTTATTTTGCGCAACGTTCGTCTGCAAGGGGTGGATTCTGTGATGACGCCACCGGCGCGCCGTGCTCAGGCCTGGCAGCGTCTGGTGAATGACTTACCGGAATCATTCTATGCACAGGCAGCAACGGAAATTTCACTGGCTGAGGCGCCGAAGTTCGCCGATGCCATCATTAATAACCAGGTACAAGGCCGTACGCTGGTTAAAGTGAAGTAAACACAAACGCCGCAGAAATTTACACTTAATTAACGAAATTTCGCTGCGCACTGACAGACTCCCTGCCATAGTAACTACGCATTATATGTACGCCTGGAGTCTGTTATGAAGAAATTACGTCCACTCAAAGAAGCCGATGTCACTGCCGAATCGGCTTTCTTTATGCATCGCCGCCAGGTGCTGAAAGCGCTGGGGATCGGGGCTGCCACGCTGTCGCTGCCGATATCCGCGCAGGCGGATCTGTTGAGCTGGTTCAAAGGCAACGATCGTCCACCCGCGCCCGCCGGCAAACCGCTGGAATTCAGCAAACCCGCCGCATGGCAAAACACGCTGCCTTTAACGCCAGAAGATAAAGTCACTGGCTACAACAACTTCTACGAGTTTGGTCTGGATAAGGCCGATCCTGCCGCCAATGCGGGCAGCATGAAAACCGATCCCTGGACGTTGAAAATCAGTGGTGAAGTGGCTAAACCATTAACCCTGGATCACGATGCGCTCACCACACGCTTTCCTTTAGAGGAGAGGATTTACCGGATGCGCTGTGTTGAAGCCTGGTCGATGGTGGTGCCGTGGATTGGCTTTCCTTTACATAAGCTGCTGGCGCTCGTCGAACCCACCAGCAATGCAAAATATGTCGCGTTCGAGACGCTTTATGCGCCGGACGACATGCCGGGACAAAAAGATCGCTTCATTGGCGGCGGTTTGAAATATCCTTATGTCGAAGGACTGCGCCTGGACGAGGCAATGCATCCCCTGACGCTGCTGACCGTTGGTGTATACGGTAAAGCATTACCGCCGCAAAACGGCGCGCCTGTACGCCTGACAGTGCCGTGGAAATATGGCTTTAAAGGCATTAAATCGATCGTCAGCATTAAACTGACCCGCGAGCGGCCCCCCACCACCTGGAATCTTGCCGCTGCCGATGAGTACGGTTTTTACGCTAATGTGAATCCGCATGTTGATCACCCGCGCTGGTCGCAGGCAACGGAACGATTTATCGGCGCAGGCGGGATTCTGGATGTCCAACGGCAACCCACCCTACTGTTTAACGGCTATGCCGATGAAGTGGCCTCGCTGTATCGCGGCCTGAACTTGCGGGAGAATTTCTAAGTGCGGCTGAGTGCAAAGCAGATTACCTGGCTGAAAGTGGCGCTTCATCTGGCGGGATTGCTACCATTTCTCTGGCTGTTCTGGGCCATTAACAACGGCGGGCTCAGCGCCGATCCGGTAAAGGACATCCAGCACTTTACCGGTAGGACAGCTCTGAAATTTTTGCTCGCTGCCTTGCTGGTCACGCCGCTCGCACGCTACGCTAAACAGCCATTATTGATACGCACCCGTCGTCTGCTGGGGTTATGGTGTTTCGCCTGGGCTACGCTGCATCTGACCAGTTACGCGCTGCTGGAGTTAGGTATCCATAATCTCGGATTGTTGGGACGAGAACTGATTACGCGCCCGTATTTAACGCTTGGGATCATCAGTTGGCTCATCCTGCTCGCGCTGACGCTAACATCAACACAGGCAGCACAACGAAAATTGGGTAAGCGCTGGCAATTTTTGCACAACTTCGTCTATCTGCTGGCGATCCTCGCGCCGATACATTATCTGTGGTCGGTGAAGATTTTGTCACCTCAACCCATCATTTATGCTCTGCTCGCACTGCTGCTTTTGGCCTGCCGTTACAAGAAGTTCCGCCAGTGGTGGCGCTAGTTCGGCGAACTGTGCAGTCGGTTACAAAATGCAGAGACTCGGATGTTATTTGTGTGTTAGCGGTTGATTATCTTCCCTGATAAGACCAGTATTTAGCTGCCAATTGCTACGAAATCATTATAATGTGCGACCTTGGCTCCCTGGACAGCGTTTTTAGACCGCTGAAAAGGTGACAATCGAGCATTGAAGGTATATTTTGTTTTTTGCCGGAGGATTGCAGCAAATCGCTGCATGTTAACCGACAAGTCTCACATGAATCGTTGAGGCGGAATATACCGGCGTCCTGGCAGGCGCAAGCCGTTTTGCCATCGGGACTCACGCTTTACAGACAGCGCTTAATGCCTGTCACAATCACACTAAACAAAGAGTACGGAACCCACTCATGGATATTCGTAAGATTAAAAAACTGATCGAGCTGGTTGAAGAATCAGGCATCTCCGAACTGGAAATTTCTGAAGGCGAAGAGTCTGTACGCATCAGCCGCGCAGCGCCAGCAGGTAGCTTCCCGGTGATGCAACAAGCCTACGCTGCACCAATGATGCAGCAGCAACCGGCTCTGTCTAACGCAGTTGCTCCGGCAGCAGAAGCGCCGGCAGCCGCCGCAGCAGAAATCAGTGGTCACATCGTACGTTCCCCAATGGTTGGTACTTTCTACCGCACCCCGAGCCCGGACGCTAAAGCGTTCATCGAAGTGGGTCAGAAAGTCAATGTAGGCGATACCCTGTGCATCGTTGAAGCCATGAAAATGATGAACCAGATCGAAGCGGACAAATCAGGTACCGTGAAAGCTATCCTGGTCGAAAGTGGTCAACCGGTAGAATTTGACGAGCCGCTGGTCGTCATCGAGTAACGAGGCGAACATGCTGGATAAAATTGTTATCGCCAACCGCGGCGAGATTGCATTGCGAATTCTTCGTGCCTGTAAAGAACTGGGTATCAAGACTGTCGCTGTGCACTCAAGCGCGGATCGCGATTTAAAACACGTACTGCTGGCGGATGAGACGGTTTGTATTGGTCCGGCTCCGTCCGTAAAAAGCTATCTGAACATCCCGGCTATCATCAGCGCCGCTGAAATCACTGGCGCGGTAGCGATTCACCCGGGTTATGGCTTTCTCTCTGAGAACGCCAACTTTGCTGAGCAGGTTGAACGCTCTGGCTTTATCTTCATCGGCCCGAAAGCGGACACCATCCGTCTGATGGGTGACAAAGTATCGGCGATCACCGCGATGAAGAAAGCTGGCGTCCCGACCGTACCGGGTTCTGACGGCCCGCTGACCGACGATATGGATGCGAACCGTGCCCATGCAAAACGCATCGGCTATCCGGTTATCATCAAGGCGTCCGGCGGCGGCGGCGGTCGCGGTATGCGCGTAGTACGCGGCGATGCCGAACTGGCGCAATCCATCTCCATGACCAAAGCGGAAGCGAAAGCAGCTTTCAGCAACGACATGGTTTATATGGAGAAATACCTCGAGAACCCACGCCACATCGAAATTCAGGTGCTGGCAGACGGTCAGGGTAACGCGATTTATCTGGCGGAACGTGACTGCTCTATGCAGCGTCGTCACCAGAAAGTCGTCGAAGAAGCACCGGCACCGGGTATTACCCCAGAACTGCGTCGCTTCATTGGCGAGCGTTGCGCGAAAGCCTGTGTGGATATCGGCTATCGCGGCGCGGGCACCTTTGAGTTCCTGTTCGAAAACGGCGAGTTCTACTTCATTGAAATGAACACCCGTATTCAGGTTGAACACCCGGTTACCGAAATGATCACCGGTGTTGACCTGATCAAAGAACAGTTGCGCATTGCTGCTGGCCAGCCGCTGTCGATCAAGCAAGAAGAGGTGCAGGTCAAAGGCCACGCGGTGGAATGCCGTATCAATGCTGAAGACCCGAACACCTTCCTGCCGAGCCCGGGTAAAATCACCCGCTTCCACGCGCCAGGCGGTTTTGGCGTGCGCTGGGAGTCGCATATCTATGCCGGTTACACCGTACCGCCATACTATGACTCCATGATCGGCAAGCTTATCTGCTACGGCGAAACCCGTGATGTGGCGATTGCCCGCATGAAAAACGCGCTGCAGGAACTGATCATCGACGGTATTAAAACCAACGTTGATCTGCAGACGCGCATCATGAACGACGAGCACTTCCAGCAAGGTGGTACTAACATCCACTATCTGGAGAAAAAGCTCGGCCTCACTGAGAAGTAATTCTCGGTGCACAGCAAAATGGGCTCGGAAGAGCCCATTTTTTTACACCGATTTATCTTCTTCTAAGGCCCGAATTTTCGGGCCTTCTCTTTTTACCGGCGAGAAGAAAATTCAGACATTACGGAATATTTTCCACCACCCAGAAAGAGCATACAAAACCCACCACACAGATATATAGCCTGTAACTCCAGGGCCCATGATCCCTGAGGCGTCAGAGCCAATACTTTCCCGTCCATCACCAGATATGTCGCAAACAGCATTGTGAAGGTAAAAATTGCCGCCGCATAACGTGTCATGACGCCGAGAATCAGCATTAACGGCGCGACGATTTCGCCGATGAACGATCCCCACGCGATAAAAGCCGGCAAATGGTGAGATTCCAGCAGGAACACGACTGCGCCAAGTCCGTGTTTCGCTTTCGCTACGCCATGAAATAGCATGAGTCCGCCAAAAACCACCCGCAGTATTAATTTTGCCGCATCCGGGTTATTAGTATATCGATGAAATACTTCATTCCATTGTTTTAACATTCTGTGCAACTCCATTTCATCCCTTGCTTTAATAGGTATACTGGAAACCTATCCGGAAACGTGTTTGCCTGTCGTCTTGCAGTCTGTTAACGGAGACATTGCCAATCTCAATATAAGGTGCCCAGTTTTTGGTGACAGAGTAGGCGACCTTCATGTCATGCTCATAGTCAGTGTGACTTTCATTATAAATATCGGTATTGGCATGTAAGTAAACAAAGTTGTATTCAAACTTCCAGTCACCGGTCTTATAGCCAAGCCACGCGTCATAACGCCCAGTTGCTTTATTATTCAGGTCTTCATTATCCTGCAAGGTGTAATCATAACGATAGCGCAGGTTCAGATAAAAACCATTACCCAGTACGGTCCCGAGTAACAGGTTAGGTTTATAGATGGTATTACCCGAATTACTATCAATATTAAAAGCAGGGATCAGATACATTTTGGGATTAAGGATAAAGCGATAGCTGATAGTGGCTTCACTACCGTTATTATCTAATTCATTAAAAGGCTCATTTGCATCGTCACCACTTGATTTATAACGGGTCTCGACAGAGAAACCGAATTGGTTATCAAACCGATGCGCAAAATAGATACGATCTTTATTAATTTTTCCATCATCGAAGTAGTCGTGACGTAAATCGATAACAGATTCAGCGGCCAGGACATTGCAGCTAACCAGTATTGCCACCGCACTAATAGTCATTCTCTTATTTAATTTCATATTAAAGTCCATGTATGAACGCAAAAAAAGACCTTTCCGTCTCTGACAGAATTAAGAAAAGGCATTGCCACTGAGAATCTCGCTACTCAGAAAACCCGATAACAGGTTCAGCGCCGGTTAAGAATATTATTGTTATATCACCCTGTAAATTGCAGTCATTAATAAAATATGAGATCTGGCGAGCAAAATAAGAGGCATAAGAAAACATCCATATAAATAGCCATTGAGAAAAAACAGCGCATTCATCGACTTTATATAGTCGTCACAGCTTATTACGTCATTAATTAATAACATACCGTTAGTCGCCTTATTATTAATTAATAACGGAGGAGCTATCTAATTTAGGTACTTTGCCCAATAAAAACGAGAGTAATCAATATTATTATCTAAAACAAAAATAGAAAAATAAAAATAGAATACGTTGATTTTCAGAACAGTTCGTTTTGATTAATTGATCGTGATTATTTTGTCTCCTCACCCCACAGGGGCAAGATCGTTCTTCAGCCGCCACCTTTCTCTCCCCCCTGACCAGCGGCTTAAGGTACAATCCCCGCTTTCTTTTTCAACAAGGGACAAAAAATGGACAAACGTTTTGTTCAGGCCAATAAAGAAGCGCGTTGGGCGCTATGGCTGACCCTTCTCTATCTGGCTGCCTGGCTCGCCGCAGCTTACATTCCAGGGGTGACGCCGGGCATAACCGGGTTGCCGCACTGGTTTGAAATGGCTTGCCTGTTAACACCGCTGATCTTCATTTTGCTGTGCTGGGCCATGGTGAAATTTATCTATCGTGACATTCCCCTGGAGGATGACGATGCAGCTTGAAGTCATTCTGCCGCTGGTTGCCTATCTGGTTGTTGTGTTCGGTCTTTCTGTTTATGCCATGCGTAAACGGCAGACCGGCACCTTCCTGAATGAATATTTTCTGGGTAGCCGTTCCATGGGGGGGATCGTCCTGGCGATGACCCTGACCGCGACATACATCAGCGCCAGCTCATTTATTGGTGGACCTGGTGCGGCCTATAAATACGGACTGGGATGGGTGTTGCTGGCGATGATTCAGCTTCCCGCCGTCTGGCTTTCGCTGGGGATACTCGGCAAGAAATTCGCCATCCTTGCCCGTCGCTATAATGCCGTCACCCTCAACGACATGCTGTTTGCCCGCTACCAGAGTCGCCTGCTGGTGTGGCTGGCGAGCCTCAGCCTGCTCGTGGCGTTTGTCGGTGCCATGACCGTGCAGTTCATCGGCGGCGCACGCCTGCTGGAAACGGCGGCGGGTATTCCCTATGAAACAGGCCTGCTGATTTTCGGTATCAGTATCGCGCTGTATACCGCGTTCGGCGGCTTTCGTGCCAGCGTGCTTAATGACACAATGCAGGGACTGGTGATGCTGATTGGCACCATCGTGCTGCTGGTCGGTATCGTGCATGCGGCCGGTGGCCTGAGCCATGCCGTAGAGACCTTAAACACCATCGACCCAAAACTGGTTTCACCGCAGGGCGCCGATGACATTCTGTCTCCGACCTTTATGACCTCATTCTGGGTACTGGTCTGTTTTGGTGTGATCGGTCTGCCGCATACGGCGGTGCGCTGCATCTCCTACAAAGACAGCAAAGCGGTACACCGCGGGATAATCATCGGTACCATCGTGGTGGCGATCCTGATGTTTGGTATGCATCTTGCCGGCGCGCTGGGTCGTGCGGTTATCCCTGACCTGACGGTGCCGGATCTGGTGATCCCCACGCTGATGGTCAAAGTGCTGCCGCCTTTCGCCGCCGGGATCTTCCTTGCCGCGCCAATGGCGGCCATTATGTCGACGATCAACGCCCAGTTGCTGCAAAGTTCCGCTACGATCATTAAAGATCTCTATCTTAATATTCGCCCGGAACAGTTGCAGAACGAGACGCGGTTGAAACGAATATCGGCGATGATCACCCTCATCTTAGGCGCGCTGCTCTTACTTGCCGCCTGGAAACCGCCAGAGATGATCATCTGGCTGAATCTGCTGGCGTTTGGCGGTCTGGAAGCCGTGTTCTTGTGGCCGCTGGTGCTTGGCCTTTACTGGGAGCGCGCGAATGCGACCGGAGCGCTGAGTGCGATGATTGTCGGCGGCGTGCTGTATGCGATTCTCGCCACCTTTAACGTTCAGTACCTGGGCTTCCATCCGATTGTGCCCTCGTTGCTGCTAAGTTTGCTGGCTTTCCTGGTCGGAAACCGTTTCGGTTCTCCTGCCCCGCAAGCCGCTGTATTGACTACTGATAAATAAAGAGTTTTGCCATGCCATGGATCCAATTAAAACTGAACACGACGGGCGCTAACGCGGAAGCATTGAGCGATGCCCTGATGGAAGCGGGTTCCGTTTCCATCACCTTCCAGGACACGCACGACACGCCGGTTTTTGAGCCATTGCCGGGCGAAACACGCCTGTGGGGCGACACCGACGTTATCGGTCTGTTTGATGCCGAAACCGACATGAAAGAAGTCGTCGCCATCCTGGAACACCATCCGCTGCTGGGCGTCGGGTTCGCGCATAAAATTGAACAACTGGAAGATAAGGACTGGGAACGCGAGTGGATGGATAACTTCCACCCCATGCGTTTTGGCGAACGCCTGTGGATCTGCCCAAGCTGGCGCGACGTGCCGGATGAAAATGCCGTCAACGTAATGCTCGACCCCGGTCTGGCGTTTGGTACCGGCACTCATCCCACCACCTCACTGTGCCTGCAGTGGCTCGACAGTCTCGATTTAACCGGTAAGACCGTTATCGACTTTGGTTGCGGTTCCGGCATCCTCGCAATTGCCGCACTGAAACTGGGTGCCGCAAAAGCGATCGGTATCGATATTGATCCGCAGGCGATTCAGGCCAGCCGTGATAACGCCCAGCGTAATGGTGTATCAGAACGTCTTGAACTCTACCTGCCACAGGATCAGCCAGACGCCATGAAAGCCGACGTAGTGGTCGCCAACATTCTGGCAGGCCCATTACGCGAGCTGGCACCGTTAATCAGCGTCCTGCCCGTTACAGGCGGTCTGCTGGGCCTTTCCGGTATCCTTGCCAGCCAGGCGGAAAGTGTTTGTGAAGCTTATGCCGATCTCTTCGCTCTCGATCCGGTGGTGGAGAAAGAAGAGTGGTGTCGAATCACAGGCCGTAAGAAATAACCCTGTCTCCCGCGCGTGGCCGTACTACCGGCCACGTTTTTCAGCATTTTGCCCGCTCCTTCCTCTTCCTCTCATACGGTAAAATAGGCGCGTAACTCATTGAAGTTGCAAATATAAAAATCTATTTTATTCATTGGAAGAATTTCATGAACCCTTTTTTGAGCAAGGCAACGCTTCTCGCGTTAAGCATCATGTCATCCACCGCAATGGCGTCACACTGGAGCTATGAGGGTGAAGGATCCCCGGAACACTGGGGCGCACTCAGTGAAGAGTATAAAACCTGTCAGACCGGGATGAATCAGTCCCCAATAAACATCGACCAGTCGGCAAATGCCCACCTGAAGCCCCTGAAACCCCACTACACTGAGGGCCCCATTACTCTCATTAACAACGGTCACACAATCCAGGCCGCGTTAAAGAGCGCAACGGCTGATACCATCACGATTGACGGGACTCCGTTTACATTGCAGCAATTCCACTTTCATGCCCCAAGCGAAAATACGGTTCACGGTAAACATTACGCGATGGAAATGCATCTTGTGCACAAAGACGCAAATGGTGCTATCGCCGTTGTTGCGGTCATGTTTGATAAAGGGGCGGCAAACACTGAGCTGGACAAACTGTGGGCGACTATGCCTGAACAAACCGGGCAGGACGCTAACGTCACCTCACAAATGGATCTGAATGCCCTGCTGCCGAAAAACAAACGCTTTTGGCGTTTCAGCGGTTCACTGACCACACCGCCCTGCTCTGAAGGGGTAACCTGGATTGTCATGAAGCACCCTCTGACGCTGTCCGCCGCGCAGTTAGAAAAATTCAGCCATACGATGCATCATGACAATAATCGTCCGCCCCAACCGCTGAACGGTCGTGTCGTGGTCGAGTGATGACCGATGCGTTGCCCAATCATCTGCTGAAATGAGAGCGATGTCACATTAACTCAAGATAATCTGCTGATTAATTCAGCAGATTATCTTGCAAGCCCGCGCAGATTCGAAGAAAAAATGAGAAGTTACGCAAAATTATAAGCGTACAGAATTTCGTCACGCTTTTGTAATGCAATGATTTGTATGGCTAATTATTTTATGGCGTTGACGTTAACGGCGATTCTTTGATCCACCGCAGAGGATTGGTCAAAGTTTGGCCTTTCATCTCGTGCAAAAAATGCGTAATATACGCCGCCTTGCAGTCACAGTATGGTCATTTCTTAACTCATGCGCATCGGACAATACCAGCTTAGAAATCGCCTGATCGCAGCGCCCATGGCTGGCATCACTGACAGACCTTTTCGGACGCTGTGTTATGAGATGGGAGCCGGATTGACCGTATCCGAGATGATGTCGTCTAACCCGCAGGTTTGGGAAAGCGACAAATCCCGTTTACGGATGGTGCACGTTGATGAGCCAGGAATTCGCACGGTGCAAATTGCCGGTAGCGACCCTGTTGAGATGGCCGATGCCGCACGGATTAACGTGGAAAGCGGCGCCCAGATTATTGATATCAATATGGGGTGTCCGGCTAAAAAAGTGAATCGCAAGCTCGCAGGTTCAGCCCTCTTGCAGTACCCGGATTTAGTGAAGTCGATACTAACCGGGGTGGTTAATGCAGTGGACGTTCCTGTGACCCTGAAGATTCGCACCGGCTGGGCTCCGGAACACCGTAACTGCGTAGAGATTGCCCAACTGGCTGAAGACTGTGGCATTCAGGCTCTGACCATTCATGGACGCACCCGCGCCTGTTTGTTCAATGGAGACGCTGAGTACGACAGTATTCGGGCAGTTAAGCAGAAAGTTTCCATTCCGATTATCGCGAATGGTGACATTACTGACCCGCTTAAAGCCAGAGCTGTGCTTGACTATACGGGGGCTGATGCCCTGATGATAGGCCGCGCAGCTCAGGGAAGACCCTGGATCTTTCGGGAAATCCAGCATTATCTGGACACTGGGGAGTTGCTATCCCCCCTGCCTCTGGCAGAGGTTAAGCACTTGCTTTGTGCGCATGTTCGGGAACTGCATGACTTTTATGGCCAGGCAAAAGGGTACCGAATCGCGCGTAAACACGTCTCCTGGTATCTCCAGGAGCACGCTCCAAATGACCAGTTTCGGCGCACATTCAACGCCATTGAGGATGCCAGCGAACAGCTGGAGGCGTTGGAGGCATACTTCGAAAATTTTGCGTAAACAGAAATAAAGAGCTGACAGAACTATGTTCGAACAACGCGTAAATTCTGACGTACTGACCGTTTCTACCGTTAACTCTCAGGATCAGGTAACCCAAAAACCCCTGCGTGACTCGGTTAAACAGGCACTGAAGAACTATTTTGCTCAACTGAACGGTCAGGATGTTAATGACCTCTATGAGCTGGTACTGGCTGAAGTAGAACAGCCCCTGTTGGACATGGTGATGCAATACACCCGTGGTAACCAGACCCGTGCTGCCCTGATGATGGGCATCAACCGTGGTACGCTGCGTAAAAAATTGAAAAAATACGGCATGAACTAATCTCGATTAGCTAATTGCTTGTTTAAAAAGGCGCTACTCGGCATGGGGAAGCGCCTTTTTTATACGCCTCTTTTGTGGAGCCGATATGAACTCACGATGTGAGCCACACTACTTTGGTGATGAATCTGCGTCGATCATCCACGGAGATGCGCTGACAGAACTCAAGAAACTCCCCGCTGAAAGCGTCGATTTAATCTTTGCCGACCCGCCTTACAATATCGGAAAGGATTTTGACGGGATGGTCGAGTCCTGGGACGAAGACATCTTCCTGGGCTGGCTGTTCGCGTGCATTGAGGAGTGTCATCGGGTGCTGAAAAAACAGGGCACGATGTACATCATGAACAGCACCGAAAACATGCCGCATATCGATCTCAAATGCAGAACGCTGTTTACCATCAAAAGCCGGATTGTCTGGTCTTATGACAGCTCAGGCGTGCAGGCGAAGAAATTCTTTGGCTCAATGTACGAACCGATCCTGATGATGGTCAAAGATGCCCGACAGTACACTTTCAACAGTGACGCTATTCTGGTTGAGACCAAAACCGGTGCGAAAAGAGCGCTGATTGACTACCGTAAAAACCCACCACAGCCTTACAACACGCAAAAAGTTCCGGGCAACGTCTGGGAATTTCCCCGCGTGCGTTATTTGATGGATGAATATGAAAACCATCCGACGCAAAAACCTATCGCCCTGCTAAAACGGATCGTTTTGGCCTCCTCCAATCCTGGCAATACGGTGCTGGATCCCTTCGCCGGCAGCTTTACGACAGGTGCTGTGGCCGTGGAATCGGGACGTAAATTCATCGGTATTGAGGTCAATAATGAGTATGTGAAGATGGGGCTCAGACGGCTGAACATCAGCTCACACTACTCCCAGGAAGAGCTGACGAAAATCAAAAAGAGAAAGACGAAAAACCTGTCGAAAAAGAGTCGAACGGCGTCAGATGTGGTGAAGATGACAGCAAAGTAAAAGCATTGTAAGCCTGCTTTTCAGGACGCATTTTTCGTGTATATTTCCTGCACGCTTGGGCATGAATACACAGGATTTGGCAATGATTCGTAAGTATTGGTGGCTGGTTGTTTTTGCGGTCTCCGTGTTCCTTTTTGATGCGTTACTGATCCAGTGGATTGAACTGATCACCACAGAAGTCGATAAATGCCGCAATATGGATTCCGTCAATCCGCTCAAGCTGGTCAACTGTACCGAATTACAATAGCGTGTGATTGATAGACAGGAGAAATGATTATAGGGTTTCCGATGTTAATTGCATGACATATCCATCAGGAATTAACATCCTTAATACATTATCCACCAGCGCCGGTGCCTGCTGATAAAGATCGTAGCGGGTAGAATTCATCAACCAGTTTTTCACGATCCCGCTAAAACTACCGTGAATAATAATTAACACAACGTCTAAATCCAGGGTTCTGGAAATTAACCCTTCCGTCATACTCGCCTGCAATGCGTCGCGTAGTCCCCTCTGGCTAAACCCAATTTTCTCGCGTATTTCCTGTTCTGATATCATCCCCTCATGAAATTCACATTTATGATATAAAATTTGCAGCAAGGCCTGCTGCCGGGGAATTTCCGCGATATATTGCAATCCGGCAATTAACTTTTCGCGCAACCGCTGCAAGGGATTATCGCAGTCATGCAAAGCTAACCGGTCCTGAATCAGATCACGTAATGGCGGTTGCTGTTGCCAGAGTTCATTGAAGAGCTGCGTTTTGTTGTCAAAATGCCAGTAGATAGCCCCCCGCGTGACCTGGGCCGCGTCGGCAATGTCGTTAAGCGTCGTGTTGCCAACGCCTCGCGTGGCAAACTGGATGATTGCAGTCTCAATCAAATGTTGTCGCGTTTTTAACGCTTCGGCTTTTGTTCTTTTAGCCATAAGTTATCGTTTCAGGAGCAGGATAAAAAACAGAAATATGGCAATTCACAATTGCCGTTCAAAAAGAACTGTATCACCTCATCCGTTCCGAGATGAAACAAAAGCGAATAGCCTCAGCACAAAACATTCAATCAAATAACCCCAACAAATAAAAACCAACAAAAACATTCATACAACAAATGTACATTTCCAAATATATTAGCCAGCAACAAGGCATGACAAAGAAAAACAAAATGAAAAGACAAAGCCATCACTTTTTTGTTTTTACGTGCCGTAGATCCGGCCATAAAATAACTATCGCTTACATCGCACGCTAATAATTTGTAGGATAGCCAACTATTATTTCTTCGTGCACGTTATCGCCTTACCGTTATCCGGTAAATAACGAGCTATTGGTTTTTAAGGAACAGTAATGACGAAACATGCCAGGTTTTCACTCCTGCCCTCATTTATCCTCATCTCTGCTGCGTTACTTGCCGCTTGTAACGATCAGGGAGATAAGCACGCTCAGGCAACCGAACCGCAGGTGACCGTTCATGTGGTTACCGCCGCGCCATTAGCAGTAACCACCGAACTGCCAGGACGCACCTCGGCATTCCGCATTGCAGAAGTTCGTCCACAGGTCAGTGGTATTGTTCTCAAAAGAAACTTCACCGAGGGCAGCGATGTTCAGGCCGGGCAGTCACTGTATCAGATCGATCCTGCCACTTATCAGGCAGATTACGATAGCGCGAAAGGGGAACTGGCGAAAAGTGAAGCTGCCGCCGCCATCGCACACCTGACGGTTAAGCGCTATGTTCCGCTGGTAGGGACAAAATACATTAGCCAACAGGAATACGACCAGGCGATTGCAGATGCGCGTCAGGCCGATGCGGCAGTCATTGCCGCACGAGCCGCAGTGGAGAGCGCACGTATCAATCTTGCTTACACCAAAGTCACCTCGCCGATCGATGGTCGTATTGGCAAATCCAGCGTGACGGAAGGCGCGCTGGTCACCAATGGCCAGGCAACAGCACTGGCTACCGTGCAGCAACTCGATCCTATCTATGTCGATGTCACACAGTCCAGCAGCGACTTTATGCGACTGAAGCAGTCCGTTGAACAGGGCAGCCTGCATAAAGACAGCGCCAGCAGCAGCGTCCAGTTGGTGATGGAAAATGGTACGGCGTATCCCCTGAAAGGGACATTGCAGTTTTCGGATGTCACGGTGGACGAAAGCACAGGCTCCATCACCCTTCGCGCCGTCTTCCCTAACCCACAGCACGCTCTGCTGCCGGGGATGTTTGTTCGCGCTCGCATTGACGAAGGTGTTCAGCCCAACGCTATTTTGATCCCCCAGCAGGGCGTAACGCGTACGCCTCGTGGCGATGCGACGGTACTGGTCGTCAATGACCAGAGCCTGGTTGAGCCACGCGCCGTTGTCGCTTCGCAGGCTATCGGCGACAAATGGCTGATTAGCGAAGGCCTACATCCAGGCGATCAGGTGATTGTCAGCGGATTACAAAAAGCCCATCCCGGCACGAAAGTGAAAGCTACCACGGATGCCAATACTCCTGCGGCAAAAGCGGCGCAATAAGGTAACCGAACATGGCAAATTTCTTTATCAGGCGTCCTATTTTTGCCTGGGTTCTGGCCATCATACTGATGCTGGCGGGCGCTCTGGCGATTATGCAACTGCCCGTTGCGCAATACCCAACTATCGCGCCACCAGCGGTAGCCATTTCCGCGAACTATCCAGGGGCAGATGCGCAAACGGTGCAGGATACGGTGACTCAGGTTATCGAACAGAATATGAACGGTATCGATAACCTGATGTATATGTCCTCCACCAGCGACTCTGCGGGTAGCGTGACCATTACGTTAACCTTTCAGTCCGGAACCGACCCGGATATTGCCCAGGTGCAGGTACAGAACAAACTGCAGCTGGCGACGCCATTGCTGCCTCAGGAAGTTCAACAGCAAGGGATTAGCGTAGAAAAGTCGAGCAGCAGTTTCTTGTTGGTGGCGGGGTTTGTCTCTGACGATCCGCAAACGACCCAGGACGATATCTCCGACTACGTCGCCTCAAACGTAAAAGATACGATCAGCCGCCTGAACGGTGTAGGTGACGTCCAGCTGTTTGGCGCACAGTACGCGATGCGTATCTGGCTGGATGCGAATCGGCTGAACAAGTACCAGCTCACGCCGGTCGATGTGATCAATCAACTAAAAATACAGAACGACCAGATCGCAGCAGGTCAGTTGGGCGGAACGCCTGCTCTACCGGGGCAGCAACTGAACGCCTCTATCATTGCGCAGACGCGACTGAAAGATCCTGAGGAATTCGGCAAAGTCACATTACGGGTAAACAGCGATGGCTCTGTCGTTCGCCTTAAAGATGTCGCTCGTATCGAGCTGGGGGGAGAAAACTATAACGTTGTCGCCCGAATTAACGGTAAACCGGCTGCGGGTCTGGGGATCAAACTGGCGACCGGGGCCAACGCTCTGGATACCGCCAAAGCGATTAAAACCAAACTCGTTGAGCTGCAACCCTTCTTCCCGCAAGGGATGAAAGTGGTTTACCCGTATGACACCACGCCGTTTGTGAAGATCTCCATTCACGAAGTGGTAAAAACACTGTTCGAAGCGATCGTCCTGGTCTTCCTCGTGATGTATCTGTTTTTACAGAATATCCGCGCAACGCTCATTCCGACGATTGCGGTTCCCGTTGTGCTATTGGGTACATTTGCCGTGCTCTCGGCGTTTGGCTACTCGATCAACACCCTGACGATGTTTGGGATGGTGCTGGCGATCGGCCTGCTGGTCGATGACGCCATTGTGGTAGTGGAAAACGTTGAACGTGTGATGATGGAAGAAAAGTTGCCGCCCAAAGAGGCAACCGAGAAATCCATGTCGCAGATCCAGGGGGCGCTGGTTGGGATCGCGATGGTGCTGTCTGCTGTCTTCATCCCGATGGCCTTTTTCGGCGGCTCCACCGGGGCTATTTATCGCCAGTTTTCCATCACGATTGTGTCGGCAATGGCGCTTTCGGTTCTGGTAGCATTGATCCTGACGCCGGCACTTTGCGCAACGCTGCTAAAACCAGCGTCCGCCGAACACCTCGAGAAGAAAGGCGGATTTTTCGGCTGGTTTAATGCCAAATTTGATCTCAGCGTTAACCACTACACCAACAGTGTCAGCGGCATTGTGCGCAAAACCGGACGCTACCTACTCCTTTACATCCTGATTGTTGTCGGAATGGGGGTACTGTTTTTCCGTCTCCCCACTTCCTTCCTGCCTGATGAAGATCAGGGCGTATTCATGACGATGGTCCAGCTACCCGCAGGTTCAACCCAGGAACGAACCCAAAATGTATTGGATCAGGTCACCCATTACTACCTGACTCACGAAAAAGCGAACGTTGAAAGCGTGTTTACGGTCAACGGTTTTAGCTTTAGCGGCCAGGCGCAGAACGCGGGTCTGGCCTTCATCAGCCTGAAGCCCTGGGATGAGCGTAGCGGCAAGGAAAACAGCGTTGAAGCGGTAATTGCGCGTGCAACTCGCGCGTTCAGCCAGATCCAGGATGGACTGGTCTTCCCCTTCAACATGCCGGCGATAATTGAACTGGGCACCGCGACGGGTTTCGATTTTGAACTGCTTGACCAGGGGGGGTTGGGGCACACAGCGCTAACATCAGCACGTAATCAGTTAATGGGTATGGTGGCTAAGCATTCCGATCTGCTGGTCCGTGTTCGACCTAACGGCCTGGAGGATACCCCTCAGTTCAAGCTGGATGTCGACCAGGAAAAAGCACAGGCGCTTGGCATTGCGCTGTCAGACATTAACGAAACCATCTCTGCGTCGTTAGGCGGCAGCTATGTTAACGACTTCATTGACCGCGGACGAGTAAAGAAAGTGTATGTTCAGGCAGATGCGAAATTCCGTATGCTGCCAGAAGAAATCAATAATCTGTACGTTCGTAGTGCTAACGGCGAGATGGTCCCTTTTTCAGCCTTCAGCTCAGCCCGCTGGGTGTATGGTTCTCCGCGCCTGGAACGCTTCAACGGTATGCCATCGATGGAGTTGTTGGGTGAGGCTGCCCCCGGTCGAAGCACCGGTGAAGCGATGGCCATGATGGAAAGTCTCGCGTCAAAACTGCCTAATGGTATTGGTCATGACTGGACGGGGATGTCATATCAGGAACGTTTGTCCGGCAATCAGGCGCCTGCACTGTATGCCATCTCGCTGATCGTCGTGTTCCTCTGTCTTGCCGCGCTGTATGAAAGCTGGTCCATTCCGTTCTCGGTGATGCTGGTAGTCCCGCTCGGCGTGGTGGGTGCCCTTCTGGCCGCTTCCCTGCGTGGGCTAAATAACGACGTCTATTTTCAGGTCGGACTGTTAACCACGATTGGGCTTTCCGCGAAAAACGCCATTCTGATCGTGGAATTTGCCAAGGATCTGATGGAGAAAGAAGGTCGTGGCCTGATCGAGGCAACGCTTGAGGCTGCGCGCATGCGCCTGCGCCCTATTCTGATGACCTCACTCGCCTTCATCCTCGGCGTAATGCCGCTGGTCATCAGTCGCGGGGCAGGGAGTGGCGCCCAGCATGCAGTCGGAACCGGTGTGATGGGAGGGATGCTGACAGCAACGCTGCTGGCTATCTTCTTTGTCCCGGTGTTTTTTGTGGTCGTCAGAGGCCGGTTTAACAAATCCCAGCGTTAATGTGTAAATTAAGGCGTCTACGGACGCCTTTTTCCTTCAGGTATCTTTCTTTATTTATTAAACAGATAGTCATTTGCACTGCGGAATACTAAATTCACTCCTTCATTATTTTTACAATTCACATGAATTGAGATTATTCCATATGCCAATCTTTTTTTAAGCGGTGGTAAAATTCATTTCGTATTCGCAAAGCAGCATTCCCTGTTGCTGTATTTAGCGGAACGCTTATTTTTGAGGTAACACCATGAAAAGATTAATTCCAGTAGCATTGCTCACTGCATTGCTGGCGGGCTGTGCACACGATTCCCCCTGCGTTCCGGTTTATGATGATCAAGGACGTCTTGTTCATACCAACACCTGTATGAAAGGGACGACTCAGGATAACTGGGAAACCGCAGGCGCCATTGCTGGCGGGGCCGCAGCGGTTGCAGGCCTGACGATGGGGATCATCGCACTGTCAAAATAACATTCTCAGAGCGCGGTACTTGCCGCGCTCTTAGCCTAAGAATACGGTTTTTCATATCATTCAATGTGTTGAAAAATACGTGTTCTAATACATTTTAATAATCAATAACGTCCACCCCTTTCTCTTTTCGCATTTATCTTTCAATACTCACGCTCTGGATATTCACGCCTGAAATCGTTATTTCATTTTGCGAGCATTATTTTAAATATTTTGCTCCAAAATGTGGCTTACGTTTCAATTTCGCACCATTTCAGGGCGCTACTTTTATTTTTTCCTGTCTACACTCTGCTTATTGCGTCGGATATTCACGCGCAAAACCTGGCATTACCTTTGCTTAGAAGAGTATGGCCAATGCCACAGACAGGTTAAAGACGTTGCAGAACGTCTCTCTATAACAATAATTTCTTTGCCACACAGGATGCATTATGAAAAAGATGATGATAGCCACACTGGCTGCGGCCGGTGTGCTGCTTGCGGTTGCCAATCAGGCACATGCGGGAACCACGCTGGATGCTGTAAAAAAGAAAGGGTTCGTACAATGCGGTATCAGTGACGGTCTTCCCGGTTTTTCTTACGCTGACGCAGACGGGAAATTCTCCGGGATAGATGTGGATGTTTGCCGTGGTGTTGCCGCCGCCGTCCTGGGAGATGATACAAAAGTAAAATATACCCCTCTCACCGCAAAAGAACGCTTCACCGCATTACAGTCTGGCGAAGTCGATCTTCTCTCCCGTAATACGACCTGGACCTCCTCACGTGATGCAGGAATGGGCATGTCCTTCACTGGCGTTACCTATTACGATGGCATTGGCTTCCTGACCCACAACAAAGCGGGTCTGAAAAGCGCGAAAGAGTTAGATGGTGCCACCGTTTGTATTCAGGCGGGAACAGATACGGAACTGAACGTGGCGGATTATTTCAAAGCCAACAACATGAAATACACCCCGGTGACTTTTGACCGCTCAGATGAGTCGGCAAAAGCGCTGGAGTCCGGACGTTGCGATACCCTCGCCTCTGACCAGTCCCAACTGTATGCCCTGCGCATCAAACTCAGCAACCCGGCTGAATGGCTTGTACTGCCAGAGGTGATCTCGAAAGAGCCGCTGGGGCCAGTTGTTCGTCGCGGTGATGACGAATGGTTCTCTATTGTGCGTTGGACGCTGTTTGCCATGTTGAATGCCGAAGAGATGGGCGTGACATCGAAGAATGTCGCTGAGAAAGCGGCGAACCCTGCAACACCAGATATGGCGCACCTGCTGGGCAAAGAAGGCGACTACGGCAAAGATCTGAAGCTCGACAATAAATGGGCTTACAACATCATCAAGCAGGTGGGTAACTATGCGGAGATCTTTGAACGCAACGTCGGATCAGAAAGTCCACTGAAGATCAAACGTGGACAGAACAATCTCTGGAATAACGGCGGCATTCAATACGCACCGCCAGTGCGTTAAGTCGTTGTGATGTAACGGGCGCCGCACTAGCGGCGCTCAGTTCAGAGTTATGGTTACCGAGGCTTTCTTATGTTCCATCGCCGCTCAAGTGTAAAAGGGTCGCTCTCCTTTTCAAACCCTGCGGTCCGCGCCTGGCTGTTCCAGATCCTCGCCATTCTTGCGGTCGTTGCAGTTGCTATCTATCTCATTCATAACACGATTAATAATCTAAGCAGTCGCGGCATTACCTCGGGCTTTGCCTTTCTCGACCGTAGCGCTGGGTTTGGCATCGTCCAGCACTTAATCGACTATCAGCAGGGTGACACGTACGGACGTGTTTTTGTGGTGGGTTTGCTTAACACGCTGCTGGTTTCCGCGCTGTGTATTGTCTTTGCGTCATTTATCGGCTTCTTTCTCGGGCTGGCGCGCCTTTCAGATAACTGGCTACTGCGTAAACTCTCGACGATTTATATTGAGACCTTTCGTAATATCCCGCCTCTGCTGCAAATCTTTTTTTGGTACTTCGCGGTTCTGCGCAATTTGCCCGGCCCCCGTCAGGCCGCAAGCGCGCTGGATATGGTCTTTCTGAGTAATCGGGGACTCTATATCCCGTCTCCGCAGTTAGGGGAAGGCGTACTCGCTTTCGTGCTCTCGGCAGTGATTGCCATTGCGCTGTCCGTGGGTCTGTTCCGCTTCAATAAAATGCATCAGATGAAAACGGGACAACTTCGCAGAACCTGGCCTACTGCATTAAGCCTGATTGTGCTGCTGCCGCTCATCGCGCATTGGCTTTTTGGCGCGGCGCTGCACTGGGATATCCCACAACTACGCGGATTCAACTTCCGTGGCGGAATGGTGCTCATTCCTGAACTGGCAGCCCTGACGCTGGCGTTATCGGTATATACCTCGGCGTTTATTGCCGAAATCATTCGTGCAGGCATTCAGGCCGTTCCCTACGGTCAACATGAAGCCGCCCGTTCTCTCGGGTTACCTAATACTGTAACCCTTCGCCAGGTCATCATTCCTCAGGCACTTCGCGTCATTATTCCACCGCTGACCAGCCAGTATCTGAATATTGTCAAAAACTCATCGCTGGCCGCCGCCATTGGCTATCCCGACATGGTATCGCTGTTCGCCGGTACGGTACTTAATCAGACCGGACAGGCCATCGAAACGATCGCCATCACGATGTCGGTGTACCTGATCATCAGCCTGAGCATCTCGCTGCTGATGAACATCTATAACCGGCGAATCGCCCTCATTGAGCGCTAAGGAATCATGATGACAAAAGCACTGCTGTCTCATCCCATGCGCCCGGCCAGTAACGGCCCTGGTCGTTCGATCGTATGGGTACGGAAGAACCTCTTTTCCAGTTGGTCAAACAGCCTGCTGACGCTGTTCTGTCTGTGGCTGATGTGGGAGTTAATTCCCCCTTTGCTGAACTGGGCGTTCCTGCAGGCCAACTGGGTGGGCTCCACGCGTGCTGACTGTACCAAAGCGGGCGCCTGCTGGGTGTTTATTCATGAACGATTTGGACAATTCATGTATGGATTGTACCCACATGATCAGCGTTGGCGTATCAACCTGGCGTTGATCATTGGGTTGGCTTCCATTGTGCCGATGTTCTGGAAAGCGTTGCCGGGTCGCGGGCGTTATATCGTCGTCTGGGCCGTGATCTACCCGATCACTGTCTGGTTCCTGTTGTATGGCGGATTTCTTGGTCTGGATCGCGTTGAAACACGCCAATGGGGCGGGCTGACGCTGACCTTAATCATCGCATCCGTCGGGATCGCAGGGGCACTGCCATTAGGAATTTTGTTGGCACTGGGACGTCGCTCCCACATGCCCGTCGTGCGGATCTTATCCGTCATTTTTATCGAGTTCTGGCGTGGCGTCCCGCTGATCACCGTCCTGTTTATGTCTTCGGTCATGCTGCCGCTGTTTCTGTCAGAAGGAACCAGCATCGATAAGCTTATCCGGGCGCTGGTGGGCGTGATCCTCTTCCAGTCGGCCTACGTCGCGGAAGTGGTTCGTGGGGGGCTGCAGGCATTACCGAAAGGGCAATACGAAGCAGCAGAATCGCTGGCGTTGGGCTACTGGAAAACCCAGGGGCTGGTCATTCTTCCCCAAGCCCTGAAGCTGGTGATTCCCGGACTGGTGAACACCATTATTGCCCTGTTTAAGGATACCAGTCTGGTCATCATCATCGGTTTGTTCGATCTGTTCAGCAGCGTGCAGCAAGCGACAGTTGACCCTGCCTGGCTGGGTATGTCGACAGAAGGCTATGTCTTCGCTGCTCTGATTTACTGGATTTTTTGTTTCAGCATGTCGCGCTATAGCCAGCATCTGGAAAAGCGCTTTAACACCGGGCGTACACCGCACTGAGGATTCTATGAGCCAACTATTAATACAACCTGCCGACGCGATGATTACGCTGGAAAACGTCAATAAGTGGTACGGACAGTTTCATGTCCTTAAGGATATCAACCTGCGCGTTAAACAGGGGGAACGCATTGTGTTATGTGGGCCTTCAGGTTCGGGAAAATCAACCACCATCCGCTGTATTAACCATCTGGAAGAACATCAACAGGGACGAATTATTGTCGATGGCATTGAGTTGAATGAAGACATCCGCAACATCGAGCGAGTCCGACAGGAAGTCGGCATGGTATTCCAGCACTTCAATCTCTTTCCTCATCTGACGGTTTTGCAAAACTGTACGCTGGCACCGATTTGGGTGCGTAAGATGCCGGTAAAAGAAGCCGAAGCGCTGGGGATGCACTACCTGGAACGTGTGCGTATTGCAGAGCACGCACATAAATTTCCAGGGCAGATCTCCGGAGGACAGCAACAACGCGTTGCCATTGCCCGCTCGCTATGTATGAAACCCAAAATTATGCTCTTTGATGAACCCACGTCGGCGCTGGATCCCGAAATGGTGAAAGAGGTGCTGGATACGATGATTGGCCTGGCGCAATCAGGAATGACAATGCTTTGCGTCACGCATGAGATGGGATTTGCCAGAACGGTGGCTGACAGGGTGATCTTCATGGATCGTGGGGAAATTGTTGAGCAGGCCCCGCCGGATGAGTTTTTTGCACATCCTAAATCAGAACGTACTCGAGCATTCCTGTCTCAGGTGATTCATTAGTCGTTTGCTCTGCCGGGTGACGGCTTCACCTTACCCGGCCTACCGTTTTTTCGGCGTATAAACGCAAAAAGGCCATCCTTTCGGATGGCCTTCTCACTTGTTTGATGTCTGGCAGTTCCCTACTCTCGCATGGGGAGACCCCACACTACCATCGGCGCTACGGCGTTTCACTTCTGAGTTCGGCATGGGGTCAGGTGGGACCACCGCGCTACAGCCGCCAGACAAATTCTTTTCCACTGTGCCGAACTTTAACCTAATTAAGTGGTGCTGATACCCAGAGTCGAACTGGGGACCTCACCCTTACCAAGGGTGCGCTCTACCAACTGAGCCATATCAGCACGCTAAATTTGATGCCTGGCAGTTCCCTACTCTCGCATGGGGAGACCCCACACTACCATCGGCGCTACGGCGTTTCACTTCTGAGTTCGGCATGGGGTCAGGTGGGACCACCGCGCTACAGCCGCCAGGCAAATTCTGTTTATTAACCCGCCTTTCGCCGGTTAATCTAATCTGTAATCACGCTGAAAATTTTCTCTCAATCCGCCAAAACAGCTTCGGCGTTGTAAGGTTAAGCCTCACGGTTCATTAGTACCGGTTAGCTCAACGCATCGCTGCGCTTACACACCCGGCCTATCAACGTCGTCGTCTTCAACGTTCCTTCAGGACCCTTAAAGGGTCAGGGAGAACTCATCTCGGGGCAAGTTTCGTGCTTAGATGCTTTCAGCACTTATCTCTTCCGCATTTAGCTACCGGGCAGTGCCATTGGCATGACAACCCGAACACCAGTGATGCGTCCACTCCGGTCCTCTCGTACTAGGAGCAGCCCCCCTCAATTCTCCAGCGCCCACGGCAGATAGGGACCGAACTGTCTCACGACGTTCTAAACCCAGCTCGCGTACCACTTTAAATGGCGAACAGCCATACCCTTGGGACCTACTTCAGCCCCAGGATGTGATGAGCCGACATCGAGGTGCCAAACACCGCCGTCGATATGAACTCTTGGGCGGTATCAGCCTGTTATCCCCGGAGTACCTTTTATCCGTTGAGCGATGGCCCTTCCATTCAGAACCACCGGATCACTAAGACCTGCTTTCGCACCTGCTCGCGCCGTCACGCTCGCAGTCAAGCTAGCTTATGCCTTTGCACTAACCTCCTGATGTCCGACCAGGATTAGCTAACCTTCGTGCTCCTCCGTTACTCTTTAGGAGGAGACCGCCCCAGTCAAACTACCCACCAGACACTGTCCGCAACCCGGATTACGGGCCCACGTTAGAACACCAGCCATTAAAGGGTGGTATTTCAAGGACGGCTCCACACGAACTGGCGTCCGCGCTTCAAAGCCTCCCACCTATCCTACACATCAAGGACCAGTGTTCAGTGTCAAGCTATAGTAAAGGTTCACGGGGTCTTTCCGTCTTGCCGCGGGTACACTGCATCTTCACAGCGAGTTCAATTTCACTGAGTCTCGGGTGGAGACAGCCTGGCCATCATTACGCCATTCGTGCAGGTCGGAACTTACCCGACAAGGAATTTCGCTACCTTAGGACCGTTATAGTTACGGCCGCCGTTTACCGGGGCTTCGATCAAGAGCTTCTCCTTACGGATAACCCCATCAATTAACCTTCCGGCACCGGGCAGGCGTCACACCGTATACGTCCACTTTCGTGTTTGCACAGTGCTGTGTTTTTAATAAACAGTTGCAGCCAGCTGGTATCTTCGACTGATTTCAGCTCCACGAGTAAATCGCTTCACCTACATATCAGCGTGCCTTCTCCCGAAGTTACGGCACCATTTTGCCTAGTTCCTTCACCCGAGTTCTCTCAAGCGCCTTGGTATTCTCTACCTGACCACCTGTGTCGGTTTGGGGTACGATCTGATGTTACCTGATGCTTAGAGGCTTTTCCTGGAAGCAGGGCATTTGTTGCTTCAGCACCGTAGTGCCTCGTCATCACGCCTCAGTGTTAAAGTGAACCGGATTTACCTGGAACACACACCTACACGCTTAAACCGGGACAACCGTCGCCCGGCCAACATAGCCTTCTCCGTCCCCCCTTCGCAGTAACACCTGGTACAGGAATATTAACCTGTTTCCCATCGACTACGCCTTTCGGCCTCGCCTTAGGGGTCGACTCACCCTGCCCCGATTAACGTTGGACAGGAACCCTTGGTCTTCCGGCGAGCGGGCTTTTCACCCGCTTTATCGTTACTTATGTCAGCATTCGCACTTCTGATACCTCCAGCATGCCTCACAGCACACCTTCACAGGCTTACAGAACGCTCCCCTACCCAACAACACTTAGTGTCGCTGCCGCAGCTTCGGTGCATGGTTTAGCCCCGTTACATCTTCCGCGCAGGCCGACTCGACCAGTGAGCTATTACGCTTTCTTTAAATGATGGCTGCTTCTAAGCCAACATCCTGGCTGTCTGAGCCTTCCCACATCGTTTCCCACTTAACCATGACTTTGGGACCTTAGCTGGCGGTCTGGGTTGTTTCCCTCTTCACGACGGACGTTAGCACCCGCCGTGTGTCTCCCGTGATAACATTCTCCGGTATTCGCAGTTTGCATCGGGTTGGTAAGCCGGGATGGCCCCCTAGCCGAAACAGTGCTCTACCCCCGGAGATGAATTCACGAGGCGCTACCTAAATAGCTTTCGGGGAGAACCAGCTATCTCCCGGTTTGATTGGCCTTTCACCCCCAGCCACAAGTCATCCGCTAATTTTTCAACATTAGTCGGTTCGGTCCTCCAGTTAGTGTTACCCAACCTTCAACCTGCCCATGGCTAGATCACCGGGTTTCGGGTCTATACCCTGCAACTTAACGCCCAGTTAAGACTCGGTTTCCCTTCGGCTCCCCTATTCGGTTAACCTTGCTACAGAATATAAGTCGCTGACCCATTATACAAAAGGTACGCAGTCACCCCATAAAGAGGCTCCCACTGCTTGTACGTACACGGTTTCAGGTTCTTTTTCACTCCCCTCGCCGGGGTTCTTTTCGCCTTTCCCTCACGGTACTGGTTCACTATCGGTCAGTCAGGAGTATTTAGCCTTGGAGGATGGTCCCCCCATATTCAGACAGGATACCACGTGTCCCGCCCTACTCATCGAGCTCACAACACATGCAATTTTGTGTACGGGGCTGTCACCCTGTATCGCCGGCCTTTCCAGACCGTTCCACTACCACACATGCTGATTCAGGCTCTGGGCTGCTCCCCGTTCGCTCGCCGCTACTGGGGGAATCTCGGTTGATTTCTTTTCCTCGGGGTACTTAGATGTTTCAGTTCCCCCGGTTCGCCTCGTTAACCTATGGATTCAGTTAACGATAGTGCAACGAATTGCACTGGGTTTCCCCATTCGGACATCGCCGGCTATAACGGTTCATATCACCTTACCGACGCTTTTCGCAGATTAGCACGTCCTTCATCGCCTCTGACTGCCAGGGCATCCACCGTGTACGCTTAGTCGCTTAACCTCACAACCCGAAGATGTTTCTTTCGATTCATCATCGTGTTGCGAAAATTTGAGAGACTCGAACACACCATTAACAGTGTGTCGTTTCAATTTTCAGCTTGATCCAGATTTTTAAAGAGCAAAACTTCGCAGCGCACCCTTTCAGGTACACTCTGAAGTTTTCTTGATTACGTTCTACAGTATGGTGGAGCTATGCGGGATCGAACCGCAGACCTCCTGCGTGCAAAGCAGGCGCTCTCCCAGCTGAGCTATAGCCCCATACAGTGTAGTCAGAACCTCTGTACCGATAATTTTTCCTGAGACAAGGCGTGGAATGGCGAAGCATACTTAAAGTATGCGAGTCGTTTCACAACGCAGTATTCAGGGAAAATTTGGTAGGCCTGAGTGGACTTGAACCACCGACCTCACCCTTATCAGGGGTGCGCTCTAACCACCTGAGCTACAAGCCTGTAGAGGTTTTACTGCTCGTTTTTCATCAGACAATCTGTGTGGGCACTACAAAGGCAGGTTCTTTAAGGTAAGGAGGTGATCCAACCGCAGGTTCCCCTACGGTTACCTTGTTACGACTTCACCCCAGTCATGAATCACAAAGTGGTAAGCGCCCTCCCGAAGGTTAAGCTACCTACTTCTTTTGCAACCCACTCCCATGGTGTGACGGGCGGTGTGTACAAGGCCCGGGAACGTATTCACCGTGGCATTCTGATCCACGATTACTAGCGATTCCGACTTCATGGAGTCGAGTTGCAGACTCCAATCCGGACTACGACATACTTTATGAGGTCCGCTTGCTCTCGCGAGGTCGCTTCTCTTTGTATATGCCATTGTAGCACGTGTGTAGCCCTGGTCGTAAGGGCCATGATGACTTGACGTCATCCCCACCTTCCTCCAGTTTATCACTGGCAGTCTCCTTTGAGTTCCCGGCCTAACCGCTGGCAACAAAGGATAAGGGTTGCGCTCGTTGCGGGACTTAACCCAACATTTCACAACACGAGCTGACGACAGCCATGCAGCACCTGTCTCACAGTTCCCGAAGGCACCAAGGCATCTCTGCCAAGTTCTGTGGATGTCAAGACCAGGTAAGGTTCTTCGCGTTGCATCGAATTAAACCACATGCTCCACCGCTTGTGCGGGCCCCCGTCAATTCATTTGAGTTTTAACCTTGCGGCCGTACTCCCCAGGCGGTCTATTTAACGCGTTAGCTCCGGAAGCCACACCTCAAGGGCACAACCTCCAAATAGACATCGTTTACGGCGTGGACTACCAGGGTATCTAATCCTGTTTGCTCCCCACGCTTTCGCACCTGAGCGTCAGTCTTCGTCCAGGGGGCCGCCTTCGCCACCGGTATTCCTCCAGATCTCTACGCATTTCACCGCTACACCTGGAATTCTACCCCCCTCTACGAGACTCAAGCCTGCCAGTTTCGAATGCAGTTCCCAGGTTGAGCCCGGGGATTTCACATCCGACTTGACAGACCGCCTGCGTGCGCTTTACGCCCAGTAATTCCGATTAACGCTTGCACCCTCCGTATTACCGCGGCTGCTGGCACGGAGTTAGCCGGTGCTTCTTCTGCGGGTAACGTCAATTGCTGCGGTTATTAACCACAACACCTTCCTCCCCGCTGAAAGTACTTTACAACCCGAAGGCCTTCTTCATACACGCGGCATGGCTGCATCAGGCTTGCGCCCATTGTGCAATATTCCCCACTGCTGCCTCCCGTAGGAGTCTGGACCGTGTCTCAGTTCCAGTGTGGCTGGTCATCCTCTCAGACCAGCTAGGGATCGTCGCCTTGGTGAGCCGTTACCTCACCAACTAGCTAATCCCATCTGGGCACATCCGATGGCAAGAGGCCCGAAGGTCCCCCTCTTTGGTCTTGCGACATTATGCGGTATTAGCTACCGTTTCCAGTAGTTATCCCCCTCCATCGGGCAGTTTCCCAGACATTACTCACCCGTCCGCCACTCGTCAGCAAAGCAGCAAGCTGCTTCCTGTTACCGTTCGACTTGCATGTGTTAGGCCTGCCGCCAGCGTTCAATCTGAGCCATGATCAAACTCTTCAATTTAAGTTTGATGCTCCTAGAATTAAACGTCGTAATGAATTACGTGTTCACTCTTTGAGACTTGGTATTCATTTTTCGTCTTGCGACGTTAAGAATCCATGTCACTCTGAGTGCCCACACAGATTGTCTGATAAATTGTTAAAGAGCAGTTGCGACGCGCTTTAGCGCTCTGTCGCGAGGTGGCGTATATTACGCTTTCCTCTTTCAGAGTCAACCCTGATTTTCAGGATTTTTCTCTTCGCTGTGACGACCATCTTGTGAAGCGTTCCACTTTGTCGTCTCAACGGAGGCGCATTATAGGGATCCCATTTTTTTGCACAAGCCTTTTTTAGATCTTTTTTTCCGTTCGCTGCTTTTTCATCCCTTTCGCTCCATTCATGCGCAATTTGGCGAATTTTTGATAGCTAAAGCACTTGCGCAAGGCCAGAAATGCAACCAAAGTCATCATTACTGTTCTCTTTCCTTGAGGTAAACATGTCTGACGTATTACGTCCTTATAAGGATCTTTTTCCACAGATTGGCCAACGGGTGATGCTCGACAGCAGCAGTGTGATCATTGGTGACGTTCGCCTGGCGGACGATGTGGGGATCTGGCCGCTTGTTGCGATCCGTGGCGATGTAAATTACGTTGCGATCGGGGCGCGTACGAATATTCAGGATGGCAGCGTGTTGCATGTCACGCACAAATCCGCCTCCAACCCGGATGGCAACCCGCTCATTGTAGGAGAAGATGTGACGGTCGGGCATAAAGTGATGTTGCACGGCTGCATCATTGGCAACCGGGTCCTGGTCGGTATGGGATCGATTCTGCTGGATGGCGCGGTGATTGAAGACGACGTAATGATTGGGGCGGGAAGCCTGGTACCGCAAAACAAACGCCTGGAGAGCGGCTATCTCTATTTGGGGAGCCCGGTCAAACAGATCCGGCCGCTAACAGAGGAGGAGAAAGCGGGTCTGCAATACTCCGCCAGAAATTATGTGAAATGGAAAGACGAGTATCTCGCTCAGGGTAACCAAACCCAGCCATGATCGTCTTCTTGCTGGGACTGGATCAGTGCTTCCGCTTCTTCTTCCAGATCCCAGCGATGTTCGCAAAAGTGAGCTAACCATTGTTCCGTCGTTTCACCACCAAAGCGATTCGCCAGCGTTTCTCCCTTAATAGCGCACATTAACTGCATGCCATTAACCAGCGCGGGAAAGCAGACCGCTTTTTTCTGCGCGTCCCACTCTTCCCGGTCTGGAAACTGGATGGCCTGATTCATGCGGATAACTCCTGCTTGAGACGCGCAATCACTGGTTCAATTTCCGGCAACACACCGTGCCAGAGCAGAACGGCATGAGCTGCTTGCCCCACCAGCATCCCCAGACCATCGGCATAACGTTTCGCGCCCTGGCGTTCACACCAGGAGAGAAACGGCGTATTGCCCTTTTGGTAGAACATGTCGTAACAACATACCGCCGGACGAATGAGCGATACCGGGATCGCCGGGATCTCACCGCTGATGCCGCTGGAGGTGGCATTGATGATCAGATCAAACTCATGTCCTTCCAGCTCATCCATACCCAGCGCCTGCACGCTACCTGTATGTGCAAAAACCTGTGCCAGTTCTTCCGCACGGGATGCCGTCCGGTTAACAATCGTCACCCCGCAATCCAGAGAAAGCAGCGGTAACAATACACCACGCGAAGCGCCACCCGCGCCAATCAGCAGGATACGTTGCCCCGGCTGGATAAATGACAGACGTTCGAGGTCACTTAGCAGACCGATGCCGTCGGTGTTGTCACCCAGCAACCGACCATCTTCGAGCCGCTTGATCGTATTCACCGCACCGGCCAGGGCTGCACGCTCGGTGAGTTCATCGGCGCGGGCAAATGCTTCTTCTTTAAATGGCACTGTGACGTTCACTCCTTTACCGCCGTCGGCAAAGAACGCGTTCAGTGTGTTGATGAAATCATTAACAGGCGCCAGCACACGGCCATACGGATGCGCAATCTGCAGCTGCTGCGCAAATTGCTGATGAATAAACGGCGATTTGCTGTGCGCGATTGGATTACCAAAAACAGCATAGGTTTCCATCATCTTACCCCTGTCGAAACAACTCGCCCGTCAGGGCATCACGGATTTCCGAAGGATTCAATCGACCTCCGGTTTCTCCTGACACCACCGGGAAGTCTGAACCAAACTGTGTGCGAACTTCCTCAACCGTACGGCAAGGGGGTAATCCACTCAGGTTGGCGCTGGTTGAAACCAACGGTTTGCCATAAGCCTGGCACAAGGCGACCACCAGCGGATGATCCGTCACGCGCACCGCCAATGAATCAAAGCGCCCCGTCAACCAACGAGGCGTCGTCGCTGGCGCAGGGAAAACAAAGGTCACCGGACCAGGCCAACGAGCAAACACGGCATCACGCTGGGCATCGGTCAACATACTGTCGTCAATATACGGCTTGAGCTGCTCAAAACTGGCGGCGATCAAAATTAACCCTTTATCCACCGGACGCTGTTTCAAGGCCAACAGACGATTTACGGCCACTTCGCTATCGGGATCGCACCCGACGCCAAAGACGGCTTCTGTTGGATAGGCGATGACATTCTCTTTATTCAGTACCTCTATTGCGTCAGCGATAGGGTCTGTTGGCAGGTTATTATTCACTTGTTTGTTCCGCCGAAACCGGCTTTCCACATTGTTTACTGGCGCAAAAGTGCTTCACACCCTGCGCGGTTTTCTTTTCGATGAGTAGCGGATAGTGGCACTCAGGACACTCTCCGGCTATCGGTTTGAAGTTAATGACAAACTGGCACTCCGGATAGCGATCGCAGGAGTGGAAGGTTTTGCCATAACGGGAACGCCGCTGGACCAGATGGCCCGTCTGGCATTGAGGGCAGGTAATAGCGGTTTCATCGGGTTTATCAATGAGCTCGGTATGCTCACATTCTGGATAGTTGCTGCAGCCGATAAACATACCAAAACGCCCCTGGCGCAACACCAGTTCGCTGCCGCAGTCAGGGCAATGTTTCCCCTCCAGAACTTTGACGATATGTCCGTCCGCTGAGGATTTCAACGGACGGATATAGTCACATTCCGGATAGTGCGAGCAACCAAGAAACGGACCGTGTTTCCCGGAGCGAATCACCAGTTCAGCCCCGCACTGTGGACAGGGCTCATTTTTACGCACCGAAAACAGTGCTGATTTAGCCATAACAACTCATGCTGAATTAAGGTTGATTAATGCAGCATACCTTCATTCACTTCAAAGAGTAATTCTTCCATTTGCTGATATGCATTTTCACAACCTGGAATATTGAACAAAACCATCAGGATGACCCACTTCAGGTCTTCCAGGTCGAATTCTGCGGTATCCAGCGCGAGCACACGTTCAATCACCATTTCTCGCGTTTCGAGGTTTAGCACCTGAATCTGCTCAAGGAATAACAGGAATCCCCGGCAACTGGCATCCAGTCGGTCACACTCTTCTGGGGTATAAATACGCACAGAGAGAGGATCGGAGGCGAGCTGCATCGGCTCGGCAAGACCTTCCTGGTAGTCAGCAAGCTTTTCCAGCCACAGGAGCGCGTTGTAGATGTCTTCACGATCAAAACCAGCGTCGGTAAGATCCCGTTCAAGTTTGTCCTGATCCACACGTAATTCAGCTTCATTGTGGATATATGTCTCAAACAAATACATTAGTACGTCGAACATGGCATGCCCTCCTCAATCGGACATAGCCGCCGGGTACAACTGCGATCCATCCTGCTAACTCCAGTTCGAGTAGCTGAGCCACTACCTCTGGCACAGGTTGGCCGGCACGTTCAGCGACGACGTCAACAGGTGTTACCTCATCTCCTACGTTAGCCAGGAGCTCGGGAAATGGCAATGCTGCGCCTTCCTGATCTGATGAATAAAGTGATTTTTCAGGCTCATCTGGCAGCCAATGCAAGCCGTACTGCAAATTTTCCATGATTTCATCTGGGGCCGTCACAAGGGTGGCCCCCTGCTTCACCAGCCAGTGTGGCCCTTCGCTTCCGGGGCTGCCGAGGGGGCCAGGGATAGCGAACACCTCTCGTCCTTGCTCTAACGCACAGCGCGCGGTGACCAACGAGCCACTGCGTAATGCCGCCTCAACCACCAGAACCCCTTTACTCAGACCGCTAATGATACGGTTCCGGCGGGGAAAGTTGCGCGGTAAAGGGGCCATCATTAACGGAAATTCGGACACCAGCGCGCCTCCCGTTTCCAGCAACGCATCGGCCATCCCGGCATGTCGGCGGGGATAGACGGATTGCAGGCCGTTGCCTAATACGGCAATGCTTTTCCCCTTTGCCTGGATCGCCGCCCGATGGGCGATGCCATCAATACCTCGCGCCAGACCGCTGGTAATGGTGATATCCCAACTGGCCAGTTTCTCACAAAACATCTGCCCCCATCGTTCGCCATACCAGGACGGCGTTCGGCTTCCCACGACGGCGAGTTGAAAATCATGGAGACATCGCGGGGAGCCAACGACAAAAACCGCACCGGGATAATCTTCAATGGCGCGAAGCTGTGCAGGATAATCTTCACTGTCTGCCAGTAATAAGTGATGGTGCGGCAACTCAAGCCAGCGAAGGGTTCTTTCCAGTTCTTTTTCCGGAAAGGTCAAAAAGCGCGTTGCCTGGGAAGGGGAAAGGCCGGCACGCCGCAATGCGGCGATATCAATAGCCGGCTGTGATATCAGTCCGTGAGCGACGCGCACCATCTCATCGCCGAACAACTCATTCACAGCCATTAAACGTAGCCAAATTTCGGTACGGGTCATCCTTATCCCCCTGCCACAAGCAGTCTTAGCAATCTTTGCGATTGGTCACTGATGCTGTCAATCAGAGGGGGATTTGTCTAGAATAGAGGTAATAATCTTTCCAACTCCTGAACACAACTCTGGATAACTATGTCAGTTTTGCAAGTGTTACATATTCCGGACGAGCGCCTTCGCAAAGTCGCAAAGCCGGTAGAAGAAGTGAATGCAGAAATTCAGCGTATCGTCGATGATATGTTTGAGACGATGTACGCGGAAGAAGGTATTGGCCTCGCAGCAACGCAGGTTGATATTCATCAGCGGATTATCGTCATTGACGTGTCGGAAAATCGTGACGAACGCCTGGTGTTAATTAACCCGGAACTGCTGGAAAAAGAAGGCGAGACCGGTATTGAAGAAGGTTGTCTGTCTATTCCGGAACAGCGTGCTTTAGTGCCGCGTGCTGAGAAAGTGAAAGTTCGCGCGCTCAATCGCGAGGGTAAACCGTTTGAACTGGAAGCCGACGGCCTTCTGGCTATCTGTATTCAGCACGAGATGGATCACCTGGTCGGTAAACTGTTTATCGATTATTTATCACCGCTGAAGCAGCAACGTATTCGTCAGAAAGTTGAGAAACTCGACCGCCTGAACGCACGAGCTTAAGGACAAGAATCACCGTGTCAGACTCACTACGTATTATTTTTGCGGGTACACCTGACTTTGCAGCGCGTCATCTTGACGCGCTGTTGTCTTCTGAACATCACGTTGTCGGGGTATTTACCCAGCCCGATCGCCCGGCAGGTCGGGGAAAAAAACTGATGCCGAGCCCGGTAAAAGTGCTGGCAGAGGAAAAAGGCATTCCGGTTTTCCAACCCGTTTCCTTGCGCCCGCAGGAAAACCAGCACCTGGTTTCTGATCTGAACGCAGATGTTATGGTCGTCGTCGCGTATGGTCTGATTCTGCCGAAAGCCGTGCTGGATATGCCGCGTCTCGGCTGCATTAACGTCCACGGTTCGCTGCTGCCGCGCTGGCGCGGCGCGGCGCCCATTCAACGTTCTCTTTGGGCTGGGGACGCCGAAACGGGCGTGACCATTATGCAAATGGACGTGGGTCTCGATACGGGCGATATGCTCTATAAGCTCGCCTGCCCCATCACCGCGAAAGACACCAGCGGCACGCTGTACGACAAGCTGGCGGATCTTGGTCCGCAGGGGCTGATCGAAACGCTGAAGCAGTTAGCTGAGGGCCGTGCAAATCCGCAAGTGCAGGATGAATCGCTAGTCACTCACGCAGAAAAGCTCAGTAAAGAAGAAGCGCGCATCGACTGGTCGCTTTCTGCGACACAACTGGAACGTTGCATTCGCGCATTCAATCCCTGGCCAATGAGCTGGCTGGAAATTGACGGCCAGCCGGTAAAAGTCTGGCAGGCATCCGTGATAGAGACGCCGACGCTGGCAGAACCGGGAACCATCCTTGACGCCACGAAACAAGGCATTCAGGTCGCGACCGGCAACGGAGTCCTGAACCTGCTCTCATTGCAACCCGCCGGAAAAAAAGCGATGAGCGCCCAGGATCTTCTGAATTCACGTCGGGAATGGTTCATTCCTGGCAACCGTCTGGTCTGACGGTCACTTCTGATAACGCCCGGTGTTACCGGGCCTTTTTATTTTTGCGGTTATGAATAAGAAACTTAACTTACGCAGTATGGCGGCGCAGGCCGTTGAACAGGTCGTCGAGCAAGGGCATTCACTGAGCAATGTCCTGCCGCCGCTACAACAAAAAGTCTCCGATAAAGACAAAGCGCTGCTACAGGAACTCTGTTTTGGGGTTCTGCGTACGCTGTCGCAACTCGACTGGTTGATCAACAAACTGATGTCCCGCCCAATGACGGGAAAACAGCGCACCGTGCATTACCTGATAATGGTGGGATTCTATCAATTACTGCATACCCGAATTCCTCCACATGCAGCGCTGGCGGAAACGGTCGAAGGTGCCGTAGCGATAAAGCGCCCGCAGCTTAAGGGGCTAATAAACGGTGTTCTGCGTCAGTTCCAGCGTCAACAAGAAGTACTGCTCGCGGAATTCGCCAGCAGCGACGCGCGTTTTCTGCACCCTGGCTGGCTACTTAAACGCCTGCAAAAGGCGTACCCCACCCAATGGGAAGCGATTATTGATGCCAACAATCAGCGCCCCCCGATGTGGCTACGTGTGAATCGCATACACCATACGCGCGACAGCTGGCTGGCATTGCTCGAAAACGCCGGGATGAAAGGTTTCACTCATCCCGACTATCCCGATGCCATCCGTCTGGAAACAGCAGCACCGGTCCATACGCTTCCTGGGTTCGATGAAGGATGGGTCACCGTTCAGGACGCCTCTGCTCAGGGATGCGTGGCCTTCCTTGCTCCGCAAAACGGCGAACACATTTTAGATCTGTGTGCAGCACCAGGCGGTAAAACCACCCACATCCTCGAAGCGGCTCCCGAAGCAAACGTGCTGGCAGTTGATGTGGATGAACAACGACTCTCCCGCGTTTATGACAACCTGAAACGTCTTGGGATGAAAGCGACGGTTAAGCAGGGTGATGGGCGTTTCCCTGCACAATGGTGCGGCGAGCAGCAGTTTGATCGTATCCTGTTAGATGCCCCCTGCTCTGCAACCGGAGTTATCCGTCGTCACCCGGATATCAAATGGCTTCGCCGCGATCGTGATATTACCGAACTGGCAAAGCTACAGGCTGAAATTCTTGATGCCGTCTGGCCGCATCTGAAATCCGGCGGCACGCTGGTCTATGCCACCTGTTCCGTTTTGCCGGAAGAGAACAGTCAGCAGGTTCACGCCTTCTTACAGCGTACGACGGATGCCATGCTGAGCGAGACAGGCACACCCGAAATGCCGGGTCTTCAAAATCTGCCGGGTGCAGAAGACGGTGATGGCTTCTTTTACGCTAAGCTAATCAAAAAGTGATGGGATAACGGGTCACGACTGATGAAAATAATCATTCTGGGCGCAGGACAGGTGGGTGGAACGCTGGCAGAGAACCTGGTCGGCGAGAACAACGACATTACCGTAGTGGATACCAACGGTGAACGCCTGCGCAGCCTGCAGGATAAGTTCGATCTGCGTGTCGTTCAGGGACACGGCTCGCACCCACGCGTGCTGCGTGAAGCCGGGGCGGATGATGCGGATATGCTGGTTGCCGTGACCAGTTCTGATGAAACGAACATGGTTGCCTGCCAGGTGGCTTATTCGCTGTTTAATACGCCGAACCGAATCGCCCGTATCCGCTCTCCCGATTATGTCCGTGATGCGGACAAGCTGTTCCACTCAGAAGCCGTACCTATCGATCACCTGATCGCGCCCGAACAACTGGTCATCGACAGCATTTACCGCCTGATCGAATATCCAGGCGCATTACAGGTCGTCAATTTCGCAGAAGGCAAAGTGAGCCTTGCCGTCGTAAAAGCCTATTACGGTGGCCCACTGATCGGGAATGCGCTCTCAACGATGCGGGAGCATATGCCGCATATCGATACCCGCGTTGCGGCGATTTTCCGTCACGACAGACCGATCCGCCCACAGGGCTCCACCATTGTCGAAGCGGGCGACGAAGTCTTCTTTATTGCCGCTTCCCAGCACATTCGTGCGGTGATGAGCGAACTGCAACGCCTCGAAAAGCCTTACAAACGCATCATGCTGGTTGGCGGCGGTAACATCGGGGCAGGTCTGGCGCATCGTCTGGAAAAAGATTACAGCGTGAAATTGATCGAACGCGATCAACAGCGCGCTGCCGAGCTGGCCGAAAAACTTCAGAATACGATCGTCTTTTTTGGCGACGCCTCTGATCAAGAATTGCTGGCCGAAGAGCATATCGATCAGGTCGATCTGTTTATTGCCGTTACCAACGACGATGAAGCTAACATCATGTCAGCGATGTTGGCTAAGCGCATGGGGGCGAAAAAGGTGATGGTGTTGATTCAACGCCGCGCTTATGTCGATCTTGTTCAGGGTAGCGTGATCGATATCGCGATCTCTCCCCAGCAAGCAACCATCTCGGCTCTCCTTAGCCATGTGCGAAAAGCGGACATTGTTGGCGTCTCTTCATTACGCCGTGGCGTCGCAGAAGCGATTGAAGCTGTCGCTCACGGCGATGAAAGCACCTCACGCGTTGTCGGCCGAGTCATCGACGAAATCAAACTGCCGCCAGGCACGATTATTGGTGCTGTCGTGCGTGGTAACGATGTGATGATTGCTAATGACAACTTACGCATCGAACAAGGCGATCACGTCATTATGTTCCTGACGGATAAAAAGTTTATTACCGACGTCGAACGCTTATTCCAGCCAAGTCCTTTCTTCCTTTAACATTGAAGGGTGCATTGTTTGCACCCTTTTTAATCCCCTGATTTATCAAGGCTTAATTCATAATCTTAATCTCAATACTTAAATGGCAAATGCCTTAACATTTGTTAAACTTATTAACGTCAGCTGCATAGGGAGAATATAATGAGCATTATTAAAGAGTTTCGCGAATTCGCGATGCGCGGGAATGTTGTCGATTTGGCAGTGGGTGTCATTATCGGTGCGGCGTTCGGTAAAATTGTATCGTCACTGGTTGCCGATATCATTATGCCGCCGCTGGGTTTGTTAATTGGTGGGATCGATTTTAAACAGTTTGCCGTCACATTGCGTGATGCGCAGGGAGATATCCCGGCCGTTGTGATGCATTATGGCGTGTTTATTCAGAATATCTTCGACTTTGTGATTGTCGCCTTTGCTATTTTCATGGCAATTAAGCTCATTAACAAACTCAATCGTAAGAAAGAAGAGCCGGCGGCTGCACCTGCACCGACGAAAGAAGAAGTCTTGCTTACTGAGATCCGCGACCTGCTGAAAGAACAGAATAATCGTTCTTAACAGACCGCAGAAAGCAGAAGGCCAGTGGTAAAAAAGTGATTCACTTTCTTGCCACTGGCCTCCCAGTTACCCCGGTTACCGTGTTTGCCTTTACGTAAATAACTCCCTTTCCCTTTCTTATTCTTTTCAACACGCTGTCTGAATAGCGGGTCATGTAATAATGCCTCAATGGCATTGTCCTTTATCTGCCCTTTCGTATGCTGATAACGACTCATAATAACTCCAGTTTGTAGTTTAACGGCGGGAGTGTAGTCCCACCTGTCTGATAAATCAACAGCCCGACGCCACTCCACTGGCTCCTTGTTCAAGAGCTTCCAGGATTGAGCAGTACACACTGCTATGCGCAGTGCCACAGCAGGCATCGTTCAAACGCTGCAATGAACGCTGCATGCTTTGCAGTTCGGCAATACGAGCTTCAACTTCTTTCAGCCTGTCCTGCACGATCCCTTTGGATTCCTGACAGGTATGATGTTCAGGATCGATGCGGATCGATAACAATTCACGGATCGACTCAAGGGTAAAGCCAAGCTGTCGGGCATAGCGGATGAATTTAAGCCGTTGAAGATCCTTTTCCGTATATAACCGGAAACCGCCTTCTGTGCGCACCTCATGCTCCATCATCTGCTGCTTTTCATAGTAGCGGATCGTATCAGGGGTCACTTCCGCCAGCTTTGCTAACTCACCAATGCGATACATGTCCACTCCATTAATTATCGTTAATTTTATGCAGCAACTTATCAGCATACTCACCGCGTAAAAATTCCGTGCTCAGACCGGACTGCCGCAGCTTCAGTTCCAGCAGTGACAAACGCCGACTCACTTCCTGATACTGCGGATCATCCTGCCGCAGGCCTTTCAGCAGATCCAACAACTGGATGGCTTCTTTCCGCTGCTCCAGTTCGGGTGGGAGACAGCCTGCATTCTTCAGTAAGCGATAACCGGCACGTAGCTCATCAGGCACATGTGAATCATCATCCAGCACCAACGGTTGGCCAGCGCCGCGAAGATCTTCAAACTCACCATTTCTTTGTGCATCGATGATATGACGCTCTGCCCACTGGTCCAGTAACCACATAATGACTCCAGGGGATGAACAAAAAGAGTACAGATATTGTAGATAAGTGGGGGTGCTGCGGATATAAAAAAACCCGCCGAGGCGGGTTTTTTTACGTTACTACAGATTACTCTGCAGCAGCTTCTGCTTTCGACTCAGAGCGATCAACCAGCTCGATGTATGCCATCGGCGCATTGTCGCCTGCACGGAAGCCACACTTCAGAATGCGAGTGTAACCACCGGCGCGGCTCGCGAAACGCGGGCCCAGCTCGTTAAACAGTTTTGCCACGATCTCGTTATCACGAGTGCGGGCGAATGCCAGACGACGATTAGCTACGCTATCAGTCTTGGCAAGAGTAATCAGCGGCTCAACTACGCGACGCAGCTCTTTCGCTTTAGGCAGGGTCGTCTTGATGATTTCATGACGAACCAGTGAACCTGCCATGTTGCGGAACATAGCCTGGCGATGGCTGCTGTTGCGGTTCAGTTGACGACCACTCTTACGATGGCGCATGACCTTATCCTTCTCAGTAAAACCTTAACCTGTGATCCGGTTACTCGTCAGCGATGCTTGCCGGTGGCCAGTTTTCCAGGCGCATGCCCAGAGACAGTCCACGGGAAGCCAGCACGTCTTTAATCTCAGTAAGAGATTTTTTACCAAGGTTAGGCGTCTTAAGAAGCTCAACCTCAGTACGCTGTACCAGATCACCGATATAGTGGATAGCTTCTGCTTTAAGGCAGTTAGCAGAGCGGACAGTCAATTCCAGATCGTCAACAGGGCGCAGCAGGATCGGATCGAATTCTGGTTTCTCTTCTTTCACTTCCGGCTGACGTACATCACGTAAATCAACGAAAGCTTCCAGTTGTTCTGCCAGAATGGTCGCCGCACGACGAATCGCCTCTTCAGGATCGATTGTGCCGTTGGTTTCCATTTCGATGACCAGCTTGTCCAGGTCGGTACGCTGTTCTACACGCGCTGCTTCAACATTGTAGGCAATACGCTCTACAGGGCTGTAGCATGCGTCGACCAGCAGACGGCCGATTGGGCGCTCATCTTCTTCCGAATGAATTCGGGTAGAAGCCGGCACATAACCACGACCGCGCTGAACTTTGATACGCATGCTAATAGACGCGTTCTCATCGGTCAGGTGGCAGATCACGTGCTGCGGCTTGACGATTTCGACATCCCCGTCATGGGTAATGTCGGCTGCAGTCACAGGGCCAATGCCAGATTTATTCAAGGTAAGAATAACTTCATCTTTACCCTGAACTCTCACCGCCAGCCCTTTCAGGTTGAGCAGGATTTCCAGGATATCTTCCTGAACGCCTTCTTTGGTGCTGTACTCATGTAGTACACCATCAATCTCAACCTCGGTCACCGCGCAACCCGGCATCGATGAGAGCAGAATACGGCGCAGTGCGTTACCCAGAGTATGGCCGAAGCCACGCTCTAAAGGCTCAAGGGTCACCTTGGCGTGCGTCGAACTCACTTGCTCGATATCTACCAGGCGCGGTTTTAGAAACTCTGTCACAGAACCCTGCATTGTGTCCTCTCTTTGGTACTAAGCTTTACTTGGAGTAAAGCTCGACGATCAGGTGTTCGTTAATGTCCGCAGACAGATCAGAACGCTCAGGCTTACGCTTGTACGTACCTTCCATCTTGCCAGCATCAACTTCCAGCCAGGTTGGCTTTTCACGCTGCTCAGCCAGCTCCAGAGCGGCTTTCACGCGAGACTGCTTCTTCGCTTTCTCACGAATGCTAACAACGTCATTCGGACTAACCTGATAAGAAGCGATGTTAACAACACGACCGTTTACCATAATCGCTTTATGGCTAACCAGCTGACGTGCTTCTGCACGAGTGGCGCCGAAGCCCATACGGTATACAACGTTGTCCAGACGACCTTCCAGCAGAGCCAACAGGTTTTCACCGGTGTTGCCTTTCAGACGTGCTGCTTCTTTGTAGTAGTTACGGAACTGACGCTCCAGCACACCGTAGATACGGCGAACTTTTTGCTTTTCACGCAACTGCACACCATAGTCAGACAGACGCGGTTTACGCGCACCGTGCTGGCCAGGAGCTTGTTCAATTTTACACTTGGTATCGATCGCGCGAACGCCAGACTTAAGGAATAAGTCGGTGCCCTCACGACGGCTCAGCTTGAGCTTAGGACCCAAATATCTTGCCATTTTCTATCTCCAACTAACCTGGAAAACGAAGCGTTATACGCGACGTTTTTTCGGCGGACGACAACCGTTATGAGGGATCGGAGTCACATCAGTAATATTAGTGATGCGGAAACCAGCGGCGTTCAGAGCACGAATAGTAGATTCGCGGCCTGGACCCGGACCTTTAACCATAACTTCCAGATTCTTGATGCCGTATTCTTTTACGGCGTCAGCGCAACGCTCTGCTGCAACCTGAGCTGCGAACGGAGTAGATTTGCGAGAACCACGGAAACCGGAACCACCGGCTGTTGCCCAACCCAGCGCGTTACCCTGACGATCAGTGATAGTCACGATGGTGTTGTTGAAAGAAGCATGGATATGAGCCACGCCGTCAGAGACTTGTTTTCTTACACGTTTACGTGCACGAATTGGTGCCTTTGCCATTATTCAATCACCCCGATTATTTCTTGATCGGTTTGCGCGGACCCTTACGGGTACGTGCGTTGGTCTTAGTACGCTGACCGCGCACTGGCAGACCACGACGATGACGCAAACCGCGATAGCAACCAAGATCCATCAGGCGCTTGATGCTCATGCTGATTTCACGGCGCAGATCACCTTCAACGACAAATTTGGCAACTTCGTCACGCAGCGTGTCGATTTGTCCTTCAGACAGCTCACTGATCTTAACATTTTCAGCGATACCCGCTGCAGCCAGGATGGCTTTAGAACGGGTCTTACCGATGCCGTAGATCGACGTTAACGCGATCACAGCATGTTTTTGATCAGGAATGTTAATGCCTGCTATACGGGCCACTATGCACTCCTACTATTTAATATGTACGCACCATGCTGAAAAGCCCGTTTTCAGGATACTCAAATGGAAACGTACAGACATACAAAAGATTGGCTGGCTAATCTAGCCAGCTCAACCCAACTTTGCAAGAAAAATATGCGAATAAATCAGCCTTGGCGCTGTTTATGCTTCGGCTCGGCACTGCAAATCACACGGATGACACCATCACGCTTAACGATTTTGCAGTTACGGCATAATTTCTTGACGGAAGCACGAACTTTCATTTTTACTCTCCGTAACTTCTCGGGCGACCAATTATCGGCCGTAGCCTTTCAGGTTCGCCTTCTTCAATGCAGACTCGTACTGACTAGACATCATCAGAGTTTGCACTTGAGCCATAAAGTCCATAATCACGACAACAACGATAAGCAGTGAGGTCCCACCGAAGTAGAACGGTACTTTCATTGCATCACGCATGAACTCCGGGATCAGGCAGATAAAGGTAATGTAGAGCGCACCGACCAAAGTCAGGCGGGTCATTACTTTATCGATATACTTCGCCGTTTGCTCTCCCGGACGAATTCCTGGTACAAATGCACCGGACTTCTTCAGGTTATCTGCTGTTTCACGCGGGTTGAAGACCAACGCCGTGTAGAAGAAACAGAAGAAGATGATTGCAGACGCATAGAGTAACACATAAAGCGGTTGCCCAGGCTGCAAATACAGCGAAATTGTTGTCAGCCAGTTCCAACCAGTACCGCCCCCGAACCATGACGCGATGGTTGCCGGGAACAGAATAATACTGGAAGCGAAGATTGCCGGGATTACCCCCGCCATATTCACTTTCAGCGGTAAATGTGTGCTCTGTGCAGCATAGACACGACGACCTTGCTGACGTTTAGCGTAGTTTACCACAATGCGGCGTTGACCACGCTCAACAAATACAACAAAGAACGTCACTGCAAATACTAATACTGCAACCAACAGCAACACGAGGAAGTGCAGGTCGCCTTGACGCGCTTGCTCGATAGTATGGGCAATGGCTGGCGGGAGGCCCGCGACAATACCGGCGAAGATAATGATCGAGATACCGTTACCGATACCACGTTCAGTAATCTGTTCGCCCAACCACATCAGGAACATCGTCCCTGTGACCAGACTGACAACAGCGGTGAAGTAGAATGCAAAGCCTGGATTCATCACCAGACCTTGCATACCAGGCATATTCGGCAGACCGGTAGCAATACCGATCGACTGGAATATGGCCAACACCAGAGTACCGTAGCGGGTGTACTGGCTGATCTTACGACGACCAGACTCCCCTTCTTTCTTGATTTCTGCCAGCGTTGGGTGAACCACCGTCAGCAGCTGGATAATAATTGATGCCGAAATATACGGCATAATACCCAAGGCAAAGATAGAAGCACGGCTGAGAGCACCACCAGAGAACATGTTAAACATTTCAATGATGGTGCCTCGCTGTTGCTCAAGCAGTTTGGCAAGTACAGCGGCATCAATACCAGGGATCGGAATGAAAGAGCCAATACGGAACACGATAAGCGCACCGATAACAAACAGCAGTCTGCGTTTCAGCTCGCCTAAGCCACCTTTGGCACTTTGAAAATCTAATCCCGGTTGTTTAGCCATCTGCTACTTATTCCTCGATTTTACCGCCAGCAGCTTCGATAGCAGCACGAGCGCCTTTAGTAACACGCAGACCACGAACAGTTACCGGAGTAGTGACTTCACCAGCCAGGATCACTTTCGCGAACTCGATCTGGATACCGATAATGTTAGCCGCTTTCAGCGTGTTCAGGTCTACAACACCGCCTTCCACTTTCGCCAGGTCAGACAGACGGACTTCGGCTGTAATCGCTGCTTTGCGAGAAGTGAAGCCGAATTTCGGCAGACGACGGTACAGAGGCATCTGACCACCCTCGAAACCGCGACGTACGCCACCGCCAGAACGAGACTTCTGACCTTTGTGACCACGACCACCGGTTTTACCGAGGCCAGAACCGATACCACGACCCAGGCGTTTACCCGCCTTTTTGGAGCCTTCGGCCGGAGACAGAGTATTTAAACGCATCTCTTACTCCTCAACTTTAACCATGAAGGAAACCGCGTTGACCATACCACGAACAGCAGGAGTATCCTCGCGCTCTACGGTGTGACCAATACGACGCAGACCCAGGCCAAGCAGCGTTGCCTTGTGTTTCGGCAGACGACCGATTGCACTGCGGGTTTGAGTAATTTTAATAGTCTTTGCCATGGTTTATTTCCCCAGAATTTCTTCAACGGATTTACCACGCTTGGCAGCGACCATTTCTGGAGAATTCATATTTTCCAGGCCATCAATAGTTGCACGAACCACGTTGATCGGGTTGGTGGAACCATATGCTTTAGCCAGAACGTTATGAACTCCAGCAACTTCCAGAACGGCGCGCATTGCACCACCGGCGATAATACCGGTACCTTCGGAAGCTGGCTGCATGAATACACGAGAACCCGTGTGAACACCTTTAACCGGGTGTTGCAGGGTGCCGTTGTTCAGCGCGACGTTAATCATATTGCGACGGGCTTTTTCCATCGCTTTCTGGATCGCTGCTGGAACTTCACGCGCTTTACCGTAACCAAAACCAACGCGACCGTTACCATCGCCTACTACAGTCAGAGCTGTGAAGGAGAAAATACGACCACCTTTTACGGTTTTAGATACGCGGTTTACCGCGATCAGCTTTTCCTGCAGTTCGCCAGCTTGTTTTTCGATGTGAGCCATCTTACACCTCTACCTTAGAACTGAAGGCCAGCTTCACGGGCAGCATCTGCCAGTGCCTGGACACGACCATGATATTGGAACCCGGAACGGTCAAAGGACACATCTTTGATGCCTTTTTCCAGAGCGCGTTCAGCGACAGCTTTACCCACAGCTGCAGCCGCGTCTTTGTTACCGGTGTACTTCAGTTGTTCAGCGATAGCTTTTTCTACAGTAGAAGCAGCTACCAGAACTTCAGAACCGTTCGGTGCAATTACCTGTGCGTAAATATGACGCGGGGTACGATGTACCACCAGGCGAGTTGCGCCCAGCTCTTTGAGCTTGCGGCGTGCGCGGGTCGCACGACGGATACGAGCAGATTTCTTATCCATAGTGTTACCTTACTTCTTCTTAGCCTCTTTGGTACGCACGACTTCGTCGGCGTAACGAACACCCTTGCCTTTGTAAGGCTCAGGACGACGGTAGGCACGCAGATCTGCTGCAACCTGGCCGATCACCTGCTTATCAGCGCCTTTCAGCACGATTTCAGTTTGAGTCGGACATTCTGCAGTAATCCCTGCCGGCAGCTGATGGTCAACCGGGTGTGAGAAACCTAATGACAGGTTTACTACGTTCCCTTTAACCGCTGCACGATAACCTACACCAACCAGCTGCAGCTTCTTAGTGAAGCCTTCGGTAACACCGATAACCATTGAGTTCAGCAGGGCACGCGCGGTACCAGCCTGAGCCCAACCGTCTACGTAACCATCACGCGGACCGAAGGTCAGTGCATTATCTGCATGTTTAACTTCAACAGCATCGTTGAGAGTACGAGTCAGCTCGCCGTTTTTACCTTTGATCGTAATAACCTGACCGTTGATTTTTACATCAACGCCGGCAGGAACAACGACCGGTGCTTTAGCAACACGAGACATTTTTTCCTCCGATTAGGCTACGTAGCAGATAATTTCGCCACCAAGACCAGCCTGGCGCGCTGCACGATCAGTCATAACACCTTTAGAGGTAGAAACAACCGCGATACCCAGACCCGCCATAACTTTCGGCAGCTCATCTTTACGTTTATAGATGCGCAGACCTGGGCGACTGACACGCTGAATGCTTTCTACAACAGCTTTACCCTGGAAATACTTAAGAGTCAGTTCCAGTTCCGGCTTGGTGTCGCCTTCAACTTTAAAATCTTCAATAAAACCTTCTTCCTTCAGCACGTTGGCAATTGCCACTTTCAGCTTGGAGGAAGGCATGGTGACCGCAGCTTTGTTCGCGGCCTGACCGTTACGGATACGGGTCAGCATATCCGCGATCGGATCTTGCATGCTCATCTGTCTTTACTCCCGTGATTCAATTGGTGACAATTACCAGCTAGCCTTTTTCAAGCCTGGTACTTCACCGCGCATAGCGGCTTCACGTAGCTTGATACGGCTCAACCCGAACTTGCCCACATAACCATGTGGACGACCTGTTTGACGGCAGCGGTTACGCTGACGAGACGGGCTGGAATCACGCGGCAGAGACTGCAGCTTAAGAACAGCGTTCCAACGATCTTCGTCGGAAGCGTTCACATCAGAGATGATCGCTTTCAGTTCAGCGCGTTTCGCGAAGTATTTATCAGCTAAAGCTACGCGTTTTACTTCGCGTGCTTTCATTGATTGCTTAGCCATTCAGTAACCCTACCTTACTTGCGGAACGGGAAGTCAAAGGCAGCCAGCAGAGCACGGCCTTCTTCGTCAGATTTCGCAGTAGTGGTAATGGTAATATCCAAACCACGAACGCGGTCGACTTTATCGTAGTCGATTTCTGGGAAGATGATCTGCTCACGGACACCCATGCTGTAGTTACCACGACCGTCGAATGACTTAGCGGACAAGCCACGGAAGTCACGGATACGCGGTACAGCAATAGTGATCAGGCGCTCAAAGAACTCCCACATGCGTTCGCCACGCAGAGTTACTTTACAGCCGATCGGATAGCCCTGACGGATTTTGAAGCCTGCAACAGATTTGCGTGCTTTGGTGATCAACGGCTTTTGACCGGAGATTGCTGTCAGATCAGCTGCTGCATTATCCAGCAGTTTCTTGTCAGCGATCGCTTCACCAACACCCATGTTCAGGGTGATCTTCTCGACCCGAGGGACTTGCATGACAGAATTGTAGTTAAACTCAGTCATGAGTTTATTAACTACTTCGTCTTTGTAGTAATCATGCAGTTTCGCCATCGTACTACTCCAAATTACTTGATAGTTTCGCTGTTAGACTTGAAGAAACGGACTTTTTTGCCGTCTTCGAATCTAAAGCCTACACGGTCAGCCTTGCCGGTTGCCGCATTGAAGATTGCAATGTTAGAGATCTGAATAGCTGCTTCTTTCTCTACAATGCCGCCTGGTTGGTTCAGAGCCGGAACCGGCTTCTGGTGTTTCTTAACCAGGTTGATACCTTCAACGATGACCTTGCCGGAAGACAGGACATTCTTAACTTTACCGCGTTTACCTTTATCTTTACCGGTTAACACGATAACTTCGTCATCACGACGGATTTTCGCTGCCATGATTCGCTCCTTAGAGTACTTCTGGTGCCAGAGAGATAATTTTCATGAACTTCTCGTTGCGAAGTTCACGAGTTACCGGCCCAAAAATACGCGTACCGATAGGCTGCTCGCTGTTATTGTTTAAAATAACGCATGCATTACCATCGAAGCGAATGACAGAACCGTCCGGGCGACGAACACCCTTCTTGGTGCGCACCACTACCGCCTTCAGCACATCACCTTTTTTGACCTTACCACGCGGAATTGCTTCTTTGATGGTGATCTTGATGATGTCGCCTACGCCTGCGTAGCGACGGTGCGAGCCACCCAGAACCTTGATACACATTACGCGACGTGCACCGGAGTTGTCGGCGACGTTCAGCATAGTCTGTTCTTGGATCATTTTAGTGCTCCGCTAATGTCAACTACTACTGAGACCCGAAATCAGGTCGTTAAAAAAGCCCCATATCGAGGGCGCGGCATTATAACACCGCTCTCAGGATATGGGTAGAAAAAATAAACGGCCCATCGCTGAGCCGTTTATTCGTTGAGAACGCGTACTGTATTACAGAACCGCTTTCTCTACAACGCGAACCAGCGTCCAGGACTTAGTCTTGGACAGCGGACGGCATTCACGGATTTCAACCTTGTCGCCGATACCGCATTCGTTGTTCTCGTCATGTACGTGCAGTTTGGTCGTACGCTTAATGAATTTACCGTAGATCGGGTGTTTCACAAAACGTTCGATAGCAACAACAATGGATTTCTCCATTTTGTCGCTAACAACGCGACCTTGCAGAGTACGGATTTTATCGGTCATTACGCACCCGCCTTCTCAGTCAGTAAAGTCTTAACGCGTGCGACATCACGACGCACTTGCTTCAACAGGTGAGACTGTTGCAGCTGGCCACTTGCAGCCTGCATACGCAGGTTGAACTGCTCACGCAGCAGGTTCAGCAGCTCGGTGTTCAGCTCTTCAACACTCTTCTCACGCAGCTCTTTTGCTTTCATTACATCACCGTCTTAGTTACAAAGGTGGTTTTAATCGGCAGTTTCGCTGCTGCCAGCTTGAATGCTTCACGGGCCAGCTCTTCCGGTACGCCGTCCATTTCATACAGGACTTTACCCGGCTGAATCAAGGCAACCCAATACTCCACGTTACCTTTACCTTTACCCATACGCACTGCCAGCGGCTTTTCAGTGATCGGTTTGTCCGGGAATACACGGATCCAGATCTTACCTTGACGCTTAACTGCACGGGTCATAGCACGACGTGCTGCTTCGATCTGACGGGCAGTCAGACGACCACGGCCAACAGCTTTCAGACCGAAGCTGCCGAAGCTAACATCCGCGCCAGCAGCCAGACCGCGGTTACGGCCTTTGTGCATTTTACGGAATTTTGTACGCTTTGGTTGTAACATCAGCGACGCTCCTTATTTACGGCCTTTACGCTGCTGCTTTTTAGGTTGAGCAGCCGGTTTTTCCGGTTGTTCAACAGCAGCCATACCACCCAGGATCTCGCCTTTGAAGATCCATACCTTAACGCCGATTACACCGTAAGTGGTGTGCGCTTCAGAGGTGTTGTAGTCGATGTCAGCACGCAGAGTGTGCAGCGGTACGCGACCTTCGCGGTACCATTCGGTACGTGCGATTTCCGCGCCGCCCAGACGGCCGCTAACTTCAACTTTGATCCCTTTAGCGCCCAGACGCATTGCGTTCTGTACAGCACGCTTCATCGCACGACGGAACATAACACGACGTTCCAGCTGAGAAGTGATGCTGTCAGCAACCAGTTTTGCGTCCAGTTCAGGTTTACGAACTTCGGCGATATTGATCTGTGCAGGAACGCCAGCGATATCCGCTACGACCTTACGCAGTTTTTCTACGTCTTCACCTTTCTTACCGATAACGATACCCGGGCGAGCAGTGTGAATAGTCACACGGATGCTCTTAGCCGGACGCTCGATAACGATACGAGATACGGACGCTTTAGCCAGTTCCTTAGTCAGGTACTGACGTACTTTAAAATCGCTGTCCAGGTTGTCAGCGAATTCTTTGGTGTTCGCAAACCAGGTTGAGTTCCATGGTTTTACAATACCCAGGCGAATACCATTAGGATGTACTTTCTGACCCATTGCTAGTCTCCAGAGTCTCAGCGATCGGACACAACCACAGTGATGTGGCTGGTGCGCTTCAGGATGCGATCTGCACGACCTTTTGCACGCGGCATAATGCGCTTCATGCTCGGGCCTTCGTCTACGAAAATTTTCGTAACTTTCAGATCGTCAATGTCAGCGCCATCGTTGTGTTCAGCGTTAGCAATGGCAGATTCCAGTACCTTCTTGACCAGTACAGCCGCTTTCTTGTTGGTGTAGGTCAGAATATCCAGAGCCTGCGACACTTTCTTACCGCGAATCAGGTCAGCAACAAGGCGAACCTTCTGAGCAGAAGAACGAGCATGGCGATGTTTAGCGATAGTTTCCATCTCTTCCTCCTACCTTATTTCTTCTTCGCTTTTTTATCAGCAGCATGGCCGCGATAAGTACGAGTCGGTGCGAATTCACCCAGTTTGTGACCGACCATTTCATCGGTTACAAATACTGGAACGTGCTGACGACCATTATGGACAGCGATGGTCAAACCGATCATGTTAGGAAAGATCGTTGAACGACGGGACCAAGTGCGCAGGGGCTTCTTGTCTCCGCTTTCCACCGCTTTCTCTACCTTCTTCAGCAAGTGCAGGTCAATAAAAGGACCTTTCTTGAGAGAACGTGGCATGGCTTATCCTCTAAAATTATTTGCTACGGCGACGTACGATGAATTTATCAGTACGCTTGTTGCTGCGGGTCTTCTTACCTTTGGTCTGAACGCCCCACGGAGTTACCGGGTGCTTACCAAAGTTACGACCTTCACCACCACCATGTGGGTGGTCGACTGGGTTCATCGCGGTACCGCGAACGGTCGGACGAACACCACGCCAGCGTGCAGCACCTGCTTTACCCAGAACGCGCAGCATATGCTCAGCATTGCCAACTTCGCCCAGAGTTGCACGGCAGTCTGCTTCGACTTTACGCATTTCACCAGAACGCAGACGCAGGGTGACATAAGCACCATCACGAGCAACGATCTGAACGTAAGTACCAGCGGAACGTGCCAGCTGACCGCCTTTACCTGGTTTCATTTCTACGTTATGAACGGTAGAACCAACCGGGATATTGCGCATCGGCAGGGTGTTGCCTGGTTTGATTGCAGCATCAACGCCAGATTGGATCTGGTCGCCCGCTTTCAGGCCTTTAGGGGCCAGGATGTAACGGCGCTCACCGTCTTTGTACAGAACCAGCGCGATGTTCGCGGAACGGTTCGGATCGTACTCAAGACGTTCAACAACTGCCGGAATACCATCTTTGTTGCGTTTGAAGTCAACAATACGGTATGCCTGCTTGTGGCCACCACCGATATGACGGGTGGTGATACGGCCATTGTTGTTACGACCACCGGATTTGCTGTTTTTTTCCAGCAACGGAGCAAAAGGTTTGCCCTTGTGCAGCTCAGGGTTAACCACTTTAACTACGTGGCGACGACCCGGAGATGTCGGTTTACATTTAACAACTGCCATTGTATTACTCCTCCGACTTACTCAGCGCCGCCAACGAAGTCCAGATTCTGGCCTTCCTTCAGGGTGACGTAAGCTTTTTTCCAGTCGCTACGACGACCGATACGCTGTCCGTGACGTTTAACTTTCCCTTTAACAACCAGGGTGTTAACGACTTCGACTTCGACTTCAAACAGTTTCTGCACAGCAGCTTTGATCTCTGCTTTGGTCGCGTCTTTAGCAACTTTGAGAACGATGGTGTTAGTTTTTTCCATCGCAGTAGACGCTTTTTCAGAAACGTGCGGTGCACGCAGCACCTTCAGCAGACGTTCTTCACGAATCATGCCAGCATCTCCTCAACTTGCTTAACAGCATCAGCAGTCATTACGACTTTGTCGAAGGCGATCAGGCTAACCGGGTCGATACCAGTTGCATCGCGTACGTCAACCTTGTGCAGGTTGCGCGCAGCCAGGAACAGGTTTTCGTCCAGCTCACCGGTGATGATCAGCACATCTTCCAGAGCCATGTCTTTCAGTTTCTGTGCCAGCAGCTTAGTTTTAGGCGCTTCTACAGAGAACTTCTCGACAACGATCAGACGATCCTGACGTACCAGTTCGGACAGAATGCTTTTCAGCGCGCCGCGGTACATCTTTTTGTTTACTTTTTGACTGTGGTCCTGCGGACGAGCAGCGAAGGTTACGCCACCGGAACGCCAGATCGGGCTCTTGATAGAACCTGAACGCGCACGGCCGGTACCTTTCTGGCGCCACGGTTTTTTGCCTGAACCAGTTACTTCAGCACGAGTCTTCTGAGCACGAGTACCCTGACGAGCACCAGCTGCATAAGCAACAACAACCTGGTGAACCAGCGCTTCGTTGAAATCACGACCGAAGGTAGTTTCGGAAACAGTCAGCGCGCTCTGCGCGTCTTTCAATACTAATTCCATTGCTATCCCCTTACGCCTTCACAGCTGGTTTAACGATCAGGTCGCAACCGGTCGCACCCGGAACACCACCTTTAACCAGCAGCAGGTTGCGCTCAGCGTCAACGCGTACTACGTCAAGGCTCTGAACGGTTACACGCTCGTTACCCATCTGGCCTGCCATTTTCTTGCCTTTGAACACTTTGCCCGGAGTCTGGTTCTGACCGATAGAACCCGGAACGCGGTGAGACAAGGAGTTACCGTGAGTCGCGTCCTGGGTACGGAAGTTCCAGCGCTTAACGGTACCTGCGAAACCTTTACCTTTAGAGGTACCGGTTACGTCAACTTTTTTAACGTCAGCAAACAGTTCAACGCTAATGCTCTGACCAACAGTGAATTCTTCACCATCTGCCAGACGGAACTCCCACAGGCCGCGGCCAGCTTCTACGCCAGCTTTAGCAAAGTGACCAGCTTCCGGCTTGGTTACACGGTTAGCTTTTTTAGCACCCGTGGTAACCTGAATAGCACGATAGCCATCGCTAGCCAGATCTTTAACCTGAGTAACGCGGTTTGCTTCAACTTCGATTACGGTTACTGGGATAGATACGCCATCTTCAGTGAAGATGCGGGTCATACCCACTTTTTTACCGACTAAACCAATCATTGTATCAACCTCTCAATCGCTCGATGACCTGATTAACCCAGGCTGATCTGCACGTCTACACCGGCAGCCAGGTCCAGACGCATCAGAGCATCAACGGTTTTTTCAGTTGGCTCAACGATGTCAACCAGACGCTTGTGAGTACGAATCTCGTACTGATCACGCGCGTCTTTGTTGACGTGCGGAGAGATCAGAACGGTGAAACGCTCTTTGCGGGTCGGCAGCGGGATCGGACCACGGACTTGCGCACCAGTGCGCTTAGCAGTCTCGACGATTTCCGCGGTTGATTGATCGATCAGACGATGATCAAACGCTTTAAGGCGGATACGGATTCTTTGGTTCTGCATGAGACCAGAGCTCCAATTATTTTATAAACGAAAATGATTACTCCTCAGACCCATTACGATTGATGGGAGAGTGTAACCGTTCTTACGTAGCTCCCCGATTGGGAGCATTGTTAGACAGCCAAATCGGCTATCCGAGGTTCAGATCGAACCTGCCGTCAATTAAGACAAGCCCGCGCATTATACGCAAATATCAGTCTGAAGCAAGTGTCGCGTAGATATTAAACACTTCGCGCGTAATGCGAACAGGGTTCCGGGATTGTATGTTGTGAAAGAAACGCAGCGGATTTACTGGAAAGCATCCCGCAATACCCATAATAGCGCCTTGCTCCCTTATCAACCTTCTTTAAAGTAACGCCATGGTTGATGGAGGATGACACGATGTCTGCTGCCCTACCCTTTCTGCTGCTGTATACCGCATTGTCTTTAACTCTGAGTTTCTGCGATATGCGCAGCAGACGACTGCCGGACCGGTTTACCTGCCCGTTGCTGTGGGGTGGATTCATCTTTCACCTGTGCATCATCCCGACACAACTTGCCGATGCCGTATGGGGCGCCGTCGCGGGTTACGCCAGCTTTGCCTTTATCTACTGGAGTTATTGGCTGCTTCGTAAGCGAGAAGGACTCGGCTATGGTGATGTGAAATTCCTTGCCGCACTAGGTGCCTGGCATGGGTGGATGTTTTTGCCTTCATTAGTCTTTTGGGCGGCGCTACTGGGGTGTTTCGGTATCGTGGTTGTGGGGATAGTGCATGGAAAGTCGGCATTAAAAAACCCGCTGCCTTTTGGGCCATTTCTGGCAGCTGCGGGTTTCATCACCGGATATTGTCGTCTCACCTCAGGGGCGATTAGCTGGTCACTTTGATTTGCGACTGCAGATAATTTTGCAGGCCAATTTTCGAGATGAGATCCAGTTCTGTCTCCAGCCAGTCGATATGTCCTTCTTCATCCGCAAGGATTTCGATCATCATATCCCGGCTGACATAATCATGAACGGTATCGGCATAGGCGATAGCTTCACGTAAGTTTTTCGCCCCTTCGAGCTCTAACCGAAGATCGGACTGCAGCATCTCTTCGACATCTTCGCCAATCCCCAATTTGCCGAGATCCTGTAGGTTCGGGATCCCTTCCAGAAACAAAATACGCTCAATATATTTATCCGCGTGTTTCATTTCATCGATGGATTCATGGTACTCGATCTCATTGAGGCGAGTCAGGCCCCAATTTTTGAACATACGTGCATGGAGAAAATACTGGTTGATCGCGACAAGCTCATTTCCCAATAGTTTATTGAGATAATTTATGATTTTAACATCACCTTTCATTTTATAGTCCCTCCGCTTCCACTCTCCAGAGCATAGATGGGGCTACAGGGATGTCAAAAAAAAGAGTGTGACTCAGGCGATCTCTTTAAATTCTGGCATTTGCATTAATTCATCCTGCATGACTTCGCGTGCCGCACGAACGCATTTACCGCATTGATTTCCCACAGGAATAAACTTGCGTAACTGCTGGAAGGATTGAGGATGAAACTGACGTACCGCCTGGCGAATTTTTTTATCACTTACACCATTACACAAACAAACGTACATGATCGCTCCCGTTCAATTTCTGCGCAAAGTGTAAATGAGAATAGTTATAATTACAATAGCACAATTATCTCTACGTAACGGGAGCGGAGTTAAAATTGCGAAGAAATGTGACAAGACAAATAATGGCAGCAAAAAGGGCGCCGAAGCGCCCTTTTTAAGTGCAGAACTAATGAGTAATTATTAGCTCATTACTTTAGCAACAACGCCCGCACCTACAGTACGGCCGCCTTCACGGATTGCGAAACGCAGACCATCGTCCATCGCGATCGGGTGGATCAGGGTAACAACCATTTTGATGTTGTCGCCCGGCATTACCATCTCAACGCCTTCCGGCAGTTCGATGGTACCAGTCACGTCAGTCGTACGGAAGTAGAACTGTGGACGGTAGCCTTTGAAGAACGGAGTATGACGGCCGCCTTCGTCTTTGGACAGGATGTACACTTCAGATTCGAATTTGGTGTGCGGCTTGATGGAACCCGGCTTAGCCAGTACCTGACCACGTTCGATTTCTTCACGTTTGATACCACGCAGCAGAACACCAACGTTCTCACCCGCACGGCCTTCGTCCAGCAGTTTGCGGAACATTTCAACGCCAGTACAGGTAGACTTGGCAGTCTCTTTGATACCAACGATTTCAACTTCTTCGCCCACTTTGATGATACCGCGTTCTACACGACCGGTAACAACGGTACCACGACCGGAGATGGAGAATACGTCTTCGATCGGCAGCAGGAACGGCTTGTCAATCGCACGCTCTGGTTCCGGGATGTAAGAATCCAGGAAGCCAGCCAGTTCGATGATTTTCGCTTCCCACTCTGCTTCGCCTTCCAGCGCTTTCAGAGCAGAACCACGAACGATCGGGGTGTCGTCGCCCGGGAAATCGTACTGAGACAGAAGTTCACGAACTTCCATTTCTACCAGTTCCAGCAGCTCTTCGTCATCAACCATGTCGCATTTGTTCAGGAACACGATGATGTACGGAACGCCTACCTGACGACCCAGCAGGATGTGCTCACGAGTCTGCGGCATCGGGCCGTCAGTCGCAGCAACAACCAGGATCGCGCCGTCCATCTGCGCAGCACCGGTGATCATGTTTTTAACATAGTCGGCGTGGCCCGGGCAGTCTACGTGTGCGTAGTGGCGAGTCGGGGTGTCATATTCAACGTGAGAAGTGTTGATGGTGATACCACGAGCTTTTTCTTCCGGCGCGTTATCGATCTGGTCGAATGCACGAGCAGCACCGCCGTAGGTTTTAGCCAGTACGGTAGTGATTGCAGCAGTCAGGGTAGTTTTACCGTGGTCAACGTGGCCGATGGTGCCGACGTTAACGTGCGGTTTTGTACGTTCAAATTTTTCTTTAGACACGGCTATATTCCTTACTATAGCGCTCTCCCCTTGTGGAGAGAGCACGGGACTTAGGTTTTAATCCTGTGGATTATTTACCACGGGCTTCGATTACGGCCTGAGCAACGTTGTTCGGTGCATCATCATACTTCAGGAATTCCATAGTGTATGATGCGCGACCTTTGGTCAGAGAACGCAGCTGAGTTGCATATCCGAACATTTCAGACAGCGGAACTTCAGCGTGGATCTTAACGCCAGTGACTTCGGATTCCTGACCGCGCAGCATACCGCGACGACGGCTCAAGTCACCGATAACATCACCGGTGTTTTCTTCCGGCGTTTCTACCTCAACCTTCATGATTGGCTCAAGCAGAACTGGTTTAGCTTTCTTAAAGCCTTCTTTAAAGGCAATAGACGCAGCCAGTTTAAACGCCAGTTCAGAGGAGTCAACGTCATGGTAAGAACCGAAGTGCAGACGAACACCCATATCAACAACCGGGTAACCTGCCAGCGGACCGGCTTTCAGCTGCTCCTGGATACCTTTATCAACGGCAGGGATGTATTCGCCAGGGATTACACCACCTTTAATGTCGTTGATGAACTCGTAGCCTTTCGGGTTAGAACCCGGCTCCAGCGGGTACATGTCGATAACAACATGACCATACTGACCGCGACCACCAGACTGCTTGGCGTGTTTACCTTCGATATCGGTAACTTTCGCACGAATCGCTTCGCGGTAAGCAACCTGAGGTTTACCGACGTTCGCTTCAACGTTGAATTCACGCTTCATACGGTCAACGATGATGTCGAGGTGCAGTTCACCCATACCGGCGATAATGGTCTGGTTAGATTCTTCGTCAGTCCATACGCGGAATGACGGGTCTTCTTTAGCCAGACGGCCCAGAGCCAGACCCATTTTTTCCTGGTCAGCTTTGGTTTTCGGTTCTACGGCGATGGAGATTACCGGCTCAGGGAATTCCATACGCTCCAGAATGATCGGCGCATCCGGGTCACACAGGGTGTCACCAGTGGTTACGTCTTTCAGACCGATCGCAGCAGCGATGTCGCCCGCGCGAACTTCTTTGATCTCTTCACGTTTGTTAGCGTGCATCTGAACGATACGACCAAAACGCTCACGTGCAGCTTTCACGGAGTTCAGTACGGTATCACCAGAGTTAACCACACCGGAGTACACACGGAAGAAGGTCAGGTTACCCACGAACGGGTCAGTAGCGATTTTGAATGCCAGTGCAGAGAAAGGCTCTTCGTCGCTTGCGTGACGCTCAGCAGGCGTGTCTTTACCGTCGTCCAGGATACCGTTGATCGCAGGTACGTCAACCGGGGATGGCAGGTAATCAATTACCGCATCCAGCATCGCCTGAACACCCTTGTTCTTAAATGCAGAACCACAGGTTACCAGGATGATTTCGTTGTTCAGAACGCGCTGACGCAGAGCTTTTTTGATCTCTTCTTCAGTCAGTTCTTCACCACCCAGGTATTTCTCCATCAGCTCTTCAGAAGCTTCCGCTGCGGACTCGATCAGGTTCTGGTGCCATTCTTCAGCCAGTTCCTGCATGTCAGCCGGGATATCTTCGTAAGTGAAGGTAACGCCTGCATCTGCTTCGTTCCAGTTGATGGCTTTCATTTTCACCAGGTCAACAACACCGGTGAACGCTTCTTCAGCGCCAATCGCCAGCTGCAGCGGAACAGGGTTCGCGCCCAGACGGGTTTTGATCTGACCAACAACTTTCAGGAAGTTCGCACCCATACGGTCCATTTTGTTAACGAACGCAATGCGTGGAACTTTATATTTGTTTGCCTGACGCCATACGGTTTCAGACTGCGGCTGAACACCACCAACTGCGCAGTAAACCATTACCGCACCATCAAGAACACGCATGGAACGTTCTACTTCGATAGTGAAGTCAACGTGCCCCGGGGTGTCGATGATGTTTACGCGATGCGGTTCATACTGCTTAGCCATACCAGACCAGAATGCAGTAGTCGCTGCGGAAGTGATAGTAATACCACGTTCCTGCTCCTGCTCCATCCAGTCCATGGTGGCTGCGCCGTCATGAACTTCACCGATTTTATGGTTTACACCGGTGTAGAACAGAATACGTTCGGTAGTAGTGGTTTTACCGGCGTCGATGTGCGCACTGATACCGATGTTACGGTAGCGTGCGATGGGTGTTGTACGAGCCATTTGATTCCTCGTTTATCTTTTAGGCGTTCAATTTAAGTAGCCCAAAGCGGGCTGCTTACTGGAAGCGCCCGCCTGGTGACTAAAACTCCGAAGGGATTACCAACGGTAGTGTGCGAACGCCTTGTTGGCTTCGGCCATACGGTGAACGTCTTCACGTTTCTTAACTGCAGTACCTTTGTTTTCTGCAGCATCGGAAAGTTCGTTCGCCAGGCGCAGAGCCATGGATTTATCACCGCGTTTACGAGCAGCTTCAACGATCCAACGCATTGCCAGGGCATTACGACGAACCGGACGGACTTCAACTGGTACCTGATAAGTAGAACCACCAACGCGGCGAGACTTAACTTCGACAGTCGGGCGCACGTTTTCGAGAGCTACTTCGAAAGCTTCCAGTTCAGATTTACCAGAACGCTGAGCCAGGGTCTCCAGCGCGCTGTATACGATTGTTTCGGCAGTAGATTTTTTACCATCTACCATCAGGATATTTACAAATTTAGCCAGCAGTTCTGATCCGAACTTCGGATCCGGCAGAATTTTACGCTGACCAATGACGCGACGACGTGGCATGGAAATACTCCGTTGTTAATTCAGGATTGTCCAAAACTCTACGAGTTTAGTTTGACATTTAAGTTAAAACGTTTGGCCTTACTTAACGGAGAACCATTAAGCCTTAGGACGCTTCACGCCATACTTGGAGCGAGCTTGCTTACGGTCTTTAACGCCGGAACAGTCAAGCGCACCGCGTACGGTGTGGTAACGAACACCCGGGAGGTCTTTAACACGACCGCCACGGATCAGGATCACGGAGTGCTCCTGCAGGTTGTGACCTTCACCACCGATGTAGGAAGTCACTTCGAAACCGTTAGTCAGACGAACACGGCATACTTTACGCAGTGCGGAGTTCGGTTTTTTAGGAGTGGTAGTATATACACGAGTACATACACCACGTTTTTGCGGGCATGCTTCCAGCGCAGGCACGTTGCTTTTTGCAACTTTGCGAGCGCGTGGTTTGCGTACCAGCTGGTTAACTGTTGCCATTAAATAGCTCCTGGTTTTAGCTTTTGCTTCGTAAACACGTAATAAAACGACCTCATACAATATGAGGACGCCGAATTTTAGGGCGGTGTCGAAAAGGTGTCAAGAAATATACAACGATCACACAATCACCAGGCCATCTGGCTGGCGTGCTTAACCGTAAGTCTGACGAAGTCAGTATAGTCAACCCTGACGACACTGTCTGAAATTTGACCACCCAAACCCCGAGCGTCAATGTCTTCTTTCAGTGCATATACCGTTATGGGGGTGTTTTGCAGGCTTTCAAGGAAGCGACAGCCTTCGACTGCGGCGGTAACGCCATCCTGGAGCAACAAAAGTTCATCCCCTTCTGCAAGCAGGCGCAGGATTGCAGAGAAATCAGAGTGCCACGCGGAGCGGTGTAAAGTATGCAGCATGAAAACCTCAGAATCTCAGGATGACATCGTAGTTGCCCAGTTCACGACGCAGCGCGTCTGGTTCCAGCGGCGTCGTCTCAACGACAAAACTGGCCCCTTCTTCGAGTCCACGCTCGCGCAGCGAGGCGGCGCATAACCAGCACTGTTCGATATCGTACAATCCCAGCAGTTTGAAGGTCGCAATATAGTTGCGGGCCAGAATCACATCCGGCTTTTGTTCCTGCAGGATCTGAAAGACGCCATCACCTATAAAGAAGACGCCGATCTCTTCTGTTAACGCCGACGTCGCCAACAACGCGTCCAGCCCTTCACGGCCAGAAGCACTACCGTGCGGCACGGTGGAAAAGACAAAGGCAATACGTTTCATCAAAACTGTACCACGCGATCGCAGGTCAATGAGGCTTGTGCCAACGCGCCCAGTCCGCTGAGGGTAAAACCCGGCTGCAGATTGGCGGACGCCAGTCCCAGTCGGCCCGCTTCAGTTTCATCTACCACACCGCGGCGCAGCGCCGCCGCCACACAAATGTTCAGCTCAACGCCATGCTGTGTATTCATCTGTTGCCATGCCCGGACCAGATCAAATTCATCACTGGCCGGAGAGGTCAACTGGTTGGCGTTATACACCCCTTCCCGATAGAAAAAGACGCTGCTTAACGTATGGCCTTCTTCAAGCAAAGCCTGAGCAAACTGCAATGCGCTGCTCGCCTGCTGGGTACCATACGCCGGACCGGTAACCACAATGGCAAAACGCATTACTTATCTTGCCCCTGAAAGTCGCCGCTCTTGAACTGGCGAATATAGAGGTACACGGTGTGCTTGGAGATGTTCAGACGATCGGCGACCTGATTGATGGCATCCTTAATATCGAAGATACCCTTCTCATACAGATTCAGGACGATCTGGCGGTTCTTGGCATTATTGGAGACATTACGATCGGCGTTCACCTCTTCAATGGTGAACTCCAGCGTCTGCGTCACCAGATCTTCCACGGAAGAGGCGAAGTTAACAGACGATCCCACTTCCGGGGTCTCCGGGGGAATAAAGGTATTCATGATCTGCGAAAACGGGACATCAAGGTTCATGTTGATGCACAGCAGACCAATCACACGATGCTCGCGATTGCGAATGGCAATCGTCACTGACTTCATCAGAACGCCGCTTTTCGCACGGGTAAAGTAGCATTTGGAGACGCTGCTATCTGCACCGGTCATATCGTGCAGCATCCGCAACGCAAGGTCAGTAATCGGCGAACCGATTTTTCGTCCCGTATGTTCGCCGTTGGCAATGCGAATGGCGGAACATTTCAAATCCTGCAAAGAGTGCAATACGATTTCACAGTGGGAACCAATGAGCATCGCTAACCCGTCCACCACCGCTTCGTAGGATTTCAGAATATCAAAGTCGGTTTGATCGAAAGGACGTTGATCCAGTAAATCAAGCTCACTGGTTTCGTTGGTTAAAAGCGACCTGGACATGAAAAAAAACACTCCTTTTCAGGAGCCTGTCGTTATGTTTTCAGGGCAGGCTCATTAATTTTGTGGATGATTAAATTAATACAGTGGTGGTTCCACTTTCCACTATTAATTATATCCGGCCTGCACAAAAAAAACCGCCGCTCTGTTCGGCGGCGGTTCTCAGTTTTTATTTTTTAGCGGCATCAGCTGCTTTTGCATCAGCTTCAGCTGCTGCTTCTGGCTTGGCATCCGCCTTCGGTGCTGGCTTGATATCCAACAGTTCTACGTCGAATACCAGCGTGGAGTTAGCCGGGATCCCCGGAACGCCGGTTTTACCGTAAGCCAGTTCCGGTGGGATGACCATCTTAATCTTCCCACCTTTCTTAATGTTCTTCAGACCTTCAGTCCAGCCAGGGATCACACCGTCCAGACGGAAAGAGAGCGGTTCGCCACGGGTGTAGGAGTTATCAAACTCTTTACCGTCGATCAGCGTACCTTTGTAGTTCACCACCACCGTGTCGCTATCTTTCGGCGCTTCGCCTGTACCGGCTTTCTCAACTTTGTAGAGCAGGCCAGTCGAAGAGGTCTTCACATCTTTCTCTTTCGCAAACTTGGTGCGGAACTCTTTACCTTTGGCTTCGTTGTCAGCCGCGTCTTTTTCCATCTTCGCCTGGGCGGAAGCTTTCACGCGTGCTTCAAAAGCCTGCAGAGTCTGCTCGATTTCCTGGTCAGACAGTTTGCTCTTATCAGCAAACGCATCCTGCACACCGGCGATCAGCTGGTCTTTGTCCAGTTTGATGCCCAGTTTTTCCTGTTCTTTCAGGGAGTTTTCCATATAGCGGCCCAGCGATGCGCCCAGTGCGTAAGCCGATTTCTGGTCGTCATTTTTGAACGCAGCTTTGCTGTCAGCAGCGGCGGCGGCCGGTTTTGCGGCGTCCGCTGCGAAGGTGATTGGGGCGTGCAGAGCAACGGCCATCGTGGTCGCCAGCAGAGTGACTTTAAACAGTGATTTCATCCATATCTCCAGGGCCGGGGCATCTCACCCCATGGTTAACTTTACTATGAGAAGCGTACTATAAAGCGTTGTTGAACAAATCAACATACGGACATGCCTGATTCTCGCTCCTTTTGAGACTCTTTTTGTTTAAATTAGTTTCGACAAGACTGAATCAGGGCTGTGTATTCAGACAAAGTTAAGTAGAATCCGCCGCGACCAGAGACAATCGATGAGGTGAATCATGCAGGACACAACGATGGAAACCCGGCTGGCCGAGCTGGAAAGTCGGCTGGCTTTTCAGGAAATCACCATTGAAGAGCTCAACGTAACGGTAACCGCTCACGAGATGGAAATGGCCAAATTGCGCGATCATCTGCGACTGCTGACGGAAAAGCTCAAAGCGAGCCAGCCTTCCCACATCGCCTCCCAGGCCGAAGAGACGCCACCGCCTCATTATTGAGACGTAAAAAAAGCGGGTTAAACCCGCTTTCTTGTATCCGATGGCACCAACACTTATCGGACGGTCTCATAAATACCCAAAGGATTTCGAGTCACCGCAAGGCGGCAAGCTTGAGCAAGCCCCGGGAGCATAGAAAACTATGTGACCGGGGTTCGAAAGCGCAGCCAACGCTGCGGTGGTTTGAAAGACGACGGGTATTAGTGGCAACCGCAGCCGCCGTTGCCTTTACCGCCGCCACCGCAGCAGCCTTCGCCGCCGTGCTCGTGACCGTGATCATGGCCGTGACCGCCGCAGCAGCCGTCGTGATCGTGGTCATGGTCGTGACCGTGCGCACCGTGAACGTGGCCGTGAGCCAGTTCTTCTTCGGTCGCTTCGCGGATCGCCACAACTTCAACGTTGAATTTCAGATTCTGACCCGCCAGCATGTGGTTGCCGTCAACCACAACGTGGTCGTCTTCCACTTCGGTAATTTCTACCGGTACCGGACCCTGGTCAGTTTCCGCCAGGAAACGCATGCCAACCTGCAGCTCATCAACGCCCATGAAGACGTCTTTTGGAACGCGCTGCACCAGGTTTTCATCATACTGACCGTAAGCGTCGTTCGCGCCTACCGCAACATCGAATTTGTCGCCAACATCGTGACCTTCCAGCGCTGTTTCCAGGCCAGAGATCAGGGAACCGTGACCATGCAGGTAGTCCAGCGGCGCACTCACCGGAGACTCATCAACCAACACACCGTCTTCTGTACGTACCTGATAGGCCAGGCTGACCACCAGGTCTTTTGCTACTTTCATGATATCTCCTGAGCGTGGGAAAATTGCTGGCGCAGATTGTAGCGGAAATCTGCACCTGTGTACCCTTTAGCTTAAAAAATCTCGGGCCATATCGCTAGTCTGGATGAAAGATCCCAATCACTTGCTCTTCTTTGCGAACGTGATCGCGGACTTCTTTATCCGCTTCCCGCATCTGATGTCCACACTTAACGCATTCAACAATATCAATATTATTCTCGCGCCACATCGCCAGAGAATCCTGCGCCTGGCAGGAAGGGCATTTCGCCCCTGCAATAAAACGTTTACGAATTGCCATACTTATCCTCTATTCGAATTCATCCCAGCCATCCAGTTGGCGTCGTTCTTGTTGCATCTCGCGCTGGAAAATCTCCTCCAGCTCGCGTCTGGCTTCTCTGGCGCGAGAGATTTGTACCGTATCAGCATGCATTGGGATGAGCTCCCTCAGCATCCGCATATCCAGCCGGCGGAAATGCAGTTGCGCCCGCTGCGCCTGATGGGGATGCATCCCCAACGACACCAGCGTTTTGCGTCCCAGTTCCAGCGCACTGGAAAAGGTCTCACGGGAAAACTGTGATACCCCTGCCTGTAATAACTCATGCGCTTCAACACGTCCGCGCGCTCGCGCAAGAATATGCAAATGCGGGAAATGCTGCTGACAGATCGCCACCAGCTTCATCGTATCTTCCGGTTCATTACAGGTAATGACGATAGATTCCGCCGCCTCTGCGCCCGCGGAACGTAGCAGATCCACCTGCGTCGCATCACCGTAATAGACCTTATAGCCATATTTACGCATCAGGTTCACCGCGCTGATGTCCCGCTCCAGCACGGTAATGCGCATTTTATTCGCCATCAGCAAACGGCCGATAACCTGACCAAAACGACCAAAGCCCACTACGATGACCTGCGGCTTATCATCCTCAACCCACGGCATTTCATCTTCTTCATCCGGGCCGTTAAGCTGGCGGGATAGCCATTTATCGATAAGCTTCATCAGCATCGGCGTGGTCATCATCGACAACGTGACGGTCACCAGCAAAAGCGCCATCTGATCGCCCTGAAACAACCGCTGCGACGACGCGGTTGAGAACAGCACAAAAGCGAACTCTCCGCCCTGGCTCAACACGCCCGCAAACTGCATTCTTTCAGAACTGCGCAGGCCGTACAGTCGCGCCAGCAGATAAAGCACCAACGTTTTGACCGCCACCAACACCCCCACGCTTGCCACAACCCACAGCAGATGGGTATACAGCACGCCCAGATTGAGTGACATCCCGACAGAAATAAAGAAGAGACCCAGCAGCAGTCCTTTAAACGGATCGATCGCGGTTTCCAGCTCATGCCGATATTCGCTTTCCGCTAACAGCACCCCGGCGATAAACGTGCCGAGCGCCATCGACAGCCCCAGCGCATCCATAAACAATGCCGATCCCAGCACCAGCAGCAGCGTGGCGGCGGTAAACACTTCACGCACGCCGGAGGCGGCAATAAACCGGAACACCGGACGCAGCAGATAGCGTCCACCAATCAGCATGCCAGCAAACGCCAGCACCTTCATACCGATCTTCATCCAGTCAAAGTCTTCATCGGCCGAACCGGCTAACAGCGGTACCAGCGCGAGCGCCGGGATCACCGCCAGATCCTGGAACAGCAAAACCGAAAAGCCCAACTGCCCGGATTCGCTGCGATTCATCCCTTTTTCGCGCATCAGTTGTAGTGCCATCGCAGTGGAAGACATTGCCAGGCCTATCCCGCCGACGACCGCCGCAGGCCACGAGAAATCGGTCAACATTAGCAGTCCGGCCAACAGCGCCGCACTCAGCAGAACCTGCGCCGCACCCACGCCAAAGATAGAACGCCGAAGCTGCCAGAGCTTCGACGGGTTCAGCTCCAGCCCAATAATAAACATCAGAAACACGACGCCGAGTTCAGAGAAGTGGAGAATCTCATCTACGTCGCTGATGAACCCCAGCCCCCACGGACCAATAGCAATCCCCGCAAGCAAATAGCCCAATACCGCGCCAATCCCCAGCCGCGATGCCAAAGGCACCGCAGCCACCGCCGCGAAGAGAAACAGCACTCCTGCCAGCATTAAATCAGAACCTTCCATCAGCGGCCTCCCACAGGAACGGGATGAGCAAGCCAGTCGCCATACGCTTTTGCATGGCTTTCCAGCTCCTGCACGCTTTGTCGTCTGGCCCAGTAGATAATAATGGGACTCAACCAGTGCATCCGGCACATCCCTGCCGTCAGTTCGAATGGCCGTAGTACATCGCTCATCGGATAGCGATTCAGCGCGTCATAGCGATAGGCGCTCTCCGGTTCCCCGGTTGTTATCACGCTCCGCCAGTACTTTCCCGCTAACTGATTTCCCCCGGGGCCGCTGGCAAAGCCACGGCTCAATACGCGGTCCAGCCACTCTTTCAGCAACGCCGGACAGCTATAGGTGTACAGCGGATGCTGAAACACGATCACGTCATGCTCACGCAGTAGCGCCTGCTCATGCGGGATATCGATAAAAAAATCAGGATAGTGCGCGTAGAGATCGTGCACCGTAACGTTGCTGAGCTGCGTGGCCGGCTTAAGCAGTACCCGGTTAGCCACCGAGTCCTGAGATTCCGGATGGGCATACAGCAGCAAGACCTTTGCTGGCTGAGACATCATCCCCCTCCCGGTTTATTTCTGTTTTTGTGTATCGTCGTCGTTTTGGGCTACCATTGCGGCCCGGTGCGGAAAATGGCCCACACCTTACATTATCATAATGATAAATTAACATAGTCTGAACATACGGCGCCTTATGATTGTTTTCTCCTCGTTACAAATTCGTCGCGGCGTGCGCGTCTTACTGGACAATGCCACTGCCACCATCAATCCGGGCCAGAAAGTGGGCCTGGTGGGTAAGAACGGCTGCGGGAAATCTACCCTGCTGGCATTGCTGAAAAATGAAATCAGCGCAGATGCCGGCGGTTTTACCTTTCCCGGTAGCTGGCAGCTGGCGTGGGTGAATCAGGAAACACCAGCCCTGCCCCAGCCCGCGCTGGAATATGTTATTGACGGTGACCGCGAATATCGTCAACTGGAAGCCCAGTTGCATGACGCTAACGAACGTAACGACGGACACGCCATTGCCACCGTCCACGGCAAGCTGGATGCCATCGACGCCTGGACCGTACGCTCCCGCGCAGCCAGCCTGTTGCATGGTCTCGGTTTCTCTAATGAACAACTGGAACGTCCAGTCAGCGACTTTTCCGGCGGCTGGCGTATGCGTCTCAACCTGGCTCAGGCGCTGATTTGTCGCTCCGATCTCCTCCTGCTCGATGAACCAACCAACCACCTCGATCTGGATGCGGTTATCTGGCTGGAAAAATGGCTAAAGAGCTATCAGGGCACTCTGATTCTGATCTCTCACGACCGTGATTTCCTCGATCCGGTTGTGGATAAAATCATTCATATCGAACAGCAAACGATGTTCGAGTACACCGGCAACTACAGCGCGTTTGAAATTCAGCGTGCCACGCGTCTGGCCCAGCAACAGGCGATGTATGAAAGCCAGCAGGAGCGCGTGGCGCATCTGCAAAGCTATATCGATCGCTTCCGCGCCAAAGCCACGAAAGCAAAACAGGCACAGAGCCGTATTAAGATGCTGGAACGCATGGAGCTGATTGCCCCGGCGCATGTCGATAACCCGTTCCATTTCAGCTTCCGGGCGCCGGAAAGCCTGCCGAATCCGCTCTTGAAGATGGAGAAAGTGAGCGCCGGTTACGGCGAACGCATCATTCTGGATTCAATCAAACTGAACCTGGTGCTAGGATCGCGTATTGGTTTGCTGGGACGTAACGGTGCGGGTAAATCCACGCTCATTAAACTGTTGGCGGGCGAACTCGCGCCGGTGAGCGGTGAAATTGGCCTGGCAAAAGGCATTAAGCTCGGGTATTTCGCCCAGCATCAACTTGAGTATTTGCGCGCGGATGAGTCGCCGTTGCAGCATCTGGTGCGACTGGCGCCACAAGAACTGGAACAGAAACTACGCGATTACCTGGGTGGCTTCGGCTTTCAGGGCGATAAAGTCAGCGAAGAGACGCGTCGTTTCTCCGGCGGTGAAAAAGCGCGACTGGTGCTGGCGCTGATCGTCTGGCAGCGTCCGAACCTGCTGCTGCTCGATGAACCGACTAACCACCTTGATCTCGACATGCGCCAGGCATTAACCGAAGCGCTGATTGAATTTGAAGGCGCGCTGGTGGTCGTATCGCACGACCGCCATTTGCTGCGCTCCACAACCGACGACCTGTATCTGGTGCATGACCGCAAGGTCGAGCCGTTCGATGGCGATCTGGAAGATTATCAGCAGTGGCTGAGCGATGTGCAGAAGCAGGAAAGCCAGTCCGACGAGACGCCGAAAGAGAACATCAACAGCGCGCAAGCGCGTAAAGATCAGAAGCGTCGGGAAGCTGAACTGCGGACGCAAACCCAGCCGCTGCGTAAAGAGATCGCCCGTCTGGAAAAAGAGATGGAGAAGCTGAACGCACAGCTGGCGCAGGCAGAAGAGAAGCTGGGTGACAGCGAACTTTACGACCAGAGCCGCAAAGCCGAGCTGACGGAATGTCTGCAACAGCAGGCCAGCGCCAAAGCCGGGCTGGAAGCGTGCGAACTGGCCTGGCTGGATGCCCAGGAACAGCTTGAGCAGATGCTGAGCGAGTAACGGTGATGACACACGTAATCCTTCACGACCCAGAGATGCCAAATGGCAGCAGTGACGAATTTCGCCCGATGCGCGGTATCAGTAACTGCCATCTACAGACCATGTTGCCGCGTTTGATCCGCCGAAAGGTGAATTTCGACGCCCACTGGCAGCGTCTGGAATTGCCCGACGGCGACTTTGTCGATCTGGCATGGAGTGAAGATCCGCATCAGGCGAAGCACAAGCCGCGCCTGGTGGTCTTTCATGGTCTGGAAGGCAGCCTGAACAGTCCGTACGCACATGGCCTGATTGAAGCGGCAAAGAATCGTGGCTGGCTTGGCGTGGTGATGCACTTTCGCGGTTGCAGCGGCGAACCGAATCGCCTGAACCGTATTTATCACTCCGGTGAAACCGAAGACGGAACCTGGTTCTTAGGCTGGTTGCAGCGGGAATTTGGCCACGCGCCGACGGCCGCCGTAGGCTATTCGCTCGGCGGAAATATGTTGGCATGCCTGCTGGCTAAAGAAGGGAAAAACATCCCGCTTGATGCGGCGGTCATTGTCTCGGCTCCCTTTGTACTGGAAGCATGCAGCTATCATATGGATAAAGGCTTTTCCCGTATTTATCAGCGCTATCTGCTCAACCTGCTGAAAGCTAACGCATCGCGCAAGCTGGCGGCTTATCCAGGCTCGCTGCCGGTGAGCCTGGCGCAGTTGAAGTCCCTGCGCCGGATCCGTGAGTTTGACGATCTGATCACTGCCAAAATTCACGGCTTCGCCGATGCTATCGACTACTATCGTCAGTGCAGTGCCATGCCCTTGCTCAGCGACATCGCCATTCCGACGCTGATCATTCACGCGAAAGACGACCCGTTTATGGATCATCATGTGATCCCCAAAGCAGAAGATTTACCGCCGCAGGTGGAATATCAGTTAACCGAACATGGCGGGCACGTTGGATTTATTGGCGGGACGCTACGTCGGCCAGAAATGTGGCTGGAATCGCGCATCCCTGACTGGCTGACACCGTATCTGGAGGCCTAATCATGCAAATCCCCTGGCAGGACCTTTCCCCCGAGACGCTGGACAATCTGATCGAAAGCTTTGTGTTGCGCGAAGGTACCGATTATGGTGAACATGAACGTACCCTTGAACAAAAAGTCGCCGACGTCAAACGCCAGTTACAGTGTGGCGAAGCGGTGCTGGTGTGGTCTGAGTTGCACGAAACCGTCAATATCATGCCGCGCAAGCAATTTCGCGAATAACCCGCACGCTATCGGCCGACTATAATAAAAAATCAATTTATTGATGGAGTTAACATGTCTGCCAAACATCCGGTGATTGCGGTAACAGGATCCAGCGGCGCGGGGACCACCACCACCAGCCTCGCGTTCCGTAAAATTTTTGCGCAGCTCAACCTGCGCGCAGCCGAGGTGGAAGGCGACAGTTTTCACCGCTATACCCGTCCGGAAATGGATATGGCGATCCGCAAAGCACGCGACGCCGGACGCCACATCAGCTATTTTGGCCCCGACGCCAATGACTTCGGTCTACTGGAGCAGACGTTTATCGAGTACGGTCAGACGGGCAAAGGCCAGTCGCGTAAATATCTGCATACCTATGATGAAGCCGTGCCATGGAATCAGGTACCGGGGACGTTTACCCCGTGGCAACCCCTGCCGGAACCCACTGACGTATTGTTCTATGAAGGCCTGCACGGCGGCGTCGTCACGCCCCAGCATGAGGTCGCAAGACATGTTGATCTCCTGGTCGGCGTGGTCCCCATCGTTAACCTGGAGTGGATCCAGAAGCTTATCCGCGACACCAGCGAGCGAGGCCATTCTCGTGAAGCGGTGATGGATTCGGTAGTGCGTTCGATGGACGACTATATCAACTACATCACGCCGCAGTTCTCCCGCACCCACATTAACTTCCAGCGCGTTCCCACCGTCGACACCTCGAACCCATTCGCGGCCAAAGGCATTCCGTCACTGGATGAGAGCTTTGTCGTGATTCATTTCCGTAATCTGGAAGGAATCGATTTCCCCTGGTTGCTGGCGATGCTGCAGGGGTCATTCATTTCCCACATCAATACATTGGTGGTACCCGGCGGCAAAATGGGGCTGGCAATGGAACTCATCATGTTGCCGCTGGTGCAGCGACTGATGGAAGGCAAGAAGATCGAATAAACGATGGGAAGTGCGCGATGGCGCTACGCTTATCGGGCCTACAAATCAGGGAACTGTAGGCCGGACCAGGCGCTAGCCGCCATCCGGCGACAGGAAAAATTACGCCGCAATCACTTCATACGAATGGGTAATGTTGACCGCTTTTCCCAGCATCAGCGCCACAGAGCAGTACTTCTCCGCTGACAGGTCGACCGCACGCGAAACGGCGGCATCTTTCAGATCGTTACCGGTGACAATAAAGTGCAGATTGATGTGGGTGAACAGGCGTGGCGCCTCTTCGCGACGTTCTGACGTCAGTTTCACTTCGCAGTTCGTCACATCCTGACGGCCTTTTTGCAGGATAGAAACCACGTCAATGGCGCTGCAACCGCCCGCTGCCATCAACACCATTTCCATCGGGCTCGGCGCTTTATCACCAGAGTTACCGTCCATCAAAATCTGGTGTCCGGAAGCCGACTCACCAAGGAAGGTTAACCCCTCAACCCATTTAACACGCGCTTGCATATTTTTTAACTCCAGTGCGTCAATTTTCCTGACAGATTACGCGTACATAACAATTCTCGCAACGGAAGGCGACCTCCGTCATGCTGAAGCGAGACACCAGGAGACACACGGCTAAAGCTATGCTAAAACAGTCAGGATGCTACAGTAATACATTGATGTACTGCATGTATGCAGAGGACTTCACATTAAAGGCTGCAGTGAGTTTTTGACAGCCTCTTCCCAGGACGCGGGAAGCACATTTTTGCAACCCCAGAGACAGCGGCATTTTTTGGCTCTGGAGACAGCTTATAACAGAGGATAATCGCGCATGGTGCTTGGCAAACCGCAAACAGACCCGACACTTGAATGGTTCTTGTCTCATTGCCACATTCATAAGTACCCGTCCAAGAGCACGCTGATTCACCAGGGTGAAAAAGCAGAAACGTTGTACTACATCGTTAAGGGCTCAGTGGCAGTGTTGATTAAGGATGAGGAAGGGAAAGAAATGATCCTTTCTTATCTGAATCAGGGTGATTTTATTGGCGAACTGGGCCTGTTTGAAGAAGGCCAGGAACGTAGCGCATGGGTTCGGGCGAAAACAGCGTGTGAAGTGGCTGAAATTTCTTACAAGAAATTCCGTCAGTTGATCCAGGTGAACCCGGATATTCTGATGCGCCTCTCTTCCCAAATGGCTCGCCGTCTGCAAGTCACTTCAGAGAAAGTCGGTAACCTGGCCTTCCTCGACGTGACCGGTCGTATCGCCCAGACTCTGCTGAATCTGGCGAAACAACCTGATGCGATGACTCACCCGGACGGCATGCAGATCAAAATCACTCGCCAGGAGATTGGCCAGATCGTTGGCTGCTCTCGCGAAACCGTTGGTCGTATTCTGAAGATGCTGGAAGATCAGAACCTGATCTCCGCTCACGGTAAAACGATCGTCGTTTACGGCACTCGTTAATCTCATCGGAAATGACGCGCTACCCGCTAGCGCGTCATTTTTGTTTTGCCAATGTGGCGCAGACTGATTTATCACCCAGAAATCAATTATGCACTACGTCAAACGCTGGTGCTCTGTTTGCCCGTGGCCGTCGGACTGATCATCGGGCAGTTACATCTGGGCCTGCTCTTCTCTCTCGTTCCCGCCTGCTGCAACATTGCCGGGCTTGATACTCCGCACAAACGCTTTTTCAAACGTCTGATTATCGGTGCGTCGCTGTTTGCCGGCTGTAGCCTGATCATGCAGCTACTGCTGGCGCAAGCGGTGCCGTTACCCCTGATCCTGACCGGCCTGACGCTCACGCTCGGCGTAACCGCTGAATTGAGCTCCCTTCACGCGCGTTTGCTTCCGGCCTCGCTGATCGCGGCGATTTTCACACTGAGCCTCGCGGGAAATATGCCGGTCTGGGAACCGCTGCTGATCTACGCGCTGGGCACGCTGTGGTATGGCTTGTTTAACTGGTTCTGGTTCTGGCTCTGGCGCGAACAGCCGCTGCGCGAGTCGCTGAGCCTGCTGTACCGGGAACTGGCGGATTACTGCGAAGCGAAATACAGCATGCTGACCCAGCATACCGACCCGGAAAAAGCCCTGCCGCCGCTTCTGGTGCGCCAGCAGAAGGCCGTCGACCTCATCACCCAGTGCTATCAGCAGATGCACATGCTGTCGGCGCATCACAATAATGACTATAAGCGGATGCTGCGCGCCTTTCAGGAAGCGCTGGATCTGCAGGAACATATCTCCGTCAGTTTGCATCAACCGGAAGAGGTGCAAAAGCTGGTCGAGCGCAGTCACGCGGAGCAGGTGATACGCTGGACGGCGCAAACGGTCGCCGCTCGCCTGCGCGTACTGGCGGATGACATTCTGTATCACCGGCTGCCGACGCGGTTCACCATGCAAAAGCAGATTGGCGCGCTGGAAAAAATTGCTCATCAGCATCCGGATAACCCCGTCGGGCAGTTCTGTTACTGGCACTTCAGCCGTATCGCCCGCGTACTGCGCACCCAGCGACCATTGTACGCCCGCGATCTAATGGCCGATAAGCAGCGTCGGCTACCGCTGCTGCCGGCGTTGAAAAACTACCTCTCGCTGAAATCTCCGGCGCTCCGCAGCGCCGGGCGGATCAGCGTCATGCTCAGTATCGCCAGTCTGATGGGAACCGCGCTGCATCTGCCGAAGCCTTACTGGATCCTGATGACGGTGCTGTTTGTGACACAAAACGGTTACGGCGCCACCCGCGTGCGTATTCTGCACCGTTCGGCGGGAACGCTGGTGGGGCTGATTATCGCAGGCGTAACACTGCACTTTCATATTCCTGAAGGATATACGCTGGCGCTGATGCTGGTGATCACCCTGGTCAGCTATCTGACCATCCGCAAAAACTACGGCTGGGCGACCGTGGGATTTACCGTCACGGCGGTGTACACCCTGCAACTCCTGACGCTGGACGGCGAACAGTTCATCATTCCGCGATTTGTCGACACGGTGATAGGCTGCCTGATTGCGTTTGGCGGCACCGTTTGGTTATGGCCACAATGGCAGAGCGGACTGTTGCGTAAAAACGCCCATGATGCGCTGGAGGCCGATCAGGAAGCTATTCGTCTGATTCTGAGTGACGATCCGCAGGCCACACCGCTGGCTTATCAGCGTATGCGCGTCAATCAGGCGCACAACACGCTGTTTAACTCACTGAATCAGGCGATGCAGGAGCCAGGCTTTAACACGCACTACCTGGCGGACATGAAGCTGTGGGTGACGCACAGTCAGTTTATCGTCGAACATATCAATGCCATGACCACGCTGGCGCGTGAGCATACGATGCTGACGCCGGAACTGGCGCAGCGATATCTGCAATCGTGCGAAATTGCCATCCAACGCTGTCAGCAGCGGCTGGAATACGACGGGCCGGGCAGTTCGGGGGATGTGAATATTCTGGAAGCGCCTGAAGCGCTCACCCACGGCCCCTTAAGCACGCTGGAACAGCATCTGCAACGCGTACTGGGGCACCTGAACACGATGCATACTATCTCGTCTGTCGCATGGCGTCAGCGGCCGCACCATGGGATCTGGCTCAGCCGCCGGTTACGGGATATGCGGGGTTAACACGGATTGCCGGATACACGCGTTATCAGCACCAGGCCTGATAAACGCCGCGCCGTCAGACACACCGTTAACCGATAACCTTCGCGACAGCCTGTGCAAAACGCTGCATCCCTTCGTCGATATCCGCCTCTTCCACCACCAGCGATGGGGCAAAGCGCATCACATCAGGACCGGCATTCAACACCATCACACCCGCGTCGGCTGCCGCATAGAGGAAATCACGCGCACGCCCTTTGTATTGTGATTTCAGCTCGGCCCCAATCAGCAGCCCCATACCGCGAATATCGCTGAACACGTGGTACTGCTCATCAATCTGCTGCAGATGTTGAACGAATCTCTGGCGTTTTGCACTCACGCCTCCCAGAACCTCTGGCGTGTTGATGATGTCGAACGCGGCTTCCGCCACCGCGCAGGCCAGCGGGTTACCGCCGTAGGTCGAACCATGAGAGCCGACATGAAACGCCGAGGCGATTTCCTGCGTCGTCAATACCGCGCTGACCGGGAAGCCACCGCCCAGCGCTTTCGCGCTGGTGAGGATATCCGGCGTCACGCCATAGTGCATATAGGCAAACAGATCGCCGGTACGCCCCATGCCGCTTTGTACTTCATCAAACACCAGCAATGCCTGGTGCTCGTCGCAGAGCTCGCGCAGCCCTTGCAGGAACTCCGGCGTCGCGGCCAGAACGCCACCTTCTCCCTGTACCGGCTCAACCACCACCGCGCAGGTATGGTCATCCATCACCGCTTTCACCGCATGGAGATCGTTAAACGGTACATGGATGATATCCGCCGGTTTCGGCCCAAAGCCATCGGAATACTTCGGCTGACCACCCACCGTGACGGTAAACAACGAGCGACCGTGGAACGCGTTATGAAAGGCAATGATTTTGGTTTTGAACGGGCTATGGCGCACGCAGGCGTAATGACGCGCCAGCTTGAACGCCGTTTCGTTGGCTTCTGTTCCCGAGTTCATAAACAGCACGCGCTCAGCAAAGGTGGCATCGATTATTTTTCGTCCCAGACGCAGCGCGGGTTCGTTGGTGAAGACGTTACTGGTATGCCAGAGCGTTTCGCCCTGCGCTTTTAACGCATCGACCAGTACAGGATGGCAATGCCCCAGCGCGGTCACCGCAATTCCGCCCGCGAAATCAACATAGTCTTTGCCCTGCTGATCCCAGATCCGGCTGCCTTTGCCTTTTACCGGAATAAATTCCGCCGGTGCATAAATCGGCAGAATGACTTCATCGAAAGTTGCCCGGGTTACTGCCGTTTGTTCAGTTGCCATCTCATGCCCATCCAGTTATGCAAAAATGAATGTGAAAATATAATCACAAAATATGCATAAAAAATCACAGGATAGCAATCACAAATCACCGATTGAGGAAATTTGCCAGCAATTGATGTCCCTGCTCGCTGAGAATACTTTCCGGGTGGAACTGCACCCCTTCCAGATCCCACACCGTATGGCGAATCCCCATAATTTCCTGTGTTTCGCTCCAGGCGGTCACCTCAAAGCAGTCTGGCAGTGTGGTGGGGTCGATGATGAGCGAGTGATAGCGGGTGACGGTAAGCGGGTTAGTTAACCCCTGAAACACGCCCTGTCCCGTATGGTGGATGGGCGACGTTTTTCCGTGCATCACTTTTTCGGCGCGTACGATCGTTGCGCCAAAAGCCTGCGCCATCGCCTGATGCCCCAGGCAGACGCCCAGTATCGGCAAACGTCCGGCATAGTGGCGAATCACCTCCAGCGAAATTCCGGCATCATCCGGGGTGCAGGGACCGGGCGAAATGACGATTTTTTGCGGCTGTAGCGCATCGATCTGCGACAGCGTCAATTCATCATTGCGCTTAACCTGCACGTCAGCGCCCAGCTCACAAAAATACTGGTAGAGGTTCCAGGTGAAAGAATCGTAGTTATCGATAAGCAGGATCATGGCGGCTCCGGTCGAGGAAAACCGCGCTATTCTACTCAGTTTCCTCGGCTTCGCTTACCCCTTTACGAAATATCGCCTGCAATGCGCTAAGGTCGCCCATCGCCCCTTCCTGATTCGCCCGACGCCACTCCGCCACCGGCACATCTGCCCAGTGAAGAAGATACCCCGCATGAATAGCCAGCTGTTCGAAGAAAATCCGCTGCGCCATGCCGCTGCCAAGACGAAACGGATGTAGCACGTTGATCTCACAGTAATAATGTGCAAGGCGACTGACGAACTTCTCTTTTGGCAGCCCCATCAGGTAGCCCTCTTCTTCCAGATCCTGCATCAGGGCATTTCCCTCTTTTTCGATGTACGCGAAATGGCAGAAACGGGTATCACCCTGATAGATATCCACTTCACGCAGATGACCCGCCCAGTCAAAGACGTCCTGGTAAAGCTGCCGATGAATCGCGCACAGATGAGGCAAGCCGCGCTTCGCCGGGCCCAGTTCGATAGTCGCCGCTCGTAGTGCAGTCAGTTCATAAGCGGCCTGTTCCAGACGTGCAACCTGGTGGATCCCCAGACGGTTACGCATCACATTCAGTCCGGGGTAAAGATACGGATCGCGGTCGTCGCCGATTTTATCGCTCATAGTGCCTCCGGAGTTCTTCCAGACGCGCCAGCGCCTCTGCGGCATTAAGCGTGACTAACGGACTTTCGACGCCCTCAAGACGGCGGCTGGCCTGGAAATTCACGTTGCGCTGCTGTTCCCAGAGCCGGGATTTTTGCCTGTCGGTGAGTTTTTTCACTTTACGCCTCCCTGATTGATCCGTGTTTGCCACAAGTATAAGCAGCAAAACGCGGTTACGCAGGGAAGATAAAGCAACGCGGGCCTGCAATGCCCGCGCGGGAAAGGATTACGGCAGAACTTTGGCGGAGAGGATAACCACTGGTTTTGACGGCACATTCTGGTAAGGGCCGACATCATGGGTCGGCACCTGGGAAATCTTATCGGCCACCTCCATCCCTTTCACAACTTTACCAAATACGGCATAGCCGAAATCACGCTGGCCGTGATCGAGGAAGGCATTATCGGCCACGTTGATAAAGAACTGGCTGGTCGCGCTGTCTTTATCAGCAGTACGCGCCATCGCGATGGTGCCGCGCGTGTTACGCAAGCCATTATCGGCTTCGTTTTTAATTGGGGGATTAGGTTTCTTCTGCTGCATCTGCTCGGTGAAGCCACCGCCCTGGACCATAAAGCCGGGAATTACACGGTGAAACGTGGTGTTGTTATAGAAACCATTGTTCACATAATCGACAAAGTTTTGCACTGAAACAGGCGCTTTCTGGCTATTCAGTTCCAGTTCAATATTACCTGCAGAGGTCGTCAGCAAAACGTGCGGATCCCCTTTTGCTGCCAGCGCTGCGGGAGAGAGAGCAGAAAGGGCGAAAACAGCTGCAACAGCCGCCAGGGTCGATTTGAGCATGAGATTTCCTTTAGGAGAGCGGTAACAAAAGCCAGTGGTTTGATTCTAAAGAGCCTTCAGGGACAAGGCCATCCCTTTACCTAATTTTACGTACCTGAAACATATGTAACTTCATCAAAGCATTAATTATTGTGACTTACGTCACCTTTAAAAATGTAACAGATCCTGTAATTTCCGATAAAAGTTTAAATGCATCACTAAAAAGCCTAAAATCCGCCCGTTCCCGGCGCCGTCAATGCGCTTTACTTCCATTTACAGGCCAGTCATGACTAACAGCAATCGTATCAAGCTCACATGGATTAGCTTTCTCTCCTACGCCCTCACCGGTGCGTTGGTTATTGTCACCGGGATGGTGATGGGAAACATCGCAGAGTATTTCCAGCTGCCAGTTTCCAGTATGAGTAACACTTTCACATTCCTGAACGCCGGTATCTTGATCTCCATTTTCCTTAATGCCTGGCTGATGGAAATTGTTCCGCTGAAAACGCAACTGCGCTTTGGCTTTATCCTGATGGTACTGGCCGTTGCCGGTCTGATGTTCAGCCACAGCCTGGCTTTATTCTCTGCCGCAATGTTTGTGCTGGGGTTGGTCAGCGGGATCACCATGTCCATTGGTACGTTCCTGATTACGCAGATGTATGAAGGCCGTCAGCGCGGCTCCCGTCTGTTGTTTACCGACTCCTTCTTCAGCATGGCTGGGATGGTTTTCCCGATGGTCGCCGCGTTCCTGTTGGCGCGCAGCATCGAATGGTACTGGGTGTACGCCTGCATCGGTCTGGTCTATGTCGCTATTTTTCTTCTGACCTTTGGTTGTGAATTCCCGCCGCTGGGCAAACACGCGCCGCAAAGCGATACACCCATCGTGAAAGAGAAATGGGGTATTGGCGTCCTGTTTCTGTCTGTCGCTGCGCTGTGTTACATCCTCGGTCAGTTGGGCTTTATCTCCTGGGTACCCGAGTACGCGAAAGGGTTGGGGATGAGCCTGAACGATGCCGGTACGCTGGTCAGCAACTTCTGGATGTCATACATGTTTGGGATGTGGGCATTCAGCTTCATTCTGCGTTTCTTTGATTTGCAGCGCATTCTGACTGTACTGGCGGCACTGGCCACCGTGCTGATGTACCTGTTCATCACCGGGACGCCTGAACATATGCCGTGGTTTATTCTGGCTCTCGGCTTTTTCTCCAGCGCCATCTATACCACTATCATCACCCTGGGTTCGCAGCAAACCCGCGTAGCCTCGCCAAAACTGGTTAACTTCGTCCTGACCTGCGGCACCATCGGCACCATGCTGACGTTTGTCGTCACCGGTCCTATCGTGGCGCACAGCGGTCCTCAGGCGGCCTTGCTCACCGCGAATGGCCTGTACGCTATCGTCTTCGTGATGTGCTTTATCCTCGGTTTTGTGACCCGTCATCGTCAGCATGAGGCCCCGACAGCACAGTAACGTGATTTGCCGGATGGCGATCCTCTTTATAGGCCGGATAAAACGCTACCGACATCCGGCCTTTTCTCGTTTCTCTTCCCTTCCTCGAAGGATGTAAGGCAGCCAATCTTTAGTGGTAGCCCTCTTCTGCTAAAAACCCCCTCATTTTGTACGTTATTTGTACAATCGCGAAAAGTCTGATATTTCCACAACTTAAGAAAATGCTGTCAAATCAGCAATATACTCCTTAAGAGGTATATAAAGGTGAATTTGATTTGCATCAATAAGTGGGGGTGCTGAATCGTTAAGGTAGGCAGTAATAGAAAAGAAATCGAGGCAAAAATGAGCAAAGTCAGACTCGCTATTATCGGTAATGGTATGGTCGGCCATCGCTTTATTGAGGACCTTCTTGATAAATCCGACGCTGCCAATTTTGATATTACTGTTTTCTGCGAAGAACCCCGCAAGGCATACGACCGTGTGCACCTGTCATCCTACTTCTCACACCACACCGCCGAAGAACTGTCTCTGGTTCGCGAAGGATTTTACGAGAAGCACGGCGTTAACGTGCTGGTCGGCGAACGTGCGATTACCATCAACCGCCAGGAAAAAGTGATTCACTCCAGTGCGGGCCGTACGGTTTACTACGACAAGCTGATTATGGCGACCGGTTCTTATCCGTGGATCCCGCCGATTAAAGGTTCCGAAACCCAGGACTGCTTCGTTTATCGCACCATTGAAGACCTCAACGCGATTGAATCCTGTGCTCGTCGCAGCAAGCGTGGTGCGGTCGTCGGCGGCGGTCTGTTAGGTCTGGAAGCGGCAGGCGCGCTGAAAAACCTCGGCGTGGAAACTCACGTGATTGAATTCGCCCCGATGCTGATGGCTGAGCAGCTTGACCCTATGGGCGGCGAACAGTTGCGTCGCAAGATTGAAAGCATGGGCGTGCGCGTGCACACCAGCAAAAACACCCAGGAGATCGTCCAGCAAGGCACTGAAGCCCGTAAAACGATGCGTTTTGCCGACGGTAGCGAGCTGGAAGTGGACTTCATCGTCTTCTCGACCGGTATTCGCCCACGCGACAAACTGGCGACCCAGTGTGGTCTGGAGGTTGCGCCACGCGGCGGGATCGTGATCAACGATGCCTGCCAGACGTCCGACCCGGATATCTACGCCATCGGTGAATGTGCCAGTTGGAACAACCGGGTATACGGTCTGGTCGCGCCGGGCTACAAAATGGCGCAGGTCGCCGTTGACCATATTCTCAATAACGAAAACGCCTTCGAAGGCGCAGATTTAAGCGCCAAGCTGAAACTGCTGGGCGTTGACGTTGGCGGTATTGGCGACGCACATGGCCGCACGCCGGGTGCCCGTAGTTACGTTTACCTCGACGAAAGCAAAGAAGTCTACAAACGCCTTATCGTAAGCCAGGATAACAAAACCCTGCTCGGCGCTGTGCTGGTGGGAGATACCAGCGATTACGGCAACCTGCTGCAACTGGTACTGAATGCCATCGAACTGCCGGAAAACCCGGACTCGCTGATCCTGCCGGCCCATACCGGCAGTGGTAAACCGTCTATTGGCGTGGATAAACTGCCGGACAGCGCGCAGATTTGCTCCTGTTTCGACGTCACCAAAGGGATGCTGGTCGCCGCCATCAACAAAGGCTGCCACACCGTTGCCGCGCTGAAAGCCGAAACCAAAGCCGGTACCGGCTGCGGCGGCTGTATCCCACTGGTTACCCAGGTGCTGAACGCCGAACTGGCGAAACAGGGTATCGAAGTGAACAACAACCTGTGCGAGCACTTTGCTTACTCGCGCCAGGAACTGTTCCACCTGATTCGAGTGGAAGGCATCAAAACCTTCGAGGAGCTGCTGGCAAAACACGGTAAAGGTTATGGCTGCGAAGTGTGTAAACCGACCGTGGGCTCTTTGCTGGCTTCCTGCTGGAATGAGTACATTCTGAAACCGCAGCACACCCCGCTGCAGGATACTAACGACAACTTCCTGGCGAACATCCAGAAAGACGGGACCTACTCTGTGATCCCACGCTCTGCCGGCGGTGAAATCACGCCGGAAGGTCTGGTTGCCGTAGGTCGTATCGCCCGTGAATTTAATCTGTACACCAAAATCACCGGTTCTCAGCGTATCGGCCTGTTCGGCGCGCAAAAAGACGACCTGCCGGAAATCTGGCGCCAACTGATTGAAGCTGGCTTCGAAACCGGCCATGCCTACGCCAAAGCGCTGCGCATGGCGAAAACCTGTGTGGGCAGCACCTGGTGCCGTTATGGCGTGGGTGACAGCGTGGGCTTCGGCGTTGAGCTGGAAAACCGCTACAAAGGCATTCGCACCCCGCACAAGATGAAGTTCGGCGTTTCCGGCTGTACCCGTGAATGTGCCGAAGCCCAGGGCAAAGACGTCGGTATCATCGCTACCGAGAAAGGCTGGAACCTGTACGTCTGCGGTAATGGCGGGATGAAACCGCGTCATGCGGATCTGCTGGCAGCGGATATCGATCGTGAAACGCTGCTCAAATATCTCGACCGTTTCATGATGTTCTACATCCGTACGGCGGACAAACTGACCCGTACCGCCCCGTGGTTAGACAACCTGGAAGGCGGCATTGAGTATCTGCGTTCCGTCATCATCGACGACAAACTAGGTCTGAACGAACATCTGGAAGAAGAGATGGCCCGTCTGCGCGAAGCCGTAGTCTGCGAGTGGACGGAAACCGTCAACACGCCATCTGCCCAGACGCGTTTCAGACACTTTATCAACAGCGATAAACGCGATCCGAACGTCCAGGTAGTGCCTGAACGTGAACAGCATCGTCCGGCCACGCCGTATGAACGCATCCCGGTCACTCTGGTGGAGGAAAACGCATGAGCCAGTGGACAAACATCTGCCACATTGATGACATCCTGCCCGCAACCGGCGTCTGCGCGTTGTTAGGTGAGGAACAGGTCGCTATTTTTCGTCCGTATCACAACGACCAGGTGTTTGCGATCAGCAACATCGACCCGTTCTTTGAATCCAGCGTGCTGTCTCGCGGATTGATTGCGGAACATCAGGGCGAATTGTGGGTCGCCAGCCCGTTGAAAAAACAGCGCTTTCGCCTGAGCGACGGCCTGTGCATGGAGGACGAACGTCATTCCGTGGCGCACTACGACGCGCGGGTGAAAGATGGCATTGTGCAGTTGCGCAGTTAATGAATTTTAGGGAGGCGCAACGCCTCCCTTTTTAACGTATTGGCAGTCCCGTTTTTTCGTAGGTCTGATGGCGGCATAAAGGCCTATCCGGCCTACGGTTACGTTTTTATTTTATTTTTTATGGGTAATCACAGTCATGTTCACAGATACAATTAACAAATGTGCGGCTAACGCTGCGCGCATCGCACGCCTGTCGGCAAATAACCCGCTCGGCTTCTGGGTCAGTTCTGCGATGGCAGGGGCTTACGTTGGCCTCGGTATCATCCTGATTTTCACTCTCGGTAACTTACTCGATCCGTCCGTGCGTCCGCTGGTGATGGGCGCGACCTTTGGGATTGCCTTAACGCTGGTCATTATTGCTGGTTCCGAACTGTTTACCGGTCACACGATGTTCCTGACGCTTGGCGTCAAAGCGGGCACCATCAGCCAGGGGCAGATGTGGGCGATTTTGCCGCAGACCTGGTTGGGTAACCTGGTGGGTTCCGTGTTCGTCGCGCTGCTGTACAGCTGGGGTGGCGGTAGCCTGCTACCGGTCGATACCAGCATCGTACACTCGGTCGCGCTGGCGAAAACCACGGCGCCGGCAACGGTACTGTTCTTCAAAGGCGCGCTGTGTAACTGGCTGGTTTGTCTGGCAATCTGGATGGCGATCCGTACTGAAGGCGCCGCGAAATTTATCGCTATCTGGTGGTGTCTGCTGGCGTTTATCGCGTCCGGCTATGAACACTCAGTTGCCAACATGACGCTGTTCGCCCTCTCCTGGTTCGGACACCACAGCGAAGCCTATACCCTGGCGGGGATTGGTCATAACCTGCTGTGGGTAACACTCGGCAATACTTTGTCCGGTGTCGTGTTCATGGGGTTAGGTTATTGGTATGCTACGCCAAAATCGGAGCGACCTGCTCCGGCAAAAATCAACCAAACTGAGGCTACAGCCAATAATTAAGGGGTAATGTCGTGGATCATTTGCCTATATTTTGTCAACTACGAGACCGCGACTGTCTGATTGTCGGCGGTGGTGATGTCGCAGAACGCAAAGCACGGTTACTGCTGGAAGCAGGCGCTCGTTTAACGGTTAATGCGCTGGCGTTTATTCCGCAGTTCACCGTATGGGCAAATGAAAACATGTTGACGCTGGTGGAAGGACCGTTTGATGAAGCCCTTCTCGACCCGTGCTGGCTGGCGATTGCCGCGACCGATGATGATGCGGTGAATCAGCGCGTGAGCGATGCTGCAGAATCCCGCCGTATCTTCTGTAACGTCGTGGATGCGCCGAAAGCCGCCAGTTTCATCATGCCATCGATTATCGACCGTTCACCGCTAATGGTGGCGGTCTCTTCCGGCGGCACCTCACCGGTGCTGGCCCGTCTGCTGCGTGAAAAACTGGAATCCGTTTTACCTCAACATTTGGGTCAGGTTGCACATTATGCCGGGCAACTTCGTTCCCGGGTGAAAAAACAGTTTGCCACGATGGGTGAACGTCGCCGCTTCTGGGAAAAGCTGTTTGTTAACGACAGGCTGGCACAGTCGCTGGCGAATGCCGACCATAAAGCGGTAGAAGAAACCACCGAGCAGATGCTCAGCGAGCCGTTGGATCATCGCGGTGAAGTGGTGCTGGTGGGTGCAGGCCCTGGCGATGCCGGACTTCTGACGCTAAAAGGGTTGCAGCAGATCCAGCAGGCCGATGTGGTGGTCTATGACCGTCTGGTGTCTGACGACATCATGAACCTGGTGCGTCGCGACGCCGACCGTGTGTTTGTCGGTAAACGCGCGGGTTATCACTGCGTGCCGCAGGAGGAAATTAACCAAATCCTGCTGCGTGAAGCGCAACAGGGCAAACGTGTCGTCCGTCTGAAAGGCGGTGACCCGTTTATCTTTGGTCGTGGTGGTGAGGAGCTGGAAACACTGTGCCATGCCGGTATTCCGTTTTCCGTGGTGCCGGGAATAACCGCGGCATCCGGCTGTTCCGCCTACTCCGGCATTCCGCTGACACACCGTGACTACGCCCAGAGCGTACGTCTGGTTACCGGGCACCTGAAGACCGGCGGCGAACTGGACTGGGAAAACCTGGCGGCAGAAAAACAGACGTTGGTGTTTTACATGGGGCTAAATCAGGCGGCCACTATCCAGCAAAAACTGATCGAATTTGGCATGCAGGCCGATATGCCGGTCGCACTGGTTGAAAACGGCACCTCGGTGAAACAGCGGGTAGTCAAAGGTGAACTGAATAATCTCGGCGAACTGGCAACACAGGTTGCAAGCCCGGCGCTAATCATTGTGGGGCGCGTGGTGGGATTACGTGAAAAACTAAACTGGTTCTCTAATCACTAAGCCTTAATTGTCGGTAAGGTCAGCATCGTCTGGCCTTATTTTTTTGGCCCTAAAATACAAGTTCCAGATCCGGACATTATATTAACTCATTAATTTTAAAATGATTACCCCTTTCACCTCTCCCGCATGCCTATTCCCTTACTGACGCGAAAAATAGATTACGTTATCGTCGACCCCGGTTAGCGAATGAAGATTCACTAATTCAATTGATGGTTAAAAAATTATATTTTTTACATAGGGAATGTAAATGAACACATTTATCAAAATGGCACTCTTAGGTGCGGCACTGGCAACCCTGACAGCTTGTACAGGTCACATCGAAAACCGTAATAAGACCTGCTCTTATGACTATCTTCTGCACCCTGCCATTTCTATTTCTAAGATGATTGGCGGCTGCGGCCCGACCGCAGAATAATCTCGCTGATCATTGCGCCGATACAAAAAAACCGGGAATCTCCCGGTTTTTTCATTTCGCGTACCCGTTACGGCCTGGCAACAAAACCAATCGCTTCATAAACCGCTTTCAGCGTAGCTGATGCACGCGCGCCCGCTTTTTCCGCGCCGTCTTTCATCACCTGTTGCAGGAAGGCTTCGTCGTTACGGTAACGATAATAACGCTCCTGCAACTCAGTCAGCATGCCGGATACCGCATCGGCGACTTCGCCTTTCAGGTGACCATACATCTTGCCTTCAAACTGTTTTTCCAGTTCGGGAATACTCTGTCCGGTCACGGCGGAGAGAATATCCAGCAGGTTAGAGACGCCCGCCTTGTTCTGCACATCGTAGCGCACCACCGGCGGCTCTTCGGAATCCGTTACCGCGCGTTTAATCTTCTTGACCACGGATTTCGGATCTTCCAGCAGGCCAATCACGTTGTTGCGGTTGTCGTCCGACTTGGACATCTTTTTCGTCGGCTCCAACAGAGACATCACGCGGGCGCCTGATTTAGGAATAAACGGCTCAGGAACTTTGAAGATGTCGCCATACAGCGCGTTGAAACGCTGAGCGATATCGCGGCTCAGTTCCAGGTGCTGTTTCTGGTCTTCGCCCACCGGCACCAGGTTGGTCTGATACAGCAGGATATCTGCTGCCATCAGTACCGGGTAGTCAAACAGACCAGCGTTGATGTTCTCAGCGTAGCGCGCTGACTTATCTTTGAACTGGGTCATACGGCTCAGTTCGCCAAAGTAGGTGTAGCAGTTCAGCGCCCAGCTCAGTTGCGCATGTTCAGGCACATGAGACTGAACGAAAATGGTGCTTTTCTCAGGATCGATACCACACGCGAGGTAGAGCGCCAGCGTATCCAGCGTCGCTTTACGCAGTTGCTGGGCATCCTGACGAACGGTGATAGCATGCTGGTCAACGATACAATAGATGCAATGGTAATCATCCTGCATGTTCACCCACTGACGCAGTGCACCCATGTAGTTACCAATGGTCAATTCACCTGAGGGCTGTGCGCCACTAAAAACGATGGGCTTAGTCATTTTTCGATTCCTGATTTTCGCTATGCGGAAGCCCGAGAGCGGGCAGTAGTTCATTAATGCGGTCATACATGACGTCTGGCTGGCTCAGCGCGATGGGTTCACCATAGTTGTAACCATAGGTGAGGCCAACGGACAGGCAGCCAGCGGCTTTTGCCGCCTGAATATCATTACGCGAATCCCCCACGAAGAGCAATTGCTCTGGCGCAATGCCGAGCTTACTTGCCACCAGCAGCAGCGGATCCGGATGTGGTTTTTTGTTCTGGACGTCGTCACCGCCAATAACGACGCTGAAATATTTACTGATATCCAGCGCGTCGAGCAATGGCGCAACAAACGGCGTCGGCTTGTTGGTCACCAGACCGAGCGGCAGTCCTTTGGCGTGCAGTGCGCCCAGCGTGTCGGCGACATCAGGGAACAGAAACGTCCCTTCTTCTGCGACATCTCCGTAGTAGCGGTCAAATAGCTTACGCAGAATACGGACCTGCTCCTCGGCGGGAATATCTTCATCGACCGGCGGCTTGCCCATCGTCTTACGAAGTGTGGCGCGCTCCTGACGAGACCAGGTTAACGCCCGCTCCATCAATACATCAGCACCATTACCAATCCAGGTAATGACGCGCTCTTCACCGGCAACCGGCAGCTCCAGCGCATACAGCGCCATGTCCACTGCGGCGCTCAATCCCGGCGCGCTGTCCACCAGCGTTCCGTCGAGGTCAAAGGCAACGCCCCGAATATCCTGCAATTTATCCATGACTTACCTTCGCCAGTTCGCTGCGCATGTCATCAATGACTTTTTTGTAGTCTGGCTGATCGAAGACGGCGGAACCGGCGACAAACATATCGGCTCCTGCGGCGGCGATTTCAGCTATGTTACTCACCTTCACGCCGCCATCCACTTCGAGGCGAATGTCGTAACCCGACTCGTCAATGCGACGACGGACTTCTCGCAGTTTGTCCAGCGTTTGCGGAATGAAAGATTGACCGCCAAAGCCTGGGTTAACGGACATCAACAGGATCACATCCAGCTTGTCCATTACATAGTCCAGATAGCTTAATGGTGTCGCCGGATTGAAGACCAGCCCGGCTTTACAGCCGTGCTCTTTAATCAGTTGCAGCGATCGGTCAACGTGTTCGGAGGCTTCCGGATGAAAGGTAATGATGCTGGCGCCCGCGGCTGCGAAATCCGGGATGATTCGATCGACAGGTTTCACCATCAGATGCACATCGATGGGAGCCGTAATGCCATATTTACGCAGGGATTTCAGTACCATCGGACCCATGGTCAGATTCGGTACATAGTGGTTGTCCATGACGTCAAAATGCACGACGTCACCACCGGCAGCCAGAGCTTTCGCGGTGTCCTCACCCAGGCGAGCAAAATCAGCCGACAGGATTGAGGGGGCAATCAAATACTGTTTCATCCGCTTCTCCTTGAGAATTATTTATTCGCGGGTGAAACGACTCCTGGTTTGTACAGAGCCAGCAGTTCGTCCACCTTTTTACGTGTGCCGCCGTTGCTGCTTATACTGCGTCGCACTTTGACCTGAAAATGTTCCGCCGCTTTATACCATTCGCGGGTATCCGGCGTGTCATGGTTCGAAATTAACACCGGGATCTGCTTACTGACCAGCTTTTCGGCCATTTTAGCCAGATGGGCCTGCTCTTTCGGGCTGAAGCTATTGGTATGATACGCGGTGAAATTCGCCGTTGCTGACAGCGGGGCGTAGGGCGGATCGCAATAGACAACCGAGTTCGCATCCGCTTGCTCCATGCACTCATCATATGAGAGGCAGTGGAATTCCGCATTCTGCGCTTTTTCCGCAAAGTGATACAACTCAGCTTCCGGGAAGTAAGGCTTTTTGTAACGTCCAAACGGCACGTTAAACTCACCGCGCAGATTATACCGGCACAGGCCGTTGTAACCATATCGGTTCAGATACAGGAACAGAACCGCACGACGGAAAGGATCCTGGCTGGCGTTGAACTCTTCACGGAACTGATAGTAGAGCTCAGCCTGATTGGTTTCCGGGTTAAACAGTTCACGGGAAGCCTTCACGTACTCGTCGGTACGGGTCTTCACGATCTTATAGAGACTGATGAGGTCGCTATTGATATCGGCAAGAATATAACGAGAAAAGTCGGTGTTAAGAAACACCGACCCTGCACCCACAAAGGGTTCGACCAGGCATTCGCCCTGCGGTAAATGCCGTTTGATGTCGTCAAGCAGGGGATATTTACCCCCTGCCCACTTCAGAAAAGCGCGATTTTTTTTCATGCTGACTAACTAATTACACCTTCTCCGGCTGTGGAGAAAGCTCCGACAGCATCCTGCGCTTTAACATTATTTCAGATCGGCCTGTACCTGATGCAACGGTTTGGCCCACGGATTTTTTGCCTGCACATCGGCTGGCAGCGTGGAAACCGCGCGTTTCGCATCTTCTTTCGAGGCATACACGCCAGACACCAGAACATACCACGGTTGGCCGTTACGCGTCGTCTGATACACCACATAGTTTTTCAGATTCTCTTTCTTCGCCCAACCATTCAGGTTGTCGTAGTTTGAAGAGCTGCTGAGCTGCAGGGTGTAATGACTGGACGGTGCGGACTTCAGCGATCCGACGTTACCGGCGCTTTTAGCGCCAGATGCGCTACCTGCCGTTGCCGCTGGCGCGGTCTGAGCAGGTGCTGGCGTTTGCGCGGGCGCTGCTGTCTGTGCCGGTGCGGTGCTGACCGTCGCTTTTGGCGTCGTCGTGGCCGTAGGCGCTGCGGGTTCAGTCCGTTTAGGCTGAGCCGCCGGTTTCGGTGCTGCGGACGTCGTTTTCGCGGTGGTCTGCGGTTTCTTCGGCTCGATCACAGCCTGTTTACGTTCAGGTCGCTGGGCGCTGGCGGCGGGTGCCGTCGCCGTCTGGCTTGACGCAGTACCATTACGCACGGGCGCAACGGTCGCCGGTTCTGTTGGCAGCGTAGAGTTTACCGCCACATTATTTAGCTGTTCCTGACCCTGCGGTTGCGTCAGTGCATTATTCAGATCGCCCTGCACTTCTACACGCTGTTGACCTTCTGTGGTCACAGGCGTTTGACCCTGCGTTGGCGTGGAGGAGATTGGTGGCAAAGAAACATCCTGCTGCGTGTTGCCCGCAGTCTGTTCAGCGGAAGTGCTTCCCGGAGCGGGTTGGGCGCCGTTTGCCTGGTCAGCGGCATTGCCGGTGAGATCGATATTCTTCTCGCCAGACGCCGTTTGTTCACTTGAAGACGGGGTGGAAGGCGCTTTCAGCGCGGAGCCAATACCGATGATCAGCAGCAGCAGGACCAGCACGCCCACGCCCATCATCATGTACTGACGAGAAGCGGGTTTACCGGCGGCTTTTTTACGCTTACGCGGACGACGCTCGACGCGTTCTTCATCCACGAACTCTTCATCATCGGATTCGTAATCCTCTTCCCTCTCTTGCTCATCAAGGCGTTCTTTACGCCCGCGTGCAGGACGGCGATCGTCAGCGTCCAGATCAACATCATCAAAGTTGATCTGCGGTTCTCCGCGTTCTGAAGATTGACGAGAACGACCAGTACGACGATCGCTGGGATCGGGTTTCAGCTCGTCTTCTGGTTTGAATTCATCCATTTAACACCCCACTCAAAGGCTAATGCTTACGACGTTGCAACTAACCTGAATCTAAATGGCCGATACGTGAGCCGTATCAGTCCGCCTTTCTTGTTGTTACGCCTGCTGGCAATCAGCAATAGCGTTAAGAACCACCTCGTGCGACACGCCGCCGCGTACTTCACTTTTCCCTATCGCCAGCGGAAGGACTAAGCGCATTTCTCCCGCCAACACTTTTTTGTCACGCAACATGTGCGGCAGGTAAGCCTGCGCGGACATCTCGCGCGGTCCGTGGACCGGCAAGCCGGCACGTTTAAGTAACGTGATGATGCGCTGCGTATCTTCTGGCGCAAACTGCCCCAGACGTTCCGACGTCCGCGCAGCCATTACCATACCTGCTGCGACCGCTTCACCATGTAACCAATTGCCATAACCCATTTCAGCTTCAATGGCATGACCGTATGTGTGCCCCAGATTCAGTAAAGCACGTAAGCCGGTTTCGCGCTCGTCTGCGGCAACAACTTCGGCTTTCAGCTCACAACAACGACGAATACACCAGGCCATTGCCGGTCCGTCCAGACGCAGTAGCGCATCCAGATTCTCCTCCAGCCAGCTAAAGAATTCGCCATCCAGGATAATGCCGTACTTGATCACTTCCGCCAGACCGGATGCCAGTTCACGGGCAGGGAGCGTTTTCAGACAGTCGAGATCCACCACCACGGAGGCCGGCTGGTAAAACGCGCCGATCATGTTTTTGCCGAGGGGATGGTTTACGGCGGTTTTACCGCCAACGGAGGAGTCAACCTGCGACAAAAGTGTCGTCGGGACCTGGATGAAGCGTACACCGCGCTGATAGCTGGCAGCGGCAAAACCGGTCAGGTCGCCAATGACGCCGCCGCCCAGTGCGACCAGCGTCGTATCACGACCATGCGGTTTTTGCAGCAAGGCGGTGAATACCGTATCCAGCACCGTCAGGCTTTTGTACTGCTCGCCGTCAGGCAGGATGACGCTATCAACGTTCACACCCGCTTGTTCAAGTACGCTGCTAATCTTATCAAGATAAAGGGGAGCCAGGGTTTCGTTGGTGACCAACATAACCTGATCGCCCGATTTCAGCGGTAAGAATGAAGCTGGTTCGTTAAACAAACCAGCCGCGATGGTGATAGGGTAACTACGTTCCCCGAGAGTGACGGTAATCCTCTCCATGACGCGACATCCACCTTAATGACTTATACCCGCTTACCGAGTGTGTATTAAGCCAGAATCAGTTGCTTTCCAGCATATGAATAATCTGGTTTGCAACGACTTTGGCGCTCTGATCATCGGTACGAATGGTTACGTCGGCAATCTCTTCATACAGCGGATTGCGTTCGTCGGCCAACGCTTCCAGAACTTCACGAGGCGGCGCTTCTACCTGCAACAGCGGACGTTTTTTATCGCGCTGCGTACGCGCAAGTTGTTTTTCGATGGTCGTTTCGAGATAGACCACGACGCCACGCGCGGAAAGACGATTACGGGTTTCACGCGATTTTACAGAGCCACCACCGGTAGCCAGCACAATACCCTGTTTTTCCGTCAATTCGTTGATGACTTTCTCTTCACGATCGCGGAAGCCGTCTTCACCTTCTACGTCGAAGACCCAGCCCACATCAGCTCCGGTTCGTTTCTCAATCTCTTGATCAGAATCGTAAAATTCCATATTGAGTTGTTGAGCTAACTGGCGCCCAATAGTGCTTTTTCCGGCACCCATAGGCCCAACCAGAAAGATATTGCGTTTCTCTGCCATTTTTTCGGTACTACTAAGACTATTCGTTAATGATAAACCCGCGTCGCAGACACTGAGCGCAGCAGGACATGAACTGAAACCTCATAAGATATTGCGAGAGTCAGACTGAAAATTATCTCAATACTCAAGCAGGTTTGGCAACTGAATAAATCATCAAACCAGATTGTAGACAACCCGAGTCGGCATTGCCGGACGGCGATGAGAAGTACCGACTCTCAAATCGGTACTCCTTGTATGCTAAATAGCTGCGCACGTCAAATCCCTGAAACGAGTTAAGTGCAAAAACAACGGTGTTTCATGCATAAATCATTCTGTCGAGACCAATCTGGGCGTAATAAATACCACCAGCTCACGACGTTCGTTTTCTTTCCCATCGTGGCGAAAGAGTTGTCCAAACCAGGGAATATCACCTAACAGCGGAATACTGTCCTTCCCGGTTTTACTCTTGTTTGAAAAAATGCCGCCCAGCGCCAGCGTCTCTCCACTTTTCACCTCGACCTGCGTTTCAATTTCCTGCTTATCGATGGCCAGTACCTCGCCATCCGCTTGTTGCAGCATCTGCCCCGGCATGTTCTGACTGATACGTAGCTTCAGGCGGATCCGCCCCTTCGGTAAAACCGTTGGGGTGACTTCCATCCCTAGCACGGCCTCTTTAAATTCAACCGACGTCGCACCGCTTTCGCCGCTGGAAACCTGATAGGGGATCTCGCTCCCTTGCTTGATGCTGGCAGGCTGTAGGTGAGAAGCCAGCAGTCGCGGACTGGCGATAATATCGAGCTGTTGCTGTTGCTCCAGTGCAGACAGCTCCAGATCCAGCAACCGCCCATTAATACGACCAATATTGAACCCGACGCGGGTGGTCGTATTCGCGACCGAGAGATCGCTGGCTATCGTTGTCACTTGCCCCACCGCACCGGCCTTCTCGGCCTCTGCCAGTGTCCATTTCACCCCCAGTTCACGCAGACTTTTTTCATTAATGGTGACGATATGCGCCGCCAGTTCGACCTGTTCTATCGGGAGATCCATTTGTGCCACCCACTGTTCCACCAGCGCCAGCGTCGGCGAGTTATCCCTGACCAGCAGTCGATTGGTACGCTTATCTACCGTGAGGCTACCTTTGGCACTCAGCAGTTTATCCCCCGCTTTCGCCAGTTCAGTGGCATCGGCGTAATGCAGGGCAATATGCCGATTCTCCAGCGGTAAGTTCGCCTGGCGTCTTGCGACCTCCGCCTCCTGTCGCGCCGCCTCTTCGCTCTGCCAGCTCTCGGAATGCACATGTAAAATCGCCCCTTCCTGACGTAACACCAGTCCAGCGCTTTTCACTACCGTCTGGAGCGCCTGTTTCCACGGGACATCCGTCAGATGCAACGACACCACGCCACTGACATCCGGCGATATCACGAGGTTTTTTCGCTCCTGTTCAGCCAGTGCCTGAAGAACCTGCGTGACGGGCACGTCATCCACCACCAGCGTCACGTTCTGGTTTTTTCCGGCCTGAACCGGCTGCAGGATGGCGATCAACACCACCAGTATCCATTGCTTCATTACCCTCTCCTTGTCGTTGCCACTGCCACTGGGGCGGGTCACACTCTTTACCTGTGCTCACTGTCAGCGTCTGTGCCGTGAGTTGCACGATAGTCCAGCCATTATCCAGAACCTCATGTTGCTCGACACGCCGCCAGTGATGCTGCCCGTCCTGAAGCAGTCCAATATTTCGCTCTCCCCTGCTCACCATCCCCTGGTATTGCCATTGCGCCAGCTCGGCACCATGGCAATGATCTTCAGGCTGGCGGAACGGATCGCGCATGCCGGTCAGCATCAACAATGAAAGAGCCACCAACACCGCGTTCTTACCCTTCATGGAGAGACTCCAGCCTGAGCGTTAACACTCGCTCGTCGTTTTCTGCTTTCAGCGAAAATGCACTCACGGACATGCCTCGCGCCGCCAGGTATCCGAACAATGACACCATCGCCTCCCAAGGCGCCTTCACCGCAAGTTCTCCGCCCTGCGCCGATGGACGCCAGTACAGTAGCTGCATATTCGGCACCTGAAGCGTGAGCGGTGAAAACACCGGCGTTTGCGATGCCGATGAAAGCTGTGCCTCTGCCTGCGCGCCAGAGAGGTGATACAACGTTGAACTGAGCTGGCGGTTGGCCACCCGTTGCTGGCTAAGCGCACCCTCATCACGCATTCCCAGGAAGAACAGAAAAGACAACGCGATCGTACTTAACGCAGCCACCCAACTTACCCAGCAGACAATGCGGGTACGCGGCGAAAAAGCGCACCAGGCGTCAAAGAGGGCGATCATGCGCTTCTCTCCATATCACACGGTACTGGAACTGCCAGTATCCCTGCGCATCCTGCAGGGTGGCGCCGGTATGGTTTATCTCAAACATCGGCGAGTCGCGCAGGGCGGCTTCCAGTGCGCTGAGCGCAGAAAAGGTGAGCGCTTTTCCACTGAGTTCCAGTGAGCTCTGCTGGTAGTCCATACTGGTTAGCCAGGCCTGTGCCGGCACACTCAACGCAAGACTTTCCAGCGCGGGCTGCCAGCGGCGGGTCTGCTCGCGCAATCTGTCTCGTTGAATGACCTGCTGCGCCTGACGCTGGCGCGCCTCAAGCCGGGGTTTCACTGTCGTAAGCGCCGTGGCAAGTTGTTGCTCCGCCTGCAACAACACCCCATTTGCCTGCCCGCTCGTGGCGCGGGCGAGATATCCGATCAGCGTTAGTGCCAGCACGATCGCCGCTGATGCGCCGAATAGCCCACCCCACATACGCAGACAGGCATTACGCCGCTGTTGCCGCCAGGGCAAAAAATTGACGGGAGGATGCATCAACGCATTTCTCCCAGCGCCAGTCCAAGCGCAACGGCGAATGCATGACCTTCCCTGGGTACGGGAGGCTGACGAATTGAAACCGCCCGCCAGGGGTCAAACCCCTCGTCTGCGCAGAGCGCCACCTCTTCGCTTCTGAGGGAGAGCCCGGCTGCCAGGTCGTGAAGATGAGCTATCTCTGCCCGCGATTTGCGCCCCCATGCGTTGCGCGTCGCCCACAGCCACTGCGTGTCATCGCGCCACACCAGGCAGATTTGTTCCGGGGAAAGAAAAGGCAGCAGACGCTGCAATGCGCAGGCATCTGGGGTGATCGCCGTGACGTTTACACCGAGTGTTTTCGCCAGCGTTAACAGAGCCGAAATCTCTTTGTCCTGCGCGGCGGTGACCGTATAGGCCGGGGCGAGCGCATCTTCGCTATAGTCAAAGCGCAGAGCTGCCGACTCCATATCCAGTTCACGCGCCATCGAACCGGTCAACCAGGCCGTTTGTTCACGCTCGCGAAGCGACATTGAAGGGCGGGGAAAGCGCTTTTGCCGCGTCCGACTCGCAGGAAAAGAGAGGTGTATATGGTGGCGTTGCGGCAGCTCGCGACTCCACGGTTGTAACACCGCCACAAGCTGTTCGGCGTCGTGGAAATGTCCGTCGCTGATTGTGTGTTGCGCCAGCGGCAGACGCCACCAGCGCTGTAGATACCAACCTGACGCGCCGCGAACGACGGCAACCGCCAGGGCTTCGTGTGGCTGAATGTGCAGGCCGACTTGCCAGAATCTGAAAGCCATTGCTGATGATCTCCTTATCACCCGTCGCTCTCACGGGTATATCAATGCGTCTGGCTTGCCTTTATACTACCGCGCGGTTGTTTATAAACTGCCCAAATGAAACTAAATGGGAAATCTCCGGTGAAGTTCGTAAAGTATTTATTGATCCTTGCAGTATGTTGCATCCTGCTGGGAGCAGGCTCGATTTATGGCCTCTATCGCTATATTGAGCCACAGTTACCTGACGTCGCGACGCTTAAAGATGTGCGTTTGCAGATCCCGATGCAGGTTTACAGCGCAGATGGCGAGCTCATTGCGCAATATGGTGAAAAACGTCGTATTCCGGTGACGCTCAATCAGATCCCGCCGGAAATGGTCAAAGCCTTTATCGCCACAGAAGACAGTCGTTTCTATGAGCACCACGGCGTTGACCCGGTGGGGATTTTCCGTGCGGCAAGCGTAGCGCTGTTCTCCGGTCACGCCTCGCAAGGGGCGAGTACCATCACGCAGCAGCTCGCAAGAAATTTCTTCCTCAGTCCTGAACGCACGTTGATGCGTAAGATTAAGGAAGTGTTCCTGGCGATCCGCATTGAGCAATTGCTGAGTAAAGATGAGATCCTTGAACTCTATCTGAACAAGATCTACCTCGGTTACCGCGCTTATGGCGTCGGGGCGGCGGCGCAGGTCTATTTCGGTAAATCAGTCGACCAGTTGGATCTGGGTGAGATCGCGGTAATTGCCGGCCTGCCGAAAGCGCCTTCTACCTTTAACCCGCTTTATTCGATGGACCGCGCGACCGCACGTCGTAACGTGGTGCTGTCGCGCATGCTGAGCGAAGGGTACATCACTCAGGCACAGTACGATCAGGCGCGGAATGAGCCGATCGACGCCAACTATCATGCGCCGGAAATCGCCTTCTCCGCCCCGTACCTGTCAGAAATGGTGCGTCAGGAGATGTACAACCGTTATGGCGAAAACGCCTATGAAGACGGTTACCGCATTTACACCACGATCACCCGTAAGGTGCAGCAGGCCGCGCAACAGGCGGTACGTAATAATGTGCTGGACTATGACATGCGCCACGGCTATCGCGGTCCGGCCAACGTGCTGTGGAAAGTGGGTGAAACCGCATGGGACAGTAAGAAAATCACCGATACGCTGAAAGCGCTGCCAACTTACGGGCCGTTGCTGCCAGCGGTGATCACCAGTGCAAACCCGCAGGAAGCGACGGCGACTCTGGCAGACGGCACTTCGGTCTCGCTGCGGATGGAAGGCATTCGTTGGGCGCGTCCTTATCGTTCGGATACTCAGCAAGGCCCGACGCCGCGTAAGGTCACTGACGCGGTGCAGACCGGTCAGCAGATCTGGGTGCGGAAGATGGGCGAAGCCTGGTGGCTGGCGCAGGTTCCGGATGTGAACTCCGCGCTGGTCTCAATCAATCCGAAAAACGGGGCCGTGCTGGCGCTGGTCGGCGGTTTTGACTTTAACCAGAGCAAGTTCAACCGTGCCACTCAGGCGCTGCGTCAGGTCGGTTCTAACATTAAGCCGTTCCTCTACACTGCCGCGATGGACAAAGGTCTGACGCTGGCGAGTATGCTGAACGACGTGCCAATTTCTCGCTGGGATGCTGGTGCCGGTTCCGACTGGCGTCCGAAAAACTCACCACCGCAGTACGCAGGCCCGATTCGTTTACGTCAGGGGCTGGGCGAATCGAAAAACGTGGTAATGGTACGCGCCATGCGGGCCATGGGCGTGGATTACGCGGCGGAATATCTGCAGCGTTTCGGCTTCCCTGCACAAAACATTGTGCGTACCGAATCCCTGGCGCTGGGCTCCGCGTCATTTACCCCGCTACAGGTGGCGCGTGGTTATGCCGTCATGTCGAACGGCGGCTTCCTGGTCGATCCTTATTTCATCAGCAAGATTGAAACGGACCAGAACGGCGTAATTTTCGAAGCGAAGCCGAAAATCGCCTGCCCGGAGTGTGATATTCCGGTGATTTACGGTGATACCCAGAAATCCAACGTTCTGGAAAACAGCAACGTCGAAGATGTCTCCATCTCTGGCGAGCAGCAGAACGCCGCCGTGCCAATGCCCAAACTGGAGCAGGCAAATCAGGCGTTAGTGGCGCAGACCGGGGCGCAAGAGTACGCACCGCACGTGATCAACACGCCGCTGGCTTTCCTGATCAAGAGCGCGCTGAATACCAACATTTTCGGCGAACCCGGCTGGATGGGTACCGGCTGGCGTGCAGGTCGTGATCTGAATCGCCACGATATCGGCGGTAAAACCGGGACCACCAACAGCTCGAAAGACGCCTGGTTCTCCGGCTACGGCCCAGGGGTAGTCACCTCCGTATGGATTGGATTTGACGATCACCGCCGTGACCTGGGGCGCACTACCGCCTCTGGCGCGATCAAAGATCAAATCTCTGGCTACGAAGGCGGTGCGAAAAGTGCGCAACCCGCGTGGGATGCTTACATGAAAGTGGTGCTGGAAGGGGTTCCTGAGGAGCCGCTGACGCCGCCACCAGGCATCATCACGGTCAATATCGATCGCAGCACCGGACAACTGGCAAACGGCGGTAACAGCCGGGCAGAATATTTCATCGAAGGCACGCAGCCGACACAGCAGGCGGTGCATGAGGTGGGAACGACCATCACTGACGGTGGTGAGACACACGAACTGTTCTAAATAAAAAAGGCGCTGCGGCGCCTTTTTTCATTCCTTCAGGGTGCTCGTTTACAGCCGTCCCTGCCCTTTCAGCCATTCGCGTACAAGAAACAACGCGCTCACGTTTCGTGCTTCGGTAAAGTCGGGGTCTTCCAGCAGATCCATCAGATGCGCTAGCGGCCAGCGCACCTGCGGCAACGGTTCGGGTTCATCGCCTTCCAGTGACTCGGGAAAAAGGTCTTCCGCCACCACGATATTCATCTTGCTGGAAAAGTAAGACGGCGCCATGCTGAGTTTTTTTAAAAAAGTCAGATCGTTTGCCCCAAACCCGACCTCTTCTTTCAGTTCCCGGTTCGCCGCTTCAAACACGCTTTCACCCGGGTCGATCAACCCTTTGGAAAAGCCCAGCTCATAGGACTCCGTTCCCACCGCGTATTCACGAATCAGAATCAGGTGATCGTCAACGAGCGGAACAATCATTACCGCTTCACGGGTCGAGGGACGCATCCGTTCATAGACACGACGCACGCCGTTGCTGAATTCGAGGTCCACGCTTTCAACGCTAAATAGCCGCGACTGTGCGACAGTTTCGACGTTCAGAATGGTGGGTTTTTGTAATGATTTGCTCATCGTGAGAATCTATGCCGTGAAATCAGTCGTTATTGTGCGATACGCAACACGGTTTCGGCAATGCGAATTGCCAGTTATTTACATTTATGTAACCTAATAAAAATATAATTCCTATTTCAAATTAAAAGTCAATAGGTTGAAATAGGTCCAGGAATTTGCTGATATTCCGCTTTTGCAGGTTTTGCTATCATCAGCATTCACTGGGATGCGCTGAAAAATGCTCAAGTTCAACTCCATGCTTGCCGATAGCCAACCACGGGATCACGTTCATTGTGACAGGGTGCGACTGACCACACCTGACAGATTAAGTAAGATGGGGAAAGCATGAGCACCATTCTGATTTTTTTAGCGGCGTTGCTGGTCTGCGCATTGCTGGCCTGGTGGCGAGTTAACGTTCGTGCCAGACGGCGTAAGCTGCCGTGGACAAATGCATTCTCAGAGGCGGCAACGCGCAAACTCACGCCTGAAGAACGCAGCGCCGTTGAAAATTATCTTGATAGCCTGAGTCAAATCCAGCAGGTACCCGGTCCGACGGGCGCCAGCGCAGCCCCTGTTTCCCTGACGCTGAATGCTGAAAGCAATAACGTCATCATTCTGACCCACTCAATCACCCGCTACGGCATCACGACGGACGATCCGAATAAGTGGCGCTACTACCTCGATTCCGTCGAAGTCCATCTGCCTCCCTTTTGGGAACAGTACATTAATGATGAAAACAGCGTTGAGCTGATCCACACCGATACGCTGCCGCTGGTGATCTCGCTAAATGGTCATTCCCTGCAAGAGTATATGCAGGAGGCGCGTGGTTACGAGCTGCAACCGACCACATCCACACAGGCGTCGATTCGCGGCGAAGAGAGCGAACAAATTGAGTTGTTGAACATTCGTCAGGAGACGCATGAAGAATACGCGCTCAGTCGCCCGGCCGGTTTTCGCGAAGCGCTGTTAATTGTCGCCGCCTTCCTGCTGTTCTTTTTCTGTCTGGTTACGCCGGACGTCTTTGTGCCGTGGATGGTGGGCGGAGCCGTGCTGTTGCTGGCGGCAGGATTGTGGGGCTTATTCGCGCCGCCATCGAAATCCGCACTACGCGAAATTCACTGCCTGCGGGGAACGCCGCGCCGCTGGGGACTGTTTGGCGAAAATGACCAGGAGCAGATCAACAATATCTCGCTGGGGATTATCGACCTGGTGTATCCAAGCCACTGGCAGCCTTACATTGCGCAAGATCTCGGCCAGCAAACAGATATTGATATTTATCTCGATCGCCACGTCGTGCGTCAGGGACGGTTTTTATCCCTGCATGACGAGGTTAAACACTTCCCGTTGCAGCACTGGGTACGCAGCACGATCATCGCCGGTGGCTCACTGCTGGTGCTGATGATGCTGTTATTCTGGATCCCGCTCGATATGCCGATTAAGTTCACGCTGTCGTGGATGAAAGGTGCACAAACCATCGAAGCGACCAGCGTAAAACAGCTTGAACAGTCCGGCGTGCGCGTCGGCGACACGTTAAATCTTCGCGGGACCGGCATGTGTAATATTCATGCGCAGGGCACCTGGAGCGCACAAACCAGTTCACCGTTTATGCCGTTTGACTGCTCGCAAATCATCTGGAATGACGCCCCTGCGCTGCCGTTGCCGGAATCCGATCTGGTGAACAAAGCCACTGCGCTCTCGCAGGCCGTTAACCGCCAGTTGCACCCCAAACCGGAAGATGACTCTCGCGTCAGCGCGGCCTTGCGCTCCGCCATTCAGAAATCGGGCATGGTGCTGCTGGATGATTTTGGCGATATCGTCCTGAAAACCGCCGAGTTGTGCGCGGCAGAAGACGAGTGCGTACGCCTCAAAAATGCGCTGGTTAACCTGGGGAACAGTAAAGACTGGAGCGCGCTGGTGAAACGGGCCAACGCGGGCAAACTGGATGGTGTTAACGTTCTGCTGCGTCCCGTCAGCGCCGAATCGCTCGACAATCTGGTTACCACCTCCACGGCGCCCTTTATTACCCGCGAGACCGCCCGCGCCGCCCAATCGCTGAACAGCCCCGCTCCTGGCGGATTCCTGATTGTCAGCGATGAAGGCAGCGATCTGGTCGATCAGCCCTGGCCGACCGTATCGCTGTACGATTACCCGGCGCAGGAACAGTGGAGCGCCTTCCAGCGACTGGCACAAATGCTGATGAACACGCCGTTTAGCGCCGAAGGGATTGTCACCAATATCTATACTGACGCCAATGGCACGCAGCATATCGCCCTGCACCGCATCCCCGATCGTTCTGGTTTGTGGCGTTACCTCGGCACCACGCTGCTGATGCTGACGATGTTAGCCTGCACACTCTATAATGGCGTACAGGCATTCCGCCGCTACCAGCGTCATCGCACCCGCATGATGGAGATTCAACAGTACTATGAAAGCTGTCTGAATCCGAAGCTCATCAGCGCTCCGGAAAGCCTCATCTGATAACATGTCTGCGGCGCCGGGTGTGCTACCCTGTGCCGCATCGCGTTTTCTTCTGGAGAGTTCCCATGCATATTGATATTGCCTGGCAGAACGTGGATACCGTTCTGTTAGACATGGACGGCACGCTGCTCGACCTGGCGTTTGATAACTACTTCTGGCAAAAGCTGGTGCCTGAGACCTACGGCGCGCAGAACGGGATCTCGCCACAAGAGGCGCAGGAACGCATCCGCCAGGAATATCATGCCGTGCAGCATACGCTAAACTGGTACTGTCTTGATTACTGGAGCGACCGTCTGGGTCTGGATATCTGCGCGATGACTACCGCAATGGGGCCGCGAGCGGTGTTACGTGACGATACAATCCCCTTTTTAGACGCGCTCAAAGCCTGCGGTAAACGGCGGATTTTGCTGACCAATGCGCATCCGCATAATCTGGCCGTGAAGCTGGAGCATACCGGTCTGGCCTCACACCTTGATTTATTACTTTCTACCCACACATTTGGATATCCCAAAGAGGATCAGCGGTTATGGCGCGCCGTGGCGGAAGAAACGGGAATGAGTGCAGAGAAAACGCTGTTTATCGACGATAGCGAACCTATTCTCGATGCGGCGGCGAAGTTTGGTATTCGTTATTGCCTCGGCGTGACTAACCCCGACTCTGGCGTTGCGGAAAAACAGTATGCGCGCCATCCGTCATTGAATGACTACCGCCGACTGATCCCCTCACTGATGTGAAGGAGACGCCATGAAAGAGAAGCCCTCGGTTGAGGTCAGACTGGATAAATGGCTTTGGGCTGCGCGGCTTTATAAAACCCGCGCACTGGCCCGCGAAATGGTGGACGGCGGGAAAGTTCACTATAACGGACAGCGCAGTAAGCCAAGCAAGATCGTCGAACTGAACGCCACGCTAACGCTGCGTCAGGGCAACGACGAGCGAACGGTGGTGATCAAGGCGATCACCGAGCAGCGTCGTCCGGCCAGCGAAGCCGTCACTCTGTACGAAGAGACAACGGAAAGCATAGAGAAACGCGAAAAAATGGCGCTGGCGCGTAAGCTTAACGCTCTGACCATGCCGCACCCGGACAGGCGACCGGACAAAAAAGAACGCCGTGACCTGTTACGATTTAAACACGGCGACAGTGAATAACTGTCGCCCGCTAGAGAGATGATTATGCCGCAACATGACCAATTACACCGCTATCTGTTTGAAAATTTTGCCGTGCGCGGCGAACTGGTAACCGTATCGGAAACCCTGCAACAGATCCTCGAAAACCATACTTATCCGCAGCCAGTGAAAACCGTTCTCGCTGAGTTACTGGTTGCCACCAGTCTGCTCACGGCGACGCTGAAGTTCGCCGGTGATATCACCGTTCAGCTCCAGGGTGATGGTCCGCTGAGCCTGGCGGTGATCAACGGCAACAACAATCAGCAGATGCGTGGTGTGGCGCGCGTCCAGGGCGAGATCCCGGAAGATGCTGACCTGAAAACGCTGGTCGGTAATGGTTATCTGGTCATTACCATTACCCCGGAAGAAGGCGAGCGTTATCAGGGCGTTGTCGGTCTGGAAGGCGATACGCTGGCGGCATGTCTGGAAGATTACTTCCTGCGTTCTGAGCAATTGCCAACCCGTCTGTTCATTCGTACCGGTGATGTTGACGGGAAAGCCGCTGCCGGCGGAATGCTGTTGCAGGTGATGCCAGCCCAGGATGCGCAAGCGGATGACTTCAACCATCTGGCCACGCTGACCGAAACTATCAAGGCGGAAGAGCTACTGACCCTGCCAGCCAATGAAGTGCTGTGGCGTCTGTATCACGAAGAAGAGGTCACCCTTTACGATCCGCAGGACGTTGAGTTCAAATGCACCTGCTCGCGCGAACGCTGTGCTGGCGCACTGAAAACGCTGCCGGACGAAGAGGTGGATAGCATTCTGGCGGAAGAAGGCGAAATCGATATGCATTGCGACTATTGCGGGAGCCACTACCTGTTCAATGCCATGGATATTGCCGAGATCCGTAATAACGCCTCCCCTGCCGATCCGCAGGTTCACTGATCGATATCCTGAACCGGTCGGATGACGCGATGCGTCTCCGACCGTCCGCACTAAATTCCGCACTTTTTGCTAAAATTTTCTTTCGTGGTGAATCGATATTTTGTATGTAAGTGGTTTGTTAATTTCCCGTATGAATGCGATTACACTCACAACATTCCCGTGAAAAATACTAATCCTTAACCTTTTAGGAACATTTTCCACAACTAAAAAGTCATTCCTGCCATAATAAGCCCCGCTTCGTGACTGGAGTCACAGCGTTTTCAGTCAATCGTGATTTTGTCCAGATAAGTAAATCTATGAGCCTTGTCGCGGTTAACACCCCCAAAAAAACCTTACTATTCCAGGTAATACATATTGGCTAAGGAGCAGTGATATGCGCGTGAAACGATTAACCCCGCAAGATCTCAAGGCTTATGGTATCAGCGACGTTCAGGATATCGTCTACAACCCCAGCTATGAAACCCTTTATCAGGAAGAGCTAGACCCAAGCCTGGAAGGTTATGAGCGTGGTGTGTTGACGAACCTGGGTGCCGTTGCAGTTGATACCGGTATTTTCACCGGACGTTCGCCGAAGGATAAGTACATTGTTCGTGATGACACCACGCGTGTTACGCTGTGGTGGTCCGACAAAGGAAAAGGCAAGAACGACAACAAACCGCTATCCCAGGAAACCTGGCAGCACCTGAAAGGATTAGTCACTAAACAACTTTCCGGTAAACGTCTGTTTATCGTTGATGCTTTCTGTGGCGCAAACGCCGATACTCGTCTCTCTGTCCGCTTCATTACCGAAGTGGCGTGGCAGGCGCATTTCGTGAAGAACATGTTCATCCGCCCAAGCGATGACGAACTGGAAGGCTTTGAGCCTGACTTTATCGTGATGAACGGCGCGAAGTGCACAAACCCACAGTGGAAAGAGCAGGGTCTGAACTCCGAAAACTTTGTCGCCTTCAACCTGACCGAACGTATCCAGCTGATTGGTGGTACCTGGTACGGCGGCGAAATGAAGAAAGGTATGTTCTCGGTGATGAACTATCTGCTGCCGCTGAAAGGCATTGCCTCCATGCACTGTTCCGCCAACGTGGGCGAGAAAGGCGACGTTGCGGTGTTCTTCGGTCTTTCCGGCACCGGGAAAACAACCCTCTCCACCGACCCGAAACGCCGTCTGATCGGCGATGACGAGCACGGCTGGGATGACGATGGCGTGTTCAACTTTGAAGGCGGTTGCTACGCAAAAACGATCAAGCTGTCGAAAGAAGCGGAACCGGAAATCTACAACGCTATCCGCCGTGATGCGCTGTTAGAAAACGTCACCGTGCGCGACGATGGGACTATCGATTTTGACGACGGCTCGAAAACCGAGAATACCCGCGTTTCCTATCCTATCTACCACATCGAAAATATCGTTAAACCGGTTTCCAAAGCCGGCCATGCCACGAAGGTGATCTTCCTGACCGCTGATGCTTTTGGCGTGCTGCCACCGGTTTCTCGCCTGACCGCCAACCAGACGCAGTACCACTTCCTGTCTGGCTTCACGGCTAAACTGGCGGGTACGGAACGCGGTGTCACCGAGCCGACGCCAACCTTCTCCGCCTGCTTCGGCGCGGCATTCCTGTCGCTGCATCCGACGCAGTATGCTGAAGTGCTGGTGAAACGCATGCAGGCCTCAGGTGCGCAGGCATACCTGGTCAACACTGGCTGGAACGGTACGGGCAAACGTATCTCCATCAAAGATACCCGCGCCATTATCGACGCTATCCTGAACGGTTCTCTGGACGATGCAGAAACCTTCAACCTGCCGATGTTTGATCTGGCGATCCCGACCGAACTTCCAGGCGTGGATACCCGTATTCTCGACCCGCGTAATACCTACGGGTCTCCGGAACAGTGGCAGGAAAAAGCCACTGCGCTGGCGAAACTGTTCATCGAGAACTTCGAGAAATACACCGATACGCCAGCAGGCGAAGCATTGGTCAGTGCCGGGCCGAAGCTGTAAGTCAGTCCGGATAAAGTAAAAATAACAAGGGAGGCATTTCGCCTCCCTTTTTTTACGCCTCTTTAGTCGTCCCCTGGACGCGGACCACAGGAACCGGTAGCCAGGCGCGGATAGAGAGCCCGCCCCGCTCGCTGGTGCCGATCTCCAGCAGCCCGTTATGGTTGTCCACGATACGCTGCACAATCGCCAGTCCCAGACCGGTTCCGCTGGTGCTACGCGCACTGTCGCCACGGACAAACGGCTGGAACAGGTGTTTACGCTGCTCAGGTTTAATGCCGGGGCCGTCATCTTCCACCTGGAACCAGGCGCGATGCGGTTCCGTCCCGCTACTGACTTTGATCCATCCGTTGCCATAACGCGCAGCGTTCACCACCATGTTGGCGACTGCACGCTTGATAGACAGCGGGTGCATCTTCACCTGAATGCTACCCGGCTGAAGCGCCGTCTCAATTTCGCGCTCATAGCCACTTTCTGCCGCCACCACTTCGCCCAGCACGGCGTTGAGATCGGCCATCTCCATCGGCATCTCCTGCCCGGTACGCAGGTAGTCGATGAACTGTTCAATGATCGCGTTGCACTCTTCGATATCTTTATTGATGGACTCCGCCAGATAACCATCCTGCTCGCCCATCATCTCTGTCGCCAGACGAATACGCGTCAGCGGGGTGCGGAGATCGTGACTGACCCCCGCCATCAGCAGCGTTCGGTCATCCGCGAGCTGCTTCACCCCGGCTGCCATATGGTTGAAGGCACGGGTCACCGAGCGGACCTCAGAGGCGCCGTACTCACGCAGCGGCGGTGGAATAATGCCTTTCCCTACCTGCAGCGCGGCATGTTCGAGATCCACAAGGGGTCGGTTTTGTATACGTATAAACAGCCACGCCCCCCCTATTGCCAACAACATGATGGCCAGCGTATAGCGAAACAGCGGGGAGAAATCGCCCTGATGAATTTCCGTTAACGGAACGCGCACCCAGATATTGGGGGACAGCCAGGTTTTCAGCCAGACAACCGGCGAGCTTTTGTTGACCTCAACGCGCACTTCCGTCGGCCCGCCCAGCTGCTGCGCCATCTGATGGCTTAAAAATTCATAGTGTTGCGCCCAACGCAGTCCCGCCTCTTCGGCGGCTTCGTTGGAATAAAGAGAAATCCCCAGCTCACGGTAAATTTCCCGGCGAAAAGCGGGAGGCACCACCAGTTGCGTGCCGTCCTCCAGTTGCAGTTTATCGGTCATCAGCATACGCACTTCGTAGGCCAGGACCTTATTAAACTGCTGGAGACTCGGCAGAATCGCAAAGTTCAGCACCACCAGATAGGTCGTCACCAGACTGACAAACAGCAGGGTGACGATGAGCAGCAGCGTGCGGGCAAATGAACTTCGTGGCGAGAAGCGCATTCGCCTCATGCTTTAGAACCGTCCGGTACAAAAACGTAACCCAGGCCCCACACGGTCTGGATATAACGCGGATGAGCGGGATCTTCTTCCACCATGCGGCGCAAACGAGAAATCTGTACGTCGATGGAACGCTCCATTGCGGAATACTCACGACCACGCGCCAGGTTCATCAGTTTGTCACGGGACAGCGGCTCGCGCGGGTGGCTCACCAGCGCTTTCAGTACCGCAAATTCACCACTAGTGAGCGGCATCGGCTCGTCTTCACGGAACATTTCGCGAGTGCCCAGGTTTAATTTGAACTTACCAAAAGCGATGACCGCCTCTTCCTGAGAAGGCGCGCCCGGCAGTTCGTTCGCCTGACGACGCAGCACCGCCCGAATACGCGCCAGCAGTTCGCGTGGGTTAAACGGTTTCGGGATATAGTCATCGGCGCCGATTTCCAGCCCGACAATACGGTCAACTTCTTCCCCTTTCGCCGTGACCATGATGATCGGCATCGGGTTACTCTGGCTGCGCAGACGGCGGCAAATAGACAGGCCATCTTCACCCGGCAGCATCAGATCCAGTACCATAAGGTGGAAAGATTCGCGGGTTAGCAGGCGATCCATTTGCTCGGCGTTAGCGACGCTTCGAACCTGGAAGCCCTGTTCGGTCAGATAACGCTCCAGCAGCGCGCGCAGGCGCATGTCGTCATCGACCACCAGAATTTTATAGTTCTCTTGCATTGTTTGTACTCCCAAAGGTTCGCAACAATTGAAGGTATGTATTCTTAAAAAAGCTTACGTTCGTCACCAGCGAATTCTGGTATGAATTCCAGGCTAAATTGTTACAAAGCATATTTAACAGCAGCTTAAGTATACAATGAAACGCGCAGCACATTATTTATTCTGTTATCAGGGTGACGTAATACGAATTGTGCGCTTCGTCACAGACTTAAAGGTAATCAATAAGATGAAAACGCCTCTGATCACCCGGGAAGGGTACGAAAAACTCAAAAGTGAGCTTAATTACCTCTGGCGTGAAGAACGCCCGGAAGTCACAAAGAAGGTGACCTGGGCGGCGAGTCTGGGTGACCGCAGTGAGAATGCCGACTATCAGTATAATAAAAAGCGCCTGCGTGAGATCGACCGACGCGTCCGTTACCTGACTAAATGCATGGAGAATTTGAAGATCGTCGATTACTCCCCGCAGCAGGAAGGCAAAGTGTTTTTCGGCGCATGGGTAGAAATTGAGAATGACGATGGCGATACCCGTCGCTTTCGGATTGTCGGCTACGATGAAATTTTTGGCCGCAAAGATTATATCTCCATCGACTCGCCGATGGCGCGCGCGCTGCTGAAAAAAGAGGTCGGCGATCTCGCGGTGGTCAACACGCCTGGTGGGGAAGCAAGCTGGTACGTGAATGCGATCGAATACGTAAAATGAGCAGGAACAATCCGAAGCCCCGCGCTATGGCTGGCGTTTTTGCCCATCAATCCGTATAACTGTTCCCTGATTTTTTACTCAGTAGATGAAGCCAATCCATGATGAATGATTCTTTCTGCCGCATTATTGCGGGTGAAATTCAGGCCCGGGCCGACCAGGTCACCGCTGCCGTTCGCCTGCTTGACGAAGGGAACACCGTGCCGTTTATCGCACGTTACCGTAAGGAAATCACCGGCGGCCTGGATGATACGCAACTGCGTAATCTGGAGACCCGACTGGGCTATTTGCGCGAACTGGAAGAGCGCCGTCAGGCCATTCTCAAGTCCATTTCCGAGCAAGGCAAACTGACCGATGATCTGGCGACTGCCATCAACGGCACGTTAAGTAAGACCGAACTCGAAGATCTTTACCTCCCGTATAAACCCAAACGCCGCACCCGTGGACAGATAGCGATTGAAGCCGGTCTGGAACCGCTGGCCGACCTGTTGTGGAACGACCCGTCACACGATCCGGACACCGAAGCGGCAAAATATATCGATGCAGAGAAAGGGGTTGCCGACAGCAAAGCCGCGCTTGATGGCGCACGCTATATCCTGATGGAACGCTTTGCCGAAGACGCCGCGCTGCTGGCGAAGGTACGTGACTATCTGTGGAAAAATGCCCATCTGGTTGCCAGCGTAGTCAGCGGTAAAGAAGAAGAAGGCGCAAAATTCCGCGACTATTTCGATCATCACGAGCCGATCGCCTCCGTGCCTTCTCACCGTGCGCTGGCAATGTTCCGCGGTCGTAATGAAGGCGTGTTGCAGCTTTCGCTGAATGCCGATCCGCAGTTCGATGAGCCGCCGAAAGAGAGCTACTGCGAGCAGATCATTATGGATCACCTCGGCCTGCGTCTGAACAACGCACCGGCAGACAGCTGGCGCAAAGGCGTGGTGAGCTGGACGTGGCGTATCAAGGTGCTTATGCACCTCGAGACCGAGCTGATGGGGACTGTCCGCGAGCGCGCGGAGGACGAAGCAATCAACGTATTCGCCCGCAACCTGCACGACCTGTTGATGGCGGCACCAGCGGGTCTGCGTGCCACTATGGGCCTCGATCCGGGTCTGCGTACCGGGGTAAAAGTCGCCGTGGTGGATGGCACTGGTAAGCTGGTCGCCACCGATACCATCTATCCTCACACCGGTCAGGCGGCGAAAGCCGCCGTGGTAGTGGCTGCGCTGTGTGAAAAGTACAATGTGGAACTGGTGGCGATTGGTAACGGCACCGCCTCGCGTGAAACCGAACGCTTCTTCCTCGATGTACAGAAACAGTTCCCGAAAGTGACGGCGCAGAAAGTGATCGTCAGCGAAGCCGGGGCGTCAGTCTATTCCGCGTCAGAACTGGCAGCCCAGGAGTTCCCGGATCTCGACGTCTCGCTGCGCGGCGCGGTCTCTATTGCGCGCCGTCTGCAGGATCCGCTCGCTGAGCTGGTGAAAATCGATCCGAAATCGATCGGCGTCGGTCAGTATCAGCATGACGTCAGCCAGACACAGTTAGCCCGTAAGCTGGACGCGGTAGTGGAAGACTGTGTGAACGCCGTCGGCGTTGATTTGAATACGGCATCGGTTCCGCTGTTAACCCGTGTAGCCGGTCTGACCCGAATGATGGCGCAGAATATCGTGGCCTGGCGCGACGAGAACGGGCAGTTCCAGAATCGTCAGCAACTGCTGAAAGTCAGCCGACTGGGACCGAAAGCCTTCGAACAGTGCGCAGGCTTCCTGCGTATTAACCACGGTGATAACCCGCTGGATGCTTCCACCGTTCACCCGGAAGCCTATCCGGTCGTGGAACGTATTCTGGCGGCAACTCAACAGGCGCTGAAAGATCTGATGGGCAACAGCAGCGAACTGCGCAATCTGAAAGCCGTCGATTTTACCGACGACAAGTTCGGTGTCCCGACCGTCAGTGACATCATCAAAGAGCTGGAGAAACCGGGTCGCGATCCGCGTCCGGAATTCAAAACCGCGCAGTTTGCCGATGGCGTTGAAACCATGAACGATTTGCAGCCGGGGATGGTTCTCGAGGGTGCCGTCACCAACGTCACCAACTTTGGTGCATTTGTGGATATCGGCGTTCACCAGGATGGACTGGTTCACATCTCATCGCTGTCGAACAAGTTTGTTGACGATCCCCACACCGTGGTGAAAGCGGGCGACATCGTGAAGGTGAAAGTACTGGAAGTTGATCTGCAACGTAAGCGTATTGCCCTGACGATGCGTCTGGACGAACAGCCGGGTGAAACCAATGCCCGTCGCGGCGGCGGCAATGATCGTCCGGCAGCGAAAGCGGCAAAACCACGTACTCGTGAAGCGCAGCCCGCCGGTAACAGCGCGATGATGGATGCGCTGGCGGCAGCAATGGGTAAAAAACGTTAAGTTTAGATCGAGTGCCGGATGGCGGCGGAACCGCCCTGTCCGGCCCTTTACCGCATCCACCTTCTCCATCGCGTTATATTTATCACGCCATTAACAGATGAAACCTTAATTAAACATTAACAACGTTAATTTATTAAGAATTCAAATCATTTCACCTGCTGGTTATTATTTTTGAGCCATATCAAAAATGACGCAGATTATTATTCAAACCTACATTCCGTCACATTTAATCGGTTGAAGATAAAAACCATTCTCATTATCATTGCATTGTTGATTATTTACTCTTTCCTTCGTTGGCTAATCATCTGGTCTCATGCCGCGCCCCTTTGCCCCATGAGGTAAACATCCAGTTAGCGAGAAACAAGTAGGTTCTTATGCAATTTGCTCCAGATACTGCGTGGAAAATCACTGGTTTTTCCCGAGAAATAAGTCCTGCATACCGTCAGAAACTGCTTTCCCTCGGCATGCTCCCGGGTTCCTCATTTAACGTGGTGCGCGTCGCCCCCTTAGGCGATCCTGTCCATATTGAAACGCGTCGCGTTAGCCTGGTATTGCGTAAAAAAGACCTGGCATTATTAGAAGTGGAAGCGGTTTCCTGTTAATACAGTGAGTCTATAACGATGAAAAAATTAACCATTGGCTTAATTGGTAATCCAAATTCCGGCAAGACAACCCTGTTTAACCAACTGACCGGTGCGCGCCAGCGCGTAGGCAACTGGGCTGGGGTCACCGTGGAACGTAAAGAGGGGCAATTCACGACCACGGATCATCAGGTCACGCTGGTCGATCTGCCCGGCACGTATTCGCTCACTACCATCTCTTCGCAAACCTCTCTGGATGAGCAGATTGCCTGCCACTACATTCTGAGCGGCGACGCCGACCTGTTAATTAACGTGGTAGATGCCTCAAATCTTGAGCGTAACCTCTATCTGACGCTGCAACTGCTTGAGCTGGGCATTCCCTGCATTGTTGCACTCAACATGCTCGACATTGCGGAAAAACAGAAAATCCGCATTGATATCGATGCCCTTTCAACCCGCCTTGGCTGCCCGGTCGTCCCGCTGGTTTCTACCCGTGGACGCGGTATCGAAGCGCTGAAGCTGGCGATTGACCGCCACAGCAAGAACGAAAACGTTGAACTGGTGCATTACGCCCAGCCGCTGCTGCGTGAGGCCGATAAACTGGCAAACGCCATGGCTAAAGAAATGCCGGTACAACAGCGCCGCTGGCTCGGCTTGCAAATGCTGGAAGGGGATATCTACAGCCGGGCATACGCCGGTGACGCTGCTGCGCAACTGGATATTTCGCTGGCGCATCTGAGCGACGAGATGGACGACCCGGCACTGCATATCGCCGATGCGCGTTACCAGTGCATTGCGGCGATCTGCGACGTGGTGAGCAACACTTTAACAGCAGAGCCCAGCCGCTTTACAACGGCGGTGGATAAAATCATCCTCAATCGTTTTCTCGGTCTGCCGATCTTCCTGTTTGTGATGTACCTGATGTTCCTGCTTGCCATTAACATTGGCGGCGCGCTGGCCCCTATTTTTGATGCTGGCTCTGTGGCGATTTTTATTCACGGTATCCAGTGGATCGGTTATACCCTTCACTTCCCGGACTGGCTGACCATTTTCCTCGCCCAAGGGCTGGGCGGTGGGATTAACACCGTTCTGCCGCTGGTTCCGCAGATCGGCATGATGTACCTGTTCCTCTCGTTCCTCGAAGACTCCGGTTACATGGCGCGCGCAGCGTTTGTGATGGACCGTCTGATGCAGGCGCTGGGACTGCCGGGCAAATCATTCGTCCCGCTGATTGTCGGCTTTGGCTGCAACGTGCCATCGGTGATGGGGGCCCGCACCCTGGATGCGCCACGTGAGCGTCTGATGACTATCATGATGGCACCGTTCATGTCCTGTGGGGCACGACTGGCGATTTTCGCCGTGTTTGCGGCGGCCTTCTTCGGGCAGAACGGCGCGCTGGCGGTGTTCTCCCTGTATGTGCTGGGCATTGTGATGGCGGTTCTGACCGGCCTGATGCTCAAACACACGATCATGCGTGGCGAAGCGTCTCCGTTTGTTATGGAGCTTCCGGTTTATCACGTCCCGCATATCAAGAGTCTGATCATCCAGACCTGGCAGCGCCTGAAAGGGTTTGTGCTGCGCGCCGGTAAAGTGATCGTCATTGTCAGCATCTTCCTGAGCGCGTTTAACAGCTTTTCACTCAGCGGCAAGATTGTCGATAATATCAACGATTCGGCGCTGGCCTCCGTCAGTCGCGTCATCACTCCCATCTTTAAACCGATTGGTGTTCATGAAGACAACTGGCAGGCAACGGTTGGGCTGTTCACGGGTGCGATGGCGAAAGAAGTGGTGGTCGGTACACTCAACACGCTCTATACCGCAGAAAACATTCAGGATGAGGAATTTAATCCGGCTGAATTTAATCTTGGCGATGAGCTGCTGAGCGCGCTGGATGAAACCTGGCAGAGCCTGAAAGATACTTTCAGCCTGAGCGTACTGGCGAACCCTATTGAAGCCAGCAAAGGCGACGGAGAAATGGCGACTGGCGCAATGGGCGTCATGGATGCGAAATTTGGCAGCGCGGCGGCAGCCTACAGCTACCTGATTTTCGTCCTGCTGTATGTTCCCTGCATCTCGGTAATGGGGGCAATTGCCCGTGAATCGAGCCGCGGCTGGATGGGCTTCTCCATTCTGTGGGGGCTGAACATCGCCTACTCGCTGTCAACCCTGTTCTACCAGGTCGCCAGCTACAGTGAGCATCCGCGCTACAGTCTGGTTTGTATCCTGGCCGTGATCCTGTTTAACGTTGTGGTGCTGGGACTGCTGCGCCGGGCGCGTAGCCGGGTGGATGTCAATCTGCTGGCCACGCGGAAAAAAGCCAGCGATTGCTGCGCCAGTACAACCACCGGCGATTGTCACTAAGGTGTCACGATGGCTTCGCTAATTCAGGTTCGCGATTTATTGGCCTTGCGGGGGCGCATGGAGGCAGCGCAAATCAGCCATACATTGCAAACGCCGCAGCCGATGATCGACGCCATGCTCAGTCAACTGGAAATGATGGGTAAAGCTATGCGGATTCAGGAAGAACCTGACGGCTGTCTCTCCGGAAGCTGCAAAAGTTGCCCGGAAGGCAAAGCCTGCCTGCGTGAATGGTGGGCGCTGCGTTAAGGTATTACGGAGAGTCCGCAAGCAGCACGGCGTTTGTATGGTGCGTCGTTGCCACTGGTGGTTACCGTCGTTCCTGATGACGAGATTATGCTGCATCGCGCGGAACCATTAATCTCCGGCCCGGTAAGTAAGACACTTTCCGGGCATTTTTCTTCGCGTTACAGTCTTTGCTTTAGCGCCACCAGCGTCTGACAGAATTCATCAGGATGCGAAATAAACGGGGCATGCGCTGCCCTGGCAAAGATCAGCGATTCGCTCGCTGGCCATAGTGCATCAAGCAGTGGCACCACCTTGCGGGGAACCAACCCGTCAAGATAGCCGTACAAACGCAGGAACGGTACCGTTAACGATGTCAGTGACTCGCGCAGATCAACCGTTTTCAGGATCTCCAGCCCTCCGTTAAGCACATCTACCGGCGGCATCGGCAGCGCCAGCACGGTCTTTTTCAATGCGCGTGCATCCTGACGCGCCGTTTCCGTTCCCATCGTTTGCAATGCCAGAAAGCGCTCTACCGTCCGCTGGAAGTCTTCACTCAGTTGCTGCTGGAACCCCGCCAGGACTTCCGGCTTAATCCCCGGCCAATTTTCACGTGCGCTGAAACAGGGCGATGACGCCACCGTCACCAGCGCCTGAACGCGCTCGGGATGAGTTAATGCCACCTGGCTCGCCACTAACCCGCCAAGACTCCAGCCGAGCCAGATAGCGCTCTCTGGCGCCAGTTCCAGGACGCGCTCCGCCATTTCCTCAAGCGTCATGGCCCCAAAACCCTGGCTGCGGCCAAAGCCCGGTAAATCGACCAGATGCAGCGTAAAATGCGAGCTCAGTTCCTCGCTAATGCAATGCCACACTTCGGCGTTAAGTCCCCATCCGTGCAGCAGCACAAGATGACAATTTCCCTCTCCACGGGTCTGCCACCAGATGTCATTCATCAGTTACTGTTCTCTTTTCGCCAACAAGGATGAATCTATGCTAACAGTACCGGGATTATGCTGGCTATGCCGAATGCCGCTGGCGCTGAGTCGTTGGGGGATCTGTTCTGTCTGCGAACGCGCTGCGCGTCGGCACGTCTCGCTCTGTCCACGATGTGGACTCCCCTCCGCGCATCCCACAATGGCCTGCGGGCGCTGCCTGCAAAAAGCGCCGCCCTGGCAGCGACTGATTACCGTCAGCGATTATGCCCCGCCGCTCAGCACGCTCATTCATCAACTTAAGTTTTCCCGGCGCAGCGACATCGCCCCCGCGCTGTCGCGCGTTTTGCTGCTGGAGGTATTGCAGGCGCGTCGTCAGACCGGGCTGACCCTGCCGGACAGGCTGATTAGCGTTCCTCTCTGGCAGCGCCGCCACTGGCGCAGGGGGTTTAATCAGAGCGATCTGTTATGCCAGTCGCTGTCTCGCTGGCTGCGCTGTCCCTGGGACAGTCGAAGCGTTACGCGCATTCGCCCTACCGCCACTCAGCACCATCTCAGTGCCAGATTGCGCAAGCGCAACCTGAAAAATGCCTTTCGCCTTGAATTGCCGGTGAAGGGACTCCATATGGTTGTTGTGGATGATGTCATCACGACCGGGAGTACCGTCGCGGAGATCGCACAGCTGCTTTTACGCAACGGCGCGGCGACTGTCCAGGTATGGTGCCTGTGTCGAACCTTGTAGAGCCTCGATGATGGGCGTATTATAACCAACTAAAATAGTCAACTATTAGGCCATTACTATGATCCGTATTTCCGATGCTGCACAAGCGCACTTTGCCAAACTGCTGGCAAATCAGGAAGAAGGGACACAAATCCGTGTATTTGTGATTAATCCCGGTACGCCTAACGCTGAATGTGGCGTTTCTTATTGTCCGCCGGACGCCGTGGAAGCAACCGACACCGCCCTGAAATTTGACCTGCTGACCGCTTATGTTGATGAGCTGAGCGCGCCCTATCTGGAAGACGCTGAGATCGATTTCGTGACCGATCAACTGGGTTCCCAACTGACGCTAAAAGCGCCGAACGCGAAAATGCGTAAAGTGGCTGACGATGCGCCGCTGATGGAACGCGTGGAGTATATGCTCCAGTCGCAAATCAACCCGCAGCTTGCCGGTCACGGTGGTCGTGTCTCTCTGATGGAGATCACCGACGAAGGCTACGCCATTCTGCAGTTTGGTGGCGGCTGTAACGGCTGTTCCATGGTCGATGTGACCCTGAAAGAAGGGATCGAGAAGCAGCTGCTGAACGAGTTCCCGGAACTGAAAGGCGTTCGCGACCTGACCGAACACCAGCGTGGCGAACACTCCTACTACTAAGTTCGCTGCTCGCGTATTGCCCGATGGCGCTAACGCTTATCGGGCATAGCGCCCCTCTTTGCGTCTTTTGCAATATCCTCTTCGATAATTTGACCTGCCTCGCATAATTTAAATTTTGCCTGCCGGGGTGATTCTCAATCACCCTATGTTACCCGTATCATTCATATGGGCACCAAACACACACATCACATCCGACTAAACTAGATAGTTTTAAGGGTAATCCGTCGAGGTGCCGTTACGTCTCTGTTCCCGGTTGGGACAAACGTAGTTTGTCGTCAAAACATTGACGTTACCCATAACAAATTGAAAGGCCAGGTAAATCATGCCATTAGTCATCGTTGCTATCGGTGTAATTTTGTTATTACTCCTGATGATCCGCTTCAAAATGAACGGTTTCATCGCTCTCGTCCTGGTGGCGCTTGCGGTTGGATTGATGCAAGGAATGCCGCTCGATAAAGTCATTGGCTCCATCAAAGCGGGTGTCGGCGGCACCCTGGGAAGTCTTGCCCTGATTATGGGCTTTGGCGCCATGCTCGGCAAAATGCTGGCAGACTGCGGGGGTGCGCAGCGTATCGCCACCACGCTGATTGCGAAATTTGGTAAGAAACACATTCAGTGGGCCGTGGTATTAACCGGTTTCACCGTCGGTTTTGCACTGTTCTATGAAGTGGGCTTTGTGCTGATGCTGCCGCTGGTGTTCACTATTGCCGCCGCGGCTAACATCCCGCTGCTGTATGTCGGTGTTCCGATGGCTGCGGCGCTCTCCGTCACGCACGGCTTCCTGCCCCCGCACCCAGGCCCGACCGCTATCGCGACCATTTTCCATGCCGACATGGGTAAAACCCTGCTGTTTGGTACGATCCTGGCAATCCCGACCGTCATTCTGGCGGGTCCGGTCTTCGCTCGCTGCCTGAAAGGCATCGATAAGCCGATCCCGGAAGGTCTGTACAGCGCGAAAACCTTCACGGAAGAAGAGATGCCGAGTTTTGGCGTCAGCGTCTGGACCTCACTGGTTCCGGTAGTACTGATGGCAATGCGCGCTATTGCAGAGATGATCCTGCCGAAAGGCCATGCGTTCCTGCCTGTTGCCGAGTTCTTTGGTGACCCGGTGATGGCAACCCTGATTGCAGTCCTGATCGCCCTGTTCACCTTCGGTCTGAACCGTGGCCGTTCAATGGATCAGATTAACGATACGTTGACCTCTTCCATCAAAATTATCGCAATGATGCTGTTGATCATCGGCGGTGGCGGTGCGTTCAAGCAGGTGCTGGTCGACAGCGGCGTGGACAAATACATTGCGTCCATGATGCACGAAACCAATATCTCTCCGCTGCTGATGGCATGGTCTATCGCCGCCGTTCTGCGTATCGCGCTGGGTTCTGCTACCGTTGCCGCAATTACGGCGGGTGGAATTGTCGCACCGCTGATCGCAACCACCGGCGTCAGCCCTGAGCTGATGGTTATCGCTGTCGGTTCCGGTAGCGTTATCTTCTCTCACGTAAACGACCCTGGCTTCTGGCTGTTCAAAGAGTACTTTAACCTGACCATCGGCGAGACTATCAAGTCCTGGTCGATGCTGGAAACCATTATCTCTGTCTGCGGACTGATTGGCTGTCTGCTGCTGGGAACGGTGGTTTAACGCTAAAAAGAACCCGCCAGTTGGCGGGTTCTTTTTTTCACGTCTTCTTCGCTGCCGCTTTTCGCCGTTTATCCAGATCCTTAATCAGCTTGTTCACCCGTTCATCGGCAAACATCGCTTCAAGAGTCACGGAGAGCTTACGACGCCAGTTTTTGTACTCTGAACTGGTCCCCGGAATGTTGACCGGTTCCGCCATATCCAGCCAGTCTTCCGGCTGCAACCCTAATAACGCACTGTTACTGTCGGCGATATAACGCTGCATCCCCCGATTGAGCATCGGCGTCATCGCCATCAGCGAAGCCTTACGCCCGGCACGTTTTGGCAGGCAACCGTACTTGTGCAGCGCATCTAATAGCCCTTGTTTCGCCCGCTCACGGTCCTGATACAGTCCGCGCAGCACCACTTCATCAGGATACAGTCCCAGCGCTTTGCCCAGCGTCAAATCACCGCTGTCCCAATAACCTTTGAGCGTAGGAAGATCATGCGTCGTCGCGACAGCCATTGATTGTTCCGGATACGCTTTCGGCGCACGGTAGTTCTTCTCATGGTCGTTCTCGAAATAGAGCACTTTGTAGGAGTACACGCCGCTGCTTCGCAGTTTGCCAACAATCTCCACCGGAACGGTACCCAAGTCTTCACCAATCACCATGCAATGGTGACGCTGACTTTCCAGCGCCAGAATCGACAACAGGTCGTCGACCGGATAGTGAACATAGGCGCCGTGGTCGGCGGTTTCACCGTAGGGGATCCACCACAACCGCAGCATCGACATGACATGATCGATGCGCAGCGCGCCGCAGTTTTGCATATTCGCCCGCAGGAGTTCGATAAACGGCTCGTAGGCACGCGCCGTAATGATATGCGGATCCATCGGCGGCAGGCCCCAGTTCTGTCCAAGCGGACCGAGGATATCCGGCGGCGCGCCAACAGAGGCTTTCAGGCAATACAGCTCGCGATCGCACCAGGTTTCCGCCCCACCTTCCGCCACGCCCACCGCCAGATCGCGATACAGGCCAATTGGCATCTTAAAGCCCTGACTGGTTTCCCAGCAGGCGGCAAACTGGATGTACGCCAGCCACTGTAACCAGAGATAAAAATCCACTTCATCACGATGTTCGTGACAGAATTTTTCCACCTCCGGCGAATCAACAGACTGATACGCTTCCGGCCAGGCCGGCCAGCCCCAGCGCAGTTCATCCTCTTTCACCTGCCAGGCATGCAGCGCATCAAACGCCGCCTGCCAGTACAGGCTGTCGCCTTCCTGAGCCACGAACGCCCGGAATGCCGCCATCTGTTCATCGTCGCGCGTGGCAAACCCTTTCCATGCCATGCGCAGCGCGGTCATCTTCAGCGTGGTGACTGCCGAGTAATCCACCCATTGGGCATCCCGCGCCTGTTGCAGTATTTTCTGCGTATCGGGCATCTGCCACCAGGCCTGCGCTTCTTGACTCAGGCGAAAATCATCGACAGCGTTCACATCAATGTAAATGACGTTCAGCCAGCGACGTGAAGACGGGCTGTACGGGCTGGCGCTCTCCGGGTTTGCCGGATAGAGCGCGTGGATCGGATTGAGGCCGATAAACGCCCCCCCGCGTTTTGCTACATCCACCAGCATTGACTTCAGATCGCCGAAATCACCGATTCCCCAGTTGTGCTCTGAACGCAGCGTATAGAGCTGTACGCAGGCACCCCAGAGTTTCTGCCCGGTCAGCAGCGCCTGCGGCTCGTAGCAGCGTTTTGGCGCCACGATGATGCGGCAATGGTGTCGCTGTTCATCCTGCGTCAGGGTCAACGTGTGATAACCCAGCGGCAGCTTTGTCGGCAGAGTAAAGGATTTCCCGCCGGTGGCGTGCCCCTTAAACTGCACACCCTCTTCGGTGGTCAACAGCCAGTTGAATTCACCGTGTCCCTCTACCGCTAGCGACATCTTTTTGCCTGCGGTGTAGACCATCACATTCGGCACCGCCGTCACCGCTACCTTTGCGGCGGCAGCGGTACGGTGCATAGCATCCAACAAACGTCGCTTGGTTTCGGCACCAATTGACTGCGGCTTGCCGTGGGCATTGATATAATTGGGACTGATCCCCGCCGCCAGCGCGGCATTATCCAGACGTTTGCTATCCATCGCGCTTCCTTAGCGTTTCGCCTGCCAGATTCGGGTCTGATAATCGCGAATGGAGCGATCCGAGCTGAACATACCGCAGCGTGCGGAGTTCAGGATCGCCGCACGCGTCCAGGCCTCCTGGTCACGATACAACACATCCACCTGTTTCTGCGCCTCAACGTAGGCCGCAAAGTCCGCCATCACCAGATACGGATCGCCCCCCTGTTTGCCTATGCTGTGCAGCATCTGATCAAAGGCATGCTTATCGCCGGCGCTGAACTTACCGCTCTCCAGCTCTTTCAGCACGGCATCGAGCACTTTATCCTTTTTGCGCCATTTCAGCGGATCGTAGCCTTTGGCTTTCAGCGCCTTCACCTGTTCCACGGTATGCCCAAAGATAAAGATATTCTCATCACCCACTTTCTCGGCGATTTCTACGTTCGCGCCGTCCAGGGTGCCGACCGTCAGTGCGCCGTTTAGCGCCAGCTTCATGTTGCCGGTGCCGGAAGCTTCTTTCCCCGCTGTGGAGATCTGCTCGGAGATATCCGCCGCCGGAATCAGCATTTCTGCTGCTGACACGCAGTAATCCGGCAGGAACACCACTTTCAGTTTGTCGCCGACGTTCGGGTCGTTATTAATGGTTTCCGCCACCTTGTTAATGGCAAAGATGATGTTTTTCGCCAGGTAGTAACCCGGAGCCGACTTCGCGCCAAACAGGAACACGCGCGGTACGCGATCGGCCTGCGGGTTTTCGCGAATCTCTTTATACAACGCCAGGATATGCAGCAGGTTCAGGTGCTGACGTTTGTATTCGTGCAGACGCTTAATCTGAATATCGAAAATCGCCTGCGGGTTAATCTCAATCCCGGTACGAACTTTCACAAACTCAGCCAGACGTACCTTATTGGCCTGCTTGATATCACGCCAGGTCTTGCGGAATTTAGCATCATCAGCGTACTTCTCAAGATTGATCAACTGATCGAGATCGTTCGCCCACTCTTTTTTCAGCGTTTTATCAAACAGCGCAGCCAGTTCCGGGTTGCACTGTTTGATCCAGCGACGCGGCGTGATGCCGTTGGTCACGTTATGGAACTTGTTCGGCCACAGTTGGTGATATTCCGGGAACAGATCTTTCACCACCAGATCGGAGTGCAGCGCGGCAACGCCGTTGACCGCAAAGCCGCTGACGACGCACATGTTCGCCATGCGCACCTGTTTGTCGTGAACCACCGCCAGCTTTGCCCAAACCTGCTTGTCGCCAGGCCAGGTTTTATCGACCAGCGTCTTAAAGCGATCGTTAATCTCTTTGATGATCTGCATATGACGCGGCAGCAGCGCTTTCACCAGCTTCTCATCCCAGCACTCCAGCGCTTCTGGCATCAGGGTATGGTTGGTATAAGCGAAGGTTTTGCTGGTGATCGCCCAGGCGTCGTCCCAGCTCATCTGATGCTCGTCAAGCAGCACGCGCAGCAGTTCCGGAATCGCAATTGTCGGATGGGTATCGTTCAGTTGAATGACTTCGTAATCCGCCAGCTCATGCAGTTTGCGGCCAGCCAGATGATGACGACGCAGAATGTCTGCCACTGAACAGGCGCACTGGAAGTATTGCTGCATCAGACGCAGCTTCTTACCCGCCGTGTGGTTATCGTTCGGGTAAAGCACTTTGGTCAGTTTATCGGCGTCAATCCCCTGCTGTTCCGCACGCAGGAAATCGCCGTCATTAAATTTGGTCAGGTTAAACGGATGAGCGTGAGTGGCCTGCCACAGACGCAGCGGTTGCGCCACGCCGTTACGGTAGCCCAACACCGGCAGATCCCACGCCTGCCCGGTAATCACAAAGCCGGGTTCCCAGTGACCGCCTTTTGTCACCTTACCGCCAATACCCACCTGCACATCAAGCTGCTCGTTATGACGGAACCACGGATAGCTGCCGCGATGCCAGTCATCCGGCGCTTCCATTTGCTGGCCGTCGGCAAAGGATTGACGGAACAGGCCGTACTGATAGTTCAGACCATAACCGGTGGCAGATTGACCCACGGTCGCCATTGAGTCCAGGAAGCAGGCGGCAAGACGCCCTAATCCTCCGTTGCCCAGCGCCGGGTCGATCTCTTCTTCCAGCAAATCGGTCAGCTGGACGTCGTACGCTTTCAGCGCATCGCTCACCGCCTGATACCAGCCCAGGTTAAGCAGATTATTCCCCGTCAGACGACCAATCAGGAACTCCATCGAGATGTAGTTCACATGGCGCTGATTTTTCGCCGGTTTCGCCACAGGTTGGGCACTGAGAAGTTCCGCCAGCGCGCCGCTGACGGCGTGCCACCATTGACGGGACGTCATCTCGTGAGCTGACAGTAAACCGAAACGCTGCCACTGACGTGTCAGGGCTGCCTGAAATTGCTCTTGATTGAAGGTTGGCTGTGACATAGGAATTCCGGGTCCTTTGGTAAAAAACAACGTTATCGCTAGTTTGCCAGGCTCAATGTTGACCTTCCTCATCCCACTCTTGATTAGGCGGGGAGGAGTAGTGGGGATGAGCGTAAAAGTGTGATCGGTGCCACTCTCGCGTACCGCACCCGACTGTTCAGATCCCAGTCATACACTTATTTTAATCCATTTTTATATTTTACCTGGCTCTAATCACAGAATCAGGGATGAAATGATATAACGCGGGTATGAAGAATCGCCCTGGTTTCAAGTCCATATAAAAACAAAACCAGTTGAAATGACAATAATACAAGCGCACACTAAATTTATTGTATTTTAATATATTATCACCACTAATAAATTAAAAGGAAATAATATGTCCCATTTATCCTGGCTCACGCTGACAGGAGAGATTCAGGGAGATATATCAGCGCAGTGCGGCTCCCGGAGTTCAATAGGTAATAAATCTCAAACCCGTCATATTGATCAGATAATGATTTACGCACTTGAACATGAAACATCACGGCAACAAAATGTTTGTCATCATGAATTGCAAATAATTAAGCCCGTTGACCGTTCGTCGCCGTTACTCAGCAAAGCCATCAACGATAACGAAACGCTTGAGTGTGAACTTGACCTGTATCGCGTTAATCCAGGAGGTCAACAGGAGATCTACTATAAAATTAAATTATTCAAAGCTCATATTTCTAACATCAAAATAATTGTGCCACATAATATTATTGAACATGGAAACGAAGCACAGGAACGTGTTTGTTTTACGTATGAGTCCATCAGTTGGGAACACTGTATGGCGAGCACCAGCGCCTTTAGCTTTTGGAGCGACCGGCTCTTCTGAGTCTGAATAACATATATAAGGAAATAGCATGCGTCATCGTCCCTCTTCTTCGTTGTACGAGAACACTTCACGTCACCCCGATGGCGATCCGCTGCGCGGCTCAGCAGACATCCACTGGAGTTCAATGAACCCTGTGCAGCGCGATATGGCTTTTATGGATGGATCATTCATCACACAACACCACCATATCCTCCTGTTGACGATAGAAGAAGCACAGCAAGTCGTGGATGACTTAATGGGAGGAATTGATCAGTTTTTTTCGTACCGCGCAGCGCCGGGGAATATGAAAGATGGACTGGATGCCTTTCGCAGTCTGTCTAAGCTCACAACATATTACAACCCGGCTAACGAATTGGTTTTTAACTTTACTGTATTAAAAATAAAAGCGATCGAGTACAACGTGGGCGGCAAAGCCTATATAAAAATTACGGGATACCCTGCGTTACGCCGTATTCTTAACGGGACCCGCTACGGTGCCAGGCATCCGCAAATACTGGAAATGGCCATCGGTAAACGTGGGCTTTACAACAGTATCAGCAGTGGTGTCAGATATTGCCTCTATTTTTCTCTGGCCTGGCGAGCCATCGAATTGATTTTTAAATCAGATTATCAGATGGTGGATTTTCTGGTCGATATTTCAATGGACATGGCTAAAGCGGTAGTGTCGGGGGTTGTGATTGGGGTGGTCGCGGGAGTTTTGACTTTAATTAGTGCACCAATAATTGTTGCAATTGGATTCATAGTTGCCATAGGAATAGGTCTCAACATTGGACTTAACATAATTGATGACAAATTGGGGCTATCAAATGCGTTAAAAGAAAAGCTTCGTGATTATATACATCATCATAAAAATTACGATTATGGATTCGACTCTCCCTACTTTGACTCATTTTAAGGAGGACTTATGAAGAAATTATTTATGCGGCTAATGTATTTTTTGCTGATTATATTTCTCCTTGGCATTCTTGATTTACAAATATTTGGTTTTGTTATGACCGATTTTTTATCATTGATAAGAATGGGTGATGTAATCACATATCACCATACGTGCTTACTAATAAGTGGAATACCGTTAATGTTGTATACAACCTTTGCTATGGTACGGGTTTTATTCAGCAATGATTTGCAATACAAAGCCCTTCCTGATCCTTTTGAAGTCTGGGTGCTGGGCACTGGCGCGCTCTTTTTTGCTATCGGCTTTATTGCAAACTTTATTGTCCTGCTTTTATTTCTGGTATCGTCATATCACTCCTGCCCACAGGACAACCTTCATGATTATCATGTGACTGATGTTAAGCTTTGCGAAACCCTTGTTGATAATCGTAGTTTTTTTAACTCTCATTTATGTACAGGCAAACAGGCATGCGAAAATTACGACTCCAAATCATAATTATTTTTTTTATTATTTTTTGTTTTGGCTTTTTGGATTTCTTATTCTTTGGATTGGTTATGACGGATTTTTTATCTTTAATGAGGATGGGAGACGTTATTTCTTATAATCAAACTTGTGCACTTATAGGAGCTATACCTCTGGTCATGTATGTTGTGATTGCTATGGTTCGTGTTTTATTTACCGATGATTTGCAATACAAGGCACTTCCCGATCCTTTTGAAGGATGGGTTCTCGCCGCTATCACCTTATTCTTTATTATCGGTTTTATTGCTAACTTTATTGTGCCATTTCTGTTGCTGGCACTTTCCTACCACTCCTGCCCACAGGACAACCTTCATGATTATCATGTGACTGATGTTAAGCTTTGCGAAACCCTTGTTGATAATCGTAGTTTCTGGTAGGAGCAGTCATAGAAACTGCTAATAATAACGAGAATAAGATTACCTTTTTTTATATCGATAACATCCTCACCTTTTGATTACCCTTTGTCGGTAAAAATTTTATCACGGTAAGTTACAATTTCGCCTGTCACAGAGAGGATCGTAAGCCTATACAAAGTGTCAGGACTCTTCAGCAAAAGTAAATACCCCGGCATCCCCTCCGCCAACCGTATCCAGTAGAGGTTATCCATCAGATAAATTTGTGATGTAGTGCAAATTAAGGCGGTTCATTACCGGACATACCTTGCAAAAGTTCCTAATCTGGCCGACCTTATATCTATTAATTACGAAGCGCAAAAAAAATCGCAGTCCCCCATTTTCCACAGTGAAGTGTTAACTATGTTGATTCCGTCCAAACTAAGTCGTCCGGTTCGTCTCGACCATACAGTGGTCCGTGAGCGCCTGTTGGCTAAACTTTCCGGCGCGAACAATTTCAGGCTGGCCCTGATCACAAGTCCTGCAGGTTATGGGAAGACTACGCTCATTTCACAATGGGCCGCCGGGAAAAGTGAACTCGGCTGGTACTCACTGGATGAGGGCGACAACCAGCAGGAGCGTTTTGCCAGCTATCTGATTGCCGCGGTACAGCAGGCCACTAACGGTCATTGCACCACCAGCGAAGTGATGGTGCAAAAACGGCAGTATGTCAGTCTGACTTCGCTTTTTGCGCAGCTCTTTATTGAGCTGGCGGAATGGCATCGCCCGCTGTATCTGGTCATCGACGATTACCATCTGATCACTAATCCGGTGATTCATGAGTCCATGCGCTTCTTCCTGCGTCATCAGCCTGAAAATCTCACGCTGGTGGTACTGTCGCGTAATTTACCGCAGTTGGGGATTGCCAACCTGCGCGTGCGCGACCAGCTTCTGGAGATAGGCAGTCAGCAACTAGCCTTTAATCATCAGGAAGCCAAACAGTTTTTTGACCGCCGCTTATCCTCCCCCATCGAAGCCGCCGAAAGCAGCCGGATGTGTGACGATGTGGCAGGCTGGGCGACCGCATTACAGCTCATCGCCCTCTCTGCGCGGCAAAACAACCACTCTGCGCATCAGTCGGCACGCCGTCTGGCGGGAATTAACGCCAGCCATCTTTCAGATTATCTGGTCGATGAAGTGCTGGACAGCGTCGATGTCAGCACCCGCCTTTTCCTGCTGAAAAGTGCAGTTTTACGGTCAATGAACGATGCGCTGATTATACGTGTAACCGGCGAAGAAAATGGTCAGATGCGGCTGGAAGAGATCGAGCGGCAAGGGCTTTTCCTGCAACGGATGGATGACTCCGGCGAATGGTTCAGTTATCACCCGCTGTTTGGCAGTTTCCTGCGCCAGCGCTGCCAGTGGGAACTGGCGACCGAGTTACCTGATATCCATCGCGCCGCAGCGGAAAGCTGGATGGCGCAGGGTTTCCCCAGCGAAGCCATCCACCATGCGCTGGCGGCCGGCGATGCGCATATGCTGCGCGATATTTTGCTTAACCACGCGTGGGGATTGTTTAACCACAGCGAACTGGCGCTGCTGGAAGAGTCACTAAAAGCGCTGCCGTGGGAAAGCCTGCTGGAAAACCCGCGTCTGGTGTTGTTACAGGCCTGGCTGATGCAGAGCCAGCATCGCTACAGCGAAGTAAACACCCTGCTGGCCCGTGCCGAACAAGAGATTCAGGGCGTGATGGACAGCACGCTGCATGCCGAGTTTAACGCGCTCCGCGCTCAGGTGGCGATCAACGACGGCAATCCCGATGAGGCTGAACGCCTGGCGAAACTGGCGCTGGATGAGTTGCCCATCGCCTTGTATTACAGCCGTATTGTTGCAACCTCGGTGCACGGCGAAGTGCTGCACTGTAAAGGCGACCTCTCTCGCTCCTTAACGCTGATGCAGCAGACCGAACAGATGGCGCGTCATCATGATGTCTGGCACTACGCGCTCTGGAGTTTGATCCAGCAGAGTGAAATCCTCTTTGCCCAGGGATTCTTGCAGGCCGCCTGGGAAACCCAGGAGAAAGCGTTCCAGTTGATTAAAGATCAGCATCTGGAACAGTTGCCCATGCACGAATTTCTGGTGCGCATTCGTGCCCAACTGCTGTGGGCGTGGGCGCGACTGGATGAAGCGGAAGCCTCTGCGCGCAGCGGTATCGAAGTGCTTTCCGCCTTTCAGCCGCAGCAACAATTACAGTGTCTGGCGCTGTTGGTGCAGTGCTCGTTGGCCCGTGGCGATCTGGACAATGCCCGCAGCCATCTCAACCGCCTGGAGAATCTGCTGGGCAACGGTCACTACCATAGCGACTGGATCTCAAACGCCGATAAAGTTCGGGTGATCTACTGGCAAATGGTCGGCGATAAAAAGTCGGCCGCCAACTGGCTGCGCCAGACGCCGAAACCGGAGTTTGCCAATAACCACTTCCTGCAAGGCCAGTGGCGTAATATCGCCAGAGCGCAAATTCTGCTGGGTGAATTTGAACCCGCTGAAATCGTACTCGAAGAGCTGAATGAAAACGCACGCAGCCTGCGCCTGATGAGCGACCTTAACCGTAACCTGCTGCTGCTCAACCAACTTTACTGGCAGGCCGGGCGCAAAAATGACGCGCAGCGCGTGCTGCTTGATGCCCTGCAATTAGCCAATCGCACCGGATTCATCAGCCATTTCGTGATTGAAGGCGAGTCGATGGCGCAGCAACTACGCCAGCTTATTCAACTGAATACGCTGCCGGAACTGGATCAACACCGCGCGCAGCGCATTCTGCGTGAGATCAACCAGCATCACCGCCACAAGTTCGCCCATTTTGACGAAAGCTTTGTTGAGCGCCTGCTGAACCACCCGGAAGTACCAGAGCTAATCCGCACCAGTCCGCTGACGCAGCGCGAATGGCAGGTGCTGGGGCTTATCTACTCCGGCTACAGCAACGAGCAAATCGCTGGCGAACTGGCGGTAGCGGCGACCACCATCAAGACGCATATCCGTAATTTGTATCAAAAACTGGGCGTGGCGCACCGTCAGGATGCGGTCCAACACGCGCAGCGGCTGCTGAAAATGATGGGTTATGGAGTGTAATGTTGCCCGGCTGCACCCACGCTGACCGGGCAGTCTCTTCATCAACGCGTTAGCACAGTTCCAGTTGAATATGGTTATCGGTGATCACCTTCATTACCCCTGCTGGTGGCAGAGCATCCGTATATACCGCATCCACCAGGCTGATACTGCCCATATTCACCATCGCATTACGGCCAAACTTCGAATGATCCGTCACCAGTATGACGTGGCGGGAATTCTCAATAATTGCGCGCTTGGTACGCACCTCGTGATAGTCGAATTCCAGCAGCGAGCCGTCACTGTCGATGCCGCTGATCCCCAGAATGCCGAAGTCCAGGCGGAACTGAGAAATAAAGTCGAGCGTCGCTTCGCCAATAATACCGCCGTCCCGACTGCGAAGTTCACCACCCGCGAGAATAATGCGAAAATCCTCTTTTACCATCAGCGTGTTCGCCACGTTGAGGTTGTTGGTCACAATACGTAAATTGCTGTGGTCGAGTAGCGCGTACGCCACCGCCTCGGGCGTGGTCCCGATATCAATAAACAGCGTTGAACCGTTAGGGATCTGCGAGGCAACTTTACGCGCAATACGCTCTTTTTCCGCCGTCTGCGTGGCTTTACGATCGTGCCACGGTGTGTTGACGGAACTGGACGGTAGCGCCGCGCCACCGTGATGACGCAGAATCATGTTTTGATCGGCCAGGTCATTGAGATCCCGGCGAATCGTTTGTGGGCTAACGGAGAAATGCTCCACCAGCTCTTCAGTACTGACGTATCCCTGTTTTTTTACCAGCTCAATGATTGCATCATGTCGTTGTGTTTGTTTCATTGTTATTCCCTGGAACTATGTTCGTTTTCGCGCATTTAACGTATCCGCGAACGCCATTGCCAACCCAACTGCCAGCCCGGCGATATGTGCGCCATTGGCCATCGACATCCCAAACAAATCAAACCATCCGGCGACGATCCAAATCAGCGCGAAAATAATCAGCCCGCGCTGCAGGTAGATTCCGCTTTGCGGATCGCGCTCGCCACGCAGCCAGACGTAACCCATCAGCGCATAAACGACGCCGGAAAGCCCGCCGAACCACGGGCCGCTAAACTTATGCTGTACATATCCGCTCAGTAGGGCGCTGATGACCGTAATCACTATCAGTTTGCCGCTGCCTAAACGTTTTTCAACCGCACCACCAAGATACCACCACCACAGCAGGTTGAAGAGGATATGCATCAGCGAAAAGTGCATGAAGGCGTGAGTGAAGTAGCGCCAGACGTCAAACTGTAATGATGGGTCAAACGGCCAGGCCAGCCACACCATTACGGTTTGATCGCCAACGATATTCATGACGATAAATACCAGAATACAGGCCGCCATAATCAGCCAGGTGACCGGGCCGGCACGCTCACGCAGTGTGGCAATAAACGGGAAGCGGCGATAACGCAGCCCACTGCCAGTATGACCGGACTGCCAACTGGCCGCGAGATAGCGCGGATCGCCAGGGTTCTCCATAAAACGCGCCAGCTCAGCATGCACACGTTCGGCCTGCGTTTCATCCGCCAGCCAGACATCGCTTTGATGATGTTGTTGAATGGTCAGGATAACGCCCTGCGTCGCCATGTAATCAACAAAGGCCTGCGCCACGCGGGGGTTAGCAAAAGAGGTAATCATCAACATGGTTGCTGTCGCTTAATCCATACAAAAGAGGACAGTATATATACCCTTCTTATTTCAAGCTGCATCTTTGTTGGCTATGAAGACGAACCGTATGCCACTTCTGCTGGAAAATGGCGATGCCAGCCGTCAAAACCCCCGTCCACGCTGTAGACAGTATCATAGCCCTGCTGGAGCAAATATTGCGCCGCGCCTTTGCTGCTATTGCCGTGGTAGCACATGACCATCACCACGGTATCGAAATCATGATCGCGCATAAACGCGCCCAGCGTGTCGTTCGTCAGATGAAACGCCTCGGGCGCGTGCCCCATTGCATAGCTTTGCGGATCGCGGATATCGACGAGCACCGCCGCGCCCTGCTGCAGTTTCTGATGGGCTTCTTCGACATTAATACATTCAAACTGATCCATACATTCTCTTCTTTATCGTGCAGGTGAAACGTTTTCGGCATTTTATCCGTTAGTGTACGTCCCCATGGGAGTGAAACGCCATAATGTTATATGTATCACTGTAAATTGTTTATTCGATGTTACCAATGGAGCGTTTCTTTGCTATTATGCTCGATAACGAACATTTATGAGCCATAACGAAAGCGCACGAGGGCAGCATGGAAACCAAAGATCTGATTGTGATAGGGGGAGGCATCAACGGTGCCGGTATCGCGGCAGATGCCGCTGGACGCGGTTTATCCGTGCTGATGCTGGAAGCGCAAGATCTTGCGTGCGCAACCTCCTCTGCCAGTTCTAAACTCATCCACGGTGGCTTGCGCTACCTGGAACACTACGAATTCCGGCTGGTGAGCGAAGCGCTGGCTGAACGCGAAGTGCTCCTGAAAATGGCCCCGCATATTGCCTTCCCAATGCGCTTTCGCCTGCCGCATCGCCCTCACCTGCGTCCGGCATGGATGATTCGTATTGGTCTGTTTATGTACGATCATTTAGGTAAACGCACCAGCTTACCGGGTTCTGCCGGTTTGCGTTTTGGCGCAGAGTCGGTACTGAAACCGGAAATTGTGCGCGGTTTCGAATATTCCGACTGCTGGGTCGACGATGCGCGTCTGGTGCTGGCCAATGCCCAGATGGTGGTGCGAAAAGGTGGGGAAGTGTTAACCCGCACTCGTGCAACCTCTGCGCGTCGCGAAAACGGTCTGTGGATCGTCGAAGCCGAAGATATCGATACCGGTAAGACATTCACCTGGCAGGCGCGTGGGCTGGTCAACGCCACGGGTCCGTGGGTGAAAGAATTTTTCGACGAAGGTATGCATCTGCCTTCGCCATACGGTATTCGCCTGATCAAAGGCAGCCACATCGTGGTGCCGCGCGTCCATACCCAGAAACAAGCCTACATTCTGCAAAACGAAGATAAACGCATTGTGTTTGTTATTCCGTGGATGGATGAGTTCTCCATCATCGGCACCACCGACGTCGAGTACAAAGGCGATCCGAAAGCGGTAAAAATCGACGAAAGCGAAATCAATTACCTGTTGAAAGTCTATAACGCGCACTTTAAGAAACAGCTTGGTCGTGACGATATCGTCTGGACCTATTCCGGTGTGCGCCCGCTGTGCGACGACGAGTCGGATTCACCACAGGCCATCACCCGCGATTACACGCTGGATATTCATGATGAAAATGGCAAAGCGCCGCTGCTTTCTGTCTTCGGCGGTAAACTGACCACCTACCGTAAGCTCGCCGAGCACGCGATGGAGAAACTGTCGTCGTACTATCAGGGCATTGGCCCGGCATGGACCAAAGACTGCGTGCTGCCAGGCGGTGAAATCGGTGGCGATCGCGAAGACTACGCGGCGAGACTGCGCCGTCGTTATCCGTTCCTGACAGAATCGCTGGCGCGCCATTACTCACGCACCTACGGCAGCAACACAGAGTGGATCCTCGGCGAAGCCACCTCTGTCGCGGATTTAGGCGAAGATTTCGGCCATGAGTTCTACGAAGCAGAGCTGAAATATCTGGTAGACCACGAATGGGTTCGCCGTGCAGACGATGCGCTGTGGCGTCGTACCAAAGAAGGGATGTGGCTCAACGCCGAACAGCAGTCTCGCATGACCCAGTGGCTGGCAGAGTACGTCGCGAAACATCAGCTTTCACTGGCATCGTAATCTCCTCACGCCCGATAGCGACACGCTATCGGGCGTTTTTATGTTTCCCTCTACAACACAACGCGCACTGCGGTAACGAAACACTTACTTCCCCGCCCCTGAAATCCTCAAAAAACACCGCCATTCCCCGTATGGAATACGTTGCCTGTTCGCGTGTGCGTTCTGTATCCGGCGAAAATCGGTAACCAGAATCAGCCTGTCAGCCATTCCCCTTTGTTTTCAACCCTCTTTTTTTTCGTGCCAGAACACTTTCCGGTGAGTGTTGCAGCAGGATATGAAGCAAATCACAAAATATAACCTTGCTGAGAATATGGAATTGACGCTCAAAATTTATCCCCTCATAGTATCTGTATACAGAACAATAGTTCTATATACAGAACAAACTACCTCTACTATTAAGGGATGCGCTAATGAGCATTGAACTCGATAAACCAACTACGCGAGGGCGCTGGCTGCACATCATTCCAGCCACCATCCTCGTTTATATCGTGGCTTACATGGACAGGACGAACATCGCAATTGGGATTGCGGGAGGAATGGACGAAGACCTGGGGATGACCGCCTCGTTTGCCGGTCTGGTCGCCGGTATTTTCTTTATTGGTTATATCTTTTTGCAAATTCCCGGCGGTCAAATTGCGGAACGATACAGTGCCAAGAAATTAATCGCCTGGACCATCGTCGCATGGGGCGGGTTCGCGCTGCTGACAGGCTTCGTCCAGACTCCAACCCAATTACTGATTATCCGCTTTGTCCTTGGCGTCGCTGAGGGTGCGGTCTATCCCGCTATTCTGGCGCTGATCGGTCACTGGTTCCCTAATGAAGAACGCGCAAGAGCGATTGCCTATTTCCAGATGAACCTTGCCGTGGCCTCAATCATCACCGGGCCGCTTTCCGGCTGGCTGATCGAAACCTATGGCTGGCGAGAAATGTTCATCATCGAAGGCTTACTTTCTCTCGGCCTGCTGTTCGTCTGGCTGCCTTTGGTTTCTGACCATCCTCATCAGGCCAAATGGCTGGATCCTAAAGAGCGCGCCTGGATCGAACAGAAACTGCAGGCCGATCGCGCACTGACGATCGCCGGTGAGACAAGCAGCATTCGCAATGTTCTGAGCAGCATTAACTTATGGAAACTGATCGGTATCTATTTCTTCGTGCAGGTTGGTTTCTACGGCTTCGCCCTCTGGATGCCAAACCTGATTAAACACCTGACCGGCAGCGGAATGACTATCGTCGGCTTACTGACTGCGGCACCGTACATTTTGTGCATCGTCGGTCAGTACTACATTGCCAAATGGTGCGACAAAACCATGAATCGCCGCCTCTATACGGCAATTCCGTTGCTGGGCTTTGCCGCCTGTCTCGCACTCTCCCTGCTGTTGAAAGATAACATCTGGCTGGCGTACGGCATGATGGTCATCTGCGGCTTCTTCCTGCAGGCCTATGCGGGACCGTTCTGGACATTACCGCCATTACTCTTCTCTCCCAACGTGCTGGGCGGCGTACGCGGCACCATCAACGCATTAGGCAACATTGGCGGTTTTATTGGTCCTTATCTGGTGGGCCTGTTAACCGTCACATTCTCACAAACCGCAGGGATGACGGTGCTGGTTGCCGCACTCCTCATCGCCGTCGCGCTGCTGTTCAGTTTACCTTCGGTTACTGCCCGTCCTGCAGGCAGTAGCAACCCTCATCATGCATCGGCGCCTGAGACGTCGCTCAAACAAGAAGGAATCGCCAAATGAGTCAGAAATGCCAACACGCCCGTGACCTGTGGTCACAACTGGACGCCCTGCGTCTGGGGATGAATTACACCAAAGAAGATGTCAATAAACTGCAGGTTCTGGTGGATGATTGCTATGGCGAAAGTCATCCCGGTAGCTTTCATCTTAATCATCTGGGCGATGAAGCCGTCTTAGGCATTCACGAAAGCGGCGGTCGTGCCGTTCGTCACCACGTGACCGATATTTGTGATGGCTGGGGTCAGGGTCATGACGGGATGAACTATATCTTAGCCTCCCGTGAGGCTATCGCGAACATGGTCGAAATTCATGCTTCCGTCGTACCATACGATGCCGGTATCTTGATCTCCAGTTGTGATAAATCGATCCCGGCGCATCTGATCGCCGCTGCGCGCCTGAATCTTCCGATGCTGCATATCCCCGGCGGCTCAATGCGTCCGGCACCGAATATGAGCACGTCCGATCTCGGTGGTATTACCGCCAAACTCAAGAAAGGCGAGATAGGCATCCAGCAGGTGGAAGCCATGCAGCAGTGCGGTTGCCCGACAGCAGGCGCGTGCCAGTTTATGGGCACCGCCAGCACGATGCAGTGCATGTCTGAAGCGCTCGGTCTTGCCTTACCGGGAAGCGCATTGCTGCCCTCGACACTGGCGGAAATTCGCCGCATCGCGCGAAACGCCGGTCATCAGGCGTTATACCTGGCAGAGAAAAATATCACGACGCATAAAATCCTCACGCCTGCCGCCTTTGAAAACGCCATTAAGGTCCATGCCGCCATCGGTGGCAGCACCAACGCCATGATCCATCTCCCGGCGATAGCCCATGAACTGGGTTGGGAACTGAAACCTGAGTTGTTTGACCAGATAAACAATGAGATCCCTTACCTCACCAACATTCAACCCAGCGGTCAGTATGTGACTGAAATGATGTGGTTCGCGGGCGGCGTGCCGATGGTGCAATGGTATCTTCGCGACTATCTGGATCTGGATGTCCTGACGGTGACTGGCCGGACGCTGGGGGAAAACCTGGAAATGCTCCATCAGTCCGGTTTCTTTACCCGCAACCACGGTTATCTGAGTAATTATCGGGTCAGCCCGGAAGAGGTGATTCGTAAGCCGGAAAACGCCACCAAGAAAGGGTCGATTGCCGTGTTAAAAGGCAATATCGCACCAGAAGGCGCAGTCATTAAATATGCCGCCTGCGCGCCAGAGATGCACCACCATACCGGCCCTGCGCGCGTTTTCAATTCGGAAGAGGATGCCCAACAAGCCATTATTCATAACCACATCGAACCGGGTGATGTCATTTTTATCCGTTATGAAGGGGCTAAAGGTTCGGGAGCACCGGAGATGCTCATGACCACAGACGCGATTGTTTACGACAAACGTCTTGATGGCAAAGTCGCCCTGATTACCGATGGTCGTTTCTCCGGCGCAACCAGCGGCCCTTGCGTCGGCCATGTTTCACCGGAAGCCGCCGATGGCGGTCCCATTGCGCTTGTCGAAGACGGCGACCTCATCGAAATGGACGTCAAGGGGCGCAAGCTCAACATTGTGGGTATTCACGGTGAGTACAAAACAGAAGAAGAAATTCAGCACTGTCTTGAACGCCGTCGGACAAACTGGACAAAACCGGATTATTCAAATCGACGCGGCGTCTTTAAGCAATTTACGACCAACGCAACCTCATTAATGGCGGGAGCCTGGATTAAATAACGTCCCTGGTGGGCGGCATTATCGCCAGCCCACCTGCTTTTAAGGATAAAATCATTATGCAAACTGAAAAATTCAACGGTGTCTTTCCGCCTGTTCCGACCATTGTTAATGCCCAGGGGAAATTAGATAAGAAAGGGATGGCGACCTTACTTGACCATCTTATTGCGAACGAGGTTAATGGCGTATTATTACTTGGCAGCGGCGGTGAGTTCTGCCATATGACAAAAGAGCAGCGTCTGGAAGCCGCTGAGTTTTGCGTTCAACATATCAATCATCGAATTCCGGTGTTATTAGGGATCAGCAGTACCAGCACGCAAGACGTCATTGATTACGGTCGGCATGCTGACAGTCTGGAAGTCGATGCCGTACTGGTCCTCAATCCTTATTATGCACGACTGACCGATGAGTATATTTATCACCATTTCAAAAATGTCGCCGAAAGTATCAACACGCCGGTTATCCTCTATAACTTTCCAGCGCTTACCGGCCAGGATCTCAGCATTGATTTAATTACCCGGCTGGCACATGACATTCCCAATATCATTGGCATAAAAGATACCGTGGATAACATTAGCCATATTCGCGAAATCATCAATACCGTACGACCGATTCGCCCTGATTTTGTTATTTTCTCTGGTTACGATGAATATATGATGGACACGTTGATCCTGGGAGGAAATGGCGGGATCCCTGCAACTGCTAACTTTGCTCCGCAGTTAACCTGTGGAATTTATCGTGCCTGGCGCGAAAAAGAATATGAGACCTTGTTTCGCCTGCAACGTCGACTGTCTGCGTTATCAACTATTTACAGTCTGGATACGCCTTTCTTCGGGATTATCAAAAAAGCCATTCAACTCAGTGGCATTGATATCTCGGTTGAGGTCATGCCGCCAGTGCAACCGGCAAGTGAGGCACATATCACCAGCCTGAAAAAGGTTCTACAGCGTGCCGGGTTGTAACTCTCATCAGCGGGCTTAGCGCCCGCCTTTTCATTTAGCAGCGAAAAGACTAGCGCAACATCGACGACAGGCGACGACTGGCATCCATCATCTGCATGGCAAGCGTTTCTCGTTTGTCATCCGGGATCTGGAACGCGACGCCTGACACACTCAAGGCCGCCACCACCTTCCCTTCGGCATTAAATATGGGCACCGCGATACAACGGACGCCTAAAGAATCTTCTTCGTTATCATAGCCCCAACCGCGCTGACGGATCCCGGCTAATTCCTGCTTGAGGATATCCACATCGGTAATCGTCGTTTCGGTATAGCGCGTCAGAACCTGATCGGGCGGCAACAACTCATCCAGCTCTTCCGAATTAAGCCAGGCAATCAGCACTTTCCCCAGACCAGAACTGTGCAGCGAAAGGCGCTTGCCCTCCCAACTACGGATCACAATTGCCTGTGGGCTTTCCAGCTTGAGAAGATAAATAGGAGAGTCGCCTTCAAGTACGCCAAGATGACAGGTTAAACCCGTCGCATTACGAATTTCTTCCAGTATGGGCAGCGCTATTTTTTTAATATCGTACTGTTCAGCGGCTTTATTGCCTAATTCGTAGAGCCGTAACCCAAGATAATATTTGTCTTTTTCCTGACGCAATAAGCCATGCGCAACCATGCCCGTCAGTAAAGAGGAGGTACTGCTTTTTGCGATTCCTGAATTTTGATGAATTTGCGTGAACGTCGCGCCATCGCATTCCATCAGATAAGCGAAGACGCGCATAATTTTGTCGAGGGCAGGAATCGATGTTGTGATTTTTTTCATATACTTATCAATTAATTATAATTAATTCCTCGGACACTATACACCAGCAGACGGTTATTATTCCATATCAATGCGCAATCACCGCGCACAAAAAAAGAGCCCGAAGGCTCCTTTTTTAACATGACGACTTACAACCGTACCGGATCAATATGCCAGATGTGGTCAGCATACTCCTGGATGGTCCTGTCAGAGGAGAAGTAGCCCATGTTGGCGATATTGAGCATCGCTTTGGCGGTCCACTCTTCCGGACGTCCGTACAGGTCGTCCACCTTGTCCTGACAATCGACATAGCTGCGGTAGTCCGCCAGTACCTGATAGTGATCGCCGAAGTTGATCAGCGAATCCACCAGATCACGATAACGCCCAGGTTCTTCCGGGCTGAACATGCCGCTGCCGATTTGGGTCAGCACCTGATGCAGTTCCTCATCTTTATCGTAATATTCACGCGGTTTATAGCCCTGCCTGCGCAGTTCTTCGACCTCTTCTGCCGTGTTACCAAAGATAAAGATGTTCTCTTCGCCAACGTGTTCCAGCATCTCCACGTTCGCCCCGTCCAGCGTACCAATAGTCAACGCGCCGTTGAGTGCGAACTTCATGTTGCTGGTGCCGGAGGCTTCGGTCCCCGCCAGCGAAATCTGCTCAGACAGATCTGCCGCCGGAATGATCAGCTGTGCCAGGCTCACGCTGTAGTTGGGGATAAACACCACTTTCAGCTTATCGCCAATCTGCGGATCGTTATTGATGACTTTCGCGACGTCATTAATCAGGTGAATGATGTGCTTCGCCATGTAATAGGCCGACGCAGCCTTACCGGCAAAAATATTCACCCGCGGCACCCACTGCGCATCAGGATCGGCCTTAATGCGGTTGTAGCGCGTAATCACGTGCAGCACATTCATTAACTGACGCTTGTACTCATGAATGCGCTTGATCTGGACATCAAACAGCGATCTCGGATTCACCACCACGTTGAGTTGCTGCGCAATGTAGTTTGCCAGCCGCTTTTTGTTTTCCAGCTTCGCCTGACGCACCGCATGATTGACCAGCGGGAAATCACAGTGCTGTTCAAGTTCATGCAGTTGGCTCAGATCGGTACGCCATGTACGGCCAATGTTCTCGTCCAGAACGCCGGAAAGCGACGGGTTTGCCAACGCCAACCAGCGGCGCGGCGTCACACCATTCGTCACGTTGCAAAAACGGGTCGGGAAAATGGTCGCAAAATCCGCGAACAGCGACTGCACCATCAGGTTAGAGTGCAATTCGGAAACGCCATTCACCTTATGACTCACCACCACCGCCAGCCACGCCATACGTACGCGGCGACCGTTGGACTCGTCAATGATCGACGCGCGTCCCAGCAGACCGGTATCGTTCGGATACTGCTCCTGCAACGTTTTCAGGAAGTAGTCGTTAATTTCAAAGATGATCTGCAGATGGCGCGGCAGGATTTTGCCCAGCATATCCACCGGCCAGGTTTCCAGTGCTTCGCTCATCAGCGTGTGGTTGGTGTAGGAAAAAACCTGGCAGCACACTTCAAACGCATCGTCCCAGGTGAACTGATGTTCATCAATCAGCAGACGCATGAGTTCCGGGATCGACAGCACCGGGTGCGTGTCATTCAGGTGAATGGCAATCTTATCCGCGAGGTTGTCGTAGGTTTTGTGCAACTGATAGTGACGGCTCAGGATATCCTGCACCGTTGCCGAGACCAGGAAATACTCCTGACGCAGACGCAGTTCGCGTCCGGAATAGGTGGAGTCATCCGGATACAGCACGCGCGACACGTTCTCGGAGTGGTTTTTATCTTCCACGGCGGCGAAGTAATCGCCCTGGTTGAATTTACCGAGGTTAATTTCGCTACTGGCCTGCGCATTCCACAGACGCAGCGTGTTGGTGGCGTCAGTGTCATAACCGGGGATAATCTGGTCGTAGGCGACCGCGAGGATCTCTTCGGTTTCAAGCCAGCGTGTTTTCTTGCCTTCCTGCTGAATACGTCCGCCAAAGCGAACTTTGTACCGCGTGTTATGGCGTTTGAATTCCCACGGGTTACCATATTCCAGCCAGTAATCAGGAGACTCTTTCTGTCGCCCATCGACGATGTTCTGCTTGAACATCCCGTAGTCGTAGCGGATACCATAGCCACGCCCCGGCAGCCCTAAGGTTGCCAGCGAATCCAGGAAACAGGCAGCCAGCCGCCCGAGACCGCCGTTACCGAGACCCGGGTCGTTTTCTTCATCGATGAGTTCTTCAAGATCTAATCCCATCGCTTCCAGCGCGCCCTGGACATCGTCATAAATCCCCAACGATAACAGCGCATTGGAAAGGGTACGTCCAATCAGAAATTCCATCGACAGGTAATAAACCTGGCGGGTTTCCTGGGACAGTTGGGCTCGGTTAGAACGCAGCCAGCGCTCCACAAGACGATCGCGCACCGCAAACAGCGTCGCGTTCAGCCATTCATGCTTATTGGCAATAACCGGGTCTTTACCAATCGTGAACATCAGCTTGTAAGCGATAGAGTGCTTAAGCGCTTCTACGCTCAGCGTCGGCGATGCATAGGTAAATGGAGCATTCATAATGATGATTCCTGAATATCTATTTCAAGCGATAGTAAAGCTCGCGGTATGACTTCGCCGCGACTTGCCAGCTAAAATCCATCGCCATCGCTTGCCGTTGCACAAACCGCCAGAGCGAAGGTCGAGACCACAGCACGAAAGCGCGCCGGATAGCCCGTAGCAGGGACCAGGCGTTGCTGTCCTCAAACACAAACCCGCTGGCGATGCCATCGGCAAGGTTTTCCAGCGAGCTGTCGGACACCGTATCTGCCAGTCCACCGGTACGCCGTACCAGCGGCAACGTACCGTACTTCAGCCCGTAGAGTTGCGTTAAGCCGCACGGCTCAAAGCGGCTCGGCACCAGAATGACGTCCGCGCCGCCCATGATGCGGTGCGAAAACGCTTCGTGATAGCCAATCTGCACACCGACCTGACCGGGATATTCGGCAGCGGCGGCAAGGAAACCTTCCTGCAACACCGGATCGCCCGCCCCCAGCAGTGCCAGTTGTCCGCCCTGCTCCAGCAGGCCCGGCAACGCCTCCAGCACCAGGTCCAGCCCCTTCTGGCTGGTCAGGCGACTGACGACGGCAAACAGCGGAACCTTGTCATTGACCTTGAGTCCCATTGCTATCTGCAACTGGCGTTTGTTTTCCGCCTTCTCTTCCAGCGAATCCCGCGTATAGCGCGACGCCAGCAAGAGATCCGTCTCTGGACTCCAGATTTTCTCATCCACCCCGTTCAGAACGCCAGAAAGCCGCCCTTCACGATGGCGCTGTTGCAGCAACCCTTCCATACCGTAGGCAAACTGCGGCTCGGTGATCTCCCGCGCATAGGTCGGGCTGACCGCCGTGATGTGGTCGGCGTAGTACAGACCGGCCTTCAGGAATGAAATCTGACCGTTAAACTCCAGCCCATGCATGTTAAAGAACGACCATGGCAGTTGGATGTCATTCATATGCTGTGCATAAAACATGCCCTGATACGCCAGGTTGTGCACGGTAAACACCGATTTCGCCGGACGTCCGCGCGCGGCCAGATACGCAGGCGCCAGGCCAGCATGCCAGTCGTGCGCATGCACCACGTCCGGGCGCCAGAATGGATCAAGCCCACAGGCCATTTCACATCCTACCCATCCCAGCAGCGCAAAACGCAGTACGTTATCGGTGTAGGCAAACAGGTTCGTATCGTGATACGGACTCCCCGGACGATCGTAAAGATGCGGGGCATCAATCAGGTAAATCCCCACACCGTTGTAATGACCAAACAGCAGACTAATCCTGCCCGCGAATGTGTCGCGACGGCTGACTACTTGCGCATCCGTGATGCCCCGACGAATGTCGGGAAACGCGGGCAGCAAAACGCGGGCATCAACACCATCCGCGATTTGCGCCGCCGGCAACGCGCCAATCACATCTGCCAGACCACCTGTTTTCAACAGGGGAAACATCTCCGAACATACATGTAAAACCTGCATTCTCACTCCTGTTTGACCTGCAGTTTGCGCAGCATTTCGCGCGTCACCAGCACAATGCCTTCCTCGGAGCGGTAGAAGCGACGGGCATCTTCTTCCGCATTTTCGCCAATCACCATGCCTTCAGGGATAACGCAGGCGCGATCGATAATGCAGCGACGCAGGCGGCATGAGCGTCCTACCCAGACTTCGGGTAGCAACACTGCCGAATCAATATTACAGAATGAATTCACCCGCACGCGCGGGAACAGAACGGACTGCACTACGACGGAACCGGAAATAATACAGCCGCCCGAAACCAGTGAGTTCAGCGTCATGCCGTGGCTTCCCGAGCGGTCCTGCACAAATTTCGCCGGCGGTAGCGATTCCATGTGGGTGCGAATCGGCCAGTTCTGATCGTACATATCCAGTTCCGGGGTCACGGATGCCAGATCGAGGTTTGCTTTCCAGTAGGCTTCCAGCGTTCCGACGTCACGCCAGTACGGCTCGGACTCAGGATCCGACTGAACGCAGGACAACGGGAAAGGATGTGCATAAGCCATGCCAGCTTTGGTGACTGTCGGAATAATATCTTTGCCGAAGTCATGGCTTGAGCCTTCGTCGCTGTCATCCTTTTCCAGCAACTCATAAAGGTAATCAGCATCAAAAATGTAGATCCCCATGCTGGCGAGCGATTTCGTGGCATCGCCTGGCATGGCGGGTGGGTTCGCCGGTTTTTCCACGAACTCAATAATCTTATCGTTTTCATCGACCGCCATTACGCCGAACGCGCTGGCCTCTTCGATCGGCACCGGCATACAGGCGACGGTGCAGCGCGCGCCTTTCTCGACGTGGTCGATCAGCATGCGAGAGTAATCTTGCTTATAGATATGGTCACCCGCCAGGATCACCACATATTCCGCCTTATAGCGACGGATGATATCCAGGTTCTGCGTCACCGCATCTGCCGTGCCGCGATACCAGTTTTCGCCCTGCATTCTTTGTTGAGCAGGCAGCAAATCGACAAACTCATTCATCTCCTCGCTGAAGAACGACCAACCACGCTGAATATGCTGTACCAGAGTGTGAGATTGATATTGCGTGATGACGCCAATACGGCGGATCCCGGAGTTAAGACAGTTGGATAACGCAAAATCAATAATGCGAAACTTACCACCAAAGTGAACGGCCGGTTTTGCACGTTTGTTGGTTAAATCTTTCAGACGAGTGCCACGTCCGCCCGCCAGAATCAGGGCAACCGATTTCAACGGCAACTGGCGCGCCAACATTAAACGATCATTCTTCTCTAAACTCACCATGACTAACTCCTTTTTGATCATCTCTGGAACACACACAGTCCGTGCGCAGGTCCCGGCCAGACAGCCGTAATTACCGGATTATCCTCTCCGGCAAACGGGGGAACAGCGCGCCATTCCCCTTCAGGTAAAACAATTTCAGCAGTATCAAGCGCAGCATTGATGGCAATAAGAAAACGATCCGACAGCAGGATTTGCATCTGCATTGGCCCGTTTTGCCATTCATCCGCACTCAGTGGTTGCGCGTAGCGATTAAGCCAGCGCACGTTGCCATCTCCCTCTTCCCACCAGTAGTCTCCCACCAGCGCCGGGATTTGCTGGCGCAGTTTGATTAATGCGGCGGTAAAATCGATTAATCCCCCGCTCGCCTGCGACCAGTCCAGCCAGGTCAACGCATTGTCCTGGCAATAGGCGTTGTTGTTGCCATGCTGACTGTGTCCGTGTTCATCACCGGCCAGCAACATGGGCGTTCCCTGAGAAAGTAAAAGCGTCGTCAGCAACGCATGAATGCTGTCGCGGCGACGTTCGACGATCTCCAGAGTGCCGCCTAATCCTTCTTTACCATGATTATTGCTATGGTTATTGTCGGTTCCGTCCCGATTTTCCTCTCCGTTTGCCTCATTGTGTTTCTGATTGAAACAAACGCAGTCTCTGAGCGTAAAACCGTCATGCGCGGTGACCAGATTGACGGAAGCGGAAGGTTTGCGTCCATCGCGCTTAAACACGTCGCTGGAGGCCGCAAAACGCCCGGCAAACTCGCCGAGCGACACATTGCGCTGTAGCCAGAAGCGGCGTGACGCATCGCGAAAATGATCGTTCCACTCCGCGAACGGCGCAGGGAAATTCCCCACCTGATACCCACCGGCCCCGATATCCCAGGGTTCAGCGATAAGCTTAACGCCGGACAGCACCGGGCACTGTTTGATGGCGGTAAACAATGGTGCATCCTGGCTAAACGCCGGCGTACGCCCCATCACCGATGCCAGATCAAAACGAAAACCATCGACATGGCAGGTTTCAACCCAGTAACGCAGGCATTCAAGGGCATACTCCACCACGCAAGGATGGCTGAGATTGAGCGTGTTACCGCAACCGGTCCAGTTGTGATAATCACCATCCTCTCTGATCCAATAATAGCTACGGTTGTCGATTCCGCGCAGGGAGATGAGCGGCCCGTCCCGATCCAGCTCAGCGCTGTGGTTGAGTACAATGTCGAGAATGACCTCAATGCCGGCTTTGTGCAGCGCCTTAACAGCATCGCGAAATTCATCCAGTGCCGTCTCTGGCGAGCAGGCATAGGCTGGATGCAGCGCAAACAGCGCGACGGGGTTGTAGCCCCAATAGTTCGACAACCCCAGCCGTTGTAAACGCGGTTCACTGGCGAAATGCGCCACGGGTAACAATTCCAGCGCGGTAATCCCCAAATGCTTCAGATAATCGATCATCACCGGATGACCAAGCGCGTGGTACGTGCCGCGAATCTCTGCCGGGATTTGCGGATGCAGGTAGGTTAAACCTTTGACATGTGCCTCATAGATGACGGTATTGCCCCACGGCGTGCGCGGCGGGGCATCGTCTTCCCAGTCATAGCGATCGACGGTCACCACGCACTTCGGCGCAATGGCGACGTTATCGCGATGATCCGGCTGGTCATAACCCGCATGCATCAGCGGGTCATCTTTCAGGTCGCCCTCTACGCGACGCGCGCAGGGATCAATCAGCAGCTTAGCCGGATTAAACCAGTGACCCTGCGCTGGCTGCCACGGCCCATGCACGCGGTAGCCATAACGCAGACCGGGACGGGCGTCGGCCAGATAGCCGTGCCAGACACCTCCGGTGCGCGCTGGCAGGTCGTAGCGCTGCTCATTGCCCGACGCGTCAAACACACACAGCTCAACGCGCTCGGCATGGGCGGAAAAGAGCGTGAAATTCACGCCATGTCCGTCATACGTTGCGCCATGCGGTGTGGCGTTACCGGCAACCAGTTGCGTCATTCCGCCTCCCGAACCAGCCAGATTGTCGACAGCGGCGGCAGCGTCAGACTCAGGGATTGCGGGCGTCCGTGGCTGGAAATCTCATCGGTATGGACCGCCCCGCCGTTCCCGGCATTGCTGCCGTGGTAGTGCATCGAGTCAGTATTGAGAATTTCGCGCCATTTACCCGGCTGATTGACGCCAAAGCGGTAATCGTGACGCGGCACCGGCGTGAAGTTGCTGGCGACGATAATTTCGTTCCCGACCTTATCGCGACGGACAAAAATCAGTACTGAACGTTCTTTATCATCGACAACCAGCCATTCGAAGCCGTAAGGGTCAAAGTCGAGCTCATGTAACGCTTTGTGGTGACGATAGGTCAGGTTGAGGTCGCGCACCAGACGCTGCACACCGTGGTGCCAGTTGTCGCCGCCTTCCAGCAAATGCCAGTCAAGGCTGGCGTCATGGTTCCACTCGCGCCCCTGAGCGAATTCGTTGCCCATAAACAGCAGTTTTTTACCCGGGAAGGCCCACATCCAGCCATAGTAAGCGCGCAGGTTGGCAAATTTCTGCCACGCGTCGCCCGGCATGCGGTCGAGAATCGATTTCTTACCGTGGACCACTTCGTCATGCGACAACGGCAGAACGAAGTTTTCGGTATAGTTGTAGAGCATGCCGAAGGTCAGCTTATCGTGATGATATTGACGATAAACCGGATCCAGCTTCATGTAATCGAGGGTGTCGTGCATCCAGCCAAGGTTCCACTTGTACCAGAAACCCAGACCGCCCATATCCTGCGGTCGGGAGACGCCCGCGAAATCCGTCGACTCTTCCGCCATGCTCACCGCCCCCGGCACCTGCTCACCGAGAATGCGGTTGGTATTGCGTAAAAACTCAATCGCTTCCAGGTTTTCGCGGCCGCCGAATTCATTCGGGATCCACTCGCCCTCTTTGCGACTGTAATCGCGATAAATCATCGACGCCACGGCATCCACGCGCAGGGCGTCAATACCAAAGCGTTCAATCCAGTACAGGGCGTTGCCTACCAGATAGTTACTGACTTCACGACGACCGTAGTTGTAGATCAGCGTGTTCCAGTCCTGGTGATACCCTTCGCGCGGGTCGCTATGCTCGTACAGTTTGGTGCCATCGAACTCCGCGAGAGCAAAATCATCCGACGGAAAATGGCCCGGCACCCAGTCAAGGATGACGTTCAAGCCCGCCTGATGCGCGGCGTTCACGAAATAACGAAAATCATCGCGCGTGCCAAAACGACGCGTTGGCGCATAAAGTCCCGTTGGCTGATAACCCCAACTGCCGTCAAACGGATGCTCATTCACCGGCAGCAGTTCGAGATGGGTAAAGCCCATCCATTTCACGTACGGGATGAGCTGGTCAGCCAGCTCGCGATAGCTCAGCCAGAAGTTGTTGTCGGTATGGCGACGCCATGAACCCAGATGGACTTCATAGATGGAGATTGGCGCGTCAAACTGGTTCGCTTTTTTGCGCGCCTCGGTCTGTTCCACTTTTTCGGGCAGACCGCAAATGAGCGAGGCCGTTTCCGGACGCATCTGTGCTTCAAAGGCGTAAGGGTCGGCTTTCACCCGCAGATTACCGTTAGCGTCGATCATCTCATATTTGTAGAGCTGACCATGCTGTGCGCCGGGGATAAACAGTTCCCAGATGCCGCTTTCTTTGCGCAGACGCATCGGGTGACGGCGACCATCCCAGAAGTTAAATTGTCCGACTACGGAAACGCGGCGCGCATTCGGCGCCCAGACGGAGAAACGGGTACCCGTGACGCCATCCATGGTGTCCGCATGCGCCCCCAGCGTTTCATACGGACGCAAATGGGTGCCTTCCGACAGCAGCCAGGCATCCATATCCTGAATAAGAGGACCAAAACGGTAGGGATCATCAATCAGATTTTGCTGGCCGTGCCAGACAACAGCGAGCTGGTAGCGAAAAGGATTTTTACGACGAGGTAATACACCGCTGAAAAAACCGCGTGAGTCGAGGCAGTCCAGTTTGCCGACTTTGCGCCCGGTTTTAGGTTCGATCACCCACACTTCAGTGGCGTCAGGTAAAAGCGCGCGGACTTCGAGTCCGGCTGAGGTCTGGTGCATACCGAGTACGGAAAAAGGATCCGCAAAATGGCCTGCGATTAGCGCATTAATCACGTCTCTATCGATACGATCGGACATGGTTTTCATCCTGTTTTTTGGTGTCACTCCTCCAACTGATTTTCGACATCAGTCAGCGACACTTTTTTTTGACCTGAACGGTGCAGCACAATTGTGCATCCTCTCTGCCCCGTCCTACCTTCAGGTAAAGCCCTGATACTGAGATCAGGACCCCCTTAAAGAATAGCCAACACTTTCATTAACTCCTGCATAAAGACTATACATTTGCGTTTACTCCTTTTTTACGCATAAAAAGGGGTGACTCAGCACCCCTTGTAAACCAACGCGATTACGCCAGATGGCGCAACATACGTCGCAACGGCTCTGCAGCCCCCCAGAGCAACTGGTCGCCTACCGTAAAGGCTGACAGGAACTCCGGTCCCATGTTCAGCTTACGCAGACGGCCAACTGGCGTGGTCAACGTGCCGGTAACGGCCGCTGGGGTTAACTCACGCATGGTGATATCCCGATCGTTTGGCACCACTTTCGCCCACGGATTGTGAGCCGCCAGCAGTTCTTCCACGGTCGGAATGGAAACGTCTTTTTTCAGTTTGATAGTGAACGCCTGGCTGTGGCAACGCAGCGCGCCAACGCGCACGCACAGGCCATCGACCGGAATGACGGATGAGGTATCAAGGATTTTGTTAGTTTCCGCCTGGCCTTTCCACTCTTCGCGACTCTGGCCGTTATCAAGCTGTTTGTCGATCCACGGAATCAGGCTACCTGCCAGCGGGACGCCAAAGTTATCTACCGGCAGTTCGCCGCTACGAGTCAGTTGGGTAACTTTGCGTTCGATATCGAGAATAGCGGAGGAAGGCGTTGCCAGTTCATCAGCGACGTAGTTATGCAACTGGCCCATCTGGTTGAGCAATTCGCGCATATGACGCGCGCCGCCGCCGGAGGCCGCCTGGTAGGTCGCGACCGACACCCAGTCCACCAGGTCATGGGCAAACAGACCGCCCAACGACATCAGCATCAGGCTAACGGTACAGTTACCGCCGACGAAGGTTTTAATCCCGTTGTTCAGGCCCCGGGTGATGACATCCTGGTTAACCGGGTCGAGGATAATGATAGCGTCATCTTTCATGCGCAGCGAAGAGGCCGCGTCAATCCAGTAACCCTGCCATCCGCTTTCACGAAGCTTTGGATAGATTTCGTTGGTATAATCGCCGCCCTGACAGGTCACAATGATATCGAGCGCTTTCAGCGCGTCCAGATCGAAAGCGTCCTGAAGTGTGCCGGTCGAGGTACCGCCGAACGTCGGCGCGGCCTGCCCAAGCTGAGAAGTTGAAAAGAAAACAGGGCGAATGGCGTCGAAGTCGCGCTCTTCAACCATGCGTTGCATGAGAACAGAGCCGACCATACCGCGCCAGCCGATAAAACCAACATTTTTCATAGCGTTTTTTCCTGCAAAGATGTGTGCTGTGTATGCTGACCAGTGTCCTACTGGCTCATCCTTCACCATACAAAAAGCAGCCAAAGTCGCAAGTGAATTTAATCAATGATAGCGATGCCATCAGAAATGCGACTTATCCCGCTGCTTAAGCGAGCAGAAAGTCCGAGGCAATTATCAGGGAATTTGAGTTATGAATGAAATCATTTCTGCAGCCGTTTTATTGATCCTGATTATGGATCCGCTCGGTAATTTGCCCATTTTCATGTCCGTACTGAAACATACCGAACCGAAGCGGCGTCGGGCAATCATGGTGCGCGAGCTGTTCATTGCGCTGTTACTGATGCTGATTTTCCTTTTCGCGGGCGAGAAAATTCTCGCATTCCTGAATTTGCGAGCCGAAACGGTTTCAATATCCGGGGGCATTATTCTGTTCCTGATTGCCATCAAGATGATCTTCCCCAGTGCCACCGGAAACAGCGCAGGCCTTCCGGCAGGCGAAGAGCCCTTTATTGTCCCGCTGGCGATCCCGTTAGTTGCCGGCCCAACGATTCTGGCCACGTTGATGTTGTTATCGCATCAGTATCCTAATCAAATGGGGCATCTGGTGATTGCCTTGCTGCTGGCCTGGGGCGGTACGTTTGTGATTCTGCTGCAGTCGTCGCTGTTTCTGCGTCTGCTGGGTGAGAAAGGGGTAAATGCGCTGGAACGCCTGATGGGATTGATTCTGGTGATGATGGCGACCCAGATGTTCCTGGACGGCATCCGGATGTGGATGAAGGGATAAAACAATAGGGCCGGGCGATTGCCCGGCCTACCTTTTTTCAACTGAGCAGTGAAAACGCCACCATACCCACAATCGCACCCACGGTGCCGAGGATGGTTTCCATCATTGTCCAGGTCTTCAGCGTTTGTGCTTCTGTCGCACCGGTGAATTTCCCGAACAGCCAGAAACCGGCATCGTTCACGTGGCTGACGACGATCGACCCCCCCGCGATACAGATAGACAGTGCCGCCATCTGCGCCCCGGAGAAATTCAGTTGTTCAATTACTGGCATCACCAGTCCCACCGCCGTTAAGCAGGCTACGGTCGCGGAGCCCTGAATGATACGCACCGCTGCCGCCAGCACGAAGCAGGTAATGGCAATCGGCAAGCCCATCCCGGTCAGCGCTTCACCCAGCGCCGGCCCCACGCCAGAATCCACCAGCACCTGCTTGAAGACACCGCCAGCACCAATCACCAACAGGATGATACCCGCCGGTTGCAGCGCGTGACCGCAAATCTCCATGACCTTATCTTTCGGCATCCCCTGACGCATCGCCAGGCCGTAAATCGCCACCAGACAAGCCACCAGAATCGCGGTGAACGGGTGACCGACAAATTCAAACCACTGGTAAGCCGTAGAACCGACCGGCACAAAACGTGCGGCGATGGTTTTCAGTCCCACCAGCACCAGCGGCAACAAGATCAACGACAGACTGAAGCCAAAGGACGGCATTTTGCCCTCGCCCAGATGCGGTTCGGTAATATCGTCTGGAATATTCAGCTCAACGTAGCGGCTGATAAAGTTGCCCCACAGCGGCCCGGCGATAATCATCCCTGGAATGGCGGCACACAGACCAATCAGAATCATCCAGCCAAAGTCGGCGTGCATCTGAGAAGCGAGCAGCATCGGCGCAGGTCCCGGCAGCAGAAATGCGGCGGCCGCCGCCACGCCCGCAAACAGCGGGATCACCAGCTTCACCAGGTTTGTACCGGTATGACGCGCCATCGAGAACGCGACGCTTATCAGCAGAACAATGGCCACTTCAAAGAACAGCGGCAGCGCGCAAATCAGTCCCGCCAGCCCAATCGCATAATGCGCGCGACTGTGGCCGAAGGATTTCAGCATTTTGACCGCAATCTGATCGACTGCGCCCGTTTCATGCAAAATCTTGCCAAACATGGCCCCCAAAGCGACCACAATCGCCAGGAAGCCCAGCGTACCTCCCATCCCTTTTTCCATTGTCGCCGCGATTTTATCGAGCGGCATACCGGAAAAGAGACCTGCACCAATAGACACCACCATCAAAGCAACGAAGGCGTGCATACGCGCCTTCATCACTAAAAACAACAGCAGCAGAACGGAGCCTACTGCTGTTAAAACAAGCGTTAATGTACTCAAAACTTACTGCCTTTTATTAATGACCTCGATGGTGCTGGCAACAACACCTTCCAGTGGCTGATCGATATCCACCACCAGTACGTCGCTTTCGTCTGCACCCGGTTCTTGCAGGGTTTCAAACTGCGTCACCAGCATCTGGGTTTTGAAGAAATGGCCTTTACGCGCCTTCAGACGGCTTTCGATCACGTCGAAATCGCCTTTCAGGTAGATGAAAGAAAGGTTCGGGTTACCGTCACGCAGCAGATCACGGTAATGTTTTTTCAGTGCGGAACAGACGATCAGCGAAACCTTATTGGTACGCTGCATCGCAAACGCGGCGTCATTCAGCGCCTGCAACCACGGCTTACGGTCGTCATCATTGAGCGGCTCACCGGAGGCCATTTTCTCAATGTTGCGACGCGGATGGAGAAAATCGCCATCAAGAAACGCGGCATGCAGTTGATGCGCCACTTCGCTGGCGACAGCGGATTTACCGCTGCCCGATACGCCCATCAGAACGTAAATGTGGTGATCATGATTAGTCGTGCTCAAAGTGGTGCCCCCACAGTACAAGGATCAGGAATTGTTACGGGTAACTGTTATCGGTAACATTGTCCAACCTGACTAAAACAGAAGCAATATCCAAACGTGCGAGAAGTGAATAAGTGTGAGCTACTTCAAATTTGTCGGGTTAAATAGATCCACCCGGTGACAAGGTGAAACCTAAATCTAACATTTTTGGCGTGACGCTCTCCCCACGAATACGCGCCAGTAGACGCTCTGCGCCAATGCTGCCCATACGCTCACGCGGCGTCAGCACGCTGGCCAGACGCGGTTCCATCACCTGACCGATATCATGGCCGTGAAAACCAGCGATCGCCATGTCATCCGGGATCCTCAACCCTAAACGCTGGCATTCAAAGGCCGCGCCCACCGCCAGGTCATCGTTAGTACAGAAGATACCGTCCAGTTGCGGGTATTCACGACGCGCCTGACGGATAAGCTCAATCCCCGAAGAGTAAGAAGAAGACTGCTCCACCATCACACTGTAGGGCAACAGACCGGCATCCAGCATTGCCTGTTCGTAACCCTTCTGTTTGATGATAGTACGTTCGTCAAGACGTGCCCCCAGATAGGCGATATGACGATGCCCGCGTGCAATAATCGCGGCGGTCATTTGACGCGCGGCTTCAAAGTTGTCAAAACCGACTGCGATATCGAGGCAGGGCGACTGACTGTCCATCAGTTCAACCACCGGAATCCCCGCCACTTCGATCATTTTCAACGTGCGCGGCGTGTGGGTACGTTCAGTCAGGATCAGACCATCGATGTTCCAGGAGAGCATCGACTCCAGACGCTCCTGTTCCATCTCCGGCTTATAACCGTAGTGCGCCAGCATGGTTTGATAACCATGCGCATCCGTCACGGTCTCAATACCGCGTAAAACTTCGGCAAAAACCTGGTTGGTTAACGACGGCAGCAGTACGCCAATGGCCCGACTAGTGGCGTTGGAGAGGATATCAGGTGCGCGATTGGGAATATAACCCAGTTCATCAAGTGCAGCAGCGATCTTGCCCCGCAATGCAACGGAGACTTGCTCCGGATTACGCAAAAAACGGCTGACCGTCATTTTGGTCACACCAACACGGTCAGCTACATCCTGAAGTACGGGTCTTTTCTTCTTCATCGTCCTGAGAAATCGTAAGTGAGAGATTTGCTCAGTTTATCACGGACAAAGCACAACCTTCCCCGTTTAAAGGGAAGGTTGCGTAATTATTTATACAGGCGGCAGATCAAACAGCAGGATTTCACTATCGCTGTCAGCATGAATTGACAGCGCCTGCTCATCCCAAATCGCCAGACCGTCGCTGGTGGTGGCTTTCGTGCCGTTAATGCTCACCTCGCCTTTTACCACCTGGATCCAGACGCGACGTTCAGCAGCAATCTGGTGTACTGACTGCTCACCTTTCACCAGCGCCCAGCGATACAGTTCCATATCCTGGTACACTTTCAACGAGCCGTCGCGAGCGTCCGGTGACAACACCAGTTGTTTACCCTGTGCGGCGTCGAAGCGGCGCTGCTCGTAACGCGGCGTGATGCCGGTTTTTTCCGGAATGATCCAGATCTGATACAGACGCAGACGATCCGTTTTGCTCGGGTTGTACTCAGAGTGCCGGATCCCGGTCCCCGCGCTCATAATCTGGAATTCACCTGCCGGCACCTGCTCTTTATTGCCCATGCTGTCCTGGTGTTCTACTGCGCCTTCCAGCACGTAGGTCAGAATTTCCATGTCTTTATGCGGGTGGGTACCGAAACCCTGACCGGCGTCAATCACGTCGTCGTTAATCACGCGCAGTGCCGAGAAGCCCATAAAGTTGGGATCGTAGTAGTCAGCAAAAGAAAAAGTATGCCAGGAATCCAGCCAGCCATGATTCGCGTGGCCACGGTCGTTTGCTTTGCGTAAGTAGATCATTGTGTTCACCCCCAGATGTTTTCGATGGAGTAAGTGTGGACCGAATCCATCATCAATCATAGAGGGTGAAAATTGACTCCTCTGTTCAAAAATTATGAACAAGTACAGAGGAGTCAGTCTGGCTTATCGGGCAAGGGTAATCGTGGCCGGTGAAGCCTGTTCGAATGCCCGTTCGAGGAGTTCAAGGTTGGTCAGAACGTCAGATTCCTTGACGTAATTTGGCGCGCCCGTGGTGAGAGTGTCATACAGCACATCATAGACACGCCCGTAGTCGCCCGTTTCCGGTTTGATCTCTTCTTTCACCGTCACCCCTTCGTCGTTAACGTACTCCAGCACGCCAACGGAATCGTCTGCCGCAAAGCCTGGCTCACCCGGCATGATGTTGGCCTTCAGGCTGGTTTCCTGCTGGTCAATACCGTATTTGATAAACGACCCCTTGGTGCCATGCACGATAAACTTCGGATAGTCGATTTTCACCAGATGGCTGGTTTTGACGATGGCCTTTAAATCGCCGTAAAACAGTTGCGCTTCAAAGGTGTCGTCCGGATTGGCCTTATTGCGCAGGCTGCGGATATCGTACGCCACGTGGTCCGGACGACCGAACAGCGAGATGACCTGATCCATCGTGTGTACGCCCAGGCCATAAAACGCGCCATCCTGCGGTAAACCTGGTTGGGTTTCCGCGACCGGGCGGTAGTAATCAAAGTGGCTTTCCAGTTCCACAATCTTACCCAGCTTACCGCTTTCAATCGCCTTTTTGGCGGTCAGGAAACAGGAGTCAAAGCGACGGTTTTGATACGGCGTCACCGTCAACCCTTTGCTCTGCGCCAGTTCAAACAGCACCTTCGCTTCAATCATTGTCGGGGTGAAGGGTTTCTCAACCAGCACGTTCTTCCCGGCCTCCAGCGCCCGTTTCGCGTAGTCAAAGTGGCTGTCGGCGTGGGTACAGATGATAACCAGCTTGACCTGCGGATCATCGAAAATTTCTTTGAGATCGCTGGTGAAGTGGATGTGTGAGTAAATCGGCGCCTGCTCTTCCGGCTTCGCACGACGGCGAAAGATATGGGCCACATGCCAGGTATCTTTACGGTGAAGGACATACGGGAGATGGTAGCGAGTCGCGCTCTTGCCGAACCCGATAAATGCGCAATGTAACGTCATGGTGGCGTCCTTTTTGGAAAAAAAGATGCATACACCATAGCGCAAAGCACAGAGAGACTAAATGCGGAACCTCTCCTGAGGACGCGCTGGCGCACCTGGAAACGGATTGCTCGCGCCTCGGGCGTGAGTGGCGCAGGCAGATTATTCACGGCCTGCGCACAGCAGCCGGAGCGTACTTAATGTACGTGAGGAGCTCAGGCACTTCCCCGGGACAAAATAACAAGTCAGCCAGGCTGAAAAAAAACCAAAAAAAAGCCAGCACCCGGCTGGCTAAAATAATACTGGAAGCAATGTGAGCAATGTCGTGCTTTCAGGTTCTCCGCAAGGGTCTTCCTGAACGCAGAGCAATAATAATCATTCTCATTCGCAGTTGTCCAGCGATTTCTTCAAAAAAATGCAGTTGACGACATTTTTAATCTCAGCGACTGTAAAGACTCAATAACCCCTGAAGGAGATCGGGAATGAGTGAGATAGTGATACGCCATGCTGAAACCAAAGATTACGACGCGATTCGTCAGATCCATGCCCAGCCGGAGGTGTATCACAACACGCTACAGGTTCCTCATCCATCCAGTGAGATGTGGCAGGCGCGACTCGCCGAACAGCCCGGCATCAAACAACTTGTGGCCTGCATTGACGATCGCGTGGTTGGACATTTGTGCATTGCCATCGTTCAGCGTCCACGCAGGAGTCACGTCGCCGATTTCGGTATTTGTGTTGATGCGCAATGGCAAAACCGCGGTGTCGCCAGCGCATTAATGCGGACCATGATCGACATGTGCGACAACTGGCTGCGCGTTGAGCGCATCGAATTAACGGTGTTTGTCGATAACGCCCCCGCCATAGCCGTGTATAAAAAATATGGTTTTGAAATTGAAGGCACCGGCAAGAAGTACGGCCTGCGTAACGGCGAGTACGTCGATGCCTATTTTATGGCGCGGATGAAGTGACAAATTGCCCGGTTTCGCTACGCTTACCGGGCCTACAGCTGCACAAACGTAGGCCGGGTAAGGCGAAGCCGCCACCCGGCAACAAAATCAATACCCCGCCGTTAAATCGTCCACAGTGCGTGGGTCTGATGCGCCATACAGCGCGCCGTCCGGACCTACCATAATGCTCTGTGTGCTACCCATCGCTTCTTTCAGCGCAACCTTCTGCCCTTTTTGCTCAAGTAGTTTGAGGGTATCCGGACTAAAGCCTTTCTCCACACGCAGCTCATCCGGCAGCCACTGATGATGGAAACGCGGCGCGTTGGTCGCTTCCGCCACATTCATCCCGAAATCGATGCTGTTGACCACCATTTGCAGCACAGTCGTGATAATCCGGCTCCCACCCGGACTGCCCGTAACCAGCCAGGTTTTACCGTCTTTCACCACGATGGTGGGCGACATTGACGACAGCGGACGTTTCTTAGGCCCAACGGCGTTGGCATCGCCTCCCACCAGACCATAGACATTTGGCACGCCCGGCTTAGCTGAGAAGTCATCCATCTCGTTATTCAGCAGAATGCCGGTATCCCCCGCCACAATGCCGGTCCCGAAGGTGGTGTTGAGGGTATAAGTGACCGCCACGGCGTTACCGTCTTTATCCACCACCGAGAAGTGAGTGGTCTGGTTACTCTCGTAGGGCGCCAGTTTGCCAGGGCGAATTTCGCTGGAGGGTTTCGCCTTGTTGATATCGATCCGTTCGGCAATCGATTTGGCGTAATCTTTGTTGGTCAGCGCCTGCCACGGCACCTTCACAAAATCCGGGTCGCCCAGGTATTCCGAACGATCGGCGTAGGCCTGTTTCTCCGCTTCCGCCATCACCTGCATGGCGTCCGCACTGCCGAAGCCGTATTGCTTCATGTCGAAGTTTTCAAGGATATTCAGGATTTGCACGATGTGGATCCCGCCAGAGGACGGCGGTGGCATCGAGAAGACCTGATATCCGCGATAGTCACCGCTAATTGGCGTGCGCTCTACCGCTTTATAGCCCGCCAAATCCTCTTTGGTCATCAGCCCGCCATTTTTCTGCATCTCCTGCGCAATCTGGTCGGCAATCTCCCCTTTATAAAAGGCATCCGGCCCCTTTTCCGCAATCAACTCCAGGCTTTTCGCCAGATTTTTTTGTACCAGTTTGTCGCCCTTTTTCAGCGGCTCACCGTCCTTCCAGAAAATGGCTTTGCTGTTTTCGTGATTCGGAATGACTTCACTGCCGTAGGTTTTTAGATCGTCCGCCAGCGCATCGTTAACTACGAAGCCCTCTTCCGCCAGTTTGATCGCCGGACGCACCACCTTGTTGAGCGGCAGGGTGCCATATTTTTCCAGCGCCAGAGAGAACCCGGCCACGGTGCCCGGCGTGCCGGACGCCAGATGGGAGGTCAGCGATTTTTTACTGTCCGGATTGCCCTGGTCGTCAAGGAACATATCGCGCGTGGCGTTAGCGGGCGCCATTTCGCGAAAATCGATCGCCGTGGTCTTACCGTCTTTAGTACGCAGCAACATAAAACCGCCGCCGCCCAGATTCCCGGCCTGCGGATGCGTGACCGCCAGCGCATACCCTACGGCGACCGCAGCATCCACGGCGTTCCCGCCCTGTTTGAGAATATCCACCCCAACCTTTGTGGCCATGGCATCTACCGAGGCCACCATCCCCTGCCTGGCGCGAACGGGATGGAACACATCCTCTTCCACCCCATACGACACCGGAGGGGGTGGAGGGGGGACGGCGAGCACACTGAAACAGCTTCCTGAGAGCAGAGCAGCAAGGGCTACCCGGCGTAAAAACGTCGGTTTCGTCATCGTTATTCTCCAAAGATGTGGGGTCAGCCCCCCACTAAGCCTGGTGCATAACTCTGAAATGATCCTCGTTTCGCCGGGAAAGGGGTAAACTTAAGAGAGACCTCAGTGGAGGAATGATGATGAAACGATACGTAATTTTGACAGCGCTACTGCCGTTTGCCTGTCTCGCACAGCCGATTAACACGCTGAACAATCCGAACCAGCCGGGTTATCAGATCCCCAGCCAGCAACGGATGCAGACGCAGATGCAGACGCAGCAGATCCAGCAGAAAGGAATGCTAAATCAGCAGTTAAAAACGCAGACGCAGCTTCAGCAGCAAAATCTGCAAACACAGATGAACAACAATCAGCAGCGGATCCAGCAGGGTCAGGTACGCGAGCAGCCGTTGCCCAATACCAACGGCGGCATGTTGAGCGGCGGTACGCGTCTGGAGAGCGGCCAGCAGCACATGCTACCGCCGCGGCAGAATGGCGATATGCTTAATCCGCAGCAGTAAAGTCCGGGCCAATCACGTCAATCGCATCCGTACAGATGCAGTCCACGCCCCAGCGTAGCAGTTCAGCCGCACGCTGGGGTTTGTTGACGGTGTAGACCAGAATATGTAATCCCGCCGCTTTAAGCTGTCTGACCCACGCTTCATCCAGTAGCTTGTGATTCAGGTGAATCGACACGCACGCCAGGCGAGTGGTCAGTTCGCGCCAGTCATCACGCCACTCGTCAAGTAACAACCCTCGCGGCAGCTCTGGTACGGCGGCCTGCGCCGCTTCCAGCGCATCAATTTCAAATGACGACAGCAGCGGCGCAGTCATCCCCTGCCACAGCTCACGCGCGGCGAGAGCAATCACTTTCCCCGTCAGCGGTCCGGTTCCGGTAGTCGGTTTAATTTCGATATTGGCCATCAGGCCATGCTGGCGACAACGCGCGGCCACCTGCGAGAGCAACGGCAGCGGTTCGCCTTTAAACTCGCCGCTGTACCAGCCACCGGCATCCACCCGCAGCAAATCCTGCCAGTTGAGCTCTCCCGCCACGCCCCAGCCGTTGCTGGTGCGCTCAAGGTTATCGTCGTGCAGCAGGAAAATTTCCCCGTCCTTCGACAGCTTCGCGTCAAACTCGATCATGGTGTGCCCGTAATGCGCGCCGACGTCGATCGCCGCCAGCGTATTTTCCGGCGCCAGTTTACCGCCGCCGCGATGGGCGACGATGCGGGGATACGGCCAGTTACTCATACACGTTGTCCTGTTTCACCATCAAAAAGGTGCAAATGATTTTCCGGCAGATGCAGCCACAGCGTGCTGCCTACCTTTGGGCGTTCCTGATGGGCCAGACGCACCACCAGTTTCTGATCGCCCCAGCGACCGTGCGCCAGATTATCGGCGCCCAACATCTCCAGCGTGTCCATCACCAGCGGCACACCGCCCTCCGCCTGGGAGCTTAGCGTAATATGTTCCGGGCGGATACCCAGCGTCATTTTTCGCCCGGCGTAGCCACGATAGTACCAATTGATGGGCAGCGCCATGCCGCTTTCCAGTTCGAAGTGCGTACCCGCATGGCTGATACGTCCTTCCAGCAGGTTCATCGCCGGGCTGCCGATAAAGCTCGCCACAAAGCGGCTGGCCGGTTTTTCATAGACCTCTACCGGCGTGCCAATCTGCTCGGCAATACCTTTGTTCATCACCATCACGCGCTGGGCGAGCGTCATCGCTTCGACCTGATCGTGGGTCACGTATAGCGAGGTGGTTTTCAGACGACGGTGCAGGTGCTGAAGCTCCAGACGCATCTGCACGCGCAGTTTGGCATCGAGGTTCGACAGCGGCTCATCAAACAGGAAAACCGCAGGGTCGCGCACAATGGCACGCCCCATCGCCACACGCTGGCGCTGACCGCCGGAGAGTTCGCGCGGACGACGTTTGAGCAGACCGTCCAGTTCGAGAATACGCGCCGCTTCTTTCACCCGCTGTTCGATGTGTCCCTTGCCCATCCCACGGATTTTCAGCCCCCACGCCATGTTCTCTTCCACGCTCATGTGCGGGTAGAGCGCATAGTTCTGGAAGACCATCGCGATGCCCCTGTCTTTCGGCTCCATTTCAGTCACGCGCTGACGGTCAATCCAGATATCGCCGCTGGTGACGTGTTCCAGCCCGGCCACCATCCGCAGAAGCGTTGATTTCCCGCAGCCGGACGGGCCGACCATCACAATGAACTCACCGTCCGCCACGTCCAGCGTCAGCGGTTGAATCACCTGGGTTTTGCCATCCCAGCTTTTGGTTACTGCCTGTAATTTTAAACCTGCCATCTTATTTCTCACTATCGACCAGGCCGCGGACAAACGCGCGCTGCATGGCTAAAACAATGACTACGGGTGGGATAAGGGTGAGCAGCATTGCCGCCATCACCTGATTCCACAAGGTGGTGCCTTCGCCGGTGGCAATCATGCCTTTGATCCCCGCCACGGCAGTCCCCAGATTGACGTCGGTAATAATCAGCAACGGCCACAGATACTGGTTCCAGCCGTAGATAAAGGTGATGACGAACAGCGCCGCCAGATTGGTTTTCGACAACGGCAGCACGATGTCGCAGAAAAATCTCATCGGCGAAGCGCCATCAATGCGCGCCGCTTCGATCAGCTCATCCGGCAGGGTCATAAAGAACTGGCGGAACAGAAAAGTGGCGGTCGCCGATGCCATCAGCGGTAGCGTCAATCCTGCGTAACTGTCGAGCATATTCAAATTGGCAATCACTTCCACCGTCGGGAAAATACGCACTTCGACCGGCAGCATCAGGGTGATAAAAATCATCCAGAAGAACAGGTTACGCAGCGGAAAACGAAACCAGACGATAGCAAAGGCAGAAAGCATCGAGACCGCGATTTTCCCCACCGTAATGCCAAACGCCATGATGAAGCTGTTAAGCATCATCAGCCAGAACGGCGCGCTGTTCACACCGACGCCGTTGGCCCAGATGTTTTTCATGTTTTCCAGCAGATGCGTACCAGGGATAAGCGTCATCGGCGTTTCAAACACCGCGTTGTTGTCCAGCGTCGCCGCGACAAACGCGACGTACAGCGGGAACAAAATTACGACAATCCCCAGAATCAGCATGGTGTGGCTGAATATTGTCAGCCCGCGACGGTTCTCAATCATTGGTAACGCACCTTACTTTCCACATAGCGGAACTGCACCACCGTCAGAATGATGACGAGGAACATCAGTACCACCGACTGCGCGGCGGACGCAGAGAGATCCAGCCCGGCAAACCCTTCACGATAGATCTTATAAATCAGCGTCGTAGTAGCCTGAACCGGGCCGCCTGCGGTCGCGGCATCGATCACCGGGAACGTATCGAAGAAGGCGTAGACCAGATTGACCACCAGCAGGAAGAAACTCACCGGCGCGATCAGCGGTAACGCCAGCCTGAAAAAGCGACGAACAGGCCCTGCGCCATCGATCGCGGCGGCTTCAACCAGCGAACGTGGGATCGATTGCAACGCGGCAAAGAAGAAAAGGAAGTTGTAACTAATCTGCTTCCAGACGGAGGCAAAAACTACCAGGAACATCGCCTGCCCGCTGTTCTGTGCATGGTTCCAGTCATAACCAAACTGCTCAAGGAAGTAGGTAATTAGCCCACGTCCTGGGTTAAACAGGAAAATCCACAGCACGGCGGCTACCGCAGGCGCCACGGCATAGGGCAGTAGCATCAGCGTCTGATACAGACGACTGCCGCGCACGACGTAATCCACCAGCGCTGCGAAGAACAACGATACCAGCAGGCCGCTGAAGGTCACCAGCGCGCTGAATTTGATCGTCGTCCAGAAAGCGTCGAGATAGTAGCGGTCATGAAACAGCGTGACGAAATTATCCAGTCCCACGAACTGACTGGAAAGCCCAAACGGATCGACGCTTAGTAGCGAGTACCACAACGCTTCGCCTGCAGGCCAGATAAAGAAAATAACGGTGATCGCCAGCTGTGGCGCAACCAGCAAATAAGGCAGCCAACGCGAGCGAAACACCGGACGGGATGATGACATTGAGATAGTTGTCCTGAACTGTGCCGGGTGACGGCTACACCTTACCCGGCCTGCATGTAGTTCGTTTTAGGCCCGGATCGCTACGCGCCACCGGGCAAGTCACAGATTACGATTTGGTCGACTGCTCAAAGCGGCGCAGCAACTGATTACCACGTTCTACCGCAGAGTCCAGCGCCTGCTGTGGCGTTTTTTTGCCGGTCCACACGCTTTCCAGTTCTTCATCAACGATGGTGCGAATCTGCGGCATATTGCCCAGTCGCAGCCCTTTGGTGAACGGCAACGGCGGTTTGTTCAGCATCTGGCGGGTCGCAATGTCTGCCCCGGGATTCTTGTCATAGAAGCCCTGCTCACGAGTCAGGTCATAAGCCGCTTTGGTGATCGGCAGATAACCGGTTTTCTGATGCCATTCGGCCGCATTTTCCGGTTTTGCCAGGAAGTCGAGGAACTCGGCCACGCCTTTGTAGGTGTCGCTGCCTTTGCCCTGCATTACCCACAGGCTCGCGCCGCCGATGATGGCGTTCTGCGGTGCGCCTTTGGCATCCGCATCGTAAGGCATCATGCCTACGCCATAGTTGAATTTGGCGTAATGACGGATATCCGCAAGCGAACCGGACGAGGCGGTGGTAATAGCGCAATCGCCGTTGTAAAACTTCTCGGTGGATTCATCTTTACGCCCGAAATAACTGAAATCGCCCTTCTTGTTCAGATCGGCAAGCAGCGCGATGTGTTTTACCTGTTCTGGCTTGTTGAACTCCAGCACCGCATCAGTGCCGTCGAAGCCATTGTTCTGGGTCGCCACCGGCAAACCGTGCCAGGCGCTGAAGTTTTCAATCTGGATCCACCCCTGCCAGCCGCTGGCGTAGCCACACTTCATCCCTGCGGCTTTCAGCTTCGCGGTGTAATCCGCCAGATCCTGCCAGGTTTTCGGCGGCTGCTCCGGATCTAAGCCCGCTTTTTTGAAGGCGTCTTTGTTGTAGTACAGCACCGGCGTAGAGCTGTTAAATGGCTGAGACAACAGATGCCCGGATTTCGAATCGGTGTAGTAACCGGAAACGGTCGGAACAAACTGTGACTCGTCGAAGTTGATGCCCGCATCCTTGAACACTTCGTAAACCGGTTTAATCGCTTTTGAGGCCATCATCGTCGCGGTGCCGACTTCATAAACCTGCAGCAGCGCCGGTGCATTTCCGGTACGGAACGCGGCGATACCGGCGCTCAGGCTCTGCTCGTAGTTACCTTTGTACACCGGCACAATCTTGTAATCCGGGTGGGTGTCGTTGAAACGTTGCGCCAGGGAGTCAACTTCTTTACCCAACTCCCCTTCCATGGAATGCCAGAATGGAATGGTGGTAACGGCCATTGCGTTTGTCGCAAAAGCCAGACCAACCGCCAGACCCAAAGCTGTGTGTCGTAACGATGTCATTGTCATCATCTCTCTTATTGTGCCGGATGCGCGAAATCACGCGTTTTATGCTCGCGAGGTAACATGACATGCGCGAATGACAGAAAGATAACCGTCAGATGACGAAGCGGTGACAGCCAGGCTTCAGGTGAATGACGTTTCAGTGGCAAGAAAACAAAAAAAGCCGGGTGGCGGCTTCGCCTTACCCGGCCTGCATCAGGTGTAAATATCGAATGTCGTGTAGGCCGGATAAGACGCCATGCGCCGCCATCAGGCATCACAAACCGCTTAACCGCCTAAATACGCGCTGCGTACCGCTTCGTTTGCCAGCAATGCGTCGCCGGTGTCTTCGAGAACGACATGACCGTTCTCCAGCACGTAGCCACGATCGGCCAGCTTCAGCGCCTGATTAGCGTTCTGCTCAACGAGGAAGATGGTCATTCCCTGCTCGCGCAGTTGTTCGATAGTGTCGAAGATCTGCTGGATGATAATCGGCGCCAGCCCCAGAGATGGCTCATCAAGCAGCAGCAGGCGCGGTTCACTCATCAGCGCACGACCAATCGCCAACATCTGCTGTTCACCGCCGGACATGGTGCCCGCACGCTGAATACGACGCTCATGCAGACGCGGGAACAATTCGTATACCCACTTGATGCGTGCCTGAAACTGATCGCGCTCGGCAAAAAAACCGCCCATCGCCAGATTCTCTTCCACCGTCATGCGGGAAAACACGCGACGCCCTTCCGGAACGATCGCCACCGCTTCACGCATGATTTTCGCCGTTTGCCAGTCGGTAATGTCTTTGTCATCAAACACAATCCGACCGCTGGTCGCACGCGGATCGCCGCACAGCGTGCCGAGTAGCGTGGTTTTTCCCGCGCCGTTGGCACCAATCAAGGTCACAATTTCTCCCTGATTGATGTGCAGGCTCACCTCGTGTAACGCCTGAATTTTGCCGTAGTGGGCACTGACTTTGTCAAAGGACAACATGACTTTTTCCATCTTATGCCTCACCAAGGTATGCACGGATCACGTCCGGGTTATTACGAATCTGTTCCGGCGTCCCGTTCGCCAGCGGCGTGCCCTGGTTCACCACGTAAATACGGTCGGAAATCCCCATCACCAGCTTCATATCGTGCTCAATCAGCAGAATGGTGGTGTTGTGATGGTTGCGCAGTTCGGCAATCAGCTCGTCCAGCTCTTTGGTCTCTTTCGGGTTAAGACCCGCAGCCGGTTCATCCAACATCAAAATTTCTGGCTGCGTCACCATACAGCGGGCGATCTCCAGACGGCGCTGGTCGCCATAAGCCAGGTTGCTGGCCTGACGGTTCGCATGCTCCAGCAGCCCGATACGCTCAAGCCAGGTGGCCGCGCGATCCAGCGCTTCGCTCTGCGCCCGACGAAACGCCGGGGTTTTCAGTAGACCGGAAAACACGCCTGTTTTCAGTTGCTGATGCTGTGCCACCAGCAGGTTTTCAATCACCGTCATTTCGCGAAACAGACGCACGTGCTGGAAAGTTCGCACCACGCCCATCCGGGCAATTTGTTGCCCCGGCAGCCCTTCAAGGTGCTGATCGCGAAGCTTAATGGTGCCACCCGTCGGCTTATAAAAACCGGTCAGGCAGTTAAACACCGTGGTTTTACCGGCGCCGTTCGGCCCAATCAGCGACACAATTTCTTGCGGATGCAGCTCCAGTTCAACGTTGTTCACCGCCAGCAGACCGCCGAAGCGCATCATCAGGCCGTTAACCGATAATAATGGCTGACTCATGCCTGCTCTCCTTTCGCTTCCCCGTTTTTCAGTTTCAACTGTGGACGGGTCATCGGCAGCAAGCCCTGCGGACGCCAGATCATCATCAGTACCATCAAACCACCCAGCATTAACATGCTGTATTCGTTGAAATCACGCATCAGTTCACGCGACACCACCAACAGAATGGCCGCGAGGATCACCGCAAACTGCGACCCCATACCGCCGAGCACTACGATCGCCAGCACAAACGCCGATTCGGCAAAGGTGAACGATTCAGGGCTGACAAACCCCTGACGCGCCGCAAACAGCGTACCGGCGAAACCGGCAAACGCGGCGCTGATGGTAAAGGCGGTCAGTTTGATGCGCGTGGGGCTCAGACCCAGAGAGCGACAGGCGATCTCATCTTCACGCAGCGCTTCCCACGCTCGTCCCAGCGGCATGCGCAGCAGACGGTTAATCACAAACAGGCTCAGCACCACCAGCAGCAGCGCGACCAGATAGAGGAAAATCACGCGATCGGACGGATCGTATTTCACATTGAAGAAGTTGCTGAAGGTATCCCAGCCGCCTTCACGTGCGCTGCGGCTGAACTCGAGACCGAACAGCGTCGGTTTCGGGATCTGGCTGATGCCGTTCGGACCGCCAGTGATTTCAGTATTGTTGAGCAGCAGAATACGGACGATCTCACCAAATCCCAGGGTGACGATTGCCAGGTAGTCGCCACGCAGACGCAGCACCGGGAAGCCCAGCAGGAAACCCGCCGCCGCTGCGACCAGTCCCGCCAGCGGCAGGCAGGTCCAGAAGCCGAGACCGTAATAGTGGTTCAGCAGCGCAAAAGTGTACGCGCCAATTGCGTAGAAACCGCCGTAGCCTAATACCAACAGGCCGGAAAGCCCGACGACAACGTTCAGCCCCAGGCCGAGAATGATATAAATCATGGTCAGCGTGGCGATATCCACCGTGCCGCGCGAGACCATAAACGGCCACGCCACGGCAATCACCAGCAGCGCAATCAGGAACAGCTTCTGCTTTACGGTTGAGCCATCAATCGCTGGCAAAATAAACTTCGGCCCGGAGACGCTTTTCAGGCTCTTCTGGAATACCGGACGCAGCATCTGGAAGAAAAAGACCACGGCAGTGCCGATAAACACCCACTGCCAGCGGATGTCGGCAGCGGTGTCCACCACCAGTTTGGTGCCATCCAGTTCCAGTTGAACGCCCATAAAGACGCCCGCCAGCACGAAGAACATCGCGGCAGAGAGCAGCGCCATCGCAAAATGCATCGGTTTCATACTTTCTCTACCTCCGGACGGCCCAGAATCCCGGTCGGCATCACCAGCAGTACCAGAATCAGCAGGGCGAACGACACCACGTCTTTGTATTCCGTACTCAGATAAGCAGAAGAAAGCGCTTCCGCGACGCCCAGAATCAGGCCGCCGATCATCGCGCCTGGAATGCTGCCGATCCCGCCAAGCACCGCTGCGGTAAAGGCTTTCATCCCGGCCATAAAGCCGATATAGGGGTTGATCACCCCGTAGAATTGCCCGAGCAGCACGCCGGCCACTGCCGCCATCGCTGCGCCAATCACAAAGGTCAACGCAATCACGCGGTCCGTGTTAATCCCGAGCAGGCTGGCCATTTTCAGGTCTTCCGCACAAGCACGGCAGGCACGTCCCATGCGGGAGTAACGAATAAAAATGGTCAGTGCCAGCATCGCCAGGAAGGTCACAATCCAGATGACCAGTTGCATGGTGGTGATCGAGGCGGAGAAGTTTTCGCTGGCCCCCACGACCCATTGCCCGTTGAACAGGCTGGGCAGCGCCACGTCACGTGAACCTTCCGTCAGGCTGACGTAGTTTTGCAGGAAGATAGACATCCCTATCGCGGAGATCAGCGCAATCAGACGTTTGGAACTCCGGACGGGCCGATACGCCACCCGCTCAATGCTCCAGCCGTAGGCGCTGGCAATGATAATCGCCCCAATGAATCCGGCCGCCACCAGCAACCAACTGGTATCGATCCCCATCATCATGAGTGCCGCGATAATCATAAAAGAGACATAGCTACTGATCATGTATACCTCGCCGTGGGCGAAGTTGATCATGCCGATAATGCCGTACACCATGGTGTAACCGATGGCGATCAGCGCATAGGTGCTTCCCAGCGTGACGCCGTTAAACATCTGCTGCAAAAAGTACAGGAACTGCTCGGACATAAAAAAACCTTTCTATTTCCGCCCGCGTGAACGGGCGGTGGGATAATTATTTGGCTGCCGTGGATGACCCATCGGCGTGCCACTGGAAGACACCAAATTCAAATCCCTTTAGATCGCCTTTTTCATCCCATTTCAGCGGCCCAATGACGGTATCAGCACCGTTTGCTTTTAAATCTTTCACCAGATCCAGCGGCGCTTTGCTGCCAGAACGGTCCATTGCCGTTGCCAGTGACTGCACAGCAGCGTAGGTGATCCACACATACGGACCGGTCGGATCTTTTTTATCGGCTTTCAGCGCATCAACAATCGCTTTGTTGGCCGGATCCTGGTCATAGCGTTTTGGCATGGTGACCAGCATACCTTCGGCTGCTTCACCGGCGATATTCGACAGCGATGCATTGCCCACGCCTTCCGGCCCCATGAACATGGTTTTCAGCCCGACGGAGCGCGCCTGGCGCAGCATCTGCCCCATTTCCGGGTAGTAGCCGCCGTAGTACACAAAGTCGATGTTCTCTTTTTTCAGGCGCGCAAGCAGCGCGGAGAAATCTTTCTCACCTGCTGTGATGCCATCAAAGAAGACGATATTGGCGTTTGCCGCTTTCAGCGCATCCTGAACAGAGCGCGCCAGGCCTTCACCGTACTGTTGTTTGTCGTGAATGATGGCGATGCGCTGCGGTTTTACGCTCTCAAGAATGTATTTTGCTGCGGTCGGTCCCTGAGAAGAGTCCAGTCCGGCGGTACGCATGATGTGCGCGTAGCCGCGCTGCGTCAGTTCCGGGTTGGTCGCACCAGGCGAGATCATCAGAATGCCTTCATCTTCGTAAATATCCGACGCAGGCTGAGTCGAAGAGGAGCAGAGGTGACCAATCACATACTGAATACCGTCGTTGACGATTTTGTTCGCCACCGCCACAGCCTGTTTTGGATCGCAGGCGTCGTCATATTCCACAGCGACCAGCTTGTCGCCGTTGATGCCGCCTTTGGCGTTGATGTCTTTGATGGCCTGACGCGCGCCGTTAAATTCCATGTCGCCCCACTGCGCCACTGGACCCGACATCGCGCCGACAACAGCAACTTTAATATCCTCTGCCATTGCCGCCTGTGACATCGCCAGTGCAATCACCCCTGCGATGACCGTTTTCGCATTCCGTTTCATTTACTGAATCCCCATTCGTGATGTACTTATTTTCTATTTATATGGTTAAAAAGCAGACTGTGCTTTTTTTGCACTACACTATTTTTACCAGTCTGATTAATGGTTTAGCGCAGTATTTTCCGCAAATACAGCGTAAAACCTCTATTTTTCAGTCTATTAAGAACAGATAATATTCTGCTTTTCACCATAGATAAACAAAAAAAAGCACACTTGTCAGCATAAAATAACGGGACAATGAGCCGAATAAAACACTACCTTCCAGGGTATTATCCTGCCTGTTTTTCATTCTCTGATGTTTCGAACTGAGGTTCTGACCGTCATAAAATTAATCACCTGCCAAATGATTTAAAAAAGAGAAAGCGTCCGGTTGAATTATTTCGGTACACTTGCACTCTCTTTTGTGATTTGGACATGCTGTCGATGAAGCTGACCATCATTCGTTTAGAACACTTTAGCGATCAGGATCTGATCGACTTGGGCAAAATCTGGCCGGAGTATTCCGCCGCCTCTTTAAGCGTAGATGAAACGCACCGGATCTACGCGGCACGATTTAATGAGCGGTTGTTAGGCGCCGTAAGGGTCACCCTGAGCGGCACTCAGGGCGCGCTGGATTCGCTGCGCATCCGTGACGTCACGCGGCGTCGGGGGGTGGGAAAATATCTGGTGGAAGAAGTGATCCATGATAATCCGAACGTCTCCTCCTGGTGGATGGCGGATGTCGGCGTGGAAGACCGGGGCGTCATGGCGGCGTTTATGCAGGTACTGGGCTTCACCGCACAGCAAAACGGCTGGGAAAAACGTTAAAAAAGCCGGGTGGCGGCTTCGCCTTACCCGGCTGGCTATATTCTCTGCTGCCTTTTCCCAAGAATTTCGTGTTGCAGGAAGGCGGCAAGGGATGACATCCCCGGAAGCTTACCGACGTAAGTGACCGGGGTTGAATAACACAGCCAATGCACCTGCAATGCGCAAAGGCGCCGTGGAAATTACTTCGCGTCGGTCGCCGTGCCGTTGGCATGCCAGTCGAAGACGCCGAATTCAAAGCCTTTCAAGTCACCCTTCTCATCCCACGACAGCGGTCCCATGACGGTATCCACGGAGTTCGCTTTCAGCCAGGTGGCGATTTCAGCCGGATCGGCTGACTGGTTCAGGCCCGCCTGCAAAGATTGCAGCGCGGCGTAGGTGGTCCACACGAACGCCCCGCTCGGATCTTGTTTTTTCGCCTTGATCGCATCAACGATAGGTTTGTTCGCAGGTACCTGGTCGTAGTTCTTCGGTTTGGTCACCAGCAGACCTTCGGCCGATTCACCGGCGATGTTAGACAGGGAAACGTTGGCTACCCCTTCAGGACCCATGAACTGCGTTTTCAGACCCGCAGCACGTGCCTGACGCAGGATCTGCCCCATTTCCGGGTGATAACCGCCGTAGTAAACGAAGTCGATATTCTCTTTCTTCAGACGCGCCACCAGCGTGGAGAAGTCTTTCTCACCGGCGGTGATACCGTCAAAGAACACCACGTTAGCGTTGCCCTTCTTCAGATTTTCCTGCACGGCACGCGCCAGACCTTCACCGTACTGTTGTTTGTCGTGAACGATCGCGATGCGCTGCGGCTTCACTTTTTCCAGAATGTATTTCGCGGCGGTCGGACCCTGGTCTGAGTCCAGGCCCGTGGTGCGCAGCACCAGCTTGTAGCCGCGAGAGGTCAGCTCCGGTGCCGTTGCCGCCGGGGTGATCATCAGAATGCCTTCGTCTTCGTAGATGTCAGACGCGGGCTGAGTGGAAGAGGAACACAGGTGGCCGATAACGTATTTGATGCCGTCATTAATCACTTTGTTGGCGACTGCGACCGCTTGTTTCGGGTCACAGGCATCATCATATTTTACGATCTGCAGTTTTTCGCCTTTGATTCCGCCTTTGGCATTAATGTCTGCAACCGCTTGTTCTGCGCCAGTAAACTCCTGGTCGCCGTACTGGGCTACCGGACCGGACATCGCACCGACAACAGCGACTTTAATATCGGCCTGAGCCATTGTGCTGAATGCCAACGCGATACATCCTGCCAGTAACGCTTTACCCTTCATATTCATCCTGACCTTCCCCATTCTTATGGTTATTACGACTATTGTGATGTTGTTGTGTAGCGCTTTATTTCGATTATAGGTGTGCAGCTCGCGCATTTTCAGCACACTCTGCTAAAACATACCCCATTTTTATAGTTTTGGAATAGCTAATTTCATATTCAAATAATAAGTGAACGACATAGCGTCGTGCCGCCCGGTAATGGACGGCACAGGTTTATCGTGTCAGCAAGTGGGTGATAATGCCGAGCGCCTGACGAAATTGCGCGTCAGGGATGGTGAGCGGATAAAGAAAACGGATGACGTTGCCATACACGCCGCAACTCAGTAGCAGAAGTCCTTCCTGCAAGGCGCGATCCTGCACCTGCCGCGTGAATTCCGGGGAAGGTTTTCCGCTATGCGGATCGTTGAATTCTACCGCCACCATCGACCCCTGCGCGCGAATATCGGCAATAAACGGGCAGTCCGCTTTTGCCTGGTTCAACGCCTCGACCAGCGTCGTGCCCAATGTAGCGGCGCGGGCGCAGAGCTGTTCTTCATCAATCACATCCAGCACCGCGTGTGCCGCAGCAACCGCCAGCGGGTTACCGGCATACGTTCCCCCCAGACCACCAGGCGCAGGGGCATCCATCATTTCGGAACGGCCAGCGACCGCAGAGAGCGGCATACCGCCTGCCAGGCTTTTCGCCATCGTCATCAGATCAGGCTGTACGCCATGATGTTCCATCGCAAACAGTTTGCCGGTACGGGCAAAGCCGGTTTGCACCTCATCGGCGATCAACAAGATACCGTGGGTATCGCACAACGCCCGCAGCGCCTGCATGAACTCCGTTGGCGCAATATTAAAACCCCCTTCGCCCTGAACCGGTTCAAGAATGATGGCGGCAACCTGATCTGGCGCGATATCGGCTTTGAAAATGCGCTCCAGACTTTGCAGCGCATCGGCGGTGCTCACACCATGTAACGCATTAGGGTACTGAGCGTGATAAACCGAACCAGGGAACGGGCCAAAACCGATTTTGTAAGGTGCCACTTTACCGGTCAGCGCCATCGTCATGAAAGTCCGCCCGTGGAAAGCGCCGCCAAAGGTAATGAGCCCGGGTCGTTTGGTATATGCGCGGGCAATCTTCACCGCGTTTTCCACCGCTTCTGCCCCGGTGGAGAAGAATGCCGTCTTCACTGGCCCGTCAATCGGCACACGTTTATTGATACGTTCCGCCAGTCGGACATAGCTTTCGTAGGGAACAATCTGGTAAGCGGTATGAGTAAAAGACTGGAGCTGTTTTTCGATGGCGGCGATGATTTTTGGGTGACGATGCCCGGTATTCAGCACCGCAATACCAGCGGCAAAATCGATCACCTCACGGCCTTCCACATCCCACAATGTTGCGTTTTCCGCCCTCTCAGCGTAAAAGCCACACATCACGCCGATCCCGCGCGGCGTCGCCTGCAAACGCCGTTCATTCAGTTCGTTATTCTTCATTTTCTTCCCCTAAGATGCGCACAACCCATCGGTAAGTGTTTGCCAGGGGGGAGGAATTCGCCAGATCAGGCGCTAAAAAAACAAAAACCCCGGACAGTTATCCAGGGTTTTAGCGGGGACTTCGCGGGAGTTACGCTTCGATAGCGGCGCGAAGTTTTTTCATGGCGTTCTTTTCAAGCTGACGCACACGTTCTGCGGAAACACCGTAGCGATCGGCCAGTTCCTGCAGCGTAGATTTGTTATCTTCGTCCAGCCAGCGGGCGCGGATAATATCCTGGCTACGCTCGTCGAGACCTTCCATCGCATGGGTCAGTTTGTTGGCAGCCTGATCTTCCCAGTTATCCTCTTCAATGCCGTCGGCAAAGTTAGAGGTTTTATCCTGCAGATACAGGACGGGCGCCATCGGCTGGCTGTCGGACTCATCGTCCGGGGACATATCAAACGTCATGTCCTGCGCCGCCATACGAGATTCCATCTCGCGGACGTCTTTACTGGAAACACCCAGCTCACGCGCCACCATTTCCACTTCATCCTGATTAAACCAGCCCAGACGCTGCTTGGTTTTACGCAGATTAAAGAACAGCTTACGCTGTGCTTTAGTGGTCGCCACTTTCACGATACGCCAGTTACGCAGGACATATTCGTGGATCTCAGCTTTAATCCAGTGCACGGCGAAGGAAACCAGGCGCACACCCACTTCCGGGTTGAAACGGCGCACGGCTTTCATCAGGCCGATATTCCCTTCCTGAATGAGATCCGCCTGCGGCAGGCCATAGCCCGCATAGTTACGAGCAACATGAACAACAAAGCGCAGGTGAGACAGGATCAGCGTCTTAGCTGCTTCCAGATCGCCCTGGTAATGCAGCTTTTCAGCCAGTGCCCGTTCCTCGTCAGCCGACAACATCGGCCACGCGTTCGCAGCCCGGATGTAAGACTCCAGGTTACCAACAGGGGCTAAAGCTAAATTTTGCATTTCTTTGGTCATTCAAATCCTCTCAATTTTTATCGTCTGGCACCACAGCGATAGATATCAGCAACAACCGTGCCAGCGTTAATGAGCAACGAGATTAGCATTCACTCTTTTATCAGACCGTGATTTTATCCACAAGTTCAATGCAACGTTGTGTATAAATTACGCACAAATTGTGACATGAAGATGAAAAGTGGGGAAGAGACAACAGGAACTCTTTCCCTGCGAACGGAAACCCATTGCAGGGAAAGATTATATCACGGTTTTTTTAATCAGGAGTAAAGTGACGTAAATGTTGAACCGTCGCGAGCCACGCCGCCACCCAGCCGATCATCGAGCAAACCAGCAGCAGTAACAGGCACTCATCGAACGATAAGCCATTGAGATCAAACTTCGTTCCGAAAACTTGCGCCACTTCCGTGACCGCCGACGACAGTCGTAACACCAAAATTTCTGACAAAATCAGTGAAAGAAATGCGCCAGAAAAACCGAGCAATGCGCCGCCGTACAAGAACGGACGCAGGATAAATCCATCCGTCGCACCAATCAGTTTTTGCACGTTAATCGTATCGCGACGGGCAAAGATGCTCAGCCGCACGCTGTTACCAATGACGAGGAAGACGGCGGCAACCATCAGCACACCAATCATCGCCGACACTCGCCCGACCAGACCGGTCAGCGCCGCCAGACGGGCAAACCAGCTGTCGTCCATCCGCACTTCATCAATCCCGTTAATACGAGAGACGCGGTCGCGCAGCGTATTCAGCGAATCGGTGCTCTGGAAGTCGAGTTTCGGGATCACCACCGCCACCGCAGGCAAGGGGTTCTCTTCCAGCATATCCAGCGCGCCGCCGAAACCGGACCAGTTGCGGAATTCGCCGAGGGCATCTTCACGAGAAAGGTAATTCACCTTCTCCACACCCTGCTCAGCCTGCAACTGGGCGACGACGCCTGCCGCCGCATCATCATCCAGCGTTTTTTGCAGATAAACGGTGATCTGCGGAGACGGGTAATACTGCGTCGCTGCCTGGTTAACGTTTTTGTAGACCATGTAGCAGACGCTCGGCAGAGTCAGGGAGATGGCAATCACCATCACCGTCAGAAACGTCGCCAGCGGTTTGCTTTTCAGATCCTGTAACGCGCCCTGGAACGCATAGCGCACCTGCTCGTTAAAGACGTTGGTTTTACGTGAGTTCGGCTTTGGCGACGGTTTCGCCCGCTTCGGCGCGTTACGTCCACCGTCACCGGAGGAGCCGCCGGAACGACGAAAACGGTCCAGCCGTCCGCCGAACTGTTTGATTTGATTGATAGCGTCGCGCTTATTCACGGGCTTCGCCTCCATGCAAATGGCCATCACTCAGGGTAAGCATACGGTACGACCGACGGGAAATGAGCCCGATGTCGTGCGTCGCCATCAGCACCGTCACCCCGACGCGGTTAAACTCTTCGAACAGACGCAGAATCCCTTCCGACAGCGCGTCATCCAGGTTACCGGTCGGTTCATCCGCCAGCAGTACCGCTGGCTTGTTCACCACCGCACGGGCGATCCCGACACGCTGCTGTTCCCCCCCGGAGAGCTGAATCGGGAAGTTTTTCGCTTTGTCCAGCAGTCCAACCTTGTCCAGCGCCGCCGATACGCGACGACGAATATCATCCCCGCTGGCACCGGCGATAATCAGCGGGATCGCCACATTGTCGAATACCGTTCGGTCCATCAACAGGTGGTGATCCTGGAAAATCATGCCGATCTGACGACGCAAAAACGGCACTTCACGGTTTTTCAGTCGCGTGATGTCATGCCCACTGAAGAGGATTTTCCCGGCGCTGGGCCGCTCAATCCCACAGATAAGCTTCAGCAGGGTACTTTTCCCCGCGCCGGAGTGGCCGGTCAGAAACGCCATCTCGCCCGGCTGCATATGGAATGTGACCCCTTGCAGCGCTTGTCTCCCACCGAGATAGGCCTTGCTGACATGTTCAAAGCGAATCATTGTTAATCCTCTCGGGCAAAAAGTGCCTCTATAAAATCGTCCGCCTTAAACGGACGTAAATCCTCGATACGTTCGCCCACACCAATATAGCGGATAGGGATGCCAAACTGATCGGCCACCGAGAAGATCACCCCACCTTTCGCCGTACCGTCCAGCTTGGTCAGGGTAATACCGGTCAGGCCCACCGCTTCATGGAACAGTTTGGCCTGGCTTATCGCATTCTGCCCGGTGCTGGCATCAAGCGTCAGCATAACTTCATGCGGCGCGTCTTCGTCCAGTTTCTTCATCACGCGAACGATTTTTTTCAGTTCTTCCATCAGGTGCGATTTGTTTTGCAGACGACCTGCGGTATCGGCAATCAGCACATCAATGTGACGCGCCTTCGCGGCCTGAATGGCGTCGAAGATAACGGAAGCGGAATCCGCGCCGGTATGCTGGGCAATCACCGGAATATTGTTACGCTGACCCCAGACCTGCAACTGTTCGACCGCTGCGGCGCGGAACGTATCGCCCGCCGCCAGCATCACGGATTTCCCTTGCTGTTCAAACTGGCGCGCCAGCTTACCGATGGTGGTGGTTTTCCCCACCCCATTCACGCCGACCATCAGAATAACAAACGGCGTTTTACCTTCAACGTTCAGCGGTTCATCGACTTTCGCCAGAATCTCGCCCATCTCGTCTTTCAGCAGTCCGTACAGCGCTTCAGCATCTTTAAGCTGTTTGCGGCTGGCGCCTTCCGTCAGATTGGCGATGATTTTGCGCGTGGTTTCCACGCCCACATCGGCAATCAGCAGTTGTTCTTCCAGCTCTTCAAACAGATCATCGTCGATTTTTTTACCACGGAACAGACTGATAAATCCGGAACCGAGGTTTTCTTTGGTTTTCAGTAAGCTGCGTTTCAGACGCGCGAAAAAACCTTCTTTGGTCGGTTTTTCCTGTTCCTGAATCATCTCTTCGACAGGCGCGTCTTTTTCCGCCAGCGGAACGATCATTTGCGCGTCTTCCGCCGCTTCCGCCGCCAGCGCTTGTGCTTCCAACTCTTCGTCGGTCAGTTCCGGTTCGTTTTGCGCCTCTTCTTCTACCGCTTCAACAATCTCAACGGTTTCCGCTTCGGCCTGCCACTCTTCGGCGGAGGTTTCCTCTTCGGCTTTCACCTCTTCCGGCAACGGCAGCTCTTCGTGCGCAACGGCAATCTGCGGCTCAACCTGCGCGTCAACATGCTCTTTCGCGACAGCGGGTTCTGCTGACTGGATGGTTTCGATTTCCTGAACCTGTTCCGTCACCTCAACCACTTCCTCAGCAAAGGCTTCAGCCTCTTCTTTGCTGTGAAGCGGCGCTTGCGCTTCTACGTCAGCCGCCGTTTCAACGGGTTCGTCGGACGGTAATTGCGCTTCAACACCCTGCTGATCTTCGGTTTTTTGTTCTTGTTCCTGCTCTTTTTCACCAAAGCCCAGCCAGGAAAAGAAGCCACGTTTTTTCTGTTTTGCCATCTGCGATTACGCTCCTGGGGACTCATTCTCTTGCCGCTTTGAGGCATCCTGAATGATTTTGTGTATAGACGCTAAAAAAAATGATGAAATAGTCTATCACTTTACTTAATCCACATCACCGCCTGGAATCATCTGCACGCGGCGGTTTGAGCAACAGAAATGAAAAAAACGAATCACTCAGGTAGCGGCCAAATCCGCATTATTGGCGGACAATGGCGCGGCCGCAAACTCCCGGTCCCCGATAGCCCTGGTCTCCGTCCGACAACGGATCGCGTGCGTGAAACGCTGTTTAACTGGCTGGCACCGGTGATAGTAGAAGCCCAATGTCTGGACTGTTTTGCCGGAAGCGGCGCACTGGGGCTGGAAGCACTATCACGCTATGCCGCTGGCGCCACGCTGCTGGAGAGGGATCGCGCAGTCTCTCAGCAGTTACAAAAGAACCTGGCTACGCTGAAAGCAGGGAATGCAAAAGTCGTTAACACGAATACCCTGACATTCCTGACGCAGTCAGGCACGCCGCATAACGTGGTATTTGTCGATCCGCCGTTTCGTAAAGGGTTACTGGAAGAAACTTTAAACCTGCTGGAAACTCACGGCTGGCTGGCGGATGTTGCCTGGATTTACGTGGAAAGCGAAGTGGAAAACGGTCTGCCGCCCGTGCCGACGAACTGGTCATTGTACCGGGAAAAAATCGCCGGGCAGGTCGCGTACCGTTTGTATCAACGCGAAGCACAAGGAGAAAGCGATGCTGATTAATCTTGGTCGACTACTGATGCTCGGCGTGTGGGCATTCTTATTGTTAAACCTGGTGCAACCCTTCCCGCGACCGCTCAACATCTTCGTTAACGTCGCCCTCGTGTTCATGGTACTGATGCACGGCATGCAGCTGGCGCTACTGAAGTCCACCCTGCCCAAAGACGGACCGCAAATGACCACCGGCGAGAAAGTCCGTATTTTCCTGTTTGGCGTGTTTGAGCTGCTGGTCTGGCAGAAGAAGTTTAACGTTAAAAAGTAATACGGCATGAAGGTGCCGGATAGCGCTTCGCTTATCCGGCTTACCCAGGTGAGCGGTTTCCCGTCTTATGGCTGAGCAACAAACTCGACGAAGCGCGACCCTTTGTAGCTTAGCGTCCCTTTATCCCCCACCGTCAGCGCATGATACTGACGCGCCTCCAGGCGGAAGGTCTTTTCCAGCCCGCCGTTCTTTGGTTTAAAGCTCACCTCATAGCGCATACTGGTTCCCGCTGGCGTGACCTGCTGCTGTCGGGAACGTCGGTCGTTGATGGGTTTTTCACGTTTATTGCTGACCACCATTTGCGCCTGACGAAGCGGTGCCGCATCGTTATCGGCTTTTTCCCGCCGCTGCTGCATAAAGCGGAATGAGGCGGCAACAATAATTAACACAATGATAATAATGAAGAAAAGTGGCGGCTTACTCATATTGATAACCCATCAGAAAATGCGGAAATAAGCATACCCTGCCCGTTATGGTGTTGTCATCAGGCGGTCGCGGCCTCTACACTGAACATCAGGGTTGTGAGCATACCGCTTACGAAAAAATAACGAATTCAAGGAACTATGATGCTTTGGTCGTTTATCGCTGTCTGCCTTTCCGCATGGTTATTTGTGGATGCCTCCTACCGTGGACCCGCCTGGCAACGCTGGGTCTTTAAACCCGTCACCTTATTACTCCTGCTGTTACTGGCCTGGCAGGCGCCGATGTTCAACGCCGTGAGCTATCTGGTGCTGGCCGGTCTTTGCGCCTCACTGGTTGGCGATGCGCTAACATTATTGCCGCGTCAGCGACTGCTCTATGCGATTGGCGCCTTTTTCCTCTCGCACCTGTTGTACACCATCTATTTTGCCAGCCAGATGACGCTCTCTTTCTTCTGGCCGCTACCGCTGGTGCTGATGGTACTGGGCGCGCTGCTGATTGCGGTGATCTGGACGCGCCTTGAAGAACTGCGCTGGCCGGTGTGTACCTTTATCGCCATGACGCTGGTGATGGTCTGGTTAGCCGGTGAGCTGTGGTTTTTCCGCCCCACCGCACCTGCGCTGTCGGCGTTTTTGGGCGCGTCGCTGCTGTTCATTGGCAACATCGTCTGGCTGGGCAGTCATTACCGCTGTCGTTTCCGCGCGGACAACGCTATCGCCGCCGCCTGCTACTTTGCCGGGCACTTCCTGATCGTCCGCTCGCTTTATCTCTAATAACGCTTGACTCTGGAGTCGACTCCAGAGTGTATCCTCCGGTTAATGAGAAAATTATCATCAACCGGAGGATGCCATGTCGATACCTGCTCACAATGGCAAAAAAGCCCCACAATTTTCATCTTTCAAGCCAGCTCCCACGCCGCAGAAGCCCGATGACTGCTGCTGCGAAGGCGCATGCTCAGCCCCTGAACCTATTGTTGAAACGGTAAAAGGCACCCGCTATAGCTGGAAAGTATCCGGGATGGACTGCGCCGCCTGCGCCCGCAAAGTAGAAAACGCGGTGCGCCAGGTCAGCGGCGTCAACCAGGTTCAGGTGCTGTTTGCCACCGAGAAACTGGTCGTCGACAGCAACGGCGATCTACGCCAGCAAATCGAGCATGCGGTGCAAAAAGCGGGTTACACCCTACGCGATGAACAGGCGAAGGAAGAAACGCCTGAATCCCGCTTTAAAGAGAACCTGCCGCTGCTCACGCTTCTCGTCATGATGGCGCTCAGTTGGGGGCTGGAGCAGTTCAACCATCCGTTCGGCCAACTGGCATTTATCGCCACGACGCTGGTCGGCCTGTTCCCGATTGCCCGCCAGGCGCTACGGCTGATAAAAACCGGCAGTTGGTTTGCCATTGAAACGCTGATGAGCGTCGCGGCTATCGGGGCGCTGTTCATCGGTGCCACAGCAGAAGCGGCAATGGTATTGCTGCTGTTCCTGATTGGCGAACGCCTCGAAGGCTGGGCCGCCAGTCGCGCCCGCAAAGGGGTCAGCGCGCTGATGGCGCTGAAACCGGAAACCGCGACACGTCTGCGCGACGGCGTACGCGAAGAGGTGGCGATCAACACGCTGCAACCGGGCGACATCATTGAAGTCGCTGCCGGGGGACGTCTCCCTGCCGACGGTAAACTGGTCTCTGGTTTTGCCAGTTTTGATGAGAGTGCGTTGACGGGAGAATCGATCCCGGTGGAACGCGCCACCGGTGAAAAAGTCCCGGCGGGGGCGACCAGCGTGGACCGTCTCGTCACGCTGGAAGTGCTCTCTGAACCGGGTGCCAGCGCGATTGACCGCATTCTGAAGTTAATCGAAGAGGCCGAGGAGCGTCGTGCGCCAATCGAGCGTTTTATCGACCGCTTCAGCCGAATTTATACGCCGGCGATTATGGCCATCGCCCTGCTGGTGACGCTCGTCCCGCCGCTGCTGTTCGCGGGATCCTGGCAGGAGTGGATTTATAAAGGGTTAACGCTGCTGCTGATCGGCTGTCCGTGTGCGCTGGTCATCTCTACACCGGCAGCCATCACTTCTGGACTGGCGGCAGCAGCTCGTCGCGGGGCATTGATTAAAGGCGGCGCGGCGCTGGAACAGTTGGGCCGTATCACCCAGGTCGCCTTTGATAAAACCGGGACGTTGACCGTCGGGAAACCGCGCGTCACGGCAATTCATCCGGCCACCGGCGTCAGTGAGTCTGAACTGCTGGCGCTGGCAGCGGCTGTCGAGCAAGGCGCAACGCATCCACTGGCGCAGGCCATTGTGCGCGAAGCACAAACCGCAGGGCTGACGATCCCGTCCGCCGAAGGGCAACGGGCGCTGGTAGGGTCAGGGATTGAAGCGCAGGTGAATGGCGAAAGCGTTCTGATTTGCGCTGCCGGGAAACGTCCTGCCGACGCCTTTGCCGGAGAGATTAATCAGCTTGAAAGCGCCGGGCAGACGGTCGTTCTGGTCCTGCGCAATGAGACCGTGATCGGCGTCATCGCCCTGCAGGATACGCTACGCAACGATGCTCGCACCGCCATCCGCGAACTGAACGCGCTGGGCGTGAATGGTGTGATCCTGACTGGCGATAACCCGCGCGCGGCAGCCGCCATTGCTGGCGAGCTGGGTCTGACGTTTAACGCCGGGCTGCTACCGGAAGATAAAGTGAAGGCGGTCACCACGCTCAATCAACAGTCGCCGCTGGCAATGGTGGGGGATGGCATTAACGATGCGCCGGCGATGAAGGCCGCCGCTATCGGGATCGCGATGGGTAGCGGCACCGATGTGGCGCTGGAAACGGCGGACGCCGCACTGACGCATAACCGCCTTACCGGGCTGGTGCAGATGATCCAACTGGCGCGTGCGACCCACGCCAATATCCGTCAGAACATCACCATTGCGCTGGGACTGAAGGGGATATTTCTTGTCACCACGCTGCTCGGAATGACTGGCCTGTGGCTGGCGGTGCTGGCGGATACCGGGGCAACGGTGCTGGTTACCGCTAACGCGCTGCGGTTGTTACGTAAAGGGTAACGTGTTTTTGCCGGATGGCGCTAACGCTTATCCGGCATAACAAGATTACTGGCCTTTACGCACCAGATAGCGGTACGGCAGGGAGTCGGTCTCTTTTGCCACCAGCTCATGCTCCATAAACGTACAGAAGCCGGGAATGTCGCGGGTGGTCGCCGGATCGTCCGCCACAATCAGCAGCGTTTCGCCGGTCTGCATGTTACGTACGGTTTTACGCACCATCATCACCGGTTCCGGGCAGCGGAGCCCCTGGGCATCAAGAGTATGGTCGGGAGAGGAAAACAGATCGCTCATCGTGGTCTCATTCACTAAAAAAACGGCTGTAGTTTACGCTCAGTTCGGAAGTAAGCCAATCAGGTTAACGATTGCGTGAAAAATAGCCATTGCAATGCCACCGCAAAGCAGTATTATGCGGCGGCCTGAAAAAAGGAAGACGCGTTATAGGTGCCATCAGTTTGTTTAAGGTCAGCGCACAGCGCCCGGAGCGTACACGTCGTACGTGAGGAGCGCGAGCACTGCACGAGAGCAAAATGGCAAGTAAAATAGCATCTGGCACGAATTGGGTTCCCTCACCCCAATCATCAATTAAAAAGGTACAATATGGCTCCGTTCACACAATCGCAGCGCGTAAAAGCGTTGTTCTGGCTATCGCTATTCCATCTGCTGGTGATCACCTCCAGTAACTATCTGGTCCAGCTCCCGGTCTCCATTTTTGGTTTCCATACCACATGGGGTGCGTTTAGCTTTCCGTTTATTTTCCTCGCTACCGATCTGACCGTGCGCATTTTTGGCGCGCCATTGGCCCGTCGAATTATCTTTGCGGTGATGATGCCAGCGTTGCTGATCTCTTATGTGATTTCGTCGCTGTTCTATATGGGATCCTGGCAGGGATTCGGGGCACTGATGCACTTCAATCTGTTTGTCGCCCGTATCGCAGTCGCCAGCTTTATGGCCTACGCACTGGGACAAATTCTCGATGTGCATGTCTTTAACCGCCTGCGACAGAACCGCCGCTGGTGGATGGCCCCGACCGCCTCAACGCTGTTTGGCAACGTCAGCGATACCCTTGCCTTTTTCTTCATTGCCTTCTGGCGCAGTCCGGATGCCTTCATGGCCGAGCACTGGATGGAAATCGCCATCGTCGATTACTGTTTCAAAGTGCTGATCAGCATCCTGTTCTTCCTGCCGATGTATGGCGTATTGCTGAATATGTTGCTGAAAAAACTGGCAGATAAATCTGAAATCCCGGCGATGCAGACAAGTTGAGCTAAAGGTTCCTTTTCCGGGTTGTGATAAGATGAACGGATGCGCCGTTATGGCCGTTTATCGAAAGGAAGAAGTCAATGCGTAATCTGGTTAAATATGTCGGTATTGGCCTGCTGGTTATGGGGCTGGCGGCCTGTGATAATAGTGATACAAAAGCGCCGGCAGAAGGCACGGCGGCAGAAAGCAACGCAACCGGTCAGCCGGTTTCTCTGCTGGATGGCAAACTGAGTTTCTCACTGCCGGCAGATATGACGGACCAGAGTGGCAAGCTGGGTACGCAGGCCAACAATATGCACGTCTACTCTGACGCGACCGGCCAGAAAGCGGTGATTGTCATCGTCGGTGATAACACCAACGAAGCGCTGTCTGTGCTGGCAAAACGCCTTGAAGATCAGCAGCGCAGCCGTGACCCGCAGTTGCAGGTGGTGACCAACAAATCCATCGAGCTGAAAGGTCACACGCTGCAACAGTTAGACAGCATCATCTCGGCGAAAGGCCAGACCGCTTACTCTTCTGTGGTGCTGGGAAAAGTCGATAACCAACTGCTGACTCTGCAAATTACGCTGCCAGCGGACGACCAGCAGAAAGCGCAGACGGCCGCTGAAAACATCATCAATACGCTGGTTATTCAGTAACCATCAGGACGACGAGACGGCCTCTGGCGATTCCTGCAGAGGCCGTTTTTTTAACCGCCAGGTTAGCAGCAACGCAACCGCCACCAGCCCTGCCGCCACCAAGTAAATGACCGGCACGCCAGCCCAGGTCATCACCAGCCCAGCCAACGGTCCCGTCACCCCCAGCGACAGATCCATAAACACCGTATACGTCGCCAGCGCCGAGCCCTGATTCTGCTGCGGCACCGCTTTGACCGCCACCACGCCAAGCGCCGGGAAGACCAGCGAAAAACCCATTCCTGTCAGCAGCACACCGATTTTTGCCATCCACGGCATCATCGCCACTCCCACCAGCAGCAGTCCGACTATCTCGACGCTAAAGCAGATCATCGCCACATTCAGACCGCCCAGACGATTGATGCCGTTGGGAAACAGCAAACGCGTTCCGACAAACGCACAGCTAAACAGGGTGAGCGCGAATGCCGCGCCATCCCAGCCTTTGGCGTCATAGAACAGCGTGATAAAGGTGGCTATCACCCCGAAACCCGCCGAGGCCAGCGCCAGGGCCATTCCGTATAGCCAGACGCGTCCAAGCACCGCGCGAAACGGCAAAGGCTTCCCTTTGCTCGCTTTCACCGCAGGGCGCGGAATCGCTAACAAAATGGCCAGCAGCGCGATTCCCATAATAATCAGCGCTAAACCCTGTAGTCCGCCCCAACGGTAAAACAGCACGCCGAGCGGTGCGCCGACCGCCATCGCCCCGTAAGTCACAATACCGTTCCAGGAGATCACCCGCCCGATGTGCAACGAGCCCACCACGCCAACACCCCATAGCGTCGAGCCGGTCCCGGCGAAACTCTGTCCAATCCCCAGAATCACGCGGCCCAGACACAGCAGCAGCAAACTGACAACCGGCCAGCTACTGGCGCTTCCTGCCAGAAAATAGCCCGCCCCGCTGAGAAAACAGCCGCACAGGCCAAAAACCACAATCTTTTTTGGCCCGAGCAGATCAGCATAGCGTCCGGCATGAGGGCGACTGAGCAAAGTCGCGAAGTATTGCAGGCTGATGACCAGCCCCGCCCAGAAGGCGCTAAACCCCATAACATCATGCACATAGCCAGGCAAAACCGCGAGCGGCAGGCCGATGGTCAGGTAGCTGGCACAGTTGAACATCACAACAGAAACAATGCGCAGATTGAGGCGCAATCCAGTAAGCGCCGGTTCAGCGACGGGTTCGGGCATGGGGATCACCACGTTTTTACAACAATGTTTCATTTCTACCACGCCACGCCGGGAAAATCAGCAGCCAGATTAGGAATATCGGCAGCCAGCGAGCCGCTACACTTAATGAAAATCAAAAAAGGATGTAAACATGACAACCCCTCAACCCGACAAAGCCGGTCTACATATTCTGCTCAAACTGGCCTCGCTGGTCGTCATTCTCGCCGGGATCCACGCCGCCGCAGATATCATTGTGCAACTATTACTGGCGCTCTTTTTCGCCATTGTCCTCAATCCACTGGTCACCTGGTTTATCCGGCGGGGAGTGAAACGCCCGGTGGCGATCACCATTGTGGTGGTCGTGATGCTGTTCGTGCTCACCGCGCTGATTGGCGTGCTGGCGGCCTCGGTGAATGAATTTATTGCCATGCTGCCGAAATACAACAAGGAGCTGACACGTAAGCTTTTGTATCTGCAAGATATGATGCCATTTCTGAATCTGCATATGTCGCCAGAGCGCATGTTGCAACGCATGGATTCGGAGAAAATTGTCACCTTCACCACCACGCTGATGACCGGCCTCTCGGGGGCGATGGCCAGCGTTGTGTTGTTGGTGATGACGGTTGTCTTTATGTTGTTTGAGGTCCGCCATGTGCCCTACAAAATGCGTTTTGCACTGCACAATCCGCAAATCCACATCGCCGGACTGCACAGGGCGCTGAAGGGGGTCTCTCACTATCTGGCGTTGAAAACGCTGCTCAGCCTGTGGACCGGGGTCATTGTCTGGTTGGGGCTGGAACTGATGAACATTCAGTTTGCCCTGATGTGGGGAGTGCTGGCGTTCCTGCTGAACTATGTACCCAATATTGGCTCGGTGATTTCCGCCGTTCCACCGATGGTTCAGGCGCTGCTTTTCAACGGCGTTTATGAGTGTGTGCTGGTGGGGGCGCTGTTCCTGGTGGTCCATATGGTATTGGGCAACATGGTTGAACCGCGCATGATGGGGCATCGCCTGGGCATGTCGACGCTGGTGGTGTTCCTTTCTTTACTGATCTGGGGCTGGTTGCTCGGCCCGGTGGGGATGTTGCTCTCCGTTCCCCTGACCAGCGTCTGTAAAATCTGGATGGAGACCACAACGGGCGGCAGCAAACTGGCAATATTACTGGGCCCTGGGCGACCGAAAAATCGATTACCGGGATAAACCCGCCCTACCAACCAGGGTAGTTTTATTCCCTTACCGGTGAAAGTATTATAAGGCGCGCTTTTGTTACCTGGATGTTTCAATAAGCGCGGTTTCCTTCGCGAAATGAGTTCCAGGTTTTTCCGCAGTGCATTTAATTCAAATTAAATGGTATCGACAATTTAATTTAAGTGAAAATTAACTAATACCATGATAATCCGGAAGATAAACGTCTTCAGCCTGCATGAATTAATTTCAGAATTTTCACGGTGTCCCGTCAAAGTTAACATTAAAAATAGTCGGTATCATTGTAACTAAAACGCAATTCAGAAATGCATTCAACGTTAATATAAATAGTAATTTTGATAGGGAGTTTTCATGAAACAATACATTAAGTGGTTTGCGGCGATTGCCGTTGTCGGTGCGCTGGCAGGTTGTGCGCGTACTGCCCCCATCGATCAGGTGCACTCTTCGGTGACCGCAGGCCATACTCAGGATCAGGTGAAAAACGCGATCCTGAAAGCAGGCGTTCAGCGTAAATGGATCATGACGGAAGCGGGTCCGGGCGTGATCAAAGCGCGTCAGCAGTCTCGCGACCACGTTGCAGAAGTGCGTATTACCTACACCGCCTCCAGCTACGATATCAAATACGACAGCAGCTTCAACCTGCAGGCTTCTGGCGGTAAAATTCATAAAAACTACAACCGTTGGGTCCGTAACCTGGATAAAGATATTCAGTTGAACCTGTCTGCGGGTGCGGGTCTGTAATATCTCCTAAAGTCGGGTCGTTTGCGGCCCGATAACCTCTTTTTGTCTTTTAACAGGTTGTACTCGCTATGTACGAACAGGACTCCCTCAGCGCACTGGATGCGATCACGGAAGCGCAGCGTATCGCCTTCGCCCCCATGCTGTTTCAAACCGCACTTTGCCTGCGAAATGCTGATGTGCTGGCGTATCTTGACCGCCAGGGAAAACAGGGTGCAACACTGGAAGAGATCACCGAAAACAGTCACGTTAACGAATATGCAGTCGGTGTCTTGCTGGATATGGGATTAAGCGGACGCATCATCACCCATAAAGCGGGACGCTATTATCTGGCGAAAATCGGACATTTCCTTTTGCATGACACGATGACTCGCGTGAATATGGATTTCACCCACGACGTCTGTTATCAGGGATTGTTCTTTTTAGAGAATGCTCTGAAAGAAGGAAAACCGTCCGGGTTAAAAGTGTTTGGCGACTGGCCAACTATTTATCCGGCATTGTCGCAATTACCGCCGTCCGCGCGTGAAAGTTGGTTCGCCTTCGATCATTACTATTCTGACGGGGCGTTTGACGCCGCATTACCGCATGTATTCGCCAGTTGTCCTGCAACCCTGTACGATGTAGGCGGAAATACGGGAAAATGGGCAATACGCTGTAGTCAATTCGACGAAAATATCGCGATAACGTTATTAGATTTGCCACAACAAATTGCACTTGCCCGCGAAAATATCGAAAATGCAGGATTATCCGATCGCATCGGTTTTCATGCGGTGGATATGCTTGGCGATACGCCTTTACCCACTGAGGCCGATATCTGGTGGATGAGTCAATTTCTTGACTGTTTTTCACCGGAGCAAATTGTCGCCATGCTCAGCAAGGTTGCCCGTGTGATGAAACCCGGCGCAAGACTGTGCATTATGGAGCTGTTCTGGGATGCGCAGCGTTTTGAAGCCGCCTCATTCAGTTTGAATGCGTCTTCGCTTTATTTTACCTGCATGGCGAACGGCAACAGCCGTTTCTACAGCGCAGAGAAATTTTATGGCTATCTGGACAAGGCAGGGTTCCAGGTGGACGAACGCCACGACAACTTAGGCGTTGGACATACCTTATTGATATGTCAAAAGAAAAAATAACAAAGTAGCACCTGAACGCTACTGGAATCACCGGTTTACCGCGGACGCGCGTTGATGAAATTCTCACTAAACATTACCGACTGGCGGGCGATGGCGCCAGGTCTGAGCGAATTGATACAGTGGCTGCAATGGTCACGGCATCCGCACGCCATCGATCCGTCGGCGGCACAAGGCAAACTGCGTGAACTGCCGATGATGACCGCCCGTCGTCTAAGCTCCGGCAGTAAACTGGCCGTCGAGTGCGGACTGGCGATGTTGCGTCGCCACGATATTGATGCGGTGCTATACACCAGTCGCCACGGAGAGCTCGAACGTAACTACCGGATTCTGCACGCGCTGGCGACAGAACAGGCGCTCTCGCCGACCGATTTTGCCCTGTCGGTACACAATTCAGCGGTGGGCAACCTGACTATCGCGGCTAAACACCCTATCGTCTCGTCATCACTTTCCGCCGGGCGCGATACCTTCCAGCAGGGGCTATGTGAAGTCATCTGCCTGCTACAGGCGGGTTATCAGCGCGTGCTGATGGTCGATTTCGACGGTTTTCTTCCCGAGTTTTACCACCCGCGCCTTCCGGAAAATATCCCAACCTGGCCGTACGCTACCGCGCTGGTCTGCGAAGCAGGTAACGACTGGGTGTGTCAGAGCGAACCGGCTCAGGCTGGCGCTGAAACGCCACTCCCGCAAAGCCTGTTGTTTTTACAGCACTATTTGCAGAATTCCCGCTCGTTTAGCCTTCCGGGTGAGCGAGTGAACTGGCACTGGAGTCGGTCATGAAAGGGGTTATCTCCACGCTGAACCGACTCTGGCGAATCGCCATGACCGGCTTCTGCTTCGCCCTCTTCGGACTCGGCGGGCTGCTGCTTTCGGTCGTCTGGTTTAACGTTTTATTAGTGTTCGTATGGGACAATGCCCGGCGTCGCCGCATTGCCCGACGCAGCATTGCCGCCAGCTTCCGTCTCTTTTTAACGGTAACCCGAGTGCTGGGCGTGCTGGATTATCAGATGAACGGGGTGGATATTTTGCGTCAGGAACGCGGATGTCTGGTGGTCGCCAATCACCCCACCCTGATCGATTATGTCCTGCTGGCGTCGGTAATGCCCGAAACAGACTGTCTGGTGAAGAGCGCGCTGCTGAAGAACCCGTTCCTCAGCGGCGTAGTGCGTGCTGCGGATTATCTGGTGAACAGTCAGGCCGACGCCCTGTTACCGGCCAGTCAGCAACGCCTGGCGCAGGGCGATACGATTTTAATTTTCCCCGAAGGCACCCGCACTCGCCCCGGCGAGACCATGACGCTGCAACGCGGCGCGGCGAATATCGCCGTGCGCTGCGGCAGCGATATTCGCGTGGTGACCATCCATTGCAGCCAGCGCATGCTGGATAAAGAAAGCAAATGGTATCAGGTGCCGCCCGTAAAACCGCTGTTTACCGTCGAGGTACGCGAGCGGGTAAAGATCGACCACTTTTACGACGCAAATTTACAAGAACCGGCGCTGGCGGCAAGACAGCTAAACCGGCATCTTTTGCTTCAATTACAACCAGGTACGTTACCTCTCTCAGGAATTAATGATGCAAGCGCTTTATCTTGAAATTAAAAATCTCATCATAACAACATTGAATCTGGACGAACTGTCAACAGACGACATTGACACCGAGGCGGCGCTGTTTGGCGACGGCCTGGGGCTGGACTCGATTGATGCCCTGGAACTGGGACTGGCGGTAAAAAATCAGTACGGCGTGGTGCTGTCTGCGGAAAGTGAAGAGATGCGCCAGCACTTCTTCTCCGTCGCCACGCTGGCATCGTTCATTAATGCGCAACGTGCCTGAGGAGAGTCCGTTATGACCGATCAACACGCCATTTATAACGAAGTCTCTGCGCTGCTGGTTAAGCTGTTTGAGATAGACCCGCAGGAGATCAAACCTGAAGCGCGTCTGTACGACGATCTTGAGCTGGACAGCATCGACGCCGTCGACATGATCGTCCATCTGCAAAAGAAAACCGGTAAGAAGATCAAACCGGAAGAGTTCAAAGCCGTACGCACCGTGCAGGATGTCGTTGACGCGGTAGAACGCCTGCTTAAAGAAGCCTGATTCGCCGTGTCGGGCGTTCGCGCGTTGCCTGTGCTGACAGGCGTGCTGCTGCTTGCCTGGCCTTTCCTGATTTGGTTTGGCCTGGCGCACCACAGCCTGCAGTGGTTACTGCCGCTGATGGCACTATTGCTGTTCTTACGCTTTCGCCAGACCCAGCGACAGGCGGGTCCGCTGCGCGTCGTCACCCAGGTGGTGGCCGCAGTGGGTATCACCCTGTGCGTCGCCAGCTACCTGCTTAAAACCCATCAGCTTCTGCTGTTTTATCCGGTTGTGGTGAATGCCGTCATGCTTGCCGTTTTTGGCGGTTCGCTCTGGTCATCGATGCCAATCGTTGAACGACTGGCGCGACTGCGCGATCCCCAACTCCCGGCTGTGGCGGTGCGTTACACCCGCCGGGTGACGCAGATCTGGTGCGCCTTTTTTATCTTCAACGGCGGCGTGGCGTTGTTTACCGCCCTCCACGGCGATATGGCAATGTGGACCGCATGGAATGGCATGATTGCCTACCTGCTGATGGGGTTACTGATGGGCAGCGAATGGCTGGTACGCCATTGGATGATGAATCGAGACTTGCAATGAAACAGACCCTGACGCTTGCCGAATGGCTCACCTCCCCCCGTCCAGCGAACACGCCTGTCGCCTGGCAGGATGAACGCCACTGGACGCTCGGTCACTTGCGCCACGATGTCGCGGAGTTGATGACACGCCTGCAACAGCAAAAAGGCGATCGCTGGGCGCTCTGTTTTGAAAACAGCTATCTGTTTATTGTCGCGCTGCTGGCGACCCTGCATGCGGGGAAAACACCCGTGATCCCGGGGCATAACCGCGTCTCTTTGCTCGACGAACAGCGGGCGTTGTTTGACGGCGTACTGAGCGATAAAACGCTCGGCTGGCAGGGGCCGCTGTGGGTGGTTAGCTCAGCAATGACGCTCAACGATGAAGCGTGCCTCTTCCCGCCCCTGCGCCACGATGCATATGTCGAGCTGTTTACCTCCGGCTCGACGGGGCAACCGAAGCGCATCGTCAAACCCATTGCCCGTCTGGACCATGAAGCCGAACTGCTGGCGGCGCGCTTTGCCGACCGCCTGGCGGGGTGCAGAGTGGTAGCCTCCGTCGTGCCGCAGCATCTGTACGGTCTGACGTTTCGTATTTTCCTGCCAATGGCGCTCGGTCTGCCGCTGCATGCGGCCATGCTCTACTATGCGGAGCAACTGGCTGCGTTGGGTCACGAACATCGCTATGTGTTTATCAGCAGCCCGGCGTTTTTAAAACGTCTCGACCACCAGCTTCCCGCACCGCCGGTGGCAATGATTTTGTCGGCTGGCGGCATGTTACCGTGGCAGGACGTCACGCAAACCGCCGCCTGGCTGAACGTCTGGCCGGATGAAATCTACGGCAGCACCGAAACCGGTATTCTGGCCTGGCGCTATCGCCAGCAGGAGAATGTCACCTGGCTGCCTTTCCCCGGCGTGTCATTTACCGCAGAAGATGCTGCATTTCGTGTCTTTTCTCCGCTGATTGCCGACGCTAACGGTCTGCTGCTCGACGATATCCTGCAGTTTGAACCAAACGGTCAGTTCCGCCTGATGGGACGCCGTGGACGGGTCGTCAAAATTGAAGAGAAGCGAATTTCGCTCAGCGAAGTCGAACAACGCCTGCTGGAGCTAAAGGGCATCCGCGAGGTCGCCGCCCTGCCGATCACCCGTGGCGGTCGCCAGGGCGTGGGCGTACTGCTGGTACTGGATGACGAGGCGCGCCAGCGCTGGCAGAACAGCGGTGGAAAAACCCAGGAGCTGTCGTGGCGGCGAGCGCTGCTACCGTGGCTCGAGCCGGTCGCCGTACCGCGTTACTGGCGGGTGATCGACGAAATCCCGGTCAACAGTATGAATAAGCGTGTCTATGCGCAATTACAGGAGTTGTTTCATGATACCCCATGAAATTGAGCGCCATCAGGCACAGCCCCAACAGGTTGAGATCGTTTTGCATCTCGATCCTTCTCTTTTTTGGTTTAGCGGCCATTTTGCCGTGCAGCCGCTGCTGCCGGGCGTCGCGCAGATGGACTGGGTGATGCACTATGCCACCACTCTGCTCGCTCCCGGCTGGCGTTTTCACAGCATTCAGAACGTGAAGTTCCAGGCACCACTGCTGCCGGAAAACACCGTCACGCTAACGCTGAGCTGGCAGGAAGCGCGTCAGATCCTGACGTTCAGCTATCAACGCCACGATGGCGACGCGCGCCATACCGCCAGCAGCGGGAAGATCCGGCTATGTCGTTAACCTTTTCCCCCTGCGTGCTGATCCCCTGCTATAACCACGGCGCCATGATGCCGCGTGTCCTGACACGCCTGCAGCCGTTTAATCTGCCGTGTATTGTGGTGGACGACGGCAGCGATGCCGCCACGCAGCAGGAACTGGACAGGCTTGCCGAGGACACCTCCGGTCTGACCTTAATCCGTCTGGCGGAAAATGCCGGAAAAGGCGCGGCGGTGATCCGCGGATTAGAGGCGGCGGCAGAGGCCGGATTTACCCATGCCGTCCAGGTCGATGCCGACGGTCAACATGCCATTGAAGACATTCCAAAACTGCTGGAACTGGCGCAGGCCCATCCCGCCGCGCTGATCTCCGGACAGCCGATTTATGATGATTCCATTCCCCGTTCGCGTCTGTACGGGCGCTGGATAACCCATGTCTGGGTATGGATTGAAACCCTTTCCCTGCAACTGAAAGACAGTATGTGCGGCTTTCGTGTATACCCTGTCGCCCCCACTCGCCAGCTGGCGCAGCGGGTAACGCTCGGTAAGCGAATGGATTTTGACACCGAAGTGATGGTGCGTCTCTGGTGGCAGGGCACCCCCAGCTATTTTGTCCCGACTCGCGTGACCTATCCGCCGGACGGGCTGTCGCACTTCGATGCTTTCAAAGATAACTGTCGCATTTCGCTAATGCATACGCGCCTGTTCTTCGGCATGTTGCCGCGCATCCCGTCACTGCTGCTGCGTCGAACGTCGCCGCACTGGGCGCGCCAGCAGGAGGTGAAAGGGCTGTGGGGAATGCGCCTGATGCTGCTGGTCTGGCGGCTGCTGGGACGCAAAGCGTTCACCTTGCTGCTGTATCCGGTGGTCGGTGTTTACTGGCTGACGGTGTCCACCGCTCGCCGGGCCTCACAGAACTGGATCGCCCGCGTGCGTGAGCAATTGGCCGCGCGGCAGAGACCGGTGCCGGCTAACCTCACCAGCTACCAACACTTCCTGCGTTTTGGTAACGCGATGCTCGATAAAATCGCCAGTTGGCGCGGTGAACTGCATTTTGGTCGCGACGTGGTGTTTGCGCCAGGGGCTGAAGCAGCGCTGAATGTGACCGATCCTCGCGGCAAGCTGCTGCTGGCCTCGCACCTGGGCGATGTTGAAGCCTGTCGCGCGCTGGCGCAGTTGCAGGGCAGCAAAACCATCAACGCGCTGGTGTTCAGCGATAATGCCCGGCGTTTTAAGCAGATTATGGAAGAGATGGCCCCGCAGGCCGGACTCAACCTGATCCCAGTGACCGGCATCGGCCCGGACACCGCCATTGCGCTCAAAGAGAAGCTGGAGCGCGGGGAATGGATTGCTATTGTCGGCGATCGCATTGCGGTCAATCCCCAACGTGGCGGCGATTGGCGCGTCTGCTGGAGTCGTTTCATGGGGCAAGCCGCCCCGTTCCCGCAGGGGCCATTTATCCTCGCATCGATTTTGCGCTGCCCGGTGGATCTCCTCTTTGCCCTGCGTCAGCAGGAGAAGCTGTGCATTCACTGCGAGCCGTTCGCCGATCCGCTGCTCTTGCCGCGCGCCGAACGCCAGCAGGCGCTACAGCAGACCATCGACCGCTATGCCGAACGTCTTGAACATTACGCGTTACAGTCGCCGCTCGACTGGTTTAACTTTTTCGATTTCTGGCAATTGCCGGAACCCAAAAACAAGGAGTAAAGGGTGCTGAACGATCCCCGCTTTACGGCTGAAGTCGAGCTGACCATTCCGTTTCATGACGTCGACATGATGGGCGTGGCGTGGCACGGCAACTACTTCCGTTACTTCGAAATTGCCCGCGAAGCGCTGCTTAACCAGTTCGACTATGGCTATCGCCAGATGAAAGCCTCCGGCTACCTGTGGCCCGTGGTGGATACCCGCGTGAAATACCGCCATCCGCTGACCTTTGAGCAGCGCATTCGCGTGCGAGCGCGTCTGGAAGAGTTCGAAAACCGCCTGCGCATTGGCTATGAAATTTTCGATGCCGAAAGCGGGAAACGCGCGACGACAGGCTACACCATTCAGGTCGCGGTGGAAGAGAAAAGCCGCGAAATGTGCTTCGTCTGCCCGGACATTCTGTTTGAACGAATGGGGGTGACGCCATGAGGTTTCTGCCGCTGCTGGCACTGCTCGTCAGCCCGTTCGTCAGCGCCCTGACACTGGATGAACTGCAACAGCGCTTTACCGAACAGCCGGTGATCCGCGCGCATTTCGATCAAACCCGGACGATAAAAGATCTGCCGCAGCCGCTGCGATCCGCAGGAACAATGTTGATCGCCCGCGACCAGGGGCTTTTGTGGGATCAAACCCGTCCGTTCCCGATGCAATTGCTGCTGGACGATACGCGAATGGTGCAGGCCATCAACGGTCAGCCGCCGCAGACTATCACCGCCGATAACAACCCGCAGATGTTCCAGTTTAACCACCTGCTGCGCGGGCTGTTTCAGGCCGACCGCAAAGTGCTGGAGCAAAACTTCCGCGTGGAGTTTGCAGATCGCGGAGAGGGCCGCTGGACGCTACGCCTGACGCCTGTCACCACGCCACTGGATAAGATCTTTGCCACCATCGACCTGGCCGGAAAAACCTATCTGGAACGTATTGAGCTAAACGACAAACAGGGCGACCACACGGATATCGTGCTTTCCCAACACCAACTGACGCCTGCGCAACTGACTGATGACGAACGCCAACGCTTTGCCGCACAGTAAACGCCCCGCACTGTTATGGGGAATCGCCTGCATCATGATGCTGGGCGTGTTGCTGATGTTGCTGCCTCAGGCGCGGCTCAACAGCAGCGTGCTGGCGATGCTGCCAAAACAGGCGCTGGGGGCGATTCCGCCTGCCCTGAATGACGGCTTTATGCAGCGTCTTGACCGCCAGCTGGTCTGGCTGGTCAGTCCCGGTAAAAAGGCGGACCCGACAATCGCCCGTAACTGGCTGGCGATGCTGCAACAATCACAGGCGCTGGCTGAGGTAAAAGGCCCAATGGATGCCAACAGCCAACAGGCGTGGGGCGCGTTCTTTTGGCAGCACCGCAACGGTTTGATCGACCCGCAAACTCGCGCCCGTCTACAAAACGGCGGCGACGCGCAGGCGCAATGGATCCTGTCTCAGCTCTATTCCGCGTTTTCCGGCGTCAGCGGTAAAGAGCTGCAAAACGACCCGCTAATGCTGATGCGCGGCTCACAACTGGCGATGGCCGAAAATGGTCAGCGTCTGCGGCTGATGGACGGCTGGCTGGTGGCGCAGGATCGCGAGGGAAATTACTGGTATCTGCTGCATGGCGAACTGGCCGGTTCGTCGTTCGATATGCAACAGACGCATCATCTGGTGACCACGCTCAGCGCGCTTGCAGAGGCGCTGAAAGCGCGCTATCCCCAGGCGCAGCTACTGTCGCGTGGCACGGTATTCTACAGCGATTACGCCAGCCAACAGGCAAAACAGGATGTCTCCACGCTTGGCGTGGCGACATTGCTGGGCGTGCTGCTGCTGATTGTCGCGGTGTTCCGCTCGCTGCGCCCGCTGCTGCTGTGTCTGCTGTCGATTGGCATTGGCGCGCTGGCGGGAACCGTCGTCACGCTGCTGTTCTTCGGTGAACTGCATCTGATGACGCTGGTGATGAGCATGAGCATCATCGGCATCTCCGCCGACTACACGTTGTATTACCTGACCGAACGGATGGTGCATGGCGCGGAAACCTCGCCCTGGCAAAGTCTGGCAAAAGTGCGAAATGCCCTGCTGCTGGCGCTGCTGACCACCGTCGCGGCCTACCTGATTATGATGCTCGCCCCCTTCCCCGGCATTCGCCAGATGGCGGTATTTGCGGCGGCAGGACTGAGCGCCTCGTGCCTGACGGTGATTTTCTGGCATCCGTGGCTGTGTCGCGGGCTACCGGTGCGTCCGGTTCCGGCGATGGTACTGATGCTGCGCTGGCTTGCCGCCTGGCGACGCAATAAAACGCTCTCCGTCGGTTTGCCGGTGGCACTCGCGCTTTTCTCACTGGCTGGTCTGGCGACCCTACGCGTGGATGATGATATCTCCCAGTTGCAGGCGCTGCCGCAGCACATTCTGGCGCAGGAAAAAACCATTACTACGCTTACCGGACAGAGTGTCGATCAGAAGTGGTTTGTGGTGTACGGCGACTCCGCCCAGCAGACGCTGGAACGGCTGGAAGCCTTTGTCCCCGCGCTGGCGCAGGCGAAAAAAGAGAGACTGCTCAACGGCTATCGCACGATCCCGTTGAATTCACTGGCCCGTCAGCAGCAGGATCTCGCCTTGCTGAAAAACGCTGCACCCACGGTCATTCAGGCCCTGAACAACGCCGGGCTGACGACGGTCAATCCCGATCTAGCCCCTATGCCGGTAACCGTTGACGCCTGGCTTGCCAGCCCGGCCAGCGAAGGTTGGCGACTGTTGTGGTTGAGCCTGCCCGACTGTGAAAGCGGTGTACTGGTGCCCGTGGAAGGCGTGACCCAGAGCGCTGCGCTCAACGCGCTTAGCGAGAAATATCCCGGTGTCGCGTGGGTCGATCGCAAAAGCACCTTTGACAACCTGTTTGCACTGTATCGCAACGTACTGACCGGTTTATTGTTTATCGCGCTGGCGGTAATTGCCTGCGGCGCGATCGCGCGGTTGGGCTGGCGCAGAGGATTGGTCAGCCTCGTGCCGTCGGTGCTCTCTTTGGGCTGCGGTCTGGCGGTGCTGGCATTGAGCGGGCATGCGGTCAATCTGTTCTCGCTGTTGGCGCTGGTACTGGTGCTGGGGATCGGCATTAACTACACGCTGTTTTTCAGTAATCCGCGTGGGACGCCGCTCACTTCCCTGCTGGCTATCACGCTGGCGATGATGACCACTCTGCTGACGCTCGGCATGCTGGTCTTTAGCGCCACCCAGGCGATCAGCAGTTTTGGCATTGTGCTGGTCAGCGGCATTTTTACCGCGTTCCTGCTTTCCCCTCTGGCGATGCCGACGAAAAGAGAGAAAAAACGAAAATGATTAAACATCTTTTTGCCGGATGGCGGCTACGCCTTATCCGGCCTGGCGGGTCAACAGGTTGGCGTAGACCCAATAAGCGTAGCGCCATCGCGCAGTTAGCGCTGGGCCTCTTTGCGCTGTTACTCACCGGCTGCAGCCACTCGCCAAAAGATCAGCAAGGCCGCCCGCAGGCGTGGCTGGAGCCAGGTACGCGGGTGACACTGCCTGCGCCGGGCATCTCTCCGGCAGTGAACGCTCAACAGTTGCTCACCGGCAGCTTTAACGGCAAAACCCAGTCGCTGCTGGTGATGCTGAATGCCGATGATAAAAAAATCACGCTGGCGGGGCTGTCGTCGGTGGGTATTCGTCTGTTCCTCGTCACTTACGATGACAAAGGGTTGCACACCGAGCAGTCCATCGTGGTTCCACAATTGCCGCCCGCCAGTCAGGTGCTGGCTGACGTCATGCTCAGCCACTGGCCGATTAGCACCTGGCAGCCGCAGTTGCCGAAAGGCTGGACGTTGACGGACAGCGGCGACAGGCGTGAACTGCGTAATGCTCGCGGCACGCTGGTGACCGAAATCACCTACCTGAACCGCAAAGGCAAGCGCGAGCCGATCAGCATCGAACAGCATGTCTTTAAATACCACATCACCATTCAATATCTGGGTGACTGATATGATTTACATTTCTGCGGTGGGCATGATTAACGCCTTGGGCAACGATACCGATGAAATAGCCGCCAACCTGACGCATGGCGTTGCACCCGGCATGCGCCCGCGCACCGGCTGGTTACAGGGGCATCCGCACGCGGTACTTGCTGGCGTGGACGGCGAACTGCCCGCCATTCCGGACGACTTTAGCGCCCACCGTTCGCGCAACAATCAGCTGCTGCTGGCGGCGCTCAGGCAGATCCAGCCGCAGGTGGATGAGGCCATTGCGCGCTACGGTCGCGATCGGGTTGCGGTGGTGCTCGGCACCAGCACGTCCGGTCTGGATGAAGGCGACACACACGTTAACCTGACGCTGAACGGCGAAGAGAGCCATCACTGGCAGTACGCGCAACAAGAACTGGGCGACCCGTCGCGCTTTCTCAGCCACTGGCTGAAGCTGGACGGCCCGGCATTCACCCTCTCCACCGCATGTTCCTCCAGCGCTCGCGCTATCATCAGCGGACGCCGCTTAATTGAATCCGATCTCGTGGACGTCGCCATCGTCGGCGGCGCAGATACCCTGAGCCGGATGCCGATCAACGGCTTCCACAGTCTCGAATCGCTCTCGCCGACGCGCTGTCTGCCGTTTGCCCGCGACCGAAGCGGTATTACTATTGGCGAAGGCGCGGCGCTGATGCTGTTGACCCGCGAGCCACAGCCCATCGCGCTGCTTGGCGTAGGGGAATCCAGCGACGCGCACCATATTTCGGCACCGCACCCGGAGGGCGTTGGGGCCATTCGCGCCATCCAGCAGGCGCTGGACAATGCCGGTCTCACCCCCGAACAGGTGGGTTACATCAATCTGCATGGCACCGCCACGCCGCTGAACGACCAGATCGAATCCAGGGTGGTCAACGCGCTGTTTGGCGAGCGCGTCCCGTGCAGCTCGACCAAACACCTGACTGGCCACACGCTGGGCGCGGCAGGGATTACCGAAGCGGCGCTCAGCATGCTGATGTTGCAGCATGACCTGCCCCTGCCAGTACAGGACTTTAGTCTGTCGCCGCGCGATCCGGCGCTGCCGCCCTGCGGCATCATCGAGCAACCTCAGCCGCTTGAACGCCCGTTTATCTTGTCGAATTCGTTCGCCTTTGGCGGCAATAACGCCAGTATTCTGCTCGGGAGAATGTCATGAGCCACTATTTATCACCCGGCGAATACCTGCCGCACGACGCGCCCATGCTGCTACTCGAAGAGGTGGTTCGCGTGGGCGAAGACACCGCCGTTTGTTGCGTCACGGTGGCGAGCGGCGGCGTTCTCGCACCGTTCCTTGATCCGCAAGGCAATTTACCCGGCTGGTTCGCACTGGAACTGATGGCGCAGACCGTCGGCGTCTGGTCCGGCTGGCACCGCCATCAGCAGGGTCAGGGAGCGATCTCACTCGGGATGGTGCTCGGCGCGCGCGAACTGATTTGCACAGCCGGCGTTCTGCCCGCAGGAAAAACCGTATCCATTACCGTTAAGTTGTTGATGCAGGACGACCGTTTCGGCAGCTTCGAATGCGCGATTACCGCCGACGAAGAGACACTGGCGACAGGCCGCGTTAATACCTTCCAGCCATCGGCAGAAGAACTTCATTCTCTATTTCAACAAGGAGCGTCCGCATGAGTCGTTCAGTTTTAGTTACCGGCGCCAGCAAAGGCATCGGTCGCGCAATCGCCCGACAGTTGGCAGCGGACGGCTTTGTGGTCGGCGTCCACTACCATCGTGATGCACAGGGCGCGCAGGAGACGCTGGATGCCATTCTCGCCGTCGGTGGCGCAGGGCGTCTGCTCAGTTTCGACGTGGCGAACCGCGAGCAGTGCCGCGAAGTACTGGAACAGGATATCGAGGCGTATGGCGCATGGTACGGCGTAGTCAGCAATGCAGGCATTGCCCGCGATGCCGCCTTCCCGGCACTCAGCGACAGTGACTGGGACACGGTGATCCACACTAACCTCGACAGTTTTTATAACGTCATTCAGCCGTGCATCATGCCAATGATCGGCGCGCGCCAGGGCGGTCGGATTATCACCCTGTCGTCGGTGTCCGGCGTAATGGGCAATCGTGGGCAGGTAAACTATAGCGCCGCCAAAGCCGGGATTATCGGCGCCACCAAAGCGCTGGCGATTGAACTTGCGAAACGCAAAATAACCGTCAACTGCATCGCGCCGGGGCTGATCGACACCGGAATGATCGAAATGGAAGAGGCCGCGCTGAAGGAAGCGATGGCGATGATCCCAATGAAACGCATGGGTCAGGCGGACGAAGTCGCCGGGCTTGCCAGCTATTTGATGTCGGATGTGGCGAGCTACGTCACCCGTCAGGTGATTTCCATCAATGGAGGGATGTTATGACACGTCGCGTGGTGATAACGGGCATGGGCGGCGTCACCGCCTTTGGGGAAAACTGGCAGGATGTTTCCGCCAGACTGCGGGCCTATGAAAACGCCGTGCGCAAAATGCCGGAGTGGCAGGTTTATGACGGGCTACATACCCTGCTGGGCGCGCCGATCGATGATTTCACGCTGCCGGAGCATTACACCCGTAAGCGCATCCGTGCGATGGGTCGCGTGTCGTTGATGTCTACCCGCGCCACCGAACTGGCGCTCGAACAGGCTGGACTGATTGGCGACGACGTGCTCACCAACGGGGAAACGGGTATTGCGTATGGCTCATCCACCGGCAGTACTGGCCCGGTGAGCGAATTTGCCACCATGCTGACCGAAAAGCACACCAATAACATTACCGGCACCACCTATGTGCAGATGATGCCGCACACCACCGCCGTCAATACCGGGCTGTTTTTCGGCCTGCGCGGACGCGTGATCCCCACCTCCAGCGCCTGCACGTCCGGCAGCCAGGCGATTGGCTATGCGTGGGAAGCGATTCGCCACGGTTATCAAACCGTGATGGTAGCAGGCGGCGCGGAAGAGTTGTGCCCGTCTGAAGCGGCGGTGTTTGATACGCTGTTCGCCACCAGTCAGCGCAACGATCAACCGAAAACCACGCCGTCGCCGTTCGATGAACAGCGCGATGGGCTGGTGATTGGCGAAGGCGCCGGGACGTTGATCCTTGAAGAACTGGAACACGCCAAAGCACGCGGTGCGACGATTTACGGTGAAATCATCGGGTTTGCCACCAACTGCGACGCCGCGCATATCACCCAGCCGCAACGGGAAACCATGCAAATTTGCATGGAACAGTCGCTGAAAATGGCAGGATTAAACGCGCTGGATATCGGCTATATTTCCGCACACGGCACGGCGACAGATCGTGGCGATATTGCGGAAAGTCAGGCGACTGCCGCAATTTATGGCGATAATGTGCCAATCTCCTCGCTGAAAAGTTATTTTGGGCATACCCTTGGTGCCTGTGGCGCGCTGGAAGCCTGGATGAGTCTGCAAATGATGCGTGAAGGCTGGTTTGCGCCTACGCTAAACTTAAAACAGCCCGACGCCAACTGCGGCGCACTGGATTACATCATGGGTGAAGCCCGCAAGATTGATTGTGAATTCTTACAGAGCAACAACTTTGCGTTTGGCGGCATCAATACGTCCATCATCATTAAACGTTGGTCCTGACATGTATCGGATCGTACTGGGAAAAGTTTCGACACTCAGCGCAGGCGCCTTGCCGTCTGCGTTAACCGATCTGGCGCCGCAGGGTCCGCGACGCGCACGCTGGCTGGCCGGTCGCGTTCTGCTTTCCCACACCCTCTCGCCGCTGCCGGAGATTGTTTACGGCGAACAGGGGAAACCCGCGTTTTCACCCGAGACGTCGCTGTGGTTCAACCTGAGCCATAGCGGTGACGATATCGCCCTGCTGCTGAGCGACGAAGGCGAAGTGGGTTGCGATCTCGAAATCATCCGTCCACGCGCCAACTGGCGCTCGCTGGCAAATGCGGTCTTCAGCCTCGGCGAACATGCCGAAGTGGAAGCGGAACATCCGGATCGGCAGCTCGCCGCCTTCTGGCGCATCTGGACGCAAAAAGAGGCAATCGTGAAACAACGCGGCGGCAGCGCGTGGCAGATCGTCAGCGTCGACAGCACCTTTGACTCCGGGCTTTCGCTGAGCCATTGCCAGCTCGATAACCTGAGCCTGGCCGTCTGCACTCCCACGCCCTTTACCCTGACCGCAGACGCGGTGCAGTGGCTGGAAACGGTCTGACATCGCAAACATACGATTTTCGTATAATTCGCGTGTTTGACCGCTCTTCTCTTGATCCAGAACACGTCAAAAGTATGATGATTCTTTAGAATCGTCATACTCATAAAGTCGTACCTCTACATCATTCGGGATCACCATTTTGTCCAGACTACGCCGCACACTTTTTGCGCTGCTGGCCTGTGCGTCATTCCTTACGCACGCCGCTGCCACTGATGAAATTACGACCGCCTGGCCGGTCAACGTTGGGCCGCTTAACCCTCATCTGTATACCCCTAACCAAATGTTCGCCCAGAGCATGGTCTATGAGCCGCTGGTAAAGTATCAGGCAGACGGTTCGGTCATTCCGTGGCTGGCAAAAAGCTGGACCCACTCAGCGGATGGCAAAACCTGGACGTTTACCCTGCGTGATGATGTGACCTTCTCAAATGGTGAAGCGTTCGACGCCCATGCGGCGGCGGAAAACTTCCGCGTGGTGCTCGATAACCGCCAGCGTCACGCCTGGCTGGAACTGGTCAATCAGATCGTCGATGTGAAAGCGCTCGACAAAAACCAGCTCCAAATCACCCTGAAAAGTGCCTATTACCCGTTCCTGCAAGAGCTGGCGCTGCCGCGCCCGTTCCGGTTTATCGCGCCGTCGCAATTTAAAGACAACGAAACGATGCGCGGTATTAAAGCGCCGATTGGCACGGGGCCGTGGGTACTGAAAGCGTCGAAGCTCAATCAGTACGATGTGCTGGTACGCAACGATCGCTACTGGGGTGAAAAACCACAGATTCAAAAAATTACCGTCAAAGTGATCCCGGATCCGACGACCCGCGCTGTCGCGTTTGAAACGGGCGACATCGACCTGTTATACGGTAACGAAGGGTTGTTGCCGCTCGATACCTTCGCCCGTTTCAGTCAGAACCCGAACTACCGTACCCAGCTTTCTCAGCCGATTGAAACGGTAATGCTGGCACTCAACTCAGCAAAAGCACCGACCAATGAGCTGGCGGTACGTGAAGCGCTGAACTATGCGGTGAACAAGAAATCATTGATCGACAATGCGCTGTACGGCACGCAGCAGGTCGCCGACACGCTGTTTGCACCTACCGTTCCTTATGCCAACGTTGGCCTGAAGCCACGTCAGTACGACCCGCAGCAGGCGAAAGATCTGCTTGAAAAAGCCGGCTGGACGCTCCCCGCCGGCAAAGATATTCGTGAGAAAAACGGTCAACCCCTACGCATTGAGCTGTCATTCATTGGCACCGACGCGCTGAGCAAATCGATGGCGGAAATTATTCAGGCCGATATGCGCCAGATTGGCGTTGATGTTGCACTTATTGGCGAAGAAGAGAGCAGTATTTATGCCCGCCAGCGCGACGGACGCTTCGGAATGATCTTCAACCGCACCTGGGGCGCGCCGTACGATCCGCACGCCTTTATGAGTTCGATGCGCGTGCCGTCACATGCGGATTACCAGGCTCAGCAGGGGTTAGCTGACAAAGCGTTAATTGATAAAGAGATTGGTGAAGTACTGGAAACCACCGACGACACCCAGCGTCAGGCGCTGTACAAAGACATCCTGACCCGTCTGCACAACGACGCGGTCTATCTGCCCATCAGCTATGTCTCGATGATGGTGGTCGCCAGACCTGAACTGGGCACAATTCCGTATGCGCCTATCGCCTCTGAAATCCCGTTTGAACAGATTAAACCGGTGAAACCCTGATGTTGCGTTATGTACTGCGGCGCATTCTGCTGCTGATTCCGATGATTTTCGCCGCCTCGGTGATTATCTTTCTGATGCTGCGCCTGGGCACCGGCGACCCGGCGCTCGACTATCTGCGCTTATCGAACCTGCCGCCGACGCCGGAAATGGTGGCCTCAACCCGCGTGATGCTGGGCCTTGATCAGCCGCTTGTCGTGCAGTACGGCACCTGGCTGTGGAAGGCGCTGCATCTGGATTTTGGCATCTCGTTCGCCACCCAGCGCCCGGTGCTGGATGACATGCTGAATTTCCTGCCCGCGACGCTGGAGCTGGCGGGCGCGGCGCTGGTGCTGATCCTGCTGACTTCCGTGCCGCTCGGTATCTGGGCGGCGCGTCACCGCGACCGTCTGCCGGATTTCGTCGTGCGACTGATTGCCTTCCTCGGCGTGTCGATGCCGAACTTCTGGCTCGCCTTCCTGTTGGTGATGTTCTTTTCGGTCTGGCTGCAATGGCTGCCCGCAATGGGCTACGGCGGCTGGCAGCATCTTATTTTACCCGCGGTGTCGATCGCCTTTATGTCCCTGGCGATCAACGCCCGACTTCTGCGCGCCAGCATGTTAGAAGTCGCCGGGCAGCGTCACGTCACCTGGGCGCGTTTGCGCGGGTTGAACGACAAACAAACCGAGCGCCGCCATATTTTGCGTAATGCGTCGCTGCCGGTCGTCACCGCGGTCGGGATGCACATCGGCGAACTGATTGGCGGGACGATGATTATCGAGAACATCTTTGCCTGGCCGGGCGTCGGGCGCTATGCCGTGTCGGCGATATTTAACCGCGACTACCCGGTGATTCAGTGCTTTACGCTGATGATGGTGGTGGTCTTCGTGGTCTGTAACCTGATTGTTGATCTGCTGAACGCCGCGCTGGACCCACGCATTCGTCGTCATGAAGGAGCGCACTCGTGAACTTTTTCCTCTCTTCACGCTGGTCGGTTCGTCTGGCCATGATTGTCATCGCCCTGCTGGCGGTGATTGCGCTGACCAGCCAGTGGTGGCTGCCGTATGATCCGCAAGCGATCGATTTACCCTCGCGCCTGTTGGCCCCGGACAGCCAGCACTGGCTGGGTACGGACCATCTGGGACGCGACATTTTCTCTCGCCTGCTGGCGGCGACCCGCGTGTCGCTGGGTTCGGTGATGGCCTGTCTGCTGCTCGTGCTGGCGCTGGGACTGATTGTTGGCGGCAGCGCTGGACTGCTGGGTGGTCGTGTCGATCAAGCCACCATGCGCGTCGCCGATATGTTTATGACCTTCCCGACCTCCATTCTGTCGTTCTTCATGGTCGGCGTGTTGGGCACGGGACTCACCAACGTGATTATCGCCATCGCCCTGTCACACTGGGCGTGGTATGCGCGGATGGTGCGCAGCCTGGTCATCTCTCTGCGTCAGCGCGAGTTTGTTCTCGCATCACGGCTTTCCGGCGCAGGTCATGTCCGGGTATTCATCGACCATCTGGCCGGGGCGGTGATCCCGTCTTTGCTGGTGCTGGCCACGCTGGATATTGGACATATGATGCTGCACGTTGCCGGGATGTCTTTCCTCGGCCTTGGCGTGACAGCACCGACGGCGGAATGGGGGGTGATGATTAACGACGCCCGCCAGTATATCTGGACTCAGCCGCTGCAAATGTTCTGGCCGGGGCTGGCGCTGTTTATCACCGTGATGGCCTTCAACATGGTGGGTGACGCCCTGCGCGATCACCTGGATCCTCATCTGATCACGGAGCATGCCCACTGATGCCACAGCACATTGAACTGCAAAACATCGCTTTAGTGGCCGATCGCCCGCTGGTGCACGGTGTGTCGTTAACGCTCAAACGCGGACGTGTGCTGGCGCTGGTGGGTGGCAGCGGTAGCGGTAAATCATTGACCTGCGCGGCGGCGCTTGGGATTTTGCCCGCTGGTGTGCGCCAGACAAACGGAACGCTGCTCGCTGACGGCAAACCGGTGTCGCCTCGATCCCTGCGTGGGTTCAAAATTGCCACCATTATGCAAAATCCGCGCAGCGCGTTTAATCCCCTGCATACGATGGCGACCCACGCACGGGAAACCTGTCAGGCGTTGGGTAAACCGGCAGATGACGCCACGCTCGTCAACGCCCTGCAAGCCGTGGGCCTGGAGCAGGCCGATCGCGTGCTGAAGCTCTACCCGTTCGAGATGAGCGGCGGCATGCTACAACGCATGATGATCGCGATGGCGGTACTGTCCGATGCGCCGTTTATCGTCGCCGATGAGCCGACCACCGATCTGGATGTGGTGGCACAGGCGCGCATCCTCGATCTGCTGGAGAGCATTATGCAGAGCCGGGCACCGGGCATGCTGTTGGTGACTCACGATATGGGTGTGGTCGCGCGACTGGCCGACGATGTGGCAGTGATGGATAACGGAAACATCGTCGAACAGGGTGACGTGGAAACCCTGTTCAGGACACCCCAACACGCCATCACCCGCGGTCTGGTGTCGGCACATCTCGCTCTGTACGGTATGGAGTTAGCCTCATGACTTTACTCAGCGTCACAGACCTTTCTCATCAGTACGCCCACGCCAGCCTGGGCGGAAAACATCAGCATCAGCAGGTGCTGAAAGCGGTCTCTTTGCATCTGAAAAGCGGCGAAACCGTTGCCCTGTTAGGGCGCAGCGGCTGCGGAAAAAGCACGTTAGCGCGTCTGCTGGTCGGTCTGGAATCGCCCAGTCAGGGAAGCGTAAGCTGGCGCGGTGAACCGCTGGCAAAACTGAACCGGGTTAAACAAAAGGCGTTTCGCCGCGATATCCAGATGGTCTTTCAGGATTCCATTAGCGCAGTGAATCCGCGTAAAACCGTCTGTGAGATCCTGCGTGAGCCGATGCGTCATTTACTCTCGTTGTCCAAAGCCGAACAGCTGGCGCGGGTACGCGAGATGCTTCACGCCGTCGATCTGGATGAAAACCTGCTGGATAAACGTCCGCCACAGCTCAGCGGCGGTCAGCTCCAGCGCGTCTGTCTGGCCCGCGCACTGGTGGTAGAGCCGAAACTGTTGATTCTCGATGAAGCGGTGTCGAATCTCGATCTGGTGTTGCAGGCAGGCGTCATTCGTCTGCTCAAAAAAATACAGCAGCAGTTTGGTACCGCCTGCCTGTTTATCACCCACGATCTGCGGCTGGTGGAACGATTTTGCCATCGTGTGATGGTGATGGAGGACGGGCAGATCGTTGAGACACAGACTGTGGGTGAGGCATTAACCTTTTCCTCCGAGGCCGGTCGTGTGCTACAAAAGGCGGTACTCCCCGCATATCCCGTGCGCCGTCGCGCCATTTCGTAAGGTTGATATCTGATGCAACGAGTCACCATCACGCTTGATGACGATTTACTGGAAACGCTGGATAGCCTGAGCCAGCGCCGTGGTTACAACAACCGCTCCGAAGCCATTCGTGACATTCTGCGCGGCGCGCTGGCGCAGGAAACCACGCAAGAGCACGGCACCCAGGGCTTTGCGGTGCTCTCCTACGTGTATGAACATGAGAAGCGTGATTTAGCCAGTCGCATTGTCTCAACGCAGCACCATCACCATGATTTGTCCGTCGCCACACTGCATGTGCATATCAACCATGACGACTGTCTGGAGATTGCCGTCCTGAAAGGCGACATGGGCGATGTTCAACATTTTGCCGATGATGTTATCGCCCAGCGCGGTGTGCGCCACGGCCATTTGCAGTGTTTGCCGAAGGAAGAGTAAGACTCAACGATGCCGCCGGGGGCGCTACGCTTGCCCGGCCTGCCTTTGCACTCCCGTAGGCCGGATAAGACATCGTCGCCATCCGGCATCTGATTACGCCATCGTGCCAATCGTCTTTCTGAACCGCAGCAATGCGATCAGGAAGAACGCCGAGCCAATGGCGAGAAGCGTCAGAAACTGCGGCCAGACAATGCTGAACCCGGCGCCGCGATAGAGTATGGCCTGCGCAAGGCTGACGAAGTGGGTAGTCGGCATCGTCAGCATGATGTCCTGCACCGCCTGCGGCATGCTTTCGCGCGGCGTGGAGCCGCCGGAAAGCATTTGCAGAGGCAAAAGCACCAGAATCATCAACAGCCCCAGTTGCGGCATGGAGCGCGCCAGCGTACCCATAAAAATGCCGATCGACGTGGTGGCGAACAGACTCAGCGCCACACCCAACATGAACAGCGGAATGGACCCTTCAACTGGCACGCCGAGCGCCCCTTTCACCATCAACATCAGCGACAGCCCCGAGACTACCAGCACCACCAGTCCCATTGACCAGACTTTCGCCATCATGATCTCAAACGGGGTGATCGGCATCACCAGCAGGTGTTCCACCGTACCGTGTTCACGTTCGCGTATCAGCGCCGAACCGGTCAGCACAATCGCCAGCATGGTGATGTTATTGATGATCGCCATCACCCCGCCAAACCACGCCGGATCGAGGTTCGGGTTGAAGCGCATTCGGGTCTCCAGCGAAACCAGCGGTTCACTGTTATCGCGATAACGCGCGACAAAACTGTTCACTTCACCGCTGATGATATTCTGGATGTAGCTGTTGCCAGTGAACGCCTGGCTCATGCGCGTGGCGTCAACATTCACCTGAATATCGGGTTGCCTTCCGGCCAGCACGTCCCGTTGAAAGTTTGGCGGAATATTGACCGCAAAGGTATAGCGACCCGCATCCAGCCCGGCATCCATCTCATCGGCGGTGATCATCTCCGGCGGTAAAAACCACGGACGGTAGAAGCTGTTGACGATACGATTCGAGAGTTGAGACTGGTCCATATCGGCAATGGCAATCGGCGCGAGATGCAGCGACCCCGGCAGCACGGTCGCGGAGGAGTACACCGAGACGGTAAAGGCAAACACGATCAGCGTCAGCATCGCCTTATCGCCCAACAGACTGCGCAACTCCTTGATGCCTAAATTATAAATATTGCGTAGTCGGCGCATCACCCCTCCTGTTTTTTCAGCAACAGCACGCTCAGCCCCATCACCACCGGAATGGCGATCAGCAGCGGTACAAACAGCGGCCAGAGATCGGTAAGATCCAATGCTTTCGAGAATGTGCCCCGGGCGATCGTCAGGAAATGGCTGGTTGGATAGATCTCGCCGATCCACCGTCCCGGTCCTTCCAGCGACGCCACCGGATCGATCATCCCGGAGAACTGCGTCGCCGGGATCAGGGTAATGATGGACGTGCCAAAAATTGCCGCAATCTGACTCTTCATGAACGTGGAGATCAGCAGCCCCATTCCCGTGGCGATGGTGACATACAATAGCGCGGCCAGGCTGAGCGTGAGGAAACTGCCCTTGTGCGGTACGCCAAACACAAACACCGACAGGGCGCACAGCAGCAGGAAGTTCAGCATCCCCAGCGCGATATACGGCAACTGTTTACCGAGCAAAAATTCACTGCGGGTGGTGGGCGTGACATACAGATTGATGATCGACCCCAGTTCTTTTTCCCGCACCACGCTCAGTGCGCTCAGCATCGACGGGATCATCATCAGCAACAGCGGAATGACCGCCGGAACAATCGCTGGCAGGCTTTTCACATCCGGGTTGTAGCGATAGCGTGTTTCAATGGTCATGAGTCCACTCTGCCCTACTGGCATCGGCTGGCGGCTCGCCACGTCCTGTAGCCAGCTCTGGTGCATCGCCTGCACGTAGCCTTTTACCGTCTCGGCACGGCTGGGCATGGCGCCATCCACCCAGACGCCAATCTCCACCGGCGTCCCGCGCGCAATGTCACGACCAAAGTTAGGTGGGATTTCGATGGCTACTGCCACCTCGCCGGAACGCATCCGCCGGTCGAGATCGTCATAGCTGGTCAACGGCGGTTGTTCAATGAAGTAGCGTGAGCCTGCCAGATTCAATGACCAGGCCTGGCTGCTGACGGTTTGATCGCGATCGAGCACGGCAAAACGCAGGTTTTCGACGTCCATACTGATGCCGTAACCCATGATCAGCATCAGGATCACCGTGCCCAGCAGCGCCAGCGTCGAACGCACCGGATCGCGCCTCAGTTCCAGCGCTTCGCGACGACTGTAGCTGAACAATCGCCGCAGGCTGAATCCCTGACGCGGTGGCTTCGCCTCTTCATGCTTTGTGTCCACCGGCACAGAGGTTTCAGGCGCCGGGCCCGCAGCCTCCTGGAGCCAGGAGATAAACGCCTCTTCAAGGCTTGTAGCCCCGCGCCGCTCAACCAGTTCCTGCGGCGTACCGCTGGCGAGCACTTTTCCGGCATGCATTAACGACATACGGTCACAGCGCTCAGCTTCGTTCATAAAGTGAGTGGAGATAAAAATGGTCACTTTGTCCTGACGCGACAAATCGACCATCAATTGCCAGAACATGTCCCTCGCCACCGGGTCAACGCCGGAGGTCGGTTCGTCGAGGATCAACATTTCCGGGCGATGGATCACCGCCACTGCCAGCGACAGCCGCTGGCGAATGCCAAGCGGGAGCGACTCGGGCAACGAATCCTCAACCTCCGCCAGCATAAAACGTTCGCTCATCTCCTGAACGCGCCGGGGGATTTCCGCTTCGGGGATGTGAAACAACCGGGCGTGGAGTTCCAGGTTTTGTCGAACGGTCAGCTCGCTGTACAGCGAAAACGCCTGCGACATGTAGCCCACCCGGCGGCGGGTGTCGATATCCTTCGGGTCGACTGGTTGACCGAACAGCCAGGCCTCCCCTTCACTGGCAGGCAGCAGCCCGGTCAGCATCTTCATGGTGGTCGATTTACCGCAGCCGTTGGAACCGAGGAAGCCAAAGATCTCCCCACGCGGGATGCGGAAGTTGACGTGATCGACGGCGACAAAATTGCCAAAGCGCATGGTCAGGTCTTTTGCCTCAATGGCAATGTCTTCCTGCTCTGCGTGATACGGCGGAATCACCACCGGCTGATACGCCTGCCGCTGCGCCTGTGGTAACAGGGCGATAAACGCCTGCTCCAGCGTCGCGCTGGCGGTTTTATCGCGGAGTTCCTGCGCGCTGCCGGTCGCCAGCACCTCGCCTGCGTTCATCGCCACCAGCCAGTCGAAACGCTCGGCCTCTTCCATATACGCCGTCGCCACCAGCACACTCATGTTGGTCTGCCGCTGACGAATATTCTCTATCAGATCCCAGAACTGGGCGCGAGACAGGGGATCAACACCGGTGGTCGGTTCATCCAGTATCAATAATTCCGGGTCATGGATCAGCGCACAGCACAGACCCAACTTCTGTTTCATCCCGCCCGAGAGTTTCCCCGCCGGACGATCGCGAAACGGCGCCAGACCGGTGCTGTTCAGTAACTCCGTAATCCGCGCTTCGCGCTCGGCTTTGTCATGACCGAACAAACGGGCGAAGAAGTCGACGTTCTCATACACCGACAACGTGTGATACAGGTTTTTTCCCAGGCCCTGCGGCATCCACGCAATACGCGGGCAGACGTCACGACGGTGTTTCGGATCGCGCATATCGCCGCCCAACACCATGACGTTGCCTTGCTCAATCACCCGGGCACCGGAAATGAGCGACAGCAGGCTTGATTTCCCCACGCCGTCGGGGCCGATCAACCCCACCATGCAGCGCGCGGGGATATCCAGCGTGATGTTATTCAGCGCCACCGTGGTCCCGTAATGCTGACTCACGCCGTCAAGGTGCGCCACGGGAGGAACGGGAACCAGCGCCAGAGCGGTCATTGCGGCAACCTCACCGCCAGCGAGTCAGGCCAGGGAAGCTGTTCGTTTAGTCTCACCCACGCCATGCCTGGCAAGCCGGTTTTGACATATTCCAGATGCTGCTGGAGTAATTCAGGGGGGATCCGCGCCTTGACGCGAAACATCAGCTTCAAGCGCTCATCGCTGGTTTCAACGGTTTTCGGCGTGAACTGCGCGACGCTGGCGACAAAACTGATCGTGGCGGGAATACGCAGGTCCGGCGCGGCATCAAGCACCAGACGGGCTTCACCGCCAATTTTCAGCAGACCTGCTTGTTCGGTGGGCAGAAAGAATGTCATGTAAACATCGCTGAGATCGACCATATTCAGCACCCGACCGCCCGCCGCCAGTACTTCTCCCGGCTCCGCCACGCGGTACTGAACCCGGCCATCACGCGGGGCTTTAAGCTCGCTGTCTTCGATATCCGCGACAATCCGCCGTTCGGTCGCCTGCGCGGCGTCGACGCGGGTTTGCGCCTGGATAATGCTGGTGCGCGCGGCTTCAATCGCTGCTTTCGTCGCAGAGACCTGCGCCTTTGCCGACTCCAGCGCCGCGCGTGCGCTTTCCGCGGCGGCACGATCGTCATCCAGTTGTTGCGCCGAGACCGCGCCACGCTGGGAGAGCGAGCGGGAACGGACGTGACGTTTGGAGACGGAATCCAGCTCGGCTTCACGCTGTTTCACTACCGACTGGGCAGCGCGGGTTTCGCTTTGCCGCTGTTCGAGCAGCGCCCGTGCAGCCGCCACGGCGCTTTCGGCCTCTTTGATTTGTGCGATGGCTTCCAGCCGTTGCTCCTGCAACACGCGGGTATCCATCTTCGCCAGCACTTCGCCCTGGCGAACGAACTGCCCCTCCGTCACGAGGATGGTATCAATACGTCCGGCGATTTTGGTGGCAATGTCCACTTCCGTCGCCTCGATTCTGCCGTTGCTGGCAGCAAAACCGTCCGGTACGCCTGCGGGCCGTAGACCCCACCACACGCCAGCAGCGATCACCACCAGTGCGCCCACAACCCACCACGTCAGATGACGTTTAATGTTGTTCATAATCGACCCGCCATAATCCCTGTTAGAAAACAATGCGTGTCACAAAACCCCACTGAACGGGCGTTCAGCGGTATCTTCCCTCCGGGATGAGAAGGAAAAAGTGAGAGTAGCCGGGCGGCGTACAGACGTCATGACTGCGCTCGCCGTGAAGGAAAGTGAATGACAGAGAAGTGCGAAAAACGGGTAGTAATGTTGTCATCATCAGCGTTCCTGGCCGTAAATGAAACACGCATACTCATAGCTAGTATCAATGGAATACTAGCATCATTATGGGTGATGTCTATTCGCTTATGGTTGGTAATGATATACAGGGTGAATGACTTTACTCCCCGGCAAGATCCTGCGCACATGCCCAGGCGCTGGACCACGCCCACTGGAAGTTATAACCGCCCAGCCAGCCGGTGACGTCCATCACTTCGCCGATAAAGTAAAGACCCGGCACCTTGCGCGCTTCCATGGTACGTGACGACAGTTCGTGGGTGTCTACCCCGCCAAGCGTCACTTCTGCCGTGCGATAGCCTTCAGTGCCGTTCGGCTGTACGCGCCAGTCGGTCAACGTGTCGATCAGCGTCTGCTGGTCGCGCACGTTGAGCTGTTTGAGCGAGACGTCAGGGATCTGCCCGAGCTGTTGCAGGCACTCGACCAGACGCTTCGGCAGCAGCATCGCCAGCGTATTCTTCAGGCTTTGATTCGGATGGGCGCTGCGCTGTTCGTTCAGGACGTCATTCAGACTGACATCTGGCAGTAAATTAATGCTGACAAATTCGCCTGGCTGCCAGAAGCTGGAAATTTGTAAAACCGCAGGACCAGAAAGGCCGCGATGGGTAAAGAGCAGATTTTCACGAAAGACGGTACCGTCCTGCGCGGTGATGACCGACGGAACGGAAACGCCAGACAGCACCTGAAGCTGCTCCAGTAGCGGTTTGTGCAGGGTAAACGGCACCAGCCCGGCGCGGGTTGGCAGAACGTTCAGACCAAACTGTTCGGCAATTTTATAGCCAAACGGTGACGCGCCCAGACCGGGCATCGACAGTCCGCCGGAGGCAATCACCAGCTTTTTCGCACCGACAGCCGCCCCGTTCAGCGCCAGCGTAAAACCGTCGTCATCCCGCGCAACGCTCAGCACTTCACTGCGTAAGCGCAGGGTAACATTGCCTTTTTCACACTCCGCCACCAGCATATCGACGATTTGCTGCGCGGAGTCATCGCAAAAAAGTTGCCCGAGCGTTTTTTCATGCCAGGCGATGCCGTGCTTACTGACGAGATCGATAAAGTCCCACTGGGTATAGCGCGCCAGCGCAGATTTGCAAAAATACGGGTTTTGGCTTAAATAAGCCGCTGGCTCAACATAAAGGTTGGTAAAGTTGCAGCGACCCCCACCGGACATGAGGATCTTACGGCCAGGCTTCTTTCCATTATCAATAAGCAGCACCCGACTGCCGGCCTGTCCTGCCTGTGCTGCACAGAACATACCTGCCGCGCCAGCGCCTATAATAATGGCATCAAACCTTTCCACTTTACGTTCCTCTCTGAATTCAGGGCGTGAATTGTAAAGTTATCTCAGTGGTCGCACCAGCGACAAAATCCTTAGGAAGAAGTATTTATATGAAATATATAAGATAATTCTTTATGGGCACTATTGTATTCAGACGTTAAATCAAAAAAAGTCTATATTTCACTTTGCCCGCGCCGCTAAAGTCACTGATAATGCGCCGCGTTCATGTCCTCAAGATGGCGTAACGTCCTATGCTACATTTGTTTGCTGGCCTGGATTTACATACCGGGCTTTTATTATTGCTTGCTCTGGCTTTTGTGCTGTTCTACGAAGCAATCAACGGCTTCCATGATACAGCCAACGCAGTCGCAACCGTGATCTACACCCGTGCGATGCGTTCGCAACTTGCGGTGGTCATGGCTGCGGTGTTCAACTTCTTTGGTGTGCTGCTGGGCGGTCTCAGCGTAGCCTATGCCATCGTGCATATGTTACCGACCGATCTCCTGCTCAACATGGGATCTTCGCATGGACTTGCGATGGTGTTCTCCATGCTGCTCGCCGCGATCATCTGGAACCTGGGTACCTGGTACTTTGGGTTACCCGCCTCCAGTTCCCACACGCTGATCGGCGCGATTATCGGCATCGGTTTAACCAATGCCCTGATGACCGGCACGTCAGTGGTGGACGCACTCAACATCCCGAAAGTCATCGGTATTTTTGCCTCGCTGATCGTCTCGCCCATCGTTGGCCTGGTGGTTGCAGGCGGCCTGATTTTCCTTCTGCGTCGCTACTGGAGCGGGACTAAAAAACGTGCCCGTATTCACCTCACACCAGCGGAACGTGAAAAGAAAGACGGCAAGAAAAAGCCGCCGTTCTGGACCCGTATCGCCCTGATTCTTTCTGCTATCGGCGTGGCCTTCTCGCATGGCGCGAACGACGGTCAGAAAGGCATTGGTCTGGTCATGCTGGTTCTGATTGGGGTGGCGCCGGCGGGCTTCGTGGTAAATATGAATGCTTCGGGTTATGAAATCACCCGTACCCGTGATGCCATCAACAACGTCGAAATCTACTTCCAGCAGCATCCTGATCTGCTGAAACAGGTGACGGGCGTCGATCAGTTGATTCCGTCTCCGGAACCGGCCGCAACGCAGCCGGCAGAATTCCACTGCCATCCGGCAAACACCCTTAACGCGCTGGATCGCGCGAAGGCGATGTTGTCGAACAATGTGGAAAGCTATGACAAGCTGAGCGTTGAGCAGCGCGGCCAACTGCGTCGCATCATGCTGTGCATTTCCGACACGACCGATAAAGTGACGAAACTGCCGGGCGTGAGCGCTGACGACCAGCGTCTGCTGAAGAAACTGAAAACCGATATGCTGAGCACCATTGAGTATGCGCCAATCTGGATCATCATGGCGGTCGCGCTGGCGCTGGGTATTGGTACCATGATCGGCTGGCGCCGCGTGGCGACCACCATCGGTGAGAAGATTGGTAAAAAAGGCATGACCTATGCTCAGGGGATGTCTGCGCAAATGACGGCAGCTGTCTCTATCGGTCTGGCCAGCTACACCGGGATGCCGGTGTCCACCACCCACGTACTCTCTTCCTCCGTCGCGGGGACGATGGTTGTCGACGGTGGCGGTCTGCAACGTAAAACGGTGACCAGCATTCTGATGGCGTGGGTGTTCACATTACCCGCAGCGATTCTGCTGTCCGGTACCCTGTACTGGATCTCGCTGAAGCTGATTTAAGCGCAAAGAGAAAAGAAATTACCGTAGCAAGCGGGTCAGGAAACTGGCCCGCTTTTTTTTGCTCAGTGCCAAATCAACAGGGCAATAAGACTGACCACCACGAGCCCACATAGCGCGCTGGTCAGAATGAACTGACGACGTACCCGCTCACAGCGGCGGATAAACTCATCATCATGATGATCGCGGTAGCGCTGGGCGTAGATATACCACACCAGGCGTACCTGCTTATTGGGTTGGCCGTGCGAGGTGAAAAAGCCGCCCCCATCAACATACTGATAGAGCAAAGGATCGCAACCACGAAGTACCACGAGCAGCGCGCGTAGCGACGAGAAATAGCGCGCCATATTCACAATGCAAACAACACATAATGCCCAGAATAATGCAACGGTGCTTATCATACGACCTCCCCGGCGACCCGCCCACGGAGCTCCGCTCCGGGACTACCGCTCCCCGAAACTTGCCAGACAGTCAATGAAAAAGTACGACTAAAAACCGCTCGTTTTGAGCTTATCATCAGAGCGGCTCTCTAAATAGTGTAGGAGATCAGTTAATTTTTTTGCCAGAAGGTTAATCACTATCAATGCAATTATCTAAATATTTTGTTTAACTATTTGGTAAGCAAGGCGGATTGACGGATTATCCAAGTCGCTATACTGTAAGGATAGTCTCTACAATTCACTTCATCGCGGCTGAGCTAGCCCCGCGTAGACATATCGCACAGTTCGCAGGACGCGAGTGACGCAAGGTAGAAAAATCGCTAGCTGGCTGGTCATCGACAACTTTATGGAAGGAGTAATACTATGGCTTACAAACATATTCTCATCGCGGTTGATCTTTCTCCGGAAAGCAAAGTTCTGGTAGAAAAAGCCGTCTCTATGGCACGGCCGTACAACGCAAAAGTTTCCCTTATCCACGTTGATGTGAACTACTCTGACCTGTATACCGGCCTGATCGACGTCAATCTGGGCGACATGCAAAAACGCATTTCTGAAGAAACTCACCACGCACTGACCGAACTGTCCACCAACGCAGGCTATCCGATTACCGAAACCCTGAGCGGCAGCGGCGATCTGGGTCAGGTGCTGGTTGACGCCATCAAGAAATACGACATGGACCTGGTCGTTTGCGGTCATCACCAGGACTTCTGGAGCAAACTGATGTCCTCCGCACGCCAGCTGATCAACACTGTTCACGTCGATATGCTGATTGTTCCGCTGCGCGACGAAGAAGAATAAAACATCGCTAACCGGGTTATCCGGTCATGTCAGAGCGCCCGCCTTTGCGGGCGTTTTTGTTTCTGTCCTCTCCACAAACGATCAGTACAACCTCCCACCCCTCCAATCATAATTAGTGTGATCAACTGATTAGAACGAAATCAATCTGTATAATACTCTACGCTACCGGCTAATGGCCGCAGTCTATAACAGAGTCAGACTTTTTCGGCGCGTTTCGTATTACGCGTTCATACTTTTCGGGATGGCATTGAAAGGCGAAGCAATATGAATACATCTGCACCAACGGGTTTGCTGCAGCAACCCCGCCCGTTCTTCATGATCTTTTTTGTCGAGTTATGGGAACGATTTGGCTATTACGGCGTTCAGGGTATCCTGGCGGTTTTCTTTGTTAAGCAACTGGGATTCTCACAAGAGCAGGCGTTTATCACCTTCGGTGCCTTTGCCGCACTGGTCTACGGTCTGATCTCGATTGGGGGGTACGTTGGCGACCACCTGCTCGGCACCAAACGTACGCTGGTGCTGGGCGCGGTTGTGCTGGCGCTTGGTTACTTCATGACGGGAATGTCGCTGCTCAAACCGGACCTTATTTTTATCGCGCTTGGGACGATTGCCGTCGGCAACGGTCTGTTTAAAGCGAACCCGGCAAGCCTGCTCTCCAAATGCTATCCGCCAAAAGATCCACGTCTGGATGGCGCATTCACACTGTTCTACATGTCGATAAACATCGGTTCGCTGCTGTCGCTGTCGCTGGCGCCGGTGATCGCAGATAAGTTTGGTTATGCCGTCACCTATAACCTGTGCGGAGCGGGGCTGATTGTCGCGCTGCTGGTCTATTTCGCCTGCCGCGGTATGGTGAAAGATATCGGTTCCGAGCCAGACCATCTGCCGATGAGCTTCCGCAATCTGCTGTATGTCCTGATTGGCACCGTGGCGATGGTCTTTCTCTGCGCCTGGTTGATGCACAACGTGAAAATCGCCAACCTGGTGCTGATTGTTCTGTCGATTGCGGTGACCATTATCTTCTTCCGCCAGGCTTTCAGGCTGGATAAAACCGGGCGCAACAAGATGTTTGTGGCGTTTATCCTGATGCTCGAAGCGGTACTGTTTTACATTCTGTATGCGCAGATGCCGACATCACTGAATTTCTTTGCCATCAATAACGTTCACCATGAGATCCTCGGTTTCACGATTAACCCGGTGAGCTTTCAGGCACTGAACCCGTTCTGGGTGGTGGTTGCCAGCCCGGTGCTGGCGGCGATCTACACGCGTCTGGGTAGCAAAGGCAAAGACCTGACGATGCCGATGAAGTTTACCCTCGGGATGTTCCTGTGCTCGCTGGGCTTTCTGACCGCCGCAGCGGCAGGCATGTGGTTTGCCGATGCGCAGGGACTGACGTCACCGTGGTTTATCGTACTGGTTTATCTGTTCCAGAGCCTCGGCGAGTTGCTGATTAGCGCGCTGGGGCTGGCGATGGTCGCGGCATTGGTTCCGCAGCATCTAATGGGCTTTATTCTTGGGATGTGGTTCCTGACGCAGGCTGCTGCGTTCCTGCTGGGGGGTTACGTCGCGACCTTTACTGCCGTTCCGGAGAACATCACCGATCCGCTGCAGACATTGCCGATCTATACCGGCGTGTTCAGTAAAATCGGGCTGGTGACGCTGGCTGTCACCGTCGTGATGGCGCTGATGGTGCCGTGGCTGAACCGGATGATTAATACACCGGATACCGCGCAATAATCGTGATTGCCGGATGGCGGCTCACGCCTCATCCGGTCTACCCACACCGCGTCGTAGCCCGGATACGCGAAGCGCCATCAGGCGATCTGTTCATCCGCCAGAGGCGTGCCGGGATAAATATCAAACCGGTGCCCTTTGGTCACCACCGCATTCGGCGTAGCAACATCCGCCAGCGGCGGCGCGTAGTCCGGGCGTTTCACCACCACGCGTTTGGTTGCGAGCTGACGCGCTGGTTCCAGCAAGCCGTCGGCGTCCAGATCCGGGCCCACCAGCGACTGAAAGACCCGCATCTCTTTTTTCACCAGCGCGCTTTTCTGTTTGTGGGGAAACATCGGGTCGAGATAGACCACCTGCGGACGCGGCGTGATATCCGTCAGCGCCGTCAGGCTGGAGGCATGGATCAGCTGCAGTCGTGCCTGCAACCACGGGCCGATTTCCGCATCGGCATAGCCGCGCGCCAGACCATCATCAAGTAGCGCCGCCACCACCGGGTTACGCTCCAGCATCCGCACATGACAGCCGACCGAGGCCAGAACGAATGCATCACGCCCCAGACCCGCAGTCGCATCGACGACATCTGGCAAATAGTCGCCTTTAACGCCCACCGCTTTTGCCACCGCTTCACCGCGACCGCCGCCGAACTTGCGGCGATGGGCCATCGCCCCGCCGACAAAATCCACGAAAATACCGCCGAGCTTCGGTTCATCGCGCTTACGCAACTCCAGATGCTCCGGTGTCAGCACCAGCGCCATCAGGTTGTCTTCGTCGTGTTCCAGTCCCCAGCGGGAGGCCAGAACAGATAAGGCGCCGTCTCCGGCGCCTGTTTCATCCAGTAAACAAATTTTCACTGAAGAACTAGCCTTTGATTCCGTAATGCTCAAGCATCGCGTCGAGCTGCGGCTCGCGGCCACGGAAACGTTTGAACAGTTCCATTGGCTCTTCAGACCCGCCACGCGTCAGGATGTTATCCAGGAATGACTGGCCGGTATCGCGATTGAAAATGCCTTCTTCTTCGAAGCGAGAGAACGCATCCGCAGCCAGCACATCAGCCCACAGGTAGCTGTAATAGCCCGCCGCATAGCCACCGGCGAAAATGTGACTGAATGCATGCGGGAAACGCCCCCAAGACGGCCCCGGCACCACGGCGACCTGTTTTTTGATTTCCGCCAGCGTTTCGAGGATTTTCGCCCCTTGCTGCGGGTCAAATTCCGCATGCAGACGGAAGTCAAACAGACCGAACTCTAGCTGACGCAGGATAAACAGCGCCGCCTGGTAGTTCTTCGCCGCCAGCATTTTATCCAGTAATTCCTTCGGCAGCGGTTCGCCAGTCTCGTAATGGCCGGAGATAAACGCCAGCGCGTCCGGTTCCCAGCACCAGTTTTCCATAAACTGGCTCGGCAGCTCGACCGCATCCCACGGCACGCCGTTGATCCCGGAAACGCCAGCGGTCTCGATGCGGGTCAGCATGTGATGCAGGCCGTGACCAAATTCGTGGAACAGAGTGATCACTTCATCGTGGGTGAACAGCGCCGGTTTGCCATTAACCGGGCGGTTAAAGTTACAGGTCAGGTAAGCGACCGGTTTTTGCAGTGAGCCGTCGGATTTACGCATCTGACCGACGCAGTCATCCATCCACGCCCCGCCGCGTTTGTGCTCACGGGCATAGAGATCGAGATAGAAGCTGCCGCGCAGTTCATTGTTTTCGTCATACAGCTCAAAGAAACGCACGTCCGGATGCCAGACATCCACATCCTTACGCTCTTTTGCGGTAATACCATAAATACGTTTCACCACTTCAAACAAGCCGTTAACGGCTTTGTTTTCCGGGAAGTACGGACGTAATTGCTCATCACTGATGCTGTAGAGATGCTGCTTCTGTTTTTCGCTGTAGTACGCGATATCCCACGGGTTCAGCTCATCGACGCCAAACTCCGTTTTCGCGAAGGCGCGCAGTTGCGCCAGCTCTTTCTCGCCTTGCGGACGCGCGCGTTTTGCCAGATCGGTTAAAAACTCCAGCACCTGCTGCGGGTTTTCCGCCATTTTGGTGGCGAGCGATTTAAAGGCATAGCTTTCAAAGCCCAGCAGTTGCGCCAGCTCGTGGCGCAGGGCGAGAATTTCCGCCATCACCGGGCTGTTGTCCCATTTACCGGCGTTAGGTCCTTGATCGGACGCCCGGGTCACATAGGCACGATACATCTCTTCACGAAGCTGCCCGTTGTCACAGTAAGTCATCACCGGCAGGTAGCTCGGGATATCCAGCGTCAGCAGATAGCCTTCCTGCTCTTTCGCTTCAGCCTGTGCTTTTGCTGCCGCCAGCGCGCTTTCCGGCATCCCGGCCAGCTCTGCTTCATCAGTAATCAGCTTCGTCCAGCCCATGGTGGCGTCGAGGACGTTGTTGCTGTACAGGTTGCCCAGTTCAGACAGGCGGGTGGCGATCTCACCGTAGCGCTGCTGTTTTTCTTTCGGCAGGCCAATCCCGGAGAGTTCAAAATCACGCAGCGCGTTATCCACGGCTTTTTTCTGTGCGGTGTTCAGCGTGGCGTAATGATCGCCGTCACGCAGGTCGCGGTATGCCTTGTATAAACCTTCATGCTGACCGACCCAGGTGCTGTATTCCGATAGCAACGGCAGGGTTTGCTCGTAGGCTTCGCGCAGTTCCGGGCTGTTTTTTACTGAATTCAGATGGCTGACCGGAGAAAAAATACGCCCCAGGACGTCATCGACTTCCGCCAACGGTTGGCAAAGATTTTCCCAGCTGTAGGGTGCGCCCTGCGCCACGACGCGTTCCACATTCTCACGGCAGTCGTTCAGCGCTTTGGTTACCGCCGGGACCACATGTTCCGGCTGAATGTTGGAAAAAGGCGGTAGCTCGAAAGGCGTCAGTAAAGGATTGGTCATAAACGCTGTCCTGTTAGAATAAGGTGAATGTCGCGCGCATCCGGCGCTGTGCAATATCCCTGTAGAATGGGGATAAGTGTAGAGGATTTCAATGCCAGGCGTTGCGCTTTCGCGGCAGCGGTGAGTTTTCTGTATACTGTGGCGATAGGCTTTTTATTCGCCCGAAAGCGTGACGCTAATCGGGCCTACGTTTACAACCTGGAACACGTTTACCCATGCTCAGTTATCGCCACAGCTTCCACGCTGGCAACCACGCCGACGTCCTTAAACACACGGTTCAGAGCCTGATCATCGAGTCGCTCAAAGAGAAAGAGAAGCCGTTTCTCTATCTGGACACCCATGCAGGCGCGGGCCGTTATCAGCTAAGCGGCGAGCATGCTGAACGCACTGGTGAATACCTGGAAGGTATCGCCCGCATCTGGCAGCAGGACGATCTGCCGGCCGAACTCGAGCCGTACATCGGCGTGGTCAAACACTTCAACCGTAGCGGGCAACTGCGTTACTACCCCGGCTCCCCGCTGATCGCGCGTCAACTGCTGCGCGAGCAGGACAGCCTGCATATGACGGAGCTGCATCCGAGTGATTTCCCGCTGCTGCGAGGTGAATTCCAGAAAGATGAACGTGCCCGCGTAGCCCGTGCCGACGGCTATCAGCAACTGAAGGCAAAGCTGCCGCCGGTCTCTCGTCGTGGTTTGATTCTCATCGACCCGCCTTACGAGATTAAATCGGACTACCAGGCCGTTGTCGCCGGGATTAGCGAAGGCTATAAACGTTTTGCCACTGGGACGTATGCGCTGTGGTATCCGGTCGTGTTACGCCAGCAAATCAAGCGCATGGTGCACGATCTGGAAGCGACCGGCATCCGTAAAATCCTGCAAATTGAGCTGGCGGTCCGCCCGGACAGCGACCAGCGCGGCATGACCGCCTCCGGCATGATTGTGGTCAACCCGCCGTGGAAGCTGGAAGCACAAATGAACACAGTGCTACCGTGGCTGCACAGCAAGCTGGTGCCAGCGGGTACCGGGCATACCTTGGTAAACTGGATCGTGCCAGAGTAATTGCAGCCATCGGTGGAAACTATTGATTTCAGGTATACAATCGCGGCAATCAGAACGTAAGGAAAAGACGCATGAGCAAGCATTATGACTACATCGCCATCGGCGGTGGCAGCGGCGGTATCGCCTCGATTAACCGTGCAGCCATGTACGGCCAGAAGTGTGCGCTGATTGAAGCCAAAGCGCTGGGCGGCACCTGCGTTAACGTCGGGTGCGTCCCGAAAAAAGTAATGTGGCATGCTGCGCAGATCCGTGAAGCGATCCACCTGTATGGTCCGGACTACGGGTTTGACACCACGATCAATAAATTCAACTGGGATACGCTGATTGCCAGCCGTACTGCCTATATCGACCGCATTCACACCTCGTATGACAACGTGCTGGGTAAAAATAACGTTGATGTGATCAAAGGTTTTGCCCGCTTCGTCGATGCCAAAACCATTGAAGTCAACGGTGAAACAATTACTGCCGATCACATTCTCATCGCCACGGGGGGTCGTCCGAGCCACCCGGATATTCCGGGCGTGGAATACGGTATCGACTCCGATGGTTTCTTTGAACTGCCGGCCCTGCCGGAGCGCGTCGCGGTTGTCGGTGCCGGTTATATCGCCGTTGAACTGGCGGGCGTGATTAACGGTCTGGGTGCCAAAACCCATCTGTTCGTGCGTAAGCATGCGCCACTGCGCAGTTTTGACCCGATGATTACCGAAACGCTGGTGGAAGTGATGAATGCCGAAGGCCCGACGCTTCACACCCACGCCATTCCGAAAGCGGTCGTGAAAAACGCCGACGGTAGCCTGACGCTTGAACTGGAAGACGGTCGCAGTGAAACGGTCGATTGCCTGATTTGGGCGATTGGTCGTGAACCGGCAACCGATAATTTCAACCTGGCAGCGACCGGGGTAAAAACCAACGACAAAGGGTATATCGTCGTCGATAAATACCAGAATACCAGCGTGGACGGGATTTATGCGGTCGGAGATAACACCGGCGCTGTCGAGCTGACGCCAGTTGCTGTTGCGGCAGGTCGCCGTCTTTCTGAGCGCCTGTTTAACAACAAGCCGGACGAGCATCTGGACTACAGCAATATTCCTACCGTGGTCTTCAGCCACCCGCCGATTGGCACCGTAGGTCTGACCGAACCGCAGGCGCGCGAGCAGTATGGCGATGCGCAGGTGAAAGTGTATAAATCTTCGTTTACTGCAATGTATACCGCGGTAACCTCACACCGTCAGCCGTGCCGCATGAAGTTAGTCTGCGTCGGCCCGGAAGAGAAAATCGTCGGCATCCACGGTATCGGCTTTGGCATGGACGAAATGTTGCAGGGCTTTGCAGTAGCGCTGAAAATGGGTGCCACCAAGAAAGACTTCGACAACACCGTGGCCATTCACCCGACGGCAGCGGAAGAGTTTGTGACCATGCGTTAATGTTCCTGACCCCGTGATTTCACGGGGTTTTTTCTGCTATTTAAAAATGGACAATTTAGTTCCTCCTCATAACACGACTTTCCTCCGGGTATAAATTAAAATCCGCAGCAATACTTGCCGCGCTAATAGTATCTAATGCTATTTATTTTAAGAGGTTTTACCCGATGAGAAAGACATTACTTCCTGCTTTAATTGCCGTCGTTTTATTCCCGATTGTGACACTCCCGGCGCATGCCACCGCGCGGGCTGAAAAACGTCAGGACGCCCGTGAGATCCGCCAGGATGCCCGTCAGGACGGTCGTGAAACAAAACGGGAATGTGTCCGGAATAACGATGAAAGTAATTCCCAGTGCCGCCAGGATAAACGTGAAAACCGCCGCGAAGGGCGTCGTGACGCGCGTGATGAGAAATGGTAATCCCCGTATTCAGCGGGGTGGGAAACCTTATCCAGGCGACGTCCCGACAATATTCACAATTCGTTTCATTCGAATGTTCCGAAAATAGGGATTCGCCAGTCGACACGTAATAAAAATTATCACCGGTTATCAATGCATTGTGCTTTTTTCCCGGTTTGCGGCGATTGTGTAAACGTGATCTGCCGCACACTTTGCACCGCACACACCGAAGCGAATGTCTACGCTTAAAAGACAGCCGGGCAACACCCGTATCCTTTACGACGCCATCCGGAGGTCTTTCTCATTATGATCAACCAGAAACTGCAACACGCCCCGTCAGAGGAAATCACGATCGACGTTGATCTTTTCTACGAAACGGATCCGTGCGAGTTAAAACTGGATGAGATGATTGAAGCAGAACCGGAACCTGAGATGATTGAGGGGCTCCCCGCCTCTGACGCCCTGACACCAGCCGATCGCTATCTTGAACTGTTCGAGCACGTACAGTCCTCGAAAATTTTTGCCGACAGCAAAACGTTTCCTGACTGTGCGCCGAAAATGGATCCGCTCGATATTCTGATTCGCTACCGCAAAGTCCGTCGTCATCGGGATTTCGATTTACGCCGCTTTGTCGAAAATCACTTCTGGCTGCCTGAAGTCTTCGACAGCGCGTATGTTTCCAACCCGGAAAATTCGCTGAAAGAGCATATCGACCAGTTGTGGCCGGTACTCACCCGCGAGCCGCAGGATCATATTCCGTGGTCATCGCTGCTGGCGCTACCGCAATCCTATATCGTGCCAGGTGGTCGATTCAGCGAAACCTACTACTGGGATTCCTATTTCACCATGCTGGGTCTGGCGGAAAGCGGTCGCGAAGACCTGCTGAAATGTATGGCAGATAACTTTGCGTGGATGATTGAAAACTACGGCCATATTCCGAACGGCAACCGTACTTATTACCTCAGCCGCTCGCAGCCGCCGGTGTTTGCGCTGATGGTCGAACTGTTCGAAGAGGACGGCGTTCGCGGCGCACGGCGCTACCTCGACCATCTGAAGATGGAGTATGCCTTCTGGATGGACGGCGCAGAGTCGCTGGTGCTCAACCAGGCGTATCGCCATGCCGTCAGGATGCCGGACGGTTCACTGCTCAACCGCTACTGGGATGACCGCGACACGCCGCGCGATGAATCATGGCTGGAAGATGTGGAAACTGCCAAACATTCTGGTCGTCCGCCGAACGAGGTGTACCGCGATCTGCGCGCCGGTGCGGCATCGGGCTGGGACTATTCTTCCCGCTGGCTACGTGATCCCACACGACTGGCGAGCATTCGCACCACGCAGTTTATTCCTATCGATCTCAACGCCTTTCTGTTCAAACTGGAGAGCACCATCGCCAATATTTCAGCGCTAAAAGGCGAACGTGACGTTGAGGCACTGTTCCGCCAGAAAGCGAGCAACCGACGGGCTGCCGTCAACCGCTATCTGTGGGATGAGGAAAATGGCTGCTTTCGCGACTATGACTGGCGGCGGGAGCAAATGGCGCTGTTCTCTGCCGCCAGCATTGTCCCGCTTTACGTCGGGATGGCGACCCATGAACAGGCCGATCGGCTGGGGGATACCGTGCGTGCTCGCCTGTTGACGCCCGGCGGCATTATGGCCTCCGAGTACGAAACCGGCGAACAGTGGGATAAACCCAACGGTTGGGCGCCGCTACAATGGATGGCAATTCAGGGTTTTAAGATGTACGGCGATGATGCGCTGGGAGACGAAATCGCCCATAGCTGGCTGCAGACGGTGAATCAGTTTTATCAGCAACATCATAAGCTTATTGAGAAATACCATATCGCCAGCGGCACCCCGCGCGAAGGGGGCGGCGGCGAATATCCGTTGCAGGATGGCTTTGGCTGGACCAACGGCGTCGCACGGCGCCTGATTGGGCTGTATGGAGAACCATAACGGTTACTCTATCACGTCAAAAATGGCGCGCTGAATCTTCAGCCATTTCTCGTTATCCGCGCTGGGATCGGCGCGGAAACGCCGCTCTGCCTGCCCGGTATCATGCTGCTGTCGCGCTATCACCGCAGGCACTGTGCAGAAACGCTTCAGATAAGCTTTGTGTTCGCCCGTCAGCGGCGCACCACCGGACATGGCGTGACCCAACGTATTGATAAAGCGTCGACACGGTTTGCTTTCATCCATCTGCGAGGGGTAGCGCAACAGTAACTCGAGGACATCGGTATTGTTGCGGGCAAACGCCGTTTCGGTCCACGAGACCTGCCAGTTCATACCGCCCTGCAAAAAAAGCGCGGTGACCCGGGTGTCATTGCGATCGATCGCCGCACGCATGTTAAACACATCCCAGGTGATCCCCATCTGTGTCACCATTTCGCGTGCGGAAGGCAATTCGCGCTTGGGCTCTGCCTGGGTGATCTTGATGTTCGGCGCAGGCGCGGGCGGTTGCGAACTCACTAACCACGCTCCACCGCCCAGGATGGCGATCACCATAAGCCCCACCGCGCCCCAGAGCACGCCAGTGATCAGTTGTTCACGTTCTTCCGCCGTGCGCAGCGAACGCTTGCGCAGGGGTTCAATGGATTCGCCAATTTCCTCGGTATCGCCTCCCGCCTGACGATCCTTTTTCCGCGCCTCCTCCCAAAACTGTGCCAGTTGCCCCTCTTCCACAATCATTAACGCCGCCGGATTAATGCGGGCGCGCCCTTGCTCATAGGCCCGCTGGACAGGACGGACAATATGCTGAAACTGGCAGGAGAGTAATGTCAACTGTGCCGAAGACAGCGGCTCCCCGGCCAGCACCGTGTTACGCGCCTGGCGACAGTCATCGAGAAACACCCGCAGCGTCAGGCGCGGTTCAACAAACAGGTTCAGCACTGACGCATCGTTAAAGATGCCGGAATAGTGGCGGGTGAAGGTCTTTTTATCGACAATCATCAGCGCCAGCTCGCTAAAACGCATCCCATTCAGCGGATCCTGGCGTTCACCCAGCTTAATCCAGCGTCTGAGCTTATCCGCGCCAAAGTTGTCTTTGAGGTAATTATTGAGCTGCGTTTTATCCGGCCACATCTGCGAGATAAGCGCAGTCAGGGTTAACTCAATCGTGCGTAACTGCCGTTCTGCGCGTACTTGCTGACTGTGGTCGGCCTCTTCAATGTCCGTTTTAAAATTGAGTAACGATTGATGATGGCGCAGCAATTCCAGCGACCTGACCACGCGCAGGGCGGCAATCAGTTGGTTCTCACTGACCTCCTGCCCGCTGTCATATTGCGGTACGCACTGCTGGAGATGGCGCAGTTGCAGCGTGAACTGGCTCAGTTGCGCGTCGTTGAGATGCAAACGCCGGGCGACCTGGCTCCAGCCGCCCAGGTTCAGCCGGGCCTGATCCAGGTGTTCCAGAAACCATCGCGGATCTTTACCGTCAGAGGCATGCACCCCCAGCATCAGCAGGATCTCCACCGAGGCCTGGCGGATAATCCCCAGACAGTGTTCAAAGGTGGTGCGTGTCGTCAAAACGCTAATCGTCATTCTCTTCCTTCGCTAAAAGCGCCCCCATACGGAGACCATTAATTTTGCTTTAGTTCTTTGTTTTAATTATTAGTTTTTATAGATATAACAAGTTCAATAATTAATACAGTGACCGCTACGTGAACATTGAGAAATATCCCAGGAGATAGCTCTGTGCCCATACTGAAAACAGCCCGCCTGACCTGTCGCCCGATAACCTCTGCCGACTGGCCCTTTTTTCTCGCGCTGCAGCAGGATCCGGACGTGATGCGTCATGTGGCCGACGCGCGAAGTGAGCGCGACATTCGGGAAGCGTTCGATTCTCGCTTACCGACATGGTGTCCAGGAGACTCTCACTGGCTGTGTTTGCTCCTGTGCGATAACGAAAGCCACAAGCCGCTCGGGGTGACGGGCTATATTCATCGAGGGGAAGTCTGTGCTGAGGTCGGGTTCTTGTTGACGCCCGGCGCGCAGGGAAAGGGATACGGGACAGAATCACTACGCGCCGTTTGCGATTACGCATTTACCACCGGCGGTCTGCGCCGTCTGACCGCTTGTGTCACTGAAGGTAATCAGGCTTCCCGGCATGTGCTGGAGAAAGTGGGATTTATACTGGAAGGGACGCTCAGGGAGAGTTACTGGCTACAACAGCGCTGGCAGAATGACTGGCTGCTGGGGTTATTAAAACAGGAATATATTACGACCGCAGGATCCCGGTCGTAATATCACTGCAGGGTATTAAGGCTGAACCAACAGCATCGCCGCCTGGGTGCGATTTTTAACATCCAGTCGGCGGTAGAGTGATTCAAGATGCGCTTTCACCGTTCCGGTACTGATATTTAACGCCCGGCCAATTTCCTTATTTGACTCGCCTGATGCCAGCATCGTCAAAATTTCCCTCTGCCGGGCGCTTAATGCATGAATATCACGATATTCCGCAGCCGGAGTCGTTAGCCATTCGCCAGGTAAAAACATCATCCCCATCGCAACGCTATTGATCGCCAGTACAAATTTTTCCGGTTCAGAATCGCGGGAAATAATCGCGAGCACATTATATTGCGTCAGTTCCTGTAATCCTTTTTTCGCGCAGTCCGTCGCGATAATTAAAGTTTTGACGAGGGGGAACTGTTGCACCGTTTTTTGCAGGATCCAACGGCAAAACTCACCGTCAAGATCGCCATCCAGCATGAGCAGGGCTTCCGGGTTTTCTTCCAGTTTATACCAGAGTTCATCGGCCTGACTGACACCCTGAATACTCACTCCTGGAATTCGTTGCTGTAAACTGATTTTCATTCCATGAATAAATATTGACTGCCTGTCAAACATGATGATTTGCATTACTCTCTCCACCGTTTCCGATAATAACATTAAGGAGGGGAAGGGTATTACCCGATGGGTAAAATAAACATTCGCCATTTGGCGGGGGGCCATTTTACAGATATCACGTCGGGAGAGAAGTAAAAAAACATTTTTTTACAGCTGAAACACGAGAATTACATCCGGGGATAAAAAACGGGCAATGACTTAAGGAATTCCTTATATTTCACTACCCACTATCTTAATTGAAAATTAAATTTCAGTGAGAATAACGAACGCGCAGGAGAAAAGAAATTATCGCCTGCGCGAAATTATGTTACAGAATTAAAATTCGCATTTCATGATCATTCATCGCACGTAAAGGCTCGCTGAATTCAGCTTACAGGAACATCCCACCCGAGACTTCAATACGCTGCGCCGTCATCCATGCCAGTTCGTCGCTGAGTAACGCCGCAATCGCATCGCCAATATCATCGGGCAAACCGGCGCGGCCCAGCGCCGTCTGCGAAGCCACATACGCATTCAGTTCTTTATTATCCCGCAGATGGCCACCGCCAAAATCGGTCTCAATGGCGCCGGGCGCAATGGCATTCACCGAGATCCCACGCGCACCCAGTTCTTTCGCCTGGTAGCGCGTCAGCACTTCCATCGCCCCTTTCATTGACGCGTAGGCGGCATACCCCGGCAGGGCAAAACGCGCCAGCCCGGTTGAAACATTAAGAATACGTCCGCCCTCGTTAATCAACGGCAACAGGTGCTGCGTCAGGAAAAACGGGCCTTTAAAATGGATGCGCATCAGTTCGTCAAACATCTCTTCTGAGGTGTCAGCATACGGCGCGTATAGCCCGATCCCGGCATTGTTCACTAAATAATCAAACGTCTCTCTGTTCCAGTGCGTTTGCAACTGCGTTTTCACCTCAGAGGCAAAAGCTGCAAAACTGGCACTATCACCGACATTCAATTGAATTGCTGCCGCTTTCCTGCCTTTTTGCTCAATTTCAGCGACGACATCCCGCGCCGCCTGCTGTTGACTGTGGTAAGTAAAGAGAATATCCGTTCCTTTGTCCGCCAGCTTAAGCGCGGCATTTTTACCCAGCCCGCGGCTCCCGCCGGTCACCAATGCGATACGTTGCGTCATAAGAAACCTCATTTCAGCTGTTGTGTGGATTGAGGTAAAGCTTATTAGGTGATAGAAAAACAATAAATGTCGCTAATTGCGCATGACTGTTTCATCTGGAACAACAATAGGGCTACAGGATGGATAAAATTCATGCAATGCAGTTATTCATTCGTGTCGCAGAGCTGGAGAGTTTTTCTCGCGCAGCCGACACGCTCGGACTCCCGAAAGGTAGCGTATCGCGCCAGATTCAGGCGCTGGAAAACCATCTTAGCACCCAGCTTTTACACCGCACCACGCGGCGGGTACAACTGACGCAGGACGGCATGGTCTATTACGAACGGGCGAAAGATCTGTTGAGCAATCTGGATGAACTGGACGGTCTGTTTCAGCACGATCCCACCAGCATCAGCGGTAAGCTACGAGTCGATATGCCGGTTGGCGTCGCGCGAAATCTGGTGATCCCCCGCCTGCCCGCCTTTTTGCAGCAGTACCCTGGGATTGAACTGGAGCTCAGCAGCAGTGACCGACTGGTGGATTTGATCCGCGAAGGTTTTGACTGCGTGGTGCGCGTCGGCACGCTGAAAGACTCGGGACTGATCGCGCGTCCGCTGGGCAAGCTTACCGTGATCAACTGCGCCAGCCAACAGTACCTGACGCGTTTTGGCTATCCGGAAAGCCTTGAAGACCTCGCCTCCCATGCGGTAGTACATTACTCGCAAAATCTGGGAACACGACCGCCAGGCTTTGAAATCGCCACCAGCAGCGGGACACAGTGGATAAAAACCGGCGGTACGCTAACGGTTAACAGCACCGAAACCTATCACGCCGCCTGTCTGGCTGGGCTGGGAATTATTCAGGTTCCGCGCGTCGGGGTTCGTGAGGCGTTACGCAATGGCACGCTCGTTGAGGTGCTGCCGCAATACCGCGCCTTGCCGATGCCGGTATCGCTGCTTTACCCACACCGGCGTAATCTTTCACGCCGTGTGCACCTGTTTATGGAGTGGCTGACCGGGGTAATGAAGGACTACGTGGACTGAGACGCTATACTGTCCAGAGAATTAACAAAAAAAGGACGCCTGACCTGATGATGCAGGATAACGACGTAAAACGCCCCACTCAGGAACTTGAACACGACCCGGTACGCAAAATCGACACGACCGGGGACGCCGAGCACGAGAAGAAAAGCACCGCCAGCGAGACGCTGAAAACGGTGACCACCACCGTCGAAAAAATCCAGCGCATTCCGGTGATTGCGCATCTGCTCCGCGCGGCTGAACGCTTTAACGATCGGTTAGGTAACCAGTTCGGCGCGGCCATTACCTACTTCTCGTTTTTGTCGATGATCCCCATCCTGATGGTGTCGTTTGCCGCCGCAGGCTTTATTCTTGCCTCGCATCCCACGCTGTTGCAGGACATCTTCACTAAAATCCTGATGAACGTCAGCGACCCGACGCTTGCCGCTACGCTGAAAAGCACCATCAATACGGCGGTACAGCAGCGTACCACCGTTGGTCTGGTCGGGTTAGGGATCGCCCTCTACTCCGGGATTAACTGGATGGGCAACCTGCGCGAGGCGATCCGCGCCCAGTCGCGGGACGTCTGGGAGCGCACGCCGCAGGATCAGGAAAAAATCTGGATCAAATATCTCCGCGATTTCATCTCACTGATTGGTCTGTTGATTGCACTGATTGTGACGCTGTCGATCACCTCGGTCGCCGGTTCGGCGCAACAGATGATTATCTCCGCCCTCTATCTCGACAGCATTGAGTGGCTAAAGCCCACCTGGCGGTTGATTGGCCTGGCGATCTCCATTTTTGCCAACTACCTGTTGTTCTTCTGGATTTTCTGGCGTCTACCGCGTCATCGTCCACGTAAAAAGGCATTGATTCGCGGCACGCTGATTGCGGCGATTGGCTTTGAAGTCATTAAAATCATCATGACCTGGACGCTGCCGGCGCTGGTGAAATCCCCTTCCGGCGCGGCGTTTGGTTCTGTACTGGGACTGATGGCGTTCTTCTACTTTTTCGCACGTCTGACGCTGTTTTGCGCGGCGTGGATTGCAACCGCCGAATACAAAGACGATCCCCGGATGCCGGGCAAAACGCACCGTTGATGCGCGGTATTATGCCGGATGGCGCTGTGCTTATCCGGCCTACCTTTCACCCGCTACCCAGGCCAGATAAGTGTCTTACGTCGCCATCCGGCAATATGTTCAGGCACTTACTTCCGCCTCGCTCCGTTCATTTAGCACATAAATCCAGTCCTTAACTTTTATTTAACCAAAAACCAGTTTTATCCACTCATTTTTAAATTATGTGAAGCATTTCATGGACGAGAAATCGCAGGCGCAAACATTATCCGCTTTTTGCCTGATTTTTAACCATATCGAGCGATTGTTACAGATTGAAATGTCGCTTTTGCTGTGCGTAATATGGCCGTTCGTTCGCCAAAAAATAAGAAAATACTATGCAAGCAACCGCCACCACACTCGATAACGAACAGGAACATACTCCGGTCAATTCGCGCAATAAGGTCGTCGTCGCCTCGCTCATTGGCACCGCCATTGAGTTCTTCGACTTCTATATTTATGCGACCGCCGCCGTGATTGTCTTCCCGCACATCTTCTTCCCGCAGGGCGACCCGACAGCGGCAACGCTACAGTCGCTCGCCACGTTTGCCATCGCCTTTGTCGCGCGTCCAATTGGTTCCGCGCTCTTCGGCCACTTTGGCGATCGGGTAGGACGTAAAGTGACGCTGGTGGCGTCTTTGCTGACAATGGGGATCTCAACGGTGATCATCGGCCTGCTGCCAGGCTATGCCACCATTGGCATTTTCGCCCCACTTCTGCTGGCGCTGGCTCGTTTTGGGCAGGGGCTGGGACTGGGTGGTGAATGGGGCGGCGCGGCGCTGCTGGCGACAGAGAACGCCCCGCCGCGTAAGCGCGCGCTGTATGGCTCGTTCCCGCAGTTGGGCGCACCGATTGGCTTTTTCTTTGCTAACGGCACCTTCCTGCTGCTCTCCTGGCTGCTGACGGATGAGCAGTTCATGAGCTGGGGCTGGCGCGTTCCGTTTATCTTCTCAGCGGTGCTGGTGATTATCGGCCTGTACGTCCGCGTTTCCCTGCATGAGACGCCGGTTTTCGCTAAAGTGGCCGCCGCGAAAAAACAGGTGAAAATCCCGCTGGGTACGTTGCTGACTAAACACGTTCGCGTGACCATCCTCGGCACGTTCATCATGCTGGCGACCTATACGCTGTTCTATATCATGACCGTGTATTCGATGACGTTCAGTACCGCCGCTGCGCCGGTCGGTCTGGGCCTGCCGCGCAACGACGTGTTGTGGATGCTGATGATGGCGGTCATTGGCTTTGGCGTGATGGTGCCGGTCGCCGGTCTGCTCGCAGACGCGTTTGGTCGCCGCAAGAGCATGGTCATCATCACCACAATGATTATCCTGTTCGCGCTGTTCGCCTTTAAACCGCTGCTGGGCTCCGGCAATCCGGCGCTGGTCTTCGCCTTCCTGCTGCTTGGGCTGAGCCTGATGGGGCTGACGTTCGGGCCGATGGGCGCACTGTTGCCTGAGCTGTTCCCGACTGAAGTGCGTTACACCGGCGCATCGTTCTCCTATAACGTCTCTTCGATTCTCGGGGCATCCGTCGCACCGTATATCGCCGCGTGGTTGCAGTCCAATTATGGTCTTGCCGCCGTAGGAACCTACCTGGCATCGATGGCGGCATTAACCCTGATCGCGCTACTGTTAACTCACGAAACGCGTCATCAGTCGCTGTAATCTTTACATTCCGGGTAGTGGCGACGCCTTACCCGGCACTGCGCATCACTTCTTCAGCTGCGACAATATCGTCCGGCACTGGTTGGCGTCACCTTCTGACGGTGAAATCAGCGCCAGCAGCGCGGCGGCAGGCGTCACTAACGTCGCCAGCGCCGCGGCTACCGCGCCACGCGCAATCAACGGCCCGGCCTTTACCCCCGCCTGAGGGTTCTTAAACGTTCCGCGCACATACAACGGCGAACGCAAGGTAATAATGCGGATGCCTTTGCTCTCCGGGTCGATGGTCAAATCCAGCTGTTCGGAGGCAAAGCTCGCCGTCCCGGTGACGTTGATCAGCGCGTTTTCAGTGTCGAACGCGAAAATTTGTGGGCGCGCCACGCCGTTTACGATATCCAGATTCGCCGCCGCGCAGTTAACCCGCACTTCGTCATCGCCAAAGATCTGCCCGACGATGAAGTTCCCGACGTTCAGACCGACAATCTCCATCAGGTTGCGGCTAATCAGTCCGTCGTTCATCAGCAGTTTCAGGTTGCCGTTGCTGTTACCCAGCAGCGCCGCCACGGAATTCCCGGTCCCGCGAAATTCGGCGTCACCGCTCATCTCCCCCAGCGTTTTCTGCATCAGTTCAACGTCCGGCATCAGTTCTTTCAGTTTTAAACGCCGCGCCTGAATATCCGCACGCCCCTGCATTGGCTTTTTATCCCCTTCCAGATGGATATTCGCATTGATGCTGCCGCCCGCCAGACCAAACTTCAACGGTTGCAGACGCAGATCGGCATTCTGCAGAAGAATGTGGGTCGAGAGATCGCTGACAGGCAGGCTGCTGCCATGTTCAATACGCCGCCCTTTAAAGCGCACATCGGCATCCATCACGTTCCATTTGTCCGTTTCGAAGCGGTCATAAGGGAGTACTTTGTCCGCGGGTTGTACGCTCTTCTCGCCCTTTTTCTGTTCCGAACGCTGCGCTTTTTCTGTGCCTTTACCGGAATCGACGCCGATCAGCGGTCCTAAATCCGCCAGCCTGAGCTGGCGCGATTCCACCTCTCCTTCCAGCTTCGGACGCGGTTTCCCTGTCGTATAGGTCAGCGAGCCGTGAATATCGCTGTCGCCGATCCGCCCATTGAACCCCCGGTAGTCAAACACCGATGATGCGTTGGTATCGATTTTCGCCACCAGCCGACCGTCCGTTTCGAACGGCGGCGTATCCGGCAGCAGCACTCCCGTCAGATCGTACAGCTCACCCAGGGAATCCCCGGAGAATTTCAGTTGCAGATCGACGCCGCCCATCTTCATTGGGTCCTTAACCACGCCCACCAGCGCCACCCGGGTATTGCCGGAACGGAAATCGGCCTGTACCGGAAACGCTGCCCCTTCGCTACGCAGCGCCAGCATGCCGCCCATTTTTCCCGTTCCGGTGAGCGGTTCGCCGTTGTATCGCCCCTGCGCCTTCAGACCAAATACGTAGTCTTCAACCTTCGCGTTATCGCCTTTCGCTTTATTTCCCGTGACTTCACTGAACGGCAACGGTTTGCCCAGCGGATCGACCAGGATCTCAATATCAGCTTTACTGACCTTATCGTCGATAGCGATCCGCCCCTGATCGAAGAGAATAGTGTCCAGCCGGAAGGACCAGTCAGACGGCTGCGCATTCGGGTCTTTGTTTTCGCTATTCGCGAGGTCGAAGGTCCAGTTATTGTTTTTCTCGGACAGGCGAATCAGCCGCGCATCGGGTTTCACCAGCTTGATCCACGGCAGCCAGACGGTTTTGCTTAACAACGCCAGCGGGGCGAGCGTCGCGTCGACGCGGGGAAGGTGCACCATCGTCACTTCAGGAATGTCGGGGGGATTGCCGAGGATAATATCTTCAGCATGTACGTGCGGCCACGGCACCCAACTGCGCCAGCCGGTCTCCTGCTTCTGGCGTTCCCAGACAACGCCTAAATCACCGCGAATAGCGAACGGTCGGTTAAGTTCGGTAGAGACTTTCTGGTTGATGGTCGGTTTGAGGCGGTTCCAGTCAAATGTCGCTATCAACACGATAACGACCACGATCAACAACAAGAAAGTCCCTGTGATCACTGCAGTTATTTTTCCGGCTTTGGTCATAGTTAGCATCCTCACGTCTTTCCTTGCCTGTCCTAAAGATAGTCCAGCCAGACGGAGTTAGCGGAAACTGCCGTTTTTTACAGTGACAGAATGACCTCATCGAGGCAGGCGAACGGGACCGGGCGCGACAGAAAATAGCCCTGTGCGGCAAAGGCAGGAGAACGTTGTACGTCGCGCCACTCTTCCAGCGTTTCCACCCCTTCAACGATCACGCCGCGGCAATAGCGGTTCATCAGTTGCAGCAGCATGGTGAAGAGATTGCGCCCCTCTGGCGTCTGGCGAAGCATCACGAACAGTTCGCGCGCGACTTTAATGTAGTCATAACGGACTTCATTCAGCGCAGAGAAATTCGCCATCCCGGTGCCGAAATCATCCAGCCACAGCGGACCAAATTCGCACATGCTGGCAAACGAGGATTCTTTTGGCAGATGGATATGTTCGACCAGCTCAAAACGCAGCCACGGCATCCTCTCAATCATCTGCACCATGTTGGGTTGCTGGCGCATGGCGAGGAGCGTCGGGCCATCAACATTCACAGAGGCCAGCAATTCATGACGCTGGAAAAAGTCGGTCTTCTGCTCCAGTAGCTGAAGTTGTTCTTTGACGATATCAATGCGATGGCGCACCGCCACCCCGGCAAAATAACGGTCAGGCGCGATACGTTGGGTTGGATTGTCCGGATGCGTCACCACCGTCAACAACTCAACGGCTAACAGGCGTCCGTCGGTCCGGTAAATCGGCTGATAAGTGTAAGCACGCTCGCACTGCAGCCAAAAGCGCCGATCCTGCAAGCTTTCAACGCTCGCCTCGGAATTGCTTCGCTGCTGGATAACCTGGTTTATCATCTCAGATGTCCCGTGATTAAGTGTGTTACTGCCCCGACTCGTCAAAGGTTATCGGCCTTCGGACGGAGAACTTTATGTTCAGCCTCGCGCAAAATCGAAAACGGTTTTGTAAAAATCACTGCAGAATACGGACTGGCTCAAAAAAAAATTTGGAACGTTGTTTTAATATGATTGACCACCTAACACCCACAGCGCACACTAACGCTAACTTTTTTTAAGCAGGTTCACGACTATGTCCAAAAAGATTGCCGTGATTGGCGAATGCATGATTGAGCTGTCACAGAAAGGCGCAGATGTTCAGCGCGGATTCGGTGGCGACACATTGAATACCTCCGTTTACATTGCCCGTCAGGTTGATGCTGCGGCGCTCTCCGTGCACTACGTCACGGCGCTGGGCACGGACAGTTTCAGCCAGCAGATGCTTGAGTCATGGCAAGGCGAAAACGTGGATACCTCGCTGACACAGCGCATGGAAAACCGTCTGCCTGGCCTCTACTACATCGAGACGGACAGCACCGGTGAGCGGACGTTCTATTACTGGCGCAACGAAGCAGCAGCGAAATTCTGGCTGGAGAGCGAACAGTCAGCGGCTATCTGCGAAGAGCTGGCGACCTTTGATTATCTCTACCTGAGCGGTATCAGCCTCGCGATCCTGAGCCCATCCAGCCGCGACAAACTGCTGTCGCTGCTGCGAGAATGCCGCGCCAACGGCGGGAAAGTGATTTTCGACAACAACTATCGTCCGCGCCTGTGGGCCAGCAAAGAAGAGACCCGGCAGGTGTATCAGAAGATGCTGGAATGCACTGATATTGCCTTCCTGACGCTGGACGACGAAGATTTGCTCTGGGGCGTGAAGCCGGTTGAAGAGGTGATCGCCCGGACGCATGCCGCGGGTGTGCAGGAAGTGGTGGTGAAACGCGGTGCGGATTCGTGCCTGGTGTCTGTCGACGGTAACGTACCGATCGACGTTCCTGCGGTGAAACTGCCGAAAGAAAAAGTGATCGATACCACCGCCGCTGGCGACTCGTTCAGCGCCGGGTATCTGGCCGTTCGCCTGACCGGCGGCGATGCAGTTAACGCTGCCAAACGAGGCCACCTGACCGCCAGCACCGTTATTCAGCATCGCGGGGCGATTATCCCACGCGACGCCATGCCGCAGTAAGACCAACGCCGCAGGCGCGGCGTAAACGCCTTATCCGGCCCGGGAAACGCGTTCTTCCAGGCCGGATAAGCGCAGCACCATCAGGCAATCCACCCCTACCGTGCAGCCGGAATATCTGTCACTTCCGGATGCGCATCGTCCGTTTCTGCCGGTGTCGCCGCGGCAGTCACCGGCGCCATGATTTGATCCCACGTCGCCTGCAACTCTTTCATGTTGAATTCCGGTTCGCCTTTCGGCTGTAGCAGAATCAGCGCCATATCCTGCGACAACTGCTGACGCAGATCCTGATTCAACATCTCAACGGTCAGGCTGTTCAGGAAGTCCTGACGCAAACGCTGGTACTGTTCAGGCGCGATATCTACGACCTGATTTTGCAGCGAGCGCAGACGCTGACTGATGAGAATATCGGTATCGGTACGAGCGTAGGTCGCAAACAGTTTCTGCAGTTCCAGATTCTTTTGCGCCACCAGGGCGTTGAACTCTTCTTCCGGCAGGCCGTTATCACGTACCTTCGCCAGTTCACGCGCCACGGTGCTCAGATTGGCGGAAATCTTGTCGTTTGGCGATTCGATGTTGATTGCGCACTGCGCGCGCAGGAACAGCACGCGGCAGTCAAAGCCGAGGCCGATATCTTTCGCGTTGTTCTTACTCAGCGCCTGCTGGACGTGCCAGAACAGCGCCTCACGCGCTAAATCCGCGCGCCAGTAGCGCAACAGCGCGGCAGACTCGCGAATCGGCTGCCACGGCGTATCCCACATGACAGAGAGACGATCCTGGCGCACCGCGTCGGTCATAATGCTCACCGCCTCCGCACGCAACGGCGAGAGCGTCGGCACCGGCGCAGGGGTTTCACGTTTCCCTTTCAGTTCACCAAAGGTTTTGTTGATTTGCTCGGCCACCGACCGCGCATCAACGTTGCCGACAACAATCAGCGTCATCGCGTCTGGGGTGTACCACTTCTGGTAGAACTCATGCACTTTCTCCGCGTCCACCGGCATTTTTACCGGCTCGGCAGGATCGTGACCCAACAGCGCCGACCCTTTCAGACGATAGCGCCACCAGCCGTCTTTCGTATCGACGGGCAGCGTGGTGACCATGTCTTCTGTGTTTAGCGCATGATTGACGACGTCGGGGGTGATCGTCAGTTTGCCCATCGTGTTCGCCAGATAGTTCAGCGACTCTTTCAGCAGGTCGCTGCGGTTATTGGGCAGGCTGAGATTGTACTGTGTGGAGTCGTAAGAGACGGTGACGGGCGGCATCGGACGTTTAGGGTCAAAACCCTGCTGCCACAGTGAACGTGCCTGCGCGGCATCAAGGCCGCCACTTTGGGTTAACGCAATACGGGGAATAAGATGACTGAAACCGCTCTGTTGAGTACTTTCGGCGAGCGAACCGGTATTTACCTGCAGGCGGACCTCGATACGGTCGCTGGGGCGCTGCGGGGTGGCTAACACTTGCCACTGTAAACCATTCGCCAGCGTCCCCTGTTGCCATGCTGGGTCAGGCTGGAGCGCATCTGCCTGCACATAGCCAGCAGTGGCCATCATCAGCAAACCGCCCGCTAAAAGTCGAATTTTTGTGCCCTGCATGTGAACCCCTGATCAACAATCCTGGTAATAAAAAGACAACCCCAGTTGGGCTTGTCTGAATATGACGTTAAAAACACTTCGTGTTAGACCGCAAGAACATGCAAATGTCACGGAAGAAGTGAAATAAACCCGATACCTCCATGTTGAAGGATTCGGGCCCAGGGGTCAATTATGCGCAGGAGCCCGCAGCCCCACAAGGGACTGCGGTCATAAGTATCGAAATTAAGAGGATATTTCGTGCGTTTTGCCTTCAGGTGCACGATTATTCAGCACATCATCAAGCTTCTTGTGGTCCAGTTCCTTCACCCACTTCGCGACCACGACCGTTGCCACGCCGTTACCGACCAGGTTGGTCAGCGCACGGGCTTCAGACATGAAACGGTCGATACCGAGGATAAGCGCCAGACCGGCAACCGGCAGATGGCCAACCGCAGAGATAGTGGCCGCCAGCACGATAAAGCCACTTCCGGTCACGCCCGCCGCCCCTTTCGAGGAGAGCAGCAGTACCACCAGCAGCGTAATCTGATGGAAGATATCCATATGACTGTTGGTGGCCTGGGCGATAAACACCGCCGCCATCGTCAGGTATATCGAGGTTCCATCAAGGTTAAACGAATAGCCGGTGGGAATCACCAGCCCCACAACCGACTTGCGACAGCCAAGCTTTTCCATCTTGTCGAGCATACGCGGTAACGCAGACTCGGAAGAGGACGTTCCCAACACGATCAGCAGTTCTTCACGAATATAGCGGATAAACTTAAAGATGCTGAAGCCTGTTGCACGGGCGATCGAACCCAGCACAACAACCACAAACAGGATACAGGTGATGTAGAAGCAAACAATCAGTTGCCCCAACTGCACCAGCGTACCCACGCCATATTTACCGATGGTAAACGCCATCGCCCCGAACGCCCCGATTGGCGCCAGACGCATGATCATGTTGATGATGCCGAAAATGACCTGCGAGAAGCTTTCAATGACGTTGAAAATCAGTTGGCCTTTGCTGCCCAGACGATGCAGGGCAAACCCAAACATCACCGCAAACAGCAGAACCTGCAAGATGTTACCACTGGCAAAGGCGCCAATGACGCTGCCCGGGATAATATCCATCAGGAAGCCTACGATTCCCTGGTCTTTTGCCTGTTCGGCGTAAATCGCTACCGCTTTCGCATCCAGCGTTGCCGGATCAACGTTCATCCCGGCACCGGGCTGCACCACGTTAACGATGATGAGACCAATGATCAGCGCAATCGTACTGACAATCTCAAAGTAAAGCAGCGCAACTGCACCTGTACGGCCCACCGCTTTCATACTTTCCATGCCTGCAATGCCAGTCACGACAGTACAGAAGATAACCGGTGCGATGACCATCTTGATCAGCTTAACGAACGCGTCGCCAAGCGGTTTCATTTGTGCGCCTAATTCAGGGTAGTAATGGCCAAGGAGAATACCAATGGCAATTGCTGTCAGGACCTGAAAGTAGAGACTTTTAAACAGAGAGATTTTCATAGGGTGTCCTTGAAGTAAAAACCACAGGTCTTATAAGGTTTTGGTTAACCTGCGGCCTTAAAATAACACCCAGACAACATCACAGAAATGCACCAGGATCATAATTGAAACAAAAATGTTAAAAACCTTGAGCTGGCTCGCACAAGCCGGACCTTTTTAAAGTATTGTAATCACATCAATTGTGCTTCAGATAACGTTCTTCGAAGGTTTCAGCGGGTACCGCACGGGCATAAAGGAAGCCCTGAGCGATTTCAACCCCCGCCTGCGCCAGCCATTCACGCTGCGCTTCGGTCTCGACGCCTTCCGCCACCATCTGCAAATTCAGACTGCGCGCCAGCAGGATAATCGCCGAGACCATGCTGTTATCTTCCGGCAGGCCATCGACAAACATTTTGTCGATTTTCAGCACGTCGATGGGCAGGGATTTCATGTGCTGGAGCTGGCGCAGCCCCGCGTAGCCCATGCCAAAATCGTCCAGCGCGATACGCACGCCGGCGTTACGCAACGGACGCAGTATCGCCACGGCGGCATGCGGGTCGTCGATCCGCCGACTCTCCGTCACTTCCAGAATGAGCGTACCCGGCTGGATACGATAACGACTTAACAGTTCCAGCATGTCTGACACCATATTCGGGTGCATCAACTGGAGTGCTGACAGATTGACCGACAGCGGCAGCGTGATCCCCCGTTCCTGCCAGGCTGCGAGCTGACGACAAGACTCTTCCAACACCCAGTGGCCCACGGTGACCATCAGGCCGCAGGACTCAATCCGCTCAATCAACCCTTCCGGCAATTCCCAGCTCCCGTCCGGCTGCTGCATACGCAGCAACGCTTCGGCGCTGACCACGTTGCCGCTGCTCATCTCCACCTGAGGCTGCAACCAGAGGGCAAAGCGGTGATTGTCCAGCGCGGTGAGAATATCGCTCTCCTCGGTCAGCCGTTTCTGGGCGATTGCCATCTGCTCAGGATCGAAGAACTGAATCTGATTTTTGCCCTTGCGCCGGGCGGTAAACGCTGCGGATACCGCGCGCCCATAGAGCTGTTCGGCGCTGAGATCGCCGTAATACATCGCCACGCCAATGCAGCAGCTTGGGCGAAGTTGGATCCCCTGCACCGGCAATCGCTCATTGATGATAGTGAGTACTTGCTGACCTAGTGTGATCGCGTGCCACGGCTCTTTGACGCCGTGAGCGATAATGGCAAAATCGTAACCGCTGATCTGCGCGAGCACCATTCTCGGTGACAGCACCGATTTCAGTTTCTCCACCAGCGTCAGCAGCAGAATTTCCCGCTGCGCCTCTTTCAGCACGCCCGCCGTATCGCGCAGCGTTTCACAGGTGACAATCATCAGCGCCGTGGTGTGCTGACGCGACACGACCTGCTCGAGCAGCCCCATCAGGAACGCTTTGTTCGGCAGGTCAGAGACCGGAAAACGCATCGCGTTATCCGTCTGCTCTTCGCTGTGGCGCTGGACCAGTTGTTGATTGAGGTTGTAGCTGCGCACCAGCAGACCAATCTCATCGTCATGATGCAGACGCGGCAACGCCAGCTGATGTCCAATCAAATCCTGTTGCGGAATGTTATTCAGCTCGCGGGCAATTTTGCGCAGCGGGTGCAGAATCAGGCGATTCACGCACCAGCTAATGGCGACTGTTAGCATCAGGGATAAAAGTAAGTAAATGGTCACTAACGTAGACAGCGTGCTCATCACAAACTTATACATGCGGAATGAGTCGGCCTGGAGCACCAGATATGCCAGCGGTTGCGGATTTGCAGGACGTTCAAGTGAATAGACAGGCAGCGAGATCTGCACCGGCAGTTCGAAGAGTCGGGTTATCATGACCGGAACGGGCCGTTCAGGGATAAAGCTCATGCGCAGCGCCTGAAACTGATTCGGTAGCACCACATCGGCCCGTTGCACCACCCCCGCCGGTTTGATACTGGCAAGAATCGCTTCGGCTCCGGGAATATCGGCTTTTAAAATTGAGGCAGACAGCGGTTCACGTACCGAACGGGCAATACTTTCCAGTTGCGTCGCCGTGTTGTAGCGGTTCTGCTGCACCAGATGAAACAGCAAAACGGTACAAAACAGAAACACAAACACCATGACAACGGCAGCCACCATTGCCATCTGCTTAATTGTTAACGAGCGACTGACGCGCAATATTGTCTCCCCCGGATATCCCAGATTGCCGCCCGAGTATACCCGATCGCGGCGGCATTGAGAGAGGCTGTGTCTGAAAAGGATTTTTCTGATTACCAGTCCGCGTAAGGCACCAGCGGCTGCGGCGGTAAATCCATATCGCCCTGCCAGCCTGCGGCGGAATAACGAACATACAGCAGTAAATGGCTAGGCGCGTAGTCTTTTGCCTGTTGAATATCCACCGCGGTCCCGACAAACCAGTTCGAGGTCACCCGACGCTCAATCAGCGCCCGCGCGGTATAACCAAAGCCCTGGCTGCTTCCACCACCGTTAGTTTGGTCGATGGCTTCCTGGTGGTAATCCGACGGAATCAGATTCAACAACGGATAACGCGGCATGGTTTTGGTGCGCGAATGCGACCAGGAAACCGAACCGCCCAGTTCCCAGGACCAGTTTTCCGTCCGCTGACGCCACATTACCGGCACCGCGAAGGACAGGTATTCCTGCGGACTGTAGTAGCCACCGTGGCCCAGCGAATAACCGCTCAGGTCTTTGTCGTAGTGCCAGATCATATTGTTCAGACCTACGGTGACACGGCGATTATTCTCGTTGATGATTTTGTAGTAGTAACCCGTCATCCACCGGACGCGCCAGTTATCCTCGACATTTTTCCCGGTTAACCGATCGGCGCCGAGTGAAGCCCAGACGCCGTTGGCTTCACCTTTGTCGTAGCTGAGGCTAATCCCGCCGCCATCGGCACGAACGCCACCCCATTTTTTACCGGTGTTGACGTCGTTGCTGTCGCCGTTGTGGCTCTGCGCATCTTTCTGTCCGCCAAAGGCCAGCAGCGAACTGGAAATCGGACGACGGTGCGCGTTCAGGGTATAACCCAACGGCCCAATGTCATTGCTGTAACTGACGCCGCCGACCACATCGACAACGTTGAAGCCCATCGGCGTGGTGCCGATATCCCAACTCCAGGTGTCATTCTTCCAGCCAACAGCGACGCTCGCCCCCGTGTCCGACTGGCTGCGACTGCCGCTACAGTCTTCCAGCGTACAGGTGCCCCAGTTATTCTTGTAGCGACCATTGTCATCAGTCGAGAAGCTACCTGCATTCATGTTGACCAGATCGGTACGGAAGAACATACGACCGTCCGAATACGGCGCATCCACATGCAACATAGTGGTATGCGCTTTTAGATCAGAATAGCCGCCGGTACCGCTCGATCCCCAGTAGTCATGCTCCAGCGTGACGTTCAGATCCTGTTGACGATACAAATCCGCCGCATCGCTGCGCACGCCACGCTTCAGCCAGTCATCTTTTTCATCGTTACGGGTCAGACGGGTAAAGGTGTCATTATCCTGCGGACGCGTTGGCGTAATGCCGGACGCCACCATCGCATCTTTGTACGTATCCAGCGCCTGTTGCGGCTCGCCGCTCTGCGCCTGGAAATGCGCGGCGTCACGCAGCACCATTGCGCTTTCCATTGATGGCGGCTGCGCTTTGGCCTGCGGAATCAACGTATTGAAGGTCTGTTGTGCCGCAGCGGTATCGCCAAGCTGCATTTGTGCCAGCGCGATTCGCCGCTGCATGTTGATTGACGGCGTCTGCGTTGCGGGCAGTTTTGCCAGTTGCGCTCGCGCGGCAGGCTTGTCGCCCTGGGCGATGTACACTTCCGTCAGCCCCAGCATCGCATCGACGTTATCCGGTTCGCGCGCCAGCACGGCGTCGTATGAACCTCGCGCCGCATTGTATTCCCCGCGCTGCTGCGCCCAGTCGGCCAGCGTTAAATCGAGACGGGTGGAGGCAGGCTGTTGGCGTAACAACGCTTCAGCCTCAGCCTCCCGGCCGCTGTCGCGCAGACGATTCGCCGTTTCCAGCACCTGGTTGCTTTGCAGGCGATCGGCCAGTTCCTGAATGTTGCTGTTCCACTGACTGCGCGGCAGGCTGTTGATATGCGCCAACGCCGCCCGATCCTGATCATTGCCGGACAGGTACAGCCCATACGCATACACCTGTTCCGGATCGTTGGGTTTCTGACGCGCCAGCGCGCTCATCTGCGCATCAGCCTGACTACGCTGCCCGGCCTGCCATAGATCGCGTGACAGACGATAGGTTATCCAGACGCTCCCCGGATCCAGCGCCAGTCGGCGGCGTTGCAGTTCCGCGGCCTGTGCCCAGTTGCCCTGGTTCTCCAGCGTTTCGGCCTGCTGGGCCAGACGATCGTTTTCCAGTCCGCGTTCAATATCATCAATGCTGCGACGCTGGCTGGCAGAGAGCGTGGCGATAAACGCAGAGGCTTTCTCCGGCGACTGCGCGCGATAGAGGTTTGCCAGACCGCGTACGGCATTGGTATTACCGCTGTCCATGCGCAACGTCTGCTGGTAATAGCGCTCGGCAGCCGGATAATCTTTCCGCGCCATTGCTGCATCGCCCAGCCCCAGTACCGCATAGCTGTCGGTATTGTCGATGTTTCTGGCCTGTTGATAGAGACGTTCAGCCTGGTCAATATTGTTGGCTTTGAGCGCGGCATCACCCTGCTGAATCGCCAGCCAGTAACTGTTCACTTTCAGCAGGCTTTCCCACTTGCTGCGACTCCCGCTCTGCGGATCCATCGCCAGCGCTTTCTTAAACTGCGCAACGGCGCTGGCGCGATCGCCTCGCTGAGAGTAGGCCTGCCCCAGTGCACCCACGGCTTCGCTGTCGTTTTGGTTGGCTCTCACCGCCTGCTGTAATTCTGAAACCGCCCGTCCGCCCTGGCCTGCGTCGACTGCCGCCAGCCCCTGCGCACGCGCGCGGAATGTCGGATCGGAAAGCTGTTTTTGCTGTTCGCTAAGCTTACTGCGTGCCGCAGCCACGCTGTCCCCCTCACTGAATACCGTGAGGTATTTTTGCAGCGCCTTCACGCTGGCATCGCTGACCGGCAGATCTTTGATCTGGGTGTACCAGATCGTGGACGCGGCATTCCGCCCGGTGTTGGATTTCGCCATCTGCTCCAGAACCACAAAGCCTTCGGCCGGGCGATCGTTATCAAACAACAGCTGTGCCAGCGTATTTTGCAATGTGTTATTGCCCGGACTGCGGGCGTTAATCGCCTTGAGCTGATTAATCGCCTGATTGCGGCGGGCCGGAATTTTTGCCACCGCGCTCCAGTACTCCACTTCCAGGTCGCCTTCCGGCGGGTTGCCCTTGAATAACTTATCATAGGCGGCAACCGCCTCTGCGGCATGCCCGGTTGTCGCCTGTAGACGCGCCTGCTGTAACGACTGACGCCCATCCGGCGTCGCTAACAGCATGGTGGTTTGCGACGATTTATAGGCATTAGAACCCGGCGCTAATTGAGAAAGTCGATCAAGCTGTTTCTGCGCGCCGTCGTTATCGCCCTGACGCAGCAGGTAACGAAAGCGAGCGGCAATGACGTCAGGATTATTCGGGTCCATCAGTTCGAGGCGATAGAGCGACTGGCGCACCAGATCTTCGCGGTGCGTTGCTTCTCCCAGCCGCACCTGCTCCAGCAACTGCTGTTGCGCCGACGGCGCGGCGTCGGCAAAGGACATCAGGGCAATGCCGAGTGAAACCCCGAGTAAACTTAATTTGAACTTGCGCATTCCTGGCCCCAGTCAGGTAGTAACTCACCTTTGGCGGTGAAGCGATAACGATGCTGATCCCACCCTTGTCCGAAGAGGGTTAGCACGTAGCTGTAATAGGCATCGCTGCCGGGGAAATGGTCTGTTACGCGCTGTCGCTGCACCGCTTGTGCGTCGCGGTTTTGCAGGAAAGGCAGTAAGGCCGCAGAAAAGCCTACCGGGCCATTGCCCTGCGCTTTGCCGCTGGCGACGTCCACTTTCTCCGGCGGGAGACCGTTTTTAGTTGTCAGGGTTGCCATCGGTTTGAATTTTGCCAGCAGCCGTGCTTTCTGCGGGTCGCCGTCATGCATCATACCCACCCACAGATAGACGCGAATTGCGTCGTAACTGCTGACCAGCGTTTTCTCTGCCTTCAGTTGCCAGCCTTTGTTTTTCTCGTAACGAACCCAGTCCGGTGAGAAACCTTTCGGCGCCGTTTCTAACAGCAGTCGCTGGTTGGTTTCACGCAGAGTGGACCATGGCGCACCGAAACGGGTGAAATACTGCGCCAGCTGCGGTGGCAGATAGCTCGGATTAAAGCGCCAGGTGCTGGCGTCGGCAAAACCAATCTTGCCGGGTAACAGCATGGAGCCCAGCCCCGGCACCGTCACCACTTCTTCGCTGGCAATGCGTTTCAACAAGGCTTTGCCGATCTCGGTATAGCGCGGTTCTTTCCACAAGCGTCCCGCCTCCAGCAGCGACCACGCGATCCAGATATCACCGTCAGAAGCAGAGTTGCTATCCAGCACCGCCCAGGTGGAGGGATCTTTCTGCCCCCACAGCCAGGCGGGCAGATGATCTTTTAGTGAACCTTGTGCCAGATTATTCTCTGTCCATGCCAGCAGCGTATCAAAAGCCTGGCGATCGTTAGCGGCGAGGGCAAAGAACATCGCATAGCTTTGCCCTTCCGAGGTGGTGATTTTGCGTGCGTCGCTGGGATCAATCACCCGCCCTTCCTGACTGATGTAATCCTTTTTAAATTGATCCCACTCAGGCCAGGTACAGGCCGCCTGTACACTCAGCGCGGCCAGCATTAACACCATGACTATCCCACTTCGCAACGCGTTCATTATTTATCACTCATGATCCGGATCGAGACGGCGGCGACTGATGATGCGCAGCAGACGCCACAGCACCCAGGCCAGTAATACCACACTGATCGCCGCCAGCACCGCTAACAGCACCGGATGGTTAGCCAGCGCGTACCACAGACGTTCAAACCACGGCAGGTGACCCACATAGTAGATCTCGCCGACGCGTAAACTGCTCACGCCAGATTCACGGATCACCGAGACGGAACCAAACATCGCCGCCCGTTTGCCGCTGTCATTGATGGCCTGGTTCAGCAACTCATAGCCGCGCGGACTATCCGCCAGCAGCGCCACCACGCTACGCTGATCGTGAAACGGCGACTGGAAGCCGACGACCGCTGCCATCGGTCCACTCGACGTTACCGTCGCCTGCGCATCCGCTTTGCGATCGGCTTCATCCGGCATGATGCTCGGGAACGTCGTCTGGCGCATTGGGGTTTTCACCCAGCTTTCTGCCGCCTGAACCAGCAGGTCGATACGCTTGTCGTCTTTCAGTTTGTCCGGGATCGAGCCGATAATCAGGATGTCCGCATCTTTGCCCTGAATCTGGCTGCTGTCATCGGTGATAGTCAGGTTAATCGCCGGGAAGCCGGTTTGCGCGCCAATAGTGCCTGTCGCGTCGAGCAGTGTTTCCATCTGCGCTTCGTTCGGCGTTTTCGGCATCACGGTGAGGGTTTCCGACAGATCCGCCATGCGGCTGAACGGGAAGCCCGCGTTCGCAAACGCGCGCAGATCCGGCATCGCTATGAAGTGGTAGTACTTCGAGAAGTCGATGGTGGAGTCGTCGCCAATCACCACATGGTTCGGCACCGGCTGGAAGGTAATACAGTTTTCAACCGAGCCGCCCGGCATCGGGTTCATGTACTCGAAGTCAAACCGCAACTGGTTCATCGCGCCCAGCTTCAGCGCCGGAATGGCGACGTCCGTTTTCCCGTCCAGCAGTCCTTGCAGCACTGGCAGACGCAGTAGCAGACGGTTGCTCTTCTCATTGCTGGTCAGACTAAAGGCTTGCAGGAACTGGTTGTTCAGACTGATATCCATGCGCGAACTGTCTTTGGTCGGCGGCGTGGTGTAACGGTAATTGAGATTCATATCAATACCGGTACTGCGCAGTAGATAGAGATCCGGCGGCAGGTTCAGCGAGACGTTGATCGCGGCAGGTTCCATCCCGGTGGACTGCAACTGCTCTTCATAGGTTTTCAGTTCACCGAAGGTGACCGGGCGATCGGTGCGCACCCAGTTTGGCGCATCGTACGGTTTACGCGGCAGCAGCGGTTTCACCTCGTTGACTTCCACACGGCTCCCGCGGAAGAGAATATTGCCCTGGGCGATCCCTTTCGCGGCCTGCAGCAGATCGTTGTCGTCACGACCGAACACCACCAGCAGTTTCACGTAAGGGTTATCCGGATGGCTGATCATTTCGATCACCGGCGCTTTCACCGGCGGATGTTCACGCAGGAAATCAGGTCGCTTGTCGTTAGTGGCAAAGACGATCGCATTACGATCTGGCAGCGTGTTGTACAGCACCGGGAAGTGCTGGCCTCGCCAGCCCGCCCGGGAACCAAACCAGGACGATACGATCGACGCAGCCTGTTGCAGGGTACGATCCGGCGAGCCGGCAAAGACCATGGGCAGCGTCACCGCGCGGTTGTCGCGTGGATCGAAGAACGGTACCGGGAAGTGCGAGAGATCGTTTTGCACTTCCAGCGTCTGGTAGGTGAGGTCCAGCATGCTGCTGCGACCGACGTCCAGCCACAGCGTACTGCTGGCCGGGTTTTCACAAACTTGCTGATAGTGGCCGACAAACTCCAGCCGCACACGGTTAAAGTCGGTGATAAACAATGGGTTGATCGGCATTTGCGCCAGCGTCTTTTTGCCCAACTGTTCCTGGGTGACCGGCAGCACGCCCATCAGCTCATCGTTCAGATAGACCTTGAGCTGCGACTGTATCGGCAGCAGGGATGGCGACGGGGTGTACTCCAGATTCAGCACGGCTCTGGAGACCACTTCATCGCTACGCATGCCAAATTCAATACTGCCATTAGGGTTCACGCCACGCAGCACCATGCTGCCCGGCGGCGGCGCGATCTGCGCAAACGTCAGTTTCACGTCACGGGATGGGCCATTCTGCGCCACAATCGGCGCATCAGCTCCCTGAACGCCCGGCATCACCTGACCCACCGGCTGATTTTCATCTGCCTGTGCAGGGGCGGCCGCCGCCGGGGCCACGGTTGGCTCAGTGTTTATCAATGGTTGCGTTGCCGGCGTCGCATTCGTCATGAATGAAGGGATTGCGCTCATCCCCATTGCCACTGCACAAATCCAGGAAAGTTTTCTTTTCATCGCGTTATCATCATTGTTGAGCCATAACCTGATCCGGCTGTTGCACCGCCACCTCGTCCTGCTCCGGACGGCGTGGAATGAACGACACAACCCAGGAAACCAGAGAAGTCAGAGACCGGAAAACTATTTTCACGGAAGATGGGGAGAATTCCGCAAGATGGCGATAGCCACGGAAACCCAGCTTCAGAATATCCAACAGGCTTTCCAGCGGCTTATCTTCCGGATAGCTGTCCTGCCAGAGCGCCCATGTATCAGCACGGGCAAACGTACACTGCACAAAATCGATATGCTGTTTGGTGGTCAGCGGCATCAGTTGCAGCCCCACCTGTTCACCCCAAACGCGCGCTACCTGTGTCGGGAAGACATATTCCTGCTGGCCGCGTTTGAGCAGTAAATTCACCTTCTGCCCTTCCAGCACCTGGGCCTGACCGTTGATCTTGATCCCCAGACCGCCGTCGGAGAAATCATGGACGGTGCACGAGAACAGATGTCCGTCCTCACGGGCAATCGCCGCTGGCATAGAAATTTCAACACGGTGTGAGCGGCGAACCTGTTTACTTTCAACCGATACCGCCACCGCGCCGCCGAGGATAATCAGGTTGTAGAACACCCACACCAGGCTGACGATAACAGTCAGCATTTCGTTTTCCGGCCCGTAGAAGTAACGCCAGACGCCGACCGCCACACCGAACAGGTTAAGCAGTACCAGGTAGATGTACGGACGGGAAATCACCCAGTCGACATACTCTTCTTCTACCAGTCCACCCTTTGCAGTGACGTTAAACTTCCCTTTGTGCGGGTTGATCAGCGCCACCAGCGTCGGCGGCGCAATGTACCAGGCCAGCACCGTTTCGTAGATCTCACTCCAGAAGGAGTGGCGGTACTTGCCCTGAATCTTCGAGTTGGTCAGGCTGGCGTGAACCATGTGCGGCAGGACGAACAGCGCAATCATCAGCGCGGGCGCATAGATGATGTAAGCATGCAGTAGCAGGAACGCCAGCGGAGCGGTCAGGAAGATCAGCCGTGGAACACCTGACAGGAAGTGGAACATGGCATTGACGTAACATAATCGCTGAGCGAACTTCAGCCCTTTGCCGGTCAAGGGGTTATCGAGTCGGAAAATCTGTACCATCCCGCGCGCCCAGCGAATACGTTGACCGATGTGGGCAGACAAACTTTCGGTCGCCAGCCCTGCCGCCTGCGGAATGCGCATGTACGCGGAGGTATAACCGCGACGGTGCAGACGCAGCGACGTATGCGCATCCTCAGTCACCGTCTCAACGGCAATACCACCAATTTCATCGAGCGGTTTACGGCGAATCACCGCACAAGAACCGCAGAAGAAGGTGGCATCCCACATGTCATTACCGTCCTGTACCAGACCGTAAAACAGCGTGCCTTCGTTTGGCGTCTTGCGAAAACGCCCGAGGTTACGTTCAAACGGGTCCGGGGAGAAGAAGTGGTGCGGCGTCTGCATCATCGCCAGCTTCTTGTCTTTCAGGAACCATCCCATCGTCATTTGCAGGAACGAACGCGTCGGCACGTGGTCGCAGTCAAAGATCGAAACGAACTCGCCTTTGGCGTATTTCAGTGCATTGTTAATGTTCCCGGCTTTGGCGTGCTCATGGGTGGTGCGGGCGATATATTTCACCCCCACGGTCTGGGCGAACTGGCGGAACTCTTCACGTCCGCCATCGTCGAGGATCCAGATATTGAGCTTATCTTTCGGCCAGTCGATACCCAGCGACGCGTAAATGGTGTTCTTCACTACGTGCAGATCTTCGTTGTAAGTCGGCACAAAGATATCGACCGACGGCCACTGCGACATATCTTTTGGCAGCGGCACCGGCTGACGGTTCAGCGGCCAGACGACCTGGAAGTAACCCAGCACCAGCACAATCCACGCATAGGTTTCGGCAAACAGCAGGATCAACCCGCAGACCAGACTCACCGGATCGTCCCAGTTCAGCGTGGAGGTATAGCGCCACCAGATATAGCGGCACGATACCGTCAGCGACAGCACAATCAGCATCAGCGCGGAGAAGCGCCCCGGCATGCGGCGCACGATCAGCGCAACGCCCCACAGCAGTATTAGGAAGATGAATTGCGCCAGCGGGTTAAACGGCTGGGTCACGCATATCAGCGCCAGAATCAACGAAAAAGTGACAATAATCCCGATGATAAAGCGACGCGCGCCAGAGCTCAGGTGACCAAGCTCTTTTTGTTTATCCAGGTGCGTGGTGTTTTGCGTCACGCGTCCCGGTAGCGCATCCATCCACTGGTGATAACGCCCTCTGACGCCTTGCAGACGGGAGAAGGTTTGCCAGCGAGGCTGCGTCGTCTCCTGACGCCGCGAGGTCGCCATCAGCCAGAGGGTCTGAATGGCATAACGGGCAGGATCTAACGGGCGCGGGCGCGCGGCGTTGATATGAGGATAGAGCACTTTACGCTCGGCACGGATACGCTGCCAGCGCGGGTGCTCCAGCGGGATGAAGACCCATGCGAGAATCACCCACAGGCAACCCAGCGCCGCGCTGAAAGGCGACGCGCCATGACGACGATAACCCTGATAGCGCTCGCTTAAGCGGGCGCTCACCGGCGGAATAAGCAACCACCGGGACAGGACACTCATGATGCGCTCCCGACAGGAGTTTTTTGACCTGCGTAATGTAATAAACACCAGTTTGCCAGCGTCAGCACTTCTTCTGCGGCCAGTGAGTCACTGCGGTATTCCCCCAACGGCTGTTTGACCGCCATGCACTCAGCCATCGCTTCATCGCGGTGAATCACCATCGGCAGCAGACGACGCTGACTCTGTAGCCAGACCTGGTAGAGATCGTCCTGCAACTGGCTGCCAACACGTAAGTCGTTAATTAAAATATGCGCGCCCGCCGGCAGCGATTGCTGATGCAAACGGACATGGCAGTTGGTGTCGGCTTTGACAATCGCCAGCGTGTGGTCGCACTCATTGACCAGTTGTCGGGTTAACGGCGCGGAACCCGGCGGCAGATCCAGTAAAATCCATGAGTAACGCCCACTCTCTTTCAGCGCACGGATGCCCGCCGCGATGCCGCCCAGTCGTTCCAGCCAGCGGTCAGGATATTCCCGCTCCTGCGCCGTCAGTTGACCAAACGGCAGCAAATCAAGCTGCGAGGTATAACGCATCCCGCCTTCCTGCCAGTCACGACCATCAAGTATCGCTCTGGCCCAACCGTCGCGATGAGAAAAATCGACGTTGAATGACAGGCGCAACAAATTATCGGGGCTGGTATCCACAACCAGGACGTTTTCCCCTAATAATTGCAATGACCAGGCCAGTGCAGCCGCGATCGACGTCGTGCCCACTCCGCCTCGTATGCCCTGAAGTCCCAGAATGGCCATCCACGGCTTCCTTATTGTTGTTGCGCAAATTCAGCCAACAGCGGCCAGCGTTTAATCGCGGCGGCGAGCTGTTCACGCTGGGAAATATCAGTGTAATCAAATTCTGGCAATGAAAAAGCCTGGCTTAATGCCAGGAAGTCGTTTTGAAAGGTATAGCCCAATGTTGAATCAGTTTGCGTGCCGGGTTCGTTGTCAGACATTTTGTTTTATCCCTTTGAATAGACTCGCCATGCTTCAAACATTTTTTCTTTTCGCATTCCGCTTCGTTCTCACCGAAATTCGGCAAGGCCAGATGTTGCTCATTTTCTGTCTTGTTGTTTCGTGAAAATACGCGTCATGGAATCGGAAAGGCCGATGTTACAAGGCTTCTTGCTCGCCAAATCGATTCACATGCTAAATCTGATACGTTTTAATTTCAATGTTAGGTTTATTTCTGAGCTTTCGCTAGTAAACTGATAAACAGATAAAATAGCGACCCGAGGAACGCTGTGGACCCTGTATTTTCAATTGGCATCTCATCATTATGGGATGAACTACGCCATATGCCAGCCGGCGGAGTCTGGTGGGTTAACACCGATCGCGTTGAAGACGCTATCAGCCTGGCGAATCAAACGATTGCCTTTCAGACCGAGACGGCAAAAGTCGCGGGCATTTCCATGGGCAGCGATCCCGGTAAGATATTCAAATTAGATGAATCTCACGGTCCGGAAAAAATTCAGTTATTTTCCATGCCAAATTCGGAAAAGGGTCTACAATTTATGACCCGCGATTTGCTGTGTTCCGTGGACCCGACGCATTACTTATTCATTCTTATTTGCGCAAATAACGGCTGGCAAAATATACCAGCTGAACGTTTGCGTCTGTGGCTGGATAAAATGAATAAATGGACGCGTCTCCATCACTGTTCTGTAGTGGTGCTTAACCCCGGCAATAATAACGATAAACAATTCTCTCTTTTAATGGGGGAATATCGCTCGCTTTATGGCCTCGCCAGTATGCGCTATCAGGGCGATCAGCATTTGTTTGATATTGCCTTCTGGTGTAATGAAAAAGGGGTTAGCGCTCGTCAGCAACTCACCGTCCGCCATCATGAAGGGCAGTGGGAACTGGTGCAAAAAGAAGAGGCAGAAATCCAGCCCCGTAGCGATGAAAAGCAGATCCTGAGTAATGTCGCCGTGCTGGAAGGGGCGCCGCCACTCTCCGAGCACTGGAAATTATTCGATAATAATGAAGCTTTATTCAATGAGGCGCGTACCGCACAGGCGGCAACGTTGATCTTTTCGCTTCAGCAAAACAGCCAGATTGAGCCCCTGGCACGGAGCATCCATACTCTGCGTCGCCAACGCGGAAGCGCGCTGAAAATCCTTGTGCGGGAAAACATCGCCAGCCTGCGCGCCACCGACGAACGCCTGCTATTAGGCTGCGGTGCCAATATGGTGATTCCGTGGAACGCGCCACTCTCGCGCTGTCTGACGCTGATTGAAAGCGTTCAGGGTCAGCAATTTAGTCGCTACGTGCCGGAAGATATCACGACGCTGCTGTCGATGACCCAGCCGATGAAACTGCGCGGTTTCCAGAAATGGGACGTGTTCTGTGAAGCGGTAAATAACATGATGAGCAACACCCTGCTGCCTGCCGACGGGAAAGGGGTGATGGTGGCGCTGCGGCCCGTTCCGGGTATCCGCGTTGAACAAGCCTTAACGATGTGTCGCCCGCACCGTACCGGCGATATCGTCACTATTGGCGGCAACCGCCTGGTGCTGTTCTTGTCGTTTTGCCGCGTCAACGATCTCGATACCGCGCTCAATCATATCTTCCCACTCCCGACCGGCGATCTCTTTTCTAACCGCATGGTCTGGTTTGAAGATAATCTCATCAGCGCTGAGCTGGTGCAGATGCGCTTACTGGCGCCAGAACAGTGGGGACAACCGTTGCCGCTGACCCAAAACGTGAAACCCGTCATCAATGCCGAGCATGACGGCAAGACGTGGCGGCGTATTCCGCAACCGCTACGCTTACTGGACGATGAAACGGAGCGCTCATCATGATGACTATCAGCGATATCCTGCAAATCATCGTTGTTTGTGCACTGATTTTCTTCCCGCTGGGGTATCTGGCGCGCCATTCACTGCGCCGGATCAGCAATACGACCCGGCTGTTATTTGCAAAACCTCGTTATGTTAAACCGGCCGGAACATTGCGCCGCACGGTGATTTCCAGGGCAACGAAAAAATGACTCAACAAACACAAAACGCATCACTGCCTTCACCTCTCTGGCAATACTGGCGCGGTCTTTCTGGCTGGAACTTCTATTTTCTGGTCAAGTTCGGCCTGCTCTGGGCGGGCTATCTGAATTTTCACCCGCTGCTGAATCTGGTCTTTATGGCCTTCCTGCTGATGCCGATTCCGCGTTACAGCCTGCATCGCATGCGTCACTGGGTCGCCATTCCGATCGGTTTTGCTCTGTTCTGGCACGACACCTGGCTGCCAGGCCCGGAAAGTATTATGAGCCAGGGCTCGCAGGTGGCAGGCTTTAGCACGGACTATTTACTCGATCTTGCCACGCGCTTTATCAACTGGCAGATGATTGGCGCCATGTTTGTCCTGCTGGTCGCGTGGCTGTTTTTATCACAATGGATTCGGGTTACCGCTTTCGTGGTGGCGATTCTGGTCTGGCTTAACGTCCTGACGCTGGCGGGTCCGAGTTTCTCTTTGTGGCCGGCGGGTCAACCGACGACCACGGTGACCACCACGGGCGGTACGGCAGCAGAAACGGTCGCGACCGCTGGAGGAGCACCGGTCGTTGGTGATATCCCGGCACAAACCGCACCGCCGACCTCGGCGAATCTCAACGCATGGTTGAATACGTTCTACAATGCGGAAGCGAAGCGCAAAACGCCTTTCCCATCAGCGCTCCCTGCCGATGCGCAGCCGTTTGAACTGTTAGTCATCAATATCTGCTCACTCTCCTGGTCCGATATTGAAGCTGCAGGGCTGATGTCGCACCCGCTGTGGTCGCACTTCGATATCCAGTTTAAACACTTCAATTCCGCCACGTCGTACAGCGGCCCGGCGGCGATTCGTCTGCTACGCGCCAGTTGCGGACAGCCCTCGCACACGAACCTGTATCAACCCGCAGGCAATGAATGCTATCTGTTTGATAACCTGTCAAAACTGGGCTTTACGCAGCACCTGATGATGGGCCATAACGGCGAATTCGGCGGCTTCCTGAAAGAGGTTCGTGAAAATGGCGGCATGCAGGCTGAACTGATGGATCAGAAAGGCTTACCTGCGCCGCTGCTGGGCTTTGATGGTTCCCCGGTGTATGACGACACCGCCGTGCTACAGCGGTGGATGGAAACCACGGAAAAAGATAAGGACTCCCGTAGCGCCACTTTCTACAACACCCTGCCGCTCCACGACGGTAACCACTATCCCGGCGTCAGTAAAACGGCGGATTACAAAGCGCGTGCGCAGAAATTCTTTGATGAACTGGATGCGTTCTTCACCGAGCTGGAGAAATCGGGTCGTAAGGTAATGGTGGTTGTCGTACCGGAACACGGCGGCGCGCTGAAAGGCGACAGAATGCAGGTCTCTGGCCTGCGTGATATTCCGAGCCCCTCGATCACCAACGTCCCGGCTGGCGTGAAATTCTTCGGCATGAAAGCGCCGCATCAGGGTGCGCCGATCGTCATTAATCAGCCAAGTAGCTATCTGGCCATTTCTGATCTGGTGGTACGCGTGCTTGACGGTAAGATCTTCTCCGAAGACAGCGTGGACTGGGCAAAACTCACCAGCAACCTGCCACAAACGGCTGTGGTCTCGGAAAACGCCAACGCGGTGGTTATCCAGTATCAGGACAAACCGTACGTCCGTCTGAATGGCGGCGACTGGGTGCCATATCCGCAATAACGAAAAAGGCCGCAAGGATCGCCCTTGCGGCCTGGTTCGGGCGCATGTTGCCACTGCGGCAGGCAGACGCCCATCAGCGCATTACTTCCTGCTACGTAGCCAGTTCACAACCATACCCGCAATGATACCGGCAATGGCTGGAGCCGCTATACCCTAAATAATTCGAGTTGCAGGAAGGCGGCAAGGGAGTGAATCCCCAGGAGCTTTCTCTGGTAAGTGACTGGGGTGAGCGAGCGCAGCTAACGCACCTGCAACTTGAAGTATGACGGGTATAAATCATGCCAGAAAGCCATGCCTGGCTGAGTCAACGCCATATCGCCGCCTGTGTTGCAATGGCAACCGTTCGCGGCTATCCTTGAGTCGTTGAGGTTCAAGGTAAGCCCCCGTTTAGTTGCCAGGTTTATACCAGACAACGTGCGGGGGTTTTCTCTTTCCAGCAACTCACGCCGCCAGGGATCAAGCCCCCGCAACGCTGCGCCTCACCGGGAAACACCGGCTTACCGCCGATTCTACGATAACCCGCCAGGCCCGACATCCAACATGCTTTCGCTTTGCGCGACGCCTCGCAATCAGCCAACTGGCAGAGACCTACACTCTTCTGTAGAATTGCGTCCCCTCGCGGTCATCAAGCCGTGACGGCTCTTTTTGGCAGGGGACTCCATGCAGCACGACACATCACCACTTTCCGATCACCGCGTATCCGGCAAACCGGCGTCGCAGAGTTTACCGTTTACCCGCTACGATTTTGGCTGGGTGTTGCTGTGCATCGGCATGGCGATTGGCGCAGGAACGGTATTAATGCCGGTGCAGATTGGGTTAAAAGGCATCTGGGTCTTTATTACTGCCTCTTTGATTGCCTATCCGGCCACCTGGATCGTGCAGGATATCTACCTGAAAACGCTCTCCGAGAGCGAAACCTGTAACGACTATACCGATGTCATCAGCCATTACCTGGGGAAAAACTGGGGCGTCTTTCTTGGCGTGATCTACTTCCTGATGATTATCCACGGCATATTTATTTACTCGCTTTCCGTGGTGTTCGACAGCGCGTCGTACATTCGCACCTTCGGTCTGACTGACGCCGACCTTTCGCAGTCATTGATCTACAAGGTGGCAATTTTTGCGGCGCTGGTGGCGATCGCCTCCGGCGGCGAGAAGTTGCTTTTTAAAATCTCCGGCCCAATGGTGGTGGTGAAAGTCGGTATCATCGTGGTGTTTGGACTGGCGATGATCCCACACTGGAACCTGAGCAATATCACCGCTTTCCCGCAAGCTTCGGTGTTCTTTCGCGACGTGTTGCTCACCATTCCGTTCTGCTTCTTTTCGGCAGTCTTCATTCAGGTTCTTAATCCGATGAATATTGCCTATCGCAAACGTGAAGCGGACAGACTCCTGGCAACCCGCATGGCGATTCGCACGCACCGTATCAGCTATATCACGCTCATTGCGGTGATCCTGTTTTTCTCCTTCTCGTTTACCTTCTCCATCACCCACGAGGAGGCGGTCTCCGCCTTTGAGCAAAACATTTCGGCGCTGGCGTTAGCCGCGCAGGTTATTCCAGGCCCGATTATCCACATCACCTCGACGGTGCTGAATATCTTTGCGGTGCTGACGGCGTTCTTTGGGATCTACCTGGGGTTCCACGAGGCGATGAAGGGCATCATTTTGAATGTGCTGGGGCGCATCGTTAACGTCGGAAATATTCCTCCGCGCATCATTACGCTGGGTATTTGCGCGTTTATTGTCACCACGCTGGTGATTTGGGTTTCGTTCCGCGTCTCCGTGCTGGTGTTCTTCCAGCTCGGCAGCCCGCTGTACGGGATTGTCTCCTGCCTGATTCCGTTCTTCCTGATTTATAAAGTCAGCCAGTTGGAAAAACTGCGCGGCCTGAAAAGCTGGCTGATTTTGCTGTACGGCGTTTTGCTCTGTTTGTCGCCGCTACTGAAGCTGATCGAGTAAATGCCTTACCTGGCCTACAAATCACCGTAGGCCAGGTAAGGCGAAGCCGCCATCAGGCACTTTTGTCAGATCGCTGTCTTCTGCGGGTTCTCATCCTGGTCAACCGCAAAACAGGCGACCAGTTGACCGTCGTAGTCTTTCAACTGCGGCTGCAACTGGGTGCAGGGGCCGAAGCGACGACGGCAGCGGGCGTTGAAGGCGCAACCCGGCGGCGGATTCAGCGGGCTGGGCAGCTCGCCGGTCAGTTTGATGCGCTCACGGCGCTCGTCCGGATTCAGACGCGGCGTGGCGGAGAGCAGTGCCTGGGTATACGGGTGACGCGGGTTATTGAAGATCTGATCCTTCGTCCCCTTCTCCACACAACGGCCTAAGTACATCACCATCACTTCATCCGCAATGTGTTCGACGACCGACAGGTCGTGGGAGATAAAGACGTAGGACAGCCCCAGTTCCTGCTGCAAATCCATCATCAGGTTCAGCACCTGCGCACGGACAGAAACATCGAGCGCAGAGACCGGTTCATCGGCAATCACCACATCCGGATCGAGCATCAGCCCACGGGCAATGGCGATACGCTGGCGCTGACCGCCGGAGAACATGTGCGGATAGCGATCGTAGTGCTCGGTTTTCAGCCCCACTTTCGCCATCATCGCCAGCGCTTTTTCACGGCGCTGCTCTTTGCTCAGCGAAGTGTTGATCAGCAGCGGCTCTTCCAGAATCTGACCCACTTTCTTACGCGGATTCAGTGAACCATACGGGTTCTGGAACACAATCTGGATTTTCTGCCGACGCAGTTTCTGCGCATGCGGATCGTGCTTAAGAAGATCCTGTCCCTGGTAATACAGTTCACCGCCGGTCGGCGTTTCAATCATCGTCAGCAGACGGCCAAGCGTGGATTTCCCGCAGCCGGATTCGCCCACTACCGCCAGCGTTTTGCCGCGTTCAAGGGTAAAAGAGACCCCATCGAGCGCTTTCACCAGACGTTCAGGGGAGAAAATTCCCTTCTTCACCGGGTAGTGTTTTTTCAGGTCGATCGCCTGCAACAGCGGTTGTTGCGAGGTGGCCTCATGCGTACTCATAGTGTGGGCCTCCCGGCATCATCGAGTGGGTAATGACATTTCGACTGACGACCGCCATCCAGCAGGGCCAGTTCAGGTTCTTCACTGCGGCATTTGTCCGTTGCATAGGGGCAACGCGGGTTCAGCAGACAGCCCAACGGGCGGTCATATTTCCCCGGCACCACGCCAGGTAGTGAGGCCAGTCGCGCTTTATCCTGAGCAAACTCCGGCAACGCGCGCAGCAACGCCTGGGTGTAAGGATGACGCGGTGCGCGGAAAATATCGTGCGCCGCCCCCGTTTCCACCACCTGGCCGGCGTACATGACAATGATTTTGTGCGCGGCTTCCGCCACCAGCGCCAGGTCATGAGTGATGAGCACCAACGCCATGTTCTCTTTCTGCTGCAGTTCCAGCAGCAGCTCGATGATTTGCGCCTGGATGGTCACATCCAGCGCCGTCGTCGGTTCATCGGCAATCAACAGCTTCGGTCGACAGGCAATTGCCATCGCGATCATCACGCGCTGGCTCATCCCACCGGAAAGCTGGTGCGGATACACGTCCAGACGCGAGGCCGGATCGGGGATCCCCACCTGGTTCAGCAGGTCAATCGCCCGCTGACGACGGGTTTGCTTGTTACCGCCCTGATGCACCTTGATCGCTTCCATAATCTGGAAACCGACGGTGTAGCACGGATTCAGGCTGGTCATCGGGTCCTGGAAAATCATCGCCACTTCGGCGCCAACCAGATTACGGCGCTCTTTCTCAGAAATACGCTTCAGGTCCTGGCCGTTGAACAGCAGATTTTCCGCCATCACGCGGCCTGGATAATCAATCAGCCCCATAATCGCCAGCGAACTGACCGATTTTCCTGAGCCTGACTCACCGACAATACCAACCACTTCGCCCTGATTCACACTGTAGCTGATGCGGTCTACGGCGCGAAATTCGGAACCAACATCGCCGAAATGCACCGATAATTTATCTACATTTAATAACGCCATCTCGAACCTCTTACTGCTTCAGTTTGGGATCGAGCGCGTCACGCAGACCGTCACCCATCAGGTTAAATGCCAGCACCGTCAGCAGGATCGCCAGACCCGGGAAGGTCACGACCCACCAGGCGCTTTGTGCGAACTGCAACACATCAGCGAGCATGGTGCCCCACTCCGGTGTTGGCGGTTGCGCACCCATGCCCAGGAAGCCAAGCGCGGCCATATCGAGAATGGCGTTAGAGAAACCGAGCGACGCCTGAACGATCAGCGGCGCAAGGCAGTTCGGGAAGATGTTGATGAACATCTGGCGCATCGCGCCGGCCCCCGCCACGCGGGAAGCGGTCACGTAGTCGCGGTTGACCTCCACCAGCACAGCGGCGCGCGTCAGTCGCACATAGTGAGGCAGCGCCACGAACGTCAGTGCCAGCGCGGCGTTACCAATCGAGGGACCGAAGACCGCCACCAGCACCAGCGCGAGCAGCAGGCTCGGCAGCGCCAGCATGATATCGACGATACGCATAATGATGTTATCAACGATGCCGCCGAAATACCCGGCCACAAGGCCCAGCACGACGCCCATCACCAGCGACAGCACCACCACCAGACAGCCCACCAGCAACGACAGACGCGCGCCATACATCAGGCGCGACAGGATATCGCGGCCCACGTCGTCAGTTCCCAGCAGATGCGCCAGCGTGCCGCCTTCCTGCCAGGCCGGCGGTGCCAGCAGGGTATCGCGGAACTGGTCAGCCGGGTTATACGGCGCCAGGAAGTTGGCGAATACCGCAATCAGGATCATGATCGCGACGTACACCAGCCCCACCACAGCGCCCTTGTTGCGTTTAAAATAGTGCCAGAACTCCTGCATCGGCGTCATCGGCACCGGCGCAGCAATAACTTTATTTTCAGTAACCTGTGACATGATGGCCCCTTACTTCTTATGACGAATACGCGGGTTCACCACGCCGTACAGCAGGTCGACCAGCAGGTTGACGAGAATAATCATCGTCGCCACCAGTAACACCCCACCCTGCACAACCGGATAATCGCGACGTTGCAGCGCATCAATCAGCCAGCGCCCAAGGCCAGGCCACGAGAAAATGGTTTCGGTCAGAATGGCGCCCGCCAGCAGCGTTCCCACCTGTAGACCAATCACGGTCACCACCGGCAGCATGGCGTTACGCAACGCGTGAATGATGATGACGCGCATACGCGTCAACCCTTTGGCACGCGCGGTACGGATGTAATCTTCGCCCAGCACTTCCAGCATTGATGAACGAGTCATTCGCACAATCACTGCCAGAGGGATGGTGCCAAGCACCATCGCGGGCAGGATCATATGCACCACAGCATCAATGAAGTTGCCCTCTTCACCCCAGATTGCGGTGTCGATCAGCATAAAACCGGTCAACGGGTTCGAGTCATCAAGGAACACCATGTCGCTCACGCGCCCGGAGACGGGGGTCAGGTTGAGCTGCACGGAGACCAGCATGATCAGCATCATGCCCCACCAGAAGATCGGCATGGAATAACCGGTCAGCGCCAGGCCAACAGCAGTATGATCGAAAATGGAACCGCGCTTAACGGCGGCCAGCACGCCCACGGGAATCCCCACGGCGGTAGCGAAAATCATGGCGCAGACACCCAGTTCCAGCGTCGCTTTAAAGCGAGGCACGAACTCGTCCCACACCGGTAAACGGCTTTTCAGCGAGATGCCTAAATCACCATGCATAACCCCCCAGATGTAATGGAGGTACTGCTGCCACATCGGCTTATCGAGACCGAGTTCAGCCAACAGTTGAGCATGACGCTCAGGGGAGATACCACGCTCACCTGCCATGATCATCACCGGATCGCCGGGGATCATATGGACAAAAGCAAAGGTGAGAAGAGTGATACCGATAAACGTGGGGATGACGAGTCCCAAACGTCGGAGAATGAACTGCAACATAACCCGGATTCTCTCTAATGACGCACGGCCTGGAACCGTGAGTCTGTATTGCTCACAAATCTTATCCCCTCCTCAATGAGAAGGGGATAAAGCATTACTGCCGGGTGGCGCTACACGTACCGACTTAACGGTGTGTAGCGCTTACCTGGCGTTGCTTTTATTATTCGATAGAGACGTTTTCGAAGTGGTGTTTACCTAATGGATCAACCACGTAGCCTTTGACTTCTTTACGCACTGGCTCGTACACGGTGGAGTGAGCCACGATCAGCGCCGGAGCCTGATCGTGCATCACGACCTGAGCCTGTTTGTAGAGTTCAATACGCTTGTTGTGGTCGTCGGTCGCACGCGCCGGTTGAATCAGATCTTCAAACGGCTTGTAGCACCAGCGAGAGTAGTTGGAACCGTCTTTCGCCGCCGCGCAGCTGAACAGGGTCGCGAAGAAGTTATCCGGATCCCCATTGTCGCCGGTCCAGCCCATCATTACCGCCTGATGCTCACCCGCTTTGGCGCGTTTCAGATACTCGCCCCACTCGTAGGTCACAATCTTGGCCTGAACGCCAATCTTCGCCCAGTCGGCCTGAACCATCTCAGCCATACGGCGAGCGTTCGGGTTGTACGGACGCTGTACTGGCATTGCCCACAGCTCAACGGTAAAGCCTTTATCCTGACCGGCTTCTTTCAGCAGGGCTTTCGCTTTCTCAGGATCGTAGGTGTAGTCTTTAACGTCGTCGTTATAGCCCCACATGGTTGGCGGGATCAGGTTCTTCGCCGCAACGCCTGCACCCTGATAAACGGCTTTGATGATCGCGTCTTTGTTCACTGCGTAGGTCAGCGCCTGACGCACTTTGACGTCATCAAACGGTTTCTTCTCGGTATTGAAAGAGAGATAGCCGACGTTCAGACCCGCCTGCTCCAGCAGGTTGATGTTTTTATCCTGCTTCATGCGCGCGATGTCAGCCGGGTTCGGGTACGGCATCACCTGGCATTCGTTCTTCTGCAGTTTGGCGTAACGCACGGACGCGTCAGGCGTGATGGAGAAGACCAGACGATCGATCTGCGGCTTAGTGCCCCAGTAACCTTCGAACGCTTTGTAGAGAATACGAGAGTCTTTCTGGTACTGCTGCAGCTGGAACGGACCGGTACCGATTGGGTTCAGGTCCACTTTTTCCGGCGAGCCAGCTTTCATCATATTGTCGGCATATTCTTTAGAAAGAATAGAGGCAAAGTCCATCGCCAGGTCAGCGAGGAACGGCGCTTCAGGACGCGTCAGCACGAACTGAACGGTGTTATCGTCCACTTTCTTCACTTCACTGATCAGGTCTTGCAGGCCCATGCCTTCAAAGTATTCATAGCTGCCGCCAGAGACTTTGTGGTACGGGTTCTGTGCGTTTTTCTGACGATCGAAAGAGAACACCACGTCATCGGCGTTGAAATCACGCGTCGGTTTGAACTCTTTATTGTCCTGCCACTTCACGCCCTGACGCAGGTGGAAGGTGTAGGTTTTACCGTCTTCACTGATTTCCCACTTCTCAGCGAGGCCCGGAATAACTTCCGTGGTGCCGGTTTTGAATTCAACCAGACGGTTATAGATAGGTACTGAGCTGGCGTCATAGGTTGTGCCAGAGGTAAACAGCTGCGGGTTGAACCCTTCAGGTGAACCTTCTGAACAATAAACCAGAGTTTTAGCTTGTACACTTGCTGCGACAGTCATAGCCACAAGGCTCAGACCAAGCTTCAGCATCCCTGACTTCTTCAAGGAAATACTCATTCTTCTGCTCCAAATGTGATGTTGTTGTTTTACCCTTTGCAGTGGGTTTGCACCGCCTGGCCTTTTTTGTTTTTTAACCGGCTGGGTCGGCGTTAAGAGGTGGGGATTCCGTTCACATAAACGACTGAGTAGCAGCGCGGATTCTCCATGAAATGCCCCTCATGCCCTACAATCTGTCAACAGAATGTGAAAACGTCAATACAGGTATCCATGATTTACAACAACGGTGAGAATTCGCAAACAAAGATTAAAAAAACTTCAGGCGGGTATTTTCAGCAGAGAAATTTATGCTACGCCCAGAACACCAGAATAAACACCTTAATATTTCGCAACATTTGGTGATTAACAATCGTGCAGAATATGAAAAATTTCTGACGAAATGCTGCATATCTGAGCGATAAATCCCACGAACGTTAAAACGCACAGCGGAAAATGCTAGCGCCAGCCATAAGTAACGCAAAAAAAGATTCATGCATAGATAAAAAAAGACAATGGAATATGTCACAAAACCGTTAACAAATAGTGAGAAGTGATGCGCACTTTTTTGTTGATGTTCCGCAAGAATGGATATTTACCTGATGATGCGATTTCGTAGGCGGGATAAGGCGAATGCCGCCATCCGGCAGTGTGCACCGAATGCCTGATGGCGCTTCGCTTATCAGGCCTACAAAAGCAAAAAACCCTGCTCGTTGAGCAGGGTTTTGAATTTGGTCGGTGATAGAGGATAACTCGCCACGTCGTGGCTCGCCCTGCGGGCCGTTGCTGTCGCAACGTTCTCTCGCTCCGCTCGAGTCGAACCTCTTCCCCCGGAGGTTCTCATCCTCCCAGGCTTCGAATGCAAAAAACCCTGCTCGTTGAGCAGGGTTTTGAATTTGGTCGGTGATAGAGGATTCGAACCTCCGACCCCTTCGTCCCGAACGAAGTGCGCTACCAGGCTGCGCCAATCACCGAATGCGGGGCGCATCTTACTGCGCAGGTGCGCCCCCGTCAATCCCTTAGTATCAAAATGCCCTTTGATCGGCGAGAAAGTCGTCAGCCCGCTTACTGCGCGACGTTTTTCTGTCCGTCAGGGATATGACACCAGTTGTTGTTCTCATTAATTCCGCCATTCGGCGAGGTATAACCGAGACAACCCATGATGGTGTCGTACAGCTCCACATGACGGCGCGGCACCTTCATTTCCGCTTCCTTCTTCAGGTGCGCGAACGCCTGGGCGTTGGCCGGGTTCTCCAGGTATTTATCAGACATCCAGACCATCATCGGCACGCGGAACTGCTCCGGTGGTGCCATCTTACGTGGCGTACCGTGCAGGTGCTCGCGCTCATTGATTGACTCACCGTGGTCGGCAGCGTAGAACACAATCGCTTTCTTATCGCGTACCTGATCAATCACCGTGTCGATAAAATGATCGACGTAGGTAATCGAGTTATCGTATGAATTAATCATCAGGTCTTTTGGGCACTTACGATCGATAGCGTAACATTCCGGCTTCCACTGAGCGAACTCGCGCGGATAACGCTGAGTGTAGTTGTAGTGAGAGCCCTTAGTGTGCAGCACAATCAGATGCTTACCCTGCGGGTTTTCCTGCAGCGAACGATCAACCTCATTGACCAGCAGCATGTCATCCACGGCTTTACCCCGGTTACGTGGCTCAGCAGCAATTTGTTCGCGATAGGCAATGTTGTCGGCCATCGTGTTGCTGTAAAACCACATCTCACTCTGCATCGCGTAGAGATCGGAACTAAAGCCTAACTGCTTGAGCACCGCAAAGACGTTTTGCTCTTTCAGCGTACGCTGTGGGTTGTCTTCGGCCCCACCCTGACGAACGAACATACAGCGCAGCGACAGTTTCGTCGCGGTATCGCAGGAATAACCACGATACATCACGACGTTCTTCTCTTTGGCAAGCTTCGGCGTGGTGTCGCGTTCATAGCCTAACATTCCCATATGATCCCAGCGTGTAGTTTCACCAATAATGAAAATCACGTAAGTGTCATCCAGGTTCTGTGTCGGGGTATAGGTGAATTTCTTCGCCGGGTTGATGAGCGATTTGTTATCCGATGATTCATCCACCTGCGCCCAGGCATACAGGCCCAGTGCAGACAGCCAGTTTGACGGCAGATAAGAGTTCGCCAGTACGCCGCCGTAACTCGGCATATCGACACCGGCAATACGATCGGCACGCTTCTGATGCATCTCCAGAAGACGAATTGGCACCCAGACTAGCAGCCCCGCCATCAGCACAATCAGCGCGCTGCGCCAGCGCACTTTTGGCGTGCAGAGCTGACGCCAGAAGGTATCCGTCGAGCGGTTAAACCAGATGAAGATCAGCGGGAGAAAACTCACCGCCACCAGCCAGAGGACAAACGTCCAGCCGACCACCTCTTTGGAGAGATCGATATCCGTGGTCATGACCGAGGCAACGATGCCGTAACCGATCATCACGTTCATAAAGGTCATGTAATAACTTGCGCCCGCTGAAATCAGCACCAGCAACGAAGCCAGAACACGCCACACCGTCCTGCCCATCAGTGACAGGAGTCGTAAAAAGAAGAACGTTGCCAGCACAGTGCCAGCCAGTTCAACCACCGCGGAGATTCCATTCCAGAGGGTAAAGTCTTGCGCGTAACCGTCAAACCGACGGAGGTAAACCGCGCCATTCATAAACAGACCGATATAGATCGCGAGCAAAAAACTCAGCTTTTGCTGCGACATCGACGTAATGTATCTCATGCAAGCAAGCCCTGGAAATCGAGGGGTTAACACAGCCTGCGCAACGGCGACATCAGCCGGGCAGGTGAAATTGCGAAGGTAGTCAAATAGTAAAATCGACACGCGCGGCTAAGTAGACCACAAGCAGCAAAGAAAGTGGCAACAGAGAATGTGATCGAAAGAGATATTTACAAAAAATCAAGTTTGAAAGCAGACTATTCACAGCAGATATAACAAAAAAAGGCCAGCTCATCGACTGGCCTGTAGAAAATCTTACCGGATATCAGGCGTGTGCCATTTCCAGCACCTCGCGTTTTGGCTGACGAATGGTGGTGGAGAGCGCCAGCGAGAGAATCAACAATGCAAAGATGACACAGAAAGTCACGTAGAACCCACCGAACAGCGACGCGATAATCGAACCGCAGATGCTGCCAATCCCAAAGCCGAGATAAATCACACCATAATTTTTCGCCAGATTGTTCAGACCGAAGAACTCGCTGACCAGTGACGGGAAGACGGTGATCGTCCCGCCAAAGTTAAAGGCGATGCAGGCAATGGCAGCAAAGAAAGTCAGCGCATTCAGCGGCGCAAACAGCAGAGCGGCCATCCCCACCAGCGACACCACCTGACCAATGGTGATCACACGGATACGGGCAATTTTATCGGACAGGATCCCCAGCACCAGACGGCCGGAGAGGTTAGCAATAGAAATCACCGTCACCGCATTGGCCGCCGACGCCACGTCCATATGCGCCAGTCCCTGAGCGATATCTTTCGCCACGCCAATCACATACAGTCCGCTCATGCACGCCGTCAGGAACATCACCGCCAGCATCCAGTACTGCGGTTTACGCATAGATTGTGCCAGGGTGTAGTCGTTTTCTACAACACCATTTTGCGTTTTGACCTCCTGATTTGGCGCATCTTTCATTAGCGTAGAGCCGAAGACAATCATCACCAGCACAATCGCGCCCCAAATCACAAAGGTGTTTTCCAGACCAACGGTTGCCAGAAGTTGGCTGTCGATAAATTTGAAACCCAGGCTTCCCAGACCATAAGAACCAATGGCAAAGGCAGAAATTAGCCCTTTACGCTCCGGGAACCACTTCACGCAGTTGGACAGTGTTAACAGATAGCCCGCGCCATCGGCCAGGCCTACCAGCACGCCTGCGCTCAGCCACAGCATCATCAGGTTACTGGAGTGCGCGGTCAGGAAGAAACCCAGCCCGAGCAGAATACCGGACGCCATGGTGACGCGCTTCACGCCAAAACGTTCCTGTAACTTCCCGGCGACAGAAGAGGAGATCGCCAGACCTAAGCTCAACAGGCCGAAGGAAAAAGCCACCTGGCTGACGGGTTCACCCAGTTTTTCTGAAAGCACGCCATTAAACAGGCTCCAGGTATACACAGAACCTAAGGCGAATTGCGTAATGATGGTACCGATAAGGGTCAACCAACGGGTGCGCTGATACGATGCGGTTTTCATGGCAGTCTTCCTGCATAAGCAAAAGGGATAAATTCTCTGCCAACAACCATAACGAAATGCATTTTATGCAGGGAAAAAACGGCATGAAGTGCCATCAGAACGGAATGAAATGCCTGGAATGCGGAATGAATGACGAGACAAAAATTCATTGAATGAATTTTTTCCCGCTCAGTTAGTGCATACTATCGCCACAAACACTGTTATCACTGCGTTTAAATTGTAAATTGCAGGTTAAAACCTGGCACTTACTCCCATTGTGTAGAGGTAGTTGGTACTGTTGGTGGTATTTTCCGCCTGCGAGAGCGCAGCATAAGCCGCCATGTGCTGATTGAGCAGCATATCTGCGCCTACCGTCATGTCCAGCCAGTTATTGTCCTGAGTGGTCGCCGTCATTCGACTGAGCCCCGACTGCGCCTTCCAGATATTTTCGCCAAACTGCTGGTTATAGCTGATTTGCGCCCACGGTCGCAGATCGCCAAACTGAGAATTCACCCGCCAGCCCAGCGTACTGACACTGGCATGCCATAACGGGTCGGGCGACTGGCTGACCACGCTATCGCCAAATTCGTTATAAATAGCGGGCGTGGTGCCATCGTAATGTAATGCCGCCACCGGTCCGGTCGTGATGTCGCCAGAGACGGGAAAATTCCAGCCCATACTCATGCCGCTGGTGGCCTCCGTGGGTGAAGCTTGCTCAAGATTTACCGCCAGACCCGGCACAGTTTGTGTCGTCCGGATACGTTCCGCCAGAATGTCGTCATAGCGCGGTTGGTGATCGCTGTCCCATGTATAGCGTTCAGTCGTATATCCAGGCGTATTATCAACGATATATTCTTGCTGCCAGGCACGGGCTGTGTTGATGTAAAGCGAACAAACTACGACGCTCGCCAGGAGAATAATTTCCCGGCGACCACTGCATTTTTTTATCATCATCAATGCGACTCCAGAAGAGAGCCGAAATCGGCGATATTATTGTCATTGTAATTAAGGATGACAGGCGAAAGCCCTGTATTAAATATTGTCTTTTTCGCGGGAGCGTCAAGGCACCCGGAACGATATTTTTATGGCAAGTCAAAGAGCGAGGGAAGTATGGAACGTTGCGGTTGGGTCAGTCAGGACCCCCTTTATATTGCCTATCATGATAACGAATGGGGCGTACCCGAGCACGACGGTAAAAAACTGTTCGAAATGATCTGTCTGGAAGGCCAACAAGCTGGCCTTTCGTGGATCACCGTCCTCAAGAAACGCGAGAATTATCGCACTAACTTCCACCAGTTCGATCCCATCCGCGTGGCAGCCATGCAGGAAGACGATGTGGAAAGACTGCTGCTTGATGCCGGGATCATCCGCCATCGGGGGAAAATTCAGGCCATCATCGGCAATGCCCGGGCATACCTGGCGATGGAGCAAAACGGCGAACCGTTTGCCGACTTCGTCTGGTCATTCGTGGATAACCAGCCACAAATCACCCGCGCCGCCGCGTTGGGCGAAATCCCGACCTCCACGCCCGCCTCCGACGCCCTGTCGAAAGCGTTAAAAAAACGGGGATTCAAGTTCGTCGGCACCACTATTTGCTACTCCTTCATGCAGGCCTGCGGACTGGTCAATGACCACATCACCGGCTGTTTCTGTCATCCAGGAGATAAACATGATTCGCGAGTTTCATAGTGCTGACATGACGCCATTGCTGGCGTTGTGGTTGGAAAGCACCATCTATGCGCATCCTTTTATCGCAGAACGCTACTGGCATGAGAGCGAGGCAGTGGTGCGCGATGTTTACCTGCCCGCCGCCAGAACCTGGGTCTGGGAGGAAGACGAGGCGCTGAAAGGGTTTGTGAGCGTCATGGACGGGCGTTTTTTAGGGGCGTTGTTTGTCGCCCCGGATGCGTTACGTAGCGGGATAGGGAAAGCGCTGGTACAGCATGTTCAGCAGTGTTTTGACGTGCTGAGCCTTGAGGTATACCAAAAAAACCAGAACGCGGTGAATTTCTACCACGCGCTGGGCTTTCGTATCGAAGACAGCGCATGGCAGGAAGATACCCAGCATCCCACCTGGATTATGGGCTGGCGGGCGGAGTAAACGCCGTAAGCGTAAGCGCTGGCCCGCTGTATTTCTCCAGCCACGCCAGCGCGGTATTGCCCGCGCAGCCGTTCCCCAGACGCGAACTGGGCAGGTCTTTGGTCAGCACATTCACCGCGCCGTTTTTACAGATGCCTCCCGCGGCAGGGTCAAGGTCCGGCCATGCCCCTTCATGAATGCAGATAACGCCAGGTTTGATACCGTCAGTGACCACGGCGCCTGCAAGGATCTGACCACGGTGATTCCAGATGCGTACCACATCACCGTCACGGATGCCGCGCGCCTGAGCATCCTGCGGGTGAATCGTCACCGGCTCACGATCTGCCACCGCATACCGTTCACGCAGGTGACTGTAGTTAAGCTGGCTGTGCAGACGATGCGCCGGGTGCGCCGACACAATCTGTAGTTGCTCCGGTTCGGCGTTGCCGTGCCACTCATCCGGTTCCAGCCACATCGGGTGTCCGGGGCAATCTGCATAGCCGTAACCGGCAATTCGCTGTGAGTAAATCTCGATCTTACCGCTGTCGGTTTTCAGCGGATGCGCGTCCGGGTCACGACGAAAATCCGCAAAGCGGATAAACTGCGCATTGACCGGATTTTCCGGCATTTCAATCAGTTGATTCGCTTCCCAGAATTCGGCAAACGGCGGCAACGTCACCTGCTGGCTGGCCCCGCGCTGCCCGGCAATCGTATAAAACGTCTCCAGCCATTCCAGTTCGCTCTTCCCTTCGGTAAAGCGTTGATAACCGCCCTGCTCCCAGCGTTCGCTCAGCGCGGCAAAAACATCGAAATCATTGCGCGCTTCGTACTGCGGCGGCACGACCTGCTTCATGGGCACCAGATGCTGGTTACTGTAATCCCCGGTCATGGTGAGATCGTTACGCTCAAAGGAAGTCGTCGCAGGCAGCACAATATCGGCATGCTTCGCCGCCGCGGTCCAGAAGCATTCGGAAATCACCACCAGCTCCGGTTTTTGCCAGGCGCGAATCAGTCGGTTGGTGTCCTGGTGATGGGTAAAATTCGCCCCGCCCGCCCACCAGATGAAGCGGATATCCGGGAAGTGGCGGTTCATCCCGTTATGCTGATACGGCGCGCCGGGGTTTTCCAGCGCTTCCACAATGCGCGCCACCGGGATTTTCTCCACCGCGTCGGTCCCGCCTTGCAGGCTGCCCTGCATTGACGCCAGCACGGCAGAACGGCGGGTCGGATTCCCCCCGTTAGCAAAGTGATAGGAAAGACCAAAACCACCGCCAGGTATGCCAGGCTGGCCCAGCATGGCGGACAGGGTGACAATCATCCAGTGCTTTTGTTCGCCAAACTGCTGGCGTTGCATGCCCCAACCGGCCATCAGCATAGTGGTATTTTTATGGAACAATTCTGCCAGTTCACGGATTTTCGCCGCCGGAACGCCGCAAATCGGGTCCGCCCACTCTGCCGTTTTGGCAATACCGTCGCTCACACCCAACAGATAGTCTGAAAAGACCTCATAGCCCGTGGTACAGCGGGCAAGAAACGCCTCGTCATGCCAGCCATGTTCTACCAGCGTATGCGCGATGCCAAGCATCAGCGCCACGTCAGTCCCCATGTGCGGCGCAATCCATTCCATTTTGTCGCCAAAGAAATCAACGGTTTCCGATCGCATCGGATCAATACAGATCAGCCGTTTCCCGCTATTACGCAACGCGTCAAAGTAAGGGATCCCTTGTTCATCCGACGCATTCCAGGCAATTTTCAGGGTATTCAGCGGGTTGGCACTCCATAACACCACCACCTCGCTGTGTTCGAGAATCACCGGCCAGCTGGTTTGCTGCTGGTAAACCTCGCTACCGCCCACCACGTACGGCATGATGGCCTGCGCCGCGCCGGTAGAATAGTCGCCCAGATGTCCGGTATAGCCGCCCGCCAGCGCCATATAACGTTGTAATAACGTCGCCGACTTGTGCAGAACACCGTTGGAACGCCAGCCGTAAGAACCGGCAAAAATGGAGGCGGGGCCATACGTATCGCGAATGCGTTTATGCTGCGCATGAATCAACGCCAGCGCCTCGTCCCAGCTCACACGCACAAACTCATCCTGCCCGCGCACACCCTGCGGTTGTTCCGGCGAAGCCAGAAACCCTTTTCGTACCATCGGATAGCGTACCCGGCTTTGACTGTGCACCTGATCGCGAACCGCGCTTTGCAGCGAATTGGGATGCGAAGTGGGCAGCGCCCCCCGGGAGGAGAGCACCGTTTCTCCGTCCGTTTCGACAAGTATTGGCCCCCAATGGGCGGCGGTTAACACCGAATAATGCGTCGTCAAGCCAGGCGCTCCTGCAGATGAGATGATGTATTACGGCGTTCAATGTTACTTACAAATTTCAGAGAGATCCCTGGAATTTTCTTCATCTACACACGTCATAATCAACCGCCACGGTCGCTGTGGCAAAAAATAAGAATGTCATTAAGGAATTAAGATGAAGAAACGTGTTTTAGTCATTGCCGCTATCGTGAGCGGCGCCCTGGCGGTTTCTGGCTGCACAACCAACCCTTACACCGGCGAACGCGAAGCGGGTAAATCTGGCATTGGCGCAGGCATTGGATCGCTGGTGGGCGCGGGTATCGGCGCTCTCTCCTCGTCGAAGAAGGATCGCGGTAAAGGCGCACTGATTGGTGCCGCGGCAGGGGCAGCGCTCGGCGGCGGCGTCGGTTATTACATGGACGTCCAGGAAGCAAAACTGCGCGACAAAATGCAGGGAACCGGCGTAAGCGTGACGCGAAGTGGCGATAACATCATTTTGAACATGCCGAATAACGTCACCTTCGACAGCAGCAGCGCCACCCTGAAACCGGCAGGTGCCAACACGCTGACCGGCGTGGCGATGGTACTGAAGGAATACGAAAAAACCGCCGTCAATGTGATCGGGTATACCGACAGCACCGGCGGCCAGGATCTGAACATGCGTCTGTCACAGCAGCGTGCGGACAGCGTAGCCAGCGCACTGATCACCCAGGGCGTTGCCGCCAACCGCATCCGCACCAGCGGCATGGGTCCGGCAAATCCGATCGCCAGCAACAGCACGGCGGAAGGGAAAGCCCAGAACCGTCGTGTCGAAATTACGTTAAGTCCGATTCAGTAACGGTTGTGCCGGGTGGCGGCATTGCCTTCCCCGGCTTTAAACCCACCAACAGGCCCGGTAAGCGTAGCGTCATCAGGCATTTTCGCGCTAAGGTATGCTCACCAAAGGCAAGGAAATCAGCGATGAGCAAATCAACACGCCCCACCATCAGCGATGTCGCGAAAGCGGCAAAAACCGGTAAAACCAGCATTTCACGTTATCTCAACGGCGAAAAACACCTGCTTTCCGATGCCCTGCTGGCGCGTATTGAAAAAGCCATTGCCGACCTCGACTATCGCCCCAGCCTGATGGCACGCGGCCTGAAACGAGGTCGCACACGTTTGATTGGCCTGATCATTGCCGATATCACCAACCCCTATTCCGTCCACGTGTTAAGCGGTATCGAGGCCGCCTGTCGCGAGAAAGGCTTTACGCCGCTGGTCTGTAACACCAATAACGAGGTGAACCAGGAATTGCACTATCTCGATCTGCTGCGCAGTTATCAGGTCGAAGGTATTGTGGTCAACGCCGTGGGGATGCGTGAAGAGGGGTTGAATCGCCTGCAACAGTCCGCGTTGCCGATGGTACTGATCGATCGCAAAATCCCTGACTTCGCCTGCGACGTCGTCGGGCTGGACAACACTCAGGCCGCCACCACCGCCACCGAACACCTGATTGAACAAGGCTTTGAAGCACTGCTGTTTCTCAGCGAACCGCTGGGGATGGTCAATACCCGTCGTGAACGACTGAGCGCCTTTCGGGCAACACTGGCACGTTATCCGGGCGTTGTCGCCGAAAACGCCGAAGTTCCGCTTTCCGAGAATACGCAACTCGATAACACCTTACGCCAGTTCCACCAGCAGCATCGCGGGATGCGCAAGGCAGTGATTTCCGCTAACGGTGCGCTCACCCTTCAGGTCGCCCGCTCGCTAAAGCGCATTGGCCTCAACTGGGGCAGCGATATTGGTCTGTTGGGGTTCGATGAGCTGGAATGGGCCGAACTGGCAGGAGTCGGGATCACGACCCTGAAACAACCCACGTGGCAGATTGGTTATGCCGCTGTCGAACAAGTGGTACGCAGGATTGAAGGCGGCAGCGACGCCATTCATGAACAGGTTTTCTCCGGCGAGCTGATCGTTCGCGGCTCCACTGCCCGTTAATTTTCCTTCGTGATGGTGATCATAATTTCGACACATCACGCTTTTCTTTGGAACCGGTTCCATCTAGCGTAATCACATTAGCGTGAGTTCTGGAGTTCCTATGCAAAGAAAACTGATAGTGGTCACCGCTGCCTATGGCCACGACACTGTCCGCGCTGCCGGCGGACAAACCGCGATGCTGCCTATCATTGCCGGTGCAGGTGCAGACGGCGTCGAAATTCGCCGCGAACTGTTTACTGACGCTGAGCTCAGCGCCCTGACCACACTGGCGTCAGCCATCGAATGCTTCGATCTGCTGGCCTGCTATTCCGCGCCACAACCGCTGTTCATGGACGATGGCCGCCTCAATCTACAACTGCCGTCACTGCTTCAGGAAGCGCAAACGCTGCGCGCGCTATGGCTGAAGGTTTCGCTGGGCCATTTTGTCCACGCAGAACAATTTGACACCCTGCGCGACTGGCTGGAAAGCAGCGGTATGGCGCTGGTAGTCGAGAACGACCAGACCGCCTGCGGACGACTGGCCCCCATGCAACGTTTTAACGCCGCCTGTCAGCAACATGCGCTGCCTGTACACCTGACCTTTGATATGGGCAACTGGCTATGGGTAGGCGATTCGCCAGAAGAGGCCGCTCATCAACTGGCGAAGTCAGTGGGTTATGTTCACGTTAAAGCCGCCACCGCGCACCACGACAGCTATCGCGCCGTTCCCCCGGACCAGGCAGAGCCCCGCTGGCTCGACCTGCTCAAGTTGTTGCCCACCGACGTTCCGCGCGGCATTGAATTCCCGCTGGAAGGGGCCGATCTGACTGCGGTTACCCGCCACTACGTCGATTTGTTACGTAAGGAGTAAGGCATGAAGCATTCACTGGATGTCATCACAATCGGCGAAGCGATGGCGATGTTTGTAGCAACGCAGACCGGCGATCTGGCCGAGGTTGAGCAGTTTATCAAGCGTGTTGCCGGTGCCGAACTGAACGTTGCCACCGGCCTGGCACGACTGGGACTGAAAGTCGGCTGGGTGAGCCGCGTAGGTAACGACAGCTTTGGTCGCTTTGTTCTCAACTCACTGAAAAAAGAGGGGATTGATGCGCAGGGAGTCACCCTGGATGAGCGCTACGCAACCGGCTTTCAGCTAAAATCTAAAGTTGAAAATGGAACCGATCCCATTGTGGAGTATTTCCGTAAAGGGTCCGCCGCCAGCCATCTGTCCGTTGCGGACTACCACGACGCGTATTTCTCCAGTGCCCGTCATCTGCATCTGAGCGGCGTCGCTGCGGCGCTTTCCCCCAGTTCCTATGAACTGCTGGCGCACACGGCGCGCACGATGAAAGCCCAGGGCAAGACACTCTCATTTGACCCCAACCTGCGTCCGGTGCTGTGGAAAAGTGAAGCCGAGATGGTTGAGAAACTGAATCGTCTCGCATTCCAGGCCGACTGGGTATTACCGGGCCTGAAGGAAGGGATGATTTTAACCGGACAACAGACGCCAGAAGGGATTGCGGATTTCTATCTCCGTCACGGCGTGAAAGCCGTGGTGCTGAAAACAGGCGCAGACGGCGCCTGGTATAAAACCGCCGACGGCGAAAAAGGCAGCGTTGCCCCGGTCAAAGTGGACAACGTGGTCGATACGGTCGGTGCCGGCGATGGCTTTGCCGTCGGCGTCATCAGCGCCTTACTGGAAGGTCGTACGCTGTCGCAGGCCGTCACACGCGGCAACAAAATTGGCGCACTGGCCATTCAGGTGCAGGGCGACAGCGAAGGCTTACCCACACGTGAAACGTTAGGCGAATAACCTTACGTAATGATAACAGCCCCCTGTACCCTACAGACAGCGGCGGCAGAAACAACAGAGGTTGATTATGGCAAACTCAACAAATGCAGCAAAACGCTGGTTGTACATCATGCCTATCGTGTTCATCACGTATAGCCTGGCGTATCTTGACCGTGCAAACTTCAGCTTCGCGTCCGCCGCGGGCATTAACGAAGACCTTGGCATCACCAAAGGGATCTCATCCCTGCTCGGCGCCCTGTTCTTCCTCGGCTATTTCTTCTTTCAGATCCCCGGCGCGGTGTATGCCGAACGCCGGAGCGTGCGCAAACTGATTTTTGTCTGCCTGATTTTATGGGGCGGTTGCGCGTCGCTGACCGGGATGGTCAGCAATATCCCGGCGCTGGCCGCTATTCGCTTTATTCTCGGGGTAGTGGAAGCCGCTGTTATGCCAGCGATGCTGATTTACATCAGTAACTGGTTTACGAAGTCGGAGCGTTCGCGAGCAAATACCTTCCTGATCCTCGGTAACCCGGTGACGGTCCTGTGGATGTCAGTGGTGTCTGGTTACCTGATCCAGGCGCTCGGCTGGCGTGAGATGTTCATCATCGAAGGGGTTCCCGCCATTCTGTGGGCCTTCTGCTGGTGGGTGCTGGTGAAAGACAAACCGGCGCAGGTCGGTTGGCTGACCGAGTCAGAAAAAACGGCGTTGCAAACGCAACTCGAACAAGAGCAGCAGGGGATTAAGGCTGTACGCAACTACGGCGAAGCGTTCCGCTCCCGTAATGTGATCCTGTTATGCATGCAATATTTCACCTGGAGTATTGGCGTCTACGGCTTCGTGCTGTGGCTGCCATCAATCATCCGCGAAGGCGGCGCGAATCTGGGAATGGTCGAAGTGGGCTGGCTCTCTTCTGTCCCGTATCTGGCAGCCACCGTGGCGATGATTATCGCCTCCTGGGCCTCGGATAAATTACAGAACCGTAAACTGTTCGTCTGGCCTCTGCTGCTGATTGCCGCGTGTGCTTTTATCGGTTCCTGGGCCGTCGGCGCGAATAACTTCTGGGCCTCTTATACCCTGCTGGTGATTGCCGGTGCGGCGATGTACGCCCCGTATGGCCCGTTTTTCGCCATCATTCCGGAGATGTTGCCGCGCAACGTTGCCGGTGGCGCAATGGCGCTAATCAACAGTATGGGCGCGCTGGGCTCGTTCCTCGGCTCGTGGTTTGTCGGTTACCTCAACGGCGCCACCGGCAGCCCGTCCGCCTCGTACATTTTTATGGGGGTGGCGCTTTTCGCCTCAGTATGGCTAACTTTAATTGTTAAGCCTGCTAATAATCAGCACGTCCCGGTTGGCGCACGCCACGCGTAAACTTTCACTCATGGAGAGTCATATGAAGCCGTCCATTATTCTCTACAAAGCGTTACCTGACGATTTACTGCATCGCCTGGAAGAACATTTCACCGTCACCCAGGTGCCGGACCTGAGCCCGCAGACGGTTGAACAACACGCGCAAGCCTTTGCCAGTGCTGAAGGTCTGCTGGGCTCCAGCCAAACCGTCGATACCGCGCTGCTGGAGAAAATGCCGACGCTCCGCGCAACCTCAACGATCTCCGTGGGGTATGACAATTTCGATGTGGATGCGCTGAACGCACGTAAGGTACTGCTGATGCATACGCCCACCGTGCTGACGGAAACCGTTGCCGATACGATCATGGCACTGGTGCTATCGACCGCTCGCCGCGTTGTGGAAGTGGCCGAGCGCGTGAAGGTCGGCGAATGGACCTCCAGCATTGGTCCTGACTGGTTTGGTATTGATGTGCACCACAAAACGCTGGGGATTGTCGGGATGGGACGCATTGGTCTTGCGCTGGCACAGCGCGCCCACTTCGGCTTCAACATGCCGATTCTCTACAACGCCCGCCGCCACCATCAGGAAGCGGAAGAGCGCTTCAACGCCCGCTACTGTGACCTCGATACGCTGTTGCAGGAATCAGACTTTGTCTGCCTGATCCTGCCGCTGACCGACGAGACGCATCATCTGTTTGGCGCAGAGCAGTTCGCTAAAATGAAATCCTCTGCCATCTTCATTAATGCCGGACGTGGTCCGGTGGTCGATGAAAACGCGCTGATTGCCGCACTGCAACAGGGCGAAATACACGCTGCCGGTCTGGATGTGTTTGAGCAAGAGCCACTACCAGTTGATTCACCGTTGTTGTCGCTGAGTAACGTTGTGGCGGTACCACACATTGGTTCAGCCACCCACGAAACGCGCTATAACATGGCGGCCTGCGCGGTAGATAATCTGATTGATGCGCTGCAAGGAAAGGTCGAGAAGAACTGCGTGAACCCGCAGGTTGCGGGGTAACAAAAACAGCCGGGAGGCGCTATCGCCTGCCCGGCAGCTTCATCACTGAATAGCGTTAACCGCCGCAGTCCAGGCCTGGTTAAATGCCTGATGCTGCGAGGCCAGCGGCCCAATCAATGCGTTGTACTGACTTGCCTGCTGCGAAGTCGGGAACTGAATACCATTCGCCACAAAACTCACCTGCGTATCCTGCTGCGCGACAAAATCACCCACCTGGACCAGTTGCTGAGTGAAGATCTGCGCGGCCGGGATCAGCGGCTGCAACGCGTCTGCGGGCGTCGTCACCACTTTCTTATACACCTGGTCAAACACCGGCTTCAGGTCATCGGCCTGTTTCAGTGCGCCATGCGCCGCATCGGCCTGCAGTTTCGCATTCTGCAACTGCTGACCCAATACGCCGAGAGAACCGTTCAGGTCACGCAGCGGCCCACGTTGCGTCACATAATCCTGTGGCACACGGATGGCATTAACGCTATCAACAACCGGACGCAACGCGGAATCCATCGCCTGGTTCACCTGCTGTGAGTAGCCATACAGAATCGCGTAATCAGAAACAAACGGACCGAACTGTTTTTTCTGATCGGCGGTCAGGGTGGGTAGACGCTCGCCGCTACGCATCACCGTATTCTGTAGAAAATCGACAAACGCTTTACGCTGATCGCCTTCTTTATCAAAACACCCACTCAGGCTAACTACCATTAACAACGCCGCAAGAGGCGCAAACCAGCGAGAGCAGGACTTACCTGTCGCCATTTTAATACTCCTTTCACCCAAAAATGCGCACTGCGCAATACGCGTGCCTTACGGCTTACAAGGATAGTCCAGGTCAGGCTCGCAGGATACCCCTTCCGCGTAATCTTGTGGCGGAAATTCGTCTGGCGAAATAGCGATGACCAAATTGTTATTTTATTGTTAAACACATCACATTTACCACCTCTGTTCTGAGGGCATTAACAAGAAGTAGTTCTATGATTTTAATAGCTTTTCAGCATTAAGTCGGCCAGTGAAGGGGCAATTCGTACGATTATCGCACGTTAACCTCGGTGGGGTGATTGCCGAACACGGGCTTCAATGTTTTGATTAATTGAACGATTAACGAATAAACGTTCGATAATCGCACAATTAATCCTAACGCTTGCGGTGGAGAAAATAAAAACACCCTCTGTCCCCCGCGTTGCTTTCGCAGGAATGACCGCATGACAAACAAAACGACTGATATTCAAGCGTTTATTAACGAGCATCCCTTTTCAAAATACCAGTGGATGATTCTCGTGCTGTGTTTTGTGACCGTCGCGATGGACGGATTCGATACCGCGATTATCGGCTTCATCGCCTCCGATCTCGTTCAAGAGTGGGGCGTTGAAAAATCCGCGCTCGGCCCGGTCATGAGCGCCGCGCTGGTGGGGCTTGCCGTCGGAGCGCTCACCGCGGGTCCAATGGCTGACCGCATCGGTCGCAAAAAAGTCCTGATTATATCGATTCTGGTGTTTGGCGGCTTCAGCCTGCTCACCGCCTTTGCCAGCACGCTGAACCAACTGACCGCATTGCGCTTTTTAACTGGTCTGGGTCTGGGGGCGGCAATGCCCAATGCCGCGACCCTGATGAGTGAATACGCACCAGAACGCCGTCGCGCGCTGCTGGTGAATCTGATGTTCGTCGGATTCCCGATTGGCTCGTCGATGGGCGGGTTTGTCTCCGCCTGGCTGATCCCGCATTACGGCTGGCAAAGCGTACTGATCCTCGGCGGCGTGATGCCGCTGGTGCTGGCAGTGGTGTTGATCGTTTTACTGCCGGAATCTGCCCGTTATCTGGTGGTTAAGAACAAATCACAGCAGCAGATTGGCACCATTCTGCGCCGTATCGCCCCGCTACCGGAAGCGACGCACTTTGTCCTGCGTGAAACCGGCCAGATTAAAGAGAAATCAGCGCTGGGCGTCATCTTCTCGCCGCGTTACGCACTGGGTACGGTAATGCTGTGCCTGACCTACTTTATGGGGTTGCTGATCTTCTATCTGCTGACCAGTTGGCTGCCGCTGCTGATCCGTGAAACAGGGGCCACGCTGAGCCAGGCGTCCATCATTACCGCCTTGTTCCCGTTGGGCGGCGGAATTGGCGTCCTGGTGCTGGGCGCGCTGATGGACAAATTCAACCCGAACAAAGTGGTGGCGGTCGGCTGGTTGTTGACCGGGGTGTTTGTCTGCCTGGTTGGGTTCTCCACCAGCAGCCTGGTGCTCATGGGGGTGATGGTTTTTATCGCCGGGACAATCATGAACGGCGCACAATCGTCCATGCCCGCGCTGGCGGCGGGTTTTTACCCCACACAGGGCCGCGCGACTGGTGTGGCATGGATGTTAGGTCTGGGCCGTTTCGGCGGCATCCTCGGTGCGTTTAGCGGCGCCTTCCTGATGCAGGCGCAACTCGCGTTCGAAACCATCTTTACATTCCTGGCCATTCCGGCGTTAGTGTCTGCCTTTGCCTTGATGATGAAATACTGGGCAGGTAAACGCCAGCTCTCTGGCGCATCAACGCCGACAGAATCACCGACTCACGCCGCGCAAAAAGCCTGATTTTTCCTCCTGGCAGGTAATCGCCTGCCAGGAAATAGTCATATTTTCGTAATCTTTACATTTCACATTACCACGCGGGATATAGTGCCCGTTATCAAATCGTTAGCAAGCTACAAATCCGCCGCCTTCTCGCCGCTGAAACGAGTCTTGTTCCCCTCTTAAACTGTGACGCCCAACGCGCTTTCTCATTTACGACTATTCTTAACTGGCTTCGATGAAATTCACGATCTCGCTGTGTGATTTAAAGGAGTTCTCAATGGAATCTAAAGATCCAATGTTTGAGCTGCTGAGCAGCCTGGAACAAATTGTTTTTAAAGAAGAAACATCAAAAATCACCCTGACACATAAGCCAAGTCCCTTTAGCGAATTTGAACAATTACGCCGGGGGAGCGGGCTGGAAACGGATGATTTCGCCAGAGCGTTAGGCGTAACGGTTGCACTGGTACAGGAGTGGGAATCAAAACGCGTTAAACCCTCCAGTACCGAATTGAAGCTGATGCGCCTGATACAGGCTAACCCGGCATTGAGTAAGCAGTTGATGGAGTAATCGACAATCATTGATGAACGGTCCTGATACAGGACCGTTTTCTGACCACTTAACCTATCGGGCGAAAAATAACAGTTGCATCCCCAGGCGTTACATGAGTTAATGCGTTCCACGGTTTGACGTACAGACCATTAAAGCAGTTTAGTAAGGCAGTCCCCTTCAAGAGTTATCGTTGATACCCCTCGTAGTGCGCATTTCCTTAACGCTTAAAAAATCTGTAGAGCACGCCATATCGCCGAAAGGCACACTTATTTTTTAAAAGGTAATACACTATGTCCGGTAAAATGACTGGTATCGTAAAATGGTTCAACGCTGACAAAGGCTTCGGCTTCATCACTCCTGACGATGGCTCTAAAGACGTGTTCGTACACTTCTCTGCTATCCAGAACGATGGCTACAAATCTCTGGACGAAGGTCAGAAAGTTTCCTTCACCATCGAAAGCGGCGCTAAAGGCCCGGCAGCTGGCAACGTAACCAGCCTGTAAGCTTAGATAAGCTCAGAATTCAAGATCCCTGCCAGACGGCGGGGATTTTTTTTATCTCTTGCCCGCCTTTCGATATCCCTGTTTCCCTTCTTTGCATTACTTTACCTGGCCAGCCTTTGACCTTTCCCTAAGGGTAAGCTTTATAGTGAAAACCCTGTTTTTCACATGGAATTGACGCTATGTCCAGACTCCCGTTGTTCTTCACGCTAGGTTTACTCACCAGCGGCGCCGCGTTTGCTGCATCGCCAGAAGCCACATTCCTTGCCGAACATGGTCTTGCCGGTAAGTCAGTCGAGCAGATCGTGGATACCATCGATCAAACGCCACAATCCCGCCCGCTGCCGTATTCGGCTTCCATCACCAGTACCGAGTTAAAACTCGCTTCTGATGGGCAGATGTATACCCTGCCGTTGGGCGAAAAATTCTATCTCTCGTTTGCACCTTACCAGCAGCAGACGCACCCGTGCTTTAACCACAGTTTGTCCGGCTGCCAGGGTGAAATGCCGGACACGACGTTCAACGTTAAAGTGACGGATAACAAAGGCAATGTGCTGATTCAGAAACCGCTCAAAAGCTATCAGAACGGGTTTATCGGCGTCTGGTTGCCGCGCAATATTGAAGGGACAATAGAAGTGAGCTACAACGGCAAAACGGCATCACACGCCATTGCCACGAAGGATGACAGCCAGACCTGTCTGACGGAATTGCAGTTGCAGTAACTCTTCCTGTCCCGTCCATAAAAAAACCTGCCCGAGGGCAGGTTTCAGCGTTTGTCTGCGGTGGTGACTTGCGCGATGTTTATTGCAGCAGCGAAATATCCGCCACACGCAGGAACAGCTCACGCAGTTTTTCCAGCATCGAGAGGCGGTTGATACGCAACTCTTTATCCTCGACGTTCACCATCACTTTTTCGAAGAATAAATCGACCGGCTCGCGCAGTTCAGCCAGTTCCACCAGCGCGTCCTGGTAACGGCCTTCGGCAAAGTACGGTTCGAGCTTGTCACGCAGTACCACAACCTGCATCGCCAGCGCGATCTCTTCTGGCTCTTTCAACGTTGAGGCATTAACACGCTCGTTCAGCGTCTCATCAGACTTCGCCAGGATGTTAGAGACACGCTTGTTGGCTGCCGCCAGCGCAGATGCCGCTTCCAGCGTACGGAAGTGCGAGACCGCCTTCATACGCGCGTCAAAATCAGCCGGACGGGTCGGACGACGTGCCAGCACCGCCTGGATGGTATCCACGGTGTAACCTTCATCCTGGTACCAGGCCCGGAAGCGACCGAGCATAAAGTCGATCACGTCATCCACAACGTTCGCGTTGGTCAGCTTATCACCGTACAGACGCACCGCTTCCTCGGTCAGCGTTTGCAGATCGAGGTTCAGGTTCTTCTCAACGATAATGCGCAGCACGCCCAGCGCAGCTCGACGCAGCGCAAACGGGTCTTTGTCCCCTTTCGGGTGCTGACCGATACCGAAGATTCCCGCCAGGGTGTCCATCTTATCCGCAATCGCCAGTGCGCAGGCAATCGGGTTAGACGGCAGGTCATCACCGGCAAAGCGCGGTTGATACTGTTCGTTCAGAGCGACGGCAACATCTTCCGCTTCACCATCGTGGCGAGCATAGTGCATGCCCATTACGCCCTGGGTATCGGTGAATTCGAAGACCATGTTGGTCATCAGGTCACATTTCGACAGCAGGCCCGCACGGGTGGCATGGTTAACGTCTGCGCCAATCTGACCGGCAATCCAGCCCGCCAGCGCCTGAATACGATCGGTCTTGTCGCGCAATGTACCCAGCTGCTGTTGGAACAGCACGGTTTGCAGACGCGGCAGGTGATCTTCCAGTCGTTTTTTACGGTCAGTATTGAAGAAGAACTCGGCATCCGCCAGACGCGGGCGCACCACCTTCTCGTTACCGGAGATGATTTGCTGAGGATCTTTCGATTCGATGTTCGCAACGAAGATGAAGTTCGGCAGCAGTTTGCCGTCGTTGGCGTAGACCGGGAAGTACTTCTGGTCACCTTTCATGGTGTACACCAGCGCTTCAGAGGGTACCGCGAGGAATTTCTCTTCGAATTTCGCCGTCAGTACCACCGGCCATTCCACCAGCGAGGTCACTTCTTCCAGCAGGCTGTCGCTCAGATCGGCATTACCGCCAATAGTACGCGCCGCGTCTTCGGCATCCGCTTTGATTTTGGCTTTACGCTGTTCGTAGTCGGCAATGACCTTACCGCGCTCCAGCAGGATTTGCGGATACTGGTCGGCATTGTCGATGGTGAACTCCGGCTCGCCCATAAAGCGATGGCCGCGAATAATGCGATCGGACTGAATACCCAGAATGGTCGCCGGAATGACTTTGTCGCCCAGCAGCAGGGTCACGGTATGAACCGGACGTACGAAATGCACGTCGCTTGCTCCCCAGCGCATCAGTTTCGGGATCGGCAGTTTCGCCAGCGATGTAGCGATCATGTTCGGCAACAGCGCTTCGGCGCTTTCGCCTTTCACGTGTGCACGATACAGCAGCCATTCGCCTTTATCGGTGGTCAGACGCTCAGCCTGATCAACGGTAATACCACACCCCCGAGCCCAGCCTTCTGCCGCTTTGCTCGGTTTGCCTTCGGCATCAAATGCCTGGGCAATCGCCGGACCGCGTTTTTCAACTTCGCGATCGGGCTGTGATTCCGCCAGATTAGCGATTTTCAGCGCCAGACGACGCGGTGCCGCAAACCATTCAACATGGCCGTGCGCGATGCCGGCGTTATCCAGCTCCGCCGTCACGTTCGCAGCAAAGGATTCCGCCAGGCTGCGCAGGGCTTTTGGTGGCAGCTCTTCAGTGCCGATTTCCACCAGGAAAGTTTTCTCAGACATGGCCGCCTCTTATTTGTCTTTATTGCACATCGGGAAGCCGAGGGCTTCACGGGAAGCGTAGTAAGCTTCTGCCACTGCTTTAGTCAGGGTACGAATACGCAGAATATAGCGCTGGCGTTCGGTGACGGAGATGGCTTTACGCGCATCCAGCAGGTTGAAGCTATGGGCGGCCTTCAGAATACGCTCGTAGGCAGGCAGCGGCAGCGGCGTTTCCAGCGCCAGCAGTTGCTGCGCTTCTTTCTCGTACTGCTCAAAGCAGGTGAACAGGAAGTCCACGTCCGCGTATTCGAAGTTGTAGGTGGATTGCTCCACTTCGTTCTGATGGAACACGTCGCCATACGTGGTTTTACCCAACGGGCCGTCGCTCCAGACCAGGTCGTAAACGCTGTCTACGCCCTGAATGTACATGGCCAAACGTTCCAGACCATAAGTGATTTCACCGGTGATCGGCTTACATTCCAGTCCGCCGACCTGCTGGAAGTAAGTGAACTGTGTCACTTCCATCCCGTTCAGCCACACTTCCCAGCCCAGACCCCAGGCACCCAGCGTCGGGTTTTCCCAGTTATCTTCCACGAAGCGAATGTCGTGGATGGTTGGATCCATACCCAGCTCTTTCAGCGACCCGAGATACAGCTCCTGGATGTTGTCCGGAGAGGGCTTAATCACCACCTGAAACTGATAGTAGTGCTGTAAACGGTTCGGGTTTTCGCCATAGCGTCCATCAGTTGGACGACGAGAAGGTTGCACATACGCGGTTGCCATCGGTTCTGGCCCCAACGCACGCAGGCTGGTCATCGGGTGCGAGGTACCTGCACCCACTTCCATGTCCAAAGGTTGAACAATGGTACAGCCCTGACGAGCCCAGTAATCCTGTAATGTCAGGATCAGGCCCTGGAAGGTCTTGGTATCAAACTTTTGCATAGTATTTCGTGCTGGATACGTGTGGTTTTAAAAGGAAGGGTTCAGTATACCCGCTGACTGCAAGATATACAGTACGAAACGGGAAAAAGGCAGGGCTTAACGCATGGAAAGATGTAAAAACTGCCCATCCGCGTCAAAAGAGCAGACAAAACTCTCTTTACGGAAGGTAGCGCCGCGCATCTCATAACTTCCCTGAAATTGTTCAAAGCCCGTAACATCAATTTTCTGCGTACCGGTATTATAGCGTCGCGCAGCCTGATCTTTGCACAGCGCTTCCATATCCAGCGTGCGCGTGGGGCTGACTTTCACTTTCTGCGCCTTTTGTGTCGGCGATGGCTGGGAGGGTGTACATCCTGCCAGCAACAGAATCACCATTGCTGGAAAAAAAGATTTCATCATCATTTTATTACCGCCTAATTTACTGATCAGTCTTATTATTATTACGTTCGGTGTGGCAGACGCATTTTGCGAATCTCATCGGACCATCACAACCTTTAGTGTAAAAACTCAGATTAATCCAGCGGGACAGGCTGACAAAATGTGAGTCAGACCATTTTTGAAACGAAAACAGAGGAACTGATGCAGCCCAAAATTTTCTGGATTGATAACCTGCGAGGGATCGCCTGTCTGATGGTGGTCATGATTCACACCACAACCTGGTACATCACCAATGCACAGAGTGTCAGTCCCGTTAACTGGGATCTTGCCAACGTACTGAATTCGGCTTCACGCGTCAGCGTGCCGCTATTTTTTATGATTTCGGGCTACCTCTTTTTTGGCGAGCGCAGCGCACAACCACGCCATTTTTTACGCATCGCGCTGTGCCTGCTGTTCTACAGCGCCGTTGCCCTGCTCTACATCACATTGTTTACTTCGATTAACGCCGAACTCTCCTTAAAAAATCTGCTGCAAAAACCGGTGTTCTATCATCTGTGGTTTTTCTTCGCGATCACCGTGATCTATCTGGTCTCGCCGCTGATTGAGGTGAAAAACGTGAGTGGCAAAATGCTGCTGGTGCTGATGGTGGTCATTGGCATTCTCGCCAATCCGAATACCGTGTCGCAAAAAGTCGGCGGATTCGAGTGGCTCCCCATTAATTTGTATATCAACGGCGATACCTTTTACTACATTTTGTACGGGATGCTGGGACGCGCTATCGGCATGATGGAGACACAAAAACGCGCGCTTTCCTGGTTAAGCGCGGGACTTTTCATGCTGGCGGTGTGGGTCATCTCTCGTGGGACGTTGCATGAACTACAGTGGCGCGGCAATTTTGCCGATACCTGGTATCTCTATTGCGGCCCTATGGTCTTTATCTGTGCAGTCGCGCTACTGACGCTGGTGAAAAACACGCTGAATACGCAAACGGTCCCTGGGCTGGGGCTGATTTCACGCCATTCACTCGGCATTTATGGCTTTCATGCGCTCATTATTCATGCCTTGCGCACCAGCGGTCTGGAAATCAAACGCTGGCCGCCGCTGGATATGTTGTGGATTTTCAGCGCGACCCTCGTGGCCAGTTTACTGCTTTCAATGCTGTTACAACGCATCGATACGCGCAGGCTGGTCAGTTGATGTTGAAATGCCCGGTCGTGGCGCCGGGCATTTCAGAGAGGCTAAAACCGTTATCAGGGAGAGCGCCGTCTCAGACGCCGTAACAAATAGCAAGCCAGGAAACCCCACAGCAAAGTGATCCCCTTTTTATTTAATGATCCGATGCACGAATCAGGCGTACAAAACCCAGTAGACCCATAAAGAGCGCCACCGGATAGAGACCCCGCCCACTCAGTGATAGCGGCGCGTTGAGGATGCCGACCAGAAACAACCCCAGCGTGATAAGCGCGACCAGTTGGCACACGGTAACGACGCTATCGTCCAGTTGGTCGCGTTTTTCCTCACGTAGATAAACGTATGTGACAAACATTGCGGTCACCAGGACACCGAGGAAATAACCTTTTCCGCTCAGTAAGGGACATGCCATCCCTAAGCCGATAACGTAAGTCGATGTGCCTGAGATGAGCAACAACCAGGAAATTAACGTTGAGCTTTTCACTGGGATCTCCTTATCCAACGGATGCAGATTAGGGATAACCTATGAAAGACAACACTGAAAAATGAACAGAAAATGGAATTTCAGAATAAATCCATATATTTAATTTATTGATCAATTATTTATATGCTTTGGGTTAATCCCTCCTGCAAAACAGGAGGGATTCAGGCTCAAGACATGAGTGGAAGTAGCTGCTGATAAAGACGACGGAAGGTTTCCCGGCGCTGTTGATAAACGCTATGGCGTTGCCTGTCAGGCATGTGTGTTTGTTCAAGCGGAAGTTGCGGTAATAACTCGGCTAATGGCTTCTCCGGATTCATCGCAATTTGCGCCAGACGAGCGGCACCCAGTGCCGGCCCCACATCACCACCGGTGCGATAATCCAGTTGCAGGCCGCTGATATCCGCCAGCATTTGCCGCCAGTACGCGCTGCGCGCACCGCCGCCGATCAGCGTGATGCTTTGCGGCTTCACCCCACAGGCATGTACCACATCCATCCCGTCGGCCAGCGCATAGCCCACGCCTTCCAGCACCGCGCGCGCCAGCTCAGCCGGTCCATGCTGATGGGTCAGACCAAAAAACACGCCTTTCGCCTGCGGATTATTGTGCGGCGTACGTTCACCTGAAAGATACGGCAAGAACCAGACAGGGTCGGCTGCCTCATCAGCCTGCTGCGCCGCATCAATCAGCGCCGGCACCGTCTTCAGACCGGTTAATGTTGCCGCCCAGTCCAGACAGGAGGCCGCACTTAGCATCACCGACATCAGATGCCAGCGCTCAGGCAACGCATGGCAAAAGCTGTGTACTGCGCTTTCGGGCTTGCTCAGGAAACCGTCGCTGACGGCAAAATAGACGCCGGACGTTCCCAGTGACAGCATGGCCTGATCGGCATTGACCATCCCCACGCCGACTGCGCCCGCCGCATTGTCGCCACCGCCTGCAACGACAGAAACCGCAGGCATATCCCACGCCATTGCGACATCAGGCAGCAATTTGCCGGTAATCTCACTCCCTTCGAATAACGCGGGCATATGGTCACGGGTCAGGCCGCAGGCATTCAGCATCACGTTACTCCAGTCACGTTTTTCCACATCCAGCCACATCGTTCCCGCAGCGTCAGACATATCGCTGGCAAATTCACCGGTCATGCGTAAACGCAGATAGTCTTTCGGTAGCAGCACCTTTGCCACCTGCCGGAACACCGCTGGCTCGTGGCGCTGTACCCACAGCAGCTTCGGAGCCGTGAATCCAGGCATCATCAGGTTACCCGTGATGGCGCGCGACTGCGGTACCATTGACTCCAGCAACGCACACTCCTCGCCACAACGTCCGTCATTCCACAGAATAGCCGGTCGCAGCACCTGTTGCTGGCTGTCGAGCAACGTCGCGCCATGCATCTGCCCGGCAATCCCCAGCGCTTTCACTTGACTTAACGAATGCTGCTTGCCCAACGCCTTCAGGGCGCGGTCGGTCGCCAGCCACCACTGTTCGGGATCTTGCTCCGACCAGAGCGGATGAGGACGGGAGACGGTGAGTTTTTCCGTTTGCGATGCGACCACCTCGCCTTGCTCATTGAGCAAAATCGCTTTCACGCCCGAGGTGCCAAGATCGATCCCAATATACATAGAGTGGGTTCCTTAAACTGAAATGCCCGGTGCCACAACGCTCACCGGGCTTGTCAAATCACCGACCAGGAAACGCTGAGTCACCCGGCGATATCGATTATTTATCGAACAGGTAATGATTCACCAGGTTTTCCAGCTGTTCCTGATGACCGCTCTGATGCACCGGCGCCAGGTTGTGCTGTTCAGCATAATGCGCCAGTTCGCTTAACGACATCTGTCCTTTCAGGATCTGCTGGCCCAGTTCGCTACTCCAGCCGGCATAACGTTTCGCGACGCGCTTATCCAGCTCGCCATCCTCAATCATGCGCGCGGCAATTTTCAGCGACAGCGCCATCGTGTCCATCGCGCCAATATGGCCATAGAACAGATCGTATTTATCCGTACTCTGACGGCGCACTTTGGCGTCAAAGTTCAGGCCACCGGTGGTGAAACCGCCCGCTTTGAGGATTTCGTACATCACCAATGCGTTCTCTTCTACGCTGTTCGGGAACTGGTCGGTATCCCAGCCCAGCTGCGCGTCACCCCGGTTGGCATCGACAGAGCCAAACAGACCCAGCGCAATCGCCGTGGCGATTTCGTGGTGGAACGAGTGACCTGCCAGCGTCGCGTGGTTAGCCTCAATATTCAGTTTGATCTCTTTTTCCAGACCAAACTGCTTGAGGAAGCCGTAAACGGTTGAGGCGTCGTAATCATACTGATGCTTGGTCGGTTCCTGCGGCTTCGGCTCAATCAGCAGCGTGCCCTGGAAGCCCGTTTTGTGTTTGTGCTCAACCACCATTTGCATGAAGCGGCCAATTTGCTCACGCTCCTGACGCAGGTCGGTATTCAGCAAGGTTTCGTACCCTTCACGACCGCCCCACAGCACGTAGTTTTCACCACCCAGTTTGTGCGTGGCGTCCATCGCCGTTACCACCTGGGTGGCCGCCCAACTGAACACTTCTGGATCCGGGTTCGTCGCCGCCCCGGCACCATAACGGGGGTTGGTGAAGCAATTTGCCGTACCCCACAGCAGTTTCACGCCGCTCTGCTCTTGTTTCTCTGCCAGCACATCCACCATTTCGGCGAAGTTATTTTTGTACTCTTTCAGCGACGCGCCTTCCGGCGAAACATCGACATCGTGGAAGCAGTAGAACGGAACGTGCAGCTTGTGGAAAAATTCAAACGCGACGTCCGCTTTACGTTTTGCCAGCGCCAGCGCATCCCCCGGTTGCTGCCACGGACGATTAAACGCCCCGACACCAAACATATCAGCCCCGTTCCAGCAGAAGGTATGCCAGTAGCAGGCTGCAAAACGCAGATGATCTTCCATCCGTTTGCCCAATACGATCTCATCAGGGTTGTAATGACGGAATGCTAACGGATTAGTGGAACGGGGGCCTTCATAACGAACGCGATCGAGTTGGTCAAAATATGCCTGCATAATGAACTCCATAATCAGGAAATACGACGAGAATAGGTCATGTCGTAATATTGAGCACTCCCCTCCCGTTGCTCAATTATGTTATTTCACACTGCTATTGAGAGAATTCACAAGTGTGCGCCACCTCGCAAAATAAAAATATCCATTTGCAAAAAATGGGTACTCTGCTGGCATAAATGCAACATTCAGTCTTCACCATAAAAAGTACGATCCTGGTCATAATTCAGGAAATAAACCAAATTTCGTAACCGCAAGATAAAAATCTGTAATTGTCTTCCCCGTATGAATTGCTAAATTCTGCAACGTCTTATGCTGTGATTGTTACTTTTATTGTTGCTCCCTCTAACGAAAGGCATCACGATTATGAAGATGAAGAATCTCTTACTCACTGTCTGCACCTCCCTTTTGCTCACCAGCGTGGCAGGACATGCCAAAGAAATTAAAATCGGCATGGCGATTGATGACCTGCGCCTCGAACGCTGGCAGAAAGATCGCGATATTTTCGTCAGCAAAGCCGAATCGCTTGGCGCAAAAGTCTTTGTCCAGTCCGCGAACGGGAATGAAGAAACCCAGATGTCGCAGATTGAAAATATGATTAACCGAGGCGTGGATGTCCTCGTTATTATTCCTTATAACGGACAAGTATTAAGTAACGTGGTTAAAGAGGCGAAACAGGAAGGTATTAAAGTTTTAGCTTATGACCGCATGATCAATGACGCAGACATCGATTTCTATATTTCATTTGATAACGAAAAAGTCGGTGAATTACAGGCCCAGGCATTAGTTGAACGTGTCCCTCAGGGAAATTATTTTCTGATGGGCGGCTCGCCGGTCGATAATAATGCCAAACTCTTCCGCGCCGGGCAGATGAAAGTTTTAAAACCGTATATCGATTCCGGAAAAATAAAGGTGGTTGGCGATCAGTGGGTTGATGGCTGGCTGCCGGAAAATGCGCTGAAAATTATGGAAAACGCCTTAACCGCGAACAATAACAACATTGACGCCGTTGTCGCCTCCAATGACGCGACGGCAGGCGGTGCGGTTCAGGCGCTCAGTGCGCAAGGGCTTTCAGGAAAAGTGGCGATTTCAGGTCAGGACGCCGACCTTGCGGGTATCAAGCGCATTGTCGCAGGAACACAAACAATGACCGTGTATAAACCGATTACGCTGCTGGCCAATACCGCCGCCGAAATCGCCGTAGAACTGGGTAACGGACAGCAGCCTAAAGCCGACGCTACGTTAAACAACGGTCTGAAAGATGTCCCCTCCCGCTTATTGACGCCGATTGACGTTAACAAAAACAACATCAATGAGACCGTGATTAAAGACGGATTCCATAAGCAGAGCGAACTGTAAGCGCAGCGCCCCAGCGATGGCTGCGGGCGCGCATTTCCCACTACGCCCGGTTCTCTCATTGGCTACTGCGGAGTCGCTATGTCCTGTCTACTTGAAATGAAGAACATCACCAAAACCTTCGGTGTCGTCAAGGCGATTGATAACGTCAGCCTCAGACTGAATGCCGGTGAAATTATTTCATTATGCGGCGAGAATGGCTCAGGTAAATCGACGCTGATGAAAGTACTGTGCGGTATTTATCCCCATGGCAGTTACGAAGGTGAAATTGTATTTGCTGGAGAAACGCTACAGGCCAACCATATTCGTGATACCGAGCGCAAAGGGATTGCCATCATCCATCAGGAGTTAGCACTGGTTAAGCACTTAACCGTGCTGGAGAATATTTTCCTCGGTAGCGAAATAAGCCGTCATGGCGTGCTGGATTACGACATGATGACCCTGCGCTGCCAAAAATTGCTCAGGCAGGTCAGTCTGGCAATTTCGCCCGATACCCGGGTGGGCGAACTGGGCCTTGGTCAGCAACAGCTGGTTGAAATTGCGAAAGCGCTGAATAAACAAGTGCGCCTGCTGATTCTGGACGAGCCGACAGCGTCACTCACCGAACAGGAAACAACGGTGCTGCTGGAGATCATCCGCGATCTGCAACAGCACGATATCGCCTGCATCTACATTTCACACAAGCTGAACGAAGTGAAAGCCATTTCCGACACGATCTGCGTGATCCGTGATGGCAAGCATATTGGCACCCGCGACGCGGCTGGCATGAGCGAAGACGATATCATCACCATGATGGTTGGCCGCGAACTCACTGCACTCTACCCCAGCGAACCTCACACCACGGGTGAAGAGATTTTACGCGTTGATCACCTCACGGCCTGGCATCCCGTCAATCGCCATATCCGGCGCGTGAATGACGTTTCCTTCTCACTAAAGCGCGGCGAAATCCTGGGGATTGCTGGTCTGGTCGGCGCGGGACGCACGGAGCTTGTTCAGTGTCTGTTTGGCGTCTGGCCCGGGCGCTGGGAAGGAGAGGTGGTGATTGACGGTCAGTACGTTAACATCCGCAACTGCCAGCAGGCCATCGCCCACGGGATCGCCATGGTTCCGGAGGACCGCAAACGCGATGGTATTGTGCCGGTCATGGCGGTGGGGAAAAACATTACCCTCGCCGCGCTTGATCAGTTCACTGGCAAGGTAAGCCAGTTAGATGATGCCGCCGAATATAAATGCATCCTCGAATCCCTGCAACGTCTCAAAGTCAAAACGTCTTCTCCTGAGCTGGCGATCGGACGTCTGAGCGGTGGGAATCAACAAAAAGCCATTCTGGCGCGCTGCCTGTTGCTTAACCCGCAAATTCTCATCCTTGATGAGCCTACCCGGGGCATCGATATCGGCGCGAAATATGAAATCTACAAGCTCATTAACCAGCTCGTTCAGCAGGGTATCGCCGTAATTGTCATTTCGTCTGAATTGCCCGAAGTGCTGGGGCTCAGCGACCGCATTCTGGTGATGCATGAAGGAAAACTGAAAGCCAACCTGGTCAATCATAACCTGACGCAAGAGCAGGTGATGGAAGCCGCTTTGAGGAGCGAACATCATGTCGAAAAACAATCCGTCTGACGTTAAACTCACCGCCCCACTGACGGGCGTTTTTCCTGGGATTAAATCGCTGAATCTACAGGTGTTCGTGATGATCGCGGCCATCATTGTGATCATGCTGTTCTTTACCTGGACAACAGACGGTGCGTATCTCAGCGCACGTAACGTCTCCAACCTGCTCCGCCAGACCGCGATTACGGGGATCCTGGCGGTCGGCATGGTATTCGTCATCATCTCAGCGGAAATCGATCTCTCCGTCGGTTCCATGATGGGACTGCTGGGCGGCGTCGCGGCTATCTGCGACGTCTGGCTGGGTTGGCCGCTGCCGTTCACCATTATCGTCACGCTGGCGCTGGGATTGCTGCTCGGCGCCTGGAATGGCTGGTGGGTCGCTTACCGCAAAGTTCCCTCATTTATTGTGACTCTGGCCGGGATGCTGGCGTTTCGCGGTATCCTCATCGGCATCACCAATGGTACAACCGTATCGCCGACCAGCTCCGCCATGTCGCAGATTGGGCAAAGCTACTTATCCAATGGATTGGGCTTCACCCTCGGCGCGATGGGTTTGATGGCGTTTATCGGCTGGCAGTGGCGCGGGCGCATGCGCCGGCAGTCCCTGGGTCTTGATGCCCCGGCGTCAGCCAGCGTAGTGGGCCGCCAGGCATTAACTGCCGTGATTGTGTTAGGCGCCATCTGGCTGTTGAATGATTATCGCGGTGTGCCGACGCCCGTTCTGCTGCTGGTATTTTTGCTGCTCGCCGGGATGTTCATGGCGACACGAACCGCATTTGGCCGACGTATTTATGCCATAGGGGGCAATCTGGAGGCCGCCCGTCTTTCCGGCATTAACGTTGCGCGGACCAAACTGGCGGTGTTCGCCATCAATGGTCTGATGGTGGCGATTGCCGGGCTCATTCTCAGTTCGCGTCTCGGTGCCGGGTCGCCATCGGCGGGAAACATCGCCGAACTGGACGCCATTGCCGCCTGCGTCATCGGCGGAACCAGCCTGGCGGGTGGCGTCGGCAGCGTTGCCGGCGCAGTGATGGGTGCATTTATTATGGCTTCTCTGGATAACGGAATGAGTATGATGGATGTCCCAACGTTCTGGCAGTATATCGTGAAGGGAGCGATTCTGTTGCTGGCAGTATGGATGGATTCAGCGACAAAACGCCGCGCCTGAGCTGCTGAAAAATAGGGCTATTTTTATGCCGGTCACTCCTGTCCGGCATTGTCGTTTATGAAAGAGTGAGCAGAGACAGAACCATGTTTGATAAACGTCACCGTATTACCCTGTTATTTAATGCCAATAAAGCCTACGACCGTCAGGTGGTGGAAGGGGTCGGTGAATATCTACAAGCCTCGCAATCCGAATGGGACATCTTCATTGAGGAGGACTTCCGCGCCCGCATTGATAACATCAAAGAGTGGTTAGGTGACGGCGTGATTGCTGACTATGACGACGATGAAATCGCACGATTGTTAGTTGACGTCCATGTGCCCATCATCGGTGTCGGAGGCTCCTATCATCTGGCGGAAAATTATCCTCCTGTCCATTATATTGCCACCGATAACCATGCTCTCGTTGAGAGCGCCTTTCTGCACCTGAAAGAAAAAGGCGTCAACCGCTTTGCCTTCTACGGCCTGCCGGCCTCCAGCGGAAAGCGCTGGGCGGCGGAACGCGAGCATGCCTTCCGCCAGTTGGTGGCGGAGGAGAAGTATCGGGGGGTGGTGTATCAGGGACTGGAAACCGCGCCTGAACTCTGGCAACACGCGCAAAATCGACTGGCGGACTGGCTGCAAACCCTGCCGCCGCAGACGGGTATTATCGCGGTCACTGACGCCCGCGCCCGCCATGTTCTTCAGGTCTGCGAACACCTGCATATTCCGGTACCCGAAAAGCTGTGCGTCATTGGCATTGATAACGAGGAACTGACCCGCTATCTGTCACGGGTTGCGCTGTCATCGGTGGCTCAGGGCGCGAGGCAAATGGGCTATCAGGCGGCAAAGCTGCTACATCGCCTGCTGGCCGATGAGGAACTGCCGCTCCAGCGCATCCTGGTGCCTCCGGTGCGCGTCGTTGAACGTCGTTCGACAGACTACCGTTCCCTCTCCGATCCCGCCGTTATTCAGGCGATGCACTATATCCGTAACCACGCCTGCAAAGGCATCAAGGTGGATCAGGTACTGGATGCAGTTGGGATTTCACGTTCCAATCTGGAGAAGCGGTTTAAAGAAGAAGTGGGAGAGACCATTCATGCGGTGATCCACGCTGAAAAGCTGGAGAAAGCGCGTAGCCTGTTGATTTCCACGACGCTGTCGATCAACGAAATCTCGCAGATGTGCGGCTATCCTTCGCTGCAGTATTTCTATTCCGTTTTTAAGAAAGAGTACGACACGACGCCGAAAGAGTATCGCGATCTGAACAGTGAAGTGTTGATGTGATGGGGTGGGACCGAAACAAAAACGCCTTCTTTGCAGAAGGCGTTCGGGGATTACATATGGGCTGCGATTAATCGCTGGTTATCCTGATACATCGCGAACAGATAATTGTTGTAACTCTGCCCCTTCGTTGAATAACCCTTCAGCTTATGAATCATCGCTGTCGCCGTTACTTCCTGATCCGCTTTACGCAACTGTGCGCGTGATTTACGGAAAGAGGCGTAAGCCGGATGCGTGTTCAGATTGATTACATAGGCGCTGACCGACTCTTTGACGGAATCGAACTGCGAGTAACCTTTCACTTTACCTGGCGCATTGTTACAACTCCCTTTAGCACACTTCATGCCGAACAGGTTGTTATTGCTACGCGCAAGCTTAGAAGTACCCCAACCGCTTTCTGCCGCAGCCATCGTCGCCACCATACTGGTCGGGATGATGTCTACGCGCTCCAGCAACGTATTCCACGGAATACTCCGGGTGTTGCCCGACCATTTCACCTTGTAGCGCTTCGCAATATCTTTCATGCGCTTACGCTCAGTCGGTGACCAGCGATTCTGATACTGCTTTGAGATCAGCCAGTTACGATCGGCAGTAATCGCCGCATTTTGACTGGTAATATAAGGCATAACCGTCCGGAGAAACGCTTTTTTCCTTGGCGTTCCGGAAGGGTATTTTCGCAAATCAGGAAGTGAACTGCTCTTTGCACTATTGCGAGAATACTCTTGTTTACTGCTTACCTGTTTATTACTTGTCTTGGTTACGTGGGACTTTTGACTCGATGTTGTTGTGTGCGTCTTTGCCAGCACCTCACCCGAAAATACGATGGTGAGTAACATAAGAATCATTGCCCCATATCGTCGTATGGGAGTCAATATCATTAGGTCTCCTGGTCGGATTGAATCATTCCAACACCTTATATTTTTCACAATTTTGAGAGTTGAATCTCAAATCATATCAAAAATAGCGATCAAGAGCACCCTAATGAATAGGCCAATTCCGAAACCATGTCACGCATAAACTATCCCACAAGGAACTAATTCGAACGATTTGTGGTGGTTATCGCAAATTAAGGCTATTTTTTGCCCAAAATCACTCATCCGCGCCCCTCATCCTGGTTGAATGCAGTTGAAGGATGAGTTTCGTCAGCGGGTTCTCAGGCAAACTGGTTAAAATCGCCGCAAAAAGGACCGCACAATGAAACTTGCTGCCATCGCCCTCGCGCTACTGCCAAGCATCACGAGCGCCGCAACATGGACGTCTCAGGGCTTCCCCTCTTTTACCGCGGAGGGAACCGGTAAGTTTGCCAGTCACGCTGAATTGACGAAGGGTACTCGTTCCTTAACGCTCAATTTTGACCAACAGTGCTGGCAGCCGGCTAATACGATAAAACTCAATCAGATGCTGTCGCTGATCCCGTGCGAAGGGACCCCGCCGCAATGGCGTTTGTTCAAAGATGGCCGTTATACGATGGAAATCGATACCCGTTCTGGTACGCCAACGTTAATGATTACGCTGCCGCGCGAAGCCGAACCTACCGCCAATGTGGCACGCCAGTGTCCGAAGTGGGATGGAAAGCCACTGACGTTAGCGGTCGCGCAGACTTTCCCGGAAGGGAGCGTGGTACGCGATTTTTACAGCGGACAGACCGCCACGGTGAAAAACGGTCAGATAACCCTGCAACCCGCACCTGCCAGCAATGGCCTGTTACTGCTGGAACGGGCAGAGACCGACGCACCAGCGCCGTTCGACTGGCACAACGCCACGGTCTATTTTGTGCTCACCGACCGCTTCGAGAACGGCGATCCGTCCAATGACCAGAGTTATGGTCGCCATAAGGACGGCATGGAGGAAATCGGCACGTTTCATGGCGGCGATTTACGCGGTCTGACTCACAAACTGGATTATCTGCAACAACTGGGCGTGAATGCATTATGGATAAGCGCTCCGTTCGAACAGATCCACGGCTGGGTGGGTGGCGGCACGAAAGGCGATTTCCCGCACTATGCCTACCACGGTTATTACACGCAGGACTGGACCACGCTTGATGCCAACATGGGCAACGAAGCCGACCTGCGTGCGCTGATTGACGGCGCACACCGGCGCGGGATCCGCATTCTGTTTGATGTCGTAATGAACCACACCGGCTACGCCACGCTGGCAGACATGCAGGAATATCAGTTCGGCGCGCTCTACCTTTCTGGCGATGAGCTGAAAAAAACGCTCGGTGAGCGCTGGACAGACTGGAAACCTGCCGCCGGGCAGAGCTGGCACAGCTTCAATGATTACATCAACTTTAGCGATAAGGCCGCCTGGGAAAAATGGTGGGGGAAAGCGTGGATCCGCACTGACATTGGCGATTACGACAATCCTGGCTTTGACGATCTCACAATGTCGCTGGCTTTCCTGCCGGATCTGAAAACCGAATCGACGACCCCATCTGGTCTGCCGGTGTTTTATCAACATAAAGCCAACACGCGCGCGAAAGCCATTGAGGGCTACACGCCCCGGGATTACCTGACCCACTGGCTGAGTCAGTGGGTGCGCGATTACGGTGTCGATGGATTTCGCGTCGACACGGCAAAACACGTCGAACTTCCGGCCTGGCAACAGTTAAAAACGCAGGCCAGCGCGGCACTGGTTGAATGGAAAAAAGCGAATCCGGACAAAGCGCTCGATGATAAGCCGTTCTGGATGACGGGTGAAGCCTGGGGTCACGGCGTAATGCAGAGCGACTACTATCGCCACGGTTTTGACGCGATGATCAACTTTGACTATCAGGAGCAGGCCGCAAAAGCCGTCGATTGCCTGTCAGGTATGGAGCTCGTCTGGCAGCAGATGGCGGAAAAGTTACAGAGTTTCAATGTATTGAGTTATCTCTCCTCGCATGATACTCGTCTGTTCCGTGAAGGCGGAGATAAAGCCGCTGAGTTGCTGTTGTTAGCGCCCGGCGCTGTACAAATATTCTATGGCGATGAGTCCGCGCGACCTTTCGGCCCCACAGGCTCTGATCCGTTACAGGGCACACGCTCTGAGATGAACTGGCAGGATGTCAGCGGAAAATTGGCCGACAACGTTACCCACTGGCAGCGCCTCGGTCAGTTCAGAGCCCGGCATTCGGCCATCGGCGCAGGTAAGCAAACCACGCTCTCGCTCAAACAGGGATACGGCTTCGTTCGCCAGCACGGCGACGATTCGGTGATGGTCATCTGGGCAGGCCAGCGTTAACGTAAACCGGCGTCTGAGGTCAGAACTCCTCAGACGCAGCAAAACAAAACACTACACTGAAGAAAATTATAAGCATAAAACGTCAAAGCACCCGTTTCAGCTCGATTTGCACCCTGCCAGTGCTAGCGTTAAGGTAACTCACTTCGACTCAGCGTTTGACAGACCATCCGTTATGACATTTTCACTTTTCGGCGACAAATTCACCCGCCATTCAGGCATTACCCGCCTGATGGAGGACCTCAACGACGGTTTACGCACCCCAGGCGCAATCATGCTGGGCGGCGGTAATCCGGCACAAATCCCGGCGATGCAGGATTACTTCCAGACGCTCCTGACTGAGATGCTGGAAAACGGCAAACTCACTGATGCGCTTTGCAATTATGACGGCCCGCAGGGGAAAACCGAGCTGCTGACCACGCTTGCTTCGCTGCTCCGTGAAAATCTGGGTTGGGATATCGAACCGCAGAATATTGCGCTAACAAATGGCAGTCAGAGTGCGTTTTTCTACTTGTTTAACCTCTTTGCAGGCCGCCGCGCTGATGGGACCACCAAAAAGGTATTGTTCCCTCTCGCACCGGAATATATCGGCTATGCGGATTCCGGGCTGGAAGAGGATCTGTTCGTCTCGGCGCGTCCCAATATTGAGCTGCTGCCAGAGGGTCAGTTCAAGTATCACGTAGATTTCGAACATCTGCATATTGGTGAAGAGACCGGGATGATCTGCGTCTCCCGGCCAACTAACCCGACGGGTAACGTCATCACAGATGAAGAGCTGATAAAACTCGATACGCTTGCCAACCAGCACGACATTCCACTGGTCATTGATAATGCCTATGGCGTGCCGTTCCCGAGCATTATTTTCAGCGAAGCGCGCCCGCTGTGGAATCCCAACATTGTGCTGTGCATGAGTCTCTCCAAACTGGGACTGCCCGGCTCACGCTGCGGTATCATCATCGCCAATGAAAAAATCATCACGGCCATCGCCAATATGAACGGCATCATTAGCCTTGCGCCAGGCGGGATTGGGCCGGCCATGATGTGCGAATTGATTAAGCGTAACGACCTGATGCGACTGTCAGAAACAGTCATCAAACCGTTCTATTTTCAGCGTGTTCAGCAAACCATTGCGATCATTCGCCGCTATTTACCTGAAAATCGCTGCTTAATTCACAAACCAGAAGGGGCAATTTTCCTCTGGCTGTGGTTCCAGGATTTGCCGATCACCACCGAGTTACTCTACCAGCGTCTGAAAGCACGCGGCGTACTGATGGTGCCGGGACATTACTTCTTCCCGGGGCTCGATAAACCCTGGCCGCACACGCACCAGTGTATGCGCATGAACTATGTTCCCGATCCGGAGAAAATTGAAGCTGGGGTGAAAATTCTGGCTGAAGAGGTGGAGCGCGCCTGGAAGGAAAATCAGTAACGCCATCCCGGCCTGATCGGGCCGGGTAATGCGCTTATAAAGGCTGAGCGTGCAGACGCTGACGCTGCACGCTCGCCGCATCCACACACTTCAATGCCCCTGTCGGGCAAGCCTCCACGCAGGCTGGCCCCGTATCACGATGCCAACAGAGATCGCATTTCACCGCCTGTACGCGCGAGGTTTGTGCAACAACGTTCATTGCGCCGAACGGGCACGCCAACATGCAGCTTTTACAACCAATACAGCGCACCTGCTCAACAAAAATGTGTCCACGATCGCGACGAATGGCCTGTGTCGGGCAAACATTGGCGCACGGTGCGTCTTCACACTGATGACAGGCAACGGCGGTGGTAAAGGTATTTTCCTTAATAACCCGGATGCGCGAGACAAAGTGTTCTGCTGACACCGCGGCACAGTCCTGATTCTCCTGATGCGAGACCACGCAAGCGACTTCACAGGTACGACAGCCAATACACTTAGTCGCATCCGCCATGATAAACCGGTTCATTGCACCCTCCCCCCGCCATAAAACCACAGAGTGCCAGAGAGAATAGCGCGGCTGCCTTGATCAAACAGGGGAAATGGTCGAATTTTGTCAGATGCCAGAAACGTTCAGGGGATTCGCCTTATACTTACGACCGGATTTCTGCCTGACGCATAAAAAAAACCCTGGGCGTTGACGTCCAGGGGAATAATCCGCAGGCGACATCACGCTGCGGAATAAGCTGGCACCCGATTGAGTGATACCTATATTTGATAATCTGCCTCATCAACCGCACTGTAGAGCGGTTGAATATTATCCAGTGCCAGTATGTATCCGCTTCCTTTTACGCTAACGATGGAATGCTGAGGTAATCCCAGCAAATATAATTTGTTGTTGAGATTTTTAACCATCGTAGACAAACGCTGTGTGGAAGCACTTAATTCATTTTTTTCCCAGACGTTGACGAGTAACTCATCTTTTGAAACATAATGGGTCCTGGCGTTCAGTAAAAGATAAACAAACAAGCGTAGCATTGTGCGGTTAAAAAATACGCCACCAAATGCAATTACACTGTCCATTTTATTTACCGGCAGCCTGAAAATTCTCGACTCACTGATATCAAAAAATATTTCCCGACCTATCATAAATCCATGTAACTGGTATTCCATCATTACATACTCACGTTTTACTGAACTATCGATAGCTAAACATGTGTAAGTCCTTGTAGATATTGTCTTACGCAAGTTTAAAAAAAATAGAGTTAATTTCAATAGATACCTGAAGCGTTCATTTTAATCTCGCCGCAAGCAAAGTGCAGACTGAATACCTAAAAGATCAATCCAGGCGCTGTTAAATAATCTCTAAAAACAAATTAGTAGAGCGTTATTCTATTTCAGTGTGAATATTCGACAATACAAGTTAAACGGGCATATTTATCACAAATTACAGCTTAATATGCTGCATGGATCAATAATGCGTCATGGAGAGGGAAAGTGACTCCCGGCAACAGTGCGTTCCGGGACAATTATTATTACAGTGTAGTTCTCTTAACTGAAGAGCGGTAGAAATATGCCGAACAGCGGCAGACCTGTGAATTGACCCAATCCCAGGCCGGGACAATGGCCGCTGTCCGGCAATTCTTCTTATTCTTTTAGAAGCGCCAGCTCACGCCTGACATGAAAGTAAAGCTGTCATCACGGTCGATCATCGGGCTGTCTTTGATTTCATCTGGCAGCACGCTGTAAGCCGCGCTCGCCATCAGAATAATGTTGTCAGTGACGGGGTATTTTGCGGTCAGGCTGACGTAAGGAACCCAACTGTCCTGTGCGGAATAGCGATCCAGACCACTGCGACGGGATTCACTGCCTGACACACCGTAATAGTAGTCGTTGAAATTTTCATCGTAGTAAAGCACGCCAGCAGACGGGATCAGAGCAAGCTGTCCGACAGGAATTTTACGGAACAGTGATAATTCCCCCATCCAGCCATTGCTGTTATCCAGAACATCTGCGGCCGCAGAAACTTTCACGCTGCCCCAATTTTCATGATGATACCAGGCCGCGCCCGCCATTATCGTACTGTCACGCTTGTTGAGCTTTTTCATGGCGTGGTCGTCGTTATCGCCAGGATCAAATTCCAACGGCATCCAGGAAGCGGTCAGACTAAATTCATTTTGTTCACTTTTAGACAAAATGTAGCCCAGCGTGGTTTGCCGAACATAGAATGATTCGCCTTCATAACTAATGAGGGGAATAGCATGGGTATTTTCATTATACCCGCGATAAGGAGATTCATTATATATCGCACCTGCACCAATGGATAATTCCGAAGCAGATGCACTGGCGATAAAGGAGAAAGCAAATAGTGCCACTATATTGCGTTTAATTAACATGCCCGACGTTCCATTTAAAATAAGCCACAAAGCGCCGAAATAATAATGCTTACAAATTCGTCGGTGCAAGGCACATATTTATATAGTAATATATAAAAACTTATATATATTGGGCTGCTGTGATGAATAAATTACAACTCAAGCATCGGGAATTAAAGATCATCTCGGTCATTGCCGCCAGTGAAAACATCAGTCATGCCGCAACTGTTCTCGGCATCGCCCAGGCCAACGTCAGCAAATATCTTGCTGATTTTGAATCAAAAGTCGGCCTTAAGGTTTTTGACCGGACGACCCGGCAACTGACGCTGACCCCTTTTGGTGCGGCGCTTCTGCCCTACATTAATGATATGCTCGACAGAAACGCGCAGCTAAATCATTTCATTGCTGATTATAAACACGAAAAGCGAGGGCGAGTAACGGTGTACGCGCCGACAGGCATCATCGCTTACTTATCGAAACAGGTTATCGCCAGAATTAAAGACATTGGCGACATCTCTTTGTCGCTGAAAACCAGCAACCTTGAGCCAAAAGCCTTTTATGAAGGCGTCGAGTTTCCTGACGACTGTGACGTGTTAATTACCTATGCCCACCCGAAAGATGAATCACTGGTTGCCAGTTTTATTACCAAATATGCAGTGACGGCCTTTGCCAGCCAGACTTACCTTGAAAAGCACCCGCTAAGCCGACCTGAAGACCTTGAGCATCACTCCTGCATCCTGATCGATTCTATGATGATTGATGATGCCAACATCTGGCGCTTCAACAGTGCCGGCAGTAAAGAGATGCGCGACTATCGCGTGACGGGGAACTACGTTTGTGACAATACCCTGTCGGCGCTGGAACTGGCGCGCAACCATCTGGGTATTGTGTTTGCACCCAATGAAAGCGTGAAAAACGATCTGAAGGCCGGGACGCTCGTCCCTTGCTTTTCAGAACAGCATGAGTGGTGGCTGGACCTGGTCGCGATCTTCCGCAAGCGGGAGTACCAGCCCTGGCGAGTTCAGTATGTACTGGATGAGATGCTACGGGAAATCCGCAACCAGCTTGCTCAGACGCAACTGTTGCGTCCCGAGCAAGACTCAATCATCGATAATTAATGATCGAGATAAAGGTAATGTACCCAACTGGTCATGCGCAACAATACTTTACGCATGACCGAGACATGGCTGAAATGGTCGGAGTAGACCGCGACCTGTGCATAAATTCCATCCGGTAATGCACGTAAATCAGCATGATCGTTCAACTCGATTGTGGCAATGACACCTTCCGCCCCCGGTACCGTATTCAACGACTGTAACGTCCCGGTCGACTGGTATGTCCCACCAGGCACTGCCGGACTGATGGCAGCCAGCTTACCGCTGAATACCTTGCCCGGTAAGGCATTGAATACCACTTCCGCGTCATCGCCGGGCTCCAGTCGCAGCAACGAGTTCTGGCGGAATTGCGCGACAATTTGTCGCTTCTGAGCAGGAATAAATACCATCACCGGGCGCAAAGGCAGCGAGGCGGCATAGGTTCCCGGGCGAATCAGCACCTGGGTTACATAACCGTCACTCGGCGCGCGAACGATGGTTTGTTCCAGGTTATATTCCGCCTCGGCCAACTGCGCTTTCAAACTGGCTATCTGCGAGTGCTCACCCATTACCTGGCTGTCTAACTGGCTTTGAATCTGCTGTTGTTCCGCCGCTGACGATTTAACCGAAGCCTCCTGCGCCAGGTAGTTCTGCCGTGCGACGTCAATGTCGCGCTCAGAGAATGGATTCACCTTCGCCTGACTCCCCTGCGCATAACGCTGATACTCCTTCGCAAACTTGTCTCGCGTGGCTTTTGCCTGCTGGGTATTGGCGGTCATTTCATCCAGTTCGGCACCCAGCGCATGCTGCTTATGTTGCGCCGTCACAATATCCGCCAGCAGACGATCCACCCTGGCCTGATAGCGCGTGGGATCAAGCCTGAACAGCACTTCACCTTTTTTAATCAGCGTATTTTTCTTATCCGTCACTTCAATCACTACGCCAGTGACCTGCGGAACAACGGGAATAGACACCACCGCTTTTTGCGCTTTAAATGTATAGGGGTGGTTGTAATTCATTAATAAGATTAAACCGCTGACAATAAATATTCCCCCCAGCGCCGCCGTCGGTATGGTCCATTTATTAACGGGAATGTTGAAGATCTTAAAAATCGCCCATGCGAAAGCCACATAGGTCAGGATAATCAGTAAATCCATAATTAATACTCGCCAGAAGAGGATTTCAGGTCAGCCAATTGTTTTTCCAGCCCGGCAATACGCTCCTGGAGTTGCACAACACCAGATTCAGTATTTTGCATTCCCCACCCGCGTTCCGGACGATAGAGCGTGGCCCAAATCCACAAGAAAGGCCAGATAACATGTAATGTAAACAAACTCACCCACCCCGCGACATGAATAGCATCGGCATGAGGATGATTGCGTTTTTTCGCAATTAAATAGGGAATATCATGTAAAATAATAATTCCGTAGAAAATGACGAGGAATACAAAAATCAGCACCCCAAGCGCAAAATAATCGAGAAACATATTCCTCCCAGAGAATAGAATCAAAAAAAAAGAGTTTGAGAATGATAGTGGAATGACCAGATGCCCTGCAATTCTCATATTTATATATCGACATATGGTTTTTTATATATCGTCCATTTTTTAGTATGTTGTTTTTTATGCACATCGCAGTTTATTATGTTTAAACATCAATACAAGGGAACAAAAATGAACAACGCGGAAACCTCATCCACCGTCAGCCTTAAGCGCATCAAAGCGGTCACTATTTACCGTTTATTACTTATTGGCCTTGGTATCCCAATGATATCTTTCAGTTTTATTTGTGGCGTTTTGAGTCTCTTCGGCTTTGACCTGGTAAAATGGAACGATCAACCCGTGCATGGTGTAATGGCGATTCCTGCCGCGCTGTTCAGCGGTGTGTTTATCACCGTACTGTTCACCGTTTTCATCGGGTCGATTGCCTGCCTGGGACTGTGGGTCTACAGCCGTTTCCGTCCGTTACAGGTAAAGGTGTTGGATTAATCGTTATGCCCGATAAGCAAATGGACTGACCCCATAAATCTGGACAGTTTATATTAAGCGGCCTTCAGAGCCTGGGCCCGGTACTCTACCGGACTCAGGCCTTTTAGTTTCAGGCTTATCCGCTCGTTGTTGTAGTAACGGATATAATCCTCTATCGCCTTCCTCAGTTCGCTGATATTGCTGAACTGACTCAGGTAAAAACACTCCGATTTCAGCGTCCCGAAGAAGTTTTCCATCACGGCATTATCCAGACAGTTTCCTTTTCGGGACATACTTTGCGTCATGCCCTGCGCCTTTAACTTTGCCTGATAGCCTGCCATCCGATATTGCCAGCCCTGATCTGTGTGCAGCAAGGGGGCGTCGTCTGGTCCGAGCTTTAAGAACGCATCCCGCAGCATGGTATTAACCATCTCCATCACCGGCCTTTCCGACAGGCTGTAGGAGATTATTTCCCGGTTAAAAAGATCGAGTACCGGCGACAGGTACAGCTTTTTACCCTGCAGCGAGAACTCTGTAACATCCGTAACCCATTTTTCATTGGCTTTTGATGCACTGAAGTTCCTGCTCAGGATATTGGGGGCTGCCTTGCCTGTTTCCCCCTTCCATGAGCGGTATTTCTTCGCCCTTATCAGAGACCGGAGCGACAGCTCTGTCATCAGCCGCTGCACGGTTTTATGGTTCACCAGCAGACCCTGCTTTCTCAGCGAAAGCGTGATCCTGCGGTAGCCATAACGGCCTTTGTGCCAGGCGTATATCTCACGGATTTTATCTTTCAGCCCGGCATGCCTGTCCACCTGCTTCAGGGCATTCATATTGTAATACCATGTACTGCGGGACATGCCTGCCGCGCGCAGGAGGTCTCGCAGAGCGTGCTTATGCCTCAGTTCACTGATTATCAGGGCTTGCTGCCGTTTTTTTCGCTCTGAACCAAGGCCTTCAACTTTTTTAGATAGGCATTCTCTGCCCGCAGGTAACGGAGTTCAGCCCGGAGTTCTTCGGGGGAGAGTTTTTCCAGTTCTTTATCTGTAGGGGATGGGGGGATTTTTTGTTTTGTCATTTTTCCAGGCCGCCCGCGTTGAATGTTTAGCAGTCCTTCCGCTCCGGCATCGTTGTACACGCAGACCCAGTGTCGGACAAGCGTTTCTGCAGAGAGATTAAACCGGGCAGCTGCTTCACGCATCGTCAGGTGGTCACGGATAACCGCCCGGACGACGACGAGTTTAAATTCAGCTGAATGATGTTTATTTTTCCCTGACAGCCCTTCCATACCGTGGAGTTGCCACGCCCTGACCCAGCGACGGACGGAAGTTCTTTCAACACCAAAACGGTCGGCTGTACGCTCTTCTCCGTCTTTTCCGGACAAATAATGATTAACCACAGCCAGTTTTGTTTCAGGGGAATATTTTGGCTTTGCCATAAAAAACTGCACCTTACTCAGTTGAGTGTCCAACTTTTGGGGTGCAGTCCAAAAGCGCCATCGGGCATAACGCGGTCAGTTAAAAGAGTCCCAGCGGTTTATCGGAGTAGCTCACCAGTAAACATTTTGTCTGCTGATAGTGCTCCAGCATCATCTTGTGGGTTTCGCGTCCAATCCCCGACTGCTTGTAGCCACCAAAGGCCGCATGAGCCGGGTAAGCATGGTAGCAGTTGGTCCATACGCGTCCTGCCTGAATACCGCGTCCCATTTTATACGCCAGGTTACCGTTACGGCTCCAGACGCCTGCTCCGAGACCGTACTGGGTATCGTTGGCTAGCTCAAGCGCCTCGTCCATTGTTTTGAACGTGGTCACCGCCAGTACCGGGCCAAAGATCTCCTCCTGGAACACGCGCATATTATTCTTACCAGACAGGATGGTCGGCTCGAGGTAATAGCCGTCTTTCAGTTCACCTTCAAGCTGCTTACGCCGCCCACCGGTCAGGACATCCGCACCTTCTTTCTTACCGATATCAATGTAATTCAGGATAGTTTCCATCTGCCCATGAGAGACCTGTGCCCCCATTTGCGTCACGCTGTCCAACGGGTTACCGCTGCGGATATTTTCTACGCGGCGAATCGCGCGCTCCATAAAGCGTTCGTAGATGGATTCCTGCACCAGCGCGCGGCTCGGACAAGTGCACACTTCACCCTGGTTAAAGGCAAAGAGCGCAAAACCTTCCAGCGCCTTATCGAAAAATGCATCCTCTTCGTCCATCACGTCGGCGAAGAAAATGTTCGGTGATTTCCCGCCCAGCTCCAGAGTGACCGGGATGATATTCTGCGTGGCATATTGCATGATCTGCTGCCCGACTTCCGTCGAGCCGGTGAATGCCACTTTAGCAATACGCTTCGAGGTTGCCAGATACTCGCCAATCTCTCCACCCGCGCCGTTCACTACGTTCACCACGCCAGGCGGGAGGAGATCGCCAATCACTTCCATCAGCAGTAAAACGGATAGCGGCGTCAGGCGGGCAGGTTTAAGCACTACGCAGTTTCCTGCCGCCAGCGCGGGCGCCATTTTCCAGCTCGCCATCAATAAGGGGAAATTCCACGGGATAATTTGTCCGACCACGCCGAGCGGTTCGTGGAAGTGATAAGCTACAGTGTCGCTATCCACTTCACTGATCCCGCCCTCCTGGGCGCGAATACAGGAGGCGAAATAGCGGAAATGGTCGATTGCCAGCGGGACATCCGCCGCGCTGGTTTCACGGATCGGCTTACCGTTATCCCAGGTTTCCGCCGTCGCCAGCAGTTCGAGGTTCTGCTCCATACGGTCGGCAATCTTGAACAGAATCGCCGCCCGATCCTGAACAGAAGTATGCGCCCACTGGTCTTTCACCTTGTGGGCCGCGTCGAGCGCCAGGTCAATGTCCCTTTTACCGGAAGAAGCCACTTCGCATAACAGTTGCCCGGTGACGGGCGTCAGGTTCTGGTAATACTCGCCGTCACTCGGGGCAACCCAGTCACCACCGATAAAGTTGTCGTAACGGGCCTTTAACTTCAGGGGAAAACCGTACTCGCCGGGCTGAATACGGGGAGGGTTATTGGTCATGATCGTCTCCTTGCTCCAGGTGTATAACAAGGGTAGACGGGGCTGGCGATTTTCTCGCCAGCCGCTTATAGGTTTACGATAGCGGTCACGAATTACATCGCCGCACGATAGATCGCCATAATCTCGTCGTGCGTGGCCTGAATTGGGTTAGTCAGACCGCAGGCATCTTTCAACGCATTAGCCGCCAGCACCGGAATATCTTCTTCTTTCACGCCCAGGGCTCGCAGACCCGCCGGGATATTCACCTGCTGCGCCAGCGCGCGGATCGCCTCGATACAGGCTTCTGCGCCTTCGGCGTCGGTCATCCCTGCAACTTGAACCCCCATAGCTGCCGCGCAATCACGCAGACGCGCTGCGGCCACCTGGCTGTTGAATACCTGAACGTGTGGCAGCAGGACGGCATTACACACACCGTGCGGCAGGTCATAGAAACCGCCTAACTGGTGCGCCATCGCGTGGACGTAACCTAATGACGCATTATTGAAGGCCATCCCCGCCAGGAACTGCGCATAGGCCATCGCTTCACGCGCATGCACATTGCCGCCCGATTCCACGGCAACGACCAGATTATCAGAAATCATGGTCATCGCTTTCAGGGCGCAGGCATCCGTGATCGGCGTAGCGGCCACAGAAACATAGGCTTCAATCGCATGGGTCAGCGCGTCCATGCCGGTCGCCGCCGTCAGCGATTTTGGCATGCCGATCATCAGCGAAGAGTCATTTACCGAGAGCAGTGGCGTGACGTGTTTATCCACAATCGCCATTTTGATGTGACGGTCAACGTCAGTGATGATGCAGAAACGCGTCATTTCAGAGGCCGTCCCTGCCGTAGTGTTAATGGCAATCATCGGCAACTGTGGTTTTGCCGAGCGATCGACACCTTCATAATCGCGAATATCACCCCCATTCGCCGCCACCAGCGCAATCCCTTTGGCGCAATCATGTGGGGAACCGCCACCCAGCGAAATAACGCTGTCACAATCATTTTCTTTCAGGATTTTCAGGCCGTCGGCGACATTAATTGTCGTCGGATTAGGGTGTGTACCATCAAATATGACGCTGAAAATATCATGTTTCTGCAATGCTTTTTGAATATCACCCGCCATGCCTAATTTCGTCAGCACACTGTCGGTGACAATTAACGTCCGACGAAAGCCATATTCCACCATAGCATTCATTGCATCTTTTAATGAATCAGCCCCAATTATATTCACAGAAGGAATATAAAATGTAGAAGCAGCCATATGCTCAATCCTTAATAGTTTTTGAAGGGATTGCAGCATACGAACGAATCTCAGGAGAAAATATGATCACAGCGGTGTTTATTTAATGAAAAAATAAAAGAGCACATTAGGCTACAAATTAATGGGCTCTTTTCGTCTCGACCTATTTATTAGGTCAATTCTTTCTTATTTTTAATAAATTGTATTATTCCTTTGCCGGAAATAATAACGCATCGCGTAACAGGTGATCATTTCCACGACGACGCGTAAAGCCAATCCGGTCGAAATATTCCAGTATCTGAATCGCCAGCTTTCGCCCTACGCCCAACCGATCGCGAAAATCCGCCGCGCAGGTTGAGCCTTTCTCCTGATCCAGTTCGCGGATCATGCTGGCGAAAGCCACAATGCGATCGTTACGGTAGTAACGATCTTTTACGATCGCCGTAATCATCCCCTGCTGCGCCGCCTGCCGCAACACCAGACGCATGGTCTGCTCCTCGGTCGCGGTTTCACGCGCGAGATCGCGGACCCACCAGGGCTCGTCACCAAATAACGGCGCGGCTTTAAGCCAGGTAGCCTGCTGTTCGTCAGTAAACCCTGCCTTGTGATCCGGCAGATGCAACCAGCCATGGTGGCTGTGAATATCGCCGCTGTCGCGCATTTGTTCAATCAACAACAGCACCAGCGCTTCATCTTCCATCGGCAGCGCCATACGACGCAGGCGTTCGCGCCCCGGACCAGGCTCATCGCGATGTTGTTCATGGTAAGTCGCCAGCGTGTCGAGGATTTTGCGCTGCCAGCGCGCGGCAACTTCCGCATTCAGCAGGCTGTAACCTGCCTGAATAAATCCATGCTGGTGAATGAGCGAACGCATACCGTCGCCATTTAGCTGGCGCGCCCACGCAAAATCGGGCAGATTGACCGCCCCGCGTTGCAGGTGCACCGCCAGCGCGGCACCGTCATCTTTCGCCGCCGCCAGTGACGCCAGCCATTGCAGATACTCGGGTTTACGTTTGCCGCGACGTGGCGGATTAAGTGCAACCACCCGCGCCCCGGCCAGCGTCGCGCGCGCGGAGATATCGCGCAGCACAAGCCGGTCGTTATCGGCCAGCAGCAGGGGCGTATCAAACACCAGTTCCGCCAGGTTAGCTTCCAGCAGCGATACCCGCCCGGTCACATGACTCGCCGCATGGTGAATATGTAGCGGCTGCCACTGCGTAAGCGGGACGTGGCTTTCCAGCGCGACAATCACCCGCGTGAACGGCTCAGGCGGGGCGTCTGAAAGCAGCCAGTCACCCCGGTTAAGCTGCTCCTTTTCAGCATCGCCGACGATATTCAGCGCGATGCGCTGCCCGGCATGAGCATGCTCACTCGCCTGGTTTTGCGCGTGAAGTCCGCGCACGCGCACAGATGCGTTCACGCCGGTCAGCCACAGCGTATCCCCAACGTTTACTTCACCGCTCAGCGCAGTACCGGTCACCACCAGCCCGGCGCCTTTTACAGTAAAGGCACGATCGATAGCCAGTCTGAACGTCTGATTCATGGCGTGTTCGCGGGCGGGCAGTTGCTGCAAATGTTCGCGTAACGCCTCAATCCCGCGGCCTTCATTCGCGGCCGTCACAAATAGCGTCGCCTGCGCAAAGCCATACTCGCGCAGGACATTCTCCACCTGCTGTTGGACCTCCTGCACCCGCGTATCATCCACACGGTCGGCTTTGGTCAGCGCCACCGTCAGCGTCGGATTCCCGGTCAATTGCAGGATCGCCAGATGTTCGCGCGTTTGCGCCGTCACGCCATCGTCACAGGCTACCACCAGCAACGCATGATCGATTCCGCCCACGCCCGCCAGCATGTTTGAGAGAAACTTCTCGTGACCGGGAACATCGATAAAGCCCAGCACACGCCCGTCTGGCTGCGGCCAGTAGGCATAGCCCAGGTCGATGGTCATGCCACGCTTTTTCTCTTCCGGCAGGCGATCGGCATTCACGCCGGTAATGGCCTGCAGCAGCGTCGTTTTCCCGTGGTCGACATGTCCGGCGGTCGCAATAATCATTTCAACAACATCTCCATAAACCGGGTCTCATCTTCAAGACAGCGTAAATCCAGCCACAGTCGGCCCTCGTAAATCCGGCCGATAACCGGAACCGGTAGCTCACGCCAGCGGGTCGCCAGGGCTTCAAGACGGCTTCCGCGGCCGTCGTGCGGTGTAAAGGTTAATGCCGCGCTGGGGAGCCGATCAACTGGTAAAGAGCCACTGCCGATTTGCGACAGACAGGGCTGTACGCTCACCGCAAACTCCGCACCATAGTGCGCGGCCAGCGGCGCCAGAAGCCGCTCCGCCTGAGACTGAATCGCGTCTTTGCGTCGGGTCAACAGGCGCAGCGTCGGCAGTTTCTCGGCCAGCGCTTCCGGGTGGAGATACAGACGCAACGTTGCTTCCAGCGCAGCAAGGGTCATTTTATCCGCCCGCAACGCACGTTTAAGCGGATGACGCTGCAATTGTGCAATCATCTCTTTCTTACCAACGATGATCCCAGCCTGCGGACCGCCCAATAGCTTGTCGCCCGAGAAGCTCACCAGGCTGACACCCGTGGCAATCAACTGCTGCGGCATTGGCTCTTTCGGCAGGCCGTACTGGCTCAAATCGACCAGCGAACCACTACCGAGATCGGCCACAACAGGAATATCCAGCGCCTGGCCGATCTGGACCAGCTCCGTTTCATCAACAGAGTGGGTAAACCCTTCGATGCTGTAATTACTGGTATGTACCTTCATCAGCAGGCCGGTGTTTTCATTTACCGCCTGGCGATAGTCATCGGCATGCGTCCGGTTAGTGGTTCCCACTTCATGTAGCGTACACCCAGCCTGACGCATCACATCCGGGATGCGAAACGCGCCGCCGATCTCCACCAGCTCACCGCGTGATACCACCACCTCTTTACCGGCGGCGGTGGCGGCCAGCATCAGCAGTACCGCCGCCGCGTTGTTATTCACAATGCAGGCATCTTCCGCGCCGGTGATACGGCACAGCAATTCCGCCAGTGCGCGGTCACGATGCCCGCGTCCCGCGCCGTCCAGATCATACTCCAGCGTCACCGGCGAGCGCATGGCCTGCGTGACAGCCGCGACGGCCTCTTCAGCCTGTAAAGCGCGACCCAGATTGGTATGTAACACCGTGCCCGTCAGGTTAATCACCGGGCGCAGCGCACTCTGGGCCTCTTTTTCCAGCCGAAGGTTCACCTCCTGCGCCCAGTCTTCACACCACGCTGGCAACGCCTGCGTGTCGCGTATCACCTCTCTTGCTTCATCAAGCAATTGACGAAGCAGATCAACGACACGGGTATGCCCGTGAGTCTCACGCAGGGTAAGAAATTCACTTTCACGCAATAAGCGATCAATGGCGGGAAGCTGACTATAGAGCGAACGGGTTTCGGTCGTCATGAAAAGGCCTGGCTGTTGGTGACCCTCCCCACAACGGGGAGGGATATCGACATAGAGGGGATTGTAACGTGAGATTGCCTGGACGGACAGAATATGAATCAAGCCTTTGGGGGTTCAGTGCGGGCAAAACTCTCGCGCTGAAACAGCGTCTCCACCAGCTTGACCAGGTGAGGTCGGCTCACGCACCAGCCCGGTGAGACGCGGCGGAAGTTGAGATAGCCCACCGCGCAGGCAATGGCGATGGTCGCCAGATCAACCGTGTCAGGTTTAATCGTCCCGTCGACCAGGTACGCTTCCAGCGCATCCAGACTGCGGTTAATTTTCTCGCGCTGGCGCAACAGTTCGGTTTCCGATTGCTGCGCGGCGGGACGTGCCTGCTCGCGCACCGACACCAGACCGGCGTCCATAATCCCATCGGCCAGTGCCTCAAGTTGACGGACTTTCAGCGAGGCCAGCGGTTCACGCGGCAGCATCGCTGGCGCAATATCCAGCAGTTCAATGTATTCGGCGATAATTGGCGAATCGAACCAGTACTCCCCATCGTCAGTCACCAGCGCCGGTACTTTTCCTAACGGATTGTACTGCGCGACGCCATTTTCCGCGTTGTAGGGCAGTTCATTAACAAATTCGAATGTGATGCCTTTTTCCAACAGCAGGATCGAAATTTTACGTACAAACGGGCTGGTGTAGCTACCAATGAGTTTCATGATCAGTCCTTTTCGCCAACACAAAACAATGAGTATGGCTCACGCAGCGGGAAAAGGCAGGTGACGGCGTTCTCAATGATCCAAATAAAGGTAGTGCATCCAACTGGTCATGCGCAGTAACACCTTACGCATGACCGAAACATGGGCGAAATGGTCGGAATAGACTGCCACTTGCGCGTAGATGCCGTCGGGTAACGCATCCACATCGGCATTCGGGTCCAGTTCAATCGTCGCCAGGACGCCATCGGTCCCGGGCACCACCGTCAGGGACTGTAAAGCCCCCTGAGCCTGATACGAGCCGCCCGGCACCACAGGCAATATGCTGGTCAACTTACCGTGAAAAACTTGCCCAGGAAGCGCGTTAAATACCACCTCCGCGTCGTCGCCGGGTTCAAGACGAAGCAGCGAGTTCTGCCGGAACTGAGCGACAATCTGCCGCTTTTGTTCGGGGATAAAGACCATCACCGGACGCAGCGGTAGCGCGGCAGCGTAGGTACCGGGTCGGATCAGCACCTGGGTGACGTAGCCGTTGCTGGGGGCGCGAATAATGGTCTGTTCGAGGTTGTATTTCGCCTCTGCCAGTTGCGCCCTCAGACTGGCAATCTGCGACTGTTCGCCGTTAACCATACTGTCTAACTGGCTTTGAATTTGCACCTGCTCAGCCACTGACCCCTTCACCAGCGCATCCTGCGCCAGATAATTTTGCCGGGCGTTATCAATATCGCTTTCTGAGAAGGGGTTCACCCGCGCCTGGCTGCCCTTCAGGTAACGCTGATAATCTTTATACAGCCGATCGCGCTCCGCAGAGACCCGCGTCGTATTAGCCTGCGCTTCTGAGAGCTGGGCTTTCAGCGTCTGGATATTATGCGTGGCGGTGACCAGATCGGCCTGTAACCTGTCCACGCGAGCCTGATAGCGAACCGGGTCGAGTTTAAATAGCACTTCACCCTTTTTAATCAGTTGGTTATTTTTATCCGTCACCTCGCTGACAATTCCGGTAACCTGCGGCGTAACAGGAATGGAAATAACGGCTTTTTGCGCAGTAAAGGTATACGGATGGTTATAGTTCATTAACAGGATCAGGCCGCTGACCAGAAATACACCGCCTAATGCCGCCGTCGCCAGCGTCCATTGATTCACCGGTATGCGGAATATTTTGAAGACTGCCCACGCCAGCGCGACGTAGGTTAATACAATCAACAGATCCATGATTAACTCTCCGGAAACGTCGTATTGTCAGCCGTGTTAACTTCGGCCAGTTTTTTCTCGAGTTGTGTAATACGCGCAGATAACGCGGCAATTTCAGGATCAGGATCTTGTCCCGGCGACGTGATGTGATTATGCATCCCCCAGCCGCGTTCCGGTTGGTAGAGGGTTGCCCAAATCCACAAAAACGGCCAGATCACATGGAGCGTAAACAGACTCACCCAGCCTGCGGTATGAATAGCATCGGCATGCGGGTGGTTGCGTTTCTTCGCAATTAAATAGGGGATATCATGGATGGCAATAACGCCGTAAAAAATCACCAGAAAGACGAAAATCAGCACACCTAACGCGAAATAATTTAGAAACATATCCGCCTCGACTTCACGCCCATTTGAGTTTTTATTGCAGGCAGCCGAATGCAATTTGGCTGATGATTTGAACATAATGGGAGTTATGCATTTTCGCCATCACGCCAAAGACTATTTTTCACGCCAGATGGTTATTTAATGACATCAGGCCAGGTGGCAACGAGAGGAATCTGCCCAGGATCACATCGGGACAAATCTGGATGAATATTTATTGTGATTCACATCACAAACATTCAACAAACAGCCAAAGATAAAACGTGAATTACATCACAAATTAATGCCATTAATGGTTCAGAACGACGGTTTGTTGTTTTTTTACACAGCAGTTTTGTGATTAATGTCACATCAATTACCTCCCTACCCCCTATATTTATGTGACACAAATCACATTAAGGGTCGCTGACTGGACAGCTTAACGATTCAGTGCCAGATTTCGCAGTATCTACAGGGTCCGGCTACCTCTGCCGCTACATTAACAAAACCTCGGGCTTCCAGCCTGCGCGATAGCAAACATAAGAAGGGGTGTTTTTATGTCATCCGATATTAAGATCAAGGTGCAAAGCTTTGGTCGATTCCTCAGCAATATGGTGATGCCAAATATCGGCGCGTTTATCGCGTGGGGTATTATCACTGCACTATTTATTCCGACAGGGTGGTTGCCAAACGAAACGCTGGCGAAGCTGGTTGGCCCAATGATCACCTATCTCCTGCCGCTGCTGATCGGTTATACCGGCGGTAGACTGGTGGGTGGCGAACGCGGCGGCGTGGTGGGCGCAATCACCACCATGGGCGTGATCGTCGGCGCAGACATGCCGATGTTCCTCGGTGCAATGATCGCCGGTCCTCTGGGCGGCTGGGCAATCAAACATTTCGATGGTTGGGTAGACGGTAAGATCAAATCCGGTTTTGAGATGCTGGTGAATAACTTCTCCGCTGGCATCATCGGTATGATCCTCGCCATTCTGGCATTCCTCGGCATTGGTCCAGCAGTTGAAGTTCTGTCGAAAGTGTTGGCTGCAGGCGTTAACTTCATGGTTGTCCATGACATGCTGCCGCTGGCGTCTATCTTCGTTGAACCAGCGAAAATCCTGTTCCTGAACAACGCTATCAACCACGGTATCTTCTCACCTCTGGGTATTCAGCAGTCCCATGAGTTGGGTAAATCCATCTTCTTCCTGATTGAAGCCAACCCGGGTCCGGGGATGGGTGTTCTGCTGGCGTACATGTTCTTTGGTCGCGGTAGCGCTAAACAGTCTGCAGGCGGTGCGGCAATCATCCACTTCCTGGGCGGTATCCACGAAATTTACTTCCCGTATGTGCTGATGAACCCGCGTCTGATCCTCGCCGTTATCCTCGGCGGTATGACGGGTGTGTTTACGCTGACTCTCCTGAACGGCGGTCTGGTTTCTCCGGCTTCTCCGGGTTCAATCCTGGCAGTGCTGGCGATGACGCCAAAAGGCGCCTACTTCGCTAACATCGCGGCAATCTGTGCGGCGATGGCGGTCTCCTTCGTTGTCTCTGCCATTCTGCTGAAAACCAGCAAAGTGAAAGAAGACGATGACATTGAAGCGGCGACCCGCCGTATGCATGACATGAAAGCTGAATCCAAAGGCGGTACTCCGCTGTCTGCTGGCGATGTCACCAACGACCTGAGCCACGTGCGTAAAATCATCGTTGCCTGTGATGCCGGTATGGGTTCCAGCGCAATGGGCGCCGGCGTACTGCGTAAGAAAGTGCAGGATGCCGGTCTGAGCCAGATCTCGGTCACCAACAGCGCGATTAACAACCTGCCGCCGGATGTTGACCTGGTCATCACTCACCGCGATCTCACCGAACGTGCAATGCGTCAGGTTCCGCAGGCGCAGCATATTTCGCTGACCAACTTCCTCGACAGCGGCCTGTACTCCAGCCTGACCGAGCGTCTGGTTGCCGCTCAGCGCCACACTGACAATGAAGTCAAAGTCCGCGACAGCCTGAAAGACAGCTTTGACGAAGGGGATAACAACCTGTTCAAACTGGGTGCGGAGAATATCTTCCTCGGACGTACGGCAACGACCAAAGAAGAAGCGATTCGCTTCGCCGGTGAGCAGTTGGTGAAAGGCGGTTACGTTGAGCCAGAATATGTCGATGCGATGCTGGAACGTGAGAAACTGACCCCAACCTATCTGGGTGAGTCTATCGCCGTTCCGCACGGTACCGTTGAAGCGAAAGACCGCGTACTGAAAACCGGCGTCGTGTTCTGCCAGTACCCGCAAGGCGTTCGTTTCGGTGAAGAAGACGACGACATCGCCCGTCTGGTGATCGGTATCGCCGCTCGCAACAACGAGCACATTCAGGTGATTACCAGCCTGACCAACGCGCTGGATGACGAATCCGTCATCGAACGCCTGGCTAACACCACCAGCGTTGATGAAGTGCTGGCGCTGCTGGCGGGTCGTAAGTAAACCCCGAGGCCCGGTGACATTGCGCTTATCGGGCCGACCCAATCCTCTCCTTTGTGGAGAGGGTTTGGGTGAGGGAGCAACAGATAACCCCTCACCCCAGCCCTCTCGGGTAAAAACATTAATGAAGGTTACTACTATGAAAGCATTACATTTTGGCGCAGGTAATATCGGTCGTGGCTTTATCGGCAAACTGCTGGCGGACGCGGGGATACAACTGACATTCGCTGATGTAAATCAGGTCGTGCTCGACGCCCTGAATGCCCGTCATAGCTACCAGGTTCACGTTGTGGGTGAAAATGAGCAGGTGGATACCGTGACTGGCGTCAATGCGGTAAGCAGCATTGGCGATGATGTTGTTGAGCTGATCGCCCAGGTTGACCTGGTCACCACGGCCGTTGGCCCGGTCGTGCTGGAGCGCATCGCTCCGGCCATCGCCAAAGGCCTGGTCAAACGCAAAGCGCAAGGGATCACCACCCCGCTGAACATCATCGCCTGTGAAAATATGGTACGAGGCACCACTCAACTGAAAGGTCATGTGCTGAACGCGCTGGCTGAAGACGACAAAGCCTGGGTTGACACCCATGTCGGCTTCGTGGATTCCGCCGTTGACCGCATCGTGCCGCCGTCAGCCTCTGCGACCCACGACCCGCTGGAAGTGACTGTCGAAACCTTCAGCGAGTGGATCGTTGACCAGACCCAGTTCAAAGGCGAGCTGCCGAACATCCCGGGAATGGAATTAACTGATAACCTGATGGCATTTGTCGAACGTAAACTCTTCACGCTGAACACCGGGCATGCTATAACCGCGTACCTCGGAAAATTGACCGGTCATCAGACCATCCGCGACGCGATTCTCGACGAGAAAATCCGCGCAGTGGTCAAAGGGGCGATGGAAGAGAGCGGCGCGGTGCTGATCAAACGCTACGGTTTTGATGCCGACAAGCATGCGGCATACATTCAGAAAATCCTCGGTCGTTTTGAAAACCCGTATCTGAAAGATGACGTTGAGCGCGTTGGTCGCCAGCCGCTGCGTAAACTGAGCGCGGGTGACCGTTTAATCAAACCGTTGCTGGGTACGCTGGAATACCATTTGCCGCACGCTAACCTGGTCAAAGGGATTGCTGCCGCGATGCACTTCCGTAGCGAAGACGATCCGCAGGCGCAGGAGCTGGCCGCGCTGATCGCCGAGAAAGGCCCACAGACTGCGCTGGCCCAGATTTCCGGGCTGGATATCAACAGCGATGTCGTTGCCGAGGCCGTTAGCGCATATAACGCAAAGTAATGATGCTGGAACTGGCGCAGGAGCCCCTGCGCCTGATTAATAGATTGTCAGATATGCAGGCAATAATGGAACAAACCCAGGCCTTTGAAAATCGTGTGCTTGAGCGTCTGAATGCTGGCAAAACCGTACGGAGCTTCCTGATCACCGCCGTGGAGTTACTCACCGAGGCGGTAAACATTCTGGTGCTTCAGGTGTTTCGCAAAGATGACTACGCAGTGAAGTACGCTGTAGAACCGTTACTCGACGGCGACGGACCGCTGGGCGATCTGTCTGTGCGCCTGAAACTGATCTACGGTCTGGGCGTCCTCAGTCGTCCTGAATATGAAGACGCAGAGCTGCTGATGGCGATGCGCGAAGAGATGAATCATGACGGCAATGAGTATGCCTTTACGGATGATGAGATTCTCGGGCCGTTCGGTGAACTGCACTGCGTACTGGCGCTGCCACCCCCGCCGCAGTTTGACGCCGCCGACCCCAGTTTGTACGCCATGCAAATCCAGCGCTACCAGCAAGCGGTGCGCTCGACGATGGTTCTCTCCCTGACTGAGCTGATTTCTAAAATCAGCTTAAAAAAAGCCTTCCAGAAGTAGGCCTCGCTCTGCCTGCTACTCCTTTTCCTGCACGGGTTGATACAGGCGCCGGTAATAATTCAGTCGTTGCAGGTACATCTGCGCATTTTCTGCAGGCACTTCGCTCGGAACGTCATCACGCGCAGGCATTTTATTCAGATACTCTTTAAACGCCTGACTTGAGGCCATAAAATCCACAGCTTTATCAATCAGAAGCGGAACATTCTCGCCTATTTTTGCCATGTTATCTCCTCCATGCGGTCCCGCCGTGCTTAAGCGCAACGGTCAATTTTAGTGTAGGATCGCCCGCGTCATAACATTAAGGAAAACGTGCTTAATCCATTGGCGGCAAATTATCTCTTACATGATCCTGTTATGGTCTAAAATGTTTAATTAATCAGTCTGTTATAAAAATAGTTAGCAAATGAATACTCGCGTTATTTGATTATTATTATCCCATTAGTTGTGAATAAACCCGCTCTGCGCGCATACTATAGGCCATTCACTATATTTCTATCAGAAGCCATCCCATGAAAGAAGTCGAAAAAAACGAAATCAAACGTCTGAGCGATCGCCTCGACGCTATCCGCCACCAGCAGGCCGATCTGTCCCTGGTTGAAGCCGCCGATAAATACGCTGAGCTGGAAAAAGAGAAAGCCACACTGGAAGCAGAAATCGCCCGTCTGCGTGACGTTCACAGTCAAAAACTGAGCAAAGAGGCGCAGAAACTGATGAACCTGCCGTACCGTCGTGCGATCAGCAAAAAAGAGCAGGCCGATATGGGCAAGCTGAAGAAAAGCGTGCGCGGTCTGGTAGTGGTTCATCCAATGACCGCCTTAGGCCGCGAAATGGGCCTGCAAGAGATGACTGGCTTCGCAAAGACCGAGTTTTGATTTTTTATACCGGGCAGCACGTCCGCTGTCCGGCCCTCCCTTAATTGGCCCTACCAATCCCCTTCAGTTACGACCACTGGTTCACAATTCATTAATTTAAGCCTACACTGACGTTGCCAATAAATAACATTTGATTAACCATTCGTTGTCATTATCCCTACACAACAATATTGGCAGGACCACTTTTACACATAATGTGACGAAAAGATGAGCACAGACTCACTGCATTGTGCGTGTGGTCCTCAGGAGACCTGCAATGAATCTCTGGCAACAAAACTACGATCCGGCCGGTAACATCTGGCTTTCCAGTCTGATCGCATCGCTCCCGATTCTGTTTTTCTTTTTCGCGCTGATTAAGCTCAAGCTGAAAGGCTATGTTGCCGCTTCGTGGACGGTGATGATCGCGCTGGCCGTGGCGCTGCTCTTCTACAAAATGCCGGTCGATCACGCACTGGCCTCGGTGGTGTACGGTTTCTTCTACGGTCTATGGCCGATTGCCTGGATCATTATCGCCGCAGTGTTTGTTTACAAAATCTCGGTGAAAACCGGGCAGTTCGACATCATCCGCTCGTCCATTCTGTCGATTACCCCTGACCAGCGTTTGCAAATGCTGATCGTCGGCTTCTCATTTGGCGCCTTCCTCGAAGGGGCGGCGGGATTTGGTGCCCCCGTTGCCATCACTGCCGCGCTGCTGGTAGGTCTCGGGTTTAACCCGCTGTATGCCGCTGGACTGTGCCTGATCGTCAATACCGCGCCCGTGGCGTTTGGTGCCATGGGGATCCCGATTCTGGTCGCCGGCCAGGTGACTGGGCTGGACAGCTTTGAAATCGGCCAGATGGTGGGTCGTCAGTTACCGTTCCTGACAATTATCGTACTGTTCTGGATCATGGCGATCATGGATGGCTGGCGCGGCGTGAAAGAGACCTGGCCTGCGGTCATGGTGGCGGGTGGTTCATTCGCTATTGCTCAGTACCTCAGCTCCAACTTTATCGGCCCGGAATTGCCGGACATCATCTCCTCGCTGGTCTCGCTGGTCTGTCTGACGCTGTTCCTGAAACGCTGGCAGCCGGTTCGCATCTTCCGCTTTGGCGATATGGGCGCATCACAAGTTGATCAGACGCTGGCACGCACGAACTATACCGCCGGACAGGTTGTTCGCGCCTGGTCGCCGTTTCTGTTCCTGACGGCCACCGTAACCCTCTGGAGCGTGCCGCCGTTTAAAGCCCTGTTCGCTCCCGGCGGCGCGCTGTACGACTGGGTGATTAACATCCCGGTCCCGTTCCTCGACAAACTGGTTGCCCGCATGCCGCCCGTGGTTCACGAAGCCACCGCCTACGCGGCAGTGTATAAATTTGACTGGTTCTCCGCGACCGGCACCGCCATCCTGTTCGCCGCACTGCTGTCAATCGTCTGGCTGAAGATGAAGCCTTCCGCCGCCATTCAGACCTTCGGCAGCACGCTGAAGGAACTGGCGCTGCCGATCTACTCCATCGGGATGGTGCTGGCCTTTGCGTTTATCTCCAACTATTCCGGGCTCTCTTCGACGCTGGCGTTAGCGCTGGCGCACACGGGCAGCGCCTTTACCTTCTTCTCGCCGTTCCTCGGCTGGCTGGGGGTATTCCTGACCGGTTCAGATACCTCATCTAACGCGCTGTTTGCCGCCCTGCAGGCAACTGCCGCACAGCAAATCGGCGTGTCCGATGTGCTGATGGTGGCGGCCAATACCACTGGTGGCGTCACCGGAAAAATGATTTCGCCGCAGTCCATCGCCATCGCCTGTGCGGCGGTCGGACTGGTCGGCAAAGAGTCGGATCTGTTCCGTTTTACCGTCAAACACAGCCTGATTTTCACCTGCATGGTGGGCGTTATCACCACGCTTCAGGCTTACGTCTTAACCTGGATGATTCCATGATCGTGATGCCCAGACGCCTGTCGGACGAGGTTGCCTCTCGTGTGCGGGCGCTGATTGAAGAACAACAGCTGGAAGCGGGCATGAAATTGCCCGCCGAGCGCCAACTGGCGGTACAGCTTGGCGTCTCGCGTAACTCGCTGCGCGAAGCGCTGGCAAAGCTCGTCAGCGAAGGCGTGCTACTCAGCCGTCGCGGCGGTGGCACGTTTGTCCGCTGGCAGCATGAAGAGTGGTCTGAACAAAACATCGTTCAGCCGCTGAAAACCCTGATGGCCGACGACCCGGATTACAGTTTCGATATTCTCGAAGCCCGACACGCCATCGAAGCCAGTACGGCCTGGCATGCGGCGATACGCGCCACCACGGCCGACAAAGAGAAAATCAAACTCTGCTTTGACGCCACGCTCAGCGAAGACCCGGATCTTGCCTCACAGGCCGACGTTCGTTTTCATCTGGCTATCGCCGAAGCCTCGCATAACGTGGTGCTGTTACAAACGATGCGCGGGTTCTTCGACGTTCTGCATTCGTCGGTGAAGCAAAGCCGACAGCGCATGTATCTCGTTCCGCCCGTCTTTTCCCGGCTGACGGAGCAACATCAGGCCGTACTGGATGCCATTCTCGCGGGCGACGCCGACGGCGCGCGTAAGGCGATGATGGCGCACCTCAGTTTCGTCCATACCACCATTAAACAATTTGATGAAGACCAGGCCCGCCAGGCGCGCATTACCCGTCTGCCCGGCGACCACAATGAAAATCCCAGGGAGAACAAAGCATGATTATTTCAGCCGCCAGCGATTATCGCGCCGCAGCCCAGCGCATTCTGCCCCCGTTCCTGTTTCACTACATCGACGGCGGCGCGTATGCGGAGCATACCCTGCGGCGTAACGTGGAAGACTTATCGGACGTGGCGCTACGCCAGCGCGTGCTGAAAAACATGTCTGACTTGAGCCTGGAAACCACGCTGTTTAACGAAAAACTGTCGATGCCCGTGGCGCTGGCGCCGGTCGGGCTGTGCGGCATGTATGCCCGCCGTGGCGAAGTGCAGGCTGCAGCGGCAGCCGATGCGAAAGGGATCCCGTTTACCCTTTCTACCGTCTCCGTATGCCCGATAGAAGAAGTCGCGCCCACTATTAACCGTCCGATGTGGTTCCAGTTGTATGTTCTGCGCGACCGTGGATTCATGCGTAATGCGCTGGAACGGGCAAAAGCGGCGGGCTGCTCAACGCTGGTCTTTACGGTCGATATGCCGACGCCGGGGGCACGCTATCGTGACGCTCACTCCGGGATGAGCGGCCCGAATGCCGCGCTGCGTCGCTACTGGCAGGCGGTCACTCATCCACAGTGGGCGTGGGACGTCGGTCTGAACGGTCGTCCTCACGATCTCGGCAATATCTCCGCTTACCTCGGCAAGCCAACCGGACTGGAAGATTACATCGGCTGGCTGGCAAACAACTTTGATCCGTCAATTTCATGGAAGGACCTTGAGTGGATCCGGGAGTTCTGGGATGGTCCGATGGTGATAAAAGGGATCCTCGATCCGGAAGACGCCCGCGACGCCGTTCGCTTTGGTGCAGATGGGATTGTGGTCTCTAACCACGGAGGCCGTCAGTTGGACGGCGTGCTCTCTTCCGCGCGCGCACTGCCCGCCATTGCCGATGCGGTGAAAGGCGATATCGCCATTCTCGCGGACAGCGGTATCCGTAACGGGCTGGACGTGGTGCGAATGATTGCGCTGGGCGCAGATACCGTTTTGCTGGGCCGTGCGTATCTGTACGCGCTGGCGACGGCAGGTCAGGCGGGAGTGGCAAACTTGCTGAATCTGATTGAAAAAGAGATGAAAGTTGCCATGACGCTGACCGGTGCGAAATCCATCACCGACATCAGCAAGGATTCCCTGGTACAGGAAATCAACAAGCTCCCTGCCGCACTGGCACCGCTATCGCAAGGTGATGCGGCGTAATGAAAGTGTTATTCTGCCCCCCGTAATTAAGGGGGCAGCATGCTCAACATCGTCTTATTTGAACCAGAAATCCCGCCGAACACGGGCAACATCATTCGTCTGTGCGCAAACACAGGCTTTCGTCTGCATATTATTGAGCCGATGGGCTTTACCTGGGACGACAAACGCCTGCGCCGCGCGGGACTGGATTATCATGAATTTACTGCGGTGGTTCGCCATCATGATTACGCTGCATTTCTCGAAGCTGAAAAACCGCAGCGCATGTTCGCGCTGACGACCAAGGGCACGCCTGCACACAGCGCGGTGAGCTATCAGGATGGCGACTATCTGATGTTTGGTCCGGAGACGCGCGGTCTGCCAGCCAGCATTCTCGATGCCCTGCCCGCTGAACAAAAAATACGTATTCCGATGATGCCGGACAGCCGCAGTATGAACCTGTCAAATGCCGTGTCGGTGGTGGTGTATGAGGCGTGGCGCCAGTTGGGATATCCTGGCGCAGTCTTGCGCACACTTTGAATCGTCGGATGGCGGCTGTCGCCTTATCCGACCTGCGGTTTTGTAGGCCCGGTAAGCACAGCGCCACCGGGCAAGAGATCAAATACCGTCGCCGTACTCAAACGTATGGTGTATCCCGTTGAAATGCTGATCCATATCCATTGACGGCTTATCGCTGTCTGGCTTACCGACAATGCGCGCCGGAACGCCAGCGGCGGTGGTGTGCGGCGGAACGGGTTGTAACACCACGGAACCGGCGCCAATTTTTGCCCCACGTCCGACTTCGATATTGCCGAGGATTTTCGCCCCCGCGCCAATCATCACGCCTTCACGAATTTTGGGATGACGATCGCCACTGGTTTTACCGGTACCGCCGAGGGTGACCGATTGCAGGATCGACACGTCATCTTCGATCACCGCCGTCTCACCGACGACAATGCCGGTGGCATGATCGAGCATGATCCCACGACCAATCTTCGCCGCCGGGTGAATATCCACCTGGAACGTCACGGAGACCTGGTTTTGCAGGAAGATTGCCAGCGCGCGGCGGCCTTCATTCCATAACCAGTGACCAATACGGTAGGCCTGCAAGGCATGAAAACCTTTCAGGTACAAAAGCGGAGTGGAGTATTTATCGACCGCCGGGTCACGCGTGCGGACGGCCTGAATATCACAGGCTGCTGAGGCGATCATTTCCGGGTCTGCTGCGTACGCTTCTTCGACCACTTCACGGATCGCAATGGCGGGCATAATGGGCGATGCCAGTTTGTTCGCCAGCATGTAGCTTAGCGCACTGCCCAGATTCTCATGCTTGAGTAGCGTTGCGTGGTAAAAACTGGCCAGCATAGGCTCACAGTCTGCCAGAGCGCGGGCTTCGGTTTTTATATTGTTCCAGACGATATCCAGTTCTTCACACGGCATTGCGGGCTCCAGGTAATGAGGCTAACGACCGGCCCGTTCTTCGCGGGCCGGGTCATTTTTTAAAAACGGATCCTTGAGACTAGTGGCTGCTTCGCTCATCCTTGCGTGCACGACCTAATAACGTCAATGCTGCCTCGCGCGCGTTTTTTCCGCAATATAATACTTGATAAATTTCCTCGGTTATTGGCATTTCGACACCAAAACGGTGCGCCAACTCGCGAACTTCTTTTGTATTGCGGTAGCCTTCAACCACCTGTCCAATCTTGTCCTGCGCGCCTTGTACATCCATGCCCTGACCGAGCATCATGCCAAAACGGCGGTTGCGCGACTGGTTGTCGGTACAGGTCAGCACCAGATCGCCTAACCCGGCCATTCCCATAAAGGTCTGGGGATCGGCGCCCAGCGCCGCGCCCAGACGCGACATCTCTGTCAAGCCACGCGTAATTAGCGCAGTACGGGCGTTAGCGCCAAAACCAATGCCGTCAGACATTCCTGCGCCAATCGCAATCACGTTCTTCACCGCGCCGCCCAACTGAACGCCGATGAAATCCGGGTTGCTGTAGACACGGAAACTCTTACCGCAATGCAGCAGTTGCTGTAGGTCGTCAGCAAAGGTGTCGTCAGTGGAGGCCAGGGAGATGGCCGTCGGCATGCCTGCCGCCAGCTCTTTCGCGAACGTCGGTCCGGAAATCACTGCCAGCGGGATTTTATCGCCCAGCGCTTCACGGGCAACATCCTGCAACAGGCGTCCCGTCTCTGCTTCCAGCCCTTTGGTTGCCCAGACCAGACGCGCGTCAGGACGCAGCAGAGGCTTAATCTGTCGCAATACTTCGCCAAAGACATGGCTTGGCACGACCACCAGAATATCGCGGCTGGCCGCCAGCGCAGTAGCTAAGTCGCTTTCGAGGCGTAACGTATCGGGGAAAGGCACATCCGGGAGGAACGCGACATTGCAGCGATCGTGCTCAAGGGTCGCGATATGTTTAGGATCGTGGCCCCACAGGACAACCTGGTGGCCATTTCTTGCCAGGGTGATGGCAAGAGCGGTGCCGTACGAGCCGGCACCGATCACAGTCATTGAAGCATTACTTTGGTTCATCAGGCATCCTGATGTTCTTCAGTACCTTCGCCAGCCTGCTGCTGTAAATAGTTCATGAACAGCGCATCAAAGTTAACCGGCGCAAGGTTCAGTTGCGGGAACGTACCGCGTGAAACCAGGCTGGTGATGCATTCGCGGGCATACGGGAACAGAATGTTCGGGCAGTATGCGCCCAGGCAATGCGCCATCTGGGTGCCTTCGATTCCGCTGATAGAGAAGATACCGCCTTGCTGAACTTCGCACAGGAACGCCGTTTCTTCACCGAGGGAAGCCGTTACGGTAACACGCAGCACCACTTCGTATACGTCATCTGCCAGTTGAGTAGATGCTGTATCCAGATCAAGTTTAACCTCTGGCTGCCAATCTTTCTGAAAAACATGCGGCGCATTTGGCGCTTCGAAAGAGACATCTTTGGTGTAAATACGCTGGATCTGGAAAGCCATTTCGGTGTTGTTTTGTTCTGACATGTGTAGAAAACCCTTTAGTGTTGTCCTTAAATAGCGCTTGATGCCAATAACATGGCCCAGCGTTAGCTCAGCAGGGGATCAAGTCCACCACGCGCATCCAACGCATACAAGTCATCACAGCCGCCAATGTGCTGTGCATCAATAAAAATCTGTGGAACCGTCGTACGACCGCTGCGCTTGATCATCTCTTCACGCTTCACGGCATCGCCGTCGATCGGCAGTTCCTGGAAGCTCACACCCTTACTGTTCAGCAGCGCTTTCGCACGATGGCAAAACGGGCAGGTTGCTTTAGTGTAGATCTCGATATTGGCCATACTTATCTCCAAATTCGTTTACGTCGGGAAAATTATTTCCCACGAACCAGCGGCAGATTCTCACCGCTCCAGCCCGCAACGCCTTCTTTCAGCACAGACACGTTCTCAAAGCCTGCTTTGATCAGCGCGTTTGCCGCTTCCTGGCACTGCATGCCGGAACCATCGACCACGATAACCGGTTTGTCTTTGTGTTTTTCCAGCTCGCCCACGTTGTTCGCTTTGATTTCGCTCGGCAGCAGGTTAATGGAACCCGCGATATGGCCTTTGCGGAAATCGTCACGCTGACGTAAATCCACGATAACGGCGTCTTCTTTGTTGATACGACGCGTGGCTTCGCCGCGAGTGATGACCTTAACTTTCGACGTCAGGCCTTTAAACGTGGTGAACAAAACCGCCACCAGTAACGCAATCCAGGCGATACTCAGTATGGGATGGCGGCTAACAAATTGCATAATTTCTTGCATGGGGGGTAACAACTCCCGACTCAGTGATTAAAAAAACCAGGACAGGAGTATACCTGCGCGTTGGCGCAAATACAGCCAGCGCGTGCAATGGATTGCATTTTTGCGGGGCACTACGGAAAAAAAAGTGCAAATCCGTACCATCCGTGAACCAGCCTGCCCCATTCTTTGATCTTCTGAGGCTATTTTATCGATTCAGCTGTAGTAAAATTACGCAATTATTTTTGTCTCTTGAGTGTGAGGTTTCGCAATGTCGGTTTCTAAAAAACCTATGGTACTGGTGATTCTGGATGGCTATGGCTACCGTGAAGACAGCCAGGATAACGCCATTTTTAATGCCAAAACCCCGGTAATGGATGCGCTGTGGGCAAAACGCCCGCATACCCTGATCGATGCTTCCGGTCTGGAAGTGGGCCTGCCCGATCGTCAGATGGGTAACTCCGAAGTCGGTCACGTTAACCTGGGTGCGGGCCGCATCGTGTATCAGGACCTGACCCGTCTGGACGTTGAAATTAAAGAACGCACTTTCTTTGCCAACCCAACGCTGACCGCCGCGGTTGACCAGGCGAAAAACGCCGGTAAAGCCGTGCACATCATGGGTCTGCTCTCTGCCGGTGGCGTCCATAGCCACGAAGATCACATCATGGCGATGGTTGAACTGGCCGCTGAGCGTGGCGCAGAAAAAATCTATCTGCATGCTTTCCTCGATGGCCGCGATACGCCGCCACGCAGCGCTGAGTCATCACTGAAAAAATTCGAAGAGAAATTTGCCGCGCTGGGCAAAGGTCGCGTCGCCTCTATCATTGGCCGGTACTATGCGATGGACCGCGACAACCGTTGGGATCGCGTGGAGAAAGCATATGACCTGATGACGCTGGCGCAGGGTGAATTCCAGGCTAATACCGCCGTTGAAGGTCTGCAGGCCGCCTATGCCCGCGATGAAAACGATGAATTCGTGAAAGCCACCGTGATCCGCGCCGCAGGCCAGGCCGATGCCGCGATGGAAGACGGCGACGCGCTCATTTTCATGAACTTCCGTGCTGACCGCGCGCGTGAAATCACCCGTGCTTTTGTTAACGCCGACTTCGACGGCTTCGCGCGCAAGAAAGTGGTTAATCTGAACTTCGTGATGCTGACCGAATACGCTGCGGACATCAAAACGGCCGTTGCCTATCCGCCCGCCTCGCTGGCGAACACGTTTGGCGAGTGGATGGCGAAGAATGACAAAACGCAGCTGCGTATCTCTGAAACCGAAAAATACGCCCACGTCACCTTCTTCTTCAACGGCGGCGTTGAAGAACCGTTCACCGGTGAAGACCGCATCCTGATCAACTCACCGAAAGTGGCGACCTACGATCTGCAGCCGGAAATGAGCTCCGCAGAGCTGACCGAAAAACTGGTAGCCGCTATCGAAAGCGGGAAATACGACACCATCATCTGTAACTACCCGAACGGCGACATGGTCGGTCATACCGGTGTGATGGAAGCGGCGGTAAAAGCGGTTGAAGCGCTGGACCACTGTGTTGAGCAGGTGGCAAAAGCGGTTGAGTCCGTTGGCGGTCAACTGCTGATCACCGCTGACCACGGCAACGCCGAGCAAATGCGCGATCCGGCAACCGGTCAGGCGCACACCGCGCACACTAACCTGCCGGTTCCGCTGATTTATGTCGGCAACAAAAATGTGAAAGCGGTGGAAGGCGGCAAACTTTCCGATATCGCCCCCACCATGTTGACGCTGATGGGCATGGAAATCCCGCAAGAGATGACTGGTAAGCCGCTGTTCATCGTGGAATAATCCTTCCCCATGAGGGGAAAGACGATAAATAGCGAAAATGGGGCCATGAAACCAAGACGGTTTTCAGTCAGGCCCTTGATTTACGCCAGCGTGGTGAGCGCTGGCGTATTGTTGTGCGCCTTTTCCGCCCACGCGGATGACCGCGATCAGCTTAAATCCATTCAGGCAGATATCGCCGCCAAAGAACGTGCTGTTCGTCAGCAACAGCAACAACGTTCTGGCCTGCTTGCGCAACTGAAGGCGCAGGAAGAGGCCATCTCCGCCGCCGCACGCCAGTTACGTGAAACGCAAAACACGCTTGCGCAACTGAACAAACAAATCGATGAGATGAATGCTTCTATTGCGAAGCTGGAACGGCAGAAAGCCAACCAGGAGCGCAGCCTCGCCGCGCAGTTGGATGCCGCGTTTCGCCAGGGTGAACACACCGGTATTCAGCTTATCCTCAGCGGTGAAGAGAGCCAGCGCGGCCAGCGTTTGCAGGCCTACTTTGGTTATCTGAACCAGGCGCGCCAGGAGACGATCAACGAGTTGAAGCAGACTCGCGAAGAGGTCGCCGCCCAGCGTGCCGAACTGGAAGAGAAGCAGAGTCAGCAACAGACGCTGCTGTATGAACAGCGCGCCCAACAGGCGAAGCTTGAACAGGCGCGTAACGAACGTAAGAAAACCCTCGCCGGGCTGGAATCCTCCATTCAGCAAGGCCAGCAACAGCTCAGTGAACTGCGCGCCAACGAATCCCGTTTGCGTAACAGCATTGCCCGTGCCGAGGCGGCCGCCAAAGCCCGTGCCGAACGCGAAGCACGCGAGGCGGAAGCGGTACGTAATCGCCAGAAAGAGGCCACCCGCAAAGGCACCACGTACAAGCCCACAGACAGTGAGAAATCGCTGATGTCGCGCACCGGCGGTCTGGGTTCGCCACGCGGCCAGGCATTCTGGCCCGTTCGCGGTCCCACGCTGCATCGCTATGGCGAACAACTGCAAGGTGAGCTACGTTGGAAGGGGATGGTTATCGGTGCGTCTGAAGGCACTGAAGTGAAAGCCATTGCCGATGGTCGCGTCATTCTGGCGGACTGGCTGCAGGGATACGGACTGGTCGTCGTCGTTGAACACGGCAAGGGCGACATGAGTCTTTATGGCTACAACCAGAGTGCGCTGGTCAGTGTCGGTACGCAGGTTCGCGCCGGCCAGCCGATTGCGCTGGTGGGTAGCAGCGGGGGTCAGGGTCGACCGTCGCTCTATTTCGAAATTCGTCGCCAGGGTCAGGCCGTCAATCCACAACCGTGGTTGGGAAGATAAGTTTTGCCTCAGTTTCGTCGTACTGTTCTTTCATTCGCCAGCCTGCTGGCATTCGCCTCCCCTGTTTTTGCTGGCAAACTCGCCATCGTCATTGACGATTTTGGCTACCGACCGCATTACGAAAATCAGGTGCTGGCGATGCCCTCTCAAATCTCCGTCGCCGTGCTACCCAATGCGCCTCATGCGCGCGAAATGGCGACCAAAGCGCATAACAGCGGTCATGAAGTGCTGATCCATCTGCCGATGGCACCGCTGAGTAAACAGCCGCTGGAGAAAGACACCCTACGTCCGGAGATGAGCAGCGACGAAATTGAACGGATCATACGCGAGGCGGTTGGCAAAGTGCCTTACGCGGTGGGGCTCAACAACCATATGGGCAGCGCAATGACTTCCAGCCTGTTTGGTATGCAAAAAGTGATGCAGGCGCTGGAACGCTACGATCTCTATTTTCTCGACAGTATGACCATCGGTAACAGTCAGGCGATGCGTGCCGCATCCGGAACCGCCGTAAAAGTGATTAAACGGAAAGTGTTTCTCGACGACACGCAAAACGACGCGGACATTCGCCGCCAGTTTACCCGCGCGATTGATCTGGCACGCCGCAACGGTTCTGCCATCGCGATAGGCCACCCTCATCCGTCGACGGTACGTGTGTTACAGCAAATGGTGTATAACCTGCCAGCCGACATCACCCTTGTCCGTCCGAGCAGCCTGCTCAATGAGCCGCAGGTAGATACCTCCACGCCGAATTTGACACCGCCGAAAACCAACGACGCTCCGCGAAATCCATTCCGCGGCGTGGCGTTGTGTAAAGCGAAGAAACCTGTAGAACCGGTCTATACCAGTCGATTCTTCAGCGTGTTAAGTGAAAGCATCAGTCAGAGCACGCTGGTGAACTGGTTCCAGAATCAGTGGCAAGGCTGGGGAAAATCGCCCCGCGATAACAGCGTTAACCCAGGTTAAGCGCTTTACGTGCAGTACGATGGTGCGAACGCGTTTTGTCGCGCCATTGGTACAATCTCACTGACCACAGTAACGCCTGATAGGCGACCTTGGCGCTGCGCACGTTCATTATCATACGTTTATACATCCCCGAGGTAAAAATCTCGGCGATCATTCGCTGACGCGTCAAAATATCGGGTTCTTTGCGCACGGAATGACAAACACGCAATGCTTCATACGTTATTTGTTGATGAAATTCAGGATAGATTGTAATCCTGTCTGCGTAATTCCGATTCAGCTTCTCTAATAATCGGGTGATCTTAATGTAATGTCGCTGATAGTTCAGATTTTTATTACCCTGACGTTTCAGTCGGCTGACAGAATTATTATGTAAGAAATATTTATACAAGGATTCTTCCGTATAACGCGCACGCAGCGCGTTAAACATAAATTCCGTGGTCCACACAATATCCTGATGATGTAATCCGGGAATAAAGCGGATGTTATTCTTTTCAATCACATCCCGACGATAAACCCCCATCCACACCACGTGGGTCCAGCGGCGGGATGAAAGCGCCATACGCAGCCAGTCAGGACCGGTGAGTACGCCGGTTGAACGGATCCGGTCGGTCGGAATAGATTGCCAGGTCACGCCGGTATCCCGCTCGCTCCAGTCGGCATTGCACTGCGCGACGTCCAGATCGTCCTCCAGCGCCATTGTCATTAGCGTTTCGTACATGTGCGGATAGACGAGGTCATCGGCATCAACAAATGCGATGTACTTACCACTCGCCACCTCCATCCCGCGGTTACGGGCGACCGATGCTCCGGCATTCGCCTGGTGGAGCAGTCGTACATGAGGATAGTTTTCGGCGTAATACTTTGCTATATCAACAGAATTATCCGTTGACCCGTCATTGACAATAATAATTTCCAGGGCAGTCCATGTTTGCGCGATGAGAGATTCCATGCAGGCTTTAAAATCATTACCCGCATTATATAACGGGATAATAACACTGAGTCTGTTTGTACTTTTCATCATAATAAATTACCGAATGCCTTTGAAGTTATCCGCCTTTTTACAGCCTTTGTATTAAGAAACGATTAAGGCTGATAATAATATTTGTAAAGGCTCCAGGAGACTTCAGCTTAGGGGCATCAGGTAAACAGCAATATAAGACTACGACGCAATTACGAATTATTTATGACAATGACAATTCTTTACAGCTTTCCAGATATTCCTCAGGAAATAAGGCCGGATTTTCCGGCCTTATCTGATTAATTCCAGCTGAGAATGACTTTCCCGGACTGGCCTGAACGCATGGCGTCAAAGCCTTTCTGGAACTCATCAATCGAGAAGCGGTGGGTGATGATCGGCGACAGATCCAGACCAGACTGAATCAGCGCGGCCATCTTGTACCAGGTTTCGAACATCTCGCGGCCGTAAATGCCTTTAATGAACAGCCCCTTAAAGATCACCTTCGTCCAGTCGATAGACATGTCTGAGGGAGGAATGCCCAGCATCGCAATCCGACCACCGTGATTCATGGTGTCAAGCATCGCGCGGAATGCTGGCGGCGCACCGGACATCTCCAGGCCAACATCAAACCCTTCAGTCATGCCCAGTTCGACCATCACCTCATTCAGGCTCTCTTTCGACACGTTGACTGCGCGGGTGATACCCATCTTACGCGCCAGTTCAAGACGGTATTCGTTCACGTCGGTGATCACCACGTTGCGTGCGCCCACGTGCTTCGCTACCGCCGCCGCCATGATACCGATAGGGCCAGCCCCCGACACCAGCACGTCTTCGCCGACCAGATCGAACGACAACGCCGTATGCACCGCATTGCCAAACGGGTCAAAGATGGAGGCCAGGTCATCCGAGATATTGTCCGGAATTTTGAACGCGTTGAACGCCGGGATCACCAGGTATTCTGCGAAACAGCCCGGACGGTTCACGCCCACACCTGTGGTATTACGGCACAGGTGCGTGCGTCCGCCACGACAGTTACGGCAGTGTCCGCAGGTAATGTGCCCTTCCCCAGACACGCGGTCGCCGATTTTGAAGCCTTTCACTTCCTGACCGATACCGACCACTTCGCCAACGTACTCATGGCCGACAACCATAGGAACCGGGATGGTTTTTTGCGACCATTCATCCCAGTTATAGATGTGAACGTCAGTGCCGCAGATGGCTGTTTTACGGATTTTAATCAGCAGATCGTTGTGGCCGACTTCCGGTTCCGGAACGTCGGTCATCCAGATGCCCTCTTCCGCTTTCAGTTTGGATAACGCTTTCATCTCACATCCTCAGGCAATAACGCCCAGTTGTTTACCAATGCGGGTGAAGGCTTCCACCGCGCGGGTGATTTGTTCCGGAGTATGCGCCGCAGACATCTGAGTACGAATGCGCGCCTGGCCTTTCGGAACAACCGGATAGAAGAATCCTGTGACGTAAATGCCCTCTTTTTGCAGCTCGCGGGCAAAATCTTGTGCAATCACCGCGTCACCCAGCATCACCGGGATAATCGCGTGATCGGCACCCGCCAGGGTAAACCCGGCGGCAGACATTTGCTCACGGAACTGACGCGCGTTAGCCCACAGGCGATCGCGCAGTTCACCGCCAGACTCAACCATCTCCAGCACTTTGATGGAGGCAGCGACAATCGCCGGCGCCAGCGAGTTAGAGAACAGATACGGGCGAGAGCGCTGACGCAGCCATTCAACCACCTCTTTGCGCGCGGCGGTATAGCCACCAGACGCGCCGCCAAGCGCTTTACCCAGCGTGCCGGTGATGATATCTACGCGGCCCATCACGTCGCAGTACTCATGGGAACCACGACCGTTCTCTCCGACAAACCCCACCGCGTGAGAGTCATCGACCATCACCAGCGCGTTGTATTTGTCAGCCAGATCGCACACGCCCTTCAGGTTGGCGATGACGCCGTCCATTGAGAACACGCCGTCAGTGGCAATCAGCACATGACGAGCCCCGGCGTCGCGCGCTTCTTGCAGACGCGCTTCCAGTTCCTGCATATCGTTGTTGGCATAGCGGAAGCGCTTTGCTTTACACAGACGCACGCCGTCAATGATAGAGGCATGGTTCAGGGCATCGGAAATAATCGCATCCTCGGCGCCGAGCAGCGTTTCGAACAGGCCGCCGTTGGCATCAAAGCAGGAGGAGTAAAGAATGGCATCTTCCATGCCGAGGAATTCAGCCAGCTTTTGCTCAAGCTGTTTATGGCTGTCCTGGGTGCCGCAGATAAAGCGCACCGACGCCATCCCGAATCCGTGAGAATCCATACCGGCTTTTGCCGCAGCAATCAGCTCTGGATGGTTCGCCAGCCCCAGATAGTTGTTGGCACAGAAGTTAATGACGTGGCTACCATCCGCCACCGTGATATCGGCCTGCTGAGCAGACGTAATAATGCGCTCTTCTTTAAACAATCCTTCCGCACGGGCGGTTTGCAGATCGTTGGTTAACTGTTTGTAAAAATCCCCACGCATTGCGATTCTCCAGACTGGGCAAATTTCAGCACATCTTACCTAACCCTGGACGCTGATACGAGATGACGCATTATCACTTCTTTAAAATGCAGGATAAATCACGCGTACCCACACGACCATTCGGTGAATGGCTGAAGCCAACGCTATGTAGTGATATGATAAGAGGTATTCGTGTCTGAGATTGTCTCTGACTCCATAATTCATAGGTTACAGTTATGATCATCGTTACCGGCGGCGCGGGCTTTATCGGCAGCAACATCGTTAAGTCCCTGAATGATAAAGGTATCACCGATATCCTGGTGGTGGACAACCTGAAAGACGGCACCAAGTTTGTTAACCTGGTGGATCTGAACATTGCCGACTATATGGATAAAGAAGATTTCTTAATCCAGATTATGGCGGGCGAAGAGTTCGGCGAGATCGAAGCCATTTTCCACGAAGGGGCCTGCTCTTCCACCACCGAGTGGGACGGCAAGTACATGATGGATAACAACTATCAGTACTCCAAAGAGCTGCTGCATTACTGCCTGGAGCGCGAAATTCCGTTCCTGTATGCCTCTTCCGCTGCCACCTATGGCGGTCGCACGTCTGACTTCATCGAATCCCGCGAATATGAGAAACCGCTGAACGTTTACGGTTACTCTAAATTCCTGTTTGACGAGTATGTGCGTCAGATCCTGCCAGAAGCCAATTCACAGATCGTCGGCTTCCGTTACTTCAACGTCTACGGACCCCGCGAAGGCCATAAAGGTAGCATGGCAAGCGTGGCTTTCCATCTCAATACGCAACTCAACAACGGCGAAACGCCGAAGCTGTTTGAAGGTAGCGAAAACTTCAAGCGTGACTTCGTGTACGTCGGCGACGTGGCGGATGTAAATCTGTGGTTCTGGGAGAACGGCGTGTCCGGCATCTTTAACCTGGGTACCGGTCGTGCAGAATCCTTCCAGGCGGTGGCAGATGCCGCGCTGGCATACCATAAGAAAAATGAACTTGAGTACATTCCGTTCCCGGAAAAACTGAAAGGTCGCTACCAGGCATTTACTCAGGCCGATCTGACCAACCTGCGCGCTGCGGGCTACGATAAGCCCTTCAAGACCGTTGCCGAAGGCGTTACGGAATATATGACCTGGCTGAACCGCGACGCGTAAGGCAGGCAATCTATGAGGATTCTGGTGATTGGCCCGTCCTGGGTAGGCGACATGATGATGTCGCAAAGTCTCTATCGCACGCTCAAGGCGCGCTATCCCCAGGCGATAATCGATGTGATGGCACCGGCATGGTGCCGTCCGTTGTTATCACGGATGCCGGAAGTCAACGAGGCAATTCCAATGCCGCTCGGCCACGGCGCACTCGAACTTGGCGAACGCCGCAAACTGGGTCACAGTCTGCGTGAAAAACGCTATGATCGCGCTTACGTGTTGCCCAACTCGTTTAAATCAGCGCTGGTTCCTTTCTTTGCCGGTATCCCTCACCGTACGGGCTGGCGCGGTGAAATGCGCTACGGCCTGCTTAACGATGCGCGCGTACTGGATAAAGCCGCCTGGCCCTTAATGGTCGAGCGTTACGTGGCGCTGGCCTACGATAAAGGCGTGATGCGCACGGCGAAAGATCTGCCGCAGCCGCTATTGTGGCCGCAACTCCAGGTGAGCGAAGGTGAAAAGTCGTTAACCTGCAGCGCGTTTTCGCTTTCTGACGAACGTCCGATGATTGGCTTTTGCCCCGGCGCGGAGTTCGGTCCGGCAAAACGCTGGCCGCACTACCATTATGCGGAACTGGCGAAACAGCTCATCGATGAAGGCTATCAGATAGTGCTGTTTGGCTCGGCGAAAGATCATGAGGCTGGAAACGAAATTCTGGCGACATTGAGTGATGAACAACAGGCGTGGTGTCGTAACCTGGCGGGCGAAACACAGCTCGAACAGGCGGTCATATTGATTGGCGCGTGTAAAGCCGTTGTCACCAACGACTCCGGCCTGATGCACGTCGCCGCGGCGCTGAATCGCCCGCTGGTCGCTCTCTATGGCCCAAGTAGCCCGGATTTCACCCCGCCTCTGTCACATAAAGCACGTGTGATTCGCCTGATAACGGGCTATCACAAAGTACGCAAAGGCGATGCCGCCGAAGGCTATCATCAGAGTCTGATCGACATTACGCCGGCGCGCGTACTGGAAGAACTCAACAGTCTGTTACTGCAAGAGGAAGCCTGACGAATGCGGGTTCTGATCGTCAAAACGTCCTCAATGGGTGATGTGCTACATACCCTGCCGGCACTCACGGATGCACAACAGGCCATCCCCGATATTCAGTTTGACTGGGTGGTTGAAGAAGGGTTTGCGCAGATACCGTCCTGGCATGCCGCGGTGAACCGTGTCATCCCCGTGGCGATTCGCCGTTGGCGTAAAACCTGGTTTTCCGCGCCGATTAAAGCAGAACGCAAAGCCTTTCGCGATGCCGTACAGGCTGAGCACTATGACGCTATCATCGACGCCCAGGGACTGGTGAAAAGCGCGGCGCTGGTCACACGTCTGGCGCACGGGGTAAAACACGGCATGGACTGGCAAACCGCGCGTGAACCGCTGGCCAGCCTGTTCTATAATCGCCGCCATCATATTGCCAGACAACAGCATGCCGTAGAGCGTACGCGCGAACTGTTTGCAAAAAGTTTAGGCTATCAAAAACCGGCGTCGCAGGGCGATTATGCCATTGCGCAGCATTTCCTTACCTTCGGAAGTACGGGTGAACAGCCCTATGCCGTCTTTTTGCATGCCACAACGCGCGATGATAAGCACTGGCCGGAGATAAACTGGCGAGCGTTAATCGGTCTGTTAGCTGACAGTGGGATAAGCATTAAATTGCCCTGGGGCGCGCCTCATGAAGAAGCACGGGCGAAGAGGTTATCTGAGGGATTCGCTCACGTTGAGGTATTACCGCGAATGACGCTGGAAGGCGTCGCACGCGTGCTGGCGGGAGCAAAATTTGTCGTTTCAGTCGATACGGGGTTAAGCCATCTGACCGCCGCACTCGATCGACCTAATGTCACGTTGTACGGTCCTACGGATCCAGGGCTCATTGGTGGTTACGGGAAGAACCAGGTGGCGTGTCGTGCGCCAGGAAATCAATTAGCAATGCTAAACGCTGATTCAGTCCGCGACGAACTATCATCATTATTATAAAGGTAATTGAATGCCAACCTTGAGTCTTATCAGTCCCTGGCGCCACTACGCCACGAAGACGTCTTCAGCACTGGAAGTAACAACTTATTTGCTCTGTGCCATCACGCTGATTGCCGCAATGTTTGATAATACGCTAAGCATGAAGTTATATAATGTTACGGCGATATTGGGTCTGTTGGCGCTGCTATTACGCGGTAAACCTGAAAGCTATTCGGTACAGTATTGGTTGCTACCGCTCGCTATTTTTATCATCGGCGCGCTGGACGTCGTCTGGTATTCCGCCTTTAAGTTTGATCATTCTCCCTTTCGCGCGACCTATCACAGTTATTTGAACACGGCGAAAATTTTTCTCTTTGGCGCTTTTCTTACTTTGCTGGCGCAGACGTCAAGAATTCGCTTTAAGAAAGAGTTACCGCTTTATATCCTGTATTCGCTGTCATTTTTTATCGCGGGATATGCATATTACATAAAATCCACTACTGGCATGGCTCGTCTTGATTTCGGCATTGGTACGGCTACGGGCGCCGCCTACTCCATTATGTTTGTCGGGATTGTCAGCGGAATATCGATTCTCTACACCCAGCGGAATCACCCGATATTATTTTTATTGAATGCCATCGCGATATTCTATGCCCTGGCACTTACCCAGACGCGTTCCACGCTGTTGATCTTCCCGGTGATCTGTGCGCTGTCGTTGGTTGCCGGGTATATCAAGTCGCCAAAAAAACTCTTCTTTTCAGTCATCGGCTTTTTGATTGCGCTGGTTGTCCTGATCGCCATATTCAGTAAGCCGATTTATAACCGTTACCATGAAGGTGTTTCAGATTTGAATCGCTACAGTCAGGGCAACAGTAATAGTTCTCTGGGCGCACGGCTGGCGATGTATGAGATTGGCTTTGATATCTTTAAAGACGCGCCGTTCGCGGCACGCTCGGCCGATACGCGGGCAGAGCGAATGACGGAATTAGCGAAAGAACATAAGTACCTGCAAGGCGCACTCGAATTTTCGAATGTCCATTTGCACAATGAGTTCATCGAAGCCGCCTCACTGAAAGGGATTGCCGGGGTTCTGTCGACGCTTTTCTTCTATATCGCGTTGTTCTTTACGGTCTATTATCACCGTTCGCTGGGACTGTTTGCATTAACGTTAGCCGCCATTGGAATCGGGCTGAGTGATGTTATTCTCTGGTCTCGGAGCGTACCAATCATCTTAATAACCGCGATCGTTTTAATGCTTTTCCTCAAGAAAAACCGACAGCACGGCGATATTGCGTCACAATAACCTGACGATCAGAAGTGAGCTATCACTCACTTCTGGTGTTTTGACAGCAACCCCTCTACCGATTCAGTCAGCACCTTCAGGCTAATATCCTTCACCGTATACGTCGGAGAGACCACCTGTAACGCATTGCAGTTATTCGGTGCCCAGATGAGGTGTGAGGGGTAGGTCGTTTGTCGCGCATTTGGATAAAGCGCGAGCGTAGGAATTTCATATGCCGATGCAATATGGACCAATGCAGTATCCACGGAGATGACATACTGACTGAATTTTGTCAGTGCAACCGTATAAATGAATTCTTTAAAGGGCAGTGATTCAATGCCCGGTATCGCAATAGAGCGAATATCTTCGGCTAAGCCGGTAAAAATAATTCGGTAATCCGGATACTGTTTACAGAGATGCGAATAAATCGTACCGATCTGCTCATCAGACAGGCGGCAGATTTTCTTTGCCCCTAATGCATTGATAATAATTATTTTTGAGTCGCCAACAAAATTCAGAACATCTTTTTCAACCGACTCTGGCAGCGGTAAATCATAACTCACATCAAATTCATGACGTTCATCGCCATAAAAATAACGCAGTATTTCACTGGCCCGTGTACACATGTGCGCCGTTAACTTCTCATCATGCGGATGGTAAACGGTGTAGTAACGTTTATACCACTTATCAAAACCCAGGATATGAGCGCGTCTGACACCCGACAGCAACAGGCTGTGACCAAAGGAAGGCATGGTTTCAAAAGGATCAAGTACGATATCGAAAGATTCGCGGGAAAGACATTTACGTAATGCCAGTACATCACTGATTGCATTTGATTTTTTAATATAAAACTGATGTATGCGACGATTACCAGAAAGAAACGCTTTCCCCGTTTCCGTGGTTAATATTGACAGTTGTACACCACGATTAGTCAGTTCGCGATACAGCGAACTCAATACAATTAAATCGCCTAACTTGTTGTTATCATGGATTAGCAAGCAAGTCTGAATCTTGTCTGCATTAATTTTTGCATTCTTTTTCCTGGTGAAGAAAAATGACAAAAAATTAATCTTGATTTTATTAATGCAGAATCTTTTTTTCTTATGAAAAGCACCTAAACCCATGCGAGTTACCACACTACAAATATAAAAGAGGTTAATACTAACTTACATAAGAATCGGCACGATCGTGAAGATCGTGCGCATTGTTCCTGATGTGCTGTCTGGAGGGTAACGCTGCGACATCCGCTGCCTTAATATAGGGAATAATATCATAGCTTATTGCGGTATCGTCAGACAGATTATAGATATTAAAGTCATCAACGCTCTCACACATGAACTGGAAAAATGGCAGAATTTTGATTAAATCCTTGCTCAGTTCAGAAGGCATTGGATTGCGACTCTCATCATAAAAACGCGCACAGCTCCCGGTGATATCTAATCCGGAACAGATCGTGTTGTCATAACCTAATGAATACGCTATCTGCATCGCCGTATACGCCACTGTATGGCATGAGCAGTAACCTAAACTGATATCTTTACTAAATCCCACCAGTCTTTTACGTTTAGAAATGGGCACCCGAATCAAGAGATTCTTATTCCATTTTGAAAGCATTTCTAGCTTCAGTTTCTTGAAAAAGCCGCCTTTTTCACGTTTATAAAATGCGCGTAAAATCAAACAATGAGTCCGCATATATTTCTTATCTTCTTCAGTAGCGGCTTCATAAACGTCCATATTAACGACTGTAAACTTACTCGCCCGGCTAAATTTATAAAAATCGTGACGTCTTTGTAGCAAAAAACGCGCATCTGTTAAGACATAAATGAAGGGAGTAATACTATTACTGAGCAAGTATTCCGCAGCGCCGTTAACAGTAATGACATCATTGTTCTGCAAAAGAGAAAGCGGTGTCCCTCGGGAGGTGGGTCCCGATAAGAAAATGATCACGTTATCAGATGTTCTGTTGGCAATAAGTTGCTGAACACCTGCTCGAGTTATAAACTTAACATTACTCATATGAAACCTGTAGGTTTGTCATGCAACTTAAATCACGATGAATCTTTGAGGAAAGTGTTCATGGTTTATCTTTAGCGAGGATGAGCAAACCAGACCGACCAGATTTGCTCACAAAATATACAAACTCATTTTTGCATTTAGAACGACTAAAAGCAATATTCTAAATAATCACATTGAAGCTTAGCGCACACTTTTACCTTTCAGACGGCGCAGGAAATTCCGCCATTTTTTCTTATAAACCAGCAGATAAAACCCCAAGTCTTTTCTATTATTTTCAATACCATAGTGGCGTTCTAAATCAATACGATCTTTCGCCATTCTCTGTCGGGAAGGTCTTTTTCCGGACAGATCGATTATTCTTATTTCATCATTTTGTAATATGAAGTTACCTTTATGCGGATCACCTGAGACCATACCATGCTGATGCAACCCTTGAATGGATTGCTTTATCTTCTCTTTCACATCATCGGAGATGACAGGCAGGTCTACCAGTTCAACCCCCTCGATATACTCAATGATCATGATGTAAGTATGCACATAACGAAGAGTCTTCACTTCAGCAAGCAAATAAAAGTCATTTAAGGCGTCAAAACCTTCCTGCCGCACGCGATCGGTCTGGTAAAAAAGCTTTTCGTAGTAATCCCCTTTAACCAACGACTTAAAAAATCGCTCAGTATTTTTTACTTTAGGGTGAAATACTTTCAGGATATATTTTCCATGGTCAGTATCAATTAATACGACCTTGGTATCCTCAATACTACGAAAGACTCTTAACACTTTAAGATTATGCGTTAAAAAATCATTGAAAATATCAATGTATTTCTCGCCATCTTGTTTTAAAAATACGGTATAGTTTTTAATTTTTGTTTCAGTGATCATAATTATAAAGGTATTATTTCGCTAAAATTTTACGATAGAGGTACGCTACACCCGCAATTACTCCACGCAGATAATGTTTTTGAACCAAAAGATGTTTATATCTTTTTTTATACTCAACCATCGTTCGCGCATCTTTGGCAGGAACCCCTTTCCACGGTGATTTAATAAATGCATTAGTATAATAAATCGCGGAGGGATAATTTGCCCAAGCATGCCAGGGTTTTGTCGCCCCTGTATAGTGAATCAGCTTTGTATCAGCATGGATTATATTTAAATATTTTTCATGCGTCTTATCGCTTAATTCACTTTTAATGGTATAAATTGTATTGTATTCACGAGGTAAAAAATAAACTTTATCGCGCAGCAGTATATTCAGGACATCCTGATCCGGATATTTAAAAAAGGTTGCACTTCCATCACTGTCTGTCAAAAGAGACAACGCCCTGGCAGTTAATTGGTTCTCAGCCCATCGCCTGAGATTTATCAAGACAACACCGGAGTTGAAATATCGACCCTGAAGATTAAAAGAGGGTAGCCTTTCATTTACCCTGGACTGTATTGAGTCAACGTCTTTTACCACGGCAGCGACGTTATCATTGAGATCAAGGTCCAGAAGATAATCCAGCGGGCCTTTGCAAATGACATCAGCATCAAGATACAGCAATTTTTCTAGTTTACGGTGCAAATAATCAAAAGCGAAAAGTCGAAAATACATGGCTCTTGACCAGACCTGTGTTTTCGGCAATACCTCAAGGCATTTGACATTGATAAGATATAATGAAACTTTTATCTTATGTTCTTGCACCAACGCTTCAATCTTATCAACGAAGCTTTGTGTATAGTTGTCGCAGATAATATGAAAAGCAACATTTATATCATTATGAATTAATACCGAGGTAATAGACACCCCGACACCATCAAGATAGTTCTCATCAATTCCATAAGAGATATTTAATGTATTACCATTATTATCATAGCGCTCATCAAAAACTTTATATTCTGCTATCTCTATTTCAGGAAATGAGTCCACTGCGTCACCTATAATTATTTTTATTTAATAATTTTGCTTTTAAAGTAAAGTGCATAATCTACCAGACCAGAGAAATATTGCTTCTGGTTGAACATATGCTTCGCCGCATAACGCAACTGATGACTGTTGTTAGGTTTCAGCAATTCAACATTACACCAGGGTGATAACTTTTTCGCATTCAAAAAGCTTTGCGCGATAGGGTAGTTGCCCCATTGATGCCAGGGCTTAGTCGGCCCAATATAATGAATGAACACCGTATTTTCATCCACAGGGTTAACCACATCACGCTTTAATTCGTAATTGATACTGAATTGGGTATTAAACTTCTTGCCAATAAAACGCGCCTTGCCGACCAGTAACATATTCAGTACATCCTGGTCCAGGTGAGTGATACGCTGTACTACATCCGGATCGCGTAACATCTCGATGGCCTTGCGGGAAATATCCTCAGTGGTCCAGACAGGAAGATTAATCAGCAAAAAGCCGGCATTAAAGTAGCCAGAAACCAGTCCCGGCGTTGCCAGACTGAGTGAGCGCTTCGTCCACCACTCTGACTCTCCCTCCGCTACCACGGCCGCAATTTCATGTTCAGCAAACTGGAGGTCAATCAGTTCTTGTACACTTCCCTGACAGGCAATATCTGCATCCAGATACAGTACCCTGTCCATTTTTCCCGCGAAGTGGTCGGCGATAATAAACCGGAAGTACGTTGCATATGACCAGTTTTTAGTACTTGGTAATGATTTCAACTGCTCGCAGTCAACGAGATATACCACGATTTGGGTGGCGTATTGCTTTGCCAACGCATTAAATCTCGCCTGTTCCTCATTGCTAAATGAGTCAGTAAAAACATGAAAGGAAAACGGTGTATCGGGGTTAGCAATCAGTATTGACGCAATGGACACACCGCAACCAAAAAGGAAGTTCTTGTCAATGCCATAGGCAATATTAAAGCTATCAACATCACTATGTTCTGCATAGTTATAATCTAAAGTCTGCTGAATGACTTTTTCTTCAAAATACGTTTGAGTCATAGTGATCACTTATTGATTTTGGAAAATATCGCACTTCTTAAATGCTGAAAATAGACTTCATTATAGAAGTTATCTATCGTCTCAGGAATCAGATGACTATCATACTTTATCTGACCAGAGAGAATTTGATTGAGCAAATGAGTAAACTGCTGGAGATCCTTCGGAGGATACAATTCGCCATTGATGCCCGGTTTGATCATATCCCGTGGACCAGACATACAGTCAGAGCTAATGCACGGAATGCCATACGACATGGCTTCCAACAGAGTCATCGGAAAGCCCTCGAATGATGATGTCAGCAACAGTGCCGTGACGTTCTTTATCTTGTTTTGCACCACATCCCAGGGAGAGACCTGCCAACCATGCCAGGTAATACGATTATCAATCCCCAGTTCTCGTCCATAGGACTGACATTTTTCAAAATCTGAACCGTCACCAACCACATGCAACCGCCATTCGCCTTCCGCATGGGATAATCCATCCAGCAGATCCTTAATCCTTTTTTGCCCTTCAAACTTCATCCTTCCGACATACAGAAAGACCGCGGGTTGGCCTTTTTCTGGTTGCGGAATAATTTCTGACTTTCTGGAAACGGGATTATAAACAACGGTAATATTTTTTTGATCAATACCCCGTTCGATCATCTGGTGTTTGATACCACTACTGATTGCCAGATGATAATCTGCCCAGCTAACACATTCGGCGTGTTTTTTATGATCCAGCGAAAAATGTGGCCAGGAGAATATCGTAAAATTCTGCCCTGCTTTCTTCCGCGCTTTACTGGCGAACAGGCAAGACAGCACATCAATACAGATCACCACATCGGGTTCTGTTTTCTTTAGCCAGTGGCTAAACGTATGGATATGCTTTGCCCGACGTAAAAAGCCCAGACGGATAGTGGAGAAAGAGCATGAGTAGTTAATACCGCTTAACCATGCCTTATCCATTTTGTCATGTCGGCAAAAGAAAAACATCTCACACTGGATTGCAGAATGTTCAGCCTGAAAGTTGTTGATAACATCCCGGATGACCGTTTCCATTCCACCAAACCCGGACACAGCTTCGCCAATAAATGCGATTTTTAACCCAGTTCGAACCGGCATTTCATTCATATATGATTACGGTCTCTCTTCTTGCCATCGTGATTATAATTCTACATCGTTAAAGCTAAATCCAAGATGGTGATTGAAGCATTCCTTTAATAGAGGACTTTTTAAATTATAGTTTTCAATGACAGATATATTACTTAGATTAATTTGTGCTGTAGTGTTAAATCCATACAATTCAAGCCGTAAACCTTGCTTTAAAAACTCTAATATAATATCTTCCGCGATTAATTCAGAGTTTATATTTTCAACATTGTCAAATTGATATGATAACTCCCTCGGATGAGGAATATAGTAATCTATTTTCCTGTCATCGATAAAACACTGCACTTTTTGTATTAAAGACAACACTTCGTGTTTCTTATCAATCGCATCTGAATAGACTGTACCTAATAATATTTTTTTAGTAATACTTGTTCCGGAAGCTACACTATTATAACAAATTAATGTAATCGCTTCTTTTTTTTCTATAATATTAGGTTTTTCTGGAAATAAAGTATAATGTACTCTGTCGAGTTTAAGGATATCCTCTTTATGATACTTCCTGCCCATCAGTCTTCGAAAACATTTCGACGAGAATGGAACTGAGGAATCCTGATACATCACGCTTTTTTTATTTATATTATTCGTTCCATCATCGAATGTTCTTATCTCATCGAAAGAAATCACTGATAGTATATGGTGAATAAGTGGCACATGAAAATTCGCAAAAAAAACAACGTCATATTTTTTCTTATATGACATCATAATTTTCTTTGCATACAATGTCCTTTTTAATGTTTTAAATGTTGATGTCTTTTTTACATTTGCTTCGAGACTAACATGCTGACACAATGGTTTGATTTTATTTAAATAACAAACATTTTTTCCATTCCCGGCGTCACCAATAAACAACAGATCAACATTATTCAGTCGCTCCTTTTCAATAATAGCTTTTGCAATAAGCAACTGCAAATTAGTCATGCATATGAAGAGAAACATTTAGCCTCTTTCATCTCAAAATAATTATAGTTTTTTTCTCAGTGTTCGTTCTTTTATTCGCTCTGCTTTTGCTTCTGCCTGGATTAACAGGTCTGCTTCATTACGAAATATATCACGTAATGGAGCCGAAAAATAAACCCGCATAAACCGCCAGATATCCCGCTGTGTCAACCCGATGTTTAGCGACGAAAAATAGAGGCCAATCAGGTCTTTATCACGCCAGCGGCGAGGAACTTTCGTACGAATCTGTGCCCTGTGTAGATCAATAACCGAAATCTTTAAGTCTTCTTTATTGCCTGAAAAAGGCAGATGCAGCAGGAAGTGGCAGATATAGCAATCACGGTGATTGATTCCACCAGCGTGCATCTTGCGCACCATCGTGGCCACACGGTCAATAATCATCCACTTGACGTTGACGTCCGGTGGATTCGTTGCCCAATCCGCACAATAGTCTTCCAGACTGATGGTCGGCGTGAGATCTTCGGTAATAATGAACGACGTTTTGGTCAGAGGGTTGAGCCCTTTCTCACCGAAACCAACGCCATACATCGTATGCACGCCTAAATCCTGGAGGCGATGAATAGCGTTCCATTCTCTGTCAGCGCCCAAAACCGGCATCCGCAGCGAGAGAAGGTTTTTGACAATTTCCTTGAGAGAAGTACCCCGATGCCATTTAAGGAAATAGCTTTTCCCCGCCAGTTCAAATCGCAGCGTACGACGAGTTTCCAGCTCCCTGAAGACTTCACCTTGCAGCGTTTTGACTTCCTCAAACGCGTCTTTCCCGCGCCATAATGTGGCTAACGGTTCTTTCAATTCAACCATCCAGACCACCTGTAATAATGTCCGCCGCCTTTTCCGGCAGACTGTACAAATCTTGCGTATCCGCATAATGCCGCGCGTTTTCTGCCCACGCTGCACGCAATGACGGCTGGGTCAGCGCTTTACGCAAAATGTCGTTCAACGCGTCCTGCCGCCAGGGTTCTTCAATGACATCGCCACAGTTAGCCTGCGTAATATAATGCGCATAACCGCAAACGGCCGTGGTCAACACTGGCAAGCCAGCAGTAATCGCCTCCAGCAGAACAATACCTGCCGCTTCCTGATAGGCCGGGTGCAGTAACAAATCGGCGGCAGCCATCAACTCCGAGACATCATTGCGTCCGGAGAAAAAATGTACATTACTGCGCACGCCGCGTTTTTCTGCCAGCGCTTCAAATTTGCGTGGCTTATCCTGACCGACAATATACAAAAGTGTGTTATGCCGCAGCGCCGCCGGAAGTGACGCAAGTGCTTCAATCGAACGATCCACCCCTTTGCGGGTAAAATCAGAGCCAACCTGCAACAGTAAGTTTTGCTGCTCCGAAATACCGTTCTTCTGGCGAACGATTTCACGGGCATTCGGGATTTGCGCACTGTATTTTCTGTCCGGGTAAATCCCCGGAGGGAGAATATGAAAACGCTCCGCTTCGGTTTGATAATGCTTCTGAAAATCAGCAATCTGCGTATCCGTCAGCATTAATAACTGCGTCGGTTTACCCTGTTCAAACGTTGCCCGTTCAAACGCCGCATAATGACGATAACGGGAGGTCAGACGATAGAAAAAGCCTTTTTCTTGCTCAACTTTTTCGGCATAACAGACATCCGCGGCAAAATAGACATCCAGGCCTGGCATCTTGTTAAACCCTACGACCCTGTCAACGGGATGCTCACGCAAATGCGCCTGTACCCAGGCATAATATTCCGCATTACGCCCATGGTTGGTCCGCGATTTAACCGGTACACGAATGAGCTCAAAAGCATCCGGGCATTCTCCGTCCCACGATTGGGTATAAATACGGACCTGATGACCTCGGGCTGCGACGGTTTGCGCAATGCGCATAAAGTCACGTTGTAGTCCGCCGAACGGAAAATACTTATACAAACAAAAAGCCACGATCATACTGGCGCATCCATTTCGATAATTTGCGCGTTCTGCGGCAACAGTTTTTCCGTTGCCGCAATCACATCCTCAACGGGAATAACGGACATATATTTTTTGTTACGGTCCAGTTCAGATCGTTTAGGCATCGGCTGATAGTCCCCTGCCCAGAACTGAATAATATTGTCAGTCCAGGGACGCCAGAAGACATGGTCTGTCGCGCCAAACAGACATATCACCGGCGTTTTGACCGCCGCGGCGATATGCCCTGGGGCTGAATCAACGCCAATAAAAAGGGCGGCATGATCAATCAGCGCGCCTAATTCCGGGAATCGGGTTTTACCTGCCAGCCCGGTTACCGGTTTGGTTTCGCACCCCAGCGCAATCTCTTCCACACAGGCTAAATCGTCAGCAGAAGGGCCGGACGTCAGCACGACCTGATAACCACGACGTTCAAGAGCATCAATGACGCGGGAAAATTTGTCATTATCCCAGCACTTAAATAACTGCCTTGCTGTAGGTTGAATCACCACATACTGATGCGTCACGCCAAGCTGGCGCAACTGCCGACGCATATTCTCCCAGTGTTCAGGCCGATAGCTCATCGTCGTTTCAGTAACAATATGCTCCAGCCCCAGCGGTTTGAGTGCTGACAGCGTACGTTCGACAACGTGTTCGCCGGAATAGGGAACGAGATGGGTAAAACTCTGTTTCCAGAATGCAGACTGCCGGTTGGCGAAATCCTGGGATATTTTTACTCTTGCGTGTAAAAAACGGACAATCAGCGCCACGATCCACTGATCGGTCAGGTTGATGACCAGATCATATTGGTTGTTGCGTAAGGTCTTAATCAGCGAAAGCGTATTTTTAATTTTCTCTGCCGCCCCTGTTCCCTTATTACTGATGCCATAAAGGGTATTAATCTCGGGGTTTTCCGACAAAATAGGCATCGTATCCTGGTAAAGAAGCATATCGATTTTGGCGTCAGGATAGTTCTGCTTCAGCGTACTGATAACGGGAGTGGTTAATAGCATATCCCCGTGGAAACGCATCTTGATGACCAGAATTTTTCGAAAAGGCTTTTCCACACGCGACTCTTTTGTTGTGATTGTCCGATAAAGTTAAGCAGAAAACAGCACGCTACCGCCCCAGGCTCAACAGCTACCCGATCACTGATATTGCACTGACTTTTACGCGCTAGTGTATCACTTCTTTCGCTGCGATCCGACTCGAATAAATTAACCGCAAAGTGGGTGTTTTTCTTTTTTAAATCAAATCGATATTAATCTGAGCATCGTTTTTTTCGTCACCGATTGGCTCGGTTAACAACGGCAATAGCAGTAAAAATCAATAAATGGCATAAAAATTCAAAAAAGATGAGCCGGGCTGGCGGAATAAGTCGGACTTAAAGCTATTTAAGTCAAAAACAGGAAAAGTAATGGTAAAGCCCTGGCTAAATACATAGAATCCCCAGCACATCCATAAGTCAGCTATTTACTATGCTCGAATTGCTTTACACCGCCCTTCTCTACCTTATTCAGCCTTTGATCTGGATACGGCTTTGGGTGCGCGGACGTAAGGCCCCGGCCTACCGTAAACGCTGGGGTGAACGCTACGGTTTTTACCGTCGCCCCCTGAAACCGGGCGGGATTATGCTCCATTCCGTCTCTGTCGGCGAAACACTGGCAGCCATTCCTTTGGTTCGCGCCCTGCGACATCGCTACCCCGATCTACCGATCACGGTCACCACGATGACGCCAACCGGCTCCGAGCGTGTCCAGTCAGCCTTCGGTAGCGATGTTCAGCACGTCTACCTGCCTTACGATTTACCCGATGCGCTGGGTCGCTTCCTGAACAAGGTTGATCCTAAGCTGGTGCTGATTATGGAAACGGAGCTATGGCCGAACCTGATTGCCGCGCTGCATAAACGCCATATTCCACTGGTCATCGCCAATGCGCGTCTTTCTGCCCGCTCCGCTGACGGTTACGCGAAGTTGGGGAAATTTATCCGCCGAATCCTTCGTCGTATTACGCTAATTGCAGCGCAAAATGAAGAGGATGGTCAGCGCTTTGTGACGCTGGGCGCGAAGAACAATCAGGTGACCGTCACCGGCAGTCTGAAGTTCGATATTTCCGTGACGCCACAGCTTGCCGCAAAAGCTGTTACGCTGCGTCGCCAGTGGGCGCCGCATCGCCCGGTGTGGATCGCAACCAGTACTCATGATGGTGAAGAGAGTATTATCATCGCCGCGCATCAGGCATTGTTACACCAGTTCCCCAACCTGCTGTTGATTCTGGTCCCGCGTCATCCGGAACGCTTCCCGGATGCGATTAACCTCGTGCGTGAAGCCGGGCTAAGCTATAACACACGTTCCTCCGGCGAAGTCCCCTCGGCCAGTACCCAGGTCGTTGTAGGTGATACGATGGGTGAACTGATGCTGCTTTACGGAATTGCGGATCTGGCATTTGTCGGAGGCTCACTGGTTGAACGTGGCGGACATAACCCGCTGGAAGCCGCGGCACACGCGATTCCGGTGCTAATGGGACCTCATACCTTCAATTTCAAAGATATTTGCGCCCGTCTGGAGCAGGCCAGCGGTTTGATTACCGTCACGGACGCCACAAGTCTTGCCAAAGAGGTTTCCTCTTTACTGACCGATGCCGATTATCGTAATTTCTATGGTCGTCACGCAGTTGAAGTTCTCTATCAAAACCAGGGGGCGTTACAGCGCCTGCTACAGCTGCTGGAACCTTATCTGCCACCGAAAACGCATTGAGGGCTGTTATGCAAAAACGGGCGATTTATCCAGGTACTTTTGATCCGTTGACGAACGGCCATATCGATATCATCACGCGTGCTACGCAGATGTTTGATCATGTCATTCTGGCGATTGCGGCAAGTCCCGGTAAAAAACCGATGTTCAGCCTTGAAGAACGTGTCGCGCTGGCTCAGCAGGCCACTGCCCATCTGTCTGGCGTTGAAGTGCTAGGTTTTAGCGATCTGATGGCCAACTTTGCGCGTGAGCAACAGGCCAACATCCTGATTCGTGGATTGCGCGCCGTCGCGGATTTTGAATACGAAATGCAGTTGGCCCACATGAATCGGCATTTGATGCCAGAGCTGGAAAGCGTCTTTCTGATGCCTTCTAAAGAGTGGTCCTTCATCTCATCGTCACTGGTGAAAGAAGTGGCCCGCCATCAGGGTGATGTCACCCACTTCCTGCCCGAGAATATTCATCAGGCGCTGTTGGCAAAGCTCAAATAGCGCCCCGCATCCGGGACGCCCCGTCTTACTTCTGGCACTGACGGCAATAGAACGTCGCACGCTGCACGTGTTTCGATGCTACGATCGGCGTTCCGCACACTCTGCATGGCTCACCTTTACGGCCATAGACCTGCAACTCTTGAGCAAAATAGCCCGGTTTACCATCGCTTTGCAGAAAATCTTTCAGCGTCGTTCCCCCCTGTTCTATTGAACGCAGCAGGACGGCCTTAATCACGCGCACCAGCAGTTCATATTCAGCCGGCGACAATGACGACGCCAGACGGTCAGGATGAATACCCGCAGCAAACAGAGATTCACTGGCGTAGATATTTCCGACCCCCACGACCAGCTTATTATCCATCAACCAGGGTTTAATCGCCGTTTTCTTCTTCGCACATTTCTGTTGCAGGTATTCGCCGTTGAAAGTATCGCTTAGCGGTTCAGGACCGAGATGCGCCAGTACGTTGTGCCCTTCCAGTTCTTTCGTCCACAGCCAGGCACCAAAGCGACGGGGATCGGTGTAGCGCAGGACTTTACCGTTACTCATCACTAAATCGACATGGTCATGTTTTTCTGCCGGCAGTTCTTCAGGAAGGATACGTAGACTGCCTGACATCCCCAGGTGAATGATGATCCAGCCATCGGGTAGCTCCAGCAGAAGGTATTTCGCACGGCGCTGAACGCTGAGCACCGGTTTGTCGCTCAGACGGTAGATCTCTTCTGATACCGGCCAACGCAGACGTCCATTACGCACATTGGCATGCAGAATGGTTGCCCCGACCAGATGCGGTTCAATACCGCGGCGGCTGGTTTCGACTTCAGGTAATTCAGGCATAACGTCTCCGGCTGTGTATCAGGTCTCACTAATATGGGGATGGCCAGAAAACAAAAAACCCCGCCGAAGCGAGGTTTTTCATTACAGCAAAGCGAGACTTACTTAATTTTCGCTTCTTTGTAGAGAACGTGCTGACGGACAACTGGATCGAATTTTTTCAGTTCCAGTTTTTCCGGCTTAGTACGTTTGTTCTTCGTGGTGGTATAGAAGTGACCAGTACCAGCAGAAGAAACCAGCTTGATCTTCTCACGAATACCTTTAGCCATGATTTATTTCCTCTTAGTACTTAGTACTTTTCGCCACGGGCACGCAGTTCAGACAGAACTGTATCGATGCCTTTCTTATCAATTACACGCATACCTTTAGCAGATACACGCAGGGTGACAAAACGCTTTTCGCTCTCAACCCAGAAACGGTGAGAGTGCAGGTTAGGCAGGAAACGGCGTTTAGTCGCGTTCAGTGCGTGGGAACGGTTGTTACCGGTCACCGGACGCTTGCCAGTAACTTGGCAGACTCGGGACATGTCTATTCTCCAAAAATCAAATTAGCTCGAGCTTCGTATGGGGTATCGGCGCCTCGTCAGGCTTTACAGCCCGGTCATCGCGGTTCTACACCTCACCCTTCAAGCTGCCTTAACGCAACGTGAATGATTGGGTGTCTAAGTGAACACTCGATTGCCAGGCCCAAATGCCAAACCCGAGATTCTCAAAGGTGGCGTAGTATACGCTGAGTCAGCGATGTGCTCAAGTCCCGAACAGACAAAGATCCCGATGGATCGCGCAAAGTGCGTCAAATCCAACCTCGTTCCGCAAACGAAACGTACTCTCCGCGTCCAATGACAAGGTGATCAAGCACACGGATATCCATGAACTGACAGCATTTTACGACACGCTCGGTGATAAGTTTATCCGCTTTGCTCGGCTCTGCACACCCCGACGGATGATTATGGGCAAGGATCACCGCAGATGCATTGATTTTTATCGCTTCACGAATAATTTCACGCGGATGGATCTCAACATGGGTGAGTGTGCCAGAGAAAAGGCGGCTATGTTTAATGACATGGTGTTGAGAATCGAGAAAAACCACCATGAAAACTTCCCGCGCCTCCCCCGCTAATTGGCTCTGCAAAAAATCCCGTGTTAACACCGGGCTGAGTAATGGGTTCGTACCTTTTATTTGCACTTCATAAAAGCGCCTGGCCAGTTCCGCGATGCCTTTAAGCTGCGCATACTTTGCTACGCCAATCCCTGTCACCGCGCTGAATTGAGAGTAGTCCGCCGTCAACAAGCTATAAAGAGAGCCAAAATGTTCCAGGATCTCTTTTGCCAGTGCAAAGACATCTTTCCCGGGCGTTCCGGTCCGTAAGAAGAGCGCCAGTAGTTCGTCATCCGTCAGCGTATCGACCCCAAGCGCCAACAGTTTTTCCCTCGGCAGCACATATTCAGCAGTTTCCATCCCCACACCTCCTCATGCCAGCATGCATGGTGGCACGGCCCGTAGGGGGAATCGACGTACAATTTTCACTCCTGCGTAGCGCCTCGCAAAGTGATTCATGGGTGAACGCACGACAGTTTACGGATTGTGATAAAATATCCGCCTTCTGGTGTAATCCAACAGGAATGATCATGATGAGCCTGGCCGGTAAAAAAATCGTTCTCGGCGTCAGCGGCGGCATTGCTGCCTACAAAACCCCTGAACTGGTGCGTCGTCTGCGCGAACGCGGCGCTGATGTCCGTGTGGCAATGACCGAGGCGGCTAAAGCCTTTATTACCCCACTCAGCTTACAGGCGGTTTCCGGGTATCCCGTTTCTGACAGTCTGCTGGATCCCGCGGCAGAAGCCGCAATGGGCCATATTGAGTTGGGGAAATGGGCCGACCTGGTGATTCTCGCCCCGGCCACCGCAGACCTTATCGCGCGTGTCGCAGCCGGCATGGCAAACGATCTGGTGTCTACGATTTGTCTGGCTACCCCTGCGCCCGTTGCTGTTTTACCGGCAATGAACCAGCAGATGTACCGGGCTGCGGCAACGCAGCATAATCTGGGCGTTCTGGCTTCTCGTGGGTTGCTCATCTGGGGACCAGACAGCGGCAGCCAGGCATGCGGTGATGTAGGGCCGGGCCGTATGCTGGATCCTTTAACGATTGTCGATATGGCCGCGGCACATTTCGCCCCTGTCAACGATCTGCAACATCTTAACATCATGATTACCGCGGGCCCGACGCGCGAACCGCTCGATCCGGTGCGCTACATTTCCAACCACAGCTCCGGCAAAATGGGGTTTGCCATCGCCGCCGCCGCAGCCCGTCGCGGGGCGAACGTTACGCTGGTCGCCGGCCCGGTATCATTACCCACGCCGCCTTTTGTACAGCGTGTTGATGTGATGACCGCTCTGGAAATGGAAGCGGCGGTGCAATCCGCCGTCCAACAGCAACATATTTTTATCGGCTGCGCTGCCGTAGCAGACTATCGCGCCGCGATTGTCGCCCCGGAAAAAATTAAGAAACAGGCAACACAAGGTGATGAATTAACAATAAAAATGGTCAAGAACCCAGACATCATCGCCGGAGTTGCCGCACGTAAAGACCATCGCCCCTATGTCGTTGGGTTTGCCGCGGAAACGAATAATGTGGAAGAATATGCCCGGCAAAAACGTATCCGTAAAAACCTTGATTTGATCTGTGCAAACGATGTTTCGCTTTCAACTCAAGGGTTTAATAGCGACAGCAACGCTTTACACCTTTTCTGGCAGGATGGAGATAAAGTCTTACCGCTTGAGCGCAAAGCACTCCTGGGCCAATTATTACTCGACGAGATCGTGACCCGTTATGATGAAAAAAATCGACGTTAAGATTCTGGATCCGCGTGTCGGCAAGCAATTCCCGCTGCCGACGTATGCCACCTCCGGCTCCGCCGGACTTGACCTGCGGGCTTGTCTCGATGACGCCGTAGAACTGGCGCCGGGCGCAACCACGCTGCTGCCAACCGGGCTGGCTATTCACATCGCCGATCCGTCTCTGGCTGCCGTCATCCTGCCGCGTTCGGGTCTGGGCCATAAGCATGGTATCGTGCTGGGCAACCTGGTGGGGTTGATTGATTCTGACTATCAGGGGCAGCTAATGGTGTCCGTCTGGAACCGTGGTCAGGACAGTTTTACCATTGAGCCGGGCGAACGTATCGCACAGATGGTCTTTGTGCCAGTCGTGCAGGCCGAATTTAATCTGGTGGAAGAGTTTGATGCCACCCACCGTGGTGAAGGCGGTTTCGGCCATTCCGGTCGTAAGTAAGAAAGTTACGCATCCCGATAACGTCATAACATCACCGCAAGCCCTGGGTTTGCGGTCATAGTGTGGATGCTCGCCTGCAAGTGCTTATTTTCAGGGGTATTTTGTAACATGGCAGAAAAACAAACTGCGAAAAGGAATCGTCGCGAAGAAATACTTCAGTCTCTGGCGCTGATGCTGGAATCCAGTGATGGAAGCCAGCGCATCACAACAGCAAAACTGGCGGCTTCTGTCGGCGTTTCCGAAGCGGCATTGTATCGCCACTTTCCCAGCAAGACCCGCATGTTCGATAGCCTGATAGAGTTTATCGAAGACAGCCTGATCACCCGTATCAATTTGATTTTGAAAGATGAAAAAGATACTCACGCGCGTGTGCGCCTGATTGTGTTATTGATTCTGGGTTTCGGCGAACGCAATCCTGGCCTGACGCGCATCCTGACTGGACATGCGTTGATGTTTGAACAAGATCGCCTGCAAGGACGTATCAACCAACTGTTCGAACGCATTGAAGCACAACTGCGCCAGGTATTGCGGGAAAAGCGGATGCGTGAAGGTGAAGGGTACGTGACGGATGAAACGTTACTGGCAAGTCAACTGCTCGCCTTCTGCGAAGGTATGCTGTCGCGCTTTGTGCGTAGCGAATTCAAATACCGTCCTACGGATGATTTTGACGCCCGCTGGCCACTGCTCGCCGCGCAACTGCAGTAATGTTTGCCGGATAGCGCACGCGTTATCCGGCCACTCACGTTAAACGCCGAACGCTTCCCGATACGCCCGCACCGCTGCCAGATGCTCTGCCATTTCCGGCTTCTCTTCCAGATAGGCAATCAGGTCTTTCAGGGTGATGATGGAAATCACCTTACAGCCATAATCGCGCTCGACTTCCTGAATGGCAGAAATCTCGCCACGTCCGCGTTCCTGACGATCCAAAGAGATCAGCACACCAGCCAGCGTTGCACCATTGGCCTGGATGATTTCCATCGATTCCCGGATGGCCGTACCAGCGGTGATCACATCATCTACCAGCATCACGCGGCCTTGTAATGCGCTGCCAACCAGATTGCCACCTTCTCCGTGATCTTTGGCTTCTTTGCGGTTAAAGCAGTACGGCAGGTCTTTGTCATGATGTTCCGCCAGCGCGACCGCCGTGGTCGTCGCAATGGGAATGCCTTTGTAAGCCGGGCCAAAAAGCAGATCAAATTCAATGCCAGAATCCACTAATGCTTCAGCGTAAAAACGGCCTAACAGTGCCAGATCGCGCCCGGTATTAAACAGGCCGGCGTTGAAGAAATAGGGGCTCTTGCGCCCGGATTTCAGCGTGAACTCGCCAAACTTGAGTACCTGTTTGTTAAGCGCAAACTCAATAAACTGGCGTTGATAGGGTTTCATGGATTCGCTCCTCATTTCACTTTCATCATTGACAAAATCTACGGACAAAAAAAAGGCGACTCATTGGTCGCCTTAAAATCAATTCTCTAGCGCCGCCTTCTGCGTCGCAACAATGGATTCGATTCCCCCTCGGGCCAGTGCCAGCAAGGTGAGAAGTTCTTCATGGCTGAACGGCTCACCTTCTGCCGTCCCCTGCACCTCAATGATTCGTCCATCTTCGGTCATCACCACGTTCATATCGGTTTCCGCCGCTGAGTCTTCAACGTACTCCAGATCGCAGAGCGCTTCGCCGTTAACGATCCCCACGGATACCGCAGCAACCATCCCTTTCATCGGATTAGTTTTCAGCTTACCGCTGGCCACCAGTTTGTTCAGCGCATCTGCCAGCGCCACACAGGCACCGGTAATGGAAGCGGTACGCGTGCCGCCATCGGCCTGGATCACATCGCAGTCCAGGGTGATAGTAAATTCACCCAACGTTTTGAGATCGACTGCAGCGCGCAGCGCACGGGCGATCAGACGCTGAATTTCCATAGTACGGCCGCCCTGCTTGCCTTTTGCGGCTTCACGCGCGTTACGGGTATGTGTTGCACGCGGCAACATGCCATATTCAGCGGTGATCCAGCCCTGGCCCTGACCTTTCAGAAAACGCGGTACGCCTTCTTCAATCGAGGCCGTGCACAGCACTTTGGTATCTCCAAATTCGACCAGCACCGAGCCTTCAGCGTGTTTTGTATAGTTACGGGTCAGGATTACGGGACGCACCTGATTAGCGCTACGGCCTGCTGGACGCATATTGAGATCTCCGGCTTAAACGAATGTGGCTGCGCATTATACGGACTTCCGGCGGTTATTCCTATCCTGACAAGGCCGGGATGGCTATAATCCTCCCATCTCTCCTTTAAAAACAGGAACGTCTATGATCCGCAGTATGACCGCCTACGCCCGGCGTGAAATCAAGGGTGAATGGGGTAGCGCCACCTGGGAAATGCGCTCGGTAAACCAGCGTTATCTGGAAACTTACTTTCGTCTGCCGGAACAGTTCCGTAGCCTTGAGCCTGTTGTTCGTGAACGCATTCGTACGCGCCTGACGCGCGGTAAAGTCGAATGCATGCTGCGCTTTGAACCCGATGCCAGCGCGCAGGGCGAGCTCATCCTGAATGAAAAGCTCGCAAAACAACTCGTGAATGCAGCTAACTGGGTCAAAATGCAGAGTGATGAAGGGGAAATCAATCCGGTCGATATCCTGCGCTGGCCCGGTGTTATGGCAGCACAGGAGCAGGATCTGGACGCCATTGCTGCAGAAATCCTGACCGCACTCGACGGCACGCTCGACGATTTCATCGTTGCCCGCGAAACGGAAGGTCAGGCACTGAAAACGCTGATCGAACAACGTCTGGAAGGCGTCAGCGCTGAAGTTGTTAAGGTCCGCGCCCATATGCCAGAAATTCTACAATGGCAGCGCGAGCGTCTGGTCGCTAAGCTTGAAGACGCTCAGGTCCAACTGGAAAATAACCGTCTGGAACAAGAACTGGTCCTGATGGCACAGCGCATTGATGTGGCAGAAGAACTGGATCGCCTGGACGCCCACGTTAAAGAAACCTACAACATCCTGAAGAAAAAAGAGGCAGTAGGCCGCCGTCTGGACTTCATGATGCAAGAATTCAATCGTGAATCGAATACGCTGGCGTCAAAATCCATTAATGCGGAAGTGACCAATTCCGCCATCGAACTGAAAGTTTTAATCGAGCAAATGCGCGAGCAAATCCAGAACATCGAGTAAGGTGTCTTTCCGCGTAGCCCGTCAGCCAATGGCGGTGCTACGCTTTTCACGACTCACGCTAAATTGTGGACATCTTCAGTTTAGTTTTTCTCATCCATTTTACCGACAAAAAAATTCTCATATCACGCACTACTTCAGAAGAACATCAATTTCACATTACCTGAAGTTATTAAAAATCACTCACCTTAGAAAATCTCAATCGTGACGACGAGCACAAATCGTTACTCTTTGTCCCCAAAATACTGGGGGGAGTCATGCTGTTACACGTTTTGTACCTGATAGGAATCACTGCCGAAGCCATGACCGGCGCGCTGGCGGCGGGTCGTCGTCGGATGGATACATTCGGCGTCATTATTATTGCCACCGCAACAGCCATCGGCGGTGGCTCTGTCCGCGATATTCTGCTCGGCCACTATCCTCTGGGCTGGGTTAAACATCCCGAATACGTGATTATTGTCGCCACAGCGGCAGTCCTGACGACTATTGTGGCTCCCGTCATGCCCTACCTGCGCAAGGTGTTCCTGGTACTGGATGCCTTAGGCCTGGTGGTTTTTTCCATTATCGGCGCCCAGGTGGCCCTGGATATGGGGCATGGGCCAATCATTGCCGTCGTTGCAGCAGTCACCACCGGCGTCTTCGGTGGAGTGCTGCGCGATATGTTCTGTAAACGTATTCCGCTCGTTTTTCAGAAAGAGCTGTACGCCGGGGTTTCATTCGCCTCTGCCGTGCTGTATATCGTCCTGCAACACTATGTTTCCAGTCAGGATATCGTGGTTATCTCAACCCTGATGTTTGGCTTTGTCGCCCGGCTTCTGGCGCTGCGCCTTAAACTGGGTTTGCCGGTGTTTTACTACCACCACGAAAGCCACTAAGGAATGAAGCTCTCAATCTGCTGAGCTGCCAACCAGTGGCTCAGCTGTTTGACCTCCGCGTTGTCCAGCCATGTCATCACCTGACGTGCGCGACGCGGGCCGACTGCCGGAAGTTGTTGCCAGTACAATTCAGTTCGCCCTGACAACTGCCGCCATGAACGATCGCCACTGGCATTGAGCGCCACCAGTGGTAACGGGATGCCTAACGCTTGTATCCAGCGAATAAAAGGCTGTTTTCTAACCAAATTAAACTGATGCCATACCTGCTCACCTTTTGCTTTCGCAAATCCCGGCGTGTGCTGAATCTGCTCCTGAGTTAAAGCCAGCCATGAAAAGATATGTTCAAAGTGATGCTGCTGATGAAGCGCCCGCCAGCCCGCCTCACCCACACCGTCCAGCTTTAAAACAGCGCCAGAGCCCAACCAGACCAGGCGGGAGATAAACTGTTCCTGACACGATGCGGAAGCAAAAAAGCAAGTCAATGAATTGAAGCGATTATCAGGAGGTATCGGTTTAACCCGGTCTGAACTCCGCCAGACGACATCGTCAATACGTGGGATCCCCTGTCCGGCAAGGCTCACCAGGATTTGATCGCCAGGGGCGATATCCCACTCTTTCCAGCGATTTACAGAACCGATATTCACCCGTTGTACCCGTTTATCATCCAGCATGACGGGGGCAAGTGTTGCTACAACGGCGATTTTTCCGCTTTTGCCGACCATAAATTGAATCGCGGTGACCTCCGCCACCTGCGCAACGGGTGGGTATTTCCAGGCAACCAGCCAACTCCCTTGCCCTGGTAACCACTGGTGGGACGCAGGTTCCTTGTCCATTCGCACAACGACCCCATCGGTAACGAAGGGTAAAGCGGACGTCCACCAGTGCGTACGCGCCCGCTCCACGGCCTCAACGTTGTCAACTGGCAGCGTGAATGTCTTCGCTAGTGTAAAACCCGCTGCACTCAACTGGTAGACTCTTTCGGACATTGTCTGCGGGCCATCAGGCCAGGCCCAGATAAAAATCCCCAGTGATGATAAGTCGCTTACGCTGGTCTTGCGCATCAGCAGACCCGCCACCTTCGAACGGGCATTCATCCCGCCCATTTTTTGCTGGATATGCCCTTCCCGTCGCAGAAAGATCTCACCCTGTAACACGCTGTTTGTCAGCGCCCCCGCCACGGTTTGCGGCACGGCTGGCATCAGCTGTACTTTTTGCGTCCAGTCTTCGCCCTTCAGACCATCGCCACGGCTGATCGCCTGCGTCAGTTTGCCCTGTTGATATTTCAGCGTAACCGCCACACCATCAACCTTCGGCTGTACCCACAAATCGTTGTGCCCGCGCATCCATTGCTGCACAGCTCGCTTGTCAGGCAGCTTTTGTACCCCGGTATGGGCGACGGGATGAGGGACCGTACCACCCGGTGAAGGCAACGCCTGGCTGGGCGGAGAGTCGTCAGCAAAACAGTGCTGCCACTGAAGCAGTCGTGCATGCAGTTGATCGTAGACGCCGTCTTCGACCACACTCACTCCCTCTTTCCAGTAGGCGTCATCCCACTGCGCAATTTGCTGTTGCAAACGAGAGATCTCTTCGTGAGCCCTCGCAGACGACCATACCGGACATACCGCCCAGGACTGCGCCTGCCATAACCACAACCCCATCAATATCGCTGTCCCCACTTTCATCGCCACTCTCCGCTGTACGTTTCCAGGCAGATATAGCGCGTTGTGTGGGCAGCGCCGAGCGACAAAAGTGTAGATTGCGTTCAGGCTTCCAGTGATTCCGCTCATTTGCAGAGAATGTTGCGTAAATCAGGAAACAGGCGCGCAAAAAGCAATAATCTGGCGTAAAAAGTGTGACAAAGACTACGTCGCGTAGCGGTGACGTGTATAATAAGCCCGTATGTAGGTTCATTTTCGATAATCACATACGTAAGATACTCATGGCTCAAGGCACGCTTTATATTGTTTCTGCCCCCAGTGGCGCGGGTAAGTCCAGCCTGATTCAGGCTTTGTTAAAAACCCAACCGTTGTACGACACCCAAGTTTCTGTTTCGCACACGACGCGCGCTCCGCGCCCGGGTGAAGTTCACGGCGAACATTATTTCTTTGTGGATCATGACGAATTCAGAACCATGATTGGCAACGACGCGTTTCTGGAACACGCAGAAGTTTTTGGCAATTACTATGGCACCTCGCGTGAAGCCATTGAGCAAGTGCTGGCTTCCGGGGTAGATGTCTTTCTCGATATCGACTGGCAGGGCGCGCAACAAATTCGTAAGAAGATGCCGCATGCGCGCAGTATCTTTATTTTGCCGCCGTCTAAACTGGAACTGGACCGTCGTTTGCGGGGTCGTGGACAGGATAGCGAAGAGGTGATTGCGAAACGTATGGCGCAAGCTGTTGCAGAAATGAGCCATTACGCCGAATATGATTATCTTATTGTGAATGATGACTTCGACACCGCCCTGGGCGATCTGAAAACCATTATTCGCGCCGAACGTCTGCGCATGAGCCGCCAAAAGCAGCGTCATGACGCTTTAATCAGCAAACTGTTGGCAGACTGAACCCACTTTCAGTATCATGCCCAGTCATTTCTTCACCTGTGGAGCATTTTAAGTATGGCACGCGTAACTGTTCAGGACGCTGTAGAGAAAATTGGTAACCGTTTTGACCTGGTACTGGTCGCCGCGCGTCGCGCTCGTCAGATGCAGGTAGGCGGAAAGGATCCGCTCGTACCGGAAGAAAACGATAAAACTACCGTAATCGCGCTGCGCGAAATCGAAGAAGGTCTGATCAACAACCAGATCCTCGACGTCCGTGAGCGCCAGGAACAGCAAGAGCAGGAAGCCGCTGAATTACAAGCCGTAACCGCCATTGCTGAAGGTCGTCGTTAATCACAAAGCGGGTCGCCCTTGTATCTGTTTGAAAGCCTGAATCAACTGATTCAACACTACCTGCCGGAAGACCAAATCAAACGTCTTCGGCAGGCGTATCTCGTTGCACGTGACGCTCACGAGGGCCAGACACGTTCAAGCGGTGAACCTTATATCACGCACCCTGTTGCCGTAGCCTGTATTCTGGCCGAGATGAAACTCGACTATGAAACACTGATGGCTGCGCTGCTGCATGACGTGATCGAAGATACTCCCGCCACCTACCAGGACATGGAGCAGCTGTTTGGTAAAAGCGTTGCTGAACTGGTAGAGGGGGTGTCGAAGCTTGATAAACTCAAGTTCCGCGATAAGAAAGAGGCGCAGGCCGAAAACTTTCGCAAGATGATTATGGCGATGGTGCAGGATATCCGCGTCATTCTCATCAAACTCGCCGACCGTACCCACAACATGCGCACGCTGGGCTCATTACGCCCGGACAAACGTCGCCGCATCGCCCGTGAAACCCTCGAGATCTATAGCCCGCTGGCGCACCGTTTAGGTATTCATCACATTAAAACCGAGCTTGAAGAGCTGGGTTTTGAGGCGCTGTACCCGAACCGCTATCGCGTGATTAAAGAGGTGGTTAAAGCCGCTCGCGGCAACCGCAAAGAGATGATCCAAAAAATCCTCTCTGAAATCGAAGGACGACTGCAGGAAGCGGGAATTCCATGTCGTGTGAGTGGTCGTGAAAAGCACCTCTATTCCATCTATTGCAAGATGGTGCTTAAAGAGCAGCGTTTCCATTCGATCATGGATATCTATGCGTTCCGCGTAATCGTCCATGACGCCGACACCTGCTATCGCGTGCTCGGCCAGATGCACAGCCTCTATAAACCGCGTCCTGGACGGGTAAAAGACTACATCGCCATTCCAAAAGCGAACGGCTATCAGTCTTTGCACACGTCGATGATCGGTCCGCACGGAGTTCCGGTTGAAGTCCAGATCCGTACAGAGGATATGGACCAGATGGCCGAAATGGGGGTCGCGGCGCACTGGGCTTATAAAGAGCACGGCGAAACCAGTACTACCGCGCAGATTCGTGCCCAGCGCTGGATGCAAAGTCTGCTGGAACTGCAACAAAGCGCAGGTAGCTCGTTTGAATTTATCGAGAGCGTGAAATCCGATCTGTTCCCGGATGAGATTTACGTTTTCACACCGGAAGGGCGCATTGTCGAACTGCCTGCCGGTGCCACTCCTGTCGACTTTGCTTATGCGGTGCATACCGATATCGGTCATGCCTGCGTCGGCGCACGCGTCGACAGACAGCCCTATCCGCTGTCACAGCCGCTGACCAGCGGTCAGACGGTCGAAATCATTACCGCGCCGGGGGCTCGTCCGAACGCGGCATGGCTTAACTTCGTCGTCAGTTCAAAAGCCCGCGCCAAGATCCGCCAGTTGCTGAAGAACCTCAAGCGCGATGATTCTGTCAGTCTGGGACGTCGCCTGCTCAACCATGCGTTAGGTGGCAGTCGTAAGCTGGCCGAAATCCCGCAAGAGAGTATCCAGCGTGAACTTGAGCGGATGAAGCTTGCGACGCTTGACGATCTGCTGGCAGAAATCGGCCTCGGCAATGCCATGAGCGTGGTGGTAGCGAAAAACCTGCAGCAGGGCGATGCCTCCGCAATCCAACCTGCTGTGCCCGGCCACGGTCATTTGCCTATTAAAGGCGCAGATGGCGTGCTGATTACCTTTGCCAAATGCTGTCGTCCGATTCCGGGCGATCCGATCATTGCCCACGTCAGTCCGGGTAAAGGCCTGGTCATTCACCATGAATCCTGCCGTAACATCCGTGGTTACCAGAAAGAGCCAGAGAAATTTATGGCGGTGGAATGGGACAAAGAGACGGAGCAGGAATTCATCACCGAAATCAAAGTGGATATGTTTAACCACCAGGGTGCGCTGGCAAATCTGACGGCGGCGATCAACACCACCACCTCTAATATTCAGAGCCTGAATACTGAAGAGAAGGATGGTCGCGTCTACAGCGCCTTTATTCGCCTTACTGCGCGCGACCGTGTTCACCTGGCGAATATCATGCGCAAAATTCGCGTGATGCCTGACGTGATAAAAGTCACCCGTAACCGAAACTAGTTTTATGAACCTACAGCGCTATGCACGTATTTGTGAGATGCTCGCCAGGCGCCAGCCGGACCTGACCGTTTGCATGGAGCAGGTCCACAAACCTCATAACGTTTCTGCGATTATTCGTACTGCAGATGCCGTCGGCGTCCACGAAGTCCACGCCGTCTGGCCAGGCAGTCGTATGCGCACCATGGCCTCAGCAGCGGCAGGCAGCAACAGTTGGGTGCAGGTGAAAACCCACCGCACAATTGGCGATGCCGTCACGCATTTAAAAGGCCGGGGCATGCAGGTTCTGGCAACTCATCTCTCTGATAATGCCGTCGATTTCCACGAAATCGATTACACACGTCCGACCTGTATCCTGATGGGGCAGGAGAAAACGGGTATTACCCAGGAAGCGCTGGACCTGGCGGATCAGGATATCATCATCCCGATGATCGGCATGGTTCAATCGCTTAACGTTTCCGTTGCCTCAGCGCTGATTCTGTATGAAGCGCAGCGCCAGCGGCAGAATGCCGGGATGTATCTGCGCGAAAACAGCATGTTGCCGGAAGGCGAACAGCAGCGCCTGTTGTTTGAAGGCGGCTATCCGGTACTGGCGAAAGTCGCCAAACGCAAAGGGCTGCCCTATCCGCATATCAATCAGCAAGGTGCGATTGAAGCCGATGATGCCTGGTGGTCCACCATGCAGGCGGCGAAGTAAATCATGAGTGGGCGCCTGTTAGATGCTGTCCCGCTCAGTTCACTAACGGGCGTTGGCGCAGCGCAGAGCAGCAAACTGGCAAAAATTGGTCTGCACACCGTGCAGGATCTGCTGTTACACCTCCCTCTGCGTTATGAAGACCGCACCCAACTCTATCCCATTGGCGAACTGCTGCCCGGCGTATACGCCACTGTCGAAGGGGAAGTGCTGAACTGTAACATCACTTTCGGGGGTCGCCGGATGATGACCTGTCAGATCAGCGACGGTACCGGCATCCTGACAATGCGCTTTTTCAACTTCAACGCGGCGATGAAAAACAGCCTCGCCACCGGACGACGCGTACTGGCTTATGGCGAAGCGAAGCGCGGGAAGTACGGTGCAGAGATGATCCACCCGGAATACCGTGTCCAGGGCGATCTCAGTACACCAACATTGCAGGAAACCCTCACCCCGGTTTATCCCACTACCGAAGGGGTGAAACAGGCAACACTGCGCAAGCTCACCGATCAGGCGCTGGATCTGCTGGATACCTGCGCCATTGCCGAACTCTTACCGCCGGAATTGCTGCAGGGCATGCTCAGTCTGCCTGAAGCGCTTCGCACGCTGCATCGCCCACCGCCGACGCTCCAGTTAAGCGATCTCGAAACCGGGCAGCACCCGGCGCAACGTCGTCTGATTCTGGAAGAGTTGCTGGCGCATAACCTGAGTATGCTGGCGCTCCGTGCAGGCGCACAGCGTTTTCATGCTCAACCACTGAGCGCCAACGACACGCTGAAAAATCAACTGTTAGCCTCACTGCCCTTTAAGCCGACTGGCGCGCAAGCCCGCGTGGTAGCGGAAATCGAGCACGATATGGCGCTCGATATCCCCATGATGCGTCTGGTGCAGGGTGATGTCGGCTCCGGTAAAACGCTGGTCGCCGCACTCGCCGCTCTGCGAGCGATTGCGCATGGAAAACAGGTCGCGCTGATGGCCCCGACCGAGTTACTGGCGGAGCAGCATGCCAACAACTTCCGTAACTGGTTTGCTCCACTGGGTGTCGAAGTCGGCTGGCTGGCGGGCAAGCAGAAAGGCAAAGCGCGTCTGGCGCAACAAGATGCGATTGCCAGCGGACAGGTACAAATGGTGGTAGGAACGCACGCGATCTTTCAGGAACAGGTGCAGTTCAACGGTCTTGCGCTGGTCATCATCGACGAGCAGCATCGTTTTGGCGTGCATCAGCGCCTCGCACTGTGGGAAAAAGGCCAGCAACAGGGTTTCCATCCGCATCAGTTGATCATGACCGCTACGCCTATTCCTCGGACGCTGGCGATGACCGCCTACGCAGATCTCGATACCTCCGTCATTGACGAACTGCCCCCCGGACGCACTCCCGTCACAACGGTTGCCATTCCGGATACGCGTCGCAGCGATATTATTGACCGCGTGCGCAACGCCTGTACGCAGGAAGGTCGCCAGGCCTACTGGGTCTGTACGCTGATTGAAGAATCTGATTTGTTAGAAGCGCAGGCCGCTGAAGCCACATGGGAAGAGTTAAAACTCGCGTTACCAGAACTAAACGTCGGGCTGGTCCACGGGCGCATGAAGCCTGCCGAAAAACAGGCGGTGATGGCGGCGTTTAAACAGGGCGAACTGCACCTGCTTGTCGCCACCACGGTGATTGAAGTCGGTGTGGATGTCCCCAATGCCAGTCTGATGATCATCGAAAACCCGGAACGTCTCGGTTTAGCACAGTTACACCAGCTACGTGGACGCGTCGGCCGTGGCGCGGTGGCCTCACACTGCGTACTACTCTACAAGTCGCCGTTATCGAAAACAGCCCAGAAACGCCTGCAGGTGTTACGCGACAGCAGCGATGGCTTTGTGATTGCGCAAAAAGATCTCGAAATTCGCGGACCCGGTGAATTGCTGGGTACGCGGCAGACGGGGAATGCCGAATTCAAAGTGGCGGATTTACTGCGAGATCAAGCCATTATTCCGGAAGTTCAGCGTATTGCTCGTCATATTCATGAACGTTACCCACAAGAGGCAAAAGCGTTAATCGAACGCTGGATGCCTGAAACAGAACGCTATTCTAACGCCTGATCCTGATGGCGATGCAAAAGCGCGGTGGTTCATCACCACCGCACCTTCTCGTTATTGCGCAAAAATAGGCAACAGTAAATACAATTTAATCACCAGCGCGTTGACGATATCAATGAAAAACGCGCCGACCATCGGCACCACCAGAAACGCCATATGGGATGGACCAAAACGTTCGGTAATCGCCTGCATATTGGCAATCGCGGTTGGCGTCGCCCCCAGACCAAAGCCGCAGTGTCCCGCCGCCAACACAGCTGCATCGTAGTTTTTGCCCATCATTCGCCAGGTGACAAATATCGCGTACAGCGCCATAAAGATGGACTGCACCACCAGGATTGCCAGCATCGGCAGCGCCAGTGAAGCCAGTTCCCACAGCTTCAGGCTCATCAGCGCCATGGCCAGAAACAGCGACAGGCTGACGTTCCCGAGAACAGAGACTGCACGCTCAAAAACGCGATAAAAACCTACCAGCGCCAGGCCGTTACTGACAATCACGCCGACAAACAACACGCAGACAAACGTGGGCAGCTCAAACACTGTCCCCGCCAGCAATTGCGCAACGATCTTACCCACGGTGAGACAGATGGCGATAAGCGCAATGGTTTCGATCAGTACCAGCGAGGTGATCATGCGCCCGACGTCCGGCTTTTCAAAGGCGGTAGGCACTTCCAGATCGTCCGGAATACCGTCCGGCGTGGTGGAGTGTTTGACCAGATAACGTGCCACAGGCCCGCCGATCAGCCCACCAAGAACCAGACCAAAGGTGGCGCACGCCATCGCCACTTCCGTCGCGTTAGCAAAGCCGTAGCGTTCGATAAACAGCTTGCTCCAGGCGGCACCAGTACCGTGGCCGCCAGACAACGTGATCGAACCAGCAATCAACCCCATCAGTGGATCAAGTCCCAGCAGGCTGGCCATCCCAATGCCGATGGCATTTTGCATCAGCAGCAACCCCACGACGACGATCAGGAAAATTCCCACCACGCGACCGCCCGCCCGTAAGCTGGCGATGTTGGCGTTTAAACCGATGGTGGCGAAAAACGCCAGCATCAGCGGATCGCGCAACGTCATATCGAAATTCACTTCCCAGCCCATGCTCTTTTTCAGTACTAACAGGGCCAATGCGACCAGCAACCCACCAGCAACGGGTTCAGGAATCGTATATTTCTTGAGGAAGGAGACTGACTGAACCAGTTTACGCCCCAGTAGCAACGTCAGCGTTGCGGCAACGAGGGTTGATAAGGTATCGAGTTGAAACATACAAAGCTCCTTGAGTACGTCTGAATCAGTTACGCACTGATGTCTTATTCCTGCGGATATTTTTAGCTTTTAGTAGTAATTCGGCATGGATTTTAAGCAGAAAAGAGGGAAAAGTTATATAAAAATGTGATTTCATCTATTTTAAATATTAAGAATACCTACTCGCAAACGTTTGCTTTTACCATCTGGTCAGATAAAATGCCCGCTTTGTCATCACGGGATTATCATTGATGTCTGTTAACACCCTCGAGTCGGAAAATGCGCAACCGGTTGCGCAGACTCAAAACAGCGAACTGATTTATCGTCTTGAAGATCGCCCGCCGCTTCCGCAAACCCTGTTTGCCGCCTGTCAGCATCTATTGGCGATGTTCGTTGCGGTCATTACGCCGGCGCTGCTCATCTGTCAGGCGCTGGGGTTACCGGCTCAGGATACGCAACACATTATCAGTATGTCGCTGTTCGCCTCTGGCGTGGCCTCCATTATTCAGATTAAAGCCTGGGGTCCGGTGGGTTCAGGGTTGTTATCGATTCAGGGCACCAGTTTTAACTTCGTGGCACCGCTGATTATGGGCGGTACCGCACTGAAAACCGGCGGTGCAGACGTCCCCACTATGATGGCGGCGCTGTTTGGCACCCTGATGCTGGCCAGTTGCACGGAGATGGTGCTCTCCCGGATTCTGCATCTCGCGCGTCGTATCATCACCCCGCTGGTCTCGGGCGTAGTGGTGATGATTATCGGTCTGTCGCTGATTCAGGTGGGGCTGACGTCCATCGGTGGTGGTTATGCCGCGATGAGCGACAACACGTTTGGAGCGCCCAAGAATCTGATGCTGGCAGGCGTTGTGCTGCTGCTGATTATTCTGCTCAACCGCCAGCGTAACCCGTACCTGCGCGTGGCTTCACTGGTTATCGCTATGGCGGCGGGCTATGCGCTGGCATGGTTTATGGGCATGCTGCCGGAAAACAACGCGCCAGCCTCCCAGGATCTGATCATGGTGCCGACGCCGTTGTACTACGGGCTGGGCATTGACTGGAATCTGCTGCTGCCGTTGATGCTGGTGTTTATGATTACCTCGCTGGAAACCATCGGCGATATCACCGCAACGTCCGACGTTTCCGAACAGCCCGTCTCTGGCCCGCTGTACATGAAGCGTCTGAAGGGCGGTGTGCTGGCAAACGGCCTGAACTCCTTCGTCTCTGCGGTCTTTAACACTTTCCCAAACTCCTGTTTCGGACAGAACAACGGGGTCATTCAGTTAACCGGCGTGGCCAGCCGCTACGTTGGCTTTGTGGTTGCGCTGATGCTGATCGTGCTCGGTTTGTTCCCGGCGGTGAGCGGCTTTGTGCAGCATATCCCTGAGCCAGTGCTCGGCGGGGCAACGCTGGTTATGTTCGGGACTATCGCGGCCTCTGGCGTGCGCATTGTTTCCCGCGAACCCCTGAACCGCCGCGCAATCTTGATTATTGCGCTGTCACTGGCTGTCGGTCTTGGCGTCTCTCAGCAGCCGCTGATCCTCCAGTTTGCACCTGACTGGGTGAAAAACCTGCTCTCTTCCGGTATTGCTGCGGGTGGTATCACCGCTATCGTACTGAACCTGATTTTCCCGCCTGAAAAGCAGTAAAGGCTATGCGACGGTGATTCAAATTCACCGTCGCTATCATACTCTTTCACGATTCCTGCCTTGAGGATTGCGCGTAAATCGTGCATAACTCAACTATGTGCCCTTCGCAGGATGGAAGACCATGAAATTTATTGGAAAGCTGATTCTCTATGTGCTGATCGCCCTTCTGGTGGTGATTCTCGGCCTCTATTTCCTGCTGCAAACGCGCTGGGGCGCAGAACACATCAGTGCCTGGATATCTGAGCACAGCGACTATCAGTTATCCTTTGAGGCGATGGACCATCGTTTTTCTTCTCCTTCACATATCCTGCTGAAAAACGTCACCTTTGGGCGTGATGGTCAACCAGCCACGCTCGTGGCAAAAGCGGTCGATATTGGGCTGAGTACTCGCCAACTGACACATCCACGGCATGTCGATACGATCCTGCTTCAAAACGGTACCCTTAATATTTCGCCTCAGACGGCACCGCTCCCCTTTCAGTCTGACCGCCTGCAGTTGCAGGATATGGCGCTTAATAGCCCGGGCAGCGAGTGGGATCTGAGCGCTCAGCGGGTTAATGGTGGCATCATTCCCTGGCTGCCCGAAGCCGGTAAAGTGCTCGGCAGCAAAGCGCAGATTCAGCTCAGCGCGGGTTCTCTGACACTAAATGACGTTCCTGCTGCTAACGTACTGATTGAAGGCAGTATCGATAACGAACAGGTGACATTAAGCACTATCGGCGCAGATATCGCGCGCGGTGCGTTAACCGGTGTGGCAAAACGCCATGCTGATGGCAGTTGGATGGTGGAGAATCTGCGGCTGAACGACATCCGACTGCAAAGCGATAAATCGCTGGCCGACTTTTTCGCGCCGCTGAACGCCATTCCATCGCTACAGATTAATCGCCTTGAGGTCACTGACGCGCGTCTACAGGGACCAGACTGGGCAGTCACTGACCTTGACCTTAGTTTGCGCAATCTGACCTTCAGCAAGGACGACTGGCAGACGCAGGAAGGCAAATTGTCGATGAATGCCAGCGAGTTCATTTTTGGCTCGTTGCATCTGTTCGACCCTATTCTGAATGCCGAGTTTTCGCCGCAAGGTATCGCGCTGCGCCAGTTCACTACCCGCTGGGAAGGCGGAATGGTCAGGACTTCCGGCAACTGGCTGCGGGAAGGTAAAGCCCTTATCCTCGATGACGCAGCCATCGCGGGCATCGAGTACACCCTGCCGGAAAACTGGAAACAGCGCTGGATGCAACCGCTGCCGACATGGCTGAACAGCCTGACGCTGAAGAAATTTACTGCCAGCCGCAACCTGGTGATTGATATCGACCCGACATTCCCGTGGCAGTTGACCGCGCTGGATGGTTATGGCGCGAATCTGGGGCTGGTCCAGAACCAGAAATGGGGCGTCTGGAGCGGAAACGCGACCCTGAATGCCGCCGCCGCCACCTTCAACCGCGTTGACGTGCGCCGCCCCTCCTTGTCTTTAGCTGCCAACGCCAACACGGTGAATATCAGCGAACTGAGCGCTTTTGCGGAAAGAGGGATTCTGGAAGCGACCGCCAGCGTGTCACAGTTACCGCCGCGCCAGACACAAATCAGCCTGAATGGCCGCGGTGTCCCGGTGAACGTTCTACAGCAATGGGGCTGGCCGGCACTGCCGATCGTCGGTGACGGTAATATTCAGCTGACAGCCAGCGGAACGGTGCAGGCAGACGCGCCGCTCAAGCCCACAGTGAATGGGCAATTGCACGCCGTGAATGCGAATAAACAGCAGGTCACGCAAACCATGCAGGCCGGAGTCGTCTCCGCGGGTGAAGTGACGTCGACCGAACCGGCCCCCGTTTCCCCCGCGCCCGTTACGCCATAATCTCTCCTTAGCGCTCCCGGATATTCATTATCCGGGAGCGTTCTCTGTCTGAAAGCGAAACAGGTATTCATTTATCGGCTATTTGTGCCTATTTTCCGCAACAGGTTTTCATCCCCGCCGGGAGTTGTTATAACAATTACGTTGGAAGTCTTATTTAATAATTACAAACACCCTACATAAAATAAAGGAATAGCCATGTCTGTAATACGTCAACGTATTCTGGCGGATATGCAAAGATTCTCCAGAGCAATGATCGGGGCGGTCTTGTTCTTACCTGTTATTGGCTTAATCCTGGCATTAAGTTCAATATTAACTAACCCGACACTTATTTCCGAAACCAGCTTTTTACATCAAATAGGTCAACTCCTCGGTGATACCTTCTGGCCATTATTTGGCAACCTGGGACTGCTTTTCTGTGTCGGCATCAGCTATGGTCTGGCGAAAGATAAAAAAACCGAAGTCGCGCTGGTTGCCGTCATGTGCTTTATTATGTTTTTGGGCGCCAATCACTCCTGGCTGGAATATACTCACGGCATCGCTGAAAAGGTCAATGGCGAATATTATGGCACCGGACAAACGCAAATTTTAGGTTTTGTCGTTGTTGATATGGGGATCTTTTTAGGGATTATTCTCGGCTGCACCATTGCCTGGGTCCATAATAAAGTCTCTGAAATAGAGTTGCCGGGCGCACTCTCGATGTACGGCGGCGCAAAACTGACCTTAATCGCCATGACGCCGGTGATCCTTTTTTACGCCATTGCCTTTACCTGGTTCTGGCCGTTCATCACGCACGGCATCGCGGCATTAACCAGTTTCATGAAAAACGCCGGGGTGGCAGGCGTCTTCGTGTACGGCTTTTTTGAAAAATTCCTGATCCCAACAGGGCTGCACCACTTTGTCTGGTCTCCCTTCCAGTTGACCCAGATTGGCGGCACTCTGAACGTTGACGGGCAGGTGGTCTCCGGGACGCAAGCCATCTTCCTGGCCTACATGCGCCATCCGGATCTCACCCCGGTAATGAACGAAGCACTACGCTTTTCCCAGCAGGGCATGACGACAATCTTTGGTCTCTCCGGTGCAGCGCTGGCGTTTTACCACACCGCCACGCCGGAGAAGAAAATGATGGCGAAGGCGATTCTGTTGCCCGCTATTATTACCTCTATCCTCACCGGAATTACCGAACCGATTGAATTTACATTCTTATTTATTTCGCCGCTGTTATGGCTGATTCACGCCACTCTGACCGCCGCCTCTCAGGCAATTTGCGATCTGCTGACGGTTCGTCCGTGGGGCGCGTCCGGACTCATTGAGTTTCTGATATATAACCTGCCGTTGCCGGCAGCCCTCACTCGCTGGCCGCTATACGTTCTAATCGGTATCGGGCAATTCGCCGCGTACTACGTCATTTTCCGTACGCTGGTCATCAGGCTGAACCTGAAAACACCAGGGCGCGAAGATGACGGCGAAGTGAAACTCTACAGTAAAGAAGATTACCGCAATAAAAAGGCCAAAGCAGGTCAGGCCGTCACCGATGAGATCATTAAAGGCTTAGGCGGCAAAGAGAACATTATTTCTGTTGATAACTGTTTTACCCGATTACGCGTCGCGCTCCATCATCCTGACAAAATTGATGAAGCCTTATTAAAAAGTACCGGCGCCAATGGCGTAGTGCGTAATCAAAATGAAGTTCAGGTTATTTACGGTGTGAGGGTTGGACAGGTTCGAGCCCGGGTAGATAACTGGCTGGCAAATAATTAATCAGGAGTTGTTATGAAATTAACCGTATTAGGCGGGGGCGGCGTTCGTTCCGCGTTCCTGGCGAAATCTCTGGCCTATAATGCGCATCGTATTGGTTTACAGGAAGTGGTGTTCCTCGATAACGCAGAAGAGAACCTGAAAATTTTCGGCGAAATCGCCCGTTATGTTTTTGCCACGATTCGACCTGATATTCGTTTCAGCCTGACGACGGATCCGGTATCCGCGTTAAAGAACAGCAATTATGTCATCACTACGCTACGCGTCGGCGGCGATGAAAGCCGTGTGCGCGATGAACGTATCGCGCTCAACCATAACACATTAGGTCAGGAAACCACCGGGGCGGGTGGTTTTGCGATGGCGATGCGGTCGATTCCCGCCATTCTTAATTACTGCCGTCTGATTGAAGAACATGCCGCACCCGATGCCATTCTGTTCAACTTTACTAACCCTTCCGGACTGGTTACCGAGGCGATCATTAAATCCGGGTTCAAACGTCGGGTTTATGGCATTTGCGATGCCCCTTCAGAGTTGATTCGCGAACTGCCTGCCATCCTCAACTGCGACGAAGCGGATTTGAAAGTGGAGTGCTATGGTCTGAACCACTTCTCGTGGTTTACCCATTTCACCGTGAAGGGTGAGGACGTCACCGACAAACTGGTGAGCAACCCGGCACTGTACAGCAAAACGGCGATGCAGTACTTCTCACCGGTGCTGGTTCAGCTTTGCGACAAGCAATTACTGAATGAATATCTCTATTACTACTACTATCGCGAAGTGGCGCTGAAAGCGATTCAGGATGCACCGGAAACGCGCGGTGAAGCTATCGCGCGGATCAACAAGGAAATGCGCGAGGAACTGCAGAATGTGGATGCGCAGGCAAACCCGGAAGCCGCATTCGATATCTGGATGAAACACTATCTGCGCCGCGAAAATAGCTATATGCAGAGTGAGTCGCATCAGGAAAAATTCAACACCCGCACGCCGCTAACGCTGCAACAGTTTATTGAAGAACCGGATAGCGGCGGTTACGCAGGGGTGGCGCTGGATATTCTCGAAGCCGTGAACAGCGCCACCAGCAAACGCATCGTTGTCTCACTGCAAAACAATGGCACGCTGGATTTCTTACGCCCGGATGATGTCATTGAGATCAGCTGTGATCTGAGCAAAGAGGGGCTGAAACCGGTGACGCCGATCCACGTACCGGACGCGCAGAAAAACATGATCTCCTGCGTGAAAGAGTACGAGCGTCTGGCAGTGGAAGCCATCATGCGCAAAGATAAATTTCTGGCAATCCGCGCATTAATGGCGCATCCGCTGATTGGCTCCTGGTCGTTGGCCGAAAAGTTGGTTGGCGAGTATCTCGACGAAGCACAGTTTAGCGACTGGAAATGATCGTTCCCGGGGCGTCGAGTGGCGCCCCGCCCGGATTTTGCATAAACCAGAGCTTCAGCAAATGTTCGAATCCCAGGATGCAGTAACCAAAGAAAGGGTTGCTCCAGTAGATATCATCATCAAACTTTTGCGGATCGTGAATGATGACGGCGGTGTTTGCCGCCTGGGCCAGGGGGCTTTGATAGTCACCGGTAAAGCAGACAAGGTCGGTATTTTTACCTTCCAGCGCCTTGACCCAATTTAATGCCGAACTGCTGCGACCAGATTTAGACACCAGCCAGATAGAATCGAATTTTGCAGCCGTTTTTTGTTCCAGTATTTCGTAGTCCGGCCAAAGTGCCAGGCTGGCATTCACGCCAATCACCAGGAATTTATTATAAATATATTGCGCAATCAGTTGTGAGAAACCGCTGCCATGAATAAGAATACGGTCGTGCTGCAGACGATTTAATAGCAACGCGAGGTTTTCGGTTGGCTGGACATTCATAAAGTTAATATCATTGGTCACATCAAGTTTTGGCATTGTGATATTAAATTTAATGAAATACACCAGCTCCAGCCAGCCGCTAAATTTGAGCTTTTTCGCCAGACGGACCAGCGATGACGGATTGCTGTAACAGTGTTCCGCGACGGTGCGAATACCCTCACGAATGCATTGCTCTGGATTATTCTGAATAAAGCGCAGTACGGTAACTTCTGTCTTACTTAATTTTACATCACGAAATACATTTTCCAGTTCCATTTTCTGCTCCTGTGAGTGCAGAATAAATTTATCATTTTTTAAAGTAAACGGTCTGTGCAACAGGTCACTTCATCACAATTTCATATTAAAAAAAGAAATGAATAAAAATCTGACATTACTCGCCATGATATTTTTCTTATGGGGCAATATAACCGCCATTAACAGCGTGCTGATCATCTTTTTCTATCAGTATTTCCATCTGTCGTGGTCGCAGTCTATTTTCATTACCGTTATTTTTTACGTGGCCCCTTTTCTGACCTGTCTGCCCTGTTCAATGCTGATTGAACGCCAGGGGTACCGTAAGGTGTTGCTGCTGTCGTTAACGTTGTCGGTTGCGGGATGCCTGCTGTTCGCTCTGGCGTTGCAGCTGGATTCCTTCGCCCTGTCACTGTTGGCGATGTTTGTCGTGGCGACGGGCGTGGCGGCGATGCAGGTTGTCGCGAATCCCTATCTGACATTGCTCAGCGCACCGCACAAACGCATTGGCAATCTGTGTCTGGCCTCTGCGGTTAATTCGCTGGGAACCACGCTGGCGCCCATGCTGGTTGCGCTCCTCCTGGCGTTTTCCCCTATCGATATCCTGGCGCGTGAAGAACCTATCAGTGCGCTCTGGCTTTGCCTCGCCTGCTTTTCGCTGGCATTGATTGCAGGGGTTTTCTGGATCCGCCTGCCGGATGTGGCGCGCCCGGGAAAAGCCGCGTCAGGAACGTATAACGCCTGGAAGAACAGAGAACTGTTATTCAGTGTGGCGGCGATTTTTATCTATGTCGGCGTCGAAGTGAGCCTTGCGACCAGTCTGGTAAAATATCTCATCACCATCGGCGGCTGGAGCACTACTGTTGCGATGTCGCTGGTCTCTTTTTACTGGGGAGGTGCGCTGGCGGGTCGTTTTCTTTATGGTTTTCTCGCCGACAAAACAGGCAATTACACGCCGTTTCTGATGGCGACGCTGGCCTGTGCAACGGCGGTGATGATGGCGATATGGCTGAACAATACCACTGGCGGTTATCTGCTTATCCTGACCGGTTTAGGAAACTCAATTCTCTATCCGATTATCTTCGGGCACACCATCAACAAAAATCCGGCGATCGCCAATATTTCTGCCGCAGCAATGGTGATGGCCGGGATTGGTGGTGCGGTTATACCCTTACTGCAGGCTGCTTGTATTGATGGACTCAACCTCCGGTTCAGCTTTCTATTACCGGTCGCGTTGTATCTGCTGCTGGCGCTGTGGGGGCGGCTGAACCTCCACCCCCTCGGTACATCAACTTAAAGCGAAATGACGATCTCATGACTTTGCGGCGTCACCATCACGCCCAGTTCGCTTCCCCGGTGTGAAGCGCCGCGAATACCGCTAATCTGCGCGATGTTACGCAGGCACAACGTCCAGTCGTGCGCATCCCCCTTGCCCGTCACGGTGAGGGTGTTGCCATTGCGCTTAGCAGTCAGCGTAAAGATAACCGAACCGTCAGCAGCAGGGACGTCGCACACGGCTTCACGTCCCTCCTCGAGCGCGAACAACTGGAAGGCAGTGCCTTCGTTCCACGCGTAATCTGGTTTCTGATTATTACGGCCCAGCGCCAACAGGGTGTTGTCACGCACATACACTGGCAGACTCAGGAAGTCATGCTGCTGTTTGTACCAGCGGCTGCCCTGTACGACGTCATTGTGCCACAGATGCGTCCAGCGTCCTTCCGGCAAGTAAAACTGCACCTTCCCCGTTTCCGAGAATACAGGCGCCACCATCACTGAATCCCCTAGCATATACTGGCGATCGAGATAATCGCATGCCGGATCGTCCGGGAACTCCAGCATCATGGCGCGCATCATTGGCGTGCCCCGCTCGTGTGCACGAGCCGCTTCACGGTACAGGTACGGCATCATGCGGCACTTCTGCTCGGTGAAGAAGCGCACCACATCGCAGGATTCCTCATCATACGCCCAGGGCACACGATAGGATTTGCTGCCGTGCAGGCGACTGTGACTGGAGAGCAGACCAAACGCACACCAGCGTTTATAAACGTGTGCCGGCGCGGTGTTTTCGAAGCCGCCGATATCGTGGCTCCAGAAGCCAAAACCGGACAAGCCGATGGACAGGCCGCCGCGCAGGCTTTCCGCCATTGACTCATAGTTGGCGTAGCAGTCGCCGCCCCAGTGTACCGGAAACTGCTGTGCGCCCACCGATGCGGATCGGGCGAACAGCACCGCCTCTTTTTCGCCAACGGTCTCTTTCAGCACGTTCCACACCAGTTCGTTGTAGATGTAGGCATAATGGTTGTGCATTTTCTGCGGATCGGAACCATCAAACCATTGCACATCGGTCGGGATACGCTCGCCGAAGTCGGTCTTGAAGCAGTCAACACCGATATCCACCAGACCTTTCAGTTTATTGGCATACCATTCACAGGCCTGCGGATTGGTGAAGTCATAAATCGCCAGCCCCGGTTGCCATTTATCCCATTGCCACAGGGAACCGTCCGGACGTTTCAGCAGGTAGCCTTTCTCTTTCAGCTCCTTGAAAATCGGCGATTTCTGTCCGATGTACGGGTTGATCCATACGCAGACCTTCAGCCCTTTCTCCTTCAACCGACGAATCATTCCTTCCGGGTCGGGGAACGTCACCGGATCCCATTCGAAGTCGCACCACTGAAAAGCCTTCATCCAGAAGCAGTCAAAGTGGAAGACGTGCAGCGGCAGATTGCGCTCAGCCATGCCGTCGATAAAGCGGTTTACCGTCGCTTCATCGTAGTTGGTGGTGAACGAAGTGGTCAGCCACAGGCCAAACGACCAGGCAGGCGGCAACGCCGGACGCCCCGTGAAGCGGGTATAGCGGTTCAACACTTCTTTCGGCGTCGGACCGTCGATCACGAAATATTCGAGATATTCGCCCTCGACGCTGAACTGCACTTTCGACACTTTCTCCGAACCGACTTCAAACGAGACGCACTGTGGATGGTTGACCAGCACGCCATAGCCACGGTTGGTCATATAAAACGGGATGTTCTTATAGGATTGTTCGGTGCTGGTGCCGCCATCGCGGTTCCAGGTTTCTACCGTCTGACCATTACGCACCAGCGCGGTAAAGCGCTCGCCCAGACCGTAAACCGTCTCGCCGACGCCCAGATCCAGGCGCTCGAACATGTAGTTCCGCTGGGTGGTGGTGTCCTGCACATAGCCGTTGTTCTTCAACTGACTACCGGTAATGCGCACACCGTTACGCAGGAAATCCAGCGACCAGCACTCACCTTTAGTGACGCGCACGCTTAAGTTACCGCTTTTCAGCTCAGCAACCTCAGCGGTGTTTTGGATATCGACCTTCACGTCCTGTAAAACATTGAGCGGGTAATGCGGACCGTTATCCAGCGCCCCCTGAAAGTGTTCCATACGCACGCCCACAATCCCTTCCTGCGGCGAAGAGAAACGCAATGTAAAGAGCGGAGTATCCAGTTGCCAGGTGCGTTCTCGGACATCACGCGGCGCGGCATAAACCACCAGTTCGTTACCGTGCTGTTCCACATCAAACACCTGGACTGGATGAAGTAAATTAAGGCCAGGCTGAATCAGCCAGTTTCCGTCGCTAATCTTCATACTCTGTTCCTTTAGTTCTGAAATTCGTTATGCGTAAATTCCTGCTGATTGCGACGCGCGCCCTGTGCCAGTTGGTCGAGGATGTTTCTCAGGTAAGGCGTTTTCAGGGTGTAGAAGCGTTTGGCAATCACGGCACTCAGCAGATAGCAGATGGCCGGGACGATTGTGAACAGGGCAATAATGATGTTGATGGTGGCGTTGTTCTGCGTTTTCGCCGCCGCGTCGTAGCCACCGCCTGCCAGCATCCAGCCAATAAGCGCGCCACCGAGCGCCAGACCCAGTTTGAGTACGAACAGGGTGCCCGCAAAACTGATACCGGTCAGACGTTTACCGTTGCACCATTCGCCATAATCGACGGTATCGGACATCATCACCCACTGGATCGGCGTCACCAGCTGGTGCAACACGCCAATCACGAAGATAAAGACGAACATGGTGATGTCGGCCTGCATCGGGACAAAGAACATCGCGAGGCTAACCACGGCCAGGGCCGCGTTGGTCCACCAGAAGATGCTGACTTTGCATTTCCAGTCGGTGAGGGGTTTTGCCAGCGCGGAGCCAATCAGGTTACCAACACAGTAGGTGGTCAGGAAGGCGACGAATACTTCCGGCGTCCCCAGGATCCAGGTGACGTAATACATCATCGCGCCACCGCGTACGCAGACGGCGAGAATATTGAGGATGGTCAGCAGACCCACAATCCGCCACTGGTCGTTTTGCCAGATATCGCGGAGATCTTCGCGCATTGAGGTTGTGCTCGGTGGCGCTTCGATACGCTCTTTGGTGGTGAAGAAGCAAAACGCCAGCATCAGGAATGCCACTACCGACAGCACTGCAATCCCACCCTGAAATCCCAGCGCTTTGTTATCACCGCCAATGAGATTCACCAGCGGCATCATCAGCACGGTCGAGAGCATCCCGCCCGCCGTCGCCAGCACAAAGCGCCAGGATTGCAGAGAAATACGCTGCGTGGGGTCATTAGTGATCACCCCGCCCAGTGCGCAATACGGGATATTCACCACGGTATAAAGCAGCGTCAGCAGCGTATAGGTGATAGCAGCGTAAATCATCTTACCGTTCAGGCTGAGGTCCGGCGTGCTGTATGCCAGGACGCAAACAAGGCCAAACGGCAGCGCGCCAAACAGCACCCACGGACGGAATTTGCCCCAACGGGAACGCGTGCGATCCGCCAGCAGTCCCATGCACGGGTCTGAAATGGCGTCCAGCGCGCGCGCCAGTAAAAACATGGTGCCGACAAAACCGGCGGGAATACCGAAAATATCGGTATAAAAAAACATCATATACAGCATGACGTTATCAAAAATGATATGACTGGCAGCGTCGCCCATCCCGTAGCCAATCTTCTCCTTAACAGACAAAATATGAATAGTCATAACGCATCCTTTCGCGCTCTCATGCGCACTGGTACCGGTTACCGTTTTTGTAAACCATTCGCGCTAGCGACGGATATTCCGATATCTCGTTATTAAATTACGATTCTTGTTTTCTGTGATCGCGGTTGCGCCAGAAGATGTGAGAAAATGTAACTAGAGGAATTTATGAGGATTTATATGAAACCGATCATGGTAAGAAGAAAGGGAAGTTAAAAAAGTGAGTGAGGGGGTGTGGAAACGTCAGGAAGTAGCTATAATGCGCCCCGCCTCCATGTAGCAATGCAGGCGCGGAAGATCGTCGTCTCCGGTGAGGCGGCTGGACTTCAAATCCAGTTGGGGCCGCCAGCGGTCCCGGGCAGGTTCGACTCCTGTGATCTTCCGCCAATTAGCTTCTACTGAACTATCCCGAAGTCAACAACCCCCTTTGTAATCCCTTATATATCAAGTATTCCTTGTATCCATAGGTCAATCGACTTCAACCTGCATCAAGCGGTTTTTGGGGGTGTATTAGGGGGTACTATTCACCATTAAAATGACAGCACCCCCATAATGGCAAAAATGTTAGTTATAACAATGGGTTTTGACGACATATTTGTTATAAAAGGGATTAATTGGGGGTATCATATTAGTTACTGGCGGAAATCCCCACAGGAGAATGGATTCATCAAAAGCCGGAGAATGTCATGGCGCTAACCGATGTTAAAGTGAAAACCGCAAAGCCAAAAGAAAAGCCTTATAAGCTGGCTGATGGCGGCGGTATGTATCTGCTGATTAACGCTAATGGTTCTAAATACTGGCGTATAAAGTACCGCTTCGCTGGTAAAGAAAAGATGCTTTCTATTGGCGTATACCCCGATGTTTCGCTGGCCGACGCACGCGAAAAACGCAGCGAAGCCAGAAAAATCCTCGCTGCTGGAAGCGACCCGGGCGAAGTAAAGAAAGAAGAGAAAGTGGCTCAGCAAATGAGCTTGAAAAACACTTTCGAGGCCGTTGCCCGCGAATGGCATCAAACGAAATCCGATCGCTGGTCATTACGTTATCGTGATGAAATCATCGATACCTTTGAAAAAGATATCTTTCCCTACATCGGCAAGCGCTCTATTGCTGAAATCAAACCAATGGAGTTGCTGGAGGCCCTGCGTAAAATGGAAAAACGCGGAGCACTGGAGAAAATGCGCAAGGTCCGCCAGCGCTGTGGCGAGGTGTTCCGCTATGCAATTGTCACTGGCAGAGCTGACTACAACCCCGCCCCCGACCTTGCCAGCGCGTTAGCTACGCCGAAAAAAGTACATTTCCCCTTCCTTACGGCCAATGAACTTCCTCACTTCCTTAACGACCTGGCGGGTTATACCGGTAGCATTATAACGAAGACAGCTACTCAAATCATTATGTTAACCGGTGTACGCACGCAAGAATTACGTTTCGCACGCTGGGAGGATATCGATTTTGAGACAAAATTGTGGGAGATCCCAGCAGAAGTGATGAAGATGAAGCGGCCTCATATTGTGCCGCTATCAGAGCAGGTTATTGCACTGTTTAAGCAACTTGAGCCGATATCAAAACATCACCCGCTGGTCTTTATCGGCAGGAACGATCCTCGCAAGCCTATCAGCAAGGAAAGCATCAATCAGGTTATTGAGTTGTTGGGATATAAAGGCAGACTGACGGGGCATGGCTTCCGCCACACGATGAGCACCATTCTACATGAGCAGGGTTTTAACTCAGCATGGATTGAAACGCAGCTTGCGCATGTTGATAAGAACGCGATTCGCGGGACGTATAACCATGCGCAGTATCTTGATGGGCGTAGGGAGATGATGCAGTGGTATGCGAATTATATTAGTGAGTTGGGGAAAGGTGGAATTATAGTCGAAGGGAAATTTGAGAAGACAGCATAAAACAAGCAAGATAGCCATCTTTACTGCTAGATGGCCGCTGAAAACTTTATGAAATTTTTTTAAAAAGCTCCGAATTACTGGCATAAGGTATTTTGAGCCTGCCAGTAATTCTGTGTAACTGCCATCGTATTAAAGGTGATCGCTCAGTCGACTCAATAATAAAACGGTTCATCGCCAGCCGCCAGTTCTGGATCGGCATACTCCGTTTTTTCGATGCAGCCAGGATCGCCAGATAAATCACTTTTCGTACTGAGTTATCTGTTGGGAACACCTTACGCTTCTTTATCGCCTGTCGGATTACGCTGTTCAGCAATACTATAGCGTTGGTCATGTAAATGGCCTTGCGGATATCCGCTGGGTAGCCGAAGAACGTATTGAGATATTCCCCGTGCGCACACCAGCTTTTACTAATTTGCGGAATTTATCTCCCCAGACATCTTTGGTTTTAAGACCTTTAGCCAGTTCAGCCGAAAGGGCTTTGAGTTTCTTATCGTCCATAATTTATCTATCTCCATTAATTGAGTGAACATATCAAAAATAGGCAGATACACAATTTAAATTACAGGCTCACATCACACCTATTTCTGCAAGGGATATCCTACGATATCCCCTGTCTGATCTGGCGCACGTATATTACTTATTGATTAAGTCGATAATACGATCGCCTTCAGCATCTTCCTGTGCCACCCGGCTAAAGATACTACTGTCGCTTTGTGTACCTACCTTGATTGGTTCTTTACAATCTTTGTGGAATACTTTTTTCCCATTTTTTGTGACGACGACGCCAGACATATCACCGTGTTGCTCTTTGTCGTAAACAATATATTCATAGACCCCTTTTACGATGCGAATCCAATATAAAGATCCTCCGGCGATCGTTTCTGCGCTGTAATACGCTGTGACTCCCGGCTGATTAGTGACAAGATTCAGCTCCGCAATAGGAGAAGATGCTGTTCCCAGAGCATATCCGGCAGCATCCTGGGCAATAAAAGCGCTGGCAAATTTATTATTGGTTAGCAGACACTCAAGAGTTAATTGTTCCTGATCCTCTGAACTATAGGTCTCGGCAAAAGATGTCTGGGCGGCGGCAATACAGCCTAAAACTAGTACCGCAATTTTTAAGCTAAACTTCACGTTCTTCACTCCTTAATAAACATGTGTGTTTAATCGTTGTGTGAGATTAATTTCCGCTTTTAATTTGCTTACAAGTATCCAGCCACCCGGCGGTATCAATTTTCCCGTTTGCCAGATATTTTTGCTGATTCTGCCAGTGCGCGGCGAGAAATGGCTTAAGACCTGCAAGACGTTTGTTCAGGGTGAGCATTTGATCGAAAACCGTCACTTCGTGTTTCAGACCTTCCTGACCATAAAGCGTGGCTGAATCAACCAGACTACTGGCGTAGTAACTCGTCAGTTGTTGCAGGCGATCTGTTTGCTCGCCAAGTTTTGTTTTTCGGATCGCGCAATTTTTATCACTGTCATCTTTATCCTTACACAGCAATTCATAGTTGTGATTGAGGAAGTCAAGAAAGCGGCCATCATCCTGCAATTTTGTGCAAAGGAAGGAGCCGAGGTTAAGGCTGGCGCGGATCGATTGTGCCCGTTCTTCCTGCTGTTGCTGATTACTGGCGCGGAGCTGATTTTCCAGATCCTTCAGTTTCTTTTTCATCTCTGTGTCTTCAACGCCTGATGCCAGGCTTCCCAGCGCTTTTGCGGTGTCTGTGGGGGCGTCTTTGCTCTTATCTATGCCCGGTTTATCTGCACCGAGAGTAGCCCAATTTTTCTCCAGCTGTTTCACTCGGTCTGTTGATGTAATGGTCGGAGAGACCAGAACCAGACGCAATCCGGTGGTTTTGCTGGTGAAAGGATGGGCTTCATCGTAGTAGTTAATTTCTTTACGGGTCGCGCTACGGATCTCTGATTCATTCGAGATGACGCTGCCTCCGCGAACCACAAAACCACCAGCCTGGCCGTGAAGTCTGTTGATTTTATTGAGATAGAACGGGGTGAACATCATCTCAGAGACGTTGCCCAGCATATCGTGTAGGCCGAGGGGGTTAGGGTTCAACAGCCCAATAAGCTGTACTTTGCCGTTAGAGGACTGCGAACCGGAATACCACTCATAATTTTTCATGTCATCCATCGGGTAGTGGGAATCACGGAATTCCGCACTGTTTACCTTGAGGCCGCCGCGTGCTGCAAATTCCCATTCTACTTCAGTGGGCAGGCGTAAAAATCCAGGGTTGCCATCCTCTTTCGGTAATTTGTCGAGAGCATTCGTGCGTAACCACTGGTTATATTTATCGGCAAAATTTACCGCATCGAACCAACTGATATTGGTTTCTGCGATGCTTAACTTACGTGATGGCGTGGGGCAGGTACCGCTGGTTAATGCCTGGTATTGCAATGCTGTCAGTTCATATTTGGCCATCAAATAGTAACGACCTTTGCTTTTTTTGCTTTCGGTAAAGCTACCGGCGATAAAGGTTGGATAACTGTGTTCAACAAACCCCCATTCTCCGCCATCTTCTCCTAAGGTGATCGGCATATCATCCAGAGGGCCCGAGACCGGGATCTCTACCTGACGGAATACCATGGCACCTTCACAGGGCATGGGCAAAATAATATCTTCGCTATCCGGCTTGGGGTTATAGATTTTCTCTGCCCACGGTTCGGCCAGCACGGGCGACATCTTCACCAGCAGAGCCAGCGCCAGCCAGCGTGATAATGTGGAAGGGGTAAGGGTCATGAACGTTCTCCGCAAATGATAAATGCCTTGGGCAAGTAGGAATATGGGTTATGCCTCGCGCAGGCTCTGCGCAGGTTCAATATTAATGGCGCGCCAGGCACCAATGCCGGCGACCAGTGTCGCCACGACAATGGTGAGTATCAGAGCGACGAGGCCGTGCAACGGGGTGATCTTACAAATCATTTGATCTGTTGCCTGACTGCCCGCTAACGCCTGGTTAAAGACCTGACTGGCTAAAAGGTAGATCGCAAAGCCGCCGATATAAGCCACCAGACTAAGAAGACAGCCTTGAAAAATCACATAGGCACCCACTGCGGGACGGGTAAAACCGAGCAGGCGGAGGACAGCAATATGTTTACGTTTGCGGTCAACATTCGCGATAAATGAGCCAATAAGTGAGGCAATACAGCCAACCAGTGCAGTGGCGGCAATGGTATTAAAAATAATGCCCAAAACCCGATTGATGCTTTTCACATTTTCTATATCAGCCAGACGGCTGGCGGTTTCGATGCGCTGTTCCCGGAGATCGCGCTCAAGGCTGGCAACCTGATCAATATCGCGGGCGTATAATCTGGCGCGTGCGTAGAGCGGTGGTTTACCGTCAAGCTGCGCACCGCTGGCCATCCCCAACCCGGTTACCGCAAAGCCATCGCGGAAATGTTCAAGCGCCAGCAATAACGAAGGCTGGGTAAAGATCGCGGCACGATTAAAATAGGTCGCAGGCAAAATCCCCACGACGGTAACGCTTTTTCGTCCCCATTCCCGGCGTTCATCAAGCATTCTGCTTACTCGCAAAGAGAGCGAATCACCGACACTGACCGCTAATTTACGTGCGGCTTCCTGAGTAATGACAACCTCGTTTTCCTGATGGAGTTCAAGGGACTTGAGTAAAGGGTCCCCTGAGTCTGTTGGAATAACTTCAGCGTTCTCAATGAAATGTGTGCTGTCTGTTTGCAGGTCAGCAAGCGTATTTAGCGAACGCGTTTGCCCGATGGCGAAACCCACATCGGGTCGCTGCCGTAACTCTTCGATCCAGTTTTGGTTGTAGCTGCCGCTACTCAGCATACGGATTTCCAGGTTGCGAGGGTCACTGGCCAGATCTTCTTGCAGCTGGTTCACAATCCCAAAACGCAAACCGAAAAGAAGTAATAAAGGTGCGATGACAGCGACGAGAGAAGAGACGATGCAAAAAGAAATGATGCGATCGTGCCACAGGTCTTGCATAGCCAGGCGGCCCAGCAGTCTGGCTCGGTTAAAGGACAAAATAGGTTCCTCCCTGTTCGTGCTTCGACGATGCCACTAACGGTTCAGGCTGGGCAGTTAAACAGGGTAAATTGAAATGTTGTACCAGTGGCCAGTCGTGGCAAACAATCAGCGCCATCATGCCTTCCTGGCGGACCAACTCAATAAACAGGCTAAATAATTTCTTTGCGTTGTAGGGATCAAGTGCGGCTGTTGGTTCATCAGCCAGTACCAGTTTTGGACGGTGCAATATCGCACGTGCGAAAGCGGTTCTCTGTCGTTCACCAAACGACAACTGCGTTGGATATTTAGCCAATAATGGCGCAAGTTTGAGAGCATCGATTACTCTGTCCAGCAGCGCGTTGTCGGGGCGTAATCCCAGCAACTGGCACGGCAGAAGGATGTTATCTTTGACGCTCAGATAGGGAAGCAACCCCCCATTTTGCAACACAAAGCCAAGCTGGCGGGCGCGAATACCCGCCAGTTCATTATGTTGTTCATCCTGTATCAGCGTTGCGATATCAAATTGCTGTGCACCTTCGTCCAGCTCGAAGCACCCGATTTTACTGGGTTGCAGTAATAAGCCGATGGCTTCCAGTAGCGTGCTTTTACCACATCCACTTTCACCTGTGACCGCGACCACCTGGCCTGACCGCAGCGTGAGCTGCGGCAGGTAAACCCGGTGAGCATGACTGCCCTGACCACGAACAACGCACAACTCTTCTATGCGCAGCATCAGGGCATCATTTCCAGCGGGATGGGATAAACGCGATCGCGCGGATCGCTTCCTTTTGCCAGCTCAACCCAGCGATCAACATCGGCGTTATATTTTTGGTAATGACGCAGTTTAGATGACAGCGTGCGGATAAATTTCTCCTGTGACAATCCATCCCAGCTTTTCCAGGTCTCTTCGTCGAGGTTCAGGACATCGCTCTTATAGGGAAGATCGGCCAGATATTCTCCCAGCACCCCCAGATCGCCAATGCGGGCATTGTCCTGTTGTTTCAGCTGGTTAGGATCAGCACCCATGGTTGCCGCAACAGTACGCAGTTGCTCAAACATTTTGGTCGGTGAGATCATCCCCTCATTTGCTGCTTTAAGGATCTGGCTGACAGCATCGCTTAAGTCGCTTAGCTGACCTTTGGTCAAGAGAACACGAACGTCGGTGGTAGGAATGTTTTGCTTAATCAGGTCGCGGTCGCTAATCCATGCCTGAAAGACTAACGGGGCTTGTGTGCTGTTACGCTTACCCAGATAGGCCAACTGCATGGCATGTCCAATTAATGCCGTATCCTGAAGCAGCTTTTGTTCCGGTGTCAGTTTCTGTCCATCGTCTTTCGCGTAAAGCGCACTACCAATCGCAGCATCACCCATGTAAGCGGATTTAACCTGCTCAGTAATGGCGGAGGCTAGCGCATCTACCTGCTGGCCAAACATCTTGATATCACCGGCATTTACGGCCTGGTAAAGGTTGGACTGGGTGCTGTCAAAATTGGAGAGATCGCGGTACTGGCTTTCGGCTTTGGCATGGTTATCTTTGCCGCCTGATGTTTTTAGGTGCAGCGTATAGATAGCAATACCGCGGTTACCCGCCTCAAGGCGAAGCTGGCTGGCATCCAGACCGGTACCTGACAGCTTGTTGCTACCGTCAATAGCACCTGCATCGGTAATCAGGACCATGTAACGAGCGCCAAACGGGCTCCAGTCAATGTCATCAATAGCTGATAGCACGCCGGAATACGCATCCTCGTCATACAGAGAACTGGAGACTTTCGCTTCTTTTAAATCAGCGACTTTCTTCAGGAAATCCGTACCATCTTTCACATGGTTAGGATCTGCGTAAATCTTTGTGCGGTACTCAAGGCCCGGAACGGCTTTGGTATTCGAGCGAAATGAGATCAACCCAAACTTAACCTGCCCATCCAGATGCTCTTGTTTGATCTTGCCATAGATCTTATTAACCGCTTCTTTGGTGCGCTCAATGTAAGGCCCCATTGAAATGGTTGAGTCAATAACGAAGACCACTGAGGCGTTAAACCCTTTCAATTGATTTACGTTATCTTCTTGTTTTTTATCCGTTTCAGCTTTACTGACGGAGGCTACGTTAAGCAGGCGTGTATAGAAGCCATCTTCGGTCATGACCTCTTCACCGCTCAGGATTGGCAGCAGATAAAACTGCTTTTGCAGATCGACAAAATATTCGGGCTCTTCAGCCTGAATACCTTCGGCGTGGCCATCCCGTTTTAACTTGGCGCGAAGTGGGGCAACCAGCGATACGGGATCGGGGGCAGAGAGAATATCATCAAGGCTTTTTCTCTCTTTAAAGAACAGCAAACGGTCACGGTTTGCCGGGTTGGTAAATGCCAATGTGAGCTGCATTTTCCAGTCGACGGTACATGACTTTGGTAACCAGCCTATAGTTTTACCAAAGCTATCCGGCCCGACCTTAAGCCAGCTCTGGCCGTTTGCATCTTCTTTTTGATAAACATACAGGCTACTGAAGGCCGGCTGTAGCTGACCTTTATCATCACCTGCGGCAGTCCCAAGTTTGCAGCCCGGGGTAGTGAGAACACGTTGATATAACGTTTTCTTACCTTCCTGGAGCAGAGGTTTGTCGCCATCAGCGGCAAATACATGCCCGCTGAGCAACAGACCACATAATGGCAGAGCCAGACGACTCATTGGATTCCAGGTCATTTTCCTAGCTCCTCAAGGCGCTGTTTGGCTGTTTGGTTGTCAGGCTCCGTTTGCAGAACGGTTTCGTACCAATATGCTGCAGTATCTTTATCCGGTGCTTTGAAACATTCACTTGGCTGGTGGTATTTCGGGTCGTATTCACCTGCGTACACGAGCGCGATTTTGGTATCACCACCCTGGGCACGGTTAGCATACAGACGCTGTGCAACACCACATTTTTTAGCCTCTTTTGCGGCCTGGATAATGGTCAGTAGTTTGTCACTGTCGAGTTTTTCCTGAACGCAGCTCTGGACGAAATCAAGCTCGTTCTGGCTGTTCAAACCCTGTGCAGAACAGGTGCTATGAGCGACAGGCTCTGGTGCGGCGGCGGATGCAGACGCCGGTGTTTCTTGCTGTGCTTGTTCAACGGGAGGGACTTCCGGTGATTTATCCCGGCCTAAAAACCACCACAGCGCACCAGCAATCACGACTAATGCCAGTATTGCCGCGCCTATAACAGGAAGGCGGGAGGACCCCGATTTCGCCGGAGTTCTCGCTTCAGTATGAATTACCGGCTCTACAGGTTCAGGGGCAACAACGGTTTCTGTTGCAATGACGGGCTCAGAAGGAACTTCTGGAGTAGCCAGCATGCTGCTGCCGCTATAGTTACCTGTTTCACCTCTTGCTTCAGAAGAGAGCAGTTCGTCGCGCACCAGCTGTAACGTGGTATTGCGTGTTTCTCCAGAATCCAGCTTGATCTGAATTTGTACCTGGCTTGCCGTCGCCAGCAATGGGTCAAGCAATGTTGGGCCAATACGAAAACCGCTACCATTATTTAACGCATAACCACCGTTCATGGTAAACCAGTGTTGCGCCGGGCTCCAACTGCCATCGGGTTGCAGGTAGTTCTGCTCGTTATTGCACAGTGTAAAGGTCAGATTAGTCAATATTGCGGTTTCACCACGCAGGCGGACCATCAATTGTGCAGTACCTGGCTCTGCCGGCTGGCAGGCGATGATTTTAGCTAGCATGGCATGTTCTCTTGTTTCAATTGGCTGATAATCTGACCAAGTTGACGATTCTGTTCGAAGGAAATATCCCGTGTGGCGCTATGACCCGCATTGTCCAGGACGACGCTCATCAAAGCAGAAAGCCAGTCACCCAGATAGGAAACGCCGGGCTGTGGTGCGACGGTGGCGAGTTGTGGCAACTCATCGTTAGCGAGCTGCTTCTGACGCAGAAACACTTTGTTTTTCTCGCCAACATAGCTGTTGGGTACCTTGTCTGCTGGCAGGGTGAGATAACCAAACCAGGCAATAAAATCACGTATGGTCAGTTGAGCGCGTAAAACCTGACGTGCTCGCATGTGTACGCGAGTTGTTTCAGCCTGCTCTTGACCCGCCAGGGCATGTTTCAATGTCCCTTCCAAATCCAAACGTGTGGCGGCGGTGATTAGCTCTTCGCTGAGTTGATTAATCAGCTCACTGCTCATGCCCAGTTGACGCCACTGCAACGGTTGCTGCGGCAACTCCCGTAGATGGGCTACCCAGGCTTTAAAGGCCTGATGCGCGAAATCGTCATCCTGGCCTACGCGTTCCGCTGCGGCAGTTGCTGGCGCATCAACAACGGCGGTTTCAACAGGTGTAGTCGCAAAGGGATCGCTGGCAAAGGGGTTATCAGCGAACGGATTACCACCAAACGGACTGGTTGCGAAAGCATTGATGGTCGGGCTTTCGCCTTCGGTTTGCGGCGCCTGCTCGAGGTCGCGAATACTCAAATAAATGTTGTTGAGCTCCTGAGTCGGCAGAACCAGGCGTTCGATAAGTTCCCCCATACTGTGGGAACATGCAGACAAGCCCTGCCATAACTCTTTGGCAATTGCTTGTTTTTTCACAATCTGCCCATCACCGTCTTTTTCGTACCACCGGCCAAGACGTTGATCGCCGGTTTCCATGCGACATTGCAGCAGTTGTTGCTGTAAACGTTTTAGCTTGAAGTCGAGATGGGCGACGCCGCGCAGTGCTTTCGTCAGGCGCGACATTCCACCGTCGTTGAGTTCGAGCATTGCCTGCCAGGCTGCTTTCGGTTCTGCAACGTGCATATTCACATTTTTTCCGCAGACGAAGGTGCTGCCCATGGTATCGAGTACATCGCGGTAACGATCGCTGATACCCACTTCCTGGAGTCTCTCCTGCCCGGCATCACCTTCAAGCCTCAGGAAAGGGTTATCAAGCCCGGGTTTGCGTACCAGGAAACAGTTGTTGAAAGGCTGGTTGGGTGCCCATTGTGAAAGCCATTCATAGTGCGAGAAACGCTCCAATAAAGTCATGTGCATCATACCTTCCCAGCCTTCTTTTAACTGGCTTTCGGTATGTTGCAGGCTGTTGACGATACGCATATCACACATGGTGATTGCCCAGAACAAACCCGGGTTGCGGCCCCCGCGCTCTTCGGCACTCTTACCCTGGGTTTTCTCTACCCAGCGGTTTAATACCGGGCCCACATCAGCAACGTCGCTCTGTTTGGCTGAGCTGGCGCATACGACAAGCGCATTCATTTCCTGGTTATCGGTATAGCGTTCGAACAGGTAAGCAACTTTTCCGCGAAGCAGGAGCTGCGAAATCGCGTTAAGTCCATCCCGGCCAGCCTGTTCAAGTGCGGTGATCTTGAGACGACCGCGATAGCCAGGGAAGTCGAGCAGATCAACCTGTTCTACAACGCTGTTGGTTTCAACTTCTGCCAGAGGGAAAATCAGCTCTGTGGTTAAGGCCGCCAGTTCCGCCTGCGTTAAGTTGGCGCTACCAATTTGTTGTTCTTCTTTCCAATAACGGATCTCAACGTTGCGATCCTGGTTGGAGCCCAACCTGTTCAGGCTATCTACGTTCATGATGCTGCCGCTGCTATGGTCAGTCAGCGTTTCCAGCGGGGCAAATACCATCCGGGTATGGTTCAGTTTCGCCAGTACATTGGCTAATGAACGGTAGGTTTCGGTGAGAGCTGGCTGTTCTCCCCACAACAGGGAAAAGAGCTCTGCACGATCATTTGGGCTCAACGTCGGGGCAATTTTCAACACCTGCGGCCACCAGGCGTGTTCAAGTTTCTCAACTGACTTTTTAAAGGAGGCGTTAAGGTAATCCCACAAGGCGACGACATCTTCCTGGCTGACGCCGTTATATTCCTGAACCTGCACAGCACGCTGCAAGAATGGGCGCAGGTGCTCTTCAACCCGGCTTTGGTCAAGCTGATAGCTCAATTGCTCATGGTTGAAGTCGTTAAACCAGGCGTTGGCCAGAATCTTAGCCAAATCGATTTCACTGAACAGTCGCAACGGCACTGGGTATCCAGCCGGCGCGGCAGGCGCCTGACGGGTAAAGCGAGTGACCAGCCCCGTCGCTTCTTTACCTCCGCCGACAGGGTTTACCTCTTTGATAAAGTCAACACGCCTTTCGCCGTAGAGTGCTTCCAGCGACCCATTGCTACCAGCAGCGAGCGCTGAAATGAGGTACGATTTCCCTGCCTGAGAAATACCGAAAAAACCGACGGTCATCGGTGTTTTGGCAACCTGAGTCAGGCTATTGGCCAGATTCCTCGTACGCAGCAAACTCAAGTTGAGTTTGTCTGCTTCGTTGTCTAAACGACGTGAACCGGGGCGTACGTTGTCGACCCATCCGAGTGCGTCCAGGCATCCCTGAGCGATAGCAGCCCAACCCTGAGTGAGAGATTTTTGTTCGCTATTCATTATTTTTTAACACTCCCGCTATCGAGCCAGTGACGGCTATCAATGAGCCCTCTGTCGGGCATCGTATTGAGTTCCAGATCCAAATCACGTTTGCTAAATGACTTATCGGTGTTGCTGCTGACATCGGCGATCGTCAGGCGATCGCTAATCAGTCCAAGCTGACGAGCTCGTTTACCCTTATCGATCGTCAGTCTGACTTTGAGATACGGGGAGCCATTATCCGTGGACTGAGCCGAAGAGAATTTTTTACGTCCTTCTTCGCTAAAACGGAGGGTATACAGCGGTGCTGCAGTCCAGCGTTCTGCATCCAACTGGCGATAGCCTAAGCGCAGGTCGCCACGCATAACGATGCTTTGTGTGGTTTTCTCGCCATTTTCATCGGTGATGGCCGGAAGCTTGATCTGCCCGTTTTCAGACTCGATATGTTGATAAACGATGTCGGCATCGCGAATCAGGTTATCCATATCAATGGTGCCGATATGGCGAATCGTTGAATACGGTTTCAGCTCTGAGGTGCGGAAATGGAAGTTAGGGATGCTGTGGTTTGCACACAACTGCGTGAGCATGGCACCCACTGAAGCCGTACTTTTTGGATCGTCGATATGACCGTTTTTATGGAACGGGTACCAGGTACCCGTCTGATAACCATGTAACGGCAGAATACGCCCTGGCGGTAACGGAAGGTTGCGACGAATAATCGCCTGAATCCCAGGTAACTGAGACGGCCGGCCGGTGAGTAGCAGCAGATCGCAATGATAATAAGACAGCACTTCACAGAGTGCAGTCAGGACTTTATCGATGCTGAACTTACCTGCACAGAGATCGCCATGGAGTTTGGCGAGTGGCAGATTAAGCATGATATCCGCGAGCTTAAAGTCGGTCGGACCTCCCGCTTTCTGAACTTCCCGGCGCACGAATCCTTCGACTTCATCACGAATACAACCCACCGGTAGCAAATCGCCGACACGTTGGTTAATCAGGGTATGCGTTTGTTCATCAAGCGGATCGTAATGTTCGTATGTTCCCAGGATATGTAATGCGAGCGGGACGAACAGTTGCAGGCTCAGTTGTTGGCGAAGCACGGCTTCGGCTGCGCTAATATTCTGCGATCCGCACAACTGGGACATCAATGTTTCAGTGGACATCACACCGGCTTCACGCAGGGCTTGCTCAAAAGCGGGGAGAACGTATGACTGAATAACATCCAGCAAAATGTCATCACCTGCGATCTTAAAACTGTCGCGAAAGCGCTGGTGAGGGATGATATGTACGTTAGTACCACCACCAGTGTGCCCATTATGATCGAGGCGGTAATCGGTGATCACCAGATCGGTGGTCCCGCCGCCAATATCAATTGACGCGATAGTGATACTTTCACGATCGCTACGGTCTGGTCGGCCAATTGCGTCGAAAAACTCTTCCGGATGACCGGCAAAGTTCTGATTAATCTCGGTATACAGGTAAACCAACTGTGCACAGGAGGCTTCGTCCCACTCCACCCTGATTTCAGGTAATGGGATCTTGATGTTTGCTTCCGTATGCTCTTCTTGTACGTCCTCATACGGATCGTTCTCGCCGTTGTGCCAGCGTAACGATTTCCACACCAGGCCGACAGCCTGACGCATGCGTTCATCCAGCACACAGCGTTCAGCCATGGGCATACCTGGCGGAACCGTCAGAATAATATGGCGTAGCTGACGCGGAATCCCAGCGTGTCCCTGGCGAATACGCTGCTCCGGGCTGTTAATCTGACTAATGGCCTGGGTCAGAACTTCTGCCAGCATAAAGGTCATCAGCGAACTGCGTGAGTAGCGTGGCGTAAAGACGGGGATGCGATCCATCTCATCTTCAATGGTGTGCAGGGCTTCGCCTCTTTCATCGATCAGATTGGCAAACGGTGCTGCCGTTGCCAATGGATTGCTGTCCTGCACATAGCTGCCATTAAAACGCCAACCCTGACCATAAAACTTCTCATCCCACAGATAGCGTTTAGGGCTGGATAGGCCTGTTGAACCTTCACTACCTTTACGACGAGCCGCCAGACGGCTGGCTTCACCACCAATACGTGCGATAGTCGGCCACTGGAACGCATCGTGGCGACCGCTGCGTACAGAGCAGTGATCTTTGCCGAAGAAGGCTTGCGAAAATTCGACCCGGCTTTCAAAAGGATCGGTATAGATATGTTCGGGGGCACTGAGATCACGTAGTTTCAGCACATAGTTATGCCTCATGCCTGAACCTGATTGCCCGTGATCTTCAATAAGAATGCCACAGGTGCGCGAGTTGCCCACGTCGAGTATCAGGTCGACGGCGATGGGTTTGATCGCATTGGTTTCCCGATTGGCGATCACCCTGAACTGCGGCAGTTCAATGACGGGTTCAGTCTGGGTTTGCAGACCTTCGACTGGAATCGCCATCAATGACAGAAGGTTCAGGTAATGTGCCAGCGGGTATTGCTGTGCAAGTTCCTGTTCACGCTCGTCGATATCCCGGCCTTTGCTCGCTTCTTTGAATACTTCTTTGAGCCAGTCGGTTATCCAGTCCTGCGTCAGGTACCAATTTAGGGCATAGGTTGCAGTTGCGACGGCGAAGGTTGCCCCAGCATTCACATCTTCCTGGTTCGGGCTGAGGTCAGCGGCAGCCTGCTGTTTAGCCATAATACGGGTGTCGATCGCCAGCGTCATGCGATGGCTATGACCATCTAAATCGGGTTCTGGTAGTTTGACTAAACGAAAACGAGCCCAGTTTAGCGGTCCCTCCTGGTACACATTCGGTGGGCTAAAGCGAAACAAAGGAAGCGGTAACCAGATGCCGTCGAACAACTTCAGGCTCTGTTCAACAGGGATATCGTACTGGCTTTTGGCCTTCTCGATGTTATCGGGGGTCGGCTGATAGAAATAGTAATCGCGCTGCTCGTTGTAAATTAAACGGGTGAGTACACCGTTTGCTAATTTGACAAACTCGCCAGCAGGCAGGCGGCCAAGGGACAATCCGAAATCCATAAACTGGATCCCAGAGTCACCCACGAGGGTAATTTGACGATCGAAAGATACAATCTCAGGCAACATAGTTATCTCGTCCCTGTTCAGGAATTAGGTTGAAGCATGCGAATAGGGAATGTTTTTTCCCCATCATTGCTGCCAATACAATCGGCGTGGCCAGCAGCGGGTGATTTGCACTCGATTGTCGGCACAATAAAGTTTGAACCGTCGCTACATTTCATCTGCTCAGGATTGGTGATACTCAGCGCCCCTTGCTGCACATTGCCGCTGGCAGGGCCACGGCAGGTAACACCGCTGGACTGACGTATGCTGACGGTGCCATTACCCTGGGCAAAGTTATATTGCAGTTGCAACGGTCGCCCGGTGAGCTTGTCCTGAATACCACCATTCACGCGCCATTCGCCGTTAAGAAACTGCGCTGGGCCATCGGGAAGGGCCGGAGGAAGCGTCAACGGAGTGCCCTGTGCCGGGATGACTGGCGGAGTGGTGGCTGGTTGAACTGCGGGTGGCGTTTGAGCGTCTGCGGTGCCAGGTACAGCAGGAGGTGCCGGAGTAGTCGACGCATCGGCGTTGGCATCACTTACAGGAACGGCTGGCGGAATTGCGTCGTCACCGACCTGTGCGGTTGTTGTCTCTGCCGGAACGGCTGGCGATGTTGGTTCGAGTGCTTGCTGTGCATCGACTGGAGTACCCTCAGATATGCCAGGGACGACAGCTGAACCCACGACGGTTTCTGAACCTGTGCGGGAAACCTGCGTTGTTACATCGGAAACGCCTACGGCTGGACGTTCGATGGCTGGAGCTGTATCGATCGCCGTTTTATCCGTGGTGATGGCAGGGAGTCCCGGAATGGAGAGTGATGGCACGCATCCTCGTAGTAGACCTAATAATAATGCCAGCAGCAGCAACGCAAGTAGCAACCAGAGTAACCAACGCCAGCTCCAGCGTCTGCGCACTACGGTATCTACAACAGGTGTAACCGCCGGGGTTACGGCGGCGTCTACAGGAGACAGAGGGGTTGAGGCCGCGAGAGGGGTTGCTGGTAGTGATGCCGGACTCAGCCAATGCATAGGATTACGTTGTTCGCCTTCCGGATGGACAAATCCCCAAAAGGTAATCACCAGGATTCCGTTTACGAGATACACAAATTCGTAATCCGGGAAATGTGTGACTGACTTCAGCAACTGTGCGAAGACGCGGCGATCGCCCCCGGTCCCGTTTTGCTCAGCATTGAGTAACTGTTCACTTAACGCCTGCACTGACATTTGAAACGCATTAAATTGCTGGCGCGCTGATTCCCGCTCCGCTTCACTCGCACCGCTCCAGGGGATGACATCGCCAGGGAAGCTGCTGTACCAATCGGTTCTGTCACCACCCTGATCGTTTTGTGGGATAGCTAAATGACGAGCCAAATCGCGCCCTGCATCAAGACGGTAGATTGCTTCACGTAACTGGAACGCCATCTTAAAAACGGGATAGCCCGTTTCACCCAGAGCCTTAAATGAGGAATTATGCCCGGTACGCAGCAGTGGTCCCTGAATCGAATTTCGCATTGTCTAAACCTTGTAAGGCTGTGATTTAACAAAAGCCACAGTGATGCAGGCTATTTTTTATTCGCACCAGGCGTCCATTCAAAACCCCAGCCATAGTGCTTATCCAGCGACTTCCGGTCAGGGAAGAAACGGTCCAGACGTTCAACGTTGATATTGCCATCGACGTTTTTGAGTCTGGCTATCGCCGCAACGTTATTGCGCTGATTGCTGTCAGTCAGCGTGGATATAATGGGGGATTGATCGGGCACATAAATCGTGATGGTGGCATTGGTCCCTTGCCAGTTGTCGGCACCGCCGTAAATGAAGCTATAAATCAGAACCTCATCAATATCCTGCCAGTGGCTACCATTAATGAAGAGCCACTCACCATCTTGATCGTTACCCTCACGAAGATCTTGTTGCAGCAACAGATATGGCGGTTTGTCATAGTTACCCAAGAACTTACTCAACGCTTCGGCACCACTGATCTTGCCGTTTTTAAAACGAATAAAAGCGGCGATATCGAGGTCGATAGGCTCTTTATGGCTTCCCTGTTGCCAGGTCAGGTTGATTTTAATCCGCCCAAAATCTTTGCGTTTCTCCAGATTTATACTGGGGTTTGCCTGGGTTAAGTTCGTGCTGGCGGGGGCGACAGCAGGTGCAGCAGCAGGCACATCGTGATGTACCGGAGGAGGGGGCGGGGTTAAGGAATTTTTATGCCACCACCACCAGGCGCAAGCGATTAGCAGCAACAATAGCCATGGCAGGAAGCGTCGCCACCATGGGATAACGATCACGGGAGGTAGGGGCGCTTCACTGACAATGGCCCAGTTGATTAGCACAGGTTCGCCACCTACGCTATAGCAATTAAGATCGCGCGAATGTGTTAGCAGTCTTTGCAAGGCATGCGCCGAATGTTCTTCGCCGCGTGCGAGTAGCTGCTCAATCAAACCGGCCAGAATATCCTGGTACTGCTGGCGTTTACTCTGGACGGCGGATTGTTCCGCATCGCTTAGCGCAGAAAAGGGCTTTGCCAGCCCCTGGCGTTCAGTCCACCATTCCAGATGTCCTTGTGAACCACGACGAGCAGTGGCGTAGAGTAGTGCCAGAGACGGTGGAAGATGACGGTGTATGATCGCAACCGTCTCCTCGTAGATTGTCAGAGTCGCTTCATCAATAGGCGCAGCAGTTGTTAATCGTTGCATAACCGAAATCATTATTGTTGTGAGTTGTATGCGTGGTATGCATGCAGCTGCATATCAGCAAGCCAGAGCCGTTTTCTTCAGCAGCAGAAAAAGTGGCCAGGTGACCAGCGCCACTTTTAGTGCATCCTTAGCGAAGGGTATTTGCTTCTTCCAGAACTTTGATTTTCTGCTTGGCTTCTGCGACTTTCTTTTCAATTGCAGCAATTTCACTTGCGCCACTGGCATGCTGAGACTGCCGCTGCAAGTCCTGTAATTGTTGAATTTCCTTCTGGCGTTCACTGCTTTTTATTTTGCTGGACTTCAGCTGTGCAAGGGTCTGTGACAGGTCTGAACGCACGGCATTTAACCTTGCTTGTTCATCGGCCAGCTTCTGATTGACGTTCTGCTGTCGGTTTTGGGTATAAGCCTGCTGTTGCTTCGCCGACTCATTTTCATACTGGCTGAGTCGAACCTGCTGCTCTTTTTTATCAACTTGCTGACGATAACCGCCGGATGTGGCGCAGCTTAGTTTGGTAATAAAACTCGGATCTTGTGCGTGTAAATCACAGTCCTGTGACGATGTAGTACAGCCGGTAAGCACAATAGTGGCGAGAAGCAGATATTTTCTCATCAAATTGTCCATGAATAGAGTCAGATCATGGCGCTTTATACATTAAAGTCGCCTTAAAATAGGCCGATACTCCGACCGGCCAAATGTTGTTAACCCAGAGAGATGGCCTGGCGTTGTTCGTATAACTCGTTCGTTTCTTTTTCCAGGTCACTAATCTTGCTATTCAGACTGCTGTACTCTTTATTCAAATTAGCAAGCTTGGTTTTCTCTGCAGATGTGGTAGTGGTTTGTCCTTGCAAGGCGACCTTATAGGCAGACTCTTTGTCTTTCATGCCTTTCACTGTCTCTTTCATCTTACTTATGTTGGCATCGATTTGTGCTAATTGCATTTTGGCACCTGCTTTATCAAAGCCAGCCTTATCTTTTTGGATGCTAATTTTGGTTAAGGTTGCCTGGTTTTCACTGATAACCTGTTTCATGGCAAGGGTAGATTTTTCTACTGCAGCGGTATCTTTGCTGATATCCGTATCCATTGCCTGCAGGCGATCGGCTGTGGAAGCATAATCTTTTTTCAGGCCATCAAGATAGTAGTTAGCCGTCATACCCGCTGCGCACCCAGCAGCACCACCAATGGCAGCACCTGTAATTGCTTTCTTGGTGTCTCCAGCCAGAGCACCAACTACAGCGCCAAGCGCAGCACCTGATACCGCACCAATGCCACAACCTTGCGCGCCAGAAGCGCTAAAAAACTGGGCTTGCTCGGTGGTTGTCAGACGTGGATCCGCTTTTGTCCCTGACAGTAGAGTACTTCCGGTATTAGCGCAGCCACTCAGCAGCAAAGAGGTAGAAATCAAGAAACAAGCCGTTTTTTTGTTAAGTGAATTCACAATTTTTTCCTTAAAAAAAATTCAATGGCAATAAACAGATATCAAGACCTAAATATTTAGGTTATGTAAAATTTTCAAGCGAGATCAGGCAGGATTTTACTTTATTTATAAGTAACCCCAAACAAAGCATAGCAGCATATTTATTTCAATTGTTATTATTCTAAATCGACACAATGCCTCGCCTTATCTTATGCAATCTATTTTGTACATTATCTTATACTGAAAATGCAATTTTTTAATTTATCAAATTATGGTACCAAGCTATGTGCAGGAGTTAGTGCAAATGCCATCAGCCATATATCAGCCAATGATTTCTAGTAGGTATCAACTATATTGATCGCACTGGTCCTGCCATTGCTGCCTTTCACTTCTAGCATTCTCCTTCCTGTTCTAACAGGTATTCATGATGTATAGCCTGATCGGTAGCTGCAAACTCAAAGGCATTGAGCCAGAAGCCTGGTTGCACTACGTGATCGGCGTCATCAATACATGACCAGCCAACCGCGTGAAAGAGCTGTTGCCCTGGAACGTCATCTTCTTCTCTGTAAACTAATTTTTACCCCACGTCCTTGATGGGGACTTACACGAGATCTGACAATAAATATTATCTGCGGCTGATACCAGAACGAAGTATTACTTTTACTGGTTGTCCATCCTTGCAAAGCAATTATGAACGCCAGTGAAAAACAGGGGGAATCCGACGTGAGTGAAAAACATGCATATTTCAGAAAAATGTAAACTAAACTTGCCATCTCTATCAACGCGAAACCTTTTCCTCCACAAATTCTTGGCCCTCTACTGAATGCAAGATTAAGAGCACTGTTTTTATCCTTAAGAGAACAGTAGGGGGTGAGCAAGAACCCGCTGTTCTACCTCAAGGGCCACCTCGTCTCTTTGCTTACGCAGTTGATGAGCTGGAGTGCCAAGCGCGGTAGGACGACGACAGCAGCATTCGTGCCGGGAACGACGACGGTTTGCTCTGTCATAGTCTGGGTGATGTCAGCAGCAAGGCGCTTTCCCAGACGGGGCGCGAGTTAGCTGAGCTGGGTCGCCAGTTTTGTCTCTCCCAGCAAAGCGAGTTTTTCGGGCGAAGGATATCACTGGAGCAGATCGAGCACGGCCCAGTCTCGGGCCGAGAACACGCTCCAGAGCCGGATGTATCTGGGTCAACAGACCGCGGATATCAGCACTCTGAGTTTGTTTTCGTTTGGGTAATGCTTTATCGAACAAGCGCTTATGTTTGCCTGCCATTGCTTCATTTCCTTCGCAACAGCCACGCATTTCTTGGCAGTTAAACAGGAATTTAGCTGTTCCTGAACTTTGTCAAACTCTTTGGCATATTGCTCACGAACACTGGCTTTACAGCTACTGTTGTTGCCACAGGCAACCAGTTCTTCGCTACGGCTTTTCTGCTGGGTTGCGCTGAGCGAGTTATTCTCAACAACAACTCTTCCCGATGCAGGTTGCTGCGATGAGCTCGGTTTTTCCCTGTTATTTCGATTGGTTAATAACAATTTTGTCTATTGTACTTTCTCCCTAGGATTTTTTTGCGCTGTTAAGCGTTTTTGGGGGCACAGACGCTACCGCCCCTCTGCAACAGAGTTGAACGAGCATGGCTGAACGCAATTCCAGCACACAACAGCACGCCACCACAACCGCCGTCTTCGAGCCGCAGGCGCATTATTACAGGGTTGGTTATCGACCCCGCTGCCGCAGTTTACCCTCAAGGGCCGCTGGCTGAAGGCGCTAGCCTTCTATACCGGACTGACAGTAGTGGTCACTGCCGAGAAGGGATAGCTGGCTATTGAGTCGCAGCAGAAGGTCTAAAAACCCCGGCTTTTGAAGGCGGGGATTTGCTTAATCAACTAATTTTTTTAAATATTTAAACGGTGGTTCACTTATATCAAACTTCATCTCTTCGATAAGTTGAGTTATTAACTCATACTCATTTTCAGTTATGGTGATGTCATACTCGCTTATATGGTCGCAAAGAATCTCAAAAGCAAGAGGCTCCTCGTCATATTGAATATAATCTAAAGCGCCATCAATTAAATCCGGATCTAATCGATCTTCAAGCAACTTTCCTAATTGACTGATTTTTACACCAAACATTTAATAAATCCCTTCATATTTTTTTATAGGTTTCGATGCCGGAGGTACAGGTTTATTATCGGGAAAGGCTGTAACAATTTTCCCTGTAGCCGGTTGATAAACAACACGAATACGGACACCATCTCTGACTTCATATGCGACCCATTTGGCAGGATCGCCCTTAGCGGTATACATACCACTGGTTCCTGTCTGAGCAAACCATTTAGTATCAGGCGACGTTGCTATATAACCCACAGTATGAACAACCTTGTCTGCTGACCAACTTTGAGGGAAAACTGTTTTTCCTGGATTTCCGGGATACAGATGTCCACCTTGTGTAGGGCTATCCCCATATATAATATGCTGTTTCGCTTCCGGCGAAAGAATATCCACATATTTCTGGTTTACAGGTGATAATCCAAGATCGGAGCTTTTCGCAACAGATAAAAACGCATTAGCTGCTACATACTGAATCAGTTTTGCTTCACTGGTCGGCACACCACTCGCCAGGATTTCCGCAGCTTGTTGCGGTGTCATTTCTCCATTTGCGGTCAACGCACTGACCGGAACCCCAAAGAATTCGCCCCTGGCAGTCAACAGACCTTTAACGGCATCCTGCCCTACAGGTATCTGACCCTGTGAGTTTTTAATCAGTGCTTCTGTTAACTCATCTGCTGTAGCGCCATTCTGGATCATACTGGCTGCAAACGACTGCTGGAATAACCCCATATCTGCCATGCCTTTTCCGAAGCTGTTCGGACCCAGCGCATTATTCTCAACAACAATTCTTTCCTGTGCGGCTTCCTGTCGTTAACCCGGTTTTTTCCTTTCCTTTCCGTGAATTAAAACCACTTTCCCCTGCTGTACCTCCGGAACGGCAACTTTTTGCTCTGTTAAGCGTTTTTGGCTCCGCAGACGCTTCCACTCGGTCGCGACACCTAATCTGCTACTCCACTATCATATCAGTATGAAAACGTGATGCCACGACACACGCCTCAGAAGCGTCTGTAATTAGCTGAATAGTCTTATCGTTCTTTTCTAATCAAAGAGTCATATTTTCCAAACTCAGGAAACTGATCATAATTACCCGTCACATCGACCGTCGTTTGACTCTCTTCCAGTTTATAGGGATTAAAATGTTCTTCCCTTACCACGGCACTACCATCTTCGTTAAAGATATATGTAGTGCCATGCGATACATTTAATATACCTGCACCTTCGCCGTCGTGTTCAGCAAACTCTCGATAAACAGCCATTGATAGAAAGAGGTTTCCACTTTCTACCAACTGAAACTGATACATTAGATACTCTTTTTGTTGCTCATCCAAGAAGCCAACCCCTACCATTTTTTTGTTTTTTATCACTTCTAAAAAACACGTTGGCTCTTTATCTGAATCAATAAGTACTGTATATGGAAGGCCGCGAGAATGTAGCTTCTGGGCCTCATGTTCAGTCAATGGGGTTATTGGTTCTTTGTAACCAATAGACCATTTTTTGCAATAAAAAATCTTATGTCTCATTTGTATACCGTTCCGTTAGTATCACGGATTATCACGTTAGCTTGCTTAGCTGAGTCAAGAACAGATTGTGGAATTGGTTTAATTTGAGGAGGTATTTCCAGAATATTTGAACCCTGTAATTTTTTACCACCTAACGTTCCACTGGATGGCACTTGCGCTATAGATGCCCCTACCGGATATTTATTCACTGCCTCGCGGATGTAGTTATTTGCAGTTGATTCAGTGATATCAGAGAATTGTGTGAACTTACGAGACACTATCTCACCTGTTGCCGGGTTATACGAATCCACACGATAATAGCCGTTTCCGTTAGGTTTGTTTACATAAAGTTCATTATACGGATAATGTTTAGACTGTTCTGCGTTGAACTTATTACCGGCTTGAACATTCTGCAACCATCCAGGTTTAGCAGAATTTACCGCTGCAACCTCAGCTTTTGCTGCTGCAATCTCTGCTGCATTCTTACCGACAGTAAGGATCCCCGCTGCACCCACGCCGCCTGGAGTTGCAACTTCAGCAGTCAGGATCCCCGCCTGATTCAGGCAAAGTATCGCTGCCGATTGACACCCTGCCAGCACCGCCTGTGCTGCTGAGGCCAGTTCAGGGGTAGCGGTGTGCTGCGCTCCAGTTCATCACGCTGACGCTGGTTCTGCTCAAGCAACTGTTGCTGCTGCTGTTGGTTGAATGGTATCACGGTCAGCCGGAGAGAGCGGAGCCGCTGTGACGCGCACGCACGCTACCGCCAGAATGGTGATACAGAAGAGGCGCGTGACGACGGAAAATCCGCGTGCTGGCTTCCTGCCCATTGCTTGCCCTTAAGTAAAGAAATGTATTAAAATTGTTCCAGAAAATAAGGCAGTAGTAAGATTTTGTAAATAACATTATTGATTTTGTGCATATGATAACTAAGGCTAATATGTTTTTTCGTCCCGCTGAAGTGGCGAGAAAGTAATGCTTCAACAGACAGGAGTCAGATGTGCTGAAGGCAATTGTCAGTCAGGATTGCTGGATATTACCGTGATCCGGTATTTTCGGTTGCATAAAACTGACAACAGCGAAGTGGTGGTGATGCGTTAAACCGGGTAAAAAATCAGCGTAATTCAACTGTCCTTCAGAACATAATGCATACCGGAGGTCTCACAGTTCTGCTGTTATTTCCCTGTCACATGTTCCTTCAATATCGCGCATACCAAGTGCCACAAGGAATACACAGCATTTCCCCGTAGTAATGTTGCCCGCACCAGACGCAGTACCAGGCCCCGGCTGGAGCAGACGCATCCAGAGGAAAGAATGCAAATATAAACCTTGTGTGCCAGTCTCCCGGCAATGTGGCAAAATCGTCCCGATACTTGCAGTACCTCAGTACATCATTCCCGACTGACCGTTGGTCGTGTTCAAACTAGGCGCGAATGCCAGGGTTATCAGAATGCAGTACCTAACGACATCCGCAGGACGGGCATGTCCAGCTTTCTTCAGGCTGGCTGGCCGCGCTTCTGCTGCCTGTTTGCTCACCTCTGGTATTCAGAGCCCAATAGCATGGCATCAGGAGCACATGACCTCCTCATCTCCGTAAGCGTGATATTCACTGGTGCATTGACCTGCATGACTGACCACCGGCTTCGCATTGGGTACGTCACGATGTAGCTTGCGTATAAACCCGACCTCAGCAGCCGCAGGGTGTATGTAGGGGCAGAACTGCTGGCCCTGAACAGTGAGTACAACATCGGTATGAGAAAACCACGGGCGTTCAGACTCAGAATTCAGCACCTGGATACTGCCGCAGTGATGGCAGGTGTAACGTTCGTCAGGAAAGCGTAGTGCAGTTCTGGCACCGGTCAGGCGACCAGCGTTATTGAGGGCAAGAAATTATTTTGTGTACATAGTAATAGTCCTCTCCGCCACATGACACGCAGGCATAGGCCGTCCCTGTATGGGCAGCTTCATGCGCAGTATCTGGCGGGTAATAGATTTAATTGGTGAACCGGGGTGTCACAAAGGGGGGGACGACTCAGCTAGCTGTGGCGGCTATAACATTGACCGTGCTGTAACAGAACGGACACATGCGCTCACCACTGTATTGTCGATGGTACTGCGGGCAAATCCAGCGTACCGGTGCCTGCCATGTCTTACGGTTATGTTTCTTCGGCATGAGTGTTCAACCCCGTGACTCAGCAATGCGTTGCTGTAGCCAGGCTTCCACTTCGCTCTGCAACCAGCGGGAGCTACGCCCAAGCTTAATGGGTTTTGGGAATTCACCCAATGAAATCAATTTGTAGAACCATTTGTCGGTTAAGCCGGTGAGCTGCGTAATGAAGGCCATATCGACAAACTTATCGTTAAGCAGGCGGTTTGGTGTGGTCATCGTTTGTTCTCCGTTGGTGATAGGGGAGAAGAAGCCAGGTATTCGAATGGTGCAGACTTCTTCAAACGATGACGCACTGGCGTGATTTTTTACCGGATAGATTCAGCTCCGCTTACGCCGCCTGCCACTGACTGCCGGAGCAGGGACTGCGCTGACTCTGTAAATCCGGCGCTCTGTACGCTGCGACTGTTTACCCAGATAGCTCAGGATGTACTGCATACCTTCCCTTCCTCTGCGATCTGAAAAGTTGATTACTCGTTCACCTCGCACCCGGTAATGTCCCTTAGGCTCACACCGGTGCGCGTAGCCTTCTCCGTCCGTGATGTCTTCCCACAGCGACTGGATGGCTTTCCAGAAGCACCAGGCCTTCCGGTGGCTCTGACCATTGATATAAAACGCCGCATGAATGTGGTAACGGTGATCTCCCCCATATTCCATTACCCAGGCATATCCCTCCAGACCAGATATCTCTGCGCATTGCTCAGTCAGCCATGTCATCTCAGCCACCAGTTGATGAATATCACCATACGCGTATGAATCAGAGTTTTTCCTGTATGCAAAATCCACCCGAAGCAGGAGTAATTTCGAATGACAGTCAAATAACCGGTCCTGATGGTTAAATAATACAGACTGAAGAGAACAGTCTGGTTTGTGGTTTGAGTTGATTACGTATTCCATGATAAATATCCCATAACAGTTATTGGTCATGAGATTACGGGAGAGATTAATTTTTTATGCAGAATACCGATTCAGGCTTTCAGCCATTAAAGTATGTTTCTTGAGTATCATTTTTCACACGTGCTGTAACAGTAATTTCTTATCGTGCAATGGAATGGATGTTCATCACACAGAAAAGTCTGACAATCATTATGATTTACGGCAAAGAATAAACAATGATGTTAGTAATCATTGAACGTACCGGGATGTCTGAAAAGAAATCATCACCCGGTAGACGAAGGAATACTGTACTTACTGAAGAGTCAGTATTCATGGATACAAAGGTGTAAGCAGTTGGATAAATAACACATCTTTTATAAAATAACACTAATAACCTTAATGTTTCTTTTCACACCGTCAGTAACCTCCAGAGAATACACACACTACGCAGGTTTAAGTTATTCACACCCTGGTGTTAAAATGATATTAGCCACCATTTCTGTCTTCCGGACTTGATACCTGTACAGGCATGTGTTCATGAAAGATTTGTATACGCACACTTTTTGACTCCCGGAACTGGTCACCCTGCCACTGTAATATTTACTGCAATAGTATCTTGCCGTTATTTATACCGATACGGGGTTTATTTTCTGATTACTCCCCCGGTATTTTCAGGCACAAAAAACGTGGAAGTAAGAGAGTAATTATTGGTTACTCAGGAAAAACATTCCATGCGCGGCCCGGAAAACATGAAAAAAGGTAAATTCATGACGGGCTAACGTATTTATTTTCGAGGGGAAACTGCATTCTCCCCGGCGATAACAATCAGACCACAGAATGCTCTGCAACTGGATGACAGGATAAGATACTCCCTGACCAGGTAAACACAGTCGGAAAAACAGTCTCGCTGTAAGACGCTGATCGGAAGTAACGGAACACCCTCAGTCGCCTGAAAAGACAGTCAGAATCGTTTTCACCTTAAAATCATGTCATAACAATCTGAAACAACAGAAAAAAACAAACACAAAAAAAATGACAAGCAAAGTATATATAATTCATTTAATTCAATGAATTAATAGGAAATCATAAGCTCTGAATAATGCTTAAAAGGCTATGTTTTACCATGCCGGTACTGTGATCCAATCACTCTTAATTCAGAGCTTTATACGATATAATTCGGAGGTATAAAAACAGAACCAGTATTCGGGAGAGCAGAATGAGAAGGGACGGACTGAATGATTTTTATGAAGTGAACTTTCTGAGGTTAAGGGAGATAGATGCCACGTATCCATCGGAACCCATACGTTACGTGGACCTGGCTGACATATACAGCTTCATCAGCTTTAAAGATGCAGAATGTGAAAAAATACCGCCTGATAAACTTTCCACTAAAAAAAGAAAAACGCAGGTAACAGACGGCTACGCATGCAATCTTTTGTCGGACATTCTTAAATATGAGAATTCATTACGCCCTGGCTCATCCCGTTCTCTCGCGGGAACGCATAAATATTTGAAGCTTCATTGCGAAGCAACCCCAGAATATAAAGAAGAACTGAAGAAAAATCTTATTCACAAAGAAGATGTGCTACTTAAAATCCAGACTGAATATAACAAAATAAAAAATAAAGCATCCGGAAAAATCACAATAATCCCAATCAGCTTTCACCTCAACTGCAAGACAAATGGAATACTTGAACACATCATCGATGACTTAACCATAATTAACATAGCCTTTTCCTCGATGATGAGTAAAATAAAACATCGCACAATGTACAGCCGGATAGCCGGACATGTAAGACTGGGCATGCTGGACGAGAATTTTGAGCCTTTCGCCCATGTGTTATTTTTTATTCAGGACGGGGCTGTCAGTCATGACTTTATCAGGGAAATTATTGAGGTCTGGTACTCTTTCATCCCTGAAGACATTGAATGCCTGGTGGGTGTTTCTGGTTTTGACTTTAATTTCTTACTCAACTTCCAGCGTGAAGTCATCAACAAACAAAAAAGTTCTCCCACGCCAGGAGGAATAGACTTTTTCATATCCGACATACTGAATCCGTTCCCTGATGTCACTGCACCTGGCTATCGGCGTCATGAACCCTGCACATTATTCTCCCGTCTGCTCAGAAGAACAGAAAGGGAAGATAACATCAACAGACCCCACCGACGACGTCTTGCTGACAGGGAGGCAGAAATCAGTGCGACTAAAAAAAAGAGTGGTTATGACAAACTGAAAAACACACCAGCAATTCACAGGGAATATTTTTTAAGAATTGCAAAAAAAATCAACAAAATTCCTTTTATGCGTACCATAAACTGAATCAACATATCTGTGGGGGGGCGCTCGCCCCTGCTGATATCTGGATTAAATGCTATATCCGCATTTTTAAATTTTTCTCAGTTATATATCACCTCAGTGAATTCCCTCCCGTTTACGTCAGTCAGGCCATCCATCCGTGATGGCCATTTTATTATGCCGAGGCTTATATGAAACATCCTTCGGGCTATGCCCTTATCCGTCGCCATCTGCGGCGCTATCCCCGTATTCTGCGGCAGCATCTTCTCCGGGAGCTCAGCCGCCTCGTCGCGTATGAACCCGTGATTGGCATCATGGGCAAGACCGGCGTCGGCAAATCCTCGCTGTGTAATGCGTTGTTCCGGAGTGAAGTCTGTGCGGTGAATGCCGTGGAGGCCTGTACCCGTCAGCCTCAGCGTGTACGTCTGCGCTTCGGTAACCATTACCTGACGCTGGTGGATTTACCCGGTGCGGGAGAGAGCATCAGCCGTGACAACGAATACCGTGAGCTGTACCGCGAACTCATGCCACAACTCGATATGGTGCTGTGGGTGCTCAAGGCCGATGACCGCGCATTCTCGGTGGAAGAGCTTTTTTATCAGGAGGTATTCGCACAATACAGCGGACCGCTGCCACCGGTGTTATGGGTCCTCAACCAGGTGGATAAAACCGAACCTGCAGCGCACTGGAACTGGTTATCGGCGCAGCCATCAGCATTGCAGGCTGAACGTATTATACAGAAACAACAGACCGTGGCCCGTCAGATGGGAACCGCAGAGACGAATATTCTTCCGGTGTCAGTCAGGGGGCGGTACCACCTTCCCCGTCTGGTGGAGGCGATGATTACCCGTCTCCCAAAGCAGGCCCGCAGCCCGCTGGTGCCTCACCTGCAAAGCGGGTACCACACCCCCGGCATTATCACTACCGCCCGCAACAGCTTTGGCGATGCCGTGGTGGAAGTGATTGACGCGGTCATCGACCTGGCCCCGTTGCCGCAGGTTGCACGTTGCGCGCTCCGGACAGTCACACACACCGTGGCCCGTGCTGCCCGGACCGTCTGGTCCTTCTTCTTTGGCTGACTTCCGCATCGATAAGCCTGTCTTCCGTTTCGATAAATAATCTGGCTCTGTCACGATCGATTTTGTCGATCGACCCGATCGGTTTTATTCATTTTTCATGATGAATTTCCGGTTATAGAATCCCTCAGGGATACTGTATTCAGCCATTTACTGATTAAAAATCAATGCGATGAATTGCAGGAATGCCTTCATCCGGAGAAAAGTAATGAAAAGGTTTTTTATGGCGCTGACCGCCAGTCTGTTGTTCACCTCACTTCCCTCCCTGGCCGGTAGCGATATGCCCGTTAAAGTGGAGGTCAGCCATGCCGGCCATGAGTGCTATGGCTGCATCTATGTCACCGTGACAGCAAAAACCGACACCGTTCTGATAAAGAAAATCGATGTTAACAGGGGAAAATGCCCGATGCTGACACACCGAAAAATAGCCTACAGGGGCCGGAATGTGGATGGCTGGTGGCCCACAGATAAACCGTTCACACCCCGTAAAATGACCTTCGCTGAGAGTGTCTTCTGGAAATTTGGTCACACTTTGGATTTTGGTAAAGCCTGCAATTTTGTTGAGGCCCGGGTGTTCACCGATCAGGGCACATTCACCGTCAGCCAGTGATATCGCCAGTATCACTTATCAGCCCTCTTTCTTAACGCGTCTCAATGTCTTCAGGAGAGACCCGTATCGTCTTAACCATCACCCTCAGGGAATACTATGAAAAAGAAAATACTGCTTTTCACTCTTCTGATATCTGCTCTGACTCCGGCAGTGTCACAGGCCTTCGGTAACCGTGATACCTGGGCCAGCGGCTGGGGTCAGGGCGTGTCTGAGTTTGTAATTCTGGGGAAAGGACAGTCACAGCTTTACCTGACCTGCGAAGACACCGGCTCACAAGCGGCCACCCTGACCTTCACCGACGCAAACGGTCATCAGGTCAGGATGGATAACGGCCAGTCGCTGGACATGAAAATTGACGATGAGGAGCCTGTCAGCGTCAGTGACAGCGAGTCACATGTGGGCTCAGACAACGTGGCATGGGCATGGGATAAACTGCGCACCGGTAAGCGGGTCATTGTGTCCGGGGAGGGCGTAAAGGCAGCCGTGTTTACGCTTAACGGTGCGGGGAAGGTCCTTCCCGCGTTCGGGGACAGCGGCTGTCTGCCGAAATATGCCCTGCCGTAATAAAGACAGGTAACGCCTTTTTTCTGAATTCATTCACGCTCACGACAACAGGAACCTCAGTCCATGACGCATATCCCGGTTCAGGCAGCACACACCCGCCAGCCCTGACCACTGCATCAGTATTTCACACCGCCGACGCCCTGCTCATTTGAGCGGGGCGTTTTCTTTTGTTTCTCATCAGGGATCAGATATGCAGACCACTGATAATGCGTCGCTGCCACCCGGCCCCTTCACCCGCCGACAGGCGGAAGCCATGGCCGCACGCTATCTCAACGTCACCGTCGAAGACGACCAGGGCCCCATTTTCGTCTGGTCATCCGCGACTGCCGTGGCATGCTGATATGGCGGGACTGGAATTTTGCCCCGCAGGCCGGAGAGATGCTGAACCGCTATCTCATCAGCGACGGTATTCCTGTGTCACCACAGCCACTGAGCCACTGAGCGGCGAAGTCCTGCTCATTTTTCAACAGAACACAGTCCCCCACAGGCCATGCACCTTCCGGAGCATGGCCTTTCTGCTTTTATGCCCTTTAACCCGATATCAGAGGTATTAACCATGCGCTTAGCCAGCCGTTTTGGTGCGGCCAGTCTCGTACGCCGCGACCGCCCACTGACCCGTGATGAACTGGCACACTATGTGCCCAGCGTATTCAGTGAAGAAAAGCACGAATCACGCTCAGAACGTTATACGTATATCCCGACCATCACACTGCTTGATAATCTGCAGCGGGAAGGCTTCCAGCCGTTCTTTGCCTGCCAGACCCGCGTTCGCGACCTGAATAAACGCGACCACACAAAGCACATGCTGCGTCTGCGGCGTGAGGGGCAAATCACCGGCAAACAGGTCCCCGAAATCATCCTGCTTAACAGCCACGACGGCTCCAGCTCATACCAGATGCTGCCGGGCCTGTTTCGCTTTGTCTGCCAGAACGGACTTGTCTGTGGCGAAACCTTTGGTGAGGTTCGCGTACCGCACAAGGGGAATGTGGTGGATAAAGTCATTGAAGGGGCTTATGAGGTGCTGGGGATATTTGACCGGGTGGAGGAGAAGCGGGATGCCATGCAGTCACTGCTACTTCCTCCGCCGGCACAACAGGCGTTTGCCAGAGCCGCCCTGACGTACCGCTTTGGGGAAGAGCACCAGCCGGTGACGGAAGCACAGATTCTGTCTGCGCGACGCTGGCAGGATGAAAGTTCCGACCTGTGGACCACCTACCAGCGTATCCAGGAAAACCTGATTAAAGGCGGTCTGCCGGGCAGAACAACGAAAGGTAAACGGGCCCACACCCGTGCGGTTAACGGCATTGACGGCGACGTGAAGCTCAACCGCGCCCTGTGGGTAATGGCGGAAAGCCTGCTCGGGAGCCTGAAGTAATGCAGTGTATTCCTGGCGGCGTGATTCAGGTTTCGCCACATCCGTTCTCCCTGATCAGTGAGCAAAGCTGCCGCTACATCTCTGATGACGACCTGTGCGCCTGGTGCTCTCACCTTCTTTATCGTCCCGGTGAACTCAGCCAGTGCGGCATAAGTATCCCTGAGGGGCACTGGCCTTCACGCTGTGATGATGATGGCTATGTGCAGTTCTGTCCGTCACTTTGTCACAACAACCCACATGAAAATACAAAGGAAATCAAATGAACAACATACTCACCCTGACCAGTCCGGTGACTGAATCTCTCACCTCACCACGTACTGATACAGACCGCATCGAATGCATGCCCGTACCCGATGAACAGCGTGCCGCCTTCTGGCCGCAGCAGTTTGGCTGCATACCGCAGTGGATAACCCTTGAACACCACATTTTTGGCTGGATGGACCGGTTTTGCAGGGACTACAGCGGCGGGATATGGAATTTCTTTACCCTCAGCAATGGCGGTGCATTTATGGCCCCGGAGAACGAAAACGATGAGAAATGGACACTGTTTAACAGCATGAACGGTAACGGCGCAGAGATGAGCGCTGAGGCTGCCGGGATAGCCGTCTGCCTTATCGCTTACAGTCATCACGCCTGCCGCACCGAATGCAATGCCATGACGGAGCACTATTATCGCCTGCGGGACTATGCCCTGCTGCACCCGGACTGCCACGCAATTATGCGTATCATTGATTAGGGGAATAACCATGACGAATCCGGCCCCCTTACCCACGTCATCGCAGCCTGATATGTTCCCGTCACTGACCTCACCACACCAGGAAGTCCCCCTGTCCCCGTATGCCCGGCGAACGTTACGGCGGGCAATGAACCTGCTGGAGCGCCAGTTGCGTGAACCCGGTGTGGCCTTCACCTCCGCCGGTGCCACCCGGGACTGGCTGCGTCTGCGCCTGGCAGGGGAAGAGCGCGAAGTGTTTATGGTGCTGTTCCTCGACAACCAGAACCGCCTCATTGCCCACGAGATACTGTTCACCGGCACTATCAGTCATACCGAAGTCCATCCCCGGGAAGTGGTGAAAGCCGCCCTGAAACATAACGCAGCCGCCGTCATCGTTGCCCATAACCATCCGTCAGGCCTGGCGGAGCCCAGCCAGGCTGACCGCCGCCTCACGGAACGTCTTAAGCAGGCACTGGACCTGGTGGATATCCGCCTGCCGGACCATCTGGTGGTTGGCGGCATGGAAGTAGTGTCATTCGCTGAACGCGGCTGGCTGTAAGGAGAGCAGCGATGAAGATTATCAGCAAACGTCAGGCGATGGCGCTATATCGCCAGCATCCTGAGTCCAGGCTGTTTCGCTTCTGTTCCGGAAAATACGCCTGGTCCGGCAGCGTCTGCCACTATGCAGGGAAGGAGGTCCAGGATATCAGCGGCGTCCTGGCCGTGTTCGCTGAACGTCGCCAGGACCGCAACGGCCCGTATGTCGTTCTGCGCAGCGTCACCCTCAGTTAACTCATATTCAAGGAGCACGACCTTGTTGAATAAAACACTGCCGGCAAATCATCATATTTCTGAACCGTGGTGGGGACTGAAACGTAATATCACCCCGTGCTTCGGTGCACGGCTGGTACAGGAAGGCAACCGGCTGCATTATCTGGCCGACCGCGCCAGCATCACCGGGACATTCACCGACGCGGATTTGCGCCATCTCGACCAAGCGTTTCCGGCACTGCTCAAACAGCTGGAATTAATGCTGGTTTCCGGTGAGCTCAATCCCCGCCATCAGCACTGTGTCACGTTATATGCAAAAGGACTGACCTGTGAAGCAGATTCCCTCGGATCACATGGCTACATTTATACAGCAATTTATCCGACACCAGACGACAGCATAACCCGGTAACCCTACCCCATAATCCTTCATTCTTTTTAACCCGACTTCATTCAGGAGCATTTCATTATGCAAACCTTATCCGCCATCCCGACGCGGAAGGCACCGTCACGCCCGACGCCCGTTGAAATCTGGCAGCAACTTCTTACGTATCTGTTAAAAAGACATTACGGCCTTTCGCTTAGCGACACGCAATTTTCCGATGAGAAGATTATTACGCAATATATTGACGCCGGTATCTCACTGTCAGATGCACTCAATTTTCTCGTTGAAAAATCTGAACTGGTGCGGATTGATCGTCCCGGTTTCTCCATTAAGCATCAGTCCCCTTTTATCGGGGTGATTGATATTCTCCGGGCCAGACGGGCAACGGGTTTGATGCAACGTAACGGGTATAAAAGGATCACTCTTCTCATCGCTGGAAATGCAGCTCAGAAGCAACATTCATGAAACTATCCCTGACGGCAGAAGCCGATGCTATCAATGTACTGGCCCTCAACATGGGTCGTATCATCGTGGATATCGATGGCATTGAACTGGAAGACATTATTAACGCGATCTGCGACAACGGATATTCACTTCGTATTGCTGATACCCCCGGAAAGCGGGTTGTTGAAGATCCATTACTACCCGCCGCCCACCTTACCGGTATCCATTGCAGTACCGCGCATATCACCGAAGCCGACAACACCCTGCTGTACAAACAGTCGCATCAGCATGAAGACTTTAGTGAGTCAGAATGGATCCATTTTTCGGGCACCGGCTATCTGCTCCGTCTGAGCGCGTGGTCATTTCCGGTGTTGCGGCTAAAACGACTCGGTTTGTCGAAAGCCTGTCGTCGTCTGGTGGTAGCACTTATGCGTCGTTACTCCGTGAGCATTATTCATCTTGATGCCTGTGGCGAAGTGCTGCCAGGTTTTCCCACATTTGACTGGTAACACAACATCAATCACCACAAAAAACTCTAATGCCAGAGTTAACCACTGAAGTCGCTCTCAATAGTCTGACTGGCTGCAGGACAATATCGATAACGGTACGAGGATCATCTTCGACAACGACGAAGACAACACCAACTCAGCAAAGTTGTTGTCCTGGATTGAGCGGGTACGAAATGATGTTCGCACCCGCTCAATCCAGCTTCTGCAACAGACCAGAACTGATTAACCACCAGGCAATACTCATTACACACGTATAAGCGCCAGCCCTTACCGGCTGGCGCTTTACTTTTAGATAAAGGAAAGAAAAGATGTCAGACCTTAACTTCACCGAATCCGAAGTATTAACCAGCCACACCGACATGATTTGCTCCACCAGCATTGAGCGCATCTTCACCGGACGTAATGCCGCGCTGGCACAGAATGAAGTGCTCATTCAGCAACTCAACGATATTTCAACACTGACCCGTTGTATTGGCGGTAAAACCGCTCTGGACTGGGCCATGAAGCAGAAATTCCGCTGTGGTTGCTGGTTGATGGAGAAACCAGAAACAGCGATGAAAGCCATTACCCGTAATTTCGATCGTGGTATATGGCGCGATTTAATGAAAAAGTCAGGGATGCTTTCCATCATGGACGCTCAGGCGCGTGATCAGTGGTACAGAAACCTTGAGGGGGATGACATTCCTGCAGTCAGCGAAGCCAACATTCTGAGCACTTTTGAGCAACTTCATCTGAATAAAGGTGATGTGTTTGAGCGTGGTGTGATTAACGTATTTAAGGGTCTGAGCTGGGACTACAAGAGCAACAGCCCGTGTAAGTTTGGAAAAAAGATTATCGTGACAGGGCTGGTGAAATATGATCGTTGGGGATTTGGGCTTCTCTGGGGCTGGCAACGCGATCGATTAGCTGACCTTGAGCGGATGCTGATGCTGATGCTTCTGGACGGAAAACCGGTTCCCGACAACCGTGCCGACGTCACCCGTCGTCTCGCCGATCATATCCATGAAAACAGGCACAGCAATCGTTACGAGGATGAGATGTTTTCGATCAAATACTTTCAGAAGGGAACTGCCCATATCACTTTTAAGCGACCGAAACTGGTCGAGAGGATGAACTATATCATAGCGAAGTACTATGCGGGAGTGTTGTCTGCAAGATAAACACTGTAGTATACGAATCTCTGACATATTCGTTATAACTGAGACACTAAAAAGAAGCCGAAGGCAAAAAGGATATTGTCGCTTTACTACAGTGTAAAAAGAGACCAAGAAGTAGCTGTGAGTACTCCAGTCCCCACAAGCAAAATCATTTGGGGGTGCTTATGGGGGTTATTTATTTATCCAATACAAAACATCAACATTAAATCAATAAGTTAACCATCAAATTAGACTCCTGTGATCTCCGCCAAAATATCATGCCCTATTCCCGCTTCAGAAAGCCTAAAACGCCTTCTACATTCGAGTTTCGCGCGGTTTTCATCGCGTCTCTTACAACACCATCACCATCTCGTGCCACGCCATCCCGCCGTGATCGGATTCAGACGGTTTGACGTAGCGATAGCCAAAGTGAGCATAAAGATCGACATGACGATCTTTACACATCAGGTGAATCGTCTTTTTGTGCATCGCTTTCATCCGCGCCACAAATTCACGCATCATCAGTGAAGAATAGCCTTTCCCCTGAAAATCCGGGTGCACTACCACCGACATAATCACCGCATTGGGCGCATCCGGATCGTGGCCTACCAGTTCCTTAAAAGCCTCGTCAGACATCACCACTTCCCAGGCGCAACCGGCATTAATAAAGCCAGCCACCTCGCCGTTCAGCTCCATGCACATAAATCCCTGTGGATAGCGCTGGATACGGGTAGCAATCTTTTCCCGGGTTGCCGCTTCATCGCCTTCATAGGCGAGCGTTTCAATCTCATAACAGCGGTCAACATCGGCGGGCGTGGCCTGACGGAATAGCGGAGTGGGCATGCGTTTACCTTTTTTTAAATCAACTGGACTGCCTCATCATACCCGCAGATAACACGGTTTACGCTGATGGTATTCACATGAAAATGAAAGGGATGCACAAAGCCCGGCGTGATGTTATTCGCCGGACCATTTGCGGATGTGCGAGCAGATTGACGCATTGCGTCATGAAATCAGCTAGCCGGGTAGTCCAGATACCCTTCTTTCCCGCCACCAAAGAACGTCTCTTTAATTGGCGCATTCAGCGGCAAGTCATTTTTTAGTCGATGCGGCAGATCCGGGTTGGCAATAAACGGACGACCAAAACCGATCAGATCGGCCCAGCCGTTCGCCAGCGCCTCTTCAGCACGGGCTTTGGTGTATTTACCGGAGTAAATCAACGTGCCGTGGAAGATAATACGCAGCGCTTCTTTAAACGCGGCAGGCATGACCGGCGCATCTTCCCAGTCCGCTTCGGCGATATGAATATAGGCAATGCCTAGCTCGTTCAGCACGCTGGCTGCCGCCAGATAGGTCGCTTCCGGGGTATCATCTTTTGACCCCATCAGCGTGGTCAGCGGAGCGAGACGAATACCCACGCGCTCTTTACCAATCGCCGCAGAGACCGCCGTCACCACCTCCCGCATAAAGCGCAGACGGTTTTGCAGCGAGCCGCCGTATTTGTCGTTACGCAGGTTGGCCTGCGAGTCAATGAACTGATTGATCAGATAGCCGTTCGCCCCATGCAGTTCAATGCCGTCAAATCCTGCAGCGATAGCATTACGCGCCGCCTGAGCATAGTCATTGACAATAGCCGGGATCTCTTCCAGCGTCAGGGCGCGCGGCATGTCATGCTGCACCATCTCGCCGACGCCATTTTCCGGGGCGCGCCCTTCCACATCGACAAAGACTTTCACCCCTGGCGCCTGAATGGCAGAAGAAGAGACCGGCGCGGCGCCGCCAGGTTGCAGAACGGTGTGTGAAACACGACCGACGTGCCACAACTGAGCGAAGATTTTACCGCCCGCCTTGTGCACGGCGTCGGTGACTTTTTTCCAGCCAGCAATCTGTGCATCGGAATAGATACCCGGCGTCCAGGCATAGCCCTGACCCTGCTGGCTGATTTGCGTGCCTTCGCTAATGATAAGCCCCGCGCTGGCACGCTGCGCGTAATAGTCCGCCATCATGTCAGTCGCGACGTCGCCTGCCCCGGCGCGAGAACGCGTCATCGGCGGCATAACAATCCGGTTTTTTAACGGCAAGGCATTCAGCGCATAGTGATCGAATAACATAATGGGTTTCCCTCGCGATTAGTTATACAGTTCTGCACTCATGGTGACGGTATTGCCCATTCGAGCGCTGGTGATTTTGTATTCAGAGGCGTTCATCTCTTTCGCTTTTTGCGCAATCACTGCTTCAGCAGAATCCAGCGTGGTGCCAGACGCCGTAACGCTCTGTGCAGAGGCGCTAAAGGTCATAGCAGAGAACAGAGAAGCAGTAATAACAGCGATAATGGTTTTCATGTTTAATCCCAGAGTAAATTGATTGGTTGGCGTTGAATAACGCGTGGGAGAAGAATACGCTGACGACCTGATGACATAAATGATACAAATGGCAATAGACTATTGCGTTTTTGTTCACAATAAGAGGAGAACGGATCGCCAGTGATTTTGGCTCTGCGCGTTTGACCTGCCATCAGACAAACCACTGCGCTTTGAAGAAGGCCACTATGGCGAGATACAGATCCAGGGCTTTACCCGATCTGAGGAAGCGAACGGGATCGATAAAAGCAAAGACTTAACGCAACAGGTAGGGTAAAGATTTCAGCAATACTCCAGCCTGTTACGCCAAAGTCGTTTTGTCCTGCGAAATATCTTAACGATATCGATCATCAGGATTGTTTTTTTACCTTCAAAGAAAACTGTTTCGGTGTTATGCCAAAGAACTCTTTAAAGTTACGAATAAAGTATGAAGTACTGGTATAGCCCACTTCATTGGCAATACTGTTAATATGCTTCTCAGTCGTGGTGATGAGTTTCGCCGCCTGATGCATGCGAATATCCAACACCAGCGTATTAAAATTATTACTCTCTTTCTCCAGCTTTTTACGAATCGACACCTCCGACATATGTAAAATGTTCGCCAGATCTGCCAGCCTCCACGATTTAGAGAGATCGGCTTCAATGATTGACTTCAGTCGTTCAGTAAAGGTGGTATCCGTTGATACCGACAAGGAATAAACTAACGATTCTATATCCCTCATTTTAGAAAGAAGATAGGTTATTTTATAAACTTGTCGGTGTTGTGGGACATCGCTTCCAATTAATCGCTTGAAGATTTTTGTATCTGTTTCATCAACAGGACAGGTAAATATTTTACGCCGCGTCTGGTTGACTCTTTGCGGATCCAACAACAGCGGTTCCATCACCTTACAGATACAACTCAATACATCACTATCAACGTGATAGAGCTCATAAGGAACCCCTTTACCTAGCACTTTTAATGCAACATCAATCACTGTGTTTTTTTCGACATAACAAAGTGATTCAGGGGGTACATTAAAGGACTGCCCATCTTTCGTTTTTATAAGCAGTTGCGCATCCCGTAGATAGATAATCGCACAGTTATAAAAACGTATCTTTTTCAGCACCAACAGATTGTTGTGTGCATAACTTTCCTTAGCCGGAAAATTAAGGGTACTTAAAGCACTTTGACTATTCATACAGTCACCCCCATGCTTTGTATGCATATAATTTCATGGGTTATCAGCCATGTAAACTCGGAAATTTTTAATTAACGAAATAGTCTATAATTTTAATTATTACTTCTTTAACTATGCATTTCTTTAAAATACATAGTGTTACCCAGTGGCCTTGGTGATGTAGTTAACAATTCTAATATTTTCAACATGAAATTATACGTAGAAACAGCAATCAGGTATTTGACACCAGAAAAACATCATTAAGCAGCAGCGGCAGTTTTCTGGTGGACTCCGCGCCGAGTTTAATTTTTATCTCGCGTATCCTATAATAAATAGTATTTTCCTTTAGCTGTGTTAACGTCGCGATCTCCCTGACTTTCTTCCTTTTAAAAAAGTACAAATAGACAATTTTTCGTTCATCCTCCGTAAAGTCGTTGAACACAGAAACAGGCGAAGGTCTGCTGCTTGTCAGGACTCGCAGTTTCTTACAACGGTACGCAATCTGATCGAGGGACAGACACGTCACCGGGAGTTTCTCCATAAGAAAACTGTAAGCAAAGTAATCGTCCTTGTCGCAGACCAGATATATTTTATTATATTTATTAAGCACATCATGATCAGATTCAATCTCTCTGTACTCATGACATTTAATATCTGGATCATCATTAGAGAGCAATGACAACCCATAATTAAAATAGGCATTTTTACTTGCTAACAAAAAAGCAACCGACATAAGAACTCTTAGTTATCAAATGTATTAGACACCTTAACCAAAAGTGACTATAGAGTATGAAAAGTGCAAAAACCACCCTAAAAAATAACCCATTGCGATAAAATTATGCACACTAACTTGTTACGTAAATGGATTTAATTCTCACTAACATTTAATCCATAAAAAAGCCTGAACAATTGGTTCAGGCTTTTACTTACTCACCTGTTAAAATCAGAATGAATAACGGATATTGGCGTTAATTGCCTTATCAATATCGTAATGACCGAAGGCTGAACGCTCTATATTAAGACTAATCCTGGTGTTTTCTTTGATTCTGGCATTAACACCTAAACTGAAGTTAACCCGGCTGTCTTTACCATTCTTAATATGAGTTTCCCCGGCAAAATCATGAACAACCGTCTCTGCCGGTTTAAACAGGTCATACTGATAATGAACGCCCGCCAACGCCGTCAGTTCCCAGTCTTTACCTCTGAACGTTTTTCCGGATTCCACCCCCGTACGACCTATCAACGGATTCTCCTGCTTACGCTGCATACGGATGTCTGAACCTGCAGACTGCCAGTCAAACCGGGTTCCTGACACCGAGCCATAAACCAGTTCCGTCTGCGGCTGGATAAAAGTTTCGCCGGGTAGCGAGAAGCGCCAGCCGGTTTCTGCACCCAGATACCAGGAGTGCGAGCGGTAATCCTGCTCCGGCATTCCGGTTTCACTCGCCGAATAGTGGTTGTCGTGGCGAACATATTTACCGGTGGCATCCACATACAGCCCGGAGTCAAACATCGCGGAAGCATAAAGACCGATACCGGTTGATTTTGTCTGACCGGACCAGCCATCGCCATGGCTGTTACTGTGAGTGAACGTTGCCGTCACACCGGTAAACAGGTCACCACCGTCAAACGCGTGCTTTCTGTCGGCGCCAGCCTGCAGGTGAGTCCAGCTGTTGGAATAACCCGCATCTGCGGAACCGGTACCGCTGAAGACTCGCGCCCACGCCCCGGTTTCACCGTGAGTGTTGCGCAGGTCGCCCATGCGGTAGTTCAGGTTATTCATCTCCATCAGGAAGTTTTTAAATCCTGTATTCATAACGGCTTTGCTGGCTTGCACCGCCGCGTTGTCCTGCTGCACGTCAAACCCTTCCAGTCGCCATTGTTTGCTGTTCCCGCTCTCCACGATACCCATCTGCGGCGTGAAAGTATGAACACCCGCGCGCTGTGTCACCGGTTTGAGCGTGAACACATCGGCAGCCGTCGCTTTCGGTGCCGTCACTAACGCGACGGGTGATGTTTCCTTACTCACTGAATCCACAGACGGGACAACAACCAGCGCATTGTTTTTACCGGTCAGCGACTGCTTAACCGTTACCGTATCTGCCGTTTTACCGTCAGTGTTCATGATGAACTGGCTGTTGCTGGCCGTCAGAGTATCCACCGTCAGAGATCCCGCTGCGCCGGCATTGCCAAAGCGCACCTGTGAACCTTTCAGGTCGAGAGATTTCACCACGGACTGCCCGTCCGCCTGCCAGAGAGTATTCATCATCACCGCGCCTGCCAGTGGCGCACTCAGGTTGCCACCATAAACTGTGAACAGATCCTTACTGGTGTCCTCTGCCGTACCCATATTCAGGCTGGCAGCAGCATCCGCCTGAATATTGCCTGTTATTACGCTACCCGAGCCGACATTCAGCGTGGTGCCCTGCCCGTCAAGACGCCAGCGCTCAGCCGAGTACGCTCCGGTTAACAGCGAAAGCGTTGATCCTGTACCGGCAGTCACTTCACTGTCAGAAACCAGCCCCGACGTTGCCGTCAGCTTCGCGCCATCTGCCAGTGACAGCGGCGAGTGGCTGAAACGGCTGAACTGGCTGAGAACGGCATCACTGGACGCCACGGTCACCGAACTGTCTGCGCTGTCAATCCCGCCGCTAAAGTGTTCATTAATGTTGAGGGTGGAGCCGTTCTTCAGCTGTACGCGTCCGGTGAAACGGCTCTGATCGGCGTCGTTTGTCGCTTTTGACTGCCCGAATGACGGCGTGGTTTTCACCCCGTTCCCGTCATTGAGATCGATATAGAGGTTTTCACTGCCCAGCGTTACGGTGGAATGGTCGGCATTAATATGTGTATTAAGGCTGGCATTCCTCGCCAGACTGAAATCAGCGTTGTACAGATCAAGCTGCTTCAGGCTGAACTGGCGGGTTTCCCAGTCACTCTGGGTAAAGGAAACCGGCTGAGTGAGAACAGAGTTGTCGCCCAGCGCCTTCAGCTTATCCGCCACAGCCTGAGTGCTCACAGCATGGATAACCGGATGCCCCTGGACAAACAGACGGCCATTTTGCTGGGTGAAGCTCCCCTGCGTGTTCATCCCGCCATCCATGACAAAGTCGTTCTGCGTTCCGGGTGTAACGGTATTTTTGACATCAACATTGCCGGTGAAGTGGCCGTGCCAGATGTTGGCAACCGTCGTTGTGGCATCCGCTTTATTGAAATCCAGGCTGACGGTCGCCTGCATCCCGCTGTTGGTCAGGATCGCCCCGTCGTCCGCGCCGTTAAGCTGATGGAAGGTAAGGCTGTTACCGTTGATGTCGAGCTTACCGCCGCGATAACCCCATTTGATATTGTCGGGATTAACCTGTTTGTCATCACTTAACACAACGGTTGGGCGACCGCTCACAATACTGACATTATTAAAGGCCTGAACGTTGCCATCGCTGTCCGGTCGTTGTGCCAGAACCACCGTCCCTTCGCCAACATTCAGCCCACCGGGATTGATACCCGTACCATTGACTTTCAGTGTCCCGGTACCGAGCTTATGCAAATTATCACCCTGAACACCGTTCACCTGCCAGTCGACGGTATGATCGCCGTTAACAATGATCCCGCCACCTTTCCAGGTCTGAGAATCCAGGGGCTTAATAATGTAATCATCATCAAAGGTCAGCGTCCCTGCCCCCTGGTCAACGGTATTTTCTAACACCACAGAGCCGTCCCCCTGGAAAGTGAGATCTTTACCGCTGTTCAATGAAGCAGGCCAGGTTGCCCCCTGATTACCATGCATTGACCATGAGGCCGCCCCCTGGGTTAATGCGCCAACGCCGGTTTTGTCATCATAAGTCCAGTGAATATCACCTTCATTTTTTTGTGAATGGATTGGGGCATCAGCGTTCAGCTTCATGGTTTCAACCACGTCACCGACAGGGATTACTGTATAGTAGTTAGTCTTACCCGATAACCCCGCATAAGAATTGAGTACTCCAACTACAACCCATTTGTTTTGCTGTGCATCCCAGCCAAATAATGGAGAGCCACTGTCCCCAGGAGTACCATAGGTGGAAAGAGGGGTATCTGTTGTGATAGTGAAAAAACGCCAGCTAGAAGTATATGGTGGATTTACTATTCCTCCTGTTTTATAAGAGTATCCCCCTGCGAGTTGTGTCAATTTGCCACTCTCATCTTTGACATATTGCGTTCCCGTACCGACCCGATAGAAAACGGGAAACCGCTCTGTATTCTGATATGTACCATTTTCAATCCCCGCACTGGTCATATCAAGAGGCACAATCTCTGTCACAATTTTGTTCAGTCGAGGCCGATGGAAATCCCACTCGTGATTATTTCTTTCTACGAGGGTATAAGTGGTGTCGTCACGGTAGCCAAACTTCACCTGTTTATAACCCACGTTGTGTTTAACGCTGACGATATATTGTGGTGCAACTAACGTTCCAATACCATTTGTGTCAGTTGAACTGAAATCTATCATGGTCGCTTTATTTAGCGTGGTAACGATAGATCCATTTTTATCATATAACGGGATGTTTTCTGCGCCTGGCTTAAACAGGCCTTTGTTCTCAGCAAAATCGCGATATGTCTGGTAAGGAATACTGTGTACGCTAACTGAAGCCTCTGTTGATAGAGGATATACTAATCCTGTCATGCTGATAAGCAAAGCATTCAGGGATGTTCGTACTATTTGACGCTTCCTTATTCTCCTTATCCCTCTACTGATTTCTGAAACGACAACAGCTTCGCCCTTTCTGTTCTTTTTTATTGCATATACTTTATTCACTTTATTCCCCGGCAACTATCAGATTAAATGACCAAAAATCAATAAAAAGCAGAATCAGTCAATAAAATAATGGGGCTTTTTTATTATTATATCCTGAAAGTGCATTATGATAAATACATTGCCACCTTTACTCTATTTTATCTACCTTGCAAAAAATAAAAAAATTAGTTACGAAAATTCAAACTATATAACCATCGAAATGACAAATAAAAAAAGCCGATAGGAAAGTAACAAACGCCATTTTAGGATTTGCCATCGAATTCCCAAGGCAATATATTCTGCCTCGCTCATTAAGATTGTTATGAGCTGACTTTAGAATTAAGCCTATTACTAATGGAGTATAAAATGAAAAAGCTGATTTTAGGTTCGGCAATTGTGGCGGTTCTGGGTGTAGCGTCTAGTGCTATGGCTGCACCAAACACTGGTACTGTAAACTTTACGGGTGCTGTTTCGACCGCCACTTGTGATCTTTCTTTGAAAGATGATGCTGGTGGGGATATTTCTAATGTTAATTTAGGTGTTCTTCCAAACACATCCACGACAAATGGTACCTCTGTTCAATTCAAATTAGTACCTCAAGACCCCGCTTGCCTTACTAAAACTTCTGCTAATGTAGCATGGTCATCCTCAACACTGGGTTCAGCAGGTATTAGTAACGCTACTACCGGGGGTACTAATGCTTATCTGTTGGTTGCCGCTGCCAATGCCGCCCAAACAGGCACAAATGCAGTTATTAAACAAGGACAAACCTCTTTTGATTATACCGCGCAGGGTGGTATTAAATCTTTTGACTATAACGCAGCACTTGCAAAACCGACTGGTACTTTGACTGCAGGCCCATTCAATGCTTCTGCAAGCTATGTTGTAACCTATAAATAATCATCGTAAGTTCAAAAGGGAGTATTTACTCCCTTATTAATATAATATCCGTCGGCAAGGAATAAAAATGAAGATAAAAGTATTATGCATCGCTATCATTTTTCATTTATGGACGAATGAAGTTCTTGCCGACGATTTTAATTACAGTTTTATCCGTGGTGGCGGCAAAGAGGTACCTGAAGTACTAAAGAATACCGGACAAAACGTCCCGGGGAACTATGTTGTTGATCTACTTTTTAATGGTTCTAAAACAGCGGCCTCTGTAGAATTAGCAATCAGCAATGATGATGCTGAGCATATTTGTCTTTCTGATAAATGGTTACAGGGGAAAGGCATTTATATTAATAAAGAATTCTATAAACAGTATCTTAATCCGGCACGCAACTGCTATCTTCTTGATAAAGAGAAGAACAGTCGGGTTAAATTTGATCCTTCCTTGCAGGAGTTGTCAATCGAGATGCCTCAGGCTGGCTTTATCGATACGAAAAAAGAAGGCGGCCCCTGGGATTATGGCAGTACCGGTTTCAAACTCGCCTATGATGTCAATACATCAAAATCAAGTGACCAGGATCGGACAACATACGGCAATATCGAAGGTCAGATCAATATAGGCGAATGGGTCCTGCTTGGCAGAGGATACGTGTATCAGGGGGAAAAATTCCAGAGCAATAATCTCCTGTTAACCCATGCGATAAAATCGATTAAATCAGATATCCTGATTGGTAAAACCCAGTCCTATAATACCCTGAACGATGGTTTTACCTTTTATGGCGCACAGTTAAAGTCAAACCAGGATATGTATCCCTGGGACTCGCAGTCTTATGCCCCGGTAATTAATGGTATTGCCAAAACACATGCCCGCGTCACTGTTGAGCAAGGGGGATACACATTAAAATCGTTCGTGGTCCCGCCGGGTCCTTTTATGATTAACGATCTGACTGGCGTGTATTCGGGTGACATTATTTTAAAAATTTATGAAGAGGATGGTTCGGTAAAAGAACAGCGATTCCCTGTCGCTGTGCTGCCCAATTTATTAAAACCTGGCAATTACAATTACAATATCGCGGTAGGTAGTAAAGTTGACCAATACAGTGACAAGCGTGATGATGATAGTTTATTCGCGCAGATGACCTATGATTATGGTTTTGAGCCCTTTACGCTCAATACCTCTGCACTGGTAGATAAAAACTATAACAACGTTGGTTTGGGTCTTATCCGTTCTTTCGGCTGGTTTGGTGCCGTAGCAATGAGTGGCAACCTGTCGCAGGCAAAATACCATAATGGAAAAACGATGAACGGCTTTAGCACATCGGTGAAATATGCCCGTGCCTTAGGCGAAAACGCGAATTTACAGTTAATCGGTTATCGCTTTAACTCCGAAAATTACATTGACTACGCGGATTTTAACTATCGCTATTACAATCTGTTAAACAACAGACCCAAACAGCGGTATGAATCGATTATCACCTATCAACTCCCGGAAATGAATATGTTCTTCAACATGTCAGCCTGGAAGGAAGATTACTGGGACAGTTCCAGTGAGGTAGGGGCAAACGTAAATCTCAGCAAGAGTTTTAATAATATATCATTCTCCCTGAATGCAGGCTATTCCCGGCTGCAGGGGATGGAAAACGATTATAACGCCGGGGTATCCCTTAGCGTACCCTTCAGCGTATTTGATAAATCACACTACAGCTTCTCTGGTATAAACTATGATCGCCGTAATGGCACGAATTTCAATACCGGTGTTGCGGGAAATGTTAATTCACGCCTGAGCTATAATGCGTCCATCAGTCAGTCACGCAACACCACAGGAAGCGCAATTTCAGCGTCTTATCTGTTTGACGAGGTTCAAACCTCGGCAAGCTATTCTCAAATGGGGAACACTTCCAGTTCTTCCTTCCAGGTTGGCGGAAGTATTATCGGGTTGCCAGATGCAGGCATTCTTTTTACGCCTGTGAAAAATGATGAAATTGCGGTTGTACAAATGGAAGATGTACCCGGCGTCAGATTTAATGGCTCCATGCCGGGCGATAAAAAAGGTCGAGCCGTTATACCGTTAACGGCTTATAACAATAACACCATTACGGTCAATGCCGACAATTTACCACAAAGTGTCGAATTGACAGAAAACGCTATCAATGTCACGCCGACAGAAAATGCCATTATCTACAAAAAAGTGAAATACAGAAAAATTAACACGTATATTGTCAAAGTTATCAGCAGTAATGGTTTTGTTATTCCAATGGGGAGTATCGCTAAAAACGCAGAAAACCAGGAAATCGGCTACGTCAACAACGGCGGGATTCTATTAATGAATCTTGAAGATAAAGATGAAGGGATCATTTCTGTAGGTGACTGCAAATTCGATTCACGATCGCTGCAGAAAGATATGGGTAAAGCACAGGAGATTAAGTGTGGCTAAGAACAATACACTGAGAACGTTTTTCTTTTCTGCGTCACTGTTTTTATTTACGGCATCAAGTCATGCAGCGTTTGTCCTCAACAGTACGCGTTATGTCTTTGATGAAAAAAGAGAGAATATCTCTGTACAGGTTGATAACCAGTCCACTCAGGAATATGGTGGACAGATATGGATTGAAAACCAGGACCAAAACGACAAGAACGTCTATTTTGTGCCCAGCCCAACGTTTTTTAAAGTGGCCGATCAGCACAAACAAATCCTGCGTATCCTGAAAATTAATAATGCGTTACCAAAAGACAAAGAATCACTTTTCTGGATCAATATCCAGGAGATCCCTAAAGCACCAAAAGAAGGTATGAATGCATTATCAATCGCGCTGCATACCCAGGTCAAAATGTTTTATCGCCCTGACGCCCTGAAAGAGAAAAGGGAAAATGCCGAACAGCAGATTAAAATGATAAGCAGTGAGGGCAACACCATCCTCTGGAACGATACACCCTATTACTTTGCGATCATCAGTGTTAAACAAAACGGAACGCCCATTAAAGTTAGTGACGATATAAAAGAAAAATTATCTGTCTTTGCGCCAGGTGAAAAAGTTTCTCTAGGTAAATCAATTACCGGTAGCAACCTTAGCATAGCGGCGTTTGATGATTATGGCGTTGACAAAGAGTATAAATTAAACAAATCCTGACACGTGTAAGGCTTTTATTATGTGTAAATTCATATTTGCTCTTTTCATCGCTTTATTATCGCTCTGTTCGTTACCTGCCATAGCAGCTAACTGTAGTGGAGGAACTATACTTTTTGATACTGATCCCAGTGATCATGGTTACTGGATGAATGGTTATACGTCAGCAAATGATGATCCATTGTTAATAATGAAAGTCACCGTACAAAATGGCATGACTTGTGATCCAGATTATACAGAGAATGCAACCAAGATGAGTAATATGGTCATGAAAATGACCAGTGGAGGGACTTGTAAAAACTCGACTACCATAACAACGCCTTATCCAGGCATTGAATGGCAACTGGAGGGTATGCATTGTAACGGCAGTAATATTATCTCCAATAACGTCAAAGCCGCGCCATGGGATGGTGGAGCTAACTGGTCCGCAGGCACTGTCCTAGGAAAAGCTAGACTTGTCGTAACTGATCAATATTGGATGCAAAACACGCAAACTGGTCAATATACTGTTAATATCCAGCCACTTTCGGTAGGAAATACTTTAGCAAACAGCCCAGCGGTGAATGTGAGTTCTGGTTTAGGGGGAACGATTCCTTTTATTTTTCAAGATAATGCCACTTGTTCAATGAGTCTTTCTACAGAAAATTTAGACTTTGGCAAATTAACACCAACTAACGTTAATAATAATTCTTTATATAAAGAGCTCGCAATTTATTATTCTTGTAAAAATAAAGCCTTAATTAATGGCCTGTATGTACGTTTCGACCCGGAGAATGTAGTTAATCCGACAAATGGTATGTTTAGTGCCAATGATAATAATGGACGAAAACTTAACTTTCAGATAACCCGGGTTTACGGGAATGAACACGTTATCCCTCTTAATGCTAATTACCAAATATATCAACCATCAAAAGTAAATCTTGATGCCGCAGCGACATTCAGAATTAAGGTCAAACCTTCAACACCGTTTCCTGCCGGGAAGGTTTCTACGTACATGAATGTTTCGCTAATATACAGATAGGCTGGATTAATTATGCACAAATGGTTAGCCTTTATTTTGATACTTTTTTCAATTCACAATGCCTCTGCGTCGAAAACCGAGCAGAAGAGAGTGACGATAAACGCCGAGTTAGCCTTAAATACGTGCGCACTGTCTCTCTCTCCGGCAAACCTGAACTTTCAACAAATCAGCTTTAGCCAGTTTGAAAATAGCGCAACAACACCACAGACAGTTGATCTGAGTATTGCGTGCAGCTGGCCTGCAACCGGGATCTCGCTAAAATTCTCGCCCGCTGCTGGCGTTTCCGCGAACAGCACTAACCTGATGAAAACGGGTTTATCCGGCGTTGGGCTTGCGTTGTCATGGAAAAATGCATCCGGGACAGATTTTACGCCGCTAGAATTGAATAAGTCTTTTGCACCCGCACTAACTGCACTAAGTAAAAATAGTGAAACGCTTGGCCAGTTTCAGCTTTTACCCAAACAAATTCCCGGAGAAACGCTCCTGGCAGGCAATGTTAATACCAGTTTGACGGTCGAGGTGACCTATGATTAACAGGCGTTGTCTTTTTTTTCCCTTGCTTCTGGGACTATTAAGCGCATCCATGTCTTTTTCAGGCTATGCTGCGCAAAAAGCAAACGTTAGCTTGCCTATCGCCATGACCGTGACGAATCCACAATGTCAAATAAATAATGGGGCTGGTCTACCTGAAAATGTTCAGCTTCCCTTGATAACGACATCGGGCGCTTTATTAGGCGACAATAATGTTGAAGTCCCTATTTTAATAAATTGCTTAAGTAATATGACCAAATTTGAAGTGACGTTTACCGGAGGTAATAATTCTAAAATCACGACCTCCAACACTATGGTCGACCTTACGCTGTCATGGAAAAAAGGCGGGGGAGTCGTTACATTTGGCTCGCCGGTTGAGTTAAGTAAACCGCCTTTTCTGGTGAACCCAAACCAGTTTGACGGAAGCTTACTGGTCAGGGTTTCACCCCATACCGGTACAATACCGGCGGGTAATTACACCGCCAGTTTGCCGGTTACATTTACCTATTATTAAGATGGTATATACACAAGCCGGGGAACGCTCCCCGGCCTTTAAATACGTTAATCAAACACCCCGTTAATAATCGCCGTGACCACGGCAGTACTGAGCGCAATCAGCACTAAATCATCCCCAACAATTTTCCATTCATAGCCAGGATAATAAGGCAGTTGCCCCAGCATGGATGCCGGTACGGTTTTTTTCGCAATGCCCGGAGGGAGCGGTTTTCCACGCGCCAGGTTTTTCGCAATGCCCGGAGGCAGAGAATCATATCCCGTCAGGCCGTAGTTCACCGCCAGATGACGCGCTGTCGCGAAACTGATGTCAGACTCGACGTGATCGGGTTTGCCGTAATTTTTACGATGATCGGATGAACCGTTGTTTTTCTGGGCCGAATTTCCTTTTTGCCCGTTATTTCCCTGGTTGCCCTTATTTCCATGATTGCCACTGCTGTTGCCCTGGCCGCCTCCGCCATGACCATTTCCGTTACCATTCCCCGGATTCGCCATGACCGGCGCAGCGAACAGAGAGAGTGAAACCAGTGTGGCCAGCACTGCCGTTAAACCACGACGCTTACCCATGATGTGTTCCTTCCAGATGATGTTCCACTTTGACAGTAGTGCGCCGCCATCAAGTACGCAATGTCAAATATTCCTGGTTTTGCATTGGCTCGCAGGCCATTAATAAACAACCTGTTGTGTGGAGGGTAACGGCTGTGCCTTATCTGCTATCATGCCTGCAAATAGCGTCGAAAAAACACAGCCGAGGAAAACATGGGGTCCACCAGAAGAGGGATGCTGAACGTTCTGATTGCTGCCGTATTATGGGGAAGTTCCGGCGTTTGCGCGCAGTACATCATGGAGCAAAGCCAGATGTCGTCGCCATTTCTGACCATGACGCGTCTGATCTTCGCCGGACTCATTCTGCTGATGCTCTCCTTTGTCCACGGCGACAAAATTTTTTCCCTTTTCAAAGACCGCAAAGACGCTCTGAGTCTGCTGATATTTTCTGTCGTCGGCGCGCTGACCGTACAACTCACCTTCCTGCTGACCATCGAAAAGTCCAACGCCGCGACCGCCACCGTGCTGCAATTTCTTTCGCCCACGATCATCGTGGCGTGGTTCGCGCTGGTACGTAAGGCCCGTCCCGGCGTATTGGTGCTGACGGCAATCCTCACCTCCCTGATCGGCACCTTTTTACTGGTAACGCACGGCAACCCTACTTCGCTGTCAATTTCACCCGCCGCGCTGTTCTGGGGGATTGCCTCGGCGTTCGCCGCCGCGTTTTATACCACCTACCCGTCAACGCTGATTGCACGTTACGGCACTTTGCCGATTGTCGGCTGGAGTATGTTAATCGGCGGGATGATCCTGCTGCCGTTTTACGCTGGAGAGGGCACGGATTTCGTGGTGAATGGCGGCCTGATTCTGGCGTTTTTCTACCTGGTGGTGATCGGCACGTCACTGACGTTCAGCCTGTATCTGAAGGGGGCGCAGATGATTGGCGGGCCGAAAGCGAGCATTTTAAGCTGTGCCGAACCGCTGAGCAGCGCGTTGCTGTCATTGCTCTTGTTGGGCATTACCTTCACGCTGCCGGACTGGCTGGGCACACTGCTGATTCTGTCGTCCGTGGTGTTGATCTCGATGGATTCTCGCCGCCGCGCCAGAACCGTTTGACATCACTGGCGCGGCAACGCTCATCTTACCAACCCGGCACCGCGCCGCCGTTAAAGATTTTCTCCGCCGCTTTGGCGACTTCCGGCGACTGATAGGACTGCAAAAATTCCTTCACGTTTTGCGCGTCTTTGTTGTCTTCCCGCGCCACCAGAATGTTCACGTACGGCGAATTTTTATCTTCGATAAACACGCTGTCATGAACCGGAGAAAGCCCGGTTTGCTGAATGTAGGTCGTGCTGATGATCGCTACATCGACTTTCGGGTCGTCAAGTACACGCGGTAACTGCGCGCCTTCCAGTTCCATAATCTGCAAGTGACGCGGATTATCGGTGATATCCAGCGCCGTCGGCAGCAGACCTTTCCCTTCTTTCAGGGTAATCAGCTTCTCTTTTTGCAGCAGCAGAAGCGCGCGTCCCAGATTAGTCGGATCGTTCGGGATCGCCACCGTCGCGCCCTCTTTCAGTTGATCCACCGTTTTAATTTTTTTCGAATAGCCTGCCATCGGGAAGACAAAGGTATTCCCCACCGCCACCAGCTTATAATTGTGCGCCTGGTTATCCTGCTCAAGGAACGGACGATGCTGGAAAACGTTGGCATCCAGTTCGCCGTGGTTGGTGGCGTCATTCGGCAACAGCGAGCCGCTGAAACCGACCAGCTCAACGTCGAGGCCGTACTTCTCTTTCGCCACTTTTTTGGCGACTTCCGCGACATCCTGCTCGGCGCCGTTAATCACACCCACTTTAATGTGCTTTGCATCGCTGCTCTGCTGATCGCACCCGACCAGCAACAATCCCGCCAGCAGTACCGCCGCCCCTGTCCGTAAATGAGGTATCGTCAATTTCACATTTTTATCCTTTTGAAATAACCGCCTGATGAGTAATGAAATGACTATAGCGGGAAGGGCACGGCGGTTTAAAAAACGAAAAGGTATCAATAAGAAGAAAAAGGTATAAAGGGAGAATATGCGAAAATCCTGATGGCGCTGCGCTGACCACACGCAGCGCCATTCGGCTCAGACCAGCGCTTTGATGATGTCCATTAACCTGACGATATCTTCAGGACGCGTATTCCCGGTTTGCGGATCGATAATCGAACTGTACACATGCGGCATCACGCGTGGCACTCCCGCCTCCAGGCAGGTCTGCAATATGACGCCGAAATTATCCAGATCGATACCGCCGGTCGGTTCAATCAGCGTCATGCCGTTACGCGCCGCGCTGCTCGCCAGTACGTACAGCTCCGGCAGCGACTTCTCCCCGCCCATCGGAAAGAATTTGGCCGCGTGCGCCCCCATATCCTGCATCATCCGCACGGCGGCATCGCAGGAGACGCGCGCTGGCGTCCCCTGACTGCTGCTGACGCCGGTGGAAATCAACACGTCACCAGGCGTTCCCGTCGGGCTGATCAGCGCATTGATATGGGTCTGTTCTCCCCCCGTCGCCGCCAGCGCGCCTGCGGCAAAACCGCTGCCGGTAAAGGTCTGGTTGACGTGCGCCGGATGAACCTTTGCGGCAATCATCGCCGCCTTGTAATACTGCGCCGGATCGCCCGCCCCCAGCCCGACCGAAATCGACGGCACGTCCGCCATCCAGCGCTTCACCTCCTGAACACCTTCGTCGACCGACGAAAATTGCGCAGACAGGATGCCAATCACTGCGTGTCCCTCGGCGGCGTCATAGATTTCCCTGGCGTTAGCGATATCTTTCGCCAGCACATTAATCGCCACACGCTGACGATAAAAATTAATCTGCTGCATGTTCTGCAATCTCCTTAAGTCGCGCCACAATCAACGCCATTTCCCCCTCAGCGACCGTACGTGGGTCGAGGCTAAAAACGCCCTGATGGAGGTTATAGCGCCGTGCGTAAATGGCGATATCGCCACTTCGCAGTTGGGCTTCGACGTCGCGCGCGTCCAGACCAAACACCTGCGCATCAACCCGAACGCGAATGCGCCAGATGGCACGCCCGGCTTCGTCCTGCTCGATATCGGCGGTCAGCCCGCGAATGGCCGAAATCGCCTCCACCGTCGGTTGCAACTGCTCGGCGGTCACCACGGTCTGCCCCTGGTGATAATTTTCCAGCGCATACACCAGCCCGACCATGTTCTCCTTGCCGATTTTCATCGCTCTGGCAATCCCGTGATGTTGCGCTTTACAGGCGGCGATCCACGTTTTATTGCCGGTGATAAACCCGGAGGTCGGCGCATTGAAGGCTTTCGCCCCGCTGTAGATAACCATGTCCGCCCCGCTCGCCACCCAGGCGTGTAAATCCTCCTCGGCGGCGGCATCGACAATCAGCGGCAGGTTGTGGATCTGCGCCACTTGTACAAAGTCGTCAATGCTGAGCATGCCTTTTTGCACGCAGTGGTGCGATTTCACATACAGCAGTGCGGCGGTCTCGTCAGTAATGGCGCTCTCCAGTTGCCAGCGTGCGGCCAGGTTACTCGAACCGACTTCCACAACGCGCCCACCGCCCAGACGAATGGCGCTGGTAATCGGCGCGCCGTAGTCCACGTTATGACCGCGCAGCATCACTACCTCGTTGGCCATTCCGCTGCTGTCCGGCATCAGCGACACGCGAAGCGGGTCGCCACGAGTAATGGCGGCGGCAACGGCGATGGCGATCCCTGCCGAGGCGCAGGAGGTCACGTAGCTGTCCTGCGCGCCGGTAAAGCGGGAAACCAGTTCACCGGTTCGGTCCACCAGCTTGTCGATCTCGACAAAGGCCGAGGCCGCCCGCACGGTGGCCTGCATCACCTCCGGCGCGACGCTGGAGACGCCAAGAATCGTCATCTTGCCGCAGGCGTTAATCACCTGTTTTAGCCCCAGCTGTTGATAAATATTCTCTGTCATGGCTTACAACACTCCCAGCAGCGAACACACCACGCTCAGCGCCACAATCGACAGCAGAATGGTGGTGTAACGCGGACCCTTTTTCACCAGGAAGATATAGATGGCAAACACCGCCGCCAGCGGCAGCAGGCCTGGCGCGATAGAGTCAAGGATCTGCTGCACGACCACTTCAGAACCCTTCAGGGCGCTGATTTTCAACGGTGTGGTGATCTTGACGTAGCTTGCCGACAGCGCGCCCATCATGATCAACCCCAGCACGTTCGCGCCGTAGATCAGTTCTTTGATTCGTCCTCCCTGCAATAACCCAACGATAGAATCACGTCCCAAGGTGTAGCCTTTGTGGATCAGACCGTAGCTGATCGCCAGGGTAATCGCCGGATAGAGGATCAGCGGTGCAATACCGCCAAACGCGCTGCCATTAGCGGCGAAAGGGATGAAAATCGCAATCAGCAACGGCATGACGGCGGCCCAGACAATGGAGTCGCCCATCCCGGCCAGCGGCCCCATCAGACCGGTTTTAATCCCGGTAATTGAGGCATCGCTGATCGGCTCGCCGCGCGTTTTTTGCTCTTCCATGGCGATGGAAATCCCCTGGATCACCGCGCCAAATGTTTGCTCAGAGTTGAAGAAGTTCAGGTGCCGTTTCAGCGCCTCCACCTGTTCCTCTTTTTGCGGGTAGAGCTTTTTGATGATCGGTGTCATCGAGGCGCAGAAAATCAGGCTCTGCAGACGTTCATAAGAGTTGGAGACTTCCGCGCCCAGCCAGTAGATAAACCACGCTTTAGTGATATCCGCTTTGGTTAACGCCCCGGTCGTCCGTGCGCGCTCAACCAGTTCATGCTGCATTACGTCGCTGCTCATCATGCTGCTCCTTCATTTTTCGCCAGGCCTTTAATCAGGAAGGCCACACAGGTACCGAAGATCGCCATCGCCATGATGTCTACCTTGAGGTACAGCACCGCGAAGAATCCGCCGATAAACCACGGCAGCAGGCTCTTTTTACCGATCACCATAATGGTGATTGCGAAGCCCAGCGCCGGCAGGATCCCGCCCATGATTTCAAAGGAGTGGGTCAGCCAGTGCGGCATCAGTTTGAGGAAACTTTCCACCACGTCCTGACCGAAGTAGTTCGCGGCAAACACCACCGGGAAACGCAGCGCCAGTCCAAGCAGTGCCGGGTAGAGGAACGCACAGCGCATAATGCCCGACATGTTCGCTGTTTCCGCGTGCTTATCAGCCATATGCACCCAGGCGGCGTTCAGGGTACGACGCAACTGGTCAAGGAAGACGCCGATCACGCCGAAGGGGATCGCCAGCGCAATGGCCAGGTTCGGATCCATCCCGGCTTTCACCGCGATGGGAATCGAGATACAGGCCGCCAGCGCCGGATCTGACGGCACGTTACCGCCAGGCGTGGAGGTCACGCCGAGATAAACGAGCTGCATCCCGGCACCGATAATCATCGCGGTCTGCATGTTGCCCAGCAGCAGCCCGACGAAAACAGCCACCACCACCGGCTGAAGCAGCATGGCAGAGAAGGTGTAGCCAAGGCGTAAGCGGGCAAACCAGTAATACAACCCCATGAGGCTTGCAAAAACTAAGGTATCCATAGTGTTATCCCATTATCAGAGAATTAGAATTTTTTCAGGATATCGTCCAGCGACTGCGGTTTATCTTCCGGGATAGTCTGGAAGAACACCTGAATCCCACGACTTTTCAGGTCGTTCAGAATGCCGACGTCTTTTTCATCGAGCGTAATGTTCTGGAATACCGCTTTGCGGTTCGGTCCACCGCCCAGACCCCCCACCTGAATCGTGGAGACATCAAACCCCTGTTGTACGGCCTGCTGAATCGCCGCCAGAGAAGGGAACAGCACCAGCACATTGCCGTCGCCCAGTTGGTTCTCTTGCCATGAGGCGGCAAAGCTCTGGTTGCTGTAGCAGTCCACTTTGATGTTCGGCGGCGCGGCCATCAGGTAGATGTTTTTCATAAACGGATCGGCATCCAGTTCATCGCTGACCACCGCGATGCGGTTGGCCTGGGACTGCCCGACCCACTTCGTCACCACCTGTCCGTGGATCAGTCGGCTATCGATACGACATAACACGATGTTTGCCATGATGATTTTCCTTATTGTGATTGTTGTAATTGACGGACGTGAGCAACAACGTCCAGGCAACTGCTGCGTCCGGCGTCCACCAGTTCGCTGACGCAGGTAGTCAGTGAACCGTGTTCACGTCTGTCCAGCGCTTCCAGCAGCAGTGATGCGTTGAGTCCGGAAACGACCGCCACCGGATAATCCGCACTCAGCCGCGCCGCCACGTTGGATGTCGTGCCGCCCACAAAATCGGTCAGAATCAGTGAGCCTTCCGGCATGGTTTTCACCACGTCTTCAACACGCTGATAAAACTCACCCAGCGTATCGACGGGCATCAGCGCAATTTCTGTCACGCCTTTAATTTCGCCCATCACCATGCGCAGGCTGTTACAAAGCTGTTGTCCCCAGCCGCCATGGGTCAGCAGCAGAATGTCGGGCAACGGTTGAGTGGTAGTCAAAATGGCCTCCTGGCGCGATTACATTTACACGCAAGGAAAGAGCAAAGGCTGTGCCAGTATTTGTGTCACACGAGGGGGAAAGGAGAGCGGGCAAGGCGCAACGCCTCGCCCATTAAGGGATCAGCTATAAAGCAGTTCGTAGATATAAAAATATTCCGCATCCGATAACCGGATGGCATAGGCCTCTTCGATCGGCAGAAACGCAGATTTAATGACACTAAACGCGCGGGGATCCAGATTCGGTTTGTTTTCCAGCGCCATCTGTAACGGTTTACGGTTGATCACGATACGCTCAACCATGCAACAGCAGTGGATCAGGAAGCGTAGTGTCACCTGGCGACTGGGTTTGAGGGAAAGCGCAGTCGTCAGATGGTTAAGCACGCCCTCCATCTCTTTCAGAATGCGCTGCGGGTTGAGCACTGAAATATGATTGATGATGCTCTCCATGGTCAGCGCGCTGATAAAGCGCATCGCGCTGCGCTCCATCTCCAGACGGCGCTCGGCGCTGGAGAGATCCGGCGTCAGCAGGCTTAACACCAGCTCCGGCCCCTGCTCAGAGAACAGTTCTTCCAGCGAGATAAACGGAATATCCGGCAGTCCGGGCTGGAAAGTCCCGACAATCCCCGCCAGTCGCTCATTGGCATTCAGCGCCTGCTGGACACGTTCGAGACTGCGCACGTCGTTGTAATCGAGGATCACCATTCGCGTGTCCTGCGACATCAGTTCGCCGAAGCTCTCCTCGAGCACTTTTTTAATTTTTTCCGCCGTTCCCATGCCGGTAATGCAGGAGACGACCAGCACTTTGCCGCCGTTTTCCTGCTGCGGCGTACACAGCTGGCAGGGGATATTTTTGCTCTGCATCAGCGCCGCCAATTGAGGTAAATCGCTGGTTTCGTAGCTTAAATCCAGCCCAACCTCCAGCAGACTGGTCAGCGTGATGTTGGGCATCAGCAGTACGTCTATCTGAAATAACTTGCTGATCGTACTGCCGAAATGTACCAGTGAACCGATGTCGACCATCAGGATCAGCCGCTGATAGCGTTGGGTCTGAATAATCTGGGTCAGCGTTTCCAGCGTGTCATGTACCGACTGCTCAAACGGCATGTCGACTGCGCTGAACAGGTCGCGTTCCAGTACACGGTTAACATACTGCGCCATGCTGGTCGCGGTGGTCGCGCCGTGAGCGACCAGAATCACCCCGCAATCCGGACTGGCATCAATGCGCTGGCGGTAATGACGACACTCTTTCAGGAACAGGCACAGCCAGACCACTTCCGTCGCCGGGCACTGAATATGCAGCAGTTCATTAATTTTGCGGCACAGCAGCGTGGCGTTATCGTATTCATCTTTGCAGCGATCGAGGATCAGACTGGAAGAGTAGAGCTGGGGAATCAACCCGCGCTGGACGTAGCCAATCAGCGCCAGGAAGTGCTTGCGCAGCGGATTCACCAGGTTTTCCGGCAGCGTAAACGTAAGCACCTGTTCCACGCAGCCGATCAACAGCGTCACGCGTTCTTCGATTTGATCGCCATAACGCGGTGGATGCGCCACGCTATCGCGGCTGTAGAGGCCATATTCGAAAATCGAGCTGAGCTTGTTTTTCAGGATAGCCAGCGTTTCCGCCGGCGGGACATTACTGTTGCGCAGATTGACATATTCACGGGTCAGGAAGCTGTAAAACAGATCGCTCTCTTCGATTTCCGCCCCGGTCGCCAGCGACGTTTTCAGCGCCGGTAACGTGCGCGCATCAATGTTCAGCCGCTCTTTCCCTTCAAACAAGGCATCGACCAACAGGCGCTGTTCCGGCGTGGCGTGAAACGGTATCTCCGCCAGCCGTTTATCCAGTTGTAGTGTGTCATTATGTTCCGTCATTCCTGACGCCCACGCCTGGGCGCACAGGAACTGGATATCACTCTTCAACTGACCAATGTTGCCCTCCAGCGGTTTGTTCAACAGCCAGAGCAGTAGCGTTTTGTCGATGCTGACCGTGCGCTCGATTTTGCGACTTTCACGCTGCAGGAAACCAACAATCAGCTCCACTTGTTCTTCAATCGATCGCTGACGAATCCCCGGCAAATCGATGCTTACCTGAATGCGTCGCTGGAAGGTACGCAACAGCGACGAATTCGCCGGTTCCGTAGTGGCGCAAATCAGCCGTACCGAGATCGAACGCGCCTTACTGCTGTCCCCCAGCGGACGGTACTCACCCTTATCAAGAATAGAGAACAGTTTTTCCTGACCTTCATAGGGCAGACGGTGCACTTCATCGAGCAGTAAATAGCCGCCGTCTGCCTGCTCAACCAGACCGGGTTTATTCTCGTTCGCGCCGGTAAATGCCCCCTGACGATGGCCAAACAGGTGGGAAGAGAGCAGTTCCGGGTTATGGGCGTACTCGGCGCAGTTAAAGTAGACCAGCGGCGGTGGGGAACCGGCGGACTTTTCGCAGGCGAAGCGGTGCATCAGTTCGGCAAAAAAGGTTTTCCCCACGCCAGATGGGCCGGTCAGCAGCACGTGCAAACCCTGCGGATAGAGCACGGCGGCGCGGCCTTTTTCAACCGCATCGCGCAGGCTGCGGTCATAGCCAATCAGGCCGGTGAAAGGATCGTCGTCGCCCGTATTTTCCGTTTGCGGAAGCAGGTCAGCCACCGAGCGCACCTCGCGCTCGCTACTCTCCAGTTTGCGCCCCAGCAATGTCTCCAGCGTCTGGCGGTGCAGGAAGAACACCGGACGCCCCCGGCTTTTAATCGCCAGACCGTCATTCCACAGTTGGTTGAGATCTTTACTGACCGAGTTGCGCGCCAGCCCCAGGTTGAAGCCAATCGCCTCCGCAGTGAACGCCGTCTCCTGCGCCAAATCGGCACGATCCAGCCCACGCGTCAGCCTTTCAAGCTCTCCCAGTACGATCTCGATCCGTCTCATCTTTTTACCGCTTAAGAATTAAATGATTGTTCAGAACATACACTATTCTGCTATGCAAGAAAGTGAATCGGCGTCCAGACGTCACGGTGAATGCCTCCGGTCATCAAAATGTTTTCGATAAATAATGCCGGGCAGCCCCTTTTTCCGGGAAGTCCTCAAGGGTCAGTTGCAGTTGATAACCGTTCTTCTGGTAGAACGGCAGCGCCTGAAAACTCAGGGTATCGACCAGCGCATGGAGACAACCTCTTTCGCGAGCGGCGTGCTCTGCGGCCTGGATTAGTTGGCTACCGTAACCGCCTTTACGCAGGGATTCATGCATCCATAAAAAATCAATGCTCAACCATTCCCCTTTGATTTTGCCAATCAATCCCCCCCGGATTTTCTGCTGCTCGTCACGCCAGTAAACCGCCAGATCGCCAAAATTTCTCGTTTGCAGAAACTGAAAATTGTAAGCGCGCAATCCGGTGAGCAGTGCATTTTGATCGTCTTCGGTAACGGTATCGGTAATTTGTATCTGCATTCTATCCTCCTGAAAAAATACAACTTTTGGCTGAAGCCTTTTCCGACTTTCGCACGGGCTGCTGAGAGAGTCGTACACCATCTACACTTACTCTTGAAATAATGCGCATCGACTACAAGGATTATTACCATGAAACGAGCCGTTTTACCGATCATTGCCGCCCTTTTCTTGATGCCAACGCTGGCGCAGGCCGACTCGCCTTACGGCGCACTGCAATCCGTGCACGAAAAAAATACGATACTCAACGATTTACGCAAAATTTGTACGCCGCAAGGTTCGCCTTCAGACGAGGCGTGGGAAAAAACGATCATGGCGAATGAAGGCAATCAGCAGCACATCCGCGAGGCGGCGGTGGCGATGGAAAGGAACAATCAGAGCAACTACTGGGAAGCGCTCGGTAAGGTGGAATGCCCGGATATGTAGCGTGAAGCCTATGCCTCACGCCCGTTAATTAGCTTACCGCTGGCGAACATCCGGAATGATGAGGTCGCCGCGCAGCACATACGATCCCAACATGCTCTGCGTTTTTTCATTCAGCCAGCTGACAATCCGCGCCGCCATCGCATCCATGGAGTATTCGATTGCCGGGATGGTCGGGATCCCCGGCAGATGCAGCGAACCGGCGAGGCTGAAGATCATAATATCTTCCGGAACCGACTTATTAAACGCCTGCAATTGTGGGATCACCCGCTGAGCCTGCTGCTCATCCGCCACCAGCAGGGCGTTAAAGTTGAGCGTGGAGGCGTTATTCAACAACTCCTGTAGCGCGACCGAGGAAGAGGTGGCTTCCATAAACACCAGGTTACGGTTAAAGGGCAGGAAGTTCTTCTCCAGCGCGTGTTTGTAGCCAAGTAGCACCTGTTCGGAGAATCCCATCCCTTCAGGATGAATGAGGGCAATCTGCCGTCGATTCTGGCTAATCAGATAGTTACAGGCCGTTTCGGTGGCAAAGCTGTGGTCAAACTGAATACTGGTCACATCGTCGCCCGCTTCCAGGCAATCCACCAGAATGACGTTTTCCTGGCTGATATTCAGCGGGAAACGCGCCCCAATAATCAGCACATCGTCACACAGGCCACAACTTAATTCATCAAGGGCGCTCATTACTTCTGCTTTGGTGTTGGCAAAGCGGAGCAACAAATGCTTTTGGTGCTGGCTCAGATGTTTTTCCAGTGCGTAAAGGTAGCCCGTCGTCTGGTTAATGTTGTCCTGCGCGCAAATCACGCCAATGCAACCGGTGCTCTGGCTGAGTAATGACTGGGCAATCACATTCGGACGATAGTTCAGTTCATCCACCGCCTTTAACACGGCAAGACGACTGGCTTCCTTCACACCACGCGATCCGCTCAACACGCGCGACACCGTGGCTTTAGACACGCCAGCCAAACGCGATACATCGTTGATAGTAGACATCATTCTCCCCTGACAGAGCCTGCCTGGCTCCTTCAATCCTGAATTTAACATTGGCTCAAATAATCACCACACGCAGTATAGCTGTTTCCGTTTTTCATGGAAACCGATTTTCCGTTTCCACTCAAAAAGTATGAAATAGCACCAAAACCGTGAGCCAAATCCAAATAATTAGCCTTATAAGAATAAGATCTTGACGGTTGTCACAGTTCCGTTTGCTTCATATGGAAACCGGTTTCCGTATGATATCAAATCAGACTCGCAATAAGTTTTTACATTTTGAGGATGGTTAATAATGTTCAGGATTATGTTGTGTTGCTCTGCAGGGATGTCCACCAGTCTGCTGGTTCGTAAAATGGTCGAAGCCGCAGAAGAGCGGAAGCTGCCAGTCCAAATTGATGCATATGGCGTTTCCGAATTTGACATTCAGTTTCCAAATTACCAGGTGGTGCTGCTTGGCCCCCAGGTAAAATACATGCTTAACACGCTCTCAGAGAAGGCTGCCACCCAAAACATCCCCGTAAAAGCCATTGATATGCAGGATTACGGAATGCAACGCGGTGACAAGGTGCTGGATTTTGCTCTGTCGCTGATTGAAGCGGCACATTAGAAAGGTGTCATTATGAGTTCGTTATATCAGTCAATGGTTGCTGTCATAGAACAATCCATCACCCCTCTTGCCGGTAAACTGGGCCAGCAAAAGTATGTGATTGCGATTCGTGATGGTTTTACCGCGGCGCTGCCGTTTATGATCATCGGCTCGTTCATGCTGGTGTTTATTTTTCCGCCGTTCTCTGCCGAAACCACCAACAGCTTTGCCCGTGGCTGGCTCGATTTCTCCGCCACGTATCGTGAACAGTTGATGCTGCCGTTTAACCTCAGCATGGGCGTTATGACGTTCTTCATCTCTGTGGGCATTGGCGCCAGTCTGGGCCGTCAGTTTAATCTCGATCCAATCATGTCCGGCCTGCTGGCGTTTATGGCCTTTTTACTGGTCGCCGCCCCGTATGCCGACGGGAAAATCTCCACCCAGTACCTTTCCGGTCAGGGGATCTTTACCGCGCTGATCACCGCCATCTATGCCACGCGCGTTTATGCCTGGCTGAAGCAGCACAACATCACTATCCGTCTGCCGAAAGAGGTTCCGACCGGCGTCGCCCGTTCGTTTGAGATCCTCATTCCGGTTCTGGTGGTCATTGCGACGTTACACCCGCTGAACCTGTTTATTGAAGCGCAGACCGGCATGATCATTCCGCAGGCGATCATGCACCTGCTGGCGCCGTTGGTTTCCGCGTCTGACTCCCTGCCGGCGATTCTGCTTTCGGTCCTGATGTGCCAGATTTTCTGGTTTGCTGGTATTCACGGTTCGCTGATCGTCACAGGCATTATGAACCCATTCTGGATGGCCAACCTTTCCGCGAACCAGGCGGCGCTGGCAGCAGGCGCGGCATTGCCACACGTCTATTTACAAGGTTTCTGGGATCACTACCTGCTGATCGGCGGCGTGGGCTCGACTTTACCACTGGCCTTCCTGCTGCTGCGTAGTCGCGTTACCCATCTGCGGACGATCGGCAAAATGGGCATCGTCCCTAGCTTCTTCAACATTAATGAGCCTATTCTGTTCGGTGCGCCGATCATCATGAACCCGATGCTGTTTATCCCGTTCGTTTTCGTGCCCATGATCAACGCCGTACTGGCTTACACCGCAACCCGTTTGGGCTGGCTGGATCAGGTGGTGTCACTGACGCCGTGGACCACGCCCGCACCGATTGGCGCCTCCTGGGCGGCAAACTGGGCCTTTAGTCCGGTGGTGATGTGTCTGATCTGTATGGTGATGTCAGCGTTGATTTACCTCCCGTTCCTGCGCGCTTACGAACGTTCTCTGCTGAAGACAGAAGAACAAAAAGCCCAGGATGCCGTCTCCGTGGCGAACGCTGCCCGTAGCAACTCATAATGAATCAAGGAGTCAGAACAATGAGATACCGTTTTCCTGAAAACTTCTGGTGGGGCAGTGCCTGCTCAGCGCTGCAAACCGAAGGGGATAGCCTGAACGGCGGCAAAAGCCAGACCACATGGGATGTGTGGTTCGACCGCCAGCCAGGTCGTTTCCATCAGGGGGTTGGCCCGGCGAACACCTCAACCTTTTATCAGCACTGGAAACAGGACATCGCGCTGCTGAAGCAGTTGAAACATAACAGCTTCCGCACCTCGTTAAGCTGGTCGCGCCTGATTCCAGACGGCACGGGCGAGGTGAATCCAGAAGCGGTGGCGTTCTATAACAACGTTATCGACGAACTGCTGGCACAGGGTATCACGCCGTTTATCACGCTGTTTCACTTCGACATGCCGATGGTGATGCAGGAGAAAGGCGGCTGGGAAAACCGTGACGTCGTGGAAGCCTTTGGCCGCTACGCGCAGACGTGTTTCGAATTGTTCGGCAACCGCGTTAAGCACTGGTTCACCTTTAACGAGCCGATTGTGCCGGTAGAAGGCGGCTATCTGTATGACTTCCATTACCCCAACGTGGTGGATTTCAGACGCGCAGCCACCGTGGCGTATCACACCGTGCTGGCGCACTCGACGGCGGTTCGCGCTTATCGTGCGGGCAACAACGACGGCGAAATCGGTGTCGTGCTCAACCTGACGCCTTCTTATCCGCGCTCACAGCATCCGGCGGATGTGAAAGCCGCGCACCATGCGGATCTGCTGTTCAACCGCAGCTTCCTCGACCCGGTGCTGAAAGGGGAATATCCGGCGGATCTGGTGGCGTTACTGAAAGAGTACGATCAACTGCCCGCCTGCCAACCAGGTGACGCACAGCTGATTGCCGATGGCAAAATCGACCTGCTGGGCATTAATTACTATCAGCCCCGCCGCGTAAAATGCCGCGATACCGCCATCAATCTGAATGCGCCATTTATGCCGGAGTGGTTGTTTGATTATTATGAAATGCCAGGCCGTAAAATGAACCCTTACCGGGGCTGGGAAATTTATGAGCCGGGTATTTACGATATTATTACCAATCTGCGTGATAATTACGGCAACCCGCGCTGCTTTATTTCTGAAAACGGAATGGGTGTAGAAAACGAACAGCGATTTATTCAGAACGGGCAAATTAATGACAATTACCGTATTGAATTTGTCTCTGAACATCTTAAATGGCTACATAAAGGGATCAGTGAAGGCTGTCAGTGCCTTGGTTACCATATGTGGACCTTTATTGATAACTGGTCATGGCTCAACGGATATAAAAACCGCTATGGTTTTGTCCAGTTAGATTTAGACACGCAAAAACGTACGGTGAAAAAGAGCGGCGAGTGGTTCGCCAATACCGCCGAACATAACGGATTCGATTAAGAGATATTTACAATGATTGCATTAGAAGAAGCAGTAATGGAAATTATCGTCAATGCCGGACAGTCCCGCAGTCTGTGCTTCGAGGCGCTTCACGCTGCGCGCGCAGGCAACATTGACGAGGCGAAAAGCCTGCTTCGGGAGGCGGACGGTTACGCCCGTCAGGCCCACCACATGCAAACCAAATTGATCGAACAGGATGCCGGGGAAGCCCGGCAACCCATGACGTTAATTATGGTGCATGCGCAGGATCATTTAATGACATCGCTGCTAGCCCGCGAACTGTCAGAAGAAATTATTCATCTCTACCAACGTTAATTTAAATCTATACCCAATGGATTTCGAGTTGCGTCGAGGCGGCAAGAGAGTATTCCCTGGTGCTTACTCAACTAAGTGACTGGGGTGAACGAACGTAGCCAACAAAGAAACAGCTTGAAAGTCGAAGGGTAATAATAATAAACGGAGACGCTATTACGATTAAATAAACGCATTCTGTACCCGCACCTATAAATAACAGATCAACTTGTTTTGGTGATAGCGAATTACACCAAGGCGGGATGGTTATTATCTTAAAATAAATTAATGCGCACATCTCTTCAGAATGCTCAATGCAAACTGAAGGATAAAACGTAAATGAGATAACCATGAACATGATAAAAAAACTTCCATTAGCCATGGCGGTCGTGGCCGCGCTTTGCCCGATTTCTGTACTCGCACAGGAATTTACGCAGGAACAAATCGACGCCATTGTCGCCAAAGCCGTAGACAAAGCCCTTGCGGAACGTCAGGCGAAAATGGACGCTGCTGTGGCGAAAAAAACCGATGTGATTGTTGAGCCGCAAAGCGCCGCGCAGTCACCCGATATGGCCATCCCGTTCGGTGTGAAATTCAGCGGCTATGCGCGTTACGGCGCGCACTTCCAGAGCGGCGATCAGAAGTACGTCGGCGTGGACGGTTCCTATAACGGCGCGTCCGCCATTGGTCGTCTGGGTAACGAAGGCAACGGCGGCGAATTCCAGCTTTCCAAAGCATTCAAAGGCGACAACGGTGCGATCTGGGATATCAACGTGATGATCGACCACTGGGGCGACGAGGTGAACCTCAAAAAGGCCTACGCAGGGGTGACCAACGTTCTGGAATCCAACCCGAACGCCTATATCTGGGCGGGGCGCGACTTCCACCAGCGTCCGCAACAAGGGATCAACGACTACTTCTGGATGAACCACGACGGCCAGGGCGCCGGGGTGAAGAACTTCGATATTGGCGGCGTGCAGTTTGACGTGGCGACCGTGGCCGCCGTGGAATCGTGCAGCCCGGAAGTGATGGAAGATGAGGCCAACCCGTCACGCATCACCTGTACCGGCGGTTCCGGCACCGGTGACAAAGGCAACTACGCCGTGACCTCAAAAATCCACGGCATGAAACTCGGTCCGTTAGATCTGGAAATTTACGCCAACTACGGCTTTGACTCGAAAGCGGTCGATAGCGACGATCGCCTGAAGGCCTGGCAGGGCGCGTTTGTCGTCAGCCACACCAATGACAGCGGCGTCAACAAAGTGATCGCCCGTTACTCTGACAACTCCGACAACAGCGTCTACAACAAAACCGACGATCTGACGGCAATTTACGCCAGTTTCGAAGGGAGTCATAAATTCACGCAACAGGCGCAGGTTGAATACCTGTTGGCATTCCATGACTACGACAACAGCGCCGATCAGAGTGAAAATCGCAAGAACTATGGTGCTATTGTGCGTCCAATGTACTTCTGGAACGACGTGCACTCCACCTGGCTGGAAGCGGGCTATCAGCGTGTCGACTATGATAACGGCGGCGATAACAAAGGCTGGAAGCTGACGCTGTCGCAGAACATGTCGATTGCAATGGGGCCGGAGTTCCGCCCGATGCTGCGCTTCTACGTCACCGGCGGCAAAGTGGATAACGACCGCACCGCTCGCGTGAACGGCACGGATGACGAAACGCTGGACGATTTCAACGTCGGCGCGATGTGGGAAGCGTGGTTCTGATGAGCCATATCGCGTTATGCCGGATGGTGGCATAAATGCCTTATCCGGCCTACAGGTCTCCGTACCGTAGGTCGGATAAGCGCAGCGCCATTCGACAAACAGAGTGTGAGATCATTGCATACCCTTTATGCGAACTTTCGCTGCCACCAGAAGCGCCGTCAGCAGCATCAGGCTGCCGGAGAGCATCAGGGGCGACAGCAGGCCAAGGTTATCGAGTGCATAGCCTCCCACCGCGGCCCCACAGGTATTGGCAAGCTGGATCACGGCGACCTGGACGGATCCAGCCTTTTCTGCCTGATCGGCAAGCGACCGGGTAATCCATGTCGACCACCCCACCGGCACCAGCGCAAACGCCAGTCCCCAGATAATCGCAATACCCGCCGCCACAATCTTGTCGCTGCCCCACAACGTAAGCACCAACGCACTCAGCGCCAGTACCAGCGGCGCACCGGCTAATGCCAGCTTGACCGAGCGTTTAAGAATCACAGACGACAGCGAGGTGCCAACAAAACTGGCGATGCCAAAGCTCAGCAGCACCAGCGTCAGGCCATCGACATCAAAGCCCGCCAGATTCATATACACCGGGCGGATATAAGTGAAGAACGCAAACTGGCCGGCAAAGGACATAAAGATGGCGATCATCCCTGCCGCAACACCGGGACGATTCAACAAGCTGAACATGTTTTGCTTCTGATGAGAAGGCTCACCGGGCAGCGACGGCAGTGATTTCACCACCCAGACCATACACAGCACGCCCATCACCGCTGCGGCGTTAAAGACGTGACGCCAGCCAATAATGCCGCCTAAAAAACTGCCCAACGGCGCAGCAATCACCAGCGCGATAGAAACCGCGCCGAAAATCACTGACAGCGCTTTTGGCACGGTACGCGGCGGAACCAGGCGCATGGTCAGCGACGCCGACATCGCCCAGAATCCACCCAGCGCCAGTCCCAGACAGGCGCGTCCCACCAGCAATAACGCAAAGGAGTTGGCAAAAGAGACCAGCAGGCAGGAGAGGGTCAGTAACACGGAGAACAGAATCACCACATAACGACGATCCGTTGCCTGAATGATCTGCGTGATAAACAGGCTGGCAAACATGGCGACAAACGCGGTGACAGTCACCGACTGTCCGGCAACGCCTTCAGAAATCCCCAGGTCCTGCGCCATTGGCGTCAACAGACTGACAGGTAAAAATTCGACGGTAATCAGGCAAGCGACACAGAACGCCACGGCAAATACCGCCGACCAGTTCGGGCGGGCGACAACGTCAGCGCGGGTTTTTTCTTCGATACATTCACTCATTTATGCTACCTGCGTGGTGTTCTGGTGGGAAAGTCACGCAGTGTAACATTTAAATTGTGACGCATTTAACGTTTTGGCAACTATTTGTCCGATGGCTACACCTGCCTTACGCTTCACTTGCGTAACAACATTCGTATCCATATTGCTCTTAATGCAGCCAGTGCACGCCGTCTTCAGGCTGAAAAAAGGCGTTGTAGCGCATCTGGAAGGCGTTGATGTCCTGCATATCCGGATCAACCTCGCGTAAGAAACCGAGCGCCAGACGTACCTGCGCATCGGTGACTGGCGCAGCCAGCCTGGCCTTTTGCAGCAGGCGATGCCACTGCAACAGGTTCTGCTCGCTGCCGTCCACAATGACGCTCTGCCAGATCAACAAAACCTGAGCGGCATTTTGCAGATGTGACTCGTCGGGGCGATGGAGATACTGCATAAATGCCTCACCCTGCGCTTTTCCCATCTGATCGATCATCGATTCTACCGCCACCACATCAATATTCAGGCGCTCGCTCAAGCGGCGAATCGCCCGCCGGGATCCGGAAGTGAGTACCCGAAACCCGATAACAAACACCACCGCCAGTGTGGCCAGCATTATCCAGATCATGCGTTCTCCTGCTTTATCAGCGCTCATGATATCTGGAAACGGTCCGTGAATACTAATCCACCAGAATGATTTTCAGCGCAAAAAGCACCGCGACCACAACGACGCACAGGTTCAGTTCCCGCCAGCGTCCGGTAAACACTTTCATGATGCAGTACGACATAAAGCCAAGCGCGATCCCCACAGTAATGGAAAAACTAAAAGGCATCATCACCGTGGTGATAAACGCAGGAACCGATTCGGTTAAATCATCCCAGTTAACGCGGGAAAGGCTGGAGGTCATCAGCACACCGACAAAGATCAGCGCGCCTGCCGTTGCATAAGCGGGAACCATACTCACCAGCGGAGAAAAGAACATCACCAGCAGGAAGAGCACACCAACCACCACCGCCGTCAGGCCGGTACGCCCGCCAACCGCCACGCCCGAGGTACTCTCAATATAAGCCGTCACAGACGAGGTGCCGATAAACGCCCCGGCAACCGAGCTCACACTGTCGACATACAGTGCCCGCCTCATACCAGGAAACTTACCGTCGCTACCGATTAACCCGGCTTTATCCGTCACACCAATTAATGTTCCTGATGAATCAAACAAATTGATGAGCATGAACGAAAAGATAATCCCGGCCAGATTAAGCGATAAAGAACCACTTAAATCGACCTCACCCATCACTCCGCTAATACTGGGAGGCACAGAATAAATGCCGCTAAAATGGACATCACCGAAAAATAACCCACAGCAGGAGGTGACGACAATAGAGACCAGCACCGCAGCATGAAAATGACGTGATGACAGCACGGTAATAATAAAGAAACCTAAAATACCCAGTAATACGCTGTGGGAGCTTAAGTTACCAATGGTCACCAGGGTGTCTTTATTTGCAATAATGACGCCCGAATTTTTTAATCCCATCAACGCAATAAATAAACCAATACCGCTGGTGATGCCGATACGTAAATTAATCGGGATATTGGAAATCATCCAGTAACGGATGCGAAAAAGGGTGAGTAAAAATAGTCCGACCGCCCCCCAGAAGATAGCCCCCATTCCCGTTTGCCAGCTTACCCCCATTGCTCCCACCACCACAAAGGCAAAAAACGCGTTCAATCCCATCGCCGGCGCTAATGCAACGGGAAGGTTAGCGACGAGGCCCATCGCGATGCTGCCAATACCGGCGATGAGACACGTGGTGACAAACACCACTTTGGGGTCCATCTGCGCGGCCCCAAGTATTTGCGGGTTAACAAAAACAATGTACACCATGGTTAAAAACGTCGTCATCCCGGCAATCGTTTCGGTCCGCACGTCGGTGCCATGCTGGCGGAGTTTAAATAATCGCGAAAGGTGATTTGAATCATGCTGCACGTCATCACTGATATCATTATTCATTTTTCTCATCCATTTATGAAGATATAAGCAGGCCTCATTTAAAACATCTCCTGTCTTTAATTCAGTGATTGTAATCACAATGCAAATGCCCGTTAATCGATAAACTTAAAATAATTACCCGGTATTTCTTAATGATAAATAATAATCAAATTGATAAAATCAAAATGAGAAAAATATGAATAACAGCATAAGTCATAAATTTCATTATATTAGCCGCCAGGAACAGCAAGAATTGTTAGCCGTTGCACGCGGCGAAGCGGTTGCTGATTATATTATTGATAATGTCATCCTTCTCGATATTATCAATGGCGGAGAAATGACTGGCCCTATTGTGATCAAAGGGCGGCATATCGCGGGCATCGGGGCGGAGTATCGTGACGCTCCGGCATTACGGCGCATCGACGCCGACGGCGCAACGGCGGTACCCGGCTTTATCGACGCTCACCTGCACATTGAATCCAGCATGATGACGCCAGTGACCTTTGAAACCGCGACGCTGCCGCGCGGGCTCACCACCGTCGTGTGCGATCCTCATGAAATCGTCAATGTGATGGGCGAAAAAGGATTCTCCTGGTTTATCCGCTGCGCCGAACAGGCGAAGCAGAATCAGTATCTGCAGGTGAGTTCCTGCGTTCCCGCTCTGGAGGGATGTGATGTGAATGGCGCACATTTCTCCCTCGACCAGATGCTGGCCTGGCGCGATCACCCGCTGGTCGCCGGACTGGCCGAAGTGATGGATTACCCAGGCGTCATTGCCGGACAGGATGCGCTGCTCGACAAAATGGACGCCTTTCGCCATCTGACGCTGGACGGCCACTGCCCAGGAATGAGCGGTAAGGCGCTCAACGCCTACATCGCCGCCGGGATCGAGAATTGTCACGAGAGCTACACACTGGAGGAGGGGCGTCGCAAGTTGCAACGCGGAATGGCGCTGATGATCCGCGAAGGTTCCGCCGCCCGCAAACTCGACGCGCTGGCACCGCTGATCAACGCTTTTAACAGCCCACAGTGCCTGCTCTGTACCGACGATCGCAATCCCTGGGAAATTGCGCATGAAGGGCATATCGACGCCCTGATTCGCCGACTGATTTTACAGCATAACGTCCCGCTACACGTCGCTTATCGCGTCGCCAGTTGGTCTGCCGCTCATCATTTTGGCCTGCGCCATCTTGGCTTGCTGGCCCCCGGAAAACAGGCGGATATTGTTCTGCTCAGCGATGCCCGCAACGTGACGGTACAGCAGGTGTTTGTCAAAGGAGAACCCGTTGACACTGAACGTCTGAAAGCCGACGAACCGGCAAGGCTGGCGCAAACCGTTCCGCCGTATGGCAATACCATTGCGCGCCACCCCGTTTGCGCCAATGACTTCCCGCTGCATTTCACCCCCGGCAAACGCTATCGGGTGATCGATGTTATCCCTAACGAACTGGTGACAGGCGCCAGTGACTGCGAGTGCACCGCGGAGGGCTTCGATCGTCATGATATTTGCTATATCGCCGTGCTTGAACGCTACGGTCGCCAGTCGCCCCCGGCCTGTAGCTTATTAGGTGGATTCGGACTGCGTGAAGGCGCGCTGGCGGCCACGGTCAGCCATGACAGTCATAATATTGTGGTGATCGGTCGCAGCGCGGAAGAGATGGTTCTGGCTGTTAATCAGGTGATTGACGATGGCGGCGGGCTTTGCGTCGTTCGTAACGGCCAGGTGCAATGCCACTTGCCGCTGCCGATTGCCGGGTTAATGAGCGCCGACACCGCCGATTCGCTGGCGGAGCAGATCGATGCGCTAAAAGCAGCAGGTCGCGAATGTGGCTCTCTGCCCGACGAGCCGTTTATCCAGATGGCGTTTCTCTCCCTGCCGGTGATCCCCGCGCTAAAACTCACCAGCCAGGGGCTGTTTGACGGTGACACGTTTACCTTCACTTCCCAGGAGATCGCTGACTGATTAAGGGTCGCCTAACCAGAGAATATAAAAGGGGAACTAAATACTGAATCTCAAGTGCTTATACGTGCCTGCTGTGGTTCATGATACTCGTGTCGGGTGTCGTACATCCTGTCTCGTTACCCCACTGCTGCCCCGGTAGACGGATAAGCTGTTCCTGTTTTGCGGGTTATTCTCCCGCAGTCAGATTCTACGCACCACGCAACCAGGCCGTTAACGTCAATCAGTGCCAGCGGCAGGCCGCACTGTGCCAGCCACGCCAGATTGGCTTCGCTGAGTTCCCCGCATTGTAGCTCTGCTTCCAGTTTATCCACTAGCGCCACAAGTTTCGGCGAATACACTCCTCTCTGCTATGGTTTCTTCGCTCACGGTAGTTTATTCACAAAAGATATACAGCGTCACGAAAAGACCGAAGGAGGTACTCTATAATGACTATCTGTAAACTATACCACTACAGAGGAAAAAATCAGTCAAAATAACTTATTCAAACATAGTGGCATTACTGATGATTTAACAAAAATTCAGACTATCAGTCTTTGAGATTTATTGCATGAATGTCATCGTATACTATTTGAGAGATTTTATTTTTGCCGCTCTCCTTTATTATTATAAATAATTCATTTAATTCATAATTAGTATATGTAGAGTGATAAGATATGTTTATTTTATCTTCTCCAATTAACACCTTAACTTGATTGCTTTTCAATAAACGGCCAAAGCGATACTTACCAAGCATTGAGAAATTTTTATCCATAAGAGCAAAATAATCTGCTTTGGTCATTGAGTTTTTAAATTCTTTAGAAACCACATCGGCATAAATTCCATTAAAATCCTTTGAATTAAATTGCTCATGAAATGCCTCAACCACAAGGATTGCATCATGAGTGTTGTCATCACCACATCCTACCAGTGTAACAATGCTACATACTAATAACATCATAAAATAAACATAATATCTCATATCAATTCACTATGCATTTTGTATATTGCTGGCAAGTAATTATGCCACTAAACCCACCACCACCAACGCCACCACTGAGTGTTGTAGATATATGTACAGGATCTTCCTTTTTATTTAACTCAGACAAAATTGTTACCACACCATTGGCAACCAGCCCTACATCAGTGGTTCCCCCAATATAATTGGATGAACCAGATGATGACGGAGCATTAGTAGCAGTACCATAAAGTGACGCACCTCCAGCCGCTCCTATACCGAGCCCCTCGCAAGACATCATATATACGCAGAGATCTAAGCCTTTATCACCATTTCCGGTAAGCACTCCAGCGGAAACACTACCCCCTGTAATGCCATAAGCTGAAAGACCGCCATCTAAAGATATAGAAAATAGAGAGGGCGAATAATGTGGGCCGCTTAAATCCTTTAATGTCTGAATTCCTTCATCATATGAAATACGTCCTTCGGACACTGCATTTGGTACACTAACAACGCTATTTCCCCACGGGGTGTTATAGCTAGGAAAATCTATCAAGCCCAACGGTTCGATTCTATTCACAGGATTTAATGGATATTTATAACAATTCCATCCCCCCCATCAACCCTATCGGATCCTGCATAATATACCGCCTCTCTAACGGGTCTTAGCAACGTTGCCAGATATAATACAATCCGGTTGCCTTATCATGTAGCTTAGCTTTCAGCCGGATAAACTGTTGCAGGTTTTCCGGGTTATCCTTTATCAGTCGATTGCCCCATTCATCATATTCTGCACGTAATACCGCTTCGCCACTGCTGGCTCTATTCCTGAATGATGAATCGTCGATAAGACGGTTTATCATAGCAATAACAATCATAGTACAATCCTTCATCCCTACGACTAATTGGTCGGATGTTACCCTCCCCCTGATGGGTAATATTCATTAAGCAAATCCTCCAACATATCATTTTCTTTTTAAGCAGGAGGTAATAAAACCAACTCCGACTCCAATACATATAGTTATCGTACTGATAGCAAAATAAACACCACTGATAACTTTTAATCCTTCAATCCCAGAAAAATCACCATATGTTTCATTCCAAAATATAAATTGCATAAGCGTCATTAGACCGCCCAAAAATAATATATACAGGAAACTTATTAGCAATTTTCCTCTGATATTATAAAAATAAAGAAGATATGATGAAAAAGAATTCAATAACCAAAGGCATGTCAATAAACCATTACGGTTAATGTGCATTCTATTATAGACATAGCTATGAATGAGAGAGCTTAACCATAAAAAAACACTACTAATTATGATGATTGTGATACCAATAACGATTATTCTTTTTGTAGTCATAACATTATTTCCCCAGCGTTGAATTATACACTGGGTCTGGAGTGAATCCATTCTCACCGGGCTGAGGTCCAGGATTTACTGGAGAGTTGGGCCAGGCCCCCTTAGGTATTGATGTGCCACACTCTTTCATTGCTTGTTCAGCACAATGACAACAATTGAATTCCGTAAAACTGTAATCTTTTCCCTTACATTGATCCATCGCTTTCTTAATACAATCATCAAGAGCGGGTTGTTTGGGTTCTGTACAAACAGTACCTTCTTGATGCGGGTCGGGATCGGGATTAACCCCTTTAGGGTCATAACTTGATGTTGAGCCATCATCAAATTTTACGTAACAATGCCTCGCATAGGGAATGGGTAGAAGAAGATCCCTGTGACACATTTGGAATAGCCCCAATGGATCTATTTTTGTGACCGGGTTAAGCGGATATTGATACAGATTCCGCCCTCCCGCTAACCCAATCGGGTCCTGCGTGATATACCTTCCCTGTGCTGGGTCGTAATACCGGTGCCGGTTATAGTACAACCCCGTCTCTTTATCCCACTGCTGCCCCGGCAGACGGATGAGCTGTTCCAGGTTATACGGGTTATCTTCCCGCAGGATATTCCCCCATTCATCAAACTCTGCGCGCCACGCAATGGCCCCGTTAACGTCAATCAGTGCCAGCGGCAGGCCCCGGTGGTCGCAGTGGTACAGGTGGATTTTGCGTTCCGGCGTGTATTCCGGCTCCAGCTGATTTTTCATCTGTTCCGGCGTCAGGCCGCACTGTGCCAGCCACGTCCGGCTGGCTTCGCTGAGTTCCCCGCGCCGTAGTTCCGCTTCCAGATTATCCACCATCGCCACCAGTTCCGGCGGGAAGGTCACGTTTGCTTCCTGCTGAAATTTCTCGGCCAGCGTGCGGCGGGTGGCTCTGGTCAGTTCTCCGGTTGCCGTTTCAATACGGATGAGCGGCGTGAAGCTCCCAGGCAGGTACACAGTCTGAATGCGGGTTTCGTCCGTCTGCGTGGTGGTCAGCCGGTTGCCATCCCAGGCGTACCACACGGTTTCCTGTAGCGCCGGCTGTGAACACGAGCCATCGTGAAAAACCGTACATGCCCACACCCGTTTGCTGATGCGGCGGCCCGGCGGGTCGTAAAGATAACGACTTTCCGTCAGCACGTTGCCCTGTTGCATCCGGCGGTAGTGCGTCAGCCGGTGCTGGTTATCATAGCGGTAATGATGCACGACGCTGCCGTGCGGGCGTATCCGGCGCTCGTCTTTCTCTGTCAGCCTGCCGTGTTCGTCATAATGATAAAAGTTCTCCACATCCTGGGTGATGTGGTTATCCGGGAAGCGTTCCGGCAGCATCGGGTATTTATCCTGCTGCGCTGTCCGGTTGCCCGCCGGGTCGGTGAACGTCCACTGCGCCAGGTCGTGGTGGGGCGATGTGATATGTGTACAGAGCAACCTTCCGGCGTCGCCGTACTGATAATCCCGCTGCTCATGCTGCCCGCGGATGTGAACAAGCTGCCCGCCGCTGTTCCAGGTGTAGTCGCGGTTAAGCTGAAGAATGCTGAGGTGATGGCTCTGTAGCTGACCGCCCGGCGTGTATGCCGTGGTCAGGTCGTATTCGCCGAAGCGGCGCTGCGTTTCCCGGTGCAGGCGGTCGCGGGTGAACTCAACCAGCGGCGTGTCGCCGAGCTTCATGCCGGCCAGATACCCGCTGCCATACGTGAGCCACGCCACCGGGGGAAGGGCGTCCGGTGTCACGCGGTCCGGCAGTCCCTTGGCGCTGTAATCGTGCCGGGTGGCGTGCTGCCACAGCAGCTCTCCCGTTTCGGGATGCTGCACCGTCTGGCGTTCAAGGTTCATCCGTCCCTGTTTATCGTACTCATACTGCACGGCGACGCGGTGGCCGTCGCTGAGATGGCTGACTTCGGCCAGCCAGCCACGCTCGTTGTACTGCCAGCGTTCTGCCTCTTCGTCATTCACCGTTCGGTATGTCAGCCGGTCTGACGCATCGTAATGCCACAGGGTGATGAGGCTTTCGTCCTCACTGCGGATAAGCTGCCCGGTAATACCGTACTGATAACGCTGCGTCCTGCCGTCAAAGCCCGTTTCCTGCACCAGCCTGTCCAGCACATCATAAGCGAAGGTGGTGTGGCTGCCGTTTTCGTTGGTCAGTTGCGTCACACGGCCTGCGGCGTCGTATGCCATCTGCCGGGTCAGGCCGCCAGTGGTGGTGCTCACCGGGTGTCCAGCGGCATCATACTCTGTGGTCTGCCTGCTGCCGTCCGGGTGGAGCACGACCATCAGGTCGCCCGCGATGCTGTACTCATAGCGGGTTTCGTGGCCCTGTGCATTTTTCTGGCTGACCAGTCTGCCCCGGTCATCGTAAGCACGGTACTGGCTGAGGCCTTCTTCCTGATGAAGGGCAGTGACCTGACCGAAGCGGTCATATTCGTAACGGGTCTGGTAGCCTGAGCAGTCGGTGAAGCTCAGCAACTGCCCGTAGCGGCTCCACGTCATCTGTTTCCGGCTGCCGGTGGCATCTTCGCTGGCGGACGGGTATTCGCTGTGCGGGTTGTCATAAAACCAGCGGGTGGTGCTGCCGTCGCGCAGGGTGTCGGCGATGAGTCTGCCCTGAATGTCGTATTCCTGCCGGCTTTGCAGGCCGTCCGGGTATACGGTGTCCGTCAACTGGCGCTGGCTGTTGTAATAAAATTCAGTACGCCTGCCGTCTGGCGCGACGATTTCTTTTAACTGGCCGGAGCCGGGACTCAGGCGGTATTCCGTCTTGCGGCCCGCCGCATCGGTCTGTGCAATAAGTCTCCCTGCCGGGTCGTATTCACTGTGAATGGCGCTGCCATCGGAGCGTTCCTGTTTCACTACCCGCTTCAGCCCGCCTTCGCCTTCGGTGTGCAGCACCTCACGACGGTTCAGACTATCGGTGATAATGACGCGGTTCTGTTCATACGAGTAGGTATAGCTTAAGCCTTCCGGGTTACGCTGTTCCGTTACCCGCCCGGCGATGTCATAGCGATAGCGTATCTCTGGTCTGCCCGCATAACGGTGTGCCACCATGCGTCCCGGATGCGGCGGGTCATACGTAAAATGGCGTACTGCCGTGCCGCTGCGGTCGTATACCGTTGCCAGTTCGCCACGCGGGGAATAGTCGTATCGCGCCAGCGGCGCGGCGGGCAGAGTGTCCGGGTATTCCGGGTCGTGGGTCAGCCATACTTCTGCCAGACGAAGGCCGTTGTCCGTGTCGTACGCGGTGGCGGGCAGAGCATCCGGGAAGGGAAGGGGTTTTGTGCCACTGGCGGTTACCTGCTTCCGGTACTGTGCTGCCCGCTGCGCCTGCGTGGTCAGCACCAGCCGGAAGCGGCGGCCTGCACCGTCCGTCACGGCGGTGATTTCCCCGGTTGCATCACCGGTAGCGGCACGATGGAAGACCATTCTCCGCCCTAAATTGTCCACCAGAGCCGTCAGCGTCCGGTACGGCGGCAGCGGGGCAGGTAAGGGTTCCTCCGCTCCCGGTACGCGCGCAGACCAGCCCAGGATCCACCACGGTCCCTGAACGCTGCTGGTTGCCAGATACACATGTGGACTGGTGCGAATGTCTTCCGGCAACGACTGCCACAGTGTGTGCAGCGGATTGCTTTCATGCAGCGCCGGCACGCCGCCCCGCGCCAGCCAGAGCGATTCGCTGCGGCTGAAGGCCGTTTCACCGGGAAACAGCGGCTCAAAGTGGATGCTTCTGCCGCCGTTATCGTTAATTATCAGTTCGTTATCGTGGATTTGTAAGCGGATATCGAAGGGCGCTTTCCAGCCGGGGCCAAAAATGCCCGACGGGGCAGGCGTTTTTGTCCGGTAGCTGCTGTAGGTTCTGGAGAGCACAAACGGCAACGGGCCGGGCAGGGCGAAATCGGTTTCACCGGGCTGCACCTTTGCACCCAGCAACGGATTGACCGGGTTACCGGAAGTCATCCCTCCCGGGCAGACCGAGCAGGCCACGCCGGTAGGTGCGCCAATCATCACACCCGCAGAGCCCTGGATTATCGGGCCACCCTTCATGGTGCCGTCGCCCTGACGCGCCGCCGGTTTTCCACTCATGCTTAAACCCTTTTTGCATATAAATCAGAAGGATTACCTTAAGCTGGCATCATGGGGAAAACTGCGAGGGGAGAGCAATATTGCCCGGATTCGGAAAACGTTTAGGCGGGAGGAAAAAAGCCCAGCGCGCAGGCTGGGCAAAATGTTACCAATTACACACTTAAGCGGTTCTTAACTGCTGAATTTTTCTTTCCCGGCGTATTTTGCGCTCTTCCATAACCGCAACCATCGCCATCAGGCAGATACAGCCGATAGCGGCGGCGTCCAGCGCAGCGAAGGTACCCGCCCAGCCGGTCAAACCAAACACTGGCGTACCGTCGGCAATCATCCCCAGACCTAACTTGGCAAAGCTATCGCCGATCAAGTACGCAAAGGTACCCTTGATACCGTCCGCCGCGCCAATGGCTTTTTTCGGAACAAAACCCACCGCCGCCACGCCAATCAACAGTTGCGGGCCAAACACCAGGAAGCCGAGCGCAAACAGTGACGCGAGATAGACATACTGGTTGCTGGCATGTTGGTACACGCCAAGCGTCGCGATGATCAGCGCCAGCGCCACGCAGGCCACCAGCGCACGGCGACCGTTCGCCAGATCCGAGAGCCAACCCCACAGCAGCGTACCGACCAGCGCCCCCACCTCAAACAAGGTAAAGCCCTGAATTGCCACCTCTTTGGACAGTTTCAGCTCCTGGAAAGCGTACACGGTAGACCACTGATCGATGCCGATACGCACCACGTACAGGAAGATGTTCGAGAAACAGAGCAGCCAGATCACTTTGTTTTTCAGCACGTATTCAACGAAGATCTGCCATTTGGTCATGTCATTTTCTTCGGTCTCTTTATCCTCTTCACTGATCTCTTCGCCGAACAGTTCTTCAGCTTTACCGAGGCCATACGATTCCGGCGAGTCGCTACCAAAGCGCAGACCGATAAAGCCAACAATCAGAGCGATAATCGACGGGAAGATAAACATCCCAATCACGTGTCCGTCGAACAGCACGTTCGCACCGAACAGCGCCACGCCTGCCGCACCTGCGCCGCCAAGGTTATGAGAGATATTCCAGAAGCCGAGGAAAGTGCCGCGCTTACGGCGAGGCGTCCATTTGGTGATAGTGGAATAGCTGCACGAGCCGCCGGTGCTCTGGAAGAAACCACTCAGGGCATAGAAGGCGATCATCAGGAACAGGCTTACGGAACCCGTTCCCATGCTGGCGCTGAAGCCGAGCATACAAATTGCAGAGAGGATCAGCATAAACGGCAGGAACTGCTTGGTGTTTTTGCCGTCCGCATAATAGGAAACCAGCGTTTTACCCACGCCGTAGGTGATGGAGAACCCCAGACCAATCATCCCCAGTTGCGTCATGCTCAACCCGTAGGTGGAAATCATATCGTTCTGGGCGATGTTAAAGTTCTTTCGGATCAAATACATAGTCAGGTAGCCGATGAAGACCACCAGATAAGACTGCATGAACGGTTTGAACCACATCTTGCGCCGCACATCAAGCGGCAGATCCAGGGTCGGTTTACGCACCTGGTTTAGAAAAGCCAGCATAGGACACTCCCGGGCTAATTTTTATACCTGCGAATGGCAGGCATTGTAAAAATCAGTCGGGAGACATGCCTGAGACAGCGTCCAGGCGAAACCGGGAAAATTTCTTAGTTTTGCCCCACTCGCGGTAAAAAAGTGAACTGCATCACGCTTCGCTGGCCTCACGTGGAGCCTGGGCGTTGAGGAATGGCAGTAACAGCAGGGCGGAGATCCCGGCAGCGATAGCGATGACCACGAAGAAACCGGTCCAGTGCCAGGTTTCCAGTACCTGCGCCAGCGGCCAGCCGGAAAGCGATGCACCGAGATAAGCAAACAGCCCAACAAATCCGGTTGCCGCCCCTGCCGCCTCTTTGTGCGAACACTCCGCCGCCGCCATACCGATCAGCATCTGCGGGCCAAAGACAAAGAATCCGGTGGTGAAGAAGCAGGCCGCCTGCATTACATAACTGGCAAACGGCATCAGCCACAGTGAACCCACCGAAAGCAAAATTCCGGCGGCAAAAATCAGGTTCATCGGCCCGCGATTGCCGTTGAACAGTTTGTCTGACCCCCAGCCCGCCACCAGCGCGCCGATAAATCCGCCCAGCTCGAACATCGTCACCGCCATGTTGGCGGACACCAGATCGACACCCAGCGTCTCGGACATATACAGATTGCCCCAGTCGTTGATGGCGGCGCGCACCACGTACACCAGCACATAACAGAGTGATAGCAGCCAGATATAAGGGTTGAGCAGCACGTATTTCGTGAGGATCTCTTTACGGGTCAGTCCCGTGCCCTCCTGTTGCTGAGCAATTTCCAGGGCATCGTGCTGCCAGTCGCCCACCGGTGGCAGCCCCACGGCCTGGGGACGGTCGCGCAGTCGCCAGCAAAGAAAAATTCCGACGACGATCGCCAGCATTCCGGCCATCATCATCCCGGCACGCCAGCCATAATGCAGTGCCGCAGCAGCCATGACGATCGGAATCAACGCACCGCCAACGTTGTGGGCGGTATTCCAGATAGCCCACCAGCCGCCGCGCTCGTTGCGCGAATACCATGCTGTCAGCAGACGTGCGCACACCGGCGCGCCCCATCCCTGGAAGAAAGCGTTCAGCGCCCACAGCAGGGCAAACGCCCAGAGCGAAGTGGAGAAACCAAACAGAATATTGACGATGCCGGTGGCAATCAGCCCTATCCCCATAAAATAGCGGGCGTTAGAACGATCGCTGACGATGCCGGAAACGAATTTCGACACGCCATAGGTGATGTAAAACAGCGTCGCCAGCAGGCCGATATCGCTGCGGGTTAACACGCCGTTGGCGAGAATGTCCGGGACGGCGGCGTTAAAACTTTTCCGCGTGAAATAGAACAGGGCGTAGCCCAGCCAGATGGTCAGCAGAATATGGCGACGCCAGTAGCGATAAAGATCGTCGATCTCGCGCTTGTCCGTTAACTGCGGCGCATTCGCCGGGGCGTTAAAAAAGGTTAGCATTGCCGCTCCTCAAACGTAACGCAGGGGTAGCGAGACGCTGACTCGCGTACCGTGCGTGCAGGAAATCGTCAGCGAACCGCCGAGCGCCGTAACGCGCTCGCGCATCCCGGTCAGGCCAAAACCCTGCTGACCGGAGCCCGGCGGCAGACCGCTGCCGTCATCCTCAATCACCAGCATCAGCCACTCGTCCTGCTGCCAGCCCTGCAGCGTCACCGCGCTGGCGTTGGCATGTTTCACTATATTGTTCAGCCCTTCCTGACAGACGCGAAACAGCGTCACCCGCAAACCCTCGCTGAGCGCCGTCTCGTCGATCCGCCAGTCGAGATGGCTGACGATGCCGCGACTTTCCAGCTCCATTTCCCGCATCAGCGAGCGGATCGCCTGTTCCAGCGTTAAATCATCCAACTGGCGCGGACGCAGGCGTCCCAGCAGGCGGCGCACGGAATCATAGACGCCCAGCGAAAGCTGTTCGATAAGCTGTCCGCTCTGCTTCACGCCGCCGTTTTCAACCGCCAGCCGCTGCACGATTCCGGCCTGAGTACGGATCGCGGTGATGGTCTGGCCGATATCATCGTGCAACTCACGCGCCACGTCGCGGCGTACGCTCTCTTCCGTTTCCAGCAGGCGCTCCGCCAGCCGGTGATTGCGCGCCAGTTCGTTTTGCAGCGACTGGTTCAGCTCACGCAGACGCTGAATACCCGCGCCAAGCAGCAGTCCGGTCAGGCTTTGCGCCAACAGGGAGAGCAATAAATCTACGGGGTGATCGTGCCAGGTCTGGCTGGCAATCAGCGCGATAGCGTTCATCAGGGTTGCGATCAGTGCCCCCTGCCAGCCGTAATGCCAGGCCAGCGCAATAATCGGCAGCGCCAGACAGAAGGGGGTAAATCGCGAAAGCTCTGCGGGTAATCCCAACTGGAGCCACAGACTGACGCTAAACAGCAGCAGATACCAGATCAGGTGCCGACCGCGCCAGTTCACCGGTTGCGACACCAGCGCCGGACCCAACGGCAGCCAGGTCGTACTGGTCAGATAGTGCCAGAACACCAGGCAGATCGGTGCCAGCGTCAATCCGCCGGTCAGGGTCAGCAGCAGCGCATTCCAGGCTTCTTCCCCCTGTCCCAACCAGGGTAGCGACTGCAACAGCGCTGCCGCCGTCAACGCCGCGCCCTGAAGCAGCAGCGTTCGCCAGTCACGCTGATGGCGATAACGGGAGATCAGCGCCACGGGCAGCAGCGTCAGCAGGCCGCCAATCAGCAAAAGGGGAAGATGCTCCAGCGCCACTTCCTGCGCCAGCCAGAAGGTCAGCAGCCATTCCGCGCCCAGCAATACCGGCCAATAGCCGCGTGGACATTGCAGCATCAGCCCCAGGCGCAAACCAAACGGGAACAGCAGTACCGCCAGTTCCGGACGCTCAACCAGATGCAGGCTGATGCTCCACAGACAAAACCAGGCGGCAGAGAAAATAAAAAAACAGGCGAGAACGGTGATAAACCGTGACAACAGGGTTTTCATTGCCAGCCGTCAAACATGCGCCGCGCCAGCTCAACGTCATTGCTGACGCCCAGTTTTTCCATCAGGTTTGCGCGATGGACGTGCACCGTTTTCGGCGATAGCCCCAGCTCGACAGCAATCTCTTTTACCGCCATCCCCTGCGCCAGTTTTTCCGCCACCTGGCGCTCGCGCCGGGTCAGCGGATCCTGGCGGCCAGCCGCCAGTTTGACGGCGATTTCTGGCGTCAAATAACAGCCGCCGGTAGCCACGGTATGTACTGCGGCAATCAGTTCATCCGGGCTGCAGCGTTTGGAGAGAAAGCCGCGCGCCCCGGCGTTCAGCGCCTGTTCCACCAGCGCCGGGCTGTCGTGTACCGAGAGCATGATGGTCGCCATCCCTTTTGGCAACTGGCTCAACAGCTCCAGACCGGAGATATCCGGCATCGAGATGTCGCAAATACACACCTGAACACCGCGTCCCGGCAATCCCGCCAGCGCCTCACGCCCCGAGCCAAACTCGGCGACCACCTGTAAATCGGCCTCCAGCCCAAGCAATTGGGCAAAGCCGGAGCGAACGATAAGGTGGTCGTCTATAAGGGCAACGGTAATCATGGTTCTGTCCTGGCGGGTAAAAAAACGCGCTTACCTTAACGATAAGCGCGTTGCTGTTCAAGCCTTGAGCGATCAGGCGATACCCGTGGTGACCGTAAAACTCCGCGTTTGCTGCGGCGGCACGTCAAGTAATGAGCCATTTCGCTGGGCGGCGAGAAAGCCTTCCGGACGGCAGGTGGCGGGCAGGGCGAATGCTGCGACCTGCTGATCGCCGTTATACAGGATCCAGCGGGTGACATAGTTGAGTTCCGAACTGGCGAAACGGGTGACAAACGTGGTGCCATCCGGGGCGATCATGCGGAATTCGGGTTTATCCGTATACCTGTCCAGTTTGTCGGCAAAGAAGACGATTTCCGGATCGTAAAAGTCAGGTTCATTGAGCGCGGCCAGCGACGCGTCGCCTTGTAAGATCCGCTGATTAAACGCCAGCCACTGTGCGGTGGGTTTCACATGCGCCGGGACCGATTCTCGAAGCCGCAGCGCCTCATCCGGGATATTCTGGCTGAAAGTGGCTTCCGGTACGTACGCATAGTTCATGTGGCACATGTACTGTAACGGCATCGCGACGGATGCGAGGTTAGTGACGGCCATCTGAATATCAAACAGCGCGCTCGCTTTATGCATCACCACCGCAGGCTGCGCCTGATAATGATGACCGAATCCCATCACATACTCGTAGCGTCCGGTCACGCGCAGACTGTCGCCGTCCAGTTCCAGCCAGGCCTCGTCCATCGCGGCGCAGGCCATTTCACCGTGCAACGGGTGCGTATCTTCCGGCGACGGGCAGCCATTGGCCAGCAGGCCGGAATGGAAGGCAAAACAGCCATAGGTCGCCACGACTTCCGTTGCGGGTTTCGGCTGGCGGAACATGTTGCGCATGGTCAGATCGTGGCCATCAAACCGGGCATCCCAGATCATCTGCCCCATCCAGGGCAGAATCACCAGATGACCACGACTGTTCTGCACCTTCAGCCCTTCCACACCGCTGGCATAACGAAAGGCAGTGACCGTGAAATCACAGTTCTCCAGCAGGACTTGAGGATGTTCACCAAAGAGCGTCCGCCACAGCGTAATACGTGTTGTCATCATCGTTCTCCTCAGGATGCAGTCGCTTCAGCCAGGCTGCGCACTTTGCTTTCACGCCAGAAGTAAACCCCTACGTAAACGAAGCACAGCATGGAGACGAGGAACGAGAGTTGTAGCGAGTGGAACATATCCGCCACATAACCCTGAATCGCCGGAACCACGGCGGCGCCAACGATGGCCATCACAATCACCGCACCCGCCATTTCAGTATGTTCGTTATCGACCGTATCCAGCGTACCGGCATAGATGGTCGCCCAGCAAGGTCCAAACAGAATGCTCACCAGTACCGCGACGTATACCGCGCTAAAGCTCGGAGCCAGCGAAACATAGGCAAGGAACAGCGCGCCGATAATGGAGTAAAGGATCAGCACCTTTTCCGGATTAAAACGGGTCATCAGGATGTTGGCGATAAACTTACCGATAAAGAAGCAGGCAAAGCTATAGACCATGAAGTTAGAAGCATCACGCTCGTTGATATCGCCCAACTCCAGCGCCAGACGGATGGTGAATGACCACACGGCAACCTGCATTCCCACGTACAGAAACTGCGCCACAATACCGCGGCGGAAACGGGCATTGCTCGCCAGATAGCGCAATGTGTCCATCGCTGACGGGCGTTTATGGTTGGCGGTTTGCGCTACTTTGCAGGTCGGGAAGCGGGTCAGCAGGAACAGTACCATCACCACCACCAGAACCATAATCATGTACTTATACGGCTCAAGGGTGTTTTCCAGCATCAACACTTTAAAGTTATGGATCTGCTCGGCATTCATCCCCGCCATCTGTTTTTCCAGACTGTCGCCTTCGGAAAAGACCAGATATTTACCCAGCAAAATGCCGGACGCCGCGCCAATCGGATAGAAAGTCTGACTGATATTCAATCGTAAGGTGGCGTAGGCTTTTGGACCGATCATCGAACTGTAGGTGTTCGCCGCGGTTTCCAGGAAGCTCAGACCAATGGCAATCGCGAAGATCGCCGCAAGGAACATGGTGTAAGTGGCCATGTGTGAGGCCGGGAAAAAGAGCGTACAGCCGACGATATACAGCGTCAGGCCGATTAATATCGCTACTTTATAACTGGTCTTTTTAATCACCAGGGATGCCGGGATCGCAATTAAAAAATAACCGCCATAAAAGGCGCTCTGAACTAATGCTGAGGCAAAGTTGCTGAGTGAAAATACGCTTTTGAATTGCGTAATCAAAATATCATTTAATGCGGCTGCGCATCCCCATAACGGGAATAAACAGGATAACAAAATAAACTGGAACAGAGGGGTCTTATTCAGATATCCATCGGGCATCTGAATGATGTTTTTATCGTTCATAGTGCTACCTTTTACAGTGCAGGAGTATTATTCGTTTAGGGTAAGAAATTCATTAAATTGTTCGATACTCGGATAAGAGGATTGTGTGCCTTTCCCGGTAACGCTAAACGCAGCGAAAAGGACGGCTTTCTTCATCGCGGCTTCGACATCTCCGCTCTGGACATAGTAATGGGCAAAGCAACCGATAAAAGCATCGCCTGCGCCACTGGTATCAACAGCATTAACGCGAAACGCCGGAACATGAACTTCCTGGTCACGCGTCATCCATAACGCACCTTTTTCGCCCATGGTGACAATAATATTGTTTAACCCTTTATCCACCAGGGATCGGGCGGCGGCACGAATATGATCATACGAGTCCACCGACATGCCGGTTAATATTTCCAGCTCAGTTTCATTCGGTACAAAGAAATCACATTTACAGGCGTACGACATATCTAATTCCCGCAATGCCGGTGCGGGATTTAATAACACTTCAATGCCATGCTTTTTGCCAAATTCAATGGCGTGATAAACCGTCTCCAGCTGAACTTCCAGTTGCAAGACAATAAGCTGACATTTTTTTAAATCTTCCGCTGCGCGATCGATATCTTCCGGAGAGAGGAATTTGTTCGCCCCTTTAATAATAAGAATGCTGTTACTGGAGTTCGCATTCACAAAAATCGGCGCCACGCCGCTACTGGTGCACGGGACTTTTTCGACATAGGTGGTGTTGATGCCCCAGGATTCGAGATTGCGAATCGTGTTATCCGCAAAGATATCGTCACCGACTTTGGTCAGCATCAGCACTTTCGAATTGAGTTTCGCCGCAGCAACAGCTTGATTCGCACCTTTACCACCGCAGCCGATTTTAAACGCTGGCGCTTCCAGGGTTTCCCCTTCTTTGGGCATCTGATTGGTGTAGGTGATGAGATCCACCATGTTAGAGCCAATAACCGCGATATCCATTTTACTACCTCTCAGAAACAATCACACAACAATGATATTAAAATAACATTATCATGTTACTTCCGTATCATTTGTGACTACGATCGCGATTGGAAGATCATTTCACTGTTTATTTATTAGGCGCATTATGCACATGCAATCACCCTTCCCCATCCATCAATAGTTACAATTAACTGAAATTAAACTAGTTATAATCAAAGAAACGCGAACGAACGCGCTTTTAATTCCTGCCTGCCGGACGTATAGTAATGCAGCAACATAATGTTCCAGTGGACACAAAAATGTTACTGATGGAACATACGCAACATGAATCGCGGAGAAGGTGAATGGAAACCAAGCAAAAAGAACGTATTCGACGTCTGATGGAACTGTTGAAGAAGACCGACCGCATCCATCTGAAAGACGCCGCGCGGATGCTGGAGGTTTCCGTGATGACCATCCGCCGCGACCTTAGTCAGGATGACGAACCGTTACCCCTGACGCTGCTCGGCGGCTATATCGTCATGGTGAATAAACCTGCCGCGTCCTCTCACGCCCCGCTGCCTGCGGTTAAAACCCATCATCGCGACGATTTGCCTGTCGCGATCCTGGCGGCCGGTCTGGTGAGCGAAAACGATCTGATCTTTTTTGATAATGGTCCGGAGATGCCGTTGGTGATCAGCATGATCCCGGACGAGATCACCTTTACCGGGATCTGCTACTCGCACCAGGTTTTTATCGCGCTCAATGAAAAACCCAACGCCACAGCAATCCTCTGCGGGGGAACCTATCGGGCGAAGAGCGATGCGTTCTACGATGCCAATAACCCGTCACCACTGGATTCACTGAATCCGCGGAAAGTCTTTATCTCCGCCAGCGGCGTACACGAGCACTTCGGCGTCAGTTGGTTTAACCCGGACGACCTTGCCACTAAGCGCAAAGCGATGGAGCGCGGACTACGTAAAATTTTACTGACGCGTTACGCCCTGTTCGATGAGGTCGCTCCCGCCAGCATCGGCCCGCTTTCCACCTTTGATGTCCTGATATGCGATCGTCCGTTACCGGCAGATTACGCCACCCACTGCCGGAACGGTTCTGTCAACGTGATTACCCCTGATTCAGACGGCGATTAATTTACTCAAAGAACACGGCAATTTTGTTGAACATCGTCGGGTCTGACTGATTACGTACCACTTTCACCACATCTTCCAGCTTATCGATTTGGCTAATCATCTGCTCCAGACGCTGATCGTCGTTGACCAGAAGCCAGATGCGGCTCTGGTCGCTACTCTGAATCGGCAGACAGAGGATGCCCTCGACGTTAAATGCACGGCGGGCAAAGAGTCCGCAGACGTGGGTCATAACGCCTGGGTGGTTGCGGACGGTGAGTTCCAGAATGACGTTCTCATGTGATTGTTTCTGCATGGCTTATTCCCCCACCATCTCTGTATTTGCCGCGCCTGGCGGTACCATTGGATACACTTTTTCTTCCGCATCAATGCGGACATGGATCAGCGCCGGTCCCGGCCGACTGATGATCTCCTGCAATGCCGCCTGCGGGTCCGCTTCGTTATTCAGATCGCAGGTATGCAAACCAAATCCGGCAGCAATCTGCATGAAGTTGATGGTTCCCGGATAGGTCGCCGCAAAAACGCCCTGCTTGTAAAACAGACTCTGCTGTTGATGCACCAGCCCCAGCGCTTCGTTATTCATCAGGATGATTTTCACATCCAGTTGGTTTTCGCTGGCGGTCGCCATCTCCTGAATGTTCATCATCAGACTGCCGTCGCCGGAGAAGCACAGTACTTTCTTATCCGGGTTCGCCAGCGCCGCGCCAATTGCCGCCGGCAGACCAAATCCCATGGTGCCCAGCCCGCCAGAGGTCAGCCACTGGCGTGGACGGTTCAGCGGATAGGCCTGCGCCGCCCACATCTGATGCTGGCCCACGTCGGTAGTGATAATCGCGTTGTCGTCCACACAGGCCGCCACGGCGTTGATCAGACCATAATGACTGAGTGGGTCGCTTTCCTGTGGAATGGTACACGGAAATTCACGTTGCAAATCGCTGACCAACTGGTGCCACTCTGCGCGCGGTTTCGCCTCAATTTGTGGAATCAGTTGCGCCAGCACGTCATCCACATCCGCCTGAATCGCGATGTGCGGCTGCTTGATTTTACCCAGCTCCGCGCGGTCGATATCGACGTGGATAATTTTGGCGTTCGGGCAGAACTGCTCGGTTTTGCCTATCGCCCGGTCATCAAAACGCGCGCCCAGCACGATCAGCAGATCCGCCTCTTGCAGGATGAAGTTGGTGCTGCGTGCGCCGTGCATCCCTAACATGCCTAACGACAACGGATGCGCTTTCGGCAGCATTCCCAGCGCCATCAACGTCATGGTGGTCGGCAACTGCGCCTTTTCCGCCAGTTCACGCACCCGCTGTGGCGCATTAATCACCCCGCCACCGAGGTACAACACCGGGCGCTGTGCAGCGTTAATCATTGCGGCTGCGTCACGAATGCTGTCTGCACTGAATTCCGGCGTCGCCATTTTCTGTGCCGGTTCTGGCATCTCGTCAATCTCGAGGACCGCCATCTGGATATCCTTAGGTATGTCTATCCACACCGGGCCAGGACGTCCGGACTGAGCAAGACGAAATGCGTCGCTCATCACCTGCGGGAGTTCATCGATATGTCTGACCAGATAGTTATGTTTTGTGATGGGGATAGAGATGCCGTAGGTGTCCACTTCCTGGAAGGCGTCGGTGCCGATCATGGAAGCCGGAACCTGCCCGGTGATACACACCATAGGGATAGAATCCAGGCGCGCATCGGCGATAGCGGTCACCAGATTGGTCGCGCCCGGCCCGCTACAGGCCATGCACACCGCCGGTTTGCCGTCGGTGCGCGCCATGCCCTGCGCAATGAACCCCGCTCCCTGCTCGTGGCGCGCCAGAATATGGCGGATTTGCGTGCTCTGACTTAAGGCATCATAGACGGGGAGAATCGATCCACCGGGAATCCCAGTGACAATCTTAATGCCCTGACGTTCCAGAAAATGAACGATGAATTCAGCGCCCGTAAAACGCGTACGCTGGGATGTTGATGTTGTGCCCGAACTTGCCATGCTCCAGTCCTTTTGTTCTGGGCCGACGCTCCGGACAGGTCTCTTAAACGAAAAACCCCGCCCGGTTTGCGCCGGCGGGGTTTTGGAATCGTGTGTTGTTCCGGACCCTACGGCGCATTGCCGACGACCACCACCACACGCACGACGACCGCTGCGCGAGATGGCGCAGTGTTTAGTAGGGTCGCAGTCAGCATGGATGGGTTCATTAGGGACCTTGTCTGTTTAATGATTAACAGGATTTATACAAGCACAGCTTTCATAACCTGACAACGGAAAAATTTTCATCTGCGTAAAAATGCGTCGACGATCACGTTTCGCTAATAAAAACCCCTGAAAACAAAAAACCCCGCCGGAGCGAGGTTTTTTCAGCGGGATGCGGTTGGTTGCCGCAAAGCACACTGTGTTATGTCAACAGCAAAAGTATACGCGTTCTGCGAAGAACACGCAATTTCGGCACGGATTTTGACGCTTTTGAGTATGGATCAGAAGTTCGGTACTGTCCACAAATACCTGTTCATTCATACAGTATTTATCTATAATATCTCCGTACGCAGTGTGTCAGGTGGGGCCGCATCGTAAACCGGCGCAACAAAGTCCTGGCTGAAACGGGTGGTGCCGTCAGCGCCTTAACCCCCCCGGTGAGCACACTGTGTTATGTCAACAAAGGTGCTGATAACAGGCGGCGGAAAGGCACGTCAGCACCGTGCTCCTTTGCTAAAGGAGACGCGTATGAGCCTCGTGGATATCGCTATTCTTATCCTGAAACTCATTGTTGCAGCCATGCAACTGCTTGATGCTGTTCTGAAATACCTGAAGTAATTCAGATTCAAGTCGCACTAAAGGGGAGCGGGCAACCGCTCCCCTTTTACATCGCAGATGCTTATGCGGTGATGATATGTTACGTTTTTATGACATTCCCTGATGACGTCTGCGCTATGACCCTTACCGTTTTCTGCATTTTGCTGTTCGCCGCACTGCTGCACGCCAGCTGGAACGCCATTGTGAAAGCCGGGAACGACAAACTCTACGCCGCCATCAGCGTCAGCGGTTCCGCCGCCATTATGGCGCTCCTGTGCCTGCCCTTTGCGCCACAACCCTCAACCGCCAGCATCCCGTTTTTAGCGGCCTCGACCGCATTACAGGTGGTCTACACCGTACTGGTCGCCAGAACGTATACCGTTTCCGATATGAGTCAGACCTATCCGCTGATGCGCGGGACGGCGCCGCTACTGGTGGCCATCATCAGCGTACTTTTTCTTGGCGACAGCCTGTCCGCCCTGGCCTGGACGGGTATCGCGGTGATCTGCGCCGCCATCCTCGGCATGGCCTTTAACGGTCGGACTCGTTCGCAGCAAGGTATTGTGCTCGCCCTGATTAACGCCTGTTTCATCGCCGGATATACGCTGGTGGACGGCACCGGCGTCAGGCTCTCGGAAACCGCGCTGGGATACACGCTCTGGACCTTCTTTTTGAACGGTTCCTGCCTGCTGGGATGGGCGATGATGGCCCGTCGTCGTGAAGCATTGCGCTATCTGACGCAGCACTGGAAGAAGGGGATTTTTGGCGGCATTGCCACCATGGGCTCTTACGGACTGGCACTCTGGGCAATGACTCTCGCGCCGCTGGCTGTCGTCGCTGCACTGCGTGAAACCTCAATCCTGTTCGGCGCGCTGATTGCCTGGCTGCTGCTGAAAGAGCGGGTAGTGGGGTTGCGCCTGGTGGCTGCTGGCGGGATTGCCGCTGGCGCCATTCTGTTACGCCTGTCCTAGAACTCAAACTCGGCAACATTTGTTGCCGCTTTTTGTTTACATATCCTGCCGTTCACTCCTTTTCCATTCCCGCTCACCATCTGGCCTTCTTTTTTTAGTGTGGTAGATTTCACTCGCATTTATGGGAATGCGTAGCACCTTATTCTTATTTTTTCTCTTTTTGAAAAGTATTCAGCGAAATGAAAAGGCAGAGAAACGTCAATTTGTTGTTGATGTTGGTATTACTTGTGGCTGTGGGTCAGATGGCACAAACCATTTATATCCCTGCCATTGCCGATATGGCACGCGAGCTTAACGTTCGCGAAGGGGCCGTGCAAAGCGTGATGGCAGCTTATCTGCTGACCTATGGCGTATCGCAACTGTTTTATGGCCCGCTGTCCGACCGCGTCGGACGCCGCCCGGTGATCCTCGTCGGGATGTCGATTTTTATGCTTGCCACGCTGGTCGCGATTACGACTCACAGCCTGACGGTGCTGATCGCCGCCAGTGCGTTGCAGGGAATGGGGACCGGCGTCGGCGGGGTAATGGCTCGAACCTTACCGCGCGATCTGTACGAAGGCACACAGCTGCGCCACGCCAACAGCATGTTGAATATGGGCATCCTGGTCAGTCCGCTGCTGGCTCCTCTGATTGGCGGGCTACTGGATACGATGTGGAACTGGCGCGCCTGTTACGTTTTCCTGCTCGTGCTCTGTGCGGGCGTCACTTTCAGCATGGCGCGCTGGATGCCGGAAACGCGTCCTACTGGCGCGCCGCGCACGCGGCTGATTGCCAGCTATAAAACCTTGTTTGGTCACAGCGCGTTTAACTGCTATCTGCTGATGCTGATTGGCGGACTGGCAGGGATCGCGGTGTTCGAAGCGTGCTCCGGCGTGCTGATGGGCGCAGTGTTAGGGCTGAGCAGTATGGTGGTGAGCATCCTGTTTATCCTGCCGATTCCGGCGGCGTTTTTCGGCGCATGGTTTGCCGGTCGCCCGAATAAGCGCTTCTCCACGCTAATGTGGCAGTCGGTGGTGAGTTGTCTGCTGGCCGGGCTGATGATGTGGATCCCCGGTTGGTTTGGCGTGATGAATGTCTGGACGCTGCTGATCCCCGCCGCGCTGTTCTTCTTCGGTGCCGGGATGCTGTTCCCGCTGGCAACCAGCGGCGCAATGGAGCCGTTCCCGTTCCTCGCCGGTACAGCAGGTGCGCTGGTAGGCGGCCTGCAAAACATTGGCTCCGGCGTACTGGCGTGGCTTTCCGCGATGCTGCCACAAACCGGACAGGGCAGCCTCGGCCTGCTGATGACGCTTATGGGGCTGCTGATTTTACTGTGCTGGCTACCGCTGGCGGCGCGTTTTTCACACCAGGGACAGGCGATTTAATGACCGTGTGGCCGGGCGTTTCGCAGTCCGGCGCAATCATCGCCAGTAACAGCGGTTCGAGCGCGGGCCGCCATGCCCCCTCTTCCCCGTCGTAAAATTGCGTATCGGCGTTGATCGCATAGGGAATTTTCGCTTTCTTCAACTCGCAGGCCATAAACGTGGCAAAGGCCAGCTGTGAAGAGGACGGGGGATTCTTACTGGTTTCTCCCGTGGCCCAACCGCCAACCCAGCTGACATGCCCGCTTTTTTGTTGCCAGTGCACCGCGCTAGCGATGCGCGCGCGAATCGCCGCTTTCTCTGTCGCCGTCCCCGACGTCCAGGGGTATTTACCGTTATTTTTCACCGGTCCCCACGGGAAGATATGCCATTCCGCCAGGACATAGTTCTGGCTTTGCGGCGGCAGGCGTAGATTCGGCAGCTCTTCCGGCGCGGCGCGCAGACGCGGCGCGACAAAAATCATCCTTTGCGGATCAATAGCATGGATAGTGCGAATGGTCTTTTCGTACACCCGGTTCAGGGAGGCCAGATTATGATTCAGCTTACCGGCCGGTTCGTAAATCAGATCAAACCCCAGCAGCGGCGCGCGGTGAGCGAAATAGTGCGCTACTGCGACCCACCAGTTGGTCACCTCTTTTTCGTTGCTCACACTGGGATCATTTTTATACTCGTCGGCCTGGTAGGCGATAACCGGAATAACGCCATACTGCTCGCAGGCTTCTACAAGCTTGCGCAGATGAATAAGCCGCGCCTCGGTGGGTTCTCCCGCCACCCGAATGCGTACATGGGTAATCCCTTTCGCGTGGAAGTCCCGCACCACCAGCGGGTCAAACTCCCGGATACCCTGTTCCGTGCGTGCCCAGTCGACGTCCATCCCCACACCGAGCTGCTGCGCATAATGTGTTGCCGTCAGCGGCGGTTGCGCTGCCCCCAGGGCGAAACTGACCAACACGAAGAGCGAGACGAGCGGTTTAATCACGATGACCCTCAGTAATGTTGCAAGCGCTATCTCGTATTTAGCACGCTTTTTTAGTTATCGCGTAGCAGTTTCGCTTTGGGTAAACGGCTTCGCCTGCTCACGCAGCCAGGTGATAAAGGCATCAATTTTCGGCCATTGTCTGCCGGGTAACGTCGTCATGTAGTAATGCTGATGACAGGTCAACGCCATCTCACCAAACGGGGCGACCAGCTCACCGCTTTCGAGCCGCTTCTGTACCAGCCGTTTACGCCCCATCGCCACGCCGATATGGTTCATGGCGGCAATCACCGCTAAATCAGAACGATCGAAGCCAATTCCTGACGATGTCGGCAAATTCACTGAAAAATGTTGTGCCCAACTATGCCATTCATCGGTTCCTGAATCATTGCTCCAGGCCTGACGGTCATGCAGCAGCGTGCAGTGCGGCAAATTCACCAGCGAGCCCATTAAATCAAAACGCCGGGCATAATCCGGGCTACAAACGGGGAGAATCGCTTCATCCATTAAAAAGTGATGTTCCAGTTGGGCAGATGGCGCATCGTCAAAGTAGAGTGCCAGATCGACCCCGGCGCGCTGCAGGTTTACGTTGTCGTTGCCGGTTAAGATCGTGAGCGAGATTGATGGATAGCGGCGGGTAAAATCACCCAGCGCAGGCACCAGCCAGCACTGCGCGATAGACGGGCGAGAATAGACGGTCAACGTCCCGGAGAGTTCCTGATTTTTGATATCGAGGATCTCCTGGTTCAGCGTATCCAGCGACGATTTCAGCGCCCAGAACACCCGCTTACCTTCATGGGTAAGTTCCACTTTGCGGTGCGAACGGACGAAAAGCTGGATCCCCAACTCCTCTTCCAGTTGGTTAATGCGGTGGCTGATAGCGCTGGGACTCAGCGACAGTTCGTCTGCGGCCATCGCAAACGACTGATGTCGCGCGGCCACTTCAAACGTGTACAGTTTCGATAATTGCCAGCCATTGAGGAGATGGTTTCTGACTTCGCGAAGGGGTTCCATTTATACCTCGGTGACTTCAGCTTCAGTCCGGCGAAGTGTAAAAAAAATCGCAGAAAAAATCAGCATAAAGATGAATGAGGGTGAACCATATCGCAAAATTGCGCGAATATTCGATGTAAATCACCTCTTTGATTCAATCTGATTCATGTGAGTGAGGATTTATATCGTTTGTCAGCCCACGCCGAATTTTTGTCCAATAGGGACAGGTTAATCACAGGGCAAGGTGAGATATGCACTCTCAAATCTGGGTTGTGAGCACGCTGCTAATTAGCATTGTGTTAATTGTATTGACCATCGTGAAATTCAAATTCCACCCGTTCCTGGCACTGCTGCTCGCCAGTTTCTTTGTGGGAACCATGATGGGCATGGGGCCGCTGGATATGGTCAACGCCATTGAGAGCGGGATTGGGGGTACGCTGGGCTTTCTCGCCGCCGTCATCGGTCTGGGTACGATTCTCGGCAAAATGATGGAGGTTTCCGGCGCAGCAGAACGCATCGGCTTAACGCTCCAGCGCTGTCGCTGGCTCTCTGCTGACGTCATTATGGTGCTGGTGGGGCTGATTTGCGGGATCACGCTGTTCGTTGAAGTTGGCGTGGTACTGTTAATTCCGCTGGCGTTCTCCATTGCGAAAAAAACCAACACCTCGCTGCTGAAACTGGCAATCCCGCTGTGTACCGCGCTAATGGCCGTTCACTGCGTCGTACCACCGCACCCGGCAGCGCTGTTTGTCGCCAATAAACTGGGCGCGGATATTGGTTCAGTGATCGTCTACGGCCTGTTGGTTGGCCTGATGGCGTCGCTGATCGGCGGCCCGCTGTTCCTGAAATTTCTCGGCAATCGCCTGCCGTTCAAACCGGTTCCCGCTGAGTTTGCAGACCTCAAGGTACGCGAAGAAAGCACGCTGCCGTCGCTGGGCGCAACGCTGTTTACCGTCCTGCTACCGATTGGTTTAATGCTGGTGAAAACCGTTGCTGAACTGAACATGACCAAAGGCAGCACGCTGTACACCCTGCTGGAATTTATCGGTAACCCGATCACCGCGATGTTTATTGCCGTCTTCGTGGCGTATTACATCCTCGGTCTGCGCCAGCATATCGGTATGAGCACCCTGCTCACCCATACCGAAAACGGTTTTGGTTCTATCGCCAATATTCTGCTGATTATCGGGGCGGGCGGGGCGTTCAACGCCATCCTCAAGAGCAGCGGTCTGGCAGATACGCTGGCGGTGATCCTTTCCAATATGGATATGCACCCGATTCTGCTGGCCTGGCTGGTGGGGCTGATTCTGCACGCGGCAGTCGGTTCAGCCACCGTTGCGATGATGGGCGCCACGGCGATTGTCGCGCCGATGCTGCCGCTTTATCCCAACGTCAGTCCGGAGATTATCGCCATTGCCATCGGTTCCGGTGCCATTGGCTGCACGATCGTCACCGACTCCCTCTTCTGGCTGGTTAAGCAATATTGCGGCGCCACCCTGAATGAGACGTTCAAATACTATACGACCGCGACATTCATCGCCTCGGTCATTGCACTGGCTTGCACATTCCTGCTTTCCTTTATCATCTAAGCGCAAAGAGACGTCCTATGGAAAACATACAAAAACTCATCGCCCAGTATCCTTTGGTGGAGGATCTGGTGGCTTTGCGAGAAACGACCTGGTTCAATCCCGGAACGACCTCTCTGGCGGAAGGTTTACCCTATGTAGGGCTGTCGGAACAAGACGTTAAGGGTGCCCACGCCCGTCTGGCGCGCTTTGCGCCGTATCTGGCCAAAGCCTTCCCGGAAACCGCTGCGAGCGGGGGAATTATTGAATCTGAGGTTGTTGCCATTCCGGCCATGCAGCAGCGTCTGGAAAAACAGTACGGCCAAAAAATCAGTGGCGAAATCCTGCTGAAAAAAGATAGCCATCTGCCCATTTCCGGCTCGATCAAAGCGCGCGGCGGCATTTATGAAGTGCTGACGCACGCCGAAAAACTGGCGCGGGAAGCCGGGATGCTGACCCCAGAAGAGGATTACAGCGTTCTGCTTTCTCCGGAGTTCAAAGCCTTCTTTAGCCAGTACAGCATCGCGGTGGGGTCAACCGGCAACCTGGGGCTTTCTATCGGCATTATGAGCGCCCGCATTGGCTTTAACGTCACAGTGCATATGTCTGCGGATGCCCGGGCGTGGAAGAAAGCCAAACTGCGCAGCCACGGCGTCATGGTTGTTGAATATGAAGAAGATTATGGCGTGGCGGTTGAACAGGGCCGTAAAGCGGCGGAGTCCGATCCGAACTGCTTCTTTATCGACGATGAAAACTCCCGCACGTTGTTTTTAGGCTATGCCGTTGCGGGGCAGCGTCTGAAAGCGCAATTCGAACAGCAAGGCCGCGTGGTGGATGCCGATCACCCATTATTTGTTTACCTGCCGTGCGGCGTGGGCGGTGGCCCCGGCGGGGTGGCGTTTGGTCTGAAACTGGCATTTGGCGATAATGTACACTGCTTCTTTGCTGAACCGACGCATTCCCCTTGCATGCTGCTGGGTGTGTATACCGGTCTGCATGATGCGATCTCCGTGCAGGAAATCGGTATCGATAACCTGACGGCGGCAGATGGCCTGGCGGTAGGGCGGGCATCGGGCTTTGTCGGCAGAGCGATGGAACGCCTGCTCGATGGGTTATATACCCTCAGCGATCAGTCCATGTATGACATGCTGGGCTGGCTGGCACAGGAAGAGAACATCCGTCTGGAACCGTCAGCGCTGGCGGGAATGGCGGGACCTCAGCGTGTTTGTGCATCCACTGACTATCAGCAAATGCAGGGGATTAGCGCTGAGCAGCTCAATAATGCAACGCACCTGGTCTGGGCGACGGGCGGCGGCATGGTACCAGAAGCAGAAATGGCGCAATACCTGGCGAAAGGGCGTTAACGCCCGGCACGCAGCATCGCCATCAGCTCTGCCGGTGAGCGATGCTGCCTGATCAGATCACGCATCACGCGCATGTGCGGCGCGCTATGACGGATAAAGTCGCTGTATCCGGCGCACAGCATGCTTTTCCCGCTCTCATCCCGATGTTTAGGGCAATCACCATGACAAAAGCGCAGCAGCGAACAGGCCTGACATGCTGCGCTTAACGTGGTTCTTTTCAGCTCCCCAAAAGCTTTCGCCTGCGGACTGGCATTGAGCGCCTTCAGCGGCGTGTGATGAATGTTGCCCAGCCGGTACTGCGGATAAACATAATGATCGCACTGATACAAATCACCATTGGCTTCCAGCGCGAAAGCGTGACCACAGTCCTGACTTAGCGCGCACATCTGCGACGGATAGCCGCACCACACGCCCAGCGTCGAGTCAAAGAGCTGAATATACACACGGCCAATATCTTCCCGTACCCAGATATTAAATACCGATTTAAGAAACTGCCCCCATGCCTGTGATTCGACCGATTCCTCCGTCAGCCTGCCGTGCTCATCCAGCTCAACAAGCGGAATAAACTGTAAAAAAGGCGTCCCTAGCTGGCGAAGATAGTGATACATCCGCTCCGGCTGGTTGCTGTTGAGGCGATTCACCACCACCAGCAGGTTGAACTCCACGCGGTATTCGACCAGTTTTTGCAGCGCAGTCATCACTTTTTGATGGGTTGGATTGCCGCGACGGCTGACCCGAAAGGCATCATGCAAATCAGCAGGACCGTCCAGTGAGAGTCCCACCAGCCAGTTATTGTCGTGCAGAAAGCGACACCATGCATCATTGAGCAAAATGCCGTTGGTCTGAAAAGCGTTCTGGATCTGCTTTCCCGCGCCGAACTGCTTTTGCAACGCCACCACACGATGAAAAAAATCCAGACCGCAGAGCGTCGGTTCTCCTCCCTGCCAGGCAAACAGAACATCTGGCCCTGGCTGTGCGGCAATATGCTGCTGAATAAACGTCGATAACGTGATGTCATCCATCACCGGGTGGGCGGGTTTATCAATGTAAAAGCAGTAACGACAATCCAGGTTACAACGTGAACTGGCCGGCTTGGCCATGACCTGACATCCTGTCATGCTAAATTCCCGAGAAATACGATAAGTTGGCGAACGTGCGTTACAGCAAACAGTATTGCGAGAGATAACACCGCGAGGGAGATCATAAATTTGTCACGAACCGCGCGTGACTGGACAAAATCAATATGCGAGACATCCATCAGATTACGCTTGCGCGTATAGCGCCAGAGGATCACAACCACGATAGCCAGCACCGCGATAGAGACCCAGAACAAGAATCCCGCCTGATGCCAGTGATGTTTTATCGCCAGCGCCATCAGCGCACCGTAGCCCAGCAGCGTGCGAAACCATGCCAGCGATGTGCGCTCCGGCTGCAGTCCCGGATCGGACAGGCGACGGGCCTTACGGCTATCCGGCATACAGCACCAGCGCCATGACCACAATCGCCACAATGGTCAATATCAGACTGATGATCAGCAGGCTTCGGGTATAGGGCAAATCCTCTTTCAGCCGCATCGCCTTTTCATTGCGCAGCCAGCGCAGATAACCGTAAATCGCCAGACCGCCAGCGAACAAACAGAGCAGCAGCGCCAACAGCTCGCGGATCACCGGCGTGGCGAAGTCCGGCGCCAGTTGGTCAAGCCCAACGCCGGCGGCCAGGAAACCCAGCGCGGTGCGGATCCACGCCAGAAAGGTACGCTCGTTTGCCAGTGAGAAGCGGTAATCCGGGGCTTCTCCGAGGCGGGAAATCTTCATTTAACCCCCTACTGAATGCGTAAAAGTGCGTATGAAATAACCGCAATATTACCTGAGCACCTGGATAAATAGCATTAATAAACTCTGTAACTCAGGTCGATGCATGTAGCGTTTGCGAAACCAGTTTCATTTCTTCCATGGTAAATCGGCACAAGCATCTGGCGATGAATACGCAGTACCGCCACCGCAAAACCCTGGCGTTATCGCACGGCTAAAATGGGGATTGTGCACCTGTTGGCTGAAAATGACGTGCTACGAGCATTTTCAACACCTGGGTGTGGAAAAACCGGACGCCACAACGGGTTAGTAAGAAAGCGTGATGTGTTGAACGATGCTGACCGGCAACCCGATGGATGCCGGTCGATATGAGCAGATCTAACTTAATCCCCAGAAAATCACCGCCAGCAGTTGAGGCGTGATAATCCGCAGGAACATCACCAACGGATACACCGTCGCATACGACAGCGCCGCCGCGCCGCTGGTGGCATGAAGGTTGTTTGCAAACGCCAGCGCCGGTGGATCGGTCATCGAACCGGCCAGCATCCCGCACAGCGTCAGGTAGTTCATTTTGGCAAAAATACGCGCCAGTAAACCGACGGTGATAAGCGGGATAGCAGTAATAAAAATACCGTAGCCCACCCAGCTCAGACCATCGCCCTGCGTCAGCGTATCGATAAAATCACCACCTGATTTCAGCCCTACCACGGCCAGGAACAGCACAATCCCCAGTTCACGCAGCGCCAGGTTCGCACTTGGCGGCATAAACCAGTACAGCTTACCAATGCTGCCGATACGCCCCAGAATCAGCGCCATAATCAGCGGTCCGCCCGCCAGCCCCAGCTTTAACGCCACCGGAAAGCCGGGAATAAAAAGCGGAATAGACCCCAGCAACACCCCCAGACCGATGCCAATAAACACCGGCAGCATCTGCACCTGCTGCAGTTTTTGCTGGGCGTTACCGACAACATTGGCAACGGCATCAATCGAGGCGGGTCGTCCCACCAGATTAAGGATGTCACCAAATTGCAGGCTGGCATCGCTGCTGGCCACCAGTTCAACGCCCGCACGGTTCAGTCGAGAAATCACCACGTCGTAACGCTCTTTAAAGTGCAAATCGCGGATGCGTTTGCCGAGCACTTTTTCGTTGGTGACCACGACGCGTTCGACGCGCAAATCGGTGCCGCGGGTGGACAGTGAGGTATCCACCTCCTGACCTATCACCAGTCGTGCGTTATGCAGATCGCCCGGCTGACCAACGAGGTGCAGCAAATCACCCAGTTGAATCACCGTTCCCGGCGACGGCACCATCAGCGTCTCTTCACGCTTCAGTCGTGAACAGATGATTTTATCGCTATTAAGGATCGGCACATCCTGAATCGCCATATTGTTGAGATTGGGGTTCTCAACGCGGATATTGATGGTCTGAATCAGCGAGTGACCGTTGGTGAGCGTCGATTCATGCTGTTGCGCTTCCGCTTCCACATTGACGCGAAATATCATGCGCATCAGCCACATGGTCAGCAAAATACCGCAAATACCAAACGGATACGCCATCGCGTAGCTCATCCCCATCTGGTCCACCAGCTCCATTGGCGTACCCAGATCGCGCAGGATTTGTTGTCCCGCCCCCAGCGCCGGAGTATTGGTGACCGCACCGGAGAAAATCCCCAGCACCACCGGCAGCGGAATAGCAAACACTTTATGCAGGATAGCGGTAACCAGTCCGCCGATGATGACGATCAGAATCGCAAACAGATTGAGACGCAGACCAGAAACCCGCAGCGAGGCGAAGAACCCTGGCCCCACCTGAATCCCAATGGTGTAGACGAACAGAATCAGGCCAAATTCCTGGATAAAGTGCAGCATATCGCCGCTCAGCGTCACCCCAGCCTGATCAACGAAGTGGCCGACGATAATGCCGCCGAACAACACGCCGCCGATGCCAAAGCCGACACCCCGCACCTTGATGTTGCCGATCCACAATCCGACAACCGCCACCAACGCCAGAACGCTGACCGTCAATGCTATATCACTCATTTTTTATTCCCTGTGAATAACATTTCAATTTACATGGATTATGACTGAACCGTTCAGGCATAGATGCAAGATGGCGCACATTCTCATGCTGCCGAAACGGTAAAGCACCCTTATGATGGGCGTTTCTTCCCCCTTTTTTCTTCATCGTAACCTGACGTTGCTGAATGCTTTCTTCTGGTAAGGGCATCATACCCTAAAACCCGGTGTTATCTTCGCGCACAAAAAAGCCCCGTCATTTCTGGCGGGGCAAAGGCAAGGAGCTAAATTAGCTATTTAATGCGGGACGTTCGCTGATGGCGATACGTTGCGGAGCAACCGCTTCCGGGACATTACGGGTCAAATCGATATGCAACAACCCGTTGGTAAATGTCGCGCCGGACACCTCCATATTTTCAGCCAGGGTAAAGCTCAGGCTGAACGACTGGGTGACCAGCCCCTGATGCAACCATTTGGTCTCTTTTTCAGGCTGCTGCGGTGTGCCTTTTACGGTCAGGCGGGTGCCTTCCAGCTGAATATCCAGGTCTTCCTGACGGAAACCGGCCAACGCAAGCGTAATGCGATAGTGGTTATCGTCACTTTTTTCAATGTTATAGGGTGGGAAGCTCTGGCTTTCACCGGTGTTTTGTAACGCGTTGGCCAGTTTGTCAAAACCGATCCATTGACGCAGCAGCGGGGATAAATCGTAGTTACGCATAATCATTCTCCTTCTAAGAAGCGAGTTTTCACTACACCCTGCAACGCAAGCGGTTTAGGGCATAGTCGTACCTGCAAATCCGTAGATTTGCATAGGCCCCCTGTCGGCGAGCCCGGGATAACAGGCCGCGCAACGCGGCCCGTCAGAATTAATTGATTTCGATACGACGCGGTTTGTTCGCTTCCGGAATCACGCGCTCAAGATCGATGTACAGCAGACCATTGACCAGATTCGCGCCGCGAACATGGATGTTCTCAGCTAACTGGAACTTACGCTCAAAGTTGCGCTCCGCGATACCCTGGTAAAGGTAGGTCCGTTCTTTTTGCTCGTCCGCATGTGCGCCTTTCACCACCAGCAGGTTGTCTTGTGCGGTAATTTCCAGCTCGCTCTCGGCGAAACCGGCAACGGCGATGGCAATGCGGTAATGGTTTTCGTCTACCAGCTCAACGTTATACGGAGGGTAGCCGCCGTTACTCTGGCTCTGATTGCTTTCCAGCAGGTTAAACAGGCGGTCAAAACCAATAGCAGAACGGTACAGCGGGGATAAATCAAAGTTACGCATAATCAATAGCTCCTGAAATCAGCGAGAAGTTAAATGACCTTCCATCATGGACAGGTCCGGTAGTCAGAACACCCATCAGGCGTGCTCTTCATTTGCCTACACCATCAAAATGGGTCTGAATACGCACATTTCAAGCCGTCCAGGCTGACTTTTTTTTGCAGTTTGCTGTCTATTGCATAGACTGGGTGGGGACAGCACTAATCGTTAAAGTGCGATAGCCGCCACAGTGCGATGTGATGAGGATGTTATTTCTGGCAAGGGATCGCTATAACTCATCATGCAAACACCGATGATCAACAGATGAATAAATCATGATAAGAAATGTGTTGTTAACGCTGATGATGTGCAGTGGGATGGTTTTACTGAGTGGTTGCTCCAGCGTAATGTCACATACCGGTGGTAAAGAGGGAACTTATCCTGGCACCCGCGCCAGCGCCACGATGATAGGTGACGATGAGACAAACTGGGGTACCAAATCGCTGGCGATACTGGATATGCCCTTTACGGCAGTAATGGACACGATCCTGTTACCGTGGGATCTGTTCCGTAAAGACAATTCAGTCAGATCGCGTGTCGAAAGAAGCGAGGAGAGAACACGGATAACCAACTCCGTGATCCCTCCGGCGAAAATGCCCGCCCCCTGATTACCGCCCGGTTTCTGTCATCCACAGTTGACGGAAACCGTCTACATCTTCCATCCACGCCACAAACTGACCATCAGGCGAGAAAACCACAGCATCCCCAGAAGGCGGAGTGCCGTGATTCTGCGTTAAAAACGTGATCTCTCCGCTGCGCGCATCACAGCAGGCAATGCGGTTATCTACCACACATCCCAGCCATTTCCCTGACGGATGCCAGTTAAACGCGGACTGAACCCCGGTAGCGTGATGGGTCAACTGGCGGGGCTCCCCGCCCTGTGGCGAAATCAACCACAGTTGCACGATACCAGCCTCATCGCGCATCAGGAACGTAATCTCCGTCGCCTGCGGATTACTGCGCACCCAATGACGCGGAACCGTTGCCAGTCCTGGGAAACGACGTGCATGGGTGAACGTCAGGCGGCGCTGTGTCACTCCGCGCGGCGGTGCGGGCAGCGTGGAATCCGTACCTTCCAGCGGGGCATCACCTGGCGTTTTCCAGCCCGCCTCCGTCTGCGGGAGTTCAACCAGAAACAGCTCCGGTACTTTCTCGCCCTTTTCAGACAATGTATCGCCGATAAACGCCAGCGCATGATTTCCCACCCAGCCCTCTTCGTAGGCGCGAGAGATCTCATCGCTGCCCGGCGTGGGTTCGGGCGTCGTCTGGCTGACCAGCACGCACCAGTGGCTGCCGCTGTATTCTCTTGGATGCTGCGCCGACACCGTCACCGGCCCATAAGGCAGTGCGACGCCCACGTTGCGTAAATCCAGCGCCAGCTCGCGTTCATGCATGACATGATCGTTGTAGGTAAAGCTGACAAACTCACCGTTCGGGCTGAAAACATGAACATGGCTGCCGCCGCGCAGTGCACCCGGCGTGTACGGTGAAGTAATATCCATCGCGTCCAGATTCGTCACTTTCCCCTGTTCGGCAATCACGCCGCGACGATGATGAAAGTCATAGTGCCACGTCGCATCCGGGTTTTCAGGTCCATGAATAAATACATATTTCTCCGCCTGCGGATGCACCGTTACCACACCGACATGCGCCCCCTGCGTCGCGCGATAAATCACCTCCTGCTCACCGGTATGGACATTCACCCGCTCAATGGTTTCGCCGGTAAAAGACGCCCCTGACGGGCGGACATCAAACACCAGCCAACGGCTGTCCGCCGTCCAGGCCCGGGTATTGGTAAGCTGATGATTACGCGGCGTAAAGGTGATTTGCTTCATGGGATACTCAGGTCAGGAACAATTTCATCAATCATACTTCACAAGGACTTCACTTTCAGGCATTAGCGTAGTGCCATCTTCATTTTTTGCGGACAAAAAGATGGAACATTTCGACGTAGCGATTATCGGTCTCGGCCCGGCCGGCGCAACGCTGGCGCGTAAATTGAGCGGTAAAATGCGCGTGCTTGCGCTGGATAAAAAACGTCACTGCGGCAATGAAGGGTTCACCAAACCCTGCGGCGGTTTACTGGCACCGGATGCACAGCGTTCATTTATTCGCGACGGCATTACGCTGCCGGTGGACGTCATCGCCAACCCGCAAATTTTCAGCGTTAAAACGGTGGATATCGACACCTCACTGACGCGCAACTACCAGCGCAGCTATATCAACATCAACCGTCATGCCTTTGATTTATGGATGAAATCGCTGATCCCGGATGAGGTACAGGTGTATCACGACAGCCTGTGTCGAAAAATCTGGCGAGAAGAGGGGAAGTGGCACGTGATTTTTCGCGCCGACGGTTGGGAGCAACAGATTACCGCCCGCTATCTGGTGGGGGCCGACGGAGCAAATTCGCTGGTGCGTCGCTATCTTTATCCGGAACATCAGATTCGCAAATATGTCGCCATCCAACAGTGGTTCGCAGAAAGTCATCCGGTCCCGTTTTATTCCTGCATTTTCGATAACGCTGTGACGGATTGTTACTCCTGGAGTATCAGCAAAGACGGCTATTTCATCTTTGGCGGCGCTTATCCCATGAAAGACGGCCTGGCGCGCTTTGACGCGCTAAAAGAGAAAATGGCTGCCTTTCAGTTCCGCTTCGGCGAGCCGATGAAAAGCGAGAAATGTACTGTACTCTTTCCGTCACGCTGGGCAGATTTCGTCTGCGGTGAAGATAACGCATTTCTGATTGGCGAGGCCGCCGGGTTCATCAGCGCCAGTTCACTGGAGGGGATTAGCTACGCCCTGGATAGCGCGGAGATCCTCAAGGCTGTTCTGCTGCTGGATGCGCCGGAGAGGAACCGCGCTTACCGGAAGGCCACCCGCCAACTGCGCGTTAAACTGTATGGCAAAATCCTGAAGAGTCGTTGTTTGACTGCGCCCGTATTGAGAAGCGCGATTATGCGAAGCGGCATCGCGCATATCCCGCTAAGCCAGGATGACCAGCCCACCACAACGTCTGGCGGGCTGGTAAAGGAGTATTAACCTACGCGTTTTACATCACCCACCAGCAGGATGTAAGAGAGCGCGCCAATCAGGGCAACGGCTGAGATATAAACCAGCGCGGGACCAAAGCCATAGTCCTGCGCAAGGTAGCCAATCACCAGCGGAACCGTAATCCCGCCCAGCCCACCAACAAAGTTAAAAACGCCACCGGTCAGGCCGATGAGGCGCATCGGCGCCAGCGAAGAGACCAGTGACCAGGTGATGGAAGCAAAGCCGTTACCGAAGAACGCCACCGCCATCAGGGTCATAATCCACACCGGATCGTTGGTGTAGTTTGCACCCATGATGCAGGTGGAGATTAACAGACCACAAATAATCGGCGTTTTACGCGCCACGCCCAGCGAAAAGCCTTTTTTCACCAGCTTATCCGCCAGCCATCCGGAAAGCAGTACGCCAAAGAACGCCGCGAGGAACGGTACGGTGGTCATAAAACCCGCCTTCAGCGCGGTAATGCCTTTTTCCTGTGTCAGGTAGTTCGGGAACCACGTCAGGAAGAACCACAGCGTCGAGGTGACGGCAAACTGGCCCAGATAAACGCCCACCAGCTTACGGTGGAACACCAGTTTCCAGTCCGCTTTGGTCAACGGCTGACGCGCCTCTTTCTTAACGGGTGCATCGCCATCCACCAGGCCGCCGCCGTCGCGAATATAGTCCAGTTCCGCTTTGGTGATACTTTTGGTCAGACGAGGCGGTTGATACACTTTAAACCAGACCAGCGACCAGATAATGCCAATCCCCCCGGTGACAATGAACACCCAGTGCCAGCTCAGCATCTCCTGGATCCAGATCAACAGCGGGGTCAGGAACGCCAGGCCGACAAACTGTCCGGAGGTATAAAAACCGACGGCGGAGGCACGTTCATGCTCAGGGAACCAACTCGTCACCATACGGTTGTTGGTAGGGAACGCCGGGGCTTCGAATATCCCGGTAATGGCGCGCAGGCCAATTAACGACATCAACCCCGTGGCGAAGCCCTGGAAGAGGGTTGCCACCGACCAGCCAAATATCGCGATAAAGTAGGTCAGACGGGAACCGACGCGGTCAAGGAACCAGCCGCCGGGGATCTGGCATAGGGTATACAACCAGGCAAAAGCCGAGAAGACATAGCCCATTTCCGCTTTCGTAATACCAAACTCTTCCTGAATATGCGCCGACGCCACCGCAAGGTTGGCGCGGTCGACATAACAGATGACCACGGTAATAAAGATCATAATCAGCGTCAGGTAACGGCGACGCCCGGTTTTTGCAGCAGTAACTGGAATATCCATCGCAATCTGTCTCCAGATTTTGGGCATAGCGAAGCCGCTCACCATGCCCGGTAATTTACAGATGGTGTAATTGTTTTTATTAAGAGAGATGTCCTAAATAATTCGTGTCGCAGGAAGGCGGCAAGATTGCAAATCCCCAGGAGCTTACATTTGTAAGTGACTGGGGTGCGCAATCGCAGCCAACGCATCTGCGGAGCGAAGTATGACGGACATCACCATTCGGCGACCGAACCATCTTCATGACGCCACAGCGGATTACGCCAGTCCGGCGCATTTTTGCTTAGCTCAATGACTTTGGCTTCATCAATATCCACGCCAAGGCCCGGCTTCATTAATGGTTTAAAGAACCCGCCTTCCATGTTGAAATCGTCTTTGTTTTTCACAAAGTCGAGCAGTTCCGCGCCCTTGTTATAGTGAATCCCCATGCTCTGTTCCTGGAACACGGCATTACGTGAAACAAAGTCGACATGCAGACACGCTGCCAGCGCAATCGGTCCCAGCGGACAGTGCGGGGCCAGCGCCACATCATAAGCTTCCGCCATTGCGGCAATTTTGTAACACTCGGTAATACCACCCGCATGTGACAGGTCCGGCTGCAAAATCGCCAGCCCGCCCGCTTCCAGCACCCGTTTAAACTCGAAGCGCGAGAACATACGTTCACCCGCCGCGATCGGAATATGGGTCTGTTCCGCCAGTTTCGGGTAGTACTCTGCCTGTTCCGCCAGAACCGGCTCTTCAATAAACAGCGGGCGATAAGGCTCCAGCTCTTTAATCAGCACTTTCGCCATCGGCGCGCTGACGCGTCCATGGAAATCCAGACCAAACTCAATTTCATTGCCAAAGGCTTCGCGGATTTGCGCCACGGTGTTGACCGCGCGATCGACCGCCCGCGAATTATCAATCACGCCCATCTCTTCGCAGCCGTTGAGCTTGAAGGTGTCAAAGCCGATATTCCGCAATTGCTTAATGCCGTCGATCACTTCCGCAGGACGATCGCCGCCAACCCAGCTGTAGGCTTTGATTTTGTCGCGTACCAGGCCGCCCATCAGTTGCCAGACCGGCGCGTTCAGCACTTTACCTTTGATATCCCACAATGCCTGGTCGATGCCAGCGATGGCGCTCATCAGTATCGGGCCGCCGCGGTAGAAACCTGCGCGATACATTACCTGCCACAGGTCATTAATGCGCGCCGGGTCCTGACCAATCAGGTAATCGCCCAGTTCATGCACCGCCGCTTCGACGGTACGGGCGCGGCCTTCAATCACCGGCTCGCCCCAACCAACAACGCCTTCGTCGGTTTCAATTTTCAGGAACATCCAACGTGGAGGTAAACGGTACGTGGTGAGTTTGGTTATTTTCATTTCACTGCCTCTCGATATGCCTTAACAAATGCTGCCGCCTGCTGCGCGGTGCGCGCTACGGACTGCCCGGCGCGATACAGATCGCTGCCCAGTCCCGCACCCACACACCCGGCTTTCATCCACTGCGCCAGGTTGTCTGGCGTTACGCCGCCCACGGCAAAGACCGGTACACTGGCGGGTAATACCGCTTTCAGCGCTTTGATGTAATCCGGTCCAAAGGCCGATGACGGGAAAATTTTCAGCGCCTGCGCGCCAGCATCCAACGCGGTAAAGGCTTCTGTGGCGGTGGCGCATCCCGGACAGACCGTCATGCCGTAACCCACCGCACGGCGAATGACCTCCGCATTGATATTTGGCGTCACAATGAGCCGACAGCCCATCTTCGCCAGGCGATCCACCTGCTCCGGTTGTAATACCGTTCCGGCACCGATCAGCGCGTTATCGCCAAACGCATCCACCACGGCCGGAATGCTCTTTTCCCACTCGGGGGAGTTAAGCGGGATCTCCACCGCGTCAAATCCGGCGTCGATCACTGCGCCAACGTGCTCAAGCGCCTCCTCGGGGGTAATGCCGCGCAAAATCGCAATAAGCGGAAGATTAGTTTGCCACTGCATGGGCGATGCTCCTTATACCTGCCTGAAATGCCGTATCGCCGGGGACCGCGGAAACGTCACGCCCCATGGCGTGGAACGCCTGCTGATAGCGTGATGTCAGCGATGCGCCTGCGACAATCGTGATGGTCTGCTCGTGCGCGATGAAATCACGCATGCTGGCGACCTCTGCGCCAATCAACAGGCCAGAGAGAAACTCACTGACCTGCTCGCGCGGGAGATTTCCCAGCACGTGCGAGGCACGAACCTCAAAAAGTTGTGGCAAAACGGCAGGGGAGTCGATCCCGCGCGCAAGCCCGGCGGCAAAGGCGTCTGAAGAGGTTTGCTGTTCCGGCAAACCAGCGCCCACCAGCGAGTGTTGCAGGAGCAAATGGTGTAGTTCACCGGTCATCACGGTACGAAAATCGTGAATTTGCTCTGCGTCAGCCTGCACCCATTTGCAGTGCGTCCCCGGCATGACATAGACAGAAGAAGGAGAAAGCGTGCGTGCGCCGAGCAGTTGTGTCTCTTCGCCGCGCATCACATTGTGGTTATCGTCGCGCGAAACACACAAGCCAGGAATAATCCAGACATTGTCGCCAACGGGCGTTAACTGCTCACCAATGGCAGCGAAAGAGGCAGGAACCGGCAGATACGGGGCAATCTTCCAGCCCACGTTGCTACCGACCATTCCGGCCATAACCACCGGTGTGGCGCTGTCGCGCCAGTTTTGTGTGACTTCTGCTAACACCGCCTCAGGGGATTTACCGTTCAGACGCGTAACGCCTGCTTCTGATTGCCTGCTTTCCAGGCATTTGTCGCCCTGGTAAAGCCAGGCGCGCAAATTGGTCGATCCCCAGTCAATTGCGATGTAGCGAGCTGTCATGTGATTTCCTTCAACCTTCGTGTCGAGCTGGCGATCATGGTCAGGGCCGCCTGCTCTGCCGCATTGCTATCCTGATGCCGTATCGCATCGAATAGCGCCTTATGTTCCTGGAGCGTTTTTGGCATGTTGGCTTCATCGCCCATCCAGGTCCGTTCAAATACCGCCCGCTGAAGCGAAGTGATTGCCACGCTCAGCTGTTGCAAAACCGGGTTATGCACTGACTGCAATACCGCTTCGTGATAGCGGATATCCGCTTCATTAAAGGCCTCCCGATCCTGATTGTTGGCGATCATGTCATTGAGCGCCGATTCAATTTCAGCCAAATCACTCGAGGTCGCGCGTTCCGCTGCCCAGCGGGCAATCGCGGGTTCCACCAGATTTCGGACCTCGCTCATCGCACTGATGAGCCGCGGGTCGTAATCGTTTTCCAGTACCCATTGCAACACGTCGGTATCGAGGTAATTCCACTGATTCCGCGATGTGACAAAGGCACCGCGATAACGCTTCATTTCAATCAGCCGCTTTGCCATTAGCGAGCGGAACACTTCGCGAATGATATTGCGTGAGGTTTCAAACTCCTCACACAGCTCCGCTTCCGCAGGGAGTGCGGCACCCGGTACGTATTTACCGCTGACAATCTGTTTGCCCAGCGTGATCACGATGCGATCGGTTTTATTGAGAGTCATGGAGAGTCCTTGTGCTCTGGATGGTCCTCTCTACTTTACCGTTATCGCTGAAATTCGCCTCATTTTTGTAGTACTAACGTGATGCTATACAGTGTTGCGATGCGCTCAATGTAGTACAACATAGATATGTTGTACTACAATTTAGATCACAAAAACGACAATCGGTAATAAAAATGTTATGAGGAGTAAACGGCGGGGATAAAAAAACCCGCGATCAACGCGGGTCATGGCAAACCATCCAGAGGGATTACTTCAGGACGTGCTGCTCAATGGCATACGCAACGCCATCGTCCAGATTTGATTTGGTGACAAAGTTGGCAATCTCTTTCACCAGGGGAATGGCGTTATCCATCGCTACCCCAAGCCCGGCATACTCGATCATCGCGATGTCATTTTCCTGATCGCCAATCGCCATAATTTCTTCCGGTTTGATGCCCAGCGCATCAGCCAGTGATTTCACACCAGTGCCTTTATTGACGCGTTTATCGAGGATTTCGAGGAAGTACGGCGCACTTTTCAGCACGTTATATTTCTCTTTCACTTCTGCCGGAATACGGGCGATGGCCTGATCGAGGATCGCGGGCTCATCAATCATCATCACTTTCAGGAACTGGGTTTGCGGATCCATCTTTTCCGCTTCGCAGAACACCAGTGGAATGGTCGCGACATAGGATTCATGTACGGTGTAATAGCTGATATCACGGTTTGCGGTATACAGCGTGGTACGGTCCAGCGCGTGGAAGTGCGAGCCGACCTCGCGGGAGAGTTTTTCCAGATAGCGGTAATCGTCATAGCTCAGCGCGGTTTGTGCGACAGTGCTACCATCGCCCGCTTTCTGCACCAGCGCACCGTTATAGGTAATGCAGTAGTCGCCGGGTTGTTCCATATGCAGCTCTTTCAGATAGCTGTGTACACCCGCATACGGACGACCGGTGGTCAGTACCACGTTTACCCCTTTTTCACGGGCTGCGGCAATCGCACGTTTAACCGCCGGTGAAATGGTGTGATCGGGTAACAGAAGGGTGCCATCCATATCGATAGCAATGAGTTTGATAGCCATGAATTCCCCGCATTCAATGAGTCCTGACTCATGCTAACGCGATTCCGCTCAAAAAACAGCAGCGAAAAGGGGGATAAGAAGGGGAATCACGATTCCCCTTTTGACGAGCAATTGTAGGCCTGATAAGCAACGCGCCATCAGGCATCACGCAGGATCTTGCCGGATGGCGGCGTAAAACCGCCTTATCCGGCCTATAGACAGGGATTAGATATCGATATTTGCCGCTTTCAGGGCGTTCTCTTCGATAAACGCACGACGTGGTTCTACGGCGTCGCCCATCAGCGTGGTGAACAACTGGTCAGCAGCAATCGCATCCTTCACGGTAACGCGTAACATGCGACGGCTTTCCGGATCCATGGTGGTTTCCCACAGCTGATCCGGGTTCATCTCGCCCAGACCTTTATAACGCTGAATAGCCAGACCACGACGTGACTCTTTCACCAGCCAGTCCAGCGCCTGTTCGAAGCTGGCAACCGGTTGACGACGTTCACCACGTTCGATGAAGGCATCTTCTTCCATCAGGCCGCGCAGTTTTTCACCCAGCGTGCAGATACGGCGGTATTCCGCCCCCGTTACAAACTCGTGATCCAGCGCGTAGTCGGTGTCCACACCGTGGGTACGCACACGCACGATCGGTTCAAACAGATTCTGTTCCGTATTGTGCTGGATATCGAACTTCCACTGGCTACCGTGCTGCTCTTTCTCATTTAGCTCGGTAATTAGCGCGTTCACCCAACGGGTCACGGTCTGCTCGTCTGAAAGATTGTCTTCAGTTAGCGTCGGCTGATACACCAGCTCTTTCAACATTGCTTTCGGGAAGCGACGCTCCATACGACCAATCATTTTCTGCGTGGCGTTGTACTCAGAAACCAGTTTTTCTAACGCTTCACCAGACAGCGCCGGTGCGCTGGCGTTGGTGTGCAGCGTTGCACCGTCCAGCGCGATGGAGATCTGGTACTGGTCCATCGCCTCATCGTCTTTAATGTACTGTTCCTGCTTGCCTTTCTTCACTTTGTACAGCGGCGGCTGGGCAATGTAGACGTGGCCACGCTCAACGATTTCTGGCATCTGACGATAGAAGAAGGTCAACAACAGCGTACGAATATGCGAGCCGTCGACGTCCGCATCGGTCATGATAATGATGCTGTGATAGCGCAGTTTGTCCGGGTTGTACTCGTCACGACCGATACCGCAACCGAGCGCGGTGATCAGCGTCGCCACTTCCTGCGAAGAGAGCATCTTGTCGAAGCGCGCTTTCTCTACGTTGAGGATCTTACCCTTCAGCGGCAGAATCGCCTGGTTCTTGCGGTTACGCCCCTGTTTTGCAGAGCCGCCCGCGGAGTCCCCTTCCACAAGGTACAGTTCGGACAGCGCCGGGTCGCGTTCCTGACAGTCCGCCAGTTTGCCAGGCAGACCCGCCAGATCCAGCGCCCCTTTACGACGCGTCATTTCACGCGCACGGCGGGCTGCTTCACGGGCACGGGCCGCATCAATAATTTTACCGACCACGATTTTGGCGTCAGACGGGTTTTCCAGCAGGTATTCGCTCAGCAGTTCGTTCATCTGCTGTTCTACCGCCGATTTCACCTCAGAGGAGACCAGTTTATCTTTGGTCTGCGAGGAGAACTTCGGATCCGGCACCTTCACGGACACCACAGCAATCAGACCTTCACGGGCATCATCACCGGTAGCGCTGACTTTCGCTTTTTTGCTGTAGCCTTCTTTGTCCATGTAGGCGTTCAGGGTACGGGTCATCGCCGCACGGAAACCTGCCAGGTGCGTACCGCCGTCACGCTGCGGAATGTTGTTAGTAAAGCAGTAGATGTTTTCCTGGAAGCCGTCGTTCCATTGCAGTGCAACTTCCACGCCGATACCGTCTTTTTCGGTGGAGAAATAGAAGATATTCGGGTGGATTGGCGTTTTGTTCTTGTTCAGATACTCAACGAACGCCCTGATGCCACCTTCATAGTGGAAATGGTCTTCTTTACCATCGCGCTTGTCTTTCAGGCGAATAGAGACGCCAGAGTTCAGGAACGACAGTTCGCGCAGACGCTTCGCCAGAATCTCGTATTCGAACTCCGTGACGTTAGTGAAGGTTTCGTGGCTCGGCCAGAAACGAACCATCGTGCCGGTTTTATCGGTATCGCCAGTGACTGCCAGCGGTGCCTGCGGAACGCCGTGCTCGTAGATCTGACGGTGGATTTTGTTATCGCGCTGGATAACCAGTTCCAGTTTCTGCGACAGGGCGTTCACCACGGAGACACCCACACCGTGCAGACCGCCGGAGACTTTATAGGAGTTATCGTCGAATTTACCGCCTGCGTGCAGAACGGTCATGATCACTTCCGCCGCCGATACGCCTTCTTCCGGGTGAATACCGGTCGGGATGCCGCGTCCATCATCCTGTACGGAGACAGAGTTGTCGGCATGGATGGTGACAATAATGTCTTTACAGTGACCCGCGAGCGCTTCGTCGATAGCGTTATCTACCACCTCGAATACCATGTGGTGCAGACCGGTGCCGTCATCCGTATCGCCGATATACATACCCGGGCGCTTACGCACCGCATCCAGTCCTTTCAGGACTTTGATACTGGAGGAGTCATAAGAATTCGACATCAACGTTTCTCGCTCATTTAAACTTGGGTTAATCCGTTATTTTACCCTTTTCCACGGTGAACATCTTCGAATTTTTGTCCGACATGTCCAGAACGTGTTCAGCGCTGATTGCGCTGACAAAGACCTGTGATTGCGTCGCTTTTAATCGACTGGCTAACAGTCCGCGACGCGCATCATCAAGCTCTGAGGCAAAATCATCTATCAGGTAGAGACACCGCCGCCCGCTTTCACGGGTGAGGAACTCCCCTTGCGCCAGACGTAAGGCGCACATTAGCAGCTTTAACTGCCCACGCGACAAGGTATCTTCTACCGGCGCACCGTCGGCGCGAATGCGGAAATCCGCTTTATGCGGGCCGTGCGCGGTGTAAGTCAACATGCGGTCGCGTTCAAAACCACGTTCCAGCACCTCGGCATAATCAGTCTCTTTCTCCCAGCCGCGCTGAAAAGAGAAGGAGAGAGAAAATTCAGGAAGAAACTGCTGGCAAGTATCCGCCATATCCTGTGCGATACCGGCGCTGTACTCCGCGCGCCAGGTGCTGATTTGTTCCGCCAGCGGGATCAGTTCTTTATCCCACGGACGCAGTTGCTCGTAACGACTCACCTGGCGCAGCGCCGCATTGCGCTGCTTGAGCAGACGCTTCAGGTTGCTCCAGGCGGTGAAGAATCCAGCTTCATTGTGAAAGCATCCCCAATCGAGGAACGCTCTTCTGTATTTGGGGCCGCCGTTGAGTAAAGTAAACCCCTCAGGGGTGATCAGTTGCATCGGCATCAACAGCGCCAGCTCCGCCACCTTGTGGCCGTCAGTGCCGTCGATACGCACTTTACTGTCACCCAGCTTATCTTTGGTTAACCCAATCGAGGTTTCCCGCTCATTTCCCTGCAATCGCCCATGAAGAACAAACGACTCCTGCTCGTGACGAATGACGCGACCAATCTGCAAACTGCGAAACGCCCGGCCGTGGCCGAGCGTATAGATGGCTTCCAGAACGCTGGTTTTACCGCTGCCGTTCGCGCCAACCAGGAAGTTAAAGCCGGGGGATAACGCGAGATCCGCATTTTCAATATTGCGGAAATCTTTGATTAAGAGTCGGGATAGCGACATATTTCAGAGCATCATCCAGGGGGCGTGAGTGTCGCAGCCAGTTCGTTTACCGCCAGTGCGCAGAAAGCGGAGCGTACACGAAGTACGTGAGCATTTCGAGCACTGCCGGAAAACGAAATGGCAAGTAAACCAGCCCCTTTCAGATTCTACAATCTCATTGGCATAACAACGTAAGCCGCACTTTGCGACGCCGCATCTTCAATTTGTACGCTCGACACGGAGTCAGTCAGCATGATGCGCACGTTTTCACACTTCAGCGCATTCAGGACATCTAATACGTAGCTGACGTTAAAGCCGATCTCCATTTCAGTCCCCGGGTAGGTGACATCCAGAATCTCTTCGGCTTCCTCCTGTTCCGGGTTGTTCGCCGTGATTTTGAGCTGATTTTCACTCACATACAGACGCACGCCGCGGAATTTCTCGTTCGACAGGATCGCCGCGCGGGCAAAAGCCTGCTTGAGGATATCGCAGCCGGCTTCCAGATGTTTATCCGGATTCTTCGGCAGTACGCGACGGTAATCCGGGAAACGGCCGTCCACCAGCTTAGACGTAAAGATAAAGTCGCCAACGTGTGCGCGGATGTTGTTGCTGCCAATCTGCACGCGCAGCGGGTTATCGCCGCCGTCGAGCATACGCATCAGTTCAATCACACCTTTACGCGGCACGATCACCGAATGGTTGGGCAGCGACTGACCAACAGGCATAGAGCAAACCGCCAGACGGTGACCATCAGTTGCCACGGTACGCAACTCTTCACCTTCGGTCTCAAACAGCATGCCGTTTAAGTAGTAACGCACGTCCTGATGAGCCATGGAGAACTGCGTGGCTTCAATCAGACGCTTCATCGTCGCCTGCGGCAGGGTGAATTCTACCTCGCTCTGCCAGTCATCCAGATTCGGGAAGTCGGCGGCAGGCAGCGTGGACAGCGAAAAACGACTGCGGCCCGAACGTACCAGCATGCGATCGCCTTCCAGCTGGACGGCGATTTCCGCCCCTTCCGGTAGGCCACGGCAGATATCAAAGAACTTCCGCGCCGGGACAGTGGTGGCGCCGGGCTCATGCGGCTGAATCAACGCAACGCGGGCCACCATTTCCATTTCAAGATCGGTACCCGTCAGCGAAAGCGCACCGTCAGCCACCTGCAGCAACAGGTTGCCAAGAATAGGCAGCGTAGGACGACCACCCAGCGGACCGCTGACCTGCTGAAGCGGCTTTAATAAATGTTCACGTTCAACGGTAAATTTCATAGCGTCACGAAGATAATGTTCTGATTAAGTTTGAGAAATCTTCTTTAATATCATGGCTTTCTTCACGCAACTGCTCAATCTTACGGCAGGCATGAAGCACCGTAGTGTGGTCGCGGCCACCAAACGCATCGCCAATTTCCGGCAAGCTGTGGTTGGTGAGCTCTTTCGCCAACGCCATGGCCATTTGACGCGGACGCGCTACCGAGCGAGAACGACGCTTGGACAGCAAATCCGCAATTTTAATTTTGTAATACTCCGCCACCGTCTTCTGAATATTGTCGATGGTGACCAGTTTTTCCTGTAACGCCAGCAGATCGCGCAGCGCTTCGCGAACGAAGTCGATGGTAATCGCCCGACCGGTAAAGTTGGCGTTGGCAATCACACGGTTCAGTGCCCCTTCCAGCTCACGCACGTTAGAGCGTAGACGCTTGGCAATAAAGAAGGCCACTTCACCCGGCAGACGAATATCATTTTCGTCGGCCTTTTTCATCAGGATCGCCACGCGCGTTTCCAGTTCTGGCGGTTCGATCGCCACCGTCAGCCCCCAGCCGAAGCGGGATTTCAGACGATCCTCAACGCCGTTGATCTCTTTTGGATAACGATCCGAAGTCAAAATGATCTGCTGATTACCTTCAAGAAGGGCGTTAAAGGTGTGGAAAAATTCTTCCTGAGATCGTTCTTTATTAGCGAAGAACTGGATGTCATCGATGAGGAGGGCATCGACGGAACGATAATAGCGTTTAAACTCTTCGATCGCGTTGTTTTGCAGGGCTTTTACCATGTCCTGGACAAAGCGTTCGGAGTGCATATACACCACTTTGGCATTAGGTTTGCGCGCCATAATGCCGTTTCCCACCGCGTGCAACAGGTGGGTTTTACCCAGACCGGTGCCGCCATAAAGGAACAGCGGGTTATAGGCGCCACCAGGATTGTCCGCCACCTGACGCGCCGCCGCGCGAGCCAACTGGTTGGATTTACCTTCAACGAAGTTATCAAACGTGTGTTTGACGTTAACGTTAGAGCGATAGGTGGGTTCTGCCGGCGCAGGCACATTGTCCCAGCCAGGACGCGCCGCGACAGGCGACGCGCGCTGCGGCTGAACCTGGTGCGCCACCTGAGCCGGAGCGGCGACGTTGTTGTTCACGGGCGCCTTCAGCGTCTGGCTGACGGGCTTCGTCCCGACCTCAAAACGCAGTTGCGGGGCATCTGCGCCGCAGAAATTATTCAGCAGCCCATTGATATTGTTAAGGTACTTGTCTCTTACCCAATCGAGCACAAAACGGTTTGGCGCATACAAAGCCAGCGTGTTATCGCTCAGTTCCGCCTGCAAAGGGCGTATCCACATACTGAATTCTGTGGCTGGTAACTCATCCTGCAATCGGGCAAGACACTGCTGCCAAAGCGAAAGTGACAC